>NZ_JBBOCD010000001.1:0-4800000 GCF_038002245.1 Paenibacillus sp. FSL R7-0128 | reverse complement strand
TTGATCCTAAACAGAAGAGGTAGGTGGCCATATCAATGGAGCCTGTAATGAATATAGACGGTCTAAGCACCGAATTCTTCACGGAAGAAGGCACCGTAAGGGCGGTGGATAACGTCAGCTTCAAGATCGGGAGAGGTGAAACGGTCTGCATTGTCGGCGAATCCGGCTGCGGGAAAAGTGTCACGGCCATGTCGGTTATGGGGCTGGTGGAGGAGCCTGGCGGCAGAGTTACCGGGGGCCGTATCGGTTTCCAGGGAGAGGATCTGCTGCGGCTGGACAAAAATTCTCTGCGCAGCATCCGCGGCCATGAGATTGCGATGATCTTTCAGGAGCCGATGTCCTCGCTTAATCCGGTCATGAAGATTGGCGAGCAGATTATGGAGCCGCTGTCTGTACATCTCAAGATGAACAAGAAGCAAGCACGGAGCCGTGCAATTGAACTGATCACCCAGGTCGGGATATCCCGTCCGGAACAGATTATGGGCAGCTACCCCCATGAGCTGAGCGGCGGCATGCTTCAGCGGATTATGATTGCCATAGCGGTCTCCTGCAGCCCCAAGCTGCTGATTGCCGATGAGCCAACCACAGCTCTGGATGTGACGATTCAGGCGCAGATTCTGGACTTGCTGCGCGGCCTTAAGGAAGATTCCGGGATGTCGATCCTGCTGATTACGCATGACTTAGGGGTTGTGGCCGAGATGGCGGATTATGTCATCGTGATGTACTCCGGGCAGATTGTTGAAGAGGGCGGGGTGGTGGAGCTGTTCCAGAACCCGCAGCATCCATATACACGGGGGCTGCTGAAGTCGAAGCCTGTGATGGGCCAGCGTCTGGAAGAGCTCTATTCCATTCCCGGGCAGGTACCAAGTCCGCTTGAGCTTGCACCCTCCTGTTATTTTCATGACCGGTGCGGGCATTGTATGCCGGTCTGCCGTACCCGGCAGCCGCTGCTGAAGGAGACCGGGAACGGGCAGAAGGTCTCCTGCTGGCTGTATGAGGAGGCGGAATTATATGTCTGAAGCGCTGCTGGAAGTGAAGCATCTGAAGAAGTATTTTCCGGTGAAGCAAGGCCTGCTTGGCCGCACGGCGGGACATGTTAAGGCTGTAGACGATGTCAGCATCACACTCCGTCCGGGCGAGACCTTCGGCCTTGTCGGGGAATCCGGCAGCGGCAAGAGCACCGTAGGGCGGACCATTCTGCGCTTGACGGACAAAACCGACGGAGAGGTCCGGTTCAAGGGCACTGACATTCACAGCCTGTCTGCTGCGGAGATGCGGCTGATCCGGCCGCAGATGCAGCTTATTTTCCAGGACCCGTACAGTGCCCTTAATCCCCGGATCAGGATCGGCGACGCCATAGGCGAAGCGCTGCTGGACCATGGGTTATGTACGAAGGCAGAGGTCAGAAGCCTGGTGCTGGAGGCGCTGGAGGCCTGCGGGCTATCCTCGTATCATATCGACCGCTTTCCGCATGAATTCTCCGGCGGCCAGCGCCAGCGGATCGGGATTGCCCGGGCGCTGATCCTGAATCCGGACCTGATTGTCGCAGATGAGCCGGTGTCGGCCTTGGATGTGTCGATCCAGGCGCAGATTATTAACTTGTTCAGCAGACTGCAGCAGAGCAAAGGGCTGGCGTATTTATTCATCTCCCATGATCTTAGCGTAGTGGAGCATTTATGCACCTCGATAGGTGTAATGTACCTAGGATCAATTGTGGAGACTGCCACAAGGGATGAGTTGTTCCTGCATCCGCTGCACCCTTATACGAAGGCGCTCTTGTCCGCTGTTCCGGTGCCGGTTCCCCGGCTGAAGCGGGAACGCATCGTGCTGACAGGGGATATTCCAAGCCCGGCGAATCCGCCGTCCGGTTGTAAATTTCATACGCGCTGCCCATTCGCCTTGGAGGTCTGCAGAGCTGAGATTCCGCTGTTGCGTGACGCTGGCGCGGGGCATTTGGTGGCCTGTCATTTAGCGTAATCATTTATAAATATGGATTGGATTTGAATTTTACCCTATTTTGACTTGTTCTTTTCCCGGTGCTATACTGATTCCATAGCGGGCAAATATGGTTAATAAGAGACTGATTAGACATAAGAGCTAATTGGTCTTGTTTTTTAATGCAGCTATGCTGACACTACTTGGCGTACGCCGCCCCCGGCAACTTGCCCGGCTTTCTTAACGAAGGGCGTAGCGCTCAAAAAACTATTAGGAGGAAATATCATGAATACCACAGTACGCTTGACTGAAAGATCCGGATCGAATTCATCCCAGCGCAGCAAAGGTTTTGTACCGGTTGTAGTTTACGGTGCAGGTTCAGATACCCAGTCCTTCTCAGCAGATGCCAAAACACTTAATGATATTCTCGGCAAAAATCCGCGTGCCATCCTGAAGGTGGAATTCCCGGGCTCCGGCTCGAAGAATGCGGTTATTCAGGAAGTGCAGCGCCAGCCGTTATCCCGTACGCTGCTTCATGTAGACTTGCAGCAGATTGACATGAAGGCTGATCTGGATACCAAGGTAGCCTTCCACTTCACAGGTGATCCTATCGGCGTCAAGAGCGGCGGCGTGCAGCAGGTGGAGCTGTATGAGCTGGATATCCGGACCTTGCCGGACAAGCTGGAAGCAAACCTCGAAGTAGATATCAGCGGCCTCGATATCGGTGATCAATTGCTGGTGTCCGATCTGCCTAAGCATGAAGGCTGGGAGATCCTTACCCCTGAAGATACGCTGATCGTGCGGATCTCGCCTCCGCTCGTGATGGAGGAGCCGGCTGATGAAGCTGCTGCCGCACCAGCTGAGGAAGCAGCCGAAGCTGAGAAGTCTGAAGAATAAGACTTTTCTGGCTGTAGCCATCGCATCTCTATATGCAGAGAACTCCGCAGACAGCCTGAGATAACGGCTGTATATGGAGAGTCATAATCTTTGATCAACCAGGAGCAGACATATCCTTAGCAGGGAATGGTCTGCTCCTTTTTGCGGAAGCGGAATCTGGTACATCCTGGTATTACATATGAGAGTAGGAGAGTGCATTCATGAATCCTAATATAATCAAGCTGGTAAGCGGCTCCAATGCGAAGCTGGACGAGGCTTCCACCCAGGCAACCGTGAAGATATCCTGCAGCAGTTCTCCGGCGATTCTGGATATCAGCTGCTTCATGGTGGGCGGGAACGGGAAGGTTCCGTCCGATGATTTCTTTATCTTTTATAATCAGCCAGCTGATCCTAAGCACACGGTCGTATTCAATCCTATCGATAAATACAGCGGGGAATTCGCCATTGATCTGCGTGCGCTTAGCGCCTCGGGCATTGATAAATGCGTCTTCGCGGCTACGCTGGACGGTCCCGGAACCTTCGCCGATGTCAGAGGCTGCAGAATCAGCGCGGCGGGGAAGGGTACGGAGCTGGTATATGAAATTATGGACGGTAACGCCGAGACCTCGCTCGTGCTGGCAGAGCTGTACCGCCATGGCGGGGGCTTCAAGCTTCGCGCGGTTGGACGGGGCTTTCATGGCGGACTTAAGCCGCTGGCGGAAGCGCACGGGGTCGAGGTGGAAGACGAAGCGCCGGAGCACGGCAGCGGAGCAGAGGCTCAACCGGTGTCAGGCCATACGGAAGCAGCGGCTGCATACAGCGGACCTCCTAAGGAAGCAGTCCAGGAGGAGGCTCCCCGGCCTGCCCTGAATTTGACGAAGATTGATCTCCTGAAGCAGCAGGTCGGAATTTCACTGCGCAAGAAGAATCTTGACCAGGAGAAGGCAAGGGTGGCCGTGGTGTTCGATGCATCTGGCTCCATGGCGCAATTATATGCGAAGGGAGTCGTGCAGCGGGCTTTTGAACGGGTGCTGGCTGTGGCTGCCAAGATGGATGATGACGGAATGCTGGATGTCTGGTTCTTCGCCACTAAGAGTAAGAGAATGCCAAGCGTGAATGAACACGGATATGAGGATTATGTGAAGCGGACCTATCCGGGACCGAAGATGTTCGGGGGACTGGGCATCGGGAACAATGAGCCGGTGGTTATGGCGGATCTGATCAAGAAATATACGAAGGAGGAGCCGGGCGACCTGCCGGTATATGTGGTCTTCTTCAGCGACGGGGGCATCTATGAGACGCCCAAAATATCGAAGCTGCTGATCCAGAGCTCGAAGCATAATATCTTCTGGCAGTTTGTGGGACTGGGCAATGCGGATTATGGCGTACTCCGTGAGCTTGACGATCTGCGGGGCCGTTATGTGGATAATGCCGATTTCTTCGCGCTGGATGATCTGGACGAGGTCAGCGATGAGGACCTGTATGACCGGCTGTTCAACGAGTACCCGAAATGGCTGCGTGAAGCCCGGCAGAAGGGCGTTGTGCGTTCATAGAATGAAGTATAGCGGGCAGATCCAAAGCCGGTAAGGGCTAGGGTCTGCTCTGTTTTTTATGAAGGAGTGGATAGGAGGAGGCGCTGTTGCACGGGAGGGGAGCGATTTAGGCAGCTTGTCAGTTTACAACGTAACAGTGTTATGTTACGATGAGCGCAAGGAGTGGTGATATGGAAGAGGATTTAATCTCCAAAAAGGAGCTGCTCGATGAGACAGGAATCTCTTACGGGCAGTTGTACCGCTGGAAGCGGAAGCAGCTGATTCCTGAGGAATGGTTCATCCGCAAATCTACCTTTACGGGACAAGAGACCTTTTTTCCGCGGGCGCGGATTTTGGGGCGGGTGCAGCATATTTTACAGAAAAAGGATGATCTCTCCCTGGATGAATTGGCGGATCAGCTGTCAGAGCCGGCATCCTCGTACAGAATCAGCTTAACTGTATCCCAGCTAAAGGAACGTAACATTGTTTCGGCGGGTAGTCTGGAGCGGTTCGGGAGACCGGAGGCCGAGGGCTTACCGCTGAGCTTCGAGCAGATTCTTAATGTATTTGCGGCAGATTGGCTGCTCAGTAAGGGGGAGCTCAGCTGGGAGGAAGCAGACCGGCTCTATCAGACGCTGGAGAGTCATGCGCCGGGGTACGGGGAGAAGGGGTGGGAGCTGTTTTTTTTGCGGAAGATGGGGGTTAGCTTCTTCATTATGGCACTGCCGGGAGCGGGGCTGGCCTTCGAAGAGGGGGTACGGCTGGTGAGCAGGCTTCGCTCTGCCGATCTGGCGGAACTACTGAATAGACGTTTGACTGAAGACGGCTTATAGAGTAAGGAACAGTAAACCACAGGAGGCTGGACCATGGAGAAGAATGAACTGCCGGATCTGGTGATGGATGGGGTCAACACAGCTGCCGGAGGCAGATATAACAAAGTTAATATCAACGGTGTCAGTAAGATGAACGGAGCGCTCCACGCACATACCTATAGCTGTGACGGCGTGATGAAGCAGAAGGGTGACCTCACGGCCGATGAGCTGGAGATGAACGGAACTCTCAATCTGAAGGGCAATCTGCAGGTTGGTGAAATGAAGCTGAATGGAGTAGTGAACGGAGAAGGCAGTCTGCGGGGAGAGCGCTGTGTAATGGACGGCATGCTGAAGCTGAAGGGCGATTGTGAGCTGGAGGAGCTGACCGGTGAAGGGGTATTCACGGTGGGGGGCCTGCTGAGTGCGGGCCGGATGGAGTTCGGGCTACAGGGTCAGTCTGAGGCAGGGGAGATTGGCGTGGAGAGCCTGGTGATCCGCAAAAAAGGTAACGCGGCCTGGGGCAGACTGCTCGGCGGAATGATCCCCAAGCTCAAAATCGGGCTGCGGGCCAAGCTCATCGAGGGAGATACGCTAGATCTGGAATACACGAGTGCAGATGTAGTGAGGGGCGGTACGGTCATTATCGGACAGGGCTGCTCGATTGGCCGGGTGGAGTATAGAACGGGACTGACTGTACATCCCGGTGCCCAGGTGGGAAAGGAGGAGAAGACCGGTGAATGAAGCGGTAGAACGCCATGATCTGAAGATACTCGGAACGTCAAGCTCTGTCGGCGGAGTTTTTAAGGATGTAAAGGTGACGGGAGAATGTACCTTTAGCGGGGATGTGGACTGCCATAAGCTTGCGCAGACCGGAGAGGTAGCGGTTGAAGGAAATCTTCGGGTACAGGATATCAAAATCACCGGGGAGTGCAAGGTGAAGGGCCGGGTAGACGCAGCCAGCCTGCGCGGACAAGGAGAGCTTACGGCAGGCGGCGGGCTGCGGATTGAGGATATCAAGCTGACCGGCGGGATCATAGTTACGGGCGATTGTGAAGCAGAGCAGGTGCAGATTACCGGAGTCCTGGAGGTCAGCGGACTATTAAATGCGGAGAGGCTCGACCTGACGTTATTCGGCCCCTGTAGGGCGGATACGGTCGGCGGCGGCAGCATCTCCATCAAGCGCAGCCGTTCCGGCGCGTTGCTTAGACCCGGGAAGAAGATGAGCTTCGCGGCCCGGCTGATCGAAGGAGATCGGATCGAGCTTCAGCATACGCAGGCGCAGACCGTCCGGGGCGGAAGCGTTGTGATCGGGCCCGGCTGCGAGATTGAGACGGTGGAGTACCGGGAGTTGCTGGAGGTGCACAAGAGCTCAACGGTAAGGAATGCGGTGAAAATGTAGCGTTAATCCTGCCGGGCGGCCTTGAACCGCAGCACGGTTCGCAGCTTCTCCGGGCGGGCACGCCGGGCATCCGAGATATAGATTTCGCGGTGCAGGTGAGACTCCCGCAGCAGGCCCTGAGCAGAGCAGAATTGCTCCATTCTGGCGAAGCTGTGCGGTTCATCATCATAGGGGCCGATATGCAGCATTTGTACACTCAGGCCGTCTTCGATGCGGGCGAAGACGGCCTTGTCCAGCAGCGGGTGCGGCTTGCTGCGCTTGACCTGCTCCAGCACTTCTGCAGCAAGCAGAGGGGTCAGGAAATCCGGCTGCCGGATCATTATGGTGTATACCAGCTCGTTCTTATCAAGAGCGGCTAAGCGGCGTCCGGCTTCGCTGAGATCCCATACTCCTTCCAGCGGGAAGACGGTGTAGTCGTAGTAGCCTTCGGGTGCGGGGCCTTTTTTCGGCAGCATTTTGACTGTGTAGGATAAGGAATACAGCACAGCGACTGCTTCTGCGAATGCGCTGCCGTTGGGATTACCTTCACCCTGCAGGGTGAAATACGGGAAGGCGGGTACCTGAATCAGCCCCGGTTCGGCAGGGGGGAGGTATAGGGCTTTGTCTTGTTTTCTCCATTCGAATTTCATATAGGTCACCTCAGTTCATAGGATTGTGCTGCATTCAGCATAGCATGCGAACCGGACAGATGTATGTCAGGTTGGAGGCTGGAGGGGCAGTAGTACATAGAAAGTATTTATTCGAGGAGGGTTTATGTTGAGCGGAACGATGGAATGCGTGGTTGCTGCGAAGGCGGCACTCGGAGAAGGTCCCCATTGGGATCACAGGAAGGGCAGATTGTATTGGATGGATGTTGACAGCAATGAATTACATCTCTATGACCCTGGCAAGGGGACGGATGATATTCATTCCTTTGAGCGAAAGGTAAGTGCAGCCGTACCGGCGGAGCGCGGCGGCTGGATTCTGACGATGGAGGACGGGATCTACAGATATATGGAGCATCAGCCTGTGGAGCTGTTGGCAGCGGTGGAGACCGGAATTCCCGGTAACCGGCTGAATGATGCCAAATGCGACAGCCGTGGACGCTTGTGGTTCGGCTCGATGAACAGAAGGTTTACGGGAAGAGAGGGCAGCCTGTATGTAATGGAATCCGCCGGTGAGGTCCGGCAGGTGTTGACTGGGATCGGCATCTCCAACGGCTTGGCCTGGAACGACAGCTTGGGGGTCATGTATTATATTGACACGTTGACCAAGGGGATCGATATAATGGATTATTCGCTGGCAGACGGCTCGGTCAGCGGGCGCCGGACAGTCATCCGGTTGGCGGAAGGCGAAGGCTGGCCGGATGGCATGACGATCGACTGTGAAGGCATGCTCTGGGTCGCCCACTGGCGCGGAGGCTGTATCTCGCGGTGGAATCCCGATACAGGCGAGCAGCTGGAGAAAATCGAGGTTCCGTCGCATTATGTAACCTCCTGTGCCTTCGGCGGCGGGAATTTGGATGAACTGTACATCACTACGGCACGCGGATACATGAGTGCAGAAGAGCAGGAACGCTGGCCGCAGGCGGGCGGACTGTTCCGGTTCAAGCCGGGAGTGAGGGGCCGGGAGGCTAATCGGGCGGCTTTTTAGGGAGGACAGCGGAGGGAAGTCGGGCGGGGGGCCTGCCCTAGTAGAGCATCAGTCTTTAAATTGTGGTTGGGCATGATGAGGCCTGAAGGATTAGAATAGTGAAGTCATTGGGACAAAGTGTATGCACTAGTACAGCATCAGAGCGCAGTTATGTTATAGGTGCTGGAACGATAGCAACTGCATTTTGTACAATGGAATGCTGTAAAAAAGGCTTCGAAATAGAATCAATTGTAATCCGTACAATGGAACGTTAAAAAAAGGCCGTTTTTCACCCAAAACCCAACAGTCTACTGTATGAAATACAATAGACTCTCCTTTTACGGCCAGCTATTCGTTTTCTATTGCAGGAAATACAATCAGCTACTTGAATGTGAGAATAAAGTCGGCAACTGAGGTGGGCTTAATTGCAATCTGTACAACTAATTCGTCGGATATACCGCCGAATCTCTGTTTAGGTGTATTTCGTGCAATTAAAATGTCTCTATACTTGGATTTTCGCCCATCGTGGCAGATTTAGTTGTACAGACTACAGTTAGAAGAGGAAAATCTTCCGTGTCACTGTTTGTAGTCGCACAGAATACACTTATCTCTAAATGGTACGCTACGAACAGAAAGCCTTCTTTCCAGAATATAAGTTCCTCCGTCCGTTAGACCGAGGCCTCCAGCGGAGGGGAGCCCTGACTCCACCATTTTAGATCTGATGCTCTACTAGTACCTAATAGCAGAAGCGGAGTTGTTTATAAGGCGGATATTCTGCCTGTGAGCAGCTCTTTTTATGTTGTAAGAAATCATGAAATCTGGGGACAACAGCGGCCGGAAGTCAGAGGTTCACCACAGCGACGACCAAGCATCGAGTTCAAGCCTGAAGTGCATGCCTTTTTATTTTCAGAATAAACAAAATATGGTATTGTATCTATATATTGAAACGCTTTCACGAAGAGCGGTGAGAAAGACGGAACCCGGTATCCATCATTATTCCTATCAAAAGCAAGGAGGACTTCGATGATTAAGGCTGTTGTCGTAGACGATGAGCGTCTGGTGCGCAAGGGTTTCATCTCACTGCTGGATTGGCCGTCCTTCGGGGTGGTGATTACCGGAGAGGCCAGAGACGGGCATGCGGCACTGGAGCTGCTGCGCGAGCAGGAGACGGATCTGCTGTTCGTGGATCTGTCGCTGCCGGGGATGACCGGGTTCGAGCTGATCCGAGAGGTGAGGCTGCGGTATCCTGCGGTACGCTGCGTGGTGCTGACCTGCCACCATGAATTCGATGATGTGCAGGAGGCGCTGCGGCTGGGAGCGGTGGATTACATTGTCAAAACGCTGCTGGAGCCGGAGAATGCCGATGAAATTATCCGCAGACTGGTGGAGCGGATCAGGTGGGAGGACGGAAACAAGAGCACCCCTTCAAAGGCAGAGCAAAAAATAATCGCTGAGGACAAAGCACTGCTATATGTGCCGCTTGCGCCGGAACTGAAGGAAGAGCAGCTGTATGCGCTGTCTCTGGTGAGGAATTCCACGCTGCATGCTGTGCCGGGGATGTGGCTGTCTCCGCTGCCGTATCCTATGGATGCAGCGCGGATCGGAGGAGAGCTGGGAGCGGTGCTTGGGACAAGCTGGACAGCGGCGCTGCTGGAGGGGGTGCGCGGTCAGCCGCTGAAGAGAATTGCTGCGGTGCTGGAACAGTCAGCCCGGCAGGCGCTGTTCTATGCGGCGGGCGGCCAGGCGCTCCCGAGGCTGCACTATGGTGAACTGCAGGCGCTGGCCGCGCGGCAACGGCCGGAGACGGGCGTCCCTTCCGCGCTGGTACAGGCGCAGAATCTACGCTGGACGCTGGAGCGGAGAGAATGGGATCTGTTCCTCAGCGGGGTTGCGATGCAGCAGCCGGACCCTGCGGCAGTGGCGGACTTTGGCCAAGAGCTGCTGCGGGGCTGGAGCCGGCTGCTGCTTACGGCGGAGGAAGCACAGCAGCTCGCGCTGGCGGCAGAGTGCAATCGGCACTGGCGGCACTGGCAAGTCTGGCTGCATCAGTTCACGGGGTATGTCCAGCGCCGGATGATTGAGCTGGGCCTGAGTCAAGAGGTGATGCTCTGCCTGATCAGCGCTGTGCGTTATATGAAGAGCCATGCCGGCGATAAAATCAATCAGGGCGATGTTGCCGCTGCTATCCATATGAGCCGCGGCTATTTCAGCCGGTGCTTCGCCCGCTTTGCCGGTGAGACTTTCGGGGAGTGCCTGCGGCGCATGCGCCTGGAGCTGGCGAAAGCACTGCTGCTGGAGACCCCTGTCCCGGTGTGTGAAATTGCCTGCCGGTCCGGCTTCGGGGATGACCGTTATTTCAGCAAGCTGTTCCGGGAGCATGTCGGCAAGCTGCCGAGTGAATTCCGCGCAGAAGGCCAGCTTCAAGGCGCCTTATTCGCGGCTGAACATGGGGGACAGCAGTGACTGCTGGATTGTCTCCACTTAATGAATACGCTCAGCCCTGCCCGTTCAGCCGGTCTGAGTTACGGGTGACCTTATGGAGCAGATCTATCAGCGTATCCAGCTCACTCTCGGTGAGGTCCATGGACAGCTCGCGGTTGAAGTCATCCAGCAGCGCCTGGAAGGCGGGGGCGAAATCGAGCGCCTTGGGAGTTGGATACAACAGGAAGGAGCGTCGGTCGGTCGGATCTGTCCGGCGCTCAATATATCCCGAGGCCTCCAAAAGCTTGACGGAGCGTGTAGTTGTCGCTTTATCGCATTTAATCCGGCTGGTCATCTGATCCTGGGTGATCCCCGGATGACTCAGCACCAGCTTTAAGAAGCTATGCTGGCCTCCGCTGCCGATGCCGTAGGGAAGCAGCTCCTTGGCCAGTATTTTTTGGTTCTGACGGTGAAGATGGGAGATCAGCTTCCCGATGGGTTCTTTATTTGAAGTCACAATGGACACCTCGCTGAGGATTATAACGGCAGCCTGCCTAAGGCATACCGCCCTGTCTCAGATCTTACCGTAATTTTGTTGCGTGCGCAACTAATTTGCAGTACACTGTGAAGGATTAGTTTGTTGCGTGCGCAACTAATTTGCAGTACACTGTGAAGGATTAGTTTGTTGCGTGTGCAACTAGATTACATTTGATACAAGAGGGTGTTAGTGGATGAGCAGCTTAGAGGCGACCTATCAGGAGGATGCCGGGATACAGAAGAAGCGCTGGCTGATTCTGATCGTTCTTAACTTGTTTACTTTTATGTCTACACTGGACGGAAGTATTGTGAATATTGCGCTGCCGGTGCTGGTGAAGGAGCTGGCACTGCCGGTGGCCCAGGTAGAATGGGTGACAACCGGGTATTTGATGGCGATCTGTTCAGTGATTCTGTTCTTCGGGAAGCTGGGTGACATTGCCGGCAAAATCAGGATGTTCAAGCTGGGCATGGTCGTCTTCACCATTGGCTCTCTGCTCTGCGGATTAAGCCACAGCCTGCCGCTGCTCATTGCTTCCCGTGTAGTGCAGGCGGTCGGTGCTTCGATGACTATGGCGAACAGCCAGGGCATTGTTACGGATATTTTCCCGTCTACGGAACGCGGCAAGGCTCTCGGCTTGATTGGAACCTTCGTGTCCCTCGGCAGTATAGCGGGGCCGAGCCTAGGCGGAATTATCGTATCGTCGATGGGCTGGGAGTATATTTTCTGGGTGAATGTGCCGATTGGCATTCTGGCGATTGCACTGGGCTGGAAGGTACTGCCGAAGGATCTGGTACGCGTGAAGTCAGGGATTGATGTTCCCGGCAGCCTGCTGT
Organism: Paenibacillus sp. FSL R7-0128; assembly: GCF_038002245.1. Taxonomy (NCBI): domain Bacteria; kingdom Bacillati; phylum Bacillota; class Bacilli; order Caryophanales; family Paenibacillaceae; genus Paenibacillus; species Paenibacillus sp. FSL R7-0128. The sequence goes on along the minus strand of NZ_JBBOCD010000001.1, from coordinate 4,788,043 downwards.
TTGCTGTCTTCATTGTTTCTCTGTTCGCCGGACTTCTGCTCGGCCAGCAGCTTGGATACGGGGATACCCGGATCATTGCCGCTCTCTCCGCTGCGGTGATTACCTTCATCGTCTTCCTGATTGTGGAGCAGCGCAGCGCCCAGCCGCTGCTTCAGCTTACCCTGTTTAGGAATCCCTTGTTTTCACTGAGCATATTCTGTGCTTTTCTGGTGTTCGTCTCGAACTTCTGCTTCAATATCATCGCGCCGTTTTATGCGCAGAATATGCTGAACATGTCCCCTTTTGATGCAGGCTTCCTGCTGATGCTCTACCCGATCTGCATGGTGATAGTCGCTCCGTTAAGCGGGGCATTGTCGGACAAAATCGGTTCGGAGCTGCTCACCTTCGCAGGGCTGATCGTGATGGTGGTTGCCCAGTTCGGGCTGGCCCGGCTGCATGAAGGCAGTCCGGTTATGCTGGTCGGCGTCTGGATCGCCATGCTCGGCATCGGCAGCGGGATGTTCGGCTCACCGAACAACTCGCTGATTATGTCCACGGTGCCGCGAACACAGCTAGGCTCGGCAGGCAGCGTGAATTCGCTGGTCCGTAATGTGGGGATGGTCGTCGGAATTACCTTAGCGACCTCGATCCTGTTCAATGTAATGAGCAGCAAGGCCGGCTACCGGGTTACCGGGCTGGTAGAAGGACGTCCGGAGCTGTTCCTCTCGGGGATGCATGCAGTCTTCCTGGCTTCGTCTGGGATCTGCCTGTTATCGGCGCTCCTGACCGGTTGGCGGCTGTTCTCCTCGCGCAGGGCCAAGAGCCTGAGCGCATAACATGAATAAACGGGCAGGGCTGCGGAATTTCGCTGTCCTGCTTTTATTGTGTCACAATCTCCGGCTCTATCTTGTCTACAGTTATGAAGAGCAATACAACCATAATGGAGGCGACCTAATTTGAGTCTAAGAATGAATTATCGTGAGGTTAACGGCCCGGCATTCCGGGCAATGATGGCGCTGGAGCAGCATGCAGGAAGCCGCAGCAAGGATAAGGTGTTGTATGAGCTGGTTAAAATAAGGGTCTCCCAGATCAACGGCTGTGCGTTCTGTCTGGATATGCACGGCAAGGATCTGATGAAGCTGGGCAACTATGCTGATCATATTCTGCTGCTGAGTGTGTGGCGCGAAGCGCCGTTATTCAGTGCGAAGGAACGTGTGCTGCTGGAATTCGCCGAGCAGGTCACGCTGATCAGCGAAGCTGGCGTTCCGCTGGAGCTGTACCATAAGATGCTTACGCACTTTAGCGAAGAGGAACTGGTAGACTGGATTATGGCGATCAATACAATCAACAGCTGGAACCGGATTGCCATTACAACCGGGATGTTCCCGGGCTGCTTCGGCTAACTTTGGTTAATGAAGCAGCCGGAATCGTAAGGAAGGGGGGAGGCATGAAGTGGACAGGGGTAAAATAACGGCTCAGGCCAAGACACCTGCAGCGGAGAATCCCGGTATGGAGGAGCTGTATCAGAGCTATAAAGGCTATGCCTTCTCCATTGCCTACCGGATGCTTGGCGTGATTGCCGATGCAGAGGATGCGGTGCAGGATATGTTCGCCGAGCTGCAGCACCGGGACCGGAGCGGCATTCAGAATATCAAAGCCTATGTGGCCAAAGGCGTGACCAACCGCTGCCTCAATATGCTGAACTCGGCACGCAGCCGCAGAGAGACTTATATCGGGGAGTGGCTGCCTGAGCCGGTAAGCGAGGGATATGACGGCCCGGAAGCGGCGGCAGAACGCAAGGATAATCTGTCGTATGCTTTTCTGGTGCTGCTGGAACGTCTGTCTCCCACGGAACGTGCGGTATTCGTACTGCGGGAGGCCTTCGAATACGACTATGAAGCCATTGCCGGAATGGTAGGCAAGTCGGGCAGCAACTGCCGGCAGATCTTCAGCCGGGCCAAGCGTATCCTGCAGACAGAGCCGGCTTCCCGGTTACCCTCGCTCAGATATGGAGCAGTCACCGAGAATCTGCTGGTGCGCTTCACTGCCGCGTTCACCTCCTATGACGTTGGCGGCATGCTGGAGCTGCTGGGCGAGCATCCGGTACTGGTTGCCGACGGCGGAGGCCGCGAGGTGCATACGATTCTCCGGCCGATGACCGGCCGCCGGGGAGTTACTGCACTGCTGACCTCGAAGCGGGTTATGCACTATTTGCGGGAGTGGAAGCCTTCCTGCGGACTGCTGAACGGCGAGCCGGGTCTGATTTTCACCGATCAGGGAGTGGTGAAGTGCGTGCTCTGCCTGAGTACGGATTCCAGCGGGGAACGGATTCAGAGCCTGTATCTTCTGATGGACCCTGCAAAGCTGTCCCATATTATCGTACCGCCAGAGCTGCCGCAGCGCTGATGCCCGCTTCTTGATGCCCGGCACAACAACCAATAAGACACGTTGCCCCCGGAGAGGGAAGGCAGCGTGTCTTATTGGTTGTTAAAGAAAATAATAAAACTCACCCATTTCCTCGATGGAAGTCTTTTGCTCCAAGTGAAATTTAGGGATAGTTGTAGAACGTACACTTAAAAACAGCAAAAATTCACACATGCCACGTCTAAGTGTAGTCTGTACAACTAACTCTGCCTGAAAGGGTGAGTAGTAAGAAAAAACGGCCTTATACATGTACGATATACAACTAAACGCAGAATGGGTTGAAAATCAGGAGGTTTAGATGTACAGAATGCAATTAAGCCTGCATGCTCACTTAGTTCTTGAAGCTGTGAATCGGCGCGGGAATCCGTCCGCCGCGGTTGACGAAGCCCGCACAATTGAACGGGTTGACAGCCATAACTGGAGCATATCCGAGCAGGCCGCCGAATTCGACCATTTCACCGACGTCCTTGCCGATGACCGGAATGACGCGGACCGCTGTGGTCTTGTTGTTGACCATGCCGATGGCGGCTTCATCGGCAATGATGCCTGCGAGGGTCTCTTTGCTGGTGCTGCCGGGAATGGCAATCATGTCCAGGCCTACAGAGCAGACACAAGTCATAGCTTCGAGCTTCTCCAGAGTCAGCGCCCCGCGCTGGACCGCCTGGATCATGCCGTGGTCTTCACTGACCGGGATGAAGGCGCCGCTTAAGCCGCCGACATAGGAGGAGGCCATGACTCCGCCTTTTTTGACATTGTCGTTAAGGATGGCCAGTGCAGCTGTGGTGCCGGGAGCACCGGCTTCCTCCAGGCCCATCACCTGGAAGATCTCTGCGATGGAATCGCCGATCTCGGGCGTAGGGGCCAGCGACAGGTCGATGATGCCGAAGGGTACATTCAGGCGCTTGGAGGCTTCCTGGGCGACCAGCTGGCCGACACGGGTGACCTTGAAGGCTGTACGCTTGATCGTCTCACACAGGGTCTCGAAGTCCTGACCCTTCACCTCTTCCAGCGCCCGCTTGATTACACCCGGACCGCTGACGCCAACGTTAATCACACACTCCCGTTCGCCCACCCCGTGGAAGGCACCGGCCATGAACGGGTTATCCTCCACCGCATTGCAGAATACAACCAGCTTGGCACAGCCGATGGAGTCGCGGTCCTTGGTGCGCTCCGCCGTCTGGAGAATGATGTCGCCCATCAGCTTCACGGCGTCCATGTTGATGCCGCTCCGCGAGGAGCCGACGTTGACGGAGGAGCAGACTCTCTCGGTCACCGCCAGCGCTTCCGGAATACTGTCAATCAGAATCCGGTCGCCCTTCGTACAGCCCTTCTGCACCAGCGCGGAATACCCGCCGATGAAGTTGACGCCTACCTCCTTAGCGGCCTTGTCCAGAATCTGGGCGACAGGCACGTAGGTATCGGTATGTACAGCTCCCGCAGCAATCGAAATCGGCGTTACGGAGATCCGTTTGTTGACAATCGGCACCCCGAATTGGCGCTCCAGATCCTCGCCGGTCTTCACGAGCTTCTCGGCAGAGCGGGTAATTTTGTCATATACCTTCTGGTTGAACACCTTCATGTCGGTATGGGCGCAGTCCATCAGGCTGATGCCCATCGTAATGGTGCGGACATCCAGGTTCATTTCCCGGATCATTTTATTCGTCTCCTGAACTTCTACTATCGAGATCACTAGCCTTGCTCCTCCCTCGCCGGTTAAATCCGGTGCATAATATTGAAGATATCCTCATGCTGCAGCTTGATTTCCACACCGATGTCTTCCCCTACCTGCTGAAGCTCCTCCACAATCTCCTCGAAGGACTTGCTGGGGGCAGAGATGTCCACGATCATCATCATGTTGAAATAATCCTGCACAATCGTCTGGGAGATGTCCAGAATGTTCAGATTGTGCTCTGCGAGGTATGTACACACTTTGGCGATAATGCCTACCTTGTCTTTTCCGAGTACCGTAATAATCCCCTTCAATTGAAAAGCCTCCCGTTATCCATGGTCTGAAATCTTCGCTCATTGCCGCATTAACGGAATGAACGATTTTAATTATTATGTCAAATCAAGGATAGGTTATCAACCAAAGCTTTTGTGTCGGGCTGCTCAGAGATTTGAGCCTGCATTTTCCTGAGCGTATAATAATATTGACACCTGATGTGAAATATGATTTATTTGAGTTTTGAACGATAAGCTGGATATAAGGAGCTATTATGACAACGAGAAAATATAAAGAGCTGGTTGAAGAGCGCACGAGAGAAACTCTGCAGAAATGGTCGGAACAGTCAGCAGTCGAGGAGAAGGATATTTACCGTTTCCTGCATAATTTGAAGGGCACCTCGGGCACTGTGGGTCTCGATACCGTAGAGGCTTTCTCAGGTAATGCGCTGCTCTATTTCTCGGATGATAACCATAGAAGCTGGACGGAAGCAGAATGGGGCGATTATATCTATCCGGTGCTGGAGCTCTTTGACGAACCGGAATCGAAAGGCGCGGTGCCCCCGCTGACTCCCGGGATTGCATTGTCCCACGGCAATGTCCACCAGCAGTACGAGATTCTGATCGTGGACGATGATGTGGAGCTGGTCGCTTTTTTGCGTGAATCGCTGGAGCGCCAGTCCTATTATGTCAGCATTGCGCTGTCGGCCGGACGCGGACTGAAGCTTTTTTATGAGAACAAGCCGGATTTGATTCTCCTTGATATTCTGCTGCCGGACCGCAGCGGGATTGATGTACTGAAGCAGATTATCGGCAAGGCTAAGAAAGAACGGATTCCGATCATTATGATTAGCGGAGAGCATTCGATAGAGGTTCAGAAGTATGCCTACTCGCTGGGTGTTATGGATTACATACAGAAGCCGGTGGACATCGATTTATTCATGGTGCTGATCAAGAACCGCTTTGAGCTGAAAAAGGAGTGGCAGGAATCGATCATTGTCGACGAGCTGACCGGGGCGTTCAACCGCAAGTACTTCAACCAGACGATGAAGCAGCTGATCTCCGATTTCAGACGGACTGGGCGGACCTTCTCCCTCGCTCTGCTGGACCTGGATCTGTTCAAGCAGGTTAACGACACTTACGGGCATCTGATGGGGGACGAGGTGCTGCAGAGCTTCTCGGAGCTGGTGAAGCAGTCCATCCGCACGGAGGATACCTTCTGCCGCTATGGCGGCGAGGAATTTGCCCTGTTCATGCCCAATACTCCTGTGGAGCAGGCGCTGCTTGTGATGGAGCGGATTCAGGAGGTCTTCGCGGCCCGGGAATTCCAGGCCAAACGTGAGAGCTTCCATGTTACCTTCTCCTGCGGAGTGACCGAGGTTAACGGAGAGGTGCAGGATGCCGATACATTAGTAGAGGAAGCGGATCTGGCGCTCTATGCCAGCAAGCATAACGGCAGGAACCAGAGCACCCTGTACAGCCAGGATCTGCTGCTGGGCCAGCGCGAGACGCTGCTGAATGTCATTATTGTAGATGATGATCCGCTGATCCGCAGAATGGTGACGACCCACTTCGCTGCCTGGCAGCCCGGGACTAACGCCAGAGTGAAGGTTACGAGTTACGCGGACGGCGCGCTTTTATTGAAATCGGACTGGTATGCTCCTGAAGAGAAGTATGTGATTCTGCTGGACGGCGTCATGCCGGGGCTTGACGGGCTTGAGGTGCTGGAGAAGATCCGCAGCGGCTATCCTGAGGTGAACATTCTCGTGATCATGCTGACCGGCCGCAATAACCAGCGGGATATTGTCCATGCGCTGCAGATGGGGGCGGATGATTATGTCATTAAGCCGTTCCATCTGCCGGAGCTGCTGACCCGGATTGAGCGTCTGGCCCACCGGTTTCTGTTCTAAATGCAATGCATCCCAAGCAGGGATGACTGAAAGGTGAGAGTGAGCTATGGTGCAAAAGGTACTGATTGTAGATGATGAAGAGGTTCTGCGCATGCTGATTGAGGATACGCTGGAGGATCTCGAGAATGTGGAGACCCATACTGCCGAGAATGGGGGCGAGGCGCTCGCCAGGCTGGCGGCAGAACCTTACGACCTGGTGATTCTGGATTACATGATGCCCGTCATGACTGGCATTGAAGTGCTGTGCGAGCTGGACGGGGAGCTGAAGAGCCGGACGCCGATTATGATGCTGACCGCCAAGGCACAGGAGATGGACCGTAACCGGGCCAGGGAGGCGGGAGCCCGTTATTTCATGCCCAAGCCGTTCAGCCCGATGGAGCTGCTTCAGCTCGTGGAGGATATTCTGAGTGAGAAACCTTAACCTTAAAGGCCGGAGCATCAAAACGAAATATTACCGGATTCTTCTGCTGCTGTTCGTTGCCATTATGGCAGGAGGAATCGGGCTTGTCTTCTATATCAATGCCCAGCAGGAACAGCTGGATCAGAAACGTGAAGTGCTGCAACATAAGACGGCGACGATCAACGAGCTGGCGGTGACGCTAAGCGAGGTCTTTTTCCGGGCGAGAGGTTATGTGGCTACTCAGAGTGAGAACGAGCTTGCGCTGCTGAACGCTGCGGTTAAGGGGCTTGACGGCATTCTGGAGCAGTACTCCTCCCTGAAGCTGTCGGCTGAAGAAGTCCGGTACAGAGATGACCTCAAGGTGTTCTATAAACAGTACAAGAGCCAGACCCTGCCTGAAGTGATGCTCTTAGTGAAGAATAATGATTACGAGGGAATCCGGAACTTGTCCCAAAGCGGCAGTACCCGGGCTGTGAATGAATTCCTGAGCTACACGAAGCAATTCAAAGCCAATTCGGATGCGCTGCTGAATGAGCTGAACTCCCGCTCCATCAGGCAGGCGGATACGTTCACCTTCATTGCCTTTATGCTCAGCACCTTGCTGCTGCTGTTCTTCACCCTGCTGATCTGGCAAATGCTCAAAGTTATCATCGATCCGATTGTGAAGCTGGAGGAAGCGACGAATTCGCTGGCGGCCGGCGAGGCGGTTCTGCTCGGCAAGCTACATAAGCAGGATGAGATCGGACGGCTCTATGAGGCCTTCCTGAATATGGCCCACAGCATCCAGGATAAAGAGGAAGAGCTGATGATGCAGAATGAAGAGCTGCATGCCCAGCAGGACGAGCTTCAGGATCAGCAGTTCAGGCTGGAGCGGTCGCTCAGTGAAATCGAGAGCATGATGAAGGCGCTGAATCAGACCTCTGCCGTCGGCATTCTGTCGAACAAAGGCGTGTTCACCTACGTGAACGATAATCTGAGCGTCTACACGGGCTACAAGAGCTCCGAGATTATCGGATACACTTACCGGCTGTTTGAGCTGCATAATATTGCAGAACCGCAGGTAGAGCAAATGATCCGCAAGCTATCGACCGGCGGAGTGTGGAGCGGAGAGACGGAGCTGGCGACCAAGGAAGGCTCGCCGCTCTGGCTGCAGCTGACAATCATGCCTTATCTGAACGATGAAGGCCAGATCTACCAGTATATCCTGATTGCTAATAACGTCACCTCGATGAAGAATGTGCAGCAGGAGCTGGCGGAGACGCTGAAAAGCACGGAGCAGACATCCATGATGCTGGAGCTTAACAATCAGCTGAATCATGAGATCACCTATACGCTGGACAAGCAGGAATTTGCCGACAAGTTCAACCAATTCATGAACCGTCTGTACTCGTTCGACTCCAGTCTTTTTCTGCTGGTCAAGGATAAGATAGCGGTGGTCAAAGGGGTTCCGCCGGAGAATGTGGAGCGGTACATCGGTGAGGGCAGCAAGGAGATTCTGTACCGCCTGAGCGTGGAAAAGTCGTACATGGTGAAGCGGGTGGGCTCGGTCAGAGAGCAGGGGATCTCCGCCAATGAGGTGTATTGTTACGACTACTATACGACTGTGGTGAATGCTGAGGATGAGATTCTGGCAGTCTTCTGCGGAACCCGCATCGGGCACCCGTTCACGGAGGAAGAGACCGACGAAATCCAGGGGATGATGAACCGGGTCGCCCTGGCCATCGAACGCCTGTTCATGTACGAGGAGATTGAGAATGGCCGCAAGCTGAATCAGGATATTGTGAACAATGTCAATGAGGGCATCCAGTTCGTTGGCACGGACGGCGTCATTCAGCACATCAACAAGGCGCTCAGCCAACTGTTCAGCTATGAGGACTGGACGGAAGGCATGCTGATTCCCAAGGAGCGCTGGATGGAGCACTTCACCCTACGGGTGAATGAATCAGAAGAGCTGGGTCGCTTTTACCAGAAGGCGATGTCCGAGCATACCACTGACTCCAGTGCGATGAAGTATTCTATCGGCAAGGAAGACATGAAGCATGTGGATGCCTATGCCATACCGGTCTTCCGCCGGGAGGTCCGGGTAGGGACGCTGTTCGTCCACCGTGACATTACCCGCGAGTATGAGCTGGATCTGATGAAGTCAGAGCTGGTCAGCACCGTCAGCCATGAGCTGCGGACGCCGCTGTCGAGTGTACTGGGCTTCACGGAGCTGCTCCTGTCCAAAACCATGAAGCCGGAGAAGCAGCTGAAATATCTGGAGACGATTCATAAGGAAGCCAAGCGTCTGACGGAGCTGATTAACGACTTCCTGGACCTGCAGCGGATGGAGTCCGGCACACAGCTGTATAATGTGGAGAAGGTTAACCTTAGCGAGACGGTCCTGAGTGTCATTGATCAGTACAAGCTGAGCGGTACCCACCACATTCTTCTGGAGGACGAGGCGCTGAATCCCGAGGTTGAGGTAGACAAGGATAAGATTATCCAGGTGCTGACCAACCTGCTGAGCAATGCGATCAAGTTCTCGCCGGGCGCAGGTGAAATTAAGGTCATGCTTCATAACGAACCGGGATCGATTATGGTACGGATTCAGGACCACGGACTCGGGATTCCGAAGAATCAGATCGGGCAGCTGTTCCAGAAATTCCGCCGAGTGGACAACAGTGCCTCCAAGCGAATTGGCGGTACAGGTCTCGGGCTGGCCATCTGCAAGGAGATTATTGAGAAGCAGAAGGGAACGATCGGGATTGAATCCGTGGAGGGCGAAGGCTCGACGGTATGGTTCCGTCTTCCGGTGATGCAGGCAGAAACCGGCCACCCGGAGGAGGAACATTCGTTAAGATGGAGTGCGGGCAAGGAGCAGAAGCCGGATGTGATGATTGTGGAGGATGATTACAGCCTGTCATTGCTGCTCTCGGAGGAGCTGAAGGGCAAGGGCTTCCGGGTCACCCATCACTATCATCCGCAAAAAGCTTTTGACCAGGCCGTTAAAACGCCCTTCGTAGCGATCATTGTCGATCTGATGCTGGGCGATGAGCTGGACGGCTGGGATCTGATCCGCATGCTCAAAAACGATCCCCGGACCGAGAAGGTGCCGATTGTCATCTCCTCGGCGCTGGACAAGGACGATAAGAGCATGATGGACAATGTGCAGAAATATTTGACCAAGCCCTATCCGCCCGGCGAGTTGTCGGGTACGCTTCAGGAGATTGTGGACATTCAACTGAAGACAGGCGAGGTGCTGTTCCCGGATAACGGTGAAGCCGGGCATGGAGCGGCGCTTGGCGAGGGTTAGAGTGAGTATCGAGTAAGTGCTGAGTATCTGCTTAGTAGGTGCATGGGTAACGCAATAATATGTTGGATTATAATTATAGCGGAACAAGTCTCTTTCTGGGGCTTGTTTTTTTGTGTATTTGGGGGTTCTCCCGGGTGGGGGAAGGGGACGATGGGGAGCGAAAGGGCGAATGAGGGGACGGGGCCAAAATGTATGCTAAAAACCGACTACATTGGGCTTGGCGGAGGCGTGCGGTCCAAATTGTAATCGAAAAACCGACTACATTGGGCGTGACGGAAGCGTGTGGGCCGAATGTAATCGAAAAACCGACTACATTGGGCTTGGCGGAAGCGTGTGGGCCGAATGTAATCGAAAAACCGACCACATTGAGCTTGGCGGAGGTGTGTGGTGCAAATGTAATCGAAAAACCGACTACATTGTATGTGAAAAACAGCAGACATTGTGCTCCAAACTGGGCAGCGGCCGGAGGGCCAAATGTTCACCGCAGCGACGACCAAGCTTTAAGTTCTAGTCTTAAGTATCCCAGCGAAACTTGCTTTAGAGTGGACTCTAAGGGTTATAGTGAATATGAAGCAGCCAATCTAGCAGGAGTGAAAGGGAGGAATTGCGATGAAGTACAGTTATTTGGGTAAATCGGGGTTAAAGGTCAGCCAGTTGTGTCTGGGGACGATGAATTTCGGACCGGAGACGGAGGAGAAGGAAGCCTTCAGAATTATGGATGCGGCCCTCGATGCGGGCATTAATTTCTTCGATACGGCGAATGTGTACGGCGGCCAGGACCGGCGGGGCTGGACGGAGGAAATTATCGGCCGCTGGTTTCAGCAGGGCGGCGGACGGCGTGAGAAGGTAGTGCTGGCCACCAAGGTATACAATGACATGTTCGACGAGCAGGACGGTCCCAATTCCGGCTCAGGCTTGTCTGCCTACAAGATCAGACGGCATTTTGAAGGCTCGCTGCGGCGCCTGCAGACCGATCATATTGAACTATATCAGATGCATCATATCGACCGGAACGTATCGTGGGACGAGCTGTGGGGCGCATTCGAGATCCTGGTGTCCCAGGGCAAAGCCGACTATATCGGTTCCAGCAACTTCGCGGGCTGGCATATTGCTGCTGCCCAGGCGAAGGCCAAGGAGCGCCATTTCCTCGGCCTTGTCTCCGAGCAGCATCTCTACAATCTGCTCGAGCGGACGCCGGAGCTGGAAGTGCTGCCGGCCTCACAGGAGCTGGGCCTGGGTGTCATTCCATGGAGTCCGCTGGCCGGAGGCCTGCTGGGACGCAATGCACTCGCGAAGACCGGGGTGCGCAGTGCCCGTTCAGCCAAGCTGGAGCAGCACCGCAGCCAGCTGGAGCAATTCTCCGCGCTCTGCAAGGAGCTGGGCGAGCATGAGGATCAGGTCGCTCTGGCCTGGGTACTGGCGAATCCGGCTGTGACCGCACCGATTATCGGGCCGCGTACGATCCACCAGTTCGAGGACTCCTTGCGGGTGACCGAGATTACGCTGGATGAGGCCACACTGAAGAAGCTGGACGAGATCTTCCCGGGACCGGGCAAACCGGCACCGGAAGCCTACGCTTGGTAAGGAGAGCCTTGGACCTTGTCCATCCCGTAGCGCATATACGATACGTAATGACCTGAAGAATAACAGCCGGACTGTCCCTGACGGGATGGTCCGGCTATATTTTTGTAAGTATCCAGATGAATATGGTAGACTGATTCTGTGACAAACATTGACCTTGACCACGGCCTTGAATATTACTATGACCCTGATCATGAGTTGAACAACTAGAGAAGATAGGGGAACTGCCGATGCTTTTTTATCTGATAGCTGTCTTCGTCCTGATGCTAGATCAGGCGACCAAGTGGATAGTGCGTACCCATATGGAGCTTGGGGAGATGCTTCCTTCCTGGACGCCGCATTTGCGGTTTGTATACTATGAGAACAGCGGTGCGGCCTTCAGCTCCTTTCAGGGATTCGGGAAGTATTTTGCTATTGTTGCCGTGATTTTTGTAGCAGCAATCTTCTATTACCGGCGTCAGGGTAAAATCCGCGGCCCCCTGCTCGAAGCAGCCAGCGGCTTCCTGGTTGGCGGAGCTGTCGGCAATGCCATTGACCGGGCACTTTATCACCAGGTTACAGATTTCCTGGTCTTCGGGAATCATGGCGGGATTATGAATCTGGCCGATCTGGCGATCAATGCCGGAGGCCTTCTCATTCTAATCTACCTGCTTGTGGACCATTTCCGGCACAGAGCAACCCGCAGACTATTATAAATGGCAGGCAAAGACATCTCCGGTCTATCATTTTATCTAATGCAACTTATCATAATTAGTAATGAACCCGGCTAAATCAGAGCATTTTACTATGATTTAGCCGGGTTTTGTGCATTTTATTCAAGTATTTACCTTTTAAAGAATATGATGCCTGTTATATGATTCGTTGATCGTTTGCCGGTATTGTGTTAGCCTGAGTTCATGATATTAAGAGGAAAGAAGATTGCACGCTAAGGAGAGGTCGATATTGTTGCAACTACAAGTTACAAACAGTCCCTTTAATGAGAACCAGGCAGAGCTGCTGAATCAGCTTCTGCCCACGCTGACACCCTCACAGCAGGTATGGTTAAGCGGGTACTTATCTGCCCTGTCGCTGCAGGGTAACCAGGGATCAAGCGTCCAGGCAGCTTCCCCCGCTGCTCCAGCAGTAGTAGCAGAGCCGGCAACTGCCGCTTCGCAGCAAGCATCGCGTGAAGTGACCGTATTGTTCGGCTCCCAGACCGGCAACTGCCAGCGGCTCGCCGTGAGCCTCTCCCGCAAGCTGGAGGAGCAGGGCTTCAAGGTCACGGTGTCCGCGATGAACAGCTTCAAGCCGAATGGACTGAAGAAGACAGAGAACCTGCTGCTGCTGGTCAGCACCCATGGCGAAGGGGAACCGCCGGATAATGCCCGTGCCTTCCATGAATTCCTCTACAGCAAAAGAGCGCCGCAGCTTCCAGGCTTGCGCTTCTCGGTACTCGCGCTGGGCGATACCTCCTATGAATTCTTCTGCCAGACCGGCAAAGACTTCGATCAGAAGCTGGAAGAGCTGGGCGCACAGCGGTTAAGCCCGCGTGTAGATTGCGACCTCGATTATGATGAGCCGGTGGCCGAGTGGTTCGGCCAGGTCATCAGCGCTCTTAACGGCGCGCAGAATGCTGCAGGAATTGCGGATGCAGCGGTTCAGGCTGCTGAGAGCGCAGAGTCGCTGGAATCCGCCTATTCACGAAATCATCCTTTCCATGCCGAAGTACTGGAGAATCTTAATCTGAACGGCCGCGGCTCAGACCGCGAGACCCGCCATCTGGAGCTGTCGCTTGCCGGATCGAATATTACCTTTGAGCCGGGGGATTCTCTTGGCGTCTACCCCGAGAATCACCCGCAGCTGGTAGCAGATATCATTGCCGCTATGGGCTGGAATGCGGATGAACGTGTTCCGCTGAACAAAAAGGGGGAAGAAGGCACGCTACAGGAGGCGCTGCTGCGGCATTACGAAATTACGGTGCTGACGAAGCCGCTCCTGGAACAGGCTGCCGGGCTTGCCTCCGCACCTGCCCTTAAGGAACTGCTGGCCCCCGAGCGGCAGCAAGAGCTGAAGGAGTATATTCAGGGCCGGGATCTGCTGGATCTTATTCAAGACTATGGACCCTGGAATGCTCCTGCCAGCATCTTCGTGACCATCCTGCGCAAGCTTCCGGCCCGCTTGTATTCCATTGCCAGCAGCTACAATGCCAACCCGGATGAAGTACACTTCACGGTGCGGGCTGTGCGTTATGAGTCACATGGGCGAGAGCGTTACGGTGTCTGTTCGGTACACTGTGCTGAGCGTGTACAGCCGGGTGCCACCTTGCCGGTATATATCCAGAACAATCCGAACTTCAAGTTACCCGCTGATTCCAGTGTACCGGTAATTATGATCGGTCCGGGTACGGGCGTTGCCCCGTTCCGTTCCTTTCTGGAGGAGCGTGAAGAGCAGGGGGCTGAGGGTCCAAGCTGGCTGTTCTATGGAGACCGTCATTTCGTTACAGACTTCCTCTACCAGACGGACTGGCAGCGGATGCTGAAGGACGGTGTCCTCAGCAGGCTGGATGTGGCCTTCTCCCGCGACACAGAGGAGAAGGTGTACGTACAGCACCGTATTCTGGAGCAGAGTAAGGAACTGTACCGCTGGCTGCAGGAAGGAGCGCATGTATACGTGTGCGGCGATGAGAAGCATATGGCCCATGATGTGCATTCGGCACTGATTACAGTGATCCAGGAAGAGGGCGGACTAAGCCCGGAAGCGGCTGCCGCCTATCTGGAGACCCTTCAGCAGGAGCAGCGTTACCAGCGGGATGTCTATTAAGCGGGATTCAAGCGAAAGAGGAGAGAATCAGCAATGGCAAACAATGAACCAGCGGTGAAGCCGATTGGCGGACCACCGAGTGATGTTGAACATATCAAGCTGGAGAGCAATTATCTGCGCGGGGCGCTTGTCGAGACCCTCAGCAATCCGATTACAGGAGGGCTGCCGGAGGATGACAACCGGCTGCTGAAATTCCACGGCAGCTACATGCAGGATGACCGCGATCTGCGCAGTGAGCGGGAACGCTCCAAGCTGGAGCCGGCTTTCCAGTTCATGCTGCGGATAGTAGCGCCCGGCGGTGTGGCGTCTGCGGCACAGTGGCTTGTCATGGATGAGCTGGCCCATAAGTACGGCAATGGGACACTGCGCCTGACGACGCGGCAGGCTTTTCAGATGCATGGGGTGCTCAAGTGGAATCTCAAGAAGACGATCAGAACGATCAACGACACCCTGATGACCACACTTGCGGCCTGCGGTGACGTGAATCGTAATGTGATGAGTGGTCCGAACCCGTATCAGTCGGAGGTTCATGCCGAGGTTCAAGAGTGGGCCAACAAAATCAGCGATCATCTTGCCCCGCGTACCCGCGCGTATCATGAGATCTGGCTGGACGGGGAAAAAGTCGTGGACAGCAAGGTGGTTGAGCCGATCTATGGTCCGGTCTATCTCCCCCGCAAATTCAAAATTGGCCTGGCGGTGCCTCCATCCAATGATGTAGATGTATTCTCCCAGGATCTGGGCTTCATCGCCATTCTGGAGGACGGCAAGCTGGCCGGCTTCAATGTCTCGGTTGGCGGCGGTATGGGAATGACGCACGGCGATACGAATACGTATCCCCAATTGGGCCGGATCATCGGCTTCTGCCGTCCGGAGCAGATGATTGATCTGGCGGAGAAGACGGTTACGATCCAGCGGGATTACGGCAATCGTTCGGTCCGTAAGAATGCCCGCTTCAAGTACACGATCGACCGGCACGGGCTGGAGTGGTTCAAGGGAGAGCTGCACGAACGGCTGGGCTGGACGCTGGAGCCGGCGCGCGACTATCACTTCGATCATAATGGCGACCGGTACGGCTGGGTGAAGGGGATGGACGGCAAATGGAACCTGACGCTCTATATCCAGAGTGGACGGATTCAGGATCAGGAGGGCTACCCGCTGATGACCGGCCTGCGCGAGATCGCCAAGATTCACAGCGGAGACTTCCGGCTGACCCCGAACCAGAATCTGATTATCGGCGGTGTGACCCAGGCGAAGAAGCGCAAGATTACGGAGCTTGCCAAGCAATACGGTCTGACGGACGGTGCCCATCATTCTGCACTGCGCAGAAGTGCGTTGTCCTGTGTAGCCTTGCCGACCTGCGGGCTGGCTATGGCGGAGGCGGAGCGTTATTTGCCGCACCTGCTCGATAAGCTGGAGGTTATCATAGATGAAGCCGGGCTGCGCAATGAAGAGATTATCATCCGTATGACCGGCTGCCCTAACGGCTGTGCCAGACCGGCGCTCGGCGAGATTGCTTTTATCGGCAAAGGTCCGGGCAGGTATAATATGTACCTGGGTGCTGGCTTTACCGGAGACCGGCTGAACAAGCTGTACAAGGAGAACATTGACGAGCGGGAGATACTGGACACCCTCGGGCCGATTATTCATGGTTATGCCAGAGAGCGTATTGCCGGTGAGCACTTCGGCGATTATGTGATCCGCAGCGGATATGTCAAGGCGGTTACTTCGGGGCTCAATTTCCACGACTAACGGGCTAATGCCTGGCGGTCTGATTATGCCGTAGTTAACAATAACTTGTACAGATTAGCCATCACGGGAATGCAAATCATGAGCCTGTTTTCTGGTGTTTTTGCGGGAGACAGGTTTATTTTGTTTGTTTATTTGGATTTTCGGCAGTTTTCTTACATAATATAGAGTAGCAATACACCATTATAACCAAGAGCCATTATATATAGTGAGTAATGGATTCTGTACAGAAGAGGCGAATTGAATGATCATTATGAAATCGATGGAAGAGATTGAGAAGATGCGGGCAGCCGGCAAAATCCTGGCAGAATGCCACCGGCAGATTGCCGGGTTGATCAAGCCGGGAATTACGACCTGGGAGATCGACCAGTTTGCCGAGAAGTTCATCCTCTCCCAAGGAGCAACCCCGGAGCAAAAAGGCTATCACGGTTACCCGTATGCCACCTGTGCATCTGTGAATGACGTCATCTGTCATGGCTTCCCGAAGCATGAGGAGCTGAAGGATGGAGATATTGTAACGATTGACATGGTAGTCAACCTGAATGGCTGGCTGGCGGATTCGGCTTGGTCCTACGGAGTGGGTACAATTAGCGAGCAGGCGGAGAAGCTGCTGGCGACGACCAAGGAATCTCTATTCAAAGGTATCGAGCAGGCTGTAGCCGGCAACCGCATAGGCGACGTAGCGCATGCTATCCAGGTCTATGCCGAATCTAACGGTTATTCCGTCGTCCGGGACTTTATCGGTCACGGGATTGGCTCGGAGATGCACGAAGCGCCTGAAGTGCCTCATTACGGCCCGGCCGGCAAAGGCCCGCGCATTAAGGAAGGCATGGTGTTCACCATTGAGCCCATGCTCAACACGGGCAGCTACCGGACCAAGGTGGATGCAGACGGATGGACTGCACGCACTATTGACGGAGGCCTGTCAGCCCAGTATGAGCATACACTGGCGGTAACTCCGCAGGGGACGATTATTCTGACAGAGCTATAGAAGAATTAAGGGGTTAAAGACCCGCATCACGCAGCAAAGGCAGGGCCGTCCATGGAGGACAGTCCTGCCTTTGCTGCAGCTTCACCTGAGTTAATCGGTAATATTGCGTGTGTAATACTCGATGATATCCTTGCGGCGGATGATGCCGAGGAAGATTCCGCTGTCGTCCACTACCGGAACGAAGTTCTGGTCTGCTGCCAGGGTCAGCATATCCTCCATCTGCGCGTGGATCTCGACGCTCTCGTTATGCACATGACGCTGAATGGTGCCGACGGTCACCTCGTTCATATTCGCGAAGCTCAGGCCGTCGGTGTTCTTCAGCTTCCATAGCAGATCGCCCTCCGACAAGGTCCCAACATATTTACCGGCATCGTCAATAATCGGAATGGCCGAATAATAATGATTCTCCAGCTGTTCCAGCGCTTCCCGCATGGAGATCGAGGAGGTGATGTACGCAACCTGATCCTTGGGCAGCAAAAATGAGGATATTTCCATAGGTTAGTCTCCTTTACAGTAGGATGAAATACATAACGTTATTACAATTAAAACATAGAACAGGATGTAAGCGCATTAAAAATCAGGTTACAACTTTGAGATGTTGCGGTTACGAAGACTTATAAAAAAGGATATGCCGTCCTTCCAGGGGAAGAACTGTCATATCCTAAGCGCTTTTGTGAATAGGAAACTACCTAAGGGAGTTAGCCGTTCTGGCCGTTGTCGTGACTAAGCTGCCAGTGGATGCCGAATTTGTCCTTCAGGTTCCCGTAGGCCTTGCTCCAGAAGGTCTCCTGCAGTTCCATGTGCACAGTTCCGCCTTCCTTCAGCTTGTTGAACCAGTGACGAATCTTCTCTGCATCGGTATCCGTCACCGTTAGGCTGATATTATTCCCTTCCGTGTACGGCATACCGGGGAATACGTCAGAGAACATGACCGGGCTGCCGGCAATCATCAGATTGGCGTGCATGACGAGGTGTTTGGCTTCTTCCGGTACAGGATGGGACGGATCTGGCGGAGCCTCGCCGAAGGTCATAATATGCGGAGGTTCGGTCCCGAACACCTCAGCGTAATATTCTACAGCCTCTCGGGTATTGCCATTGAAATTTAGGTACACATTGATTGCCACAGCTGTCACTCCTCTTGTGTTAAATTAAGGCAAGGACGGCGGTCCCATTGTAGCATGTGCCTGTGCATTCACAAATATTCGGGGCAGGCTGTGATGAGGTCTGAGCGGTTAGACATAACTGTTCAGTCCATTGAACTCCAGAATGGGCTGAAACTGGTACTCCCGGCCCTTTCGGCTAAGCCAGTCGAAGAGAACTTTACTGTGCTGTATCAGTTCATTCAGAGAGAGGTCATTCTCATAAACATATTCCTTGCTGTCAGCAAATCACCAGGAGCTCCAGTCTACCTGAGGATCTAGGATAACCGGCTTGGGATAATGAAATAATACGTAGTCCGGGCGTAACTTCACCATATAATCCAGCTCTTCCTGAATCTGCCGGAACGCTTCAGAACGCTCATAATCATCCGGTGAGAGAAACAGGGCATCTCTTAGTCTGGCAGGATTGGCCGGGCCATGCAAAAAAGGATACGCCGTCCTTCCAGGGGAAGAAACGACATATCCTAAGCCGCTTTTGAAAAGGAGAGTTACCTAAGGACATCAGCTTTTATAGCTCTTGCCTTATTACCTTTGAATTACAGGACCTGATAAATGCTCAAATTTGACCAAGTAGGGGGATTAAACTCGGCAGTGCCCGAAGCAAGAGTGATAGAAGCCGTCAAGGTTAACGTTGGATTAGGGCCGGCGCCAGTCTGGATTAAACCGCTGGATTCCTGGGTGAAGGCGGCTAAACCAGCACCAGCTGCATTTCTCTGCGTGCCAGTGCTTATATTTTGTTGAACGCCGTCGAGGAAAACCAATATTTGCGAAGCAACGACGGGGATACTCCCATTTGTTATTCGAATTCTCAAATTAAAAGAAACGAAGTAGAAGCTATTGGGTTGTAATTGAATACCTTGACCGCCGTTCACAAGGGAGATACCTGAGCCAAAAATAAAATTTTGTACAAATGTAATATTCGTAGGCGTTGCTGTTACTGGACCCGAAGGGTGAAAACTGGCATTGTTGGCCACTGGCCCGGTTGGGCCCGTCTCGCCGGTTACGCCTGTCTCGCCGGTTACACCCGTAGCGCCGGTAAGCCCGGTTAAGCCCGTCATACCCGTGACCTCACCGGTTAAACCTGTCGCGCCGGTAACCCCTGTCGCACCAGTTACCCCGGTTAAGCCCGTCATGCCCGTGACCTCACCGGTAAGCCCGGTCGCGCCCGTTACACCCGTGGCACCCGTCACACCTGTTAAGCCCGTCATGCCTGTCGCCTCACCGGTAAGCCCGGTCGCGCCTGTCATGCCCGTGACCTCACCGGTACCCCCGGTAGCACCCGTTAGACCTGTGGCACCCGTCAAGCCCGTCAAGCCCGTCATGCCAGTAACGTCACCGGTAAGTCCGGTAGCGCCGGTTACGCCGGTAGCGCCAGTGACGCCGGTAGCGCCAGTGATTCCTGTGGCACCCGTCACTCCGGTAGCACCGGTCACGCCTGTGGCGCCGGTGTTCCCCGTGGCACCTGTGTCCAAGGTTGCGCCCGTTATGCCCGTGGCACCCGTCGCTCCGGTCATGCCAGTAACGCCGGTTGCTCCGGTTACACCAGGCCCAGTCACCCCGGTTGCACCTTGCACTCCAACCTGGAGCCACCCTTGGGGATAAGTCACCCCGCCATTCTGACTGCTGCGATAGTATAAAGCCGAATCGGAGAAATATAGCTGTTGTACATAATCTCCGACACGTGATACATAAATCGTCCATACCGACGGGTGTGCGACTCCCGGAGGACCATTCACTGGGCCAGCCGGATCGGCGGGTACTCCCGAGCTGCTGTATACACCGGCAGTTCTAAAGTGAATGTCATCTAAATCGCTGGTCGATGGTTCATCATTGCTGATTGGAAAGATACCGGCTGTTACACCGAGCGCCACATCTCCGGTTAACCCATTGACACTAAGTGCTCCACCCTCTGCTCCCGGAGCTCCGATAGGTCCAGCAGGACCAACAACCGGTCGAATATCTGCAGCTGTCTGGAGTTTGGATTGCAGCATCATTTCATGGCGGATAATTTTTTTCAACATAGCTTGAGTACTGCTGCTGACCTGACCTAATTCGGCAAGTGTAACGGGAGTGGTTCCTGGAAGGGTGCCGACCGCATACTGAATCTTCTCTCCTTCAGCATTGAGGATATGCGCCAGTCCTAATTCCTCCATGGCAATAGAGGAAAATAATAGATTAATTACATCGTCCCGCGATATGGATATCGTTGGGGTGATATTGGGCAGGTTCGGTTTTGACAAGTGATTCCCTCCTTATCTACAAAATGGGCAGGGGGCTCTTGCCCCCTTGCTCATCCCTTAATCCTCCTCAAAAAGCGGAATCTGTTCGTTTAACGGAACCGGATAATACTCAGGTTAGACCGATCCGTAACATAAGTTCCCGTACCGGCGCTTAGGTTATAAGTAGCATCGAGAGTCATGGTATTGTCAGTGGCGCCGGTCTGAAGAAAACCATTTCCTTCTAGAGAGAAATACACGGTAGCTCCGGTCCCGCCATTTTTTTGTCCGGTAACCGTTATAGGCTGGACATTACCGTTCAATCTAACTATAATTTCAGAACTGGTTACATTGTTTGTTTCAGCAGAGAGCTCAATAGTTATGGTAAACGAAACATAATATAAGCTGTTTGGGAGCACCGTGATATTGCTTGGGGGCGTTCCAAGTTCAATTCCGCTGCCATTAATAAAAATTTCTTGAAATACAATAGGTGTTAAGGTCGAAGCGACTGCAGCCGTTGCGGGCTCAAACATCGCATTGTTAGTTACAATAATAGGCCCGGTGACGCCGGTAGCTCCCGTAACGCCGGTAGCTCCGGTGAGTCCAGTGGCCCCTGTCAAACCAGTAGCGCCAGTGAGCCCGGTCTCCCCAGTGATGCCAGCAGCCCCGGTGACGCCAGTGGCTCCGGTGAGTCCGGTAGCCCCCGTCCCCCCGGTCTCCCCAGTGAGTCCGGTAGCCCCTGTCAAACCAGTAGCGCCAGTGAGCCCGGTCTCCCCAGTGACGCCAGTAGCCCCGGTGACGCCAGTGGCTCCGGTGAGTCCGGTAGCCCCCGTCACCCCGCTCTCCCCAGTGACGCCGGTAGCCCCAGTGACGCCGGTAGCCCCGGTGTCACCGGTCGCTCCAGTGAGTCCGGTAGCGCCGGTGACGCCCGTGGCTCCGGTAACGCCGGTAGCCCCGGTAACGCCGGTAGCCCCGGTAACGCCGGTAGCTCCTGTCAATCCAGTAGCCCCGGTGACGCCAGTAGCCCCCGTCACACCAGTAGCCCCCGTCCCCCCGGTAGCTCCGGTCTCACTGGTGGCTCCGGTGACGCCGGTGGCCCCAGTCTCACCGGTGGTTCCGGTTGGCCCGCGAGCACCGATTTCTTGCCAATCTGACCAGCTCTGGCCACTGTCTGGACTACTGCGGTAATATAATGCTAGGTTGGAAATATACAACTGCTGGATATAAGGCCCTACCTGGGAGACGTAAATCGTCCATGACGGAGGATGGTCAACTCCTAGTGGACCATTTTCCGGGTCTCCTCCATTTGGATTTCCCGAGCTATACACCCCAGCATTGATTAATATGTCCAAATTTCGGGTGGGTGGTTCATCATTACTGATCGGAAAGACACCAGCCTCTGTACTCAACACAACATCGCCCGTCAATCCATTGACGCTGTTTACTGCACCGGCAGCGCCGGTTACCCCCGTGGCTCCTGTGGGTCCGACTAATGATGGAATATCGGAAGCGGAGGTGAGTTTTGAATCCAACATCATTTCGGTGCGGAATACGGAATCGAGCATCGATTGAGCACTGCTGTTTATCTGAAGAACCTCACCCAACGTAGCAGGTGTGCTCCCCGGAAGTGTGCCCAAGGCAAATTGGATGTTTTCCCCTTGGGCATTTATAACATGCGCTAAGCCCAACTCTTCCATTGCGATGGAAGAAAATAATAGGTTAAGCACATCATCTCGAGATAAAGTGATCGTTGGCGTGATATTGGGCAGATTAGGCTGTGACAATATAACCCCTCCTTTTATATAAGATACATCACTCTATTCAGGTGTATTAGTTACAGTGTTAGGCATATCATTCATTTAAGTAGACTTTATGGATTTAATAATTGGTGTAATAGAATTCGCCTGAAGCCCGTTTTCACCTGCATTATGCCTCGCACAGTTGCTCCATACGTCATGGAAATGGACGGTGGGGCATTTTTTTGTGTGCAGTCAGCAGGAATAAACTGGAGTGTTATCGAATATTAGCGATTATCAACAAAATTCGACTTTCAACTACATACATACGCGGGGGTTTGCGCAATGAAAACATGGAAAAAGACAGTATTCTTGATCGTTACCTTCGGACTGATCTTTCTGCTCCCGTTACTAGGAAGTCTGGCGAAATGGAAGGGGATGCCCCCGGGTTACGGGGATTTCCCGGCCCAGAAGGTCGAAGCTGACCCCGGGTTCAGCCTGCTGTATTTCTCGCTCGCCTGCGTTGTGGCCCTGATCATCACACTGGTCCTGGTATTCCCCGGATGGTTCGGCTTCAAGAAGACGGAGGAGGCACCCCGGAAATCGGGGGCGGCCACCCCTTTCCCTATCTGGTTCTGGTGGAGCCTGCCGGTGCTTGCGCTTAGCTGGTTCCTGATGTGGGCCCGGGTGAAGCTGTTTGTCTCGCTGGAGCATTACACGTTTGTTCCCCTCTGGTGGTCCTTTATTCTGATCCTGGACGGTTTGGTCTACCGGAGAAATCACGGAGCTTCGATCATCTCGCGCAAGCCCCATGTGATGCAGCTGCTGGCGGTGGTGTCCTGCTTCAGCTGGTTTGCTTTTGAATACCTGAATTTCTTCGTCCTGGAGAATTGGTATTACCCCAATAATGAAGTGTTCTCTAACTTCGGCAATGTGTTCTGGTTCTCCTTATCCTATACAACGGTTCTTCCGGCCATCTTCGAATGGTACTTACTCCTCAAGACCTTCCGTCTGTTCCGCAACCGTTATAGCCATGGGCCTAGGCTGAAGGTGTCACGCATGTGGCTGATCGTCTATTATATTCTCGGGCTGATCCTGGCCTTCGGCATGGGCTATTATCCGTATCTGCTGTTCTGGGTGCTGTGGGTTGCGCTGGTTCCGATGCTGTCCGCAGCGATGGCGCTTGCCGGTTACTGGACCCCCTTCACCCCGGTGAAGAACGGAGACTGGTCCAAGGTCATTCTGGTGGGGCTGGCTACGGTGTTCAACGGCTTCTTCTGGGAGTTCTGGAACTTTGGCAGTGAGTGGTTCCATGACGACGTTCCTACCAATCCGAATTACTGGAAATACTCGGTGCCTTATCTGGACAAATTTCATATTTTCTCCGAGATGCCGGTTCTGGGCTATTTCGGTTATCTGTTCTTTGGGCTGAATTGCTGGATTATCTGGCTGATCGCTGCCTATGTATTTAAATTCGATGCCGATATTGAAGTTACGGGAGAACAAGGCTAAAGGTGGAGTACAATGATTGCTAATGACCATTATCAGGTCCTGGAGACCATTTCAGATAATCCTATAAAAGCCGTGTACCGGTGCACGGAGGCTTCCTCCGCAGAAACGGTCATTCTCAAGGTGTTAAAATCGGAGTTTGCCGGCACCGAAGCCGTAATGCGCTTCAAACAGGAATATAAGCTGCTTACAGAGCTCAGCACCAGCACAGAAGGGGTTATCCGTCCCCTGAGGCTCGAAGAGCAGAACGGTCTGTACGTCATGGTTCTTGAGGATATCGCCGGACGTTCGCTCAAGCGGATTCTGGCGGAAGAGCAGCCGGGGGAGGAGGCTTTGCTGAAGCTGGCGGTCAAGGTTGTGGATATTCTGGGCTCCATACATGAGCAGAACGTGATCCATAAGGATATCAAGCCGTCGAATATCATCTGGAACCGGGAGCGGGAAATTGTCCAGGTGATTGATTTCGATCTTGCAGTGAAGCTGTCCAAGGAGAGGCGTGATTTCCAGAACAGCGGCGTGCTGGAGGGCAGTCTGCTTTACATCTCACCGGAACAGACCGGCCGGATGAACCGGAATATAGATTACCGGAGTGACTACTATTCACTAGGTGTGGTCCTGTACGAGATGATGACCGGCATCATGCCGTATCCATCGTCCGAGATGATGGAGCAGATCTATTCCATTATTGCAAAGGAAGCCGTCTCCCCTTACCATGCAACCGGAGGCAGGGTTAGCAGCGGCTTGTCGGCGGTCATTATGAAGCTGATGGAGAAGTCGTCGGAGGACCGGTACCGCAGCGCGCACGGCATCAAGGCCGATCTGAAGAAATGCCTGGCCGGGCAGGAGGATTTCGTGATTGGAACGGAGGATCTCCTGAACACCTTCCGCATTCCGCAAAAAGTAGTCGGCAGACAGCAGGAGCTGTCCACCCTGGAGACGGCCTTCCGCAGCAGTGTCAACGGGAATTCACAGGTCATGCTGGTCTCCGGTGATGCAGGTGCAGGCAAAACGGCACTGGTTCATGAGCTGCACCGGACAATCAGCCGGGAGAAGGGGCTGTTCGCGGAAGGGAAGTTCGACCAGTACAATAAGAATATTCCTTACAGTGCGCTCATCCAGGCCTTTCGCAGGCTGGTCAGCCAGCTGCTGGAGAGTCCGGATGAGGATTACAAGAGTGAGGTCAGCCGCTCGCTGACCCGGCTGCTTGACGGCAACGGCGGTGTGATTACGGGATTAATCCCTGAGCTTGCTGTCTGGACCGGGACCCAGCCTGAGCCGGAACCGCTGAGTCCGGCCGAGGAGATGAACCGGTTCTTCCTGACCTTTGCCAAGTTCGTGCAGGCCATGACGCATCCGGACCGGCCGCTCGTCCTCTTCCTGGATGATGTCCAGTGGGCGGATTACTCCAGCCTGCAGCTGGTGGAGAAGCTGGTGCTGGATAACCATCTGCAGCGGATGTTTGTGATTTGCTCCTTCCGGCAGAATGAGATCCACGAAGGTCATCCGCTGTTCTCCGCGATGGTTAAGATCGGCAAAAATCGTGAAGTTGGACGTATTCACCTTCAGCCGCTGCAAGAGACGGATGTGCAAAGCCTTGTGGCTGACACGCTGTACAGCAGCATGGAACGGGTCGAAGGGATAACCGGACATTTATACAAGCGGTCGAAGGGGAATTCCTTTTTCCTGACGGAAATGCTGAAGGATCTTCACCGGCGCGGGATTATCTTTTTCGACAAGCAGAACGGGGAATGGAGCTGGAGCCTGGAGCAGCTGGAGGCACTGCCGGTCCATGACAGTGTGGTGGATTTCCTGGTAGGACAGCTGCAGCATCTGCCGGGGGAGGTCCGTCATATCCTGATGCTTAGCTCGGCGGCCGGCAGCGTATTCGACTACGGGATGCTGACACTAATCGGCGAGGAAGCGCCGGAGGTGATTGCCGCCGCGATTACCCGGGCGGTTCAGGAAGAGTATATTGTCCCTGCCGACCATAAGTACGCCATATTCTCCGCTACGCTGGCCGAATCTGGCTGCGAGGCTGCGCAGATTGGCATCCGGCTGAAATTTGCCCATGACCGGATTCAGCAGGCCTTCTACCAGCTGCTTGATCCTGAACGGGGGAAGAGGCTTCATCTTAGTATCGGCCGGCTGTTGCTGCGGAATCTTGGAGAGGAGGAAATCGCGGACAAGCTGGTCGATATTGCAACCCATATTAATAAAGGGCTGGAATTAATCACTGACAGCTCGGAGGCGCGTGAGATCGTCGCTCTGAATCTGCGGGCAGCCTACAAGGCCAAAGCAGGATACGGGTATGATTCGGCCTTCCTACTGCTTGAAGCGGCAATGGAGTTGCTCCCGGAGCAGATCTGGAGTACAGACCCGGGGCAGGCGGCGGAGATCTACAGGCTGTATGCGGAATGCAGCTATCTCACCCATCACATCGATCAGGGGGATCAGGCTTGCCGTCTGCTGCTGGAGCAAACTACGGAGCGGATGGCTATTGCGGAAATCTATGAGATGCAGACCAATCATTATATGTACCTTGGCATGATGCCCGAGTCGATTGCTTCGGGGAGACGGGGACTGAAGGCGCTCGGAATTAAGATTCCGGCCAAGGTTGGAATGCCCGCCGTCCTTAAGGAGCTGCTGGTCGTTAAGGCCGCGCTGCGGGCGAGAACGCCGGAGACGATTTTTGCACTGCCGGAGATGCAGGACCCGGAGATGAAACTGGTGATGCGGCTGCTGGTTAACTTTATACCGCCGGCGTTTATCTCGGGGGAGACCTCGCTGTTCGGGCTGGTGGTGCTGAAGAAGGTGGGGCTAACGCTGAAATACGGTAACTCGCCGGAGTCGGCGCTTGCTTTTATCGGCTATGCCATGCTGTTGTCCGGCTTCGGCGATACCCGGGGGGCCTTCGCTTATGGACGTCTCGGGATCAGAATTAATGACAAATTCAATGATCTGCAGTGGAAAGGCGCGGCGCATGTCCTGTATACGCTGTTCAGCCACGCCTGGACCGAGCCTTGGGATACGTTGCAGGACTGGTTCGGCACCTCAATTGAAGCCAGTCTGCGGACAGGCGATCTGCTCTATCTGGCCCATTCCGCCTTCTATGTGAATCTCTGGAATCCGTCGATGGACATCCCGGCTTTGCTTCAGGAAAGTGCGCGTACGATCTCTATGATTGAGAACACGAAGTACAGGGAGTCGCTTGCCACAGCGCAGCTGGCCCGCCAGTATTACCTCAGTCTTGCCGGAGAGCTGCCGGACCGCACCTCATTCAACAATGAAATCTTCAGCGAAGAGGTCTATCTGCACGAATTGCAGGAAGCGAGGTATTACTCAGGGATTGCGATTTATTATATCTACAAAATGAAGCTGCTGTTTCTCTACGAGAAGCATGATGAAGCGCTGGAGTATATCGAGCGGGCCTATCCGATTATCGGGACGCTGGCCGGTTCGGCTTTTATGGAGGAATTCGCGCTCTACACCTTCTTGAATCTGGCTTATGCTTACAAGGATTTGGGTGTGAACGGCAAGCGGAAGGCCAGGTCCAAAATGCGCAAGGAGCTTGGCCGGGTACGCAAATGGGCCAGCAATGCACCGGGAACCTTCCGCCAGCATGAATATCTGATGAGGGCCGAATGGGCCCGGATCTCCGGGAACAGCACGCGCGCAGGCTATTATTATGATCTGGCCATTGAGGCCAGCGAGCAGGGAAGCTTCGTCCGCTATAAGGCAATCTGCAACGAGCTGGCGGCCCGGTACTATATGGACAAGGGCTTCAACGAGTTCGCCGCCTATCTGCTGAGACAATCCGAATACTATTATTCGGTCTGGGGCGCCAAGGAGAAGATCGCGTTCATCAAGGATCGATACCCTGCTCTTGACCAGAAAATCAGCAACAAGGAGTTCATGCACGGCAGGACGGTGACCGATTATACTGAGAGCATTGATCTGAATTCCATCATTCTGGCTTCACAGGCCATCTCCAAAGAAATTGAGCTGAACCACCTGCTGGAAGCGCTGATGGAGATCGTGATCAAGAACGCCGGAGCGCAGCGGGGCTGTATCCTGATGACCTCCAAGGCCAATCTTCTGGTCGAAGGGGAATATAAAGCGGACACGGACCGGATCTCTGTGGCCATTCATGAGTCTCATCAGCTGGACAATCTGCCTGCTGCGATCATCAGACAGGTGGAGGAGAGCCGGGAGAGCCTGATCTACAATGATGCCTATTCCGAGACTCCATTCGTGAATGATCCTTATATTGTGAGGCAGCAGCCGAAATCGATGGTCTGCATGCCGCTGATTAACCAGAATAAGACGATTGCCATCATCTATCTGGAGAATAATCTGGTCACCGGTGTATTCACCGAGGAACGGATGAAGATTATCAATCTGCTGTCCAGAGAGATGGTCTTCTCGCTTGAGAATGCCAGTCTGTATACTGAGCTTGAGCGCTCTGAGGAGAAGTACCGCCAACTGGTCAACAACCTGCAGGACGGGGTGTTCGTGGTCCAGGATATGCGGTGTGTCTATGTTAATGAGGCGCTGGAGCAGATGCTGGGCTATCAGCCGGGCGAGATGCTGGAGCAGCCCTTCGGGAATTTCATTACGCCGCCGGAACGGGAGAAGGTGATGCATTATTATGCCAGACGAGTCGAGGGCAAGCAGGCACCGGAAGAGTACGAGACAAGGATTTTGCATAAGGATAAGTCCCTTGAGATCATCGCCATTCACAAGGTCGTCAGAATCATGTATCAGGATAAGCCGGCGATTCAGGGAACGATCAAGGATATCACCGAGCGCAAGAAGGCGGAGGAGGAGCTGCGGCGCCACAAGGAGCATCTGGAGGAACTGGTGGCCGAGCGGACGAAGGAGCTGGAATTCAACAACGGGGAGCTGAGCAAGTATATCGGTCTAATTGAACGGATATCCATCACCGATGAATTAACCGGGCTGTACAACCGCAGATACTTCAATAAGCTGTTCCTGGATGAGGTGGACAAGGCTGCTGCAGGCAAAAGGTATTTAACCTACCTGATGCTGGATATTGATTATTTCAAAAAATTCAATGATACCTACGGACATTATGAAGGCGATACGGTACTGCGCAGAATCGGCGGGGTACTGAAGGAGCTGGCTGAACAGGCGGATGGAACCGCGTTCCGGCTGGGTGGTGAAGAATTCGGGATTGTGGCCGCCGGACTTACCCCTCCAGAGTCCCGTGTGTTCGCTGAATTAATCAGACGAAGCATTGCGGAGCTGGGGATTCAGCATGACCAAAGTCCGGAATACGGAAGAATTACCGTCTCTATCGGCGTAGCCGCCGTACTTGTTGACGGTCTGCGCGAGGAGGATATCTACAAGCTGGGTGACGATGCACTGTATCAGTCAAAGGCGGAAGGGCGCAACTGTGTTACACTGTTCGAGCGATAAGATTCAAGCGATAAGAGATGTACATAAATAAATATCATTAGGGAGCTGTTGAAGCAATGAATACCGAACACGAATCCGAACAGGAATCAGGACAAGAATCAGAAATGGATCAGCTGCGGAAGGCGCTTGAAATATCCTTGCCCCTGGTGCAGCGGCTGTTCCCGCTGGATGTAATGTTTGCTTTGGCAGACCGGGACAAGTTCATTTATTATCTGCAAGGGAAGGAATTGAAAGCCAAGATTGAATTGGGTTCTCCAGTACCGCCCAGCGGGGGAATCCGGTCTGCTCTGGAGAGCGGGGAGGAAGTCAGTGCTACGATTCCAAGAGAGATCTACGGCATTCCTTTTAAATCGTCATCCATGCCTATCCGGGACCGGAACGGGGTGGTGACAGGCGTGTTCACGATCGGAATCAGCCTCAGCAATCAGGTAACACTCAGCGATGCAGCGAATGCGCTGGCGGTGACCTCTGACGAGATCAGCTCGACATCGGTAGAGATTGCAGGCACGGCCTCGGATCTGGCGAATACTGTAGGGGATCTGAAGGAGCTGGGCCAGAAGGTGGTAGAGGATCTGCAGCAGACCGACGAGATTCTGGATTTCATCCGCAAGGTGGCGGAGAATTCCAACCTGCTGGGGCTCAATGCAGCGATTGAAGCAGCGCATGCCGCTGAGCATGGACGGGGCTTCGGCATCGTGGCTCAGGAGATCCGCAAAATGTCGGTATCCAGCGCTTCATCGGCGAAGGATATTGCCGGCATTCTGCAGATGATCAAGCAGAAGATTAACCAGATGGATGCCGTGCTTACGGATTGTCTGGCACAAAGCGAACGTCAGGCCGCAGCCACAGAGGAGATTACCGCCTCCATGCAGCAGCTCGCTGCTTCCGCCGTGGAGATTGAGAGTATCGCTCGCCTGATCTAATCCGCACCGGTCTCTAGTGTCAAAGAGCTCCTCCCCTGCATATAGTATCTGGACGAATGCCCAGTGTTACTTAAGGCTACAATCCAGTCTGAGGAGGAACTAACCATGCTAGATCCAGTATTGCAGGCACCGGACCTGAAGCTTGCCGCCGATTCTAATCAGGTGCTTAATTATAAGCGGGATGCGAACAATTATATTACGCAGCTTTTTGGCGAACAGCTGCCGGCGATACGTAACGGGTTCTTCAATGCCCATATGAGCAAGGGCTTCATCGTCCAGCCGCACTGGCACACGAACGTGACGGAGATGATCTTCGTGATTAGCGGAGAGCTGATTGCTTCGGTATTCGATCCGTTCACCCAAAAGCTGATGACCTATCATCTGAAGGCCGGACAAATTGCTGTCTTCCCGAAGGGATGGTTTCACTGGATTCTGGCCGAGAGCGAACAAGCCCATTTCCTGGCGATCTTTGATGCGCCGACACCGGATATTGTGTATGGGTCAGACTTCCTGCGGGCCGTTCCCGCAGAGGTCATCCAGCGCGCCTATTGCATTAATGAAGAGGAATACGCCAAGGCCGTGGCCCCGCTGAAGGAATCGATTATTCTTGGACCGCCTCCGGGCTGCGCCGTAGCAGGGTCTGCCGGGGGAACCAACATGGACCCGTCCGCCAAAAGCATGCCCGCCTACGCTGCCCAGCAGCCGGCGGCGGCATTCTATCCTTATCAGATGTATCCGCGCCGTTAAGCGGCGGCTACGCTATACTAATGAACAGAAAAAGCAGGCCAGGGAGGAATTCCTTGGTCTGCTTTTCTATGGAATGCAGGGTGTGCGTGGTTTATTTCGCTTCTTCCAGCTTGTGGTTAAGGTCCTTATATTGACTCAGCAGTGCGGACAGTGCCTGCTTAATTGCTGCTGCATCTGTGGCTTGTGCAGCTTCTGCCAGTGCAGCTTGTGCTTTGAATAAGCCATCGATGTACGCCGCATGTAAGGTTACCACATTGGCAAGCTTGCCGGATTCCAGAGAGTCAGGCACCGTTAGTGTGAGGTTTGCAGCTGCTGAGGCGGACGGAACTGCCTTAACACTGCCCCCAGTTGTCCCGTATTCCGGCACAGTGGCAAGCGGAAGCGTTTCTGCGTCCGTCAATGTTCCAGGCGTGGCTAATTGCACATCCATAATACCGGTTTTTTCTGTCCATGGAGCGGCAGACATTGGCTTGGCGAGAACCACATTAAGCGCCTTCGTGCTTGTTAATGCATGGTAGCGGCTGAGCGTATCCCGCCAATCCTGGGAAGTTTCCGGGGCATAGCTGTTCACCAGCGCCAGAACCTGCGGTTCAAGCAAGGGGAGCAGCCTACTGCCATTTGTGGATGCAGCGGCTGTGCTTATGGTGGCAGTGGGTCCCTGTGCTGGGGGCGGCGCGATTCCCGTATCCGCGAAGACCGGGGTGGCGATACTGGACAGCAGCAGGGTGGATAGAGCCATTCTTTTCACGATTAGACGATTCATGTACGAACACTCCTTCAGGTGATTTGTCTTACAGCTCTCACTATAGCGGGGTTCTGTGGCAGGAGAGGGTCAGCAATGTGGAAAAACAATGGCAGCGCCCAATCCCGCTCACCCGCTTGCTATAATGGTGAAGAGACAAATCACGGAGGTTACCTGGATGAACAATCAAACGGTCATTGCCGTTGTGGACGATGACGAGAATATACGCAATCTGGTGGAAGCTTATTTACATAAAGAGAATTACCGGACGATTGGCCTTGGAAGTGCCGAGGAGGCGTGGGATTTATGGAGGAATGATCCTCCCGGCATGTGGGTGCTCGATATTATGCTTCCGGGAATGGACGGCTATGAGCTATGCAGGCGTATCCGTGATGAGGCGGAGGTGCCGATTATTATGATCTCAGCCAAGGATAATGAAGTGGATAAAATCCTGGGTCTGGAGCTGGGCAGCGACGATTATCTGGTCAAGCCCTTCAGTCCCCGTGAGCTGGTAGCCCGGATTAACCGCCAGCTGAAACGGTGGGAACGTCTTCACGAATCCAAGTCTGCGGCTGTTCTGCCTGCTGTGCATACAGGGATAGAGCTGGGCAGTCTGCTGCTGCATCCTGAGGAGAGAAGATCCTTCTGGCGGGGAGATGAAGTGGAGCTGACCAGCAAGGAATTCCTGATGCTGATGGTCTTTGCGGGAAGTCCGAACCGGGCCTTTACGCGCGAAGAGCTGCTGGGCCATGTCTGGGGGGAGGATTATTTCGGCAGCGACCGCGCTGTCGACCACCTGATCAAGCGCATCCGCAAAAAAATGGACGGCCTGCCGCTGGAATCGGTTTGGGGTCACGGCTACCGTATGAGAGAGGTGCAGGAATGAAGAGGATGGTGGAAAGGCTAAGCCTGCGGATGAAAAAGCTGAAGCTGGTGCATCAGATCAATGTTGCTTTTGGGCTGTCTCTGCTGCTGGTCCTGTCTATCACGGGAGTGATGATCCATTATGTGCTGATGGACCATTTCATTGGTAAGGAGCAAGAGGGATTAAGGACGCTTGGCGCTTCCCTGACCGCGAGTCTGCAGCGGGCTCCATTCACAGAAGGAGGGGCATTCACATTGGGAAAAAGCGATCCGCTTACAGCTCCATATCCTACGCTCTCCAGCGGAGTACAGGCCATCGTGAGCGACCAGCAGGGGAATGTGGTCTCGGGATATCTCCCGGCCCTGCCCGTGCAGGCCGGAGTAACGGTGGATGTCACAGCTATGGAGCAGGGGAGCCTGCAGAGCTTATGGGACGGCAATGATCCGCGTTATCTGGTGCAAGTCAACACGCTCCCCCAAGGCAAACTCACCTTGCTAACGCCTGTCAGCAGAATCAAGGTCATCGAGCAGTCGCTGCTGAAGCGGCTGATCCTTGTCTTTGCTGCGGGAGCGGCAGCGATGCTCCTGTTCAGCCTGTTCATTACGCGGAAGCTGATTGATCCGCTGATCAGCCTGCGTCAGGAGCTCCACAAAGTGAAAAGCCGCCGGTTTGCCGAGGTGAATCTGATCCGGGCGGGAGGTGAAATCGGTTCTGTCGCCAGGGCAGTATACGAGATGGCCGGTGAGCTGCACCGGTTCAACCGGGTGCAGAAGCAGTTTTTCCAGAATGCCTCGCATGAGCTGAAGTCTCCGCTGATGTCGATAGCCGGTTATGCGGAGGGCATTAGGGACGGGATATTTGAAGGAGAGGGCGTCCGTAAAGGACTGGATATTATTCTGAGTGAAAGCGGGCGTTTACGTGATCTGGTCAGCGAAATGACCCTTCTGGCGAAGCTGGACAGTGAAGAGGATATTTACCAGGCTGAGGATACGGATCTGGAGGAGCTGCTGAGCGAGGCGGTGGAGCGGGTCAATCCGCTACTGGCGGCAAGGAAGCTGTCGCTACATCCGATAGTCTCCGGGGACCATGGGGGGATGGTAAGAGCGGACCGGGATAAGCTGCTGCAAGCTCTGCTGAACGTATTATCCAATGCGGCCCGTTATGCCGAGAAGCGTATTGATGTAGAGGTGCATACAAGCAGGGGAAGGATTACATTAACGGTTGCTGACGATGGTCCGGGTATTGCGCAGGAGCTGCTGTCCAGTCTGTTTCACAGGTTCGTCAAAGGGAAAAATGGCGAATCCGGGCTGGGACTCGCCATCGCACGTGCTATTGTGGAACGCTGCGGCGGAGAGCTTAGTGCCCGGAACCGTCCGGAGGGCGGCGCAGTCTTCACCTTTGAGTTCACGCCATCTGCGTGCAGCGTTTAATACTCGTTGAACATTGCGGCTATTTCATCGTAGCCGGTGGTTTGCGTCAGAGCTAGGGAGAGCAGGATTCTGGCTTTTTGCGGGACCAGGCTGTTGCACGGAATGGAATTGGCGGACAAATCAATGTAGGAATCCTTGAGTGTAATTCCGCTGGAAATCCGCGAGCAGCGGACAACAGGGATATTATTATTCTTCAGCTCGCCGACTTTATCAATCCACGGTTTGCTGTAGATGCCTCCGCCTGCACCGGCAATCACAATCCCCTTGGAGATCGTGGCCAGATAATCCAGAATCCCGGGATTGGCATCCACATGGAAATAAGCTACGGATACTTCCGGCAGCTCCTGCATAACAGATACATCGAACTGGGTTGCGGTGGTATGCCGCTTCAAGGTGCGCGTATAGAAGAAGGCATGGCTGTCACGCATATATCCCAGGCAGCCGAAATCGCGCTCATCGAAGGCGTTGGCCTTGAAGGTGTTCACCTTTTGTACATCCCGCCCGCTATAGATGCCCTCAGCAAACACAACCATCACGCCTTGGCCGGAAGCCTCGGGATTCGCCGCCAGTGCTACGGACTGATACAGATTCAGGGGTCCATCGGCACTGATTGCGGTAGCCGGGCGCATAGATCCGGTAATGATTACCGGCTTGTCGGTCTTAATCACCAGGTTCAGGAAGTAAGACGTCTCATCGAGGGTGTCGGTGCCGTGGGTGATGACGAATCCGTGCACATCCTCCCGTAGGGCAAGCGTGTTAATGTACGTTGCCAGGGTAAGCCAGTGTTCGCTGGTAATATCGGCGCTGCACAGATTACTGACCTGTACCCCGGCGCAATTCGCCAGCCGTTCCAGGTGTGGTACACTATCCAGCAGATCCTGCACGGGCAGGGCGCCGGGCTCATAATTCAAGGTTTTATGAGCTTCGCCGCTGCCGGCAATGGTACCGCCGGTGGCGAGGATGACTACATTTTTGAGGCCGGGATTATAGTAAGGGGAAGCGGTGAAATTCACTTCGGGAATAGTATTCATCATAGGTTGTTTCCTTTCAGGTTGAGCCAGAATTCAGTCATTCGCATGACATTGAGAGTATTATAACATTCATTCCTCTATGGGTGACATACTAAGGTATAATAAGTGTGAAAATATAAATGGGAGGATCTGTATGTTCAGGGTAGAGGAAGTAGCGCAGGGAGTGTGGGCCGCGATTGTTATTCCGGGCCTGGGCGCGGTAGGCAATGCGTCAATCATCGATCTTGGGGATTCTACAGTCGTAGTGGATACCTTCAACCTGCCGGCAGCAGCCAGACTGCTGCGGGAAAAGGCAGAGAAGCTGACAGGGAAGCCGGTCAAATACATAATTAATACTCACTATCACGGGGATCACCATTACGGCAATCAGGAGTTTTCGGACAGTATCATTCTATCGACAGAGCTTACCCGTGAGGTGCTGAGAACGCATGCGCCACCCGCTTTGGAGGAATGGCAGGATGGTCTGCGGAAGCAGATCACAGGATTACAGGAGAAAAGAAATACTGCTACGGATTCCCGTCTACGGCAGGCGCTCATTAATGAAATATCGGACAAACAGGCGTTGCTGGAGGCTACGCCAACAATCCGGAGAGTGACAGCAGCGGTGACCTTCAAGGATAGTGTGGATATTCACGGATCAGCTCGTTCACTGCATCTGTTCACGTATGGCGGCGGTCATACCCTCAGCGATGCTATGGTGTACGTTGCAGATGTTCAGGTGCTGATCGCAGGGGATCTGGTCCTGAACAGGTTCCACCCGGCGATGCTCCATGGGTTCCCAGAAGCATGGACAACTATTATAGAGCAGATTGGCGGGGAAATTGATTTCACACGGCTGATTCCAGGACATGGAGATGTTGCCGGACGGGAGAGTATCCCTGACATGCTGCGCTACCTCAAAGAGATTCAGGAGTACGCTGCAACGGCAGCCCGAAGCAGAGAAAGTGCAGAGCACTGGATAGCCAAGGGAATCCCTGAGCCTTTTGATACATGGGAGGGGTCTCATATCTTCGAGTGGAATTTCCGCTGGTTGTTCAATACCTATACTGATCCTAAGAAAAGAGGGAGATAAGCATGCTGAAGCTAGACAGCCGGGAGTACGCCCTTGCCTGGCCGCTGTTAAAGGAAGTGAAGATCAATACCCTGTTCGCTGAAGGAGTTCTGAGCGGGCAGACGACAGGCAGTGTGTATGTGGATTCTGTACATAACCCCCGTAGCTTCTATGTGGCTCATGAATACGGGATGTCGCTGGTCTATGGGGATTCGGGCAATGAGGAGTTTAACCGGAGTCTGTCTGATTATATTACGAACAAGGCGGGGCACCGGCATTCAGCGGAATGGCTGCAGGCTGATCCGGCAGGGGGCTGGGACCGGCTGATTGAAGCTATGCTTCCTAAGCATAATGCACGGCTTGATGCGGAGGATTCACGCAGAATGTACATACAGACCCGGGTGAATTTTACGTTCGATCCGGAGGTCTACTATCGTGCGAAGGCGCAATGTTTCCGGCGGGATGCTGAGATTGTGCAGATGGACGGCGAAGGATTCGGCGAGCAGACGGGTGCGGTGATTCCCCGGTATTTCTGGCGTGACGCGGAGCACTTCCTGACTTCAGGCCGAGGATACACTTTATTGTGGGAGGGCAAGCAGGCCTCCAGCGCCTTCTCGGCTTACCGGACAACGGATCAGCTGGAGATTGGAATCGAATCGGCACCGGGTCACCGGGGAAAGTATTTTGCCTTCTCAGTGTGCTGCAAGCTAATCGATTACTGTCTGGAGCAGGGTTTGGAGCCTGTCTGGGGCTGCCGCCAAGAGAATGTGGGCTCGTACAGACTGGCGCAGAAGCTGGGCTTCAAGCCTGCATTGAACATCCCCTACTACCGTTTGTCCGAGCTTCCCGCTTAACAAAGAGCAGCAAATCTCCACATAGATGGGGGATTGCTGCTCATTTGCGTTACATGGGCGGTACAATAGGTGGATTTTCTACACTTGCTGATGAATGATTGGCGACTGCTAGGACAATAGTTGGAAAAACGGCACTTAATAAATCGCACTTACGCTTAGATGGGGGAAATAGACAAAATTAGATGCTGTTTTTCCACTTGTGTACCTGCAAATGCCGGGAATTGCTGAATTAAGATACGTTTTTCCACTAGTTTGTTGAAGGGAAGGCGGGGGCACCTGCGAATTGTATGGCGTGCGCACTATCGGCTCAACTTCCGTTAGCCTAGCTTCTCAGCCACTCAACGCCCCAGCACTCCATGCCCCGCCAACTCACAGCCCTGCAACCTAGCGCCCCCGCCAGCACATGCCCCAGCACTCAGCCGTCATATCCGGCGGGCATCCACAAAGCAGTGCAGGTGCAGCGGTGACAACACCTTCAGCCCTTCCCCCAGCTCGAAGCCCCTGCCTTCGGCCAGCTGGCGGCCTTGCTCGCCGAAATAGAACCGGTACATGGCCAGCTGCTCTTCATTGAACTGGCTGCGGTGCAGGGCCATGGCCGCGAACTTGCGCTCGAAGTGATCCGTGATGTCGATGACCGTATTAGGCTCAGCGGTGAAGTAGAAGCCGATAGCCTTCGGTTGCCATGGCCGTGTAAGGGTGCCTCTCGGATACAGGGGCAGCCCGGAGGACAGCACAGCCTGGGCTGCGGCCCTGCCGGTAACGATATGGTCATAATGCGCCTCATAGCTCAGCCAAGGATCAGGACACAGTATCAAGTCCGGCTGAACCGTCCGGATGATCTCGGCGATCTCTCCCGCGAGGGCTGGGATATGCTCCAGTGTACCGTCGCCATGGTCCAGTTGGTGGAACACGGTGGCCCCCAGCGATCTTCCGGCCGCTTCGAGTTCGCTTGCGCGGATGGCGGCGATCCCGGCGGAAGACAACTGCTCGTCCACCGCGCCCAGATCTCCGTTCGTGACGGTTAGATAATGAATCTCGCAGCCCCGTTCCGCGAATGAGGCAATGGTTCCGCCGATGCCTACTTCATTGTCGTCCGGGTGCGGCTGTATGCACAAGATCCTCCGGCATCCGCTAAGATCCGGAGGGGACATCAACGCTGCTAGTGTGGATATATCCATAATCCAAATACCTCCCTATTAATCTGTGATGAGGGTACAGTTAGCCCCTCTGTAGGTTGGGTGAGGAGAAATCACTCAACCGGGCCTGCTCCTTACGGACCGGAGAGCCGTTATTTACAAGAAAATAACCTATTGGGTTGCCTTGCGGACTGAGGCGGTCTTATTCGCTCCATAATCAATGCTACGGCGCAGAAAATCCGGCAATAAAGGCCATAGGGTCCGTAACTTGCTCCAATCGTGGCTTTTGCCAGAAGTAAGTGCAACTGAGTCCGTTACGCTTAGCCGCCCCCCTGACCATGAACGATTCAATCAGGGAAAAACAAAAGGGAGCGGGAGCCGGAAGGGCAAGTTAGAGAACATGAGCATGGGACCCCACTACAATGACCGACTGTGATTCAGATCGCTCAGGATCTGCACCCGCTGCTTCTCCGTTATATTATAGAAGAGAATCGGCAGAATAGCGGCCAGGAAGCACAGTGCAGGCAGCAGAAACATCACGAAGCTAAGGCCGTGCTGGAGCTGCGGAGTCGCCGGCTGATTCTCCACATAGCTTAGTAGGCCGAGACTGGCTCCGATAATCATCCGCGATACCGCTCCGCTGAACTTGGTAATGAAAGTGTTCGTTGAGAACACAATGCCCTCGCCCCGGAAGCCCAGCTTCCATTCCGAATAATCTATCGTATCGAGCAGCATCGAGGTACTGACAATTGTCGTCATGCCCGAGAAAAAGAAGCTGACCCCAAAGAACACCAGGGTGTTCAATACGTTATGGTCACCCAGCAGATAAGGCAGGATGCAGGCTACGCTCCCAAGAATGCAGGAGATAATGAATACCTTCTTCTTGGCAAAGCGGCGCAGCAGCGGCGGCGTAGCGATCATCCCCAGCAGCATACCGGCCACCAGACTGATCCCGACCTGCGTGGCATACCCCGCGTCCCCCCAGACATAGACCACATAATAGAGCTGAATGCTCTGCCGGATACCGTTGACCAGGTTGATAATCAAGAGAGAGGCGAGCAGGGTGAGCAGCGGCTTGTTTTTGTACACCGTTTGCAGGTTCTGGCGGAAGGATATCTTCTCAACGGAAGGGACGACCCGTTCCTTGGTGAGCATCCCTGTCAGGAAAATCGACAGCGCCGCGATGACCCCGATAATGATTGCCGCGTAGAGGTAAGCCTGTGTATTCCGTTCACCGCCGAAGGCGAGCAGAAGCTGGATACCGCCGATGGTGATAACGACCGCGCCGAGCGTCCCGCCGATTTTGCCCAGTGTGACGAATAAGGTGCGTTCCCCCGGATCAGTGGAGACTACGGACGACAAGGCCCAGAGCGGCGTGTCACAGACCGTGTACAGCATTCCCCATAGCAGGTAAGAGACGGTAGCGATTACAAGAGTCACAGTCCGGGAACCGCCGAAGTCCCAGAAGCAGAGGACGGTCGCCAGCGCGATCAGACAAGGGGCGAACAGCAGGTAAGGCCTGAATTTTCCCCATCTGGAGCGTGTTTTGTCGGTAATCATGCCCATCAGCGGATCAAGACAAGCATCGATAATACTTGCTGCGACCAGAATGACACTGGCAGTGGTTGCCGGAATTCCCAGCAGATCCGTATAGAAGAACAGGATGTACATCGACATGAAGCTGTAGAGCATATTCTGGCCCAGCAGACCGCCTGAGAACACCAGTTTTTCGGCCATAGGTACTTTTGCTGACATGACAAGCCTCTTTTCGCGGGGGATAAAATGGGATTGAATCGTTTGCTAATTATGTCTATTTATAACTTATTTCTATGTTCTGTCAAGCGGATTCTGCATCAAACTACGGAATAGTGAACATTTCAATTGATGAAGGGGAGGATTGCACTGAGTTTAATGAAAAAAATATGAAAAACACAAATTAGAATATAATTTTTTTGATATAAAATGTCGAAATATAGCTAATGATGTCCCGCCGGCTGATGGGGGAGTGTTAGGATACCGCCGACAAGATGGACACGATGTTTTAACCACAGGGGGAAGCACTATGAAATGGTTCGGGAATTTGAAAACAGCTACAAAGATCATCTCCGCTTTTTTGATCGTCTCTTTAATCCTGGCAGGACTTGGAGTCTATTCGGTCTTATCCCTGCGCACCAGCAATCAGAATATGAAGGAAATGTACAGCAATAACCTGATCTCAGTCAGAGATTTGTCTGCCGCCGAGATCAGCTATCAGCTTAACCGGGTCTATACACGGGATATGAGCAATACAACAGATACAGATAAAATTACCGATTATAAGCAAAAGATTGCCACAGGCCGTCAGGAAATTGTCCAAAAGGTGGATAACTACCGTCCGCTGGCGACCACTGCCCGTGAAAAGGAGCTGCTGGCCTCGTTTGACCAGGAGTATGCAAGCTATGAGAAGCTGTTCGATCAGGCGCTGGTTCTGGCGGAGCAAGATGATGCGGCTGCTTTCAATACATTTCTAACTACACAGTTGACCGTCCAGGGGCAGAATGTACTGAACAATCTGGATGGTCTGATCAAAGTGAATGTGGAGCTGGCAGATGAGGCGAACAACCATTCACAATCCGCTTATTCCTCGGCGTTCATCCTTACAATCTCGGTAGTCATTGCGGCGGTCATCCTCAGTATTATGATCGGCTACCTGATCGCAAGATCGATCTCCAGACCCCTGATGCAGATGC
The DNA here is from genome assembly GCF_038002245.1 of Paenibacillus sp. FSL R7-0128. Taxonomy (NCBI): domain Bacteria; kingdom Bacillati; phylum Bacillota; class Bacilli; order Caryophanales; family Paenibacillaceae; genus Paenibacillus; species Paenibacillus sp. FSL R7-0128. The sequence goes on along the minus strand of NZ_JBBOCD010000001.1, from coordinate 4,747,409 downwards.
TGCATGTGGCTACTGAAGTGGCTAATGGCAATCTGACGCAGCAAGCGGATATATCTACTAAGGATGAAGTCGGACAGCTTGCCACGGCTCTTAACCGGATGGTTCATAACCTGAAGGAATTAATCAACGGGATTGTGTTGAATTCACAGAGCGTTGCCGCCTCTTCCGAACAGATCTCAGCGAGCACTCAGGAGATTGCCAGCACCAGCACCAACCAGTCGGCGGCAGCGACCAATATCACTGAGCTGTTCAAGGAGCTGTCGCTGGCGATTGATTCTGTGGCCTCCAGTGCCGAGGAAGCGGCAGAGCTCTCCAATGATACCGTGCGGACCGCCCGGGAAGGCGGATATGTGGTGGAGACTTCCCTGCAAGGAATGCAGACGGTGAACCACCAGATGAAGCAGCTTGAAGACGATTCCAGCAAAATCGGGGATATCATCGAAGTGATCGACGATATCGCCGAGCAGACCAATCTCCTGGCCCTGAACGCAGCGATTGAAGCGGCGCGTGCCGGAGAACAGGGGCGCGGCTTCGCCGTGGTGGCGGACGAGGTCCGCAAGCTTGCCGAACGCAGCAGCGATGCTACGAAGGAGATTACGAAGATTATCAAGGTCATGCAGGAGAATACGAAGCAGAGTGTGAGGGCAGTTGCTGAGAGCGTAGAGCAGTCTTCGATGACCAGTCAGGCGTTCGAGCAAATCATTAAGATGGTCAACACCTCTTCACTCAAGGTCAACGAGATTGCTGCCGCCTGCGAAGAGGAGTCCGCCCAGGCTGCTGAAGTGATGGACTCGGTTCAGTCCATTGCGGCCTCCAGCGAGGAATCGGCAGCGGCTTCTGAAGAGACAGCGACAACCTGCCAGGCTTTGGCCCTGCTGTCTGAAGAGCTGGCCCAATCGGCAGCCGCATTCAAGACCCATTAATTCAACAGACGGAAGGTGAAGCCATGTCGTCCTTACAGAAGGAACAATATATCGAGCTTGCGGTAGGAGCCGAGACCTGTGCCATCCGGATTGAAGAGATTCATGAGATTATCAAAATGCTCAGCATTACAGATATCCCCTTCAGCCGGAATGAAGTCAAAGGTGTAGTCAATCTGCGCGGCAAGGTGGTCTGTGTCATGAGCCTGCGCAATCTGCTGGGAATGGCGGATGAGCCTTATACCCGGAGCACAAGAATTATTGTGGTTAACTACCGCGAGGAATTCGTCGGACTGATTGTAGATAAGGTGAACAAGGTGACTACGTACGCCGAGATTCATCCGCCGGCAGGCGGACATAACCGCAGCCGCGATGCGGTGTTCCACGGAGTGGGGCAGCGGGATGACCAGCTGATCGGTATTCTGAAGCTCGAAGAAATATTGGGCGGGTAAAAAGGGGAACAAGCAATGATGATGGAACTGTCGGCTTACCGCGATATATTCATAGAAGAGCTGAACGAGCAATTAGAGCGGATCGACCAGTCCCTGCTTGCGCTGGAGCATGCTCCAACCGCTGAGCTGATTCAGACGATCTTCCGCGCAGCCCATACGATCAAGGGCTCTGCCTCCACGATGGGCTTCCGCGAGATGAGCGATCTCACGCATGAGGTGGAGTATGCGCTGGAGTGGGTGCGGGAGAAGAAGCCGGAGATTACCGGTAATCTGATTGATACGCTCTTCCGGGCGCTGGATGCGATGAAGCTGCTGCGCACTCAGTATGTCAGCGGGGAGGGATTTACAGACTGCTCAGCTGTGGTTGCGGAGATCAAGGCGCTGATTAATAAGCCGGCTGAACTTCAGCCGGTACTGCTTCCGGTCTTAAATGCAGCGGAGCTGCTTCAGGCGGAAGAGGCCGTGGCAGCGGGCTACTCGCTGCTGGCTCTGGTAGTCACCTTGAGAGAGGACTGCCAGATGAAGGCGGCCCGGCATTATATCCTCTTGCAGCGTATCGAAGAGGTCTGCGGGCCGGTGATTGCTGCTGCCCTGGCGCCCCCGGCGGCGCCGGGAGCCGATGAAGACGCCCGCTACAGCCAATTTGCTGTAATTGCTGCTTCCCCGCGCGAGCTCCGGCAGGTGTCCGAGCAGCTGGCAGGGGAGACCGATGTCGAGAGCATTGTCATTACACCATTCGTGCCCGCACCTGCAGCCGGGACTGACGTCCAGACCACGGCCGGACCGGTGCCTGCAGAACCTTCGTCCTCTACTCCTGGCAAGGGGAAATCCCATGAGGTACAGTCAACCGTCCGGGTAAGTGTGGAGCGGCTGGACCATCTGATGAATCTGGTGGGGGAGCTGCTGATTGAGCAGACCTCTCTGGCCGATCTGAGCGCTAATGGACAACGTACGGATCCCGCCAAGGTTCTGCCTGATATCGGCTCGATATCGGATCATATGGGCGGAATTATCAAAGAGCTTCAGGAAGGAGTCATGAAGACCCGGATGCTGCCGATGGATCAGCTGTTTAACCGTTTCCCGCGGCTGGTCAGGGATTTGGCCCAGAAGCTGGGTAAGGATATTGAGCTGCAGATTCAGGGAGGCGAGACCGAGCTGGACCGGATGATCATTGAAGAGCTGAGTGATCCGCTAATCCACTTGATCCGTAACAGCGCCGATCACGGAATCGAGAGTCCAGAGGTGCGCGTGCAGCAGGGCAAGGCTCCGAAGGGCAGAATTACGCTTACTTCTTTTCATGAGGAGAATCAGGTCGTGATTCGTCTGGAGGATGACGGACAGGGCATCGATGCCGCCCGGATTACAGCCTCTGCGCTCAGCAAAGGGATCATAACAGAAGAACAGGCAGGGTATTTAACTGCACAGGAAGCCGTTAGTCTCATCTTCGAGCCAGGCTTCTCCACAGCTTCTGAGGTCAGTGAAGTGTCTGGACGGGGCGTGGGGATGGATATTGTCCGCAGTCAGATTGGACGTCTCAACGGAATCATAGATATTCAGACCGAGCCGGGGGCAGGGACTCTGTTTACAATCCGTCTGCCGCTTACGCTGGCTATTATCAAGGGGCTGCTGGTCAAGGTGTCCGGGCGTGTTCTGATTCTACCGATGTATAATGTGGCTGAGATTGTGCGGATCTCCCCCGAAGAGATACAGGTCGTTCAAGGGGAGCAGGCGATTATCAACCACGGGCGGATTGTTCCGCTCTCCTGGCTCAGAGACAAGCTGCATTATCCGCGCACAGAGCGCCGTTCCAAGACGATTCCGCTCGTGATTGTAAGATCTGTTGACCGGATCGCTGCGTTCGCAGTCGATGAGATCATCGGCAACCAGGAGGTGGTCATCAAGTCCCTGGGCGCGTATCTAGGGACGATGAATCATCTGTCCGGGGCAACGATCCTGGGTAACGGCCGGGTCGCTCTGATTCTGGATGCCTCTTATCTCGTTAGCCACTGATTACTTTCCATTATCACAGTCTGGTATAGAACCGGCAGCAATGGTGAAAAATATGGAAAGAAACACCGGAAAGGGGTGAAGAGTTGGATATTACAATGGCTTCAGATGAAGTTATCAGTAGGATCAAGCAGCTTCAGTCTGGTGGGGGCAAGATGAACAAGAAGCAGATCAAGCAGCAGGAGCCCGAGCTGATGAGAAGTGCGCTGTATTATTTTCCAAGCTGGGAACACGCCGTGAAGAATGCGGAACTGCTCTAAGGAATAGCAACGCCTAATAACCGGAAAAGCCGCAGAAGCCTGCGACTCTTCCGGTTATTTGTTATTGTAGTGCCACGGTCAGGAGGTCTGTTCTTCGGTTCTCAGAGGCTTCGGGCGGTTGAACTGCAGCTCAAGAGCCTGCTGGTTCAGATGCAGCTCGTCCATATAGGCCTTGATCTTAAGCTGGAGCGCATGCAGCATTTCAGTATGCATATCATCTATACGGTCCTCGTTACAGAACGCTGAACAGGCCAGATAGCCATCTGTATAGGATTTGGTGTCATCCACTACCGTATTTAATTTTTCTTTGTAGATCCGTTTAACCGGTCCGCTCTCCGGCTTGATCTCATAATAGCGGTTCGTTTCCACCAGCAGACGCCAATGGCTAACCTCAAGACCATATTCATCCTTTTCCAGCTGCACGGTCACTTTGAAGATCTTGATAGGACTGTTCATGTTGTTGTTCCATTCTCATTGTAGGATTCAGAGATTATAGCATGTACAGACCGCAATGCCCACTGGAAGATTATATAGATATCGTATAATTTGGCATCATAGCATAAAATTAAACCATTATTGTCCTGAAGCGGCAATACGTTAGCCTACTATAAAGGAGATCTGAAATGAAAAACACTGCTGTACAAAGACATCCGCTCGTTTACTCGCTGGTATGGGGAGTAGTCCTGACTCTAATGGTATCCATAGCCGCTGCTGTCGCTACCATTCAGGAGTTCGGCGATATGGGGATACGCAATGCCCAGGCCTGCGCCTTCCTGGTTATGGGCATTATTGTAACCATTTATATGAAAAGAAAGGATTCTTCGCTCGTCAGCTTCGGCTTCCGCAAGCTGGAGGCTGGTCCGTCCCGGGCGGTGCTGTTCTACATCCCGCTGCTCATTATTGCGGTGGCCCAGCCGCTGATGAATGGAATCAACGTTGAACTGGGAGCGCCTGAAATAATCAGCATCGTCATTATGACCCTGCTGGTGGGCTATACTGAGGAAGCCATTTTTAGAGGGGTGATCTGGAATCTTCTGAAATCCAAAGGTCCGGTCTTTTATATTGTGTTCTCCTCCATCTTCTTCGGGGTTCTGCATATGGCCAACGCCTTTGGCGGAAATGATATCATACATACGATTCTCCAGGTTATCAATGCGCTGCTGCTGGGCTGTGTGCTCGCCTTGCTGATGGAGACAGGCCGGAATATTGTTCCGCTGATCGCGTTCCATTTTATCTACGATGCACTGGCCATGGTCAGCAATGAGAATCTGGAGCATGAGGTACTCATCGTCTCCATTCTTAATATTCTGTATCTGCTCTATGGAATTTATCTGCTCGTGGTATTCAGCCGCAAGCACAGAAATCATAGTTTCACCCTGTAGACACACCGGCCAGTCCGGGGAAGGAATTCCTCAGGCTGGCCATTCATTTTCATGTGAAATGATAGCGCATACATGAAAATGATCAGCTAACGGGAGCAAATAATCCGTAAACGGAGCAATGTTTAGAGATGGGCATTTTATTTGCAATCCTACTGGAATATCGCAGATTCTGCGGGGATATGCAGGTTTTTGAAAGTTTAAATTTAAGCGTTTCTCAGGTATAATGTAGACATCACCACAGGAACCACAGCATCAAGAGCACCAAGCATTACAGGTGGTACCGCAGGTGATGGTCTCATTCCTAAATTTAGCAATGAATGAAGGAAAGGAGAGAGCCCCGATGTACTAGCGTTAGCGAAGCATGCCGGAATCGGCTGCTGATGAAGAAGGTGGATGATAACACCTTCTGGCAGATCGTGGGTATGCGGGAACCCAAGAAGCAAATCTTTAATTGGAAGAAGAACGAAGCTTATCATTCAAGCAGGAGAAGTCTCTTGCGGAAGAAAGAGCGTGATTCCAATGAAAAAGGTTAGCGAAGCGTACAACTGCGATTCCTCACAGTAGGGAAAACGTCCGTGAAAACGTTTTTCGTGAAATCGTGTACGCGGGAATCCACCCCATATGCAGGACATGGAGCAACACTCCGGACAGGAGCGAACGGGCAACACGGAAGCATGAAGTGAACATGAAATTGAGAACAATCACCATGTCAGGGATATGGCTTTTGTTACTTGGAGGAAATGATTGAATTGAATAGCGTAATCAACACATGAATCCCCGGGCCTTAAGCAATCAGGCAGCGGGGATTTGTGCGTCTGTACATAATGAACGGCAAAGCAAAGCCGTTTCCACTCTTTTTCAATCTGTTGTGTCCGCTGCTATGGTATGCTGCCGGTAAGCTAAGGAGCCAGCTTAAATAGATCCCAGTAAAGGCACGATATAGTCACGGAACACATCCGGCGGCGGATTATTCTTCCCGCGCTTGTTATCCTGGGTCAGCACAGTGACAAGCTGAAGCTCCGGCACTACATATATGAATTGTCCGGCATACCCGCGGGCGTAATAGTAATCCACCAGACTGGATTCTCCGGTTGCTGAGCTGCAGGACAGGGCATCTGTCCACCAATGCCAGCCGTATCCGCCGTGGCGGGGAGGCTCCGTGTGCATGACTGGTTGTACCGAATGTACAGCCCAACTGCCGGAGATAATCTGCGAATCCTTCCATATCCCCTGCTGCAAATAGAGCTGTCCGAAGTTCAGCAGGTCTACAGGCTGCAGCTTCAGACCGAAGCCGCCGGTATGGATGCCCTGGGGGTCCGATTCCCAGTCATAGTCCCGGATGCCGAGCGGTCCGAAGAGAACCTGTTCGGCATAGCTGGCTGTGCTCTGTCCTGTGGCTTGTACCAGAATCGAAGACAGTAACTGCGAGATTCCAGAATTGTATTCCATCCGGGTGCCCGGCTCATCTGCGAGCGGCTGCTCCAGCACATAATTCACCCAATGGGGGGAACGGGTCATCTTCGGGAAGGAATTGGCCCCGCCGAATTCCGTCCAGCGGAAGCCTGCGGACATAGTCAGCAGCTGTTCGAGCGTAATGTTCGGCTTTCGTGCGTCCTTATCGCGCAGGACTTGCGGGAAGAAGCTGCTGAGCGGAGCCGAAGGGCCGGGCAGCAGCCCCTGGTCCATGGCGATGCAGATCAGCGCAGAGAGGATGCTCTTGGTGCAGGAGTTGATCTTCGCCAGCTCGGAGGCCGTGCGCTGATCTCTATAATGCTCGAAGATCAGCCTGCCTTGCTGCTGAATCAGACAGCTCCGCAGATTCAGCGGCGCAAGCGCGGCTGATAGGGTGGACAGGTTCATTGGGATTATCCTTTCTATATATACAACTATCACTTGAATGTCTGTATACTCGCTTGATGAATTCCCCTGTATTATCTCAATCTGACGCCGGGAAGTCCAATTTGTTTATACACATTTATTACCAGCCGGGGCTTCCTCTAGTCAGTTATTATAAGATTAGTTGGCAATATATTAACTGTTTCGGAGGGATTCTATGATTCAGGATCATGAACTGCAGATTCGCCCAATAGCTGAAGGGGATCTGCCCAGGCTGTGGGAACTCGCATATAAAGAGGAAGCGCCGGAATGGAAGAAATGGGATGCGCCTTATTATGAACACAAACGAATTACATGGGAGACGTATAACAGGAAGCGAGCCGAAATTATTGGCTGTGTGAACAATTGGGTAATAGAAGTAGAGGGCGTTGTTATAGGTGATGTCAGCTACTACTGGGAGCATGAGCCGTCATACTGGCTGGAAATGGGGATTGTCATCTATGATCCTGCCTATTGGAGCAGCGGTTATGGCACTAGAGCTCTCAAGCTGTGGATCGGTCATTTATTCACTACCCTTCCGCTAGTCCGTGTCGGCTACACCACCTGGTCCGGGAATGAGCGAATGATGAAAGCAGGAATGAAGCTGGGCATGATGATGGAGGCCAGGCTTAGAAAATGCCGATATTATAACGGAATATACTATGATTCTATCCGAATGGGGCTGCTTAGAGAGGAGTGGGAGGATACGTTGAGAGAGTAAATATGAATGTTTGTGAAAAAAGACACAAATTCGTGAAAATTATCACGTTGTATTCATAAAATTTTAATATATAATAAAGTTAACTTAAAGAAACAGGGGGAATTAAAATGAAATTATTTAAAGTATTAGTAGTAGCAGGGGTATCGGTAGCTTTGTTGTCGGGTTGTGGATCGGATAAAAACAATGCAGACAAAGGGGCAGCAGCTACAACTGCACCAGCAACAGAACAGGCAGATGCAGTTACCTCGGCTTCAATCGTGAACCAGGCAGATGCTTTCATTAGTGCAGTGAGCGACAAAGGAACCTGGATCGTTGCTATTCTGAATGATCTGACTGTGGACAAGGATGTAGTGGTAGCAGGCGAATTCCACGATAAGAACGATACAGCTAAGCCAATCTATCGTAAGCTGGCCCTGTACGCACAGGATGCAGACCACAAAGTTACAGCTACTTACACCCTTACAGCACCAAAAGTAACTGTACAGAGCGAGAACTTCCGCGTTCAAGGCGGTACGATCAAGGGTGATGTATATGTAGAAGCTAACGGCTTCAACCTCTACAAGGATGCTACAATCGACGGCAACCTGTACTTCTCCAGCGAAGATGTGAAGGCAACGGCTGTGCTTGAAGGTAAAGTTACCGGAGCTACTGAAGTAAAATAAAATAAGTATATTGGAATCCATTCAATTACTATAATGAAATACAGCCTGTAGACAGGGTCCCGGAGGGGCTTGCGCTACAGGCTTTTTATATGTTATGGGGGGATTTTGTAATCTGGACCGAAATCATCTATAGTTAAATGGAAGCTGTTGTAAGCGCAAACAATCGGGACGGGAGATGCACTCATGAAAACTACACGGAGATGGGGGATGGCTGCGGGAGTGATTCTGGCTTCTGTAGCGGTACTCTATTTATTGTTATATATGTATGAAAGACCCGGCGGGTGGTCGGACCAGCGGATGTCCCACTCATTGGGAATGAATCAGTCGCTCCAGATTCCCCTGGGCTCAAGTCCGGAGGAGGCCGTGCGGTTATTCCGTGAGTCTGATTCCATGACGGTGGTACATGAGGAGACTGTTGGCAGGGGGAAGCTTGTTTTTCTGACCCGTTCGGGCGATCAGGACCGCAGCAATCTTCAAGTCGAATATGTCCGCAAAACCTGGATCGGCTGGAAGTGGGTCTGGGGGGCGGGCTACGGGATGGACGGAGACCCTACCGTGTCGGCAATGAATTATATGAGGCTGCCTGAGCTGGAGCAAATCTCCACTCCGTTTCCTATGGTGTTCGGTGAGGTGCTGGACCCGTCCATTCAGCAGATTATCGTTCAGCAAAAGCAGACCGGGACTGATAAGTCCGAGGCAAAGCTGATTCAGACGGCGCAGGGACGGACAATTTGGTTTGCTTTTCAAGCGGCGACGGCGGGCGTTCCGTTCGAGATTGAAGGATTGGATAAGGCAGGGGAAGTAGTCGCCTCCAAAATCATAACAGACGCCAGAGACAGCGGGTCGATACCGCCCGGTAAATGAAATAAGAGTGGAGGTAGACAGATAACCGGTCACCTTGTAGTCAACCGCATACAACACATCATAAGTTGTATGAAAAGCGGACGAAGACTCCGGCTGTCGTGCCTGCACGGACTGCCGGAGTCTTCATTTGTAATAGGATTCGTTCCTGGATTTATACTTTTAATGCAGAAGCAAATGATTTCGCATAAGGTACAGCTTGCAGGTCATCAACCGGTGCTGTGCTGAACTGTATATGGTGCAAATCAGCATAAAGTCCGTCTTGCTTCAGGAGTTCATCATGTGTACCCTGTTCTACAATGGTGCCATGATCCAGGACAATGATACGTGAGGCTTCCCGCACTGTTGACAGGCGGTGGGCTATCACGAGGGTGGTCCTGTCTTTCATCAGCAGATCTAGCGATTGCTGAACCAGCCGTTCGGACTCGTTATCAAGTGCCGAGGTCGCTTCATCCAGCAGCAAGAGCGGCGCATTACGCAGAAAGGCTCTGGCGATGGCAAGGCGCTGCCGTTGACCGCCTGATAGAGTAGATCCGTGTTCACCGATCAATGTGTCGTATCCTTCGGGCAGATACATAATGAATTCATCTGCACCTGCCAGCCGGGCAGCTTCCCTGATTGCTTCATCGCTGGCATGATCAGCACTGAACGCAATATTCTCCCGGATGCTGCCGGAGAATAAGTAGGGATTCTGTGGCACGTAAGAGATCATCCGCCGGGCAGCTTCTAGCTGATCGTGTACGGAATTGCCGCATACGGTAATGCTGCCGGCCTCCGGTTCGTAGAGTCCGCAGCATAAACGCACAAGTGTCGTCTTGCCCGAGCCGCTGGGTCCGACAACAGCAACGGTCTCGCCATATTGGAGCTGGAGATTAATCCCTGACAAGCCGGCCTCCTCCTTGGACCGAGGTCCTGCGAAGCTGTAGTGCAGCCCTTGTATGCTCAATGCGGCAGCTTCGGCAGAGGCAGAGGCTGCTGCTCCCGGGGAAGAGGAGCGGTCCCTGTAACCAGAGGTTGTTCCTTCCAGGGGAGCATCAAGAATTTCAAATACACGATCAGCCGCACCGAGCGATTCCTGTACCGCGCCCCAGGTCTGCGACATTTGGACAAACGGCCACTGAACACGTCCCATCAGGATAATGAAGGCAAGCACTTCTCCCGCCGAGGTCTCCCCCCGTATTGCTGATCTTGCAATTAGAACAGCGCAGGCAATCATAACAACATTGTTGATGAATGCAGAAGAATGCCAGAGCAGAGCGTTAAGCAGGGTTCTTTGCTGCTGCAGCCGGTTCAGCTTCCCTCGTTCAGCCGCGTACCTGCTCAGCAGCGTATCCTCCAGTGAAAACGAACGGATGACCTTCATTCCTTGGAGGGTCTCCTGCAGAATTCCCCGTAACAGAGCCTCCTGGGCATAGATTTGGGTGAACAGCTTGCGGAGTCTGCGGTCAAAGAAACGCCCGGACAGAAATACTACAGGTCCCGTGCCCAGCGCAAGGAGTGCAAGCCAGACATCCATGTTGGCCAGATACAGAAATGCAACCAGGCAGAGCAGCAGATTATAACCCAAATCGTAGACCAGACTGCTAATCATTCCCATGGCAGCTCCAGCATCCTTCGTGTTGCGTGAGGTCAAATCTCCGGAATGCATGGCTTCCAGCTGGCGGAAAGTCAGCCGGTGGCTGGTATCAAACAGCTTCGTCCGGAAATCCCAGGCGATCCGGCTGTGCACGGTGAAGCGGAGATAATGCTGCAGCATAAGACAGAGAATGATCACACAGCAGGCCACTGAACAAATTAGGGTTATCCGTGTCAGTGACTGCATATTGGTACTGTTAATTGTATCAATGAAAACCTGCTGAATCGTAGCAAACCCGACATCCAGGGCAAGCCTAGCCATTAGCAGCATTATAGCTGCCAGGAAGCCGAGCCTGTATGGCTTCACATAAGGAAGCAGCCGCTTGAGGGCTACTCGGAGCTGAATTCGGCCGGATGAAGAAGAGTTAATATTCATTAGATATTCCTCCTCCGGCGGCAGCCTCTGTCTGGACGCCTGCCTGGGCCATAGCGTGATATTTGCCTTGCAGAGCCATCAACTCCCCATGTGTCCCTTGTTCAGCAATGGCTCCGGCTTCCATGAAGCAAATATGATCCGCATGCCTGATAGTTGATAACCGGTGGGCGACCACAACCGTTGTCCGGTTCGTCATCAGCACGCGCAATGCCTGTTGGACAATCTCCTCATTATGGCTATCAAGTGCAGCGGTAGGCTCATCCAGCAGCAGCAGTCCCGGATCGCGGACGAAAGCCCGGGCAATAGAGAGCCGCTGGCGTTCACCTCCCGATAGCGTGAGCCCTCTTTCTCCGATGACCGTCTCATACTGCATGGGAGTCCGCATAATGTATTCATGGATGCCCGCATTCTGTGCGGCGGCTATCACCTCTTCACGGGAGGCTTCCGGCCGACCCCAGGCAATATTCTCGTATAGTGTTGCAGAGAACAGATAAGGCTCCTGGGATACATAGGCGATACGGTTGCGCCAGCTACGCGGCGGAATGGTCTGTAAGAGCACACTGCCATGATGTATGCTTCCTCCATCAGGCACATAAGTGGCAAGCATAAGCTGAAGAATTGTGCTCTTGCCGCTCCCGCTGGCTCCGGCGAAGGCGGTAACCTTACCTGGCTCAATCCGTAGATGAACATCCGTTAGTACCTTCGTTTGTCCATAACGAAAGCTGACATTGCTGAAAGTAAGCGGCTGCTGTCCGGCAACGGTCTGATGGATACCCTCAGTCCATGCTTCATCCTGCACTCCTGCCGTCTTAAGACAAGCGGAATTGCCTTCTTCTTCAGATAAATCCATTATCTCAAATAAACGTTTTCCTTGTGCCAATGATGACTGTAGTTCAGTCCACAGGTTAGCAAGCTTCGACACCGGATTCGAGATTTGCTCGAAGCAGATCAGAAACGCGGCAACGGCACCTACATCCAGCCGGCCGCCGATGACCAAGTAACCGCCATAGGAGAGAACGTACAGTAATCCGCCCAGAATAACAGCCAACGGCATATTGTAACCTACAGCCTCTATCCGTGAGACGGGCAGGTGAACGTTGTTAAATTGCCGGACTCTGCGGTTGAACTGCCCGAGTAGACGGGGAGCAAGGGAGAAGGCGCGCACGACTTCGGCACCCTGTACCGAATCCTGAACAAATGCCTGCTGGGCGCTCTCAATACTCTGGCGCTGCTCATTCATCGTGCGGAGCCGGGAGGTGAAGGGAAGCATGACCAGCGGGACCAGTGAACAGATAAGAATCGTCCCCAAGGTCAGGGCAAACTGCAAAGACAGAAGATAAGTGAGGAGAAATGCAATTTGCAGCAGATTGCTGATCAGATCAATGGTCTTCCGGTTAATTCCCTGCTGGGCGGCTGGAGCCGAGTCGTTCATCCGGCTGATCAGATCAGCTGAATGATAGCGGTCCAAATCTTTCATTTGTAATTTGAGCATTCTACTCAGCATAGAGATCTGAAGCTTTGAGGTGGATTTGATCTCAAGCAGCCCTGAGAGATAGGTATTCAGAAAGTGCACTCCGGCATCGGTAACAACAATGACCGCAGCAAAGATCATCCCGGCTGCCAGCCCAGAGGTATCATGGCTTGTAGCCGCATTGATAATCCGCCGCAGCGTTTCAGCCAAACCTACGGTGGTGAGCGAAATGACCGCTGCGAGCCCACACAGAATGATGTACCAGCCTGTATAAGGCTTACCGAGTTTTAGCAATCGGATAAATGTACTCTTGGGACTGATGGGCTGTTCTTCCCCTGGCAATGCTACGCTATTTGTGATTCTGTTCAAGGAGAACCCTCCAGTCATCAACTCATGAATTGGTCTTCATCAAGCATAACTTTTGCCGTCAGAGCTAGCAGATTGCGCAAAGTCTCTGTTCTAAGCACATAATACAGGCGATGATCTACCCGCTCGATATCGAGCAAATCCAGGAAGAAGAGAAAGTTGGAATGATAATTGACAGCAGCCTGTGTGATACCGAGCGCAGTGGCGATTTCCTTGCCATAGTGTGGACGCTGCTTAAGCAGAAGCAGCAAATCCAGCCGCCGTTTATCCGAGAAAGCCTTGAGGAACAACTCGGTCTTCTGCCGGTCGGCGACAGGTCCATATACGCGCTCGTTGTGTATGCCGAAGATGACCCATCCTACCCGCCCGGCTTCTGTATGGAAATTATAGAAGGCATTGCCCACCTGTGAGACGAAGCTGACATGGAAGGTGGCCGGAAAGTCAAATAGCGCAGGCTCATTCTTGTGGACTTCACGAATGAACGCCTCCGGATTGCTGCGGAATTGGGCTTCATACCGGAGGGCTGCCTGTTCAGAGATCGCGTGAATCCGGTCTTTCCAGTGAATGAAAACATCCTGATGGAATTGTCGCAGAAGCTGTATATAGCGCAGCTTGGTCTCTTGCGGATAAGCCAGGCATTCAAGCAGTGGTGCATGAGCCTCTGCAACCTCAGGCTGAGGTTTTGTATCGGCCACAAGCTCCATGAGCTTCTTGAGATCCTTTTTGACCAGCTCCCATTCGTTACCATTCAATAAAGCTTCCATATTATCGTTGTAGACGCCATAGACCATCTCTGAAACGATATGCTCTGCAGGGCTGTTCTCCAGCCGCTTGAGCCATTCCTCTACAGTCTGCGCTTCCGGGAAAGAGCAGATCGATTCATACAAAGGGAAATCCAGTGCAAGATGAAAGAAGTTATGGCCGAAAAAAAACATCAGCTCGCGGGTGTAGTGAGGTGACAATCGTTTGCGCGCCTCATCGAAATAGGCTTCCAGCAGCTCATCGATTTCGATCTTATAATCCTCTGCCAGAGCTGCCAGCTGGTCTTCGCAGGCCAGCATTCCCATGGAAACCATGAACTCAATAGCCTCGTTGTAAGCAAAACGGATATTTTTCTGTAATGTCTCCTGTAAAGAGTGATTCATCAGTTCCTCCATTTTACAATGCTTTAGTTATAATACTAAATGTTATTTGATATTCAGCAACATTCAGTATTTACTTAATGTTAAAGTAATCCATATTCGAAAATTTGTAAAGAATAAGTTATGTGTGGATGTTGATCTTTTTAATGGTTATCCTTTGATATTATGGAAGAATGAAATGAACCGGGAGGGGCGAAGGGGGCGGAAACGATTGTCCAGGTTGAACTGGAACCCCAAGAAGGAGGCGCTATGCTACGCTTGACGTAGCGGCTGTCTCTACTCGTAGAAAAACTACTTTTGAGACAGTCCCTTTACTCAATCAGGCAGGAAATGTCTGACGAAGCTGCTCCGTTATAAGGGAGTGCTATAACAGGTTCAATATCCCCATTACCATAACGAAGGATCCGATCCATAGGGCAACTGCCCCTCTGAAGCGCATGGAGCTGATATAGGCGTCACTGGGCTCCCCGTCGCCCTTCGTTTTCCAGCTCTCACTCGCCTGCCAGGTGAAGGTGGGATTCCGGCGGACATATAGTCCAAACACATTGATTCCGATTCCGAATAGCAAGATAATAATTCCATCAAAAGTTCCGATGATCATCAGCTCCCCTGTATGTTCAAAGTTTCAGCCGTTAATAACTAATACGTCACTTGGCTTAGGAAAGTTTTATAATAAGAAAAATGACTGCGCTGAAGTAGCGAATGAAGTGCATTATTTCAGATACACACACTTATCAAATCAGATTCTACGGATGTAGCGGATTCTGGAGATGCAGGACCCTCCGGCGGCGATGCTTGTCACCAGTGATCAGGTGGCGAAGGTCTGACCCATAAAGAGATTCCGCTGAACCTGATTGAACGGTTGACGGTCGAACAGTGGTGAAGTGGCTGAGAGAGCCGGGACATGTCCCAACCTTTGTCAATTCAGCGATGTGAAGTATAATAGTGCGATAGTATTTCTTCTAAAGGAGAGTCCTTTGTGTTCAAAATAATGCTAATCGAAGATGATATCACCCTGTTCGGGGAGATCAGGGAGAGACTTGCCCAATGGTCCTATGAGGTGTACGGGATTACAAATTTCGGTAAGGTACTGCAGGAGTTCTCGGAGGTAAAGCCCGACCTGGTAGTGATTGATATCCAGCTGCCGCAGTTCGACGGCTTCCACTGGTGCCGGATTCTGCGCAGCCACTCCAAGGTGCCGATTATTTTCCTCTCCTCCAGGGACCATCCTAGCGATATGGTGATGTCGATGCAGCTTGGGGCCGATGATTTCATTCAGAAGCCGTTCCATTTCGAGGTGCTGATTGCCAAGATTCAGGCTACCCTACGCCGGGTCTATAATTACGCCAAGGAAGGCACGGAGCTGAAGACCTGGCGCGGAGCGGCGATTGAGTTCGTGAAGAATACGGTCACGGGCAGCGGGGGAGCGGCCCTGCTGACCAAGAATGAGATGATGATTCTCAAAATCCTGCTGGAGCGCAAGAACAGTATTGTGGAACGTGAGGAGATCATCACCAGCCTGTGGGACAACGAGCATTTTGTCAGCGATAATACGCTGACTGTGAACGTGAACCGGCTGCGCAAGAAGCTGGAGCCGCTCGGTCTGGATGCCTACATAGAGACTAAGGTGGGGCAAGGGTATATGGCGACTGAAGAGGCGGCAGAATGATAAGGAAATACATCACCGAGAAGCGGAGCTGGCTGCTCCTGCTGGCCGCCCTCCAGGTGATTATTATCTTCGTGGCCTTTATTGACTCTGCCATACCGCTGCTGCCAGTCCTATACATTGTACTGCTGAATACGCTGCTCTGTCTGGCCTTCGTCTTCCTGCGCTATTCCCGGGAGACCCGGTTCTATAAGAGCCTTGCCTCCTGGGATCAGATCTATGAGCTGCAGGCGGTCCTCGATCCCGGTAGTCCGATGGAGCGGCTGGTCCATGAGGCGGTAAGCGCCCAGACAGACCGCTACAAGCGCGAATCCTTCATGAATGTCCAGCTGCTGGAATCGGAGAAGGACGAGCTGCTGGCCTGGATCCATGAGGTCAAGACCCCGCTGACTGCCATGCAGCTCATGATAGAGCGCCTGCCGGACGAGACCCTGCAAAGACAGATGATGTACGAATGGCTGCGCATTCACCATCTGCTCGACCAGCAGCTGCATCAGAAGCGGATTCCCTTCATCCGTAATGATCTGTTCATTGAAAAGGTCAGTCTTGCCCCTATCCTTAATAAGGAGATCCGGGCACTGAAATCCTGGTGCATCTCCAAACGCATCGGGTTCGACGTAGAGCTTGAGGCCGAGACCGTGCTGACAGACGGCAAATGGCTGGCCTTCATGCTGCGGCAGCTCCTGACCAATGCTGTGAAATACAGCGAAGCCTCCGATATCCTCATCCGGAGCCGAGAAGAGGGCGGCCATGTCGTGCTTCTCATTGAAGACAGAGGACAGGGGATAGATCCCAGGGATCTGCCGCGCATCTATGATAGGGGCTTCACCTCATCGCGCTTCCGCCAGGAGGGGGCAGCCACCGGCATGGGGCTATATCTGACCCGGCAGGTTGCGGAGCCGCTGCAGATCAGACTTTACGCTGCTTCCGTGCTTGGGCAGGGGAGTGTGTTTACGCTAACTTTTCCAAGGGAGAATGACTTTCAGCGGCTAACAGGCATGTGACAATAGTGTCACATGCCTGTTCCATTTGTTCGGCGAAGCGCAGGAAAATGATCATCCACCCGCTTATGATAGAGCTATAGAAAAGGAGTGGGGAACAGATGCTTATCATGCAGGCTAACAAAATCTATAAAACCTATGGCAACAAATTCAATAAACAGGAAGTCCTGAGCGGTATTGATCTTCAGGTGGACAAGGGCGAGTTCGTCGGAATCATGGGTCCGTCCGGGTCCGGCAAAACGACGCTTCTGAACGTATTGTCCTCCATTGACCGGGTAAGCAAGGGCACGATCGAAATTGAGGGCAAGGAAT
The DNA here is from genome assembly GCF_038002245.1 of Paenibacillus sp. FSL R7-0128. NCBI lineage: Bacteria > Bacillati > Bacillota > Bacilli > Caryophanales > Paenibacillaceae > Paenibacillus > Paenibacillus sp. FSL R7-0128. The sequence goes on along the minus strand of NZ_JBBOCD010000001.1, from coordinate 4,730,300 downwards.
TCACCGGGATGAAGGAGAAGCAGCTCGCCGAGTTCCGCAAGCATCATCTCGGGTTCATTTTCCAGGATTATAACCTGCTCGACACCTTGACGGTCAAGGAGAACATCATGCTGCCGCTATCGATTACAGGCATGTCCAAGAAGGAGGCGCACCAGAAATTCGACCAGGTAGCGGGCGAGCTGGGAATCTATGAGCTGAAGGATAAATATCCGGCGGAAATCTCAGGCGGGCAGAAGCAGCGTACGTCTGCGGCAAGGGCGTTCGTGCATGATCCGAGTATTATTTTTGCCGATGAGCCGACGGGAGCCTTGGATTCCAAATCTGCGTCCGATCTGCTGAACAAGCTGGCTGCCATGAACAGCAAGCGTGAAGCTACCATTGTCATGGTTACGCATGATGCCGTGGCCGCCAGCTACTGCAGCCGCGTGGTGTTCATCCGGGACGGGCAAATCTACACCCAGCTGAACAAGGGGGAGGAATCGCGGCAATCCTTCTTGGGTGATATTATCAGCACCCAGGGCGTACTTGGTGGTGTCACGCAATGAGTCTGAATTATATTATCCTGCGGAACCTCAAAAAGAACATTAAGAACTATTATCTCTACGTTTTTGCTCTTATTTTCAGTGTTGCCCTGTATTTTTCCTTCGTGACACTGCAGTTCGACCCGGCCATGCACGAGGTCAGCGGTTCAATCAAAGGCGGGGCAGCCATTGGCGCGTCCTCAGTGCTGCTGGTTGCGATTGTGGCCATCTTCCTGCTGTATGCGAACACCATCTTCATCAAGCGCCGCAGTAAGGAGATCGGGCTGTTTCAGCTGATTGGGCTGACCAAGAGCAGAATCTTCGTGCTGCTGAGCGCCGAGAATCTGATTCTATATTTCGGATCGATGTTCGCGGGGATCGGTGCAGGGTTCGTGATGTCGCGGCTGATCCTGATGATTCTGTTCAAAATCCTGGAGGTCGAACAGCTGGCGGCCTTGCGCTTTTCCCCCGAGGCTTTGCAGCGGACGGTGCTGGTTTTTGCCGCCGTGTACGTGCTGATTATGATTATGAATTACACCTTCATCCGGGCCCAGAGCATTCTGTCGCTATTCAAGGCTACGGCCACTTCCCAGACGCGTATTCAGAGAATGTCGCTGTGGGAGGTTGTGATCGGCGTGCTCGGGATGATCAGTATCTGTGGAGGATACTATATCTCCGGGGAGCTGTTCAGCGGCAAATTCACGGGCATGGGCGGATTGATGTATGCGATGATTGCTATCCTCGCACTTGTGATTATCGGGACTTATCTGTTCTACAAAGGCTCGGTCAGCTTCCTCTTCAATCTCATCCGCCGCAGGAAGAAGGGCTACCTGTCCATTCGGGAGGTATTATCACTCTCTTCCATTATGTTCCGGATGAAATCGAATGCCCTGCTGCTGACGGTCATCACCACGGTATCCGCGCTGGCGATCGGCCTGCTCTCTCTGAGCTATATCTCATATTATTCGGTGGAGTCCTCCGCGCGCGAGAGCTCGCCGCATGATTACGGCTTCCTTCAGAAGGCGGATGAGGCCGGATTCCGGGAGGCGCTCGACAAGGCCGGCATAGGTTATACCACTCTGGAGATTCCAACGGTGCAGATAGAGGTGGATCTTAAGGAGGTCCTGGATACTAAAAATTTCTCTAACAATGACACCAGTCTATTGGCTACCGTGATTAGTGAGAGCAGTCTGAAAAACATGGATTTGCAGCCGGGCGAGGTACGGATTATGGGATACACAACTACGAAGCAAACCATGCATCAGCTCAAGAACAAGGGGGAACTCGCCTTCTCCACCAAGGATGGTGTTATGAAGCAGCAGCTCGCAGGATTGTCAGAGGAGACTGTTCTGCCGTATTATTTTGGCGGAGGTGTTCTGGGGGTGTTCGTGGTGGATGATTCAGTCTTCCAGGAATTGCTTCAGCATAAAGATCCAGATGAGCAAAAAAGAGTGAGCGGCGAAGGAATCTATTACGGTATTAATCTTACCGGGTCCTCGCAGGCCAAGCAGGCTTATGAGATTTATAAGCAGCAGAAGCCGGAGCTGCAAAGCTTCTCGCAATATGAATTTGAGTTCAACCAGCGGACCAATATGGGCCTCATTATGTTCATTGTCGGCTTCCTGGGCCTGACGTTCCTGATCACCTCCGGCTGTATTCTCTATTTCAAGCAGATGGATGAGAGCGAGGAGGAGCGGGAGGGATATACGATCCTGCGCAAGCTGGGCTTCACCCAAGGGGATCTCCTGCGCGGCATCCAGTTCAAGCAGCTGTTCAATTTCGGTATTCCGCTGATTGTCGGGCTGTGCCACAGTTACTTTGCGGTGAAATCCGGCTGGTTCTTCTTCGGGACCGAAATGCTGACTCCGATGTTCGTCGTTATGGGGGTCTATACCGTGCTGTATTCGATCTTCGGCATCCTGTCCGTCCTGTATTACAAGCGGGTAATCCGGGAGTCACTGTAAAGATATGTAATGATGAGGATAGCCTTGGGGCTGTCCTTTTTCTTTTTAGAGGATTATACTACTGCTGAATTCATCCAAAAGTGCTCAGCTCTTGTCTTACGCAAAACAGGCAGCGATAATGGTATAATAAGGAGGAAATTTCAGACTATAGACAGAAGAGGTGGGGGCGTGTCAGTTACAGTTGGGGAGATTAAATCGATTAACCGTTATCCGGTGAAATCCTTTGCGGGGGAGGCACTGGAGGCCTGTAAGGTTGTATCTTACGGAGTGGAGGGGGACCGGTATTGTTCCTTTTATGATATGACCAAAAAAGACTGGTCCCAGTATATCACTGCCCGGAAGATTCCGAAGATGATGTCCTATAAGGCGGAGTATACGGGGGAAGATATCCGTGTAACGGCTGCGGATGGCCGGGTGTTCGGCTGGGACCAGGAGCTGCTGGACGAAATACAGAGTTTGACCTCTACCGAAATTACGATGTCTGCGTTCAAGGCACCACACCCGGAGGAGCAGTACCCGGAGCTATTATCGGTAGATGGGGCAAGTATTCTGCTGGTGACCGATAAGAGCTTGAAGAAGCTGGAGGCGATGTGGGGCAAGCCAATTGACCAGCGCCGCTTCCGCGGCAACTTTCTCGTGGAAGTGAGTGAGGACTCGCTCGGGGAGGAAGAGTGGCTCGGCCGCCGTCTGTCGATAGGCAGTACAGTGCTGCAAGTGGATAGCTATTGCGAGCGCTGCGTAATGATTACGACAGACCCGGATACCCTGGAACGGGACAGTTCGCTGCTGAAGCAAGTATATAAAGAGCTTAAGCAGCAGTTCGGCGTCTATGCTTCTGTAATCCGCACGGGAGAAGTTCGGCTGGGCGATCAGGTTCATATGCTGGATAACTAAGCTGGACAGGGGTGAACGATATGCTTGAGTTGTCCATGGAGCATGCGGATGAGCTGGTGAAGGTGACACATGCGCTCTCTACAGAGCTAAGGCTCAGAATGCTGGCGCTGCTTAACACCCGGAGAATGAATGTAGCGGAGCTGGCTGAAGCGCTGGAAATTCCGGTATCTACGGCAGCCTCCAACGTGAAGGTACTGGAGCAGGCAGGGCTGATTGAGACCGAGCTGCTGCCTGCTTCACGCGGGGCGATGAAGGTATGCAGCAGGATCTATGATGATATCAAGATCACGATCAATGCCCCGCAGCGCCGCCTGCAAGCCGGTCAAGGCGAATATTGCTATGAGATCTCCATGCCGATCGGCAATTTCACAGCCTGTGAAGTGGCGCCTACCTGCGGGATGGTCAGTGAGAACGGTCCGATTATAACGGAGGATTCACCGGCGGGATTTTTCCATCCGGACAGGGTACAAGCCCAGCTGCTCTGGCTGCGCAAAGGGTATCTCGAATACCGCTATCCGCTGGAAATTCCGCAAGGAGCGGTGCTTCACCGGATTCAGTTCTCCATGGAGATCTGCTCAGAGGCACCGAATTACGAGAATGACTGGCCTTCGGATATCACACTGTGGATTAACCAGGTGGAGGTGGGAACCTGGACCTCGCCCGGCGACTTCGGCGGCAGACGCGGGAAGCTGAATCCCTCGTGGTGGATTGATACGGGAACCCAGTTCGGCGCACTCAAGACCTGGAGCGTAGATAATACCCGCAGCACTATCGACCATCAGGAGCTATCTGCTGTTAATCTGGAGCAGCTGAACCTCACCGGCCAGAACCACGTGGATCTGCGGCTGGGTGTGAAGGAGAATGCGGTCTTCAAGGGCGGCATGAACCTGTTCGGCAAGAAGTTCGGCGATTATGAGCAGGATCTGGTGATGAAGATTTTTTATAGTGTGGAGCCTTAGTCTAGAAGTAAGGTGAATGTAAGATTTTATTTGCGGAAAAGAACCTGTTGCTTAGGCGAAGGTTCTTTTTGACGTCACCATTGACATTTAAGCGGATTCTGCAATAATTAATACATATTTATTGTATTAAAACAAAAATATTGTTATTAAGGAGTGTGCGCATTATAATGACAACCCGGCACTATATCAAGGATTATCCGCGGCCGCAGTTCGTCCGTGACGCCTGGCAGAGCCTGAACGGGGAATGGGATTTCCGGTATGACGATGACAACACGGGGGAGCGGGAGAGATGGCATGAGGAGCTGCACGGCGATCTGAAGATTCAGGTTCCGTTCACGTATGAGACGGTGGCGAGTGGAATCGGCGAGACCACGTTCCATCCGTATGTATGGTATGAGCGGGAGGTACAACTACCTCACAGCTTGGGCACCAAGCGGGTGCTGCTGAATTTCCAGGCGGTGGATCATATCGCGAAGGTGTGGGTGAACGGCAGCTATGCCGGGGGGCACCAAGGCGGGTACGCGGCTTTTACACTGGATATCACAGATTATCTGAACACAGGTGCCGGAGCGCTGAACCGTTTGACCGTCAAGGCAGAGGATAGCCAGAGCTGTACACAACCACGGGGCAAGCAGCGTTGGGTGGATGAGAATTTCGAGTGCTTCTATGTGCAGACCACGGGAATCTGGCAGAGTGTGTGGCTGGAGTATGTATCCCCTTCGTATCTTAAGTCTGTCAAAATCACTCCGGATCTCGATAACCGCTCAGTCCGCTTCGAGTACGAGGCTCAGGTGGCAGCCCCGAATCTCCGGCTGGAGACCCGGATCAGCACGCAGGAGAAGACCTTCAAGCAGGTCTCGCTGCATATAGACCGGTCTTGGCAGCAGCTGGATGTAGAGCTGACCCATGAAGTGAATGGCCCGTGGAAGCTCCAGTCCTGGTCGCCCGCTTCGCCGGTGCTGTATGAGGTGGAGTTCGTTCTGTACGAAGGGGACAAGGTGATCGACCAGGTCTACTCCTACTTCGGACTCCGCAAAATCTCCATCGAACAAGGCAAGGTGCTGCTCAACAATACGCCAGTGTACCAGAAGCTGATTCTGGACCAGGGCTATTGGCCGGACAGCCATTTGACCCCGCCTTCGGAGGAGGCGCTGATTGCTGACATTGATGCGATTCTCGCGATGGGCTACAACGGGGTACGCAAGCATATGAAGATTGAAGATGCGCGCTTTCTGTACTGGTGTGATGTGAAGGGACTGCTGGTCTGGTCGGAGATGGCGGCCACCTATGAGTTCAATGATGAGGCCGTGGAGCAGTTCACGAAGGAGTGGACAGAGATTGTCCGGCAGCAGTATAATCATCCCTCGGTGATTACCTGGGTGCCTTTTAACGAATCCTGGGGTATTCCGCAGGTCTACACGAACAAGCGGCAGCAGCAGTTCACTGAGGGCATCTATCATCTTACTAAGGCGATGGACCCGGACCGTCCGGTGATTGTCAATGACGGCTGGGAGCATACGATCAGCGATATTATTACCCTGCATGACTATGAGGAGAGCGGTGCTGCGCTGCTTGCGCGTTATGCAGACTCCGGCAGTGTACTTGGCGGGAGCTCCTCGTTCAATAACTGGAAATACGCGATGGCCAAGGGCTACGAATACCGGGGTCAGCCTGTCATAGTCAGTGAATTCGGGGGCATTGCCTTCAACACCGGCGAGGGATGGGGCTATGGGGAGCAGGTCAGCAGCACGGAAGCCTTCATTGAACGGTTCCGCAGCATCACGCAGGCGATCAAGGATACACCTTACATCTGCGGTTATTGCTATACTCAGGTTACGGATGTGCAGCAGGAAGTGAATGGGCTACTTACGGCAGACCGGACACCGAAGATTCCGCTGGACGAGATTCGTAAGATCAACCGGCAGGCGAGGGAATAATCGTAACATTGTGACCTAAATAGCGGTGAATTATCGGTTCTACGACCATGGGAAGCCCTTTAGAATCTTTGGTGAAAGCACTTACATATAAGTGCGTTCAACAGGCTACACCTATTCAAGATTAAGAGGAGGGGCTTATGTGTTAAAAAAAGTGTTTACCTCGCTGTCCGCTTCCCTGTGTCTGCTGCTGATTTTTGCCGCCATCCCGGTGTTTGCCGCGAATGGACCGGTGGTGTGGGGGAGTTCCTCCACCATTACCAATATCAACACGTTCACCGATGCCGGTCCCGATGCCCGGGGCTTAAGACCCGGAACCTTCGGCGCGGAATATGCGCGGATGATCAAGCTGGCGAACGGAGACTGGCTGGCCGTCGCTGCCATCTACGACAACAACGGCTACACCAAGGTCTCCTGGGGTGGGACCCGGCTGCAGGTCTTCCGCAGCACCGACAACTGCCGTACCTGGTCGCTGATGTCCACCCTATGGGAGGATGGGCGTGACCTGGACAACGGGCAGCTTATCCAGCTGGCGAATGGCGAGATTCTGCTGGCGATGCGGTCTGTCCGCTGGCAGGAATCGTACAAGCTCAGAGTGTATAAAAGCGTGAATGGAGGCGCGAACTGGAGCTTCCTCAGCACCATCGACGAGAACAACGGCGCTCCCGGCGCGCTCGGGAATCCCGACAAAGGCGTGTACGAGCCGCATATGCAGCTCCTGAATGACGGCTCGGTCGCCGTGATGTATGCAAGCGAGAAGCATGTGACGGAGAATCCGTCGTACAGCCAGATTATCTCCCAGAAGATCTCCACCAACGGGGGAGCCAGCTGGGGGAATGAAATCTATGTCGCCTGGGACCCCTCCAATTCAGGCGCGCGTCCGGGGATGCCGGTCTGGACCAAGATGGCGAACGGGCAGTATATTGTAGCCTTTGAGGTGTGCGGGACGCAGAGCTGCAGAATTTTCACCAAAAAAAGTGCTGACGGCAAAACCTGGTCCAGCGGCATCGGCACCCAGGTCTCCACGAACCAGCAAGGCGGACCATACATCCTGTCCTTGGCGGACGGGCGTCTCCTGCTCAGCTCCAATTCCAACGTGCTGTCCCTGAGCAACGATTACGGGAACACCTGGGTGGATAATGATATTCCGGCATTCGGAAATTCATGGTGGACGGCGATGTACCAGACGGGAGCGAATGAGATTGCCTTCGTGAATTCGGTGGACCGGAGTGTCGGCGGGCATAATGTCCAGGTGCGGTTCGGGACGCTCAGCGGCACGTACAGCAATGATTTCTCGGCGAATGACAACGGGTGGGCCCGCTATGCTGGGACTTGGGCGGTAAGCGGCGGAACCTACAACCTGAATTCAGTGAATGCCGACAAATCGCTGTTAACCCCTTATCCTTCCAAAATGAATTATACGCTGGAGGGAGACATCCGGCTGAATAATGCAGGCCAGGCCAGTCTTCTCTTCAATGTGACCAGTCCGGGGACCGGGGCTGATCTGCAAAAGGGTTACGCAGCAGGGATTGACTCTGCCGGTGAGGTGTGGCTTGGACGGTTCAATAATAACTGGACCTCTCTCCAGACCGTAAATACTCCTATTGCCGTGAACACCTGGTACCACATGAAGGTTGTGGTCAATAACGGAAACATCAAGGTTTATGTGGGAGATATGACGGTGCCCAAGATTGACAAGAATGATGCCGTCTTTACTTCGGGCACAGTAGGTGTTCGCGGCGGCTTCGGCAACAGTGTCAGCTTTGACAATTTTACAGTGAATTGACTGGAATTTCACGGGGGCCTCTCAAGAGGTCCCTTTTTGCGTGCGCAGACGACTGTTCATGATCTGTCGATTCTCCACCCTGCGTAAGATCGTCTACCTGCCAGGGCTTGCGGCCGGGTTACATCTGTCGTTTGTTCACCAAGGAACGGCGGTTTGTCGGTTCAAGCACGGTGGTGTTCGCTGTAGAGTTATAGATAAGAAAGCCCTTACATCAAAGTGTGACGGCTTTCCTCGCACAAACTTTACGGAGAAGAGGGTTGTACAGATGAGGATGAAAAAAAGATTGGCAAGTGTGGTATCGGCCGGGCTGACACTGGCTCTGGTCCTGCAGGGATGCTCTTCCGGAAATACAGAGAACGGAGCGGCCAAGGCATCGAACGGGCCCGCAGCAACAGAGAGCGCAGGCGGCAGTCCGGTGGAGATCTCCTTCTGGAATATGTTCGGCGGCGGGGAAGGGGAATTCGTGGACCAGATCATCAAGGGCTACAATGACTCGCAGCAGGAGGTTAAGGTCAAACAGCTCCGTCTCGAATCCAACGAGTATTACGCGAAGCTAGGCACAGCGTTGTCGTCCTCCAAGGGCCCGGATGTTGCGGTAGCCCACGTGGAGCGGATCTCGCCGTTCGTGAAGGCCCAGCAGATTGTGCCGGTGGATGAGCTGGCCTCCAAGGCAGGCTTTGATCTGAAGCAGATTTCGGATTCCAATATCAAGAGTGTATCCTATGACGGTAAGCCTTACGCGGTTCCGCTGGATACCCATTTCCACATGTTCTACTACAACAAGGACATTCTGGAGAAGGCCAATCTATTGAACGAGGACGGTACGCCTAAGCTGGATGATATGACCCCGGCAGGCTTCGAGAAGACGCTCTCTGAGATTCAGGCCAAGGTGCCGGATGTCCAGGCGATGGCGGTGAATACCCCGTATTTCCAGGAGCCGTTCCTTAATCAGTATTATGAAGCAGGCGGCGAGCTGCTGAACCCGGAGATGACCAAGGCGAGCATTAACAACCCGCAGGCGCTGGATGTGCTGAACTTCTATATGGATGTCTTCAATAAAAAATATGCCGATCTCAATGACAAGACGCCGTGGGATACCTTCCATAACGGCAAAGCCGCCTTCTGGTTCGGCGGGGTATGGGAAGCAGGGCTGCTGCTGGGGGATGAATCGCTGCACATCGGCGCTATGCCGCTGCCCCCGATCTTCGGCAGCCAGACGCACTGGGGCAGCTCCCATACGCTGGTCATCCCGTCCTACGTGACGCCGGAGAAGCAGGAAGCCGCAGCCAAGTTCATGAAGTACTTCTCCGAAGTGGGCGGGGAGATCTGGGGACAGGCGGGCCATGTGCCGGCGAACAGCAAGATTACAGAGAGTGAAGCCTACAAAAGTCTGCCTTACCGCAGCGAATTCATCGAGGCACAGAAGACGGTGAAGTTCGCGCCGCCAACCGATAAATATACGACGATTATCACCACCGTTTCCGAAGGACTGCAGAACATTATTTTTGGCAGCGAGACGCCGGAGGATGGCCTGGCTAAGCTGGAGAAACAGATTAACGAAGTGCTGGAGAACTAGCCTTATCTGACTGGATTGGGATGAACTACTGCCAGAGGCAGGTCAGTCCCAATCCGGCTCATGATTCATTTCAACTGAAGGAGAGAGATAATGATGGAGCGGAGCTTGAGTGAGAACAAGGCGGCTGCGGCTCTTCGCAGAGCAGAGCCTGTACACCTGCTGACTGAACTGAAGGCTATTCTGTACCTGATCCCGTTCCTGATCCCGTTCACGGTGTTCTATCTGTGGCCGGTGATCCGCGGAGCCTGGATGAGCCTGCATGTGTGGGGCATTCAAGGGATGCAGAAGTATGTGGCTTTGGCGAACTATGCAAAAATACTGCAGAATTCAGATTTCTATGCTTACCTGTGGAACTCATTCTATTTCGTGCTGCTGTGCGCGCCCACGGTCATCATCCTGGGCCTGCTGCTGGCCCTTATTATTAATCAGAGAATCTGGCTGCGAACCCTGATCCGCTCAGTGTTCTTCCTGCCGTATGTCCTGTCGGTCTCCGTGGTCAGCTTCATCTGGCTGCGGCTGCTGGATGCGAAGAACGGCCCGGTGAATGCAGCCTTACATATGCTTGGCATCAACGCAGACATTAACTGGCTTACGGATCACCGGTTTGTGTGGTGGGCGATTACCCTGGCAACGGACTGGTGGAGCGTCGGATTCGTCATGGTGCTGTTCCTGGCCGGTCTACAGGAGATTCCCACTGATCATTATGAAGCGGCGAAGATCGATGGTGCGAACGCGTGGCAGCGGTTCTGGAGCATTACCCTGCCGGGACTGTCCAATGTGATGAAGATCCAGATCTTTTATCAGATTATCAACTGTCTCAAGCTGTTCGGGCAGGTACAGATTATGACCGGCGGCGGGCCGGGCGATTCCACGAATACGATGATCCGCTATATCTATGTCACGGGGTTCAAAAAGGATATGTTCGGCATGGCTGCGGCGCAGTCCATGGTGTTCTGCTTCATCATGCTGCTGATCGCCGTGATTCAATTCAAAATTACAGACCGCAAGGACGGATAGGAGAGGAGAAGATTCATGAAGAAGCTTGCTTTAAATACTGTGGCTATTGTGCTTGCCCTGCTGTTTGTTCTTCCGCTGATCTGGATGTTTCTCACCTCCCTGAAGCCCGATGGTGTGAATGTCTATACGCTGGCCGATTGGGTGGATTGGTCGGATCTGAATACCGGTAACTATGTCAAGGTCATTAGAGATTCGCAGATTCTGCTCTGGACCTGGAACAGTCTGGTGATCGGCGTACTCACTACCCTGATCTCCATTCTGCTTAGCTCGCTGGCAGCCTTCTCGTTCTCCAAGCTGCCGTTCCGCACACGGGGCATCTTCTATGTGCTCATTGTCTCAGGCCTTCTGATTCCGACAGAAGCTATTCTGATTCCGCTCTATGAGACTGCGCTGCATCTGGAACTGATCGATAATATCTGGGCGATTATCCTCCCGGGACTGACCAACCCGATCGGTATTCTGCTGCTGAAGCAGTTCATGGACGGCGTGCCTAAGGATTATATTGAAGCCGCGCAAATCGACGGCAGCCGCAGCTTCAGGCTCTGGTGGAGTATCTGCCTGCCGCTGACGCGCTCGGCGATGGTGTCTGTCGGGATCTTCTTTTTCATCCTCTCGTGGAACAATTTCCTCTGGCCTTATCTGGCGATTACCTCGGAGGAGAATATGATCCTGTCGGCAGGGCTGCCCACCTTTTTGTCGAATAATAATATGTCGCTCAATCTCATTATGACAGCCAGCGCCCTGGCGGCGATTCCGACGATTGTTGTCTTCATCCTGCTCCAGCGTCAGATTGTCCAGGGCGTAGCCATGTCGGGGGTCAAGGGGTAGCCTGAACCATATTATATACCGGGAAAGGGATATAGGGCATGCGTACATCTCCTGAGAGTTCTGCCAGGTCCTTGCGGCTCCGCTTGATATCCTGGATCATCCAAATGAAGAGCAGCATGCGCTATAAGTGGATGCTGCTGCTTGTTCTCTTCTCCTTGACACCGCTGGTGGTCATGGGGATTATTTCTTTTTCCATCTCGAAATCAACCCTTAACGACAAGGCTACCGAGTATTCGGAGCATCTGCTCAATCAGACCGCTGATAATCTAGATACGCGCCTGGGCATCTACAAGGATATGCTGATGCAGGTGCTGAACAATCATGAGATTGTGGGGATGCTGCGGGCTCTTGATGGGACCACTCCGGCCAGCTATGATGTGGATAGTCTGTCTCTGACGACGAAGCTGTCCACGATTGTGGCAATTAATCAGGATGTACAGTCCATCTCCTTCGTCTCGGATAAGCACTATATCAAAGGAATCTACCGCTGGAGCACGCGCACGCCCGCCGAGGTGGAGCCGTTCCTTGCGACTCTTAAGGGCGGCAGCAATTTCCGCTGGTATCCGACCCGCTACGGCACTTATGTGGACAGCCTCAATTCCCAGAGCACCCATGTCTTCTCAGTCGCCAAGCAGCTCTATAAAATATCCGATGACAGTCCCCTGAAGATTGTTGCCGTGCTGGATATCCGAGAGGATGTGATTAAGGAGCTGGTCTCGAAGGCGGTCAGCAATAACCGTGACCTGCAAAGCTTCGTGATAGACGGCGGAGGCAGGCTCGTCTCGTACCCGGACAGCGGGCTGATCGGCCGGAGCGTGAGCGAGGTGCTGGGACAGGCAGGGTATGAGCAGCTCATGCGTACCGGACAGGAGGAAACGAGGTTCCCGCTTGCCTACATGGGAGACAGCCTGATCGTGAATGCCAAGAAGCTGCATACGAATGACTGGGTGGTCGTCAATGTGATCTCCAAGGCGGCGCTGTATCAGGATTCCAACCGCCTGCTGCAGATTTTCATCTTCGTCGGGCTGCTCTGCATCGTCTTCTCGGTCATTGCCGCGCTGGTGCTGGCGAACTCGATTACGAACCCGATTCTGAAAATGATCCGGCTGATGCGGCAGGTGATGTCCGGCGAGCTCAGCGTCCGCTACAAGGCCAAAAGCCGGCATGATGAAATCGATATTCTCGGCGACAACTTCAACGCAATGGTCGTGCAGATCGACGGACTCCTGAAAGCGGTATATCTGGAGCAGGACCGGAAACGGATGGCTGAACTCAAGGCGCTGCAGGCGCAGATTAACCCGCATTTTCTATACAACACGCTGGATATTATTAAATGGACGGCGCTCATTCAGAAGGCCAATAACGCGGCGGAGATGGTCAGCTTATTATCTCGTCTCTTGCGGATCAGCCTGGGCCGGGGGGAAGAGACGGTTACGGTGGAGGAAGAGATCGAGCATGTACAGTGTTATCTGGGCATACAGAAGTTCCGGTTCAACTTCAAGATTGACACTATCATTGAGATGGATGAAGACGTCCGCCGCCTGCGTACGCCGAAGTTGATTCTCCAGCCCATTGTCGAGAATGCGATCATCCATGCTTTTGGGGAGATGGAGTCCGGCGGTATGCTCCGTATCTCCTGCACCAAGGCACCGGGCAACCTGCTGTGGTTCGAGGTCACTGACAACGGCAAGGGCATGGACCCTGTGCAGGCCAGTAGTCTGCTGGATGGGCAGGCGCGGGAGGAGGAGAAGCCGGGAGGCATCGGGCTGGCGAATGTGGACGAGCGGATCAAGCTCATTTGCGGCAAAATGTACGGGCTGGACCTGCGCAGTGAACCGGGAAAAGGGACGTCTATCCGGATCAAGCTGCCGCTTATCACAGACGACACAAGGGGGAACCACTGATATGTACCGGGTCATTATCGTAGAAGATGAATTTATCGTGAGATATGGTATCCGGTCGATGATTGAATGGGAAGCCATCGGGATGGAGGTCACCGGGGAGGCCGGGAACGGCCGGGAGGCGCTGGAGCTGATGGCAACCGGACTGCCCGACATCCTGATTACGGATATCAAAATGCCCGTCATGGACGGCATTGAGCTGATTGCCGAGGTGCGCAAGCTGTCTCCGGACCTAAAGATTGTTATCCTCAGCAATCTGGAGGACTTCCAGTATGCCAAGGAAGCGATTAAGCAAAATGTCTCCGACTATATCATCAAGTCGGATATGATGCCGCGCGACTTCGAGCAGGTACTGCTTAAGCTGAAGGACAGCCTCGAAGGGGCGCAGAAGCCTTGGGAGCAAAAGTCTGCGCCAGCTCAAATTGCGCCGGTGCATAAGGAGAACTTCCTGATCGAGCTGCTGGAGCTCGGGGCGGTTCAAGGCAGAATCGAACACGATACACTTTCGCGGGCAGGGCTTGCGGAGAAGCGGCCGCTTTATGTGCTGCAAATTCTGCCGGGGGGCAGAGCAGAGCCGGAGTATGGGCAGGGAGCAGCGGTAATCCGCAGCCTGCTTGAAGAGATAGGTCTTAACGATCCTGTTATCGGCTATGAGCTGATTCGTGACAGACAAGGTGTACTGCATGTAATTGTAACCTCAGAGGTAATGGTACAGACCGGTAAGGCTGCGATTATGGACCGCTTACTCAGCTCCAGTGAACAGTTGATTCTCCGGCTATCCAGACAATACGGCTGGACTGTAACGATTGGCATTAGCGGAGAAGTCAGGGAGTGGGCGGATTTGAAAAATGCGTATGTCCAGGCCGCAGGCGCTGCAAGGATGAAGTTGTTCATGGGAACGGGGCGTGTGCTGGTTCACGGTAGCGTTGAACTGCTGGCACAAGGGCCGCAGTCTGACGCTGCACAGCCTGACACAGCGCAGCATCAAATGACACAGTCAGGGACTACACTAGCGCCATCGCTCCAGATTAGCAGCCATCAGATTCAGTCGATGGTCTATGCTTTTCAGTCGCGGGAGCTGGAAGAATATCTGGAGCAACTGTTTGGTCAGCTGGTTGTGCGCAGGGATGCGGAGCTGGTGCAGATTATTTCACTGGAGCTGTTGATGATTCTAACCACTCTGTGGCCGGATGTGTCGAAGGATGCAGAGCAGGTGCTTGAGCTGAAGAAGCAGTACTTTGACGAGCTGTCCAAGCTGGAGACGCTGGAAGAGAGCCGCGAGTGGTTCCTGCAGGCCTTCCAGGCGCTTGTTGCACATATGAAAGAGATGTATAATAGCGACCGTAACAGTATTATTAAGGCGACTCAGTATATCCGGCAGTATTATCACCAGGAGATTACCCTGCAGTCGATCAGCGGGCTGGTCCATCTGAGCAAGAACTACTTCGCCAATCTGTTCCGCAAAGAAGTCGGGGAGAGCTTCCTGGAGTATCTGACCCGCATCCGCATTGAGAAGGCGAAGAACTTGCTGACCGGCGAATTGAAGGCTGGCGACATAGGCAGTCTGGTCGGCATCCAGGACCCGAAGTATTTCTCCAAGGTATTCAAGAAAATCACAGGCGTATCTCCCTCCGAGTATCGCGCGCTGGTCCGCAAGGAGCGGTAAGGGAGCCTCGCGACGGAACTTATTGCAAACGCTTACAATATTTAGGGAGCATGTACAGGAAAGTAGAATCATGGTGAGCCAGTGAAGTGAAAGGGATTTATCCCTCTGGTGGTGCTAAGTAATGTTGGTGAAGAGCACAAGTACACATGAATTCGCAGAATGATGCCCAAACGAACAATTAAGGAGCATAACTCTTGCATTATTCGTCCGTTAGATTGATTTATGTTGATTTATGTTTCAAGGAGGAGGAGGAAGATGAAGCTGATCCTGCCTGTTCTGCTGCTGTGTCTGCTGCTGTTCACGGGCTGCGCGGATTTCTCTTCCAGGTATACGGAGCCGCCGGAGCGCAGCACGCCTGTGACGATCTCCTTCTGGAATCCGTTCGGAGGGGGAGAGGGCGAATTCGTAGAGCGGATCATCCATGACTATAATGCTTCCCAGAGTGCAGTGTTCGTCAAGCAGCTCAGACTGGAATCGAACGAATATTATGCGAGACTCCGCACCGCTCTGTCCTTCGGCAAGGGGCCTGATGTGGCGGTCATTCATGCTGACCGGCTGTCTCCCTTCATCAAAGCGCAGCAAATTATACCGCTCAATGCTCTGGCACAGCAGGGCGGATTCCAGTTCAATCAGATCGGGGAGCAGAACCTTCAGAGCGTCAGCTATGCCGGGCAATATTATGCAGTGCCTCTGGATACTCATTTCCATATGCTCTACTATAACAAAGCAATTCTGGCCAAGGCCGGTGTATTATCTGCTGACGGAACACCGCTGCTGGAGGAGAATACACCGGAGGGATTCATCCGCCTGCTGCGGCAGATTGCAGCCAGGGTACCGGGTGTACAGTCTATGGCGGTGAACACCCCGTATTTCCAGGAGTCTTTTCTCGATCTGTATTATCAGGCGGGTGGAGAATTGCTCAGCCGGGACGGCAAGCGGGCAGCCATCTATAATGAGAAGTCCGTAGAGGTGCTGAGCTTCTATCAGCGGCTGTTTGACGAGGGATTAAGCGATTTGAGCGATAATACGCCTTGGGATTCTTTTGACAAAGGGCAGGCAGGCCTATGGTTCGGCGGAGTATGGGAAGCAGGCCACCATCTGGACAATAAGGCGCTGGATATCGGGATTATGCCTCTTCCGCCGATCTTCGGCAGCGCAGACCATTGGGGAAGCTCCCACACCCTGGTGATTCCAGCCTATACCACCGTGGAGAGGCAGGCGGGTGCCATGGACTTCATGAAATACTTCTCGGAGGTGGGCGGAATGATCTGGGGCGAGGCGGGGCATGTTCCGGCGAACTCTACTGTTGAAGAGAGCCGGATGTACCGGGAGCTGCCTTACCGGGAGCGGTTTATTCAAGCAAAAGATCAGGTCAAATTCGCCCCGCAGACGGATAAATATGCAGCTCTGTTCACTGCAATGTCCGAGGAACTGCAGCATATCGTGCGCAACCGGATACAGCCCGAAGCGGGACTTAAGCGGCTGGAGGAGAGTCTGAATCAGATTCTGGCGAACTAGGTGATCAGCTCCGGGACCGGACAGAACCCAGGGTTCGCGGTGCACAGAGCTGTGGTGAAGTCGGGCCGTGTCTTCCTCAGCACAGCGAAATAACTACGGATGACATGATTCAGCTCAGGGCTACCATTCTGGAAGGATAAGGACTTAAGGGTCTGAACATGGGTGTAATAGTATTTGGTCTTCTGCTTAGGCAGCTTGTAGACGGTTGGCGGAACATACGTAGTGACGTCAAAAAGATTGGCATAGCGGTAGCTGCTGCGCACATACCGGCTGAAGGCGTTGGCAAAATCCGGGTCGCCTACACGCGGAGACCCGTAAGTATACAGCCGGGGGGTGGTGAAGGCGGAGTTGGCAGCAACATCCAGCGCACATAGAGTAGCCAGTGCCCCGCCAAGGCTATGGCCTGTTACATATAGCGTCTTCTCCGGAGACAGAGTGCCAAGCAAGGAGAGAATGGCATCCCGAGCGGATGCATAGATATCGGTGAACCCCCGATGGGTCATGCAGGGTTCCTGGATGTATTTAAATTTCTTTTGCGCGGCATTCATGTTCGAGAGCCAGTCATTGGTGGAGATGCTTCCGCGCCAGGCAATAATGATCTCCTGCGGTGATTCCAGAATGAAGCCGAACAGCTCCCACACATTCCCCATCGATTTCGCCTGGAAGCTATGCACGGCCGAGAAGTCCGCCGGTACCACGAACGCACCCTCCGCATTGGCAAATTGGGTATAGGTCTGTCCGCAGACAGCCGCCAGAAAAATCGCCCATTCCGCCTCACCTGTCATGGTACTCATTCTGCATCCCGCCTTTCTTTATATCTGTGTATGATGGGAAGGCGGGATTGGTGCCTAGCGGGCAACGAGACCCGGCTTAAGAGAAACGTCAGCCACTCACAATGGCCTCGAAATCTACCTGTGTCAGCTGCCGTGAGACCTCCCACAGCCTGGATGCGGCAGCCCGGTCCAGTGCTTGCGGAGCCATCTTGCCGGGCTTAGGCAAGCCTCTGGTTTCTGAGAGTCTGCCGGGACCGTAATAGACTCCTGCCTTGGCCTCCGGTGATGTGGCGGCAAACAGTGCAGGAAGTGCGCCTTGGGCCGCCGGCTGGAACAAGATTGGCCCAAGCAGTCTACGGAGAATGCCGGGAGCGCTGTTTGGTCCTGCCCCATTCAGCAGCAGGTCCGTACGTGATATCCCCGGGTGAACCGGTAGGCTCAGCAGGTTCCATCCGGCCAGGTCACTGCGGCGCTGCAGCTCAAGAGCGAACATAATCATCGCTATTTTGGATTGGGCGTAAGACTGCCCGGCATGATAACGGCGTTCAAATTGCAGGTCGTCAAAATGAATGGAGCCACTCCGGTGGGCAATACTGCTTAGACTGACCACCCGGGGCTCCTTTGCTTGGCGCAGCAAGGGCATCAGGTACGCAGTGAGCGCGAAGTGTCCAAGGTAATTCGTACCGAATTGCAGCTCGAACCCGTCTGCGGTGACTTGGCGTACAGGTGGAGTCATGACGCCAGCATTGTTAATCAGGAGATCAAGACTGCGCCGCTGAGTATTCATTCTTGTGCCGAATGCCTGCACAGAAGCCAGACTGGCAAGATCCAGCACCTCAAAACGTATGTTGGCTGAAGGAACGCTTGCGGAGATCCTTTTAACCGCTTTAGCTCCCTTCGCTGCATTCCGGCCCGCCAGGATAACCTCTGCCCCGTGCCGTGCCAGTTCAAGCGCGGTTTCGTAGCCGAGTCCGCCTGTACCAGTAACAACGGCCGAACGCCCCTGCTGGGAAGGAATCTGGGCAGCTGTCCATGTGGGGAATTTGTCCATTTAATGTTCTCTCCTTTGTTTGTCCGCCAGGTGCATTAATACATAGTTGACCCGCGGTTTGTTATACTCCATGCTAATACTTAGAGATTTATCGAAGTCAAGCCACTTTCAAAAACCCATGGTGAGGTGAAAAGCTGATGTACAGTATTAATGAGGTAGCGGCGATTTGTGAGGTAACAGCACATACGCTCCGCTTTTATGATAAGGAAGGGCTGATGCCCTTTGTCGGACGCAATGAGGCGGGGAACCGGACCTTCTCGGAGGGGGATCTGCTTTTGGTTAAAGTCATCTGCTGCCTGAAAAACACCGGTATGCCCATTAAAGAGATCAAAAGGTATATTGATCTGGTAATAGAAGGCGACAGCACCAGGGAAACGCGGCGCGGGATGATGATTGCACACCGGAAGGAAGTGCTGCGGCAGATGGAGGAACTGAAGAAAAGTTTGAATATTATTGATCTGAAGGTGGCTATGTACGAGACCCATAATATGGACTTGCTGCGGGAGATTTAGGGGCTGGACAGTTAGAGTTATCTCTAACCGATTAACCAATGTATGTAATTCAGAATATGACGCAACGAAAGTGTGTGTTGGAATCAAAGGAGCAATCGAAATGGTCGAGGAACGTATCCTGCTTGGGGAGATAAGCATTAATGCTAAGTATTCTTTAAAAGACAAGCCTGTCATCCTGTTGCTTCATTTCAGCGGCGGAAACCTGCATATGTGGGATGGAGTTCTCCCGCAACTGGAGCAGGACTACAGCATCCTTGCACCGGATCTCCGGGGGCATGGCCGGTCGGACAAGCCGGAGACTGGCTATCATATTGACGAGATGGCAGAGGATATGTATCAGTTACTGAGGCATTTGCAGGTGGACAAGTGCCACGTAGTAGGAAGCTCCATGGGAGCACAGGTAGCGGTCAGTCTGGCAGCAGCCCATCCGGAGCTTGTATTATCTCTGGTGTGCGAAGGTGCGCTGAATAACGAATTTGGCGAATATGGTATTTTTGACGGCACGGCGGAAGCGGTGGAGCAGAGGAAAGAGCAGCTTCGGGCAGAACTGGAGGAATGGAAGGAACCGTGCTATGACAGCGTTGAATCGTATGTAGCCCAGCAGCGGGCTGAACTGACTGCGGAGGGCCTGTGGAATGAATATTTCTGTGCGTTCTATACGCATAGTCTGGAGCAGCATCCAGACGGTAAGTATATCTATTGTTATCCGAACCGTGTCAGAATCGAATACATAGTGAAGTATTGGGAGCTGTCTTTTGAACACTATTATCAGACAATACAATGCCCGGTCCTGTTCCTGCCCAGCGAAGCGGAATGGAACGATGAACGGGTCCGCAGCAGTCTGAATGCCTTCGCAGAGCTGCTGGACAGCTATGAAATTGCGCGGATCCCGGATTCGCTTCATGCGTATGTCTGGATGCAGCTTCCGCTTCAGGCAGGTCAGGCTGTGCGGGATTTTCTGGACAAGCAGCTCTAACCCTACCAAGCATATAAAGAAGCCCGGTTCAGAGACAGGACTCCGAACCGGGCTTTGCTGTGTGAAGGATGGTGCCTATTTTCAGCTTTTATTCGCCCTCCGGCGGATCTTCAACTACCCGGTCAGGCAGCTGAGTAACATAACTGTCGGACATGCGGAGCAGCTCCAGCGCCCGGGTGAATTCATCCTCTGTCGATTGAAGCAGATCCGTGCCGTCACCGGACAGGGTGTAATGCTGGCCGTCCTCGAACCCGCTGCCTGACAGGAACAGCTCTTCATTATTAACGAAGGAACCCGTAGGCAGATAATAGCGCTGCGGCAGCAGGTTGTACGCGGTCTGGTTAAGCAGATCCTGTCCGAAGTGGATATGATAGTCCAGCGGAACCCCGAGCAGATTGGCAACGGTCGGCAAAATATCCACCTGGCCGCCTAACTGCTCCTTCAGTGCCGGTGTGGTAATGCCTGTGGCTGAGATGATCAGCGGTATATTAATCAGATCACGCTCATTATATTCATGGTCCAGAATCTCCTCCAGCAGGACCTTGTCTGCCTCTTTTAGCGAGAATATAGGAAGACCCCGGTGATCGCCGTAAAGGACCACTATGCTGTTATCCCACACACCGCTGCTCTTAAGCTCTTCTATGAATTGGCCCAGCGCATAATCCGCATAGTTCTCAGCCCGGATATAGTCACCGACCAGCGTCCCTTCGTACCGTTCCGGCAAGGTCATCTTGTATTTGCTCTCCGGGATCGAGAACGGATTATGCGACGACATCGAGATGACATGGGCATAGAAGGGCTGTTCACGCTGATCCATCTGCGCAAGCTCCGCAGAGGTCTTTCTGTACAGGACTTCATCCGAGGAGCCATAGAAGACGGCATCCTCTTCGCCGAAGTAGGTTTTGTCGTAATATTGATTGAAGCCCAGCGCCTTGTACAGCTCCCCGCGGTTCCAGAACTCTACATTATTGGTATGAAAAGTCGCGGTATCGTACCCCTGTGCCTCCAGCAGCTTCGGCAGGCTCGGCAGCTCCTTCGGAGCATACTTATCTGTGGCCGGACCGTCCGGCGGCACATAAAAGGAAGTGTTGACGATGAATTCGGCATCCGAGGTATTGCCCTGGCCTACCTGCTGAAAGAACCGGGGGAAATAGTAGCTCTCGCCGGCCAGCTTATTCAGGTTCGGTGTGATTTCGGTTCCGTCCACGGACAGATTGATCAGGAAGTTCTGGAGCGACTCCATCTGCAGGATGATCAGATTCTTACCCTTGGCAGCCTCGAACAAGACCGGATTAGCTTTCTGCTGAATGCCCTTTGTCATGTCGATGCCAGCCTGGGAGATTTGCGCAGGGTCCATAGGCTCCTCTGCGGGTTCACGCAGCAGGGCGTAGGCTTCATAATTGAGAATGCCCATTTGCTCTGCCTTGACATTCTCATTCATACTGGCTTTGTTGGGGAAAATATTCATCATGCACAGCGTAAGCGAGATACAGAACAGGATAGCCACTGCCTTGCGGTTGCTGGGCCGGGACATGGAATGCTTCCAGGCGAGCGCTTTTTTGCGTCTGAGCATGATCAGGCTGATAATAATGATGTCTACGAAGATAAGCATATATTGCGGATGCACGACGGCGAATATACTTTTTTTGACGGCGCCTACCTGCTTGACCTGTCCGAAGACCTGTGACGTAGCAATCATACCAAAATGATTATGATAGACGATGAGAGAGAAGAACAGTACAGTAATGAGCAGATTGACGATCAGATAGATGGCGACCTTGTGCTTGGTGGCGAACCATTCGATGAGGCAGAACAGTAGCAGCACGAACGGGATTTCCTTCAGCCAGGTGGTCCAGGTGGGACCGTCCTCGAATAAGTAATACCAGGCGAAATAACTTTTCACCAGCATGATCAGCGAGAAGAACAGAATCGACCTTTTTCGAAGCGAACGTGATTCCTTGTAAGGCATTGCGTATGCGCATCCTTTTCTATATAATCCATTAATTCTATTACAGGGCCGAGTTCAAAATCAACCGGTATTTAAGGGCAGTTTGGTGAAAAATAAAGGTGAAAGTTCACCGCATATACGTTATTCTCTAAGAAGCATCCGGGAAGTTGAACCGTTGATAAACGAAGCAGGAGGAACAATGATGACCAAAGAATTCTCGCGCCAATATACAGACAGTGTGAAGCAGGAACTATTGAACAGACTCGGCCTGAAGCAGGTGTATTTCAAGGGACAGCAGGGCGAGGACCTGTTATATGAAGCAACGGGCTTTGACCGCGGCACCTCGCATAAGTTCTGTGTCAGAACGCGGAAGGGCACCGTTGACGAATGGGTAGGCGGGAAGTGGATGAAGGTCCGCAGCTTCTCGATTGCCAGCAAACAGGAGGGTTCAGAATGAGCAGCAATTCCCATTTGCAGTTACAGGTACAGCCTTTGACAGAGATCAAGCATCTGAAGATTCATGGCAGAACGACCGGAGCGCTTAACCCCCTGACGTTATTCTGGACGGGCAGTGCGATAGAAGTGAACCTCCGGGCCTCCGAGCTGTGGCTTGAAGTAGAGTCCGGTTACGATCATCACGAATCCTGGATCAGTGTGCTGATCAACTCCGTTCCCGTCAGCAGACAGATGTTGAATGCCGGAAGGCACTGGGTCTGCGTATTCAG
Source organism: Paenibacillus sp. FSL R7-0128 (assembly GCF_038002245.1). Taxonomy (NCBI): domain Bacteria; kingdom Bacillati; phylum Bacillota; class Bacilli; order Caryophanales; family Paenibacillaceae; genus Paenibacillus; species Paenibacillus sp. FSL R7-0128. Next base: position 4,707,751 of record NZ_JBBOCD010000001.1, on the reverse strand, counting down.
AGGAATGAACCCTGAGACTGTGAAGAATATCCGGATTGTAAAAGAGGTCCAGGCGATGAGCGGCGACCCCGGCGCCTATCTTCAGTTCCATGCGGTCCGCACAGACGGCAGCTTCCTGCCTGTTGAAGCGAAGCCGTACCGGCTGGAGTTCATCGGTGACAGTATCACCTCAGGTGAGGGCGTCATTGGTGCCAAGAGTGAAGAGGACTGGATTCCCGCCTGGTTCAGCGGCGTTCATAACTATACAGCGATCACTGCCGAATCCGTGCAGGCCGAATTCCGGGTGATCTCACAGAGCGGATGGGGAGTGCTCTCCAGCTGGGACAACAATCCTAGAGGCAACATCCCTGATATCTACGAGCAGGTCTGCGGTCTGCTGACCGGCCCGCATAATGAAGCGCTTGGTGCGCATAAGATGAATGATTTTGCGGCCTGGCAGCCGGATGTGGTGGTAGTTAACCTGGGTACCAATGATGACGGTGCGTTCAACTCCCCCGAATGGCTGGATGAGAGCACCGGACGTATCTATAAGCAGCGGCTGAATGAAGACGGAAGCTATCATCAGGAGGATCTGGCCGCCTTCGAGGCCGCGGTTACGAGGTTCCTGGCGAAGCTGAGAGGCTATAACCCCGGGGCGCATCTTCTCTGGGTGTATGGAATGCTTGGCCTCTCCCTGATGCCGGCGATCTACCGCGCGGTGGATGGATACATGAGGTCTACAGGCGATAAGAACGTGTCGGTGTTCCAGCTGCCGAATGTGACGAATGAAACGATGGGAGCGCGGACCCATCCGGGCCTGCCGGCGCACGAGCAGACTGCAAGGGAGTTAAGCGGCTATATCCGGGGACTTTTGTCAGGGGCTTAACTGTAACGGCATATCCATTGAACAGTATAAGTTGCGGGAGCGCTCATCAGCTGATGAGCGCTTTGTGCTGCAATTCATCTGTTTGACAAACAAACCGTCTGGACGGTATAGTGAATGACGAGGTGATGATTGTGAACAGTAATTCCAAACGCAGTCTGATTCTGGCTGCAGCTTCAACGATTGTTAAGAATAGCGGAATTGAGAAGCTTACACTTGAAGCGGTGGCTGCTGAAGCAGGAGTGAGCAAGGGCGGTCTGCTGCACCATTTTCCGAATAAAGACGCATTAATCTACAGTATGGTTTCGGGCATTACCAATGATTTTGTTGCGGATGTCCAGAAGAGGGCGGCCCAGGATACACGGGAGCAAGGGAAGTGGAGCCGTGCTTATTTGCAGTCTACCGTAGAAGCCGATCAGGATGGGCAGGACATGAATGTTGCGCTTAACGCAGCGCTTTTTACAAACGGTGAATTGCTGGATGAATTAAGGAAGCATTATACAGTCTGGCAAGAGAACATCGAGAATGACGGGCTGGACCCGGTAATTGGCTCCATTGTCCGGCTGGCTGTAGACGGCCTGTGGTTATCGGAGGTATTCGGGATCGGCGAGATCAGCGATGATATGCGTGATAAGGTCATCCGGAAATTATATGAAATGATCCATTAAGGAGGTAGTCCCATTGAATGCTTATGTTTTACTATCCTTAGCCATTGTGAGTGAGGTCTTCGGCAGCTCTATGCTTAAGGCATCCAACGGGTTCAAAAAGCTCCTTCCCTCCATTGCGGTGGTCGCTGGCATGGGCCTGGCGTTCTTCAATCTGTCACTGGCGCTGAAAGAAATCCCTCTCGGGACAGCTTATGCCATCTGGTCTGGCGTGGGAACGGCGTTAACCGCATTGGTTGGCGTGCTGGTCTATAAGGAACGTCTGAATGTGCGAAAAATAGCAGGCTTAATCCTCATCATTGGCGGTGTGGTTCTGCTGAAGCTGTCAACGGGGGTGTAGAGATGAGAGGTTACTTAGCGCTAAGCATCGCTATTATTTCAGAAATCTTCGGTACGACTATGCTTAAGCTCTCCGATGGATTCAGCAGTGTGCTGCCGTCGATCGGAGTAGTACTTGGAATGGGCCTGGCTTTTTACTGCTTATCAATCAGTCTTCGCACCATACCTCTGAGCCTGGCTTATGCCATCTGGTCTGGCGTGGGGACAGCGCTGACAGCACTGATCGGCATTCTGATCTGGAATGATCCGTTCAATCTGCTCACCGGCATTAGTCTGCTGATTATTATCGGGGGTCTGGTGCTGCTGAATTCACCGGATAAGGCTGGCGGGGAAAACGCCCCTGAAGCTACGGAGAATTAGGTCTTGCTTATCAAGCCTCCGGTATGCTGAAATGGAAGTAGGCAACGTGCAGGAAGTGAGCGAGAAGGAGCAACCGGAATGAGGAAAATGTACCTGATAGCCGCCATATGGCTCAGCCTATTACTGCTGGCGGCATGTAGCAATGGCACCGGCAGCGGTTCTGGCGGGAGGATTGCCGATACAGGTCTAAGTGCGGCCCCGGCTGAGGATTCGGCCATTCGTGTACCCCGAAGTACGAGTCAACCGCAAAGCAGCAGCCAGCCCTACCTGGGCAAGGTCTATAAGGTTGTGGTAGATCCGGGTCACGGCGGTGAAGATCCCGGGGCAGTCTCCGTCAGTGGACGCCTGGAGAAGGATTTCAATCTTAGCCTGTCAGAGCAAATCGCAGCCCGGGTGGAGCAGGACCCGCAGCTTGAGATTCTGCTTACCCGGACCGGGGATGCTTTTATCTCCTCACAAGAGCTGTTCCGGCCCCAGTTCGCCAACAACCTGGCCGCAGACCTGTTCATCTCCATTCATGGAAATACCTATGAGGAGGCATCAGCATCGGGTACAGAAACCTTTTATTATCATGAAGAATCCTTGGCTTGGGCCGAGACTATACATAAGCATGTCATTCAAGCTACCGGTCTCAAAGACCGCGGCGTGAAGAAAGGGAATTACTTCGTTCTGCGCGATACGGTAATGCCGTCGGTGCTGCTGGAACTGGGCTATTTAACGAATCCCGGTGACGAGGCGAAGATGTGGACCTCCGGGTTCCAAGAGAGCGTGTCCTCCGCTGTTGTAGATGGGATAAGAGAGTATTTAGGGCTGGAGTGATGGATCACCACGATGTCAAAATGCACAAGGAGAAGCTTATGAACCGGATCTTAATTCTCGGATCAGGAGGATCAGGCAAGTCTACCCTGGCCCGTCAGCTTGGCGGCCTTCTTCATCTGCCGGTCGTACATCTGGATGCCCATTTCTGGAACCCGGACTGGGTTCCTAAGCCAAATGAAGAGTGGGACGAACTGGTGCGGCAATACACCGACCAGGAGCAATGGATTATAGATGGTAATTATTCAAGGACCATGGAGCTAAGGATTAAGCGTGCGGATGTCATTATTTTTCTGGATTTACCCCGGATATTGTGTATGTACCGGATTGTGAAGCGTCGTCTTATGTACCATAACCAGACTAGACCGGATATGAACGAAGGCTGCCCGGAGAAGCTCGATTGGGCATTTGTGAAATGGGTCTGGAACTATAAGGCACGAAGCCGTGCTGTCACCCTGGAGAGACTCAAGCAGACCGGAGCTCACCAGCAAGTGCTGATCGTAAATACAAGGCGGCAGGTCAAGGAGTTGCTTCATCGCTTTGCAGAATGCTAATCAGCGCCGCACATACAGTCCCTTAAGGTCCAACTGCAGTTCACTTGAGATCAGAAGCAGGATCAGTTCCTCGATTGCTGATAGAGTGGCTACTAAGCATACAACTATTGTCCAGATTGCCTGATTCACATAGGGAAGCAGCAAAGGTGTAAGGAATAGCAGCAGTCCGGCCAGCTTGTTGCCGTAGGTATGAATGCTGCCGTAGGTGCTGAATTTGCGCAGAGCGGTCAGGATGGAGGCTCCCCGGATGACGGCAATCAGCGCGATCCACAGGATGAGGCCGAGGGTCAGACCAAGGAACGGATATAAGGTATAGAGTGCAGTGCCTGCCAGCGTCATATCGGCCACGGAATCGAGCTTGGCACCGAAGCTGCTAACCGTACCGGTCATTCGGGCAATAGGGCCATCCAGCATATCGGTAATTCCGCACAGGAGGTAGACTAAAGTGAAGCCCGTGCCCAGCGGCGCCAGGTACAGCAGCAGAAGAGCCAGCCCGATTCGGCTGAGCGTGATGCAGTTGGGGACAAGCTTCATGGCAACCTCCCTTTTTAACCGTGTAATGGGGATTTCCTGTCTAGCTTATTCGTATATATTCTATGCTTCATTATGCCTCTAAATTTGCCGATTGTCTTGAATAAGAAAGTACCCGTTAATATGGTGCAGGAACTGTCGGATGCATTCCCTGCGTAGCTGTTACTCTGATGGGGAGGAAAGGGAGGTGCACGATGAACCTGCTGGAAGATATGAATGCTGCACTCTTCTACATTGAAGAGCACTTGGACGACGAGATCGATATAAAAGTGGCTGCGGGCTTCGCGTTATGCTCGGAGTATCATTTTACACGGATGTTCTCCTTCCTGGCCGGTATCCCGCTCTCGGAATATATCCGCCGCAGACGTCTTACGCTGGCTGCCTTCAAGCTGCAGGGAAGCCAGCACCGGATTATTGATGTTGCCCTGGAGTACGGGTACACTTCGCCGGATGCATTCACAAAAGCCTTTCAGCAGCTTCATGGCGTAACGCCTTCAGAAGCAAGATCGGCAGGGACACCCCTGAAGGCCTTTCCTCGAATGACTTTTCAGTTAACCATTAGAGGAGGCAGTGAAATGAATTACCGCATTGAGGAGAAAGAGGCCTTCCGGATCGTTGGACTCAAGAAAAGGGTAGCTATCCAGTTCAGCGGGGTGAACCCGGAGATCGCGGCCATGTGGCAGAGTCTGAGCATGGAGATGATAGGGGAGCTGAAGGGGCTGTCGGATATGGTTCCGTCAGGGCTAATCAGCTCGTCGGTGAATTTCTCCGAAGGCCGGATGGAGGAACGTGGGGAGCTGGATCATTATATCGGAGTGGCTACCACGCAGGAATGCCCGCCGCCCTACGCCAAGCTGGAGGTTCCAGCGTCTGCATGGGCCGTGTTCGAAGTGGTGGGTCCCTTTCCGGGCACGCTCCAGAATGTCTGGGGCCGGATCTATTCCGAATGGTTCCCCTCTTCCAATTACGAGCAGGTCGAAGGGCCGGAGCTTCTGTGGAACGAAAGCAAGGATACCCACTCGCCAACTTTTAAAAGTGAAATATGGATTCCTGTGCGGGAAGCAGTGCGCCGTTAACGGTGCAGGTATTCAGCAAGAGCGGACGGGGCTTCCAGTCAGAATGAATAGCGCCTCCTACAATCGGGTAATGGTAGTCTAGTATAACTGACTAGGAGGCATAATTCATGGAGTGGACTTTGGAAGATGTGGAAGAGACGAGCAGGCTACATCCTGAGTCGTTCTTTATTCCTGCAAGACAGGAACGGGAGACACAGGGTACGGGGAGAATGGTGCGGCTGCACTTCATGTTGACCCAACCGGCTGAAGGGCAGCCACGGGCTGAACGGATGTGGGTGGAGATCACCGGGAGAGATCCGGTTACCGGGCGGTACACGGGGCTGTTGACCAATACACCGGGGGTTATCCAGTCGCTCCAGCTCGGAGATCCGGTGGAGTTCGAGCCCAGACATATCGCCCAGACGATTCTTAGAGAAGGAGATCCGGCATGGGTCGAAGCCGGGGAGAAGGCGGGTATGGTCACCAGGCAATGCCTGACGCCAGGAAGCGGTGTGCGCTGGATGTACCGGGAGGCCCCTACCCGTGAGGAGGACAGCGGCTGGCGGCTGTTCACCGGAGAAGAAGATAACGCTTATCTGAGCGACCCGAAGAATACGGCCATCATGAATGTGTATGATCTGATCGACCGGGACCCGACCCTGCTGGAGCCTTTTAAAGGAGCTGTGGGCACAGCGTTTGAACGGAGCGGAGCGGGTGCCGCGTGGGTAGAAGTGAAGAATTGGCGGTAGGCATGATATACTAGGCTGGCGGACACAGGTGACTGTGGCCCCGGCCTTTTTTACTAGGAGAAGGGGAGAAGGGCAGAAGGCCAGATATACATAACAGGTAATTAACTGAGAGGAAGGAATAGAATGATTGAATTACAGCCTAGTGAGTATAGTAGAATCAAGCATCTTTTAGCGCATAGAGAAGGAGAATTCATGCCAATCCGGCCAATCACGCGAATTTCTATGATTTGTACTTCTCCTCCAGTCAATGGCTTGCGGTGCTGAAAGAACCTTTGAAAGACAACACAGTGGAGCTCAGTAGAACACATTATAAGATGAACAGTAACGCTAAAGCTCCTGCTGACATTCAGGAGGATTCTGGAGAATTTGTTTTAACTAGCATCGATGAGCAGTTGTTTGGACGCTACATTCAGGAGATGGACGATAGTTACCGATTACTGTGGACTTCGGCTGAGACCTATCTGGACAGGGCATTTGGTTATTGTTATTTGAATGAGAGCGGATTTGTAAGCGCTTGTAATACTTTTTATGTGGGTGGCGGCTATATTGAACCAGATATCATCACGCACAAGGAATACCGTAATCAAGGGTTGGCGTTCAGACTGTGTCAAGAATTCATAGCGCTTGGCCGTCAGCGGCAGCTAACAACATATTGGGATTGTGATACCGGCAATACTGGCTCCAATCATCTGGCCGCTAAGTTAGGTCTGTTGAAGGTTGGCGAAGTTCCTATTCTGTGGTGGCATGAGAGTAAGGAAGTCATTGCGAAATATTTAGCCGCCTACAACTATAATACCTAAGATTGGATGCTGTACTTTTGTAAAATTCGCTTGTGGAGGGGACCGACCTGAAGCACATATATTACTTACTGCTGGTCGTACTGCTCATAGCTGGCTGTAACACGAATAAGGAGACACAACTTACCCCTGAGCGGCCGGAGGTATTGGGAGAGATGCCTGAAGACATGCCTGCTGATTTCGATTTTCTCGTCCGGTACGGGTATGGGGAGGTCACCAAGAATGAGATCAATACGTATCAGGATACCGTGGTAAAAGATCTGATCATGAACGGAACAGCCACAGCGGATATTACGTTGACCGAAGATGAAATGCGCAGCATCTATGAGCGGATGAGAGGCATCCGAATCATGGGGAAGCTGGAGCTTGTGTCCCTCAAGCAGGGCTGCGCGGTGGTCCCTTACCAGGAAGACAGCTGGAGGATCACCGTAAACGGGTTCACACGGAATTGGTCCTGGTCCGGCGAGAATTGTGAGCTTACGGAAGATGCAGAGAAGCTGCTGGAGCTGCGGAACTTCATCGCGGACATTGTAGCGGGTAAAGAAGAGTACCAGGCATTGCCCGAAGCGGAAGGCGGCTATGACTAAGGAGAACTGCATATAAAGGTACGACTGCAAGCGTACTCCGCAAGTCCGATCCCAAAGGATCGGATTTTTGGTTTAATGGGATAGGGAAACAGCAACCGGACAGAGTAGAAGGAGGTTTAAATTCAGTTTAAATATGTCGGTTACTATCCTTATAGATTCAGCATTCAAGGAGGAATAAAGCATGAAGCAGACACAATCAGCAGGGCAGGGCGGCAGCTACGCCATTGAAGCGCAAGGATTGGTCAAAATCTACGGGAGCAACCGGGCCGTGGATGGTGTGGATCTCAAAGTAGGCACAGGAATGATCTATGGGGTGCTGGGTCCCAATGGTGCCGGGAAGACAACCGTAATTCGCATGCTGGCGACCCTACTTCGGCCTGACGCAGGTTCGGCGCGTATCTTCGGACATGATGTGGCAAAAGAACCGCAGATCGTGCGTCAGTTAATCGGAGTGACGGGTCAATATGCGTCAGTAGATGAGTCGCTTAGCGCGACTGAGAATCTGATCATCTTCTCCAGGCTGCATGGCCTGGGGCGTGCGGAGTCTCGCAGCAAGGCCTCTGACCTGCTGGAGGAATTCGGCTTGACGGAAGCCGCCAAGCGCCCCTTGAAGAACTTCTCCGGCGGGATGCGCCGGCGGCTGGATCTGGCGGCCAGTCTAATTGCGCAGCCTCCGCTCATTTTCCTGGATGAGCCGACAACGGGGCTTGATCCCCGGACGCGCAATCAGATGTGGGAGACGATCCGCAAGCTGGTGAATACGGGATCAACGGTCCTGCTGACGACCCAATATCTTGAAGAAGCGGATCAGCTGGCGGACCGGATTGCCGTGATTGATACCGGTAAGGTGGTCGCAGAGGGAACAGTTGATGAACTCAAGAGCTCGGTTGGCAACTCCTCGCTTCACCTGAAGGTGGTCCATCCGCAGCAGTTGCTGAAGGCGCGGCAGATTGTGGAGCAGGTGCTTCAGGTACGCTCTAACCTGTCGGCAGAAGCAGCCAAAATTATCGCACCGATGGGGAACGTGGACCGGGTAACCGATCTGCTGATCGCACTTCGTGAAGCAAGCATACCGCTGCTTGAGATGAGTGTGCAGAAGCCAACGCTGGATGAAGTATTCCTGACCCTAACCGGTCATGGCGTCAAGGAAGAGGCGGGGCTTGTCCCGGATAGTACACAGAAGAAGGAGGGAGTATTAGCATGAGTACTTTAATTAAGCCGGGTGTAGACCGTAATTTGAAAAACCATACCAGCTTCGGCCAAGCGGTACGTAATTCCTTTACGATGGCTTACAGAGGACTGCTCAAGATCCGGCGTACACCGGAGCAATTGTTTGACGTCACGTTTCAGCCGATTATTTTCACCTTGATGTTCACGTATATTTTCGGCGGGGCGATTGCCGGGGATGTGGCAAGTTATCTGCCGGTAATTATTCCAGGAATCTTGGTACAGACCGTAATCACGACCTCCGTCGTTACCGGTGTCCAGCTACGGGAGGATATGGAAAAAGGGGTGTTCGACCGCTTCAAATCGCTGCCGATTGCCCGGATTGCTCCTCTCGCAGGGGCACTGTTAGCAGATACTATACGTTACACGATTGCTACGGTACTCACCTTCGTAATGGGCTACATTATGGGCTTGCGGCCGGAAGGCGGCATCGGCGGGGTTGCCCTGGCGGCGGTTCTGGTCATAGGATGCTCCTGGGCCATCAGCTGGATCTTTGCCTTTTTCGGTGTGATCGCCCGTACGGCTTCCAGTGTACAGGGGATTTCAATGATCGTGTTATTCCCGCTAACCTTCCTCTCGAATGCCTTCGTGCCGGTTGATACGATGCCGAAATGGCTTCAGTGGTTCGTGAATAACAATCCGATCTCACATCTGGTCACCGCTGTCCGTGAACTGGTGAACCATGGAACGGTAGGCAGTGATCTGGTCTACTCCCTGATCGGAGCCGCTGTGATTGTAGCGGTCTTCGCTCCGATAACCGTGCGTGCGTATATGCGCCGGACGTAAGTCTGGTTCAGTAAGACGTCAACGAATGCAGGGATGCATCTGTTGGCGTTTTTTTGTATGCGAAAAGCAGAACACACTGTGACCAGTCACAGTCAGGAATTTTGAGTCCATTCCGTTAGGGATAGCTCATAGTCAACAAAAGTCTGTAATTCCCCATGCTGATCTGCCCAGGCATTCTTTCGTACCGCTATTTTACGGAAGCCGAGTTTCTCATACACATGCTGTGCTCTGGTGTTTTTAAGATTCGTATCCAGTATGATCTTGTGAAACCCCTGTGTTTCAAACAAATAACGGACCAGCATACCTAAACATTCTGTGCCTGCCCCTTTGTTTTGTTGATTGAAATCACAGATTTTAATCCCCATCTCCGCCACATGTCCAGAAACCGCACTGTAGCTCATTTCTCCTGCAGGAGCACCATCGATTTCCAGAATCAAACGTCCTTTCCGTTCAGAGTCTCTCCCGGTCTGCAATTGGGTTAACACCTCTTGTTCAGTAATTCCTAAGCCCTTAGGAAATCCGGCATGTGCCATGACTGCTCCGTCGTTCCACCAGCTGCATAACAGCTCTGCATCGGCTACAGTTGCATCCCGGATGACCAAGTTACCTTGTTGCATATACAATCTCTACACCTCCATGATTCCAAATGAGCGTAGCTTCATCGTAGCATGCCATGATTTCCGCGAGAATGGAGAGTATTGTTTTATACAAATTGTATTAGGTTTAAGAGTACTAGCAGCGATAGATTCAGCAAAAGCCCCAGTATAGATAATTTGTTCCGCTTAACAATTCCAAGCACGCTGATGCAAACAGCGAACAGCAGAAGGAAGTATACCAGATACAGGGAAGTGTCAGCGTAGAGTGCTAAGACCTTAGACCCAGCGGCATTCACAAACTCGCCCTCGTACAGATTCTTATACTTACGGTTAGCATAAATTAAAACACTGATGATACAAACGGAGGATAATAACACAGGAATAGCAGTTAGACCTCTTGTCTTTTTCTCAAATCTGCCTGCTGTAACGGACCATACTCCATAGATGACAAATCCCGCAAGCAGGCAGATGAAGTACATCTGATAGAACATCAGCCCTTCCTCACGGTCCCCGGTTCCGCCCCCATCCGGTCCTGAAGCATATAATAATAAGTTGGTTATGACCAGCATGAAATTTAGGAGTGCGTATTTAACGGCACTAATTCCTATTCCCTTAATTTCTAACATTCTTACCTCCGCTTAATTGTCTGATTCTCCCGTTGTGCTATTGTCACTTTTTTGTTATGAGCTATATTATTTGAATACCCTCTAACCAATATAATATATGCTTTTACATACTTCATCCCCCTTTAGACAAATTAATACTATACCTATTGACCAAGGGGAGATTCCGCTGAAAAGAAACCTGCGAGTCATTACCATCCTGCTAATTATCGCGCTTATAACAGACGGGCTTGCACCGGCTCCATGTACCGCAGCAGAACCGCCATCACATTTACAGAATCCGCAGGCTGACTCCAGAGAGCTGCAACTGCAAGACATGCTTGTGCTGCAATTGCTGCCCTATATGAATGATCGGTTGAAGACAGCTTATTTCAGTCTTTTGATCACAAGTCCTCAACTTTATCCGTATTTGGTTCAAGTGGAACACATAGAGCGGGTGAACGGTTTCCGCAGCTTTGGCTTTCGGATTACACTGAGGGCTTTCCCTACAGTCGGACCACATATCAGTGTGGGAGAGGATTTGTTCACTTATAGAATCTCATCTTCGCAAGTTGAGCTTGTAGAGTATAAGCATATAAAGGGACCGGAGGTACACGGTTTTCCGCCAAATTACCTGGATATGTTGAGAAAAGATACAAATGAAGCGGCTTTTTTTACAAACCTTCTGGAGTTGTGGCGCGTTAGCCTTTATAATATGACGAGAATATAGAATAAAGGAAAAGGTGTAACTTCATGAGCATATTAAATGTAGAAAAGCTTAGTCACGGCTTCGGCGACCGGGCCATCTTCACGGATGTCTCCTTCCGCCTGCTGAAGGGTGAGCATATCGGTCTGATCGGCGCTAACGGTGAGGGGAAATCGACCTTCATGAACATCATTACTGGTAAGCTTCAACCGGACGAAGGCAAGGTGGAGTGGGCGAAACGGATGCGCGCCGGGTATCTGGATCAGCATGCGGTGCTTCAGCAGGGGCAATCCATCCGGGATGTGCTGCGCGGGGCCTTCCAATATCTGTTCGATATGGAACAAGAGATGAACGACATGTACGGCAAGATGGGGGATGTGACCCCTGAGGAGCTGGAGCAGCTGCTGGAGGATGTCGGAACAATTCAGGACATGCTGACCAGCCAGGATTTCTATATGATCGATGCCAAAATCGATGAAACCGCGCGTGGACTCGGTCTGACCGACATCGGTCTGGACAAGGATGTTAACGATCTCAGCGGCGGTCAGCGGACCAAGGTCTTGCTGGCAAAGCTGCTGCTGGAGAAGCCCGACATTCTGCTGCTCGATGAGCCTACGAACTATCTGGATGAACAGCATATCAACTGGCTGAAGCGTTATCTGCTGGATTATGAGAATGCCTTCATTCTGATCTCCCATGACATTCCGTTCCTGAATAGCGTGATCAACCTGATCTACCATATGGAGAACCAGTCGCTGTCGCGTTATGTGGGCGATTATGAGTATTTCCAGCAGGTGTACGAAGCGAAGAAGTCACAGCTGGAATCCGCGTTCAAGCGCCAGCAGCAGGAGATTGCCGATCTGAAGGACTTCGTGGCCCGCAACAAGGCCAGCGTAGCTACCCGCAACATGGCGATGTCCCGGCAGAAGAAGCTGGATAAGATGGAGGTCATCGAGATTGCCAAGGAGAAGCCGAAGCCGCAGTTCAACTTCAAGCAGGGGCGGACCTCCGGCAAAATGGTTTTTGAGACCAAGGATCTGGTGATCGGGTATGATTCCCCATTGTCGCGTCCGCTGGAACTCAGCATGGAACGTGGGCAGAAGATTGCCCTCGTCGGTGCGAACGGTATCGGTAAAACCACGCTGCTGCGCAGCATTCTCGGCCAGATCCAGCCTATCTCGGGCACAGCCCGGCTTGGCGATCTGCTGGAGATCGGGTATTTCGAGCAGGAAATGAAGGAATCGAATTACAACACCTGTATCGAGGAGATCTGGAACGAATTCCCGTCTTACTCCCAATTTGAGATTCGTGCAGCGCTGGCGAAGTGCGGCCTGACCACCAAGCATATTGAGAGTAAAATTGCTGTCCTGAGCGGCGGCGAGAAGGCTAAGGTACGTCTCTGCAAGCTAATTAACCGGGAGAGCAATCTGCTGGTACTCGATGAGCCTACCAACCATCTCGACGTCGATGCGAAGGAAGAGCTGCAGCGTGCGCTCAAAGCCTATAAAGGCAGCATACTGCTGATCTCCCATGAGCCTGAATTCTACCGTGATATCGTGACCGATACCTGGAACTGTGAATCATGGACAACGAAAGTCTTCTAGAGAACCGGCAATAACGCCGGTGTAGAGCTTGACCCGTAGGAGGGGTACTTTGCAAAAAGTGACTCTTACGGGTCATTCGTATTACAGTGGAGTAAGAATGCAGGGGGATCATATGAACGTTGTGAATGAGGAGACAGTCGTGAAGCCATCCAAACGCAGTCTGGTCAATATCATTATTGACGGCATTTCTGGTATTTTTCTTCCCATAGTTAATATATTGAGCGCGGCAGGAATCATGAAGGGTCTGCTCGCAGGTGCGGTTGCGCTGGAGCTCATCAGCAAGACCGAAGGCACCTATACGGTGCTGAATGCCATGGCGGACAGCCTGTTCCATTACCTTCCGCTGCTGCTGGCGTTTACGGCAGCCCGTAAATTCGGGGCCAATCCTTTTACGGCGGTCGTTATAGGCGGGGTTATGCTATATCCCAGTCTGACTACACTATTTGCGAACAACGAAGTCATAGAGTTTATGGGCATGAGCATCAAGCCGGTGAATTATCCTGCAAGCGCTATTCCTATTATCCTGGCGGTAGGCCTGCTGGTCTACGTCGAGCGATTCTGTGTCAAAATACTACCGGAGGTCATCCGCGGCTTCTTCACTCCGCTGATCTCCGTGATCGTGGTATCGTCGGTGACGCTGCTGGTATTCGGACCGCTGGGGGCGCTGGCCGGTGACGCCCTGGCAGACGGGTACCGTACAGTGTATAATCTCAGTTCAGTCGGCGCCGGAATGGTGCTGGGGGCGATCATTCAGCCGATGGTCATCTTCGGCCTGCACTGGAGTCTGGTGCCGCTGGCGATCAACAACATCAGCACGGGTGGATCAGACACGATCCTCGCGCTGATGGGTCCCGCCGCCTTTGCCCAAGCGGGAGCAGCGCTGGCAGTATTCATCAAAGCCAAAGACAAGCAGTTCCGTACCCTAAGCTTGTCGGCATCGATATCGGCCTTGTTTGGTGTGACGGAGCCTGCAATGTTCGGGGTCAATCTGCCGCTGCGTAAGCCGATGATTATTGTTTGCTGCGCAGGCTCGATTGGCGGCGGGATGGTCGGGATGTTCGGCTCGTCCGCGATTTCATTCGCTTTTCCGGGACTGGCTACGCTGCCTGCTTATCTGGGGGACGGGTTCGGCGGCTTCCTGATCGCATGTGCCACCGGGTTCCTGATAGCCCTGATTGCAACGTTGTGCGTGAAGCTTGGACCGGAGCCAGTCGTCGAACCAATTGCCAAATCCTAGCTAAGGGGGGTTACACATGAGAGCGATTAGAAGAACCAAGGCGGTGGAAGGGACTTCCATTCCCGGAATCATCCATAACGGAGGAAGTTACTTCTATATTAATGTAGATGTGTACGAAGACGGCATGGTCAACTGCTGGGAGCTTACAGATCTTAAGGGCTTATCCGGCAAAATAAATTCAGGCTGGTTAACGCCGGCCGTCCCCTCCGGGAAGCAGCTGTCCATTCATGGACTGGGTGCGTATACGGTAGAGTCGGCAAAGTGGACTTACAACGCTGCAAGCTATTACCAGCATATTCAGGAAACAGTGAGCCTGCTGAACCCGGACCATACGAATATCTATGAGATTTCGGACCGGGAGCAGGAGCAGAGTGAAGCGCGCCGAATTGCGCATTCACCTTCCTCTACGGAATTCTATGTCAACAGCGAAATGTTCTACCAGACGACGGAGGGCAAAAGTGTCCATCTGTTCATGAAGAATAGCGGCGCAGTATACCTGGTCGATGTTGTGATATACAAGGACGGAAAGGTAGCGGTCTATAACCTGCCTGCTGACGCAGAATATACGCTGGAGGAGCTGGACGCGCTTGTTGCAGATAAGACCTTCTTCACGACAATGGATACTCCTGTAAAGGTACATATTCTGCAATTGGGCGAAGTTACATTAGGCGAAGCCCTATACTCTGCCGATGCACAGGAGAAGCTCAAAGAGCTGCATAACCTCCACAAGCAGCTGAACGGCGAGCAAACGGCGCATGAAGCGTGCCGGGCTGCCTATTATGCATATCTGGAGAATCCGAGTGATTACTATAGAGAGCAGCTTAGAATCAAATATGAGCTTGTGCCGGAGCATGAACGGATGTATCTGGGCGATATGGACACGAAGGACTGGGACTACCAGCGAATTCTGTATCATCCTGAACAGACGCGGGAAGTGTAAACGGGGCAGGATTTTCTACGCGTTGGATGCTATACTACTATAAGTGTTGAAGTGAAAAGATAGAGGGTGGCAGGATGGAGACAATCAGCTTTCATTATGGACGGCATATTTCCAAGGTGGCGCGGGCATTATATTTCCACTCGTGGAAATCTATACTATCGATTGGCGTTCAAGCGGTATTTATAGCGGTGTGCATGATTCTGTATACTCAGAACCAGTCGGTCATTTTGCTCGGCATATCGATTACGCTGGTTCTGACCATGGGAATGTCAATCGTGATGCGAACCTTGCTTTTACCGAAGATATTGTCGGCAGATACAAGGTACAATAAGGAATTTGAATATCTTTTCGATGCAGAGGGGATCAATTTCAGTCCGGAGAAGGACGCGTCCGTCATGACCTGGGGCTCTTTCACCCGGGTATGGGAGAACCAGAGCTACTATCTGCTGTTCCATGGGCCACAGGAGTATTGGTTCGTTGCTAAGCAATCGTTCGAGGATGCCGCACAGGAGCATAAATTCAGAGCGTATGTGTCAGATCACCGCAAGATTGTCAGTGGCGTGATTTGGTGACAAAAAAGAAGGACATGCTACCCGCGCATGTCCTTTTCTGTATCCGGGAGCGGATGATTAGCCGCAGCTACACCCGCCAAAAGCTTGTGCAATCTGCCTTGTCGGCAATATTGTACTCGATTAACTGTCTAAGCAGGCCGTAATCCACCGGATTCGTCCATTTCATGCGGATCAGCAGCTTGGTGTGATCTATTCCGCCTTGCTTCAGGACTTCCTCGAAATGATCCATGCCCGCTTTTTCCGGGGCGACAGCCATATGCCCTTTGGCTACACTGAAGCCGATAATGTATGTTCCGTGATCGGTGAACATCGGCTGGTTCCAGCCAATTCTCGGTTCGAGCTGCGGGAACTCCTGCAACACCCAGGTGAGTACTTCCTCGACCGTTGCCTGATGGACCGGATTATCGATCTTCGCCAGATACTCTGCAAACACATCCATGGTTCGTCCTCCTGATCTATGTCAGCCCTCATGCCCTCCATAATATCTTGTAGCCGCAGGATAGTCAAAAATTTTAATGAATAAATTGGATTAACCATCACAATGGGAGGTGTTGAATGGTGAAGGAGTAGGGCTCCCTTCCTCATTCCAGCATTTCCCTGTATGATAGAAGAAGCTTGTTGTTCTTCAAAATAAATGAGAATGGGGTTATGGGATGGAGGAGAGGATCGGGTTCAAAGGCAAACGTCCTGCTGAGTTGCCGGCCACTATAAGCGTGGTTGCCCTTATGTTATTCTGGATAAGCTTTTTCCTTCGGGTCGATAAAACGACTCTGTTGGAGCAGATTGTGACCTATCTCGTCATCGGAATTGCAATAGCCGTTGCAGGGATTATGGTATATCGTTTGTTTACCTTTAGCAGGGCGTTTAACATAGAGATTAAGCCGGAAGCCCTGCAGATCAAGAATATAGAGATTGAAGCCTCTACTATCAAGTGTATTTTCATCAAAGGCTACTTGCTGCCCGTGATCGCAGTAAAGCCCAGAGCCAATCTGCTGGTTACTTATAAATACTGTTTTCGATTCCCCGAGCAGGAAGATCAAGGGATAAAGTTGCTAACGGAATGGGCGGAGCGGCACCAGATCGAAGTGGTACATAAGAAGTTTGTGAGATGGCTGTAGTTAACTAAGGGATGGAGAATAGGAGGAACTAATCAATGAAAGTCTCCGGATTCAGTCACATCACACTCCAGGTACGCGACCTTCAGGCTTCATTGGAATTCTATCAGGGTATTCTGGGGATGAACGTTAGACATCATGGTCGAATAGATGCCTATTTGGAGTGGGGCAGCGCTTGGATCTGTCTGCTTGAACGAATGGTTACCAAGGAGCCTTTAGGCGAATACGCCGGGATGGATCATGTAGCTTTTTATATCGCAGAGGATGATTTCAATGAAGCTGTCGGCATCTTGCAGAAGCATCACGTTGAGATCGTCAGAGGACCTGTTCAGCGGGGAACCGGCTGGTCGGTGAATTTCCTGGACCCGGATGGAATTCAGCTGGAGCTGCATACTTCCACTCTGGATGAACGGATGCAGGTCTGGCGTTAGGCGGAGTGGGGTCAATATAATAATCAGAAGCGGGGATGCGGGATGAATAAACCTTTTCATGAAATGCTGACGTCGGAAAATGAGCTCAGAGAGCTTCTGGGCTATCCGAGTGAAGTAGTGAAGCGAAAATCGATCCATCAGCTGGATCATCACTGCCGTGATTATATAGCGATGTCCCCTCTATTATTCCTGTCTACGGCAGATGAACACGGCTCATGCGATGTCTCTCCGCGCGGGGATGCGCCCGGTTCGGTGCTGGTGCTGGATGAAGGGCATCTGGTCATTCCTGAACGTCCGGGGAACCGCAGATTGGACTCTTTGCTGAATATCCTGGCTAATCCGCATATCGGCCTGATTTTTATTATCCCGGGGCTTGAAGAGACACTGCGGGTTAACGGGCAAGCCTATATCATTAAGGATGAGCCTATCCTGGATCGGATGCGAGCCCGAGGCAAGCGGCCTGCGCTGGGAATCGGGGTGAAGGTTGAGGAATGTTATATGCATTGTGCCAAGGCCTTCAAAAGATCGCAGGTCTGGGACTCCGGCACCTGGCCTGCTGAAGCTTTGCTCCCGTCTGCTCCGGCCATCATCGCCGCTCATGTGAATGCAGCGGAGTTCACGGAGGAAGTGGTGCGGCGAGGTATAGAGGAGAGCTACGAGAAGCGGCTGTATTAAGTAGGGGAGTGAATAACGGGGATGGATACAGAGAGGCTGATACGGATTTTTGACAGGCAGGCCACGGATTATGACCGTAAAAGAGATGATCCGAAGCAGCGGCGCTGGCGCCAGAAGCTAATCGGTTCTGCGAAGGGTGAGGTGCTGGAGCTTGCCGTCGGAGCCGGGGCGAACTTCCCGTTCTATCCTAAAGGCGTCAAGATCACGGCTGTGGACTTCAGCGGAGCCATGGTTGAGAAGGCCAGACGGGCCGCCGGACAGTACAGACTGGAAGCCGATTGTATATGTGCAGATATCGAAGACATGAGCTTTGCCGCGCATTCGTTCGATACGATTGTCTCCACGCTGTCCTTATGCAGCTATAAGAACCCGCTGAACCTGTTGGTGAAGCTGAACCGCTGGTGTAAGCCGGACGGCACCATCCTCCTCCTGGAGCATGGAATTGGTTCTAACCTCTTGGTCACTACACTGCAACGGGCGCTGAATCCGCTCCTGTACCGCATCTATGGATGCCATCAGACCCGGGATATTCTCGGACTGGTCCGGGAGTCGGGGATGCAGATCACTAGAGTGGAGAGCTATTCGCTGAATATGGTGCATTTGATCTGGGCGGGACCTGAGGAACAACAACTATGATCTGAAGGTGAGGGGAATGCGAAATGGATAGTATTATTTTTGATCTGGACGGTACGTTATGGGACCCGACGGAGACTGTAGTGGGTGGATGGAATCAAGTGATTAGCAGCTATACGGGAGCAGCCAAAGAGGTAACGATAGACAATTTACAAGGCATTATGGGGCTGCCGGTGCCGGAGGTTGGCCGAAGGCTGTTTCCTGATGCAGATGAGGAGAGCCGACAGAAGATTATGGATGAATGTTGTGATATGGAGTGTCTCGTTCTGTCGCAGCAAGGCGGAAGGTTGTATGCTCGGGTAGAAGAGGTGCTTCAGGCATTATCGGCTAAATATAAGCTGTTCATCGTAAGCAACTGCCAGGCGGGGTACATCGAGGCTTTTTATGAATATCATCAATTGCAGAAGTATTTCACAGACTACGAGAATCCGGGGAGAACCGGACTATCTAAGGGAGAGAACATCAGGCTGGTCATGGACCGCAATCATCTGATGAGTCCTGTCTATGTGGGCGATATCGAAGGGGATAGGAAGGCGGCAGAGTTCGCAGGGATTCCTTTTGTATACGCGAGTTATGGATTCGGCGAAGTGAGCAGTTATGATTATGTGATCGACCGGCTGGACGGGCTGCTGGAATTGTTCTGAAGCGGCCCTTGGATAAAGGTGGATCTCTTCCTGCAAAAGCTGGAGTTGTCTTACAGCCATCTCATGGCTTTGAAGACAACTCCTTATTCAATTCAGGCGATAATGCGGCGGATACGCAGGGGATAGCGTACCAGTGGTACGGTTGGCTCAGACGGCCGTCCAGCCCCCGTCCACATATAGCGTCTGGCCTGTCGTGTAGCTGGAAGCATCCGAGGCGAAGTAGAGGACAGCGCCGTTCAATTCATCGGGGTTGCCGGGCCGGCCCATGGGGCATAGCGTATTATACTGCTCCAGAAATTGGTCCTGGTAGAGCGCGCGGGTCATCCGGCTGGGGAACAGGCTGGGTCCGATCGCATTCACCGTGATTCCGTAAGGAGCGAGGGTCGCGCCCATGCCGCGGGTCAGATTCACGACTGCGCCTTTGGAGGCATTATAGGCATGCAGGGCGGCTAGCTTGCTGCCCTTCACACCGCAGATGGAAGCAAGGTTGATAATGCGGCCCGCCTTGCGTTCCTTCATGGCCGGGATCACAGCTTTGGACATGAGATAAATACTCTTCACATTGGTATCCATCACCCGGTCCCATTCCGCTTCCGACAGTTCCTCGACAGAGCCTGCGGAGGCAACTCCGGCATTATTCACCAGGATATCTATCCGTCCGAAATGCTCCAGAATGCTTGCTACTGCCGCTTCAATCTCCGTACCTCGGGTTATGTCACATTGGAGCGGCAGCGCCTGGCGTCCATGGGCTTCAATCTGTTGCAGCGCCTGTGCAAGCTCGTCCACTCTTACATCCAGCAGGGCAACATCCGCCCCTTGCCCGGCCAGAGCTTGAGCCAATTCTCCCCCTATTCCCCCGGCTGCGCCCGTCACCACCGCCACTTTTCCGCTCAAATCAAATGAATTTCTCATCGGCGCACCTCCATTAATTCCACCAATCCCAGCGCAAGTTGGAGTAGGGAAGGAACTGTTCAGGATCTACAGCCGTCAGGACCTCACCGCGTTCAAGGACGGTATTGCTGACCGTGTAGATGCCGCCCAGCATACGGACGACTTCCAGCTCGGCCCAGGGGTCATGCGGAGAGTCATGCAGGTGAATCTCTACTTCTGCCGCTGTGTGCACGCTGACATCCATAGAGGCTGTCTGTCGGATCAGCAGCGGTCCAAGATCGAATCCGCGGCCATCCGGTGACTTGGAATACTTCATGTTGAAGACAGGCAGGCCACCGCCGTAATGCTCGGAGATGATGCGCTGTCCGTTCCCGGCATTCATTTTCCCGCTAAGCGCAGCCTCTACATGGAAGAATTCTGTACCCCGCCGGGATACGCTGCCTGCTATATGGTGATCCTCCTTCTGGAGACTGATGTCGGCCATCTTCTTCGGGAATCCATAAATCTCACGCCCCAGGCCCATAGCGATATCATCGCTGATCGGCATGGACAGGCAGTAGGTGCCCGGTTGCCCGTTGTAGGCTGCCAGGACGAAGACCGCGGCTTCACGGTAAGGCTCGCAGAAGCTGGTTCGGGGATAGTTAGCAACAAAAGCGTGCACAAGCGGTCTTGGACCCGGCGTAAGCGGGGCGGGCAGAATGCTGCGGATCACTTCGGGCGAAGTCTCCCAATAGACTGTAAGTGTCTCGGCATTATAGAAGGTCGTAGGTGTATTGATTCTTTTGGTAATCTCATTCACATCTTTTACGAAGCTGCTCATCTGAATCTCCTCCTGTGTTATAGGGTCACGAATAATGTAACATGACTATTCCGGTGATTATATATATGGAAAATATAAAAATAAATGGGAATCTTGTGCGCGGCGCACTATAATAATCAAGGGGGGAGAGCGATGAATGTAACCTTTGAACAGATTAGCAGACAATTTAGTAAGCAAGCCCTACATATCCAGTGGAACAAAGCAATAACGACAGCATATTCAGATACGATGCTGATTACGAAGAGCCTGACGCATTTTGCCCCTGAATTTATCTATGTAGGCTACCGGTCCGGATTACCGGATCACGCAGAAGGGTTGGAGCAGGCCAGCCTGATGCTGATTAATGATACTGTGGAGCCAGCTTCAGGCCAGCATCAGCAGATGTATAGCAGACAGAACCGTATGGAATTCGGGGCAGGGGAAGATGTATTCGAGCTCTATAATCGGACCCGGGAGCTGTTTCTGGAAGAGGCTGAACGGGAGCAGGCCAAGGGCAGAATGCTTGAGGCCTGTGTCGCCGGCAAAGGACTGGATGTAATCGTCTGTGCTGCGGCAGAGCTGCTGGGCAATCCGGTGATTATCATCGATGTAAGCTATAAGGTTCTGGCTTCTTCGGATTGTAGCGGGATTACCGATCTCATCTGGAGCGATAATCTGCACAAAGGCTACTGTTCCTATGATTTCATAGCTGCCGTCCACCAACTGAAGAGTGTGCAGACCGGCATAGAGTCGCTGGAGGCTTATGAAGTGGAATGCAGCGGAAGCCAGGTGACCAAGCTGGTCGCCAAGATTAGGATCGGCAGCAAGCCTGTCGGGAATGTGATTGTGCTGGGCGACACACGCCCGATTGAGCGGAGGGATCATGAGCTGGCGGGTTTTACGGCCGGGCTGGTGGCGGCGGAGCTGGCTAAGAACAGCTTTTACAGGAATTCAAGCCAGGCGGAATATGAAGAGCTGATCTATGAATTGCTGGAGAATGGGGAGAACCGTTCACAACTAATTCAGGAGAGCCTGCGGAGCGGAGTGCATCTGCCTAAGGGCAGATTGTCTATTCTGGTGCTGGAGCTTGCGGGGTACGATGCCTCTGCTTCCGGCAAACAGACTGGTTATTTAAGGGATCAGCTGCACTTGCATTTCGGGGAGGAGCGGCTGATCTTTTACCATGAGTATATTGTGGGGGTCAGTGAGGGTGATACTGCATCGTCCAGGTCAAGAGAGTATGATCCAAGCTTGCGGGAATTTCTCGTCAGCCATCAGATCCGTCTGGGGATCAGCCGGGAATTCACCGACCTTACAGACTGCCGCAAATATTATCTGCAGGCGCTCAAGGCACTGGAGATCGGGCGGATCGTCTGGCCTGCGGAACCGCGCATCTTGTATGCTGATGTGCAGCTGTATGATCTGTTGTCCCCGCATGCGCAGCATGATTCCCGGGATGTCACCCATCCGGCGCTTACGGTCCTGCGTGTATTCGATGAGAAGCATCATGCCGACTTGTATCATACCCTCTATTGCTATTTGAAGAACAACCAGCAGCTGCAAAAAACCGCCGACGAACTATTCGTCCACCGCAACACCCTGCGGTACCGTTTACGCCAGATCGACGAACTGATTCAGCTTGATTTGCGCCAGATCGATCAGGTACTGAGGCTATATATGTCCTATCAAATGACAGAGTATCTGGAAAAGCTCAATGGGGGAGGGAGCCCTTGTTGCTCTTGATTTGTTATTTGGCAGCAGCTGCGTTCTCCCGCATTAGCTTCATACACACCTGAGGCTCTTCCTCCACTTCCCTGCAAGGCTCACACACCTCAAACCCAAACTTTCGCACAGTTGCCATCGAAGCAGCGTTATGCGGATGAGTCAGGATATAGATAGAGTCCACATCAAGCTGTGTGAAGCACGTGTCGAGAAGTACGGGCAGGGCCTCCGACATATAACCTTGCCCCCAATAGTCCTTCCAGATGTCATAACCGATCTCCACCTGCTTCCGCTCAGCGTCCCAATAATGATATCCGCAGGTGCCAATGAAGGAACCGGTCTCCCGGTCAAACATCCCATAGCGGTGATGGCCTTTGCCTTCAGGTTGGGCGTAATGCTCAATAATCTCCACAGCTTCGTTATAATCGCAGGGCGGCTCACTGAAGTATCTGCACATGTCCGGGTCCGAGAATTGCTTGTAGACGGCATCGGTGTCGTTCTGATTCAGCAGACGGAAATGCAGACGGCCCGTTGTAAAAGGTTCGGATAAGTTCATTGATGATTCTCCTATTCATGGGCAATATTTCATACTATTATTATGCGATCATATAATCGGGTTGTCTATAACCGTGAACCCGGTTGTTAATGTATGGTAAAATATAAGCACTACGTCTATTTATTGAAGGGGTGTGCCTATGAAGCCGAAGAGATTAACCAAAAACCTGGCAGCCGCGCTTGCCTCCGCACTGTTATTGACTAGCACCGGAATTACCGTTCTTAGCGCTTTCCCGCAGAAGATCGAGGCAGCGGCGGTGAAGCCTACAACAGCTTTCGCTTTATTTGAACAGAGGTTGCAAAAGCCTTCGTCCCTTGGCCTGGCCCAAGCCACGCTGGTCAACCGGATCGGCCAGATGACGCAGCTCGAAGCGAATCTGGCTGTGCTGCATCTGGAGAATGCACTGAAGGCTTACCTGCCTACGGCAACCAAACGTATGAATGCGCCTGTCGTTCAACTGAATATCAAGAACATCTATACGCCCGGGATGCCAATGGCGCTGGCACGCTCCAAGGTGAGACAGGCCGAGGTCCGTGTGGTCCTCCAAGACCTGGAGGGGATGGGCTACAAGCTGGTGCAGGATGGCGGATTCATGCCCGGTCTTCCTTATAAGAGCTTCAAAGTTTTCAAACCTTATGTCAGTAAGGATCTGCAGGTCTATATTGACTTAATGGCGACAGAGTCGGAGCAGCCGATGGCGGCAGGCGAAAGGTTGATGGTGGACTGGTACCAGATCATAGAGCGGGCTGTGCAATACGAGGATTTTGTGCAGACGTATAAGACCTCTAACCGTGCTGCGGCCATGACAGAAGCGCTGGAACGGGCCAAGCGGATTGTGTTCAACGGCACAACCAAGACACCGCTGTTCGACAAGAAGACCCAGGTCATTCTTGAAAAGGCAGCCATCGCTTATGAGAATACACTGTCGGAGGCAGGCCCCGAGAGAATCGAGGGCAGCAGACTGCTGACTCAGCTGGATGATTTCCTGCTGCTTGTAGAGAAGAACGGGGATAAGCGGACGCAGGCCGTTATTGATTATCTGAATGCTTTATGAGTCTGAAGTAGGGATGAGTGTAAACAGCGAAGAAACCGGGCTAATCTCGAAGCAGCCCGGTTCTTTTGCGTGCATATTAGGGGCGGGAAGACCCGCAAGGCATATCTTCCTATAGGCCGAAAGCGTCATAAATCACAGAAAAGGAAAACGATTACAATTATAATGTAAGCGTTATCTAATGATCGTGTTCATTTATACGCAAAGGGAGGAAGACGGCTTGAGTACCCATAAGATTTCCTTTAACATGCTTGTCTTTATCGGTTTTAGCCTTCAGTATGCATTGATGCATCTCTTATCTGCAGGTGAGGTGATTGTGATTTCATCCGCTGAGCTTATCCTTTATATGGTGCTTACCTTTGCCGGGCTCGGCAGATTCTTTCGGCGCAGAAGGCGGCTTCTGAACGAGAGGGGCTGCGGAAGCACCGGACTTTTTTTCAGCGTGTTATGGACGGTGTCACTCTGCTCCCAGTTCCGTAAGGAGAACTACCCGGATGCGCTGACCATTATTAATTCGCTAGGCGTGTCAGCGGCTGGACTGATTCTGCTTACTGAGATTGTGATTCTGTTCAAGGTGTAAGCCAGCTGTACATGAAGAACCCTCTGTCCTTAACCAAGGATAGGGGGTTCTTCATGTAACAACCAATGGAATTAATAGATATAACCATGCTCTATCAAGTAGGCAAGAATGAGCTCCGTGGATTGATCCTCGCTATGAAGCTCATTATCCACAATAAGCTCGGGCTGGAGAGGTTCCTCATAGGGGGCAGTCAGGCCGGTAAAATGCGGAATCTCTCCGGAAAGCGCTTTGCGGTATAAGCCTTTGACATCCCTTCTTGCACATTCCTCGAAGGAGCATTTGACGTAGATTTCTACGAAAGGTTGGATGCTCTGCCGGATTTGCGCCCTCATGTCCCGGTATGGGGAGATGAAGGAAGCCAGGACGACGATATCATTCCGGGTCAGGAACTGCGCCAGATAAGCTGCGGTTCTTACATTCAGAGACCGGTCTTCTTTGGAGAAGCCTAACCCCTGGAACAGTTGATTCCTCAAGACATCACCGTCGAGCAGTTCGGTCCTCACGTTCATATGCTGCAATCTCTGATTCAGGCAGCGGCAGAGCGTGGTTTTTCCAGAGCCGGACAGGCCGGTGAACCACAGTGTTACCCCCGTATGCAATGTGCAGCACCACCTTCCATTTCAAACAATTAGGTTACCAGTTGTAATCTGTCTCATAGCCTGCCGGGAAGAGCAGGTGGCCCGCCACCTCTTTGAAGCAAGTCTTCACCTCTTCATTGAACTCGGTCCGCCAGTTCCCGGTTGTGCCGGTGCGGAAGGTATAGGAGGCCTTAGGATTAATGTTCTGCTCCATGGCGTCAAGGATTGTGTGCATCGGTAATGGCAGCGGCTTGTCAGCCCAGAGATAACGAATCAGCTGCTCCATGGTCCGGCGGCGTGAGCTGTGGCTGTCTACCAAGTGTTCAAAAGCGATCTGCAAACAGTCTGCTTCCCCGCTCCATCCGGCGAATTGTCCATACCACGCGGCTATACTCGGGTAATGGAGCTCTGGTATTCCCTGGATTAAAGCCAGAAATTGCTGATTGCGGTCCGGTAGAGAGAGCAGATAGGGGCGCAGCGGATGATTAGGGTATTTGTCTGTTATGAAATACGTATACGAGATGACGATATCTCTTAAGTCACGGTTAAGAAATAACGGCTTGATCTTCAGCTCCCGAAGCATGCCAGACCACCGGGGTGAATAGTACACATGCCCTGCTGTGAAATGTCCGCTACGGACGAGCTGCAGCCGCTGATAGTGGAGGCCGGAGTCTTCCGGATAGCCTTCATAGAATTCATAAGGGTTCTGCGTCATCCCCGGAATGCCTTCTAAGATCTGCTTCATCAGATGAGTACCGCTCTTGGGGACCGAGTTCAAAAATACTATAGGATATTCACTCGAAGGATCGAATGTATTCATACTCTCCAGTGTTCCTTTCTCTTGAATAGCTGCTAGTCATACTTCTCTATTTATAATATGAAGCTCTGACTATTGCTGACTAGACATTGTACATAAAAAGTAAGGGAATCTATCTGCATTGAATAATCACTTGATTTAGCTATTGCTGAAAAATATGTATGTTCAAGGGGTGCTCCTGCTGAATTTACAAATCCTGATAAACAATATTTATGAGTTCAATCTTTAAGGTCTGAATGGCTTCTTCCCGCGGCAGCATAATGAACCGGGATAAATATTCGATGTCCACCGAGAACAGGCTTAGGATATCCTCCATGGACGCTTTATCTCCGCTTTGTGCTTTTTTTACGGTCTCGATGAATGGATAAGATTTTCCTTCAGGACTTCCAGTCCCTTGCGTTTCCATTTGCTAACCCCCTGTTGAGTCATTTGCAGCTCGGCTGCTACTTCTTGTTCGGCCATTCCTTCTATGACTGTTTTTTTGATAATATACCTGCATTTTGCCCATGGTAGCATATCCAGAAGCTCATCGACGAACAGCTCAGAAACGACCATACTTTCAAAGCTGTTGTCGTAGCATTCATTATCGTAGAGCGGATTACTTTCCCGTATCAGCTGAATGCGAGTCTTGTACTGGATTCTCCATGCTGAGCGTTTTAATAATTTCCTGCAGGTTTCAACTAATTCGTCATCACAGGTAACCATGAATTTTCCTCCCCATGTTCAGTAGTACCTTCATTCCAGGGTTCAGCGGAGCCCGTTCCCCCAGGCCTGACCTAATCAATCGCTGATCCTCTCATATAACAAGTAAAATATTCCATAGATTCCACAACTGACAAAAACAAAAATTTACAAGAATACTATTTTTCTTGCGAAAGTTGTAATAATTATTTCTGGATTACCTAGTATTACGAGAATACAAGACAATAGATTGTCGAAATTCCCATTTAGGAGGCGATGACGATGAGTGACTATGTAACACCTGAGATGATGAGCACCCTGATGACCGTACTGATTATTCCGCTGCTCGGGCTGCTGGCGAGGTCTCTAATTGCTTATATCAGGCGGGAAATTGCCGGGCTTGAGCAGAGAATCGAGAATGAGGCAGTGAACAGCCTGCTTCAGCGGGCGGGGGATGCTGTTGAATCCGCTGTAATTGCCGTCAATCAGACGTTCGTGGAGACGCTCAAGCAACAAGGCAGTTTCGACACGGAGGCGATGAGGAAATCTTTTCTGCTGGCTAAAGAGAAGGCGATAGCGATCCTGGGAGAAACCGCACGGAAGGAGCTGAGTCTTGTGATCGGCGACCTCGAAGCATGGCTCGAGACGAAAATCGAAGTTTGTGTGAACCGGAATAAACAGTTGTAAAAACCCATCCGGGTTTCCCTTTGATTAGTAAAGGAGGTCCAGGCTTCACCATGATCACTATGCTCATTACTAAAAAGTTAGGGGATGTATGATGAAACATTCAAAAAGGAAATGCAAGCTTGTGCAGCAAGGACGGTTAGGCATAATCAGCAGATGGCTGTGTCTCTCGCTTCTAATTCTGATGCTGGCGCCAGGCGCTGTATTCGGGTCGGGGAAAATAGTCCACAACATTCTTCCGGGCCCTGAGGCGGACACTGTCACCGCGGCAGTGTACGAGGATGAGCCGCCAATACCACAGCTTCATCAGGCGGCAACGGTTAAGAATTCGGTCTATGGCTCCGTCTATCAATCGGTGTATGAGATAGACCCTACCCTGGGAGTAATTCTGAACCACGGAGTCTATCAGATGAACCTGATGGCTGTAAGTAATGTCGAGGGGTCGATGAGCCCGGTGTCGCCGCTGCTACAGCAGATCCGGTTGTCGCAGGCCTCGGGGGTGATTCCAGGGGGGCGCGGCTTCATGCTTCCGCAGGTGGTGGCTGTCAAGGATCCGGCGGGTAATCCGCTGCCGGGTATTCCCGTCACGTTCACCGTCTCGGAGGACAGTACAATTACTGCGGTCATGCGCGGGCTTAATAGTACTGGAATTACAGTTGTGTCGGATGCGAACGGATATGCATCTGCGGCTAACAACTACACAGGATATATAGGAGAAGGCTATCAGGTCTATTCGAAGGGAACCGGGGTCATTAAGACCATGGAGGTAAAAGCTACCGTTCCCGGTCTTCAGCCGGTTACCTTCAAGGTAGAGGTCGGTGCCGTAGGCTCTAACCTGATCGATACGACGCCGCCTTCCATCAAGGCAACGGCGGTAACGGATAACGGTGCTCCTTACATTGCCGGGACCTGGACCAGTCATTCCGTGACGGTACATTATACGGCAGAGGATACGTTGTCAGCGATCAAATCCCTGACCCCGGATCAGAAATTCACCGCTGAAGGAGCAGGCCAGACGGCAACGGGCAAGGCTGTTGACAGTGCGGCTACCAGTGATGAGGATAAGAATCATTATTCCATCGCAACCTTCGGTCCCATCCATATTGATAAAAGCGCTCCGGTTACAGAAGTAGCTGTAACAGGTGCCGAATCCGGCAGCTGGAGCCGGGGGAAGGTTGCGCTGCATTTTACCGCTGAAGATCCATATTCCGGTGTGGAAGCGATCTATTACAAGCTAGGCGGGAGCGATACCGTGAGAACTGCCGGCCCAAGCGCGGCGCTGGAGCTGGAACAGGAAGGAGCGACTACCGTCAGCTACTGGGCAGTGGACAGAACCGGGAATGCTGAAGCTCCCCGCACGGTAGTAGTGCAAATTGACAAGAGTGGTCCGCTGATCGCCAGTATTCTAAGTCCGGAAGCGAATGAGAAGGGCTGGAACAGCACGGATGTTACGGTCTCTCTTACCGCATCAGATGCCCACTCCGGAGTGAAGGAGATTCATTATAGACTCGGAGCGGACGGCGAAGAACAGATTGTGGCAGGCAGCACGGCTGCTTTTGACGTCCCGGTGGAGGGAATCATCCCTCTGGAATTCTGGGCCGAAGACCATGCGGGCAATCTGACGGCTGTACAGAAGACAGAAGTGAAGATTGACAAGACGGTCCCGGTCATTACTGTTCCGGCGAATATTACAATGGAAGCGAAGGCGGTACGTACCCCTGCCGATATTGGACAAGCCTCCGTTCAGGATATCTCGGTCCCGGATGTTCTACTGACGAATGATGCCCCTGGAGACTATCCGATCGGGACAACTACCGTGAAATGGACAGCGGTGGACCCGGTAGGACTCACCTCCTCACAGGTGCAGAGAATTACTGTAAAAGACACGACAAAGCCGGTATTAACCGTGCAGGGAGATATGGTTGTGGAAGCTACAGCGGTTAAAACGCCGCTTGTGGTCACCGGAGCGTCGGCTACGGATATTTTCCCGGTCATTGTGGTGAATGACGCGCCAAAGGAATTCCCCATTGGTCCGACTACCGTCACCTGGACGGCAACCGATGCCAACAGCAATGTAACTACAGCAACACAGAAGGTCACCATTGTAGACAGAACAAAGCCGTTATTGACGGTTCCGGCCGACATTACAAAAGAAGCTGTAGGCCGAAGAACTGTGGTAGATCCGGGGAAGGCCGCCGCCACAGATATTTTCAAGGTGTATATTACGAATAATGCGCCTGAGGATTACCCGGTGGGCATAACCAAGGTGAGCTGGACGGCCAAGGATGAGAATGGCAATATCTCTACAGCAGATCAGACGATACATGTTACGGATACCACCAAGCCTGTACTGACAATACCGAAGGATATTACCGTAGAAGCTACGGCTAGACGGACGAAGGTGAATATTGGACAAGCCGAAGCCAGCGATCTGTTCGATGTGCTTCTAACTAAGGATGCCCCGGCGGATTATCCGGTGGGCGTGACCAAGGTTACCTGGACCGCCACAGATGAGCATGGAAATGTCACCGAGAAAGTGCAGAAGATTACAGTTACAGATACAACGCCTCCACAGTTAACAGTGCCTGGAGACATTACCGCAGAGGCAACCGGCATTAAGACTCCAGTGGAGCTGGGGGAAGCGTCTGCCAAGGATATTTTCAGTGTTACTGTAACCAACAACGCCCCGGAACGCTTCATCTTCGGGACAACAGTCGTTACCTGGACGGCTACAGATGAGAACGGCAACACCACCAAGACAACACAGACGGTGAAGATCGTAGACACGACGAAGCCGCTGGTCACACTGCCAGGGGGCATAACGGCAGAAGCTACGGGAGCAAGCACAAAGGTAGACATCGGCCAGCCGGTGGTTACAGAAATTTTTGCCGTGACAGTCAAGAATGATGCTCCGGCGGAATTCCCGCTTGGCACCACCAAAGTAACATGGACGATAACGGACGAGCATGGCAATGCAACTAAGGGGACTCAAGAGGTCAAGATCGTAGATACGACCAAACCGGTCATTACAGCACCGGAGGATCTTACGGTAGAGGCCACGGCGGTCAGATCCAAGGTTGCTCTGGGCGAGCCGGTGGTCTTCGATCTGTTCGAGACCGGGATCATTAACGATGCTCCGGTTGATTTCCCGGTCGGTACCACACTGGTTACCTGGATGGCCAGTGATCCAAGCGGCAATGTGGCTATCGCGAAGCAGAAGGTAACGGTTGTGGATACGACTGCGCCTAAGCTGTCTATCCCGGCAGATGTTAAGGTTGAGGCTACGGGGATTAGAACTCCAGTAATGACTGGAGAGGCCACAGCCACGGATATTTTCCCGGTCACTGTAATCAGCAATGCTCCCGAGAATTATGCAGTAGGCATTACTGAGGTAATCTGGACGGCTAAGGATGCCAACGGTCTGGTAACCACCGGCAAGCAAAAGGTGACCGTAGTAGATACCACGCTGCCCATCCTGACGGTTCCGCAGGATATCAGTGTGGAGGCTACCGCAGTAAATACTCCGGTTCAAATCGGCAAGGCTACGGCGACGGATCTGTTCCCGGTCACGGTGGTCAGCAATGCTCCGGCCAGCTACCCGCTCGGCAAGACCATTGTCACCTGGAAGGCGACTGATGCGAACGGCAATTTCAGTACCGGAACGCAGACGATTACAGTAACAGATACCACAGCACCAGCCATCGCTGAAATTCCGGACTACATTGCAGAAGCCACCGGACAGACGATGCAGATTAAGCTGCCGGTGCCTGCGGTCACCGATATCTTCGGGATTGCCGCAGTGAGCAGCAATGCTCCGGCTTCCTATCCGCTTGGCGTGACTGAAGTCACCTGGACAGCGAAGGATGTGAACGGCAACGTATCCACGCGTAAGCAAAAGGTTACTATCTTGGACACCACGAAGCCTGTGCTTACTGTACCGGAAGATCTGACGGTAGAAGCGGCGGCGGTAGAGACTCCGGTGGAGATCGGTCAAGCGTCTGCCACGGATATCTTCAAGGTGACGGTGAAGAACAATGCCCCAGAAGCGTATCCGCTGGGCGTAACAGAAGTGGTCTGGACGGCAACCGATGCGAACGGCAACGTGACAACGAAGGTGCAGAAGATCAAGGTCATGGACACGACGAAACCGGCGCTTACCGTGCCGGAGGATCAGACAGTGGAGGCAACAGCTGTTGAGACTCCAGTGGAGATCGGAGTGGCAAGGGCTACAGATATTTTCAAGGTAACAGTGAAGAATAATGCCCCGGAAGCTTATGCGCTGGGCGTAACAGAAGTGATCTGGACGGCAACTGATGCGAACGGCAACGTGACTACGAAGGTGCAGAAGATTAAGGTTGTGGACACCACGAAGCCAATAGTAACTGTGCCAGAGGATCTGACGGTAGAAGCGACAGCTGTAGAGACTCCAGTGGAGATCGGTCAAGCGTCTGCCACGGATATTTTCAAGGTGACTGTGAAGAATAATGCCCCGGAAACATATGCGCTGGGCGTAACAGAAGTGATCTGGACGGCAACCGATGCGAACGGCAACGTGACAACGAAGATGCAGAAGATCAAGGTCGTGGACACGACGAAACCGGCGCTTACTGTACCGGAAGGTCTGACAGTAGAAGCAACAGCGGTAGAGACTCCGGTGGAGATCGGCGTGGCAGCGGCCTCGGATATTTTCAAGGTGACGGTGAAGAATAATGCCCCGGAAGCGTACCCGCTGGGCGTAACAGAAGTGGTCTGGACGGCAACCGATGCGAACGGCAACGTGACTACGAAGGTGCAGAAGATTAAGGTCGTGGATACGACGAAGCCGACACTAACTGTACCGGAAGATCTGACGGTAGAAGCAACAGCTGTAGAGACTCCGGTGCAGATCGGTCAAGCAGCGGCCACGGATATTTTCAAGGTGACGGTAACATCGGATGCTCGGGATGCTTATCCGCTGGGAACAACGACAGTTACCTGGAAGGCCAAAGATATCAATGGTAACGAGGTTACCGGGGTACAGCGGATTACCGTAGTGGATACGACACAGCCTTTGCTGAAATTCGAAGGACCGCTGCAGCTGACCAAGGAAGCAACGGCTCTGGAAACCCCGGTAGAACTGGAAGTGCCAGCGGCGCTGGATTTCTTCCCGGTCACTCTAACCACAGATGCTCCGGGAGAGCATGGCGCGATCACTTCTGAGAAGACCCTAACTGCAAATTTCCCTATCGGTACTACGATTGTAAAATGGACAGCTATAGATAGCAGCGGAAATTCCGCAGTGGGCATCGTGAAGGTGACGATTGTCGATACGGCCAAACCTGCTCTTAAGCTTCCGGCTGATATTACTCTAGAAGCATCAGCCCTAAAGACGCCGGTGGAGATCGGCGTGGCAACAGGGACAGATATTTTCAAAGTCACAATAACCAGTAATGCGCCTGAGAGCTACGCGCTAGGAACCACTGAGGTCACTTGGACCGCTACGGATGCGAACGGCAATGTCAGCACTGGCGTGCAGAAGATTACGGTGGTGGATACCACGAAGCCGGTGTTGAAGCTTCCGGCTGACAAGACGGTGGAAGCAACGGCGCTGAAAACTCCGGTAGAGATCGGCGTGGCCACAGGGACAGATATTTTCAAAGTCACAATAACCAGTAATGCGCCTGAGAGCTATGCGCTAGGAACCACTGAGGTGACTTGGATGGCTACAGATGCGAACGGCAATGTCAGCACAGGCGTGCAGAAGATTACGGTGGTGGATACCACGAAGCCTGTGCTGAAGCTTCCCGCTGACAAGACGGTAGAAGCATCAGCCCTGAAAACTCCGGTGGAGATCGGCGTAGCAACGGGGACGGATATTTTCAAAGTCACAATAACCAGTAATGCGCCTGAGAGCTATGCGCTAGGAACCACTGAGGTGACTTGGACGGCTACAGATGCGAACGGCAATGTCAGCACTGGTGTGCAGAAGATTACGGTGGTGGATACGACGAAGCCGGTGTTGAAGCTTCCGGCTGACAAGACGGTAGAAGCATCAGCCCTGAAAACTCCGGTGGAGATCGGCGTAGCAACGGGGACGGATATTTTCAAAGTCACAATAACCAGTAATGCGCCTGAGAGCTATGCGCTAGGAACCACTGAGGTGACTTGGACGGCTACAGATGCGAACGGCAATGTCAGCACAGGTGTGCAGAAAATCACGGTGGTGGATACGACGAAACCTGTGCTGAAGCTTCCGGCTGACAAGACGGTGGAAGCAACGGCGCTGAAAACTCCGGTGGAGATCGGCGTAGCAACAGGGACGGACATTTTCAAAGTCACAATAACCAGTAATGCGCCAGAGAGCTATGAACTGGGAACAACCGAAGTCACTTGGACGGCTACAGATGCGAACGGCAATGTCAGCACAGGCGTGCAGAAAATCACGGTGGTGGATACCACGAAGCCGATGTTGAAGCTTCCGGCTGACAAGACGGTAGAAGCATCAGCCCTGAAAACTCCGGTGGAGATCGGCGTAGCAACAGGGACGGACATTTTCAAGGTAACAATAACCAGCAACGCGCCTGAGAACTACGCGCTAGGAACCACTGAGGTGACTTGGACGGCTACAGATGCGAACGGCAATGTCAGCACTGGTGTGCAGAAGATTACGGTGGTGGATACGACGAAGCCTGTGCTGAAAGCTCCGGCAGATGTTGCTGCTCCGGCAACCGGAACCAAGACGCTTGTGAACCTGGGCCAAGCGACAGCGAGCGACATCTTCGGAGTTGTGCTGAAGAATGATGCTCCGGCTGACGGCTTCCCGTTAGGAATAACAGTGGTCACCTGGACGGCCACGGATGTTAACGGTAATGTATCGACGGCGGTGCAGAATGTAACCGTTACTCAGACGTTCAAGGTTCAATCGTATAATGCGAGCAGAAGCAGCGTGACGAATACGATTTTTCCGCGAATATCCTTTGAGAATACCAGTAAGTCTACCTTGCAGCTCTCCAGCATCAAGCTCAGATATTACTACACCGTCGATGGAGAGAGATTCCAGAGCTTCTATACGGATTATGCCAGAGTATCAGGCTCGAATACCAGGGTGATTCAGTCCTATGTTACGGGAAGCTTCCAGAAGACAGCAGGCAAAACCGGCAGTGATTATTATCTGGAAATCGGCTTCACCAATGGTGCCGGAAGTCTGAAGCCGGGAGAAACTGTAGAAATTCAGTGCAGATTCTGGAAATCGGATTTCTCAAATTATTATCAGACCAATGATTATTCCTTCAATGGACAGGCAACGGGCTTTACAGATACCAGCAAAATTACGGCCTACTCCTCCGGCAATCTGATTGCAGGGATGGAACCGTAAGCGGCTAAGTAAGCATTGCACGGCTTCCAGGCTGTTGCCGGATCAGTGGCTGCAGCTTGGAGCTATTCATTAACGGGAGATCAACCAGCTCCATTAGCGGGGGTACGATATGCCAGACGACATGAATGAAATCCTTCAACGGTTGACCCGGGTAGAGACCAAGCTTGACATCATGAACAGTGCAAGGGATATTGCGCTTGAGGCCATGCAGAGCAGCAAATCGGCGCATTTACGGATGGATGAGATGCGGGATGAGCTGTCCAGATTGAAGCTCAGGCAAGGGGAGAATCAGCGCTGGCTGGTGGGCACGATCATTAGCAGCGTGGGGATGTGTATTGCCGCAGCGGGACTTTTGATGAAAATATTAATCGGGTAGCAGACAGGAAGAAGGAGATGGGGGAATGGCCAAAGGCTTTGATTGCGCAGCACCGCTAACACGTACACTGGCAAAGAAATTCAAGGAGGATGGTTACGAATTCGTATGCCGTTACCTCGTGCCCTCCGGCTGGAAAAGGTTAACCCAGGCGGAGGCGGTTGCCATCAGCGCTGCGGGGCTGCAAATTGTCTCTGTGTATGAAACGACCGCCAGCCGTGCGCTGGGAGGCCGTGCCGCCGGTCTGACAGACGGGGCGATTGCCGCACAGACGGCCCTTGCGGTTGGACAACCTGCCGGGAGCCGGATCTACTTTGCTGTTGATTTCGACGCTTCTGCGAAACAGATGGATACGGTGATAGAGTATATTACGGCAGCAGGAGAAGCCGCCCGGAATTACCAGTCGGGTGTCTACGGGAGCGTGACCGTTATTGAAGCTGCAATGGCCGCTAAGGCCTGCACCGGCTTTTGGCAGACGTATGCCTGGAGTAAAGGCCGAAAAGCGGAGGGTATCCACATTTATCAATACGACAACGGCCCCAAGGGATTGGGTCAGCCGGTTCACGGGGTGAATGTGGACCTCAATCAGTCAAGTGGAGAGGCGGGCTGGTGGAGCACACAGTCTGCTGCGGTTCCTGCACCAGGCAATGTAAACGGGGAGGGAAAAGACTATATGATGAAGAAAGAGGATGCGGGCAAGATCATTGCTTTTCTTCAAGCGGCTTATATGGCTGCAGGTAATGCAGAGTCTGGAAAAGAATTTCACCGTCTGGCTAATGAGCTGCGCAAAGCCTCGGGCCAAGCGGCAGACCCGAATAACCGTTAATCCGCAAGAAGGATTATAGGCTGCCTTAGGGCGGCCTTTTTGACATGCGATTATACATAATTATTAGAATAAATGGATTTATTTATAACTCCGGCTGTAAAAAGCGCTATGGATTTTACTTTATCTATAGGATCGATTTTTTACAGAGGGGGGACTCCATTGCAGACCCAAGCAACCGTAAGTAAGGAGAAAGATAAAGCATCCGGCGGCCATAAACCATACAGCAATCCTCAGGTATTCATTCATCCGGCAGCCGCGAAACAACCGGACCCGGTAGAGATTATCCGGCGTGTCCGCCAGAATCCGGCTTCCTTAAGCCGTGAAGACAAGCTGGCGCTCCAGCGCACACTCGGCAACCGGGCCGTGGTTCAATTGTTATCGAGTCTGAAGGAGGATGGGAAGAAGAAAGAGCAGGCAGATCATGGAACCCAGGCGGCTGGACCAAGTAAGAGCGCGGCCGCAGAAGCCCAGATGGAAGAGCATACGGATTCACCGGAACCGGTGCAAGCAGAAGCAGAGCAAGCAAGCCCTCCGGCTGAAGCCAAGATGCAGAGCAAGGAGGAGCCCGAGGGGCAGGCAGCAAGCGCTGCTGCGTCTGTCACACAAACTAAGCCTGCTAGTGGGGGCAGTTCTTCCGGCCCAGGGACTGTCAAGAAGACGGCAGCGCCCGCCCCTTCAAAGGGGAGAGTGGAGGCCGCTGTAGCGGCGGAACCAGATTCCGCTGCTCCGGCTGCAGAAGAGGCCCGGGAAGAGCCGTCTGCGGGACCGGTACATGCCGGGAAGGCGGAGGAGCCCGCAGCAGCTCAGGGAGGGGATGCGCCGGAGCCAGCCAAGAAGTCCGCCGCCTCCAAAGGTGCTGATGCACCGAAGAAAGCAGCGAAGGAGCCATCGCTCGGAGCAGCACTAGGTGCCTTGGCGGGAGATGGGAAGGAGAAGCCGGCGAAGGGCAAGGCAGTGAAGATCAGCGGTGAAGATCCTGGGCAGATTCTGGATCAGCTGACACAGGTTCAGCCTACAGAGCTGGGGGATGCCTATGCCCAGGCTGTGAGTGTATCCTCTGGTGCCTTCACGAAGCAGACGCAGAAGACTAAGCAAGGGCTGCCTGCTGTTCCAGTGCCGACCGGCTTGAAAGGGAAGGTCCTGCAGGCCCGGAAGAAACCGGCTGCGCTGAAGCACACGGTGAAGGAAGGCTTCAAAAGCGAGCGTACTGGCGGGGCTGTTAGTACAGGGAAGCTGGATAAAATGAACATTAGTGCATCCGGTTCCGGGAGCAATCCAGAGGCGATGCTCAGCGAAATCCGCTCCGCAGCCGCCCAGCCGCCGGGAATCAGTATGACCGGGGAGGCAGATCCCTCCCAGATGGAGGGTTTTCATCAGGAGGCCTCACAGCAGGTGAGCGCAGCCAAGCAGGCGGAGATGGGCCAGATCAAGCAGCCGTTCGGGGAGAATGAGATCTATCCCGAGCCGGATGGCACCGTGGTGAAGGCTGCTGCAGGGCTGAAAGGCGGGCAGGCACCCGGGGCCAAAAAACTGCCCGCACTGGCACTGCCTGCAGAAATGACAGCAGGACTGAACCGCAGCTTGGCTCCGGAGATGAAGAAGCAGCTCGGCGCCAAGCAGGCGGAATATAAGAAGGAACAAGCGAAATTCGACAGTAAAGTGCTGGGCTCCAAAGCCGACAGCCAGGCGCAAATCCGGCAGGCCGAGACCGAGGCGAAGAACAAGCAGATCAGCCAGCAGGCTGGAGCCAAAGCAGAAGTCACCCAATTGCAGGGCGAGTGGAAAAAGGAGCTGGATGCTGCCGAGACGGACTATACCAAGCAGGCCGGATCAGCCGCCCAGCAGAAGAAGCAGGAGATCAACAGCGTCCGCACCGACAAAGAGCGGGAAGCCCAGAAGAAGCAGTCCGAAGCAGAGCGGGAAGCGACGCAGGCCTACAGTAAAGCGAAGAAGGAAGCAGACGGCAAGCATGAACAGGAGAAGGCCAAAGAAGAGAAGAAGGGCGGCTTCCTCGGCTGGGTGAAGGGCAAGCTGGAAGCTGTGGTCGAACTCGTTAAGAAAGCAGTCAACTTCATTTTTGAGGGTCTCCGCAAAGCGGTTAAGTTTATTTTTGACAAAGCGAAGCAGGCTGTACTGGGCATCATTGAACTGGGCCGCAAGCTGATTACAACCCTGATCAAGGGACTGGGTGTGCTGCTCAAAAAGCTGGTGTCCGTTGTATTTGCCAAGTTCCCCGGCATTGCAGCCAAGATATGCAGCAAGATTGACGGAGTTGTCAATAAGGCCATTAAAGCGGTCAACCAGTTGGCCCAGAAGCTCAAGACCAAGGTCACTCAGGTCATGGACTTCCTGGCCGCTAAAGTGGATCAGGCGCTGGCAGCAGTGCAGAACTTCTATTCCAAGCTAATCTCAACACTCGGCAATCTGCTGATTGCGACTTTCCTGGATGTGCTCGTCCGTATAGGGGCGCTCGGGAAGGCGGCGAAGCGTTCATTCAGCCATCTGGAAGGGAAGATGTGGGAGTACCTGCTCGGAGTAGATATCTCGAAGCCTATGGGGGCAGGAGCCGCAGAAGGCGGAGCTGCAGAGCAGACAGAGGGTGCAGGACCGGCAGCGGATGAGAAGCTGACCGCTGAAGATATTGAAATGGAATCGGTGGAGCAGGGCGAAATGGACCCTTCCCTGGTGCAGGAGGCGAACCTGAAGGATGGAGAAACGAAGGAGATATCCGGCAGCCGCGACCCGGCTACAATGGACAGCATTATGGCGGAATTCGACACCGGAGCAGCCAATCAGAGCCTTGGCGGCAAAATCGCAGACGGTGCGAAGCTGCGCGCAGGCAATGCGAAAATGTTGTTTGACCAAATTAAATCATTTGTAATAAAATGGATGAAGGCCCATGGATTACAGCTGCTTGCGGGTATAGCGGGAGCATTAATAGCTGTTAGCGCTGCTTTTGTCGTCACTGGCGGGGCTATTACGGTGCTGATTCCCCCGATCATTAATATTATCACGGTTGTGATGCAGGCTCAGGCAATTGTTTCTATTGCGCAAGCCTTAGCGCAAGCCGCAGGCTACATCGGAACTTACCTGAGCCAGGGCTGGCAGAAGATGATCGAACCTGCCGCGATTGCGCTCGCTACTGCACTGGCGATGGGACTGGTTGAGCTGGCGATGGCGGGTGGCTTCAAAGCTGTCGGAGCCAACCTCAAGAAAGCCGGACAAGCTGTCAAGAAGGGCGTCGGAGCGGCAGCCAGCGGGGTGAAGAACGTTGTAGGCGCAGGAGCCAAAGGCATCAAGAGCCTGCTGAAATCTGGAGCCAAGCTGGCCTCCAGGAGCGGCAGCATGATCATACGTAATGGTAAAATCGTGATCAAGAGCCTGCAAAAGGGGCTCATGAAGGGGGCCAAAAATCTCCGGGGCCTGCTGGACCGGATTCTGCAAAAGTTCAAGTTCAAGAAGTTTAAGCTGGTGCGCAAGGGTAAGCATATCCGTCTGTACGGCGAGGTTAATCCTTGGGTGTTGCTGATTGACGGGACTATGCAGGAGATCGATGAGAAGCAACTTGAGAAGCGATTAAAAGAGCTGGAACTCGATGGTAAGAAGCCGATTAAGCTTAGTGATGCAGAATATAGCAAACTCAGTAAGCTAGAAGATACAGAGCTAAAAAAAATCTCTATGAATGCAGATGGGGATAAAGATAAGATTGATTTTGATAGCTTTGAGGACCCGAGTGATGTTATTAACCAAAGGTCGAAGAAAGCAGGACTTGATTTATCACCGAAGTCTAGCCCCTATAAGCAATTGGGATATAGGACAAAGAAAAAATTCAATAAAAAGGTTGATAATAGAACAATAACTAAAGAAGAGTGGAAAAGACTTCAATGGAATAAAAGACTCGATTCAAGAAGGGATGAAGGGGTGCAAAAATTCTGGGATCAGGAAAGAGCAAGAATTAGGAATGGTGAGCAAACAACTCGTGAATGGTCGCAAGAACAAATAAATGATATTTTAAATGATAAAGCACCCACTTTTAATGGGAAAACTATTACAGGACATCATGCTTATTCAGTTTCTAAGAATCCCCATCTAGCAGACAAAGGAGAGATTATATATCCGGCAACGTTTAAAGAACATTTAAAACGTTGGCATGGAAATTCATATCGTAAGAGTTTACCTGGTAAACCAATGAATCCGCAATTCCCAGAGGAATTTTAGAATAAAATATATATTTGAGGTGAGGTATTTTGTCCACATATTCTTTATTACTGGATTCAAATATAAGCGGTAAATTGTTAATGACAACCAAAAAACATGTGAACTTATCCCTTCATGAAATTAAATTTAACAGCATGAATCATATACCGATAATGATTGTAAATCGTAGAAACAAAGAGGAACTGGAGTTAATGAAAAATTTAGTCCAGGTATTATCAACACATCAATCAAAATTTAGGATTCTTAAACAAACTGAAGACGGGGTAGAAGAGTTACCACTTGAAATGTTCATGAATAGCTTTGAACTATCACGCCAAATTGCACAGGAGAGAGAACGATTGGATGCAATATTGCTAAAAGAGGACGATGAAGTTTAATAATATAATCTATTTATGGAAATGTTTTTAAGTGTTTATTAATAAACTCAATAATGCTATTCCGTTAAATCAAAAAGGTCAATTATGGTCAGAAACTACCATTATTGACCTTTTTTTATTATATTTATTTTATTTCTTTTTTTAACATTAACGAAAAAATCCAATCTGATAAAGTGAAAGTAATAGAAATATATGCTAAATTCTTTTATTTTTAAGTAATCTTTTTACAAAAAAATCATCATTCCCCCCTCCGCCCCCAGTTGTAATTCCCCTCCCAAAACTTACTTTATATATGAACAAGAAAATATAGAGTGAGGACAGAACTGCCGATGAAATTCAAAAAATTGGCTAGAGGCTATCGAAAGGAAACAGTGGAGGCTGCTGATGATGTGGAACGGGTCGAAGCAGCCGAGCTTGGCGCAGGCGCTGCTGCTGCTTCCGCATATGAAGCAGCAGCTTCTGAAGAAATATCCAGAGCACCAGTTTCCCGACAGGAGAGCAGCGAACCCGCTCCGCCCTACAGCTCCAACCAAGAACATCTCGCAGAAGAGCTGCAACTGCTGGAGCTCCGGCTTAAGCTCAGGTACCTTGCGGGACCGAAGCCGCACGCAGAGCTGGAGCTGGTGGACGAGGAGATCCGCAGTCTGCTGGATGTCCAGCCAGAAGATGAGCGTTACATCAATCTATTAACAGCGGAAATTGCTCATTTGGAACGGCAGATTGCTGCCAGATTGAAGGCAAGCTTCTACCCGTCCGCAGGGCAGGCATCCAGTCCCGCACCCAGGCTCATGCTCCCGGAGGTGGCTTCAGCACTTAACCTGTCGGGGTTGGAGGTAAGCATTCTGGTCGCTTGTCTGGCGCCTGAGCTGGACAGCAAGTATGGGCGAATCTATGCCTACCTGCAGAATGATATGTCGGACAAGCGCCCTTTGGTTGCTTTGGTCCTGGAAGTATTCGCCGGGGCAGAGGATGAGCGGCAGGCGGCCCGTCTGCTGTTCGATGCGAATGCGCCGCTGATGAAGCTGCTGCTGGAGCGAAGAGGGGAGTACGGTGACAGCCGCATTCCGTTAATCGCCCGGCCGCTGAAGCTGGAGGATTGGGCGGTGAATCTGCTGCTCGGCTATGAGGTGCTGGATGAACGTCTGACGAAGGCGGCGAAGCTTAGCACTGTGCCCCTTCCGCAGCAGTCCCGTTTCCCGGCTGAGCTGGAGCAGAAGCTGTTGCGGTTCGTGAGGCATTACAGCAGCAGCGGTGCTGGCAGCTCCAGCAGCCTGCTATACGTCAGCGGGCCGGACGAGGCCGTGAAGCTCGGAGGTATCTGCGAGGTCTGCGGCACCCTGGGACTCTCTGTGC
Source organism: Paenibacillus sp. FSL R7-0128 (assembly GCF_038002245.1). Classification (NCBI taxonomy): domain Bacteria; kingdom Bacillati; phylum Bacillota; class Bacilli; order Caryophanales; family Paenibacillaceae; genus Paenibacillus; species Paenibacillus sp. FSL R7-0128. The sequence continues at coordinate 4,665,808 of NZ_JBBOCD010000001.1, read as the reverse complement.
TGGTTGCCGATCTGGAGAAGCTGCTGCGCCCTGAGGCTGATTTCAGCGAAATGCTGAGATTGCTTGGACGGCATGCGCTGCTGATGAAGACGGCCCTCTGCTTCACCGGCTTCGACAGCCTGGTGACAGAGGATGACCGCTACAGCCTGCAGATCCGGCTCCTCATGGAGATGCTGGCAGACTGTGCACCGCTGACGTTCATCCTTGGAGAAGCGCAGTGGGGAATCAGCTTCACCGGAATTCCGCTGAACTTCATGCAGATCAACTTGCCCTTTCCGGATGCAGCGGCCCGCAAGGCGGCGTGGACAGCCTTCGGCCAGAAGTATAAGCTGTCTCCGCAGATGGAACTGGATGAAGTCAGCGGCAGCTTCCGCTTCACTTCAAGCCAGATCCGGGCCGCGCTGAACGGGAGTGAGAACATCGCCGTCTGGAATGGCTCCAGGGAGAAGGGGATTAGCACGAAGGATCTCTATCAAGCCTGTTACTTCCAGTCCAGCCGCAGAATTCAGGCACTGGCCTCGAAGGTCCAGGCCATGTATACCTGGGACATGCTGGTGCTTCCCGAAGAGCAGTTGAATCAGCTGAAGGAAATCTGCCGCCAGGTGAAATACCGCGCTCTTGTCTATGGGGAGTGGGGCTTTGCGGGACGGCTGTCGCTCGGAAGAGGGCTGAACATCCTGTTCTCGGGGCCGCCGGGTTCCGGGAAGACAATGGCCGCTGAGGTGATTGCGACTGAGCTGAGTCTGGAAATCTACAAGATCGATGTCTCGCAGATTGTGAGCAAGTATATCGGGGAGACCGAGAAGAATCTGTCGCGGATTTTTGATGAAGCGGAGACCTCGAACGCCATTCTCTTCTTCGACGAAGCGGATGCCTTGTTCGGCAAGCGTTCTGAGGTCAAGGATGCGCATGACCGGTACGCGAATGTGGAGATCAGCTACCTGCTGCAGAAGATGGAGGAGTACACGGGAATTGTGATTCTGGCGACCAACCTGAATCAGAATCTGGACGATGCTTTTGCCCGCAGGCTGCATTTCAAGCTGGAATTCCCGTTCCCGGAGCAGCAGCAGCGCGGCCGGATCTGGCGGGGAATGTTCCCGGCGGGAGCGCCGCTTGATGCCGGCTTGGATTACGATTTCATGGCGGAGAAGTTCATTCTGGCCGGAGGCAACATCAAGAACATTGCCTTGAATGCGGCCTTTTATGCGGCCCATGAGGGCTGTTCGATCGGGATGAGGCAGATCATGCTGGCTGCCAAGCGGGAGTATCTGAAGCTGGGCAGAACCTTTTTGCAATCGGATTATGCGCCCTATCACACACTGATCGAGGTGAAATAAGCATGGCCGTGGATACAGGTACGGTAATAAGAGATGTCAGCACCAGCCTGAAGGCGCTACTGAAGGCGCATGTGCCTGAGCTGAACGATGACAGCTTCATCAGCTTCGGCTCTCCGAGTGACATTGACAGCTCAACGATGAAGCTCTCAATGTGTTTGTATTATTTGAGCCATAGCCCAAGTATGCGCAACAGTGAGAAGGAAGAGACCGGCGGCAAGAATGAGTTCATGTATCCGCCGGCTTATCTGGATTTGTACTATCTGCTCACACCTTATGCCAAGGACAGGGAGACTGAGCAGCTGATCCTGGGCCGGATCTTTCAGCTGTTCCATGAGCATCCGGTGCTTAGCGGCAGCGATCTGCGGGGGAACCTGGCCGAATGCGGCAATGAGAAAATCCGGATCTCCTATAACAACCTGACGATTCAGGATATCAAGCAGCTGTGGGAAGTATTCCCCGGGAAGCCGGCTAAGGTGAGCCTGTCCTATCTGGTGTCGCCGGTACGGCTGCCTGCGGATAAGACGATCCTGATCCCACGGGTTGAGGTGAAAGAGCTGGGCGTTCATCCCCTGTAGTTAGGCTGGCAGAGACTGCTTCTGTGAAGGGAGTGATTCATGGAGGGAATGACATGCAAGGCACCCGTACAAGCGGATATTCCGCAGACAAAGGCAGCTGTGCCTAACCGGATTGTATAAACACTGTTTACACTGCAGTTTATGCACACGGAGCCAGTTTCGCCGAAGGTTTCTTTCAGAAGCAGAAGCTAATTCAACTTTTTTAGGAGGGTAAGAGATGGCAAATTATTTATCGCCAGGCGTGTATGTGGAGGAAGTCTCAAGCGGGGTCAAGCCGATTGCCGGTGTGGGCACCTCAGTCGGGGCCTTCGTCGGGATCGCAGAAAAAGGGGTCATCGGCAAAGCGGTACTGGTTACCAACTGGAGCCAGTTCGTCAATGAGTTCGGCCAGTTTATTCCAAATGGCTATCTGGCTTATGCCGTGTATAACTTTTTTGCGGAAGGAGGCACCTCCTGCTACGTAGTGAGAGCGGCATCCACCGATATCCGGCCGGCTTCGCTTGTGGTTCGCGATACCGATAATCTGGATTTATTCAAAGTAGTTGCACGTTCGGAAGGGGAGTGGGGCAACCGGATTTCGGTCAAGATCAGCCCGTCCTCTAACAAGCAGCAATTTGGCTTCAAGATGATTGTGCAGTATCTGCTGGACAGTGATTTCAATGATGAATACAGCGGAGAAGACGAAGAGGGCAAAATCGTCGAAATCTTCGACAACATGCTCTTGATCAATTTTGAAGAAAAGGTGAATCAGGTATCCGCCTTCGTCAGTGTGAAGCCGCTGGTGGACCTGACCATTCTGGAGAATATGGAGAAAACGCCGGCGTTCAATGAAACAGCCCTGTCCCTCAGCGGCGGTGTGAACGGGATGTCCCCGATTGATTTCCTGGGGGATGCGGTCAAGCGGGCCGGTATCCACGCGTTCGATACGATTGACGGCATCAACATTGTAGCGGCTCCAGACCTTGCAGATATGGCGTACAGCCGGGGCACCATCCTGGATATGCTGAATTATTGCAAGCTGAGAAAAGACTGCATCTTCATCGTAGATCCTCCGCATGGCTTAAGCCCGCTGGAGGTCAAGGATTTCAAGGAGGGGGCGGGCGATTATTCGGGCAATTCATTCAATACGTCCTACGGCGCCCTGTACTATCCTTGGGTCTATATCAACGATCCGCTGACCGGGAAGCAGAAGCTTGTGCCGCCGTCCGGGGCAATTGCCGGTACGTACGCGTATGTCGATGCCGTTCGCGGTGTCCACAAAGCACCGGCAGGCACCACCGACGGTTATCTGGATTCCGTAGTCGGTATTGAGAAGATCATTACCAAGGCGGAGCAGGAGCTGCTGAATCCAGGCGGCATCAACGTGATCCGCTCCTTGCCGGAAGGCATCTGTGTCTGGGGAGCCAGAACGCTGTCCGCGGATTCGGAATGGAGTTACGTCAACGTCCGGCGGCTGATGATGTACATTGAAGAATCGCTGGATGAGGGCAGCCAGTGGGTCGTGTTTGAACCGAATGATCCGAGTCTGTGGGGCAAGGTCAAACGCAATCTTACGGCTTTCCTGACCCGGGTATGGAGAGACGGTGCGCTCTACGGAACCACGCAGGAAGAGGCCTTCTTCGTCAAAGTGGACGAGGAGAACAACCCGCCTGCCGTGCGGGATGCCGGCCAGCTGATTATCGAAGTGGGTGTAGCCCCGGTCAAACCGGCTGAATTCGTAGTCATCCGGGTCAGCCAGAAGACCTTATCCAAATAAGAGATTGAGAGGAGATTTATCCTATGGCAACCGGCAAAAGATTAGACCCTTACCGCAATTACCGCTTCCGCATTGTAATTGACGGCATTCAGACCGCAGCCTTCGCAGACGCAACGATACCGGATACATCCACAGAGGCTGTGGACTACCGGGAGGGCATCGATGCCCCGCATGCACGCAAGCTGTCGGGCTTGACCAAATTCGGGAATATCACTTTGAAAAAAGGTCTGACCGACTCCCTGGAGCTCTACAACTGGCGCAAGTCGATTGAGGATAAAGGCGCGCTGAAGAACCGCAAGAGCTTGTCGATCATCCTGGTGGATGAAGAAGGCAATGACAAGGCGCAGTGGGATATCCTCGAAGCCTGGCCGATCAAGTATGATGTCAGCGCCCTTAGCGCCAAAGGCAACGAGGTCTCTGTCGAGTCGATGGAGCTGGTGCATGAAGGGGTACGCAGAGTGAAATAGCTTCCCGCCCTTCGTCATCGTCACTGTGGATGTGATGCGATACGCCAAAACATAAGATGGACGGTATGGACATCATATTCATGGCTGGGATGCCGGAAGGAAGCGAAGACATGAGGATGGTCTAGAGGAGGAAGTGAGGGAGATCATGGAACTATTACAAACTGAATTCAGCTTCACCCTGCCCAAAGGGTACGTGGATGAAGCGGGCACGCTGCATAAGCAGGGGACCATGCGTCTGGCTACCGCAGCCGATGAGATTACACCGCTACGGGATTCCAGGGTTCAGCAGAACCCTGCGTATCTGACAGTCATTCTGCTCTCCAGAGTGGTCACCGGACTGGGCGGGCTGGGCATGATTACACCGAGAGTCATCGAAGAATTGTATACCTCGGATTTCGCTTATCTGCAGGATCTGTATAACCGGATTAACCAGAACGGAAGTAATGCGGTTCATGCGCAGTGCCCCAAATGCGAGCAGCGCTTCGAGCTTGAACTGGAACCGCCGGGGGAATAGTCGGCTACCCCCTTGACCGCCTCTACGAGGAGGTAGCCTTTCTGACCTACTATCTGCACTGGGACTATACGGCGGTGCTGAACCTGGAGCATGCTGAACGGGACCGCTGGTGCAGTGAAGTCAGCCGGATCAACCAGAAGCTGAGTGGCGGGGAAGAGAAGAAGAACTTCTTTGAGGCTTAGGAGAGGATAACATGAAGGCAAATATGCTAAATATCGGCGCGAAAAGTAGCTGGGTACCCGGGTACCGGGAAGATCCCTTTCTTGCTTATAACTTCATCGTGGAAATTGACGGGATCTCCGTGGCCGGATTCTCTGAGGTCTCAGGCCTTAGCGTGGAGACACAGGTGGAGCGCAAAACCTTCGGCGGTGAGAATCATAAGGAATTTGTATTCCTGGGACCGACCAAATACTCGGATTTGACGCTGAAAAACGGGGTCACGAATGATGAATATCTGTGGAACTGGTATCAGAATGTGGTCAATGGGGTCATCCGGCGGCGTAGCGGGTCCATCTGTCTCTTGGATCATTCCGGCACACCCAAGGTGTGGTGGAACTTCATAGAAGCCTGTCCCATCAAATGGGAAGGGCCGGCGTTCAACGCCAGCAGCAGCGCGGTAGCCGTCGAGAGTCTGGTTCTGACTCATAACGGTCTGTACAGGTACCGGTAATGAGCCGGAGCATTCGGAGCACGGCGGCTCCTGCGAATCAGAAGCAGACCGAGTTCATTCAGTCGATTCTGGCAAAATACGGCCTGACCCGTTGGCGGAGAAAGCTGAAGAGCCTGATCCTGCGGCACAATCCGCTATATGCTGCGGAACCGGAGACATTGCAGCGTACGGACATGGTGACCAACCATATCCATCAGTCATTCTATTATCCGGCAGTAACGGGGAAGAACAATCCCGGACCGGCAAGCCGCATCCTGCTCATTACTCAAAGCAGGAGCACGGCTGGACTTAGCGCTCCATCTGCTTCTCCTGGTCAAGCTGAGGAACTACGGAGCGGACTTCATTCAGCAGCAGGACGACTTAACTCCGTACAGGTGCTGGAAGAGAGAGTCTGGCAGCATAGAAACAATCAACATCAGCTAACAACGGAGTATCGCATTCAAAATACAGCGCTTCATCCGGCTGAACCTGTAGCTGCTCATCCAGCCGGAGCAAGACAGGTACAAGTCTCTGCGCCGTCCGGGTCGTCTGTTCTGAAGACGCAGCCTCCAGGCGTTACAACCGAAAGAAGCCAGGGAGACAGGCAGAACAGAGGCGATCTGCCGACTGCTTCTGTCCTTCCAGGGCAGCAGGACAGGATGACAGGCAGACCAGCCCATGCAGTCCATCGTCATGAGCAGCTGGTGCAGGTGATGCAGCTGCTGCGGACCTATGGCCTTAAGCAAGAAGGGGAGACTGGAGCCGATACGCAGCCCTTAGGGCAGCAGGCAAGGCATCCGGTACCGGCACAAGCATTGAAGCATATACGGGAGGCCGTCTCAGGCTCAGCCGGGACCGCTGTGGAAGCACAGCTTAAGACTCCCACCCTCAGCTTCAAGCCCGATAATCTGCTGCTTCCGCATTCCAGCGTAAATACCAGTCTTCAGCTCGGCTTAGGTCAGCAGCTGACGGCAACGCTTGAACAGCTGGAGAGCAGGCAGGAGCTTCTGAGCCCGCTGCTCGCTGCCGTTGGTACGGTTCATCTGAGGCAGCCGATGAAGTCATTGCAGCTGGCGCAGCCGCATATCTTACTGCCGCTTGGGGACACGTCAGGTGTACCAGATGCGGCCAAGCGGACGGCTTCCGCGCGAATGGCCGCAGTCGGAGGCCGGACAGCTCCAAGAGGGCCGGGGCCTGGGGCGCCGGTGGAGGCCAGCCTGATCTACGCTGCGGACCGGACGGAGCTTCCGTCTGCCCCGCAGCGAAGAAGGCCGGGCAGTCCGCTTAGGGGGGATGGCCATGCTTATGAACCGGACCTTCAGCCTGCCGCCAGCCATAGCCGCCTGGTGCTGCGGAAGCCTGAAGCGCCCCGCGCGGCTCTGCCGGAGCCCATGCAGCAGCAGCTGGAGCGTGTGCTGCAGGAACAGGCGGCCCAGGCTCCGGCGCAGACCTTCACCAAGGCCGTTCCGCCGCCGGCCATGAATGCAGCAGAGCTGAATCAGCTGGCTGAGCGGGTATATCAGGTGCTGGAGAAGAGAATGGCCATACGCAAGGATCGGAGGGGGCTAAGATAATGGCGGAGAAAGCGAAGATCATTCCTCTGGATTTGCCCGTGGGTGCCATTGAGGTGATGTTTAACCCCAATGAGTACACCGTTTCTTTTGAAGGCAAATATACCGGGGAGAAGAACAATAAGCAGTTCCAGATTACAGAGACACCGGAGTTCAAGGTCTCCTTGTTCTACGATACCTATGAGCAGCGCAAGGATGTCCGCAAGAAGACCCGGCAGCTGACCTCGCTGCTTGATCCCAAGGTCAGCGGCAAAAGCACGAAAAAACCGCCGGTCTGCATGTTCGTCTGGGGTGGCTTCACCTACCGCGGCCTGCTGAGCAAGATTGAGCAGAAGTTCACGATGTTCATGGATAACGGCACACCTGTCCGCTCGCTGCTGGATGTGACCTTCATTACAGATGAGCCGGACAAGTCGGTGGAGGACAGCCAGGGCCTGAATGCCTGCCGGAAGCTGTGGGTGGTCAAAAGCGGGGACCGGCTCGACCTCATTGCGAATGAGGCGCTGAAGGAGCCGCTGGCCTGGCGCAGAATTGCCGAGCTGAACAGGATCGTCAATCCGGTTGGCTTTCCTGGAAAAAACGATATCGGGAGAACTCTGGTTATCCCGGATTAAGGCGGGGATTGCATGGGCACCAGTGTAGCGAATTACAAAATTGAGCTGAACGGAAGCAAGCTGTCCGCTGAACTGACAGCGGCGGTGGAAGGCGTCACGCTGGAGGATGAGCTTAATCTGCCGGCGGTATTTTCCATCCAGATGAATATGGTGAATGCCGGAAGCGGCATGTGGCGGGGAACGGATCTGACGAGCCTTAAGCCGGGCGACCAGCTGAAGCTCTCCCTTGGACTCGACCAGCCGGAGCCAATGATCAGCGGGGAGATTACCTCGCTGGATCTGAACTTCGCGGAGCATTCGGTGCTGGATATCCGCGGATATGATCTGCTGCACAGGCTGCGTATGGGGACGAGGAGCAAAGCTTTTCTGAAGAAGAAGGATAGTGACATTGCTGCGGAAATCGCCAAGGAGCATGGACTGACCCCTGTGGTAGAGGATACCGGAACGGTGTATCCCTACCTCTTCCAGAATAATCAGAGCAACTACGAATTTCTGCTGGAGCGGGCAGCCCTGCTCGATTATGAGCTGTTCGCGGCAGACAAGAAGCTGCATTTCGTCAAGTCGCGGTCTGTGAAGGCCCCGGTGCTGCCGGAGATGAGCTTCAAGAAGGATTTTGAACGGCTGAATCTGGAACTTAGGGCTCTTACCCGGGGTAGTAAAGTGACGCTTAAGGGCTGGGATGTGAAGGAGAAGAAGGAGCTTGAGGCCATCGCTAAGAGCGGGGAAGAGACGACCAGAATGGGCGGGAAGGAAGGCGGCTTCTCGATCAGCACCGCAGCGGTCGGGGAATCACCGATTGTCATTATGGCCGAGAATCTGCTGGATATGAACGAAGCCAAGGTGCTGGCTGCCGCCGCTTACAACAGCCGTCTGCGCGAATTCATTGCCGGGGAAGGCATGTGCTGGGGGAACCCGAAGCTCCGGGCGGGGCAGACTGTGAAGCTGATGGGTCTGGGCGAGCGCTTCAGCGGCATTTATTACATTGTAGCTACAGTTCACAAGATCGACAGCAAGGGCTATACCACGACGTTCAAGGTGAAGAGGACTGGCCTATGAGTGAAGGACCCGGAATTAGCAATTTTATGGACAGCATCATGAATGAGGGACGGATTTTCGGTGTAATGGTGGGGATTGTCATCAATAATGACTCGGCGAACCATGCGGATAAGCCTGGGCCCGGACGGGTGAAGGTGAAGATCCCGCTGATGGGGATGCCGGAATCCAACTGGGCGCGTATGGCGTCCTGGATGGCCGGAAAGGAGCGGGGAGCCTTTTGCCTGCCGGAGGTGGAGGATGAGGTGCTGGTAGCCTTTGAGAACGGGGATGTCAACCGCCCTTATATCATTGGCTCCTTGTGGAATGGACAAGACCTGCCGCCGGAGACCAACAAAGACGGCAAGAATAATATCCGCCTGTTCAAATCCCGCAGCGGGCATGTTCTGCAGTTCGCCGACACCAAGGGGGAAGAGAGCATCACGCTTACCTCCGCCAAGGGCCACGTAATCAAGCTGGATGACAAGGGCGGTGCGGAGCAGATCCGGATTAGCGACAAATCAGGCAAGAACCGGATCATCCTGGATACCAAGGCGAATAAGGTGTCGGTATCCGCCGGTGCGGATATTGAAATCTCGGCGGGAGGCAAGCTGGCCCTGTCCGCCAAATCCATTGAAATGAAATCATCGGCGGGCACCGCCATCGAAGCCTCGGCCGGGATGGAGGTCAAAGCCGCCGCCAGTATGACGATCAAAGGGGCTACGGTCAACATTAATTAGAGAGGGGGCTTCATTCATGGGTCAACCTGCAGCGAAAAAAGGCGACCGGATTCTGGCGACGGATACACATATCGTGATGCTTCCAGCCGGATCGGCTCTCGTTCCGACACCCTTGCCCCATCCCTTCACGGGAATCCTGGACGGTGCGCTGAGCACGAATGTCAAGATTATGGGGCAGCCGGCAGCCACCATGGATTCTACGGCCACGAATACGCCGGCCCATGTTCCGCAGGGAGGCCCGTTTCAGAAGCCTCCAACCAATAAGGGGACCATCAGCGCCGGAAGCACAACGGTATTTATCAACGGGAAAAAGGCTGCTAGAAACGGTGATCCGGCGCTGACCTGCAATGATCCGGCCGACCTTCCGGCAGGGAAAGTGTCTGCTACGGGAACGGTCTTAATAGGAGGCTGAGAGATGGAAGTTGTAGATTTTTTGGGACGGGGCTGGACGTATCCGCTCGCTGTCCAGCGGGGCAGTCTCCGATCCTCCGGTGGAGAAGACTCCATCCGGGAATCGATCATTCTGATTCTGTCAACGGCCCGCGGCGAGCGGGTCATGCGGCCGGATTTCGGCTGCAGACTGAATGAGCTGGTGTTCTCGCCCAATACCATGAGTACCGCAACCTTGCTGCGAAGCTTCATTGAAGAAGCCTTGCAGAACTGGGAGCCGCGCATTGAAGTGGACGACATTACGGTCACCCCGCGCTCGGACCGCTCCGAGCTTGAGGTGTCTATTGACTATTCGATTAGAGCCAGCAACAGCAAATATAATCTGGTCTATCCATTCTTCCTTGAAAGCGTGGGGAAATAATGCCAAAGCAAATACCTATTATTGATAATCGGGATCAGGAACAGCTGGTTCCCGAGCTACGACGTTTAATCTACCAATACTGCAGCCGGGAATGGACGGATGTGCCGGAGCTTGAGGCAGACAAGAAGGCAGATGCGCTGGTCCATATCTTCACCGGGATGATGGGCAAAGTGATCAGCCGGCTGAATCAGGCGCCTGCGAAGAACTTCACCTCCTTCCTGAATCTGATCGGCATTCATCCTACTCCGCCCCGTGCTGCCAAAGTTCCGCTGCTCTTCCGGCTGAAGCCGGATTCGGGCAGCTATAACACGGTTCCGGCCGGAACCCGGGTATCCGCCCAGCCGGAGCAGGGGGCGGAGGTGGTTTTTGAGACAGACAAGGATCTGACCGTCATTATGGCACAGCCGGTCCGGGCGGTGAGTCTCGATCCGGAGGAGGACCAGTGGAGCAATCAGGATGATCTGCTTGCCGGGGGACCTGCCGGCAGACCTGCCCGGCTGTTCAGGGGCGATTCTACAGTAGTCCACAGATTGTATCTGGGGCATACAGAGCTGTTAGGATTCCAGGAAGCGGGCAGCAGCTTATCGGTCTATTTCAACAAGCCTGATGCAGCTGCGCTGAGCAAGGCCGCGCCGGGGCAGGACAGAACCGGGAATCTACTGAACCATATGGACTGGTTTTGTTTCGATGAAGAAGGGAATTCTGTACAGCTGTATCCTTCCTCGATAGCCGAAGCGGAAGAGGAAGAGAATGCTCTGTGGAGGGCAGTGGTCCGGTTCGACCGGCTGACTGGCGTGCATACGAAGACGCTGGCGGGGTACGGATCGTCCGGGACGCTACGGGAATGGCCGGGCAAATGGATCTTCGCCGAGCTGAAGAAGCCTATAACCACCGGAGTGCTAATGCCAGATATCGAAGATATCCGCCTGGAGCTTAACGTGGTGAGTCCGCAGCCGCTACCGCCGGATGTGACGGTGAATAACGGAAACCTGCTGGATATGGGCAAGGATTATTATCCGCTGGGGGACAAGCCCAGAATCAACGATACGTTCTATATCGCCTGCGGGGAGGCCTTCTCGAAGCCGGGTGCCCGGATTACGCTGAGGGTGGAGCTGTCGGAGCCGGAGATCAGCAAGCAGCCGGACACACCGTATGTGAGACTCGGCTGGGAATACTGGAACGGGCAGGAATGGCTTGCGATCACCAGTCTTGAAGAGAGAGCGGACGAAGGCGGTGCAGCTTATGGCGGTGCTGCCCTCCATTCGGTCAGCAGCCTTACTGCCAGTGGAACGCTAAGCTTCGTCTGTCCGGGTATCCGGCCGCTGACGCTGGGCGGTGAAGAGCAGTACTGGGTCCGGGCCCGCATCACCGGCGGGAACTACGGCGAGGATGCGAAATACGAATATCAGGATGAAGAGGTCAAGCTGGGCGAAGGAAGCATTAATGTAGCCAAGCTCAAGGTGACCCAAGCGACTTATGCGCCGCCTTCCATCCGTAAGCTCAGCATTGCTTACAGCTACACGCTGGAGGCGCACCCGCAGACCGTGCTTACAGAGAATAACTTCAGCTTCGCCGACAGGTCGGCGGCCTGCCGGAACGAAGGCGAGTATTTCAAGCCCTTCTATCCGTGCGCTGAGACGGAGCCGACCTTCTATCTGGGCTTTGACCGTGATATCAGCGATCTGCCCGTGTCGCTCTTCTTTCCGCTAACCGGTGAACAGCTGGGCCGTCCGGTGGTTGCGTGGGAGTATTGGGACGGCAGAAGATGGCTGACGCTCAGCGTGAATGATGAGATCAGAGGCTTCACCCGCAGGGAGATTCTGCAGTTTGCCGTGCCGGGAGATATTGCGAAGCGGCCGCTGTTCGGTACGGAGCAGTACTGGATACGTGCCCGGCTGGATGAAGGCCGGTTCGAGATTGTCCCGCAGGTGGATGCCATTCTCGCTAATGCGGTCTGGGCCCGCAATTCCAATACCGCTGCGGGAGAGCTTCTGGGCTCCAGCAATGGTGAGGAGAATCAGATCGTTCAGTTGTCCAAGATACCCGTGCTGCCCGGCCAGCTTCTTAAGGTCCGGGAAGCCACCGGTCAGGGGGCATGGATACCGTGGGAGGAAGTAGATACATTCTCCGTATCCTCTTCAGATTCAAGGCATTATATGCTGGACAGAAGCACCGGAATGATCATGTTCGGGGATGGACGGAGCGGCATGATTCCGCCTATGGGCACTGACAACATCCTATGTGACTACAAGCATGGCGGCGGGGCTTCCGGGAATGTTGCTGCAGGCTCGGTATCGCGCATATGGGACAGCTACAGCTGGCTGGATTCCGTAACGAATCCGGTGGCGGCGGACGGTGGCTTCGATCAGGAGGAAGCGGAGAAGGCCGAGCTTCGCGGGCCGCATACGCTGAAGAGCTGGAACAGGGGCGTAACCGCTGAGGACATGGAATGGCTGGTGCGTGAAGCGATGCCCCAGATTGCCAAGGTGAAATGTCTCAGTGCTATGAACCGGGAGCTGGAATTTACCCCGGGTAGGGCAACCCTGATCGTGGTACCGGAGACAGACGATCCGAGACCGGTCCCGAGCCAGGAATTGCGCAGTGAGATTGAAGCCTATCTGTGTGAACGGATCTCAGCCCCCCTGAACACCGCCGAGCCGGGGATAGAGGTCATTGGCCCGGACTATGTCCGCACTGCTGTGGAGGCAACCGTAGTCTTTACCTCTCCGGACCAGCGGAAGGTAGCTGAGGGCCGGATCATCGATAACCTGAAGCAGTTCTTTCATCCGCTTAAAGGCGCAGACGGGAACACGGGCTGGGAGCTGGGACAGAACCTGTATGTCTCCGAGGTCTATGCCGTGATTAAGCAGACGCCGGGTGTTGACTATGTATCGGATGTGCTCGTCAAGGCTTCCGTGCAATGCTTCACGCTGAAGCTGGAGCCGCTTGAGAACGGGCCGTATAAGCCCCAGGCCGCCTATCCGAAATACAGCCTGGTGCGCTCTGAGGACAACGCGCTTCAATTTGCCCTTGCTGAGCCGGTGGAGGCCGGGGATGAAGTGAAATCGCTGGTGATCAGAGGATTCAAGGAGAACGGAATCATCACGCTCCGCTACAGATCCCGGAAGCCGGTAGAGCTGATAGTCCTCTCCATCGACGGTGACATGCTCGAATGCCAGACCCTTGATGAAGAACCGCTTGCAGAGAGCTATCCCGAGGGCAGCGATCTGGAATTTGGACTCACGGATGATCTGACGGTCCGGACGTATATCCTCAATAGGCTGGAATCGGGATTGGTAACCTTTGTGGTGAAGACCGCGGTATTCGAGGAGAAGGATATTGTCTTCCTGAGCCGGACGGATGAATACATCAATACCACGCCGCTCAAGATCCGCACCATCGGCAGCGGCAATATTCATCTGGAAGAGGACGAGCTGATCTGCGGCGGGCTGCATCTGGTGAACAAGCCTCAGGAGCATCTTTTTCCATATCTTGTGGATAAGCGTGCTGGCCTGCTGCATGATCTGACCGCAACTACGGCAGCGTGCGGGCTGGAGGATATCCGCATGGAAGAGCGGAGGTATCTGACGGGGCTGTCCGGTATACCGGACACAGTGGCGCGGTGTCCGTATTGTAATGCCTTGGAGCCGTAAGTACAGAAAGGAGGAAGAACCTATGCCGCTTCCAGTATTGAAGCTGGATGATCTTGGCTTTGACCAGCTTGTGGCTGACGCCACTGCGCTGATTCCGCTCTACGATCCGGAATGGACGAACTATAATCCCTCCGATCCCGGCATTACGCTGGTGGAGCTGTTCGCCTATTTCACAGAGATGGTCCTCTACAGGCTTGACCAGGTGACCGATGAGAGCAAGCAGCAATTCCTCAAGCTGCTGGGTATCACCCTGGAGGACGGAGAGGCATTGGCCAGCGGAATATCCCGCGGAGCGAAGCAGTTCTCCGAATGTTATAGGGCTGTGACGGCAGAAGATTACCAGCTGCTGGCGAGGCAGAGCCTGCTGGATATCCCGGGGATTCGGAGCACGTATCCCGACCTTGCGGTCCGAACGCTCTGTCTGATTAATACGGATATGGAGAACGGCACCGGGCGGAATAAAGAAGCCTTCGGGCATGTGTCGGTGGTTCTGGTGCTCCAGACTGCGAATCAGCAGGATCTGCGCAGGGACATGACGGAGATCAAGCAGCAGGTTAAGGCCTTCCTGGAGAAGAGCAAGCTGCTGACGACCCGTGTCCATGTCGTTGAGCCTGATTACCGGGACGTTGTGATCGAAATGACGGTTGCCGCCGGGAATCAGAGCATCGGGAGTATCGTGAACGATAGTATTGTACAGTTCCTGGACCCGGTTAACGGGGGAGAGCACGGACAGGGCTGGCTTCCGGGGAGGAAGCTGTACGCCTCGGATCTGTATCATCTGGTAGAGGGAATCGCCGGCATTGATCATGTCACCAGCGTGACTCTGGACTCGCCCGACCTGCTGCCATTCCAGTTATTTAAGCTGAAGGACCTGAAGATTGAGGTGGAAGCATGAGCAAGACAGACGGGTACAGTTATGTGGAGTATCTCCCCCGGGTGTTCCAGCAGAAATCGGGGGAGTCCGATGAACAGTTTTTTCTGGGACGGTTCCTGAAGGCCTTCGAAGCCATGCTCTCCGGCAATACGGGGACGGCAGGCGCGGAATCTGTGGGAATGGAGGCCTTGCTGGATGGATTGCATCAATACTTCGATCCGCAGACGGCTCCCTCACAGTTTCTGCCCTGGCTTGCAGGCTGGGTGGGCCTCCAGTTGGCCGGAGGCGTAGAGTATGACGGTGAGGAGGATAACCTGGAGCGCACGCTTGCCCCTACGCAAATTCTTCCGCTTGCGGACACACGCAGCACCGTTAACCGCAAGCTGATCAGCAGCATCGTCCAGCTCTACAAGAAACGCGGAACCCTCGGCGGTCTGGCCGAATATTTGCAGGTTCACGCCGGTGAAGAGGCGGCCATCCGTATCTATAGCTACGAGGAGCCTGTCCGTCTCGGTAATGGCCGGCGTATAGGCATCAATACGATGGTTGGGGCGGCCGAGCCGAGCTACTTCTCCGTCCATATCATCCTCCCGGCGTACAGCCGGAGCCTGCTGCAGCAGAAGGTGCGGAATCTGCAGGAGGTGATCCGGAAGGAGCGGCCCTTTTACACCAATTCCAGCTTGAATATTGAAGTCCCGTCTATGCGTCTGGGGGTCTATGGGCGTGTGGGGATGGAGACCTTAGTCGGGGGTATGACAGAGCAATAGAGATTATAGACCGGGAGGCAAGCGAATCATGGGAAAAGAATTAAGAAGAATGAGCTACTTTGACGGGCTCTTCCTGAACGCTGAGGATTATAAGCTCGATCAGGAGTTTCACCTGCGCCTGCAGCGTCTGCATAACCGTTATCTGCATACCTGGGGAATTGTCTGCGGGCTCAAGGTACTGCCCTCGGCGAAGCCGGGGGAATCCATGAAAGTGAGTATTGCGGAGGGGCTTGCCCTGAATCTGGTGCTGGTCAAGAACGGTGACAAGTATGAGAGCATCAGCCAGGAAATCCTGATCTATGAAGGGCATCCGGATAATCCGGTCAACCTCTCCGAGTATAACGCCAATGAGAATATCTACATCTGGGTCAGCTACGAAGAGGTGGGGGCCGAACGCAGCATTGAGCGTGGTCAAGGGGAACAGATCCATATCTGGGAACGGGGAAAAATCAGTCACGGAACCACTAAGCCTGAGGGTACCGATACGATCCTTCTGGCCCGGGTGGTTCCCCGCACAGAAGGGGCAGGCATTACCATCGACAGTACATGTATTTACGATTACGACAGTGATGCGGCCCGGACGCCCTTAAGAACCTATGCCGGTGCCGCTGGCAAGAAGCTGGTCACGGAGAAGCTGGTGATCCCGGTTCAGAGTGAAGACAGCATGGACAGCGCGGGGCTGAGTGAAGCCGTTCTGGCAGCGATGCCGTCTATGACTACACTTCAGGCCGGTAAAGTGCTGGAGATCAGAGCTCCCGAGACCCGCTTCACCGGGGCTATGAGTGTGGCCGGAGCGCTGACAATTGAGGGCGAGCTGATTCTGAAGAGCAAGGACAAGGCCCAGAGCGAGATGCGGATTATGAACAGCTTCGTTGAGGTGAACAGCCCCAACACGGATGATCCGAACTATGTATTCCCCGGTGCGCGTGATGGCGGCCTGGAAGTATACCGGGGCGACGGGGGCAAGCATGATGCACGGATTGTCTGGGTGGAGGAGGATAAATGCTTCAAGGCCGGGCTCGGCAACGATCTTAAGACCATTGCCTACGGCAATGAGTGGGACAGCCTGATCAAATCTGAATTCGCTGATCTGCTGCATCGGCACAGTAAGCTGTCTTCATCAGCAGGCCAAAGCTTCGGCTTCACCGGGGCGGGCAAGCTGTACAGTGATGCTGATCTTGCCCTGCAGGACGACAGAATCCTGCTGCTGAAAGGAACGAACCCGGACACGGTTGACCATTCGCATGGTCTGGGCTGGTTCGGAGCCGGGAAACCCTTCGCTGCGGCAGAGGTGGATGGTCCGGTAGTATTCGGCGGCAGCGGCGGGGCCCTCGGAACCCGGACGGTTAACGCCGACGGCTCCCGCACAGACAAGCAGGCGCTCTCCTGGAATAAGAACGGCTATGTCGGCATCGGCCCGCAGAAGGTACTGGAGGATTCGCTGGATGTCGAGGGCAGCGTACGCCTGCTCAGCGGCCGGAACCCGCTCCGCTTCACCTCCGCCTGGACGGGCTTTCCCGACAAGCAGATGAACGGTGCGGAGATCTGTAACGATACTACAGATTACAAGGCGCTGATGATTGTCGGCAACAACTCTGCCGGGCAGAAGCGAAAGGTCGCCATCTGGGACCGGCTGGATGTGAACGGATTTCTGTATGTGAACGGGACAATGCAGGCCTCCCAGGAGATTATTCCAAGCACGGGGAACGGGGCGCACAGCGGTATTATATTCCCGGCCAATCCGGGCGGAGGCGGGTCGGATCAGGCGTGGATTAAGTACTATCCCCGTACAGGTGAGGATTGCACGCTGGAGATCGGCACCTCCAATGACAGGAGTGATCATATCTCCCTGATCGCCTCCGGCAATGTGGGCATCGGAACGCTGGAGCCAGCCGATAAGCTGGATGTGGCCGGGGAGCTGCGTATCCTGAGCGGCCAGAATCCGGTCCGCTTCACCTCTGGCTGGACAGGCTTCACAGGTCAATCGCCCAACCATGCCGAGATCAGTAACGATACTACGAACTACAATTCATTGATGATCGCGGGAAACGGGAAATCAGGAGTCCGCAGAGTCTCTATCTGGGATAACCTGGATGTGAATGGCTCCTTGCAGGTGAAGGGGGGCGCCTATATTGGCGGCGACCTTGAGATCAAAGGCAGTATCAAGACAGAGGTATTCAACTTCGCCGGCAAATTCAAAAAGCTGGATGTGGCTGAGGAATTCGCCGCCGTTGTACGCTGCGCTGATTTCTACATCGGTTATCCCGGACGCCGTGGGGCTCCCGGCCGGGCGCTGGTCGACAATGGCAGCCATCTGGTGCTCAACTACGGCAACGACTGGTCCTATGCTTCTGTCCACAGCAGCCTGGAAGTGAGAAATGCCCTGATCCCCAGCGCAGGCAGCGGCAACAACGGGATTATCTTCCCGTCCGATCCCGGCGGCGGCAGCGGCGACTCGGCCTGGATCAAGTACTATCCGACCAGCGGGGAGAACTGCGTGCTGGACATCGGAGTTTCAAATGATGCCGGCGACCGCATCTATCTTCATGCCAGCGGCGGGGTCTATGCCAACGGCAGCATGTACTGGTGGTCTTCGCGCGAGCTGAAGGACAATATTGCCGACATTCCGGTCAAGGAAGCGAAGCAACTGCTGGACGGGCTGAACCCGGTCTCTTTTAAATACAAAGGAGGCACCAAGCCGAAGACCCTCGGCTTCATTGCGGAGGAAGTACCGGCCGTTCTGGCCGATCCGGAGCAGCGGGCGATCAGCGGGATGGATATCATTGCTGTGCTGACCAGCGTGATGAAGGATCAGCAGAAAGCGATCACAAGAATGCAAAAACAAATCGACACCCTGCAGGGTGCCTAAACCTTAGGAGGATGAACTCATGAAAGAACAATTAGAAGCACGCATGAACGAACTGAAGGCAGAGCTT
Organism: Paenibacillus sp. FSL R7-0128; assembly: GCF_038002245.1. Classification (NCBI taxonomy): domain Bacteria; kingdom Bacillati; phylum Bacillota; class Bacilli; order Caryophanales; family Paenibacillaceae; genus Paenibacillus; species Paenibacillus sp. FSL R7-0128. The sequence continues at coordinate 4,647,512 of NZ_JBBOCD010000001.1, read as the reverse complement.
GAAACCGGGCGGCAGATGATCCAGGAGCTGGACGAGAAGCGTACCAATCTGGGATATACCTTAACACGCATCAGCGGGGCCATTCAGGTGCTGGAGGAGCTGGCTGCCGCAGAAGAGGAGTCCGTTCAGGCCTAAGCAAGCTGTAACTATGAAGAGCCGGGAGGAGTGGGATTGTGCCAAAGGATATGAAACGCATGAATTATTTCAACGGGCTGCTGCTGAAGGAAGAGGATCTGACGCTGGATCAGAATTACCATAAGCGTGTGCGGCAGCTGCACAACCGTCATTTTCATGATTGGGGAGTCGTGGATGGTCTTAAGGTCACCATGCGGGACGGGATAACCGTTGAGATCGCTCCGGGCTTTGCCCTCAACCGTGTCACCGACCCGGAGCACAATGAGGAGATCAGCCAGGAAATTATGGTCAGTGACGCTCACCCGGATCGGGTGATTAATCTCTCCGGGTACAGCACTTCGGATCAGATCTATATTTCTATCAGCTATAAGGAAAAGCTGACGGATACAGATCTGCTCAAGGGCGGAGGCAACCCCATCCATGTGCTGGAGCAGGCGAACATTGATATAAGCTCCCGAAAGCCCGCAGATGTACACCAGAATATCCTGCTAGCCCGTGTGAATCTGAAGCATTCCCAGGACGGGTCCTTAACGATCGGCGGGATCTATGAGACGGATGTAGACGGGTCTCAGCTGGTGACCAGGGCGGCAGGCGGGACGGTGCTTAAGGCAGATCAGATCATCATCGGCAAAGAGAAGAAGCCTGAGACGCCCTTCCTTAGCAATTCGGAGGAACTGGACGGTGAGGCAGGGAGCCGGCTCAATGTTCACGCTGTGCTGACTGAGTTCACTGGCGATATCAAGGCGGGAGCCATCAGCACTTATGGAGCGGTGGATATAGACGGCACGCTATCAGTAACCTCGGGCAGCGCAGCGGTGTTCAAGGTGAATGAGTCCGGCGATCTGGAGGTCTCCGGCGCGTCCACTATGGAGGGGCCCCTCTCCGCGAAGCAAGGGATTGAAGTCAGCGGAGGAATGGCGGTGCTGGACGTTCCGCAGGTTATCATCGGCGGAAGCAAGGTTACCCTGAATCAGAATGCCGCTGAAGAAGACCGGATGGGCCTTGAGATCCTGCGCAAGGATCATTCCAGTGCCAAGCTGCAATGGGATGAGAAGAATGAGAGCTGGATGATCGGAACCGAAGCGCTGGAGGGTGACAAGGCCAGCGGCATGTTCAAGGTTGCTTACGGCGCAGACTGGGAGCAGCTGCATCACGGCGCGAATGCGGACAGCTTGCATAGCCACAGCCAGCTGAATGCTGCGGACGGCAAGCCGGCACTACGTACGGACGATTCAGGTACGGTCCTGGTTGACCGGGGGATGAGTGTATCCGGTACACTTGTATCCCGGCAGGATGGCTTGGAGGTCTTCCGGGGAGCCACGCTGCCCAATGCCAAGATTGCCTGGAATGAAGCCGCGAAATCCTGGCAGACCGGCACTGCCAATGGGGATATGACCAATATTCCTGACGGGAAGCAGTGGGAAGAGCTGACCGGCGGCAACCGGAACGCAGATGCTCTGCATACCCACAGGCAGTTCCATAACGAAGACAAGAGCCTGCTTGCGCTGGAGATTGGTGCCGACGGCAATGTGAATATCCCCCATGAGCTGATGGTCGGCGAGACCCTGACCGTGAACAAGCTGATCGTCCGGGAAGAAGAGGTGGTGATCCGGAAGGTCGAGCAGGAGGTGGCGGACAGCTTCCTGACGGTCAATAAGGCGGAAGATCACACAGCTCTTGGCAACAAGGGAGGGCTTGATGTCTACCGGGGCAGCCAGCTTCCGGCAGCGCGCATGGAGTGGAACGAAGCAGAACGCAAGTGGAAAATCGGGCTTGAAGGCAGTATGTCCGACATTCCCTACGGGAACAAATGGGACTCGCTGATCAGCGGGTCTGTGGCGGATGCTTCCCACAAGCACAGCACACTGAGCACACCGTCCGGCGGAACGATTCTGTCGGCTGACGGGCAGGGAAAGCTGTCGGCATCCGGGAATCTGGAGCTCGGCGGTACCTTGCTAGCCAAGGGCAGTACAACGCTGAAGTCCGATCTGAGTGTCGGAGGCTCGGCCACGATTGAAGGCAATTTGACGGTCAAGGGCACCACTACCTTCGTCAAAAAGGAAGATCTGGTGGTAGTCAGCAACCGGATTGAGCTCAATAAATTCGAGGGGAACAGCTCCTCCCTGAAGCAAAGCAGCATTGAGGTCTACCGGGGCAAGCTGAACCCGAGCGCCAAGCTGCTCTGGGACGAGACGGATGGCAGATGGAAGCTGGGACTGGGCGACGAGCTGTCCAATATTGCCTACGGGAGCAATTGGGACGCATTGACCGGAGGGGTCAGCTCGGATGCCGATGGCCTGCACCGGCACAATTCCCTGAGCGATAGCGCGGGCAACACAGCTGTCCAGGTTACTGCAGATGGTGATATTGAAATGATCAATGATGCTGAGGTGCAGGGCTCCCTGACCGTCAATAACGGGGCGGAGGTCAGCGGAGGTCTGGCGGTTCAGGGCCTGGTTAAGGTAGATGGCAACCTGATCGTCAAAGGCACCACGACAACGCTTAACCGTGAAGATCTGGTCGTCACTAATAACGTCATTGAGATCAACAAATTCGCAGGAGATACCCCGCCAGCCACTGAGAGCGGCATTGAAGTGTTTCGGGGAGAAGCGCAGCCGCCTGCCAGAATGTTCTGGAACGAAAGCGAGCGGAAGTGGAAGGTGGGTATCGGGAATTCTCTGGAGAATGTCGCCAGCGGCAGCTCCTGGGACAAGCTGACACAGATGGCGAGTGCAGATGCTCTGCATCTCCATAGTCAGCTGTACAACCCGAAGAGCGACATCCTGGCACTCAGTGCCAGCGCCGAAGGGGATGTGAATGTTCACCATGACCTGACGGTGGGCGGTCATCTGACGGTAGCCGGAGATCTGGAAATCCGGGGAGCCTCCGCCAGAATCGCCTCAGATCAGCTGGACATCGGCAGTCCCTGGATTACTGTCAACAAGGATGCCGGTACGGTCAAGTCGCTTGCAGGTGGCGGACTTGAGGTCTATCGCGGCGCGGATGAGAATCCGGCTAAGCTTGCCTGGGATGAGGTCAAGTCCCAGTGGCAGCTTGCAACACCTACAGACAGTGCGGCATTGGTAGTGGATACATCAGGCAATGTCCAGGCCTCCGGCGCAGTGAAGGCTGCGGGTGCCGCGATTACAGGAGCAGTGACTGCCGCCAGCGCGGCAATTGCCGGAACAGTGACGGTTGGAGACGGCATCGAGGTGCAGCAGGGAACCGAGACCAACGCGCAGATCAAGTGGGCCAAGGACCGCTGGAAGCTGGGTACTGCCGGCAGAACGGTACTCAGCCTGACCCGCAGCGGCAAGATGGGAGTGGGTACGGATAATCCTACCGAGGTGCTGGATGTGGCAGGCAAGGCGGTCTTCCGGACAGAGACAGAGGTCTCTGGAGCGGCTTCCTTCTCAGGTAAGCTGACCGCTCATAGTGATGCTGTATTTGAAGGGTCAGCTTCTTTTAACAAAGGGATTGATGCAGCTGGTGCTGTGATTAGTAAGGATGCAGTTATCTCCGGGAATGTTACTGCCGGAGGGTTTGAAGCTCCGCGCGGTTTGAACAAAGACGGAATTCTTCAGCCGAATGCCCGGATCTACTGGAATAATGAGCAGAATGCCTGGTTCTATGGCGATGGGGTCACCTTCTCTGAATTCGGAACAGGGAAGGGCGGCCAGAACAAGCTGTTCAATTCGCTCGGTAACACGATCGCCCTGTTCTCGGATGCGAAGGGGTATGTCGGCATCGGAACCACGGTTCCGCTGGCGCTGCTGGATGTTAGAGCAACTGGCGGAGACAGCTTGTTCAGTGTTACCAAAAACGGAGAGGTCGGCATCGGAACCTTAAGCCCTGACCCTAAGTCCAAGCTCGATGTTCAAGGGAATGCAGTAATCCGCGGGGAGCTTAGCGCAGTCAGCGCCGCCATATCCAAAGATCTGACCGTGAACGGCAATCTGACGGTAAATGGCGACATTGTGACGATCAATGCGGCTACCCTTGAGGTAGAAGACAACATCATAAGAGTCAACAAATATGCTCCTCAGAGCACCCCGATTGTCCAAAATGCCGGTCTAGAGGTATTCCGCGGCGGGACCGTTCTTCCAGCCCAGCTTCTATGGGATGAGACCGCCGATGAGTGGCTGGCCGGAGTCTCGAATACCCTGAAGGCTATTGAGTTCAAGGGCCATACCCACCCCGAGTATGCTTCACTGTCGGGGGCCATCACTGTTGACGAAGGCAATGTCGGGATTGGCACGGATGCCCGGGCTGCTAAGCTGGAGGTCAAAGGGAATGCCGTTGTCAGCGGATCATTGACGGTTACAGAGGCTTCGCTAAGCGGCGGCTTGGCAGCAGCAAGTGCAAAGATCAGCGGCCTGGCTGCACTTAAGGATGTCACGGTCAGCGGAGGCTTCACTGCACAGGACGCCACCGTCACCGGAAGTCTTACGCTAGGCCATGGGATTGCAGTGGACAGGGGGACGGATCAGAAGGCACAGCTGCTCTGGGATGAAGCCCAGGATGTCTGGACGGCGGGTATTGTAGGAAGCATGAAGCAGCTCTCTTACAGCGGCCATACACACGAGGAGCTGTCGGAGCTGACCGGAGTGCTGAAGATCGCCTCCGGAAATGTCGGAATCGGCACCGCAGCGCCAACGGCCAAGCTTGAGGTGAACGGCAATGCGGCTGTGTCCGGCCGCATAACCGTTGCTGACGCGACAGTCAGCGGAACGTTAACGTCTAAGCGCGCCAACGTCAGCGGCGTATTAACGGCTACGGATGCCGAGGTAAGCGGAACGTTCTCCGCGAAGGACGCTGCAGTTACGGGCAGCCTGACTCTTAGCCAGGGGATCGATGTGGGCAGGGGCACAGGCGCCAAGGCGCAGATCGTATGGAACGAAGCACTGGCTGAATGGCAGCTGGGACTTGCGGGCAGCCTGAAGCAGCTCGCTTACAGCGGTCATACGCATCAGGAGCTTACGGATCTGAACGCTGTGGTGAAGGTGGCTTCCGGTAATATCGGGATAGGCACCGCCGCACCAGCCGCCAAGCTGGATGTGAACGGCAATGCCCTAGTATCCGGGAAGTTAACGGTCACTGACGCCGTTGTGAACGGTTCGTTAACCGCTAAGGACGCAATGCTGAGTGGCACAGCCGAGGTGAAGGAGGCTACGGTTAGCGGAACGTTGAATGCAAAGAAAGCTGTAATCAACACCTTATTAACGGCTGCAGATGCCGAAGTGACTGGATCGTTCACTGCTAAGGACGTCACAGTCAGCGGCGCGCTGTCAGTGAAGGACCTGACCCTCAGCGATACACTGACCGTGAAGGATGCCAAGATCAGCGGCAGCCTGGTAATCACCCAAGGCATTGAGGTTGCCCGTGGCAAGGATAAGAACGCACGGATTCTCTGGGATACTGCGGCTAATGTATGGCAGGCGGGCATTGAGGGGAGTATGCTGAATCTGGTCACCCAGGATTCCGTCTATGATGAGCTGGTCCAGGTTGCAGGTGCATTAACGGTAGATTCCAGCAGCAATATCGGAATTGGAAAAGCTCCGGCCGATGATTACAAGCTGGATGTGGACGGCAATGTGAGGGCAACGAACTTCGCGCAGACCTCCTCCCGGACCTACAAGGAGAACATCGCCAGCCTGCCGGTGAAGAAGGCGCTGGAGCTGCTGAACAAGCTGAAGCCGGTGACCTTCAACTACAAGACAGAGAACGGCAAGAAGCAGAACATCGGCTTCATTGCCGAGGATGTGCCGCAGATTTTCTCCACTGCCGATCATAAGTCTGTAGTGCTGATGGACATCATCGGCGTACTGACCACGGTAGTCCAGAAGCAGCAGAAGGAAGCTCAAGACATGCGCAAGCAGGTCAATGAACTTAAGGTTCAGGTCACGGCCTTGGCAGGCGCTTAATTGCAATAAATCCTCAGTGTACAAGGTGAAAAAGCAGCTCCTGCAGCGAATATGCCGCAGGAGCTGCTTCATTTGGCAGGGTCTTCTAAGGGGGACCTTGGATTAGGGCTGTCAGTGAAGTTCAATCCGCATCGTTCATGTAATGTCTGCTAATCGCACAGGCCAATTCCTGGATCTGCTCCTTCAGCTCCACCGGCTCCAGAATACGAACGGAAGTACCGAAGCTTAACAGATACTTGGGCAGGTACTTGTTCATGGACGGAACATCGAGCAGGAACCGCGCCTCCCGGTCGGTCCGTTCCGTCAAGTAGTGACGCAGATGCCAATTGCTGCACAGCTTGTTTAGCGTATCCGGCTCCCCTTCGATACGGATCACGACTAGAAGGGCGTTTTCCTCATGTTCCGGCTCCAGCTGGCTGCGGAAATAGGCAGATACCGAGAAGGGCTCCGGCTTAGGGAAGCAGGCTTCCGTTAATGCAAGATTGACAATACGGTCCACACGATAGGTCCGTATGGCCTGTGCCCGGTGACAGAATCCAACCATATACCATTCCGAACGGTCGTAAGCCAGACCATACGGATCGACTTCGCGCTCTTCATCCTGTGCAGCATTCTCTTTCCGGTAGGTGAGGTGAATGGTCTGTCCCGCCTTCACAGCCAGCTCCAGCTCCCGCAGCAAAGGGACGACAGACGGCGGACGGGACGGGGCAATGACATCGAGGCCGCTGGTTAGCAGCGACAAGTCATGGCGCTGTTCTTCGTGCAATCCATTCTCCACCTTCTTGAGGGCGCTCTCCAGCTCCTTCGCATAAGGATAACCTGCGCCTACCGCGAATTTATAAGCATCTACCAGTGCCTTCAGCTCTAGCGTGTTGAAGAACAGGGGCGTCTCACTGAAGCTCTCCAGAATATGGACTCCGCCGTCATGTCCAGATTCGGCAACCACCGGGACGCCGCTGGCGCCAAGCGCGTCGATATACCGGTACACGGTACGGACGCTGATTTCCAGACTGTCCGCAATCTGTGCGGCAGTGAGTTTTTTGCCGGACCGCAGCATCCATAGCATAGCCAGCATATTATCCCATTTTGCCAATTGAAGCTCTCTCCCAGGTCCGCTTTTCATCCAACTGATGAATGCGGGCATTTTTTTCTCAGTCTACCATGTAATATTCTGCTGTTCCATCCGCTTTATGCTATGATGTGGAATATGGTATTTTCTGAGAGAGGAGGGGGCACTTTATGATCACTTTTAAAAAAATCATGCAGATTATTGGTCTTAGCGTTCTGGTCACGGGTGTTGCTCATTCCCCGGCCCCGGCTGCCGCAGCTTCCGGTTCCACCCAATCCGCCCAATTACCCGCGATTCATATCTATCTGAATAACTCGCCGATCACTACCTCCGCAGGGGGAGCCACACTGATGAATGGTACCGTGATGCTCTCACTGGACAAGCTATATGTCAGCGGGGCTACAATTAGTTATGATGAACATACGAGGATGATCACCATTAACAACCTGTTCACGACAGGCAGCATGAAGATCGGTAGCCGGATTGCCACTGTGAACGGGAAGCAGATCACTTATTCCGCTGCCTTCCAGCAAGTGAATATGCAGCTATACATACCTTTGCGGTTCGTTAATGATGCCATTGGCGGCACAATGGACTGGAATGCCAATAAACGTGAAGCGTTCATCAGCTATCCTCTACAAGGAATTCGGAATTGATCCGTTGGATATCGGTTAGGCGGGGTTTGCTGGAGGCGTAAAGGGGAAAATATAGAAGAAGGATACATGAACAAGCTCCTGTGTGCATCGCAGGGGTTTGTTTTTGTATGTGTTCAATCTCTTATTGATATTTAATTTTAATAAAATAATAATTATGTTGAAATAATATTTCAGTAATGGTATTCTGCATTTAGAGAGCGATTTCATAAACGGAAAAGGATGATGGAAATCATGTTAGAGCATTTGACAACGGAGACCCGCAATAAGAAGACCATGAACCTGGATGAGTTAACACCGCTTGAGCTTCTGGAAGTGATGAATGAAGAAGATCACAAGGTCGCACAAGCTGTGAAACAAGTCATTCCGCAGATTGCCGAAGCTGTGGAAGTGATTACAATGGCGATCAGACAAGGTGGACGCTTAATTTATATGGGGGCTGGAACAAGCGGACGTATCGGCCTGCTGGATGCTGTTGAATGTCCGCCAACCTTTGGAACAGCACCTGAGGAGGTCATCGGGCTAATTGCCGGGGGAGAGAGAGCATTTATCAAAGCCGTCGAAGGTGCGGAGGACAATGAACAATTAGGGGTGCAGGATCTACAAGATATTAAGCTGACAGCCTCAGATGTTGTCGTCGGCATTGCCGCCAGTGGACGCACACCCTATGTGATCGGCGGATTAGAATATGCGAATTCTATTGGAACACCCACTGTAGCTGTGAGCTGCAACAAAGATTCAGCGATTGGCAGAATTGCCGGGATTGCGATTGAAGTCGTAAACGGACCTGAAGTGTTAACCGGGTCAACACGTTTGAAGGCGGGGAGTTCGCAGAAATTAATCTGCAATATGCTTTCCACCGCTTCGATGATTCGTACGGGCAAAGTATATGGAAATTTAATGGTGGATGTACAGCTGACCAATGAAAAGCTTGTAGAACGTGCCAAACGGATTGTGATGGATGCGACTGAGTGTGACGCTGAAACGGCAGAGCGTGTTCTGAAGCAGGCAGATCAGAAGCCGAAGATTGCCATTGTGATGATCCTTGCGGGGCTAACTATGGAAGAAGCTGTGCAGCGGCTGGAAGAATCACAAGGCTTCGTCCGTCAGGCGATTCAATAATACGATAAGAAGAAGGGGGCTACAACATGAGTAAATATCATGATTTAGCGGTCAACATATTAGGGGCCATCGGCGGCCGTGCAAATGTATCCGAGTACACCCATTGCATGACTCGTCTTCGTGTAACCGTTGTGGACCGCAGCCGGATCGCTGAAGCGGACTTGAAGCAAATCGACGGGGTTCTGGGAGTAGTAGATGATGAAACCTATCAAGTCATTCTCGGACCGGGAATTGTTACCAAAGTCGCTGAAGAATTCGGTAAAGTGTTGGAAGCAAGCAGTCCTGAGGGCGATCCGTCAACTTCGGCTGAACAATTACAGGCCAAAGGCGCACAAATGAAAGCGCAGCTAAAAAAGAAGAATGATACGCCGTTCAAAAACTTTTTGCGGAAGATCGGAAATATATTCATCCCGCTTATCCCTGCATTCGTGGGAGCCGGATTAATTGCCGGTATTGGCTCCATTCTGACGAACAATATGACAGCGGGTAATTTAGACACAGCAACCTGGCAGCAATATGTGACGATCTTAAATGTCATCAAAAATGCGATTTTCAGTTACCTGGTGATTTATGTCGGTATTAACGCTGCCAAAGAATTCGGAGCTACGCCTGCTCTCGGGGGAGTAATCGGCGGGGTAACACTGTTAACAGGGGTTACAGCGGACCTGACCATTACTAATATATTTACGGGTACACCTCTGACACCGGGTCAAGGCGGGGTTATTGGCGTTCTCATCGCTGTATGGATTCTGTCCATCGTGGAGAGATATTTGCGTAAAGTGATTCCTGATGCGGTTGATATTATCGTTACACCTACAATTGCCTTGCTGGCCGTAGGACTGATTACAATCTTTTTCATCATGCCGTTCGCCGGATTCATCTCCAGTAATCTAATCGGAGCGATTAACTGGACGTTAGAAGTGGGAGGAGCATTCTCAGGCTTTGTATTAGGAACAGCGTTCCTGCCGCTTGTGATGTTAGGGCTGCATCAGGTATTGACGCCGATTCACATTGAGATGATCAATGATTCAGGGATGACGCTACTGCTTCCGATGCTGGCTATGGCTGGGGCAGGTCAGGTTGGAGCTTCCATCGCCTTATGGATTCGCTGCAAGAAGAATAAATCATTGACGAACATGATTAAAGGCGCTCTTCCGGTCGGTATTCTGGGAATCGGCGAGCCATTGATTTACGGGGTTACTTTACCGCTGGGCCGGCCGTTTGTTACAGCTTGTATTGGCGGCGGGATTGGTGGTGCAGTCATCGGTTTATTCGGTAACGTAGGAGCCATTGCTATTGGTCCTTCCGGAGTTGCGTTAATTCCCTTGATTGCGGGTGGATTATGGCTGAAATACGTAATAGGCTTAATTGCAGCTTACGCTGGCGGATTTATCGCGACTTATCTCTTCGGTACACCCAAAGAGGCTATGGCAGAACAGGATTAAGCGACCCTGAGATATTGAGGTGATTCCAGTGCTCGGAATTTCAATTTTTGCGGCGGACCGCACGTTAGAAGACAACGTGAAGTATATGGAACACATGAAGGCTGCAGGCTGTACCGAAATATTCACCTCTCTTCATATGCCGGAAGATGAGTTCGGAGCATTGAAGGAGAAGCTGCTGGAGATCGCAAAGGCTGCCCGGCGGTTAGGAATGGACCTGATGGCGGATATTTCCGGAAAAGCATTGGAGAAATTTTCATTTCCCTTTCTGTTGGATGCTGGTGTTACAGGTTTGCGGATGGATTTTGGATTTAGCGCCGATGAAATTGCAGCCTGCTCACAACAACTGAAAATTGCCTTAAATGCCAGCACCTTAACCCCAGAGTTCTTGGCTGACTTAAAAGAGCATCATATTTGTCTTGAGAACATTGAAGCCTGGCATAATTATTATCCCCGCCCGGAGACAGGTCTGGATAAAGAATCGTTCATAGCGAAGAACAGGTGGCTGCAAGCCGAAGGGATTACGACGATGGCCTTTATTCCGGGAGACGGGCTGAAGAGAAAACCGTTATTTCAAAGTCTGCCTACCTTAGAGAAGCACCGGAATCATTCTTCTTTTCTGGCATACCTGGAATTAGAGCAAGATTGTGCCGTGGACAAAATTTTCGTTGGCGATTTAACCCTCTCAGAAGGGTCTCAGATTCAATTTCAGCGGTATGAGGAAGGGGTTATTCCTTTGCGGGTAACCCAAGAATTACCTTATGCCTTATGGGATAAGGTCCACCGGAACCGCTTGGACGCTGCCCGTGATGTGATTCGCTCTGAGAGTGCACGGACAGATCGGGAACGTTATGGAATGACCCGAAGTATTGCGCCTATGCATACGAACGAGCGGCCCAGAGGAACGATTACCGTAGATAATTATTTGTATGGCCGTTATGAGCATGAGCTACAGATCACACTAAGAGATCTGCCGGCACATGAAGCGGTTAATGTGATTGGTCATGTGATAGAAGAGGACCTTCCTCTATTAGACTACGTCAGACAAGGCGGAAGACGCTTTAGTTTCACAGCTGCTACTTAATGATTACTCCCCTCTATTTTGTTACAATAAGGAGAATAGACTGAGGAGAGGAGTTTAGAACTTGGCAGCAGGAAGCATGATTTCTCAAATTGAACTGGTCTTAAATGAACTGCCGGAATCCGAAAAAAAAGTAGCGGAGTACATTCTTGCCAATGCTAAAGAAGTGATGCATATGAGCATACATGAGTTAGCGGCTAAAGCGGAGGCGAGCAGTGCGGCGGTTGTCCGTTTTTGCCGGTCGCTGGGCATCGAGGGCTTCCCCGCGCTCAAAATCCGCTTATCCGCTGAAGTAGAGAACACGAGTTATGTCGGCTACTTTGATGTTGAATCTAATGAGACGGTGCATTCTATCATTGATAAAATGTTGTCCAATACCATATTGACCTTTCAGAATACGGCCAGTCAACTGGACGCGCATTCGATTGAGCAGGCCGTGAGCCTGTTACAGCAGGCAGAGGTTATTTATGTGTATGGGATAGGGGCGTCTTTCATTATTGCAGAGGATGCGGCACAGAAATGGCTGCGGCTCGGCAAAAATGTATATGCTATTTCTGACCGTCATTTATTGGCGGCAGCTATGGCTACGAAATCAGAGAATGCTGTCTTCTGGGGGATTTCGTATAGCGGGGAAACGGGCGAGGTCATTCAATTAACCAAACGGGCCAAGGAGCATGGGATCAGAACAATCAGCCTTACCCGACCTGGAAATAACAAGCTTTCCCAGCTGGCGGATGTTTCTTTATTTACATCACGTGCCCCGGAAGCCACACTTCGCAGTGCGGCAACCAGCTCAAGATTCGCCCAATTATTTGTGCTTGATATTGTCTTTAGCGTATATGCTTCTGCCCAGCATGATTTGACTGTGGCGCAGCTGGCGAAGACAAGGCAGATGATTGAAGTTTTGAATGACTAATGTTGAACCTCTGCATAAAAAGGGGCTGTCCTAAAAGCCATGCAATGGCTGCTTGGGACAGCTTTTTATTTTGGGGCACCCGCCCATAGGATGCTCCCAGATTCTTTACTTTCTCAAAGAATTCATACAATCGTCTGGCCTCTGAATCCTGACTCCAGATATTGCAAGGTATCCATCGCCTTCTCCAGTCCCGGCTCATTCATCTTCAGCACCTCCCAGTGTGATGTATCGGCACCCTTCAGGAAATGATATTGCTCATTCCTCAAGCCGGAGATTGTCGATCAGGAACCGGCGCAGGCTGCTGATGAATGTATGGGTGGCATGGCTGATGTAGCGGTCGGCCCGGTAGATCAGTCTGAGGTTGCGGCAGGGGGCAGTATTCAGGATCGGAATGGAGCAAAGTCCGCTGTTCTCCATGCCCTCAAGCAGTCCGCGCGGTTGTATGGTGCCGCCAATCCCGGCCTTGACCAGCTGAAGCAGCGAGGTGGCTGATCCGGTCTCCATTATCGGCTCCAGTCCGAAGCCAGCTTCCCGGCAGGTATTCTCCACCAGCTCTCTGCCGATGTAGGTGCGCGGATACATCACAAGCTGGATGTGCTGAAGCGAGGACAGCTCAATGTGGCTCATCGCGGCATAAGGATGATCTTCGCGGACAATCAGATGATAAGGCTCCCAGCCCAGGTCCACTTGAGTCAGCATGGAATCACGCGGACCCGGAAGGCAGATGCCGATGTCCAGCTTGTTCTCCAGCACCTCCTGTTGAATAAGCGTTGAAGCGAAGACCTGGAGCCGGATATTCGGAAAATCGGCATGGAATTTAACCAGCATCGGGGTTAGACGGTAGTCCAGGTCAGAGGGCAGCACCCCAAGCCGGATCATGCCGCGGTTGTCGGAGCGCAGCTCATTAATCGCTGCCTTGGCATTCTGCTCATTCTGAATCATCCGGGCTGCGTAGTCCTTTAGGAGGGACCCCGCTTCGGTAAGAGCGATTTTTTTGCCGATCCGGTCGAACAGGGGCATGCCTATTTCACCTTCCAGTACTTTAATCTGTTGGCTTAGTGTCGGTTGGCTGATACCCAGTCCCTCAGCGGCGCGTGTGAAATGCAGTTCTTCGCAGACGGCCATGAAATAGTGCAGGTGGCGGGTTTCCATGAAATTCACTTCTTTCAGCATAAGATCATAGTAAATTACTATTATAATAATATAAACAATAGTATTGATCAATATATGACATCGCCGTATACTCAGGCTAAATACAAAATACTGATATGGAGTGATGGAAATGCCTTTCTTACTATTATTCGTTGCCTTGCTGGCAGCCTCATTAAATATGCGTCCGGTAATCACTTCGGTCTCACCGCTGCTGGGTAACATTCAGAGTGATCTGGGGATGAACAGCCTGCAGGCCAGTCTGATGACAACACTGCCTGTCCTGTGTATGGGGATATTTGCACCCCTTGCCGTGAGCATCAGCCGGCGCTTCGGTCTGGAGCGCACGATCTTCGGAGCTATGGTGCTGATCGGGGCGGCGACAGCCGCACGCGGGTTCTTGTCTTCATCCGCCGGTCTCATTCTGACGGCGCTGGCAGCAGGCGTAGGGATCGGAATTGCCGGACCGCTGCTGTCCGGCTTCATTAAGCGTTATTTTCCCGGCCGCTCGGCTATGGTCAGTGTGTATTCCGCCTCAATGGTGATGGGTGCTTCACTCGCAGCCGGGCTGGCTGTTCCGGTCTATACCTGGCTGGACAATTCCTGGCAGCTGTCCCTGGCACTATGGGCATTCTTGTCGCTCGCCGCTCTCCCTGTCTGGTGGAGGATTGCCGCGCGGTCCAAGCCGCTGAAGGAGCAGAGTGTACATGCCCGGCTGCCCTTGGCTAACGGCAGAGCCTGGCTGCTGACCCTATTCTTCGGTCTTATGGCGAGCATCTTCTATTCGCTGACGGCCTGGCTGGCGCCGGTGGCAGCATCCATGGGGTATAGCAAGCATGAAGCGGGCAATCTGCTCACACTTTTCACCTTGATACAGATTCCGGTAAGCATCCTTGTGCCGATCCTTGTTGCCAGATTCCAGCGGCGCACGTTATGGCTAGTGCTGTGCAGTCTGTTCGAGCTAAGCGGACTGCTGCTCCTTCTGGGCTCAGCCTCACCGCTGCTGAGCGCAGTGCTGCTCGGCATTGGCGCTGGCGGATTATTCCCGCTGGCTCTAATGCTGCCGCTCTTAATGACGGAACGGGCGGAAGAGGCCAGCTCCTGGTCGTCGCTTAATCAGGGGGGCGGGTATTTTCTCGGAGCTTTGGGACCGCTCGCGGTTGGACGTATCTACGATGCCTCGGGTTCATTCCAGCCCGCGCTGATCGGCATGGCTGTGATCACTGTACTTATGATCGCGGTACAACTGATGATAGGCAGAAGCTCCCGCGAGGGCAACGCTCTAAGGAAGAGTACGGCTTCGAGCTGAATGCCGACGGCCTGAAGTTCCAGAATGCCAAGTAACCCTTGAAGGGATGGCTGTGGCGTTAAAGAGAAGATAATGACACGTTAGCGCGCTCCTTGAGATATGCCCTGGAGTGCGTTATTTGTTATAATGGGTACGGGTGACCAGAGTACAAGCCAGGTGAAGAGGAGGACATGAATATGAATATGAATATGAATGTGGATGTGGATGTAGATAGGGTGGAAGAGCCGGCCGTTCAGCTTATCGGCATGCTGGGCCAGCCGTATGACCCCAAGAGGGTCCAAGCCGTGCTTAAGCCCTATGGCGTTAAGCGAATGCCTGCGCCGAAGAGCTATTTCAACGACACCATGATCCCGTGCGCAAAAGCATCTCTGAGGATGGATCTCTACCGTATCCCCAAAATCAATGAGCTGACCGGACTGCAGTATACGAATCCCGCTGAATGGATCATCGGCGCCATCCACTTCCTTCCCCCTGGTTCGGGCGTCGAACTACCTTATCCTGTTATTTTACCTGAAGGCATTACGATGAACTCTTCGCCTGAGGAAGCGATTGCCGTCTATGGTCCTGCGCAGCTGGACGAAGAATGTGAATGGCCCGGATTTTCCGGCCGCATTATCGCCTGGCGGGGCGAGGGAATAAACATCGCATTAGAATACGAGTATAGCAGAGAAGGTAGAGTGCTACGAACCTATATCGCCTGCCTAATCGGCTGCATCGGCGCTTGGCGGAGCGATAACCCGGAGGTTTTTGCACCATGAGCAGGGGAGGGCTGATTCTGGTAGGACAAGCTTTCGTTAGAATCGCGGAGAGCTGCCGGAGAGCTGCCCTCCCTGCAACCGACACACTAGAGAACATAGCAGTTGGATAAAGAGCACTTGTTTCGGCCGAACCGCTCCCTTTTCAAGAAGCAGTTGGAAAAAAGGCACCTAGTTCCATGTATTCTATGAAATCGGCTGGATTTGCACAAATTAAGTGTTGTTAATCCAACTGCTACCCCCAAGTACGCCATGGACGCTCGATTAGTTGTACTTTTTCCACTAGATTCCCTCCCCATTCTCTCACCGCACGATGAACTTAACCTTCCATTCCTCCTGCAATTCATCCCGTTGAGCATACTTGCTAATTTGTATTTACAAATTATGGAATACATGCTATCTTTGCTATGAAAGCGCAACCATGATCTGATAGGTTAACCAAGGTTTTACCATTTTGTTCATGGGGAGGAAGGAAGAAAATGAAGAAATGGCTCAAAAGAACAGGAACCATGCTGCTCGCTTGTACACTGCTGCTTGGAGGCTTGACGGCACCGCCGCGTACCGCCCACGCTGACCCCGCACTGATCACCATCGAAAGCGAGAATGCCCAGCTCACCCCGGATTTGCAAGTGACGACCCAGATTTACGGAACGCCGAAGCCCGGCTATTCGGGAAGCGGTTTTGTCTGGATGCAGAACTCCGGTATGCTAACCTACACCGTAACTGTCCCGGCAACCGGCATGTATACGATCTCGACCCGGTATATGCAGGAGCTGAGCCCGGATGGCAGACAGCAGGCATTAATCGTTAACGGTGCTGCGAAGGGTTCGTATATGCTGCCCTACACCACTACATGGAAGGATTTCAACTTTGGCTATCACAAGCTGAATCAAGGCAGCAATACCATTCAGGTCAAAGCAGGCTGGGGATTCGCTTATTTCGACGCCTTAACGGTGGATCATGCGAACCTGGACCCCCTGATTGTGCAGCCCGTTCTCTCTGACGCTCAGGCAACGCCCGAAACGCAGCTCCTGATGAATTATTTGACGGAGGTGTACGGGAAGCACATGCTCTCGGGCCAGCAGGAGATCTACGGCGGAGGGAATGACGGCAACTCCGAGCTGGAATTCGACTGGATTCACAACCTGACCGGCAAATATCCGGCAGTCCGCGGGTTCGACCTCATGAACTATAATCCGCTGTATGGCTGGGAGGACGGCACTACCGCCCGCATGATCGACTGGGTGAATAACAAGGGCGGGATTGCGACCAATAGCTGGCATCTTACCGTTCCCCGTAACTTCACCGCCTATCAGCTTGGGGAGTTTGTCGATTGGAAGGAAGCCACCTACAAGCCGACCGAGACCAATTTCAATACTGCTAATGCTGTGATTCCAGGGACCAAAGAGTACCAATACTTGCAACTGGCCATTCAGGATCTGGCAGAGCAACTGCAGATTCTACAGGACAACAATGTTCCCGTAATCTTCCGTCCTTACCATGAGGCAGAAGGCAACGGCGGGTTGAACGGGGAAGGCGCGTGGTTCTGGTGGGCTTCGGCAGGTGCAGAGGTGTACAAGCAGCTCTGGGATCAGCTCTATACCGAGCTTACGGAGACCTACGGCCTGCACAATCTGATCTGGACCTATAACAGTTATGTGTACAGCACTTCTCCGGCCTGGTATCCAGGGGATGATCAGGTGGATATTGTCGGCTACGATAAATACAACACCATCTACAACCGCTATGACGGACTGTCCGGCGTGCCGAATGAGGACGCGATTAGCTCGACCTTTTATCAGCTGGTGGATCTGACTGGCGGCAAGAAGATGGTAGCCATGACCGAGAACGACACTGTTCCCAGCGTGCAGAATCTTATCGATGAAAAAGCAGGCTGGCTCTACTTCCTGCCATGGTATGGAGAGCATCTGATGAGTACGGCGTTCAATTATCCGGCTACGCTGACCACTCTGTACCAGAGTGATTATGTCATTACGCTCGACGAGCTGCCGGATCTGAAGGGAAATAACCCTCATCCGAGCGCCACCATTACACCATCCATGATCGAATTTGACAAAGCCCCGGCGCATCAGACCAACCAGACCATCACTATGAATCTGAACGGCAACACGTTAACGGCTCTTCGATCCGGCACCACCGTGTTGACCGAGAACCAGGACTATACTATAACCGGGAATACATTGCTGCTCACTAAGGCGTTCCTGGCAACGCTGCCGGTTGGCGAGCATTCGATCGTCCTGGATTTCAATCAGGGACAAGATCCCGTGTTAAAAGTAAAAGTCATCGATACAACGCCAGGTGCTTCCATCTCACCAAACCATGCGGTGTTTGACCGGGCGGCGAATCTTGCACAGGATATTTCTGTAGCGCTTACCTTACAGGGGCATCAGCTGACAAGCCTGAAGAGAGGCAGTTACAGCCTTGTCTCCGGCCAGGATTACACGGCCACTGACACTGCGGTTGTTCTGAAAAAAGCTTATCTCTCCACGCTGCCGCTCGGTCAGCATGCGATCACTTTTCATTTTAGCGGCGGAGCAGAGGTTGTGCTTACTGTGAACGTAGAGGATAGCAGCGTTCCGCTCCCTTCAGGCGACTTGACCATCCAGGCCTACAACGGCAGCACCGGTGCTTCGACCAATGGAATCGCACCCAAGTTCAAAGTAATCAACACCGGGAATGCACCGGTCCAGCTCAGCGATGTGAAGCTCCGGTATTACTACACGATTGACGGCGAGCAGCAGCAGAGCTTCTGGACCGACTGGGCCAGCATCGGAAATGCGAACGTCACCGGGACCTTCGTGAAGCTGGATACCCCGGCCGCGGGTGCCGATTATGCTCTGGAGATTGGCTTCACCAGTGCCGCCGGAGCCCTGAACCCCGGCCAGAGTGCCGAGATCCAGACCCGCTTCGCTAAGGTAAACTGGTCCAACTACAATCAGGCCAACGACTATTCCTTCCGCGCCGCCGGTACCCAGTTCACCGATCATGAGCAGGTTACGGGATATGTGAACGGGCAGCTGGTGTGGGGGATGGAGCCTTAAACGCCCTCAACCGTAGTTGTTGACCCATTCTCCGCTAAGTAATAAAATTATGTATTTAGCGGGGAATTCATTATACCGGAGGTGTTCTTTTGATAAGAAGGTATAGGTCAACAATAATACTGCTGGCGTTAAATGTACTTTGTATTTTTGCGGTCGATATTTCGACTATTAAGTATAGACTTGGGAAAGGGACATCAGGTAACGGGAATCCCGGAATAGTAGTTTTGATTTTTAGCCTGATATTGCTTGCGATTTTCCTCGTAAACTTAGGTTTGAAATCTGTTGAATCTCTAAGAAAGCAGCCACAGGCAATCACGGGGATAGTCATTCCAGCTCTTGCAATAGTCACTTTAGGGGTTACTATTTTTGGCGAACTAAACAAAATCAGTGCCTTAAAACAAAACTTAAACGGTTTCACAAATGATAAGGATTCCATAGTTTTTCGTTTCGGCTGGATTAATCAATATACAAATACTCTGTTTTATAATGGATACATTTTGATGTTCGGGATTTCCATAGCGATGCTTCTGTCTTGCCTGATCGTTAGAATGCAATCCAAGCCACTTCATCGTCAATGAATAAACTTGTAACCGTTTTCGTGTGACGCAATTACTATAAGAGGAGGTACTAATATGTTAACCAAAATCAAAAAATGCGGAGTCTACAGCCTAGCATTAGTATTACTAGCTTCCACCTTGCTCGGCAGCACGGGTTCCCGCGCATCTGCGGCAGAGGCGTCAGCTGCGCTGACCTCGGACTTCAGATCATTGCAAGCTTCGCAGATCGTCAGCGAGATGGGGGCCGGATGGAATCTGGGCAACTCGCTTGAAGCTTCGGTGAACGGGATCCCCAGTGAGACCGCCTGGAATAACCCGACCATTACGCCGCAGTTGATCCAGAAGGTCAAGGCAGCCGGGTTCAAAACGATCCGTATCCCGGTCTCCTACCTGAATTATATCGGGAGCGCCCCCGGCTATACGATCAACTCGGCATGGCTGGACCGCGTTAAGGCAGTCGTGGATTACGCCTACAATGAAGGCTTGTATGTCGTCATTAATATTCACGGGGACGGCTTCAATTCCGTTCAGGGCAGCTGGCTCCTGGTGAACAGCGGCAACCAGACCGCCATTAAGCAGAAGTACCAGAAGGTCTGGCAGCAGATCGCGAATAAGTTCGCTGGTTATGGGGAGCGGCTTATTTTGGAGTCGATGAACGAGGTGTTTGACGGCAACTACAACAATCCGAATCTGGCGTACTACGCCAACCTGAACGCCTACAATCAGATCTTTGTGGATACGGTCAGACAGACAGGCGGCAACAATAGTGCCAGATGGCTGCTGATTCCGGGCTGGAATACGAACATCGACTATACGGCGGGTAATTACGGCTTCGCACTCCCAACCGACACCTACAGATCCTCTACCATCCCAGCTTCTGAGCGAAGAATCATGATTTCCGCCCACTACTATTCCCCTTGGGATTTTGCCGGTGAAGAATCGGGGAATATCACGCAGTGGGGAGCGTCAGCGACGAACCCTGCCAAGAAATCCACCTGGGGACAGGAGGATTACCTGAACTCGCAGCTCCAATCCATGTACAACAAATTCACGACCCAAGGCTACCCGGTGGTGATCGGAGAATTCGGTTCCATTGACAAATCATCCTACGATTCAAGCAATAATATCTACCGCGCCGCCTATGCCAAAGCCGTAACCGCAACCGCCAAAAAGTACAAGGCTGTGCCCGTCTATTGGGACAATGGCTATAACGGCCAGCACGGCTTCGCCCTGTTCAACCGTTATAACAATACTGTCACCCAGCAAGGCATTATCAATGCCATTATGCAGGGGATGCAATAAAGAGGATTCCGCCGGTATACAAGCAAGAAGCGCTTGGGATCATCCCAAGCGCTTCTTGCTTTGGTGCCGCTGCTGTGTACGGCTTAGTGCCATACTGTCGTGCGCTCAACCGCCAGACGGGTGGAAGGGTGACCGGCGGCCGCAGCTTTGCCAATGGAGATTAACATGACCGGCACATAACGCTGTGCATCAAGTCCGAAGGCAGCGGCAATTTGGTTTTTATCGTATCCGCCTATGGGATTGGTGTCGTAGCCGTGCGCACGGGCAACCAGCATGAACTGCATGGACACCAGACCGGCGTCAATTAAGACGGTATCGCGTTTTTGTTCCAAGGACAAGTTTTGCAGGAGGGGCAAGTAGGCAGACATGAACTGCTCTTTCACCTCTTGTGGCATATAGCCTGAGGCAACCGTGTCGCTGAAGATTTCGTCCATAAACTCGGGGAAATTGAGGTCACCGAATACGGCTACTACAGCGGAGGAAGTCTCCACCTGGTTGCTGTTGGAGCTGGCCAGCGGGAGCAATTTGGCTTTCGCTTCAGGACTTTCAATCACGGCAAAACGCCAAGGCTGTAAGTTGACAGAGGAGGGGGCCAGTGAAGCTTCTTCCAGCATTTGCGTCATTTCCTCACGGCTAATTTTGAAGGAGGAATCATAAAGCTTGACCGACCGGCGGCTTTTAACCACTTCCATGAAATCTTGTACTTTTTGTATACTGCTCATATTAGACAGCTCCTTTGAGAGATTAGAGATTCTGGGCATTACGGTACATCCGCTCCAGCATATCTGCCAGCGCTTGGCGCTCTGCGGTAGCGAAGCCGGCAAACAGTCCTTCCACGACTTCTGAATTAGCCTGCAAAAAATGATTAACATGCTGCCGGCCATTCTCATTGAGACTTACGAGGGTAATGCGGTTATCGTCCGGACAGTTGCGCCGGCTGACAAATGCCAATAGTTCAAGCTGCTTGAGATGACGGGTCACAGCGGCGCCGTCAATGCCAAGGGATTTCTGCAGGGCGCTCTGACTTACTTCTTCATGGACAAGCAGCTCCTGCATCAGTCGGAAGCGGGAGGCGCTAAGGCCGGTACAGCCGGAAAAAGCGCTGCTGATCCGGGTATTCAATAATTGCATTTTTTGTAGGATACACTTCTTCTCATCGGTCCCCGTGATCATCTATTCCCTCCCCTCAACTTATTAATTGACATATCAATCATTGATACATCAAATAATATAAGGGATGGGCTGCAAAAAAGCAAGCGTTGGATTACTGTAGTTTTGTGCGGTATTGCGCCCAGGCGTCTGGATGAACCCTCAGCGGCTACCCGGCAGATGCTGACCTATGATTGTCGTGACCAGCAACTTGCGGAAGACCGTCTTTTACATAGATAATATGAGTAGGCTGTTGAGTACTTAGATACATCTGTTGTCCGTGCAGAAATAAGAAACTGGAAGATAAGGAGAGAAGCTATACTATGAATCGTGCTACTATGACCCCGCCACCAGGCAAAAAAGAATTCTAACCTAAAGACGCTGTACTGGTTTTCCTCGCCTTCGCGCTAATCAGCGCAGCCGTTATCTCTGCCCTTGTCGTATACGATGTCCTGACCCTTCAGGACCTGTTATCCTTTGAAAATCCGCTGCAATTGGCAATATACGTTGTCCTTCCAACAATCAGCCTGCTGTTGTTCGGAATTATCCTAACCCTGCTTACGCCCGCCAGCTACATTGACGAAACCAATAAGAGCTATCAGAACTACTCGCTGCCAGCGATTTTGGCCTTCACGTTCGCTGGAGCCTTATTCGAGGAGCTGCTATTCCGGGGAATTATACAAAATGTACTTACTCTCTACCTTCCCAACCCCTGGATCGCTATCGCAATCACCACGGTGCTGTTTGTGGGAATGCATGTCCAGTACTATACTAAGCCGCTGATGCTGCTGAACATCACCATCCCAAGTCTGGTCTTCGGGTGGGTGCATGTGCAGACGCATAATCTGCTGGTCCCGCTGCTTGTGCATTTTGTGATGAATCTGGGGATTACGCTGTTGTTCAAATATAAGGTGATTCAGATGAGAACTCCATTATGTAACGGAAAATGAGGTGAACCTGTGAATCCCCTATCTGTCCGAACAGAGATCGAAGAACTAATCAAGACGCTGAAGCTGGACCGGTGCGGATTATTTGAAGTCGGCAAAGACAAGTGGATACGCATTTTGAGAGAGATTGAAGAACGGTTTCTGGTGAAGACCCATCATACGCAGGGATTACACTGGGGCTGGAACCGGCTGCAGGAACCCCGGCATAGCGCCAGCTTCGCAGACAAAGACTATGGCAAACTAAGAGACATCATCCAAGATGAATACATCTGGTTCATTGCGGAGGACTGTTATGATAAGCTGTGGCTGTATGAGGGGAAGAGGGCGACGGTTCTCCAGGTGATCCCTGAATTATGCCACCTCAATGAATATTACCTGATCTCCAAAAAGTTTCAATGGCTCCTCTGCGAAGATCACCATGACATGCTGCACCTGAGCGGCCAGCCGATCATTGACCGATGGATGAGATAGGAAAGAAGCTGTCCCAAAAGTGACAGCTCCTTTTATACATTTGCTGACGCGCAGGCCTGAGGCCTGAATGTATGTGGAAAACAGCATACAATGGGCTCGCTGAAGGCGCGTGGGGCGAATGTATGTGGAAAACAGCATACAATGGACTCGCTGAAGGCGCGTGGGGCGAATGTATGTGGAAAACAGCATACAATAGGTTCGCTGAAGGCGTGTGGGGGGAATGTATGTGGAAAACAGCATACAATAGGTTCGCTGAAGGCGCGTGGGCCAAATGTATGTGGAAAACAGCATACAATAGGTTCGCTGAAGGCGCGTGGGCCAAATGTATGTGGAAAACAGCATACATTTGCACACACGTAGGCCTGAGGCCCGAATCGGAGCGTCCCCCTCCCCCAAGTGCTCACGCCGAATCTACTCCAGCATAAAGAGCTATCCCAAGCAGCCGTTTCATGGCTTCTGGGACAGCTTTTTTCTTCATGCAGATTACACATTCCCATTCCACCAGTCATGGCATTTATCCAAGATTTTTCGATATGATGATTTTCCCCCGTTTGGTGGGCTCTTCACTTTTGCGATACGCCTGAAGAAGGCCTTGGGCAGTGAAGGGATAGGCCTCATGGATATAGATTTTCAATTTATTCTCTTGCATCTGGCGGACAATGGATTCAAAATCAGTACGGTTAGCTCTTGCCTGGAAGAAATAGGCGTTAATGCCGCGGACCTTCGGGTATTCATTGAGCGCGAATGCCACCACTGAAATATAGGTCCCGCCATCCTTGATGACCGAGTAGTTCTTCCTTCCGATGTCTCCCGGTAACCCGGTACCGAAGGTGGCGCGGTCCATAGCGGCATCCAATACGAAATCAACAGGCTCTGTAATTTGGGTGGCGAAGTCGGTTTTCGTATAATCGATCACCTCGTCAGCACCGAGTCCTTTGACGAAATCATGATTATAGTCCCTCGCAGTTGCGATAACATATGCTCCATGCTGCTTAGCCAACTGGACTGCTACATGTCCGACTCCTCCGGCACCAGCTTGAATAAGGATGCGTTGCCCCGGTTGAAGCCGGCCATGTTCAAACAACGCTTGCCAGGCCGGCAGGGCAACGGCAGGCGCGGCGCCAGCCTCTTCGAAGGAGAGACTCTCAGGAATAACGGCCAGTAGATCCTCCTCCATCGCAACATAGTCCATGTAGGAACCTCGCGGAATCATGCCCATGACACGATCCCCCGGCTTGAAATGCCGGACTTTCCCGCCAACCTCTTTAACAATGCCGGCTACTTCATTACCAAGAACAAGCGGCAATTGAAATTGATCCGAAAATTTATCAGCCACCGGACTCTCAAGAATTGCACCGCTGCGAAACAGAACATCGGCGGGATTGATGGATGAGGCGCGCATTTCGACGAGAACCTGTGTGTCGGTGATTACTGGAACGGGTACTTCCAGTTCTTCTAGCGCTTCGGGAATTCCAAAGCTTGTCAAAGCAATAGCTTTCATGATGATCCTCCTCATAAATTAAACAATAAGTATTATTCACAGATTGTTTAAGCAACATCTGTTTGATAAGATGATAATATTGCGTGCTTGAGAGTTCAACCGCCAGAGTTAGAGGAACGTTGCATAGGCAACACATTGCGAACATTGATGTTTAACAAGGAGAATAGGAATGGTAAATCAGGAAGACCCGAGGGTATTGCGCACACGACAGTTAATTCGAACAGCGTTCAGAGATTTGTTGCAGAGAAAAGGATTTGATGCAATCACCATCAAGGACATCGCTCAGGAGGCAACCATTAACCGCGCCACCTTTTATGCCCATTTTGAAGATAAATATGCTTTGCTGGACGAAGTCACAGAACAGGCTTTTCATGAGAGGATTCCAGAGCAAGTGGTGAATGCACAGGAGTTTACGAACGATATATGTGACCAGCTGATCATAATGACGCACCAATACATCATAGATTTTTACCGGATCTGCAGAATAGATTCCAATCCGATGGCTAAGCTGGTCGATGACAAAATCAAGAAAATGCTGCAGCAAACCATAGAAAGTATTTTTATGAAGGGGGATACCTGCCAGGGGGCAGACATTCATCATATAAAGATCATGGCGGCCATGACAGGTTCAGCCATCTATGGCGCTGCACATTATTGGTTAAATGCCGGGGAGAGTAATCGGCCCGATGTGCTCGTAGACGTTGCTCGACCCTATGTAATGCACGGTTTGGGGCTGGAAACCCATGAACGACATTAGACACGCACAAGCTCTAATAACCTGGCATCGGGCTACAGCTTCAATCTGTGGGAGGCAAGGACGTTGCCGCCGTTCACATTCTATAACACTATTTTCATATACTTTACTCATACTTGTTCCACAGAATTCCCGCAGGTCGCCTTTGCAAACTTCCGCAGCCACATACGTATAACCACGAAGGCGGGGCTCATGAAGAGTCCCGCTTTTGATCTATACATCTAACTAACTCTGACCTCCGTCAGCGGCGTGTCCAAAAATGGCTTCTGACAAATGGTTGTTCTCTATGAACTGCAAGATAAGCTTCGAACTGGTGGCAAAGGACCGGGGTTCACCGAGGATCGTGGAGGAGATTATGCCGACTATTTTGTCGCTCGAATCTATGACAGCACTGCCGCTATTTCCGGGCCAGGTCTGCACATTGAATTCCATGGAGTGCGTGTGTACATCGGGTGTTGATGCATTTTTCGACTTCCGGATAACGGCCACATCATCGGCGGTGAATGTTCCGTAGAGCGGTGTCCAGGTGTACCTCTTGGTATTTCGAGTGTCTGAATTTCCTATTGGCTTAGTAGGGTGTCCGATGACCGTCACCTTCTCATTGGGCGCCGGCACAAGATTGAACTCCTTGAAATAGCTGTCTTGATAGGTTTTTGGGATTTTGTTAGCGTCAATCTTCAGCAGGGAGAGGTCTTCCTTCACATCTGTAGCTACTAGTGAGCCAAGCAGATACCCGTCCGATTTTTGCGCATAAAAAGTAATTTGGAAGCGTAATTTCTTCCCATTATAGCTGGCGGGGGCCACGTGATTATTAGTGACAATGTATCCGCCAGGTAACATGAAGCCTGCACCAATGCCAATCTTTGTCTTGGTCCCTTGACCGGACAGTACATACTTTTCTATCATCACGACACGTGTCAGATTTTTGTAATTACGATACTCTTTCTCTTGCTGCTCCTTGGATAATGCCGGGTTACTGGTGTAAGGCCGGACCTTGATACCGGATTTGGTGACCGTCGTGGATGTAATGGACACTTTGCTGACAGCAGAAGCTGCGGCGATATGGATGCCCAGTGTTAGAACCGCAACAGCCAGTAAGCATGAGAGGAATCTGCTAACCCATCGAGTCATAATCACTCCTCCTTTAGTTTTATACTATTGAAGAGTGAGACATGTTGTGACGGTCAGTCTGCGGATATGTAAGAACAGAGCTCCACATCTTTTTCGAAGAAGAGGAAGACGGGGCTTATGACGAGTCCTGTCTTTTATCTACCTATATAACCCTGTATGATAGAGCTAGATTAAGGACGGTAGAGGGGATTAAGTGATGGCGAAAATTGTAGTCGTAGACGACGATCTGTTCATTTTACAGCTGCTCTCGGAATATTTGCGCAAGGAAGGGTACGAGGTGACTTCGTTCTCGAATGGCCGCACGCTGGTTGAGCATGTCCGTACAGAGTACCCGGATTGCCTGATTCTCGACATTATGATGCCCGGCATTGACGGTCTGGCACTGCTCACCGAACTGCGCACCTTCACCGAGCTTCCTATTATTATGATCTCTGCACGGGGCGAGGAGAGTGACCGGATTCAGGGGCTGGAGCTGGGCTGCAGTGACTTTCTGAGTAAGCCGTTCAATCCGCGTGAGCTGGTGGGCCGGGTGAAGTCGATGCTGCGTCTGCTAGAGCGGGTAATGCCGCTGCGAAGGAGACCTCCCAGGTGGTAACGGCGAAGGAAGTCTGTAAGTCCGGGAATGTGGAGATTGACGCGGATTACCGGACAGTGAAGGTGAATACAGAGGAAGTGAGTTTGACCTCACGGGAATTCGATCTGCTGCTCTTCCTGGCCTCTCACCTGGAACGGCCCTTCGGGCGTGAGCATCTGATCCAGCAGGTGTGGGAATATGATTTTTTCGGGGATGTCCGGGTGGTAGATGATGTGGTCAAAAGAATCCGCAAAAAGCTCGCCGAGCACCACTCCACGCTCCTGATTGATACGGTGTGGGGCTTCGGATACCGGGCATCCGTGCGGAAGGTGTAGCCATGCGGACCATTCGCGGTAAAATGCTGTTCTCGCTCTGCATTGCCATGCTGGTCACTGTTGCGATCACGGTGATGCTATTCGTGCGTCTGATCGACGACATTCTGATGAATCAGGTGAAGGCTGAGCTGCACGGACAGGTGGGGAAGGCGCAGAAGCTGCTCAGCGATGGTGACCTCAACAATCTGAGCAGCACGCAGTTCAAGTATGTCGTCAAGGGACTGATGATGAACGCAGACTATATGATTCTGGATGCGGATCAGAAGATTATTGATGCCAGCGATGAGAAGGAGGAAGGGAAGCAGCTGCACTACACGCCTACAGGGAAAAATGGCATTGCCCTCCTGCATGGCAGGAAGGTCCTATATGCGCAAGAAAAGCTGAGGGGGCTGTCCGATGAAATCTTCATCTATTCGCCGCTGTCCTCGCTTCGAGCCTTATACGGCTCACTGATGCGGACCACTTTGCTGTCCATAGGAGCCAGCTTTGTGGTGATTCTTGCGATCGGGCTGTTCGCCGTGTCGCGGGTGGTGCGGCCGCTGAACCGGTTGAAGGAAGCCGTTGGGCGATATGAGCCTTCCTATGCACAGGGCAATCCTTTTCCGCAGGGGGACCGGACGGAGATCGGGGAGCTGATGACCACCTTCCAGTCCATGTCGGGGCGCATCCAGCAGCATCAGCGGAACCAGATTGAATTCCTCCAGAATATCTCCCATGAGCTCAAAACCCCCCTGATGTCCATCCACGGCTTCGTGTTCGCCATTCAGGATCAGGTGGTTACGCAGGAGGAGGGGCTTGAGGTCATTACTAACCAATCGCAGCGTTTGATTGATATGGTGGACAAGCTGCTCCAGCTCTCCCGGCTGGAAGCCGTTGATGAGCATTGGCCCGCCGCCACCGTTGACCTGCGGACCATGGCCGAAGAAGCCGCCATGCTGCTCATGCCCGAGGCCAACCGGCGGGGCCTGAAGCTCATCGTGGAAGGCGAGAGCCTGCAAGCTACGATTCCCGGCGAGCAGCTATTCCGTATCCTGGTCAATCTGTTACAGAATGCGGTTAGACATACCACGGATCAAGTGGTCATCCGGGTGGACCCGGAGGCTCCGGGAGCGGCGTGGGCGATCCATATTGAAGATAACGGTCCGGGGCTGGCCGAGGAGGAGCGGGAAGCGGTCTTCGAGCGTTTCTATACCGGAGCGAACGGAGTAACAGGTCTCGGGCTAGCTATCTGCCGCCAGATTGCGGCACGATTGAACGGAGAGCTGACCTATTCCCGCTCGGAGCTGGGCGGGGCTCGGTTTAGTTTTAGGAAGAAGGTTGGGGAATGAGGTGTTACAGACAGACGCATTAAAAGTAACAGCAGCAGAACAAGACTAAATAAGTCTTAGACTGCTGCTGTTGTCATTCAGCTGACCTCATACCGAATTAGACTGTTCTCGCCTATTCTACTACAGCTTTAACATACATGTTTTTCTCATATTCAATCGCAACAGCTTGTTTGGTATCGACTCCTTGAATTGACCAAATTTGAGTACCCTTCGGGTAATAGTTTGAAAAGTTATCAGTATCTTCTTTAATTTGGGCTTCATCTGTAGAATAGTTTAGAATTTCTCCAATAACTTTGTTGATATTGATTTTTTCATCAGTTGTAACCTTATACTTTTGATTGTCCCATATTACTAAAGGGTAGGGGAAGGAAGACTCAACATTTACATCTACATTGGCAGGATTGTTTTTTAAATCTCCAGCATTATTAGCATTGGAGCATGCCGTAAGGATTATTAAAAACAAGATTATTACTTTCTTCATTGATCATCACCTCTCTTTCATGACGTAACTTCTGGGGAAAATGTTTCCTTAATCAAAAATACTTTCTGAAGTCACTCAGAAAGTATTATTTACAAGATTATTTTATAACTCTTTATTAGATTTTATATTTCTAAATTGTCCTAATTCATAAATAAAAATACCATCATCTTCATTAAGCGGTATGAATGTATTTTCATTTATTTTACGTAAAAATAAAATGGCCTCCTGATTATCCTTTAAGTGAGTTGAAGACTCAGAAAAAACAGTTACTTGACCATCTGTGCCTCCCATCTGAGAGATTGTGATGATTTGCCCAGGACTATCATCTCCTTTTAGAGTATCAATAATTTCTATATTGACTTTGGTAGAGTAATTGAGGTAATCACCCTTAGTAAAGTCACTTTTTGCTTCTCCAATCACTTTTCCTTTAACTACTAGATCAGCAGCTTTTGTTAAAGCTTCTTTATCTTCATAATACACTGCCCACGAAGGATGGATATAAACTCCATCCTCTAAAGAATCATATCTAGTATCTTCAAGTTCTGATTCAGCCTCTTCAGAAGAAATAGCAAGAGCAGGATAAAGTCCATTCACAAAATCTATATCCGATGACGAAGGTGAAAGTGCTCTGGCTAAACTACCATCACTATTAAAAGTATATGGATGCATAATTGAACTGCTTTCTACAACTGATGTATGTGTTAAGCCCAGAGAATGTCCCACTTCATGGCCTGTCACTCCAGCTAATATACTGTTTGTAAACATGCTACTTGATGTATAGTAGGTATTTAAAT
Source organism: Paenibacillus sp. FSL R7-0128 (assembly GCF_038002245.1). Lineage (NCBI taxonomy): Bacteria > Bacillati > Bacillota > Bacilli > Caryophanales > Paenibacillaceae > Paenibacillus > Paenibacillus sp. FSL R7-0128. The sequence goes on along the minus strand of NZ_JBBOCD010000001.1, from coordinate 4,617,571 downwards.
TTAATATAGCGCTTTGAAGTATACCATTATTTACAGCCTTAGAAGTCAACCCATCCCAAGTTACAGAAGAATTAAATACGTTGACGGCATAATAAGTTGAACTGACACCTACAGAAGTTGATACTTTAAAATTTGTGTTGTTATACCATTTTGCAGCACCTGTAGCCCAAGGAGAGTTTATGCTATTACTATTAATATATAATGTGTTAAATCTACTGGGCCATTTCCCATTAGTTCCCGGAACTGCGTTCACATTACTTACTAAGAATGAAGTACTTATGAACAAAGTAATTATACCAACCAGAAAGTTTCTTTTCATTTTTATCCTCCTCAAATTAGTAAATGTGAATATATTAAATGAAGGACCACCTCCTCTTTCGATATATTTTTTTTGGTTTTTACATAATAATCATAACTCACCAAAAAAATAAAAGGTTATTTTCGACAAAAATTGTCAATAAAAAACAATTAAGAATACTAGTACCTTGACCAAGGAAACGCGGGATTTTTTCTTTGACAGTCTGGACTTTAGTACGTGCGAAAGGGAAGCTTGTTTTACGGAACCGTTAGCGGGATGACGTCATTTTCAGGTTTGCGAAAGATGGACAAAAGTCGATGGGGCACTTCAAATTCAGGAATTACTGGACGTTCACTATCCAGACACGAAGAGGGGCTTGAGGCGATAGCCATCCAGTCAAGCGCTTAATCGATATGGTAGACAAGCTGCTCCAGCTCTCCCGGCTGGAAGCCGTTGATGAGCATTGGCCCGCCGCCACCGTTGACCTGCGGACCATGGCCGAAGAAGCCGCCATGCTGCTCATGCCCGAGGCCAACCGGCGGGGCCTGAAGCTCATCGTGGAAGGCGAGAGCCTGCAAGCTACGATTCCCGGCGAGCAGCTATTCCGTATCCTGGTCAATCTGTTACAGAATGCGGTTAGACATACCACGGATCAAGTGGTCATCCGGGTGGACCCGGAGGCTCCGGGAGCGGCGTGGGCGATCCATATTGAAGATAACGGTCCGGGGCTGGCCGAGGAGGAGCGGGAAGCGGTCTTCGAGCGTTTCTATACCGGAGCGAACGGAGTAACAGGTCTCGGGCTAGCTATCTGCCGCCAGATTGCGGCACGATTGAACGGAGAGCTGACCTATTCCCGCTCGGAGCTGGGCGGGGCTCGGTTTAGTTTTAGGAAGAAGGTTGGGGAATGAGGTGCTATGTGTGTAGACGCGGGGCGGTAGTTTAACCCAAAACAAGTCATCAAAAGGAACAGCAGCAGAATAAGACTGGATAAGTCTTAGACTGCTGCTGTTTTCGTTCAACTTGCGTTTTTTGTTTTTCATCGGCATTCTTCATACCAATGGTCTTCAAGATTTTGAATAGTATCCTGTAAAAGATTTGAAAAGGTTGGAGCTATAAAATAAACAAAATCAGAGAAAAATTTCTTAGTGTCTTCTAATATCATCAAAGGAAAACAATGTAAATGGAATAACACCATATTCCACCTTAGAATACTAACCTTCCGGCATTTTCCAACCTGTTTCCTCATCCCAAACAGCATCCGTATCATCTAGATGCACATGCCAATCCCCACTAGAAATACTTCTTCTAATATCCGTCAAACAGGCCAACCAATAATACAGCGCATTCAATGTATCTTCAAAATTGTCTGAAAGGGGTAGCTTTGTCGAACCTGCAAAGATCACCGTTGGTTCATCCTGATCATAGTCATAAACATAAAATGTTTCTCCAATATCCTTCATTTCAAAACCCGCATTGTATTTATCAATGATGGCCCTGATCTCCTGCTCCTCACTGCCCGTAAGGTTATGATTTCTCGTACAAGTGTAATAGACAGAAACTCCCATGTTTTATTCTCCCCTTTTGTGCTGGTTAGTGATAACAATACATACCCACATTTGCACAGTCTAATCCTTTATTTTCATTCTATTATAGCACTTGCTCGTTTGGAGCTAAATGAACAAGTCGTTTGAGCTTTTCAGCAAAGTATTCTCGCCGGGTTCCAGTTATACTAAAAGGATAAGTGTTGAAACGTAAGCGCAGACTGGCATAACCGAAAGGATGATTAAGAAATGGAAACTAGAGCAATCGCAGGTACAAGTAGGGCGGGACGTCCATGACTATGAGATCAAGCAAAATGGTCAAGGTGCCTAATGAACTGGTAAAGTTTCCGAATAAAAAAGGGAGCTTAAAGCTGGATGGGATGTCCGTTATCGAAATCTGCTTTTACACGCAAGGCATAAAAGGAACCTTTTTTTTGCAGGATCATCTTCTGCTAATTGTCAAGTCGGGTGTCTATACAGTTCGCTTCGGTGATCAAGAATATACGATGCGGAGCAACGAAATGATGTTTATTCATAAATCAATGGGAGTCGAGTACGAGAAAGCGGGTGAACCCGATTCCGAATACATCCTCGACTATATGATGTTTTTCCTGAACGAGAAGATCGTAGATGAATTTCTCAAATTCGCCGGTTTAAACCCGCTTTATCCCGTGAATGATGTTGTTCCGATAACAGTCTTTCCGATCAATGACCGCATTGGAAGCTATATCGAGTCGTTAAAACCCTATTTCGAGAACCCTGACGACGTCAAAGAAGGACTGGTTCGTGTGAAACTGATGGAATTGCTGTTTCATATAGCAGATTCGAATGATCGTTTGTTGCATCAAATGATGCAACCCATAAGCAAGGACAGAGGCAGCATCACAAAGATCATGGAGGAGAACTTCATGAATCCCGTTTCCCTTAACGACTTGGCCTATTTGTCTGGCAGAAGCCTGGCGGCGTTCAAAAGGGATTTTCAAGCAATATACAACACCTCCCCGCTCAAATGGGTTCGCAATCGAAGGCTAGATAAAGCCAAGGCACTGTTAGCGAAAACAGCGTTATCTGTTACGGATATCTGTTTTTCGACCGGATTCGAAAATATCGCTCACTTTTCCAAAGTATTCAAAGAAAGATTCGGACTTCCACCGTCAGAGTTTAGACGGCAGCTGAGGTTGGAGAAGGATGCCTAAAGGGGCTTGGAAATGAGCTAAATAAACAAATAGAATGAGCTTGTAGGCAAAGAAATGTATTCGTCTCCTTGATATTCTTATCTCATGCGGTAAACGCAGCCGTATTAAAACAAGAATAGGGAGGCAATTTTATGAATAAATCTAAGATCGTATTAATTACAGGTGGAAACAAAGGTATCGGTTTTGAGACAGCAAGGCAATTGGGAACTATGGGGTATGAGATTTTAATAGGAGCAAGAAGCGAAAATAAAGGACATGAGGCCGTAACGTTATTGGAAAAGGAGAAAATTACAGCTAAAACAGTGGTTCTTGATGTCACGGACCCCAGCTCCGTTCTCTCCGCAGCAGAATGGATTGAGCAAGAGTATGGATTGCTTGATATCTTGATTAATAATGCAGGCGTGTTTTTCGAAGAAAATACCACTCCAATTGAACTGGAATTGTCTGTTCTCAAGAGTACGTATGAGACAAACGTTTTCGGTGTATTTTCTGTCACTAAAGCAATGCTTCCACAGCTCAGAAATTCTTCTGCCGGAAGAATCGTTAATCTTTCCAGCGCCTTAGGCTCCTTAACCTTGAATTCAGACTCAACGTCGGAATTTTATAATGCGAATTCGCTCGCCTACAATAGTTCTAAAACGGCTGTAAATGCTTTAACCGTTTCCTTAGCCAAAGAATTAAGCGATTCTCCTATTAAAATCAACTCCGTTTGCCCTGGATTTACAGCTACCGATTTAAATGGTAATACTGGCTATCGTTCAGTCGAACAAGCAGCTTCCGTTGTAGTGGAGCTTGCCACAATAGCTAGTGATGGTCCAACTGGCGGCTTTTTTGATGAGCAGGGAGTTGTGGCTTGGTGAACCTTGACGCAGGGGTAAGCTTTTTGGCTTACCGGATAGGTACTGCTAAAACAACATGCAACAGTTTATTTACTTTAACGTGCTTCGTGATGCATCCGCTATCCTCTAATAAATCAATGAGCTTGGGGAGCAGAACAGAATCCTCATCACCTTCATGCGCTGTGCTGCCTTCCCCGTCAATCATCAAATCGGCGATGCAGATCCGTCCGTGAGGTTTTAATACCCTGCGCATCTCCTGAATAGCCAATAGCATTTGGCCGCTCGTCAGATGATGCAGGGCAAAGCTTGAAACAATAAAATCAAATTTCCCGTCAAGGTACGGAAGTGCCAGGAAATTTCCAAGCTTGGTCTCCATCTCGGGAAATTTGCGCTGACACTCCTTTAACATTTCATTGGACTGATCCACCCCAGCCATCACCGCGCCTTCATGGATCAGTCGGCCAGCCAAATTCCCTGTCCCCGTTCCAATATCCAATCCACGTTCTCCACGCATTGCTGAGACCCATTTCACTACGAGCCGCAGCGCCTCATCATAGTCCCCATATTTCCGTGTGTCCTCTTGAACCAACTGATCGTGAACGCCGGCTAAGCGGTCATACCCCCACTTATCCTTCCATGTCCGTTGTTCTCTCAGTCTTCTCGAACCCTCCGCCAGAATGTAAATGTCGTCAAGCGGAAGGGTATGGTCATTCTTGAGGGTGTCAATCATTTGGTCTGTTGTCTCGATAATCTGCTGCATTTCGACCCACTTGGTGAACATGACGGACCGCTGGAGCTCCAACAAATACCGTAATTGACTGTTTCCTTTGGCTTCAATATCCAATAGTGCAGTCCGAATCTCACTAACCGGCATTCCTGATTCCCTGAGTGCAATGATTGTCTGCAAGCGCCAAATATCTTCTTCGTCAAACCTCCGATACTGATTGTCAGCTTGTTTGGAAGGAGCAATGAGACCTTTGGCTTCGTAAAACCGAATCGCGCGCTGCGATATTTTCAGCATATCAGCGACTTCTTTTATTTTCATGAGATAGACCCCTTTATGTTCTTGACCCTCACTTAACGTCAAGGTTTAGTATAAACCCTAGAAAAGGAGGCTGTCACGATGAAGACGTTAATCAAAGGCGCGACCATCTTAACCATGGGAAACGAGGAACCCTATATCGGGGATATTCTCATCGATGGGGACCGCATAGCGGACATTCAGTCCATTATATCTACTGGGGCAGATGTGATCATTCATGGCGGGGGGATGGCTGCAATGCCCGGGCTGATCAACGCCCACCAACACTCGTCTATGAGCTTATTGCGGGGATTTTCCGACGATTTGAAGCTTATGGATTGGTTGAACCAGAAAATGCTCCCTGCTGAAGCACGCATGACTCCAGAGGATATTTATTGGGGAGCAAAGCTCGCGATGGCGGAAATGATTAAATCGGGTACGACAACCTTCGCCGACATGTACATTCACATGAATGAAATCGCGGCAGCGGTAGAAGAGGCTGGTATGCGGGCTTCTTTAACACGGGGGCTCACCTTCCTCGAAAATGACGGAGGGCGGCGAATGTCCGAGGCGCTTGATCTTGTTCGTCACTGGAGCGGTGCAGCGGGAGGCAGAATCACGACCATGCTAGGTCCGCATTCCCCTTACACTGTTCCTCCGCAGCCATTTAGAGAGCTTATCGAATTAGCGGAGCAGGAGGACATACCGTTACATACTCATTTAGCCGAAACGAAAGAGGAAGTCATTCAGATTCGGGAAAAGTATAATCAGACCCCAACCGAATATTTGTATCACCTCGGTCTGTTTGAACAGGCGCATGTGCTCCTCGCACATAGCGTGCATCTAAATCGCCGTGATATCGGTTATCTGAAGAGTATGCGGGGTGGCGTGTCCCATAATCCAGTGAGCAATCTCAAACTTGGCTGCGGCATAGCACCGATCAAGGATATGGCTGACCAAGGGATTACCATTGGTTTAGGCACGGATGGGGCTGGCAGCGCCACCACATTAGATATGTTCGAGGAGATACGGGCTGCAACATGGCTGCAAAAGTTGGATTACGGGGACCCTACGAAGCTTCCTGCTCTGGATGCTCTTCGCATGGCGACGGCTGGAAGTGCGGAATTGCTCCGCATCGCCCATGAGGTAGGCACACTCGAAATCGGGAAGAAGGCAGATATCATCTTGATTGATATGAGAAAACCTCACTTGCAGCCGATACACAACCTCCATTCACTGCTCGCATACTGCGCTAACGGTGCTGACGTGGACACCACCATCGTTAACGGAAAAGTGTTAATGCAAGGCCGTCAACTGCTCACGATTGATGAAGACGAGTTATTGGAGCAAGTATCGCTGAGGTCTAAGCGCATCGTTGAAGGCATCTAATTCTTACTAGAAACGCGGGCAGATCATGTCCGCGTTTTTCGTTGATTATTTTTGCCTTAAACTGCCCGTTAGCTTAATGAAGCGCCGCACTAGCTATATATTTAATTTTCTTTAAACATCGGCATATGGTCTTGTTTTTGTTGAGGTTGTGATTCTATGCGAATACTGCATAAAAAACAATATATACCCACTTTATCAGTTAAACTTGATTTGGTAGGGATCACTATTGTCCACAAGTATACGGATCACATTCAAAGGGAGGCCTGATAATCATTATTTTAGAGGATTTGTATTATGGGAGTTTGCGCCCCAATGAGCGGATGAACCCAAACGATCCGGAATTAAAAAGGATTAATCAGCGGATTATTGATTCATTACAGATGCTTAAAGAGAGACTACCCGAAGAAGATTTTGATCAGGTTGAGGAATTGCTGGAGCTACATAGTGAATCCTGCTCGCTGCATTCGGCATTATCTTTTATTCAAGGCTACAAAGTAGGTGCATTAATGATGATTGAGGTGTTTGGTGGGGAGAGAAGTTAAATAAACTAAGGAGGTCCACACCATGAAACTAGGAGCAACCTTATACATTAAAAATACTACTGAAGCTGTATCATTTTATTCAGAGGCCTTTGGACTTACCCTGGGCTACCACGAGAAATATCACGGTAGATCCTTCTTCTCAATGAAGCTAACCGTATTGCCGTCGGGGTCAAGGAACCAGAAGGAATAGGCGCCCCACGGTCTGCGCTCAGGTGGAGAGGTAATCCCGATGCCGGGGATGGCTTGCATTAGACGGTCATATTCAGCCAAGACATCATGGGCATAGAACATTAGTGACATATTCTTGTCATTGACCACATTCACTTGGCCTGGATTGTAGACCGCGAGCTGGGCGCTGTCGAATCCATAATGCTGCCCTTCAACAACCGGAGGACTCCTTGAGCACGATTTCATAAAAAGCAGCCAGGCGCGGCGCATTGTCAGTGAGGATACAGACTCCACAAAGCTTCATGTGTATACCTTCTTTCCTTTTTTTAGGCGGCTTAGATTATGCTCATTATCCCAAATCTTGTTTAGGATCACAAGTTATTCATGTATTGCTCTTGCCATTGACATAATTACACAGCGAATAACCGAGGCATCAACTGCTTCGGTTATTCATCACTTAGTATAAGTATTACTCCCATTTACTTTAATTTTCTGAATAGCGTGCCTGAAGCTTTTGCTTATGCGATATCAAGATATCTTCAAGCGATATATCATATTTATTGGCGATGACAATGAGATTTCCTAGAACATCTCCAAGTTCTTCTGTTAATTCAGCTTTATTCTCTTGAAATGTGCCTGCAACCTCGTCTGGACGATCCCTGCCAATCTCTAATGCACGAATTGCGCGGGCGACTTCCCCAGTTTCTTCAGCAAGAAATCCAATACGAACAAATATATCTAAGTCCGACCAGTTACGATTCTTGTAATATTCCCTAACCCATTGTTGAAATTCAGTGATATCCATGTTTCCCTCCGGTATAAGAAGATTGATAGACTCAAAAACTCGAATATAATAATACCATAACTACGCTCATTGTAATTTGCTTTCGGTGTTAGCTGTTACCATTCAACTACTTCGTCCGCCCAATGAAAAACGAATATTTATCTGCCGTCCCCAGCTCTGTAGTCTCTGTACGATCCATAAGCTGTAATGCTTTCAATAGAGACCCGACCTGTTCGTGCATCAGGTTCACATCGAATTTATCCATTTCTCTATTTGTGCTATCTACCAGGAGATAATCTGGCATGGGGATCAGTCCAATCATTGGAATCCCGGCATTGAACAGGGGCTGACTCTCACCGAATTGAAACTTATTATGTCCGCGCAGGATAACGGTCCGGGTGTTATTTCTATCTTCAACAGCTTTCATCCAAATAGCTTCCATTATTTCATTCCCTGTATAGGTGAATTCTGTGCTTATTTTGCCAGTCGGTCCATATTGTCCGGAAGCATTGTCCTTCCATTCTAAGCTGCCCAGATGCTCTACAGTGAGTCCTGCCACGGCTTTCAGATGTCCATCTTTACCATCCCACAGCTCAGGATGAGCTTGCATCCAGGTTGAGGTTGCCTGCGAGGTACCTTTGAATTCAGGCAATCTGAAATGTCCTGTTACGAAGGTGAAGATCATCGTCCGTTCTGGCTGCTCCTGCTGCTGCAGGTAACGAATCATGGAGAACATGCCAATCGCACCGTCTTCTTCTACCACATTCACACCATCGGTATGCGTATTTATAATGATCGATTCCTTTTTATTCTTTCCTTCAATTTTCACATAAAAAGATTCGGTCGGCGCATGCTCCTGTTTTTCCGCCTCTAAAATCACTGTGCCCGCCTTATGTTCCTTAGCTGCATTGACCACCTTCTGCCCAGCTGTTTTGTTGACCCAAACTGCCGGGATTCCGAAATAATGCTCGGTGAAGGGGAGGTATTGCTTCTCAGCCTTTTCATCTGAAACACCATCCCAGACGATAATGACTGCTTTGACGCCCTGTTCCTTGGCTTCGTCCAATTTAGCATGCTTCAAAGCTGTGGTAAGGACCAGATCGCCCTCATCTGAAGGAATACCGCCCGGTGCCCGAAATTTTTCGCGTATATTCATCACCAGTGCCATGGGGAAATTCTTAAAGTTCTTGATTTCAACGACGGCTATTTTGCCCTTGGCTTCCTCATATTCACCAGGTTTGGTGTAGACAAACTCTCCGGTAACTCCATTTGTATCGGTCTCGCCAGAGTAAGGAAACGCAGAGGATACATGAATTTCCTGGTTATCAAGGATTACAGAGCTGTCCTTCTCTTCCCAGCGATCAAAAGTATACTTGTCACGGTACACAGTAAGGCCCATACCCGTCACCTGCTGCTGTAACCATGCAATGAACTGATTGTGACCTTCAGATCCGGTTGTACGGCTGCCAAAGGTATTCATTTTTTGGATATTTTCCAACATGAGGGCTGGAGAATCAAGCTGGTCATTGTTGATTTCAGCAGTTAATTCAGCTGGCAGAGTAACAGACCCCGTAATAGGCTGAACATATATGTTAACGATCCAAACCACACTGGCAACTAAAGCTACAATTCCGAACAACACTCTCCGAACCACTAGAAAAACCATCCCGCTCTTACGCACATCACCAGCAAAAAACACATTCCATACCCCTGCTACTATCAGCAGTAGAATAGCAAGTGCGAATATCCAAAACTCCTTAGTGGCCAAGAATAAAATCTCGGTTACCAGGGCAACTGCATAGACCCAAAACAGTTTACCTCTTCTTTGGAGGTGAAAACTATATATACCTAATTGTGCCAATAGCACGATGATTGCTAGTACAGCGAACGACATTTCTTTCCCGATCAATACAGAAGCACCAAGCGCTAGAATTAGGAATACAATCCCCGACAATTCTCGATTTAATTGACTTCTCATAGTCTACCTCTCTCGTTATAAGCATATTTGCCCGTTTTTTAAGTGTACCATTAACTATATTTCACTATAAGGGTTGAAGTATACTTCAAGGTCAAGCCAGGGAGAGAAATTAAATATGGCAGTAGCGTTTTATTCAGAAGCTTTGGGATTTACCCTCGTTGTGCAGGGAACGGCTGCGTCAATACGTCTTACTAGTTAAGTACATCTTGAACCAGACGACAGATCTTAAAGGAGCTTAATCATGAAGAAGACACCGCGGAGAAAAGAAATGCTGCTGAAAGGCATTGCGATGCTGCTGATCGTAATCCTTGCTACGGCTGCATGTTGGCATGAGATTGGAACGCTTTTGACCTCAGGGAAGGTTGACAGTGAGTCCGCTATGGTACAGAGCATCATGGACAAGACAGCGACTCCAGGGATAGCAATTCTATCCGCCACAGGCGGCAAAACAGAATTCAAAACCTACGGCTACGCCGATAAGGCGCAGGGTAAGGAGGTCACAGCGGAGTCGCTTTTTGAGATAGGCTCAACGACTAAAGCGTTTACGGCGCTTGCTGTGATTATGCTACAGAATCAGGGGGATTTGGCTTATACCGATGACGTCTCGCAATATCTGCCAGAGTTTGCTCCGACCTATAAGGGGGAGAAGATTAAGATCACCATTAACCAGTTACTCGCACATACCAGCGGAATACCGTCCTGGAGCATCCGCCTGATCCCTGAAGGTTCAGGTAAGGAGCAGCTTGCAGCGACCATACATAAGATGTCCAGCCTTGCGCTGGATACTAATCCAGGCAGTGCCTATCAGTATGCAACAGTGAATTACGATATCCTGGCAGCGATCATTGAGCGGGTTACAGGGGGGAGTTATCAGGATTATGTGACGCAGCAGATCCTTAAGCCGCTGGGGATGAACGACAGCTATTTCTCGACAGGACAGGAATGGAAGCCGGAGAAGCTTGCACAGGGGTATCGGGTGTTTTTTGGCAAAAGCATGGCCTACGATGCTCCCAGATACTACGGAAATATAGCCGCAGGGTATCTGGTGACCAATCTGAAGGATTTGCAGCACTGGGTCAACGCTCAGATGGGAAGCGGCGAGGTGCCGGATAATCTAAGAAAGGCCATTCAACAATCCCATGAGCTTGACCTTCGTACAACGGGGCATGAAGCTGAGAACCAATTCTATGCCTTCGGCTGGAGCCAAGACCGGGAGACGAGGGTGATCCGTCATAGTGGAAGCAACCCGAATTATTCTTCCCAGGTGATCATCGATCCAGAACGTAAGGAGGGGGTGTTCGTACTGGCTAATCTGAATTCTACGGCCCCCACGCTCATTGCCCAGAATGTCTATGACCAGATGCAGGGACAGCCGATGAAGACGTTCAAGTATGACGATACTTATATCCTGATGGATGGGGTAGCTTCGTTGTTAGTTGTGTTCACTGTGATTGGTATTGCGTTTAAGCTCATCCGTCTGGCGGGAGGGAGAAGCACATACACCATGGAGGAGAAGGGAAACCGCCGTCAAAAGCTCAAGGCCTGTGTTACCCTGCTCATCAGAACGCTGCTGCTGCTATTCGTGCTGGGCTGGCCTTTAATGGTAAATTACAATTATACTATGATTAGTGTGTGGATGTCGTATTCCGTATTGCTGTGGATGGGGCTGGCTTCGATTAGCTGCGTGTTGTCTATGATTCTGGCAGGCAGACATTGGCGTTGACTATAAAGAAGGAGATGATCCTTATTAATCGCTGTAAAAAAATAATATTGAGTATGCTTCTAGGTTCATTACTTGTAGCATTTACCGGCTGTGATGGTAGTCCTAAGAGTAGTGTTACCATTCTTGGCGGAAAAGAAAATATTAAATATGCGACTTTAAATAGTGATCAAAAGGCTTCTTTATCCGATCAGACAGCTTCACCGTTTTCCTTTGCGTTCGAGGAAGGGAAACCTTCAGACATTCAATATTTGAAAAATGGCGAAGAGATTTCAATTGATTTTGGATCGAATCCGCCTGACAAGCTTTCCGTAAGTGATGGATTACTTGATGCTAATGGAGATTATTTATATACATCCAAAGAAATCACCGATGTCCCCTATGTTACAAAGAAAGGTGTGTATAGCTTCAAATTAGACACGCACATCGCTTCTGCTTTAAGCTCTTACTATGAAAAAGATCAAAAGGAATTTAGAGGTTTTATCATAAATGCAATCTGGGAGAAGCAGGAGAAGAAATATGCTTTTGCGATCCAATCAAACGCTCTCTGAAAGGAGCAAATCCCATGATCTACATAACAGGCGACATTCACGGTTCCATCAGTGTGGCCAGCCGTTTTAATTCAAGGAATTTCCCTGAAGGCAGGACGCTGACGAAGCAGGATTATGTCATAATCGTAGGGGATTTCGGCTTGTTGTGGGCAGATGACGCGGAGGATCGCTTTTGGCTAAAAAGGCTTACTGAGAAACCATGGACCACCCTGTTTATTGACGGGAATCACGAGAACTTTGATCTGCTCGAATCCTACCCAGTCTTCGAATGGAACGGCGGTCGGGTGCATCACATCCTAGTATCATATCGGTAAACCAAAAAAAGGAGCAGAAAAAAACTGCCCCTCTAAGACTCATTAATAATCATTTTGCCATAACATTAGAAATCTGATTTTGAACCTCATCTATTGTAAATTCGCCGCTAAATCCTTGAAGACTAGATGAAATGACTCCATTTTTTTCGATTAAAAGAGAGTTATACGATTTTTGTGTATAGTAAGAGCCGGTATCCTCTAAGAACATAACATACTTAGAATCAGAACTAACATAATATGAAGGGTCTGTTAGTTTTAAGGATATTGTTTTATTCGTTTCGTCACCTTTCAACACTTTCAAAACATTCAAATTTGATTCTTGTGAAGGAGGGTCACCGTCAAGATTTTTAGTGTCAGTGATTTCTCCATAAACAACCAAATCTGAATTCGAGACTAATTCTTTAAAGGTGTAAGAAGGCCAATCTCCAGTATTGCTATTGTTTCCAGTACTAGGTTCAGTCGAGGATTGACATGAAGTAATCAATAGTGCAAACAAAAATAATAATAGTAATTTTGTAGGTCTGGTTCTGTTCATCTTTATTTCATCTCCTTTTATCATAAAAGGACGGAGAAGCAAATGAAATAGTTTCTTCTCGGCTTATAAACTTAATTTCTTGCTGGCAAACGTTGACTTAAAAGTATCGAACTCTGTGAATTTTCCTTTGAAATCAGGGATGTTACTATTATATGTGCCATTTTGATCTATAAGAATAGAGTTTTTATCACTTTCATAATAATAATCGCCTTGCTTTTTTAAGATCATAATGTAGGTATTTCCGTTTTCTACAAAATCTAAGGCCTGATCTAAAATAATTTCGCCAGATACATCACCTTGAATCGTGTCCAGGATTTTGAGAGTTGAAAGTTGAGCTGGTGGAAGGTTATCATCAACTGGCTTTTCCTGTGTATCCATGACCCTTACTTGAACGACTACATCTGACTGTTTAGAAATAAGATCATTAAAGTTATACTCAGGCCAATCGGCATGCGGTATTGGATTGTAATTGTCTGGGCTGGTCGAGGATTTTGCGCTGGATCTATAAGAGTTTATATCGTTAATGTCATGTGGCTGTGGAGTGGTTATTGTAGTTCTATCTCTTTCATAACTCATAATGGAAGTGTTACCGTATCCGCTCTCAATGTCATTTAAAAACTGTGCATGTCCGAATTCGTGAGTTGCTGAACTAATTGCACATGCACCTGGGTTGCTATTACACCCTGGATACTCATGTATGGCCTTGGTGTTAACGTAAACATGGAAATATTTAGTTGGAGTGCCTGTAGGAGAATATAAGCCAAACCAGCTATAAGCTAATTCCCCGTAGTGGGCAGCATTTAGAGAGGTTGAGTTTTGTGATATCGTTGTCCCTACAGAACTTGTCCAATTGGAGCCAGCGGTTGTCCAAGCAGTATTTCCCGCAGAGTCGATAAGGCGGTATTGAATCGAATACAGATTATAACCACTTGAATAATAGTGTGCGGAAGAAACTGAACCCATAATAAGCGATAAAAATCCGAAAAATAGAAACATTCTTGTTAACTTTTGCTTCATTTAATTTACTCCTCCTTAAAATTTTAATGAATTTTACATACAATTAATTAACAAAAAATTCTAATCGTGAATCATATATTCAAAATATCCCCTTTTATCTCTATGCGGAAATCTATGGAAAACAATCTTTACTCATATTTAGGCATCCAGTTTGCTTAAGGAGGGAGTATCTGATTCAACATAGTGAGTGATCACTTTTATGAGGAATTCCGAGTGCCTTAGGATATGAATAAGCCTCCGGTCTGTAGCCCACATAGGAAATACTATTTATGTACTTCGTATATAGGGAATAGAATATTATTAATAATATCCCAACTGCCAGCTTCATCGAGCCTTTTATACAATGTAAATACAAAATAAATATTCAACTATATGCTAAATAGTAACGAAAGTGATGATACCTGATGACAAAGACAAAGCTTACAGATATACTTCATAAACGAAATATTCATTATACTGAGGTTGGTAGATGGGGGAAGTATCTTAGAGGCGTCTGGGAGAAGGAATCTGCTGAGACTATAAGCAGCGATGAGAAAAGGAAAATATATTTGAACGACTTTTTATGGAATCTATTCAGCTACAGTAGGGTGAAAGCTTACGAGAAGGACTATGCAAAAAATGCATTTAACAATGAACTGAAGAATCGTGTATATGTGTTTTATCAACATTCTGATCTTGCATTAACTATAGAGAATGCGAAGGATATTGTTGCTGAAGATATTAAAAATGAAGACGATATTTATATCGTAGATACTGAATTTCAATGGACGTATGTGAACACTCATGAATCATTTACTGGACCTTATTTTTATCATAAAAAGAAGAATATTCACATGACCAACGGTTAAGTGCTGGGTCAGTTTCCGCTCATCATGATTTCATCATTTACTAAAAAAAATTGTAGCTATGCTTATGATTGAGTTGAGACTAGATGAGTAGAGGAAAGGTGAGCTGAGATGAGCAGAGAGGTTAAATTGGATTTAAGCCGTATTGTGTTTATTGGACGTACATTTGAAGAATATATGTCCATGTTTAATTTAAGACAGGCGGAATTGAAGGGACGGTCCATTCTGGATTGCCCCGCTGGAGCATGCTCGTTCACGGCGCACGCGAATAAACGGGGTGCCGATGTAACGGCAACGGATATCGCTTATTTTCATGACTATGAGGATCTTCACACAAAAGGCATGAACGACTTGGAACACGCCATGACCAAAATGGAAAGTGCCCAAACGAACTACGTATGGGATTATTTCCAATCCGTTGACGAACTGAAACAACATCGATCCCGCGCCTTAACTGATTGTGCAGAGGATATGAAGAACTATCCCGAGCGTTACATTGCATCCGCATTGCCCTCGCTCCCATTCAAGGATAAGCAATTTGATATGACACTGTCTGCACACTTTTTGTTTATGTATTCAGATCGGCTAGATTTTGATTTCCATAGGCAAGCAATCCAAGAGTTACTTCGGGTAACCAAACAGGAAATCCGGATTTTTCCTTTAGTCAGCCTTTCAGGAGAGAGATATCGTCAATTGGATGAGCTGCTCACCTTCTTACATCAACAAGGTTGTTCAACTGAAGAAATAACGGTCGGATACGAGTTTCAAAAGGGAGCAAACAGCATGTTGAAGATCACTCTTTAGATTATGGTATAAACTGAGTTAAATCGATAAAGGCGCTAACTCCATGTTAGTGTCTTTTCATTTATTCCTAAGCTTCGCCATACTTCCGCCATGTTCTGGTTCCATCTACTCTGACATAATACGGTAATAGAACAGAGGATGGTTTTACACCAGCTCTTAAGGAGGAATTGGCATGTTTCATAAAACAGTGACGCTGCAGCCTTTTGCAGATATTTCGGAGTATACTGAAGGGTTCAAGATCGTCTCGGCTCAATTAGGTGGAGATGGCTGCGTATATGTCCTGCTGATTAACCAGATCCCGGAACGGAAACGAGGAATGTTCGTCCAACCGGCTTTGAAGCAACCACATACCTACAAGGTCCTGATGGTAGAAAGTAAAGATTATATCGATGAAATTATATTTCCAGATCAGCATTTCAATTATCATTATGTTCAGCCGCTTCGCAGACATCTGCTGCTGGTTGGTGCACGCAGTACGTATTATGGTGCAGGTAAATATGATCTGAACGCCAAAGTGTGTGATTATACAGGACGTACCGTTCGTGAGTTCCTGCTTGGAGACGGGATTCAGAATGTTCAAGTGACGGAGAAAGGTACCATCTGGACCAGTTATTTTGACGAAGGTGTATTCGGGAATAACGGTTGGGATCAGCCTGTCGGTGAACACGGCCTGGTGGCCTGGGATGAGCATGGCAACAAATTATACGAAGATCATGTGTCGGATATTGCCGATTGTTACGCTTTAAATGTTGTCCGTGAAGAGCAGGTCTGGTTTTATTATTATACGGACTTTTTGCTCGGCTGCATCTCAGGCGGACCCAGTCAGCCCAAGGTTACGTTTATCAATCCTGAGATTTCAGGTTCGGCCGGGTTCTGCACGGATGGTTGTCACTTCTTGTTCGATGGCGGTTACGGCAAACACGGAGAATATGTTATCAAAAAACATGAAAAAGCAAGCTTGACCAAAGGGCATAAGATACAGTTTCTGAATGAAAAATCTGAGCCTCTTGTGCCAGTCACGCAAGATTTTCGGGAAGATCTCGTGCTGTTCTGTGCAGATGATATGTTGTATCAGGTTTCGGTTAAAGAATTGCTGTGATGCTGCGGGTACCTTATGATTGTAATACAATAAGGAATTGAGGCTATGGTTTCGTTTTCTAATCAAATCTTTTGTAGTTTAATAGGAGTGAATTCAGTGAGATTAGAAGATTACGCATGGAATAAACATGAGCAAAAATTAAAAGAAGAACAAACAGAATTCAAGCATAGTAACCCTAAAATAAAAATTATAGATAACACCGAATTGCGCAATAAAATTGAAGAGGCTCTTGAAAAAATACCGCAGAAGTTAGTTGCTCAATGGACTTTAAAAGTAGCAACTCCGTACTTGGATTACTTAGATGACCATTTAAAAAATGACTCACGAATACATTTAGGGATAGAAACTTTACAAAAACGAATAGACGGAAGCATTAGAGCCTCCGATTTACGGAAAGTTGGATTTGTAGTTAATGAATTGGCGAAAGAATCCAAATCAGACATTAGCAAGTATTCTGCACGTTCATTTGCCCAAGCCATTGCAACAGGACATATGAGAGGACATGCTTTAGTTAGCAGTGATTACGCAATAAGGGCAACAAATGTATTAACTGATAACTCCACAGATTCTTCAACAAAGGAGAGGGAAAGACAATTGAATTTAATACATGAAGTAATTCTAACGCCTCCAGAACTTCAAGCTTGAAGCATTACACCGAAGAAGGTATGCTGCCGATAGGCCTCGGATGAAACTTTCTTAGCATGTGATACGTACACCATAATATGGTAGGGTTATTGCATTGTGCGGAAATTGAGGGCTTCAACTTCTATTGAGTATAAGATCGTTTTCGAGGACTATGTAAAATAATAAGTATGTAGAATGAGGTGAACGATATGACGATACTGCCTGTTATAATATTTATCCTGGTATTTGTACCTTCCATTGTACTCATCGTGAGTATGCCGTATTTAACAAAAGAGACGATTAGTTTCGGAGTCACCGTCAGCGCTGTCCAATTCCACAGTGAGCCGCTGCGTCAGATGCGGAAGTCGTATGCTAGGATTAGTGCAATTTTACATACCATCCTGTTCATAGTTGGCATTCTATGCTTAATTTACAGTGATGAACATTCGAGACAAATTAGTTGGATCATTATTACTTATGCACTCGCTATGCTCGTAATCTCTCTGGTCATTAACATCAGGTATCATTTGAAAATGAAAAGCGTACTGCCTATGCTGCCTGCTGCTCCCGAATCATCGGTCATGGAACCAGGATTGCGGAACGGAAATGTTGGCCTGCCCAGTCATTGGTTCCTCATTCATGCTGTTATTATTGTGGTTAGTATTGTAACAGTGCTGCGCAACTACGATCTGATTCCTGACCAGCTTCCGGTCCATTTCAACGGCAGTTGGACCGTAGACCGCTATATAGATAAATCTTATAGTATCGTGTTTATACCTACGATCATGCAGGTGTTAGGAATCCTTCTGTTCATATATGAATATTGGAGAATGCGCAGAGGGAAGCAGCAGGTTAGGGAAGACTTAACTTACCGCCGTGCCTGGTCGAATTATATGATTACAGCAAGCTTCTTGTTCGTTATCCTGTTATCCGTAGTGCAGCTAAATATGACGTCTCTGCTTAACATGAATTTTGTTATCCCCGTTGTCCTAAGTATAATTGCCTTTATCATCCTATACGCCTACACCTTAACGTACTGGGCTGGTCTGCGCGAAAGCCGCTAGACATGAGCAGATGATTGAGCGCTGGATCAGCTACTCCTCAAATTCTGAGTGCCGCTGATCCAACACGCTCCAACGCAACGAAGTTGCTTCTACCTACAGCCCAATGTTATTTCCTCAAGCTTAATCCTCAATTTGCCTACCGCTTCTTCACCGGCACCCATACTTCAACTTCGGCATCCATAGGATTGCCATTGGTTAGTACCTCCGCGATCGGGTGTCCGGTATACACATACTCATAATTATCGTTCAGGATGGCATCGAATGCCTCATCCTCCAGCCGGTCAAACGCGAGACGCGACAAGCCGCCCTGACCCGACAACACCAAATACTCTCCTCCCGTTCTCCAGCGTGCTTTTGAAAAAAGCCGTTTTGAGCGGAGAATACGCTGGATCGTGCACTGCTCCATCTTCACTTAGTGTGGCCTTGAACCCAATGATGCGGAATGCTTCCTTCGTTTCAATTCTGGTCGAAATCATGACAATGTACCTCCTGGATAGTGGGATTGGTGTATTCCAAGCAAGCATAATCTACCAACTGTGACACCTGTATGGCATACTTGATTAGAGGTGGTCATCATGAAAATGGATCGCTTGATTGCGCTAATTATGATCCTGCTGGAGCATGAGCAGATTAGTGCGCGCGAGTTAGCAGAGCGTCTCGAAGTCAGCAGACGAACGATTTACCGGGATATTGAAACGCTGAATAGAGCCGGCCTGCCCATCTATACGCTTATGGGAGCGTGGGGCGGTGTCGGCTTGATGAAATCCTACAAAGTGGGCAAAACCCTGTTCACCCCGCAAGAAATTCAGAACCTGCAGAATGGATTGCACAGCTACAAGCAGCTTTTTGGAAGAAGGGAAATGGTGTATGTAGCGGAGAAGTTGAACGCTCTCTACCCGGACAATGCAGAGGGCCAGCCGAATGCGCCGTTCGTCATGGATCTGTCCTTGAATCAAGGAAACGAGTCGCTGCGCAGCCTGTTCGGGATGATCGAGACGGCGATGAATGAGCACGCTGTGCTGGCTTTTGCGTATACGGATGCGCGGGGGCAGAGCAGTGAACGGCGGGTGGAGCCGTATCAGGTGGTTTTCAAGGAGAGGAGCTGGTACTTGCAAGCCTATTGTCTCGATAAGCAGGACTACCGTATCTTCAAGCTGGCCAGAATGAGCGGTCTCCAAGTGACGAAGGAGCAGTTCGTTCCGAGAGCATTCACCCCTCTCCCCATGGACGGAGGAGATTGGCTGAACCAGGGATGGGTGGAGGTTACGGTCCGGCTGGACCGCTCTGTCATGGATCGGGTGATCGAACGGTTCGGCGCCGACCATATCCTGCGGGTGGATGAACACCACTGCTGGGCCAAGTATCCTATTATTGCGAATGACTATGGCTACGACCGGCTGCTTGCCTTTGGAGATAAATGTGAAGTGCTGGGGCCGCCAGAGATACGAAATGGGTTCAAGGCATATGTGCGGGGGATTATGAGGAAGTATGAGGGGGATTAGCGGTAGATTGGTGAGCGTGGAGGGATGAGATTTCCACATGAAGGTGAATTAAGTTGAACTGGAGGATGCGGATGATGGGGGATGCCGGGATGGTGGAGAAGAAGATTGGAGCGAGCGATTATCTGTCTTTAGCATTGTATGCGTTTGCAGGGTTTGGTCTTGAAGTGGTATTGTTGATGATATTACCATCCGTCTTGGGGGTGAAAAGTTCTGATTATACGCTCCTTCATCAATGTATTCATTGGGGAATTACCTGCTTGTTGTGGGGGAGTATGGCCGTATTTCTGATCCAGCTCTCCAAGCGGAAACACGATTTTGACATCATGAGGTTGAACGCTGAGCCAGATTCCAGGGGATGGTTGCTCGCGGTGGTGGTTTCGGTGATCGCCATTGCAACGACAACTGTCGTATGGGAGGGCTTTAAGCCGGTTCAGGAGTACAAGGACGTGGTGAGATTCGTATTTCAGAATATCTATTACTTGTTTGAAGCGGGCTTGATTCTGCTGACGATTGCGTTTGGTCAAAAGTTCGGTGAAGTGCTTTTTAAAAGAGACGGTCTGCCCTACGGCGGGATGTTCCTCGCACTCACTTGGGGCCTGATCCACATTCTGCTCCAGGGCGGACCGACGGGTGCTTATGCATTCTTTATGTCACTACTTTACGGAACGATATACATAATATTGAGAAAGAATGTGCGGTATTCGTATCTGGTGATTGCGGTTGTGTTTATTTTGTGAGGCAGGATTGGGGAGGGGCTAGGGTGAATGAAATGAAGTATTCGATTTGGATTGAAAGTGACACTAGGTTGTGAAAAACTATTTTATGAGGAGTAGTCGCATGTTTACAGATCTTATTCACAGACTTGGCCTTTCATTGCCTGTTGCATTAGTTGAGGAGTTGGAGCTGCACAAGGAGAAACAAAAGGATCAAAACTACTTTTTGAGATTAATGGAAGCTGACGAAATTGTTGAATTAGTTGATTATATGTCCAAAATAGAGGCTTATCGGGATATGATTCCTTTGTGGAGTGACGATCATTCAAACTATATTGGCTTGTACGTACAAGGCGCATGCAAATACAGGATATGTTATATCGATCATGAGGAAACGGATGTATCTCCGGCCTTTAGAAGTATACGTTCATTTATAACGAAAATCGAAGAATATCCTGATCTGGATTGGCATGATTTGAATAAAGACTATCCAGCAGAATTTGAAGTTAGTCAAACTGAAATGAATGAAGACTTCGCTTGTATTGACGAGTTGAATCGAATGATAAGCTCTGACCAACTTATAAGCGATGATATTCGCTGTCAGTATATTTTTTCGATTATGGCATTAACGCCAAAAGGAAATCTTAATTCAATCATAAAATATCTAGACGATGAAGATATGTTTGTTCAAGAAAGAGCATGTGAGATTATTGGATTTCATACTTATATACCAGCTAAGGAAAAGCTGGTGAAGATCTCCAAAAACGGAATGCATAATGGGAAAATAGCAGCCAAAAGAGCATTAGAAAGGATAAGGGAAGACCGAAAAAATGAAATTTAAAAGCTCTGAATTGCTCTGTAAATCGACTCGAACTACTAGGAAATAGAGTACACAAAAGTGAATTTTATAAATGAGATAAGAACTAGAATTATTGAATTTATTAAGGAGATTCAAGCGATAAACAGTGAACTTTTGAAATCTGTTTATTTTTCTAAGTTGTTGGGGTTTTGTGATAATCAAAATAAAGGAGATACAACATGCTGCCATCACTAACGTTTCTAAAACATCAATTAGAGGGAATTCTGCGTAATAAATTTGCACAGGGGCATCAAACCTCCGGTTTTTTGGCTCGGTTGGAACAGCTTCCGGCAAGCTATGATGCTTATCTGGAATTCGCCCATAGCTTGGCTGACATTCCAATGCGGGACAACTGGCCCTACTATGAGCCGGACGATTTGGAGGAGATATGGCGGGAATGCGACCCGGATAGACCTTTAGGCCAGATCGGAGTCTTGAATCTAAAGGACAGTGCCAAGCGTGTAGAGGCAGGCTTCCTCGCTTCAGTCTGTGGTTCAATGCTGGGCAAGCCGATTGAGGTCAATCCTACCTTGTCGGAATTAAGTCAAGCGTTAACCGCTGTGGGGGAATGGCCGCTGAATGATTATATTTCTGAAAAAGCTCTCCATGCGTTGGATCGTCGTCATTGGTCCTGGTTCGAGACGACGCGGGGGCGGATTCGCTATGTGGCACCTGACGATGATATCAACTACACCTTAATGGGAATGATGGCGTTAGAGCAATTCGGTAAGGGTTTTACGAAAAGAAACCTAAGAGATTTATGGATAAATCATCTTCCGATAAGTACAACATGGGGGCCGGAGAGGGCCATCCTGGTTCGGTCGGGGATTAGCTATTTGGAGCATGACCGGGAATTATTCAATCATTCGGAAATAGAGGCTTGGCCCGACTTCCTGGTGCAAGATACAGAATTATGCGGAGCGGCGATCCGTGCAGATGCTTACGGCTATGCCTGCCCTGGTCAACCTGCGCTTGCGGCTGAGCTGGCTTGGCGTGATGCCAGTTTTACACATCGCCGGACGGGGATTTATGCCACGATGTTCATTGCCGCTGCAATTGCTGCCGCACACGTGCTGCGCGATCCGCTTGAAATAGTTAGTACTGCACTGCAATTCGTCCCTAGAAGGAGCCGGTTCTATGAGATTACTGCGGATTGCCTACAGATCGTAGCGGATGCAGAGAACTGGCTGGAGGGTTATCAGGATATTCATCAGAAGTACGCGAATTATTGCCACTGCCAGGTATATCAGGAAATCGGCACCTTGATCAATACCTTTCGCTTTGCTGAGAATGCCGGAGACGGAATATGTAAACAGGTCATGCAAGGCAACGACACCGACAGCTTCGGAGCAACTGCCGGCTCTCTGCTCGGGGTGTATTTCGGCCCGGACAGCTTGGAGCCGAGATGGCTTGAGCCTTTCCAGGACCGGATTCATACGGGCTTATCTTATTTTCATGAGCAGCAACTCTCCCGCTTGGCTGAGCGCATAGGGCGTTTGCCAGAGCTGCTGCACACAGGTCAGCATCGAATTCAACCCAGCGAGCTGTATGTGAACGAGAATTTGGGGATTTGAATTGTTTTGGAGGATGGGGGGGGATGGGAAGAGGTTGAAGATGTCATCCGACTAATAGAGTTAAGAGAGAAAGCTGGAATCTACGAGAAACCGCATCACTTAACTGCACTTTATTGCTTAATAGATGATATGGATCATGCACAGGCATGTATGACCAAAGTATATAACGAACTGAAGTTGGATTCTCAAAAAGAATTCACCGCTGGACTGGCTTTGCGGTTAGGGCTACTATTGTAAATAGGGCTAGATAATGAAAAATTAGATGATAGTGCTGAACGAGAATATTGAATAGCATTTACTCCCTTAATGCGATCGCTATACTTTAGACTAAGAAGTAAACAATCTATAATTTGAGGTGGAAAATGGAATTTGATTTTACTAAGTACATACCTGTAATTACTGCGATTTTTTCAGCCGTACTTGGTTATCTTTTTGGAGTACGGTCAAAAACTAATGACAGACTTATTCGTTACACAGAAGAAAACCTTAAAGAAGTTTTCAGTCCTATATATCATGATTTCCTGAAAATCAACTCTGAGCATAGGTCTAGAGAAAGAGAAAAATTAATCGATTCTTTTTTTATGAATTATCTGGCAAGAGATACTATGATATATAAAATAGGCAACTTGGAATTATTGAATACATTCTACGACTTAAACGAAAAGTTCACTTTATTTAAAAAAGAACGAAGTGAGTTACTATGGGAGGAATTTTATAAGGAATTTTACTTTAAATTTTTTTTGAAATTGAAAGAAAATTATGAAAATTCAACTATCCTACTATATCGAGATTTTAACTGGCAACAGTATACTCAATCAAAACCTTACTGGATGAAATTTTATTTTGAAATAATAAATTTTCTATTTGAAACATTTAAAGGGATAGTATGGATTTCGATTTTTTTAACTTATTTTTCTGGAGCTTCAAATTTAATAGGTAAAGATTTATTTCCGAAGGATTTTTGGATGTTAAGTTTATTTATTTTAGGATCAAGTGTATTAGTTACTCTTGTATTGTTGTTTCTTAATATTCAATATTTAATTTTAACATCTACCTCTCAACAGAGTCTCACTAGAAAAATAATGAAAAAGCATGTACCGAAAGTTTTAAGAAAGTGGGACGATTTTTTGTCTGTAGATAATAATATTAATATTCCAAAGATGTACAAAAAACAGTTATTTGAAGATGAGTGAAAAATAATTGAAGAATTTTTAAAAATCAGTTTTTTAAGAAGCCTCTGCTTATCTTTGTAAGTGTTTTTTTATCTTTGTAGGTGTTTTTGTTTTCGAAAATGAATTAAAATAAATCGTAATATTTTTCCATTTGATTGTATAATAAAAGAACATATTATTTAATCTAAAGATAACATTATGAATAAAAGATTTAAGCGTAAATATATTTTATGGGGTGTCGACATGAGTATAGGAGATAAAGATTTGAAAAAATTGTGGGGGTTAGCAGCTGGTAGGTGTTCTTTTCCAAAATGCGGAAAAGACTGTATACCATTTTTAGATGGAGATAGTCCTACTATTATAGGTGAGATGGCTCATATAATTGCCAAGAAACCTGATGGACCTAGAGGTTTACCTAGTGGTGGTGAAGATAAATATGAAAATTTAATTCTCTTATGTCCTACTCATCATACTACGATAGATAAAGCGCCAGAGGGAGTCTATTCAGTCGAGATGATCAAGGGTTGGAAACAACAACATGAAGAAAAAATCAATAATTATATGCAGACAATTAGGTATTCTACTATAAATGAAGTAGCAATAGCAATAAAAAGGGTATTATTAAAGAATCAAACTGTGTGGGAAGAATTTGGTCCTGAGTCTAGTAGAGCACGAGAAAATCCTATAAGTAACATAAGTGAATATTGGGGCTTAATAAAATTATCGGTAATAGTTCCAAACAACAAAAGGATTATATCTATCGTTGAGGCCCATGAGGATATATTTAAAATTGACGAATATGCAATTTGTATTGATTTTATTGTTCATGCTGAAGTCTTCGAAAGGAGTTGTTACTCTGTTATTGAGAATACGAAAAGATTTCCCAAAAAATTCACAGAGGTGATTGATAAATATGTCTACGAAAAATAACTGGAATGTACCCTATAGTTCTATTGTTTGGTTTTATAGTGCGATGAGAGCTCATACAAAGGTTCTTCATGTGGAGAGGGATCAAGATATTTTATTTACTATAACAGATAATGAAGATAGGAATTACAAGGTTTTATTGCTTGATGAATACAGAATGGGAGCAGCAGCTGTATTTAAAGCTCTTGAGGAGTTTGGAAATATAGATTTTATTGTATATGGCGGGAATTGGAACGCAGCTACCAGTGAAGCATATAAAGCTGCTAAAGAAAATGGTGTCGCACTATTCAATTATTCAGGATTTATGGGGGCGCTTAATTTGAAAAAACCGAAGGAGTACAAACAAAGTGCAAAGGGAAAAAGTTCAACTAAGCCTCAGGAAGGTGCCTGAAAATATAGATGTTTATGTATTTGGTTCGTATATAATTTCTGAGAGGCCTAACGACGTAGACCTTATCATAATTTATGACTCTAATATTTATTCTGGTACAAACATCTATAATGTTTGTTTGAGTTTATTAAAAGAAATTAAGGAAAAATCAGGTCTACCTGTTGATGCTACATATTTATCAATCAATGAAGAAATTGAAACTCAATTTGTGGAATTTGTTAAGGCTATTTCTATAAATGATGTTTTCACACACAATGAAGAGTAGTTTAGATTAAGTAAACTTTTCATTCTAATAAATTAAACTGGAAAATTAGTGTTTAAACAAGTAAACACTGAACTAAAGGAGCAGGAATCTAAATAAGTAAAGACTACACGATGATTATAACGAAAGAATAAACTTTTCGAAGCAAGATTATATAGAGTTAAGCATGAGACGGATTTAGGGTATGTATTTAGAGCCTAAATAAGCAGCGGATTTTAGTATTAACCGACTAAATCACAATTCTGAGGAAATGACAGCAAAGCTGGAAGAAATATATAACCAAGCTGATATCAACATTAATATAGCGAATGAAGAAGTATATATGACTAGAAAACTTGATTTAGACTTCTTTGAGGAGTAAACAGTGTGTTTTAAAGGAAATATCATTGTCTGCACCGGCTGCGCAGGAATATAATGAGTCAAAAGGGTTGAAAATGAAATTTAGTCAGAAATTTTTGTTTTAAATTTTATTCGCTTTGTGAATTAAGATTCTAGAGGCCAAGCAAATATGAGAGGATATTAGTTTGTTATTTGTTATATGGAATTAATAAATTTGGAAAATAACAAACTTCTTTAAAAAACTAAAATCTAGTGATTAGGACTGGGCAAAATGGATGATTTTAATCAGTTTAAGTGTTTTTGGGATCAAAAAGGCCTCGTTATTTTTGATACCAATGTCTTGTTGAATTTATACAATTATTCTATTGATTCTACCAAGGAAATTATAAAGAATCTTGAAAAAATTAATGATAGAATATGGTTGCCTGGACAAGTTTATTTAGAGTTCCAGAATAATAAAAAAAAGGTGAGTCAGAAATCTTTTGGGAAATATGAAACAGTTAAGAAAGATGTGAGTAAATTGCTTGATAATACAATTACTAGTTTATATGACACATTAGGGAAGTGTAATAAATTTAGATATCCCACATTTACAGATATAATTAATTTAGCAATAGAGAATATTAAGTGCAGTAGAGACGATCTAACAAAAGTTGATGATGATATAGAAACTGAAAAAAAATTGAATCGTGAGTTGCTGGATGATGATATAATAAATAAATTTTTAGAGAATTTACATTCTAAAGGCCAAATTGGTGTCAATTTTAGCCATATTGAACTGATTTCAATTTATGTAGAAGGTGATACTAGATATAAATTAGGAATACCTCCAGGATTCAAAGATAAGAAAAAGCTAAACAGTGGGGACTCAGAAAAAGAAGACTATTCAACTAAAAGAAAAGCATATGGAGATCTAATAATTTGGAAAGAGATAATCAGGAAAGCTAATAGTCTTCCTGTTGATATCTTATACATAACTGATGATGAGAAAGTCGATTGGTGGAACTTTGAGATTGTAACAGACAGAAACACAAACAAAGAACATAAAAAATTGTTAGGACCACATTTTGAATTAATTGAGGAGTTTAAAGCGTATTCTAATAAAGAATTTCATATGTTAACCTTTGTGGAATTTATTGATCACCTAACGAAACTCCGTGTCATTGACTCAACGAAACTACATTATGAGTTAAATAAAGTTAATATCTTAACGCACTATATTAATCAACAGTTAATTGATATAGATTTAAATATTGATTATCTTATAAAAGATCTAGATAGTTTTTTCGACTATGAGGCTGAAAAATATGATTTTCACATAGAGAATTTTAGATTTGATGATGGCAAGGAAGAGGTATTCTTGGAGATAAATGAGAATATTGCATCCTTATCAGGACGGTTTATTCTTGATTTAATGATTGATGGAACAATTAAGCATAGAGAAGAAACAATAATAAAATCTGTGCTATTTAATCTTGAGTGTGAATGCAATCTTACATTGGAAATTGAAAAGAAAGAATATATTGTTAATGAGGGTGATATAAAGATAATAAAAGCTTTTAATAATGATGTTATTGCAACTATCTCTGATGAGATTGACCTCTATGAAATATACGATCTTAAATTAAAAATGGAAAGGGCATTAAGAACTTATAATGAGTCTCTTATTACAGACTATGAGTATAAGTTATATGAAAGATTTGGACACGTGCAATTTATATCTTTAGATGAGTATACTGAGTATGATGAACATTTAGGTAGTTGATACCATCATAATTTCTTTTACTGGCGTGGGGATTATACCAGGAGTTGCAAAACGGCTCCTAATATTTAAAGGTGTATAGAAAAAAGTATTCATTTATAGGTATTGATCTATTTTTGCTTTATACATTGGAAGCGATATCGTCGCGTAATATTATGAGACACGTCTTCAGGAACTGCAATCAAAAAAGGGAAAACAAATGGAACCACATCTACAAAACGAACGGATCTCAAATGCGACTATTGATGGTATTGGGCCTAGCCGTAAAGCTATACTGCAATCTTTTGGGATCGAAGCGGTTGCTGATGTTTCGTACAGAGCAATACGAAGTATACTAAGATTCGGGCTAATATATCTAAATCTATTCTTGCTGATTCAGAAATGGATATGTTTAATCTAAACTCTGAAACGGTTGGAAACTTGATCAGAATGAACACCAAAGGAGTGGACCTGATAAATGATGCTCCTGTGAGTTTGTTTGTATTAAATTTGATCGAAGCAATTTTACACTGCTTGTATAATCCAAAGTAGGAAGGTATACATAACTTAAGGATTGATGAGTCCAGAAGTATAGAATGAGAACTGAAGTAGAACTTTAATTAACATTGCCTAAAATGAGACATTAATGCCCACGTTAAAAACGCTATAAACAGTAAAACCCAATCCTTTTTAGGATTGGGTTTTACTGTTTAAGTGGATTTCATAAAACAATAGAAATACATTTTGAAAACACTTGGTTCAACTAAGGAGACGATTTTTGGGTATATTGAATATGAAGACATAAACCATGAAAGGGTGTTTTTAAAATGAAAGATTCAACTGTAAAGCATACACATACAAACCTCTTGTTTAACGAGAAGAGCCCGTATTTATTGCAGCATGCCCATAACCCTGTGAACTGGTTCGCTTGGGGTGAAGAAGCCTTCTCGAAAGCGAAGCGAGAAGGCAAGCCAGTGTTCTTGTCAGTAGGCTATTCTTAGTTGAGGCTTAAGTCAACATGTCATTGGTGCCACGTAATGGAACGAGAATCCTTCGAAGATACCGAAGTCGCCCAGCTTCTCAACAATCACTACGTAGCGATCAAAGTGGACCGCGAGGAGCGGCCGGATATTGATGCACTGTATATGTCGGTGTGTCAGGCGCTGACGGGGAGTGGGGGGTGGCCGCTGACGGTGCTGCTGACGCCGGAGAAGAAGCCGTTCTATGCTGGGACGTATTTCCCGAAACGGCAGATGTTCGGGCGGATTGGGTTAATGGATGTGCTGGAGCAGATCCATACGAAGTGGGAGCAGGATGGAGCAGCGCTGGATAAGCTGGGCGACGACCTGCTGGCGGAGCTGCATACGCTTGACCGCAAGAATGCGTATAACCCGGAAGCCGCAGGCGGCATTCCCGGCGCGGAGCTGCTGCATGAAGCGTATGAGCTGTACCGGCGGCAGTTCGATGAGGAGTACGGCGGGTTCGGCAATGCGCCGAAGTTCCCTTCACCGCATAATTTGTCCTTCCTGCTGGCGTATAGCCAATTGCATGATCAGCCGGAAGCACTGCGGATGGTGGAGCATACGCTGGAGTCGATGTACAAGGGCGGCATGTACGACCATGTGGGCTTTGGCTTCGCTCGTTATTCGACAGACCGGGAGTGGCTGGTGCCGCATTTTGAGAAAATGCTCTACGATAACGCTCTCCTCGCGAATGTCTATCTGGAAGCCTTCCAGCTTACGGGGAAGCCGCTGTATGCGGAGATTGCCGAGCAGATATTCACGTATGTGCTGCGCGATATGACTTCGCCGGAAGGTGCATTCTACTCTGCGGAGGATGCTGATTCCGAAGGGGTGGAAGGCAAGTTCTATGTCTTCTCCCGGGAGGAGATTGAGGAAGCCCTGGGGCTGGAGGATATGCATTCATATTGTCATGTGTACGGAATTACGCCGGAGGGCAATTTCGAAGGGAAAAATATTCCGAATCTGCTCCAGGGGCTGCCGGAGGAGATTGCGGAACGAATGGGCATGAATCCGCTTGGTCTGCGGACCCGGATGGAGGAATGGCGTACGAAGCTGTTCGAGTACCGGGAGCAGCGCATTCATCCGCTTAAGGATGACAAGGTGCTGACCTCGTGGAACGGGCTGATGATTGCTGCGCTGGCCCTCGGAGCCAAAGCTCTCCAGAAGCCGGAATATGCCAAGGCCGCCGAACGTGCAGCGGACTTCATCTGGGACAAGCTGCGGCGTGAAGATGGACGGCTGCTGGCCCGTTACCGTGACGGGGAGTCGGCGATTCCCGCATATGTGGATGATTATGCCTTCCTGATCTGGGGGCTCAGCGAATTATATGAAGCTACAGGTCAAGCGGTCTATCTGGAGCGGGCGCTGGTGCTGAAGGACGGACTCTTGGAGCTGTTCCATGATACGGAAGGTGGTGGGTTCTTCTTCACGGGTCATGACGGGGAGAAGCTGCCGGTCCGCTCGAAGGAATTGTATGACGGGGCGATTCCGTCCGGGAATTCGGTGGCGGCGAAGCTTTTGTGGAAGCTGTCGGTTATTACCCAGGCTATGGAGTTGAAAGAGATTGCGGAGCGCACAGCTGCGGTGCTTGCTTCCGCTGCTTCAGAGTATCCGCCAGGGTATGCGATGTATTTGCAGGCCCATCTGGGGATGGTCTCCGGCGGCAGAGAATGGGTCCTCTCCGGCAAAAAAGAAGATCCCGCGCTGCACGCCATGCTCTCCCAGGTTCAGCAGACCTATCTGCCGGACGCAGCACTCATCGTCAACTGGGAAGGGGATAGCGGAGAGATGCTCCGCCTGCTGCCGCATCTGGCGGACAAACCGGCGATCCGCGGTGAAGCGACGGCCTATGTCTGCCGCAACTTTGCCTGCCGGGCCCCGCTTACGAATAAGGAAGCGGTCCGGGAGCTGCTGGCTTCCGGCAGCCATTCGGAGTAGTTTATATACGAAGAGCAGCCCGGAGTCCGGGCTGCTCTTTGCCATACCTTATTGGACGAAGGGTGCATAGAACGAATCCGCAGGTATCGCCTGCGCGGCTTTAACCATGTATTCTCTCATGTCTGAGAGGACCTGTTTGCCTGGCCAGTGGTCCGGCAGCAGCTCATCCGGGAGATAGGGGTCAGCCATGAACAGTCCGCTTAACTCCTCGCCCATTTGCAAATATAGCAGGAACAGCTGTAACGGTTGCCCCGCATGAAGGGTATCCGCTAATCGCGGAGCGAATTCTTCCTTCAGCCAGACTGCTTTCTTCCTGTATAAGGCTTCGATGTCGTTCAGGTGCCAGATGGCCTGTGCTTTGAGCGGTGTAATCATACCTTCCTGAAATTGGCCTTGCAGGATGGACACCTTGCCATCCAGCTCCAGCTTCTGGATCTGGGCTGCGACTTCATCCTGATAGTTCCACGGTGAGATGTACACACTGTTATATAAAAGCCCGTAACCCAGCTGCCCGAGTGCTGAGCGGAACAGGTCGCGCTTCTTGCGTTCGGATTCGGGAACCTCCAGCATCACCACATCCCAGGTATGGTCCCACTGCTCCTGATAACGGGCCGGCTTGCTGTTAATCGCCTTAATGTAGGCGAGCCCCTCGGCAGTGACGTTATACCAGGAGCGTGCCGGGGATGCGATATAGCCCTCTTTTTTCAAGCGGGACAGGGCATTGCGGATATAGGTGGAGGTGTACCCCCTTTGCTCATAGATCTCGACAATCTGCTGGGCGCCCATCTGCTTCACCTTAGATAACAGAAACAGCATTGTTTTCTCAACGGACAGCAACTTCTTCACACCTCTCTTGACAGCTGGCAGGAATAGATATATCATAAAAAACAACGAACGTAATTATTTATGTTATATTCGTCAATCGCACTGCTGGATTTGGATTTAGAGCAACTTGCTGTCATTGTATCGTAAACCTTGGGTTTTTGCACGATGCATTCCTTAGTACCTATTGAAATTAATCAAGAAGAGGAGAGGATATCTATGAAAATTACCTACCACGGCCATTCCTGTGTTCAAATTGAGGTGAACGGCAAATCGCTGATCATCGACCCATTCATTAGCGGTAACTCTGCGGCGGTGACGAAGGTAGAGGATATTAAGACAGATGCTGTTCTGCTGACTCATGCCCATATGGATCATATCCTGGACGCTCTGCCGATTGCCGAGCAGAATCAGGCGGTGGTTGTAGCCAACGTGGAACTGGCGGGCCATCTGGGGGGCCAGGGAGCGAAAAAGACCATCGGGATGAACATTGGAGGGACGGTGGACCTTGGTTTTGCCAAGGCGACGATGATTCATGCCTTCCACACCTCAAGCATCACGCTGGAGGATGGACAGAGGATCTATGGCGGAACCCCGGCGGGCTTCATTATTGAGGCGGACGGACACACGGTGCTGCATGCAGGGGATACGGGGCTGTTCGGTGACTTGAAAATGTTCGGGGAGCTGTATGAGATCGACCTCGCGATCCTGCCAATCGGCGGACATTTCACCATGGGACCGGAGCATGCGCTTATCGCGGCGAAGTGGCTGGGCGCAAGACAGGTGCTTCCGGTTCACTATAATACCTTCCCGCCGATCAAGCAGGATGCCGGGGCCTTCGTTCAGGCGCTGGAGGAGGCGGGGATCAGAGGCTCGGCACTTGCATATGGTGAGACGCTGGAGCTGTAGAGCTTCTCATTCGCACACGCACCTACGCCTGCGAATCAACACAGGACTGCCCCATGAAGCTATTTCTTCTCGGGCAGTCCTGTTCTGGCTGTGCGGAAAATCTACCCGGCGAACCCCGCCAGCTCCCGGTTGAACCGGTCCCGCTCGTCATAGAATAATCCGTGGCCGCTGTTCTCAAAGGGAATAAGGACCGAATTCTTAATCCCTTGATGCTGCGCTTCGGCCAGCGGGAAGAAGCACACCTGATCATGAACCCCGTGCAGAATAAGGGTAGGCACCTGTATCCGGGGGAGATCATCGAACAACTCTTCGGCCAGCCAGGCGTTGGAGACTGCGATAGTGGACCAGCTTGCCGCCTCCAGTCCCAAGAGGAAGAACCAGTCCGAGAACGCCTGTGATACCGGCTGATAGAAGAAAATATCGCCGAAATCATGCAGCATCTTAGGGCGGTCCTTGTAGGTGGACTGGATAATCTGCTCTATAGCCTCTCTGGTCGTGCCATAAGGGAAGCCCGGCCGCTGAATCAGACTGGGGGCTGCCGAAGCGAATAAGGCCAGCTTGGAGACACCATATCCCTTGTGCCGGGCCATATACCGGATCGCTACAGCTCCGCCGGTAGAATGTCCGCCGAGTGTAATATTGTGCAGTCCCAAGGCGCCGATCACACAGCGGATATCATCTGCGAGACGGTTGTAGTCGTAACCGCCAAGCGGTTTGTCAGACCGGCCGAAGCCTCTCATATCCATTCCAATGCAGCGGTAGCCCATGGGCACCAGCTGATTGTACTGGTATTCGAACATCTGGTGATTTGCTGGCCAGCCGTGAATGAAGAGTATCGTTTTGTTGCCAAGCGGGTTAAGATCATTCACATACACCTTCACATTCGGTTCTACTCTAATCCAATGTTCCATTTCGCATCCCTCAATTCTCTATTGATTTGTATAGTTGGAATATGTTATTCATTGGAATAGGGAAAATACCTAGAATATGGTCTGAGGGATTCGCAGCAAGCTTATGAGCAGCAGATCGTTCCTTGGAGAGGGGAATCATAACTATGAATAAGATTATGAGCGGTATCCGCTGGCAAGAGCAGGGTGCAGAGAGTGAAGCGCTGCTGGCAAGGCTGGAAGAGGCGGCCGTTACCCCGATGAAGGGGGGACTGGAAGCGGAGGTGTGCGGCATTACACTGCCGGATAGGAAGCTTGTACTGAAAATATGGAACCGCGAGTCCCGGCCGGACGTCTCGATCCAGTATCAAGTGCTGGAGCAGCTGTTCCGGCAGGGCTGCGCGGTCTCACGGCCGTATGCCTGGGGTCTAGACGCTGAGGGTCATCATGTGCTGTTAACCAGCTTCGATGGTATGCCTGTCAAGAAGGTAAATGCCGACAGTCTTTCAGCCATAGCAGCTAATCTGCTTGATGTACATAAGCTAGAGATCAATTCATCCAGCGGCTTGAAGGTACCGGCTTATGATTTCGCAGATTACTTCTTCCCTCCCTGGGCAGAGCAGCCGGAGATCCGAACGCTGGCGCAGGAGCTGGCGGAGCGGGGCAAGCTTACCGCACACCAGCTGATTCATGGTGATTATCATCTGGGCAATATTCTGGAGGCTTCCGGGGCATTTACCATCATAGACTGGACGAATGTTCAGCTTGGCGATCCGAGGTATGATATCGCGTGGTCTATTTTGCTCTTTAGAGTGTATTTGGCGGAGCGGAATGCCAGTCTATACCGGTCAGCCTTTGCCGCCAACAGCAGGTATAGCCCGGCAGAGCTGGAGCTGTTCGAGGCACTGGCTGCCCTGCGCTGGCTTCAGCTGCACCGGACAACGGGTGTCCCGATTCAGCGGAACACGCTGAAGGCGATCCGGGCGCTAATACGGGAGAACCGGTATATGCCGGATAGTCTGTCTGAATCCTTGTAGCGGGATCCCCCGCTTGGATATTACCAGCCCTAACAAGCTCACCGTTCTCCGACCGGCTATTGCAAGCAGAAACGGCTACGCCATCCTCTTAAGGACGGCGTAGCCGTTTGTGCCTGCATGATAAGCAAGGTTGTGGGGGAATTGTGCTTCCATAGAATGCGAAGCATGTCAGTCGTTAAGCTGCTTAATTCTTACGTTCCGGGTTCTGCGGCTTCATGCGGGCGGGCCGGGTGACCCAGTTGCTGCGGTTCATCGGCTTGACGGTATCAATCCGCTCGTTAATTACCTCGGCGCTGTGGTCCTCTGGCGCTGCGGTCTCTGCAACACCCTCGGATTCAACGGCAGCCGGGGCTTTCTTGGACAGGCCAGCACCGTTATGCTTACCCCGGTTCCATACTCTATTCTTGCTCATCCTGGTACACTCCATTTCTGTATGCTTATGCTTCAACCATAACATAAGTAGGACCAAGCATAAAAGTCCGATTTTGACAAGTTATAAAATGTACTATTGATTTCCTTAAGGGGTGTCTATAATAGTATAGAATTGAAAGGAGAGCATTCTGATGCCCATCAAGATAATTACGGATAGCGGTTCGGATCTACCCCCTGAATACACGAAGCAGTATGACATCTCCATTGTTCATTTGCCGGTCCATTTCGGCCATGAGCTGATGCCGGATGATATGAATGCAAAGGATTTCTATGACAAAATGCATCAATCGAAGGAATTGCCGACGACTGCAAGCCCGAGTCCGCAGACCTTCCTGGACAGCTTCAAGCAAGTGGAAGCAGGCACTGACATTCTGGTCATCTGCATGTCCTCTAATATTAGCAGTACTTATCAGACCGCAATGATTGCCAAGGAGATGTACGAGGAAGAAGGACATCCGAATGCGATTGAAATTATAGATTCCAAGCTGTTCTCCGGCGGTTTGACCCTGATTGTCGCTATGGCGGCCAAATGGTCACTTACCGCAGCAAGTCTGGCTGAGTTGAAGGACAGAGTGTTGAAGAAGGTCGAAGAGACGACTGCGTACTTCACGCTGGATACCCTGGAGAATGTGATCAAGGGCGGACGGCTGAGCCGGATCTCCGGCGCTGTGGCTTCCGTGCTGAACATCAAGCTGCTGCTGAAGATTAGCGACGAGGGTATTGTTGAAGTGGTCGAGAAGACGCGCGGACTGCCCAAGGCGCTGACTCATCTGCTGGCCAAGCTGGATCAGAAGCAGCATGATTATGAGCAGGCGGTAATCGCCATTGTGCATAGCAATTGTGAGACGCTGGCGCTGGAGATCAAGCGGCGTATTCTGGAGAAGCATCCCTTCAAGGAGGTTCTGCTGTCCACGATGGGACCTGTGATGGGAACCTATGCTGGGCAGGGCGGAATCGGAGTGGCTTTTTAAGTGTTCTGAACGCACAGTACTTTAAAGTATTGATAACAGCCGTATACCGGACTTTCCGGTGTACGGCTGTTTGCTCTGAGTATGCGGATCGAATGAACGGCGGGGAGCAGGCTAGGCACACCGGACTGGGCAGGTGCATAGTATGAAGCAAATCCAATTACACGGAGGTCATGCACTTATGTCGACAACTTCTTCCGGCACGCAATCGCCGGTGATCTATCAGGCAGACCCGGCGGTGGTCCAGCATCTGAACGGGGTCCGCGATTCGCTTCACCAGTCCTGTAAGCCGTATCTGAATCATAAAGTGCAGGTGCAGACCCTTGACGGTCAGATGCATGAGGGTACGATTGCCGGTATGGACAGTAAGCATATGTATCTGGCTGTAACCATAGCGACGGATATGGGCCGCGGATATTACAATCCGTACTACAAGCCTTATCCAGGTCCGGGATATCCGGGCCCGGGCTACCCGTATCCCGGTACGGTGAACAGCAATGTGATTATGCCGCTGGTCTTGTTCGAGCTGCTGACGATTGCGTTACTCTAAGCAATGCTCATAGCCTGGGTCATCATCGAGCTACAGCCCCACGTTGTGGGGTTGTTTTGTATGATCTACTGCGCTCAAGGAGAGGGCTGAACGGCTTCAACGAGACCTTGGGCCAATTGCACACGTGAAAATAATCATGGAACCGCATTCATGAAAGCGCTATAATTTAATGGAGTCTATCAAATCAAAGGGGAAACACAATGAGCAAAGGAAGAATGTTCTACGGCATCTTTATTCCTATATTAATCCTTGGCGTGGGACTGGTGGTCGGCTTCGGAAGCTATATCTACATCAGTACTATCGATTCAGTGGTCGAGCGGTTCTCCAGCAGCAAGCAGAGCTATATCGAGCAGATCAAGAACAATCTGGAGCACAAAATTCAAACGATAGAATACGCGTTCAATACCTATAGCACCACCAGCTCTTTTCAGGAGGTCGTGACCCATCCCATTACCGAGCAAGACTTCATCGCCTACCGGAATGTGAACTCACAGCTGAATTATATCGCCTCCATGGCGGCTGAAGGGACGGAATATTCGCTGATCAGTCTGGTGCAGAACTGGCAGATCCTGAATGAGAAGCTCAGCAATCTCAGCAGCGAGGAGGTCCGGCAGCTCCGGGAGCAATATATTGAGAATCAGGAGCAGAGCCTCTTCTGGATGAAGACGGACAAAGGCATCCGGTTCGTGAATACACTGCCGGTATTCTCCACTAAGAAGCAGGCGATTGCCTTATCCGACATTTCATTACATACCCTTAATGCCACGATAAGCAGCGGGGAAGACGCAGCCGTCTACATTTTGAACAAGCATGGTGAACTGATGTATGAATCTGATCCTGGTAATGTGCTGTTAGCCCCGGAGCAGTTCGGCCAGCTTGCCGGGACAATCAATTCCATGGAGGACAAGGGGACGGTCCAGCAGGAGATCTCCGGCCGCGACAGTGTGAAGCTTATCTATGCTAAGTCCTCGTATAATAACTGGATCTATCTGACCGTGCTGGATCAGGCGGAGATTACCCGCTCTCTGGAGATGACCAAGTTCGGGATCTCCGCGATGGGGCTGCTGTTGATTCTCCTGATCTGGGTGGTGGCTTATATGATCTCTCAATATTTCACCAAGCCGATTGAGCAGCTTAAGCGCAGTCTGCCCGTTATTCCGCAGGTGAATTCCAGGAATGAGCTGGAATATATCCGGCATTCAATTGACACGATTATCTCGGAGAAGGCTTCGCTTGAGAGTCTGATCGAATCGGAAATGCCCCGGCTGGAGACGCAGCTGATCCTTAATCTGTTCCGCAGCCGCGTCTCGGCGGAGGAGCTGGAGCAGAGTCTGCTCCGGTTCGGGTATAACCTGTCAGAGAAGAACCGTTATGCGGCGATGCTGATTCAGCTTGACAGTCTGGGCGGCCGGGAGGCATCGGACAAGGATGTCCTGCTGCTTGCCGTCAATAAGATGGTGGAGGAACTTATCCCAGCACAGCAGCGATTACAGCCCATTATCCTGAATGATGATACCCAGGCAACGATCCTGACCTTCACCGGGTCCAACGATGCCACAATGAATAAAGAAGTGCTGGATTATGCCACGGCACTCCTGAAGGCGGTGCGCGATTATCTGAAGGTGTCGATCAGCATCGGCATCAGCAACTTTTACAGCAATCTGTTAGAGAGTAAGGAAGCCGGGGAGATGAGCAAGCAGGCACTGCATCAGCGGCTGAATCTGGGTAAGGAATCGATTATCTTCTATGAGGATATCTCCATGGTCGTCTCCGGTCCGGTGTCGCTGCATTATCCGGCAGAGCTGGAGACGCAATTGTTCAATGCCATCCGGCTGGGGGACAAGGAGCAGGTTACGGCTGCGCTCTATCCGTTCCTGGCGGAGCTGATGGGCAAGAATAAGAGTACCCTGAAATTCGAGGTCATGCTGGTGCGGCTCGTGAATAATCTGATCCAGCTGGAGCAGCATTTGGGAGTTAGTGTCCTGTTGACTCAGGATAACAATAAGCTGTATCACCGCCTGCTGGATATC
Organism: Paenibacillus sp. FSL R7-0128; assembly: GCF_038002245.1. Lineage (NCBI taxonomy): Bacteria > Bacillati > Bacillota > Bacilli > Caryophanales > Paenibacillaceae > Paenibacillus > Paenibacillus sp. FSL R7-0128. The sequence continues at coordinate 4,579,167 of NZ_JBBOCD010000001.1, read as the reverse complement.
CGCAATCCCGAAGAGATGGAGCGGATGCTGGTGCAGGAGGTTATTTACCCCATGATGTACAGCATGAAGGACAAGACCAGCCAGCAGTTCCGCTGTCTCTCGGATAAGATCACCGACATTGTGCATGCGGAATATGACCGTGAGCTTACGCTGGAGGGGATCGGCGAGCGGCTTCATTACAATCCGAATTATCTAAGCAGCATCTTCAAAAAAGAGTACGGCACCGCCTTCAGCGAATATCTCATGAACTACCGCCTGGAGATGGCCAAACGGTGGCTGACGGAGACGGATATGACGATCAGGGAGATTGCCGAGCGGCTGCAGTATCATAATCCGCAGAATTTCATCCGCTCCTTCCGCAAGAAGGAGCAGGTTACGCCTGGCGCTTACCGGAAGCTGAAGCAGGGGGAGCAGCAGATATTTTAGCAGGAATAGGGGCTTGGTTCAGGAGAGAGCTTGGATCAGGGGTTCATGCACAAACGGTACCGTCCTTGCTTCAAGGCGGTACCGTTTCTGTATATGTTCTAAAGTTCCGGTAGTTTCGGATGGATGCTGAACGGCGGGCCGTCAGCCTTTGACTGCTCCGAGCAGGGCGCCCTTGGTGAAATGCTTCTGGACAAAAGGATAAGCGGCCAGCATCGGCACCGTGGCGATGACAATGACCGCCATTTTGATCGTCTGGGCCGGCGGCACAATATCGACCGAGGTTCCCTCGGCCTGCATCCCGCTGGAGACAATGACGATCTGGCGCAGCAGCACCTGGATCGGCCATTTTGCCGAATCATTCATATAGAGGATCGCGTTCATGTACGTATTCCAGTAAGCAACCGCATAGAACAGGGAGATGGTGGCGATGGAAGGCAGGGCCAGCGGCAGCATGATCCGCATGAAGATTCCGAAGTCATTGCTTCCGTCGATCTTGGCCGACTCCTCCAGACTGTCAGGCAGCGCCTGGAAGAAGTTGCGCATGATAATCATGTTGAAGGCATTGACGGCAACCGGGAAGATGAGGGACCCGTACGAGTTGATCAGGCCGACACTTTTGACGACCAGGAAGGTGGGGATCATTCCGCCGCTGAACAGCATGGAGAAGACGACGATGAAGTTAATGGTATTGCGGGCAGGCAGGTATCTCCTGGACAAGCCGTAGGCCATCAGCGCGGTAAGCAGCATACTGACTACGGTTCCTGCAACAGTGACACCCACGGATACCCCGAGTCCCCGGAAGATGGTAGGCGTTGAGAGAATGTAGCGGTACGCATCCAGGGAGAAGGTAGTCGGGAATAAGATGAACCGCTTGGCCATGACCTCCTGGGTGGTAGCGAAGGAGCTGGCAATGATATTGATGAAGGGCAATAAGCAGACAAGCGCAATCAGAACGAGTATGGCTGTATTAACGAAGGTGAAGATCCTTCCGCCGACCGATTCTTTTCTACGTGAGCTATGGTTCATTCTGTGATCCTCCTCGGTTTTCAGTACCTCTTCACTGTAACAAGGAGCAGAAATTACGTATATAATCCGGGCATGAGGTGTTCGCAGACTTGCCTTGTGTAGCCCCCTCTCCGGAGATAATCATTAGCCTAGGCAGGTAATCCTCAGAGGAGATCTGATCGTCCTTAACCCCGCAGCCACGCGGGTTCTGTAAACGCTATCACATAATGATTATATACGTAATGTAAGAAATTTCTTACGCTGAGACCGTAACAGGAACGAGCAAAGGAGGCTGACATGTGAAAGCAACAAGCATCACCGCAACACCAAATCTGACTATCGAAAAGGGGAAAGGCGCACGCGCACTTACGGCTCTGAACAAATACAAGCTGCTGTATCTGATGATCCTGCCCGGGCTGCTGTATTTCATCATCTTCAAATATCTGCCCATGGGCGGGCTGATCATTGCATTCCAGAATTATCAGCCGTTCCAGGGAATTACCGGGAGTGAGTGGGTCGGCCTGAAGCATTTCATCCGTCTATTTACGGAGCCTACGTTCATGCAGCTGCTGCGCAACACCCTGATTCTGTTTGCCATGAACATTGTGATCTTCTTCCCGCTGCCGATTATTGTAGCCTTGATGCTGAACGAGTTGAAGGGACGCTATCTCAAGAACTGGATTCAGACAATTATCTACATCCCGCACTTCATGTCCTGGGTTATTATTGTCTCTATTACGTATGTGTTCCTGACGGTGGATGGTGGGGTCATCAATGAGCTGATCGCAAGTCTCGGCGGCAACAAAATCAGCTTCCTCACCTCTTCGGAGTGGCTGCGGACGATCTATATCCTGCAGATTATCTGGAAGGAGCTGGGGTGGTCGACCATTATCTATCTGGCAGCTATTACTGTAGTGGACCCGCAGCTCTATGAAGCCTCCGAGATGGACGGGGCCAGCCGTCTGCGCAAGACCTGGCATGTTACACTGCCGGCGATCCGTCCCGTGATTATTACCCTGCTGATTCTCAAAATCGGCAGCACGCTGGATCTCGGCTTCGAACATATGTATCTGCTGCTGAATTCGCTGAACCGCAGTGTCGCCGAGATTTTCGATACCTATATCTATACGGCGGGCCTCAAGAACGGGCAATTAAGCTTCAGCACCACGATAGGCTTGTTCAAGGGCGTTGTCGGGTTAATTCTTGTGATGCTCTCCAATAAGCTGGCCAAGAAGATGGGCGAAGACGGCGTGTATTAAGGCTAAGGCCACCTATTTCATCTACCAAAGGAGAAGTGTTATGAACAAAAGATGGGTCACTCTAATTGCAATCGCTACAATGGCTACCACTATGCTCTCGGCATGCGGCGGAGACAAGGAAGAGAAGAAGAATGCCGCACCAGAGGATCTGAACTCGAAGCTGGAAGTAAGCTGGCTGAATATTCTGCACACGGCTTCGCCGCCGACCGATACAATCAAATCGCTGCTTGAGGAATATACCAACAGCAAAATCACCTTCAACTGGGTACCCGATGCTTCCAAGGAAGAGCGGATCACTACGGCGCTGGCCTCGGGGGAGCTTGCAGACATTGTCACCCTGACCATGATGACCAATTCATCGGTTAGAAGCTCACTGAAATCTGGGCTGTTCTGGGATGTGGGCCCTTTTCTCTCAGAGTTCAGTAATCTGGCGAAGATTGCTCCTGAGCTGAAGGAAGCGGCTTCGATTGAAGGCGTCCTCTACGGCGTTCCCTTCCAGAAGAATCTGGCGCGTTCCGGCCTGATCTTCCGCAAGGACTGGCTGGATAAGCTGGGTCTGCCGGTTCCGAAGACGCTGGATGAGGTGTATGAAGTGGCCAGAGCCTTCACAGAGGATGACCCGGATGGCAATGGTGTGAAGGACACGACAGGCTTCGGGGACAGATCAGAGCTGAAATACAGCAGCTTCAAAACACTAAGCTCCTATTTTGGCACGCCCAATGGCTGGAAGGTGGATGATAGCGGCAAGTTTATCCCTGAATTCGATACACCGGAATATATGGACACGATGAATTTCTCCAAAAAGCTCTATGAAAACGGATATCTGGCGCAGGACTTCGCAGTTACAGCCAAAACAGACCAGCAGCAGCAATTCGCGCAGGGTAAAACCGGGATCTATACCGGTATGGTGGACATCTCCAGTCTGAGAACCCTGGCACAGGATCTGCAGCCGGGCATGGAGCTGGTGCCGGTGAACAAGATCTCTAATGGAGACGGGCAGTATCATATCTGGTCCGAGGGCAGCGGGATCGGCGGATTGATGGCTTTTCCGAAATCCGAGGTGAAGACCGAAGCAGAGCTCAAGCGGCTGCTGAAGTTCGTCAATGACCTGATCGATGAGAAGGCGTTCATGCTGATGACCGGCGGGATTGAAGGCACCCATTATGAATATGATGAGAACGGCGCCTTCAAGATTCTGAACACCGAGCTGTGGCAAGCGGATGTGCAGCCTTTCTCCTCCAGCAGACCTAGTGAGATTGCCTATACGCTTAAGGACGCGAACCCTGAGAAGCAGCTGGCCAATGAGCTGATCCGCGAGAATGACAAGTTCGCTGTGCTTGACCCCACCGTTCCGCTGGATTCGGCTACCAATAATGAGCAGGGAACGGAATTGCAAAAGATCATCACAGATGCTACCTTCAAATATATCATGGGCCAATCGGATGAGGCGGCCTTCAAGAAAGCCGTACAGACCTGGAAGGATTCGGGCGGAACCAAGATCACCGAGGAATACGAAGCTGCATACAAACTGACACAGAAGTAAGCAGGTCTTAAGCGAAGGCCAAGTGTGAGAGAGGATGGGAAAAGGGATGCTGGTGGGCAAGGAGGGCTTTTGCGATTACTCTACCATTCAGGCGGCAGTCGATGCCCTGGAAGGGCTGGACCCGGACACAGAGGCAACGCTCTACATTATGCCGGGAGTGTACAAGGAGGAGGTGCGGGTCTACCGCTCCTGTCTCCGTATCATCGGCATCGGACAAGTGGAGATCACGATGAACCGCTATGCCCGGGAGCTGGATGAGCAGGGGGAAGAGATCGGGACCTTTGCCACTCCCACCCTGTTCCTGGGCGGCAGGAAGCTGGTGCTGGAGAATCTGACTATCTCCAATACAGCGGGGCAAGGCAGCGAGGTAGGGCAGGCAGTGGCGGTATACGCCCATTGTGATGAGACAGTATTCAGGAACTGTACATTCAAGGGCCATCAGGACACACTGTTCACTGGTCCGCTGCCGCCGGCCCCCAGAGAGCGTTTGCTGTTCGGCGGGATTCCGTTACGGGAGCATCATGCGCAGTACCGCCAGTTGTACCAGCACTGTCACATTGAGGGAACGGTAGATTATATCTTTGGCGGAGCAACGGCCTACTTCGAGCATTGTACGCTGCACAGCCTGCGGAATAGCGGAGGCCATGCAGGCTACATCACGGCAGCATCCACTCCCGAAGGGCAGGCCTACGGCTATGTGTTCAATCAATGTTATCTGAGTGCTGAGCCGGGAACAGCGCCGGTATTCCTGGGCCGCCCATGGCGGGAGCATGCCAAGACTGCCTTTGTGGATTGCCGGATGGGCCAGCATATCCACCCCCAAGGCTGGGCTCATTGGGGTGAGCCTGGGGGTGAGCAGACGGTCAGGTATGCGGAGTACACTTCTGAAGGAACTGCGGCGATTCTGCGGCAGCAGCGTGTGCCTTGGGCTGAGCTGCACGGAAGCGGCACTCCGCGGGCGGGCAGGGGCGATGTGCTGGCCAGGTTCCAGCTTCCGGGATAGGACAAGGTGCTGTAGGAGCTAATCTGCCGGCTATGGGCACAATAAAGGGAGGACCCGGCTGACGGGTCCTCCCTTAGTTTGGTGCAATTGTAATTGAAACTTCGTTCACCGCAGCCTGTGAGCAGGCTGCTTACGTGTTCACAACCGCTGTAATCTCTTCGTCCAGCTCCAGCCGTACATCTTCACGGTAGGCACGAATGCCGTATTCGCTGTGGACGTAGCGAAGAATGGACTCAATCATGTTGGACTCCACCAGGTACTGGCTTCTTCCCTGTATCCAGACCTCTGCGGTGTAGCCGGTGTCCTCGTCCCAGCTCAGTTCCACCTGGACTTCCTCTACCCGTACAGCCTTGCGTTCCGCCATATGCAGGCAGATCGCATTGATAATCTCGTCCATACTGAGAACGGTAACACCCATTAGTAGCGTCCGTCCCTTTCTTCCAGCCGGCGTCGTTCCTGTCTGCGCTTGAAGAAGGACATAATCAGCGTAATCACGAAGTAGATGGCCAGCATGTTAATCAGGAATCCGATGATATTTCCAAAAGCGCCCATTCCGGCGAACATTCCGCCGAAGAGGAACCCGGCGATCCCGCCGATCATCAGGCCTTTCATCAGGCTGCCGCCGCTGAAGAAGCCGCGGTTCGCATTCGCTGCAGTTCCGTTGGTGTTGCTTTTAGTGCTATCGCTTTTTTTCACATTATCGGTGGTCGATTTCTTCGGGGTCGTTGTGAATCCCCGGCTTCCTGATTTAAAGCCCCCGCCGCGGCGGGCATCTGCGAAGTCAGGAACAGTGACAGCGAAGAACAGGGTGAAGGCCATGACGATCATCATTACACGTTTCATTGATTTCATTGAGTACGAGAACCTCCTAGAAGTATTGGTAACATCCAGTTTACCTGGCTGTTGCCCGGTAATACGCAAGGCGGAGGCTAAGGTTTCAATTTTTAAAATATAAGAATTTATATGTTTCACACGATAACTTTCACCCGGCATTGGCCCGGATACCCGGACACAAAAAAAGCGCGGGTCCGGGACCCGCGCAAACAGCAGTATCAGAGAGTTGCCTTAGTCCGCGTATCCGTCCGAGACAAGCTCAAGCGCTCCGGTAGCCGGATCGATGATCATGCCGTGAATAGGTACGTTTGGGGGGAGTAAGGGATGGCGCTTAATCAGCTCCACAGTCTGAATTACCCCTTCCTCGACATTGTCAAACCCGCGCAGCCATTTGGTCAGCTTAATCCCTGAATTCTCCAGGGTACTGAGTACTTCCTCGGACACGCCGCGTTCCTTGATGGAGTTAATCATATGGTCAGCATTCAGGGAAGCCATGCCGCATTCATAATGGCCGACGACAATCACTTCGTCCGCGTCCAGTTCGTATAGCGCAACCATTACGCTGCGCATGACGCTCCCGAACGGCTGGGAGATGATGGCTCCGGCATTTTTGATGATTTTGACATCACCGTTCTTGAAATTCATTGCTTTGGGCAGAAGCTCAACAAGCCGTGTGTCCATACAGGTGATGATCAGCATTTTTTTATCCGGGAAGCGGCTGGTCAGATAGCTCTCATATGCTTTTTCCTCTACAAAATGCTTGTTGAACTCTAAAATGTCTGTAACCTGACTCATAAGCCATGTGCCTCCTTAAGATTAAACTGTAATTCATTGTACTGCGTCTTGCCGCGAACATAAAGGGCTTCCTGCAATCAAATATTGCAAAATCTAAGCGGAGTCTGTCTCCGCGCCTGTGAACTGTTAACTACTTCAAATTTGAAGAGATACAGCCCGAATTTGATTATAACGATTATAAAAAGTATCATCAAGAGGAGTAGAAAAAAATGACAAGGCAGGTGCTCAGACATGGAACAGCAGGTCCGGGAACAATGGGATAAATTCAGCGAGCTATTATCTAAAATCAAAGGCTATTATGAAGCAATTGGACTTCTGGGCTGGGATCTGCGTACAGGCGCGCCCCGCAAAGGTGTAGAGATCCGTTCCGCCACGCTGGGTATGCTGAGTGCAGAAGCATTCAGACTCCAGGTATCGGAGGAGATCGGAGCGTTCACAGCGTATTTCAGCCGCCCGGAAGTAGCGGAGCAGCTGGACAGCAATCAGAATAAGATTGTGAAGGATACCCGCAAGGAGTACCAGCGCAGCAAAAGCATTCCCTCCAAGACCTTCGAGGAATATTCGGTGCTCACCGCCCATGCGCAGACGATCTGGGAAGAGGCTAAGGATGATAATGATTTCGCCTCCTTCGAGCCTTATCTGACCAAGATTGTGGCCTTCAAACAAGAGTTCATTGATTATTGGGGTGTGCAAGGCTCGCGTTATGACACTTTGCTGGATATGTACGAGCCGGATTTGACCGTTGAGAAGGTGGATGCGATCTTCACCCGTCTGCGCAGCCGTCTTGTGCCGCTGGCCGAAGCGATCAATGCTTCGCCGAACAAGCCGGACACCGAATTCCTGAGCCAGATCTTCCCTAAGGAGCAGCAGGAGAAATTCGGCCTCTTCTTACTCGAACAGATGGGCTATGATTTCGAGGCAGGACGTCTGGATGAAAGTGTGCATCCGTTCGCTACAGGGCTGAACCCCGGCGATGTCCGCATAACCACGAACTATCTGCTGGACAATGTGACCAGCTCCATCTTCAGCTCGCTGCATGAGGGCGGACATGCCCTGTACGAGCAGAATTTCGGTGAAGAGCTGATCGGTACACCTCTGGCACAGGGGGCCTCCATGGGAATCCATGAATCCCAGTCCAGACTGTGGGAGAATATGATCGGCCGCAGCCGGGCCTTCTGGCAGCGTTATTACGGCGATCTGCAGCAGCATTTCCCGGAGCAGCTTGCGAACGTGGAGATGGAAGACTTTTACCGGGCAATCAACAGTGTAGGCAATTCCTTCATCCGGATCGAAGCTGATGAACTGACGTATAACCTGCATATTATTGTACGCTATGAGATTGAGAAGCTGATTTTCAATGAAGGGCTTGAAGTCAAGGATCTGCCGGAGACCTGGAACGCGAAGTATCAGGAATACTTAGGGATTACACCGCCTACGGATGCACTTGGCGTACTGCAGGACGTTCATTGGTCCGGCGGAGACTTCGGCTATTTCGCTTCCTATTCCCTGGGTAACATGTATGCGGCCCAAATGCTGAACACCCTGCGTAAGGAACTGCCGGAATTCGAGGAGCTGATTGCCACTGGTAACCTGCTGCCGATCAAAGAATGGCTTACTGACAAGGTATACCGCTACGGCCAGAGCCTGACCCCTTCGCAGATTATCGAGCAAGTCACAGGCGAACCGCTGAATCCCGATTATCTGGCGGATTATCTGGAAGCGAAGTATACCGAGCTCTACAAGCTATAAGACTTGAATTGCTGTAACAGCAAATGATGACTTCTTAAGCGATTGGATGTTGCAGCAGCCTGCCCTGAGGCGTCCGTAAGCTGGAAGGACTTCGGAGAAATGGCTATAATAGAAGGAAACCGCAAACGGAAGGAATCGTGGTATGGCAAATACTCACACTTACAGCCGCAAGGAAGAAGTAGCAAATGCGGTTACACACGGGATCGGCGCTCTATTAAGTATTGCTGCGCTGGTTCTGCTGATCGTATATGCTGTTCAGAACGGCACAGCCTGGCATGTAGTCAGTTTCTCCATTTACGGCGCTACTATGCTGATCCTGTATTTTAATTCAACGATGGTGCATAGTCTCAGAGACGGCAAGGCGAAGGACTTCTTTGAATTCCTTGACCACGCTTCGATCTACTTATTCATTGCCGGAACGTACACCCCGTTTATGCTGGTGGCGATCCGCGGACCGCTGGGCTGGACGTTATTCGGTATCGCTTGGGGAGTGGCGGTATTCGGTGTTTTTTTTAAGGCTTTTTTCGTCAAAAAATTCCTGTTCATGTCCACCGTCTTCTACATTGCGATGGGCTGGATGATCGTAATCGCCTGGAGCCCTTTGTCCCAGGCCGTCGCCAGCGGCGGGATGACTCTGCTGATGATTGGCGGACTGCTGTACACTCTGGGCACCGTGTTTTATGTATGGCGCGGCTTCCCGTACCATCATGCGATCTGGCATTTATTCGTGCTTGCGGGAACCGTTCTGCACTTCTTCGTTGTATTGTTATACATTCTCCCTATTCATTAATGCGGGAGGCATAGTGCCGTACTGGTGCAGGATTTCAAGGCGGGAATGCCGGTTTTGGGCAAAGAAAAAGATGACAAGTAAAAAGACTTGACATCTTTCTTTGTTTTCGGTATCATAAGGGACGTTGTGAAGCTGTAAAGTGTTTTTCCTTGACGAAGGGAGTGCCCTTGATGAGTCAGGAGAATAGGCTCGAGAAAACCAACCGGATCAACCTGTTATTTGCTTTCTATGAACGGCTGCTTACTGACAAGCAACAGACGTTTCTCAAATATTATTTCCATGATGATTTCTCCCTGGGGGAGATCGCAGCGGAATTTGAAATTAGCCGCCAGGCTGTGTACGAGCATATCAAGCGGGCGGAGCAAGTGCTTGAGAATTATGAAGAGAAGCTTGGACTCCTATCCAAGCATGAAGACCGCAATAAGTACTTAGAAGAACTGCGCAGATTCCCTGACAGTGGAATGCTGCCGGAGCAATATAAGCAGCAATTCATGGAACTCATGGACCGGCTGCAGAGGTTAGAGTAGGAAGAAGGGAGCGAGCCGCCTATGGCATTTGAAGGATTAACCGGAAGATTGCAGAATGTGTTCAGCAAACTGCGCGGCAAAGGGAAAGTATCCGAAGATGACGTAAACGAAGCGATGCGTGAAGTGCGGCTGGCCCTTCTGGAAGCCGATGTTAACTTCAAGGTCGTCAAGGACTTCGTGTCCAAGGTGAAAGAGAAGTCTGTTGGTACGGAAGTGATGGACAGCTTCACGCCAGGCATGGTCATCATCGATATTGTTAACAAGGAACTGACGGAGCTGATGGGCGGAAGCCAGGCGAAGCTGGCTAAGTCGAACAAGCCGCCGACGGTCATCATGATGACGGGTCTGCAGGGCGCAGGGAAGACGACCACTTCCGGTAAGCTGGCGAAGCTGCTGCAGAAGGGCAACCACCGCCCGCTGCTCGTAGCCGCCGACATCTACCGTCCGGCTGCGATCAAGCAGCTGCAGGTGCTAGGAGAACAGATTAAGGTTCCTGTCTTCTCGCTGGGTGATCAGACGAGTCCGGTAGAGATTGCCAGACAAGGTGTTCAGCATGCGAAGGACAATAACCTGGATTATGTGATTATTGATACGGCAGGCCGCCTGCATATTGATGAAGAGCTGATGGAAGAGCTGAAGCAGATCCATAACGTTGTAACTCCGGATGAAGTGCTTCTGGTAGTCGATGCGATGACCGGTCAGGATGCCGTGAATGTGGCGGACAGCTTCAACAAGCAGCTGGAGCTTACCGGCGTAGTGCTTACGAAGCTTGACGGCGACACCCGTGGTGGTGCTGCATTATCCGTCAAGGCGGTCACCGGCTGCCCGATCAAATTCGCCGCTCTCGGCGAGAAGATCGATGCGCTGGAGCCTTTCCATCCGGAGCGGATGGCTTCGCGGATACTCGGCATGGGCGACATGCTGTCGCTGATCGAGAAGGCTCAGGCCAATATCGATACCGAGAAAGCCAAGGAAATGGAACGTAAGATGCGTAATGCAGAATTCACGTTCGATGATTTCCTGGAGCAGATGGATCAAGTGAAGAAGCTTGGCCCGATCGACCAGATTCTTGATATGCTGCCCGGCATGAACAAGGCCAAGGGCATGAAGGACCTGAAGGTGGACGATAAGCAGATGGGCCGCGTTGAAGCCATTGTTCATTCCATGACCAAGGCCGAGAAAGCCCAGCCTGAGATTATCAACCACAACCGCCGCAAGCGTATTGCAGCAGGCAGCGGTACCAACGTCGCTGAGGTGAACCGGCTCATCAAGCAATTCGATGAAATGCGCAAGATGATGAAGCAGTTCTCTGGTATGATGGGCGGCGGAGGCGGTAAGGGCGGCAAGAAGAACGCCATGAAGCAGCTCAAGGGCCTTGCCGGTAAAGGCGGAATGAAGTTCCCGTTCCGTTGACCTTAATCTTTAATCTTTTGACCTAGATCTTTCGCCTTTCTATAGATCTGATATAGTACAACATCAGAAGATCGAGTAGTCTTTTGACCTTGATCTTGTGATCTTAATGTTTAATCTTTTCCCCTCGTTACCAGGGAACGCCGCCAGTTAAGCGTATCCCGCAGGGAGGAAAAGCGGTCTTTCCCCGAACTCACCCAAGTCCCGCCAGTCTGAACGCCTACGCTAGTTGCACTTAGCGGGTGTCCAGAGGGCAGAGCCCTTGGGGCCCTCCCTTCGGGAAGGGAGGGTTTGGGAGGGATCGATAACGATATTCTTTTAAGGAGGTGAATTTCGTGGCAGTACGTATTCGTTTGAAAAGAATGGGAGCACATAAAGCGCCTTTCTACCGTGTAGTGGTTTCCGATTCCCGGTCTCCTCGTGACGGCCGTTTTATCGAGGAAATCGGTTATTATAATCCGATCGAAGTACCGGCAGTCGTTAAGATTGACGAAGAGAAGGCTCTTAAATGGCTTCAGACAGGTGCACAAGCATCTGATACCGTCCGCAACCTGCTTTCCAAAGCTGGCGTGATGAAGAAGTTCCATGAGTCAAAGCTTCAGAAATAATGACTGATTGCGAGGGTCCTCTATGGAAGAATTAGTTGGTGTTATTGCTAAGGCTTTAGTGGATCATCCGGAGGATGTGGCCGTACGGACCGTGGAGAAGGATCACCTGATTGTCTATGAGCTCTCCGTGCATCCTGATGATGTCGGTAAGGTCATCGGCAAGCAGGGGCGGATCGCCAAAGCGCTTCGTACCGTAGTCACATCTGCAGCAGTCAAAAGTGATAAACGCGTTACCGTGGATATTTTATCTTAAGGATGCGCACAAGGAGGGGCTAGGGATAGTATATCCCGGCTCCTTTTTGTTGAAAATATAAGAATTTATAGACTGTACGCAATCAACGTGAAGGAGATGAACACATGACAGAAGAGTTAACCGTAGGCAGGCTGGTGAACACGCACGGCATTCGCGGGGAGATCAAAATCCTGTCGCATACCGATTTCCCGGAAGTGCGTTTCGCACCCGGCAACAAGCTGCTGCTGATTCCCGCAGACGGAAGCCCGAAATTCGAGGTTACGATCGAATCGGCGAGAGAGCACAAAGGGATGTATATCGCCAAGCTTAAGGGGTATACGAACATTAATGAGATCGAGAAATACAAAGGCAGCCTGCTCAAGGTGCCTAGTGATAATCTGGTTGAGTTGCCGGAGAACGAGTATTATTTCCACCAGATTGTAGGCTGCGAGGTTTACACGGATGAAGATGCCAGCCAGCCGCTGGGGACGATTACAGAGATTCTGCAGCCCGGGGCCAATGATGTCTGGGTAGTGAAGCCGAAGAAGGGCCAGGATATTCTGATTCCGGTTATTAACGATGTAGTGCTGGACGTCGATATTACAGCCAAAAAAATCACTGTGCACCTTATGGAAGGGCTGCTCCCATGATCCGTATCGACGTGCTGACGCTGTTCCCTGATATGTGTGAAGGCGTCTTCGGCACCAGCATTCTCGGTAAGGCCCGTGAGAAAGGCATTGCTTCACTGAACACAGTGAACTTCCGCGACTTCTCGGGCAACAAGCATAACAGCGTGGATGATACACCTTACGGCGGAGGAGGAGGCATGGTGCTGAAGCCTGACCCTATCTTCGCAGCGGTGGAGCATGTGCTGGCTCAGAGTAGCGCTGGAGGAGAGCAAGGGGAACACGGCAATACAGAGGCGGTGAAGCCGCGTATTATTCTGATGTGCCCCCAGGGCCGGACGTATAATCAGCAGATCGCCGAAGAGCTGGCACAGGAGCAGCATCTGATCTTCATCTGCGGTCATTATGAGGGCTATGACGAGCGAATCCGTGAGCATCTGGTGACGGACGAGCTGTCGATTGGCGACTATGTGCTGACCGGCGGTGAGCTCCCGGCCTTGACCGTCATTGATTCGGTAGTGCGGCTGCAGCCGGGGGCACTGGGCAATGAGACCTCTGCAATCTCCGACTCCTTCAGCACCGGGCTGCTGGAGTACCCGCATTATACCCGCCCGGCAGAGTTCCGGGGCTGGAAGGTGCCGGACATGCTGCTCAGCGGACATCATGCCAATATCGAGGTATGGCGGCGTGAGCAGGCGCTGCAGCGTACCCTCGAACGCAGACCGGATCTGCTGGAGACCGCTGAGCTGACAGCGAAGGACAAGCAGACGCTGAAACGGCTGCAGGAGCAGGCAAGCCTGGAGCAGAAATAAATGATAAAATTGGGCTTAAATAGAGTCATAGCTGGCGTCTTTCTAACGTATATTACGTAAGGGAGGCGTTTTTTGCTGTGTTCTGAGAACCGGGAACGGGAATTACGAACTAGAACGGATACGCATAGAAGAAGTTTTGCCAGCGAAATAAATACGAGCAGATGTGCGTCAATACCCTTTTTCTAGGGTAATGAATAGAGGTGCCGCAAGTAGACATGCAGCTATAGACGCAGCTAGCTTAATTATCGAAAGGAATGACTGAAGTGACTACGAATACGCATGAATCATTCAAGCCAGCCGTGGACACTGTCCACAAGGAGGCGGAGCCGCTCCGCACGGTAAGTGATATTATTGATTTTTATAAGAATCGTAAATCGTAATCTTATAATCGAAGAAATGAATTAGACCTGGAAGCAGGTTCAATAGGCTCAGTAATACAGCAAATTCCACAAATAGCCGCTGAAGACAGACGAACCCCAGGTTCGCTGGCTTCGGCGGTTATTTGTTTGCCGGGTGCGAAGAGGGCGGGCAAACAAAAAAAGACCGTCCGAAGACGGTCTCTCTACCCGAGGCGCTAGTTTGTAACTTTGATCCGTATCCCGCGCCACCAAGACTTAATCATTCAGCCGTTGGTCCGGGTAAGGGATACGTTCAGCATGTCATGCTTGATGTGAACGCACCTCCTTTCCTTGTGCCAAGAGTATAGCACAGCCTTTACGGAAAATCCATTAAATTTTAATGAGATGAGAAAAAATATTGAACTCAATAAAAATACTGAACTCTATTTGAAACTGCTGAACTAGTGAGGTATATTTATAGTATAACAGTAAGTAACCGCTTACCGGCATATTATGCATTAGATTAACGTATGTTAATCGTAGGGATGCGGCAAACGTAAGTATGAAGTAATGGATTTATTTGCAATGTCGGGGTATAGCGCAGCCTGGTAGCGCGCACCCTTGGGGTCACGAACGTATGTTCTCGTTGTTCCAAACGATGGAAATCCCGTAGTGTCAACGTTCGACGACCGGTGGACCATACGCTGACAAGCGCATAGGTTCGCGGTTAATCATACGATAAGTGCAGCGTCCAGTCAACGTAGTCAATACGGAGAGGGGCGCTTTTTTGACGTGGATAATCGGACAGGTAAGCGGTATAAGAATGTAAGGAACGATATTGGCGGAGACAAGGCTTTAAGCGAGCTTTTTGATGTATTTTACCACGCGAAGATAGCGGAGGGCCGTGCGCCCCGAACGCTGGAGATGTATCGCGAGAGCTTCCGGTACTTGTGCGAATTTATGACGGAACACGGTCTTGAGCTGACTTTTACGGCAGTTACTCCGGACACATTGCGGTCATTTATCGCGTGGATGCTTCACTCAAAGCGGAAGTGGGACGGGCATCCACACAAGAATGAGCGTAATATGACGCTGGGGCTATCGCCGGTAACGGTCAATACGAAATTTGGTAAACTGCGTACGATGTTTACGTTTCTTGAGGACGAGGGGCATATACCGTATTCTCCTGCGGCGAAGATACGGAAGGTTAAGGAGCCGGAGGCAGAGCTACGGATAATGACTACGGATGACCTGAAACGCCTACTCGCCGAGCCGGACCAGCGCACATACGTCGGATTCAGAGACTACGTAATAATGAATGTGTTAATTGACTCATTCGCGCGTATCAACGAAGTACTGACGCTGAGAGTTGACGACGTAGACCTCACGCACGGGTCAATTTATATCAACGAGCAGATTGCGAAGTCCCGGCGCGGGCGGACGATTCCGATACAGAAGAGAACCGCGCGGCTGATTGTGGAATTACGCAAGGAGTGCGTAGAATTTGAAACTGACCGCATATTCTGTACGAACTACGGCGGAGATTTAACGGATGATCGGTTTCGTGATCGGTTGAAAAAGTACGCAGAGGCCGCTGGCATACGGATACGGGTGCATCCGCACTTATTCCGCCACACTTCCGCGACGATGTTTTTAGAGAACGGCGGGACCGAAGCGTATCTCGCGGAGATTATGGGACATAGTGACCTACGGATGGTATCGAAGTACACGCATCTATCTAAGCAGTCGATTAAAGAGAAGCACGATAAGTTTACGCCAATGAACAACGTTATAAGCGGTCTCCAGAAATCACGCAAGACCAAACGGTAATACATACGCCAGCCTCACGGATTAACTTCCGTAGGGCTGGCGTTTTTTATTTTCCGCTAACGGTGCGGGAGTCCGCGCGGCCCTTCTATATTAACGTAAGATGTCCGCGCTGATGTCCCAAATTGCCGGATCACTGTCCGTATGAAGATGTAAGACAGCGAGGCTCACCATAACCGTCGCGTAGTCAATAGCGGTAAACTATCAATATCCCAACCGGTTTAACGTTTTGACTTTCGCTAACCAAACGAAGCCCTTACGCCGCATCACGCATTTTCCGTCTCCTTACGCATCACCGTTAAATCGCCGTGAAATTAGCGCGTTAAATCTCCGGGAGGGATAAATCTACCCTCACGCTATTCAAACACCTAATTCAACGTCGATTCTACGGCAAAACGACGCAGGCGAGGCGGAGACAACGGTGCAGCTCGCAGGCCGGGCGCATCGGTACCGGTTTTATCTTTAAGTTTAACACCGCGCGCAGTTAAATATGTGTAATACAAGGCTTAACACGCGCGATTCTTTGTTAATTCGGATCGGAACGCACTTATCCGGTCCGTAACGAACTTATGAACGAAGTGAATAAGTGAGTTATAAGCTTTTAAGGTCTTAAAGTCTTTAAAATCTTTAAAAGAATACTACCAAATCGCGTAGAGTCAAGAGCGCCACTTTTTCCGCAATCTCCGCCCCCTGCCGTTTTTGCCCGTTTTCACACGTAAACTATCAATATTTAAACCATCGGAGGTATTACGCATGTTTCACGCAGACAATCCGCTACTCGGTCCGCTATCACGCGCCGACTACATTACCGCTAACCTGCCGCTAATCGATGCGGTAATTAATCGCCATTATCGCGGCCAGCTCGTCGCCACACGTACGCCCCGCGACGACGCGTTTAACGACGGAGTGATCGGCCTTATCCACGCCTATGACCGCTACGCTGACGCTACTATCCCGTTCGGCTCCTTCGCATACCAGCACATTTACGGTGAGATCGCTAATGCGCTGTCCCGGCGGCCCCTAACCGGCGTTCGCGTCCCGGAATGGTTGGTGCCGCTGCTTAAGCGGATTCACCGCGCAGGCTTGGCGGATGAGCGCGAGGAGGTCGTTGCGTCTGAACTCGGCATCTCCGCCAAAAGAGCACGCCAGGCACTACGCTGTCAGCGCATCAAGTATACGGACGCACTGCCGGAGTTTGATACGCGGGGCTGTTCGGATGATTATACCGGACTCATCACGGAGGAGTTTATCACGCGATTAAGACCGAAGCAGCAGCGCATTATTCGCATGTTGACCGCTGGCGACACGCAGGCTGAGGTCGCGCGATCCCTCGGAACATCACGTCAGGCCGTCCGGGGCTTCGTGCTCCGTGTCCGCGCCGATTACGAACGCTATTACAGAGGGGAGCCCGCAGCATGAATCACGTTGACAACCCGTTACTAGGACCGCTATCCCGCGCGGACTTTATTACCGCGAACGTTCCACTCGTCTACGCAATCACCAACCGCTACGACCGCCGTGTACGCGATGACGCAGCCGGCGAGGGTATGGTCGGCCTCATTACCGCATATGACCGCTATTCTGACGCGAACATTGCGTTCTCCACATACGCGACGTTCTGTATCCGCGCGCAGATTGCCGCGTATTTCCGCAAGAACTCCGGTCCAGGACGCATTCCTAACCGCGTGTATCCGCTCGCTCGCCGCATTATGAGCGATGGCCTGGAGGCTGCACCGCCGGAAGTGGTTGCGGAGACCTACGCCGTCACCGTTAAGGCCGCAAGTAAAGCGTTGGCCGCCGTTAGGTCACGCGGGTCTGCGGAGCTCGCGGACTGGACCGATGGAGGGCGGCGCGATGATACGTCGGAGTTGTACGTTGATGAGTTCGTCGTGCAGCTAAAATCGAGTCAGCAGCGAATTGTGGGCGCGTTGCTAGGAGGCCAGCGTATGGCGGATATCGCGCGTGAGATGTCCGTAAGCAAGCAGGCTCTGCATAGTAGCGTTACGTTGATACGGAAGCGCTGGCAGGCCTACGAAGAAAGTTGCGCGTGAGGTGCGGGAGAGGCAGCGCATTTTCTATATAATTACGAAGGAGTGAACGCAAATGGAAGATGAAGAGGACGTACACGAGCGGATACGCGACTACCACCGGACTGCGCGTAACATAGAATGGGACGCATACTATCGCGGCTGCTGTGACGCAGTTGAGTACGTGCTTGAGGCGCTTGATATCAAAATCGAAGGAGTGAACGCGTGATGACTACGAAAGTAACAATTCCGCGTGAAGTGGCGGACGCGCTCGAAACCCTGCGCTCAGGAACTACCGGTATACCCGTAAGAGATAATGCTTATATCTGCGAACTGGCGATGCGCACAGGTGGCGGAGGGGTCCCAGTATCCACGCAGGTATTACGGCAGATCCCGTTCGACACGTTGCTGGCTGCGCTGGTAAACGGCTACGAACGCGAGCTGACGGAGGAAGAGAAGCGCGAGAGGGCTTACGGGAGTCTGCGTCAAATGTACGCGCATCACTATGACGATGCCTTCGAGGACTATTCGGACGGCTGGTGCGAAGGCGTGGTGACCGCCTTGACTACGCTAGGCATCGTAATCCCCGGAGTCAATGACGTAAAAGAAACGGAGGAACACGCATATGTTTAACGCACAACTCACGCCAGATTACGCAATTCAATCGGACGCCAGCGCTCAGAACTTCGTTATCAAGCGCCGCCGCATCGTAGACCCGACGCAGGCACCCGGATATAAAACGGTCGAAGGTGAGCCCACGCCAGCTAAGCGCGAGGTATGGGACGACGCGGCCTATTATCCGGTGAATACGGATGGTCTGCGTGCAGCACTCGATTACGTACGGTTCAAAGCGGCGGTCAGCGCAGACACGGCGAGCTTAGCGGAGTTCATGGCGATTCTGCAGGCGGAAACACAGCGGATAACAACGGCGATGATCTCTGCGGTCAATACGTGGCCGGACGTTACCGTTGAAGTCGTGGGGAAGAGGCGGGCAAAAAGCGGAGTAGAGACGGGTGGAGTATTAGCGGAAGGGCAGCGTTAAAAACGTCTATTTCCCGCTGAAAGACAGCCGAATTAACGGTGCTTGCGTAAATGCGCAACGTTAATATAACGATAAGGGAGCGGATCAAATGAGCGGCAATAAAATCATCGTAATGGAAAAGGACGGAATGTCCTACGTTAAACTTTCGTCATACAGCGGATTCGGATCGAGCTACGTTATTAACGGAGAGTCTGCGGTCCCTGCGCCTGGCGACAAGAACTACGCGATCGTTGACGGAACGGTAACGTCTATCGAAGTCAAGAGGACTACTCCGGGCCATCGCGTTGGCTATACGCTGTACGAACGGTATAAGGAGATTACGCAATTACCGCACGAAATGGCGGCCGACGCGTTTACGCGAGATGACGATGGGGATTTATGCGGAGAGAACGCAGAGTTTTACCACGCCGTTTATAGCGAGCCGGCGGCGTATTTGGAGGCGGTGGAGTTCGAGATTATTGACCGCAATTGCTCTCCGGTGACGATACCGAGCTATGTAACGATTGAGTTTCCGAATAATATCGCGCGATTCAGAGAAACGCAGCACAAATATCCGTGCTATGTTCCAGGCAAAGTCGTGTTCAAACTGTTATGGGATCGCGTGAAGGAGCACGTAGATAAGAGCGACGGTAAGTACGTTATGAATGGATACGAGAATATCCAGACGATGAGTGTCAATGAGCGGATAATAATTCCATATCACGAAACGACTACACGCTCCTACTACCCAACGGCGCGGTCGCGTAAGCTCAAGACCGAGACGGTCCAGAAGCGCTGGAAAGAGGTTACTATAATCTCCGTATACGGCCCGGAATACAGCCAGCCGCCAGCGGGCAAGGAATTGACACAGACGATACGTGGTAAGGATTACGCAGAGCTGCAGGCGAATCTCGAAGCGTACATTACCTCGTTTCTATCTCGCATGGAAGACGGTAAACGAGAGGTCTGCCGCCATTGTCGCGGGGAGGGAATCGTAGACGTAGCGGAAGGTGTGGCGTAATGACACGCGATGAGATTACAGCAAAGTGGGCGGGGTTGTCTGCGCGGGAACGTGACGCGTGGATTGCGGAGGTAGTGTTCGATTGGTTTTGGGACGCGCGTATTGACGGAGCACGGTGGTTTAATCCGCCCATCGGTGATCCCTTACGCGGCTGTGCTGCGATATGGGGACCGGACGGCATACCGTCGTTCCTCCCACGCTATTCGACGGACATTACCGCAGCCTGGACGGTGTACGAACGCTATCCCTACATTGAGACGGCGCGCATTCCTGGCGATCCGACCGTTTACGGAGTGCGTATAAACGGGCTTGACGGAAGCGTACGTGTAATCACGCAGGAGTCAACGTTCCCCGACGCGCTGTGTCTCGCGGCTCTAATCGTTGAGTTAACGGAGGTGTCCGCTGATGTGGCCGTTTAAGCGCAAGCCGTCTCCGCACTGCTGCACGCATGAGTGGCGGTTCGACGATACGTTCGTAAAGACGATAGGCTACACACGTTACGTTTTCTTCGTTATAGCGTGTCCTATCTGCGAAACGAAGCGTACTTACCGCGAAGAGGATTTCGCACATTTCCGCAAGTATTTCAACGTTAAAATAACGGAGGTGAACCCTGATGGAGCTGCGTAAATTTCCCGTAACCGCGCCAAGCGGCAACGAGTATGAAGCGGAGGTCAGACGTGAATACGGAGCCTTCGGAGGCTTCGCGCTTCACTTCAAACTGTATGAGCGTCAGGCTTGCCGTGGTCTATTCGGAAAGAAGCGTGTAAAACGCATTTGCGTTGCTGACGCCACTTATTGGGAAGCCGAGGTAACCGACGTAATTGCGCTAGTAAAGCGGCAGGTTGAACGCCTGGAGAAACGCAAGCATGTCGATATGATGCGTGAGGCTTCGTACAATACGTTCAACGCGTGGGACAGGAGGCTGGACGTATGAACCGGCCTCTAATATTTTATCGCTTTAAAGTATAGACGCTAAAATAATGACGAAATATTGAAGAAATAATGTGGAAAAGGTGTCGGCCACTGCTTTATATTTCGTGTAAAGTAGCACTTAGGAGGTTTGAGATTGGAGTCAGTCAGATTCGATAGTGTAGCGGATATCATCGAACATTATACGAAGGGAGGGCGAAAATGAAATCGTAAGAATTAAAGAGAAAAACGGAGAAAATGGGTGTTTGTGTCGTTGGCGAAGCTGGGAATTTTACTGCTGCTTTATTAGATTTACTACACATTAGCAGTTGCGAATCTAGTTTCGCCAGACTAAGAACATCAAAACTAAACGATGTTTCAGTTAACAATTACCATTTTTGACAAGGTGAAAATTGGCGTTATTTGGACGCGCTCGATTTGCGGTGTTAAAAATGTCCTTATATAATCGGAGGTGCTTAGCAGAATGGATAAAGGGTACGGAGGAAATCCTGCGCGCGATTCAATCGAGAGCGTTGCGGAAACACAACGTGATTTACACGCTGACCTAGCATTATGCACAGCGGTTCCGGAAGTGTATTACGATGAAGGAGGCGGCTACACAGCGTCAAGTCTATCAGACGCAGCGACGCAGTTCTTCGAGGAGGCACCGGTCGCTTGGCCTCACGCGATCGAACGAGCGATTAGCGCTGAGTCGGAAGTCAATCGTCTTCAAATGCTGCTGTCAGATCAGGAGCAAGCAATTATTACGCTAAGAGATCGCGCATTATCCGCAGGAGCACATTGCTTCGGACTACGTCAGGAGGTCACGTATCTCCGTGTAGGCATCGCGGCCGCCATGACGTACCCGCCTGGTATTATTCGCGCTAAGTTAAGTCGAGTTCTTGCGGAGGCGATTGCGGATGAATGACTATATTTAAAATAGACAAAACTGTAAAACTCAAAATAGCTCCAAAAAATGCACAATCGGTCTAGACCGACACAGGGTTTATCTCACAAATACTCGGCTATTCTCAAAATCTCTAATTGGTAACTTCTATCAGAAAGAGGGTATGATTGTGGCAAAGGTAAAGATCACCGGCGAGCAGCGCAAGGACTGGCGTAATCTCCCGGCGGCCGATTGGAACACGTTAACCGTTATGACGCAGATTATCGACCTCAACCGCGAGCGCTACGGTATTGACGTTTACATTCCTGCGGCGGGCGGTTATCGCTACGAGCAGGGCGTAATCAAACGTGCGCTCACGTTGTACGGTGCGGAGGCGCTGCGTGAAACGATCGAACGTGCCTTCGCAGAACATCGCGTAACAACGCAGTATCCGCAGTTAACGGCGGGGTTTTTAATAACGTATATGCTGCCGCGCATCATGGCGCAAGTGCTGGCGGAAGGGAAGCGTAAGGAACGGGAGGAGCAGCGTGAGGTTAACGGCGGGATGACAGCGGAGGAGATTGCGGAGTTTTTGTAATTTACCGCAAGACGTTGAAAACGGGCGAAATCGGAAGTTGCAGCGTGTACCTCAACTGTTGCATGCCCACGCGTAATCGTCAATATCCGGATTTTACAGAATTACGACACTTCGCTAATATTAGCGCATAAGGAGGACGCGTGATGGTCCACGGATTGAAGCTTGTACAGCCACATTTTGAAGCGGTATGGGAACGCCGCAAGCCGTTCGAGGTCCGTAAGAATGACCGCGACTATAACGTAGGCGATGAACTTGCACTTAACGAATATGATCCGGAAGCACAATCATACGGCGAACGGACAGCTATCCGCACTATAACATATATACTAGACGATACTGATTACGTAAAAGAAGGCTACGTAATATTAGGAATTGCGTAAATGAAAGGAAACAGGAGTAAAAGGCTGGTTTATCCAAAACTGGTCTAGACCACTCGTGGGTAAAATGACGGAATATGAACAATGCGATATTCGAAGCTAGATGATATATTATGGCTACAAAAGGAGGAAACGCAATTGAGCCACGCTAAAAACTGCATACTCTCGGAATCTTGCACGCTCGCCGACTCCAGCAAATGCAACACGCGCTGTCCGTCGTTCATCGCTTGCCACGGGTACAACGGACTCGGCGGACGCGTAGGCGCAGCGAATGTGCCAGCGGACTACAGCGGCGTAACGCTCGCCAATTCGCCGGCACGCGCGGGCCAGGAAGCAGCGTACAAACTAGCGGAGCCGTATGCGCAGACTTTCGCGCGGCAATTCGGTGACGCTGCGGCGAATGGACGGATAAAATCGCTGTATCTATATAGCGAATCGCCAGGCACCGGCAAGACTACGACGGCCGCTGCGCTAATACACGAATGGATAATACGCCATTATATCGGATCGCTCCAACGGAACGGGCAACCGCTGGAACGACCGGCGTATTTCCTTGACGTGAACGCATGGCAGACGCTATTCCTCGGATTTAACCGCGCTCATGTGCCGACTGAAACCGCCGAGCCGCTGGCCGCCGAATACTACGCAATGGAGCAGCGCACGAAATCCGCCCCATTCGCGGTTCTCGACGACATCGGCGTACGTAGCGCCAGCGAAGCATTTCGCGCCGACCTGCACAGCGTAGTCAATCATCGCGTCGCTAACGGGCTGCCGACCGTTTATACGAGTAACGTAATGCTCGCGGAACTGGCGCAAGTGTTCGACGCGAGGTTAGCGGACCGCATCCGGGAGCAGTGCGTAGAGATATCGTTCATTGGCGAGAGTAAGCGGGGGCTTCGTAAAACGGCGTAAATAGTAGCTACGGTAAGATAACGGGAGATAGTTAAATCGCTTAACAACAATCGACAAAATGCGATACAGTATCCGATGGTTCGTCATATCGCATAAGACATAAATATCCTAATGCCGTCCAATGATTGCTAAACAAAACCAGACCTGCAAAATAAAACTGCCCGAATATGCGGTTTTGTCGAATACATGTGCGGGCTGTAAAATAGGAGGTGTAAGGTATGGCAGCGCACGGACAGCAGTTACTTTCAAAAATCGTCGACACCGGCGATGTCCTGGCGTTAACGCGTCTCAGCCTCTCGCGGTCAGACTACGCGACGGAGGGCGAACGCCAGGCCCACGATTTTATCGTTAAGTATGCGGCGGAAAACGCAGGGGCAGCGCCGAGCCTTGCGACGTTCGTAGCGCGGTTCCCCGATGATGTGTGCGCTTATATTCCGGGCGTGACGGATAGCTTCGAGTATCTAGCGCGCGAGGTTAAGGACGCGGCCGGCAAACGGGCGACAGCGGAGTTACTCAGTGATCCGCGAATGCAAGCGGAATTTGACGAAAAGACGACCGAAGAGTTCGTAACGTCATTGACTAAGCGTTTAGAACAGATTAAAATGAAAACACGAACAGAAATACGAACACTTACAGATATTGGCGGAGAAACGGACAAGTTTCTCGCGGAGTACCGTGCACGTAAAGCCGGAACCTCCTTCCGTATCTGGCGCAGCAAATTCCGTTCGATCAACGAACAGATTGGCGGCTACTTTTCCGGCAATACCTACGCGTGGTATGCGCGGTCTGGCCGTGGTAAATCCGTCCTTGTAATGGAGGATGGCGCGATCGAGCCTGCGTTTCAAGGCGCTACCGTACTCGTGTGGGCGCTGGAGATGTCGGAGTTCGAGTGGACGGCGCGGGCATACTCGTCTATCAGCGCAAGGTCCGGCGCGTTTAACGCCAACATTGACGGATTTGACTACGAGGCGGGATTCGAGAATAAAGCGCTGCTTATGGGGCGGTTAGGTGCGGAGTTCGAGGCGCAACTTGAGACGTTCCTGCAGACACTTAACGACGCGATCCCCGGCCGTATAATACTCCGGGCGTCCGATAGCGAAGGATTCATCGAGCGTGGGATTGCGCAACTTGAGGCAGACATCCGCGAAACTGAGGCGGACGTTGTCGTAGTCGATCCGATTTATTTAATGGACTACGAAGCGAATACCTCGCGTGTGGCCGGCGGAGATGTAGCGGCGACCTCCGTTAAGTTGAAACGCTTGGCCGGGCAGACGAAGACCGTTATTCACCTCGTAACGCAGGCGGAAGAGGATGCGTCAGAAAAGGGCGAAGACGGAGTACGCGAGTTGAAGCCGCCGAAACGTGCGGAGCTTAAGAAGTCGAAGGCGATTCTTGAGGATGCCGCCAATATCTTCGGGATTGATACGTTGGCCCACGAAGGGCGTGGCGTTATCGAGCTCGGGAAGGGACGTAATGGCGGCGAGGATACGCGCGTTGAAATCGTTTACCTTCCGAATTGGGGCATCGTGCAGGAGACGGATTTAGCGGAGGAGGCTGCGCAGTTTGTGAGCGGGTTTTAGTACTTCCTAATGTTTCTCTAAAGGAAACACTTATGTTTCTCTATAGGAAATGATTTGTGTTGACATTGGAAACAATTTCCCCTATCATATCCCTATAAACATCTTAATAGTTTTATAGGGGGATTTACCATGTTAGGAAACGTACTCGGTCCATTCATTAGTCGAAATAGAAAAGAGCTTGGACTGTCTCTTAGGGCTATGGCAGAAAAGGCGCAAATAAGTCCATCTCAGTTAAGTAAGATTGAAAACGGAAGCGCAAAAAGCCCCAATGATGAGACGCTGGAGAGAATCGCCTATGCACTTAATGTAGATAAAGACCGCTTGTTTGCTTTAGCGGGGAAGCTCAGTAAGGACTCTGTTAATGATGCCGCTAGATACATTCCTGCGTTTTTGGGTGATTTAGCGGTGAGAGAGACCGCAGCCACATACGAACCAGGGTACACACCAGTTAATAAGCCGGACTACCTCAGTGATTTAGAAGGGTACGCTTTTGGCCGAGAGGAGTTTGTTGCTAAAATATGGGAGGTGGTTCGGGAGCAATGGCCCGAGGCTCCGAGGCCGGTAATTGAAAAATTAGTGCTGGAAATGGTGGCCGCGCATGATCTCACTGTGAGAAGGCATGCGCGTAAGCCTGACGCACCGCAGGGTTAATGAGTATCGGTCCTGCCTAGTAGAAAATCAGCCGATACCTCGAAAAAGTCCGCGAGTTTTATAAGTTTTTCATGATCTACCAAAGTCTCACCGGATTCAATCCGCTGAATAGACCGTGTCTCTTTGTATTCGAGTAGGTCACGTAGTTCGCGCTGAGTAACCTTGCGCTCCTCACGTAATTGCTTAATGCGCTGACCTAAAACATTCATATTTTATGTACTCTCCTTGTCCATATTATCACGTATGTATTGACGCGTCAAATTTTGACGTGTATCATTGACTGGTAACGCTATCCAGCGTGTTACGCTACTCATTTTACCATACGGAGGTGATTATATGAACGTAATTAATTACGCAGCGCTACTCGACGCTATCGAACGCTATCCCTGGCGTAACATCACGTACGCACGCGGCCGCCTTAACGCCTCGTCGCCATTCGGGGCGCGCCAAGATAATACGCCGTCGTTCTCCGTCGTTATTGACCCGGACGAGGAAGCGTTTGGCTGCTGGGTCGATTCAGGAGCTCGCGATCCGTCATGGGCGCGCGGCAGTCCCGTTAAGTTATACGCATTCCTCCGTAACATAACGGAGTATGAAGCGTTCGCCTTTCTGTACTATGAAGTAGATGAGAGCGCGCCGCCGGAGCTGCGGATTAAGCTTCGCGAGCCGAAACCGTTCATCAGCCGCAAACCGATCGATATCTCACCGTACATAACATCCGAGTCGATACCATATCTAACAGGGCGCGGGATATCACCGGTGATTCAGCGGCTGTATAGATGCGGATTTAATCCCGCGAAGAATGCGGTCGTAATGCCGTGGGGCGGTCCGAGTGGAAGCGTCATGAACGTGAAATTCCGTGCAACGTGGGGAAAGGCGTTTTGGTACGAACGGGGCGGCCAGCCGGTCCGGTCGATGATTTACGGGATTGATATCGCGTATAAGCGGCGTATCAAACGCGCAGTCATTACAGAGGCTGAGATCGACGCAATGACGGCGGCTACGGCTGGAACGTTCGGCCTGGGGGTAGGGGGCAGCGAGTTTACCGAGGAAAAGGCGGAATTGCTGCGGCGGAGTCCGATCGAGGATTTGCTGCTGGCGGCTGACAACGACGAGGCCGGCGAAAAACTGCGTTGGCAGATCGAAAGGAAAATGCGTGGATATGTGCGTCTATTTAACTTAGAGATACCGGACGGCCGCAAGGATCTAAACGCGGCAGGTATCGAAGCTACACGGAAGGCGTGCGAGGCGGCAAAACGGATAAGTTCATTTCGGACATCGTTTAATCTACGTCAACCCTCGTAAATATACGAGTGTTTGGCTACGGAAGAGTGTTGAACTCTTCACGCGCCTACTCGTGTGACGACGAATCCCAATCGTACAAATCATACGGGGAGCTTAGACGTAAGGAATCGGCAATATTTCGCGCGTTCTCTAGGCCCATGACTCCGGTGCGATTAGCGATGTAGTCGTAAATCTGTCCTTCGCTGATTCCCGTTATTCTCGATAATTCAGCCTTGGACATCTTTGCTTCTTTAAGCAGCACACCTAGTAGGCATTTAGTGACTTTGTAAGCCATAAATGCCTCCGAGAAATATGTGATTATCTTTCCAAATTTAATTTTAGCATAATGTCCCAGGATTCAAAATCACTGTCCGTATGTAATTGTAAGGCAAACGAAAGGAGTGAAGTTATAGGTGAATAAGGAACAACTGAATAGTCTTGCTATTGAAGCTCGCGCCGGTTCTGTAAATGCGATGTGGGAGGTAAAAGCACACTTCCAAAAAACCATTCACAGGCTTTCCGAATCAAACCGGAATATGGTGCGGAGTCAACAGAAGTTTGAAGAGGATATGTTCAAACGGATCGAGGAGGCAGTGCGGATTTACAAGCCGGAGTGTGGCAACTTCGAGCCTCTGGTAATAAGCAAACTATACGAACGACTGCGGCGATGGCAAAAGAGACACATTGGAGTGACGCAGGGTGCACAAGTCCTCTCCATTAATCGCGAGATTGAGGAGCACGACTACGACATAAAAGACGATTTGGCGATCGTCGATGCGGAACTCCTGAAAAACGAAAAAATCACCGGCTTGGCGGCCGGTGACCCGAGAAAATTGGCGATCCTGAACTCCTGGCTAGACCCCTACTTTAACGATTCCAGTACCGCAGACTTGTTGGCGCAAATCTACGGAGGTAAATCGGAATCGCATCGGAAGTTTATCGGAAGATTCAGAAACGCATGTCAAACTGCGTTGGCTGACGCAATCTAACGTATTTGCGGAACGGGCAATCGGGCAGAAAGTCCGTTCCACTATTAAGTATATCACAGCAGTCAAACCATTAGTCTTAAACTCTTATGTATAGATTAACCTAATATTTCCTTTTTCAAACTCTACGTTTTCAATATTACGCAAAAAATTTGCGGTTGTCAACGCTTATTTAACTACGGCCATCTACAAACAACGGAGGAACGCGCCATGCAACGTAAAATTAACACGGAATCATCACATAAAAGTACGCCTGCCAATCGCAATATCGATCGCCAGTATAACGGTTCGAACGAAGAATACGAAGACGCGGCGGATTACATCACGATGCCTGACGTATTGAAAGGACGCGTGATTGCATGATAGCCGCCGCAATTGATCCGCAGGCTGGGACGCACTTTATCGGTAAAATCTTCGTTACGCCTCACGCTTGCGACCGCGCCGTTGAGTACTTCGGAGTCGACCGCAGCAAAGCGCCTATGCACGTAATGGATATGCTGCGCAAAGCAACGCTCATCTCGGAGCATGTCGTAGACGAGGACGGACGGCCAGCGCGAATGTTCGCCTTCCAGCGTACGGCCTTTATCGTAGCGCCGACGGAACAAACGGTCCTGACGTTATATCCGCGCCATCAAGCGCCAGAAGCGCTCCGTAATCCGATTGACCGTATTATTCAGCGGGCGGTCAACGCAGCGGAACGGAAAGAGAAGCGCGAAACGAAGCGTATTAACGTCCGCAAGGCGGAGCTTTCCGTAGAGCGTGCGCAGCTCGACCTCCGCCGGGCGAAGTCGGAATCCGAGCGCATAGTTGCCGAAATGACCGCGCGTATTGGGCTAATTGACGCGGAGTGTGCGAAGTTGTCGCGGGAGTTGCTCGATATCCAGCGCGAGAAAACGAATTTGATGAAGGGCGTTGTAGCCTACGTCTGAGCGCATTTTAAAGGAAGCTGAGCGTATATCCTACGCCAGCAACGCGGTATTAACGTTAATTACGCGGATGGGACGGCGGTAGCGGCGTGGTCATTTCAACCGTCCGTTGTGATACCGATGCTTGAGGGAACGTTAGTGCCGTGTTGCGGACGTAGGAAATAGTCCGGGCCTGGCGGAGCTTATCCGTACATTAAACGCAGAGGAACGTGATCGAATGAGCATGTTTGCTAAGGTAGGCGCAGAGGCAGCGGATGCTGGTAACAACGAAGGAGGCGCAAAGGAAAGTCCGATTACCTCATTTAAGTCAGGCAGCACGTACAAAGTCGGCGTCAAGTCCCGAAATGACGTAGCGATGTACTACGGTTATGGCATGTTCGGTAAAGTTAACACGTTCGTACCGGAAAATCCTCCGGTTCGTAACGCGAAGGGCTACGTTCAGAGCAACCCGTCCGTATGGGATAAGGCATCCGAGTTGCTGTACGCTGACGCCAAAGCTGCGCAAGACGGAGGCGCAAGCGATGCAGACGTTAAGCCGATTAAGGACGAGGCGTACCTGTTTAAAGGAAAGCCACGTTATCTACGTGCATTCCACGACTTGACAACCGGTAAGGATATCGTTGTCGATCTATCTCCGAATCAAGAGAAGATCATTAAAGCGGTCATCGAGGAGAATATCGACGATCTCGACGTTATCGCGTTTAAGCTCGCGAAGAAAGGTTCCGGCCAGGGCGCAGCAGTATCGCTAAACGCCATCGTTAAAATGGAGCGCGACCTGACGGACGAAGAACGCGCAAACTTCGCAAAACTTGGCGAAACTCCGTTCGATATGGCATCGTTTGAAACGTGCTTGTACGTAGCTGATGACGAGGAGCAGACGAAAAACCTCGTAATCGCCGGCTTCGATATCGGGCGGATCGGCTTGTCTATCGGAGCAGCCGCGCAACCTGCAGCGGGAGCAGCGGTACAGTCTCCGCCTGCAGATACCGACGGTCCCGTCGACATTACGGATGAGGAACTTCCGTTTTGATCGGGGCGGTAGCGTGTCTCGAACGGCCGCAGACGCTAACATCACCGCTATTCTATTCGGGTAACAACGGTAATAAACCTCCGGTCCGCGTGATAACTGCGCTGGCTGGCGGCGACGGCCGCAATAACAACGAGAGAGGACGTGGTCACAACGGCACATATTTCGGAAATCACCGGTAAGTATTCGGAGCTCGCGGCCCGGCTCGCGTTACTGGCTAACGGATGGACCGTGCACCAAGCGGAGACGGACGAAGCGTACGATATCCTCGCGCAAGACCCGGTAAGTGGCGATTATGCGCGGATTCAAGTCAAGACCGTACGCCAACGCAGGGATCGCGGCGGTGACCTCGTCGTCTACGCGAAGAAAGGCAACGGAACCACGTACGACCTGGCCGACGCTGATTACATTATTGGCGTATGGGCGGTCGCCGGCGAAGTCCCACGCGTGTTCATGTTTGAAAACCGCTGCCTCACGGAGTACTGGTGTGCGGAGGCCCGCGCATCTGAGCGCTGGGTTGAGTTGTCCCTCGCGCTGAACCGTGATGTCTATGCGGAAGCAGTAGCGGTCTTGAGCGGAGTTGAAACGGAGTTGCTGTCCGCAGCCTAACGTAAATGCACGATCCGGGGCGGAGGCCGTGCGAGCGGCAGCCCCAACGAAGGAGACGCAAATAAATGGTGAAATTGAACGTAACAATCCCGGCTGTAGACGTAATGGTTAACGGACAGGCTTACCGTAAAGTTGACCGTAAGGCGCAGGCGGGCGATATCGTTAAGGCGCTGTATGCCCGCGAGGATATCACGGAAGGCGCATTCTACGCTGTATATGCCGATGGAGACGGTGACCCTGCGTTCAGAGACGATGACGGAGACGAGCGGTGTGTATTCCTTGAGTACCGTGATCGCTACGAGACGTTCGCGCCAGTAACCCCCGCAGCTCCGTCCGATTCAATCACGTTTGGCGGCGACACCTACCGTAAAGTCGACCGTTCGGCCCGCGAAGGTGATGTCGTAGTGTTCCCGGAGGCTCCGTACAGCTACATTACGTCAGGAAAGGCGTATCTCGTTCATGACGTTGATTCTCACGGAGATGCGCAAGTCTCGGACGATGACGGGGACTCATATGATACCGCAGGTGATCCGTTCGACGTGTACGAAAAGGTAACGGAAGAAAGCGCGCCAGCTCCTACGCTGCCTGCCGTTGAGTACCGCGAAGTTAAGCGCTGGGCGGAGAAGGGCGAGCGTATCCGTATCGTTAACCGTGATCGGCATGAGCACAGCTACGAACAAGGCGCGGAATTTATCGTTAACGATACAGACGGCGACGGTGATGTGCGTGTAACACTAGGAGGACGCAGCCGTAAACTCGTAAGTCTGAGCGAATACGCCGTTCTTGAACCTATCACAGCGTCGGAATACGTAGAGGTGAAACGTAAGGCCGACGTCGGTGAACGGATTAAGATCATCGCAGCCGGTTATGCTGGAATGCCGCCCCGTTATCAAAACGGCGATGAGATCGTAGTTATACATTCAGACGGTCACTCCGTACGCGGTGAAGGTATCGGTATTTATATCCGCCATGATGAGTACGTCGTCCTCGAACCGGTCACGCCGACCGCTGACACTTACGTCCACAACGGTATCACATATCGCAAGGAATCCCGCGTAGCAAACGTCGGCGAACTCGTCCTTGTCGTTGCGAATACGATGAGCGGTAACAGCCACGGATATAGTATCGGAGAGGTGACGGAAATCATCGAGGAATGGCCGCGCGGGTCACACGGGCCGCAACGTAAGGGTTCCGGTAAAAGCGCCCCTTATATGGCTACCGCTGATTACCTCGTACTCGTACCTATCTCTTCCGCTGAGACTGCGCCTACGCCGCTGAAATATGCCGCCGGGGATTACGTTAAGGTTACGGGCAACTCCGTGCATCACAATTACGATGTCGGTAGCGTAGTACGGCTGGTTGACGTAGAGAACCGCGATAGCAGCGAAGGCCAACGGTTTCACGCGGAAAAGGCGGACGGATCACGTGGCAACTGGCTCGTAACGAATGACGTCGAGCCTGCGGATGAAGGCGCGTTTGAGGCGCAGAAGAAGCCTAAGCGGTTGACCGTCGGGGATTACGCGAAGGTTGTCGGAGATGACTCCGGCCATAATTACGTACTCGGCACCGTAGTCAAAATCGTTACGGACGATAATTCAAGCGCTCCGTATAGAGCGGAGAAGGAAGACGGAGAAACCGGAAATTGGCTCGGAAAGCACGACGTTGAGCCCGCAACCGAAGCGGAGTTCCTCGCAGCAAAACGCCTGAAAGTCGGTGATTTCGCTAAAGTAATCGACGCTTCCGGAAGCGTCCGCGCTAAACTCGGCGATATCGTAAAAGTATCCGGATACGCCAACTGGGATGAGAAGCTGCTCCGAGCTGAAACATTAGACGGCCGCGAGTATGCGATGTTTACGTACAGATTTACACAGGCCACTCCGGAAGAAGTAGCGGCCGCTCAACGCAAAATCGCAGTCGGTCCTTTCACTGACGGAGGATTCGCGCAGATTGTGAACGCTACTGAGGAAACCGCCAGCCCAACGCCGCGCAGAACGCCTAACGCCTTCGTACGCGTTGAAACTACGACAGAGAGTCGTCTGCGCGCGCTTAAAGTTACGTACCCTGATGGCGACTTCGGATTCTGCAACGCGGACGCCCTGCGCCAGATTACGGAGGCGGAATATAACGCAGCGGTTGCACCGAAAACTCCGGAACCTGCGTTTAGCGTGGGCGACACCGTTAAGCTTACGGTTGCCGACGGAAAATCTCCGCATTACGGATGGGGTGAAGTGAAAAACGGAGATGTTGGCGAAGTTATCGATGTTCTTTCCGATAAGGTACGTGTCAAATTTCCGAAACAAAATCGCTGGAACGGCAAACCGGGCGAGTTGACGAAGCTTACACAACAAGAGGACCCGCGCGATGCGTTCGTAAAGGACGATAAGGTGCGGCTGATTAGCGGCGCGGGCAAATCCGGACTTCACGGGTTCAAGGACGGCGAAATTTACACCGTCGATAATCCTAAAACTACGAGTTGGGACTCGAAGAAAATCAAAATTAAGGATGCTGGTTTGAGCGGATACGCGCTGCCGGAACAACTCGTTAAGCTGTCCGCAGAGGATATCGCCGCCAGCGCGAAGGAAGCGCAGGAAACCGCAAAATGGGCCGCAATCGGACGCAAGGTCGGCGCGTTTAAGCGTGGGGATGTCGTAAAGGGAACCGGAATGCACTCGCTTAAGCCCGAAATGGGAACGGTGCAGGACGTAGGCACCGGAATTATTGGAGTCAGCGTATTTCCATCTGGATACTCCGCCATGAACAACGCAGAAGTTACGCTCATCGTACCGGTCGAGCAGCGCTTCGACACGGAGCAAGCGGCGGCCTAGCGCGCAGACTACGAAAGGAGTGAGCGGATATAGACGTTAAATTAACGCTTAACTTACGCAGTCCAACCGTAGCCGAAGCGCCGGAAGACGTCGCCGAAAGGGTTGCGTCAGCGACACGCCGTAAGAAGGCCGCCGAGGAAACGGACGCCGAAGCTATCGAACGTATTAGCCGAATGTCACGAACGGACCGCGAGCGCCAACTCGTCGAGACCGTAAGAACCGCAGAAAAGACCGGAGCAGCGGGCAAGCTCCGGTCTGGAGGCGGACAGGTGACGAAAGCGGACGTAATCGCAGCGGGCGAGCGGTTGACGGCGGAAAAGGAACGCGCTGAACGGGCGGAAAGAATCGCAGAGACGCTGCGGACGAAGCCGGCGAACTTCCACATCGTGACGGATGACGCGGAGTTACCGGCGTTCGTCGAGCGATTGCGCGAGGAATGCCGCCGCCAGATGCGTGAATGGCCGGATAGATGGGCGGTGCTCGGCGTTAAATCGTTTACCGCGAATGACTTCGAGGGAACCGGTGTTGATACGTACATTGACGTTTCGATCGGATACAGCGTGTGGCTGCCGTTATTGGACGAGGGCTATTACCTTGCGTATGGTCACGTAGACATGCGCGGGGAGCCGTGTTTCGAGTTCCTGGACGAATTGAGCGCGCATAAATCAACCGACCGCCAGCTAACGCGTTCGAAGGTTCTCGCCGCGATTGCCCCGTACCTCACGCAACCGGCGCACGGCAAGTCGTTTCATATGGGATCGGCGCGCTATGACTTACACGTCGCGATTAAGGACGGCTACGTTATTCAAGGATGCGTATGGGATTCGCTCGACGCGATGCGCTTACTCAACGAGCATGAAGAGGCGTACGGTTTGAAGCCGCTAACCGCGAAGTATGGACGGTTCTTCGGAATCAACGGTCCAGTCTATACGTTCGAGGACATGTTCGGCAACCGCTCGCCGGCACCGTTTAGCATCGAACTTGTCGGCATCTACGCGATAAAGGACGTACTCTACGGTTGGAAGTTTACGGAGTGGCAATTCGAGCAGATGAAGCGCGCGGCCTCTGCGGACGGTCCCGGCAAGTTACTCGAATGTTACGCGCAGATTGACTCGAAGTTGCCGGAAACTGACGTATTCTTAGCACGATCCGGCTTCGTAGTTGACCTCGACGGCCTGGCGCGATTAGAGGCGGAGTTTGAACCGTTGCTTGAGAAGGCGCGGGCCGACGTGGTCACATCATACAGCATTGACGCGGAGTTCGTACGGAAGATGGACCGCACTCTTAACGCAAGCAAAATCGCTGAATGGTGTACGAAACAGCAGGCGCGGATTGAGCGGAATAATGTAGCGCAGGAGAAGCAGCGCGTAATTATCGCGGAATGCGAGGCGGCCAGTAAGACAGCGCTTAAGAAGTACACGAACGCGGTCGAACGGCTTGCGGAGTTAGAAGCGGAGGCTGCCGCGCTGTTACCGCCGACCGAGGATAATGCGCCGGCATTCGTTGAGGAGTTTACGATAACAAACGGGAATCATCTCGCGTACTTAATCTACGACCACCTCGGCATCCGAGACCGGACCGGCCAATTTAAGCGCGGCAAGACACGGAGTACAGCGGCGGAAATCCTCGACGTCTACTACGAAGAGGAAGACGCGCTCCGTCCGCTGGCTACTGTCGCGGCTTACGAAAAGCTGCTCACAACGTATATTCAACCGATGTTAGGCAGCGCGGGTAAAGACTCGATTATCGAAGTGGACGGCCGCGTGCATTCGGAGTTTAAGTCCGGAGGGACGTCAACCGGACGCTACAGTTCGAGCGGATACAGCGGTCGGCCGATCGATATATTAGCGGAATTTGAAACGGAGGCGAGTACGTGAGGAATGCGTATGAGATTCGTGGAGATACGACGGCGATTTTTATTAGGCGAAGGAACGGCGACGTTTACGAGTGTCTGATTGATTCGGCAGACCTGGCGCGATTGATCGAGGCGGGCGGCTCCTGGTGCGTAGACCTTCCGTACAACCCGAAGGACTTCGCTAGGAAGCCGTACGCTATACGGAATGCGGCGAAAGAGGGTGGCGGGCGTGAGTTCGTAAAGTTGCACCGCTTTCTGACGAATGCTCCGCTCGGTAAGGTCGTGGACCACATCGACGGGGATACGCTGAATAACCGGCGGAGTAATTTACGGATAACGGACCACTTCGGGAATATGCAGAACCTGAACGGAATACCGAGCCGGAACAACCAAAGTGGCGCGCTCAACGTGTCCTACAGTAAAACGGACGGTATATGGATCGCGGCTGTTATGCGCAACGGCGAGGTACTGCGCGCTAAACGGAAGGACTACGACGCGGCTGTCGAAGTAGCTGAACGGATGCGTGCGGGAACGTGGATACGTGGAGGGAGGCCGAGAAAGAAACATGTTAGTAGTAACTGACGCAAATTACCACGCCATAGTTCGGAAACTAATCGCCGACGAACGTAAAGTAAAGCGAGGTTTGAACGCGCAAAATCTTCCGTCAAAAGGCGCAGGCAATCGCGTCCGTAACCAATTCATGCCGCGTGATGGTTGTACGTTCGTCGGCGCTGACCTCGGGCAAATAGAGCCGCGCGTGATGTCGCATATCATGTACGAACGCTACGGCGATAACTCCATGCGTCAAATTTTCGTAAACGGCGTCGACCTCTATACGACAATGGCGATGATGACGTTCGGCCTGGCGGAAGATTATTGCGTCGATAAGGCGTATGACCCGACGCACACGTTCCAGCCCCGCAAGATGATGAAGACCGGACAGCTCGCGGTATCATACGACCAGTCTCCGGCCTCCTTCGCGAAGAAAATGAACGTATCGCCGGACGTCGCGGAAATGTTTTTCGCTAATTTCGACGCCACCTTTCCGTCATTTAAAACGATGGTGGCCGATATTCGCGAGTTCATGCGGCAGTACGGTTACGTCGAGACGCTATTCGGGAGGAAACGGCGCTTCCCGGATTATAAACGCGTGGCGGGCAACGCGGGCAAGAATGAACAGCGCTTAATCCACCTATACACAGAACGTAAGGCGCTGCGGAATAAAGCGAAGCCGACCGAAGCTGACGCGCGGAGACTCGCGGCTCTGCAGACGGAAATAGACGCACTGTCAGAATCGCGCGGCCTTGTCGGATATTGGGAGCGCGCGTCCTTCAATGCCGTTATTCAAGGGACTGGCGCGGACATCCTCAAGCGCATAGGTATCCGTATGGCGCAGATTTGCCGGGAACGTGGTTGGGAGTTTAACGCGTCGATCCACGATGAGGTTATCGTCAGCATTCCAGACGAACAGGTAACGCCTGAGACGATCGCGCTAATTAACGACGTGATGACGCAGACGACCACGTTGAGCCTGCCGCTAGTGACGGACATTGCGATACAAAAGCGCTGGATGATGGAGTATAGTCCGACGCAATGGGACTACGCGAATAACCGACCGCTGCCGGAGTTCGCGAACAAGTACCGATAAGCCAGTTAATCCTCTGTCTCTGCAAAGACAACAATATTGACATACCCTGAATAAACAGGTTTGTCTTCATTTGCACTAGGAGCAACCCTGACTAAGCTCTTTACAATAACAGAGTGCGGGTTTGTAGCATCTTTTTCAGCATCTACACCGATGTCAAAACTTCGGATTGTATCAGTGGGATTGGAAAAATTCAAGAGCTGAACATAAGAAATACATGCCCAACATTCTCTCACAACCTTTTCAAAAGTGACGTTCTCAGTAAATACAACAGAATTTGGGTTAAGCGGATCTTTATTTTGCTCTTGATTTCTAGGCATTTTTAAATGCTTTATCTGCATAGCCATTCAGCCGTCTCATCCTCCCTTATTTGTTTTGTTTAGCGGTCACCATCGTCTCCAGGATTGCCTCCAGCATCCCGAGGGTTTGGTTCAGAACTATGGCCGCCTATAACGCCGTCATTATTGCTAGTTCTTTCGGCTGGATTGTTCCCAGAGTGCAACCTTGATTTAGGTAATACCTTCTTAGCGCTTTTATAACTCACAATATCTCATCCCTTCTTTAGTGGCTTTCCCTTCTAACAATAGTATTCAACTTTAATCACCGTTTTATTAATCCTAAATACTGGAGGCGGCTTAATATTACGCAATCAATCGCTAATCAAATCGCACAGCATTTCACGGATTTCCTCAACGTTTACCACGCGCAACCAGAAGTGTACGACGACGTTCTCGACGCGCAGATCCACCGGTGGTACGCCGACATCCTCACGGATAAATCGCGCAAAATTTGGCCGCCGCGTAACATTCCGTATTTCTCTCCGTCGGCCGCCAACGCTGACCCGCGCGGTCTATACGAAAAGATGCGCGGAGCCAAAAAGGAACGCGCCGGACAGCCTCCGCATCAAGGCAGATGGACGCGCCTGGGAACGTCAATCGGCGATATGATTCAGCGCGATATCCTCTTCGCGGAGAGCCATTACGCTAAACTGACCGGTGACCGTCCGCCGTTTACGTTCGAGCGCAATCAATACGGAGAGCCAGCGTTCGAGGACTTCGTTAAGATAGGCGCACGGATCGAACACAACGGCCAGACGTTCGCACTGTTCGGAACGTCTGACGGAATCATGCGCTACGTGTCCGCTGACGGAACGGTGCTGCGTGTCGGTCTCGAAATCAAGAGTAAACAAGGAACGTACTCACAGACGTCCGGATTCCAGGCGCGTAAGGGGCCGAAGGATGACCACGTTAAGCAATGCGTTTGTTACTCCGTTATGTACGGCCGGCCAGACGCTCCGATCGATTACTACGTCATCCTCTACGTTAACGCGAGCAAAAAGGGCTGGACGATAACGCCGGAAGACTTCGCCAAGACTCCGGACATTCTCGCGTTCGGACTGCATATAACGGACGAGATGCGCGCGGAAGTGCTCGACCATTTCGCGGAAATAGTTGACGCGGCCAAACGTGGCGAAGCGCCGGAACTCGACCTCGATCGCTGGCTTTTCAACGACTTCAAGCGTGCAATTGCGTTGTCGTTGTCTACGGAGGAGCTCGCGGCCCTGCAGCGTAAAGTCAGCGCTACTCTCCGCTCATCACTGCCGGACGGCAAGAAGCGCGATTATGCGGAGGCGCTGGCGTTCATCGAGGCGGTGCGGGCGGAAGAATCAGCGAAGGAGGCGGCTTAATGGGCGAAGAATCATTACGCGCACATATCGTATTCGGAGCGCTGGCAACGGTTCTATACGAATCTTTCGAGGTTAATCCGCGCGAGCTCCTTACCGAAGAGGAGGACACGTTTATCCAGACGTATCTATCCGGTATGGACGACGGCGACACCTCCGCTAACGAACTCGCTACCCGCTTAGCAACGGAGTTATTCCGCGAGCACCTCACGAAGTTTATGGCGCTCGCATGTCCGGAAGGAGGCGGAAGCGATCGTAAAGAAGACGGAGTCAGCGAAACGGACACCGCCGGAAACTAACTTCCGTATCCTCGCGCTCGACCTATCGCTAAGCCCCGGAATCGCAGCGCTAGAGGTGCGCGGGAGGACGCCGTTCCTCCTTGCGTGCTCCTCCGTTGCGACTTCGACGGCTGACACGGATGCCGTGCGGAATTACACGGTCGAAACGTTTGTCGCCGCCTTCCTCCGCGAGCACCGCCCGTTTGACATCGTTGTCCGCGAAGACTTTACGTCCGGCCGGAATAAGCGAGCGACTCAAACGATATTCAGCGCATGGGCGGCGGCAGACAGAGCGCTCGCGGCGTACGGATACCAAGCGGAGGATTTAAAGCCGGCGCTGAGCCCGACGTCGGTCAAGAAGTACGTAACCGGCAGCGGGAAGGCGGAGAAGCCGGAAGTTGCGGAGGCCGTGTGGAGATACCTGCGTCTGCCGGACGGTTACAAGTGGCGGACTGGCTACGATGACGCGGACGCCTGCGCGGTTGGCCTATCGTATCTACTACGCGAAAATATGATCGATGAAATCGGAGGGATTGCAGCGTGAGAAAAACGGCTGACAAGATTGAGGTACGGAGTGACGGCGTCGGTATATTCGGACTTCTCGGCGTGTTGTTTATCGCGCTAAAATTAACGGGTGTAATCGGCTGGTCCTGGTGGTGGGTGACGCTTCCGTTTTGGGGCGGTTTCGCCATCGGACTTACTATCGCTGTATGCGTGTTAATGATTACGGTCGTCGCAGCGTTGGCTAGTCGCAAATGATGCAGCCGGACCGCCTGACGGACCAATTAGCGGAGGCCCAACGCGCCGAAATTGCCGAGCTGGAGCGTAGTGTTGCGCTGTATGGCGGCCTGCTCGCGGAGTATGAACGGAGACTGGCGGACGCCCGCGATCGGCTGGCTGATACATTACGGAGTATACAACGGAGTGCTCGCGATTAATTTCGCCGGCTCTCCGTTTTTTTGTGTCTGCGGGTGTCCCAAAGCGCGGATTCACTGTCCGTATGTAATTGTAAGGCGCAGAGCCGACGAAAAAGTTTCCGCTTTTGGGGCTTGATTGGTGCGGGAGGCTCCGCAGCTTTTCTATATTACCGTACAAGGCGTTCACGAAGCGCCAACATTACGAAGGAGGACGATAAAATGACAAACGTTAGTTATCGCGAGGTTAAGCGCAAGGCAGCGGTGGGTGAGCGGATTAAGATCGTAAATGCAACGATTACTGGAGGGAATTACCGTAATGGCAGCGAGCTTACGGTTAGGGAGGTAGACGGGCGGGGCTTGTACGTGGATGGCGTAAGAATTTGGATCTCCGATCGCGAGTACGTCGTCCTCGAACCGTTAACCGCCGCAGTATCCGCTAAGGCCCTTTCGCTCCAGTCCGATCCTCTCTACGCAGCCTTCCGCGCGTTCATCGTGGACAATGCGCCGGCCATTCGAGCAATCCTGCCGGACTTGGAGCGCGGAATTACAGCACCATGCATTGCGGTAAGCAGCGCAGGTAGCATAAAGGCGACGGGCGTAAGTGTGAGCAAGCCGTTAACCCGCGCACAGGTAATCGCGAAGGCGACCGCTGATGTGGTGGAGTTGCTGCAGATTGGACGTGATATCTACGCAGATATTGCGCCAGTG
This sequence comes from Paenibacillus sp. FSL R7-0128, assembly GCF_038002245.1. NCBI lineage: Bacteria > Bacillati > Bacillota > Bacilli > Caryophanales > Paenibacillaceae > Paenibacillus > Paenibacillus sp. FSL R7-0128. The sequence goes on along the minus strand of NZ_JBBOCD010000001.1, from coordinate 4,538,657 downwards.
TCTCCGTTCCACAACCATTGTTACGCTGTTCGATTTAACGTCAACCGCGATAAACGTACGGTAACTGCGCTAGTAAATCGCGGGATAGTAGCAGAACGCGTACCTGACGCGAAAGCAATCGCCAAAGCCGCGCCAGACGACGTATTCCACGCTGAAATCGGCAAGGCGATCGCGCTGAGACGTGCGTTAGGGCTGGAAATTCCGGGCGAGTATACGAACGCTCCGAAGCCGGAGAAAGCGGAGATTGGCGCTAAAGTTTACACGGCGTCACGGTACGGAACGCTTACAGTTGCGCGGGTAACGGATTTACGCGAAGAGGCGGTTTCTGAATCGTGCTACCACAGCTTAAGACGCGACGCCAATCTCGGTGACCCACGCATCCTCGACGACACCGACGTTGACTATGGCGCAACATTGACGGAAGGAGTTGCCGCTTAATGGACGTGCTGAATACGTACGGCGGGGAGGCTGTCCGTTCGGTAACGTGGTGGGGTTGGTTGCTCATTACTCTCGCGCTAATTGGTTTGGCGGCCTTTCGTGCTGCCTTGGACGGTGACGACGGGGCTCCTCTAGTATGCGGAATCGTCCTAATTGCGCCGCTAATCATCGTGGGGCTTACGGTAGGTATCCGCCACGATACGGAGAAGACTACGCCAATCCGCCACGAAGTCACTCTCCGGCCAGGCGCAGTAATCGACGCTACGAAATACGATATTGTCGAGCAGCGCGGTGCAATTTACGTTATCGAAGAACGTGAGGTGGCCGAGTGACCTCGTATAAAACCGAACGCACGCCGCGCGGCTATACGGTCCGGCCCGCCGACCCAGCGGTAGCGAAGCGCGAGCAAACCGCGCGTGATTGGGCGGCACTCTTCGTAGTCATTGCCGGAGCCGTCGCGGTGCGTGCGCTGGTTGTTGCGTTATTATAACGAAAGGGTGAGCGTATGAAAATATTAACAACGCTATGCGCGGTAATATGGACGCTGGGATTTATCGGATATGTTTTCGGATGCTACGATCCTTCTCCGCTTGTTGTCGGATATGCGCTTCTCTACCTTGCGTTCGATTTCACACTGATGGCGGTAAGAGCGCATAAGGAACGGACTTGATTCAGCGCGTACCCGATTGCAGGCAAGCGGACATCATGGCGGAGCGAAGACGGCGGCGGACGGAAATTATCGATAAATTACGGAGAGGTGAGCGGATGGGGAACGAATTACCTATTAAAATCACGCTGATGTCGGGCGCGGAGTTACCGAAGTATGCGCGGCCTGGCGATAGCGGATTCGATTTGGTGGCGCAGGAGGATTACGTAGTCGAGCCGGGTCAGACCGTTAAGATGCGTACGGGAATCGCGTTAGAAATTCCGCAAGGCTACGAAGTCCAGATACGACCGCGCTCCGGTATTAGCGCTAACACGAAGCTGCGCGTAGCCAATTCGCCCGGCACCGGAGACTCATCGTTCAGAGGCGAGATTTGCGTGCTAGTCGATAATATCGCGCAGAAAGAGTACGAGGTGGACTGCGACGGTCTTTGGCCGCTATGTCACAATGCCTTGCACACGCTTGACGGAACAGGCGACTCACCGCTCGGCAACGTCTTGACGGAGGACAGCGTGCCAGTCGCAACGTACATCATCCGCAAGGGAGAACGCATAGCTCAGGCGGTTATCGCGCCAGTCTACCGCGCAGCCTTCGAGGTCGTCGCGGAGTTATCGGAGACTGCGCGCGGGGTCAGCGGATTCGGACATACGGGGACATAAAAAGAAAAACCCCCCTTACGGGAGGCTTTTCTCGCCAGATTGTTCGTTCTGCTTGCTGTCTGCACTGACCTTAAGTTCTAACGAACCCACTGAGCCCTGTACACTTGGAGATAAATCCTTATGTACTGCGTAGAGGAAGCAAATGCAAATTGTAACAATTAGGACTACGGACACGATTGGAAAGTTCTTGGTTTTCATAGACATCACTCGCTTTCTCGCGACACTACCCCACCCAAAAAATTTCACCCGCGCAGATTACTTGCGATTCTATGGCCCGCCGAAGGCGGACACGGCTCAATGGAAAGCCAAGTTTACATTGATGACCGAAGTCGACATTATAAACTTCTACTTTACCAAATTGTGCCCGTTAGAAAATATTACCACGGAAATTAAACTTGAGCAATGAAATTAATTAGGAGGTGCATTAAATGGACGTGATCATACTCGCAAGCCAGCCGTTCCGCATTACGGCCGTCACACGTAAGACTCGCGCCGAGCTGTTCAAAGACGCGGCCGTCGGCGATATCCTGCGGTTCAGCCTCGCGATGGAAGGGCCGGGACGCTGCAGCGGTGGAGGTTCGTATGCTTGCGTTGTCAAAACGGAGAATCTTACGCAAGGCACATCAACGCATAACACGCTTAACCGGATCAGCGAACGGTTACGCGGCTTCGATATCATTCCGCATGTGCCGGCGCAGGTCATTCCGTTTCCGAATCCGGTCGCCGAAACGATAGAGTCATTCGCGAGGTTAGCGCGATCTGGCGAAATTACTGGCGTCGTCATGGCGGCGTTAGGTCCGGGCAGGCTGGCGGAGGACACGTACAGCGCGATTACAGGCGTCAACTATACCGAGCGGCGTGCACTGATCTCAACGCTGGAGGATGCCGCAACCGTGGCGATGTTGGACGCGACAGACGATTATTAAATGCAGATAGGACGAATGCGTCAGGAAGGACGTAACGGGCAAGCGCCCTTCCTGACGTAGTAAACCGCCGCGCCAACGGTGGAACATTAAACGATAAGGGAGACGGTTATTAATGGAGAAAACAACAAAGTATTTGCGGTGCCACACGGCGGGTTTCGGGTATTCGGTTGGTGATAGATTCGAGATAACCAACGAGGACAACCGTAGCTATTACGTTGCTGAGCTTGGCGGAGGCTATACGAAGTTGCCGGACTCAGACGGAGACAGCTACAAAACATGGTTCACGCTCGAAACGGACGCCGACATCTCGCCTAGCACTGCAACGACGTTGTTGCCGGACGAATCGCTCGGCGGTGTCCTACGCGAATACTGCGAGGTTAAGCGGAAGGCGGCCGTAGGTGAACTCGTCAAGGTTACGGACGAAGACTTGCCGGAGTTACATGCGGCAGGCAGCGTTCACACGGCCCTTGACGGTGATTTCGAGCCTGGCTGCATATACATTCCGTCGTTCCTCGGAGATACCGTGTACATGAGGGTGGAAGATTATGTAGTCCTCGAACCTACGGAAATCCTCGTAATCGATAACGTCCGCTACTCGATGGTCGACCGTAAGGCTGCGGTAGGCGAGCGCGTGATTATCGTAAGCGGCACCGCATCGAAAGCGGTCGGCTGCAACTTCCGCCACAATATCGGCGATGTAGGTGTAGTCGACGAGCGCCTATCGGACAGAGCGTACGTAAACGGTTGGTATATTGTTGACGGAGACTACCGCGCGCTTGAACCAGTTGAGACCGCCGTGCCCCTATCCGATCAACCTGCAGAAACCCAAATAGCCGCCAATATCGCAAGCCTCGCGCTCAGACTCACGCAGGCCGAGGAACGCATCACCGCGCTTGAATCCGTAATCAGCGTGTTGACCGAGCGTGAGGCAGCGTCCGGTCCCGTTGACACTGCGCCGCAGACTTTCGCAGCTCCGGTAAAATCCGCCCAACAACAGCGCGACGAAATCGTTGAGCGTGCGAAGGCTGACGTTAGGGACCTCGCGGCCGCTCGACGTGTGACCCACGTAAAGTACATCGCTAACCATGAAAAGAGAACGGTAGTTGCGCTAATTGTAGCGAACGCGAGCCTTAGGGTAATCTCTCGTGGCATCGCTAAATGCGCGCCAGGCGAAGTGTTCAACGCGCATATCGGGCGTGCAATTGCACTGCACCGTGCGCTCGGCCTCGAAGTTCCTACGGAGTATCTGGATGCGCCAAGCCCGACGGAGGTCCGTGTAGGCGACGTTGTTAAGGGCGGGATTGTCTATGCAGTCCGTCCGACGCATCGAACCGTAGGTGTTAATCCCCCGCAAGAATTCGTCGCGGTCGACTCCGGTTATACGTATATTGACGCGAAAGGGCGCGAGGCGTGGGAGCACTTGGAGTACGCGCAGATTATCGACGATTCACGGGAGGACAGCGGTGTAAAAGCCGCATCTTCCCCGCGCAAGGAGGCTGCGTAATATGAAGCGCCCTGTCAGCGAAGTAATCGCGATGCTTAACGCGCTGCCACTTGACGCTGAGATCGACGTACTCAACGTGTGGTCGAACGGCCGCAAGGTCCGCCGGTTTCGCGGACAAGACGGATGGGACAAAAGCGCAGGCTTCCGTAAGATGACCGCGATATTAATTCCGGAGGTGTCCGCCGAATGAAGCGCATCATATTCACGGTCGAGCTTACGTATGACGACGAAGAGGCTGCGGGTTATTCCCCGGCCGACCGCGTAAGCGCGTGGTTGTTTAACGAAGAGTATGCGCGAGAATGGGACGTAATGACGATGTCTGACGAGGAGGTGGGCGCTGATGACGAAGAGGACGCTTCCTAACGTCGGATTAACTGGCCGCCTTCGCAGCGGTAAGGATACGGTCGGCGATTACCTCGCGTCCAAATACGGATATACGCAGTTTGCGTTCGGCGACGCACTTAAGCGATATGCTCACGAAATCTTCGGCCATCCCGCGCCGGGAACGAAGCCGCGCGAATTGTATCAATGGTTCGGACAGACGATGCGGCAGCGTGATCCCGACGTGTGGGTGCGGAAGTGCCTCGTAAACATCGACGCACATCGGGCGCATAGTAATGCGGTGAGAGGGCCGGGCGAGTTCCGCGCGGTAATAACCGATACACGCCAGCCGAACGAGTATGAAGCGCTCTCCGCCCGCTCATACGTCCTCATCCGCGTAGAAGCTTCGGACGGCCTCCGTATCCAGCGCGCGGTCGAATCGGGCGACACGTTCGCTTATACAGACTTGGCGCACGGGACGGAGACGGCGCTCGACGGATACGCTGCGAATTTCACCGTTACGAATGACGCGGGGCTCGCGGAGTTGCACGCGCAGATTGACGAGATTATGTCGTACTTAGGCGGTGAGTGGCCGGAATGAGCACCGAAGATTACCGCGCAGCATTCGAGGCCGGCTACTTCTACGGCCGCATTGACGCGATTAACGCGCAGCCATATGACGATCGGACGCCGCTGCAGAAACGCGAAGATACGGAGGTGAGCGCGAATGTGGACGGGTTATTCCCCGCTGGACGAACGGTTCCAGCCGCCAGATGAACCGCGAGTGTCCGCATACTGCTCCTGGTGTGACGGTGAAATATACGTAGGAGATGCGTGTATAACGTTCACCGGCGGATACAAAACGCACGACGGGCGTTGTGAGGACGAGTATGTGCGGGCGGAACTCGGAATAGAGCGAACGATTGCGGAATAACATGTGCGGATTTCAACGTTTGAAAAATTCAGAATAGAAAAACCGACGTAGCACGAATGCCTACGTCGGTTGCGAAAAAGTGCGGTTTTACCACTCTTCGAGCAGCGGGAGGGCGTCGGCGTTGTTAATATCCACAACCGATCCGTCTTCCAGTTTCTTCTTAATTGACACATCACTGAACTCTGCGGCCTCCGCTGCTTCTTTGATGTCTTGATACTCTCCTGCGAATGGCGGGACTACAAATTTACGTTCATTTTCCATTTTTACACCTTCTTTCTTACTACTAGTATACCCGCAAGACTATTAATTTATGCTAGGGGGCATTTTATGGGTTCTGTAAAGATTGATATAGACAAAGGCGCACGCACATACGCAGTTCGCTACGCTTTAAACGATGCAGCCGGCGTTAAAAAGCTGCTACGCGATCGGCACGCAGTTTCATCCGCCCGGTTTAACGGTGACTACAACGCGGCCGACATTCTTATCGACCTACACAGCGCTATCTCATCCGCCATCCTTACGGTTAAGCAGACGGAGGCCATTGCGTGGGTTTATGGCGCTGACTTGACGCAGAAGGATGCCGCTGAAATTATGGGGGTCGCGCGCTCTACGTTGGTTGAATCCGTAGAGTCAGCGGCGGAGAAGGTCGCGGAAGTTTATAAACGGTGGAACTACGGTGAGGTCACGGCAGAGTATCCGTTAGAAGAGGGGGCGGCCTAATGTACGATTACAAGGCGGAATTTCACGAGGCTGTTACGGATCTTATCGCGCAGGACATTGTCGAACGGTCCGAACGAATGGCGGCCGTACATGCGCTGACCGATGCGTATTTTGATAGCGTAGGAGAATACCCGGACACGGCCGAGATCGAGCGCCTGACCGATTATATTCTCCGCGAGGAATTGACGGACCGGCATCCGGATAAGGTGACGCGCGAGGAATATCCGTTCTTCTCCGCGTGGCAGCTCGAACTCCGGCGTGATAAAGAGACGTCCGATTCGGCCGCAGAGTTTCACGGACAGGATGGCCGGGACCACCGTGCGCCAATTAAGCGTAAGCGAACCGCATATGAGCGCTGGAAGGTCGATGCAGGCGCGAAGATACGTAACCAGGCGCGGGCAGCACGTTATAAGCGTGATACAGCGCCAGGACGTGTCATTACGTATAATCTGCGGGAAACAGGCGGAGAACTTTCGGACGAGTTTACGCAGCGGCGCGGGATCGGCGGGCGCTGGTTGGCGTCTATAGAGGCTCTGCCTCTTATGAGCGCGGTTAATGAGATAACCGTAGAACCTGCGGAGGAACACGTAAGGGAGGCGGCGTAATGGGGAAGGCGTCGCGCGCCCGATGGGACGGAAATGTCCGCTCGATGGCGATCGTAGCGAAGGACCCAGCGGATGTCACAGCAGAGGACATAGCGTTCCTCCGCGCTAATTACACGTCAACCGGCGGGCTCCTTCCGAACGCTTACGCCGGGGGCGCATTCTACACGCCGACTCACGTTGCGCGCGTCATTATGGAGGCATTGCGGGGGCTCTCCGGAGGTTCATTTCCGCCGGCCTCCCGTTTCCTTGAGCCGAGCGCAGGCAGCGGCGTATTCATCGAGCACCTACCGGTCGATGCAGAAATAACAGCGCTCGAACTCGATGAGACCTCCGCAAAAGTAATGTCCCTTATTTATCCGCAGGCAGACGTCATCCAGGGCGACGCGTTTTTGCACGGCCGCCGCGATTACTATGACTATGTGATCGGTAACCCTCCGTATGGCGTGAGTATTGACGTAGCTGCAACGGACTTACCTGACGCGTTCGATACGCTGCGGATTACGAAGGGTAAGGACGGCACGTCCCGCGCGAAGGGGAAATCGGAGTTAGCGTTTATCGAGCTCGCGATTAAAGCGACCAAGCCGGGCGGTTACATTGCGTTTGTGCTACCGAAGGGTATCGGATACGGCACGCAGTCGGCGAAGATTCGCGAGATTATGCGGGAAACGTGCTGGCATATCGCGAGTATCGAGCTACCGGCGGAGACATTTGCGCTGACCGGTACGACGATTAAAACGGATATTCACATCTTGCGTAAGGTCACGCCTAACGCACGGATGGTATTCGTTAAGTACGTCGAAGTTGCCGGCGCTTATCACCGCGTAGAGCAGACGGATGAAGCGCAGGCTGACACGTTTTGGCACGAAGGGCAGCCGCCGGTCCTCCACGCACAGATTAACGACATCGGCTACGACAAGGACGGGCGATATACGGATAAGTGGGGCGATGGGCTAACGCAACTCGACGAACTGGTCGAAGCTTTCGAGAACGATCTTATGCGCGAGAATACGGACCCAGTTGCGCCGTTTGACGGCGTAGAAAGAACGGGCGGGCTCACACATGCGTTTAACGTTAAGATACCGCCATACGAAGCCTGGCGAGAAAAAGCCGGACAAATGGCGTATTGGAACGTGCTGACGTTAGGACGCGGGGAGGAGATAGCGGTAAGAGGCGGGACGGCAGAGAGTTCGTTCGACTTTACGTGGCAGGACCGGATTGTCGACGCTTATTATGCGCCATCGTACGAAGAAAGAGCCGCAGCTTAATCGCGCGGCTCTTTTTCTAGTTCGAGTATATCCGTTATCTCAACGTCGAGCACTTCGCAGATAATTGCGAGGTTATCCAGCGGAAGTCGCTGCGTTTTGTTTGTGCGCATTTCACCTACGGAAGGATGCCGGATGCCGGTCATACGTGCGAATTCGCGGTCACTGATGCCGCGCTCTTTTAGGATTTCGTCGAGCTTGATGCGGACCTTATATGCGGCCATTCAATTGCCACCTCCTGCAAAGATTATAGCACGATTACTGTTACGTTAAAAGTAACAAATTTATATTGACACGTTTAGCGTAACATGATATATTGTGTATGTAGACGTTACGTTAAACGTAACAGTCACGGAAAGGAGGAACCGAAATGAAAGATTGGGTCTTGCTACTCACGGCAATCATAAATCTCGCTACTGCAATCGTAATCAATCGCCGTGAAAAAGAAAAAGGCACTAAACGAAATCGCGGGCGGCGGCTTCGATAAGTACCTTCGGAGGATAGGGGTTAGCGCCCCTGTTCTCCACCCAATCATAACATAAACGGCAATCGAGTTGCCACTTAATAAAGCAAGCCGGCGGGCCTACGCGGGAGGGATAAGGGATGGAAGATAATTTTGTTGCTAGTCCGTACGCATACAACGATAAAAACAAGCCAACATCATGGGGAGTATGGAATAAAGAACTGAAAATTTGGATACCGCATTTGCCTTCTAAGAAGAAAGAGGCCGAGGATATGGCAAAGTCACTTAATAGGTTGGCTAAATAACACGGGGCTACGGCCCCACTACGGAGGAGGAACGCATATGTCATACGTAATCTGGACGATCACACTCGCAGCCTTAGCGCTCAGCATCGTAAACTTTCGCAACGGCCGCCGGGGGTAACGCGCATGAAACTCGAACTCGACTTCGCGCTAGGCGTAATCCGCGAGGCTGACGGAAATTATTACGCCGGCGCAATCGGAATGATACACGCAATTATGCACGCTGACTACTCGCCCTTCGCGAAGATATACAACGTAATGACCGTTCTGGCCGCGCTTGAAACGGTACTTACGGAGGGTCGACGGTGACGCGCGCTAAGACATTCGCAAAGGGCGTAGCTGACCGCAGCGCTTACCTGGACTGCAAGCTCGACGATTACCGGGCGCGTCTAATCGCTGATCCGGAGTACGACCGGTTGTACGTCCGCCGGCGGCGGTTGCTATCATACCGTAATCACGTATTCAAGGCGCTGAACCGCGAGCTGCGGGATGCCGCGCGGAAAAAGATGCGTAAATAGAACGCAGCTTGACCGGATGCTTTCCGGTCTTTTTTTTTGCGTTCCATAACTTACCGCAAGTTCCCACGCCAGCCAAACGCTATAATTAGCGTAGAGGTGGTACTTATGTTTATTTTCCCGATGTTACTCGAAACTGCGGCGGCCCCGTTCTCGGATTCACGCTATATCTACGAGCCGAAGATTGATGGCCACCGCTTAATATACGTTCAGACTGGCGGCAAAGTCTGCTTATATACGCGCCATAACAACGAATGCACACGCCAGTACCCCGAAATTGCAGACGCGTTATTCCCGCATGACATTACGCTTGACGGAGAGATCGCGTGTGTCGATCCGCAGACCGGCGCGATTAATTTCGAATCCGTCATGTCGCGGTTCCAAGCAAAGCGAGCGGATAAAGTACGCCGGCTTACCGATGAGTTACCGGTCACCTATGTTATATTCGACATTCTGCGTTATAAAGGTGAGGACTTGCGCAACCGCCCGCTGATGGAACGCAAGGAGATCCTCGCGGGCTTAACGATGCCTGACGCACATTTCGGCGTCACTCCGTATATAGAAGGCGCGGGCGAGGCATTATTTGCGCAGATGCAGGCGCGGGCAATGGAGGGCATCGTAGCCAAGCGGAAGGACAGCGTATACGAGACCGGTAGACGCAGCGCTCAGTGGCAGAAGATTATTAACTGGACGTACGCTGACGTATATTTGAGCGGATACAAAAAGGCTGAGTTCGGCTGGCTGGCGTCGGTTCCTACGGATAACGGGCGGATGAGGCCAGCGGGCATCATCGAGTTCGGCGTATCGCCTACGCATAAGCAGGCGTTTTTCGGCGTGAGTAAGGCGCTGATAACTGGCGAGGACCGCGATTTTGTGTACGTGGAGCCGCGCATTAGGGCGCGCGTGAAAATACGAAACTGGACTCGCGCGGGGATGCTGCGGAGTCCTGTATTTACGGAGTTTATTGTTTAATTATAGAAAAGGGAGTTGTGAAATAACCTTCTCCCATAAGATGGTTAATGCATTTACAGTTAAAACTGATTCTTTAACATTCTTTAATGTATTCAAAATTATTGTTTTCTTTTGCTTTTCCTCTGGTTTTGTAGCTTCTTCGCTTATGAAAGCCACTTGCTCGATGACATCATTTTTTTCATCCTGGTTAAGTTCGTCGCACGAAAGCACGGCCTCAGAGAAGTCTTTAATGGATTTGGATAGTTCGTCTTTGCCTGAAATTTTTATGTTGTTCAGTGAAACGTCCAGACTATCAATGTTTCCAGTATTTACTGAGCCTATGACACTCCTATCTATGTTTATATTATTTAGATTCCCAGTGAAGACCTGAGGCGTTACTGGTCTATGGCGTGGGAGGGAATTGGGAAGACCTGAAACAAGCTCCATATATTCCAAGTAATAGTTTTTCTCTTCTACAAGCATGTTGTGTTGAAGTGCTTTAGCATTTTGAAACAAGCTATAACAATTAATACAGATCCCTTGAGTAAACGCGGGACGTTCTCCACATTGACTACAGTTCATATATTCAGGCTCCTCTACTTTAGTATAATTCCTCCGAACGAGAACGTATGTACGTATTATAAACGGTGCCGTCCGTTATCAATAGTAAACCGCTTAGCTCGCGTATTTAAACGTGCAGGCTGCGCGCATGTAGTACTCTCCGCGTACCTTAACGGCTGCCTCCGTAACATCCTCGATCAATCCGCTACCCACGAGTTCGTCCGCGATGAAAATAACGACGGGCTCTTGCTCCAATTGCGCCGTATAAAAGTGTACGTTTGAGGTTAGCGGCTTCATAAATCGGCTCATATACGTAGTCCTTTCGTGTAGGTTACGTTAATATTCGCCATGATTCGCGCCATTTCCTTCCGGGAGTTGCGCTTATTTGTGTCCAACCAACGCACCAAACTCCACTATATACTGCGCCATCTTTGCCCCCATTTCCTTACGGATAACCTCGCGGGCAACCGTGTAGACATCCGTAGTAGCGCTGCCTTTTCGCGTAAATTCAATGTGTATAAACCCGTTACGCTCAGCGTTTCTTAACACGTGCAGGCCCGCGCGATTGAGCGCCAGGCGGTTGTCGTGCAGGTCGGCCGTAATCCTCCGCAGGATGAGCGTACCGGAGGCGTTGTAAAGGCGGTTAAGTACGTTAGGTGTGGCTTCCAATCCTTCAAGGACGCGCTGCACGGACACTGTGAGGTGCGGATAAATTATGTATGCGTGTAACAACGTCTTTAATTCGTCAGTTTGCGTACTCATCTCACTACCTCCGTTATTGGGAACGTATGTACGTATTATAACGCGGCGGATGACGAAAGAAAAGCGGTAAATATATACGTACAATACCCGACATTATGCGCGGTTAGTTACCTATATAGGCGTAGCCCCTGAAAAAATAGCCTGCTTTATGTATGCGAGCAAAAAATCAGGCCTACACCGTCTGGCGGACGAAGGTACGGGTATACTCCGTACAGCCTCGCGGAATATCCGCAGAGGAGAGATTAGATGAGCTTAACGTTAACGCTTCCAGTTTGTGAGGATTACTCATTAGGGGATTTCCTTAGATCAAGGTCAGTTTTTAACTGTGTGCCTGCAGTCTACGTACTCAGGGACTCGGCACAAGGCGTGCTCTATGTTGGGAAAAGTGCTTCCGTAGGTAGGAGAGTAGTAGAACATTCACAGGGCAAGGGTGACGCGATTCATTACTGCCGTGACATAGAGCATGTTAGCATCTACAGGCCTGAAAACATGATGCTATTGGACATATATGAGACACTACTGATACACGAATTAAAGCCGTCACATAACCGAGATAAAGTGTTTTCACGCGAACATGTTTTATACATCGAAGAAGAACTATGTCAGGTCGAAGACCTTATAAGTCAAGCGGAAGACGTGCGAAGATGGCTACGTATTGAAATTGACGAATTTGAGTCGTTTGCCGAGGAATCATACTACGATCCAGGCGTTATACGAACTGAGTGGGCGGAATTAATTCGAAACCTAGAGGCAAAAGACCGAGAAATTTCTCGTCTCGTTGAGCGCAGGCTACTCCTTAGAAATCGCGCTACACGCGCAGGGAGGGGGATAGCCTAATGGCCGAAATCAGAACGCTAGTAGACCCGGAAACGGGCGAGGTATTCGATAGGACGTTCATTCTAGCGGACGGCGATCGTGTAACTACCGCAGAACAGCGTGAAGCTTACGCCAGAACGCAAGTGGTGAAGAGCGGACGTGGACCGGAGTTCACCGTAACGCAAATGCGCAATATAGACGAAGTAATCGAGAAGGTATCCGATAAACACTGCGGGTATCTTCTTTATTTGCAGTGCTTCGTAAATTACGACGCGATCCTAGAGAATCCGAATAAGACCGCTATGAGTCGAGACGACATCATGCGAACGCTTAAGATAGGCCGAACTACGCTGCATCATTTCCTTTTGGAGATGACAGACGCGGGAGTTATTCACTACGAGGCCGGGAATTACCGCCTTAATCCGCGCTACCACTTCCAGGGTAAGACGGACAATACGGCGGTCATTAAGACGTTCGTAGCGAAGGTGAAGGAGCTATACTCCGAGGTAAATGCGAAAGACCTCGGATTCGTATACAAGCTGCTGCGGCACGTTCACCTTGAGACGAATACGATCTGCGCGAATCCATACGAACGGGACGTAGAGAACACGCTACCGCTTACGAAGGAAGATATCGCCAGGTTAACCGGTGTGACTGAGAAGTCCGTATACACGAAGCTGCGGAACCTACGTTTTGGCGATCAGTACGTATTTGCGGAGGTTGTCTACGGGAAGTCACGCTACTACAAGATCAACCCGTTTATTTTCTACCGTAAGAGCGGACAGCCAGACGCAACCCTGCGCGAGATGTTTTCCATCCGGAACAACTTCGCGAAGAGGGCTACGTAATCCTCATCGGTAAAAACGCGAACAAATATGGCCTTTCATCGGTAAAAACGTGAACATACGAAAAACGTAGTAAACGTGAGTAAATCGGCTTAAAACGCGGGTTTAATCCGTTTTTATGCGTTTTTGGTTTTGAAATTCTTCTTAGTCTTTGTACTCGTTCCTACACGGAGAAAGTCACTCCGACACGGCGACCAAAACCTGGCCTTGTGTAATGTATATCTAACCGCGCGATAAATTATAGTCTGACGGCCGCGCAGCGGACGGCAGGACAAGTCACAGAGTGACGCGGCAGGCTCTTGAGCTAAAACCCCTCTCTTAACTCTCATGATGATTAATCGAAGAAGTAACTCATGTAGGCAAAGACAAGGAATAACGCGTAATCACTCGTTATTAAAGGATCGGGTATACGCGGATGTTAAAGCGGTAGCGAACGTTAAGTGAGCGGAGGAATAACGTTGATAATCACGGTAGTAATCGTAATCGCGTATCTACTAGCGGGTTTATACTTCCGCCCATATGCGCTTGATTGTCCGCTATGGGAACGCGTAATTATGCACGCGGTATGGCTGCCGTTAGTATTCGGATTATACACGTTGCTTAAATACGGAAAGTAACACGATCGAATAGCGCTGTTCTTACGCTCTGCCCGGGCGTAGGAACCGGCGCTCATTTATTGACGGAAGGAGGGCGCATATGAAAGCGAAGATATTAACCGCTGAACAAACGCTTGCGATCGAATGGTTAGCGAAGCCACGTAAAGGCGGTAAGACATACGAAGAGATAGCGTCATTGTGCGGAGTAACGGCGCGTACGCTTGAGAACTGGCGTAAGGACGCGTTCTTTGATGCGGAGTTTAAACGCGCAGTCATACGTGATAACAGCGCTAAGTTACCGGAGTTAGTTGACTCGTTGAGTACGATTGCTATACGTGATGGTAATGCAGCAATGGCAAAGCTGGCGCTGCAGATCAGCGGACTACTCACGGATAAGATCGAAGTAGAGACGAAGGATAGCGGAGGAACGGACGTGGAGGCGTTGAGACAGCGTATCGAGGCGTTGAAGCAGCGATCCGAAAGCGGCGAGTAACTGCGCTATTAGATGAAGGAACGCGTGTGGCTGCGTTTCGGATGCGTTCGAGTGCGCCTATTTTATCTGCACGGGTCGCCTGGCGCGCACCCTCCGCAAACTTTTCGCGCTTCACCGTAATGCAGCGTTAATCACTCGCAATGTGAACGTGTGATCGTTGTATAAGCGTTGCATAAACGTGTTAATATGCGCTCTCTCAACGCTGCATAAACTGGAAGCGGAGGAACGCTATAATCGCTGGGAAACCGCGTGGTTACGGCGTTTTTGGCGCGGGAGTACTGGTAAATGTATATGCGGTGAATAAGGCGCGATTATGCAGCGTGAGGGCGGCGTTGGGAAACGTAGGCGGGGCGCGGGTTTGCGAAGGTGTAAAGGCGTAATAGTTTACGTCAAAATCCGTGTTTTGTGCGCATGTCTTGTATATTGTATGTATATTATATTTGTTCTAAACTGCGAAATTACTTTAACACATTAAAGTATTACTGCGGTGGTGCGGTGACCCCAAGGGCTTACTTAAAGTAAGTTAATTTAGGTGCTACTACAATCCGCGTATCAAAAATAACGTTTGGACTTCGGCATCAGTCCGGAGCCTTGCGTATTTTTCCCGTAGAATTACCGTCAAATTAGCGCGTTTAGTCTCTTCCGAGTATAAGCGGAAGGGTTACGTAGTACAAGCGCTAATTTCACGGTAAAACGAAGGGGAACGGAAGGGGATGTGTAATTGACGACGTATATAAACTTTAACTCCGGCGGGATTGGGTCATGGTCGGCGCTCTCTCGCATTGTAGCGAAGCATAGCGCCAGTAACGTCATCAATCTGTTTACGGATACGCTCATAGAAGACCGCGACCTTTACCGTTTCCTTATCGAATCTACTGCGGAAGCCTACGGAATTGAATATCCGTGTACGTTAATTCAACGTTGCGCCGAAATTCCTGACATTCGTACGGAGGTTGACGTAGACATCCGTAAGACGCTACTTCCGGAAATAGCTGCGGAGGCTATGCGGTTGATTCCCGGCCTCGCGTGGGTGATTGACGGCCGGACGCCCTGGGACGTATTTAAGGACGCGCGGTATCTCGGCAACTCCCGATTGGCCCCGTGTTCTCACGTGCTTAAACAGGAAGCAGCGGCGACTTACCTCGCGAACAACTACCCGGATACCGGGGACACGGTACTTCACCTCGGAATTGATTGGACGGAAGCACACCGAACAGCAGCGCCAGTAGCGAATTGGGCTCCGTACCGCGTCGAGTTTCCAATGTGTGAGGAACCTTATCTTGATAAGCTCGATATGCTGCGGTTACTTGACGAGGTTGGCATCGCAAGGCCACGCCTCTACGGTATGGGATTCGCGCATAACAATTGCGGCGGGTTCTGTGTGCGGGGGGGGCATGGTCATTTCGCAAACTTGCTCGAACAGTTTCCGGAGTACTTCGCGTATAGCGAGCGCAAGGAAAACGAGATGCGTGCGTACTTAGGGCGCAAAATATCAATGATGAAGAAAGGTCGCACAGTTGAAGGCAAGCGCGTGTCATTACCGTATACCATGGCAGAACTACGTGCGGATATAGTGCATAATGAACCCGTCGATAAGCTTGATATAGGAGGCTGCGGCTGCTTCGTAACAGCTCTATAAGTGGCGTAATCAAAACGGAAGGGAGGCGATATCTATCGCATGGATTAACGGAAAATGGGTCGTACGTGCCGAACGCGACGAACATATACGCGGCTTGAACGGACTTGTAACAGCGCTATCCGGCGTAGATATCGCGTCTCTTCCGGAAGAGGACCAGCGCGCGGTAGATGAGCAAGTTGCAGAGCTTGAGCGTCTGGAACGGATACAGCGCTGCGAAACGTCGCTGCTCGACTTTGCCCTCGAATATTTTAGTGAAGCGCGCAACCCCGGTAATGACGGTAATTGGGACGGATTCGATATCGTAGACATATCGGAAGCGCCCGAATTTCACCGTGAAATCGCCGCGCTAATGGACGATGTCAGCAACGTACACACCAACGATAAGGTAGCGGAGGCAGCGCCGCGATCCCACGCTAAATCAACGTACTTATCAAAGGCGTTTCCGATCCGCGAAATCGTGTACCGCAAGCGTAAGTACGAAATTATCATATCGGAGACGCCGGCGGTTTCGAGCGCTAACCTCGATTGGATATCGCTGCAACTCAAGAGTAACGCGAAGCTCCGGGCGGATTTCGGTCCGTTGATGTCGGCGAAGCAGCAGGAGAATCCGAAGGATAATTCGTCGGAGTTTATCGCATGGGAACCGCGCGAAGACGGGACGAAGAAGCTGCTAACAAAAGTCGAAGCGGCATCGACCGGCCAGGCGCTGCGTGGACGTAACTGGAACGGCGTTCGGCCGGACTTGATTATCTGCGATGACCTCGAAGACATCAAGTCTAACGCGGCCACTCCTGAACTCCGCCGGAAGCTCAAGGACTGGTTCGCGCAGACGGTCGTACCACTCGGCGATCCACGGGGCAAGAAGACAGCGTTTGTTTACATGGGAACAACGGTCCATCACGAAGCGCTACTCGTTGACGTGCTATACAACCGGTCGGACTTTAAATCGCGAGTCTATCGCGCGGTCATCGAGTGGCCCGAACGTATGGACTTGTGGGAAGCGTGCCGGCTCGTCTATAAAGACCCGGACCGACCGAAAGAAGACCGCGTCAAGGAAGCGCGCGCCCTGTACGAACTCAACCGCGAGGAAATGGAGCGCGGATGCGTCGTATTGTGGCCGGAGGCGCAACCGATATGGAAGTTGATGACGTGGAAATGGGATAACGGATCGAAGGCGTTTAACACGGAGTATATGAATAACCCGGTCGACGAGGAGTCGATGATATTTAATCCGGAGGCGTTCACGTATTGGGATAGCGCGCCGATTCGCGAACTATTAACGCAATATCCACGTCCAATTGACGTATTTGACGTTTACATGGGCGTTGACTTCGCGATGGGCAAAACGCGCGGCGACTACAGCGCCATTGTCGTTATCGCTCGCCACAAAAAGACCGGAACAAAATACGTTATCGACGCGTTCGGGGAGCGGATCAAGCCGGACGCTTTTTTGCGTGTAATCGTCGAAAAGGCGCTGCGATATCAACCGAATGCAATCGCGGCCGAGGCGCAGGCAGCGCAGGAGTTTTTCGTAACGCAATTGAAGGCGGCACTCAAGGCTGCGGGATATCCGGCGAGTACTCGCGTTAAGGAAATCTATCAGCGATCACGGAAAGGCCTGCGGATTGAGGCGATGATGCCGGCGATTGAGAGCGGAGAGATTCAGTTTTCGCGGAGACATGCGCTATTGCTGGAGCAATTCGAAATGTACCCGTCCGGCAGCCACGATGACTTACCGGACGCGCTTGAGATGGCGGTTAGTATTGCGAAGGCAGGGCGGAAGAAGGTACGCAATAAGCCCGCATGGGCTTAGCTAAAATGGCAGGTCAATATTCTCTAATTCTCCTAGGATCTTTTGATCAACAATCTCGCGTAAATCCCGAGCGGGGTCTCTTTCAATCTCTTCCTCAATGGCAGACCTAACAACCTTAAATTGGTACTCGTCAATCACGATTATGTATACCTCTGTCTCAGGACTAAATTGAATCAACTCTCGGTAGTTTGTCTGTAATGTGCTGTTATTAAAGAGGTCACTCATAGCTGCACAAATAGTGGCATGAATCTGTCCTTTCTTTTCGTTAACAGTGTTGCCCCTTTTCTGTTCAGCTTCTTTTTTGGACCTCTGTGCCGCTACAAACTGTTCAACCCTTTGTACGAAAATACTCATGGAATCCTCTCCCTATTAAAGTTTAACTAGCTAGTAAAATTATACCATATTGATGCTCGAAGGGAGGATGCAAATTTGACGAAATTATTCGCAACGGGCGAATATTATCCGCCGCCTCGTGATATACCACGCCTTGCTCGTTATAAGCGTGGCCGCACGATATTTGACGGACGGCATCCGGAAATCTATGACCGCGCATCATCGCTTTTAAAAGATACGCCACACGCTGCGCAGCTCAAAACGCTGTTCATCGCGGTTAACCTAATGGACATTTTGCTCACGAAGCCGGCGGACTTGCTGACCGGAGAGCCGCCGACATATGAAAGCGGTAAGGGTCCGGGATCACGCGAACAGGAGCGCCTCGACTCGATCGTCGAAGAGAACGACCTCACGTTAACCGCGCATGAACTCACTATCGGCGGCGGCTATCGCGGCGACTCGTTCTTGAAGACGTATTTTGCCTCGCGCGCAGACGTCACCGAAACGGAAGAACTCGGGTTGCCCGCGCCTGAATCACGCCTAGAGCCGATTATCGAAGCGGTGCCGGCGAATATCGTATTTCCGGAATTGTCACGCGGATCACGTAAGAAATTCAGCGCAATTAACGTCGCGTGGGTCGATTGGGTCGAAGAACCTGGCGGTAAGATTATCCGCTGGCTCTACGGTAAGCCAACGTCATATGTGCCGTATCTTGTCGTTGAGCGCTACGTGCCGGGCTATATCGTGTATGAGCGCTATGAGCTGACGGAGGCTGGCGTAGATTCCGAATGGGGCGTGCCGATTTCAACGTTCCTCATCGGCGAGCAGATCGCGACCGGTCGCGAGGTTGACGTTGTAGAAACGGGAACGCCGGAGCTCTTAATCCGCCATATTCCGTATAAATCCGTTGACGACCGCTGGGAAGGAATCAACGGAGTCGAGAAGCTGGAAAGTGTGTTGAGCGCGATTAACGAGCGGTTAGCGCAGATCGATTACATCCTCTGGAAACATAGCGATCCATGGATGTACGGTCCGGAAGACCTCGGCGATGAGGGAGACGGCCAACAAATACGCGGAGGCGGACGTTATATACCGGTCGGCAAAGAAGATCAGACTCCCGGTTACATGACGTGGGACTCGCAGCTTGAGGGCGCGTTTAAGGAGCTCGACATCCTGCTCGGCATTGTCTATCAAATGAGCGAAACGCCGCAATGGTTGTTCGGCACAACGCTCGCCAATGATAAAGGTGGAACCGGCACATCACACACGGACAGCGGCGCAATCAAGGCGCGGTTTATGCCGATTCTGGCGAAAGTAAACCGCATCCGGGCGCATGTTGACCGCGCTCTCCGTGACGCGATATGGACCGCAATGCAACTCGAAAACTTCGCGAATCGCGGTGTAGACGGCTGGGTGCCGTACGAGCCGGTATATCCGCGTATAGTTTGGCGCGACGGTCTGCCGATCGACGAGAAAGAAGCGGCCGAGGTCGCAAGCATCCGTACAGGCGGCAAGCCTACGCAGTCCGTACATGACGCGGTGAAGACGCTTGATGGCGTTGACGACGCGCAGGCTGCGGAGATTATCACGCGGATTGATGCGGACGAGGAACGGACGGTCGGGACGGTGGAATCGACGGTGTTTAACGAATGACGCCGCTGATTCCGGAACCCGTTTACGACTACGAGATTGCATTACTCGTCCGCGCATACAAAAACGCGCTGCTCTCGATTAGCGCGGAATTATCACGCTTAGATTTAACCGCAATGTCACGCGCTAATTCACGCGCCGCACTCGCTGAGGTTGCGGCTATTTTGCATGGGCTCAACGATGAATCGGCCGCGTGGGTTGACCGCTACATTCCGAAGGCCGCGACGGACGGTGTTGCGCGGACCATCGTTTCCCTCGGCGCTGCGTCTACGCTTGAGGATGCGGATAAGATCGTCAAGTTTAACCGTATTAACCGCGAGTTTGTAGCGTCGGCCGTTGCGGATACACAGGCGGACCTCTTGGCCGTCACGCAGAACGTTGACCGCCGCGTCAAGCTGGCCGTACGCCAGGCTACCGCAGATTCAATGCGCGCTAACCTCACGCGAGGGATTAACGGTAATCGAACGCTGAACGCCGACATCCTGCAGCGGATGAAGAAGACGCTCGGTGGAGCGGTAGATACCGGAATCATTGACGCAGCAGGCCGGCGCTGGAAACCGGAAGTATACGTCAATATGGTAACGCGCACGAAGATGGCGTCGACGCAACGTGAAGCAGCCGTTAATGAGGCGGTTGGTCGCGGTGCCTATTACGGAGTGATCTCGCGGCATAACGCGATTGATAAATGTCGCGGCTACGAAGGCATGATCGTTAAGCTGACGCCGGACGCTCGGGGAGATTATCGGTACTTCGGCGATCTGCCGCGAAATGAGATATTCCATCCGAATTGTCGCCATGTAATAACGCCGATACGTGATCCGAAGTTACTGGAGCAATAGGGCTCCGCGTCCAGACGTGAATTGACGCGATAAACTTTACGGTCAGACACATTAGCGCCGACGGGCCTTGTACGGGAGGAATTACAATGACAAACAAAATGAAACCGTCAAGATATCCGATGAATCTGCAGCTCTTTGCGTCAGGCGATCCAGATCCCGCTGATCCGAAGCCTGACCCGGACCCAACGCCGCCAGTGCCGGATAAGACGTTTACAAAGGCGGACCTAGACCGCATTGTTGCCGAACGCCTCGCGCGTGACCGCAAAGGCCGTGAAGATTACGACGATATCAAAACGAAGCTGACTGCGCTGGAACAAGCGGAAGCTGAACGAGAGGCAGCGAAGTTAAGCGATACCGAACGTCTGGAAGCGGAGAAGGCAACCGCACTCGCTGCAGCAGAGTCCGCAAAGGCTGAACGTGACAAGGCGCTAACAACCGCGAATCATCGTTTGATTAACGCAGAATTTAAAGCGTTGGCGCGCGAGGCTAACGTTCCGGCTGAGCGTCTGGCTGCAGCGCTGAAACTGGCGGACTTGGCGGGTGCTACCGTCGATGAAAACGGAGATGTGGTCGGCGTTAAGGAAGCGGTCGAAGCGCTGGTCGCTGCTGAGCCGTACCTTGTTGCGGAGACAAAGCCGAAACCTATCGGCGGCAGTAGCGGCGGCCAGCCGGATGAGGACGGGAGAAGAACGCTCGAAGCCCAATTAGCAGAAGCACGAAAGGCAAAGAACTTTTCGAAGGTTATCGAAATCTCAAACAAACTAAGCAAAAAGTAAGCCGAGGCTCGGAACTACCGCAGCCTTTTTGTTTTGACCAAAACCAAGGGGGAATTAATTAATGTTGAAATCTTATGACTTTCAGGACCAAGTGCGCCAGCTCGAAGCTGGAATTTCTCTTATTATCGACGACGCTCCGACCTTGCTCGGCCTTATCGGAATCGGGACGACTCCCCTTTACCAAACTAAGTTCGAGTGGATGTCGGATAACCTAAACTCTAATCGGGCAACAGCGGCAGCGGCCGCGCTGGTTGGTGCAACCTCGATCACTGTAGCGGAAGGCGACGGTCTGAAATTCCGTGTTAACGCAATCGTGGTTATCGGCGAAGAGTACTTGCGTGTCACAGCCGTAGCCGGCGACGTTATCACCGTAGTGCGCGGATATGATGGCACTACCGCAGCAGCCGTTGCGCTTGGCGCGGAAATCCGCATCGTTTCCCGACCACAACTCGAAGGCGCGTTGCCGGGCGTAGATGAAGGACACGACCGCCTCGTTGATTTCAACTACGCGCAGATCATTGAGCGTTACGCGGCTGTATCCGGCACGCAGCAGAACGTGCGGACTTATAACGTTACTAACGAGCTCGATTACCAGGTGCAATTGCGATTGAAGGAGATCGCACGTGAGCAAAATGACTGGTTGATCTACGGCCGCCGTATCGATGCTGGCGCTGGTGTTCCTCGTACAACCGGCGGTCTGCTTTACTTTGCAGATAAAAAGGGCGCGGCTAAGCAGAACGCGTCTGGAGGCGAGATCACGCCGAAGATGTTGAATGACCTTGCGGAGAAAGTTTACCAGCGTGGGGGTTCCGTTAATACCATCCTCACAAACACCGCAGGCGCGCGTCAGATCACGAAGTTTGCTTCCGATACGATTCGTACTGAGCGCACTGACACAGCGACAGGCCACAAGATTCAGACATTTGTCTCCGATATCGTAGGCGGCTCAGTCGCTACGGTCGTAGTTGATCCGAACTTCCCGAAAAACAAGATCGCGCTGTTTGACCGTGACATCTTGTCGATCGACCCGCTGAACGGACGTGCTCTGTACGATGTTGACGCCTCCGTTCCTGGTGCTGACTTTGTTGCCCGGCAGATTCGTGGCGAGTACGGCGTAACTGTTAAAAACGCTGCGGAGAAAGTCGCTATCCTTGAGAACATCAGCACGTCGGTTAGCTAATTTAATTGGGGCTACGGCCCCTCTTTCTCTACGGAGGTGAGCGAAGTTTGGCAAAGTATACTGCTAGTCCGCACTATTCGGTGGCCGGAAAGATTGAGTTCGGCTTTACTGGAGTTTACGAGACGGAAGACACGGGCGAGATCGCTACGTTGGACGCTCTTGTCCCGATATGGATTAAACGAATTGATGCGATAGAACCGGAGGCGGACGAAAAATCCGCGCCCAGACAGCGTAAAACCTCCGGTAAATAAACGGAGGTGTAACGTATGGCAGACTTAACAGCAGCGGATTTGTACATTAACGCGAACTGTATCAATATTGACGATTGGACTGACGCAGATGACGCCAAAAAACTACGGATAGTTAACGTGGCAGGACGGACGCTGACGACCAAATACGCGCAATATACGATACCGGATGCGGCTGTCTACGAATACGCAAACGAACTCGCGATTGCGTTTAACGATACGAACTCGTTGCAGCAGCAAGGCGTCGCGAGCTTCGGATTGACGGGCGTCGCTAACTTTACGTTTAAGGATTGGGCAAAAACGGGCCTTGACGCATGGATACCGGAGGCAGCGCTAGATATTATCGGCGAGGCTAACGGAGTCAAACTCGGCAAGCGCGCGGTTAAGTGGGTGACGATGTAATGGCGCTAATACCGCTGAAACAAACGGTCGTGATTACGCCGGCGGGCGGTTTCGATCCGGATTATAATACGCCGATACCTGGCGTTCCCTACACGTTGAAATGCCGTTTTCAAGAAGGCGTTAAACTTGTGCGCAATCAATACGGAGCCGAGGTCGTCAGCGTCGGAACGTTTTACTTCGACAAGTTTGCGGACATCGCGCTGGACTCAAAACTTACGTATACCAACGAATTCGGAGACGCGACGACCTACGATCCATTAACCATCGGGATAAAACGGATGTTAAGCGGTCGCGCGGTCTTAACGGAGGTGAACGTATAATGTCGCTGACTCTAGCGGAGTTAAACGCGGCTGTCCGGCTCGCAATGCCGGGGATTACCGTAGTTGGAAACGAATTTATCGCGAATAACCCGGATGATTGCGCATATGTGCGGATAACGGGCGGCGGCGCTCCTAACGAATGGTCGTCCATTGCGCATCCGTCATTTCAAGTGATTATACGGTCGAAAGCGTCGGCGAACGCAGAAGCGAAGGGTAACGCACTTATCGAGGCGCTGCACCGCAAGACTGAGTTTATGATCGGGAGTACACGCGTGGTCAAATGCCTGGCGGGTCAATCAGCCCCGTGGTATCTCGGTCCGGACGAGAGCGGCCGTGCACTATACTCCGTCAACTTTACGTTAACAACATCGCTATAAATACGAGGGCTGTCCTTAACCGGGCGGCCTTTTTCATATCCAAAAGGAGGCGCAAAGATGGCGCAAAATTTTAGAAAAATCGAAGTCGGCCCGGCAATTGTCGAGTACGGAACCGGCTCAGATAAGGTCACGTTTGAGACTACGATTGGCGGAGTGGTTTTGACTACCGAGACGACCTATCGCGAACAGAAGACGGATCAGACCGGCGAAACGATCGTAGGCAAGCGAGTAACCGGCCGTAACGTCAGCGTGACCGTTCCGTTCGGTGAATACGAACTGTCCGTCATTCCGAAGATCATGGCGGGGGCGGAAGTCGTTACAGGTTCGGGCGGCTCCAAGGTTGTCGTTAAAACCGGCGTTGGCCTGAATCTGATTGACACCGCGAAGATTGCGGTCATTAAACCGATCGCACGTAAAACGGACCCTGACTCCTGGATTACCCTGCCGCTGGCATACAGTGAGACGGACCTGTCCTACTCATACAACAACGAAAACGAGCGTATCACCAACGTAACGCTCCGGTCCACGCCTGACGAAGACAACAACGTTTTGATCCTCGGCGACGATACAATCACAGCAAACTAACAGCAAGGGGCGCTTAACTGCGCCTCTATTTCTTTATGAGGAGCGAAAATGATGCAGCTATTTAAGCGTTCAGATAAAGCGGATATTCCCGCGCTAGATCCATCCGCAATAGTACTCGGCGGCCAGGCGGTAAAGGTGCGCAAAGTAACGATCGGCCAGTGGCGCGAGTTGTTTACGGTCGTCGGCACGTTGCCACAAATGCTAGTCAGCGTAATGACTGCGCCGGCAGAAAGCCGCATCTCATACATGCTTGCAGTCATGGAAAGCGCGATTGACGACGTTGTTAACGTGGTTGCGGTGCTGACCGGATTGGAACCAGCGTGGATCAACGAGAACGTATCTCCAGACGAATTGATGGCGTACTTTGTCGCCGTTGCGCGCGTGAACGATTTCGGCGGACTCCTAAAAAACGTGCAAGGCGCTCTAAAGCTGACGCAAACGCTGAATCAAGCGGCGGAAACAGCGATGAGCGCGGAATAACGCTGGATCAGTTTTTCATTGACGCGGCGGTCCGACTAGGCAAGACGCAAGTCGAGTTTGAGCGCGGCTACTACGTGATGGACCTACTCGACGTACTCGATGCGGAGACGCGGCGTAAGGCTGGCGAAACGCTCGATGCGCTCAACGTAAACGTCATGGCGCAATCGACGAGCGTTGAAGACTTTCGGAGTTACACGGACGGCTTACGTAACGCGGCCGGTTTTATACAAGAAAGCGTACCGGCGTATGACGAGGACGGAATCAAATTACTCCGCGAGCAGATGCGGATAGGAGCGAGGTGACCGGGTATGACGTTTGAGGTCAAAGTAACCGAGCTACATAGGTTTTTGGAGGCAAAGCGAGGCGCGATGATCGAGGCGGCCGTTGCGGGTCTCCACGATGCTACCGATCTGCTGCTCGCGAAATCGAGGGAGGTCGCCCCATTAGACACGGGAACCCTCCGTATCACAGCAGGCAAGAAGGTGACGGTAGAGGGCAGTAAAGCGTATGGGGAAGTGTTTTACTCAGCCACGGAGGAGGGCGCGAGCGGAGTCCGCTTTAATTATGCACTTCGCGTACATGAAATGGGCCGATACAAGAACCCTACAACGCCAGGTACTCGCCCTAAGTTTCTCTCACAACCTCTTAAGACCAACAAACGGCTATACATGCAGGTTATTAATGACGCCGTAAGGAGGGCGATGGGTTGAGCGGAGCAGCGGGAAGTACAGAAGTAGGAGAAATACGCGCTAGGATTACGTTAGAAATGGCGGAGTTTCGGCGTCAGATGGACGAAGCGCGTCGGCGTATCACTGGGCTGGAGGAGGATGCGCGTAGGGGTGCGGACCGGATGCGCGATCTATCGTCAGCAATGGCGGGACTCGGCGCAGGAGCAGCGCTTAATCGGCTGGTCAACGAAATGAAACAAGCGGTCGAGGCCGCGATTAAGCTACACTCGGCATTCGCCGGACTCAACGCAGTCGCGAAAGGCTTCGGGGTCCAGACGAAAGACGCGCAGCAGGCGGTACAGGACCTCGCATCACGCGGATTTTTGTCGCTGACCGAAGCTGCACAGGCGTATAAAACTGCGCTATCGACCGGACTTAGCCTCGATGAGTCGACAAAGCTAATTACGTCACTGGCGGACTCTGCAGCATACGGGCGGCAGTCGTTTTATACGATGGGCGGCGCAATACAGGCGTCTCTTGACGGGATTAAGAACGGTAACTCGGTGCTCGCGGATGCGGTCGGCGTAACGAAGAACTTATCGGTGATGCAGAAGGAATACGCGGCATCCATCGGAACAACGGCCGGACGGCTAACGGATGCGCAGAAGATCCAGGCGGCGTACAACGGATTTATCCGCGAAGGTATTTATTACGTCGGTAACGCGGACGAGGCAATGCAGGGAATCGTCGGCAGCCAAGCGCGCTTTACGCAAGCTACGAATGAGGCGTCCGTTGCGTTCGGCGAGGCGTTTACACCGCTGTTCCAGACGCTGCTAGAAACCGTTACACCGGCAATTATTGCACTTGCGGACTTTACCTCCGAAAACAAAGCGCTTGTGTCTGCGGCCGCTGCGTCTTCGGTCGGCATGTTGGCGCTTGTTGCCATACTCGCAACCGTACCGCCTGCGCTTAACCTCATCAAAGCCGGATTCATCGCGCTTGAAGCGGCGGCGGGTCCGATAGGCTGGATTGTATTAGCGGTAGGCGCGCTGGCCGGGGGAATAGCGTACCTGACGACTACGCACTCGGAAGCCGCTAAAGCGACGGCTGAACTGGCGAAGAAGCAGACAGAACTTAATGCTCTGCTCGGAAAAGCACCGATTGACCGCACTGCAGCGGATATTGAAACGCTTAAGTCTAAGACCGAAGAACTGAACCCGGTCCTCGAAGAACGCGCGAGATTACAGAAGCGGCTTAACGAGTTACGTGCCGCGCAGGAAAACGATACTTGGATGCCGGAAATGCTCGGCCAGACGATGGACGTTAACGAAGCTATCGGC
This sequence comes from Paenibacillus sp. FSL R7-0128, assembly GCF_038002245.1. NCBI lineage: Bacteria > Bacillati > Bacillota > Bacilli > Caryophanales > Paenibacillaceae > Paenibacillus > Paenibacillus sp. FSL R7-0128. The sequence continues at coordinate 4,511,670 of NZ_JBBOCD010000001.1, read as the reverse complement.
GAGCTCGACGTTAAACTCGAAGAACTCGGATATGCCAGCGTTGAGGAAGCGACGGCTAAGCTCGCGGAAATGAACGCGGTCGTTAAGCGAGGCACTATCGCGATAACCGACCAGGATAAGGCGGAGGCTGCAGCGTTAGCTACGAAGAAGCAAACGCTCGTACAGATGAGCGCGCTTGCCAACGAGTTTAAGACACTTAACTCAGCCCAAACGCTCGACGCATCGCAGAAAAACCGCCTCGTTGACGTAACCGAGCAGCTTATCGCGCAGTATCCGGAATTGAATGCGCGCCAGGGGGAAGACGGCCGTATCCGCGCGGACAACATCGATAAGATCATATCGCAGATTAACACGGATAAGCGGTTTACAGATATGGCCGCCGCTAACGTGTCCACACGTATTCGCAACTTTGGCAAGGAATCGGAAGCGCAGGCGAAGTCGGTACAGGCGCAGATTACTAATTTGACGAAGTTGAGTAACGCGCTCGCCATCGTATCCGGCGCGAAGGCTACGTCTTTTGCGGATGACGTCGCGGCGCGTGAAGCGGACAATTTGCGCAAGACCTCTGGCCTCGTCGGCGATATCGTTACTAACGGCATACTCGCGCAAGCAGCAACCGCCGGTGCCAAGGCGGAGGTGGACGCTAAGGTAGACGAGGCGCTGAAACAGCAGCAGAAATACGCTAATGCCGCGCGTGAAATGGAGCAGCTGGCGAACGAAGTCGAGACGGGATCGCAGGACTTTACGAAGGACATCATCGCGCCGGACCCGAAAAAGGGACCGAAACCTGCAAAACCTCCGAAGACGAAGTCAGCGGCAGAACTAGCTGCCGAAGCACGCAAGAAGGCGTACGAGGAAGACCTCAAAACGATCCAGTTTCAGGCGGATTTTTACGACTTGACTGCGGACGTGCAGATCAAGAAGTACGAGGAGTTGCGGAAGAAGCACACGGTCTTTATGAAGGAATCCGTAGACGATGCCCGTACACTTGCGCTGCAGATTAAGCAATTGTCGGAGGATAGCGTACAGTCCCGTTATGACTTTAGCGCAACGTGGATCGACGCGGAGGAAAAGCGCATGGAGGACAGTGGCAAGACGGAACTCGCCATCGCTGAGACGAAACTCGCAAGCTGGACGCGTTTACGCAATCGATACGCGAAAGACAGCGAACAGTATAAGGCCGCCGACGATAAGGTCCGCCAATCCCGCAAGGATGTCGCTACCGAGACGGAGAGGGCTACGCGGGATCAATACGATGCGTCCGTTAAGTGGATCGATGCGGAGTCTAAGCGTATGGAACGTTCGGGGAAATCCGAAGAGGAGATCGCGCAGATGAAGATTGCCGCTTGGACCCACGTGCGTGACCGTTATACGAAAGATAGCGAGTATTACGCGAAAGCCGAGGACGCTCTATACGCTGCCCGCAAGGACATTACGACCAAAACGGCTAAACTGGCGGACGATCTCGTTAAGACGCAGCAGGACGCGATTAAGGACGCCAAAACTGCGGAGCTCAACGCGATTAAAGACGCCAAGGACGCGGACCTAGCGGCGATTAAGGCGCGTAAAGAGGAGTACGTTAGCGCGCAAGATGCCAAGATCGCGTCCGTCGAAGCGCTTATCGCCGCTGAGGCGGAGTATAACTCAGATGCGGATTTTGCGACGCAGTTAGCGCAGAAAAACGCGCGGCTGGCGGAATTGCAGTCGGCGGTCGGACAGCCGGGCATCGACGAGCGGGAAGCGCTAGTTAAAGAGATAGCACGGATGGAACTCGAACACGGCCGCGACCTCCGTAAGCGCGAATTAGAAGCGCAGAAAGACGCGCTTACGAAAGAAAAAGAAGCGCAGAACAGCGCTTATGACTCCGAAGTCACAGCGCGTGAGGCCGCGTTTGAGAAGGCGAAGAAGGACACCGAGGCGCAGTACGACGCGCTGGCGGGTGCGTTCGAGGCATACTCCGGCGATATCAAAACGATTGAGTCTGGCATCGCGGCATTCCGCGTCTCCGAGTCTGCAACGGCTAACAGCGCAATTTTAACGCAACTCGATACGTTCGTGGCCCAGTATAACGCCAAAATGGCGGAGGTAGCGAAGGTTAACGCAGTCGCACAAAAGGACGCGGACCTTGCGGAGTATAACGCGAATAAAGCCGCATGGACTCGTGCGAAGGCAGCGGGCGACATCGCGAAGATGCAGGCGCTAAGCGCTCGGAATGACGAACTCCGGAAACTCTACGGTATCGACAAAGACACCGGAGAGCTGCAGCAATTCCGTAACGGCGGCATCGTCCGGGGCGCGGCAGGCTCAGCGGTCCCTATCGTAGCGCACGCGGGCGAGATCGTACTTAACCCGCAACAGCAAGCGGCGCTGTTTGATATGGTCGCGAATCCACGTGTAGTAGCGCAGGCACCAGCGGCTCCGACGTATATCACGAATCATATCGACATGGGCGCGGAAGAGGTCGTACTCACAGATCGCGCGGACGTTGCGATGTATTACGATGAAAAGGCGCGCGCTGCTCAGCGGCTCGCTGCGATGGGGGTGAAGACGCTATGAGTACGTACGATGTAGCGGTTAACGGCGTATGGCTATCAACGGCTGGCGCTTCGTTATTCGAGCGGCGGCTGCCCGTCCTGCCTGAAACGGACGAGAATACCGTTAAACTCGCGGGCGTGGACGGCGTCGTCGATTTCGGCTCATCCTACGGAGCGCGAACGATAGGGCTGACGTTTGAGATTACGGTTAGTGCATCGGAGTATCACCGTACCCTCGCGTATATGGCCCGGACGTTTAACGCCAAGCGCGGCGAGATTACGCTTGAGTTTGCGGATATGCCCGGTAAATACTACCGCGCGGTCTACTCCGGCAACCTCACGCTCGGAGCGACCGGTTCGCGGCTGATTGACGTTAATCTGCGGATGAACGATCCGTGGCCGACCGGCGGGGAGACGGTAACGGAGTATACGATAACCGCGTCGCCACAAACAGCGCAGGTCGTTTCGGCGGCAGACGTCCGCGCACAGCCGGTCATTACGCTAGTCAATACCGGAGGCAACGTAGTCCACGGGTTTACCATCACGAACGAATACGAACTCGAATAAATACGCGCAAGCCTCACGCTCGGCCTCTCGGTCGGGCGTTTTTGCGTTGCGCAAAAAAAGGAGAACGAATATATGGCGATGCAAATATCGAATTATTTGAGCGCAGCCCTTCTAAACGCAGCTCTGCGTAACACAGCGTTTACCTCGCCTCCCACGGTTTATATCGCGCTATACACGTCGGACCCGACAGCAGCGGATACCGGTACGGAGGTTAGCGGGGGTGCATACGCAAGGCAGGCGATTACGTTCGGAGCGCCGGCGCTCTTAAGCGGTAAGCAGACGGTCACAACGATGGCGGACGTTACTTTTCCGATTGCTACCGCTGATTGGGGGCTCGTAACGCATATCGGATTACGTACGGCGGCGAGCGGCGGAAATCTTTTATGGACGCAGGCGCTGGTTAATCCGCGATCAATACTCACCGGAGACCGACCGAAGTTTCTAGCGGGTTCAACGCTCGTACGATTCGCGCAATAAGGAGGCGGGTTAAATGGCGCAACAAACAATGTATCCCGCGATTGCAAATTCGCCGGGTACGGAACTGTCCGCTGCGATTACGTCGGCTGCGACAACGATAACGGTCATTAACGGGGCAGCGTTACCTGCGGCTCCTAACGTCTGTACGATCGGCGTTGATGAGACGGCCGAAACGGTGCTTTACGCGGGCAAGAGTGGCAATACGCTTACGGGAGTCACGCGGGGCCATGGCGGAACTGTAGCGAAAGCGTGGGCATCCGCGTCAAAAGTAGCGCGGTATTTTACCGCCTACGACCACGATACCTTTCGCGCAAATATACTCGACCTAATCGATTACCTCGCGTACATGCCGATTAACGGCGGTACGTTTGACGGTAACGATCAGGTCGGACCCGTCATTGATGGCGGCACTTACTAAGGGGGAACGAATACATGGCGATTATCAAAATTAAACGCGGACTCTCCGCTAACCTGCCGGATTTAACGCTTGAGGCCGGGGAACTGGCGCTTGCAACAGATACGGGTAAACTGTACGCGGGCAACGGGACGGGACGCATTTTGCTTAACCCGGATCAAGCTGCGGCTGAGACAGCGGTTAAACTCGCGACACCGCGCACGATATCGATTACGGGAGACGGTTCCGGCTCCGCAGCATTTGACGGGTCGGCTAACGCTCCGATTACGCTTGTACTAGCAAACAGCGGAGTGACGGCGGGCTCGTACACTAAGGTGACCGTTGACGCTAAGGGCCGCGTAACATCAGCCTCGCAAATGACGGCGGCAGATATTGCGCTGGGCAACGTAACCAACGAAAGTAAAACAACGATGTTTATCAGCCCGGCGTTTACTGGGACACCAACCGCGCCTACAGCCGCAGCGGGTACGAATACCACGCAGCTTGCGACTACAGCGTTTGTCGAAGCGGTTCGCGTAATCCTGGCGGCGGCTGACGCGGCAAAGGCTCCGTTAGCATCTCCGGCATTGACGGGCAATCCGACAGCGCCAACGCAGGCGACAGCGGACAATAGTACGAAGCTCGCGACAACCGCGTTTGTTAAGGCGCAGGGGTATTTATCCGCAGCAGATACAATTGACGGCGGGACATTTTAAGGAGGGATAGGCGTGGCGAATAAGATACAAGTAAGGCGCGGCACCAAGGCGCAGCTTGCAGCCCATGGCCCGTTGGATGCTGGCGAGCCGGGGTATATCACGGATACCCGTGAGCTGGTAATAGGTAGCGGGACAGGAGTCAATACGCCATTGGTTTCGGCCACCTCAGCGGATATCACCTACTATGTCCGTACAGATGGCAGCGACACCAATACCGGGCTGGCGAATACGGCAGGCGGGGCGTTTAAAACGATTGGCAAAGCAACAAGTCTGATACCGCAGATTGTTAATCATGCAGTTACTATTAATATCGCGGCAGGAACGTATAATGAACTGGTCGAGATTCACGGAAGATCAGGGAAATCATCCATCACACTTAATGGAACAGGCACGACCACATATGTTAAGTCAGTGTATATGTTTGGGGTTCAACAGGCTAATATAAACAACTTAACAGCCACGGACGCTGGTCAGATTGGATTTTATTTTCATAGTGGTGGATGGGCGCAATTTTCTGGATGTGTATCGACTACCGCTACAGCAAATGATGGATTTAATGTCTCCTATCAATGTGGTGTATTGCGTAATTGTGTAGTATCCAATAAAACAGGTGCCGCAATTTCCTGTAACTCAGGAACGATAACCGTGGACAGTTGTACTGGCACTGGTAATGCAATTGCCTTTTATGGAGACAACTCAGCAAGTATAACAACCAAAGGCACAACCGTCCCTGCCGGAGCGTCTTTTGTCGGTTCGGCATCGGTGCTTAACCCATGGGGAGATAATACGACATCTTCTAGAACAGGGATATTTGCATACAAAACAACGGCTCAAGCAACACTTGCTGCCAGTTATACAAAAATCATTTTACCGAACAGGTCTCCTGATTATCTACTGGAATGGAACCCAACAACTAGTGTTTTTACAGCAGCAAAAACAGGTATTTACTTGATTATCGGAAAGTGTCTTTTCAGTTCTGTTCCGGCAGGTACCACACTTGAAACAAGAGTCTGGCGTAATGGCGGCGTTGAAAGTGAGGTATTAGCTAGAACAATTGTTGCGGCTGCTGGCGACACTTTGTTAACTGGAACCATTACACGCTTTTTAAACGCTGGTGACGTGCTGGAATATTACGCATACACAAGTACTGCACAGACCATTGCATCTGCGGCCGACAGTACATCGTTACAAATATACAGACTATCCTAATAAGGAGGCCGAAGTATGAATATAGCACTAGCAATCATGTACCTGCATCCGGGCGCTGACCCAATGCGGAATTTTATTGTGCAGGACAACGGGCCGGAGCCGGAGCTGCGGGAAGGCGCGGAAGAGAAGGGCCGGGTCCGGTATGAGATTAAGCAACCGGAAGAGGGCGAGGAACCGCAGGAGGGCGTACACTACCGCTACGGTATCGACTATAACCTACTGATCGAGGGCGAAGATTACGACTTGATAGAGCGCGGGCCGCATATCGCTGCCTGGAACCTGGAAGCGCCGCAGCCCACGGATGCGGAGCTACAGGCAGCCTGGGAGGCGTACCAGGAGGCTGAGGCGAACACGCCGCCGGTGCTGACGGAGCTGGACCGCATTGGCGCGGAGTTAGTTCAACGGGAACTTGAGGCGCTCGACCTACGCGCACAGAACGAGGCACTCGGCGGCCAAATTGTCGGACTTGAATTACGATTACTCACGCTAGAGGGAGGCGCAGCCTAATGTTTAAAAACGATTACGAACGCTTGGCGTATTATTTCGCGAAGAAATGGGCGCAAGAAAAGCAACTCCGCCAGTACGTTAGTTTTGGCGTAATCACTCCGGTCGAGTTTACGGAAATCACCGGGATCGTCTACGCATAAGGAGGCCGCCATGTTTGCGGGAGCATTTAACCTAACGCCATTTAACCGCCTATCATCGTTTGAGGCGTATTTTGTCGTGCAGATCGAATCACTTACCGAGGCGGCCGCGCGCTTAAGCGTTGATGCCGCCATGGCTGTAATCGCGGAATCAGCCACGGAGTTTAACACGTCAATGGTTCGCGAGATTCCCCGCGCAGCAATTATCGAATCGACTACGGAAATGATTACGGCTATGGTCCGCGAATTGCTGGGCGCGGTCACGTTCGAATCTTCAACGGAGACCATCGCCGAACTGACGAAAACTCACGTTGACCTTATCCGGTTCAACGGTAACTTTTCGCCGGGCGACCGCCTTATCATCGACACGCGCAAACAGACCGTCACGCTCAACGGAGTCAACGTGCTCCACTTGTTCGACGGTGACTTTTTCGAGCTGGCGTTCGGGCCAAACGCGATCCGTTATACAGACGGTGAGGCTGCGCGAAACATCCTTACGCGGATTACGCACCGTGACCGTTATCTCTATTAGAAAGGAGCGCGCTTAATGTCAAGCTATTTACAGTCGTACGATCGCTTCCGTAAGCGCATCGGCATCCTACGTGACGCCTACGATATTACGCGGATACGGCGGATCAACGCGGATTATACGCTGACCTTTAACGTCCCGATGTCTAGCGCTGACTTTACGGATAAACTACCGCTCAAGGGCCACGTAATGGATGAGCGCGGTCAGTATTATGTAATCAACTCACGCCAGCGTAACCGCGAAGACCGTAAGTTAACCGCACAGATATCGTGCAGCCACGTTATGTTCAAACTCGCGGATTACAAGTTCCCGTACGCTTCCTTCATTAAAGAGGCGTACGGTATTCATATCACGCAATTAACAGCGCTCATCTCGGCGGCAACCGGTGGGCGCTTTTCGATTTCCGTCGACGATACGTTTGACCTGGCGGATATCAAGGCGTTCGGCGGCGGTAATTGCCTCGAAGCGCTTAACGTGATCCTGACGCTCTATGGAGCGGAGGTCGAGCCGGACAACTTTACGCTACACCTGCGCAAAAGGGTCGGTAACCCCGCGTCAGATTACAGAATCGCGCTGACTCGCAATTTAATTAGCGCCTCTTTTACGGATAACGCGGCATCACTTTGTACGCGGCTTTACGCGGAGATGAAAGACTCGCGCACATGGATCGGTCAACCCGCGTCGATACTTACGGCGGACGAACAGGCGCGGTTATTGGCCGCCGACCCGAACGCAATTACCGGCGGAGCCATCCGTGTGAATTACCTCGTATCTCCGTATGCCGACGCCTGGGGCTCCGATAGCGTCCCGTATTATGACGATCTGCTAACGGAGCAGGACGTTACCGATCCGCTCAAACTCGTAGAAGCCGCGCGTAAACGGTTAGCCGAGCGCGATGTGCCGGCGCTAGAGGTGACCGTATCGGCTGCGGACCTGTTCAAGCTCGACACGCAGGAAGCGCGGCCGGGCCTCGGCGACACCGTTACGCTCGTTGACCCAGCGCTTGGCCTGACGTCCATTACCGCGCGTATTACGGAGATGACGGAGTATCCGTATGCGCCTGATAAGCACACGGCGCTCACAGTCGCGAACGTTATGCGGCGGGATTATACGCAGATTATAGCGGACTTGGAGAGCGGACGGCGCGCGATCGAGAACGTATTTAGCGGCGGCCGAATACGGGCGGAAGCGTTTGAGGAATTCGCGCGCTTGGCGGTCAACGAGATTAACGCGAGCAAGACGGAGGTTAAATACGATACGCGCGGAATCGTCCTGCAGGACAAGGCGAACGCAGCGCGTCAAGTCGTCATGTCTGCGGCCGGCATCTACGTAACCACGGACGGAGGCGCAACGGCTCGTACCGCGATTACGGCCGGCGGGATTGCGGCGGAATTGGTTAACGGGCAGCTCGGTCAATTCGTGTCAATGCTGATAGGCAGCGGTAACAGCGTTGTCAAAATCAATACGCAGGGGATTAGCGCTGGTCACTCGGATTTCGGTAGCGCGCCCTTCCGTCTGGATATGGACGGCAACGTCGTGCTCAACCGGTTGACTGCGAATAGCGCGAATATATTTTCGTCCAGTTTTACGAACGGGGCAATCGTCGGCTCGTCGATTAACGTTGGTAATGGCGTATTCACCGTTGACGCTGCGGGTAACATGCGGGCGACTAGCGGAGACTTTAGCGGATTTATCAGCGCATCGGCGATAACCGGCACGAGCATAACGGGCGGCACGATTACCGGTACGAAGATACAGACGTCGGCTACCGTTTACCCGCGCGTGGTCATTGATCCGGCGAGCGTGGCGTTCGGCGTGTATGCAAGTCCGGGCAGCGGGATTGAGATACCGGCGTATGATGGCGGCGTGAGTAAGATTATATTCAACAACGGAAGCGGCAGACAATCCGTGCTCTACAATAGTCTCAGCGGACTAATCATCGCGGGAGACGGTAACCTGACGCTTGCGTCTACTGACGTAGACATCTCGATTAGCTCCGGCGGCCGCTTGAATATGCCGAATTGGGGCCAAGTGTATTACGGCAGCAGATCACTTCAAGACGAGCTGAACGCCTTGTGGTCCGCGCTCGCGAATAAGGCCAACATGGGGCATACGCATACAGTCAGCGTACCGAATCATAACCACGGTAACCCAGCCAATGCGACAAGTGGCGGTGGAACATTTACGACATCGGCTGCGTAATGGTACTATAAGGAAAATACCATTATGGAGGCTAATCTATGAAGAAGTTTATATCCGGCGTTGTCGTTGGTGTACTCCTGTTCGCAGGTGGTTCAGTTTTTGCAAACTCTGTAAGTCTCATCGGCCAGAAAGTACAGGGGATTTTTTCAATAGAGAGTAACGGTGCAAAGGTGGCGGATGCTATTGTGGTTAACGGGTCCGCCTATGCGCCAGTTAGAGCGGTAGCCGATGCGACCGGCGCGAAACTGACCGTAGAAGGGAAGAAGATCAAAATGGAAGCAGCCGCAGACACATCACTTAACGTCGCAGCGCAACTCATAAACGAACGCGCCGACGTTGTCCGCAAGATCACCGCGCTTGAGAACGAAGCTAAGACGCTAACCGAGCGCGACATTCCGACGAGCGAACGTTTGGCGAAGGAACTCGCGAACAACGGTAATCTCGGCAAGGAGCACGCACAGAACGTCGAAAGCTACCGCGCGCGCCTGGCGGAGATCGGCACGCAAGTCACCGGGCTCCAAACGCAGCTTACCGCCATTGACGCCAAAATTACGAAGCTCAGCGAATAACATACGAACATACCACGAGAGTCTCTGCGCCTAACCGCGCCGGGGCTCTTTTTACGTAGAGGAGACGTTATATGAAAGCACGCGCACTACTCGAATGTACGATAGATACCGCCAATCCCGCTCAGGAACTTTCCGCCACAATTAGCGCAGTCCTATCCGTACTCCCAACCGCCGAAGCTCGCTTGTCCGTACTTCAAGCGCTGGACATCGAAATCGGCCGGGCGCTCGCGGATTATGAAGCGCAATTACACGCGGAAGAAGAGGAGGTGGCCGCTTGATGGAGACGCTATGGGCGGAAGTCGCCAAAAACGGCATATTTGCGCTGGCCGCTGCGGTTGTGGCCTATGCGCTATGGAAGCAGATGAACCGAATATCCGACGAAGCAAAAGCGCGCGAGGAACGGATAAGCAGCGAGGCAAAAACGGAGCGCGAACGGATGCACAGCGAAGCGGTTGCGCGAGAGGACCGGCTTATGCGTTTGGCGGAGGGGCTGACGGACCGATTCGAAGCGCTCGCCGGCCAATACGAAAGCCTGGCGCTGGATGTCCGCGACATTAAAACGATAGTACACGGAAAGGATGCGGCGTAATATGACGTTGACAATCGAACAGGTACGGAGCAAGTCCGCGATTAAAATCGCTGGGCTTCTTCCGTGTGTGAAGGCGGCGGCCGAGGCGCTCATTGAACGGTCATATGCGGCAGGCATTCCGATCATCATCGTACAGGGATTGCGTACGATTGCGGAGCAAGACGCGCTATATGCGCAGGGCCGGTCGAAACCGGGTCAGATTGTCACAAATGCGCGCGGCGGCTACTCGAATCACAACTTCGGCGTAGCGATTGATTTCGCGCTGTTAACGAACGATGGCCGGTCCGTTTCGTGGGATACGAAGCTCGACGGTAATCGAAACGGTAAGGCGGATTGGAACGAAGTGGTCGCGATCGCGAAGGCGCTGGGCTTTACGTGGGGCGGCGATTGGAAGACGTTCGTGGACCTTCCGCATCTGGAGATGACGTTCGGAATCACGACGGCTCAGTACCGCGCGGGTAAACGGCCGACACAGGCGCAGACAGACGTTGTAATGGCGAAATTAAAGGGACTATACGAGGAGGCCGACGAAATGACAGCAACGGAAAAGGCGGAATTTAAGGCGCTGCAGGAAACGGTACAGGCGCAGGCAGCGTTAATCGCGGAACAGGCGAAGAAGGTAACCGCGCTCGAAGGCATGGCGAAGATGGCCGCGATTCCGACGTGGGCTATGCCGGCGTGTGTTAACGCAAAGGCGGCCGGCTTTATCGACACGACAGCGGACGGCAGCTACGACTTTTACCGTATGGTTACGCTGCTGGATCGGGCGGGTTTGTTTACGAAAAAGGGGGCGTAATTATAATGAAGAAAGACGATATTATCCGGAAGTTATCCTCGCGTAAGTTTTGGGCGCTACTGGCCGCGCTTGCTACGTCATTACTTACGGCGGGAGGCGCAGGGGATAGCGTAACTCTGCAGGTAACCGGCGTCATTGGCGCGGTCGGTGCGTGTGTAGCTTATATGCTGGCGGAGGGGATTGCGGACGGGGCGGGTAGGGATAGCGGAGAGAAGATGAAAGAGTAACGCATAGGGCGCAGTCGCTACGGAGTGTTTCCGTAATGGCTGCGCCCTTTTTTGCGTGTTAATCGTTTGCCTTAAATTTGTAACCCTCTAATTTACTGGCTGAGGATTTAGATCCTCTAATACTACGGTTGACCTCTGCTGCATAACTAGCGTATGAGCCGGACTGAGGTGTTTCTTTGGGGAGTGTCGTGTTGTATAGCTCGCGCAAAAAGGAGTTATTCTCTTCGAGATAGTCCAGCATCATGCTAAAAGCAATAAATAACGTCCCTGATATGACACCGCTAATCCACCAGGTTAATGCTATAACCCACCTAAAAGTACCTTCGTCCATGTCTAGCGCTTCAAGTATAGGGTCTTTTTTGACGCCGTATACGATTCCTAAAATAAATGCGCAAACAATTGTTGCGAACCCTATAAAGCGTAGGAATTTTGACACCAGCACAACCCCCTATTTATATAGATCGGCCTTGATATTACCAATTACTATTATGTAAGAATACGGGCAAGGCGCGTCCGTTCCTCATATTATCACGTAAGGTAAATTTAGACAATGGGGTTTATGTTAACACAGCGACTTCGTAGAAGCACACGTAGCTATCGTGGGTAATACTCCGCAAAGACTGCGCTTTTAGCGTTAAGCCGGGCGCATGACAGGGGTGCGCGCTTTAGTATTGCATGGACGCGCGGCTATACGCTATAATTGATACGTAACTGGAAAACGCTGGGACGATCGTATGGACCAACGTTGACAAAACGGCTTTACAGCGCGGTTTATACGTTTGCAATGTCGGGGTATAGCGCAGCCTGGTAGCGCGCACCCTTGGGGTGGGTGAGGTCGCAGGTTCAAATCCTGTTACTCCGATTATTCCGGTTTTCGCTAAAAACAAAAAACACTTCCGTCAGCGCATCACGCTCTGTAGGAAGTGTTTTTATTTAGATGATAAGATTCATGTGCTGTTAAGCTAGAACCTGCCCCTGTCACCATCCCGGCGGGTAAGCATGATGACTCCCGTGACCAGTGAATACAAGCCAACAACCATGAGCAATACAATGGCCCAAGTATAATTGCGCACCGTGTAGGTGAGCGAAGCGAAGATGATAAACCAGGCGATCCGCAGTACTCCTTCATTAATAAAACGTCTGCCTGCTGTACTCATGATTCCTGCCTCCTTATGGATTGTAGAAGATTGTTCACAACCGTAAGCGGTTCATTGATTTTGTTACTTTAATATTACCCCTTTTTACACAAAATTGATACACAATGTTCACAAGTTCTTCAATTCACAACTATTTTACATATAGACAATTGCTGCGTGACGATAGCCGTTACCGGCTTATCCCTCCCCTCATAAGATACAGAACCACGATTAAGGAGGAAACAGCAGATGGAAGCTTATTATAATTGTCTTCATTGCAAGAATAAGCGTGTACGCATTATGACTACTGACGGCAAACGCCATGAAGGAATTATTGTGGATGTGGACCGGAATAATGTGTATCTGAAAACAAAAGGCAATGGCAGAATGCAAACTTCGGCCTTCTACCCGGGCGGTGCAGGGAACTACTATGGCGGATACTATGGCTACGGCAGCCAGATCCTTACCTTAAGCCTGTTCACGCTTCTGGCAATTGCGTTAATCTGACGATAGCCTGAACAACACAAAAAGTGGGCTCCTGGAAGTCAGGAAGGCCCACTTTTTGCGTCACTATAGGATGATCTAATTAACAGATATGGCTCCGATCTGCGTGGTTAACGATACCAGCGGACCGCCGCCGTTATAATCCTTGGGTGTACCGTTGTCGGCGCCGGAGATGTGGCCGAGCTCACTGCGGGCTTTGACCGTACATGCGGTTGATGCTGACAGATCGGCGGAGATTCTTCCAATATCGCTCTTGGCCTTGAGACTGCTGCCCTTTGTCATGCCGGATACCCCAAGCTCAATACTTCCCGTATTTGACTCCACACTGGACTTGCCTGTGAATATGGTGTCTTGAAGGATGATGCTGCCGACATTGCTGTTAATCTCAAAAGTTCCCTCAAGCCCGCGGAGCTGGACGGTGCCTACATTATTATCAATCTCAAACCGGTCAACGGTCTCTGGAATCCCGATTACATAATTAATGCTGAAGTTGGAATCCCCATACTCATGCTGCGCCCATTCCCAGAGATCCCTCTTCGAATTGCCTTCACCATGAGCAGAGACGATTAGAGCGTCTCCTTTATGTTCAATAGAAATTTCAGTATGATCCAGCACACCGGATACCAGCTTGTGGCCAGTCTGCTCATGGACAATGACGGTGGCCTGGACAGTAATCTCGTCACCTGAAGCGGGCACTACTGCGACTTCCCCCACTGCATTATCCAGCTTAAGAACGGAAGCCGAAGCAATAGGCAGGGAGGTGGAGAACTCCCGGCTGATTCCATTGGTGTTCATTTGCTCTTTAATCATACCTGCTGTGTTCTGGATGGCGTCACCGACAGCAGCACTGGCATCGCTGAGACTCTGCTTCACGGCTTCTGCCGCCTCCTGCTTGAAGCTGCCGGAGATCGTCTGCTCCATTTGGTTATCTGCCGCTTCCTTGCCGGGAAGCTCCCGGCAGCCGGTAAGTGCAATAGAAAACACGGCCATGGCTGCAATAATTGCTGTACTGTGATGTTTCTTCATTATATAGGCCCTCCTAAAGGCATGATTATTTGCTTATGTATACTCAGTATTATATATTATGGGAAAACACTGGATAACAGCCTGGCGGCGGGTTGTTCTACTGGACTATAGTCCAGTAAGCTTAGCTACTACATTTTAGAGAGGCATTATGGTACACTGTCGTTAGATGAAGGACCGGAAGAATGAAATGTGACAGCTGGAGGGCCGGCACGGAAGCAGACCCGGGAGACGGTCTGTTTACTATTTGGACTGAACAAGTCAGAGGGGCGGATGAGCCAAATGCAGTATGCAGCATTCCTGATCGTTGTGTTGGTGGGTGCAGTTGTCTATACCGTGTACCGCAGCCGGATAAGCCAAGAACAGTCTGAAGCGCCGAAGCAAGGGAAGGCCAGTAATGTGATTTCTATGGAAGGGCACCGTAGGGCCAAGCAGAATGCTGCGGATCAGCAGTGCTCCTCCTGTAAGAAGAAGAACGGCAAGCTGATTTTTTATGCCCAGGATGACGGAAGTGTGGTCGGACTCTGCAAGGACTGCAAGGTGAAGGCGAAGAAACGGGATATGCTGCCGCTTTAAATAATAAATATATGTTGCATGAGCCTGTCTTTTATGATAAAATTACTTCTGTTGTGTGGAATACGGTGGTCCTCTGCGGATAATGAGGGAGAGCAATGGCTCTCCGGAAGAGGCAAGAACACCTGTACGGAAGGAGGAAGTCCTTAATGAATATCCTACAAGCAATTACACAAGAGCAACTTCGTAAAGATATCCCGAGTTTTCGCCCGGGTGACACTTTGAAGGTGCATGTAAAAGTTATCGAAGGAACTCGTGAGCGTATCCAGCTGTTCGAAGGCGTTGTAATCAAACGTCGCGGCGGCGGTATCGGTGAGACTTTTACGGTTCGTAAAATCTCTTATGGTGTTGGTGTGGAAAGAACATTCCCAGTCAACTCCCCTAAACTCGAGAAAATCGAAGTGGCTCGCCGTGGTAAAGTGCGTCGTGCGAAGCTGTATTATCTTCGTGACCTGCGCGGTAAAGCTGCAAGAATTAAAGAAATTCGTCGCTAGAATAGTGACAAAGGAAAGGGGCTTGAATTCAAGCCCCTTTCGTTTATTTCTTGTGATTAAAGAATTTTGGATCCCCGCAAAGTACCTGAGTAAGCACGAAGTTAAAGCATCACTTTGTGGGGTTTTTAGACATATGTGCCTTAGGAACAGCTTCTCCGAAAAGGCCTCCTGAAGGAGTAATCGCGGGGGAGTTTTTGGCAGGAGCTTTTTTGTATTGTATAGTGGAGATAACAACTGATGGAGAGGACGGTGAACTATGCAGCAGGATTTGCAGCAAGGGCAAGGCGAAGTGATTGATTCTAACGGCCAGAGCCCCCGGAAGCCAAAGAATGAAGTCCTGGAATGGATTAAAGCGATAGCGATTGCATTGGTTCTGGTTATTCTAATACGCTGGCTTTTGTTCAAACCGTTTATCGTAGACGGCCCTTCCATGAAGCCTAACTTCCATACCGGAGAACGTGTGATTGTTAATGAAATTCTCTACGATATCCGCAAGCCGGAGCGCGGGGAAGTCATTGTGTTCCATGTGCCCTCTGAGGGCCGGGATTTCATTAAACGTGTCATTGGTGTGGCAGGCGATACAGTCACAGTTGAAGGGGATGTCGTTACAGTTAACGGAGAGCCTGTGAACGAGACGTATATCCAGAGCGCGATTGATGATGCACATAATAACAACATCTTGTACAACAATAAGAACTTCCCGAATGAGCAGTTTACGGACAACAAGGTGCCGGAAGGCCATGTGTTCGTAATGGGGGATAACCGCTCTGACAGTACGGACAGCCGGATGATCGGTTATGTGCCGCTGGGGGATATTGTCGGCCGTGCAGACCTTATTTTCTGGCCGGTGAAGAATATCTCATTGATAAATCATTAATTATTTTAAGCTGACAGAAGTCAAAGGAGGTGACGGCATTGGCCATTCAATGGTTTCCTGGTCATATGACGAGGGCTAGACGGCAAATCGAGGATAAGCTGAAGCTAATTGATGTTGCAATAGAACTGCTTGATTCCCGTCTGCCGATCTCGAGCCGCAATCCGATGATTGACGATATTTTGCGGGACAAGCCAAGGCTGATTATTCTGAACAAAGCGGATCTGGCCGATCCGGAAGCTACACGCAAGTGGCTGGCTTACTTCAAGGCGCAGGGTCATGTTGCCTATCCGGTAGATGCTTCTACTGGCACCGGGATTAAAGAAATTCCGGAGCAGGTGAAGCTGCTGCTGAAGGACAAGATCGACCGGCAAATTGCCAAGGGCATGAATCCGCGTGCGATGCGGGCACTGATTGTGGGCATTCCCAACGTAGGCAAATCGACTCTCATTAACCGGATGGCTGGAAAAAATATTGCGATTACCGGTGACCGTCCTGGGGTTACCAAGGGCCAGCAATGGATTAAGACCGGCGGCAGTCTGGAACTGCTGGATACGCCAGGGATTCTCTGGCCGAAATTCGAGGACCAGACGGTAGGCTATAAGCTGGCAGTAACCGGGGCCATTAAGGAAGAGATCCTGAATATTGAGGATATCGCTTATTATGCGGTGAAGTATCTGGTGAAGGATTACGGAAGCCGGTTCCAGGAACGCTTCGATATCAGTAAGCTGCCGGAGGACTTAGAGAACCCGGACGAAATCGTGGCTGTTATGGAAGCAGTCGGGCGTAAGCGCGGTTGTCTGATGAGCGGTGGCCGAGTAGATCTGGAGAAGGCTTCACGCGCGCTACTGCATGAGCTTCGTGCAGGGAAGCTTGGACGTTTCACGCTGGAGACACCTGAATAGTAGAATGGAATGTGGAATGGAAGAGCCATCCGTGAATGTGGGGTGGCTCTTTTTTTGCGTGTAGACGGGGAATAGGGCAGCGTAGCAGATGTGTTGTATGAAATGCAGGAATGTCCTCGTTTAGTCAGCTTGAGGGAAGAGAAATGCTGTTATTCATACAACTTTTTTGGATTTGCGCAGTATTAATGAAGGGATTGTTGTATTCAGTGCAGAATTTTAAGATTCTGAGACTGGGATTGGATGGAAATGAGTGCAAGTTCGAAGTTCTTATGGGATTCGAATTCTGTCATATATTCGTAGGAAGATCATAGATGTGGCTTACTTTAATTTTAATGGGCAGGTGGAGAGACAGTGAGTGAGATCGATATGCTTGGGTATGAAAAAGAAGGCTGGGAACAATCCTTCCGTCACATCGCAGGTGTGGATGAAGTGGGGCGGGGCTGTTTGTTCGGAGATGTGGTGGCCGCAGCGGTAATTTTGCCGGCTGGGCTGATTATTGAGGGTGTGGATGACTCCAAGAAGCTGACGGCCAAAAAGCGGGATGCTCTGTATGAGACCATTATGGAGCAGGCGCTGGCGGTAAGCTTAGGGCATGTGGAGGCGGCGGTGATCGATGAAATTAATATTAAGCAGGCTTCGCGTCTGGCGATGCGCCTGGCGGTAGAGGGATTAAGCCAGCAGCCGGACTATATGCTGATTGATGCGGAGAAGGTGGACCTGCCCTTGCCGCAGCGTGCCATCATTAAAGGGGATGCCAACAGCCAGTCGATTGCTGCCGCCTCCATTGTAGCCAAGGTGACACGTGACCGGCTCTGTGAGGGCTTGTGGGAGGAATTATACCCGGATTACGGGATCAAAGTACATAAAGGATATGCTACCAAGCTGCACCGTGAACAGATCAAGGCACTGGGTGTAACTCCGATGCACCGGCGCAGCTTCATCGGTAATATTCTTGCCGAGCAGGAACAGTTGTCTTTATTCTAAAAATATAAGAATGTATGGTTTCACGTCTACATTATCCTTCTATTTCTCGCTGAAACGGCGCCGTCCTCTAAAAGGATGGCATAGCAGTTTCCACTTGGCGTATCATCCCGATAATCACAAATGAAGGCGAAATACCGATATAAATAGAAAGAAGGGAGGCGGACAACATGAACATCGGATCACTGGTTCGCGGTTTGCTTGGCGACAGCAAGGCGGGGGAGGCCAAATCTGTAGAGCTTAAGGAAGGTCAGGTTGTTCGCGGCGTTGTGCTAAGCGTATCCGATTCCGGAAAAGAAGCTGTGGTGCAGATTCAGGGAACGCCGGTACGGGCTGAACTGGAAACACCGCTGGCACCCGGTCAGACGCTTAACCTGCAGGTGGGAGCACCAGGAGAAGGCGGCTTGCCGGTGCTTAAGCCGGTCTCTCTGGGGGAGGCGGCTATGGTCTCGCCGCAGAGTATGGGCGAGGCGCTGGAGTCGCTTGGACTTGCCAATTCCAAGGCGGGACGGGAGATTGTTCAAGCGATGCAGGCCGGAGGGCTGGCCTTCACCAAGGAGACTGCAGCGAAGCTGGACGCAGTCATGAATGCCAAACCTCCCGGTGTCCCTGCCTCAGAGTGGCTGGAGGCGGCTGTAATCTCAGTGAAGCGTGGTTTGCCTGTAACGGCTGAGACGGTGAAGGGGCTGCAGCAGGCTGTATTCGGACCGAAGCTGCATGATCTGCTGGCGAAGCTGGAGACTGCGCTGAACGTCTGGGTGCAGCAAGGTGCTGACGGCGACGGATCAGGTCAAGCTACGGGGAATAGCAGACCTGCGGGAGGGCTGCTGACAGGCGGAGTGAATACCGGTCTAGCTGGCAATACCCCAGCAGCCGGTGCTCTTCCGGGAGGAGCTGCCGGGGCGAATGCTCAGACAGGACAGACCGGTAATGCGGGCACTTCTCAGGCTGGGGGTGCTAATGGACAAGCTGCATTAGTACCAGCGGGAGATGCGGAGCCGGCAGGAAGCGGGAACACTGCGGGTGCGCGTGGTGAAGGCGCAGGGAATGCGGTTGGAATGCGTGAAGGAGCAGGGAACGTGGCTGGAATGCGTGAAGGAGCAGGGAACGTGGCTGGAATGCGTGAAGGAGCAGGGAACGTGGCTGGAATGCGTGAAGGTCCTGGTGCCGTAGCGGGAACGCGAGAAGGAGCGGGGAACGCGGCTGGAATGCGTGAAGGTGCTGGTGCCGTAGCGGGAGCGCGTGAGGGTGCAGGAATCGCTGCTGGAGCGCGAGAAGGAGCGGGGAACGCAGCTGGAGTGCGAGAAAGCGCAGGGAATGCGGCAGGAGCACGTGAGAGTGCGGGAATCGCAGCTGGAGTGCGTGAGGGCGCAGGGAACACGGCAGGAACGCGTGAAGTGGCGGGGAACGCAGCTGGAGTGCGAGAAAGCGCAGGGAACGCGGCAGGAGCACGTGAGAGTGCGGGAATCGCAGCTGGAGTGCGAGAAAGCGCAGGGAACGCGGCAGGAGCGCGCGAAGGTGCGGGAATTGCAGCTGGAGTGCGTGAGGGCGCGGGCGTTGCCGCGCAGGCGCAGAGCGCTGCGGGGCCGGCCCTGCTCGCGAAGCTGCAGGGCGTGCTCTCCGAGCTGCGCGGCACTCTGCCGCAGCTCGCCGAAGCGCCGCCCGCCTCCGGCGCGGCGGGCGGCAGTGCAGCCCCTGCGGCTGCGCCGCCGCAGGGGGAACCCGCCGCCACCCAGGGGACAGACCCCTGGGTGGGGCGGATCTTGAAGCTGCTCGGTGCGGAGCACGAGCAGCAGATCCTGCGCGGCGGCGGGGCGCACACCGCGCAGGCAGCGTCCGGCGGCGCAGAAGATGCCGCCGGTACGCTCAAGGGCGTGCTGCTGCAGGTACTGGGCAGCAGCGAGGCCCCGCCCGCGGTGAAGGAAGCCGCGGGCCAGCTGGTGCAGCAGCTTACAGGCCAGCAGCTGCTGCTGAATACAGACCGCACCGCGCCGTTCGCGCAGGTGACGATGTTCCTGCCGTTGCACGGTCCGGATGGCCGGGAGACGGCCTCTGTCCAGATCCAGTCGCGGCGCGGCAGCAAAGGGGAGCTCGACGCGGCGAATTGCCGCTTGTGGTTCGATCTGGACATGAAGCAGCTCGGCCAGACGATGGTCGATGTGCAGGTGGTCGACCGCATCGTCAGCCTGAAGCTGCATAACGATGAACCTTGGGTACTGGAGCTGCTGGAGGGCCGCCGCGAGGAGATGAAGGCAGCGGTCGAAGGCATAGGCTATCAATTGTCCAGCCTGCGTACGGAAGCATTGCCGGAACGGAGCGTGGCCGCTGCTGCGGTGAAGCCGTCCGATTATGCTCCGCAGGAGTACAAAGGAGTAGATTACCGCATATGAGTGAGTCTGAGCAGAAGGTTCCGCAGAATCTCAAGAAGGCAGTGGCGCTCAAATATATTCCGGGCCAGAGCGATGCGCCAGTGGTTGTCGCTAAGGGGCAAGGCTCGGTAGCGGACATCATCCTGCAAAAGGCAAAGGAAAACGGAGTAGCGGTGCAGGAGGATGCGGCGCTGGTAGAAGTGCTGTCGAAGCTCGATCTGGACCAGCAGATTCCGCCTCAGCTCTATCAGCTGGTGGCTGAGATTCTCAGCTATGTATACCAGAGTGACCGGACAGCTGGTGAACGGAGACAGAAGTGAGCCATAACGGAGACGGCAGAACCTACACCCGTCAGGAGAAAGGCGCTGCTGCCGAGCAGGCGGCCCGAATGTATCTGACTTCGCGGGGCTACCTCATCCGGGATTATAACTGGCGCTGCCGTAGCGGAGAGCTGGATATTATCGCGGAGTATGAAGGCGCTCTGGTCTTCATTGAGGTGCGCAGCCGGAGCGGCTCAGCCGTGCAGGGCACTGCGGAGGAATCGGTCGATGCACGCAAAATCCGTCAGGTGAGAGAGACAGCCCGGGTCTACCTGCACATGCAGGGACTGCAGCCGGCTGCAATTGCTTTCGATGTGATTGCTGTACAGCTTCAGCCGGATTTAAGCATCGCCTCCCTGCGGCATCTCCGGGAAGTCTTTTAGCTGTCTCTGTTTTGCAAAAACCGTGTAAAATTTAACAATTATCCTTGACAGATGCCGGACTTCATGGGTCATTTCTCAAAAGAAGTGGGTAAACATTAGTGTAACTTTTAATGCCACCATGAGGAGGGCTGCCGGAATGAGGAATCAATCAATGAATATACAGGTAAGCTTTACTTGCCAAAATTGTGAGCATAATATAGTAGCGGAACTTGGCGCAGAGCCCTTATCCGTTGTATGCTGCAGTAATTGTAATAAGACATTTACCGTTATGCGGCCTGCAATAGCGGAAGAGATATTGATTGACTGGGAGAATGAAGCGTTATTCCACAAGATGCGTGCTGAGAAAACCCAAGACAGCAATAGCAGCCTCTTGTCACTGGTCATCAATGTGATTGAGCTGCTGACCTGGCGTGACAAGGGTAACGGGCAAGTGGAGGCCATTAAGGAAATGCGCAAATGGCTGATCGAACACGAGGAAGCTCCGCCGGTGGCGGAATTAATACAAATGGATGTGAACCGGCGCGGAGCCAAACGGAAGTGGAATGAATAAGCAATCCAGCACTTAGCGAAAGCGGGGAGCGATCTTGTCCAACGTATTTTTTACCTCAGATCATCATTTTGGCCACAAGCTGATCATTGATTTTGAATCGCGGCCTTTTGCCAGTGTGGAAGAGATGGACAAGGTGATGGTAGCGAACTGGAATGCAGTCGTAAGAGAGGAGGACACGATTTTTCATCTGGGTGACTTTTCTTTCAGGAATCAAGAGGATACCCGTAGCATTGTGTCTGCCCTGAACGGGTACAAAATACTGATTCTTGGCAATCATGACCGTGGACGCGGACGGGGCTGGTGGCTGGAAGCCGGATTTGATGAGGTCAGTGAGTATCCGCTGATATACAAGGAGTTTTTTCTGCTCTCGCATGAACCGATGTATATGAACAAGCATATGCCTTACGTGAATGTGCACGGTCATATTCATGGACAGAAATATGAGGGCAATCATCACTTTAATATTTGTGTGGAGCATTGGAATTACACCCCGCTGTCCTTTGAACAGATAAGGGATTCGGTGGTAGCCAGCGAAGAAGGCTGAATAAAATGATTCTTTGGTCATAGTTGCATATTTATGCAAGACGATTAAAAGTTGATTTTTGTGCAGCGCTATATGCGCAATAACCTTGCATGTTGTGTAGGGTTTTAGTTATACTGAGTGTAATTGAGCTTACGGAAAAAGAGGAAGCACCTTTTTTCCTGGAAACGAACGCCCGTTGCGGGTGTATTTCTGGAGAAGAGGTGCTTATTTGTGTACGGAAAAATGCATAGCGCATGCCTGTATGGCATTGAAGGTGTAATGATCGGAGTGGAGGTGGATCTGGCTAACGGCTTGCCGCAGACCCATATTATCGGCCTGCCGGATTCGGCAGTCAGGGAAGCGGTGGAGCGAGTACGGTCCGCCGTCAAGAATTGCGGTTACAGCTATCCCCAACAGCGGGTGACGATTAATCTGGCCCCGGCGGACCTGCGCAAGGAGGGCTCGGCGTTTGATCTGGCGATTGCCCTGGGGATACTGACGACCAGCGGCCAGCTTGTTATGCCGGAAGCCGGGCAGATGCTGCTGATTGGTGAGCTTGCGCTCGACGGAAGTCTGCGGCCGGTAAATGGGGTATTATCCATGGCCCAGGCTGCGCGGCAAGCCGGGATTCATGCTGTTCTGGTACCGCCCGGCAATGCGGCTGAAGCTGCGTTGATCGCAGGAATGAAGGTGTACACTGCCGGGCATTTGCGGGAGCTGCCTCAGCCTGGTCAGCTTCCTCCGCCGAATCTGGTGGAACAATCCGAAGTGGCCGGGCCTGATCTGCCGCAGGCTGATTTACCGTTTCCGGTATCGGTATCTGTAAGCGCTGATGCGACCTCCAGGAAGCGTCCGCCCGTTCTGGCGCTGTCCCTGGACCATTTGAGATACCATTCTGAGCCAGCGGAGAATATTCCATCCCTGCTTGCGGTGAAGCAGCCAATGAATGAAGATTACAGCGATGTTATCGGCCAGAATCATGTGAAGCGTGCCCTTACGATTGCGGCAGCGGGAATGCACAATATTATTCTGATCGGCCCTCCAGGTACGGGGAAGACTATGCTGATTAAGCGGTTACCCGGAATTCTTCCCGATCTTAACGATCAAGAATCGCTTGAGGTGATGAAGATATTCAGTGCTGCCGGGAAGCTTAGGGACGGAGGGAGCGGGTTGCTGCGTGACCGCCCGTTTCGTTCACCGCATCATACCATCTCGGCAGCCGGATTGATCGGCGGGGGCGGGATTCCGAAGCCGGGTGAGGTTAGTCTCGCACACCGCGGTATTCTCTTCCTGGACGAGCTGCCCGAGTTCTCCCGGACTGTGCTTGAAGTGCTCCGCCAGCCGCTGGAGGATGGGGTTGTCACCATTAGCCGGGCGCGGGCATCCTTCACTTTCCCTGCCCAGTTCTTGCTCGCTTGCTCCATGAATCCCTGCATGTGCGGATTTCTTGGTAGTGGCAACACGCATCAGCGGTGCAGCTGCAGTCCGGCCAAAATCGCCCAGTACCGGCGCAAAATCTCGGGCCCGCTGCTGGACCGGATGGATATGCAGGTTGATGTGCCGCATCCAAGAGAAGGCGACAGGAGTGTACCTCCGGTCTCGACGGCACAGATGCGCTCTCAGGTTCTGCGGGCTCAGGCGATTCAGGCGGAGCGGTATAGCATCCTGCCGATCTCCTGGAACAGCGAGCTGTCCGGGGCGGCGCTTCGCCGTTATGCTACGCTGCGGCCGGAAGAGGAGATGCTGCTGGACAGTATTCTCGAGAGTCTCGGGCTCAGCATGCGGGCGCATGACCGGATTATTAAGCTGGCCCGCACGATTGCCGATCTGGAAGCGGCGGAGGAGATTGGCGCTGCGCATCTGGCCGAAGCGGTCCAATACCGCAATCTGGACAGGCAGGTCATGGTGGAGGAGGAAGCCTGACACGCCAAAACCCCCGTCCGGGGCCGCCGGGCAGGGGAGGGCATGCTGAAACGGTATCGTCCTTTAAAAGGACGGCAATGCCGTTTCCACTTGTGAAGCTATTCTTACAGCACGTTCAATTCTACTTCGATGTTACCACGGGTAGCGCGGGAGTAAGGACATGCGCCATGAGCTTCTTCTACCAGCCGTTCAGCGGTCTCACGGTCAACACCCTTAACCAGAACATCCATCTTCACGGCAATGCCGAAGCCGCCGTCTTCCACTTTGCCGAAGCTGACAGTAGCCGTTACTTCAGAGCCTTCGATCTTTACCTTACCCATACGTGCAACCATATTCAGAGCGCTGTCGAAGCAAGCGGAATATCCGGCTGCGAACAGCTGCTCAGGGTTCGTGCCTTCACCGCCGGCGCCGCCCATTTCGCGTGGTGTGCTGATCGCAAGATTCAACTTAGGGCTGTCGGATTCGATAGAACCCTGTCTGCCGCCTACGGCTTTTACTGTTGTTTCGTACATTTTCTGTTGGATGGTCATCATATTAAATCGCTCCCGTTCGTTTTCAAATTGTATTGTACACAACTTAATTTAACACAATTAAAATAAAAGTCAATCTATTTTCCGCTATTAACATGATATTATGGATGAATTGTGATAAACTAATGTCACAAAGGCAGGTGAAGAAGAAATGCAAAAAGAATCCACTACAACCCCTGAGCTTATGCTGGAGAACCAGCTCTGCTTTACGATTTATGCCTGTTCGCGTGAATTTACGAAGCTATACCAGCCTCATCTGGATAAGATCGGATTAACGTATTCGCAGTATCTGGTTATGCTGGTCCTGTGGGAGAGACAGCAATGTACAGTCAAGGAGCTGGGTGAAGCTTTGTTCCTCGATTCAGGCACGCTGACTCCGCTGCTTAAGCGGCTGCAGGCTGCAGGACTAATTTTGCGTGAACGTTCTTTGCAGGATGAGCGGAAGGTGCTGATTTCATTAACACCCCAAGGCTTGGCGCTGCGGCAGGATGCTATGGGCATTCCCGGCAAAATGGCAGAAGGCACGATGCTCTCTCCGGTAGAGTTCATAGATTTGCTGGGGCAGTTCAAAAATCTCCTGAACCGGGTGCATGAAGCTAACGTTAGCAATTCGAAATCGTAGTCTCACTCCCATATAAGAGTATAGGTTTCACCGTCCTGAATAAGGGCGGTAAAGCCGTTTTACGCATGAATGTCAATGCAATCGTTCGCATTCCGGCATGAAACCGAGCGAAAATGTATGTATAAATAGTGAAAGTTTTTAAGGAAAGCGCTTATAAAACATGTTACAATATTCTGGGTTTCACATTCTGGCATATAGGTAATTATAGATATCACTATTGTGATAGGTTCTATATGCTACTTGCAGAGAACTGTACCGGTTGCAGCGTATGCTTCAGGTGCCGGCGCTCTGCTTGTACCGGGATATTGCCGGTTAACAACCGGTCTGGCCCCGGCTTTGGACAATCAAAACGGAATGCGGAATGACCGCAGGCTGCCTGCACAGGTCACCGCAACACTTTAGGAGGCTTCCGGAATGAATATCCACGAGTATCAGGGAAAAGAAGTACTTAAGAAGTATGGCGTAGCCGTACCGAACGGAAAAGTTGCTTATACAGTGGACGAAGCCGTAGAAGCTGCCGCAGCGCTGGGTACACCTGTGGTTGTAGTCAAAGCGCAGATTCATGCTGGCGGACGCGGCAAAGCCGGCGGCGTCAAGGTGGCGAAGAACAGTGATGAGGTTCGCGCGTATGCGTCCGAGATCCTCGGCAAGACACTGGTGACCCATCAGACGGGACCCGAAGGCAAGGTAGTAAAGCGGCTGCTGATTGAAGAGGGCTGTCAGATTGTCAAAGAATATTATATCGGTCTGGTTGTGGACCGCGCTTCCGGACGGGTCGTCATGATGGCATCCGAGGAGGGCGGTACGGAGATTGAAGAGGTGGCAGCTACACATCCCGAGAAGATTTTCAAGGAAATCGTTGATCCGGCGGTTGGGCTTCAGACCTTCCAGGCGCGTAAACTGGCTTACAGCATTGCCATTCCTCCCGAATTGGTGAACAAAGCGGTCAAGTTCATGCAAGCGCTATATCTGGCTTTTGTGGATAAAGATTGCTCAATTGCAGAGATCAACCCGCTGGTCGTTACTGCAGACGGTAATGTGATGGCGCTTGATGCCAAGCTTAACTTCGATTCCAACAGTTTGTTCCGCCACAAGGATATCCTGGAGCTGCGTGATCTGGACGAAGAGGATGCCAAAGAAATCGAAGCGTCCAAATTCGACCTTAGCTACATCGCACTTGACGGCAACATCGGCTGTATGGTGAACGGGGCGGGCCTGGCGATGGCGACTATGGATATCATTAAATATTATGGCGGCGAACCGGCCAACTTCCTCGATGTAGGGGGCGGTGCGACCACTGAGAAGGTAACGGAAGCTTTCAAAATCATCCTGTCCGATGACAAGGTGAACGGTATCTTTGTTAATATTTTTGGCGGCATTATGCGTTGTGATGTCATCGCTACCGGTGTAGTCGAAGCGGCAAGACAGCTTGGCTTAACCAAGCCGCTGGTCGTACGTCTTGAGGGCACGAATGTGGCACTGGGCAAGGAGATTCTTGCCGGCTCCGGACTGAATATCGTTGCTGCTGATTCCATGGCGGACGGTGCCCGCAAAATCGTTGCTCTTGTGTAATATTCGACAATAAAAGTGAGGATGTGACCTATCGCATGAGCATTCTTGTAGATAAAAATACGAAAGTCATTACCCAGGGAATTACCGGTGCTACGGGTTTATTTCATACAAAAGGCGCGCTGGACTACGGTACTCAGATGGTTGGCGGTGTAACACCGGGCAAGGGGGGCACTACGGTTCAGATTACCCTGGACAACGGTACCGAGAAGAGTCTCCCTGTCTTCGACACGGTTGTTGCCGCCAAAGCAGCTACTGGTGCAACTGCAAGTGTCATTTACGTTCCGCCTGCTTTTGCCGCAGATTCTATTATGGAAGCGGTGGATGCGGAGATGGACCTGGTCATTTGTATCACAGAAGGGATTCCGGTGCTGGATATGGTCAAAGTGTCCAGATACATGGAGGGCCGCTCCACAGTGCTGATCGGTCCCAACTGTCCGGGTGTCATCACGCCTGGAGAATGCAAAATCGGCATTATGCCGGGTTATATTCATAAGCCGGGATATGTCGGTGTAGTCTCCCGGAGCGGGACCTTGACCTATGAGGCTGTGCATCAGCTGACGGAGCGCGGAATCGGCCAATCCTCAGCGGTGGGCATCGGGGGCGACCCGGTGAAGGGCTCGGAGTTCATCGACATCCTGAAGCTTTTCAATGAAGATCCGGGTACCAAGGCTGTCATTATGATCGGTGAGATCGGCGGGACGGCAGAGGAAGAAGCTGCACTGTGGATCAAAGAGAACATGACCAAGCCTGTAGTGGGCTTCATCGGCGGGGTTACGGCACCTCCGGGCAAACGGATGGGTCACGCCGGGGCAATCATTTCAGGCGGTAAAGGGACGGCGAGCGAGAAGATCGCTGTACTGGAGTCCTGCGGCATTAAGGTAGCGCCAACGCCTGCTGAAATGGGCTCTACCCTCGTCAGTGTGCTTGAGGAACGCGGCATACTCAATGCCTTCACCACCCACTAGAGCGCTTCTTACGCTAGTTCGAAATGTTTTGGGGTCCCCGCAAAGTACCTGAGTTATCATCGAAGCTAAATCTCCACTTTGTGGGGTTGTTTGGTCACAGCTTTTCCTGCCGAAGCAGGTATAATGAATGTTGAAGGTAAGCAACCTTTTATCCCGGATGACGCGGATGAAAGGTTGCTTTTTTTGGTTTAAGTCAATTCGATTTAAGACAATAAGGAAGGCTGGCCCTTCCGCACGGGGAGAGAATACATATGGAAATTCGGGAGCTGTTGTTCGGTCTGCATGAGATGGAAGGGATTGGCTGGAAAAGTATCGACAAGATCCGCCGGGCAGGTCTTTTGACGAATGCTGTCTTCTCCTGCTCTGCCGAGGAGTGGGAACGGGCTGGAATCAGCGGTGTAATATCCGCCCGGCTGGCGGCAGACTTCAATGAAGCATGGGTGCTGAAGCGCCGCTCTTTAATGGAAGAAAGCGGTGTAGCGATGGTCACTATTCTGGATGATCACTACCCAGTACAACTGAGGGAAACCCCTCAGCCGCCTTGGGTATTGTATTATCGTGGCCGTCTGGATTTGGCTTCCCGTCCCTCTGTTGCTATGGTGGGGACCCGGGTGCCTACAGCTTATGGGCGCAGGGTGGGGGAGATGCTGGCGGGACAGCTAAGTGCAGCCGGTCTCACGGTTGTAAGCGGCCTGGCGAGGGGGATTGACAGTGTCTGTCATGAAGCGGCATTAGGCGGAGCAGGAGGGACCATTGCGGTGGTGGCAACCGGCTTGGACAAGGTCTATCCTCCGGATAACCGTGAGCTGGAGCGGCAGATTTCGCGGGAAGGGCTGGTTCTTAGCGAATATCCTATCGGAACTCCGAGTCATCCCGGATTATTCCCGCAGCGCAACCGGATTATCGCTGGCTTGTCGCTGGGAACACTGGTGGTGGAGGCAGACAGCCGCAGCGGGTCCCTGATCACCGCCGATGCTGCGCTTGAAGCAGGCCGGGATGTGTTTGCCGTGCCGGGGCCGCTGACCTCTCCCAAGAGCAGAGGGGCACTGGAGCTGATTAAGCAAGGCGCGAAGCTGGTAACCTGTGCCTCAGATATTGTGGAAGAATACGTCTCCAGCCTGCCTTCCAAGGGGGCTGCATCAGCTTCAGCAGGCGCAGTAGAGCGGGAGAGTCCAGCCGATCTGATGGAAAAGAAATTGACAAGTGAGGAGCTGCACCTTTACCATATACTGCATCAAGGCCCGTTTACACTCGATGAGCTGCTGGCGTCAACGAGGTGGGATTTTGGACATTTGCATTCAGTTCTGTTATCTTTAATCATAAAAAAAGCGGTAACACAATTACCGGGTGCAATTTATAAGGTAATTTAATATAGAAGTAACTGTGGTAAGCATAGACTTCCTGGTGCAGCCGGTTCCTAGGACTGGTTCAGGAGGTGATCTGCTTACGAACTTTTGGGAGGAAAACCTATGGCAGATGCGTTGGTTATTGTAGAATCACCATCAAAAGCGAAAACGATTGGTAAATATCTGGGCAGCAAATATATTGTTAAGGCATCAATGGGGCATATCATAGATTTGCCAAAAAGCCAGATCGGTGTGGATGTGGAGAATCAGTTTAATCCCAAATATATAACGATCCGCGGCAAGGGCTCTATCTTGAAGGAACTTAAGGATGCCAGCAAAAAAGTGAAAAAAGTCTATCTCGCAGCTGACCCGGACCGCGAAGGGGAAGCTATTGCCTGGCATTTGGCAAACGCGCTGAATTTGGATAACACACAGGAATGCCGCGTGGTCTTCAATGAAATTACCAAGCAGGCGGTAAAGGATGCCTTCAAGACACCGCGCAAAATTAATATGGATCTGGTGAACGCCCAGCAGGCGCGGCGGATTCTGGACCGGCTTGTCGGTTACAAGATTAGCCCACTATTATGGAAGAAAGTCAAAAAAGGCCTCTCCGCCGGACGGGTACAATCGGTAGCGGTCAAGATTGTGATGGACCGGGAGAATGAAATTTCTGAATTCATTCCTACAGAATACTGGAGCATTACTGCCCGGCTAGCGATTCGGGATTCTGAATTCGAAGCCAAGTTCCACCGGCTGAACGGCGAGAAGAAGGAACTGGGTCAAGAGAGCGATGTGCAGGAAGTGCTGGAAGCGATTAAGAATGCGGCCTTCCAGGTCAAAGAAGTGAAAGAGAAGGAGAGACAGCGGCATCCATCCGCTCCGTTCACGACAAGCTCACTGCAGCAGGAGGCTGCCCGTAAGCTGGGCTTCCGCGCCTCCAAGACGATGTCTGTTGCACAGCAGCTCTATGAGGGAGTGGAGCTGGGCAAGGAAGGCACTGTCGGGTTAATCACTTATATGCGTACAGATTCCACGCGTATATCCACTACCGCACAGGATGAAGCCAAGGAGCTGATCCAATCCAAATACGGTGAGAAGTTCATTCCCGAGACGCCGCGTCAATATTCCAAGAAGGCTGCGGGCGCCCAGGATGCGCATGAAGCGATCCGTCCGACCTCTGCGCTGCGTGAGCCGGATACGGTCAAGGAATTCATGAGCCGTGATCAATTCCGGCTGTATAAGCTCGTATGGGAGCGTTTTGTGTCCAGTCAGATGTCTTCCGCGCTGCTGGATACGTTGTCGGTAGATATTACAGCCGGTACA
This sequence comes from Paenibacillus sp. FSL R7-0128, assembly GCF_038002245.1. Taxonomy (NCBI): domain Bacteria; kingdom Bacillati; phylum Bacillota; class Bacilli; order Caryophanales; family Paenibacillaceae; genus Paenibacillus; species Paenibacillus sp. FSL R7-0128. Next base: position 4,481,301 of record NZ_JBBOCD010000001.1, on the reverse strand, counting down.
GCGATATTCAGAGCGGTAGGGTCTAAGGTCTCGTTCCCGGGCTTCATGAAGGTGTATGTGGAAGGCAATGATGACGGCACAACAGACGAAGAGAAGTTCCTGCCGCCGCTTAAGGCGGGCGATGAGCTGGTGAAGCGAGAGATTGAGCCGAAGCAGCATTTCACCCAGCCGCCGCCAAGATATACAGAAGCCCGTCTCGTCAAGACGCTTGAGGAACTGGGCATAGGCCGTCCAAGTACGTATGCGCCGACCCTGGAGACGATCCAGAAGCGCGGGTATGTGGCGATTGAAGAGAAGAAGTTCATGCCGACTGAGCTTGGAGAGCTAATCATAGAGCAAATGGAAGAGTTCTTCCCGGAAATTCTCAATGTGGAATTCACCGCCCATATGGAAGGGGACCTTGACCATGTGGAGGAAGGTGCGGAGGATTGGGTGAAGGTGCTGGCCGAGTTCTATGAATCCTTTGAGAAAAGACTCCTATATGCGGAAGAAGAAATGAAGGAAATCGAGATTGAAGATGAGGTCTCCGATGAGCTGTGTGAGAAATGCGGCAAGCCGATGGTCTATAAGCTGGGCCGGTTCGGCAAATTCCTGGCCTGCTCCGGATTTCCGGAATGCCGCAACACCAAGCCGATCATTAAGGATATCGGTGTTAGCTGTCCGAAATGCCATGAAGGCAAGGTAGTGGAGCGGCGCAGCAAGAAGGGGCGTGTCTTCTACGGCTGCGACCAATATCCGGGCTGTGACTTTGTCTCCTGGGATAAGCCGTCAGTGAAGCCATGTCCGGCTTGCGGCTCCTGGATGATCGAGAAGCGCAACAAGCAGGGAACCAAGCTGCAGTGCACCTCATGCGATCATACAGAGGCTGTAATCGAGAGCGATGAGTTAGCAGAATAATAGGGTTACAGGAGGAACGGAAATTGACAGAAAAAGCACAAGTAACCGTTATCGGAGCAGGTCTGGCCGGAAGTGAAGCCGCCTGGCAGATCGCTTCGCGCGGAGTTCCGGTCAGATTGTACGAGATGCGTCCGGTCGTAAAGACACCGGCGCATCATACAGATCAGTTCGCCGAGCTGGTCTGCAGCAACTCACTGCGGGCGAATGGCCTCGGAAATGCAGTGGGTGTACTTAAGGAAGAAATGCGGCGTCTGGGCTCTCTGGTACTGGGTGCAGCCGACAGGCATGCCGTTCCGGCGGGAGGCGCTCTTGCTGTGGACCGGGACGGATTCTCCGGTGAAATCACCTCCATGCTGCATAACCACCCTTTGGTGGAAGTCATAAACGAAGAACTTACGCATATACCGGAGGAAGGGATTGTTGTTATTGCTACCGGGCCGCTGACTTCACCCTCCCTGTCTTCGGAGATCAAGGGACTGCTTGGCGAAGAGTATTTTTATTTCTATGATGCAGCGGCTCCGATTGTAGAGAAAGACAGCATCGATATGAGCAAGGTCTATCTGGCCTCCCGCTATGATAAAGGCGAAGCCGCCTATCTGAACTGTCCGATGACGGAAGAGGAATTCGATATTTTTTATGATGCGCTGATCTCGGCTGAGACGGCTGCACTCAAAGATTTTGAGAAAGAGATTTACTTTGAAGGCTGTATGCCGATTGAAATTATGATGAGACGCGGCAAGCAGACGGCATTGTTCGGCCCTATGAAGCCTGTAGGACTGCTCAATCCTCACACGGGCAAGCTCCCTTACGCGGTTGTGCAACTGCGCCAGGACAATGCTGCCGGTACGCTGTATAATCTGGTCGGCTTCCAGACCCATCTGAAGTGGGGCGAGCAAAAACGGGTATTCTCACTCATTCCTGGCCTGGAGCAGGCGGAATATGTGCGTTATGGGGTCATGCATCGCAATACCTTTATTAATTCCCCTAAGCTGCTGCAGCCCACTTACCAGATGAAGGGCCGGGAGAGACTGTATTTTGCCGGCCAGATGACCGGGGTGGAAGGGTATGTAGAATCTGCGGCTTCCGGTATGATCGCCGGTATGAATGCAGCGAGAGCAGCGCTTGGCGAAGAGAGCCTGATCTTCCCTGAGGATACGGTGCTGGGCAGCATGCCCGCCTATATTACTTCGGCAGATCCTGAACACTTCCAGCCGATGAATGCCAACTTTGGCCTGCTGCCGAAGCTTGAGACCCGGTTCCGCAGCAAAAAAGAGAAGAACGAACGCCTGGCTTACCGGGCGCTTGACAGCCTTGCTGCTTATGCGGCAGCCCATGAATTGAAGTATGCTGAGCCGGAGCCGGTGGATGCTGATCCGGCAGAAGCGGATAGTCCTGCACAACCGGCACAATAGGTTCAGACCTGTATTACCTAATCAGAGGAGGGTGCCCATCATGTTACCCAGCTTTCATGCAACTACGATTTGTGCGGTAAGACATAACGGCCATGCGGCGATTGCCGGTGACGGCCAGGTTACATTCGGAGAGAGTGTCATTATGAAGACGACGGCCAAGAAGGTCCGCCGCCTGTACAGAGGTCAGGTCATTGCCGGGTTCGCAGGCTCCGTAGCTGATGCGATTACGCTGTTCGAGAAGTTCGAAGGGAAGCTTGAAGAGCACCACGGCAATCTGCAGCGGGCAGCGGTGGAGCTGGCCAAGGATTGGCGCCAGGACCGCATTCTGCGCAAGCTGGAAGCGCTCATGATCGTAATGGATAAGGAAGGCATGCTGCTGATCTCCGGCAATGGTGAAATTATCGAGCCGGATGATGATGTACTGGCGATCGGCTCCGGCGGTAACTTTGCGCTGGCTTCCGGGCGGGCGCTCAAGCGCCATGCCTCCCATCTGGGTGCCGGTGACATTGCCAGAGAAGCGCTGCAAATTGCCTCCGAGATCTGTGTATATACCAATTCCAATATTATTGTCGAAGAGTTATAGGCAAGGTGCCATATATAAAGGGAGGAAGTCACAATGGTGAATCAATCGCTTACGCCACGCCAGATTGTAACAGAGCTTGACAAATATATCGTAGGTCAAAAGCAGGCCAAGAAATCAGTGGCCGTTGCCCTCCGCAACCGGTATCGGCGCAGTCTGTTGTCCGAGGAGCTGCGGGATGAGGTTGTGCCGAAGAATATCCTGATGATCGGCCCTACCGGTGTAGGTAAAACAGAGATCGCTCGGCGTCTGGCTAAGCTTGTTAACGCCCCGTTTATCAAAGTCGAAGCGACCAAATTTACGGAAGTCGGCTACGTGGGGCGTGATGTGGAGTCGATGGTCCGGGATCTGGTAGAGACTTCTATCCGTATGGTGAAGCTGGAACGCACCGAAAAGGTGAAGGACCGCGCAGAAGAGCTGGCGAATGACCGGATTGTGGCAATTCTGGTCCCTTCCTCCTCGAAGGGGAAATCGCAGCGCAATCCGTTTGAGATGATTTTTGGCGGAAACAACGGCGGGGCGGAAGAATCCAAGGAAGAGCCGGAGGACGGAAGCCTGAGCGAACGCCGCAGAGGGATCAAGTTCAAGCTGCTTGCCGGCCAGTTAGAGGATGACGTCATTGAGATTGATGTCGAGGACACGACGCCTTCGATGATGGATATGTTCGCTGGTCAGGGCAATGACCAGATGGGCATGAACATGCAGGAGATGTTCGGGAACCTGCTGCCGAAGCGTACGAAGAAGCGCAAGCTGCCGATCCGTGAAGCCCGCAAGGTGCTGATTCAGGATGAAGCGGCCAAGCTGATTGACACAGACGACATGATTCAGGAGTCGGTAGCCCGCGCAGAGCAATCCGGGATTATTTTCATCGATGAGATCGACAAGGTGGCCAGCCAGGGCAAGGGTTCCGGTCCCGATGTATCCCGCGAAGGCGTGCAGCGTGACATTCTGCCTATCGTCGAGGGATCGACAGTCATGACCAAATACGGGCCTGTGAAGACAGACTACGTGCTGTTCATCGCCGCAGGCGCTTTTCATATTGCCAAGCCTTCAGATCTGATCCCTGAGCTTCAGGGGCGCTTCCCGATCCGTGTAGAGCTGAGCAGTCTCACACTTGAGGACTTTGTATCTATTCTTACGGAGCCTGAGAACGCACTTACGAAACAATATGTGCATTTGCTGCAGACGGAGAACATTGAAATCCAGTTCCAGAAGGAAGCTATTCAGGAAATTGCCAAGATCGCGGCCTCCGTGAATCAGAATATGGAGAACATCGGGGCACGGCGTCTTCATACGATCCTGGAAAAGCTGCTGGAGGATCTATCGTTCGAGGCACCTGAGCTGACGCTCGACACTATGGTCATCACTCCGGAGTATGTTCGCGAAAAACTGGCAGGAATCGCGCAGGACCGCGACTTAAGCCAATATATTCTGTGAGAAGGCAGAGCTATAAAATCATCAATATAGGTAATTCGAATTATGGTTATACAAATTTGATTCTAAATTCATGCATAAAAAGTTAAAAAATTCTATAATAAAGAAGAAAATGTAATATAAAAGGAAAATAATTGTAAAAACATGCTTTAAGCCCTCTCTTTTCTGAAAAGATAGGGCTTATTTCTTATTGTAATAATATACAAATTCTAAGAGAATCAATGTATGTGAGATTGACATAAGAATCATTCATCGACATGGTTCGACTTTAAGACGAATATGTTGTGAAAAAAATGACTTTATTTGTCGAAAATAAGCAGGGATTTGAACAAAGTTGTGGAATTCTTTTCATTATGATAGGTTTGGAAGGGGGATTACTATGGGTTTGCTGAACAGTGTCAGTTTTCAAAGATTACAAGGAGGCCTAGATGCCGCCACCAAACGACAAAGTGTTCTGGCTAATAATGTAGCAAATAATGATACACCAAATTTTAAACGTTCAGATGTTAGCTTTGAGAGCTTCCTGAGAGATCAGGAGAGCGGACTTAAAGCCACACTGGGTGCGAAAGTATCAGACTCCCGTCATTTCCGCTTCGGGACAGTGACCGGCATGCCGGCCGCTGTGGTCAGTACCGATGAGACTACATCTATGAATAACAACGGCAATAATGTGGATATGGATCGAGAACAGGCGCTGAGCGCCGAGAACCAGCTGAGATACAACTCTTATGTTGAACAGCTGAACAGTCAGATCACAATGATGCGTACAGTTGTACAGGGAGGGTAATCAATAATGAACTTTGGCAGCAGCTTTGGTATTAGCGCATCAGCTTTAACCGCCCAGCGTCTGCGGATGGATGTGATCTCCTCCAATATCGCCAACGCCGAGACCACAAGAGCCTCCGTGGTGGACGGCAAAGCCGTACCTTACCGCCGTAAGCTCACAGTTCTGGAAACTACCCAGGCTGACAGCTTCGCGAATATACTAGGCTCCAAGATGAGCGGCGGCAATGATGGCGTCAAGGTGAAATCGATTATCGAGGATTCTTCTCCGCTCAAGCCGGTGTATAATCCGAGCCATCCTGATGCGGACGCTGACGGTTATGTATATATGCCGAATGTGGATGTGACCAAGGAAATGGTGGACATGCTGTCTGCCTCGCGTTCTTACGAAGCGAATGTAACGATGCTGAACGCATCCAAATCCATGGTGACCAAGGCGCTTGAAATCGGCCGGTAGAATGAATTGACTGTCTAGGAGGAGAAGAATTGATACAGAATTTATTGATCGGGAACCAGGCGGTTCAGCCGCTGGCTATGAAGTCCGTAGCTGCAGAATCCTCAGCCGTGCAAGAGCCGGGACAGAGCTTCGGTTCATACCTGGAGAATGCGCTTAACCAGGTAGCAGATCAGGAACAGCAGGCGAAGGACATGAGTAACAAATTTGTACTGGGAGAGGTCAACATTGATGAGGCTATGATTTCGTCCCAACAGGCATTGCTGAGTTTGCAGCTGACTACACAAGTCCGGAACAAAGTGATTGAAGCCTATCAGGAAATTATGAGAACTCAAATCTAAATAATCCTAGCTACGTTTCGGATGGGGTGACACTGTGAATGAAAGATTGGCCCAGTACCGGGAGAAGATAACCCAGTATTGGAACAGATTCAGCGGTAAACAGAAGATAATGTTTTTCTCCACTCTGTTTATTATCATTATAATAATCGTAGTTACGACCATGCAGTTATCGAAGGTGGAATACGAGGTTGCTTTTCAGGACCTGGACAGTACCGATTCAGCGGGAGTTATGAGTTATTTGGATACATCAGGGGTGTCTTACCGTTTAAGCCCGAATGGCAAAAGTATCTCAGTTCCCAGCACGGATGCTGCACGTATCAAGATAGCTGTTGGTTCTCAGGGAATCGTTCAGCAGGGCTCGATCGGATACAAGGTATTCAATGAATCCTCGTCCATGATCGGTACTACAGACAGTGAATTCAATGTTAAATACAACAATGCGCTTAATGGTGAAGTTGAACAGCTGATGAGAAGGATGCAGGGGATTAAAGACGCCAAGGTTCTCATTACCCTGCCAAAGGAGACGGTATTCGCCTCACAGGAGGATCAGGAGAAAGCGCAGGCTTCCGTGGTGATGAGCTTCAATCCGGGATTCAGACCTTCCCAGGAGAATATTGACGGCTACTTCAATCTCGTGAAGACCGCTGTCCCGAATCTTCCCATCGACAACATTACAATCACCAACAACGAGGTGGAGCTGAAACCGACGGCCAAGGGCGGCCAGGCGGGAATTTCCAGCCAGGTTGAAGAGAACTTCGCACTCAAGAAGAAATTCGAAGACGATGTCAAGAAAGATGTCAAGCAATTCCTGAGTACCCTCACAGGTCCCGATAAGGTTGATGTCCTGGTGTTCTCCAAGCTTAATTTCGATAAGGAGAACAGAAAGGAAGATGTTGTAGTACCTGTGGATGCTGAGAATATGAAGGGGATTGAGATCAGCTCGCAGATTATCAGCAAAACATTCTCGGGCCAAGGGAACACTTCCGGAGGAGTCGCAGGTACAGGATCTGAAGATGTTGCAGGTTATCCTGCGGGGGCTGACACAGGTGCTTCTTCTTCTGAGGAATCATCGGAGACAAGGAACTATGAAGTTACTAGAATCACTAAAGATATCATCGCAAGTCCATATACTGTAAAAGATTTAACCATAAATGTCGCGGTTGAACCACCTGCAGGACAAACAACTTTGGACGAGGCTACTTCAGGAGCGATACAGAACATTCTGGTGAACATTGTCCGTGCGTCCCTGGCAGATTCAGGTATCACTTATACAGACGCAGACCTGACCAAAAAAGTTTCGGTATTCTCGCAACAATTTGGAGGTGCTACTGCCGAGAACGCATCCGGCGGACTGGCAACCTGGATGATCTGGGCCATCGGTGCGGCTGCTCTGCTGGTCGGTGCAGGCGGAGGTTATCTGATCTACCGCAGCCGCAAGAACAAGCAGGAGGAAGAGGTCGAAGAAGATATTCCGCTGCAGGTTCCTACCGAGTTCCCTTCAATTAATATGGATAGCGTGACGAATGAAAGTCAGGTCCGCAAGCAGCTGGAAAGTCTGGCGAAGAAGAAGCCGGATGAATTCGTAAATCTGCTCCGCACTTGGCTTGCTGAAGAACAGAGGTGAAGAGATGGCAAAAGCTAGCCAGCAGGGACTCAGCGGCCGTCAAAAGGCGGCGATCCTGCTTATCACACTAGGGCCTGAAGTATCGGCACAAATATTTAAGCATCTGCGGGATGAGGAAATCGAACAGCTGACGCTGGAAATTGCGAATGTACGCAAAGTGGACAGCGGGGAAAAAGAGTCGATCATGTCCGAATTCCATCAGATCTGTCTCGCACAGGAATATATCTCGCAGGGCGGTATCAATTACGCCAAGGAGATTCTTGAGAAAGCTCTCGGCTCGGCCAAGGCGCTCGAAGTCATCAACCGCCTGACAGCAACGCTGCAGGTAAGACCTTTCGATTTTGCCCGCAAGGCAGATCCGAACCAGATTCTCAACTTCATCCAGAACGAGAATGTACAGACCATTGCACTTGTACTCTCTTATCTGCAATTTGAACAGGCGGCCTCCATTCTGTCTTCCCTGCCTCAGGAGAAGCAGGCGGAGGTAGCCAGAAGAATAGCGATTATGGACAGTACCTCTCCAGAGGTGGTCACCCAAATCGAACGTGTCCTGGAACAGAAGCTGTCTGCTACAGTCACCCAGGATTATACGAATGCAGGCGGTATCGAATCGATTGTACAGATTCTGAACGGCGTAGACCGCGGTACAGAACGGACTATTCTCGATTCCCTGGAAATTCAGGACCCGGAGCTGGCCGAGGAAATCAAGAAGCGGATGTTCGTCTTCGAGGATATCGTCAATGTCGACAACCGCTCGATTCAGCGGATTATCAAGGATATCGACAACGCGGACTTGCAGCTTGCGCTCAAGGTGGCTAGCGAGGAAGTGCGGGATGTGATCTTCCGCAATATGTCCAAGCGTATGGCCGAGACCTTCCGCGAGGAAATGGAGTACATGGGACCTGTGCGGCTGCGTGATGTGGAAGAAGCACAGACCCGCATCGTAGGCACGATCCGCAGACTCGAAGAGTCTGGTGAAATTATCATCGCCCGTGGCGGAGGAGATGACATTATTGTCTAAGCTGATCAAGCATTCTCAATATATTCCGGTAGATGTGCTGAAGCGTCTTGAACAGGCCAGACATCATGCGGGCCTGACTGAAGAGCCGGCTCCAGAAGAGCCTCCGGGTGAAGTCCACTACCAGGACCCCGCCAGGGAGGCAGCGGAGCAGTCCCGCAAGCAAATGCTGAAGGATGCTCAGGAGTTCGCGGAGAGTCAGGTCCGCAGCGCCTCCGAGGAAGCGGAGAATATTGTGGAATCAGCACGGACTGAAGCTGAAGAATGGTGGCGCGAGCGCAGGGAACAGGATGAGCTGTTGATCGAAGCCGTCAAATCCGAGGGCTATCAGCAGGGGTATCAGGAAGGTCTGGCTCAAGCAGAGCAGGAGATGTCCCTGCGTCTTGCCGAGATGATGGAAGAAGCGCGGACCGTGCTTCAGGAAGCATACCGGGCAAGGGATGTAATTATACAGGAGGCGGAACCGTTTCTTGTAGAGCTAAGCTGCGATATTGCTGAGAAAATCGTGGACAAGCAGCTGACCGTTGAACCGAAATTTGCGATGGATCTGATCCGTAAAAACCTGGCCCGCAAACGCGAGCAGGGGCTGATCTCACTCTGTGTGTCTCCTGCACAGTTTGCTTTTGTCAATGCGGCCCGGGAAGAGCTCTCGCTTGCTGTGGACTCACAGGCTGAGCTGCAGATTCTGCCGGATTCAACGGTCAGAGATCTGGGGTGTGTAATCCGGTCTTCCTTCGGCAGCATCGATGCCCGTGTCGATACCCAGCTTGCCGAAATTAAAAAAGAACTGCTAAGAATCGCTCTGGACTCGGATGAACACAGAAATGGGGACGACGATGCTTGACAGCAGAAGATACAAAGATCAGCTGCGTAACTTCGATCCGGTAAGGATTAATGGCAAGGTTACGCAGGTTATCGGGCTGATGGTGGAGTCGGAAGGGCCTGACGCCAGCATCGGTGATGTGTGCTATATCTATCCTGCCAAAGGAAGTAAGCCGCTTCAGGCAGAGGTTGTCGGGTTTCGTGATAACAAGGTACTGTTAATGCCGCTTGGCGAACTGCAGGCCATCGGGCCTGGCTGTGATGTGGTTGGTACCGGCAAGCCGCTGAGCGTTCAAGTCGGCTCGGAGCTGCTCGGGAAGGTTCTCGACGGTCTGGGACAGCCGCTGGATGGTTCACTGATACCGGCCAGAATGCCGCATAGCTCTACCTTCAACATTCCGTCCAATCCGCTTAACCGCCCGCGGGTCGCCGAGCCGATCAGCATTGGAGTCCGGGCTATCGATGGACTTTTGACGATCGGCAAGGGGCAGCGCGTAGGGATTTTTGCCGGCTCGGGTGTGGGGAAGAGTACCCTGATGGGGATGATTGCCCGCAACACCTCGGCAGATGTCAATGTGATTGCGCTGATCGGTGAACGGGGCAGAGAGGTGCTTGATTTCATTGAGCGCGATCTGGGGCCGGAAGGCCTTCAGCGTTCGGTAGTCATTGTGGCCACTTCCGATCAGCCTGCGCTGATCCGGATTAAGGGGGCACTGATCGCTACTACGATTGCCGAGTACTTCCGCGACCGTGGTCTGAATGTCATGCTGATGATGGACTCGGTAACACGTTATGCGATGGCGCAGCGTGAGGTAGGGCTGGCAGTCGGCGAGCCTCCGGCGATGAGAGGGTATACACCTTCTGTATTCGCCAGTCTGCCTAAGCTGCTGGAACGGGCCGGAACGGGTCCTACAGGTTCAATCACCGCGTTCTACACGGTGCTGGTTGACGGTGACGATATGAACGAGCCGATAGCAGACGCTGTACGCGGTATTTTGGATGGGCATATTGTTCTGAACCGGAATATAGCCAACAAAGGACATTTTCCGGCGATCGATGTTCTCGCAAGCATCAGCCGGGTGATGAAGGATATCGCCCCGGAGGAGCAGATTGCAGCAGCCGAGAATGTGAAGCGCCTGATGGCGGTGTATAAGGATTCCGAGGATCTGATTAACATCGGAGCCTACCAGAGGGGCTCTAACGCGCAAATCGATGAGTCGATGCATTACATCGACAGCATCTGGGATTTCACCAAGCAAAAAGTGAACGAGAAGGTAACCCTTAGCGAAGTGCAGCAGACTTTAATTTCACAGTTCTCGAGGAGTTGATTGATCATGAGATTCCATTATACTTTTCAAAAAGTGGTGGACTTGAAGGGTAACGAAAAAACACAGGCAGAGTGGATGCTCTCAAGCGCGCTCGGAGAACTGCAGGCACAGGAAAAAAGCCTTGATGAATTAATCGGCCAGCGCAGTACGCTGATGTTGTCCCTGCAAAGTGCAGCACAGCAGAAGACACCGATGGCTAAGCTTCGCGAAATGCAGGATTACGTAGATTATCTCGACAAATGCATTGCCCGCAAGCATTCCGATATCAGCCTTGCACATGTTGAGGTTCAGAATAAGCAGGATCACCTGAGTACTAAGGTTCTGGATGAGAAGGTATGGCTTAAGGCCAAAGACAAAGCACAAACCGCATTTCTGCAGAATATGAGTTTACGGGAACAAAACGAACTGGATGAGATGGCTACCGTCCGCTTCGCGATGAAATCCCTCTAACCCGGGAGGTTTCCGCTAGTGGCAAATAATCAGATGGAACTTGAAGATGAAGGGTCGGCAGGCAAATTAGAGCGTTTTTTGTTCTTGATGATTCCAATCATTTTCACGCTTGTACTGCTTGGGGTACTGCTCACCCTATTTAATATGGATATCCGTAACAACGTGCTGGCGATTGCCAACAAAATTCCTGTTATAGAGAAATGGGTGCCTGATCCCCCGCCGGACCCGGCAGCGCCAGGTGAAGCCGCAGAGAATCCGCCGGCTGAGAGCAAGGAGCAAGCCGCCAGCTCCGCGAGCACGATCAAAGAACTCAAAGCACAGCTTACCGCTCAGGAGGAGAAGCTGAAGAAGGCTGAGGAAGACAAGGCGGCGGAGACCACCAAGGCCGAAGCGCTTCAAAAGCAGGTTGAAGAGTTAAAGACTGCCGCTGAAACGGCCGCAGCCACCGAGGAAGAGGAAGATCCTTATCTGAAGAAAGTGACGGATCTGGCCAAACTCTACGCCGGCATGAAGGCCTCCAAAGCGGCACCGATCATGGAGAATTTGACTACCGATGAGATGGTTCAAATCTTCAGTGTGATGAGCAATGCGGCAAAATCGGCCATCCTGGAAAAAATGGATGCCAAAAAAGCGGCAGATGTCTCCATAAAGCTAAAAGAAACCACAAATTCAACCGATATGGCTATTGCAGCCCTGCAATCCCGGCTGAAGCAGGAGGCGGGTACCACTACTCCCAAGCCTTCAGCTAATCTGGATCAGGAGAAGCTAGGCCAGACTTTCACCAGCATGCCCGCTGCGGATGCGGCAGTGCTGCTTGGCTCTATGTACAGCCTTAGTCCGGATAAGGTCATCACGGTGCTGAATACGGTCAGTGACTCGGTCCGCTCCTCGATTCTGGGGGAGATGACCAAGAAAGACAGCAAACAGACAGCCAAAATTGTCAACCGTCTGATGGGCGGGAAATAACTTTTGAAGGGAGGTGAAAAAGATGAGTATTATTCTACAAACCTTAACCGCAGGCAATCTGGCTGCTTCCGGCGGAACAACGCAGGGAACAACCGGAACGGTTAATCCGGCGACGCCATTTGCCCAGACGCTTGTGCAGAGCATGGTGGGAGTCATCGCTGTCAAAGGCACTGAGACTCCTGCAGCCGGTAATTTAGCTTCATTATTGCAGGGACTCCTGAGTGCTGTTCAGGCTAAGGGAGAAGAGGCAGGCAGCGCAGATGGCAAGCAAACGAAACTGCTGGAAGGTCTTGTGCAGGATATAGAGAAGCTGGACACCAGCCTTGCGGCTGATCCGGCGCTGATTGCAGCGCTTCAAGGCTGGCTGCTTCAAGTATCTGCTCTTGTGTCCGGCAATCCCTCTACAGGTTCACAGGATGCCTCGGCTACTGCTGCTGATACATCCATCAGCTTGTCGCCGCTTGCCAAGAACCCTGAAACCCTGCGCTTTGCCGTTCAAGATGAACTGAACAGCCTGCTTCAACAGGTTCAGACGGCAGCTGTCAGCGGGGATCAGGAGACTGCTGCCAAAGGAGCGGCGCTTCTGAATCAATTCTCGGCTATTATGGCGGAGAGTGCGCCTGTTAATCACAAGTCCATGGCTAACAAGGCTCCAGCAGTTGTGGATGCTCCAGCGGTGTCGCTTAAGCAGGCAACGGAAAGCGAGCCCAAGGTGGAAATGTATAGCAAAGCAGATTTGGCAACGGATGTCCGTAGGTTATTGGGGGCTTCAGCCAGCACTCGTTCCATGTTGGATGCAGCAGCAGCCGGTACCGCCGAAGCTGTAATTGCAGATGAGGGCTCCACTCCTGTTCTTGCAGGAATGGCGGCTTCGATGAAGAAGACCGTATCAGCCGAGGAGGCTTTGCCCGCTGGCGAAGCAGTGACCGCGGAGCCGGAGGTTGTAACGGCCGGCCAATTATCCCTGCGGCACGGAATTACTGCACCGCTCAAGGCGGAAGCCGCGCCAGTGCCGGTTCAGCAATTCGCCCAGGAGATGAACACCTTCATCAGCGGCAAGCTTGAGATTGTCAAGAAGGGTGGAGTGGCTGAAGCCACGATTACCTTATTCCCGGAGAATCTGGGACAAGTGGATGTGAAGATTTCCATGCAAAACGGTAATCTGGTGGCACAGTTCATGACCCAGCATGCCGGAACCAAGGATATGCTTGAGCAGCAGATGAGTCAGCTTCGATTGGCCTTGCAGTCCCAGGGACTTCAAGTAGAGCGCTTGGAAGTTACGCAGAACAACAGCTCCCCTCAGTCACAGTGGACCGGAGGTCAGGGTCAGCAGACAGGCGCGGGCGGACAGCAGCAAGGCAGACGTTCACGGGAACGCCAGGAAGAGTCGGCAGATGCCGTGCTTGCCGCAGAGCTTAATGGAGAATGGAAGGACTGGGTGTCAGCAGCTCAGCAGGACAGTAACCAGAGCGGCGGATTCTCAACCAAGATTTGATCTACAGGATAAGCGAGGTGAAATGATATGGCAACGAATCCCGTGTCTAACAGCAACGAGTGGAATTATGTAGCGAATGATAAGACACCCAAGACCACAGGCAACTCTACACTGGGCAAGGATCAGTTCTTGAAAATACTGATTACCCAGCTGCAGAACCAGGACCCGATGCAGCCAATGGAGGATAAGGAATTCATCGCTCAAATGGCTCAGTTCTCATCTGTAGAGCAGCTTATGAATATATCCACCCAGCTTACAGCACTGAATCAGTCCCTTGGCTCTGTGTCCGGATTGATCGGGAAGGATATCACCTGGACGGATGCCGAGACGAAATTGCCGAAATCAGGCAATGTCGAATCGATTGTGGTCAGCAGCGGTGTGCAATACGCAGTGGTAGGCAAGGAGCGGATTGCTCTGACGGATATTACGCAAATTCAGAATGCCGGCACTACACCTGCAGCGGGCAGCGAGACTCCAGCGGGTAGCGAGACACCAGCGGCCAGTGAGACTCCGGCAGCCAGCGAGACTGAAACAAGCGGCGGGGAGAGCGGGGAGACATCATGAGTGACAGAATAACTATCGGACAATTATATCCGGCAGCTGTACATCCTTCCGCCTTGCAGCGTCAGCAATCTGTTAAGGGCTCATCAAGTCCTGAAGCGTCGTTCGAGAGTGTGCTGCAGAAGAATATGCTGAAGTTCAGCAATCATGCAGCAAAGCGTCTGGAGCAGCGGGGAATCGAGCTTGGCAGCCGCCAGCTGGATCAGATCTCCTCTGCGGTAGACAAAGCAGCCGCTAAGGGAAGCAAAGAATCCCTGATTCTTATGAAGGACATGGCATTGATTGTAAGTGTAAAGAACCGGACAGTGGTTACAGCGATGGACGGCAATTCAATGAAAGACAATGTATTCACGCAGATTGACAGTGCAGTAATTATATCTTGACCTCGGCTGGTCCTTACTGGAGAGCCGAAAGTGGCTGCCGACCGACTGACGCGGCCACCGCTCCAGCTTCATCTTTCAATTCTTAAGAGTCAGAAGACTCTATAACCGGGAGGACGATTAATAATGTTAAGATCTATGTACTCAGGGGTTTCAGGTATGCGCGGATTCCAGACTAAGCTCGATGTCATTGGTAACAATATTGCGAATGTCAATACCATCGGCTTCAAGTCAGGACGCGTGATGTTCAAGGATATTATGAGCCAGACTGTCTCTGGGGTTACAGCACCCGGAGAAGAGGGACAAGGCGGTGTCAATGCCAAGCAAATCGGTCTTGGGGTATCCATCGGTTCCGTTGACACTATGCACACAGCTGGTAGTGCGATGACAACGAATAACCCTACAGATCTGCGGATCGACGGAGACGGATTCTTTCTGGTGAAGCTTACGGGTGACCAGGAAGTACCGTTCCTTACCCGTGCCGGAGATTTCCATGTGGATGCCAGCCGCAATCTGATTACATCGGATGGCTTACATGTTGTTGACTCCGGAGGCGCACCCATTCAGATCGCTGACGATGTTACGGCATTCTCCATCTCCAGTGACGGAACAATTGTGCAGACGATGGCGGACGGCACTACTGAATCCGGTGTTCAGATTGGCATGGGTAAAGTCAGCAATCCGCAGGGGCTTGAGAAGATCGGCGGCAACTTGTACCGGATGACCCTAAATGCAAATGCTGAAGGAGCATTGGAACCGACAACTGCCAATGATCCAGAAGCCGGGACAGGTACCATCGTTACCGGCCAGCTGGAAATGTCCAATGTGGATCTGACCGGCGAGTTTACAGAAATGATTGTTACCCAGCGTGGATTCCAGGCGAATTCACGGATTATCACCACTTCCGATGAAGTATTGCAGGAAGTAGTTAATCTGAAGCGTTAAGCCTGAACCGTAATATGTAACTTGCTGAATAATAACGTTTTGCCTGCAGCGGAAATGTTATTGCAGTCGTGGGGGAGGAGCTCCTCCCCCTATTTAGGTTAGGAGGCCTGTCATGATTTCGGTAACAAGATTGAACGGGGCGGGGATGTGGCTGAATGCCCTGCTGGTTGAAATGGTTGAAGAATCACCGGACACGTATATTACGCTGGTAACCGGCAAAAGGCTGATCGTGCTTGAGAAGGCCGATGAAGTCATTAGCAAGATCAAGGAATATAACAGGGACATAGGCACACACGCTGCCACCATTAAAGTCCAGTCAATGGAGGAGCTTTCATGAAAAAGATGCTGCCATGGCTCATCACGATATTGCTGGCCGTTACCCTTATCGTAGTCGCTGCATTTTTGCTGATGGACAGATTTTTCCCGAGTGACGGGAATGAAGTGAACAAGGCTGTCCAGAACGTGGAGACGAAGAAGATGACTGCTGATGAAATTGTTAAGATGACGGCCGAAATCCAGGATATCAAAACTAATCTCGCCGATCCCGATTACATCCTTTCAGTTGACATCGCGCTTCAATTAGATTCAGCGGCGTCCAAGGAAGAATTCGAAAAGATAAAATCGATTAAAATAACACCGCTGATTATCAAAGCGATTGCCGATGCCAAACCCGAGGAGCTGAATGGGGCCAGCGGCAAAGATCAGTTCAGCAGCAAACTGGTGAACATCATCAACAAAAACCTGACAGAAGGTTCGATTACCCAGATTGAATTCACCAAATTCATAATGGCACCAATGTAGCTGCAGGCGGGTCAATTCTTTGATGGGGGGGTGATTGAATTGGTTGATGTACTATCACAAAACGAAATTGATGCTCTGCTTGCTGCACTTTCATCCGGTGAAATGGATGCCGACGAACTTAAAAAAGAGGAAACTACTAAAAAGATCCGCTCTTATGATTTCAAACGGGCCGTACGCTTCTCCAAAGATCATATCCGCAGCTTAACCCGGATTCATGATAACTTTGCCCGCTACCTTACAACGTACTTTTCGGCCCAATTGCGCACCTTCGTGCAGATCAATGTCGTTCAAGTAGAGCAGCTCCCTTATGACGAGTTTATCCGCTCCATTCCCAAAATGACGATATTGAATATTTTTGAGGCCGAGCCGCTGGAGGGCCGAATGGTGATGGAGGTGCATCCGAATATTGCTTTTGCCATGCTGGACCGTCTGCTTGGCGGCTTCGGAACGGCACCCTCCAAAATTAACGCATTGACTGAAATCGAAACGACCATTATGGAGAGGATTTTCAGCAGATGCTTTGAAAGTCTGCAGGAAGCCTGGAAGACGGTGCTTGATATCCATCCCCGGATGGAGGCGCTGGAAACGAATCCGCAGTTTATGCAAATTGTATCGCCTAATGAAACGATTGCCCTGATCTCCCTCAGTACCAAAATAGGAGACACAACGGGGATGATCAATCTCTGTATCCCGCACGTTGTGCTGGAGCCGATTATGTCAAGACTCTCGGTGCACCAGTGGTTTGTCTCTGAGAAAAAGGTGCGGGATGAGGTAGAGCTCGAAGCCATCCGGGCAAGAGTGCACCGGGCGCAGCTTCCCATCGTGGCTGAGCTGGGCGAATCGAATTTATCCATTGCTGAATTTCTCGGGCTCAGCATCGGCGACGTGATTTCTCTTAACAAGACGGTGGATTCCGGTCTGTCGATTAAGGTGGGGGACAAGCTGAAATTCATTGGAAGTCCGGGGATGATCAAAGAACGTGTGGCTGTGCAAATAGACGAGATTGTCAGCGAAGGGGTTGAAGAGTTTGACGAGTAAAGATTATTTGTCCCAGGAAGAGATAGATGCTCTTCTTAGACAGTCTGCGGAAGGCAATTTGGCTCCTTCACCGAAGACCGTGGATGATTACTTAACACCTTTTGAACAGGATGCATTGGGAGAGATCGGCAATATCACCTTCGGAAGTGCGGCAACCGCACTCTCCACCTTGCTGGGTAAGAAGGTAGATATTACTACCCCTAAGGTATCCATTATTACACGCGGAGAGTTCGAAGAAGCCTTTCCCAAACCTCATGTAGCTGTTCACGTACAGTATGTCGACGGTTTCCAGGGAATCAATTCTCTGGTGATCAAGATTAGGGATGCACAGGTTATTGCCGACTTGATGCTCGGCGGGGAAGGAGATCCCAAAGACGAGGAACTGAACGAGATTCATATCAGTGCCGTGCAGGAAGCGATGAACCAGATGATGGGCTCGTCCGCTACCTCAATGTCAACGATCTTCAACAGATTCGTCAACATTTCTCCGCCTGGCATTGATATTCTTAACATGTCCAGCGGAGAAGGTGTAGGTAGCCTGCCGGATGATGAGACTCTGATCCAGATTTCCTTCCGCCTCAAGATCGGCGATCTGATTGATTCCACCATCATGCAGCTGCTGCCGGTACAATTCGCCAAGGATATGGTGACCATGCTGCTAGGCGATGTCAGCCAGGCTGACCAGGAAGCGGCAGTCTCCTCTGCGGAAGCTACACCGCCTCCGGCTGCTGCAGCCGCACCAGCGCCTGCACCGGAACCAGCGCAGGCACCACCTACAGCTCAGCAGCAGATGCCGGCGCCGGAGGCGGGAGGTTACCCGCCGCAATATCCGCCGCAGGGTCAGGGCATGCCGCCTTATCCGGGAATGCCGGAAGGGGGGTATTATTATCCTCCGGCAGGGATGCCGGCGTATGGGATGCAGGGCATGCCGCCTTACGGAATGCCGCCTCAGGGCACGCCCTATCCGCAGGCTCAGCCGCAGAATCCGGCACAGGGCCGTAATGTGAATGTACAGCCTGTGCAATTTGCGAATCTGAGTGCAGGGGCTTTTGGCAATATTGACGAAAATAATTTAAATTTATTAATGGACATACCACTGAAGGTAACCGTAGAATTAGGAAGGACCCAGAAGCAGATCAAAGATATTCTGGAAATGTCGCAAGGTTCAATTATTGAACTGGACAAGCTGGCAGGTGAGCCTGTTGACATTCTGGTTAACAACAAGCTCATTGCCAAGGGGGAAGTCGTAGTTATCGACGAGAACTTCGGTGTCCGCGTTACGGATATCGTCAGCCAGTGGGACCGTATACAAAAATTACAATAAGCATACTTAGGGAGGATTTTGTAAAAATGGCTAACCGAATTCTAATCGTGGACGATGCAGCATTTATGAGAATGATGATCCGGGACATTTTGTCGAAGAACGGATTTGAGGTAGTGGGTGAAGCCCAGGACGGTTCACAGGCTATAGAGAAATTTAAGGAACTGCGCCCGGATCTGATCACGATGGATATCACCATGCCTGAAATGGACGGGATCGCCGCCCTTAAGGAGATCAAAAAAGTAGATGCCAATGCCAAAGTCATTATGTGTTCAGCCATGGGTCAGCAGGCTATGGTTATTGATGCAATCCAGGCCGGTGCCAAGGACTTTATTGTGAAGCCTTTCCAGGCAGACCGTGTCATTGAAGCCATCAATAAAACGCTGGGTATATAGGAACGAGGTATGTTATTTGCTTCCGGAACGCTCGGAGACAGTAGTAATGCCCTGCTGAATTTATTGAAGGTTGTTTTTTTTCTGGCAGTCATTGTTATTCTTATCGTGCTGCTGATCCGTTTTCTGGGACGCCGCAATCAGACTCTGATGAGCGGCCGTTCCATCCGTACGCTGGGTGCGCTGGGGCTGGGTCCGAATAAGTCGATTCAGGTCATTGAGCTGGGCGGCAGCCTCTATCTGATCGGAGTGGGCGAGGACATCACTATGATGGATAAGATCACCGATCCGGCAGAGGTGGCGCTGATTATATCCGCTTTTGAAGACCAGGCCCCAGGAACGGATAACTTTATTGCACCGCTTATCGCCAAAATCAAGTCCAAGCTGCGCGGTGAGGTGCCGTCCCAGGAAATTGAGATTCATGAGACTTCGTCTTTCTATGAGACGCTGCAATCCAAGCTAGCCCTGGCGCCAGAGCGCAAAGAGAAGCTGGAGGAACTGCGCAGGGATGAGGATCTCAGGAAAGAGTCGGAGGATTTATGAAAAAAAAGCTGATTCTTTCTTTTATGCTGCTTGGTATTTTCAGTGTGCTGCTCCTGCATCCGGTTCATGCCGACCCGATTCCTAATATCAATATCTCGGTGGGGGACAACGATGCCTCAAGCGGAGGGACAAGCTCCATCTCCATCCTGCTGCTGGTAACGGTGCTTAGCATTGCTCCTTCATTCCTGGTGCTGATGACCAGCTTCACGCGGATCGTGATCGTACTTGGGTTCGTAAGAACCTCACTGGGTACACAGCAGATGCCTCCGAATCAGGTGCTTGTAGGACTGGCTCTATTCTTAACCCTGTTCATTATGTCGCCGACGCTGGCAACCGTGAACGAGACGGCCTTACAGCCCTATATGAAGGGGACTCTGACCCAGAGTGAAGCACTGAACAAAGCGCAGGAGCCGATTAAGGAATTTATGTTCAAGCAGACGAACACGAAGGACCTGCTGCTGTTCATGAACTATACCGGCAATAACGCTACAGTAAAGCCAGCCAGCTATAATGATATTCCTTTAACAGTAATGGTACCTGCTTTTGCAATCGGCGAGATGAAGAAGGCGTTTACCATGGGCTTTATGATTTTTATTCCTTTTCTTATTATTGATATTGTGGTGTCCAGCACCCTGATGGCCATGGGGATGATGATGCTGCCGCCGGTAATGATATCTTTGCCTTTCAAAATTATGCTCTTTGTGCTGGTGGACGGCTGGTACCTAGTAGTCAAATCACTGCTGCTGAGTTTTAACACCTGACTTATAAGAGGAGGCACATGGGATGAATGCGGAGTTTATTATCGGTCTGGCCGGCCAAGCCGTATATTTAGTGCTGGAGACCAGCGCCCCCATGCTGATTCTTGGTCTGGTGGTAGGACTGATCGTCAGTATTTTTCAAGCCACAACCCAGATTCAGGAGCAGACCCTGGCGTTTGTTCCCAAAATCGTTGCCGTACTGCTTGCTTTACTGCTGTTCGGTCCGTGGATTATAACGAAGCTGGTGGATTTCACCAGCCAAATTCTGGGCAGTCTCTATATGTATATCGGTTGAGACTATGAATATAGAGACCCTTCTGCAAAGTTTTCCTGTCTTTCTGTTGATTTTTTGTCGAATTACCGCCTTTTTTGTTGTCGTTCCTGTCTTTTCGTCGCAAAGCGTGCCGACAACGTTCAAAATTGGTTTGTCTTTTTTTGTGTCCATGGTCATCTTCAGCTCAGGCAGTATGAATATTACCGTTCCGCAGGATCTGGGGTTTATCCTCCTGATTATCAGGGAGGCATTAATCGGGCTGTTGCTTGGGTTTATCGCCTACCTGATGTTTATGACGATTCAGACTGCGGGCTCTTTTATCGATATTCAGATCGGGTTCGGAATTGCGAACGTCATTGACCCGATGACCGGGGCCTCGGCGCCGATTATCGGTAACTTCAAGTATATGATTGCACTGCTGCTGTTCCTGAGCATGAATGGCCACCACTACCTGCTGGATGCTATCGTATACAGCTATAAATGGGTGCCGATAGATAATGATCTGTTCCTCAAAATGATCGGCGGAAGCTTGTCTGAGTTTCTGATCCGCACCTTTGCACAATCCTTTATGCTGGCCTTCCAAATGTCGGCTCCGCTGGTCGCTGCTCTGTTCCTGACGGATGTAGGCCTGGCCTTCCTGGCCAGAACGGCTCCGCAATATAATGTGTTTGTCATCGGTGTTCCGCTCAAAATCATTATCGGTCTGGCGCTGCTTCTTATACTGATGCCGGGGCTGGCTGCGCTGTTCCAGAATCTCTTCGAGATTATGTTCGAGTCCATGCACAATCTGCTTGGCCTCATTGGGAAGAGTCCTTAGGCTACAGTAAGGAGAGATTGTCTTGGCAAAACAGGCAAGATACAAACTGAACCTTCAGCTGTTCGGGGGAGATAAGACAGAGAAGGCCACTCCGAAGAAACGGCAGGATGCCCGCAAGAAGGGGCAGGTTGCTAAAAGTGCTGAAATGTCAGGTGCAGTGGTCCTCTTCTCGGCGCTGCTGTCACTGAGCGTCTTCGGCGGCTTCATGAAAGAACGGTTTATCAAGCTGTATACAGATGTGTTCCAGAACCGGATGATGCTTGAGGTAACACCAGAGAATATCTCGGCGCTGTTCAACCAGTACGGGCTGCAGATCCTCATCCTGCTCGCTCCGCTGCTGGGCATCACCTTCCTGCTGGCGCTTGTGTCCAACTTCGCACAGGTAGGCTTTATGGCTTCAGGCGAAGGAATTACGCCTAAGTTCAGCAAGATCAACCCCATCAAAGGCTTCAAAAATATTTTTTCAATGCGTTCCGTAGTAGAGTTCCTCAAATCTGTCTTCAAGCTCATCCTGATTGCCTATCTGGTCTACAGTACGCTTTGGGGACAGAAGGAGAGCTTTGCACGCCTCTCGCATGTCGATGCGGAAGGGACATACAGCTTCGTTGCGAAGCTGACCATGAGCCTGGGCATCAAGATTGCAGCGGCTCTTTTTATAATGGCTGTACTGGACTATATCTATCAGAAATACGAGCATGAGAAGAGTCTCAAAATGTCCAAGCAGGACATTAAGGATGAGTACAAAAAGATGGAGGGCGACCCCATCATCAAAGGCAAGATCAGGGAACGTCAGCGCAGAATGGCGATGCAGCGGATGATGCAGGAGGTCCCCAAGGCCGATGTTATCATCACGAACCCGACCCACTTTGCAGTCGCCCTGAAGTATGACGGTTCCACAATGGAGGCTCCTCAGATTATAGCCAAGGGTCAGGATTATGTGGCACTCCGCATCAGGGAACTGGCCAAGGAGCATGGTGTTGTAACGATGGAGAATAAGCCGCTGGCACGGGCATTGTTCCAGAGGGCGGAGATCGGTGATGTAGTGCCGGCCGATCTGTTCCAGGCAGTTGCCGAAGTGCTGGCCTATGTATACAAGCTTAAAGGCAAGAGGAGATAAGCCGGGGGAGGTTAAGGACATTGAAAGCTAAAGATCTAACAGTTCTACTGGGCATTATCGGTATCGTGCTGATGATGATTCTGCCCATCCCTGTCTGGCTTTTGGATGTACTGTTAATTGTCAATATCTCGATAGCCCTGACCATTATATTGGTCGCTATGAATACCAGAGATCCGCTGCAGTTCTCAATATTTCCTTCACTGCTCCTGATCACAACGCTGTTCCGCTTAGCGCTGAACCTGTCAACAACTAAGCTGATTCTGGCTGATGGCCATGCCGGGGAGGTCGTAGCGACCTTCGGAAGCTGGATTGCCAGGGGACAGATCGCGATCGGGTTCATTGTCTTCCTGATCCTGGTGGTGGTTCAGTTCATTGTTATCACCAAGGGTTCTGAGCGCGTGGCCGAGGTAGGCGCCCGCTTCACACTGGATGCGATGCCCGGTAAGCAGATGAGTATTGATGCGGATCTGAATGCGGGGATGATCAATGAGCAGCAGGCACGGGAACGCCGCCGTAATGTCGAACGCGAGGCGGATTTCTTCGGAGCCATGGATGGTGCGAGTAAGTTCGTCAAAGGTGACGCCATTGCCAGTATCATCATCCTCATTATCAACCTGATCGGCGGCTTCATTATCGGTATGACCGTTCACGGTATGTCGTTCCAGACAGCACTCTCAACCTACTCTGTACTGACCATCGGTGACGGTCTGGTCAGCCAGATTCCGGCCCTGCTGATCTCCACGGCTTCCGGTCTGATCGTTACCCGGGCGGCTTCGGAAGGCAATCTGGCCGAGGATCTGACCGGACAATTGCTGTCATATCCGAAGCTTCTATACATAGTGGCTGCGACAATTGCGTTTCTGGGTTTCTTCACCCCGATTACGATTATGTCCACGCTTCCTTTGGCAGGGCTGATGGCTTACGCGGCTTACAGTATGGGGCAGAAGGCCAGCAGGCAGCAGATTGCCGATGAACAACTGGTCGAGGAGAAGCAGATCGAAGAGGTGCGAAGTCCCGAAAGTGTCATCAATCTGCTTACGGTGGACCCGATCGAATTCGAATTTGGTTATGGTCTGATTCCTTTGGCGGATACCGGACAGGGCGGCGATCTGCTCGACCGCATCATCATGATTCGACGGCAATGTGCGCTGGAGATGGGTCTTGTCGTGCCGGTTATTCGCATACGCGACAATATTCAACTAAAACCGAATGAATATGTCATCAAAATTAAAGGAAATAACGTTGGCGGCGGTGAATTATTACTTAATCACTATCTCGCCATGAGCCCCGGTTATGATGATGAGTCGATTAGCGGGATTGAGACTATTGAACCATCCTTTGGGCTGCCTGCCCTATGGATTGATGAGTCGGTGAAGGAGCGGGCTGAATTATCCGGTTATACCGTGGTTGACCCGCCTTCCGTTGTAGCGACACATCTGACCGAGCTGATCAAACGGTATGGACACGAATTGCTGGGCCGTCAGGAGACGAAGCAACTGGTCGACAACCTCAGGGAGAATTACCCTGTGCTGGTGGACGAGCTGATCCCTTCCATTCTTGCTGTCGGGGATATTCAGAAGGTGCTGGGCAAGCTGCTGCGGGAGAAAATATCCATCCGCGATCTGGTCACCATCTTCGAGACGCTTGCCGATTACGGCACGTATACCAAGGACCCTGACATTCTGACTGAATATGTGCGGCAATCCCTCTCCAGACAGATTACCCAGCAGTTCTCTCAGACGGGGGAGACCCTGCGTGTCATTACTGTAGGCCCCGGACTTGAGAAGAAAATTTCCGAGAGCGTGCAGCAGACGGAGCAGGGCAGCTACTTGGCGCTTGATCCGGTATCTACCCAAACCGTCTATCAGCGGCTTACGGAGCAGATCAACCGTCTCCTGCAATCCGGCCAGCAGCCGATTGTACTAACCTCTCCAACGATTCGCATGTATCTGCGCCAGGTGATTGAGCGAACCATGCAGGATATCCCGGTGCTCTCCTACAGCGAGCTGGAGCCAAACATTGAAATACAAAGCGTCGGGGTGGTGAACTTATGAGAGTGAAGCGTTATGTGGTCGATACGATGCCTGACGCCATGCATTCGATCCGCAGCGAGCTTGGAAGCGATGCCGTTATTTTAAGCACCAAAGAAATAAAAGTTGGCGGATTCATGGGCATGTTCTCTAAAAAGAAGATTGAGGTTGTGGCTGCTGTGGAGAACGGTGCAAAGGCAGCCGCGCAGGAGAAGATTCCTGCACCGCCAATGAATGTACCACGAAATGCAGTGCCCGAGGCCTATCAAAAGGCTGCCTCAGCCGCTGCTCCTCCTCTCCCGCCGCCTGTGACGGTAAGAGATGCGGCAGCAGCCAAGTCGTTTGCCGAGATTGCCGCAGCGCTGGCTGATCCGCTGGAGCAGGGTGGGGGTGTCGCTGTGATGCCGCCTTTAGTCAAGACGGAGCCGCCGGATATCCGCACTGAGGATATTGCAGCAGGCCAGCCGGCTGTACCGCAGCCGGAGGAGAGCCGGAAGAAACTTGCTGCCATCTATGAATCGCTTGCTGCAGAACAGCCTGAACCTGATACTGCCGCTGCAACTGAGAGTGATGTCCTGCGGGAGATCCGGGATATGAAGCAATGGATGGAACGTATCGCACGTTATTCCTCAGGGGCAGCTGAGCTGCCTGATGCGCTGGAATCCTTACGCAGCCGCCTGATTGACCAGGAGACTGACGCTGTGCTCGTAGAGGAATGGATCGGACATGTTCTGGAGCGTTACCGTCAGGAAGGAAGCAGCTGGGGGCCGGAACAATTCGAGGCTGTGCTTAGAGAGCAGATTGATGAATTTCTGTCAGGACGCATTGCCGGCGGTATTGCCCCGGATACCCGGATTGTATATATTGCCGGGCCGACTGGGGTCGGCAAGACGACAACGATTGCCAAGCTGGCAGCGGAGCAGCTGTTCAAGCAAGGCCGTAAGGTTGGGCTGATTACCTCGGATACTTACCGGATATCTGCCGTTGAACAGCTCAGAACCTACGCTTCCATTCTCAACATGCCGCTGGAGGTTGTCCAGTCGCCGGGAGACCTGCAGCGGGCGATGTTCCGGCTGGAGAGCTGTGATCTGGTGCTAATGGATACCGCCGGACGGAATTACCGCAATGAAATGCTGGTGGCTGAACTGCAGAGCCTGCTGGCCAAGGAGCTTAAGAGCGAGACCCTGCTGGTGCTGAGCCTCACCTCGAAGAGCCGTGATATGAAAAAAATCGCGGAGCACTTCGGCAGATACCAGCTGGATAAGGTTGTATTCACGAAGCTGGATGAAACGGGGAGCTACGGCCCGCTGTTCAATGTCCTGAATGATTATCCGCTGAAGCTCTCTTATATTACCAACGGACAGAATGTTCCTGATGATCTTCTTATGGCCACAGGGGAGCAGATTGGCGGCATGCTGCTGGGAACAGGGGGCGGGTGATGGACCAGGCGCAGGCATTAAGACGGCTGGTCTCCAGCCAGGATACAAGGCAGGCTCCCGGAAGCGGTGCCTCCGCCCGGATCATCACGGTATGCAGCGGGAAGGGGGGAGTCGGAAAGTCGAATTTCACCCTTAACTTCGCGCTTGCACTGAAGGCCATGGGACGCAGAGTGCTTCTGTTCGATGCCGATATCGGCATGGCCAATATTGATGTCCTTATGGGTGTCTCCTCCAGATACAATCTATATCACCTGCTCAAGCGGGAAGCGGATATCGGACAGATCATTCAGCTCGGACCGGAGGCGCTGCCCTTCATTGCAGGGGGCTCCGGGATGGACGAGCTGTTTACGCTCTCGGAGGCGGATCTGAATTACTTTACCACACAGATTGCAAGCATTGCCGATACCATGGATTTCATCCTGTTCGACACAGGGGCGGGGCTGTCCAAGGAAACGATGAAATTCATCACTTCTGCCGATGACTGCCTGGTGGTGACCACGCCTGAGCCTACCGCAATTACAGATGCATATGCACTGATGAAGGTTGTTCATAATTCGCATCCTGAGGTTTCGTTCAGGCTGATTGTCAATCAGGCAGGGGATGAACGGGAGGCACGGGCCACCAGTGACAAAATCCGGATGGCGGCCAGCCGGTTCCTGCAGCTTGAGCTTCCCTTTCTCGGTTACATCAGCAGTGATCCGCATGTAGTACAGGCCGTTAAGAAACAAATTCCATTCTCAGTGGCTTTTCCGAACAGTATTGCAGCCAGGGATGTGCAGAGGCTTGCGCAGAGCTATCTGGCTGTGGATTCAGTAGAAACCGCTAAAGTTCAAGGCATCAAGGGATTCATCAGCAAGTGGTTGAAACGAAACAGATAATTGTTCTGAATTTGAGGGACAGAGGTGGAAAAGCTATGAGGCCATATAAAGTTCTGGTTGTTGATGATTCTGCATTCATGCGCAAGATTATTTCCGATTTAATAGAGAATGATGCCGACTTTCAAGTCACAGCGACAGCTGCCAACGGACGCGAGGCGATTGAGAAGGTTAACGAGCTTCGTCCGGATCTCGTAACCATGGATGTGGAGATGCCTGAGATGAATGGCCTGGAGGCGCTCAAAAGTATCATGGCCCAGCGTCCGCTCCCGGTGATTATGCTGTCCGGCATCAATGAAGAGGGTATGAAGGAGACGATTCTGGCCTTGGAGTGGGGGGCTTTCGATTTCATCCGAAAGCCGTCCATTTCAAACTCCCAGGATATCATCGCTGTCGGAGAGTCCCTCCGGGAGCAAATGAAGGAAGCGATGCTGGCGCGCGAGCGCCGTGAAGCCCGCGCTTCCGCCGTCAAATCGCCTGAGCCTCCTCCTCCCGCTGCTGAACCGCCTGCTCCGCGGGCTGTTGTGGAACCGGTAAGAAGGAAGCTGGAGCCGTCCAAGAAAGAAGCGGATAAAGCGCCGCTTCAGGGCACGGAGAAGCCAAGGGTCAGGGCGCCGCTTGAACCGCCCGCTGACAAACGGAAGCCGGAGACCGACACTGAGCCGGCGGCTGCGAAGCGGGTAGCCAAGCCTGCGCCGGCAGTGCCTAAACCGGCTCCCGACAGGTTGAAAGGCCGCTCCCAGGAGGCGCAGGGCGCCGGAAGGGCTGTACAACGTGCGGCTGCTGAAATTGCTGCAAGCTCGTTCGTTGAACCTCCCGCAGCAACAGGAGGCCAGGCAAGCGGAAGCCGGAGCGTGCGTAAGCTGGTTGCTGTAGGCTGCTCAACCGGAGGTCCGAGAGCGCTGAAGGCATTCCTGGAGAACATCCCCGGTGACTTCCCGGCACCGATTGTCATTGTCCAGCATATGCCGCCTAACTTCACCAAATCGCTGGCCCAGCGTCTGAATACCTTCAGCGCGCTGGAGGTCGCGGAAGCGGAGCACGGTATGATTCTCCGGCAGGGTGCGGCGTATATTG
Source organism: Paenibacillus sp. FSL R7-0128 (assembly GCF_038002245.1). Classification (NCBI taxonomy): domain Bacteria; kingdom Bacillati; phylum Bacillota; class Bacilli; order Caryophanales; family Paenibacillaceae; genus Paenibacillus; species Paenibacillus sp. FSL R7-0128. The sequence goes on along the minus strand of NZ_JBBOCD010000001.1, from coordinate 4,453,329 downwards.
CCCCCGGGGGTTATCACCTGACAGTGGTTCCTGTGCCTGGCGGCCAATACATGATAGAGCTTACTAAGGAAGAGGTCCGTAATGGACATCGTCCTTCTGTAGATACACTGTTTGAATCGGTATTGCAGCTTACCTCGCTGGAACGTCATGCCGTCATTATGACGGGGATGGGCAGCGACGGGGCCCGTATGATGAAAGCACTCTATGATTCGGGGGTGACATCAACCTTTGCAGAGAGTGAAGAAACCTGTGTGGTATACGGAATGCCGAGGTCTGCAGTAGAGTTGAAGTGTGTAAGACACATCCTGCCTTTGCAAGAAATTGCTCCAAGGCTGGTACAAGCCGTTAAATAATGGAATAGCGAACTCGAAGGGGAGGTACCCGCTCATGGACATGAACCAATACTTATCCATGTTTATTGATGAGTCAAATGATCATCTGCAGTCTTTGAACGAGAGCATGATGGGGCTGGAAGCGAATCCGGAGGATCTGAGTATTGTTCAGGTGATTTTCCGCTCTGCCCATACCTTGAAAGGTATGGCGGCTACAATGGGGTTTGAAGATTTGGCTTCGCTTACGCACCAAATGGAGAATGTGCTCGATCTGGTGCGCAATAACAAACTGCGGATGCAGGACTTCATTTTTGATACCCTGTTCAAAAGTATTGACGCTCTGGAATCCATGGTGGAGGATATCACCGGCGGGGGAGCGGGCAAGGCTGATGTAACAGAGATTGTCTCTTCCCTGCAGGCCATCGTACGCGGAGAGGTTCCTTCTGCCGGCAATGCTTCTGCTGAAGTCACTGCTGCTGCGTCCGGCAATGCCAGCGCGGCCCAGGTGTTCCTGGATGAGTTCCAGTACTCAGTGCTGGAGCAATCCCTTCAGGAAGGCCATCAGGTGTTGTATGTGGATGTGGCGATCCGCAAGGACTGTCAGCTCAAGGCTGTACGTGCCTACATGGTCTTCGACCTTCTGGAGCGTTCAGGAGAAGTCGTGAAATCCTTCCCTTCGGTTCAGGACATAGAGCAGGAGAAATTCGATTACGGATTCTCCCTCTACTACATAACCCAAAAGGATGCCAGCGAGATTCAGAAGATGATTCTGAATCTGTCAGAGATCGAAGCGGTTACCGCTGTGGCGCTTGATCAGGAGTCACTTCGCCAAATGGGGCAAGACACTGCAGCAGCTACAGCCGAAGCGCCCGCTCCGGCTCCGGTGCAGGAAGCTGCTCCCGTTGCTGCCGGTAATGCTTCCCCTGCGGCTTCTCTGCATCCCAAGGAAGAGAACGGCAAAGCAGCCCCGGCCCGGGCAGGAGGGTCGCCGTCGCCTTCCCGGACCATCCGTGTGGATATTGAGCGGCTGGATGTGCTGATGAATCTGTTCAGCGAGCTGCTGATTGACCGTGTCCGGCTGGAGCAGCTGGCCTCCGAGGTCCAGAACGGGGATCTTACCGAAACGGTTGAGCATATGGGCCGGGTGAGCGGAGATTTGCAGAATATCGTCATGAAGCTCCGCATGGTTCCGGTAGACACCGTATTTAACCGGTTCCCGCGGATGATTCGCGATCTGGCGAAATCGCTGGACAAGAAGGTGGATTTAATCATCACTGGAGCAGATACAGAGCTTGACCGTACCGTGATTGATGAGATTGGCGATCCGCTGGTCCATCTGCTGCGCAATGCGGTTGACCACGGGATTGAATCTATTGCAGACCGGATTGCGGCTGGAAAGCCGGAGACCGGGACCGTCCAGCTCCGGGCCTTCCATAGCGGCAATCATGTGTTCATCGAGATTGAAGAGGATGGCAAGGGCATCTATCCGAAGAATGTCTTAGCCTCTGCTGTCAAAAAGGGTGTGATTACCCAAGAGCAGGCGGGCACGATGACAGATGACGAAGCGTACCAGCTGCTCTTCGCGCCTGGATTCAGTACAGCTGAGGTCATCTCTGACGTATCGGGCCGGGGCGTGGGTCTCGATGTGGTCAAATCCAAAATCTCTTCCCTGGGCGGTAACGTTACCATCTACTCTACACCAGGCAAGGGCACGAATTTCTCCGTTCAGCTTCCGCTGACCCTGTCGATCATTGCAGCGATGCTGGTTCGGCTTGGCTCAGAGAAATATGCCATTCCGCTCTCTTCCATCGTGGAGACTGGAATTGTGAAGCAATCCCAGATCCGCACCATTCACGGCAACCGGATGCTGGAGTTCCGGGGCAGCCATATTCCGCTGGTCTCCCTGAGCAAGATCTTCTCCATTCCGGACTATGATGAAAGCACGGAAGAGGAGACGGAGATCGTGGTTGTCCGCAAGGGAGAACGGCTGGTTGCCTTGGCTGTGCAGGATTTCATTGGCCAGAACGAAATTGTAATCAAGAACCTAGGCAAGTATCTCCCAGAGGTGCAGGGAATTTCCGGAGCCACGATTCTTGGAGACGGACAGGTAGCGCTTATTATCGATCCGAATGCTTTTATCAAATAATCAGGTTAGAACAGGGAGGGTCATTCCATGGCTGAAGATATCAAAGTAATTGTATTCAAGCTTGGCACTGAAGAATACGGCATTGAAGTAGAGAAGGTCCAGACGATTGAACGTATGATGCCGATTACCCGCGTACCGAAGACCTATTCCTTTATCAAAGGTGTGATCAATCTGCGCGGTGTCGTGATTCCGGTTATCGATCTGCGCGGACGGTTCGGCATCGAGGAAGCGGAGCACACCGACCAGACCCGGATCATCATCGTCAATGTGAATGAGATGGAAGTGGGCTTCATTGTTGATTCAGCCAACGATGTCATTGATCTGAACCGTGACATTATTGATGTACCGCCGGATGTCGTGGGCGGAATCAAGGCGAAGTATCTGGACGGGGTGGCCAAAATTGGTGATGACCGCCTGCTGATTATGCTTAACCTGTCTGAAGTGCTGAACAAGAGTGAAATCGTGCAGCTGGAAAGCCTGGAGGGCTAGCCTATGGAGCTATTCAAGAACTTCAAAGACTTCAAAATGGATGTGCTTAAGGAAGTCGGAAATATCGGGGCCGGCAATGCTGCCACCGCCTTATCTCAATTGCTTAATAAGCCGATTGATATGGCGGTTCCGAAGGTACAGCTGCTTAGCTTCGAGGAGATCACTGATAAGGTGGGCGGAGCGGAGGAACTGGTATATGCGGTATTCCTGCGTGTGGAAGGTGAAGCCCCGGGCAACCTGTTCTTCATTCTTACCCCGGAGGCGGCAAGCAACCTGCTCAGCCGGATTGCCGGTATTGAAGTCTCCGGCGGCGATGAGCTGAGTGAGATGGAGTTATCCGCACTAAGCGAGATCGGCAATATTCTGGCCGGCTCTTATCTCTCTTCCCTGGCGGACTTCACCTCCCTGACCATGTATCCGACAGTGCCGGCGCTTGCAATGGATATGGCCGGAGCCATTCTTGGCTACGGGCTGCTGCAGTTCGGTCAGATGGGCGATGATGCGCTGCTGATCGATACGACTTTTTTAGAAGGCCAAAATGAAATTGAAGGACAATTCTTCCTTATTCCCGATCCGGAATCGTTCCCCAAAATATTCAAGGCTTTAGGAGTACCGTTCGACAATGATTGAAGAGCAGAGCATCATTAAAGTAGGTATGGCGGATCTGAACGTAGGCAGCCAGGACAGCCTTATTCGTACGACCGGTCTTGGCTCCTGCGTAGGTCTGACTCTGTTTGATCCCGGTAAAAAGCTGGCGGGGATGGCTCATGTCATGCTGCCCTCTTCAGAGATTGCCAGGGAGGGACAGCTGAATATCGCCAAGTTCGCAGATACTGCTGTGCCTGAGCTATTGGCCCGCCTTCTGGGGCTGGGGGCGGTTAGAAGCCGGATTGTGGCCAAGATGGCCGGAGGCTCGCAGATGTTTGCTTTTGCCGGAGGGAGTGACACCATGAGGATCGGGCCTCGGAATGTGGAATCCTGCAAGCTTGCTCTTGAGAGCCTTCATATTCCGCTTATCGCGGAGGACACGGGCGGCAATTATGGGCGCACGATAGAAATCTCCTGCAATACCGGAGTGATTTTTATCCGCAGCGTTCAAAAAGGCCCGAAGGAAATTTAGCCATGAGCAGGAAACTATTGCTGAATATTGTGGCCGGACTGATCGGATTTGTACTAACCTTCCTTGCGAACAACGGACAGAACCTGCTGGGTACCAGCCTGATCCGGGGCATGTACGGATTTATTATCTGGTTTGTGCTTGCTTTCTTCCTGAGATGGGTATTGGGTTTTATTATCGGAAAAGAAGCCTCAGACCCGGAAGCCGGTTTGTTCGATAACGGAGAGTCTCTTGGCGGGAAGCTTGATATTAGTACACCTGAAGAGGATCAGGAGCTCAAAGACTTGTTAACCCCAAAACGGGAGGCGGTCAGTGAAGAGCCCGGGGGGTTCACGCCTTTGCAGCCTCCGAAGCTAGTCTCTATGAAAGATCCTGAAGAATTGGCCAAGGCCGTTCGTCACCTGAAAGAAGAATAAGCGAGTACTGCGGCGAAAGTCCGTCATCTTGCGCCGCATGTTTGCCCGCTGACTAAACTTTGGGAAGGGTGAAAGCCGTTGAACGAGCGTAAAGCAGCTCAGTCGGAAACAGACCTGCTTTGGGAGCAGTGGAAAGAGCACGGCGATCCTGAAGCTAAAAAAAAGCTGATTGAGAGTTATCTCCATATTGTTGATTACGTGTCCAGCCGTCTGGCAGTAGGGCTGCCCAAAAACGTCTCCAAGGACGATTTGGCCAGCAACGGTGTCATGGGACTCATTGATGCGATCGAAAAATTCGACTACAAGCGGGGGCTTCAATTCCAGACCTATGCTTCGTGGCGGGTTCGGGGAGCAATCCTTGATTCTCTGCGGCAAAGTGACTGGGTTCCCAGATCCGTACGCGAAAAAGCGAAAAAAATCGAGGATGCCTACCAGCAGCTGGAGCAGAAGTATTTGAGATCGGTAAGTGACGATGAAATGAGCAAGTATCTGAATATTTCGGAAACGGAGTTTCAGACGATGCTGCAGGATGTCGCAGTAATGTCGCTCTGTTCATTGGAAGATCCTATACGTGAAGAAGAATCAGAGACACGAATGTCCATATTGGTAGATGACAAGGCCAAGAATCCGGACCGTAAAGTGAATGAGTTCTACCTGCGGGATACGCTAACCAAAGGCATCGAGAAACTAACAGTGAAAGAACGGACCGTCGTGTCCCTTTTATATTATGAGGATTTATCTTTAAGCGAGATTGCGGAAGTGATGTCACTGTCTCCTTCGCGAATCTCCCAGCTTCATTCCAAAGCTATTTTGCGGCTAAGAGGAACACTTGAGAAGAACCGGGACCTTCTGATGCAAAATGATTAACCGGGTGACGGTGACAAGGGGGAGCAGAAATTGATCGGTCAATATGTATTGAGCCAATACCTGAGCATTACTTTTTCGGAGGATAAGGGGATTGCTTACCTTCAGTTCACCAAGAAGGATGAGAATTTCACCTGTTCGGTCGAGGACCTTGAGAGCTTCCTGTCCAGTCACAATATTCGTTTCGGTATCCAGCATGATATTGTGCAGCGGATTAGCAGCAACCCGGAAGAATACTTCTGGAACCGGGTGCCGATCGCGATTGGACAGCCTGCTGTCAACGGTAAGGATGGTCGTATTGTGCTGACCGTTGATATGGAGGAGGACCGCAAGCCTCTGGAGAAAGAGGATGGCAAGGTGGATTACAAAGAGTTGGTCCGGCTGCATAACGTAAGGAAGGGCCAGCTTATTGCCAAGGTTATTCCGGCAGAGAACGGTGTGAGCGGCAAAATGGTAACCGGGGAGGAGCTTCCGTTCCGGGCAGGGAAGGAGGCTCATTTCAAGGTAGGCAAGAATGTGGTGGTGGATCAGGAAGAGACCTCCATGTATTCGGCGATTGACGGATTGGTCACGCTGACAGACAAGGGCAAGATCAATGTATTTCCGGTGTATGAAATCAATGGGGATGTGGATTACAGCACGGGCAATATTGATTTCGTGGGCACGGTGGTCATCCGCGGCAATGTGCTTACCGGCTTCACCGTCAAATCCGCAGGAGATATCCGGGTGGTCGGCGGGGTAGAGGGGGCCGAGCTGATATCGGGCGGGTCCATCGAGATTACGGGTGGCATCATCGGATATAATAAAGGGCTCGTTCATGCCGGTAAAAATGTTAAGGTCTCGTTCATCCAGGATGGCAATGTTGTGGCCGGGGAGGATGTTATAGTCTCACAAAGCATCATGCATTCCAGCATCCGGGCAGGCCGCGATGTGTTGTGCAACGGCGCCAAAGGCTTAATTGTTGGCGGTATTGTGCAGGCGGGTGAACACGTGATTGCCCGCACCATCGGCAATACCATGTCTACAGCTACAGCGATTGAAGTGGGCGTTGTTCCCGAGCTGAGAAATGAGATCAACGAACTGCGCCAGGAGCTCCGTCAGCTTCTTGAGAATGAGGACAAGACCAATAAGGCGCTGTATCTGCTTAATCAGCTGGCGAACAATGGCCAGCTATCGCCCGATAAGGTGGCGCTTCGCGTCAAGCTTAATGCAACCAAGCAATCCCATATGCGTGATGAAAAGAGAATTAAAGAGCGTGTGCTGGAGATCGAGCGCATGCTGGAGGACACCGGCAGAGCTAAGGTTGATGTCGTCAAGACGATCTATGGAGGCTCTAAGATCGTAATCGGCAGATATACCAGGTTCGTCAAGGACCCGACGGAGCGGGTATCCTTCATCTACAGTGAAGGGGATATATCCATAATACCGTATGTATAATCAGGCAGGCAGCTGAGGCGGCCTGCTATTCCTTGATTCTGTAACCAATGAGTGGAAAAGAGGGATCTTATGAGTCTGAAACCGGTGGAACTGCAAATTGCTTTGCCCCGTACCCATGATGCGGGCAAAGTTCAGAACAACCTTCAGCAGCGTCCTGCACTCGACCAGCAGCAATTGGCAGGCCAGAATGTCAAGCAGACCCAGGAGATTGCGCAGCGCAGCAGCGAGGTGGACGAGTCCGCAGAATCCGCGCTGCGGGATGGCGGCAAGGGGAGCGGCTCTGGCAGTCAGTCTCATCCGCGCAAGCCGGATAAGCAGGAGAACACCCATGATGCCGAACACCCTTATAAAGGGCACCGTATAGATTTCAGTCTCTGATTGGGACAGAATAACCGCAAATGCAGTTAAGGCATCCTATGAATTAAACGCAGAAGGAGATTACACACTTGGAACCATGGGTATACATCGTGCTGGTAGGCGCAGTTGCTATTGTTTATGCCCTGCGGCTGCCGGCCAGGACGGGTAAGGAAGACTCGGAGAAGAAGAGCCTGAAGGAGACGGAGGCGGCTCTGGAGCTCTACATGGCCGATATCGAGCATGAGAACTCCGAGCTGCTGAAGCTGGTGGGCAGTATTAAGACACAGTCACAGAGCAATAAGGCGGCCCTGCAGGAAGAGATCGGTGGACTGCGGGAGCAGGTGGGCGAGCTGCAGAAGAGCCTGCTGCTGATGGATGCGCGGCTGACCGCAGAAGAGAAGGGACTGCTTCAGCTGGCAGCCACCTTCTCGCGGGAAGCTTCGTCCGGCCACGCGGAGAAGCCCCAGGGCAGGGAACAGGCTGCCGAGGCAGTACCTTCTGTTAAGCCAAGACCCGTCAGCTCCATTAAGCTGCGGTATCCCCGGCTGTTCGAGCTGCATGAGCAAGGGAAATCAATCGATTCTATCGCCAAGACCGCCGGTCTGCAGCGGGGTGAGGTGCAACTGATCCTGCAGCTTGCCCAGCAGGAGGAATCCGTATGATGAAGAACCGGTTCTTTATGCTGGGACTAGGGGTCGGGCTGATAGCCGGCGCGCTGCTGCTGCAGCTGATGATAGCCGGACGGACGGCGCCTCTGACCAAAGAAGAGCTGATCCGGCAAGCGGCTAGCCTGAACCTGACTGTGGTAGATCCGGCAGAAGCTGCTGCAACAGCAACGCCGTCCCCGGAGGAAGCGGCCAAGGCCCAGGCTTCCGGGGCGCCAGCAGCAACACCGGCATCTACGCCTGCTGTACCGCCCAAGCCGGCTGCAGTGCCAAGCGCCGCAACGACTCCGGGCAAGCCTTCAGCTCCTGCACAGCCGCAGAGCACCGCAGCACCTGTTACCAAGGCTCCGGCTACGCCTGAAGCGCCTGTGGCTGCGGTTGACGGGGTAATCTCTCTTAAGATTCCCACTGGAATTACTCTCGCCCAGACGGCAGATTTACTTGCGGAAGCCGGGGTTATTGAGGATAAGAATAAGTTCCTCCAGACGGCAAACAGCCGTAAGGTGAATACTATCATTCAATACGGCAGCTACAGCTTCACCAAGGGAGAGAGCATCAACTCCATTATTGACAAGCTGATTACCGTAAAAAAGTAATCGTTGCATAGGCTGTTTTATTATGATATATTAATTGACGGTGTTAAAACACACGCCGGTTGATTTCGACAAGGGGTGCTTTCTTCTGAAGAAAGTCTTGCTGAAAGATGACGCGCGGCGGAGGAGACACACAATAAACCAAACTTAGGAGGTGTGTGAAGATGGCAGTAATCTCCATGAAGCAGCTTCTCGAAGCTGGGGTACACTTCGGTCACCAGACTCGTCGTTGGAACCCAAAGATGGATCGTTATATCTTCACTGAAAGAAACGGAATTTACATTATTGACTTGCAAAAGACAGTCAAAAAGGTAGAGGAAGCTTACAACTTTGTAAAGAGCGTCGCTGGCGACAACGGCACAATCCTATTCGTAGGAACAAAGAAGCAGGCACAGGATTCCGTAAAAGAAGAAGCTGAACGTTCGGGTATGTTCTTCATTAACCAGCGTTGGCTCGGTGGTACCCTGACTAACTTCCAGACTATTCAGAAGCGTATTGACCGCCTGAAGAAATTGGAAGCTTGGGAAGAAGACGGTACCTTTGCAGTATTGCCTAAGAAAGAAGTTATCCTTCTCCGCAAAGAGAAAGATCGTCTTGAGAAATTCCTGGGCGGTATCAAGAACATGAAAGGTCTTCCAAGCGCGCTGTTCATCATTGACCCGCGTAAAGAGCGCATTGCTGTAGCAGAAGCTCGCAAATTGGGTATTCCTATCGTAGCTATCGTTGATACTAACTGCGATCCGGATGAAATTGACTACGTAATTCCAGGCAATGACGACGCTATCCGCGCCGTGAAGCTCTTGACTGGTAAGATGGCTGATGCCGTTGTTGAAGCTCATCAGGGCGAAGACACAACTACAGCTTAAGTAGTAACCGGAACATAAAACATAAACTTAAATGAAAAAGGGTGGTTGGCAGGTGGATAACCTCTCACTGCCCTTTTTTTAAAATGCATGCGAGTATCACTTTATGCCTGCGTATGACAACGACTATGATCCTGGAGGGAATAACAATGGCAGTAGATGCAAAAGCAGTGAAGGAACTTCGTGAAAGAACCGGGGCAGGAATGCTCGATTGTAAGAAAGCTTTGGAAGAAGCAAACAACGATATCACCAAAGCAGCAGAATTGCTTCGTGAAAAAGGTCTGTCCGCAGCAGCCAACAAAGCAGGACGTATTGCTACTGAAGGAACTGTAGAATCCTATATCCACGCTGGCGGCCGTATTGGCGTTCTGGTAGAAATTAACTGCGAAACTGACTTTGTAGGCAAAACCGATTCCTTCAGAGAATTCGCACGTGACATCGCTATGCAAATCGCAGCAGCGAACCCGCTGTATGTCCGCCGTGAAGAAGTACCTTCTGCAGACGTAGAGAAGGAAAAAGAAATTCTTAAGGCACAAGCGCTGAACGAAGGCAAGCCTGAGAAGATCGTTGAAAAAATGGTGGAAGGCCGCATCAGCAAGTTCTATGAAGAATACTGCCTGATGGAGCAATCCTTCGTTAAAGACCCGGACAAGACAATCTCCCAGCTGCTGAATGAAAAAATCAGCACGATCGGCGAGAACATCACAATCCGCCGCTTTGTTCGTTTCGAACTGGGTGAAGGTCTTGAGAAGAAAGTCGACAACTTCGTAGAAGAAGTTATGGCACAAGTAAAACAATAATAACTGCATGACATTGAATAAGAACTGAATACAGGCAAGCATCAAAAGAGCGGAACACATACAAGTAGTGTTCCGTCTTTTGTAGAAAGTGAGGGTATATAATTGGAACAACCGGTATTTAAGAGAGTAGTCCTTAAGGTAAGCGGTGAATCGCTCGCCGGACAGAACGGCTATGGCATCGATGCCGATACGATCATCTCTATTGCAGAGCAGGTCAAAGAAGTCGTGGAGCTTGGAGTTCAGGTTGCGATTGTATGCGGCGGTGGCAACATCTGGCGCGGAATCGCCGGAAGTGCAAGCGGTATTGACCGGGCAACAGCCGATTATATGGGAATGCTGGCAACAGTGATGAACTCGCTGGCATTGCAGGACGCTCTGGAGCAGATCGATGTCCCTACCCGGGTTCAGACCTCTATTGCCATGCAGCAGATTGCTGAGCCTTATATCCGCCGCCGGGCAATCCGGCATCTGGAGAAGGGCCGCGTAGTAATTTTTGCCGCAGGGACAGGGAATCCGTTCTTCTCGACAGATACTACGGCAGCGCTTAGAGCAGCCGAGATTGAAGCCGAGGTTATCCTCATGGCCAAGAATAAGGTAGACGGCGTCTACTCAGCAGATCCGTTCAAGGACAGCACAGCCGTGAAATATGAGCAGCTTACTTACATGGATATTCTGAACAAAAACCTGGGGGTTATGGATTCTACCGCTTCCTCACTCTGCATGGATAATAATATACCGCTCATTGTGTTTGCTATTACAGAGCAAGGCAATATTAAACGCGTCGTTCTCGGCGAAAAGATCGGGACGATCGTTAAAGGGAGTGTAAATTAAATGCCACAATCGGTTAAGAAGAATGCCGAAGAGCGTATGGAAAAAGCGATTCTCTCGCTGAAACGCGACTTGGCAACACTGCGGGCAGGACGCGCTTCGACGTCGCTGCTGGATCGCATCCAGGTTGAATATTACGGTGCTCCAACTCCTATTAATCAGCTGGCCAACATCAGCACACCGGATTCCCGGACCCTGCTGATCCAGCCGTGGGACAAAACTTCAATGTCAGACATCGAAAAGGCGATTATGAAATCCGACATTGGGATTACTCCAGCCAATGACGGTACGATCATCCGCCTGTCTATTCCTCCGCTTACCGAAGAACGCCGCACTGAGCTGGTGAAATTCACCAAGAAGTTCGGTGAAGAAGCGAAGGTAGCGATCCGCAACATCCGCCGCGATGCCAATGATGACATCAAGAAGATGGAGAAGAACGGCATTTCAGAAGATGAATCACATGGACATCAGGAAGATATCCAGAAATCAACGGATAAGTTCATAGCTGAAGTCGACAAAGTGCTCTTGTCCAAAGAAAAAGAGATTATGGAAGTATAACGAAATTCATGAGACTTCAGGCCCCTCCGTTAATGGTGGGGTTTGTCTCTTTCTGATAAGAGCTTGGAGGAAACGGAAATGATCAAACGGATTCAAGAATGGCTGAGCCGTAAAGACAGGCAGGAGCCAGTCGAGATTTCACCGGATAATATTCCCCGGCACGTAGCGATAATTATGGATGGCAACGGACGCTGGGCGAAGCGGCGCGGTATGCCCCGGGTTGTGGGCCATCAGAACGGGATGAAGGCAGTCAAACGTGCTACGATTGCAGCGAATGACCTCGGAGTAGAATTTTTGACTCTGTACGCTTTCTCTACGGAGAACTGGACCCGGCCTAAGGATGAAGTGGATTTCCTGATGCGCCTCCCCGTAGAATTCCTGGCTATTGAACTGGATGAACTCATTGAGAAGAATGTACAGGTGCGCGTAATGGGCAACACGGAGGCTTTGCCTTCCCATACCCGCAAGGCGATGGAAGAAGCGGTCGCCCGCACACTAAGCAATACCGGACTTATACTTAATTTTGCTCTGAACTACGGCGGGCGTAAGGAAATTGAGGACTGTATGCGCGCTCTGGGCAAGGATATCCAGGCAGGAATTCTGTCACCTGAAGAGATCACTTCAGAGCTGATTGACAACAGACTGTCATCCAGCGGATTACCCGATCCTGACCTGCTCATCCGTACGAGCGGGGAGATGCGGCTCAGTAACTTTATGCTGTGGCAAATCGCCTATAGTGAATTTTGGTTTACGGATGCGTACTGGCCGGAGTTCGACAAGACGCATCTGATGCAGGCTGTGGCTGAATATCAGCGCCGCACACGCCGTTATGGTGGATTGAAGTAGCCTGATGGGAGAGGGATTCTTTGAAGCAGCGATTGATTACCGGAATTGTTGCCGGGGCCTTGTTTTTAGGGTTATGCTATTGGGGTGGCTGGCCGTATCAGCTGATGCTGACTGCGATGGCCCTCATCGGCTATTATGAATTTGTGAAAATGACAGGTACAGCAACCTTCGGGCTGACTGCTGTATTTGGTTATGCCTCTGTAGTAGGCTTTATGATTCCTTGGGATCTCCTGGGAACGAATAAGCTATTCTCCTGGGAACAGGGGATTTGGCTGGTATTGCTGCTGTTCCTGCTGGTCACTGTCTTCAGTAAGAATAAGCTTGATATCAAAATCACCGCGATGATGTTCACTGGCATTGTTTACATAGGAATGGGGTTCTCGTATATGGGAATCGCCCGCGGTGCGGGGGATAGCCATGGCCTCTTCTGGACGATCCTGCTGCTGTGCTGTATATGGGGCAGTGATGCCGGAGCCTATTTTGTCGGCAGAAGCTTTGGGAAGAACAAGCTGTGGCCTGCGATCAGTCCTAACAAGACTATAGAGGGCGCGCTTGGCGGAGTATTGATTTCTGCTGTCATATCGATTGTGTTTGCTATACTGGTTCCTGATCTGCTGACTATCGGACGCGCGCTGCTGATTGGAATTGCCTGCGCTGTGCTGGGTCAGCTTGGAGATCTTGTACAATCTGCCTATAAACGGGTGTACGGTATTAAGGATTCAGGCTCACTCTTGCCGGGTCACGGTGGCATCCTGGACCGCTGCGACAGCTGGATCATCGTATTTCCTTTCGTACATATCGTAATGCTGATGCCTTACTATTAACGACAGGGAGAAGGAAAGCAACTGTGAAAAGAATTAGTATTCTCGGCTCCACGGGTTCCATCGGTACCCAGACGCTGGATGTGGTAGCTATGCATCCGGAAGCTTTTGAAGTCGATGGACTGGCGGCGGGAAGTAATACTTCACTGCTGCTGGAACAGGTCCGCCGTTTCAAGCCTCGCCGTGTATCGGTATCCACGAAGGAGCTTGCAGAGGAGATCAGATCCAGTCTGCCTGCCGGTGTAGAGCTGTACAGCGGAAGTGAAGGTCTGGTGGAGATTGCTGCCGGAGGCGATGCACAGACGGTCGTAACTGCGCTTGTAGGCAGTGTAGGACTTCAGTCTACGCTGGCGGCGATTGAAGCCGGCAGACATATCGGACTGGCTAATAAGGAGACACTGGTGACCGCCGGACATCTGGTTACAGAGCTGGCTGGACGCAAAGGCGTGAAGCTGCTGCCAGTGGACAGCGAGCATTCGGCGATTTTCCAATGCTTAAATGGGGAGAAACGTGAAGATGTGGCTTCAATTACCATTACTGCCTCGGGTGGCTCGTTCCGTGATTATAAGCGTGAACAGCTTACGAATGTTACCGTAGCGGACGCACTGCGTCATCCCAATTGGAGCATGGGGGCCAAGATTACTATTGACTCGGCAACCATGGTTAACAAAGGCCTGGAGGTTATTGAAGCCCACCATTTGTTCGCCCTTCCGTATGAGCAGATTGATGTGGTGCTGCATCCGGAGAGCATCATTCACTCCTATGTGGAGTTCTGCGACAGCAGCATTATTGCTCAGCTTGGGACTCCTGATATGCGGGTTCCCATTCAATATGCGCTCACCTATCCCGACCGCTGGCCGTCTCCTGCGAAGCGTTTGTCTCTGGCTCAGGTAGCCAGCCTGACCTTCCGGGAGATGGATTATGAACGCTATCCGGCGCTGAAGATGGCTATTGACTGCGGCATAGCGGGCGGCACATTCACAACAGCCTTCAATGCAGCCAATGAGGTCGCCGTGGCCCGCTTCCTGCGCGGTGAGATTCCCTTCCTGCGGATTGATGAGATTATTGATGAAGTGCTTCAGCGTCATCAGGGTGAAGCGAACCCCGGTCTGGAACAGATTCACAGTAGCGATATAGCTTCCCGGGAGCTTGCGGCTGTCCTGTAAAGGGATAAGAGGCCTTTGGAAACGGTGAATATGGCTGTACCCTGAAAAATAGGTGTGGACTGTTGATTCTCTTGTGCCCTGCCTTGGAATAATGATAAATTAAGAGGACATACTTCGGTCTTACACCTTAAGGGGGAATGTTGCGCTATGGAGATGGTAAGAGTTGTTTTTTTAACGGTGTTTATGTTCTTTGTTCTGGTGACTGTCCATGAATGGGGACATTATTATTTTGCCAAACGCGCCGGAATTCTTGTACGGGAATTTGCGATCGGTTTCGGTCCGAAACTGTTCTCTTATAAACGCGGTGAAACCCAGTTTACGCTCCGCCTGCTGCCCTTCGGGGGATACGCCCGTATGGCCGGCGAAGATCCGGAGATGGTTGAGATCGGCCCCGGGCAGACCATTGCTGTCCGGCTGGGCCAGGATAACAAGGTAAAGAATATTTACCTCGATTCCCTGGATACGCGCAGAAATGTTATACGCGGTGAAGCACAGTTCACGGATCTGGAGAATGAACTGAAGATCCGCCTTGATGTAGATGGTGAAGTGACCACCTATGATGTGAATCCGCAGGCGATGATGATCAAAGGCACCCAGCAGACGCAAATTGCGCCCAAGGACCGCCAGTTCGGCAGCAAAACCGTCGGCCAGCGCGCGATAGCGATCCTGGCCGGACCGGTGATGAACTTCATTCTGGCGTTTGTGCTATTTGCACTTCATCTGCAGATGGCTGGAATCCCGGTGGAGAATCCGACCTATGTGAAGATCGGTGACGTCAGCTTAGGAATGCCTGCGCAGGAAGCAGGTCTTCAGAAGGGGGACATCGTCGTCACTGTGGACGGGCAGGCCATCGGCGGAGATTACCAGAAGATGATCAAGCTGACTTCAGCCTCCAAAGGCAAAGAAATGAACTGGACGCTGAAGCGCGGCGAAGAGACCTTGAATGTGACCATGATTCCCCGTGGAATGGAAGGGGAGCAAGGCGGCAAGGTTGGAATTACGCCGGAGCTTCCTACCCGCAAGGCCGGAGTGGGGGAGACAATTACCAAGTCCGGTACTGCTATGGTCGACACCACCAAGCTGATTTTTATCGGCTTCAAGCAGCTGATCAACAAATTTAATATGGATGATATCTCCGGGCCGGTGGGCACGTTCCAATTGACCGGGCAGATTGCCCAGCAGGGGATTCAGTATTTGACCTATTGGGCGGCTATTCTCAGCCTCTATCTGGGGATCTTCAATCTTCTGCCGATTCCTGCACTGGATGGCAGCCGGCTTGTATTCCTGGGTGTTGAGGCACTGCGCGGCAAGCCGGTGGACCCGAGCAGGGAAGGCATGGTCCACTTTGTAGGCTTTGCCCTGCTGTTCCTGGTGATGATCGCTGTTACGTATAATGATATTTTACGCCTCATAAGCGGCTGACGGATGTCATATCTTTTTTATCCCGCGATGCATTTGATTGGGCTTCACACCTAATGTGCAATCTGAGGGGCGAATAATAGGAGGATTTCTTCACATGGCCAAAGACAAGCAGTTCGTTACAGAGATCACGCCGCAGGGCGAGGATTTCTCACGCTGGTATATCGATGTTATCAAAAAAGCGGACCTGATGGATTATTCGCCGGTCCGCGGCTGTATCGTGTTCAAACCGGACGGCTATGAAATCTGGGAGCATATCCAGGAGGAAATGAACCGCCGCCTGAAGGCGACCGGTCACCGGAATGCCTACTTCCCGCTGTTCATTCCCGAGAGCTTTTTCCAGAAGGAGAAGGAACATGTGGAGGGCTTCAACCCGGAGCTGCCTTGGGTCACTGAGGCCGGAGGCGATGTGCTGGAAGAACGTCTGGCGATCCGCCCTACGTCCGAGACCATGTTTGGCCATATGTATTCCAAGTGGATTCAGTCTTACCGCGACCTTCCGGTGCTGATCAACCAATGGGCCAACGTGGTCCGCTGGGAGAAACGTACCCTGCCGTTTATCCGTACGACAGAATTCCTCTGGCAGGAAGGCCATACCGCGCATGAGAATGAGACGGAAGCACGCGAAGAAACGATGAAGATGCTTGATAACTACCGCGACTTCGTGGAGACCTTTCTGGCTATTCCGGTAGTGACCGGACAGAAGACGCCATCCGAGCGGTTTGCCGGTGCTGTGGATACGTATTCCATTGAAGCGATGATGAAGGATGGACGGGCTGTACAGGCCGCTACCTCACATTATCTGGGCACCAAGTTCGCGGTTGCTTTTGATATCCAATATCTGAACCGGGAGAATGTACTGGAACATGCACATACCACCTCGTGGGGCTCTACCACGCGTCTGATCGGTTCCCTCATCATGGTGCATGGTGACGACCGTGGACTGGCTCTGCCGCCGAAGGTAGCGCCTACGCAAGTCATTATGATTCCAATCGGACCGCCTAAGACCCGCGAAGCAGTCATCGGACGTACCGACGAACTGTTTGGTGAGCTTAAGAGCGCCGGAATCCGCGTGCGTGTAGATGACCGTGCGGATGTAACCCCGGGCTGGAAGTTCAATGAATATGAAATGCGCGGCGTCCCTGTCCGTCTGGAGCTTGGACCGCGTGATATGGAGAATGGCGTCTGCGTGCTTGTATCCCGGATCAGCGGCGAGAAGAAGGTCATTCAGCAGGAGAACCTGGTTGAAGAAGTGAATGCGATGCTTGCGCAGGTCCATCAGGAAATGTACGAGCGGGCACTGAAATTCCGTGAGGATCATTTCTATTCCGTAGACACTCTTGAGCAGATGAAGGATTCTATGGAAGAGAAACGCGGCTTTGCGCTTGCAGGCTGGTGCGGCTCTGAGGATTGTGAAGATAAGGTCAAGGAAGAGACCGGCGCAGGCAGCCGTAATATTCCGTTCCACCCGTCAGAAACGAAAGAGACCTGTATTTGCTGCGGCAAGCCTGCTCAGCATACGGTTGTATTTGCCAAAGCATATTAATCGGCAACCTTATATTTGTTATTTTTTTATATCAGCTTCTGGCGAGAGGAGTCGGCGGGCCGCAAGTACCCAATGCTTTTTAAGCTGGAGGCTTTTTCTTACAAATATTGCCGAGTTAGGTGGGGAATGCATGGAGCAGAACGTGGAGAGAAGAAAGAGATTTGAGCTGTTGATGAAGCAGGGGGAGATTCCGCCTGCCATGATTGATCCTTATTTTGTAGACGGACAGATTGAACGGGTGGAGATTAGCCGCGGCAACCATGACTGGCATATCGTGATTGCGAAGACAACCCTGATTCCCGCCCAGACCTACCGGGCATTTATCCTTAGAATGCGTGAGAAGCTGCAGCATATTGCCAAGGTCAGCTTCTTGTTCCTATATGATGATACTGTAAGCAGAGCTGATATTGTACAGGAGTACTGGGGCATGTTCCTGGAGTGGGTCCAGCGTGAGATTCCGTCCGTCAACGGTTGGCTGACGCGCTCCAGCCAGGAGCTGCAGGACGGCACGCTCATCCTAAGCCTGAACGATTCCATGTCGCTCGAACTGGCCCGCAAAAAGGGTATCGAAGCCGCCATTATTAAATATTATGATAAATACTTCGCGCTCCCTCTCAAGGTCAAGCTGCAGATGTCCGAGGATGAGACCAAAAACAAAGCGGATGCCTATGAGGAATTCCAGCAGAAGCTCCAGCAGGAGCAACGTGAGCTGGTAGAGCTGATGATGATGAACAGTGAGCCGGACGAGCCTGAAGAAGCGGGGGACCCGGGCGAGGTCATTAAGCTTCAGATCGGGAATGACATTAAGGAGCAGGCCGTCTCCATTCTGGAGATTCAGGATGAAGAGAAGAAGATTACAATCCAGGGGACGATCTTCGGGCTGGACAGCAAGGAGCTGCGTAACGGGAATACGCTGTTCACCTTCTGCATCACAGACTTTACAGATTCCCTGCAGATGAAGATGTTCGCGAAGACCAAGGAAGAGCTGAAGATCATGGGTCAGCTGGCTAACGGCAAATGGGTCCGGGCGCGCGGCAAAGTGGAATATGACCGGTTCATGCAGATTCCCGAGCTGGTGATGATTCCTTCGGATCTGACCGAGGTGTCGGCACCGCCTGCACGTAAGGACAATGCTAAGGAGAAGCGCGTGGAGTTCCACCTGCATACGACCATGAGCACGATGGATGCGGTAGCACCGATTGATGCCTATGTCAAAACAGCTGCGAAATGGGGCCACCCGGCACTTGCAGTTACCGACCATGGCAATGTTCAGAGCTTCCCGGATGCGAATCATGCCGCCCATAAGCATAAGCTCAAGATGCTCTACGGTGTGGAGGCCAATGTCGTCAATGACGCGGTCAATATCGTGGAGAATGCACAGCCGCTGGAGCTCAAGACGGCAACCTATGTCGTTTTCGATATCGAGACCACGGGGCTGTCCATCACACGCAATAACATCACGGAGCTTGCGGCGATCAAGATGTGCGAAGGCAAGGAGCTGGACCGCTACACCACCTTTGTCAATCCGCATGAGAAAATTCCCTACCACATCCAGCAGCTGACGAACATTACGGATGAAATGGTCAAGGATGCCCCGGATCTGGAACCGGTACTAAAGGAATTCGTGGAGTTTGTAGGAGACAGCATTCTCGTTGCGCACAATGCGCGGTTCGATATGGGCTTCATTCAAGCTTCTCTGAAGAAGCTGGGGCAGCCGGAGCTGCCGAATCCTTCACTGGATACGCTGGAGCTGGCGCGTCTGCTCTTCCCCAAAATGAAGAACCACCGGCTCAATACGCTTGCTGACAAGTACAAGGTACTGCTGGAGAGCCATCACCGTGCGGTGGATGATACGATAGCACTGGGCGGGATTCTGAACGGTCTCTTGGCCGATGCGGAGAAGATGAAGGGGATGACCCGGCTGGACCGGCTGAATGATTATGTAGGCAATGACCTGTCGAATGTGCGGCCGTTTCACTGCGGCATCTATGCACTGAATCCCATCGGCAAAAAGAACCTCTACAAGCTGATCTCCATGTCGCATACCGAGTACTACAAGCGGGTACCCTGCATCCCCAAATCGAAGCTTGAAGAGCATCGTGACGGACTGCTCGTCATATCCGGCTGTGAGCGGGGCGAGTTCTTCGAGGCTGTGCTGAACAAGACCGTAGAAGAGGCGATTGAGGTTGCCCAGTTCTATGATGTGCTGGAAATCCAGCCGCTGACCATGTACATGCATCTGGTGGATAAAGGGTTCGTAGCGAGTCCAGAGGACCTGCGGGGAGTTGTACGCAAAATCTGTGAGATTGGCGAGCAGATAAACAAGCCGGTGATAGCCACTGGGAATGTGCACTATCTGGAGCCGCGCGATAAACTGTTCCGCGATATTACGATCCACGGGATTACCGGGTTCAGTCCGCTGAAGGACCAGAACAAGCCGGATGCCCACTTCCGTACAACCGATGAGATGCTTGCCGAGTTCGAATACCTGGGTGCAGCCAAAGCGAAGGAAGTCGTGGTAACGAATACTGTTGAGCTGGCTGAGCGGTTCGAGGAATACGATCTGTTTCCAAGCGATCTCTTCACACCTATTATTGAAGGTGCGGATGATGAGATCCGCAATACCTGCTATGACACTGCCAAATCGATCTACGGCGAGGAGCTGCCGGAGGTTGTGGTTGCCCGTCTGGAGAAGGAGCTTGCCCCGATTATTAAATACGGGTTCTCCGCCAACTATCTGATCTCGGAACGGCTGGTCAAAAAGTCGAACCAGGACGGTTATCTCGTCGGTTCCCGTGGCTCGGTAGGCTCGTCGGTAGTGGCAACATTCCTTGGAATATCGGAGGTTAATCCGCTTCCGGCCCACTATATCTGCACCAATTCCGAATGCCGGCACAGCGAATGGTTCCTGGACGGAAGTGTGCCGAGCGGCTTTGACTTGCCGGATAAGGACTGTCCGGATTGCGGCGGCAAGCTTAAGGGAGAAGGGCAGGATATTCCGTTTGAGACCTTCCTGGGCTTCAAAGGGGACAAGGTTCCCGATATCGACCTTAACTTCTCCGGGGAGTATCAGCCGAACGCCCATAATTTTACCAAAACAATGTTCGGTCCGGACAATGTATTCCGCGCGGGAACCATCGGTACAGTGGCGGAGAAGACCGCCTTCGGCTTCACTAAGAAATATGAGGAGCATCACCAGAAGCGCTGGCGCGGCGCGGAGGTTGGACGGCTTGCCGCCGGCTGTACCGGTGTGAAGCGCAGTACGGGGCAGCATCCCGGCGGTATCGTTGTTTTGCCGGACTACATGGAGATCGAAGATATCACTCCGGTGCAGTTCCCGGCGGATGATGTTACAGCCGAGTGGAAGACTACCCATTTCGACTATCACGCCTTCGATGCCAACCTGCTCAAGCTCGATATTCTCGGCCACGATGATCCGACGATGATGCGGATGCTGCAGGATCTGACTGGCGTCGACCCGACGACCATTCCAATGAATGATCCGAAGGTGATGAGTATGTTCAACTCTACGGATGCGCTCGGGGTAAGGCCGGATCAGATCCGCACCCCGGTAGCCACTTATGGAGTGCCCGAGATGGGGACGAAGTTCGTCCGCCAGATGCTTGTCGAAGCGAAGCCGTCCAGCTTTGCCGATTTGCTGCAGATTTCGGGGCTGTCCCATGGAACCGGCGTGTGGCTGGGAAATGCCCAGGAGCTGATCAAGAACAACACCTGCAACATTAAGACGGTAATCGGCTGCCGTGATGATATTATGCTCTATCTGATCTATAAGGCGGGCATGGATGCCAGTCTGGCCTTCAAAATTACGGAGAGCGTGCGTAAAGGGAAGGGCTTGCCGCCGGAGTGGATTGAAGAGATGAAGAATTGCAAGGTGCCGCAGTGGTACATTGATTCCTGTCTCAAAATCCAGTATATGTTCCCGAAGGCCCATGCCGCGGCTTATGTTATTTCAGCGGTGCGAACAGCCTTCTTCAAGCTGTATCATCCGATAGAATACTATGCGACTTACTTCTCGGTCCGCGCGGCGGATTTCGATATCGAGCTGTGCTGCAAAGGCTACGAAGCCATTGCGCGCCAGCTGGTAGAGATCGAAGCCAAGGGCTTCCAGGCGCTGCCTAAGGAAAAAGCCATGCTTCCGGTCCTGGAGATGGCCCTGGAGATGACCGCACGCGGCTTCACCTTCAAGAACATTGATCTGTACCGCTCGGACGCTACCAAATTTACGGTAGACGGTACGAGCCTGATTCCTCCATTCTCCTCGCTTGCGGGAATCGGGGATAATGCTGCGATTAATATCGCTGCTGCCAAGGACGCAGGAGAATTCCTCTCCATTGAGGATTTCCAGCAGAAATCCAAGGCCAGTAAAACGGTGATTGAGCTGCTCACGGGAATGGGCTGCTTCCGGGGATTGCCGGAGAGCAACCAGCTTTCACTGTTCTAACAACCGGCTTAAGTGATAGCATATAGAGTCCTTTAAAAAGGGGAGTCAAGGGCTGGTACTTGTCAGTGCTGCCTCACTATGGTATAATTTTTTTGGTAATAATGAGATAAGTCCGTTGTGTAAAGAGTGGGGAAACCCACTCTTTATCTTTGGTATATAGCAAAAGACAAGTTCGTGGAGGTAATCTTCTTTTGAGCACACCCAAATCCAAAATTAAACAAACGGTAGAGCAGCTGCTCGGGTCCTATCTCGAGGACAATGGTTTCGAACTGGTGGACGTTGAATACGTGAAGGAAGGCTCCAACTGGTTTCTGCGCGTATTCGTAGACAAAGAGGGCGGCATCGATATCGATGACTGCGGGTCCATCAGCGAATATATCAGCCAGAAGCTGGATGAGAATGATCCGTTCTCCGAAGCGTATTTCCTTGAAGTCTCCTCGCCGGGAGCTGAGCGTCCGCTCAAGAAAGCTGCGGATGTCGCCAAGGCAGTGGGCAAGGACGTATATGTAACGGTCTATGAGCCGATTCAAGGACTCAAAGAATTCGAAGGCCGGTTGCTCTCGTTCGAGAACGAGGAACTGCTCATCTCCGCGGGCAAAAAAGAACATGTGGTACCTTACGCCAAGGTCGCCAGTGCGAGATTGGCCATTATTTTTTAACGTCTTGAAAGGGGGACCGGAATTTCATGAGTATGGAGTTTATTGAAGCTATGAATGAACTGGAAAGGGAGAAAGGCATCAGCAAGGATGTGCTGTTCGAAGCCATCGAAGCGGCGCTGATCTCCAGCTATAAACGCAATTTCAATGCGGCGCAGAATGTGCGTGTGGATATGAACCGCAACACAGGCGTAATCAAGGTGTTTGCCCGCAAGCTGATTGTGGAGGAGGTTCTCGATGCACGGACTGAGATCTCACTCCTGGCTGCCCGGGAGATCAACCCGCATTTCCAGCTGGAGGACATCGCTGAGCAGGAAGTCACGCCGCGTGATTTCGGCCGCATTGCCGCCCAGACTGCGAAGCAGGTGGTTACCCAGCGTATCCGTGAAGCGGAACGCGGCCTGATCTATAACGCTTTTATCGACAAGGAAGATGATATTGTTACCGGCCTTGTACAGCGTCAGGATATGCGCAATATCTATGTGGATCTTGGCAAAATCGAGGCGGTTCTTCCGCTGAGCGAGCTGATGCCTGGAGAGAAGTTCAAGCAGAGCGAGCGCATCAAGGCTTATATCACCAAGGTGGAGAACACGACCAAAGGACCGCAGATCATGCTGTCCCGCAGTCATCCGGGTCTCCTGAAGCGTCTGTTCGAGCTGGAGGTGCCGGAGATTTTTGACGGGGTGGTGGAGATTCGTTCCGTTGCCCGCGAAGCCGGCTTCCGCTCCAAGATCGCCGTGTTCTCACGCAATCCTGAAGTTGACCCGGTGGGCTCCTGCGTAGGACCGAGAGGCACGCGTGTACAGACCATCGTGACTGAGCTTCGTGGTGAGAAGATTGATATCGTCAGATATTCCGAGCTGGTGCAGGAGTACGTAGCCAATGCTCTTAGCCCGTCCAAGGTGCTTGAGGTTCAGGTCTTTGAAGCTGAGAAAATGGCCCGCGTCATTGTTCCTGACTATCAGCTGTCGCTGGCTATCGGCATCAAGGGGCAGAATGCCCGTCTTGCCGCCAAGCTGACCGGCTGGAAGATCGATATCAAGAGCGAGACGCAGGCGGAGCAGGAATACGGTAGACCCAGATCGTCCAATGATGAAATGCATCAGGATTCCGTCTCCATCGATTAATGAATGCTGACTGACGGGAGGTGCTTTGTTATGAAGCAAAGAAAGGTGCCGCTGCGTAAATGCGTTGCCAGCCAGGAGATGATGCCCAAGAAAGAGCTGATTCGCGTGGTGAGAACGCCTGAAGGCGAGGTGCTGATCGACCTGACAGGCAAGAAGTCGGGCCGTGGCGCTTATATCTGCGGTAAACTGGAATACTTTAAGCTAGCACAGAAGACCAAAGCACTTGACCGGGCATTGAAATGTCAGGTCAGTCCTGAAATCTATGCCCAGCTTGCCCGGGATTTTGCATCCGTGGAGGAGCAGTTTTTGGCAGCGAAGGATAGTGAGGACAATGAGTAAGACACTTTCTTATTTAGGGCTTGCGATGAGAGCAGGCAAGATTGTCACCGGCGATGAGGCTGTGCTTAAGGCAGTGCGGTCTTCAGAGGCGAAGCTGGTCGTCCTGGCAGGTGACGCTTCAGATAATACCCAGAAGAAGTTCCGCGATAAATGCGGAACCTACGATATTCCACTAGTAATCGCATTTCACCGGGATGAACTCGGTGCAAGTATTGGTAAGGACCAGCGCGTGGTGCTGGCCGTTACGGATAAAGGATTCGCGGAAATGATCTCCAGAACGCTTGGAGATACTGTCGGAGGTGGAGTTATTGACTAAAGAAGATAATAAGGATAAGCTGCGCGTATACGAATATGCCAAGTCTTTGAACATGAGCAGTAAAGAAATTATTACCATTCTGAAGCGTTTGGATGTCCCGGTGAATAATCATATGAGTGTCATGGAGAATGGCTCCGTGAACAAAGTTGAACAATTCTTCAAGGACATCAAGTCAAACGCTGCAGCCAAGCGGGACAACGGCACCAGCAGCCGTCCGGTAGTGACTACCGGTGCGGTAACCGCCGAAGTACGCAGTGCTCAGAATACCAACAAAATTCATTCGGAAAAGCAGGTAGGTATGAACAGTAACCAAAACAACAACCAATCGACGACGTCCCCAAGGCCCCAAAGCGGACAAGATTCCCGCAGAACACAAACATCAGGCTCCGCTCAGAATTCCCGCCCGCA
The DNA here is from genome assembly GCF_038002245.1 of Paenibacillus sp. FSL R7-0128. Lineage (NCBI taxonomy): Bacteria > Bacillati > Bacillota > Bacilli > Caryophanales > Paenibacillaceae > Paenibacillus > Paenibacillus sp. FSL R7-0128. The sequence goes on along the minus strand of NZ_JBBOCD010000001.1, from coordinate 4,428,758 downwards.
GGGCAGTTCAAGCAGCAGCCGTCCGCAAAGCAGTTCGACTGGCAGCCGCCCGCAAGGCAGCTCCACCGGCAGCCGCCCACAGGGCAGCTCCACTGGCGGAAGCCGTCCACAAGGCAGTTCTACTGGCGGAAGCCGCCCACAGGGCAGCTCCACTGGCAGCCGTCCGCAAGGCAGCTCTACTGGCGGAAGCCGTCCACAAGGCAGTTCTACTAGCGGAAGCCGCCCACAGGGCAGCTCTACTGGCAGCCGTCCGCAAGGACAAGGCGGCGCACCACGTACAGGTGACCGTCCGTCAGGTCAAGGCAATGCAGGCGGAGGTTTCTCACGCAATGACGGCCCTAAGAAGAATACCACTGGCGGCAGACCTGGCGGCAACAACAGCGGCCAGAAACGTTACGACGACAACAAGGGCGGCAACTATCGCGGCCGTGGCGGCAAGAACAACCGCGGCAGAAACCAGCCGACCGTATATCGTGAGAAGATTGACAACACACCTAAGAAGATCATTGTCCGTGGCAGCATGACCGTGGGTGAAACCGCGAAGCTGCTTCACAAGGATGCTTCGGAAGTGATTAAGAAGCTGATCTCGATGGGGGTTATGGCCACCATCAATCAGGAGCTTGATATCGATACGATTCTGCTGCTGGCCGGCGAATTCGGCGTAGAAGTAGAAGTGAAGATTCCGGTTGACGAAGACAGCTTCGAGACCGTTGAAGAGAATGATTCCGAAGACGATCTGATGACACGGCCACCGGTTGTAACGATCATGGGTCACGTTGACCATGGTAAAACAACCTTGCTCGATGCTATCCGTTCCACGAATGTATCCGGCGGCGAAGCAGGCGGAATTACGCAGCATATCGGTGCTTATCAGGTTGAGATTAATCATAAGAAAATCACATTCCTTGATACTCCGGGCCATGAAGCGTTCACCGCAATGCGTGCCCGTGGTGCCCAGGTTACAGATATGACGATTATCGTTGTAGCGGCAGATGACGGCGTAATGCCTCAGACTGTAGAAGCGATCAACCATGCCAAGGCAGCCGGACTTCCGATCATTGTAGCAGTTAACAAGATCGATAAGCCGGGCGCAGACCCTGACAAGGTGAAGCAGGAGCTTACAAGCTATGAGCTGGTGCCGGAAGAGTGGGGCGGCGATACAATCTTCGTCAACCTGTCGGCTAAGCAGCGCATTAACCTTGAAGAGCTGCTGGAAATGATCCTGCTCGTTGCCGAAGTGAATGAGTACAAGGCGAACCCGGACAAACGGGCACGCGGTACTGTTATAGAAGCTGAGCTTGACAAGAACCGTGGACCGGTTGCCCGTATTCTCGTACAGAACGGTACACTGAAGGTCGGAGACGCATTTGTAGCGGGTAACTGCTTCGGCCGCGTACGTGCCATGGTGAATGACAAGGGACGCAAAATCAAGGAAGCGGGACCTTCCACTCCAGTGGAAATTACCGGTCTGACCGAGGTGCCGCAGGCGGGCGATCCGTTCATGGCCTTCGAAGATGAGCGTAAAGCACGCGCAATCTCTGACAGACGTTCTACATCGCAGCGCCAGTCTGAGCTGAACACGAACACCCGCGTTACGCTGGATGATCTGTTCAAGCACATCAAGGACGGCGAGATCAAGGATCTTAACGTAATCATCAAGGGTGACGTTCAGGGTTCGGTAGAGGCGCTTAAGGGCTCCTTGGCCAAGATCGAAGTGGAAGGCGTACGCGTGAAGATCCTTCACAGCGGTGCCGGCGCGATTACAGAATCCGATATTACCCTGGCAGCAGCTTCCAATGCTATTGTGATTGGCTTCAACGTTCGTCCGGATGCCCAGACGAAAGCGGCAGCTGAGCAGGAGAAGGTGGATGTGCGTCTGCATAACATCATCTACAATGTCATTGAAGAGATTGAAAGTGCCATGAAGGGCATGCTTGATCCTATCTTTAAAGAGAACGTTATCGGCCACGCTGAAGTGCGCAACGTATTCAAAATCAGCAAAGTGGGCAGTGTCGCAGGTTGTATGGTTACCGACGGCAAAATTACCCGCAATGCTGAAATGCGCCTGATCCGCAGCGGTATCGTTGTCTTCACAGGCAAAATCGACACCTTGAAACGTTTCAAAGATGATGCAAAAGAAGTGGCACAGGGTTATGAATGTGGCATAACTTTGGAACGCTATAATGATGTCCTTGAAGGCGACATCATCGAAGCATTCATCATGGAAACGGTAGAGCGCTAAGCGAAGAGGTGAAATAAGATGTCTAAAATCAGAGCGGGACGGGTTGGCGAGCAGATTAAGAAAGAGCTGAGCCAGCTCATCCAGAGCGGACTGAAGGACCCGCGTGTCGGGTTCGTAACTGTAACTGGCGTAGATGTGACGAACGATCTGTCACAGGCCAAGGTATACCTGAGCGTATTCGGGGACGAGGAGCAGAAGTCAGACTCGCTTAGAGCGATTGAGAAAGCTAATGGCTTTCTCCGCTCGGAGCTTGGCAAAGCGATCCGCCTGCGCCATACGCCTGAGCTGATCTTCAAGATTGACGAATCCGTTGCTTACGGAAGTCATATTGAGAAGCTGCTCGGCGAAATCGGCAAAAACGAATAGGCTACGGAACATAAAGGAGACGGCGAATGCAGAGCTATGAACAAAGTCTCCAGCAGACGCGTAAGTTTCTGCTGGAACACGACGATTATCTTGTAGTGTCGCATGTTCAGCCGGACGGAGATGCAGTCAGCTCCACCCTCGCGGTGGGCTGGCTTCTCTCATGTCTGGGCAAAAAATATCTGATGCTGAATGAAGGCCAGATTCCGCAGCGGATGGAATACTTATGGCATGCCGATCAGATTGTCAATCTGTCTGAAGGTTCTTTGCCCCGCCAGTACGGCCATGTGATATGTGTTGACTGTGCGGATTTCCAGCGTGTAGGACTGACACAGCAGCATTTCACCAGTGATGCCCTGATCTTGAATATAGACCATCATCCAACGAACAACGGCTACGGCGCGGTGAATCTCATCAAGCCGGATGCGGCAGCGACAGCAGAGATTCTGTTCGATCTGCTGAAGACCTTTGAATTGGAATGGGATATTGATATTGCCACAGCCATTTATACCGGGCTGTTGACGGATACCGGCGGTTTCCGTTACAGCAATACTTCTCCTAAAGTGATGGCGGCGGTATCCGAGCTGCTGGCACTGGGTGTGAATGGACCGGACCTGGCAGAGACCCTGCTGGAAGAGATGACGCTTCCCCAGGTTAAGGTGCTCAACCGCGCACTTAGCACATTACAGCTTAGTCCTGAAGGAGATATAGCCTGGGTGTATGTTACACCTCAGGATATGCTGGACTGTGGAGCGGCCAATGAGGATCTTGAAGGGATTGTCAACTATCCCCGTAATATCCGCGGGGTAGAGGTAGGCATTCTGTTCAAGGTCATTGATGACCATGCGGTGAAGGCCAGCCTGCGTTCAGCAGGTAAGGTGGATGTGGCGCTACTTGCGCAAGCCTTCGGCGGCGGCGGACACACCCGGGCAGCGGGCGCGCGTATTAATGGAAGTCTGGAAGAAGCTGTGGCACAGGTGCTTGAGGAGGTCAAACGTCATTTATGAGTGAGCTTACAGGAGTTCTGGCTGTATATAAGCCGGCAGGGTTCACTTCACATGATGTTGTGGCCAAGGCGCGGCGCATTCTGGGCATGAAACGGATTGGACATACCGGGACACTTGATCCTCAGGTAACTGGTGTATTGCCGCTCTGTCTGGGACGGGCTACTAGAGTAGTTGAGTATATCCAGGAGCTGCCCAAGGAATATGTTGCCACACTGCGGCTGGGAATGGCCAGCGATACAGAGGACCTGACCGGCACGATTACGGAATCTGTTGAGGAGGTTCATATCACAGAAGCCGAAGTGCTGGCTGTGCTGAACTCCTTTCAGGGCGTGATCTCACAGGTACCGCCGATGTATTCCGCAGTGAAGGTGGACGGCAAGCGTCTGTACGAGCTGGCCCGGGAAGGCAAGACCGTAGAGCGCAAGAGCCGTGAAGTGGAGATTTATGAGATTGAGATGCAGGAAATGGTCTGGAACGGCAACTATCCGGAGATCACTTTCCGGGCGTTATGCTCCAAGGGAACCTATATCCGCACCCTCTGTGTAGATATCGGACGGAAGCTTGGTCTTCCCGGTGTGATGGTGAAGCTGGAGCGGACGATGTCGGCCGGGATCTCGGCCAGTCATTGCCTGACTCTGGAGCAAATCGCTGAATACAAGGAAGGCGGCACACTGGATGAGCATCTGATTGCTGCCGACGAGGCGATTTCACATTTACCCAGACATACCGTTGCGGCAGAGAAGAAGAAATCAGCCCTGCAGGGGCAGCGTCTGTCGTCCCGTTTTGTAATGCCGGAAGTGAAGCAGGCCGGAGATTTCCGTCTCTATGATCAGCAAGGGGAGTTCCTCGGTATTTATGCTTTGGAGGCTACCGGAGCTATTGCACCTGTCAAGGTGTTTGCCCAGGTCTAAACTTTAATTTATTTGCGAATGTAGGTGAGAAACAGCGTGAGAACCGTAACGTTAAGCTATCCGATGCTGCCTGAGGCGGCAGCACAGTACGCGCAGCCTCAAGTAGTTGCTCTGGGACAGTTCGATGGACTGCACCTCGGGCATGCCAGTGTCATCACATCAGCTGTTGCTCTTGCCCGCGAGGCAGGTGTACCCGCTGCGGTGATGACCTTCTACCCCCATCCCAAGGATGTTATGGGCAAGGGGGATTATGAGGGATATTTAACCCCTTCTAAGGATAAGCAGGAGCTGCTTGCCGGGATGGGTGTTGAGCTTTTATATATAATTGAATTTAATGAAGAGCTCTCCCGGGTGAGTCCGGCGGATTTTGTCTCTGTAATGCTGCTTCCGCTGCAGATTATAACTGCAGTTGTTGGGTTCGACTTCCGCTTCGGCTACATGGGCGGGGGAGATGCGGACACGCTTGCGGAGCTGGGACAGGGTGCGATGAAGGTAGAGACGGTCGCCCCGTTCCTGCTTGAAGGAGAGAAGGTCAGCAGCTCGGGTATCCGCAAGAGCTTGCTGAGCGGGGAACTGGATAAGGCCAATGCCTGGTTTGGACGTTGTTATCACCTGCGCGGTATCGTCGGTCACGGGGAGAAGCGGGGCCGGACCATCGGCTTTCCGACCGCGAACCTGCAGCTCGAAGACCGCTATGTGATTCCGGCCAAGGGCGTTTACGCCGTCAAGGTCTTTTACCGGGACGAGGTCTTGTACGGGGTGATGAATGTCGGCGTGAAGCCAACATTTCACGAAGGCGTGACCACTCCGAGCTTTGAGGTTCACCTGTTTGATTTTGCCTCAGATATCTATGGGCAGGAGCTTAAGGTGGAGCTGGTCTCCTATATCCGCTCAGAGCGCAAATTTGAGTCTATCCAGGCCTTAATTGCACAGATCGGCGCAGATGCTGAGACGGCCAAAGGGATGCTGGGATATCATTCCTAATCTTTCCGGACAAGCCGTTTACTTTTGCCTGTGAAGGTGCTATACTGATTAACGTTGCTGGAATGACAGCATGTGAACCTTAGCTTGGTTACTTGTTCTCACCGACGGTGACGAGGCTACTGGCGATTATAATGAAGGAGGTGAACAGGATGGCATTGACTCAAGAACGTAAACATCAATTGATCGACGAGCACAAAACTCATGAATCCGATACCGGATCCCCTGAGGTGCAAGTTGCTATCCTTACGGAGAACATCGTTAATTTGACTGACCACTTGCGTACGCACAAGAAGGATCATCATTCCCGCCGCGGACTGCTGAAGATGGTTGGACAACGTCGTAAACTGCTGGCGTATTTGAAGAACAAAGACATCAGACGTTACAGCGCCCTGATCGAAAAACTGGGATTGCGTCGTTAATTTTCCATAAGCTAAGCCCAAAAGCAGCCTGGTTGTATACCGTATGTCCTTCTTACGAGCGACAGCGGGACAGCCGGGTTGCTTTTTGAAAATTTAGGGTAAACTTTTACAGTTGACAAGTTGATAGCATTCGCAAAAACGGCTATAGCACTTCTGCGGAGGACAAGCCGTTTTTGCTTGTAGAACATACAGGAACGTATTATTACCATTCAAGGAGGGGTTTTATGGAACAACGTGTGGAAATGCAGCTGGGCGGAAGACGCCTTGTGCTGGAAACAGGCCGTCTGGCCAAACAAGCGAACGCAGCCGTGATGGTGCGTTACGGAGATACTTCAGTATTGTGTACGGTTACAGCTTCCAGTGAGCCTAAAGATCTGGATTTCTTCCCGCTTACAGTGAATTATGAGGAAAGATTATATGCAGTAGGCAAAATCCCTGGCGGATTCATCAAACGTGAAGGACGTCCGAGCGAGAAAGCGATTCTGTCCAGTCGTCTGACAGACCGTCCCATTCGTCCATTGTTCCCGGAAGGATTCCGTAATGACGTTCAAGTCTTGAACCTGGTAATGAGCGTGGATCAGGACTGTGCGCCTGATATTGCTGCCATGATCGGTACTTCCGCTGCGCTCAGTATTTCCGATGTGCCGTTCAACGGACCAATCGGCGGCGTGGCTGTCGGCCGGATTAACGGAGAATTCATCATCAACCCTGATCAAGCCCAGCAGGCAATCAGCGATATTTATGTGGTTGTGGCCGGTACGAAGGATGCCATCATGATGGTGGAAGCTGAAGCCAATGAAGTGACTGAAGAAGTGATGCTTGAAGCGATCATGTTCGGTCATGACGAGGTCCGCAAGATTGTGGCTGTGATTGAACAGCTCGTAGCCGTTGCCGGTAAAGAGAAGATGGCTGTGAAGCTGCATGCGGTTAATGCGGATGTCAATACAGAGGTTCGTGCTTTTGCAGAGAGTCGTCTGGTGGAAGCCGTAAGAATTGCCGAGAAGCATGCCCGTCAGGATGCTATCGATCTGGTGAACAACGAAGCGGTGACGTATTTCGCAGAGAAATACATAGAAACCCCAGAGCTTCTTAAGGATGTTAAGGAAGCCCTGCATGATATCGTGAAGGATGAAGTTAGACGACTGATCACGCATGACAAGGTTCGTCCGGATGGACGTAAGCTGGACGAGATCCGTCCGATCGAATGTGATACAGCGCTGCTGCCGCGTACGCACGGTTCCGGTCTGTTCACACGCGGCCAGACACAGATCCTCAGCGTATGTACACTGGGTGCACTGGGCGATGTGCAGATTCTGGATGGTATTGATCCGGCTGAAACCAAGCGCTTCATGCACCATTACAACTTCCCTCCGTTCAGCGTTGGGGAAGCCCGTCCGCTAAGAGCACCGGGACGCCGCGAGATCGGCCACGGGGCACTCGGTGAACGCGCATTGTCCAAGGTGATTCCAAGTGAGACTGAATTCCCGTACACCATCCGTCTGGTATCCGAAGCGATTGAATCCAATGGCTCCACCTCCCAGGCAAGTATCTGTGCCAGCATTCTGGCGATGATGGATGCAGGGGTACCTATCAAGGCGCCTGTAGCCGGTGTAGCGATGGGTCTGATCAAGGACGGGGAGCATGTGTCCATCCTGACCGATATTCAAGGCATGGAAGATCACCTCGGCGATATGGACTTCAAGGTAGCAGGTACAGCAGAAGGAGTAACGGCGATTCAGATGGATATCAAAATCGACGGCATCGACCGCAAAATTCTGCATGAAGCGCTTGAGCAAGCCAGAGAAGGCCGGATGTTCATTTTGGGTAAAATGAATGAAGCGATTGCTGCTCCAAGACCGAGCCTGTCTAAATATGCTCCGAAGATCATTATCATCAATATCAATCCGGACAAGATCCGTGATGTGATCGGTGCTGGCGGTAAAATCATCAACAAGATCATTGAAGAAACCGGCGTGAAGATCGACATCGAACAGGATGGCCGCGTATTTATCGGTTCTTCTGACGAAGCTATGATCCAGAAGGCCCGTGGCATCATCGAAGGAATTGTGAAGGAAGTAGTGGTTGGTGAGATTTATGTGGGAACCGTTAGACGCATCGAGAAATTCGGCGCTTTCGTTGAATTGATCCCTGGTAAAGACGGCCTCGTGCATATCTCCCAGTTGTCCACTGATCGTGTAGCTAAAGTGGAAGATGTTGTAGCGATAGGCGACACCATTACCGTGAAGGTAACGGAGATCGACCAGCAAGGCCGCGTCAACCTGTCGCGCAAAGCAGTTCTGACTTCTGAGAGCGGAGCGAAGGCGTAATTCTTACGCCGCCGCTTCACCGATATTCCAACTATAGAGATGAAGAAGAGACAGAAGCAGGACGGTTCTGCCTCTTTTTTTTGGAAAAGTATACGCAGCAGTACCGTCCTGACTGACGGTTATACCATACCCGCTTGAAGGCGGCATTGACGAGTATGCATAATTTGCACCCTTCATACATAGGCTGGGACAAAGCGTCCCCGCACGGCTTGACCCTGGTGCGGAGACGGAACAGACCGTTTGTGCCGGGGAGGTATAACGTCATGAAGACGGACAAGGCGGCGCTCGTGCTGGCTTGCATCGCAGTAGTCATTGGAATTGGCAGCACGAATGGACCCGTGAAAGAGATGATTGCCGGGCTTAAGCCTCAGGCGGAGGCCACCGTGATGAGCTATGCAATGAATCAGGCGGAGGATGATCTGCGCGCGCAGATTACCCGCCGTGCCGAGGCGCTGAATGCGCAGCCGGTGAATGCTGTTGTGGACCGGGTATGGAAAGCCATACCAGGGTATAACGGGCTGGAGGTCGATGTAGAGGCAACCTACCGGAGCGCGCTTTTACGGGGACCCGAAGCAGGCCTTAAGCTATTGTACCGCCAGATTAAGCCTAAGGTATCACTGGATGATCTGGGAGCGCAGCCGATTTACCGGGGGAATCCGGCGAAGCCGATGGCCTCGCTGATGATTAATGTGGCCTGGGGGAATGAGTATATCCGTCCGATGCTGGACATTCTGGATGCAGAGAAGGTGAAGGCTACCTTTTTTCTGGACGGAAGCTGGTTAAGCCGCAACAAGGAGCTTGCAGCAGAGATGCTGAAGCGTGGGCATGAGGTGGAGAACCATGCGTATACGCATCCTAAGATGAGTAGTCTAAGCCGGACACGTGCTACTGCCGAGATTGAGAAGACGCAGAAGCTGCTGAAGGAAAGCCTGGGTGTGACGAACAAGTGGTTTGCTCCGCCGTCAGGCGACTTTAACCAGCAGACGGTGGAGATCGCCGCCTCACTGGGACTGAAGACGGTGCTGTGGACGCTGGATACGGTCGATTGGCGCAATCCGTCCCCCGAATCGGTTGTTGCCAAGATCAGCAGCCGGGTAGAGCCGGGAACGTTAATCCTGATGCATCCGACAGCATCCTCCTCGCAAGCGCTGAGAGGGATGATCCGGGGGATCAGAGCCAAGGGCCTGCAGCTGGGAACCGTCAGTCAGACACTCTCCGCTGAGCGTATCATGACTGCGGAAGTTGAGTGAACGCCCTATTTCTGATAGGATAAGAGGCGCGAATAACAAATACAGACAGAACCAGGGGCTGTGCCAGGAGGATTACACATTGGACAAAATATTATTATCGAACGGACTCCGGGTGGTGACCGAGAAGATCCCGACCGGCCGGTCCGTATCTTTCGGAATCTGGGTCAAGACGGGCTCCCGTAATGAGAACCCGCTGAACAACGGGATTTCCCATTTCATCGAGCATATGCTCTTTAAGGGGACTGACCGCTATAGCGCCAAGGATATTGCCGAACAGTTCGATGCCATTGGCGGGAACGTCAATGCGTTTACCTCGAAGGAATATACATGCTTTTATGCGAAGGTGCTGGATGAGCATCTGCCGATTGCTGTGGATGTGCTGGCAGATATGTTCTTCCGCTCACGGATGGATGCCGAGGAGCTGGCCAAGGAGAAGAATGTAATCCTGGAGGAAATCGCCATGTGCGAGGACACGCCGGATGATCTTGTCCATGAGCTGATGTGTGCTGCCGCTTACGGTGAGCACCCGCTGGCCTATACGATCCTCGGGCTGAAGGAACGCCTGCTGGAGATGACGCCGGATGATCTGCGTGCTTACATGAAGGAGCAGTACACCATCGAGAATACAGTGATCAGCGTAGCCGGTAATATTAACGACGGTCTGATTCCGCTGCTGGAGCAGCATTTCGGTTCCTTCACGAATCATGGTGAAGCGCCGGTGCTGACTGAGCCTGCATATCAGGGGGAGCTGGTGTTCCACAAAAAGAAGACCGAGCAGAATCACATCTGCATCTCCTTGCCGGGCGTCCGCAGCGGCGGGCCGCTGCAATATCCGATGGCACTCCTCAACAATGCGTTCGGCGGCGGCATGAGCTCCCGGCTGTTCCAGGAGATCCGCGAGAAGCGCGGTCTGGCCTATTCCGTCTTCTCGTACCACAGTGCCCAGGCTGACAGCGGCTTGTTCACGGTGTATGCCGGGACAGCGCCGAAGCAGACCAAGGAAGTGACAGAGCTGATCAAAGAGATGCTGCGTGATCTGGCTGTGAACGGTCTGAGCGAGGACGAACTGCGTAAAGGCAAGGAGCAGCTCAAGGGCAGCCTGATTCTCAGTCTGGAGAGCACGGGCAGCCGGATGAACCGGATGGGCAAAAATGAGCTGATGCTTGGCCGTCAGGATACGCTGGATGAAATGATAGCTAAAATCGGAGCTGTAACCATGGATGATATCAATGCTCTGCTGGACTTTATGTTCGCACAGCCGTTGTCCCTGGCGATGGTAGGCTCCACTGATAAAGCGATAGCCAATGTTAGGAGAGATGATCTTGCCTCATTACGTTCAAATTAACAAACTACCGGGGAATGAGGATGTGCTGCTGCCCTGCAAAATGTCCGAGCAGGCCTCGGGATATGACCTGTATGCCGCTGTAGGAGAGCCTGTGGTGCTTGCTCCGGGCGAGCGGACGCTGATCCCCACCGGTATATCCCTGGCGATGCCAGGCGGGCTGGAGGCGCAGATCCGTCCGCGCAGCGGGCTGGCCTTGAAGCATGGCATCACCTGCCTGAACACACCGGGCACCATCGATGCGGATTACCGGGGCGAAATTAAGGTGCTGCTGATCAATCTGGGGCAGGAGCCATTTGCGATTGCCCGTAACGAGCGGATCGCCCAGATGGTATTCCAGGCGGTGCCTGAAGTGACTCTGGTGGAAGTGGATGAGCTGTCTGACACAGCGCGCGGAGCCGGCGGCTTCGGGCATACTGGCAAATAAGCGTCCTTAACTCATAGCTGTACTATTAAGCTTGCGGAAATTGTACCTTCGGGTGCAGCCGCAAGCTTTTTTTATTAGTTTAGTTAAGTGCATAGGTATTGTTGGTAATTAGAATTCCTCTCCGCTCTTCACCCATCGGCGGCTTCCGGCATAAGATGCTCTATAGTCGAATGTGGTTGTGGAAAGGAGCGTCATCCCTATGCTTACTGGCATCAGGATCGTGTTCCTGGGCGGGGACGCGAGACAAATTGAAGTGATTCGGAAATGTGTGGAATTGGATGCGGCCGTAAGCGTTGCCGGATTCGATACATGGGATGCCCCATGCCCGGGGGTAAGCCTGGAACTGTTGTCGCCCGAGCTGCTAGGTGAAGCGGATGTGCTGGTGCTGCCGGCGGTCGGCTGCGATGATGAGGGTTACATTAATGCGCTGTATTCTTCGGAACGCCTCCAGCTGCGGGAGGAGCACATCGCGGCACTGCCGTCCCGGGCATTGGTATACACCGGCATGGCTAAAAGCTATTTGCGCGGCCTGTGTGCCGGTCATTCGCTGAAGCTGGTGGAGCTGCTGAACAGGGATGATGTGGCGATCTACAACTCTATTCCGACAGCGGAGGGAGCTTTGGTGATGGCCGTACAGAACACGGACTTTACCATACACGGCTCCACATCGATGGTGCTGGGGATGGGCCGGACCGGCTTCACCATGGCCAGAACCCTCCAGGGAATGGGGGCAACGGTCAAAGTAGGCGTCAGGAAGCAGGAGCACTTTGCAAGGGCGGAGGAAATGGGCTGGAAGCCTTTTATGACAGAGGATTTGCTGCTGCATGCGCCTGAGGCGGATCTGATCTTCAACACCATACCCGCTATGATTATCAACGCACAGGTCCTGTCCCGGCTTCAGCCGCACTGCGTGATCATCGATTTGGCGTCCGCACCGGGCGGATGCGACTTCCGTTATGCCGAGAAGCGCGGGATCAAGGCGATGCTGGCACCGGGCCTGCCCGGGATTGTTGCCCCCAAGAGCGCCGGAATCATTATGGCAGGTGCGCTGGTACAGTCGATATCGGACGAGACTTTAATCAGGGGGGATGAATGAATGGATTGGCACGGAAAAACAGTAGGTTATGCCATTACCGGCTCACACTGTACCTTCGCTGAGGTGATGCCGCAGATTCAGCGGTTCATGGACTCAGGAGCGAATGTGGTGCCGATTGTGTCTGCTTCGGTACTGAACACGGATACCCGCTTTGGAACCTCGGAAAATTGGTTAAAACAGTTGAAAGATATAACAGGGAATGATATCATTTCTACAATTGTTGAAGCGGAGCCGCTGGGTCCTTCCAAGCTGCTGGATGTGCTGACGATTGCTCCCTGCACAGGGAACACAACAAGCAAGCTGGCGAACGCGATGACGGACAGTCCGGTGCTGATGGCAGCCAAATCGCAGATGCGCAACGGGCGTCCGCTGGTGCTGGCGATCTCGACGAATGACGGACTTGGGCTTAACGCTGCGAATATTGCGAAGCTCCTGGTAGCCAAACATATTTATTTCGTCCCGTTCGGACAGGATAATCCCGAGGGGAAGCCGAATTCGCTGGTGGCGCAGATGGATCTCATTCCCGAAGCCTGTTACGCCGCCCTGCAGGGTCACCAGTTACAGCCTATGTTAGTACAACGATTTCATTCTGCATAGCTTATATAATCAGTACAAGATTGGCCCGGAAGAGCGAAGTTTAGCTGACGGACCCATAAGCTTCATTTCTGCCGTCCTCATCCCGGGGGCGGCACGAACAATTTTACGCTATAATAAGAGTCAGGTTATCGCAGCTACGAACACTTCTGCCTCGCGGGGTGATTTATTTCACGTAGGGTTCAGTAAGTCTGCTGAGAGAAGCAATGGAGGAATTATACATGGGTATTTTGGTGCAAAAATTCGGCGGAACCTCACTCTCCACACCAGTGGCCAGAGAACACGTAATCCGTCATGTCAAACGGGAGCTGGCCAGCGGGTTCAGCCTGGTGGTCGTAGTCTCGGCTATGGGCCGCAAGGGGGAGCCCTATGCTACCGATACACTGCTTGATCTGGCGGTTCAGAGCGGGAATTCACTGCCGGACCGGGAACGGGATTTGCTGATGTGCTGCGGGGAGATCATCTCGGCGGCCAATCTGTGCGGTCTGCTGGAGCAGGAGGGCATTCGGTCAACGGTGCTGACAGGAGCGCAAGCCGGATTCCTGACCGACAACAGCTATGGCAATGCCAGAATCCTGGACGTGCGCACAGAACGCATTCTACGGGAACTGCGTGAGCATAAAGTAGTAATAGTAACCGGTTTCCAGGGTCAGACTGAAGCGGGTGATTTCACCACGCTGGGCCGCGGAGGAAGCGACACCTCAGCTACAGCCCTTGGGGCTGCGCTGCGTGCGGATATGGTAGACATCTATACGGATGTGGACGGAATACTCACTGCTGATCCGCGGATTGTTGAAGATGCAAGACAGCTTACTTATGTCAGCTACACCGAGATTTGTAACATGGCGTATCAGGGAGCCAAGGTCATTCATCCACGGGCTGTGGAGATTGCCATGCAGGCGCAGATTCCGGTGCGTGTACGCTCGACCTTCTCCGAAGCGGAAGGGACGCTTGTGACCCATCCCGAGGGCTTCAGTGATGTATCCCATGGAGTGGTGGACCGGTTCGTCACAGGGGTTGCCTATGTCAGCAATATTACGCAGATCTCGGTGGAATGTCCGGAGGGCAATGGAACCGGGGTGCAGCTGCAGATCTTCAAAAGCATGGCCGATAACGGAATCAGCGTGGACTTCATCAATGTGACACCGACCGAGGCCGTATATACCGTGTTCGATGACAAATCGGAGCAGGCGATTGCTGCGCTGCAGGAGCTGGGCCTGCGTCCCAAGAGCTTGTCCGGCTGTGCCAAGGTATCCGTCATCGGCGGGGGCATCAACGGTGTTCCGGGAATTATGGCACATATCGTCGAGGCGCTCAGCTCGCAGAACATCCAGATTCTGCAGTCTGCTGATTCCAACACAACGATCTGGGTTCTCGTGAAAAAAGAAGATATGGTGCAGTCGGTTCGCGCCCTGCATGCCAAGTTTGAATTGCACCGCTGACAAGGAGGAATTCAAAGTGGATTTCGGAAGACTGATCACCGCAATGGTTACCCCGTTTGACGGGGAAGGAGAAATCAACTGGGAAGCAACTTCAAGGCTGGTCGATTACCTGATCGAGGAACAAAAGTCCGCTGCGCTCGTAGTCTGCGGAACCACCGGCGAATCGCCGACCCTAACCGATAAGGAGAAGCTGAAGCTGTTCTCCTTCGTGAAGCAGCAGGCAGCCGGACGCTGTAAAATTATTGCCGGCACCGGCAGCAACAGCACCAGACATTCCACCGAGCTTACTAAGGAAGCCGAGAAAATCGGCGTGGACGGTGTGCTTCTGGTCGTCCCTTATTACAATAAACCGAATCAGGAAGGGCTCTACCAGCATTTCTCTGCAATTGCTGCTGCGACTTCACTGCCATGCATCTTGTACAATGTGCCAGGACGAACGACAGTAAGCATGAGTGTAGCTACCACCCTGCGTCTGGCGGAGATTCCTAATATTGTGGCTACGAAGGAATGTGCTTCGGTAGACCAGATTACATGGATTGCCTCAGCTTGTCCTGAAGACTTCCATGTCTACACCGGAGATGATTCCGCCGGTCTCGCGACGCTTGCTGTGGGAGGACACGGTATTATCAGTGTGGCCAGCCATGTTGTCGGAGCACAGATGTCAGAGATGATCGAGGCCTTCACCTCCGGGAATGTCCGCCGTGCAGGCGAGCTTCACCGGCAGCTGTTTCCGGTCTTCAAGGGACTGTTCGAGTGTCCGCAGCCGCTGCCGAACCCCTCGGCCGTGAAGTATGCGCTCGGGCTGCGCGGGATGGATGTCGGCTCGGTCCGCCTGCCGCTGGTTTCACCGACGGAAGAAGAGGCGGCATTCATTGCTGCCCTGCTCAGATAAGTTAGTCCAGGCATGGATAAGTGAATAGGCGAAGATAGGTACAACGGCAACCGGCCGCTCTTATGGAGCGGCCGTTTTTTTACGTTACGGACTTCTGGCTGCCGCAGATCGCATATGGTAATTATTTCTCCAGGATTAACTCTATGTTAAAAAAGTCAGGCATTGCAGCGTTTTTTGCTTGTCTTTTCCTTAAATATTGGCTGTTTGTTAAGGAAAGAATAGGACCAGGTACAGGGTGACTTGTCTTTTGCCAAAAAAATCATGTATAATGAACTTAAGTGACTTGGTGCGGTTAATTGAATATGCGGTAATCTTCCGGCAATGCGGATTTGTTGCATTGTAAGACAGGATAGGTCCTTGAATAAGTCTGTGCTAAATATGCCGGATTTACGCGCGAGGGGCGCGGTGGTGGAATTTTGAGGGCATTTGCCCGCTTCAAGAGGATATTACTGCCCGGATTCGGGAGTTTAGACCTGTGCAAGTATACAGACTTACCGGGAATTCCTTGTCGAAATAAGGAGTTAACAGCAATTTGATGTATATTACAGCGCCGCTGAAATATTGAAGCTCATTGTTAACAAATAAAAAGTATGACGTCCAACATCATAGGAGGGTTAGATTCATTTGTCCAAAAAAAACAATAACAACAACGACAAACTGACGATATTCGCACTTGGCGGAGTCGGTGAAATTGGTAAGAACATGTACGTAGTTCAGTATGGCAACGACATTGTAGTCGTAGACGCCGGTCTGAAATTCCCTGAAGAAGATATGCTGGGTATTGATATCGTAATACCGGATATCTCCTACCTCACCGAGAACCGTGACAAGGTAAGAGGGATTGTTCTTACGCATGGCCATGAGGATCACATTGGCGGCTTGTCTTATGTGCTTAAGAACCTGAATGTTCCGGTATACGGAACAAGACTTACCCTGGGTCTTGTGGAGAACAAGCTCAAGGAAGCGAACCTGCTGGGTGAAACTAAGCGGATTCTGATTAACGAGGATTCCGAGGTTGAACTGGGCACATCGCTTAAGGTAACCTTCTTCAGAACGAATCACAGTATTCCGGATTCTGTCGGGGTATGCATTGAGACACCAGAGGGCAACGTTGTCCATACCGGTGACTTCAAATTCGACCACACGCCAGTCAACGGTCAATTTGCCAATCTGCACCGCATGGCTGAGATCGGATCGAAGGGCGTTCTGGCCCTGCTGTCTGACAGCACCAATGCCGAGAAGCCGGGCTTCACGCCTTCGGAGAAGAATGTCGGCATCGTGCTGGAAGATATTTTCCGCAAAGCTGAACAACGTGTGGTAGTAGCAACCTTCGCTTCCAACGTGCATCGTATTCAGCAGGTAGTGAACGCTTCTGAAGCAACCGGACGTAAAATTACCGTTATTGGACGAAGCATGGTTAACGTAGTATCCATTGCTTCCGAGCTTGGCTATCTGCATATCCCTGACGGCATGCTCATTGAGCCTGAAGAGATGAACAGAATGGCAGGCAACCGTGTGGTAGTACTGTGCACAGGCAGCCAAGGCGAGCCAATGTCGGCGCTGACACGCATGGCGCGTTCCAGCCACCGCAAGGTAGACATTATGCCGGGCGACACCGTTATTATTGCGGCTACACCGGTACCGGGTAATGAGAAATATGTAGGCCGTACCATTGATGAATTGTTCCGTCTGGGTGCCAATGTTATCTACAGCGGCTCCAACTCCGGCGTTCACGTATCCGGTCACGGCAGCCAGGAAGAGCTGAAGCTGATGCTCAACCTGATGAAGCCGAAATACTTCATGCCGATCCACGGTGAATACCGGATGCAGCGCAAGCATGCACTTCTGGCGGAGTCTGTTGGCGTAGAGCCAAGCAATATCTTCATCACCGAGCTGGGTGAAGTGATTGAGATCTCCGGTGGAGCTGCACGCAGAGCGGGTAAGGTAACTGCCGGTAACGTACTGATCGACGGGCTGGGTGTCGGCGATGTGGGTAACATTGTATTGCGTGACCGTAAGCTGTTGTCGCAGGATGGTATTCTGGTGGTTGTGGTTACCCTCAGCAAGCAGAACGGAGCGATTGTCTCCGGTCCTGACATCATTTCACGCGGATTCGTATATGTACGGGAATCGGAAGGCCTCCTGGATGAAGCAAACCGGATTGTTGCGGGTACGCTGCAGCGTCTGATGAGTGAGAAGGTCAATGAATGGGCTTCCCTGAAGACCAGTGTCAAAGACTCCCTCGGCCGTTTCCTCTATGAGCAGACACGCCGCAGACCGATGATCCTGCCGATTATTATGGAAGTATAAGAGAAGCATTTCTTAACAATATAGCTTTGGCAATAGCCTCTTTTCCCGGAAATATTGGACGGTTTCCTGGGGAAGGGGGCTTTTTTATGTTTTTTTCACTGCACAAAACAACATTTGGGCAACCTGACCGTTATACAAGCAAGGAGGTGCAGCATGGAGCCAAGAGACTTGGAGAAGGTGCTCCAACCCAAATTGGCGGAGATCCGCCGCTACTTGATCCGCCTCGGTGCCGGGACCTCAGATGCAGAGGATATTGTGCAGGACACTGTGTACAAGGCGCTGCTGTATCTGGAAGCGATCGATGAGCGCAAATTCAGTGCCTGGTTGTATAAGGTTGCGATCAACCGGTATTTTGACCTGTGCCGCAGGAAGAAGAAGTTCCAATACAGCGAGGAAGTGGAGGTTCATCCTGCGCCTGAGCATGAGCTCCCGGAAGCGGTGCTGCTGCGCCGGGAGCGCAAGGAGAAGATTGAAGAGGTGCTGGCCGGTATGATTCCAGCCAACAGGCAGCTGATTCTGCTGAAATATGAAATGGAGCTGTCCTACAAGGAAATTTCCGCCATGCTCGGCATCACGGAAGGAACAGTGAAGGCTACGCTCTACCGGGCGCGGCAGCAATTTCAACAATTATATGGAGGTGAGGGCGAATGACTGCCCCATGGGAAGAAGCAGAAGACCAGAATATTATGACCACCCTGAAAAAAACCAAACGGAAGAGTATGATACGCAGTATCCTGATTTCACTCGGAGTCAGTATACTTACGCTGCTGATCGTATTCTATGGAGCAGCGCAGCTTGTAGGTCATCTATCCATGAATGCCCACTATAGCGAGCAGCAGTATATGAGGATCAGCAGTCCCAATGAATTCGATTCCGGCTACAAGGATAACCGCGGCTTTTTGTCAGGCGTCCTGGAAATGAATACCTACAAGATTGTCGATGACGTACCTATCCCCTGGAAAACCAGATGGCTCAATTACAATCCCTGGTGGTTCCCCTTCACAACGGGGGCGTACGGCGGCGTGTCAAACCTGACTGTAGAAGATCCGCGTATGAAGCAGGAGGGGTACGAGTATTACCGGAATTACAATTCCGACAATGGACAAAGAGAAATGGCCTTCTATATTCCGGGCGTCGATTATGGCGGGAGAATTCTAAATGATCTTCCCGAGCTGGATAAGATGAACGAAGACAAGCGAGTGGAACTGGCCGTGTCTTTTGACAAGGATTATTCGTTCGAAGAGGTGGAAGGCCTGCTGCCCGCAGGCGCAAAGCCGGTCTGGTACTGGGTCGATTCGTATGATGACCGCGAGGGGTTCAACTTCAAGCCGTATCCAAATGAGAATGATCCCGCTAAAATGAACTATCCGACCCCGATGAGTGCGAATTACGGAGTCTACGGGTTCGGCGTCCAGCCGGACTGGGATCAGGCGAAGCCCGAGGATTTCATCGGCGCAGTACAGATTGGGGTAGACAAGAAAGACAATCACCACAGTGAGTATCAGCGTATCTTCAATTATTTGAAAAAAGACAAGCCTGCACCGGAGGCCGGGGATGTACGGATACTGGGGGTGGTTGTGACCGGGACGGCGGACGGGTTAAAGAGCCTGAAAGGTCAGACCTACGTGCGCGGAGCAGCGCTGGGTGCGGTGGTGGACAAATACTAAAATATGAAATACAGAGGGCGGCCCTTTAAAGAGAGGGGCTGCCCTCTTGAATTAGCAGCAGAAAAATACAAGTGCAATTTATATAGTGCATAAGGGAGTCCCCCGGAATGTCATACTAATAGAAATCAGAATCCTGAAGCACACGGACGGGTGTTGCAGGCAGAAGGGGAGCGCTGTGTACGATGGAAATCACAGAAGCAAGCAAGGCGGGCGGAGGGCGTAACGAAGAGATCCTGCCAGGGGAGATTAAACCAGCAGTAAATGAGCCGGTTCCTCCAGGAATGCCGGGACCTGTGGGGGTGCTGAAGGAGCTGGGGCAGACGGCGGTGCCGACAGGGGAGCCGGATATTTTTTGCATGACGATTATAGGACAAATTGAAGGGCATTTCGTCTTGCCGCCGCATAACAAGACCACGAAATACGAGCATATCATTCCCCAGCTCGTTGCAGCTGAACAGAGCAAGACCATTAAAGGGCTGCTGATCATTCTCAATACGGTCGGCGGGGACGTAGAGGCTGGACTGGCCATTGCCGAGATGATCGCTTCCTTGTCGAAACCTACGGTAACAGTTGTCATCGGCGGCGGTCACAGCATCGGTGTACCTATAGCGGTATCCTCCACGTATTCCATTATTGCTGAAAGTGCCACCATGACGATCCATCCGATCCGGATGAACGGTCTGGTGATCGGCGTGCCGCAGACCTTCGAGTACATGGAGCGTATGCAGGAGCGGATGGTGAAATTCGTGACCTCTCATTCCCGCATCACGGAAGTGCAGTTCAAGGATCTGATGTTCAAGACCGGAGAGCTGAACCGCGACATCGGTACCGCAGTGGGCGGGCAGGATGCCGTCAGGTATGGTCTGATGGATGAAGTGGGCGGGATAGGTGCCGCACTCGCCCATTTGAACCGGATGATTGCTGCTGCCCCCACTCTGACAAATGAGACACTTCCGCAAGGAGGGCTGCCCCAATGACCTTTTATACCATTTTGCCGATGGAGCAGGTATTCGAGGGGGCACTGAGTTATGCCTCTCCCGTGCAGGAGATGACTATTCAGGGCATGCTGATGCAGGTAGAGCTGCTGGATGGAGGTCAGGCGAAGGTGGTCCGGCTGCTGCAGTGTCCGCTGGATAAATATCTGGATGCGGCCTTCTCCCCGGGTGCAATCGTTCAGCTGGACCGCTAAGTACGAACAACCCCCCTAAAGATGCATATTCTGACAAAAGAGAACATAGGTACGCCACGCCATTATATGGTATAATGTTGACTCGGGGGTGGCTGGCGTGGCTAAACGGAGAAGAAAGAAGAAGAAAGCGCTGCTGGGCAGTGTTTTAAAATATGAAATCTACGGAATTCTGCTGATTACGATTTCCGTCATTGCTTTGTCGGGGGAAGCGGCTGTCGGCCGCTCGCTCTCAAGCATGGCAGGTTATTTGCTCGGCAGATTCTATTTTGTGCTGCCGCTGGCGGGAACCTTTTATGGTCTGATGGTAATGATTCACAGGAAATGGCCGTCCACCTGGAACAGCCGCTATACCGGCGGCCTGCTCCTGCTGTTGTCCATGTGCCTGATGAGTACCATATCGGCGATGCAGCAGAAGCTGGGCCCGCTTGGGATGCTGCATCCGGGCAATGTACTGTCTCAAATACATAATGATCTATCCGGCGCACTCTCACCGGGCGCCGGCGACAGCAGCGTGTACATGTTGGGCAAGGACATCAGCGGGGGGTACATCGGTGCGCTTGAATACGCTGCGCTCCTGTGGCTGTTCGGCAATCTGGGCGCTAAGCTGCTGATGATTGTATTGCTGGCCATCAGCTTCATGCTGATTACCAATCTCTCCTATGTAGAGCTGTTTACCTTACTCCGGGTAAGGGCCGTCAAGCTGATTGAAGGAATTAAGCTCCGGGCGGCGAACCGCCCGGCTGCCGTTCCAGTGGTCAACAGCAGACCGGCCAGAGCCAGCAGAGTTACAACGCCGGAACCTGCGGATGATGACGATTACTTTGAAGAGGACGACAGATCGGGTCAGCAGCTGCCAAGACGCGGACAGTCGAAGCTGCTGGGCAGAATTACCGGATGGTTCAGCGGGGCTGCCCGCCAGAATCAGCAGGAAGTCATGGATGATCTGGAGGAAGAACTGCCGGATATTATCATTACTGATCCGCGGGGTGGTCCGGTCATCTCCGGAATGACAGCAGAGGGAGGTGTTCCTCTGGAGGAGTATGGCGAGGAGGACTTCCCGGATGAGGAGCTTGAGCCTGTAACGCCGATCATCCGGGACTTCTTCGAGCATATCCGCTCGGAAGGGCTGAATGCCGAGGACCGGGAGGAATGGAGCGAATTCTCACCAGCGGCACGTGGTGGTGCTGTAACCGGAATAGGTGCTGCTGAGCTTACGAGAGCGGGATCAGATTCTGTTCCGTCAGGGGAATCCGGGGAGGGTATACTGCCTGTAGAGCTGGACGGGCTGCCGGGAACGGCAGAGGAGGGCGAAGCGGCTCCAATTATACCGCCTCCACCTCCGCCCAAGCCGTACAAGCTGCCGTCCTTCCGTTTGCTGGCTAAGCCGAGTAACGGGGCGAAGGCGGGCGATCAGAATGATTATATGCAGACGGCACGCAAGCTGGAGGCTACACTGGAGAGCTTCGGTGTAAGGGCCAAGGTGCTGGAAGTGGTTCGTGGACCGGCAGTGACCCGGTATGAGATTCAGCCGGATATCGGCGTGAAGGTCAGCCGGATTGTCAATCTTACCGATGATATTGCCCTGGCACTGGCAGCCAAGGATATCCGTATGGAAGCGCCGATTCCCGGCAAATCAGCCATCGGTATCGAAGTGCCGAATTCGGAGGTCTCGGTCGTCACCATGCGTGAAGTGATGGAGACACAGATTTTCCAGGAGGCGGATTCACGGCTGTCCATTGCCTTCGGGCGGGATATCTCCGGCCAGACGATTATCGGCAATCTCGCCAAGATGCCCCATCTGCTGGTAGCAGGAGCAACCGGCTCCGGTAAATCGGTCTGCATCAACGGTATTATTACCAGCATTTTATATAAGGCTAAGCCGAATGAAGTGAAATTCCTTATGGTTGACCCTAAGATGGTCGAGCTGAATGTATATAACGGCATTCCGCATTTGCTGGCTCCGGTAGTGACAGACCCCAAGCGTGCCAGTCTGGCCTTGAAGAAGATTGTGGTGGAGATGGAGAAGCGGTACGAGCTGTTCTCCAAATCAGGCACACGCAATATGGAAGGCTATAACAACCTGATGAAGGATAATCCGGCAGCAGTACTGCCCTATATTGTTGTCATCGTGGACGAGCTTGCCGATCTGATGATGGTTGCGGCCAATGATGTAGAGGATGCGATCTGCCGGCTGGCCCAGATGGCGCGGGCGGCGGGAATTCATCTGATTATCGCCACACAGCGTCCTTCGGTTGACGTTATCACCGGCCTGATCAAGGCGAATATTCCTTCGCGGATCGCCTTCGGCGTCTCTTCGAATGTGGATTCCCGGACCATTCTGGATATGCCGGGTGCCGAGAAGCTGCTTGGACGCGGTGATATGCTGTTCCTGCCAATGGGGGCTTCCAAGCCGATTCGTGTCCAGGGCGCTTTCATGAGCGATCAGGAAGTAGAGACAATTGTACAGTATGTCAGCAGCCAGGGGGAAGCGAATTACGATGAGTCGCTTGTGCCTGAGGTGGACGACACCATGAGCGAGGATCAGGAGCCGCAGGACGAATTGTATGAACAGGCCGTCCAGATTGTCCTGGAAGCCAAGCAGGCCTCTGTATCGCTGCTTCAGCGGCGTATGCGCGTCGGTTACACCCGTGCCGCACGCTTGATCGACTCGATGGAGGCCAGAGGCGTAATCGGCCCTTACGAGGGCAGCAAGCCGCGTGAGGTGCTGATGTCACTGGAGCAGTATCAGCAGAACAGACTCAGTTCATAAATGTAAAAAGCTGTCCCGCAAGCCATGAATGGCTGATTGGGACAGCTTTTTATTAGAGGTTCTTTTCGATAACGTTGATGTTATGTGTCCCGAACAATCCCAGTATAAATGGGTGAGGTTGTTGATTTTTTTATCAGACTTACTTTTGGAGCATATGTAAAAGAATATCTTGATGTTGCTCTGAAAGCTGCAACAAGGTGAATTTCCCGTCTTTGATAAGGGAATTAATTAAGTCTGCCTCTTGTCTTGCGAGGTTATATAGAGAGCTGTCAATTCTGCCCTGAAGCAATGCTTCATCGAGTTCTTCCGAATCCTTTTGGATTACTGCACCTGACGGCAAAACGACAATATCTAAGAACAAATCGTCCATCCAAGGCACGTTATCCTCACTTACACCATTTCTATAGCATATATCAATATACCACTGTACAATCTGCCCTTGCTCGTCAAACATTGTAGTCACTGAATGATGCTTATCAAGAGGGAATTGTTGAAGCCACGAATACCCATCATTTACAATGCAAACCTTTTGGTCAAAGTATTTTACGTACAACGGCTCTTTAACTTTGGCAATCTTCAGAAGTGATAAGTAGCCTTTAAAATTATCTGTTTCAAGATATGACTGGACATATTCTCTTTCCAATACACGTTTCCAATCTGAACGGTCCCCATATTTTCTCTTCAAATGTATAGCTCCCTTCACCTAAGAAGTGTTCTTTCCTAATTGTATCAAAGCGGAGAATCAGCAACAATATTGAACCTGATTATAGGTTGTTTTACATCTAAAAACAGAGCAGCGCTTCTCCAATATAGGGGAGCGCTGCTCTGTTTGGATTGTGCCTAACTTTATTTTGCGAATGGTGCCATTGGTATTACTTCACCCGGGGAGCTGCAAGCAGAGCATCAACCATGTAATCAAGCTGCGCATTTAGGGAGTAGATATCATTGTAATACGATAATCCGAAGTCGATATTCATTAACCGGCCTTCCTTGACTGCCGGAATACTGTTCCAGATCGGGTCTCCCGTCAGGTCAGTCATTCCGTCATAAGAGGAACGGAAGATATAATCTCCGCTGTAATCGGTAATGACTTCAAAGGATACAGACTCCCCGCCGACATCGGTCTTGCTATCTATTTTTTGCTGAATCTTCTCCGGTGCCTTCATGCCAAGATATTCATATAAGACCTGCGAACCCCGGCCATACTGTTTGCTCATAATCACTAACATACTGCGTTCTCCGCCGCCTTCCATGATGGAGATGGTCGAATCTAGAATTCCCGCTTCCTTCAGCTTCAGCTTACTGTCCTCCACTTTGGCATTGAAATCATTTAATAGGCTGGTGGCCTGATCTTCCTTATTAAGAGTGTGTCCAATAAAGCTGACCCGCTCAGCGGTTGTCATTTTCTCATAAGGCACCAATACGGTGGGTGCGATATCATGCAATGCATTGTAAGTTTCCTCGGAAGGAACGATAATCAGATCGGGATCAAGCGATAAGACAGCTTCCGGGCTGGCCTCGAACCAACTTCCCAACTTCTGTACATCTTTCAATTCGTTCTCGAAGGCAGCACCTTCATTTACACTAGAGACACCTACGGGCTTAATGCCCAGCGCCAGAACATCGCCCAGCAAGTACAACACAACGACACGCTGAGGATTGGCAGGCACCTCAATATCCCCTTTTATTGTAGAGATTGTCCGGGTCTGTGCCTCGGCTGCAGTGTTGTCAGGGGACGTTGTAGAGGATGCCGTCGCAGCAGGCGAAGAGGTTGGCGTATTGCTGCCGTTGCCCGCCGTCGTTGTTGTGGCAGTTCCTGAGGAACAGGCACTTAACACTATGGTGAAGCATAACAACAAGGTTAACATTAGGGATGGCTTAGACGTTCTGAACATGGATGACGCTCCTTTTAGATCATATTGATAATGATTATCATCATCAATATATCCGAGAGTGCCTTCACGGGCAATGTCATTTGCAGACAGCGCAGATATCATATCCCGCCACGGGGAAGCGGCCTGCACAGAATTTTTGTACCTTACTGGTGAGTTTCCGAAGTGCTTTTTGAACATTTTTCCAAAAGAATACGCATCCGGATAGCCCACAGCAGCTGCAATATCATGCAGTGTGGCTTCTGTGCCCAGCAATAGCTCACGTGCCTTGTCCATGCGAATCTGAACCAGATATTGGGCGGGGCTGCTCTGAAGCCGCATGCGGAATAACCTCGATAATGTCCTCGGGCTGGTGCCCAAAGTGTCGGCTAGTGTATCCAGGGTGAACGGCCTGCTGTAAGAATCATGCATATAGCGTACAGCCTGGTCGAGCACATCTGCTCTAAGCGGGTGCAGCTCCTGCCCCTGCATCTGATGAAGCAGCTCATGGACCCACTGATAGAACAGGGCTTTGACATGCAGATGCTCAAGGTCGCGGCCTGTCTGCCACTCCCCATACATCTGGTCTAGAAGCTCATACAGCGGCAGGGGATGGGCCGGAGTGCAATGATATGACGCGGTAAAAGGCTTGCTGCGCTCCAAAAGCGCTGTAAGATTGCGGCGCGCAGGCAGGGTTAACGTTGTACGGTACATAATAAGGTAATATTCCAGAATTTCATGTGTTTTTAGCAATTTAATCGTAGTGCCTTTGCCCCCGTGAAAGACAGTTGCGCCGCTGATTTCATATCGGCTGTCATCTATAAGCAGACTTGCGCTGCCGCGAACGATATACAGGTATGTACTAGCCGGAAGGCGATACTTCAGCGGAGGTTGTCCAGAAATGAATGAGGCCTTGCGGATATCGATAACTTCTACAGCAGCATGGTTCCACAGTACAATATGGTCCTTAAAATCCATGTTTCTTCTCAACTCCTGTTGTTTCATAACCCAAGTATAGTTGATAATCGTTCTCAGTTGCAATGAATTTACGGTTCCTTGATTTGCGGTCATGCATAGGAAGTCCTGCCAGTCGTCATAATAACTTTAGCCATTCATGCAGAACTTCCAAGAGAAAGGTAGAGCGAATCCCATGACAAAACATAAGCAGTGGATCATTGCCGCCGTTACCCTTGCCCTTGCAGCTGCACCGTTTGCCGGTGCAGTCTTCAAAGATCATGATTTGATCTATGCCAAGCCATATGCAGCAGAACAGGTTGCCGCAGATAGCCCTGATGAAGGGGAGGAAGCCATGCCCGTGTTCGGCACAACTCCGCTTAAGGTCGGCTCCTCCGGGCAGGATGTCTATGAGTTGCAGGGAAGATTGAAGTACCTTGGTTATTTTAACGGGAAGATTGACAGCCAGTTCGGGACCAAAACCAAAAATGCTGTCACCTGGTTTCAGTGGAAATTCGGCCTGAAATCCGACGGGGTAGTCGGGGCCAAGACGAAGCTTAAGCTATACAATGCGACTACAGCCTGGAAGCCGACAGCGCCCGAGACGTCTACCGCCCAGAAGAAAGCGCCCTCCGGCGCAGCTGCAGCCAAAACCAATACGGCTGAACTGTCCTCCGGCAATACCATGGGCTTGTCCGAAAACGATCTGAAGATCATGGCTAACGCGGTTTACGGCGAGTCACGCGGCGAACCTTTTGAAGGACAGGTGGCTGTAGCCGCAGTCATTCTTAACCGTGTAAAATCCCCAAGCTTCCCAAATACGCCTTCGGGCGTCATTTTCCAGCCGGGAGCCTTCACCGCCGTTGCTGACGGACAGATCTATCTGGAGCCTAATGAACAGGCACGCAAGGCAGTGCAGCAGGCACTGAGCGGCTGGGACCCGTCGGGCGGCTGTATCTATTACTTCAATCCCAAGACGGCGACTTCCAAGTGGATTTGGTCCCGTCCGCAGGTGAAGACGATCGGCCAGCATATTTTCTGCATGTAGCTTACTGTGTCTGTATACAACCCTCCGTAAGAGCAACCGGTACGCTGTCCTCCGGTTGCTTCCTTACTTTGGAATGGTTTAGAATGGATAATACTTCATAAACTTGTTATAGAGCATCCATCCACGCTGCAAAGGAGTTTTGGACTTGACTAATAATGCATTTCAACATGGCCATGCCGCAGGCATGCGCATACATGTTCTGCCGACCAAGGCGTTCAAGACATTCGCCATCTCACTGTATGCAGGCGTTCCGCTTGAAGAAAGTACAGTGACTTCTACCGCACTGGTTCCGTTTGTACTCCGCCGGGGGACAGCGTCCTATCCGGAAACTACTCAATTCCGCGAGCGTCTGGAGGAGCTGTACGGTGCCGGCTTCGGCTTCGATATTTATAAACGCGGGGATTACCAGATTGTCCAGTTCCGGATGGATACGATCAATGATTCCTTTGTGCAGAGCAAGGAGAGCCTGCTTGGTGAATCCTTTGCTTTTCTGGGAGAGGTATTGACCCGTCCCCTGCTTGAGAATGGAAGCTTCCGGGCTTCTTATGTAGCTACAGAACGCGAGACGATCCGCAAGAAGCTGGAATCCATTGTGAATGACAAAATCCGCTACGCGGCAGAACGCTGCATTGAGGAAATGTGCCGCAACGAGCCTTACCGTCTCCATCCCCTCGGTCAACGGGCCGATCTGGATGCTATCACGCCTGAGACGCTGTACCAGAGCTATACCTCCTGGCTGAATGGAGCTACGCTTGATCTGTATGTTGTGGGCGATACCACACCTGAGGAGGTCGAGAAGCTGGTGATAGCTCATTTTGGCCGGGCCCATCACTCCGAAGCCGGAGGCTACACCTCGGACTTCACTCCGGTATCGGTTACGGAAGTGCGGACGGTAGAGGAGAAGCTGGATGTGAATCAAGGCAAGCTGAACATGGGGCTGCGGACCTCGATTACCTACAAGGATGACCGGTATGCTTCCGCGCTGATGTACAACGGTATTCTTGGCGGTTACCCGCATTCCAAGCTGTTCGTCAATGTCCGTGAGAAGGAGAGTCTGGCGTATTACGCCTCCTCCCGTTATGACGGGCATAAGGGCATCGGAACGATTCAATCGGGGATCGAGACCCAGAACTACGGCAAAGCCGTTGATATTATCCGCAAGCAGCTAGATGAGCTGAAGGCCGGCAATATCACTGACCTGGAGCTTAGCCAGACGAAGGCGATGATCCGCAACCTGCTGTCCGAGATTCAGGATTCGGCGTTTGAGATGATTTCCTTTGATTTCAACCGCCAGCTATCCGGCAAAGACCGTTCTGCCCAGGAGCTGATGGACCAGGTCGACGGCATGGGGGCGGCTGAAGTGAAGGCTGCAGCGGATACTTTTGAGCTGGATACGATTTATTTCCTGACAGGGAAGGAGGAATAGGGATGGAGAAGCTCCATTACGAACGGCTTCAAGAAACGCTTTATCACGAGGTTATGGATAACGGACTGCAGGTGTATGTGCTGCCGAAGCCGGCTTTTCTCAAAACCTACGCCACCTTTGCCACGAAATACGGTTCGGTAGACAATCACTTCAAGGTGGCGGGCAGCGAGGAGACTACAGTACCGGACGGAATTGCCCACTTCCTGGAGCATAAAATGTTCGAGGAGCCGGAAGGCGACATTTTTGCCACCTTTGCGTCGAATGGCGCATCGGCCAATGCCTTCACCAGCTTCGACCAGACGGTCTATCTTTTCTCGGCCACGGAGAACATTGAGCAGAATCTCAGCACGCTGGTTGATTTTGTGCAGCGTCCTTATTTTACCGATGAGAACGTGGAGAAGGAGAAGGGAATTATTGGGCAGGAAATCAATATGTATGCCGACAATCCTGACTGGCGCGTCTATTTCGGGCTGATTGAAGCCATGTATGCTACTCACCCGGTTCACATTGATATTGCCGGAACTATCGAATCCATCTCAACCATTACGAAGGAAACGCTGTACACCTGCTACAACTCCTTCTATCATCCCAGCAATATGCTGCTGTTCGTTGTCGGCGGAGTGGACCCTGAGCAGGTATTTGAACTGATCCGCAGCAATCAGCAAGGCAAGAGCTATGAGAAGCAGGGTGAAATTACGCGTATCTTCGCGGAGGAGCCTGAGCAGGTAGCCTCGAAGCATGTGGAGAGCCGACTTGCTGTCTCCATTCCCAAAATGATGTTCGGATTTAAGGAAAAGGTGGATGGTCTGATCGGTGAAGCGGCGGTGCGCCGTGATCTGACCACGAAGCTGATGCTGGACCTGCTGTTTGGCAGCAGTACGGCATTGTATCAGAAGCTCTATGACGAGGAATTGATCTCGGACAGCTTCGGCCATGAATTTAACAGCTCTGCGGAGTATGCCTTCTCGGCGATCGGCGGCGATACCAAAGATCCGGGTCTGCTGCTTGAACGGATTAAGGCAGAAGTTGGACGCATTCTGGAGACGGGCTTCGCGGAGAAGGATTTCGAACGGGCCCGTAAAAAGAAAATCGGCGGCTTCCTGCGGATGCTGAATTCGCCGGAGAGCATTGCCCATGAGTTCACCCGTTACCAGTTCCGTGGAGGAGATCTGTTTGAAGTGCTTCCCCTGTATGAATCGATCACTCTGGATGAAGTGAATGCCCGGCTCCATGATCATGTGAACTGGGAGCAGCTGGCCGTATCGCTGGTGGTGAGTCCTTAATGATGTTACCGGGAGAGGACAGCAAACCGATTGGCGAAATGACAGTGCTCATTACCGGAGGCAGCGGGGGAATCGGCGGCGCGATCGCTGAGCGTTTTGCTTCGGTGGGAATGAACATTGTGATTCATTATATGAATTCGCATGAAGCGGCAAATGATGTGGCCCGGCGCTGTCTGGCGCTGGGGGCGAAGGTAATGACCGTAGCGGCGGACATGAAAGACCGCAGTCAGCTCGTACGCATGGCCGAAAGGCTGGAGAGCAGCGGCATGATGCCGGATATCCTGGTC
Organism: Paenibacillus sp. FSL R7-0128; assembly: GCF_038002245.1. Taxonomy (NCBI): domain Bacteria; kingdom Bacillati; phylum Bacillota; class Bacilli; order Caryophanales; family Paenibacillaceae; genus Paenibacillus; species Paenibacillus sp. FSL R7-0128. The sequence goes on along the minus strand of NZ_JBBOCD010000001.1, from coordinate 4,398,657 downwards.
AATAATGCCGGTAAAGCTCATTATGGCATGTTAGCCGATCTGACCGAGGAGGAGTGGGACGATATCATGGCGGTGAATCTGAAGGGCACCTTCATGTGCAGCCAGATTTTCATGCCTTATATGGTCACGCAGCGTTACGGCCGGATCATTAATGTGTCTTCTGTGTGGGGAATCTCGGGTGCCTCCTGTGAAGTGGCTTATTCGGCCAGTAAGGGCGGAGTTAATGCTTTTACCAAGGCGCTTGCCAAAGAGCTGGCCCCCTCCAAGGTCACTGTGAACGCTGTAGCGCCTGGAGCAGTTCACACGGCCATGCTGTCCAATCTGCAGGCGGATGAACTGAAAATGCTGGAGGAGGAGATCCCTGCGGGGAGGCTGGCTACCCCTGAGGATATATCCTCGCTTGTTTATTTTCTGGCACTGCCTGAGTCCGGTTATATTACGGGTCAGGTCATCAGTCCGAACGGCGGCTGGATTACGTAATAACCGGTATAATGCCAGGAACCATGAGCCTGCTCTGGAGAAATGCTCCAGCATAAGACCTTCCGGCTTGAGACATATTATAACTGTTGCTTCTAAATCTCAATATCATTACAAACCTGAGGAGGATTTAAGATGTCAACAGATTCCGTAGTGAAGAACTTTGATACCTGGAAAAGTTTTTTGGGCGACCGGGTCATTCAGGCTGAAAAAATGGGGATGAGCGACGAGACCATCACCAAGCTGGCGTTCGAAATCGGGGAATTCCTCGATAAGAAGGTCGATCCGGGCAACTATTCCAACCGGGCCATCAAAGAGCTGTGGGATGTCGGAACGGATGATGAGAAGCATACCATTGCCGGACTCATGGTCAAACTGGCGAAGAAAAACGCATAGGTACGCGGAAGAAGCTCCCCTTGCGGGAGCTTTTCTGCAATTATTACAATCGTGTCCTTGCCTTTCAATTTTTTTTTATATATCATTAACATGACCCGTGTATCTGAAACAACATGCAGGGAAAAGGAATCTATGAGGTGCGCACAAGTGGAATATAAACAATGGTATATGGAGTATAAGATACATAAGAACAGACCCGGTCTGTTAGGCGACATTGCTTCCATGCTGGGGATGCTGGAAGTCAATATTCTGACGATTAACGGCGTGGAAGGCAAGACGCGCGGAATGCTGCTGGAAACCAGCGACGATGAGAAGATCATGCTGATGGGCGAAATGCTCAAGAAAGTTGATAATATAACGGTTACGGCACTCCGTACACCGCGGCTTGTGGACCGGCTGGCGGTCCGGCATGGACGGTATATCGACCGGGATTCGGATGACCGCAAGACCTTCCGCTTCACCCGCGATGAGCTCGGGCTGCTGGTCGATTTCCTGGGCGAGCTGTTTAAGAGAGAAGGCAATCAGGTTATAGGACTACGTGGCATGCCGCGGGTAGGCAAGACAGAATCGATTATTGCCGGCAGCGTCTGTGCGATGAAGCGCTGGACGTTTGTCTCCTCTACGCTGCTGCGCCAGACCGTCCGCAGCCAGCTCGCCGAAGACGAGATGAATCCGCATAATGTATTTATCATTGACGGGATCGTCAGCACCATCCGCTCGAATGAGAAGCATTATAACCTGCTGCAGAATGTCATGAGTATGGCAAGCACCAAGGTGATTGAGCATCCTGATATTTTTGTGCGGGAGTCCGAATTCACCTTCGATGACTTCGATATTATTATTGAGTTGCGCAATTCACCGAACGAAGAGATATTGTACGAGTCGTTTACGACAAGCTACAGTGAAGATCTTTAATATATTTCATTAAGAGCATTGCTCACACAACATTCAGGAGGTGATGGTATGTCGGAACTGGGCCGGCATTTGAAGGAGGCTCGTCTGCAAAAGGGGATGAGTCTTGATGATGTCCAGGAAGTAACAAAGATCCGCAAAAAATATTTGGAAGCCATCGAAGCAGGGGATTATAAAGTGCTTCCCGGCAGCTTTTATGTCCGGGCTTTTATCAAAACCTATGCCGAGGCGGTCGGGGTCAACCCGGATGAGCTGATGGAGGAGCACGGCAATGTGCCTGCTGCTCCCGTCGATACTACCATGGAGACCGTGATTCAGAAGCGCAGCCGCAAGCCTGAAACGGAGCGTAACGCCAAGTGGCTCCCGACCTTGCTGATGTGGACCTTCCCGGTGCTGATTCTGGTGGTCATCTACTTATATGCCTCTTCCACGATGAATAATGATTCGCCGGAGAAAGCGGATAATGCAAGCATGACTACCGCGACGCAAGATCCGGCTAAGGCTAAGCCTTCTCCTACTGCCGCTGGAGGCGGTGCAGTGCCTTCAGCGACAGCGGATGCGGCAGCTACACCTGATGCAGGAGCCGCGGCAACCACTGCGCCTGCTGCAACTCCAGAGCCGTCTCCATCGGCTTCTCCGGGTGCTGTCACCGTTACTCAGGACCGTAAATCGGGCAAGACAACGATCTATAAGGTCTCCGCGCCTGCCGGAAGCCAGGTTCAGGTCGTGATTGCCTCAACCGGAGTCAGCTGGCTTGAAGTGTACAAGGGCGAGAACTCCAAGGGGGAGAAGCTCAGCTTCGGGAACACTAAGGCCGGCGATAATCTCAGCTTCACGCTGGACAGCGAAGGCATGTATATCAAATCGGGATATTCACCGGCTACCGCGATTTCGGTCAACGGACAGGCTATTACCGACGGCAAAACCTCCTCGCGTCTGCTGCTTGAACTGGACAGCGGTACGGACGGCGCTGCTGGCGGGAGTACTACCGGAGAATAATACATCCGATGTATAGTCTTTGGCGGATTGGAGAACCTAGAAGTGTTTAACAGTTCTCTCGCCAAAGTGAGGTGTATTCTCTCATGACCGTCAGCTGGATTGTAACAGGGCTTGGCATTATTGTCAGTCTCCTGGGGTATTATTTGACACCGGGCGCCTGGGGATATGGTATTCTGGGCTTTGGACTGGCACATGTTCTGCTGGGGATTCTGGATATGTTCCGGGCTCCTGCACGCAGCAGATAATATTTAGAGGTGAGCGTCTCCTGGACAGGTTCCGGGAGGCGTGTTTTTAGGTGCACTCTTTTCCAGTATTAGACTTAAGAGCCCCTATCTCATATAATAGGAACAGACTAATTGGAAGTAAAGGATGTGGAACCATGAGTTCAGAAAGTTCATTTGATATCGTATCCAAGATGGATATGCAGGAGCTGACCAATGCGGTTCATCAAACCGAGAAGGAAATTGATAACCGGTTTGATTTCAAGAACAGCAAGAGCAGCCTGAAGCTGGAGAAGGATGCGCTTGTCATCGCCTCAGAGGATGAATACAAGCTGAATGCAGTTATTGATATCCTCCAGACCAAGATGGTGAAGCGGGGAATCACGCTGAAGAATATGGATTTCGGCAAAGTGGAGCCGGCTTCGCTCGGCACGGTGCGCCAGCGGCTGGGACTGCGGCAAGGGATAGACCAGGAGAATGCGAAGAAGATCAATATTCTGATCCGCGATTCCAAGCTGAAGGTTAAGAGCACGATCCAGGGTGATCAGATCCGTGTGACTGGCAAAAGCCGCGACGATCTCCAGCAGATTATCCAGCTTTTACGCAAGGCTGATTTGCCGCTTGATTTACAGTTTAACAATTTAAAGTAAGATCATGTGCCCCGCAGTGTATACTTACCTTACTTGCGGGGTGCTTCATGTTTTTTTGACACTTATTTATGGCTATAATATACTAGCTAAGCAGTTTTGAAGAAAATGCTGGAATACCGGATTCGTATGGACTAGGGGAGGAAACTTCAGTGAATTTACCCAACCGCATCACATTAGCACGTATTTGCCTTATCCCAATCATGATGTTTTTTCTGCTGGTGGACTTCAGCTTCTATCCGGAACCGATACATTGGGGCTCCTTTCAGCTTTCAATTAATCACTTGGTCGCGGCAGTTATTTTTCTGCTGGCAGCCAGTACCGATGGAATTGACGGTTACATAGCCAGAAAATATAACATGGTCACCAATCTGGGCAAGCTGCTCGATCCGCTTGCGGATAAGCTGCTGGTCTCGGCCGTGCTGATCTCGCTGGTCGAGCTGGGAAGATGCGATTCCTGGATTGCCATTGTCATCATCAGCCGCGAGTTTGCCGTGACCGGCCTGCGCCAGGTGGCACTGCTGGAAGGGAAGGTAGTGGCTGCAAGCAAATGGGGAAAGGTAAAAACAGTGATTCAGATTGTTGCTATTTCCCTGCTGCTGCTTAACAATTTCCCGTTCCAGTTCGTCAGCATCCCTGTGGATGACATTGCCATCTGGGCGGCAGCCATCATTACCATTTACTCTGGCATTGATTATTTCGTGAAGAATAAGGATCTGCTGGATTTGAACAAAGCCTGAGAGGCTGGAACAGGCTGAACCTTGCAGGATACCTACAATCAGGAGGAGAACGTCAGCTATGAAAGCAGAGATTATTGCCGTTGGAACAGAACTTTTACTTGGACAAATCGTGAACAGCAATGCCCAGTTTCTTTCAGTCGAGCTGGCTGCATTAGGCATTGACGTTTATTTTCAGACCGTTGTGGGAGATAACAAAAGCCGCCTTCTGGAAGCGATCCGGATTGCTCAGAGCCGGGCGGATGTTATATTGTTCACGGGCGGCATTGGTCCGACCGAGGATGATCTGACCAAGGATGCGCTGGCTGCGGCGCTTGGCCGGATCCTGCACATCGACCAGCTGGCCATGGATCATGTGCAGCGCTTCTTCGATGACCGCAAGATTGTAATGACTGAGAATAACCGCAAGCAGGCGCTTGTCATTGAAGGGACGACTCCTCTGTCCAATGATACCGGCCTTGCGGTAGGGATTGCTTTTGCAGAAGAAGACAAATATTATATCGTGCTGCCCGGCCCGCCCCGGGAGATGAAGCCGATGTTCACGGATAAGGCCAAGCCATGGCTTCAACAGCATGCACTTACTGGTGAAATGCCGCTCTACTCGAAGATGCTGAAGTTCGCCGGGATTGGCGAGTCGCTGCTGGAGGACAAGCTGATTGAGCTGATCCGCAGCCAGAGCGATCCAACGATTGCCCCGTATGCGAAGGAAGGCGAAGTGACCGTGCGCATCTCCACCAAGGCGCCGTCCGAGCGGGAAGCTATGGTCAAGCTCGATGCTCTGGAGAAAACGATTGCGGACATTCTTCCGGAGAATCTGTATGCTAACATCGATGTGCCGCTGGAGCAGCTGATTGTGGACTGGATGGCGGATGCGGGACTCACTCTGAGTGCTGCCGAGAGCTGTACAGGCGGTCTGCTGATGGAGAGCATTACGAATATTCCGGGCAGCGCCTCCATGTTTGCCGGAGGGATCGTGTGTTATTCCAATGATATTAAGAAGAAACTGCTGAATGTGCCTTCCGCCATGCTTGAAGGTCCGGATGCCCCGGGAGCGGTGAGCCGCGAGGTTGCGGAGGTACTGGCTGAGCAGGTGCGTATGATCGGTGACACGGACTTTGGCTTATCGGTTACCGGTGTAGCCGGACCGGGATATTCCGAGCGCAAGCCGGTGGGTCTTGTGTTCGTAGGAATGGCTGAGCGGGGCTGCAAGACAGAGGTATATGAGCTGAATCTGAAGGGCACCCGTGAGAACATCCGGCTGCGGACCGTCAAGGCGCTGCTGTACCGGTTGTGGCGCCGCCTGGAAGAACGCAAGGTTGCTACTCCGCTGGAAGGCTCGGCCTTGCAATAACTGTACGGGCCGGTATATAATTCATGTATACGGAAGAACCGTGGCTTGAGCGATCATGCTGCGGTTTTTTGTTTTATATTAGGTATAATAAATTATCCTTTGGCTGTTCCTATTAACGTAAGAAGCGGAAGAGAAGCACCTGCTGAGTTTTGCATCCGGAAGGAGGTATGTATCTTACAATAAAAGGGAGTATTATCCCCGGGAGCAAAAAAAACGAATGTATGTTCTAAAAAAGACTTGGCAAGCCCTTCAAAACACGTTATGATAATACTATAAACAGTGAAGGAAGTGGTCTGATTGTCAGATCGTCGTGCAGCGCTTGATATGGCGCTTCGTCAAATAGAAAAACAATTCGGTAAAGGTTCGGTAATGAAACTGGGAGAATCCACTCACATGAAAGTGGAAGTTGTACCTAGCGGATCTTTGGCACTTGATATTGCACTAGGTATTGGCGGACTTCCCAAAGGACGTATTATTGAAGTATATGGACCGGAATCTTCCGGTAAGACGACGGTTGCACTTCATGCGATCGCTGAAGTACAGAAGCAGGGCGGACAAGCTGCCTTCATCGATGCTGAGCATGCGCTTGATCCCAAGTATGCCAAGGCGCTTGGCGTTAACATTGATGAACTGCTGCTGTCCCAGCCTGATACGGGTGAACAGGCCCTGGAAATCGCTGAAGCGCTTGTACGCAGCGGAGCAGTAGACATCATTGTAGTTGACTCTGTAGCAGCACTTGTGCCGAAGGCAGAAATTGAAGGCGACATGGGTGATTCCCACGTAGGCTTGCAGGCCCGTCTGATGTCCCAGGCCTTGCGGAAGCTGTCTGGTGCCATTAACAAATCCAACACTATTGCGATCTTCATCAACCAGCTTCGTGAGAAGATCGGCGTAATGTTCGGTAACCCTGAGACCACTCCGGGTGGGCGCGCTCTGAAGTTCTACTCCTCTGTCCGTCTGGATGTGCGCCGGGTAGAGAGTATCAAGATGGGTAACGATGTCGTGGGTAACCGCACGAAGATCAAGGTTGTGAAGAACAAGGTAGCGCCTCCGTTCAAGCAAGCGGATGTAGATATCATGTACGGCGAAGGAATCTCCAGAGAGGGAAGCCTTGTGGATATCGGTACGGAGATGGATATTGTCAACAAGAGCGGTGCCTGGTATTCCTATGAAGGCGAACGTCTGGGTCAAGGACGGGAGAATTCTAAGCAGTTCCTGAAGGAACATCAGGATATTGCTCTGCTGATCGAGAACAAGATCCGTGAGGCAAGTAATCTCACGACTCTGGTAGAGCCACCATCTGAAGCGGCTGTGGCTGCGGAGCAAGAGGAAGAAGAGAAGCTGCTGCTTGAGATTGAGTAATTAAGTACTCCTCTACTTCTAATTGAATAATGAAGTCAAGATGGATAGGCGCCCTGTGAAGATATAACAGGGTGCCTTTTCGTAAATATTTCAGCTTAAGTAGGTGAATGGCAGGATGGTTATACAATTGGATGAGGAATTCGAAGAACAGGATGAGCAGCAGGTGCTGGCGGATTTCCCGGCAGATCAAGAGCTGGTAATTACAAAGGTAGAGCGGCTTAAGAAGTCTAATTATCGTTATCTAATCCATTTCGGAGACTACAACATGACTGTTCATGAAGATGTCATGATTAAATACCGGATGATTACCGGGAGTGCTTTTGTAAAAGCGGATCTGGAGGATATCGTTGCCGCAGACGAGCGCCAGCGGGCGTATGTGGAGGGGCTTAGGTATCTGGAACGCAAGCCCAGAACCGCACAGGAGATGGCCCGCCGTTTAAGGGAGAAGGAAATAGGGGAGACTGTTATTGCCGAAGTTCTGCTCCGCCTGCAGGAGGAACGTCTGCTAGATGATCCCTTGTACGCCAAGCAGTGGGCGGAGCAGCGGATTGTGAATCAGCGTAAGGGCAAGATGTGGATCCGGCAGGAGCTGCGGGAGAAAGGGATTGATATGTCGCTGATTGCGGAAGCGCTGGATGAGATCACACCCGAGCAGGAGCAGGAGAGCGCGCTGCAGACCGGACGGAAGAAATGGAATACGATCCGGGGAGATGTGAACGACAAACGCCGGAAGACAGGGGCGTTCCTGATGCGCCGGGGATTCTCAGGAGAAATGGTGCGCCAGGTGATCGGGATTCTGCGGGATGAGCAGGATTCTGGGGGGGAAGAAGAGGAGTTTTACTTCCCGGATTGATTCTCTTGACTTTATTACGGTTATCGACTCTCTTGACAAGGTCTTTTTATAAATAATAAAATATAACATGAATCGGCATAAACTAAGAATCCTTTTTCCTTCCCAAAAAGCAGACTCTTATGTTCCGGTTCGCGTACAACTCATATGAAATGTAATCGCCGGATAAGGCGGGCAATGTGCATGTGCAGCATGTGCAGTATGGCAATCGGTGTATTACCGGTTTTTTGTATGGTGATGAACGGATAGTTTAACAACTGCACAAATACCCAAGGGAAGATCCTTGGAGGATATCAACGAGGAGGTGAACAGATGGATCCATTGATCTGGGTCATTGTCGTTCTCGTTGTAGCTGCAGCATTCTTTGGATTCGGTTATTTTATTCGTAAATCCCTTGCAGAAGCTAAGATTTCCAGCGCAGAGAAAGAAGCCGTAGTCATCGTGGAGAACGCGAAGAAAGAGGCGGAGGCGCTGAAGAAGGAAACGGTACTTGAGGCTAAGGACGAAGTTCATAGAATCCGTACCGAAGCTGAGAAAGAAACTCGTGAACGTCGGAATGAAATCCAACGGCAAGAGCGACGTTTGCTGCAAAAGGAAGAATCGCTGGATAAAAAAATGGAATCGCTTGAACGAAAAGAAGAACAAGTAGCTAACAAAGAGAAACGAATTGATGAAACCCAACAGCAAATTGATGTAATTTACAAGAATCAGGTTACTGAACTGGAACGTATCTCCAATCTGAGCATCGATGATGCCAGAAGTATCATTCTCAGCAATGTAGAACAGGAAGTTCGCCATGAAACTGCTCAGATGATCAAGGAAATCGAACAGCAAGCTAAGGAAGAAGCGGACAAGAAAGCCCGTGAGATTATCACCTTGGCGATTCAACGCTGTGCGGCTGATCATGTGGCGGAAACTACGGTATCTGTCGTTACCTTGCCGAATGAAGAGATGAAGGGCCGGATTATCGGTCGTGAAGGCCGCAATATCCGTGCGCTGGAGACTCTGACCGGGATTGATCTTATTATTGATGATACGCCGGAAGCCGTTATTCTGTCAGGATTTGATCCGATCCGCCGCGAAGTGGCCCGTACGGCACTGGAGAAGCTGGTCGCAGACGGACGTATCCATCCTGCACGTATTGAAGAAATGGTGGAGAAATCCCGCAAAGAAGTGGATGAACGGATTCGCGAATACGGTGAACAAGCTACCTTCGAGGTTGGCGTTCATGGTCTGCACCCGGATCTGATCAAAATTCTGGGCCGCCTGAAATTCCGCACGAGCTACGGTCAAAACGTACTGAAGCACTCCATGGAGGTTGCTTATTTGACTGGACTTATGGCCGGTGAGCTTGGGGAAGACATCGTGCTTGCAAAACGTGCCGGACTGCTGCATGATATCGGCAAAGCGCTTGATCATGAAGTGGAAGGTTCGCATGTTGAAATCGGCGTCGAACTGGCGAAGAAGTACAAGGAACATCCGGTGGTTATCAACAGTATCGCGTCCCACCATGGAGATTGCGAGGCTACCTCGGTTATTGCTATGCTGGTTGGTGCTGCTGATGCTTTGTCGGCTGCCCGTCCAGGTGCACGCCGTGAGACCCTGGAAACGTACATCAAACGTCTGGAAAAGCTGGAGGAGATCTCGGAGTCCTTCGAGGGTGTCGAGAAATCCTATGCCATTCAGGCGGGCCGCGAGGTTCGCGTAATGGTACAGCCTGAGAAGATTGATGATGCCGAAAGCTTCCGTCTGGCCCGCGATATTACGAAGATGATTGAGAGTGAGCTGGATTATCCGGGTCATATCAAGGTTACGGTAATCCGCGAGACACGCGCTGTAGAATATGCGAAATAAATAAGGAAATCGGCCCCCTTGCGGGGCCTTTTTTCATGCAGCACGCCGTGGAGTTTGGAATGAAGCAGAATAGGTGAAATTATACTTAAGCAGCGATTTATGGTTGGCAGAGCATACACAAACCCAAAATTTAGGAGGAGAAGATTATTAAAGTTTTATTTATCGGAGACATTGTAGGCAATACAGGCAGAAAAGCGCTGCGTGAAATGCTGCCTTCCCTGAAAAGCAAATATCAGCCGCATATCATCATTGCCAATGGTGAAAATGCCGCTGCCGGCAGAGGGATCACCGCTGCTATCGCTAACGAATTCTTTAACTGGGGTATCCACGGTATTACGATGGGTAACCACACCTGGGACAACAAGGATATCTTCGAGTTCATCGACGACGAGCCGCGGATCATCCGTCCGGCTAACTTTCCGCCGGGGACACCGGGCCGTGGATATACCGTTGTTAAGGGGAACGGCAAGCAGCTGGCGATTGTGAATCTGCAGGGCCGTACCTTTCTTCCGGCGATTGATGACCCGTTCCGGGTAGGCGAGGAGATTGTGGAGGAACTGCGCAGAGAGCATAAGTGCATTCTGGTGGATTTCCATGCGGAAGCAACCTCCGAGAAAATTGCGATGGGCTATTTTATGGATGGAATGGCTTCGATTGTAGTCGGCACACATACTCATGTGCAGAGTAATGATGATGTGATCCTGCCAGGAGGTACAGCGTATCTTACAGATGCGGGTATGGTTGGTTCAAGAGAAGGGATTCTGGGTATGGAAAAGGATGCGATCATCTATAAATTTACAACTCAGCTTCCCTCCCGGTTTGTAGTCGACGAAGGCAAATGGCAGCTGCATGGTCTATTCGCAGAACTTGATGAAGCTACAGGCAGAGCGACACGACTGGAGAAGATCCGGCTGCGTGAGGATGAATGGGTGATGAGCTAAGGACGGCAATGCCGTTTCTACTTGCAAATAGGTAATTCGGTAATACTCATTTTGTTTTGGGTGAAGTGTGATATTTATTATATCGAAAAAGAGTATCTTTTGAACTATTTTCTCCGGAGAGGTCCGCAAAAAGAAGGAATTAATTCTTCTGAAGCGAATAACATCTACTGTAGTGGAAGAAGAACACCATCATTTTCCCAGGGGAGGTACTTACTATGGATGTATTAAAAGTATCAGCTAAATCCAATCCAAATTCCGTTGCTGGCGCATTAGCAGGTGTTCTTCGCGAACGTGGATCGGCCGAGCTACAAGCTATTGGAGCAGGAGCACTGAACCAGGCCGTGAAGGCCGTTGCCATCGCCCGGGGATTTGTCGCACCTAGCGGAGTGGACTTGATCTGTATTCCGGCTTTTACGGATATAGTGATTGATGGGGAAGACCGGACGGCTATCAAACTTATTGTAGAACCTAGATAACTCAAGTGAATCATTTAGATTAGGCCTGTTTACATTGTAAACAGGCTTTTTGCTGTGCTGACTGCCGCTTCAGTTAGGTGCATATACATGAAATAGACGCTGGGCTGTCAACGGTTCATTTGGATATTCAGGTGAAGAAAGAAGGAGAGCTGACCTATGGTGGGAAACAGGAGGCTGAAGGTGGCGGATTTTCATTGTGATGCTCTGAGTAAGCTGCAGGCGAATCCAGGGATAGACTTCAAGAATGATCCCCGGCTGGATGTGACCGCAGAGCGGCTGACAGAGGGAAATGTCGGACTGCAGGTTTTTGCCATCTATTTGTCTGCGGTGCGCGGAAGGGCAAAGTTCGAGGATATTCTGGGGCAAATCGAGTGCTTCCATCAAAAGGTTACCGGTCCTGGAGGGCTGCAGTGGCTGAGGTGGAAGGAAGAAGCGCAGGAAGGCAGCTTCACTGCACCGGCTTATGGAATGCTCTCTCTGGAGGGTGTGGACGGTCTGGAGGGCAATCTGTTCTATGCCCAGTTATGCTTCGAGCTGGGTGTGCGTTGCCTGGGGATTACCTGGAACTATGCCAACTGGGCGGCGGACGGTGTGCTGGAGCGGCGGAACGGCGGTTTCACTGAGCATGGCCGGCAGCTGATCGACTGGTGCAACGGGAGCGGAATGCTGCTGGATGTGTCGCATTTGGCCCCGGCAGGCTTCTGGGAGCTGCTGGAGCACAGTACCCGTCCGTTCATTGCTTCGCATTCGAATTGCGCAGCGGTATGCAGTCATCCCCGCAACCTGAGTGATGATCAGCTGAAGGCACTGATTGTAAGGGGCGGGCGAATTGGGCTTACCTTTGTCCCCTGGTTCGTGCGGGATGAAGGAGCAGCCCGGAGGGAGGATATGCGGAGGCATATTGAGCATGTCTGTGGTCTTGGCGGGAGCGGACAGCTGATGTTCGGCTCGGATTTTGACGGAATTGAAGCGTGGGTAGAAGGGCTGGAGCATCCGGGGCAATACGCGGAGTTCGCCGAGATGCTGCTGAAATACTATCCCGAAGCTGAGGTACGGGGCTGGCTGTATGAGAATGCGCTGGGGTTCTTGAGGGAGCAGCTGCCTTCTTCCGCAGGTTTACCCTCTCTTCTCACCAGGAAGTGACTATGAATTGGAAAAACCAGGATGAAGCATTCACAGAATCGTAATATGCCCGGAAAAAAGCCTCGCATTGTGATGCGGGTCTTTTTATTTTCGGGTAATTAGATGTATAATGTTCAGTGGCTTGTACAGATACTAGAGAAAATACAAGGAGTGACTTGAAAATGAGCAAGACTGTACCCGTAGGTGTGTCGGCCCGGCATATTCACCTTACGCAGGAGCACGTAGAAGCATTGTTTGGCCCAGGTTATCAATTGACCGAGTTCAAACCCCTGTCCCAACCCGGACAATTCGCAGCGAATGAGCAAGTGGCTGTCATTGGTTCGAAAGGGAAGTTCGACAAAGTAAGAATCCTCGGACCTGCCCGTCCGGCTTCGCAGCTGGAAGTATCCCGCACAGACTCCTTCAGCCTCGGCGTGAAGGCACCTGTCCGTGAATCCGGCAATATTGAAGGAACACCAGGAATTACGATTAAAGGACCTGCCGGTGAAGTTGAGCTGGAGACTGGTGTTATTGTAGCAGCGCGCCACATTCACTTCCACACTTCCGAAGCAGAAGCTTGGGGCATTGCCGATAAGCAGCTCCTGAAGGTACGTCTGGGCGGCGAACGCGGCCTGGTGCTGGAGAACGTGATTGCACGCGTATCCGACAGCTTCAAGCTGGACATGCACATCGATACCGATGAAGCTAACGCTGCCGGTGCCAATAATGGCGATACCGCTGAAATCCTAGACTAGTATTTTATAATAGGTAAGACAAGAGCAGGGGATCCTTCCTCTGCTTTTTTGTTGTCGATTTTTTTGAAAAGAAAGAAATGAAAGTTTTCATATTTGCTTTTCTGTGTTATCATTATGTGTTATGACTTTGCTGAGCGCTATGTGGAGACGCCGCAAAAGGAATATACAGTAATTGAATTAAGGATTCACCAATATATGTATGCACAATGAAGGAGATAAAATGACATTTAACGATTTGAACCTGATCCCCCCGATTCTTAAGGCGCTTAGCCTGGAAAACTATACATCCCCGACCCCGATCCAGGAAGAGTCTATTCCTGCGGCATTAGCCGGCAGAGACATCCTTGGCTGTGCACAGACAGGTACCGGTAAAACGGCGGCCTTCTCGTTGCCGATTATTCAGCTGCTGAGCCAGCAGCCGGGCAGAACCGGCGGAGGCAAGCGCATCCGTTCCCTGATTCTTACGCCTACCCGCGAGCTGGCGCTGCAAATTCAGGAGAATATTCAGGCCTACAGCAAGTTCACAACGATCCGTTCGACAGCCATTGTCGGTGGCGTATCACAGAAGGCCCAGGAGCGGGCGCTGGCAATTGGTGCCGATATTCTGATTGCTACACCGGGCCGTCTAATCGACCTGATCAGCCAAAAGCGTGTGGATCTGCAGTATGTGCAGATTCTCGTGCTGGATGAAGCGGACCGCATGCTGGACATGGGCTTCATTCATGATGTGAAGCGGATTATCGCCAAGATGCCGCTTAAGAAGCAGACGTTGTTCTTCTCAGCGACTATGCCTGCGGAGATTTCGCAGCTGGTGAAAACACTGCTTGTCAATCCGGTGAAAATCGAGATTACTCCGGTATCCTCCACGGTAGACAGAATTGAGCAGTCGATCTATCTGCTGGAGAACGGAAATAAGCAGAATCAGCTGAACCGTCTGCTGCAGGACCCGTCGATTGTATCGGCGCTGGTATTCACACGCACCAAACGCGGCGCGGACCGGGTAACCCGGGATTTAACCCGCATTAATATTACAGCACAGGCTATTCATGGGAACAAATCACAGAATGAGCGCCAGAATGCGCTGAGAAATTTCAAAAGCGGAGCGACACGCGTACTGGTAGCTACAGACATCGCTGCGCGCGGAATTGATATTGATGAGTTGTCCCATGTCATCAACTTCAACCTGCCGAATATTCCGGAAACCTATGTTCACCGTATTGGCCGGACCGGCCGTGCGGGGATGAGCGGCATCGCCATCTCGCTGTGCGAAGCGGAGGAAATTCCGTATCTGAAGGATATCCAGAAGCTGATTGGCAAGACGATTCCGGAGATCAAGGAGCATGCGTATCCGATGTCTAAGAGCAATCTGGCATTGCTGGCAGACCGTCCCGGCAAAGCGCCGGTCAAACCGTCGCAGAAAGCCAAGACGAATCCGCCCCGCAAGCCGAAGTCGGAATGGTTCGCGCAAGGCAAACAGCAGAGCGGCGGCAACACAGGTGGCGCTAAAGGCGCTTCTGGAAGCGGTCATGCAGGCAGTGGAGCTAGAAGCGCATCGGGCAGCAGTTATGCTGGCGGTGGAGCGAGAGGTGCTTCGGGGGGCCAAGCTAATGCCAACGGGCGTCCAGGCGGCAGCCAGAGCCAGAAATCGCCCAGCGGCTCATACGGCCGTTCAAACCCTTCGGGCAGCAGACCTGGCGGTCAGAGCGGACGTCCGTCCAGCCGTCCAGCGGCTAAAGCGGGCCGCTCGTAATTCGATTTTGTAACGTGCAGTAATGCTTGACCTTATCTAACACAAACACCCGCCATTCTCAGTATCTCACTGAAAATGGCGGGTGTTTGTCTGCTCCATGGCCTCTTAACGGTTATATCGCTTCTTGTCTGCCGCTGACAGCTTCCGCTGCAAGGTAGGCGCCCAGCTCCTCGCGCAGCGCGGTGCTAATGGAAGTCATTGGCAAGCGGAGCGTGTCTGAGGAGAGCTCTCCGAGTTCGCTGAGCAGCCATTTGATCGGGGCCGGGTTGGACTCCTTGAACAGCAGCTTCATCAGCGGCACTAGCTGATCATACGCAGCCTGTGCAGCCTCAATCTGACCGGCTCTGTACTGCTCGTAGATGCTGAGGAAGCGGCCTGTATGTACATTGGCTGAGGCCAGCATGCCTCCGGCGGCCCCATAGCCCAGCATGTCGAAGAAATGCAGATCGTCGCCGCAGAGCACGGGCTTGCCGCCGCTCTTGGACAGCTCGGAGACGAGCAGGGGGGAGCCGGAGCAGTCTTTTAACCCTACGACATTGTTCATCTCCAGGATCGTACGGGCGGTGTCCAGCGTCATGCCGACTCCAGTGCGGCCCGGGATATCGTAAGCCATAATGGGCAGACCCACCTCTGCCGCCTTGCGGAAATGAGCGATGATGCCTTCCTGGGACGGACGGCTGTAATAAGGGACAACCACCAGTGCGGCATCGGCACCTGCGTTCGCCGCCAGCTCAGTACGGGCCACGGTAGAGTAGGTATCATTTGTACCTGTGCCCACCACGAGCGGGATAGAGCTGGACTTCAGAAGTTCCCGTGAGGTATCCACGAGCGACTGTAATTCCTGTATATTGACTGTCGGCGATTCTCCAGTGGTTCCATTGACGACCAGACCATGAATATTGTTCTTGATGATGTTGTTCACATAACGCTGATACGATTCCAGATCAAGCTCACCAGCAGCATGGAACGGGGTGACCACGGGAACATAAATTCCATAAATCTGTTCTTCTGTTAACATGAATATCGTCCTCCAAAAATGTAAAATCCGTTTGTTCTACTGTACCATGGATTATTACATCGTTGTTAGCTATAATAAATGATGTGGGTTATCAATAATATTGATGTTAGGGTGAGACGATGGATTTAACGTATATGCGGACCTTCCGCGAAGTGGCCAAGCGGCAGAGCTTCACGCGTGCGGCTGAAGAGCTGGGCTATGCACAGTCCAGCGTCACGACGCAGATACAGAAGATTGAGAAGGAATACGGCGTGCCGCTTATCGAACGGCATGGCCGCGCCTTGCGCTTGACACCGCCGGGAGAGGAACTGCTTAAGCTGTTCGTGGAGATTCTGGATCTCTATGACCGCTCTAAGGAAACAATCGCCCAGCAGATCGGCGGAACGCTTACGATTGGAACGATTGATTCGCTCGCCGCCTTCTATTTGCCGCCGTTCCTGCAGCAGCTGCGGACGATGTTCCCTGGTCTGAATATTCATTTGCAGACCGAGCAGGAGGCCAATCTGATCTCTAAAATCAGGGACGGAGAGGTTGATATCGGTCTTCTGCTGGACCGCAGCACGGTGGATAGCGCGCTTACGCGAACGATTATCCGCGATGAGCCGCTTGTCCTTGTGGCACCAGCCAGCCATCCGCTGGCCCGGCTGGAGCAGGTGACCCTCCAGGATCTGAACAACTGCGAGCTGATTGTCTCCGAGGAGAGCTGCATTTACCGCAGCCTGTTCGAGAACCTGCTCCGGGACCACGGGATCGTGTTCCGGATTGGTTTTGAGCTGTCGAATCTGGAGGCGATTAAGCGTTGTGTACGCAATGGCCTGGGCATAGCGCTGCTGCCGCGGATTGTGGCGGAGGAGGAGATCGAGCGGGGGAACCTGTCCGAGCTGTCTTTTGCCCACCCGGAGATTCATTTCGATCTGCAACTGCTGCTGCATCCGAAGAAGTGGAAGTCCCTGCCGCTCCAGTCGCTGATTCAGATGCTGCTTGAGGATGCCAAGGCGAAGACTGTTGCGCTGTGAAAGTAACGTACGGAGCAGAGGGGAGCCGTCTCGTAACAAATTCATATCAGTAGAAGAGCACTGCCGTATCGCCCTCATGAAGGGTGCGGCAGTGCTCTTTTTGAGTTATAAGCTAATATTGATGATTACTTTAATACCTTTCCAGAATCAGCTGGGTCTTGAGGCCATCAGCAGGAAGAAGCCAGCCCTCGGCGTTCAGCAGGCTCATCAGCCCGGCACGTAACCCGGTTACACTGGTGCTATCGGTGGTTTTGAACGAAATTTCCACGATATTCTGGATGCCGCTTCCCGCCTCATCACGCACTGGCCATACCTCAAGAGTGATCTCCTGATTGTTCCAGGTGCCTGTATACCGCTCGAAGGTCAACGGGCCATGCGCCCGGGAGGCTGCCAGCTTCTGCTTCCCCCAGTTCGATGCAGACCAGTTCTTCAATTTGCCCGGCAGCTTGTCCAGCAGCAGCTTCAAGGCTTCTTCCTCAGAAGGGAGTACGGCTCCGGCAGCTTTGGTGCTGACCTTCTTGGTATTAGAGAAGCTAAGGGTCTGCTTGCCATACCCCCAATCCACCTCTGCTTCATAGTTATCATCTGAGGCGTCGAAGCCCTCCTGATTCGCCAAGGTGAGCGCTGCCTGGATATTTCCGTTCACGACAGGATAACGTTTCTTGTAGGTCAATTCATAATCGGATTTGTTCTCTTTTTTGCGCAGCCGTATATCCCACCCCTTGCTGTTCAGCTCAAGCGTGTCGGTATCGAAATACCCGACTCGAATTGCCTGTGGAGTAGAATTCAGGTCGAATGTATCCACGACCTCACTGCGCGGTGATCCGCTGCTGTCCAGTACAAGATCAGGGTCTGCCAGAAACTTCACCTCATAGGCTGGAACGGCGTTAGCTGCGGCTGAGACGCGCTCCGGCAGCAGGATGCCCTGTCCGGCCATTCCACCCCCTACTGCCACAATACTCAGCATGAAGGACAGGGTAAGCTTTTTCCATTTTCTCAAGCATCATCACTCCTATGATCAGGTTTGGGTACATGACCCACTTTACGGGTTGAGTATATGGGAGCAGTTAAAGTGAAAGGGGAATTGCGTTAATCCTGCATAGACTTACTCAATGACGGCTAACAGTTTTTGGTGGCCAGCAGGCTGCTCCGGAAGCTCTCCATCTGCACTGAAGGATGCCGGTCCTTGTTATGCACGGCATAGATATAACGCGGTGACATCTCCCCTTGAATAGGCAGCACTTGAATTAGACCTTGCTGCTGCTCCCACTGTACCGCCATCCGGGACATCACGGAGATGTGGCCGCCCAGCTGCACGAGCTGCTTGATGGCCTCCAGTGAATCGACCTCAATCGTATTGCGCAGCTGCAGCCCTTGCTGTCCGAACCAGCGCTCCGTCAGGCGGCGGGTACTGGATTCGCTTCCATGCAGCGCAAAGGGAGTCTTACTGATCTCCTCCATATTAAGCTGAGTCTTGCGGGCGAGCGGATGCTTAGGAGAACAGATCAGAACGAGGTCATCTGTAATCAGCGATTCCGCCTGCAGGGCAGGCTCCGTGAAAGGCTCGGAGGAGATCACACCTAAGTCGATTTCGTGGCGGATCAGCATCTCCCGGATGACCGGGGAGGGCTTCACAGACAGAGCCATGCGGATGCCGGGGAACTCCTGGGAGAACGCATGTAATATGGATGGCAGCAAATAGGTTGCAGGTACATAACTGGCCCCAATCAGCAGCGTTCCCCGGTAGAGGGTGTCGAATTCTCCGGCTACCCGGCGGGCCTCACGGGCAAGCGCATTAATCTTCACGGAATAATGCAGGAGGGCTTGTCCTGCCTCGGTGAGAAAGGTTTTGCCGCTGCGGGCCTCGAACAGCCGGACCCCGAGCTCTTCTTCAAGCGACTTCATATGAAAGGTTACGGTCGGCTGCTTGATCCCGAGTACCTCGGCTACGCTGGTCATATGGTGCAGCTGGTCGATCAGTTCAATAATTTGCAGTTTCATCAGATTCATGGAGTTACCTCTTCCAATCGTTAGTGGGATATCCCCCACCATAGATTTTATCTATGAACGTTAACAGAATTCATATATAAAGTTAATTACGTGTTTACATGAAAAATAAACAACCTGCGAATACAGACGTTAGACTGAGGACAGCTCAAGAAGACAGGCAGGGATCGAAATGAATATTCAGATAAAGGGGATTCATAAAAGCTTTGGCGGACAACCGGCGCTGCTGCCTGCCGGGCTTGAATTGAAGCACGGTAAGTTCACTACCTTACTGGGGCCTTCCGGCTGCGGCAAAACCACGCTGCTGCGGATGTTAGCGGGCCTTGAGCGCCCGGATGGCGGGGAATTATACGCTGACGGGAAATGTTATTTCTCCGCTGCGCAGCGGATCGATGTTCCGGTGCACAAGCGGAATTTCGGGATGGTATTTCAGGATTTTGCACTCTGGCCGCATATGACGGTGTATGAGAATGTGGCTTTCGGGCTGAAGGCCTCAGGGCAGCGTGCGCAGCTGCGGAGCAAGGTACTGGAGACACTGGAGATGGTCCGGCTGCAGGGGATGGAGAACCGGTATCCGCATCAGCTGTCGGGCGGCCAGCAGCAGAGGGTTGCTTTTGCCAGAGCGGTAGTTGTCCGTCCGGGTGTGGTGCTCTTCGATGAGCCGTTAAGCGCGCTGGATGCCGTACTCCGGGAAGAGATGAGAGTGGAGATGATGTCGCTGGTGCGGGACATGGGTCTCACTGCACTCTACGTGACCCACGATCAGATCGAAGCGATGTCGATGTCCGACGAGATTGTCGTTATGAAAAGCGGGCGGATATTGCAGACTGGAACTCCTGAAGCGGTATATGAGGCACCGTCAGAACCGTTCGTGGCCTCATTCATCGGCAAGTCGAACTGGCTTACGCCGGAGCAGGAGATGGTGCGGCCTGAGCATATCGGATGGAGCCGGACGGCGGGCGATGATCTGTGTTATTCCGCTGTTGTACGAAGTGTCAGTTATGTCGGAGAACGTTATGAGATCCGTGCGGAGGTGGAGGGGGCCGGAATATGGACAGCCTATCTGAACAACCGGATTCCTGTAGGAGAAAGGGTTCAGCTCTATGTCTCACCGCGGCGGATATGCCGGATGAATTCGAATTCAAATGAAGAAGAACCTAAAAGGAGCGAATTATAACCATGAAATGGAACAAACCGCGTAAACAAGGGGCAATGCTGCTGTTATCTGCTGTGATGAGTATGAGTCTGGCGGGTTGTGGTACGGGCAACAGCACCAGTGCCGGCGGGGCCAGCACGAGTACACCTGAGGCAACTGGGGCAGCTTCGTCAACTCCTGAAGCTACAGAAGCTGCGTTAAGCGGCAAGCTGGTGCTGTATTCCGCCGGACCGCAGGGCCTGGCAGACAATATTGTGAATGGCTTCAAGGCCAAGACAGGTGTCACGGTGGAGATGTTCCAGGGAACGACCGGCAAGATTCTGGCCCGGATGGAAGCGGAGAAGGCAAACCCGGTGGCCGATGTGGTGATTCTGGCTTCCCTGCCTTCCGCACAGGCTCTTAAGGCGGAGGGGCTGACGCTGCCCTACCCGGAAGCGGCCAATAAGGACAAGCTGATTCAGGACTGGTCGGATGCAGAAGGCAATTATTTCAGCTCAAGCGCATCAGCATTGGGGATTGTCTATAATACGAAGCTGGTAGCGAATCCGCCCAAGACCTGGGCAGAGCTGGCAGATGCGGAGTGGAAGGATGCCGTTAACATTCCTGATCCGACACTGTCAGGCTCGGCGCTGGATTTCATCACAGGCTATCTGAGTGTGAACGGCGAGCAGGGCTGGGAGCTGTTCAAGAATTACAAGGCGAACGGTGTTGCCATGGCTGGAGCGAATCAGGAGGCGCTTGATCCGGTGATTACAGGAGCTAAGAGTATTGTGGCAGCTGGAGTAGATTATATGGCCTACAAGGCCAAAGCCAAAGGAGAGCCGCTGGATATTATCTATCCTGAGGAGGGTACGGTGGTAAGTCCGAGACCGGCAGCGATTCTTAAATCAAGTCCGAACGTGGCCAATGCTAAAGCATTCATTGATTATCTGTTGTCTGATGAAGCTCAGCAGCTGGTAGCGGATGCGTATCTCATACCGGGCCGCGAGGATATTGAAGCTTCGAACCGGACCAATCTGAAAGACATCCCGCAGCTTAAGGCAGACTGGACCTGGATGAGTGAGCATGGAAATGAGACGGCTTCGAAATTCGCGGAAATTTACAAATAAAGGCTTAAGGTTGAGGTGAAAGCAATGAGTCCAGTCTCCATGGACAGTAACCGGATACTTCGGAGAGCGGGCTTGCTGCTCTCCTTCTTTTTGCTGGCAGTCAGCATCGGCATTCCGCTTCTGCTCATCTTCTGGCAAAGCGTTACCCCGGATCAGCGGTTGGACTGGATGGCCCCTCTCCGTACGATCACCGGACAGAGTCTGTCCGGGGTGCTGCTGAACTCGGTATGGCTTGGTATATGCGTAGTGGCAGGAACTACGCTGCTTGCGATGCCGCTGGCCTGGATGATGGCCAAGACCCGCATGGGGCTGCACCGCTGGATTGATGTTATTCTGCTGATTCCATTCATGACCCCGCCGTATATCGGCTCCATGGGCTGGATTCTGTTCATGCAAAAAGGCGGATATCTTCAGCAGTGGCTTCCGGGTGCGGTTGCGTTAAGTGATTCTTTCTTCAGCTTCTGGGGAATGGTCTTCATTATGAGCATGCATCTGTTCCCGTTCCTGTATCTGCTGCTTCGGGATGCACTTATCCGCATAGGCGGCAATCTGGAAGAGGCGGGAGCGGTGCACGGGGCAAAGGCAGGCTACCGCTTCCGGCGGATCATCATGCCGCTGTTGCTGTCGGCCTATGGCATGGGGGTGATGCTCGTCTTCGTCAAGACGATTGCGGAGTTCGGAACACCGGCTACCTTCGGCCGCAAGATCGGCTATTATGTCATGACCTCGGAAATTCATAAATATATTTCCAGCTGGCCGATTGACTTCGGCAAGGCTACATCGCTCGCATCGGTGCTGTTGTCGGTCTGTCTGGTCATCTGGTACATGCAGTCGGCGGTCAGCCGCCGGTTCACTTACCGTCTGGTGGGGGGCAAGGGACAGCGCTCCAAGATGTATTCCCTGCGCGGCGGTGCAGGCTGGCTAGCGGGCCTGTATCTGGCTGCCCTGCTGCTATTATCCATAGGCATCCCCTACTTCTCGATTATCGCCGCCTCGCTGATGAAGCTGCGCGGTTCCGGGCTGTCGCTGGACAATCTGACGCTGGATCATTACAGGGAGCTGCTCTCCTGGGGATCGGCGAGCCTGAAGGCGATTGGGAACAGTCTGGGGCTGTCGCTTGCCGCAGCATCGGTGGCTGTCGTGCTTGGAGCCGGCCTTGCCCTGGCCATCGGCAGGTCTTCGGGGCGGCTGCAGCGGATCATTGATCTGCTGAGTCTTTTGCCTAATACGGTTCCGGGCATTGTAATGGTGGTGGGGCTGATTCTGCTCTGGAATGCGCCATGGATGCCCTTCACGCTCTACAACACCTACGGGATGGTAGTGCTTACGTATGTGGTGCTGTTTCTTCCTTATACCGTGCAGTATGTGAAGTCCAGCTTCTCGCAAATTAACGGGTTGCTGTTTCAAGCGGCCCAGGTGAGCGGAGCAGGCCCGTTCTATATCTTGCGGCGGATTCTGCTTCCGCTCATTATGCCCGGTATGCTGGCAGGCTGGATGATGACCTTCACCATATCTGTACGGGAGCTGGTTGGATCGCTGCTGATTCTGCCGCCTTCGATGCAGACCTCGGCTACGTATATTTTTGCCCAGTTCGAACAGGGGCAGGTATCGCTTGGCATGGCCATGGCGGTGGTATCGGTTGGCTTGACGGTGCTGCTGCTGCTCGGCATTGAACTGCTGAATTCCAGAACAAAGTGGACCGGATTATGACGAAGCTGACCATATGGGGCGGAGCCGGTGAACACGGGCGTTCCGCTTACCTCCTGAGTGGAAGGGGCTACCGTCTGCTGCTTGATTGCGGCGTCAAAAAAGGCGGAGCCGGACAATATCCCCTCATCGAACCCGGGCAGGCGGCAATGCTGGACATGGTACTGCTCTCTCATGCCCATGAGGATCATTCGGTAGCGGTGCCGCTGTTGTATGCGCAGGGTTACAAGGGTGAGGTATGGACAACGCGGGAAACGCGGGCGCAGCTGGATGCCTATTTCCGCTCCTGGCGTTCGAATATTAACCGTGAGGGCCATGAACTGCCATACACTGAAGCAGATGAACAAGCGATCCGTTACCGGTATCTGGAGGAGGAGGGCAACTGCCTGTCCTGGTTCAGACTGATTCCCGGGGTTCAGGTCATGTGGGGACGAAGCGGGCATCTGGCGGGATCTGTATGGTTCCTGATCGCTGCGGAAGGGCACTCAATGTTCTATTCCGGTGATTATACGGCGGAATCCTTGTTACTTGCGGCTGATTCACCAGCTGAGGCGATACAAGCAGCCGGAGGCATCCCGGATGCGGACCAGAGGCTGAGGGTATGGTCGTGCGGCCAGCGTCTTGATCTGGCGGTTGCCGATGCGGCGTACGGAATGGACGAGGAGAGCCAGTCTGATAAGCTGAGGCAGCTGGAGCAGGCCATCCGCAGGACTGCGGCACGGGGGGGCAAGGTGCTGCTCCCGGTTCCGGCAGGCGGACGCGGCCAGGAGATGATGCTGTGGGCCGCCAAGCTGTTCGGTGATCTGCCGATGGTAGTGGAAGCGAAGCTGATAGAGGGGATGGGGCGGCTGGCAGCCTCGCCGTTCTGGCTTAGGAGTGCTGAGCGAACAGGGGGGTATTCCGCAGCGGATCACATAGCAGACTTTCTTGCCGCCCGCCGCTGGACGATGCCGCAGAGCGAGGTGGAACGGGAGGAGCTGCTGTCAGGCTCCGGTCCTTCCCTGTGGTTCGTGCCGGATGGCATGATGCAATCGTCCTTGTCCCGCTGGTACTATGCGAGGTGGGCGTCCCATTCAACCTATTCCGTGCTGATCACCGGTCATGTAGCGGCCGGTACCTTCGGATACAAGCTGCTGCATGAACCGGGACAGCATGGAGTATGCGAAGTGCTTAAGCTGCGTTACAAGGTGCATCAGGGCCTGGAAGATGTGCAGCGTATGCTGAAGTCTCTTCCGGTCCGGCACGCCGTACTGGTTCATGCCGCGAAGCCAGAGACCGACAAGCTCCGTGAAGCCTTGATCCAGGGCGGGCAGCTGACGGGCTGCACGCTGCATTCTATGGGACCGGGGGAAACGCTGGATTTGGGTTAACTATGAAAAGATGAAAGAGGCTGTCTCGTAAGCGGAAATTTGCTTATAGAGATGGTCTCTTTTCTTATTTTTTAGGAAATTATGAATTTCTTCGGATGTCTAAAGGGGAGCGGATGGAATGTATTTGAAAAACCGAATACAACTTGTTGGGGGGCGGCGCGTGGGCCAAATGTAGGCGGAAAACCGAACACATTGGGCAGTGCGGAGGCGCGTGGACCCAATGTATGCGGAAATTCGAATACAATCGTTGCTGCTGCGAGAAGGAATGCACCCCATGCTCCGCAGCCTGTAACATTGTTAGAAAAATCCTGCAAGAAGTGCAGCAATACGGCCGAATAGAAACGACTGATGCTAAATTCCTGCAGGAAATGCAACAAAGCTAGTGTTAACTTGCTCTGAACACCGGAATTTCTGCAAATGATGCAACAATGTACCACAACCAGTAACTTTTTTAGTGAAGTCCTGCAAAATGTGCAACAATGCTGCTTCATACAAGCGGTTGGTGAGAGAAAACGCTCAGAATTGGTGAGAGATGGGCGGAACACCGCCAGAAAAGGAAGAAAGATTTTAGGACGTATGCGAAAATCGACTACGAGGTGTGTAAAAGGAAAATGGGCTGGAAGTATATCACCAGAAGGCGATGAGGCACCAGTATACTTCGCCCGTTAGGGGGATTTTGTCTGCTTCCCGCATAAACAGCGGAGCGGGCAGAATGATTGTGGAAAAGCGGAGCGTTCGCCTTTGTGTCCGGATTTTCACCGCTAAGGGGGAATGAAAAAATCTGGACACAACAGCGATGGGAACAACGTTCTGTTTGCGGAGCGTCTACACAAGCGCCTATGTTGATCCTGCCTCGTTCATGGCATTTGGGACTTCCGCTTTTCAAAGCGCCTTCCTGCCCTTATTCAAATACAGGAAAACAAAGCTCACAAAGATGCCTGCTGACCATGTCTTCCGTGTATCTCTCCATAACTGGCCGCCCGGGATCAAGCTTATGGCCGCTGCGTGACAACGCCGGGAGAATCTCGGCCCATGCTTGTCCGACAGCTTCAGCCGTATGCTGGAGGGTTACCACTGCGTAGGCTCCGCCGGGAAGCTCGCCGTAAGGTACTGAGGCCCCGGAGGGAGGATTCTCAGGCAGGCTGATGCAGGCATCATATCGGCAAAGCTCCGGCCTTGTAGTTGCAGGGTTATCCTGCGGAATGCCGAACAGCACCGCCGAGCCTTGAAGCAAGCCTTGTTCCCGCGCCCACAGCTTCAATTGTTCCATCGCCTGAGCGTTGCCGGGGCCGTAGGGGCCTGTCTGCCGTACATAAGCTATACGTGTTGCCGGAATGCTTTCGAGCTGAATGTTCATCATTAATCATTATCCTTTCTGTGGTTAAGTGGTCAAATGGAGTACAACCCGAATGCTAACATGGACTAAAATAGAATGCATTTCTTTTTTTGTGGGCTTACTAGGCGGCAAGATGTTGACATCAAAAACTAGAATATGGTATATAAAAGGGAGTGTTAGCACTCAAGTGAGTGGAGTGCTAAACGATGCTCGCAATCCGAAGGTTACTTTTGAAAGGAGATTTATTTATTCATGGCTAAAAAAGAGTTTAAAGCTGAATCCAAAAGACTGCTGGAAATGATGATTAACTCCATTTATACGCAGCGCGAGATTTTTCTGCGGGAGCTGATCTCCAATGCAAGTGATGCCATCGATAAAATCTATTACAAGGCACTGGCCGATGATAGTCTGGTGTTCAATAAAGAGGACTACTACATTAAAGTAAGCGCCAACAAGGATAGCCGCACGTTAACCATTGCCGACACCGGCATCGGGATGACGCAGGAAGAGCTGGAGAACAATCTGGGGATTATCGCGAACAGCGGCTCGTTTGCTTTTAAGAAGGATAATGAAGCTAAGGATGGACACAACATCATCGGACAATTCGGGGTCGGATTCTATTCCGCATTCATGGTGGCGGACGATGTGACCGTAATCAGCAAGGCGCTGGGCAGCGAGCAGGCGTTCAAATGGGAATCCCAGGGTGCGGACGGCTACACGATTGAGCCTTGTGAGAAGGATACGGTCGGTACCGAAATTACGCTGAAGATCAAAGAGAACACCGAGGACGATAACTACGACGAATTCCTGGAAGAATACCGTCTGAAATCAATCATCAAGAAGTATTCGGACTTTATCCGCTTCCCGATCAAGATGGACATTACCAGCAAACAGCCTAAGGAAGATGCTGAGAATGAATTCATCGATGTCACCGAAGAGCAGACGGTCAACAGCATGGTGCCGATCTGGCGCAAGAACAAGAAAGAGCTGACCGAAGAAGATTACAACAACTTCTATGCAGAGAAGCGTTACGGGTTCGACAAGCCGCTGAAGCACATCCACATCAGTGCGGACGGCGCAGTGGTCTACAACGCGATTCTGTTCATTCCGGAGAATACTCCGTTTGACTACTATACCAAGGAATATGAAAAAGGCCTGGAGCTCTACTCCAACGGCGTGCTGATTATGAACAAATGCGCCGATCTGCTGCCGGATTACTTCAGCTTCGTCAAGGGGATGGTCGATTCCGAGGATCTGTCGCTCAATATCTCCCGTGAGATGCTGCAGCATGACCGCCAGCTGACGATGATTGCTAAGAACATTAAGAGCAAGATCAAGAGCCAGCTCCTGAGCCTGCTGAAGGATGAGCGTGAGCAGTATGAGACGTTCTATAAGTCTTTTGGCAGACAGCTGAAGTTTGGGGTCTATAACGACTACGGTATGGAAAAAGAAACACTGCAGGACCTCCTGATGTTCCACTCCTCCAAGGAGAAGAAGCTGGTGACGCTGGCTGAATATGTTGAGAGAATGCCGGAAGACCAGAAATATATCTACTACGCTTCGGGTGAATCGGTAGAGCGCATCGAGAAGCTGCCGCAGACCGAAATGGTGCTGGACAAGGGCTATGAGATTCTCTACTTCACTGATGATATCGATGAATTCGCAATCAAGATGATCATGGCTTATAAGGAGAAGGAGTTCAGAAATGTCTCCAGCGGCGACTTGGGGATTGAAGAGAGTGCCGAGGATAAGCCATCCGAAGAGGAAGAGAACGAGAACAAGGGATTGTTCGAAGCTATGCAGGGCATTCTGTCCGGCAAAGTGAAGGCAGTCAAAGCCTCCAAACGGCTGAAATCCCATCCGGTCTGCCTGTCCACTGAAGGCGAGCTCACGATCGAGATGGAGAAAATCCTCAAGGCCATGCCTAACGGCGGCCAGGATGTGCAAGCGGACAAGGTGCTGGAAATCAACATTCACCATGATGTCTTCAAGTCCCTGAAAGCGGCTGCCGAAGGCGACAAGGAGAAGCTGGGTCTGTACACCAACCTCTTGTATAACCAGGCGCTGCTGATCGAAGGATTGCAGGTTAATGATCCGGTGCAGTTCACGAACGATATTTGTAAAATCATGGTCTAACACCGGCGCTGCCGCCGGGCTGTTGACCTTGACTGATTAAAAGACCCCGCGACTGGCTGCTTAGGCCGGCGCGGGGTCTTTTTGGAAAGAATTTATATGTTTTGTGGGGTTATTTAGTGCATATATGGAAAGCGTCCTGCGGCAGGATGACCGGCGCAGATAATGGACATCCTCCAGAAGGAAGGGGCCTGAGCGTGTTCACAGTGACTTGAAGGTCTCGATGAACTTGGTAGCCATGGACGACAAATATTTATCCTTCATCCATACGGCGGCTACGCGGGTGCGCAGGGTCTCGCAAAGGATCTCTTTGTAGATCAGGTTGCTGTGATTAGCCAGCTCGAACGCCGACTTGGGCACGATGCCGATCCCGAGTCCTGCATTGGCCCAGAGCAGCGTGGTCCGGGCATCATCATTCATACAGAAGATCTGTGGCCCAAAGCCGTGCTCCAGGCAGGTCTCGCGGATGAGCTGCTCGAAGCGGCGGTAGATAATCAGCGGTTTGTCCTGCAGCTCGCCAAGCTGAGCAGCACTCTGGCTAGGGGCCCAGTCATAATCAGCGGCCATCACCGCGATCATCGGCTCCGAATGGAAATACAGGCATTCCAGATTGCTGGTGTTGAACGGGGTGCGGATAATGCCCACCTCAACAATGCCCTTGTTCAACAAGTCGATAATCATGAACGTATTGCCTTCATGAATCTCAAAGGTTACGCCCGAATACCGCTTATGGAACGCTGTCAGCGGCTCGTGCAGCAGGGTAGCGCCTGATGAAGAGACCGTTCCAATGGTAAGGCTCCCCTTTAGTCCTTTGGCATAGTCGCTGATCTCCCGGGCGGTGGAGTCCGTTAACTCCAGGATCTGCTGGGCCCGGTTACGCAGAATGATTCCGGCATCCGTCAGCTGGATGCTGCGCGGTCCGCGCTCCACCAGCTTGACTCCGAGCTCCTCCTCCAGCAGCTTGAGCTGCTGGCTGAGCGGCGGTTGGGCCATTTGCAGCTTCCTGGCTGCGGATGTAATTTGTCCTTCCTCGGCAATCGCCAGGAAATACTTTAATTGGCGGATATCCATGGTTGAGCCTCCATTTGTAAGGGTTATGACATACGTTATCCATATGGGATAGATACGAAACCAATATTATGAATATGTAAGCGGGTATGACATAATCATAACGGGTCTTTTATTTTTTTCAAGAAGGATAACAGAAACGATATGTTGAGGAACAATAAACAAGGGGGTGAGACCCTGCAAACCGTAACGATTCAAATCCGCATTTTTCCACCCCGTCCGTCTGTACTGGTGGATATGGGGGGCGAATATATTCGAACCGTCAACGAATTAACGGAGCAAGCAGAAAGATCTGGAACGTTTCCGAAACTAACTTCAAAAACCGTTCATGCCAATCTCCCCTCTGCTGTAAAGAATCAAGTGATTCGAGATGCCAAAAGCCTATTTCAGCGGTTCAAGAAAACGAAGAAGCGACCTCTTCTCCAAAAGAGGGTGTACTACGTGAACAATCAAAATTATACGATTTGGGGCAACACCATTTCTTTCCCGGTGATCCTGGATGGAAAAGTACAACGTCTTGCGGTTCCTGCGCTTCTTTCGGATCGGGAGCGAGACATCCTTTCGAATGGGAAGCTTGGACTTCTGCGCGTGGTTCAAAAATCAGCAAAATGGTTTGTTCAAATTTCAATCGAACGCCTCACCAAACCAGTCGATGGTGATGAAGTGATGGGGATTGATCTAGGCTTGAAAGTGCCTGCTGTTGCCGTAACCTCAAGTGGCAAGACCAAATTTTGCGGAAATGGACGTAAAAACAAATTTGTTCGCCGTAAGTACAGCAGCTATCGCCGCAAATTAGGAAAGCTTAAAAAGTTATCCGCGATCCGTAAACAGAGCGACAAGGAAAGTCGTTTTATGAAAGATCAGAATCACAAAATCAGCCGCCAGATCGTGAATATGGCGATTCAAGAAAAGGTGTCTGTCATCAAGCTAGAGAAACTGACGAATATTCGTAAGACGACAAGAACAAGTCGTAAAAACGCTAAAAATCTACATCAATGGTCGTTCTATCAGTTGCAAATGTTCATCGCATATAAGGCGACACTTGCTGGAATCCAAGTGGTTGAAGTGAATCCGGCATACACCTCGCAAGCCTGTCCCTCTTGTGGAGAGCGGAACAAAGCAAAGGATCGAACGTATCATTGCAACTGCGGGTATACAGCACATCGGGATCGGGTCGGTGCCATCAACATCATGCGTCAACCTGTGGCAGATGGTAACAGTCTGCCAGCCTAGATAGCTATAAGCTCTGATCTAGGATGGGCGAATGAACTCGCCCTTAACTTAGCAGTAGGGCAAAGCGGAAACGTATGCGCCCGCTAACTAGCTAAGAATCCCACCCTTTTAAGGGTGTGGAAGTTCAAATACTACGCTAAGTTAGGTGAGGATGAATGTGCGCAAAATTGCAGTATTCTTAAAACCGTACAAGAAAGAAGTGACAATTGGGCCGATTTTCAAGCTGCTGGAGGCGATTCTCGAGCTGCTGCTGCCGACGATTGTAGCCCTGATCATCAACAACGGAATTGGCAAGCAGGATAGCAGCTACGTCTACCGGATGGGGTCCCTGATGGTGCTGATGGCTATTCTGGGCTTCGGCTGCTCCATGGTATGTCAATATTATGCGGCGCGGGCCTCACAGGGGTTCGGCACTACGCTGCGCAACAAAATGTTCAAGCACATCTCTTCGCTGTCGTATGCCGAGCTGGATGTCATCGGCACGCCTTCGCTGATCAACCGGATCACGAACGACGTTAACCAGCTGCAGTTGGCAGTAGCCATGCTCATCCGGCTGGTCATCCGTGCGCCATTCATCTGTATCGGGGCTATTATTATGGCGATGATTCTGGATTTCCGCCTGTCGCTGATCCTGATTGCCGCCACTCCGGTCTTCGGTGTTATTCTGTACTTCATCATTACGCGCAGTTCACCGATGTACCGCAAATATCAGGCGAAGCTGGACGCTCTGGCGCTGGTGCTCAGCGAGAATCTCTCAGGCATCCGGGTGATCCGGGCCTTCGCCGAGAGCCGCCGCGAGAAGCAGCGCTTCAATGAAGCCTCTGAGGATCTGACGCAGACGGCCATCCGTGTCGGACGGATCTCCGCTTGGTTGGGACCGATGACGACACTGGTAGTGAACGCGGCGATTATTGCCATTCTATGGGCAGGCGGCATTCACATTGAAGCCAGGAGTCTGTCGCAGGGTGAGATTATTGCATTCATTAACTATGTAACCCAAATCCTGCTGGCCCTGATCGTAGTCTCCAATCTGGTCATTCTGTTCACCAAAGCCTCGTCGTCTGCCAGCCGCATCAATGAGGTGCTGGCGATGACAGCTTCGGTTGTTGAAGTGCCTGCTCATGCACCTGCTGCGAAGCGGGACGGAGCAGCGCCGGTGATTTCCTTCCGCAATGTCTCTTTCGGCTATAACACGACCGGTGAGCTGGCCCTGGAAAATATCTCTGTAGATATCCTCAAGGGGCAGACGGTAGGATTAATCGGCAGTACCGGCTCGGGCAAGAGCACCTTCGTGAATCTGATTCCGCGCTTCTACGACGTTGTGGAAGGGGAGGTTAGGGTCGAGGGTGTAAACGTACGGGACTATCGGCTGGAGCAGCTGCGCAGCAGAATAGGCATTGTGCCGCAGAAGGCGGTGCTGTTCACTGGGACGATTGCCGAGAATATCCGCTGGGGGAAGGCGTCTGCTACCCGGGACGAGATCACGGCTGCAGCGGACGTTGCCCAGGCTGAGGAGTTCATCACCCGGCTGCCGGAAGGGCTGGATACGCTGGTGGTACGCGGCGGGCATAACCTGTCCGGTGGCCAAAAGCAGCGCCTGACCATTGCCCGCGCTGTCGTCGGACGTCCGCCGATTCTCATCCTGGATGATTCCTCCAGTGCGCTGGACTTCGCTACGGATGCGGCACTGCGCCGCGCACTAAGCAAGAACAGTACAGATATGACCGTACTGCTTGTATCCCAGCGGGTGAGCACAGTAAGGCAGGCTGATCAGATTATCGTCTTCGATGAAGGCCGGATTGCCGGAATCGGTACGCATGAGGAACTGCTGGAGAGCTGCGCAGTCTATCAGGAAATCTGCATGTCACAGCTCTCAAGCGAGGAGGCTTTACAATGACCAGTACAATGACCTGGAAACGTCTGTTTCAATATACCCGTGAGTACCGGAAAATAACGTATGGAGCTATCTTCTGCGCCATCCTGAGCGTGGTTGCCAGCCTGATCGGGCCGCTCCTGATTGGCCGCGCCATCGACCATATGATCGGACCGGATCGGGTGGAGTTCCCGGAAATTCTGCGCCTGCTGCTGATTCTGGGCAGTGTATATCTGGTCGGCAGCTTCTTCGGCTGGCTGCTCACTTATTATACGAATAAGCTGGCGTTCCGCACGGTCTATGACCTGCGCCGCGAGCTGTTTGACAAGCTGGACGCCCTGCCGCTGAAGTTCCATGATAACCATCCCCAGGGCGACAGCATCAGCCGGTTCGTGAACGACATGGATGCCGTCTCTGACGGGCTGCTGCAGGGCTTCTCTACGCTGTTGACGGGGATCGTAACCATTGCGGGGGCCATCGGGCTGATGCTCTATATCAGCCCGATAATGACGCTGGTGGTGCTGCTGTCTGCCCCGGCAACCTTCTTCGTTGCCCGCTTCATTACGATGCGCTCCCAGCAGCTGTTCCGTGAGCAGGCCAAGATTCTCGGGGGGCTGAACGGCTATGTTGAGGAAATCGTCGGCGGGCAGAAGGTGGTGCAGGCTTATCATTACGAGGACCGCTCCTTTGCAGGCTTTGCGGAGCGGAATAATGAGCTGTACAAGACAGGGACGAAATCGCAGTTCTATGGCTCGCTCTCGAACCCGACTACGCGGCTGGTTAATAATATCACCTTCTCGCTGATTGCGATGATCGGAAGTGTGCTTGTTATCGGAGACCTGTTCTCCGTAGGGGACCTGTCCAGCTTCCTGATCTATTCCAGTCTGTTCGCGAAGCCGTTCAATGAGATAACCGGTGTGATCACACAGCTGCAGTCCGCCACAGCTTCGGCGCAGCGGATCTTCACCATTCTGGATCTCCCGCAGGAAGCCCCGGACCAGCCGGATGCATATGTGATGGAGAACAGCCGGGGGACGATCACCTTCG
Organism: Paenibacillus sp. FSL R7-0128; assembly: GCF_038002245.1. Classification (NCBI taxonomy): domain Bacteria; kingdom Bacillati; phylum Bacillota; class Bacilli; order Caryophanales; family Paenibacillaceae; genus Paenibacillus; species Paenibacillus sp. FSL R7-0128. Next base: position 4,365,734 of record NZ_JBBOCD010000001.1, on the reverse strand, counting down.
ACAAGGTAAGCTTCGCTTATACACCGGAGCGCCCGCTGATCAAGGACTTCAGCCTGGAGGTGAAGCCGGGCACACGCGTGGCAATCGTCGGCCAGACCGGGGCGGGCAAGACCACATTGGTCAACCTTCTGATGCGCTTCTATGAAGTAGACAGCGGAACGATCCGGATTGACGGAGTAGATATTACCTCCATCACCCGCGACAGTCTGCGGCGCAATTTCGGCATGGTGCTGCAGGAGACCTGGCTGTACGGGGCTTCCATCCGCGACAACATTGCTTACGGCAAGCCGGAGGCCTCCGAAGCGGAGGTGATTGCGGCCGCCAAGGCCGCGAATGCGCACAGCTTCATCAAGCGCCTCCCTGAAGGCTATGACACCAGGATCAGCACCTCGGGAGATAATCTCTCCCAGGGCCAGAAGCAGCTGCTCACCATTGCCCGCGTAATGCTGGTTGATCCGCCGATGCTCATTCTGGATGAGGCGACCAGCAGCATTGATACGCTGACAGAGGCGCGGATACAGAAGGCCTTCCTGGCGATGATCACCGGGCGGACCAGCTTCGTCATTGCCCACCGGCTGTCCACGATCCGCGAGGCGGACCTCATCCTGTTCATGAAGGATGGAGATATCGTGGAGAGCGGAACGCATGACGGGCTGCTGGAGAGCGGAGGCTACTACGCCCGCTTGTACAACAGCCAGTTTACGGCGGTGTAACTAGGAATACGGCTAGCGTGAATAGCTGCGGCAGCACTTCTCCGGAAGTGTGCCGCAGCTATTTTTTAGCCCTGCGCAGATCAGGTATGATCCTTGCCCGGATGCAACTGGTTGCGCATAACCCCTGGAGTCACTCCATGGGCCTTGCGGAAGACCCGGATGAAGTAATTGGTCTCCATGCCAAGGTTGAGGGCGATATCCTGCACGGGACGTTCAGGGTCCTCGGTCAGCATCTGCATGGCGCGCTGCAGCCGCAGGTTCTGTAGATACTTATGCGGAGTGACCCCGTATTCCTGCAGGAACAGACGCTGGAAATGCTGGACGGAATAACCGACAGCCGCCGCCAGATTGGTGATCAGCAGCGGCTCGGTGAAATGCTCGTTGATCAGGCTGACTGCTTTGTTCAGTGCCTCGTTGCGGACGTTTTCGTTCTCCAGCCGGGTCGCTGCACCTGTGGAGACTTCACTTCTGCGCAGCATCAGCAGCAGCCGGTACAGCGTCACCGACAAGTCCTGCATCGACTGTTCCTCCTGACGCGCCGAGCTGTTCCCATTCACCGTGTGCCAGATCCCGCCCAGCATCTCCCAGCACTCCTCGAACCGTTCGAGGCGGAACGGGGCTGGCGGCAGCAGGCTGAGACCCTCCAGAACGGAGGCAGACTGGCTGCCGTGGAACCCGATGAAGCCGACATGCCACGGCTCGTGGGATAACGGATAATATTCATGCCCGCGGTCAGGCGGAAATGCATAGGCCATCCCAGGCTGCAGCACCGTTTCGGTGCCGTCCTCCAGGTCACGGAACCGCCCGCTGCCGCTGCGGATCAGGAAAATCTGATGCACCGGGAATCCGGCAGGACGCACATGGTGATACTGGATATGACGGCCGACAGAGTACGGATAGAGAGGGAAAGCATTCAGGTCACGCGGCATTTCAATCAGAGAGAAGGGGAGCATACGAACACCTCATATTCATTTTGTGCTATGCAAACGCTATAATTATCCTACCATTGATCACGGATTATCCTTTATTATAAATAGTGTAAATCGTTATAAGCAAGAGGGACAGAGCCGCAGAAGAAATTGTATCAGTGAAAAGTCCCATCCTGACATCTACCATCACACCTAAACGAGAGGATGAAATAATATGAGCAGCAAAGTTCCTGCAATCAGCAGCAAGGCTCCTGTAATGCTTCACGGCGCCGACTATAATCCCGAGCAATGGCTGAAATATCCGGGGGTGCTGGAAGAAGATATCCGTATGATGAAGCTGGCAGGCTGTAATGTCATGTCTGTCGGGATTTTCTCCTGGATCTCCCTGGAGCGCGAAGAAGGGGTATTTAACTTTGAGTGGATGGACCAGCTGCTGGACCGTTTTGCGGAGAATGGTATTTATGCGTTCCTGGCTACTCCGAGCGGTGCGCGTCCGGCATGGATGTCCGAGAAGTATCCTGAAGTGCTGCGGGTGGAACGGAACCGGGTGCGCAATCTGCATGGCGTCCGTCATAATCACTGCTTCACTTCTCCGGTCTACCGTGAAAAAACAGCGCTGATCAACTCCAAGCTTGCTGAGCGTTATGCGCATCACCCGGCAGTGATCGGCTGGCATATCTCTAATGAATTCGGCGGCGAATGTCACTGTAATTACTGTCAGGATGCCTTCAGAGACTGGCTCAAGGAGAAGTACAATAATGATCTGGATGAGGTGAACCACGCTTGGTGGGCTACCTTCTGGAGCCATACGTATACTTCCTGGGAACAGATCGAGTCCCCTGCTCCGCATGGTGAGACTCAGGTTCACGGGCTTAACCTGGACTGGCGCCGGTTCGTAAGCGATCAGACGATCAACTTCTGCCAGCATGAGATTGACGCGGTGCGGGGCTTTAACCCTGACCTGCCGGTGACCACCAACATGCATATGATTGACGGCGTAGACTACCGTAACATGGCGAAGATTCTTGATGTGGTATCATGGGATGCTTACCCGGACTGGGGATATACCGAGGACGATGATGACGCCCGTCTGGCCGCTTGGACAGCGATGCACCATGATATGTACCGCAGCTTCAAAAAGAAGCCTTTCCTGCTCATGGAAAGCACGCCTTCCCTCACGAACTGGCAGATTGTCAGCAAGCTGAAGCGTCCGGGAATGCACAAGCTGTCCTCACTCCAGGCAGTAGCGCATGGTTCAGATTCTGTACAGTACTTCCAGTGGCGTAAAAGCCGCGGCTCCAGCGAGAAATTCCACGGCGCTGTGATCGACCATAGCGGACACACGGAGACCCGTGTCTTCAGGGATGTAGCTGAGGTAGGCCGTACCCTGGCAGGACTGGAGGATGTTGTAGGTACAACAACTCCTGCTGAGACAGCCATTTTGTTCGACTGGGATAACCGCTGGGCGGTGAAGGATGCCCAAGGTATCCGCAATTCCGGCCTGAAATATGAAGAGACGGTGCTTCAGCATTACCGGGGACTGTGGGAGCTGGGAATTCCGGTGGATGTGGTAGGCTCAGGCGATGACCTGTCCGGCTACAAGCTGGTGATTGCTCCTATGCTGTACCTGATCAGCGAAGAGAACGGGAAGCGGATTGAGAAGTACGTAGAGCAAGGCGGCACCTTCCTTGCCACCTATTGGTCGGGAGTGGTCGGCGAGACCGATCTGTGTCACCTGGGCGGCTTCCCTGGACCGCTGCGCAGAACACTGGGCATTTGGGCCGAAGAGACAGAAGGGCTGCATAGCCGCGACCTGAATGGTCTGGTGCTGGACCCTGGCAACAGCTTGAAGCTGAGCGGGGAATACGATGCGCATGAGATCGCCGAGCTGATTCATCTCGAAGGCGCGGAGGCGCTGGGTCATTACCGCAGCGACTTCTATGCTGGCCGACCTGCACTCACTGTGAATAAGCTGGGAGCGGGTAAGGCTTATCATCTGGCAACACGTGTGAAGGACGCGCAGTTCTATGTGGATCTGTACGCCGCAATTACCGGAAAAGAGCGGATCAGCCGCACACTGAACACTGAGCTTCCGACCGGTGTAACTGCCCAGCTGCGTTCCGATGGTGAGCATGAGTATGTATTCGTGCAGAATTTCAGCGGCTCCGAGCAAGTAGTGACGCTGGACGGACAAGCCTATACTGATGTAGAATCCGGCGCAGCGGCTCCGGCCGAGCTGAAGCTGGCAGTGAATGGACTGGCAATTCTGAAGCGTGCAGCGGCCAAAGCATAAGTGAAGCAGCTAAATCGCGTAATATAGTTACAAGTATCAGCACAGATAGAGTGAGTTACAAAAGAAGGCAGAACCCCATCGACGGGTTCTGCCTTTTGAGTATGCTTTAGGTTGTGGCTGGACCGTACAACCGCTCAATCCCCTCAATCACCTGCCTGAAGTATTCACGCTCATGCGGGACAAAGTGCGTGAAGTCCACCAGCTCGTCGATGTCCGTTCGTTCACTGTTCCCGGTGACCTGGAAGCCCTGCACATGAAGCTTGCTGTCTGCTCCCGAGATGAAGCTGCGGAAGTCAGCGAAGCGGGCCTCTACGATTCCAGCCACTTCTTCCAGCTGCGGGGTGAATTCACTTAGTGCATAGCGGTTCTCGTAGACAAATACATGCGCCCGTTCACGGTCCATGAATCCGGCGGAATCCATCTGGTAGGGGATGACCCCCAGCGGCTGCAACTCGTCAAAAGCAATTGAAAGTCCCAGTTCCTCCTGTACCTCGCGGATACCGTCCATAACGGTCTCGTCAGCCAGCAGATGTCCGGCAGCGGTGATGTCGAGGAGCCCGGCATAATCTCGCTTCTGCTCACTGCGCAGCTGGAGGCAGATCCTCAGCCCGCTGTCAGCTTTGCGGACAAACCAGCAGTGGAAGGTCTCATGCCAGAGTCCTTGGCGGTGAACCTCGTCGCGGGGAGCCGTCCCCGTCCGGTTCCCTTGTTCATCAAACGTAGTAAGTATTTCCTGAACCATAATAGTTGCTCCTTCACAAAATGCTAATTGATCCCGTGCACGATACCGCGCAGGGGTTGACGATAAGTTATAAACATCTTACCATAAATAAGGAAATACAATAATATCCAGTAAATTAGAGGATAGAGCCCTAGAGCACATGATGGATGAACGGGGGCGCCATGAAGGCTGTGGCTTCGGCTTCGCTCTGGCCGGATTCCTGTTCTATATGTATAACAATTGAGGAGGAACATTAGTGACGCTGGTAACACAGCCTGATCCTTATAAGTGGCAAAAGACCCCCGGAGCTTCAATCGAAGCCCCGGGGGTCTTTCTCTATTAAATCTTGTAATGGCCGTATACTAGGCTGTACTTATCTAGCCAACCAGCCGCCATCCACATTCAGAATGTGGCCGTTCAGGTAGTCGGATGCTGCGGAGGCCAGGAATACGGCAGGGCCCTTCACGTCATCGGCAGTTCCCCAGCGTCCGGCTGGAATACGCTCAAGGATGGAGTCGGAGCGGCTCTGGTCCGCACGGATCGGAGCGGTGTTCTCGGTAGCCATGTAGCCCGGAGCAATCGCGTTGATGTTAAGGCCCGAGCCTGCCCATTCATTGGCGAAGGCTTTGGTCAGACCGGCTACGGCATGCTTGCTTGCGGTGTAGCCCGGCACGTTGATGCCGCCCTGGTAGGAGAGCATGGAGGCGATGTTGATGATTTTACCGCTCCCCCGTTCCAAGAAGTGACGTCCGGCAATCTGCGACAGCAGGAAGACAGTGTTCTGATTGAGGTTAATGACATCGAACCAGTCTTTCTCACTGTGGTCCTTGGCCGGAGTACGGCGGATCATGCCTGCACAGTTGACGAGGATATCCACTTTGCCGGTGAAGGCAACGGCTTCGTCGAACATGCCTTGAAGCTTGGAATGGTCGCTGAGGTCTGTGGCGATACTCAGTGCTTTGACGCCAAAAGCTTCACAGGCTGCTACGGTCTCGTCACTGGAATTAAGAGATACGGAGACTACGTCTGCACCGGCTTCTGCGAAGGCGATGGCAATGCCTTGTCCAAGACCTTGCGCTGCGCCTGTTACGATTGCTGTCTTACCTGCCAAGCTGAATAAAGATGACATATGATTATTCTCTCCTTTGAGCGATTTGAATTGTGAAATTAGCCGCATTCAATGTTGACGCCGGCCTTGTGGAACAGCTCTGCGGTCTCCGGGGCAAGCCCGCTGTCTGTCAGCAGCACATCGACCTCCCGCAGGGAGGCGAAGGTGCGCAGCGCGGTCTGTCCGAACTTGTGATGATCGCAAGCGGCGAACACCTGGCGGGCCGTGGAGACTAACGCCTGTTTGAAATCTATAAGATCGCCGGTATAGATGGACAGGCCGTGTTCAATATGAACGGCTGTGGCCGAGAGAAAGGCTTTTTGAATATTAAGCTTCTGTACATAGGACACGGCTTCGGGACCGGCCAGCATATTGCGGACACGGTAGCCGCCGGGTACGACCAGACGGATGTTATCTCTCTGGACCAGCTCACTGATGATGTAGACATCATTGGTAATGACCGTAAGAGGCATATTCGTAAGCCGCCGGGCAATCTCAAGCGTTGTGCTTCCGCCGTCCAGGGCAATGATGTCATCCGGAGCGATATGCGCCAGGGCACGCCGGGCAATCTCCGTCTTCTCCTCGGCGTATTTATCCAGCGGATTGCGCAAGGGCAGAATGCCGAACTGATCGCTCTGTGCCAGCACGGCACCGCCGTGGACGCGCATAATCAGTCCCTGCTCCTCCAGCTTGCTTAAGTCCTCGCGGATCGTTTTGCCGGTGACCTGGAGCTTGTCGCTCAATTCATTCACGGTTACATCCTTCTGGTTCAGCATAACTTCCATAATCATCTCGTGCCGCCGTATCGGGTTCATCCGCCTGCCTCATCTTTCCGTAGTTGATTTGCTACTATTGTAATTCTTTCATCCCTACGGGGTCCATATCATCATACCGCTTGTTGTCTCCGGCCATGCTCCAGATGAAGGTATAGTTATGTGTACCGACACCGCTGTGAATGGACCAGCTTGGCGAGATGACAGCCTGTTCATTGTGCATTACGATGTGGCGGGTCTCGGTCGGCTCGCCCATCAGGTGGAAGACGATGGAATCATCCGGCAGATCGAAATAGAAGTAGGCTTCCATCCGGCGCGGATGCGTGTGGGATGGCATGGTGTTCCACATGCTGCCCGGCTTCAGCTGAGTCATCCCCATTACAAGCTGTGCGCTCTGCACGCCGTTCGTGTGGATGAAGCGGTGAATCGTCCGTTCGTTGGAATTCTCCAGACCGCCCATGGCTCCGGATTCGGATTCAGCCAGCGTAGTCTTCGTAGTCGGGTAAGACTGGTGTGCCGGAGCGGAATTCAGATAGAATTTTGCCGGCTTAGCGCTGTCCGCACTCTTGAAAATAACATCCTTCGAGCCTTGGCCCACATACAGGCATTCCTTGAAATCAACCTCATATTCAGTATCGTCCACAACAACCGAACCCGGGCCGCCGACATTGATGATTCCCAGCTCGCGGCGTTCCAGGAAGTAAGTTACGCCAAGCTCCTTGAGGTCCGTAGTCAGAGTTACCTCTCCGTTCACCGGATTCGCTCCTCCAACGATCATGCGGTCTTCATGGGTCAGGACAAGCTTCAGCTCGTCTGGTGCAAAGATAACCGGGATATGGAACTCCTTACGCAGGCGCTCAGTGTCAAACTGCTTCACTTCATTCGGATGTGATGCAAAACGTCTTTCCATCGAATATTCAGTCTCCTTAGAAAATATATTTTCGTTCGTATAGGTACAACTTAATCCATTTAAGTTCATATATCAAGCATAATCTTTTTTAGTACGTTTATTTTAGTTTATTTGTTCGGGAATAAGATTGCCATCTGAACTGAAAGCGTGCACAATAGAGCTGGAGTACAGGGGAATTATTCAGGATTGAAAATATGGAATTCATACCTACGGAGGGTGAACGAGATGGCAGATATGCCTCAGCAACAGACGACTTCTAAAATACGCCAGCGGCAGATTATATCCGCTATCGCGGTGGAGGCGGAGCGCCGCCCGCTGCTGTACAGCGGACTCTGGTTCCATGATGATGTGCGGAACAACTTCTATTATGCGTCTTATCTGTTTGCCGCTGCGGTGGATGACACCCTGGAGCTGCCGTTTGGCAAGGAGGATGCCAAGCGGAAAGCCGAGTCTGTACTATTAGAAACCGTTAGGCTTCAGAACCGGATGCCGGGGACCCCCCTGTATGGACATTGGCCGCTGGGGCTGCATCCCACTCCGGGAGAGGCTGCACCGCATGAGCTGCCGGTTGAGATTATGGGCAGCCTGATGGTCTGGTTCAACCGGCAATATTGCGACCGGTTCAGCGCGGGACTGCGGGTGGCGTTCCATACGGCTATCGGCCATATCTACCGCAGCGCTTTCTTCCGTAAGCAGGTAGCGACCTTCGGCCATCATGAAGCCAAATATACGGCCGCGAAGCTGATCTTCGGCAGGCTGTTCGAGGATGATCTGCTGAGGGAGGACGGGCGGCACAGTCTGGAGCTGACGCTGGCACATATCCGGGCGAAGGGAATGCCGGAATATGGCAGCCTGCCGTGGTTCTGGCACTGGATTCAGGCGTTCACCTGCGCCTGGGAGCTGGAAGAGGACAGCAGCCTGAAGTCTACACTTGGGGAAATGCTGGACTACCTCTGGAGCGAACGGAGCCTGTGGTACCTTAAAGGCGCCTGGGCAGGCGCCCATTCCCGGGGCTGGCCGCATGATGTTCCGGCAGACGGCAATCTGCTGCATGATTATGTCCAGTTCGGCGATTTCGCGCTGCCGGAGGAGATGCCGCGCACCGAATATGCAGGGTTCCTCTATTATGAAGCGCCGGAGGAGGCGCGTTCCGCTGCCCTGAACCGCCAGATACCGGTAGAGGTCTGCAAGAAGACCGAGAAGGTGGTTGCCGGTTCCCCGGAGCGCCAGCCGGCGCTGCATTCCTACGCCTATCTGACGAAGGATTACGCGGCAGGCGGGATGTGGGAGCGGGTGGAGGAATTCGACAATGAGCAGCTGCGCTGGGCCTTCTCGCTCCCGGTTCCGGCGGCGGCGGGCGTGAACCGGCTTTATTTTTTCCATCCGGGTCAAGGCTATCAGCCAGGAGATCCCCGGCACCAGAGTCCTTATATGGAGGTGCTGTATCATCAGAACACGATCCTGTCGCTGTTCCCGGTGCCCGAAGGAAAGGATACAGCCATCGTCGGGGTGCTCCCGTTAGGCGAATGGATCAGGCAGCCCAAGGCACTGCTTGGCTATGCGGGCAATGTGTATTTTGCCGTCTATGTATCACAGGAATATGAACTGCTGGAGCGGCCATCCTATCTGGAGGTAACGTCCAAGAACATGCCCGGAGCCGTCGTGGTTGAAGCGCTAAGCACAGATCAGGCGGCGGAGCTGGGGATACACTGTCTTGAGGAATTTACCGCAGCCGCTATACAGCGGGCACCGGAATTTACGGAAGGAGAGATCCTCTCGGCAGCGTATACGGCTTGGAGCGGGAATGAGCGCCTACAGCTCAGGATAGACAATAAGCATACGGGAATACAGGCGTTGATTAACGGGAAACCGGTATCATTTGAACATTATAAGGTCTAAACGGGATGCTTCGCTGCCTGGGGATATGAAGATTTTTTCGGATTGGAACTATCTTAAATTTTAAGCTACAATGACATAGAGCCCGGGGGTCAGCAATGGCTGCCGGGTTCTTTGCGCTACCCGCATAGGCCTTAAGCATGGCGCAGCAATGAAGGTAATATCTTTGGCGCTGCAAGGAAAGAATAAGTTGACTAATTTGCAGCAGAGGATCTACTACTGAAGACATGGGGGAGAGCAGGATGACAGAGACGGAATATCGGCTGGAGAAGGATTTTTTGGGCAGCAAGCAGGTGGAGCATCAGGCCTATTACGGGATACAGACCCTCCGGGCGGTGGAGAATTTCCCGATTACAGGCTACCGTGTGCATCATGAATTAATCAAGGCGATGGGGATTGTCAAAAAATCCGCTGCGCTCGCCAACATGGAAATCGGCCGCCTCTATAAGGGCCTGGGTGCGGTGATTGTCCAAGCAGCAGACGAAGTGATCGCGGGGAACTGGGATGAGCAGTTCATCGTTGATCCGATTCAGGGCGGCGCAGGCACCTCGCTGAATATGAATGCCAATGAAGTGATTGCGAACCGTGCGCTGGAGCTGCTGGGCAAGGCCAAGGGGGATTACCTGCAGCTCAGTCCGAACACTCATGTGAATATGGCGCAATCGACGAACGATGCTTTTCCGACGGCAATTCATATTGCCACGCTATCGCTGCTGGAGCAGCTGCTGATCACGATGCGGACGATGCACGGTGTATTTTTGCAGAAGGCTGCTGAATTCGATTCCGTCATTAAAATGGGGCGGACCCACCTGCAGGATGCGGTGCCAATCCGTCTGGGACAGGAATTCGAGGCGTACAGCCGGGTGCTGGAGCGTGATATTCAGCGGATCGAGCATACGCGTGGCCATCTCTATGAGGTGAACATGGGAGCTACCGCCGTGGGTACCGGACTGAACGCCGATCCCCGGTATATTACGCGGGTCGTTGAGCTGCTGGCTGAGATCAGCGGGCTGCCGCTGGTCAGCGCCGAGCATTTGGTGGATGCTACGCAGAATACGGATGCCTATACCGAAGTCTCGGCCTCGCTGAAGGTCTGCATGATGAATATGTCCAAAATCGCCAACGATCTGCGCCTGATGGCCTCGGGCCCGCGTTCCGGCTTCAATGAAATTACGCTGCCGGCCCGCCAGCCGGGATCGTCCATCATGCCCGGTAAGGTGAATCCGGTGATGGCCGAGGTGATTAACCAGGTGGCTTTTCAGGTGATTGGCAATGATCACACGATCTGCCTCGCCGCTCAGGCCGGTCAACTGGAGCTGAACGTTATGGAGCCGGTGATGGTGTTCAATCTGATTCAGTCGATCAGCATCATGAACAATTCCTTTCGGGTGTTCACCGACTATTGTCTGGCAGGGATTGAAGCCAACAAGGAGAAGCTTGCGCGTGAGGTGGAGAGAAGCGTCGGTATCATTACCGCCGTGAACCCGCATCTGGGGTATGAGGTCGTCTCGAGGATTGCCAGGGAAGCTATTCTGACCGGAGAATCGGTGCGGGCCTTGTGTCTGAAGTACAATGTGCTTAGCGAGGAAGAGCTGAACCTGATTCTGGACCCGTATGAAATGACCCATCCCGGCATCGCGGGGGCAGCGCTATTGAATCATGAATAATAATCGTGATTTGTGTAAAATCAGGCTTCCTCTCATGGTATAATAGACACGAGCATTTACACCGGGCATTATCCTATATTCTGTAATGGCTTACTGGAGGCAAAGTGTGGCGAAGGCAAAAGTGGCAAAACGTCCCACCCGCGACGAATTCGTGCTTGAGGAGCTGGGCAACCAGCTGGTAGAGGCGAAGCAGGAGGATTCCGAGATTCTGCTGACAGTCTGGGGGAAGGAAGAAGAGGTGCGCGGGGTGATTGTAGAGATGGATTCGCGTACCGGCAGGGTGCATGTCAGAAATAACGAAGAGATTATCAAAGTGCCGTTCATGGACATTATGCAAATCAATTATCCCCGGGATTAGGGGGAGCGGCAGATGAACAAAACGAATGCCATGCGCATACTGGATGCAAGGAAGATAAGCTACACCATTCATAGCTACGACAATGAGGACGGGCTGATTCACGGAACAGCGGTTGCTGAGAAGATTGGCCTGCCTCCTGAGGTAGTATTCAAGACACTGGTCGCACACAGCGGACCGCAGCCGTATGTCTATGTGATCCCGGTTGTTGAGGAGCTGGATCTGAAGAGAGCCGCCAGAGCCGCCGGAGTGAAGAAGATTGAGCTGCTGCCGCTGAAGGACCTGCTGAAGTACACGGGATATGTCCGCGGGGGCTGTTCCCCTGTCGGGATGAAGAAGCTTTACCCTACGTTCATTCACAGCAGTGCGGCGGAGCTTGAGACAATCGCGGTCAGCGCAGGCCGGATCGGCGTTCAGATGGAGCTTGAGCCGAAGCTGCTGGCTGAAGAGGTGTCTGCAGTTTTTGCAGAGTTGATTAAAGAGTAAATGTAACGAATAAAGCCGGAACTCCTATGTGTGTAGGGTTCCGGCTTTTGCTTCAAGCAGTAGTCCATTCGCTGAAATGCTCCGCTATGAATTGCAGCTCGCGCTCGTAGTGGGCCAGGTGGCCTTCTTCCACCATTGTGACAAAAGCAGGATTGCCCGCCCCGGCCTCCTTCTTCAGCGTATCGCACATAGCCGTGAGCCGCCGGGTCAACCAGTCGTGCAGATCTTCCGGGACAGGGAGTCCATAGGCTTCAAAAAACAGCTGGATCCGCCGCTGCCGGTCTGCTGCATGCAGGTCTGCCTGGTAAGGTACCGTGGAGCCTGTCAGATAGTCAGGAGCAAAACCGGCGAGCGGAACTGAGGTGTAGAGGCTATAGGCAATGTCCCATAGGCGCGGGCCTGGACCAGACATATCGAAATCAATCAGCGCCACAGGCGCACCATGCTGAAACACCACGTTGTACAGCGCCGCGTCATTATGGCAGATCACTTCATGTGCGGCAGGATCGGCATAGGGAAGCTGCCACTCCGTATGTATACTATTCGGTACAAAGCCCTCTGTTGCATCATGATAGCTGCGTAACAGGCGTGCCAGGCCCGTAAGGGTCTCTTCAGACCACATGTACGGCTCCAGCTCAGGATAAGCGTTGCCCGGAACCTCGCCGGGAAGAAAGGACAGAATCTCGCGCCCTGCTTCATCTACGCCTAGGAATCTGGGTGCTCCTGCGAAATTCTGCTGCTCCAAATGCTGTAGAAGTGCATGAATACTTGTGCTCCAGCTCCCTGTGGGACGGCGGACGGTGTCTGCCTTGCGGATGATCTCATTTACATTTCCGCCGGTTAATTTCTCTTCATCGTACGGGTTCATTGGTTAAAGGTACCTCGCTTTCTTTGATGAGCGTGCAGCCAGCTGCAGGGGTCAAGGCAGCAGCTTCGCAGCGATTAACCCCAGATACTCCTTCAGCGCCAGCCCGGTTGTGGAGACGGCTCCGGCAGACGGAGTGAATTTGCTTACATAGAGTGACATAGGACGGCTGGCCTGGAAATCTACCGGAAAAGCCTGCGGCGTAAGTCCGGCATGCCCGAACTGGACCATGCTGCGCGGCATATGGAAGCCCGAGGTCACCAGAACGGGACGGCTGAAGCCATGCTCCTGCATGAGCTTCGCGGTGTTGACCGCATTCTGCTCTGTATTGAGCGAGCGGTTCTCCGGCAGGATGTCCTCTGCGGGGATGCCGAGGCCGATGAGCTGCCGCCGGGCGATATCCGCTTCATTGCCGCTGTCGGCGAATACCTGTCCCCCGGAGAAAATAATCGGCAGGCCGGTCTCGCGGTACAGCCGCGCAGCTGCCAGCAGCCGGTTCGCTGCCGGACCGGACATATTGCCCTGCCCGTCCAGATCCGGGGTGCCGGAGGTGGCCCCGCCGCCGAGGATTACGATCACATCCCCCTCTGCGGAAGCAGGCTGAGGGTACTTCCGCTCCAGGCTTCCGATCAGCGTGTCGCTGACGGCAGAGGTCATCGACAGATAGAGCAGCAGCGTGACCGCCAGCAGCACGATTGCGGGACGGCGGCTGCTTCTCCACAGCCAGACCACCATTGCCAGCAGCAGCAGGACGAATAACCCGGGCGGCAGGACAAAGCTGTATACGAATTTAATGAGGTAGATCATACGGTCACCAACTTTTAAACATAGGATATAAGACATTTAACAAAAAAATCACCTGCATAGCAGGTCCATTCCAGTTGCAGGGTACCACGGGTCCGGCTGGAGTTCCCGGCTTCACCCGGCTGTTTTGGCGATCCGGCGCTGCGCTGTTTTGTGCTTCGCGCTTTACACGCCCTCCATGCGCGCTTTTGGTGAGCTTACAACTGAAGTGGACTGAGATTCCTTTATTTTTCCAAAATTAAGGTTGATAATGCCGAAACGGACTGAGATTCCGCTATCTTGTACTTTTGAGCCTCTAAGGACACATGTTAGGACGCATAAAGGATTCTCTGTCCGCTTAGCCCGGAATTTCACCTGATTTGCTCATATAGCGGAATCTCAGTCCTCTTAATGTTCAGTTAGAGAGTCATGTAGGCGGCGGGATTCAGCGAATCACCTTCAACAATAATCGCAGTCAGTCCTGAATCCGTACGGGTCTCATGCCATTCCCCTTGCTCCCAAAAGACGGCTTGACCTGCACTCACAGCTGTAAATTCAGCTTCCTCTCCGCGCACAACCCCTTCACCGTTCATAATGAGCAGCAGCTGCGGACAGCTCGCCTGATGAAAGCCGATTACTCCCTGGTGTCCAAGATATACGCAGCCGATATGTGTTAACCCCTCAGTCTGGATAATCCGGGATATGATGAAATCGGAATTAAAGGCTGCTATGGGTTTGCCGGATTCTGGTTTGAAATGGTATATCTTCATTATGTAACTCCTCCTAAGATGTACCTCCCCCTGAGTGTGGGAGGGGCGCTCCGTCGCCTGCCTTGCCCGGCTCCTCCGTAAGCTGGCGGTAGCCCATGGGGGGCAGGCCGGTCCAGCGCTTGAACTGCTTGCTGAAATGAGACACATCTCGGTAGCCCAGCCGGTAGGCGATGCTCTCCACAGACAGGCTGTTATCCAGCAGCAGCAGCTTGGCATGGCGGATAATGAGATCGGAGAGATACTGCCTTGGCGGGAGGCCATAGATCTGCCGGAAGGCGCGGTTGCAGTGGTTGGGGCTATAGCCGAGCCTGGCTGCGATCTCCTCGATGCTTCCGGCTCTGCTGCCGGTTGCCGCTGCCGTGAAGACGGATTCCTGCAGCAGCCCTTCAATGGCATTCGCCAGGGCAACGGTCTTCTCCGTCACTCCCGGCAGGGTGCTCCGGGCAGGGGAAGGCAGGGCAGCCAGCACCCAGCCGGTAAGGGCGGCGAAGAACTGGAGCGATGCGTTCAGCATCACGAGCCGGCCCCGCTGTGCATCACTGGCCTCCGGGAGAATGGTCGAGCGGATGATGTCATCCAGGGAGGAACGGATTGCCTTCAGCTCCGGGGTGTCTCCGCTTAGACTGACGGTGTCCATCGTCATCAAGGAGCGGCGCAGAACCAGATCGTCAATGTCGAAGTGCAGGCAATAATAAGACATCTCATCCCCTGCGGCTGCGCCCAGACTGGAATGCAGCACACCGGGGCGGATGAACAGAATGTCGCCGCTCTTCTGGATGTAGGATTGTCCGCCTACGGCCATGTGCTGCGAGCCCTGCAGAACGATGTTGATCTCGAACATCGGGTGAGTGTGTGCCGGATATTGCCATTCCTTGTTCACCTTGCGCCAGTGGGCGGCAAAGAGATGAAAGGCAGCTTGAACATCCGGGGACATGCGTCCATCCATAGAATGCTGTGTGCCGGGATCTAATACGTTCATGTTCAACCTCTTCTTTGTTAAAAGATGGATCTATTATAGCATAGGCCGCTGCGTCCGATTGATTTGTCCAAATAATTGGCGGCTTTGCGCCTGTTGCCTGAGGGGAGGGTAGCGCTAACATAGAGCTAGAGCCCGGCACGGCCGGGACACAAGCTGGAGGGAGTGTATATACTGTATGCCAACGAACAAATTCTTCAATGCCCATCATTCACCGATAGGATCATTCTCAAGCTTCACCCTCGGATTTCAAGGAGCGTCCGGCGGCTTTGACCTCGAACTCGGCAGGCCGCCGAGACAGAACATATATATCGGCCTTGCACGCAAGGATGGCCGCGGTTACGATACGTTGCCCTTCCACGAGCAGGGCAGCGACGATGAGAGCAAGCGCTACGACATCGAGAACCCGGACCCGAGCCCGGATAAGCCGCAGATTCTGTTTCACTTCGGGGAAGACGAGATTACGCGCGATTTCCGGCTGACCACCGACAGCTGGCAGGCAGGCGATCTGACCTTCCGCATTCTGTCACCAGTCCGGCCCGTTCCGGACCCGGGGACGGCTTCGGATGCAGAGATGAAGGAAGTGCTGTTGCCAGCCGTGCTGGTAGAGCTTGAAGTCGATAACACAGCGGGCAGCTCTGCGCGTCGTGCTTTCTTCGGCTTCCAGGGGAATGACCCGTATAGCGCCCTGAGAAGATTCGATGGAGGCAAGGAGGAGCTGACGGGTGTCGGCCAGGGCCGGTTCCTGGCGATTGCCGCGAAGCAGGGAAGTGTTAAGGCGGCAATGCATTTTACAATGGAGGATATTCTTGCAGCGGAGCTGGAGGAGAACTGGACGTTCGGGCTGGGTCAGGTTGGCGCGCTTATTATGGATGTGCCAGCCGGCGAACGCAAGGTGTACCAGTTCGCGGTCTGCTTCCACCGCTCCGGTTATGTGACTTCAGGAATGGATGCGAGCTATTACTATAACCGTTATTACAGCAATGTTGAAGCTGTTGCGGAATATGCGTTATCCCGGTTCGACACGCTGAAGAAGCAGGCCGAAGAGGCGAACGGGATGCTGGAGGGAACAGGCTTAAGTGACGACCAGACCTTCATGCTTGCTCACGCCATCCGCAGCTATTACGGCTCCACCGAACTCTTGGAGTACAGAGGCCAGCCGTTCTGGGTCGTCAACGAAGGCGAATACCGGATGATGAACACCTTCGATCTTACGGTAGACCAGCTGTTCTACGAGCTGAAGATGAACCCGTGGACCGTACGCAATGAGCTGGATATGTTCGTGGACCGGTTCAGTTATGTGGACACTGTCCGTTTCCCGAGAGATAGCACCGAGTATCCGGGCGGACTTAGCTTCACGCATGATATGGGAGTAGCCAACGCCGTGTCGCGTCCGGGGTACTCCTCCTATGAGCTGTACGGCATTGACGGCTGCTTCTCGCATATGACCCACGAGCAATTGGTCAACTGGATTCTCACTGCAGCAACCTATGTGGAGCACACGGGCGACCGCAGCTGGATGGAGCGCAATCTGACCGTACTGGAGAGCTGCCTGCAGAGCATGCTCAACCGGGATCATCCGGACCCGGCGAAGCGCAATGGCGTGATGGCGCTCGACAGCTCGCGGACCATGGGCGGTGCAGAGATCACGACCTATGACAGTCTGGATGTCTCCCTGGGCCAGGCGCGCAACAATATTTACCTGGCGGGTAAGTGCTGGGCAGCATATTTGGCGATGGAGAAGATTTTCCGCGATAACGGCAATACGGAGCTGTCACAGACTGCCGGCAGACAGGCCGAGCTCTGCGCAGCAACCATCGTGGGCAGTGTTACCGAAGGCGGCTATATCCCGGCAGTAATCGGAGAAGGCAATGACTCGAAGATTATCCCAGCCATCGAGGGTCTGGTATTCCCTTACTTCACCGGCTGCAAGGAAGCCTTGGAACGCGGAGGACGGTTCGGCGAATATCTCGAGGCACTGGACACTCATCTGAAGGCTGTGCTTGTAGAGGGAGTCTGCCTGTTCGAGGACGGCGGCTGGAAAATCTCCTCCACCAGCAATAACAGCTGGCTGAGCAAAATCTATCTCTCCCAGTTCATCGCCAGAGAAATTCTCGGCTTGAAATGGGATGAGCAGGGACGCGCGGCAGATCAGGCCCATACGGCTTGGCTTACGCATCCGCAGCTCTCGATCTGGAGCTGGAGTGACCAGATTATTTCCGGCGAGATCACCGGCAGCAAATATTATCCGCGCGGTGTGACGGCCATTCTGTGGCTGGATGAGCAGCGTGGGTAAGCATTCGTACGCCGTATAAGCGAAGGGAAGAATCGAACGTTGCACAAGTGAAGGAACGTGTTAAACATTATAAGTTGCATTCTTTGCAGGATTTTGAAGCGCAGATGTGGATACGCAGGATTATAGGGTGAGCTTTCAAGAAGCATACGTTTAAAATTACAAACAGCGAGCCTCCCGGGTGCGGGGGTTCGCTGTTTGTATTATGTGCGAATCCCCAATGATAGGGAGGCCCGCTGTTTGTTGTTATGCCATTACCAGACTAGAAAATACGGTGCTTCCAGCCGTTGAGCTTCGCTACGGCTTCAACATAGTAGTAGTCGCCATAGATCAGCGACACATCTGTGAGCGAATCGCCGCTGGCGGCTCCATGCAGCAGAATGGCTTCATGGTCCGGCTGGTCCCAGGTGGCATAATTCTCTGTAAGTGAACGCAGTATGCGCTCTGCGGCATCCGCATACACGCGTTTCTCGCCCGGCGGTACAAGCTCTGCCAGTTCCAGCAGGCCAGAGGCGGCGATTGCTGCGGCCGAGCTATCTCTGAACATGCGCTTGTCATCTGCAAGCCGGAAGTCCCAGTGCGGCACGTGATCCTCCGGGAGAGCCGCGATGAAATAATGGGCGATGCGCTTGGCGGTATTCAAGAAGCGCACGTCCCCGGTGTTACGGTAGGTGTTCGTGAAGCCGTACAGCCCCCAGGCTGAACCCCGGCTCCAGCAGGATTCAGGGGAATATCCCTGTCCGCCGAAGTTCTCAATATAAGCGCCGGACTCTGCATCGAAGGACAGAATATGCCTGGTGGACCCGTCCTCGCGCACACCATAGGTCATTGCTGTCTCCGCATGGCGGGTAGCAATATGGCTGTAGCGCGGATCGCCGGTGATCCGGCTGGCCCAGAAGAGCAGCGAGATGTTCATCATGCAGTCGATGATCACCCAGCCGTGCTTGTCCCCGTTCCAGGCGCGGATGAACCGGCCAGCCGGATTATAACGTGCAGCCAGGTAGTTAGCCGCTTCAAGTCCCCGGCGCAAGCCCTCTGCATCACCTGTAAGCGTATGCTTGATCACCGCAGTAGCCAGGAACTGAAAGCCGACATCGTGATGCAGCTCTTCGGTCGGCTTCGCGAACCACTGTCCAATCGTTTCGTCCCAGGGCCAGGCAGTATCCTTATAAGCATCCTTGCCGGTCATATCATACATAACCCAGAGTATTCCCGGCCAGAAGCCGGAGGTCCACCAGTCAGTCCCGGGATTATCGAATCTGCCGTCTGCTCCCGCAGCATGAGGACTCCGCTTCCCGAGCGCCTTGATCATGCCGTTTACTTTCGGTTCCAGACGGTTCATTACTTCCTGCCAATAAGCTGTAGTCATCGCTGATGCCTCCACTTGAATTAGATTATGGCCTCAGTATAACGCCTCTGGCGAACTGGAAGTTGTCATTTGATATCACGAAATGTTGTTATATTGTCCTATTCCTCGCAAGTAGGCTCTCAGGTTCCCTTGCGGTATTGCAGCGGAGAAAGGCCGAGTACCCGCTTGAACAGCTGGTTGAAGTAGGAAGGATTCGGGAATCCGACAGCGCTGCCGATTCGCTCCACCGTCAGGTCCGTCGTCTCGAGCAGCCGGCAGGCCTGCTTGAGACGACGGGCGGTAAGATAGTCGACCAGGCGGCCGCCTGTTTCCTGATGAAAAATCCGCGAGACATAGGATTTCGAGAGGTGAGTCTCCTCCGCAAGCTGCTCCAGATTCACCTCTTCCTGATAATGCGCTTCAATCCAGTTCATGATCTGCTCCGAATAGCGGAGCTTCCGCCGTTCTCCGGTATGAATCAGTGACTGCTCCCCTGTTCCCAGGCAGCTTAACAACTGCAGAAGCAGCATCGTGATATCCTCGGTATGTTCCCCGGATGATTTGCTCCGGCACTGGTTGTAATTCCCATAGATCCATTCCATAGTCTCCAGGCGGTCACCAAGATCGAAGCCGCAATAGGGATTGCTGCCTTGCCATAACGCATTGAACACCGCTTTACGTTTGGCGAAGCCCTGCAGCAGATGCTCTGCTGTCAGGGGGTCGAGATAGAAGATCGTCCGTATGAACGGGCATTCGGGTGAGACGTCCGAAGAAATCCGGTGCAGCTGATACGGCTGGAAAAAGAAAAGCATGCCCGGCCGGATATCATACATCTGCTGATTCACAACAATGCTGCCCTGCCCGCCGTGTACGAACATGATCTCACAGCACTGATGCCAGTGGTAATATCCCTTGTAATGATCGTCGGTATAGATGCGGTAGTCCCAGATCAGCGACTGCCGGTTCGCAAACAGAACAGGCTCGAATAGCTGTTTCATCCTTGGTTTACGCTCCTGTCATGACAAAATAAAGATATTTAATGGTTTCTATTATAACGTTGACCCCACCAGGGCGCTACAATAAAACAGGAGCTTCACTCTATGGATTAGCTTAGGAGGCAGCGCGCCGCTGCCTCACTTTGTGTACTACGAGAATAAGCAGTGGAAGTGCGAGCGAATAGGTTAAATTCCAGTCCACCCAGTAAGGGGGGATTTCTTTGACATAGAAGATGATGTCCTTGGAGATGAGCTGTGAAAGTCCGTAGATCAGGAACGCGACAGGGAAGATTAGAGGGCGGTGGCTTTTCAGCTTGAATATTTGCGCCATTCCGAGCACAAAGGCATAGAAGTAGAGTGCTGTTTTGAAATAGGTCGTGATAATCCAGGCGGTAGCCATCAGCGCTTCAAGCCGCTGCAAGAAGTTGGCGATATTGATTTTTTGGGCCAGGATATAGGCGGCATAGAAACTATGCTCCGAGAAATAGACGCCAAGAACGGTCAGCGAGAGAAACAGAATCAGGTTCAGACCTACGGAGCCTATGCAGAGCGCGATGAAGATATCACGGTTAATCTTACTGTTCTTGCGGGTGTAAGGGTAGATCATGAAGAATACGCAGATCTCTCCGAAGGGATAGAATACACCGATCATGATCGAATGCAGCATATCCGGCAGGGGTGTAGTCATCATGGGATAGACACGCTCCAGCCGGACCTGCGGAAATAAGAGCAGCATCAGGGCCACCAGGAATAAGGCAAACAGCGGAAAGAACACCTGCGCTGCCCGGCCGACCGTCTCAAGCCCCAGACGCAGACCGTACACCAGCAGAACAATGCTCATGAACCGGATTACTCCGCCGGGAGTTCCCTCGTAGATCTGGGTACACATGAAATCCTCAATTTCCCGGACATACGTAGAGGCCGCGATGATGAAGAAGAACAGATAGTACCCGCCTACCGCGCTGCCTAGCCATTTCCCTAGCACCTGCCGGCTGATCTCAATAATATTTTGGTCCGGACTGATATTTGCTACTATAACAAACAGGAAGACTAGTGCAATCCCTGGCGGTATACTGATCAGGGCGGCGATCCAGGCATCCTGATGGGCTTCGGAAGTCATGGCTGCAGGATAGACCAGGGCCATATCCCCGATAAAGGTGAAAAGACCGAGGATTACCAACTGCGCTGTGCTGATCCGCTCTTTTTCAATACTCATCTCTATCCCCCCTTTACATGTGACCTCCAGGGCCTATGAACCCGGAACCCTCTTAGTATGGCATCCCCTTCCAGAATTATGTGAATCAAGTACAGGTCTGAATTTGAGGAATAATTATCAAGAAATGCTACCAAACTAACCTGAATAGAAGGTTCACGGGAAGGAGAAGTGGCCTGGATGAAGAGTACGGTGGAGGGGAAGTTATCCAGCCGGCTGGAGGTCAATAATGAACAGCTGTACAAGCTGCTGGGCGAGAGCACTGACCTGGTGAGAAAACAGCTGAAGCTGGGAGAGCATACGGAGCTGGCTATTTTTTATATTGATGGCCTGATAGATAATCAGCTGCTGCATAATTCGATTCTGTATTCGCTTCAGGAGGGACGGACCACGGCTCTTCTGGAAGAACAGGACCCTGATAAGAAAATAGAAATCTTGACCAGCCGTGTGCTAATGGCCGGTGATCTTACCGTGGTTCAGGATTACGCCAAGTTCGTACACGACCTGTTATCCGGCAACGTGATGCTGATGGTGGAGGGGACGGCATCAGCGCTGCGGATCGGGCTGCCCGGCTGGGAAGACCGGGGTGTAAGTGAGCCGAGCTCGCAGTCTGTGGTCCGCGGACCGATGGAGGGGTTCAGTGAGAATCTGCGGACCAACACCGCGCTAATCCGCCGCAAAATCAAAGACAGTCAGCTGTGGCTGGAAACGATGCAGATCGGCCGCGTCACCCAGACCAGTGTCTCGATTATGTATCTCAGCCACATTGCGAATAAAGAGCTGGTGCAGGAGGTGAAGCGGCGCCTGAACAGCATCGATACGGACAGTATTCTGGAGAGCGGCTATATCGAGGAATTTATTCAGGACAAGGTGGCGACCCCCTTTCCCACGATTTATAACAGTGACCGGCCGGATACCATTGCGGCAGGCATCCTGGAAGGGAAGGTGGCAATCCTGGTCGATGGAACCCCTTTTGTGCTGCTGGCCCCGACCGTATTTGTCTCCTTCTTTCAGTCGGCGGAGGATTATTATCAGCGGGCGGATATTTCTACCCTGCTGCGGTTCATCCGGTTTCTATCTTTTTTTATCACCTTGTTTGCCCCTGCGTTCTATGTGGCTATCACAACCTATCATCAGGAGATGATCCCGACCAATCTGGTGATCAGTCTGGCCGCCCAGCGGGAGACGGTGCCGTTTCCGACTTTTGTCGAAGCGCTGATGATGGAATTGACCTATGAGATTCTGCGGGAAGCAGGCGTACGTATTCCTAAAAACGTGGGCCAGGCTGTCTCCATCGTCGGTACGCTGGTCATCGGGCAAGCGGCTGTTGCGGCGGGATTCATCTCCTCGGCGATGGTTATCATTGTATCCATAACAGCGATCTCGAGCTTTGTGATTCCCGAAGCCGGGATGTCCATCGCTGCACGCATAATCCGGTTTTTCCTGATTGCACTGGCCGGGTTCATGGGGCTGTACGGAATATTGTGCGGAGTATTCATAGTGGTGCTGCATCTCGTCAGCCTGCGCTCCTTCGGCGTTCCTTATATGAGTCCGCTGGGGCCCTTCAGGCCAACAGACCTTAAGGATTCGTTCTTCAGGTTCCCCTGGCCGTTCCTGAGAACAAGACCGCAAGAGAATAGAACACAGAATCTGCATCGCCAGAACAGATCCAAACGCGGAGGTTCCTGATATGACAAGCCGTATAAAGAGAGCCGTCGCTGCTTGCCTTTCCCTGCTGCTGCTTTCGCTATTGCTTAGCGGGTGCTGGGAGAGGAAGGAGCTGAATGAACTGGCTTTTGTGCTGGCGCTGGGCCTTGATAAAGCGGAGAACGGCTACAACGTAACGATGCAGGTGGTCATCCCCTCTTCTATCTCTTCACAGAATTCAGGAGGAACAGGGGGGAGCGGGGTTCCCGTAGTTGTCTATAATTTCACAGTGCCAACAGTCTATGAATCCCTCCGCAAGTTCAATCTGATCAGCTCCCGTTCTCCCTATCTGGGCCATATTCGTGTGCTGGTGATCGGAGAAGAGCTGGCACGGGAAGGGGTAGGCGAGACGCTGGATGTGATTAAAAGAAGCCGGGAGCCGCGTATGGACTTCTATGTGATGGTTGCACGGAAGACTACCGCCGAGAACGTTCTGAAGGTGCTGACCCCGCTGGACCGGCTGCCGGCCACTAAATTATTCAGCTCCCTGGACAAGTCCTACAGGATTTCATCCAAGACCGTCGCGGTCACATTGGATCAATTCATCGAGGACCTGCTCCTCCAAGGGGAGAGTCCGGTGTTAACCGGAGTGGAGGTGGAGGGTGATCCCGAGGCAGGCAGCGAGAAAAGCAACGTGGAACGGACAGACCCCAGGACGAAACTTCGCTATGAGGGTGTTGCCGTATTCAAAGGGGACAAGTTGCTTGGCTGGATAGATGATGACTATACGGTTGGCTTCAATTACGTGACTGATAATGTCACCAAAAATACGGGACACTTCAAAGACGAAGCCGGAGGTCTGATCATTATAGAGGCGCTTACTTCCGTTACCAAACGGAAGGTGAAAATCATAGACGGCGAGCCACATATATATTTGAGCGCCGAAACACTATGCAATGTGCAGGAGGTTGAAGGCGCGGATAAGCTGGATACGGAGGCCAAAATCATATCACTGGAAGAGGAGACAGAGGAACGGGTTGTAAAGCGGATGAAAGATGCTGTAGAGGGAATCAGCAGGCAGTTCAATGTGGATATCTTCGGCTTCGGGCAATCCATTTACCGCAAGAGCCCCAAGGCATGGGAGAGGCTGAAGGAACGGAAGGGAGAAGGCTATCTTAAGACCCTGCCTGTCCATTACGAGGCCAGTGTGACGATCAACCGGATCGGTACAATTGATAATTCATTTTATGAAGATATTAAGGAGTGAGCCTGTATGCTGCTGGTGTTGATGTTTGCTCTGATTGCCGCAGGCTGTGCAGCCATGGATCTGTCCTCCCTGAAGGGCAGGCAGAAGCAGCGCGATCGTGTGGTGTGGGGTCTGCTCTGGATCGGCGGAATGGCGGCCACGATATGCACGCTGCTCAAAATCCAGGTTCCCAGCCCGCTGCTGCTGATTATATTCATCTACAAGCCGATCAATGATTTGGTATCTTCATGGTTCTGATCATGAGTTCGGAAATCCCGGCAGGCCTTCTCGTTGAAGGCCTGTTATTTGTCATGCACCGGTAGTTTTTCGTAAATGTCGAATTGAGATTGACGAATTGATTTTATAGTCGTATGATGTGTTATAAAGTTCCTGAGTATTAATAAGTAACTATATAATAAAATAATAACAACGGGAGGAATGAAAGTGGAATCATCTACATTTGTACTTTTTGGCGCAACCGGGGACTTGGCGAAGCGGAAAATCTTCCCCGCTCTATACAACCTGTTCACTGATGGCAAGCTTTCCGGTCCTCTCTCAGTCATTGGACTGGGCAGAAGGGAGCTCACTAATGAGACGTTCCAGCGTCAGGTGCTGGACTCCCTGCGCACCTTCTCGCGCCGTTCGGTAGAGGATACAGCGGCGCTGCAGAATTTCCTGCAGGCTTTTGAATATAGTGTGCTGGATGTTGGGCGTCCTGAGGATTATGTGAAGCTGCTTGGGCATGTACAGCGCCGGGAGGAAGAGCTGGGGCTTCCGCAGAACCGGATGTTCTACCTGTCAGTCGGTCCCGAATTCTTCGGGGAGATTGCCGGTAATATCAATGCCAGCGGACTCGGGAATACCAAGGGCTGGAAACGTCTGATCATCGAGAAGCCGTTCGGACGGGATCTGCAGTCGGCGCGTGTGCTGAATGAGAGCTTGAGCGCAGCTTTTGCAGAGGAGGAAATCTTCCGGATTGATCACTTCCTCGGCAAGCCGATGGTACAGAACCTGGAGGTGCTGAAATACTCTAACCCTGTGCTGCGGGCCTTGTGGCAGAACCGGTATATCGCGAATGTCCAGATTACCGCCAGTGAGACGGTGGGTGTGGAAGAGCGGGCGGGTTACTATGATAAGGCTGGGGCGCTGCGTGACATGTTCCAGAACCATATGCTCCAATTGCTGATGATGATGGCGATGCAGCTTCCGAAGGGCAGTACACCGGAGGACGTCCGCAGCAAAAAACGGCATGTCATCCGTTCCGTCCGTCCGCTGCTGCCCGAAGAGGTATCACAACATGTAGTGCGCGGCCAGTATGCAGCGGGGGAGATGCGCGGACAGCAAGTGCCTGCGTATACCGCTGAACCGGGCATCGCAGCCACTTCACAGAATGAGACGTATATTGCAGCACGCCTATGGATTGAAGATCCGCTGTGGAACGATGTGCCGTTCTACATTCGTACAGGTAAGCGCATGAAGGAGAAATCCACGCGGATTGTTATAGAATTCAAAGAGCCGTTTAATGATGTGCATAACAAGAACCGTAACAAGCTGCCGCTTGACCCTAATCTGCTGGTGATTGATATTGGCCCGCATGAGGGCATCTCTCTGACTCTGAATACCAAGAATCCGCTTCAGCACGGGAAGCTTGAGCCGGTTAGCATTAAGCATGAGCCGGGCAATCCTGATGTGCCGGAGGCTTATGAGAATCTGATCTATGATGCTATGCTCGGCGACGCTACGTTCTTTGCCCACTGGGAGGAAGTAGAGTTGTCCTGGCAGTGGGTTCAGCCTATAATCGAAGCAACAGCAGATGGCAGCCTGCCGCTGCACCTGTATCCTGCCGGATCTAACGGCCCGGCGGCGGCAGATCAGCTCCTTGGCGAGTTCCACTGGTGGCTGGATGAGCCGGAGAATGCAGAGCCTGCACGCGTTCACCGTACAGCCGGGATAGAGCCGGAAGTCATCCGGCCGGGAGCGTAAGCGGCGGCGGTAACAGCAAGCGGACAGAGTTAGCTTATATATGACTACACAATTCGGAGGGATTCGTAATGAAAGTCGGTTTAATCGGACTTGGCAAAATGGGCTTCAATCTGGGCCAGAACCTGCTGGAGCATGCCCATGAAGTGGTAGCGTATGATGTGAATCCTGCTGCGGTGCAGGAACTGGCCGAACGCGGTGCGTCCGGGGCAGCAAGCCTGGAGGAGCTTACGGGCCAGCTTGATTCTCCGCGCGTTCTCTGGATCATGGTCCCCCATACTTTTGTGGATTCAGTAATTGCTGAACTGACGCCGCTATTATCCAAGGGAGATATCATTATTGAAGCCGGGAACTCTCATTATAAAGAGTCGATCCGCCGTCATGAGGAGCTGGGTGCCCACGGAATTCACTTCCTGGATGCAGGAACCTCCGGCGGAATGGAAGGCGCGCGCAATGGGGCCTGCTATATGGTTGGAGGCGATGAGGAAGCGTGGGCGGTGGTCGAGCCGCTGTTCCGTGACACTGCGGTAGAGAACGGATACCTGTACGCCGGCAAATCCGGAAGCGGACATTTCCTCAAGATGGTGCATAACGGCATTGAATACGGGATGATGGCTGCGATCGGTGAGGGCTTCGAGGTGCTGGAGAAAAGCGGATATGACTTCGACTTCGAGCAGGTGGCCCGCGTCTGGAACAACGGCTCGGTCGTACGCTCCTGGCTCATGGAGCTGATCGAGCGCGCCTTCTCCAAGGATGCCAAGCTGGAAGACATCAAGGGCGTCATGCATTCCTCCGGGGAGGGACGCTGGACACTGGAGACCGCCTTCGATCTCCAGGCAGCGACTCCGGTCATAGCCATGGCTCTGCTCATGCGCTACCGGTCGCTGGAGACCGACACCTTCACCGGCAAGGTCGTCGCCGCCTTGCGTAACGAATTCGGCGGCCATGCGGTGGAGTCGAAGTAAGCAGCGGCAATTAGGCTGAAGCGGTGATATCAGGGGGCTGTCCCAAAGCCATGAAATGGCTGTTTGGGCAGCCTCTACTATTTCGGCTTTGGGCGGAGCAGTGCTTTTCCCGCCAATGGAGAAGTACTGCTCTTTGTTGTGCCTGCACAGAGAATCAGACAACCCGCCCGAAGCATATAAGTACAGAAACATGAAAATGGACGGGGGAGATGGCAGGTGTCCCGCAATCAGGAATTCAGAGTCTATCTGGTCACGAAGAGAGATATTTTACGGTTTGTCGTGGTTGAAATCATTATCGGCAGTATGACGTATAAGCTGGCTTTGAACCTTTGTCATAATGCGATTCTGGCGGGGGCGGGCGGCTGGGCCTGTACGGAAGGGCTGAAGCGGCTGGTGAAGCTGGGCGGGTGATGGGTAATAACGGGGATTCCCCGGATTGTCTATCTGATGTACTATATATAGAAACAGATTAGACATAGATAGACAGACAGAGGGAATGGTGATGCACAGATGGTTAACCTACTGGAAGTATTACACAAAGAAATTATGCCGGCAGAAGGCTGCACTGAACCGATTGCGGTAGCTTATGCCGTCTCGTTGGCGGCTGAGCTGGTTGAGGAAGAGATTACAGGAATCGAGCTGTTCCTCAGCGGCAATATCATCAAGAATGCGATGGGTGTGGGGATTCCTGGTACAGGCCAGACGGGCTTGCCGATAGCGGCTGCCCTGGGTGCGGTGGTGCGCCGCTCGGAGCGGAAGCTGGAGATTCTGTCCGGGCTGACCCCGGCGGAGCTGGCAAGTGCAGAGGGACTGCTGGAGCGTAAGCTGCTGGAGGTTGAGCTGAAGGATACGCCGGAGAAGCTATATATAGAAGCGAGAGTACACAGCAAGAACCATACCGCCACAGCGATCCTGGTAAAAGAGCACACGAATGTGCAGTATCTGGCGAAGGATGGCCAGCGGCTTGAGCCGAAAATGGACAAGGCCGACTGCGGAGACCCGCTTAGTCTGGACCCCGAGGTATACTCGGTCTCACTCGAAGATATCTATGCCTTCGTTCAGAATACACCATTCGGGGATCTTCGCTTCCTGCTGGAGGGAGCGGTTATGAATAAGGCGATCTCGGAGGAAGGGCTGCGCGGGGAGTATGGTCTCCAGGTGGGCCGGAAAATGAGTCAGCAATCCGCCCTCAATCTGTTCGGCGCGGATGTGGCGAACCGGATCATTGCCGCAACGGCAGCCGCATCCGATGCACGGATGGACGGCAGTGCCATGCCGGTAATGACGACGGCGGGCAGCGGCAATCAGGGGATTGCCTGTACCATGCCGGTCATTGCCCTGGCCGAGCTGCTCGGCAAGGATGAGGAGACCCTGGCAAGAGCGATGGCGCTCAGCAATCTGATTACCATCCATGTGAAGCATTACATTGGCCGTCTGTCCCCGCTCTGCGGCTCAGGCATTGCCGGTGGAGTGGGGGCGGGCAGCGGCATTGTCTATCTGATGGGCGGGACGCTGGCGCAGATCAAGCACTCCA
This sequence comes from Paenibacillus sp. FSL R7-0128, assembly GCF_038002245.1. Classification (NCBI taxonomy): domain Bacteria; kingdom Bacillati; phylum Bacillota; class Bacilli; order Caryophanales; family Paenibacillaceae; genus Paenibacillus; species Paenibacillus sp. FSL R7-0128. The sequence continues at coordinate 4,337,268 of NZ_JBBOCD010000001.1, read as the reverse complement.
TCCAGAATACGATTGCCTCTACTTCCGGCATGATCTGCGATGGTGCCAAGCCAACCTGTGCGCTCAAAATCTCAACGGCCACCAACGCGGCCATCCAGTCTGCTACTCTCGCCATGAACAATATCTCCGCGAGTCCGAGTGATGGTGTCATTTTCGAGAAGGTGGAGGATACGATCAAGAATATGGAGACCCTGGTCCAGGAAGGGCTTGCCGCCACAGACCAGGCGATTCTGAATATTATGCTCTCCAAGGGAGCCGCTTCTTCATAGGGAGCAGGACAAGTGCTGGATGTCTCAGCATTTAGCGTTTGTAATCCGGCTGCGGCAACGAAACGGGCTGTGGATTGGCAAGTACCCAATTCACGGCCAATTCGCATAATCTGGCCGGCTCATCATTGCCGTTGCCATGGCGCAGGTAACCGGCTAATTCCGCCGCTTCCTTGAGGTGCGCAGGGTCCAGAGGTGTGCCCGAGGCGAAGTGCCGGAGCAGCGCATTCAGCATTTTACGGAAATCGGCATCCCAGTTGCCTCCGCCGTTATTCATGATTTCATGTGAGATCCGGCCGGTGATGCGAATGACCTCTCCCTGCACGGTGAGCGCATGTCCTGACGCCGGGATTAGTAATTCCCACAGCTCCTGGTGCTGATCCTGCCATCTTGTGCTGTTTACCCCGATCTTGGAAACGCCGTCATGCATCACCCGCGCTGCTACAGGCTCCACATCGAATAGCTTGTACAGGGATTCGAGTGCATCTGCGGTTTCACTCAAGCGCTCTTTATTGAAATTGGATCTGGCGAATTCAAATGCTTTGCCGATCTTACTCACGGATTCCTTCATCTCCGGTGTGATCTCCGCTCCGGCATCAAGCAGGATCTGCGAGATTTCCAGCATGCTATCGATATCGCTATTCCGGCATTGTAATAAAGCTTTGGACAGCGGGGTGTTCCCCGACTTATTTACCGCATGGACATTTGCGCCATGGGCCACCAGATCCCGTACCGCCTGAGTCCGGTAATAGTTAACCGCAGCGTGCAGCGGGGTCTGGTTCTGATAATCCAGGGCTTCCAGCTCTGCACCAAGCTCCAGGAATAATGGAATATTGCCGGACCAGGTTCCAGCCTGGGAATACAGCGGGGTACGCTGGTATTTGTCCCTCGCATTAATATCGGCACCCTGCTCCACCAGCCAGCGGACCAGCTCATCCGGAATCTGCCGCATGCTGAGCGCGGGTTCTTTGTAATATCCCAAGGTTGCATCCCAATCACATTTTTCAAAAACAGCCTTTAGTGCATCGACATCCCCTGATTTAACCAGCTCGCCGAAGTCGGCGGGTAAGGTTTTTCTCTTTTTGCCCATTTGCCCATTTCTCCTCCCTAAAATGATTTCCCATGAACTTAGTACAGCACTTCCACATTCTTCTCGGACAACAGCTTCAGCCACGCCTCCGAAGGCTTGCGGTCGGTAATCAGCACATCGATCCGGCTTAGCTCTGCGAGCCTCGCGAAGGCCGTCTGGTCGAACTTGGTATGGTCCGCGAGCAGCACAACCTTATGTGCCTGGCGCAGCATATATTTCTTCAGCTCACATTCCGGTTCATTGGAATCGGTGACCCCGCGGTCCATATCGAGGGCCTTGCAGCTGATTACGGCGGTGTCCACATTGTAGCGCTGAATGGTCTCATGGGCTACGGGGCCGACAAGCGACAGGGAACGGTGGCGGAGTGAGCCGCCTGTAGAAATAATGCTGTGGCTCGAACTTGCGAACTCATGGAGAATGTTGATCGAATTGGTGATGATCATCAGATTACTTTTATTACCCAGCAGCTTCAGGAATTCAAACGAAGTCGAGCTGGGGTCGACCATCAGCGTATCCCCGTCATTAATCAGATCCAGCGCCTGGATCGCTATTGCGCGTTTGATATCCGTATTGAGTGCTCCCCGGGTCAGAAAAGGCAGGTCCTCATTGGTATGCCTGTTCAGCATGGCTCCGCCGTAGGTCCGGCTTACAATGCCATCCTTCTCCAGCTTCTCCAGATCTCTGCGGATCGTCTCCTCTGTCACCTCGAACATCCGGCTCAGATCGGACACCAGCACACGCTTGTCCTGATGGACAAGGTCGATTATTTTTTTGCGTCTTTCGGCAGCGAGCATACGTATCACCTTTCCAGAGTTGATAGTCTTAATATAGCCTGTTATTTCTGTGTTGTACAACACAATTCACCTGATTTGCTCTGAAACCCACAATAATGATTGCTTATTTCCCGTAAAACAAACAATAAACAAATAAAAACAACTTATTTAGTGTTTAAAGTGTTGACAACACAGATTAACGGCGATACGATGAGAAGGTCAACAGGGAGATGTGCGCTTACAGTGTTCATTAACTATTTACGTGCCCGGGAGGCTGGTTAAGCAATGAGTACTCATGTCTATTATGTGCCGTCGATTAACATGATGGGGAAGGGCTGTCTGAAGGACATCGCCCCGTACATTCAAGAGCTGAAGCTGAACAAGGCGCTTGTGGTCACAGACAAGTTCCTGATGAAGAGCGGAATCGCCGGAAGGCTGCTGGCTGTGCTGGAGGAGGCGGGGATTCAGTATGTGGTATATGATGAAGTGAAGCCGAACCCTACCTGCAAAAATGTTCATGACGGCGTAGATTTCCTGAAGCAGCACGAATGTGACTATCTGATCTCCATCGGCGGCGGCTCGCCGCAGGATACGGCTAAGGCCATCGGCATTGTTGCCACCAACGGGGGGCATATTGCCGATTATGAAGGCGTTCACAAATCCAAGAATAAATCTCTGCCGATTGTCGCGGTGAACACGACGGCCGGGACTTCAAGTGAAGTGACGATCAACTACGTGATTACAGATGAAGAGCGCAAGATCAAGATGGTCATGGTAGACAAGAACAGTATCGCCACCATCTCGGTGAATGATCCGGAGCTGATGGTCGATAAGCCTGCTGCGCTGACGGCGGCTACGGGCATGGATGCACTGACGCATGCGATTGAAGCGCTGGTCACTCCAGGCGCATATCCGGTAACCGATGCTACGGCACTGGCTGCGGTGGAGCTGATCTTCGGCAATCTGGCGCGGACGGTAACGAACGGACAGGATATTGAAGCGCGTGAGCAGATGGTCTATGCGATCTTCCTCGGCGGCCTTGCCTTCAATAATGCAGGCTTAGGCTATGTGCATGCCATGGCCCATCAGCTTGGCGGGGTGTATGATCTGCCGCACGGCGTGTGCAATGCAATGCTGCTGCCTTACGTGGAAGAAGAGAATGCCAAGCATGTGCCGGAGAAGTTCAGAGCAATTGCCAGAGCGGCCGGTATGCAGACTGAAGGACGCAGCGACAAGGAATGTGCGGATTACGTCATTGAGGCGATCAAGGCCTTGTCCAAAGAGGTTGGCATTCCTGCCAAGCTGTCCGAGCTGGGTGTAGCGGAAGTAGATCTCGATCTGCTGGCTGAGAACGCCATGAAGGATGCCTGCGCGCCCGGTAATCCTTTTATTCCTACCAAAGATGAAGTAATCGCGTTATTCCGCAAAATTCTGTAAATCACCTCCCATAGAATAGGAGATTCCCTATGACCTATCATATCGCCGTCGATATCGGCGCCTCCAGCGGACGGCTGGTGCTCGGACAGCTCGTGGACGGGAGCCTCCAACTGGAGGAGATTCACCGTTTCAGCAATGGCTTCACGGAGCAGGAAGGCTCCTGCTTCTGGGATATGGATTATTTATTGAATGAAATTATTAACGGTCTGCAGCAGGCGAAGCTAAGAGGCATTCACGAATGCACCCTCGGCATTGATACCTGGGCGGTAGATTATGTGCTGCTGGATGCCGAAGGCAAGCAGATAAGCCGGGTCTATGCCTACCGTGACCACCGGACCGACGGGGTGATGGAAGAAGTCGGGCGGCTCCTTCCGCCCGAGAAGGTCTACGCCAAAACGGGCATTCAGCAGCTTCCCTTCAATACGCTGTATCAGCTATATGCGCATGACCGGGAAGAACTGAAGGCGGCCGATCAGATTCTGCTGGTGCCGGATTATCTCTACTACCGGCTCGGCGGACGTAAGATGAACGAGGTTACCAATGCATCCACGACGCAGCTATTGGATCTTGCGGCCCGTGATTTCGATGCCGAGCTGCTGGAATTCCTGGGTCTGCGGCGTGAACAGTTCGCTCCGTTAACCGAGCCTGGGGAGGATCTCGGCTTCATTACGCAGGAGCTGCGCGCGGAGTATGATCTGCCGGAATGCCGCCTGATCTGCGTGGCTACGCATGACACAGCATCTGCGGTACTCGGTGTGCCTGCTCAGAAGGACCGTGCGTCAGCCTATCTTAGCAGCGGAACCTGGTCTCTGCTGGGAGTAGAGCTGGATCACCCGATCAATAACAGCAGAGCGATGGCCGCTAATTATACCAACGAGTGGGGCGCTTACGGGACTTACCGGTTCCTGAAGAATATTATGGGCCTCTGGCTGATTCAGGAAGTGCGCAGACTTGACGGCGGAAGATTTAGCTTCGCGGAACTAGCAGAGCAGGCCGGTGAATGCCCAGGCTTCCGCAGCCTGATTCCCTGCAATCATCCGCGGTTTTTGAACCCGGACGATATGATTCAGGAGATCCGACAGGCCTGCCTGGAGAGCGGCCAGCCTGTGCCGCAGACTACGGGCGAGCTGGCCCGCTGTATCTTTGACAGTCTGGCGTTATCCTACCGCAGTCATCTGGCTGAGCTGGAAGAACTCACCGGGGAGCTAACTCAAGTGCTGCAGATTGTCGGCGGCGGCGCTAACAATGGGCTGCTATGCCAGTTGACGGCAGATGTTACCGGCAGGGAGGTGCTGGCCGGACCGACCGAATCCACAGCCCTGGGTAATCTGGCTGTGCAGATGATTGAGGCGGGGCGCATGGCAGATATCCATGAAGCCCGGCAGATCATCTCACAGTCCTTCGCGATTCAGTCTTATCTTCCACAGCCGGTTCCTCAGCTGGCGGAGCTGCTGGTCCGCTGGGAGCAGCTTCATCCGGGAGCGGATGTTCACAATACGTATTAGGAGGCAACAGCATGGATCAGAGCATCATTAACAGCTACAACGAAGCCAAAAAATTATATGCAGCCCATGGAATTCAAACGGATGAGGTACTGGAGAAGCTGGCGCAGATCAAAGTATCGCTGCACTGCTGGCAGGGCGATGATGTACGGGGCTTTTTGTTCAAGGATAAAGAGCTGAGCGGCGGCATTGCCGTGACCGGCAGCTACCCCGGACGGGCCGGTACACCGGATGAGCTGCGTCAGGATCTGGAGAAGGCCCTCTCGCTGATTCCCGGCAAGCATAAGGTCAATCTGCATGCGATCTATGCCGATACGAAGGAGCAGGTGGATCTGGATGAGCTGGCGCCGCGCCATTTCGCCAACTGGGTGGAATGGGCCAAGGAGCAGGGCTTAGGCCTTGATTTCAATCCGACTTGCTTCTCGCATCCGAAGGCGGCTGACGGCTTCACCCTCAGCCATGCGGACGAAGAGATCCGCAGCTTCTGGATTAAGCATTGCAAGGCTTCCCGCAGCATTGCCGAGCACTTCGGCCGCGAGCTGGGCCAGCCGTGTGTGACGAATTTCTGGGTGCCTGACGGCTACAAGGATACTCCGGTAGACCGGCTGGCACCGCGCATGCGACTGAAGGAATCGCTGGACGAAATCTTCAGCGAGGAGATGGATCCGCAGTACACTATCGATGCCGTGGAGAGCAAGCTGTTCGGTATCGGCTCGGAGAGCTACGTTGTCGGTTCGCATGAGTTCTACATGGGCTACGGCCTGACACGCGGTAAGGCCATCTGCCTGGATGCCGGGCATTTCCATCCGACGGAAGTGATCTCGAACAAGCTCAGCTCTATCCTGATGTTCAGCGAGCAGCTGCTGCTGCATGTCAGCAGACCGGTCCGCTGGGATAGCGATCATGTGGTCACGATGGACGATGAGCTGCTGGAGATTGCCCGCGAGCTGGTTCGCGGGGATCTGCTGCCGCGTACGCATATCGGCCTCGACTTCTTCGACGGCAGTATCAATCACCTGGCGGCTTGGGTAATCGGCACGCGCAATACGATCAAGGCGCTGCTGCGCGCTATGCTGGAGCCGGTAGAGGAGCTTCGTGCCATTGAGCGGGCCGGAGATTATACCTCACGGCTGGCCCTGGTGGAAGAATTCAAGTCCTACCCGTTCGGTGCTGTCTGGGATTACTACTGCGCTTCGCAGGGGACCCCGGTCCGCGAGGGGTGGCTGGCTGAAGTGAAGCGCTATGAACAGGATGTATTGGCTTTAAGATAAGATCAGGCTGCTGAAATCACAATGACTGCTGAAATAATAAATAACAAGTACCCGCACGCTTAGGGTGCATATAGAAGGAGAGAGCATATGAGTACTTCCGTAATTGAATCCAAAGGGTATATATCCGGCGTCACCGCGCCTTTTATCGAGGAAATGTCCGAAATTACCCATCACATGTGGTCGCTGGGCTGGGATGAGCTGAACGGGGGCAACGTCAGTTACCTCCTGGATGAAGAAGAGGTAGCCAAGTATATCAATATCCGCGAGCCGCTGCGCACGATCAGCCTTACCTTCCCTGTAGCCGAGCTGGCGGGCAAATACTTCATCGTTACCGGATCAGGCAAGTATTTCCGTAATGTGATCAAGGACCCGGAGGCCAATCTGGGTGTGCTGCGTGTCAGCAGCAGCGGCGAGAGTGTGGAGGTGTTATGGGGATTGCGTAATGGCGCTGTTCCGACCAGTGAGCTGGCTTCCCACTTCATGAGCCATATCGAACGGCTGAAGGTAGATCCGGCGCACCGGATTGTGCTGCATACCCATGCAACAAATGTAATTGCCATGACCTTCACCCATGATCTGGATGAGCTGAAATTCACCAAGACGCTGTGGGAGATGTGCACAGAATGTCTGGTGGTCTTCCCGGATGGCGTCAGCGTCATTCCCTGGATGGTGCCGGGGAGCAGCGAGATCGGCCGGGCCACCGCTGACCGGATGAAGGAATACCGCGTGGTCATCTGGCCGCAGCATGGGATATTTGTTACTGGTGCGACGATGGATGCCACCTTCGGACTGGTTGAAACGATTGAAAAGGCTGCGATTGTCTATAACCTGATCGGCGGAAGAGAGATTCGGCAGAAGATCACCGATCAGCAGCTGGCAGATCTGGCTGCAGCCTTCCGGGTGACTCCAAAAGCCGGAGTGCTGGACTTATAAGACTTTTCAAATCTCTTGAACTGGCAGTCATTTGCATTTGCCGCCGGGAACCGTCATACTATGCTTACTTAAAGTAATCATCAAGTAAGTAATCATCGTATGAAATGGAGGCTAGTGAATTATGAATGCTGCTGCATTGTTTGAACCTTTTGAATACGGAGGCTTGTCCCTCAGTAACCGTGTGGTGATGGCGCCGATGACCCGGGTGCATTCTCCTGAGGGCGTACCTGGCCCTGAAGTGGCGGCGTATTACCGCCGCCGCGCGGAAGGCGGGGTGGGTCTGATCATTACCGAAGGCACGGCCATTGATCATCCGGCGGCAGTCAGCCATCAGGATATCCCGAACTTCCATGGCGAAGCCTCCCTTGCGGGATGGGCGCAGGTCGTGCATGAGGTGCATGCTGCCGGAGGCAAGATTATGCCTCAGCTCTGGCATGTCGGCATGGCCCGCAAGATCGGTGAGGGGCCTAATGCTTCGGCGCTGCCGATCGGTCCGTCCGGGCTGAATCTGGCCGGAGAGCAAGTCACAGAGCCGATGACTAAGAGCGAGATTCAGGCCATCGTCAGTGCTTTTGCCAAGGCAGCGAAGGCGGCCAAAGCCATTGGCTTCGACGGCATTGAGCTGCACGGTGCCCACGGCTATCTGATCGACCAGTTCTTCTGGGAGAAGACCAACCGCCGGACCGATGAATACGGCGGCGATCTGGAAGCGCGCACCACCTTCGCGGTGGAAGTGATCGATGCCTGCCGCCGTGCGGTAGGACCGGATTTCCCGATCGTACTCCGCTTCTCGCAGTGGAAGAGCGGGGCCTATGACGCTAAGCTGGCGGAGACGCCGGAGGATCTGGCCCGTTTCCTGACCCCGCTCAGCAATGCCGGGGTAGATATCTTCCATTGCTCCACCCGGCGGTTCTGGGAGCCTGAATTTGCAGGCTCTGAGCTGAATCTGGCGGGCTGGACGAAGAAAATTACGGGCAAACCAGCGATTACAGTGGGCTCTGTCGGCCTGGACAGCGCATTCACCAGTGCGGTTATGGAGAAGAATGAGGATAACAACCTTGAGCGGCTGCTGCTCCGGCTGGATAAGGGAGAGTTCGATCTGGTGGCGGTAGGCAGAGCCTTGATCAGCGATCCGGCTTGGCCTGCCAAGGTACAGGCAGGCAAGATTAACGAGATTATTCCGTTCACCTCGGAGTCTACCAAGACATTGTATTAATCAATAGAGCTTGATCTGTAACACCCTGTGCCAAGCCATTAGGTTAGACTTCAAGTCTATCAGCTCATGGCTGCCTGCATGGGGTGTTTTTTTGCGGGTGAATCTTTGAAGATGTACTGATTGTTACTGTTTCTTATAATAATGTCAATATGCCAACACTCTTCTGTTTTCTCTCGAATACTGCTATTAATATAGCTGGATTTAGCTTGAGAGGGGAGCTGGAAAATGGCCATTTTATCTACAGGACCGATTGAGAATAATATTGCAAGCAATACGGGGACCCGCCCGACTCAAAGGGTAACACTCAAAATAGACGGCCGTAATATAACCGGATTCTTCGATATTCTTATTTTGGGTTATACCCTGAACGGCATACGCACCTTATATGTGCAGGAGGAGATCAGTGTGGCCCCCTCCCAAGTGGTTACCAAAATTTACTATGCGGACCTGGATGCTTTTGAATTCGTGTTCAACACGACAGGAACAGCAGTCTCCGAGGCGCAGGTATCCCTATGGGGCCAAAATGCCAGCGGGCAGCTGGTGACAGCACACCGTCTGGTCTCGCAGGAGTTGCTGGGAGAAGAGGCAACAGGAGTCACCGGAGCCACAGGAGTAACGGGAGCCACAGGAGTAACGGGAGCCACAGGTGTGACGGGTGCAACGGGTGTGACGGGAGTAACGGGTGCGACGGGTGCGATGGGTGTGACGGGTGTGACGGGGGTAACGGGGGTAACGGGTGCCACTGGAGTAACGGGTGCAACAGGTGTGACTGGTGTAACGGGAGTCACAGGCGTACTGGCGTCATCTTATGCTTATATTTTCAATACGGCGGCTCAGACCGTGGCTACCGAAGCGGATGTTACTTTTGACAGCAATGAGAGTCTTGTCGGCTTCTCGCATACCCCTAATACAGCTCAGATTAATGTTGAGAACGCAGGAGATTATGCGGTAATCTTCATTATCACCGCAGTGGAACCGAATCAGTTCACTTTGTATCTGAACGGTGCACCTGTAGGTGGCAGCGTCTATGGTTCAGGAGCGGGAACACAGCCTAACCCCGGGATGGTTATTATCTCTGTAGTCCCCGGCGATGTAATCACTTTAAGGAACCATTCCAGTGCCGCTGCAATCAATTTACAGACCTTAGCCGGAGGAACGCAGATCAACTCCAACGCATCGATTTTGATCTATAGGCTTGGGGGTTAAAACGTCCGGAGGCAAGCTGGTTGTAATAAATAAGTCCGGGACCTTACATAGGCCGGGCTTTTTTGTCGTATAGGAACTTATATTATCCGTCTGTTGTGGATAAGAGGCATAGCGTGGGAAGAAGTACTCTTTGAATGATCCGGAGGCCGCATGAGTATATGAGGAGCTCAAAATGTATGCGGAAAACAGCATACATTTGCTGGCGCGCAGGCTGGTGGCCCGAATGTATGCGGAAAACAGCATACATTTGCTGGCGTGTAGGCTGATGGTCCGAATGTATGTGAAAAACAGCATACATTTGCTAGCGCGCAGCACATTTCTCGCTGAAACGGTACCGTCCTTTAAAAGGACGGCAAAGCGTTTCCACTTGCGCTGGAGATACTCCTGAGTTGCGTGCCTCATACTGAAGCTCTAAGCAATGAAGTTATTTTAAATCTGATGCTATACAAGAAGCAATAGTCGGACTACTGACTTGCCCTCTCTTCCTGCCGCCGCGCGGTAGGACCGGATTTCCCGATCGTACTCCTTATCCCGGCCCCAGGAGGAACTTCTTCTCGCATACAGACATTGCGCTATCCCCTCGGGATTTGTGGGTCGCCACTACCTCCCCGTCATACAGGATTGTGCAGCTTATCCAAGTGGCATCGGCATCCTTTTCAGCTTGTACCCTAGTAGAGGTTAACGGTATGAACGTGTCTTTGGGGACAGCGAATTCCTCTCTGTAAGGGAGTTGGATAGAATCGAAATACACACTCTGCGGATGGTCACGGGCATTGACTTCCACCTCCAGATTAAGTGCTGCATCACTATCACTTTCAATTAGCACCTCTACGAGTATAGCGTCCGCTTCCGGTTCAACCGTTGCTATTGACTCCTCAGCTTTCTTTTCAGGTATTGGATCTGTAGCTGTTCCACAGGCTGACAATAGGATCACTACTCCTGCCAGTACAGCCAGCATCCAAAGATTCTTAAGAATGCCCAGTGATTGTAGCCCTCTATTCATGCCGGTTCTCCTCTCTATGCCCAAGATAATATCCGATCATCTCATCTATAAAAGACATCATTGCGCTATCCATGCCCATCACGACAGGAGTCGCACCATCAGCGGGCCGGATCATTTCCCAATATCTATCCAGCAGCGTCTCATTACCTTCAAAAAGGTCCAGCGCCATGTTATATAAACGGCCAGCCAGCATTTGAGCTTCTGAAGAATAGGGGGACGAGGCCATCAACGATACGGCTTGCTCTAAAAGGCGTACAAGCTCCTCCGCTTTGTTGCTGCCGCCGCCCAGGATAGGGAGACGCTTAAGCAGCTCAACCTCCTCAACAGTTAGTGACGGCTCCTCCCTGAATTCGGCTGGAATGATTCCATCGCTTAGAGGACGGTCATTCATAGCCGCAAGGACCTGCATTAAATCTTGCAGATGCTCTGTACCTTTGAGCCGGACGGTATGAAGAGTAGACCTGAGATAATACTGCTTGCGGCTTAACTCTTCTTTTTTTTGTTCGATCAGCTCGATCTGCTCATGCAATGATGCTATCCAATGGTCATGTTCATCCGCAGGGCTCTGATTCTGTAACAGCTCTTTTATTTGCTCTAAGGTGTAGCCGATCGATTTCAATAACAGAATTTTTTGAAGCCGGATTACAGCTTGGTTATCGTAGAAGCGGTAACCGTTCTCAGAGACCCTTGTGGGCTGCAGCAGTGCAATATGCTCATAGTGGTATAAGGTTCTTTTGCTGATATTCGCTGTCTTCGCTAAATCGCCAATACGGATCATAGTCACGACTCCCTCCTTATCATCACTATAAACGATAACGTATACGTTACAGTAAAGCCCCTAGCTCCTGAAATGTTCAGAATGGATTATCTTGGGAGCGGTATGATATAATTTTACATTAGAAAGCACGGAAAATATGGGGACATCAGCAGAGGATGTGACTTTAGCATGGCGAAGGGGAGCAAGGATTACGGGCAGTATTTCGATTTCACGGATGCCAAGATCGTCAGCGAGACTGAAGGCAAGACCACTTACCGGATCAAAGGCAGGAACGTGCAGATCAATAGCCAGCCCGATTACAAGGAAGGCAAGCGGCGGGGCAAGGAAGAGATTGAAGTGCTGTATCATTTCGACATTCCGCCGGAGATGGCGGATTTCGGTGCAGGCAAGAGCTATCATATTACCACCTACGGCTGCCAGATGAATGAGCATGACACGGAGACGATGAAGGGGATGCTGGAGCAGCTCGGCTACCGGGCGGCTGAAGACCGCAGCGAAGCTGATATTATACTACTTAATACATGTGCGATCCGCGAGAATGCGGAGGATAAGGTATTCGGAGAGCTGGGCCATCTCAAAACACTGAAGCTGGAGAAGCCCGGCCTGCTCCTGGGGATCTGCGGCTGTATGTCCCAGGAGGAGGGCGTGGTCAACCGGATCATGAGCCGATACGGCTTCGTGGATCTGATTTTTGGCACACATAATATCCACCGCCTGCCGGAGCTGATTAAGGAAGCGGTGTTCAGCCGCGAGCTGGTCATTGAGGTCTGGTCCAAGGAAGGCGATATCATAGAGAATCTGCCGAAGAAACGGGAGGGTCTGCGCGCCTGGGTGAATATTATGTACGGCTGCGACAAGTTCTGTACGTATTGTATTGTGCCGTTCACCCGGGGGAAGGAGCGGAGCAGACGTCCCGAGGATGTCATTGCCGAGGTGCGGGAGCTGGCCCGCCAGGGCTTCAAGGAAGTAACGCTGCTGGGGCAGAACGTGAACGCCTACGGCAAGGATTTTACGGACATTGATTATACCTTCGGCGACCTGATGGACGACATGCGGGGGATTAATATTCCGCGTATCCGGTTCATGACCTCGCATCCGCGTGATTTTGACGATAAACTGATTCACGTGCTGGGCAAAGGCGGCAATCTGGTGGAGCATATCCATCTGCCGGTGCAGTCGGGAAGTACAGCCGTGCTGAAGCGGATGAGCCGCAAATATACCCGTGAAGCCTATCTGGAGCTGGTCCGTAAGATTAAGGCAGGCGTGCCGGATGCGGTGCTGACTACGGATATTATCGTCGGCTTCCCCGGTGAGACGGAGGAGCAGTTCGAGGAGACACTGTCCCTGGTGCGCGAAGTAGGGTATGATATGGCGTATACCTTCATTTATTCTCCGCGCGAAGGGACTCCGGCAGCCGGGATGGACGATAATGTTCCGCCAGAGGTTAAGAGCGCGCGTCTCCAGCGTCTGAATGATCTGATCAAGGAGCAGAGCCGTCTGGGGAATGAGCGGATGCTGGGCCGGCGGGTGGAGGTATTGGTGGAAGGTGCGAGCAAGAATAATGCCCGGATGCTGGCCGGACGTACCCGTGACAGTAAGCTGGTGCATTTCGAAGGCCCGTCCTCCCTGATCGGCACGCTGGTGCAGGTGAGCATCACCGGCGCGAAGACTTGGTACATCCAGGGGGACTATCAGGCGGAAGCCGCAGCGGTCCTCTAATTATAGAGAAATGAGGCGAGAAGAATGAGCCAGGAAGAAGCACGACTGAATGAATATGGCATGCAGACCCACAATACCCGCGATTTAATTGTCCGGGAGGATATTATGGGCAAGGCGAAGGACTTGGCTGCACTCATCTCCACCAGTGAGGAGGTCCGTCATTTCCAGCAGGCCGAGCAGAAGATTCTGAATCACGAGCGTGTGCAGGGACTTATTGCTACAATTAAGAAGAAGCAGAAGGAGATCGTGGCGTTCGAGAGCTTCAAGAACCAGGCGATGGTCGCGAAGATTGAACGTGAGATTGAAGAGCTGCAGGATGAAATCGACAGCATCCCGGTTGTGAACGAGTTCCAGCAGAGCCAGAGCGATATCAATTATCTGCTGCAGATGGTGATTTCAGTGATTAGGGATACCGTCTCGGATAAAATCAATGTGGAAGCAGGCACCGAGGCGCCGCCCTCCACTTGCGGAGATTAATGCAGAATCACCCGGGGGCGGATGTGAATCCGTCCCTTTTACATATCTGCGGCCTGCTCCGGTTGATTTTGGGCGGACAGGTTTGGTACATTAAAAGATACGAACAACAAACAATAGCTGCGGCAAAGGATGATCTATAGTGACTGAGAACGCGGAACAAACCTATAACGCCAAGAAGTACCGCACTCCGGATGGCGTTCCGGCGGATATTGTCATGTTTACACTGACCAAGCGCGAGCGGAAGACCGTCACGAAGACGCTGCCGCTGCGCGAGCTGAAGGTGATGCTGGTCCGGCGCAAAAAATGGCCGTGTGCGGGCATGTGGGCCCTGCCGGGCGGCTTTTGCCAGGAGGATGAATCGATCTATGATGCTGCTACGCGCGAGCTGAAGGAAGAAACGGGTGTGGACGGCGGACATCTGGAGTATCTCGGCGTCTACAGCCAGCCGGGCCGTGATCCGCGCGGCTGGATTATCAGCCATGCTTTCTTTGCTCTGGTGGAGGAGTGGATGCTGGAGCAGCGGCAGGCCTCGGATGATGCAGGCGAGGTTGGCCTGTTCACACTGCAGGAAGCGCTGGAGGAGCTGGAGCTGGCTTTTGACCACCATGATATTATTACCGATGCCTACCTGCGGATTCAGCAGCAGATGCTGCAGACGACGATTGCCCGGCAGTTCCTGCCGCGTCATTTCACGCTGAGCGAGCTGTACCAGGTGATCCAGACGGTGGTGCCGGAATTCAAAGAACCGAATTTTATCCGCAAAATTACGTCAACACGCAGCCGTCAGGGTATATTAAAAGAAGTGAGCGATGAAGCGGGAAATCCGCTCAGCTCCAATCAATACTCCCAGCGCCCGGCACAGCTCTATATGTTCACGGACCATGAGCCGTTATTATCCATTTATACGTAAGCTGCCGGGAAGTGCAGGCCCATTAACCTTTTAGGAGGCTATCCTACCATGAGAGCACTGATTGTAATTGATTTCACGAATGATTTCGTTGACGGGAACCTGCCTGTCGGCCAGCCCGGCATCGATATTGCGCCCAGAGTCAGTGAATTGACCGAGCAATTCGTGCGCAGCGGGGACTATGTGGTGATGGCTGTAGATCTGCATGAAGCAGATGACCCGTACCACCCGGAGACCAAGCTGTTTCCGCCGCATAATCTGCGGGGAAGCGAGGGCCGTGAGCTGTACGGCAGCCTGAAGGCTGTCTACGAGGCGAACCGCGAAGCCATCTACTGGATGGACAAAACGCGTTACAGCGCCTTCTGCGGCACGGATCTTGCGCTGAAGCTGCGTGAACGGGGCATTACCGAGGTACATCTGATCGGGGTATGTACGGATATCTGTGTGCTGCATACGGCAGTGGATGCCTACAACCACGGCTTCGGGATTACGGTGCATGAGGATGCCGTCGCCAGCTTCAATCCTGACGGTCATGTATGGGCGCTTGGACACTTCCGCGGCAGTCTTGGGGCGAACGTTGTCACGGGCGCTATAGAGAAGTAGCACATCAGCAGAGACAGAACCCAAATACAACAGTGGAATGACTAGGAGATGAGGACTTGAGGAGAGAACTTGCTCTACATACAGACAAATACCAGATTAATATGATGTATGCCCATTGGATGAATGGTACACACAAGCGCCGGGCGGTGTTCGAAGCCTATTTCCGCAAGCTGCCGTTCGGCAACGGCTTCGCTGTATTTGCCGGGCTGGAGCGGATCGCCCAGTATATCGCCGAGCTGCGGTTCACGGAAGAGGATATCCGCTACCTGTCGGAGCAGGAGGAGAACTATGCGCCGGCCTTCCTGGAGGAGCTGCTGCAGTTCCATTTCCAAGGCAGTCTCCACTCCATGAAGGAAGGGGCCCTGGTGTTCCAGGATGAACCGCTGATCCGGGTCGAAGGCACGATTATGGAGGCGCAGCTTGTCGAGACTGCGATCCTGAACTTCATGAACTATCAGACGCTGATTGCTACCAAGGCGTCACGGATCAAGCAGGTGGCCCCGAATGATACGCTGCTGGAGTTCGGAACGCGCCGCGCGCAGGAAGCGGATGCCGCAGTCTGGGGCGCTCGCGCCGCTTATGTCGGCGGCTTCCATGCGACTTCTAACATGCTGGCCGGCAAAAAGTTCGGTATCCCTACGAAGGGCACCCATGCCCATTCTTGGGTGCAGAGCTTCCCGAGCGAGCAGGAGGCGTTCGACGCTTACGCGCGGGTAATGCCGGACGGCGTGACGCTGTTGGTGGATACATTCGATACCCTGCGCAGCGGTGTGCCGAATGCGATCAACACGGCGAAGAAGCTGGAAGCGCAGGGCAAACGGATGAATGGCATCCGGCTGGACAGCGGTGACCTTGCTTATCTGTCCCGCAAGGCACGCGAGATGCTGGATGAAGCCGGGCTGCAGTATGTGAAGATTGTGGCCTCCAATGATCTGGATGAGAACACCATCATGAACCTGAAGTCGCAGGGGGCGGCGATCGACACCTGGGGGGTCGGAACCCAACTGATTACCGCTTCGGATCAGCCTTCACTGGGCGGTGTCTATAAGCTGGTAGAGATCGAAGCGCCAAGCGGCGAGATGATCCCCACGATCAAGATCTCTTCGAATCCCGAGAAGGTATCCACTCCCGGCAAAAAGGAAGTCTACCGCATTATCGGCCAGAACGGCAAGGCGCTGGCAGATTATATCAGCTCCGCCGATGAGCCAGCACCCCGCAGTGGAGTACGGCTGAAGCTGTTCAACCCGCTGCATCCTTATATGAAGAAGCATGTGGAACGCTACGACGCGGTGCGGATGCTGGAGCCGATTGTAGTGAATGGGTTCCAGGTCTATACCCTGCCGGAGCTGGCGGAGATCCGCCGTTACCATGAGGAGCAGCTCGACCTCTTCTGGCCGGAGTACTTGCGCAAGCTGAACCCGGAAGTGTTCCGCGTGAATCTCAGCGAACAGCTATGGAACCGCAAGCAGCAGCTGATTGCAGAGCATATGATTACCGATGTGGAGTAACCGGACTGTAGTGCAGGAATAGAGATGTTGACTTAGCCCCTTCAACCGGATGAATTGTCTTTCGGCTGAAGGGGCTGTTGCTGCATCAATGGAGGAAGGCCGCTGGGCAGGCTTCTATTTGCTATCATAACGGGCACTTCTTACGTAGGACCATATGCTTATTGACATAGATTCTCTGGAATAATATATTAAATATGTTCCGATTTACAATTTTGGTAGAAGAAGATTATTTTTTTGGGACAAAAGTTTAAGCGCTTTAACTTTTGTCCGGCAGGCAGCATCCGAAATATCCAGTAAGGAGGTGAACTTTTCCTACAGCTGTCCGTTTGTGAATACAATGGGTTCTCTTAAGTATCCACCCCAACCACAAGGAGTGAATGGATGATGAACAAGCAAGGGAAACGCAAGCTGCACTGGAAAAGTCTGATGCTTCTATGTCTGGCCATATTTATCCTGCCTGCCGGGTCTGCCTTCGCCGCTGTGAACAAACCGTTCCCGCAGCACACCACCTATACAAGCGGAACCATTAAACCGAATAATGTCACTCAGACCGTCATGGATAACGCCGTCAAGACCAAATGGGATGCCTGGAAAGGCGCATATCTTAAGCCTGCCGGAACAGGCAAATATTATGTGAAATATAATTCAGCCGGGGAGACGGTCTCTGAAGCACATGGCTATGGCATGCTGTTCACCGTGCTGATGGCCGGCTACGACAGTAACGCACAGACCTACTACAACGGACTCTACAATTATTACACAGCACATCCAAGCGCCATCAACCCCTATCTGATGTCCTGGAAGCAGAACAGCAGCTTCCAGAATATCGAAGGGGAAGACTCCGCAACCGACGGAGATATGGATATTGCCTTCTCGCTGCTGCTGGCCCACAAGCAATGGGGAAGCAGCGGAACCGTCAACTATCTGCAGGCTGCGACGAATATGATTAACGCCATCATGGATAATGAGATTAATCAGACCCAGTGGACGATCCGTCTCGGGGACTGGGCGAACAGCGGCTCATACAATACGGCTACCCGCCCTTCAGACTTCATGCTCAATCACCTGAAGGCCTTCCAGGCTGCTACAGGGGATGCCCGCTGGCAGAATGTAACGAACAAGACCTACACCTTAATCAACAGCCTCTACACCGGCTATAGCTCAACCACCGGCCTGCTGCCGGACTTCGTGGTCTACTCCAGCAATACCTATAAGCCGGCTGCGGCTAATTTCCTGGAGGATGCCAACGACGGCAACTATAACTATAATTCCTGCCGCACCCCGTGGCGGATCACCACCGATTATCTGCTGACAGGCGATAACCGGGCCTTATCCCAGCTGAATCAGCTGAACAGCTGGATCAAGACCAAAGCAAGCAATACGCCGGGTAACATCAAGGATGGCTATAAGCTGAACGGAACCACCTTCGGCAGCTATAACAGCGGCGCATTCTATGCCCCCTTCGGCGTAAGCGCAATGACCTCCTCCGCCAACCAGAGCTGGCTGAACTCCCTGTGGAGCCATACGGCGAACAGCGCGGCAGAGGATTACTATGAAGACAGCATCAAGCTGTTCTCCATGATTGTCATGTCAGGCAACTGGTGGGCGTACTAAGCGTTACCTAGCAGCTTCCCGGTGTAAACCTGGTGAAGCTGCTTTTTTAATTGATTAGGAAATTATGATTTACGTCCGATATGGATAAGTTGTGCATAAAGTTGGGGGAAGTGTCTTGGAGCATCGGCAGGATGACTATATTCTGGATCAGTAATAGGAATGACTTCGCTGATTTCACCGAATAGCCGGATATGGTCGAAAAACCGACCACATTCGGTGCGGCAGAGGTGTGTGGGCCGGATATGGTCGAAAAACCGATCACATTCGGAGCGGCGGAGGTGTGTGGGCCGGATATGGTCGAAAAACCGACTACATTCGGTGCGGCAGAGGTGTGTGGCCCGGATATGGTCGAAAAAGCGACTACAATGGGGATGCCGCAGGCATTTTGTTCTGGCATTATGGAGAAGATTATCACTCTAGCAGTACTGGTTATAAATGGCTTGTTTCCTTGAGACGTTTATATTATGTCTACATCTGTCAGACTTTGTCCCTACATTGAATATGCAAGAATAGAGGAACATGACATAATGTGATATTTAATTCAACAATATAACAAATAATAACAAAATAATCTTCAGAAAATATATATCATTTGACATCTTATGGACTATATCAAAAATATAGGGACAGATGTATTATTTAAGTTGTAATCGGCCGATTAACAATGGTTGGAAAGGCGGAAGAATTGTGAAGATTAAAAAGTTTCTGTCTGTTCTTCTTATCTCTGCTGTCGTATTGATACCATCGGCTTCCGCATTTGCCGAAGAAAATGTACAATCCATGGAAATTTCTCCAGCATCGGTTGGAATTGGGGATACTGAGTCTACTGCAATAAGTTTAATATTGAATGGAGAAGGTGGGGTCTTAGGGGGAGTTACCTATGATCTTTTTATTCAAAATGGAACAGAACAAGATTGGTTTAAATGGACCAACACTACGCCTAACTATGTACGAGCTAATGCCTTAGTTGGAGGGTTCCCAGGCAATGGGCCCACTAGGGCGGCAGTTATCATAAAAAAGGAGGGCTGGGGTGACACTGGTCCTATTTACCTCGATCAAGCAAATACAGCGGAAAGACAAAATTTTGCTAATATGGTCATTGCCCCAGGAGCTACTGTATACGTAAGAGTTGATTCGCCCAATAACCCGAATATGTCGGCATACCATTTTGTATTTTTTGCACTTCCACTTTAATATGTAGAATGATAAAGGGCATCTCCTTTACAGGGGATGTTCTTTTTCATTTGCTAACTTACGTATTCTTCTACAGTATCAACAACACTAGATTATAAAGTTCATTCCCCCTTCACAAGGTAAAAAATACTACTTGTCTTATCAATTTCTTAAACATGCCAATGATACTGTACTAAGAGTAAATGTTGTTCCAAAAGGGATAAAGATCATTGACGATGCTTCGCATTACACGAAATTCTGTGATATTTTTAACATCTTAATTTTTAATTTTATTGCTAAATTAAGGATGACATCTCATCCACAGTTTGCTTGGGAAAGTGCGGAATTACACAGAATTTTCACATTTTGTCGTTTTCATGGAAGCTTTCTTTCTATTGAAATAACACCGCACTGTCGCATATAAAGAAACCTGCCCGAATCTATAAAGAACTGTGATTTCCTGAGCGTGGAAAATGCAAGATATGTCACTTCGCGGCTTGCAAAATCAAGTTACAATCGTTGAAAAAGTCAAAAGGATGTACTAAGAAAGGGGTTATGTCGGTGGTACAATTGCCAATAGTAAATGAACTGGGATTCTTTGAGATTCGTCTGGAATCCATTGGAGGCCTGGGCGCGAACCTGGCAGGTAAAATGCTGGCGGAAGCAGGAGTGGTCGGCGCAGGGCTGAACGGCGTCAGCTTCTCATCGTACGGTTCGGAGAAGAAGGGGTCTGCGGTTAAGGCTCACATCCGCTTCTGTGATATGGATACCCATATCCGCGATACTTCACCAGTCGAGCGTCCGCATGTTGTCGGCGTATTTCACGAAGCACTTGCCAAGACCGTGAATGTAACCAGCGGAATTCATGAACACAGCACCGTTCTTGTGAACTCGGCCAAGACGCCGGAAGAACTCAGAGAGCTGCTGAAGATGAAGGCCGGCACAATTGCGGTAATCGATGCTACCAGCATCGCACTCAAGGAGAAGAACCGTGTTAACATGGCCATGCTCGGGGCGCTGTTCCGGCTCTGCCCGTTCCTGGATACGGATATCATGAAGGGTGTCATTGAGAAGTCGCTCGGCAAAAAATATCCGCAGGCCGTCCAGTCGGCCATCACGACCTTCGAGCGCGGTTACAATGAAGTGAAATTCATGCAGTTCGAGCTGGCTGCCGGCGACAGCATGCCGGAATATGTCCGTTCCGATATCTCGGCTCTCGGTTATGAGACTCAGCCGATGGGCGGAACGATCACGAATCCGGGCGGCAGCTTCCTGAAGAATCTCAGCATCTCCCGTTCCGGTATGCTTCCGGCATTTGAGATCGAGTCCTGTATCAACTGCGCACAGTGTGACACGGTATGTCCTGACCAATGCTTCGTGTGGGAAGAGCGCCTGGACCGCAAGGGCCGTTCGCAGATGTTCCTGCTCGGTATTGACTACCAGTACTGTAAAGGCTGCCTGAAATGCATCGGTGCCTGCCCGACCTCGGCATTATCCAGCATGAGGGAGAAGGAAGGCTATGCGGACAGCCATGCCGTGAAGCATCAGTTCGATCTGGTAACTCCAGTCTAAAACCCGGAAGAAAGGTGGAATACATTGTGGCTATTGATTATGAAAAAGAACTAGGCTCCGCCAAGGTGGAGCAGAAATTCCTATACGAGTCCGGCAATGAAATGGCGGCCTATGCCGCACATCAGATTAACTATCATGTCATGGGTTATTTCCCGATCTCCCCATCGACTGAGGTGGCTCAGTTCCTCGATACGATGAAAGCCAGCGGCCAACACGATATTATGCTGGTACCGTCCGACGGCGAGCACAGCTCCGCCGGGATCTGCTACGGTGCTTCGACGGCAGGCGGCCGTGTGTTCAACGCAACCAGCGCTCAAGGGTACATGTTCATGCTGGAGCAATTACCTGTACAAGCAGGTACGCGGATGCCGATGGTCATGAATCTGGTCTGCCGTTCGATCTCAGGACCGCTGAATATTCACGGAGACCATTCCGATCTGTATTTCGCCCTGAACACCGGCTGGCCGATCCTGATGTGCCGTGATCCGCAGTCGGTCTATGATATGAACCTGATGGCGCTGAAGCTGGCGGAACACGCCAAAGTCCGGCTGCCGGTGATGGTAGCCTCTGACGGTTACTTCACCTCGCACCAGAAGCGCCGGGTACAGGCTTTTGCCCACCGTGAGGATGTTCACAAGTTCGTTGGCGAACAACCGCCTGCCGGCTTCACCGATACGCTGGACCGTAACAATCCGGTCACTGTGGGACCTTACATGAATGAACCGGATTACATCAACAACCGCTATCAGCAATCCGTTGCGATGTACAATGCGGGTGAAGTCTTTGAAGAAATCGCCCAGGAATTCGCAGAGCTGACCGGACGCCATTATGAGATGATCGAGCAGTACCGGATGGAGGATGCCGATGTTGCTGTCTTCCTGATGAACTCGGCTTCGGAGATCATTAAGGATGTAGTGGATCAGCTCCGTGAGCAGGGAATCAAGGCAGGGGCAATCTCCCCGAACATGATCCGTCCGTTCCCGCAGAAGCAGATTGCTGAAGCGCTGAAGCATGTCAAAGCCATTACTGTAGGTGACCGTGCCGATTCGGTCGGCGGACACGGCGGTAACATGGTGAACGAGATTAAGGCGGCACTGTTCACTTACGGCAACACAACGACTAAGGTGATTAGCCGGATCTACGGTCTGGGCGGTAAAGACTTCTATGCCGAAGACGGACACCACTTCTTCCAGCTGGCTATGGATGCCGTTGTTGCGGACCGTGTAGAGATTCCTTTTGATTACTATGGCCACAATCCGGGGGCGCCGGAGAATGCGCCGAAGCGCCTCTTGAAGCCGATGGACTTCGATAAGCTGAAGACCGGCCTGATCACGGTAACTCAGAACGAAGAGACCGGCAAGCTGAGTGTCAGAGTTCCGCCGGTCCGTTCGCTGATGAAGAAGCCAAGACGTCTGTCTCCAGGACATGGGGCATGTCCGGGCTGCGGGATTTTCTCCGGGCTGGAGCTGTTCTTCAAAGGGATCGAAGGGGATATCGTAGCGCTCTACCACACCGGCTGCGCGATGGTAACGACTACCGGCTATCCGTATTCCTCCCATAAATCGACGTTCATCCACAATCTGTTCCAGAATGGTGCTGCTACACTGTCCGGCGTGGTTGAGATGTTCTGGGAACGCAAACGCCGCGGTGAGCTTGACGGGCTGGGGCTGAAGGAAGACTTCACGTTCGTTATGGTTACCGGCGACGGCGGGATGGACATCGGGATGGGACCTGCGATCGGTGCAGCGCTGCGCGGCCACAAGATGATCATCGTGGAATATGATAACGAAGGATATATGAATACAGGGGCGCAGCAGTCCTATTCGACACCGCTTGGACACCGGACTTCCACCTCAAGCATCGGCAAAACCCAGCAGGGCAAGGTGACCCAGCACAAGGATACAGCGCAGATTATGGCAGCTACCAACATTCCTTATGTCTTCACCGGCTGTGAAGCTTATCCGCAGGATATGCTGAAGAAGGCGGCGAAGGCCCAGTGGTATGCGCAGAATGAAGGTCTGGTCTACGGCAAGATTCTTATTGCCTGTCCGCTGAACTGGATGAGCGACGACAAGGACGGCACAGATATCGTTTCCCTGGCTGTCGAATCCTGCTTCTTCCCGCTCTATGAAGTAGAGCAGGGAATTACGAGTATCACCTACAACCCGGAAGACAAGGACAAACGGATAGAAGTATCTGCCTGGCTGAAGACGATGGGCAAGACCCGCCATCTGCTGAAGCCGGAGAATGAACCGGCCCTGCGCAGCTTCGAGGGTGAAGTTCAGCGCCGCTGGAGCCGCCTCAAGGCGAAGCATGAGCATCCAGACTTGTAAGGTGTAAGGTCTATTGGAGTCTTAGCATTTGTAAGCAAGCAATAGCTAAAGTTTGTACCCGCCCGGCAGAGTCACTCTGCCGGGCTATTTTGCAGCTGTAACCAGAACG
This sequence comes from Paenibacillus sp. FSL R7-0128, assembly GCF_038002245.1. Lineage (NCBI taxonomy): Bacteria > Bacillati > Bacillota > Bacilli > Caryophanales > Paenibacillaceae > Paenibacillus > Paenibacillus sp. FSL R7-0128. The sequence continues at coordinate 4,313,778 of NZ_JBBOCD010000001.1, read as the reverse complement.
GAAGAATATTATAAAATAATCATGCAAAGTGATATAGTAACGAGGGGAAACGCAAATGAAAAAGGTTGCATTCAAGAAGCTTGCAACTCTATCGATGGTGTAGTTCACCTGCAAGGGAAGGGATAGGAGGGAAACATGGCAACGGTGTTCTTAATCATTATTTATCTGGCGTTCATCAGCCTGGGACTGCCAGATTCGATGCTTGGCGCAGCCTGGCCGATTATCCGGCTGGATTTCGGGGCGCCGGTCGAGCTGGCCGGACTGCTGTCGATGATAGTAGTCGCCGGGACGATTATCTCAAGCTTGGCCAGCAGTGTGGTGCTGAAGCGGCTCGGGACGGGGATGGTTACTTTTATCAGCGTGGCGGTAACCGCTCTGGCCCTGCTCGGCTTCTCTTATTCCTCTTCCGTCGTGTGGGTGGCTCTGCTGGCCTTGCCTCTGGGTCTGGGGGCCGGTTCGATCGATACAGGGTTGAATAATTATGTGGCGACTCATTACAAAGCGCATCATATGAGCTGGCTGCACTGTTTCTGGGGGATAGGGGCTATGCTGGGGCCGATTCTGATGTCGCGTTATATTGCGAATGGCGAGTCATGGAGAATGGGATTTTTCGCGGTCAGCATGATTCAGTTCGCGTTAGTCGTGGTACTGTTCTTCAGTCTGCCGCTGTGGAAGCGGGCGGGCCAGGGCAGCAGACCGCAGCCTCAGGAGATGCCGGAGCAGGCAGAATCTCTACCCGCTGCTGCATCCCTAGCGGGCAGCAAGGTGCTTCGCATCCCGGGCGTGAAGCTGGCGATGCTCACCTTCCTGTTCTATTGCGGAGTGGAAGCTACGGTGGGGCTATGGGGCAGCAGTTATCTGGTGAACGTCAAGGAGGTATCCCCGGCAACGGCGGCCGGATGGGTCTCGCTCTATTATGGGGGAATCACGGCCGGGCGGCTGATTACCGGCTTCATTACCTTCCGGTTCAGCAACCGTACGCTGATTCGCGGAGGGTTGGCAATCTCACTCGCGGGTGCGCTGCTGCTGGCCTTGCCGCTTCCGGCGATATGTTCACTCGTTGCTTTTATTCTGATTGGCCTCGGCTCGGCACCGATTTTCCCCTGCATGCTGCATGAGACGCCCGCCCGGTTCGGAGCGGAGCATTCGCAGAAGATTATGGGGTGTCAGATGGCCTTGGCCTACACCGGCGGTGCGTTCTTGCCTCCGCTCTTGGGCTGGGCGGCGGCGCGGAGCACCTTCATGATTCTCCCGCCGGCAATGATTGGGTATATAATAGTGATGATAGTAAGCTCTGAAGTGATCAACCGAATGATGAGCAGACGACAAGGAGAGGTGAGCCTGTAATGAGATTCATAGAATGGCAGGATGGAGCATGGAGCAATGAACCGGTGTCAAGCAGCACCGCGGACGGTCAACTGGTGGCCCATGCAGCGGAAGGCAGCGATTACTGGGAAAAGACGATGTACGGCTTCCAGCATGACAACGGTCATGCGCTGCTTGCCCCTTGGGATAAGGCAGAGGCGATAGAGATCAGCTTTGCGCTGGACGGGTTCACGGAGCTGTACGACCAGGCAGGTATTATGCTATGGCACAGCGGTGAGCAATGGATTAAAGCTGGTATTGAGCTGAATGACGGTGTTCCCCATATAGGTGCAGTCGTGACGGATGGTTACTCTGACTGGTCATTGTCCCCTGTGCCCGAGTGGAAGGGCGAAGTGATTACGCTGCGGGCTTCACGGATGAAGGATGCGGTAATCCTCAGAGCGCGAACAGAGAATCATCCCTGGCGGACTATCCGCGTTGCCCGGTTCCCTTATGAGACTGGCAGCCAGGCGGGACCCTTCCTGTGTGCTCCAACGCGGGCCGGGTTTCAGGTCACCTTCACACGCTGGGCGGCTACAGCACCCGATGCAGACGTTCATATAGACCCGCCAATCGTATAGACTTCCCGGAAAAGGCAAAACCGCCGCTGCGCGTATCTTTCACGCGCAGACGGCGGTTTTGCCTTTTACAATATACTATCTTATAGACCGGAAGGCAGACTAGACTATCTTTTTCTGCTGCGCACCATTGCGGTAGGCCCGCACATTTCATCCCGGACAGAATAAGTGTAGATATGGTGAGGGACCGGAACACAGTGGTGGCGTCTGACGACCTCGACATGGTGGACCACCTGGACCACCTGGGGATGATAGTAATCTTCATATACAACCTGTGTGGGATCTGTAACCGTTTCAGCAGGACATTTCGGACAATTTCTCATTACACTCAGCTCCTTCGCAGTGGACTTATGCCAGTATACGCGTTATGCAGGAGCCTGCTTGTTCATTCGTCTAGATTCCGGCAAAATAGGTGTCCGGCCATGCTGCGTCTCACGAACGCTTGTAGATCTCGCGCATGACATGGCGCAGCTCGGGCAGGATTAGCCGTTCCATAGCCAGTTTGATTGCACCGGTGGAGCCGGGCATGGAGAAGACAGCGGTACTGCCGATTGTCCCGGCAATGGCCCGGCTGAGCATGGCGGCAGAGCCGATATCTTCGGTGAAGCTCAGTAGCCGGAAAATCTCCCCGAAGCCCGGCAGCGACTTGTCCAGCAGAGACGCTACGGCCTCATAGGTGGTGTCACGGGGGGAAATGCCGGTCCCTCCGGTCAGAAGCACAGCTTCGATACCGGAATGAACGGAGCTTTTGTAGACCAGCTCCCGGATATCTTCATAATCATCCTTGACGATGGTGCGGCCGGTCACGGTATAACCGGCGGCTTCCAGCAGACTCTGGATCAGCGGACCTCCGGTGTCCGTATCGATGGTGCGGGTATCCGAGACCGTTATGATGTAGCAAGCGACTGAATCCGGGGCTTCGCTCCGGTGTTCTTCGACGGATGATATACGAACCAGCTCCTTTTTGTATCTGCTGTGCAGCTTATATTTCCCATGATAGGGGATGGAAGCGGCAATAACAAGCTCCCCGGGGGAAGCTGATGTATGCCTCACCAGGCAGGGCCGCCTTGCACAGAGGCGGTCATTGTAGTACACTCGCTACCATAACCGATTGAGGCAGGGAGAGAGCAAACTTGGAACAGTCATTACCAGTATATATCTTGTCGGGATTTCTCGGCAGCGGCAAGACCACATTACTACAGCGTCTTTTGGATCATTGGAATCATCAGGGCCTTCGGCCGGCCGTGATTATGAACGAGCTGGGTGAGGTGAATCTGGACGGCTTGCTCGTGGAGCAGTCTGTGCCGATGGCAGAGATGCTGGGCGGCTGTATCTGCTGCACCAGCAGGGGGGACTTAAGTACGGAGCTGACCACGCTGGTCAAAAAAGAATCGCCGGATGTAGTTATCATCGAGGCTACAGGCGCAGCCAACCCGCTGGAGATTGTGGATGCAGTAACGGAGACTTCGCTATATCAGCAGGTGGAGCTGAAGGGGCTGATTACCGTTGTCGATGCCGCCCATCTGCTGGAGCTGTACCGCTCCCAGCAAGGGGCTACCTACCGTCTGATGCAGGAGCAGATCCGCTGTGCATCCGTCCTGATCCTGAACAAGACAGACCGCATTCAAGCCGCAGAGATTGCAGAGATCTCGGAGGTGCTGCGTAAGTGGAATGCGTATGCGGAGATTCTGCCGGCGGTACGCTGTGAACTGGAGCCAGAAGCGCTGCTTGGCAGTGTGGGAGCCGTTCATATGGAAGACCGGCCTGAGGGCGGGGAGCATACGGAGGGCGGAGCTGAAGGGGTGATGCATGCTTCGCATGATCATGTGATGGCTTACACGCATTATTTCCAGAATCCCGTGAACAGCGAGGAATTCGAACGGTTTGTGAAGGAGCTGCCGCGCGATGTGTACCGGGCCAAGGGGATCGTAACTTTTACCGATACCTCCAGCCGGTTTCTGTTTCAGTACGCCTACAGAGAAGCGGATTTCATGAGAATTACGCCCCAGGGCGAGGTGCCGGATGTTGCGGTATTCATCGGTGAGCATTTCTCCTCCGGTGAGCTGCGCAGGGAGCTTCTGCGCCTGGAGAGACGTCTGCTGACCAGACCCGCAGCGGTCAAACGAAGCCTATAGTTAACCATCTGCAGTTCCTTATGAATGGTTCGTTCTTATTCTTGCAGGTTAATACATAGGCATACCCTATACTAATTGCAGGAGGTTGTAAGGCTATGACCCGAATTCAATATCAGGAATGCATTAATGCTTTGATTAAATGTATGGATGCCTGTAACTATAGCTATGTCTCAAGCCTCAAGGAATATGATCTGGCCGATCTGCGGGAGAGCATCCAGCTGGACCGTGAATGCGCAGACATCTGCTCCTTCGCTATTCAGGCGATGACCCGGAGAAGCCCGTTCGTGGCCGAAATCCTCAAATTATGTGCTGACATCTGTGACCGCTGCGCGGACACAAGCAGCCGTCATAAGCATAACCATTGCCAGGATTGCATCGATACCTGCCGCAATGCAGCCATGGCCTGCAGAAGGGTCAGTGAAGCTGTTGAAGTCTACGCCTGATATCACCCTTTAGGACTAACTTATATAGCATCGAATACTTAACAGGAACCAGGGCGGGTGCGGATTTTTTTCTGCACAGTTCTGGTTTTTTCAATGTGAATTTCATGGATCTGGGAAAATAAAAAGGAGAATAAAGCCATTCCGGCGAATGTTACATAAGAGAATAATCAGGCTGCCGTTCGATGCGGCCCATAGGCATGCACGAATGGAAGGAGGCCTGGAAGCCACGAATGCAACATCTCTAATTACAATTACCGAAGGAAGCAAGCGCTATGGAAGCCGCCCGGTACTTACCGGAATATCGATGACAGTTCTTCCCGGCACGGCCACGGCTCTGATCGGCCGTAACGGGTCCGGCAAGAGTACGCTGTTATCCATCCTCGCGGGGCTGCTGAAGCTGTCCTCCGGTGATCTTACCTGCGACCGTCGGGCGATAACTACAGGTTATGCACCCGAGGCATTTCCCGGCTTGAAGCTCACCGCCGAGGACTATCTGCGCTGTATGGGCCGGATTGCCGGACTCTCCGGAGCGGCTTCGGCGTCCCGGATCAACGAACTGTTGCAGCTGTTCAGTCTAGAAGCCTACCGCACTCACAAGCTGGCAGGCTTCTCCAAAGGAATGCTGCAGAAGGTCAACCTGATCCAGAGCCTGCTCATCCGGCCGCAGCTGCTGTTGCTTGACGAGCCCCTGTCGGGACTGGATCTGCCGGCACAAGAGACGCTTATCGAAATACTGCTGGAGCTGAAGGCGGAGGGGACGGCACTCGTATTGTCCGTTCATGAACCGCAGATCATCGAAGCTGTTGCGGATACAGTATATGTATTACATGAAGGGCAGACCCTCCGGACGATTCATGGAGCGGAGAAGCTGAAGAGTGCTCCAGTAGTGGATATCGTCTATACAGCACTGCCGGGACAAGCCCAGCGGGCTCTGGAAGCCTTGCCTGGAGTCATCCATGTGCTGCCGGAGCCGGACTTCGCCGGTACAGCGTGTACAGGGTTGACTGTAGAACAGAAAATGTCAGATACCTGCCTGCTGCAGATTCTTGCTGCGGGCGGTTCCATAGTTTCAGTGAAGCCTCTCGGGGGATTAAGTGACCTGGCCGAGTGGATGGATCCCAAGGATCAGAGCGGGAGTGGACGCGGGTGAAAGGGCTAATCGGTTATTTTTTGCACAGTTATACAGTCTCCCAGCGGTTCTTCGGACCGGTTGCCGGTGTTATTATTGCGGTATTAATTCTCTATTCCTATAAGCCTAATCCGGTCATGAGCAGCTACTCGGCTACGGCAGTCTTTCTATTCATAGCCTGTGCGTGGCTCGGCTTAAGCTTCCTTAACCATGAGCAGGCGGTACAGAAGCAGGTGGTTATCGTTCAGCTCCGCAGTGCCCGCCGCTACAGTATCGGCGGTCTACTTACAATGGTCTTGCTTACGCTGCTGCTGGATGTAATCATTGTTATGTATCCCGTCTTGACCGGAAGCTTCCATGAACCTGCCGGACTTCAGCGGATCTTGCTTGGTTTGGCCGGACATGCTCTAATGGGGTTATTAGGGATTACACTCTCCTTGTACCTGCAATCCTCGTGGGTACCACGGGCTGGATATGCGGCCGGAATGATGCTGATCCTCCTCATTCTATCGATTAGCGCCGGTAAAGTGGCTGATGTCGTGCCTGGGCCTGTGGTGTCCATTCTCCTGCCGCCGGTATACCCGGTTATGGACAAGATGATGAACGCAGAGACTCTGCCGGTATCCTCCGTGTTAAGAGCCTATGCCCACGCATTGGCATACATACTATTGCTTGCCGGATTCTATATTTACCGTTCCGGCCGAATGGACTATAACAAAACAAACTGAGCTGTGTCCTTTGAACTTGATGATTTACAATTTGAAAAAAGTGGCGGAGGGGAAATTTGGAACTGTAGGAGCGGTAGCGTCCGCCTTTATGTTTGGATTTCTACTGCGGCTAACAGCTTGAATCGGGAAATCCAAACATAACAGCGGCCGGAAGTCCAAATGTTCACCGCAGCAACGGCCCTTCCAAAATAGAACGAAAAGTTCAATCTACACACAAATCAAATAACCAGATCAAGAACGGGAGGAACGATGAAGGATACACAAATACCGGAGAGTGAACAATCCAAAGAGCTATTTGCTTATTTCGGTCTGGCTGTCTACTATTGCCAGGCGCTGGAGCAGCAATTAACGAATCTGCTGCTGCTGACGAAGCTGTCGCAGGGCAAGACGCCAACTGACGCCGAAATCGCAGAATTGTATCAACGCAAGCTTAGCAATTCACTCGGCCAACTCATCAAAGAAATCCAGCATCACTTCCCCTTCTCTGAGGAAGAGACGAGTCAATTGCAGGCTGTATGGAAGGAACGCAATCATATTGTCCATGATTACTTCAAGGAACGAATTCAAGAGACCTTCACCCCAGCCGGCCGGGCCCATATGATCCGTGAACTGAAACGCTTTAAGAACAAGGCAAGCCGGCTGGAGATTAAGCTGCAGGGCTATTGTACAGAGATGTACAGCAAGCTGGGCCTTGAAGAAGAGCATATCCAATAAGGCATCCAATGAAATATAGCTAACCTTACGAGAAGACTCCCCCTAACGCAGCAAGACTGCGCCAGAGGGAGTTTTCTTTGGTTATACGAGCTGAGCGTAATATTGGGCCGGATGTATGCGGAAAACCGAATACACTAATGCCCCCGAATACGCCGGTTGCTCCGAAGTAGGCGGATGAGTATTGTGGGGAGGGGGTCCACCGACACAAGCTGTGTGGCCCCCTAAAGTTCTTACATCCTCTGCCCGCAGGATGATTCAGATGATTGAATTAATTTGTCTTTACAGGAGTAGCAGACAGCGCCTCCTCCAGCTCCTGCAGTCCGCAGGAGTGGACGATGTCTGGCGCGAAGCGGATCGCGGAGGCTCCGGTTGAGTGTTGCAGCGAGGAGAAGGCCCTGGTCAGCGCAGGGAGCATGGAGCGTTCAAGCGTCTCTCCGGCCTCCCACCACCAGCGGACAATGGTTAGAACACCTGTCTTCTTGTTCATCACCGGCTCCAGCCGGCCGATGAAGCGGTCGCCGTAGAGGAGGGGGAGGACATAGTATCCGTATTCCCGTTCAAGCACAGGCTTGTAGACCTCCCAGCGGTATTGAAAGCCGAATAGCTGGAGTATCAGCTCTCTGTCCCATAACAGATTGTCCAGCGGAGCCAGTGCCGCCGCGAAGGAGGCCGCTCCTCCGGCATGACCGGTCCCACCCTCATTACCAGCCTGCGGCCCGGCTGCGGATTCATTTTCACCCGCAGTATCATCCTGAAGCAATATAGCTTCAAGCTCAGGGACGTCTGCTGTGCGGATGTATAGCGGTAGCTTCAGGCCGTCCACCTGTACCTCGCGGAGCAGGTCTTTCTGCAGCAGCCGCTGCACGGACGCCGTCCGTTCTTTGCTCTTCAGGCCTGCGATGCCAAGCCAGCCGTCCCCGGACCGGTTCCATTGCAGGCCGATGCTGCCGATCCGGCGCAGCACATACCAATCGTGATGCTGCTCCAGCGTCTCGTTAGGATCGCTTGCGCTTAGCAGTTCAGGAGGCAGCAGCTTGGCCGTGTAATCGTAATAACGGCGGGTGTGCACCCGGTGATGGATGGATAGCTCGCCCCAAAAGTACATGCTCTCCATGGCAGCCCGGGAGAGTCTTGCCGGAGCCCAGGACCAGTCGATCTTCTCCGTACTCTCCAGGTCCAGTGACGAGAGTGGCCCTCGTGCATCCAGCTCCGCACGGACATGGGTAATCATGGCCGCCATGGCCTCGTTATGCTGATGCCTGGCAGCAGATTCCCTGCGTCGCTGGAAATACGGCCAGTCTTCCGTGCAGTAGATCGACATGTTCTTATCCCAGCCGTCAATCAGCAGTCTGTCCTTATATAGCAGCTCATTGGCCATCTCAGGCACGAAGCCGGGGATTCTCGCCTGAAGCACCAGCTCGTGGTTATGTCCGGCTATGCTGAGCGGATCATACTGGATACAGCCTACATGCCGGACGAAGTCATAGATGCTCTGCTTGCCGCCGGGCAATCCGTCCGGGACAAGCCGCTGATGGCGCAGCAGGAACAGCCGGGCTTGCCGCTTGCTAAGACTGTAGGTTATCATCATCTTCACCCCATCCATAATATGTATTGCTCCATTATACAGAACAAACGTTCTGATATCAAGTGAAAGACACCCCCTGATGCCTTCCTGCGTCAGGGGGTGTTCTTATTGTAATGTATGATAGGTATATGCGGTTGCCCGCCATTAGGCTAAGTTGCTGTCCTCAAGCAACTGAATTAGATCTGCTCCAGCGATGGCCGGAGTACAGCGGAAGAAGCATGGTCCCCGGATAGAGGAGCTGGCTCGCCTGAGCCGTTCCCGGCTCCCGCACCCAGCTGAAGCTGATACATGCGGAAGTACCTGCCGCCCTGCGCCATCAGCTCATCATGGTTGCCGCGTTCGACAATCTGGCCCCGGTGCAGCACCAGAATCTGGTCCGCACTGCGGATGGTTGACAGCCGGTGGGCGATGATGAAGGTGGTCCGGCCTTTTTTCAGCACCTCCAGCGCCTGCTGGATAATGCTCTCAGTCTCGGTATCGATGTTGGACGTTGCTTCATCCAGAATCAGGATCGCCGGATCGAAGGATAAGGCTCTGGCGAAGGAGATCAGCTGCCGCTGTCCGGCGGACAGGGTGCTGCCCTTCTCAATGACCGGTTCATCGAAGCCTTGCGGCAGATGAGCCAGCAGTTTATCGGCTCCTACCTCACGTAAGGCGCGTTCGACACGCTCTCTAGAGATCCGCTCGTCACCCAGACTGACATTGGAGGCAATGGTTCCGGTGAAGAGGTACGGGTCCTGAAGCACGATGCCCATATGACTGCGCAGCCATTGCTTCGGCAGATCCTTGACCTTTTGCCCGTCGATCGTTATGCTTCCCTGCTGCGGATCATAGAAGCGGAACAGCAGGTTAATGATGGAGCTTTTGCCGGAGCCGGTATGGCCCACAAGGGCGACAGTCTCGCCCGGGCGCGCCTCGAAGGAGATATCGCGCAGGACGAAGTCCTTTTTATAAGCAAAGGAGACATCCTTGAACACCACATTTCCCTTGTAACGCGGCATCGATCCGTCAGTGACCGGTTCTCCCGGCTCATCCATCAGCGTGAACACGCGGCCTGCGGAGACCATCGAGCTGTCCAGATTCGCCAGCTGGTTGACCATCCCCGTAATCGGCTGGAACATCCGGCCCAGTACATCGACGAAGGCATACAGGACGCCAAGCGATACGAAGGTCGACCCGTCTAGGCTGCCGAAGCCGAAGTACCACAGCACCAGCACGAAGGAGAGGCTGCGCAGCGAGTTCACCAGGTTGTGGGAGGTGAAGGCGTTCAGGTTGAGCATTTTGTTCTGATATTTCAGATAGTCGTCATTGAGCTGCTCGAATTCAGCGCTACTCTGCTTCTGGCGGCGAAAAATCCGGATGATCGACATCCCCTGAATCGATTCGTTGATAATGGCATTAATCTCACTAAGCCGCGAGCGGATGATCGTATTGTATTTGGTAGCGATTTTGCGGTACAGCACGATCCAGAGAATAATAATCGGCACGATGAACAAGCTGACCAGTCCCAGCTTCACATCGAGCAGGAAGAGGGCCACATAGACACCGGTGATATTGATGATTCCTGTAGCGAAGTTGGATAACACGGCAATGAAGAGATCCTTGACTGCTTCCGTATCGTTGGTAACCCGTGACACAACCTTACCGGCAGGCAGATTATCGAAGAAATAGACCGGCAGGCGCTGGATATGGGCATAGACATCGGTCCGCAGCTTGCGGATGACCTGATTGGCAGACGATTGCAGCCAGTAGGTTTTGCCGAACTCTGCAATAATGGAGATCACAAGGAACATGGCGTATAGAGCGACTAGCTGATAGATTCCCGGAAGCTCGGGCTTGTAAAAGGAAAACAGATCACCCGCCGATAGCTTGACGGCCGGATAGACCGTCGTCTGCTCGCCGTATTTGATCTGGAGCTTCCCATCTGCGAAGCTGCGCTCGCCTTCGGCCTTCGGTACCGCTTCATTGATGAAGTAGAAGCTTCTGCCTGCCTGAAGCAGACGGACTTCCTGGCCCTTGACTTCACCTGCGGCAAAACGGTCACCGCGTTTGTAATAAGTGTTGTTATATTCCGCAGCATCCTCCGGCGAGGCTGTCTGGAAGTAGGGCTTCTCAATCGCAAGCAGATGGTTGTCAATCATGCTCTTGGCGATAAAAGGCCCTGCCAGCTCAGCCGCTACTCCGATGGTCAGGAGCAGAAGGGCGGCGATGAAGGTCTTTTTGGCGGTCAGTGCATATTGCAGCAGACGTTTGCCTGTACTCTGTGTCAACGGTGACACCTCCTGTATGGGGTTATTCATTCGTCAGATTATTCTCGACCTGCTGGCGGTCGAACTGCTCACGGTACCAGCCGTTCAGTTCCAGCAGCTCCTGGTGTGTACCTTGTTCTGTAATATGCCCGTCTTCGAGGACAACGATCAGATCGGCATGCTCAATCGCCGAGAGGCGGTGGGTGGAGATGAGCGTGGTTTTGCCGCTGCGCTCCTCGCGGATGTTCTCGATGATCTTCGCTTCTGTCCGCGCGTCAACGGCAGACAGGGCATCATCCAGAATCAAAATATCGGGATTCGAGATGAAGGCGCGCGATATGGAAACACGCTGCTTCTGTCCCCCGGAGAGGGAGACGCCGCGTTCGCCAACCATTGTATCCAGCCCGTCGGATAAGGTACCAAGGTCATTCTGGAAGGCGGCGGCGGTAATTGCCTGCATGATCCGTTCATCGCTGGCCCCGGAGTATCCGAACTGGATATTCTCGCGCACCGATTTGGAGAAGAGGATCTGCTCCTGCGGCACATAGCCCATCCAGCTGTGAAGCTGGTCGAGGGCGATCTGGGTGATCGGCACACCGGAGATCAGAATCTCGCCTGTGCCCGCCGGGTATTCATGCAGCAGCTGCTTCAGCAGCGTCGATTTGCCGCTGCCGGTCCGTCCGACCACGCCAAGCGTCTGGCCTTGGGAGAGGGATAAGCTGACTCCGCTGAGATTATCGATGGTAGAGGTCGGATACCGGAAGGTCACATTCTTCAGCTCGATGGTGGTCGGCTGGTCAACCGGAACCGGATCAGCCACATCCTTGACATCAGGCTTGGCATTCAGCGTCTCGTCGATCCTCTCCAGTGAAGCGCCGCCGCGCTGCATGATATTAATCAGCTCGCCGATCGCGAACATCGGCCACACGATCATCCCGAGGTACATGTTGAACGACACCAGATCGCCCAGCGTAATCTGATTGCGGAATACGAGATAGATTCCGTAGGTCAGGGCGATGATATAGCTGAGACCCACGAACAAGCGGATCGTCGGCTCGAAGAAGGCATCGACCCGGGCGACCGCCATATTTTTGCGGTACACATCATCTGTAATGTCAGAGAAGCGCTTCTCATCGTGCCGCTCCTGCACATAAGCGCGGATGACACGGATGCCCGATACGGATTCCAGTACCTGGTCATTCATGTCGCCAAAGGCATCCTGCGCCAGACTGTAGCGGTCGTGGATCGCTTTGCCGTAGAACACCATGGCTACCGCAATCATCGGAAGCGGGATGACCGCGGCCAGTGTCAGCTTCCAGCTGACCAGGAACCCCATGGCGAACAGGACGACCGTGAGATATACGGTGGAGTCGACAAGAGTGAGCATCCCGAAGCCTACGGTTGCGGAGACGGCGCGGATATCGTTGGTGGCGCGGGCCATCAGATCGCCGGTGCGGTTACGCTCGAAGAAGGCGGGGGTCATCGTCATGAGATGATTCATGAACCGCGAGCGCAGCAGGCGCTCCACCAGATTCGATCCCCCGAACAGCTTGTGCATCCATATGTAGGTGATCCAGTAAATGATCAGCAGCATAAGTACGATCAGGCCAATGTATTTCATCAGTGAACCTGCAGTGATGGCGCCGGTGACGATTTCGTCAATGGCGTTGCCCAGCAGGCGTGGAGGCAGGAGTTCTAACACACCTACCACAATAAGAAGGATGAGGCCAATAGTATAGCGCCTTTTTTCCCGGCGGAAGAACCAGCCGAGATTTCGGAGTACGGAGAACAAGGTGAATCCCTTCCTTTCGTGCTTGAAGTAATTTCGAAGTTAGCTTGTTTAACGGAACATTTACGGACATTTCGCAGCGGATCATAACCTCATAGCACACGAAAAAGCGTACCATCCGAAAACGGATGATACGCCTCTAATTGCGGTTATCATGTCCACGGTGCTATAAGCAGCACAGAGACATGTGAGAGATAAGTTAAGCCTGTTCTCATACGTTACGCGTAATACGCATGAACCTCAGGAATTCTCCACTGCTCGGGCTGCTTCGGTATTCAGTTGGGTATAGTTTTCTACAATAGTGGCGAGGTATACCATATCCATATTCAACACCGAGATCACCCTTTCTTCATTTTGGTAATTACTTGAAGACGTTTCGTTATGTTCCGAGTTTATCATCACACTTTAAGAATTGTCAAATTTAAATTTTGTGGTGGAGACGGCACCTTGCCGTAATACCGCTTCGATTTGGTGAATTGAAGTTTTTTGGGTATGATTGGGGTAGAGGGGAGGAGTGGAGAGATGAACATATTAATTAGTCCGGAAGCAGCCGCCTGGTTCAAAAGAGAACTGAGCCTCCAGGAGGGCGCATATATCCGGTTGTTCCCCCGGTACAGCTCAGGCGGAGGCCTGCATCCCGGCTTCTCGCTGGGCATTGCTACCGAGCAGCCTGGACGTCCTGCTGTGCAGTTCGGGGAAGGCGGCTTGACCTTCTATATGGAGGAGCAGGATCTGTGGTATATGGAGGGGTACAATCTGTCGATTGTCTATTCACAGGCGGACGATGATATCGAATACAAGTATGAGCCTGTGCCGGTGGCATAAGGGGAGAGCTGGAGCAATTGGCAGATCCCGGCACTGCCGGGGATGCGGAACAAGCCCTTGCCGTCAGGCAGGGGCTTGTTCCAAAATATAAGAATTTATAGGTTTCACACCATAACTTATCCTACTATTTCTCGCTGAAACGGTACCGTCCTATAAAAGGACGGTCAGGCCGTGTCCACTTGTACGCACCAGGCCAACGAAGCTGCCCGCCGCTCAGGTGGCGCGATTAGTGCGAGCTGCGGAAGGTCTCTTCCTCCATGGCGAACTCGAAATCATCAATGTCATATACCTGGACGGGAACTCCGCCTTCGATGATGCGCTGGATCAGCTCGAACTGGTCGGTCAGAATCGGCACCTTCTCACGCTGGGACGCCAGCAGCAGCTCTGTCTCAATCGGATCGAACGCTTCGCCGTAGGAGGCATTGTCGATGCTGTTGATGATGGTAATCTGCGCGTGTCCGCCAAGGAGGATGCCGGAGCTTTTGGCCCAGGGGATATTCAGGCAGCGGTTGATCTTCTTGGCATTCAGCGGCTCCTCGAAATAGTTGATCAGCTCGCGGATTCTGAGTCTGACATGCTTGTCGTCATCCGCCTGGCTCATCACCGGCTCATCGCTGTCCCGCAGCTCGTAAAGCTCCATAATGGTGGTATAAGGGACTATATATTCTACAGGGCTCCGCGGGATGAGAAGCTGGCCGTAAATCGCCATCATGACGGCTTCCGTCACAAATTGTCTGGGCATCATTATCCTCCTGAATTTCGGTACTGCAACCGTAACTGTTTAAAAATAATAAAACACTGCAGCGCGCAAATGTCAACTGCACCCTGATGAAGAATGAATTGGAAAGGACCTGACACGCTGTGAAACCTTGGAAATCTTATTATACCTTTGTTCGGCCGTATATGAAATGGATTGTGCTCACTCTGATCATCGGGATGGTCAAATTCAGCATTCCGATGACGCTGCCGATGATTCTCAAATATGTAGTCGATGAGCTGCTGGGTAATCCGGCATTGACGATAGCGGAGCGTGTCTCGAAGCTGATGACGGTAATCGGCGGGGGCCTGATTCTGTTCGTGATTGTCCGCGGGCCGGTGGAGTATTACCGCCAGTATTTCGCCCAGCTGATTACGAGCAAGGTCCTCTTCGATATGCGCAATAAGCTCTACGGGCATCTGCAGCGGCTGTCGCTGCGTTATTACCAGAATACGAAGGTGGGCGAGGCCATCTCCCGGTTCATCAATGATGTGGAGCAGTCGAAGAACCTGGTTGAGGTCGGAATGATGAATGTCTGGCTGGATATGTTCACCCTGCTCTTCGCCCTGGGCTTCATGCTCTATCTGAATCCGGTGCTGACGCTGGTGGCGATTGCCATTTTGCCGCTATATGGGATTGCCGTCAATACGCTGTACAAGCGTCTCAAGGTGCTGACCAAAGACCGGTCGCAGGCACTTGCCGTCATTCAGGGCTATCTGCATGAACGGATTCAGGGGATTGCGGTCATCCGCAGCTTTACGATGGAGCGGGTGGACCAGCGGCAATTCGAGGAGATCAACGGCAAGTTCCTGCAAAAAGCGCTGGCGCAGACGCGTTGGAATGCCTTCACCTTCGCGATTATCAACACCCTGACCGATATTGCTCCGCTGCTTGTCATCGGATACGGGGGATACCAGGTCATCCAGGGCAATCTGACGCTCGGGACCTTCGTGGCCTTCTTCGGCTATCTGGACCGGATGTATGCGCCGCTGCGCCGCCTGATCAACTCCTCGACCGTGCTGACCCAGGCTTCGGCATCGCTTGAACGTGTGCTGGAGCTGCTGAATGAGCCGTATGATATTGTCGATGCTCCGGGCGCGAAGCCGCTTCTGAAGGCAGCCGGGAAGATCGAATTCAGCAACGTGTGGTTCAAGTATAACGACGAGCACGAGTGGGTGCTGCGGGACATTAACCTGAGTATTGCTCCGGGCCAGACGGTGGCTTTTGTCGGAATGAGCGGAGGCGGCAAATCCTCGCTGATCAGCCTGATCCCGCGCTTTTACGATATCAGCGAAGGCAGCCTGCGCATGGACGGCCACGATATCCGCGGACTGACGCAGGAGAGTCTGCGACGGACGGTGGGCATGGTGCTGCAGGATAATTTCCTGTTCAGCGGCTCGGTACGCGACAATATCCGGTTCGGGAACCCGGAAGCGGGGGAAGAGGAGGTGATGAAGGCGGCGGTGTCTGCGAATGCCCACGACTTCATCATGCAGCTGCCGGAAGGTTATGATACCGAAGTGGGGGAACGGGGTGTGAAGCTGTCCGGCGGACAGAAGCAGCGCGTGGCGATTGCACGGGTATTCCTGAAGGACCCCAAGGTGCTGATTCTGGACGAAGCGACCTCCGCGCTGGATCTGGAGTCTGAGCATCTCATCCAGCAGGCGCTGCAGTCCCTAGCATCTGAGCGGACGACGCTGATTGTGGCCCACAGGCTGTCCACGATTACCCATGCCGACCAGATTATCGTGCTGGAGAACGGGGAGATCACCGAATGCGGCACCCATGAAGAGCTAATGGGACTTGCGGGGAGCTACGCCCGGCTGTTCAACGTTCAGCGGCTGGATGCATAACGCGGCTATACTATTCTTAGTCCAATAAAAGAGGCTGCAAGTCCACCCGCTTAGGTGGACTTGCAGCCTGTTTCGTCTTGCCTTGCTCTTGAGGTGGATACCGGCTTACATCCGGCCAATCAGCAGCGACAGGATGCCGGCGGCAATCAGCGGTCCCACGGGAACGCCTTTGAACAGAGCCACTCCAAGGACGGTTCCGATGAGAAGCCCGGCGACGATGGTCGGCTGGCTGCCCATGAGCACGGCTCCGCGTCCGCCCAGATAAGCGACCAGGACGCCAACTCCTATGGCGGCCAGGGATTTCCAGTGCAGGAACGAATGTCCGACGGTCTGGAGGGAGATCTTCCCGCTGGCCAGCGGCGTCATGACCCCGATGGTCAGGATGATAATGCCGACGGTCAGCCCGTATTTCTCCAGCCAGGGAAAAGCCTGCTGAAGTCCCAGCACACGGATCAGCAGCAGCACGACCATGGCGATGGTTATCGGTGAGTTACTGCTGATGACACCGAGCGCTGCCAGACCCAGCAGCAATAACGAGGTTATATCCATAGCTTGGATACACTCCTTCTCTTAAGTAAGCCTTGTACTCACAATATGATCGGCAATCAGCTTGCCGTGCCCACGCCCGCTTTCGATGAATACCTCGTTGGCATTCCGTCCGGAAGCGATAACCCCGGCGACATAGATGCCCGGTATATTACTCTCCATGGTAGCGGGGTTAAAGGCTGGTTTATCCATAGAGTCATCCATCTGCACCCCGGCAGAGGTGAGCAGGGCTCTGCTGGGACGGAAGCCGGTCATCGCCAGTACGAAGTCATTATCCAGCTCGGTAGGTTCCCCGTTCACAGAGGAGGTTACCAAGACCGAGGCCGGGGTGATCTCCGTGACGCGCGATTCCAGATGCAGCGTTATGCTCCCCTTCTGCACCATACTCTCGAAGATCGGACGCACCCAGGGCTTGATATTGTCCGAGATACTGCTTCCCCGGTAGACCATATCCACCTTGGCGCCTACCCGCAGCAGCTCCAGCGCAGCATCCACCGCTGAATTACTGCCCCCGATTACAGCCACCTTCATGCCGGAATAAGGATGTGCCTCGCCAAAATAATGCGTGACCTTCGGCAGCTCCTCCCCGGGAATCCCGATCAGGTTAGGCTGGTCGAAGTAACCGGTAGAGATGACTACGTTCGCTGCGCTGCGCTGCTGCTCCTCGCCGCGCTTGTTGACCGTATGTACAACGAAGCTGCCATCCTCCTGCGGCAGAACGGACAGCGCTTCTTCATAAGCGGCAATCTCAAGCTGATGCTGCGCGGCCGCGCGGCGGTAGTAGACCAGCGCCTCATGGCGGTAAGGCTTGTCATTCGGAGAGGTGAAGGGCACATCTCCAATCTCAAGCAGCGGGGTGGTGCTGAAGAACTGCATGTTGGTCGGATACAGGTAGATGGAATGGACAATGAAGTTCTTTTCCACAATCAGGCTGGAGAGCCCTTGGCGCTGGCATTCGATGGCTGCAGACAGTCCGCAGGGACCGGCGCCGATAATAATAACGTCTAGCATAATATCTATGTCCTCCTAAGGTAGTATTCTATTCAGTAAATGGTACCTTATATTTTTGTTTTTTGCCATGGCCGGCGAATTCCGCAAATTGGGTATTGATCAGATGTCAAGATGGGTATATAATTAGATATATATCTAAAGTATGAAATGGCAGTTCCCCCAGACTGCCTGACGAATATCCGTAGGAGCGTGATCCCGCTTGCAGTTAGACAAAATTGTCGCCTATCACAAGGCTTTATCCGATCCCACCCGGCTGCGCATTCTTCTGCTCCTGTCCCGGGGCGAGGTTCACGGTCACGCCTTAGCCGAGAAGCTGAATCTGTCACAGCCTACGGTGACCCATCATGCAGCCAAGCTGCGTGAAGCTGCTCTCATTCAGGAGCGCAGAGACAAGAACACTGTATATTTCAAGCTAAATCCCGAGTTTATCCAGTCAGGCTCTGAGGCCTCGCTGAAATTTATTTTTGCAAAGGGGGTGGAGGAGATGGAGGAAGAGTCGCCTGAACACAGTCTGAAGGAGTCGGTGCTCCGTAATTTTTTTGCCAAAGACGGACGGCTGCGCCAGATTCCCGCACAATACAAGAAGAAATTAATCGCGCTGCAATATATGGTGGAGAAGCTTAAGCCGGGTGTAGTCTATTCAGAGAAAGAGATCAACGAGTTCATTAAGCCGTTCCACGATGATTATGCCACAATCCGCCGCGAGTTCATTATGCACCAGTTCATGTACCGGGAGAATGATAAGTACGAGCTTAACCCGCCGGAGCTGTGGACTCACTGGGAAAATGTCAAATAATGATCTAATAAATGGGGATTTTTTATGACAAGTGCGAAACTGCTGATTAAATGTTCAAATAACGAATAAAATGGAATTGTAAGCGTTATCTGACATAACTTCGAAAGGAGACCTTCAGTATGATATTCAAACGTGCCAAAAAAAACTTGCAACCCGTTCATCCGACCGTTACCTTGCCGCAGATCAAGCAGGCTGTAAGGCAATTTGAAGAAGATATGCCCGCTCCCATTAACCGTACCGCTCTGATCCAGGAAGATAAGAGCATTGACCTGAACCGGCTCAAACGATATTTAGGCGGAGTCCCGCAGCAGAAATTCTATATGTCCAGCGAGACCTTTGAGATTTTTGAAGAATCTGACAAGCTGGTGCCGTACTACCTCGACATGGTTCAATCGGCGGTAGACAATTATATCAGTGACACCGGCAAGCTGCCGCTGCTCGAAGACGCCTGGCTCCCTGAGGTTCATTACCGGCTGTTGTCCACCGAGCGTTATCTGAAGGAGACACCGCCGTTCCCGCTCTACATTACCGACGAGGAAATGATGCTTACGCACCGGGCAGAGCATTTTGAACATCTTGAATCCTGAAAGCTCTGCGTACCTGATTCCCCTATACAGGCCATTCTGACGAAGGAGAGGTTATCCTTCCGGGCGGAATGGTCTTTATTTTGCTCCCCGGAGCGTAGTACAATAAGCATCTGGTGTTTTGACTGCAGAAATGGAAGACAGAAGGGGAGCGTATACATGAGAGAGGTACAAGCGTTGCTATTTGATCTGGATAACACCCTGATGGACCGTGATCAGACCTTCCGCAGCTTCAGTATGAAGTTTGTTCAGGATTTCCTGGGACATCTTAGCGAAGAGCAGGCCGCGGAGGTTGTAGAGGATATGATTATCAGGGATGCTGACGGATACCGGGATAAGGATGGGTTCTTCGCGGAGCTTAGCGAGGTTCTTCCTTGGGAGAAGGCATTGACCACTGCGGACATACGGGCCTATTATGACGAGACCTATATCCGTCACGGTGCGATGATGAAGCATGCGCTGGAGACACTGGAGTATTGCCGGGACCGGGGATATCCGCTGGGACTGGTCACGAACGGCGGCACAGATATTCAATATGGAAAAATCGATCTGCTCGGACTCCGCGGCTACTTCCGCACGATCGTCATTTCGGGTGAAGCCGGGATCAGCAAGCCTGATCCAGAGATCTACCGGTTAGCCCTGGAACGTCTGGGTTCCACGGCAGAACAGACTGTATTCATCGGCGATCATCCGGTGAATGATATCTGGGGGGCGGCGCAGAGCGGGATGGATACGATCTGGCTGAAGCGCAACCACCCTTGGGATGAATCACTGAACGTGAAGCCTCTCGCTGTCATTCAGGAGCTGGAGGAGCTCCGGGGTATTATTTAAGCAAGTTAGGCCCACTGTTGACAAACGGTATCCGGGCCGTATATTATAACAGCATATTATTTCGGAAGGAGACGATGTCAAATGGCAGTTTATACTAGCGGTTCAGGATTGGTTGCTACTGTTGTGGATACGTGTCTTCCGGGAAATGCGGCTGTGGAGTAATAATTGATCCCCAGCTTCGCAGGTAAGCTCTATGATGCCTTCTAGAGCCGCCGGGAACCGTATCGGTTCCGGCGGCTTTTTTGCGTGTGCAGGTCTGCTGCATCACGCCCGGATAGTGGATTCTGCTCTTCTCGCGCAGAGGAGCAGACTCACTACCCTGGAATGACTCTGCCCGCAGCGGACGGTCTTTGCTGTACAACAGCAAAAGCCGGACCGCGGCCGAGTCTGCCTCTGCCGCCGGAACCTTTGGGTTCCGGCGGTTTTTTGTGTGCGCATGTGGAGCCAATGCTGCCCGGAGATACATGGATGATGTGATAAGCGGAGGTATGAGAACGATAATAACCCATTCAGGAGGAAATGCATGAATATCGATATCAAGCTAGAACAGTACGGCTGGAATGAAGAATGGAACAGAAAATGGACAGATAAGCTGCGGCTGCTGGACGCCAGGGAGTATGCAGCGGGCCGGATTGCCGGAGATTTCGGCAGTAAATACAGGGTGATTACTGCAGCAGGTGAAATATGGGGTGAGCTGTCAGGCAAGTTCCGGCATTCGCTGAGCGGGTCCGGCGAGTATCCGGCAGTAGGGGACTGGGTGGTCCTGGCGATGCAGGATGGGGGAGCGCATGCGGTGATCCATGGTGTGCTTCCCCGTCACAGCATCATCTCGCGCAAGGTGGCTGGCCCGACTCAGGAGGAGCAGATTGTGGCTTCCAACGTGGATACTTTATTCCTGGTCAGTGCATTGAATGATGATTTCAATGTACGGCGGATGGAGCGTTATCTGATTATGGCCTGGAACAGCGGGGCGAATCCCGTCATTCTATTGACCAAGGCAGATCTGTGCACCGATGCGGAGCTGAAAATGGCCGAAATGCAGCAGGCGGCTCCCGGTGTCCCGGTCCATGTGGTCAGCGCCTTACTGGGCGACGGTCGGGAGGAGCTCCAGCCCTACATCGGCAGCGGCCAGACGGTAGCTCTGACCGGTTCGTCCGGCTGCGGCAAATCAACGATGGTCAACTGGCTCAGCGGCCGGAATCTGCAGCTCACCCAGGATGTGCGGGAAGGGGACAGCCGCGGACGTCATACGACCACACACCGCGAGCTGTTCGTCCTCCCGGATGGCGGAATCATCGTCGATACGCCGGGAATGCGCGAGCTGCAATTGTGGGAGGATGACGGCGGACTGGACCTGGCGTTCGGTGAGATCAGTACGCTTGCGGCGGAATGCCGTTTCAGCGACTGTACTCATAAACGGGAGGAAGGCTGCGCCGTGCTTGAGGCTGCCGCCAGCGGTGTGCTGGACGGGAAGCGGCTGCAGAATTACCACAAGACGCAAAAGGAGCTGCAATTCCAGAACAGCAAGGAAGCGAGACAGAAGCGCAAGACAGCCGCCGCTTCTGCCAAAAGCACCCCTCCCCGCGCCAAGGGCAACAGCTGGCAGCGGGTGCTGGACGAATATTGAGCGGCGCTGAAATCCCAAGGCGTTGTAGAAGCATGGAAGCGAGCATGCGAATAGGGATGAAAGTTTGCATGACGGAATAAACTTGCTAGATGCTGTGCATTGTGTAAGCAGGAGCTACGCCACCCTGGAGAGTAGTTGGAAAAACGTATCTTAATTTGGTGACTTAAGAGCATTTTGGGAAATTAGTTGGATAAACGTCACTTGTTACCCCGCTAATACCTCGATTGGGAAGAGTTGGAGCAGATTAAGTGCCTTTTTTCCAACTGCTATCTAGCTTAAGGCAACTTGTTCAATAGCAAGTGGAGAAAATCCACCTGCTTCAGCAACTGTTATAGCAGTGGCATCTGGACCTGTCCGTAAGAACTCCGTTTCAACGTCAAGGGAGCTATCCCACAATTAGATGTTCTACTGTGGAGCCAAGTTCCCGATTTTCTAAAAGCTTCAAACGTTAAAAAAAGCAGCGATTCTCCCATTATGGGGGAATCGCTGCTTTTTAGTGCTCAAGTTGATCCAACTCCGAAATAAAGAGCTGTCCCAAGTTTGGGACAGCCCGTTTTACGTATGCTGGTTAAAGTATTAGCAGATTAGAACGATGCTGCTGCTGTCTTAGCCAGTTGCAGACCGGAAGCGATAATGTCAGCGGATTTGTCCGGGTTCTGGTTGTGTCCTTCGATGATTACCTGTGTAGTTTCCTTGAAGCCCCAGAAGTTCAGGTTGCCCATGATGAAGTTAACGGCCATTTCAGCACTTGCTGCCGGGCCTTCGGAGTACACGCCGCCTCTGGCGTTAAGAACAGCTGCTTTTTTGCCAGTCAACAGTCCTACAGGACCTTCAGCAGTATACTTGAAGGTAGTTCCAGCCTGGTTCAGGTAGTCGATATAAGTGTGCAGTACAGCCGGAACGGTCATGTTCCAGAGCGGGAAGGCAAAGACTACTTTGTCAGCGGCCAAGAACTGGTCCAGATATTTCTTAACAAGTGCAGCGCCTGCTGCTTCTTCAGGAGTGGCTTCGAAGCCTTGAGCGGCTTTGTATACGCCAGTGATGAGTGTGTTATCGTAGTAAGGAAGCTGTTCAGCGAACAGGTCGAGTTCAGTAATCTGGTCCTGCGGATGAGTCTCCTTGTAGCTGGACAGGAATTCGTTGTAGAGCTGAACACTTACGGATTGCTCGGCAGGGCGGTTATTAGCTTTGATAAACAGTACATTCGACATTATGATTTCTCCTTAGATATCTATTTAATATTAACTATCGATAATATAGCATTTAATTTTTAGTTTGTAAATATCAGTCGGATAAAATTTTTATTCTGCCTATAGAAGCTGCTGTCCTTCGTCAAAGGTACCATATCTTCTATAACGGATTCTTAATTTGCCACTCAAAGGCCCATATGTAGTATGACTAATTTCGCAAGCGGTGGAGGCGCAGCCAGGGACAAGTTTAAGGAATCAGCGGCCCGGTTATATAGGTGATATAAGGAGAAGAGGAAATGATTCCCTCTCCAGATCACGGGACTAAGCCCCCATTTAAAGGAGCGATTGACATGTCCATCGACCGTTTCATCCTGAAGAAGCTGGACAGCTGTCACGAAGAGCATACCCGGCGTAACCTGGTGAAGTTGTTCAAATTGCGAATTAAAAAGGCGGAGAAAGAGGAGAACCGGAACCTCCGGATTGGCTGACTGATGGTATAATGTTGACTCCTAAGCCCCTGTAACCCATAGACTAAGCGCATCCCTCACTTGCGGGCATGTGCTTTTTTAAGTTGTTTAACTTTATATGTATACCGGCAAAAAAATATCCCTCTGTTTAATAGAGGGATAAGGCCAATGAATCATTTTCACTGTAACTGTGCAATATAGCTTCTGAGCCTTTAATTTCGATACTGATCAGGGAATTCAAACAGGTCTGCAGGGCGTTTTTGCCTTTTTGAATTTTGAGTTCAAGCGTACTGTTGAGCAGTCGAAGTACTTTTTGGGTCGGCTGTTTGTTTTCTGTTGTGAAATATACAGGGACAAGCTTGTTTTGAAAAGTGATGAGCATTCTCATTTTGAAAACCACCTCGCTAAAAGTATTTCATGGTATTGATCTTACCCTGTGTTTCTTAATTTTACCTTAAAATTAGCTTATGATAACATAAAGATTGCAAGTTTTATAGTTTTGCAGTTTTTTTGAAAGCCACTCATTTACATTAATACTTACATGTATGCTACAGAGGAAGGGATAAAGAATGTGAATAAGCAAGATTGTATCTGTCTGGCACAGTATCTGTTCCCGGGTGAGACCCGGCGTAGAGTGGTGGCAGAGCTCCTGCGCACAGCCTCCGGCTCCAAGCGGATCTGCAGAATGAAATTTAATGAGCGTGAATATGCGCAGGACGTATGCCTGCAAGTACATAAGGATAAGATCCTCCTGACAGGGTTAACGGAAGAGGAAGATTTCAGATGCGAGCTGAAAGAGCCGGCAGAGATGAAGCGCGCCTGCTATTACCTGTTCAATTGCTTCGAGCGTGCGCAGTCCCGGAAACCGTCCGCTCCTGCGGTATTCCTGTCCAGACGGAGTTATGAGGAGATTCATGAGAAGGCCGGAACATGGACGTTGTGTGTGCTGGCGGCTTCACTGGAAGCGGAGACAGGTGATCCTGACAGCTCCGCTGAATTGGCTAAAGTGCTTAAGAACCGGACAGCTTCCGGTGAACTGCGGTTATGTGCGAAGAATGGGGAAGGCTGGACCCTGCAGCAGATTTCTTACATTGAAGCTTCTTCGGGCGGATGGGTTCTGCGCAGCAGCAGTGAGCAGGATGACGGTTATATCATTGCGTTCCCGCTGACCCGGGCGGAGCTGTGTCATGCTTTTGGGGAATGGCTGCTCTATTAAGATTGTTCTTGCAAAATAACCCCGGCGGAAGCACCGCCCAATTCAGACGGGTCTGGCTCGCTGGTCCTGTACAGCGTGAATACGGCGCTGCGATCATTCATAGAGTGGGCGGGGTTGACGAACCGAATATAATGTAAGCGCTTCATATATTGTACTTTAACCTTTCCATAGACTCCCGCATATGCATAGAGCAAGGGCGAAAGACCCGGGAGGAAAGGAGTGGAGAGGATGAAAGGGTTCAAAAGACTGTCATTGCCGTTCTTGTTGATACTTGTGCTTGGCTCTGTTCTTGCAGGCTGCGGCAGTAAAACCGGTGATGTCAAGGTGAAAATCGGCGAAGTTACCCGTTCCGTGTTCTATGCGCCTGAATATGTGGCCTTATCGCAGGGCTTTTTCAAGGATGAAGGGCTGGATGTGGAGCTGCAGACGATACCTGGCGGAGATAAAACCATGACGGCCCTGCTCTCAGGGGCAATCGATGTGGCGCTGGTCGGTTCGGAGACCTCTATTTACGTGTACCAGCAGGGGGCGGATGATCCTGTAATTAATTTTGCGCAGCTCACGCAGCGGGATGGAACCTTCTTGTTTGCGCGTACACCGGACAGCCATTTTACATGGGACAAAGTGAAGGGGTCGACCTTCCTTGGGCAAAGGCAAGGGGGCATGCCGCAGATGGCGGGCGCATTCACACTGCTGAACAAGGGGATTGATGCGGGGAAGGATCTGACGCTGATCCAGAACATTGATTTTGCCAATATTGCCGGTGCATTTGCTTCCGGGACTGGAGATTATGTGCAGCTGTTCGAGCCTCAGGCATCGATCTTCGAGAGTGAGGGCCGGGGCCAGGTGGTCGCTTCCTTCGGGGTAGAGAGCGGGTATCTGCCGTATACCGTATTCATGTCCAAGCAGAGTTACATTTCTAAGAATCAGGACACGGTGCAGAAATTTACCAATGCGGTCCAGCGTGCCCAGTTGTGGGTGAAGGCTCATAGTCCTGAGGAGATTGCTGACGCGGTAATGCCGTATTTTGACAAGATTGACCGGGGCATTGTGGTCTCTGCCATCAGCCGTTATAAGGAACAGGATACCTATGCGGTGAATCCGGTGATCGATGAGAAGGAATGGAATAATCTGCTGGATGTCATTGACCATGCCGGTGAGCTGAAGGAACGGATTCCAGCCGCTAAGATTGTTAATAACAGCTTTGCAGAGCGGGCAGAGAGCACCATTAAGGAGTGAGGAGGCCGACCACTATGCTTCCAGTAGTCGAGTTGAAGGAAGTCACGCACGCCTACCTGGGAGACCGCGAGGCTTCGCTTGCTATAGGGGATCTGAATCTCAGCGTCAGCCAAGGCGAGTTCGTCAGCCTGGTCGGACCGAGCGGCTGCGGCAAAACGACGATTCTGTCGATCATCGCCGGGCTGCTGCAGCCTTCACGCGGTGAGGTGCTGCTCAGCGGACGTAAGACCGCGGGACCTTCGCCGGAGGTCGGCTATATGCTCCAGCAGGACTATCTCTTCCCCTGGAGGACGATTGAGGATAACGCGCTGCTCGGGCTGGAGCTGACCGGAAGGCTCACCGGAAGCTCGCGTGCCAAATCGCTGCAGCTGCTGGCCGATATGGGGCTGGAGGGCAAGGAGCAGGCTTATCCGGCACAGCTCTCGGGAGGGATGCGCCAGCGTGTCGCTCTGGTGCGGACACTGGCTACCGACCCCGGCCTGCTGCTGCTTGATGAGCCATTCTCGGCGCTGGACTACCAGATTAAGCTGCAGCTGGAGGATCTGGTCTCGGAGACGCTAATGCGCCGGGGAACCACGGCGATTCTGGTTACGCATGACCTGTCTGAAGCGATTGCGGTCAGCAGCCGGGTCATTCTGCTCCAGCCGAATCCGGGCAGAATCCGCAGGATTTTTGAGATTCCGGAAGCGATTCGCCGCACCCCGCCGCTGTATGCGCGGGACCTGCCGGGCTTCGCGGAGCTTTTTCACGAGGTATGGAAGGAAATGGAGCTGGCAGGGAGGGAAGAAATGTGAATACAGAAGCGCAGCCCCGTGAGACGGCCTCCCGTGCGCAGTGGCTGGAACAGAAGCATGCGGATTACAGGAAGAAGAAGCTGCGCCGCAAGAGTCAGGTGCTTATGGTCCGGAGCAGCCTGCTGCTGCTGTTCTTCGTGCTCTGGGAAGCCGGGGCCAGAATGGGCTGGATCGATGAGCTGTTGTTCAGCTATCCGACGAAGGTGTTCGGGCAGATCTGGGACGACATGGTCAGCGGGAGTCTGTGGCCGCATTTGGGAATGACCGTGGGCGAGACCGCAGTGGGCTTCATTCTGGGTACCCTAATCGGGACGCTGCTGGCTGTCGTCATCTGGTGGTCACCTTTTCTGTCCGCCGTGCTGGACCCTTATATGGTCGTATTCAACAGTATGCCGAAGGTGGCGCTGGGCCCGATCTTCATTGTCATGTTCGGGGCAGGCTTCACCGCCATTGTCATTACCACCTTATCGATTACCGTGATTATCACGACTCTGGTAGTGTACAACAGTTTTTGCAGCGTGGACCCGAATCTGGTCAAGGTGGTCCGCTCCTTCGGTGCCTCCAAAAGCCAGGAGTTCTGCAAAGTCATTCTTCCGGCTTCATTCCCGGCGGTGGTCTCCACCCTTAAGGTGAATGTCGGCATGTCCTGGGTCGGGGTTATTGTCGGTGAATTTCTGGTTGCGAAATCGGGGCTGGGGTATCTGATCATCTACGGCTTTCAGGTGTTCAACTTCACCCTGGTCATGTCGAGTCTGCTCATTATTGCGGCTGTGGCTACGGCTATGTACCAACTGGTGGTGTATGTGGAGAAGCTGCTGCTGTCGAGACGGTAAGAACCATGTCATATTGTGTCTCTTGGCAAAATCTTGTACCATGACTATATCTTTATTTGAATGATGAAGCTTAACGGTGTAGGAGAGATATTCACATGGGATTTCGTATTATTAAAACGGCGGCTGCAACTTTGCTGTCTATTCTGCTGGCAGCCGCCGCTGGTATCCCTAATGCGCAAAGCGCGGGACTGCTGGCCATTCTCGGGGTGGAAACGACCCGCAAAAGGAGTCTACGCACGATTTCGGCGCGCTTCTTCGCCTCATTGGTGGGACTCTTTTTGGGCTGTATTCTATTCTTCGCCCTGGGCTTTCATTATTGGGTACTAGGACTGTATGTATTGTTCGGCTTCCCGCTGATTGTCAAAGCCGGCTTCAAGGAAGGGATCGTCACCAGCTCGGTAATTGTGTTCCGCGTGTTTGGACAAGCTGATATTACGGTTCATATCCTGCTGCAGCAGGTGGAACTGCTGATTATCGGCCTCGGCTCGGCTGGCCTTGTGAACTTCATCTATATGCCGCAGACCGGCGGGATTATTGCGGGTATCCGCAAAGAGGTGGACGGCTACTTCTCGGTCATCTTCCGGCAGATGGCCAGAACGCTCCGTGATCCCGGTTATATCTGGGACGGAAAAGAGCTGATCGGGGCAGGGGAGGCTGTACAGAAGGGGCTCAGCGCGGCATCCAGGGAAATGGAGAATCATGTGATCCACCCGGATGAAGCCTGGAATGTATACTTCTACATGCGCAAGGAGCAGCTGGAGTCCATCCAGAATATGATGCAGCTGCTCTCACAGGTGTACCGGCAGCTGCCGCACGGAGATATGGTGGCCGAGCTGTTCGACCAGCTTAGCGGCGATGTGCTGGCTGAGGAATACACCGGCCGGACCGAGCGGCTGCTGGAGGAGCTGCAGCAGGAGTTCCAGGAGATGGAGCTGCCGGATTCGCGTGAGGAATTCGAGATCCGCTCTGCAATTCTGCAATTGTGCCGCGAGCTTGCGCTGTATCTTAAGATTGCCAAGCGCTATAAGAGCCCGGTGGAGCTGCGTCCGGCGAAGGACAAACAGCCTGCGAAAGGCAAAGCATAAGCAAATCCATGTAATTTAGGTGTCAGGTATTCACATTCCGGTGTAAAATAACGATAAGAAACATAAGCGCCCAAAGTGAGCTTGTCTCTTAAGTGATGTCCAAAACCCAAGAATCTTGGTCTGGCAGGTGAGGAATATGAATAACAGCAATGATCAATATATCGGCAAACAGCTGGTAGCGAACCTTTTTAATCATAGCGGTGTATTTGTCTTGCCGGCATTGACCCTGCTCACCGGAGAGCATATCCGCCTGATTACGCAGCACAAGATCGTTCTGGAGCCGCAGGATGTGGTCCAGGTCGACAGCGCTGCATTCTATCAGCTGGCTGTGGATGATTGTACGGCGGCGATGGAGAGTATTTTTGAGCAGCTGCGCTATACGAAGACGAAGCGTCTGCCAATGATTGAGCTCAGGAATGAAGTGATCCCGTTCATCCAGCAGGTGAGCGAGAAGAATGATTTCTTTGGAATATTGTCTGCGCTGCAGACTAAGGATGACTATACATACAGGCATAATGTGGCGGTGGGCATCATCTCTACGCTGCTTGGCAAATGGCTGAAGCTGAAGCCGGACGAGCTGAGCATGCTGACGATTGCTGCGACGCTTCATGATATCGGCAAAATTATGATTCCGGCCGAAATCCTCACCAAGCCGGGTCCGCTGAGTGAGGATGAATATGCCCTGATGAAAAAGCACACCACCTATGGCTATGAGATGATCCGCGATACGGTGGGTACCAATCATATGCAGGCGCTTGTGGCGCTGCAGCATCACGAACGGATGGACGGCAGCGGCTATCCCTTCGGCGTGCTGGGCCACCGGATTACGGATTTCAGCAAAATCGTGGCGGTAGCGGATATTTTCCACGCGATGACTTCAGACCGGTTCTATCGAACAGCCGCGCCGCTGTATGAGGTACTTAAGCAGATGGACGAGAACGTCTACGGCAAGCTGGACCCGTATATCTGCAGTGTGTTCATTAATAAGCTAATGCAGTCGATGATCGGCAATGAGGTGCTCCTGACGGACGGGCAGATCGGCAAAATCATTATGATTCTGGCCCACGACCCGCTGCGTCCGCTGGTGAACATCGGTGAGGACTTCATCGATCTCAGCCGCCACCGGCAGCTTGGCATCGTACGTGTACTTTCCTAGCAGGGGGCCTCTGCCCTTCCCGGCTTAAAATGTTGGCACAACAAAAAGTAGCGGTTTTCCCGGTTTGGGGGAGCCGCTACTTTTGTTTTTTTTCGCTTCAGGAGACTCATAATGGACTAAATCCGGCAATAAAATGAAGCAAAGGGCTTCAGTTACGGCATCTGAGGGCTTACCCAAATTTATTTCTACTCTAACAATCAACAAATGCCCAGAACGTGCATACACTTGATAGTGAATGATTGTATGGAGGAGGTTCAAAGATGTCATTAAGCCATAAACGTCAAACAAGGGAGATCATTACGAAGGCAATTTGCGGCAAAGGTCGTAAGTTCTCTACAGCAACCCATACCGTGACTCCGCCACATCATCCGACTAGTATTCTGGGGGCTTGGATCATTAACCACCAGTACGAAGCGGTTGCCGCCGGGAACGGAATCGAAGTAATCGGTACCTATGATGTGAACATCTGGTATTCGTACGACAAAAACAAGCAGACCGAGGTTGCCAAGGAAACGGTCTCCTATGTGGAGCTTATTCCATTGTCGTACCTCGACCCGAGACACCGTGCTTCCACGGCACAGGTCTCTGCGGAGGCAACGCAGGAACCCAATTGTGTGGAAGCCGGGGTATCGCCGGGCGGAGGCAGTGTGACACTGCGGGTGGAACGCGAGTTCGATGCGGAACTGGTGGCTGAGACCAAGCTCCGCGTGTTTGTCAGTGATCAGGCCGATGATCTGGAAGACAAGGATTATGATTTTGAAGGCGAGAATTATGATTACGATGATTTGGACCCTGACGCCCTGGATGATGAGTTGTAGGAAGGTGTGCGCCGCTGCCTGAAGTACTGTGTGGGTTATGATCCATTATATGATGAGAGGGCAGCGGCGTAGAGGGCGAATGCCCTCTTTTTTTTAAAATATAAAAATATTTTTTGAATGGTAAGGATGTAGGCTTCATGCTGTTGAGTATCCTTCAAGGCGAAATGAAGCGGAGGGGGATGCTGGAGCTGGAGAAGCGGCATTCATCAGGAATATTAAACAGGGCAGCGTTCGAATGTTCAAGTATAGTGCGACAGGGTCTTTGTAAGGATGCTTGTGCTATTTCCATTTGATAATTTGGGGGTCAGGTTTCCTCAGCGGCTTATCGCTCAAAGGGTATTGTCCGGTAACCGGACGGTGCGCGAGGGGATACGGCCCTGAGGAATTTCGTATGGGCGGAGGCATTAGACATGAATGAAGGGTTGAACGTATTCCGGCAGCTGGCACCGGAGCAGATCGAACGCAGGCTCCGGCGCTGCGGGATTGAGGCCGACTCCATTTCTATCGCTAGAGGGTCGCGGCGACAAGATACAAGAGACACCCAAAACCACTCGCATGGACAAGACCCCGCAAGCTACAGACAGCATTACCGAGTGCTTATTTTCAATCTGGCCGTGCTGGACTGCCAGCCGCTTGGAGCGGGGGCGGCTATGGGCGGGGGGCTTGGGGCTGGATGGTTGGCTGGGGATGGGAGTGGCAGGGGAAGAGTTGGAGAGCAAGGGGAGAATGAGAGTGGTGGGGTAGGAGTTGGAGGTCAAGAGGAGTATGGGAATGGTGGGGGAGTAGCTGGGGGGCAAGAGGATTATGGACGTGGTGGAAGGGAAGAGGAGGTCAAGGCGAGGAATGGGAGTGAGGGAGTAGGAGTTGGAGGGCAAGAGGAGTATGGGAATGGTGGGGGAGTAGCTGGGGGGCAAGAGGATTATGGACGTGGTGGTGGAAGAGTTGGAGGGCAAGAGGAGTATGCGAGAGGTGGCGAAGGAGTTGGAGGGCAAGAGGAGTATGGACGTAGTGGGGGCAGAGTTGGGGGGCAAGAGGAGTATGGACATGGTGGTGGAAGAGTTGGAGGGCAAGAGGAGTATGGGAGAGGTCGGGGAGTAGCTGGGGGGCAAGAAGAGTATGGGAATAGTGGGGGAGGAGATGGGGGGCAGGGTGAGTATGGGAGTGGAGTGGTAGGAGCTGGGGAGCAAGAAGAGTATGAGCGTGGAGGGCCAGGAGTTGAGGAGCGAGAGGAGTATGGGAGTGGTAGTGTAGGAGTTGGAAGGCAGGGTGAGTATCGGAATGGTGGGGATGAGTTTGGAAGTTTAGGTGGTGGAGGAAGGGAGCTGCGGGGGGCTGCAGGGGTTCTGCGGACCACTGCGGTGCGGGCGTTGTATAGTCTGGGACTGGACAGCGGCGAGGTGGAGCTGCGGGCCATGGGCGGGCGGCGGTACATGGTCACAGGCATCACTCCGGTGCTGCCTGATCCCGCAGGAGCGCTGCCTGAGCCGTACCGTTCAGCATACGTAGCGCTTGCGCAGATGCTTGACGGTGAGCAGCCGGGCCGGCCGGGGCTGCTCATGGGCATGGACCCGGAGTTCCTGCTGCTCCGGGAATCCTCTGGCCGCGTCGTGCCGGCGTCGCGGTACCTGCCCATGGACGGCGTCGCGGGCTGCGACGCCGGACCCCCGGGAACGCGCGGCGTGTTCCCGGTGGCGGAGCTGCGCCCCGCGCCGCGCGGGGAACCGCGCGCGCTGCTGGCGCAGCTGATGTCCGCCGCACGCGAGGCGGACCGGCTCATTGCCGACCGCTCGCTGCGCTGGCGGGCGGGAGGTATGCCGCTGCGGGGCTGGGCCCTCGGCGGCCACCTGCACTTCAGCGGCGTCACGCTGTGTGCGCCGCTCTTGCGCGCGCTAGATAACTATCTGGCGCTGCCCTTGTTCCTGCTGGAGGACATCCGGGCTGCGGCCCGGCGTCCCCGCTATGGCGTGCTCGGCGATTTCCGCCCTCAGCCGCATGGCGGCTTCGAGTATCGGACCCTGCCGAGCTTCCTGGTCTCCCCGGTCATCGCCAAAGGCGCGGTCTGTCTGGCTCACCTGATCGTGAGCCATTATGAAGACCTGCCGCTGCGCCCGCTCGACCGGGAAGACCTGCATGCCGCCTTCTACAGCGGCGGCAAATCTCCTCTGCGCACAGCCTGGCCTCCCCTGGAGGCGCAGCTGCGCGCACTGGGCGGCTACGCAGCCGCCGCCCGGTGGATTGATCCGCTGCTGCGCGCCATAGCGGAGCAGCAGAGCTGGGATGAGTCGCGGGATATCCGCGGCTCCTGGGTACGGAGCGCCCCGCCGGACTCCGGGGCGCTGCCCTCCGGGCGGGCGGATGCATATCAATAGAGCCCGCCGCCCGTCAAATCCCGATAGCCGCCAGTTACAGCTTTCCCGCACCGCTGGTTGCGGGAAAGCTGTAGCGATGGCGGCTATATTTTAAACAAACAATCGTACTTAAGTACTCCTCTCAATTCCTCTCAATTCCTCTAAATTACTCTTAATTTCTCTGGATTTCTCTTAAATACTTAAGTTAGTCAACCAATCATCCCCTTCAAACGTGCGCCCATCCATGAAACTTCGTTTGGAGCGAACATTCAGGGACAGGTGCATAGCGATAGGTGTACTCTGTACAACTATACACACTTCTAAAGAGGCTTTTTCCCTTCTAAGTGTAGTCTGTACAACTAAATTTGCCCGAATTGCGAGAACCCGGGTTCAGATGGATTTTTAAATGTACAAACTACAACTAAACGGATAATCGGTGGAATATCGGACGATTTAGTTGTATGAATTACAATTAAGCTTAACGCCCAATACAACTTACTATTCTAATCACGCTATCGCAACTATATGGGTCTGTTGAAGTAATTAACGAAGTGATTAACAAAGCTGATTATCTGAGTGATTGCATTTACTACAGCAGAATCGCCGTTTGCCAGCGCTGAGATCCATTCTGATGTAGTTCGTACATTAGATTTCTGGGATTTGGTCCGAAAACTCTCCTTTTAAGGATTTCTAATGTACGAAGTGCAATAGATCCTATTTTTCAGCCAATCACAGGGCCATCTAATGCACAAACTACAATAGAATAAAAAAACCTGCCGGGAACACTCTTCACCATGCTTGACTATGCCTGCCTGAGCCTCCGTCACCATATTTCGCACTCACACCTGCATCCGCAATTTCGCACTCACACCTGCATCCGCAATTTCGCACTCACACCTGCATCCGCATTTGCCACTCCACACTCGCACTCGCGTATACGCATCTGGACCAAGCATTCTCACCTGTATTCCCGCCACATATGGCCCGCACTCTGACCAAATATTCTCAGCTGCACTTACAGGCTCACCCACATCCCATACTGATTTTTTGACCAGCATTCGTAAACATACACATTACACTCTCATCTACACCTAACAAGCTACTCACGTCCGCCCTCACATCCTCACCCACATCTTCGTCCGCCCCAGCATCCCGCCTCAACCCGCCCTTACACCTGCCCCAACATCACCACATTCCTCCCACCCCAGACCCATACATCTCCCACACGCACACTTCACACTCCTCCTCACTACCCCCTAATCCCCCAAGCGCCAACCCGTCCCCATCCCCCAGAACACCCCGACCAACTTTTAGCACACGCTGCGGGCGTGCCGGGGGTAACCCGGGGAGCGGAGTTTCTGCTATAATAGAGAACA
Organism: Paenibacillus sp. FSL R7-0128; assembly: GCF_038002245.1. Taxonomy (NCBI): domain Bacteria; kingdom Bacillati; phylum Bacillota; class Bacilli; order Caryophanales; family Paenibacillaceae; genus Paenibacillus; species Paenibacillus sp. FSL R7-0128. The sequence goes on along the minus strand of NZ_JBBOCD010000001.1, from coordinate 4,279,711 downwards.
GTATGAAGTAGGTATGGAGGTAGACGATGGCAAACTATACGCCGATGATTCAGCAGTATCTCAAAGTCAAGGAAGGGGCGAAAGACGCTTTCCTTTTCTTTCGTCTGGGCGATTTCTATGAAATGTTCTTCGAGGATGCCCTCTTGGCATCCAAAGAGCTTGAGATTACATTAACAGGCCGCGACGGCGGGGTGGGCGAGAAAATTCCAATGTGCGGAGTGCCGTATCATGCCGCCGAGGGGTACATACAGCGGCTGATCGAGAAGGGCTACAAGGTCGCGATCTGCGAGCAGCTGGATGATCCTGCGGTGACTAAAGGGATGGTCCGCCGTGATATCGTCCGGGTCGTAACACCGGGTACGGTGATGGACGGCAAGATTATTTCGGACAAAAGCAACAACTACCTCGTCTGCGTAACAGAGGAAGACGGGATGATGGCGCTGGCCGCCTGCGATTTGACGACAGGTGAGCTGTATGTCACATCGGTACTCGCAAGTACCGAGTGGCTGCGCGATGAGATTGGCATCTATGAGCCTGCGGAGATTATCGGCGATTCGGCCCTGCTGGAGGAGCTGCGCAGTGAAGCTTCCCTGCTGGCCAAGCCTGTGGTCTATACGCCGTGGGACAAGCAGGAGGAAGCGCTGGCCCGCCGCCAGTTCGGCGAAGCGGCCTGGGTCCGGCTGGAGAAGGAGCGCGGCCGTGTGCTGGCGCTGCTGATCTCCTATTTCAGCGAGACCCAGCGGCGTTCACTGGGACAGCTTACCCAGATCTCACCTTACGAGCCGGGGAATTATATGATTCTCGATCCGTTCACCCGACGGAATCTGGAGCTTACCGAGACCGTTAGGGAACGCTCCAAAAAAGGCTCGCTGCTCTGGCTCCTGGACCGCACCGAGACCTCCATGGGCGGACGCCTGCTGCGCCGCCGGATCGATAAGCCGCTCTTGCAGCGCGCGCCGATTGAGCGCCGCCTGGAAGCGGTCGACTATCTGTATAACCAGTTCATCGTCCGCGAGGATCTGCGCGGGGCGCTGAAGGAGATCTACGATCTGGAGCGGCTGGTCGGGCGTATTGCCTTCGGCAGCGCGAACGGGCGCGATATGAACGCACTCAGATTGTCCCTGGCCCAGATTCCTGCGCTGAAGGAGATGTGCCTGACCTCCGGCTCTTCTACCTTAAGGGAGATCGGTGCGTCTATGGATGAATGCGCGGAGCTTCGTGAAGATATCGAGCGGGCGATTGTGGAGGATGCACCGGTGTCCGTGCGTGACGGCGGAATCATCCGCGCGGGCTACCATGAGCGTCTGGACGAGCTGCGGGAAGCCAGCAGCAGCGGCAAGCGCTGGATTGCCGAGCTTGAGGCGAAGGAACGCCAGGTGACAGGGATCAAATCCCTCAAGATCGGCTATAACAAAATTTTCGGTTACTATATAGAAATTACCCGCTCCAATCTGTCCTCGCTGCCGGAAGGCCGTTATGAGCGCAAGCAGACACTGGCCAATGCCGAGCGTTATGTCACTCCTGAGCTGAAGGAGAAGGAAGCCCTGATCCTGGAAGCCCAGGATAAGATGACAGATCTGGAATATAGTCTGTTCACCGAGCTGCGCGAGCAGATCAGCAGCCAGGTTCCGCGCCTGCAGGCGCTGGCCGAGAAGGTGGCGGAGATTGATGTGTATCAGTGCCTCGCAGCCGTCAGCGCGGAGCACCGGTTCGTGAAGCCGAAGCTGTCTGACAGCTACGATCTGCGGGTTGAAGGCGGACGCCATCCGGTCGTAGAGGCGGTGCTGAAGGATTCGGCGTTTATTGCCAACGGCAGCACACTCAGCAAGGACGATGGCAATATCCTGCTGATTACAGGGCCGAACATGGCCGGCAAAAGCACGTATATGCGCCAGGTGGCGCTCATCTGCATCATGGCCCAGATCGGCTGCTTCGTGCCGGCGGCCAGCGCCGAGGTAGCACTGATCGACCGCATCTTCACGCGGATCGGTGCAGCGGATGACCTGATCGGCGGCCAGAGTACGTTCATGGTCGAGATGGCTGACATTCAGGTCATGACCGAGAAAGCGACCGCCCGCAGCCTGATCATCATCGACGAGCTGGGCCGGGGGACCTCGACCAGTGAGGGGATGGCGATTGCCCAGGCGGTGATCGAATATGTGCATGATACCATTGCCTGCAAGGCACTGGTCTCCACACATTTCCATGAGCTGGCCCATCTGGAGCAGAGCCTTGAGGGGCTGCGGAATTATTCGATGGCGGTCCAGGAGAGCGGCGACAAGGTGAACTTCCTCCGCAAGCTTGTGCCGGGAGCTGCGGACAGCAGCTACGGGATCTATTGTGCAAGGCTGGCTGGATTGCCTGAAGGAATTATTGACCGGGCTTACGGGCTGCTCCAGAGCATTGAACAGGCTTCTCCGCCGGGCGCCGCAGCGCTGAATTACGGCACGGGTTACAGTGACCGGAGCGGGAGCGGAACGGTTATACAGGAGCATCAGGCTACCGCTGCGCAGACGCCGGATGCCGGAGAAGGAGCTGCCCCAGGCAGCCAGTCCTATTCGGCTGAACGCACCGCGCAAGCTCCAGCACATCCGGACCCGTATTCCGAAGCAGCAGCTTCTATGGCTGCCGGACAGCGGGAGGCTGCCGTATCCCTTGCTTCTCCCGTAGAGGAAGAGGACAATGAAGTGGTGCAGCTGTCTATTTTTGGCGAGGAAGAGCCGCGCAAGAACCGCAAGGGAGCAGCAGTGATGCCTGCTGTCAAAGACAATCCGCTGCTCAAAGAGTTAATCAACGCCGTGCAAGGCGCGGATCTGATGAACATGACCCCGCTGCAGGCGATGGGCCTCTTGAATGAGCTGAAGCTGAAGGCAAGAGAACTGTAGTTCAGCGGAACTGCTGCCGTTGAAGGTGTGCTTAAAACCGAATACGATTGGCTGTTACAGCGGAATAAGTAGCAAATATATGTGAAAAACAGCATACATTGTGCTCGCAAGCAGGCACACGGCCCGAAAGTATGTGAAAAACAACATACATTGTGCTCGCAAGCAGGCACACGGCCCGAAAGTATGTGAAAAACAACATACATTGTGCTCGCAAGCAGGAATGTGGCCTAAATGTATGTGAAAAACAGCATACATTGTGCTCGCGCGAAGGTAATCTTATTCATCCGTTAGGGTGATTTTGCAATGCCATTTCTACTTGTCCGAATAAGGCTTTTACAGTCCGTTTTTTACAGTCCGTTAATGTTCAATATTATCTATAAAATAAATACATGCGGGGTGAACGAATATGGCTAAAATTCATGTGCTGGATGAGCATATTGCCAACCAGATTGCTGCCGGGGAGGTAGTCGAGCGTCCTGCTTCTGTGGTGAAGGAGCTGGTCGAGAACGCAATCGATGCGGGCAGCACCCGCATTGAAGTCTCTGTGGAAGAGGGGGGACTGCAGAGCATCCGGGTGAAGGATAACGGCTCGGGGATCGAGCCGGAGGACTGCGAGACCGCCTTCTACCGCCATGCGACCAGCAAAATTGCCAGCGGCCGTGATCTCTTCCAGATCACCAGCCTTGGCTTCCGTGGAGAAGCGCTGGCGAGTATCGCAGCGGTATCGAAGCTGACCCTGCTGACCGCCAGCGGAGACGATGGTAAAGGGCGGGTGCTGGACATCGAGGGCGGAAGGCTGATCCGTAATGAAGATGCAGCTTCCGGCAAAGGCAGTGACCTTACCGTGCGGGAGTTGTTCTATAATACGCCTGCCCGTCTCAAGTATATGAAGAGCATCCAGACCGAGCTGGGCCATATCTCCGATGCCATGTACCGGATGGCCTTGGCCCATCCGGATATCTCCTTCACCCTGCAACATAACAGCAATCAATTGCTGCATACGCTGGGCAACGGAGACCTGCTGCAGGTAATTGCCGCTGTGTATGGCACCTCAGCCGCCAAGGCTATGCTCCCGGTGTCGGCGGAAGATCCGGACTTCCGGATCTCCGGCTATATCAGCCGTCCCGAGTGGACACGCTCGAACCGCAATGCGGTGACGACGCTGGTCGGGGGCCGTTACATCCGCAGCAACGGGCTGAACGCGGCGATCATGCGCGCTTACCATACGCTGCTGCCGATTAACCGTTATCCGCTGCTGGTCCTGAAGCTGGAGATGCACCCGTCACTGGTGGATGTCAACGTGCATCCGGCCAAGCTTGAAGTACGCTTCAGCAAGGAACCTGAGCTGTACGGGTTCATAGAGCAGCAGCTCCGCTCGCTGCTGATGGGCCAGAGCCTGATTCCGCGCCCCACCAAGGAGATCATCGGCGGCAAGAACAGCAGCTCCTTCATTCAGGAGCAATTCGCCTTCTCCAAAGGCGCAGCTCCGGGCAGTATTCAGCAAGGTACGGAAGCGGGCGGTGCGGACAAGTCAGCAGATCCGCGCAGCTACGGCCAGGGAATGCCTGGCGGTGCTGGCGTCGCAGCGGGCAACCAGCTGCCTTCCAGCGGAGGGAGCGGCGCTCCGTTCTCTGGCAGCGCTGGTCGATTAACCGGCCCTGCCGCTGGAGGATCTTATGCTGCTGCCCAAGCATCCGGGAATACCCAGCCTTATGGCGGCAGCAATGCACAGGAGCAGCAGCAGGCCAGAGAGACGGCCGCTGCATACAGCGGCGGGAACGCCACCCAGGGTTCATACCGCCAGCCGTCCTCCGGCCCCCGCGACAGCTACCGCCCCCAGGCAGCTATGGCTGGCCGGGGGCAGCAGCCGGCAGCCGGGGAGCTGTACGCTCCTGCGGAGCAGAGCGGCACTGGTCTTCCACAGTTTCCCGAGCTGAATTATATCGGCCAGCATCACGGAACCTATATTATCGCCCAGAATGACAGCGGGCTGTATTTGATTGACCAGCACGCTGCGCATGAGCGGGTGAATTATGAATTTTATTATGAGAAATTCGGCAAGCCTGAAGATGCCTCACAGGAGCTTTTGCTGCCGATTACGCTGGAGTTCACGCCTTCGGAGAGCAGGCAGCTTAGCGAACGGCTGCACTGGTTCGAGCAGGCGGGGGTTGTGCTTGAGCATTTTGGCGGGCAGACCTTCCTGGTCCGTTCCTTGCCGTACTGGTTCCCGGAAGGGGACGAGAAGGCGGTAATTGAAGAGATGGCAGAGTGGGTCTTAAGCGAACGGTCGATTGACCTCGCCAAGCTGCGCGAGAAATCCTCTATTCTCTGCTCCTGCAAGGCTTCGATCAAAGCCAACCAGAAGCTTACAGAGCTGGAAGTGGAATCGCTCCTCACCCGGCTCGCGGCCTGCCGCCAGCCTTATACCTGCCCGCATGGACGCCCGATCGTTGTGTCGTTCTCGGCCTATGATCTGGAGAAGCTGTTTAAGCGCGTTATGTAGTGGCTATATTGTACATTTATTGAGTGCAGAACGGAGGCAACATGATTATAACGACGGGCTTTGACCCGATACCGCAAGTGGTGGCCCGGGCCCGGGAGCTTGCGGACCGCACAGGCTGCGCCTATGCTCCGAGAGCGAAATTCTCGATGAGCAAGCTGGTGGAGCATTACGGGGACGAACAGATTCTGGTAGTTTTGCAGGAGGCCGTCCGGCTGATTACGCCGGGAATGCCGCCGATGGAATTCCATCCCAGCATGGGCTTTGTCCGCGCCAAAAGAATCTTAAGAGGCGAGCCGGACCCTATGATCGATGCCGCAGGCATGCTCCCCGGCGACAGCGTGCTGGACTGCACGGCCGGACTCGGAGCGGATTCGCTGCTGTTCGCAGTCACCGGAGGGGAGACCTCCAAGGTGACGGCACTGGAGAGCTCGCTGCCGTTGTATGCTCTCCTGCTGGAAGGGATGAGCGGGTATGTCTCTGGCCAGGTGAAGGTGAACGAAGCGCTGCGCCGTATTGATGTGCAGCACGGGGACCATCTGGAATACTTGCGGGCCCAGCCGGACAAGAGCATCGACATCGTATACTTCGATCCGATGTTCCGGGTGCCGCTGACGGATTCGGCGGCGATCTCGCCGCTGCGGCAATTCGCGAATCCTGCTGCATTGTCAGCTGATAGCGTGGCTGAGGCAACCAGGGTTGCGCGCAAGACGGTGCTGCTGAAGGAGAAGGCACTGAGCGGAGAGTTCACCCGGCTGGGCTTCAAGGAGCTGCTGCGGGCCAATGCCAAAACATCGTACGGGGTGATTACCATTGACAACTAAGAAGAAACGCAAAGTGCTTGTACTGCTGGGTCCGACAGCGGTCGGCAAGACCAGACTGAGTCTGGAGCTGGCCGAGGCTCACGGAGCCGAGATCATCTCCGGGGATTCGATGCAGGTCTACCGCGGGATGGATATCGGTACGGCCAAGATCACGCCTGCCGAGATGAAGGGCATTCCCCATCATCTGATTGATATTCATGATCCGCAGGATGCCTATTCCACAGCTGAATTCCAGGAGCAGGGAGCACGGCTGATTGAGGAGATCAGCGCGAGGGGCAAGCTGCCTTTTATTGTGGGCGGTACTGGACTGTATATTGAGTCGTTATGCTACGGCTTCCGCTTCTCCGAAGCGGTGGCTGACGAGGCTTTCCGCGAGCAGCAGGAGGCCTACGCCGAGGAGCATGGGGCTGATGCCCTGCATGCCCGTCTGGCAGCGGTAGACCCGGCCAGTGCGGAGCGGCTGCATCCCAATGACCGCAGGCGGATCATCCGCGCGTTGGAGATTTTTCACCAGACGAACGTCCCGTTATCCGACTCGCTGGCCGGCCAGAACAAGGAGTCTCCCTATGAATTATGCCTGATCGGTTTGACAATGGACCGGAAAATACTATATAAACGTATTGAAGAGCGAATCGATCAGATGCTGGCGGAGGGCCTCGTGCCTGAGGTGCAGCGGCTGCTGGATCAAGGCTACGGCAGGAGTCTTGTGTCTATGCAGGGTCTGGGCTACAAGGAAATTGCCGCCTACCTGGAGGGGGAGATGACGCTTGAGGAAGCCGTGGTGCTGCTGAAGCGTGATACCCGCCGGTTTGCCAAGCGGCAGTTGTCATGGTTTCGCCACATGAAGGAGATTCAGTGGATTGACGTCCTGGAGAGCCAAAACTTTTCTGAGAATTTTGCGAAATTAAATGGTATAATAGCAGGAAAGTTTCTTACAGGTCTTGAATATACTTCTGAACAATCTAATTGAACCATTGGGGGTACGTCATATGAACAAGTCCATTAATATTCAAGATACGTTCTTGAACCAGCTGCGCAAAGAGAATATCCCTGCTACAGTATATTTGACCAACGGCTTTCAAATCCGGGGAATTATCAAAGCGTTCGACAACTTCACCATTGTCATCGACAGTGACGGGCGCCAGCAGATGGTGTACAAGCATGCGATCTCCACATTTACGCCGCAGCGAAGCGTATCACTGATGCAGGACAATAACAGCGAGAATTAAGATTTTACCGTCTTGAAGCGAAACCTTTTTGTTTATAAATCGTTTGAATAGAGAGTGCGAGAGAGCAACCTGAGAAGGTTGTTCTTTTCATTCGTGAACATCATTTACGTTTTTTCCGTTAAGGGAGTCAGGAGGCAGTATGTCCAGAGACCAGTTAACCCGGAGCGGCGGCAACAGAAACAGAGGAAGTCAGCCGCCAAGCTCCCAAGGGAAGCCGAAGAAAAAAAAGAAAAGATTCTTAACCAAAAAGCGTGTACTGTGGAGTTTGTTTTTTTCAGTTGCGCTAGCTATTTTTTGTGCGCTGGGCGGTTATTTGTTCATCATGCTGAACGGGCAGAAGCTGCTGGATGAGAACAGGGACAAGCTGACGATCAATCCGCCGACACAGATTTTTGACCGGAACCGGAACCTGATCGGAGAGCTGTCATTGGAGAAAAGCGATCCGGTGGAATATGAGGATCTTCCCCAGATGCTGGTTAAAGCATTCGTAGCCACCGAGGATAAACGGTTCTTCGAGCATAACGGGGTGGATCTCTGGTCCATCGGACGCGCGGCCGTTAAGGATATTGCGGCCCGCAGTATGGTAGAAGGCGGGAGTACAATTACCCAGCAACTGGCGAAGAACATCTTTCTGAACCGCGACAAGACCTTCTTCCGTAAGGCGACCGAGGTGTCGATTGCCGTTGCACTGGAGAAGCAAGAATCCAAAGAGAGTATTATCACGATGTATTTGAACCGGATTCCGTTCGGCGGAACCACTTATGGGATTAAGGCCGCTTCCATCCGTTATTTCGGGGAAAGCGATCTGAATAAACTTGAGCTTTGGGAAATAGCCACTCTGGCTGCAATGCCCAAAGGGCCGTCCCGCTATAATCCGTTGCGTAACCCTGAGCTGTCGAAGGAACGCCGGGGCGTAGTGCTTCAACTCATGTATGAGCAGAAGCTGATTACCAAGGAGCAGATGGACGAAGCGAAGGCCGTGGATTACAACTACAAGCCGCCTGAGAAGAAGCAGCGTTACCAGGCATTCATTGATTATGCGATTGGTGAGGCTGAGGACAAATTCGGGCTGACCGAGGATGATCTCAATATCGGCGGGTATAAGATTTATACAACCATGGATAAGCATGCCCAGGAGACGATCGAGGATGCTTTTGCCGACAGTGATAACTTCGAGAAAAGTGTGGACGATGAGCTGGTTCAGGGCTCAATGACCATTGTGAATCAGGAGAATGGCAGCGTTGTAGCCTTGATGGGCGGACGTAATTATGAGAAAAAAGGCTACAGCCGGATCGATGGCAGCCGCCGCTCACCGGGTTCTGCCTTCAAGCCCCTGGTATCCTATGCACCGGCACTGGAATCCGGCAAATTCACGAATGATTCCATGCTGAGCAATGAGAAGCAGTGCTTCGGCAAATATTGTCCGAACAATCTGCACGGGTACTCGAAGTCGATCAGCATGGGCGATGCGCTGACGAAGTCGGAGAATATTCCGGCGGTCTGGCTGCTGAATGAGATCGGTGTAAATACCGGCTTCCAGTTCGCCAAGAAGCTGGGGATCAACCTGAAGGATGAAGACAAGAACCTGTCGCTCGCCCTCGGCGGGATGAGTGAGGGAACGAACACGATGGAGATGGCCCAGGCCTACAGTGCGTTCGCCAATGGCGGAGAACTGCGGGAGGCATACTCCATCAAGTCTATAGCTGACGCTGATGACAAGACCGTCTACAAGGCGAACACCAAGGCAGACCGTGTGATGAGTGAACAGACGGCCTATCAGATGACAGAGATGATGCAGCGTGTTGTACAGGACGGTACAGGTAAAAAAGCAAAAATTAACCGTCCGGTAGCCGGTAAGACCGGTACAACACAAAGCGGATATAAGGGCATCAGCTCGAACCGTGATGTCTGGTTCGTCGGCTATACGCCGGAATGGACGGCAGCGGTATGGATGGGCTACGACAAGCCGAGCAAGACCCATCTGCTGAAGAACAGCAGTCCGCTGGCCGCTGCCTTCTGGGGCAAGGTCATGGAGAAGGCGCTCGAAGGTGTGCCTGCCAAGCAGTTCCCGGTACCGAAGGGCGCTGCTGTAGAGGTAGAGGCTACGCCGACGCCTGAAGCGGTATCGGCGGTAACGGGCTTCCAGGCTGCGTATGATCCATCCACGATGACGGTCAATATGAGCTGGAATCCTGCTGCGGCCAGCGGTGTAGAATACCGTATTTACCGCCGCGAGACGTCTGAAGCAGACTTCACCCCGCTCATGAACACCATGGCCTCGAATATCGGGGACATCAGTGCGATGCCGGGACTGTCTTACGAATATTATGTTACTGCATATTATCAGGAACTAGATCAGGAGAGCGAGCCTTCTGAGACTATAACGGTGTCCGTTCAGGATGAGCTTCAGACCCCTGAGCCAGAGATGACGCCTGACCCGAATCTGCCTACGGATAACCCCGATAACGGCGGCGATTCCGGAAATGGAGAGAACGGCGGCAATCCGCCTGACAATGGACCTGGGAATAACGGATCAGGTAATAATGGTCCAGGCAATCACGGTCCAGGTAATAACGGCAATGGTCAAGGAGGGGATAACGGCAGCGGAGCAGCCACAACCCCGCCTGAGATGACACCGCCGCCTGCGGCTGCCACGGCAGAGCCACTACCGACACCGGAGGCGACGACCGGTACTGTCGATCCTGGAATCATCCCTGACCCGAATGCCGGAACCGATCCGGCAAGTGATCCGGGCAGCGGTTTTGTTGAAGGACCCGGCAATGTACATTAGACTGACTTGAAGTCAAATTCATAGCATTAACGATTACCCTGACAGCTCCGGGAGCTCTGCGCTATGCAGAATTGCCGGATGTCGGGGTTTTCTTGTTTTGAGTGTCTCTGCAAAATGTGTTAAGCTGAATGCACCATTATCAGAAGAGGGTTATTCATATGAAACGTAAATTCGGAGACCGGGCCAACTGGCGCAGGATTACCCGCCGCCATTTTGCCTGCCGCTATGTGGAGACCCGGGAGTTCAGCGGTTATATCACACTCTACACTATATACGGGCTGAAGGAGCCGCTATGGAAGAGTTACGGCAGGCATACATACCGCATTGCGGACAAGGGATATTCATGGCTGCAGTATTTTCCCAAGGACAGCCACTATATTGTGACGGCCATGTTTGATGAACGGCAAAATATTGTGCAGTGGTACATTGACACCTGCAAGGTCCAGGGCGTGACCGATCAAGGGGTTCCCTGGTTCGACGATCTGTATCTGGATGTTGTAGTGCTGTGGAATGGTGAAGTATTTCTGCTGGATGAGGATGAGCTGGAGGAAGCGCTGGAGCGGGAAGATATCACGGACAGTGATTATCAGTTAGCCTGGTCAACAGCCAATTCAATTCTGCGTGCGATAGACGCTCATGCCTTTCCGTATTTCTCCCTTTCACTGAAGCATCGTGCCGAATTGTTTCATCACGGAGAATTTAGGAGGAAGTAGATCATGGATTGGTATGTCTACCAACGGGGTTCATCCCCGATCCGCAAAGTGTCGCGCAAGCGCCGCCACCGCACGAAGAGGGTGCTGCTGGTCTCGCTGCTGGTACTGATTGTGGCCGGATTCATCTGGTGCGGAGTAGTCTTTAACAGAATTAACAGTGCAGCAACCACCTCGCCCATGGTGAAGGCGGACGCCGGAGTTATTCTGGGGATGTCGATGTGGGGCGATGAACCGAGCCCCGGGCTGAAGGAACGGCTGGATTATGCGCTTGAGCTGTATAAGTCTGGTGCATTCAGCCATTTTGTTGTCTCTGGAGGGCTGGATCAGCCGGAGTATAAGTACACGGAAGCCGAAGGCATGCAGAGGTATCTGGTTGCCCATGGAGTACCTGACAAGGTGATCTATCTGGAGGACCAGTCTACCAGCACTTACGAGAACCTGCTGTTCAGCAAGACAGTCATGCAGCAGGAGGGATTGTCTTCAGCTGTCGTGATTACCCATGATTTTCATGGCCGCCGCGCCTTGGAGACTGCGCGTAAGCTGGGGTATAAGAACCCGGAGCTTGGCGTCACGGAGTCTAAAGTGATGTCGATGCTTAAGTATAAGTCCCGCGAGATTCTGGCCTACACCAAATGGAAATTGCAGGAGCTGTCGCTGTAAATCTGCTAATTTCCAAAACTGCTAATAACGCCTTTTATACTGGAATAGACTGGTTAGAGCAAGTCAGACCTGTATAATGAGGTGAACTAGGTGAACGGACATGTAGCGGCGGCAAGCAGCGGACGGGAAGAACGCAGACCGTCCAGGCAGATTAACATTGTGCTGAATAATCAGGCTCCGGCCCCGGTGTCCGGCTTGCCGGCTGATAGCGCAGGCGGCACGGCAGCTCCCAAGCCCGGCAGCCATAGCGGACTGTTCCAGGAGCTGAGCCGGGAGCTGGATGCACTTGTAGGTCTGGATAACATCAAAGAGCTGGTCTTCGAGATCTATGCCCTGCTGCAGGTGGCCCAGATGCGCAGTGAAGCCGGACTTGCCACCGGAGGCCAGGCCTACCATATGGTATTCAAGGGCAATCCGGGGACTGGCAAAACCACGGTTGCACGGATTGTGGCGAAGCTGTTCCAGCGGATGGGTGTGCTCAGTAAAGGGCATCTGATTGAAGTAGAGCGCGCAGATCTGGTAGGCGAATATATCGGACATACTGCCCAGAAGACGCGGGATCTGGTGAAAAAAGCGCTCGGCGGTATTCTCTTCATCGATGAAGCTTACAGTCTGGCCCGCGGCGGAGACAAGGATTTCGGCAAGGAGGCCATCGACACGCTGGTCAAATCGATGGAGGACCACCGCAGCCAGTTTGTCCTGATTCTGGCCGGGTATTCCGGCGAGATTGACTATTTTCTGATGAGCAATCCGGGCCTGCCCTCGCGGTTTCCGATCCAGGTTGAATTTCCCGATTATACCATCGACCAGCTGCTGCAGATTGCCGAGCTGATGGCCAAGGACCGTGATTATATTTTGATGCCGCAGGCCATACTCAGACTCAAGCAGCATTTGCTTATGGAGAAGACAGAGAGTCTGCATGCTTTCAGCAATGCAAGATATGTACGCAACAGTATTGAGAAGGCGGTACGCGCACAGGCTGTGCGGCTCTTGAACCAGTATGAGAGTACAAGTCCGGGCAAGCAGGAGCTGATGACGCTGCGGACCGAGGATTTCAAAGGATAGTCCAGGAAGAATAGATGAGGAGCATGGAATGAATGGCAACTACAACACATGACACAGAGACAGAAGTGCAGGACCGGGCGATTCTTGTCAGTCTGGTGACTGACAAGATCAAACGTACCGGGATTGACCCTGAGCTCTCGCTTCAGGAACTGGTACAATTAGCAGAGACCGCCGGGGTAGAGGTTCTGGATGTACTGCGGCAGAATAAGGAGACCCCGGATTCCAGGTGGTTTATCGGTAAAGGCAAGGTGGAGGAGCTTCGGATGGCCGCTGACGGGCTTGGCGCGAATACCGCGATCTTCGATCAGGAGCTGTCCGGGGCGCAGGTGCGTAATCTGGAAGAGGCGCTGGATCTCAAAATCATTGACCGTACGCAGCTGATTCTCGATATCTTTGCTGGACGGGCAAAGACCAGGGAAGGGATCATCCAGGTAGAGCTGGCCCAGCTGTCTTATCTGCTGCCGCGCCTGTCCGGGCAAGGCAAGAATCTGTCGCGTCAGGGTGGCGGAATCGGTACGAGAGGTCCCGGAGAGAGCAAGCTGGAGACGGACCGCCGGCATATCCGTGAGCGGATTACAGAGCTGAAGCGCCAGCTGGATGAGGTGGTCAAGACCCGTGAGCTGCACCGTGAACACCGCCGCAAGAGCGGTGCGGTTCAGGTGGCACTGGTAGGCTATACCAACGCGGGCAAATCCACGCTGCTGAAGCAGCTGACCGATGCCGATGTGTACATCGAGAACCAATTGTTCGCTACCCTTGACCCGACTTCGCGTGTGCTTCAGCTTCCGGGCAGCAAGGAGGTCGTGCTTACGGACACCGTCGGCTTCATTCAGAATCTGCCGCATGATCTAGTAGCCTCCTTCCGCGCTACGCTGGAGGAAGTCAATGAAGCCAATCTGGTGCTGCATGTGGTGGATTCCTCTTCTCCGATGCGTGAGGAGCAGATGGAGGTCGTTCAGACGATTCTGCAGGATCTGGGCGCGGCAGGCAAGCCGCAGATCGTATTGTTCAACAAAATCGATCTGTGTCAGCCGGAGCAGCTGGAGATGCTCCCGACCGGTGAAGGCTTCCTAAAGATCAGTGCTTTTAATGAGGAGGACCTCTCACGGATCACGGAGATCATCAACGATCAGCTGGCCGGGGATACTCTGATCTTCCGCATTCCCGGTGACCGCGGGGATCTGTCCTCTCTGCTCTACCGGGTGGGCGAGGTGCTTGAACAGGATTATGACGGAAGCGATGTACTCTATAACGTGAGACTGAATAAAGAGGACTACGATAAATGGAGCTATAAGCTGGCTGAATTCGTGGAGCCGCAATAATTGCTCAGCTGAACCGTTTGAAACTGACTTGGCTGGTGAGAGAGGAAGCATCTATATCAACGCATTGCAACAGTCTGCTTTGGAGATTGATCCAGGCAGGCTTTGCTGTGCGGGTTTTGCCTGATGCAGAAGCGAGGCCTTATTATACACAATGTTAGGAGAGATGAAGGGAACATGGCAGGATTTGCAGAGGATTTATTACAGGCAGCGGAAGCTGCAGAGCTAGAAATCGAAGGTGCGGTCAAGGCGCTTGACCGGATTGTGGATCATAATCAGTGGAAGGTGATCGAAGCCTTTCAGCGCCAGCATGTGAGTGATTTTCACTTCGCGGGCTCTACCGGATATGCTTACAACGACCGGGGGCGTGAGGTGCTGGATTTGGTCTATGCCGAAGTATTCGGTGCAGAAGCGGCGCTGGTCAGACCGCATTTCGCTTCAGGAACTCATACCATATCTACCGCTCTGTTCGGTGTGCTGCGGCCCGGAGATGAGCTTCTGTACATTACAGGACGTCCCTATGATACGCTGCACAAGGTAGTTGGCAAGCCAGGAGACGGGACAGGCTCGCTGGCGGATTTCGGTATCGGCTACCGGGAGACTGCGCTGACAGAAGAAGGTAAGGTTGACTGGGATGAGGTCGCCTTAGCGATAAATGACAAGACCAAGGTGATCGGAATCCAGCGTTCGCGCGGCTATGACTGGCGTTCGTCCTTCACGGTCGCTGAGATTGGCGAGATGGCAGCACGGGTAAAAGCTATTAAGCCGGATGTCATCGTATTCGTGGATAACTGCTACGGAGAATTCACCGAGACGCTGGAGCCGCCGCAGGTTGGCGCTGATCTGGTCGCCGGTTCGCTGATCAAGAATCCCGGCGGCGGGATCGCTGAGACCGGCGGTTATATCTGCGGCCGCGCAGATCTGGTGGAGCTGGCGGCCTACCGCCTGACAGCCCCAGGAATCGGCGGCGAGGTAGGGGCGATGCTGGGCACAACGCGAGGCCTGTATCAAGGCCTGTTCATGGCCCCGCACACGGTGGGACAAGCCGTGAAGGGCAGTATTTTCGCTGCGGCGGTGTTTCAGCGCTGCGGCTTCATCACCAAGCCTGCCTGGCATGAGCCGCGTACGGATCTGATCCAGGCGGTGGCTTTTGACGGACCCGAGCATCTGATCGCCTTCGTACAAGGTATCCAGCGCGCAGCAGCGGTAGACAGCCATGTCGTGCCTGAGCCTTGGGACATGCCGGGGTATGAGCATCCGGTCATCATGGCTGCCGGGACATTCATCCAGGGCGGAAGCCTGGAGCTGTCAGCCGACGCGCCCATCCGCGCACCGTATATCGGATACATGCAGGGAGGATTAACCTATTCTCATGTCAAATACGGCGTGTTAATGGCCTTGCAGAGTATGAGGGAGCGCAAGCTGCTGTAGTTCTCGAACACATAGGAGGCAGAGGCCGATGTACGAAGCAGAAGCAATCGAGGGATTGTTGCAGAAAAGGAGTGCGGACAAGGCTCCACTAGTCGTCATGATGTGCGGAGTAGCGGGTTCGGGCAAAACGACTTTTGCGCTTAAGCTGGAGCATGAGGGGTTCGTCCGGCTGTCCATCGATGAGGATATCTGGAGTACATATGGCCGCTACGGGATAGATTATCCTGAGGAGGAGTACGAATCCTTGAAGGAACAGTCGGAACGCAAGCTGCGCAAAGAGCTGGTGCAGCTGGTTCAGGCGAAGCGTCATGTGGTGGTGGATTTCAGCTTCTGGCAGCGGCAGCGCCGGGATGATTACAAGCATCTGATCGGGGAGTATGGCGGGAAATGGGCTGTGATCTTCCTCAAGGTACAGCTTGAAGAGCTACGGCGGCGGCTCCTGTTAAGAAGCGAGCGGATGGATGCCAATGCGGCATTCACCATTACCGAGGAGATTCTGACCCGTTTCCTGAACGGATTCGAGACTCCGGCTGGAGAAGGGGAATGGGTCGTTGAAGCGTGACATGCCATGAAACATGTACAGTAAGCCTTTAAGGCCCCCGCAAAGCACCTATTTCGTCATCGGAACTAAAGCCCTGTTATGTGGGCGGATTTTGCCTGCGGATTGCTCTTTGTGATATACTTCGGGGAACCAAATCCCATGCATCGGACACTTTGATCTGTTAATCTCACAATGGGTGAAAGAAATCTTGTGAGAAAAACTCACATACCATTGACACGCCATATAAGGAAATGTACAATGAGATGAGAAAAAGATCATTGGAAGGTTGGATGAGTCATGGGTGATGAAATCCGCAGAAATATGGCATTATTTCCGATTGGAATCGTAATGAAGTTAACAGATCTATCCGCCAGACAAATTCGTTATTATGAGCAGCACAGCCTGATCGTACCTGCGCGTACCTCCGGCAACCAGCGTTTGTTCTCTTTTAATGATGTGGAACGTCTGCTTGAGATCAAGGCGTTGATTGAGAAGGGTGTTAATATTGCCGGCATTAAGCAGGTGATGAATCCTGTCTCGAAGGAATCTGAAGAAGCTACGGTTATTACCCCTGACACAGAGGTGAGACGTAGAGAGTTGTCTGATTCGCAGCTTCACCGTCTGCTGAAGCAGGAGCTGGTTTCCGGTAAAAGACCGGGACAAGTGTCTCTAATTCAAGGTGAGCTATCCCGGTTTTTTAATAAATAATATAGAGCTGTTGAAAGGGAGAGGGTAACGTGAGCTTTACTAAAGAGGATATTCTGCGTATTTCCAAGGACGAGAACGTCCGGTTTATTCGCCTGCAATTCACCGATTTGCTGGGAACGATCAAGAATGTTGAGATTCCGGTAAGCCAGCTTGAAAAAGCACTCGACAATAAAATGATGTTCGATGGCTCGTCCATCGAAGGTTATGTGCGGATTGAAGAATCCGATATGTATCTGTATCCGGACCTGAGCACCTGGGTTATCTTCCCTTGGGTGACTGACAGCCGTGTGGCACGTCTGATTTGTGATGTGTACATGCCGGATGGCACACCGTTTGCCGGAGACCCGCGTGGTATCCTCAAGCGTTGTCTGCAGGAAGCGGAAGAAATGGGCTTCACAGCTATGAATGTCGGACCGGAGCCGGAATTCTTCCTGTTCAGAACAGACGAGAAGGGCAATCCGACAACCGAGCTGAATGACCAGGGTGGATATTTCGATCTGGCGCCAATGGATCTTGGGGAGAACTGCCGCCGCGAAATCGTATTGACACTGGAAGAGATGGGCTTTGAAATTGAAGCCTCCCACCACGAAGTGGCTTCCGGCCAGCATGAAATTGACTTCAAATATGCCGATGCCATCAAGGCAGCGGATCAGATTCAGACCTTCAAGCTTGTCGTGAAGACGGTAGCCCGCCATCACGGCCTGCATGCAACCTTTATGCCTAAGCCGCTGTTCGGTATGAACGGATCTGGTATGCACGCTCACCAATCCCTGTTCAAAGGCAAAGAGAATATGTTCTACGATGAGAGCGATAAGCTGGGCCTAAGCAAGACTGCCCGTTATTACATGGCGGGGATTCTGAAGCACGCACGTGCTTTTGCAGCGATCACTAACCCGACGGTCAACTCTTACAAACGTCTGGTGCCTGGTTATGAAGCCCCTTGTTATGTAGCCTGGTCTGCAAGTAACCGTAGCCCGATGATCCGTATTCCGGCTTCGAGAGGACTCAGCACACGCGTTGAAGTTCGTAACCCGGACCCTGCGGCTAACCCTTACCTTGCACTCGCTGTTATGCTGAAGGCAGGTCTGGATGGAATCAAGCGTCAGCTGGATCTTCCGGCTCCTATCGACCGTAACATCTATGTGATGTCCGAAGAAGAGCGGATCGAAGAAGGCATCCCAAGTCTGCCAGCCGATCTGAAGGAAGCCCTGAACGAAATGATCCGCAGCCACGTGATCACAGAAGCCCTCGGCGAACACGCCCTGGCCCACTTCTACGAGCTGAAGGAAATCGAATGGGATATCTACCGCACCCAGGTCCACGAATGGGAAAGAGATCAGTACATGACATTGTACTAGGATACAGCAGCCCCCGGCGCTATACGCGCTGGGGGCTTTTTTATATGTGGACGCGGGAGGATTTCTTTTTGTTTTTAACGATGTTCTACTCCAAAATAAAGGACTGTCCCAGTAGCCATTTCATGGCTTTTGGAACAGCCCCTTGTAATTCATCTTAGCAATGCCGCCGGCGTTTTTTATGCTTACAAACGATAATCGCTTTTTGACCCGGGTGCAGTTTTACGACAATTACTTTTCGATGCTTCGGGCAAGACATAGTAGCTGCCTCCTATTGATTTGACATATAACAGAATATGTTCCTGGGATCAATATGGAGTGGACGTAATTACTACACTTCAATAAAGGGGCGGGTTAACCAACCTCTCCTCGAAAATTGTTCAATCCCCACCAAGCCCCTGCAAATTAGAGGGGAATTGGAGCCACTGCCTCTTTTTGCGGGGATAGGAGCGGTGGAGAACTCTTGGGTTAATTCGGATTTAGGAGAATCTAAATAGCCAGTCACCGGTGGATTTCCGGCGACTGGCTGTTTGAACTTGCAAGATGTTGTGATCCCTGTCCCGTAACAGGGGGACCGCCACCTTAAGTGGTCTGCAGGCTTTTATCCATTATCATGAATAAGCTCTAGCTGCGACTCCGTATTGATAACGAATCCAGTACCTCCATTATCTGATGAAACTTTAATGGTATAGACTCCTGCTGGCCTGGCAGGTCCTTCTTTGTAAACTTGATAACCGTTACTTGCCGTAGTATGCCCATTAAAATAAACCGAACCATTAGGCGAATATATTATTATTTTCGTTCCTTTGTGGTTTTTGTCTACCAAATAAAATCTCAAAAAGCTTCCATCACTTTTATCATAATTAAATGTGTACGTTTCGACGGAACTTAATAAGTACGTATCCCGACTATTAAATACGTCGCCCATTATGGTTATAGCTTTTGTTTTGAGAAAGAGGCTTGGGCATTATCTGCGAAAGAGGTACCAGGTAGGCAAGCTAATGCTACAACAGACAAAACTATCAAAAATAGATAAATGAAAGCTCAATCCATAAAATGGAAATCTATAGGATAATTAAAAATAATCGTAAAAAATGAAAGAGATCAGTACATGACGCTTTACTAGGATACAAGCAGCCCCTACATCTGCGCGTGGATCTAGTGCTCTTACGTATGTGGGGGCCAAGATGTATGCGGAAAACCGAATACAATGGATCGCCGGGGGGCGACAAGGCAAAATATATATGAAAAACCGAATACATTGGACAGTGGCGAGGACATGAGGGCCAAATGTATGCGAAAAACCGAATACAATGGGTGTCACGGAGACGACCAGGCCCAATGTATGTGAAAAACCGAATACATTTGGCGGCAGCGTGGAGATTATTTTATATTGTGTTGAAGACATACCAAAAGAACAGGCTTCCTAAAGCTAGCACAGCAGTCATACCAAGCAGCACTCCAATAATGACTTTTTCAGATCTGTTGTATTTCTTCAAATGATCACCTCAAAAACTCTAATATAAAAAACCAACAGCTTTCTTTTACCGAGAAATAAATCCCGGACTGCTGTTGGTATATGGAACTGAACGTCTCTGATTAGGTTAATGCATGATTATATATTTTGGTGATCCTCATGAAGAAGAGCCCTATATTCATTCTTTGTTAAACCAAACAACATAGAATCATGATATTTACCATTGATATAGAAGATTTGACGTCGGACTCCTTCTTGAACGCATCCTACTTTTCTAAGCATAGCAGCCGATGCCTTATTTCCGTCCAGAACATAATCATTAAATTTATTAAGTCTACGCTCGAAAAATGCATATTTTAAGAGCATGTGCACTGCCCTGGTACCGTAACCCTTACCTCGATAGGGATGATCAATTACAATACCTATGCTGAAAGTACCATTCCTCTCGTCAATGCTGTTTAGATTAATACCACCTACCGTTTCACCGTTCATATTTTCAATAGTAAACATGATTCGGCCATTAGTGGATGTAAATTCAACGTTCTCTTCAACGAATTTCTTCGCACCCGAGATTGTAGGCGGCAATTCAATAGTACATTCCAGTAAACGACGGGCAGGGGTATCGAATGCAGTTAAATATATAACTTCCCAATCCTCAGCCTCTATTGAACGCAATCTAATTTCATCATCCTGCCAATAATAGTTTGTATAATCTATATTTCGCATAAGTACACCTCCAAATAATATCACGATTCTATAAGTTTATCTCATGAAATATATATTTTGGAGGTGCTTTCTGATTATAAGTAATCTTAACATGTTGACATTACTTAGATGGTGAAGTTCTAAGATTATTGTTCAAAGTCAAACGGGGGAGGGCGGAAGATCTGTTACATTAGTGTATAAGTTATTCCGAAGTATGTTTATAAAAAAGCGCTTACTCCCACCAAACGTAGTATGTGCCTAGCTGCTCTGTAAGTTGGTTGATCGTAGCGAGGATCTCTGGCGAATATTCGGTGATCAGAACGCCTTGGATGAGCGGCATTGCGAGATAGAGCTTACTCAAAACGGCCGTTTCCGCTGGAAAAGCAGGCTTATGCTGCGACACGCTAATCCGCCATGATTCCATGAGCAACTGTTCATACTCTTCCTGGGTGTCTGGATTATTATGAAGCAACTGCTCGATATGCGTATCCGTCATAAACGGCAACTTAGTGGTTTCAAGTTCATTTGCATCTACTAAGCGGCCAGCCAGCTTCCTCATGATCGCGTTTACGCCGATGTTAGCCGGGGAAGCTTGCATACGGGCTTCTTCCCATATGAGCTCGGTGACACGCTCGCCGGCTTCCAGTGGGAACTGGAGACTCCCATTTCTATAGCTCACCGCTTCTAAAAGTTCACCAGCAGATATAGTCAGATAACCGCCGATAAAAGCACTTCTGACCAAGGAGTCCAGATGATCAGCATGAAGAACCCCGTCCTTGTTCCTCAACACGCTTCGCTTTGAGCCATCGATATAGTCCATAACCTCTGTTGCGCGAATACTCGCATGAGACAGGATGTCAACGATCTCCTCTGACAACAAAGCCTCCCGGGTCCATTTATGATGATCCGCACCGGGAAGGGATTCCAGCGTATGACTGAACGGCGCATGTCCGATATCATGCAGCAATGCTGCTGCCCGCAACGTACGGTTATCCGGCTCAAAATGCACTGTAAGCGCAAATACACCTAATGTATGTTGTAAGCGGCTGAAGGTATGGTGGGTATTGATGAATGAAGCTCCGCCATGCCGAATATAATGAAGACGCCGCACCCGCTTGCTTCGGAGTAGTGCTTTTTCTAGATCAGAGAGCTGAATCCTTAACTTCCATAGAGGTTCATAAATTTCGTCTAACGCACCGTCAAGCCTTAAGCGAAAATCCATTCAACGTTTCCTCCCAGGTTTCTTAGATTATTCTTCAATGGGAACCGAGGACCGGAAGGCATACCATAGCAGTCCATAAGCTATTCCAAAGTAAAGCAGTACACCCAGTATGGATATAGACAGAAGAATGATGATAACTTTATTTCCATTCATATATTTACCTCCTAAATAAAAACCTCTCCCAAGTTTTAGTGTAGGGGAGAGGCCGAAAAGAAAAACGCAAGAGGTTCTCACCCTCGCAAATTTATTGTAAACGTCACAGAATGTGTATGCAACACTGAAATTTCCAGGATTAATAGTAGGAATCTCGTATTCTTGGCCGGGGCGAGAGCAAGAGAAGTATGTTCTGCACTTGGGACTAGACTAATAGACCTTTTACATACTATTCCATCTCCTATATACTTAACCAGAAGAGAATCCTAGTGGGAGTTATGGGAGCGGATGATGAAGAATACATATAAGATTATGCTTTCGCTGATGCTCGTCCTGGCGCTAACCTGTTCGGTGGCTGGGGCGGAAGGAGCGGCTGTGCCAGCGGAGACCCAAGCAAGGCTTATGGAGCAATATGGGCTGGATGCGCCGGCTCTGCCGTTGTGGGATTGGAGCAGCATTGATGTCGGGGGCAGTGGAATTACAGGTGGGATGCTGTTCGTGTACCGGATGATATTTAATCCGCTGGGTGTCATGTTGCTAGAGATACTATATATTTTGTAGTAGAGGGGGAAAAGAATGAATTCGCGTTATGATACGCCAAGCCCTGCACGCAAAGTCCGCAGGAGATCGGGCGGTAAGTCGTTACTGGTCCTTATCCTTGTTCTGATTGTGATGGCGGTTACGAATCCGGGAAAGGAAGCATTCAGTGAATATTCTGTAAAGAATCTGGAAAATACGCTCGGTCAGGAAATAGGCGACGGAATTACCAAGCAGGTGGCCCAGCCTGTAATTGAGTCTTTGACCGTGAGGGATAACTACATTTTGTTTTCTGTATTCAGTGTACCGGACCTTAAGAATACCAATTTTTTTACCCGGGATGGCGGGGCCACGAAGAAGTATATCGGATTGTTCAAAATCCTGTTTATTAAGCTGTAAATATGGTTTACATATTGTTCCATGACCCGGTATAATTGAATAGATTCGAGACGGAATCTTTAATATGGTTGTGGAACAAGGAGGAACGAAGTTGAATACGGCTTATAAAGTACTGTCCAGTGATGCTGATCTATTCGCTGCCGCACT
Organism: Paenibacillus sp. FSL R7-0128; assembly: GCF_038002245.1. Taxonomy (NCBI): domain Bacteria; kingdom Bacillati; phylum Bacillota; class Bacilli; order Caryophanales; family Paenibacillaceae; genus Paenibacillus; species Paenibacillus sp. FSL R7-0128. The sequence goes on along the minus strand of NZ_JBBOCD010000001.1, from coordinate 4,257,050 downwards.
GGCACAGGTACAGGTCTACGTCGTTCAGCTGGTTGATGGCAAACCGCATGTGATTGCTGATTATGCCGGACCTGTACAGAAATGGACACCGGAGTACATTGTGCTGGCCGGAATGACTTATAGACGCGATGAATTTGAATTCCGGGTACGATTGAACAAAAAGTAAGCAGATTCGCTGCCCACTACCTGCAGCTCTAACTAACATTACTGCCGAATCACACAATCTTTGGAGCCATTTTTGGCATCTCTTATACTATCCAAGTGTAAAAGAGGTGTAAAGATGAGCCAAAGAGAACGTAATCGGATTCGCAGAGCCATTAATGTCCTGCTGACACAGCGGGCAATTCTGCTGGAGAGACTGGAAGAAATCAATGAGAATCTGCGCAGAGTGCCTAGAGGTTCGCGGGCCAGAAGAGAACTGCTGGCAGCCAGAGAATCGATCCGCGAGGCCATCCGTTTGAATACGGTGGCTATCCGTCTGTTGAGAAGTGTGCTGTAGTCTGTATCCGCTCTAATTCATATGAATCACAAAAACCCTTGGGACGCAATCTGGCGTCTCAAGGGTTTTTGCGACGTTCCTATTCCCGGATGGTGACACGGGTACCTATGGGAACGAGGGCGGCTAGAGCCAGAACATCTGCGTTATACATACGAATACAGCCGTGTGAGACCATGTGGCCGATGGAGGATGGGTCATTGGTTCCGTGGATGCCGTAATGCGGCTTGGACAGTCCCATCCAGAAGGCACCGAACGGACCGCCCGGATTGGGCTGTTTGTTAATGATGGTGTATTCGCCTACAGGCGAGACGGTTAACATTTTGCCGATGCCGACAGGGAAGCCTCTGGTGACAACGTCATTATCCAGCAGGTACAGCATGCGCTGTGACAGATCGACGATAATTCGGTAATTGGGCATACAGATCAGCACTCCTTTGTAACAGGATATGTGCGGAGCTAGACAGCGGTTCGCAGAAAAAATGGCCAAAAAGCCGAATGCGAACAAATGTTTGCATTCAGTTTTTTGGCCACTACACGAAGTAAAATGAACATAAAACAGGCTGCTTCGCATGGTGCGGAGCAGCCTGTTCTTAAGCGGGGAGTAGATTAGTGGATATCGCGGAATAATCCGATGACCCGGCCCAAAATCGTAACGCGGTTGAGGCGGAGAGGCTCGTACGCCGGATTCTCCGGCTGCAGCCTGATATGATCCCGTTCCTTGTAGAAGGTCTTGACAGTTGCTTCATCTTCTTCGGTCATCGCTACAACAATATCGCCGTTGTCGGCAGTCTGCTGCTGGCGCACGATGACATAATCCCCGTTCATAATTCCGGCATCCACCATACTGTCACCAAGAACAGATAGCATAAATACCTTGTTATCGCCTACATAATGAGCAGGCAATGGGAAGTAATCCTCAATATTCTCTGTAGCTGTAATAGGAACACCAGCTGTAACCTTACCCACGACCGGGATGCGGGTAACGGTCTGGACAAATTGATGCACATTCTCTGAATCTTCCTGGCCGAGTAATTCAATGGCACGTGGCTTCGTTGGATCACGCCGGATCAGGCCCTTCTTCTCAAGCCGGTCCAAGTGACCATGCACGGTAGAGCTGGAGGCCAGGCCGACAGCCTCGCCAATCTCGCGGACGGACGGAGGATAACCCTTGCTGCGGACTTCATTACGTATAAATTCCAGGATCGCCAGCTGACGACTAGAAATCTTTGACATCGGTATCAACCCCATATACTATGTTTGGGAAAATTATAACATAGAACTTCCGTTCGTACAAACATAAGTTCTAAAATGAGGAAAATAAGAGAATGAAAATAAAGAGAACAAATGTTCCGAAAAAACTATTGATCGAAACACATGTTCGTGTTATATTATTTTCGAAAGCAAGAACATGTGTTTGGAGGATGATGATCATGTTAAAGTATAGTACATACAACAGTATCTACAATAATGAGGATATCAAGGTGTCCGCTCCCGGTAATCCAACTGCTCATAGTTATGTAACCAAGATCAAGGACGGGATTCTTCATAGTCTCGCTGCGCTCTCATCACTATTCCGTCAGGTCAGCCTGATGAAGCTGGTTCTGGTGCTGATGCTTGTTATTTCGGGATTCACTGTGGTGGGGAATGTTTTTGCCGGTTCGGTCTCGTCGATGAAGCCGGATAAGCGGATCGTAGTCGAACGCGGAGATACCTTATGGAGTATTGCGTTAAGCAACAAGCCTGAGGACATGAAGACTGCCGTATATATAGAAGGAATAATGAAGACGAATCATTTGGAGAACAGCGGCATTAAGGCCGGAGATATTCTGACTTTACCTTTATACTGAAGGAATATGTCAGACTAATGATCGACTGTGAGAGCTTTCAGGGGGTAGACCTTGACAAGCTCTTTTTCTCATGGCAAAGTTAAAATGAATTTAGAGGGAGGGAAACGTATTGAATATTGACGAATTGGTCGCACGCATCAATGAATTGGCACGCAAAGCTAAGAACGGCGGCCTGAATGACGAGGAACTGGCTGAACGTGCCAAGCTCCGCGAGATGTACCTGGGGAATATCCGCACTAACTTTCGGGCCCAGCTTGATACCATCGAAATTGTGGACAATCCGGAGCATGAAGAAGGCAATAACGGACTTAAGCATTAGCCTGTTGCCTTTTCATAGATAATACAGGATGACTAGGGGGAACTTACATGGCCCGTTCTTGGGAAAGAATGGTTCAACGCAACACGAAGCAAATTAACCAGCAAAGAAAGAAGCAGGGGAAGGACTCCATTTACACTTCCAGCACTAAGACTGCCGCTAAAAGCATCGATATTTTCAAAGGCCGCAATATCGTATTCCCCGTTGTACTGATGCTGCTCGGTATCATGTTCTGGGTGGTCGGCTCGATTGACGAAGCCAAAGGAAGCGGGATTCTGGCCAACTGGCTGGGTGTAGTGCTGTACTTCCTGCTCGCTGCGCTGCTGTTCTTCCGCCGTCCGTTCCTTAAGGTTGAGCGTGCGCGTATCTCTACTATTAAATACAACCGCGAACGCTTCCTGGCTGCGGCGGATATTGAGAAGATCACTTTATCGCGCAGTGTAGTTACCATTAAGTATAAGGGTAAGCGCAAGCAGTGGATTTTCTCCAAGCTGATTAACCGTTATGACACCGCTGCGATGGGGGAACGCCTGGAGCAGTTCGCCAAGAACAACAACATTGAGGTCGTGCACGAATAGGAAGACAGACCAGCATATAGGGAGTGGGAGAACAAATGCCGATTACCGCCGTACTATTTGACCTTGACGATACTCTGCTGTGGGATGACCGCAGTGTGGAAGAAGCTTTCCGCCATGCTTGTGAGGCTGCTGGAGATTCCGTTGATCCCGGGGAGCTGGAAGCTGCTGTACGCAGGGAAGCCCGTACACTGTACGAATCCTATGAGACGTATCCGTTCACGAAGCTGATCGGTATTAACCCGTATGAAGCGCTGTGGGCGAACTTCACTGCCGGTGAGCAGCCTGAGTTCCGTCAACTTGAACAGCTTGCCCCTGTCTACCGTAAGGAATCCTGGCGCCGTGGCCTGGCCTCACTCGGGGTAGAGGATGAAGCACTGGCTGCACAGCTGGCTGACAAGTTCGCCGCAGAGCGCCGCAGCCGTCCTTATATCTATGAGGAGACGCTTCAGGTGCTGGACGAGCTGCGCGGTAAGGTGAAGCTGCTGCTTCTGACGAACGGCTGCCCGGCCCTTCAGCAGGAGAAGCTGGATGGTGTGCCGGAGCTTACCCCGTATTTTGACCACATTGTGATTTCGGGAAGCTTCGGCAAAGGCAAGCCGGACAAGGGAATCTTCGAGCATGCGCTCGGACTGCTGGATATTGCACCGGAACAAGGTATAATGGTGGGCGATAAGCTTACGACAGATATTCTTGGGGGCTTGTCTGCCGGACTGACCACGGTCTGGATCAACCGCAATAGCAAAGCCTCGGACCCGGAGATTACGCCGGATTACCAGATCAGCCATCTTTTAGAGCTTCTGCCGCTGGTAGACTCCTTATAATTGAAACATCTGTGTTTTTAAAATTGTAAAAGGTCAAAGAGCAACGGTCCTCCCGTCACTGGAGAATTGTTGCTCTTTGTTTTTTTATTTTAAAAGTATTTTCGTACCCCGCTTAAACAGCGGAGAGAACGGAACGATTGTGGAAAAGCGATAGCGTTCGCCTGAAAGCTTTCCGCAGGAAAGCTCGCTTCGGAAGCATCAGCAGTCTCCGGATTTTCACCGCATAGGGGAATGAAAAAAATCTGGAGAGCACAGCGATTGGAACAACGGTCCGTTCGCGGAGCGTCCACCCAAGTGCTCACAATCAAAGATATGACTATTCTCATGTTCACGAGTGAATCATGCAGCTTCTTTAAGGCAAATTGAATAAAATGTGTATAATAAGAAGAGTAGCGATCTGACTTTCATTGTAATATAGAATGGATATGTTCGTAGATGAAAAGAATCTACCTATGAACCGGGAGGACTTCAGATGATGAAGCCAAGGATACGCAGGGGACTTATATGCATTATAATGGGGATGACGCTAGCCGGATGCTCGGGGAATAAGGAAGATGAGATGCAGATGCATGCTGCGGCCAATTCCTCCATGTCACCGATTAAGGTGGAGCTGAGCTGGACCCCGGAGGAAGTAACCGCAGGTAAGGCAGTTAGCTTCAAGGCTGTGGTGACACAGGACGGTGAACCGGTGGATGACGCCCGAGAAGTAATGTTTGAAGTCAACGAGGTAGCCGATAAGACCAAGAAGGTTGAAATCAAGGGTGAAAGTGCGGGAGAAGGGGCTTATGTCGGGGAACATACCTTTGAAGAGGCGGGCGAATTCAGTGTCACTTCACATGTGACTGCCCGAACGCAGCATTCCATGCCAAGCAAGAAACTTGTGGTAGCGCCGTAATAGAAATGAAATCAATGGAAATACAAATAATGCAGGGTGGAAAGGAAGGCTTTCCGAAATCCCTTTATTCTGCTAAAATTACTCTAATGTTTCACTGGGGGGATGGAAAGTGGCCAAATACACACTTGCTGAGAGCTTGCAGCAGCGCATATTGATACTGGATGGAGCTATGGGTACCATGATTCAACAGGTGCCGCTCACCGGCGAGGATTTCGGCGGGGATGACCTGGATGGCTGTAATGAAATGCTGGTGCTGACCCGGCCGGAGGTTATTCAGGACATTCATGAGAAATACCTGGAGGCCGGTGCAGATCTGATCGAGACGAACACCTTCGGTGCCACCTCAGTGGTGCTTGCCGAATATGATATTCAGGACCGTGCAAGGGAGATTAACCTTGCGGCCGCCAGACTTGCACGTAATGCCGCTGATAAATATGATACACCGCAGCGCCCGCGTTATGTGGTAGGAGCTATGGGACCAACCACCAAGACGCTCTCTGTCACCGGGGGAGTCACCTTCAAGGAGCTTATAGACAGCTATGAAGAACAGGCGGTTGCCCTGATCGACGGCAAGGTGGACGCGCTGCTCCTGGAGACATCCCAGGATACCCTGAACGTGAAGGCTGGAAGCATTGGTATCCGTAACGCCTTCGAGAAGAGCGGAATTACGCTGCCGGTGATGATTTCAGGAACGATTGAACCTATGGGAACTACACTTGCCGGTCAGAATATAGAAGCCTTCTATATTTCGCTGGAGCATCTGAAGCCGGTGTCCATCGGACTGAACTGTGCTACTGGACCTGAGTTCATGCGGGATCATATTCGTTCTCTGTCCGCTATCTCTTCAGCGGCCGTCAGCTGTTACCCGAACGCAGGTCTGCCGGATGAGAACGGGAATTATCATGAATCCCCGGATTCCCTGGCCCGTAAGCTGGGCGGCTTCGCGGAGAAGGGCTGGCTGAACATTGCCGGCGGCTGCTGCGGAACGACTCCTGATCATATCCGGGCGATGGCTGAAGTGATGGCGGCTTACCCGCCGCGTAAGCTTGACGGCCAGCATCCTCCGGCCTTGTCAGGGATAGAGCCGGTGTACGTGGAGAGTGAGAACCGTCCGTATATGGTCGGTGAACGGACCAATGTCCTCGGTTCCCGGAAGTTCAAGCGTCTAATCGTCGAGGGGAAATATGAGGAAGCTTCGGAGATAGCCCGTGCCCAGGTGAAGAGCGGCGCACAGGTTATTGATGTCTGCGTGCAGGACCCGGACCGGGATGAGACGGAAGACATCATGCGGTTCCTGGAGCTGGTGGTGAAGAAGGTCAAGGTGCCGTTAATGATCGATACGACGGACCCGAAGGTCATTGATCTGGCCTTGCAGTATTGTCAGGGTAAAGCGATCATTAACTCCATTAACCTTGAAGATGGTGAAGAGAAATTCGAGCATGTTACGCCTTTGATTCATAAATACGGGGCAGCGATTGTTGTAGGCACCATCGACGAGACCGGCCAGGCTATCCTGGCTTCGGACAAGCTGGAGGTGGCCAGACGTTCCTACGATCTGCTGGTCAACAAATACGGTCTGGCTCCCGAGGATCTGATCTTCGATACCCTGGTGTTCCCTGTAGGAACCGGAGATGAGCAGTATATCGGCTCCGCCAAAGAGACGATTGACGGCATCCGTCTGATCAAGGAGGCCATGCCTGCTGTTCACACGATTCTCGGTATTAGTAATGTCTCCTTCGGTCTGCCGGAAGCCGGCCGCGAGGTGCTCAATTCGGTATTCCTGTACGAGTGCACCAAGGCCGGTCTGGATTATGCCATTGTGAACACCGAGAAGGTGGAGCGGTACGCATCGATCCCTGAAGAGGAGCGCAAGCTTGCAGAAGAGCTGATCTATAATACGAATGACGATACCTTGTCTGCGTTCGTGGCGGCTTTTCGCGGCAAAAAGGTGGAGAAGAAGGAGAAGATCTCCAATCTCTCTCTGGAGGAGCGCTTAGCTTCCTATGTGGTAGAAGGCACTAAGGAGGGGCTGATTCCGGATCTGGATGAAGCGCTGAAGACCTCACCTCCGCTGGAGATCATTAATGGACCGCTGATGGCGGGGATGTCTGAAGTAGGACGGCTGTTCAATAACAATGAATTAATCGTGGCAGAGGTACTCCAGAGTGCGGAGGTCATGAAGGCCTCTGTAAGCCATCTGGAGCAGTTCATGCAGAAGGATGAGACCTCGGTTAAGGGGAGAATCATGCTTGCGACCGTCAAGGGTGATGTGCATGATATCGGTAAAAACCTGGTCGAGATTATTCTCTCCAACAACGGTTATGAGATCGTCAATCTGGGGATCAAGGTTCCGCCAGAGAATATTATTGAAGCCTTCCGCAAGGAAAAGGCTGACGCCATCGGCTTGTCGGGACTGCTGGTGAAGTCGGCGCAGCAGATGGTGCTGACTGCGCAGGATCTTCGGTCGGCCGGTATTGATGTGCCGATTATGGTGGGCGGTGCGGCACTGACCCGCAAATTCACCAAGACCCGAATCCGTCCGGAGTATGACGGGCTCGTCTTATATGCCAAGGATGCCATGGACGGTCTGGATATCGCCAACCGGCTGATGAATCCGCTGGAGCGGGTGAAGATTGAGGAGGAGGTCCGCGAGGAGGCTGAGGCTGCCGTAGCTGTCGCTCCGCAAGCGCCGCTTCCCGAGCTTACGCGCGCAGTCCGCTCCAAAATCTCGGCTGATGCCCCGGTGTTCATCCCGCCTGATCTGGAGCGTCATGTCCTGCGGAATTATCCGCTGGGACATGTGATTCCTTATGTGAATATGCAGATGCTGCTCGGCCATCATCTCGGTCTGCGCGGCTCTGTAGAGGCGCAATTGGCAGCGCGGGACCCGCGTACGGTAGAATTGAAAGAGACCGTTGACGATATTCTGCATCAGGCGATGCTCGAAGGCACGATCGTCCCGCATGCGATGTACCAGTTCTTCCCGGCCCAGTCACGCGGGAATGACATTCTGATCTATGATCCGCAGGATAAGGCTAAGGTGCTGCATACCTTCACCTTCCCGCGCCAGAATGTGGAGCCGTATCTCTGCCTTGCTGATTTCCTGAAGCCAGTGGAGAGCGGAGTTATGGATTATGTTGGCTTCCTGGTGGTTACTGCGGGACATGGTGTCCGTGAATTATCGACTGAACTTAAGGATAAAGGAGATTATCTCCGTTCCCATGCTCTGCAGGCAGTCGCTCTTGAAGTCGCAGAGGGTCTGGCTGAACGTGTCCATCATATGATGCGCGATACCTGGGGATTCCCGGACCCGGCAGATATGACTATGAAGCAAAGACATGGCGCGCGTTACCAGGGCATCCGTGTATCCTTCGGCTACCCGGCCTGTCCGGATCTGGAGGATCAGGGGCCGTTATTCAAGCTCATGAAGCCTGAGGATATCGGCGTGCAGCTTACCGAGGGCTTCATGATGGAGCCGGAGGCTTCGGTCTCGGCGATGGTCTTTGCCCACCCTGAAGCGCAGTACTTCAATGTGGAGAAGCTCTGAGCCATCCACATGCTAACCGGCCAGAAGGGGCTTTGCCCCGACTTTTCGGAACCTCCCGTTACCGGGAGGTTTTTTGCTGCAAAAGATGCTTTTGCAGCAAAAACAGAGTAGAATTCTTGTCATAAGAACAGACAAGATCACAAAAAATAATAAAGACATCTGGGCGAGAGAGAGGAGGGGCATAATGGAAATCTATTTTCTCGGAACGAATGCCGGGGTGCCGACGCTGCAGCGCAATGTGACGTCGGTTGCACTCCGGCTGCTTGAAGAACGGCGAACCTTCTGGATGTTCGACTGCGGGGAAGGGACACAGCATCAGGTTCTGCGCTCGCCGCTGCGGCTGGGCAAGCTGGAGAAGCTATTTATCACCCATCTGCACGGTGATCATCTGTTTGGCTTGCCCGGACTCATCTCCAGCAGGGGCTACCAGGGCGGGACTTCACCGCTTACGGTGTACGGACCTCCCGGGCTCAAGGCATATCTGGACATATCGCTGTCTGTCAGCCAGTCCCGCATTCCTTATAAGCTGGAGATTGTGGAGCACAGCGGCGGGCTGATTTTTGAGGATGAGACGTTCAAGGTGGAAGCAGGACTGCTGGAGCACCGGATTGACAGCTATGGCTACCGGGTTACGGAGAAGGACAGTCCGGGTAACCTGAATTCGGAGCTGCTGAAGAGCTATGGACTGAAGCCGGGACCGCTATATGGCCGGTTAAAAAAAGGCGAGGATATCACGACTGATGAAGGCGTGCTGATCCGGGCGGCCGAGGTGATTCATGCACCCAAGCGCGGACGTATCGTAGTTATTCTGGGAGATACCCGGCCTTGTGCGGGCTCACTGCCGCTGGCGCAGGATGCCGATCTGATTATTCATGAGGCGACATTTGCCCATGGCCTGGCAGAAATGGCTCATCAATATCATCACAGTACGGCACAGCAGGCTGCGGAGCTGGCAAGGGATGCAGGCGGGGCTGAGCTGATCTTGACCCACTTCAGCTCGCGTTACACTTCGCAGGAGGAGCTCGCTCCGCTGCTGAAGGAAGCGCAGGAGATCTTCCCGAATACACTGCTGGCAGAGGAATTCTGCACCTTCCCGGTCTACCGGAGAACCCCGGGAAATGACGCTGCGGACTGAATTATTTTCCGGGAAAGCGCAGGAAATGACAGGGCTATGCCAAAAATAGCCGGGCGCTGCAGGAGTTCGCTAGCGTTCGACGAAGAACGTTAAATTTAAAGTAAAAGCTGAGGATTAAGCGTACGAAGCAGTAGAGAAAATGCCGAAACGAAGCGGCTAAAAATCGCAGGCAGGCGGGCAATAAATCCATTCACAGCGCACTTCCCGGAGAAGCCGCCGCTGCTCTGAAATATAATTCATAGGGTTAATAATAAATGAGATGAATCGCCGAGTTCGAATCGACAGGAGGAGTTATGAACAATATCGGAGGCTTGTTAATTGATCTGGATGGCACCTTGTATCATGGCGGCAGAATGATTCCGGGGGCCCAGCGGCTGATATCAGCGCTTCGTGCGGCGGAGATTCCGTTCCTGTATGTGACGAATAACTCTTCAAGAACACCGGCGAGTGTAGCTGCACATTTGCGTGGAATGGGCATTGAAGCCAGGCCCGAGGAGGTCTGCACTTCATCGCTGGCTGCCGCCCGTTACATTGCCGGAGAATCTCCGGGAGCATCCGTGGCGATACTTGGAGAAGAGGGGCTGGTGGAAGCCTGCACAGAGGCAGGGCTAACCCTGGTCTCCGAGCATCCGCAGGTTGTCGTGCAGGGGATCGACCGTTCTTTTACATATGAAGCACTGGCCCGCGCCTCGCGTTGGATTCGTGAAGGAGCCAGATTCGTCCTGACCAATCCCGACCTGATGCTTCCCTCCGATGACGGAGTGATGCCCGGTGCAGGTACGATAGGTGCAGCTATTGAAGCAGCCAGCGGAGTGGCGCCCGTGGTCATCGGCAAGCCCGAGACGCACCTGGTGACATATGCGACATCTCTGCTCGGTATCAAGCCGGAGGATGCGGTGATGGTGGGTGACAATATGAGAACGGATATCTTGGCGGGTGCCAATGCAGGCTGCCGGACTGTACTGGTGCTTACGGGACTTACCACCCGGGATAATCTGGAGCATTACCAGCAGCTGACCGGAGTCAAGCCTGATGAAATTTGTGCTGATTTAGCTGAACTTATGGTACTGCTCGGTGTATAATGACAAAGGTGACCATTTGACCATCCAAGAAGGGAAGATGACAATATGCCGGAATTGCCGGAAATGGAGAATTACAGAAAGCTGCTTAGCCAGCATCTAATAAACGTACCCATTACAGGGGTAACCGTAAATAGAGAAAAGACTATCAATATGGAGACTGAAGAATTCGTGAAGGGACTGGTCGGTGCCCGAATTGTATTCGTGGAACGCCGCGCCAAGCATATCCTCTTCCACCTGCATGACGGCCGCAGACTGCTGCTGCATCTGATGCTGGGCGGACTACTGTTCTATGGTACAGAGGAAGAACGTCCTGACCGTACTACACAGGTTGAGCTTGCGTTCGGTGAGCATATCCTCTACTTCATGGGACTGCGTTTGGGCTATCTCCATCTGCTGTCTGTCAAGGAGGGTGAAGCGGCAATGGGGAAGCTTGGACCCGAGCTGCTGGACCGCAGGATGACGGCCGAACGCTTCGCCGGACTGCTCAAGGGACGGCGCGGTGCGCTGAAGAGTCTGCTGGTTAACCAGCATGTTATGGCCGGAATCGGCAACTGCTATGCTGACGAGATTGCTTATGAAGCCCGTCTGCTACCATCTACGCTTGTTCAGAATCTGTCACCGGAAGCGGTGACCCGGCTGTACGACAGCGTGCGTAAGGTGTTAACGGATGCCACTGAAATCGGCGGGTATATGGAAATGCCGTTCATGACCGGCGACACCGTGACCGGATCTTATAATGATGCCTGTAAAGTGTATGACCGTGAAGGCGAGCCTTGCCTGCGCGGCGGGGGAACCATAGTGAAGACAGAGCTGTCCGGACGCAAGGTATTCTATTGCCCGGATTGCCAGCATGACGCATAGCCCCTTCATAGGGGCGCATGTCAGCATACGCGGCGGGTACGGGCAGGCTGCCCGGTCCGCCAGGGAGAGCGGGGCTACATGTTTTCAGTATTTTCCGAAGAATCCGCGCAGTCTGAAGCTGAAGCCGGTAGACTACCGCGATGCAAGCAGCTGCGCAGAATACTGCCGGGAGCAGGGGATGGCTTCCATTGCCCACACCCCGTATCCGACGAATCTGGCTGCTGGCCCGGGCGACAGAGAGGTGATGATTGCCTCCCTGCGCAACGATCTGGAGATTGCCGAGGCGTGCGGATCGGTGGGCATTGTGGTGCATTTCGGTCATTTTGCCGGGATGGAGCCGTTACAGGGTTATCAAAAAATTATACAATGTATGAACGAGGTGCTGGCAGACTGGACCGGACGAACCAAGCTGCTGCTTGAGAATATGGCAGGGAATCATGGGTATGAAGGCATGACGCCCGAAGAGCTGGTCAAGGTCCGTGAGCTGTGCCGCTACCCGGAGAAGATCGGCTTTTGCTTCGATACCTGCCATGCTTTCGCTGCGGGGATCTGGAATCCGGAGCAGACGGAGGAGCTTATGATGCGCGGTGAGAAGCTGGGGTACTGGGCGAATCTGGCGGCTGTGCATTTGAATGACTCCCGGTTCCCCTACGGCTCAAGGCGGGACAGACATGCTGGAATCGGTAGCGGATACATCGGGGGTGCGGCGCTTAGCCAGCTTGTGAAGATGGAGTTCCTGGCTGATAAAGTGATCGTTATGGAAACAGAAAAGGGACCGGATGGCACGCACAGAGCGGAGATTGCTGCTGTGAGGACCTGGTTTGAGGCGGGGGAGGATTGAAGATGAAGGAAATGAATCAGCCGGAGCTGCTGGAGCTGCTGGAGCTGCTGGCCACGAAGGGCGAGCCGCTTGTCCTGTTCCTGCATACCCCGCTATGCGGAACCTGTAAGGCAGCACGGCGGATGATTGAGGTGGCGGAGCATCTGCTTCCGCCTAATCTTGTGATTGCTGAGGGGAATGTGAATATGCTCCCTGATCTGGTGAACACCTATCAAATCTCAAGTGTGCCCGCTCTGCTGGCCGTATCTGCTGACCGCAGCGCTGAACCGGACATCATCTATTCCATTCACTCTGTTGAACGGGTGCTGGCATACATAAGGAGAGTGACATTATAATGATATCTTTACAACATCTGTCCCTGCGCAGGGAGGAGAGCCTGATTCTTGACGATGTATCCCTTACTATGAAGCAGGGGGAGAACTGGGTCATTCTCGGGCGTAACGGCTCCGGCAAAACCACCCTGCTGGAAATGATGACCGGCTACCTGTTCCCCAGCAAGGGCTCTGTTGAAGTGCTGGGGTACAAGTACGGTCAATGTGATCTGCGCGAGGTGCGCAAGCGAATCGGTTATATCGGCCCGTCCCTGATGGAAAAGCTCTCGCTGACCGACCCGGTCTGGGAGGTTGTAGCTACTGGTGCCTATGCGTATTTACGCTTCTACCAGGAGATTCCGCAAAGTGTGAAGGACCGGTCGCTTAGGCTGCTGGAGGAGATGAACCTCGGCGAACTGGCTTATCATCCGTTCGGCTTGTTATCCCAGGGGGAGCGTAAGAAGGCTATGCTGGCCCGCTGCCTGATCGCAGAGCCTAAGCTGCTTATTATGGACGAGCCTTGCGCCGGTCTTGATTTATATGAACGGGAGAAAATGCTTGCCGAGATCGACAAGCTGCGGCAGCATAACGTTGGAGTGGTGTATGTCACCCATCATGTGGAGGAGATTGTTCCGCTCTTCACTCACGTGGCGCTGATCCGTGACGGGAAGCTGGCAGGAGCCGGTCCCAAGGAAGAGGTGCTGACGCAGGAGATGCTGATGGCTACCTATGATCTTCCGGTCAAGGTTGAATGGGATAACGGACGTCCCTGGATAAAAATAAGTTCTGGAGGCCAAGCGATTTGAACGATGCTACGGAAGACAAGATCATTTCAAGATATATCTGCACGGCGAATCATGGCTTCGCCCCCTATGCACAGGAGGAGCTTAGACGCCTGTTCGGAGCGGTGAAAAGCACCTTGCTGCTGCCGGGAGAAATCTTCCTGGCCACGCTTGAGGCGGAGCCGGAGGAGGTAGTGCAGCGGCTGGCACAGAACCTGCCGGTCTTCCTGCGCCACATCCAGCCTGTTGATTTCCAGGACACCGGTGATCTGCCGGCTCTGGAACGGCTGGCGGTATACTTAAGCCGGCGTTCGGAGCTGCAAGGCGAGAAGGTGTCGCTGCATGTCCGTAAAGGCTCGTCCTCCTTCTGGGAGCAGAGTCCGGGTGAGCTGCGCGAATGGCTGCAGGGCAAGCTTGATAGCCTGGACGCCGAGTTCACCGTACAGGAGCCCGCTTGGGTGATCTCCGTCTATGCGGACGGTGACGCGCTGTATGCCGGTGTATCCCGGCCGGAGGCGAACCTGTCCAGCTGGAATGGCGGCATGATCCGCTTCCGCAAGGAGGATGGACAGATCTCACGGGCCAAATTCAAGCTGATGGAGGCGGAGAAGGAATTCGCCATTCCGTTCTACAGCTTCAAGAATGCGGTCGATATCGGCGCTTCTCCGGGCGGCTGGACCTCGTTCCTGCTGGAGCGCGGTCTCAAGGTTACCGCTGTTGATCCGGCGCTGATGCACGAATCCTTACGTAAGAATCCGGCACTCAAGATTCTGCGCAAAAATGCCGGAGAGGTCAAATTCCGTGAGAACGAATTTGACCTGCTGGTCTGCGATATGAGCTGGAGCCCCAAGCTGATGGCGAAGCTGGTCACTGAGCTGCTGCATAGCCTGACACCGGGCGGCAGCGCGATTGTTACCGTGAAGCTGATGCACAAGAAGCCAATGGCGGTGATCAAGGAGATCATCACCATGTTTGAAGGCCAGCGGATGCAGGTCCAGCGTGCGAAGCAGCTGTTCCATAACCGGGACGAGATTACACTTTATATGATTAAGTATTAATTCATATTTGCAGGATTATGGGAAAGCATCCCGCAGTCTGCACCTCCGGCTTCTTGCCGGTTCCGGTGCAGGCAGTGGGGGGCTTTTTTTGCGTTATACAACATTCTATATGAACAGGCGGAGAAGAGATGGAATTCACAGGAAAGTTAAGTCCCGGACAGATTCTGGGAGGGCGTTATTATGTAACCGGGCTGATAGGAACAGGCGGAATGAGCCGGGTATATCTGGCGGAGGATGTACGGCTGCCGGGTATGCTGCGGGCCATTAAAGAGAGCGTCATCCGGGAGGGGAGTTATGGTGCGGGCGCCATTCAGGCGGAAGCGGAGCTGTTAATCTCGCTACGTCATCCGCTGCTCCCGCAGATTGCGGATTTCTTCCCGCCGGACGCTGACGGCTACACCTACCTGGTGATGGATTATATCGAGGGCATCACCCTGCATCAGTATATGGCAGAGCATCCCGCTGCAATGACGGGAGAGCGAATCCTCAGCTATGCGCGGCAGCTGCTGGAGGTACTGCATTATTTGCACAGCCATGAGCCGCCAATTATCTACCGGGATCTCAAGCCTTCGAATATCATGCTGACTGGAGAGCATGAGCTGAAGGTCATTGACTTCGGGATTGCGCGCAGGCTGAGAAATGGCTCCGGTGAGGACACCGAGAAGCTGGGAACCGCCGGATTCGCTGCCCCGGAGCAATATGGGGGCGGGCAGAGCAGTCCGGTGTCGGACCTGTACGGACTTGGCGCACTGCTGCTGTATATGGCCTCCGGCGGAGAGTTCAGCGCCTGGCAGCCCGGGATGGAGCGGAAGCTGCAGGGGCGACTCCCGGGCCGGATGATTCCGGTCATACGGCGGCTGCTGCGGCATCACCCGGAGGAACGGTATGGCAGTGCTGAGGAGGTAAGGATGGTTCTCCAGCAGTTGGAGATTGGCGGTGCGAGGGAAGCCAGACATGAGCGTGAGCGAACGAACATGCTCAAGGCTGCGGAGGACAAGCAAGCGCAGCCCTCTACTGCGGTGGTGGCCGTATTAGGGGTGTCCCCCGGAATTGGAACCACACATACCTCGCTTGCTGTCAGCCGCTGCCTGTCACCCGAAGGAAGGACGGCATGGGTAGATTGTAATCCCGGTTCGCAGGTATTTAACCGCATGAAGGAAATGGCGGGAGGTCCTGAAATAAGCGGTGTTCAGGGAACACAGGAGCAGCCGTTCACCTGGATGGGGGTAGACTACTGGAAGCTTCCCCCTTCGGAGGGACTCCCGCAGGGGCCGGACCAGGCCTATGATTACATTATCCTGGATCTTGGAACCGGCTGCGGGGAGGGGGCGCTGGAAGTGTTCACCGGCAGCAGCTTCCCCTTGTTGATCGCCTCAGGTGCGGATTGGCGGCTGGAGGATACCCTGCACTGGCTGCGCCGCAGAGGTCTGACTCCCCGGCCGGAATGGCTTATTGGTCTGCCACTGGCCGGAGAGCATACGGTGGCGCTGCTGGCTTCCCTGCTTGAACCTGCCAGCGTATACAGCCTGCCGCTTCAGCAGGACCCTTTTCAGAGTAAAGGAAAGCTGGTTCAGGCCATTAGGGGGCTGATTGGACCGCTTAAGGGTGCACGTTCTCCTGCAAAGAATATTAGATTGTTTCAGAAAAAGAGCTGAATGCTCAGAGCTTTATGACAGTTTTTCAGAAATCGGGCTTTATTTCTATTTCAGTGCAGGGTGCAGGTGTGCTAGAATGGAGCGATATCTATAATTATTGAACCTCTTGGTATTTACAATATAGAATGGAGCTTGCAGAGAATTTATGAGTTTACTTAGTGTAGAAGACGTTTCCCATAATTTCGGGGACCGGGTGTTGTTCAAGGATGTGTCCTTCCGTCTGCTGGATGGAGAGCATGTGGGAATCGTGGGTGCGAACGGCGTGGGCAAATCGACGCTGATGAATATTTTGACCGGCAAATTATTGAAGGACAACGGTAAGGTGGAATGGACGCCGCGGGTCCGTTACGGATATCTGGATCAGCATACCCTGCTTACCGCCGGTAAAACCGTGCGCGATGTGCTTAAAGATGCCTTCCTGCCGCTGCTGGAGCTGGAGCATGAGATGCTGGCGATTACCGATAAAATGGGGGAGGCGACGCCCGAGGAGCTGGACCTGCTGCTTGAGCAGATGGGCGACATTCAGGAGCAGCTCGATATCGGCGATTTTTACCTCATCGATGTGAAGGTTGAAGAGATGGCGAACGGACTGGGCCTGACGGCGATCGGTCTGGACCGGGATGTCACTTCCCTGAGCGGGGGACAGCGGACCAAGGTTCTGCTGGCGAAGCTGCTGCTGGAGAAACCGAATGTACTGCTGCTCGATGAGCCTACCAACTATCTCGATGTGGAGCATATTGACTGGCTGACGAACTATCTGAAGCAATATCCGTATGCGTTCATGCTGATCTCCCATGATACGGAATTCATGAACAAAGTGGTCGATGTGATCTATCATCTGGAGTTTTCGAAGCTGACCCGCTATACGGCCAATTACGAGAAGTTCCTGGAGATGGCGGGGATGAATAAGGCCCAGCATATTGATGCATACGAGAAGCAGCAGGATTTCATCAAAAAGCAGGAGGACTTCATTCAGCGCAACAAAGCGCGTGCCTCCACCTCAGGCCGGGCCAAGAGCCGCGAGAAGCAGCTTGGACGGATGGAGCGGATTGACAAGCCGGAAGAGGCGATGAAGCCTACGTTCCAGTTCAAGGAGAGCCGAGCCAGCGGAAAGACGGTGTTCGAGGGCGTTGATTTCGAGATCGGGTATGACCGTCCGCTACTTCCAAGTAAGCTGAATATGATGATTGAACGCGGTGACAAGATTGCGATTGTCGGCTACAACGGGGTCGGCAAATCGACGCTACTCAAAACGATCCTGGGTGTCATCCCTACGTACAGCGGAAAAACCTACCTTGGTGATTATCTGAGTTCTGCCTATTTCCAGCAGGAGCTGAAGGCGGAGAATATCACGCCGATTGAAGACGTATGGAATGAATTCTCCGGTCTGACCCAGAATGAAGTGCGTGGCCATCTGGCCCGCTGTGGTCTCAAAAACGAGCATATCACCCGTCCGATGAACATGCTGAGCGGCGGCGAGCAGGCTAAGGTCCGCCTGTGCAAGCTGATGATGCGTGAGAGCAACTGGATTCTGTTCGATGAGCCTACGAATCACCTTGATATTGTAGCCAAGGCTGAGCTTAAGCGGGCGCTTATGGAATACAAGGGAACGATTCTGCTGGTGTCTCATGAACCGGAATTTTACGAGGATTGGGTGACGAAGGTCTGGAATGTGGAGCAGTGGTCCGCGCAGACCGTATACTAATGGAGTCCGGGAAAAGTGGAGGTCTGCGCTTTTCCCGGTTTTCACCAAAAACCTACCTACATAGGGGGCTGTTCAGAGATGGGTTCTGATCAAAACACGCCGGTTCCGGCTTCTTCGGCCGGCAGGGATGGCAGATATTCAAGACAGGTCCGCTTCGCGCCGTTCGGCGCAGCAGGACAGCAGGGACTGGCACGTTCCTGTGTGCTGGTCGTTGGCATGGGGGCGCTCGGGACAGGCATTGCCGAGACATTGGCCCGCTGCGGGGTAGGGCGGCTTATCCTTGTTGACCGTGACTATGTGGAATGGAGCAACCTGCAACGCCAGCAGTTGTATACGGAAGAAGATGCCCGTGTGCGGACGCCCAAGGCGGCTGCAGCCCGTACCCGGCTGATGGCGGTCAATTCGGAGATTGTGATTGAAGCCCATGTGCTCGATGTGCGTGCAGAGGAGCTGGAGAGTCTGCTTCCCGGCGTAGATCTGATTATGGACGGGACCGATAACTTCGATACCCGGCTGATCATTAACGACCTGGCGCAAAAGCACGGCATCCCCTGGATCTACGGAGCCTGTGTTGGAAGTTACGGCATTACGTATACGATTCTGCCGGGTGAAACCCCCTGTCTGAATTGTCTGCTGGGCACTATCCCCCTGGGCGGGGATACCTGCGACACGGCGGGCATTCTTCCGCAAGCGGTGCAGATGGTTACCACGAATGGAACGGCTGAGGCGCTGAAGCTGCTCGGCGGTTTCAAGGACAAGCTGCGCGGCAAGCTGCTGACCTTCGATATCTGGCGTAATGAGCAGCAGGAGATTGGGGTTCAGATGGCGAAGAAGTCGGACTGTCCCTCATGCGGTGAATCACGGAGCTATCCATATCTGTCAGCCTCTAACACAGAGCGCAGCGATGTGCTGTGCGGCAGGGATACCGTGCAGATCCGTCCGGCACACCGCAGAAGTCTAGATCTGGAGGAGACAGCTGCCCGCTTGTCCAGGCTGAATAGCGGCAAGGTGGAGAGCAATCCGTATCTGGTTTCTTTTACAGAAGAGCCGTACCGGATGGTTGTGTTCGCAGACGGGAGAGCCTTAATACATGGAACCAATGATATCGCTGCCGCCCGCAGCTATTATCACCGGTATTTCGGATAATGGAGGAGAAACGCAATGAACAAGGGAACCATCCGTCATATGGCTGTATTTACACTGAAATCTGCCCCGGATTCGGAGGAGACCAGAGCTTTCCTGCGGGATGGTGCTGAGATTCTTAGCGCTATTCCGGTGGTGGAGAATTTCGAGGTGCTGCGTCAGGTCAGCGCCAAGTGTGACCACCAGTTCGGCTTCTCGATGGAGTTCGCCGATCAGGCGGCTTATGATGCCTACAATAATCATCCGGCGCATCAGGCTTTTGTGGCAGAGCGCTGGGACACCCAGGTGGCCGCATTCCAGGAGATCGATTTCGTACTATAATTAGTGCCGCAAAGAGACCATTCCCCCGAATGGTCTCTTTGTTTTGCGGGAATTCTAGGTATCATCTGCGGCGGCACAGCCGGTGCAAGACTGGTACAGGGGGACTATCCCGGTGAATGAAAAGATAGCATGGTATATACCCGGTCCGCGCCCGGATAGCCTTGAAGCTGATGCAGACAGAGAGGATAGGGCTGCCGGCCATATCGGGCTTGAGGAGGCCATCCATAGCCTTGGTATAAGAACAGCAATAAGCGAAGACCTGGATAGTCTTCGCTTATTGCTCTCAGGCGGTGAGCCTGTGCTTCTGCTCGCGGAGCTGGAGGAACCCGGAGGCTGGGCGGGCTGGGAAGCTGTCTCGGAGGCGCGGAAGGAGGGGATGGTTCTGCCGGTGATGGTCATATCCGGAGGGGCGCCTGGAGTGAAAGGGGAAGCGGCTGTCTCCGTATTCGATGCCGGAGGCAACGAATACATGGAGAAGCCTGTACATACCGGTGAGTTCAAACACAGAATATTGAATCTGCTTAAGCTGACAGGCCGCCGTAGAGATGCGGCCTCGCTGCTTAAGGTGGACGGATTGCTCCTCGATCGCGGACGCCGGCAGGTCATCCGGGATGGAGCCGAGCTGAAGATGACCCCCAAGGAATTCGACCTGCTGTATTATCTGGCAGAGAATCTGGGTGAAGTCTGTCCCCGTGCTGAAATATTGCAGCAGGTATGGGGGTATCATTTTCAAGCGGATACCAATGTGGTGGATGTGTACATCCGGCATCTGCGACTGAAGGTGGATAAAGGCCGCCGGAATAAACTGATTCATACGGTGCGTGGAACCGGATATGTACTGCGGACACCGGAGAGCGGGGCCACAAGCTGACGGCCGCTGCAAGCAGCTCTCCGGCTAATAGACATGTACTCTCTCGGTACAAGCTATAATAGATCTTCTGGCTGTTACAGTACGCGGCGTGATTTCAGGTAGGTTTTTTTCCAGTTACCCGAATTCAGATCTGAAATGGTCACGCCGGGTGAGCCGTAAGTGTGAAGGATCTTGCCATTGCCGGCATATACAGCCACATGGGTGACGTTCTTGCCGTTGGCCCGGCTTCCGCTGGAGAAGAACACCAGATCGCCGACACGCAGATTGGCTTTGCTGACCGATTTACCCACTTTAGATTGGGCAACGGATGTACGGGGCAGATCTACACCATATTTTTTGAAAATATATTGAGTAAAGGAGGAGCAGTCAAAATAACGTGTAGTTGAAGTGGAGGCACCGAACTGGTAACGCGTACCCAGATACTTTTTACCGAAGCTGACCACTTTGGAGCCAGTGGAAGATGCTGATACAGAATCGGCACTTACAGAATCGGCAGATACAGCATCAGCGGATACAGCTGAAGCGGCAGCAGGGGCTGTTCCTGCTCCGGTTGCGAGTAAGGCGCTGAACCCGATTGTTGTGCACAGACCAATTGTCATTGCTTGCTTGAACCAGTGTTGTTTATTCATGTTGTATACCTCCAAGGTTGTAATGAATTCTAGTAGTTTCGTTCGTCTGATTCGTAGTATAGCAGGTTATGACAGGCCTAAATTATGGAAGAGATGGGCTAAATGCAGGCGGGATATGCAATGTAAGCGTTTTATTAAAATCACATTAAAAGTTACAAAATATTAATATTTGCGTAGTGAGTTCGCCGAAAAAAGCCGGGAAACCCTTGATACACAAAGGGATTCCCGGCTTTACGATTTTGAAACAAAGGTTACAGCGATGTCTCCAAAAATCTATGTATTCAGTCCTTGCTCTGAATAATTAGCAGAAGTCCGCTCTCAATATGAACGGTTCCGCTCTGCTCCAGCAGCACATTGCTCACGGCCAGGGATTGCCCTAACTTGAGGGTGGCGTTCTCCAGAGGATATTGGAAGCCCTGAAGGGTGATGCCCGTTACCTCGGGAGTCAGAGGCAGCAAGGAGACATAGGAATACCCCCGTTCCTCCACAACCGCCTGAGAGCCGGTAAGCGTAATGTAGTTGTTCGCATCCATAATAGAGCAGGCTACCTGCCGTTGCAGTGCTCTTGTCATCATTTGAATGCTGGCCAGCGTATGGTCCATGCGCGTACCCGTTACCCCGATCATCAGAATAGACTGCGGCTGGAGGTTCAGAGCAAGATCCAGGGCCATTTCACTGTCGGTAAGGTCTTTGTTGACCGGATCACAGCTTATAGTCTTCTTGCTTCCCGCCTGAATCCGCTCCAGTGCCTCAGGAGAGACAGAATCGAAATCACCAACGGCAAGCTGGGGGGTGAAGCCATGATCAATCAGGAACAGCGCTCCCCGGTCAGCACCGATAATATAATCCTCTTCATCTAATAAGCGCAGGCATTCCGCGGTCAGTTCACCGCCTGCAACAATTACAATACGCCCGGATGGCAATAGCTCCCCCTCCTTGTTGTTCAATTAAGTTCATCATCCTGAACAGTATATAGCAGTTTCAAAAGTTGTACAATTGCCGCGCTGACGCTAAAATAGGATTAGTGCGTCTGACCGCACCCATCCATTATGGATGATAAGGAATGCTTGAGCGCAGGAGGTGAGAGGGATCGTTAACGTGTTGTTTGTATGTCTGGGGAATATTTGCCGTTCGCCGATGGCGGAGGCTGTGCTGCGCAGCAAGATTGAACAGCGTCAGCTTACGGATCAGATTACAGTGGATTCTGCAGGAACGGGAGACTGGCATATCGGGAAAGCGCCACATGAAGGGACAAGGCGTATCCTTGATCTGCATGGCATCAGCTATGAGCATATGAGAGCAAGGCTGGTAGCCAGTGAGGATTTCGAGAGATTCGAATATATCATCTGCATGGACAAGTCCAACGGGGAGAATGTGCGCAAAATTCCCGGCGGTGAGCAGTCCAAGCTGTTGTTCTTCATGGATCTGTTGCCGGATGAGGAGCTGCGTGAGGTGCCTGACCCGTATTTCACCGGTAATTTCGAGCAGGTCTATGATTTAATCAACGCCGGTTGTGATGTGCTGCTGGAACGGATTATTCAGGAGAAATAAATTATCCTTCTATTTCTCGCTGAAACGGAACCGTCCTTTAAAAGGACGGCAAAGCCGCTTCCACTTGGCAGGCATAGTGCTACAGCCGGACCGGTTGCCGTCCTTATGATTTAAGGAACGGCACCGTATGTCCGATTCGTGATGAAAGCGCAGTCAATCGTACTGCATACATAAGTTCGTAAGATGTTCACTTTTGGGGTTCTATTTGCTGTTTCAGGAGCTGAAGAAATAGAGTAATGATTCCGGGAGCTCTTTTTGCCAAAAACCCCAAAGATGCTGGCCGTCCTTCTCGCGGTAGGACACCGTGGCTCCCTTGGCTTCAAGCATGGCCTTGGTCTCCCGGTTCATCTCCACGAAATCATAGACGCCGGTATCGGTCTTGTAGTCGCGCTCTTGAAGCCCTACAACCATGTTGATCTGAAGCCAGGAGAGATCCTCCTCTTGTGATAGCAGCTCGCGGGTCTCGGGATAGTAGGCGCCGGAGAGGCTGAGCACACGGCTGAATAATCCCGGATACGCCAGCGCCAGGTGGAGGGAGACACTGCCGCCCAGGGAATCACCGGCTACGATCCGCTCCTCCGGTGTGCGCCGGACAGGATAATTATGTTCAATGAAGGGAATAATCTCTTCGGCGAAGCATGTAAGGTACTGCTTGAAGCGGCTGCCGAACGGAGCGTATTCAGCGGTGCGGACTGCCACGTTCACTTCGACGCCCACTATAATGAAGGGTTCCACATCCTGCTCCAGAATCAGCTGACCAGCCAAGGTGGCAATCCGGCCGAAGTTGAAGAATTCTTCACCGTCCTGGCAGTAGACGACGGGATAGCTGAGTACTTCATTATATCCGGGGGGAAGATAGATACGCAGCTTGCGCTCTTCCTGCAGGTGTTCGCTCCACAGTGTTTGTTTTACAATTGTACGTTTCAGAAAAACAGGTTCGCTCATTGTCAAATCGTCACCTTTCATGTCGGATTTTGCTTAAGACTTAGTGTTGCGTTAAAATTAACCAAGCGGCAAATGTGGGATATATCATTTACTTGATAAATATCCTTCAATCTGTTATAGGATATTTAAACGCCTGTTATACATACAAAATTTATGGAAACATAAATTTTATGCGTATTTCTTTGACGAAACAGATACAACAGGTGTATAATAATTCTATAACAGAGACCACTGATATTCAAATTTTTTTATTGAGGTGAAGATAATGACTAGAGTTCCTTATGAAGTGTATACAGAGGACGTTGAAGCCCTTACGGTTCTTTCCCCGGATGGAGAAATTATCAACAAGGAAATGATGCCTAACCTTACCGATGATCAATTGAAAGAAATTATGTACCGTATGGTATTTACCCGTACCTGGGATGACCGTGCTGTCAACCTGGGCCGTCAAGGCCGTCTCGGCTTCTATGCACCGGTATCCGGTCAGGAAGCTACAATGATCGGCAGTGAGTACGCTTTGCAGAAAGAAGATTTCGTCTGCCCGGGCTACCGCGATATTCCACAGCTCGTATGGCATGGCCTTCCATTATATCAGGCGTTCCTGTATTCCCGCGGACATCAGCATGGCGGACAGATTCCTGATGGCGTTAATGTACTTATGCCGCAGATCATTATCGGAGCACAGATTCTTCATGCTACCGGTATTGCTATGGGCTTCAAATTGAAGAAACAGCAGAACGTTGCAATCACATATACCGGTGACGGCGGTTCGTCGGAAGGCGACTTCTACGAAGGCCTTAACTATGCAGGAGTATTCAAGTTGCCAGTGATCTTCTTCGTTCAGAACAACGGCTATGCGATCACCACTCCGTTCTCGAAGCAGACTGCAGCGAAATCGATCGCCCACAAGGCCGTTGCCGCAGGGATTCCCGGAATCAAGATCGACGGTATGGACGTCTTTGCAGTAATCGCTGCTGTACAGCAGGCTGCTGAACGTGCCCGCAAAGGCGAAGGTGCCACGCTGATCGAAGCGGTAACCTACCGTTTCCGTCCGCATTCCCTTTCTGATGATGCCAGTAAGTACCGTACGAAGGAAGAAGAAGGCCAATGGAATGAGAAAGATCCGATTGCCCGTCTTGCCAAGTACCTGGAGAAGAAAGGCCTCTGGACGGAAGAGGACACTCTGCGCGTAAGAGAAGAAGCGAAAGCAACTGTGAACGAGCAGATTAAGAAAGCAGAACAGACCGAAAAAATGACCATTCCCGGCTTGATCGACAGCATGTTCGAGGTAACTCCGAAACATCTTGAAGAACAAAAAGCCGATTTTGAATAAGGGGGATATCAGGCAATGGCACAGATGAATATGAAAGAAGCAATTCGTGACGCAATGCGCGTTGAACTGACTCGTGACCCCAATGTTCTTATCTTCGGAGAAGACGTTGGTAATGTAGGCGGCGTATTCCGTGTAACGGAAGGGCTGCAGAAGGAATTTGGCGAGGAGCGCGTCTTCGATACACCGCTGGCAGAGTCTGCCATTGGCGGTTTGGCTTTCGGTCTTGGCGTGCAGGGCTTCCGCCCGATCGCTGAGATCCAGTTCGTAGGCTTCATCTTTGAAGCTCTGGATCAGATCGTTATTCAGGCGGCGCGCCTGCGCTGGCGTTCCGGGGGCAAGTACAATGCTCCTGTAGTCTTCCGCACTCCATTCGGCGGCGGCGTTAAGGCAGCCGAGCTGCATACCGATTCTCTGGAAGGTCTGATCGCCCAGAGTCCTGGGATCAAGGTAGTTATTCCTTCTAATCCTTATGATGCGAAGGGACTGCTGATCGCTTCGATCCGCGACAATGACCCTGTATTCTTCATGGAGCACTTGAACCTGTACCATGCTTTCCGGGCAGAAGTGCCTGAAGGTGAGTATACCGTTGAACTCGGCAAAGCGAATGTAGTACGCGAAGGTACGGATGTATCTATCATTACCTACGGCCTAATGGTACATACAGCGACCAAAGCGGCCGACCAGCTCGAAAAAGAAGGCATCAAAGTCGAAATTATCGACCTTCGTACCGTTAGCCCGATTGATATCGACACCATTGTGGCTTCCATCAAGAAGACTAACCGCGCGATTGTTGTACAAGAAGCTCAGAAGAGCTCCGGCGTAGCCGCTGAGGTTATTGCCCAGATTAACGAAAAAGCTCTGCTGCACCTGGAAGCCCCTGTGCTTCGTGTAGCAGGTCCAGATACAATTTTCCCGTTTGCTCAAATCGAAGATACTTGGATTCCTACCCCTGCACGTGTCATCACGGCAGTTAAGAAAGTCATGGAATTCTAGGAAGTAACGACTTTGCCGTCCTTGTATTTAAGGGCGGCAGCCGTTTCTGTCTTCTATCAAACAGGACTGATGGAATAACTCAACATAATTTATAGGAGGTTATCAAGGTGGCAAAATTTGAGTACCGGTTCCCTGAGCTGGGCGAAGGTCTGCATGAAGGCGAAATTATCAAAATGCATATCAAAGCCGGCGACAAAGTAACCGATGACGATATCGTAATGGAAGTTCAGAACGACAAGGCGGTAGTAGAGGTTCCTTGTCCGGTCAACGGCACAGTGCTTGAAGTCTTCACCAAGGACGGCCAAGTATGCCGTGTAGGGGAAGTTGTAGCCATTATTGATGCAGAAGGCGACATCCCTGAGCAAGAGGGCGGCCATCCGGCAGAGCAGGCTTCCCAGGAAGCTGATGCAGCCAAGGGCGGAGCGGATACTACTTCTTCTCCGGCAACCAGCAGCCCGGCTACTGGCGGAGCAACGAACTTCGAATACAAGTTCCCTGAACTGGGCGAAGGCCTGCATGAAGGGGAAATCATCAAGATGCACATCAAGGTTGGAGACAAAATCACTGACGACGATATCATTATGGAAGTTCAGAATGATAAAGCAGTGGTGGAAGTTCCTTCTCCAGTCAACGGTACTGTAGTCGAAGTGTTCACCAAAGACGGCCAGATCTGCCGTGTAGGTGAAGTTGTGGCGATCATTGCTGCAGAAGGTGATGTTCCTCACGAGGAGGGCAGCCATGCTGAAGCATCCGGTGCCCAGGCAGCAGCTCCTTCCCAAAGTACTGCTCCGGCAGCGGCAGCAGCTCCGGCTCCTAACCGTGAAGTACTGGCAACGCCTAGCGTGCGCAAATTCGCCCGCGACAAGAGTGTGGACATCTCCCAGGTGAACGGCTCCGGCAAGAACGGTAAGATCACACTTGAAGATGTGGAAGCCTTCCTGAAGGGCGGTTCTACAGCCCCAGCGGCATCGGCTCCAGCAGCATCTGCACCAGCGGCGGCAGCACCGCAAGCCAAAGCCAAAGAAGCAGCACCGGCAGCAGCAGCTTCCGGCAATGCAAGTCTGGAAGAAGAACGCGTACCATTCAAGGGTATCCGTAAGGCGATTGCCAATGCCATGGTTAAATCGGCTTACACTGCACCGCATGTTACGATCATGGACGAAGTGGATGTTACGGAGCTTGTAGCCTTCCGTGCCCGCATGAAGCCGGTAGCCGAGAAGAAGGGCGTTAAGGTTACTTATCTTCCGTTCATCGTGAAGGCACTCGTGGCCGCTTCCCGTCAGTTCCCTGCGCTTAACGCCATGATTGACGAAGCTACGAATGAAATTGTCTACAAGAAGTACTACAACATCGGTATTGCTACAGATACAGACAACGGCCTGATCGTTCCTGTCATCAAGGACGCTGACCGCAAGAGTATCTGGATGATCGCAAGCGCGATTACAGATCTGGCTGTACGCGGACGCGACGGCAAGCTGGCTCCGAATGAAATGAAGGGCAGCACGATCTCGATCAGCAATATCGGCTCTGCCGGCGGTATGTTCTTCACTCCGATCATCAACTTCCCTGAAGTTGCTATTCTCGGAACCGGACGTATCACTGAGAAGCCTGTTGTGAAGAATGGCGAAATTGTTGCAGCACCTGTAATGGCACTGTCCCTGAGCTTTGACCACCGGATTATTGACGGCGCAACAGCACAGAATTTCATGAATTACATTAAGACCCTGCTTGCAAATCCTGATATGTTAGTTATGGAGGTGTAATTAATGGTAGTCGGAGACGCTTCAATCGAAATCGACACATTGGTAATTGGTGCAGGTCCCGGCGGGTATGTGGCGGCAATTCGTGCCGCCCAGCTCGGCCAAAAGGTCATCATTGTAGATAAATCGGAACTCGGCGGCGTGTGCTTGAACCGCGGCTGTATTCCTTCCAAGGCCCTGATCTCGGCCGCTCATCAATTCGAGGCTGCCCAGCACGGTGAAGTATTCGGTGTTACTGCCGAGAACGTTAAGGTGGACTGGTCTAAGACTCAGGCCTTCAAGAACGGCGTAGTCAAGAAAATGACTTCCGGCGTTACCAGCCTGATGAAGGGCAACAAGATCGAAGTATTTAGCGGAGAAGCTATGTTCATCAGCACAAACGAAGCCCGTCTGTTCAATGATCATGAATCCCCGCGTTACAAGTTCAATAACTGCATTATTGCAACGGGCTCCCGTCCAATTGAACTGAAGCCATTCCCGTTCGGCGGACGCATCCTGTCCTCCACGGAAGCGCTGGATCTGCCTGAAATTCCTAAG
Organism: Paenibacillus sp. FSL R7-0128; assembly: GCF_038002245.1. NCBI lineage: Bacteria > Bacillati > Bacillota > Bacilli > Caryophanales > Paenibacillaceae > Paenibacillus > Paenibacillus sp. FSL R7-0128. The sequence goes on along the minus strand of NZ_JBBOCD010000001.1, from coordinate 4,229,034 downwards.
AGCATGATCGTTATCGGCGGCGGCTACATTGGTGCGGAGCTGGGTCAGATGTATTCCAAATTCGGCACCAAGGTTACCATCATTGAAGGTCTGGATACCGTTCTGCCTGGCTTCGACAAAGACATGACCCGTCTGGTTGCTAAGAATATGGCTAAGACCGGCATTGAAATTGTAACTAACGCCAAAGCCGAATCTGCGGTTCAGAACGACAAGGAAGTTACTGTGAAGTACTCCGTAGGCGGAGAGTCCAAAGAAGTGACTGCTGAATACCTGCTGGTAACCGTAGGACGCCGTCCGAATACTGACGGCGAGCTGGGCCTGGATCTGATCGGCGTTGAGCTGGATGACCGCGGTCTGGTGAAGGTAGACCATCAGGGACGGACTAATATTCCTAACATTTTCGCAATCGGCGATATCGTTCCGGGTCTTGCCCTGGCGCACAAAGCTTCTTACGAAGGTAAGATTGCTGCGGAAGCCATTGCCGGACACAAATCGGTTGTAGATTACAAGGTAATGCCGGCTGTAGTCTTCACAGATCCTGAATGCTCCAGCGTAGGTCTGACCGAGAAGGAAGCTAAGGATAAGGGCTATGCGGTTAAGGCCGGCAAGTTCCCGTTCGCAGGCAACGGCCGTGCCGTGTCCCTGAATGCTCCTGAAGGCTTCATCAAGATTGTAGCGAAGAGCGACAACAATCAGGTGCTCGGCGCACAAATCGTCGGTATCGAAGCTTCCAACCTGATCGCTGAGCTGGGTCTGGCGATTGAAATGGGCGCAACGCTTGAAGATATCGCACTGACCATCCATGCGCATCCAACCCTTGGCGAGATCGTTATGGAAGCGGCTGAGCTGGTAGAAGGCCACCCGATCCACGTAATGAAATAATAACCGCTTAAGCTTATGCGGTAAGAACACAAGAGGATGTTCCCGAAGCCATGCAGATGGTCAGGGAACATCCTCTTTTGAGTGAGGTCACTGTCCTGAACGTTCGGAAATAGCTGGCAGTCAGCCCAATTCGGGCAGAGAAATGTATGTTTTTTTGCTTATTTTTATCGTTAGGGAAGTTACAACGACCGTCAGCTCATGGTAAACTAATAGAAGAAAAAAGAGAGTGGGGTGTGATACGGCTTGCGTAATTACTTGGATTTATTGCAGGATATTCTCGACAACGGTACAGCTAAGAGCGACCGGACAGGTACAGGTACAGTGTCCGTCTTCGGGCGTCAGCTCCGCTTCGATCTGTCGAAGGGCTTCCCGCTGATGACCACCAAGCGCATTCATTTGAAATCGGTGGTACATGAGCTTCTATGGTTCCTCAAAGGGGATACCAATACAACGTATCTGAAGGAGAACGGCGTCTCGATCTGGGATGAATGGGCCGATGAGAACGGGGAGCTGGGACCGGTATACGGCTCGCAGTGGCGGGCGTGGGAGAGCAAGGACGGGCAACATATCGATCAGATTGCGAATGTGATTGAGTCAATTAAGCATAATCCCGATTCACGGCGTCATATCGTTAGTGCGTGGAATGTAGGCGAGATTGAGCAGATGAAGCTTCCGCCCTGCCATTTCGTGTTTCAGTTCTATGTAGCGGGCGGCAAGCTCTCCTGCATGCTTACGATGCGTTCGGTGGATACGTTCCTTGGTCTTCCGTTCAACATTGCCAGCTACGCGCTGCTTACCCATATGGTGGCGCAGCAGACGGGGCTTGAGGTCGGAGAATTCATCTGGTCCGGCGGAGATGTGCATATATATACAAATCATATGGAACAAGTGGCCACACAGCTTGCACGGGAGCCTTATGCGCTGCCGAAGCTTAACATCCGCAGAGTACCGGACAGTATTTTTGATTATACCTTTGAGGATTTTGAATTTACCGACTATGTCTATCATCCGGGAATCAAGGCACCGGTTGCTATATGAGCATTACCATGATATGGGCGATGGCCTCAAATGGCGTAATTGGCAAAAATAATGACATGCCCTGGCATTTGCCGCTGGATTTCGCTTATTTCAAAGCAGAGACACTCGGCAAGCGGATGCTGATGGGCCGAAAAACCTGGGAGTCGCTGGGCAGCAAGCCGCTGAAGGGCCGTACCAGCCTGATTCTGACCCGCGATAAGAGCTTCGCACCCGAAGGGGCTGAGGTCATCCATACGCTGGCTGAGGCGCTGGCTGAGGGGCGCAAAGAGGATGAGCTGATGGTGATCGGCGGAGCCGAGATCTATAGCCTGATGCTGCCGTATGCCGACAAGCTGCGTGTTACACGGATAGAGGCGGAGATTGAAGGCGATACGACATTCCCTGAGGTAGACTGGAGCCAGTGGAAGGAAGTTTCCAATACACCGGGACTCAAGAATGAGCAGAATCCGTATGATTATCGTTTTATGGTGTACGACCGCAAGGAGTGACAATGAAGCGTTTTCTCTGACACAAGATGTGAAATAGTACAAATAATCAGCAGATTAGTCCATTACAGTGCGAAAGTATTGAATGCTAATATAATTAAAATTAGAAATGGTGTACTATACATCAACACGAAGAGAACGGATGGGGGAAACGTATATATGTCTACACCTACTGGATTTATGGAGTATAAGCGCCAGCTCCCAGGGGACCGCGATCCCGAGCAGCGCGTGAAGGATTGGGAAGAATTCCACGAGCATCTGACCGAGGACGAGCTTCGGACCCAGGGTGCCCGTTGTATGGATTGCGGCACACCGTATTGCCACACCGGCCTGGATATGAGCGGCGGTACTTCAGGCTGTCCCGTGCATAACCTGATTCCGGAGTGGAATAACCTGGTCTACCGTGGCTTGTGGAAGGAAGCACTGGAGCGCCTGCACAAGACCAATAACTTCCCTGAATTCACCGGCAGCATCTGTCCTGCACCCTGCGAGGGCTCCTGTACCGTCGGTCTGATTGGACAGCCTGTTACGATTAAGACGATCGAGCTGGCCATTGTGGACAAGGGCTTTGAAGAGGGCTGGGTAGTCCCGAGTCCGCCGGAGAAGCGTACAGGCAAGCGGATCGCCATTGTCGGCTCCGGTCCGGCAGGACTGGCCGCAGCAGCCCAGCTGAACAAGGCGGGTCACACGGTAACGGTCTTTGAGCGCAGTGACCGGATCGGCGGGCTTCTGATGTACGGCATCCCGACGATGAAGCTAGACAAACGTGTCGTACAGCGCCGTGTCGATCTGCTGGCTGCAGAAGGTATCGAGTTCGTGGTTAACACTGAGATTGGCAAAGACATTCCGGCGCAGCAGCTGGTGGATGAATATGATGCCGTTGTTCTCTGCGGCGGGGCTACCAAGGCAAGACGCTTCAACGTGGAGGGCCATGACCTCAAGGGGGTTATGTATGCCATGGATTACCTTAACGGCACGATCAAGAGCTATCTGAATTCCAATCTGGAGGATGGCAACTATGTATCCGCCGCAGGCAAGGACGTAATCGTGCTGGGCGGAGGCGACACAGGCTCTGACTGTGTAGCGACTTCCTTGCGGCATGGCTGCAATAGCATCACCCAGTTCGGCACACATGACAAAGCGCCGCTTACGCGTGATCCGATTGCCAACCCTTGGCCGCAGTTCCCGAATGTCTACACCCTTGATTATGCCCAGCAGGAAGCCAAAGCGGTCTTCGGTGAAGACCCGCGTGAATTCTCTATCATGACGACGAAGTTCGTCGGCGATGAAGAAGGCAACCTCAAGGAGCTGCACACGGTGCAGATCCGCCGGATGGTGGACGAGACAGGACGGAAGATCTACCAGCCGGTTCCGGGCACCGAGGCTGTCTATCCGGCCCAGCTGGCGCTGATCGCGATTGGCTTCGACGGACCGGAGCAGGATATCATTGAGCAGCTTAAGCTGGATACGGACCGCCGTACCAATGTGAAGGCCCGTTATGGCAAATTCAACACGAACGTGGATAAAGTATTCGCAGCCGGAGATATGCGCCGCGGGCAGAGTCTGGTCGTCTGGGCTATCAACGAGGGACGTGAAGCAGCGCGTGAAGTGGATAAATACCTGATGGGTTCGACTGTACTTGCTTAACCTATATGTACCAAAAAGCCGTCCTTCAGCATTGCTGAGAGACGGCTTTTTATTATGCTTTTATTATGCTGCTATATTATTGAATGGCCTTCACCGCTCACATGATTACGGGGGCTAGTCTTCCAGCTTGAACCGTTCAATCTTAAGCTGCAGATCGCCCGCCATCCTGGACAGCTCCGTAGAGGAGGCGGAGATCTCTTCCATGGAAGCGAGCTGTTCCTCTGTAGCTGCCGTTACACTCTGGAAGGCGTCAGAAGTAGAACGGGAGATGCCGGAGATCTCGTGAACGGAAGCGGCGACCTCCTGCGCTCCCGCTGACATCTGCTCGGTAATAGCCGAGATGTCATGCAGCTGGCTGTTGATTTTGGCCGTAGACTGTTCAATGCTGTTGAAGGATTCCTTGGCTTCGGCGGTAACCTGAATACCCAGCTCAACATCAGCTGCAACGGTATGCCGGATCGCTTCATAGGTCTGGTCGATCAACCGGGTCATCTGCTGGAGGGTATCTTGAATATCTCCGGCGGTATTCTTCGATTGATCGGCCAGCTTCCGCACCTCAGCAGCCACGACGGCGAAGCCCCGGCCCTGCTCTCCGGCCCGGGCCGCTTCAATGCCGGCGTTCAGCGACAGGAGATTCGTCTGTACGGCGATCGCCGAAATTGCACTGCTCATCGCGGACACCTCATCGTTCAAGCCGTTTAATTGCCCGATCAGCTGTGAAGAGTGGTGGGTAGAGGTCCTGATGGCATCCATTTGCTGGCTGACCTGTTCCATCTTCCGGCTGCCGCTGCGCACATCTGCTTCAGTGCTTGCGGAAGAATCGACGATGGAGGCGGCGGCTTCGGCGATCCTTTGAATACCGGAAGACATTTCCTCCATCGCGCGCGAGGTCTCTGCCATGGCCGAGGTCTGTGTCTGCGCACCCTCGGAAGAATCCTGAACCAGTTCAGCCACGTAAGCGGTGGCTCTGGAGTTCTCTTCGGTGGTTGCATTCAATTGCTGGCTGGAGGCTGCGAGTTGTCCCGAGGTGTCCGAAATATCCGATACGATGCCGCGCAGAGAGCCTACCATCAGGTTGTAATTCTGTGCCAGCTGACCGATCTCATCCACCCGGTTCATCTGAATCTGCTCATTCAGATAGCCTTCGCTTACCCGCTGTGCAGAACGGTTCAGGCTGCGGATCGGCTTCGTGATGGAGCGGACAATCAGGTACATCAGGGTTAAGGCGACAAGCAGGGCAACGGCCAGAACCATAAGTCCGGTATAGATAATGGGCTGTGAGGCATCCGAGAATTCTTGGGTAGGCAGAATGCCGACAATTTTGAAGCCGGTGTTCGAATCGGTTGTATAATAACCCTGCATGTCCATCTCCGTGTCCGGATTGGTATAGTGCAGGTCCCCGCTGTCGTTTGCCAGCATTTTCACTATATAATCTGCTACATCCTCACCTGCTGCTTTGCCGGGATAAGAGACGAATTTATTATTACGGTCCACAATGTAGAAGTAGCCGGTTTCACCCGGATGGGTAGTATGGATTCTTTCACTCATTGCCTTGAGATTGAGGCTTGTGGTCACAGCTCCTTTGCCATCCTCCAGCGAATGGGAGATGAACAGCGTATAATTGCCGGTTGTTGCGGAGACAAAAGGATCAATGATTGTAGTGGTACCGGCATTCTGCATGGACGCCTTATACCAGTCCCGTGTACGCGGATCATAATCCTGTTTGCCGGGGTCCGGAGCCTTCATCCAGGCACCTTGTTCGTTGCCCGCCGTAAGAATCTCAAGCTCAGGATGTGCCTTCATGAACTGATCGATGAGTGTGCGTGTTGCGGGAGCCTTCACATCGAGCCCGGAAGACTCAATCTGGCGGCTGAGCAAATCTACATTCCGCATAGCAGCGGATACATATTCTTGGATGGTCCCGGCGACCAGATCGACACTGGAATGCGTGGCTTTCTGCATTTTAAGCTCCAATTCCCGTTTCGCACTGGAATAGGAGAAATAACTGACCAAGAGGATCGGGATCACCAGCATAATGGTGAAAAGCATCATCATTTGTCTTTGCAGTGATCGCGATCTGAGCTTGCCGGTGAAGCGGTTGACTGACTTGAACATTGGAACGGTTCCCCCTCTGGTACATGGAAATCGGCTGGTAGCTAGCCGTTTCTCTCTAAATACCTCAACTCATATTCGGTTTATCGACACATTCTTTTCATATCTTAAGGATTTGTTGTAAAATATTTAATTGCATTCACAATCTATTCATCGCCCGCTTGACGCGGCCTCGAATATCGTATAGATTAAGAACCAACATTTATAACGTAACAGCGTTGACCAAGGACCTGGTATCCGTAAGCGCCGGAACAGAGAGGGGATTCACCGGCTGAAAGATCCCCCTAGTGCGTAAGACACCAATCCTGCCTTGGAAGCTGCAGCTTATGCTGAAGATGGGCATAAGGCTGCCGGAACCGGCCGTTATCCGGTTTTGAGGACCACAAACTTAGATAGTTTTGTGGTTGAAACAGGGTGGTAACACGGCGCATTCGTCCCTGACGGATGCGTCTTTTTTGCGTTCTCATTATGGCGGCGAAATGTTCTGGAGCTGTACACACTTTTCGACGAAAGAGGCTGATCTGTATGCGTCAAACCAATCTATTAGTTACCACTCTGCGCGAAGCTCCTGCGGAAGCAGAGACAAGGAGCCACCAGCTGCTGCTGCGTGCCGGATATATCAGGCAGGTGGCCGCCGGGGTATACACCTATTTGCCGCTCGGACGGCGGGTGCTGCGCAGGATGGAGCAGATCGTGCGCCAGGAGATGGAGTCCGCCGGTGCGCAGGAGGTTCTCATGCCTTCGATGCAGCCGGCAGAGCTCTGGAGAGAATCGGAACGTTATGAGGTGTACGGCAAAGAGCTGATGAAGCTCCGGGACCGTCACGACCGTGAGTTCGTGCTGGGTCCGACCCATGAGGAAGTGGTTACAGCGCTAATGCGCGCAGAGATCAGCTCTTACCGGCGGCTGCCGGTGACTGTCTATCAGATTCAGACGAAGTTCCGGGATGAACGTCGTCCGCGCTCAGGGCTTCTGCGGGGCAGGGAATTCCTGATGAAGGATGCCTATTCGTTTGATACGGATTGGGAGGGCCTGGATCTGGCCTATCAGGTGATGTACAGCGCTTATGAGCGGATCTTTGACCGCTGCGGCCTGAAGTACCGGGCGGTGCAGGCGAATGCCGGAGCGATTGGCGGCAAAGGCCAGAATCATGAATTCATGGCCCTGTCAGATATAGGTGAGGATACGATAGCTGTGTGCTCCCTGTGCGGATATGCTGCGAATCTGGAGCAGGCGGAAGTGCGGAGCGGAGCCGAACCGGATAGACAAGATTTTGCCGGACGCCCTGCTCCAGAGCGATTCCATACGCCTGCCCAGAAGACTATTCAGCAGCTGGAGCAGGAGAGTCAGCTCAGACCGCAGGAGATCATCAAGACATTAATCTACACGGGCGTAGGCAAGACATTTGCTGTGCTGGTCCGTGGAGATCATGAGGTGAATGAGCTGAAGGTGCAAAAGTACCTCGGCTGCGGGGACATTACGCTGGCTGATGCCATGCATGTGCAGGAGGCTGCCGGAACCGGAAGCGGTTATGTCGGTCCTGCCGGATTGTCTGTGCCTATCCTGGTGGATGCTGCTGTTGCAGCCATGACAGAAGCAGTCACAGGCGCGGGGGAAGAGGATTACCATCTGCGTGGAGTGGTGCCCGGCCGGGACTTTCCGCTGACGCAGGTGGGGGATTTCCGTAATGTGGTTGCCGGCGACTGCTGTCCGCAGTGCGGCAAAGGGGAGCTGGATTTCCAGCAGGGCATCGAGGTAGGGCATGTCTTCAAGCTGGGCACGGTCTACAGTGAAAAGCTGGGGGCAGATTATTTGGATGCAGACGGCCGCACCCGGCCTATGGTAATGGGCTGCTACGGCATCGGAATCTCCCGCTTGCTGGCCGCAGTGGCTGAGCAGAACAACGATGACCAGGGGCTGATCTGGCCGCAGGGCCTAGCTCCGTATGCGGTTCATATTCTGCTGATGTCGGTCAAAGATACAGCGCAGCGTGAGCTGGCTGAAGCCCTGTATGCACGGCTGACCGCCTTGGGCATCGATACCCTGCTGGACGACCGCGATGAGCGGGCCGGGGTCAAATTCAAGGATGCCGGACTGATCGGCATACCGGTTGCGCTGGTGGTCGGCAAGCTGGCCGCAGAGCAAAGGATTGAATACATGGACCGGAGAACGGGTAACAAGGAAGTAGTTGATATTGGCGAGGCCGTGCTGCGCGTAAGCAGGCCTCAATAATGAGCAGCGGATTTTGGGGGCCAGGAATGGTATAATAGACTACTGGACAACTTTTGTAATGAACCGAGGGTAAGGAGCGATTATTGTTGAAGACACTCATTATTGCGGAGAAACCGGACATGGGGCGGAATATCGCCGCCGCAATAGAACCGAAGGCCAAAAACTACCGTTCCTATCTGGAAGGGGAGCAGTACATCATCACCTGGGCGATCGGGCATCTGATTGGCCTGGCAGAGCCCGAAGCCTACGACAATAAATACAAAAAATGGAACATTAATGATCTGCCGATCATTCCCGAGGAGTTCAAGCTGCTGCCCAATGCACGCACCATGGACCAACTGAAGGTGATCGGGGAGCTGGCGAAGCGCAGCGATCTGCTGGTGAACTCCTGCGATGCCGGGCGTGAGGGCCAGCATATTTTCTCATTAATCCAGCGTTACCTGGAGCTGAACCAGCCGGTGAAGCGGCTGTGGATCTCCGATCTGACGCCGGAGACGATCCGCAAGGGCTTCCAGGAGCTGAAGGACGGATCGGAATACGAGAATCTGACCAAAGCGGCCCGGGCGCGCAGCGAGGCGGACTGGCTGATCGGGATGAACGGCTCGCGCGCTTTTACCACCAAGCATAATGTGCTGCTCTCGGTAGGCCGGGTGCAGACCCCGGTGCTGGCGCTGATCTATGACCGTCAGAAGACCATTGAAGCGTTCTCCTCGCTGAAGTTCTTTGAGGTGGAAGGGCATTTCACCCAGAATGAACTGACGTATAAGGGAATGTGGCAGGGCGACCGGTTAACGGAGGGTGCGAAGGCAGAAGCGCTTGCAGCCAAGGTCAAAGGCAAGCCCGCCCGGATTGTTCTCTATGAGGTCAAAGAGACCAAGGAATATCCGAATAAGCTGTACGATCTGACGCTGCTGCAGCGTGAGGCGAACGGGAAATATGCTTTCTCCGCCAAAAAAACACTAGATATCGCCCAGGCGCTGTATGAGAAGCATAAAGTAATCTCGTACCCGCGTACTAACTCCAACTATGTCACCGAGCAGAATATTCCTGAAATGCACAAGACGCTGTCGGCCCTTCAGGGCACGCAGTACGACGATTGGGTGAAGGGTGCGAACCGTAACCTGGTTCATAAAGGCAACAAGTTTATCTGTAATCCGTCCAAGGTCGAGGATCACCATGCGATTCTGCCTACGAACCGTAAGGCGAACGGTCTGAGTGCGGACGAGGCCAAGCTCTATGATCTGATCGTGCGCCGCTTTCTCTCCCAGTTCTATCCGGCAGCGGAATATAAGGTGCATACGGTGATGACCGAAGTGGAAGACGAGAAGTTCAAGACTACGGTCAAGGAACTGCTCAACCTCGGCTGGAAGGTGATTTACGCAGACCAGAAGAAGGACAAGTCCAAACCGGCCAAGGGTAAAGGCAAGGAGGACGAGGAGGAAGAAGAGCTTGAGGTGAATGAGCCGTTCTCGGTTCAAGCGGAGGGTGAAGTGATCTGCAGCGATGCGGTTGTGAAGGAGAAGGATACCCAGCCTCCAAAAGCTTACACCGAAGGAACCTTGCTGAAGGCGATGGAGAGCGCAGGCAAGCAGATTGAGGAGGAAGAGCTGCGCGATGCCATGAAGGATTCGGGGCTGGGCACTCCGGCGACCCGGGCCGTTACGATTGAACGGCTGAAGAATGTCGGCTATGTGGAGATGCAGGGGAAAAAGATCGCCATCACCCAAAAGGGGCGGACGGCGGTTGAACTGATCCGCGGGGCTGGCGTGGAGCTGCTGACCTCCCCGGAAATGACCGGGCAGTGGGAGCGCCGCCTGAATGAAATTGCCCGCGGCACCGCAGCGGACGGGCAATTCATGGAGAACGTCAAGCGGTTCGCTTCGATGATTGTGGACAAGGTCCGCGTGCAGTCGCGCGCCGCTAAGACCTCCTTCGAAGGAGACACACCTTCGCTGAACAGCGGCGGCAAGGGCCGCAGCTCCGCAGCTGCGCCGCGCAAATCGGCTGGCAGCAAGGCGGCTGGCAGCAAAGCGGGTGATGGCCAAGCGACAGCCCGGCCGGCAGCGGCCAAACCGCGCAGCGCGGCGTCTGCCGCTGCCGGGAAGAGCGGGGATGCCGGGCCGAAGGTCATCGGCAGCTGCCCGCGTCCCGGTTGCGGCGGCATGATCTTCATGGGCCGCAAGGGCTACGGCTGCTCTCATTATAAGGAGGGCTGCGCCTTCGTGATCTGGAAGGAGAATCACGGGCGTACACTCACCGATACCCAGGTGAAGGCTTTGATTGAGAAGGGCCGAACCGGGAAGCTGAAGTTGACCGGTGAGGACGGCGCGCCGCTTGAAGGCAAGCTGGTGCTGCAGAATATGGATACCGGCCAGCTGGCCGTGGAATCATAATTCCTGAATACCAAAAGCGCCCCGGCCAGATTTTTATGGCGGGGCGCTTTGTTATAGGATGATGAGCTTCACCTGCAAGAAAGATTACGGGGATTCATTCAAAGCCGCTTCAATGGCGGCACTTAAGCCTTCATAGGAGGAATCCGGCAGCAGGACGCCGTTCACCATGAATTTCGGTGTGCCGTTGACGCCATAGGCTCCGGCGATTTTGAAGTCCTCTTTGACATCGTACATATACGTATGGTTCTTCAGATCCTGCTCGAACCGCTCTTGGTCGATCCCTGCAATATTGTCCTTCACGAACTTAAGGATGAACTTCTGGGTTGCCCAGATCTTGCTCTCATCGCCCTGGCTCTCGTAGAGCTTGTGGAGATACTCCCAGAACTTCTCATTATTCTGCTGATAGATAGCTTCCCCCGCACTGGCGGCCAGGTAAGAGTCCCGGTCAATGAAGGCGAAGTTCATGAAGTAGAACTGGACTTTCCCGCTGTCTACGTAGTCTTTGATGAACGTATCCAGGTAGGAGGCGGTCCAATTTTTGCAGGCAGGGCATTTGAAATCGGCGAATTCAATCACCTTCACCTTGGCGGATTCGCTGCCCAGATGCGGCTGCTTCTCGTATTTCAGCCCGTCCACCACGATCTTGCCCTTCACATCGGTGTAGTTGGGGAGATTATCGAGCGCCTCAGTGCCGGACGATTTGCCCTGTGTAAGGAAGAAGGCAAGAAGAGCGATCAGCAGCACGGCAATCACTGCAAGCAGCATAGGGAGCAGACGCCCGTGATTCGGGGTATTCCTGGAACGGTTAGCTTTGTTATTCATGGCCAGCCTCCTGCACGATGTGAAAATCTACTCAAATAGTATAATCATACCGGCGGCAGGCTGCCTATGCCATTTGTAACAATTGCCCGATTCTGATGGTGCAAGTCAATCAGCCGTGATGCTCCCGCAGCGCAGCGGTGCGGATCACCGGAGGCACCTCGTGAATGGCAGAGATGGTCAGGACGGACTGCTGCATCTCCCGTTCCAGCTCAATCAGATTGTAGAGCCACTCATTCGGCTGCTTCAGATAGATGCTATTGATTCCGGCAGTCAGCGCGGGCAGTACATCTGTACGCAGGGAGTTGCCGATCATCCAGGTGATATTACGGTCGAACGGATAGGTGGTCAGGATATTCTCAAGCGCCTCCACATTTTTGTGCTGGCGGATATAGATGCGGTCATCGAAATAGGCGTCCAGCTTCATTTGGGCGATTTTGCGCTGCTGGATGGTGTCGTCGCCGCCGGTATAGAGATAGAGGGAATGGCCGTCCTGCTTGAGGGTATCCAGCGTCTCTACCATGCCGGGATAAGCTTCCACCTCCTGGTCGTACACACTCAGTCCCAGCTTCATCAGCTGCCGCTCCTCGAAGGCATCCGGCTTGCGGTTATATTTGCTGCAGAAGTAACGGTAGGTGGCAATCAGCGATTTCGGGAAATTGTCGCTGGCCAGGCCGCTTGTGCTAACGGTCTCGACATCGATCTCCACCTGCTTGCTGCGCAGTTCGCTGATGGTAGGCTGGTAATCGCTGAACCAGTCAGACATCAGCTCGAAATATTGTCCAAGGATAAGGTCAAAATACTTATTGCAATGCACTAGGGTGTCGTCGAGATCAAAGATCACTTGTTGGGTCAAATACTTCATGAGGTTCACTCCTAAGTTGGTCTGTTAGATACGGATGTAGGACTCCAGAAACATCTGGAGCTCCGAGGCCCCGTCAGGACGTATGCTGTAGCGTTCGGTGCCTTCACCGCGCAAATGGACCCGCAGAAGCCCGGCGACTCTTAGACTAAGCAGGTGATGCATCAGCATCTCCCGGGACAGGCTCAGCTCGGACTGCATCTCCCACAGTGTCTTCGGTTCGTTCGCTACGAAGCGCAGCAGTCTCAGCCGGGTAGGATCAGAGAGAGCCTGTGTTAAACGAAGCAGCACCGTTGGAGGCTCCTCCTCATTGTCTGAGGGGACATCAACCGGATATTGCACCAGCATCAGGTTCTTGAAGAAGCAGTACGTGTTGATCGGCCGGTTATGCACGGTAGGCAGCAGCACAATCGTCTTCAGTCCGGGAATGTCCTCAATGACAATTCCGCCGGAAGCATATTCGATCAGCGGGACCATGTCCATTTTGCTTTCCAGCATTTTTTTCTCAGAAGCGTCTTCAATCAGCAGCGGCAGCAGGGTATGTTCCACATGGCGGAAATAATGCTCATACCATATCCGCAAAAGAGGCGTATATCCGTTCTTGATCCGTGCGCATTCCTCGGCCGTGAATTGATGGAAGAAAGGCTCGGTCCGCCGGAGGCAATCCTCCAGAGACAAGCTCTCCAGCTCAGCCAGGAACTGCAGCACCTTGGAAGCCTCGCCCCGGCTGTAGGCCCAGGCGTAGAGTACATCATAATCTTCGAACGGCCACTCGGCGGCCTGCTTCAGTGCAGCCAGCTGTGCGGGAGTGAAGCGGCCATCCACATCCCGGATCCAGTCGGTGCCGATGTCCAGATTGGAGGTCCATTTCTTGGTTACATATAACATGAAACTGTCCAGCAGTTCGTATACGGGGGAAACATCAATGTTCAGTTCATACTTCATTTAAGCCGGGTCACCTCCAGAAAATCAGTCACTTCTATATATTATCTCTTGTTTTGAAGAGGGTTGTCTACTATAATGTTCGGTGTTTGCCCGCATGGACATCAGGTTACGCACATCAATGAATTACATAGGAGGATTTATTTGTGTCAGATTCTACACCGATGCCGCATGGACAGAGCGGTAGAATGAATTATTCGATTTTGATTGCCGTGATTATTTTGGCAGGGCTGAGCCAGGGGATGCTGCTGCCGGTCTTATCTATTCTGCTGGAGCAGGAAGGCGTATCGTCCTCGCTGAACGGACTTAACGCGGCTGCCTTGTATGTAGGCTCATTTGCCATGACCCTGATTGCAGAACGGGTACTTGGCGCCATCGGCTTCAAGAAGCTAATCGCCGCCGGTCTCGCTCTGGTGCTGGTATCACTCCTGCTTTTCCCGCTCCTTACCGGCGTGAAGGTCTGGTTCGTGCTCCGCGTGCTGGTCGGGATCGGCGATTCAGCGGTGAATTACGCCGCGCAGCTCTGGGTGCTGCTCATGACACCGGCGGAGCACCGTGGACGCAACCTGTCGCTCTACGGGATGTCCTACGGACTGGGCTTCAGCCTCGGACCGCTGGGCATCAGCCTGCTGCGGTTCGGGCAGCCCGCACCGTTCCTGATTACAGCCCTGCTGTTCGTAATCGTGCTGCTGATTGTGGGCTTCAAGCTGCCTGACTCGCGGCCGGAAGCTATGGATCACAGCGAAGGCCAGGCGAGCAGATTCGGCCGGAGCTACCGGCTTGCTTGGTATGCGCTGATTCCGGCGCTGCTATACGGCTATATGGAAGCCAGCCTGAACAGCAGCTTCCCGGTATACGGGCTGCGCACCGGATTCAGTGCAGACCAGATTGCCGCTTTGCTGCCCTTTGCAGGCATTGGAGGCCTGCTGCTTCAGCTGCCGCTCGGCATATGGAGCGACCGTTATGGCCGCAAGGCCATCCTGATTGCTGCGGGGACAGGAGGAGGCTTGGCCTTCACGCTGCTGCCGCTTACTGGCGACCATGTCCTGCTCACCCTGCTGGTGCTGATGGTGGCCGGGGGACTTGTCGGCTCCTTTTTCTCACTAGGATTAAGCTATGCCGCCGATATCCTGCCGCGCAAGCTGCTTCCCGCTGCCAATGTAGTCGCTTCCTTCCATTATAGTCTGGGAAGTATTGCGGGGCCGGGCATCGGCGGGCTGCTGCTGCAATTCGGCTGGGGCGGCAGTGTGTTTGCCGTAATGGGCGGCCTGTATATTGTATTTGGGCTGGCAGGGTTATTGTTCTCGCCACGGAAGACGATATGAGGTAGAATAAGAACGAATGCTCGCATGGAATTTGATCCCGCTTTCAGAGTACACTATAGAGTAGAGTCGAAGACAGGAGAGGCTGACCTATGATTACAGTTGAACATTTGGCCAAAGCGGTCGGGGAAGATAAAACACCGGTGCTTCAGGATATCGGATTTCAATTAGAACCGGGAGAATTTGTAGCGCTGCTGGGAGCCAGCGGCAGCGGGAAATCAACGCTGCTGCGCTGCCTTGCCCTGCGTGAGAAGTGGGACAGAGGGAATTTCAGGGTAGATGGGCAGGATATTATGAAGAGCCCCTTCGCCGGCAAACGTAAAATCCGCCGGGAATGGGCTTATCTGGAGCAGAATGCGGAGCTGAATCCGAACCGCACTGCACTGAAGAATGTGCTGATTGGACAGGCCTCCCAGACGCCGCTGTGGCGGATGGCTACAGGCATGGTCCGTTCAGATGATTATATGGGGGCGATGGACCAGCTTGATCTGCTTGGCCTGCTGGACAAGGCCAAGCTGAAGTCCGGCCAACTCAGCGGCGGTGAACGTCAGCGTGTAGCCATTGCCCGGGCATTGGTCCACGGCGCCAAGGTCATCCTGGCGGATGAGCCGGTGACGGGCCTTGACCCCAAGACTGCGGAGAATGTGCTGGAGACCCTCCGCAATCTGTGCAAGGAGACAGGACTTACCGTGCTTACGGTGCTGCCGATTGAGCTGGCCGAGCGTTACGCCAGCCGTCTGTGGGTGCTGGAGGACGGAAGAATTAAGCATGATGTCAAAGGACGCCGGCTAACCTCACAGGAGCGGCTGCACCTGTGAAGTGAGGCAAGGCGTTCAGTAAGGAGAGCGTAAATGAAGTTGAATATGCGTATGCGTCTACTGGGAGGACTTGCCGCAGCCGCCCTGTCGCTGTTTGCCCTGTCGGGCTGCACCTTCATCAGCGATCCGGTATCCCAGATGAGGGTGCCTCAGCTACCCGCTGACAAGGCTTCGCTGATGGCCGCCATTAACTCTTCTCTGAAGGCGCTGGATGGCACGTTGACCCGTCCGGCCAATGATGATAACAGCTCTATTTTTACAGAGGACCTGGACCAGGATGGCGTGATGGAGACGCTTGTGTTCTACCAGAACAAGAATGAAGCCGTGGTTAATCACGGAATGATTCTGGAGAAGCAGGGGGATACCTGGGTCAAGAAGCTTACGTTCGATGGTGTTGGCAACAATCTTGATTCTGTAGATCTTAAGGATGTAACAGGTGACGGTAAGCTCAACATTATTGCCGGGTATTCCCGTGGGGAAGAGAAGGGCATGGTCGTCTACAGCTATTCCGGGGGAGTGCTGGAAGAGATTCTAACGAAGCCGTACACCAAATACATCATCGATGATCTGAATGAGGATGGAATCGCGGATATTACCGTGGTGTATTTCAAGCGTAATGAATTCGCAACAATTGCTACTTACCAGTACAATGACAGCTTCCAGGTGCTGGATCAACTGGACGACTTAGACCCTTATTTCAATAGTTATTACAATATTGTCTCAGGAAAAGTAGCTGCGAACAAAGAAGGTATAGTCCTGGATTCAGCCGTGGATTCTCACTCAGCGTATACAACAGTGGTTGTAATGGAGAATAACAAGCTGCGTGTCGCTATTCCCGGGAATGACCTCACCTTCAAGGACCGCAAAATAGTCAGCGAGGATATTGATTCGGACGGAATTATTGAGATAGGGATGCTGGTTCCCCCCAAGGGATGGGAGTATTTCGATCCGGAGACCATTCCGTATTTCAATTCCTATTACAAATGGGACGGGAAAGACGGCTTGACCTTCAGTACCCAGCTCTATAATGATCCGCTGGACCGGTTCACGATTAACTTCGCCCCCGAATGGCAGGAGCGGGTGACCGTGGACACGAAGTCGGTTCAGAACAAATCACTCAAATTCATTATGACGGATACCGGAGAGACGGTCGCCGAAGTAACATTCTTCTCGCCTGCGGAATGGGACAATGCGAAGAACACCGGCTGGAAGCTGCTCGGCCGCGATCTGGATAAAATGATCGGGTACCGGGGAGGACTGGAACAAAATACAATCGGAGGAGGAGACGGGCGAATTCAATCCTCTATTGAAAGGAAGGGAATCAATGAGTAAAGTACTGATACTGGAGGACGAAGAGTCTATCCGCAGTTTTATTGTTATTAATCTGAAGCGTAACGGCTTTGAGGTGCTGGAGGCGGCAGATGGCCATGAGGCGCTGCATAAGCTGACTACTATACATGACATTGATATCGCCCTGCTGGATGTTATGGTACCCGGCATCGACGGCTTTGAGGTATGCAGACGCATCCGGGAGACCAATGAACGGCTCGGAATTATTTTCTTGACGGCCAAGGTACAGGAGCAGGACAAGGTCTATGCGCTGTCGGTGGGAGCAGATGACCATGTCAGCAAGCCGTTCAGTCCAACCGAGCTGATCGCACGTATCCAGTCGCTGCTGCGCCGGGTCAATGTTCACCGCGAGCAGTCGGCCAAGGTCTCGTTCCAGTCGGGTCCGTTCACATTAGATCTGATCTCCAAGCAGTTCAAGCGGAGCGGGGAAGCCATTGAGCTTACCCCAACAGAATTCTCGCTGGTGCAGTTCTTCCTGGAGAAGGAGAATACGCCGCTCAGCCGTGACTCCCTGCTTGATCATGTCTGGGGCAAGGAATATATGGGGGACCCTAAGATTGTTGACGTCAATATCCGCCGCTTGCGCCAAAAAATCGAGAACAATCCATCGGAGCCTGAGTACCTGCAGACGGTGTGGGGGCACGGCTATAAATGGAAAGGCCAGGTACAATGATCAAGAAGGGGATGCGCAGACAGATCGTACTGCACTATATTCTTGTAGTCTTTGTAGCGCTTCTCCTGGTTGAGACAACCTTTCTGCTGGCGATCCGTACCTATTATTACGACAGCATCTACACCAAGATCACTACACAGATTAGTGCAGCCGAAAGTATGGTTAAATATGGGGTCTTAAACGGCACATCAGCGAACCAGTTGAAGGGGTTACTCGATTATTTTAATCTGGAGTATACCGAGCTGGAGGTCCTGACCCTTAAGGGGGACATCCTTACCAGTACAACAGGGTTTCAGCCGGACCGGACCATCACCACCAGTGATGTCCCGGAGGCGGTGGGCGGCAGTATAGGACGCTGGCTAGGCCGGCAAGCCGGAACTAATGAAAGTGTCATGGCGGTCTCCAAGATGGTGCGTATTAATGCTCACGATACTTATATTCTGCGGTATCTGACTTCCATGGAAGGCGTTAATAAAGATCTGCTTAATCTGACCCTGCTCTCCATTGGCATCGGTGTGGTAGTGCTGACGATTGTTCTGCTGCTCAGCTTCGGGCTCGCCAATTCGATTGTGCGTCCGCTGAATAATATTACGGCAGTGTCAGCACAGATGGCGAAGGGCAAGTTCACGACCCGGATCAAAGGCGATTACCGTTATGAGATAGGGGCACTTGCTTCAACGCTGAACTATATGGCGGACGAGATTGTCCGCAGCAATCAGATCAAGGATGATTTCATCTCCTCGATCTCCCATGAGCTGCGGACCCCGCTGACCAGCATCAAGGGCTGGAGCGAGACCCTGGTCTCCGGGGGCTACGACCCTGAAGAGACCAAGCTTGGGGTCGGAATTATCTCCAGGGAGAGTGACCGGCTGATCGGGCTGGTGGAGGAGATCCTCGACTTCTCGAAGCTGCAGCAGAACGAAATGAAGCTGTCGATGGGGCAGGTGGATATTAAGGTTCTGCTGCAGGAGACGCTGCTCAATATCTGGGCCAAGGCCGAGAAGAAACGGATTCATCTGCTGCTGGAATGTGAGGAGACGATTTTCATCAAGGCGGATGCCAACCGCCTCAAGCAAGTCTTCCTCAATCTGGTGGATAATGCGGTGAAGTTCTCACCAGAGGATTCCAGTATCGTGCTGTCGGCGGAGCGTCTATCCGGTACCGAGATGGCTGTCACTGTCCGTGACAGCGGTATTGGCATTAGTGAAGCGCACCTGGCCAGAGTACGGGACCGCTTCTTCCAGGTCGATGCCCTTAACGGGGGAACGGGCCTCGGGCTGGCGATCTCTCAGCAGATTGTGGAGCTTCATAACGGCAAGCTGGAAATGGACAGTGAGCTGGGCAAGGGTACCCAGGTTACCGTCATTCTGCCGCTTGAGGACAGCCAGCAGGGGAATGCCCGTCCCAGCAACTCACCGGTAACTTCATAAGCAAGCCAAGTGGAAACGGCTTTGGCGTCCTTCCAGGGACGGCACCCGTTTCAGCGAGAAATAGAAGGATAAGTTATCTTGTGAAACATATAATTTCTTATATTTATACAAAAGGGATACAGCTATCATCCGGACAGACCGGAGCTGTATCCCTTTGTATGTAACAGCCCTAAGGGCTGAACGATTGTGCTGAACGATTATTTATGAAGGCATTCCTTCCGCACGCAGACGGCCGGCCTTCTCATAGACCTCCTGAAGCAGGCGGGCAGGCTGGGTACGGACCAGCGGCTTGGCAGCTACAATCTCATGCGGGCCGACAACCACAATGTTGTCTGCACTGCCTTTGATCACAGCGCCGTCCTTGATCACAGCACCTTCACCGATAATGGCGTGTTCAATCAGAACACCGCGTCCAATACGGGCACCGGGCATTACCACACTCTGCTTGATTCTGCTCTGCTTGCCGATCTCTACACCGCTGAAGATGACCGAGCGATGAGGGCTGCCTTCGAGCTGGCAGGTTTCGTGAATCAGGCAATCTGCTGAAGTAGCTTGTTGAGTGCGGGGTCTGAGCGCAGCCAGCTTGGTCCGCTGTGCACGGCTGTACATCGGCCAGCGTGAGTTATCAAGCTGGAAGCCGTCTTCTTGCAAGAGATCCATATGAGCTTCCCAGAGGCTGCCAACGGTACCCACATCTCTCCAGTAGCCCTCGAAGCGGTAAGCGAACAGTTCATCATTTGCATCCAGCATGGATGGAATGACATCCTTGCCGAAGTCATGACCGGACTCCGCATTCACGGCATCCCGCAGCAAATGAGCTTTTAAGTACGCCCACTCGAACAGATAAATACCCATCGAAGCCAGATTGCTCTTCGGAGCCTTCGGTTTCTCGGCAAATTCGGAGATCTTGAAATCTTCATCCACGTTCATCACGCCGAAGCGGCTCGCTTCATCCCAAGGAACCTCCATAACCGATATCGTTGCCTTCGCAGACTTGGCGATGTGATAATCGAGCATTTTGCGGTAGTCCATGTGGTAGATATGGTCTCCCGACAGAATAAGTACATGCTCCGGGTTCTGACTGTCAATATATTCAATATTCTTATAAATAGCATCGGCGGTGCCTGTATAGCTGTCTCTGCCTTCAATCCCAGAAGGGAGCAGTCTTACACCACGGTCACTGCGGCTGTGCAGCCCCCAGGGCTCACCTTCACCGATATGCTGATGCAAGGATTCTGCTTCGTACTGAGTCAATACTCCGATGGTGTCAATCTTGGAATTCACACAGTTGCTTAGGGGAAAATCAATAATTCGGTACTGTCCGCCGAAAGGGACTGCAGGCTTAGCCATGCTGGAAGTCAACGGGGCTAATCTGCGGCCTTCCCCGCCTGCCAGGAGCATGGCGATACATTCTTTCTTACTCATGTGTTATCCCTCCCATTTTTTTGTCAATGCTTGTAATATACACGCAGAACAAGCGCTTGAAACGACATAGGTGAATTATATTGCTGCATATCTGCAAAAATTACATGTTTATTTTCAATATTCAGAAATTGCCTGGACTTCTCTCAAAATCATTTTCAAAATCTATATATTCGGGTAATGTAATAGGTGCATCATATATCCTAAGGTGGTGATGATTTGGCCGATTTACCAAAAACAGAAAACCTCCCGTCCGCTGAAGATATTTATCTGTTCCATGAGGGCACGAATTATCGCAGCTATACGATGCTTGGCGCGCACATTGCCGTCCAAGAAGGGCAGGCCGGCGTTCGCTTTACCGTGTGGGCTCCTCATGCGGCATATGTAGGACTGGCGGGAGATCATAACAGCTGGGATGGAACATCCGATCTTGATACGTTATATAAGATACCCGATTCAGGATTTTGGAGTCGTTTTTTTCCGGGAATGGAGCCTGGAACTTTTTACAAATACAGGATTACAGGAGCAGATGGTACAAGCTTCCTCAAAGCAGACCCATATGCCTTCCACGCGGAAGTTCGCCCGGCAACAGCATCTGTTGTAGCGAATCTGGACGGCTACAAATGGGGGGATGCTGCTTGGAGGCGGAAGAGTAAAGGTCCGTATCAGGCACCCATGAATATTTATGAAATGCATCTGGGCACCTGGCGGCAAAAGGAAGACGGCGAACTCTATACTTATCGGGAGATCAGCAGTCTGCTGATTCCTTACCTGAGCGAAATGAGCTATACCCATGTGGAGTTTATGCCGCTCGCTGAACATCCATATGATCTGTCCTGGGGCTACCAGGGAACCGGTTATTTTGCGGCTACCAGCCGCTTCGGAGAGCCGCAGGATCTGATGTATCTGATCGATCAGCTGCATCAGGCCGGCATCGGGGTTATTCTGGACTGGGTTCCTGCCCATTTTGCCAAGGATGCTCATGGCCTGCGCCTGTTCGACGGTTCGCCGCTGTATGAGTATGCTGATCCGATGCTGGCGGAGAAGCCGGGCTGGGGCACCTTGTCCTTCGATTTCAGCAAGCCGGAAATCTCATCCTTCCTGATCTCCAATGCCTTGTTCTGGTTCGAGAAGTATCATATTGACGGCATGCGCGTGGATGCGGTTACGAGTATGCTGCGGCTTGATTTCGAGAAGGAACCCCATCAGTACCGGACGAATGAGCATGGCGGGCTGGAGAATCTGGAGGCTATCCGGTTCATTCAGCAGCTCAACCAGACGATTTTCCGGTATTATCCGAAGGCGCTCATGATGGCGGAAGAATCCAGTGCCTGGCCGGGTGTAACCTCACCGGTGCATGAAGGGGGCCTGGGCTTCAACTACAAATGGAATATGGGCTGGATGAATGACACCTTGGGCTACATAGAACGGGATTTCGATTCGCGCCCTTATCATCATAATTTGTTGACCTTCCCGATATGCTATGCGTATGCCGAGAACTATACACTTCCGCTGTCGCATGACGAAGTAGTGCACGGCAAGAAGTCGCTGCTGGACAAAATGCCGGGGTCCTATGAGCAGAAATTCGCCGGTCTGCGCCAGCTTCTGGGGTATCAGATCAGCCATCCGGGCAAGAAGCTGCTGTTCATGGGCGGAGAGTTCGGGCAATTCATTGAATGGAAGGATCAGGATCAGCTCGACTGGCTGCTGCTGGATTATGAGAGCCACCGGCGGATGCAGGCCTATACAGCTGCGCTGAATAAGCTATACCTTGCCGAAAAAGCGCTGTGGGAGCTCGATCATGACATGACGGGCTACCAGTGGATCGATGCCGATGACAGCGGGCAGAGTGTCGTATCCTATATCCGCAGAGGCAAACGTCCGGTAGACACGCTCTTAATGATCATCAACTTCCAGCCGGCCGAGCGCCGCCATTACCGTATCGGCGTGCCTCGTTCGGGTGTTTATGAAGAGTTATTTAGCTCGGAGAGCAACGAATACGGCGGATCGGGCTTCCATAATGAGCCGCTGAAGAGCACCAAGACCGAGTGGCATAATCAGGTGAACAGTATAGAACTGACCCTGCCGCCACTTAGCTTCTTGGTGCTTAAGAAGTCAGGCCGCAAGACCGTTTAAGGGCAGGAAGTGTCCGAATAAGCCACTATATAAGGGGGAGATGGAATGAAAGTATTATTTGCCGCGGCGGAAGCCCATCCATTTATCAAAACAGGCGGACTGGCCGATGTCATCGGCGCTTTGCCGAAAGCCCTCAAGGCGGCCGGGGTCGATGTCCGGGTCATTTTGCCCAAATACAAAGGAATTCCTGAGAAGTATTCCGCTCAGATGGAGCATGTCGCTACTCTGGAGGTCCCGATTGGCTGGCGCAATCAGTATTGCGGGATCGAAAAGGTGGTATTTGAAGGGATTCCCGTGTATTTCATCGACAATGAGTATTACTTCGGCCGTGACGGAATCTATGGCTATATGGATGACGGCGAGCGGTTCGCGTACTTCAACCGGGCGGTGCTGGAATGTCTGCCGGCCATTAGCTTCCAGCCGGATGTAATCCATTGCCATGACTGGCATGCTGCGGTGGTTCCGCTGCTGCTGCAGGCGCATTACCGCCATAATCCGTTCTACAGTGAGATGAGTACGGTATTCACCATACATAATCTCCTGTATCAGGGAGTCTTCCCGTATACCGTGCTGGGTGAGCTGCTGGGTCTGGACGACAGTTATTTCCTGGGCGTGGAGTATTACGGGAATGTGAATTATATGAAGGGCGGGATTGTCTACAGTGACCATGTCACCACCGTCAGCCCGACTTATGCGGATGAGATCCGGACCCCGTACTACGGCTATGGTCTCGATGGTCTCCTGACTGCGCGCTCTGACGCGCTCAGCGGCATTGTGAACGGAATTGATACCAAGAGCTATAATCCGTCCAGTGATACGGCAATCTTCACCAAGTACCGCTCTAACCTGGCCAAAAAAGCCGAGAACAAGCTGGGACTCCAGCAGGAGCTTGGATTGCCGGTGGCCCCTTACATTCCAATGGTAGCTATGGTTACGCGTCTGGTGGATTCCAAGGGACTGGATCTGCTAACCCGTGTGCTGGATGAGCTGCTGTACTACGATGACATTCAGTTCGTGCTGCTGGGGACGGGGGATGAGGTCTACGAACGCTGGTTCCGTGAGGCACAGTGGCGTTATCCGACCAAGCTGTCGTCACAGATTACCTTCAGTGATGCCTTGTCCCGCAAAATCTACGCCGCCAGCGACATCTTCCTGATGCCGTCCAAATTCGAGCCTTGCGGCATCAGCCAGCTCCTCGCGCTGCGTTACGGCAGCATTCCGGTGGTCCGTGAGACAGGCGGGCTGAACGATACCGTGCAGGCATACAACGAATACACCGGAGAAGGCAACGGCTTCACCTTCAAGGATTATAATGCCCATGATATGATGCACACGCTCCGCCGCGCCGTCTCGTTCTACCACAAGCCCGAGCACTGGAAAAAAGTAGCCAAAAACGCTTTCTCCGGCGACTACAGCTGGAACGTATCCGCACAGCAGTACATTGATATTTATAACAAGATTACTGTGGCTGCGGAGGAATAGGTACAGTAAGGTTTAGATGGGAAAAGGCACCCCTCAGTTCATGATGAACTTAGGGATGCCTTTTTGACGTTGTTCACCGCAACGGCGACCATGCAACGTGTTCAAAACTTAAATGTGTCTAATTTCATCAAGCCTCCACAATATGCCGGAACAGAATCCGGTACTCGTACGGCTCCAGTGCCACATTCATCATCCCGCGTTCCGGGGCTACTGCTTCGCCGGTCAGCGCATCCAGCCAGTCACTGGTCTCCATCGGGTGGCTGAGCGTGCGTTGCTGCGGTGAATTGTTCATCCAGACCGTGAAATGGATCAGCTCATCTGCGCGCTCATAGACAATGCACGGGTCATGCTCACAGGCCTGAAGAATCCGGAAGCGGCCTTCACGAAGCGCCTTATGCTCCTTGCGCAAACTAATCATCATCCGGTAAAAGTCATACAGCTCGCGGTCCTGCTTGCCCTGATCCCATTCCATACATTTGCGGCAATCCGGGTCCTCGTAGCCCGTCAGGCCAATCTCATCGCCGTAATAGATGCAGGGGGTGCCCATGAAGGTGAACAGGAAGACGACCGTCAGCTTCAGCTTCCGTTTGTCTTCACCAAGCACGGTGAGCAGGCGGGGGGTGTCATGGCTGCCAAGCAGATTGAAGACCACCTCGTTCGTCTGCTGCGGATAACGCATGAGCAGGCCGCCGATCCGGTGACCGAAGGTGATGCCGTCCATCCCGCCGTTGAAGAATTCCAGCACCGTCCCCGAGAAGGGATAGTTCATCACCGAATCGAACTGGTCGCCGAGCAGCCAGGTTAAGGAGTCGCTCCATACCTCGCCGACGATGTAGGCATCCGGGTTCGCGGCCTTGACCACCTTGCGGAAATCACGCCAGAAGTGATGGTCCACCTCGTTGGCCACATCCAGCCGCCAGCCGTCCACCTTGATCTCCTTGATCCAGTATTCGGCCACCTCCAGCAGATAAGATTTTACTTCATGATTGGCGGTGTTGAACTTCGGCATATTGCCGTAGAAGCCGAACGTGTCATAGGTGGGAATACCGTCCACAATCTCAGCCGGAAAAGAGTTCACATGGAACCAGTCCCGGTAGACGGAGTACTCCCCTTTGGCCAGCACATCCTGGAAGGGCGGGAACTGATCGCTGCAATGGTTGAACACCGCGTCAAGCATGACGCGCAGGCCCCGTCTGTGGCATTCCTCGACAACCTGCTTCAGCAGCTCATTATCGCCGAAATGCGGGTCAACTCTCCGGTAATCCACAATGTCATATTTATGGTTGGAAGGGGAGACGAATAGCGGCGTGAAGTAGAGGGCGTTGACGCCCAGCTCCTGCAGATCATCCAGATGGTCCAGCACGCCCTGAAGGTCACCGCCGAAGAAATTATTCAGCTCAGGCTTGCCGCCCCAAGGCTGCGTGCCTTCCGGATTAATCAGGGGATTGCCATTCGCGAAACGCTCGGTCATGATCTGGTAGAATACGGCATCCTTTGCCCAGGGAGGAACCCGGAACAAGTCGATCCCGTGGATATATGGGAATTCGTAGAAGTGATTCGGCGGAGGAGGACACTCAGAGCGAATACCGTTATCGAGCAGATAGACCGTCTCCATACCCTTACTTACGCGAAAAGTATAGCTAAGCCGCTTATATTTGGGCCGGACCGCTGCTTCCCAGTAATCGAATTTGTCATCGGAGGCGGCCTTCTCCATGATAATGTCATAAGAGGTATGCTGCCAATCATACTTGTCGCCGGTAAGGGCGACTACGTAGTCCACATCATCACGTTTGGTGCGCACACGCAGATGAATCGTTTCAGTATCATAGGCATAGGCCCATTTGTCACGGGGAACATGGTACATCGCTTCAAGCAGCATAGTAGCACCTCCTGTAAGTTGGGTGGAAGCTGTAATGATTCGTGCGGCATTTGGAGATAATCTATAGTAGATAGTATTATATACCACCTTCATAGGATGTGCATTTTTTTGTCGCCGTAACAGGTTTTTGTCACAAAATCGTCTTTGCATATTCATGCGAAGTGATTTATAATAAGTCGGTCCATGGGACGGATAGAATAGAGAATATAAATAGAACAGGGAGACGAGACAAATGAACAAATGGGGTAAACTTTCTATGGGACTGCTGCTGGCAGCAGGACTCTTGGCCGGATGCGGCTCCAATAACGATAAGAACAATACCGCAGCAAGCGGAAATGGCGGTGCTGCAAGCACGGAGGCGCCGGCCAAGAAGCTGATTATGGGTACAAGCGCAGACTTTCCTCCATATGAATTCCACAAGATGGTTGAAGGTACGGATACGATTGTTGGTTTTGATATCGAGATTGCCAAGGAGATTGCCGCTGATTTGGGCCAGGAGCTGGAGGTTAAGGATCTTCCGTTCGACTCTTTGCTGAATGAGCTGGCAAGCGGCCGGATCGATATGGTGATCTCGGGACTTAGCCCGACACCGGAACGCGCTGAAGCTGTAGGTCTCTCGGACATCTACTATAAGGCAGAGCAGGCTGTCGTAGTGCGTGAAGCCGACAAGGACAAATTCGCCAGCATGGACGCACTGAAGGGTGCCAAGATCGGAATTCAGACCGGTTCCATCCAGGAGGGGATCGCCAAGGGTATCGAAGGCGCACAGCTGACCTCCCTCAGCAAAATCTCCGAAATCGTCCTGCAGCTACAGTCGAACCGGGTGGATGCTTCCATCATGGAAGGACCTGTTGCCAAGTCCTTTGTGAAGAACGTCAAGGGCCTCGTGATCACGGATGCCAAGCCGGAGGTTGAAGATGACGGCTATGTCATCGGTGTGAAGAAGGGCAACACCGAGCTGCTCGATCAAGTGAATAAGACGCTCGGACGGCTGAACTCCGAAGGCAAGATTGATGAATTTGTAGCGGCAGCAAGCGAGCTTGCTGAGAGCAAATAACACGCGAAGCCGCATATACGGTTAGCGGAGATCAAGATAGGCCCGCAGCTGGCTGCGGGATCATGCTCTACCATGCAGAAAATGGCGGTGATCCGCCGTTTTCTATTTTTTTGAGAAGAGGAGGGTTTGAGGCAATGAATATATTCGATATGGCTTATGAGTACCGCAATTTATTCTTATCCGGTCTGCAGTACACACTGCTGCTTGCGGTGCTGGGGGTATTCTTCGGTTTCGTACTAGGCATCCTGGTTTCGCTCCTGCGGATGTCCAAATGGAGAATTCTGCGCTTTATTGCCACCGCATGGGTGGAATTCTTACGCGGGACGCCGATGCTGGTGCAGCTGTTTCTGATTCACTACGGCCTGCCGGAGTTTGGTATTTCGCTGTCCCCGATTCAGTCGGGTGCGATCACACTTACGATTAACAGCTCGGCATATTTGGCTGAGATTTTCCGTGCAGGAATTCAAGGGGTGGACCGCGGCCAGATGGAGGCGGCTCGTTCACTCGGAATGAAGCAGGGTATGACCATGCGTTACATCATTTTGCCGCAGGCATTGAAGAACGTATTGCCTGCCATCGGCAACGAATTCATTACAATTATTAAGGAGTCCTCTATCGTATCGATGATTGGTGTAGCGGATCTGCTGTTCCAAGCCAGAACAATAACCACCATTACTTATGAAGGACTTAGTCCGCTGCTTGTGATTGCGGTCATGTATTTCGTACTAACATTCACACTATCCAAGCTGCTGGGTATATTGGAACGGAGGCTGAACACGGATGATCGAGGTTAAGAACCTGCGGAAGAGCTTTGGGAAGCTGGAGATCCTGAAGGGCATTGATCTGAATATTCACAAGGGTGAGGTCGTTGTTGTCATCGGTCCCAGCGGATCGGGTAAAAGTACCTTTCTGCGCTGCCTGAACCTGCTGGAGCAGCCCACAGGCGGGGAGATCAGCTTCGAGGGTCAATCCATTACCGCGAAGCGCCATGACATCAACATGACCCGCGAGAAAATGGGAATGGTGTTCCAGCAATTCAACCTGTTCCCGCACAAATCCGTGCTGCAGAACATTATGCTCGCTCCGCTCAAGGTGAAGAAACAGCAGGCTGCTGAGGCCGAGAAGTACGCGATGGAGCTGCTGCGGACTGTAGGCCTTGAAGACAAGCGCGATGCTTATCCGGCGCAGCTCTCCGGCGGACAGAAGCAGCGGATCGCAATCGCCCGGGCGCTGGCTATGCAGCCGCATGTCATGCTGTTCGACGAGCCAACCTCGGCGCTGGACCCGGAGATGGTCGGTGAAGTGCTGGAGGTTATGAAGCAGCTGGCGGTGAACGGCATGACTATGGTGATTGTGACGCACGAGATGGGCTTCGCCCGTGAAGTCGGGGACCGAATCCTGTTCATGGACGGCGGAGTGATTGTGGAGCAGGGGACACCGGCAGAGGTGTTCGGTCATCCCAAGCATGCCCGTACGCGCGATTTTCTCAGCAAGGTATTATAGAAGGCTGGCTAAATAACCCCACCATATGGGGTTATTTTATTTTGGCGGAGTGCACAATGGGTGATATAGTATACAGATGATCAATCTACTTGAAAAGGAGTACATACAGATGAGAGATGATCTTTGCCGGATCGGCATTATTGATATTGGTTCCAACTCTATACGACTAGTAATTTATGACACGACGCAGGCAGGCGGCTACAAAATCATCAAGGAATGTAAGTACTCTGCCCGTTTGAGCGAGAAGATTACGAAGGAGGGCAGGCTGGAGAAGAAGGATATGGATACGATCATACCTGTTCTTCAGCAGTTCAAGGAGATTTGTGATGATTTTGAGGTGGATAAAATCCGCGCAGGCGCCACCGCCGCCATCCGTAATGCAGCGAACTCAGCGGAGATCATCAGCTATCTGTCGGAAGCTTCATCCATCCAGATTGAAGTGGTCAGCGGATATCAGGAAGCGTATTTCGGCTTCCTTGGGGTGATCAATGCTTTTGACGTTCAGGATGGCTTCGTGATTGATATTGGAGGGGGCAGTACCGAGGTCACCTTATTCCGCGGACGGCGTTATCAGCAGAGCATCTCGTTCCCGTTCGGTGCGGTCAATACGAATCAGATGTTCAGCCAGGGCGGCAACTGGAATGCGGATCAGATCCGCAAGCTGCAATTATACGTCACCGGCAGGCTGGTGGAGCATGACTGGCTATCGACGGGCACAGGGCTTCCGCTATACGGGCTGGGGGGAACACTGCGGTCAATGGCTAAGCTGGATCAGAGGAACCGGGATTATTCGCTGCCTAATTCCCATGGCTATGTCCTGGAGAATGAGACGATCGAACGGTTCATGGAAGTTCTGCCTGCTACCCCGTTTGAGAAGCGCAAGGACCTGGACGGGCTGTCCAAAAGCCGGGCGGATATCATCGTGTCCGGGCTGATTATTTTCCATACCGTCTATCATTACATTGGAGCCAGCCGGGCGCTGATCAGCGGCGAAGGCCTGCGTGAGGGCATGCTGCATGATCTGCTGGAGCCGGAGCAGCCGGTGCGTGACAGCGCGCTGGAGTACAGTCTGGATACGATTATCCGCTTCGATATCCGTACCTCCAAGCGGCATCTCGACCATATCAACAAGCTGGCGCTGAGCCTCCTGGGGGCCTTTGATCGGGAAGGGGACCGGGAGGAGCAGGAGATGCTGGTCTATGTGGCGATTATGCTGCACCGGACAGGCTCCAACATTAACTATTATCAATCCAAGCGGCACACTCACTACTGGTTGATGAATTCACCCATCCGGGGACTGACGCACCGCCAGCTGATTCTTAGCGCGTACATCGCTTCCTACAGCACAAAAAGCCGGAAGCAGAAACTGTCCCTGATGCATAAGGACATTTTGCTGCCTTCCGACGAGGAATGGATTCATAAGCTGGGTACATTAGTGCAGTTAAGCATTGCGCTGGACAGCACCGAGATCGGCATTGTCAGCGGGCTGAAGTCCCGTCTGCATAATCATACGCTGGATCTGGAGCTTCAGGGCGGACAAGTGCTTATCGGCCTGGAGGACATTGAGAATGCACTCAAAGCCTTCAGGAATGCTTGGTCGGTGAAGGTAAAGCTCGGCTTCCCTTCCAGCGGGTAACATCCATAGCGGCGAACTGGCTCCGGAGCGGGGCCTTTTTGTCGTCGATCCGTTCATAATATCCGTTGGGCTGAAGGAAGCTGGATTTGACATTGTCCATCAGCGACAGCTCCAGAATCTTGACAATCTGCCCCCGGATACTGCTATCCTTCACCGGACACATCAGCTCGATCCGCCGGGTCAGGTTGCGTGTCATCCAGTCGGCACTGGACAGGTAGACCTCGGGATCGCCGCCATTCTCGAAGTAATAGATGCGTGAATGCTCCAGGAAGCGGTCCACAATGCTGCGTACCGTAATGCGCTCACTGAGGCCTTCAATTCCCGGACGCAGACAGCAGACTCCCCGGACGATCAGGTCGATAGACACTCCCGCCTGGGCCGCGCTGTACAGATAATCAATAACCTCCTGGTTCGACAGAGAGTTCATCTTGGCTATAATCCGTGCAGGCCGGCCTGCGGCGGCATGCTCCGCCTCACGCAGAATCAGCTTCTGGAGCGACAGACTCATATTGGTCGGTGCTACGATGAAGGAGTTCCAGTTGTAGTTGGCGGAGTAGCCTGTCATCTGATTAAACAGCTCTGACGCATCCAGGCCAATCTCATGATTGGCGGTGAACAGGCTAAGGTCGGTATAGGCCTTGGCCGTGCTGTCATTGTAGTTGCCTGTCCCCACGTGAACATAACGGCGCAGCTCTGAGCCTTCCTGGCGGACGATCAGCGTCACCTTGGCATGGGTCTTGAGGCCGACGAGACCGTAGACCACGTGGCAGCCGGACTGCTCCAGCTTACGCGCCCAGGCGATGTTGCGTTCCTCATCGAAGCGGGCCTTCAGCTCCACGACCACCGTAACCTGCTTGCCGGATTCGGCTGCGTTGGCGAGGGCAGTAATCAGCGGAGAATTGCCGCTGACCCGGTACAGCGTCATTTTGATCGCCATCACCTGCTCATCCTCAGAGGCCTGGATAATGAAATCCGTCATCGCATCGAAGGATTCGTACGGATGATAGACCAACACATCACGGGTGCTCAGCACCTCGAAGAAATCCTCA
The DNA here is from genome assembly GCF_038002245.1 of Paenibacillus sp. FSL R7-0128. NCBI lineage: Bacteria > Bacillati > Bacillota > Bacilli > Caryophanales > Paenibacillaceae > Paenibacillus > Paenibacillus sp. FSL R7-0128. The sequence goes on along the minus strand of NZ_JBBOCD010000001.1, from coordinate 4,197,865 downwards.
TTCTCCTCGAATTCTGCCGGATACATCGGCTCGACAGGCGGGTTGAGCAGATAGCTGAAGCCCTTCAGACTGCTGCTGAAGCTGCGCAGGAAGCCGAGATCAAGCGGACCTTCAATTTCGAAGAGGAAGTCCTCCAGCTCGAATTCAGCCTGAAGCTGCTCCAGTGCATAGGGATGGATGCCTTTCTGGACCTCCAGACGGGCAGGCACACCACGGCGGCGTTTGCGGAGCTCCTTCTCAATCTCCTCCAGCAGATCCTCCGCACCTTCTTCATCTATCGTCAGGTCGGAGTTGCGGGTCAGACGGAATTCGCTGACAGCTACCGGATCATAACCGCTGAATAAGGTCTGAATATGATGGCGGATCACATCTTCAATGAATACGAATTGCCGTTTTTTGCTGTTCGAGCGGTGAGGCAAGGGAATGCAGCGCGGCAGATTGGACGGAATCTGCAGAATGGCGAAGTAAGGCTCATCCTCCTGGCTGTCCTTGCGTGTCAGCACGACAGCCAGATAGATGAATTGGCTGTGAACCAGCGGGAACGGACGGCTCTGGTCCACGGCCATCGGAGTCAGCACAGGGAAAATAATATCACGGTAGTATTCCTCAACCGACAGCTCCTGTGCCGGTGTCAAGTCTTCATAATCAACGAACACAATGCCCTCTTTGTGCAGGCTGCGTGAAATATCCTTAAAGGTGCGGTACTGGTCGGCGACGATCTTGGTCACCCGTTTGCTGAGGCGTTTATAGAGGCCGGAGGGCGTGTAGCCGGTAAAATCTTTTTTGGTATATCCCGCCCGGATCTGATCCTGGATGCCCGCTACCCGGACACTGATGAACTCATCCAGGTTACTGGACACAATGGCCAGGAATTTGGCCCGCTCAATCAGCGGGTTCTCCGGGTCCTGTGCCTCGCCGAGCACCCGGCGGTTGAACTCGATCCAGCTGAGGTCACGGTTAAGATAGGCTGTTGCAGGACTGATATTGTTGATTTTTTTCTCATCTGTATTCACGTTCATGGACCCTCCAAGTTGCTTCAATGTCTAGTTATGATATCGTATTCTTTCATTCTACTATTTGCTTAAGCGAGAAATGTTAAAACTGTGTAAAATTTTTGCGAATATTCAGGAAACATGGCATAATTCTGCAGAGTCTCTTCATAATGATTAAGAATATGTAATATTTGCATCCTTGATAACGCTTTAATAGGGCTAATTATTTCCAATATCCACAAAAACATAGCCAATGGTTACAAAGTTGTGATATATTCATTACTGTTAGTTTACAAACCGCGCGTCACCATTGAAGGAGGCAATTCATGAAACTCAAGATCAGAGCCATCACCGCCCTGGCGGCCGTACTGGGACTCGGCACCTTGCTTCACGCAGCTCCCGTTCAAGCCGACAGCGTACATATCGCTGGAGAGACTACAACCTATTATACTCTATCCAATCATTATGGCATAAGTGTAGAAGAGCTTATGAATGCGAACCCGCAGATTTCAGCGCTAAATATTTATCCCGGGCTGAAATTCACCATTCCGGGTGATGTTCAAGCCAAGACTGTGGCAGCAGCCAATACTGCAGCAGCTTCAGTAGAAGCTGTGGACGCTGCAGAAGTTCAAGCCTTTAGTGTGCAGCCGGCAACCAACACTGTTCAAGCCTGGGGCAAAGAATTTAATTATGCCAAAGTGCTGCAGGTCAAGGCTTCCGCCTATTCCTCAGCAGCCAGCGAGAATGGCAAGTGGGGCGCAGTCGATTATTTCGGCAATACGCTGAAGCTCGGAACCATCGCCGTTGACCCGAGCGTGATTCCGCTGGGAACGAAGGTGCTCGTAACCGGGTATACCCATCCGGGCCTTCCGAAGCAAGCTTTCGTAGCTACAGCCACGGATATGGGGAGCGCGATCAAGGGCAACCGGATCGATATCTTTATTCCGGGCAGCCAGAGCTTTGTAGCCGATTTCGGTTATCAGTATGTACATTTATATATTATTGAATAAACCGATAATGATAAGTTGCACCAATGTTGCACGAATGCAAGCATAACAGGTATTAATGAAAAGGAAACAAAACCAGGCAGCTTCGCCGGTTTTGTTTCCTTTTTTGTTACCCTGCTTATCAAGCGGTTATTTGCTTTTGCTGACCTGGAGCATCTGGGGAACGGTTACGAAGCTGTATCCGCGCTGGCGCAGATTGCTGATAATCTCGGGCAAGGCCTGCAATGTTCCCTGAAGATTACTGCCCCTGCCGCCACCCCCATGCTGTAGGATGATGGCCCCTCTGCCGGCCCGGGAGAGGATGTTATGCTTGACCTGATTTTTGGATAGTCCTCTCCAGTCGAGCGAGTCGACGTTCCAGTTCACCATCTTATAGCCATGCGCTTTCGCCCATTTAAGCTGCGGCTCGTTGATGTCGCCATACGGCGGGCGGATCAGCTTTGGCTTGTATCCGGCCAGCAGCTGCAGAATATTCTCCGTCCGGATAATCTGGATGCGGAAGGCATTCATACTCAGCTTGCTGAACTGGGGGTGATTATAGGAGTGATTGCCGATAGCATGGCCTTCGCGGATCATCCGGGCTACCAGGGCGGGATGCTTCTCCGCACGGCTGCCGACCACGAAGAATGTAGCTTTGACTTTATATTTGCGCAGCACATCCAGGAGCTGCGGGGTGAAGCGCGGATCAGGCACATCATCGAAGGTGAGAGCGATCATTTTGCGGCGGGGACCCTGGGTCTTGAGGGTCTCCGGGTATTTGCGCAGCAACTGGCTGAGGGAGAGGCCTTTGCTTTTTTTATGGCGCCTTACTGAAGATTGGGAGGCCGCTGATCCCGCCGGTACCGCCGTTTCCTCTTCAATAGAAGCCTGTGGCCGGGAAGATGGCAGGATCTCTTGTGCTGGCACTGGCGCAGGACTATCTGCCGCAGCAGCAGAGACAGATACAAGCTCCGCAGCCGGTGCAGGAGCAGCCAGGGCCAGGGCAATGACGGATATGAGCAGCACAATGCGGCGGAATATTGCCAGTTTCATCGGAATGATGCCTCCTCCAACCACGGGTCCGGTTATTTTAGAATATAAGGGTTGTTATTTCCAAGCAGCCGTGAAATTATGCCGTACAGGCAGCAGAGCATTCAAAGATTTATCACATCCGCAAATCGTTGTATACTGAAATGGATCATAGATACGGGAAGGATGGAGACAAGAATGACCGATTTGTTCACACCTTATGAACTGAAGGCTCTGACCCTGAAGAACCGCGTGGTCATGCCTCCAATGTGCCAGTATGCGGTTGAGAAGCAGGACGGTATTCCGACGGATTGGCATCATGTGCATTATGTCAGCCGGGCTGTCGGCGGGAGCGGCTTCATTATTGTAGAGATGAGCGGAGTTCACCCCGATGGACGGATCACGAACCGGGACACCGGGATCTGGGAGGACGGGCAGATTCCGGCGTTCAAGCGGCTGACGGGTGCCGTTCATGCCCATGGTGCTAAGGTTGCCATCCAGCTCGGACATGCCGGCCGCAAGGCCGTCGATGCCGCTCCGCCGGTTGCACCTTCGGCAATACCGTTTGATGATACCTATGCTATGCCCAAGGCGCTTAGCCGTGAAGAGATTGCGGAGCTGATTATCGCCTTCCGGGAAGCGGCGCGGCGCGCGGTTGAAGCGGGATTCGATACCGTTGAGCTGCATGGAGCCCATGGATACCTCATTCACCAGTTCCATTCCCCGCTATCCAATGTCCGGGATGATGAGTATGGCCAAGACCCCATTCTGTTCGGTGAACAGGTGGTAGAGGCGGTGCGTGAGGTGCTGCCGGCTGAGATGCCGCTAATCATGCGGGTCTCCGCCAAGGAATACGTCGAGGGCGGTTATGATGAAGCTTATGCGCTGGAATTCTGCCGCCGCTACAAGGAGGCAGGGGTAGACCTGTTCCATGTATCCTCGGGCGGGGAAGGGCCGATAGGCTCGAATGGAGGCCCTAATGCGGGGCCGGCTTATCAGGTGGGGCTTGCCGAATACATACGCAGCGGATTACAGGTTCCTGTTATCGCAGTCGGGCGTCTGGAGTCGTATGAGGAAGCGCAGGCGGTGATTACGGAAGCGAAGGCAGAGCTGGTAGCTGTAGGCAGAGGTATGCTCAGTGACCCGTACTGGGCACTTCATGCTGCGGAGGCGCTGGGCGGAATTAATACGTCCGATCTGCCCGTACCTTATTTGCGCGGAATCTGGAATAAGAAATAGAGGGCATCATTTGTGAATAATGTCACAGATTTTAAGTTCCTTCTAAGGCATGGTTAATAAGATTAAATTTGAAGGAGCTTGATAACGTGGCGACGGTAATTAGTAATGAGCGGCTGGCTGAAGGAGTGTACCACCTGGCAGTTGAAGGGGGGAACAGCGGGGAGATGGGTCAGTTCTACATGCTGCGGGCATGGGGAGCCTATCCGCTGCTGTCCAGACCGCTTAGCATACATCAGGTGAATGATAACGGTGTTGAATTCTTGTATCACGTAGTAGGTGAAGGAACAGAGATCCTTGCCGGACTGAATCCGGGCGATCCGCTGGAGCTGGAAGGACCGTTCGGCACAGGCTTCCCGCAGGTCGAAGGTAAGGTAGCGTTAGTGGGCGGGGGGATCGGAATTGCTCCGCTGTATTATTGTGCGCAGAAGCTTCCAGGGAGTGATATCTATCTCGGCTTCAGCCGTGAGCCGTTCCGTACAGAAGCCTTCCGTCCTCTGGCTGCTGAGCTGACCGTTGATGTAGGCGGACTGATTCTGGACAGCGTGGATTTCTCGGCGTATGACCATATCTTCGTCTGCGGCCCGCATCCGATGCTGAAGGCTGCACAGCTCAAGGGCAGCGCTCCAGATCCTGCGGGTAAGCACCCTGACGTCTATCTGTCACTGGAGAACCGGATGGCCTGCGGAATCGGCGCTTGTCTGGTCTGCAGCGTCTCCTGCAAGGACGGGCAACGCAAAGCCTGCGCAGACGGTCCTGTCTTCCTGGCTGAGGAGGTATTATTCCATGATTAATACAACTATTGATACAACTGCAACGATTGCCGGTGTATCCTTCAAGAATCCGATTGTGATGGCTTCCGGCACCTTCGGCTTCGGCCGTGAGTATGGCCGGTTATATGATGTGTCCCTGCTTGGCGGAATCTCCGGCAAGGGGCTAACGCTTCACGCCAAAGCTGGTAATCCCGGAATCCGCGTCTATGAGACGCCTTCCGGTATGCTGAACAGCGTGGGGCTTGAGAATCCGGGAGTAGAGGCCTTTCTGGCCAAGGAGCTGCCGTATTGGGAGACGCTGGATACCGCACGTATCGTGAACCTAGGCGGCAACACGCTGGCGGATTACGTGCTGGGTGCTGAGCTGATCCAGCGGGATGCGGATGCCCGTATTCTGGCCGGGACGCAGGCCGTGGATATGATTGAGCTGAATATCTCCTGCCCGAACGTGAAGGAGGGCGGAATTGCTTTTGGCGTGAAGACTCCGGCAGCGCAGGAAGTGGTTCGTGCGGTACGGGCGGCTACAAGTCTGCCGCTGGCCGTGAAGCTGTCGCCCAATGCCGAGGATATTGCGGAGATGGCTGTGATGTGTGAAGCAGAGGGGGCGGACGCCGTCTCTCTGATTAACACGATCTCCGGGATGAAGATCGACGTCCGCCGCCGCCGCAGTGTGTTCAATAACCTCTATGCGGGACTATCCGGACCAGCGGTTAAGCCGGTGGCTCTGCGTATGGTGCATCAGGTTGCCCGCCGGGTAACCATTCCGGTAATCGGCATGGGCGGCATCACTTCAGCCACGGATATTATTGAATTTATTATGGCGGGAGCGACTGTAATACAGGTTGGAACCTACAATTTCATGAATTTGCGGGCGGGCAGCACACTTGTAGAAGAATTGCAGCAGTTTATGAAGGAAGAGAATATTTCCTCACTGGATGAGATCCGTGGTATTGTATAGGCAGCAAGCCGGTTTGCAATGATCTTTTTGCCGCAGAATGAGAGATCTCTACAGCCTATGGTTAATATAAAGGGAGGGGAGTTCTGCTTGACAACGAATCTGGTGCATCCTGACGATATCGTGCTGTCCGAGACCGAGGTGGGCCGTGATCTGCTGCTGCTGATTACCGGGGGAGTGCGCCATATCGGTGCAGCAAGCACGGCGTACATGGACGGAGAATTCGCACGGGTGATGACCTCTGCCGTTCCCCATCATAAGGAGCATACGATCAGTGAAGCCATTGCGCTGAAGGCTGCTGCCGCATTGAACCGGACAGTCACAGTTGTGATGGGCATCCACTATGACGATCTGAGCAAAGAGGGCATCCTTGCGGTCGTAAATATTGTGAATGATAAGGTGGAGCAATATTTATTACAGAAGGCCGGAACAAATTTTTGAAACGATCCCCATCTCCCTGCGTAAAAGATACCATTGAACAACTAACTTTTATTTTGGAGGAATGAACGATGTCTATATTCAAAAGATTGCGTGATCTGACCATGTCCAATGTGAATGCGATTATCGATAAAGCTGAAGATCCGGTTAAAATGACCGACCAGTACATTCGTGACATGACGGAGGATCTGGAGGATGCTGAGAAAGCGGTAGCTGCCCAGATCGCTATTGAGAAGAAATTCAAACAGTTGTACGAAGAGCAGGAAGCGCTCGTGAACAAGCGTAATCAACAAGCTCATGCAGCCGCTCAAGCCGGTAACGCCGATCTGGCCCGCCGTGCTCTTGAAGAGAAGAAATCGGCAGAAGCCAAGCTTGTAGAGTACAAGGCCAGCTTCGACCAGAACAAGGCTTCCGCCGACAACCTGCGCGGCAAGCTTGATGAAATGCGCAAACAGCTTACCCAGATGAAGAACAAGCGGGAGACACTCGTTGCCCGTTACAACGCTGCGAAGGCACAGACCGAAATCAACAAAGCGATGAGCGGCTTCAGCTCCGACTCTGCTTCTGCCGGACTCAAACGGATGGAAGACAAGATGCTGCAGGCCGAAGCACAGGCAGAAGCCAGCAACGAGATGAGCTCGGGCAACAAGTCGCTCGATGATGAGTTCGAGAAGCTGGGCAAAGACCAGGCGGTTGAAGATGAGCTGGCTGCGCTGATGAAGCAATACGATAAACAATAACATATTGGCATAAGCCGGACTTCAGGCTGATGGCCACAGGCGAAGGGGAGACAGAACCAGCGGTTTCTCCTTCGCTTTATGTTTGTCTTACCTGTTATGAAATATGAACAAGCGGGGGCTGGAGTAATGGATTTCGATACCCTGGTGTCCATGGTAGTATGGACGGTCAGCGGCGCAGTACTACTGTGTGTGCTGATGCTCGTGGATTCGCTGTTTACCCGTTATAATGATATGGAAGAGCTGAAGGCAGGGAATATGGCCGTGACTACCCGGCTGGTGTTGAAGCTGCTGTCACAAGGCTATATTTTATCGGCATCCATTGCTGCGGCGAACCGGCTCGGGACCGCCCTTATCGTCTCGATTGTCTCTTTTATCCTGTTATTCGTGCTGGAGAAGACGGTAGAGCAGCTCCTCAGCCGGTGGGGGAACCTTGAACTGGATCATGGCACTCAGCTTGGCAAGGTCGGCTACGGCCTGATGGCAGGCTCGCTGCATGTGACGGGGGCATTGATTATAGCGGCCTTTATTCGCGGATAAGAAGAAGGATTAGCGTACCAATCTGTAGGAGGATGATGGCTTTGGGTCTTTGGAAAAGAATCGGCAATCTGTTCTCGAAGCCGGAGGCGCCTAAAGCGCCCGCAAGCATGCTGACCCTGTCTCCCGGAGATATCTGTGAGGTCTCCCTGGTCACCTATGAAGTGACGGGCCGGACGAAGACGAGTGGCCGTAATGCTGTTGTACTGACGCTGCGTGACGGGAGCCGGATCGCCTATCTGTATATAGAAGAGCGGGAAGAGCTGCAATACAGATTGTATCACCCGATAGACGGGCGTCTGGACAGTCCTTCCGAGGTCCCGGCTACCCTGGAGCTGGATGACCGGACCTTCTATCTGGAGGAAGAATATGAAGGATATGCCGCCGTTACCGGGCAGACGCCTTATATGAACGGCGGGGAGCAGCATGTCTGGCAATACCAGGCGGATGATTCGCGGCTGCTGCGTGTGGAATGGCAGAATGGACGGTTCATGCTCTATGAGGGTGAAAGCGTCCTTTCGGCTGATGTCAGAGTGATCCGCGCATCTTAAGCTTGAATTGGAGCTGGGCTGCGGCTGCGCTGCTGACTGCAGAATAGAATTGCAATGGACTAAGGGATGCATGCGCTTGTAACAGGCCTGTGCATCCCTTTTGCCATGCCTTCATGTTAGAATAGGGCGTAATTGGTTTAATCAGCAGCAATCTACCGGAGAAGCAGAAGGAGTGAATTCAACAGTGACTAACCGAGAGCATCATAACAAGGAATATAACAACGAATATAGCAGGGATAATAACAAGGAATACAGCAGTGATAAATTTCAGCGGTCAGTGCTGCAGGTTGCAGAGGCGCAAGGCAGGCTGAAGCCTTATGCTGCGCTGCTTGCGCCGGAAGCTGTACACCTGCATCTCAGCAGCGGGCGTTATCTGGCTGAGTCTGCCCATGCACCACATCCCTTTCCGGCATTTGACCGCTCCAGTATGGACGGCTTCGCCGTGATTGCGGCAGATACTTTAGCGGCAGGAGACCCTGACACGGTGTGGCTTGAAGTCATCGATGTCATACCCTGCGGCGCAGTAGCCTCAAGGGAGATTACGGCTGGCACTGCTGCGCGCATTATGACGGGAGCGCAGATTCCTGGCGGCGCAGACACCGTAATTATGATGGAGGCTACGGAGAGCCGGATAGAGGGCGGAGTCACTTATGTCGGTATCCGCAAGCCGCAAGAGCGGGGTCAGCATATTACGCCTTGCGGGCTGGAGCTTAGAGCGGGTGATCCAGTGCTTCCTGAAGGGACTCTAATCGGCGCTGGCGAGATTGCTGTTCTGGCAGCGCTCGGGGTGCCGGACGTTCCTGTCCGCCGCAGACCCAAGGTGGCGGTCTTCGCTACCGGGACTGAGCTGCTGGAGGTGGACGAGCCGTTAGTGCCGGGCAAAATCCGCAACAGCAACTCACCCATGCTGGAGGCGCTAATCCGGGAAGCGGGCGGGGAGCCCGTGATGCTGGGTGCAATCATCGATGATCTGGAGCTGGCCCGCAGTAAGGTGCAGATGGCACTGGAGAGCTATGATCTGGTGATTACTACCGGCGGCGTATCTGTCGGGGATTATGATATTATGGGTGATTTGGTCCGTGAGCAGAGCGGAGAGATGCTGTTCAATAAAATAGCCATGCGCCCCGGCAGCGTCACTACGGCAGCCGTTCGCGGCGGGAGCATCCTGCTCGCCTTATCCGGCAATCCGGGCGCATGCTTCGTAGGATTCCAACTGTTTGCCCGTCCGGTCATCGGGCTGATGCAGGGTGCAGTACAGCCGTATCTGCCGGAGTGGACAGCGGTGCTGGGTGTAAATTATGAGCGGGCCAACAGCTTCACCCGCTATGTCCGCGCCCGTCTGGAGATCCGCGAAGCAGTTCTCTATGTTTATCCAGCCGCCGTGGACGAGTCATCCGTCACAGTTACGATCAAAGACAGCGACTGCCTGATCGTCATCCCGCCGGACAGCGGACAATTATCTGCTGGTGACAAGGTAACCGTGCTGAAGCTGCCGGGTGAGATTCGAGGGTGAATTTGAAGCAAAGGAATTGGGGAGTATCAGAGCTTATGAAGTGAGTTCAGTTAGGAGGGAGATGAGGCTATGGATAAGCGGATGGACGGACGAGCGGATGGATGGACGAGCGGATGGATGGATGAATGACTTGAGGACTTGAGGACGTTCGCTTGAGGCGAGCTTTCAGGGATAGATGTATTCAGTACAATTAAAAACAGTAAAAATCAAGGATTTCCTCCTCTAATTGTAGTCTGTACAACTAAATTTGCCCGAATAGGCCAGAATCGAGGAATCAGGTTAGTTTAAATGCACGAAATACAACTAAACGGATTATCGGCGGGACATCAGGAGATTTAGTTGTACAAACTGCACTTAAGCATCCCCTTAACCTGAAGGAGCACGGCAAGTTCTCAGCATTTCTAGTAGCGACCGGCCAGCAAGCCGATAAGTCAAATGACTAACCAACTAAACCTTTATTATTAAGTTTCAACATATGAAAAATTCATAACAGAAACATGCACAACCAAACAACAACCAAATAACAACCACCAAACAACACCAACAATAATTAATAAAAATGAATTGTTAGAAGATCAAGGTATATTGGGATATTGGAACAGTAGGACCTCGGGATCACTCTATAACTCAACAGCTGGAATTAATGAAGTCAGAACTGGAGCAGAAATTGAAGAATGGAGCTCTGGCAACAGACAATTATCCAACAATAGTAGTTAAATTCCAAAAATTCAACACATGAAAAATTCATAATAGTAAGTTCAAAACACTAACCAGCAGCCAACAAGCAGAATCACCCAATCGCGCGACAGCATCCAACGCCGTAACCACAAAACCCGGTCATAAAGGTAACAAATAAAACCCTTCAGTTTTCTAATAGGGGACAATCCCTAGACAGAAACGGGAGGGTTCTTAGGGTTCGTAAGTGGTCAACTAGATCCAGCCTATATGTGTTAACGTTCTACTACAATGTTTACTGGGCTGTTAAAATCAGCGGTCCATCTGCAGTAATTGCAATGGTGTGCTCATACTGCGCGGAGAGCTTGCCGTCAGCCGTTCTTGCGGTCCATTCATCATCGTCGATGGTGATTTGGTATGTGCCTTCGTTAATCATGGGCTCAATCGTAAATACCATGCCTTCTTTGAGTCGGATGCCTTTGCCTGCGGTGCCGATGTGCACGTAGCTCGGCTCCTCATGCAAGCTTCGTCCGATGCCATGCGCCAGCAGATCGCGCACGACCGAATAACCGTGTGCTTCGGCATGCTGTTGTATGGCCGATGTGATGTCACCCAGCCGTCCTCCCGGAACAGCCCGGGCGATTCCCAGATCCAGGCACTCCTTCGTTACCTGCATTAATCTCTGTGCCTCCGGCCCGATCTCACCGACAGCGTAGCTCACGCACGAATCTCCGAACCAACCCCCGTATTGCGCCACAATGTCCAGCTTCAGCAAGTCGCCTTCCTTCACGACCCGTCTGCTGGATGGAATCCCATGGGCAACCACATCGTTAATGGATATGCAGGTCTCGGCAGGGAATCCGTTGTAGCCTTTGGTGAACTGCTTGCCACCTAGCTTGGTGATATGTTTGGCTACCAAATCATTAATTTCAAGCGTAGTGATTCCAGGTACAATGTGTTTGGAGACTTCACGGTAGCAATCGGCAACAATTTGGCTGGCTTGCTTCATCTCTTCAATTTCTCTGGGGGATTTAAGAATAATCATGATATGTGCATTCGCTCCTTAATCTTTCACTATTGTCTGTCTTTTATAGTTTCAGAACTCTGACGATCTCCGTTGCATCTTCATTAAGCTGCCCTCGGCGGAGGGACAATGCAGCACAGCCAACCAGAGCGGCTAACAGCATCTCTGTATATTGTAATCCAGACGGCGCATCGACTACTGTCCCTCCAGGAGAAAGTGATTCCTCCGTAAGTCCAGTGCCAAGCATCATGGACAGCGGGGTCAGCACCTCCCGGCGGAACTCGGCAGTGAGCGGGGAAGAGCGGGCTTCAGGCAGGGAAGGGAATCCCTCACCAGCCTGCTTACACAGCAGATAGATAGCGTGATCCTCCGCCCATAGCTGCAATAGCCGCACCCCGGCGGCAGAACCCTCCAGCGGGATCTTTAGCGGTAGCCCGGGCTCTGCCATAGGCGGGAACTTCAGCCATTCCCCGGCCCGGTCGAGCGCATCCCATAACAAGTCGTGAAGCAAATCACCCTTATTGCTGTAATAATGATAGACCGTACCATAACCGAGACCGGCCGCCGCAGCCACATCCCGGATTTCTAATAAAGGCCCTTTATTCAAAAATACGTCCGCTGCTGCTTTTCGGATCTGCACCAGCCGCCGCAGCCGGATATCTTCGTTCTGTTCCTTCGTGCGGGGAGTCATCTTATCCGTTCACCTCATTTATTTTAGACCTGCTGTCATGTCAATATAAATCATCGGCAGGCAAATGGCAAGGGAAAATCGTTGAACCAACCATCTGGACGACACAAAAAAACCGGATAGAACATCATCCGGTTTCTTCTCCAAATATAAGAATGTATATGTTTCACGCTATAAATTATCCTTCTATTTCTCGCCGAAACGGTACCGTCCTTAAAAGGACGGCAAAGCCGTTTCCACTTATCAAGCCCAGTGCTCCGGATGTCTTAAGGATTCCGGCAGCTTGGTGGACGGGCTGCCTTGCGCAGCTTGCAGCTGCGCCTGAGTCAGGAAGAGACTGCCCCGCAGATCGGCTCCGCGCAGATTCGTATCGCGGAAGTCCGCGCCAATCAGATCGGCGAACCGCAGGTCAGCGCCGCTGAGATCCGCAGCGATCAGATACGCGCCCCGTAAGCTGAGGCAGCGGAGGTCGGCCCCGCGCAGCTTGGCCCCGATCAGATCGGCCCCGCGCCCATAGTTCTTCTGGCGCTTCGGTGCCGGAGAGAGCTGCTTGCGGGCAGCGGTGCGCGCAAGCTCGCTGGCACGCAGCAGCAGCTCGTTGACTTCAGCTCGGTGCAGGGGCACTTCGAGCTGAAGCAGCTGGTCCGGGCTGAGCAGGGTGAGGGCCTGCGTCTGCTCCAGCATTTTGATAAGCGAATCATGCAGGGTCTCGGCCCCGCGCAGCGTGAGTGCCTCGTGCAGATACCATAGCAGCTCATGCAGCTGGCGCATTACGGGAAGAACCTCGAACATCTGTCCAGCAGTCTCGGGAGCCTGACGCCAGTCGCGTCCGCCATAGGTCAGATTGGAGATTTTCTGCCCGGCCCCGAAGCAGTCGTAAACGGTGCAGCCCCGGAAGCCGCGTTCCCGTAGCTCAGTATGAATGCCGCAGAGGAAGTCTTCACGCAGATTGGGACAGGGCTGTCCGGCAGGCTTGTCAATGGCGAAGTCTGAGGATGCAGAGAAATGAAGCGCTGCGCAGCATAACCCGAAGCAGTTCAGGCAATCCGATTGCAGCTCCGGCAGTTCGGGATTCGTAGGAAATTCAGTAGATGAATGATTGTCTGACAAACGTATTCCTCCAAAAAATAAATGAGATTAACATAGCGGTCATACAGCTTACTGCGGCGGTTCATTGTCCAGACGGCGTTCAATCGCCTCGGACATCGTTTTATCTGTGAGATGAGCATAGATCTCGGTAGTCTCCGTAGAAGCATGGCCCAATTGTTCCTTCGTCCGGTAGATGTCATTCTGCAGGTAATAATCTGTGGCAAAAGAATGCCGCAGCTTATGCACCGTCAGATAAGGCTTGCCGAACCGTTTGGCGTATTTGATGATCATCTCCTGGATCGCCCGTTTGGTCATCCGTTTGCCTTCTTTGCTGCCGTTGGGCAGGGCAATGAAGAGCGCTTTTTCCCGTTTCGGCGTCTTGTACCTGTTCTGGCGGAGGCTTAGATACAAGCTGAGATCATCCTTCGACTGTTCCCGGAAATAGACCGGGGTCTTGAAGGTCTCGTCGTTATGACCCTTGCGGAAGACATAAATCAGCTTATTGTTGACATCCAGATCATCCACGTTCAGGTTAACCACCTCGGAGACGCGCAGGCCGGAATTCAGGATCAGACTGGCAATACAGGCATCCCGTTCACGGTTAAGCTGCCAAGAATAATAAGCCTGCTTATTGGCTTCCACAGCTGTGCCATATCCTTCATAGATGTAGCCAACGAACTCCAGCAGCTCCTCGTCCTCCAGAATTTTACCTTTGAGCTTGGCGGCGGTGTCCTTCGGTTTGTGAATGCGCTTGATCTCAACCTTGGCCATAATGTTACGCTTCAGCAGCGGGTAGAAGTTCTCATCCTCGGCAATCTGGCTTAAGTAATGGAACAGCGAGCGCAGCGCAGACAGCTTACGGGATACGGTCACCCGCGAATTGGCATTCTCAGCCCGGGTGGTCAAGTGCAGACGGTAGCCGACAATGCTGTCCATATGCAGGGTCTCCAGCTCAAGCAGTGTGATGTCAGCATTGCTGGCCGCTACAGAGAGACCTTCACCCCGCAGCCAGCCGAAAAAGGATTCATAGTCCCGGATATACTCCAGCAGCGTGGAGGGGGACAGATCCGGCCGTTTATAGTCGATAAACTGCTGGACAAACCAGGGCATCTGCGGCAGCCGCTGATCCAGGTTTGTCCGGTCGGCCGCTTTTTGAATACTGATGAGTTTCACCTTCTTTATAGTTTCCCCAAAGGGGAGGGCTGTCCTTCTATCTTACCATGTTTCTGGCAAACCTTGCTCCTGATGAGACAAAGTTATATGATGGGTAGTAAACAAAAACGGTTGAGGTGAACCTGAATGGAACTTGGAATCGAGCTGGTTCCTAAAGAGCAGAAGCAGATTATCAGCAGATTAATGCAGTTCTACTTGTATGACTTTACCCGCTATCTGGAGCTGCAGGTCGACCGTGAAGGATTGTTCCCGTCCTATCCGGGACTTGAGGCTTACTGGAGCAGCGGTAAAAATAAATTCGCCTACCTGTTCACTGTAGATGGCAATGTCGCAGGCTTTGCCCTGATCGACCGTCTGCTGCGCGACCCGGAGGGCGAGTTCTATATGACGGAGTTTTTTGTAATGCAGCGCTACCGGCGCAGCGGCGTAGGGACCTGGGCCGCACACCGGCTGTTCGATATGTTCCCCGGCAACTGGAAGGTGTCACAGATTCGTGCCAACACTCCAGCACGGGATTTCTGGCACCGGGTTATCGGAGCTTACACCGGCGGTGATTTCCAGGAGCGGTTCAACTCCCGCCAAGGCAATCCAAGTCAATACTTCAGCACATTAAATACGAATAGGGTTAAGAAATAAAATTACCTATTCCTGGCAGGCTTCAGCGCAACTTTGGATCGTATCCAGCGTCTGGTAACTGAGGTGATTAGATTGTCCAAGCAAATGAGCTTATGGGGAGCGGGCTGTATAGCAGTTGCAATAGCAATCAGCACAGGCTGCAGCAATGCTTCGGATCAGAATTCTTCGGGTGCAGAACATACCGATCTGGCATCAGCAACGCCCGCAGCTGCTACTGCTGCAATAACTGCTCCTGCAACCGCGGTTCCGGCTCCGTCTGCAACTGCCGCGCCTGCTGTTAAATCCGTGTCGCTGATTCCCGAAGTACGGGAGTATACAGGAAGCGGCAGTGGCTACGAGCTGGATGGCGTCAATGTCCAAGCGGATTATTCCGCAGACCAGACCTTACCGCTCGGGGTATTTCTGCCGGAGACGATGATCCGTTTTGAACAGGATGGCAGAACGGCATGGGGGACAGAGGACAAGCATAATTATATTACGTTAATTAAGCTAAGCTCTGCGAAGGATGCAGCTGGAGGGAAGTTTGAGCCGGGCACGGACCGGAGGCTGCTGAAGTTCAAGGAATATGAAGGGAGCAGGATGGAGGAGGACCGGAGGGTTGAGGCATTTATTTTCACAGCCTATAACGATTCTTACCGGGCCGAGATCCATATTCAGGATGAGCAACGCGATAAGCTGCTTCCACTCTTCACATCCATGCTGAGTGGTATGGAATACCTGGAGAAGCAACCCCCGATTAAGCCGGGAGTGTTCTTCATAGCCCCTGATGTAGGTACAAGTCCAGGCAACAAGCAAGCGCTCCAGGAGACACTGGACTGTATTGCAGCTTGGGCAGCTAAGGACAAAGAGAAATTTGCTGCAACTATGCAATCACCGCAGCTTAATGAAGCTCTGCAGTTCCTGCTGGATAAGAAGAATGTCTACCGCTTCAATAAACTGACCGTAGCCGGAATTCCTATCGAGGGAACCAAGCGGGCGGGCTTCTATGTGGAGTTTACCCAGATGACCTCTGAGGGCTATATTACTGAGGGCACTTACGAGATTTCATTGCTGCCGAATAAGCAGGGGGAGTGGAAGATCGCTAATATTGATTAGGCAGAGCATCTGCCGAAGCTCGAAAGCTTGAGACACCTGCGGGGTTTCAGGCTTTTTTTGCTGTAATGTATTAATAATCACAACCTTCCCAGGTTCCGGCGTCTATAATCTAAGTTGAACGATGTTCAAAACCATTACAGTGTTCAACGAAGCGGAACAGCAACACCCTGACAGAAGGAGTCTAACAATCATGGGCAAAGCAGAGAGACAAGAGCAGGAGCGCGAAGCGATGCGTAATCTGATTCTGACTACGGCTGGCGAGCTGCTGGCGGAGAGGGGGATCAGGCAGCTGTCGATTCGCAAAATCGCTGAACGGATGGAGTATTCGGCCGGCATTATTTATCACTATTTTCAGGGAAAAGAGGACATTGTGGAGCAGCTTCTTCAGCGGGGCTACCGGGAGCTAATGGGCGGACTAATTGCCGGATCAGAAGCTTCGCCGGATGAAACATCTCCAGAAGAGCGCTTAAGACGCACGCTGAGACAGTTCATTAAGATCACAACCGCAGAAGGCTCACAGTACCGGAGTATGATGCTGAATGATTCGCCGTCTGTGCTTAGCCACACCGGGGTGTTGCATCAGGGGGCTGCCCTGGAACGCAGCGGGATCGCGGGTCTCTGTGATACGCTCCGTCAATTCAGCGGGATGGCCTCCTGTGAGGAGAGGGAGCTAGAGCTCACCGCCCAAATCATCTGGAGCGCAGCATTCGGGCTGATTATGAGGCTGATGGTGGAGGAGAATCTGCCTGAGGCGCAGAAGGAGGCTCTGATTACCCGGCACATAGAAGCCATGGTGCATATTGCACAAGGATAGGAGGATTAGAATGAGCCATAGACGAACCATTACTTTTTTAACGTGGATGGTGATAGTGCTTGGTGTTGTTGCGTCAGGCATCGGGCTATTTTCAGGGGAAGGAGCTGAGAAAGGGGGGAGCCATCCAATTTACACATCCATCCGGGGAGAACAGATTGAATTGTACGGAAGCGGAATCTACAAGAATGATTCTTTGTCCGCAGCAGCCCAGGCGATCGCTCAGGATGGCGTTACTTTAGTGGTGGGCATTCCTTTGCTGCTCGTATCACTGCTGCTGAGTCTCAGAGGAACGATCCGGGGTCGGTTGCTGCTGGCCGGAGCGCTCGGATACTTCACCTATACCTATGCTTCATATTGTTTTTTGGCCATGTATAATGATCTGTTTTTGGTCTACGTCTTGCTGTTCTCGGGCAGCTTATTTGCATTTATTTTGGTCTTTCGCTCGGTGGAGCGGGAGGGGGTGTTGATGAAGACGAAGCTTCCGGGGGTAAGCATTGGCTTCATCCTGCTGCTGATCGCCTTCCTGATTATTATGCTATGGCTGGGCCGGATTGCCGGCGGCTGGCGGAATGGAACCGCACCTGCTCTGCTTGAGCATTACACCACGCTGGTGATTCAGGCACTGGATTTAGCTGTATTGCTTCCGCTCATGGTTCTGACAGGGGCATTGCTCGTCCGCAGGCAGTCTTATGGTTACCTTCTGGCTCCAGTCGTCCTGGTAAAAGCCGCCACCCTGCTGACCTCCATCTCCTCCATGATGATTGGGATGCTGAGGGCAGGAGTTCATGTCTCGATGGTAGAGTTGATCCTGTTCCCAATCTTCAATCTGGCAGTCATCTGGTGTCTCATTCTTGTACTGCGCAACGCGCAGGAACCCGCACCACCTGCAAGCCCATTACCTATAGAATAGAGGCGGACTTAAGTGAGCAACCGGATATTGATCGTGTATGCAAGCAAATACGGATGTACGGAAAAAGCCGCTTTACTGCTGCAAGCCAGGCTGAACGCGGCCGAAGTGGTGAATCTGAGAACTGGCAAGTTGCCGGTTCTAACTGGCTATGACACAGTAATCCTAGGCGGCTCCATCTACTATGGCAGAATCCGGAAGGAGATGACTGCATTCACAGCAACGCACAAGCAAGAGCTTTTAACCAAACGGCTGGGATTGTTCATCTGTGCAGGAATGACAGGGGAGAAGGGGGAGGAGGAACTGAAGCAGGCTTACCCTGAGATTATCTACAACAAGGCGCTTGCCAGGGAGATCATGGGCGATGAGATCTACCCGGACCGGATATCTGCCTTAGACAAGTGGATTCTGCGTATGGTAAAAGGTAAGGAGCACAAGACAGGAGGCGGGCTGTCCATGGATAAGCTGGAACGCTTTGCGCATACGATGTCGGCAGGCGAGTAGGGTAGGGGACGAGGGATAGTTGTAATGAGCAGAGACTGAAAAGTAACATAAAAATAATTATGTTAACTTGAGCAATATCCCCTCACCGATTAATCGCCAAACGTCTAGCCCCAAACATCGCATGATGATTTAACATAAATCTACACCCTATAATTATAATATTTCATTATATGAAAAATTCATAATAGGAAAACAAAATTACCTGCTCTCCTAATTACTACGCTTAAATCCGGCACACCACATTAACTTAGCAACTAACAAAAGGAAAAAGTGAGGCCAACCCCCTGCCAAAACAGGTTCTCGCTGTCAACCCGGGAGAGGTTTCGCACCTGAATCCTGAAACACGTGGAAAAATGTATCTTGTATCAACGCTTTCCGATAGATTTCCTTAAGCAATTGGAAAAACAGCATCTACTGGAGGCAATTATGCTTATTTGCGGGGAAACTGCCTGAAGAAGTGCCATTTTTCCAATTGTTACCCCATCCTGGGCGATTCGATCTTCAGCAAGTGGAGAAAATCCAACTAAGCCCCTCTCCAAATACAACTTTCTGAGGAGCTATTTGTTAAGCCTGCATTGACCAACTTCTGGGCTGCATAATCACAAAGCTACTGTGCCCGCTGTAAGCTGATCCGTCAGCTTACAGGCCATATCCACGGACTTCAGTGCAGATTGCAATGACAGTTGGGAGAGGGTCCCGTTCTGCAAAGAGAGCAGGGCATGCCGCAGGCTTTTCTCATAAGGATTGTTCGGGATTACCGGGATAGCCGTCTTGTCCTCAGAAGTATAGCTGGTCAGGCTGGCTTCAACCTCTCCGTTCGCAGCATTGGTCTCTTGGAATACCAGCTTGCCGCGCTCAAAATAAGCTTCGTAACCAACCGTGAACGGGTACGCTTCCGGCATCTGTGAAGAGACGGTTAACTGCGCACTAACACCGGCCTTAGCGAAAGAAGCATGAACCAGCGCCTGACCGTCCATACCTCCAGAGGTCCCCCAGACGGAAGTGGGTACAGGTGTGTCCAGCAGCCACGCGATAGCATCCAGGTCATGAATCATCAGATTGGCAGCGATGGCGGACAGGCCCAGATCCCCCCACACCGGTGCGGTCTCCCTGCGGAAGCTGACATGCAGCAGCTGGCCGTAGGCGGATTCACGGGCGGACTGTTCCAGGTATTCATAGGCATAATCGAATTTGATGAATTGATTGACGAGGATTCTGCGGCCATACCGCTGTTCGGCATCCAGCAGTTCCCGTCCTTCTTCAGGCTCCAGAACAACCGGCGTCTCGCAAAAGACATGTTTTCCCCGTCTCAGTGCCTCTACCGCATAGATCTTATGTAGCGCAGAAGGCAAACAGAGATCGATGACATCCACTTCGGGATCAGACAATATGTCCTCGATGGACGTTGTAACCTCTACCCCCAGCTCTTCCTTCAGCTTCAGCAGCTTGTCCTCATTTCTCCCGAAGACCACGATCCTGTTCACGAACTCCATTTGCTTCAGCAGAGAGGCGTGATACGCCCCGAATCCAGTTCCCAATATACCAATATTCATTTGCAGCAGCTCCTTGATTTTGATACATTCATCTTAACGCAGTATTGTTGACAACTGAGTGGCAAGAATAGATGACGAATAAGAAGGTTTGGGGGAGACGCATGCGGCTGCACCGATTGATTGCTATACTTTTACTGCTTGAATCCCGGGGCCGGATGAAGGCGAACGAGCTGTCCATCGCCCTCGAAACGTCCGTCCGCTCCATTTACAGAGATATCGATGTGTTGGCGGAGTCTGGAATCCCGCTGGTCACCACCACCGGGCCGAACGGCGGGATTTCGCTCATGGAAGGCTATACGGTGAGTCTGCGGAGACTGCATGGGGAAGAGGTGGTCCAGCTCTTTTTGACCGGGATGGGAATGCCGGCGGGCGGTTCAGGAGAGACCAGTCTGCTGCTCAAAAATGCGCTCCTGAAGCTGGAAGCAAGCTTGCCTGCTCCGTATCAAGAGGATATTCGTACCGCGCAGCGCCGGTTTCTGTTCGATGATACGCCGTGGTGGAGCGGTCAGGCAGCGGTGCCGTATCTTGAGATTCTGCGCACTGCGGTGTGGCGGGGACGGAAGATTGCGGCAGAGTACCTTAAGGTGAATGGGGAGAGCTCGCAGCGGAAGCTGCAGCCTTATGGACTCATCGTGAAGCAGGGGGAATGGTATCTTGCCGCCTACTGCGAGAGCGCCGGGGATCTGCGGACATTCAAGTGCGAACGGTTCACAGCCGTTACTTTATTGGAGGAGACCTATGCCATTCCTGAGCATTTCTCCCTCCAAGCATACTGGAGTCAAGCAGAGCAAGCCTTCGTTCAGACCAGCAGAGCGCGGGAGTTCTATCCGGTGGTCATCCGTACCCGTGTTAAGAATGAGCAGATGTTGCAGGGGCTGGAGGTTATGAATACCGGATCTGATGGAGATGCCTGGCTGTTTACTGTGAATATGTACGATTATAGCTCGGCCTGTGCGAGGGTGCTGCCGCTATTGGTTCATGCTGAAATTGTGGGGCCGCCAGAGCTGAGAGAGTATATCAGCAATCAAGTGCGAATGTGGGATAAAATGTATAATTGAAATAAGGCGACATAATCAACATTATGTTAACTAATTCTACAATCGAAGAGTGAAAATAATAAACCCCAGACCTTGCTTTTCAGCAGGTTTGGGGTTTATTGACTTTGTTGAACCGTACCTTTTCCAAACATAAGAGGATAGAATTCAATTACAGAACATTATACGATAAACTGTAAAGAGGTTTTGATGTCAGCTTACTTAACAAAAGGAGGGCTTGAGATGCTGCGGGGGCTGATCCTACAGTTGAGAAGAAGTAAAATGCGTACCAGACTGCTGCTCCTGTTCACCATGCTGACGCTGCTGCCGTTAAGTGTGCAGGGGATGGTGACGTACCGTCATTTCTCCTCCACCTTAAACGAGAAAACAAAGCAATATACGGTGGATGTCGCCGGACAGGCCAACGCCAATCTGGACAGGCTGCTGAAGGATCTGGAGCGGTTGTCGCTGATGCCTCTGTATGACGAGCAGGTGTTATCTATTCTGGCTAAATACGATGGTCCTATGGGCTCAGGCACATGGGCGCTGTCTGATGATTATCAGAAAATGAAGCTCTATACCTCTGCGCAGGCCTACGATCGCCCGGAAATCCGGGGCATTCACCTGCTGAGCAACAGCGGAACCCTGTTCTCCAACGTGGAGCCGCTGGCGGTCAACACCTCATGGGATGGCAGGCATGACGAATGGTTCAGCGCCCTCAAGCGGTCAGACGGCGAATGGATCCTTCTTCCTCCGCATCATCCGTCTTATTATGCCGGAACCGACCCCTCATCTTATATTTCGGTAGCCAGGGTGATCAAGGAACCCAGAACGCTGAAGCGTCTGGGCTACATACTCATTGACGCTAAGCAGTCAGCCTTCGGCTCCGTCTTCTCTAAGCTGAAGATTGAAGAGTCTACGAACCTGATGATCATTGACGGAGACCAGCGCTTGCTGTATGAGCAAAAGCCGGATAACGGGCAGTCGGCCTACGGCGAGCTTATGGGCTCCGGGCGGATTAAGGAGCTGCATGGCGGGGAGCGGGAGAGGCTGGGAGGCACAGATTATTTGTTTGTCAGCCATAAGTCCCCGTATTCGGGCTTAACCGTCATCGGCCTGACTCCCATTGGAGTGATGCTGAAGGAATCGCGCGCGATGATGATTTTTACGTTATGGCTTGCCCTCTTTTGCCTGGTGACGGTGCTGCTGCTCGCTTATGCGGTGTCGTACCGGATCACCCTCCCTCTGGTTGAGCTCAAGAGCAATATGTCCAGGGTGGAGCGGGGGGATTTCAACATGCGGGTCAGTCCGCTGGCGGGAGATGAATTCGGGCAGCTCGGGCGGGGATTTAATAAGATGATGGAGGAAATCAACCGCCTGTTTCATGAGGTACTCGTGATTGGACTCCGGGAAAAGGAGGCTGAGCTGTCTGCCCTGCAGAGTCAGATCAACCCGCATTTTATCTATAATACGCTGGAATCGATCAATATGATGGCCGTCCAGCGCAGGCATGATGAGGTATCCGATATGGTATCCGCACTGGGCAAGCTGCTTCGCTATACGATTGACAAGGCCGGCCGGCTCGTGTCGCTGGGAGAGGAGATCGCGTTCGTGGACTCCTATGTCCGTATCCAGCAGATTCGTTTCGGCGGTAAGCTGACGGTGCATAACGAGATTGAAGAGGATGTACAGTATTTACGCATTCCGAAGCTCACCATTCAGCCGCTGGTGGAGAATGCCATCGATCACGGGATCGCCGGGCGCGAAGAAGGGACGATCTGGGTGTCAGCGCTGCGTTTTGACAACGAGCTATTGATTACGGTCCGCGATGACGGGAACGGACTGGAGGAGGAGGAACTCACGGCGCTGAACCGGGAGATCGAACAATCTCCTTCCATGGATTCGCTCCGGCGCAGCGAGGAGGAGAGTCTGGGGCTGCGCAATATCGGCCAGCGGATCAAGCTGCTGTACGGGGAAGGCGGGAGCCTCACGGTTGACGGAAGTCCGGGGCAAGGGCTGGCCGTGACCATTACGATAACGATACCGGAATCAGGGGGAGAAGAGGATGTATAAAGTGCTGCTCGTAGAGGACGAAATCGTGATTAGACAAGGGATGCGCGAGCTGATTAGCCGGTCGGCGCCCTTTTTCGAGGTGACGGCTGAAATGCCGGGCGGACGGGAGGCGCTCCTGTACTTAAAGTCCGAGCTGCCGGATGTGATGATTACCGATATCCGCATGAAGGAAATGGACGGACTGGCGCTGGCCGAAAAGGTGAAGTCGATGTATCCCGGGCTGCTGGTCATTATTGTGAGCGGATACGGCGAATTTGAATATGCTCAAAAAGCCATAGAATACGGAGTTCTTCATTACCTGTTAAAACCGGTTGAACGTCATGAGCTAGTTAGCGTGATGGAAAAAGCACGGCTGCTGCTCGATAAACGTCATGGCATCACTTCCCCGGAACAGACGACAGGCCCGCTGCGGGTGGAGAGCGGAGGAGATACACGCAAGATCATACGGGATGTTAAGGAATATATCAGACTGCATATTGACGGTGATCTGCGCCTGCAGACGGTAGCTTCCCATGTCAATCTGAACGCTACGTATCTGAGCCAGCTGTTCAAGGGGGAGGCGGGCTGCAATTATTCAGACTATGTAACCGATTCCCGGATGGAACGTGCGAAGTGGCTGCTCAGCCATACCCAGCTCAAAATTTATGATGTCGCCCGCCTATCCGGCCATCAAAGCCCGAAGCATTTCATGCTGGTATTTAAGCAGCAGACGGGGATGACGGGTGGAGAATACCGCAATCAATTTAATAGTCATGAATGAAATGTTAGTTATTCTAACGTAAAACATAAATATAACGAACCATTCCTGTATTTTGGATGATTTCTACACCGAATACGTCTCCTTTATACTAAAAGAGTCATTAAAACTAACATATCAAAGGGGGATATTCATGAAAAAAGCAGGAGCAATGCTTCTTTCAGCCATGCTGCTGGGTTTAACGGCAGGTTGTGCCAAGCCCGCAGCAAGCGGAAATGCCGAGAGTCCCGGGAAACAGGAAGATGTGGAGTTAAAGTTCTTGATGTGGGGCAATCAAGGGCATATGGATGTGTACAACAAGCTGATCAGCCAATTCGAAGCAGACAATCCGGGTATTAAGGTGACTATGGATTCGGTGCCATTCACGGATTATCAGCAGAAAATATCGGTGCTGGCCGCAGGGAAATCCCTTCCGGATATCGCCTGGGTCTCGGAGCGGATGATCCCGCAGTTCAAGGCTAACGGGATTCTGGCGGATGTCTCCTCCTTCAAAGACGATGCTTCCTTTAACCTGGACGATTATATTCCGAGCACACTAGACTTGTTCCGGGACGGGGATCAATTGCTGGGCCTGCCGTTCTCAACACCGCCGGTGGTCATGTTCTACAACAAGACATTGTTCGACAAGGCGAACCTGACAGACCCGAATACGCTGGCCTCCGAAGGGAAATGGACCTGGAAGACCTTTGAGGAATCGGCCAAAGCAATTGCTGTCAAAGACGCTGGGGGCCGGGTATATGGCGCGAACTTCTTCCGTGACTGGAAGACCTGGGCGATTCTATCTTCGTACGCGTGGTCTTATGGAAGCGGCCCGTTCAATGAGGATCTGACTGCGTTCACCTGGAATGACCAGTACGGCGTGGAGACCATGGAGCTGCTGGAGCGGATGATGTATGAGGATGAATCCCATCCGAAAGCAGGCGAGCAGATCAGCTTCGACGCAGGGAATCTGGGCATGTTCTTCGACAACTACAGCTATGTCTCGAAAGCGCGTGACATTAAAGGGTTTGAATGGAGCATTGCTCCGATGCCGTCCGGCTCCGCAGGCAGTGTTCCGATGCTGGGCCAAGCAGGTTATACGCTGTTCAAGGACAGCAAGCATCCGGAGGAAGCCAAAAAGCTGCTCAAGCTGTTCGCCAGCCAGTCAGGCATTGAGGCGACATCCACCTATTTCGTACCTCCGCGCACATCAGTGCTCAATTCTGATGCGTTCCTGAATCAGCCGAACAACCCGCCAGCTGAGCACATCGTGCAAGCGGTTATCGATGAAATGCCGAAGGCGCGCATCATTCCAGGCCACATCCGCTGGCAGGATATCGACAATGCGGTGCTGCAAGGCTTTGACCGCCTGTTCGGCAGGTCCGCGTCCGCCAAGGACAATATGGCGAAGATGCAGAGCGATGTCGAGGCTATTTTGAAATAAGACTCCGGGCAAGGGGCCGTCAACCGGCGTTCAGCAGAGCGCAGCGTCCGGCTTGACGGACCGCCCGAAATGGGGAGCGAAATACAATGGGTAAATTGAAGCAAAGATTGGAGCTAAGCGGCTTGTCCTTGATCATCAGCCTTCCTGCCAATGATGTAAGACTGGCAAAGGCAGCGCTTGAGGAAGGCGCGGATGCATTGAAGGTTCATTTTAATGTCGGCCACCGGGCCAGCGGTACGCATTTCGGTGCGCTTGACAGCTATGAAGACATTTTTAGCGAGATCCGCTCTACCTTTGACGGTCCCTTGGGGGTAGTTCCTTCAGGCAGCTTAGAAGGTGTGGCGGAAGAAGAGATTAGGCGGCTTGCTCCGCTCGGTTTCGATTTCTATTCGATCTATGCCCATCATCTGCCTTCCTTCATGCTGGAGGATCACAGCTTGGACCGGACCTTTGCCATTAATGACACCTATGATCTTAGTCAGGTTCAGGCAGGGGCGCAATTCGGGATCACGGCGCTTGAAGCTTCAATTGTGCCTGGCAGCGAATACGGTACGGGTCTTAGCTTCGCAGATCTGCTGAAATACCGGTATCTGGCCGACCATTCCGGTCTTCCTGTGCTGGTACCTTCCCAGCGTAAGCTGCTTACAGGAGATGTACCATCCTTGCAACGTGCCGGAGTGAAAGCGATCATGTTAGGTGCGGTGGTGACGGGCAAGACAGAGGAGGAGCTGCGGCGTGCGGTTAGCTCGTTCCGTGGTGCAATAGACAAATTGAGCTAGGGGGGCGGTGGATTCCGGCATGAACAGAAAGGTCAAGAGACGAAACAAGGGTCCGCTTGCCCGCGAGGCACAGGTGACCGGATGGCTTTTTATATCGCCAATGCTGCTCGGGTTCACGTTATTATTGTTATTTCCAATGGGGAAAGCGCTCTATATGAGCTTAAATGACTGGCCGCTGCTTGGCGGGCACCGGTTTGTCGGTCTGGATAATTACAAGGATATTGCGGTGGACCCGCTGTTCTGGAAGGTCTTCGGCAACACGGCTTATTTCACGCTGGGTCTGGTGCCGTTTAACATTGTGCTGGCTCTGATGCTGGCGCTGCTGTTATCCCGAAGCCTAAAGGGCATTGGTATCTTCCGCACCGCGATCTTCGTTCCCGTGATGACTTCGCTGATTGTATGGTCCATCGTCTGGAAGTATATGTTCGCCACCGATTCCGGGCTGATCAATCAGCTGCTGATGTTGTTCAACATTAAAGGAGCCGCCTGGCTGTATGATGAGAGACTGGCGATGCCAGCCGTTATTGTGACAAGTGTACTGAAGAACGTGGGCCTAAATATGGTGTTATTTATCGCTGCGATCCAGCAGGTATCGCGTTCGTTATATGAGGCGGCTGAGCTGGACGGGGCGGGCAAGACCAAAACCTTTTTCAACGTGACCCTGCCTATGATTACGCCCACCGTATTTCTGACTGTAGTGATGACCGTAATCGGCTCGCTGAAGGTGTTCGGCCAGATCTATGTCATGACCCAGGGCGGACCGAGTAACAGCACCAAGGTGCTGGTCTATTACATCTGGGAAAAAGCGTTCAAGCTGTTCCAGATGGGCTACGCTTCGGCGCTCGCATTTGTGTTGTTCTTTGTCGTGTTGATCTTGACTCTGCTGCAGTGGCAGCTGCGAAAGAGGTGGGTATTCAATGAAGGCGACGCCTAACACCAGCAAAAGGCTGTCTGTAGCAGGAGTGTATGCTGCATTAACGGCGGTATCGCTGATTATGCTTGTTCCGTTTCTGTGGATGCTGTCCACCTCCTTCAAACGGCCGCAGGATATTTTCACCTACCCGCCGCAGCTGATTCCGCCGGTATTCCAGTTTCAGAATTATGTGGATGTCTTTACACTGATCCCGTTTCACCGCTTCTATTTTAACAGTGTCTATATCTCGTTTGTCGTCGTGGCGGGAACGGTGTTTTTCGCTTCGCTGGCCGGTTATGCTTTTGCCAAAATTCCCTTCACAGGCAGAAATGCTGTGTTTCTGGTGCTGCTCAGCGCCATGATGATCCCGCATGAAGTGACGGCGATCCCGATGTTCCTGTTCATGCGCGACCTGGGCTGGATTGACACGCATCTGCCGCTGATTCTGCTGCCGATCTTCGGCGCAAGCGGCGTGTTCGGAATCTTCGTGATGCGGCAATTCTTCATTACTGTACCCACGGAGCTTGAGGAGGCGGCGATGATCGACGGCTGCAGCCGGTTCCGCATTTACTGGACAATTATGCTGCCGATTGCCCGTCCGGGCATGGCCACACTGACGATCTTCACGTTCGTGTCCATCTGGAATGAGTTCTTCGACCCGCTTATTTTCATTAATACGCGTGAGCTGATGACCTTGCCGCTGGGATTATCGTTGTTTACAGATGAAGTGGGCACTTCCTGGCATTATCTGATGAGTGCCACCGTCATGGCAACCGTGCCGCTGCTGATCGTCTTCTTCCTGGCGCAGAAGCGGTTCATCGAGGGCGTAGCTATGACGGGGCTGAAGGAATAGCACATACCGAAAAGGAGTGGATGAAATGAATCCTGCAATAGAGGCAGATGTCGTTATCGTGGGGGGCGGCCCGGCAGGAATCACGGCGGCCATTGCTGCCGGACGGCTGGGGGCGCAGACGGTGCTCGTTGAACGTTACGGATTCGTGGGCGGGATGTCTACCGCTGCTATGGTCTATCCGTGGATGACCTTTCATACCGATAGCGGCGAGCAGGTGATCAAGGGCATCGCTCAGGAAATCGTAGACCGGCTGCAAGCAAACGGCGGTTCGCCGGGCCACCTGCGTGATACGGTAGGCTTCGTGCATACGTTGACGCCATACCATCCTGAGATTTATCAAGTGGTAGCTACAGATATGCTGCGCGAAGCTGGGGTGAAGCTGCTGCTGCACAGCTTTGTGGATGAGGTAATGGTGAATGACGGCGTGATTGAACATGTGGTGGTGACTAATAAATCCGGGCGTACGCCTATCAAAGGGCGCATCTTCGTGGATTGCAGCGGAGATGCCGACGTAGCCAAGCTGTCCGGGGCCGAAACGCTGCAAGGCCGGGAGGGGGATAACCGCTCCCAGCCGATGACGATGAAATTCAGAATGCGCGGCGTTGATTTGCACAAGGTCAAATCGTATATGATCAGCCATCCCGAAGAGTTCTACAGCAAAACGCCGATTGCCGAGCTGCCGGACCTGCCATTGACCGGGGTAAGCGGATTCTACTCGCAATGGAAGCGGGGCGAGGTGCCGATCAACCGTGACCAGGTGTTGTTCTTTGCCGGTCCGGCAGACGATGAGGTGTTGATTAACTGCACCCGCGTCCAGGGGCTGGATGCAACGAATGCAGAGGATCTGACCTTGGCGGAGCAGGAGGGCCGCAAGCAGGTGCTGCTCATGGCCGAGTTTCTGAAGCGCGATGTTCCAGGTTTCGAACGGGCCTCGATCTCAGCGGTTGCGCCGCAAATCGGCATCCGCGAATCGCGGCGGATTAAAGGGCATTACCTGCTAATCAAAGAAGATGTCATAGAAGGCCGCAAGTTCAGTGATGTCATTGCCCGCAGCGGCTACCCGATCGACATTCACGATCCGTCCGGCAAGGGGGTAACGGCCTCCTTCATCGCCGGAGACGGCGCGTACGATATTCCATACGGCTGTCTGGTATCCGCCAATGTGTCCAATCTGCTGGCCGCAGGCAGATGCATCTCGACCTCGCACGAAGCGCTGGCCACGACCCGGCTAACGCCAAGCTGCATGGCCACGGGCCAGGCGGCCGGAACAGCTGCGGCGCTCGCGGCGGCCGCAGGGGTGAAGCCGCAGGCGCTCGATATCCTTCAGCTGCAGGAGCAGCTGAAGCGGGATGGGGTAGTTTTATAGAGCTGCGGAGCGGGAATGTAATCGGAAAACCGATTACATTAGGCACTGGGAGGGTCCCGTAGGCGGAATGTAATCGGAAAACCGATTACATTGGGCACTGGGATGGTTCGTAGGCGGAATGTAATCGGAAAACCGATTACATTGGGCACTGGGATGGTTCGTAGGCGGAATGTAATCGGAAAACCGATTACATTGGGCACTGGGAGGGTTCGTAGGCGGAATGTAGTCGGAAAACCGACCACATTGGGCTAGTGCAGCGGCGTTTAGTTGCAGTATAATTATTATTTACGACATAATAATTATTATGTTAACTTATTAACGATCACAAGAGTTAAAAACAATGATAAGTATATATTAATAAACCCCAAATCCGCTTTACGCAGGTCTGGGGTTTATTTTCGTCTCAAATAGCTCAAGCACCAAGCTTACGCTGCGCACTTACTTCAGCAAGCTCGCGGATGCGGAGTCTTTTATGCGCGGTAATCAGGAAAGGAAGGCCGAGCGCCGTGGTCAGCGCAAGCGGTACGAATACAGCGGGCCCATTCAGAGCGCCGAACTGATCCAGCAGCAGTCCTCCGAGAATAGGTGCCATAACGCTGCCCAGATTATTGAAGCCGATCGTGCCGAAATAAGTGCCTTTCCACTCCGGCTTAGCAATCCGGTCGATCAGCATATCCATCATCGTGAAGAGCAGAACCTCCCCGACCGTGAACAGGACCACGCTGAACATCAGCAGGGGCACCCCCCCGGGCATCCCGAACAGCAGCAGACTAAGGGCTACGCAGACATTGCCCAGAATGAGCGGGATAATCGGCGCGAACTTGCTGGCTGTACGCACGATGGGATACTGTACGACCAGCACCGTGACTGCATTAAGCGACAGCATGTAAGAGAAGACTTGGCTGCCATTGCTGAAATGGGTGTTCATCGCCAGAAATTGCGCCAGTGTAGAGCTAAAGTGGCCATACCCGAGGACGCAGAAGATGGTTCCCAGCAGAACAGGCAAAAATACCTTATCCCTTCCGGTGACCGCGAGCGCATCGAGCAGCTTCGGCGTCCGCACTTCTCCATGAACAGGCAGACTGGCACGGTGCACCGAGAATTGCAGGAACAGAACAAGTCCATAGGCGATATAGACGATCCCTGCGATCACGAACGGGAAGGTGGACTTGGCGGAGCCGAGCTGGAGGCCGATAATCGGGCCGAAGACCACACCCAGATTCACCGCGGCATACCTCAGATTGAAGACCAGCAGCTTTTGCTCCGGCGGGGTGATATCTGACAATAATGCCCGTGAAGTTGGTTCAAATACGGCGCGGCACAGTCCGTTGAGCGTGTTCACCAAGAAAAACACCCATAAATGCTGTGCTGCGGCGAAGCCGAAGAATACACAGGCCCAGCCGAACACGGAGACCAGCATGACGATCCGGCGCCCGATCACATCCGAGATATAACCGCCGTAGAAGCTGATCATTACCCCTGCCAGCGAGCTGACGGCCACCGTGAACCCGGTTTGGGTAGCGGAAGCTCCAAGCACCTGCGTGAGATAGATCGAGAGAAAAGGAATGCTCATTGAAGTAACCAGCCGGCCGAACATCGTGCCGATGATGATGGTCCAGGCCAGCGGGTGAATGTGGCGCAGATGTTGTTTCATTTGAATCCCTGTCTCCTAGTCAATGGTTTGAATTTGAAGCATGCTTCTTAGCGAATGATTATGTATAATTGTATAGAACAAAGGGGGAAATAAAAGTGTAAGAATTACATATCACTTTTCACCTTTTAAAAGGAGCTTGAGAACATGGATACCAGCAGTACACATTATCTTTGTTTGACCGCAGCCCTGGCTCCGGCATATAACCTCCAGCAGCCGATTCCGGTGACGATTGAGCAGTTGACCGGTATCCTGTGCTGCACACCGCGCAATGTGAAGTTTATTCTGCGGAAGCTGGAGGAGCAGCAGCTGATTGCCTGGATACCCGGAAGAGGGAGAGGAAATCGCTCACAGATGACTTTTTTACGTCATGTAGATGAGGTACTGGAGGAGAGATTTCAAGAGCTGGTCAGCAAAGGCCGGATTAAGCCTGCTATCGAATTGATTGGTCAATACCCGGTTAACGAGCCGCTCAAAGAACGCCTGCTGGCGGTTCTCGATAAGCAAATGGGCTTTTGGAGAGAACCCGGCTCCATATCCGGGCAGGAGGTGCTGCGAATCTCCCGTAACCGTGCGATGGAGAAGCTGGACCCGGCCACCGTATACACCGCTTTTGAGACTTATTTGCTGGGACACATTTGCAGTACCCTGATTACCTATGATGCACAGAACGAGGTTTTCCTGCCGGGGCTGGCCCACACTTGGGAGGCTAACGAGAGCAGTACAAGCTACCTGTTCTATCTGCGCAAGGGGGTGCGATTCCACCACGGCCGCATGATGACTTCAAGGGATGTAAAAGAAACCCTACAGCGTCTGATCGGACTTAGAAGTCCGGCGATCTGTCATTTTGAGGATATCATTCATGTGGAGCTGGAGGGGGACTACGTTATACGGTTCGATCTGGTGCAGCCTAATTTCTTTTTCCTGCATCTGTTCAGCTCGATCTATATGTCGATTGTTCCATACGATGTGGATTTCGCTGTGCATCCGGTCGGCACGGGGCCTTATCAGGTAGTGGATCTGAGTCAGGATGTGCTTGTACTCGGTGCCTACGATTTCTACTATGGAATACGCCCTTTGCTGGACCGGGTCGAGATCTGGTACCTGCCGCATTTGGCCTCGGGGGTACGACAATATCAGCTGACGGGTGCCAGTACCAGCCTGAACAGCTTGCCGGCAGCGGAGGACGGGAGGAGTCATAATATCGATTATCCGGCTGTCGGGTGCAGATACATTCTGTTTAATTTTAGAAAAGAAGGCGTACACCATCATCCTGCAGTCCGGCAGGCCATGCGTATCCTCTATAATCAGCTTGCCCTGATTCGTGAGCTGGGAGGCAACCGGATTATGCCGGCAGACAGCTTCCTTCCCTGGCAGAGCAGCAAGTATGAGTTCGCTGAGCCGCAACTGGAGGAAGCGCGGGCGCTGCTTGAGGAAGGCGGATACAGAGGAGAGTCAGTGAAGTTGGCCTACCGGGCCTGTAAAGAGGATCAGGATGAGGCGATTTGGCTACAGGAGCGCAGCAGGAAAATTGGATTACAGCTTGAGCTGTATCCTTTAGGGGAATATGATCTGCCGGACTTGGTGAACCAAGCGGATCTTGTGATCTGCGAAGAAGTACTGGAGGATGACTGGCAGTGGGGGATGATTAATTATTTTCGCAATGAGTCGAATTATCTGCATCACCTGCTGCTTGACAGCCAGAAATCTGAGCTCACAGAGGTGCTGAAGCCTTTCGCCCGGCTGGCCGCCGGGGAGAGGGCAGAGATACTGGAGCTGGCCGAAGGCAAGCTGCGTGATAACGATTGGGTACTGTATGGCTGTCATATGAATAAAAAAGCGCAATTAAGTCAGAATCTGTTCGGACTGGAGCCCGGCTCCTTCGGATTTTTGGATATCTCCAAGCTGTGGGTAAAATCGGGGTTTGAGTAGGCACAAAGAAACGGTTGCTCTCCTGAAGGGGGAAGCAGGCCGTTTTTTTGTGCGTGATGCGGTTAGCGCTTAAGCCGTAGTTCAGACCGCTTGCTGCTGCTTGCCGTCACATTTTTTGCAGACCGTCAGCTTCTCACCCTCCGGGCCTTTGCCGAAATACAAAAGCTTAATCCGGGTGCTCCCGCAGATCGGACAGGTGCCCCTGGCCCGGGAGGGGGTAGTGTAAAGTGCTTTACCGCGCTTATTCTTGGACATGTGAATTCCCACTTTCGTCTGTAATACTCTATCCTATGCCCGGGAGCCGGTAGCGATTCGACGGAGATGCATTTTTATTGCGGCATAAAGGAATCTAATGAATTGTTTGTTTACTCTATTGTATGAATCTGGTAAAGTGGTTTTATACTATAGAGCTTGGAGGAAACGTAGTGGTAAAAGCATTGAAATGGGTAGCCTACATAACTATTGCAGCAGCCTTCATTGGGGGGATCGTAGCAGGTAATATTTTTGCACCGGAGCCGGAATTTTCATTTGATGATAAGACATTTTCCTGGGGATTCATGGTAACATTCTGGGTTAGCGGCGCAGTCTCAAGCATCTTCATACTGGGATTCGCATCCTTGCTTCAGCATGTTGAGTACATGTCCGAAAGACTGTACAATTTGGAAGAGTTAACGCGGCGGCAGAAAGAACTAACCGAACGCGGATTAACCCAGTTCTCCCAATCTTCATAGACTAATAGGAAATGCCTTGCCTTGGACTAATCCATGCAGGGCATTTTTGCTATTTAGGAGCTGCTGGTCAATTATTCGAAGGAGGGCATTATGAAAAAGCTTGTAATCGTAAATGGAACCATGGGAGTCGGAAAAAGTACGATTGTCAGTAAGCTGTATAAAGAATTAGAACATTCCGTATGGCTTGATGGAGATTGGTGCTGGTTAATGAACCCCTGGGAGGTTACCGAAGAGAACAAAACGATGGTAATGAATAACATCCATTATATGCTCAATCAGTACCTTGAGAATTCCATGTTCAAGTATGTCTTCTTCTCTTGGGTGATTCATAAGGAAAGCATATTCGATGAAATTCTTGCAGGCTTAAAAGGAAATGAATATGAGCTAATAAAAGTTACGTTAATGTGCTCTGAGGAAGAATTGATAAAGCGTATGCGTCAGGATGAGAGGAGCGAGAGTGAAATTGAAAATAGCATTAACAGGTTAGAGAATTACAAAGAAATGAATACACAAAAGCTGAATACGAACGGCAAGGAGATTGATGTCATCATAAAAGAGTTCCTACATATGATTGCTGGCGGGAATTAAAAAAGATAGCGATGAAGGCGCATAATAACATCGAAAAAACAGCGTATAACATAAATTATACGCTGTTTCACTTCTAATGGACTTTTATATGACTTCTCGAACTAGTTGTCACCTTAAATTGAATGTTTTTGCTGGAATAATATATTAATAATAGGATTGATACCCATCCAAAAAGTTCATCTGTTCTTTCTCCTCTTCGGAGTGTGGAACCCGTGCTATACTATCAAGTGGAAACGGCATTGAAAAACATACGCTGGAGGGAGTCCATTGATTCATAGCAGCAAGCAGCATAAATGGAGATCAGACAAACTGTCTAATCTGGGATCATCGATCTTTGCCGAGGTGGCGGCATGGAAGTCAGAAGCCTGGCAATCGGGACTGGACATCATCGATCTTGGAATTGGCAGTCCGGACCGGGCTCCTCTTCCTGAGATTCGTCAGACGTTAAGTGATGCGGTGCTTCGGGAGAATAGCTATGCCTATCCGTCGTCCAAGGGAAGTGCGGCGTTCCGCAATCAGGCGGCGAGATGGATGCAGTGGCGTTTCGGCGCGGAGGTAGACCCGGAGGAGGAAATGGTGTCCCTGATGGGTTCGCAGGACGGGCTGGCGCATCTGGCCCTGGCCATCTGCAATCCCGGTGATCTGGCGATTGTGCCGGACCCCGGTTATCCCATTTATTCAGGAGCGCTCGCAATAGCGGGGGTTAGGTCTTGGCCGCTGCCGCTCCTAGAGGAGAATGCGTTCCGGCCGGATCTGGAGAGTATTCCTGATGAGGTATGGCGCGAAGCATCCTTTATCCTGCTCAGTTTTCCCGGCAATCCGATTTCGGTTACTGTGGATCTGGCTTATATGGAGCGGCTCGTGGAGCTTGCCCGTAAGTGGGAGGTGCTGGTCGTGCATGATCTGGCGTATTCAGAGATGGGCTTCGATGGTTACCGGCCGATCAGCATCCTCCAGGTACCGGGGGCGCGGGATATCGCCGTTGAATTTCATTCCTTCTCCAAAAGCTTCAACATGGCCGGATGCCGCATCGGCTTCATGACGGGCAATGCGCAGGCCGTCGGGGCGCTGCGGGAGCTGAAAAGCAATGTCGATTACGGTGTCTTCGAGCCGATTCAAGAAGCTGCGGTTGTGGCGCTGGAGCAGGCGATGGACTCCGGGCCGGACCAAGGAGTGGCTGCACTGTATGAGCGGCGGCGGAACCTTGTGGTAGAAGCGCTGCATCTTGAAGGGTGGGGAGTCCCCTCGCCGGAAGCTACTATGTTTATTTGGGCAAGGCTGCCGGATGCCTATGGGAGTATGGGTGAAGCCGGAAGCTCGCGCCGCTTCGCGCATGACCTACTGCTGAGAACCGGAGTAGCTGTTATTCCGGGAGATGCTTTTGGCAGCCAGGGGGAAGGGTATGTGCGAATTGCACTGGTAGAGGAGGAAGAACGTCTGCTGGAAGCCGCCAGGAGGATCGGGGAGTTTCTGCGTTCGGGCAGGTGAGGTTGAGAAGTGCTGTTGAGTAACATAATCAACATTATGTTAACTTGTATAATTCGCTGATCTGAATTCGGGGTAATAAGGATCAACTACAGATTTTCAGGAGGTTGACCTTATGGGATTTAACATTGGAGGATTAGGCGATAAAATACAAGGAGTAGTCGGTTCCCTCAAAGAAGGCCGTGCCTACGAGCTGCTGCAGAAATTACCGCTAAACAAGCTGCCTGTCGAGCAACTTCTGCAGAAGCTGCCGCTGGAGCAACTGCTATCGAGTTCTTTTTTGCAAAAGTTCACTCCCTTCGAGTCCTTGAAGGATCTGCTGCAAAAAGGAGGATTCTCTGCCGGATCAGCAGAGGAGATAAAATCGCTCCCGTCGAATCAGCTCGATGAGCATGTAGCGAAGACGACTTCCTTCGGATCACTGAAGGATATGCTGATCAAAGCAGCGGAGTTCTATTCCCAGCGGAAATAGACGGACCGCAGGTTGCTTCGAAGCAGGTAGTCTAAACCGCACTGCTGCCGGTTCCGGCAACCTCATATCCGGCAACCTCATATATGTAAGCAAGCCCGCACTGGAATTCTCCGGTACGGGCTTGCTTTATTTTTACATAGTTATATTCTAGTGACTTAGTCCTTCAACCATGCCGTTGCCAGCAGCAAAGCTCCTTGGTTAGCCTTAGTGTCTGCCAGCGCGTTCAGCATCACGAAATCGTGGATAATGCCCTGGAAGCGCACTGCCGTAACGGGAACGCCTGCTTCGCGAAGCTTATTCGCATAGGCCTCCCCTTCATCACGAAGCACATCGGCTTCACCTGTGATAATCAAGGCTTCCGGCAGACCGCTAAGCTGGTCCAGACTGGCCCGTAGCGGAGAGGCCGTAATCTGTGCCCGCTCCTCAGGATCGGTGGTATATTGATCCCAGAACCATTTCATGCCTTCGCGCTGGAGGAAATATCCTTCTGCGAACTGATGATACGATTCGGTATCGAAGGAAGCATCTGTAACCGGATAGAAAAGCAATTGCTTAGAGATGGCCGGACCACTGCGTTCTTTGGCCATCAGGGTGATGGCAGCAGTCATGTTACCGCCGACACTGTCCCCGGCGACACTCAGCCTGGATGCATCCAGTCCGTACGTGGAGCCTTCACTAGCAATCCATTCCAGGACTGCGTAGATTTCTTCAATGGCCGTAGGATATTTGGCTTCCGGGGACAGGCTGTATTCCGGGAATACCACTGCGGCGCCCGTACCCACAGTCAGCTCGCGGATGAGCCGGTCATGCGTGTGACTGTTGCCGAATACCCAGCCTGCTCCATGAATGTAGAGAATGACCGGCAAGGAAGTACCGGAGGTGCCTACCGGACGGACAATGCGGACCTTCACTTCACCACCGGGGCCGCCGGTTACGGTCAGATCCTGAAGATCTGCCTCAGGTTTTTCGATATCGCCAGCTTGGACGGTGTTGACCGTTTCGCGGCCTTTTTCCGGACCCAGATCGGGCAGGAAAGGAGGCTTGGCATTATCATCGGCGAATTTCTGAGCTGCAGGTTCAAGAATAACTCTTTTATGATCAGACATAGGTTACAGTCTCCTTCTTCTAGCAGATTAGGTCATGCTCTCCTCATCCATAACCGCCTGACAAGTTTCTGAAACGTAAAGCGAACGGATCGCCCGGGTCAAAGCGTATACCAAGTAGAGAAAGGGGGAGCGAGCGTTGAAGGATTATCCCATCACAGAACAACAGGCCAAGGACATGTTTGAAGCACACTCCGCTTATATTTATGGCATTGCCCTTATGATGACCAAGCAGCGGGTGCTGGCCGATGATATTACCCAGGAGACTTTTCTGCGTGCCTTTGCAAAATATCATTTATATGATCCCTCCAGGCCGCTTCGGCCTTGGCTGTACCGGATTGCCGTCAATACGTCCCGTAATCTGTTACGCAGGAAGACCTGGATACAACTGCTGGCGGGCGTTCCTATAGAGGGAAAAGAGCACTCCGCCGAGAGCATCGCTCTGCATAGTGAGAATCAGCTGGAATTATGGCAGGCGGTCACCCATCTATCCGCGAAGCTGCGCGAAGTGATCTCCCTGCACTATTATGCCGGATTATCGCTTCCCGAAACCGCAGAGGTATTAAGTATTCCGCTGGGAACCTGCAAATCCAGGCTTCATGCGGCACTGCGCAAGCTGAGAGAATGCGGCGAACTTGACCCCGGTGTGCTGATGATGAAGGAGGGGCTTAAATGACGATAGCTAAGGACAGGCTGGATGTTGAATCCGAAGTATTATCCGCTCATTTACAGAAGGAAGCAGAACACATCATACACAGTATGCCTTCTTCTGTTGATTTTGATCAACTGTGGCAGCTGCATACCGGAGGAGTAGCACAAGATAGAAGGGATAGACGTCAGGCGTCACTGTTCAGGAAGTGGGTCATCGGCGCCACAGCTGCGCTGGCTGTTACAGCCGGATCCATTACCGGGATCGGATTCATCTCGCCCCAGGTTGCAGAGGCGCTGCGCGTCATTCCGTTCTTCGATTATCTGTATGCCAAAGGTGGGGGTCGAGAAGAATTAAAGCCCATTGAAGAGAAGCATCTCAGTAATCCGGCAGGTGCGGTTATTGCAGATAAAGGAATAACCTTCAATCTGGTAGAGGAATATTACGATGGCATTTCATTGGTGCTAAATTATGAGGTAACCTATCCGTCATCCTCAGCGCCTATTACCGGCAAGGAAGCGGCTGTCTTCTATAAGCTTAATTTCGAAGGGCATGATCCGCAAAGAATCTCGACCCATGATTTCACGATTACAGGAGATCATACCTTCGTAGGTACAACCCGTCTAAGCTTTGGGGACAAGGATCTGCCGGATCAGCTTAGGCTGAATATGAGTATCGACTGCATAGGGACGACGAGGGGCAACTGGGATGTATCTGTCATGCTGGATAGAGGGAAGAGTGCCGCGCTAAGCACAACGGTCTATCCCAAGAATTTGGATTTCAGGTATGATAACTCACTATATACTGTAGACAAGCTAACATTGGGGCCTTTAACTTCGCAAGTTATTCTGATGAAAAGTTATCCTCATGATTGGCTTAATGTAATGCTTGAAGATGATATTGGAACCTTGTATATGAATAAAGGAGGAGATGGAGCTACTGATGAGTATTATTATTTCAACTTCTCACCGCTTACAGCGTTTAATCCCAAACCGGAATATATGACACTGATCGTCTATGAGACACTAGAAAATGCGCAGATTAAATCACATGAAGATCGTCAACGCTTAAGTGGTTCGCTCCCGCTGACACTAAAGGGGAATGAGGGAGGAACGGTTACGGTTACGGCAGTTGATTATGAGGAAAAGCAGACGGTTGTATATTACGAGGTCAGTCAGGTGATGAGCCAGTTAACTGAGCTAACCTTACTGCAAGGAAAAGGTGAGCCGATCACACAAACAGGACAGCGGGTTCGGATTAACCGGGACAAACTGGCATTTAAACTGATTTTTCCGCCCGTGCAGCCTTCAGATCAGCTTGAGATTAGGGCCCGGTACTTCTCCTATCCAGAGGATATACAGCAATTCCGTCTGCGGATTCCGGTTCAGTGGACCAAATAGTTGCTTAACTACAACGCTTATAAAAGAAAGGCCGCGCCTGTCCTGTTATGGATGGCGTGGCCTGTTTGCGGTTGTAGAGGAATTTTACGAACACAATGGGCAGTGCGGAGGCGCGTGGACCAAATGTAGGCGAAAAACCGAACACAATATGCAAGCTTCCAGGTACACGGGCTGGAAGCAGCGCTCAGATGATTTGTCCCCCTCACCGCTCACCCACACGCCTAGCCCCGGATCTCCAATAGTCCACCCCGGCAAAAGCCGCCGTAATCAGCAGCGGGTAGAGAATCGCCCAGCCTGTGAACGGGAACACGGCAAGTGTGGCGGCGAAGGAAATGACGCTGATCGTTACGCCTGCACGGCTGCCGCGCTGAAGGCGGATTCCGGCGGCACAACCCCCAATATAGGTAAGAATGAAGGTGGCGTTGGGGAAGGTGATCAGTGTGGTTATCGAGAGCGCCCCGCTGCCGTAGAGCGATAATATCAAGGTGAAGCAGAGCGCCAGGAAGCCGATGGCCCCCACAGGCGTTTGATAACGATTGGATAAAAGGCCCATCCAGCCCGGAGCATAACTTTGCCGGGACAAGGCATAAGCCACGCGTGAAGCCGCACCTGCATAGGCAATGATCGTCGCCGTGCAGATGAAGAGACCGGTGAGTCCGGCGATGAAGCCTCCCCATGCCCCCAGCGGCTGGCTGATGATCCATAGCAGGGAGCTATCTGCCCCGCCGTGCAGATAGCTCTGTGTACCTACGGTAGCAAGTGCCGAGAGGAAATACAGGACACCGACAATGATGGCCGCGAGGGTCACACCCTTAACCGCAGCCCGCTCAGGTTCCTTGAACTCTTCCGACAGATGCGAGACTGCTTCCCAGCCGATGAAGCACCAGAAGAGGATCGCCGCCGCCTGCCCGACACTCATCCAGCCATGCGGCGCAAACGGAGTGAAGTGAGCACGCTCCATCCTTGGAAGCGCAGCGGCAAAAGAGAAGACCAGTACGGCAACAATAGCGATCACCACAGCAATTTGCACTTTACCGGCGACCTGCATGCCGATCCAGTTCGTAAGGAGTCCAATGACCAGCATCCCGGCGGCAAGGGCGATTCGGGCCGGATCGCCCCAGCCCATCGCTGCGGTCATGTATCCTGCACCGGTCAATGCGGCGACTGGCGCGCCGATCGGAACGGACAGCAGGAAGAACCAGCCGACAAGGGCCCCGGCCTTCGGCCCGAAGGCTAGAGTCACGAAGTGGGAGACGCCCCCGGCGTTAGGGAACTTGGCAGAGAGCAGGCCCATGGATAAGGCAAGCGGAAGAATGAGCAGGGTCATGAAGCCCCAGGCCAGCAGCGAAGCCGGGCCAGCCATCTCGGCTGCCAGTCCGGGGACAATTAATACCCCCGAACCGAGGACAGCCCCGATGTATAAGGCAACGGCCTGAGGCATGCCGATGGTACGTTGTAACGAGGTGTGTTTCTTCATATGTATAATCCCGCTTTCCTTGTATTTAGTTATAGAGTATCAGATAATAGATCCATTGGAAAAACGGAATTATCAAATAACATCCATTCAAAAAACCGATGGATCAAAGGAAGGTTCGCTATGGAATCGAAGCATCTGTTCACCTTTCTCGTTGTGGTAGAGACCGGCAGCTTCACCCGCGCTGCGCAGAAGCTGGATTATGCCCAGTCCAGCATTACCGCACAGATTCAGGCTCTGGAAGCAGAGCTGGGGCAACCCCTGTTCGACCGGATCAGCAAAAAGATTATGCTTACCGATGCAGGCCGCCGCCTGCTGCCATATGCCCAGGAAATCTCCAAGATGCACACGATGGCTGAGAATGCCCTCCGGTCTGAGACCGAAATCGCCGGTTCGCTGCGGATCGGCGCACCGGAATCCCTGGCGGCCTTCCGGCTTCCCGGAATTATCAAGGATTTCCGCAGCCGTTATCCGCAGGTGCAGATTACCCTGAAGCCGGGGGCCTGCTGGGAGCTGACCGAATTCATCCGCTCCGGGGAGCTGGATCTGGCCTTCCTGCTGCAGCCGGAAACAGAGTATAAGGATATATACTGTGAGACGCTGATTCATGAAGCTATGGCTCTGGTGGCTCCGCTGGATCATCCGCTGCTGGAGCTTGCTGAAGTGGAGCCGCATCAGCTGAAGAACGTAACGATTCTGCATACCGAAGCGGGCTGCACCTACCGCACCTTGTTTGAACGTCATCTGAACAGCCACGGTGTCTTTCCTGATCCGAATCTGGAGTTCTGGAGCATTGAAGCGATCAAGCAGTGCGTGATGGCCGGACTCGGTCTCTCTTTTCTGCCGCAGATTACGGTGAAGCGCGAGCTTGCGGAAGGCAAGCTGGGCCGGCTGAACTGGAATGACCAGTCGCAGCGGGTGGCCACCCAGATCGCTTACCATAACAAGAAATGGAAGTCTCCTGCGCTCAGCGAATTCCTCAGAATGGTAGAGAAGCATGCTGCCGGATGGAGGGAAGCTACTGCGGAGGAATGATATAATAGTTGTACTTAAGAGGGAGGGGGACAGATCATGAATGAGCTGGAACGAACATACGAAGAAGAGCTGGAGGCCTTCCTGATCTGGATGAAGGATGCCGGTTATACAGCACATACCCAGAAATCCTACCTTGCGGATGTGCGGGAATTCCTGGACCATCTGAACGGCAAGGAGCTGGGAACGGTTAAGAAGCTGCATGTGGTGTCCTATCTGACCTCGGTCCGTGAGCGGGGAGTCAGCGATGCCACCCGTAACCGCAAGCATGCCTCGGTTAACTGTCTGTTCAAGGCACTGTCCGAGCTGGAGCTGTTATCTATTAACCCGGCGGCAGGGATCAAGAAATCCAAGACCGACAAAAACCGTGAGCCGGTCTATCTGGAGGAGAAAGAGCTGGAGCGGTTCCTCTCAGCGGTGGACGGCAAGTACAGAAGCCGCAATCTGGCGGTCTTCCTGCTTATGTCCTATATGGGGCTGCGGGTAGGGGAAGTACATACGCTGAATCTGAGTGATTATAATGTAGACCGACGCACTCTGCGGGTCTTCGGCAAAGGGCGCAAATGGCGGGGCATACCGGTTCCGGAGGATGTAGCCCCGTATCTCGATCAGGCGATTGCGGACCGGCTGGCCCCTTGGCGCAGCAAAGAAGAGGCCATGTTCATCTCGCAGAAGGGCCGCAGATTGTCGATCCGGGGAATTCAGGGCATTGC
The DNA here is from genome assembly GCF_038002245.1 of Paenibacillus sp. FSL R7-0128. Classification (NCBI taxonomy): domain Bacteria; kingdom Bacillati; phylum Bacillota; class Bacilli; order Caryophanales; family Paenibacillaceae; genus Paenibacillus; species Paenibacillus sp. FSL R7-0128. Next base: position 4,155,532 of record NZ_JBBOCD010000001.1, on the reverse strand, counting down.
TGCGGATACCTTCAGCCGCTTCCAGAGTGAGCTGCCCTCTTCCCAGCAGCGTGCCTATTCGAGCCATAAGCTGCGGCATTCGTTCGCCACTATGCTGCTGCGCAAGGGCGCGGATCTGCGGACGGTGCAGGAGCTGCTGGGTCACTCTTCCATTCAGACAACTACAGTCTATACCCATATCACGAGCCGGGAGAAGGAAGAGGCGATGTCCCGACTGCAAATCAGCAGCGCTGATAAGCTGAGTGGTAGCCTGTAATCGAACTGTCTAGCATTATTATCACTTGAACTATGAATTTTTGTTCATATCCTAACTCATAAATTACATGCAATGTGCATTTTAATGATGACAACTTGTCTATGAATTGCTACCATGAGAAAGGGAAAAACGGAGATGAGAAATCAACCGCATCATTCGCTTTAGTCGCTTAACGCGTCTTCGCGTCTTGTAAATGCTTGGATGCTTAGATTTCAAAAAAAAGGCCGCCAATCCCTGCGGATTGGCGGCCGGCTCGTTCCGGCTGGAATTATAGCTCCAGCTTGGTAATTTCACTCTTGAGCTTGTCAGCGGACTGCTGGAATAAGCTCTGTTCTTCTTCGCTGAGCGGAAGATCAAGCACCTCACGCACACCGGAGCGGTCCACAACACACGGAGCGCCGAGGAACACATCGGAGACGCCGTTGTAATTGTTCAGTAGTGTAGATACATTCAGAACGGAGCCTTCATTGTTCAGGATGGACGCTACAATGCGGTCCAGTGCAAGCGCGATGGCGTAGGAGGTCGATCCCTTGGCATCGATAATCTCGTAAGCGGCATTCTTCGTATCCTCGAAGATTTCTTTGCGTTCGGCTTCATCGAAGCCCAGATCAATCCCGGCGACATTGGCGAGACTCCAGACCGGCAGCTCGGAATCGCCATGCTCCCCGATGATCTGTCCATGGATGCTGCGCGGGTCAATCTCCTTGTGCTTCCCGATCAGGTAACGGAAGCGGGCGCTGTCCAGTACCGTTCCTGAGCCGATAACCCGTCTGCGGTCGAAGCCGCTGATCTTCAGGGTGGCGTACGCCAGGATATCGACCGGATTGGTCGCAATCAGCAGGATCGCGTGCTGGTTGTATTTCGTGATTTTCTGGATGATATCTTTGAAGATCGAGATGTTCTTGCGGAGCAGGTCGATCCGGGTTTCACCAGGCTTCTGGGAGGCTCCGGCAGTGACGATAATAATGTCGGCTTCGCGGCAATCCTCATAGGTACCGGCCCATAGCTTCACGCCTCCTACAAAAGGCATACCATGGTTCATATCCAGCGCTTCACCAAGCGCCTTCTGGTGGTTCACATCGATCAGTACAAGCTCGGGCATGCGCTTACGCAGCAGCAGCGTATAGGCTGTAGTGGTTCCGACTGCACCGGTACCGATGACTACAACACGATTGGGCTTAAATGGGGCCATGTCAAATCTCCTCCAGCATTTGTATTTTGGTAGTATAAGGAAGGCAGAGCCATTCCACTTGCTGTCCAATCTTATCCATCATAATCGCTAGGGATAGTGTTTTCAAGCTATCCGTTTTTCATCCATTACCCGTAATAGGGTAAGCTAACAACGATTTTTCTGTTATCCACTCAACCACTTGACAGGAGCGAACTGAAGTATGGATTTATTCCGCAAAAAACCGCTGGCCATTCCCCAGAATGCCGGAGCGGAGAAACTTAGCAAGACACTGGGCGCCTTGGATTTGACGATGCTTGGGGTAGGAGCCATTATCGGCACCGGGATCTTTGTTATGACGGGGGTGGCTGCTGCGGAGCATGCCGGCCCGGGACTGGTGCTGTCCTTCATCATCGCGGGGATTGCCTGTGTGCTATCCGCCTTGTGCTATTCTGAATTTGCTTCGACCCTGCCGGTATCCGGCAGCGCCTATGCCTATAGCTATGTCGCCTTCGGCGAATTGCTGGCCTGGGTGCTCGGCTGGGATCTTGTACTGGAATACGGGGTTGCCGCCGCAGCGGTAAGCAGCGGATGGTCCGGTTATTTCCAGGGTCTGCTGGAGGGCTTCGGGATACATTTGCCCACAGCTTTGTCTGGAGCGTATAATGCGGATAAGGGAACATTCATCAATCTGCCTGCCGTCATCATTATCCTGCTGATCTCCTATCTGCTGACACGGGGGGTCAAGGAGACCGCCCGCTTCAACGCAGTGATGGTCGCAATTAAGATCTCCGTGGTGCTGCTGTTCATCATCACCGGTATTTTCTATGTAAAGCCGGAGAACTGGACGCCCTTCCTGCCGTTCGGGATTCATGGCGTGATGAACGGCGCGGCCACTGTATTTTTTGCCTATATCGGCTTTGATGCCATTTCAACCGCGGCAGAAGAAGTGAAGCGTCCGCAGCGCGATCTTCCAATCGGGATTATCTCATCCCTTGCGATCTGTACAGTCTTATATATCGCCGTATCCTTGGTCCTGACGGGCATCGTGCCTTATCAGAGCCTGAATGTCAGCGATCCGGTGTCCTTTGCGCTGCGGTTTGTGGGCCAGAATATGATTGCCGGACTGATCTCCATCGGGGCGATTGCCGGAATGACAACCGTTCTGCTGGTTATGCTGTTCGGCCAGACCCGCTTGCTGTTCGCTATCTCGCGTGACGGGCTGCTGCCGAAGAGCTTGTCCAAGGTTAGCGCCAAGACGCATACCCCGGTGCGCAGCACCTGGATGGTGGGCAGCCTGATCGCTGTGCTTACCGGCTTCGTACCTCTGGACAGGCTGGCGAATCTGACGAGTATCGGCACTTTATTTGCCTTCCTGGTTGTGTCTCTCGGGGTCATTATGCTCCGCCGGACGAAGACAGATCTCCGCAGAGGCTTCCGTGTTCCTTGGGTTCCGCTGGTTCCACTCCTTAGTGCGGCAGCCTGCGGGTATTTAATGTATAATCTCGGCAGAGAGACCTGGATTGGCTTCATCATCTGGGTTGCGTTCGGACTGGTGATTTACTCATTGTACGGCTACAAACGCAGTAATCTGAATACGAAGAAATAATCTTTTAACTACTCATTAATGTAGAAAAGGAGAGAGAGCATTGTCAGCCAAAGCTTCATGTTCCAAGGTTCTAAGAGTGGCGTTGATGCTTCTTATGACTCTGCTGATTCTCTCAGCTTGCTCGTCCGCCCCTCCGCCGGAGGCAACCCGGCCTCCTCAGCCGACTGAAGCGCCGGAAGAAGGGCAGATGATTACAGTCATTACCCCGGATAACAAGAATGTCGAACCCGAAAATGCAAAGAAATACCAGATTCAGACGCGGCTGACCGATTTCCGGCTGCTCAACCCCTCAGCAGGACTAGCCTGGGGGGTAACGCGCAATGAGCTTCGAATGTACATGACGCTGAATAACGGCAAGACCTGGGCGAATATCTCTCCAGCTACGAATGTACAATTTCTAAGCAATCCGGTCTACGGCAAAGAGATTTTTTTCACCGACCCTGAGCATGGCTGGATCATCCGCAGCTCGTTCGGCTCCACCGAGACCGTGGTGCTGCGTACCACAGACGGTGGACACAGCTGGCAGATCTCAGCGTTCCCCGATTCCAACAAGCTGTCCTCCATCTATTTCAGCTCCAGCCGCAGCGGCTGGCTGATGACCAAGTGGGATGCAAGTGCGACCAAAGAGAGCAAAGCCTTGTATGCTACCAAGGATGGCGGAGCCACCTGGAATCTGGTGATGCAGAATGAGCAGTATAATCCGAATCTGCCGACTAGTTCCATACCGCATGCGGGGGTAACGACCGGGATGATCTTTGGTGACGAGAGCCGGGGGTTTGTTATGCTGCAGACCGGCGCTCTGCCCAAGATTTATATGACCAGGGACGGAGGAGCGACCTGGGTATCGGGTTCGGAATTCCTGGTCAATGACAGCTTTGCCGGATGTGACCGGGTGGTTACCGGTGTTCCTGAATTCTTCGGGGAGAATGCGTCGGGGGGCTGGATGCCGGTCGGCTGTCAGAGGGAAAAGGAAGGCAGCATGACCTATAACGGCTATTTTACCGCCAATGGGGGAGAGAACTGGAAATTCACCACTTTCGGGCGGCCGGCGCTATCCGGCATGAACCGGAATGTGGCCCCCGACTTCCTGAATGCCATGACAGGCTGGTCGCTGGAAGGTAATCTGCTCTATAAGACGGTGGACCAGGGAGTGACCTGGACAGCCCTCCCGGCCAGCACGGTGCTGCAGTCCAAGCTCCTGGAGTATCCGGAGGTAGTGAAGCTGCAGTTCATTTCAAATGATGTCGGCTGGCTGCTGATCTCGAAGGAGGAGGACCGCAAGTCGATCCTGCTTCAGACCACTAACGGCGGCGAGAGCTGGCGTGTAATGTAATACTGTACAAGAGGTTGTCCGTTCTGACGGACACCCTCTTTTTTTACATTAAATCCGCTTAAAGGCCTCTACAATATAAGGAAAAATCTTATTTAAAATTTTCTTTAAAAGTGTGAAAAAAATCACATGACAAACTTTGAATCCTGTGATATATTTAACACATAGAGAACAAGTTATTTTTTTCACAAACTTTCAAACAAACTTCCAACCCGAAGAGGAGAGATTACAATGACAACTTTTGAAACGGATTATATGACTAGAAACCTGATGCAATTGTGCTACAACTGCGATGACGCTCACCTGTGCCAGACTGAAGAACAATGCAAAGCCTGCTGGGCAGAGAACGGCATGATGCCGGAAGAAACGAACGAAACCAGACAACTGTTAGACCTCGTACATGCTTAATCTAACCGCCACTCGGGTATTATAGAAGGCCATTTGAGTTCCCGGCAGTACCGGAGCCTGAATGGTCTTTTTGCCGTTTCTACCGGTGCTGTCTTGCAGACAAGAGGCATATACATGTAGAGAAGCCTGTAGGGGCAGGTGTGCTAACTACTTGGGAATAAGGGGGAAGAGACAATGGGAACGGGGAGTGATCCATCCTGGCTGTTCGATTTTACAGGAACGGTATTGCCGGTCTTTCTCGCTCTGGTCGTGGGGATCATCGCTGTGTCTGCTGGCCGGGGATTGCTTCAGTGGAGCCGGAACAATAATGCCCCCCTGCAGTCCATTCCCGCCCGTATCGTGAGCAAGCGGACCGAAGTGCGCCAGCAGCAGTCCCAGGAGGATAGTCTCTCCAGCCGGACCAGCACCACCTACTATCTGACCTATGAAGCTGAGGATGGGGTGCGCAGGGAATTCAAGGTGGAGGGACAGGAATACGGGATGAGCGCTGAGGGGGATCAAGGCATACTGACGTATCAGGGGACACGGTATCATGGCTTTCAGCGGCGTCCTCACTACTCCACGGCGGAGTAGCTAAGATGGCAATGTATTATAGATGGTGATAGGACCCCCTGGTTCCCGCTGTGGAGCCAGGGGGTTTTTGCGTGTATCCGGCATAGAGATGGAAGAAGAGGAAGCAGGAAATTGGGCGCAGACTGTCACCTCCTGGGCGAATACACATACAATACAGCGAGCAGCAAAAGAACAACGGAGAATCACATAGTTTTCATAGCTTCACCCGTCTATGAAATGAATGTAAGGAGGAGAACGCGTGGCTGTCATCAAAACAAACTCGGAGGACGTAAGAGTGCTTGCACGGCTGATGCGGGCAGAGGCTGAAGAGGATGGAGAGTCAGGCATGCTGATGGTCGGCAATGTCGGCGTGAACCGGATTCTTGGCAATTGTCTGGATTTCAACAACATCCGCAGTGTGAACGACATGGTGTACCAGAGCCCCGGCGGCTTCGAAGCCCCGCAGAAGGGATACTTCTATCAACGGGCGCGGGAAGCCGATATCCGGCTGGCGAAACGTGCGATTGCCGGGGAGCGAACCTGGCCGGCCTCGAATGCGCTCTGGTTCTTCCGCCCTGTCGGCGACTGTCCGGCGACCTGGTACAATCAGCAGAATACCGGACGCTACAAGGCTCACTGCTTCTTCACTCCGACACAGGGAGATTGTCCGGCAGTATACTAGGCAAGACAAGGTATTTATTACACTTTAGGAGGTAATCCGTACATGATCGTTCAACCGTACCGCCCAGTTCCTTATATGATGGGCAGCAATCCAGCAGGCAGCATGAACAATATGAACAATATGAATAATATGGAGAACATGAATAACATGAACAACATGGGGCACATCGGGAATATGGGGAAAATGGGAAACATGGGGAACATGGGCACCATGGTCGCTATGCCGCCTCAGGTCAGCAGCGGCAGTCCCATGATGCCTGGCGGCACGGTGGTCTCCACAGCCGCACCTGTGTTTGAACAGTCCTATGTGGAGAACATATTCCGCCTGAACCTGGGCAAGGTGGGCACCTTCTATTTCACATATGAGAACAACAAGGACTGGAATGCCAAGGTCTATACCGGGGTGCTGGAAGCTGCGGGCCGTGACCACCTGATTATCAGTGACCGTGCTACCGGCCAGCGGGTAGTGCTGCTGATGGTTAACTTTGATTACGCTACTTTCGAAGAGCCGCTTGTCTATCAATATCCGGGCGTTGTCGGGAATCCGCTTGGAGTGCGCAACTGCTAATCCGCTTTTTTCGGCCATTTATCCATAGAATCATCCAAAAACGGCTGTCCGCCTTGGTTTGAGGCGGTCAGCCGTTACTTATGCTCCCGTACGTACATATGCTGTATTTTTCGAGGGGACACGCATGCTTGCTGTTTCACCTAATATATTTATATAATGAAAGTATTATTTCTAATCCGTGATTTTGTATAGGAGATGAGGGCATTGGGGAATTGATACGCAAGGGTTCTTTTAGCGTAATCGAGTCTGACATTTTGAGCAAACGAAGGAGGTGGGCCTATCCAGCCGTACAGATTACGGTGGATAGGAGTATAAATTGAGCGACCCTTTACCCGGTATATTACATGTAGGACTTATTATTTTGCTTGTGCTGCTTAACGGTTTTTTCGTTTCGGTGGAGTACGCGATGGTGAAGGTGCGCAGCGGGCGCATTGAATCGCTGATTGAGGAAGGCAGCAAGAGAGCGCTGGCCGCAAGGAACATCGTCCATAATCTGGATGGCTTCCTGTCGGCCTGCCAGCTTGGGGTAACCCTTGCTTCACTTGCACTGGGCTGGCTCGGTGAACCGGCCGTGGCCACGATTGTGGGGCCGCTGGTCAGGGGTCTGGGCTTTGATGATACTACTGTATTTGTCATCTCCCTGATTATTGCCTTCATGTTCATCACGGTTCTCCATATCGTACTCGGCGAGCTTGCACCGAAGACCATTGCTGTGAATAAGGCTGAGGCGGTGCTTCTGTTAACTGCGGGACCGATGAACGTTTTCTACCGGATCATGTTTCCATTCATCTGGGTGGTTAACGGGCTGGCCCGGGGACTGCTGCGGATCTTCCGTCTGACACCGGCTTCCGAGCTGGCTACTGCGCATACGGAGGAAGAAATCCGCATCCTGATGCAGGAGAGTAACAAAAGCGGCTTGATCGACAACACAGAAATGACACTGGTGGATAATATTTTTGGATTTGCCGACACGATGGCCCGGGAGATTATGATTCCGCGTACCGAGATGATCTGTCTGAACACGCATCTGGAGACGGAGGAGAATCTGGAGATTGCCTTCGATGGAATGAGAACCCGGTATCCGGTCTGTGACGGAGACAAGGACCATATTCTTGGCTTCATTCATATTAAGGATATGATCCGGGAGAAGGCGCCGAGCTATAATGAATTGATCCGTCCGATATTGACGGTACCGGAATCGATTCAGATCAGCAGCCTCCTGAAGGTCATGCAGCGTGCCAAGACCCAGATCGCCATTCTTATTGATGAGTACGGCGGTACCTCGGGGATGGTTACACTGGAGGATATTATGGAAGAGATTGTCGGTGAGATTCAGGATGAGTTCGACGAGGAGCGGCCCGGCATTGAGCAGCTGGGAGAGGATGAGTTCTCCGTTGACGGCCTGATGCTGATTGAAGAGATTAACGACAAGCTCGGAATCCATATGGAGACTGATGATTATGATACGATCGGCGGCTGGCTGTATTCCAAGCTGGAGGTTAATCCGCCGCAAAAGGGCCAGTCCATTGAGTTCGACAATCATTTATTCGTGGTCGAAGAAACCGATAATAAGCGGATTTCCCGGATCAAGCTGCTGAAGCTGCAGTTATTGACGGAAGAAGCCGGAGCATAAGCTGCTGCATACAATATAAGCATGGCGCTACTACAGCGCTGTGCTTTTTTTGTTATAAGGATGAAGTGTTCTGACCTATCTCCGATTCGGCCGGATTTAAGGCGGGTAAGGAAGTGTAAATACATGTAATCTATCCGATTCAAGAAAGGGGCGGGAGCGTTGAAGCATCCTTTTAACACTTACAATGATCTGCTTGTCCTCTTGTCGGTGGCGATAGCCTTTCTCTCCTGCTTCACGGCGCTCGATCTGACGGAACGTCTGCTTCGCGGCCAGCGGAGCTCCCGGTTCATCCTGCTCATCTCCCTGGTGCTTGGCACAGGCCTGTGGAGCATGCATTTCATCGGGATGCGTGCAATGGATATGGCCGTTCCGGTATCGTATAATCTGCCGCTACTGGCGTTCTCTCTAGTGATTCCCGTGGCAGCTTCTTATATGCTGTTAGCTATGCTGAATAACCCGCACACCCGCAGCAGGGTCTATCTGGCTCTGGGCGGCCTCTTGTTCAGCAGCGGCATCCTGATTATGCATTTCAGCGGAATTCTGTCGATGAGACTTACGGCAACGTATGAGCAAGGCGCTTTCTCAATTATAATGGCGGTATTATTCGCCCTGATCGTTCCGGTGGTCACCGCTTCCTACGATCCGAAGTGGCTGGAGCAGGCCTACAATATGTTCAGCTTCAAAAAGCTGCTGCTTGTCCTGACCCTGACCGGCGCGTTCACAGGCATCCATTACGCTGCCATGGCGGGCGCTTCATTCTCTCCAGGAGAACCGTCCAGTGCAGCCGCGCACGTGCTCTATTTGCAGGATTCGATACTGGGAATGATCCTCTGCGGCTCCTTCCTGTTCATTGTGTCGATCGTCCTTGCTCTGTTGTACAGGGACCGGCAGCGGGTACTCCAGTCAGCCGCCTTCAATGAGCAGCGGTATACTGCGCTGTTCGAGCATAACCCTGATATGGTAATCTGCATTGATCCTGCCCGTAAGAAGATAATCAGTGCTAATCCTGCTCTGCGGGACATTACCGGATATAGCAGCGAAGAACTGGGGAATTATAAGGCGATACTATACAGCGAACGGGATGAAGCTGCCGTACGGGATGCCATAACGCGCGCTTCACGGGGGCAGTCCTCCAAGCTGGAGCTGAAGGTACGGAGCAAAGGCGGGGAGCAGCTGATCTGTAGTGTCACCGTCTTTCCTTTGCTGCATCATACGGAGCAGTGGGTCTATATTGTGGCCGAGGATGTGACTGCCCTGATGAAGTATCAGTATGAGCTGCTGGAGGCCAGGGATACCGCGGAGAGTGCGGTGACGATGAAAAGCGAGTTCCTCGCCACCATGAGCCATGAAATCCGCACGCCGCTGAACGGCATTATCGGCGTCAACCAGCTGCTGTCCGAGGAGATCAGCAATCCTGAGCATCTGGAGCTCCTGCGGCTTCAGAGTACAAGCAGCCATGCTCTGCTGCATGTGATGAGCGATATTCTCGACATCTCCCGGCTGGAGGCGGATGCCCTCTCGCTGAACAAGGATTCTTTCGGGCTGAAGGCGCTGCTCCAGGGCTGTATGGACCTGTTCATGGTGAGCACACAAGACAAGCCGTTATCTCTGGAGCTTCTGATCGAGGAGGGGCTTCCTGACAAGTTCACCGGGGATGCTGCGCGTATCCGCCAGATTCTCATCAACCTGATCGGCAATGCGGTGAAATTCACGCCATCCGGCACGGTAACGGTTAAGGTGGAGTCCTATGGCGTCAGGGAGACCGCTCAGGCGCTGCAATTCATGGTGCGCGACACCGGCATTGGCATCTCACCGGATAAGCTGCAGCTGCTCTTCCAGTCCTTCTCGCAGGTGGACGGGTCGCATACCCGTAAGTACCCCGGCACGGGTCTGGGCCTTGCGATCTGCAAGAAGCTTGTAGACCTGATGCAAGGAGAGATCTGGGCAGAACCGGCAGAAGGGGGCGGCACACAATTCTTCTTCAGAATTAAGCTGCAGTCGCAGGAGCATTCCCCGGAGGTATTTTTCGGCAAGGATACAGGGGAGGGGGAGTCAGCGGAGGAGAATGAAGCCGTATAAGACAGCGATTGCCAACAAGAGAGTTAACATTATATAATTTGAAAGTAACTATTCTTTTATCACGATAGTCCTGAGGACGGAAAGGAACTCTCTTTGAGCAAAACAAAAAAGAACAATGTCACGGCTCCCCAGATGAGCAAGCAGGAGAAGCGCAGGGCAGAGCAGGAGCAGCAGAAGCAGAAAACGAGAATTCTGATCGTGAGTACGGTGGCCATCGTCATTATTATTTTTGTAGGCTTATTTATGCTGGCATCGAAGGACTCTTCGCCTGCCGGTACAGACAGTAAGCCGGTTGCCTTCAATTACAGCGAAATGATGCGGCTTGGCAAGGAGGATGCTCCGGTCAAAATTGTGGAATTCGGCGATTTCAAATGTCCGGCTTGCGCCCAGTTCACCGGTGTGATCAAGCCGCAGATCGTTCAGGGCTATGTCGATCAGAATAAAGCAGCCTTCTATTTCGTGAATCTGGCCTTCCTCGGTACGGATTCCAGAACGGCCTCCCTGGCAGCGCTATCGGTCTATCATCAGAACCAGGAAGCGTTCTGGAAGTATTTCGATGCGATCTATGCCAATCAGGGGAATGAAGAGAAGGAATGGGCTACACCTGACTTCCTGGTGAGTCTCGCCAAGCAGCTGGAGCTGCCGGTGGATTACGACCTGCTGCGCAAGGACATTGACGAGCGTACCTACGTAAGCGAGCTGGAGCGGGATATTCAGCTTGGCACCGATACGGGCGTAACGAATACGCCTTCCTTGTACGTGAACGGCATCAAGGTGAAGGAGCCTTTCAATATGGAGGCGATTGACGCCCAGATTCAGGCAGCAACAGCAGCAGCGGGAGCAGGGACCGCCCAATGACCGCCTTCTCTGCCTTCTGCCGGCGTAACTGTCTCTACTTGGCCTGGTTCGTCTGTGTGGTGGCTGTAGCAGGAAGCCTGTATCTCAGTGAGGTCCTAAATTACGAGCCCTGTAAGCTGTGCTGGTTCCAGCGGATCTTCATGTATCCGCAGCTGTTCCTGCTGGGGATCGCCACCTACCGGGGGGACAAGCGGATCATTCCATACGTGCTTCCCCTTAGTCTGATTGGCGGCAGCATCTCCATATATCATTATGCGGAGCAGAAAATTCCGGCGCTCAGCAAGGTGCTTCCCTGTACCATCGGCGTACCGTGCAACAAGGATTATCTGAACTGGTTCGGATTTATAACGATCCCTCTGCTTGCACTTATAGCCTTTGCCTTAATCTCCATTCTGCTCTGGACAGGACGCAAAGAGGAGCCTGCGGAGTAAGAAGCTGACGGGCAGAAGGAAGAGAAGAGAATACCCTTAATTTTAGTAAAAAATAATATGCAAAAACCCTGTAAAATCACGTGGTAAAGGGATAATGAAAGAGAATGAAAGATCAAGACATACCGGATGATGAATTTGGTTGTTTTGAGTGCTTTTCATTCTTTTTTCATTTGTTTCCACGCTTTACGGAAGACGTGTTGTAGCTTAATATTAGTCCTTGTGAGAAGTTGAATATGCGCTGAATTTTCCGGAAGGAAAAACGGGGGAACCACACTTTGGCCAAGGCCAAAAGGGGTGAATCGGAGCAGGCTACTTGACCTGTAACCGTAGGGCTACCACAGTCCGAATCCGCCAGCTAACCTCGTAAGCCACTAGTGGGATAATGACCATGCACACTAAGGCATGCGGATCATTTCCGTATGCTTATTTTGGTGCCTGCATTTATGAAATCCACTTATGAAAACAGCGCAGGGAAACCCGTTTCAACTTAACCAAGAGAGGAACTGTTACTACAATGGTAAGCAAGGTAAAACGACTATTGATCGGGCGTCCGATGAAGTCGAACGAACTCGATCATGAAAAGTTATCCAAGGTGAAAGCACTGGCTGTCCTGTCTTCTGATGCGCTCTCGTCTGTAGCCTACGGAACAGAACAAATTCTGATTGTACTGGTGGCCGCCGGGTTCACCGCTATCTGGTACTCCTTGCCAATTGCATTAGCCGTATTGGGCCTGCTGGCTATTCTGATTCTGTCCTACCGGCAGACGATCTTCGCTTATCCCCAAGGCGGGGGCGCGTATATTGTCGCCAAAAGCAATCTAGGGGTGCATACCGGCTTACTGGCCGGCGGCTCTCTGCTGGTGGATTACATTCTGACGGTGGCGGTAAGTGCGTCGGCGGGGACGGATGCAATCACTTCAGCTTTTCCAAGTCTGCATAATCATAGTGTTCTGATAGCGGTATCTGTTATCGTGCTCTTAACGATTGTTAACCTGCGGGGAGTGACCGAATCGGCCTCCTTCATCGCTATCCCGGTCTATCTGTTCGTGGTTTCCATCTTCGTGCTCATCATCTCGGGGGTCTTCAAATATATGACCGGCGGCGCCCATGCCCATGTTCCTGAGATTGGCTCGGCCGTATCGAACGTGAGTATGTTTCTGCTGCTGAAGGCCTTCAGCTCCGGCTGTTCGGCTCTGACCGGGGTAGAAGCGGTCTCCAATGCCATTCCTAACTTCAAAGCGCCCGCGGAGAAAAATGCAGCCAAAACGCTGATGCTCATGGGCCTCATTCTCGGGGTAATGTTCACAGGTATTACGCTGCTCGCTTACTGGTACGGTATCATGCCTGATGAGAAGGCCACCGTGGTCTCACAGATTACCGAATCTACCTTCGGCCGCGGCGGACTGTACTTCTTCATTCAGGGGATTACGGCGGTTATCCTGTTCCTGGCAGCCAATACGGCGTACTCGGCCTTCCCGCTGCTGGCGTTCATGTTCGCCAAAGACAAATATCTGCCCCATGCCTTCATGGTGCGCGGCGACCGGCTGGGCTTCTCCAACGGTATTATTTTCCTCGGTGTTATGTCGGCTGTGCTGGTGGCGGCGTTTCACGGGAATACGGAAGGACTCATTCCATTATATGCAGTAGGGGTATTCATTCCGTTCACGCTGTCGCAGCTGGGCATGATGGTCCAATGGTACAGAACGAAGCCGAAAGGCTGGCAGAGCAAGTTCGCCGTCAATACGGTGGGGATGCTCACTACATTAACGATCACCCTGATTTTCATAATCACTAAATTCTCCAGCGTGTGGATGGCCTTCATCTTCCTGCCGGCTGTTATCATCGTGTTCCACCGGATTCACCGCCATTATATGAATATTGCCGATCAGCTGCGGATCTGCCCGGCTACCGATAAGCCTTGTATCAAAGGAAGCACCGTAGTCGTTCCGGTCGCCGGTGTGACTCGTGCTGTACTGCATTCGATCAGCTATGCGAAGTCATTGACAGATAATGTGGTCGCTGTATATGTAGGCTTCGATGAAGAAGAGATTCACAAGATGGAGCAGAAGTGGGAGGAGTGGAACCCCGGCGTACGCCTGATCGTCCTGCGCTCCCGCTACCGCAGCATTATCCGCCCGCTGGTGAAGTTCATCGATACAGTAGAGTGGAAGACCTCTTCAACGGATCATATTACCGTCCTGATTCCGCAATTCGTGACCAAGCACTGGTGGCAGGCGGTGCTGCATAATCAGACCAGCTTGTTCATCCGTTCATATCTGATGAATCAGAAGGACATTGTAATCGCGACTGTACCTTTCCATCTGCATAAATAATATAGAAGATTAGGAAGATGGCTGTTTCTGCTTAATGCGGAGACGGCCGTTTTTACGTTATTATAAGTTATTGGTTGACATAGAGAATGAGAATCAATATCATCAGTATAGACAAGATGAAGGTAACAGAGCTTTTGCCAATCATGAGGGTAACATACAGGAGGGGTATTCAATGTTTTCGTTCAACCTGCAAGGATCAAGAAGCGGGAAGCTGGCGGTGGCCGGACTTATGACTACAACACTGCTGCTGTCCGCTTGCGGAAATGATAATAGCAACGCAGGCAGTAACGGTGGAGCAGGCACCGCACCTGCGGCAACCGCAGAAGCGACTGCGGAGGCCACTGCGGTACCTGCAGCAACTGCTGCACCCGCTGTGGAGAAGACCGTAACGGATGCAATGGGACATAAGGTGACCGTTCCCGCTAATCCGCAGCGTGTAATTGCTTCTTATCTGGAGGATTATCTGGTAGCACTCGGCGTGACTCCGGTTGCCCAGTGGTCTACGAAGAATGGTACTCAGGCTTACCTGGCCGCTGAGCTTAAGGACGTTCCGCCGATCAGCTATGACCTGCCGCTTGAAGCCGTCACCAGCTTCACGCCGGATTTTCACATCGTCCAGTCGGAGGGCTCGGTTCAGAACGGTCTTTATGACCAGCTGAATAAGATTGCACCAACCTATGTACTCGGCGATGAGGTCAGCAGTGACTGGCGCGCAGCCTTGCTCAAGATCGGTGAGCTGCTCAATAAGACACCGGAAGCGGAGAAGGCTATTGCAGACTATGACCAGAAAGCGGCTTCAGCCAAAGCGGCTGTCTCAGCGGCAATTGGCGATGATTCAGTAGCGGTTCTGTGGCTGGTGTCCAAGAATTTCTTCATTGTAGATGAGACCCGCAGCAGCGGTGCGGTATTGTATGGCGATCTTGGAGTGAAGCTCCCGAATCTCGTGACCGACATTCCTGCAGAATCCAGAGCACCGTGGAACCCGATTTCACTGGAGAAATTATCTGAGCTGACTGCAGAGCATATCATTCTGGTGAATAGTGACAAGGCAAGCGGAGCTGAGATTACAGAAGGTGCAGTCTGGAAGGGAATTCCGGCCGTTAAGGCAGGGAATGTTCATGAATTCGGCAAAGATACCAGCTGGCTGTACAGCGGCCCTATAGCCAATACCAAGACCATCGATGATATTCTGAGCAGTTTTGTAAAATAGGTTCTTTACCAGCCGGAGAATTGTGCAGGCTTTTATATCCTTAGGATATAGAAGCCTGCCTCTTTTTTAAGTTGAACAATATTCATATCTTTGCGATAATGAGAATCATAATCATCTATATTTCCCTAATAATCCTGATAAGGAGACGGCATATGGCTTCATCCACAGATTCTGCTCTACAAGCTCCTTCTGTTGAAGGGAACACATCTGTCCGGTCGCGGCCGCTTGCCGCTGCTGTTATTCTGGTGCTGGGAATAGCAGCGATTGTCTTCGGCCTGATGGTATCCGTATCGGTTGGTGCGGCGGATATCCGGCTGGCTACCGTATGGGAGGCGGTGTTCCGGTTCAATCCGGAGCTGCCCCAGCATCAGGTCATCCGGGAGCTGCGGATTCCCCGGGCTGCCGCAGGAGCGCTGGTCGGCGCATGTTTTGCCGTTGCCGGTGCGATTATGCAGGGGATGACCCGCAACCCGCTGGCGGATTCCGGACTGATTGGTCTTAATGCAGGTGCGGGCGTTGGACTGGCCCTGGCTTTTGCCTTCGCGCCAACACTATCCTTCGCGTACATCATGCTGTACTGCTTCCTTGGAGCGGCTGTAGCCTCACTGCTGGTATTCGGGATCGGATCGCTCTCCCATAGCGGACTGACCCCGCTTCGGCTGACCCTCGCCGGTGCGGCAGTAAGCGCCATGCTGCTGGCGGTCAGCCAGGGCATTGCTATCCTGTTCAGCCTCTCCCAGGATATCGCCTTTTGGATGGCCGGGGGGATTGGAGGAGCGAGCTGGAAGCAGCTGCAGGTAATATCTCCTTGGGTCGCGGCGGCCCTAATCGGTGCGCTGATGTTGTCGCGTTCGATTACGCTACTGAGCCTGGGCAGGGATGTTGCAGCAGGTCTCGGACAGCGCACCGGTCTGGTACAGACTGCAGGGATGATTATTGTCGTCATCCTCGCCGGAGCGGCAGTCTCCACGGTGGGGCCGATCGCTTTTGTCGGATTAATGATTCCGCATATTACGCGTTACCTCGTTGGGGTTGACTACCGCTGGATTATTCCCTGCTCCGCAGTCCTTGGAAGCATTCTGGTCCTGGTGGCCGATATTGCGGCCAGGATGATTAATGCGCCATACGAAACACCAATAGGTGCCTTAATTGCAGTATTCGGCGTACCGTTCTTCATCTATCTGGCCAGCAAACGCAAGGGGGAGCTGAAATGAACCGTTCCACCTCATTCCCCCCGGCCAAGCCGCGCCGTTCCAGAGAGGCTGGTATTCTGACACTGCTTGCTGTGCTTATCGTCATTCTGTTTCTGGTCAGTATGAATACCGGCTTAATGCGTCTGTCACCGCTCGAAGTTCTACATACCCTATCCGGCAACGGCACCAAGCAGCAGCAGCTGATTCTGTTTGATTTCCGGCTGCCGCGCATCGTGATCTCCTTGCTGATTGGTGCAGGCTTTGCGGTCGCCGGAGTGATTCTGCAAGGCTTGTCGCGTAATGCTCTCGCTGAGCCTTCCACCCTGGGGATCAATGCCGGAGCCGGATTCGCCGTACTGATCTTTATCTCCTTTGTACCGTCTACTACAGCAGCTCCGATCCTCGTGCTTCCGCTACTGGCGCTTGCAGGGGCCTCGCTTACTGCAACACTGATCTACTTCCTGTCTTACAGGAGGGAGGATGGGCTCTCGCCGACACGGCTGATCCTGATCGGGATTGCTGTGGGTGCCGGGATATACGCTTTTCAGCTTATTTTGTCATTAAGACTCGACCCGCAGAATTATCAGTTCGTAGCCATCTGGCTGGCCGGCAAAATCTGGGGCGGAGACTGGCGGTTTGTGCTGGCCCTGCTGCCCTGGATATTGATCCTGCTGCCCTTCGCATTCTACAAAGCCCGGGTGCTCAACGTACTGAATCTGGGCGATGAGCTCTCCAAGGGACTGGGCCTGCCGCTCGAACGGGAACGGCGGTGGCTGCTGGCTGCGGCTGTTGCGCTGGCAGGAGCCTGTGTATCGGTAAGCGGCAGCATTGGTTTTGTCGGGCTAATTGCGCCCCACCTGGCCCGCAGGCTGGTCGGCCCGCGCCATCAGATCCTGCTGCCTGCGGCTGCCCTGACCGGAGCCCTGCTGCTGCTTACGGCAGATACGATCGGTCGCTGGATCCTGCAGCCTGCGGAGGTACCTACTGGTATCGTAGTAGCGATTATTGGAGCACCGTACTTTTTATATCTTTTGGCCACATCGAAAGCGTAGTACAGGGATGTATATATTAAAAAATCTAAGGAGTGTTTATCATGTCGGAACGTTTAAATACAGAGCAGCTGAGCATCGGATATGCGGAGACTATGATTGTAAAGGGGCTGAATCTATCGCTTCCGACAGGGAAGATTACAGCGCTTGTCGGGGCGAACGGCTCGGGAAAGTCCACGATTCTGAAGACAATGGCCCGGATCATGAAGCCGAAGAGCGGCAATGTAATGCTTGACGGGAAGTCCATTCACAATCTCTCCACCAAAGAGGTGGCCCGCCAGCTGGCGATTCTGCCGCAGAATCCTACTGCCCCGGACGGCTTAACGGTATCTGAGCTGGTAGGATATGGACGGTATCCGCATCAGAAGGGCTTCGGCAGCCTGACGCCTGAAGACCGCAGCATTATTGCCGAGGCGATTGAATTGACCGGCATGAATGAATTCCGTGACCGGCCGATTGACCGTCTCTCCGGCGGACAGCGGCAGCGGGCCTGGATCGCCATGGCGCTGGCCCAGCAGACGGATATTCTGTTCCTTGACGAGCCGACGACCTTCCTGGATATGGCCCATCAGCTGGAGGTGCTTCAGCTGCTGCAGAAGCTCAATGAGCAGGAAGGCCGGACGATTATTATGGTTGTCCATGATTTGAACCATGCTTCGCGTTACGCGCAGCATATGGTAGCGATCAAATCCGGTAATGTGATCAGCGAGGGCGCTCCGAATGAGGTAATGACACCGGCAGTGCTGCGTGAGGTATTCGGCATTGAGGCAGATATTGTGCCTGATCCGCGTACAGGTGTGCCGCTCTGTCTGCCTTACGAGCTGGCTGCGTACAAAGTTGCCGGGCTGTAGGAGAGGAA
This sequence comes from Paenibacillus sp. FSL R7-0128, assembly GCF_038002245.1. NCBI lineage: Bacteria > Bacillati > Bacillota > Bacilli > Caryophanales > Paenibacillaceae > Paenibacillus > Paenibacillus sp. FSL R7-0128. The sequence goes on along the minus strand of NZ_JBBOCD010000001.1, from coordinate 4,137,316 downwards.
CATGAATGAATTCCTGAGGCAAGAATATAAGTCTAAATTTGACCTCCATCTTGAGGTGCCGGAGGGAGCCGTGTATTCCTTCGCTGCTGTTGAGCTGGCAGAAGAGGCGGGGATGAGGACCTTCATGGAGGCTTACCGGCCGCTGATGAAGGCGCTCGACGATAAAGCGGCCGGTGCGTACTTCGGCGGTTATCTGAGCATTATGGCACTCGCGGTCCAGTATTCCGTGACCGGCTTCTTGTGCTTACCGGACTTCAGCTTACGGAACCTTCACCTGCATCTTGTTCCGGCAGATGGCTACTGCAGAATTGCCTTCTCGCTTCGTGAATGGGGGATGGTACAAGCTCCGGCAGATGAGCCGGGCCGGAAGGCTTGGCGCAATGAGGTGTTAACCAGCTTCTACCAGAACACAGCCGGGCCGCTGATCCGGATGGCTTCACAGGTGAGCGGACTTTCGCCCGGGGAGATCTGGGGACAGCTGCCGACCAAATTCAACTATTATGCGGAAGCCTTTGCTGCTGAACTGACAGATCCGCTCCTGCTTCGCCGGCTGGAGGAGGATTATGCGTATCTGAAGGATGAGCTGCCCGCTGCCGTATTCGGGATGCCGCGGAATCCGTTCCAGGTGAAGATACGGAGAACTGAATCGCTCACGGACCCGCAGCAGACGGTTCAGCTGCGTAACCGCTGCTGTATGTATTACCGGACTGAGGGCGGACGGCTGTGTTATACCTGCCCCCGGATGAAGGAAGAGGAGCGGTCCGCACGGCGGGAGGAATTCCGTGCCGAGCGCGCAGCGGCTGGAGAATAGGGCATAATTGGGAATTTCGAAACATAATAATGCTGTATGCAGCTTCGTAACAGGCTCCTGTCATTGACAAGGGAGCCTGTTCGTTGTTAAAGTTGTGGTTGCTGAAGCCGTAATTAACCGGCAGCGAGCACGACCATTATCTTGTTTATAGAGTTAGGAGCATGAAGAATGAATATTGACAACATATATGAGGATTTGCAGCCGCTTGTTACCGCAGGCTCACTGAAACGGCGTGAGAGCCTTAAGAATCTGGTCTATACCCGCATGGGCGGCGAAGCAGATATTTTGGCGGCTCCTGTTACATATGAAGAGATCCAGAGCATCTATGCTTATGCCCATAATCATCAGATCCCGCTTACGATTCTCGGCAACGGCTCCAATGTGATTATCCGGGACGGAGGCATCCGCGGCATCGTGCTCCAGACCTCGGATCTGTCCGGGATGGGCGTCCGCGACGGGCTGCTGTATGCGCAGTGCGGGGCGAAGATTATCGATGTCTCGGGCTATGCGCTGGAGCAGAAGCTGACCGGTCTGGAATTCGCCTGCGGCATCCCCGGCACGGTAGGCGGGGCACTCTACATGAACGCCGGAGCCTACGGCGGGGAAGTGAAGGATGTGCTGCACAGTGCGCTCGTGATTGATCAGAACGGGCAGCTCCTCACCCTGCACAGCGATCAGCTGCAATGGGGATACCGCAGCAGCATCTTCGCCACTGGACAATATATTGTGCTGGAGGCGAGATTCAAGCTTCTGCCAGGCGATCCAGCCGCGATTAAAGCGTCCATGGATGAGTTAACCTATCTGCGGGAATCGAAGCAACCGCTGGAGTATCCGTCCTGCGGCAGTGTATTCAAGCGGCCGCCGGGCCGGTTCGCGGGGCAGCTGATTCAGGAGAGCGGACTCCAGGGGACGCGCATCGGAGGCGCAGAGGTCTCACGCAAGCATGCGGGCTTCATTATCAACGCCGACAATGCAACCGCCAGCGATTATATCGGATTGATCCAGCATGTACGCTCAGCGGTGAAGCACAAGTTCGATGTGGAGCTGGAGACGGAAGTGGAGATTATCGGGGAAGAATTGTAGGCGATAGTTGTGGAATAAGGGGCTGTCCCAAAAGCCATGAAATGGCTGCTTGGGACAGCTTTTTATTTTGGAGTAGGATCAACGTGAGCACTTGGGTGGACGCTTCGCGAACGGACCGTTGTTTGGGTCGCTGTGGTCTCCAGATTTTTTTCATTCCCTTAGCGGTGAAAATCCGGAGACCAAGGCGACCGCTGCCGCTTTTTCACAATCGTTCCGTCCTCTCCGCTGTTTAAGCGGGAAAAGTTTCTTCAAATCTTTCTAAAATCACAAAAAGAAACCTCTCTTTTGTTAAAATGGAGTTACCACACAACCATTTCAAAGGAGAGGTTTCTTTTGTACATTCAATATACCATGGACCAGCTTTGCTTGCCAATGGATCTGGAAGAAGATATCCCGGAAAATCACCTCGTTCGCGTCGTGAATGCCGCCGTCAATCGGCTGGACAACGCCATTTTTGACGCGGCCTATCCCGGCGGCGGCCGTGACAGCTACCATCCTAAAATGCTCACCAAAGTCATTATCTACGCTTACACTCAGCGAATCTATTCGTCTCGCCAAATCGCCAAAGCGGTCCGGGAGAACATTCCCTTCATGTGGCTGGCCGGACGGCAGCGACCCGACTTCCGCACGCTGAATCGCTTCCGTTCCCAGCGGATGAGAAAGGTCCTCGAAACGGTATTTACCGCCGTGCTTCAGTTTCTGGCTGACGAAAAATACGTGTCTCTGGAGCATTATTTTGTGGACGGAACTAAGATCGAAGCGAATGCCAATCGCTACACCTTTGTCTGGAGCAAAGCGGTCAGCAAACACAAAGCGAAACTGCAAGATAAGGTACAGGCCCTATTCGCTGACATTGAAGCAGCGGAAGAGCAGGAAGAACAAGAGAATCAGGGCAAAGATCTGGCTGAACTCAGCACGGGTTCGGAAATGGACAGTGAGAAACTCGAACAAGCCGTGCAAAAGCTTGAAGCTCAGCTTGCCGAAAAACCGAAAGACAAGCCCCTAAAAAAGACGGTTCGGAAGTTGCGTAAGGATTTGCTCCCTCGACTGCAGAAGTACGAACAATATCAAAAGCTGCTTGGGGACCGGAATAGTTTCAGCAAGACCGATCCCGAGGCAACGTTTATGCGGATGAAAGAAGATCACATGCAAAATGGCCAACTGAAGCCAGGTTACAATCTACAGATCGGGACCGAAAACCAATTTATTTTAACCTACAGTCTACATCAAAGACCGGGTGACACCCGCTGTTTAGAACCACATCTGGCAAAAACAAAGCAATTCCTCGGAAAACTTCCAAAGACGGTCATTGCAGATGCCGGCTATGGAAGTGAAGAAAACTACGCCTATCTGGAAAAGAGCGAGATACAGGCCGTCGTGAAATACAGCACCTACCACAAAGAAAAGAGCAAAGCCTGGAAAGCCGACGTCGGAAAAATCGAGAACTGGACCTACGACGCATCCGAGGATCGCTGGACGTGTTTAGCTGGATACCCGCTGTATTTCCAACGAGAGAGCAAGGAAACCACAGAGAGTGGATACGAAATTAAGAAGCGTCATTACCAAAGTCAAAGCTGCGGAGGTTGTCCGCTAAAAGAAAACTGCACGAAGGGAAGCGGAAACCGGGAAATCGCAGTCAGTTTGGAGCGGCTTAGATACCAGAAACAGGCGAAAGAAATCCTCCGAAGCGAGGAAGGCTATCTATTGGCCGTACGTCGAATGACGGAGCCGGAAAGTGTATTTGGACAATTAAAAAATAACCGGGGCTTCCGGCGCTTTCTGCTTCGCGGCATGGAAAAAGTGACGCTAGAGGTCGGTTGGCTTTCGCTTGCTCACAACCTGCTGAAGCAAGCAGCGAATGACCAGAAACGCAAGGGAGCGATCCTCCAATAACGGAGAATCGCTCCCTTTCTTACAAATTAATCCTTTAAGAAGGCATGGAATTTTTCCCCACCAGTAGAGTATCTACTTTTGGGACAGCCCCCTTAGATTCTTACGGCCGGAGCCGCCGCATAATCAGCTTACAGCCAGTGAATATTTTGCCCGGCTCGTTTGCAGATCCACCTTAGCCTCGGATACCTCATGAAGCTCTAGTCCGCTCACTGCCAGCTCATATCCCGGCTGCGGCAGAGGCACAAGCTCACCATCCGCATTCAAGGTACTGCCCGTCCCGCGCAGAATGACCGCACTGTCCAGATAATCATCTATGACATCTTCAGCGTTCCGGTAGTCAACAGTCTCCAGCTTGAAATGGACGGTGTCCAGATCCTCCAGCTCCCGTTTTTCGATGACCAGTGTTGTATCCTTGCGGGCTTCCAGCCAATCTATAAGCTTCTGTACGTTTGCTTCCATCGTATGATCCCATCCTTCGGTTAATAGAGATTGTTAATTCTAAGTTACCCCTTTCCATGCAAATGAATCCGTGCAAATTAGTTGAACTATGCAAGGTGTTTGCCGTTCTTCATTCGTGTGTAAACTATTCTTATGCATTGTAATAATGCCAATATCTTATAAGAAGGTGAAGCGGATGGGAAACGCATTGTTATGGGGCGCACTCTCCGGCTCGGCGGTCTTGATTGGCGCACTCTTGGCCTTATTCCTGCGGATTCCGAATAAGCTGATCGGCTTCATCATGGCGTTCGGGACCGGTGTGCTGATCGGCGCGGCGGCGTATGAATTGCTAGAGGATTCGGCCAGTGACGGCGGACTGGCCCCGACGATTATCGGGTTCACCGCTGGAGCACTGGTGTTCACGGTGTTCGACTGGCTGATCTCGCGTAAAGGCGGAGCCGGACGCAAGCGTTCAGCCAGAGCCTCTTCAGGGAGGAGCGATGCCAAGGGCGGAGGGCTGGCTATTTTTGCCGGAACGGTACTGGATGCGATTCCTGAATCGATCATGATTGGCGCAAGTCTCATTGCGGGTCAAGGCGTTAGCGTACTGCTGGTCATTGCCATCTTCATCAGCAATATTCCCGAAGGCTTGTCCAGTACGGCTGGACTGAAGCAGGACGGCTATGGCAAAGGCAAGATTATGCTGCTGTGGCTCGGCGTACTCGCTATCTCCACACTGGCCTCAGGGGCGGGATATGAGTTCATGGATCACGCAAGCGGGTATACGGAAGCGCTGATTGCCTCTTTTGCCGGGGGAGGGATTATTGCTATGGTGTCCTCCAGCATGATGCCCGAAGCCTACGAAGAAGGGGGGCCGCTCACGGGGTTCATCGCTGCGATGGGACTGCTGTGCTCGCTGATTCTGGATCAGCTGTGAGGGTTGTCAAGCCCGCTGTAATCATGGTATAGTTCAAGACGCACCAAGATAAAGAAGGAATCTGCGCCGCGCGCAGGAGAGGTTCGCGAACTCCCTCTATAAAAAACTAAGCTATCTTAGTAGAGCCAGGTTTTCGAAATCTCGTTCTTCTTTCCAGTTCAGGCCAGGGGCCTAGGGAAAAGAGAGGGGTTTTTTGTCATGTCAGAAGGCAGAATGCAAGAGGAAATGCAGGAGGTTACCCTGCTGGGCAACCAAGGCACGCAGTACAAGTTCGGCTATGATCCGGGGATTCTGGAGGCGTTCGATAACAAGCATCCCGGCCGTGATTATTTTGTCAAATTCAACTGTCCCGAGTTCACCAGCCTGTGTCCCGTGACCGGTCAGCCGGATTTCGGGGTGATGTATATCTCGTACATTCCTGATATCCGAATGGTGGAATCGAAGTCACTGAAGCTCTATCTGTTCAGCTTCCGCAATCATGGGGATTTCCATGAGGACTGTGTCAACATTATTATGAATGATCTGATCTCGCTGATGGAGCCGCGTTATATCGAAGTGTGGGGCAAATTCACGCCGCGCGGCGGCATTTCCATCGATCCTTACTGTAACTGGGGGCGTCCGGGAACCAAATATGAGGCGATGGCCGAGCACCGGCTGATGAATCATGATTTGTATCCCGAGAAAGTGGACAACCGTTAATCCGCAGAAGCCAGCTTCACAGAGCAATAAGGAGGAGAGATCATTATGGTAAATAGAAAAGCATTAGTCGTCTTCAGCGGCGGCCAAGACAGCACGACCTGCCTGGCGTGGGCATTGCAGGAATTCCAGGAGGTTCAGGTGGTCACGTTCAATTATAATCAGCGCCATGCGGCCGAGATTGAAGTCGCCAAGGCGATAGCCGCAAGGTTCGGCGTGAAGCAGCATATTCTGGACCTGGGGCTGCTGAACCAGCTGGCCCCGAACGCCTTGACGCGGGATGATATTGACATTACCGCAGGCGAGGGTGAAGAGCTGCCCAGCACGTTCGTGGATGGACGTAACCTGCTGTTCCTGTCCTTCGCGGCCATTCTGGCCAAGCAGCTCGGCTACTCCAACATTATCACAGGGGTCTGCCAGACGGACTTCAGCGGGTATCCGGACTGCCGCGATGTGTTCGTGAAGTCGCTGAATGTCACGCTTAATCTGTCGATGGATGTGGAGTTCGTCATTCATACCCCGCTGATGTGGCTGGACAAGAAAGAAACCTGGAAGCTGGCAGACGAGCTGGGCCAGTTCGATTATGTCCGGGAGCAGACCCTGACCTGCTATAACGGAATCATCGGCAGCGGCTGCGGCACCTGTCCGGCATGTCTTCTGCGTAAGCGCGGTCTGGAGCAATATGAGGCAGAGCGTCAGGAGGCGGGACTATAATGCGGGGCGAAGTAACCGTCTGCAAAATTTTCACCTTCGACGCTGCCCATCAGCTCATCGGACACAAGGGGAAATGCAGTAATCTGCACGGGCATACCTACAGGCTTGAGGTAGTGCTGAAGGGTGTGCCATCCGCACTGGAAGGGCAGTCGGATGAAGGGTTCGTCATCGATTTCAGCGATATTAAGGCGGCTGTGCAGGAGGCGGTGGTTGGGCGGCTGGATCATGCTTTTCTGGCGATGGGCAATGAGCCTGTGCTGGAGACGCTGAAGGCGACCGGCTCAAAGGTTGCGCTGCTCTCCTTCCGCACCACAGCCGAGAATCTGTCTGCTTACATTGCCTATGAGCTGAAACGGGCGGCGTTGCCGGTGTATTCGGTCAAGCTATGGGAGACTCCGACCTCCTGGGCGGAGGTGCTGGCAGCAGATATCCCCGAGGAGGGACCGGCTTACCGGCTGTATGGAGGCTGCGATGATGAGTAGAATCCCGGTTATTGAAATGTTCGGCCCGACAATTCAGGGGGAAGGGGCGGTCATCGGGGTCAAAACGATGTTCGTCCGCACCTACGGCTGCGACTACCGCTGCCGCTGGTGCGATTCCGCCTTCACCTGGGACGGCTCGGCCAAGGATAAAGTAACGATGATGGAGCCGCAGGAGATTCTCGACGGGCTGCTGGAGCTGGCCGGGGAGAATTTCAATTGTGTCACCATCTCCGGGGGGAATCCGGCGCTGATCGGGGAGGCGATGGGAGAATTCATCTCCCTCCTCCATGAGCGGGGCATCCAGGCGGCGATTGAGACGCAGGGCAGCCGTTGGCAGGACTGGTTCCATGAGGTGGATGTGCTGACGATCAGCCCGAAGCCGCCCAGCTCCGGGATGCAGACAGACTGGGATAAGCTGGATGAGATTATGCATAGAGTCGCTGATAACGGCAAGGCTGCGCATAGCCTGAAGGTGGTTGTTTTTAACCAGGAGGATTATGAATATGCCCGTAAGGTCCATTTCAGGTACCCGGAGGTCCCTCTGTTCCTGCAGCCGGGCAACGATAACGTCACCGAGGAAGGCGACATCTCAGGCCGTCTGCTGGGGCGGCTGGAATGGCTGTTCGAGCGGGTGATTGCCGATCCGCAGATGAACCGTGCACGGGTGCTGCCGCAATTACATGCATTAATATGGCATAATAAGCGTGGGAAATAGTGCGCCCGCTGCCAGGATGAAGCTGAATAGAGTTACTGAAGGCCGGACTTCCGTTACAGGGGAGTTCCGGTCTTTTGCTGTAATAGAAATGGGACAGAATTGTAGCTTCCAGCTGGTTCAATTGTAATATAATTGAACAATAATGTGGGAGAGGGAGGCAATCATTCCATGAATTCGGTAATCAGCAACATGAAGCCCATCCGGCGTTCCAAGCTGCGACTATTTGCAGGGAAGCGGTATTTCACCTGGAAAAGATACTGGAAATGGATCACAGCCAGCGGCCGTCTGGCTACAGAACAACGCGCTGAAGCTCTGCCGTACGAAGCGGCCAGCCATGCTACCCCGCTGCTGCGCAAACTGCGCAATGTGGATATGCAGCTTCAGCACAACAAAATCGTGAACCTGAGGCTCGCGGTGGCGAAGCTGGACGGGCTTGTCATTCAACCGGGCGAGAGCTTCTCCTATTGGCGCAGGATCGGCAAACCGACGCGAAGAAAAGGCTACCTGGACGGAATGGTGCTCCACTATGGCGGGTTCCGTTCCGGCACAGGCGGCGGACTCTGCCAATTGTCCAATCTGATCTACTGGATGACACTGCATACGCCGCTTACGGTTACCGAGCGGCACCGGCACAGCTATGATGTCTTCCCCGATGAGCAGCGGACCCAGCCCTTTGGCAGCGGGGCTACCTGTGCCTATAATTATCTGGATCTCCAGCTGCGCAATGATACAGAGCATGCTTATCAGCTTAAGCTGCATCTGGATGAGACTCATCTGCACGGGGAATGGCGCTGTGCAGGACAGCAGCTCTACCATTACGAAGTCTATGAAGATGGGCACCGCATCAGCCTGGAGCCGTGGGGCGGGTATATCCGGCGCAACGCGATCCGCCGCAGAGTGCTGACGCATAGCGGAGAGCTTGCCGGAGACGAAGCGGTGGCTGAGAACCACGCGCTGATGATGTATTCTCCGCTGCTGCACGGATAAATCCGGACCATTTGGGGCTATAACATAAGATAGTGTAACAAGCAGCCCCATTTCAGAAGGAGTGACCTATACCATGAAGGCAGTGACTTATCAGGGAAAGAAGAAAGTTGAAGTGAAGGAGGTCGCCGATGCGCGGCTGGAGAAGAAGGATGACATCCTCGTCCGCATAACCACAACCGCTATTTGCGGATCTGACCTGCATATCTATAACGGAGAAATACCGGGAATGCATGATGACTACATTATCGGACATGAGCCGATGGGGATTGTGGAAGAGGTGGGCCCGGAGGTTACCAGGGTCAAGAAGGGCGACCGGGTCATTGTCCCGTTCAATGTAGCATGCGGGCAATGCTTCTTCTGCCAGCATGAGATGGAGAGCCAATGTGACCATGCGAATGAAGCGAAGGATACCGGCGGCTACCTGGGCTATTCGGATTCATACGGCGGATTCGCCGGAGGGCAGGCGGAGCTGCTCCGGGTGCCTTACGGCAACTTCGGGCCGTTTGTCGTCCCGGAGGACGCGGAGATGGAAGACGAGAAGCTGCTGTTCCTCTCGGATATCGTCCCGACCGCCTGGTGGGGCGTCGAGAATGCCGGTGTGAAGCCCGGTGATACCGTCATTGTGCTTGGCTGTGGCCCGGTAGGCCTGCTGACACAGAAGTTCGCCTGGATGAAAGGCGCATCCCGTGTCATCGCGGTGGACTATATCGATTACCGGCTCCAGCATGCGAAGCTGACGAATCAAGTGGAGACGGTGAATTTTGAGCAGACCAAGGATGTAGAGCTGAATCTCAAGGAGATTACACGCGGCGGAGCGGATGTGGTGATTGACTGCGTGGGATTGGATGCCAAGAAGACGGTTGTAGAGAAGGTGGAGACAGCCTTGATGCTGCAGGGAGGTTCGCTGGGGGCTTTCCGTATCGCCTCCGAAGTGGTCCGCAAGTTCGGCACCATTCAGTTAATCGGTGTCTATGGCCTGAATTACAATATGTTCCCGCTGGGCCATCTATTCGAACGCAATATCACGCTGAAGATGGGCCAAGCTCCTGTGATCCATTATATGCCTGAGCTCTACAAGATGATTAAGGAGAACAAGTTCGATCCCACAGATATTATCACCCACCGGCTGCCGATCAGCCGCGCAGAACATGGCTACAAGGTATTTCAGGAGAAGGAAGAGGACTGTATCAAGGTAGTGCTTAAGCCGTAACAGGGGAGAGTAGCCTCTGTCAGCTGAGCTTCTATAAGGCATGGAACCCCTCAGAGGCGGTTCTGTGCCTTTGTTTTGCGTTGAATATGAAAAAATGCTGCTTTTTTCGCCGATTTACGTTAAATTAACATAATGAGTCTTACATCCTATGAAGGGGCGTTCTGTCATGCGTACCAATAAACCGCCCGTTCCCGTGCCTCTCCTGATGGTAATCGGAATTGTGGCCATCTCGTTTTCTTCCATCTTTATTAAATGGTCCTCTGCGCCCGTATCGGTCCAAGGGATGTACCGCCTGCTGTTCACCTCCCTGCTGATGCTGCCGTTCGCCCGTCCCTATAGCGGGGCACTCTTTCAGCTGCGGAGGAAGGACTGGCTGCTGCTGGGCGTGTCCGGTGTCATGCTTGCCCTGCATTTTCTGCTGTGGATGGGTTCGCTGAATTATACCTCGGTGGCCAGCTCGACGATGATTATGGCGCTGGAGCCGTTATTCATTATGCTCGGTGCGTACATACTGTATAAAGAGCGTAACTCTATCTTTGCTATCCTGGGGATGGCGATTGCTATCTTCGGCGTTACTTTTATCGGCTGGGGAGACATTGGCTTGTCTGCTGAGAATCTGAAGGGCGACATGCTGTCGGTTGGCGGAACCGTAGCGGTAGCCGCACATATGCTGCTTGGACAAAAGCTGGTGGCGCGTATGCCGTCCTATCTGTACAGCCTGATTGTATTTATCGCTGCGGCCGCCGTATTTGCCGTCTACAATCTCGTGACCGGCACACCGTTCTTCAATTATCCGGCCCGGGAATGGGGCATCTTCGTCCTGCTGGCGGTGGTGCCCACCGTCTTCGGCCATATCCTGTTCAACTGGCTGCTGCAATATACATCGGCGACTACCGTCTCCATGAATATCCTGGGAGAGCCTGTCGGCGCGAGCATTCTAGCGTTCCTGCTGCTGGGTGAGCAGCTCAGCGGCCTGCAGTGGGCGGGCGGCGTGCTCGTCATGGCCGGGCTGGGTGTCTATCTGTATGCCGGGCGAAGGAAAGCTATGAAGCTCCGGCAGTCTCTGCCGAACGCTTCCTAGCTATACGCGGACAGACCCGTGAGGCAAACTTGATTACATTTTATAGAACATAGATAAAGGGGTAACGAAAGCAATGAACGAACCTAATCAGAATGAACCGGATGGCCTCAATAAGGAGGCGGCACCTACAAGCGAGGAGCTGTGGAATGAGGATACCTATGCGGCCTGGACCAGCCGGTTCGGAACCCCTGCGGAGGCTGCGGAGAAGCTGTCGAAGGACCCTGCGGGGAAGCTGTATCCGCTGAATACCTATCTCGGTGAAGTGAAGGGCCGGAGGATCATGAATCTGATGGGCTCCAACGGCATGAAGGCGGTGGCACTGGGGCTGCTGGGGGCTGAGGTGACTGTCGCGGATTTCTCGGAGGCCAATGCCCGTTATGCCGGTGAACTCGCGCAGGCGGCAGGAGTGCAGCTTGACTATATCGTGTCGGATGTCCTGGAGCTGCCGGAAGCGCATCTTAACGGCTCGTATGATACGGTTTTTGCCGAAATGGGGATTGTTCACTATTTTACGGATTTGGCTCCGTTCATGGCTACGGCATACCGCTTGCTGGCACCGGGCGGGACGTTCGTACTGCGGGATTTCCATCCGGTAACGACCAAGCTGATCTCCTCCAAGGGGTCGACGGCCAAGGTGCGTAAGCATAAGGTGAGCGGGGATTATTTCGATACGGCGCTTGAAGAGAAGCAGGTGTCCTATTCCAAATACATGCCTTCCTCAGGAGGAGCACCGGAGGCGGACAAGCCGAATGTCGTCTACTGGCGGCGCTGGACGCTGGGCGAGCTGGTTACTGCTGCCGCAGCCAGCGGACTGATTATAAGAGAGCTGGTGGAGGAGCCCAACCTGTCGTCGGATGTGTACGATAAGGGAATTCCCAAGACCTTCACCCTGGTTGCTGTCAAAAGATAATAAGGTTCACCACCACACGGTATCCCCGTTAGCGCAGTTACACAGGCGCTCCGGGGATACCGTTTATTTGTGCAGAACCCGCTGCCATCCCGGCAAAAGCCTGCTGGAGCGGGGAAAGCGTATAGTCCTTGCGCCAGGCAAGCACAAAGGAGCCGTCAGCCGGAAGAATTCCGGGCAGCTTCGCATAAGCCAGTCGGCCCGCCGTTACTTCACCCTCAATCCCGGAGCGGGAGAACACGCCCACCATTCTGCCTGTGTAGAGCATCCCCTTGACGGCCTCCGGCGAGCCCAGCACCGCATGGTTCCAGACCCTTACATTATTAAGCTGTGCCCACTGGTCAGAGATTCCGCGCAGGAAGGAGGCGGCTTCATGCTGCACCCAGGGCTCGCGGGCTACGGCTTGGGCGGTCAGCTCCTGCTCCCCCGCAAAGGGATGCTCCGGCGCAAAGACCAGCACCGTCTCCTCTTCAGCAATCGCCTGCGTATGGAAGGTATCATCCTGGCCCTCTGCACTATGCAGCACGGCGAGCTGGATCTCCCGGCTGCGCAGACGTTCCCGGATGGCGTCATCCGGCAGCACGGATAGATAGACATCGATCCCGTCATAATACTGTGTGAATTGGGACAGCAGTTTGGGCACAAGATAACTGGCAGGGATATCGCTTGCGGTAAGCTCCAGATTCCCCGAGGCGAGCGAGGTGAACTGTTTGACCGTCCGCTCGGCCTCAGCACTCAGCGAGACAATGCGGACCGCATATTGATACAAGGCGCGTCCGGCATCCGTCAGCAGGACCCGGCCGCTCCGGTACTGGAAGAGGGAAGCGCCAAGCTCACTCTCCAGACTTTTCATATGGAAGGAGACGGTTGGCTGCTTAAGATTCATCTCGGCGGCGACATCCGTTACTTTTTTATATTTTTCGATGAGAACTAGGATTTGCAGCTTTACAAGGTTCATGAAGATTCCTCCGGGATGGGGCAGAAAGACCCCTATTGTTGTATCGATATAGAATTTATCTATTCAATTATACAATTTATATTATAACTTTTATCCTTCGGTTTACAAACTCAGTACTTTTATCTAACGAACGGGCCCTAGAATAAGAAGAGTCAGAAGAGACGCTGATAGACACACAATAATGCTTCCCAAGTGAGTTTTGTACGAAGCAGATGGAACGCAGCAGACACTCACAAAACCTTTAGGAGGAAAACAAACAATGCAATTCAAAAAATCGTGGATCATGGCTTTGACTCTTACCAGCGTACTGGCACTTTCAGCATGCGGCAACGGAAACAACGGGGGAAATAAGGCAACAACCAATAACGGAGGGAATACACCGGCTGCTACAAACACAGAATCCAGCAGCGGTGCGAAGCTGAGCGGTTCGGTCCTGGCATCAGGCTCCACAGCACTTCAGCCGCTCGTAGAGCAGGTAGCTGAGAAATTCATGGATGCGAATGCAGGCGTGGACATTCAGGTTCAAGGCGGCGGCAGCGGAACGGGCTTGACTCAGGTCTCTGAGAAGCAAGTCGATATCGGGAACTCGGATGTATTCGCTGAAGAGAAGCTGAAGGATGCAGCGAAGGCGGCTGAGCTGGTGGATCATCAGGTGGCGGTTGTAGCGATTGCGGCAGTAAGTAACCCGAAGGCAGGCGTAGACAGCTTGACCAAGCAGCAGCTGGTAGATATTTTCACAGGTAAAATCACGAACTGGAAAGAGGTCGGCGGTGCAGACCAGGCCATCCAGATCATCAACCGTCCGGCAAGCTCAGGTACACGTGCTACCTTTGAGAGCTTCGCTCTTGGCACCAAGACAGAGGACCTGAAGGGTTCAATCCAAGAGGATTCCTCCGGTACAGTTAAGAAAATGATCGGCGAAACACCGGGGGCTATCGGTTATCTGGCCCTGTCCTACCTGGATGATTCCGTAAAAACATTAAACTATGACGGCGTTGAGCCTTCAGTAGACAACGTAGTGGCCGGTAAATATCCGGTATGGGCTTACGAGCACATGTACACTAACGGTGAACCTAATGAGACTGTAAAAGCGTTCCTGGATTACTTCCTGACGGATGAAGTACAGACTGGCGACGTGGTCGAGCTTGGCTACATCCCGGCTTCCAAAATGCAGGTATCGCGTGATGTTGCAGGTACTGTAACACCTAAATAACCTTCAACGGTTCACAGTTAGGATTGGATTTCAACTTTAATGTGATTAGAGGCGGATAAACTCTGCCTCTCTTTTCACTTTAGAAAGAGGGAGCATCTTGAGGGGACAACCAACAAACAAGCGGCTGGAAAAACATCATATAGAAAATTTAATCGGACGTATTTATATGTCCTTTTGTGTGCTGCTGCTCATTGTCATCATTATATCCATGGTCTATTTCGTAGCCTCCAAAGGCGTGGCCAACTTCGTTAACGGTGAGGTCAAGGTCTCTGAATTCCTGTTCGGCACGAAGTGGTCGCCTGAAGCAGACACACCTTCCTATGGAGCCTTCCCGTTCATCTCGGGTTCCTTCCTGGTCACGCTGCTGGCTGCGCTTATCGCAAGTCCGCTCAGTATCTGCGCTGCGCTCTTCATGACAGAGATTGTGCCGGGCTGGGGTAAAAAGCTGCTTCAGCCGGTCATCGAGCTGCTGTCAGGCATTCCATCCGTTGTCTACGGCTTCGTAGGCTTAAGCGTCATTGTTCCATTTCTGCGGGATACGCTGCCCGGACAGGGCATCGGGGTGGCTGCAGGCGCGCTAGTGCTGTCGGTCATGATTCTGCCGACGATTACCAGCGTGGCTGCAGACGCGCTTGCTTCATTGCCGCAAAACTTGAAAGAATCATCCTTTGCGCTCGGTGCCACACGCTGGCAGACGATCTCCCGGGTTATTCTCCCGACGACCTTCCCGGCGATTATGACGGGTGTAGTGCTTGGCATGGCCCGCGCCTTCGGCGAGGCTCTTGCTGTGCAGATGGTTATCGGTAACGCGCCGTTCGTGCCTCACTCCCTGTTCGAGTCCGCGTCCACCCTTACCAGTGTCATCACGCTGGGCATGGGGAATACCACGATGGGTTCACCGCAGAACAATGCGCTGTGGAGTATGGCGCTGGTGCTGATGCTGATGACCTTCGTATTCGTCCTGCTGGTGAGAATGCTCGAAAGGAGAAATAAAATTTGAAGCCGAGAACTGCGAATAAAATAGCCACTGTCGTTATCGTAACCTTTGCATTGCTGATCGTTGCCATCCTGGTTAGCTTACTCGGATATATTCTGATCCGCGGTTTCAATCATATTAGCTGGGACTTCCTGACCTCTGCGCCGCAAAAGATCCGCGCAGGCGGAGGCGTCGGGCCGCAGCTGTTCAACTCATTGTTCCTGCTGGTGCTGACCTTAATCATCACCGTGCCGCTGGGGCTGGGTGCCGGAATCTTCATGGCAGAGTATGCCCGTCCCGGCAAGCTGACCAACTTCATCCGTCTGGTCGTGGAGGTATTGTCTTCCTTCCCGTCGATTATCGTGGGTCTGTTCGGTCTCTTGTTGATCGTCAACACCTTCAATCTCGGGTTCTCCCTGATTTCGGGTGCGCTCGCGTTAACCTTCTTCAACCTTCCGCTGATGGTGCGTATTACGGAGCAAGCCTTCCGCACGGTGCCTAAGCAGCAGAAGGAGGCAGGCTTCGCGCTCGGATTATCCAAGTGGAAGATCGTTACCTCGGTATTGCTTCCGGTAGCCTTGCCGACTATTATCACCGGCACGATCCTGTCGGCCGGCCGCGTGTTCGGTGAAGCAGCCGCGCTGATGTTCACGGCAGGGATGAGCAGCCCGCGCCTGGACTTCAGCAACTGGAATCCGCTTAGCCCGTCCTCACCGCTCAATCCATTCCGTCCGGCGGAGACGCTGGCGGTGCATATCTGGAAGGTCAACAGTGAGGGCCTGGCTCCGGATGCACTTCAGATTGCAGCGGGTGCTTCAGCCGTCCTGGTGCTGACCGTATTAATCTTCAATCTGGCTGCCCGTTACTTCGGCAGATTCATCTACCGCAAGCTTACTGCATCCAAGAGAATGAGCTAGGCTTGTTACACACAGGGAGGGCACAGGCTTCCGAAGTGAGTTTTGTGCAGAAGAGTCAGAACGTGTAAGCTATCAGAACTTTTAGGAGGAGTAAGGGATGGGAATAGCAGAGCCAGTGGTACGCGAATCATTTCAAACGGAGGATCTGAGTATTTATTATGGGACGTATGAGGCGGTGAAGGGGATTAGCCTTCCTTTTGCCCAGAATACGGTAACCGCATTGATCGGCCCGTCGGGCTGTGGGAAATCAACCTTTCTCCGTTCACTGAACCGGATGAATGACGATATCTCCGGCTCTACGACCAAGGGCAGCATCTGGATTGACGGTGTGGATATCAATGCTACAGGCACGGATGTAATCAAGCTTCGGCAAAAGATCGGCATGGTCTGGCAGAAGCCCAATCCGTTCTACAAATCGATCTACGACAATATCGCCTTCGGCCCGAAATATCACGGCATCAAGGGCAAGCAGGCGCTGGATGAAATCGTCGAGAGCAGCCTGCGCCGCGCCGCCCTGTGGGACGAGGTCAAGGACCGCTTGAAGGATTCCGCACTGGCATTGTCCGGCGGACAACAGCAGCGTCTGTGTATCGCCCGGGCGCTATCGGTCAACCCGCAGATCCTGCTGCTTGATGAGCCGGCTTCGGCCCTTGACCCGGTCTCGACTGGTAAGGTGGAGGAGCTGATCAAGGAGCTGAAGGAGGAGCTGCGTATCGTGATCGTCACCCACAACATGCAGCAGGCCGCGCGGATCTCGGATTACACCGCCTACTTCTATCTCGGCTCCCTGGTGGAATACGACAAGACCGAGAAGGTCTTCACGAACCCCGAGAACCAGATGACGCAGGAGTACATTATGGGCCGGTTTGGCTGATCGGGAGACAGGTACAGACGGGCATAGACAAAATCGATACCACTGATCGTTCAGACACCATCCATTGCGGGTGGTGTTTTTTTGGGTGCTCAGAAGATAATGGGCCGCGAGGCGGGGCGGACTCAATGTAATCGAAAAACCGATTACATTGCGCGGAGCGAGGGCGTGCGGGCCCAATGTAATCGAAAAACCGATTACATTGCGCGGAGCGAGGGCGTGCGGGCCAAATGTAATCGAAAAACCGATTACATTGCGCGGAGCGAGGGCGGGCGGACCCAATGTAATCGAAAAACCGATCACATTGCGCGGAGCGAGGGTGTGCGGACCCAATGTAATCGAAAAACCGATTACATTGCGCGGAGCGAGGGCGTGCGGGCCAAATGTAATCGAAAAACCGATTACATTGCGCGGAGCGAGGGCGTGCGGGCCAAATGTAATCGAAAAACCGAACACATTGGACTGGCGCGAGGAGCAGGGACTGGATGTCGCCACACCCCTGCCTAAGCCCTTCACTTTTGTATGAGTAAATATCTCTTGAAAAACTAATCTTATTAGTTTATATTTTAACTAATAAGATTAGTTTTGGGGAGGGTTTTACGATGAGAGTAACAAGAGAAGGCCATTTGCATCAGCTTACGTGGCTGCCGCGTATTTTTCCAGTGAATTGCTATTTGATCGAGGAAGAACAGGAGCTTATACTTATTGACGCGGGAATGTCCTATAGTCTGCAAGGGATTCTGAATCAGGTTGCCAAGCTTGGTAAGCCGCTGACCCGTATTATTCTCACTCATGGTCATATGGATCATGTCGGGGCGCTTGATGCCTTGAAGAAGGAGGTGCCGGAGGCTAAGGTCTATATCTCGGAGCGGGATGCTGCATTGTTGGCTGGTGACCGCTCGCTTAGAGCCGGTGAGCTGCAGACTCCTATTAAGGGCAGTGTACCCGCCAAAATAGTGACCCGCCCCGACATTCTACTGCATGACGGCGACAGCATCGGCTCGCTGACAGCGTTCAGCACTCCCGGACATACGCCTGGATCGATGTCTTTCCAGGACCGGCGCAGTGGAGCGCTGATCGTTGGTGATGCGTTCCAGACCTTCCGGGCAACGGCGGTGTCCGGCAAGAAGGTCGCCTGGTTTCCTTTTCCGGCTATGGCGACTTGGAGCCCCGAACAGGCCTTAGTCAGTGCCTACAGGCTGATTGATCTTGCCCCTTCTGTACTGGCGGTAGGACATGGTGATCTGCTTATAGCTCCGGTAGAGGCGATGAAGCGGGCGGCTGCGGAGGCCGAAGGGCAAGTAAAGGGAGGAGAGAGGGTACATGGCTAGAGCAGGTCTGGACACGCACACGCTGGTACTGGCTGCCGCAGAGCTGGCGGATGAATACGGGATGGAAGCAGTGACGCTGGCTGCACTTGCCGCGAAGCTGGGTGTCCGTTCTCCGTCACTCTATAATCACATCAACGGGCTTGCGGGGCTGCGTACACTGATGGCGGTATATGGTCTGGAGCAGCTGTATGAGGTCATATCGGAGGCAACGGAGGGGCTAAGCGGAGAGGCTGCAGTACATGCCATGAGTCAGGCATACATCGGATTCACCAGAGCGCACCCGGGGCTGTATCAGACGACGCTAAAAGCACCCGAACAAGGAGACACCGCTCTGGAAGCGGCGGGCGGGAAGATCCTGTCGCTCATCATCCAGGTGATATCCGCATTCGGCTTGGATGAGGAAGGCAATCTGCATGCCGTCCGTGGACTGCGGAGTATACTGCACGGATTCTCCACCTTGGAGCACCAGGGCGGATTTGGAATGCCGCTGGACCTGAATGTCACTCTCACCCGGCTGATTAACACCTATATTGCGGGAATCCGCTGTATGGGATCGGACGCAGACAGCCTGAAATAACAACAAAGAGCAATCTCCAAGTGAGGTTGCTCTTGTTGTCACGGCTTATGTTGCCTAACGGTGTAAATACAGTTTCTGCCTCCCTGTAAAATGTACTCCCCTCGTTCAATATGAACATCATCTCCTAGAACCGTTCTGAATAAATGCAACTCATTCTTGCATAACCCGGTACATACAGCCGCCGCTTCACAGATCGGGCAATGTTTCTCGATGAATAAGAGACTGCCATCCTCCTGCTCCTTAACCTCGGCCATATAACCTTCATTCGTTCGAATCTCAGCCAATTTCTCCAATTTCTCTCTCACATCCGATGCAGCGCCAAGATGCTGAAGATATTGTGCCTGCATATTTTTATTTCGAACATCCAGCAGCTTGTCCAGCCCTTCATTGCCAAATGCCTCTTTCATCGAATTAATGAGACTGATGGATAAATCCGAATATCCGCTTGGGAAAAAACGATTAGCCGCGGGAGTTAATATCCACAGCTTGGTGGGGCGGCCCATGGGACGGGGCTCTTCCACATTCGTAACCAATCCTTCTTCCTTCAGTGCATTCAAATGTTGGCGAATAGCCATTCCA
Source organism: Paenibacillus sp. FSL R7-0128 (assembly GCF_038002245.1). Lineage (NCBI taxonomy): Bacteria > Bacillati > Bacillota > Bacilli > Caryophanales > Paenibacillaceae > Paenibacillus > Paenibacillus sp. FSL R7-0128. Next base: position 4,117,940 of record NZ_JBBOCD010000001.1, on the reverse strand, counting down.
GACAGCGAAAATTGAGAGGAGAGGGTCATAACATCCATGCCCCCACGCTCCTTTAACAGATCAATGATCGCTCTTCGGGTACTGGTGGAGACATCCTTTTTGATTTGATTCCGGCTCATGGTGCACCTCCTGTTTGAAGCAACTGAATCTACATCACTCCCTACATTTTAAACAAAAATGTTGACAAAGTCAAAGCCGGACTGTAGCTTAGACATTATAAACAAAAATGTTTACTAAGTATCCGGATACGATGTATACATACCAAACTTTCTTGGAGGTCACCATTCATGTCGTCTAATCATCAAAGTATTTTCAGTCCACGTTACTTTGCACTATCCATAGGAATTATCCTGTCAGTGATGGCCGTTGGATTCGAAGGTCTGTCCGTAACCACCATTGCTCCCTCGATTGCTGGAGACTTGAACGGTCTTAGCCTGTTCGGGTGGATATTCAGTACGTATCTGCTTGCACAGATTATCGGAACGCTGGTCGTCGGTCGGATCATAGATAAAAGAGGCCCTGCTGCACCATTCACTTTTGCGCTGCTGTTGTTTATCGCAGGACTGGTCGCTGCTGCAACAGCAGGCAATATGTATATCATGATTGGATCACGGGCTCTGCAAGGTTTGGGTGCCGGAGCTATGATGACTTGTGTATATACGGCTATTTCCTTAAGTTACCCGGATGAGTTACGTGCCAAAATACTTGGAGCCTTTGGTACAGCCTATGTTCTTCCGTCCATGCTCGGTCCATATGTAGCAGGCCTTATAGCAGATCAGTGGTCCTGGCGGTTTGTTTTCTGGGGGATCTTACCTGTGCTGGTTGTTTCAGCAGTGCTTAGTTTACCTGCTTTCAGGAAATTGAAAGTGCAGCAGACGGGAGGGGCTAGCGGATCTTCATCTACTTGGATGGCGTTACTCTTAACGATGGGTACAGGCCTTTTCCTGATTGGTCTAAGTATGCTTCCGAGTATGATGGGATTTGTCTTCGGCCTGATTGGCCTCGTCGGTATGATATTACCGCTCCGTCAATTGCTGCCTAAGGGAACGCTTACGCTGCGAAGAGGGATGCCAGCGATTCTGGCAACACGCGGGCTGTTCTTCGCTGCCTATGCCAGCACACAGAATTTCCTGGTATTGGCTTTAATTGATGTGAAGGGAATTACACCTTCTCAGGCGGGTTTAATCGTAGCGAGTGCAGCATTAAGCTGGTGTATCATTTCATATCTGCAAGGACGTTGGGATGCGGCAGATCAGGGCCGTGGACGTCATATGAGAATTATTCTGGGGGTATTTCTGCTTGCCATCGGGATTGCTATCGTCTTTTGGATACCGGTTGTTTCTGTTGCCGTTGCAGTTATGGGTCAGATCATCGCCGGGGTCGGCATTGGATTGGCGCATCCGGTTAGCGGTGTTGTAGCCTTTTCCCAAACAGGGGAAGGCGGCGCGGGCCAAACCTCGGCAAATCTGCAATTTGCGGATTCTTTTACACCCGGTGTAGTTATTGGGATTGGGGGTTCCATCCTTGTCGTGTGTCAGGCTGCTGGAATGTCACTGCAATCCGGCTTAATTGTAGCCATGGGCTTCCATCTCTTGTTGATCGTCATAAGTATCATTGCCAGCACCCGGATCTCACCGCAATCCATCAAGAATGCTGATCCTAAGAAAGAGGGTGTACCGGTCATTGTCCAATGAGGATAGGGAGAAGCTTCTTATAGCCTATGACATCATCGGGTCTAAATGGACGATCCATATCTTATTCACTCTTTCTTGCGGTCCGAAGAAATTTAGCGAAATAACCCGGAGTATCCCTTCCATTACGCAAAGAATCCTTTCCCAGCGTTTAAAGGAGCTTCAACATCATAATCTGGTCAAGAGAACCAGTCCGCAGCGCCCTACAAAAACCATGTATGAACTTACACCAAAAGGAGTAGCTCTCGCTACGTTCATACCTTGTTTAATGGACTGGGGTTGCCAAAACTAAACTAAGCTTGTATAGGAGGAATGAAGATGAATATTGAGGTCAGTGAGATCGCAGCAGAGAAAATTGCGGAAATCTTGTTAAACGCTGAGACAAGGCACTCTTTTCTTAGAGTAGGTGTTGAAGAAGGGGGATGCAGCGGATTATCTTATACCCTTGTCTTGGACGAGCAGCAGACAGAGGAGGATATGGTATTCAATAAAGATAAATTCCGTATATTAGTTCACACGAAGAGTATTCCATATATTGACGGTCTTGAAATTGACTATGAACAAAGCGGAATGATAGGCGGCTTCACCATGAATAACCCTAATGCCAAAGCCTCATGTGGATGCGGGGCCAGTTTTCGAATGGCTAACTATCGGGGGGAAGTTAAAAAATGTGATTAACCTGCAGGAAAGGAAGGAGAGAAGAAATGATATCATTTGAGGTATCTGAACAAGCGATTGATTCTTTTAAGGATGAATGGGGTTTGGCAGAGGCCCAACATGTAAGGATTTATGCAAAATATGCGGGTGGAGGCTCAGATGCTTTTACAATTGGCATCAATGCAAGTGCTACACCGATTGATCCGGCAGTGGTTCAATCTATCGGAGGCTTTCATTTCTTTGTCGAGAAATCAGATGCCTGGATTTTACAGGATGAGCATTTTCAGATTGGCTGTAATGAAAATGGTATATTTTTAAACAAAATCTCCTAATGAGCATATGCAGGAAGTGAATTTGCTCATTTATAGTGATAAGCTTAATTTGGTGTACAAGCCAGATTGATTTAGGAGGCTGAATGACGTGGGCGAAGCAGGTAAGCAAGAGAATGTAACCACCTTTGAAGAGATGGCTGAGGTAGTCGCCCGACTGGGGATTGTGCCGCTGGCACCCCTGATCCCGGAGCATCCGTCTGTGAACGGGCTGACGCTGGCGGAGAATTGGCATACGGATACAGAGCTGGACCCCTGGCGCTGGCGGGTCAGATTTCCCGGAGAAGGCTTAGCCGGCTACGGAAAATTCATCAAGAAAAAAGCCGTGCTCGTATCCCGCGAGTGGCTTCCGGCTTACTTGGCAGCGTCCGGGCCTCGGAAGTCTCTGGAAGAGCGGTATCAGAGCGGCCTGGCCACGAGAGAAGCACTGACTCTGCTGGAGATTATCCGGGCGAATGAGGGAATAGAGACACGCCAGCTGCGCTCTATGGCGGATATGAAGGCCAAGGAGAAGAAAACGGCTTTTGACAATGCAGTAACGGAGCTGCAAGGGTCTCTGGATATCGTAATCTCCGGCGTGAAGCAACGGGTGAATGCGGACGGAGAGCCGAATGGCTGGAACAGCACCTCTTTTGAAACCTCGGGGCACTGGATGCATGAAGCGGGCATTCTGCCCTTTGAGGGATCGAGAGAAGAGGCGATAGCCTGGTTGCGTTCACGTATGGAAGCGGCGTGGGCACCGGAGGCGGTTGCCTGGATCAACAAGGCGCTGGGCTGGAAGTAGACAAAGAACGGTAGTCCTTCATATGAAGAGGGCTGCCGTTTTTGGCGTTTTGACATGGGATACAAATAAAAACGGCTAATCTCATTCCCGCAGGAGACTGGCCGTAAGCGCTTACGAATATGTGATTGTACTGCGTATCTTGTGTATATTGAAGCAGCCTTACAGCATGGGGCCAAGGTAGGCAACCAGGAAGTACAGGAATCCGAACAGCAGCATGATGTAGGCGGTGTACTTGATGGCGTCGGAGGCAACGATACTTAAGTCTTTGGGAGCCTGGACTTCCAGACGTTCTGTTTCCATAGAATCCGTGTTGTCATGAGTGAAAGTTTCTTTCATCTGAATTCCCTCCTTAGATTATTCATGGACTAAAACATTCCTCTTTTGGAACTGTAAACACTATCTATAATTGTATTGTGACATATTTGTGAACTAATTTCAACAATATTGTGAAAATTATTTGACTGAATGTTCACATTTGGGCTGTTTGGGATGCTTTTACCTACTTAACTTCATCTTCGGTTGCACTTTATACATTAGATAAGCGCTAATTTCGCCGAAAAAATGAATCTCTTGCACTTTATACACTAGAATTTTGAGAAAACGGGGGTTTTGAGCTGAAATCCAGAAATCTGTTGTACGAAATACAGCAGAAGGTGTTTTAACCGTAGTTTCCGTGAATTCTATTGCAGAAAGTGCAATCAGCCACTTAGTCACTCATTAAATCTCATAGCAATCTCATCGCATAGCTTTCTTAGGGGAAAAGTCCCCTGGTAAACACAAAGACCCCGCCATATTCCTCAAGAGGAGATAGCGGGGTCTCATTCATAGTACAAAGATTAAGCTTAGGCCCAATCTCCATTACGGAAGATCGGGTCGGTGGAGCCGTCATCGGCAATTCCGTCGATATTCATCTCCGGGGAGCCCATCATGAAGTCTACATGAGTGAGACTTTGGTTCATGCCCTTGTCTACAAGCTGTTCCTTGCTCATATTAATGCCGTCCTGCAGGGTGAAGGCGTAGGAAGCGCCAAGTGCCAGATGGCAGGAAGCATTCTCGTCATACAGGGTAGTGTAGTAGAGAATGCCGCTCTCCGAGATCGGGGAGTGGAAAGGCACAAGCGCCACTTCGCCGAAGTAGGCGGCACCTTCATCCATGGCCAGCAGGGAAGCGAGGGCTTCCTGGCCCACTTCAGCGGTAAAGTCTGTAACTTTACCATTCTCCAGGGTCAGACTGAAGCGATCGATGATGTTGCCCCCATAGCTGAGCGGCTTCGTGCTGCGGACCGTGCCGTTCGCACCCGTCTTCAGCGGAGCGGTGAATACTTCCTCGGTCGGAATGTTCGCCAGGAAGGACATGCCGCGGCTGTTCACCGCACCCGCCTGACACCAGATATGTCCTTCAGGCAATTCGATCGTCAGATCGGTGCCCGGAGCCGTGTAGTGCAGCTTGCGGTATTTCTTCGCGTTCAGCAGCTCACAGCGCTGCTTCAAGCCGGCCAGATGGACACTCCAGGCCTGCACCGGATTCTCCTGGTCTGCGCGCACGGCCTTGAAGATGGCGTCCCAGAGCAATTCAATCTGCTGCTCAGGTGCAGCGTCCGGGAACACCTTCGCGGCCCAAGAAGCAGATGGGAAGGCGAGGCCGGTCCAGCTGACCTGGTTAGCCATCAGCATCTCGCGGTAAGGAGCCATAGCTTGACCGGCGGTCTTCTGATGGTCCGCAATGCGGCTTGCATCTACTCCGTTCAGCAAGTCCGGATTCGCGGAGATGATTGTCAGGAATGCCGCTCCGCCCCGTGCCAGATCCTCCAGCTCATCAGCCTGCCACTTCGGCGGCTCCAGGAAGCTCTCGGACGGTGCGAGATCATATCGGGTACGGGTGACGAATTCATCGGAATAGTTAACCTTGACGAGCTTCGCACCTGCTTCATAGGCCTGGCGTACAATCAGGCGGACCAGCTCAGCCGATACGATATCCGCATTCACGACAAGGGTCTGGCCGGGTTGAATATTAACGCCGATCTTTACAGCGAGCAGTGCGTAATTCTCCAGCTTTTGGTTGAAATCCAGCAATAGCTTCAGCTCCATTCATTATCTAATGAAATGCAATAGCTTATAAAGGGGGTTAGAAGGCCCAGTTGCCCTTCTGGAAGACCGGCTCACGCGTACCGTCAGCGGTAATTCCGTAGATATCCATCTCGGCCGAGCCGATCATGAAGTCAACGTGAGTCACACTGTTATTGAGGCCGCGGTCGGTCAGTTCATCCTGGTTCATTTCTTTGCCGCCTTCCAGACAGAAGGCATAGGCAGTGCCAATAGCCAGATGGTTGGAGGCATTCTCGTCGAACAAGGTATTGAAGTAGAGAATCCCTGATTCCGAGATCGGCGACTGATGCGGCACAAGTGCAACTTCCCCGAGATACTTGGCGCCTTCATCCAGGCTGATCAGATATTCGAGGGCTTCCTGGCCCTGCTCAGCGCTCACACTGGTAATCCGGCCCTGTTCAAAAGTGATCGAGAAGCCGTCAATTACATTCCCGCCGTAGCTGAGCGGCTTCGTGCTGCGGACCGTACCGTTCACGCCTGTTTTCAGCGGAGCTGTGAACACTTCTTCCGTTGGCATGTTGGCGACAAAAGAATGACCTTTGGCATTGATGCTGTCCCCCTGCGCCCATAGATGGCCTTCAGGAAGCTCAATGCTAAGGTCAGTTCCGGGTGCTATGTAGTGCAGACTCGCGTACTTCTTCGCGTTAAGAACATTTGCCTTCGACTCCAGCGTGTCCAGATGCTCCTGCCAGGCGGCAACAGGGTCCTCACGGTCCAGACGGACGGTATGGAAGATGGCCTCCCACAGCTTGTCAACGCGCTGGTCAGCAGGAACCTCAGGGAACACCTTGTCTGCCCAAGGCTGGGACGGGATCGCTACAATGCTCCAGCTGACTTTGTCGGACATCTGCAATTCACGGTATTTCGTAAGCGCTGCGCCCCGTGTCTTCTGGAAGCTCGCAATCCGCTCAGGATCAATGCCTTTGAGGGCATCCGGGTTCTCGGCAATGACCGACAGGAAGGCGGCACCGTTCTCTGCAAGCTCAGTCATTTCACCGGCAAACCAGGTTGGGGCCTTGGTGAATACTTCGGGTGCGGCATGCTCGAACTGCTGGCGGGTAATGAACTCGTCACTCCAGTTCACCTTCACCTGGCTGGCGCCAATGGCATAAGCCTTGGCCGTAATCAGGCGGACGAACTCAGCCGCAGTGATCGGAGCGTTCACAACCAGGATTTGTCCCGGCTGAACATTCACACCGATTTGTACTGCTAAATCAGCGTATTTACTTAGCTTGTCCTGAAGCTCTGTTTCAGTCATTGACATTTCCTCCATTACCATAATTTTTAGCTCTGTATAAGCATTGTACTAAATTATTAACCGCCGGATGAAAAAAGTCAATTACAGCGCAAAAGGAAAGAGAAATGCTGACATATCAATGTTATACTGAATATTGTGGGCATGATCAGATGAAAGGAAGGAAAGAGGATGAACCTGGAAATCACCAAAGCAGAAATGAAACGCGTAGAGGATAGAAGTTTTGTGGGGAGAACGGTATTTACATTTGAGAATCACCGTTCCCCTTATGAGATTACTTTCTACAGTTCCCGTGGAACCGAATGGGATTACAGCCTAAGCTTCGCCGGGGAGCCGGGGAGTGAGGAGCAGTTCCTGGAAGTCGATGCGCTGCTGGAGAATGACGATGATCTGTACAATCAGCTGCTGGATGCAGCGCTGGATGCCCAGGAGATCCCGGAAGAGGAAGCTTAAGCTTCTTTTCGGATATAACAATGCGACCCCGTCCCGTCTGATTGCCTTGGACGAGCAGGGTCGCATTTTTAATTGTAGAGGAGATTATGATTTTCTTCTGTTACGTATAAGTGGCGTGCAGGCGCATGGCTCGAATGTATGCGGACAACAGCATACATTTGCTGACGCGCAGGTAATCTCATTCACCAGTAAGTGTGATCTTGTTCTTAATAGTCGCTGCCCTTAGCCGATGGTGATATTGCCTTCCGGGTAACGGTATAACTCCTTGCTGTTCTTAGGCTTGAGGGCATAGGCCAGGGTAAGCGGTCCGGTCCGGCCGACGAACATAAGAATGATCACCAGCACCTTGCCGATCGTGGTCAGCTCTGTGGTAAGTCCCATGGTGATGCCTGAGGTACCGAAGGCGGACACCGCCTCGAACAATACACTCAGGAAATCGGCGCTCTCCGTTACGGACAGCAGCATGGTGGAGATAACCACCAGCATTAGTGATAGTAATGTCATGGTTATGGCTCTGTAGACATTCTCCTTCGAGATCCGGTGGCGGAACATGACGATATCCTCTTTGCCCCGCAGCTTGGCGTAGGCGGTACTGGCCAGAATGGCAAAGGTGGTAATCTTGATTCCGCCGCCCGTAGAGCCGGGAGCCGCCCCGATGAACATCAGCAGAATCATCAGGAATTGGGTAGATTCCCGCAGCAGCGGAATCTCAATGGTGGTCACCCCGCCGGAGCGGGGCGTAATAGCTTGCAGGAAGGAGGCCATAATCTTGCCTCCGGCATGCAGCGGCTTCAGTGTAGCGTTCAGCTCCAGCCAGAAGAAGACAATGGCTCCGACCAGAATCAGCACGGCTGAAGTCGCCAGCACGACCTTCGAGTGCAGCATCAAGCGCTTGCGCTTGGGATAGTCGATCACATCGGATAAGACGATGAAGCCAATTCCGCCAAGGAAGATCAGCAGCATGGAGGTAATATTCACAACAGGATCTTCTACATACCGGGTTAAGCCGCTGAACGGCCCGTGAATATCGCCGAACAAATCGAAGCCCGCGTTGTTGAAGATGGAGATGCTATGGAATAGTCCATAATAAGCTGCTTTGCCTATCGGCATATCTACTACAAATCGGGCAGCCAGCAGAATGGCACCGGTCAATTGAATCACCAGAGAATAGATCAGAACCCGGCGGATCAGCTTCACGATCCCCTGCATGGAATTCTGGTTCATGGATTCCTGCAGCAAGAGGCGTTCCTTCAATGAGATTCGTTTGTTCAGGACCAGCGTAATCAGCGTAGCCATCGTTACGAAGCCGAGACCGCCGAACTGGAACAGCACCAGCAGTACGATCTGTCCGAACGTCGAGAGCTGTGTTCCCGTATCGACAACGGCAAGACCGGTTACGCAGGTCGCCGAGGTTGCCATGAACAGCGCATCAATGAATGAGATTCTTCCGCCGGTGGAAGCAGCGGGCAGCGATAACAGCAGGGTTCCGGCAGCGATCAGGATCACGAAGCCGAGGGACAGTATTTTGGGCGGCGTTAGCTTCAAATGCCCAAAGAAAAGGTTAGCCAAGTTCATTCTCCTGACAATAGGGATAGGATCTGACAAGATTATAGCATAACTTATATTCTCATCCCTAAACAGGCAGGAAATTGACATATTTTATCGAAATCATTAAAGGCTGTAGGATTCAACAACTTGCACTCTATGAGGAGGCTATACTGCTGTGACAAGTCCGATACGCAATCAGATTGGTGCTGTCTTCATCCCGGTTAGTGATATCGAAAGGTCCAAGAACTGGTATTGCAGTCTGCTCGGACTGCCGCTTGAAGGCGAAGTATTATTCGGGCATCTGTATGAGGTGCCGATGCAGGGGCCGGGGATTGTACTGGACAGCAAAATATTCACAGCCGAAGCCGTGCTGAAGGTGCCGTCCTTCCATCTGCTTACCGACGATATTGATGCCGCTTATGATTATGTCAAAGCCAGCGGAGCTGAGATCCTTACCGATATTGAGAATGACCACTGGTTTAACTTCAAGGACCCGGACGGAAACGTGCTGATGATCTGCCGTTCCGTTATTTAGTTAATCGGGTTAATTATATTTGTTAATCACGTTAATTATACAAGGATAATATTCGCTCTTTATTGCAGGAGGAAAGGAAATGAACGTAACACTAAGGGAATTGCTCCCGGGGGATGCAGCGGCGCTGTTGAACCTCCAACATCGTCTAGACCGGGAAACCTCCTTTATGCTGCTGGCCCCGGGCGAGAGAAAGAGCGGCATTTCCCAGGTGGAAGAGATGATTAGAGGCTTACACCAAGCAGAGAACTCGCTTATTCTGGGAGCTGAAGCAGACGGTGAGCTTGCAGGATACCTGTCAGTCGAAGGAGGGAGCTTCAGCCGCAATAGACACAGTGCTTATATTGTTACCGGCATCCTGAAGCAGTACCAGGGCAGGGGCATCGGCAGCGCATTGTTCAAAGAAATGGACCAGTGGGCCAGGGATTGCGGTCTGGTACGTCTGGAGCTTACGGTGATGCAGCATAATGAACAGGCGGTTGCGCTGTATAAGAAGCAGGGCTTTGAAGTCGAGGGCTTGAAGCCAAAATCGCTGCTGGTGGATGGACAATGGGTGGACGAATATTATATGGGTAAAGTATATAGTTAATCGCATTAACTATTTAGCTGCTTGGATTCGTACATTAGCGAGTGTAATAAACCAACAAACTTTCAGAGCTCACCCCATCATATAGAACAAAGTCATCCTAACGGATCAATAGGATTACCTGCGTGGTAGCCGAATGTATGTTGTTTTTCACATACATTGAGTCCATACGTCTGCGTGGCAGCCGAATGTATGTTGTTTTTCACATACATTGAGTCCATACGTCTGCGTGGTAGCCGAATGTATGTTGTTTTTCACATACATTCGGGCCGTACGCCAGCGTGGTAGCTCAATGTATGTTGTTTTTCACATACATTGAGTCCATATGCCGCTGTGCCAGCCGATTGCATTCAAGTACAAGAACAAAGGCGCTCCCCGATAACTCAAGGGGAGCGCCTTACTTGTTGCAGCATATCTATAAGACTTACTCGTGGTGTGCATCTGATTCTTCGGTGACCGGAAGATCGATCAGGATCTCCACCTTGCGGATACGGTGGCGGTTCATCTCGCGGACCGTCAGGGTGACATGCTCGTAGGTGAGGCTTTTGCCGACAGCCGGTTCTTCCATATGGCTGTACAGCCATCCGCCGATTGTGGTGACTTCTTCATCATGGAAATCAAGTCCGGTAAGATCCTTGACCTCCAGCAGGGAGACATTGCCGTCGAACAGATAATGAGTGTCGCTCAGCTTCTCCACATTTCTGCGCTCATCCTCGTCGAACTCATCGCGGATCTCACCGACGATCTCTTCCAGGATGTCCTCAATCGTAATCAGACCGGAGGTGCCGCCGTATTCATCCAGCAGCAGGGCGATATGCACGCGCTCCTTCTGCATACGGGTCAGGAGGGTCTTTACTGGCGTAACCTCCGATACTGTCACCAGAGGCAGGATCAGGCTTTTGAAATCGAAATCAGGATTATTGTCGTATTGCAGGTAGAGCTGCTTGGTATTAATCATGCCAATGATATTGTCTTTGCTGCCGTCAGCTACAGGGAAGCGGGTATACTGCTCCTTGCGGATAATTTCAAAATTCTCCTGCAGCGAATGATCGGTGAACAGGCAGACCATATCTGTCCGGGGAACCATAATTTCCTTGGCGAGCATCTCATCAAAGGTGAAAATCCGGTTGACATAACCATATTCCGCTTTGTTGATTTTGCCGCTCTCATAGCTCTCGGACAAGATCAGGCGGATCTCGTCTTCACTGTGCGCGTCGCCGTGTTCACTGGCAGGCTTCATGCCGAACATACGGACGAGCAGGTTGGCAGAACCGTTCATGATCCAAATCAAAGGGTACAATATTCTGTAGAACCAAATAATCAGCGGTGCGGTAATCTGACCAATTTTCTCCGGAATATTAATAGCGGCGGTCTTCGGTGCAAGCTCTCCGACCACGACGTGGAGGAAGGTGGCGATAATGAAGGCCAATGCAAAAGCAATGGGCTTACTAACGTTGTGACTCACACCAGCCAGATCAAACAGTGGAATGAGCAGCTGCTCAAAGGCAGGCTCTGCCAATGCCCCGATCCCGAGTGCAGTAATCGTGATACCGAGCTGACAGGCGGACAGATATCCGTCCAGGTTAGCGGCTACCCGCTGTACTGCCAGTGCGTTCTTCTTGCCGTCCAGCACCATTTGGCTGACCTGGCTGCCCCGTAATCTCACTACTGCAAACTCCGTCGCTACAAAAAATGCGGTTAAAATAATCAAAATTGCCACGAGCGTCAAACTAAGTCCTATACCCATATAATCTTTACCATCCCTTTCGTCCCTAAAATAGGTTATACTCATATTATGAGTTCATATGAACCTATTGTACGAACTTTTCAGTGAAATATCAAATGGTGGAGGGTTGCCAGCTATGGAAGCTTTTACACTTAGCCGGATAGAGATGTCCGGACTATTACTGTCTCTAGGGCCCAACTCGGAGCGGAAGCCGCTCCATATTCTGCAGGAAGCCTGGACTAAGTTCCACCGTGACGAGGTGCGGGAGGGGACAAGCCTGCCCGCTTTTCTGTCTACGGATATCCCCCCGATTCTGCAAAAGCTGATCAAAGGCGGCGGCGTCAAAGGGCTGTCCCTGGGTGAAATTGCTTCGCTTGGCGGTCTGATTGAGTATTCCACTTTATCCGTCTCTGCTATGCAGAATTGGGTGAAGCGTGATTTCAAGGAATATCTCGGGTCCCCGCGTGAAGGGAAGAAGTACTCCATTAATCAGGCGGCCATTCTATTTATAATAGATGATCTGAAGGCTGCGCTTGATTTCGAGAGCATCAGGCAGCTCTTTCGTATGCTGTTCCTGGCGCCTGAGCGCGATGACGATGATCTGGTGGAGCCGGCACAGCTGTATCACGGATATGCTGAGCTGTTCGAGGAGATCAAGACCCGTTCCCCGGTGCCGGCGCATGGGCAGGCTCTAACCGGTAATCCTAAGGAATATCAGTGGAAATCGGACAGCGGCATCAAGTCGGCCATGGACAAAATGATGAAGCGGCTCAGCCACCTGAGCAGAGGGCAGCGGGATGCGGTGCAGAATATGCTGCTGATCGCTGCCATCTCGGTGCAGACCTGTTATTTTCAGGCGATGGCCCGGCAATATTTCAATGCGGTGTTATTCCTTGATTTTTGAATCATCCGCTTCTAGAATGTGTAAGTGATACTAGTCAGGAATTATTGGATTAGCGGGAATCAGGGGAGAGGGGCCTTAAGTCATGTGGAATCAAATGTCGCTGCTGCAGAATCCGAAGCAGCGGAAGCTGCTCTTCAGTGCAGGTCTAAGCTGGATGTTCGACGCGATGGATGTAGGGATGATCTCGTTCGTCGTGGCTGCACTAGCCAAGGAATGGTCGCTGGGGCCGGAAAAGATCGGCTATTTAACCAGCATTAACTCGGTAGGGATGGCGGTCGGTGCAGCCGCAGCCGGAATTATGGCGGACCGCTTCGGCCGCAAATCGGTGCTGCTCTGGACGCTGCTGATCTTCTCGATTGCAAGCGGACTGTCGGCATTCGCCGCAGGTTATGCAGTATTATGTGTGCTGCGCTTCATTGCCGGCTTCGGGCTGGGCGGAGAGCTGCCGGTGGCTTCGACACTGGTATCCGAGAGCATGCCCGTCAAGGAAAGAGGCCGGGCTGTGGTGCTGCTGGAGAGCTTCTGGGCGCTCGGCTGGATTCTGTCGGCGCTGATTGCTTACTTCGTCATTCCGGATTACGGCTGGCGGGTCGCCTTCGCCATTGGTGCGGTACCAGCGCTATATGCGCTCTATCTGCGCAGGGCGATCGATGACTCCCCGAAGTTCGCGGAGATCAAGAAAGCACCTCCAGTGCCTTTGAAGAAGCGTATAGCGGCAGTCTGGTCAGCAGAGCACCGGCGTTCGACCATCATGCTGTGGATTCTGTGGTTCACCGTGGTGTTCTCTTATTATGGAATGTTTCTGTGGCTGCCGACGGTGATGGTGCTGAAGGGTTTCAGTCTGGTCAAAAGCTTCGAGTATGTGCTGATCATGACACTCGCCCAGTTGCCGGGGTACTTCACCGCCGCTTATTTCATCGAGAAATACGGCCGCAAGTTCGTACTGGTCATCTACCTGCTGCTGACAGCCGTCAGTGCTGCCTGGTTCGGGAATTCAACGACCGAGGGCATGCTGATGGCTGCCGGGATCTGCCTGTCGTTCTTCAACCTGGGAGCGTGGGGCGGGATGTACGCCTACACACCTGAGTTGTATCCGACTAAGATCCGTTCTACAGGTGCCGGACTCGCCACCTCCTTTGGACGGATTGGAGGCATTATTGCCCCAACGCTGGTCGGCCTGTTGGTTGGCAAGGCGGTCGGGATCGGCTCCATCTTCATGATCTTCTTCGTCACGATTGTAATCGGCGCTCTGGCGGTGCTGTTCCTGGGGAAGGAAACGAAGGGACTGGAGCTAGAGTAGATTGCTTACGGAACAGATTTATACTTAAAAGAACTAACCAGGACTAACAGGCCAGCCGGAAGATTCCGGCTGGCTTTTGTCTTACTTATTTGATATAACCCCTTACTTTTCTGGATTTACCCTATGCAGTGCGTTCCGTATAATCATTAATGTAACCGCTTACTTCACAAATTTGAGGAGGCAACAGATGACAATCAAGGGGACCAAAGGACTTGCACTGCTTCTAAGCTCCATATTGCTGATGACTACGGCTGCATGCTCATCCGGCGGATCGAATGCACCGGACGGTGCCAAGGCTTCTTCCAAGACAGAGGGTTCGGCACCTGCAATTGAGCTGCGTATGACCTGGTGGGGCTCGCAGACACGCCACGATCTGACCACCAAGATGATCAAGCGCTTCGAGGAGAAGAATCCGGGCATCACGATTAAGCCGGAATATTCCGGCTGGGACGGCTATTTCGATAAGCTGTCTACCCAGGTGGCAGGCTCGAATGCTCCGGATATCATTCAGATGGACTATGCGTTCCTGTCCGATTACGCCAAGCGCGGCACCTTGCTTGACCTGACGCCTTATACCCAGGATGGAACGCTACGGACGGAGGACCATGACAGCAGCATGCTCTCGGCAGGAAGCATTGACGGCAAATTGTACGCCGTCACGCTTGGAGTGAATGCTCCCGGCGTTGTCTATAATGCATCTGTGCTTCAGGAGCTGGGAATTGCGGAGCCGCAGGAGTCATGGACGTGGAAGGATTTTGCGGAGATGGCGAATGCAATTGCTAAGAAGAAGGGCGACGGCTACTATGGTACGCCGGATATTTCGGGCACTACGAACATCTTCGAGGTATTCGTGCGCCAGAACGGGAGCGGCCTGTTCGAAGGGAATAAGCTGGGTGTCTCCCGGGAGGTCATCGATGAATGGTTCAATTACTGGCAGGGGCTGCGGGACAGTGGCGGCGCTACAACGGCAGAGGTAACTGCCGCGATGACGAATGCCCTGGAGACCCGGCCGCTGTCCGTTGGCCAGTCTGCCCTTGATTTTGCCTGGTCCAACCAGCTGATTACCTATCAGAATGTGCTGAAGGATCAGAGCCAGAAGCTGAAGATGCAGGTGATTCCGCATATGGAAGGGGAGCAGAAAATCGGCGAATATCTGAAGCCCGGCCAGTTCATCTCCGGGAATGCCAAGACCAAGTATCCCAAGGAGGTGGCGAAGCTGATCGACTTCATGGTCAATGATCCGGAAGGCACCGCTATTCTGGGGGCTGAACGGGGAGTGCCGGTCAATTCCGCAGTGCGGGAGCAGCTGAAGCCGTCGCTTACCGCCGAGGAGCAGTTAATCTTTGATTTTATCGATGTGGTCTCCAAGCATTCCAGTGATATTGACCCGCCTTACCCGCAGGGCTTCTCGGAGATTGATAAGAACTTCAAGAGCGCCAGCGAGCAGATCTCCTTCGGTCAGGCCGGAATTCCGCAGGTAAGCGAGCAGTTCATCTCCGGTGCTAACGCCATACTGGACAAGGCCAAATAAATACAGAGGAGCGAGAGAGCCATTGAGTGCAGATCTGATTACAGTAGATAGACCAGCAGGCATGAAGCGGCGTAAAACAAAGCTGCGCTACAATCAGAACGGGATTGCCCTCCTGTTCCTGTCGCCCTGGCTGCTGGGGCTGGTGTGCCTGACCCTGGGGCCGATGGCGGCCTCACTCTATTTTTCTTTTACAGATTACAGTATTCTGGAGAGCTCCAGATGGATCGGACTGGATAATTTCACCACAATGCTCACCGCCGATCCGCTATTTATCCAGTCGCTTAAGGTGACGTTTATCTTCGTATTCGTGTCGGTACCGCTGAAGCTGATGTTTGCCCTGGCGGTCGCTCTGCTTCTTAACAAAGGAATACGGGGCCTTGGCATCTACCGGACGGTCTACTACATCCCTACGCTGCTTGGAGGCAGTGTCGCTATTGCGATGCTGTGGCGCAAGATGCTCGGCGGCGACGGGCTGCTGAATCAGCTGCTGGCCATGGTGGGGATACAGGCGCCTGACTGGGTATCGAATCCCAAATACTCGCTGTATTCGCTTATCCTGCTGTCGGTATGGCAATTCGGCTCGTCGATGATCATCTTCCTGTCCGGGCTGAAGCAGGTGCCGCCGGAATATTATGACGCCTCTTCGGTGGACGGTGCAGGCAAAGTGGGGCAATTCCTGCATATTACGCTGCCGGTGCTGTCTCCGGTTATCTTTTTCAATGTCATCATGCAGACGATCACCGCCTTCCAGTCGTTCACCCAAGCCTTCATTATCAGTAACGGCAGCGGGGGACCGGTGAATTCCACCCTGATGTATTCCTTGTACCTCTATAAGAAGGGTTTCTCCTTCTTCCAGATGGGCTATGCCTCGGCGATGGCCTGGGTACTGGTGCTGCTGATCGGGATATTCACACTTCTGCTCTTCGGCAGCAGCAAGCTGTGGGTGCATTATGAAGATGGGGGGAAATAAGCTATGGATACAGGCAGCGCCTCGAAAAGTACCGTTTGGCTCAAGCACTTCATCATCTGTCTGATCGCCTTTGTCATGCTGTACCCGGTGCTGTGGCTGGTAGGCAGCTCGTTCAAGCCGGCGAATATGATTTTCTCGGAAATCTGGTTCTGGCCCCGGCAATGGAATTTCCATAATTATGTCAGCGGCTGGTTCGGCTTCCAGGGCAGCTCGTTCTCCCGGTTCCTGCAAAACTCGGCTCTGGTCTCTCTGGGGGCCGTGCTCGGTAATGTGATCACCTGCTCCATGGCGGCTTATGCGTTCGCGCGGCTGAATTTCCGGTTCAAGGCACTGGGCTTCGCGCTGATGCTGATGACGATTATGCTGCCGCTGCATGTGACCCTTATCCCGCGTTATATTCTCTTTAACAGCCTGGGATGGGTGAACACCTTCGCGCCGCTTATTCTGCCCAAGTGGATGGCGACGGACGGCTTCTTTATCTTCCTGACGGTACAGTTCATCCGCGGCTTGCCGAAGGAGCTGGACGAAGCAGCAACGATTGACGGCTGCGGGCCGGTTCAAATCTTCAGCCGGATTATTATTCCGCTGGCGTTGCCTGCGCTGATCACGACGATGATTTTCACCTTCATGTGGACTTGGGATGATTTCTTCAGCCAGCTCATCTTCCTTAGCGATATCGGGAAGTATACAGTGCCGCTCGGGCTGCGCCTGTTCCTGGACTCCAGCTCGCAGTCGGATTGGGGCCCGATGTTCGCCATGTCGGTATTGTCGCTGGTGCCGTGCTTCATTCTCTTCATCACGCTGCAAAAGTATTTCGTGGAAGGAATTGCGACATCCGGCCTGAAAGGATAGAATCTTGGGAAAAGCATAGGGATGGGGCAGATGCAAAAAAGAATGCTCGGCACCTGGCTGCTGCGGATCAGGCGGAGCAAGCTCTCCACGCTGATGGCAGCCAGTATTATTACGTTCAATCTGATCTTTCTCGGGTTCATTGTCCTGCTGGCCTACCGGACCTTCTCGGATGTAACCTTCAAAGAGATCAGCACCACCAGGCTTGCCCTGCTGAATGAGAGCACGAAGCGCGGCTTCGACTTCATGACCAATGTGTCGGGCACCGCCTACTCCATTGCAGCGAACAAGAGCGTGATTGAGGGGCTGGAGAACACGCCTTCCTCCAAGTATCAGATGATCTCCAGAAGGCGGGAGATTACGGAGATTCTCCAGCATTCGCTGGTGCTGAACGAAGGGGTAAGCTCGATTGAGATTTACAGTGATTTGTTCAGCGGGGTGCCGCAAAGCTCCACGGACCTTGTCTTTCCTGTCTCTTCGATTAGGAACGAGAGCTGGTATCCCCAGCTGAAGCAGGCGGATTCGCTCTGGGTTCCCCTGGAGGGCAGCGGCGGCGAAGACGAGCCTTATCTGATCGGCCATATTCAGCATCTGTTCGGAAATGAAGGAAAAACGATCGGCTACCTCTATATCCGGCTGTCTGCAGACGATATCCTGAAGCAGTTCAAGGATATTCCGGCTGTGCTGGACGGCCAGATTCATCTGGTGGATACAAGCGGCAATCTCCTGCTGCTGGTGAACAAGGAGAATGGCTCTGCCGGTAAGGTTGTACTGGATGCCGACTGGCTCTACCAGCATACGTATGAGGGCAATGAAGGCTATGAACTGCTAAAAAAAGACGGACAGTCCTATCTCGTCCTGTTCTCCAGACCGAGCACTATCTCCTGGCGGCTGGTTCAGGTCATCCCGACCCGCGAGCTGCTGCAGGAGGTTCGTAAGGCGGACAGGCAGGTAATCGGGATCGGCCTGCTCTGTCTGCTCCTGTCGGCGCTGCTGGCGTACTTCTTCATCCGTAATATGATCCGTCCGGTGCGGAGGCTGATTCAGGAGATGCGGAAGCTGGAGCGCGGAGATTTCCGGGCCAGTATGAGTGAGTCGCTGACGGAGGAATACACGCAGATGTCTTACGGCTTCAACCACATGGTGAACCGGCTGCAGGAGCTGGTGCAGAGCGAGCGGGAAGCAAGCGCCGCGAAGCGGGAGGCGCAGGCAGGGCTGCTGGAGGCCCAGATCAAGCCGCATTTCCTGTACAACACGCTGGATATGATTCACTGGAAGGCGATGGATTACGACGCCCAAGATATCAGCTACATGATCACCCAACTGGGCAAAATGCTGCGCATCGGCCTGAGCGGCGGCAGAATGCTCATTCGTCTGCGCGACGAGCTGGAGCATGCGCGGTGTTATGTCAGCATCCAGCAGGAACGGCTGCCGATTGCTATCGAGTATACGGAGTCGATTTCGGACCCGGCAGTCCGGAGTTATTTCATTCCGAAGGTTATTCTCCAGCCGCTGGTTGAGAATTCAATTATTCATGGCAGCCGGGAGCCAGGTTCCGGCCCTTTGCAGATTCATCTGGAGGTCAGGGAGGTCAAGATGCCGGGCAGCCAGCCTTACTTGCAAATCACTCTTCTGGATAACGGCCGGGGCTTGGAGGAAGGCTGGTCGATGGAGCAGGTGAGCGGCATCGGCACCCGGAATGTGATGAGCCGGATTCAGTTGTACTGCGGGGAACCGTACGGACTATACTTGGCCAACCGGCCGGAGAGAGGGGTTGCGGCTATGATTACGCTGCCAGTCATTGAGACGGAGGAGCAGCTGGAGCGGCTGCTGCGCGATCAGCTATGAGCCGCTCTATACTGCTGGTGGATGACGACCCGCATATTCTGAAAGCCCTTACGAGACATGTAGGCTGGGAGAAGCTGGGCCTCACTCTGGCTGGAACAGCGGTCAACGGCCATGAAGCGCTGGAGCTGTTCCGCAGATTCTCCCCCGATCTGGTGATGACCGATGTCTATATGCCGGGCATGGGCGGACTGGAGCTTACAGAGGCGCTGAGGGAGCTGGCACCGGAGCTGCCGGTTATTATCCTGAGCGGCTACGAGGAATTCGAGAATGCCCGGCAGGCGATGCGCTGGGGCGTCAGCCATTTCCTGCTGAAGCCGGCCAGGGTAGACGAGATCGAAGCGGTGCTCCGCGCTGTGCTGCTGGATCTGGATGCCGGAGAGCAGAAGAAGCGGCTGGAGGAGCGTTATCAGCAGGAAATCGGCCGCACGCTTCCTTTTCTGCGGGAACGCTTGCTTATGGAGCTGTTGACCACCCGCTACAGTGCGGAGGAATGCTCCGAGGAGCGGCTCGGATATCTCCAGATTACCCGTCCGCAGCGGCTGGCGGCGGCCAGCATCCAGCTGAACCGGCCTTCGTCGCTGCATAAGCTGAAGGAGCGCGAATGGCAGCTGCTGCGCTTCGGAGCGGGCAATATCTGCCGGGAGACACTCCAGCACAAGCTTGCCGGACATCCCTCTGTGCAAGGTCATGTGCTGGACTATTCCGACGATCTGCTGGTGGTGCTGCTGCTGGACCGTGAGGCGGGAGAACCAATCCCGGTTCTGAAGGAAGTAGTGCAGGAGACGATGGATAAGATCCGAAATTACATTCAGCTTCAGACCTATGCCGGTATTGGTTCGGTCAAATCTGCCATCCATGAACTGATCGATTCTTATCTTGAGAGCAGAGAGGCGCTTGCTTCCGCGGAGTTTCAGGAGACCAGTCCCATCTACGCCTATGAGCCGTGCAAAAGCACCAACCCGTGGACGCTGGAGGACTATTCCCGGCTGCTCCAGGAGTGGAATGAGGTGCTGCTGTGCAGGGATTCCTCAAAAGTATGGGAGACCTGGGAGATCATCTTCGGCAGGCTCCGGCAGGAGGATCAGAATAATATTCAGGACATACAGACGGTGTGTGTCGGGCTGTTCACTACGCTGATGTATTACTGGAATGCCTGCTGCCCGGGCCGCACTCCCCCTATGAGCATGTCCGAATTCCTGCAGGCGGTGACGGGATACTATACCTGGAGAAGCTTGACGGAGTGGATGGGCCAGATTATTCCGGCATTCCTGAACGCAGCGTTCACCGAGATGAATGTCAAGAAGAACCGTCTGGTAGAGAGCGTCAAAAGCTATGTGGAAGCCCACTATACCCAGGAGATCAGCTTCATGGGCCTCGCGCAGGAGCTGCATGTGCATCCGAAATATCTAAGCCAGCTCTTCAAACGGATCAGCGGTGAGAATTTCGTCAGTTACCTGAATCAGTACCGGGTGGACCGGGCCATCGAATTCCTGCAATCCGGCCAGCATATGGTGTATGAGATCAGTGAAATGGTCGGCTTCAACAACCCCGCCTATTTCAGTCAGGTGTTCAAGATGATTACCGGGCGCAGCCCGAGTGATTATTTGAAGGGGTAACTCTCCGCTATTGCAGCCCCCAGGGTGAGTATAGTATATTCTTATGGAGACACAAACGAACGTTCTCATTGCCCGGCAGGTAACATCAAGTTGCGGTGCGGTGACAGACGCTCTCATCCAAGATCTTGAGGAGTTAGTCTCTCAAGGTCTTTTTATTGATTTATGGCGGGATGCTGGAGGGTGGGCGGATTCCTGCTGTGCAACTGTGCGACTGTGCGATTACATAGGTGGGCACCTCGGATATTTTCGCGGTTATGCGGACTGAGGATCCGTTATTTCTTCAAAAAGCTATTTCATGAGCCCCGAGCGGACTGAGAAGCGCTTATTAGGGTTATTCGGCCCTGAAATGAGACATTATCGTTCAAATAAGGGATTCTGAGTCCGCTTGACCGTCAAATTTGCCGGATTTGTTCAGAATAACGGAATCTCAGTCCGGCAGAGATAACTAGGGGAGTAATAGTAGCAGGAAGTGGTAGGGATAGCGGTAAGTAGATGTGAGTTGCAGTAAGTAACAGTGAGTTGCAGTGAATAGTAGCGAGAAAGAAGCAGGAAGTAGCAGTGAGAGTAGCTGCATTAACCGTACCTGCACATGACTGGAGCGGCTGCATCCGCTGCATAGGGTATATGATATAATGTGAGAATTACCAAGACATACGGGTGGGGCGATGAAGCATGGCTAAAGACAGGCAGGGGCTACATTTCTCGGAGCTGGTCTGGGAGAGTACGGAGCAGAATGTGGCGATTCCGCCGCGCGGTACTGTAGATGAAGGCAGCCGGAAGCCTAAGTCAGAGCCGGTTAAGAAGACAACGTCCGGTTACGATACAGTCCAGCTTCAGCTCTGGGATATGGAAGAGAGTGTGGAGCCGGTAACCACTACAGAGAGCGAGTTCGTCCAGCGTGCACGTGAGCTTGTAGAACATAAGGAGCCTGCGGCGCTGTTCGTCCCGTTCAAAAGCTATTGGCCCACCTACGGGCATATGACCGGCGCGCAGAGCAGATGGTATTTCTTTTGGCGGGATGAAGTCCGGCAGGGGAGATACCCGAAGACCGATCTCTCATATATCTTCCTGCATATCTATGAGCTGATTAACGGTGTGGGCTGGGACGAGCCTCAGGAGGGCTGCCGTCAGCTCAATCTGCTGTGGGAGGCCTACCGTGATAGTTACAAACGTCTGGATCAGTACCTTGGCGGGTGGATTGCGGATTTCTCTTTTGTCCATAAGCTGGATATCCGCCTCTCGGAGATTGTGGCCCGTTCGCGCGGGCTGGCCGGGGATCTGGCTGAGCTTGAATTGGTCCGCTGCCTGTCGGCTGCCCCGGAGCAGCTTAGGATCGAGGTACTGAGTGTGATGTCGGATTATGATATCAGCAAGTCCAAATTCTATACCGGCGAGGGTAAAATCGCTGCGGATCGTTATATTCCCCAGGTTGTAGCCCTAATTGATGCTTATGTCGCGCGGAAGCATGGCTCGAATCTAATCACGATGTTCCCGCCCGCCCCGCCTGTCGTCCGTGAGCGTTATTTGTTCCGCAGCGCGGTATACGATATCTCCCTGTATGGCTATTCTGTTCTTGTACCTGTTATCCGGGTCAGCAAGTCCCCGCCGCTGCGCAGTCTGATTACCCGGCTGTTCCGGCTGACCGAGAATAAGCTGCGGGCGCTGATGGGATACCGGGGAAGACTGAAGGATGTCCGGGTTGATGCCGATATGGATGATCTCGTCACCCGGTTCCTGGAGCGTGAATTCCGCAAGGCGGAGCAGGAAGAGAAGGGCCCGGCAGTGGTCATTGACCAGCAAAAGCTGGAGCAGTTGGCAAGCGACTCCGAGGTGGTGCGTTCCTTGCTTACGGTGGAAGACACCGGGGAGCCGGGTCATGAGGATGACGCGGAATGGATAATTGAGTCTGAAGGAGCACTTGGAAGCGCTGAATCAGCGGGCGAGAAAAGTATTGCGAATGCGAATGCAAGAGTTGCATCAGCTGTATCAGCAAATGAGGATAACTCTGCAAAAGCTGAAGAGCAGGTGGCCCGGATGACCAGTGGTGGGCGGTTAGGAGGCACGCGGGAAGAGCTCCCGGGTGATTCCCCGTCTGCCGGACAGAAGCTTACCGTTTCCCAGCCGCCAGCCTCAGATAGGGAAGCGGACCGCTGGACATTGTTCGCTTCGGAGCTGACTCTGCTGCAACGGGAGGCCGTGCTGGCCCTGGCAGAAGAGGGCGGTCCTGCGAAGGTGCAGCGGCTGGCTGCAGGAGCAGGAACGATGGCAGAGCTGCTCTACGATGAGATTAATGAGCTGGCAATGGACAGTCTGGGAGACCTCATTATTGACGGGGAAGAGCTGACCGAAGAATGTCTATCCATGCTGGACTATATAAAGAGGTGAAATTCGTAAAATGAACCCACTCAAAATACCGAAGCGGATGACCACCGCGCTCGTCAATTCGCTGACAGCGGGAGTTGTACCGCGTATAGGTCTTGAACATATCGCCGTCGGCCGCCGGCCGGAGGTGGAGGCGATTCTCCGCGATATGGAGAATATCGCCGATGGCGGAGCTGCCTTCAAGCTGATTACAGGCAAATTCGGCAGCGGCAAAAGCTTCCTGCTCCAGATCATCCGCAACTATGCGATGGACCGTGACTTCGTGGTTGCCGATGCCGATTTGTCGCCGGAGCGGCGGCTGGTTGGCACGAAGGGACAGGGGCTCGCCACCTACCGCGAGCTGATGAGCCATCTCTCGACCCGGACCCGCCCGGATGGAGGGGCGCTGGAGATTATGCTGCAGAAGTGGATCATGACGCTGCAACAGGCGGTGATGCAGGAGAAGGGCTATGGCCCTGACGCGCCGGAACTTGGCGATGAGGTTGAGCAGCGCATCTATTCGGTTGCTTCCGAGATGCGCGGGCTGGTGCATGGCTTCGACTTCGCTAAGGTGCTGGCCTCTTACTGGAACGGGCACAAGCTGGCCGATGACGGGCTGAAGCAGGATTCCCTGCGCTGGCTGCGGGGAGAGTTCCCGACCCGTACGGAAGCGCGGAAGGCGCTCGGCGTTGGTGTCATCATTGACGATGACAACTGGTACGACTACATGAAGCTGTGGGCGGAATTCACCGGAGCCATCGGCTATAAGGGCTTGCTGCTGTTTATCGATGAAGGGGTGAACCTCTACAAGATTACCAACAGTATCTCGCGGCAGAGCAATTATGAGAAGCTGCTGACCATGTTCAATGATACGATGCAAGGCAAAGCTGAGCGGCTGGGTATCTTCGTTGGCGGAACGCCGCAGTTCGTGGAGGACCACCGGCGCGGACTGTTCAGCTATGAGGCCTTGCGCTCCCGGCTGGTGGCCGGACGGTATGCAGGCAGCGGGCTGAACAATTACACAGGGCCGATTATTGCGCTGGACATGCTCTCCCACGAAGAAATTCTTATTCTGCTCCAGAAGCTGCGGGATATCCATGCGCTCCATTACGGATATGAAGCAAGACTGACACAGGAGCAGCTGGTGCATTTCATGGAAGAGGCGGTCAACCGGCTGGGAGCTGATGAACTGCTCACTGCACGTGAGGTGGTGCGCGACTTCATGGATCTGCTGCACACCCTGCACCAGCATCCGGAGCTTTCATTCGAGAAGCTGGTTGGAGAGCGGACTTCGCGGCCTGCCGAGACGGAACAGAATGAGCTGGACGGCTTCCTGGCGGAGTTCGACCTATGAACGATAACCCGTTCTACCGGCTGGCCCCGTTCATCAAGGAATTCATCTACAAGAACCGCTGGGATACGCTGCGCGAGGCGCAGGTCGATGCCTGCCGTGTGCTGTTTGACACGCCGCATCATCTGCTGATCGCTTCAGGGACGGCCTCGGGCAAGACCGAAGCGGCCTTCTTCCCGGCGCTAACGGAGCTGCACCAGCGTCCGTCTGCTTCTGTAGGCATTCTGTATATCGCGCCGCTGAAGGCGCTGATCAACGACCAGTTCACGCGGCTGAACGACCTGCTGCGTGAAGGGAACATTCCGGTCTGGCACTGGCATGGCGATGTGCCGCAGGCGGACAAGACCAAGCTGATGCAGAACCCTTCGGGAGTGCTGCAGATCACCCCTGAATCGCTGGAGGGCCTGCTGATGAACCGCCCGAATGCGATCCCGGCCCTGTTCCATGATCTGCGCTTCATCATCATCGATGAAGTTCATGCCTTCATGGGCGCAGACCGCGGAATTCAGGTGCTGAGCCAACTCGCGAGGATCTCGCGGATGGCGGGCTGTCATCCGCGGCGGGTCGGCCTCTCTGCGACCTTAAGCGATTATGCATCCGTCACGGAGTGGCTGGCGGCGGGCACGCGCGAGAGCGTGGAGGTCAGCGCGCCGCAGGGCGGGCGCAAGCTGCGGCTGAGCGTGGAGCATTTCTCGTTCCCGGATGCGCGGAATGAGGAGGAAGCCGAGCACCTGGAGCGGGCGCGACAGGCTTATTATGGCTTCATCTATGATCACACGCATGTGAAGAAGGCGCTCATCTTTACGAACAGCCGCACCGATGCCGAAGAGGCCATCCTGGAGATGCGGCGCATTGCCGCTAAGCGGGGCGAGCGGGATGTCTTCCATGTGCATCATGGAAGCATCTCCGCGATGCTGCGCGAGGAGACCGAGGCCACGCTCCGTGAGGGCGCAGGGCCGGCTGTGGCTGCAGCGACGCTGACGCTGGAGCTGGGGATTGATCTGGGCGAGCTGGAGCGGGTGCTCCAGCTCGGCGCGCCTTATAGCTGCGCGAGCTTCGTGCAGCGGCTGGGCCGCTCGGGCAGGCGCGGGGACGCCGCCTCCGAGATGATCTTCGTCACGCCCGAGGAGGAGGACGAGGAGGCGCAGCTCCCGGCGCGCATGCCGTGGACGCTGCTGCGGGCCATAGCCGTAATCGAGCTGTATGTACGCGAGAAATGGGTGGAGCCGCTGACCGTGCGCCAGCTGCCGGTCGGTCTCCTGTATCATCAGACGATGAGCATTCTGAAGAGCATGGGTGAGGCAGAGCCGGAGGAGCTGAAGGAGGCTGTACTGAGCCTGCCGTCCTTCCGCAGCATTGATCCCGCTGATTATGATGACTTCATGGAGTACATGCTGGGCATGGGCCATATCGAGAAGATGGATGAGGGCAGCCTGCTGATCGGGATGGCGGGTGAGAAGATCGTTAACAACTTCCGCTTCTATGCGGTATTCAAGGACGATGAAGAGCATGTCGTCTATAACGGGACGGAGGAGATCGGGTCCATTACCACCGTGCCGCCTCCAGGCTACTGCTTCACACTGGCAGGCAAGCTATGGAAGGTCGAGGAGGTGGACAACCGCCATAAGGCCGTCTATGTCAAAGGCTCACGCGGCAAAGTGGACACCTTATGGCTCGGTGCAGGCGGAGATGTCCATACCCGGATTATGACGAAGATCCGCGAAGTATTAGGATCTACGGCCCTGTACCCATACCTTGCACCAAGCGCGGCCGCCAGACTGGAACGGGCCCGCAGGCTCGCGAAGGAGAGCGGACTGCTGACGCGTTCCGTTCTGCCAGCCGGGGGAGACTCCATGTTCATCCTTCCGTGGGCTGGCAGCCGCCAGTTCCGCACGCTGGAGCGCCTGCTCAAGAACAATCTGAAGGAGCCGCTTGGCTTGCGCTCGGTCGTGCCGATGGAACCGTATTATATGGTGGTCGCAGGCAAAGTGGGTGCAGAGAAGCTGGAGGATGAGATTATTGCTGAGACCGCTGCCGCTACGGATGCACTCACGCTCCTGAAGCCGGATGAAGCCCCTTACCTCGGCAAATACGATGAGTTCATCCCGCATGACCTGCTGCGCAAAGCCTTTTCGCTCGACGGTCTTGATGTACCGGGTCTAGTCAGCGTGATCAAACAGTGGAAGCAGCCTACGGCATAATGGATATAGGGATAACCAAATAACGGAGGTGAAATCATGAGCGAGATTGCTAAAACACCACAAACACCTTATTACGCAGTGATTTTTACATCGGAACGAACAGATGCGGATACCAAATATGTGGAAATGGCGGATGAAATGGAGAAACTTGCATCCGTCCAACCTGGATTTCTCGGAGTAGAAAGTGCCAGAGAAGGTGTAGGTATTACTGTATCTTATTGGGATTCTCTCGAAGCTATACACAAATGGAAACAAAACGAACGACATTTAGTAGCCCAGCGCAAAGGGATATCTGATTGGTATCTCGCTTATAAAACAAGGGTTTGCAAGGTTGAAAGGGATTATGGATTTGAGAAGGCTTGAATAAGCGAGTATGGGACTACAACAAGAAGCAGCCGATCCTATAGTGACCGGCTGCTTCTTGTTATACGGCGGGAATTATAACTTTTGCACCATATAGCTGGGATTCATTCCAATCAAGCATGCCCAGTAATTTGGTAAACGCAATCTCTTTTTCGACGATTAGCTTCCAAAATTCCGGATCGTTGCGGGCATTTTCTAAAGCGGAATCTCCGGCTTGCGTTAATAAAACAGCGGAGCTTCTCTCTTGAACTCTAGATAGAGAATTATTCGAAAAAGTAAGCTCAGACGAAGGGTTACTCTAGTTGTGCAATGAAAGAAGAAAGGGTGAGAATTCATGGAAGCAAATATGTTAGAGCGTCTACCAGATCCAGCAATGTTACAAAAGCTAATGAAAATCCAAGCATCACTAAATATTATTCTTTGTCCGGAGGAATGGCTTCGTTACCATAGCTATGTTCAAGATTGGAATGAGGGTGTTTCTATGGCGAAAATAGATAATGGATCAGGGGATCATCTGTTTATTTTGTTTTCCCCTGAAGGCTCCATCATAAAAGGCTTCGATCATGAATCCGGATTAAGCCCATATGCGCAAGATGAACATAAAGTATGGCAAGGGATTTATGATGACGTCCCAATGGAACTATTATCTTTACTTGATGATGCTGCAATTGAAAAAGATGATGTGACTTTTTGTATTTGGCGTAAAAACAGTGACACGAACTGGCACAAGGGGAACGTTGAGATTCCAGAAGGAAAGAGCGATGGTTCTGATTTTTTAATGGGCTGTATATTCCATACACCAGAGGATTTTGTGGAATTTGCAACAGATTATTTTGATTGTTCACTATCCCTAGAGGTTGTTGCAGAAATCTACGATGATCTCCCCATTACGGAAGAGATGATCCATATCTTGAATTCCAGCTGTGATGTAAAGGAAGTTCTTCAAGAATTAGAGCTATTACGCTTAAGATGTTGATGAAGAAATCTTGTGACAACAGCAGCCGGAAGTCCAAATGTTCACCGCAGTGACGACCAAGCTTAGAGTTCAATTCTTTAGTGCTTTTTATAAAAATATAAATAAAAAAGGTGACTCCAAGTGAATTCACTTATAACTATAAGGCTGGCATCCATAACAGATGCTGAGGCATTGTCGCGACTCAATCAAGAGTTCAATGGCGGCGTTCACAGACCCCCGGCCCAAATTATTGAACATCTGCATACTAACCGTAACGAGCTGATTGCCGTAGCCGAGTTGAACGGTAGCATCGTCGGTTTTGGCTGCGCCCAAAGCCTGTATTCTTTTTGCTATGAGGAGCCTTATGGAGAAATTACAGAACTCTATGTGCAAGATACCGCTCGAAGAAAGGGAGCTGCCAGAGCTATTATTACTTGTCTGGAAGACGAGCTTAGGTTGCGCGGAGTGAAACGGGTCAAGGTATTGACGGGCAGAAGGAACACTGCGGCTATTCGGACCTACGAAGATTGTGGCTATGTGAAAGACGATGAGCAGATGTTAGATAAAGAGCTGACGAACGAAGCCCGCCCAAGCATACCCTAGAAAAAACAAACCTCATTTCTGCAGTTCCCACCTTGCCCGGAAGCGCTCTACGCGATGATAATTAGCTTATCACGACAGAGGGGGCTTTAATGAATGGTCAACAGAAAAATGAAGCAAACCGCCACCGTCGCGTTCGCCGCGCTAATGGCAGTAAGCCTTGCCGCATGCGGGAACTCGAACAACAACGCCAATTCCAAGGCTAAGGACACCGCCGCACCGAACGCCGCCACAGGCAGCGGCAATGCCGCTGCTACAGACGCTCCGAGCGACAAGAAGGTAACTATTACCTTCCAGAACATCTACCCTGACCCTGCAACACCGTCTTACAAAATGATCCACGAGCTGACTGACCAGTACATGAAAGAGCATCCCAATGTAAAGATTGAGCTGGATACGCTGAACACGGATCAACAGAAGGTGAAGCTGAAAACACAAGCAGCCTCCAAAGAAATACCTGATATTACGATGGTTAACCCTGCCGCTCAAATGAAGCCCTTTGTAGATGCAGGATTATTAGCCCCGCTGAATGATGTGCTCGATCAGAATGGACTGAAAGATACGTACCAAGCGGGTCTGCTCGACTATTACAGCTTCGATAACAATGTGTATGCGCTTCCTGACGGCAACAATATCGAAGTGGTCTACTACAACAAAGACTTGTTCGCCCAAGCCGGAATTGCAGCACCTCCAACCACGTTTGAAGAATTACTGAAGGACGTTAAGCTCTTAAAAGACAAAGGGATTACTCCACTGGCTATCGGTGAAAAGGATTCGTGGACCGGCTCGTTCCTGTTCATGAACATCCTGCTTCGTACAAACGGCGGTCCTGGCTTCCTGAAAGACGTAGTGGATGGTAAGAAAACATTTGAAGATCCTGCCTTTGTTGAAGCGGTAGACGCGTTCCAGCAACTGGTAGCAGCAGGCGCATTCCCTGACGGGGCAACTTCCATCGATGCAAATGCCGGCGGGAATATTTTCAGATCCGGTAAGGCAGCAATGTGGGTTATCGGTACTTGGGAGACGGGCGCGAATGATGCTTCTTCCGTAGCCGGTAAAGTGGGAGCCTTCCAATTTCCTACGGTTAACGGTAAAGGTGATCCGAACGAATTCATGCTTGCACCGGGCAGCGCATTTGCCGTGTCTGCAAACAGCGAGCATCTGAAGGAAACGAAGGATTTCCTGAACTTCTTCGCTTCTGAATATCCTAAAAAACAGTTCGAGCTGAAGAATGCTGTAGGTATCGGGCAAAAGGTAGACGGTGACCTGAAAGCTGCCGGTTACTCCGAGCTGGCTATCACTGTGGCCGGTCTGTTCAACCAAGTAAAAGGCGGCGATCTGTCCTTCGACAACACGATGAATCCAGCAACTTCACAAGTCCACCTCAGCAGCATTCAGAACCTGTTCGTTCAAAAGATGGATTCCAAGGCGGTAGCCAAAGAGCATCAGGCCGCATTTGAAGCCAATAAATAAGCCTAAGACTTCAGCGTTTCGTATAATCTAAGCTTTACTCAATTTACGCCATCTAACGCATTCCCTGCAATCGTATAGCCGTCCTGCTCGATGCGAAGCCAGCTGATTCAGGCTGCTTCGCATCGGGTTTATCATGTGCTTTTTAAAGTTAATAGCATTAATCATTAATGATATGAATCAGTAGATAAAGAAGAATCTGCTTGATTAGGAGGCGGGAAAGATGAAAGTCCTTAAGGTTCCGGCATACACAATCGCTGCCTTCATACTGCCATGTCTGTTGCTCTATGTGTGCCTGGTATTCGTTCCCATACTGGTCTCATTATATACGGGCTTATTGAAGTGGGACGGTCTAACGACCTCTCAGTTCGTCGGCTTCGGCAACTTCAAGAATATGTTCTGGAATGACCCGGTGTTCTGGCCCTCTGTTCGGAGAACGCTGCTGTACGCCGTGGCTTCCATGCTGGAAATCCCGCTCTGTCTGGGGATGGCGATCCTGCTGAACCGCTATCTGCGCAGAGCCAACACGCTGGTGTCGATCTACTTCACGCCGGTCATCTTATCAGTCGTTATTATTGGACAACTCTGGAAGACCATCTATAACCCTACTTCGATGGGGGGCATGCTGAACGGTGTGCTGGTGTCCCTGGGGCTTGAGAGCTGGACGCATAACTGGCTGACCGAGCCTAACATCGCCATGTATTCTCTGTATCTGGTGTCCCTGTGGCAGTATTTCGGCTACCATCTGCTGATTCAGTATACCGGAGTGCAGAACATTCCCGACGAGCTGTACGAAGCGGCCAGAATTGACGGGGCTGACGGCTTCAAGGCGGATCGTTACATTACGCTTCCGCTGATCATTCCGATTTTCAAAATCTCGATCATCCTGGCGTTTATCGGGTCCCTGCAAGCCTTCGACCTGGTTATGGTCATGACTGGCGGCGGTCCTGCACATGCAACGGATGTCATCTCCACCCATATGTATAACAGCTCCTTCTTGTCCTTCAAGTATGGCTACGGCAGCGCGATTGCGACCTTCCTCGTGGTGGTCTGTCTCATTTTTACCGGCATCATCAACATGATCTTTAACCGGCTTGAGCGAAAATTCGAATAGGAAAGGAGTGCGCGGACCATGCGTAAGCTTAAAAAAGGAATCGTGTATCTTCTTTTTGCCATTCCTGTCATTACCCAGCTCTACCCGCTGCTGTGGCTCCTGTTATACTCTCTGAAGACGAATGAGGAGATTCAGGACGGGAGCTTCTTTTCTTTTCCGCGAAAATTCCAGTGGCATAACTACTATGAGGCTTACACCTCGGGCAGTTATCTGAAGTACCTGTCGAACAGCGTGTTCGTTACCGCCCTTACGATGATTTGTGTCATTCTGCTGGCTTCGATGGCGGCCTATGCGATCTCCCGGTTCCGGTGGAAATACGGCAATGTCGTGATGACCATTTTCCTGATGGGGATGATGATTCCGATGCAGGCCACGCTGCTGCCGCTGATGATTATTTTCAAAAACATGCATATTCTCAACACCCACTGGTCGCTGATTCTGCCGTACATCGCGTTCTCGACTCCCATCGCCGTGTTCATCTTGAGCGGCTTCATGAGAGCTATTCCACATGAGATCGAAGAATCGGCGTTCATCGACGGGGCGAGCGTGTACCGGATCTTCCGCAGCATTATCCTGCCGGTGTCGATTCCGCCTGTCATGACCGTATGTATCTTAACCTTCATCAATATCTGGAACGAGTACATCCTGGCCGCCACGTTCATCTCGTCAGAGAGGCTCAAAACCCTTCCATTCGGGGTCTATACCTTCGTGAGCCAGTATTCGGTCAATTACGGGAATATCGGGGCCTTCCTGGTGATGGGCGCGCTGCCGGTAATTCTGATCTACTTCTTCCTGTCGAATCAGATTACCAAAGGGATGGTGGCCGGAGCGGTTAAGGGATAGGGGTAAGCGTGCTGAATTCCCTCATTGCATAAAAATGGAAAAGTTTTATAATAGGAAACGGCAGAACAGGTGCGTAAAGGGGAGAGTCTTATGAAGCTCGGCTTTCATTCCATTCATCATCGGTTGTTCTTGCTGTTTCTTTTTTGCATGTCCAGTATTCTGCTTATTGTCAGCCTGCTGTACTATAACCGGACTACAGACCAATTGCATGAGAAGATCGGTGATTTGTCGCAAAAAAACGTCGCCCAGAGCGCAGGCTTATTCACGCTTCTCTATAAGGGGTATGACGCCTTGTCCAAATCGCTCAGCAATAACTTCGAGATGATCCGCTTGATTAATGAGAAGACGGACGGGCCGGCGGTGGCCTATATCAATGAGCAGACGGTGACGAATATCATCGGCTCGATTTTTTATTCGCGGGACGATCTGGTGGGTATTCATGTGATCACGGACCGCGGCAAGATCTACAACTATGGCAACTATATGAATGTGGTCGATCCGAATTATAGGCAGGAGGACTGGTACCGGCAATTGCAGGCTTCCTCAGGGAAAATGGTCTGGCTCGGGGTGTACCCGCACTCCCTGATCGACCAGGTGGAGGACAGTCCGGTCTTCGCCTTCGGGCGGCAGCTCTATGACCTGAATGAGCATAAGCCGATAGGCATCGTGCTGTATGAGACGGACCCGCAGCCGGTGCTGGACGCGCTGGAGAATCTGAAGCTGGGCGCGCACAGCCAGGTCTACCTGATGTCCCCGGATGGACGGTTTGTCACCTCGGCCACAGATCCGCAGCCGGACACTGCCCGTCTGCCTAAGCTCCCCGCTTCGGAGCATGTGATGGTTCAGCAGGAGCGCGGCCAACTGGTTGTGGCGTCTAAGCTGTCTTTCTCGGGCTGGTGGGTGATGAGTATTACTCCGGATAAGGATCTGAATGTGGAGCTGGTGGAGATGAAGCGTTATCTCTTGATCGTGATCTCGGCGCTCATTCTGGTCTCCACGCTGATTGCTTCGATCGTATCGCAGACCATCTCTTCGCCGCTGAAGAAGCTGATCCGCGAGATGCGCCAGGTAGAGGTGGGGAACTTCGGCGGCATGGTCAAGGTCTCTTCGTATCAGGAGATTAACATTCTGGTCGCTTCCTTCAACCGGATGGTCCGGCGGATCGAGGAGCTGATTGAGCGGGTCAAGCTGTCCTCGGTCAGCGAAAAGAATGCGGAGCTGCACGCTTTGCAGTCCCAGGTGAACCCGCATTTTCTATACAATACGCTGGATATGATCTACTGGATGCTCGATGAGGAGGGCAATGAACAGCTTGGCGAGCTGGTGCTGTCGCTGTCCTCAATGTTCCGCTACAGCAGCCAGTGGGAAGACGGGGCTGAGGTGAGCCTGAGGGAGGAGCTGGAGCAGATCGGGCATTACCTGAAGATTATCTCGATCCGTCTGGAGGGCCGCCTCGTAATCGTGACGGATATCGATGAACGCTGGCTGAACATAAGGGTCCCGAAGATGACGGTGCAGCCGGTCATTGAGAATGCGGTCAAGCATGGACTGGAGCCGCTCTCGCGTCAGGGGATTCTTAAGGTGTACACCCGGCAAGAGGACGACCACCTTGAGCTAATTGTGGAGGATAACGGGGACGGAATGAACGGGGAGCAGCTTGCAAGGCTACAGGAGTCGCTGAATGTGGATGGTCCGGATAATTCTGGCGCTAGTGGCAGAGAAGGCGGCAAAAGCGGGATCGGACTCCAGAACCTGCACCGCCGCCTGCGGTTCATGTTCGGAGAGGGTTACGGTCTGCAGATTCAGAGCTTCCCCGGTGAGGGGACGCAGGTGGCGATCGTGCTGCCTATTCCAGTGGAAGGAGAGCTGCCGGGATGAATATTCTTATAGCCGATGATGAACGGGCCATCCGTGAAGGCATCAAGCGTACGATTAAGCAGATTAGTGCAGAGCATCAGGTGTTCGTGGCTGAGCGGGCGGAGGAAGCGGTGAAGATTCTGGAAGAGCAGCACATCCATATCGTGCTGACCGATATTCTAATGCCGGGCATGAACGGGCTGGAATTCATGAAAATCTCGAAACGCCGGTATCCGTATGTGAAATGGATTGTCATCTCTGCCCACAGCGAATTCTCCTATGCCCAGGAAGCGGTCCGGCTGGGAGCACGGGACTATCTGCTCAAGCCGATCGGTAAGCATAAGCTGACCGAGCTGATCGACAGCCTGACAATCGAAATCCAGCAGGACAACCAGCTCTCGCGGCAAGGCGAGCGGCTGAAGGCCAGTCTGCGGTTCCTGCGCGAGGGGGTTTTTCAGCGGCTGGCCTCCGGGCTGGATATCGGGAATCTGGACATCGACGCGTTCATTGAAGATTATCACTCCTTCTATCTGGTGATGGTTCAGCTGGAGCCTGGGGATCAGAGCGCCCGGCTGGAGCATTTCATTGTCGAGAATGTTCTCTCCGAGCTGATCGAGCGGTATGGGCGGGGCTTCGTGGTCAGCTATGACCGCCAGCACCTGCTGGGCCTGATCTCACCGGGCGAGAGCGTCCGGGTAGAGCAGTTCCAGGAGGAGGTGAAGACGCATCTGACGCATTATTTGAAAATCCCTTTTCAGATGATCTATTCCGGGCGGAGCTGTGACTTCCATACGGTGCCGCAGATCGTGAAGCGGATGCGGGAGGCTTCGGCCTTCCAGGGGCCGCCGCTTGAGCCGCTCAAGGGGAGTGGGGAGAAGGCGATTGAAGTGGCGCTGCACTACATTAAGGAGCATTTCTACGAGGAGCTGTCTTTGGAGAGAATAGCTTCGGTGGTGTTCCTGAATCCGGCGTATTTCAGCCAGCTGTTCAAGCAGAAGACGGGGCAGGGGTACAAGGAATATGTCACCTCGCTGCGGCTGGAGCAGGCGAAGCTGCTACTACTGAATCCGGGGCTGAAGCTGGCCGATATCGCAGAGCGGGTAGGCTACCAGGACATGCGCCATTTCACCCAAATGTTCCGCAAGAAATACAACCTTACCCCCACAGAATACCGCCAGCAGGAGAGCATCAGCATTCTTAGGAGCAAGGGTACTCTGTGAGGATGTCTACGACTTCGATTCTTCCGTTAATCAACAGCTCTGGGAGCGCGTTACTGAGATTACCCTTCCAGTATTCTCTGGCTTGTTCGATTTTACGGGAGAATGGGGCCCCGTCTTCCTTGGGTAATAGACTGCCGTCACCTTCAAAAATAGCTCCAGTGACCTTAAGTTTCACGATCTGCAACACTTTCCGGTGATAAGAATCGAATATGCTTTTCCACATCAGGGCGTCTTCATAGCTCTTTGCTGCGTATAAGCAAGACAAACGTGAAGGATACTCAGGATGTTCCTGTAGCCTTACCATTTCAACGATCACCTCTCGAACCGCTCGGATGGTCTGCTCCGCATACTTAACCGTAACATCTGCATCCTCTTTATCCAATTTCAAACCGTCATCAGTATAATTGCCGTGCAGGATTTGAATAACGTCTTCCCCTTTGGAATTCAACTGTTCTTGCTCAAAAAAGTAGTGATACAAGGTGTTTTTTTGCTGGTTGTCAAAATGAATGATTTGATTCAGGGCCATCTTCTTCCGGGTTACAATGTGGTAAACGTACCTTTCGCTTGCTTGCATAGTCTGCCTCCTAGTAGAATATCTGATTTAAACGTGTGAAAATTACCTTTAACTCATCACTTGCTGAAGGTGGCTGTGCTTGATTAGGTGCAAGAGATAGGCTTAGTTGCAATCTGTACAACTAAATCGCCGGATGTGCCGCTGAATCTCTGTTTAGCTGTATTTCGTACAACTAAAATGCTTCTGTATCCGTCTTTTCGCCCATTCCGCCAAATTTAGTTGTATGGAATACAGTTAAGAGAGGTGTGCCTTCGTTTTTATTGTTTTTAGTTGCACCGAATACACTTATTTCTGAATATTAGCTATGAACGCAGCTTCATACCTTACTGCAATTATGGAATTAAAATAGTGCAGTGGGCATGTTGAGGCCGTTTCACCTAAAACACAACATAACCCATCGTAGTCTGTGCACTATTGAATAGCAGAATAGTTAAAACAAACATGATGATGAGAATGGTATAAATAAAGGTGGAGACTATTCCGCAGACCAGTCCGGCAATCGCCAATCCCCGGCCTTGCTCATAGCTGTAACGGATCTCCTTGAAGGCAAGTGAAGCCAGAATGATTGCGGTAATCCCAAACAGGATGCCGACGTAAGGTATTACGATGGAGAGAATACCCAGCACAAGTGCTGCAACCGCTTTGCTGTTCGTTCGCTCCTGCGGAGGCTTCGGGTACTGCTGATAGTAATTCTGTTCGCCATAGGGTGGAAGGGGATTATTCATAATCTAACTCCTTCATAGGTAGTGAGCGAATGCTCCTATTCAATCCATCAATAATTAACCCAGTGCTCCAGCGTAACAGCGCGGGTAAGGCCAATGGATTCGGCGAGGCGGATGGAGGCGAGGTTGTTCTCCAGCACCTGGTACCTGGGAATGTAGCCCCGCTTCAGGGTATGGAAGACTGCTGTACGGACTACACGCTGTGCCAACCCCCGCTGTCTGGCAGCTTCTATGGTACGTACGCCGCCTATCTCCCAGATTCGCTCCTCATTGCGGTACACCATACATGTACTGAGTGGCGTATCCCCGTCAAATAACGTCACAGCGAACGCCCCGTCTTCAAAATACTGCGTGATTTCCTCTAGCGAATAATCATTCGCCATCCACAGCGGCAGCAGCCGTTCATCGATAGCTTCACTGACCGTGCAGGCCTCATCTGCGCTGAACCCCTGGCCTTCGGCCGAAGAATAAGAATAGAGACTACGGACCCGCCGCAGTGCGAAATACGGTTCCAGCGCCTGACGGTATGCATCCTCCTGAAGCTTGAAGACCAGGTTGGCGTCCTGCGGCAACCGCTTGAGCAGGGCAGGGAAGACCTCAGGACTGCTGTAGTCCATCAGCACAACGGTGTCAGCCTCCGGGTAGGTCCGGTGATCATAGCCGAAGGTTGCGGCAGGCATAAGCAGCAGCACGCCCCACTCCTCCTGCTGTTCAATCAGCACGCTGTCGATCTGAGCATGATACGCCGTCATCATTTTGAGCAGCGTAACATTCTTCAGCGGATTCCGGCGTAATCTTTCCATTATGGCTGTATAGTGACTCATGCGGGATCACTCCTTTTACTCAGATTAATAGATAGTTCAATGTCATCCAGACGCTGGAACAGACACTCATATTGAGATAACAATGCAGGATCCTCTACCTGGACACTGGATCTGTAAAAAAGGATATCGCCCGTCCCCTCATTGATCCGGCCCCCTGCTTGAAGAATCTGCTTCAGATGCCTGGCGGTTCCGAGACTGCCGGAGATGAAGTTCACCCCTTCGGGGAATATCTTCCGCAGGCTTCCCTCGAAGTAGGGGAAATGGGTACATCCAAGGACCACCGTGCTGTACCGCTTAAGGTCCAAGTGTGCCAGCTCACTTTTCAGATAGGGAATAATTCTCTCTTCGTCAAAATCAAAATGCTCCGCAAACTGAACCAGCCCGGGAAGCGGCAGACTATCTACAATCTCCCCGTGATCGATACGGTGCACCAAATCATGATACTTCTTCTCCTGAAGCGTTAAGCGGGTGGCCAGTACCAGCACCTTCTTCTGCTTGCCCTCCGATTGTTCAACCGCAGGCTTGACTGCCGGCTCGATCCCGAGGACCGGAAAGTCATACCGCTGCCGCAGCTCTTCGATTACGATGCTGGTGGCTGTGTTACAAGCGATAACCAACGCTTTGATATGCTGACTGGCCATAAAATCTACCGCTTGCAGGATGTATTCCCTGACTTCGTCTTTTGTCTTCTCCCCGTAGGGAACATGGTCTGTATCTGCATAGAAGAGGTAGTCCTCTTGCG
This sequence comes from Paenibacillus sp. FSL R7-0128, assembly GCF_038002245.1. Taxonomy (NCBI): domain Bacteria; kingdom Bacillati; phylum Bacillota; class Bacilli; order Caryophanales; family Paenibacillaceae; genus Paenibacillus; species Paenibacillus sp. FSL R7-0128. The sequence goes on along the minus strand of NZ_JBBOCD010000001.1, from coordinate 4,080,059 downwards.
GCAAGAGCTTAAGCGCCTGATGAAGCACCGTTAACCCGCCAATTCCGGAGTCAAAAAATCCAATTCGCATATGTCCACTCTTTCCGTCATTATTAAAAGGATTCTATTATTCTATCATTAGACTTATTGTAGAACTATAGCGCATGGATAAAAGACCAGACTTCCGCCTCTGTTGCCGGAGAGGGAAGCCTGGACAATAAGCATATCAAAGCTGAAATCAGCTCTCGTTCTTGGTCACGCCGTTTAGACTCGGCACGACATCTGCTGCTTTATCAGGAGTCACCATCTGGGGGATTTCGCTGATGCTGGCGTGATTCTGCTGGTTGTTTTTAGAATCGGCGCGGTTATCTGCACGGTCATGCTTCGGGTCTGCACTATTCTTGGGCATACTGTTCACCTCCGTCTCTGCGGGTTAGTATGAGATAGAGGTTTGTATTTTATTCCAGTGGCGGGTACAGGTTATAGCCGAAGGAGGAGAGGGATTATGGCTGAGAAGACTAAGGTTGTAGAGGTGGTTCCGTATGATCCGGCCTGGAAGGCGGAATATAGCAGAATTGAGAAGCGGATGCTGGAGATCGCCGGAGATCTGATTATCGCAGCGGAGCATGTGGGCAGCACCTCGATTGAAGGACTGTGGGCCAAGCCTGTGATTGATATCGATCTGGTGATGGAGAGCTATGACCAGCTGCCGGAGATCATCCGCAGACTGCATGCGTTCGGTTATGAGCATCAGGGTAATATGGGCATTGAGGGCCGGGAAGCCTTCAAGAGCAACCAGGATGACGGATTCATGAAATACCATCTTTATGTATGTCCCAAGGACGGCAAGGGTTACGTGGAGCATATCCGGTTCCGTGATTATCTGCGCAGCCATCCCGCTGCCCGGGAGGAATATCAGGCGGTCAAGCAGCGGCTGGCTGAAGCGTACCGTTATGATATCGATGCGTATTGTGACGGGAAGACCGCGTTTGTGCAGTCTATTTTGCGGAAGGCGTCACAGCAGCAGGAGTGAGGGTGAGCTTACCTGGGCCGGGTCCAGAATCCCTCAGCGGACGGCTTGCCCGGCAGCACTGCCTCGTATACACGCATTCCCGCCGGGTCAAGGAACCCGAATGTTCTCCAGCCGTTTAACTGCGGGGAACCGAAACAGATATGCAGCTCGCGGGCTGTGTTGTCACAGACCATGGACCATAAGGTGCCTAAGCCTTCGCTGTAATGGTGACAGCAGATCCCTTCGGGATATTCGCGTCCTGCGGCAGCTTTCATGGCTTCTACAGGATTGATAGAGGTGTTATCGTCCATAAGTGCTGCACGCAGCGCGTCATATCTTGTCCATGAGTTCTCCATGACTTGCTGATTGTGTAGCTGCATGGAGGGCAGGGTGTAATGGTTCGCCGAGAGCACAAGCTGGCTTACGCTTAAGCTGGCAGCAGTAGCAGGATGGTACTGGATCTCTTTCTCGGTACCAGCCGTCTCCACAAGGGCGATGTTCCCCTGGGCGTCAGAGATCAGGAAGTTTCTGTAGTCGGCCACCGGCATGCTGCGCATGAGCTGGACCGCCCCTTCCGCGGTAGTACATTGATCCAGCAAGGCCCGGACTACGCCTGGAAAAATAAAGCCCTCCCCGGTCATCTCCGGCCGGACTCTCCCCGAGGTGGTGGTTACGGTAAGTCCTGCTTCATTCATCCCGTCATAACGCCCGAACAGCTGCAGCGCAAAGCCGGTATGCGCCGGTTTGCCCTTCACCCGGGTTGTGCTGAGCAGCAGCTGATTATACGGCTCATCCTCCCAGCCAAAATCATAATTACGCATATGACAGATATGTCCGCTCTGTTCCCCACTTGCTCCAGTTCGGTAGGCTGCCTGTGTGCAGTGGCCCGGTGCCTGAAAATAGGAATAATAGAATACGACATGGGCGGCCTCTACGCCGGTCTCATCGGCGAAGCCTTGAATTTCTTCATTCAAGCCGGGGCAGTAGCGCTCGAAGCTCTCCATGGCTTTGTCTGCAGCATAGGGAGTCAGCGGGGAGGCTCCCATGAAGGGGGAGGACAAGAAGGATAGCATGGCGGAGTTATTCTTATGATGGGCGCCCAAGGCGCGTCCGACCTCATAATGAGTGCCTTCGGTAACGAGATGTGTAAATTGTGCGGTCTTGCGCTGTAACAGGGGATTAGCATCCATGTGAATGTTCCTTCTCTCGGTTATTCTCTGCGCAGAGTAGGTTCATTATAACGGGCGTATAGATCAGGCGGCAAAGCCTGCTGCGCCCCAAATCCCCGGATGCGCAGCCAAGCGGCGAAGCGCTGTTATGAATTAGTCACATTTTCACTGGAATAGAAGGAAATACTTGTATTATTGAGGTTTTTAAGGTAAATTATTGGTAAGACTTTCGGATTACAATTCTTCCGGAAGTGCAACCTAATACTTGGTATATGCAAGCCGAAGAGGAGCATTTCCCCCAAATGCTCCTTTTTGCGTGGGCAGGCTGTTAAGGTGCGAATGAAACGGTCTGAAGCACATAGCGGATGAGGAAGAAGGCAATGATCAGTATGGAGAAGGCGCTTAGCAGAAAAGAAACAATCTCTCTACCTGAACGTTTGGTTCGCCGCATTACGGTCACCTCGGAGTATAGGAATGGATTAGCCGTCACAGGTTATGCTCTATCCATCCATATTATACATAATTATTCCAAGACTGTAATACAAGCCAAAACAGGCTGTGCAGACCAGACTTATGTTTGTTATTGTTGCCCAAATTAAGTTAGAATGAACCTACGCCAAAACAGCTTAGAAATCATTTACTTCAATGGAGGCATTGCACCTATGTCAGATTTTAATACAGAACATGAGAATCAGCCGCTGAACCGGACCCTGTTGAATGAAGCCGGGCTGGACCCCAAGGAACCCGTGGATCTTAATAACTGCGAGAAGGAGCCCATCCATATTCCCGGACTTATTCAGCCGCATGGTGTATTGCTGGCCGTAACTCAGGACACAGCTCCTAGGATTGTCCAAGCCAGTCTGAATACGGGTAAGTTACTGGGAACAGCTGCCGAAGCACTGTTAGGAACGCCTATGGCTGACTTGGTAGGCCCGGAGCAGCTGAAGATGATGCTTGAACGCAGTGTGAATGCGAAAGAAACAGCAGATTTACAATATATAGTTATAACGATTAAAGTGGCAGATCAGCCGGAGGACTTCTTCTGCATCATTCACGAAAGTGAAGGTCTGATGATCGTTGAACTGGAGCCTGCCTCCATCGATCAGAGCGACAGCCCCAATGACTTCGACTGGATCCGCACGTTCTTCGGACGGCTGAAGCATACGGCGAACCGTCTCGAAGCCAGCCAGGCCGCCGCCGAGCAGGTGAAGGAGATGCTTGGTTATGACCGGGTCATGATCTACGAATTCGATGAACAGTGGAACGGCAAGGTGATTGCGGAAGCCAAGGAAGAAGGACTGGAACCGTTCCTTGGCCATCATTATCCTGCGTCTGACATTCCGAAGCAGGCACGTGAGCTGTATCTGCGCAACTGGCTGCGGACAATCGTTGATGTGAACTATCTTCCGGTTCCGATCACCCCGGTGCTGCAGCCGCTTACCGGTAAGCCCTTGAACCTCAGCTTGTCCATCCTCCGTAGTGTGTCTCCGCTCCATATTGAGTATTTGCAGAATATGGGGGTAGGCGCAACGACCACCATCTCGCTGATCAATAATAACAAGCTCTGGGGACTGATCACCTGTCATCACTATTCTCCCAAGTATGTCCCGCACCGTATCCGTAATCTGTGTAATTTCCTGGGCGCCTTCTTCTCCAGTGAACTGTACCAGCGTCAGCAGCTCGACAATTATCAGACGGAGCTGGAGCTGCGGACCAAGGCGATGAGGATTGTCGATATTTTCACAGGTAACGTCAGCTCTTCCCGGGTGATTGAACAGCTCGGCGATGAAGAGCAGACACTACTGGGGATGATGGAGGCCTCCGGCGCAGCCGTGTGTTATCAGGACAAGCTGATGCTGTTCGGAGTAGCACCCTCCCAGGAGCAGGTGCGGGAGCTTGCCGGCTGGCTGGCAGGGAAGTCGAAGGATTACACCTACTGCACCTCCAGGCTCAGTCTGGAATATGAATCAGCCAAAGCTTACAAGAATAAAGCCTCCGGTGTCATCTATCTCGCCCTGACTCCAGGACAACAGAATTACATGATCTGGTTCAGGCCTGAGGTGGTCGAGATTGTGGACTGGGCCGGAGATCCGGCTAAGGCCGTCATTCAGGAGAATGACGGACAGCGCCTGTCTCCCCGCAAGTCCTTTGAGAAATGGCGGCAGGTGGTTCAGTCCACCTCACTTCCGTGGAGAGAGCAGCATCTTAACATTCTGCCTCAGCTCAAATCTATTCTGCGCGGACAGACCGAGAACCAGCTGCGTCAGGCGGAAGAACAGGCCCTGCAGAATGCCCGCAGTCTGCGCCACAACGAACAGCGGTATCTGCAGCTGATGGATCTGTCTCCGGTAGCCTTTTTCATGATTACCGATGATGTGATCGCCTACTGCAATAACCGTGCAGTGGAGCTGATAGGTGAAGAGAAAGGAAAATCCCTGATCGGGCAGCCGTTCCTGAACTATGTGCAGGAGTCTTACAGGCCAGCCCTGGAGCAGCACTTCACAGACCTGAGCCAGAATGTGACCCAGTTCGTATCTGATCAGGGACAGTTCGTGAGCAGCGACGGGCAACCGCTGGACGTAAGCCTGAGTCTGGCTTCGGTCATTCATGGCGGCAGACCATCCATTATGGCGGTGCTTAACACTGGAACCGGTACAGAGGCGAAGGGTGAAGCCTATATCGATGCGGCCAATCAGATGCAAAGCTATCTGACGACCGATTCACTAACCGATCTGCCGAACCGCCAGGCCCTTGTGCATGAGCTGGATCAGCGCTGGGAGGATACGCTGAATACCCGGGAACCCTTGCTGCTGCTGTCGATTGATATCGATGATTTCCATTCCTATAATGCGGTACACGGGCTGAAGGGCGGCGATCTTTGCATCCAGTCGGTAGCCGATGTACTGAATATCATCAGCATCACGCACGGCACCTTCGTGGCCCGCTTCAGCGGGGCGAACTTCATCCTCACGATGGCGGGTGCGTCCGCCTCCCAGGCGGAGCAATTAGCCGAGTCCGTCCGTCAAGGTGTCTCTGATCTGCAGATTCCCCGCGACCGCTTTGAAGAGGAAGGGGTGGTCACTGTAAGTATAGGCGGCCTGTTGAAGGTACCGGTTCCCTCTGACCGCCCGTCTGACTTCATTGCCAAGGCGGAGAAGGCTCTTTATGAGGCGAAGTCTGCCGGGAAGAACCAGGTCGTGTTTTATTAAAAATATAAGAATTTATATGCTTCACACTATAAACTATCCTTCTATTTCTCGCTGAAACGATACCGTCCTTTAAAAGGACTACGAAGCCGTTTCTACTTGACACCCGCTAGTACTATCGTGCATCCAGAGAAGAAGCCGGATGAGTCCATATTGGACTTGTCCGGCTTTTTTAGATAGAGTTTATATGTTTTGGGGCCCCCGCAAAGTTTTTGAGTCATCACCTACGCTAAAGCTCCACTTTGTGGGGTTATTTTGCTGTCCTATTCGTCCAATCCCCCGCAGGTAATCCGCATACATTACAGAGTAACCGTTGGTGCTGTCCAGAATCTTGTATACCATCATCCACATGATCCGCATTATCCAGAGCGAGGTGAACCGCATTGTCTGTAGAGAAGCATACACTGGCGGCAGGAACGCCCTATGCCACACCTTATTATGTCATTAGCAGCGGCGTCCCCGGACCTGTATTCATGATCATCTCCGGTGTTCACGGCAATGAGCCGGCGAGCAGCCGTGCAGCGCAAGGCATCGCCAGCCGGCTCAGCCGGGGAGATCTGATGCTGCGCTCAGGGAAGCTGATTATCGTCCCGCTGGTGAACCAAATCGCACGGCGCAAGGGGATTCGCGGGAATCCTGACCTGAACCGTACCTTCCCGCGCGGACAAGGCGCCCCGGCCCGTCATCCGTTGTCGGCAGCTGTATGGCAGCTTGCCTTGCGCTACCGCCCTTCGTGGGTGCTGGATCTGCATGAGGCGAACGGGCTGTCCGAGCTGAATCCGAAGCGGGTCGGCCAGACCCTGATCATCAGCCCGGTCAGCCGGGCGCATGGACTGGCGAAGCAAATTGTGAAGCGGATGAATCAGACGATCACGAATAGAGCTTACCGCTTCAACATACGGCATAGGGAGCGTGCAGGAACTTCCCGGATGGCCTTTCAGCGCCTGCTCGGTGCCCGGGCGGTGACCGTAGAGACCTGCTGGAGCCTGGACTATGCCTTAAGAGTAAGGCTGCAGAGTGAGATCGTCTACCACTTTCTGCGGTCTCAGGGGATGATCGGCTAATTAAGGGGATGACACAAGGGATTGACACAACTGAATATAGTGTATATATTATATATATACACTAGTTACAACAAACACAAAGGAAGCTGATGCTGCTGCATGAATATCGTGATATCAAGTACATCTGGCGAACCGATCTACGCCCAGATTGTGGGGCAGGTCCGCCAGATGATTCTCCAAGGCGAGCTACTCTCGGGTATGCCGCTGCCATCGATCCGCTTACTGGCGAAGGAGCTGCAGATTAGCGTCATTACCACAAAGCGGGCTTATGAGGAGCTGGAGCGGGAGGGGCTGATCAACTCGATTGTCGGCAAGGGATCTTTTGTCTCCGGGGCCGATCAGGAATATATCCGGGAACAGCGGCTGCGGATGGTAGAGGGCAAGCTGAAGGAGATTATTGACGAGAGCAGACAGCTGGGCATGGAATACGCTGAACTCGCGGAGATGCTGAAGCTGCTCTATGAGGAGGAACAGGAATGAGAACTGTAATTGAGCTAGACCATGTAACGAAGAGCTACGACCGTTTTGAGCTGAAGGATATTTCGTTATCTATCAAGGAGGGCTACATTACCGGGCTGATCGGCCCGAATGGCGCAGGTAAGACCTCAATGATCAAGATGATAATGGGCTTAATCTCGCAGGACCAAGGGGACATCCGGGTCTTCGGCCAGAACAACCATCAGGAGCAGGCAGCGATTCGGGGGCGGATCGGCTACGTCTCGGATGAGAGCTTTTATTATGAGAATATGACCGTGAAGCAGATGAAGAATATTATTGCTCCGTTCTATCCAGGCTGGGACAACGATACATATCTGAGATTTCAGGAGCAGTTCAAGCTGTCGCCGGGTAAGAGAATCAAGGATCTGTCGAAGGGGATGAAGATCAAGTTCTCGCTCGCCATCGCTCTGTCCCATGGTGCCGATCTGCTGATTATGGATGAGCCTACTTCGGGGCTTGATCCGATCTTCCGCCGGGAGATGCTGGAGCTGCTCAGTGAGCATATTCAGGATGAGAAGAAGTCGATTCTGTTCTCGACTCATAACACCACAGATCTGGACCGGATTGCCGACTATATTGTATTTATTAACGAGGGACGGATCATCTTCAATGAGATGAAGGAGAGTCTGAGCGAGCGCTATTTGCTGGTCAAAGGCGGGAAAGAGCTGCTGGACCGGGATGTACGCCAGTGGTTCGTGGGGTTGCGGGAGAACGGGCTGGGATTCGAGGGCCTGATTAGCAACCGCGCGGAGGGTGAACGTTATTTCAGGGACACGGCAATCTGCGAGACACCTACGCTGGAAGAGATTATGTATTATACGGTAAAAGGGGACGAAGCTCATGCATAACTCCATTGCGCTAATCCGCAAAGACTTCATACTTACCCGGAAGTTCGCTTTGCTGCTGATTCCCTATTTTGTACTTATGTTATATTCCAATGCACAAGCCTATACGGTATTCTCGTTGTTGCCGGCACTATTGCTGCTGATTAACGCCTGTACCATTGATATGCAGCATAACAACCAGAAGTTTCTGGCCACGCTCCCGGTGCCGAGACAGCGGTTGATTCAAGCCAAATATCTGACGATCATTCCACTCTCGCTATTCAGTCTCATTTGTACCCTAATCATGTACTGGGTTGCGGTGACTATGGGCAAGCTGGATGAACCGCTGCGCTGGAGAGAGCTGGGGCTGATTACGGCAGTTATCCCGCTGTTAGCCTCTTTCTATCTCCCGCTGTATTACTGGTTAGGGCAAAAAGGAATGCAGTTTGTCAATATAGTTTTTATGATGGTCATTATGCTGAGTTTCACTACATTTGGAAGCTTGAACAAGGAATTTCCGGCTCTCGCTCAATGGGTTCAGGACGGTAAAACAGACAATATGCTGCTCGTAGTCATCGGCGTGCTGGCATACCTGATCATTATTTATGCCTCCTATCTGATTTCGTCGCGGATTTATGTGAACAAGGATATTTAGTCTCAATGCCGGTATAGGCTGCATCACAAAAATGACCTCAGCTTCCACCATCCAGTGGCAGTCTGAGGTCATTCTTGATCATTCACACATGGTTCACTCAGCGGAAGTTACCGCTCCGTTCCAGGTTCTCTACGAAGTCCTTGGCTTCCTTGAGGCCCAGATTCCGCGCTTCGCGCACGACCTTGATTGCCTGGATCTTCTTGCCCTCGGCTATTAGCAGGCGGATTCTCCGCTCGAGGTCCGGTGCCAGCTCCGGGTTCTGCACGAACATCGGCGCAGGAATATGGCTGGTTCGGCTGAAGGAGGGGTCAGCGGGCATTCCTCCGTAAGGATCTCTTTGATTGAGCCGGGCTTCCAGCTCATTCACACGCCTCTTCAGACTGAACACGCTGAGCATAAGCAATAGCGCCAGCACCAGAGCCAGAATGGCGATGAGATCGATCGTATCCATATTGTCCATAGGTAGTCTCCTTTCAGTAGCAGGTTTCATCAAGGATGCCTGTGCCATTATACTCTACTACCCCTTAGAGAGAAGAATGAACACTTGAGGCCTGATTGTTGATTGTATCCGCTTGGGCGGGACCCTACAATGAGTTACAGGAACAGTACACCTATTGCTTCAACGGTACGCGGATTCCCAATTCATCTGGAGGAGTGATCGCAGTGAACGAAGCTACACATATGAAGGCGATTCGGATACATCAATTTGGAGGGCTAGAAGAGTTAAGGTATGAGGATGCGCCCATCCCCGTTCCCGCAGCGGACGAGATTCTGGTTAAGGTGGCAGGGACCGCATTCAATCAGGCAGATGTCAAAATCCGCAAGGGAGACCTGCAAGCTATTTTCCCGCATGAATTTCCTTACATTCCTAACTTTGAGGTGTCGGGTACGGTGGAGGCAGCCGGAGCAGAGGTTACGGACTTTCAGCCGGGGGACAGAGTCTATGCTGCGCTCGATATGTCCCGGGACGGTGCTGCCGCAGAGTATGTGGTTACCAAAGCGCAGTATGCTGCGCTGGCGCCAGTCTCCCTGGAGCTATCCGATGCAGCTGCGCTGCCGATTGGTGTCTTAACCGCATGGCAGGGGTTATTCGATCATGGTAATCTGCCGCAGGGTGGACGTGTGCTGATTGCCGGAGCCGCTGGCGGGGTAGGCAGCTATGCAGTGCAATTTGCCAAGCAGCACGGAGCGTATGTTATCGGGACTTCCTCAGCGGCCAGTATGCCGATGCTTCAGGAGCTGGGGATTGACGAGATTATTGATTACACCAAGGAGAGCGTCACGGACAAGCTGACGGACAAGGTGGATCTGATCCTCAATCTGTCCCCTGAGAGTACTGAGGTACTCAACACATGGCTGCCGCTGCTAAAAGAGGGAGGAGCGCTGATCTCGGCAGTGAATCCTACGGACGAAGCACTGGCAGCGCAGCTTGGCGTTAAGGCACACCGGCTGTTTGCACAGGAGGATCGTACGCTGCTGACGCGGGTTGCAGAGCTGGTGGATGCGGGCAAGCTGAAGCTCTGGATTACTGAGCGTCTGCCGCTGGCCGAGCTGGCTGCCTCCCATGCCATGAGCGAGGCCGGTAAGCTCCGTGGTAAGGTGCTTATTACAATTTAAGCCTTCGCGATCAGAGTCGACTGCATAAATAAGACCTCATTATAGATCACCGCCAGCTCCTCCGGAGTATAAGGCATCCCGCTGTGCAGCCATTCTTCCGTAATTCCGAGAAAAATAGACGCGGAATGCGCAGCGAGATACTCCGGAGGAACCGCCGGGTGGTCGGTAAATACGCCATTCATCTTCAGCTTCCGGTAGAAGCTGCGTTTGATAACCTCCTTGAATTGCCCCGGAAATACCGCATCCCCTTTAGCCCCGAGAAATAAGCGGATTCGCTCGCCGTGCTGGTGCAGATACTCAAGGATATGCACCAAGGGCGGATAGGGCAAGCCCTTCAGATAATGCTCTGACATCTCTTCGCGTACGATTTTGACAACCATCACCTGCTCCAGACCTGTCAGTATTTCCCGCTGCAGCTGCTCCAGCAGATCGTATTTATCTGTAAAATGCAGATAGAACGTTCCCCTGTTAATATGTGTTCTAAGCGCCAGCTGGCGTACACTCACCTTGTGAAATCCTTCCTGCTCCATGAGCTGGAGGAAGTTATCCTCGATCAAAGCCCGGGTTCCCGCTGACATCATTTCATGTATATCGCCCATACTGTGTTCGCCTCTTCCGTTAGCTGCTGAAACTCTATCTTTTTAAAATAGGATATTTAAAGCCAAAATTCAAATGTTAGCTATGCCAAAGTCTTTCTGTTTACCATAAATGAGATTAAATGGTGTATAATTGTGGGAAAGGGAGGCGATTGTAATGACTGATTTCTTCAATCCGGGACCTCATGCGAATTCGACTGATCCCGGCGGGCACAAAGCCAATCATGACGTTAATGAACAAAAGCTTCATAAAGAAGGGCCTCAGGGATTATGGCGGCAGATCTCTGATCTGTTAATTGCAGTAGGTGTTATTGCTTTGATTATTGTTGTGATCATGTGGATTTTTTGATTAACATCTCCAAATGAGCGGTGGTCTGGAACAGGTATGTAGTTTCTGGAGTGCTGCTTTTTTTATGCTCATCCAAGCCAATAACCCCGAGCCACTCTTCCTTCGCCATCAGCCCTGCCCTCGATATTCACTCGGGGTTTGGCCGGTGAACTTCTTGAACTGCCGCATGAAATGGACATCGTTCTCATAACCGCATCTTGCAGAAATCTGGCTGACGGTATAGGTGGTGCTCTTCAGTAAATAGGACGCATGGCCCACGCGGTTAAGGATGATGTCGCTGACGGCCGGAATGCCGAAGATTTGCTTATAGATCTGCTGAAAATAGGACGGGCTCATGTTCATCCGCTCCGCGAGCTGTTCGACAGAGTACCAGGTGGAGGGGGAACTGAGCACTTCATTTCTCAGGTTCAGGAATGAATCATAGTATTTGCTGACCGGCTGGCTAGACTCCACATGATGCCGCATATCGCTAAGCTTCATGAACAGGCAACGAATAATGGAGTCGATAATCTCCTGGCGGAAGCTGCCGTTCTGCAGATTCTCCCAGTGAAGCTCATTCACTTTTCTAGTGATATAGAGCGGGTCATGGGCCTTCATTAAGGTGTCCAGCGGCAGCTTCAAGCGTTCAAACCAAGCATTCGCCCCCTCCAACTCGAAATGGAACCAGTCATGCACCAGCGGCAGCTCAGCGTCTCTGTAGAAGTAGTGGCTGTTTCTGTTATAGATGATGTAAGTATTCGGTTCAGCATAGACGCTCCGCGTCTGAAGCCTCAGCTCCATCTTGCTCCGAAAGAATACAAAGACGTAATCGCCGGAGCCTTCCGGGCGGTCAATCGTCATGCCCTCTGGATGAATAACATTCGAACCGCACCGCTTTAGGGTGATCATACACAATTCCACCTTTTAGATGATAGATCAGTCAATCAATAGAATAATTCATTTTCTTTCCCGGGACAAGGGAGTACTCTGTGATAGTGAATATGGAGAATACTTCAGTAATGAGAAAGAGGGTTAATTCTAATATGACCGGAACAACGACGAAAGCAGCTACGAAATTCTATACCCCGAACTACCCGAGACCCCAATTTGTCCGCAGCCAGTGGCTGGATCTGAACGGAGAATGGGACTTTAGCTTCGATGATGATCACGCAGGCATTGCGGCGCGCTGGATGGATCATTTTCCGGCCACACATACCATTAACGTTCCATTCACCTACGAGACAGCGGCCAGCGGCATCGGTGAGGAGACCTTCCATCCACGGATCTGGTACCGCAAGCAACTCGTCCTGTCCCCGGCGGTAGAAGGGAAGCGGACGGTGCTGCATTTTGAAGGCGTGGATTATAAGGCGGTCTGCTGGGTGAACGGCGGCTATGCAGGAGAGCATGAGGGGGCGTATAGCCGGTTCTCCTTCGATATTACCGATCTGCTCAGGCAGGATGGCGTGAACGAGATTGTGCTGATGGTGACCGACAGCGACAGCTGTCTCCAGCCCCGGGGCAAGCAGCGCTGGGCGGGCCGGAACCACGACTCATTCTATGTGCAGACCACCGGCATCTGGAAAAGCGTCTGGCTGGAGCATGTCCACGCGACCCGGTTGGAGAAGGTCAAAATGACCCCTGATATTAACCGCCAGATGATCCGCTTGGACTACAGCCTGCAAGGCTTGACTGAAGCAAAGGATCTCCGGCTGGAGACGGAAATTACATATCAAGGCGAAAGAGTTAATCTGCATAGCCTGTCGGTGGATAGAGCTTCGATGACCGTGGAGGTCAGCATGATGGAAGGCATTAACGGGCCATGGCTGCAAAACCTGTGGTCTCCGGGGAACCCGAATCTTTTTGACATCGAGTTCGTGCTGTATGCGGGTGAACAGGAGATAGACCGGGTCGGCTCGTATTTCGGTATGCGCAATATCTCTATCAAGGGCGGCCAGATCCTGCTGAACAACCTCCCGCTGTATCAAAGACTGATCCTGGACCAGGGCTACTGGACCGATAGTCATCTGACCCCGCCGTCAGAAGAAGCGCTGATTCAAGATATTGAAGCGATTCTGGAGATGGGCTACAATGGGCTGCGCAAGCATATGAAGGTGGAGGACGCCCGGTTCCTGTACTGGTGTGACGTCAAAGGGGTATTGGTCTGGTCGGAGATGGCTGCCGCTTATGAATATAACGACGAGGCGCTGGAGCGGTTCACCAACGAATGGCTGGAGGTCGTGCGGCAGCAGTATAATCATCCGTGCATCATCACCTGGGTGCCTTTTAACGAATCGTGGGGGGTGCAGAATATCCTTCATGACGTCCGGCAGCAGACATTCACGGAGGGTATCTATTATTTGACCAAATCTATCGATCCTTACCGTCCGGTGATTACGAATGACGGCTGGGAGCATACGGTATCTGACATTCTGACGCTGCATGATTATGTCGAGCGGGGCGAAGCACTATATGAAACTTACAAAGATAAAGATTCTATCACGGGCAGCAGCGGTACGTATAACGAGTGGAAGTTTGCTTTTGCAGAAGGTTACAAGTATAAGGGGCAGCCTATCATCATCAGCGAATATGGGGGGATTGCCTTCAAAAGCGAACACGGCTGGGGCTATGGCCATCAGGTGGATAGCGAGGAAGCATTTCTGGAGCGGTTCGGCAGCTTAACATGGGCGATTCAGGCCATTCCATTCATCTCCGGGTACTGTTATACCCAGGTTACCGACGTTCAGGATGAGGTCAACGGGTTAATGACTGCGGATCGCGAGCCGAAGGTGCCGCTGGAGCGGATTAGAGAGATTAACCTGGGCCGGGGGATGTAAACTCTTTCAAAAAATCATAGAAGGGGTTGACGAAAGGAGAATATTAAACTATCATTCATAATAGTTACAAAAAATTAATATTTGTCAGGCAGCATTAGCCGGCAAGAAAGGAGACTGAGTTCTTTTTGAAGAAAGGAATCGTATGGCTACTGAGTATTGTGCTATTGCTATCGTTTGGATCTGAAAGAGCATCTGCGGATGACAGCTCCAGACTTGATCAAGAGGTTAATGATGTGATGGGAACTCCATATAAATGGGGAGGAACCAAGGCATCTGAAGGGTTTGACTGTTCCGGATTTATCATATACATATTTGGCAAGTTCAACTTAGATCTTCCGAGAACATCCAAGTCGCAGGCAAGTGCAGGCGAATATGTAGCCAAGTCCGATTTACGTCCGGGAGATCTTGTCTTTTTCGAAACCGGGGGCAACGGCATCTCGCATGCAGGCATCTATGTGGGCGACAACAAATTTGCACATTCCTCAAGCAATAAGGGTGTTACGATCACCAGCCTGTCATCAGGTTACTATAAAGAACGCTATGTTACTGCCAGAAGAACCATTTCTGAGAGCACTTATCAGAAGATGACTGGCAATTAAATATAGTAATACTACGAGCCTCTAGAACTTCTAGGGGCTCTATTTATATATAAGGACTGATCTTTAAATGATTTGACACGGGAATGAGGTGAGATTATAATGGTCGAAGCAACTATAGTCATGACTGCTATGAAGGAGGTCAACCTTGGAATTAGAACAATATATTGGTGTGAATGTGCAGCGCGCGGCACTTAAATTGAATAATTACTATCAAAAGGTAGTTAACCCGTTTGACATCACAGTGGATCAGTGGGAAATCCTAATCGTACTATGGGAAAAGGAAGGAATTACGCAAAAAGAACTTGCCGAGAGACTGCACAAGGACCAGACTAATGTTGCACGAATGCTGTTCAAGCTGGAGAAGAAGGAATTCATTTATCGTGTGGTTCATGAGACGGATCGAAGGTCTTTGCGTGTATATTTAACGCCTAAAGGACGGGATATCAAAGAAGAAATCCTTACCCCTTCCAATGAGGCATATAACAAAACGATCCAGGGGTTATCCAAAGAGGAAGTTGAGACGTTTCGCAGGGTTCTTACTGTAATCTACAACAACGTAAAAGACTTATAGCCGACAGAGGAGTTTCTCTGCACTTAAAAGGGAGAGACTTTTCTGGCAAAATACTTGCTGAGGCAACTATGGTCGAGACTATTAATATCATATTCTATTTCTAAGGAGAGTTGTAAGATGGAACTATCAGCAGAAGAAACAGGAGTTTTTGACGCCAAGTATAGAGCATTAACCATTGGAATTATTCTTGCTGTAACTACCGTTGCGTTTGAAGGTTTAGCAGTGGTTACAATTGCTCCAAGCCTGGCACAGAAATTGAACGGGCTGCATTTATACGGCTGGATATTCAGCTCTTTTCTGTTGGCACAAATCCTGGGAACGATGATCATAGGAGCGCGGATTAACAAAAACGGCGTATTTGCATCGTTTGGCCTATCCATACTATTTTTTGTGATTGGCATCGTGATTGCGGCTACTTCCGTGAATATGCTTACCCTAATTATAGGGAGAGTTTTTCAAGGCTTTGGTGGAGGTGCTATCATTACATGTGTGTATTACAGCATTACTGTAGGTTATCCCGATAAGCTGAGAACGAGAATACTTGCTTTGTTTTCCGGCGCATATATTTTACCTGCATTAATTGGCCCTTATATTGCCGGGCTTATAGCGGAGCATGTCTCCTGGAGAGTTGTTTTTTGGCTGGTGCTTCCCTTCATTGGTTTGGCCGTTTTGCTGACGCTTCCCGCTTTCCGAAAATTTACAGGTAGAGTGAATACACCGTCCAAGAATAACCGAAAAGAAGGCTTTGCAGTACTACTGACTATTGGCGCGGGAATGCTGCTGGCTGGGCTGGGCTTTATAACCGATTGGAAAGGCATGGTGCTGTCGGCAGCAGGCTTGCTTATCATGATTCAGCCCTTGCGGAAGCTGCTGCCAGAGGGCACCTTAAGTGCCAGAAGAGGTTTGCCGGCTACGATTGCTTCCAGAGGATTCTTTGTGGCCAGTTATAATGCGACCGAGAGCTATGTTGTCCTGGCTTTGACAGATGTGAAAAAGCTTCCTGCGGATATGGCGGGATTAATTGTAGCCGCAGGTGCATTAAGCTGGTCAGCGGCAGCCTGGATCCAGTCCAAGTTAGATGCCAAGGATCATGGGACGGGACGGAAGAAGCGGGTAACCGTTGGTATTGGATTTATGATTATTGGAGTGGCTGCGGTCATTCTCGCTGTTGGCCTTCCCGAAGGAGGGATCGCATTTGCAGTGATTTCACAGCTTTTCACTGGCTTCGGCATCGGTTTGGCACATCCTACGACCGGAGCGATTGCACTGCAGCATACCACAACAGGTGAGGAAGGAGAGATAGCCGCCAGCCTTCAGTTTACAGACGCATTTAGTCCGGGACTAAGCATTGGAATCGGCGGAGCCCTCATTGCCGTTAGCCAATCCCTGAATTTGGGGCTGTTGACTGGGATTATATTGGCTCTGTCTCTTCAATTGTTTTTCGTTCTTTTAAGTTTTATGCTTTCCTTCCGTATTAAGCAGGCGAAGGGCTTCTTCTAACAGAAAGATTAACAAACTCCAGATCGATATAAGTATTTCTTATAAAAATACCTGAAAGAAATACGGCGCATCATCGCAGCCGATTCAATGATCATCTTCGGATTCCATGGAGAGTAGTTTACTCCTTCCGGTGGCGTGGACTCCTTCATTACCAGTATCGAACAGCTGCGGCATGGATTGGACATCTTTCCTGTAGACTGAGATAATACAATGGAATCCATCTAAGGTGGTGTATGCAGATGCCGGCAACCTGGACATTTCATGCAAGCAGAATCAGAGTATCCCCTAATGTTAACTAATCATTTACAGGGGGAATGAACAATGAGAATTTCTGACCGGTTATTGAAACAATATCTGCAGCATGTGTACTGGATATGCGGAGGGCCATGCGGAGGTAAAAGCACTATGGCAGAGCTGGTATCCGCCAAGTGGGGAATGAGTGTCTATTCTTCCGATGATCATACGTTTGAATATAAGCAGCTGGCTAATCCGCAGGACCATCCGGCTATTCTAAGGTATTTCGTAGATTGGGAATGGTATTTCCTCGGGCAAGGCAACGACAGGAACCAGTGGCTAGTCTCTGCGGCGGAAGAAAGCGTAGAATTCACCCTGCTGGCGCTGCTGCAAATGGGCAAAGGCAAACCTATTGTGGTTGACACGGATATAGCCCCGGAGTTTCTGCGGGCGATAGCGGGTGACGAGCGGATGGTCTATGTATATGCGGAGGATGAGCTGATCCGCCGGGATTATTTCAATCGGGATCATCTGCGGGGGATGCTGGATCTCTTCCCAACCCTGTCAGATCCGGAGCGTGCCAAGCGTGAGACACTGGAGGGGATCATTGAGAATACCCGCAGGTCTTTACAGCGGGCAAGACAGCATCATGTGCAGCATTATATAAGAAATGCCCAGACCACCAAGGAAGAGATGCTGGCCAAGATTGAGACGCATTTTGGACTAAACTAGAACCGCCCGGCCACCCTTCATGAGGTGGCTGGGTGTGTTTTCCGAAAGGACACAACTATGAACCTGTCAGAACTAACACAACATACTGCATCCCGCCTAAGTCCAATGCGACTGATCCCATGGGCATGTAGATGACCGTGAATTAGCCTGATCTCTACTCCTATAATCAGACGGCGACGTTGCCCTGGAATCCACCGGGGGGAGTCGCCGTTTTTGTTAGGGTGTGTAGCTCATAGTGTGCCCTGGCTCCTCGATATGCACCATCACCCGCACCAAATAATCCTCCGGATGCTTTATAACGATCTCATCCAGCAGGAATTCCTCGTAAGCATCTCTTTTAATAACATAAGTTCAAAACCTTCACAAGCAGGAAACCTAACCCGGATAGCAGGACCGATCCGATCAAGCCGGCTCCGAAGGCCTTGAGGCCCATGCGTCTAAAAGCAGCTAAATCTACGTTCAGGCCGAGGCCCGCCATAGCCATTGCAATGAGGAAGTACGCAGCAAGTATAAGCTTATCCGTGATTGCTTCAGGGATGATCTGCAAAGTATTGACGGTGCTCATTAGCAGGAACCCCAGGATAAACCACGGAACCGGTACATACCTCCAATTGGAGGGTCCGGCCTTCGGGTTCGCCTGCCTCTCCTTGCGGTTGGTCCAGATTCCGATGATCACGGCGATCGGCACCAGCATGGTAACACGCGTTAATTTGACGATGACTGCCAGATCAACCGCTTGCTTGCCGGCCGGCCCGGTTGCTGCAATGACATGAGCGATTTCATGTAGCGTGGCACCTGAGAAGATGCCGTAGCCTAGTGGAGTCAGGTTAAGAAAAGGGTAGAGAAGGGTGTACATCAGTGTGAAAATGGTGCCCAAGATCGCAACGGTTGCCGCGCTGATCGCCGTTTCCTCGTCACTGGCTTTGAGCTGCGGAGCGATGGCTACTACCGCTGCCGCTCCGCAGATCGCTGTGCCGCAGGCCGTCAGCAGTCCCAGTCTGTTTTCTACCTTGAACAGTCTCGCCAGACCAAGCACGGTACAGATTGTGAACCCAATACAAACCAAGGCGATTAGCAGCACCTTAGGGCCAGCCTGAAGGATATCCTTCAGGCTAAGTCTCATGCCCAGCAGAATGATGCCATATCGCAGGAGTTTTTTGGAGGTAAAGGAGATTCCTTGTGTTAGATAACTTGGAACGCCTAGCGTTGCTCTCCAGATCATTCCGAGTAGAATAGCTATGACTAATTGTCCCATAATGCACACGAAGGGGAAGGCGGATACGTATTTGGCGAACAGGGCCAACATTAGAGGCAAGGCGATACCGAGCGCAAATCCCAGCTTCTTCTTTTCTTCCATGTGCACAGCTAAGTGTAGATTCATCGAGGTCACGTCCAATAGGTTGAATTTGGTTCCTTTAAACACTATATTCAGTTATGATTGATTAGGGAAATACGGATTTTAAATGCACATCATAATAAATTGTTATCTTAAAAGGGGCGTGCGATCGATCATGCTTGAATCCCTGATGGTGTATGTAACAGTTGTGGAGCAGCGGAACTTTTCCAGAGCGGCAGAGCTGCTGCATCTGTCACAGCCTGGAGTCAGTCTGCAGATCCGTAATCTGGAGAAGGAACTCGGTGTGAAGCTCATGAACCGTTCGCCCAAATGGGTGAAGCTAACGGAAGCAGGCGAGCTGTTCTATAGACGGGCGAAGGAAATGCTGAATCTCTATGAGTCTGTTAAGCTCGATCTGGCCCGGCTGCATGATACCGTCAGTGGAAGCTTACATATCGGGGCTAGCTTTACAATTGGCGAATATGTGTTGCCCCGGCTGTTCTCATCCTTCGCCAAGCAATATCCCGATGTGGAGATGGGGATGACGATTGCGAATTCAACAGAGATTGTCTCTGCCTTGCGGGAGAATAAGATTGAAGTGGGGCTGATCGAAGGAAGCATCGAGGCGGCGGATCTGCAGGTTGTTCATTTTATGAAAGACGAACTGATTATCGTCGCTGCTGAGAATCACCCGCTCTCACGAACGGGTGCGGTGGAGGTGGGCGTACTCCAGGATCAGATATGGGTGCTGCGTGAGAGCGGTTCGGGGACGCGTTCGTTCAGCAATCATTTTTTGGCACAAGCTGGCCTAAGGATGAAGCGCTCCTATGAGATCAACAGCAGTCAGGGCGTGAAGGAGGCCGTAGCTGCCGGACTGGGGATTTCCATTCTCTCAAAGTGGGTGGTCCGCAGGGAGATCGAGACCGGTAAGCTCTTAGAAATTCCTGTGCAAGGCCTGAGCCTTGAAAGAGACTTCTCGATTGTGCGGCTGACCGGTCATGTTCCCAGCCGGGCGAACGAGGTGTTCGTGGAGAGATTGGTTAAGCTGGATAGTACATTTTAAATAAAAGATTGAAACAAGAGAAAAGATGGATAATAATGAGAAAGTTAACTTTATCAAATTAATTGGGGGAAAAGCAATTGCGTAAACGGAGAGTAACCAGCACCTTTTTAATCACTATTTTTGCAGTATTCTATTTATTTAGTGGAGTATCGGCTGCTAACAGCATCTCACCAAGTAGTGACTTCAAACCATTATGGAACATCTCAAATGAATCTGAACTGGATATGTTCCTACAAGCACCTTACCATGTGCCTAATACCAATATAGTTTATCTTCACACCAACACTTCGGTTAATTCGGAGACAAAAAGCTGGATGGTTAGTGTAGTTTCAGCGGTAGATAAGACTACAGGTAAGAAAAAATGGTCATTTGAGTTTTATAAAAAAGGGATGCCTTATCCATGGACGACTTCTGACTTCGCATACAGTCAAAGCGGTTCTATTTATGCATTGGTGAAAGACGGGGGTGGATCAAGATTATATTCTGTTAACTCCTCCGGAAAGCAGAATTGGGTGATAAACGTTCCGGATGCCCAGGACCTATACGCAATGAACAATGGTACAGTGTTGTTAATAAACTCCGATAAAGTAGATTCAAAAGGTAACCGCACACCATGGGCTTATGCATATAGTCAAAACGGAAAAAAGATGGGGGAGAAATCACTAACACAAATGTACTCGGTTATAGACGGACAATATCTTGTCACGCAAACCGGGCCATTTGGAAAATCCAAACTTGAAGTGTTTGGCCCAACGTTAAATCGATTGTTTACTTATACGCCTCCTGCAGGAGCAGTGTTATACGTTGACGAAATGTCCTGGCGTATAAATAAAAGTGATATTCTTCTGCGAATGAACTTACCAAAAACAGGAAACCGGTTAATCGCAATAGATTCAAAAGGCAAGACGTTGTGGGGAAAAAATATAGCTGGAGACGCTTCGGTTCAATCCATAGGCGAGAATTATGCAGTATATGAGAATAATGAGTTAAGTGTTTTTGGAGCAAAAGGACTCATTGTAAAAAAGCCAATTCAATTAGGTGATCCTATGAATGTGGTCTTAAAAACTACAGATAATAAGATTAGAATTCACTCTGAAAATTGGATGGACATTCTTGATCCAATTACACTTAACATTATGTATCATATTCCGTATGATGAGAAACAAATGACGTATTATTATGCCGGAGATGGATATCTTTATTTATTAAAAAATGGTTACCAATTGTTTCAGTTTAAATTAGACAAGGTAACAAATTCAAAGTAGCTAAATGGAGAGCATTTTTATCGTTAAAAGTTAATATTAATAGCCATTAATGAAACTACCGCTGATGATGCAGCGGTAGTTATTTTTGTAGTCAATTATAAAGTTATCTTATAACTTCTTCACAAAACCCGTATTTCTTTTAGTTCAAATAAACTCTTGATTTATTCAATTAAATGTTGATCTGTATATATTGTGACATAACATATTGACGTTTTTATTCGAGCAGCTTCCGCAACTGAAGAATGTGAACGATCCCCAGACCGTGACTCCCTTCTTGCCCTGGTCTGCCGATCTTCCTCCGCACTGCCGCGTCCAGACTTCTTAATTTCATAGGAGTTCCTGCCTGCATCTGATTACAAGGTGTGGGCTATTTGACGCTTACTTCGAAGACGATCTGGACAGCCGCAATCTTATTTTCTTTTTTAATAGAGTAAAGAAAGCTAATATTTTATTTTATTGAAATTTATCTAAAAATAAAAATAATTAGTAACAATTGACATTTTAAGCAACTATATGTAAAATCAAGGGACTAGCATAGACAGACACTCAATTTCTTTATATTTAATATAAGGAAGGAGGTGATAGTTATGAGAGCAACTGCTTCAGTACAATCGGAACACCTGTTCGCCTACTTGCTTGAACGTATGGATAATATTGACTTTGTCAAGCAATTTGCCAGTAATCCTGATGCAGCGTTGAGAGAAGCCGGCCTGGAAATCAGTCTGGCCGAATTGACCCAGCAGTTAGGACAAGACCAGCAATTATTTTCAGCTGTAGTTGATAAATTGTCCAACAATGTGGAGTTCATTAACAGATCGAATATGGCATTGAGTTCATGTGATACGCCTAAATGATCTAAATACTTAACCAGCAAGCTGAGTATGCGCCCCCAAGCCGTACTCAGCTTTTAATAAATTTGTAGAGGCAGTTAAGGAGACCGGGAACCAATGAATGAGGAAATGCTCAGTATAGCTTCGCAATCTGATCTGGAAGAAATGTCCCTGCTGAATGTTCCGTTTATGAAGGAATTGAATGCGGAAATTGAAGCACAGCGTTCCGGGCTTATACGGTGGGATGTGCTTAAGGACGATGGTGTAATTACAGGTTGCCACCGTACAGTACTGCTGTCAGGTTGGGGGTTTTTGTACGGAGTGTATGTTCGTCCTTCAGACAGTAATATCTGGACCTGCTATAAGCTAGTTCAGCATACTGTGGGAGATCTGTCCGGCCAAATAACGGAAGGCTTCATAACATGGATTGACGATCAGCCTTCCTGGAAATCAGTAATGATGAAAAGATTGGATTTTACAGCTTCTCCGTCCCCGGTATACAGGATTTTCTTCCAATATAAGGGACTTCAGAATCTGCTGCGGTCCGAATCGAAGGAAGAATCACTGCACTGGCGGATGGCGGTACCCCAGGACTGTCCTTTTATTGAAGACCTGGGGCGATATAATAGCTCTTTTGTCAATTCGATTGTTGCCCATGCTGATTTCCGCGACTTTGATAGCCGCTCCGGCTGGTTAGTTGGAGAGAATGGCAGGGAGGTGGCTGCTGCCATCAGATGGTTCATTTACGGAGATACCTTATTCCTAATGTTCAGTCTCTCAGTAGTCCCCGAACTGGACATTACTCCTGCAGTAATTAAATTGCTGAGTCTGGTCAATCTGGATAATATCAACACCTACAGAGTGAATCTGGAATATCAGCGTAAAATGACACTTCTGCGTTTGTCAGGATATTCACCATATACCAATGAACGTGGTCATGAAACAGGCTATCTCTTCAAAATAATCAAAGGAACTCTTCCATGCGAAAATACAAACTGACTGTAGTCAATCTGAATTCTCTACCCAATCTGGGCTTCAGCCCGGTATTTCCGGTCGGTGGCAACTATGTCCGATCATTGCTCCTGGAGATGAACACAGAAGCAGCTTTTATCGATTTTGTAGAGCGTCCTGATCTGTTTGAGAGTCTGGAATTTTGCAGCTGGGAATTCGACTGTATTGCTTTCTCTATACGCAACCTGGACTCTATGGAATTGGATGGCGAGTATTTGTTCGAGTACTATCTAGAAATTACAAAAGTCATAATTGCCCGGGTCAAGAAACATAATCCAGCAGTAAAGATTCTGCTGGGAGGCAGCGCCATAACCGCCTATCCCGAGGGGTTCACCGAGAAGTTTCCCTTTGATGCTGTGATAGAGAATGATACTGAACAGCAGTTGTTCAGCTTCATTAGCGCACATATTCATGAGCTGCAGGATGAAGGGCAGGCTGTTCAGATGCTGAGTCCCTGTCCTTTCCGCTTTTCCTTCGAAATCGGTTATGACGAGGCGCTTGTCCAGGCTTATTTGAGAATCGGGGCCACACAGATCGGCATCCCAACTCGCTGCGGCGGGCGTTGCCCTATGCAATGTATCTATTGCTCTTATGGTCTGCTTGATCAGAATACTAATTATACAAGATCACTGGAGCATATCCGCAGTGAAATTCTGAGTTTGTACAAGACCGGCGTCAGAGAGCTGTTCTTTACAGATTCTCTGATTAATATTTCACTGGGCCACGCCAGAGACATTTGCAAGCTGCTAATTGAATTGAACCTTCCGGGCCTCAGATGGTCTGCCTATGCAAGACCTACAGGGAATGAAGAATTTATCAGGTTGGCTGCTCGTTCTGGGTGCAGGATGCTCAGTGTATCCTTTGATACCTTCTCCCCTAGCATGCTGATTAGTCTGAAGAAAGGCTTCACGCTGGAGGCTGTTCAGAAATTTCTGGAGCTGTGCAAGAAATATGAATTGCCTGTTGTCGGCCTACTGCTGTTTGGCGGCCCGGAGGAGACCCAGCTGACGACCCGGGAGACCTGCGAGTTCGCCAACCGCTATCTTGAGCCGGGGCAGCTGTTTTTCTCCTTCGGCATACGGATTTCACCTGGAAGCGGGCTGGAGGTCTTGCTGGGACAGTCCAGAACGGAACTGGTCATTCCTCATTTCTTGAGCTTTGACGACCGAATCTTTGACTATGTCCTAACCTATTTGGATGGAAGATTCGTATCTATGAATCTACTGCTTAAAATCAGCAAATGGCGCGCCTCCTATAAAAAAATGCATTACAAGAAGACCGATCATCCCCATCTGTCAGTTGTGCATGCGGAAGTTTCAGTCCCGGTTAAAGAGGAGATTTTATGATTAATTATACGTTCAATGACTATCTGGAGCATTGGGCCTTACATAGAAGTAAGCTGGTTGCCTTAGCCGATGCAGAGGGTGAGCTGACTTTTAGGGAGCTGCTGAACCGGGTACGGAGCTTGCAAGGATATTTCTATGAAGAGATTGGGCTACGTACAGGCGATACGGTCGGTATATCCAGCCCCCGCTGTGTGTCGCTGGTTCTCATCTATTTGGCGGCACTGGGCTTGGGATTGTCTGTGGTCCCTCTGCCTGAGCAGCTTGAAGCCAACCACTATAACAAAATTTCAGCATTAATACCTATGGATGCGCTGGTGTCCCTTGAAGGAAATACAGGACACAGCAGGACAGAGTATTGTCTAAAAAGAACCGGCAAAGCCGAAGGCGATACCAGAGCGGCAGCGGAGTATTTCTTTGTTCCGCATGAGCTGGGTTATCGGCATATCCGCCATAACTATTCTTCTATGGAAGAACAGGCTATCTACTATAATCTTACATCCGGATCAACGGGAGATATCAAGTCGGTCAGAACCGGAAGCAGGGAAATAATATTGAATGCTTGGCTTGTTGACCGGCGGCTTCCTTTGAAAGCCGGGGACTGCTATTGCTGTTTGTTTGCACCCGATATGCATCCCCATGAATTGTTCACCCGGCCAATTGTCTTCGGAGCGGCTTGTCTGCTGCTGAACAACCACTCTTTAAGAAGCTTTGGCGGCTACATGAGGCGGTATCAGATCACTCATCTGCTTGCCACTCCGCATACCTTGACCAATCTATTGCTGATATGTCCGGAAGAGAAGGACTGGCTCAGTGTGCAATATTTGATCGGAAGCGGGGAGAGCGTTTCCTATGTGCTGAGAGAGAAATTTTACACACAGGTGAGACAGAAGCTGCTCATCGCCTGGGGCTGCACGGAAACTACCGGAATTGTGCTGGTTGTGCCGGAAGAGCTCTTTTTGCAAAAGGGAAGTATTCTGGGAAGTCCTGTGCAGGGCTACGAGATCCGCATTGAAAAAGACACACAGGAATTACTGATTCGTGGAGAATGCGTCATGAAGGAATATTGGAAAAGCACGGAGCCGCCTCCTGTTGACGGGTACGGTTATTATCACACGGGTGATCTGGTGGAACAAGGTCCAGGGGGACTGCTGGCGTTCGCCGGAAGGCGGGATGCCTTCATCAAAGCAGGGGGACGTAAAGTGTCCCTATATGGGCTGGAGCAGCAGATCAGGCAAATTCAAGGCATACGTGAGACAGCTGTCCTGTACTCCGATAGTAGTCATACACTTGGCGTGTTCTACTCGGGAGAGGCCGATGCGCATGCCGCGTACATTGATATTCTGGAGCTAATGAACCATATGCTGTCCCAAGCCCAATTTCGCATCATTGAGCGAAGTGAATTACCGAAGCTGACCAACGGGAAGCTTGACAAACAAAGACTGGTTGCAGAGCTTCACTGAGGAGGGCCTCTATTGACTGTCAAGGAGTATATCTATAGTTTGCTGCACAGCCGATTCTCGATTCAAATCCAGCATATTCATAATGAGATGAGGCTGCGGGAGCTGGGATTAGGGAGTTTTGATGTCTTTATCTTCGTTGCTGAGCTGGAGAAGTGGCTGGATTTCAGCATTCCCGACCAGGATCTGGTAGCCTTTGAACGGCTTGCCGATGTGGTCCGATATATCGAGAAGCGACAAGAGGAAAGGGGAGGATCACTTGAACAAAGAGGATATTCTTCATAAATTGTGCGCCTCGGGAGAGGAGCAGCAGGAGCTTTTCAGAAGGGCCAGGGAGATTAGAGATGAGCACTTTCCGCAAGGGGTTTGTGTACGGGGTGTCATTGAAACGACGAACCTGTGCACCTGCAATTGTGATTATTGCCCCATGCGGCGTGATAATTTGAAAATGAACGAGGTTTATTCATTGAATGAACAGGAGATATTAGGGGCGGTTCAGCAGATTAGAACTTGCGGAATTCATACTGTTTTTCTGCAGGCCGGAGAGACCCCGATGACAACCGGAAGTCTGGGTGAAGCCATAGGGAAGATCAGATCACTATATGATGGAGATGTGGCTATTATCCTCAATCTGGGAGTCAAAACGGTTGAAGAATATGCCTACCTGTATGAGCAGGGAGCAACCGGTTATATTTTAAAATTCGAAACCAGCGATTCCGTCAATCATGAGCGGCTCCGGCATGAGTCCTACGAGCAGCGAATTGAGGCTATCCGCCATTTGCTGAACATTGGCTATAGCGTAGGCACTGGAATGATAATCGGACTGCCCGGCCAAACTCTCGACACCATCGCCGACGACATTCTTCTGGCTCAGTCGCTGAAGGTACAGATGTGCAGCGTATCGCCTTTTCTTCCAGCTCCGAACACACCATTGCAGTCTCATCCTCCCGGCTCCATTCAAATGACACTGAATGCGATGGCAATCATGCGGCTGTTGTCTCCCGACTGGCTCATCCCTTCGGTAAGTGCACTGGAGAAGATCAGCACAGGCGGGCAGGTTGCCGGGCTTCGTGCTGGAGCCAACGTTATTACGGTCAACTACACGCCCAAGAAGGAGTCGGATAAATACCATATTTATGGTGAGAACCGGTTTGTCGTCACACTGGCGCATGCGCTGCAGACAATAGAAGCGGCTGGGTTGAATACTTCTATTGGAGCAGGGAGCGAGGCAACTGGGCAGATCTCATGCAGTAAGGAGAAATCTCATGAATCTATATCAGGCTAAGCCTTCTCTGTTGTTAATCGACCAGTCCGAAAGAGCCGCCGGCGCACCGGCAGGCCTGCCGCTGTTACCGGCGTATTATGTGCGGGACCAAGCCAGCAGAAGCACTACAGTGCTGAACGCTGAGACATTCAAGCTGCTGGAAATGTTAATAGAGCCCACTCCTTATTCCGTATTCTCGAGTCATTATGCAGAAGAGGAGCTTAAGGAGTTAATGCGTATTCTGCATGAGCATGAGCTTATTCAGGTTGATGCGCCAACGAAGAATTATGCCAGGCTGCTGCGGGCGCCGGAGGACCCGCGGTTAAAGGGCATTCCGCTAGTTCCACGGACGATTATGATTAACTGTACACCTAAATGTAATTTGCTCTGCAAGCATTGCATTGTTTCCGACAAGCATCATCAGCAGCGGGAAGTACTCAGATTTGAGGAACTGAGCATTTTTCTGAATGATATTGATGAGCATGGTTTGGATAATCTGGTGCTGTCTGGTGGGGAACCTCTGTTGTGGCAGTCTATCGCCAAGGTGCTGGAAGATTCGCTGAATAGAAGTTATACAGTAATACTGTATACGAATGGTATGCTGATTAATGATAAGTGGCTGGGGATATTCAAGAAGATTGAGAGCCTCAAGCCGGGAGGATTGCAGCTGCATGTTTCGCTGGATGGCGGAACACCAGGCACGCATGATGAAATCAGAGGCGTTAAGGGAAGCTTTCAGCGAATCGTGACTTCCCTGGAGCGGTTGCAGCAAGCAGGAATACCGGTTGCTTCCGTGGAGAGTATGGCTACCCGGGAATTGTACGAAGAACTGGATTCGCTTATTTCCATCTGTGAACGCTACAGCATCAAGAGCTTATATCTGCATCCTGTGTTCAATTTCGACCAGGACTCCAGAATTCAGGAGCTTGAGCTTGATTATGACTTCAGAATCCGTTTCCTCAAGCGCATACAGGATATGTCCCAGAGCGGTTACAGCGTGGATGTCCGTTATAGCGATCCTTATTTTCCAGCGGGTCTGTTCAAGAAGGAGTCCGCCCGGTCCCGGAAGGAAGCGGAGCTCTTCCTGGAGAGCATCCTCAGCGGTGACAAGAATAAGATCAATCAATTCAGCATCAACAGGCAGCAGCCCGAGACCTTGATGAACTGCGATGGGGGAACTAGCCAGATGTTCGTGGATTATACCGGCGCTGTGTATCCGTGCATGATTTATGCCAACTCCGGCAAGGACGACGATTATTGTGGGAATGTCAAAGACCATACGCTGTTGGAAATATGGAATTCCCAAGGTATGAACAGAGCCAGAAAGGTGATTACGAGGGAAGAATTGTCGGTCTGCTCCGGCTGCGAGCATTTCGATCACTGCGGGCCAACTGTTAAAAAATGCAGAATCGGTTCGGAGATTGCCTTGAATGATTTCTATGGTCCTTCATATCTGTGTGTGAAATACGCTGACAAATTGGGGATTTCAACTCAAATGGTAGCAGCCTATGAAGGCTTGCTTGGAAGCTTCTCCAGATGATCCCATAGAAAGGAAGCTTTATGCGCAGACGATTATGGAACAGGTTTTCGTTTTTTTTCATTAAAACTCCGATTGCCGCCATCTTCATCATTATCATCTTGACGTTAGGGTTATTCACCTGGATGAACAACACCACAATTCGCAGCTACCTTACAGTGACAGGTATACCGCTTGAGCAGGCAGATTCTACACTTGTCCGTGTGCAGGGGGATTTCGGAATTGCCGGGTTAGGACTCCATGCTCCCATAACCTGGTATCTAAGTGCCGGTGGAGACAGGTATGAGGGCACAGTTATCCGTGCGGACAATAAGCTGAGCGATAGCATTATTGAAGTCGAAATCAGCCGCAAGCAGTGGCTGCAAGCCAAGGCGCAATCCGGGAGTCGGCTCTACGAACCGTATGTATACATTGATCTCCCCCAAGGCAAGCAGACGGTTTGGGCCAAGATGATCAACAAAGAGGTGAGTCAATGAACGGAGCCTTGCGAGATCAGCTTCTGGCTTTATGGCCTATCATCCGCAAGTACAAATGGAGCTTCCTTAACCTTTTTATATGTGTTGTGTTTACGTCAGTCATTGGAATGGCCTATCCTTATATCTTTGGATTGCTGGTAGATGAGGTGTTCTACCATAGAAATTTCCGTTTTTTAGTCTATATTGTGACCGCTTACGGGTTGGTTTTTGTGGGCGAACAGTGCCTGCATATATGCTTCAACAGCGTTTGGGCGTATCTGGCCACCAGGTTTTCATTTGATATCCGGAAGAAGCTGTATGATAAACTGTTTTCACTGCAGTCCGTATTTTTCACCACCAGTAAATCCGGTGACCTGATGGCCGTCATTAACCGGGATACCGATGAAGTGATGTCCTTCATTCACTTGAATGTTTTTTTTCTGACCGCTAATATCATCCGTCTGGCTACAGCTGTGGCATTTGTGCTGTATGCCAATATATATCTGGGTCTGCTGATGCTGCTGGCTATCCCTGCAGCAGTATTCACTGCCATGGCTTTCGGCCAAGCTCTGAAATCGCGTATGGAAGAACAGCGAGAGCAGTATGGTGATTGGATGAGCTGGTGCCTGGAGAGAATTGCCGGAATGCGTGACATCCGCCTTCTTGGAGCTAGCAAGTATAGTACAAGAGATTTTGTGCAGATGATGATTCAATATATGCGGACCAGGAGCCGTTCCAGCAAGATGGAGTGGATCTCTGAGAGAACGGTGAAGGTCATCAGTCTTGGATCTGACTTGGCCCTATATGCCACGGCAAGTTACCTCATTGTCCATCAGCACATAACTTTAGGTGTTTTTATTGCCACTATTGAGTATTTTTCCAAGGGAGGCGAGCTTCTGCAAAAAATTAGCGGCGCCAGCAGAAGCATTCAGAGGAACAAAGTTGCAATCAGCCGGGTCTTCTCGCTGCTTCAAGAAAAAGGGGAGGAGATGAACGTTGGCGCTCCCAGCCTTGCTGTAACTGAAGGGGAAATTGAATTCAGGAGCGTTTCTTTCCGCTATTCGCCGGAAATTCCGGTTCTGCTGGGTATCAGCTTCTTCATAGAAGGGGGGACTACGGTCGCTGTTGTAGGCAGAAGCGGAGGCGGGAAGAGCACGCTGATCTCGCTGCTACTAGGCCTATACAAGGCGGATGAAGGTGACATTCTCATTGATGGTGTCTCTATTGCCGATTGCAATCTTCATTCCTTGCGCAAATCGATAGGTGTGGTCTCCCAGGAAACTTTTCTGTTTGAAGGGAGCCTTCGGGAGAATCTGCTCTGGGGCAGTCCATATCAACCGGATGAGGCACTATGGCTTGCTTGCGAGAAGGCGTTTATCGCAGAATATGTCCGCGGACTTCCGGATGGACTGAGTACCCGCATTGGCGGAGAGCATGGGAGTTCTATGTCAGGGGGGCAAAGGCAACGGATTGCTCTGGCGCGTGTGTTTTTAAGGAAACCCCGGATTTTGGTCTTTGATGAAGCGACATCGGCATTGGATGGTGAGGCGGAGAAGGCCATCCGGTTCAGTTGGCAGGCTCTTGGAGAGCAAGTGACAACAATTATTATTGCCCACCGGCTGTCTACGATTGTCCATGCAGATAAGGTTGCGGTCATCAATCAGGGTCGTATTGCAGCTTACGATCATCATGAGAAGCTATTGGCCGAGAGTGATGCCTACCGTCAGCTTTTTGATGAGCAATATTCAGAAAGCGGTTTGGGGGTGCGGAATGAAGCAATCACTACATAACCTAAGAATGAAGCTGTACTGGGCGAAGATATTCCGGGCGCAATGGTACCGCCAAAGGGATAGTCTAGTCCTCCTCATCTTGTTCAAAGTGCTGTTGCTGGGACTGGGACTCGCCTCCCCGTTGTTATTCAAGCTCTTAATTGACCAGGTGATTGTGAATCGAGAATTGAATGTACTCTGGATGGTGTGCACAGGCTACGTTGTGATCTACATTGCTGAGACTGTCATTTCGGGAGGTCAGATATCCATCGGCAACAAGTTCTCCAACCTGCTGGGCTTTGCGGTCCGCAAGGCGGTGTGGGACAAATATTTAAGAATGCCTCTCAGAACCTATGATCAGATGAACATTGGGGATCTTAAGGCAAGAGTAGACCAGGATGCGGATTCAGTTGACCGATTGTTCAAGGTGCAGCTTCTGGACTATGGCTACAGCTATGCTTTTCTAATTATCGGAGCCGTAATGATGATGATCTTCAGCTGGAAGCTGGCCTTATTTGGCTTATTAATGGTACCGGTCTCTTTCTGGATCACCAGAAGATTGAGCACTGGTGCCCAACGTGTCTCAACGGATTACCGCCGGATCTATGGACAATATGAGGGCTGGCTGCAGCATTCGATTCAGGGCTGGCGGGAAATTAAAACGAGCAGGATGGAAAAACGGGTATCACTGAAGTTTACGGAATATTGGCACGACATCAGCAAGGTTTTTTTTCAAAAGGAAATGTACTGGTTCACAGGCAGAATACTTCAGGAATTCAAGGATCTTTTCATTACCCGGATGAATCTCTACTTCATAGGCGGATTATTTATTCTGCACGGGGAGATGACGATCGGAAGTCTGCTGGTATTTATGAAATATTATGAAATGATGTTCACGCAGTTGGGAGCAATTAATGAGCTCGACATGCAGTTTACAGGCGATCTCCCCGGACTTGAGAAAATCAAAGAGATGATCGGTGATGCAAATGACCAACCAGCGGATGTCAACGTACCGCTTACTGCCATTCTGTCTGGTGATTGTGCGCTGAGCGTTGATGACATTTCCTTTGAATATGGTCTCGGAGGCAAGCCGGTTCTGCAGCAGATATCTTTTGAAATTCAGGCAGGAGAGAGAATTGCGATTGTAGGCAGAAGCGGTTCCGGCAAAAGCACGCTGGTGAAGCTGCTGTTAGGGGCCTATCCGCCACATACCGGAAAGATAAGGCTCGCAGGTCAAGAACTTCATCGCATTGATGAATCTATATTAAGGCGGACGATTGGCGCTGTGATGCAGGACCCGGCGATTTTCAACATGTCGATCATGGACAACGTCAAGCTTGCCAGGCCCAAAGCTGCGGCAGCGGATATTGAGGCAGCTTGCAGATTAGCGCATATGGATGAATTCATTGTCAAGCTGCCGCAACAGTATGATACGGTAATCGGGGAGAAGGGGGTCCAGTTGTCCGGCGGGCAAAAACAGCGGTTGGCTCTGGCCCGGGTACTGCTCTCGAATGCCAGCATTATTATTCTGGACGAAGCTACGTCCATGCTGGACCATGAATTGGAGACAGCCATTCACCAGGCCTTCGAGCAATTGCCGGATGACAGAACGATAATAACGGTTGCCCACCGTCTCTCTTCAGTGCTGCGGGCAGACCGGATTATGCTGGTGGATGAAGGGACTATTGTAGCAGAAGGCAGTCATCATGAATTGTGGCTGGAGAATGCGCTCTACCGGAAATTGTTTGACCACAATCTTAATGGCAGTCTGCCGCAAGCTTGAATAATGAATAGCCTGATGACTTGTTTTCTCTGGTAACAGATCAAACAAGAGAACGCCGAAGAAGCTTCGATACAAAGTTGCCTACTTACCTAAATCAGTTCTAAACAATTCCTAGAATTTTTAACGAATAGAGCGTTTAGTAGGGAACTTTGTATCAATCAACAACAATCGATAAACCCGCGGTGCTTCACCGTTTTTCCAAGACGATATATTGATTTTGAAAAAGAAGAAGGATTAGTATTTAATAGTTCTATCCTGCGCTTAAGAACACAAGGTATTCTAGCTAGAAGAAATGTAGCAATCTATTCTGGGGACTCAATAGACTCTGCAGCTAGATACTAAGGGCCTTGCACTAAATAGTAAAATTAACCCAATTGATTAACAGGACTAATTAGAACTATATGGAATGTACGATGCTGGGACTCAGGGATCACAATTATTAAAAGCATCGTAAAAAATAACTATATTTGACCGGCCGTATTAACTAAATGAAAAGTGTTGTGTCAATAAAAGAAAAATAATTTACAAAATGATCTATGTAAAAATAAAGAGGAATGAATCAGTATTATAAGTATACAAGTACAATAAGCCAGATCAGATGTAAAAACTGTAAAAACGGCTCGAAGAAGCTTGAATTAGGCTAATCCTATTTATTTACTCGTTACTTCTTCACAAAACCCGTATTTTGTACATATGTATGTATGAAGACTACAAGCCTTTTATATCGGTGTACGTTGAAGCAAATCTGGTTGCATTAGTGAAGCAAATCCAGTTGCATCCCCCCATTTGGAGGAAGATCTCATATATATTTAATTCGTTTCAACATCATAGAGTGTCTTTGTGAAGCAAACCCGATTGCACAACTACAGTTGTGTGAACCAAATATGGTTGCATTAATGAAGCAAAGCCGATTGCATTCCTACGACTATGAAGCAAATATGATTGCATTAATGAAGCAAATCCAGTTGCATTACAATAATAATTCCAAGCTAAATACTTCTCCTATCCAAATGGCAACTTAGATTCATTGCATTAACTTTCTTTAATAAGTATTATTGGTCCATTTTATTAACTGCAATTCGCATCTCTTCGTCAGTTAAGTGAGTATATATCATCGTAGTCTGTATTGATGAGTGCCCCATTTGAATTCTAAGCCTAGGTACATCATTATTTTCTTTATGATAGCGGGTTGCAAATGAGTGTCTTAAAGCATGTACTGTTAGCGCAGGCTTGCCAAAAGCAATTGCGTATTTTTCAACGAGCTTCTCAATAGATCTTTGGTTTAAGCGGCGATTAGTTCCTTTGCGTCCTACCGGTGCAGCCAAAAATAAATAAGCTGCTGTTTTATCTGGTGTATACCTTGATTCTCTAACTTCAAGATAATTATTTAAATCCATTAATGCTTGCTCACTAAAGTACACATACTGCTCTTTGTTGCCCTTTCGTATTACTCTCACCAAACCTTTATGAATATCAAGATCCTCTAGATTGCATCCTACAACTTCAGATAACCTAAGCCCAGAACCCAGTATTAAGGATACAATCGCTGTATCCCGTTCACGATTAAATTGGTGGAAATTATATATTCTTTTGTTTGCCTTGAATATTTCTCCATAATCATGTGTAATAAATTTTCGGAAAGATTCGAAATCGTCGTCCCGAAGTATCTTACCATCGATTCGGTTGGCGATCGTTTCCTGGCTTTCTTTAACGGCATTCAATTCCATTTTGGCCATCACATTTCGCTGCAAATATGGCTTCAAATCTGAAGTCTCTGCTTTGTTTTGGAGATAATCAAACAACGATTTTAAAGAGGAGAGCTTTCGATTTATTGTAATTTTGGAGTTGCCTAACCTGTATTCTAGAAAAGACAAGAAATTTTCCACTTCACGCACTGTCAAAATTTCAAGTTGTGTTAGACTTACATTAATTCGCATATCTGCAGAAAGATTTTCACTAACCATCCAGTCAAAAAATATAATAAAATCGTGACAATAATTTAAAAGTGTAGTGTGAGATAGTTTCCGCTTGCGACTGTCTATGTATTCAGTGACGTACCAAGGTAACTCCAACAGCTTTTCGTCTATCCGTTTCATGTAATTAAGCTTCACGTGTTTATCCATTTTACACCTCGGATCGAGATCAAGTAATAATAAGATTATAATCTCAATTTATTTATTCGTCAAAACAGTATTTTACGTAATTATGCGATGTCGTAACGAACGAATCACGATCATTGACTATCAGCAACTTCTGTCGGTGGACAAGAACATAGTCCCTTGTAGGACAAGAACTTGGTCCTATTGCCGAAAGTCCCTTCTAATGAAAAAACAACCGGTTAATCACGGTTGTCGTTAACTACAAATATTTTTTGTATTTGTATATTTATCTGTCATATTGTCTCACAAAGGAATCTACGTACTCCTTCAGGTCTTTATTTACCGGCCAATTCAATGCAATTCTCATTGGTGAACAGGGATTCATTTTTGAGATTGCTCTTTTTTTCTGTAAAGTGTCATATGGACAATTATACTTTTTAAAGTCTGAATCAGCACTATTCTGTTTCTTGTATAAAACATTCACTATAATTTTTGTCTTTGATTCATCTAGTTTAAAGCTATTTTGAATTCTAATTTTGTTAACTCAAGAATTTCTATCCATCTAATATTAGATTGTTGCTTCAATTTTGACTCTGAATATTTTAGACAGTACTGAAAAATAGTATAGAAAATCTTGCAAACCACTGATCGTGAATCCATAGTAAA
Source organism: Paenibacillus sp. FSL R7-0128 (assembly GCF_038002245.1). NCBI lineage: Bacteria > Bacillati > Bacillota > Bacilli > Caryophanales > Paenibacillaceae > Paenibacillus > Paenibacillus sp. FSL R7-0128. Next base: position 4,044,760 of record NZ_JBBOCD010000001.1, on the reverse strand, counting down.
ATACTTATACTTATCCTCTTCTCCTTGTTCTGTCTAATTATAGATTGGAGTAATTCTTTCACTTGACTTTGAATTGCACTGGTCATCATCTCAAAACCTGAACATCCTCCATTTAAAGTTGCATCATTACTTCTTGTACTTATATTATAAAAATGATCTTTCTCTAAAAGATACTTCCTCCAATTCACAAAGGCATACGCTATAGGGCATTTTGGAGGAAACTCTTTATTATCCTCTTTGAGAAGGTGCACAAATTGTTTCACGCATTTATGATGATCGGTTAAATATTTTTTGGTTAAATAACGATTTACTGCATAATATATCTCTACATTCCGGGCATACATTTCTCTTGTGAAACTGTTGGAATAACAATAATCATTGAACTCATTTAAGCTTATTAAATCGTTTGTGGTATTTTTAAAATGATGGGTAGCAGACGGTAGCGAGGATTGAGTCAATAGGTCTAAATGACACATCTCGGGTGTAAAATAATAATTATATTTCCTTGGGTCTGTATCATCTGATAACCAATCTATCGTAGGTTTGTTAATGATTTTGAGTTTGATATTCCATGTTCCCCATAACGTATCATCAAAATCTGTCCGGCATCTGCCACTGCGGAAGACGGAATTTCGGGTTAATCCAATGTCTTTTCTAATGGGTGCACTTCACTAAAAGGTAAGGGTGCTTTTAACATCTAATTCTACATTTCGTTAACCGATACAAGACTCCATGGTGAGAGGTGCAGATTAAGGTCCAAAATGCCCTCGGCGTTTGCATAGATCAGTTCTTTCTTTCCTGCGGATGCGATACCTCTCAAGACTTGTGTCTGCTCCCGTGTAGGCGGTTCAGGACTGCCCATAGCCTTCCAGGCGGGTATAGCAAATCCGTTGTCCTCATCTATAGTTTCTATAGTAAAAGCAGCTCCTGGCGCGAGATCCTGTAACGTCAACCGTAGGATCGCTTTGGATCCCATCGCTTGAGTAGCCTCGGCCTGTTCGCGAACCACCGCATTAGGGACGGCAGTCGGCACAGCCTGCTCATCGTAATGATAGAGCAGTGCGGACAGCTTGCCGCTGCTTGGATGCCGGGTAACAATACCTTTATCACAGCGTGCAAGCTCTTCTCTCCCCAGCTTATTCAAGAAGCGGTACCCGTGATATACAGGCTTTACAATACCCTGGAAGTTAATCATTCCAAAACCTCCGTGGAAGATGGAGTCGCCTGCCCCGCTCTCCTCAAACACATCCGTAAAGACCCAATACGATAGCGAGTCTGTTAAATCAGCTGTGTCCAGATTTACTTTTACAATGTAGGCTGCAGCCGGCAGATAATCATGTCCATGATCGCGCGGTGAAGGTGTGGAACTCCATTCCGTCAGATGCATCTCTGCATCCGGATAAGCGCTATTCCGCAGAATATCACCAAGGCGCTCCAAGTCACGCCGCGTCGCATCTACAGTCCGGCTGTAATTGCGGCCTGTACCTGTACCATCCAGCGCCCAGTCTGTCGGATAAGGATGGGTACATACGAAATCCACTGGCAGTCCCTCAACTTTACAGAAATCCAGAAAAGCCTCCATCCATACCGGACGCCAATCTGCTTCATCGATATTCGGGCTGGTGAAGGTCGTATGGCGGCTTCGGTCTTCCCGCTCACTATCAAACCGGTCATCCGGCACAAAGTTGCTGGTCGACGGCCCCCCTACCCGCAGGTATGGATGAATCGCCTTAATAGCCTGGACGGTGATCTTGTACAGATGGAAATATTCACTCCGCGTTCCTTTCCAGAAGCCGTTCAAATTCGGCTCATTCCATACTTCGAAATACCAGGTAAGCACTTCATCTACACCATAGCGGCTAATCCAATGACGGATCATAGCGTCGATCAGTCCCTGCCACTTTTCATCGGATTTGGGTGGTGTGACATTACCCTTCCACCAGAATTGATATCCTTCTGCAGAAGCAAGATCATTGGGCATGAAGCCTAACTCTACAAACGGGCGGATTCCCGCATCCAGCAGGCGGTCAAACAGTTCGTCGATATATTGCCAGTTGTAGACCGGCTGGCCATTCACTTCCTTATAAACAAACATTTCATCATGCAGCAGGCCATGAAATCGGATATAACGGAAGCCGCAGGTATCCACTGCCAGCTTAAGCTGCTCCAGCCAATTGGCACGCAAACCTTCATGGGCTCTACCAGCTCCCACACATTCATTCCATGTTGCTTTGAGGGGAGTAGACTTAGCAGAGGCTGCTGCCATTAATTCATATACCATTTCCATCGCTCCTTCAGTTGTAGGTTTTCTAGGCATCAAATGACACTCCGCTTGTATAGTCGTTTATTTGAAAGAGATCATGCTCCGGCTCAAGGATAAGCCTGCCGTTGATCATGAGCCGTACGAAAGTAACATTGACAAGCATCCGTTCCTCATCGTAACCAAATATCTGAATTGGATTCCGGGTATCTCCCTGGTAGGAAATATCCTCAAAGTGTATATTCTCAATCCGCCGTCCGGGAATTGGATTATAATCCTTGTTCCATACTACTCTGAGGTCAATTAATCGCCCCAGCTCGAAACTCTCAACCCGGATATTCCGGTACACCACATCTCTGACGATATTAGAATCACCGGCATTGATCGCCATTGCGCCCATATAGTTTAGCTGCGGCTCATGATGCTCCAGAATATCAATATTGTCAAATACAATATCAGATATGGTGTCGCCATCTCCGTGATGGTTGCCATGGGTACCAATCATTAGCGGATGGGCTACATCTGCCCAGAACACAGAATTCCGCACACTGACATGTCTCGTGTCCCCGTAGTAATCCCACCGTGATCCATAAATGGCAATGCAATCATCCGAGGTCCGCAGAAAGACATCCTCAATGTCAATATGGGAGCAGGACATCATATCAATACCGTCAGACCAGCCGCGCGTGCTGAAGGACTTGAAGTTACGGATTTGAACATGGTGTGATTGTCCAAGATAAATGCTGTAATGTGGCGGATCAAGTGTAGTAATACCCTCAACCTTGATGTTCTCCGAGAAGGTGATACGGATACCGCGAAAAGCCGAGAAGCGGTGGAATTGGGAGAGATATAATAAGCCTCTACCCCGAATGGTGACATCCCTTACCCGGTCACAGACCAGTGATCCGACCACCAGTGCACCGCCGGCAATATATACCGTAGTACCCGATGGAATCCGCAGAAGAGTTTCCTCAAGATAATGCATCCCCGGGGCAAAATAGATCGTATCCGGCGCTTCGCCTCCCTCCTTCTGTGGAGTTGAGGTGAGCCTGTATATATCTTCAGTTCGGTGAATAGCAGGATTCAGCACAAGTACCTTATCGCTATCCGGATCCGGGACATCTGCTTCAAGCGGGTTGGCAAACAAATGCAGATTCGCAAACCGGTCACCGTTAATCTCAATGGAGAGCTTACGCGGGCGATCCAAAGTAAATCTTACTTCTTGTTTATCATGATCATAATGTATTGAAGCAGACAACGGACGAATGACCGCTTCGCGAATCAACTGTTTCCGGCTATTAACCTTTACTTCGACAGCTCCGTCCATATCAAAATACACCATCGACGCAGGTCGGACATTATGCATATCTACCATTACTTCGTAAACAAACAATTCCTGCCAAGGCTGACCCGCTGTACGTACAAACACTGCGAATTGATTATTGGCTGAAGCCCCTTTGGGAGCCTCGTATGTGATTACTCTATCCATTGCTCCTCCAGTCTGGTATCATTCCTGATAACGTTTCCATGATATTAATATGAAGAATTTCAAACCTAATCCTGTGTTAATGCTTACCCAGTTATTAATTGTAACAGCGGCAGTATTACTGGCATATAACACATTTGCAAGATTCATTGTAAATTCAACCGGACCGTAGAGAAGCAATCTCTACTCGAACAACCCTGCCGTCATATGATATGGGCGGCAGGGCATCTCAGACTATTCCTCATCAGAGTACCAATAGAGTTATTGGCAGTTTTCGGCTGCTTATTTGACCACTTTAACAATCATAGCTGTGCTTTTTATGATACCTGAGCTATTCTCCAGTTCTGCCACATATTCATAGACTCCAGGGGCCCTGCTGCTGATTAAGGTGGCTGCGGATTGGGCATTCGGTGTATGAACAGCCAATGCCTTCGTATCTATCAGTTCGCCATTCTCATATAAACGATACATAGCAGCGTTGGTTCCCCACCACAGGTTCATCGTGACCGTGAAGTTGCCATCTCCATCCCAGTTGTCATTGGACAGAACGGGAACTCCGGGTACTGCTTGAGTCACCGTGACTGTTAAGGGACTGCTTACTGTGGTTCCAAATGCATTTGTCAATTCATAGAGGTATTCATAGGTACCATTGGCTTTACCGGTAATCTGCGTGACGGTGCGCTGAGCAGAGGGTGAGTCATCTTCTAAGATTCCGGAGTCAATGACTATCCCATCCTCCAGCAGCCTGTAAGTGCTGCCATTATTCCCCCACCACAGATCCATCGTAATTCTATAATCACCGTCCAGCAGGCCGGTGTCATGGCCATTGTCACTAGATAATACAGGAGCCGCAGGTATAGCTGTCGCTTTAACAGCTTCTTCTTCCTGATCAACGGTTATGGTAATCGTATACTCTTTTTCGGTACCATCTTCTGCCGTAACCTGCACTTCAATGGTATTCACTCCTTCTTTTAGCAACACTTCGGCTGCTGATCCATTGTCCACGGTAACATCGTTAATCTTCAAAGTGGATGTCCGGTCATATACCGCTGCAGTTACGCTTATGCTGTATACATCACTTGTTACACTTGCCTTATAGCTTGTGACGGCTGGATCAAACGCAGGTGTCAGTGAACCCGCGCTCAGCGTCAGCCCAGCCAGATCGGCATTGGAGGAGGTGGTTTTGGCAAAATGCGCTGTGAGCTGCCAATCCTCAACAACCTGGAGCGGTCTGGAGCCGCCAAGATATCCCCCCGTGAAATATCCCGGATTAAACACGGGGTATTCGGAAACATTGTAATCCACCTCAATACCTTCAACTATTCTCTTCTGTGTCCACTTCACGAATGTATACCCATAATGCGGCGTGGCCTTAACAGTCACGAGTGCACCTTCAGCCACATTCTCCAGACGGCTTACCCCTTCCCCTGTGTCATTTCCCAGACCCATGCTGATAGTGCCGGCCTCTTCAATAGAAGCTGCTGCCTCTACGGTATAGGTTACCGATGGCTCATCTGTTAAATTACTGCCGTATGCACCGAACAGCCGAATCTCTGCCATATTCCCATACCAGGCGTTCCCGTTATAAATGCGGATATAACGGTATTTATGGATCTTCTCAGATTCTTTAATGGAAACGGACTGCCAGTCGGGTGTTTCCATTGCAGGGGAAGCGCTAATCGTCTTCCAGGTGCTGTTATCATTGGAGCCTTGCACATAAGTTCCGGATATTCTGGCGGCGAAGCCGGTGCGGGCCAGGAATTCCACCCTGCTGAGCTTGACTGCATAATCCGCACCCGCTTTGCCAAAATCAAACGTCAGCCACGCACCATTGGCGCTGCCGTTATTTTTAAATTCTGTATTGGTCAAATTATTGTCAAACAAAGTAGCTGGCGAGCCTGCGTTAAATGTGCCAGAAGAAACAGTAACATTGGCCTTGCCGATCACATCGTCAATATGATTTCCGGTATCCGAGATTAACACGGCTGTCCCGTCTGTAGTAAATACAGTCTCTGCTCCCGGCGCTCCATTCTCCGCGAGATATTGAATAGAGAAAGTTGCCTGGCCTGCAGCCGTACCGGCGGGTATGGTATACGTCGCTGTATATTGATTGAACCCTTCAGCAGCCTGAACGGCCGGCACTTCATGTCCTGCCAGGATGACTCTGATATCATGGATTTTCTCCGTAGCAGCGAAGGCTAGAGTTAGGCTGTCTCCAGGAACTGCACGCGAGACCATGCTTCCGTCTGAAGCTATCGATACTGTGGACAGCTTATGGATACTCTCAAACCTTTGTCCGAGTATGCGAAGTTCACCTAGCGATAACGGCTGATCCTCAACACTCTGTTCACGGTTCATAATACCACCATTGATATCTTTAAACCGGAAATACCGGAACCTGGTATCCTGATACAGTCCATACACCGGCAATGTCTGCATCTGTGCATCGCTGGTTGTCATGTCTGTCAAACGTACCCAATTCAGCTTGTCATTGGAGGCGAAGACAACCATGCCTTCGGCTCTCGCCCCCCAGCCAGCCTTGGCCTGAACCTGGAATGCAGAGGCCGAAACCTTGAAGAACGTTCCGAAATCGATCGTAAATGACTTGTCGTTCCCCGACCATAAGTCAGGTGAAGAAGTGCCGTTATTGTTATCAAGCAGATTGACGATGTTAGCCTCAGAGAGCGTCGAAGCAACCATCCCTCTATAATCGAGACTTCCATCTGAAGCGAGCGGCGTCAACAGCTTCAGACCGTCTACTGCTGCTTTCAGGACTTTAAGTGCATCGTTCTTGTCATTCTCCGTTCCGGATGCTGCCGAGACGGCTGCATTATAAGCAGCTCTATATGCATCAAGTGTTGAAGAGACATAATCTTTGCCATCATCGTAGGGTTGAATGATGTCTTCAATAGCTTCAATGTACGAGCCTTGTACGTTGATCGTAACATGCAGCAACGAGATCGTTGTCCCGTCCGTTGCAGCTACATACAAGTTGCTGCTGCCGAACGTCTGCGGGGTCCAAGTAAAACCACCTGAGGCGTCTATGACAGCACCTAATGGCGCATTGATTAGTGAGTAAGTTACAGTCTCAGCCGTATTGCTGTCTGTTGCCTTGAAGGAGACGGACAAGGCACCGCCTGCATAAGCGGAGAGCACCTTCTCCTGCGCAGCATTCTCAAATACCGGCGGCGTGATGTCCGTCGCAGCAACCTTCATATGATCCATAGCTACAGTAGTACCCGGATCACCCTTTATCCTGAAGAAGAGGATCTGACAGTCCGTGCTGAATTGAAGCTGGGTTGCATCCGCCAGTGAGAAGGTAACATACTTCCACTGATTGCCGGTATCAGGAAAGGTTACCGTTTTGAACGGAGCCAGGCTAGCGTCACGGCGAAGCTCTACTTGCGTTAGACCATTCGTTCGGATACGGAACGAAAGTGTTCCTCCCCTCCAGTTATACTGATTCAAGACCGCGAAGTTTGTACCCTCTTCTGTAGCTGCAACCTCTACAAAGGATGTCCCCATGTCTGTTCTGGTGGAAGTATTCCCGTCAAAAGGCGTGTACCGTGTTTCTATCTGGTAAGGTCCCTGACCGGATTTAGGTTCGACTGCTACAGACGGTATCGGTGAGCCCGCCGCCTCATCAGGAATATACAGCCAGGTTTCGTCCGTTGCCATCGGGTTGTGATTAAATTGCTCTTCTACATATTTGAAATCAGGGTCAGTTCCATCATAGCCACGGACGAACTTATAGTAATAGTAAGCATAACCGAAATTATAAAACCTGCCGCGGCCGCCATCAGCAAGTACGCTGCCAATGTTATCATTGAAGACAGCAGCGTATCCCAGATTATACTTGCTCCAATAATTGGTTCCTTTAAGAATCCGGTCATTCAGGAATTCGAATATGCCCACCGCGTCTGCTGAACTGGATGGCGTACCCAGAACAGGATCAAGCCTTGTCTTCTGAGCTTGCAGCATCCGGGATATTATAGAAATGCCTTCTACGTTACCTGCCGCATGTGGCTGATCGCGCATCATCTCCGTTACCACGACAAGAGGATGCTCCAGAGGGTTCCCCTCATTGTCCGCAGTGGTCTCCAGAAAGGCATTTTGAATAGCGCCATTCCAATACCTGGCCCCTGCAGGAGTCGAACTGTTGACGGTGTACCATTCCACCAGCTCATTGTAAGCAGCTGCATTATCCATGAAAATATAAGAAGACATGCTCGCCATGACGGCAGTATGATGCTGATTAAACCAGTAGTTCTTCTGATGCATGTACAGTCTCAGCGGGGGCTCCAGGAAATTGGTTATATATTGGTCGGTATCATTCTGAGTCCACTTCAGATTCTCGCTAAATGTACTGGTGGACCGCAGCAGTTCTGCCGCAGAGTTCATGTAGAACATAGGCGGACCGAGCTGGATATGGGCATCGACCACCATTGTTGCTTCATCCGGATTCAGCATGGACCATAAGCGAATAATCCGCATCGCTTTGGCTCGGTATTCGACATCTCCGGTCAGATAATACATAATCGCTTGATAATAGGCTGCTTTTGAATCATTTGTAAGCTGGTTGTTGAATAGATTCGTATTATAATTACTGTAGCTATATTTGGGAGCCAATGTAGCTGTCTCCGGGTAGAGATCATTCTGGATTAAATAGGATTTCGAGGCGTAATTGGTTGTACGGAAGGCTTGATAGTAGGTGTACCAAGGTTCTGCCTTCGCCAGAATATGCCCTCTGATCCGTTTTAGGTCCTCAGCATTCTGTCCTACGCCCGGATGGGATAGCTGCATATCCGTTAATCCGATAATTTCTGGAAGAGGCTCTGCCAGGTTGCTTATTGCCGTACTTAATCCCTCTGTAGCGTTATCGATATCAGCTTGTGAAATTTCATTCTGAGCCAGCTTATCCAGCGCAGCCTTGCCGGCAGCCAGGGCACTTTGTAACACATCCCAGCTTGCCTCCGTATAATTCCCCTTCGTGATCCGCCCGCCCTCTGCGATCTTATCCTGCAGATCATAAGCGTAAATCTCACTGGCTGTTCTATAGCGTCCGTAGAATTTGAGCTCTGCAACGTTCATGTACCAGTTAGAATTGTTAGTCATTCTCAAATACCGGTAAGCAGTTTTGTCTGTAATAGTAAACGTCTGCCAAGGCTGAATCCCTTGTGCTGTACTGCTGATCGTCTTCCAGCTCATAGCATCATTGGAAGCCTGAATATACGTTCCGTTCAATCGGGTAAACAGATTTTGCCGTGCAAGAATATAGACCCTGTTCAACGCGACAGCATTTCCCGGACCCAGATCCATAACCAAATATCCCCCTGCTCCGCCGGATAAGTGATACTCCGTGAAGCTGTTGACATTCTTGTCCATAAGAGTTGAGGCATAATTATCTGCTGAAGAATCATAAGTATTCACTATATTTCCGCTTGCATCCTTTACGGGTCTGGCAAAATCAGCCTTATGCAACATATCGACGAAATCAGAACCCTCAGCAATGGATACAGCGCTTCCATCTGTCGCAGCTCTTATAGGCGTCCCATAGCCCCCCTCCAAATCTGTATAGATAACAGAAAATTCAGCTATGCCGGGGAACTGATATTCACTTACCTTATATTCAGCGATCCAATTCAGGTTGTCTGAGCCTGGGACCACAGTGGCTGGAATGATTCCACCATTCATATATAAATCAACATTATCAATCGCCTTATGGGCTGCTATAGTGATTGTTAGGATGTCTCCCGCAATGGCTATAGTAGGATTCGTATTCCCGGATTGTATGGAAACGGTGTCAATCAGATTTGAAAGCTTGATCCTTTCCCCGCTTATTCGAAGCTCGCTCAGACTAAATATGCCTCCATTACCTTCTCCGGTGATTTTAAAGTACCGGTAAGGTTTGGACTGATTCGCTGCCTTTACAGGCAAGTTCTGCATTTCAAGCGAATTAACCGCTTTAGCTGTTGTAATTTCGGTCCAAATACTTCCTTCCATGGATGCCAGCACCGTTCCGCCCAGAATGCGGTTGCCAAAGCTCTCTCTTGCCTGCAAGCGGAAAGCTGTTGCCTGCACTCCATAGCCTTCACCAAAATCTAGCGTGAATGCCTTGTCATCTCTAAGATCACCTGTGAAAGAGGTATTGGAGGTATTCATATCTGTTAATTTCGCCAGATTCACTGTAGAAGGAAGAACGGTTGCGAGTGAAGGGAAATCCAGCGTGCCATCCGGCAAAAGCTGGCTTGCCGTTTCCGTGCCTGCTCCCTCCACCTCTGAAGCGGGCAGCAGGTTAACCGCCAGCAGAATCATTACTAATAGCGTGACCCCTAGGCGGTGTACACGTTTTGTTCGATTGGCTTTGGGCCTGTATACAGAACTCACCATAGTTAACAGACTCCTTCACATGGATATTTTTCGCAAAGCAATGCATTATATTTCTCCAAAAAGAACGCCCCGCATAGACAACACTATACGAGGCGTATAATTACTTCTTATTTCGCTGCAACAAAAGCATCAAGCTGTTTCTGCAATTCAGCCAGATAAGTATCATAGCCAGCACTCTTAAGCTGTTTTTGTACTGTAGCCAAATCCGCATCAATATCATTGGTCATTCCTACAGACAGCGGTTGAATGTATTGTGTTTTTACAGTTTCCAGGTTAGACAATTCCGTAGCCAGGGAAGAAGTGTCGAAACTGAAGCCTTCATACGGGTCTGTTCCGCCAGCTTCCGCAGCCTTGCTTCCTTCGGCCTGGATGTTGTCGTAAATTGCCTTCCATTCACCAGGGTAATTCACCTGGAGATTCATATACCCGTCAGCCAGACCTGTCCAAGACGGCTTAATGTTCTCTGACGGAATCCCCTCGTAGTTGATGAATCCTGCACTGTCCACATTATAGTTCTCACCAACTACACCATAGGACAGCAGATTATAGTAAGTTTGGTCTGTATGAGCCTTCTCAATCAGCTTCAGAGCCTGCTCCGGATATTTAGAATTAGCCCCGATGGAGATCATTGTCAGCGAGCCTGCAGACATCTTAGGCAGGAAGCTTGGAACATTGTTCAGGTAGAAATCATACCAGCCATATTCCGTATCCGGCAAAGCTTCTTTAAGCGGGTTAATATAATTGCCGCTTACCGCGCCAAAATGATTATTGAATTCAAGCGGCTTCTGGTCAACCTTCATCAATTCAAGCGTTTCCCCAGTTGCATTGCCTTGTGCAGCGAGCACGTCATGATCGACAATGCCATCATCGTACCATTTCTTGGCCTTCTCGACGGCTAGTTTATATTCTGGAGTGTCATACATACTGATCACTTTATAAGGGTCATCCACAGAGGCTACTGCATAATCAGGTATAACCGTCAGATATTTGCTGCCGCCAATCAATGTCCACAGATTATTTCCGAACCGTTTATCGTTCAGCATAGGAGTAGAAGAGTAGACCTCTTTGGCTTTATAGAGGTATTGCTCTACTGCGCCCAGGCTGTTGATTTCAGGAAGACCCCATTCTTTGCGCAGATCTTCCCGGTAGAGCATACCGTCCGAGCCGCCACCCGGCTTGTTGAATTGAGGAATCCCAAATACCTTACCATCCAGCTTCACCCGATCCAAGGCGCCTTTATAGTGCTCAACAAGATCCGGTACCTCATTCAATAGAGGCGTCAAATCAGCAAACGCATTTTTGGTCGCGAAATTCGTGAAATCTGACCAGACTCCGCCTACATAAATATCATATTCTTTGGCGGCAATCGCTCTGCTGATCTGATTCTTCTCGTCTCCCCAGGGGATATAATCAAATCTGATCTTGATGCCCAGGTCCTTGATTGTCATTTCATCCAGCTGTTTGTAGAAGTTATCCAGGCCGCTTTTTGGCTCATTCCCCATAGTAATGGCTTTCAATTCTACGACTTCTTTGGGGGCCTCTGTGGCAGCAGCCGGACTGCCGGAATTGGCAGGCGCACTTCCAGCGTTATTATTGCCGGAATTCGAACAGGCTGTAGATAAACCAAGCATCAATGACATTAATGAAATGGACATCGTCTTTCTGAGATTCTTTCTTTTCAATCTAATCCCCTCCATAGCTATTCATTATATGTGCACTGGCGGAAACCGTAAATACGGTCTCCACCAACTTGACACCGAGTCTAAACTGCAAGAATGAATGATCTGACTAAATCTGCTTAGCCCTTTACGCTGCCAACTACTAAACCACTGACGAAGTAACGCTGTACGAACGGGTAGAATAGTAGTACCGGCCCTGTTACCAGCATTGCTGTGGCAAGCTTCATCGTTTCGCTGGGCAGCTGCTGGATAATAAGCACATCCGATCCCTTTACCGCATCGGTTACTCTCGACAACATCCGATAGAGCAGATACTGCAGGCCCCATTTATCCTTGTCTGTGATCAGATACAGACTATAAGTAAACCAGTTGTTCCAATACCCCAGCGCAGTGAACAATCCGATAGTGGCCATCGCCGGCTTGGTCAGCGGCACAATAATCTGCCAATAAATCCGGAAATCTCCGGCACCATCAATCCGGGCGGATTCCATAAGCGCATCAGGGATGCCTTTGATGAAATTCCGGAACAGGAATACATTGAAAGCAGACATCAACCCTCCCAGAATGACACTCCATAACGAGTGATTCAAATGCAGCACATTGGCTACGACCAGGTAAGTCGGAATTAGGCCGCCACTAAAGAGCGTGGTGAAGTATACAAAGAATGCAACCTTGTCTCTATGCTTGAAATCCGGACGTGATAGAACATAACCGCCCATAGATGTACATAACAAACCTAGAAATGTGCCTAACGCAGTCACGTACATTGTAACCATATATGCTTTGCCGATCGTTCCACCCAAGGCAGTGAACACGACTCTGTAAGCTTCTAATGTGAAGCCCTTGGGAATGATAGAGTAGCCGTTTCTTACGACTTCAGACTCTGTGCTAAAGGAACCGGACAGCATAATAATAAATGGTATGACACAGGCTAGGGCTCCAATAGATACGATAATCACGGCGAATACGTTAAATACCCTGGTTCCGACATCATCGCGGATTTTACTGTTCTGTTTATTTGAAGTCAGAGAACTCACGGTTGGTTATCCCCTTTCTAGAATAATGAATTTTCCCGGTCTACTTTTCGGACAATCGCATTTACGGTTAGGATCAGCAGAAGTCCAAATACAGATTGATACAATCCCGCAGCAGTACCCAAGTTGATGCTGAAATTAACAGTCAATGAACGGTATACATAGGTGTCGATGATATCTGTGGCGTTAAGCAGCAGCCCATTGTTGCCGATAATGTTCCAGAACAAGTCAAACTGTCCCTTTAAAATCCCGCCAATGGAGAACAGCAGCAATATGATTACTGTAGGTTTCAGCAGAGGGAGCGTAACGTAACGAATACGCTGCCATTTCGAGGCGCCGTCGACATAAGCCGCTTCATAAATGCTCTCGTCAATCCCCATAATAGAAGCAAGATAGATTACGGTTCCATAACCTAAGCTCTTCCAGATTTCCACGACAACAATGATGATGGGCCAGACCCACGGAGTCCGGTAGAAATCGAATTTCTCCATCCCCAAGGAGGTGAACATATTATTAAGGACTCCATAGTTAAAGTTGAACAGGTTGTAAATAATGGAGCCGATAATAACCATAGAGACAAAATACGGCATAAACATCAAGGTTTGTGAGGTTTTCACGAATTTCTTGAACGCAATCTCTTTGAGCAGCACAGCCATTCCAATCTGGCATACATTGCTCAGGATGATGAAAGCCACATTATAGAGAATCGTATTCCGCGTCAGCTTCCAGATGATGGAGTCTGCCCCACCTTTGAATAGGAATTCGAAATTCTGCAGACCTACAAACGGACTTAATATGCCTTTACTGAAATCATAATTGGTGAACGCATTGTACAATCCAGCAAGCGGCAGGTAATTAAATGCTATGAAATAGGCGAACAACGGAATGAGCATAAAATAATAGGTTTTATGTGCTCTGAAGTCCGCAAATGGCTGATATTTTCGTTTAAGCGCTTTCTTATTAAGCGCTTTCGAAGCAGCCGGTGATACCTGATTCATGCCATCACTTCTCCTTTCATCACTTATTCTACCGCTGTGCTCATGCTTGGAATATCGCAAATTCGCAAGATTTCGCGTAAAAAAGCTACAGGATTGCCTTCCGAGAACGCTTACGCCAACAAAAAAAGAAGGCCGGGAGCCTTCAGCGTCTAACGACAGGTACGTCGAGTAGAACACAGGTTCCTTGGCCTTCTATGCTGATGAACTGAATCGCCTTGGCCTCATCGCCAAAGAATAAATTCAGCCGTTTATCAATGTTCTTGATCCCATATCCGCTTCCCTGATAACCGGCATGTCGCTCTTCTTCCTTCCGGATGCCTGCTCCATTGTCTTCAATCGATACCTTAAGCCGTTCGTCCTCAATACTCACTCTGATTGTAACTGTCCCTGTCCGTTCCGCCTTCTCCATAATTCCATGGACAATTGCATTCTCCACCAGTGGCTGCAGCGTGATCTTGGGAAGCAGGCACTGCTCTGCCCCGCTCTCCATAAAAGTCTCCAGCTGAATTCGATCCCTATAGCGGTTCCGTTGAATCTCCATATAAATGCTGCAGAGCCGCACCTCTTCTTCCACAGTGACAGAGTCCTCGCCTTTGCTGAGCACCAGCTTATAATAATCCGACAGCGCATAGATGACTTGTTGTATTTTGGCGCCCTCTTCCTTCTGGGCCATCCAGCTTACCATATCCAGAGTGTTATATAAGAAATGCGGATTAATCTGGGATTGCAGCGCCTTGAGCTCAGCCCCTTTTTTCTCTTGTCCTAAGCGGAATTGCTCCTCAAGCAGTTCTTGCACGCTATTTATCATATAGTTATAGCTTGAGATCAGATGCCCAAGCTCGTCTGTCCGTGGTTCCAGGTCCAATGTGTTCAGCCTGCCCTGCCGTACCTGGCTCATCTTGTTCATCAGAAGGAAGATACGCTGTGTAATCGATCGGGTAATTGGGAAAATAAATAAAATGATTAATAGGCCGAGTACCAGATAGATGCTGAGCATCTGTACACGAATCTTCTGGATAATCGACATGGCTGCACTGGATGGAATAACAGAGGTCAGATACAGGTTGGTTGAGCCAATCTGATTCCCCCGGGCCAGATATGTTCCACCATCAAGTTGGACCTCGGAATAACTCCCGTTGCTGTTAAGTTTACCGGGGAGCCGCATCTTGGCCATATCCTCCTCACTGCCGCTGCTGGCTACAATCTCTCCTTCAGCAGTTTCCACATACACCAGCTGTCCGGGTACGGATTGTCTCAATGCCTCTGTAATCTGTTTCAGATCGATGTTGATCATGACAAAGCCTACGGATTCAGAATAATCATTCTCGTTCCAGAGTGCTCTGCCCAGAGTCAGATATTTCTTCGGAGCCGGAAATTTATAATCATCTTCGAAGATTAACCAGGTGGACCTCCCCTGAGCCTCAAGGAAGGTCTTGGTCCACCTTTGACCCTGGACCTGACTGAGGGGCCGATACAGCGAGCTCTTGCCGGCACTTACGAATCCGTCATTAACGAAATACATAATCCCGTCAAATTGAGAGTCCGATTCCAGAATCTGCGTATAGGCTGTAATCTGCTCAAACAAGGAAATCTGCTTCCATATTTCTACATGCTCCGGCTTCAGTGAGAATACCGAGTTAATCGTTTTGTTCACTACAATCATTGAAGAGATTTCCTCAATATGAGATACCCGCCCGCTGAGCACAGACAACGTCTGATCATAAGTCTGATTGTTGGCATAGCTTTGTCCGTCGAGCGCATATTTGCGGATCTCATGCTGGGAAACAAAGAAGGTAACCACAAGCGGTACTATACCGACAATCCCGAAAAGGAAGAGCATTTTTTTACGGATCGACAGGTTCTTAAAATCCGGACTCCCCCGCATTACAATTTCATTCTCCGGTACTCTACCGGCGTTAATGTCGTGCAGGTCCTGAAGACCTTGGCGAAATAACTGGCACTGGAAAAGCCGCATAGCTCGGAGATTACATTCATTTTATTGTATTCATTTGAAATCAATTTCTTGGCAAGTTCAATGCGGTAATCCCTGATGTACTGGTTAATTGTCGTTCCTGTCTCCTGTTTGAACAGCATATTGAGATGGGGACTGGACAGATGCATGTGGTGAGCAATTTCCGGCAGGTCCAGATCCACCTTGCTGAAATTAGCCGAAATATAATTGATAACTCCACTGACCAGCCGGGAATACTGTGAGGTGCTCTCGACTTCAGCGCAATAGGCTGAACATATATGAATGACAAACTCCTGGAGTTCTGCAATTGTGCGGCACTCTGAGATTATTGCTTCTACATCATGAACGGTACAAATCCGGTCTATCCTTGCAATCACCGAGCTTATCTCCTGCAGCATCGCCCCGCAAATGGATGAGAACAATGCAGAGACCTGTTCCTTGGAAGGATGACTTCCTTCAGTGAAATTGCCGCAGATGGACTTCACCCATCCTGCAAGGCTCCCAGGCTCCGTCTTTAACAGCCGGTAGAACTCCACAAACAGCTCAGGACTAATGCCTGCAGTGACCTCCTGGCAATCCTGATAACGGTAGAGACGAACATCGGGATGATAGAAAGAATACTCCATTGCCCTTTGCGCTGTTTGGTAACTGTCACTGATCCCGGAAAGATCATTCACTTTGCTGCCGGTAGCCAAATATATCTCATCGAAGGACTTGAGCAGCAGCTTCGCCGCAGTCTCAATGCGTTCCGGTTTGGTTTTACCCAGCTCCAGCACAAAGATGAATCTTCCCTTGCCGAGATTTTCCCCTATTGAAAAGGCTGATTGTCCCCTCCAGAACGCATTGATCTCTTCAAGGAACGCATTCTCCGATTCAGGCAGCGTGGGGCAAACAATAAGCAGACACATATAACCGCTGTTAACCGGATAGCCGGCTTCCTGACAAAACTTCAGGATCTCCTCTATCTCATGATCCCCTTCAATCAGCAAGCGGGTCAGCTTCTGATACTGAAGACTCCGTTTGGTGGAGAGATCATTCTCAAGCTTATGACTCTTCTCAACAGACTGGACTGTTTTTGCAATAGCCGTTTTGATTTCGCTTATTTTGATCGGCTTCTCTATATAATCTACAGCAGACAGTTTTATGGCGCTTTTGAGGTATTCGACATCCAAATAGCCGCTCATAAACAGCAGTTTGGAGTCCGGACATATTTCGCCAAGCTTCTCCGCAAAAGCAATCCCGTTAAGCTTCGGCATCCGTATATCTGTCAGCACGATTTCAGGCTTATATTTGGCCGCCAGCCGCAATGCTTCCGCCCCGTCTCTGGCCTCTAATACACTAAGTATTCCATACTGGCTCCACTCGACGGACTCAATCAGGCCTTCTCTGGTATAATCATCGTCATCGGCAATCAGAATCTGCATATAAATCTACTCCTTGCTGTTATTTCATGAAACAATGATAGCGTTTACAGATAGTATAACATTATTTTATTCATTCATCTGCTGAAGTCATATGCTAAATTCACAAGATTTATAGTAGAAAACGAAGATACTATGCTGTCCAAGCGCACAACAAGCGCGTAACCGGAATTCCGGTTACGCGCTTGTTACATGATCTCCCGCCAAGCTAGATTCCCATCTTCTCGCGGTTCTTCTTCCATACCTCCGTTTCATATTGAACCAGGTCTTGATAGCCCGAATTGTTCAGCGCCTCCTCATATTGTTTGAATACGGCGTCGAATTCGGCCTGATCTTTGGCAAAAGCAAGCTTGGCGTTATAATCCGTCACAATCTGCTTCATCCGGGCAAAGTTGATGCCAAGCTTCGATTTGGAGTCAATGTTCATGATACCGTTGAACTGGTCATTATTCGTCTGTACATATTTGCCATAGAACAAGCTGGCTACTACATCCCACTCAGCCGTTTCGGGATTCTGCTTCACCCGGGCTGCGCCGAGCTGATGAAATTTCCAGGTGCCCAGCGGGTTCCAGCCCAGCTTCAGATTGGCCTTGTCTTCGGCAGACATTGCCTTGCCTTTCTCGCTGTCTATTGGCGCGCCGTTCTCATCCACTTCATCCCATAGAATCCCCGGTGGTCCGTATGCTGATATTCGCTGCCCTTCTTCACTTGCCCACCAGTCGAAGAACTGAAAGATGCGTTCCGGTTCTTTGGCAGCCGTTGTAATAACCGTCTGGTTCCAGCCCAGCTTGCCATAACCAACAGGTGCGACAGTGGACGGATCTACCCCCTCAGCGTGTAGATAAGGGATATAATCATACCCAGCTTCTGGATCCTTTGCTTTCAGAATATCGTTCGCAGCTCTTCCGGCACCAGTCATATTGTTGCCCGACTGGATGGCGACCCGTCCCGAATTCAGCTTCTCGGTCTGTTGCTCTCCGCTCTGGGTCAGAAAGTCCTGAGAAATCAATCCTTCCCGGTACAGCTTGTTCGCGAATTCCTTCGTCTGCTTATAGGCCGGATCATTAAAGATCGATTCAATCGTCTGAGTCTTGAAATTGACATACACCGGTACCTCTTTCAGTGAATCCGCCCAGCGAACATCCCCGTAGCCCCCATAAATCATCATTTCTGACGGATCTTGCATCGGTGTGATATCCGGATATTTCTCTTTAACCTGCTTCAGATAAGCATAAAGATCATCATAGGTTTCCAGCTTCGGCTTGCCCAGCTCGCTATAAATTTTGCGATTAACAATCCAGCCGAAGCTGGCCATCTGATTCGTGTTCTTGGAGCTGCCGAACCAGCTTGGCATCCCATAGACATGTCCATCCGAAGCCCGCATCATCTCCATGGCATCTGGGTCTATCAGTTCCTGCAGATTTGGATATTTCTTATAGTAGTCATCAAGCGGAACCATCTTCTTGTTCTTGACCAGGTTTTCGAATTCAGGGGTGTTCGGGTCCAGTGCAATGACATCCGGAAGCGAATCGGAAGCTACCATAGTACCGAATTTCTGCTTGGCGTTGCCACTTGAGCCTATCTCAATCCAGTTCATTTTCTTCTCGCTCTTCAGCCATTTGGTAACAGCATCCGTGGTTCCATAGCCGCTTGGCGAAGCCCAGTCATAATTCATATAATAGCTGAATTCCAGCGGCTGCTCGCCGAAGGGTGGCAAGTTCTCCGTCGCTGTCGGCGCGGCCGTTGCTGAATTTCCGGCTTCCAACGGAGTGTTGTTATTGCTGCTGCAGGCCCCCAGAATCAGACTGCCGGCCAGCAGAAATGACAATCCGCCTATGTACTGCTTGTTGGTGAACATTAACACATGATTACCCCTCTCTAAATTTAACGGATTTAACTTGCTTGATGGACCCGGCTATTCCTTCAACGAGCCGATCATCACACCCTTGACGAAATACTTCTGCAGGAATGGATAAACAACAATGATAGGCAGGGTAACTACCATTACAGCAGTCATCTGCAATGATTTCGGTGTAAAGGTCTGGGTAACTACATTTACTCCACTGCCCATCTGGCTGAGCATCTCTGCCGTTGAGCTTGAATTAATCATATTCATCAGATAATTCTGCACGGGAAGCAGATCAGGGTTGTTGATATAGATCCCTGCGTTGAACCATTCATTCCATAGACCCACAGCGGTGAACAATGACAGAGTGGCAAAGACCGGACCGGAAACCGGCAGCACAATCCGGAAGAACAGACTGTAATAATTGCAGCCGTCCAGCTTTGCCGATTCCTCCAGCTCCTCCGGCAAGCCCTGGAAAAAAGTGCGGAACACGATCATATTCCAGATGCTAAGCATGCCGGGAATGATGAGTACCCAGAAGTTATCGAACAATCCGAGTTCTCTCAGCCATAGGTAACTTGGAATCAGGCCGCCCTGAAAGTACATCGTGATGATCCCGATAATCATGAAGAAACGTTTGCCTTTCAATTCTTTTTTGGCCAGGGCGAATGCCATCAGTGCTGTGACCAGCACGGATAAGAAGGTTCCGCTTACCGTTCTGGCAATCGTAATGCCCATAGCGCGGAAGAAACGCTCGTCACTGAAGATCACTTCATAGTTGGTAAAGGTAAATGCACGGGGCCAGAAGCTCAAGCCCCCCATCGAAGTATCCTTGCCCTCATTCAAAGACATTACGAGCGTATTCCAGAACGGGTATATCGCCGTAAAAGCCAGGATTGCCAGCAGTGTATAAAGCACCAGGTCAAACAGCTTGTCAGCACCGCCTTTTTTTACCATAAGGAGTTCCCTCCTACCCGCTTCGCCAGCGTATTTGCGCCTACCAGCAGCACAATGTTAATTACTGATTTGAACAAACCTACCGCCGTGGCAAAAGAAAACCGCTGCTCACTGAGTCCCACCCGGTATACATACGTATCCAGTACCTCTGCAACCTGAGTCAGCGTACCGTTCTTCCCGTTATTGGTCAGGGTCAGAATATCCTCGAACCCGGCGCTGAGCAGATTGCCGATGGCCAGAATCAGGAAGATAATGATGACCGGTGCCATAGAGGGCAGAGTCACACTGAACATTTTGCGGAATCGGCCTGCGCCGTCAATCTCCGCGGCTTCATACAGACTGGGATTGATCCCGGCAATTGCCGCCAGATATACGATGGAGCTGAACCCGATCTCTTTCCAGAGACTGGCGCTGAGGAGAATGGTGTAGAAGTATTTCGGCATCGACAGCCAGTTGACCGGAGCCTCAATCAGCCCCAGCTTCAGGAGCAGATCATTCACACTTCCGCTCTCGACAGACAGCAGCGAGAACACCAGTCCGGAGACGATAACCCAGGAGATGAAATGCGGCAGATAGGTCGCTGTCTGAATGAACCGTTTGTACCCGTTGTGCCTGATTTCATTCAACAGCAGCGCCAGTACAATAGGAGCCGGAAAGATCAGGAACAGCTTCAGCGTGGAGATAATCATCGTATTTCGCATCACCATCGACAGCTCGGGAGAGCTGAAGAACATCTGGAAATGATCTAGACCTACCCATGGACTGGCGCCTATTCCAGTGAAAATGTCATACTCCTTAAAGGCAATGATCACGCCGTACATCGGGATGTAGCTGAATAAGATCAAGCAAAGAAAGCCTGGCCAGATCATGGTCTGGAGATCCCACTGCCGCAGGAATCCCCGCAAGCCGCTGCCTCCCCCTGAACGGAGTCGGCCCGGCTTGCTAGTGTTTGGAGTAAGCGCCGTCTGCTGTTTCATCGCTAGTTTATTGATCCTCCCTCTATTTTTCTTAATGATAACGCTTACTGCGACTGCAGACGACTGAGCGAAATAACGAAAAACAGCACAAAATCAACACTCCACTTCCACAGCCTGCACTCAGATACCGAGCCGTTTGCGGTAGACAGCGGGAGTCATTCCCATCAGCTGCTTGAACTGGCGGTTGAAATAGATGCTATTCTTATACCCCACCTGTTCGGCGATTTCATATATTTTCAGGGTAGGGTTCTGCAGCAGCTGGCAAGCCTTCCTGATCGACTGCTCAGTCACATAGCTGCTAAAGTGCTGGCCCGTTTCCTGCTTGAACAGGTGGCCCAGATAATTGGCCGAGAAGCCGAACTGCTCAGCAATATGACGCAGGGTGATAGTCCGGTCGGCCTGTGCTTCTGTATAGCTCATGATCTCCACCACCAGTTTGCGCTTATGATTCTGCTTCTTTAGCATCCACTTCTCAGAACAGGCAAATAGTTCCCTCCTTAGCCACGACTTCATATCATGCTGTGTTTCACATTCAAGCAAGTCATTCGGAACTGCTGTCTCCCAGCCCGTCAGCTCATCGAAGCTCTCATTCAGGTTATGTAACTGCTCCTTAAGCTGAATAAGGGTATGAACGAGCTGCTGAATTACTGTATTGCGGGAAGCCCCTGCCTGAAAAGGCTGAAACAACGCTTCAATCCAGTTATCGATTTCGGTCAGCTGATATTCCTCTAACGCGTATAGCAGCTCTGTCCACTCGGCCTTGGAGTCGGCCGAATAGTTCTGGCTTGATAGTGTTGTCAAATCCGTATCAGCCTGCAGAATTTTGTTTTTTCCTGCCTGCCATTTAGAGCCAAGCGCCTTCACTGATGCCTGATAGGACAACGGAAGCTGGCGATAATCGTTTGTATAGAATCCCAGTCCGACGGAAATCGTGAGCGGGAAGCACAGGCTTACGGCATTTATTAATGCATTGGTCTGCTCCAGCAACGCCGGAGGTTCGCCAATTAGAAGCATTGTTCTTCGCTGGCGTTCCCCCTGGATGCAATATCCCAGCTTGTACTCCTTCACATATTGCTCGACATAAGCTAGGATTTGTCCAGGCAGAGCCTGCCAATCAACGATGTAGTTCCTGGCTGTCCGCCAGTCCAATTGATCGACCTCAACGATAGCTGCAGCCATGCCGGAAGCTGCCGCTTCTTCTCCCAATGCCTGCTCCGCTGATGATTCCAGCTCCTGATATCCGCCTTCCAGCCAGCGGAAGATCATCTCTGCACGGACCAGAGAAAAGGTCTCCTTCAGCCTCACGGATTCGGCGTAACGATCCTGCTCCTGATCAAGGTCAGCAATAACCGCATCCAGCTTCTCCCACAGCTCCTGATCCTCTACCGGTTTCAGCAGGTAACAGAAGGCGTTGAAATCTACCGCCTGCTTCGCGTATTCAAATTGCTTGTGCCCGCTGATGAACATCACGCGGATCTGCGGATACAGCCGCCGCACCCGCCCAATGAATTCCATACCCGAGATCATCGGCATGCTGATATCCGAGAGCACAATGTCTACCTGCCGTTCACGGATCACCTCAAGTGCAGCCAGCGCACTGTTCACCGATGCAGCCACCTCCAGCCGTTTGCCACTATTTTGAATCCGAATGGTCATCCACTCCAGATCGACCGACTCATCATCCACAATTAGAATTTGATAGTTCATTGCTCAGCCTCCTGAATACGGTTTGGTTCAATTGGTGTGCCTGTATACGGCAATTCATAAGGAAGAGTCAACTGCACCGTTGTTCCCCCTCCATATATACTGAAGACCCGGACTCCATAACCTTCCCCGTATTTCAGCGAAATCCGGTCATGGACATTGCGGATGCCGCACCCGGAGGTTACCGCTCTTCCGTCGTTAATCGCACGCACCTGCTCCCGGTGGATCCCTATTCCGTTGTCGATTACGAATAGCAGAATCCGGTTCAGCTCCCGCCTGCCGACAATCCGGATGCTAAGCCGGTCATGGCACCAGGCATGCTTCAGCGCATTCTCCACAAATGGCTGCAGAATCAGCTTGGTTACCTCACAGCCAAGCAGCCCGGCTTCCACCTCCATCTGTGTATCAAAGCGGTCCGAATATTTGATCTTTTGAATGTTGATATACGAACGGACCTGCTCTAATTCACTAGCCAGCGGGATCATATTACGCCCGTCATTGAGCGTCAGCCTGTAGAACTTCGTAAGCCCGGTGACCATCCGGCTAACCTTCTCTGTCTGTCCCATATTGGCCAGGCTGTTGATTGAAGACAAGGTATTATAGAGAAAATGGGGATTGATCTGATATTGCAGCGCCTGCAGCTCGGCTTCCTTCACATGAATCTTCTGGAGATACACGGTACGAATCAGATTATCCATATCTGAAGCAGCCTGGTTGAAGGCGAGTGAAATTTGGGCGAATTCATCCTGTCCGGGAATATGTATCCGCTTACCAAATTCACCGGAACGGAAAGAACGCACATAACTGATAATTTTCTGCATCTTGCGGTTGTAGAGCTTCGCAACCATCAGACCGAGGAGCAGCATCGTCAGAAAACTGGCAATACATACGGTAAGGGTAACATTGCGGATATTGTGGGCATCACGCAAATAGTATTGCTTAGGGACCAGAATCTCGATAGCATACGGAGTGCCGGGAATCTCCTGGGCAACGGTAAGATAAGCTTCATCCTTCTGTTTCTTCACGCGTGTGTCGGGCTGATAAAGGATATCGCCTGTCGTTTGCTCCCTGACCTGCACAATGGATTCGTCACCAACCTTCACCGTGTTCAGCGACTGGAACAGATCATCCAGCCGGGCAGATATCCGCAGGTAGCCTACTTCGGTCTGATAATCATTGAAGGAGATCAGCTTGCGGAACAGAGACAGGTTGCCCTGTTCATAATCCGTATCGATCTGCAGCCACGAATTGTCCTGCTTGCCTGCTTCAAGCTGTCTGAACCAGGGCTGCTGCTCAATACGTGAGGCATAGAGCAGATTGTATGACTTCTCATGCAGCGGCAGCTTCAGGTTCTTGAAGTATTCCTGGAAGCTCTCATTCTTGACATACAGCATGATCCGGATATTGCTGCGGGTAGACTGCAGAGGTGCAGCGAGCAGCGGCAGCAGCTGATCACGGGTAAGCTGGTAAATCTCAAACGGCCCGGCTTCGGAGTTGAGCACCTTCTGGATCTCCGTAGACTGGAACAGTGTATCGGAGATTTGCTGGGTATCCTGGAATTGATAGGATATGTTGTTCGTGAGCTGCTGGAATGTCATCTTCATATTCATTCCGGTCAACACCGAGCTGGACTCCGACAGTCGTGTATAGGTATACACACCAATGAAGATTTCCGTAAGCAACATAATAAGCAGATAGGGAATGGTGATTTTGTAAGAAAAGGGCACGTATGCCCGCGATGCTCTCATTCTTCTGCCTCCTCTCTTATGGTGTTGAACATAGCAAAAATAAGCAGAATTGAATACGTTTGAACGCTACAGCGCGATGGGCAATAGTCAGGCCTAACGATGGTTATCTTTTCAAGCGTAGTCACTCCTAATCCTGCGCTCTAGAACAGCGCGTTTTCTTTACTGAGCTTCCGTGTAACCGTATTGGTCACCAGGATAATTACGAAGCCGACCATGGATTGGTAGAAGCCTGCAGCCGAAGCCATGCCGATATCTCCTGTTTTACGCAGCTCTCTATAGACGAAGGTATCGATAATATCTGTGGTTGGATACAGCATCGCTGAATCGAGTGTAACATTGTAGAACAGGTCGAAGCTCCCGAAGAAAATCCGGCTGATCGCCAGCATGATCATTAATATCACCAGCGGCTTAAGCAGCGGAAGTGTGATGAAACGTACTTGCAGCCATTTCGTTGCGCCGTCAATCTCTGCAGCTTCATAATAATCGGAATCGAAGCCAATGATTGCTGTGTAGTAGATTATGGCGCTGTACCCTACTCCCTTCCACAGATTCACGATTACCAGGATATAAAGCCAGTACTTGTCTTCGTTGTACCAGAGTACAGCATCTGTACCAAACCAGCCCAGAATCGTGTTCAGAAAGCCGTGTTCCATATCGAGGAAACCGATGAAAATATAGCTGACCACGACAAAGGAAATAAAATACGGAAAGAACAAAGCGGTCTGATAAATTTTCACATACCGCTTCGTCACCATATTCAGCAGCAGAGCGATAAGCACGGAGAACACAACGGTTGTAAATATGAAGCCGATATTATAAAGAATTGTGTTTCTGGTGATTCGCCATGCCGCATCTGACTGGAACAGTCTTTTATACAAAATAACGACTCTATATAAATTGCTTAAAATAGACGAACTTACTCTTTCAGCCCCGTTCGTTAAGCGCTACACTTGACCTCGAACATTGCTTCATTAATACACACTTGAAAGAGAGGGAAAAGCTTATGCTTCAATTCTGCGCGGCTAGGTAGCGCGTTCCTCCAAGGTGTCTGCAGAGTCAGCAGGGATTTGTAATCTCCAGGCTGAATTCTTCTTCATAGGCTCCCATCCTCTCTTTAGCTGTTGACTTTAAATATAGCAACGTTGCACAAAGAAACACACACATGAAAGGAACCTCTTAAGTGGACAAATATGACGCTTGCATCCTATATTCAATCTGCAGGCTGGTCTGCCGAAACGGCGAAAGGGGACTTTTGCTGTTAGCGGCAAAAGTCCCCTTTGAATGAAATCATTATTTTGTATCACGAGCCAATGCTGGAACACTCCCGTCAAATCCCGAAACAGATGGATTTGGCTTATTAAAGGTTAGAACGTTTGAACAGGAATTCCTGCAGCCTTGTAAATATCAAGGATAAGCCTCGTGGTGATGGCAGCCGAATCGGCATTGATGAGCGGGTTCGCACCGGTCTTGCAGGCATTCAGAAAGTCGGAGCATAATCTGGCAAACAGCTCTGGATTGTTCGCTTGCGCCGTCGTATTTACCGCCCGGCCAGGCAGCGAACAATCCAGAATTCCTGCAAAATCGGCAGAAATGGAGCCAGCTGTTCCGGATATTTCAATCTTTTCACGCGCCATTCCTGTACAGGCCGTAGAAGCCTGGATCATTCCTATTGCACCATTGGCATATTTGACAATTGCATACCCATGGTCCTCCGTCTCAATGGAATGGAGCAGTCGAAACGTCTTGGCATCCAGCACTTCTGTATATCCGCCGCAGAGCCACTGAATCAGATCAATCAGATGGGCGCCCTGCTGCATGAAAGGGCCGCCTCCATCTTCGCTGTACGTCCCATGCCAGGAATGATAGTATTCACTGCTGCGGTAATGTTTAATGGAGGCATCTACACTCAGAATACGGCCCATTTCTCCGGAATCCATGATTTGTTTGATCAGCTGCCAGTGCTCTGTATATCTCCGCATATAAGACACCGTAAGAACAACCCCTTGGGATCGGCAGGCCTCTATCATCTGTTTTTGCTGTTCCGGGTGAATGTGCAGCGGTTTCTCGCATAAACAGTGCAGCCCGGCTGCTGCAGATTCCAGTACATGATCATAATGGGCTGCATTAGGCGTGCAGATGACCGCAGCTGTTGCTGCAGAGCGGTGAGCCATCTCAGTTATAGAGGTACCATACACTTCAATGCCATGAAGCTTTGCAAATGCGGCGGCACGCTCCTCACTTCTTCCGACCACACCTGCAATAACTACTTCCGGCAGTCGGTCCAGGGCCTCTATATATGTCCTGCTGATTGAGCCGTGACCTACCAGAAGAATCCGTTGAGCCATCAGCCTTGCGGCTTTCCGAAATAATGCTGCACGGTTTGGTAGGCCAGCTTCGGACGGCGATAGCGGTCTACGATTCCTTTGCTGTTCTGGGTTCCCGCCCGGGTAATCAGCCAATCGGTACCTTCAGTCACACGGCAGTCCGAGAACTGCCAGATCAGCATGCCTGACAGATAAGATTTGCTCGTATAAGCTGCTAGGTTCTGCTCAATAATCAGTGCCTGCCGCTCTTCGGTTCCCCGGTTTGCAGTGGAATCACGTAAACCGTAATACCCGTCAGCACCGAATTCGCTCATAATCATCGGTTTGCCCAGACCTCCGTTCTGATCAGCCCAGCCTCTGGCCTCATCGCATAGAGCACCTGGGTCCTCATCTGTATACCAGCCGGGGTAGAGGTTGAAAGATACGATATCCGCCAGATCGAAGCATAGCTCCCGCTCCCGCTGATGTGATGCGAAGGTTAATGGACGGCTGGCATCCAATTCACGGATTTGCTCCAGCTGACGTTTGTAATGGACCCTGCCCTCTTCCTGATCACTGGCACATTCATTAAGAATAGCCCAGATAATGATTGAAGGATGATTGTAATGCTGCTCCACCATTTCCCGGTTAACCTGTTCACATTGCCAAATAAAGTTAGGATTGCGCATCTGCTCCATGCTGAGTCCGCGGGCATGGTTCTCCTCCCAGACCAACAGGCCGTATTCATCACACAGATCAAGGAAACGTTCGTCATTAGGATAATGGCTGGTTCTGACCGTATTGGCATTCATGTCCCGGATCAGCTCCAGGTCACGGACCATCAAGGACACAGGCAGCGCCGCCCCGGCCATAGGGTGATCCTCATGCCGGTTGAAGCCGCGCAGGACAACAGGCTCCCCGTTCAATAAGATCGCCCCGTCACGGGCTTCAACGGTCCGAAATCCTACACGTTCATATAGATCATCCGCCACCGCCCCCTTTTCCGTCTCTAGCCGGACAGCAAGCTCATATAGTTCCGGGCTGGCACATGACCATGCTTTCACATCAGGGAACGCATACTCCCCTTTAAGCCAACGTGATTCTCCGGACCCAAGTTGTATATTGCCAATAACAAGCTGATATCCGCCTAAGGTTGCTGCAATCTGGAGTTCCATATCTCTGGCAAGCGTATTGGAGACTCTTACACTTATCTCGGCATTCCATTCCCCATTTTTCCGGTACGGGCGGAATTTCACCTGCTCAATGAAGGCACCCGTCAGTTGTTCCATGATTACCGGGCGGATTATTCCGCCGTAAGTGTAATAATCATTCGGTACATGCAGCGATGAAGCTTCGCTGAACGAATTATCTACCAGGACTGTAAGCTCGTGTACACCCGGCTCCACTCCCAGAACCAGCGCATCAAAGGAGGTGTACGCATTATAATGCTCAGCGATGAGTCTGCCGTCAAAGTATATCTTGGCTGTATGACTGACTCCCTTGAATACCAGACGGAGCGCACCTTCCACATTCATTTTGATATGGCGCCGATAGACGCCCTTTCCACGATAGGAGGAGAACTCAGGATGCTGCTCCCAGCAGCCTGGTACCGGCAGGCGGTACTTATAGTCAGCTGTTGCAGGATCTTCTGCCGTTGCTTCCAGCGGAGCGAAATCCCACATTCCTTCTAGCTCTTCCGATACTCGGATGTTATGTGTTCTGAATAACCTTTCCATGATAGCCTCCTCAATTGCTTAAGCTTGCCCGCTCCGGAATTTCTCCCGGTACTGGGTAGGTGTTAATCCGGTTTCGGTTTTGAATACCTTGTTGAAATACGAATGCTGATAACCTACCTGATCGGCTACTTCCTGAATTTTCAGCGTAGTGGATATGAGCAGCTCCTTTGCCTTGTCCATACGCAGACGCTGCAGATAATCCACATAATTAATGCCGAGGATCTGCTTGAATGCTCTGCTGAGCGTATACGGACTAGTATGGAACTGCTCCGCACAAGCCTCCAGCGAAAGATCTTCCCGGTAGTGATTGGTAAGCAAACCCGTAACCTGCTCGACGATTCTTCGGGAGCCTACATTCTGCACACGCTGGAATTCCGCCAGAAACGGATTGATAATCTTTGACGTGAACCATTTCTTCATAGACGGCAGATCCCGCTGCCCCAGCAGTTCCTCAAAAAGATTCCCTTCATGGAACAGCGGATGCTGCATGAAGCCCAGCTCAATAAACATATGCCGCAAGTTGCCAAGCATCTGCAGCATGGATTGCTGCACCATCACTTCCTGGTCACTGAACGTTTCCAGTTCGAGGATAAATGCCTGGAATGCTTCCTTGGACTCCTCTTCAAGTCCCATGCGCATCGCATGAAAAAAGTCTTTCTCCTCCTCGAATGGATACTGGATATTTACTGTAAGTGAAGGCTGGAAGTCCTCCAGATCAATCACCTGATGCGCCTCTGATAAATTCCGGTACCGTATAGCCTGCCTTGCCTGTTCCAGCAACTCAGGAACCCGGCTGAGCTCTTCGGCTTG
Source organism: Paenibacillus sp. FSL R7-0128 (assembly GCF_038002245.1). Taxonomy (NCBI): domain Bacteria; kingdom Bacillati; phylum Bacillota; class Bacilli; order Caryophanales; family Paenibacillaceae; genus Paenibacillus; species Paenibacillus sp. FSL R7-0128. Next base: position 4,015,439 of record NZ_JBBOCD010000001.1, on the reverse strand, counting down.
CCCGGACACCATTATCGTAACATTCAGCTTGAGTATTCCGCCCAGAGCAGAGATCAGCTCCTGAGCGAATGTGAGCAGCCTGGTTTTGGCCGTTTGGGCTGACACAGATGAATCCACAGAGCACAGCAATCCAACAGACATATTCTGGAAATTGACAGATTCAGCGGATAAGGCGCGCTGCGCGGCAAGCTCTGCAGCAATATTGGCTGCGGCGAATGTGACAAGCTGCCTGTCCCCTTCCTTGAATCTGGCTGATGCAAGGTCGAGACCTGATAACTGGATCAGGAGCAGTGTAAACCGCTGCTCTCCTGAACTCCAGCCGAGGCTTTCCAGTCGCTGTTTAAGCGCGGTTTCCGGAACCGCATACAAATGTCCCTGCACCAGTTGAAGAAGAAATCCTTCTTTCAGGGCAGGGACCGTTGAGGTCCACCGCTCTTTCAATGTCTCACTCACCTGTGTCAATTCCATCCAGCGGTTCTCAATGAAATCAAGCTCCTGATGTTTCAGCCGCCCATAGCGCATGTCATTGTCAAACAGCCTGACCAGCCTCCGGATCGGTTTATACAGCCGGCTGGAGGCGAACCAGCTCAGAAGGACAGCAGAGAGAAGCCCAACCATGCTAAATATTAGAATGGATCTTGACAGCTTCACAACGGGCTGCGTCAATCCGCTCATCGGGGTAGCCGCCACATAGACCCAGTCCGCCTGTGAGATCTGACTGAAGGAGATCAGATAAGTCTCCCCTTCATAGCGGTAAGTGAAGTAAGAGCTGTCGCTTTCACTGCGGGCCAGCACCTCGCTGCGCACCAGATCGGCCAGCGGCTCCTTTCTCTCCGCTGGCCGGGTGATCCATTCTCCGGATTTTCGGATGAGAAAAGCAGTCTCCTGCTCATTATCCTGAGTCAGCTCCATAGACTGCTCTAGCTCCTCCTGATTCAGCGTGACCACGATTGCGCCAAAAGGCTGCTCGGCATACCAGGGAAGCTTGAAAGCAATGGCACTCGTAGCTGTGCGGTCTTCTTTTTGAAGCGGTATATCGGAAGTCAGGAACAATCCCTTCTGCTGGTTGAAGATATGCATATAAGACTCCATCTCCTCCGGGGTCAAATGCTCAATCCCTTGAGACGAAATAATGGCCTCCTGGTTCATAAGGAACAGATTGGCTCCCTTAATCAGAACATTAGAACCTTCAACAACAATCAGAGAATCCATAAGCTCCCGTGACCTTGAGATGTTCTCCGTAAATACAAAATTTCTTAAGTATTCACTATACAAGTAACTGCTGGACCACCGGCTCATCGCAATCGATATTTGCTCGAACTGCTTGTCGAGCAGCTCAGAGAATTGATTGATTGTAAGCTGATGACGCTCGAATAATTCTCTTTCCGCCTGATGCACACCCACTGTATAGCTGCTGAAGGCAACAAACAACGATGGAAGACACGAGATCAGCAGTGCAAGGATCAGACTCTTGCGAAAATAACTTCCCTGGTTGAACAAGGACAGACGGGGTATCATTTTTTGGAACATATGCACTTCACCTCATTGATGTTTATCATACCCCGTCCTATCCTATTTTGAAAAGTTATGCAAGTCAAATCGAAGAAAGCTTACGAGCCTGAACGCGCCTGGTATGCCTGATTGAACTCTTCAAGAATTTTAATATATGTTGCGTCTTTTTTGAGATTTTCCGTGAATTTATCCCAATCTGCCAGAGAAGCCGATCCCATAATCACTTTTGTTTTCAAATCCTGAATCTTCTTATCGTAATCCGGTCCGGACAAAGTTGCCGTTTCCGAGACAAGTCCGTCAACCGGGTTGGCAATGCTTACTTCAGCCGCCTGATCAATCCAGGCTTCAGCTTCCTTTTTCCGCTCTGCAGACAGACCCGTTCCAATGTTGCCGTATTTATCGTATTTCTTGAATACATTCTGCATAAACCCGAAGCTAGGGTCGCCGAGCGCTTTATCCGTCAGTACGTTGTTTCCGTCCTGCACCGTAAACTCAATGTCTTTGCGGCCATAATTCGCCAGCTCATTCCCTTCATCCGACGCACCATAGTCAAGGAAGGTGAGCAGCTTCTTAACCTTGTCTTCCGATACTGTTGTGGGAATAACGAACATGCCATAATGGCCATTCCCTTTGGCGGCGTATTCGCCCAACGGCCCGGCAAGCTTAGGTGTCCATACAATACTTGCGTCCGCCATCCCTGCCTTGTTCATTTCCGAGAGCATTCCTGTAATTTGATCTGGCTTGTCCAGGAATATGCCGGCTTTGCCGGAGAAGAACAGATCCTTGGCCTGATCATGCTTCAGCAGCGCAAAGTCCTGAGGAATTAATCCATCCGCATAAAGTTTATGGAACCATTCCAGCGCATCACGCATCTCCGGTTCGAAGGTCACGTCAATCAATTGGCCGTCTTCTACACGGAATTTCCCGGCCGTATGTGTAAAGACATCCTGCAGGAACTGGAACTGCCCCATGTTATCCTGATTAACATAACCCGATAATCCAATGGTATTCTGTCCACCCAGAGCCTGATCCTTAAAAGCCTTCATCACCGCATAAAGCTCGTCCATATTGGCAGGCGCCTGCATGTTCACTTTATCCAGCCAATCCTTGCGGATTAGCGGCTGTGCATTCCCTTCTGTAGGACGCACACGGGGTACGCCGTACAGCTTGCCTTCAATTAGGTTGTTTGTAATGGTGACATCGGGAAATTTCATTAAATTGGGATAGTCCTTGATCAGGTCCGTAAGGTCCCAGAAAGCACCTTGCTGAGCCATAGAACGGAATGCCGCGTTTCCGGTATCGGTGACTAGCATCAGATCGGGCATTTCTCCGGAGGCAAGGGTCACATTAACCTTCTCACTGAAACTATTTGCGGTAACCCAGGTAACATTCAGCTTCGTGTTTGTACGGCTCTCGATCTCCTGCAGAATGGGATTATCTTTGGCAGGAGGTTCTTTCTGATAAAAGATCGACATGATGCTGATATCCGTTGGCTTGCCATCCTCAGCTCCTGAATTACCGGCGGAATTTCCGCCTTTTGAACAACCTGCTATGAGCAGGACTACACATAACAGCAGGACAAGCATTTTAGGCGCACTCTTTTTAGTAAACATGAATTATTGCCCCCTCTAATATTATTATATCCATTTCATTCCTTCACAGAGCCAACCATGGCTCCTTTGGCAAAATGCTTTTGCAGGAACGGGTAGACCAGCAGAATCGGTATCGTTGAAAGAATAACTGCAGCCATCTTTTTGGTCTGGGAAGGAATATCCTGCAGGATAGCTTCACTCGTAACTCCCATAGAGGTCGAAGAATCAATAAGCATATTTTGCAGCAGGATCTGCAGCGGCCACTTCTCCGGTTCATTGATGAACAGCACCGCCGAGAAAAATGTATTCCAGTAGGCAACCGCATAGAAGAGTCCGAAGGCCGCCAGTGACGGCAGGGACAACGGCAGGATAATCCGGAACCAGACGGTCATATCATTGCAGCCGTCAATCCGTGCAGCTTCATCCAGACTGGCTGGAACGGAGTCGAAAAAGCCCTTCATTAATAGTACATACCAGCCGCTTGTCAGCACAGGAATGATCAGTGACCAGAGGCTGTTAATCATCCCCAGCTCTTTGACAACCAGGTAGCCCGGGATGATTCCCGGATTGAACAGCGTAGTCAGCAGAATCAAAATCATGAACACCCGGCGTCCTTTGAGCCGCTTACGCGATAATCCATACGACAGCATAGAGGTAACAACCAGACTCAGCAGCGTGCCTACAATCGCCAGAAAGGCGCTGACACCTGTTGCCCGGATAAAAGCATTGGTTGACAGCAGATATCTGTAGGAATCCAAGGTCCACGATTTCGGGAACAGAAGCAAGCCGCCGGCCCGAACCTCATGCGGTGTCGCAAATGAAACGGCGAACACGTAGTAGAAAGGGAAAAAACACATCAGAGCGAACAGCACCAGAAAAATAATATTAAATACGCTGAAGACTTTGTCAAACCCGCTTTCACTTATAGAACCCTTTCGTTTCATCAGTAAATCCCCTCCTCTCCGAATTTCTTGGACAGCCAGTTCGCAACTACTACAAGCGTGACACCGATAACAGATTTGAATAATCCGACGGCCGTACTGTAACTGAATTGACCCTGAAGAATCCCCACTCTGTACACGTAGGTATCGAACACATCCGATACTTCAGACACCGCGCCGTTGGCCATTAAGTAAACCTGTTCAAATCCGACATCCATAATGTGTCCGATCTGCAGAATCAGCAGAATGAGAATGACATTGCGGATGGACGGTAGCGTGACATTCCACATCTGGCGAAGCCGCCCTGCTCCATCCAGCTTAGCTGCTTCATAGAGCTGAACATCCACTCCGGCAATAGCTGCCAGGAAGATTACAGTCCCCCATCCGACCTCCTTCCAGATAGATTGAACAGTCAGCACCCCCCAGAACAGCTTCGGATTCGTCAGAAAATCAACACGCCCCCATCCTGCCAGGCTGAATAGTTCATTAATAACACCTTCCGATTTGGACAGCATAATCAAGCTGATGCCTGCAATGACCACCCATGACAGAAAATGCGGCAAATAAATAATCGATTGGATCATTCCTTTGAACCATTTGTTGCGGATTTCATTCAGTGCCAGGGAGATAATGATTGGCAACGGAAAGAAAAAAATCAGGTTAAGCAAGTTAATCATCATGGTGTTGCGGAGCAGATTCCAGAAATCAGGATTGCTGAAGAACCGCTCAAAGTGTTTCAGCCCCACCCACCCGCTGTCCAAAAAACCAAGGAAAGGTGAATAATCCTTGAAGGCAATCAGCACGCCCCACATCGGTACATATTTAAATACTAGAAAATACAAGAGGCCCGGTGTGATCAACAGATAAAGAAATATATCCTTTCTGATTGTATTCATGATAGATACAAACGGATTGCTTCTTGATCGTTTGGATCCATTTAGTGCCGCCTGGTTCATTATTGGCGGGTCCATCAAATTTTTCATGCGCTCTATTCTCCTCTCGTCCCCCGTCTCTGTTTACGCTTACAGGATCATGTGACTAAGCATAGCCAGATACCCGTTTGCCTGCACTACAAAACTCTTGCGTTTACCTTGAATGGCCTTGCAAAATTTTGCGCGCTGCCAAAAAAGGCTTTACAGCAGTGTTTTGCGGATCGTTAAACCACAAAAACAGACCTCTATTATCCACGACTTAGTGTGGATAATAGAGGTCCATTATGCGATACTCCTAATTAGCTAGACGGTTCCGGATACCTGTTTTGGAGTGATACGATATACCTTTCCCGCTTCAGCTTCAACTTCACCGTGCCATCCTCCCCAGAAGCGTAAGTTATATTAGGATCTTCTGTATCAATACGGATGGGAAGCGCCTCTTCCCATACAGCAGCAGGTCGCTCGTACCAAACCCTCTTTTGACTAATAGCATCAGAGCAAAAAAAAGTAGCCTTGCACACCTCTTGTGCTAATGGGGGAACAAGATATGCCGGATTAAGAATGGGCGTGTTCAATTCAAGGGTATGTAATTGATCCTGGCTGCATAGAATTTGGCGACACTGATATCTTTTCTCGCCCACATCTTAAAATTTTCGCTTGATCACTTCTTATCGCTAATAATTGTGCAGGTGTATCTGTTAACTAATGTAAAAGCCGGGACTCTTAAGAATTCCCGGCTTTTGATAATTCATATTAATTCAATCTTAAACTATGAGTTAGCTGTAGTACCCGTCTTGAAAATGGGATATCCAGGATGGTACTCATTATTGGAGCGAAGTTCACTTTCCCGCTTTAATACACGCTGAAGTCCACCTTCAATATACTCCAATATTTCTTGATGTGTCTTAACCTTCTCATGTACAGTGGTAACCTTCTCCACTTCAATGCCATAACGGTTAATATTGTCCATATAGCTATCCGGCCATAGCTGCCAATCGAATGCCGCTGTAGCAATGTCGCTATCCATAAATACCTTCTGCTCAGGCATATGTGCAAAGAGCGCATCGGCCATGTGATTATTGGATATTACCCGGTACAGATCAACCGTGGTCTTACTGTCGCTGAGTCTGAGATGTTCATCTACAGGGACAAACTCAAAGTTCCGGTTCGTTTCCGGACCAATCACGTCATTATAATGAGGCGTTGGCCGCTTCGCCATCTCGCGCAGTACCCCTTCATTGCCTCTGTTGCTGTATATGGTAAGCCCTGCAGCCACTGCCGCACGGAATCCGCCCGTATGATCGAAGTGATAATGCGAAATAATCAATTTGGTCACCTTCTTGCCGGGTACCAGCTGATTGGCTTTTGGCATATATTTGATCAAGTCTTGATTCGCAGTTTCAATTGTCATTCTGACTAGTGCAGATCGGTCTTCATTAGTTTGCCCTGGGAAGAATGTACTGATGTAATGAGCTAGTCCAGTATCAACCTCTTCTTCGTTAGAAGCTGCCTCCTAACTGAGACTAACCACATTATAGTTTCAGGATCGTATAATATTTTTTCTTAAATATAGACTGCTGCGTCATATAGATTTAAATTTTGGTTTTCTGCGATATTTCGAATGCTTTTCTCGTAATAATCTATATCATCCATACTCAACCCAACGCACCTTTCAGTTAACAATCTACTTTTCTCTTATTTTATCCCATTAATGAGTTCGCCTCAATATTTGGAAAGCCGAACAAGTGATTTAGCAGTTTGACGATTAACGAAAGACGGTAATACCCCTGCTTCGATTAGACGCTTTAGATGATGATCGACCAATGATGAGATGTAGTTAGGTCAACAGTTCCGTACCATGATTATCAACAACACTAGAACACTAGTGCTTTCTCCTTGATGTATATGTACAAACCTATCTGTACCATATTGACGGTGCGATATTCCTCCCATGTTCCCCCTCCCTTCATTATTTACAATATTCGAACTTATTCCTATATTACACCATATCATTAAACTACTTTACTGATTTTTTATACCACAGAAAGGCCTCTTTTTGTATAATGATTATATTGTGTCACAACCCATAGATCAGACGTGACATAGTATTTTATACAATGTCAATGAATCAGACCTATGTCTTAATGTAAATGGTTGTCTTATCTCTTTTCTATTTTGTTGTTTTATTGCTTCTAGCTCATTTAATACGCCACACAAATGTTGTCAAGAACCCACATGTTATTATATTTGAACCGTGTTTTTTGAATAATTTATTATATTTTCTTTTCTTGCGAGAACTTACTAAGTGAAATGTTTGTTTATTTCACATACAATTTCCTTCGTTGTTGTTTGTACTGTGTAATTTAGCCTTATAATTTTAACTTCGTTTAATATAAACTGATATATTTGATTGCTGTATTTCACCAAAGTTTTTAGAGAAGTATTGCGTTCAAAGATCCAAGGGTTCTTCCAGGATTCATCGTATGGTGTAAAACAATTATCTAAGAACAGTTTTAATTTTTCATCTGCTGATAATACTTCACTATAAATCTTATCACCATTGATCCTTATACATGGTTCAATTATTAAAACTGGTGTTACTTCATCACATAATTGAGTTTGTAGAGCAACTGAAAATTCTAAGGGCGTTAATTCGTATTTTCGTTTTGTTTTAAAATGTTGATTTATATTGATATCATTTAAACATTGAAATCCATGAATTTGTATTCTACTAGTCAATTGGTTATCTATATATTTTCGAAGGCTTGAATTACCTTTAACAGTACCAGGACCTAATCTTATGGCTAAAGGAAAATAAAGCGCTTTAAGGTATTTGTCATTCAATGAAAGTAAGACACGATCATTAGATGTAAAATGAGCGCCCAGCCCTGTTATTAAATGAGTCATTAATGTGGTTTTCCCTGAGCCACTTTGACCAGAAATCAGTATACCCTTGTTTCGTAAAGCCACTGCTGCTGAGTGAAACATACACATTCCGTTATCTTCTGAATATCTTAGGACTGCTTCTCTAATAATTCGCAATAGATGGCGTTCTTTATTATCAGTTAGACTGGAAAGAACGATAAAAATTTCCTCATTGTGCTTAATAACTATAAAATCTTTTTTAGACCACTGCGAATTTGCAGATGTTTTTGCGAAAATATTAAAACCTTGATATTTATATTTTTTGTGAAACTCTCCTACAAAACTTTCAACAATGCCAAACTCTTCATATTTTGAATGTTGTTCCTCAATTTTTTGAAAAATAAAGTCGTCGACAATATAATAAACCTTATAGGTAATATTTGATTCTTGGATGAACTGACTGCAGTAAATAAAATGATTTAAATAATTTATTTGATCTTTGTAAAGATCCGAATGAATATATAAGTTGAAACACAAGTTATGAAGAGTTAAAGTCTTCTTTTTGAATTTTTGATTTTTTAAGTAAGTGATAGTATTTAGTAGAATATTAATCACCTTCAGTTTCATGCTCTTTATTAAATTCATCTATGCTAGCCCTTAAGGAAAACGAATTAATTTTTTTTATTAATTCTTCTCCACTGATATCTTTACTGGAGAATTTACTTATTACATATAATCGTTCATAAAAAGGGTCCTTTTGATATTTCTCCTCTTTTGTTCTAGAGAATAAAAAAATGTCGGTTAAAGATGATAAGTACTCTCCCCAAACATCTCTTAAAACCTCAAGCAATTGAAAAAAATGCTCACTAATCCTATTTCGAATAAGATTTATTTGGAAACTTTTCGAGTTTATAATTGTACGCATCCAATAGCCCAAAAATGCGATTTGTTGCGTTTCAATTGATGTGTACAATTGTTCAATTATAGAAAACTTACTACTAATGCGTGGGAATCGGTCCATGTATAATGGAGGAGTAATATCCACATAAACAGCTTGGTATTTTCCACTAATATTTGTAATAACAAAATTATCAAGATTATAATCAATATATGCTTTAGAGTTGAGTTGTACCAACTTGTACTGCCATTCAACTAATGTACGGAAAAGTGCAATAATCTTTTTACTGCCTACTGGGTCATTAATATTCTGGTACTTCAAGGCTGTTTTGGAAAGCCAGTTTCTTAAATTCATTCCAGTTACATAACTCTGAATAATCTGAAAACAATGGTCATTTATTTCTTTGATTTCCTTGACGTATGCAACATTTATTCCTACGCTTAACAGCTCTTTATAGTATTTAAGGACTGACTCACTAGGTGAGTTACCACACATTGTGCTCATTAATAATTTGTCGAAATAAGTTCGCTGCCTCGTTTCTTTTAATAAAGAACTTTCATTAAAGTGTTGGATCTTTGTAAATCTTCCGCAGTATATATCCATAAATCTAGTCCTGCTCTCTATATAAAGACAAAAATTGTTTTGCGCTCTTCTCCATACTGTCAAAAGATTTAGCAAGGTTCACTTGGTAATTATCAGCTAAATTAGATGTTATTAGCAATAATACTCCTAACCTATCCTGTAAGAAACCTATCTCACCACAATAAATATTACTTCTTTCCATAGAAAATCGTGTTCCCTCAATTTTCATAACTGACTCTGTCACCTGCCCAATAACTATTAATATGACCTCTAAGTAGTTAATCTCACTCCAGTTGACTATATTTGAACTTTCTGATTCAAGCTTTCTCAAATATAACTCTAATGGATCGATGCCAAAAATATGACATAAATAAAATATTTGCAAGTATAAATCTGAAATCTCATCCTCTAATGAAACAATTGGCCTATCCACTTCATTTATCATCTTTGAGATTACCGGATTGTTTTTTTGATTGAAGATAACTGTCGCTAAATGACCAAGTTGTACAGTTATTTCTTGCATAACTGTACCGGCTGTCCACTTAGTTTTTTCCGTTATTTTAAATCTTTGCTTTAAGAACAAAGCCTTTTGTGGATATTCTTTATAATAAAATATAACATCATTCATTTAATATGCTTCTCCTTATCAGAACTAACCAATAAAGGTCTAGCCCCACTAACCGATGTATTCCAATAGATATCTTTTGGATCTTTCTTAGCATTAACCCTTATTTTCAAGTATTGTGTTAAGAAAGATTGTTTAGCAACAGTTAATTCAGTATTATCAATCTGGAGAGTCCGAGAATCGAGTAATCTTACATTTTTTGCATCATATTCAAGATTGATCTTTTCAAAGGCAGAAACGATCTCCTCTTCAGTCACTTCTTTATTTAAATAAAATTGTTCACAACGATTCCTCTGATAAATTGGACACTTATTGAAATTTTTACAAATTTCCGATTCAAAAAACGCATTGTAATCAGGTTGAGAAAGTACATAGGAAAGAGCACACGAATTTGATTGGAAAATAGGGTAGTTTTGGTTAACCTGCGCCGTATCGTTAAAAAATGGAATGACATGCTCCGGCCATACACCTTCAGAATCAGTGATTGAACGCTTTAATTCAATCAATTCAGGCCAAAATGTTAATTTTCCAACGTAATTCTCTTCAACTTTCAGACCAGCCACCACTGAAACTTTAGCGTAGTTTTTAACAAAATCTATTACTTCATTCAACTTTTCATAGCTTGAATTTTGAGGCACAAATGGACGCCAATAATGAACTATGGGTACTCCTTTAGTGTGTAATCTTTTAAAATTTTCTCTTATATGCTTGTGGATTACTCCCCGCTCAATTGTGTTGTCTAACCCTGAATAGCTTAAGTAAACAACAATTTTTTTGCCTTTCTTAATCAGTTCGCAAAATAAATCTATTATTTCATCCGGAATGTGACACTTTGTAATAAATATTTTTGGATTATCGATTTGATTATTATTGCATTCTAACAACAAATTACGAACATATTTTATATTATCTATAGTAGAGAAAGCGTCAGTCTCTGAAAGAAAACATAAGGGAACGGTTTCAGAATAAAATGGAGAGGTTAAAATTAGCTCAATAGTTTCGTCTATCGACGCCAGAACTTCTGGTTTAACACCGATTTTGTTTATAGATTGTAAAAAACAATATTGACATTGTTTTGGGCAACCCTGTATTGGATTGACTGATAACCAAGATGCATGTTGATAAACAACCGGATAAAACTCCATACGTTCACTCCTTTAAGGGATTTCACTAATCTCTAAAAGAATCTGACGAATCAAGTTATTGAGCTGTGGCCTATATTCACTAACAAGCCAGTATTTTAGCAAAGCAGTGGTATATGAATCAGGGTTATCGACTGAGACCCAAGTTCCTTTTAATTCTTTTGCAATGACATTTCCCTTCTGTGCCATTTTAGAAACTGCAATTCCTAAGTCAGGCTCACAGCCATCTTCAAATGTAATAAAGTCAAAGATCTTTGGTGTTAATATTATTCTACTGACTAGTGCAAATGGTGAAATAATATTTTCTGGAACCGTTGGTTTTTGAATAATAGTTCTTACCTTTTTTGTTCCTGGGAATAGTTCAACATTTCCATATCTATGCATTTGACTGCGTTGTACTTCCTTGATAGCTATCGCGGCATCAACATCCCCCATGCTATTTTTGGGGATTAATTCGGCAATACCTTCGCCGTTTATGAGAACATCATCTGCAAAAAGAATCGCAAAGGATTCTAACGCAATTAACCGATCTTTGAGAGTAAGTAGCGACGCTGCATTGCCATATGGAATTGAATTATCCTCTTCAATAAACTCCACCCTTCCAATCCAATTCTCATAATTAATAGATAACAATTCTCTTTTTTTTTGATTCCTTTTCAAATATTTTTCTAGGTGCTCATCATTCTGAAATTGTTCTTTTATTAAACTAGAGCCCGGTCTAGTAACAACATATATAGTTCTAAAACCAGCATCAATGCACTCTTGAATAACCCATTGAACAGCTGGAACACCTCCAATAGGTAGCATTTCTTTTGAAACTCCCTTTGTAAAGGGGAGAAACCTAACTCCGTAACCACCTGCAGCAATAATTGCTGTATTTAACATATTTTTTGTTCCTCTTTTCTACCACAAAAGAATTACATCAGTGTTTTTAGAAGCAATATATCTTTTGGCGGCTAGAAATAGTCTTAAATAAAACTGATCAATTTCAAGGTATGAAGGAACAAAGTCTTGGATCGTTATAGAAATGTCCGAGAATTTCAATTTGGCTGGATCTGTTACGAACATACCGTTTGCTTTAAGTGAATTGCACTTTCCTGTAAGAAGAGCAATGACTTCTGAGAGATCAATTTCAACAAGTCCCGATAGTTCCGAATCACTTAAATAAAAATCTTTTAAAGAGTAATTTAAATCAAGCAAAAAGATATGTTGAAATTCGTTATTTATATAATTAGGACCCAGAGTTTTTGATGTCTGTCTGATCCCCAAAGGAATCAAATGATTAAACGGCACTTTGACTCCTAATTCTTCGTGTAATTCTCTTACTCCTTGTTCTATTAATTCCCCGTGCTTATAATGGCCGCCAACACTAATATCCAAGTAATCTGGTCTCTCAAATTCGTATCTTCCTGGTAATTTTTTCTGCAAAAAAACTTTATTATTCTCACTATTTATTACCAGACAAGTAAAAACCCTATGCCACAGACCTGTACTATGTGCCACATTTTTCTCAGCAACACCGATATACTGGTACTTGTCATTATAAATATCAATCAAATGTTTGTTCATCTTTCGACTTATCCTTTCTAATGAATTTATCTTTTAAAATGTCACGAGGAAGATATCTGAGGATGAGATAAGCTAGTCCGATAAATATTCAATTATTCCTTCTCTGCTTATATAGGATATGTGTAATGTGAACTAAAAATTCCCTGAATAATCAACAGTATTCAAATGAACACAATTCCTCCTGTCAGCTATGCTGTGATGCTGCATATTCCATCAGCCATGAAAAAATAAACTTCAGGGAAAGAACGAATAACTCTGATTTGGGAGTTCAGATTATGTAAGAATTTAGTGAAGTGGAAACATGTATTCATACGGGAGGATTCCCTAAGCAATGCGGCCTAATACGCGGTATGTAGTGGATAATGCAGAATGTGTCACATTACTCTTCGAACGAAGGTCAGGTTGCTATCTTCCTTGCTGTAATTTTTTTCTTTAACTTTTCAAGATATATAATTAGTTGATTTTCACTAATATCTTCTTGTGCTAAAGCAAACAGACAGATTAATGCCTCTTCATTAAGAAATTCGAATTCCTTATTTGCTAGCCTGCTTGCAATTCTCTTTAAACTATAATTTGTTTGTTTTATTTTCATAATTGTTTTAAATAACAATTGTAAATCAATAGAAGTACCTATTATAACTTCATAATAAGATTTGTTTATTAAGTACCATAAGTCATCTATTTTGTTTATGACAGGAAAGTGTTCACCTTTTTTTAGCATCCATGTAGGCCTTAAACCAATTGTAAAAGAATGGTGAATATCTAGACTAAATTGAGTATAATATCCATTTTCATCCTTAAATATCCGATAGCGATTCAAAAGTCTATCATCTAAGTCCGATTTAAAAATAGGGATTCCTATAATTTTTGATAAAGGAAATATTTCATAATGATTAGCCTCTATTTTTTTAATTTCTTCTTCATCCAGCGTTATCCAATTCTTTCCTTGCCTATCTAATTTCCCTTGCCTGAAATTAACATTAAGTAATATCTCTCTGGCTAGTTCTACGTTATCAACTATTACATCGCTGTCGCTTAATTTGCGTGTACTCAGAAGAGAAGGGGTTAAATAGATATCTATTATTCCCTTTAACCATGTTCTTTTGATTTGATATTCTTCGAAGTATAAGTCAGTAAATAATGATTCGTTTAATAAATTCATGTTACGAATGTAATTGACTTTTTTTATTTCTTCAATTATATTTTTAAGTTCATATGAGAACTTAATATAACCTTCCTCTTCTAGAATAGCGGAAATCCCCAAAAATCTAGTTTCTAATAACAACACTAAATCTTGTTTATTAAAAAAAGTAATATTTCTGTTGTTCCCCTTCTCAAATAAATATTCCAGTAGTCTTGAATACATATTTTATTGATTCTCCTTTTTCGAATAATACTTTCTGCTTTACATGCTGGCAGCGACTCCAAGCGGAGTCGCGCTGCATTTTCATAATAAAGCTTAAGTATTGTTTATTCTAATTCTTCTGCAGATCTTTTTTTCCAAGTGATAACAGCGCTAACTGGTATATCATTAAAATCCGATGACCTTGTTTTCCATTCAACAAATCCACTTATAGAATCATCATCTAATTTCAACGAATTCGATTTCAATTCTACAACTCCAACTATAGGTAAATCTATTATCTTCGTGGGACTGGATTTCCATTTTATAACTCCACTTATTGGAACTTTCACTGTGTTTTCTTTTTCTTGGTTATCATCCATCATAAACGTCTCCTTAATCAGGTGTAATACAATTATTAACTGTTATTATTGTAATTATTCCTAATTTTCAAAAAAAGAATACCTAGTATTGATGCCACTAAACTATTACGATCAATTACTAATGTGATTGAACTATGGGGAAGCTGAAACGCAAACTAGAGAAAAAGGATACCCTTTAAGTATGTGTCATGTTGAAGTAAGTCACATACTTAAGAGATATCTGGACCTCCGTCAAGGAAGTGGACATCAAAAAATAAAACTAAGCTGCCTTCCGCTTGAATTTCGCAGCAATCTGAACCGGGGATATACCCTAGAGCACCATTAATTCGTTTGCGGTTATAAAAAAATTCAAAATACCCATGCCATAATCTTGCGGTATATGATGCTCGCTATAATGATGCAGCCAACGATGCCAAGAGCTTGCCAATTGGACAATCCGTTCCGAATAATCAACATAGGAGAGCACCTCTTTTGCTACTTCATCCATATGCGCCTCATTCATCTCCATATATTGAGACGGAAAATGATTTAGTAGCGCAATAAACACATCGTACTAAACAAGCCATAGCTCGCGGGTCTCCTCGTCTGTGAGTTCATTCCAAGCTAGGCCATCCCACGCATACCGATCTCCGAAATTCTCCAAAAAACGTTTAGAACGCAGTGCAACAGACATAATCGACAGCGAGTTCCGAAAATAATCTAAGAAACCGCCCCTTTTCGGTTTCCGTTATTCAGTGACTGAAAAGTATCTCTCCTCTAAAGATATTCGACTTCTACCCTAGCTCACTAACGCCTTTGATCAACTCTTCTACGCGCTTAGCTTATTTTAGATGATTATCTAATCGGCAATAGTACCATGTTCTTGTCCATTTTCGGCAAAGGGACCAAGTTCTTGTCCTGAGCAAAGGACAAGAACTTGGTCCCTTAAAACAGAAAACCCACGCTGGGCGCGGGCTCTTATGGGACTATGTTCTTGTCCATCGACATTGTTGTACGCTATTCCTATGTTTAGGCCGTTTTTTTGAGTAACCCCCTTTTTTCTTGCAGTAAATGAAGTTATTGATTTAACACGAGACTAATCCAATAATAAAAGCAGTGGCAGTCTAAGACTTAATAAATAAAGTCTTAGACTGCCGCTGTTGTCGTTGAACTAACGTTTCCCGCGTGCACTAAGACGCTATTCTAACGGTAGTCCAATATAGACCCTTTTATTCCATTAAATTTTACTTAAACATTCGAATTTATTAAGTATCTTGTTTATTGATCTGTACAACTAAACACTCCTTTGAAGCTTGACATTAAAATCTGTCGTTGACGCAGTGACATACTCCATATAGTTCACAGAGCCGTTAAAATTTAAATACGCTTCATAGCGCATGCGGATCCCAGGTAAAGTAATCAAATCCAGAACATGTTCCTTTGGAACCCATCTGCAATTGCTCGTTTCATTAGAAGTAGTTAATTCTCCTCCCACAGCTTTACACACGAAATCGAACATGACCTTCGTTGGGACATCAGACACACCGTCATACCACTTATGGATTGCTGTATTCGAAACTATACTAATTAAATGGCTAACGGTGGCGTCTATTCCACTTTCCTCTTTGATTTCACGAATAACGCCATCAACCAAATTTTCTCCAACTTCGGTTATCCCACCAGGATACACCCAACCATCATCATGGGCTTTTACTAAAAGGATATTTCCATTTCCATCTTCTACAAATCCGCCTGCAGATACAATATGTGTCGGGAACGTCATTTTACAACCTCCAAATAAGATAAAGTTGTATATTTATTCCACTTCATTCCTGTACCTTCCTGCTTTTGCGGTGATCTCCCTCTCATACAAGTGCGCGCTCCAGGAGCCCGCGTCAAAGCGACCCTGCAACACGTATCCTAGATTTACGTAGTATGAATTCAGTCTTGGGTTGTCGGCCATACAGTCGAGACGAAGCCGGCTGTTTCCAATGGCCCGAACATAACTCTCCGCGTAGCGAATGAGTTCACGGCCAATTCCTTCTCCCTTCCGTTTGCGTGAGACGCATAACCGATGAACATACCCTGCGTCCTCGTGAAGTTAAAAAAGAACCCTCAAATTACTTTAAGGGCTCTTTTATATTCAATTCATTCGAAGTATTTTTTTGTATACTTATCAAGCAGCGCCTCCACCTTATTTAATAGCTTTATGCCTTCTGCGCCCTTCTTTTCACCCGCATTATATTTGGTGAAATTTATTTTGGTCGTCTTCATGCTGTCCCGCATTAAAATGAACGCTTCCAGCTGGAGTTTTGCCCCTGCCAGATGGTAGTTGTATATTTCTTTCAACTCTGCATTATTTTTATTGGGTTTAATGTTTTTTAACCCGGATACATATTTAGTATAGTTGGGCACTACAGTATTGTTTAAAGCCAGGAAGATAGATTTTCTTGTTGAATTGTTTACGATTTTATTATATTGATTAATTGTAGTTATGGCTTTCTTTTCATAGTTATTTATGAGATGTAACTGATCAGTAAAATCTGAAAGGTCCTGTGCCATGATTTTTACTTGAATTTCTGCTGGGGTAAGTTCCTTTACAACAACCGACTTTGTTGGTTCAGGAGTTGGTTCAGGAATGACTGTATACTCACCTACTACTTGAACAGTGAATACATAAGGTTCAAACTTTTCTCCGATATTAACTGTTAAGGTAGCCGCCCCTTTATTCATTGCATGAAGTTCAGTAACCCATTGTGTTTTTCGGACTACCTTGATTATATTCTCATCGGAAGAGGTTGGAGTGAAGTCATAGTTTGTAACATCTGCATCGGTCCAGTCAGTGATGGCTATTTCGTAGGACTTCCACTCTCCAACTTTAATCTCAGTAGGTTTGGTCACTTTCGCAATATCGTTGATGTTCCGCGCAGCCGCGTGGATACTACCACTCCCTGATACAATTGATACTATAATTGCTAGTAATAACGAATAAATCAAACTCTTTCGTTTCATAATAATCTTGTCCCCGCTTAATTAATAGTAAAGCACTTACCATCTTTGCCAGATCATATCACGAATAGTTTGCGGGCAGCAAAAGCAGCAATTTACTTTCCTCCAATATTATACAGCTTAGGAGGCTGAGTTGTAGTAATATTTTTATTTTGAATGATATTAAGCCGTTCTTTCAGGGGACTTACATTAAAAAAAAATTATTACTATCTTGTTTCTGCGGGTCAGCTTTAGCCAGTGTGTAAGTTGGCTTCGTAAAGCTAAGGTTTAAACGGTACAACAGGTCTCATGTTACCCGATCGGAATACCGAACGTCCCACTTGTGTTCGATCCATTTTCGAACGAGTGGAGAGGTCCAGTTCATCTGAGCTGGAAATCCCTGATCTTCGGGCGTTTGATTCGTTATAACTTCATAGACTTGTAGCTCTTGTTCTGCAGTTAACAGACGATGTCGACCTGGAGGATGTCCGATTTGTAGTCCCTATATCCCTTCTTCTCGGTACGCTTTGCTGAAATTATATAAGGTTGCAGGGGTCCATCTCATCACCACCGGAAGCATAAGGCGGCCATTTATCCTCAAGCACGCTAGCGGCCGTCGGCACCAACATCATATATTTGCGTAGACCAGCCGTAGCTTTATCAAATGATTGAATGGCATTCGCCTTGTCTTCCAGATTCAGGTATCCGTACTTGCCGATGTAAACTCCATTGCTCTCTTTTTTCCCCACGCCCTTATCCGCATCGGATTTTAGTTTAACAATTGAACATAATAGTTACTCACTTTATATTCATAATAGCTTAAAAAGCTACCGAATTTTAGACAGAATGTTCACTAACCCCTATACCCATAAAAAACGCTGGAGTTCAGATTGAAAACTTTTTGCAGTAAAACTAAGCTCACGATTTTTATGACCAATTAGACCATGCGAAAAACTCATTTTGGAATTAAACGGAAGGATCTTTAGTGTACCCGTCTTTAGTTCGTTGTTGATAGCTATTTCAGGGAGTAAGGCAAAACCTTTTCCACAGCTTACATATTGTTTTATCATCTCAAGACTTGGTAGCTCTAACGCATCTTTAACCATAATACCAGCATTTTTTAAAACACCTACAGCAGACGTATGATACAAACAAGATGTGCCGTTACTGATAAAAAGTTGGTCATTTAGAATCTGAAATCCCGCATTTCTCACTTTCCGAGCTATATCCTCAGATGCAGCAAAAACAATCGTCTCCTCCATAATTGGATAAAAAAGAATATCTTGGCGATTCGGATCTTGAGGAACAATCCCAAAATCCAACTCATAATCTAGTACACCATTTAGGATATCTTGATACGATCCTTGTTCAATACGCAAATTTACGTTTGGATAATTTCTTGTGTATTCCTGAACAAAGGGAAGCATCCGTGTAAGAAAGAAAGATTCCTGTGTTCTAATACGTATTGTTCCGCATGGCTGATCCAGTTCGTTCATACTTTCTTTAAGGGATTGACTTAAGTGAACATACTGATAAGCATATTTTGAAAATACCTTTCCCGCTTCTGTAAGTTCTATCCCTCGTGGATATCGATGAAACAATTTTTGTCCGCTAATTTTTTCCAACTGTTGAATATGAGTTGTTACTGTGGACTGAACATAACCTAAACGAACCGCAGCTCGACTGAAACTTTTTTCTTCAAGCAAAGCAATAAAGGCCAGAAAAAAACGACCTTCTAATAAATCTATCATATCGATCACCCTTTTATATTCCAAATTGAAATAGTAGACATTCAATTTATTCGTTAGTCAAATACATGGTTTTATTATACGATAACCTTAGTTCAAAGCCAATTACACTAAGGAGATGTAAGAATGAAGATTAGTTACCATCAGCAAAAGGTTGGAGATATTGAAGTTTTTTATCGTGAAGCTGGTCCTAAGGACGGTCAAGTTATTTTATTATTACACGGTTTTCCATCTTCAAGTCATATGTTTCGCGACCTAATTCCCAAACTGGCAGAACAATACCGTGTCATTGCCCCTGATCTCCCTGGATTCGGTCATACTACAACCCCACCGCGCAGTCAATTTAAATTCACATTCGATAGCCTGTTCCAAGTTATTGATGGTTTTACTGAAGCATTAGCTCTCAAACAGTATGTACTTTATGTGTTTGATTACGGTGCACCTGTTGGGTATCGTTTGGCAGTGGCTCACCCGGAAAGAATTCAAGCAATTATTAGTCAGAATGGCAACGCTTATACTGAGGGATTTAGTGATGCATGGGGATCCTGGGAGACTTATTGGCACTCTCCGACACCTGATAATCGTGAAGCATGTCGCGATTCCTTGACCCCCGAGAGCATTCGCAACTTCCAGTATCTACATGGAGCTGATGCTAGCCTTGTTTCACCAGACGGTTATTCCCTGGATATTTTTTACATGTTGCGCCCCGAGGCTGAGGAAATCCAACTGGACTTGATTCTTGATTATAGAACAAATGTGGATCGTTATCCTGATTTTCAGGCCTATTTCCGTAGGTATCAACCTAAACTTTTAGCCGTATGGGGTAAAAATGATCCTGCCTTCCTCCCTGCAGGAGCTGAAGCTTATAAGCGTGATATTCCATCTGCGGAAGTCCATTTACTTGATACAGGGCATTTTGCTCTCGAAACACATGCTAAAGAGATCAGTGAGCTTATTAAACAATTCTTAAAAAATGATTAATACAATCTCCCAATGAACTGTGAAAGTGATTTCATGGTGCTGCGGAGCAGATTCCAGAAATCAGGATTGCTGAAAAGAGACCCTTCCGGCTGGATCTTGCCCAGCCGAAAGGGTCCGCATGTTTCTGTTTACGCTTTTACTTAGCGAGATATTCGATGAACTTTATAAAAATAGTAGCTACTTCAGCGCGGGTGGCATTGGCTTGGGGGGCAAAGAAGTTGTCCGGCTTGCCTGATACAATTCCGATGCCCTGCTGTGCCTGAACGGCCTTCAACGCCCATGAGCTGATCTGACTCTCGTCCGCGAAGGACTTAGATTGACTTTCAGGTATCTCATAGCCCTTGTACTTCATGTAATTGTACAGCATCACCAGCATCTGCTCGCGTGTAATCGGTGAATTGGGTTCAAACAGGTCTGCGTTTATAGCGTTGACGATGCCACTTTCGGCCGCCCACTCGACTGCCGCCGTGTACCACTGCCCATCCGTCACGTCACTAAAACGGGAATTCGTGTAGCCGGAGCGGTTGACGTTCTCAAGATTGGCCAGTACCTGCACGTACATCGCACGCGTCATTGAGGTGCCCGGTGAGAACGTCGTGGACGTCGTGCCGTTGAAAAGACCGTATGTGTAGGCGGAGTTTACGTAGCTGTAGAACCAGTCGTCCATGTTGACATCCCTGAAAGGATTGCCAGACACCACGAGGAAGCCCAGCGGGGTGTCGTCATCGAATACAAATTCCGTACCCTCATGGATGTTCAGCGACATGCCTTTGTCTAAGCCGGCACTCGCGCCGCCGTGTAGTGTCACTTCGGCGCTCTTGCCCGCCGGAAGGGTCACCTTACCTTTTGAGTCTATAGTCGTGCCTTCGGGTACCTTAATCTTCGTCCCGCCCTTGGTCGCAATCTCGCCGCCGCCGGGCAGGGTGGTGTTGCCGTTCTTGTCCGTGACCGCGGGCTTATCCTTCGGTGTGTTCACTGTGTAGGTCGGCTTCAACGATCCAGTGACTGTCCCGGTGCTGGTATTGCCCGTATTGCTGGTGCTGGTATTGCCCGTATTGCCCGAACTGCTGGTATTGCCGGTATTGCCACCAGAAGCACCGGGTACGCTCGTTTTTCTCTGCGCGAACATCCAATCAAAGACGTCAGTGTAGTCGTTGTTCCAAGTTGGAAACTTAGAGGACTGCGCAGTAGGTTTAAGGCTCCACTCCTTGTTGGAACCTACATTGGACAAAGTATCCGTGTACCCTGAAATATTGTTCCACAGAACTGAAGCTTCCATCTCATGGCCGGAAGGAATCCAATTGGTTCCATTAACAGGTGCTTCCGCCTTTGTCCATTGGTCATAAGGCCAAACGAATATTTCATTTCTGTCGATGAACGTGTGCCTAGCATTTTCCAATAGGGGCATTATATTCGCTATATAAGTTTCCGCCCCTGTTTTTATTGTTGAAGAATCAGTTGTGTTAACGAATGACCAGTATGCAAAGTTTTTAAGAGTTTCGGCTTGTTTCGCGTTGATTGATGGTGGATAAGACATAGGCGCCGCGGCAGCGAGCAAATCGGGATATGTCGTCAAGAAAGTATTCGTATAAGCGGATCCCATAGAGAAGCCTGCCATGTAAATACGGTTGGGGTCAACAAGTCCCTTACTTACCAGATCATCGATATAAGCCTTTAAGGTAGCGGGTGTTGCCTGAACGTTGTTTTGAGCCCGCAGAGCGATTATATGACTAGCGTATTTAGCGTTCTTCTCCATTTTTTTCATAAGCGCGGTGGCTCCGTTGGCGGACCTGATGGGCGCAAAGGTATCCCCGTCCTGTGTACCGCCGCGGGTAGAACCGTGAGCATAGATGTAAAGGGGAAGCCCTTTTACCGGAACGCCGTTACCGTCCTTATGAATATAAAGTCCATACTGCATCGCTTCCGCGTTGTCAATTTTGGGACCAACTTCAAATTTGTCGATGATTTCATTAACGGTACCTGACTGTGCGAAAGACGACTTAACAATGGCAGCCTTGCCATCAAGCTTGATATCGCCACTAGATACAATGTTGTAATTCTGGACGGTGGATTTGGATGCTTCCAAAGTGGACTGTCCGCCGGTTAATGTCCAAAATTCCAATTCTACAACGATGTAGCGGCCTTTAGTAAGTCCAGCTTGATAATTAGGGGAGTTCTGGTTCACACCCTTATACCCTCTGGGTCTAGGTTCGTCATTGACGTATACTCTATTGACGGTGCGTGTGCCTTGATATGCCAGGTTACCGTTCAGCAGAGTATTCCTCGCCGAGACTGTAAACAGGTTTGAACTAAGGTCGGCACCCACAGCTTCATTTCCCGCACCCAGATCGATGATAACGGCTGTGGTAAATTCTCCGGTGGCAAAGTTATCGTTGTATACGATAAAGTTAAGTAACGTTGCGGCCGGATCGGGTTTGAATGTAACATGGATTACCTTGTCATCGGTGTTCACGTTATTCAAGGTATAGGTATTGTTTGCAATCTCTACAGACTCTCCATTTACAGTTACAATATCCACGACATAACCGCCGATCGGAGTGAATGTAAAGGATTGGCTTCCGCCGTCAGCTACCCGAATCAAGCCGGATGGCGAGATGGTGCCGTTTAATCCTGCCGTGGCGTTAACGGGGTGTCTGGTTACCGTGGAGCTCCCAAGCAGCAGCAAGCTATTCTTGAAACTGTCAGAACTGCCATAACCCGCGTCGGGTTGGCCTAAACCGGATACAACCTCATAACGGTCATTCCCTGCACCAGTTGAGTTATTGATGTACACATCAAACGTAATCGGGGAATTGCTCGTGAATTCAATGGTTCTTCTAGGTATCTTCACTTCTGCGATATACCCGGTGTCAGTTCGTTTAACCGAACCGTCGCGGCCCGCAGCGGCTTGACCGGAGAAAATACCGCTTGCGCCAATACGCCACTGGTTTGAGCCACTTCTTCCGTCACCGACATAAAATTCCACGCTGTCGGTCATGTACTCAGTGCCAGGCGTGTGACCGACGCAGACATTCGGGTCTGTAACCACAACGCGTGCATACAGAAAGTCTTCGTCCCAAAATACTTTGGCTTTGCCGGTGGCCTTGGGGCCTATCTTCTGGTCGGGTGCGCTACTGTTGTTGATGTCAAACTCCGCAGCTTGTTCCCACAGTTTGTCGTTTGTGCTGAGTACAGGTGAACCGTATCCGGCAACAGGCCGATGGTTTGCTGTGGTCTGCGCGAACATCCAATCAAAGACGTCAGTGTAATCATTGTTCCAAGCCGGCAAGTTAGAGGACTGCGCTGTTGGCGCTATGCTCCAAGTCCCCATCGTTATGTCATTGTAAAGAACAGCCGCTTCAACTTCATGCGCCACCGAATCACTCAGGGCAGGTGAATGGTTCGGATTCGGTTTCTGATTCGGCTGATCAAATTGATTGTAAGGCCATACAAGAGCCTCATTGCTCTCAAAGCGCGAAGCTTTCGCGTTGATCATTTTTGGCATATTGGTGTTTATGAAGTTAGCGAGGTTAGTCTGGTATACTCCAACGTTATACTCATTGATAAACATCCAATAGGCCAGGTTGGTGTGAACGTAGTTGGCGTTCGCGTTCGGTGAGCCGCTTACCGGAGACATAGGTGCGGCGGACGCGAAGAAGCCGGGATAAGCGTTAATTAAGCTGTTCGTATACTGACCGCCCCATGAGAAGCCCGCCGCGTAAATACGGTTAGGGTCTACTGCACCGCTGGCAACCAGGTCATCTATAACCTTCTTAACATTGGCTGTGGAGGGAGTACTCGTGCCATTATAGGAAATATTCAGGATATGGCTGGCGTATTTCTCGGGGGACTTTTCCATTTTCTTCATCAGAGCGACCGAGCCGTTCGCGGATTTCATCGCCGCTTTTGGGTCAGTCGCAGCGCTTGTGCCGCCGCGTCCCCTGCCGTGGGTATAGACATACAGCGGCAAGCCCCGCGACACTTCACCGTTTCCATCCTTGTGAAGGTAGAGCGCGCGATTGACCGAATTGCCCGTAGGTGCTGTAAATTGATCAAGGATCGGATTCACAACTTTTTCCTGTTCAAAAACCGCGTAGTTAAGCGGATCCCCTTCTGTCAGTGGGATCTCGCCGTTTTGGACGACGCTGTAAACCTGTTTTGTTGAGTTCATGTTGCCATCCAGTGTTATATTGCCGCCGCTCTCTGAATAGAACTCAAACTCAACTACGATGTAACGGCCGCGTTCCAGTCCCTCCTGATAATCCGGTGAACGGCTTACCGTCCCCAGATAGCCGCGTACCTTCGGTTCGTCATTGGCGTATACCCTAGTGATCTTGCGCGTCCCTTCAAAGGTTACCGAGTCGCCGTTCAGGGTCGTGTTCCTGGCCGAGACGGTAAACAAGTCCGGATTAAGCTTGGAGCTTTCCGCCGACTTCCCTCCGCCTAAGTCAATGATAACAGCCGTCGTGTACTCGCCACGGGCGAAGTTGTCATTCCATACAATAAAGGGGAGCAACTCCGCGGCCGAATCATTTTTGAAAGTCACTTGAAGGGTATGGTTAGCGACAACATTTGAGAAGGTATAAGTGCCGTCATCGGATAGAGCTGCGTCCTCTCCGTCTACCTTTACGGTGTCTACAGTTTTGCCATAATCGGGGGTAACCGTAAAGGTTGTGTCTGAGCCGCTGGCTATTCTCAGAACATTGCCGGGTGCGTTCGGAGTTATTCGGCCGCCCGATTCCGCCGTAGCGGTGATTGAGAATCTCTCGTCCGCTTCATTGGCTTCAATGAGATTCAGGCTGTTTGTATAAGAGGCAGCATTGTTGTAAGCCGCATCCGGAATTCCGAAACAGGAAACGACTTCATAGCGGTCACCGCCCTTTTCCGACGAGTTATTGATATATACTTCAAAGGTAAAAGGGCCTGCCTGCAAGTTCAAGGTTCTTTTAGGTATTCTCATCTCCACGATATATCCTGTGTCCGTGATCTCAGTCCACGCAGCTCTGCCCGGAGCGTTTTGCCCTGAAAACACGCCCGTCGCGCTGATACGCCATTGATTCGCGCCTTGGGTTCCAGCGCCGGCATAAAACTCCAGGCCGTCGTACTGATAATCATTGCCGGGTCCCTGATATAGATTGCTGTCCTCCACGACTACACGGGCATACAGGTAATCTTGGTCCCAAAGGATCCTGGCTGTACCTGTGGAATGGGGCCTGGGGTCGCCGGGCACAGCGCTTTTGTTGATGAGATGCTCCATTGTCAGGGCCCACAGCGGGTCGTTTGCCCCGAGTTCGGGAGTGCCAAAAATGGCGGTAGGCGTTTCATTTGTCTGCAAGCTTGTAAGATCTGTAGAACTGCTGTCGCTATTAAGTGCTTCTGTATATTCGTTGTTGTCAGTGGCGGCGGCAAAGCTGGCAGGCATTAGTGACGCCACCATTAGCAAGCAACATAGGAACACGAGCATTTTGCCAAATCGTTTTGATATCATTGAAAATCCTCCTTTTTTCGATCCGTGCACCCACGGCTTACCCATATCGTAAACACCAAGGCTTCAACAGCTTACTTCATCGCAGCGAATATAATAGCGCTTTCATATTTTCTCCTCCATAAATTTGTTATTATTTCACCCTATGCAGAATTTCACAGTTTATTCAAATATCAATCTACAGTGTTGTTATAGTTCTTGTCCTGAGAAAAGGACAAGAACTTGATCCCTTAAAACAGAAAACCCACGCTGGGCGCGGGTTCTAATAGTGCTATTTTCTTGTCCACTGACAAAAGATGTTTTTGTTCGTCAGTAAAAAGTATTTTCGTATAATTTCCCCGTATGCGCATCAAGCACTTCGGGCGTCCGCTCGTACTCGCTACCAATCATCCGATACACTAGTTCGTACGGGGCCTCTTCCGCCCTAGCATTGTGCATCCGTTCCCATTGCAGACGCAGCTTGGCCTGTGCCGTCCATCGGAGGATGGCTGTCTGGGAATCAAATGAAGGCACGGTCTCCAGCTTCTTTAACTGTTCTGGCCTTATGGAGGGGGACATCAAACTTTTGACCCTCCCATTAGAGCGGTCAACAGCTAGTTGATAGCATTCATCCCTGACAGATACGTCTTGAACATATACACCAAAGCGAATGATTTCCAAACGATCTTCGTCGTCGGTCTCTTCAGTTAGAAGCTTGAGATACGGCAACATTTCGGCTGCTAGTCCTCGGACATAGTCCATAGCTACTTCTATACATGCGTCTCGATCCCAGGTTAATGGAGCTAGTTGATCTGGCTTAACATGCGAAACAAAGTCAATCAGTTGTCCGGTTTGGCTGTCTACTCGCGCCTTAACCGCTCCCTCCATCTGATCAGCCCAATAGGCCTTCCAAGACCGGTCATTCTTGGCTGGACGCTCTTCATTCTGTTGCTTCCACACCATCAACTTGGTGTTCGAGCCAATATTGTCGTCTTGTACTAACTGAAATTGTTCCTTGTCTACGCCAATCCACTCTTCTAGGCTTCGTGCGGGCGGGAACTCACCTGGCCACTCGTCCAGAGTTCTTGGGTCAGAAGGGACAGCTTCTGCCCTATAGTCTGTCGGAACTTCCTCCTGTGATGATGCAGTATAGATTAGTCCTCTACTTCGGGGGGCGTAAACAAGATGGACCTGATCGTCACCATCCGTGTACACGGCTTTGTCCAATACGCAATATTCCACATGTAGCAAAAAATTCTCCTTCATACACGCCAACTGTTCCTCTTCTGGTGTGATCATGGTTGGGAGTGCTGGCCCTGGAACGGTTCCGTAGTACCTAAATCCGACCACGCGACCGCTGGGGTGAACCATAATGAGGCATCCCGTCTCAGGAAGCGGCAGCCCCATCGCCTTCTGCTGTCGTGTGTACCCAAACATCCCTTCCATCCACTCCATCTCACAATACGGAAAATTACGCAGTGCGCCGGGATAATGATCTTCCAGGAATTGCTCTGCCTGCTGTTTGAGCTCATCCTCAGATAGCCGTGTCCCGTTGTCCAATGAGGCCCAGGAAATGGCATAGTCTAGCAAGTTGCCGTCCCTGGAGAGCGTAGCAGAAACGGCGTCATCACTCCCCGTTTTAACCCATAAGAATCCCGCTTCTCCCTTCCCTGTTCCCCTCATGGTGTTCTCTTGATAATCATTGACGATCAGATCATAATCCGGTGAAACGGCAAACTGGTGCTCTGCCTGTTGTCTTAACTGCAGGCGTAATGTATCCAGGTCTCGTTCGGGAAAATCTTGAGCCATTTCGTTGCGCAAATGCTCCAGCCCCTTCCGTAATTGTGTTTTTACAGTACCTAATGGCATGTCCAGGAGATGGGCGATTTGCTGCTGGGTCAGGTCCTTCTTATATTTTAAGAACAGGAGCTGACGCAGCTTCGGATTCAGACTGGCCAATGCACGCTCCAGATCCAGGGTTTGATCGATATCATTAACGACCAATGGCTCTTGCGTTTGCGGGTCTTCGCTCAGGTGAACACGCTTGGATTTCTTCAAGTGATTGAGTGCCCGGTTCACCACAATTCTGGTAAGCCAGCTCTCAAACGCTTCGGCTTGCTGCAGCGTATGCAGTGACTCATAAGCCTTAACCAGGGCATCCTGAACGATATCCTCCGCATCTTTGGACTCCCGTACATAATGGCGGGCCACTCGGTGCAGCTTATCCGTCCGATCCTTTATAAGAGAAACGAAGGCATCGTGATCTCCGTTTTGTGCGGCGTTGATTTGTTGCTGTGCATCGATCATTGTCGTTCACCTCCTGTTATATAGACAGCTAACTTGGGGGTTTGGATTTAATTAATGTAACATTATTCTGGAACTGACCGATCAAGGGACCACCCGCATGCGGCAAGCATGGGTGCCAAAGAGGAGTCACTCTTGGCGTGTTCCTGCTGAAGCTCCTTCATCAACTGAAGCAGTTCTTCCAGCCCGGTACGGATATTGGAGAACACACAGTCCTTTGTTAGACCACCACATATACATGCTGGGATTCGGGCAGTATTGAACTTCGCTTTATGTGGCAAGCTCGTTTCACCGCCAAGTTATCATCCATGCCAGGCGCACCCAAAAAACCGACCTAGTAATAAAGGTCGGGTTTAATTTGGGGTTTTAGCAAAAAAGATCTATTATACTTTACCTTCAATCAGTTCATGATAATTTACCATTATAGTTTCTCTCCTGTCTCATTAGCA
The DNA here is from genome assembly GCF_038002245.1 of Paenibacillus sp. FSL R7-0128. Taxonomy (NCBI): domain Bacteria; kingdom Bacillati; phylum Bacillota; class Bacilli; order Caryophanales; family Paenibacillaceae; genus Paenibacillus; species Paenibacillus sp. FSL R7-0128. The sequence continues at coordinate 3,987,143 of NZ_JBBOCD010000001.1, read as the reverse complement.
GCAGTTACTCCACTATCGTGACTATTCACCCGTTTCAGCAAATTGTTTGATGCGCTCTCCCACTTGATCACGAACCTGCTGGAAGACTGCCCACTTCTCTTCATCTGTTCCTTGCGCTTTTGCCGGATCGTCGAATCCCCAATGCTCACGTTTCACCTGAGGCGGGGTAATGGGACACTTATCTGCTGCATCTCCACATAAAGTAATGACGAGATCAGAGCTGTTCAGCAGCTGCGGATCAATAATATCTGATGTTTGACCTGAGATATCTATACCTACTTCACTCATCGCTTGAACGGCTTTCGGATTCAACCCATGAGCCTCAATGCCTGCACTATACACATTCCATTCATTGCTCAAATATTTCTTGGCCCAGCCTTCGGCCATCTGACTCCGGCAGGAGTTTCCTGTACACAAAAAGTAAATGGTTTTCTTATCCATGAGTCGCATTCTCCTTTGATTTTAAATAAGGTCAATATTATATATAAACTCATTTTTTCTCGGAATAAAAGGTAAACCTACAAGTTCAAAGTGTTAGTATGTCCAAGTATCGGTAAGCACAACGCCCCTAGCATTTGCTCCCATAAAGCTTTATATAGGCGTCCATTTTGCACTCTTGAGGATCTTATCCCAATCCGATGTTTCTTGCCATGCAACTTACGGCAAATGGCATTTGATAACAGAACTGATGTTCTCAGTTGATTATACCAGAACATTTATTCTCAATCCATTCCAATATTGGATTCATAATGGCGGCACTCCATACAAGCAAATAATTAATCGGGCTCTCGCACATGTTCACCTGTAAAGGCAGACAATAAACCTCTTAGTTTCTCTGCAACCAGTCTCAATCTCTCCGATTCTCTTTTTTATAATCATGATTAAAGAAGCATTAAGATTCATTTAGCCCCATTTAGGTTGCATTAAAAAGTTAATAAATACGCGATAACTTCAGAAAATCGGGGATGAATGCTAGATTACAAGGGATTTTCTTCATTTTTATATCCTATAGAGTCTTATTTAGTCTCCTAGAGAACTTTCAGCATTTTACAAACAGTGATGCTCAGCGTAAGATTCCTTTTAACAAATGCTGAATTCCCGTCAGGCGGGAAGCGGGGGAACCAAATGGCTGTGACCAGCCGAAATGGGGTGAATCCAAAGAAGATTGAACTCTTCACTGGTAGGACGACTCTCACCGTCCGAATCCGTCAGCTAACCTCGTAAGCACTGGAGAGAGCCTGCATTAACCATGCTTTTTTGCTGCGATCCCGCAAAACCTTTCCATTACACTTATCCATCGTACAGAAAACCAAATATTCCGTTTGGCTTGAGCATGCTGCTGTATGTGAGAATGAAACTGAACTGACAGCCTATGTAGCCACAGCTGAGCAGACCCATAATCTGCAGCGTTATATGAAATCTATAGACAACCTAGGAGGCATTATTCATGATTAACGCCAGACTGTCACGAATCGAGTTGTTCGCATTTAGCTGCCGCCCTTCCTTCCTGCATATTTCAGAGCCTTACGGATGCTGGTATGGGGTGTTGAAGTTAACCTTCGGAGGACAGATCAGCTATGGGAATTGCATTCTTTGTGCGGGTGACAATGCGGTGGATTTAATCAAATGGGGCTCTTTTCTGAAAGAGATATGTCATTGTACTGCAGAAGAAGCCACAGAATACGTCCGGATGCACGGACAAGAATGGGCTCCCAATCAACTTAACATGATCAAGACTGCACTCGATAGTATGTTCATTCAAAATGACCAAATCCGAATGAAGGTAGGAGCCGGATCGGAGCGGTATCGCCATCAAAGGACAGAGCAAAGAATCCATTCAATTAATACGGTGAAGAGTCATCTGAATCCAACCATTTTATTTGCAGAATCGGTATCCTATTATTCACTGCTATAGACATGATCAATTTAAATTATCAAAACTCCAGTTGATCAAAAATCTTAACGAAGATTTTCGCAATGTTCTTGGCATCATCGATACCTCTATGGTGAGTACCTTCAAGCGGCAATTCAAGCATAGACAAGGCTCTCTCCATGCCTACGCCCCGCTTGCGGTCATTTTCCCAACAGGTGGCTTCCAGATCAAAAATGATATAGTTCATATCTGCTCCTTTTGAAATTCGAATCGATAGACCCATCGCTCCGGGGCTATGTCTTTTGTTATACTTCCAAGTGAGGTTTCAAATACTTCATTTCGCACTTTAATATAAACCCACACAGAGGAGCGCAAAGACATGAACTTTTTCAAAAAACTGTTTGGCGGTAAGGAAATGGGCAAATCGGAAGATGGTACCACCATTTATGGTTATGACGCTTCGGATGAGCAGCAGGTTACACCTCCCGCCAATATTTTGTACATGGAAGATTTAAACGAACATTTCAATCGGGTCTTTCCAAACCGGGAAACCGGCGTGTTCCACGAACTGATCTCAGACATCGTACATATTGATGTGAATATTATGGAAGCTACACCTGATGAGCCCTACTGGGTGCTGTACACCAATGGGATGAGCGATCTGCCGCTGACGCTCCCTCAGGAGATCCGTAAAGAGTACAAGCATCTGGAACGCGCGGAGCTGATGATGTTTTTGCCGGCGGACTGGCCGCTTACGCAGGAGGATTTCGAAGCAGAGGAGAACTACTGGCCGATCCGGCTGATGAAGATGCTTGCCCGATTCCCGCATATGTATCAGACGTGGCTTGGATACGGACATACGATCCCCAACACGGAAGATTACGAGCCTTACGCGGATAACACGGAGCTGTCCGGTGTGATCCTGTATGCTCTGCCGGAAGAGGTTAGCACCGTCCATACGAAAGATGGCAATCAGGTTCAGGTTTATTTCCTGGTTCCGCTGTACCGGGAGGAAATGGAGTTCAAGCTGGAGTCCGGCATGGACGAACTGGTCGCCAAGCTGTTCGAGCTTCCAGAGGATTTCCTCATTCTGAATCCGAATAGACACAACGCTTGTAAATAACTGCCCGGATGAACAAGTTTGAAACAGCTTGAAAAGGCTGAGCCTAAGTCAAGGATATGACTTTGGGCTCAGCCTTTTGATACTAGTTAGCTTTCTTTCACTGTTGACTGTAATTTAGTTCGACCTTCCTAGTACCGCTCATTGATCTGCTCTCCTAACCATGCGCCTTGGCGGACAAGTCTGCGCTGCAGATCCGTGATGTCGATACTGCGCGTTTCCCGCGAACCTGTCTTGGCCAGAATCGCCGCGGCCGTACCGGAGGCTTCGCCCATGGCAAAGCAATTCGGCATGACCCGGGTGGAGCCTTGGGCCGCTCTATCGGTTGATATCGCTCTGCCGGCTACGATTACGTTCTGAATACCAACCGGAAGTAAGGCACGATAAGGAATGCCGTGCGACTCTCCCGGCGAAAGACGTACCATCGTCATGCCGCTCGTAGGCTTTGCCATATGAATATCAATAAAGTAGGCATTGCGGGCAATGTCGTCCGGGAACGAACGGCACGCCAGAAAATCGTCGGCGGTGACGATATAATCGCCGATGATCCGGCGGGTTTCCCGAATGCCGATCTGTTCGCCCGTCAACGTCAGGAAAGCGTTCTCGAATCCGGGAATCGCTTCCCGCAGCCAACCGGTAATGTGTTCAACAAGTGCGCGGCCTTCGATCGCACCGCGAGTCAGATCATCCGTGTTTGAACCATCTATCCCGAATACATGCCCGAAATTGAAGCCTGCCGTATGATCGTTTAGCCAGGAAATACCGGCCCAATCTCTCGCGACGCGCAATCGCCCTTCGTGCTTCGCTTTGTTGATCGCATGTTTCAGATCGTGGCCGTGCGTCTCAGCACTTGAGAGAAATTTGTTCCGGTCCAGGTTATTCAGGACGAAGCACATCGTCCCCGGCTGCAGCTCTCCATCATCTCCACCTTTGGCGAGCTGCCCGCCCGCAAGATAGGTGAGATCCGCATCGCTGGTTGCATCAATGTATATCTTCCCCTTCACCGCCTGGGTTCCGGTCTTGTTATTAATGATCGCCGCTTCAATGATGCCGTCCTGTTGAAGAACTTGACTGACGAAGGTATGGTACAGCACTTTAACGCCAGCCTCCATCATCTTCTCATCCAATATGCGCTTTAAAATTTCCGCATCAATCGGCACCCAATCCAGCCGATCCTTCCATGCTTCCTGAAACGTCTCCTCCATCTTGCTTTTCATAGCAAGCAGAATTTCCAGCCCAATCCCACGGATTACCGGCTTGATCTGATCGGTATACGGGCAAAATGCAGGAACCTGAGAGACCGTCGCCATGCCGCCCAGGTATCCTCTTTGCTCTATCAGCAATACAGATGCCCCGTTTCTTGCTGCTGCGAGCGCTGCTGCTACTCCTGACGGTCCTCCTCCGGCAACGACAACATCCACCTCCGTGTAGACAGGGATATCACGCTCGGGTATTTTAACGGTTAGTGCCATATCGGTCATTCTGACCACCTCCACCTGTTTTCTTCCATTGTAGTTTTAACTTACATCAACCGCGGTGAGACTGAACGCTCTTGTTTCTTTAATTCACTCGGGGCTACACCCCAATATTTACGAAACACTCTGGCAAAATAGCTGACATCACGATATCCTGCCGCTTCTGCTGCATCATACACCTTAACGCCGCTGTATAAGAGCTCTTTGGCATGCTCCATACTCCGCTTCAGGAGATATTCCGAAATGGATTTCCCTTCCTCCCGCTTAAAGAGCCGGCTAAGGTAAGAGGGATTGACATATAATCTTTCGGCCAGCGTGTGCAAGGTCAGTTCTTCTTTCCCCAGCATTTCCTCCACGGCCTCGATCATTTGTTTAACGAGCCGATGGCTGGAATGCTTTCGCTCCCGTTCCCGGTATTGGGTAATGCGGCTGGCCACTCTTTTGGACCATTCCACGATTTGCTCTTTGGATAGCAGGGATTCAAAGGATAGAAGCATCGAATAATCCTCTTGCAGCACCTCCTGCATCGACCAGCCCCGCGATTGAATCATACGTGTAAATAAGCTGCTCAAATACAGCAAATGCTCGTATACCTTTTGGGTTGAGACCGCTTGGGAGTATACGTCCTTGAAGTAGCAGTCTATCAGTTCAGCAACCGTTGCCGCGTGATCCGTATGAACCGCGATCTCCAGCTGCTTTTCGAACTCAGCGTCATAGTGAAACGGCTGCTCCATGTTGGTTACGTCCAGGTAAGGAACGAACACCTCATTTCCGTAAATGGCCCGCTCCTGCAGCGCACGGCGTGCCTGCCCGTAGGACAGCGAAACATGATCCCATGAGCCTGGGGTCCCCAGTCCGGCGCTGGCGGTAAGCTTCAGACACTCTTTAACAATGTTGAAGAGACGGGGAACGTGAACATTGATCCGCTGGATGATATCTGGAGCCGATTCTTCCGGTTGTCCCAAAAAGAGCAGCACGGTTGCTCCATCCGCATCATTAAAGACCCGGCAGTCTTCATGCTGTAAACATTCAGCCGCTATGCATCCCAGCGAAAACTGCAGCAACGCCTGATCCGAAGACGTAAATCGTTCTCCTTGCTCGTGAATCGGATCAATTTCACATACGGCTACTGCAAACCAGGTATAGAGGGCAAGCTCCAGATTCAGCTCTTCCATATGCTTCTTGAGCTCCCAGTCCGCATACCGGCCCTGTATCCAGTTTCTATAAAAATCATCCTGGAGCTGAGGCAGGCGATCCTGCCATTTCCGCTCCAGCTCAATCATGCTGTGCTTTTCCATCAGTTCCTCTCGTATCTCTTCCGCAGCCGCAAGAATAGCCTTCAAAATTTCATCGTCTCCGGCCGGCTTCAGCAAGTACTTCATGACGCCAAGCCCCACAGCAGCCTGCGCATACGGGAAATCGTCATGGCCGCTTAAAATCACGATTTTCATGTTCGGTTCCTGCTGCAGCACCGTTTTCGCCAAGGTCAACCCGTCCATCTCCGGCATCTCGATATCGAGCAGCATGATATCCGGCTTCCTGCGCCCGATCATGGACAGCGCTTCTAAGCCGTTCTCGGCAAGCGCCACTACTTCGATGCCATGCTCATTCCACGGTATATTATTGGCCAGGCTATTCAATATTCGAATTTCATCTTCAACAATCATGAGATTCATGTTCCGGTTCCCCTCTCTCCTCCCGGCAGCGCTCTGCCGGCAAATCGATGATCGCCGTCGTTCCGTTCCCTTCCCCGCTGACGATCTTCAATTCCGCCGTCTCCCCATAGTAAATGGTGATTCGAGCCTGGACATTGAGCAGCGCAAAAAACTCGGATTTCTTTTCAGGGGGGGCCGTGTAATCCCCGAACCTGATTCTTGCCAGGGCCTGTTGAATCCGCATAAGCCTTGGCCCTGGAATCCCTCTTCCATTATCGGTTACCTGGATGATCAGCCGGTCATTAGACACATCGGTGCGAATGCTTAATGCTCCGCCTTTTTTTCGTTTCTCCAAGCCATGCAATATGGCATTCTCAACCAGCGGTTGAAGCAGCAGCTTCAGAATATGCAAATGCTGGCTATCCTCAGAAGCGCAGTACTCCACCGTAAATCGCTCGGCAAAACGGATTTGCTGAATCCGAACATAGTATTGAAGGTGCTTGAATGTTTCCTCCACCGTAAACGACTCCTGCCCTTTGCTCAAACTCAGCCTGAAGAAGTTCGACAAGTTAAGCACCATCGTACTGATCTCTTCCGCTTCATAATTTTTGGCCGTCCAATAAATCGAATCCAGCGTGTTGTACAAGAAGTGGGGATTGATCTGAGCCTGCAGAAATTTGAGCTCCGTCTTGGTCATTCTGAGCTGTTGCTCATAGATGTCCTTGATCAGATGACGCTGCTGACTCGCCGTTTCGTTGAAAGCCTCCGTTAAATACCCCAACTCGTCCTGCCGCCCGTTCTCCAGCCTGATATTCAGATTGCCTTTACGCAGCTGCCGCATGCCGGACACAAGTCTTGATATCGGAGAAGCAATTCCGCTGTAGATAAACCAGGCAATCCAGACGGCAAGCACGACACTGAGTGCAATAATGCAGTACGCAAAAATTTGCAGCGGCCTCGACTTATCATAAATCTCACGCTCGGGCTGGATCAGCAGCAGCGACCATCCGCTTCGGGGAGAAGTCACCCGCAGAATCAAATTTTTCTCATCCGTTTCCGGGGTTTCCCGGACAAACACACTGCCTGGCTGGACGTCCCTCCATTCGAAAGACAATGTTTCTGCAGGAGCACTCGATACGATTAACCGCTCCCGGGCATCAAACAGATAGACCTTGGAGCTGCTGTTCGCCAGCAAATGGGACAACGAGCGGAGCAGCTGATTTTTCGAAATCGACAGCATGAGGACATTTTCGCCTTGTTCGCCGCGATAGAAATCCATAAGTCTCATCATAATAAGCTGATTCCGGTTATAGATAGGATCCGGGATTCCGGACAAATTTTCTTCATGGCGTTCTGACAAGTAGTATATGCTTGCGCCATTTGCCTTCAGAGCCTCACCGTACCATGGCTCAGGGCCTTGGGATTCACGGTGCAGCAGCCCGAGCTTTGTTGTGATCAGTGAGTTGGAAGGACGATGATAAATCATGGTGTCGCTTAAATATTCATTGACCATAGTTATATTCGTAAGCTCTTTCATGACACGCGTGAAGTCCATAATTGCCCCGGAGGTCAGGGTCTTCTCCTGATGAGACAGCAGGGCGGATAAATTGGTATCAGTTGCGATCAAGGTGGACAGATTGTGGATGCTTTTTAAGGTCAGGTCAACAAACTCCAACGCGGAGTTCATGGCACTGAGTGTGCGCTCGCCAAGCTCCTGCTCCAAAATCCGCTGAGACTTTACATTGGCAAACATACTGAACGCCACCAGCGGCAGCAGGATAAGAAGAAAATAACAGGTAAGCCTAAACTGAATCGACTGCTTCAAGACGTTGCGGAATTGCGTCAGCCACTTCATACGATTCCCCCACGATTCTGCATGCCTTCATTATAGCTTAGACCCTGTTATCCGTCCTGTTCATTGCCCGTTGACTTCCTTCGTCATTTCCTCGCCGCCGTTTTTCTTCCAGTCTTCAACAAATTGATCAAAGCTGTCTACCGGCTGCTGGCCTATGATGATTTTCGTGAATGCTTCGACCTCCATTTTGGACAGCTTAGGCCCGTATTTACCCATTCCTGGCGTCGGTACGCCCAGATATTGATTACGGATGGCAACCTCGTTAATCTTGTCGACAATCTCATTCAGCTTAAACTCCATACCGAGCGAGTCCAGACGCTCTCTGGATACTTCAGAATTGAACGGTACAATCGCTTCGCCGAGCGTTAGCCGGTAAATATGCTTGTTGTGCTCATCAAAGTTCGTAACCACCTTCCCGTCCTCCATATTCCATACCTCGCCCTCAAATCCGAGCATGAGTGTGCGGTATCCGTCTCCGATCATGAAATCAAGCATCTTAATAACAGCCTCCGGATGTTTGCTCGTAACCGGAATCACATTAAACCCGGCAACATAGCTGTTGCCCCAGGTTCCCTGCTTCCCGTCAGGTCCGGTTGGATATTCGAGGGGAATCCACTCTGCATTGGGATCATTCTTCTGGTTGGTTAAGATGGGGCCACGGGTATCATACCAGTTCCCGGAGAACAGGCCCACTTTGCCGCTGGCGACTTTCTCGTCAACATTAGCCATCTTATTTAGAGCCCACTCGGGATCAATCAGCTTTTCCTTATAGAGATCGGCAAGATAGCTGAGTGCTTCCTTCATTTCCGGCAGTGTGCTGGAATTCACCAATTGCCCGTCCCGTTCAGTCCATTGGCCCCGCTGGATTCCCCATGCCCCTATAAACGGAGCTACTCTGCCGAGGTTTTCCTGCAGGATCAGGCCAAACGTATCATCTTTGCCGTTTCCGTCGGGATCATCCTGCGCAAAAGCGCGAATCACCTGTTTGTATTCTTCGAGCGTTGTCGGTGGTTTGAGCCCCAGACGGTCCAGCCAATCCTTGCGTGCAAACATGATTTCATTGCCCGGGATCGGGTTCAAGCTGGGAATCCCATAGATCTTTCCGTCCACGGTGACGACCTTCCAGGCTTCCTCCGGGATACTTTTCTTCAGATTCGGTCCGTATTCGTCGATTAAATCATTCAGAGGGGTAAGGGCCTTCTGCCGAACATAGCTTTCGAACCAATTGGCGTCATAGGACAGGAGCATATCCGGCAGATCATCGGAGGCCATAATCACGTTCAGGGCATCCCCGTAACCGTCCGCAGGAGGGGTGATCAGCTTGATGTCCAGGCCCGTGTTCTCGCGGATGTAATCAATGTAAGGATTATTGTTCTCGTCCATGCCCGGCGGGAACTTCCGTCCGGCATTACTTAATACGATATCAATGGCCTGGCGTTGTTCCTTCCCTTTGCCACCTTCCTCCTTCGTGCCGGATGAACACGCGGACACCAGCAGCATGGAGGTCACCACCAGGATGGACACGGATCTTTTTACCAAGATTGAGACTTTCATGTGACAATCCCCTCTCTTTTCATATTACATGCAGTTCTAGCCTTTTACGGATCCAAGCATAATCCCTTTGACAAAATGCTTCTGCAGAAACGGATACACGAGCAGGATCGGAACTGTGCTGGCAATTAGCGCCGCAGCCTTCAAGGACTCCAAGGCCAGCAGGGTGCTGTCGATATTAGCGGAGTACCCGTTGTTATTGCTGATGTTCGATTGATTGAACATGATCAGCTCACGCAGATACACCTGCAGCGGGAAGAGATTCCGGTCCGTCACATACAGGACGGTGTCAAAGAAGGCGTTCCAATGTCCAACCGCATGGAACAAGGTAATCGTTGCAATGACCGGCATGGATAACGGAACAACGATCCGGACGAGCGTTCCGATATTGGAGGAGCCGTCAATCTTGGCGGATTCCTCCAATTCGGGCGGCACGCCTTGAAAGAAATTTCTCATAATAATAACATTGAACGCGCTAACCGCTCCAGGAATGATATAGACCCAGAAGGAATTCAGCAGCCCGGTCGCTTTCACAACCAGAAAGGTTGGAATCATGCCCCCGTTAAACAGCATCGTGAACACAATCAGGAACATGATGGCTGATCGTCCTTTGATATAAGCCTTGGACAGCGGATAGGCCAGCATACAAGTGATCACCACATTCACCAGCGTGCCGATGGCCGTACGCAGCAAACTGACATTGAAGGCGTTCACAAAGGCGTGCTCGCGCAGTACCTTCACATACGCCTCAAAACTGAAATCCACCGGCCATAATGTCACCTTGCCGGATGTTATCGCCTGATGACTGCTGAAAGACTGGGCCACGATATGCAGGAATGGCAAAAGCGCAAGCAGAGCAATGAAACCCAGGATCAGGTAATTAAGCCCCGATGCCAGACGTTCCCCCCTAGTAAGCCTCATAGATTCACCCCCTCTACCATAAGCTGTCCTGGCCAAGCTTTCTGGCGGCTTTGTTGGCGAGGACGACCAATATCAGACTGATGACCGATTTGAACAACCCTACAGCGGTAGTAAAGCTGAATTGGCCCTGCGTGATTCCGGTCCGGTAGACATAAGTCTCGATAACATCGGCCACATTGTAGACCAGCGGATTATAGAGCACAAAAATCTGTTCGAAGCCGACATCCAGAACGCTCCCGAGGCGCAGTACGAACAGGATCACGATGGTCCCGATGAGCGATGGCAGGGTAACGTGGAGCAACTGCTTCCATTTGCCCGCGCCGTCTACGACAGCGGCCTCGTAGATCTGTGGATCGATCGATGCCAGCGCAGCCAGATAGATGATGGCCCCCCATCCCGCTTCTTTCCAGATATCGCTGACCACCAGCACCGTTCTGAACCATTCCTGACTGCCCAGGAAGAAGATCGGCTCCAAGCCGAGCATGCCCAGAAACTGATTGACGATGCCCGTTGCCGGGGACAGCAAGTTGATCAGAATGCCTCCGATGATGACCCAGGACAGAAAATGCGGTAAATAGACAAGCGTCTGAACCCCGCGCTTATACAGCATGTGCCGGACTTCATTCAGCATCAGGGCCAGGATGATCGGACCCGGAAACCCCCAGATCAGCTTGTATAAACTGATCAGCAGCGTGTTTTTGAATACCGTGTAGAACTCGCTGTCCGAAAACATATTTTTAAAATGCGCAAGTCCCACCCATTCACTGCCGCGGATGCCGGCAAAGGCACTGAAATCCTGAAAGGCAACGATGATGCCTCCCATGGGCACATATTTGAAGATGATAAAATACGCGAGTCCCGGCAGCATAATCAGGTATAAGTCCCAGTACTTTTTCAAGGCCTGAAACCGCTCCGGCTTGACCGTACGAAGGGGATGGTTACCGGGCTTGCGATCCGCCGCTGCCAAATCTGAATCCATAGGCTACCTCCTTTACCCGTAGTCATAATTTCTTATCCGTGTGACTTCCTCATTGTACCTGCCATTTGGCAGTTGCTTTAAGGGCATTTGCATGACCTTTTAGGTGAATTTCTTGACCACTTGGCCGGGAACAACAATATTCCAAACCGAAACTCTCCATCTGCGCAACTTTACATACAAAAAAGCTGGCTAATAAGCCAGCTTCTAGTCCATCCAGTATTCTGAGTCTTTCTATTATTCTTTCAGGCCTCCCGTTTGGTATCCTCTTCCCAAGAACGGTAGTAATCAATTTTACCCCGCAGAATATCCAAAGTCTGATGAATCGTTTGAGCCTGCTCGATTAATTTCCGCTCATGCTCCTCCAGAAGTTGTCTGCGCTGGGGAATGCCCTCATTGCCAAGCCGCATCATATCAGCGAACTGTTGCATAAGTGCGATCGGCATTCCTGTAGTCTTAAGCTTTGCGAGTAATACGATCCATTCAAAATCATGCTCCCGATACATCCGATGACCATTCTCGGCACGAGGGATGGGGTCCATCAGACCGATCCTTTCGTAATAACGAAGGGTGTGTACGCTTAACCCCGTCATCTCAGCTGCCTGCTGAATGGTCAGTTCTTTATCGGTCATAACCTTACGCTCCTTTCAACATCAGTTCAATTGATCAAGCTGTTCCGGGCTAATTTGTAGCTGAAGTGCCCCCAGATTTTCCTCCAATTGCGTCAGACCGCTTGCAGCAACAACGGGAAGAGCTCTCGGGTGCTTGTGCAGCATCCAAGCCAGGACAAGCTGATTCGGTGTTGCTCCCAGCTCTCCGGCAACCTTCCTTAGCGTATGCAATCGGGTCATCTGATCCTCTCTCCGGTATGCATCGGGTAGGACAGCTTCCTTTTTGTTGTACACGCCTCCAAGGAGGGGGGAATAAGCCAAGAGCGTAAAATCATCGTGCTGACTGCAGTAAGCAAGTAAATCCTCATCGGTACTGACCTGCACTCCGAAATCCGCATCCGCTCTAGGCTGCAAATACGTATACCGCTGCTGGATGCAGCAATAGGATTGCCATCCTTTTGACTGACTGACCGCTTTGGCCTCAAGGAGCCTGGACAGCCGGTAATTGCTGCAGCCTATAGCCCTTACTTTACCCGATTTGACCAAGGAATCAAAGGTCTCCAAGGTTTCCTCAAGTTCAGTTTCGTTATCGTCTACATGAGCATAGTATAAATCTACATAATCTGTTCCAAGCCTCAGCAAACTTTCGTCAATTGCCTTCTCAATTGCTTGGCGGCCTAAGCCTTCCATTTTTTCGCTTTTCGGCACGACCGGTTTCGCTCCCACTTTGGTGGCTAAAATGATCTGATGTCTGTTTTTTCTTTCTTTCATCCATTCGCCAAGCAAAGACTCGCTTTCTCCGCCAACACAGCCTTCGTTCCAGATCGCATAATTATTGGCTGTATCCAGAAAGTTTCCCCCTGCTTCAAAAAAATGATTAAGCAGCTGGAAAGAGGTTTTTTTGTCGGTTCGCGATCCAAAATTCAGACAGCCCAAAGAATAAGCACTTACCAGCATTCCTGTATTCCCCAATGTAAAATGTTTCACACGATATCCTCCCTTTAACAAACTGAATTAACTTCCACTTTTTTGCATCGTACGTGACCAGTATACGAGTTTAAGCGCACTCTAAGTCAATACTATTAATCCAATATCTTTCTATTCTTACAATGCAAGAACACCTCAAAGAACAGCATCCTTTGCAACTACAGAATGCTGTTCTTCAAGTGTTTTTATAATAAACTACAGTTCCTTCGTCATAAAACTACTATTCGGATCCGGGATATAATCTGCAAATGGCTCACAATACGTGAAGCCGAAATCTTCATACAGCTTGCGTGCGGGGATGAATGAATCCATGGAGCCAGTCTCCAGACTGATCCGTTTATATCCGCGGCTTATGGCTACTTCAATAATATGAGCAAGAATTTTTCTGGCTACACCTTTGCGCAAATGCTTCTTAGCGGTCCGCATCGATTTGAGCTCAGCATGCTCCTTGTCCAATTCCTTGATTGCCCCGCAGCCCAGAAGCTCTTCATCCTCCCAAGCGCACCAGAAGGTAATTTCCGGTTGCTTCAACCCGTCCAGATTAAGGGCATGAATGCTCTCTGGCGGAGAGTCCTCTGCCATTCCTTGCAGATGTTCTGCAATTAATCCAATCACCTGTGCTCCACTTAGTTCATCTACAAGAATCTTCACTGCAACCACTCCTACGTTAATGTTAAGTATGAATTATACCTGTCTACTTTATGTATATCATATTACTCCCATGGCAGGTTTTCTGACAACATCTAAAATAAAAAGCCGCTAAATTAGCGGCTTCAATGGGACTATAAATGCTAAACCTTACCACTCAGCAATGCTGCCGTCGCGGTGCCGCCATACCGGATTTCTCCAGCGGTGGCCGTCCTTCGCCATCCTCCGCACATACTCTTCGTTCACGGTAATGCCAAGACCCGGTCCGGAAGGAATATGGACATGCCCGTCACTGTAGGCAAAGACGGCCGGGTCGGTGATATAATCCAGCAGGTCATTGCCTTGATTATAATGGATGCCCAGGCTTTGTTCCTGAATGACTGCATTGTAAGACGTTGCATCCACCTGAAGACAGGCGGCCAGAGCAATCGGCCCAAGCGGGCAGTGTGGCGCGACTGCGACGTCGAATGCCTCAGCCATGGCGAAGATTTTCTTGCATTCCGTGATCCCTCCTGCATGGGACAAGTCGGGCTGAATAATGTCAACCACCCCGTCCTTCAGCAGATTTTTGAATTCCCAGCGTGAGTACATGCGCTCACCCGTGGCGATCGGAGTGCTGGTATGATGTGCGATCTCCCGCAGAACTTCGTTGTTCTCCGGCAGCACCGGCTCTTCTATGAACATCAGGCGGTAGGGGTCCAGCTCTCTGGCCAGTCCCCGTGCCATCGGTTTGTGAAGCCGTCCGTGAAAATCAACAGCAATTCCGAACTCTGGTCCGCAGGCCTCCCTAATGGCGGCGACCCGCTCGACGATAGCATAAATCTTGTCATGGGTATCAATGAACTGCATCTCTTCCGAGGCATTCATCTTAATCGCCGTGAACCCGGCGGCCTTCTTCTCCAGCGCCGCCTTGACCACATCAATGGGACGGTCTCCACCTACCCAGGAGTACACCCGAATGGAATTGCGGCAAGCGCCGCCCAGCAGCTGGTACACAGGCGCATTGTAGATTTTCCCTTTAATATCCCATAACGCCTGATCGATCCCCGCTATCGCGCTCATCAGAATAGCCCCGCCACGATAAAAGCCTCCCCGGTACATCAGCTGCCACAGGTCTTCAATCCGCTGGGGGTCCTGCCCAATCACATAATCCATTAGCTCTTCCACTGCGGCCTGCACCGTATGCGCCTTGCCTTCGACCACCGGCTCCCCCCAGCCGGATATACCTTCATCGGTTTCAAGTTTCAGAAACAGCCAGCGTGGAGGAACGATAAAGGTCTCAAATCCGGTTATTTTCATCTTATTTTGCTCCTTTGCTGTTGTTCATTCTGGCCTTGCGGACTTCCTTGGCGAATTGGCGGGCCGTCTCTGTGATCTGCCCATAGTCGCCCTGCTCCACCGCCTCCCGGTCGACGAGAGCGCTTCCAAGACCGACGGCAACGGCTCCGGCAGCAAAGAAGTCTCCGACATTCGCAAGGGTCACGCCTCCTGTCGGCATCATGCGGATGTGGCCAAGTGGCCCCTGCAGTTCCTTGATGTAGGAGGCACCGAGTGAACCGCCCGGGAACACCTTAAGCAGGTCTGCACCCGCTTCATGCCCTCTGACCACTTCGGTCGGTGTCATTACACCTGGAATCGAGATTCGTCCGTGCTGTAAGGTCAGTGCTACAATCGCCTCATTCAAATTGGGGGAGAAAATAAAATCGGCTCCCGCCGCGATCGCCTGTTCGGCCTGCGCCAGTTTCAGTACGGTTCCCGCCCCTACCAGCAGGCGATCCCCATATTTCGCCTTCATGTCCGCGATCAGCCGATATACTTCCGGGGTATCGGCTGTAATCTCCAGCGCCCCGACCCCGCCTTCTGCCAGTGCCGCAGCAATGTGCTCAACCCGTTCAGGCGGTGGTCTGCGGATAACGGCGACCAGACCGGAGGTTATCAGCTGCTCGATTTGCGTTTCTTTGTCCATGTCCTTCCTCCTCCTTGGGAATGTGCCTCACTTACCGGATAATATCCTCCATGCCAGTTTCCCCTGCCAGGAGAAGATCCACATCCTGCAGGGCCGGCAGACCTTCCACATCGCCGCTTACCCCGACAACAATGGAACCTACAGCGTTGCCGCGCCGCACGGCAGAAGGGAGCTCCTCCCCACGCAGCAATCCGCTTATAAACCCTGCGGCAAAAGCGTCTCCGGCACCCATCGGATCAATGATTCTCTTCACGGGAAACCCGGGCTCAGTTCCAGAGATTCGTCCGTTACTGTAATAAGCCCCGTCCGCGCCGAGCTTGATAACGGCAGCGCCGGCACCAGCTTTCTGCAACCGGTCTGCGATCTCTGCAGGGTCACTACATCCTGTCAGGAACTGTCCCTCTTCCATACCGGGGAGCACGTAGTCGGCCAGAGCCGCGATTTCGTTAAGAACACGATAAGCCTCTTCTCTGTTCCACAGCTTCCAGCGGATATTGGGATCAAATACAATGGCTGTACCGTGTTTTTTGGCCGCTTCGAGGGCGCGAAAGGTTAATCTCCTGCACTCATGGCTAAGCGCCGGAGTAATACCCGTAACATGCAGGATGCGCGCACCTCCCACATATGCCTCATTAAGCTCCTCCGCCTGCATCAGGCTGGCCGCCGAATATTTGCGATAGTAGTACACCTGTATTTTGTCCGGGGAGATTTGTTCTTTGAAGAACACTCCCGTCGGCGCTTCATCTGTAACCCTGACTTCGGAAGTATCAACGCCATGTCCTCTGACGAACTGCCTGATATACCGGCCAAACGGATCATTTCCGAGCTTGCTGAACCAGCCGACGGTATGCCCCATCCGGGTAAGCCCAATGGCCACATTGGTCTCTGCTCCGGCAACATGCTTCTGAAAACCGTTCACATACTCCAGGGGAACCATCCGGTCCGGTGCCAGAAGCACCATGGTTTCCCCAAAGGTTACGACCTCCATTGCCCCTCCTCCTTCTGCTGTTTCACTAATTGAGTCTCCTCGTAAAGATCGTATCTTTTACATGAATTTTAGTTATAGATATGATCTTTACGCTATGATCATATTATCTTGCTCTTCGCCAGTCAATACTAAATCAATGCTCAGACGTATCTGTTTATTGTCACGAAGCTCATATGCTAGAATGAATGTATTCCAAGTCAAAGGGACGGCTAATTATGAAACAGAATAAACAAACCGCGTTTCAAGCGACAATAGAACTTATGAAGCAGAAAATTATAGGTGGGGAATGGGCTCCGGGAGACCGGCTCCCTACTCTTCAGCAGCTGGCTGTTGATTTCTCTGTTAGTGTCACTACAGTACGTGAGGCGCTGCGGATATTAGAGAGTCAGGGGAATGTCAGCATTGAGCACGGGCGCGGGATGTATGTGCGGAATGATCCGCTGCTGCTGGATGATCCGGCGGCTGGCTTAGAGGAATTAGATAACATATCGATCGTGGATCTGCTGGAAGCCAGACTGCTCATTGAGCCGGAACTTGCTGCTTTAGCCGCGAAGCGGGCCGATGAGGATCAGATCCGCCGGCTGCGGGTACTGGCAGATCGTATGGTGCAGCAAATGGAGGAAGGCGGCTCCTTCTTCGAGACCGACCTCGCCTTTCATCAGTTAATCGCCGAAGGGGCAGCCAATCCGGTGGTGGCGCGGATGCTCCATTCGATTCTTCCCTTGCTGGCCGAAGGACGCAAGCAGACCAATACGCTGCCCAATATGCGGACCAAGGCTTCCAATTACCATGTTCTGATCGCCATTGCCATCGAGGAGCGGCAAAGCGAAACAGCCCGACAGCTAATGGAAAGCCATATTCAGAGTATGCTGACTACTCTTAAGCAGTAGTTATCAAAGTAAATAAGAAGCAATATGTCCGGTCCCCTATAAGAAAAAGACCTGTGCGGGGCACGGGTCTTTTTCTTCTTTACTAACACAGTTCCATCACTAACAGGTTGTGTCTAGTAGTTGGTTCTGTTTAAATGCTGACTCCACCTTGAATTATACAGTTTCGATTTTGAGCCGGCTAAACTCCACTGTGCCCTGGCTAACGAAAACGGCAAGTTTACCATGTTGAATATCGTATATTCTGGCACTCAGCGCCACTTCCCCACCGACATAAATCTCGCAAATTGTATGATCGATAAACACCTTCAGCTCATACTCCTGATCCGGCATCAGCTTGAGTGGACGTTCCAGTTCCACATCGTAAGGAAAGGTTTTGCCCCCCTCCTCCGTTTGCATTATCGGTCCACGAAAGGTAATCCGGCTTCGTTCGGGTTCCAGCGTGATATAGTAGGCAATATCCAGACCCTTATCTGCCCTTAGCATGATCCCCAGACCCTGAGTCATCTCCGAGAAACGAACGGTTGCAGAAATTTTGCACAAGTCAGGCAGCTCCTCCTGTGAGATACAACCTGCAAAGGCATACGGAGATTCGCAGAGCAGCACATCGTCCGTGATCGACCAATCTCCGATGATTCCCTCAAACTTCGCAGGTACCTGTTCAGCAAAAGCAGAGTCAACCGTTTCCGGAACCTTCACGCCTAATGTCCCATCCGGACGTTGAATAATTTCATGCACAATCATATTGCCGCCCCAATCCCAGGTGTCATAATCTTTGCCTGGAGCTTTGGGCGGGTTCCAGCCGAACAGGTCGTCATCCTTCGTTGGATTCCAGCCGAATAGATAACGCTTTTGCCCATCCGATACCGACTTGGCCGCATAATAAGCCCGTCCATCAAATGCTTCTTCCTGCGGTGTAATCCACGGTCCATTCAAGGAACGGCTCATTCGGTAAAAGGTGCCAAAACGCCCTGTATACGAAGAGTAGATCAGGTACCACCATTCTCCCATCCGAAACAGGTCAGGGCATTCATGCGCTCCCACATGCAGCTTCGGTGCATAGAGCGGTTCCCGGTACTCCCAATGCTTGAGATCCTTGGACGACAGGAGACCGGTACAGCCTTTACGGTTAGTCGGTCCTTTGGCCAGTGCGGCGATCAGCATCCAGTATTGCCCTTCTTCTTCATTCCAGAACACAAAGGGATCACGCCAGTCCGCCAGCTCATAAATTTCGCCGTCCGGACCAAAAGTGTCTTCAGGAATCGGCTCCCATGTTCGCAGATCCTTGCTAACGGCATGGCAGGCAAACTGTTTCCCTTCGGGAAAGATACAGTAGAACATGTGATAGACATCGTCCACTTTGAGAATATGTCCGGTCCCGCCTTCGATTTTGCAGGCTCCTTCTTCCCGGTAATTCACAAAATCTTTCGTGCCAAGAAGATGCCAGCCCTGATCAAGACCTTCGCGGTAATTGTCTCTCCACCCGTGCAGATAAAACAGTTTAAACTCTCTATCTTCATAGTAAGGAATTACATCCCCCACCCAAGCGTTGTCTGGACGATAAAAAAATTTTTTCATTAATAATTCCTCCCTCTTCCTTAAGTATGATGATACTCGGTATAAAGCAGAGAAAGCCGGAGTCATGGCGAAGGCGGACATCACCTTGCCTCCCCGGCTTTTCCTTCGCCATTATTGATTGACTGTATCCAGCAACAGCGAGATGATTTGCGCGCTTTCCGCACGATTTACGGTTTCATGTGGCATGAATAACTGGTTGCCGCGCCCGGTAACTAATCCGAGCTCCTGTAAGGCAGCTACTGCATCTACAGCCCATGCACTAATCGTACCGGCATCTTTGAAATTACTCCTTTGACCGAAGACAGGATTCTGCCGTGTATGAAACAAATACGCCTTGTGGATCATGGATGCCATTTCTTCACGGCTTATGGTTTCCTCAGGGGCAAAGGTATCTGTGCTTCTTCCCGTTACAATTCCCGCTTCGTATGCTACGGCAATGGAAGAAGCGTACCATTCCGTGGATTCTACATCTTTGAATGCGGTTAAGTTCGTCCCTGTTATTCCAAGTGCCCGGGTGATCAGGGAAGCGAACTCCGCTCTGCTTACTTTTTGCTTCGGTGCGAAATCCGTCTCACTCACGCCCAGAACAATTTGCTTCGCTGCCATCCTTTTGATAACATCATGGGCCCAATAAGAGGCATTCACATCTTCAAAGGTTTTGTCATAGGTAAGGACGGCAAATTTACTGAAATGGTTCACTTGTGCATTCCATTTACCGTCTGAATAGCTTCCGCCCCTATACTCCACTCTGCCGTCCGCAGCGATGTTATAGATACCCGTCAGATCCTGGCGGGAATTCTCTTTTGCACTCAGCCTGATGGTGACCGGTTTGGAGAATTTCTCAAGTGTAAGCATCGTTCCATCGGCTTTTACAATAGCCAATTTGAAGTCATAGACCTCTCCTATTGCGGAGATGTCCGCATGATTCTTTTTTCCGGCTTGTGCAAGCAGCTCTTTACTTTGCTCTGAAGATAATGCATCCATTTCAATAGAGATTTTCGACTGCCCAAGCTCGCTGTCAGTAATCAGCGCCTGTAACCCCTTTAATACCTCTGCAGGAACTTCGATTTCCACATCTGTGTTCTTAACTTTCAGAGCATTCTTGCCGTCATTAGCCGCCATAGTCACAGGAAATAGCACCTGCCGCTCGCCCTTTGCCAGTTCGAATGCCAAATTGCCCTGACTCTCCGGTTTGCTTACCGGAACCACCGGCTTCCCCGGAAGATTGCTTGGAACGGCTGTGTCAGTCGGGTTGGCCGGGTGGGCTGGTTCACTTGGATGGGCTGGATCTGGCGGATCAGTTGGATCAGTCGGGTTATTCGGATTCACCGGATTCTGCACCTTAATCGGTACATTGAAATCATCGACATTAATATGTCCGAACCCGCCTGTGGATTGGTCAACCACCTTGATATAGAGCTCCTCGCCGATATACTGCGAAGCGTCCCAGATCTTCCGCTGATACTCCTCATAGTTGGTCGCAGTCTCTTTGAATAGCTCTTTGCCGTCCGATGCCCGGACCAGCGCAACATACAGCTTATCGATATCACGCCCGCCGCTGACCAGGAAGTTAAGCTTACCGTTCCCGCCAAGGATGAAATTCTGCGATTTCAGCGTTCCCGTCAAGCTGTCACCGCCGGCCGCCTCGTTGAAGCCCCATAAATGATATCCTCCCGGAATTTTATGCGACGGATTGAAGTAGATCGTGTCCCAGAAGAACTTGGCATCGGTCACATGCACATCCTGGAAGGCATCTCCTTCCGTAATCCAGCCTGTTAAGTCTCCTGTAGCAAAATCGTGGTTAGGCAGATCCGTAATATCGGTGTATACAGAGTTGTCCCAGTTGTCAGGCACATCAACCGGAGCAGCCGGTTCACCCGTCAAAGCATTCATATTCCATACTTCCATCGACTTGACTGTAATATCGTTGTCGGCCCAAACTTGCAAGCCCAAGGAATCGTATCTTCCCACGTAGACGCGGGTTGTCAGTTTTTTCTTGTAATTTGCAAAGGCTTCGACAACAGAGCGGTCCAGGAAAATATGCAGCTTCAGGTTCTCTCCGTCCAGATCCACGTATCCGCCTTGAATGCCGTCCACACGCACATCCGGATCAATACTGCTCTTGGTCCGGTCCACATTGAAGGTCCCGTTCGCCTTATCATAGTAAATCAGCGTTTCTTCCTGGTTGTTATCGGAGCGCCGTACCTTAAGACCGAATTTCTGGGCTTCGCCCGGATCAATTTCCATCACAATCTCCAGCATGTCGCCTTTGACAATCCGGATCAATTGATTGGCAGAAGCCAAATTTTTGTCCGAGAAATCAACCACCTTATCTCCCCGGAGACTCTGCAATTCCTCAATGGGCTCAATGCGCAATTCATCATGCTCATCCAGGCTCAGGGAAACCGGCAGTGCCAGATTATGAGCCCATCCAGCCTGATATTCAGCCTGCGGCGTTCTTACATTTTGCACCATGGAGTATACGACCGTTCTTCCGTCAGGTGTAACCATCCCGCTCTCTGCAGTCAAATAACCATCCCCCACATCCATTTTGGAGGGAGCGTCCTGATCAGGTATAAACTTGAAGTTATCTCTATCCCAGGTTCCAATCCAGTAAAAGACTTCAACATCTCTTTGCACATCGTCAGCCGGGGGAACCTGTTCCGGCTTCTCATGGGGATTAACCATGAAAATGTATTTTTGCTGCCCTGTACTATCCTCACCTAACGGTAATAATACCGGCAGTTCCCATACCGTACCGAGCTCCGGATAAAGATTTCTGTTACTAACATATAAAGGTCCCTTATACTCCCAGTTGTACATATCGTCAGACACGTATACCAGAGCTGTACCGCTGCTGAAGTCTTGAAGACCGGATGTCACCAGCTGATACCATTTGTCGGTCTCCTGGTCATACCATACAAAAGGATCGCGGAACTCATTATGGATGCCATTGCCGTTCTGCTCCGTTACCGGCTCAGGGTATTTCACCCATTGCTCCAGATTAGGGTCCGACAGATCAGCTGGAGTCGCCAGGCCCGTTCTTTGATTTGGTGACAAAGAGTCATTGCCGGCAGTATAGAACAGGACAGGATTGCCGTCACGGTCATACGCTGCGCTGCCTGACCACGCACCGTCAGGATCAAGCGTGCCCGCTTCTGGCGCAAGTGCAGGCCTCACATTTTCCCAATGGACCATATCGTCACTCACCCAATGTCCCCAGTGGATTTGATGCCAGAATGGACCTTGCGGGTTGTGCTGATAAAATAAATGATACTTGCCGTTATAGTAAATCGGTGCATGCGCTTCATTCATCCAGTTTTGCGGAGGCATCGCATGGTACTGCGGACGGTGCTGATCACCGTCAAACACACTGGGATCCTCGTCAATGTCACCATTTGGAATTTCCGGAACCGCACCGCTGTGAAGCGCCTTCACATTCTCATACTCAGCAAGGATCTCTTGACCCGTGAGCGCTTTGTTCTGCAGCTTCACTTCATCGATAAGTCCGCTGAACATATTGTAGGAGAACAATCCCGCAAACTCTGCAGATTTATTGTTTTTTCCGATAATCAGCTTTTCCGTAGAAGGGGTTATCGGAACGTTGACAGGAGTTGCCTGAGAAGCTACTTCCTGACCATTTAGATATAATTTAATGATTGCGTCCTTTTTGTCGAACGTAGCTGCTACGTAATTCCATTTATACTTTTCGAGTGGATGGTCTTTGACCCATACCTGAATCCACTGTCCGCCAATGCCGACCTGCATTGACCATGTGCCGTGCCGGTACATCCCCAAAGCAAATCCTTCTGTCTTATCCTGATCAGACTGGTTCACGATAGCAGACAGCTTGTTCCCGTCTCCCCATTCGTAGCTGCGTGGAGCGACCCAAGCCTCAATCGTTAACGCGTCACTTACTGGAACGGCATCCTTTGCATTAACCTCGATATCATTTGAGTATCCATCGAATAGCAAAGCGCCGCCTTTTACTCCGCGTGGAGTCCATCTTGGATCTTTGGAATCCATATATCTGGCGTTATTAAATACGTAGTTTACATCATGATCAAGATTACTTACTTCCTCATGTGCCTTTTTTCCTGCGCCTTCATCAAGGTTCATGTAGAAAATGGTTCCCGTATTATTCGCTTGAAAAGCGTCAACGGAGATACGTGCTTGATTGGATGGATCGATAACTTTGATATAAAGCCTCTTATTATAGTGCTTCTGCATTTTCCAGGAAATCTTCTCATTCGCATGGACATCCCCGGTCTTCTCAAGCAACGTGTTCGTGCTGGCATCATATAATGCGACGTAGGCTTCCTGCGGGTTGACGATGTCTACAACAGTGAAGTTAATTGTCCCGGTCCCTCTAAGCGTAAAGGTATTGGAGGTAATCGAACCCTGTCCTTCCAAAGTGGACTTGGCATAATAGTTACCTTCTTTACCAGCTTGGGCATCATTGTCCACTTGAAAAGCGTTGCCCTGAGCAGTCCAGCTCTCTAAATTTCCGGTTTCAAAGCTGTGATTCTGGATTTCGGTCGGTATAATGTTATCCGCCATAACTCCTTCTTCCGGTACATGCTCATTGAAGGTGTGGAAGGCGTCCGCAAAGATTACTCCCCAATCCGCGTGCCCATTATCGACGATCTCCACATACGGCTTCTTCCCGATATGCTTGGAGAGATCGGCTTTATACTGCTCCATATTCGCAAGTCTCAGGCCCTGTGCCGGATCCGGGAACCCGGACTCGTTAAATTCGGTGTTGCCATACCTGGAAATTAGTTCACCTGTGTCCGCATTGATAACGTTCACATACACTTGATCCGTATGCTTGCCTCCGCCCAGTCTGAAGGTAATCCAGCCTGTTCCGCCCAGCTCGAAGGTGCTGGACCGAAGCTTACCTGTTGCGCTCTCGTTATACTTCAATCCATTTAAATGATAAGTGCCTTCCTGGTTATAAGGGATTTGTTCAACCCAATAGGTGGTTTCGTCTGACACGCTGTTCGGTCCAAACGCTTCGCCTTCGACAACTGTCCAGCCTGTTAAGTTCCCGGTTTCAAAGCCGGGATTCTCAATTTGATAGCGTTTGAAATCCGGCTTGATATCCGTGGCGGTAATTCCTTCCGCAGGCTCGGACTCATGGTACATGAAGAAGGCGTCTGCAAATACCACTCCCCAATCCGAGGTAGCATTGTCGATGATCTCTACATACAGCTTTTGGCCCAGATATTCGGAAAGATCCGCCTTATATTGCTCCATATTGGCAAGCCGCAAGCCTTGTGCGGGGTTCGGGAAGCCGACATCGGCAAAAGCGCTATTGCCATACCTCGCAATCACTTGTCCCGATTCAGCCTCCACGACATTGATATAAGCCTTGTTTGGATTTTTGGCACCGCCAAGCTTGAAGCTGATCCATCCGCTGCCGCCGAGCTCGAAAATGCTGGAACGAAGCACACCGGTCGCAGCTTCGTCATGTTTCCAGCCGTTTAGATGATAAGCCCCTTCCTGATTGTACGGGATTTGTTCCGCCCACCAGGTGGATTCACTCGATACACTGTCCTGGCCGAACGCTTGGCCTCTGACAACGGTCCAGCCTGATATATCCCCGGTTTCAAATCCGTGATTCTGGATTTGATAGACTGTATCCGTAACTGACAACCCCTCGTCAGCCTGGGTAATTGAATAGACCGCATCCGTAACCGACAATCCTGCGTCAGCCTTAGGGGTGAATGTCTCCCGAGTGCCTACTCCAGCTCCGGCTGCAGCCGAGATTCCGGGAGCTACAAGCTGAAGAACCATCACCCCTGCAACCATTCTGGAGATCCATGCTTTGTTTCTTTTGGCTTCTTTCATCAACGAGCCTCCTTCATCATTTCTTATTCATGAAATCATTCATACGTATTTTTGAAATGACTCTCCGGATACAAGGATGCATAGTCATGAAGTAAGAGAGACGTGAATGAAGCGGTTTCATATCGAGGGAGCAAAGTGGCTTAAGTGTTTGTTGCATTATCCATGGTATAGTAAGGAGCGCCTAGGCGCTCCCATTACCATATAGACTGCATATCCCATATTTCCATGGACTTAACCAGCGGTTCCCCATCGCCCCAGATCTCAAGTCCCAGAGCATCCTTGCGGCTCGGATACACCCGGGTGGTCAGACTTTTCAATCCGTTGGCATATGCTTCGACCATAGAGCGGTCCAAATAGATGTGCAGCTTCAGATTCTCTCCTAACAATTCCAGCTTGCCTCCTTGAATCCCGCTACACTTTTCACCCGGGTGCAGTGTCGTTTTCGTGCGGTCCACAAGGAACTTAGCTTCATTACAGTCATAAACCAGCAGTGTCTCTTCTTCCCCATCCGGTGTACACCGGACTTTGATTCCGAGTTGTCCGGCATTGCCCGGCTCCAGTTCCAGCTGAATCTCAAGCATGTCGCCTTGTACATCCCCCAGTAGCAGATTAGCTTCAGCCAACGACTTGTCTTGGAGGGATAGCCGCTTGGTGCCCCGCAGCGACTCCAGTTCCTGAATCGGTTCTATTCCCAATCGCCCATCATCTCTTAAATACACGCTTAACGGCAAACCTCCGTTATGAGCCCAGCCCGATTTGTATTCCATCTCTGACGTACGGTCCCCTTGGGCAATTGTGAACACAATATTTCTGCCCGTTTTCGGATCAACCATGCCGCTCGGACCGGTAAAATGGAAATCACCAACATCTATCAGTTGCGGTTCTTCTTGATCCGGAATAAATGACAGCTCATCCTTCTCCAGCTGCCCGATCCAATAGAATACCTCAACATCGGCACCCTTTCCTACAGGACTAACCAGCAGAAGATGCTTGCTGTCCCCTTTGTTGTCAGTGCCTAAGGGAAGAAGTACAGGCAATTCCCAGATGGGGCCAAGATAAGGGAACTTCTGAATATCCGCCTGATAGAAAGGACCTTTATACGTCCAATTCAGCATATCCTGCGAGGCAAATGCTAATGCTGCCCCGCCTTCGCCCTCAATTCCCGATCCTACCAGGGCATACCAGCCGTCCTCATCCTTCCACACGAACGGGTCCCGGAAATCTCCGAATGCGCCCATCCCCTTCTGCTGCACGATGAGCGGCTCCGGGTGTTTAATCCACGTAATGAGATCCGGGTCTCCGTCCTGCGGATAAGTGCTACGGGCAAGTGCAACCCTCTGATTCGGTGAAGCACTATCATTGCCTGCTGTAAAGAACAGAACCGGCAGCCCCTCTGCATCATAAGCCGCACTTCCCGACCAGATCCCATCCGGGGCGAGCTGATCCCTCTCAGGCGCCAGCGCTACAGGGAGATCACGCCAATGCACCAGATCTTCACTCACCCAATGTCCCCAGTGGATATGATGAAAGTACGGTCCTTGCGGATTGTGCTGATAGAACAAATGATATTGCCCGTCAAAATATATTGGCGCATGAGGCTCGTTCATCCAATGTGCCGGAGGGCTGACATGATACTGCGGCCTGTGCCGGTCCTTAAGCAGAGGTATACGATCCAGCTTAATGTCGTCATAATTCAACTTCGGCCGGACGCCTCCATGTGCGGAATCCAACACTTCCTGATAAAAAGCTGCTGCTTCTTCGTTACTCAGGGCACGGTTATAAATCTTCATCTCATCCATGATCCCGCTGAACATATGAAGGCTGAACACTTCGGCAAGCCTGCTGCCGTGATTATTCCTGCCGATGAACAAATCCGTGTCCATCGCCTCCGCTATGCGGGAACCGCGGGGCACAGCAGCCGATGTGATTTCGGTGCCGTTCAGCAGCAGCTTGATTTCACCCGCTTCTCCATCGAATACGGCGTTCACATAAGACCACTCATTCTTGGGAAGTTCATAACCATCCGGCGCCCAGATTTCCTTCCATTCTCCTCCCTCAAGCCCGATTTGGAAGGACCAGGAGCCATGACGGAACATGCCGAGCAGATATCCCTGCCTAGTCTTGTTATTGTAGCGGTTCACTATGGCAGCCAGTTTGCCTTCATGTCCCCACTCATAGGTGCGCGGGGCAATCCATACTCCAATGCTGAGAGCCGATAGAAATTCCGGCTCTCCGTTACGCTCTTCTCCGTGGACAGAATGAGCAATATACGTTGAGTAACCATCGAAGAGGAGAGCACTTCCTGCTACTCCCTGTCTCCACGGCGGAGTACAAGGGTCGGTAAACTCCGCATTATTGAATACATAATGAATCTCATCTACCGTCTTAGTGACGCTCTCCATAGCGCTTGCTCCGCTTCCTTCATCGAAAGCCCAATGCATCATTAGTCCCCGGTCACCTTCATGGCCGCTCATTCGTCATTCCTCCCTTGAGACTGCCTTGTACTAACACTTGGAATCTGAATGGACTTCAGCGTATGGATTTGAAGCGAGTTCAGAACAGCCTGTCCTGATTGTGTGCTTACCTGGATATTCTCAATCGGAGCATCCGGGAAAATCTGATCGGTTAGCACAACCAGACCATTAGCTGCATAAACTTCAACTGCATTGCGATCCAGCCAGATGTGCAGCTTAAGCTTGCCGTTCGCAGCGGCCAGCCTGGCACCGTGACGGCTTGCGAACGCCGGGTGGAAATCCGTCAGACCACTTTTTGAACGGTCCGTGAACAGCCATTCCTGAGCAGGGTCATATCCGATAATAATTTCGCTCTGCTGTCCGACAGATTGCAGATGGATATATACCGCGTCCCCGGATAGGATATCAATCTCTCCTTCAATTTCTAACAGATCACTATTCATCTGCTGTCTAAAAGGAGTCGCCGGCGTAATTGTGATATCGTTCCAGCTCATAGATTCATTCCGCAGCTGCTCTATTTCCCGGACAGGCATTTGGCTCAGCACGACACTTCCGTCCTTACTGGTCAGGGACATGGCACGGGGCAAAGTCATCGCACCTCTCCAGGAGCCGGTAGGCGTCTCGTTGGCATATTTCCAGTTGCTCATCCATCCGATGATTACGCGGCGTCCGTCCTGCTCCGGAATATCGGACCAGGTAACTCCCGCATAATTATCTCTTCCATAGTCAAGCCACAGTATATGATCCGCAGGATTGTCATTGATGAACGTCTTTCCATCGAACTCTCCAATAAAATATTGTGTGCGCGATCCCTCCGGACAATTGGGATGATCTCCGATGCTGATGATCAGCACCCATTTCGAACGCCCGGTGTCATCCACCGGCAGTTGAAACAGATCAGGGCATTCCCAGACGCCGTCATGTGATCCTTCTTCTCTACCGAATTCACCGGTCAGCGACCATTCACGCAGATTCTCGGATGCGTAGAACCGGGCATGATCTCCAGCGACAATCACCATAATCCACCGTTCACTTTCCGCATGCCAGAACACCTTGGGGTCCCGGAAGTCTATCAGTTCTTCCTCGGCCAGCACCGGATTTCCGTTATATTTATGCCAGTTCATGCCCTTATCGCTGCTGTAAGCCAGGCTCTGCCGCTGGCGCGGCTGCCCTGTATCCGGATGGTGATCGGCATGCGTAAAGATCGCGACAAGTCCATCCGAATCTTCAAATAAGCCGCTGCTGTTATTCCAATCCACTACACAGCATCCCGAAAAGATTGCTCCGTGCTCATCCGGAAATAGAGCAATAGGCGCGTGCTCCCATTGAATCAGGTCTTCACTGACAGCATGGCCCCAGTGCATTGGTCCCCATTTATTATCGTAAGGATGATGCTGATAGAATAGATGATAGCTTCCCTCATAATAGACTAATCCGTTCGGGTCATTGGCCCAGCTGGAGGGTGGTGAAAAGTGAAACCCTGGTCTGAATTGCTCATCATTATTGTGGTTCCCAGACTCTATCATCTGGTTAATCTCTTCTGTCGTCGGCATAGAACCAAGAGCCCCCTTTCGTGTGGTTACTAGCGCTCCGCCGGCATTGGCAAAAATCAGCATACTGGTAATTTGCTGGTTGGTCAGCTCCTGCAGGGAACTTCCGCTTTCTAAAAGCTTGTATAACAAACAGCCTAGAAAAGCATCGCCTGCTCCTGTCGTGTCGATTGCTTTGACCTTAAAGCCCGGCACATATCCATCCTGACCAGCCAACCGGTAATAGCAGCCTTTTTCCGCTAAAGTGACGACGAGGAGTCCGATGTCATATTGCTGCTGGAGTTCTTGTACGCCTTTTTCAAGATTGCTGCTGCCAGTAACAAAAGCTAGCTCTTCTTCCGAGATTTTCAACACATCGGCATAATTCATCCCCCAGAGAATATTCTGTCTGGCCTCCTCCTTACTCTCCCATAACGCAAACCGGATGTTAGGATCAAACGACAGTAGAACCCCTGCTTCCTTCGCTCTGCGGACTGCCGTCCGGGTTGCCGTGCGGGCAGGCTCATGGGTCATGGACAGCGAGCCGAAATGCAGCACCTGACAAGCTTCAATCTGCCCCAGCGGAACATCCTGCGCGTGTAAGAAGGTATCTGCCCCCGGCTTCCGGATGAAGCTGAAAGAGCGGTCCCCCTGGTCATCCAGGTGAACAAAGGCCAATGTTGTACTCGCTTCATTGGTAACCGACACCCCTGTTACATCTACCCCGTTATTATGCAGTGCATTTTGCAGCAATGAACCGAAGGGGTCTTCCCCAACTTTGCTGATCAGTGCTGATCTGGCACCCAGACGTGAGAGTGCTGCGGCTACGTTTGCCGGAGCCCCCCCTGGATTGCATTCAAACAGCCCGTTACCTCCTGCTGTCTGGCCTGCCGGTGTAAAGTCTATCAACACTTCTCCTATTGCGATGACATCAAGCACAGTTTCTCCCCCACCTAACTTCTATTTATTTTTTCAGATTTGCATTATATCGATCCAACCCTTTTTGGTAGATCTCCATCAGTTCATTCAGGCCCATCTTGTCCAGTGTTTTAATGTAGTTGTCCCAAGCCTTATCTGCGCCGCCCTCTACAATGAATCTTCCTCTTTGGGTATTTACATATTTAATCAGCTCTGGCTCGATCTTGTTGATGGTGTCCAGTTCTTCCGGCTCGAAGAAGATACTCGGATAGTTTTCCTTTTCCATATATGGATTGTAATATTGCTCGAGATCTTTAGCGCGCTGCTGAGCCCGGGGTTCCATGTCCACCACTTTACCGAAGTCATCGATAGTAATGACACCAGGTGCGCCCGATCCCGGAGCAACCTTCTGGCGGAATTCACCTGCTGAGGCTCCTTCAGGAAGCGGTAAATTCACCAGTTTTCCGTTTTCGTCCTTCTTGTACACGACATCCAGCGGTCCCCAGTGGATTTGAGCAGCCATGTAAGGCTCATACTGCTGGTCAATCCAGCGCATGGTGATTTCCGGATTGCTGTCCGCTTTGGTAATGGCAAACGACCCTCGGCCTGGACCTCCGCCATTCGCGCGTCCAATCGTTTGCTCTCCATTCGCGCCTTTGAGCGGAGATAAGAGTACATAATCCTTGGCACGTTCGGTTCCGACAACTTCTTCGACTTCCCACCAGATATAAGATCCCAGTGTCTCATCTGTCGTTTTGCCTTTGGCCAGATACTGTGCAGCATCCTGGGTGAAGGATTCCGGATCAATCAGGCCCTGCTTATACCATTTTTCATGGAAATAATTCAGGGCTTCCTTATATTCAGGCTGAGTTGCGGTGAAAATGACTTTTCCTTCACGGACGACACGGTGCTCCAGATTATCCGGGAGACCAAAGGCCCCGAATAGTCCGGCAATATCCATGCACCACTGCATATGCATGAAGCTTAACGGGATTTCATCCTGCTTGCCGTTGCCGTTCGGATCTTTTGTTTTGAAGGCAAGCAGCGCTTCCGTGTATTCATCCAGCGTTTCCGGTACTTTTAGGCCCAGCTTATCCAGCCAGCTTTTATTAATGACGTGGAAGAAAGGGTTGGTTCCAAGATTGTTTTCTTCCCAGGACGGCAGCCCGTAGATATGCCCATCCGGCGCTGTGATCGATGATTTGATATCAGGACGGCGATCCAGAAGCGCTTTCAGGTTAGGTGCATACTGATCAATTAAATCCTCCAGCGGAATAAGTGTTCCATCTTTACCGTAATTGATCAGCTCGTAATCAGTGAATCCGGCGGCATAGAAGGCATCCGGCAAATCGCCACTTGCAAGCAGCAGGTTTTTCTTTTCTGTATAATCGGTATCCGGGATGTTCTCCCAATCAATCTTCACATTGGTTTCCTGCTCCAGCCGCTTGAAGATTTCCATCTCTGAGAACTCTGGTGCCAGGGCCGCCTTCGGGGCTACCATTCTTAACGACACGGGTTTGTTTACAACAGGAAGACCAGTTGCATTGAAATTGTCTTTCTGATTGGAATTCTCCGCCTGATTGTTTGTCCCGTTACCGTTACCCGAACATCCGCTCAGCGCAAACGCTCCGGCCAATACCAGAATCCCCGCATTTTTAAATAAAGAACTCATTTTCGATAACCTCCCTTTTGTTCATTCCGCCTGCTAATTACTCCTGTTTTGGTTTCACCTATTGCTCTGAATATGCGGTGCATCCCCCCTTTCAAGTACCGCGTCAGAGTACTATCCTTTGATGGAGCCGATCATTACGCCTTTAACAAAGTACTTCTGGAGGAAAGGATACAAAATCAGCAGCGGAAGACTGGATACCATGATGACCCCGTATTTGATCAGCTCTGTCACACGCATCTTGGCGGCATAGGATTCCACATCGATCATCATGCCGGAGTTGACCTGATTCTGGACAAGGATGTTGCGCAGCACTAATTGCAGCGGATACTTGCTCTCATCGTTCAGATAGATCAAGGCATCGAAGAAACCGTTCCAGAAGCCGACCACATGGTAGAGCACCATTACTGCCAGGATGGACTTGGACAACGGCAGAACGATACTCCAGAAGAATCTGGTGTTGGAACACCCGTCAATGGAAGCCGCTTCCCACATTTCGTCTGGTATGGATGACTGGAAAAAGGTTCTTACAATAATGACGTTAAAAACACCGCCTGCCCCGGGAATGACCAGCGCCCACATCGTATTCAGCAGGTGCAGATCCTTAATCAGCAGATAAGTGGGAATCAGCCCGCCGCTGAAAAACATGGTCACCAGCAAAAACCACATAATCACAGACTTCCCGGCCAGATCCTTCCGGGCTAACGGATAGGCTGCAAATACCGTCACGGCTACTCCAATTAATGTTCCCAGCGTTGCATAAAGAATGGAGTTGCCATATCCGATCCAAATGGAGGAGTCACTGAATATCCGTTCATAACCGTCCAGTGTGAAGCCTTTCGGGAATAGCCAGACCTCACCGGAGTAAATGTAATTGGGGTCACTGAATGAGGCAACCAGTACAAAATACAATGGATACAGTACTAGCAGCATAATAATGGTCAACAGAATGTAGTTGATGATGTCAAACCATACATCCCCTCTGCTCTTTCGCTTCACTAATTGATTCATCATCATTTCCTCCTTACCACAGACTGGTCTCTGTCATCTTTTTAGCGATCCGGTTAACGGTGAAGATCAGGATAATATTAATAAGGGAGTTGAACAGGCCGACTGCCGTAGAAAAACTGTATTGGGCCTTCTGAATCCCCATCTCATATACATAGGTAGGGATAATATTGGAGGTGGCGTAGTTTAGATCACTCTGCATCAAAAACGCCTTTTCAAAACCGATACTCATAATGTTGCCCAATGCGAGAATCAGCAGGATAACGATCGTCGGCAGGATGCTGGGAATATCTACATACCAGACACGCTTCCATTTGCTCGCTCCATCCATAATGGCCGCTTCATGCAGCTCGGGATTGACTCCCGCAAGTGCAGCAAGATAGATAATTGTGGCGAAGCCTGTTTCCTGCCAGATTCCTGATAAAATATACAAGGGACGGAACCAACCCTCATCAGCCATGAAGAGAATAGGCTGTCCGCCAAACGAGGTAATTATATGATTCACGATTCCGCTGTTTGGAGACAAAAAAACATTGAGCATGCCAACGAGTACTACAGTAGAGATAAAGTGAGGCGCGTAAATCACGGTCTGTACAAATTTCTTATAGGACTTGCCCAGCATCTGATTCAGCATAATTGCGATGATGATTGGAGCCGGGAAGCCAAATAACAGTGAAAGAAAACTGAGTGAGAGCGTGTTTGTGATAATGGTCCAGAAGTTATAGGAATCAAAGAAATCTACAAAGTGCTGAAATCCTACCCATTCACTTCCCCAGATCCCCTGGCTGGGTGAGAAATCCTTAAATGCAATTTGCACCCCATACATCGGATAGTACTTAAATACGAGGTAAAGAATAATGATTGGCAGTAAAAACAGGTACAGTTCGTAATCGCGTTTGAACCTGCTCCACGGTTTGCGTTTTGGTTGGATCATGGAATGATCCACACGGTTGGTTGTTGAATTCACGCATATTCTCCCTTTCGTGTGCAAATAATTTTTTTGAAACGTTTCCAATTTAAATTTAGAAAAACTCAGTCGGTAGATCTCTATCAAGTACTTCATAAAAATCAATATTGAAACGTTTCCAATTTAGAGTGAAAAACATCAGTTCATAGAGTGCATCCACAGAATAAGCTGAAGTTTTTCGATTAAAGGGATCATGTCGTTTCACCTTGTTTGAATTTAACAGGGATACGATACACTTGTTTATCTAAGGGAATGCCTTCAATCTTGTTATAGAGCAGTCTAATTGTCATACGTGCCATCTCTTCTACCGGTTGCCTGATTGTAGATAGAATAGGATGAAAATAAGGGTTATCCTGAATACCGTCATAACCGATGACCTTCACATCCTCTGGTATACGAATACCCTTCCTGCGTGCTTTGTCAATATAGCTGGCAGCCAGCATATCGGTAATGGCAAAAATTCCATCTACATCGCCATGCTCGTTGAGGAACTCGTGAATATAGGCATTGTCATCTACTATTGGATCCGGCTTCTCATAGATCACATAATCGATACCCAAAGCCTCCGCTTCATGGATAAATCCTTGCCTGCGGTTCATGGTTTCGCTGAAAACGGAAGTAACACTCCCCATAAAAGCCGGTTTCCTGGCTCCTGCTCTCACCAGCTCCCTTAAAGCAAGACGTCCTCCCTCAAAATTATCTGAGGTCACACAGGTAATCTTCTTGTTAAAGTGCCTGTCGATGCTTACAATCGGAATGTTGTTGCTCACATTATTCTCGATATCGTTATAAGTTATGCCCACAATCCCCGCCACTTTGTTCTGCCGGAGCATTTCCAGATAGTACAGCTCCTTCTCAGGCTTACCTCCGCTATTACATAACATAAGCTTAAAGCCTTCCCGATCCAGCTCATCCTCAATGTAATAAGCCAATTCAGAAAAGAATGGATTCCAGATGCTCGGAAGCAGTAGAGCTACCATCTTGGATTTCTGCATCTTGAAATTCCGGGCCACTTCATTAGGGAAGTAATTCAGTTCTTGTATCGCTTCCTCCACTTTTTTGCGTGTCTTGGGTTTAACAGCGCCAGAGTTGTTAATGACTCTGGATACGGTTCCTACAGCAACGCCTGCTAAGTTTGCAACATCTTTAATACTTGTCATATAACACCTCCGAACTCTCTCTGGAAAATATAATATCACCAAAATGGAAACGTTTCAATATTTATTTTGGAAACGTTTCAAAAGGAGGGCGAGTCACGAGTGCAGACACACATCGGGGCTGTCTTGCTCCCAGGAATAATGCTGTAGACTGACAAGCTTCAGTTCTTTTGAAGCCGCCATGTCCAATTTCAATGTTGCATAATGATTGTTTACTAATTTTATTGCATTAATTGTGATTCTGATCATAGTTACTATTCAAAAACCTAAATATACTGAAAACACTATAATTACATTTTTATCATTTATATCCAATTTGGAGATCTGTGAACAAGGATGTAGTTGTAAATTTCACGAAAGGGGTCTTGCCCTCTCCACACTTCCCTCCGTACATTAAGGTTGTTCGCCGCCTTAGTCCTTGCACCCCAGATCGCAGCTTGAGTAAGTACACAGGCTTGATAAAGGATGATTATAAGAACCCGGCACAACTTAAAACCAACCAATTTGATCGGAGGAGTATTAAATATGAAAAAGACTGTAGCTTCACTTCTTGCAGGTATTGTAGCACTTGGATCCTTTGCCTCGGTGGGCACTGCGGCTGAAAACAATGAGCAGAATAATCCCATAGAGCTCTTCTCAGGCTCTTCCCCTATTTCAATTACGGACCAAGCCTGGAAAGCCCCGGCAGGCTCCGCTTCTGAGGACAAAGTATGGGGATATCTTGAGAATGTTAAAGGGAACCTGCATCTTTCGGCTAAGGAGGATGTCCGGGAGAAATTCAAAATTACAGAGCAAAAAACAAACAGCAGGACCGGCAGCCAGCATTACCGGTTAAGCCAGTATATCTCGGGGATACCGGTATATGGAGCCGATCAGACCCTGCATATCGACAAAACGGGCAACGTTACCTCCCTGCTGGGAAGTGTAGTTGAAGATGTATACCAGACCATTCCGCAGCCGCTGATTCAACTCCAAACCATATCCGGAGCAGAGGCCATTCTGGCAGCCAGCCAGGATGCCACGCTGGAACATGGACCGCTAGGTGAGCCGCAAATAACTCCTACAGCGGATTTGTATTATTTTATCGTTGACGGAGAACCTAAATTAGCCTATAAAACGGAAGTGAACGTGCTGGAACCCGAGCCTTTGCGGATACGGTACTTCATTTCTGCGGAGAATGGCAGCGTACTGTTCAAATATAACATCTTAGAGAACCTGACGGGTACGGGCACTGGAGTGTTTGGAGATACCAAAACGTTCGAGACACGCCTCTCGGGTTCAACCTACCAGCTCTATGACAGCACCCGCGGCAAGGGCATTGTGACCTATACCGCCAAGAACAAGACTTCTCTTCCGGGGACGCTCTTAACCAGCACTAACAATGTCTGGACAGACAAAGCCGCGGTTGATGCCCACACCTATGCTGAGAGAACCTATGATTATTATCTCCAGCATTTCGGCCGCAACAGCCTGGACAACAACGGACTGCAGATCCGTTCGACCGTTCATTACTACACTTCCTATAACAACGCATTTTGGAATGGTGCGCAAATTGTTTTCGGTGATGGGGATGGATCTACCTTTACACTGCTGTCCGGTGATTTGGACGTGGTCGGCCATGAGCTGACGCACGGTGTGACTGAGAAAACATCCAATCTTGAATACTACGGAGAACCGGGGGCACTTAATGAGTCCTTCTCCGACATCATCGGAAATTCAATTGAAGGTGCGAACTGGCTGATCGGTGATAAAATATATACACCGGGTGTAGCGGGTGACGCACTCCGCTCACTAGCTAATCCGCCATTGTACGGCCAGCCTGACAAATACAGCGACCGTTATACCGGCTCGGCAGACGAAGGTGGTGTGCATACGAATAGCGGCATCAATAATAAAGCTTTCTATCTGGCTGCTCAAGGCGGTACGTTTAACGGTGTAACAGTCACAGGCATTGGCCGTGAGGATGCCGTTCAAATCTATTACAATGCACTTGTATATTATCTTACAACCTCCTCCAACTTCTCTGCTGCACGTACAGCCATCATTCAATCGGCCACTGAATTGTTTGGAGCAGGCTCGGCTCAAGTAACTGCTGTAACCAAAGCTTACAATGCGGTAGGCGTCTACTAAAACAGAATAACAGGCCAATGATCCTGAGGATCATTGGCCTGTATGATGTAAATCAACAATAATAAGCTCTGGATTGATTTACTGAATGGCTCTGTAAATCATCTCAGACAAATCAATGGCCCATGCCGTGGCTATTTGTTGTTACTGTTGTGGACTGAAATAAAGTGACATCTTCGGCACTTGCGGCAGTCAAAATGGTTAATGAGCTAATCAGCAATACGGTTGTCAATAACAAAAGCTTCTTTTTCAACATTTTCATCATTGAACTCCCCTTCTAAAATATTTCGCATAATTGCATGATACTCTTGTAGCTGTGAAATATTGGCCTTAGCTCTAACAAGCTCATAAAAAGCAATAGCTTTTCTAAAACCTGCTCTATCAAATAGTTTACCACTTAATATGATATTTTCCAGTGTTAGGTTTATTGCAATGGCTGACTTCCCCCGTTTAAACCAATAAATTGATAGTAGATGAATATATTCTATGTAGTACCTAACATCTACAGCAGGTGAGGTATCATCAGGTTTCTCAATGTCACTTTGCAGTTCTTCCAATGCCCAGTCCACCTGGTAGTTGTATCTTAAAGCGGAGTCCAAGATATTTAGCAACCCGGCGGTCAACTCTTCCCTTGCACCCATCTTTAAAAATTTCACGTATTCAGGCAATACTTCCTCCTTTCCCTCAAGTAAGTCAAGAACGAAGGTGTTTGCTCTAGCTGTACTTTTGTAATATTCAATTTCTGCCAATGATTCCTCGTCATCAAGTTGAACCCAGCTCAAATTTGAATACTTTTCTATACACTGGCGGGCGTTTTTGTAATCCCCAAGTTTTTGGAGAGCAATGCCCTTCGCACAAAGACTAAACCCAAAGTAATACACTAGAGAACGCTTTAACCTTTGGGTCTCAGATCCCTTGGGGGCTGTAGCATGTATTACTGCGATCATCCCAATAATCTTATCAGAGATATCTATCATTGCTGTAAAATTGTCTAAGGTGAATGAAGCTTTTAGCATAGCTATTAAAGAGTCGGTATCCATACCATCAAGTTCCAACAACTCCTATTTCACTCCTTACAGACCATTTTATAGCAATAATAAGTCTTTTCCATCCTGTGGTCAATTAATTTGTTGGCTCTTAAATTGCCATTCGCTCCTCTCAACCGAAAAAAACTTGCAACTTGCGCAGGTTTCAAAGATTTCAATCTCCTGTCTCTTCAACTTCAATCTGCAAGCTCCAGATTTTCTCCAACTGCTGCCTTCACCTGACGTTATATTTAGATGTTTATCAAATCGGCAATAGTACCATGTTCTTGTCTTCCGACAAAAAACAAATTCTAAGGAGTTGCTTTTAATAATCATGGCTGACATCATTAACATTACGGCAATCATAAGCATAACAGTGCCAAACGTAAACATGGGCTGTTTGAATGCCCTCAAGTCCATGTCGTATTAGCCAGCCCCTCGAAAGCTACGGTGGTTAGAACGAGCATAATACCAATCGTCAACGCCCTGTGCTGCCTGTCAAAAATTCCAATCTGATTGTTGTTTGTCTCCTACACCTTCTTTGTAAAGTAAATTAGAAATCAAAAAAATGCCGCTTTTAATAGCAGCATTTTCTGAGATCAATTAATTTATTTACAAGTGGTGATATAATTATGCTTTTGGAATTGCCCCTATTTGTTGGAGCAAGCCAAGCATATCGGGTTGACCATACTCTTCAATAATTTGGCCATTAGAGATCCGATAAAAATTCATTGCATTTACTTCAATTTTCTTTCCTGTTGGTGGAAACCCGAGAAACACTCCGTCTTGTGTGCCCTTCATGACAAAATGAGCTGCTATTAGATCCTCTTCTGCTACCAGCTCCTTAACAGTCCATTGTATATCGGAAAAACCAGATCTCATCATATGAATTATGGAGAGATAACCATTTGGACCATTCATTGGTTCTTTTTGCATAGGTACATAAAAAACAGCATCTGGAGAAATCAATTCTTCAGCAAGTTCCTTGCTTGCCGTATTAATGAAGTTCGTGAAACGATGCATCAATTGTTTGTTTTCTGTAATCGTCATATTTAAACCCCTTTCTATTTCGTAAGATATAACGATCTTACCGTTTGCGGTGTTACTTTCCATTAAAAGATGTGCCTCTCCAATCTCCTCGAGTGTAAAGACTCGGGCAATAGGTGGGACTATACCATGTTTTTGGAGATGCTCAAATAAAGGGATCAGTGTACTTTCTTTGATAACTTCACTGGTGAACGCTGTAAAATACACACCTGTGGGTATATCCACTAAAGGTTCAAAGGCATCAAGAGTCCATTCATTTCCTAATATTCCTGACATGCAACATATCCCTCGTTCTGAGATGAATTGCAAGGACTCCTTTACAGTTGGTGTACCAACCAACTCTAGAACCTTGTTTACCCCATTTGGAGCAATAGCATACACCTGTTCTCTCAAATGCTCATTATCGAGCAGTGCATAGTCTGCTCCAGCTTGTTGGAGAAGTGCAAATTTCTCTTTGTCTCGAGTCGTTGATATGACTGTTGCTCCTACACTCTTAGCTAGCTGAAGTGCTGCTAAGCCTACGGAACTTGTCCCACCACGAATAAGCAGCATCTCTCCTGAAGTCAATTGAAGACATTCAAATAAGGATGCATACGCGGTATAATACATTTCCGGTATCGCTGCAAGTTCAGTCCATTTCATATCCCTAGGAATAGGATACACCTGGTCCGAAGGTATAAGTGCATATTCAGCATAACTTCCGTCAAATGCACGGCCTAACCCTCCCATTAATGAAGCGACGGCTGTTCCCTTTATAAATGTGCTATCAGAAGGGTCTTCAATCTCCCCTACGCATTCGATCCCCATAATACGCGGAAATTGAACGGACGGTGAATGCCCCTGTCTAGTAAACATTTCCGAGCGATTTATTCCAAACGCCCTGATTTTTACAAGTACCCACCCAGGTTTGACTATAGGAATAGGTACTTCAGTGATCTGTAGTTCTTGTGGGGTACAGACCCTTTCCAATACAACTGCCTTCATTATTTATTTCTCCGATCTCAAATGGATTCGTTTCTCAAACAGCATGAATATTGCGTTCGTCACAATGGCAAGTCCTGCTGACAATAAGCCCCCCCACAAAATCTTATCGATATTCATGGTCCGTAATCCATCATTTAATATCGTACCTAGCCCTCCTGCATTAATGAAGGCAGCGATGGTTGCCATGCCAATGGTTGTTACCGAAGCAAGTCGAAGGCCTGCAAACAGAGGCTTGATTGCTAAGGGTACCTGAACTTGAAGTAAGATCTGAAATCGGCTCATACCGACCCCTGTAGCAGCTTCAATAACAGATGGTTCAACATGATTCAAAGCTGCAGTGAACTGACGTAGAAGGATATATTGGTTATAAGCAATGAGCACGGTAATGGCTGTCGTTTTCCCCAATCCGGTCACAGGGATCATGATTGCAAACAAAGCCAAGCTCGGAATAGAATACAAAATTGAAAACATGTAAATGAGTGATCTAGATACCTTATCAGAGGCCAGAGCTAAGATGGTTAAAACGATGGCAATGAGCACAGAGAGCAGCATGGTCAGAATGAGGATCTCCACATGCTCCAATAATGCTTGTACCAACTTATCCGGATGTTTAATGGCATAGTTGATCATGTTAAGTTCCCCCAGAAGCGTTCTTGCTCCTTCGAAGATTGAATGAGTGAGTACACAAAATCATCTGCAGGATGAGTTATAATTTCTCTCGGGGTATCGAATTGACAAACCTTACCCTGATTCATAATCACAACTCTGGTTCCTAGCTTGAATGCTTCATTAATATCATGAGTCACGAACAAAAAGGTTTTTTTCATTCCCCCATGAATCTTTAAGAGTTCATCCTGGAGATTCAAGCGCGTAATAGCGTCCAAGGCCCCAAAGGGTTCATCCAGCAGCATAATATTGGGATCGGTTGCCAATGCTCGCGCAAGACCGATTCTCTGTTGCTGCCCTCCGGACAATTGTGAAGGATAACGTCGTTTGAAGTTCTCTGAATCTAATTCAACCAAAGCTAACAATTCTTGTACCCGATCTTCGATTTTCTTTTTGTCCCATTTCAAAAGACGAGGAACGGTAGCTATATTTTGTTCAATATTGATGTGGGGGAACAAGCCTACTTGCTGAATAACATAGCCGATTTTCCTTCTAAGTATTACAGGATCAACTCCAGCGATATCCTCCCCAAATATTTTAATAATTCCGTGGGAAGGATCGTTAAGCCGATTCACCATCTTCAATAAAGTTGTTTTTCCTGATCCAGAGGAGCCGAGGATGGTAATAAACTCCCCTTCACTTATCGACAGGTTCACATGATCCACTGCATATTCATTGGAATCTGAATATGTTTTACTCACATCATGGAATTCGATTGCTGTTGGATTCATGTTAACGCCATCCTTATTTAATGGAATCATAAAATTCTTTGGCCACATCTTCATATTCTTCTTTGTCTACGTCCACTTTCGCGTTTAGTGCGGTTACGGTGTCTGTATCCAATACCGAGCTAACCTTGTTGATCACTTCAGCGATGCCGGAATCCGTTGAAAGCACATTATCACGGATAACAGGCGCCAAGTTATAAGGGGGCCATACTTGTTTGTTATCTTCCAATAGAGTAAACTCGTCTTTGTTTACCAACTGACCTTCAGTAGTATATGCGGGCGCAACATCAGCCTCGTTGTTTCTAAGCACTTCATATTTCAAACTGTTATCATATACTTTGGATGATTTCCAATTGAGCTTGCCATACACTTTCTCCAGTGCTGGAATACCGTCAGCGCGCTGGTCCACCTCTCCTTGGGAAGCAAATCGAATCTCCCCGGCATGTTTTTGCAGGTCAGTAATGGTCTTGATCCCTAATCTTTGTGATACTTCCGTTCGCATAACGAGACCCGCTCCATCATTTGCTTTTGAATAATCGAGCCATGTGATATTGAATTGCTTTTTGTACTCTTCCTTGACTGTTGTATACACTTCATCCGGATCTGTCATCAAATCCATCTGTAATACGGCCAACAACCCAGTACCTGTGTACTCTGGATACATATCGATATCGTTATTAACAATCGATGAATGAATGATAGAACCCGCAATATTAGGAACCCGCTCTACTTGGTATCCCGCGTTCTCCAAAGCCAATGCATATAGCTCCCCGACAATTAAATTCTCAGTAAAGTCTTTTGAACCAATTCGTATTGTCGATCCATGATTATTCGTTTTATTACCACATGCGCTCAACATTATGGACAAAACAAGTGTGATTGAAATGGTTAAAACTAATTTTTTCTTTATGTTCTTTTTCATTTGTGTGAACCCTACCTTTGCAAGAATTTATATCTAAACAATACACGTTCAGACACATCTAAAATGAAGCCTATCCCAATAGCCAGAATCGCTACTGAGATAGCACCAATTAAAAGTAAATCCGTTCGATTGAGTCCTAAACCGGTAAAAATGATCTCTCCTAATCCACCAGCTCCAATTTTGGCAGCCAAGGTAGCGCTGGCGATAATTTCAATCGCAGCGGTTTTAATCCCTGTCAAAATCAATGGTCCAGCCACTGGAAATTGGATTTTCCATCTGATTTGTCGTTCAGACATCCCTACACCTTGTGCAGATTCAAGTAAAGACATGGACACACTTTGTAATCCGGATACTGTATTCATTAAGATTGGAGGGATTCCTAAAATAATGAGAGCGACAAGGGCTGGCCTAATTCCAGTACCCATGATAGGAAGCAACAGAAGTAAGATTGCTAGGCTGGGAATGATTCGTAATGTTTGAAATAACGAGGTGATCCATTTTTCGGAACGACTATATTTAGTTGATAAGGTACCTAAGATCATTCCTATAAGTGTAGAAATCATCAATGCCAATAAACTGATCTCTAAATGCTCTTTCCAAGAATTCAAGAACGTTGACATATGATTCGAAAAATAGTCACTCAGTTGCATCCATAAACTTTCTCTCAAACTCCCTCCCCCTTTCATCATTTTCATTTGATTTTTCATCGACAGAATTATAATATAAGCAATGTATTGGTTTTGAAAGTAGGCACCTTTTTGTTATATAGGAACCTATTAGTAACTATTGGAGGCGATAATGTAGTGATTTCAAAAAAAGAGTTGCCGTTGTGTCCCGTCGCAACGACAGTTGGATTGATAGGTAACAAGTGGAAGCTATTGGTTATGAGGGATCTTTTGAAGGGAACTCAACGATTCGGAGAACTTCGTAAAAGTATCCCGGAGATCAGTCAAAAGGTTCTCACTGAAAATTTACGCTCAATGGAAGAGGATGGAATTGTCATTCGTACTGTTTTTGCAGAAGTCCCTCCGAGAGTCGAATACAGCTTAAGTGACTTAGGAAATTCACTG
Source organism: Paenibacillus sp. FSL R7-0128 (assembly GCF_038002245.1). Lineage (NCBI taxonomy): Bacteria > Bacillati > Bacillota > Bacilli > Caryophanales > Paenibacillaceae > Paenibacillus > Paenibacillus sp. FSL R7-0128. The sequence continues at coordinate 3,943,908 of NZ_JBBOCD010000001.1, read as the reverse complement.
AAGCCAATTATATTCTCTATGGAAACATGGGGACTCGGGTACCAGAAACTCAATGATGAACTTCCGAACGATATTCATCAGAGTGAATGATGTCAGATTGATACTCTCTGCAATATTTCTATTAGCAGTAAAAAAGCAATTCGGATTAAATCCGAATTGCTTTATCTTTAATTACTCCCTTAATCCTTCTGACTCCAGCAGCCGAAGATTGTTCTTTTGCAATACGGAATGTTCCTAAGTTTGTGGTATCTTCTACATGAGGCCCTCCACATACTTCCCGGCTCCACACTTTCCCTTCGTGATCTTGGATGGTATACACCTTAACGATATCCGGATATTTATCCCAAAAGTTTCCTTCCACATTACTTTCTTTCGCTTCAAGTTTAGGCAGCTCTGAAATAGAGGTAACTGCTTTCGATGAAATTGCATCATTCACATACTTCTCCACCTTAGCTATTTGCTCGGGGGTAAGTTTTTCATCATGGTTGAAGTCAAACCGTAATCGTTCGGAAGTAATATTACTTCCTTGTTGGTGAACATGATCACCTAGAACTTCCCTTAACCCCGCAAGTAGCAAATGAGATACCGTGTGCAGCGCGGTTGTTTCTGCGGAATGTTCAGCTAAGCCACCTTTAAATTTACCCGCAGAAGCAGTTCTGCTCATTTCAGCATGTTTCTTTGCCGCTTCTGTATAAGACGCCTTGTCTTCCATGCTATATCCACTTTCAGTTAAATACTCTTCTGTCAACTCCAAGGGAAATCCATAGGTTTCGTAAAAATAAAAGGCATCTGCCCCCGTAACTTTACCCTTATTCTTCAGATGCTTCTGTATTTCAAATTCTCCTTGCTGTAATGTTCTATAGAAAAGACTTTCTTCCTTATTTACGATTTCAATTACTTTCTTTTTATTGCGGATCAAATCTTCATAAGCTGTTGCTTCATCGATATAAACTTCAGACAACTGACCCACAAAGCTTCCTTGTATCCCTATTTTTTTACCCGCACGGATGGCCCTTCTTAATAGCCTTCTTGTTATATACCCTGCATCACTATTTGCCGGCTCTGCACCGTCATTAATGAGAAACGTAGCCGCTCTCACATGATCCAGTATGATTCTAAAGGACTTTAGATCGTCAGCATAGGATTTACCGCTTAGCTCCATCAACTTGTTCTTGGGATTAAGGAAGAAAGCCGTATTGTAAATATCCTTGTCCCCGTTAAGGGCTGTAGCCACCCTTTCTAATCCGCCTCCATAATCCAGATTGGGATTTTGCATTTTTACGAATCCGGTCTCTCCTTTTGTGTAACACATAAATACGTTGTTCCCAATTTCCAGGAATCTGTCGCTTTCAGAAGCAGGATGATCCAGTGGATCACCGCTTGGGTCAAGATCATAAAACATTTCACTATCGGGTCCACCCGGTTCACCAACCGGCATATGGAGAGGACTTCCGGCCCGGCTCCACCAATTTTCTTTTTCATCGTATAAGAATATTTTCCCGCCTCTGGATGCCCCATATTGCCAGGGATCATCTTCAATGATGGGTTCTATCCCGACGGATTTGAATTTTGCTGACCAGAGCCCAAGGGCTTCCGTATCTTTCGGTATATTCAATTCGTCACTTCCTGCGAAAGCACTGATATACAGCCTGCCCGGATCCATTCCTAATTCGATGATCTGCCAATGCCAAATAGCGTCGATTTGCTTTTGCTTATAGTTATGTTCATTTGCTTTGAACTCCCACCGGCCTATCATTTCAAAAAATGTCAGATGCGACGTATCCCCTACTTCATCAATATCCACTGTCCTTAAGCACTTCTGAATATTAGCAATCTCATTGCCGATCGGATGCTTTTCCCCCAATAAATAGGGAACCATCGGCTGCATTCCGCTTCCTGTAAACAACGTTGAGGGATCATTTTCCGGTAACAAGCTAGAAGAAGGCACTTGGCTAGCCCCTATTCTTTTCATAAAATCAACATAGGATTGTCTCAACTCATCTGGTGTCATTGTAATACCTCCATCAAATATTAGTTATGCTTAAAACAAAAAAGCCCTAAGCTGACATGTTTCTTGTCAACTTAGGGCGAACGATTATGTCCGTGTTACCACCTAACTTCAGATTGCTCTGCGCTCTATCAGTACGGGATTGCTCCGATACTGTTTCCTGAATAACGGTGGAACTCCGTTGAAGCCTACTAAGATTCCTCTGTTCGGTCCACAGCTCCGAGACTGCTTCACTATTAGATCAATGAAGATTCGCACCAACCATCTTCTCTCTGTGAGATCCCTAATAGTTACTATTTCTCATCATAGCCTTTTCGTTTTAAGTTAAAGCAATGCTAGCACAATCAACTTACTTCGTCAAATAACAATTCCGTTCTAACTGGGGAACCTGGAGCCGGCGCTTACCATTTGTTTGATCTGCACAAGACCTGCCTGTAATAAAGCATCACTGAACTTCTCATCACTAACTGCCCTTGCCAGTGCCACAGTACCCACCATACTGCTCACCAACGCATAACTATTAGAGGGATCGATCCCAGCCATATTTGTAATAAACGCGATGAAACGTTGCAGCTCTTGTGTGTACGCTTGCCTAATATTTTCCGGTAGCTGGGCAACCTCTCCTGATAAAGCAGGTAAGATACAACCGGCTTCCGTCTGATCCCGATGCAGAGGGCTTAAGTAAAAATCAATGACGGCCTCAATCGGCGTCTGATCTTCATTTTTATTTTGGTCTGCAATTCTCTGAAGTGTGTCGATGGTGTCACTAATTGCGAAATGACAGGTCTCCATCACAAGCTGATCTTTATTTGCAAAATGGGAGTAAAATCCTCCGTGCGTCAGTCCAGCACCTTTCATAATATGTGGAAGACTAATATTCCGCACGCCGTGGGTGCGAAATGCTTTGGCTGCGCTGGTAATAATATGGCTTCGAACTTTGAGCTTGTGTCCTTTCGGATAAGGCATCCTGCTCTCTCCCTTTTGTATAAGTCTGTATTTATGAATGTTTTTAAAATATTATAATTATCATATTATTTGATGTCAATTTATTATGAAGTGTTGACTCTTTTAAAATATGATGATTATAATATATTACGATCATCATATTTTATTTTGGAGGTACTCATTATGAACTCATTAGAAGCTGTAGATACCCTGGTCATTGGATCGGGGCCTGGCGGTTATGTAGCCGCATTACGTTCGTCACAATTGGGTATGAAAACAGTCATTGTGGAGCGCCACCAGATCGGAGGGGTATGTACACATGTAGGCTGTATTCCTTCCAAAGCGCTGATTGCTGAAGCGGAGCGTATTCATTTGCGAAGACACTGGTATACTGTTGACGAAGCTTCTTCTTTTCAGGAGGCTCAGTTGTTTAAGCAAGCTGTGGTGGATAAGCAGTCTGGAGGAGTTCGGTTTTTACTTAAAACAGCAGGTGTGACAGTTATCGAAGGAGAAGCCAGCTTGATAGACGCGAATACCGTTGAAATTCATCACGCTGAACAGAATGAGCACCGAATAGGCTTCAAACATCTCATCCTGGCAACCGGTTCCCGTCCGATTGAAATCAGCGCTCTTCCTTTCGGCGGACGGATTCTTTCATCCACTGAGGCGCTATCGCTAGCCGGTATTCCTAAGAGCCTTGTTGTAGTTGGCGGCGGTTATATTGGCGTGGAACTGGGTCAGATGTTTGCGAGATTTGGAACCACAGTTACGATGCTTGAGGGCGGTGAACAGATTTTACCCGGATTTGAAGCAGAGCTTGTCGCACCTGTCGTTCGTCAACTGAAGAAGGACGGGATAACCATCTTAACGGAAGCTAAGGTTACAGGAGCAGACCAATATACGAGTCACATCAATCTACATTATATGCGTCAGGATCAACACCATGTTGTTCAAGCTGAATATGCGTTAATTACGGTGGGCAGGAAACCGAACACAGATGGAACCTTGGGTCTTGAAAATATAGGTCTGTCCCCTACTCCACAAGACTTGATCGAGATTGACAAGCAGTGCAGAACATCTATCCCGCATATCTATGCCATTGGAGATATTGTTCAAGGCCCTGCCTTGGCTCATAAAGCTTCATATGAAGCAAAAATTGCAGCAGAAGCGATCGCGGGTAAACCCTCTGTCATCGACTACAAAGCTCTTCCGCTGGTTGTGTTCTCTCACCCGGAGATTGCGAGCGTTGGTCTTAGCGAAACGGCGTGTAAACAACAATCGATTCCTGTTGTCGTTGGAAAATCTATTTTTTCTATTAATGGCCGTGCGCTGGCTCTGAAAGAAACCGAAGGCTTTGTCAAAATCGTTGCTCATGCTGTGTCTGGTCTTGTATTAGGTGCACAGATTGTAGGCGCTGAAGCATCTACTCTTATATCTGAGCTATCCCTTGCGATTGAGATGGGAGCGACGGTAGAAGATATGGCCATGACCATTCATCCGCATCCAACGTTAGGCGAAATCATCATGGAGGCCGCAGAACAAGCCCATCGCAGATTGTAACAAACGATAATTATTGATGCAGGAGGTTTACTTATGGAGAAATCAAACGAAGTATATTGCGTTTCCGACCGGCTTGTTATTCGAAAGTTTGATTTGCAGGATGTACATTCTTTTTATCAATACCGGACGAATCCAGAGGTTTCCCGTTTTCAATCCTGGGATCATTATACGCTTCAAGAAGCTGAAGCATTTATCAGCAGACAAATAGTACATTCCCCGGATCAGCCCGGGACTTGGTTCCAATATGCAATTGCTCTAACGGAGTCAGATCAATTAATCGGTGATTGTGCCATTCACACACTCGCAGATGAACCCCGAATGGTTGAGATAGGATTCACTCTAGCACCTGAGCATCAAGGAAAAGGATACATGAATGAGGCGCTTCGTGCCCTGATTGACTATGTGTTTGGCTTACTAAATAAACATAAGCTGATCGCTTTTACCGATGTGAGGAACACAAAATCGATTCAAGTGCTAGAGCGTTTAGGCATGAGACGTGAAGGACACCTGCTCGAAAATTACATGTCCAAAGGCATTTGGGTAGATGAATTTCAATATGCAATGCTGCGATCGGAGTGGCTTAACAAACAAAACTGATTTCAAAAGAAACTTTCAGGTCAAATAGAAGTTGTTGTATTTACTATTTTCTGGAGACTTTCCTTGATTCTATGTGTAACTTCGTTACCATGATATGTGATCACTTTTTTAATATCCAGCTCCAGCAGTTTGGCAATCGACTTCAACGCAGTCGGATGATCCAACGTGTAATAGTTGTCAAAGGACAGGAGCTTACCAGCTTTTGAATTTAATGCATCGCCGGCAATTAACGTTTGAGTTGGGATATGATATAGCGATATATGATCTGGTGTGTGTCCAGGTGTAAAGACGACTTGAATACCGCCGGCCAGGGGCAGAATATCTCTATCCTTTAGTGCTGTATGAACGTGCACGGACGGTGCAAAAGTTGTACCTCTAATAAGCGGAAGGGCACCCGTCAAATAGGGTACAGTCTCCTCATGTGCGAGCACCGTCACCTCGTTCCCCCTTGCCTGAATAAGCTCCGGCAGACTGCCAATGTGATCGCTGTCTTGATGCGTAATGATGATATGCGTCAGCTTATCTAGTCCAAAACCTTCTGCTTCAAGTAACTTACGTATCTTTTCAAATTGCCCGGGAATGCCAGTATCCACAAGTACAAGATTCCGTTCATCCCACAACAGTGTTGGATATACAATAAAAGATCCCATTTGTAGCTCTATCGCTTTAATTCCGGTATCCGGACGAGACATGGACATTCCTTCATCATCCTTTCCTATAAGTAGGTATATTATATTACTTATAGGAAGCCGCAAGTCAACACTTTTTACACTCTCTATTCGGGCAGTCCCTGAAAAGAATTCCCTCGTGTCAGCTTCTGACTCTGATCGGCCCAGCGGATCTGAACCGAACGGGAAGTGAAGATGTCAGGTCCGTCCGATACTTGAAAATGCAGGTGTGCTTCACTGGAGTTCCCTGAATTACCAAGCTGTCCGATGAGATCCCCCTGCTGTACGTTATCCCCTTTTTTGACGGCTACACTGCCTTTCTTGAGATGTGCTGTGATGCTGAACTCCCCATTTCCATGATCGATGACCACAACATTCCCTGCCGGTTCTTCAGCGTTCATCACGCCCGGCGTGTTATCCGGAATGTCATTTTTGACTTCAACCACCTTGCCATTTGCGGCTGCATAGAGCGGCTCACCAAAAGCATAATAGTCCTCGTTGTCCTTTCCCTCCCCTTGATAGCTTGAAGCATCCTGTGTGCGGATAATGTCGAGTGCGTAACGCTGGGTTTCATGAGCATAATGATAGTTGGATAACACATCATTCCCGCCCCAGAACACAAACCATTCGCCCTTCATAGGAAACTGATATGCTGTCTTGGTCAGCGCCTTGTCCGTTGCTTCATGCGTTTCAAGCGGCTGAATCAGCAGCCCCGCAATCTGGTGATTTTCGGCAAAAGAGGCTTGAATCCCCTTGGTCCCCGTCTGATCCTTCCATGAGCTTTCAACCAGATTGTTCATTTTAAATTCCGTAACTTTCTCCCATGAAGCAACGCCTTCCATAAAGCTAGCGGTAGTCGTCTTGAATTCGTCCAGCGATATGATTTCCTGTAGCTCCGGGCTCATCTGCTTGTAGATGTCCTCCTTCGATCCCTTCATTAAGGTATCCATGAAATTGTCAGGTGTAATCATTGCGTCCTTCTCGGCTCCATTCGTAATTTCATCTGATGGGGCGGCACTGGCTGTCTGTTCTACCGGTAATTTCTCTTGTGGTTCAGATGCTTCCGAAGTGCCGCACGCAGACAACATCACACACGTACCCAGCGCTGCGGCAAGCCCCTTCCAGCTTTTCGAATATCCTCTAGTCATTTCCCTGCACTCCTTTGTTTGAACGATATCTTTACAGTCCAGTGTACAACATCAATCTTATCTGCCGTCTAACGAACTCTTACGTCTATCTTAACTTTGCGGCGGGCTACCTCTCCAAAATTAAGCATCCGTTAAGGTTACCGGCAAGCAGCACAGTGTTTCAGAATGGTATGATACTTATATAAAAAGCTGGGAGGCTCTATTTCGCCATGGATGAAGTTTCAATCCTGCTTGTTGATGATGAACAGGCGATTCTGCATATGCTCCGAACGGTATTGCTCAAGGAGCAATTCCTGGATATTGATACGGTCACTACCGGTGAAGACGCAATTGCTGCCTGTGAAAAGAAAACCTATCACTGCATCGTGCTGGACGTGATGCTTCCAGGCCGAAGCGGGCTGGAAATCTGCCCTTTTCTGCGGCAAATGACAGATGCCCCTATTCTCTTTCTGACTGCGAAAACCACCGATTATGACAAGCTGACCGGCTTCGCGGTTGGCGGAGACGATTATGTCGTTAAACCCTTTAACCCGCTGGAAGTAGTCGCACGGATCAAATCCCTGCTGAGACGGTATTTGCCCAGACAGACGGAAGCAGAAAAATTTCCGCAGGAAGGCATCTATGATTTTGGACGCTTTCAGGTCATGGAGCCAGCCGGTGAACTCAGAGTCGAAGGTCAACTCGTGAACTGCCCTGCGCTGGTATATCAGTTGCTGCTGTTCTTTTGCAAGCATCCCAATCGGATCTTCACCAAGTCTGAATTATATGAACGGGTCTGGGGATCGGAGGCCATTTCGGATGACAACACCGTCATGGTACATATTCACCGGATTCGTGAGCGTATTGAGGCTGATCCGTCCAACCCTGAACTATTGGTGAACGTCCGCGGGCTAGGGTATAAGCTCATTCAGTCCGACATGGGATCTGGGCGATGAGTGTAAGACGCAGATTGATGACGCGGTTCATTGGCCTGCTTGCGGGTACGGTGGTCCTGATCCTGGTCATCGCAGGAAGTATAGCTTACTGGGTCATTCAGCAGCTACATGAGGCCAGTCTTGTTGAAGATTTTGCCACTGTCGGACTCGACCAGCTAATCAGTACAGCAGAGATTTTGCCGGACGGCAGTGTTAAGTATGATCCGGGGTTGCTGAAGCGGATTGAAGAAAACAACGGCTGGCTGCAGGTTCTCGATGAGCAGGGTCGTGTGCTGGATGCTTTCCATACCCCTCCCGATGTGCCGAATCACTATAAACCTGGAGAGCTCATATCTTATTGGCAAGGACAAGAGCCTTTTCCCTACCAGCTATATCTGCTTATTCGTGAAAGAGAAGGGATTAATTTCACCCTGCTGTATGGAGAGAACAACCAGGCTGTAACCATGTTGGATCAAGCATATAACGGGGGCCGTTACGCCAATAACAAGCTAGAACTGGCCTCCGGGCAGCAGGACATCATTCGTATAGCGGATGCCTATCTGCAGATTTTGGACGAACAGGGACGGGAGGTTGCTTCTTTCAATAAGCCCGTAACAGGTATCCCGGACAGCTACAGCATCCAGGATCTGATTCTGCGTACACGCTACCCCTCCCGGTATGGAATGACGGCAGTGACCAGCTATGATGAGCAGAACCATTCCACCTGGATGCTTAGTGTTCCTCTTGCGGGCAATTCGGCGGGTAGCAACGCGAACCCCTTCGGGTTTATTTTTGGACCTGCCCTGATTGCGCTTCTGGTATCTATTATCGGCTTGCTGATCCTGCTTGCTGTCTGGTATGCCAACCTGTTCGGTTATCCGATGCTCCATATGCTGCAATGGCTGCAGCGGCTTGAAAGGGGAGAATATGAGGAGCCGGCCGGCCCCCGCGGCAGGCCGCTTAGCCAGAAGAAGAACGGGAGATGGCGGCGAAACTATCGGGTATATACGGAAGTGTTACATTCCATCCAGACGTTATCCGCTACCCTGAAGCAGGATAAAGAACTCCGCAAACAGACCGACTCTCTGCGGGAGGAATGGATTGCTGGAATTACCCATGATCTGAAGACACCGCTATCCTCGCTCCAGGGTTATGCACACATGCTGGAGGCAGAGAAATACCAGTGGACTACGGAAGAGGTACGCGAATTCGCGGGCATTATGGTGGACAAGTCCATGTACATGGACAGGCTGGTAAGCGACCTGGCCATGACATATCGTCTGCGCAGCGGCGGATACCAGCCTCCTGTTGAGCTAACGGATATCAATGCTCTGCTGCAGGATTTGGTACAGCGTGCTGAGCGGAACCCGGCTTTTGGAGTGGGCCGCATTACGTTCCATCCCGCCCCGGTTGAGGTACAGGGTTATGTACACATTCCCTCCTTTGAACGGATCGTTGATAATCTGACCGCTAATGCCCTGCTGCATAATCCGCCGGACACGAAGCTGATTGTAAGGGTGCAGCCAGGTAAAGAGGCAGGTGATTTCATCGTTCAATTTGCGGATGATGGACGCGGGATGGATCAGGAGACGGTGTGGAAGCTGTTCGAACGATACTACCGCGGTACAGACACAGCGGCGCCCGATGTCGGCTCAGGCCTGGGTATGGCGGTAACCAGAGGGCTGATTGAGGCCATGCAAGGGCGAATTGAGGTTCGATCGAATCCCGAAGAGGGGACAGAAATACGTTTGATATGGGATGCCCGTTCGAGGGCTGGAACATAATAATCCAGAGGTTCCAATGTGGTATAATCATAAGAAAATATTTGAAAATATATGACGAAGAGGTGTTCTGCTAATGGCATTAACGTCCGCATTCACGAGCCTCAACCTGCCTGTTAAAAACGTAGCCCAATCGAAAGTGTTCTTCACTGGACTTGGCTTTGAGCTCAACCCGCAATATCCGGATAACGAGACTTCGGTAGCCCTCTTGATCGGCGACAACCTGCAGGTCATGCTGATCGATCAAGCCTTCTTTCTTACACTCACGGAGAAGGAAGCCGTCGATACGGGCAAGTATGCGCAGATGACGATTGCTTTGGAATTCGAGAGCCGGGACAAGGTTGATGAAATCGTGAACACCGCACTCTCCTTAGGCGGGAAATTGCACGCTGAGCCTGAAGATCATGGATTCATGTATCATTGGGGCTTCGTGGATTTGGACGGCCATCTGTGGGCGATTAACTATATGAACATGGATGCGGCACAGGGTTGAGGCTAACGACGAATACACTCGTACTAAGGCTGCAAAAGAAAGACGCCGGGCATCTTCCCCGGCGTCTTCTTTGATAGTTTAGTGTTTTAAACCGAATACAATTGTCGGTACAGCGGAATATGGACCGAATGTATGTGAAAAACAACATATATTGTGCTCCCAAGCAGGCATATGGACCGAATGTATGTGAAAAACAGCATACATTGTGCTCGCAAGCAGGCATATGGACCGAATGTATGTGAAAAACAACATACATTGGGCTCGTAAGTAGGCATGCGGCTTGAATGTAAGTGAAAAACAGCATACATTCAGGCCGCGCGAAGGTAATCTTGTTCATCCCTTAGGGTGATTTTGTTCTAATCAGTTTTTTTCAGTATAGGATTTGAAATTGTCCATGATCGCTTGCCAGCCTGCTTGCTGGAGCTCGACGGGATTGGCGTTTTCCGCATCGAATGTTTGAATGATCTTCGTCTCAATCCCTTGACGGGCGAACGTAATCTCCACTCTTCTTCCGTCTTCTATGGTGTAGCTGATCACCTCATGCTGATTCACGACATCGTATACGCCGCCAAAATCAAAGCCCATGCTGCCATCCTTCGCTTCCATCCGTGTCATAAAGGTACCGCCAGGCCGCAGATTGTTCTCGGCTCTTGGCGCATGCCAGTCCTCGGAGGCCTGATTCCACTTTGTGATGTGCTCCGGCTCAGTCCAGTAGCGCCATACCTTCTCGATAGGGGCTTGTACCACAGTTTGTACGGTTACTTTCGTCGTTTGATTCTCTTCCATTTCAATAGACACCTCTCTCATGAACTTCGTCGCTTGGTTACTTACCATTGTCTCCCAACTGTTTGTGCAATATCCCCTGGAGTATTACTTCAATGGCCCAGAAGAACCTCTCCTTGGAGGCGGTATCCCCCGAGAATAAATCAGTCTTCAGACTGTTCATGAGCGGAAACCGTACCGGATCTGCTTCATTATAGTAACTCTGGGCAGTTTCCATCAGTTCGCTTGCTCTCTTAGCCTTCTCCAACGCAATGGAAGACACGTACAGGAGCAACAGGTCCGTTCCCCAAGCAGCGGCCGTAGAGGTGATTCCGCCCTTCTGGAGGACGGTAAGTAAATACTCATTCAGACGAAAAGCATGATTCCCAATGGGAATCGTCTGTAGGGATAGCTCCGCTAATCCGGGCTGCTCGATAAGCAGCTCCGCATAAGCCTGCAGCGCTTGAAATAACTGCTCCTTCCAATTATCGTCCGTCAGCTCCGGCAGATTCAACTCTCCGAGACCAAGGTCAAGCACATATGAGCTCAATTCCTGCAGATTTTTGACGTAAACATACAGGGAGGAAGGTCCAGTGTCCAGTTGCTTGGCTACCTTCCTCATACTCATGCCGGAGGTCCCTTCCTGCTTCAGCAGCTCATACGCGGTCTTGACAATCAATTCATGACTAAGGGGTTCTTTGGCTGGCCGGTTACGGCGGCTCACAATTTCACGTTTAGGTTTCATCATACTTTTCTTATAACATGCCGGAAGCCAATAGTAAATACATCGCCGAAGATAACATCATCCTTGTTGCTCATACAGGTCTTGATAAGATTGCATGAGTTCAGCGAACTTTGGAGCGGCATTCTCCGAGAAGCTCAGGATGAGGTTTTCGTTAGACACATGTGCTTTCTCTGAGGCATACTGGAACATTTTCTCTTCATATTCTTCAATTGCCCCAGCTGTGTCCTTATTTCTTACAATGGCAAGAGCCAGCTCCAGCGCATCCAGCATCGCAAGATTCACCCCTTCTCCGGCAAAAGGAGACATGACATGAGCCGCATCACCGATTAACGTGACACCAGCGCTGCGTTCCCAGCGAAACCCGACGGGCAGCATGTAAATCCGTCTGGGTACAACCGCATCTTCCGCATACCGGATATAATTCTTGAGCGGTTCGCTCCAATCGTGAAACAGCTCAAGCAGCTTGGCCTTCGTCTCCTGCGGATTATCGTTCCGGATTTCGTCTAACCAGTTCCGCTCTACCTTGAAACTTGCATATACTTTGATCCGTCCGTTGCCGTTCAGCTGGCCCAGAATCCCTTTGTGATCATCCAGGGCGAACATCTTGCCACGTGCGTTAAATGCGGCCAGATCCGGGTGTTGCTCTGCAATAACGTTAAGCTCCAGCATTGTCAGACCTGAATATTCCACGTCTGTATCCGTAAGCAGAGGACGAACACGCGAAAAGGCACCATCCGCCCCAATGACAAGATCGGCCACAGCGATATGTCCATTCTCAAAATGAAGCTCCGTCTTACCCTCGCCCAGAGATACAACCTTCTCCAGTTTATAGCCATACTGTATGGTAGACGGATCTAACTTGTTTAAAAGCAATTCACAAAGCACACCACGGTCAATCTCCGGGCGTCTCTGCCCTTCCGAGCTCTCTTCATCGGCCACTTCATCCAGGTATATGGTTCCCGTCTTATCCATGAGCCGGAAGTCTTCGCCCTCAAACCGTGCTGCCTGCAGAAAAGCTTCATATAATCCCGCCTCCTTCAAAGCGAGCTGCCCGGATTCTTCATGGATATCTAAGGAGCCTCCGCGTTCATGGCTTAGGTCCTTATGCTCACGTTCATAGATTGTCGAGGTAATACCATGCTTTTGCAGAATCAGGGCAAGCGTTAGCCCCCCTGGTCCACCTCCAATAATTGCGATCCGGCGTTGTTCTGTAGAATTAACAGTTGTCATGTGTAGACATCTCCTTTTGTATAGATAGTTATTTTCTTAAGAAACCTGCTTCTTGCCTGCAAAAAACAAAGATAAAACCAATGCACTAACTGCAAACCCCAAAGTAATCCAGAAGGTTGAGCCGAAGGCATGACCTAATTGATCGGGTGAATGCTGCGCGGGAAGTCCCCTGATTTGTTTGGCCAGAAAAGCCATCGTGATGGTAACACCGAAGGAGGACATGATTTGCTGTGCTGAAGTAGTTATGGGCGTAACACGGCTTATTAATTCCTTGGGAGCTGATCGGAGGACATGTGTATTGATCTGCATCATTGTTAATCCTTGCCCAAGCCCTGCAAAAGCAAAGCTGCAAATGATGTATAACGTACTGGTATGAGCATCAATCTGCGTCAGAGCAAGTAAGGAACCGCAAAGTGACAGAATACCCATAAGGGCAACCGGGCGAACACCGAAACGGTCAAACAACCGGCCGCCGGCATTAATCCCGACCGTAGATAACAGGGCTTGCGGGATCACATATAATCCAGCCTCAAGAGGAGTTAACCCCCTCACTTGCTGTAAATACAGCGGGAATAACAGAATACTTCCGAATAAAGCGATCTGATTCAGCCAGGCGACAGAGATGCCATGTACAAAGGTAGGTGAACGGAATACTCTTAGCTCCAGCAGCGGGTGCTTTTGCCGCAGCTCATTCCAGATAAAGAAGGCCAGTATAATGAGACCCCATGCCAGTGGAGCTAAAGTCCATAGATTGGACCACCCCTTCTCACCTGCTTGATGAACAGCAAACACAATGGAAGTAAAGGCAACCGGAGCCAAAAGCGCGCCGATTACATCCAGCTTGTTGTTCAATTTTGCATCCGATGCAGGTAAGTACCTCCAGGCCATGAATAAAGCCAAGATGCCAACCGGAACGTTGATGAAAAAAATCCAGTGCCAGTTGATGTACTCGATCAGCCAGCCCGACAATAAGGGGCCAAGAATAGGAGCAAGCAGCATCGGGATACCGAGGATGCCCATTACAGATCCTCTTTTGTCCGGAGGAGCGACCATGAATACAGTGGCAATCCCGATTGGAGCCACCATGCCCCCGCCCAGACCTTGGATGATGCGGAAAACGATAAGCTGAGTAGGAGTGGTTGCCATTGCACACAGCACAGAAGCGAGAACGAATAACACAATGCTAACCATAAACATTCGTTTGGGCGAAAAACGGTCAGAGAACCAGCCGGCTAACGGAATGACTGCCGATAAAGACAAGGTGTACGCCGTTATGACCCACTGAATCGTACTAAGATTGGTATCGAAGGCACTTACTAATTTCGGTACAGCTACATTCATGATGGTGCTGTCTAAGATCACCAGGAACATCCCTGAAGCAACTGCGAGAAGTATGGGCAGTATCTGCTTTAAGGAAAAAGCTGCTTGAACACCGCGGCTACTATTTGTCTCTGACATAAACTCTCTCCTCCTTTCCTTTCATAAGCGTATGAATTAGTTAAGGTGATACATTTATAACATAACGAACACTGTTCGTCAAGAACAACGTTCGTTATAGATTGGAGAAAGCCCCCTTCTTATTTCTATTCTCAGAATAGAATAAAGAAAGGGGCTGCTCCCGAAATCGTTTGTAATTATATCAAAATCGTATATGATTCCACACTATGCTTAATTGAAATGGCCTCGTCTTAAAGCTCTTCCGGCTTTATAAATTTCACTTCGGGATAACTGTCGTTTGGCCCCTCCAATAGTTGTCCCCCTTCTCCTTTCAATTCCTTATTAAAGAAATCGAGGACATAGTGATTTACGACGTCTGATCCTCTTTTACCATTAATATCTCCTGTGATTCCAGTCAGTTTAATCAGTTCAGAATAGAATTGAAGGTCCGTGAAATTGAAGTGCTGGGTACCCTCTATATAAATCGCAGGCCCTCCCTGATTGATCACATTTTTAATAATGTGCAGCTCTTCTTCAAGTTGTTTAGTGACTTCGTTATCCGGATTGGTATCCTTCTTGAAATCTGTCAACCAGTCTTTAAAAACTCCGGATCTTATGAACATAAACGGCTTGTTTAGATCATCTCTATTGTCCACTTCGATCAGTGACCCGTCCATATTGACTCCGGCCTTGATTCTAGGATCTACATAAGTAGTATTGAACGCTGTTGCCCCCCCGAAGGAATGCCCCATTACGCCCAGATGATCTAGATCGATTTTTCCTTTAAATTGACTTTCGATTGCACCTGAATTCAGCTTTTCAATTTCGTCGATTACAAACTCCACATCTTTCGTCCATATCTTACCGATTCTTCTGCGATCTTCTACGGTAGTCGTCTTGGTGGTATAGTCCGTTACACGGCCATCCGGAAAAATGGTAGCAAAGGTGCTATACGTATGATCGATAGTGACCACGATATACCCGTGACTGGCGAGATTCTCGGCCTGTGATGCATGGAGAACCCGACTGGTTCCCATACCGTGAGATAGCAGTACCACAGGATAAGGACTTGTAGAAGGCAATATTTCTACATTTTCATAAGAGTTGGTTTTACTATACTTCCAGTAATCGAATACAAAGTCTGGTAGGTTTAATGAATTAGAATAGGTCTGGATATACTTTTTGAACATTTCTTTATCTTTGGGAAAAAGAGCTTCACTCTTCTTGTTACTGCTATTTGCAGTAGGATACCACACTTGAACCATTAGTTCCCTCTTATCGCTTGGATCTGCAGTTAAGACTTCATCTCTGTTCTGATCCGTAAAATGAAAGGTTTGAGTACCCACTTTCTCCGGACCTTCAAGCTTCGGCAAATGAAAGACTGGCAAGTATACAGACAAGCCGGTAGATATAACAAGCAGAATGACGATGATGGAAGATGAACTATATTTCAACAGCTTCCCTGCTTTTATATTCCCTATATTCCCCATCTTGCCTAAATGCCTGAGTATAACGATGAGTATGAGTAACGCCGTCATCATGTATACCAAAAGCAACTGCCATCTGTATCCCTCTACAAATAATTGAACTACCAATATAACGCTGCTTCCTATCCCCAAAACCAGTCCTGTTGTCTTTGCCCCTCTTCTGATAAACAATAGATCTGCGAGTAGCGCGAAACAGGATAGAACTAAAAGTATCTCAAATAATCTCATTTGACACCCTCTCTTTCTACTTCTTCTTTTGCTAAGATGTAAGCTTAACCAATGAAAGTGTATTCCCCGTGACGTCAATATGAACTGAATATGAACGGACAAAAGAAATGCATCAAAAGCTAAAAACCCTCAGGACGCTAGGATAGCGTTCCTGAGGGTTCAGCCATTGTACAATGTCTAATGAGCCATTATAAGGGAGGCTGCACCAGTAACAGCTTCCCAAGCTGGATCACCGTTTGATCATACCAATCCGGATGCTGCCGGAAATGCTCACTGCTCCGTTCATTGCCGGATGCCTCGAACACGGCCGCTTTGTCTGTCTTGCCGGTATCGAGCTCGAAGCGAACCGTATGTTGCCCGTTCGGGAGCTCCGGCAGGAATACATACTGATTACGATTATGATCGTTGTAGAATGTGAAGCGATCGACAATAAAGGGTTCTCCGCCATCCACCGTTACCTTCAATCTGCCGGAATCAGGTCCTCCGATATCGAATAATCCGATACGGGTGCCCTCGAACTGCACCGTGACCGCCTCTCCAGGATCGGCTGCCCGCCACAGGCCGGGAAACAACCAGCTGTACTCGCGAGCTAGAGCAGAATCACCCGGTGTCAGATATGACCATCCTGCAGAAAAAGTAGTCAGACTATCCAGTGGCAGCATGGCCGCATACTCCCAAGGATTAGCGGGGACCAGCGGATTCTGAGGCAGGTGATGTACGAACCTTCCCGGCTGATCTTGAAGCTCTCTAATGAGCTCAAAGGACCGGGTGATCGTATCCGTGTAAATCTGGTGTCCTTCGGGAATGGTCGGATGGATCGAATCATGCGTAAAAATAACGGCGCCGGGAATGGATACGTCTTCTCTTGAGGTGAACACGAGTTGTCCCTCCGACACCAGGTGACTGACCGCTACCCCCAGATGAATAGAAGGAATCCCATAATAGTCGGCCACTTCCTCTTGCATTAGAGCGCCCTTCTGATATTCCCCGGACTGGAACAAGGCCACATCCCGCTCCTTCAGCGTATACACGAACAGGATATCGGTAAACCGGCTCCGCTTGCGGATCTGACGGACAATCCCTTCGATCCGCGCCTTGGATTCGGGATCTCCGCCATCGTTACCGACAAATTCAACAAATACCAGATCAGGCCGGTGACGTAGTACATCTGTCTCCACACGGGCACAGCCCAGATCCGAGCCTGTCCCGTTAATACCTGCATTCACCGCGCGGATATCCGCCTTAGGATATTGCTCACGGAGCCAATCCGCCGTCATGACCCTGTATCCTTCAGAACGCGTATTGCTGCCACCGAAATAGACGATGGTGACCGTATCCCCATTTTCCAGCTTCTGAATGACATTAGGGAGCCCTCTTCGAGGGAATACATCCTTCATCTCGACTTCACCTGACCTCACTTATCGTTTTTAGGAGCAAAGCATTTTACAGCAAACACTTCAAAATAAGGCGAACCATACGTTGCATAGAAATCAAAACGAATTCGGGTGACCGCTTTCGCGTCCACCTTATGTTTGTTCAAGGTGAGATAATTGCCGCGGGTTATGATTGTCCGCTCGCTTCCGTCTTCTAAGGTTAAGGTCAACTCATAATCTTGGATCAGAGACTCAATCGGATCGTCGAAATGCTCCAAATTCAGCTGCGGGTTGAAAATAAGCTGGATTTCGTCCACATTTTTGGGGCTGGCCAAACCAAATTCCAGCCATTCGTGTCCTTGCGTACGCTCAGAAATCCAGCTGTTCGGCAGACCATAAGGTCTGGAGAAGCCGTTGACGACATTCCCCGGATTATACATATCCTGGGCCGGCAACAGCTCCTTGAAGCAAATGCTCTTATTGCATTTCTTCAGTCCGGACGGCTCTTCCGGTCTATAATAGAAGCTGACCGCTCCGGTCATTTTCTCTTCATTGCCGTATACGGCAAGGCCCGCCGTACCTTCCAGTACGATGTAAATTTTGTCGTCAGCCGGTGTCTTGCAATCCAAGCTCAGCGTAATCCAGTCGTCATGACGGGCTGCAATCTCCAAGCTGTACTCTTTCAACCCGCTGACGGGAATATAATTTTCCTTCCGTTCCCCGCCGAACAGCTTCACCTGCAGGGTTTCCGGATGCCCGGACCTGTTTTTAATTTTGATCCGTACGCTTTCAGCTACGGATGTCTGAATCGGCAGGACCAGACATAACCCTGTCTCCAGGGAAAGCTCTTCGGTTGGATGAAGATTGTCGTAGCTGCGCTGAGATGAAGCACGAACCGTTAATCCGTCAGCGAAGTACGGGTCCAATTCCTCCTGAAGCCCTACAATCGTCTGTCCGTCCCGGAGCAGCAGCGCCTGCAGCTCGCTCATATGTTCCTCAGCTATAGCCGCAGGGTCGGCCTCATATTTCAAGCATAACGAAGCAGCCGTTCCCACCGCCTGTCCCATGCAACCGCAGGTTGCCATTACCCTGGTTGATCCGAAGGCCACATGGGTAGCACTTATATTGCGGCCGGCGAACATAAGATTAGGAATATTTCGTGAATACAAACTGCGGAAAGGGATATTGTACAATCCGGGCACGAAATTCCAGGCTGTAGCCGGCCCCTCATCGTAGATGCCCTTATTGGCATGTAAGTCCATATACCATCCGCCAACGGATACAGCATCCTCGAAATGCGGCTTTGTGGTAAGATCGTTCTGGGACAGCATGTGATCACCAATAAACCGCCTGGACTCCCGCTTTCCCGGAATCGGGCATACATAATCCAGGATGAGATTGGCTACATCATCAAATTCGCCGCTATTTTTGATATAATCCCAAATTCCGTACACCAGTTTCCGCAGCTCCAAGGCGATGTCTTCATTATTCTTGATAATATCCAGATGCCCGCCGTATTCCAGCCACCACAATCCTCCAAGCCCGTTGATTTTTCTTGGAAAAGACCGGTGGTTTAAGCCTTGTCTGATACTATCGAAAAAAGCCAGCTTCGTAATATCATACGCAAAGCCAGGTCTTTGGTAGGGAACGGAATATCCTACGTCACGGGCCTGAAACAGGATCGTATCGCCCATGGTATAATGGTCCGCCACTTCAGGTGCCAATTCTTCCTTATATTCATGCTTCGCCTCTCTCCCCTGCCGGAAGAGAGCCCCTGCCTGATAGCCGACAATGCCATCTCCGGAACAATCGATATAGGTCCGGCTTTCGAAACGGAATTTTCTTTCGGAAGCTAATTGAAGACCCTCCACCCACTTAATTCTGCCGTTCTCCATCCCCGTTTCATGCACACATGTATTCAGGAATAGAGCAATGTTAGCCTCACCATAGACCATGTCGAGCAAGACCGTATCCGAAAGTGAAAGCATAAGCTTCTTGTTGTACAACGGATTATAGTGAAAAATCTTCAGCTTGAGCTCTTCCACCAATCCGCCCTCGCGCGCATAATAGGATGGACTGTTTCCGAGATATGCCGACCCGTTGATATGAACCCTGACCTCGCTGCTCGCATTTCCCCCAAGGACCGGCCGGTCATTTATAAGTGAGACCTGCAGCCCTTGGCGTGCGGCAGCAATGGCTGCGCAGATCCCGGCAATACCTCCGCCTACGACGGTTACGTCTGCTTTAATAAGCTCCATTTTGATAACCTCCATGATTAGATCCTTCTCTCATGGTAAGCTTTTTGGGGAGCTTTTTTTTACATGATTTCACGAAAAAATTATACGATTGTTGCAAGGTTATCCGGATTCATACCGGGTCATTTTAATCCGGTATTGCTTGGGCGTATCCCCCGTATATTCTTTAAATAATTTGCAAAAATAACCTTCGTTCACAATCCCTACTTCCTCGCACAATTCCAATATTGAATAATCCCGAACATTTAACAGCTCGAGAGCTAATTGGATTTTTTTACGGTTGATGTAAGTGATCACGCCCTCGTTCATTGTTTTTTTGAATAAGCTGCTAAAATACGATGGAGCTAAATTCACTTCCTCGGCAATCGCCTCGAGCGTTAACCGCTGTTTCAGATTACGCTCTATAAACTGTATAGCACTCATGATTTCAGCGCGGTGTAAAAGCTGGCCGGCGTGTACATAGTCGTAGGTGAAGTCGCCAATATAGGCAAGCTGCTCCCGGAAAGACATACACTCGATGGGAAACTCTGCTACCTCCGTGGTCAGCTTGTTTCCTGATTTAAACTTCACCGTAATGTCTCTGTACAAGTCCCGCAGCATAGGCACCATGATGGACTTATGGATTTTATGGTCCGTAACGAACTGGTTCAGATCAGCAAAGGCCTGCTCCAGCTCATCCTTGGAGACCTTTCTTTTCAGCCCGTCAAGAAATTCAGCCAGCCTCTGCTGAAATTCTTCTTTTCTGTCATTGTGGTATTGGAAGCGGTGCATAGGTGTTTTTACTGCTTTCTCCGTATGATAATAGAAATCATCACTCACCTTTTGTGCTTCCGTGTAAGCCTGTTTGATCGATTCCCAGCCCCGGTGCGGACCTCCAAAAGCGACAGATACCCTTACATTCAAGTATTGGTGCAAATGGGAGACGATCTGCCCCCCTAATGCCTGGCAATCATATTCCGTTTCCAGATCACTGCGGTTATTCTCCCAGGATAGGAAGCCAATAAAACGGTTAGCGGATAAATCCGCAGCTACACCACTGCCCCCATTCATCACTGTTTCCTCGATGATATTCGTAATCGCATACCTCAGGATGCTTTGATCAGACGCTGAATAAGCGTTCCGGAAACTTTCATACCTGTTCATTTCGACAATAATACAGCAATAGCTGGCTTGGAAGAAATGAAACTGCATGCGGTTGGCAAAATCCGATGCCCGGTGAGAAGGAATTTCGCCTCTGATCAGCTCGTTAAAAAACTGCTTGCGGACTCTATATTTATTTTCAAGCACGGATACGTTTAACGATTGAAATTCCGCTTCTTTTTTCTTAACCTCATTTAAATTCCCGGCTGCCTTATCTAAAGCCCGGTTCAAATCCGCTTCCCTGAGCGGAACCTTAACAATGTATTCCATTACGTTCGCTTGAATCGCTCTCTGGGCGTATTCAAAGGAGGAATAAGCGGTCAAAAGAATGAACTGGGTACGGGGGAGCGTTAACTTTAGCTGCTCTATCATGGAAATCCCGTCCATTCGCGGCATCACAATATCAGATATCACGATATCCGGCTTAAGCTTTACGATCTCCTCTATCCCCTCCAGCCCATTATTCGCTTTGCCCACCAGATGAAATCGCTTATCCCTAAGGGAGAGCTCTTGAAAAAACAATTCCAGCCGCTGAAGGATCAGATCCTCATCATCAACAATGAAGCAGGTGTATTCTCTCACCATCATGCATCTCCTTTAAACAAGCCTACCGGGAATACGGCCTGAACACGGGTTATTTCCTTAGGTATACTCGCGATTTGGAGTCCGAATTGTTCTCCGTAGTGAAGTCTGATCCGGTCATGAATATTGTTTAATCCGATTCTTTTCCTTTTCACTTCCACATCACTGGGTTCTGAAGTTAAAATATGCTGTATGGTATCAGCCGGAATACCCTCGCCTTGATCAACGACTTCTATGATGACCCTGCCGCCCTCTCTGTACGCATGAATAGTAATAGGGCCTTCAATCCCCCCTCCGTTATAACCATGGAAGATACTGTTCTCCACAAGCGGCTGCAGCAGCATTCTAAATACCGGAAAGTCTGTTAATCCTGCTTCGATATCTTCAATCAATTGAAAGCTCCGGTTATAACGGATGTTTTGGATCGCGATATAGTCCGATACATTTTGCAGCTCCTGGCGCAGTGAGACCTTCTCCGAAGCGTCGGCGATCCCGTATTCCAGGATTGAAATCAGAGACTCGATCACCACATCTACTTTCTCAATCTGTCCGAGCCGTATGACATTGCTGATAGAACCAAGCGTGTTATACAGGAAATGAGGGTTAATTTGCGACTGCAGCACTTGAATTTCCAGCTTGCGTTCAAGGTCATGATGAAGCTCTGCTCCCCGGATCAGTTCCACAATTTGCTGCAGCATACGATCGAATGCCCGGGAGAGATCGCCAAACTCATCGTTTCGGTTAATAGATATAGTAGTTGTCAGGAGACCCTGCTCCACCCGTTTCATTTTTGTTTTGAGTGCGTAGAGCGGAGTTCTTATATATTTGGCAATAAAAAAGGATACGAACAGGCTTAAGAGAAAGCCCGCAGCCAGAAGCTCGATATAATAGGTTTCCAATCTGGACAAAGCCGCTTTCAAGCGTGATTCATCGTTGATTGAGATAATGGTCCAGTTGAACTTTTCCGTCGGTTTTTTCAGAAGGGAGACCTGAGTTCCCTCCTTGGTGTGCAATTGAAGGCTTGTTTCTGCGGTATCCAGAATTTGTTCCGCTGATGTTTCACCGATTGAAAACGTATGGTCTTGAATATTCAGGGAGCCTTTATTTTCCGAAAATCCGGCAATGATTTTACCCGATGCGGTGATTAGAGCCAGATTCATTTGTTCTTGTCTGTTAATCTTGAACAAGGTTTCTTCAATGGCATTGAGATCCAGATCTACCGCAATAGCCATAGGAAACGGAGTGCCGTTCAGATACCGGACCATGGTAACGGTCCAGCCGGAATATTTAGATTTGTAAGGGTCGCTGACAAAGGTTGTCCTTCTGTTCTGGTCAGCGGCAGCAAACAAGGGTTCTCTTTCAGCTAAAGGTTCATCGAATATCCGGGTAGCCGTGCTTCCGCCTAGAATGGATAAATCGCTTTGGATCAGATAAATATTACTGACATAACTGCTGTTGAGTTCATATAGCTCTCTTAATTGCTTTTTAATTACGTCCGTATTGTCAATATTGGCTTTCACCGATGATTCCACCGAGAACAGGATCGTCTGGAAGGAGGAGAAATTAACGGTGAAATACTGGTCTATCTTGTCAAGAATTTGGTTGGTGTAATACACATCCGTGGTTCTTATTTCCTTCTGGACATAGCGGTAAGATAATTGGCTGATCAAGATGATGCAGCTTAATACAAAGGCAAAGACGATCAAAAATAATTTTAAGGGCAGGCTGATTCTTCTTCGCATCGATCATCTTCCTTCTGCATCGGTATGGAACAAATCATAGCATATGACAATAAAGAGAGGGCTAAGGATAGCCGCTCTCTTCGTTTAATTTTTACTTGATTAAGCCTGCTTCCTTAAATTGTTTGATTACAGACTCCTTATATCTCTGCATGTCAAACTTGGTCTCCAATGTATCTAGGAAATTGTCCCAGTTCGAAAGTGGTTCCTTGCCAGTCATAAATTTGACCAGGCTCTCATTAATGTAACGCTGGCGGTCAGCTGCCAATGAATCGTTCGGGTCTTCAGTCAATAAGTTCCCGGGCAACGTGGGCGCCACGTATTTCTGATTGTTCTCAAACGCTTCTGCCGTCTTGGGATTCTGGAAGCTGAAGTACTCCGCATCATCCCCGCGGCGCGGCATTCTGTAATGATCGACCCAGAGGTACTTTTCTTTCATGTCCTTCGATAATTCGGAGGTTTTATTTTTGATCTTGCCGTCCACCACATCCCAGTGAATTCCTTTGATTCCGTAGGCAAAATTCGGATAGGCTTCCTGGTCCGTGAAGAAATAATTCAGCATGGACAAGATCCGGATGATTTTCTCCTTATCCGCTTTCTTGGAGATGGCCCATGAATTGCCCTGGAACGATTTTCTCTCTACAATCTGATCACCATAAGGACCTGTCATTGGAGGAATAACGATCCATTCCGGTACCTCTCCGCTGATTTCTTTCATTTTCTGCTGATAATCCGGCTCCAGCCTGCGGGCGTCTCTGATCATGAAGCCCACTTTCCCCTTAAATAACTTTTGGTCGAGCAAATCGGGCGTATTCATCGTCACCCAGTCCGGATCTACAACTTTGGCTTCCATCATTTTATGGATATAAGCGAGTGCTTCTTTCATTTTGGGATCGGTATACAGGAACACCGGTTCATTGTCCTTCACATCAATGGCTGAGGGAGGATTGACACCGAACATCCACATCAGACTATCGAAGCCGTAGGTTTGCAGATTACCTTCTTTATTCATACCGCCGATGAATCCGTACGTATCGTTCTTGCCGTTACCGTCCGGGTCCTTCTCTGTAAAGGCTTTCATAACTTCAAACAGCTCGTCAGGTGTTGTTGGCACCTCCATATTCAGCTTTGTCAGCCAATCCTGGCGGATGAAGTAGCTTCGGCTGATACCGTTTACATTATCATAACCCGGAACCCCAATGGTTTGTCCCTGATAGGTCACCGCCTCCCAGGAGTCGCTGCTGAAACGTTTTTGCAATTCAGGAAATTGATCAAGATACGGTGTCAGATCCGCAAGAACGCCTTGATCATAATATTGCGCGAGATCCGCCCGGCTTTTCAAGAAGATCAAATCCGGAATATCTCCGCCGGCTATGAGCGTATTTAATTTAGTCGTGGCTTGCCCGGATTGGGGAATCATCATTTCGAGGTCAATGTTTACGGCTTCCTCCAGCATTTGGCGCTGAATATCTTCTTCACGTGGAGGAATCGGAGCAGCCGCATTGAACGTACCCTGGTTAAACATCGTAATTTTCAATTTGGTTTCAAAGGGACTCTGCTGGCCCTCTGAATTCCCCGATGCTGCCGGCGGTTCCTCTTTTGGTCCCCCACATCCTGACAATACCGTTCCCATACCCACTATTGCTGTCAGCATAGCCAATGTAATTGCTTTACGTTGCATAATGACCTCTCCTTTGCTTCTATATTATCACGGTTTCCCCGTAACAACTCAGGTTGGAATGCCTTTAACCTTTAACTGATCCCAAGAGCACACCTTTGGTAAAATGCTTTTGCATAAACGGGTAGACGATCAAAATCGGAACCGTAGTCACGACAACTGCAGCCATTTGCACAGCGAACGTACTAACCGTGCCGGAATTGGCAAGCGAATCCGCACTTTGTGTGGCGACGTTAAGCAGGATGTTGCGCAAGATCACTTGAAGCGGCATTAGGCCCGAATCATTGATATACACAATCGCATCGAAGTAACTGTTCCAATGCCCGACTGCGTAAAACAAAGAAATTGTGGACAGGACGGGCAGTGACAGGGGTAAAATGATCCGCCATAACGACTGAAGCTCACTTGCACCGTCCACCCTCGCGGATTCCTCGATTTCTGCGGGCAATTGCTCGAAAAACCCTTTGATGATGACCAGATTAAAGGCACTAATAAGCTGTGGAATGATCAGTACCCATGGGCTGTTCAGCAATCCCAGAGAGCGGACTAATAAATAAGTCGGAATTAATCCTCCCCCAAACATCATGGTGAAGACAATGAAGAGCAGGAACGGGCTTCGCCCCGGCAAATATTTTTTAGATAAGGGATAAGCTGCGATTACCGTAAAGAACACATTCAGCAAAGTGCCTACAATCGTCCGAAACAAGGTGATTTTATACGCCTGCCCGATCCCGTGAGAAATGAATACTTCTTTATAGGCCAGAAAGGTAAAGGTCTCTGGTATAATCACAATTCCTCTTCTTAACACTTCTGATTCCGGGGTCACTGAAACAGCAACCACATAGAGAAAGGGCAGTAAGCACATCAAGGACAGCAAAATCAGAATAAAATAAACGACGGTTTGCCAGACTTTTTCCCCGGTTGTCAAATTGATCATTGGCATCACCCCCTCACCAGATTTGCCCATCGAATTTTTTGGCCAGCTTATTTGCCGCCAGCACTAGAACAAATCCGATGACCGCTTTAAACAATCCCACAGCCGTAGCCAGGCCAATCTTCAGCCGCTCAAGCCCTTCACGGTAGACCCAGGTGTCAATAATGTCGATCTTCTCCTGATTGAAGCTGTTGGCAAACATGAATATCTGGTCAAAACCGGCATCCAGAATATGGCTTAATTTGAGGATCAGCATCAGAATCATAACTCCCCGGATGCCGGGAAGGGTTACATGCCAGAGCTGTCTCCATTTGGAGGCGCCATCCATTCTGGCCGCTTCATACAAGCTTGGATCGATTCCTGCTAATGCGGCAAGGTACAATATCGCGCCCCAGCCAATATCCTTCCATATTTCAGATAAGATAATCAGCAGCCGGCCCCAGGCAGGTTCTGTCAGGAATGAGATGGGTTCAACACCAGCCTCCTTCAAAATCATGTTGAACAGCCCATCCCCCGGGGCCAATAACGCCACCATCATTCCATACACAATGACCCATGACAGAAAATGGGGCAAATAAGTGATCGTTTGTACGATTTTCTTAAACCATTGGGTATACACTTCATTCAGCAGCAAAGCCAGAAGGACCGGAGCCGAGAAACCGAACAACAGCTTATACAGCGATATGATAATCGTGTTTCTCATGATGTCCCAGAAATAAACGCCGTTCATAAAATCCGTGAAATTTCTAAATCCCACCCACGGGCTGTCCCATAGTCCTAAAGCCAGGTTATAGTTCTTAAAAGCAATAATGATTCCCGCCATAGGAATGTATTTGAATACGGCAAAATAAACTAACGCCGGGAACAGGAGCGCGTACATCACTTTATACTTTTTTATCGTTCTTATCCATGAGTTCCGCTTTTGGGGTAGGGGCATGGCGTCCGCTGCCAATTTCGCTTGCATATCATCACCTCGTCTCTATTTATAGTTGTATAGTAGCACCCCCTGCCCGGATAAATTTCTGTGATTTCTAGAATTTCTTATAAGATATTAATCTGAATTGTGAATGGAGGCTTTACGAAAAAACCCTCAGGACGCTAGGATCGCGTTCCTGAGGGTTCAGCCATTGTATATTATTTCAGGCTAAATCTGCTGCATGAGTACCTTGAGACAAGCGGAAATGCACTGATAAAATAAACGACAGTGAGCGAGGCGACGGTGAGAGCTAGTATCCAGGGGGCCGGGCACCTCTGCTGATACACGCGTTAGCTTGCCTCTATGAAGTACCTCCATTCTGTTAGCTTCTATCCTTAGATTATCCGTTGTGATCTTTAACACACACCTTTGTATAATTTTAGTTATAAGGATAACATCGGGTCAAATGGAATCCGCCTTAGCTTGGATAGCCTCCTGCTCTTCCAGCAGCTGCTTCAGCTGTTGACGTTGGCGTTTTTCCCGTTGACGGCGCTCTTTGTCCTCCTCCTTGAGCGCTTTAAGCAGGGAGAAGCACATGCCGATCAGAACAATGGCAAATGGCAGCGCAGCTACAATGGAAGCAGTCTGAAGGCCGCCCAAGCCGCCGCTAATCAGCAGCACAACAGCGATGGAGGATTGCAGAATTCCCCAGGTTAGTTTGACTCTTGCGCTGGGATTCAGCTTGCCGTCTGACGTCAGCATGCCCAGTACAAAGGTAGCCGAATCGGCTGATGTAATGAAGAAGATCATAATCAGGATCGTAGCTATTAACGATACTATGGTGCCTAAGGGCAATTGCTCCAGCATGACGAAAAGGGCGGTGGTCGTGTCTCCTTTAACGGCTTCAGCCAGCTGGACACCATCGAAGAGCTCCATTTGCATGCCCGTTCCCCCGAATACCGAAAACCAGATAAAACCGAACAGACTCGGTATAATCAGCACACAAATGACAAACTCCTTAATGGTTCGTCCCTTGGATACCCTCGCAATGAACGTTCCGACAAAGGGTGCCCAGGCAATCCACCAGGCCCAATAGAATAAGGTCCACGCCCCTACCCAAGTTCCCTTGGAAAAAGGCGTTAACCTCAAGCTCATATTGACGATGTTTTGCAAATAACTGCCTAATGTGGTGGTAAAGGTATCAAAGATAAACGAGGTCGGACCCGTCATCCATACGAACAGCATCAAAAGAACGGCGATCACCAGGTTGGTGTTGCTGAGGATTTTGATACCCTTGTCCAGACCGCTGGTAGCGGAGATGAGGAACAGCACGGTCACAACCGCAATAATTGCAATCTGAGCGGCTACGGTGTTCGGAAGTCCGAATAAATAATGCAGACCTCCGTTAATCTGCAGAGCCCCGAGACCCAGCGAAGTCGCTACTCCAAAAATCGTAGCAATCACCGACAAAATATCGATGGCCTTGCCCAGCCAGCCGGAAACGAGCCTTTCCCCTAGTAAAGGGATGAAAGCTGAGCTGATTAAGCCTTTATACCCTTTGCGGAACTGGAAATAAGCAAGCGTCAATCCAATAACGGCATAGATGGCCCATGGGTGAAGTCCCCAATGGAAAAAAGAATAGCGCATGGAGATCCGTGCTGCTTCTGTCGTCCCTCCTGTTACGCCCTCCGGCGGAGATAAATAATGGGACAGTGGTTCAGCCACTCCCCAGTAGACCAGCCCGATCCCCATTCCTGCGCTGAATAGCATCGACAGCCAGGAGACTGTGGAATATTCCGGTTCATCGTCATCGTCTCCCAGCCGGATACTGCCAAACCTGCTGAAGGCTAAATAGAAGGTGAAGATCAAGAAGAACAGAGTAGCCAGCAAATAGAACCAGCCGAAATTATGGATGGAGAAAGTGTACGCGGCATTAGCGGTACTGGCCATCTGGTCAGGCGCCACTGCTCCCCATATGGCAAAAATCGCTACGATGGTAATTGAAATGATAAAAACCATATATGAACCTCCATGAGTAGTGTATGTATACAATAATAAACAAAAAACCCCTCAGGAAAGCATGGAAGGCTTCCTGAGGGGTCCATCCATTGTACTTTTCCGTCAGGGTCCTGCTCAGTTCTGTCTGTTCTCCACCGATTTCATACGGTTCTGGTCGTCAGGCACCCGGTCATGACTGAATTCCTGACCTGCTTCTACTTCCCCATCTTCGGATACAGCCCGGGCAAAGCTAGTGAACTGTCTCTTCTCCTCGTCCTGCTCATGCTTCAGCTTCAAAAGCTCCTTCGGGTCCTGAGTTGTCATCACGCTAACCTCCTGAGAAATCTATTCATGCTGTTTATCTGCACTATAGAAGTTTTTCCATACTATCGGGGTACTTATGCACGAAGCTCACACTAATGCAAAACACACCGCCAGGTCCTTAGCGGTGTGTTTTGTCATTTCAGCTAACCTATTGGCTGACCGGCGAGCCTGCGATGATCGGCTTCACGAATACCGATTCGAATTCCTCGGCCAGCATATCCATCAGGATTGCATCATATTTCACGCCTCCGATAATGCGTGCCTGTCTTCTTCTCCCAATCTCTTTGAATCCGACCTTCTTATAGCATTGAATGGCTCTTTCATTAAAGGCGAACGTCCCCAGCATAATGTTGTTCAAATTCAGCAGATTGAATCCGTAATCGAGCAGCAGTCTCATGGCGTCAGAGCCGAAGCCTTTTCCCCAAAACTCCTTATCGCCGATAAAAATCCCTGCCTTGGCATTCCGGTCAACCAGATTGACATCAAACAGCAGGCAGCGTCCAATGGCCAAGTCGCTCTCCAGATCCACAATGCTGAACATATGCGTTCCAGACTTAAGTACATGCTCTATCCCCTCACGCTCCTTGTCCAGAGACGTTAGTAGATAGGCTTCATTCCCAAGCGGCGCTGTTACCTCCAGATCATTGAACCAGCGGGTCCAAGCCTCCGCATCGTCAGTAGCTACCGTGCTTAAGTAACACTTCTTTTCGGTTAATTTCTTATAATATTTCATTGATGTACTCCTTATTTTCAGATTATTCCTCCGCCTTCACAAGCACTCCATCCCTATTCTCATAGACTCTGCTTTCATTCTTAGTGATCTTGTTCATGATCTCTTCTTCGAGGTTAATCCCCAGGATCTCCGACAGTCCAATCAGGTAGATGGCAACATCCGCTAATTCTTCACCGAGGTCATCTTTCTTCTTCCGGTAGGCTTCGCAGGCTTCAGACAGTTCCCCGTGGGTCAGACAGAATTCCTGATAAATATCTGTGACATTGAACCCCTTCTCAAGCTTATTCTGATATACTCTCTTCTGGAGTTGTGCTAAATCAATCATTGTGATCACTCCTATCCGCTAATTTATTGATCTAATCCCGTATGCTTGCGTAAATGCACTAGCGACATGGGCTTAATCCGCTGGGCTTCGGCGATATTCTCATACAATAGGTGGCTCTTGCCTGCCTGGGCAAACGACTCACGTAAGGCTGCGATCCTGCCTTTTTTGAGATCAAGGAACTGGAAGTCGATCTGCTTCAGATGCTTCATTGCGGTCAAAGGCTCTAACTCCTTTGCGGTCACGGCTGCTGAAATCTCTCTTAGCTGTAACATTTCAAGCTGCGTTGCGGTCCATAAAGGGTCAATATCCTCCAGGGATTTCATCTGATCGAGTTCAAGCTGTATAAGCCCCGGCATATTCGAAAAGTCACACAAAGCCTCAAGCTTCGGCAAGGATAAGTTCAGGTATGTAAGATTGCTCATGGACTCCAGGGCATCCACCTCCGTTAAGTTGCGGATAGCTGCCAGACTCAGCATGGGGACGGTAGAATCTGCAAGCGCATCCAGTGATCCTTTCAAGATGGAGTCGTGAATGAAGAGGCACAGCAGGTTCGGTAACCGGCGGACAAATTCCAGCTCATGAATCGTAGTGCGCAAGATTAAGGTGTCCAGGCTGGCGGCATCGCCTATCGGCGTTAAGTCCTGAAATTGCCCATGGACCGAGAGATATTGCAGCTGCTTGAAGCTTGCGAGGAAGCTTAGGTCTATCGGCTTTTTGGCCGAAATGGATAAAAACTGCAGTCGCTGCAACTTGCCAAGCACACTCAGATCCACACTATGAAACAGATTCAACTCTAAAGCTGTGATGTGCTGTAGTTCCGCTAAGGTCTGCAGCAATTCCTCGGAATAGCGCACTTTCCTGTCGGCTTGGCTAATTGACAAGACCAGATCCGGGCGTTCGGCAAATACATGCTGATCTAATTCCTGCAGATCCTGGAGCTTGTCCACATCGATGACATACGAAATAATCGCCCGCTGTCTGAGCTCCTTCACCGCTTGATCCATTTTACCTTTTGTCCAAGGTGCTCCATTCATTGAGCTAGTCCATACTCCCATTTCCGTGATCCCCCGTTCCTTCGGATATAAAAAGTCCCGCCTGTTTGTGGCAGACGGGATTTTGATTAAGTCATGCTTATTGAGCGGCAGCCTTATAGCTTACGCACCACGTAGATGAGATTCATGCCGCAATCCAGCGTGCCCGGCAGTTTGGTGAACGCGATCTCCTGTTCGACAAGCAGCTTCCAGAATTCCTGATCAGCCCGGGCGTTCTCTAAGGCAGCATCTCCAGCTTGCGTATATAGTCCGGCAGAGCTTCTCTCCAGAATATTAACCGGAAACTGTGCAAATAAAGCATCCAGTTCAGAGCTTCTCATCATATGGACGTAATGCTTGCTGGGAACTGGATAATGATCTTCGTCCTGAACCCCTGTATTCATGAGCCATCTTGTAGCATCGATCCCGAACTGGTCCTTCTCATAGCGGATGCCTTCGAGATAATAGATGGAAGCGCCGATGAAGCTCATCGACCCGACAATCAGGAGGCCGCCCGGCTTAAGTACTCTTAGCAGCTCCCGGATACCATCCGCCTCTCTGTCCAAGAGATAGTTGATGACACCGCCAATACATACTACTGAGTCAAAAGAAGCATCTGCAAACACGCTCATATCCAGCACATCTAGCACATGGAACGCCTTGATTCTGTCCACCAGGGACAGCTCTTGCATTTTGGACTTGTTGAATTCAATCTGATGGCTGGACAGATCAGCGACGGTCAACTCAGAACACATGGTAGCCAGATCTTTGGTGTACCTGCCTGAACCTGCACCAATCTCCAACACTTGGTCCCCAGGCTTGATATAGCGCTGTAGAATGTCCAGATGCACCTGATACAAAAGCTCGCCTGGACCATCCTTCGTAAGCCGTGTCCATTCACGGTCACCATAGTTGTCATACCGGCTTCTCGGGATTTCGGGGTTGTAGCTCATGAAAGCCTCTCCTTTTCATATTCAATTGGGTAATCGGAGTAATATCGCTAATGTCGCTAATATCGCCTGCACTCATACAACCACCTCCTCCTTGGAATCCGTCTGCACTTATTATACTAAGCCTCGGCTTATTTGGCATCCTAAATTTCCCAAACTTAAGTTCCTCAGTGTGGGAGAGCCGTGACTCCAGAGAAGTTTGGGTCTCCGGCCGTCGCCAGACGTCCCCCTGGTCACCCCATTGTCCTTCTTTGGATAGGTTAGCGTAGTCTATTGCTGTCATTATGTCTCCTCCTCTGATGTATAGCGGCATATACGCAAAAGAAGCCTGCTGGCAGCAGGCTCCTCTAGTTAGAACTATAGTTTATTAACAATACTTATTCCAAATTTAAAATCTTAATCTCGCCAGGAGTGTAGGATTGTCCTGCATACTTCCCTCCCCAGTTACAAAGCAGTCTTAATACGGGTTCGAGGGATTGACCCAGCTCTGTCATTGAGTATTCCACCTTAGGCGGTACTTGATTGTACATGGTTCTGCGGATTAATCCGTCCGTCTCCAGCTCCCGAAGCGTTTGGATCAGCATCTTTTGCGAAATATTATGAACAAGCCGCTTCAGTTCCCCTGTACGCATCGGTCCTTGGATTAAATAGTACAGCACAAGCCCCTTCCACTTCCCTCCGATGACCTCTAGTGTAACTTCCAGTTCACAGTGAAAGATTTTCATAACAATCCATCATCTCCTGAGTTGATACACAAACGTTAAGCTGATTTAGATTTGAGCCACTCCACCGTCTGCGAATAATTCAATGCCGTTCAAATAACTGCTCTCCTCAGAGGCCAGGAACATGACTGCATTTGCGATCTCTTCTACCTGCCCTACTCTGCCGAGCGGGACATCTGTTTTGGCCTGTTCCAGGTAATTGTCAAGCTCGGAGCCGAACAATTCATCGTACGCCGGTGTGACGACTGAACCCGGACTAAGGACGTTCATCCGAATTCCAGTTCCTTTGATATCCAGAATCCAGTTGCGGACGAGCTGTCTGATCGCTGCCTTAGAGGCGCCGTAGATACTGAACGCGGGTACCCCCATTGAGCCGGCTGTAGAGCCTGTCAGGATAATGGAACCTTTTTGGTTAGGGAACAAGGGTAGTGCCTTTTGAACGGTGAAAATAGTTCCTTTCACGTTGACATCAAAGGTCTTGTAGTAGTGGGCTTCCGTAATTTCGCCTAACGGCAGGAATTACCCTAGTCCGGCATTGGCAAACAGAATGTCCAAATGTCCCTTTTCCCGCTTGACGGTATCGAATAAGGTGTCCAGATCTTCCAGCTTGGAGATGTCACCTTGAACGCCTGTAACATTCTGACCAATTTGCTGTACCGCTTCATCCAATTCACGTTGTCTGCGTCCTGTGATAAACACGTAAGCCCCATCTCGTACGAACTGCTCTGCCGCCGCAAGCCCGATGCCGCTTGTTCCTCCGGTTACAACTGCTACTTTCCCATCAAATCTACCCATACTATTATACACTCCTTTTATGGTTTGTAGTTCCTATGAACGCTAGTATGGGGGAAAAGTTACAAGAAAAACAGTACCCACTTTTTTGTGATATAGTCACCAAAAGGTGATAATTGAGGCGGTGCAAGCTGTGTTATTCTGCTGAAGCGCTAAATTTTCTGCTTCTCCACCATCTTGTAATACATTCCCTGTTGGACCAGTAATTCGGCTGGACTGCCTTGCTCAACAATTCTTCCCTTATCCACGACCAGGATGACATCTGCATTCTTCACGGTGGACAGCCGGTGTGCAATCACCAGGAACGTCTGCTTCCCTTTCAGGCTCAACAAGGTATCGTTCAAGTCACTCTCTGTCAAGGCGTCGAGAGCTGAGGTGTATTCATCCAGCATCAGAATCCGGGGTTCACTCATGAAAGCCCGTGCTAAAAGAATCCGCTGGATCTCGCCGCCGGAGAGATTGTCTCCATGGTTCTCCACCTGCTTATCATACGCTTCAGGCATGGCTTGTACGAATGAATTCACATGGGCAAGATCAACAGCAGTGCTGAATTTGCGCCAGGTCTCTTCATTCATGTCTTCCTTCTGCAATGGATAAATAATGTTGTCGAGAATGGACTTGTTCCATAACACTCCCTTTTGCGGGGAATAGCCGACATATCGTTTTAGTTCATGAATGTCCAGTTCTTGGATCGGAACGCCGTCCAGGCAAATCTCCCCTTCATCCGGCTCAATGAACCTGTGGATTAGCTCGAATATCGTAGATTTCCCTGAGCCGCTTAATCCAACAATCCCCACGAAGGCTCCGGGCTGAATGTCCAGAGTAAAGTCCGTGATCCCAAAAGAATCTGCCGGAGCGTACCGGTACGAGACATTCCTCAGCTGCAGGAGGGGGACACTGTGATAGTCGGGAGCTGTAGCTCCCGATGAAATTTTCTCCAGTTCAAGGATGTCATTCAGGTTATTAATAATGACCGTCATGCGGCTCCTATCGATGTTCAGCGTAAACAGCGACTTGAAAATCTGATACAGTCTTGGAAGAATCACAATGAAAGCCAGCAATGTGCCTGGTGAGATGCGGCCTCTCAGAATCAGGAACAGACTATAGCCGTAAATGATGCCCGTAATGATGGAAATGACCGTATCCGCGACCAGGTTCAACACCACATGATGAAATAGCCTAGACTGCCGGGATATCTTCCACGCCTCGTCATTCCACTCCCTCCAGCGTTTCTGCTCCGCCTGATGTCCGTTACACCTGTGGACCGCCTTCAGATTCGTGAAGAAATCATTCAAATAGTTGATGCCCTTATCCAAAATGCCATGATACTGCTTATCCAGGCGCTCCGTCCTGCTCCTGAAGCGCTTGAAGCCATACATACATAGAGGGAATGAGAGGATGGCTGCGAGTGTAAGCTCGGTACTCATCGAGAACATGATCCACAGGGTAGCGATTAGCAGAATAGCATTCGAGACCAAGGACATCAGGGTGTCTACCACGAAAATTTCACATAGCATCCCCACCTGCAAGGTGATCCGGTTAATGATTTCCCCCTTGCCGATGCTGTCCACGTTTCTTGGCCGGGTCTGGAGTACGTCAGAGAACAGCCGCAGGCGCAGATTCTTGGATAAATGGTTGCCCAGCTCATTATTATAATAAGAGGTGACGCTGTTCAAAGCTGCGTAAATTACGGGAATCAGAATAAGCAGGAGCATATAGAATGCAGCCGTAACGATCTGCTTGTCAGGCAGGATGTCGTCGAATAGGTCTTTGAACAGGAGGGGCTGAACAGTCGAGACGAATGCGGCTAAAATATTGAAGAGTAGGATCATAACAAGGATTCTCTTACTATTAGACAATATCTCCTTAATCAATGTCCGGGTCGGATTCATAAGTCCGCATAACCTCCTTCAAAGGGCGCAGCTTATGTAATCATAACGGATCGGGATGATGGAATTAACCTGCCTAATAATAGTAAATTACCTTACATATTATAGAATTACTGTCGGTTTAAGGTCTCCAAAAAACCAGCGTCCATAAGAGTTCGCTGGCTTCTCAGTTCTTGTATGAATTACTTTCCTTCCTCCGCTTTCCAGATCCCGGCCGCTGTAGACGAGAATCCGCACTTTTCATAGAATTCCTTATGCTCACGGCTATAAGTGAGGGTTACTATGGTCAATCCGCGTCGAATAGACTCGTTCAAAAGCTCCTTAACAAGCTGCTGTCCTACTCCGCGCCTCTGATAATCTGGATGGATGATAATGTCCTCCATATACCCGTGCTCCAGACCCGTTCCGGCAACATAGCCAAAAGCGATGAGTCTCCCTCCGGGATCTCTAGCTCCGGCCCAGAAATTGCACCGCTGAAACAGGGCAGGATAGTCAGAGTCTCTTCTTGACCAGCCCACGGCTTCTCTTAAACCGGGAACCTCCTCCGCGCGAATGTCCAAGTTAATCTGAATCATTTTCCAGATACAACACCTTTGCTTTTTTGTCGTAGGCAATCAGTTCCGCGTACCGGCCCCAGTCGATCAGGATATCCAGTTGAAGTGCGGCTTCCTCTGCCTCAAAATGCTTTTCGAAAATCTCCACGAAAAAGGCTCCTTCCATTTTATTATTTGATTTCGATTGCAGAATCCAGATGATTTTCTCCATGATGGGAACATGCTCCAGCACCTGGTCTTTAAAAATTTCCTTCCGGAAGAGAACACTTGCATTGGCAAACTGGCGTCCTGGCTCTGTCAACTCGATATCTCCATGCAGAACCGTAGCAAATTGCAGCATTTCCACCGCCTCGACGATCGGCAGGAAATCTTCCAGTTTCAGACTTAATTGATCGGCCAGCTTGTACAAGTCCACTTGTTGACCCAGATCGTCAATCAGTTCAATGAAGCCTGTGAGGGCGCCTGCCGGAACCGGTGGTATTTTCTCGATGGTATTTTGCTTTTCTTCGGCCGGACCGGCAGGCTTCACTTCCCTTTGGGTCAGTATGGAATAGATTTGGTCCACAAGCGATGTGAACTGCGGATCTTGCTTATCCCGCCAGTGCGGCAGCGCAATGGGAATATCGGAGATCACACGGGCAGGATCTCTGGATAAGACGATCGCCCGGTCTGACATATAGACAGCTTCCTCTATACTGTGGGTGACCATAATAATGCATTTGGTAGGGATTTGCCGCTCCGTCCACAGCTCCAGCAAGTCGCGCTTCAGATTCTCTGCGGTCAATACGTCAAGAGCCGAGAACGGTTCATCCATCAGAAGAATATCCGGCTCCATGACGAGCGCCCGGCCGATGCCCACACGCTGGCGCATCCCTCCTGATAATTCTTTGGGGTATGCCCCTTCAAAGCCGTCCAGACCAACCATATCGATGACAGCGAGTGCTTTACGCATTTTGTCGGCTTCGCGCAGCGGTTTGTTCGCAAGTCCCAGCTTCACATTCTCAAGGACCGTAAGCCAAGGGAATAATGCAAACGATTGGAACACCATCCCGACGCCCGGATTCGTACCGGCAATCTCTTGTCCATTATAGAGCACCGAGCCTTGAGAAGGCGGCACAAGACCTGCGATGATGCGCAGAAGCGTCGATTTCCCCGAGCCTGAAGGTCCCAGGATCGAGACTAACTCACCTTCTTTAATCTGAAGGTTGATATCTTCCAGAATACTCACATTTGCCTGCTTCGGCTGATCATAACGTTTGGTGATTTGCTTTAATTCAATCAATGCTTTGGTCATGTTCTACACCTCTAATCCAAGTGATATTTGTTTTCGGCTAATGCATACAACTTGCGCCACACCAGGCGGTTCACGATGACAACAAGCAGGCACATGACGAGAATGCCCCAGATGATCTCCGGCCAGTTCCCGTTCGTGGTGGCTTGCGCAATGAATGTACCTAACCCGGCTGCCTGCAGATCCTGATCCTTCCACGATACAATTTCGGATACAATACTGGCGTTCCAGGCGCCTCCGCTTGCCGTAATACAGCCGGTTACAAGAAATGGAAAGACGGCGGGGAGAATTAGTTTTTTCCAGGTCTGCCAGCGTGTCAATTTCAAAGTCACCGCAGCTTCCTTAAGATCGGAAGGAATGGCCATCGCACCGGCAATAACATTAAATAATACATACCATTGTGTCCCCAGCATCATCAGCGGAATGGCCCCAATCTCCATCGATATCCCGAACTTCAAGTACAGAATCGTGAATATCGGAAATGCCATGTTCGCCGGAAAAGAAGACAACACCTGCACAACAGGCTGAACAATTCGTGATAGCCGAGGATTCGTTCCAATGAACACACCCACGGGCAGCGTCCAGATCACAGCCAGAAGTGTCGAAACAACAACGCGTAACCCGGTCAGCAGGCCGAGGAATACCACATGAATCAGCTCGCTCCAGCTTAAGCGGGCAATCTCGAGAATCCCCGAATACAAATATCGGAGCATAAGTACAGCGGCCACAAGCAAGATTAGCCATTTGAAGATTGTCTTGACCCGTGATGGGACATGCGGCAATTTCACATGTAAGATTGTGGCTGAGAGCCGCAAGAATCCGTCATGAACGCCGCCGTGCAGCTTACGGTTAAGATCATGAACAAAGCTGGCCCGCTTCAGAAGCTCTAACACCCAGGAGGTTGGCGCTTCGCCTGCTTCAGTCTGTTCATTCTTGAATTTCTGGCTCCAGGCAATAATCGGACGCCAGAAGAATTGGTCCACCATCACAATCAGCACCACCATCGCCAGGATCGCATAGATCAAGGCCTTAATATTACCTTCATCTGCGGCCAAGGCCATGTACGTCCCGATGCCGGGCAGATGCAGATCCTGGTTCAGCACGCTGATCGACTCACTGGCTGCGAGGAAAAACCAGCCTCCGCCAAACGACATCATGCTGTTCCAGACCAGGCCGATCATCGAGAATGGCACTTCCAGCTTCGTGAAACGATGCCATCTGCCCAATTGATTCATTGCGGCAGCCTCCTTCAGATCGCGGGGGATCGTCTTAAGGGAATGATAATAGCTAAGGGTCATATTCCAGACCTGACTGGTGAAAATAGCGAAGATTGAAGCCATTTCCACTCCCAGCAGGCTCCCCGGAAACAATGCCATAAAAGCCAGGACAGTGGCCGAAAGAAATCCAAGCACCGGAACGGATTGTAGGATATCAATGGCGGGAATCATGAATTTCTCGGCTGTCCGGTTATACGCCGCAATGCGGCCGTACACGAAGGTAAATATCAAGGATGCTCCAAAAGCGATAAACATCCGCAAAAGGGAACGCCCTGCATAATAAGGCAGCCACTTAGGGTCCAGACTGAGCGAGGACAGTTCCTCTGGATCTAAAGGCACCTGCATCCCCGAGCCTAACTTTGCCGCGGCATACAGGATGGATAACAACAAGGATATGACGAGAATATCCGCCCAGCCGAAGGTTCTCCGCTGATTCCCTTGATGGAAAAAGTTCATTTGCATAATGTACAACTCCAATCTGACGTAAATAAATAAACTCTCCACTGCCTCAGCAGGGAGAGTTACAAACTCCTTTATTCATAAGAATATCTTCCCGCATCCATATGATAAATGACTAAGTCGCATAATTAACAATAGTGGCTTCCCCGGTGCGCTCATCGTAGGCAATCCATAATTCATCCCCGGCTTCAACGCCATACACCGGTTCTATAGATTGCCTGATCCGGTAGCTCTGTCCACTGCGTTCGACGGTGATCGTGGCAAGCGGCCGGTCGCCGGTCGTTCCCCGGTAGTCGACCGATCGAACGCTGGCACTGCCTTGCTTGCCTTGCAGAAGCCGCGATTGAAGCGCAACCTCCTCCGGCTTCGCAGTTACGGGAACTACTGCGCCTACAGTGACTTCCAGATTCTCCGGGACGAACTGGCTGTTCACCTTGCGCAGACGTTCCTTTCCGTTCACCATCACTATCTCAAGTAGCAGCAGATCCTGGCCGGCGATCTTCACCGGCAACCGCTGAACTCTTGTAATTTCAGCCTCTAAGGTGAGCTGGGTTGCCTGATCACTCCGCTCCGCAGGACCATATCTCAACAAACGGGCGTTGCCGCTTGTGATTATCAGATCTGCCCGTTCTCCGGTACGGTAGACGAAGCCGGAGGGCTGTACCACAGGCACACTGTAGCTTTGGCCTGCTGCCTCAAAATGCAGCAGCAGTGCTTGCCCGCGCTTTAGAGGTCCGCAGGCTTCTATCTGTCTTAAGACCGCATCATGAATGATTCGGGGCGGTGCCTGGTTCTTAAGCTCGCTCTCCCGTACCAGGATCGCCGTATGCTTGCTCCGGTTATAGCTGATCATCACCTGATCGCCTGGGCGGATCGGGTTCAGATAAGAGATGACCTGCCGGATCTGGACCTCCTTGCTCTGGCCCTGGTCCGTGAAACGGACGGTAAGCCGGACCTGTGGTTGTTCGTTGACCAGCATCCCCGTCTCGGCCAGATTG
Source organism: Paenibacillus sp. FSL R7-0128 (assembly GCF_038002245.1). Taxonomy (NCBI): domain Bacteria; kingdom Bacillati; phylum Bacillota; class Bacilli; order Caryophanales; family Paenibacillaceae; genus Paenibacillus; species Paenibacillus sp. FSL R7-0128. The sequence continues at coordinate 3,903,945 of NZ_JBBOCD010000001.1, read as the reverse complement.
ATAACCGTGCCTTGAATCAGAACCCCCTCGGCCAGCTTCTGCCACCGCTTGCGGATTAAAAGCTGTGGCAGCCGGAGTAGTCCCACCACCATCAGTAAAGGAATTGCGAGCCAGATCACCCAGTTCACAACCAGGGCATTCCATGTCAGCACATAGTTCTTGAAGGTCGCTGCAGATAATTGATCCTCCCCGGCAGCCATCTGCCATTGCTGCAGCTCCCCGTTGCTGATCTGTCCGCTAAGCCCCTCCTTGATTAGCAGCCAGCCTCCCAATGAATCCGGACTTGAATAGTACAGTGTATCATTATTCGCTTCTTTATAGAAGCTCAGCTTCGGATCTTGCAGCTTATCGTAGGATAATGTCTCCAGCGCGGCGTTCACATTCGTAAATTCTCCGCTCTGCGCATGATACAAATACCCGCGTAGCTTACCCTTAAGCTCGTCTTCCGCAGTGGACCCGGCAATTAGCGTCTCTTGATCGTTCAGCGGGAAGAGCCTGGCCTGATAGACCGGCTCCGGGGTCTTAACGGTTTCGCCCCATTTACCTGCGGCCTCATTGTAATAGTGAACCTGTTTTGGATATTCGCTGCTTACCCGCAGTAGCCGGGTATTGTCCAGTCCGAGCTGCGCGGCAAACTCCTGTCCTACCCTCTTCTGCGCTTCGGGAGCACTCTCCTGCGCGCCCTTCAGCCCAAGTAGAGGTATGCCGTCCTTGCCGAAGAGGGCAGAAGCATAAGCAGTGCGCCCGTCCTTGAGTCCCACCTCATAGACGGGAAGAGAATGCCCCTCCTGGAAGCTGAAGAAGGCTTCACGAATGGAGACCGGCCGTGCTGGAAGAGCGGCTGAGCCGTTCAGATTCGCGTAGTGGAGCTGAGCCTGGCTGACTTCCGCCACATGGACCGCTGAGCTTTTATCCGCCCCGGCGAACAGTAATCTGCCCCGCCACTCATGCCCGTCGGAGCTCAGAAAGGTCGGGATATTAAAGCTTCCTTGTACCAGCTCTTTCGCGCCCCCCGCCGGATCAATAACATTCACCTGCAGGCCTGCCTTATCCTTGGTTGCGATCACCAGCTTACCGGCCTGATAAGAGACCAGCCGCTGCCGGTGGATGTCTGAGCGCAGCTCCACCTCCTGCTCAGCCTTATGGGTGCCTGCGTCATACAACGTTGCCATTAGCCCGTTGCTGCTGTCCGTGACCGCAAGCACCTTCTTGCCCTGGTCCAGATAGTACAACGCTTTGACCGGGAGCAGGCGGTCCGCTGCACTGCGCACATAACCGGAATAATCGTTCCAGACCAGGATGCTAAGGATCACTGCAGGAATCCAAAATACCAGAGTAAATAAGGACAAATATGATTTTCTCATCGCCTTCTCGCTCCTCTACATGGTTCGGTGTTCACTATAGCCTTCACCTTAAGTCACTTAGATGAATCGGCAAGCGGGAATTCATCATTCATGCGGGATGACCTCTGTCAGGTACTTGGGTGTAATGCGATCTTCCTGGACGCCAAAAAACGGTACATTCTTGTACCGTTCCATGACTTATTGCCTTTATGTTAATATACTTGGCTTCTCTACGTCCAGAAGACCCCCCTCTTCATCCTCTCTCTGGCTTCAAGCATCCCGGATACGGTAGACAACAATCGCTACTGCCACAAGGGATACTGTCCAGATCATTAAAATACCGGCCCCCTGCACAGGCGTAAGGACATTCATTTCGCCAGAGGAAGGCAGGAGGTACATGTATCGTCCAGCCGTATCCGGGAAATAGGCCGGCAGAAGCCCCCGCGACCATGGACTGATAATGAAATAATAGCCAAGCAGGATCACCAGGGCCGGAAGGGTTCTTCTCAATAAAGCTCCTATCGCCGCGCTAAGCAGTGTGGTCAAGGTCAGATAGCCCGTTGCCCCCAGCAATGCTTGTATGACTTCATGAGGTTCAATCCCTGCTGCACGGCCGCCTAGCCTCCAGCCCGCATATAGGACACCGGAGGCCGTAAGGATAAACGCCGCAGGAATCGTAATCAGGGTGAGTGCCAGATGCTTCATCAATAATTGGTGCCCGCGCCAGGGGATTACCGTTAACGTTGTGCGGATCTGTCCGCCCGTATACTCGGAGCAAGCCGCCAAGATCCCCAGAATAATGAACCCTGCCTGAAGATAGCTCATCGAGGCAAGTCCTGTATTCAGGATTCCGGGTGCTGCGGCTCCTTCCTGCAGAGAGGCGGAAGTGAAGGCCGCAGTCAAAAGCAGATGAACAAGAAATGTAACCGTAACTGCGGTCCATATCCATGGCAATGTCATCAGCTTGTCCAGTTCAGCCCTAAGGATTCGTATAGTCTTCCTGCCGGATGAGACATTCATGCTGCAACATCCCTCCTATGGAACACAATAGCTGCAATCCCAAGCAGCACGGCCACCCAGGCAAACATGATCAAGCCGCCGGTAACCGGGGTGTGATAGCTGTCGAACAGACTGCCTGTAACCTCGGTCGAGGCACTGTTCTTAGTGAACATAAACATCTCCATGCCGGCCCGGTCCGGCAAATAGAATGCCAGCTTCGTCACCTTGGCCAGCAGGACACTGAAGGATACCAGCGATGAATTAATCATGAGCACGGTAAGCGGGATCATGCCCTGCTTCGTCAGCAGCGTCAGCCCGAAGGCCAACAGTGCAGTGAAGGTCCAGTAGCAGACGGCACCGGCAAGCCGGGTCCATTCAAGTAGCGGGGCATAGTCACCTAATATATAGCGTGTGGTTGGCACAATCAGAATCACAGCAAGGATACACAGGAGGATGCTGATGACAGATACAGCGCCTGCTTTTGCCAGAAACAACTGAAGCCGCGATGACACAACCATCAGACTTGTGGAAATCTGCTGCCCTCCGGCCCCTTCACTGCTCTCTGTCCGGTACTCGCTGCTGACTGCAAGCACGCCTAGGATAATAACGCCCTGCACACCAAGACCTAATCCGCTGTAGCCCATTTCGGGCAGCCGTGTGCTGACTCCAGCTATAATCGCCTCTTTTTCTGCTATAGCGTCCAAGGCAGCAATGACCGCAGGAGCCAATGCTCCAATAAGCAGGGCGAGCCAAATCCCCGGCAGCGAGAGCAATTTCGAGATTTCTGCATGGAATGCCTTCACCAAGCATCACCTGCCTGTTCAGAGGTCAGGGCGAAGAAGGCATCCTCCAGCGTGGAATGACTGCCGGTTACCTCCTGCAAGGTGCCGTCTGCGACAATTCTTCCCTGCTTAATGATCACCACATCGTCCACCGTTTCGGCCAGCTCGCCCATAAGATGACTGGAGAGCAGCACCGTATTCCCGGCTTCTGCTCGCTTACGCAGAAATGTCCGAATCCAGCGGATGCCTTCCGGGTCGAGCCCGTTCACCGGTTCATCCAGAATCAGAATCTCCGGGTCTGCAAGCAGCGCTGCTGCGATTCCCAGTCTTCTCCCCATGCCGAGCGAATATTGCTTGACTCTAGTGCCCGCTGCCGTGGTAAGACCGACAATATCCAGCACCTCTTCGACCCGTGAGCGGGGCAGACCGGCGGCGCAAGCGATCCAGCGCAGGTGTGCCCGTCCTGTCCGCATCGGATGGGCTCCAGATCCGTCCAGCGCGGCACCTACGGCTGCCAGTGGGTGCTCTAATTCTGCGAAGGGCCTGCCATGAATCAAGGCGCTCCCGGAGGTGGCATGATCCAATCCGAGCAGGATACGGAGTGTAGAGCTTTTGCCGGCCCCGTTGGGTCCCAGGAATCCTGTGACTCTTCCAGGTCTGGCTTCGAAGGTGATCCCGGATAGAATCTCCTGCGTACCGCGGCGTTTGACTAAGTTATTGATGGTAAGCAACCATAACACATCCTTTCGTTATGGTGCTAAGTATACAGATGCAAGGTTACATCCCGGTGGGCAGGCCGTTTACTTCCGGGTTAATTTCAGGTTACATTTTGCCAATGACTACCCTCGTCCCGTGCCCGCTGGAGTTGAAATCAGCCTTCAGGGTCATTGTATTCAGCATGTAATGTACGGTCGATAGCCCTATTCCCGCCCCACCACCGTATGCAGAATGATCCATGCCAGGGCCTTTGTCAGCGACAAGAATCCGTTCCTGCTGCACATCCACAGCGATAGAAGCATATTTGCCGTCCGCTGCATGGCGGATGATATTCTGAAACAGATTATCCAGCACCCTGGTCATCCACCGAGGATCTGCTGTCCAGTGGAAGGTCTCTTCTGCGGGCAGATCAACATCGACCTGAATGCCATGTTCTTCAAAAACCGGATACCACGCAGCAACCGAGGCTCTTACCAGGCGCCCCATGTCTGTGGGAGCAGGCTCGAAGGGATATTTTCCTGAGGTAAGCAAGGTGTATGAGAGCAAATCATCCATCAGTTCTCCGGTCCGGGTAATAGTCTGGTTGATCTCGGCTAAAGAGCTCTGTCCTTCTGGACTCAAAGGTTCTTTGTTCAGCCGGGTGACATGTCCCCGCATGATGGTCAGCGGCGTCCGCAGGTCGTGGGACATGTTGGCAATGAGCCGTTGCCGCAGCCCGGCCTCTTCCTGCTCCCGCCTGCGGCTGTCTTCCAGCTGCCGGATCATCCGGTTGAAGGAACCGCCTAACTGGTCTATTTCATCCATGCGGTCCTTTTGAAGCAGGACAGGCTCAGGCCACGAATCCACATTAGTTGGAGTAGCGGACATAGCTTCTTGTAAGCGGGTCAGACGTTTGCGGAGTCTCCAGAAGAACAGCCAGGATAGAACAACGAACGCGACAATTATACAAGTGAATATAAGCACTGTAATGTAAAACAGGTTCAATGTATTGAATCTTGGCTCTGTCCCGGAAGTGCCAAAGAAGGATGAGAATACCATCAGCACAAGGGGCGGCAGCAAGATGAACAGAAAGTGCAGCTTCAGAAAATGCCGGAACAAGGAACGGGGCTGCTTCATAGCTTCACCCGGTAGCCGATTCCCTTCAGCGTCTCAATAATCTCCGGGGTCTCCGGGTCACGCTCCAGCTTGTGCCGCAGCCGGTGGAGATGAACCAGCAAGGTCTTGTCGCCAGGGATATAGGCTTCCTCCCAGACAGCTTCATAGAGCTGTTCCTTCGGCAGAACCTGATTCGGATGGCGCAGGAAATACATCAGGATCTGATGCTGCTTCCCTGTCAAAATAATCTCTTCTCCTGTACGCTTGTCATAAATGGTCTGAAGCTTCGTGTCCACTTCAATGTGAGTGCCCAGTGTAATGCGGTCCGAAGAGACTCCGCCGCTCCGGCGGATTAATACCTCCAGTCTGGCTACTAATTCATCGGTATGGAAGGGCTTCGTCACATAATCATCCGCGAATTGTAAGCCCTCTACCTTATCGTCGACGGAGGTCCGGGCGGTCAACAGCAGCACTGGAACGGCGGGGGCCGCCTTTTTCAACCGTTTGCCTATAGTGAATCCATCTAAGCCCGGTAACATGATATCCAGAATAACGACATCATATTGCGTAACCTCAGCCTCGGCTCCCTCACCAGATTGCAGCCATTGTACCGAATATCCCCGCTGCTCCAGCTCCTCTTTGACCCAAGTGCCGATTTTCTCATTATCTTCAATATAAAGTATGTTTGTTCTCAAGTGATTTCCTGCTCTCTATTAATCTCTGCTGCTCTCCCTCCATATTATACTGGTTAATCAATTCATCCAATACCATGGATTGCTTAAGGACCGCAGGGTGCTGAAGATCATGATGTTTCTCCGCCAGAATGTGTAGCCGCTTCCGGGCACGTTCAATCCGGACTTGCACGAGCATATTTCTGTTCACCATAGAATCCTCCCTTTATGCTATCTTAGGGTTTTATGACAGATAATAGGATGTCTTTTGCATTGCACAAAATACCTTCAGAACATAACAAAAAAGGCGCCCCCCGAAATGTCAGGAGCACCCCTGTATATTTTCGCGAAAATGATTAAGTTCCCCAACCATGTCCCAGTGTAGTCACCAAGGTTATCGTCGTTGAAATAACAATTGAAACACTACAGGCTGATACACCTCACTTGATAGATTTTTGAATCTTTCCTGCAGTTCCTGATCCGCGAAATCCCTATATTGCTCATAAAGACTCATAAAAACAATGATATTTCGGCTGCTATTGATCCTAATTGATATTTCCAAGCCTTTCATTACCGTGTGCAATGCCTGTTCCTTACTCTTGCTGTGATTGAAAAAATAGACTGCAAGGTCGATGAGGAATTGCGCGTAGCTCTCTTGCAGGATGGCCTGATTGTATTCACCGAACTCTGTCTTGCTGGATTCATAAGGTATGTATGCCGCGAAAAGCTTAAATACATTCGCCGCTTGAACCATATAACGCACTGCCACAAATATTTCATCCTCTTGAATAGCTATATAGTCTGCGTACTCATGTATTACATCCAAATCTCCGGACATTAACCGGTACAGATAAGTGTTAGCAACGGCCCATTCCGTAAATTGTGCAATGACCTGCCGGGATTCTTCATCGTTCTCCTGAACCCAGCGTTCACCATTTGCATACAATTTCACAAAGGATAATGCCCTCTTGTAGTCGCCGCACTCTTCGCTGGCAGTAGATCTGGCTAAGTATGCGTACAGGATATAATAGTAAAAAGGACGATCAGGACGCTTCACCCTTTCTTCTATTGTGTTAGATCTGCGGCCTTCCAGCTCATATTGAACGGATGCAATCCGGTGCATTTCCTTAGCGAGTTCGTCTACTCTCTTCCACTTGTGTACCAGACCATAAATATGCATTAGCTGTTTCATTGCATCGAGCTGATCGGCTGCGTCTAAGCGGTTGACATACAACTCAAATTGAGTGGCTGCACGTAACCTCTCCTCCAGATCCTGTTGTTCTTCTAATTCAATCTGAAATATACGGTACTGGCATAATGCTAACCGTTCGGAATGCTGATACTTTTCGGCTTCGCTCACACCCTGATACAGTATCCTTGCAGCTTGGCTTTTATTGTCCCCATACAAAAGTTCAGCGAATTCAAACAGTAAAGATGCATAAGACAAATCCTCCAGCAGACGGTTCACAATCTGTTCAAGACAGTCCAGACGTTCTAACTCAGCTGAGCGGAAAATAAAGGGTCGTATCCGCCGCATGGAGACTACAAAAGAAAAGCATTCCTCTATGTAGTCTTCAAAAAAATAGTCCTCCGGCAGCTTCATTCCAGCAGTAATCGCAGCAAGCTGTGCCATAGAGATTGGATGTTTACCTTTTAAGATCCGGCTGAGCGTACCTGAATTGAGACCCGCTAACTCTGCAAAATGGGAATGTATCATTTGATTTCTGTTCATATACGCGAGCAGTTCTTCCCGAATCGAATTGACCGATCCCAAACCAACACACCTCCTCCCATAAAATAGGATTAAAAGCATACGTATAGTTGATACTAAGGCTGAATCAAACGGCGGTCAATATAAAGGGATATTTTACTAATTATCCCGTTTACATCTATTATTATATACCTAAAAACATTATACGCAATATATTTCGTGTATTATAAAGCGTTAAATTAACGGGTCTCCTCCCCTATCATAAAAACATACCGAAAAGTTGAGGGAGATATTGCATTTTGAGGATAAAGGATGCACGGAAAGCCGCAGGGTACACCCAAGAATCCATCGTACATCAGATTAACGACACCATGAAATGCACCTTGCGCAACTACCAGAATATTGAGTACGGTGTGGTACTCCCGAACGTTACATTGGCGCTTCTAATCAGTCACTTGTGTGGTGTTGATCCCCGTGAAGTAGATGAATGGAAATACTCAAATCACCGTGCAGATGCGCAAAAAAATGGCAATTGAATTTCCATTTGACCTACTTTTTGTAGGTGATCATGGCAGGAGTTCGTTTATCAGCAAAAAACCACCGGTTAAGGGAAAGCCCTTCAACGGTGGTTTTTTTATTTTCATATGAATACACGCATTAATCCTTATAAATTCTCCTGTAGCTGTCGCGCAAGCGCATTCCGTCGCCCTCTAACACAGTGACAACATAATCCTCCAGGTCTTCAGAATAATTAAAATGCACATTGGCCCCTGTATCCAGGAAGACGATCATGACATCCAGACTGCGGCATTGCTCTAAGATCTGAATGCCGTGATACCGGGCAAACGCCTGGAAATCTCCCCATGTGCGGAATTCGTTATCCTGTTGCCCTTCCTCTTTCCTATCCTCTCCGTGTTCCCCGATGAATTTCATATTCTCGCCTGTGAACTGCAGCTTCTCATCATAAAAGATCTCCAGCAGCCAACGCTTAAATTGAAATCCCAATATAGTGCCTGTTATACTGCTGTGGCTTTCTTTGGTGGTGCACCGCATGAGTAGATCCGTGAAGCGGCGGTCCTGCTGCCCCGGCAGCTTGAAGAAACCGCCGTGCTTCAGGTATTCGCTGACCGTATAACCCATGCTCTGCATATCCAGGATCATTGGTTCAGCGATAATGCGGTTCAATTTTCTCTGGTTGCCGTAACGGCTGGTGATCTGATCCAGCAGATAATCGCCATGGTCCGCCGAGTATTGGAAAATAACCCGCAATCCGTTGCTTAGCTGCGCTCTAATCCTCTTGCTTTTCTGAGTGAAGTTGACGGTGGTCAACCCAAGCTCTGCCAGGTAATTGGAAAAATCCTGCCATTGGAGCATGTCACTCCCCGTAACTCTTCGTCCTCTGCGGCTGAAGTCAAGCTGCGATCCGAAATAGCCTTTTTTTGCGTAAACCACCGTTAACCTGCATTGCCGGAACTCAAATTCCAGGCTGTGACCGTGCTTGCTTCTGGAGCTGGCTTGACAGTCAAGTAGAAGCTCTTCAGGTGTCCGTCCGCGATTCTCCGGTATTTCCATATACCCGCCGTATGTTATGAAGTCATCAAGCTGGCTGAAGCTGCTTAATTTTCTGGAGGGACTGATGTTAATCACCTCTCTCTCAGCATTAATCGATGGTTTCAATAATAACAGTCTTTCCGAAATCATCATGTACAAGAATTTCAATTAATCTAGACGCTGTGTATTCCGGTGATTGCAGTTTCCCTTCCGCAGAGAGCTGAATGAATTCATTCACATAGGGGAACAGCTCAGTGGTTACAGACCGTATTTCCGATTGCAAGCTTGTATCGATCATGCCGGGATACACTGCTGCTGCTTTTGCCGGATACGTAGCCAGCTTCTGTTCTATGTCTATACACTTGGTAAAAGAGTCTAAACCAGCTTTGGCAGTACTGTAGGCGCTTTGTGAAGGCAGTATGTACTTTGCAGAAGCTGAGGAGATATTCAGGATTCTTTTGTCCACATTCAGATGCTTAGTAAGTCGTAAAAAGTTGGAGGTAATCACCATGGGTGCTAACAGATTCAAGTGGAGGTTCTCTATGATCTGTCCCGTTTCTAACCTATCAATCGGGCTTACAGGCGTCAGCATGGCGGCATTATTGATTAGATAGACGGCTTCCCCGCTGGAATGAAGATCAATTCGGCTGAATATTTCTTCACAAAGCTGATCGAGACCACTGATATCCGTTAAATCATAATTAAAATAATCCATTTGACAATACAGTTGCTTCGCTCGCTCCATGAGTCCTTGGTTAGCCGTTCTGGATATACATATCAGATGGTGGGACGGGTCGATGAATTGATTAGCCAGGGATTCACCGATTCCTCTGGATGTACCTGTAATAATAATATGTTTCAAGTGTATCTGCCCCCTGTAAGTTATTGGTGATCTTCACGAAGTATCATTCTTCGGACAGCCTCTTCCCAAATCAGCTCATATTCGAGATCCATCCTCATCATCTTGCATCTGGATAAATTATCTATAAGCAGAGCAAGAATGGCTGCGTTAACCCCGATGGTTGAAGAAGCAATAAGGCCAAATTCAGCGCCCTTCGACAGAAGTTGAACAAAACCGGTTACAAAATCTTGTTGGATTCTCAAGAATGGAGCTCGAAATTGCTCATCCCGTTCAGCCAGCATGGCAAACTCACTGAGCACCCTTAAAGTGGAGCGATACTCTTCCTCGCTGCTTGGCAGCATGTTTAGACCGCCGCTGATTAGGATTTCTGCAAAATTGTCCTTATTAACGGATTCCGTATCAAAATACGCTGTAAAATGATGATCCCGGAAAATATGCTCAAAGGTCCGGCTGATCAGCTCTTCTTTTGTAGCAAAATGATAATAAATAGAGGATTTGGTGATCCCCACTTTTTTTGAAATTAAACCCAAACTCGTTTTCTCTATTCCATACTCAGCAAAAAGCTCAAATGCTGCCTGGATGATGTAACTGGATGTAATCTCTTTTTTCTTGATAACCCTCAGGCTCCCTTCGATTGAATTAATGTCATTATAAGGATTAAACTAATGAATTGTCAATAATTTAACGACCGATCGTTCAAAAAATATATTTACACATAAAATAACCACCTGCAAGGATGCAGGTGGTTGTTCTGCTAAATAACGCCTATGCTTATTTAAATAGACAAGAATGTATATGTTCCGGGGTCCCCGCAAAGTACCTGAATAGACATCGAAGCTAAAACCCCACTTTGTGGGGGGATTTTACCGGGAAATACACCTGATAAGGCTCATACCCGATATCGCGGATTCTTCTGAGCTGGATGCCGGGGTCCTGACGGGTGGTCTTGAAGAAGTAACGCCAGCTCCCCCATTCCCGTTCGTTCTCCATGATGATCTCACCGGCTGCATCCGCTAACGGGGTGTAGAGGATCCGTTCATTCTCGGTGATGCCAGCCAGTACTTCAGGGCCATAGCGGAACGCGCCGGTCTGCTCGTCGTCGGGCAAAGGGATGAAACGGATGCCTACAGGCAGAATGATGCTGATCCGGTCGCCGTCCTGCCACTCTCGTAGTATCGTATAGAAGGCGGAGTGATCCGCAGACTTCCCGTGCAGCTCCCCGTTCACATAGATCACAGCTTCTGACATGATCCAGTCTGGAATTCGCAGATGGACGGCAAACTCGCTGGCAGAACTGGTATGGACGGTAAAATCATATTTTCTGTAATCCGGCATGTTCTCATGAAGTGCAGTAATCTCATTCAGCTCCTGCTGCCCGGCTGTGTTCGAGGAGTTCAGCATACTTCCGCTCATATGATCCTGGGATTGCTGAATCCGCACGCTCTCTCCGTGAATCTCGGTGGTCAGCTCCGAACGGAAATACTGGCAGACATAGATATCGTTCTGCTCCTGATAATAGATGCCTCTGTTGAGCGCCGCATTGGCCTGGACCATCGTTCCGTGGCAGCAGAAGAAGCTGTCTGTCTCCGTGCTCCAGTCCTTCCGCAGCCCGGCTTTCATCGGCAGGAAGTACGTGAGCAGCCCAGTTGCCGGATCACTGTGCTTGTTGCCGGTCAGATGGTATTCCTGGTAATAGGCCTGCGCCATAATTCCGTTGTACATATTATATTCGATATACTGCGCATAGGCCGGATTCGAGGTGTGCCGGAAAAGAAATTCTGCCAAACGGATCATGTTATACACTGTACAGTGCTCCTGATTCTTATCTCCAAGGCGGGCCTTGATCTTCATTTTCGGCATCCATACTTCACCTGCCGTATTGCCGCCGGTAGCCAGCATCCCCCGCTCAGTGACCGCACATTTCCAGTAGGCCGTGACAATATCCATCCAGCGCTGCTCGCCGGTAACCTCGTAAGCTCTGGCGCAGCCGAGTACCTCGGGAATGGTCGTGTTGGCGTGCATGTTGGTCAGCGGGTCTTTATTTTCGAGTAACGGGCGGAACAATCTGCTGCGGTAATACCGTTCCAGCAAAACAGTGTATTTATCGTTCCCGGTAAGCTCCAGCAGATCAGCCCAAGCTTCCAGCATACCGCCTGTCTCCATATCCAGTATGTCATCGAACTTCTCTCTGGTGAAGGTACTGCTCCAATCGACGAACCAGTCGGCGAATCGGTCTGCGATGTCAAGCGCCTTACGGCTCCCGGTGAAATGATGCATATCGACAAGACCCATAAATAGCTTATGGATGTTATATTGCGGCGCCCAGATCGCCTTGCCTTGGGCCACCCAGTGCAGATATTTCTCGGGAATCGGCGCAGCCCATTGCCCTCCGTTGTCCTTCTGGCATTCAGCCAGCTCGTCCAGGATAAGATCGGCCTTCAGCTTGAGTTCCAGATCCCCGGTCTCATGATAACGGATTGCTGCCGCAGACAGCCAGTGTCCCAGAAAATGTCCGCGGATCTGGCAGACCGGCGTCTCCCAGCCCCCGTGTGCATCCGCTGGAATATCTCTGCCGTCATATCTTCCTGCCTCCACCTTATAGTTAAAGAGGAGATTGTCATTTGTCAGTTTCATCAGATACCGGCGGTTGGCGTCCTCTCTGCGTCTCAAATCATGATCTTGAAGAATGACCTGTTTGCCCTTCAGTTCTCTCATTGCTGCAGCCCCTTAATAGAATGACATTGCTTGCATTGCTTGCACAATGAAATTATAAAGCAGCCCGTCCCGCAAACCAATGATGGATACAACGATAAAATTGATCCATACCGATCAATTCCGGCCGATTGTGCGCTGGATCAGAGATGCTGCAGATCCTCCTCTGTGACGAACACCGTCTTATTTCCCATATATCAACAATAATACTATGTTATTCTATCAACACAAATGAGAGCAGACCCCAAGTATGGCATGAGAGTCTGCTCTTGAGTGAGTTATTAAGCCTGTCTAACCAACACTTCCGCTAGAGCCTGAAGCGAATAATCGGAGGTGGAGCACAGAAGAATGCTTCCGGCGTTCTGCGGCAGGTAAGCATCGTCATACGGGTTACGCAGTACCAGGTTCAGGAGCGGAACGGCCGCCGCAAGCTTCTCGGCAAGTTCGAGCTGGCCCTGGAACAGATGGGCATTCAGTGTCCCCTGAATGACGGTGCGGCCGGCGGCCTTGGCGCACAGGTTCGCAATTTCGGCGGCGTCCGGCTTCATGCTGCAATACTCTGTCTGCACGGACAAGCCCCGGGCTTCCAGCAGCGCGGCAAGGCCGATCTCATTGTCCCCGGAGTTGTCGGCGATGGTCAACTGCTCCTGGCGCGGCAAGATCAGCAGATATGAGCGTTCAGCAGACAACGGCAGCAATTGCTGCGGGTCGCGGCTGACCTTGACCGTCCGGCGCGCATATTGCAGGGCCGCCTCATTCCATCCCTCGCGCGGAATGGGCCGGGCTGCCGCCCGGTATTGCCGGAATTTCGCATAGAGGCGGAGGATGCGGCTGACCGATTCGTCAATTCTGGATTCGGCGATGACGCCGTCCAGAACAGCTTTTCGGATACCCGCGATGACCTGCTCCTGGAATTCCGGCGTATGACACATCAGAATCATGTCGTTGCCGGCCAGCACGGCCAGTACGCCCACCTCATCCGGGTTGAAATTCTTCTTGATCGCGCCCATCTCGATGTCATCGGTGCAGATGATACCCTCAAAGCCCAGCCTGCTGCGCAGTAAGTCTCCGGCAAAGAAGGGACTCAGTGAAGCAGGCAGTCCTGCCGACTCGGGAATGTTAGGAAATACGAGATGTCCCATCATGATTGAATCGGCCCCGGCTTCGATGGCAGCGATAAATGGCAACAGCGGCCCGTTCATTAATTCCTCCAGCGTCAGTTCACACTCGGGGAGGACGACATGGGAATCGCCGCTGACCTGTCCATGGCCGGGGAAATGCTTGGCCGTTACCGCTACACCTGTCTCGTGCATCCCCTGAATATAAGCCTTGCCGAAGGCGGCTACTACTTCAGGGTCTTCGCCGAAAGAGCGCACCCCGACAACCGGATTGTCAATATTCGTATTCACATCCAGCACTGGCGCCCAGTTCATCGGGATGCCCAGCGCGTGGAGCTGGCTGCCGATGATTTCACCCTGGAGATAGGCGGTCTCAGCATCCAGGCTTAATCCGGCAGCACGGTTGCCGGGAATGTAAGGATAGAAGGTCTTGAACTTGGAGAGCGTGCCTCCCTCCTCATCGATCGACACATAGTAAGGCTGCGGAATGCCGGAGTCTCCGGCAATGGCCTGAACCTCCGCCATCAGCTTCAGCGTCTGCTGCTCATCCTTCACATTATGAGGGAACAGGCCAATCCCGCCGAACCGGTTTCCGGACATCCGTTCACGGAACTCCGGCTCTGCCGCTATAGAAGGGGTGCCGACTACGCACATAAGCGCTATTTTGTCCTCCAGGCTCATGGCGGCCGGATCATGCTTTAGATTTGCTTCGTTCAGTTGCATAATTGCTCCATCCTCCTCTCGATATATTGAGTGCTCATTCTCCCTGGGCCAGCCCGATCTCCCGGTAGAGCGTCCGCTCCAGGTAATCATGCAGATAGAAGCGCGATTTCACGAAATGCTCAGCCATATCCCGGGGCTGGTATTGCAGAAGCGCCTCCAGCATCCGGGGCCGGACCGCTTCGCGTCCGTTATGGTTACGGGTGTAATTGTTCAGCAGAGAACGCCATTCCGCGCTGTCGCCCGGGTACAGCTCCCAGCGGTAGGCATACTTGTGAATCGCCCTGGAGCGGTCGGTTGCTACCTCGAAATCATGCATGATCGCGATCAGCTCAGCGTAGCCGTGATTCCGCTGCACCTCCTCCCGCAGCTTCCAGATGATATCGTAGTAATCCTCTAATTGGTAATTTCCCAGCCGCGCATGACCTGTCTCTGGAGTTATACCATGGAACAGCTCCAGGAAGCGGTCGATGAACGTACCAGCATCTGCCCGCCGGTTCCAGGCTAGATCGGCATGAAGCAGCATCGGATACCAGGTGGTCTCGAATACGCCATAAGGAACGCCAAGGCTGAATGGCCCGGTCCAGTTCGTAGCGACCATACAGCGGATATCCAGCTTCTCGGCGGTCTCTGCCCACTGCAGCAGATTGTCGGTCCGGTTGTCAATGACAGGGTAGTTCTGATGCTCCGCCCAGTCGAAGCTGCGGACCGCAGGAGCACCCATCACCTCAATGCCCAGCGCTCTGAACTTATGGGTAAGGGAAGTAACTTCATTTTGTATATTGCGGCCGTTATAGATCCAGATCATCGCTGCGCTTCGCGGATCAAGCTTCGCCAACTCCTCGGGCGGGCATTTGTCCAGCATGTCATGCCAGAAGATCGGCTGCCGTCCCCGGCTGGCTGTGAATTCGATCAGGCGGTTCAGGAAGGAGATGAAGGCCCGTTCCCTCACGCCGCCGAATTCCTTCCGGCACGCTTCACATTCGCACAGGCTGTACACCTCGTCACAACCCAGATGAATATAACGTGATTCAGGATGGGCATCCATCATCTCCGCCAGCAAGCTTGTAATCAGTTCATAGGTCTGCGGATGGGACGGGCAGATCTCGCCAGTAGATTCCTCTGTCTCCCGTAGATGCTTCCAGGTGTCATAGCGCAGCACATACTCCAGATGGCCGAAGCTCTGCTGCAGCGGAATAATCTCGATATAATGCTCCTGGGCCCCAGCCTGGAGCGCCTCCAGCTCTTCCCGGCTAAGCGCGTGCTGCGGATGGGCGAATTCCCCGTGCGTCTGGAATGGGAACTTGTCCTCGTATTCAATGAGCACCGCGTTCGTCTTGTAGCGGGAGAATTCAGCCAGATATTCGATCAGCCGCTCCGGCTTCGAGAAGGTCTGGCGCAGATCGAAATTCATCACCCGAAGCTCCGTATCGGGCCAGTCCGTAATGGACATCGCCGGAATACTGCCGTCCCCGTGCAGGCTCTGCAATTGCAGCAGCGTCTGCAAGCCGTAATAGAGTCCGGGGGCGTCAAGGGCGCGGATTGCTGCACCGCTTGCGCTAACCTCCAGAATGTAGCCTTCCGCCCGGCCCTTCAGTGGGGACAGGTCGGCCTTAGCAGGATCAGCAACCGAAGCCCGGCCGTTAGTCGGTCCCGCTTCTCCAGGCACTGCCTGCGCTGAAGTGCTCTCAGTCTCCTCCGTTCCCTCGATTCTCACAATCTCCTCAATCAGCAGCGAGTATCCCTCGCCTGCTCCCGTGACGGCGGCGGTGACTTCCCTGCCGGGAAAAGCCCGCCGGCAATGAAGCACCAGCCGGGGATCTTCCACTTCCATAGCCAACCGCAGACGGAATTCCCCGCCGGCCTGCCATGGCTCCTTCTCTGTCAACCTTACCTGCTTCGGCTCGGGTATTAAGCTAAGCATCGCTCTCTCCTCCTCTTACAACGTCAGGTTTAAATTTATGGATTGGATCAGTAAGGACGAAACCGCCTATTATTGTGTTCGGTTTTTCGACTACATTGGGCTTACGCGCCGCCCCTGATTCGCAATGTGTTCGGTTTTTCGACTACATTGGGCCTCCGCACCGTCCCCGGTCGCAATGTGATCGGTTTTTCGATTACATTTGGGCCTACGAGCCGCTCCCGGTTTCAATGTGATCGGTTTTTCGACTACATTTGGCCTACTCGCTACCCCCAGTCGCAATGTGATCGGTTTTTCGACTACATTTGGCCTACTCGCTACCCCCAGTCGCAATGTGATCGGTTTTTCGATTACATTTGGCTTACGCGCCGCCCCTGGTCGCAATGTGATCGGTTTTTCGATTACATTTGGCTTACGGGCCGTCCCCGGTCCAAATGTGGTCGGTTTTTCGACTATATTGGGCTCACGTGCCGCTCCTGCTCCGAATGTAATCGGTTTTTCGACTACATTGAGCTCACGTGCCGCTCCTGGTCAGAATGTAATCGGTTTTTCGACTACATTTGGGCCTACGAGCCGCTCCCGGTTTCAATGTGATCGGTTTTTCGACTATATTTGGTCTACGTGCTGCGCCCGGTCGCAATGTGATCGGTTTTTCGACTACATTTGGCCCACGTGCCGCCCCCGGTCGCAATGTGATCGGTTTTTCGACTACATTGGGCTCACGTGCCGCCCCTGGTCGCAATGTGATCGGTTTTTCGACTACATTTGGCTTACGGGCCGCCCTGCTAGACTAATCCTTGTCAGCCGCTGTAATCCGGCCATTCTTCCACACTGCCTGAATGTCCAGGGCTCCGCCGTTCTTGCGGAAGCCGATCAGATCTGCTGGGGCACCGGCGGTAAGTCCGGCAGCCTGCGGGAGCCTCAGCAGCCGGGCCGGGTGAAGCGAAGCGCAGTCGAGCGCCTCCTCCAGCGTTGCCAACCCGGCCCGGGCCAGGTAGGCCACCTGGTCCGCCAGCATCATGGCCGATCCGGCCAGCAGCCGGGGATGGCCAGCCAGATGCAGCCTTCCTTCCGGCGTCAGCACCACGTCGCCGCCGATATGCAGCCGGTAGGCACCCGGCGCCATGCCGCTCAGCGAGACGGCATCGCTGACCAGAATCGCCCGGCTCTGCTTCACCCGCAGGATCACCTTCAGCAGCGCATCCGGCAGATGGCAGCCGTCGGCAATCATGCAGCCATACAGCTCATCGGCAGCCAGTTGCTCCCACAGATAGTGAGGATGGCGCGGCAGAGTAAGATGCGTACCGTTGCCCAGATGAGTAGACATCACCGCCCCTGCGGCCACTGCTTGCCGGATCTGCTCCGGTGAGGCCGCCGTATGTCCGATGGAGACCCTCACGCCGGAAGCGGTGCATCTGGAGATGAAGGCTGCGGCTCCCGGCCATTCGGGCGACACGGTAATGATCCGGATCAGCCCCTCCGCCGCCTCCTGCCAGCGGCAGAAGGCCTCCCAATCGGGCGGGCAGATATGCTCCAGGGGATGCGCCCCGCGCGGACCGTTCTCCGGGGACAGGAAGGGCCCCTCCAGATGAATGCCTGCAATCAGCCCGGCGATATCCGGCTGTGTCCGCACGGCTTCAGCAATCACGGATGCTGCCTGGACGAGCTGGTCCGACCCGTTCGTAATCAGGGTAGGACAATACGAGGTAACTCCCCGGGCCAGCAGGCGGCGCGAGAGTCCAGCCACGGTCTCCGGTGCAAGCGGCAGCGTATTGAAGTCAAGCCCCCAGCCGCCGTTCACCTGCAAATCAACCAGCCCCGGCGCAAGCCAGGGCCAATCGGCCATATGCGGACTTTCGGCCAGGGTATGAACCGCTTCAATGACGCCACCGTTAACGTGGACCTCGAGCGGCAGGCCGGTTCTGTAATGTCTTCCCGAGATCACACCGTTCATGAGCCGAAGGCATCCCGGTCGGTAAATAGTGTAATGGCGGGATGGGTCCGCAGTAGGCTCGCCGGGCACGCAGTGCTGAGCGGGCCATGAAGCGCAGCCTGCAGCGCAGCCCGCTTGGCTTTGCCGGGAACAATGGCGAACAGATGATAACCTGCCATCAAGGCGGGCACGGTCAGCGTCAGCGCATGAGTAGGGACATCGTCCAGCGTGGCGAAGCAGCCGTCATTCACCTGCTGCGTCCGGCAGGCTTCATCCAATTCAACCGCTTTAACAAGCAGCGGATCGGCGAAATCGGCTACAGGCGGATCATTGAACGCAATATGCCCGTTCTCACCGATGCCAAGGCAGACGATATCAATAGGCGCTTCATTCAGCAGCTCCGCGTATCTCCGGCACTCCCCTTCAATATTGCCCGTCCGGCCCAGCAACTCGATCCGTCCGGGATTGACTCTGCTGAACAACCGTTCCTGCAAATAGTTCCCGAAGCGCTGATGGGCCTTCTCCGGCAGGCCGATATATTCATCCATATGAAAAGCGTGCACCCGGGACCAGTCAATCCCCTGCTCCCGGACCAGTCCTTCATACAGCTCATTCTGTGATGGAGCTGCGGCAAATACAATGCGAATCGGAGACTGAGACTTCCCCAGCAAGTCTCTGATGCACTGCCCGACCGCTCCTGCCGCCGCAGCTCCCATCTGGCTGCGCTCGTTATAGACCAGAACGCGCATACGCTCCACTAGATGCTCCGCCGCCGGAGTCAACGTCTCTTCCATGATGAACCCTCTCCTCCTTATTGGGGCGGAAGTGACCGCCCCTTCTCTTTTACAACCCGTCATTAACTAATAGATATGGCTTGTTATCCGAATTCTCTGAACTGGCCAGCGTTACAACGATTCCCGTAGTATTAGGGTCGCTCCACTGAAAGGTCGGCGTAAGTCCAGCCGCCGCTGCCGCGACAACATAAGCGGTCACATCCGCGCTGTACCACCCGGACCCGGTGACCCGGACTGTTCCGAGATTCGTTCCGCCGCTGACAGGGCGGTTATTCCAGGTAATGCCACTCTCGGTCCACTGCGCTCCGGTGTAGCCCTTCAGAGCAAGCGTAACCGGAGAAGCTGGAGCAGCGGTAACATAGACGTTCAGCGTTACGGACTGCACCGCCGTCCCGGAGAGATTCAGCTCTGCCTTCATGAAGGCGATACGGTCGCCTCCGCCCTGTGCATTCGGCAGATCGGCAACCTCCAGCACAGGCTCCTGCCCGAAATTAGCGGAGGGCTGGTGCTCATGGACATAGGCATCCATGGTCACCGGGATCACCGGATCTGCCGGAGCACTTCTCTCGATATGCAGCAGATAGAGATCTGCGGTTCCATCCTCGTGATACACCAGGACCGATACCTCGGCAGGCTCTGATCCGATCGTAACGGACGCGGCTGTTCCCGATGCCACGGGCATTCCGTTTACAAGTACCGCATCCGAGGCCTTGACGGTAACCGGTGTGACTTGTAGCACGGTTACGTTGCTGTTGACTGTAACGGTATAGGCATTGTCACTTGCAGCAAAAGGCTTATCCCACACTCCTGCCGATAACGTTAATCCACTAAGCCCGCCATGCGACAGTAATGCGGAAGTATGCGGCAGGTCATGGGCGCTGGCATAGTAATAACCGGCTGCCTGAACTCTTCTCGGCTCGAATCCGGCTTGACGCCCCGACAGAATAGCCTCTGAAGTGAAGGCAGCCCGCCCATCCGCTCCTGTAACTGCCGCCGCGTAACGGCCCGCCGAATACGTGAAGCGGCCTTCTATAACTGCTCCTTCAAGCACCACCCCGGTAGTATAGTCGCGCACTTTCATGGTAGCGGAAGCCGCAGTCCCGGTGTAGGCTAGCTGCATATCCGTCACAATCATCGGCCTAAGCGCTGTGCTTCCAGTAACAGCTGACACTTCGCTGGAGACCGGCCCGATATTGCCCGCCAGATCACGGGCGGCGATGCGGTAATAATAAGTGGTATCCGGGAGCAGTCCCTTGTCCTGATAATTCAGGCCCCGGGCGAGTCCGGCAATATCCGCAGAGGTTGGCGTGAAGCCGGGTACTGTGCTGCGGTAGATAATGTAGCGGTCTACCTCCAAGTTGTCAGTAGCCATTCCGTAATTCAGCCTTATGCTCTGATAGTCACTGGCAACAGCGGTTGGCGTACCCGCAGGTGCAGATGGTGCTTCATGGTCTTCCGGCGCTGTCCAGAAGACGCCGCCCGGTCCCCAATATGAAGGTAATGCCCGGTAGGAATCATAATGATGGACAGCGATTCCGCCGAAAGCGCTGCTCTGCCCGGAAGCGGCGTAGACCTTGTCCAGCTCTGCTTCCATGTGGCTGCGACCTTCCTCCTGGAAGGTAATGGTCTCCGGGTCACCGCTGTTAGCAATATCCAGCGTCTCTACCCCGATGACTACGGAATTCGGCTTGCCGATCGCCTCGGCATAAGCCAGCTCTCCAGCTGCGCCGGCAATGATGCCCGCTGTGCCGTCTGCGGAATCCCGGTAATCCATGATCGAGATATAATCGGAGATATCCTGGATATGCTCGGACAGCCATTTTGTCGTGCCATTCCACTGGATATTCGCCCCCTGCTCGGAGGAATCATACCATTTAGGGACAGCAGGGCCGAAGGGCAGCTGGATACCGGCTGTATCCCGGCGGTCAATCATTTTTTGGAGACCATCCAGGTACTCCTTTTGCAGGAACTTGCTTGGGTCTTTGAAGTCCGGGGAGATATACGGCTCGATGTCCACATTGATTCCATCGAACTTCTCATCCGCATCCACCGCAAGATTGTAGTTGATAATCTGCTCGATCTCCCGTACAGCATGACTATGGTAGCGCTCATAAGCACCCATATAAGCCGGGGAGGTTCCGCCCGCGACAAGGGCATGGACGCTTAAGTTCCGCTCATGCGCCCAGCGCATGAAGGAGCGTAGCTCATCCTCCTGCTCCTCCAGCGCCCGGTAGCCCGCGTAGTTGCCCACAGCCAGATACAGCGTCGTCACCGGCTCTGATCCGAAGGTTGCGGTGTCCGTAACGAAGGACTCCAGCACCTCCCGCGAACCCGGATTCAGCAGCAGCTTATAGCTCTCCGGCTCCCAGATCCACATGGCCCGGTCCTGATCGGGCAGAGGCACTGCCGCTTCATGTGTGCCCGCACCGACCTGCGCATAGACGGTCGGGCTGTAGCCGTAGCGTCCGGGCGCATTCGTGGCCCGGGCTTCCAGGCTGATCGTGCGGTCACCGATGCCCGCCGTATTCCAGGCATATACATATTCCGTGCCGTTATAAGCGGCCTGCTGCCACGGTCCCCGGTTCACCCGGACCTGCACAGCCGAGACTGGCGTAATCGACTCTGCCTGAACGGTGACCGCCACCTGTCCGGTCACAGCAATCCCTTCGTCCGGTCCGGTAATCGTCACCACTGGCGCAACGCCTGCCGGGTTGTTCACCTCAAGGGTGACGGACGGACTCCACACCCCATAGCGGGTGGTGGTATCCAGCCCGCGGGCCACCAGCTCCACCGAACCGTTGTAACGTGAGGTGTCGAGCGTATAAGACCAGGTGCCGCTGTCATCCCCGTCCGGGTCATCCAGCAGCGCTTCGAACTGGGCCGTCCCGTTCACATATAGCCGGACATCGTACAGTCCGCTATAGGTACCACTGACCTCCACCGGCCCGCCGGAGGAGACATATCCCCCGGGCGGTTCATCCAGTGTAATGGTGCCTGCGGCCCGGGCTGCGCCCGGAACCGCTACTGCTGAGAGTACAAGAATCAGACCTACCACCGATAGAATCCATCCAAGCCGTTTGCCAGAGCCTTGCAGCCATTGCTTCATAAGCGGCGCCTCCTTTAATGGTCACGCGATTACCCTGAATGCCTTGCCTGTGCTTCAGCGGTTCTTCCCTGCGGTCAGTACCCGGTTAGTTGCTGCTCAATTGAATATTCTGAACACGGTCATACGCTTCCTTGTACGTTGCCAGCAGCTTGTCCACGCCCAGATTGTTGATCTCCTCAACATATTTATCCCAGTCCGCCAGCTTACGGGAGCCGGTCACGAATTTGGCAAAGCTCTCATCACGGTGCTTCTTGATCGCCTGTCCGGTGATCGAGATGACTTCATTCTCCTTCTCGGTGAAGGCCGGACGCGGCTGCATGTTGGCCGGATCGTATTTGACGGCTTCTTCATAGGCGTGCTTCAGGTCATCCGAGAACAGGGACAGATGGGCATTGAAGTCAATCCACGTATAGGTTCCGCTGGTCTGAAGTCCCGTTGCTTTCCGCATTTCAATCACATCGGTGAATTCCGGCTTGAACTTGATCGTATCGCCTTCCTTCACATACGTCTCACCTTCCACACCCCAGCTGCTGAGCGTGCGGCCTTCTTCCGAATAGAAAAAGTCCATATAACTCATGATATCTTCGATATTCTTGGAGGTGGAAGCTACCGTCAGACCGCCCTCCATGTAATGGAAGTAAGGATTGAGCTGCTTGCCGCCCTCAAGCCCTGCGGGAGGAGCCATGAACTGCATATTGAATTCAGGGTTCTCCTTGCGCATCGCATTATTGAAGAAGTCCACACGGCTGATATAATCTACGGTTACAAAAGACTTGCCGGTAGACACCATGTCCTGCCACTGCTTGGTCTGCAGCGAGAGGAAGTCCGGCGGAATCAGCCCTTCATCATAGAATTGCTTCCACATGCCGACCATTTCCTTGTAGCTGTCCTCTGTCGGCCCATAGCGCCATTCTTTTGCATCAAAATCGTAGTACGCCCCTTCGCCCGTTCCATAGTTGACCGTCATATTCGTGTTCATCTCATCCGGGATCTGTCCGTAACGGAGCGACAACGGGTAACTGTCCGGGTATTTCGTCTTGAGCGTCTTCAGAGCCGTATGCAGCTCATCATAAGTCTTGGGAGCCTGAATGCCTTCCTTCTCAAAAACATCCTGGCGGTACATCCAGATCATCCGGTTCGTCTCCCCGAAGCCCTGGTTCGGGAACATATACATTTTGCCGTCAGCGGAGAGCGCCGCCTTCGCCTCATCCGGATATTGTTTCATCCAGGCGGTCAGATTCGGCAGCTTGTCCATGTATTCCATCAGGTCCACGAGTGCTCCCTGCTGGCCGAATTTGTTCGATTCCTTGCGGTTGGGCATATACATCAGATCCGGCAGCGCATTAGAGGCCACCGCGAGATTCAGCGCTTCAGCCAGCTTCCCGGAAGGAGTCTGCACCTCCAGCGTGACCCCGGTCTGATCCTTGATCCAGCCCCAGACCGGCCAGTCCTTGGAATAAGGGAAGGTGGCATTGTTGTCCAGCAGTGCGGTGAAGGTGTGGGCCTGCTTCGCTTCCGAAGTGGCCGGAGAAGCTTCTCCTCCAGGTGCAGCCGTAGCCGCAGGCGAAGCGGAATTGTTATTGCCCCCGCTGCAGCCGCTCACCAGTATTGCCGCTGCCGCGAGGGGTAGCATTACAGACTTCCATTTGTTCATTCTTCATCTCTCCCTTAAGTAGTAGTTATGGTTCAGACCGGTTCAGCCCTTCACTGCACCGATCATGGCGCCTTTGACAAAATACTTCTGAACAAACGGATATACCGTGAGTATCGGCAGCGTAGAGACCATAATCGTTGCATATTTGAGCGACTCTTCAACGACCTGGTTGTCTCCCCCGATCCCGGTCACATCCCCCGAGCTTGCGCTTCCCGCCAGCACCAGATTGCGGAGCAGCACCTGGAGCGGGAACAGATCCGGAGTGCGCAGATACAGGAGCGGATAGATGAAGTTATTCCACATGCCCACTGCGTAAAATAAAGCAATAGTGGCGAAGGAAGCCTTCGACAGCGGAATGATGATACGCATGAATATCCCGATATCATTCAACCCGTCGATGCGCCCGGATTCCTCCAGCTCCTTGGGAATGCCCGAGAAGAAAGTACGCATCAGAATCAGATTCCAGGTGCTGACCGCGCCCGGCAGGACCATGCCCCATACGGTATCCACCATATTCAGGGAGCGGACCACGAGGAAGGTCGGGATCATCCCGCCGCTGAAGAACATCGTCACGACGATCAGCATCGTGAAGGTCTTGCGCAGCGCCATATCCCGGCGGGAGAGCGCATAGGCCCCGGTAGACGTAACCACCAGCGAGATCAGCGTGCCGAGCACGGTGTAGATCAGCGTGTTTTTATAGGCCGTCCAGATCTTCGGGTCTCCAAGCACCAGCTCGTACATCTTCACATTGAAGCCCTTGGGCCAGAACGAGACCGTGTTCTTGATGACATTGATATCGCTGCTCAGAGACACCGCCAGCATGTGCAGGAACGGATAGAGCGTAATCACCACAACGATCAGCAGAAAGAACGTGCTGACAATATTAAACAAGGATATTCTCGGTGATCTCATCACCACACCTCTTCTCTACCATAGACTTGTCTCACTGACACGGCGGCTGATGTAATTGGCGCTATAGATGAAGATCAGGCTGATGATGCCCATGAACAGGTCGATGGACGCACCATAGCTGAAGTTCCCCTGTTCCATCCCGACCCGGTACACATACGTGCTGATGATGTCAGCTGTATCATAGATCGCCGGGTTCTGCATCAGGAATACCTTCTCGAAGCCAATCTCCAGCACCTTGCCGATATTCAGAATCAGCGTGATGACAATCGCCGGTGAGATGCCGGGCAGCGTAACATGCCAGATTTTGCGCATCCGGCTGGCCCCGTCCATGTCGGCTGCTTCATAGAGTTGGGGATCAATCGCCGTTAATGCCGCCAGATAGATGATGGTCTCCCAGCCGATATGCTGCCAGATCTCCGAGAGAACATAGATCCCCCGGAACATCCCCGGCTCATTCATGAAGTTAATCGGTCCGATTCCGAACGTGCCCAGCAGATTGTTAATCAGGCCTCCTGTCGGCGACAGGAACATAATCACCATGCTCGCCACAATGACATTCGAGATGAAATGCGGCAGATAGCTGACCGTCTGCACGAATTTTTTGAACGCAGCCTTACGGACTTCATTCAGCAGAATCGCCAGGATCACCGGAGCAGGGAAACCGAACACCAGCTTGTACAGACCCAGGAGCAGGGTGTTCTTCATCAGCGGCCAAAAGTCAGGATTCTCAAAAAACATCCGGTAATACTTCAGCCCCACCCAGTCGCTGGCCCAGATTCCTTTAAACAGATTATAATCCTTAAACGTAATGACGAGGCCGAACATTGGCGCATACCGGAAAATCAGATAGTACAGCAGGCACGGCAGGAACAGCAGCCATAGTGTTTTGTTATGGTTCCAGGTCCGCAGCAGACGCCCTTGACGCCGGTAAGGATCTTTCATTTCCTTTCGCAAGTTGTCTTGTACTACACTCGTTTGAGCCATAGGCATTCCCCTCTTGTTCTTAATGATGCAGCTCGCTGAATGTCAGCTAACTTCCCCTCTGTTTCCGGGGTTTGTCTCCGAATTATAGCGGCAAGTCTTTGGGAAGCGCTATCAGCATGTTATATATCTTTTCGCCCTATTTGCGTATTTCCCTAGAATAGCGTATAAATCAGCAAAAGTGCATATTGTGCGTGTCAGCTTTGTGCCGCTATGATAGGATAAAACGATAACCAAGCGGCTGCACCTGAAGGGGGAATACATATGAAGAGACCGCTTACCAGCCAATTTGCCCTTAGCGGCCTGTTCGTCAAGCTCATGCTCAGCTTCCTGAGCGTCATCCTGCTTCTGGCTTCATTCAATCTGTTCTCTCATCTATATCTTAGCGGGAAGGTCTATCAGGAGGTGGTCCGGCAGAACGAGCAGAGTCTAAAGCAGACGGTGGAAGGGTACGAGAATCACTTCCGGCTGACGCAGAATATGATTCTGGCGCTGACCCAGTCAGATACGTGGACAGCCAACCTGGGCATTCTCAGCCATCTGAAGGAGAACCGGCGGTATGATATTCTCAGCGAGGTCAAGTCGGATCTGATGACGCTGTACGGGAATCCTTTTATGCATATTGAGAATTTCATTCTGTACTTCAAGGCGGAGGACTATGTTCTTGAGAAAGAGGGACTGAGTAGCGCGGCCGACATGTTCGGCAAATATTATTACAGCGGGGAGTATCCGGCGGATTTCTGGAGCGCCCAGACCATGGACAACCAGTATCTGAAGGTCCTCCCTGCCGCCTCTTTTACGGAAACAACAATGAGCTCCACGCGTGCGCTCGGGCGGCTGATGCCGGTTATGATCAAGGCTATTCCTTATGAAGAGGTCTACGGCATTGTGATGCTGAATCCGCAGCGGCTGGAGCAGGCGTACGGGGATGCCGGGAAGAATCCCTTCTATATAATGGATGCGCAGGACCGGCTGCTCTTCTCCACCGCAGAGACGGAGCTGCCGGCGCTGGAGTATGCCGTTACTACAAGCTCGCATGAGCGAATCGGGGATAACTATTATTTCTATCAAAAAGGGGCGCAGACCGGCTTCACCTACGTCCGGGTCACCGAGGTTGCCGCCATCGCGAGCGGGCTGCGCGGCATGCGGCTGCTGCTCGCAGTTCTGCTCGCTGCTGCGGTGCTGGTCAGCCTTCTGTTCTCGCTCCTGTTCAGCTACCGGCTGAACCAGCCGCTCCAGCGCCTGATCGCCGCGTTCGACCGCAAATCGGGCAGCGTCCCCGGCAAGGTGAGCAGCGTCAAGGAGTTCGCCATTATCGGCGACCGCCTAAGCTCCATCCTGGAGAACAACCGGTTCATCCAGAACGATCTGGCGCACAAGAATTCGCTGGTCCGCCAGTATGCTTATACTCATAAGGTGAAAAATATTCCGCTGAACGCAAGTCTGAATGAGCTGGAGGATGCCCTGCATTCCGAACGCCCGTATGCCTCCATCCTGTTCAAGCTCAGCTTCACCCGCCTGCCGGAGGAGCCTGAGAAGCATACGCTGGCGTTATGGCAGCTGATTCAGCGCCTCTTCACCGGGGAGGAATCCGAGAACGTCGCCTTGCAGCCGGAGCAGGATCTGCTCTTGCTGCTGCTCTTCGATCCCGGTCCGCAGAGCGCCATTCTTCAGGTGCTGGGCACTTTGCAGGAGCTGCTGGCAGAGGAGCATTCCCTCTACCTCACGATAGCGGTCAGCCCGGTGTATTCGGGGGAAACCCCGTTTACCGATGCTTACCACAACCTGTCCGAGCTGCTGAAGGAACGCAGACTGAACGGGGAGACACAGATCATCGTGGAGCCGCGGGCCTCGTCGGCTAAGGCGTTTCATCTGAAGGTCACCCATGGGGAAGAGCTGCATAACCTGCTGCAGTCCGGCAGCGAAGAGGCGGTGTTCGGGTGGCTGGACCGCCAGCTGGAGCAGCTGCAGAATAAGGATGCCGCTGCGGAGGATTTCCGGGCTTTTGCTGCGGGAGTGGCAGAACAGACAAGCAAGACCGTCATGAAGCTGAATCTGCCGGAGCTTGAAATGGGGCTGGTCGCGGCCCTGTCCGGTGAGCCGTTCGCCGCCTTCTATTCCACGCAGCAGTATAGTGAATGGCTCCGGGAGCTGGTGACTCCTGTGCTTGCGGCGGTCCGCAGCGGCTCGGAGACCCGGGACCCGGTCATCAGCTTCGTGCTGGAGTATCTGGAGAAGCATTACGGGGAAGACATCAATCTCAATATCGTAGCCGACAAGCTGAATCTGACCTCCGGCTATCTGTCGAGCATCTTCAAGGAGAAGACCGGCATCAACTTCAGCGAATACCTGAACACGCTGCGCATTGAGCGGGCCAAGGAGCTGCTGGTGAATATCGACCTGCGCATCCAGGATATCGCGCTTCAGGTCGGCTACCAGAATGTGAACTCGTTCATCCGTATGTTCAAGCGTGCCTCTGGCCTGACTCCGGGCGAGTACCGGAAGCGGGTTGGCGGGGATAATCAGGGGCTGGGTTCGGTGGCCGGGGAGGAATGAGGAGGGAGAATCTCAGTTCCTGTCTTTATAAATTATCTCCGTATTACTAACAATAATGTTTCCGTTATTCCCCGTGCCTACGGCTTCACGATCTGAAATAACCGTTGTATCAGGCGGTATAGAATTAGAAGAGCTTCCCTTCTTCTTGTTGTTTTTTACATCATAGAGAAAGTAAGAAGTATCCTTCGCCTTCGGCGCTGAATAGCCCGTGGGCGAAGGCTCTAAAGTATAGGATTTAATCACTGCAATATTAGCATCCCTCCATCCTGTAACCTCCACTGCCGAATCATCATTGCTATCTTGCGCTTGAATGGAAGCAATAAGAAGCCCGTCCTTATCGTAGAAGTGTATGACCTGCGGAGCTATTTTTAAATAATCAATATCGATATCCAGGATTCGCTTGCGGTCATCCAAGGATTGATCCATCCAGGCAATGGTCCCCGCCGGGTTCCACTTTATTTTCTCAGATGGCACATATTGATTCGCCGGCAATGCTACCATGCGTAACGGAACGCCTTTATTATTGTAGAATGTCAATTGTCCGCTCTCATCATCATGGACAAACCGCTCCAACGTTGGAGCAAGAAAGAGAGAAGGCGCTCCACTCGTCGAATGAGGGATGACAGGATATTTCAATAGATGCACATCATCCTTGCCTGTTTTCAGATCAAAGATCCATACATTGCCAAGGTAGCTTTGCAGGAATAGCTTTTGCTCATCCGCTCTCCATTCTTGCTTATAGATATAATCGTAATCAGGTGTAAGCGGCCAAAAGTCTTCGCGGAGACGTTCAATAGCTCCCGTGGTTACATTGTAAGCGGACAAGTGGTATTGTCCTGCCTTCTCCGTCAGCTCCGATTCCAGAAACAACAGATGGTCTTCATCCATTGGAAATAGCATATTGTAACTGCTCATAAATGAATTATTCCAGCGATTGTCTGATGAGTTCAATGTATCGCTCCATCTTACACCTACTTCATCCGTAGAAGGATCATGAGATATTAATGCGTTGATTGCGTTATGGTCTCCGTAAAAGAGATGCACGGTATTATATTTTATCCCCTGTAATTCAACGGCAGGGCCTCCGCTTAGCGAATAGTTATTTTCCGGCAGACCGATCGGCCTGGCCACAAGATCTCCGGCAGAGTTCCTCACGGCTCTGAACGTCAGATCTTCCAAGCTTGATTCTGCGAACACCTTCTTCTTCAATTCAGCCGTAGCTTCCTTAGTCAGCGTATATCCGGTATGCGTATCTCTCATATCCATAATCATGGCTTGTTCGCTCTCCTCGTTGATCCATAGCTGAAACGCATATTTCTTCTTTGCGGATTCCATAAAGATATCGTAGTTGGCATCAGTCACATTTAGAACCCCTGGTAAGGGGGCTGCACTTTGGATCGCGCGGGTAATCACTTCTATAGATTCTTGATCTGTGTATTCCATGGGATCTTGAGGATTCTCCGGTGCCATGTTGAGTAATTTGGTGACCGTGATTTTCTTGACTGACTCAAAGTCGTAGTTTGTTAGGGTCTGCGTACTGCTGTCGTCATTGGGGCTGGACACGGGATGAACAGAGTTGTTACCTTGTAGGGCTTGGTCATTGTTATCCCCGCCGGTACAGCCCGCCAACGATAGAATAAAAGAAATAGCTACTGCTGGGACTACAAGTTTTCGCTTTATCACATTGAAACCTCCTTCTTTCTTCTATAATTATAGGACGACAAAAATGGGAGATAGTTGCATATTTCCCTGTGTAATAAAAAGAGACCTGCACTAATCCCTAGACATTAGACAGGTCTCTTTTAAAATTGCAATCCCGCAAGGGCGCGGCTATACCGTCCTGCGCCGAAACCGGCTGAATTGGCTCAGCTATCCGAGCTCGCCAAGATTCATTCGTATATCAGCAAGTGTACAAAATCCAACTGTTTGCCGCTAAGTGTAACGACACGCGCCCATGTCCCTACCCATGCGTGAAGTTCTAACCTACTTGCTATCAAGTCATATCATCCCGCAGCGCATCAATGATATTCTCCCGCTTGATTGTGCTGACCGAATACAGCATGGTGACGAATACGATCAGGAGCACGCTGAACACGCTGATTCCGATGCTGACCCAAGGGAAGACATAGTCAATCTGGTCCGCCCCGCCGATGAGCATGCCCCGGTAGATCAGCCAGGAGAAGGCCAGCCCGGCGGGAAGCCCGAACAAGAGCGCCCTCATGCCATAGAAGGCACACTCGAAATTCATCATCTTCTGGAAATTGCGGTCGGACATCCCCACTGAGCGGAGCATCGCCAGCTCCCGGCGGCGCAGCTTAATGTTCGTCGAGATCGTGTTGAACACATTGGCAATCGCGATCAGTGAGATCATGATAATGAAGGTATAGGCGAACACGTTGATGATGAATATCGTATTGCGGCTCTCATCCATCATCGCATACACATTGTACAGCTTATACTCATCCGTAATTTGCGCACCTTGGATCGTCTTCTCCATCTCCGCGACCGACTGTGCCGGATGCTTGGAACGAAAGGTCAGGCCCTTCACTGCCGGCGGACTGTCCGCCGTCTCAAACTTGCCGATGAGTGAATAAGGAGCGATTATCCGGAAGAAGAACGGTTGACTAGAGGCGGGGCTTCCTGTAACCGGCAGGGTATCCGGCGGTACAGTCTCTACGAACGTAACCGTTACGTCATGCCCCTGCCCAGTCTTCGACCCTCCCTCTGATTCAGGGGCAATGGTCAGGGTAGAGGATGAACGCTTGAACAAATTAAGGAACTCGTCAAACTCCTTCAGCCGCTTATCGTCGGCAGGACTCATCGATTTGGCAAAGGCGAGGAACTTGGCGTCCGGACCTGTATATTCCGCTGCGGACAAGCCCAGCCCTTCGAGAATCTTCAGATAGGCCTTGTCATCCAGAAACTGCAGATCTACGGGCAGCGTTGCCTGCTCATCCGACCGGCCCGGCGAAGGAGCATCTGTTTTTCCTGCATTTCCTGCTTTTCCATCATTGACTGCTTTCCCCGAGTCCCCCTCTGTGCCCCAATAGGCATCCGAGAGCTCGCTTGCCTGGGTTGTCCCCGTCACTTTCAGCAGCGTCTGGTAAGAGCTCTCATAGATGCCGCCTGCGGTTCTGAGCTTGTCGTAGAGCGCCAGCATTTCACTGTCTTTCATCGTTGGTGTGGCGAAGCCGATATCATAGGTGGTGAACGCTACTGCCTGTTCCGACATCTGCTTCAAATCAGTGACAAAAGCGCTGGCCGATATAAACAGCACGACGCTTAACATGAGCGACAGCACAATGCTGCGGTAGCGTTTCTTGTTTCTTTTGAAATTCTTAAGTGCAAGGGTGCCTTCGAGACCGTAGATACGCTGCGCCCGGCTGGACGTCTTCAAGGCCTTGGCTTCAACCTTGACCTCGTTCGTCTGGCGGATACTCTCCATCACGGGAGTGCCTGCCGCCTTCCTGGCCGGAATGTAGGCCGAGATCAGAATCGTAACCATACTTAGTGCTGCCGCACACGTAATGGCCGGAACAGACACCTTCAAGCTCAGAGGTACGCCGGAATAGAGAATATTCCCGAAGTTCCTGGATACGGCCATTAGCACAAGTCCCATGCTGCCTATTCCCAAGAGAATGCCAGCCGGTATTCCGGCCGCACCAATACACAGACCTTCGAACAGCACAGAGTTACGCAGCTGCTTCGCTGTGGCTCCCACCGATGAGAGAATGCCAAACTGGCGTGTGCGCTCATTCAGGGAGATGGTGAAGGCGTTGTAGATCATGAAGATCGAACCGGTCACAATAATAAAAGCGACGATCCCACCAACCGTGTACAGTAGAGCAGTTAGCAACCCGCTGCTTGAGACGCCCATGAAGCGCAGCACATTATCGTTGTAGATGTAAGTATGGCCTGAAGCGGTGCTGCTTGCGTAAGCCTTCACTTCACGCGGATGCTTCAGGGTAACATATAAGCTGAAGCTGTCCACCCGCTCTGACGGATCGGCTCTGGTAATCAGGGTATAGCCTGGTGCAGCGGATTCCTCAAAAGCAGGCCTTGCGCAGATTCCGACGACCTTGTAGGTTCGCTCTGCACGGGGCACCAAAGCTTCAGCGGCCTTATCCGCCTGATAGGCATCATGCTGGTTCAGCCGCTGGTTGCCGTTCATCCGGTCTCCCACACCCAGTGTGAGCGTGTCGCCCTCCGCGAACTTGATCCCGCCGTTCGCCGCCAGATGTGACGGGACTAGAATCTCACTGCTGTTATCCGGCATTCGGCCGGAGACCAGAGTGACGGGCAAGGTACCAGGGGAAGCTTCGTCTTCACTTACGCCAGCAATGAACAGATAAGGCTTATCCGGGTTCTTGCCGCCGCTAAGTGCTGCATAGCCAATATTTTCGAAGGATGCTGTACGGGCTACGGCCTGATCGTGTGTCCGTTCCTGCAGGAAGGAGGAATCCACAGCCGGGAACCCGATGTGCCAGCCGCCGTATTTGGCAATGGAGCCCTTGATCATATAGCTCTGCAAGGATACGGCGAAGGTGGAGACAGCAGTGATCATAGCGGTGGATAGGATTACTCCGATAATCGTTACAATGGTCCGCGTGCGGCTTTTTTTGAGGCTCTGGAGGGTAACCTTATTGAAAATATTCATGGCCGTACCCGTTCGTCCCGCACAACCCGGCCGTCCGAGATGCCGATAATCCGGTCTGCCTGGAGGGCAATATTCTCGTCATGCGTAACGATGAGCAGGGTCTGCCTATACTTCTGATTACTTAATTTCAGCAAATTAATAATCTCATGTCCATTCCGGCTGTCGAGGCTGCCTGTGGGTTCATCCGCCAGCATGACCGCCGGGGCATTCATCAGTGCGCGTCCGATGGATACCCGCTGCTGCTGTCCGCCCGAGAGCTGATTCGGCAGATGCGTTCTCCGGTCCGTCAGCCCCAGCAGCTCAAGCAAATCGTTGAGCCGCTCCTCGTTGACCTTGCGTTTGTCCATCAGAATCGGCAAGGTGATATTCTCGACCACATCCAGCGTGGGAATCAGATTGTGGAACTGGTAGATCAGCCCGACCTGCCGCCTGCGGAAGATCGCCAGCTTGTCATTGCTCTGCGCATATACATCCTGTCCGTCCAGATAAACATTGCCGCTTGTCGGCACATCAACTCCGCCGATGATGTGAAGCAAGGTAGACTTCCCGGAGCCGGAGGAGCCGATGATCGCCGTGAACTCCCCCTTCTCAATCGTCAGAGACACCTCGTCCAGCGCTGTAACCCGGTTATCTCCCTTCCCGTAGACCTTGCTCAGCTTGTCAATTCTCAAAAACTCCATGCTGCAATTCTCCCTTCACCTGATCTGTCCCTATCATAGAGCCGCAAGCTTACATCTCTGTGACTTTCAGGTGAGAGATCCGTCACTTAGGGAAACGAAGCCTGAAGAGCGCACCGCCTTGCGGATGATTATGTGCGGTAACGGTTCCTCCCTGCCGGGTGATAATCATTTTGCAGAGGGCGAGGCCGATTCCGTACCCTGCATGCTTAGGGTTACTGCCGCGATAGTAGCGATCGAACAGCCGGGGGATTTCTTCCTTGCTGAAGCCCGGGCCGTTGTCATGTACTATCAGCTCGGTATACAGCGGATTGTCTGTGCAGACCAGCTCAATCTTCCCATTCTCCCCTGCGCTTTCCAGGCAATTCTTCAGGATATTCTGGATCGCTTCCGGAAGCCAGGCCGGATCGCCTTGGATCACTACTCCTGAAGGGCAATCGATCCTTAAGTCTACATTGCGCAGCTCCATCTGGATCAGGAACGGACGAGCAGCGGTGCGGAGCAGGTCGTTAACGGCGATAGGCCCGCTTTGAAATACAACAATACCCGCATCCAGGCGGGATAGCCTGAGCAGAGAGGTAATCAGCCAATCCATCTGCATCAGCAGCTCCTCGGTCTCCCGTATAAAAGCTTTCCGCTCGTCTTCCGCAGGACTATTCGCAAGCAGCGTCATAATCAGGTTCACCGAGGTGAGCGGGGTACGGAGCTGGTGGGCGATATCAGCCAGGGAATCGGCAAGATGACCCTTTTCCTTGATCAGCTCGCGGTTCTGATCGCGGATGCGCTGCGTCATTTTGGTAATCTCGCTATGTAAGATGGATAACTCGCCCTCTTCCGAATTAGCGATGAACAGATGGTCCGCATTATGCAGCACCCGGTCAATTTCATCGGACAATCTCGCCAGGCTCCTGTATCTGGCCCGGGTAAATCCAACGAACGCTATGCCAAAAGCAGCAGCGCAGCCTATGGCCAGGACGCCCGCTGCCGTGTTCATGACGAATCCAGCCGTTACAGCGGCGGCGGCGAGGAGGACGAACACCACGGCAAACTGCCGGACCTCTCTATTGCGCAGCATCGCTGCCCCCCAGCCGGTATCCCGTCCCCCGCACCGTCAGGATGATCTTCGGGCTTGCCGGATCGCACTCGATCTTCTCCCGCAAGCGCTTGATATAAACAGTCAGCGTATTGTCATTGACGAACTCGCCGGCCGCGTCCCACAATTCATCCAGCAGTCTGCCCCGTGTAATAATGGTTCTGGGATTGTTCACAAATACGAGCAGCAGCCGGTATTCCAGCGCGGAGAGGAATACCTCCCGGCCGTTTTTTTTCACAACTCCGCTGGCCGGATCAACATGCAGCCCGCCGAGATCAAAAGCGGACCCGGAGCGCCCGCTTTTTCGCAGAGCCGTGCCCATCCGCGCGATTAGCTCCCGTGGCCGGAACGGCTTGGTGATGTAGTCGTCCGCCCCCATATTCAGCCCGGTCACCACACTCGCCTCGTCGCCCGAAGCCGTCAGGAAGATGACGGGAATGTCCTGCTCCTCCTTGATCTCCGTGCATACCGTAAAGCCATTGCCGTCCGGCAATGAGATATCAATCAGCGCCAGGTCAAACGTATGTCCGTCAAGCGCAGCCGCTGCTTCCTTGCGCGTAGGCGCGTGCGTGACGGTGAACCCCTCCGAGTGAAGCAGCAGCACCAGGTTGCGCGCAATGGCCGGATCGTCTTCAACCAGCAATATTTGTGTCATATTTAAGGGCCTCCGTTGTAGCCTGTTATGTATAAAAAGGTACTCTTATTAAGAGTACCTGTAAAGAAATCATTAAATTAATACTGGGCAGCCTGCGCCTGATCCGGCGCCTTATGCTTCATGATCGGTAACATCATAAGTGCACCCAGGAGGAACAGGAGTCCGGCTCCGCTGTAAATGGTACTAAGCGGCAAAGCGCTCTTCAGCGCACCCGACAGCGACATGGACACCACCATCATCCCGACGAACATCGGATTCAGCACCCCGTTGACCCGGCCGACAATGGAGCTATTAGACCATCTCAGAATCATCGTACTGATCCCGATATGAATACAAGGGAACATCAGCCCGTTCAGGAACTGGATGGTCAGCGTGAGCGGAATGCTTGTCGAGAACCCGACAATGGTCGTACATACGGCACCTGCCAGCATCCCCATGGCGAGCAGCAGCTGGGGCGGAACTTTTTTGGCGAAGGCGGCTACGAGCCCTCCCCCGATCAGCATGGCTGCACCGTTGACCATAAGCATGTATTGCAGGAACTCCTTGCTTCGGCCAAGCCGCTCTGTAACGATGAACAGATTCAGTGCCTGGGCTGCGCCCACGGCAAGTCCCGCCAGTACAAACGCAAGTCCGAGCATCCGCAGCACCTGGCTCTGCCAGACATACCGGAAGCCTTCGGTGAAGTCCTTACGGAATTGCCCTTTCGCCGCAACTGTCCCGGCTTCCATATGATCCTCCGGCAGACGAATAAGCACGAGCGCCGACAGCAGAAAAGCAACGCCCATTACGGCAATGGAGATCTCAAGGCCGAAGGTGCTGTATACGAAAGTGCCTAACATCGGTCCGAGAACCATGAAGATGGCCATCAGCGATTGGAAGAGCGCCATCCCCTGCTGCAGCTGTTCCTCTGGTACATGGAACTTAAATAACCGCATACTGGAAGGCTGGGAGAACTGCGACAGAATGGCCGAGATGAAGGCGACCAGATACACGGATTCCCACGAACCGAAGTGAATGCTGAGCAGAACGGCGAACACCGATACCGCAGACAGGGAATCGCACCAGATCATCGTCCGCTTCGGGCGCCACCGGTCCGCAAAGGTTCCTCCAATGAAGGAAAAAACAAAGATAGGCGCAAATTCAGCTACGCTGATCAGCGAAATGGCGTAGGGATCATTATTGGTCCGCTCCGCAACATAGAGCAGAATGGCGAAATTACGCACCCAGATCCCGATCTGCAGCAGCACACTGGATAATAAAATCGTCTGCAGAAAGCGATTACGGAACAGGCTTGGCGGATTTGCGCTTTGGTCATGCTGATTCAACGTTTAACCCCCTATTTATCGATAAAATACGCTCAGCTTCTTAAGGCGGGGTTCTCCTTTCACTCTCTATATTATAAGGAGCGGACCGCGATCTTGAAAGCTATAAATGCAGGAACAGACGGGGTCAAGCGATCCCGAAATATTCCTTCAGCCCCGCTACGATAGCAGCCGCTACCCGGTTCTGGAAATCGTCGGAGAACAGGATGGCTTCCTCGGCGGCATTGGACAAGAAACCAACCTCCAGCAGCGTAGCGGGCATGTTGGAATATTTCAATACGATATATTTATTGTATTTAACCTTGCGGTCCGGAAAGCCGGTGGTCCCTTGCAGATGTCGATGCATGATATCGGCGAAGGCTTTACTCTCCTGGCTGTAATAATAGGTTTCGGTTCCCCGCACCTTGGGCGACCCTGTGACAGAATTGCCATGGATGGAGACGAAGGCATCGGCCTGCAGCTCATTGGCCATCTCTGCCCGCTGCTTGTTGGGCGGATAGGTATCCTCACGGCGTGTCATCACAACATTGAACGCCGGCTCCTGCAGCAGCAGGCGCTCCACCTTCAAGGCGACGCTAAGGTTGAAATCTTTCTCCAGCTTCTTCGTAATGCCGATCGTTCCCGGGTCCGCACCCCCATGGCCGGCATCAATAACAACGGTCTTCTTCCCGTTGCCCGGCTGGACCGGCACTGCCGGAGGCAATTCGGCTGTGGCAGAGCTCAGATCGACGACCAGGAGCCGGGAGGCGGCATCCTCCTCGATGTAACTGGTATACTTCGTATCCGCAGAGAGCGCAATCACAATCCGCAAGGTGGCGGCGTCCGGTTCGAATAGCCCGTAATACAGCTTGTTGACATTGGGAACGCCGGTAACGGTCTGCTCGCCGGATTGGGTGCGGCTATCCCACGATACCGTCTGTAAGAAATCTGCGGAAAAGTTCGTCCGGGGCAGCTCCACTACAATCTGCAGCGGTTCGTTTCCGGTATGTACAGACGGCTGGACATCGCCGGTAAAAGCAAGCATCAGGCGGTCATCACTGAAGCTGAGACTATGGACGGTGGAAGTCGCCGCGGCTGCGGCGGGCAGGGGCACCGGCTGGTCCGGGACTTCAGGGCTTGCCGGAGCAGGAGTGATGGCCGGCTGCTCCGGCGGAAGCGGGGCTGAAGTCAAGCCCACCACCTTGAGACTGTTGTCCCAGCTCACCTGGACACCCATGGCTTCGCTGATGAACCTTAGCGGAACCAGCGTGGTTCCGTTACGATTCCGGGGAGCGGTGGCCAGCGAATGGGAGGCCCCATCGATCAGGGCTTTCTTTTGGCCGATCGTCAGCACTATACTGCCGGATTCCTTCGGGATGGTTACGGTTCCAACCTGTTGATTCCAGAGAACCCCCATTCCCATATTCTCCGCAATGATCCGCAAGGGAACCATCACACTGCCGTTGATCAATTCGACTTTGTCTTTCTTTTGCATAGGGATCGCTTGCCCGTCCAGTATTATGGTCGGACTTGTCTTCACAGCGGCACTGGCCTGCCCGTTGAGCGGGAAGCATAAGAATAGAACAGCCAAAAGGAAGAACCAACTACATTTTTTCATAAGTGCATCTCATCCATTTCATCTAATTTGTAGAATTGCTGATTCTTAAATTAGACTCCAATAATTGGAATAGGTTGCGAAATTGAGCATTTATAATTAGTTATATCAAGTGGAAACGGGTTTGCCATCCTTTTAAAGGACGGTACCGTTTCAGCGAGAAATAGAAGGATAATTATAGCGCGAAGCATATAAATTCTTATCTTTCTACGAAAAAACGGCACCCCGAGGGGCGCCGCACTATAGTATTCCATTCTCCCTACTGGGCTTGCTTCAATTGAACGGTCTTCATGTATTCCTTGAATTCCTCGACGATTTCTTTGTACTTCGTATGGTGCAGGTAATGGGAGCCTACCATTGGGATCAATTTACCCTGTGAAGACTGCTTCGCCTGCTCCTCATGCAGCGGAATCCACTGCTTGTTGTTCTCGTTATTGGATTGTGCGAACAGCAAGACCGGCAAATCCTGCGGGTATTTCAGCTTTGAGCCGTTTTTGAAATTGGAACCAAGGTGGCTAAGCTCATTCATCAGTGTGGAGTTATTGCCGTGTACATTGGTGATCAGTTTCATCTGCTCTTTGGTATGCTCATCATAGTCAAGCGATTTAAACGAATCTCCGCTGAGCTTCGTTAGCAGCCGCATTACACCTGAATCTTTAGCAAACTTCATGGCCTTCAGCGGCAATTTCACATCCATGCCTGGCTGATTGGGCACACTACTGTCAATTCCTACGAAGGCTTGAACTTCATCCGGATAAGCATTTACATACGATACAGCATAGAGTCCTGTAATGGAATGTCCCATCAGAATGTAACGCTTCAGACCAAGCTGCTGCACAGCCTCATGAATTTCACTGATGATATTCTCTGTCGTTCTTTCTTTATCCGTCCCATCGCTCAGGCCATAGCCGAAAGGCTCGATGGCTACGACTTTGTACGAAGGCGTCAATTGGTCTATCAGCGGCTTGAAATCAAGCACAGGCGAAGCGGTTCCTTGCCCCGGCAAGAGAACTATGGTCTGTTCACCGCTGCCTTGAATCAGCACATTCATCTTTTTCCCGTCTACATTGACGTATTGCCCGTACGATTCGATCTTCTTCTTCTCTATCCCGTTACTGATGACATTAACGATAAAGGTGATGCCTATGAACAGCACGAGCACTCCGATAATGCCACCTAATATTTTCAACCATAATCTCCGTTTCTTGCGTCCCTTTT
Organism: Paenibacillus sp. FSL R7-0128; assembly: GCF_038002245.1. Lineage (NCBI taxonomy): Bacteria > Bacillati > Bacillota > Bacilli > Caryophanales > Paenibacillaceae > Paenibacillus > Paenibacillus sp. FSL R7-0128. The sequence goes on along the minus strand of NZ_JBBOCD010000001.1, from coordinate 3,864,591 downwards.
CAGGTTTATTTATTTCAGCGGTTCCTGCCATGTCCATCTTCTCCTGTCCTTCTATCTGTAGATTCGCCTTAGCGGTATATGTAGAGTGTACCTGCTTAAGATGTCCTCAACATGACGGGAATATGAACGGAGTATGAACAGGGGGATACTTATCGCGTAATACTCATATTCAATAAGCTGACATCATCCAACTGGTTAACGGGTCTCCCATTGGCTTTGACCAGCGCTGGTGTACCTTTGTAGAGAATATGGCCGTCAGTTATGTCAGCTACCGCTGTAATTGGCATGCTGTAGTTCCTGATAACATCGCTCCCGGTTTGCAGCAGCAGATACACACGGCCGTTCGCCGCCTGGGTCTGGCTGATTTTCCCCTTGCCGAGTTGGCTCGCATGTATAGTCACTTGGGGGAGAGCCATCTTGATTGACAGGTCATAACGGTTGAGTGTCACCGCCTCCTCTGATGTGTGAAGTATAGTGAGCGTATCTCCCTCCAGGATATAATGAGTCCAAGCCCACGGCGCTTGTTCTTTTTCCCTCTTGGCAGCTAACGGCAATTCGTTCACTTCTCCAGAAGCATATTGGTATTCAAAAAGTCTTTCAGAGAACACAACAGAAGTGTTGTCTGTTGCCGCTGGTGTACCATCAGTCCAGATCTTGCTGCGCTCTTTCACCAGAAACAGCACCCTGCTGTTGGCAACTATCGGCTTTTCTTCGGTGATGATCTGTATTCGCAGCTCACGATCCTTTTCGGAAGATTTGCCTAAGGGCAGTTTGACACTGCGGATCGGTGAACCCGTCTGAGCATTATACACGTTGTCGATTATCTCCTGATCTTGGTTCACCTTGTTAACGTTAGTAAGTACATGAATTTCTGACCCAGCCTTCTGTACGTCTTCCACGTTGGCGTATTGTGCGGAATAGGGCTGCTCATCCGTATAATGGACTTGCTTTCGCGTGGTCAGATCCAGCACATCGATGCTCCAGCGAATCTTGCCCTCTTGCTTCAAGTTAGTTGAACCGATAGAAGCCGACTTGGCAAAAATGAGTGCGTCTTGATCCCGGTAATAGCCGCTCGTCCCCTTCTTCCCCCTCATAAATTCTGAATACTCCTCATACAGCGCATTGAACTCGGAATAAGCCTGCGCATCTGAAGGTCCTTTGTTTGTCATCCATTGATCCTTAAATGTTTGCTCAATTCTCTTGCTGCCCGATGCGGACACTTCAATAGCATAAGAGCCTTTCCCGCCCACATAGCTCCCAAGCAGATTCACAGGGGCCGCTTCGGCCGAATCCCCCTCCAGTGTCTGCAACTGATATTCCGGCAGGCGCAACTCTGCCCCATAAGCATAATAAGTTCCAAGCGAAGCCACTATTAACAGAATAAGCGCGCCCGTAATCGTGTAACGTTTCACTAGTCATTCACTCCCTAAACGGTGATCTTCTTCGAGACGAGCCTGAAGCCAAGTGTGAGTGTAAGGCTCATGACAACAATATAAAGGCACAAACGGATGACTGTTATCTCCCGGGGATAGAAATACACATACGGATGTAGGGAGAATGCGAATCCGATTACCGCCGCGCATGAAGCAACATACAAGATTGCATAGATCATACCGGCCAGATGGTAGCTTCGCTCAAGCAATATTGCCGTAAAGATCACAAAGACAGCCAGAATCCCGGTTCCGTAATAGACGGCAAACATTAATCCATCTGGCGGCAGCAAGTATTGCACAAACACCAGGTTAGAAGCGACCGCTTCGGCCAGAAGTGAGGGCATCCGATATTCGGAGGGAACCATCCAGTCGAATAACTGGCGTTCGAGCAGCAGCAGCAACAATTGGAATGAAACCATAGCAAAGACGAATATGAAGATTGCAGTGGCTTTGGCCATGTATACGTGGCGCCTTGCCGCCGGAAGGGTGAATAACCGGTAGGCAAACTTATCTCTGCCAGTCCAGTCACGGTACCAAATCCCAAAGATATACAACCTCAATACGATAATGCTGATCAAAATAGGTATCGTGAACAAGAACTGCGAATCTCCGATGATATCGGCAAATGAAAAGTTACGCGGATGATCTCCCAGGAGGGCTGCCTCTCTCCGCCCCGCAATTCTTAGCCGGGTAGTGTGCACCAGTCCGATCATTTGAATAGTAGCCGTCAGGAACATCAGGCTGAGGATAGCATACCTGAAGCGGTGAACTTCCAGATGGACAAGCTTAAGATATCGATTCAAGGGAGAAGCACCTCCTTCATGATATCAACGACAGATTTGTTCTCCTCCATTCGGACTTGTTCGCATTCAAAACTACGGGCTACAGTTCCATCACGCAGCAATACGGCTTTGTCGATCAGATGCTCGATCTCTCTCACTTCGTGTGTCGTCAGGAGTACACCGCGGTTGCCGACCAGTTCACTGGAGAACACCTCTGCGATCCTCTCCCGAATGAACAAGTCAATCCCGGCAAAGGGCTCGTCCATAATCACATAATCGGAATTCTGAGCCAAGCCGAGCACCAGATTGAACTTCGCGGCATTCCCCTTCGACAAGCGCCCCGCCCGTTCCTTGCCATCAAGATCGAAGAAACGCATAAGTTCGTCTGCCCTCTCCCTGTTCCAGCTGTTATAGAAGTCTTCCATGAACCGAAGTGCATCAGAGAGCTTCATGGAAGCTGGAATAGCCAAATGGTCCGGGATATAGGATATCTGTTCATAAGTATTCGGGCTAATCGGCTTGCCATCAATCTGAATGCTTCCCCCCTGAATCGGTGTAAGTCCCATTACCGTTTTGAGTACAGTGGATTTACCTGCTCCATTAACTCCGATCAGACAAGTGATCTGTCCCTTCTCGGCAGTGAATGTGACATCCTTAAGGACCTCCCTGATTCTGTACCGTTGGCTAACATGCATAAGTTCAATCAAGATTCTTTCCTCCTCTTCCATCATCAACGGAGTCTCCCGGGGGATTCTGGCTGATTTCCGTTTGTGCCTCGGTATATTTCTGTTGAACCACATTCAACAGCTCGTCAAGAGGAACATCGATGTTGCGAATGGAAGCCACGAAGGCCTCAACGGCTGTACCGAGCAGCTCCGCACGGATTTGCCTTAATACATCCAGTTCCAGAGTGACGCGGCTTGGGGAGTTCCCCTCTGTTATAATCAATCGCTGATCCTCCATTTCTTTATAGGCCCGCTGAGCCGTATTCGGGTTGATCTTTAACATTGCTGCCAGCTCTCTTCTGGACGGTATGGTTTGCCCGGACTGAATAACGCCGGTTACGATCTTCTCTTTGAAAAGGCGAACGACTTGAGAATAAACAGGATCACGGCTATTGAAGGAGATGCCGGACCAATCGTTGACTGTGTTCAATATTGACACCCCTTATACTTGCAACTGTGTGTATTAAGTGGTTCATACACTACACAGTGTATTATGCAGTTAATACATCAGATTGTCAATAGTTGGTTAATATCTGAAAATATGTGAACAGAAAAAAATCATCCTAAAGGATGAACAAGATTACCTTCGCGCGAACACAATGTATGCTGTTTTTCACATATATTCAGGTCGTATGCCTGCTTGCGAGTATAATGTATGCTGTTTTTCACATATATTCAGGCCGTGCGCCTGTTTGCGAGCACAATGTATGCTGTTTTTCACATACATTGGTCCATATGCCTGCTTGCGAGTACAATGTATGCTGTTTTTCACATACATTGGGTCCATATTCCACTGTAACAGCCCATTGTATTCGGTTGTAAGCATACCCTCAGCCTTCAGTCACATTCAGCATCAAAGTCCTTCTACGAATCTTTCAAAGAATTCGTATCCACAAATTTACACACACCTTTTCCACAGCAGAAGGAAACTATAGTTTCCTATACAATAAAAAAAGGAGCAGCCCCCTCATTGACCATTCATCAATGAGAGGTGCTGCTCCTTTTCAATCCATCCCCACAATAGACCAGTTATGATCTACCTCCGGTATGATCGTCTGGCGCTCCCTGATGTAATGAACCAGCAGCTCGCGGACGCTGCAATCCGACTCCCAGTGCTTGACGGCGCTGACCAGTCCAGAGGCTTTCAACAGGCTGCTGTAGCGGTAATTGTTAACGGCAAGCTGAAGCTCGTCCGTATCGGCGAGCGGTCTGCCCCGGTAGGCCAGATGGATGATCCGCCGGCCTACCGGCTGGGAGATATCGATCTGATAATTAATCCCGGCAAACATATCGTAGAGGTAGCTCGGCACCTCGGGATCAGCGGCAATCTCCGTGTCCCCCTGCTGCCACTGCCGGAAATGGGCAGCCGAAGCTTCCATATAAGCCTTCAGCTCCTTGCCGGTGACCCTAACGACATACAGTACATTGTCAAAAGGATAAATGCGGTAGACGTCTGCATACGTCAGCGGTCCCTGCTTCAGATCCGCCTTGTCGTTGAACAGGCTTGTAGCGGCAACATCTGCTCCGCTGGCCTCCAGCATGGCACGCTGGATCAAGGTAATGACCGCCGTATCCTGCACTCGTCCCGCCGGCAGGCCGGCAGTCTCTTCAGGCTGGAAATCGGCGGCCGCATAGCCCAAAATGCCGCCCTCCCCCTCTATCGAAGAGCCTCCGCCGCCTCCGGCGATGAACCGGAGGGTCTCTTCATGCGCCTCGGCAACCAGATTGTGCAATTCCGGGTCCGGCTCCCAGCCGCTCATATCTACCACCGTGACCTCGCGGCTCACAACCTTAGGTGGGCCGCCGTCCAGCTCCAGTGTCAGGTCGAAGCGTACAACTTCCCGCCCCCGGTCCCGCGGTCCGCCAATAACGGTATTCCCTATACGCTGGTTCACGGTAATATGCATATGGCCGACCAGCAGCACATCTGCTTCAGGGACAAGCTCCGCAATCCGTCCGGCGGCATCTGAGCCGCCCTCTTCATCGAACTCTGCGACCATGCCCGCATGGGCACTGATCACAATCAGGTCCGCCTTCCCTTCCGCGCGAAGGGAGGCGGCAATTGCCTGCGCGGTCTCGGCCATATGTCCGAACCTTAGGCCCTCCACCTTGCTTCCATCCCAGCGCGGAACGTTGGGGTTCGTCAGTCCGATGACCGCAATCCGGATGCCTTGCTGCTCAAGGATCACATACGGCTCTGCAAACGGTCTGCCTGCTGAATCCCAGACATTCGCCGCGAGCACCGGGAAGCTCAGCTCCTGCTTGATTCGCTCGATCAGGCTAAGGCCGAAGTTAAACTCATGATTGCCCAGGGTCAGCGCGGCATAGCCCATGGCATTAAGTGCCGCCGCAACCGGATGCATCTCATCCGGCCGCTTATTGTAGACATCGTCAGTCAGCATATTCCCCTGGAAGATGTCACCGTTATCGATCAGCAGAATCTCCGTCCCGCTCTCTCTAAGTTCACGGACGTAAGCGGCTACTCTGGCGAGCCCGTCATTTACGGTATCGAGTCCGTCTTCATAACGGTAGCCCCACAGATTGCCATGAACATCCGAGGTAGCGATAATCACGATCTTGCGCAGGTTACGGCTTGCTGCCGGTTCCATCATCTCTTTTCACCCTTCTCTTTTCTCTATTTCAGAATTGCACCTGCGGTGAAGCTCTTCTCCATCTGATCGCTGAACAGCACATAGGCGAGCAGAATCGGCAGCGTAGAGATCACCATCGCTGCGGCCAGCGGTCCCCAGCTAATACTATACTGGCCGCTGAAGTTCATCAACCCGAGCGGCAGTGTCCGCAGCGATTCCTTTTGTATGAAGGTTGCCGCCATCAGCAGCTCATTCCACACGGCGAGGAACACGAAGATCGCTACTGAGGCCAGCGGCGGCTTCAGCAGCGGCAGCACGACCTTGAAGAAGGACTTCACCACCCCGCAGCCGTCGATGAACGCAGCCTCCTCCAGCTCCTTCGGCATGCTCCGCAGGAACGCCGACAGCATATAGACGCCAATCGGCAGATTCACAGCGATGTACGGCAGGATAATCGACAGCCGTGAGCTGAGAAGGCCGAGATTCTTCAGGATCATGAACAGCGGGATCAGCGTAGCATGAATCGGCACCATGACCCCCATGAGCAGAATGAACAGAATCAATCCGTTATATTTGAATCTCATCCGTGTCAGCGCGTAAGCCATCATCGAAGCGAACAGCAGCACGCACAAGAGGGTAATCAGCGTAACTGACACACTATTGAAAAAGTATTGATTGACCTTGGCGCTTACCCAGGCTTCTGAGAAATTGCTGAACCGCCATTCTGTAGGGAGCGCCCAGACTACTCCACCGATAATCTCCGAATTATCCTTAAATGCACTGACCACAAGCCAGTAGAGCGGGAACAACTGGAGGACGGCAATGAGGCCCATCAGTAGATAGAGGCCTGTGTTTTTAGTACTCTTCAGCATGTCCGGTCCTCCTTAATATTCAATTTTTTCACGGGTAAGCACTTTATTGAGCACCCAGGCGATGATCAGACACTCCAGCACCATGAACACAGCAAGTGCGCTGCCGTAACCGAAGTTCTGCTTTAGGAACGCTTCCTGGAACATTTTCAGAGCAATCATGGTTGTGGAATGCAGCGGTCCGCCATTCGTCATAACATACACACTTTCAAAAGTCTTAAGCGCATAAATCACGTTCAGCACGACACAGATCCGCAGCACATCAGACAATAACGGAAGCGTGATATAACGGACGGCCTTCCAGCCGACAGCTCCGTCCAGCTTCGCGGCCTCATAGTACTGCTCTGAGATACCTTGGATACCGGCAAACAGGATCAGCATGTTATAGCCTACATAATGCCAGGTCGTTACGATCAGGACAGACAAGAGTGCCGTCTTGGTATCTCCAAGCCAGGCCTGTGCCCAACTGCCGAGGTGAGCGGCTTCCAGCAGCGTGTTCAGCATCCCGATGTTCGGATCGTAGATTTTGACCCACAGCAGACTGACCATCGTCGTTGACATGACCACCGGGAAAAAGTAAATATTGCGGAACCATTTGCGTCCCTTCATCTTTCGGGAGACCAGCAGCGCCAGGCCGAATGAGAGCGGAAGCTGGACGAACACGCCTGTCAGCAGGAAGGCCACACTGTTCCATACCGCCTTCCAGAAGCTTTTATCTGCGGTGAACATCTTGGTGTAATTGTCCAGCCCCACGAAGGCCATAGGGTTAATCCCGTCCCACTCCTGGAAGCTGTAATACGCCGTCATGAGGATCGGCACGAAATAGAAGACCAGAAATACGGTTAAACCGGGCACTAGAAACAAAGCGATTAATTTCTTATCCGAGAGCGCTCTTTCCATCACTATCCACCTATCAGAGTGCAGAAAAGCGATGCGGTCCAAGAGACTGCATCGCCTTTCCCCTATTATATTTGTAAAACCTGTCTTACTCTGCCGAACGGAGCAATGTTTCCAGCTGTGCTGTGTATTCCTCAGGCGTCAGATTGCCGCCATAGAGTTGCTGCGTCATATCGCGGTATTCCTGACCAGTATCTGCCGACAGCAGGCCGAACCACATCGCCTGGGTTTTGGCTGTTTTGCTGATATCCGTAGCATAAGCGGAGAGCTGCTCATTCTGCGACTCCGACTTCACTTCGCTGGCGGCATAGCCCGGCAGGCCTTTGCGTACGAATTCATCATTGAGCTTGAGGGACAGCTTAATAGCGAATTCCTTGGCTTTGCCCACGTGCTTAGAGCTGTTGTTTACGAACAAGGAGTAAGGTGCCGCCGAGTTCTGGAAGCCGATCGTCGCACTGTAGACATCCTCTGCACCAGTCTTAGGGAATGCGATATATCCGAGATTATCGCCCATGGCCTTCGACAGCGCGCCGAAGTTGAAGCTGCCGTCAATCCAGATCAGAGCCTTATCGTTCTTGAACAGCTCCTGGGCATCCAGGTAAGCCGAGCCGAGGAAGCCCTTCTGGAAGGCATTGCTGCTTACCAGGGTGGCTACTTGCTTCGCTGCATCTACAAATGGAGCATCTGTAAACTTCGCATCGCCCTTAATCGCATTGTCGAAGGCGTTAACGTCCTGACGTGCTACGAGCATGTTGTACAGCAGATCGCCCTGCCATCTTTCCTTGCCGCCGAGGGCGATAGGGATGATCCCTTTAGCTTCGGCCTTGGTTACAAGCGCCTGAAGATCGTCCCAGGTTGCCGGAGGCGTAGCGCCCAGATCGCTCATCAGCTTTTTGTTATAGTAGAAGACCAGGGTTGTACTGATGTTGGAAGGAACGGAATAGATATTGCCGTCCTCCTCCTTCACCAGCTGGTTGTCCAGAAATTTCGCACCAAGTCCCGTGGAATCCAGGGTATCGTTCAGCGGGGCTACCGTTTTTGATTGCAGTACAGGTGTCCGGTAGGACTTCCCGGCATGCTGCTGGAAGACATCCGGCAGCTCATTGGCAGCCAGTGCAACACTGATTTTAGTCTTGTAGGTCTCGTCCTGTATGTACTCATAGTTCAAATCCACGCCGACTTCCGCTGCGGTAGCCTCGGCAGCAGCCTGATACATCGGATCTGCATCGAACATCCATAAGGAGACAGATTCCTTGCCTTCCGCCGGTTTCGCATCCTGATTCTGAGTTGCCCCTTCGTTACCATTGGCTCCTCCGCAAGCACTAAGCACTACACTGCTGAGCGCGATGGATGCTGCAACTACCCCAAGCTTTTTTCCGAACATTTGTGTTGGACCACCTTTCAATATTTCGGGTTTTGACTTACAGGTATCATCTTAACAAGTGAACCGCCGTGCACGAATGGAGATATATTGGTTCTAACAGTAAAATTTTTAGGTATGTCAGATTACTTTACACTTAATTTACGGGGCGTTCCCATCTTTACGGCAGCTTTACACAGGGTTAACTTTAATCAGCGAAAATGTAATCAAATGAAAAAGCCCGGCTGCAAAACACCGGACTCTGAGTATAGCTGCTCTTTATGTATCCGAATAGGAACCGCTGTATACGGTATTCGGGGTCATTCCGTAACGTTTCTTGAAGCATTTGCTGAAATAGAACGGGTCTTTATAGCCCACCTGCCGGGCAATCGTCGCAATCTTGGGTGCCGGGGCTTCCTCCCCGGTGGCCCCCTGGCTGAGCAGCTTCATAGCCTCCCCAAGACGGACGTTCGTTACATATTCCACAAAAGACTCGCCGGTCTCCTTCTTGAACGCATGGCTTAAATAGCTCGGGTTCACAAACAGGGCGCTGGCCGTACTCTGGAGTGACAATGTATCCTCAGCGTAATGTGCCGTCACATAGGCGATGGTCTTGCTGATTAAGGCCGTGCCGCTGCTCTGCCGCTTCTGCGCACGGGCATCGCCTGCCTGCGGCTCCTGCACATCCCCGGCTTTGATTCTGAGCCGGTTGATATAGCGCTCTGCCTCCCACTTCTCCGTCAGCTGCGTCCGGATCGTGCGGAGGGCCTGTTCGACAGCATCCTCATCGACGGGCTTCAGCAGATAATGGTCCGCTCCAAGCGAAATGGCCTGCTGGGCATAAGAGAAATTATCGTAGCTGGTGATGAAAATCAGCTTGGCCGCCGAATTCAGCTTACGGACCTCCCCAATGAATTCAAGCCCGTTCATATTCGGCATCTCAATATCCGTAATGATGAGATCAATTGGCTGCTCCCCGATGATCTGCAATGCGGCCGTGCCGTCATCCGCTTCTGCGGCCACCTCGAACCCGGCTGCCTCCCAGTCCACCAGACGGATCAGGAGCTGCCTGAAATAATATTCGTCATCCACAATCAGGACGCGGGCTACCGGTGCTATACTCATAGTCTGACTGTCCCCTCTTCCTGTTCGTTCGTCTGCATAAGCAGCGGCAAGCGCAGCTTCACTTCTACACCCTGGCCTGGCTCAGAGGTCAGAGAGATTCCATAGACCCCGCCGAAACGCAGGCGGATGCGGTCCTGAATGTTTCGGAGTCCGAAGCTGTACTTCTCCGCACTGTCATGCCCGGACCAGATCAGCCGCTGCTGCTCTTCGCTCATGCCTTTGCCGTTGTCGCGGACGGTGAAGCAGAGCCGGCTCTGTCCATTCGTGGTCTCCGCTTCGCAGGTAATTTCACACCAGCCTCCGTCCGCCATCCCTCTAATGCCATGGTGGATCGCATTCTCGACCAGCGGCTGAAGCAGCATGGTCGGCACCAGGCAGGACTCCAGCCCCGGCTCGATCCATATCCGGTAGTTCAGCTTAGGGAAACGGATCTGTTGAATATACAGGTAGCTCTCCAGATGCTTCTGCTCCTGGGCCACCGTAATCAGCTCCTGTCCGTTGCTAAGCGATATCCGGTAGAACTCTCCCAGCGCCTTCAGCATCTTGCTGATGTCCTTCGCCCCCGACATCACAGCCATCGCCCGGATCGTGTCCAGTGTATTGTACAGGAAATGCGGCTTGATCTGCGAATAGAGCAGCCGCAGCTCCAGCATCCGTTTGGTCTTCTCTTCCGTCTCCACCTGAACCATCAGGCGCTGGATGCGCTCCACCATGTCATTGAAGGTAGCTCCTAACCGGCCGACTTCATCCTCAGTGTCGGCGGCGGCGCGCTGCTCCAGATTCCCGCTGCCCACCTCGACAATCACCTCGCTAAGCTGGCTCAGCGGCCGGGTCAGCCGGCGGGCGAAAAAGACAGACAGAAGCACGGCCGACACGATGCTGATCAGGCCGAACGCGGCCAGCAGCAGGGCGATTTTCCAGTACCCGTAGGTTAGCTCCGATATTGGCACCAGTTGGACTACCTTCCAGTCATAGGAAGCGAGACTCTGCATGGATACTAAATAGCGGTCTTCGGCAACCTCCTGGGTTCGCGTCCCTTGCGGGACTGATTGGACCCAGCCTGCGAGGGATGCCTCCGAGACCGGCTGGTTCACCCTTGTGGCTTCATTCGCAGAGATGATTCTTCCATACCGGTTAATGACCAGCGTAGCGCTCTCCGGGTTCTGTTCATTATGATAGAGGCGGGCAAGCGTCCGCTCGTCAATGTTGACATAGATATAGCCAAGCGGGGTCCCCTTCTCCATGCTCTTAATGACCCTGCCCACACTGATCATATTCTTATGCTTCATCCCGGACAGAAAAGCAGGCGTCAGCGAATCCGCCCAGACCGCCCCACCTCTGGCTGCATCGATCTCCGCTTTGGGATAGATTCCCAGACTCTCCCGGGTCACGCCGGTCAGATTGGAGGTGTAATAGAGATTGCCGCTCAAGGATTCTATAATTACGGAATCAATATTCGGCTCGGTTACTAGCATCGCTGCAAGTGTATTGTAGATCGACTTCAGTGCAGCAACATCATTGCCGGCACCGGTATCGCTGCTGAGCAGCTTCTGGGTGTCCTGATTGATCAGCACGAACTTGGTGAAATTCTGGACCGACTGGAACACCGTCTCCATCGACTGCTTGACCAGCCTCACTTCCTGCTGTGAGCTTGCCGTGGTTCTCTCCAGGGTCTGATTGAAGACAATCCGCTGAATGCTGACCATGAAAATCACCAGTGCCAGCAGGACAATCAGGAGGTTGCTTAGCAGAATCTTTCGCCGCAGCGGCATACTTCCGCTGAATAGAAAGGGCATATACGCCCTTAACCTCTTCGAGAGGGATGGATATGGCATGAACCGCTTCATCGTTCCCTCCGTTACATGTATGGTTGTACATGTATTATACACAAATTACAACAACAGAAAAGCAGCGGCTCTCCATAACTTAGAGAAAACGCTGCTTGAAGGGATTGGGCTTAATCAGACTTCTAAGGTATCGTTCACAATCTCATTCAGCTTCTTCAGCTCGCTGCCCATCGGTGTAATCACTGACCGGACCTTATGGGCCAGCGGCTTGCCGAGAATATACTTGCCGAAGTTCTCCAGTGTACCCGACGGGCTCAGATCGAGCAGCAGCCGCGGCCCGCGTGCAGTCAGACCCTCCAGGGCTGTGCGGAAATTCATCGGCTTCCTCACCACATCCCACAGGAAGGATTCATCCACCGTCTGCACCTTCCCCCCGGTCATGGCCGATACCAGTGTCACTCCCGGAGCAGGCGTCTTGTAATCGATCTTCTTCATATATGTACGATAAGGCTTCTCCAGTTCATCGATGAACGAGGAATGGAAGGCGTAGTTCACAGGCAGCTTCAGACTGGCCACACCCTGTGCTCTTAGGAACTGCTGGATTTCGCCGGTATGCCCGCTTCTGCAGGCGATGGTGAAGTGCTTGTCGAAATTCACAGCGATCAGTTCGGAGCGGGTGTTCAGCTCGGCGTTCCGGTGATAGAGCTGCACATGATCCAGAACAGCAATCATCGCGCCGTTGTCGCAGGTATCCTCTAGCAGCCGTACTTGCGTCACAATCAGCTCCAGCACCTGTTCAGGCGTCAGTACTTTAGCCACCGCCAGCGCCACATACTCCCCGAGACTGACTCCCAGCGTGTAGCGTGGGGTGATTCCCTCAGCTTCCAGAGTCTCCGCCAGCGCGTATTGCACCATGAAGATTGCAGGATGGGAAAAGATAATATTTTCGAAGCTGGCACCCTTACCTCGTGAGTTCTGATACAGCTCTTCAATCACGCTCTTGCCGGTCAGCTGATGAACAATCCGGTCCAGGCGTTCCATCGATTGCCGGAATACCGGCTGCTTCCCGAACAATTCAAGCCCCATTTTATTATATTGCGAGCCTTGCCCGGAGAACATAAATACGATTTCGCTGTGCATTTCCGTCCCCCCTGATTGTAGAGCGGCTTATTTGAAATCAAGCAGTCTGGCATTATTCTTACGGTTCCTGAATTTCACAAAATGATTGATATCATCAATCTGGAAATACAGATTATTTTTGTAGAGATAGCTCATCTCTTTGCCTGGCGGATCGCCGAAGGAATGTCCCGGGTATACCCGGGTGCTGGGAGGAATCAGCCGGATGAGCCGGTGGATGCTATTAAACATATCCTCAGCCGAGCCTCCGCTACTGTCGCATAAGCCGCAGCCTTCAATAAATACCGTATCCCCGGAGAACAGATGGTCCTGCCCCCAGTAACAGACACTTCCCTGCGTGTGGCCGGGCGTCACAAGACAGGTAATCCGTGAATCACCGATACGAATGAGGTCCATGTCCTCGACGGTTCGGAGCCGGTTGCAGCGGTATTTATAGTAATCTGCCTCGGTTTTGGAGATGTAGACCGTAGGACGGTAGAGCAGCTCAAGCTTCTTCACCATATTGGTATGATCAAAATGAGAGTGGGTCAGCAGAACAGCCGTGACTGTGGCCTCATGCGAATCCAGAATACGGATCATCTGCGATACATCCCAGGATGGATCAACTACAAAAGCTTTGCGGGAAGTCTTGTCAATACCGAGATAAGCGTAGTTCAGGAAATTCATGCAATGCGTTTTAATCGTAAACAGATCATAGGTTGCTTCCATGCCCGCCTCCTTGAAGATTTGATAGATCTGATTTCCATTATTTATAGGATGAATCTACTAAATTATCATCTACTTTTTCACGAACTGTCAATGAATGTTATTGCTTCCATAGCAAAAAGCCTGCAACCTAGCATTGCAGACTTTTCCAGGATTATTCTCTTTAAGCAGGATAACCGCCCCCTGGCGGTGGCCACGCACCCTGCAGACGGCGGAGCAGAACAATCTCCCCCAGGTGATAGGAGTTATGGGAGGCGATATTGCGCAGCAGCCCGCCCTTGGTCTCCCCTGGAAAATGGGCTAATGGCTCGTCAAGCTGTGCGCTCTGAGCGATAGCAACCGCCTTATCGACACCTTGCAGCAGATGTGCGATGGCCTCCTGAAGCTGGGCTTCCTCTGCCGGGGCCTTCTCCGCAGGCCAGCTCTCCTGTACGCTTGTAGGCCGCTGAGGCTGGCCGCCCTCCAGGTGGGTCAGCATGAAATCCTGCCAGAAGCCCATGTGCTTCACCAGCTGATAGATGGAGTAAGGAATTCCTTCTATTGTATAACCTGCAAGCTCCAGTGTCAGATCCGGCAAGGCCCGGGCGATCGGAATATGACCGCGCTCCCCTACCAAAGATTTCACCAGCGCTTGACCAAAAGCTTGGTTGGATTCGGACATCAGTATGATCCTCCTATTGATTGTGCGAAATATAATTTACCAAAATTCAATATAGCTGGATTCTGATGATTTGTCAATTCTGATATCGAATCTAATTTGCAACACAAAAAAGCGAAATGCTTAAAGCTCCATTTCGCTTTTTGATCTCAGGCTATGGTGTTCTATTCCAGTTAACGCTTATAAAGTACGCAGAATACCTAACAGCTCCTCCGACATCCTGCTTACTTCCTCGACAGAAGCATTAACCTCTTGCGTCAGTGCAGCCTGTGCTTCGGTCAAACTAGACATGCCGTTAATGGTGCTGATAATATGATCGATGCGGTCATTCATCTCCTGCGTGGTTTTCTCAATATTGTTCGAAGCCATCTTGCTGTGGTCTGCGAGCTTGCGCACCTCACTTGCCACAATAGAGAAGCCCCGACCATACTCCCCCGCATGAGCAGCTTCAATGGAAGCATTCAGCCCGAGCAGACTGGTCTGATTCGAGACCTCACTGATGAATTTGGTGATTTCTTTGGTTTCATTCGTTTTTTCTTTCACATCAACTGCAGCCTTGTAGGATTGCTCCTGGACTTCGGCGATATCCTGAGCTTGCTCTGTTACCGATACAATCCCGTGAACAATCTCGTTAATCGCAGTCAGCAAGCCTTCCATCTGCAGGTTTACCCGTCTGATTGTATCCTCTTTATTGATTTCCTGCGTAATATCACGAATCGTTCCTGCTACCCGCAGAGGGATACCCTGCTCGTCCCGGATCGTTTCACCGCCTGCGTGATACCAGCGATACTCGCCATTTTTGGAGCGCAATCTGTAGTTCACTGTATAGTCCGTCTGCCCGGTGTAGTCATTAAGATGATTGGCGAAGGCATCCAGCGTGGGCTGCAGATCCTCCGGGTGTAGCTGGTTGCTCCAGCTGCTTAACAGGTTCGGGAAATCATGTTCGCCTTCAAAACCAATCGTTCGGCGGAATTGCTCCGACCACCAGAACTCATTATCCGGGTTGACCGGATCTCCTGCGATAACCACCATATCCCAAGGTGCTTCCACCAGGGCGCGGTTCACCAGATCATAGCGGACCACCAGTGCGCCCAGCTCGTCCTGTTTGATTTTTTTATCATGAATATCCAGCAAAGCTCCGGCTACCATAATAGGTGATCCGTCAGCGGCACGTACGGTTGTGCCCGTCGCCTGGAACCATTTGTACTCGCCTGCTTTCGTCTTGAGCCGGTATTCAATGTCGTATTTGATCGTGCCCGTCCGGTCCAGCATATGATCTGCGAACAGCTGCAGTACCCCCTCTTTATCCTCGGGATGAAGGCAATTGGACCAGCTCTCCAGCACATTGGGAAAATCATGCTCATCCGTATAGCCGATCATCCGGCGCAGCTCATCCGTCCACCTGAACTCATTATTCGGATTCACCGGATCACCCTCATATACATCCATCTCCCACAGGGAGATCTCAATCGCTTCAGTGATCATCTCCAACCGAACCTTGTAATAGTCCTCACGCTTATGTATCACGGACGTTAGTCGCGTTAACAATGCTTGCAGTTCATCAGGAACTGCGGCAGAATATGTATCGGCTTGCTCTTCTTCCTTGCGCTCAGCCCGCTCCACATAATTTCGTAATAGGTCGATCAGCTGATGGTCTGTTTGGGGCGGCGCATCTGCGTGTGTGTTTCCTTTGAATCTGTTCAGAATTGGCATGTTCTCTCAGTTCTCCTCATCTCATGGTGTGCGCTGCTTGGGAAAGCTAGATTGAGTATATAACAGGCCTGAACTTTTATATATAAATTTATAGTTAAAATTCGAGATAAAACAGCGGCGGAATAAGACTTGACAAAAGTCTCAGACTGCCGCTGTTATTTGACTAACGTTTTGCATTTTCTCAAAAATTTTCGAAGCAATCTAATCCACTTGGGCTCGTATGCTTGGCTAATTGGAATCCCTTTATAATAAATATTATAAGGATCCATTCCCCATAGTTTTAAAAGTCCTTCAGGAACATCATGCTTATTTACAGGTGAGCTAGGATCTGCTCTGAAAAAATACTCATTACATGCAACACAGTACAAAATCAGCGATTCACCAGAGCCATATGCATAAACATTAAGCTCAGTTATACAGGTTTCACATTTACATATTCGATTGCGGTTTAACCAATCAAGTAATTGCATGTTATCCCTTCCCCTTAGCTCAAATATACAATGTCAGTCTAATACTTTATTTTATAGATTAGAACTTGTTTTCTATGGATCAGGGAAACAGTTGGATTTTCTACACTTGCTGATGGACGATTAGGCCATAGTAGGATAGCAGTTGGAGAAAAGGCACTTAATTTTTCGCATTTTCTACTAAGGAGCGAGACTGAAGCAATTTAGTTGTACAATTTCCACTTGCTTCCTCCGTTTCTGCCAAAACCAACTGAACAAGATACGTTTATCCACCTACTTGCTGCCAGGTAACATCGACAACTAGGTAGCCCATACCAAAAAGGCACCCCGCTGACGAGGCACCTTACCTTGGATATATAATTATAGACGTTTGAGCTATACTGGATGGCCGGAGAAGGTGCGCTTAAGTCTCCAGCTCCTCCGGGGTCCAGTGCAGCTGAACGCCGAGCTCGATCAGTTGCTGCTGATAGGCCCTTAGATGTTCCGCTGATTCTCTGACTGCCGATGGTTCGACCTGTTGCCTGATGGCATAGGCCGCGAGGGTGCCCGCCGCTTCGCCGATATTCCATTCTGTGGGATGCAGGCGGTAGCAGCCGTTCGCAATCTGGGTCATGGATATGTTCTTGCAAGCCGGGAGCAGGTTCTTGACCCGCACCGGGATCAATGATCCGAGAGGAATCTCATAAGGATGGTTCGGGATATAAAAGGTACGCTGGCTCACTGTCGTGGGATGAAGATCCAGATGATAGCTGCCTACCCCTACGCTATCCTCATAACGCTTAGGCCCGGCCGGGCCGCGCAGCTCCTTGCTCACATCCTGCTCTGCTATCGTATACAATCCGCGGATGCGCCGGGATTCCCGGATATAAGGGGCCTTGGCCAGCCCGTCTTCTGTGCCGAGCACATCTCCGCGCAGGCGCACGCCCGGGTAGCCCTGCCCGCCGTCCATGCGGGGCGCTTCGGTCTGGAGCCAATACACGAGTGAGAGGGTAAGCTGTCTCGCCCCCTCCAGGTGCCGCTCCCGTTCCTCCGGCGATACGCCGATAATTGACCCCGCATAGTAATCGTTCAGTGCCCAGTTCAGCAGAGTGACTTCGCCGTCATTCAGCGGCTCCGTCCAGATGGCCGGGTCTACGATCCGCCGGTAATCCCACAGGGAGACAATCCCCTGCTCATTCGGGAACATCGTGAACTGCTTCAGCTTGCTAGTATCGTCTGCATCTGAAGCGAACCAGCTTAAGATCGGATACTGCGAGAACGATGGGACATATTCGCGCCAGTAATCATAATCTATTGGACGCGGAATCGTATAGTTTCCACCCGGCACATAGTCCACCGCCGCCACGTGGGTAATCGACTGCATGTCGAGCGGGTCCTGTGCCTCCAGAGCATGCGGCTCCCCTGTCTCGCTGCGGGCTTCAGCGCCGCTGACATGCTCCACTCCGGCCAGCGGCAGCAGATCGCCGCACTCCGTGGCGTCCAGATAATAGTCGCCGCGCAGCCTGAAAAGCTTACCGCCCGTTCCCTGCCGGACGGTCACTCCAGTAACGTAATCTCCTTCAGTATCGGCAGCGACCGGCACCGTATGATAGAGCACCTCGATCTGCCCGGTGTTCACATATGGGGCCAGCATCTCCTGCAGAACAGCCAGTGCTACCTTCGGCTCATGTGCCAGCCGGCTGACCCAACCGTTGCCGGGATTCAGTATAGGGTTACTCCTGGCAGCTTCCGTAAGCGGATAATTCCGCCTGTAATACTCCCTGACTCTGCTGCGGAACTCCCGGTAAGACGCGGTACTGCCCGATTCCTCAATCCAGCGGTGCTCATCCGGCGGCACGGCCTGGGAGGTCAATTGCCCGCCCAGCCAGTCCGTCTCCTCGGTCATAAGCACGCGCAGCCCGGCTTTGGCTGCGGCCAGTGCCGCCGCCGTTCCTCCAAGTCCGCCGCCGATAATTACTACATCCGAATGCTTCTCCTGTTCACCAGCCATCTCTCTGTCTCCTCCCTGCCGCAGCAGTTAGATCTGCCTTTCGCCTTCGTCCCGGCGCAGCCGTTCCAGAGCCAGCCGGGCTGCGCCGAAGCAGCCTGCCCGGTTGCCCAGCTCCGCCGGCACGATTCGGGCGGCCAAACTACCGCCCGCTTGCCCGGCCAGCAGCGGCCACCAGACCGCGCGGCTCTGAATGACCCCGCCGCCGATAATAATCAGCTCGGGGTCTACCGCCGCCCCGATGTTAGCTGTCACCAGCGCAAGATCCGCTGTGAAGCGCTCCAGCACCGCCAGTGCTGACGCGTCGCCCCGCTCCGCCGCCGCCATAATCTCCCGCCCGTGCGCATACGCCCGGCCGGTCTCCTCCAGTGCCAGCCGCAGCAGCGCCTGGCCGGACACATATTGCTCCGCGCAGCCGCGCTTGCCGCAATTACAGGGGCGACCTCCCGGCACCAGCACGCTGTGCCCCCAGTCGCCACCGCTCCAGGCGGCTCCGCGCAGCAGCCGGCCTTCCGCCAGATTAGCCCCGCCGACCCCGGTGCCCAGGGTCAGCATGACCAGGCTCGCCCTGCCGCGTCCCGCGCCCAGCCAGGCCTCGCCCAGCAGCGCCGCGTTGGCATCGTTATCGGCCACCGCAGGCCGTCCGAACGCAGCCGTTGCCCACTGCGTCAGCTGCATCCCCTGCCAGCCGGGCAGATTATCGGTGGCGTAGACCACCTCGCCCGAATCCGCATTCACCCTGCCCGCCGAGCCAATCCCCAGCGCTTCCACCGCAGGATGGCCAGCCAGCAGTTCCTCCACCAGGCTGTGGAGCTGGCCGAGAATAACCTCCCGGCCCAGCCGGGCCTCCGTGTCGCGTCCGGCTTCCGCGAGAATCGTCCCCGCTTCATCGGTTACAAGCCCTTTGATGCCTGTCCCTCCGATATCCACGCCTATGACTTGCCGCATTCGCGCCACCTCCACTATTGCATCTGTCTCTTCATTCGATTTGTACTCGGTTTTTCTGTGAAAATACGTCTGACACTGCGATAAACGTACGGGCTACACGGCGCACCCGGTCCAATTGTGTTCGGTTTTTCGATTACATTCGGCCTACGCGGCGCCACCAGTCCAATTGTGTTCGGTTTTTCGATTACATTCGGCCTACGCGGCGCCACCGGTCCAATTGTGTTCGGTTTTTCGATTACATTCGGCCTACATGGCGCACCCGGTCCAATTGTGTTCGGTTTTTCGATTACATTCGGCCTACGCGGCGCACCTGGTCCAATTCTATTCGGTTTTTCGATTACTTTTGGCCTACGCAGCGCACCCGGTCCAATTGTGTTCGGTTTTTCGATTACATTCGGCCTACACGGCGCACCCGGTCCAATTGTGTTCGGTTTTCCGCATACATTCTGCCCATTTGCCCTCGCACCAGCACATCAGCCCCCGCCAATCCCTTACCGTTACACGGTACATCACGTACCATCGCTTCATTCCCCCGAATCCTAATAAATCCGGTCAATGACCGCCCGCGCGGTGAGCTCCTTCATCCGCTTGGTCTCTTCGGCATGGAGCTGCTCCAGCCCTTGGCAGAGCAGGTCGATAATGAACAACTGGGAGACCTTAGCCCCTACGGAGCCGCCTTCCAGCGGCGATTCCTTCCCGGCTGTCAGCAGCACAATGTCGGCAATGGAAGCAATCGGGGACTTGGCGTAGTTAGTCATAGCAATCACCTTGGCCCCGTTCTGCTTGGCCTTCATCAGCATGTCATTCGTATCCAGTGTGCTGCCTGATACACTGATGCCAAATGCCACATCGCCCGCCCCCATCGTCACTGCCATCATCGACTGAATATGGCTGTCGGAATTGGCTTCGACACGCCGCCCGATCCGCAGGAAGCGGTTCTTGGCGTCCAGTGCTGTGATGCCGGATGAGCCTACGCCGAAGAACTGGACATACCGGGCCTGATCCAGAGCGTCTACCGCCTGCTGCAGCTGCTCCCGGTCCAGCATGCCCAGGCTGGATTGCAATACGCCAACCATTAAGGCATACAGGTGGTCGGCGTAATCCCCTCCGCCTGCCCCCTGCTCGCCGTCCGGCAGAGTCTGCCGCTTCGGTAGGCCCTGGGCCAGCATCAGCTTGAAATCCTGATAGCCCTTGAAGCCGATTTTGCGGCAGAAGCGCATCACCGTGGTCTCGCCCGTTCCGGCGAAATCCGCCAGCTCAGTCACAGACAGATAGATCAGATTATCCGGATGCTCAAGCACACACCGGGCTACCTTCTGCTCTGACTTAGTCATGGACGGGTAATACGTGTTGATTCGGTCATTCATTTCCATTACGGTTCATCCTCACTTTTCTCGCCGCTGCTGCGAACGGCCGGGTGATCAGCTGCGGCCGGGTAATTGCGGAGCCTACCACCACCGCATAGGCCCCCAGGTCCAGCGCTGCCTCCACTTGGGCGGGCTGGCTGATCCGGCCTTCGGCAATGACCGGAATATTCAGCCGCTGTGCAGCCTGCTCCAGCAACTCCAGATTCGGCCCTTCCTGCTGACGGGAATACGGTGTATATCCCGACAAGGTGGTCGAGACGCAGCTGACTCCAAGCGACTCAGCGTATAGCGCTTCCTCCAGAGTGGAGATATCCGCCATGGAAGCCGCCGGGCTTGCCGTGAGCAGGTCTATGATCTGCTCCAGCGTACAATTCCCCGGCCGGGTCTGCCGGGTCCCGTCAAAAGCTATAATATCCGCCCCCGCTTCCAGCAACTCCTCAGTCTCTCTAAGCGTAGGGGTAATATAGACGTCCGAATTCGGGTAATTGCGCTTCACGATGCCGATCACCGGCAGCGCAACTGCCTGCTTGATCGCCCGCACATCTGCCGCCCCGTTCGCCCGGATGGCGATGGCCCCGCCTTCCGCTGCCGCCACCGCCATCCGGGCCATAATCTCCGGCCCGTGCAGCGGCTCGTCAGGCAGCGCCTGGCAGGATACAATCAGCCCCAGATGCAGGCTTTCCAGTATATTTTTGCTCAGGGTCCCCACCCTCTCTCCTTATATTATATATAAATTGAACTTGCTACCGCTCCTACAGCTCCCAAATTCCCCCGTCACTCTTCCCTATCTGTATTGTTTCAAATTAATTTTATCATCAGCCCTGCCCTCACGATGGCTCATACTGCACAGTTAAGCCCACCTCGAACATCCGGTTCCATGGCATATAGCAATCGGTAATCTTAACCCTTCCCGCTGGACTGTCGATCCGTACAGCCAGCTCCTCACTCAGCCGTTCCTGTACACGCGCAGCTACGCGGCCGCGCGGTCCGTCCAGTTCGTATTTACCATAGCCCATCTCCTGCACCGGGCCCTCACTAAGCTCTCCGCGCACTACTGAACAATAGCATACATCCTCGGCATAGCGGAGCGCCAGGAAATCGAGATGCCCTTGTGTACGTCCGTAGATCAGATAGATCATCGCCTGCGAGATTACGGTCCCAAGCGAATTGGAGCTGGTATTCCAGGCGGCATATCCGGCCAGATCGAACAGGAGGTTCTTCTGCCGCAGCATCTTAACCAGCTTCTGATCACCGCCATTGGCATAGCCTACGTCCGCAACAGACACCGGCATCTCCTTGCTCTGCAGAAGGTAGTCCCCGTACTCTACAAGTTCCATCAGGTTCCGGTATACGTCATAACTATGAAAAGCATGCTTCTGCGACACCGCCTCCTCCATCGTCTCACCCGGCGTGCTGACCAGAAGAACCAGGTCTGCCTCGGCAGCACTGGATGCGATCAGCCCCCCGGCGGCCAGGATCTGATACTTCAGCGTCTCATAGAAAAAGCGGTCCTCGAACAGCGGCGTCACGAATGCCCCCTGCACAGCGGACAAACGCGGGTAGATCATCGGCCTCCGCCCTTCGGATTTGTTCAGCATCCGGGCGAGCAGCGTGCAGCCTACCTCATCTGCTCCCGGATACATATAAACCTTAAGCTCCAGATCAAGCGCCGTGATCCGTGCCCGCACCTTCTCCTGGTCCTTGGCGGTATGCCCATACGGCGCCGAATCATCCTGCGGAACAATCATGAAGTCAATCAGCCCGTCCCGGACCAGCTCCAGCGCCTGCTTGTTCGCTTCGATATTAATTGCTCTGCGGCTAAGATAATCCTGAAGCACCTCTGCCGGGAGCCGGAGATCAATATCGGCTAGCTCACGGATCTCCTCATCCGTGGCAATGCCCAGCTCCAGCCGGTGGCCGATGAAGCCCTTGCGGAAAATCTCCCGGCCCCAGTCGGCATAATAATCCGGTTCCTCGTCTGATAGAGAATACTGCGGACAGCGCATAATCAGCTGGAACGCATACAGCTTAAGCTGCGGATAACGCCGCCGGATCTCCCGCAGCCGCTCCAGGCGCGCAGCCAGCACTTCAAGCTCCAGCTGGTGCAGCCGCGAGGGAATAATGCCGCCGTAGAGCAGCGTATCCAGCGCGACCACCGCACCGTCAGCACCTTCACAGGCAGTCTCGAACCAGGACCACAGCCGCTCAACATCACCCGGACGTTTCTTCAGCCCCATAATCCCGGCGGGCGGACGCTCTACTCTATAATCTGTTCCCTGTGCCAGCAGATAAGGGAATTCATAATTGCAGGGCCGCTCATCGAGCGGAACCAGAATCAGCTTATGGTGCTTAGACATGCTGGTCCTCCTCCTTTGTCTCCTTCTCCATCACCGGCAGCTCGATCCCCAGCGCCTCAGCCGCACGCACAGCCGGATCACTGCCGAGACGCACACCATAGCTGCGGCAGGTCTCCAGCCGCTGGTGCACCTCCGCCTGAGCCTGCGGATTCAGCGGGTCCTTGAGCTGTCTGCGCACAGCCCGCCACAGTACAGCATCCCCGATGGCCCGGCGCAGCCATGGCCCTGCCTCTTCGATGAACTTGGCATTCTCTAAGCCGCCAAGCCGCACGGCAGCCTGCTCCAGCCGGCTGAAATAAGCGTCCAGCCGGTCCAGATCGCGCTCCGCCAGCGCATCGTCCAGCTCCGGGTACCCACCGGAGTACAGGCGGCTGTTCAGATTCTGGCGGCAGAAGAACATCATGTCCTCCGCCAGCTCCCCGGCGAATTCACGCACAGACAGCTCCCAGGACAGCTCCGGCATATAACGCTCGCTGTTCCACATATAATGGGCCATCGTGTTAAGCGTGATCTTGGAGCATTCCCACTGATTCATCGGATTGGCAACGACCGCTGTATGCCCGTAATTGCCGAGCCGGGAGCTGCGCCCGCGCACCGGATCGAGGAACAGCCGGTCCTTATCGCAGTCATTCACCGGAATATTGTCCCACAGCCACAGCTCATGCCCGTAAAAACTGTAATTATCCTCCGCATGCCCCCGGCCAATCTCCGGAGCGAAGACGAAATAGCCGGTCCAGAACACTTTGACAGCAGGATGAAGCTGCTCCCGGATATCCTTTTTGTACTCCGTATTCCAATACGACCAGTATTCCGACGGACACATCGCCAGGGTGAAGTGCGGCAGACATCCGGCTAAGTAATCATAGACCCGGTTCGTCACATAGGCATGGGCGGTCCCGGAGCGCTCCAGGAACTGCTTGTTGTCGTCTTGGAGCACATAATCGATGTCATCCATCAGCAGTGCGAAATGCCGCACTCCAATCGCGATCATGGCCCCAAGCTTCTCCGCAAGCTTCGCGAAGTCGCCTTGGCTGCGGAATTCCAGATCATTGCCCGGGCTAATACAATAGTAGAAATCCACCAGATGCTTGTCGCATTCCTGCTTAAGGTCATGAATTCTGGTGAACACATCGTCCGGGTACGGCTCACGCCATAGCTTCCGGTGATAGAGATCATCCTTCGGCGCGTACATGAAGGCGTTCATCCGGTGCCCGCTCATATAACTGACCGAATCCATCCGGTCCGCGAAGCTCCATGGCACGCCATAGAAGCCTTCAATAATGCCCCGCACCGGAAAAGAAGGCTCATCCTCCACCGTAACCACCGGCAGGCGGCAGCAATCCTCCTCCACGGTCAGGAGCATTTTCAGCGCATCCAGCCCGTACTTCAGTCCCCGACGGTTAGACGCAGCGACAACAAGCTTCGCATCCTCTCCAATCACCAGCCGGTATCCATCCGCAACAAGCCCGCCGTCATACTCCAGCATCAGCTGCGCATTGCCTTTATCAGCGGTGGCTACGCCCGGCCCGGCCGGTTCCAGAATTACGATGTCTCCGCCTTCAGCAAGTAGCCCGTTTACATCCTGATTCATCGCATACCGCGAGGCCAGCTCACAGCGCAGCTGCGGGCCCTCTACCACCAGCTCTTTCCCTTGCGTATAATAGTCGCGGAACAGATATTGGCAGTCCCGTAACGAAATTCCCATTGAGTTATGCCTCCTTAGTTAGCCTTTTATCGCGCCGGCAATCCCTTCCATATAATACTTCTGCGTGAACAGGAACACGAGGATGATCGGAAGCACCGAGATCATGGTTCCGGCGGCAATCCAGCCGAAGTTATAGGAGAATTGCCCGTTCAGATACGTAAGCGCCGCAGCGAGCGGATACTTCTCCGGGTCCTCCAGGACGACAATCGGCCACAGGAAGTTGTTCCAGAACGCCATGACCTCCAGTAATCCAATCACCGCAATCCCCGGCTTGACGAGCGGCATGACCAGTTGAATGAAGATGCGCAGCTCTGAGGCTCCGTCCATTTTACCTGAATCCCGGATGTCTGCCGGAATACCCAGGAACGTCTGCCGCATCAGGAAGATATTGAACACGGACACCGCTGCCGGAAGAACAACGCCGAAGAACGTATTGCCCAGCTGAAAAGCCTGAATCGTCAGATAATGCACAATCATAGCGGTTGCCGACGGAATAATCATGGTCGAGATCAGCAGCGTGAAGACCAGGTTCCGGCCCTTGAACCGGAAGGCCGCCAGCGGATAAGCCGTCAGACAGGATAGAATAATGTTGAACACGACTCCCAGCAGCGTGATGATGACCGTATTCAGAATGTATCGCGGAAAATTCATGAAGTTCCACACCTGCACATAGTTATCGAACGCAATGAAGGTGGGCAGAATGGCCGGCGGGTTCGCAAACACGTTGCGCCCTGGCATCAGCGAGACACTGAGCAGCCACAGGAACGGCCCCATCATGAACAGGGCGAGCAGGATCAGCAGTAGATAAGTGATTAGAACACGCAAGCTACGCGGCATCAATAGGAATTCACCCCGCCTTTCCGGTTCAGTCTGAATACGAGTACACTAAGCGCTCCCACCATCACACTGACGATCAGCCCGAGCGCCGAGGCATAGCCGAAGTTGAACTGCTCCAGCCCTTTTTGAAAAATATAGACGCTTGAGGTCAGTGTGGACGTCCCCGGTCCGCCCTTGGTCAGAATGTAGACCTCATCGAACACCCGGATCGCGCCCATCACCGAGATCAGCGTGCAGAACAGAATATGCGGGCGCAGCAGCGGCAGCGTCACATGTACAATCAGCCGCAGCGGGCCTGCCCCGTCCACTCTTGCGGCCTCATACAGATCTGCAGGAATGCCTTGAAGCCCGGCCAGATAGAGCATCATGTAATAGCCGAGGCCCTTCCACATCGTAATGAACATTAGAACATACAGCGCCGTGCTGCTCGTCGATAGCCAGGAGACCTGCTCACTGATAATCCCTGCCTTCAGCAGCAGGTAATTGACAACTCCGTTATTGCCGAGCAGCCAGCTCCAGATCAGCGCCACCGCAACCATCGAAGTGACGACCGGTATATAGTAGGCGGCCCGGAACATTTTGACTCCAGGAATCCGGCTGTTGACCAGAATCGCCATTAAGATCGAAATGATCTGGATCACCGGCACAATCAGCACATATACCAGTGAATTCCACAGTGAAATCAGGAAATTATGATCCTGGAAGGCCCGGGTGAAGTTCTCCAGACCTACATAATTCGTCTCTGTAATGACAGAATAATCTGTCAACGAGAGCGGTATACCGTAAATAATTGGCCAAAAGGTAAACACCGCCAGAAACAGCAGCCCCGGCGCCATAAACGCCCATGCGGTAAAAGATTCAGACCGAAACCCCTTGTACACCCTCTACACCCCCCACTCCTTCAAATACCCTCAAAATATATCCATCGGGGGAGAAGCTCCCCCGTATCAGCTATGCTTCAGCAGCTTAGGAACCCTGACTGATAATAGTATTGACTTCCTTCTCCACCTTGTTCAGCGTCTCCTTGATATCCGCGCCGTTCATCAGAATCTCCTGCAATCCCCGCGCCAGCGCAGAGTTGATATCTGCGGCGCTTGGAACGCCGACCATGTAATCGGTAGCCTTATCCAGACTCTGCGAAGAAGCCACCTTCGCTTCAGCTTCCAGAGAGCCGTCAGACTCGGTGAAGAACGGATCCTGAATGGACGCCTTGCTCGATGGCAGCGTGTTGGCGGCCTTGGAGAAGGCTGTCTGATTCTCGGCATTCGTAAGGAAGGCAGCGAATTCCACCGCCTGCTGCGGGTTCTTCGACTTCTGCGGCACGACCAGATTCATCGAATTGGAGAGACGCAGGTTCGCCTTGCCTGTCGGCAGCGGGACAGCAATGGTATTCTTGTAGACATCCGGCGCAGAGGTCTTGATGAAGTTAATGAATGTTGGGCCGGACAACTGGAAGGCTACCTGCTCACCGGAGAAATACTGAATCTGCTTGCTGAAATCCGCGTCCTCCTTGAGCACTACCCCTTCCTTCATCAGGTCGCGCATCTGGGTAATCATCGCCTCTGCTTCCGGCGTATTGAAGGCGGCGGCTGTCTTGTCCTCATTCAGGATTGAGATGCCGTCGATGGGGAACAGCTTGGAGACCAGCTGCTGGGCATACCCGGCTGCTCCGGTCTTCTCATGAACCTGTCGCGCCCACTCCACCAGCTCCTCGCGGGTCTGCGGCGGGTTCGCAGGGTCGAGGCCCGCCTTCTCCACCAGCTTCTTGTTCATGAACAGCACTTCTGTGCCAGTGTACCAGGGAAGTGCATACGCCTTGCCATCGAATACAGTGGAATTATAAATCCCCTCGAAATAACTCTTCGCCTGCTCATCCGTCAGATACTCGCTCAGATTCAGCAGTGCTCCCTTGCTGCCTAGCTGGCTGGCGAACTCGGTGTTCAGATTCACGACATCCGGGCTCTTGCCGCTGGCCGTGCTGGTCAACAGCCGCTGTGAGATGGCATCATAGGGATAGTCCTTCCACTCCACCGTTACTCCGGGGTGGCTGTCCTCATACTGGGTGATCAGATTATTGAAGTAATCATTGAACGTTGGCTGAAGTGCAATCGTCCAGAATTCAAGCTTCACCGGCTCCGCCGCAGCCGTAGCTTCAGCGCCCGTGCCGGGTTCTCCGGTGCTTCCGGCAGCCGGTGTCCCCTTCGTATTGCCATTTCCTCCGCAAGCCGCAAGCAGCATAGACATGGTCAGCAGCAGCGATACTGTGAAGCCCTTTCTGTTAGTTCCCACACCACATTCCCCCTCAGATTAAGTGTAAGGTGAGCGCCCTTCCCGCGTCAGGCTTCCTGACTTATTGCTCCCTCTTTGCAATGAGTATAGCAGAAATTTTAATTAAATGAAGTATTTTTCCTAAAATAAATTTAAAAAAGAAATAATTTTTCTTTTTATGCCCGCAAAACAGCCTCCGCCTGCACCGGAAGCATCTTCCCGGCAGGCGGAGGCTGTAGTTAGAATAGAATATCCCTTCATTATTCAGCTCCGGCCTGAGCCAGCCATTGCTTGAGCGTATCGAGATCCCCGATCTCTCCGACTACGATTTTGCTTATCTCGCCCGCCTTATTGATGATATAAGTTGACGGCAGTGCATTGACGCTATACGAGGCAGATATCCTTCCGGTAACATCGATAATGACGGGAAAAGAGAATTGTTGCTCCGCCATATACTCCGATACCGTCCCCTTGGATTCTCCTGCGTTCACGAACAAGGTCTCGACTGAAAGCTCTGCGGATTGGCTTAGTTCATTTAACAGCGGCATTTCCCGCATACAAGGCTTGCACCAGGTCGCCCAGAAGTTAAGCAGCACGACCCGGCCCTTGTATTCGCTGAGGCGCACCTTCTCCCCCTGTAAGGTTACCGCTTCGAACGCCGGAGCCAAAGCACCTGCGGTCATTCTCCCGGCCGGAGGTTGGCTGGACTGCTGAAGATATACCCCGATTCCGGCAGCACAGGCTGCGGCAATAATCAGCAGAGTAACGATCCGGCGCAGCTTCATCCCAGCCCCAGACTATGGTGAAAGGCGGCGTACAGCGAACCGAACTCTGTACGGATCTCTGCCGTAGTGCCTGACCCCACATGCTTGCCCTGATTCAAGAAGACAATCTGATCGGCCACCTGATCCGCAATCTCCAGCTGGTGGGTGGAAAAGAGAACCGTATGCCCCTCTTCCCGGATGTCCTGCAGCAGCTTCACGAATTCATTCATCCAGAACGGGTCCAGCCCGTTAGTCGGCTCATCCATAATCAGGAGCGGCGGCTTCGCCAGCAGCGCTTGCGCGAACAGCACACGCTGGCGCATCCCCTTGGAGAACGTGGTCACCAGGCTGTTGCGCTTATCCGCAAGTCCGACTAGAGCCAGCACCTCCTCTACCCGCTGTTTGCGTCTGGGAATCCGGCGCAGCGCCGCCCAGAAATTCAGCAGCTCTTCCGCAGACAGCCCGTGGCTGAACTGATAATCATCCGGCATATAGCCGATCTGCATGGAAAAGCGCTTGCGGGATTGCTTCCACTTCAGCCCGTTTACCGTAATTTCGCCTGAAGTCGGCTGTAGAATGCCAGCTACCATCCGCAGCACCGTGCTTTTGCCAGCTCCATTCCCGCCGCACAGGGCAAGTATGCTGCCGCCTGGAACCTGGAAGCTGATTTCTTCGACCAGTGTTTGCCGCCCGATGACCTTGGTAATCTCTTTCACCTGAATTAGCGGATTATCCACGGGAACGCCCCCTCTCCCAGATCCAATATACCGCTAAGATGGACAGCAGCACCCAGGCAGCGCAGACCCCGAGGAACAGCAGGCTGCCGCCCGGGCGGCTAATCCATTCCACCCACTGATAATATTCCGGTCCCAGAACCGACCCTCCGCCCAGCTTCACCACCACGAACAGGCGCACCAGCTCAGCCGGATTAAGCATCGTCAGCACAATCAGCACTGGCTTGATCCAGAGATACGGGAGCAGCCCTAGGCCTGCGATCAGGAATGTCGGCCAGCCGATCACCGCGAAGAACCAGACCGCTACAGAGATCGTCAAGGCCTGCCAGCGGTTGCGGGATAACGAGCCGATGATGAGGGCAAGGGTCAGGAACAGCAAGACCAGACCTGCCGAGAAGGCCAGGAACAGGAAGTAAGTATCCGCCGCAAAAGCCATCCCGAGCAGGCCGCTGAGCAGTCCCATCAGCCCGTAACCAAACGCTACAATCGTCAGCAGGACAGCGGCTAGCCCGGTATATTTTCCCAGGACAAATGATAAGGTTCCAATGGGATAGGTAGATAACAGCTGCCAGCTTCCGTCTTCCCGTTCCGAGGTCAGTGAGAAGGAGCCCAGAAATAACGTCATCAGCGGCAAAAGATACAGAATCAGGCTCAGCATGGAGCCCGTAACCGCAGTATAGCCTTCGACCGCGTTATTCACATGGATCAGCAGCAGCCCGAGACTGAAGGTACAGAACAAGGCCAGGAAGGAATAGGCCCACGGGTTGCGGAAGCCGATCTTAAGCTCTCTGCGGGCAATATGCAGGATGTCAGCCATACTCACATATCCGTCTCTTCGGAATGCGTACCTTCGTCTGAGCTATGCTCCTCCATATGACCTTCCCCGCTCTGCATGTCCATGTTCATCATATCCTTGTTCTGCTTCCATTCATGGGAGGCCAGCTCTCCGGCAGTCAGCACAGTGCCTAGCGCCTGCTCCTTCACGAATGCTTCTGCTGCCGCCTTGTCCTTGAAGCTGATCACTCCATAAGCCATCGGCGTACGCAGAGAAGCGTCATACACATAGCTCGCCTTGCTGAATTCAACCCAGCTCTTGTCGTTATAGTCGCGGACATAATCCATGCCGATCTGCTCCGTGCCGTTGCTCTTCTTCCACTCATTCATACAGCCGATATCGTCGAACTTGTAATTCTTGCCGTCCTTGGTCGTTAGCTGAGTGGCGAAAGCATCATCCTTCACCTGCATATTGCAGACCACACAGATATCGACGTCTTCATTAATCGCTACCGGCTCGTATTTCTTCTGTCCGCAGGCCGCGAGGATCACCAGACTCATTGCTACCATCAAGACCAGACTCCATCGTTTCATAATCGCAGTACCCCCAAGTATATGATTGTAATTACGGATAGGAACAGCAGCAGCCAGCCCGCTACCATGACCGTGCCCTGTCCGCCTGCCGCCTGATCCGGGCTAACCGTACCTGCCTCAAGCTGCATGAGCGGCGCTGAATCGGTGGACCACCCTGCCGAACCGCCGGTGTACATATCGCTCAGGAAGGTCATCCCCGGTGACTGGAAAAACAGCTGATACGCTGCATTCCCCGCAACCAATTCCTGATAGAAGGGGTTGATCGCATATTTCAGGTCGCTGACCCCATCCCCCGTGAGATCCAGTCCGCCAAAGGCATCCCAGTAATTCCCGTTCATCTCATTGTCCCTGCTGCCTGTGGCCTGGGCCTCAATGACGTTCGCAACAAACCCGTTACGCTCAAAGCGGTTGCCCTCTGCATTCTCGAACTGCACGCCGATATAGTTACGGAGCACCAGGTTCTGCTGCAGCTTGTTATCCGAGGACTGCTGCATGTAAATCCCCACCCGGTTGCCTTCGACCTGGTTGTTCATAATCGCGGAATTCCGCACATCGTAGAGCAGAATTCCCTGTGAATGCACATTCCGGCTCTGCTTGCGGAAGGAGTTCCCGGACACCACCACACCCGTAACACCCATCACCATCGCGCCGGTAATGTTGTATTCACCGGTGTTGTTAGTGACCTTCGAGCCATTGATATACATGCAGTGGACCCCGTACCGCAGATAAGTAAGCTTGTTCTGGTCCACCACCGTATTGCGGCTGTTCTCCAGATAGATGCCATCCCGCAGATAAGCGATGTCGTTGCCCCGGATCACAGCGCCGTGAGAGTTATAGAGATCGATCCCGTTGCCTCTCGTTCCCGGTGCTTCTCCTGTGGGGATGAACCAGCTTATTGAATTATCCGAGATCACCCCGCCATCGGCTTCACGAAGCAGTATGCCGTACCCTGCCGAATGAATGACCAGCCCCTTCAGGGTGACCTTGTCCGCTTCAACGCGTACAGCCGCCGCTTCCCCGTCATTATTCTGCTGAATCTTCAGGTTCTCAAGCCTTACACCGTCTGCCGTGATCAGCACCGCCGCCTGCTCGTCCTTTACCGTATGCAGCAGAATCGCCTCGCCGTTACCATTAATCATCACTCGCTTATCCAGCCGGACCGGACCGGAATAGGCTCCCGGAGCCAGGGTGATTAGATCTCCCTCACGGGCTGAGTCGATGATGGGCTGGAGCGGAAGGACTCCGGTGCTGGTGTCTGCGCTTACAATGCTGCCATGATTGAAGGAGCAGATTAACATGCCTAGAATCATGAAGACGAGAACCCTGATGCTGATGGAGCATTCATACCTTTTCACTACAACATTGTTCACCCCCACTGTAGGATGGTTTCTTGTGCAAACCCGAATTAAGTGTAAATAAAAGGAATTGAAGTGCCTATAGCCCAAACTGGCTATAGCGGCTAGAGTCTGTGACCATTCTGTGATTTATATCATATCCTCTCTTAATATTCGAAAAAGACACTCTTTAATTAAAGAGTGCCCATTTCCAGCTAATATAGAAGCCGTTACATGCTGCGGGACTAATCTTTTACCGGGGTGGAAGGATGAAGCTGTTGAATGAGCAGTATCCCGTCATACTGTTCGCGCGGGATCATTGTCTCATTGAGGACTCCCCATGCCTTGGCGGTACGCGGGGTGTACATCCATTCTGTGGTTGCGCTTAACGTGGTGTCTCTTAAGTTGATAAACTGTGCAGCGCCTGTTTCTTCACCCATAATCTCTTCAAGACTTCCCTTGTCATGCGGCATAATCTGCTCCACCTTACCGTTGTTCTTATGCGCACTTCCTTCATAAGCATATAATCCGATCACATAGTTATCTTGCTTCAGGGACCAAGGCAGCAGCTCCCCCATCGTAGGATAGGGTGTCTGATCATAACCGAATCCATTATGCTCGGTAATCATCGTAGAATTGTGTTTGCGGATATGGTAGTTGTGTCCCCACAGAATAATCTTTTCCCCCGGATAGGCTGTGTTTGCGAGCCAAGCCACATTCCCTGCCATCACGCGATCTCTCTCATAGCTCCCCTGCTTAACGTTCTTCTCCGGGTCTACCCCGGCCAGCAGCTGTACAATATGAGGATGGTAATAATCCAGCATATCGATCCTGTTCTGGAGGACACGCTCAAGAGTTGGCACCAGCTTGGGCTGTTTGGGATAGACTTTGCTCAATGAAGCCTTATGTTCTTTCACGAATGCCTGGAAAATCATATATTTGCTCTTGATTGCATCCTTCTGGGCTGTAAACTCTCCGATATCATCAATCATATTAAGCTTCAAATACCATTCTTCCGTCCGGGTAAACGCTTTGGCTTTAGAAGAGTCCACCCCGGCAAACCATTGTTCAACAAATGTAATAAAAGAGTCTGTGGCGGCCTGGGAGTCAAACCCGGTCAGCATCAGCGGATGATCTGTACGGCTCTGCTCCACTATGTACTCGAACAGCGGCAGATTCTCTTCCACCTGCCATACGCCGTAGATGGAGTTCTCCATCATCTGTTGCGGCTTCAGCTCCTGAACCTGTGTATACGCTGCGGCAGCATCCGCCAGGTTGGACTCGAAGGCGATGACGTTATAGCCCAGCTTTTCATGCAGATACTTAATTAGCCGGACCTTCACCGAATTATATTCGGTCGCCCCATGCGAGGCCTCGCCCAAGCTCACAATCCGTTTATCCGCCAGAATCGGCTGAAGAAACGCCAGATCGGAATAAGTGTCGCCCTTCTCAGCCTTAACAGTTGTGATGATGTTCGCAGTAGCCCGGACGTTCTCCTTCCAGCCGGCCTCGGCGGACATCGTACTCTTAACGTCAGCTGCAGGCGCCCCTTCCGCATGTACAGCTCCCCTAACGGTAATTAGAGTGAAACTGCACAAGACTGCTGACAATATTGCTTTGCGAAGCAATGGATTCATGATGTTAACCCTCCCTTTGTATATGTACTTCAGCTTATCAGGTGAAGGTTAAATCGAGCGTACTGCCCTGTTTAAAATTAGTTTAAAGCCGGACAGCTGTGGCCCAATGTATTCAGTTTTCGCATACGGTTGAACCCCAAAAAAAGCCCTTGAAAGTATCAAGGGCTGTAATGCCGTACGCCTGCGCTTAATGCTGAATTGCTTTGAACGACTCGGTCTGGCGGGTAATTCCCTGCTCTGCGGCGAAGCGCTCAATGCTGGATGCGCCGAAGAATCCATGGATGCCCTTCGTCCGCTGAATGACATAAGCCGCATCCTCCGGCTCGGCAATCGGGCCGCCGTGGCAGATAATCATAATCTCCGGGTTGACCGCCCGTCCGGCTTCGATAATCGCCTCGATACGCTCTACACAATCGTCCAGGGTCAATGCGGTTACAGCACCAATCGTGCCCTTGGTGGTGAGGCCCATGTGGGCGACCAGAATATCTGCACCCGCCTCTGCCATGGCCCGTGCCTGTTCAGGGTCGAACACATACGGGGTCGTCAGCATATCCAGCTCATGGGCGATGCGGATCATTTCAACCTCCAGGCCGTAGCCCATACCGGTCTCCTCCAGATTCTGGCGGAAGACGCCATCGATCAGACCAACGGTCGGGAAATTCTGCACACCGCTGAAGCCCTGCTCCTTCAGCTGCTTCAGGAATACCTCCATCACCCGGAACGGGTCGGTGCCGCATACCCCTGCCAGAACGGGCGTATCCTTGACGACAGGCAGCACCTCCGAGCCCATCTCCACTACAATCTGATTGGCGTCGCCATACGACAGCAAGCCTGCCAGTGAACCGCGTCCTGCCATTCTGTAACGCCCGGAATTGTACACAATCAGCATATCCGCTCCGCCTGCCTCACTACTCTTGGCGGTAATCCCCGTGCCTGCCCCGACACCAAGAAGAATCTTACCCGCCTTCACCTCTTGCTTGAATCTGTCCATAATCTCAGCTCTGGTCTGCTTATTCATTAGTAGCTCCTCCTTAATGTGTGGTTCAGGCCTTCGCGGCCTGCATGAGATCAATCAGCTTCTGGGCTGCTGCCCCGGCAAAGGCCGGATCGTTGATCGCCTCGTCCATTTCGATCAGTTCAACCCTTGAGCGGTCCACC
Organism: Paenibacillus sp. FSL R7-0128; assembly: GCF_038002245.1. Taxonomy (NCBI): domain Bacteria; kingdom Bacillati; phylum Bacillota; class Bacilli; order Caryophanales; family Paenibacillaceae; genus Paenibacillus; species Paenibacillus sp. FSL R7-0128. The sequence continues at coordinate 3,829,878 of NZ_JBBOCD010000001.1, read as the reverse complement.
TGCCGGCGCAGGGTATCGAACAGCATCCGGTCCTCTTCAGGGCCGTAGAAGGGCTGACCCTCCACATCAATCGCCGAAATACCGCCAAGCGGCAGCATAAGCACCGTACTCTCCGTTGCCATATTGAGCTTCTCGGCGAGCTTCCTGCCGAGCTGTTCATTCTCTTCCACGGTCGTCCGCATCAGGGTGACTGTAGGATTATGATGATAGAATTTGCGATCCTTGAACTTCTCCGGTGCGGTATCCGCCGGTCCGAAGTTGCACATATCCAGGGCGCCCACCGAGACGACCTGCGGAATACGGTTGCGGCCTGCGGCCTCCAGGCGGTGCGGTCCTGCATTTAAGACGCCGCCGATCAGCTCATCCGCCCATTCGGTGGTGGTTAAATCCAGCACCCCTTCAATGAAGCCCGCTTCGATCAGCGCCTCCATCGATTGTCCGCCGATTCCGGTTGCATGGAATACCAGCACCTCGTAGCCGCGCTCCTCCAGGTATTTGCGCGCTTCGGTCACACACGGTGTGGTCACTCCGAACATGGTGGCTGCGACCAGCGGCTTTTTCTCCGGTTCATAGTCTGCTTCGAACATGAGCATGCCCGCGATGGCAAACATCGCATTGCTGAATATTCTCGTCGAGATCGAATTGAGGCCTGAGACATCCACGACAGACGGAATCATCATAATATCGCTGGTCCCGACATAGGGGGCGGTATTTCCGGAGGCAACCGTGGATACCAGCACCTTCGGTACGCCGATCGGCAAGGCTCTCATGGCTGGGGCAACCAGTGAAGTTCCGCCGGTGCCCCCGAAGGATATGATGCCGTCAAATTTCCCCTCCTGGTATAACCGGGGAACAAGCTTCTCCAGCCCCTTGGACAAGACCTCTGTAGCTAACGCCCGGTCCTTCTTCGCGGCAAGCTCGTCCAGCTCCACACCTGCGGCGGATGCGACCTCCCGGTTAGACACATCGGGTTGAAAGGCTGGCTCGAATACACCGGTATGGATCATCAGGGCTCTGAGGCCCAGCTCCTCTGCAAGCTGCTTGATGTACAGATACTCCTCACCCTTCGTATCAAACGTTCCAGCTATGGCGATCGTCTTCATTCTGTGGCCTCCTCGTATACGAATCATAGATTCATCATACCGGGCATTTTTATGGATGAAAACGCTTTTATGTTCTATGTTTTTGTGTTTAGGTTAGATTTGTACTGCTTGGGCGAGCTGCCCATCAGCTTTTTGAACATTCTGCTGAACTGGGCATAGTCGGGGTAGCCGACCATTGCGGACACCTCGGATAATTGCAGATGCGGGGCGTGGAGCAGGATGGCAGCCTTTTGTATACGGAAGCCGACCAGATAGTTCTGGAAGCTGCACCCTACCTCCTTTTTAAACAAGCTGCTCAGATAACTGCGTGACACATGTGCCACCTTGGCCAGATCCGCGAACACTACTTCCTCGCTGTAGTTCTGGGCGACATACTCTTTGACGAATTCTACGTAATCGTAATGCCGGGTGATGCCGCTGAGCATTTTGACCATGAGATCATCCTCATCCAGCTTGCCCAGGCGCTTGAAATCGCGGGTTATGGCTGTAATCGACTGCTCGGAGGGAATCCGTTCAAAGGCAGAGCCGCCAATGTAGCCCATAATCTGCGTGTTGCTGCTGTACATATACTGGACGTCAACCGGAGTCTTGACCGGACCGCCGTAGATCATCTTAATGACTTCAGGCTTAACCTCTCCGCAGGCAGTGAGAATACGCAGCGCCTTCGCCTTGGCAGCTTCCAGAGAGACCACCTTCCGTGCCCCCAGCAATCCGCCTACGGTCAGGCCGAGATGTACACAGATCACATCCGCTCCCGCCTCTGCCATCTGGACCGCCTGGGCTTCGTCGAAGACGAAGGCCACCGTGAACAGCTCCTGCTGATGAGCCAGACGTATAGCCTCCACCTCCCTGTCATAGCTGATGCCGTCTTCCTCCAATGCCTCTCTGAATACCCCGTCGATCAGGCCGACCGTCGGATAATTATTCACTCCCGCGAAGCCTCTGGCCTTAATCTCTTCTATATACAGGGACATTTCTCTCGTTGGATCATTCGCATTCAGCCCGAACAGCACTGGAGTGTCTCTCACCAGCGGCACAATCTCCTTCGAGGCAAAATCCATTACCATCTCATTGCTGTTGCAGAAGGGCAGGAACCCCGCCAGCGAGCTTCTCCCCATCTGCCGGAACTTGCCGGAGTTCAGCATTAGAATGAAGTCTGCTCCGCTGTCAGCGGCAACCTTGGCTGTAATTCCCGTACCTGTCGAGACACCAATAATATGGTTGCCTTCGCGCAGCTCTGACTGAAGCCGTACCAGTATGGCTGTTCTGTTCAAGCTCTATCTCCTCATCTCTCCAGCAGAATTCCCAGCAGAACATACGCAAGCATGATCCCGCCAGCTGCATAATCCATCCGTGCATATTTTAGCACCCGATAGGAAGTCCGTCCCTTCCCGTTCCCGTAAGCCCTTGCCTCAATCGTCATCGCCAGCTGCTCCGCCCGCGCAAGGGTGGTGACGAGCAGCGGAATCACTAATTGGATGTAAGCCTGTATCCGGTTAAGGCCTTTGGTATCCTTGATATCATACCCTCTGGCCTGTTGCGCCACAAGAATGCGGTCCAGCTCCTGGGTAATGGTGGGGATAAAACGAATAGCCAGCATGACCGTCAAGGCCAGCGCTTCTACCGGAACGCCCAGACGGGATAACGGCTTGCACAGCTGTTCCAGACCTTTGGCCAGATCGAGCGGTTTCGTCGTTAATGTCAGGATGAGAGCAAGCGAGACCAGGAGCAGAATCCGCCAGAGTGCGAAGAGCTCATTCCTGAGTCCTTCCTGGTTGAACAGGAGATGATAGAGCATTGGCAGCAGCAGGATGAACAGAAGCGGCCGCAATGCCCGTAAGAGCATTCGAAATGAAACTCTGGACAAGAGGAGCTGTCCTCCCGCGAGAACTGTCGCTGCAATGTATCCTGTAATCGCCTGGAGATGCATACTGCCAATTGTGAAGGCTACAAGGATGAGCAGCTTGGTTCGCGGATCAAGCCGGTGGATGACAGAGTCTGAGGGGACATACTGCCCGAGTATGATTTTATCCGTCATCGCTCAGAGATCCTTTGCCTGCCACATAGCACTCACCGTCCGAAAAATCTCTGCTTCCTTGCAGCTTGCAGGCCGTGGCTTCGCTCCAGATACTTCCTCAATGATTCTCAAGAGCTGAATCGGTTCCGGTGCAGGCAGACCCGCTTGCTCCATGCAATCTGCCTGCTTCAGGAACAGTTCGTTTGCCTCCCAATGTCCTAACAAGCGGCCCTGCCCCATAATTATCACCTCATCCGAGTATTCGGCAACATCCTCCAGCTGATGGGACAGGAACAGCACGGTCCGCCTGTTCTCCTCCTGCCATCTTTTTAGCCTTCTGAGCAAGTCGTTCTTGTTCCCGGGATCAAGCCCTGCGGCAGGTTCATCCAGAATAAGCAGCTCCGGCCCGGCAATCAGCACAGAAGCGATAGCCACCAGCCGCTTAAGTCCTCCACTTAGCTGTAAGGGATGCTGCTGGAGCAGCGCTGCGGGTAAGCCCAACTGCTCCATAACCTGCCGGATCGCTTGCTCCACGTTCGCCCGGGATTCGCCCTTCATGGTAAGCGCAAACGCCAGCTCCTGATTGACCGTTGCCGCAAATAGCTGCTGCTCAGGATACTGAAAGACATAGCCGATGTGCGGAACAGCCTTCAGCCTGCCTTGCGGATCGCTTGGCAATGGCTGCTGACGATACGTATATTCGCCTTTTGAGATTGGCAGCAGACCCTTGAATACTTTGGCGAGGGTGGATTTGCCGGCCCCTGACTTACCGATAACCGAAATCCATTTGCCCTCCTGAAGCGTGCAGCTTACCGACTCAAGAATGTCCCGCCCGTTCATCTTCACACTTACATCCTGCAATGCGTAGACCATAAGGTTCTGATCGTCTCCTTCCATTCTGCTTGCAGCGGAACGTCCAGCCCGAGTGCCTGAAATAATCTTACGGCAAAAGGAGGCGCAAGCTGATGCTCCTTCATGCTTACACTGCTGAACAAGCCGGAGGGCGTCCCGTCAAAAGCCAGCTCTCCCCGGCTAAGCAGCAGCACACGGTCAGAAGGCAGTATCTCATCCATATGATGGGTAATGTGGATGATCGTCTGCCCTTGCTGGTGAAGCGTGTGCATCACCTGAAGAAGGTCCTGCCTGCCCTGTGGATCAAGCATCGAGGTGGCTTCATCCAGGATGAGGATGGAGGGCTCCATTGCCAGAACAGCTGCCACGGCAACCCGCTGCTTCTGCCCGCCCGACAGCTGATGCGGAGCGGCGTCCATATAGTCTTCCATATGAACGGCTTGCAGTGCACGGGTTGCCCGGTTGAGCATTGCGGTTCCCGGGACACGCAGATTCTCCAGCCCGAAGACCACCTCATCCAGCACGGAAGCCGTAATGAACTGATCGTCAGGATTCTGGAAGACCAGTCCGGTCTGCTCGCGGATGCTTACGAGATTCTGGCGCTCCGAGGTACTCAGCGCTCCCAGTCTCACCTCTCCGGCTCTTGGCAGCAGCAATCCGTTCATCAGCTTGGCGATGGTGGATTTACCGCTGCCATTCGCGCCGATGATGGCAACGAATTCGCCTTGGCGTATGTCAAAGCTGAGCTGACGGAGAACCGGCTGCCCTCTCCGGTAAGCAAAATCGACCTGGTCAAAAACGAGCATGGGCGAAACTTCTTCCTGCACGGCCTTCTTCATGTCAACCCCTCTACCGCGCGGCTCTTCATGAGCTGGCGGGCGATTTTGCCGGAACCGGTGTAGCTGAATCCCTCTACGTTAATCAGCTGCTTAGGCAGCTTATAGCTGGCCAGATAGGGGCGGCAATACTTCCTGATCTCATCGAGCGTAAGCCGTTCCTGACCCTGCCACTGTATCAGTAACGTTACCTGCTCCCCCCAGCGTTCATCCGGTATGCCGAACACCATCGCCTCCCGGATATCCGGATGGCGAAGCAGCACCGCTTCCACTTCTTCCGGGAACACCTTGAGCCCCCCGCTCTTGATCATACTGCCCGCGCGTCCTGCCAGGCGCAGATGCATCTGCCGGTCCTGATATACGTAATCTCCTGTGCGCAGCCAGCCGTCCCGGAATACCCGCGCCGTCTCTTCCGGCAGGAGATGATATCCGGAGAAGATCATATCGCTGCGGATGTATAGCTCCCCCACTGTGCCTTGAGGAACCGCGCGGAACTGTTCATCGCAGATCAACAGCTCTACACTGCTGAACGGCTGGCCCAGAGAGTCCTGCGGCTCCGCTCCGGTAAGCTCCAGATAGCTGATGTAGCTGGCTTCAGAGGAGCCGTAATACTCATAGAGCCTAACCCCGTTGAACCTCTCGCGGCACTTAGGTATTGAAGACACAGGCCATTTGCCGCCGGAGCTAATCAAGGCCTGAATGGACACCTCGGCGTTGCTGTACTCCGCTTGGCGCAATAACGCCTCGGTCATAGCGGGCACAACGAACAGAATCATATCCGGTACACGGGAGCACAGGGTGAGCACACGCTCTGCATCGAATTCCGGAAGGAGATGGAACGTGGCTCTGCTGTACAGGGATTGCAGCAGGGCGAACAGCGACAGCGAATGCACGAACGGCCCGGGCGCAAGCACATGCTGCATCCGGTTCAGGCTGAACGCCTTCTCTGTAGCCTCCAAGCTGCTGAACCACGACTGATGGGTCCGCATATACCCCTTCGGGATACCTGTGGTGCCAGAGGTATACCCGATGAACAGCAGTTCAGGGCTATCTGCGGCTTCAGCCTCCGGCCCGAAGCCTGCTACCCAAGCCTCATAGCTGCCGGAGACCTGTCCCCTGCCGAAATATAGCTGGGGAATTCCACTGTAACGACCAATCAGATCAGCTGCGAAGCATACTTCACTTACAATTAGCCCTGGAGCGCATTGCCGGATGACCTGTTCCAGCTCTGCTGGAGACCATTTCGGGTCCAGCAGTACGGGAGTGCAGCCTGCATAGATAGCACCCAGGACAAATTCGGCGAATTCCATGCGGTTACCGGATAGAAGCGCAACGGTCTGATTCGTGTGTCCGCCCTGCTGCAGACCGCTGGCAACCTGCTGAACCCGCTTCGTGAGCTGCTCATAGGTACAGTCTTCGTGTCCATCTGAAATTGCAATACTGTTAGGGACGAGTGCGGCACGGTCCAGAATGTGTTCTGCCAGATTCACCGGAATCTCACGCCCCCCTCTTCTCCTCAACCGGACTGAACGCCCGGAGCTGCATGGTGATGACAGCGGCCAGCAGAGCCTTGATCAGATCTCCGGGCAGAAAAGCCGCAGACCCGGCAAGTCCGGTCCAGAGCGGAGTATTCGTAATCCAGGCCATGGTCGAAGCGCCGATTAGATTAACAAGCAGAACGCCAAAGATCAGATTAACGGCGAACAGCTTCCAGGCCCGGAGCTTCGGCCAGACCGCTTCAGCGAACCAGCCAATCAGCCCGGCGGCCAGCGGCCAGCTGAACAGATAGCCTGCTGTCGGTCCAACGAGTATGGCCAGCCCGCCGCGTCCGCCTGGTAATACCGGCAAGCCTAAAGCGATAAGGATAAGAAAAATGATCAGGCTGAGTGCGCCTGTCCGCCAGCCCAGAAAACAGCCGGCCAGCATGACGCCAAGCGTCTGGGCAGTGACAGGTACAGGAATAATGCCTAAGGATACGGGCGGAATCAAGCCCAGCACCGCGATAAGCGCGGCGAATAAGGCCGCATAGACCAACTCTTTGATTCTCAATTCAATAACCTCCACAAGATAAGATACAGGAATTGGGCGGCCTTCCGGTCAGGGAGTCCAGCCAACAAGCTGAATTATAGTGGAGGACGCCTTCATTGTAAACCATAAATTATTATTAGGTTCACAATTATGATGTGAGTATACCTGATTTTTCTAATGATCCTAAGCATGTTAATATATTTAAAGAGATGAGATCGGAACGTTATACTTGTGGAGGGTTATAGGCATGACAGTTAAAGAACATATCCTGGCCTTACTGGATAGCAATAAGGGTGAATACTTCTCCGGCGAGGACATCGCCGGGCGGTTATCCGTGACGCGCAGCGCAGTGTGGAAGGCCATCAAAGCGCTGCAGAGTGACGGCTATTCCATTCAGGCCGTCACCAATAAGGGATACTCCCTGTCCCCGCAGACGGACATTCTGTCCGCCGCAGCGGTCGCCAAATACCTGGATGCCAGGGGGCAAACGCTGCGGCTTGAAGTTTTCAAGAGCGTGGCTTCCACGAACGAGCTGATGAAGGCGCTGGCTTCCGGCGGTGAAGCGGAAGGCAAAGTCATCCTCTCGGAGGAGCAGACTGCCGGGCGGGGCCGGAAAGGCCGGCCTTTCTTTTCCCCTGCGGGGACGGGCATCTATATGAGCATTCTGCTGCGACCCCGGCTGTCGGCGGCAGATGCTACGCTTCTGACTACCTCTGCTGCCGTTGCGGTGGCTCTGGCGATCGAGAGTGTGTCCGGCCTCAGCACGCAGATCAAATGGGTGAATGATGTATTCATGAACGGTAAAAAGGTATGCGGAATCCTCACCGAGGCTTCCCTGTCCCTGGAGAATGAGTGGCTGGATTATGCCGTACTCGGGATCGGGATCAACGTGGCACTGCCCGCAGCAGGCTTCCCCGCCGGACTGTCTGAGATTGCAACCTCTATCTATCAGGCCGGCAATCCCGAAGGGGATTTGCGGAACCGGCTTACAGCCGAAGTGCTGAACCGCTTCATGGGCTATTATGAGCAGCTTAAGGAACGGCTGTTTCTGCCCGAATACCGGCAGCGCATGATGTCGCTGGGTGAGACGGTCATGGTTGTTAAGGAGCATCAAGAGCAAGCGGCAACCGCCGTTGATATCGACAACGACTGCCGCCTGAAGGTCCGGTATCCGAATGGCGACGAGGAATATCTGTCCAGCGGCGAAGTTCGTATTCTGCTCTAACACTTAGAAACCACAATTCGCAAGAGATGCTTGCGGGGGGTGGTTTTTTTGTGCCGTTATTCCGGCTCGGATATTTGACATGTGAATTGATTATCGATATAGTGTGAATGGATTCACACCACATATTAAAGGAGGAAGCGATGCCAAAAAATACGTTCTTTCGATTGGATGAAGCCAGGCGCGAGGAAATATCGAACAGGGCTATGCAGCTTTTTGTGGATCATCTTTACGAGGATATATCGATGAAGATGGTGCTGGATAGCTTGTCCATGCACCCCGGAACCTTCTACCGTTATTTTGAAGACAAGGATGACCTGTATTGTCACTTAATCCGTAATGTGACCCGGAAAAGAGCTGCGTATTTTAATAACAGTACTGAAGATTCCCTGTTCCGGTCTTTCCTTACCGGCTTATTTGGTAACGTGAATGGTACGGTGGCCGAGCCGCTGAATGAGCTGGAGATCAAGCTTACTGAGACTTTTTTACACATTCCCGAGGACATACTGCTGAAAGTATATCTGAACGTGCTAAAGGGCGAGTCCTTCCCCTTGATTAAGGACATTATACGGCGGCTGAGGGTGGACGGATATCTCCGGCCTGATATTGACGATGACCTGATTTCATTTATGTTTGAATCTATGCAGTTTAATTTAGTCATGTTCTATAGGGAATTCGGGATTAAGGATTCTCAGATGCAGCATAAGCTTAGCAAATACTTTGCTGACTTTATGGGTCATGGTCTGCTTGAAGATCATAAATATTCCGAGCTGGTTAGCGATATTAAAAAAGCAAAGGAGTAGAAGTGTATGAACAAGCATATGAGAACTTACGAGGTTTTTCCAGCACCTGTTGGCAGCTATACGGTTGGCCGGACTCAGATGGATCTGGAGTACACGGCTTCGAACCATTCCACAAGAGAACTGACGGCGTTCGTATTCTATCCGTCTGACAGCAGCGAAGGTAAAGCTACATCAGCATACATGTTTCCTGAAGTCTACGGGTTGTTAAAGGATCAGCCGCTCGTCACCGGGTATGTTACAAGCGATTTTTTCTCCATAGAGTTCAAGACCCGGTGTTACGACGACCTTGCTCTCTCCGCGAAGGAGCAGCGCTATCCGGTGTTATTCTATGTCTGCGGCGGGGGCGGCTCTCCGGAATGGGGCACAGTGCTCTGTACAGATTTGGCCAGTATGGGATATGTTGTGGTAAGCATCGGCCATCCGAATAGCACGATGTATAAGCGCAAAGGCGGACGTCTGTTTAATGTATCCAAGGACTTCTCCGATGCTATCATAGCGTTGTCTGAAGATCCGGAGATGCTGGCGCTGGCTGGTAAGATGGAGATGCGGCCGGACGATGAAGCTGCCGTTCAGATGTGCCGTAACGTGCTTGCACTCCCGGTACTTGCCAAGTTAACAGAGTTTAGTGAGTTACAGGCAGAAGATGTGCGTTTTGTAGCCGATGTTCTGCACAAGCTGGACACTGGAGAGCTGGATTCTATCTTTAAAGGCAGACTGCTTGTTGACACCGGCATGGGCATCGTCGGACATTCGTATGGTGGGCTTACGACGGCGATGGTCTGCCGGGACGACGACCGGTTTACCTGCGGGATTGGCTTGGATAGCGGTGCATTCGGTCTCCTCGATAGCGATCTTAATACGCCCTTCCTGCTGCTGTATCGTGAACCCAACTACAACATGAATGCGGTCATTGGCGCTAACAATAGCAGAGAAACCTATTATTTCTCTGTTGACCGGGTTGCGCATTTAGATTACTGTGACATCGTGTTTACCGGTGTTAGTGAGGAACTCAGAGGCAAACGGGATGCGATGGAGATGCGAAATCTGGTTACAGACTATACGAAGACCTTTTTGGATCATTACCTCCGGCAGAAGGCGGCAAGTGTGGAAAGTCTGGCTTACGATGGCGTGGATTTGGTCAGGAAGACCAATAATAAGTGAGCCGTACAGTCTCAATTTTCACCGGCAACAGAGAAATATCTACCCGGCGCTGAAGTCCATATTCTGTCTAAAACGCTAAAAAACCGCACCCCGCAAGCAATGTCTGCGCGGTGCGGTTTTTCAATTGCGGCTTAGCTATGGCTTATGCTTTAATTAGGGCTTATGAATGCTCCAGTGCTAAAATCACTTACTCCCCTGCGCCTGCTGGGTAGGCCCGTAATTCGCCGCTCCGGTGAAGTGAACATCTTCCGGGGTGGGATACACTTTCGGGATGCGCAGATCCCGCTGATATAGTCTCAAATGCTCTCCCCGGGGAGAGATATCCACGACATCACAGCCTCTCCAGGATACCTTGTATTCCTCACCGCGCACGATCTCCTTCACAGTCAGCGTTTCCATTGGATGCTCCAGTTCCAGAGTGTCGCCTGCTCCAACATTGCGAATAACAAGCAGAATCCCTTCCCTCTCAGGTGTGCAAAAGGCTCCGTTAATCTTCATGCTGGGGTTCTGACCCATCCAGTCATAGACCCTTACCGCAACATCGCATGGCTGCTTGGCTGTAATGGAAATATAGCCCCAGTCGGGATAGCTCATGGTGACGGCAGCCTCGTCCGTCTCTTTATCCACCGGCATGTTGACGAATACCGTTCCATTCTGGAATTCCACCGCCCGGTTCCATACAATTTCCAGGGCTACCGGAGCCATGCCGACACAACAGCCCGCAATCGAGCGGAACTTGGATAATGACATGGAATTGACGAGCGAGCCTCCGGTGAAGCCCCCGATCATTCTTTTATCAATCTCCCTGTAGGTTATGCCTGCTTCGTCAGGCCGGGTGTTGTCTGCGACTACGTAGGAAGATACCTTAAGCTGATTCTCCACCAGCTGGTTCCGCGCAAACAAGGTCATATCCTCCCAATATTCCTCATACCCGGCCAGAATCAGCTCATTCGCACATTCGATCATATCCTTGATGCAGCAGGTCTCGCAATGCTCCTCATGCGGCGGGTGCCACTGGGCATATTCCGGCACCCAGCCGAAGGAGGAGGACAGGCTGCGGATATAATCATAGATTCCTTTGCCGGCCTTGATATAGCGCTCTTTCCCGGTAACGCGGCCCAGACGTACCAGCCCGGAAGCTACCCAGCCTGCGGAATGAACATGGCCGAAGAATTCCATCCTGTAATTGAAATAGCGCGAAGGTCCGAGCAGATGGTTGGCAATGCCCGTTGCCAGATCAAGCGCGGCCTCATCTCCGGCAATTTCATATCTGCGCACCAGAGAATGTAGGACAATGGCATTGCGGATCGCCTGCTCCCCCCGCCCGGTATGCCTGGACAGCTCGAAGCCGCCGTCCTTCAGATACACATCATTGGGGAATTCGTACAGCGGCTCTTGCTCCTCATAATCCCCCGACCAGAACGTTCTGACCTTGCGCTCAATCACCAGGGAACGCATTCCCCTCACCAGCCCGGCCGCTCTGCTCTCCGCCTCCTGATCCCCGGGATCATTCTCCAGCATCCGGTTCAGCGCGGGAAGAATATAGCCCATTTCGTGAAAAGAGCTATGATTCGTATGCGTCCACGGATAAGGCTCATGAAAGCGGAGGCCGTGCTCTCCCCAGGACTTCATGAGATGACGGTAAAAGGATTGCTGCACCGCAGCGCCTTCCTCCGTCTTCAGCATTTTGCGCACCGCATCGATGGCCTCATACCAGGAGCCGACCAGCTCCGCATCGTCCACCCGGCAATGGGCAGCCTCGGCAGGCTTCTTATGCGGCAGTATCAGCCAGTAGGGCAGATTGTCTTCCTGCTCATCCACCATAGAGGTCAGATACCCCAGAACGAGCTTGGCGTTGTGTAACGGCGTGAACTTTTCGTAGATCTGACTTGACATGTTGACTATCCCTCCGCTGGTTAATCTCCGGTAACCCTAACCTTGAAATCGTCGAAGTCGATGGACGCATTCGCGTAGCCGTCAACACCGAACAGTTGTCCGGTCAGAGTGCTGCCGCCAGTGTGGCGGAAGGCGAAATCCGTAGCAGCCGGAACAGATTCATTATTGATATATACGCTGTACGTTTTGGCATCCCAGTTCGCAACCATTTTGATGGTGTACCATGTACCCAGCGAGAAGTCTCTCACCTTGACCTTGTTGGAACCGCCATTTTGCACCAGGATTTTACCGGAATCGAACGCTGTAACCATCGAATAGTTGCTTGTACCGCTATCATTTCTTACCATGGCGCCGTTGGCATACTGGAAGTTGCTGTTTAAGCGGACGCGGTACTCGATAACAATGCGCTGATTCCCTTCAGCGTTCACTTCCCCTACATAAGGCAGGAACAGATTAGCTTTGCCCGAGACTGCGGTTGTGGTCAGCCGCAGGAATTTGTTGCCGGCTTCCTCCCGGACCACGGCGGCAGCGCCATTCGTCAGATCCTGCGCAGTAATGCCGTAAGGATATTTGCCTGCCGTATCGCCGGAGAAATCCCGGTACGCCTTATAAGTTATACCGTTCTGCGTGGTATTCAGTGAATTCAGCAGGGCGGCTTCCGCACTAGCCAGCGCATTCAGTTCTGCATTGAACTGCGCCAGCGTCAATTCCGCATTGCCCGCCAGCGTCTCCGCTTGATCCACAGCGGCAACGAAGTCAGCATACTTGGCAGCGCTATAATTGCCTGCCCCGTTTCCAAGCGGATAAGAGTTATTTGCCAGCTTGCTGCGCAGCTGACTTACGATCTCATCCAGACCATAACCAGGTACAACCTCTACAGAGATAGTGGAGGAGAACTCCTGGCCGCTGATCTTGAGCGTCACAGGAATCTGAACCGTGCCAATGGTGCTGAAGTCCAGTCCTGCCGTCTCGCTGCCGGTCACCTGGGCCTGAACCGTCTGGTTGTGGTAGACGGCATTTACAACGCCCGGAAGCACGGGAACCACGCCTGAAGGTGTCTTCACTGTTGAAGTGACCTGAACGGCATCGGAAGCGGCGATGACTGTTATACGGTGAGTGGTTTGCTTGCCCCCGTATGAGGCAATAATTAGCGCCGTGCCCGGTTGAACGGCATTTACCGTATGGGTGGCCGGGTCGATGACTGCCACGCCTGGATTGCTGCTGGTATATTGCGCGCTCCCGGTTACATCCTGAACTTCATAATTGTTGTAATATGTTGTTGCCCGCAACGGTGAGCTGATCTGGCCGCTGATCAGCACAGGCTCCGGCCCAGTGAGCGCCAAGGACTGTACTGTTTTCGGTTCAGCCTTGACGTTAACTGCAACGGCAGCAGTTTTGCCGTTATAGGTGGCGGTAATCGTTGCACTTCCTGCCCCGGCGGCCTTCACCTGATTCCCTGCTTGAATCACGGCTACGTTCGTATCGGACGAGGTCAGGACCACACCTGCCGTGACAGCAGAATAAGTAGTGCCTGTTACTGTATAAAGGGGCAGACTGCGGGTCTCGTTAAGACCAAGCGTATATCCGGGAGTCCCGAACAGCAGCTCCGATGTATTCAGCCGGGATAGATCCAGGCTGTCGATGTCGGCCAGATTATTCCCCTTGGTGAAGCGGAGAACGTTGTCTCCCTGCTGAAAATAGATTTTCGCCGTGGAGGCTCCCCAGCGGTTCGCGCCGGAATAGACAATATTCATCGACGCTCCGGGCCCGCCGTTGACCGACAGGATATGGGAGGCATCCCCCGCATTCGCCGAGCCGTTGCTGTTGCGCACGGACATCACATAGAAGCCCGCTTCCGGCACGTTGACGTTGAACTGGGCGTAGTCGTAAGCGTTAGCCAGATTGGTGATCTTCATCCCGCCGGAGGCGGAGCTTTCGCGCCGGACTGCCGGGGATGAAGTGCCAGCCGGATCTTTTACAAGCAGAGCTTCTTCAGCTTGATAACGAATCCGGGCTGGCTCGCCTGATGGGATTGCTATCGGACTGTTCGGATTAACGGGTTCTCCCAGGTTCGGCGTGTTATCTGCGTTCCAGGAGAACTTCTGCGCGCGGACATTGCGGGTCCAGCCTGAGCCCGGCCAGCGGGCGGAGTGGTAGATGATCCAGTCCTCGGTCCCGTCCGGTGAGGTCACGATACTGTGATGGCCCGGGCCATAGACACCGTTCGCGCTGGAGAAGATCGGCTGATTACGCTTGGTCCAGGAAGCGGGATTCATCAGATCAGCGCTGGTGCTGGCGGTGATCAAGCCGAGACTATAGCTGTCTGTCCAGCTCCCATTGGCGGAGTAGACCAGATTGATCTTGTTCCCCTTGATCGTAATCTGCGGGCCTTCATTGATCCGGCCGGGTGAGGTCTCCCAGTCATACTCCGGTGTGGACAGGAGCACGCGCTGCGAGCTGATCGTCCACGGATTGCTCATTCTGGCGATGTACAGGTTCTGAAAGCTGCCATCGGTGTCCTCCCAGCCGGACCAGATGAAGTAGTGCTGGTCACCGATCGTCAGCACAGTGCCGTCAATCGCCCAGCGGTCCGTGGCATCGGTAAGCTTGCCTTTGAAGGTCCAGCTTCCGGTCATCGGATCGGCACTGGCATTCTCCATCACATACATACGGTGGTTAGCGTTGGTTCCGTTATCGGCTGCAACGTAGATATACCATTTGTACTGGCCGTCTGTATCTTTGAGATAATGCATCTCCGGCGCCCACACGTTGGAGCTGTACATGGTTCCCTTAACTGGCGACCAAGCCAGACTCCGCTCGCCTGCTTCAATACCGGTAATCGTCTTCGACCTGCGGACCATCACTCCACTGGCATTAACAAAGGTGTTGTAATAATAGCCGTCCGTGTGCTTGTATACCCAGGGATCGGCCCCGGTCTGCATGATGACATTGTAGAAATCCGTCACATTCGTTCCTCCTTGTGCAGCCACTACCGGCTCTGGTAGTGACGTCCCCGACTCTTCCGCCGCAGCTCTCCCTCCCCACTGAGGCAGCATGAGCAGGACCGCTAGGCTGAGCAGCAGAGCTTTGACGCTTGTTCTGGACCACTTCTGTTCTTTCCGGGCTGAATTAACCGCTTTCATTTTTTCATCTCCTTCTCGTTCGAATGATGACTCCGGCTAGCGTACTCATAATACCCTCCAGGACCGCTTAAAAAAATGGACTATCTTAAATTGTTTTTGTAACCGTTTTAGTAGTAAATAATTACAGTGCGACAACGAGTCAGGCTCAGTAAACAAACAATTGGATACTTGGCTAACAAATAATTGGATAAACGTAGCTCATCCTGAAGCCTGCCCCCCCCCCCCATGCAGCCAAACAGGGCACCTCCCGCTAAACGGAGGTGCCCTGTCCAAACTCATATACTATTAACTCCTCCCGGCAGCTTCGGAATTTTCACGTTCACGGTTGTCCCATAGCCCAATCGGCTGTCAACGGTAAGTCCGTAGCCTTCTCCGAACAGATGGCGGAGCCGGTTATGAATATTCAGCAGCCCGATGCCCTGTGCCGATTGCCCGGTCAGAGCCAGCTCCTTATGCTCCAGGCCAAGCTTGGCCTGAAGGGCGGCCAGTTCCTCCGGCTCCATTCCCCTGCCGGTATCCGTAATACAGAAGCACACATCTCCGCGCGCATCCAGGCTCCCGGTAATCTGAAGGCTTCCACCCTGATCCATCCGTTCCAGCCCGTGATAGACCGAATTCTCCACGATGGGCTGGAGGATCATCTTAGGGGTCTGCAGCTCCAGCAAGCTCTCCTTCACATCGAGCGACAAGGAGAATTTATTCTCGTAGCGGATCAGGATGATCTTCATGTAAGCTTGTATGCAGTCTACCTCTTCACGGATCTGCACAAGATCATCCTTCTTGATGCTATAGCGGAAGATCTTGGACATGCAGTACGTAATTTGCGCAATCTCCCGGCTTCCATACTCCAGTCCGATGCTGCTGATACAATTCAGCGTATTATACAGGAAGTGGGGATTAATCTGGCTCTGCAGGGCAGAGAACTCCGCCTGCTTCTGGCTCAGCTCGGATTCGTATAGTCTGGCCTGGGTATTGAACATCTCCCGCGTCATTTCGTCCATCTCGTCCATCATCCGGTTAATATCCTGGGCCAGCAGGCCCACCTCGTTGGTGAACCGGACTTTGATCCGGAAGCCTCTGTCCCGCCCTGCCACCTTCTTCATATCCATGACCAATCCCATCAGGGGACGCATCAGATTGTGCAAGAAGAAGCTGCCTGTAATAATCATACTCACAATAATACCAAGGCCGACCATAATGCTAACCTTCCGCATGGGAATCATGTCGGCCGTCAGTTCCTGCACCGGGATCATACTGACCACACGCCACCCGTCAGCCTGCTCCAGCCCCTTAACCTGAACGAGAACCTCCTTGCCGCCGATCGTTGCTTTTACCCCGTTAAGTAATTGGTTCTTGTCCATAGACAGCACATCTTTGATCACATTGCCCCGCGCATAGGAATTGGTGGAGGCAACCACCTCGTCCCGGTTATTCAGAATATACAAGGTGGAGTTCTGCGTTAATTCCGTATTCGCGACCAGTCCCTGCATTTTGTCCATATTGACCATCACCATGCAGTAACCCGTAATCTGTGAGAAATGGACGCCCCCGATCGACTCCACAATGGGAGCAATATAGAAGAACTGATCTGTCCCTGTCCGGTCATCCTTCAGAATGGCGGTGAACTTCCCCTTCTGCCGAAGCGCAGGATCGTTCTTGTACGGGCGGATAAAGGTCTCATACAGGTTAATATAAAAAATATCACCGCTTGCAGAATCCTCGCTGGAGAGGCGTCTTCCCTGGAGGTCATTGATCATGATGCCGTTCACATACGAATTGAAGGACCGCATATATTCCATCAGATCCAGGGCATAGGGAGCGCTGTCGAACGCCCTTTTGTAATCATCATCGGCGATGGTGAATTCCTGAATCAGCTTGCTGTTGACCGCAAAGCCGGTGCTGATCCGGATATCATTGAACACCGAATCAATCTTGCGGCGGGTCTGCTCAATCATCTTGTTGCTGTAGGTGACCGCCCGCTTCTGTGTCAGATTCGAGAAGCTGTAGAAGAAGTAGAACTCCATGACCATGAAGATCAGGATGGAGCACACGATGAACAGCCATAGCTGATGCTTCAATTTCACCTTGCCGGTCTTCATGGCCTGCGGCTCCGTTCGGCTTCCCTTTTTCTGAATTTGGCGGGCGTCATCCCGCAGTGCTTCTTGAACACCTTATTGAAATAATAGTAATCTACATACCCGGACTGGATGGCAATGCTCTCAATAGACAGGTCTGTCTGCTGCAAAAGCCCGCGGGCTTTCCTGATCCTCAGCTCAGCTACGTATTCAGAGAAGGTTTTGCCCAGATTCTTCTTGAACAATTGACAGCAATACACCTGATTGATGAAAAATTGGACCGACAGCTCCTTCAGATACAGCTTCTGCTCATAATTCCGGTCGATATAGGCGACCATCCGGTTGAAGCAGGAGAGAATATCCCCTTCCTGCAAAGCACGGCTATTCCCTTGCCGGAGCACGGTAAGAACGTCATGCAGGAAGCTGCACAGCGACTCCAGATTCTCGAACCGCTCCTTCAGTTCGGCATAATTCAGGAATTCCAGCTCCATGTCTCTGAGTTCTTCCGAATACGCGCTCGTCAGAAGTCCGACGGCCTGATTCCATAAGTAGACCACCTCAATCATTCCCAGCTCATGAAGCCTGAAGTATTCCTGCAAGCCCAGGATGTATGTCTCGATGCTGTCGTATTGATTACCATGAACTATAGAGTGCAGCTCATCTATACAGGGCTTCACCAGAGGCAGCTTGGGATTATAATAGTGAAATGCGCCGGAAGCATCATCCACGAATACCCGGGAGGCCGCCAGTTCGGCTTCCTTGATCAGCTTGCTGATCTGCTTAAGCCCGCTGCCGATGCTGCTGATCCCCACCACAGGAAGCCCTGGACTGCCTGCGGCCGCAGGCCATTCATCCGTGATTCCTTCCAGCTCACTCTCCTGCTCTGTGATCAGAACCGCCAGCAGGGCGCTTGCTCCGTTCTCTACCTCCAGCACATGAACCGGCTGCCCGTCCAGCTTCAGCAATTCGCTGAGCTTCGGCCGGTCTGCCTCATAATGGACAGCAAGCACCTGGCAGCAGCCTGCACTCATGCCGGCAGGAAGGCAGCGTCTGATCTCATCTTCATCTGCCGAGGTAAGCGCATCCAATAGAAGATGATTGCGCGCCGCACTTCGCCGGGAGAAGTGCAGGGCGAGCTTCGCCAGGAACGTATCGGTCATATCCACATCCAGCGGCTTCAGGAAGTAATCCAAGGCCCCGTAGCGCAGCGCTTCCTGGGCGTATTCAAATTCCGCGTACCCGCTTATAATGACGAATTCCGAGTCTATGCCCTGCGCTTTGGCCCGCTTCATCAGATCGAGCCCGGAAATCTCCGGCATCCGGATATCTGTGACCACCAGATCCGGCTCCTGCAAGGCGATGGCTTCCCACGCCTGATATGCACTTGTGAACTGTCCCGAGATTTCAAAGCCATACTGCTCCCAGTCAAAGGCATTGCTGATCCCTCTAATCGCCCACGACTCATCATCTACAATAATGACCTTGTACATGGATATCCTCCTGAGACTGTGGATTCTTCTGATGTGGTTACACAAAGGAAATGCGGATAAACCAGGCCAATGAACAGCCAGTGGTTTATCCGTATTTCAGGTGTTACTTCTTATTCGCTGTGACTTCCCTGTAGTTCTTCACATTCTCTTCCTGAACCGCTTTACCGCCGGCATCCATGTATTCTTTGACCAGCTTATCGTACAAGGCGTCGAATTCGGACTCCTTGGCCACGATCAACCGGTCAATCATCTGCTTGTTCATATCGCCCAGCGTCTTGCCGTATTTGATGTTGGATTCGTTCGGTACCCCGTAATAGAAGGATGAATAGCCGTCTGTTGTGTTAATTTTGTACGATTCCATAGCGAGTTCCTCATATTGCTTATCCCCGGAGGCCAGGGCTGCGGCATAGGTTTTGACGTTCTTTTCGGTGTCACCCAGCTCAGCGCCGTTAACAATCATCGTATAATCCATGTTCAAATTACTCATCTGCATTTTCTCGCCGGTCTGTGATATCCCTTGCGGAATGCCGTCTTTCAGGGTATGGTGAACGCCTTCTTCACCGAACTGCAGGAAGAACATCACCTCCGGGTCCGCCATCCAGTTCAGATATTTGACCGCCAGCTCCGCGTTTTTGCTGCTTTTGGGAATGAAGGAGAAGATTCCGTTCTCATTATATACCTCTTTGAGGTATTTGCCTTCGGCATTTTTGAAGGTATCCACCGGAACATAGTGGGCATCCGGCGAGTTTTGCTTCAGTGGTTCACGGATTTTCTGGGTCATCGGATAATCCCAGTTGGCGGCATAGAAGCCGACCTTGCCGTTGGTGACATCGGCATCCGCTTGCTTGGTGGTTTTGTCCAGGGCAAAATCGGGGCTGATCAGCTTCTCATTATACAGCTTATTCAGCCATTTGTAGGCATCTTTGTTGCCCGGCTTCAGCCAGTTCGGCGTGGTGACGAATTCCTCCTCTGACATCTGGCCCCAGAAGGATTGAACGAGGTTGCCGAAGGTGTAGTTCATGCCGGCTGCCGCCGTTGCCCAGGGAATGACGCCGTTCACATTGCCCGGGTTCTTGTCGCGGAAGGCCACCAGCGTATTGTATAACTCATCTCTATTGGTCGGAAGCGGCATCCCGAGCTTGTCGAGCCAATCCTTACGGATGAACATCCCGTTCCAGGCCAGCAGGGTGCGCTTGCCCGGGATGGATACCTGCTTGTCGTTATATTTGCCGTAAGCGAGAACGTTCTCCCCGAGATAAGCCTTTAATTGCTGGCCGTGGCTCTCCAGCAGCTCGTCGAGCGTGTAGAGGCCGTCACTTTTGGCAAAGCGGGTCACCAGCGTCCCGTCATAGGTGAACGAGATGTCCGGAGCCTGGCCCGCAGCCATTAATACGTTCAGCTTATCAACTTCCTGGGACCGGGGAACCGGTACATATTCAACAATGGCGTTATTCTCCTTGCCGAAATGCTCATTCACATATTTCGTCCAGAAATTATTATTCAGATCCGGCTGCCCCTGAACCCCTCTGTCGAACACCTCCACCGTCAGCTTGGCAGGAGGATCAGAAGGAGACTTTGCTGCATTAGACGACTCCGGCGCGGCTGTCTCTTTGCTCTCTTTATCATTGCCGCCGCAGCCCGCTGCAACGCCGGCCAGCAGCACGGTGCTGCACAGAACGGCCGATATTTTCTTGATGCCTGTCTTCACGGTATACCACCCTTTCATCTCTTATCATGATAGTAATCCAGATTATAGCTTTCTTGCCCAGGCAGCTTCAACTTCCCCCAGTCTGGCCTCCCC
This sequence comes from Paenibacillus sp. FSL R7-0128, assembly GCF_038002245.1. Lineage (NCBI taxonomy): Bacteria > Bacillati > Bacillota > Bacilli > Caryophanales > Paenibacillaceae > Paenibacillus > Paenibacillus sp. FSL R7-0128. The sequence continues at coordinate 3,809,451 of NZ_JBBOCD010000001.1, read as the reverse complement.
CCTTCCGCAGAGTATACCCGCCTTAGCCCTTTATCGCGCCCGTCATTACACCGTCTACGAAATACTTCTGCAGCTTGGGGTAGATCAGCAGAATCGGAATCGTGGTGAACATGACGCTTGCGGCCTTCAGTGACTCTGGCACGATGAACGAGCCGACACTGCCCTCGCCGCCTTGCTGACTGTCCAGCTGCTGGTTGGCTGAGATGATCTGGTACAGCTTGAGCTGCATGGGATAGAGCTCTTTTTTGGTAATATAAAATAACGCATCCTGGAAACCGTTCCACCGGTCTACGGCATAGAAGAGGCTTAAGGTAGCAATCGAAGGCAGCGAGAGGGGCAGGACAATCCGGAGAAGAATTCCCAGATCCGAGCACCCGTCGATGGACGCCGATTCCTCCAGACTCTCCGGAAGGGAGCTGAAGAAGGTTTTCAGGATAATCAGATTAAATACACTCATCGCGCCCGGCAGCACCAGACTCCATATCGTATCCATCATCCCCAGGTTCTTGATCAGGATATAGGAAGGAATCAGACCGCCGCTGAAATACATCGTGAAGACCAGAGCGGACAACAGGAAGTTTCTCCCCCACAGCCGCTTTTTCGTTAACGGGTACGCCGCACAGATCGTCAGGAACATACACACCACCGTGTAAAAAATGGTCAGGACAATACTATAGCCCAGCGTATACAGCATATCGGCATCGCTCAGAATCGTCTTATACGTCTCTACAGTGAAGTCTACTGGCCATAAGCTAACCTTTTGCGAGATAATCGCTTCGTTGGAGCTGAATGATAGCGCTATCATATATAAAAACGGGACAATGCAGGTGAACGACAAAGCCACTATAAAGACTATAATCGCAATATCTGCCACACTTGTTTTCCGGCCAATCCGCCCTGTTCGTATCGTACTTGCCGCTCTCACCATATCCCATCCTCACCCAATTTCTTCGCAATATAGTTGGCACCGATCAGCAGGGTCAGACCTACCACAGACTGGAATAGCCCGACGGCCGTTGCCTGGGAGAAGTCTCCCGAGCTGATACCCACTCTGTAGACGAAGGTGCTGATGACATCGGAATATTCGCTGACCAGTGAATTCCCCATTACAAACGGGCGGTCGAACCCGATCGATACCATTCGGCCAATCTGAAGAATCAGCAGAATGTTAATCGTAGATTTAATGCCCGGCAGTGTAATATGCCACATTTTGCGGAGTCTGCTGCAGCCGTCCATATCGGACGCTTCATACAGCTCCTTGTTGATACCGGTAATCGCCGCGAGATAAATAATCGTCCCCCATCCGATGTTCTGCCATACCCCCACAGTAATATAAGTGACCAGCCATGGCGTCTTCTGCGACAGAAATTCAATTTTCGACAGTCCCAGGCTATCCAGGAATAGATTCACCATCCCGCTGTTGGAGAACATCAGATAGACAATCCCGCCGATAATTACCCAGGACATGAAGTGAGGCAGATAGAGAATCGTCTGCGTTAATTTCTTGAATCTTGCCATGCGGACCTCGTTAAGCAGAATCGCCAGGATAATCGGGGCCGGGAAGCCCGCCACCAGATCCAGCACATTCAGGACCAGCGTATTTTTGAGGGCACGGTAGAAGCTGTCCTGCTGAAAAATAAACCGGAACACATCCAGTCCCACCCATTCGCTTCCACTCGTCCCCTGAAAAATATTGTAGTCCTGAAAGGCCATAATCAAGCCGTAAATCGGTGCATATTTAAAAATGGCAATGTACAGGAGTGGCAGCAGCAAAAGGATGTAGAGTAGGGCATCTCTCCTGATCCTGAGCCAAAAGGTGTGTCTTCGCGTGAGTCCGATTTGATCTTGCTGATTGTTTAAAACCGCTTTCATTTCTCCCATCCCTCCGGCTGTATTAAGGAGCTCTCTTGTTCTTCATTATAGCTACCCCGGGAGATAAGAAAATGTAATCGCTTAAATGAATTTGGTAATAACTTAAAAGACAGCCCCCGGAGGGACTGCCTTAAGCTTCATTTCATAATCAGATCGATTCTGCCGAACAACAGCTTCACCAGCTCGGTGGGACCCGGCAGGCCTGGTTGAAATAACAGAAGAATGGTAAGCCCCGCCGCAGTAAACGTAATGCCTGCAATCACCTTTCTGGCTTTCTTGTCCTTACTGCCCCGGAATTCAAAAATAATAATCCCGCAGGACAGCAGCAGAATACTTAGGATCATTGCTATTTTCATGCTTCCCACATCCTTGTATGGTTGCTGGAATTCAGGCGTCCCCTCCGTCAGTTGGCCGATTGCTCTGGTATGCCTTGGGGCCCGGTTGATCTTCCGTTACCAGTAATGCTCGTCTTGACGGAGACCTCCACCTGCAGCTCGGGGTACATAGTCTCCCACTGTTCCTTCTTTGCCTTCCACTCTTGCGGGTAATGTTTGCGGAAGGAATCGGCGAATCTGTAAAAGTCGGTCTTCTGCTCCTTTTGGGACATATGGATTGCCTGATCGGCAGCCTCCTTAAGCCGCTTCTCCCAAGCCTTCTTCAGCGCCATCACCTTCGACGGATCAGTTAGATTGGCATCGGTTGTATTCAGAACGACCTCTCCATTCGCCACAATCCGAACCTTCATCATCCATTCCCCGTTGACGATGCTTGGCTTCAGCATGGTGGTGATTTGTTTGGACAGGATCGAGAAGGCCCCCTTCTCCCCTTCCAGAGTAACCGGCATGATAATATTATTAAGCTCATTAATCATGAGCAGTACTCCGAGGCTTACCGGTTCTTTTACAGTGAGGGAATAACGGCCGTGCTTATACAGGCTTAACCCCTTGAGTGAGGGGGTCGTCGCATTCGGTCCATCGTTCGGTTCCGGGGGAGCAATCAGGATACGGGTTAGGATGGCCGAACCGCTGGCTCCCTGAATGGATTGGGACAAATCCAGCAGGGTCACACGCGTGCCGAGGTTCATATTTGCCATTTCCCGGAGGGATTCGGAGGAGCTGCGTTCCAGCGGGTCCAGCAGGGCAAGAATATCCTTGGCGGAATCCTTACTGGAGAAGATATATGCGTGTTCGCGGAACTGCGGATAACGGAGGAAGAAATCAACAAATTCGCGCAGCCCCTGCTTCCCTGCCTCTTCACTGATCACAATCACCTCACATTGGCCCCAGAACATATGGCGGGCGACCTTCCGCTGCAGCCTGTTCAAAGCTTCCGCAATGTTCACTCCTTCAGCAGTGCGGGTCATGGTGACTCCGCTTGCGCTTTCGCCTGCCCCGCCGCTCTCCGAGCCGCCGCTTCCTTTACGCGGAATGAAGATCTGGGCCGTCAATTGTGCCTGGCCGTCTTTATAATCCACGCCGGTGGCGAGCACGATGGCCAGGTCATTGATCTCCGTCCGGTCCCAGCATCCGCTGAGCAGTATACTGCTCAGCAGCAGCATAATCATGACTCTGCAGCCCCGCATTGCCCTCCCTCCTTATCATCATCCCTTGCTCATGAGCTTCAGCCCCTTCTTCAGCAGAGCCAGTCCATAGATTGCGGCGGGAAGCCCCACCAGGAACATCATTGTATATATGTTAGCCGAAGCACTGATAAGCGCAGCCGCGCCCGCAGCGCCCGTCACTACCCAGTAAGAGAACAACATGCTTACGAAGGCGAGCGGAATCACCAGCGGTTTATAATCGTCCAGCCCGAACCATTCAGCGGCTGAGGTGGCGAAGATGTAGAGAAAGACAGAGATTTTGACAAAGATCCCGAAGATCCAGATCGCAATAATGAGCGCCTCAATATGCTGCAAGAAATCGGCAATCGTAATGTAACGTGCAGCAATCATCACCGGAAAAGCAAAGCTGTCCGTCAAATCACCCATCAGCAGCAGGCAGAACAGATTGGTCACCGTCATCGCCAGTGTCGTTACGACAAGCGAAACGAGCATCGTCCGGCCCAGATGTTTCTTGCTGTTGATGTAGGGCAGCAGAAAGGCCAGCACAGTATATTCACTGAACCATGCCGCCGGAGCCACCGCACCTTTTACGATAGGAACGAATCCGTTCTCCATGAACGGAAGCAGCTCGGCAGGCCGGAGTTCTCCGGTCAGGAGCACAAAGATCAGGCAGAGCATCACCACCAGGAGCGTAACGAACACCTGGGCGGTCCGGCTGACCACCTCTATGCCCTGCCTTACATTAATCGCGCAGACCGCAACCATCGTCCCCATAATGACAAGCAGCGGCGTCTTGGGAAGTGCATTATTCACAATGAACTCGCCGTATTCCAGAATAATCAGGCCGTTCAAATGGGGCAGAAAGAGCAGAAAACCCAGCCCGATCACCTTGCCCGGCAGCCACCCGGCGATCAGCAGACTGGACTGCATAATGGTCTTGCCGGGATAAAGCCGGTTCAGTCCAAGCGAGATCCCTATAACCGTTACTCCAATCAGCGAGCCCAGGATGGGCGATAACCACATATCATGTCCTGCATAATGCATGGTGATCCCTGGGACTGACAGGATAGCGGTGGCAAGAATCGAGGGGAAAACAAGGAAGGCCAGCTGGGTAACAGATATTTTCCCTTTGTCAGTCAACATAAGAATCCCCTTCTCTGGTGAAGTCCCGCTGCCATCATTTGCTCCGTGGCTGCGAGATCCACAATACATCCTTCAAGCCCTTGCTGAATGTCGGAGCTGCCGGTGACAGATAGGGCCTGCCGAACGAACGCAGACTGCTAAGATGAATGACCACCAGGATGATGCCGAGCATGACGCCGATCAGCCCCATCGTGCCTGCCAGAATCATCATGGGGAACCGCAGCAGACGGGTTGCGATACTGGCGGAATAACGCGGAACCATGAAGGAAGCAATGCCCGTGATAGCCACGATAATGATCATCGGTGCAGAGACAATTCCCGCAGTGGTGGCAGCCTGGCCTATGATTAGTGCGCCCACGATACTGACAGCGGAACCTATCTGCTTCGGCAGCCGGACGCCGGCCTCCCGCAGCGCCTCGAAGGCTATCTCCATAATGAGCGCTTCCACCAGGGCCGGAAAAGGGATCTCCTCTCTCGCCCGCGCGATACTCAGCAGCAGTACGGTAGGTATCATCTCCTGATGGAAGGTGGTGATGGCGACGTAAGCCGAAGGGAGCAGGAGCGACAGAGCATAGAAGATGTATCTGAGCCAGCGGACAAAAATACTCATGTAAATGTTCTCGTAGTAATCCTCCGGGGATTGCAGCATGGAGAACATATTGACCGGGGCAATCAGACTGAAGGGAGTCCCGTCAATCAAGAGCGCAAACCGGCCCTCCAGCAGATTGGAGACCACCACATCCGGGCGCTCCGTGGCAATCATCTGCGGAAACGGCGAAAAGGGCTGGTCAATGATGCCCTGCTCAATATACTGGCTCTCCAGCACATCCTTGATATTCAGGCGGCTTAGCCGTTTTTTGACTTCAGTGACCAGTCCCGGCTGAATGATTCCTTCCACATAAGCGAGGGTGATTTTCGTATGGCTGTACTCTCCAATAGTGTTAGAGTGCAGCTTCAACGCTGGTGTCTTAAGCCGCATACGCAATAATGACTGATTCATAGCCAGAGCTTCCGTGAACCCGTCACGGGCACCGCGCACAGTGGATTCAGCCGCCGGCTCTTCGGGAGTCCGGGTGGGCACCTTGTATAGAGGATAGCCCTTACCCGAAGCCTGGCCGTCCAGCAAAAGCACAGCTTCACCGTCCAGGATCGCTGTTACGGCTAGTTCTACGGTCCCAATTCGGTGAATCGAGGCGAGCGGAACCTCAGCAGACCCTTCCACAGCCGGTTCAACTGCAAGGCCGGTCTGCTCCAGAGGTGCCAGCAATTGCTGCTCCAGCCGCTCCGTATCACATAATCCTGTACAGTACACACAGAGCGCGGAAGTACGGTGAATCGTCTGGAACGAATGGAACACCACATCCTCACAGCCCGCAAATACTCCGCGCAGCACTTGTTCATTCTCTGCCAGCCGCCGGGTCAGCTGGGTCTCCTGTTCTGCTTCCGATGCAGTATTCATCCGTACTCCCTCCCTGCGCTATCCTTTGAATTTCATATTCATAGTGATGTTATCCTGTGCTATTGGGGGAAAAATTATACAAGCCCGGCCTTCCAGGCTTCCCGGTTCAATTCGCCATTCACCGCAGCAGCAGCCAGCGCGCCCGATGCGGCCGCAGCGATGGATTGATGCATCATGGTGGCGGCATCCCCGGCGGCGTAGATCCCGGGCATGCTGGTCTGGCCGGACTCGCCGACTTCAAGGATACCCTGCTCAGATATCCGGCAGCCCAGGGAATGCGGCAGATCCGTTCCCGGAGCCAGCTCGGGCCGGAAGAATATTCCGGTACACGGAATTTCTGTTCCATCCATAAGCTTCACATGCTTAACCATGCCTTCCTCTGATGCAATCTCGCGAATAGGAGTATCGAATAACGGAATAGCGTGGGCACGCAATTCTTCGCGTTCTGCTTCTGTCAGCTCATCGGGTCCATTTGTGCAGACCGCAAATTGCTTAGTCCACCCATATAACAACGGAGCCAGATGCATGAGTGCTGCTCCTCTGCTGATGATTACCAGCGGCTGATCTCTTAATTCCCAGCCATCGCAGTACGGACAGACAAAGGCGCTCTTCCCGTAGACCTTGGCCAGCCCCGGAATGTCCAGCCTGCGGTCCTTCATGCCTGCGGCGAACAGCAGCTTCTTGCTGGTCAGCTTAAGCCCTGAAGCGGTCTCCAGCAGGAAGGCCCCATCCTCCCCGGTAATGGACACTACTGTATCTTCAATGTGTGAAACGGATGGATAAGCGCCTAGCTGTTCTATGGCAATCCGCCGGAGTTCGAACGGAGCGATCCCGTCCCGGGTCAGAAAGCCGTGCGCTTCCCGGGTGACCGCATTACGCGGCTGCCCCGCATCAATCACAATCGTCCGTTTGCGTGCACGGCCCAGCATCAGCGCAGCATTAAGCCCGGCTGGGCCACCGCCGATAATTACTGCGTCTGCATTTGCTGCATCTGTATTAACTTCTTTTGTATTAACTTCTTTTGTATTAACTTCATTTGCGGCAGTACTTTCCGGGTTCTTCATTTGTAAATCCTCCTTGTGTGTAGTGGGTGTTGGGTGGATGGGTGGTTGATGGCGGAGCAGTTTGCGGATATTAGAGACTTCTGTAGTCCGTGAATATCGCAAAAAAATAGACAACGCATCTCCTTCGCTCACCTGCGTCGCGAATCTGTATTGCACAACTGCATCGACCAATCTGTGCTGCCAATCTGTAATGTCAATCTGTAATGAACATCTGCGTCGACCAACCTGCATCGTCCAATCTACATCGCCTATCTGCAATGTACATCAGTATCGCCCTTATTAAGGACTATGTGTGTCTATAATAACTTTGAATTTGGATGATGTCAATTGCAGCGATTCTTGGCGCTTAGTCAGCTGCATTCAAACAACCGCTTATGCTGATTGAACAATTGTTAGAAGGATTGCACATTCTCCAGCTCATACCACTCCCTGTCTGCAAGGGGCTGGCAGTGCCCATTGCGGTAGGATAGCGGATGAGACTGGGATGTGTACGTTTGCGGGAGCGCATTTAGTTGGATTTTCTCCACTTCCTGAGGAACGTATGGGCCATGCTGGGGAAACAATTGGAAAAATGGCACTTAAATAATCACTGTTTTCCTGAAACGGCCCAATCCGTAAGCAGCAGTTGCTATTTTTCCACTTGTTTCAGGACATTTCGCAGAAAGAGGGAAATTAAGATGCATTTATCCATTTGTTTGCTGGCAAGGCAGATTTGCCTTAATCAAAGCCGCCTTGATTCGCACTTGTATGGATCTTACGCAAGCCGTTCAAGGCTGCAAATAACCGATAATCTCCATTTTACCTCCTACTCTGGACTGAAGGTCTCTAATTCTGCGTTCCTCTGCCGCAAAAATCACCGCTGTCGCCGGCCCCCCGGATGCCTGTAGCTTATCCTCTATTCCAGGCACCGGCTGGAAGCTGCAGCCGCTTAGCTCCGCCAGCAGTCCTGCTTCATACCCGGCTCCCTTCGAGCCGACCGGATGAATGTCATGGACCTCCGGCGCGCCTGCCAGAAGCTGAAGCTGCCGGAGGGTACACTGGCTTGCTTCCTGCTCCAGAACAGCGCTTCCGACCAGCGGTTCGCCCAGCATCACGATGCAGTCTCCTGTACTTGAACATCCCAGCTTCAGCTGCGTCTCATCCGCCTCCCCTATCACGGTAATACCGATACCGGTCTGGCAGGTCACGAAATTATCCTCGGTACTGCCGTTCACGTGGGCGGCAGTCAGTCCGGCTTCCTGAAGCAGCCTGTGGATGCCCCGGATAATTTCATTCCCTGTAGGCTCCTTCTCTACCGCTAAGGTATCGATGACCGTTAAGATCTCCGCCCCCACAGACAGCACCTCCATTACTGCAACTCTGGCAGCATAATAGCCTGCGACAGCCGGGGGTGTCTGCACCGCATCCATCGGCTTATTCCCGATGCTGGCGCTGGAATCGCAGCCGATGACCAGCACCCGGCCTCCCCCTCTTCGTACTATGGTCAGATCACGGATTCGCTGAACTTGCGGTTTCATATGTTTGATCCTCCTGTATCTTTTTCGTTCCCGTTCCTAAGCGCGGCCCGGTATTCACTCGGCGGCATGCCCGTAGCTTTGCGGAATTGCTTAGAGAAATACAGGGCGTCATTGAAGCCGACCGATGAGGCTACCTGTTCGATGGTCAGCGGGCTTGCGAGCAGCTCTTTGGCCTTGTCCATCCTCACTTTGAGCAAATACTGCTTCGGTGACATTCCGGTCCGCTGCTTGAAGGCCTTGGATAGATGGACCCGGTGATAGCCGAGCGAAGACGCGATGTGATCAATGCTGAGCTGCTGGTGGAACTGCAGCGTAATCCAGCGGATCGCCTGGTCGATCTGCCGGTCGATCATCTCCGGCATTTCGCTTGGATGCGGCGGCAATTGATCCAGATTGTGCCGCCCGAAGCGGTGAAGCAGCAGCCGCACCCAGCCCGAAGCCTCCAGGCTCTCCAGCCGTGGATATGCGGATTGCTTGAAGGATTGCCGGATGCCCTTATACAGGTTATGCAGCTCCGGGACCGAATCCGAATGGGCGAAGGGCCGCTCCCTGGTGATCCCGACCGCCCGAAGCTGATCCAGCACGCCAATGCCCTGCAAGGCGACCCACGCATAATGCCACGGGTGGTCCTCGTCCGCCTTATAACTGAATAACATCCCCGGGATAATCACAAAGGTATCTCCTGCCTTGCACTCCGCCGAGAATGTATCGCTCTCGAACCGGCCGCTGCCCGCAAGAACGGTATGGATCAGGTAGAAATCATGTACAGACGGTCCGACGGTGTGGCCGGGATGCGGCCTCCCTTCCCCGCTGAACAGCACGGACAGCTCCTGCTCCTCCGGGGTCAGGTTGATGCCCAGGGTGAATTCATAATGCTCCGGGTCCATGCAACATTCCTCCATATGTATCTTGTCTTTCTCCATAGCCTGCGCAGCGGTTCTATTCTATAGTGATTATAGTAGAAATCAGCGAAAAAAGCTTCTGTTTCAGCACATTTATGTCAGTTTCGTCCGCAAGCGGCTGTATGACAGAAGGCTTTTCACGCATCTTACAGGAGGCTTAACACTTATGTCAAAAGTTACATTTATCGGTGCCGGAAGTACCGTCTTCGCGAAGAATGTCCTCGGCGATATCATGGCTACACCTGCCCTTCAGGGCTTCGAGCTTGCATTATTCGATATCGATCTTCAGCGCTTGAATGACTCAGCGAGTATGCTCCAGAATCTGAAGAAAAGCAGCGGCAGCACATGCACTGTGACCACATATACCGACCGTAAGGAAGCGCTGCGCGGTGCCAAATATGTGGTGAACGCCATTCAGGTCGGCGGGTACGATCCTTGTACGATTACGGATTTTGAGATTCCGAAGAAATATGGCCTGCGCCAGACGATTGCTGACACGGTAGGCATCGGCGGTATCTTCCGCAACCTGCGCACCATACCGGTGATGCTGGATTTTGCAGCGGATATCCGCGAGGTGTGCCCGGATGCGCTGTTCCTGAATTATACGAACCCGATGGCCGTTCTGACGAATGTCATGAATACCTACGGCGGCGTGAATACAATCGGCCTGTGTCACAGCGTACAGCAATGTATTCCCGGATTGTTCGACCACCTCGGCATCGACAAGACAGGGGTACAAGCCAAAATCGCCGGCATCAACCACATGGCCTGGCTGCTTGAAGTCACCAAAGACGGCGAGGATCTGTACCCGGAGATCAAACGGCGCGCGGCCGAGAAGCAGCTTGAGCCGCATTATGATATGGTCCGCTATGAGATGATGCTGAAATTCGGCTACTATATTACGGAATCTTCTGAACATAACGCCGAGTATCATCCGTACTTCATCAAGCGGAACTACCCGGAGCTGATCGAACGCTTCCAGATTCCGCTGGACGAATATCCGCGCCGCTGCGTGGAACAGATTAAGGGGTGGGAGCAGATGCGCGGAGATCTGGTGAACAACCAGGATCTGACGCATGAGCGTTCCCATGAGTATGCCTCTTACATCCTGGAAGCCATGGAGACGGATGTACCGTTCAAGATCGGCGGCAATGTGATGAACACGGGGCTGATCACCAATCTGCCGCGTGAAGCTTGTGTCGAGGTGCCTTGTCTGGTGGACAGAAGCGGCGTAACGCCAACCTTCGTGGGTGATCTGCCTCCGCAGTGCGCAGCGCTGAACCGGACCAACATCAACACCCAGCTCCTGACCATAGAAGCCGCTATGACTCGCAAAAAGGAGCATATCTATCACGCCGCCATGCTGGACCCGCATACCGCCGCCGAACTGTCGATGGACGACATTGTCAGCATGTGCGACGACCTGATCGCGGCTCATGGTGACTGGCTGCCGAAGTATCAATAATTTCTCCATCACAAAAGCAGCGATCTCCGTTAACAGGGGATCGCTGCTCTATATTTTTTAGCTGCACCTTCTTGCTGAATCATCTTTATTTCACATAAATTCGGATTTGATCAGGTGCTGTTCTGGCAAGAACGCGGTACCCTTCCGCAGAAGCGGTTGCTACTCCATTCTCACCAGGCATACAATATTCATTCACCTGACAGGTGCCATCATCACGGACCAGCAGCTTACCCATGGTTCCTACAGCCACCCACTCTGGACGATCCATCCGTGACACATAGGTTTGGGAAGGGTCGAATTGGGGATTGATCACAGCAGCTTTCACAGTATACGCAGGCGCCAGAACATTGCCCTCGCTGTCTGTCACGGCTTCCACTTCCCGGTCTTCATATTTGACCCTGCCCCATTCATCCTTTTCGTATTTGTCTTTCCAATGCAAAGGACTTGCGTCTCCAAGGACAGAGGGTGTAGCACTGACCACGCCTAGGATGTAAAGATCTGCCGGGGTTGCTCTTCTGACCCGCTCCCCATCCGTGGTCACAAAATAACCCGGCTCTATCGGCATTCCATCCACTGTCTCAAACATTTCAGCATAATCCGCCCCAAAATTCTTTACCGTGCCTAGAAGGTATAAATCTCCGGAAGCCGCCTCAAGTGCAGCAGCCAGGCTAGAGGCGGCTGGAGTACCATTGGCTAAATGCCAAGAAGAAGGAAACAGTGTTTCACCATAAGTACCCATAATATGAGCATCAGTGTGTTCTGGAAGAACAACCGTACTGTTCCCTTCAGCATGAGAGTTCTGAGCACCTGCAATTGTACCTGAACCTTCAGCATGAGAAAAGTTTCCATTGGCCTCAGTGAAGGAACCTTCAGCATGAGAAATAAACCCATTTGCCAGTGTTGAGAAGCCTTCTGCATGAGCAGCAGAACCAGCAGCTACAGTCAGGTAGCCTTCTGAGTGGGAATATTCTCCACTTGCAGTGCTCTGATTGCCTTCCGCATGTGAAGCTACACCCGAAGCAGTCGTTTGAGCACCCTCAGCGTGAGATTGAGTTCCGGAAGCAGTAGTTAAACCTCCCTCAGCGTGGGCAGCGTCATTGATTGCAAAGGTCCTGTAGCCTTCCGCATGTGAGGCCGGTCCTGATGCAAGCGAACCATTCCCTTCGGCATGGGCCGTGTCCAAAACTGCAAGGGTCTGGTACCCTTCAGCATGAGCCGCAGAAGCGTTGGCTGTGGTCTGGTACCCCTCAGCGTGAGAAGCAAACCCGCTTGCGGTCGTGGAGTTCCCCTCTGCATGTGAGCAAGATCCGGAAGCGGTTTGATTGCATCCTTCATCTGCCATAAGCCATTCCTCCTAATATTGTGGTTTTTATGGTCCTGCCCTACACAATATTGCGGACTTGATGGAATGGACACGGCATGTCTCCCGGGTACAAAATATTATTTGTCATAGCTTCCCCGGTTTTAGCCCAAAGTGAGCCATTTGCGGTTATGATGCTCCTGCACTTCAACCGGGGTATCGAAGAAATCGCTGAGCACCTCGGACTTCAGGCATTCTGCGGTCTCGTCGGCTTTGTAGATTTCCCCTTTCTTCACCAGCAGGGTATGCGTGAAGCAGGGTGTAATCTCTTCGATATGATGGGTCACATAGAGAATGGTTGGACTGGCTTCCTGCTTCGTGATTTTCTCGATCATTTGCAGTAACTGCTCCCGCGCAAAAATATCCAGTCCTGTACACGGCTCGTCCAGAATAAGCAGCTCGGGATTTGCAATCAGAGCGCGTGCAATGAGAATCTTCTGGCGCTGTCCCTGTGATAAGGTATCATAAGTGCGTGTGGCCAGGGCCGAGCAATCCAGGAATTCCAGCAGCTCTTCTGCCTGCTTCAGGTCCTCTTCTTCCGTCTTGTCGTACAGTCCGATTGTGGCGAATTTGCCGCTTAGAACGATGTTCAGCGCCGTCTGATGACCGTACAGCTTCTGCTGCAGGGAGGTGCTGACCCAGCCGATCCGCTTGCGCAGCTCTCTCAGGTCAACATCGCCGAAGCGGTGGCCCAGCACCTCCACTTGACCTTGGGTTGGCCATATATAGCCATTCACGACATTCAGCATAGTCGTCTTGCCTGATCCGTTCAGACCAACAATGCACCAGTGCTGTCCCTTCTCCACCTGCCAATTCATCTCGTGCAGAATCATCGTCTGCTCACGCCGCCAGGATACCTGTTCAAGCGATATAATCATGTTCCGGTGCTCCCCCTTGCTTCGTAATAATCTTCTAATGAAACATTATAGCAGCTCAATGTATTCTGCGCTTGTTAGACCTGCCCAGACTTACATCCTGGAAATGATGCCCATTCCGGGCAAACTGCAAAAGAAAGAACCCGGGCGAATGTCCGGGTTCTTTCTTTTGGGTAGATCGCATATTTAAGGAGAATCACCTGCACTGCCTAGTTATTTCGCCCATAGTAAAGCTTCAGGTTCGTTACATCTACCAGGTACAAGATGTCAATGCCCTTCGGGCTGCGGTCTACCGCCAGCCTTTCCACAGGGATACCCGGTGCAAGCGAACTCTCTGTCCAGCCTCCACCGGTATTCACTGCCATGAACGCACGGTCAGTACCACTGCTTTTGACATAATAGATTCTGGATGTTGTACCCGTCCAGGTCACATCAATGGCCGCGTTGGTGGGGGCAGCGTTATAGACGGTCTGTAAGTTCCAGCCCCCTGCACCGTAAGTGGCCTGCTTCACAGCAAAGCTAGTGCTGCCCTCCTCACGGTAGCGGTAAGCGATCACCGGACGTCCCGCTGAATCAAGCGTCATCTTGGCGCTCTGGACACCCGGACCGCCGGGGTCGCTGCCGCTCTGCACATAGGCTTCACTTGGAGCCATAGGCTGCACAATATCCGCCGTAGTCAGGGAGACTGGCGCTGTAACCGGAGCTCCATCCGCTTTGCTGAATACACCCGTGGACGGGCTGTACTTCAGATAGGACAGCTGATGGCGCAGCGGACTAGCGGCGAAGTACGCCCATTCGAACAAGATATGCAGATCGCCATTTGCGTCGAAGACCAGATCATCCGGATAGACCGACCGATTCAGATGCGCTGCAATGGTCTTGACCTGAGTCCATACGGAGTCGGCATTGTTCCATCGGAACAGAACAGCCTCTCTTTTGCCAGCCGGGTCTTTGTCGACACGTACCAGCAAATACAGATCTCCATTTGGAGCGGTCGTGACTACGGGATAGGTTACCGTCATGCCTGCGGGCAGCTCGTCCGAGTGATTCTGCGGAATCCCGCCCACGGTATCTGAGCGGTAGTAGTGCCAGGGATTGCTGTGCATGGAAGCAAAAACGTGGAACCGTCCGCTTCCGTCTCTCGCCATAGAAGGCTGGTTGTGCCCGAGATCATCCAGATATTCCGCCGGGGTTGTCCCATCCATGAGCGGAAGCTTGCTCCATATCCCGTCGTTGTCTCTTCTTGCAATAGCTACCGTATGCTTGCCGGGGATCGATCCCGGGGCGTTATAAGCCATATAAGCATACTCATAACCAAGCCCGTAAGTGGCAAGAGGAGACCACCATCCCGCCTGATTGCTGGAATCCATCGGAAAAGGCACCTCCTCCAGCACAGCCGCCGCGCTCCCCGCCCCCGCTGGCACTACAGTCAGCAGCAACGTCATCACAAGAGTAAGCATCCATTGTTTGATCTGCTTCAACGATTACGCCTCCCTTAATTCTTGGTCTTACATACATAAATAGATACCGGGTAGCCATGTGAACGCATTACCCGTTCCAGCAACTATCCTGGTGTTCGTATGCCTGGTCCTAGTGTGTGACATGGCAAGTTGCTAGTGTTACTGATACTGTTGCTGGCCCAAGAATAGCATGCTGCTGAAAGGATTGTTACTGTACTATTGCAAGATTGCTGTAACTGGCGGTTTTTATTGTAATAGCTCCACCAAATTGCATGAATGCCCACTCTCTTTTACTCTTCGCCTACTTTTAGCGGCATCCAGTGTAGGGAGGTGCACTAGTGCTCCTTATTTGCTCGTTTTGCTCGTATCCGGTACATTCGGGGGCACTAGTGCACTATATTTGCCCCGTCCGGCCCGCATTCGCTGGATTCAGGTGCACTTTTGCTCTTCATTTACGATTGCCGCCTACCTTCGCTTAACTCAGGGGCACTAATGCTCCTCCTGCCTCTCCTCCATCCCCATTCAGACCAAGCCTTGAGATGTATCTCTCGAAGCACAAAAAAGCCCGGTTCCCCGGGCTTTCCCACTAAATTTCACACGATCAAGCGCATCATCCAATCTTCAGCCAGTTGCTCACTTCCCTACAGTCACTGTCATCTTCGCAGATCTGGTCTCGCCTGCTGCGTTGCGCAAGACGGCTTCGTATTCATAGGTTCCGGGGGTTTTGCCGGAGATTGCAGTGACTGCGGATTGGGCATCCGGGGTATGCACCTGTAGAGTCTGTGTATCAACCAATACTCCATTCTCGTACAGCCGGTATTCCGTTGCATTCGTCCCCCACCACAGATTCATCATCACCGCATAGCTGCCGTCCCCGTCCCAGTTATCGTTGGATAATACCGCTTGCCCAGGAGAGGCATTGGTGACCGTCACCGTCAAGGGTGCGCTCGTCACCGATCCATGCAGATTGCTGAGCTCCAGCGTATAGACGTATGTCCCGTTCGGTCTGCCGGCAATTTTGATCTGCACGGACTGGGCGGACGGTGACTGGTCTGTCAGAGCGCCTTCTTCAATCTTTTCGCCATTCTCATAGAGCTTGAAGCCGGTGCCATTATTGCCCCACCAGAGATTCATCGTAATCGCATAATCGCCGTCCCGCAGCCCCGTATCATGCCCGTTATTATCCGACAATACAGGCATACCTGGAGCACTTTCTGCTAGCGGTATGCCCTGACTGATCCATGCGGCCCATCTCGTCAGCACATTCCCTTGTTCCATCGTAAAAGCCGCAGCGGCCCCAGAGCTGACCTTCTGGCTGTATGCTGCAAGCAACGTTCTGGCCTTCGCCCCTTCACGCGCCCCCGCCGCTTGCTCCGCCAGCATTAACTTACTGGCGAGCTGTTCTGCAAGCGCCGCTGCACCCGGGTCTGCCGATTCACCCGCGAAGGCACGGGTCAATTCAGCCAGACTCGCAAACGTAGCGTAAATACTATAGCTGAAATCCACACTTGTCTCACGGCCAGCAAGGTCGCTGACGGTGGCCGTTATTTTATGCAGACCGGGTTCAAGTATATATGCAGGTGTATTCAGCAACTCGCCGCTTGGTTCTGCAACACCGGACACCGAATCGGAAGCCGTATAGCTAATCTCGACCTGCTGGTCAATCGTATACTGTGCCTCTCCCTGAATAATTACCGCCGGAGGCGAGAGGTCAACCGCTACTGCCAGTGTCTGCTCGGTCTCCTTATTACCCGCTTTATCCACGCTCCAATAGGTCAGAGTATGCTTGCCCTCCTCACTTATCGTCAGCTTGCTGCCGGTCTGAAGCTCCCCGCCGTTCACCTTGAAATACGTCTGGTCAACCCCGGACTGCTCATCGCTCGCGGTGAATGTCACTTCCGCCGCCGATGTGTACCAGCCGTTCTGCTCAGCCCCCTTCACTGCCGCAGACGTATGCGGCGGGGTCTGATCCGCTTGCTCTCCTCCCAGAGTAACTAAGGCGGACAACGGAATATTCAGCTCCTTCACCAGCCCCGCTACCAGCTCCGATACCTTAATCGCACCGTTCATCTGCAGATGGGTGTTGTCCTCCGTGGTTCCCGTCCACATGAAGATGGACTTGGTGCCCTCTGTGCCCAGCTCCTGAAAATATTCCCAGCTCGCTTGATTCAAATCAATCAGCAGCGTGCCCGTCTCCTGCGCCGTTTCCTTCATCGCCTGTACGTATGCCGGGAAGCTTTTGTTCAGAACTTCACCACTGAAATCCCTCCGGTTGACAGGTGTAACCAGCACGGGTACCGCATCTCTCTGCACAGCGCCGTTAATGTAATCCTTCAGATACACCTTGAACTGCTCCGGAGTAAGATAACGTTCCGGGCGGGAAGGTGTGGAATCATTATGCGACCACTGCATGAACAGATAATCCCCTTCATGAATGCCTAGCAGAATATCGTTTAGATATCCGCCGTTCAGGAAGGTTTTGCTGCTTAGTCCGCCGACTGCCCTGTTATCAATGCTGATTTTCTCTGTGTCAAAATAACGGCCCAGCGTCTCTCCCCACCCCGCCTGCGGACGGTAGCTCTCCGCATAATTGGCCACTGTGGAATCGCTCGCCAGATAGAGCGTTGGCTTATCGGCCACTCCCTGCTCCGGCAGCCGCTCAATCTTCAGCGCGTTGATCTTTGGCGTAATGCCGGAGAAGCTGAAATTAAATACGCCATCGATCAGGGCGATATCATATGTCACTTCCTTGAATTGGCCTGAGGGGATGGTGGCAGCCGGCAGTTTGTTCATTTGCTCCACTGTAACACCGGTCTGGGTCACTTCTTGCGCATCCCCGATGGTCATCGTTACACGGTAATTCGCCGGCTTCATCTCCACTACGAAAGAGGTCCCGTTTACACGGGTGAAGTCCTCTGTCAGCGGGTTGCCGGTTCCCCGGTTCTCGTCTTGGACCAGCGCGGTGTCGGCGAACCCGTATGCGTTCCCTTCCACGTAGGCCCGTTTGGCATCCACCTTCGTATAGCCATCTGCTGCGCTGCCGGAGCCAAAATCAAATGAGTACGTGCTTACATCACCCGCAGGCTCACGGGTCAGTGAGTCGCGTGCAACCTTAAGCATATTCACAGCATGATCGATTTGCGCCTGCGAGGCTGTTGTCCCGATTAGCGCCTCGGCAGCGTTCAAGGCTCTATGCACCACAGCTACAGAAGCTTCCGTGTAGGATGTGAGATCGATAGCCTTCACTTCCTGATGCAGCGCAATCAATGCCGTCATATCGCCTGCCGCCACCGGAAGCTTCGTACCCTCATTCTTCACGTTGTCAATCTGGGTGGTCCAATTCAGCGTGCCTCCTCCTCCTTTTCGCGTACCCAGGAACCGCAAGCCCCTGACGTTATTGTCATAGACTCCCGGACTCAGCGGAATATCGCGGATCGTCTGGGTGACACTTGGGTTAGCGAGACTGGTCAAGGTGAGATCCAGACTTTTCTCAGCAAAATCAATCTTCAGCTTGACATTCACCCACTGATTCTTGGGAATATTCGTAGCGGTTCCGCCCCCTGGAATGGCAGTGGTGCCGGTACCATAGTCTGGTGTGTACGGGCCGGTGAAATAATGAATGTTCGTATTCGGGCTTGCCGCTCCAGTCTTGGTGAACAGGGTGAAAATAATATTCTCACTGGCATCCTGCAGACTTAAATGCCCCTCCGATGGGACAGCGCCCACATTGCCAGAATGCCAATTGAAATCGACATTCACAATGTCGCCGTTCACCGCATCGAACAGGCGGAATACCTTGGCGCGGTTGCCGGAGCCGGAGCCCGTCACAGACAATACCTTATTCCCGTTCTCTTCTGTAACTGTCCCCGCCATAGTTCCGGCAGTGCCCGTAGCATTCACCATCGAGTATTGTGCTGCGGCCGGGTCACCCTCGAAGTCCTCCGCATACTGCTGAACCTCCGGCTCTGGCTCCGGCTCGGTAATACCGGGATCAATCACGAACGGGGATATGCTGAGGTTCATCTCCTTCACTGCGCCCGCCACCAGACCGGCAATGACCTGTGCGCCATACGTGCTGAAATGGGTATTATCGCTCACTCCGTTCGGGTACTTCGGATACTCCCCAGGATTGGCATACAGGAAAAGCTTCTCCGTAGCGGCCAGGCCGACACGGTTATACTCCGCAATGCTGAGCTGGCTCAGATCGATCAGCGGCACGTTCAGCGCAGCCGCTGTTTCTTTTGCCGCCTTCACATATTCAGGAAAGCTTACGTTGAATTCTTGAGTGATCGTATTGAAGTCCCTGCGTCCTACCGGCGTTAACAGAACCGGAGTGGCCCCGCGCTGCTTCGCTCCGTTCACGTAGCGGGTCAAGTACGCTGCATAATCTGCCGGAGAGGCATAACGGTCAGGAATACCCGCGCTGGCATCGTTGTGGCCGAAGGAGATGAAGAAATAATCGCCCGGTCTGATCCGCTGCAGAATACTATCCAGACGGCCGTCCACCATGAACGACTTGCTGCTTCTGCCGCCGATGGCATCATTCTGGACCGTTACTCCGCTGCTGAAGTATTTACTGAATTGCTGGC
Organism: Paenibacillus sp. FSL R7-0128; assembly: GCF_038002245.1. Lineage (NCBI taxonomy): Bacteria > Bacillati > Bacillota > Bacilli > Caryophanales > Paenibacillaceae > Paenibacillus > Paenibacillus sp. FSL R7-0128. The sequence continues at coordinate 3,790,184 of NZ_JBBOCD010000001.1, read as the reverse complement.
CCCAGCCTTCCTGCGGAGCCTGCATTCCGCTGTAGGATTGCATCGTCGAGTCACCAGCCATATAGATGGTTGTTCCGGTTCCCGGCGTCTTCTGCGGGTACTTCTCAATCTTGATCTCCTGCACATCGGCAGCCGTGCCGGAGAAAATAAACTCTAACTGGCCGTCCATCACTGCAATGTCATAGGAGTAGAGCAGTGGTGTGCCGGCACGGATTTGAGTGAGCGCCAGCTTTTGCACAAATTCAGATTTGACACCTACACTTGAGTCTCTGTCTCCGCTGCCCAGCTTGAGCGTCACTTTGTAATTGGCATTTGGCAGGTCTACCGCAAACTTGGTATTCTCCGGCAGGGAAGCGTGGTTCGTCCCCAAGGTGATTCCGCTTATGCTCTCGAAACCATACCCCGTTCCCTCCGTGTAAGGGTTAGCCTGCACAGAAGTTGTTCCTGCTGGCGGCTCCGTACCGAACCCGAAGTGGTAGAGCTGCTCCAGCGGTTGCGGCGCACCGGTCAGTGCCAGATTCGCTTTGGGGAATGCAGTGGCCTCCGTCCCGAGATAGAAGCCTGTGTGCGGCGGCTGGTTGTACGCCACGTTCTGCCAGGCAATCCCCAGCCGGTATACCGGATCTTGCATAAGCGTCGGAATTCTGTAGGTTGTAGGAATCGTAGTGGTATAGAGTCTATACTCCGCGCTGTCTTCGCTGCGCAGCAGCAGCTCCTCGCGCCAATCGCCCAGGAGATCCGCCTGAAGGGCCGGGTTGCCTTTGGTATGATTATTGGTCAATGAACCGGCTGCCCGGAGAATCTCCTTCAGCTGCTTATTGCGGTAATCCCACTTATAAATCAGCGGAATGCCTTGCGCAGTAGTGTTGTTCCAGTCGTGGTCGAACAGCTCCCGCTGAAGATCCCCGTCCCACCAGATCGCAAAATTCGCACTTCGCGGCACTTCATTCTGTTCATAAATCACCTCACCGTCAGCCGCATAGCCGCGGGATAACGGGTCCATCTGACCATTCACAATCGTGGATGCCCAAGACTCATAACCGGGATGCTCCGGATCGATATCTGCTGACATTCCCCGCCCGGTATCTTTGCCGGTGAATTGTCCCCAGAGGATCTCTCCTGTAGCGGCATCGCGCATCTCCAGTCCGTAAGCAGCATCCTTATGCTCATGCACACTGACAATCTGATACCCTTCCCGGTTCGGATCAAGCTTCCCGGCGTGCATCGCATCTCCATGTCCAAGTCCGGTGCTGTAGAGCAGCGTGCCGTCATCGTCAATCGCCAGCGCACCGTACATGATCTCATCCCGGCCGTCACCGTCTGCATCCAGCACACTGAGGTTGTGATTGCCCTGTGCTTCATATTGCGCGCCAGCTTCGTTCGTGTCGAAATTCCAGCGCTTCACCAATGCGCCATTCGTGTAGTCGTAGGCGGTAAGCGTTGTTCTTGTATAATAGCCACGGGCCATCACAACGCTTGGCTTCACGCCGTCCAGGTATGCAATCCCGGCCAGGAACCGGTCGACACGGTTGCCGTATCCGTCTCCCCAAGAGCTGACATTGCCCCTTGGCGGGTCATAGTCAACGGTGGACACCGCAGCGCCGGTCTGGCCGTCGAACAGTGTTAGATATTCCGGCCCATCCAGGATATATCCGCCGTCATTGCGGTAATCCTTGGTGCCGTCACCGATGACCGTACCTTGCCCGTCTTTGGTGCCGTCTGCCGTTTTGACCACCACCTCGGCTTTGCCGTTGCCGTCCAGGTCATACACCATCAGCTGCGTATAGTGCGCCCCGGCCCGGATGTTCACGCCAAGATCAATGCGCCAGAGCTTGGTGCCGTCCATTTTGACCGCATCGATGTAGACGTTCCCGGTATAGCCGGCTTGTGAATTATCCTTAGAATTGCTGGGACTCCACAAGAAAACGATCTCATATTCCCCGTCCCCGTCCAGATCCCCAACAGAGGCATCTCCGGCATAATAGGAATACGTCTCCCCGTCTTTGGTCCGGCCATCAGCAGGCTTATCCAGCGGAATCGGCAGATAAGAGTTATGCCACACTGCCGCCCGCTCCGGCTGCATTTCCTCCTTCCCGGCAACAATCGTAGAAATCTGATATTGCGAGCTGTCTGCACCCGTCGTATCCACATAGTTGGTAGAGTCTACGATCGGTGCCGGGTTCACCTTCATCCCGTTCTTATAGACGTTGTAAGCGATTTCATCCGAATCCGTATTCAAGTACCTCCAGCTCACAAAGACGCCGCCATCGGTCAGAACCGCCACCAAGCCACGGTCCAGATATTCTGCCTGCCTGGCAGGAAGATTTCCGGTAGAAGCTGCGTGTGCCGGTGCGGGCGGGAGAGCAAGCGGTAAGACCAGCAGACAGGATAATAAGAATGTGAGCAATGAATTCTGAACAGACCTCTTTTTTCTACCCATGGGCTTAACTCCTCCTATTATTCTAAAATCAATTTAGAAATCAGGGGAAACTTGTGCAGATGCTCTCCTAGTTGTCTTCCAGCTTGAGCTTGAGCGCTCCCGCCTCCTTTCCTGGTAACATTCATATGGAGCGTAACAAATAACAGGGATCCGTTCTGCTCAAAAAAAAGCACTTTCAGCCTAGAATCGACTTTTATGAGGGGCAAGCAAGATTCCAATATGTGGTATCATGGTGAATATGTTTGGTTAGGAGGGTGTTTATGGCAAAGGCACACGGAGTTTCAAATGAACGAATGAATCAAGAATATGTACATATTCTTTTCGGCATGTCGGATGCAGGTTCCTTAAAAGTAACGCTCAGTGCCCTCGGCATACGTGAGACAAACCAAGTCCTGGCTTTTAATGAATCATTCTCAATTGGGCCCTTATCAGGCTTGGACACCATAACCGGAATGCAGAACAGGCATCTATGGATGATGGAACGTGATGAGAATTACAGCCTTAGTCAGCATCACAATCAAGAGAATCAGCTTGTCCGCATGGTCCGGACCTTGAAGAGCATTCCTCACCAAGCCATCATCGTCATTTGGGTGGCGGATAATGCGCATGACCAGACCGGGCTGCGTTTCGTATTGCATGTATTGCGGGATCGTATACAACCGGTGCATATGGTTAATGTGTCAGAGCTATATCAATCGGCCGGGATTCATGGCTCAGATGGTTTCGTACCCTTTTATAGTGGCGCAATCGATCGTGAGAGTTACTTGCTTATCGTGAAAAAATATAGTCAAGGCGTCCCGCTTGCATCTGATCAGAGAAGGAGATACGAATTGGATTGGCTGAGGCTGGCGGAGGAAAATCAAATGCTGCGTCTGTGGAAAGATACCGCCATTATTAGCTGTGATGAAAGCGCGTTGGATGAGGTAATTCTGAGGTCCGTTACTGAACTGGAAGTGGAGCAAGAGCGCAATCAGGTCAGGAAGGGATACGTTAATGCAGGGAGTGTCTTTATCCGCGTGTTCGAAGTCTCGCAGCAGCTCTTGGGCACTTCATTTATACTCAGTAGAATGCGGGCATTGGTTAACCAGGGTGTTTTGGTGTCCAGAGGATATTCAGGGGATTTGAATCAATTCTTGCTTAGGCGGGCACAGGTTGATTAAGTTAATGGATTTAAGCTAGTGAAAACAGATGTACCCAGTCACTTGCGTAAGGTTTATCGTGCCCTGATTAAGGTGTATGCGGAAGTACTAGGCTTAACTGCATTACGTACAACTATATCGCCTGATGTACCGCCGAAAATCCATTTAGCTGTATTCCGTACATCTAAAACACCTCTAAAACTCGGTTCTCACCCTTTCGGGCAGTTTTAGTTGTATAGACTACAGTTAGAAGAGAAACTCCTTCCTTTTTACTGTTTTTAATTGCACCGAATACACTTATCACCCAATTTCTGCTCCTAACTATCTACTAACTCCTTTTGTGCGGATGCTCTTGTAGTATGATTACCTAATTCACAGGTTCTGTACAGTCACGAAAATGGTCAAAAAACAGCGCAGCGGCCCTCCTTACGAGAGAATCGCTGCGCTCTTTGATTACTTCATATACAACTCCACCAGCTTATAACAACGTTCCTTCGTCTCGGATGCCAAGGTCGCCGCGTACTCCAGCCCCTCCATCGTTCCGCCTTTATATTTGGCAGCCGCTTCCTCTGCGGCCTTATCGCGTTCCTTGATCCAGTTTAGTTGTTCCTCTTTCAGTTTCGCCATATCGGCTTCGGGAAGCTGCACTTTTAGCGCCTGGTAGATTTCATTCAACGCCTTGTCCCAGCGCTCATGCTCCTTGGAAGCGGCTTCCTTCATATCAGTCATGACCCCGCTGTCTGACATTGCCTTCAGATCGCTAAGGCCCTCTTCAATCTTATCCAGCTTGTCAAAATAAGTCTGCCGCTGCGAATCCCCCGCCGCCGCACTGGCCTTCGGCGTGGCTTCCGGTGCGGTTGTCTGCGCTGGTGCCTGTGCCGTAGCTTCCGGTGCAGGCTCTGCGGTAGCCTCAGCTGCCGGCTCCGGCGTGACCTCGGGTGTAACCTCCGGGCTTGCCGTCGCTGCCTGTCCTGTCTCTGGAGTAGCCGCTATACCGCCATTTGCCGCCCCGTTATTGCCGCAGCCAGCCATTAACAGACTGGAGATGAGCATGGTAGTCAGAATTGCTTTTCGCATAAGTCCTCATCCTGTCATTGGTTTATAGTCGAGACTCTCTTGCATATCGGCTTTTAAAGCTGTCTTGATAGTTATTACCTGATTTCACCCGACTGTAATCATTTTTGTGAGACGCTCGGTGCTGCGGACGGACGCGAATTGCTGCTTGACAGCACTTTGAGATCGGAGTAGTATTTTGAAATACTTCTACATACAACGAAGCAATACTTACTTTCACAGAAAGGCGGTTCACCCATGATTGAAGCATTACGCAAGCTCGGCTTATCCGATCTGGAAGCCCGCTGCTACCTGGCGCTGCACGGCCAGCCGCCCTCCTCGGGCTATGAGGTCGCCAAGCAGGTGTCCGTGTCCCGGTCCAATGTATACGCCGCGCTGCGCAGTCTGGTCGATAAAGGAGTCTGCCGGACAGTCGAAGGCGAGCCGGTGACCTTCGCTGCCATTCCGGTCCGGCAGGTCGTTAAGCTGCTTCAGGCGGAATTTGAGCGCACCGCCCACCTACTGGAGAACGAATTGGGCCACCTGCCTGCTGTACCGCCCTTCTTCAGCAACTGGAAGGGAGATGCTCAGGTGGATCTGGCGGTAAAGCGGCTTGCTGCCAATGCCAGCGCAGAGATTCTGGCAGATATCTGGGCGGAGGATCTGCACTGGATAGAAGACACACTGCTTGCCGCCGAAGAACGGGGCATTGCCGTCCACCTGATGGTGATAGGTGACATACCTACAGCGCTGTCGCGTGTCATTGTGCATAGCGTACCGGCAGGCGGGCCGAAGGCCGCCCGGAACTTTTCGCTCCTGCTGGATAAGGAGACCTCGCTTCTGGGCAGCTTCACCCGCCATTCGCAGGCTTCGGCGCTGGAGAGCAACCATCCGGCTGTGCTGGATGTGCTTCAGACGTCTTATTATCACGATGTCGTGATGATGCGCATAGAGCAGGATTTCGCCGCGGAGCTGGAGGCGCGTTACGGCAAGAATTACGACTTAATATTCCAGGAACACCCTGAGATGCGCGGGCGGAAGCCGGCCCCCGAATCTGAACCCGATTCTAATCGCTTGGAGGATGACACCCATTGAATACACTGAATACATCGAATGCGAATACTCCACGCTCGTCTGTACTGCATAACCGCTCATTCCTGCGCCTATGGATCGCGCGGATCTTCTCCACCAGTGCCTTCCAGATGCTGTCGGTGGCGATTGGCTGGCAGATGTATGCGCTGACCGGCAGCGCCTACCAGCTTGGACTGGTCGGGCTGGCCCAATTCCTGCCCATGCTGCTGCTGACATTGCCTGCCGGACAGACGGCAGACCGCTATGACCGCCGAACCATAGTGTTCCTGTGCCAGCTTACAGAGTGCCTCATCGTGCTGCTGCTTGTCCTCGGCAGCATCGAAGGCTGGCTCAGCGCGGTCCACCTGCTGGCAGCCGCAGCAGTGCTTGGTGCGTGCCGTACCTTCGAGAGTCCGGCCTCGGCTGCGCTGGTGCCGGACATTGTGGATCGGGAGCAGTTACCTAAGGCAGCGGCCTGGTCTGCGTCTGCTATGCAGACGGCAATGATCGTCGGCCCGTCCCTCGGAGGTGTCCTCGTGGTCTGGGGTACGGCTGCCGCCTATATCGCCTCGCTTGCCGCGCTGCTGGTATCTACGGTGCTGATCTTCTTCGTCAAGACCGTCCATTTCGTCAAGAAGCTGGACGCAGTCAGCATGGACACCTTCCTCAGCGGCCTACGGTTTGTCTTCGCCCGCAAGATTATCCTGGGTACAATCTCGCTGGACTTGTTCGCTGTATTGCTTGGCGGGGCCACGGCACTGCTGCCGATCTTCGCCGAGGATATTCTGAAGACCGGCTCGCTCGGTCTTGGCTTGCTACGCTCTGCCCCGGCGGTAGGTGCGATCATCGTCTCACTCATCCTGACCCGCTATTCGGTGGAACGGGCCATCGGCCGGATGCTATTCGCCTCGCTGGTCGTTTTCGCCCTGGCCACGATGCTGTTCGGCATCTCCCACAGCTTCTGGCTGTCCTTGTTCGCGCTCGTTCTGATCGGCGGCTCGGATGTCGTGAGTGTCGTTATCCGCTCGACACTGGTACAGGTCAACACGCCGCAGGAGATGCAGGGCCGGGTGAACGCAGTGAATTCGTTATTCATCGGCACCTCGAACCAGCTTGGCGAATTCGAGTCCGGCACGATGGCCGGGCTAGTCGGGGCCGTGCCTGCAACCGTGATCGGCGGAGTTGGCACCCTGATTATTACCGTGCTCTGGATGTACCGGTTCTTCCCGGTCCTCCGCACCCAGAAGACGTATACAGCGGAGGAGATTTGAACGATACAAGGGGCTGCCAGATTGGCAGCCCCTTATGGCCGTTCAAGAATGTATATGGTTTTGGGGCCCCCGCAAAGGTTCTGAATAGACTCCGAAGCTTAACTTCACTTTGTGGGGATTTTTATTAATACTCTCCCTTAATCACAAAAAACGATCCCCGTATTGTTCCGGCCAGCTTCGACTTCTGCCGCGCGAACTTGAACTTGTCCGCCAGCTCCTTCGGAATCTCCATCCCCTCTGAGAGTTTGAACCCAACCGCCCGCTTCTTGGGATCATCCACCGTGTACATTACGTTAAGCGCAAGGCCATCCTCATAGAAAACGTAGGCGAACCGAATGTTCTCAACCTGAAATTGCGAGGTTTGGAGTGGCTTGGCAGCAAACTCAAGACCCCTCTCCTTGCTCAGAATCCCGTTCACGTAATCCAACGTCTCCTGGCTTTCACTGGCCGGAACGACTGTGAATTCATGCTTATACTTGTTCATGAAATAACGTGCCTCATTCGCACGTAATCCCGCCAGCGCCTCAGCAACCGGAGACGACTCCAGGCCTTGCAAAGACACCTCTTTGAAATCAACTGTGTATGCCATCGTTAGTTATCCTCCATTACGTTACTTAATTTCTTATGACAGGAATCCACATTTCGCCATACAGCGAGCCGTCCCGGCTGCCCATCTCCACAGCGGTATTCGGCCCGCCCACGTAGGCGTATCCTTCTGCTTGCGGCAAAGCTTGTCCGAAGGCCAAGCCCGTCAAAGTATTGCTTAATTCCTCCGTTGTCGCTCCTTCGCCTGCCACTACGAGGTATTCCCCCTTCGGGAATTGAATCACCCGGGCTTCCTGCGGAATCTGTGCGGCTGCACCTGCCATTACCCCGGCATAATGCATCATCTTGCCGTTCACCGCTTCGTTCACCACAAACACATAGTCATTCTCCGCAATCCCTTTTAACAAGTCGAGCCTGCCATCTTCACTGACCGCCTGCCAAAAATCCATCTTCTCCTTATAAATCCCGGCATAGTCCGTGTAATCACTCTTAAGATCAACGCCCAGACCAATCACCGTAAAGCTGTCTTTCTCTTCAATAGTATACCCTGCCATTGTTATATCCCGCCTTTATTCATATTTGTGTTCCTCACCTGCTATGTATATGATAACCTTGAACCATGTCAAAAAATGAACCTGTTTAGGAGCCGCGATGAAAAAAGTAGAACGGATCAACATCATCATGCGGTACATTAACAATCGTGCCCATTTTACCCTGACGGAAATCATGCGGGAATTCAATATTTCGCGTTCGACCGCCCAGCGGGATATCCGGGAGATCGAGGCGCTCGGGATGCCGCTGGTTGCAGAGGTGGGCCGGGATGGCGGGTATTCCGTTATGCGTAACTCTCTTCTTCCGGTGGTCCGGTTCACGGATAATGAGGTCAAAGCGCTGTTCATTGCCTTCATGGCGACCAGAAACGGCCAACTTCCTTATCTCAAGAGCCGCCAGTCGCTGACGGAGAAATTACTGGGGCTCATTTCGGAGAATCAGCAGGAGGAGCTTGTTCTTCTCAATCAGATCCTGCTGTTCGAGGGCACCCACCCGGGCAATCCTGATCTGCTGGACCTGTCCGATCTCCCCCACCCTATGCTGGACAAGCTGATCCGGCTCCTGTTGGCGGACCGTTATCTGTTCATCACCTGCCGGGAAGACCAGAAGGATATCTCTTATGCTGTTTATCTTTTACGTCTCTATCAGCAGAAAAGCCTGTGGCTCATCGAGGGCTTCGACCTGGACGCCTCCAGGAAACGGATCATCCCGGTTGATCAGCTAACGGATGTCATCCCCTACCCGGGCTCCAACAGGCCAAGCGCGAAAAAAATTCAGGAGAAGCTGAGCAAGCAGCAAGTGAAGAACAACCTTGTCCTGGAGCTCGGTCCCCGGGCCATTGCCCAATACCGGAAATATCACCCGTTCAGGGTGACGCTGTCCTATACTGACCCCTACCAAACTACCGCTATCCTGAAAATGGAAGTCGAGGTGAACCGCATGGAGGAGCTGAAGGAAGTCAAGAATTGGCTGTTATTTCTGGGCGATGACCTTAAGGTGAAGGAAATGCCGGATGAAGTAAGAGCGGAGCTGCAGGCTAGAGTAGATCTTTTTTGTACTTAGGAAGCGCACGGCCCCCTACTGTTGCGTTCGCCGCGACCCACTGTAATCGGTTTTTCGACTACATTTCGCCCGTTCGTCTTCCTGCTGCTCATTGTGATCGGTTTTCCGCCCACATTTGGCTCGTTCACCTAACCGCGCTCTATTGTGTTCGGTTTTTCGCTCACATTTCGTCCGTTCGCCTTCCCGCGTCCCAATGTGATCGGTTTTTCGACTACATTTCGCCCCTTCGCCTTCCTGCCGTCCAATGTGATCGGTTTTCCGACTACATTTCGCCCCTTCGCCTTCCTGCCGTCCAATGTGATCGGTTTTTCGACTATATTTCGCCCGTTCGTCTTCCTGCTGCCGAATGTGATCGGTTTTCCGACTACATGCGGCCCGGCTCCTTCGTAATCGAACTTTCCCATACCAGTAAAAAGAGCAGCGCCCCCATTAACAGGATAATCGCTACTCTACTATACTTACACTCTTATTCTCTTGCTTACAGATTAAGCAGCAAACTCAATACCTTCGCACACTCTGCGCGCGTCGCATTGGCCTGGGGCTTGAAGAATCCGTCCGGAGTCCCCGTGATGAAACCCAGTGAACCGGCGGCACTCACGGCGTCCTTAGCCCAGCTGTCAATCTTGGCGGTATCGGCAAAAGCAGGCAAGGAACCTGCCGGAGCCGGACTTCCCGAATGTAACTCGTAGGCTCTCACAAGCAGCGTTGCCATCTCTTGCCGCGAAATACGCGACTCGGGGGCGAACTTGCCGGTAGAGTCCCCTTTGACGATTCCGGCTGCAAAAGCGGCGGCCACATCGCCCGAATACCACTTGCTGCTGTCTACGTCAGCGAACGAACTCAGGCCTTCCGTCTTCAGCCCAAGGGCACGGACAAGCATCGTAACGAATTCGGCCCGGGTCACTTCTCTCTTCGGTGCGAAGCGTCCTTCCCGGTCGCCCTCGATAATATGCTTGGCAGCCATCTCTTTAATCACTGAGTAGGCCCAATCCGCCGGACTCACATCTGCAAAGCTCTTGTCATACTCCAGTACAGCATAATTGCCGGATTGCCGTACCTGTGAAGTCAATACGGACTGTTCTGTGGTTCCGCCTGCATATTCAAGCGTTCCATCATCTGCCGTGGCATACACACCTGCAAGCATCGGGTTCCCGTTCTCCTGAACCTTCAAGCGAAGTGTAACAGGTTCCGCGAACGAGACCAGCGGAGTCTTAACTCCCTGCTTATTCAGCACAGACAGCCTGAGATTGAACATTTCTCCGGCTGTTCTCAGTTCAGCTTCACTCTTCTTATTAGCCTGAAGTATCCAGGCTGCCTTCTGCTCTGGGGACCTTGGCTCAAGCAGGATAGACATCATCGAGCCCTTCTGCTGCTGTTCTGCCAACGCTTGAAGCTGCTGAGCAACCTTGCCTGGAATCTCTACAGCCACTGTCTTGCCTTCCACCTTCAGAGCGGCTATTCCCTTAAGAGCCGCAGCGTCAGCGGGAATTCTTACTTCGCTCTGCCCTTCAGCCATTGGAATCACAATCTGGTTCTGGGCATTTACCTTCGGCTCAGTTACAGTCAGAATCTCCGGCTGCGGCGTGGCTTGCGGTGCAACTGAAGCTTGTGCTGTTGCCAGCGGAGCTGTCCAGCCTGAACCGGAGCCCGTTCCTGGTGCCGTAGTCGGGCTGGGTACCGGGCTGGCTTCCGGACTTGTCACCGGCTCCGTTGCCGGAGGCGTTACTGGCTCTGTTACCGGAGGCGTCACCGGCTCTGTGACCGGGGGTGTTACAGGCTCCGTTACTGGAGGTGTTACCGGTTCACTCGGTTCACTTGGTTCGCTAGGAACCTCAGGTGTAGTTGTGCTATTGCGCACGAAGGTCACCTCTTGCAGATAGCCGTAATGATTATCCGAGTCTGTGAGGACTTTGAAGCCCAGCGATGCGCTGCCGTCTTCCCCAATGTGCACATGCTTTAGCGTCAGAGTCCGGGGCTTCAGCCAGGCGCTGCCTGAATAGGTAACCGGCACCGAATACGTCTGCCCCTCGGAGATCACATACATTACCGAACCGGGAGAAGGTTCACCCTTGTCCCCAAAGATTTTGGCCTGGAGGGTATAGGTTCCGGGCTCCAGTCCGGTCATTTCATGAGTAAGGCTGAAGTTAATCGGCTTGTCATCCCCGTAATCGAAGCCGCCTGAAGCATTGCTGTCTCCGAAGGTAGCGGGCTTAGTGCCGCTCAGATACCAGTCGGACTTAGAGCCGTTCACCGTGAGATTATTGGTGCTGACAGATCCGGCTTTTTTGACCAGCTTGAAATCATCAATATTCCCCCACTTGTCTCCAGCGTATTTCAGATTAGCGCCTAGTGTCAGCGTTCCATCTGTAACTTCAACGGTATCGATGGTTGGATTACTCCATTGCTGCCAGCCTGTGTTGACGAACGGCAGCTTCTGATTACCCGCAAAAATCTCTGCCGTTTCTTCCCCTCCCCCGCCCGAGACCCAAGCGGATAACTGATAGGTACCATTTTCAAGGCCGGTGACCGTCTGGGAGATTTGGAATTCCGCAGCCCCTGAGCTCCAGTAGTGCAGTGCAGCCGAACCGGAATGGGCATCCGACTCCACATTGACCGCCGCGCTATCGCCGCTTACGGTCCAACCATTCAGCCCGTCCTCGAAGCCTGGATTCTGAATGAAGCTTGTGCTTGGCGAGACTGTGATCTCCGTTGAATCTGTAAATCCGCCGTCATACGTAACCGCTGTTACTGTAGAGGTCCCGGCAGCAAGTCCGGAGATGGTTCCTTTATACTTGTCTACCTTGACGATGGCTTCATCCGAGCTGGTGAAGGTTAACCCCTTATAGGTTGCATTCGCCGGGCTGATCGTTGCCTTAACGCTGCCGGTTCCGCCTACTTCTAGGACAGCGGTCTGCTTCTCTACTTTTACCGACTGAACGGGTACCCGGTTGATAGCCGAAGCACCGTCGATAAAAGCATCCATCGCGAAGGAAGGCTTCCCGTCCGGGTTCCAGGCAGACAGCCCATAGCCGAAGTAGACGCCCTCGGGTGCCCAATAGAACACACCTGTTCCCTGGCCTCCAGGTACAGCCTTCACGCCATCCTGCACAGCAACTAGCATGTTGTATACATTATCCACATTCTTGCTCACATCGCCGCCAACCTCGACGACCATGACCTCCTTGCCATATTTTGCAGCCAGAAGATTCATGTTGGAGGATAGTTCATTAATAGAAGAAGTGTAGATAGAATCCGGGTAATAAGATAACCCGATAATGTCATAATCACTGTCTTTAAGACCCGCCTCAACCAGACCTGCATAGAACGGATCTACACCGGTGTCTGCCCCGTTGGCTCTATGAATAATGATTTTGGTCTCAGGAAAAACAGCCTTGGCCGCATGTGATCCCGCCTGGATCAATTCCACCAGATTCGCAGTATTGCTATAGCTGCCCAGCGGATGCATCATCCCGTTATTAATCTCATTGCCAATCTGCACCCACTCGGGGGTTACCCCCGCAGTCTTCAGCGCTTGCATCACCTCTGTGGTGTACTCTGAGACATGTGCTTTGAGCTGCTCCAGATTATCACTGGCCCAGGCGGCCGGAGTAACCTGCTTCCCGGGATCGGCCCAGGAATCACTGTAGTGCAGATCGACCATCACCCTGAAGCCGAGAGCGCTTACACGGGAGGCCAGCGTAACCATCTCTTCGGTGCTGTTATGGCCGTTGATCGGATCATCGGATGGATTGACAAAAGCCCGGAGGCGTATCGAATCGATTCCGTGATCTTTTAGAATCTGGAGCAGGTCCTCTTCGTCTCCCTGATCGTTATAGAATTTGTAGCCCTCAGCTTCCATTTGCGGCAGCCAGCTGACATCTGCGCCCTTAGCGAAGGATTGCGGAATCGGAACCGCTCCAGCTTTTGCCGGTAATCCAAGTGCAGTCAGCGACATGATTAACATTGTAAAAGTAAGAACCGCCGCAAGCCATCTTGTTCTCTTTTTCAAAATATTCCCTCCCTGTATTAGTCTCTCCGTTAGTATAGATGACCAGGAAGGTAACATTAAATTAAGCGAAGCAACGAAAAACTATACTTATTCAATTTTTTCACTGAAATGCGCTTACATTTCACTCTGAAAGACGTATAATATTCTCTATGTGAAATGCTATTCACCCTGGAATATAGATAACGGATCATACCAAAGGAGACCTAGAGATGCTGGATTCAAACACTACCCGTCTAATCACCAAAGCGCTGAGCGCAAGCATTGCCAATAAGGAAATCGCCGGTGCGAACTTCATGGTGATTCAGGACGGACAAGAAAGCTGGTATCACGAAGACGGCTATGCCGATATTGAAGCTGGACGCAAAATGTCCAGAGATTCGATCTTCCGCCTCTACTCGATGACGAAGCCGGTTACTGCCGCAGCCGTTATGCTGCTCCTGGAGCGCGGGGAGATCGACCTGTTCGATCCGGTCAGCCAGTACATACCTGGATTTAAAAATCAGAAGGTGGGAAAGAACGGCGAGCTTGTGCCCGTAACTCGTGAGGTTGATATTAACGACCTGCTGAACATGACCTCCGGTCTGGTCTACGGCGGAGCCGACGACCTGGCGGGTCAGTATACGGAGGCGCTGTACCAGGAACTGAACAGCCGCTTGCTTGGCACCAACCCGATGAGCACACTGGAATTCGCCAACAGATTGGGAGAAGGCCCGCTGGCCTTCGAGCCGGGAACCTCCTGGCAGTATGGAACCTCTGCGGATGTTCTAGGTGCATTAGTTGAAGTCGTCAGCGGCATGCGGTACGGCGAATTCCTGCAGCAGGAGATCTTCGGTCCGCTGCAAATGAACGATACCGGCTTTTGGCTGCCCGAAGACAAGAGAGAGCGGCTGGCCTCTGTCTACCAGGATGATGGTGAAGGCGGATTGATACCCTTTTCGGAGAGTCCTCTGGGCGTTAATCATCATATGGACCGGGAAGCGGCTTATGAAGCAGGCGGAGCCGGGCTGGTCTCGACGATTGAGGATGCTGCCAAATTCACCACCATGCTGATGAATCAGGGCAGCTTGAACGGGGTGCAGCTGCTGAAGCCCCGCACCGTTCAGTTTATGACCTTGGCCAGCTTAACCAGCCCGCAGCAGCAAGGCTTCAATCCCTGGCATTCGCTGCAAGGCTACAGCTACGGCAATCAGATGCGCATCCTGACTGATCCTGGTCAAGCCGGAGGGCTCGGCAGCCTGGGAGAATACGGCTGGGACGGCTGGCTGGGAGCTTATTTTGCCAATTGTCCGCTGGAACGCCTGACCATCCTGTTCATGATCCAGAGAAAGGACTCCGGTACCCTGCCCATTACACGCAAGCTGCGGAATATCGTGTTGAGCGCATTTTAAGCGACGAAGCTGTATGGATTCACTAAATTTGAGAAGCTGGAATTAGGTGCTTCCAGAAACAGGTGGATTTTCTCCACTTGCTCCTGAACAGAACAGCCCTCTCCAGGGAACAGTTGGAAAAAGGGCACTTAATATACTGTTTTTCCACCTAAATGTGAGAGATCCACTCCTACCATTTGGCATTTGCCCTGTTGGCGGCAATTACTTCAAGGAAGCGGTCGGGATAATTCGTGTGCACTCCGTCTACTCCCCAGGAGTAAGCTTTATCCATATTGAGCTGGTAGTTCACCGTATACGGGATGATCTTGAGCCCCGCCCGCTTCACTTGAGCCACATAAGCCCCGCTGATTCCCTGGAAATTCGGGCTGATGCCTACGGCATAGGTCTTCACGGTATCGAGATAGGACTGAGTCACCCTCGTAGCCGCATAATCATTCCATACCAGCTGGTATAGCGGAATATCCGGGTTAATCGCATGAAGCTGCCGCAGACTGGCTGCGCTGAAGGAGTGAACGGACACCCTTTTGGCGAGATCATATTTCAATATCGTATCATTCAGGATCGCTTCAATCCCGAACTTCGATGCAGGCTCCTTGATTTCGATCATATAGTTGATGTCCTTGCCGAATGTCTCGAATACTTCTTCAAGCGTTGGGACGGTAAGCCCTGTGTATAGATCTCTGGCGAACATCGGGTAGTCCTGATTGAACCATGAGCCTGCATCGAGCTGCCTGATCTGCTCCAGGGTCATATTTTTCACAAAACCTTTGCCGCTCGTGGTACGGTTAACCGTCTCGTCATGAATCACAACAGGAATCAGGTCCTTGGTCAAATGAATATCGAGCTCAATCGAGTCGGCACCCATCTCACGTGCCAGCTCAAAGGCCGGTATCGTGTTCTCGGGAGCATAACCGGATGCGCCGCGATGGGCAATCGTATAGACTTTGTCCGCCGGCTCGATCATCTCCTTCACCTTCACCCGGATGACCGGAGAATACGCGTACAGTGTGGAGAACAAGGAAATACACAATACAATGTGCACTCCGATAAAATAACCCTTATGTCTGAACATCCTCATCATGCTGTTGTCCCCATTTGTGTGTGATAATAAGATACTCTATTCAGAATGGGCTAGCCGTGACTCCTCAGAGTGTTTGGGCTTCCATCATGAAGCTTATCTATCGTATCAGACATTTATCGCCTAAACAATCCACTGCCCCCATATCTCCATGTAACGCAAAGAAACCAGCCTCCTTGAGGTCCGGTTTCTTTGTGTTACGGGGACAGACTCTGCAAGCTCCCGATTCACTGCGCTAAGTTTCGCCCCGTTAGATTTCCAGAGTTGCGGTAACTGGATAATGGTCCGAAGGGTATTTCCGGTCGAAGCTGTCGGTTACCGTCCGGGTCTTCAGTACCTTCACCTGCTTGTCCGTAAAAATATAATCGATCTCCTCAAGCTCATCCCACGGAATATCGTAGCGGAAACCGGTGAATGTCCCCCAGGGGCCATAATGGGCATCAACCGCTCTGCGGGTATCGGTCAGCTGCGCTGTAATCTCCCGGTAGCATCGTTCGTCCGGTATAGCATTGAAATCCCCTGTCAGTACAACCGGCAGATTCCCGCCCTGATTACGAATCCAGTCCAGAATCTTCAGCGCACCGCGGTATCTGGCCTCCTCACTGATATGGTCCAGATGGGTATTCACAAAGTGAATCCTATTCCCGTTTCTTGTGTCCTGCAGCCTCACCCAGGTGCAGATCCGGTTGTAATCAGAGCCCCAGGACTTGGACGGAACCTCCGGCGTCTCCGACAGCCAGAAGGTGCCTCCGGCTTCCTTGGTGAATACCGACTTGTTATAAAAGACCGGACAGTGTTCACTCTCAGGATCATGATCACGGCTGATGCCTTCCACCTAATAATCCTCAAGTGCCGCCAGATCCCTCAGCTGATTGCCCCGCGCCTCCTGCAGACCGAACACGTCCCAGCGGTAATGCCTAATTAGGCGCAGCATATGCTCCTTGCGGTACGCCCAGCCGTTCTCTTCGTCTGACGGAATATCCAGACGGATATTAAAGGAAGCCATTTCGTAAGTACTCATCGCTGTTCTCTCCTCCATAATTGTAGTCGTTATAATTTCTCACACTGTTACATATTGAAGTCTATAATTCTTCTGGACGCTGCGCAACCGCGTATTCCGGGCAAAAGGCACCGCACCCTTAATAAGCCTTGGGGCTTACTCTACGGATGGCAAGTACCTCCGCCGAGTAAGCCCCAAAGCTGGTTCGGATCATTGTAAGTGCTAAGCCAGCATACTTGCCAGTTCAGCGGAAATCCGGTTCCTGGCCGCATCCACCATGCCAAAATCCATTGTGGCGATATAAATTTCCTTTAATTCATCCCGGTGCACCTTGGCCTCTGCCAGAGCGGCTATTGCCGTTTTCATTGTGGCCTTATATTGTGCGCTTATTTCCTCTAGCGGTCCGGCGAGGCGCTCATCCGTTCCCGGTGTAATAACAGCTTCATACGTATCGATGATTACGTCTCCTTCCCGCTCCGGATAATATTCATGCGGGCTGGTGCTGTCAAAGACCGCAAAATCAAGCTCACGCACAATAACCATATCCAGACTGTGGGGATCGAATCCGCAATGATAGATTTCCGTATCAAAGCCCCTCTTCTCCGCCTCGGCGGCGATTTTGCGGAGTATGGTTGATTTGCCTGTTCCGGCCCGGCCTTTGAGGAAGAAGCGTCTGGATAGCCCTTCGGTCAAATTAGGTACAAAGTCAACCGATCCTGCCGGCGTTGCTGCGCCCAAAAACCGGTGCTTCACATCAGCATGCCTCTGAAGCTGCGCTTCGCCAAACAACTGTTCCAGCATCCGGGCCGTTAATTGATCCGCCTGGCCGAAGTCCATATGCTCGAAGTAAATCTTTTCCCATTCGTCATGAATGCTCAGGGCCTCCGCAAATCTGCTGTACGCTGCCGCATAGGCATCCGCAGCCTTCCGGTTAAGCTCCTCAATGATCTCCCTTTGGCCGATAAGCGCTGCCGAGTTCCATGCTTCCCCCAGGTTCACGTATTCCCGGGCTGCTCCGGGAGCCTTGGGCTCGATCAAATGGGGCGCCGTCCCGTCAACAATGCCCACTCCAAGCGCCGGAATAATGACCCCGTCAATGGAATCCTTATCGGATGAACAATGAATCAGCTCAATAGGATATCCCCGCTCCGCCCATTCCGCGCCGATTGCTTTCATCAGCGAGGATTTGCCGGTACCGGGACCGCCTTTCAAGATGAATATTCGCCGGAGCCCTTGAAGATTCGATTCGAACAAACTGTAGAAGCCAAGAGCCGTATTGCCGTCTGCAAAATATCTTAATATCCCCGCAGCCATACACCCACTTCCTTTCCCGTTGCAGCCTGATAGGCTTATAACCATACAATATGCGTCAGGTATTTGTAAGGTTCCAGCAGCGGCGGAAATTCCATCCATTCCACGTGAAGATGCTGAAACTAAATGCCCGCAGCCGCCATCCGGGCAAGCACCTTCTCCCCTCTCGCTTCCAGCTCCCCGCCGCTGAACTTTGGCAGTATCAGTTCGGAAACGATATTCCCGTCCCTCGTAAAAAGAACCCTGTCCGCCCTGGCGGCGACTTTCGCATCATGGGTCACAAGCATGATGGCTGTGCCCCCTTGGTTGATGCCTGCCAGCAGCTCCATGATTTCCTCTGCGGTCTTCGAGTTCAGCGCACCGGTTGGCTCATCGGCAAACAGAATCTCCGGCGTATTGATTAGTGCGCGGCAGATCCCGGCCCGCTGGAGCTGCCCGCCAGATACCTCAGTAGTATCCCTGTTTTCCAGCCCGGCAATGCCTGTCTGGATCATTAGGTCTCTCGCTTTTTGCACGAGTTCCACTGTATTCCTCTTGCCGTCCTGCACGGCGGGAAGCATGATATTATCCAGCAGATTCAGGTTCCTCAGCATCGTGGGCTGTTGAAAAATAAAGCCCATGCGGGTCCGGCGAAGATCGGCAAGCGCATTTTCCCGGAGCCCGGCTAGTTCAGTATCACCAAATTTCACGGTTCCCTCAGTAATCTCATCCATGCCGCTGAGTGCGAACAGCAGTGTGGTTTTGCCTGAGCCAGAGGGCCCCATTACGGCAACAAATTCACCTTCTGTTATATCGACGTCTACTCCATTCAATGCCATGGCTTGCTCTGCACCCTTACCGTAAGTTTTCACAATATGGGTACCTGTAATGATGCTGTTCATCTGCTAATCCTCCTTGATATGCCCGGAAATTTGCAAAGCCTGGATGCCGGAACTGCCTAACCTGGTAGCTGCAACGACACAGCCTGCAATCAGCAGGGGCGAAAAAAGATAGACAAACCACGGATTTACTTCGAAATGGAAGGCTGACGCGCCGAAGGACGACACGATCGCCACACCGGCAAGCTCTCCGAGCGTATTTGCCAATAGCGTACCGGTGATGACACCCATCCCCAGCACGGTAACGGAGCGTGTAAGATATTGCCTCCGAATATCCCTGCTAGTGAAGCCTATGGATTTCAAGATGGCAATGGAATAACGGTCCTTCGCCACCAGTAACTTCATGAATAGCGTTGTTACCAGCAGTGTGAGCAGGACGGTTGCCAGAGTTGCGACGATGGATGCCTTTAGTATAGCCTTGCGCATAGGACCAAGCATCTGCCCGATGGTCTCGTCGATCCCGGTAATTTTGGCAAAGGGGAATTGTTCCCGGTACTGTGATATGGCCGCCTGAACACTCTGACGGTCACGGAACGTAACCGCAATTGAGGCGCTTAGAATTTCCCCGTGATTCATCTTGAAATTAGCCTGAGCTGTTCGCCCGCCATTCGTGACATCGGAGTAAATTCCGCACACCTTCAGGTGCTTTTCCGTACCGTCAGCGATAACAACGATTTCATCCCCCCAACATTCATTTCAAGGTCTTCCGCATTCAGTACCGAGACGGCGATCTCCGCTTCCGCTTGCGGTGCACGGCCTTTGGAGTACGTAACCGGAAAAGCGGAATAGTCCCCGAAGGTCACCCGCAGCTTCTCTGGCGTTCCGTCATCCGTTCTCCTCTCTAGCATCCGGCTGGTGAACATAGCATATTTCTCAACGTTCTTATCTTCATCCAGCCGAGCTGCAACCACCTCCGCCTTCCCCTGAACATCCTCCACCTGCGTCCGCAGCACTCCGATATTAACATCGCTGATGCCCATACCCATATTGGTGATGAACCCGGGTGCAGAGATAGTATTGCTGATATTGTAAGGCACAATCATAATGAATGAAGAGGTGACCAGCACCAGCGTCATGGTGACATACAGCTTCTTACGGGACAGCACATCCTTGATGCCTAGAAAGATATTCCGGGTGAACAGCCTGTTGTGACTCAGCCGGAAGCTTCTGCCCGGTTTCGAGGATTCCTGCGATGCGCCGAACCTCACCGCCTGCGCAGGGGAGATGTTACGGAAGCGCCGCAGCACACCATTCACATATAGCATGACCACCGCGAAGATGAGCACCGCCCCCGCAAGTCCGCTGAGCAAGCCGGGAAACCGGCTCCCGCTATCACCCATATACAGACGAATATTGTGCATAAAAGGGATCTGGAGCGGGAGAGAAGCCAGAAAGCCCAGCATACAAGCTACACCTGCGATTACGCCGTATTTCGCAAGGTACAGCTTCTTGATCTGTGTTACCCGCATCCCGATGGCCTTCAGTACGCCTATTTCCTTGTAATCCTCTTCGACCGTTGCCAATAGCGTGAAGCGGATACATAAGAACGCCACGAGAATGACCAGCATGCCGATTAACACCAGCACAGCAATCATAATGCCGTCCGTAATGCCGTTAATCATCTTCACCTGATTGTACGTGATCGCAGGCGGACCGTTGGCCGGGAGACCCGCATCCAAATACGCTGTCTCAAAAGCGGGATAGTTAACCCCCTCAGACAGCCGGAATTCAATCAGGTGCTCCAATTGTCCGAACTCACGGACCCTCTCGAAATCCGTCTGGCTGACCAGGAACCTTTTGGAGCTTACCAGTGCCGCATTCATAGTCGAATCCCGCAAAAACCCCGCAACGTGGAAGGAAATACCGTGGATCGTCAGTGTATCTCCTAGTGCTGCGTTCCCTTCCTGCCTGTAATAGACAGGGACATAGATTTCACCGTCTGCCGGATGAATCACCCCGCCGTTTAAGTCCAGCAGATAGTCGAATTTCTTGCCCTGTACGGAAAGACCATTGTCCTGAATGCTTCCTGCAAGCGAATCGTTCCCGATCACTATCTCTGCACCCTCAATATTTAGGAACTCCTGCACCTGATATTCCTCAACACTTCCATTCGTGTCTGCGAAGCGCCGCAGCTGGTCCATATCAACGTTGCCTGTATGCATCTGCATGAAATGGAGCGCCTTCGCCGATAGAAGCATGTTATCGATCGCGCCGGACAGATTCATTGTAAGCGATGCGGCGAGCGAGGTTAGCATGGCGGCAACGAGGATGAACGCCATAATCGTGCCGGTAATCAGCTTGCTTTTGCGCAGATCATTTTTAATTAATTTTAGATACATGTCACTCCTCCGTCTATTTGTGACCTTACAGGTTTAACCTTTGGGGAAAATGAGGACGAACTCCTTGGTATAGGGTGAGACTGCGTCTATTACGCTAACTCCCCCGGAATGCTGTTCCATCACCTTGTGCACAATAGCCAGTCCTAGCCCAGTTCCACTGCTGGTGGTTCTTGAAGTGTCGCCGGAGACAAACGGATCGAAGAGATTTCCGGTGATGGCCTCCGGGATCGCTGCTCCATTATCGGCAATATGGATTGTAATCCGGCTGGGCTCATCCGTGAGTCCTACGAATAACAGGCTGCCTGACGGGTTATGGCGGATTGCATTAGTCAGCAGATTGCCGATAGCCCGGCTAATTTCCAGCGGGTCTGCTATATAAAATACGGGCTGGTCCGGTAATTGCAGTTCTAAGCTCATCTGTTTGCTTTCGATTTCACCAAACAAAGCAGCGCAAGATACGCGAAGCAGTTCCACTAGATCAACCTTCGCCAGCTTCAACTTGTATTCAGGCGCACCCAGCTTGGAGTAGGCCAGCAACTGGTCAATCAATTGGTTCATCTGTCCCGACTTCGCTTGGATCGCCAGATGGTATTCCCGTTGTTTGTCCGGTTCCTCAACCAACCCGCATGCCAAGGCCCCTGCATAGCCGGAAATCGTAGTCATGGGAGTTCTCAGATCATGGGCAATATGCGAGAACAGCTGCATCTGCTCATTCTCCATGCTCATCCGCTGTTCTTCGGCATTCTTCAGCCTTTGGGCCATATAGTTGAACGCATCCCGCATTTCTCCAAATTCCGTTTCCGTCTCAAAATCCAGCCTGGTATTCAAATGGCCTGAGGTCACCGCCTTGAACCCTTCTTCCATCTTCCTTACAGGCTCCATAAGCTTCCTGTTGATCCCGTGCCCGAACAGGACAATCCCGATAAAATACACGGCGGCTGTAATAAGAATCCAGATCACGGACAGCGTGATCTGAAGCGATTCCGTTCCCTTGGCCAGCGGGGAAGAGGCCAGCTCCGCGAAGTTCATCCCGTTCTTCCATGTCAACAGACCGTACAATAGCTCCAGAACCAGGAGCGTCAGCGCAATGCCGAAGGTGTAGCCTATGAATCTGCGCATGATGACTCTTCTGAAGCTGCGCTTGTTTTTCATGGATGCACCTCCAGCCGATACCCTAATCCCCGCACAGTTCCAATGGACACCCCGCTGCCGCCGGGAAGCTTGGCGCGCAGCTTACTGATGGCCACCATCACCGTATTATCATCCACGATAGCCGTCTCCTGCCATGCCGCCTCATACAGCTGCTGTTTGGTGTAGACGCGTCCTGGACTTTGCATGAACAGCTTCATCATGTTGTATTCTGTAGCGGTAAGATGGATTGCGGCGCTGCCCAAGCGGAGACTGCAAACAGAAATATCCATACACAGTTCCCCAGCCGTCAGCACCGCCGCTGCGGAATCCGCTGCACCACCGCTATAGCGGCGTAATTGGGCTTTGATTCGGGCAAGCACCTCAAGCGGGTCAAATGGCTTAGTCACATAATCATCCGCACCAAGGTCAAGCCCCAGAATTTTCTCGTGATTCTCTGTCTTGGCACTGACAACGATAATGGGCAGATTGCTGTGCTCTCTCAAGCCCTTAATCAGCTGATAGCCATCAAGCTCTGGCATCATGATGTCAATGACCGCCAGATCAACCCGTGCAGCTGCAGCCTGCTTCAATGCTTCCCTTCCGTTCCCGGCCTGGATCACGGTATATCCATCCTTTTCAACATACAGGCGCAAAAGCTCCCGGATCTCCTTCTCATCATCCACAATCAGAATCGTTTGGTTCATCATTTCACCTCTCCTCCTGCAGGGCTGTAAGCCCATTATGGCGGCCCTACCTTTCAGTTAAACACGGGTAACCTTAACATTGCCTTAAGATTTATCATAGGAAGCGGCTATCCATGCTAAAAAGCGGCATTCCCCATCACCGGACGGTAGAAATGCCGCTTAGCCTATATTCAACTCCCCTTATATTCCCATGAACCGCTCCACACCAGCCGGGTCCATGACGACCATCTGCTTGTTGCCGATCAGCTTGATCAGGCCGGAGTCCTCGAATCGGGAGAACTTCCTGCTGATCGTCTCCCGGGTCACTCCGACATAACTGGCCAGCTCTTCGCGGGACAGCGGCAGGTCGATATGTACGCGTCCGCCGCGCGGCTTGCCGTATTTCTCACTCAGCTCCATGATCATATACGCGATCCGGATTTCCGGGTCCTTGGTCGCCAGACTCTGTGCCAGATTCTCGGTGTGGGCAAGGCGTTTGGTTACGCTTGAGAGCAGGCGCAGGGAGATGTCGGGGTTCTCGATCATTAACTGCTCCATATCGCTGCGGGTCAGCAGGCAGATATTGGTGTCTTTCAGCGCATAGGCACTGAAGTTGCTAAGCTCGTCGCTGTTAAAGATACTAAGTTCCCCGAAGAAATCCCCGTTCGTCAGGATATGTAAAATCTGTTCCTTCCCTTCGGGCGTGATCTTGGATAATTTCACATGTCCCTGCTGAATAATGTATAGCGTATCGGACGGCGCGCCTTCGAGAATTAGTGGCTGGCCCTTGGTGAATTTGCGGTGCTTAATCATGGCGCTGATCCGGGTAAGATCCTCATCGGTCAGCGCGGCAAAAATCGGTACCTTGCGTGTACAAGGTTCTGCGGCGTGCTGGCAGGAATGCTCTTTCATACCGTTCCCCCTGTAATGTGAAATGTGAAGCCTAAGTCTCCATCCTCTAATGGGCAATTGTGTTCTTCTCTTCTACAGGCACGAAATGGCTGGTGTCCTCTCCGCAGACCGGGCAGACCCAATCCTCCGGCAGATCCTCGAACGCTGTGCCGGCAGCTACATCCTCATCGGGATCGCCTACCGCCGGGTTGTAGATGTAGCCGCAAGGGGTACAGATATATTTTTTCATCGTAATCAGCTCCTATATCCTTAGTAGTTAATCAGTTCAGAACAGACTGCGCTTCCGCTATAATGTCTTCGATGCTCTTGCCGTCAGCACTTCCGCTCAGCTGGACGCCTTGCTCAACAGCCGCCTTGTAAGTCAGCGAAGCCGCAGCGCCCTGCCAGGACAACGCCCCGACCATGACATGATCCTTCACAAAAATTCGTGTATACGCCCCATTCTCTTCACCGCATACCGACTCATCGCAATTCCGCTCATCGGTGTTGCCGATGGAGAACAAGGACACCCCGAACGCATTGAACAAGGTCACCGGAACCGCTCTGCGGTATACACTCCGGGCTTCAGCCATATTGCTCCCTGCGATCTTGCCTTGTTCCATCGCTCCGCCCCACAGGCCTTCCACCAGCCCGCCGAACTCTGCAACGTCACCCGCTGCATAGATATTCGGAGCACTCGTCTGCAGATGTTCATCCACAATAATGCCGCTGCGGACCTCAATCTCCGAGCCGTCAACCAGAGCAGTATTCGGAACAATCCCAATGGAGTAGACCACATGGTCACACGGGAAGCTCGTGCCGTCATTCAGCGTAACCCCGGTGACAACCTCTGTCCCCTCTATGGAAGTCACACCCGCTTGAAGAATCACCTTCACCCCGGATTGTTCAAGGGTTTCTTGCAGGCGCTTGGATGAGTAGCTATCCAGCTGTCTGCCCATCAGGGCAGGTGCGTATTCAACCACAGTTACCTTATACCCTGCTTCGTGAAGCGCCCAGGCCGTCTCAATTCCCTGCACCCCTCCGCCAATGATGGTTACGCGGCTGCCTTCCTTAAGGCTGTTCTTCAGCCGGTCTGCGTCAGCCAGATCCCGGATGCTGTGTACATTGGAAAGTCCGGCTCCCTGGATGGTTAATGCGCGGTTCTTCGCCCCCATACAGAGCAGCAGCTTATGGTATTCCACACACTGGCCGCTCTCTGTCTCTATCGTCTGGCGCTCCGGGTGGATAGACACGATGCGGGTGGACGACTGTACGGTGATGCGATTATCGCGGTACCATTTCTCCTTCTTGATCAGAACCTTCTCGCTGTGCAGGTCGGTGAACAGGCCCTTGGTCAGCTTGATCCGGTTATACGGCAGGCCGCTCTCTTCTCCAATGATTGAGATTTCCGAGTCCGCGTCCTGATCGCGGATCGCTTTGGCGGCATGGACGGCGGTTACACCGCCCCCAACGATTACGTAATGCTTCGTCATGTTCGCTTTCTCCTCCCTAGATTGAACTGAGCAGCAGATCCGAGACAAATTCGGTTGCATGCTTAATCTTCTGGACCTTCTCAGGCTCTCTTGGGGAGAATCTCACCCGGACGGGGAATTCCACATGGGTCATGCCCGTGGTTTTGATAACCTCAGAGGTGCTCTGTACAGTCATGTTCGTTCCGTTCAGATAATCCTGAATGACCTCGATCGCTTCTCCGCTCCAGCCGTAGGAGCCAAACGCCGTAGCAAGCTTACCTTCCAGGTTCATCTCCAGCATGCCCTTCAGCACCTCCTCCAGGTTCCCGATCATATCCGCATACTTCGTGGAGCTGCCGATGAAGACGGCGTCTGCCGATTCGATGCTGTGCAGGATGTCTGCGGTGCTGCTTTTATCTGCGTTCCAGACTTCAGTCTCAATATTGTTCTCCTTCAGGCAATTCTCAATGATCGCGGCCATCTTCTTCGTGCTGTTCTTGATGGTGGTATAGACAATAACAGCCTTCTTGCCCTGGGTGGTCTCCCGGCTCATTGTGGCGTACAGCCCGATGAACTTAGGAATGTCCTCGCGGATCAGGAACCCGTGGGATGGCGCAATCATGCGGATCTTCAGATCCTTCACCGCTTCCAGCAGTGTTCTTACATATCTTCTGTGCGGATGGATAATGGCTGCATAATAGCCTTTGTAATCTTCAGTGATATCGAAGCCTGCTTCATCGCTGAACAGATGCTCAGCAGCCACATGTGTGCTGAAAATATCGCAAGGGAACAGGATCTTATCTTCCACACAGTACGTAATCATCGTCTCTGCGGTGTGGAGGTACGGCGTTTCTTTGAACAGCAGGGTTTTGCCGCCGATATCCAGGGTGTCTCCGTCCTTCACCACCAGGAAGTTGCGGCTGTGCAGCTTATACATCTCCTGCAGCTCCGGTACAGCGATCTCGGTGCAGACAATCGTAGCATTCAGTGCCTGTGCGGCCAGTGCCGCCAGTCCGCCGGAGTGGTCAGGCTCGGTATGGTTAATGACGATGTAGTGAATATCCATAAGATCAATCATTCCGGCGAGACACTCGGCATATTCGCGGCCGAATTCCATATCCACCGTATCGATTACGGTCGGCTTGCCGGTTTTGAGGAGATAAGAATTATAGGTGGTGCCTTTGGCGAGAATCAGGCGGTGGAACGGGACTTCACGGTTGTCTATTTTGCCTACCCAGTGGATGCCTTCGGCGATTTGTCTGGTTTGTGTACTCATTTGTATTAGCCTCCAATATTTGATTGATAATCCTTATCAGCAACCTCATTCTATTACGCCAGCTGCTTAAAAAGGAGGATTCAAATCAAATTTCGGAAGTTTGTGAAAGCTTTCGTTTGGCCTACTCTAAATGTAGCCGATTCCACAGAAGAAGGGGTGCGTGTGGTCACAGGCGGGGAGGAAAAATCTAATTTAAGTGGATTTGAGCAACTGCTTGCTTCAAATTAAAACTCAAAGCTTGGTCGTCGCTGCGGTGAACATTTGGCCCTCCGGCCGCTGTTGTATTAGGATTTCCTGATTGAAACCGCTCCTCGCGGTAGAAATCCAAATACAAAGGCGGACGCTACCGCTCCTCCAGTTCCAAATTTCCCCTCCGCTTCTTTTTGCTTTTTGCTATCATAACTTATCAAAAAAAGCCGATCTCTATAAGATCAGCTTTTCTTGGCAACAAAGGTTATGCAATCAGAGGTCAGCTTGACGGGCTGCCCGTCTCTGTTAATCTCAAATGCTAAGGGTTTTACGATCAGCTGCTCTATCTTCCATCCGGCAAACTGCTGTTTCAAAAGGTCAATCATTCTTTCAGTAGACAGATTTACTTCAAACATGGGGTCCAGCTCTTGCTTATTCTCTAGAAGCATTTCCCGAATATTGGACGCGATAATAATGCAATTCGCCCCGCCCGCTCTTGTCCCGGCATTCATTTCACTCAGTTTCTGCTCCAGTACCTGTGCCGAGCTCACATGTTCTAATGAAGATACTGCTACGATAATATCATACTCATCTGGCTCAATAGAAAAGTGTTCAATATCAGATAGAATGGGTACAATGTAAGACTCGACACCGAACTGCTGACTGTAACTCATCAGCTTCGCTGTGGCTGATTCCAGCAGGTCTACACATACCACTTTTCCATTCCTAGGCTTAATCGATTCAGCAATCGGAATGCTGTTCCGGCCAACCCCAGCTCCCAGATCCAGTATGCTTATGTATTCTTGATCCTTATACTGATTAATAAGATTAATAACTGTAGTAACGGGTTTGTGCAGCCAGGAGCCTGGCTCGAATAGCTTGCTGCTCTCGTAACATTGATCATGATATTTCTTCTCTTCCACTCTTATATTGGTTATTCTATCCATTCCCTCACCTCGTAATCTTTGATTCCGTCCACAAAGTAATTCTCCAGTGAAGAGTATTTTCCTCTAACAGCTTCTTCTCAAGCATTCAGCTTCACACTTTTGATGAGATATATTCCTGGTTAGCTTGCTATGTCTAACATTACTCAAGGTGATATAGTTATCCCATTGGTACTGAAGTTATTCCACTTAAGGAGCGATTGTAATGACAGTTGAACGTTATCAAATTCATGTTGCCGATGAAGTCCTGGAGGATCTGAAATACAGACTTGGGCATGTCCGCTGGACCGGCTTGTTCGAGGAATCTGAATGGGACCGGGGTACAGATCAGACATATTTGAAGTCTCTTATTGCCTATTGGCGGGATCAGTTCGATTGGCGGGCCCGGGAAGCGGAGCTGAACAAGCTGGCGCATTACCGCTGCAAGGTGGAAGGGCTAGATATTCATTTTGTGCATGAACGCGGCAAAGGTCCTAATCCCCACCCGCTGATCCTCACCCATGGCTGGCCGGACAGCTTCTTGCGTTACGAGAAGATTATTCCCATGCTTACAGATCCGGCGAGCTACGGCGGGAATCCCGAAGATTCCTTCGATGTCATTATCCCTTCTGTCCCCGGGTTCGGCTTCTCAAATGGACTGCAGCGTAAAGGAATTAACAATTCCAACATAGCCGGGCTATGGGCCATATTAATGACCGAGCATCTCGGGTACCGCAAATTCGCTGCGGCAGGCGGAGATATCGGCTCCGGTGTGACCCGGTATCTGGCCTTCAACCATCCTGAGCTTCTAAGCGGAATTCACCTAACTGACATCGGCCTGATCAAGAATCTGCTGGCGGTGCAGGATAAGTCGGGGCTGACGGAAGAGGAGCAATTGTATATCCAAAACACCTCACAATGGATCGCCGAGGAAGGCGGATATATGCAGATTCAGTCGACGAAGCCGCAGACGATTGCTTACGGGCTTACCGACTCCCCTGTGGGTCTGGCGGCTTGGATCATTGAGAAATTCCGGGCATGGAGTGATTGTAAGGGCGATCTGCGGCAAAGCTTCAGCGAGGATGAGTTACTTACGAATATTATGATTTATTGGATTACAAATACGGCAGGCTCGTCCGCGAATTTGTATTATGAGAATACTCATACTTTGCCGCCCTTAGGACCTATTGAGGTGCCTACTGCGGTAGCTCTCTACCCTGGAGATGTCTGCCTGCCGCCCAGAGCATGGGCTGAACGCAATCTGAATATTACACGCTGGACCACGATGCCCCGCGGCGGACATTTCACAGCTATGGAAGATCCGGGACCGCTGGCGGATGACATCCGTGAATTCTTCAGACCTTTCAGGGATTAGAACGTGCTTGTGAAAAAAAACAGGGGCAGCCTCCGCTTGGGAAGCTGCCCCTGGCTGTGATTATATACCGGCAGGTTGAATGCAGGATGTTTACTTTGCCGGTGCTGGAACGATCTCAGCAGGAGCCGGCACCAGCTCGGGAAGTGCCTCTACAATGGCCTCTTTCTGGTCAGGGACTGGTGCCGGGGCAAGCCCGGAATCAGATTGGACAGCGCTTGCTTTCGGCATCGTTACGGGAGCACCTTCAGCAGGGGCTGGTACAAGCTCAGGCAGTGGCTGGGCAATTATCTCTGCTTGAGCAGATCCTGGAGACTGCTCAGCGGGAACCGTTGCAGAATCAGCAGATTCAGCTGGCCCGGCAACAAGTTGTCCTGCTTTATATTCTTGGGCGGGGATGGTGCTGCTCTCGGCAGGCTGGGTTCCAGATACTTTGGCTGGCTCGGTTATTTTACCTTCGGGCACTGTAGAAGCCGCAATCTCGGAAGCGGCATTATCAGAAGAAGTATACTCCGA
Source organism: Paenibacillus sp. FSL R7-0128 (assembly GCF_038002245.1). NCBI lineage: Bacteria > Bacillati > Bacillota > Bacilli > Caryophanales > Paenibacillaceae > Paenibacillus > Paenibacillus sp. FSL R7-0128. The sequence goes on along the minus strand of NZ_JBBOCD010000001.1, from coordinate 3,760,594 downwards.
GTCGGCGACTACTTGCGGTGTCATCTTGGAGGCCAATGCCGCCGTAGAGGTGCCGATCCCTGCAATTAACAGGGCTGCGGTAACCGATAGGAAGAGGGTCTGTCTGTTTAGTTTTTTGACGTTAAGCATATGGGTTAATCTCCTTTGTAATTGTTTACCGTCACCGGATAATAAGGCGTAGAAAGCTCCGGGTTGACTGGTGGGCCCTGCCATGACATTCAGAATCGTCCCGCCGTAACGTTTGCGGTCGGCATGAGACATCTCTTGCACCACTTCCTGGTCACAGGTCAGCTCGCTCCAGGTATGAAGCTCATGACGAACACTGTGAACTAGCGGGTTGTACCAATGTAATGTACGGACTACAAGCAGTGCAGCCTTGATCCACAGATCCTTCCGCTTCAGATGAACCAATTCATGGCGCAGGACCATCTCCATATCCAGATTGGCATGACTCTGTATAGGCAAATAGATCGACGGTCTCCATAGACCGGCCAGAAAAGGACTGCGTGCGACAGAACTGTACGCGAGCTTCACTTTACATGTGAGGCCAAGCTCCTCCTTGATGCTCCTCAGCATCATAGCTGGCTCACTATTCTCCGGTACCATGGTACGGTTACGCTTAAGTACTCTAGTAAACCTGCGGTACGCATACCCTTGCCAGGCGGCAAAAATGATGGCTCCCGCTGCCCAGATCCCTAACAGGATATATGCGCTACTTGCGGTAAGGGCTAGAGCAGGCTGTAGAGATTCCGCTACATACCCGGTTAGCCTCCCACTCTGGGGATTCTGTACACTTGTGGCTACGCGCGGCGCGCTTAGGTGTTGGGATAACCACGGCAGGATCAGAGCTATAGGGATCAAATAAAAGACTAAGGACAGCTTAATGAGTCCGTAACGCCATCGGGCCGGGAAATGTCCGGTGGAGAACCTCCCCAGTGCCTGAATGCTGAGTGTAACTACGCTTCCGGCAACGGTTAGCGGGATTAGAATATCGAGTAAGATCTTCATCGTCATCACCTACTTTTCCGAGAACCATTGCTTTAGCTCGTCAATATCTTGGTCCGACAGCTTGTCGCCGTCATACATGGCAGAGATCAGATTCTTGACCGAACCCTGATACAGCCCGTCCAAGACATGCTGAGTCTCCACCAGCTTATAGTCCTCAGGCGAAATGCCGGGCACATATTTGTTCAGCCGCCCATGCCGGGTAGCCGTCAGAAACCCCTTATCCACTAACCGTGACAAAAAGGTAGATATCGTCTGCGCCTTCCAGTCCCTTCCCTTAGGCGCGAACAGGTTCAGCAGCTCCGTTGAAGTAACTGGCGGCGTACTCGCCCAAATGGCTTCCATTAACTCTAATTCTGTATCCGATAGCTTCTGAATCTTGTTCACCGTGAACACCTCTTCATTTCGTTATGCGTCCATAACGTTCGATTACTACACTACGTAGTAGTTATAATCTACTACACAATGTAGTGGTTAGTCAAATGTATAGCTGCAATCCGTCTAGAGATTATCAAATTGAACTGAAGCAGTAAAAGACCGCCGGGAAATCCCGGCAGCCTCCACTAGAATGAAATCACAATCCCATGATTCTGTATATTACCGCTGCAGCCTCTTCACGCGTGGTCAAACCCTGCGGTTTGTAAGTACCGTCACCATAGCCCTTGATGATACCTGTCTGCCGCAGATAGTTAACTGCTTCCAGAGCGTACGCTCCGATTTGCTTGTGATCCGTAAAGGACGCGGCAGGGCTGGAAGCCTCCGGCTGCGGTCCGTTCAGACGCATAGCGCGGAACAACATAACAGCGATCTCCTGGCGGGTAACCGGCTCCATTGCACCGAAGAAGTCCTCGCTCCGCCCGTTAACAACACCTAAAGCCTGAGCCGTAGTAACGGCTTGGTAGTACCAGGCACCTGGAGTGACATCCTTGAACTCCCCTTGGTTATTCCCTCCTTGAAGTTCCAGTGCGGATACCAGCAGTTGAATGAATTCTGCCCTTGTGATCTGCCGGTCAGGTTCATATTTGCCCTCCCCTGTACCGCGAACCAGGCCACGAGCAGCCAATGCCTCCAGGATGATGGAGTTACTAGAGTCCGTATCGGAGAAGTGAACCCCTGCATTGGCAGTGACATAGAGGCCGAAATTTGGTGTTGTAAATGTAATGCCGCCTGCTCCTGCTACATATTTAGAGTTCTTAATCACTTCGGTTTGCCCTCCACCAGTGACGGAATAGGCGATAGCTTGATGCGACGCTTCTCCCGGCTTCAAGTTGTGTGCAACGGATACCTTCATGGATGCAGACCCGCGTAGTCTTTCTATTTGCTGTCCGTCCACGGTCAGAGAGACCCGGTGTAAGGAATACGTTGCCCATTGCTTATTCATGTCCGCGGGCTGCTGTGAAGCATCTGCAACATGAACGGAAAGCTCCAGCTTTTGGGAACCCTCAGGAATACTATCTACCAGAGAAGCCACGGGAATCGTTAAGGTCACTCCGCCAGCTTGTATGGTCAGCGAGGTTACATGATCCTTCAGCTCTTTAACCGGTAGTTGAAAAGCACTTCCTTTGGTCTTAGCATTCTCTGCTGCCAGCTTAAGCACCAGTGCTCCGCTCTGCACACCATCCATGGCTTGCCGGATCTCTCCGTCCCGAAGCTGCGCGTGAATGATTCCATCGGCTCCCGGTTCAGCTTGTACCTGAAGGAGTCCCGGTGAATGAGTAATGATCTCACCACCTACTGTGCCGGGAGTACCTTCACTGCTTCCGCCGCTGTTATTATTATTGTTGCCGTTATTGTTGCCGGGCGTAGGTTCAGGCGTATCCGTCCCCGCGTTGTCCCCCCTCCGAACCGCATTTACGGTGTAAGTCTTGGAAGTAGTTCCGTCGGCAGCAGTCACTTTGACATCAATCCTGTTGTCTCCTACCTGAAGCCCGCTCCCGCCTGTTACTGTCACGGTGGCCCCGGCATGAGCAGGCGTCCCCGTTACATTCACCTCAGTCTTGGAAAAAGGGAGGCTGATGGTGTAATTCAGCTTATCCTGCCCGAACCCTGAGATATCTGTACCGTCAATACTCAACCGGCTCAAATCGGCATTGCTGCTCAGCTCCGGCTCTTCTTCCCCGCTGGTATTCATCAGCTGAAAGGTGCGGAATAGAGTCGGGTCCTTCACACCGCCAATGCCTGAGCCCCATTCGATATAACCCTTGCGGCCTGCTCCGTCATTATCATTGACCAGCATCGAGAAGCTTAAGACTTCACCCGCCGCTGGCCGGACCGGGCTGAATTCGCTCCAGGGCAGTGCCAGGGCATAGGAGGTTACCTTATTCTGCTCATCTCTGGTCACCTTGAGCGTTCCTGTGGTCAATACTCCAGTGGCAGCCCCCTTCATGGACAGCCAGCGGTAAATCTGCGGACCCTCCGGTGTCTGAGAGATCCCGTATTCATACCAGGACTGGCTGTCTCCCGGTACACCGGGAGCAAGGCTGAACTGGATGCTGTCATTCTGCCAGATATTAATCCCGGAAGCCTTATGAGTGAAGACATCATCACGGATATCGGCTGTCAAATACAATTGATCTTTATCCCAGCGCAGCTGCGCGGTTCCACTGAGATCATCAACACCAGTGTAATCCGTCAGTAGGGGCGTTCCGTCCGCAAGATCAATCAGCGCCGGAGTGCTTGTGTCCGACTGGTTCGGCATCCGGTTAATATCTATATTCCGCTTCACGTGGACATCCTCGTAACCCTCCAGATCAACGGTCAGCTCCAGAGGATACTTCACGCCTTCAGAGAATCCCGGCAGTGGAATGGAATAAGGGAATTGGCTGCCCGGTGCGATCTCAGGCAACTTCGATTCGCTGCCGGTAATCTGCTCTTTGCCTTCACCGATAGACCAGGTAATCTTCTTAATGACCAGAGGGTCTGCGGCCGAACTGTTCGTGAATTGAAGCTGAAGCGATATCCCGCCGCCGCTTCCGTCCTTAATATGCGGGACAATCTTCAGGCCTTCATAATACAGCCTCAGATCATCTATGGGTGCTTCAGGCAGCGTTGCCGGATCAAGTCCGGGACCGTTATACGCTCCGATATTCGGCGGAGCATCCGCTGACACGGCATTGCCCCAGTAATCCAGTCCGCCATTGTCGGCAATAACAGCTCCGGCCCCGAGTGCAGGCGAGTTGTCTCTCAGCTTGTAGCCGTCCACTGTATTCCAGCCGGTACCGCCGCTGCCTTGGGCGACAAGCAGCGGATTCGCTGTGATGGAATTAGCATTCTCCGGCTCACTTGCAGGATGGTTGCCATACAGCAGATTATGATCGAAGGTGCCGTTCACCCCCGGCAGATTATATCCTCCCTGTCCAAGGTTGTAGACCAGATTATTCTTGAAGGAATAGGGAGCGTTGATATTGCCGCCGTCATCCCATTCATGGTCGATAATTCTGGTGTTCTGCCCTGCTCCGATATAGATTGTATTATTATAGATTTGTGTATCCGGCGTAACCCCGCCCGCGAAGTTGAAGGTGTGCGTCAGATCATTTTGGCTGATATTGTAGCGCACCACATTGTTAGAGGAGCCTGTCAGCACCCCCGGAGTCAAACGCGCATCGACGAAAAGCATGAATCCGCCTTTGTTGCCATGGCTGTAATTATATTGAACCACACTGTCTATGGTATCAATATCCAGATTGAAGCCCTGGCCGTCGCCTTCCGGCTTGTTCGTGTTGAAGGACTCATTGAACTGTACAACGTTATTCCGGCCCCGGGTCGGCCAGATCGCGGCGGAGCCGTTAAATTCACCTTCCTCGGAATAGTTCCCTCCTTCCTCTGCAATGTTATGTTCAATCAATCCCCCATTCACACCAAAGGTGAGAATCCCGTCACTGTCCGCCTGCTTAACATAGTTCCCGCGGATGGTGACATTGACACTAGCATAATCCGTTCCGTTGAACCGCTGATCCCATACCACAATCCCGGTACGCCCGATCCGTTCCACCGTGTTGCCTTCGATCCATACCCCGTCGAACTTGTCAGTACCCGTTGTTCCTCCGACATAGACAGAGATGCCGCCGAACGCATGCGGACCTCCTTCGGCCCCGGATACGGTAGGATAGCGGAAGCTGCTGGATACATCATGCACATAGTTATCCTTAATGTGTATATTTCTTAAGATTCCTCCATTGGCGTTCTCTACCATAATCCCTTCGCGGTAGACCGTTCCCCTCTCGGAGGCATAGTTGGTAACCTCCAGATCCTGGATCATCCAATTCGAGGCATTGCGTAAATATACGGCCCCGCCGGCCATACCACCGCCATTAATAACCGGCTTGCTTCCGGTGCCGTATGCACCGATAGTGATCAGTTTCTCGTCCGTTCCACTGCCTTTGGGATATAATTGTTCATTCCAGATGCCGCCCTTCTTCAGCAAAATCCGGTCCCCGGCCTCAAAGGTAGTCTGATTGACTACAGTAAAGGTCTTCCACGCCGTCTCCGGTGTTCGCCCGTCATTTCTGTCGCTGCCAGTCAGTGCATCGACATAATAATCTCCGTCTCCGCCACTGCTTCCGCCGCCTCCCTGCACTCTATTGGATAAGGAGACAGAGCCTAGCTGCATCTGCCAGGGAGCGGAATCGCCTGTTATTTCGATTTTCAGATAATGAATACCGGGTGGAATAACCGCTGCAGGCGTATAATTGCTCCCTGTCCAAGCTCCGTCACCCGTGGACTGGGGAGCATCTTGAACAGCGGGCAGCTCCGCCCAGGCTGAGGCATCCGCCGAACCGTAGAACTTGATGCTCCCGCTGGAGCCGGCAAAGGAATGCAGGCGGGCTTTGAAGGACTGCAGGTTATGCAGATGGTATACGATAAATTCAGCAGATTCTGCCGTTCTTACCGCCCGGGAAGCATCTCCGCCAAAATAATCGGGATTGCTCGTATCCATGGTCCAGTTATCGCTGTATGCGGAGAGCTGTGAGACATCGTCCAGCTCATCGTTCAACGTTAGCGGAGCTAAGGATACATTGGAGAGATTAAGGCTGCCGAGCTGCGTCATCCAGGTATCGAGATCGCCGCTGACTTCAATTTTGAGGTAATTAACACCATCCGGCAGTGCTCCTGACGGTGTATACAGGGTTCCGTACCAGCCCGAACCGGTCGCCGCCGGGCTGTCATTGACGGCCGGAAGCTCCGTCCAGTCTGCGGCATCCGCTGATCCGTAGAACTTGACTACGGCGGTTGAGCCGGAGAAATAATACGTTTGAAGCGAGAACGACTGGATGCCTGTCATTGGATAGACTGCATATCCGGCATCCATTGAGGTCCTGACCATTCTGTCAGCATCTCCGCTGAAGAACTGAGGGTTGCTGCTGTCAATAACCCAATTCTCCGAGCGTAACTCCGCTGCCGGAAGGGCCGAGAACTCATTGGTCACAGTCTCTTCTGTATGGGCAGAAACACCCATTGCGGGGAGCATCGCCGTGCAGATCATCACCAGCGCAAGTATGGTTATTGTCAGTTTTTTCAACATTATTGCGTAATTCCTCCTTAGATTGTTATTGAATCGCCTGCTGTGCCAGATCCTCAGCCATTTGCTTATTCCACTCCACGACGGCTTCGGACCGCTTGTGATCCACAAGAGCTCTGAACTTCTGCTGTGCCAGATCCTGTGCAATCTTATCCTTTACCTGATCGAACGGCAGAGCTTCCGGCTCAGCTTCGGACAGGCAGTACAGGAGGTGGACAGCCCCGTTCTCTACAATCAAGCTACTCATCTGTCCCTGTGCAAGCTGCTCCGCAGCAAGTAACACCATTGGATTCTCCAGCGCTGCTGTCCGCCGTGAGGTGCTGGTAACGGTTAGCTCGCGGGCATAGACCCCAAGCTTGTCCGCCTGTTCACGGAGAGTTGTTCCGGTAAGTTCGGTTCCGTTCGATTCGGTTCCGGCCAGTACTGTTGCCTGGAGGTCTTGCATTCTGTCCATGGCCCCGCTCTGATCTTTGTACTCTGATTCCGGTCCGTAGGGCAGCGTCACCCATTCCAGACGGATAGTTCCCTGCCTGGAATATTTCGCAGCCAGATTGGCTTCGTATTCCAGCCTCTCCTGTTCAGCAGTGATGACGATGGAACCATTACGGCGCATCGCATCAATCGTTGCATCCTCAAGATTGCTCATGTAATAGCTGTAGTAAGCCTGTCCATCCAGATGCTTAGGACCATACACCACCTCCTTGTTCACTTCCGCCTGACTCCGCCGTATATTCTCGCGCTCCATTCCAATCAGGAATGCCTCAAAGCTGATGTCTGATATCACTCCAGCTTCCTCTGCAAGCTGCAGCTCTGCTTGCTTGGTCAATAGCTGAGTCTGTGCGTCCCTGATCCATCGTTGCAGCGGAATCTCGCCGGAATAATCGGTCAACCAGAAGTCCTCCGAATAACCGGCATTATAAGTCTTCATGAAATAATCGGCAGTAAGCGCCCGGTTCAGCTGAAGATGCCAGTTGAACTCAGCGGTGGTGGCCTCCTGATCATTGACGATCAGAAGCGGAGCTGCTTCATCGGGCGTTGCCGTGCTCATTGCTCCAATCATTATCAGGCTTCCGGCGATCAATGCAGCCAGAACAGTGGCGAGCACTTTCCTTTTGGAATGAAACCTTTGAGCCATGGGTTGATCTCTCCTCCCCGCTTTTCTGTTAAGCGCTTTCAACACCTTCGATATTAGACAGATTGCTCATGAAAAGACAGGTGTGAAACCTGCGAAATGGTTTGCCATTTCACGATTTGACAGCAGTGTCTGGTTCTTCCTTCCTTAGCTGGAAGGGTCTATAAGGTAGAACAAAGGCAGCCTGGAATATCCGGACTGCCTTGACTGGTTCTTATAGCGGGGCAGGCCCCGGAACCATATTGAAGCTTAAGACTCCGCCTCTCATAATCTCGTCATGCGGCAAGGAGTGATGCTCCCATGGCTTACCGTTCCAGTGAACCGATGCACTATATACATTGGCGAGACTATTATTCTCCGCTTCAATGACCCATTGCCGCCCGTTGTCAAGCTGGATAGTAACCTTGTCAAACAGGGGGCTGCCGAGTACGTACTCAGGAATTCCGGGACTTAACGGATACAGGCCGAGGGCACTCCAAATATACCAGGCCCCCATGCTGCCGTTATCCTCATCGCCGGGCAACCCGTCCATCCTGCTGTTGAACTGTCCGGACATGGTTTTGCGGACCCAGTACTGTGTTGTGGGCAACGCCCCGAGTCTGGAGAATAGATAAGGAATGTGAAAGCTGGGCTGATTGCTGATGGCAAATTGCCCGAGTCCGGCCGAAGCCATCTCCGACATTTCATGAATTTCCTGTCCATAGGAGCCTACTTTGAATACCGGTTCTTCAGCCATTAGCTGGTCCAGCTTGCGGACGAATGCCTGCTCTCCGCCCATCAGTCCGGCCAGCCCCGTGAAGTCATGGGGGACCGCCCAGCTCCCCTGCCAGGCACCACCCTCACAGAAGGGATCGCCCCATTGCAGAGGATCAAAGGCTTCTTGCCAGGTGCCGTCCTCGTTACGGCCTCTCATGAATCCGACTTCCGGATCAAATAAGCGCTTGTAATTCTGCGCACGGCTCATGAAGCGCTCATAGTCATCCATCTTGCCAAGTGTTCTGGCAATCTGGGCAATACAGAAATCCCCGTATACATAATCGAGTGTATTACTTACACTTTCATGGAACCGGTCATGCGGCAGATAGCCATACTGTAAATATAATTCAAGCCCGCGTCTGCCCAGTCTCTCATCCGCAGCCGGATAGTCCGCGTGCTTCAGCAGGCCTTCATACAGCAGCTCCGCATCGAAGCCCCCGATTCCCTTGACAATGGCATCCGCAGCCGCCGCATCAATCAGCGTCCCGGGCATCGCACTGCGTTCACCCGGAGACAGCCACTTCGGCAGCCAGCCGTTCTCTTCATAAGCCAGCGTCCACGCCTGCATAATCTCTCCCAGCAAAGCTGGGAACAGAACGCTGTACAGCGGGAGGCTCGTACGGTATACATCCCACAGACCGATATCTGAATACATTGGACCTTGGCAAATGCTGCCGTTAAATGGACTGTAATGAATCTGTTCGCTATGCTCGTTATATTCATGCCATGTTCTGGGGAACAGGCAGACCCTGTACATGCAGCTGTAAAAGGTGCGGAGATTCTCTTCATCTGCGCTTTCTGCCGTAATCCGGCTGAGCCGTTCTTCCCAGCTTGCCTCTGCTGTGCTTAAGGTCTCCCCGAAGCTGCGTTCACCAATCTCCCGTTCCAGATTCAGCAGAGCCTGCTCCCCGCTGATGAAGGAGGTGCCGCACTTGACCCCTGCAACGCCGGATTCCGGCAGGGCTAATCCTGCATAGGCACCGAGCCGTTCTCCGGTTCCCTCATACGTCCCTAACGGCTTATAATCTCCATTGAAGATGCCCGACTCCTCCATGATCAGGTCTGTATCGAACTGGAAGACGAAATACATGGCGAAGTTATCGGGAACCCCGGCGGTATGGCCTCTGGTATAGCCGGTAATTCTGCGCATCTCCGGCTGAAAGACAAAATGTGACTCCCCCTTCAGCGGCGCTATAATCAGCCTGTTCTTGTGCGGCTCATCATAAGTTATTCTCAGCGCTGCACAGCGTTCGGTGGGCGTCAGCTCCAGCCGGGTCCGGTAACGCTGTAAGTGTACACTGAAATAGTGGGGGGAGACCTGCATCTCCCCCGGTTTGAAGGAGGAGGAGCGTGCGCCAGGGCTGAGCAGCAACGGCCCGCTCTGCGGCAACAGCGTCAGATGTCCATAGTCCCCAATCCAGGGACTGGGCTGATGGGTCAGGCGGATGCCCTCCAGGTGGCGGTGACGGGGATGGAAGAACCAGGTGCCGCCCGCTTCATAGGTTTGCGGGCACCAGGCTGCCATACCGAACGGCATCGCTGTAAGCGGCAGCGTGTTTCCGTTGGAATACCGGAAATCCGATTCTGTTCCCTGGAGGACATTCACATAATCTAATAACTTCATACCAATACACTCCTTAAGCCGGATCGCACCGGCCGGCTCTATAATATCTGGCAGTACCTCTGCCGCCCTAAGTTAAGCGGAATACCTGAATATCCCCGGCTTGCATCTGTACAGTCAGGCGGGTTGTTGCAGGCTCCTTCCTGTCCGTCGGCCGAATTTCCGCGTGGCCGCCGGTGAACCAGGGTTCGGCTGAGGTATACACAGCACGCAGCTTAATTTCAGTCGTGGTCTCTTCTTGCCCTTCATTGTGCACATATAGAAATGCGCCCCGGTCCGTTCCTTCGCCCCATTCGGACAGATCCGCACGGACTTTACCGCTTGCCTGCACATAAGTCTCCAGCTTCAGCTCCTGCTGCAGCAGATCCCGTACCAGTTGAAGCGTACCGGGATGCTCATCCTTCCAATAGGCAGCCGCAAGCAAGGTGCCTAACCATACAGCGCGTCCTGTGCCGTAATCAGCGCAGGTTAAGGCAGGCATGAGGTCTTCGGTAAATTGGGCCAGCACCTTCACATGTTCTTCCAGCCCGATATCCGATTTGTAATAGGAGCCATGAGCCAGATCGCTAGCGGCAGGCTCTTCTTCCCCGCTTTGCCCCATCACATTCCGCAGCGGAATCGCCGTCCGGGATTCGAAGGCAACCTGATGATAGCTGTGATCCAGATTCTCGGCAGAGTGAATCCAGGTCTCGCGGACGCCGAACACTTGATCGAATCCATATCCCGGAACGTTATAGCTGTGACAGCCATTCTCCGCCTGAAGAGCACCGAAGGAGCATTCCGAGATCAGAATTCCGCCGTTCTCCACCCACACACGCAGGATGGCGCACAAGTTGCGGCTCAGGTAGAGCGGATAAGGCATCCACAGGCAGCGGTATGGCTTCAGTGACTCCTCAATAACATCAGACTCATGCAGGAACTCTACTTTATAATTAAGCTCATGCAGCAGCTTATGGGCGCCTTGTATAGAGTCGTTGTAGGTATCCAGATGATCATGCGCTGCGAAGTTGGCAATCTGATTCTCCGGGCTGAACAGAATGGCAATCCCGTCCCCGCGGCGTTTGGCCAGCATCAGCTCCCGCTTGTTGCTCTGTACCACCTTGTTAAGCTGTGCCATGTCCTTGTACCAGGGCGTAGCGCTGCCGTCCAGATAGACACTGCCCCAGGCCGGAGCTTCCTGACCCAATATCTCTGGCCTGTATTGCCAGAACAGATATCCGGTGATGCCGCGGGCAAGCGGGGTCAGAATATGCCGTTTCATCTCCAGAAGATCCGGCTGGCGCGGCTTCATCGCTGTATTGCCCGGCAGCGCGTGAATTTCCGAGTTAATAATCGGTTTGCCCTTGGCAGCCGAGATCAGCAGATCAGCCGACCACGCCGAAGACCCCAGGCTGTTGCCTGTCAGATCACAGGGCTCTGCCAGCTTGAAGTCATCCGAACCGGCCGTAATCATATTGAAGATTGGGGCCGGTACCGTATGAGCCATAACCGGATGCTGCACATCCAGCGACTTCACCACTTGTACCCGGCTCCGCAGCTCCTCCGTCAGCGTGTCCGACATGAACAGCCGCCAATCTATCAGATCGTTGAAGACGCCTTGGCCCCGCGGTGCCTCCACTTCCTCCCAGTCCCCGTAAGTCCGCTGCCACGATTCGTTGAGCGCTTCCAGAGAACCATATTTATGGATCAGCCAGTCGTGAAATGCCGGAATTGAATGCTTGCAATAACAGACCTGGTTGTCAAAAGACAGCTCACGCTTAATCCCCGTGGTCAGCTCCGGCTCATTCCACAAATCCCATACCCAAAGCGCCGGATGATCTTTGAAGGCCTTGACGGTCTCCTCCAGAAAGCGTGCCTTCTCCGCAGCGGCTGGCGCATGATGATAGCAAGGTCCAGGCGCTCCGCCAATCTGGCGGCAGTTAATTGCTCTTGGCTCGAGAATGGAACCGTCGGCCGTGACCATTTTGGAATCCGGATATTTTCTGTAGAACCAGGCCGGAGCTACGTCGAAAATCACATTCAAAATGACCTTCAATCCATTCTGGTGAGCTATATCCATCAGCTCCTGAATATCATCGAACACGAATGTCCCTTCCCTGGAGACGCTGGACCGCCACTGCACCCAATACTTCACACAATTGAACCCCTGCCCGGCTATATTGCCGAGGTCTTGTTCCCATTGGTCCTTGAAGGGGGTTGGGGAACGGTAATATTGAAACCCGAATGGAATAAATGGATCTTGCATCACGTAACTCCTCCTACAGCGTTCAATTTCGATAGTCTTTCATCTATAAAAGCGCTTACTGTTTATTCACGCTTAAAGTCTATCACAGTGTATTTTACGAAAGTTAGGTTAGAATCCTATGAAACGGTTTGCGATCCTGACCACCTGATTATTTACGGCTACTCTAAAAGACCATTCATGTTTATACTGACTGTAAGACAAAGAAAACTACTACGGGGTGAAGCTAATGTTGAAAGCGCTTGTAGTCGATGACGAATACCTGGTACGTATGGGCATCACACAAACTATAGATTGGGCAGAATATGGCGTTGAGATCATTGGAGAAGCCAGCAATGGCGAAGAAGGCCTGGAGCTCGCCCTCCAGCACCGCCCGGATGTGATTATTACGGATATCCGCATGCCGTTCATGAATGGTCTGGAGCTTATAGAGCAAATCCGCGAACAGGACATGCTGGTGGGCATTGTCGTCCTTAGCGGCTATGATGAATTTCAATATGCGCAGGCAGCTCTCCGTTATGGAGCTTCCACTTATTTGCTGAAGCCCATTAATATAGAAGAACTCGCAGATACGGTACGCTGTATCGGCACAGAAATTCTGGAGAAGAAGCTGCATTCCAAGCGGTATTCCCAGCTGAACGGGGAAATCGCTTCGATCTCCAAGCAATTCTGGCAGGATCTGCTGCACGGCCAATTGCAGGATGAGGCATTTGTAGCCGGTAAGCTGAAGCTATTGAACCTTGAGCTCGCACCTGGAGAGGCTGTCATGCCTCTATCTCTCGCCTTCCCTCCCGACAATGGCATGGAGCGGACGGCCGAGGCAACGGGAGCACTGGAGGATGCCGCAGCGGACTTCGTGGAAGCGCATTCTTTGGAGCAGCTTTGCCTCTTCCGGGACAGCCATCTGGAGTGGGTTATGGTACTCAGAACCAGAGATATCAACACTGCCGGTGATGCTGCCCGCAGCTTGGGCAAACAGCTGTCCGAATGGAGCCAGCAGCACTTCGGGCAGCCGCTCTGTATAGGTATTGGCAAGCCTGAAGGAGATTGGCACAGAATCGCAGACTCGTACCGGCAGGCTGTACTTGCCGCACAGCGGGCCTTAACTGGTGTTGAACGCGTGCTGTATGCCGAGGAAGAGGCCGGAATGCGCTGCCGGCGTGAAATCAGGGAAGCGCTCGCTTTTATCCGGGAGCATTATGCCGGGAATATTACCGTTGAACGGGTCGCTTCGGCGGTATTTGTGAGTCCGACCCATCTGATGCATCTGTTCCGCAAGGATCTGAATAAGACCTTCTACGAATGTCTGACGGAATACCGCATCGAGGAAGCCAAGCGTATGCTGCGTAATCCGATGTACCGGGTCTATGAGGTGGGCAATCAGGTCGGCTTTAGCGATTCCAAGTATTTCAGCCAGATCTTCAAAAAAATGACCGGTATCCCGCCAAGTGAATATGCGAAAACCTATGGTTAAGCCGAATTTGGAGAAATGGATGAACTCCCGGCTGCGGCGGTTCAAGATCAAGGGCCGGATTGTGATTGTTCTGTTAGCGGGCTTGTCTCTGCATCTGGTGCTGATGCTGGTTATTTTCAATTTCTACTCCTATACCTATCTGCAAAAAGACTTGTACCGCCATGTCGTTCAGACGCAGCGCCAGATTGGACTGAGCGTGGAGCTGATGGCCGATGACATCCAGATGCTGTTCCTGCGGTTTCTGGTGAACAGCGATATCTATCAGATCATCAATAATGACCACTTCCCGGCGGCAGACAAGGAATTGCGGATTGGAACCATTATTGACGATATGCTGGCCGATAATGACCTGGCAGGCAATGTTATCATCCATACCAATGACAATGTGCTCTATTCTTACCAGACCAAGCAGCAGATGCTGGAGGTACCCGAGGCCCTGTTCATCAAGCGTATTCAGGAGAGCAGTATGCCTGTGGTCGGTGAGATCAAACGCGATGGCGAAGGCAATGCCTACATTCCCTTCGGACAGCAGTTCCGCAACTTCAATACGGGGCAGAATATCGGTGTCGTGATTATTTATGTCAGAGAGTCGGCCTTGGCGGCGCTGTATTCCTCCAGCTTCACAGGCATCGGCTACTCCTTCCTGACGTCCGGCAACCGGATTGTTTCCCATCCGGACAAACGGCTGCTGGGCAATTATCTGGAGGAGAGCGCCCCGATTCGTCCGGGTAAGGAAGAAGGCTACCGCACCTGGTCGGAGAATGGCAACACTTATATCATTGCGACCTATCCGCTGAATCCCCGGCTGGCGAGCCTTGGGGTCAGCTGGGAATTCACCAGCGTGATCTCCAGCCACAAGCTGTTCGCGGGAATCGTCAAGGGCAACCGCAATGCGCTTCTGTTCGCCAGTGTAACCTTCATTGTACTGCTACTGCTGTCCTTCTATCTGGCAGCGCAGATTACCCGCCCGCTGCTGAATTTGAAGAAGAAGCTGGGGCTCTTTGGCAAAAAAGATCTGGCTGCTGTCTATGACCCGCGGGGACAAGTCGATGAGATTAGCCAACTGGAGAACAGCTATTACCAAATGGTGGAGCGGATCAGCCAATTGATGCTGGAGAAGGATGAGGAGAAGGAGAAGCAGCGCAAGGCCGAACTAACTGCGCTTCAATCGCAGATTAATCCTCATTTTCTATATAACACCTTGGATGCGATTGCCTGGATTGCCCGGCTGAAGAAGCAGCCGGACATTGAACGGCTGATTTCCTCCCTGGCTACCTTTTTTCGGATCAGCCTGCATAAAGGGGACAAGTTCGTCACGGTCGAAGAGGAGATTCGTCTGGTACAGAGCTTCGTGACGGTCGAACAAATGCGGTTCCCGGATAAGTTCGGAGTTGAATATGAGATGGATGAATCCCTGCAAGGCGTCCGTATATTGAAGCTGATTCTCCAGCCTATTGCCGAGAATGCGATCAAACATGGCATCAGCGAGAAGCGCGGCGCAGGCCGGATCTGGATTAAGGGCGAGCTCCTGGGGGAAGAGATCCGGTTCACGGTGACCGATGACGGCGTCGGATTTGCAAATGGGGCCACACTCAGCCAGGCCAAAGAGGATGTGCTGTTCCAGAGCGGATACGGTCTGCGTAATGTGGACGAACGGATTAAGCTGGAATATGGTCCCCAATACGGACTCAGCATCTCCAGCACTCCCGGGCAAGGCACCACCGTGACCATCCGCTTGAAGAAGGAATTGTCTAAATGATATCAGGGCAGTGCGGCAATTTCCTGGCATTGCCA
The DNA here is from genome assembly GCF_038002245.1 of Paenibacillus sp. FSL R7-0128. Classification (NCBI taxonomy): domain Bacteria; kingdom Bacillati; phylum Bacillota; class Bacilli; order Caryophanales; family Paenibacillaceae; genus Paenibacillus; species Paenibacillus sp. FSL R7-0128. The sequence goes on along the minus strand of NZ_JBBOCD010000001.1, from coordinate 3,745,052 downwards.
TACCTTGACGGGAAATTTGATTTTATTGTTTCGAGTTTTGCCCTGCATCATCTGACGAGTGACCAAATGCTGCTCGCTATTCAGGAGAATTATATCCAATTCCCCAAGCTCATTGATTTATTAGAGGATAGCGGCTGCATCACGAAACACCTTAAAGTGAATCAATTGTTGCATGTTGTTTTAGCAGTACCTATTCGGTAGGGGGAACCTTGCCCCTGCGTTAAGGTTCAACTCGATAGCTGAAGGGGCAAGGTTTAAGAGCCATCCCGCAAAGGATGGCTCTTTTTTAAAAGATATTTTCCAACTATCTTTGTAGATCGTCATGATTCTCAAAATTTAAATGCCTCTGGTTTTAGGTGAATATAGCTTCTTGAAACTTAATTTCTAGCTCTGCTAAATGACTTAAAGCTTCACCTATCATAAGCCAATCACTGTTTACCGCCAGCGAGTGGCACCTGCCATACACTTCTGACTGCAACAGCTTAATTTCGGCTAAACCACCATACTCACCTCGGAAGAATTCGCTAAAGTTCAATGCACGTCTTGCCCCTACCTGAAACGCAAAATGTGTCAAATGACCCAGCAAACTAGGGTTAATATCGCCACCCAGAATATATCTCTTTAACTCTGCTATGGCATCACTTCCTATTAACCAGTTACGTTCCGAGTATTGTTTTTCTATATCGTTATAAACTTGTCTGAAATACCGGATAGCCTCAACGCATATTTCCTGATGACTCGGGTGCTTAACTCGTTTGGGGGCACACCAGTAATGATAGGTCATATCATGTGGATACAATCGGTATTGAAGATGACTTGTTTTACTTGCTTTTATCAAGTCTTCCATTGGAAGCATTGCATAAGGATATCCTGCAGGGTCATGGAGTCTAACCACTCCATTCTCTATCCCAAAAGCCAGCACATAATGATCGCAGCCATGTAGATAACTATGATTAGGCATATATCTTAAATAACCCATATCCAACGGTCCTAGCAATACTGGATGTTGTTTGATTGCAGTTGTAAGTATTCCTTCAATATTTGAACTATCTATGCTTGAATGTTCGGTAATGGTGAATCCCAGTATATCCAGTGCCTTGCTTACTCCGATATGTGGAACTCCGTTCGAAAAGAATACCATGTTGTCCTCTTTGAACCAGAGCGCTCCAAGTCCAACGCCAGACAAGACTTCAATAGATTCCGCGGGTATTCTTTCCCCGACAGTGTCAAGAAGCATGGAAGTGGAATTGGAATAACAATACGCACCATTTCCTATATAGGTAAACATGAATTTATCCTCCTTCCTCAAATGGCAGACAATAATTACATTTCATTTACCGCGTGAAAACATGGAGGAAGATGGAAAAACGCAATAAGCTTATTCGCCAGAGCAAGTAAGCAAATTCACGTTTCGAAAAATGGAAGTTTTGATATCACTATCATCAAATGAAATAGCGTCCACTAGATTTGTTTCGATATATTCCATGGCACTATTCATCCTAGTCCAACCAATCCATCGTATTCCCTCCCTTCAAGGTTATTTTATCGGAAATGAAAAATGAATACCTTGCAATTTCTGCACGAAAAAGTCAGCAAAAAACTCACCCCTACTTGCGATACGGTTCGCCGTACTGCATGTGCTTGGATCGAAGCTAGATTTCTTTTGTGTCGCCTACTCCTTCATCGTTGAATTGATCTTCAGGTACAGCTGGTTCAACGGATTCACAATACTGTTGCTCAGCATAGAGATCAGCAGCCAGAACAATATGAATACTGCGATGTTCAATGCCAGCATTATATATTTGAACGCCTGGAGCTCTGCCTTCATGCCGTCCGCAGAGATATAGGTGACAATCTGATCAGCCGAATCGGGCAGCGGGTAGAGCAGAATTAGGCCACCGGCTGTTTCGCGCACCATGAAGTCCGTTTCGTTCAGGCTGCTCTTTCCCGGTGTAGCCAGCGCTGCTCCGATTTCCTGAAGGCGCACCGGAGGCATGTCCGCTGCCATCAGCAGCTTCCCGTCCTCCTTCAGCAGGTAGACCTCATTTTCCCCGTAGATCGAATTCTTGTCTGACAGGTAGAAGCTGTACAGCTTGCCAATCTCCACTTCAAGGGAGAGCAGACCGAGGACCCGTCCTCCCGCTTCCTGAATTTTCACTTCAAGCAGCAGACGGTCACGTAGATCCGTAGGCGCATTCATCAGTTGTTCCCGGTTCAGGACTGTCCAGCGTAAGGTCTGCTCATGAGCTCCCAGGAATTGCTGCATTCCCGGGTCCTTCTTAATCTCGGTGAACGGGAGCAGTCCCGACACATTGCTGGAAGAATAAGCCACGCCTGCTTCACCCCAAATGTAAATGCCGAGTATATCACTGCTGGAAGAACGTATACCTTCCAGTATCGGGGAAATGGCCCCGTCATACGCTGGTTTCTTCAGCGCTTGCTGCACCACCTGATTATTGGAAATCAGCTTGGAGGTCTCTTCCAGCCAGTTCATGAACAGCAGTGTATTCTTATGCTGCTGGCCGGTGTACTGGACAGACAGCTGCCTGAGCATATCCATGCTCCTGTGCTCCATATTGCGGTACAGAATGAAGCTTGAAGCAGAGATATAGACCGTAATGAACAACACCAGGACCAGGCGGATGTTGCGGCCGAACGATCTGAACATAGGGCTTCCCATCCCCTTCCGGTGTTAGAGTAAATCAAGCTGAAATAAGACCCAATTCAACGATAGCTGTAGAATGTACAATTAAAACCAGCCATAAGGCATAAGAGCAGCGTATACCTGTAGTCTGTGCAACTAAATCAGCCCGAAGGTGTGAGAATCAAGGTACAGTGATAATTTAAATGTACGAAATACATCTAAACGAATAATTGGTTTGAAATCAGGCGTTCTAGTTGTACGAAGTACAATTAAGCCTGCCACTAGTTTAAATCTGACCATATACTAATGCAGAGTCAGATTTAAAAAGGTAGAGTGGGCGCGATGAGGCCTGAAGGACTATAAGAGTGAAGTCATTGAGCCAGATGTATGCGAAAAATCGTGCTCATTATGCTGGAGCGAAGAAAAACCGATCACAATTGGACTGGGTGCACCGCGTAAGCCGAATGTAATCGAAAAACCGATCACAATTGGACTGGGTGCACCGCGTAAGCCGAATGTAATCGAAAAACCGATCACAATTGGACTGGGTGCACCGCGTAAGCCGAATGTAATCGAAAAACCGATCACAATTGGACTGGGAGCGCTGCGTAGGCCAAATGTAATCGAAAAACCGATCACAATTGGACTGGGAGCGCTGCGTAAGCCGAATGTAATCGAAAAACCGATCACAATTGGACTGGGAGCGCCGCGTAGGCCAAATGTAATCGAAAAACCGAACATAATAGTAGGTGGTTCGAGCTTACTGATTCAATTTACCGTATAAAGTCTGATGCTATACTAGCAGTTAAAGCCCCTAATGTCGATCTCTATCCGGCCGATGTCACTCTTCTGAACCTCTCCATTGGGCAGAATAACAGTAATGGCTGAGCCGGGTGTCCAGACGGCTTCCATGTGGAACACTTCGATTCCTTCCTCGGTAGTAATCTCCCAGCTCACGGTTATAAGCCCCTGTTCTGTGCTTACGGCTCCGCTGGCGTACTGTAGATCGCCGCAATGAGGCTGCAAAATGATGCCATCTATGTCCTGACGGACCCCCAATATCCCTCTGGTGAATTCAGTAATCGGCAGTGCGCTCCAGGCATGGCAGTCGCTTCTGGTATCCGCAGAGTCGATCTCGGGAAGTGTGGTCAGCCCCAGCTCCAGCTGCTTCATCCAGCGTGTCCATAGCCCGTAAGACCGGTCATACATTCCGCTAAGCTCCAGCGCGCGGAACAGATAATAACTCATCGGCAGCGAGAGCTTAGCCATTGACGTATCGGTCAATACCGTTTGCAGCAGAGCCTCTCCCTCCGCAGCAGACACAGTACCGGTAAGCACTGCCCAGACCTGCGTGTGCTGGCTGAGCTGTACCTCTGGTCCTGCCTCCTGGCTGTCGCGGAAGAGCGGACCGTCCGCTTGGCGGCAGTTATCCAATACCGCAGCGTTGACTGCGGCCTTGCGCTGGCGCAGTTCTGCGGCAATCTGTGTCCAGCCGCTCGCTTCCAGCAGCTCGGCCGCTTGTCCCAGTGCAAAAGCATACATTAGACTCATCAGAGTGGCAGGTGCCTCATTCGTGCAATCCGGAGCGCCAAGCGGCCATTCTTCTACCCAGTCGTAATAATTCCAGTACTGGCGCGGAGTCCGGTCAACCAGTCCTTCCGGCGTCAAGCGCTGATCGAACCAGTCCAGCACGGACAGCATGGCCGTCCGGTAATGCTTCACCAGCGTCAGATCCCTGAAGACCCTGTAGTGGTCATGAATCATTCCGATCCAGTACAGGGAGAAGGACGGAATGACCTGCGGCAGCACTGAGGGATAGCGGCTTTGCAGCATCCCGTTTGGCAGCTGCGAAGCTCTGTAGTCCTCCATGGCCCTGCGGGCCAGCCTGTCGTCTCCTGACAGCAGGTACGTAAATTCCATCATCAGCCTGGTATCCATTGTGTATTGCAGCTGTTCATAATAGGGAGTGTCCTCATAGGTCTCGTGCATACAGCGGCTGAGCGTCCGTACACTCAGCTCCCAGAGACGGTTATACCGTTCATCCGAGCAGTGAAAGCTCCCTTGCAGCTGGAGCGGATATCCGGTCTCCCTGTAGTTGATTCCGGTTATCCTCAGCGGTTCATGTCCGGCATGAACCTCCAGCCGCACGTAACGGAAGGTACGGAACCAGAACGGCTCATAAACTTCGGGCTGGTCTTCTGTGCCGTAACCGGCTGGCCGGTAGCTGTCGTAACCGCCCCGTAATACCTGCTCCCTCATCTCATCGCGGACGGCTTTGCGGCGGACTTCCTCATCCCCTGTCTCTTCTTCATAGCATTCTGCGTATTGGAGTGTAATGAGACTGCCTCCTCCGCCCTGGAGCTTAAGCTGCAGATAACCTGTGGTCAGCTCGCCTACATCCAGCTCCAGCCAGAGCTGCTGTCCCGCCTGGACAAGTACACCTTCAGCAGCAGGCCCTGCAATAGAAGGGACAGTGCTGCTGGCTCCATCGCGCAGCTCCAGACGATGCCCGGCCGTGAAAAGGGCCTCTCCCTCCCCGCAGCTGCTGCGCATCAGCTTCCAGAAGAATTGTTCCTGCTCATACAGCAGCGGAACCGGACGCCGGGCCAGCTGCCAGGGGGTCAGTTGACCGTAGTCATCCCTTACCGGCTGTACTATCCGGGCAGCACTCCAGGCACTGTCATCATATTCCGGCAGCGTCCAGTCCCGGAGTGCCGTGTCCCCGGCGGCCTCTTCCAATCCGCCCATCCAGCGCATCATCGGGAACGGGCGGAGCCGGTAGCTGAGATCCCGTATGCCTTTCCAGGAAGTATCCGTAGGCAGTTCCTGCACAAGCTGCCCGTCCGCTGTAATCTCCGCTTCTACAAGCAGACCGCCTTGCTCTGAACGCCATACAGATATAGGACCATCTTCCCCCATTTCAAAGGGAGCGGTCCCGGCATAATGAACCACTGTAACAGCAATTACATTGATCCCCGGCTGCAGGATGCCCTCCAGGCTGAATTCCTCATAATATTGTACATGTTCATGCCCCTTGCAAGGCCCCGCCCATTGGCGCTGGCCATTGACGAACAGCCTGTAGCGGCTGTCTCCGGTAATCGCCATATTCAAACTGTACGCCTTGCCTGTACCGGCTGGCAGCTCAAACACTCTGCGGAAATATACCCGCTCATGCCGCGCATCCTTGTCCGCATTGCCTTGCTCTTCCTGCAACCAGATCCAGCGGGCGCTCCAGTCTCCCCATTCTTTTGCCGCCATGTTATCCGCATCTCCCTTCACCTTCATATAAACGGCATCGCCGCCCTTCAGAAGGACGGCGGTGTTTGACTGCATTTTATTTGACTTTATCGAGATAATCCCGCTGGAATTCTTCCGCCGCCTTATCCAGGATCTTCTGCGGATCTGCATTCTTGTCGGTTAGCACGGATTGCAGCACGACATCCAGCTTCTGATACAATTCCTGGGCATTGATGGGCTCCTCCGCCCGCATCCCCTTACTGCCGTTGTCCATATAATCACGGAACATGTCCAGATTCACGTTGTTGTATTTGTCGAGAATTTTCTGTTCCTCCCCAATACGCTTCTCATCGGTCCAGATCCGCAGCCCGTAAGGGCCGATGATCAGCCCCTGATCGCTGAGTGTCTTCTTCTCGATATCCCAGCCGGTCAGAGCCTCCTCTGAGGATTCGGGTGTGAACCCATAGGTCTTCAGCCATTTGAAGCCGGCATCAATCTGCTCCGGGGTTACATTCGGCGAGAACATATACAGGCCGCCCCCCAGCAGGGTAACAGGTTCTCCGATCGGACCTACAGGAAGTGCTGACATGGCAATATTGTCCTTGGACATCTTGGTCTGCTGCTGGATGACCGGAGGCCAGTCGTTGGTGCCGAAGCTCATGGCAACCTGATCAGTTCCCAGCATACGGAACATGTCATTGGTGACATCCACCAGATTGTTATCTGGCAGCACATTGTATTTCCACTTCAGATCCTTCACATATTGCAGCGCCGCGGCAGCCTCAGGAGAATTGAATACCGCCTGCCATTTGCCGTCAACCTGCTTCTCGAATTCCGCACCGTAGGCCCAGGCAATGTTCATGAACATCCAGCCGCCCTGGCCGCTCTTCGTCGGCAGGAACATTCCGGCTTTGCCGGTCTTTTGCTTGATGATCTGCGCCGTTTCCGCCAGCTCCTCATACGTCTTAGGGAACTTCGGAATCCCCTTGTCATCCAGAAGGCCCGCTTCCTTGAAGAGATTCACATTATAGAGCATGCCGATGACATAACCGTCCTTCGGAATCCCGTAATACTTGCCGTCCTTGGTCACCATTTTTAGAAGATCCGGGTTAATGGCCTTGTCATATCCATACTTCTTCATCGTGTCCGTGATATCCGCTGCGTAATTAGCTTTAATGATTTTGCTGGTTTCGGTGAAAAAGGTCTCATATACCGTTGGGAGCTGGCCGCTCGCCGCTTTGGGCAGGAATGAGCTGACGTCATAGCCCCATTCATCCTTGTCCACCGTAATGTTCGGATAATTGGTTTTCATCTTCGCCATGAGCTGTTCATACTGGGCGATCTTGGCTTCCTCATTCGGCTTCGGCCAGTTGCTGACCTTAATCGTTACCTGTTTGCCGGCTGCTGCATTTCCGCTTCCGCCTGTTTTTCCTTCATTGGAGCCGCCGCAGCCAGCCAGTCCGGCCGAAAGCAGCAGGGTGAGCGTCAGGGTTGCGGTTAGTTTCTTCTGGTGTGCCATTCTCAATGTAATTCCCCCTATAATTATTCTTATAGCAATTCCGCATTTTGTAAAGCGCTTTCTTTAATGCTGAGATCATCTTACCATGCGTCCTTTAGAGCGCCCTACGGGGCAAAACTGTGAAATGGTTTGTGATCGGGTGACATTACCCTTTAATGCTCCCGCCGAAGGCTTGCCCGTTCATGATGTACTTTTGGAAAAAAATAAACAGCACAATCGGCGGCAGGATGGCGAACGTCAGGGCAATAAACTGAATGTCCTGCGGTAATGTTGCTTTCAAATTATAGATAGCCACAATGACCGACCAGGTCGATTTATCCTTCAATACCATGAAAGGCCAGAAGAAATCCTGCCATACACTATTCATCGTAAGAATCGTAATCGTGGCCATAACCGGGCCGCTGAGCGGAAGAATCACCCGGATGAAGATGCCGATAGTGCTCGCCCCGTCGATCTTGGCCGCTTCCAGCAGTGCCTGGGGAATGGAGTCGAAGAAGTTCTTGAAGATCAGTATCACCACCGGATTCACGGCCGCCATGAACCACATCGGCCAGAAGGTATTGGTCAGATTCACATGCAGCAGCGGGAAATCAATCAAGTTCTTGAACAGCGGCACCATGCCCACCGTATTCGGAACCATCATCGTCCATACAATCAGAACGAACAAGAGCGCGCTCCCGCGCGGCTTCAGCTTGGAGAAGAAATACCCGGCCAGCCCGTTAAAGGTAAGACAGAACAGTACAGAACCGGCAGCCAGGTAAGCGGTATTCAGATAGTAACTGAGAAAATTGAACTCCTGCCAGGTCTCCCACAGCTTGCTGAGATCAAAGGTGCGGGGAATCAAGGTAGGCGGAATCGCATAGAACTCCTTAATGTCCTTCAGGCTTGAGACCATAATCCAGACGGGAGGCAGGATACAGACGGCGGCGAGCGCAATCATCAGAAGGAACAGGCTCCAGTACAGCAGGCGCACCCAGGGTGATCTGTATTCAATATTGCCGATAATGCCGTAAGCTTCATTGGTTTTCATGGCTTCTACTCCCTGTTCAATTTCTTATCCAGCCTGAAATAAATAACGGTAAGCACCATCAGGACAAGAAAAGTAATAACCCCCAGCGCCATGGAATGGCCTGCCTCGAAACTGCGGAATGCATAATAATAGCTTTGCAGCATCAGCGTCATGGAAGCATTATTCGGTCCGCCCTCGGTCATGACCAGCGGTTCGTTGAAGATCTGAAATACCCCGCTGATCTGCAGAATCATCATCAGTCCGATCATGCTGGAAATTTGCGGAAGGGTAATGCTTCTGAAGCGCCGCCATACATTGGCACCGTCGATCGAAGCTGCTTCATACAGATCATGATTGATACTCTGAAGGCTTGCCAGATAGAGCAGCACCGTCCCTCCGAAATTCCGCCAGGTGATCGTGAATATGATCAGCATTATGGTCATCTTCGGGTCCTGAAGCCATTGCTGTACCGGGAAGCCCAAGGCACTCAGCATACTGTTCAGCAAACCGCCCTGCCCGGGCTCAAACAGGAACATCCATAACATGGAAGCCGCAATACCGGGAACCATACTGGGAAAAAAGACGGAGAAGCGGAAAAAGGACTTCCCGTGTCGGAGTTCATTAATCACAACAGCGACTACAATCGGTACGGCAAAGCCGATCAGCAGCGACCAGATCACATACATAAATGAATTGACCAGTGTCTGCTGAAATGCCGAATTCTGAATGACATCCTTGTAGTTCTGCAGTCCGGCAAAGCTTACAGCATTATAACCCTCGGTGTTGAAGAAAGAGAGCACAATCCCCTTGACGAGCGGTTGCCAGGAAAAAAAGAAAAAGACTAACACCGTTGGCACTATTAATATCCAGGAGGACCAATCTCTGAGCAGTCGCCGCAGAGGATTCCCGTTCTTTTTCTTTGCGATAAAAGGCTTTGCTTCATTGATTCTTCCAATCATGCTCCTGTCCTTCCTTCCTCCCGGAACCGTAATTCACTCCGGTCAGGCGTTGTATAGTTGGTATACCTTCTGTACCGGTTAAGCTGCCTGCTCAGGCTTCAGACAGCCCGGAGCTGATGCACAGCACAGCCGCTTCCGCGCGGAAGGCCTCGCTTGCCGGATTGGGCTGCTCCTCCAGAATGCGGAGAACTGACTGCGGCTCTACACCCGGCTGTGGCACCCGGGAAGGCGAGACCTCGGTCCAGTTCAGTTCGCCCCTCAGCCTGTAGGACAGCCCGTACAGATAATAACCTGCACTTAACGCGTCAGTGGATGGGCTTATCCCCTCCTGCCATGAGCAGACTTCAAGGGGATGTCGCTTGTCCGGCAATCTCCCGGTCGCAAGAGTGATGCGCTTGTTACGGATCACCTGCTTGTTCTGTTCCCATGCCTGCTGGTCCAGGCTCTCCAGCTCCAGCCGGTATTCCATGCCTTGCTCTCCATACAGTGTCCAAGCTACCGGTCTGCCTGCGGGTACTAACTTAGGCGCCTCCAGAAAAACCGGCTGATGGGCCGGGCTAAACCGTTCAGCCTGTTCCCATTCTCCTGCAGCCGGACTGCGTCTGCGGTAATGCACCGTTCCTGTGAAGTCAAGCTCCTGATCTTCAAGCAAAGCCTTCAGGCATAGGGCCGCCTGCTCGTAGAGATCCGTACAGTTGTTATGGCCGAAGCGGTAGCCGATCTCATGACGCAGCGGAATGCCATAGCTTCGGACCAATGCGGCAAAAGCAAAGCTGAACCGGCTGAGAGTGAAGGCATCATGTGTACCGTGATTGATCAGCAGCTTCGTACCGCTCGCCTTCAGCCCTTGCAGGAAGAACCCGGATTCGAGTCCGGCAGTTTCCTTCAGAAGGCCGGGGTCACTTTCACCTGTAAGGGTCCACAGAAGAGTCTCAATTGCTGTGCTTCCTGTCACCGGATGCCGCCAGTTTTGCTTCCAAATATCACGGTAACCGGTGTCCACCTCTGCTACATGCCAGATCAGCGGACAGGCACCTTCCGCATACTCACGGATAAGTCCGTTAAGGATGAGCGGCGGTGCATAGCACAGTGTGTAACGTACCCGGTAAGGCAGCCGGTGCGGGTTGCCTCCGGCCAGCAGTGCAGTCAATCCGCCGCGCGAACCTCCCACAGCCACTACCTGGTCTGCATCACCGCCATAGCGGTCCTGGGCGCTGGCAATTGCCGCCCCGATCCCACCATAGATTGAGCCTTGCAGGGAGCGGCTTCCGATGTAGCCTCCGCCGTTCCAGAGAATGCCAACCACGCCTTGGCCCGTACCGGCCAGCGTCTTGCCTATGATCTCCAGAAATGAAGGTCCCACAGTACTGAAGGTGTTCTCATTGGCGTCATAATAACCATTGAACAACAGCGGATACCTCTTGGCGTTCGCCGGATTCCAATAAGGCGGGAGAATATAGGAAGCCAGGCTATGCCGGTTCTCCGAATTCAGCAGCCTGTTGCTGATTAACTGAAATACAGGTGCATCACCTATTAGCCCCCCTTCCTCCCTGGATTCATTAACGAAGACCACAGGATATCCGAAGGTCTTGAGCATACGGTCACTCAAGGATACGGCGACCAGATCATCGACGGCATATAGACTGTAACGGTCCCCGATGTAGTGCTCGAATTGCGGAGTTCTCAGTGTTCGCTCCAATTCACCCTCACCAAACAGCTCATAATCTTCCGTGTTATATACATAAGGGCTGTCGGTGTCGCTGTTATAGAGCCTTACATGCTCGGAAATAACCTGCGCCCCTGCTTCGTCCATGCGCAGCGTTCCAATGCCGTCTGTTCCTCCATAGCGGAACCTGCCTCCCCCCTCTGCTGAATCGTTGTCCCAGTGCGATACTACCGGGAACATATTGGTAAGCAGCGGGCTGACAAGTACGAACACGCCTTCCGCTGTATTGCTGTTCCAGGCTGCTGCTTCAGCTTCAACGGTATCTTCATAAAGTGTGGACCACCGTGCATTAAGGTAGGTCACCTCGCCGCTGCGCTGACAGGCCAGCTTTAGAATGGAGCGATGCCGTCTTAGATAGTCCGCCACTGCCCGGCTTACCGGAACGGTAACGGGCTCATGCCCGCCCGCTTGAACATACCGGCTTAGCGGTACGAATGGTCCTGGAACATAACATAATGGTCTATTCACGATTCTCCTGCCCCCCGTCCGGTTTGCTTGTGCCCTGGACAGCCAGGAACGATTTGAACTGAATAACCGGCAGGTCACCGGAGATGCTGTGATTCTCCCCGGCCAGGAATCCTCCCGCCTGTCTCGGCGTGCAGGTCACCGTCACCATTCTTGCCTCACCAGGGAACAAGGTCAGGAACTGCTCGTCTGCTTCCATCCAGTAGCGGTTTCCCTTCTCTTCCGCATGTACATGCAGCAACGCTTCACTGCCTGTATTAGCTACCATGAAGCAGGCTTGCAGACTCAGCTCTCCGGTAACAGCGGGCAGCCATCTATTCTCCTGGCGCACCTGAAGATTGCCGCCTGTAAGCGCTAACGCTGGTGCGTACAGATGCTCCCTGGCGGTAGAGAATACATATACATTCTGCTGCGGTTCTTCTTCACGGTTCATAAAGGACAATCTGACGAAATATAACTGGTCCTCCAGCTCAGGTACTGTGAACTTCAGGGTCCCGGCGCAGACTGCCCGGTCTCTGTCTCCTTGGGTTATGAAATGCTGCCGGTGCAGGCTCCGGCCCGCCGAATCCAGGACCTCCGCATCAGCTTCACACGATTCCCCTTCCCAGCCATGTACGTATACATCTCCCTGGAAACCGGTACCCGGTGTGAGCAGCAGACTCCGGTAGTCCAGTGATACATGCAGTGGACGGAAGGCCTGTTTCATCCAGTGGTAAGCCATCTTCGGTTCACCATAATAATCAACCACATTGGTACAGGACACGTTCGGCCAGGGTTCGTTGAGCTGCCAGACAATACTTCCGCTGTTCCGGAACTTGCGCCGCCGGTTGGCCTCCAGCACGAAGCGGATTCCTTCCGCCTGAATCCACTGGCTGCAGACGGAGAATTGTGCCAGGTCTGTCAGACTGCCGAATATTTCTTCATCCCGGCTCAGCGTATCCCACCACTCCCCGTGATGTCTCCAGACTGCACTGTTCTCCATGGAGACCAGCTGGCGGTGCGCTGCGCCCAGGAATTTCTCCAGACTCTTGAGTGAACTCAGACCGTCCACCCCAAATTCACTGTGCAGCAGATTATCGTTGCTGCCATATAGCTCATAATGATACGGGTTGCCCATGTACTTCCAGTGACCGTGTACATCATGCCCCTGCCCCTTGGTCTCGCTAATATACTCCACCGGACCGGAAGCCGAGGTTGGCAGGAACAGCCGCTGCGGATCATACTGCTCAACGAGTTCCTTCAGCATTGCCAGATTGGAATCGCTTAAGTCCGAAGGCTTATTCGGCTCGCTCATTAATTCATTGCCGCCGCTCCATATCGTCATGGCGACATGATTACGCTTCGCCTTGAGTGCTGAGCGGGCGGACTGGTGCAGCAGCTCAAGGAACTCCGGCTGCTTGGAAGGAATATTGTCAATCCCCGAGCTCGACTGGATGAATTCCTGCCAGACCATAATGCCGTTCGCATCGCATAGGTCGTAGAAGACCTGCTTCTCAATGATCCCCCCGCCCCATACCCGGACAAGATTGACATGAGCCGCCTTCATGAGACGGACCATAAGCTGATACTGTTCGACTGTTACATTTCCATAGAGATGGTCCAGAGGGGTCATATTCACCCCTTTCATATAGATCCGGCGGCCGTTGATGACTACTGTATAGGGCAGCGCATTGTCAGGACTGTCAACATTTCGGATATAGTCAAGTTTGCGGATGCCGGTTCGTATAACCCGAGTATCCAGCTCCTTCCCGTCTTCATCCAGCAGCTTCAGTTCAAGACTGTAGAGCGGCTGCGCCCCGTAACTATTGGGATACCATAGCTCAGGTTCAGGGATGTCCAGCGTGGTCTTGAGCACCGATCCAGCACAGACGGGATGCGTCTGCATCAGCAGCAGATTACCTCCGGGATCAGAGCAGGTGATATTCGCCGTCAGTGTCCGGGCAAGCTCTGCTCCAGAAGTGGATGAAACGGCGGCCTGTATTTCAATACAGCCAGCCACCTGAGTGCTGCCGTCCTCTTCAACCTCAGCATCGGTCGTGATGGACATTTCACCCCACGAATAATCCTCATGTATCCTTAGCAGCACATCATCCCAGATTCCAACGTTAACCAGCCGGGTAGAGAAATCCCACTTATAATTGAAACGGCTCTTCTGCGTGAAGGTGGCCGAGGTTTTGCCGATTTGCCCCATTTCATCAGGTGCCTGCTTCAGAAGCACGGAGATCTCAAGCTTCTCCCGAACGGAGAGCAGCTCTGTAACATCGTACACAGCCGGATCAAACATTCCCTTATGCTCTCCAAGCAGGATATGATCAGCGTATACCACTGCTTCATAATCGAGTCCCAGAAAGACCAGCTCAACTCGGGACCCCTTCAACTCCGGTCGTTTCAAGGTCATACGGTACACCCACCAGCGATTCTCTACCCATTCGCAGCTCAAGCTGTTCAAGTCCTCATAGGGATTGGCAATCCAGCCCTGTCTGTAGAGATCGTAATGAACTCCCCCCGGCACCGTTGCCGGCATCCAGTCGGTCACCCCCATTAATTCCTGGCCTAGCTCCATGCTTGTACCCTTCAGCGGCACCCAAGGCCAGTATCCTTTGACTTCCCAGTTCAATTCGTTCAACAGAATTTCTCTCATCGCTTCTTCCGTTCCCCCAGACCCTGGTAATTTGGCGCTGCCTCTAACCAAGAACGGCTCTGGCGCCAGCCCGTTAATGCGCTTACAATCCATAATTCCTGCCGTTTCATTACCAATGATAGCACCGCGCTCCCGAATCCGAAGGCCCCCATATCTGTGAAATCGTTTGTAAATCTGCTCAATTGCGGATGAACCTACAACTTCTTATATTCACACGCAAAAAATGCCCCCAAACTGCATGGGAGCATTTCTCTTATATGCTTATATGCTTATATGCTTACATTATGAGGTCATTCAGTTAACTGACTTGTCATATTGCAAGTAGACAACATGCGTCTGGAGGTATTCGTTCAAGCCATGCTTGCCGTCAGCGCCGCCGATGCCGGATTTTCTCCAGCCTGCATGGAAGCCCTGCATCGCTTCGAAATTCTCACGGTTGATGTACGTCTCCCCGTATTTCAGCCGCTTGATTACTTTCATGGCGACATTCAGATTCTGGGTGTACAGCGATGAGGTTAAGCCGAATTCACTGTCATTGGCGAGTGCAATCGCCTCATCCAGGGTTGAGAATGAGATGACAGGAATAACCGGACCGAAAATTTCATCCTGCACAATCTCCATCTCATTCGTAGCGTCTGTGATTACTGTCGGCTCGAAGAAGCTGCCGGTTCCTTCTACCTTTTTACCGCCCAAGGCGATCTTAGCCCCTTCCTGAACGGCCCGGTCCACCTTCTGCTGAACCGATTCCTGTGCGGCCTTGTTGATGAGCGGTCCCATCTGGATGTCTGTGTCCTTGAGCGGGTCTCCGTACTTCACGGCCTTCATCGCTTCAACCAGCCGCGTAGTGAACTCCTCCTTAATATCTTCATGGACATAGACACGCTCCGCACAGTTACAGACCTGGCCTGTATTAATGACCCGGGAAGCCACAATCGCCTGAACAGCCAGCTCCAGATCGGCATCCTTCATGACGATGGCAGGCGCTTTGCCGCCCAGCTCCAGGCTGACCTTGATGATATTCTCAGCCGCCGCCTCCATAACCTTCTGCCCTGCCGGTACGCTGCCTGTAAGACTAACCATGCCTACCTTGGCATTACTGGACAGCTCGTTGCCCACTTCCGCGCCTCTGCCAGTAATAAGGTTGAATACCCCCTTAGGCAATCCGGACTGATCCACGATCCGGCTGAACGCCATGGCATTGTTCGGAGATTCCGCGCTGGGCTTCACGACAATCGTGTTGCCGGTGATGAGCGCCGGGGCCATTTTTCTCGCGATCAGGAAGAACGGGAAGTTCCAGGGCAGAATGCCCGTGGTGACGCCAATCGCTCTTTTGAATACAAAAATATGCTCATTATCACGGTCGCTCTGCACGATCTCCCCCTCATAACGCCGTGCCCATTCCGCCATATAATCCAAATAATCCGCAGTGAAATGAACCTCTACGGTGGATAATTCCAGGGTCTTGCCGACTTCCTCCGAGATCAGCCTGGCGATGCTGTCCGCCTCTGCCCGAATCCCGTCAGCAATCGCATGCAAATACTTGCCGCGCTCTACCGCCGGAGTCTCCTCCCACGCTGCCTGGGCCTGCTCTGCTGCATCAATGGCACGTATGACATCATTCCTTGTAGCCTTGGGAACCTGTGAGATCACTTCATCGGTTGCCGGATTGGTAACATCCATCCACTCTTTGCCTTCGGATTCCGTAAATTGGCCGTCGATATACATCAAATGCTTGGTCACTGTTTCTCCCCCTCAAGGTAGATTATTCCATTATCCCAATTACCCAATCATAGTGTAAACGCTATCAATATTTATTGTCAATAAGTTTCACATTTTTTATTTGTTTTTGTGTTGTTTTTCATTGACTTATTGAGTTAAGCTGAGGATATAGGTTTTCATTGATGGGAGGGGTAGGAGTGCGAGTCAGTATTTTTTCTACTTGTTTGGTAGACCTTATGAGCCCGAATGTCGGGATTGCCATGGTGGAGGTCCTGGAGCGGCTTGGCTGCGAGATCGATTATCCCGCTTCACAGGTCTGCTGCGGCCAGCCTACCTACAACAGCGGTTATCTGCAGGAATCCAAGCTTGCTATGCAGAACATGATACTGGCCTTCGAGGCTTCGGATTATGTCGTAGGTCCGTCCGGCTCCTGCATCGCTATGTTTCATGAATATCCGAAGATCTTCAGCGGTGACCCCGATTGGGAATTGAAAGCGGTTGCTCTAAAAGAAAAATCCTATGAAATTACGCAGTTCATTGTAAAAGTACTGGGTATCACCGATGTCGGTGCCACGCTCGAAGGAACAGCTACTTACCACCGTTCCTGCCATATGACGAGGCTGCTGGGAGAGAAGGAAACCCCCTTCCAGCTGCTGGAGCAGGTGAAGGGACTGAAGCTTGAGCCGCTCAAGAACAGCGATAACTGCTGCGGGTTCGGCGGAACCTTTGCGGTGAAGATGCCTGAAATCTCGGAGCAAATGGCCGATGAGAAATGCGGCTGTGTCATGGATACGGGAGCGGATATTCTAATCAGTGCAGACATGGGCTGTCTGCTGAATATCGGAGGACGTCTGTCCCGTAAGGGTGAGCCTGTACGGATCATGCACATTGCAGAGGTATTGAATCAACATCAGCCTGTAGTTAGCAAAGGGGGAAGCCGGACTTGAGCCTGCAGACGGATTCACGTAATTTCAGCGAACGGACGAACGATGGCCTTGGGGATTCCTTCATGCGCAGTGCCGTGGGTTCGGCGCAGGACAGTCTCAAGACAAGACGTCTGTCTGCGGCCACTGCGCTCGGTGACTGGGAGCAGTGGCGGAATGTAGGCCAGCTTATCCGCCAGCACACTCTGGAGAATCTGGATTATTATCTGGAGCAGCTTGCCAGCAATATTGAGCGACAGGGCGGGCATATCTATTTTGCAGCGACCAAAGAAGAAGCCAGCACTTATATCCGGGATGTTATTGTGCGCAAACAAGCCACGAAGATCGTCAAATCGAAATCCATGGTCACGGAAGAAATAGAGCTGAATCGCGTTCTGCTTGAAGCAGGCTGTGAGCTGACGGAGACGGATCTTGGAGAATATATCCTCCAGATGGATGATTGGGACCCGCCCTCGCATATCGTGGCTCCCGCCTTGCATAAGGACCGGAGGCAAATCAAGCGGGTATTCACAGAGAAGCTTGGTTATACAGGCGATGAAACTCCGGAGAATCTGGCCGGATTTGCCCGCACGGTCCTGCGGCAGAAGTTCCTGGAAGCGGAGGTCGGAATCACAGGCTGCAACTTCGCCATAGCCAATCTCGGAGCGATTAATCTCGTCACCAATGAGGGCAATGGCGATCTTACGGCTGCCATTCCCAAGACGCATATCGCAGTAATGGGCATGGAGCGGATTGTGCCGACTCTGGAGGAGATGGAGGTACTGGATAATCTGCTCTGCCGCAGCGCCGTCGGACAGAAACTAACCAGCTATATCACAGTAATGGGACCCTCCATCGCCGGTGAGACAGACGGCCCTGAGGAATTCCATCTGGTAGTCGTCGATAACGGGCGGTCCGATATTCTGGGGAGTGAATTCAACGAAGCTCTTCAGTGTATCCGCTGTGGTGCCTGCCTGAATGTCTGCCCGATCTACCGCCATATCGGCGGCCATGCTTACGGATCGATCTATCCGGGGCCGATTGGGGCGGTCATTACCCCGCTGCTTGGCGGTTATGACGATTATAAGGAGCTGCCGTATGCTTCCAGTCTGTGCGGCGCCTGTACGGATGTCTGTCCGGTGCGGATTCCGCTGCATGAGCAGCTCATTATGCACCGCCAGAATATTGTGAATCAGAAGAGAACCGGAGCTGCCGACCGTATCCAGATGAAAGCCGCCAGCAAGCTGCTCTCTTCCCCTGCCCTGTTCGGCAAAACCCTGCGGTTCGCCCACTCTGCAAGCCGGATGATGAGCAAGCAGGGCCGTATTGTAAGAGGACCGGCCTTGCTTCAGGGCTGGATTCGTTCCCGCGACCTGAAGCAGCCCGTCAAGCAGAAGGACAGCTTCCGGGCATGGCTGGAGAAGCGCAAAGGAGGCTCAGAGCAATGACAGCAACCACAAACACGAGCGCGAACAGAAACACGAATAAGGAGGCTTTTCTGAATACGATTGCCGCCAAGCTGGGCCGGGAACGGAGGACTGAGGTTCAGCGTCCTGCAATCCGGGAGTTCATTCCTGACAGCTACGGCCCGCTTACTACGGACGATCTGGTGGAGATTCTTAAGGAACAGTGCTTCTTCATCCACACCCAGGTAATTGAATCGACACGGGAGCTGCTGCAGAGAACGTTAGATGATCTGTTAGAGGCAAATGGCGGTGGGAACGTGATGACTTCCGGTGATCCCCGGTTCAGGGAGTACGGGCTGGCTTTCCCGGATGCTGCCGTATGGGAAGAAGCTGCGGGACGGGCGGAGAATATCAGGCGTGCTGAATCGGCGAATACAGCCATAGTCTTCGCCGACTGTGCACTTGCGGAATCTGGAACGGTTGTTCTGGAGAGCCGCCCCGATCAGGGCCGGTCGCTCCATTTCCTGCCCGCCTATTATATTGCGGTGGTTGAACGTGAGAAGCTGGTGCTCCGCTCCACGGATGCCGCCGCAGCGCTTAACCGGAGAATTCAGGACGGGGAACCGGTGGGTTCATCGATTAACTTCATCTCCGGTCCCTCCAATTCCGCCGATATCGAAATGAAGCTTGTCGTCGGGGTGCATGGGCCGCTGAGGGCTACTTATGTGTTAATATAGAACGAATCCTGTCCCTTAAGGACGGTATAGCAGCGATTCTACACGTAGTCCGTGACGTCAAACTCTCTATCCTTGTAATAGAATTTCCGGTCTTCCTCCGTGATCTCACGGACAATTCTGCACGGGCTGCCTACGGCGATCACATTATCCGGGATATCCTTGGTCACTACGCTCCCCGCTCCGATAACTACATTATTCCCGATGGTTACCCCCGGATTCACAATGACATTGCCGCCGATCCACACATTGTTGCCGATGGTGATGGCAATCCCGTATTCATAGCCTGAATTCCGGGAATCGGGATGGACAGGATGTCCTGCTGTGTAAAGCGATACATTCGGAGCGAACATGACATTCTCGCCGATGACCACCTTGCCTACATCGAGAATCGTACAGTTGAAATTGGCATAGAAATTATTCCCTACAGTGATATTCGATCCATAATCGCAGCGGAAGGGAGTCTCAATATGCACAAGCTCCCCCGTTTCGCCCAAAAGCTTACGGATCAGCCCGTCTCTCTCCTCATGAGCGTCTGGAGAAAGTGAATTGAGCTGGTGAACCAGCAGCCTGGCGGCTGTCCGTTCTTCGGTTAATCCGTCCAGCCATGCTTTATAGGGTAATCCTGCAAGCATTCTATCTTTTTGATTCATTAGATTCATAGGTGATTCCTGCCTTCTCTTAGTGTTGTGTGTTCATGGGGTAGGTCCAGAAGGCTTCCTGCCCGAAGCGGAGCTGAATCTCCTCCGCCGTCAGCTCCTGATTGCCGACAAGCTCCGCCGCTTGGAATTGCGAACGGTGTGCCTGGATAGAAGCCATCTTCTTGTCCAAGTATGCGGTGACATCGACATGCACATCCGATAGTCCGATATGCTCCTCATGGCCGATGGAGAAGGCGCAACAATGGACAACCGGCCGATCAGCGGCAGGCAGGCGGTGGACTGCCCGGATAACCGCTGCTCCGGTAGCATCGTGATCAGGATGAACACTGTAACCCGGATAGAACGTAATGACGAGGGACGGAACCAGCTCCTGAAGTAAGGACAGTATTGTATTCTCCAGCAGGCGCGGGTCGTCGAATTCGATCATTTTATCGTGGAAACCCATCATTCTTAAGTCCTGTATCCCGATAGCTTGACAGGAAGCACGCAGCTCCTCCCGGCGGATCTCCGGCAAGGTTACCCGGTTCGCGAATGGAGGAATCCCCATATTCCGCCCCATCTCCCCAAGCGTCAGGCAGGCATAGGTTACTTCTGAGCCTTGCTCAATATACTTCGCCAGTGTGCCAGCCGCTGTAAAAGCCTCATCGTCAGGATGCGGGAACACCACCAGTATGCGCTTGTGTTCTGTAATCTGTGTGTCGTTCATAGGTTCATTCCTCCCGGTGACATTATAGCTTAGCGAAATATTCGATAACAACCTCGCGGAAAATCAGGCCCGCCTGTGAAATATAGCGGTTCTTATGCCATAACAAGGCGATTTCCCTGACCAGTCCCTCGTCTTCCAGCGGAATCAGACGGATATGGTCCTGCGCATTCCTCGCCGTACCCGGGATGAAGGCTAAGCCGATTCCGGCTTCCACCAGGTCAATCAAGCGGGCCGGTTCGTCTCCCTCATACACATAGCGTGGCAGGAATCCTGAAGCCTGGCAGACGGAATCCACCAAATCTCGAATCCCGTAACCTTGTTTGACACCCACAAACCACTCATTCTTAAGCTCTATCAAGGCGAGGCTCTTGCGCTCCGCCAGAGGGTGAGCGGCTGGAACGGCAAGGTAGATGTGATCGTTACAGACCACCTGACATTCCAGCTCTTCCCCTCTGACCGGAGGAGAGGACAAGCAGAAATCAACTTCTCCCCTCTGAAGAAGGGGAATCATCTCCTGCATGGGCAGCATTTGTACGTGAAAATGGATGTCCGGCAGCTTGAGGCGAAACTCCCGGAGAATACCGGGCAAGGTACTCGCGGTGGTTACCGCTAATTCAAGGTTGCTGGACTCCAGGCTGGACAGGTCCTTAAGCTCCTGCCTCCCCTGTTCCAATTCGAACAGCGCCTTCTCTGCACGTTGAAAAAATCGGCGTCCCGGCTCGTTCAACCGCAGCTTCCTCCCGCTCCGGTCGAACAATGGAACTCCGAGATCCTCCTCAAGCCGCTGAA
The DNA here is from genome assembly GCF_038002245.1 of Paenibacillus sp. FSL R7-0128. Taxonomy (NCBI): domain Bacteria; kingdom Bacillati; phylum Bacillota; class Bacilli; order Caryophanales; family Paenibacillaceae; genus Paenibacillus; species Paenibacillus sp. FSL R7-0128. Next base: position 3,723,913 of record NZ_JBBOCD010000001.1, on the reverse strand, counting down.
TGGTCTTGCTCAGTGAGGATTGGGAAACATGCAGCCTGTGTGCAGCCTCGGTCATATGCTCCAGGCGGGCAACCGCGATGAAATACTGCAATTGAAGAAGCTCCATATCCCGCCTCCATTCATTCCCTCAAGTCTATGAATTCATAACATGAAATGCGTTGGAGTAAATAACTCATATCCTGTACGATTACTGTACAGCACTTGAGGGGGAATAACAATGAATGCACGCAACTGGTGGTTAATGATATCCGTTGGGCTGGGAATCATGCTTAACCCGCTTAACTCTTCGATGGTAGCTGTGGCGATCCCCAGGTTACAGCATGTGTTCGGGCTTGAGTTCACTGTGGTTTCCTGGATCATTTTCTCGTTCTATATTGGCAGCGCTGTTGCCCAGCCTGTCATGGGCAGAGCCAGCGATATCTTCGGCCGCAGGAGAATATTCCTGGCCGGACTGGTAATCGTCTTCGCAGCCTCCCTGCTCGCCCCTTGGTCTCCGGGCTTCGGGGGACTCGTTGTTCTGCGGATTATCCAATCTATCGGAACCAGTATGGTGGTGGCTGTAGGGATGGCTATCATCCGGGTGAATATTACAGACAAGCAAGCCTCTGCTCTATCCGTGCTGTCGATGTTTACATCAGGAGCGGCAGCGGCAGGACCGTTCATCGGCGGGGTCTTGATCCATGTGTGGGGCTGGTCTTCCATTTTCTACATCAACCTGCCGTTTGTAATGGCGAGCTTCCTGTTAGCCTGGAGAACCATCCCGCAAGATAAACCATCCGCAGCCTTATTACCCAAGCCGTCCTTGCGGCAATGGATGAGCCGGATGGATGTGCCTGGAATCCTGCTGTTCACTGTGGGGCTGGTGGCTGTACTTGCGCAGATGCTGTCGGCCAAGTCCTCCGGTCATGTCTCCCTATTCAATGTAATCATCGGCCTGTCCGGGTTCATCCTGCTTGCGGTCTTCGTAAGGCATGAGTTAAGAACAGCCATGCCCTTCATTCCTCTGCGTACCTTCGCCGGGTATCCCGGGCTGATCCGTGTCAATGTCGAATTCATGCTGGTTAATCTATTATTTTATTCCGTCTTCTTCGGTCTTCCATCTTATTTGCAGCTCGTTCGTCAAGTCAGTGAATTCCACACCGGGCTTCTGATGTTAAGTCTGGGTCTATGCTCACTCGCCGTTTCTCCAATCGCCGGAAGATGGATCAATGCCTCAGGGCCCCGGCCCGCACAGGCAGGTTCGGCAATCCTCATGACCATCGGGTCGCTATGGATCGTGATGCTGAATCCGGCATCGCCTGTAATCAGCATCATCCTGGCCCTGGCTGCCTTCGGAATCAGCAACGGACTGAACAACGTCGCCATGCAAGCCGCCTTGTTCAACCACTCGCCAAAAGAGATCATCGGGGTAACCTCCGGCTTATTCAGCACCTCCAGATATTTCGGGACGATCCTCTCCTCCCTGCTCATCGGAATCATTATGGGCGACCAGTTCAGCTTCAGCGGATTCCGGCTGCTGGGAATGATCCTCACCGTGATTGCCCTGTGTCTGCTGTTCATGTCCCGGCGGCGTTCCCGCAAGACTAAAGACTCCCATCACAGTCTTGATGACCGCTAGGGAGCGCTTGGAAGACGGGTCTTACCCCACTGAAAAATCTAGGCTTCGTCCAAAAGCTGCTGCAGCTTGCCTGCAACGGCTTCACTGTCCGGGTATATTGTAGCAGCGCAGGTAAGAATGCGTATTGCTCCCTCCCGGTGGCCGCCATAACTTAAGATATCAGCAATCCGCATAAATTCAAAATCCGCTTCATAATACTTATCCTGCTCTAAGCGCCGGATACGCTGGTATTCGTTAATGGCCTCACCTGCGCCGCTCGTGACAACGGTCTTGGCAAGATGATGCACCATCGACTGCTTAAGCTGGCGGACCTCCATGCCCAGCAGCAGATCCAGAATAGGACGGGTCACACTGCCCAGCCACACATGGTCACAGTTGGTCATTACAGAGATGCCGAGATTCTCATCCGGCAGTAGAATAAGCTCACTAAGGAATCCGGTATCCCAGCCGGAATGCGAGAGTATCCGTGAGCCATTATAGTGGCCCAGGAACCAGCCCAGCCCCACAGCTTCATGCTCCGGCCCCCAGCCTGTAGCCATAGTAGGGTTCCACATCTGATCATAACTGCCGGGCTGTAAGGCGTTATATCTATCCTTAGCTTTGCCCTGACCGAGCTGCATCAGCATATATTGGCACATCTCTTGCGCATTGGTATACAGTGTGGAGCTGGGAGCATGCGCTCTATTGTATGGGAACACTTCACTAACGTATGGCCCGTACCCTGCAGAGCTCCTCAGCACATGGGGCGCAGCCAGCACCTGTTCAACCTCCATTTTCAGAAAAGAACTCGTGCTCATCCCAGCAGGCTCCAGAAGATGCTGCCGCATATACTCCTCGAAGCTGAGGCCGCTAACCTTGGCAATCAGATCTCCAAGAATTTCATAAGCGATATTACTGTATGCAAAATGAGTACCCGGATCACTCAGCAGGCCGAGATGGCAGATTCCTCTGACATACCTCTCAAGACTCTCTTCATCATATTCAGGCCGGTCCCAGGCATAATCCTCCTCATCCGGCATCCCGGAGGTGTGATTCAACAATTGTCTGACCGTAATCTGATGATAGCGTTCATCATTCATTTTGAAATACGGAAGATAGCTCACTATAGGTGAGTCCAGCTCTACCTGCCCACGCTCTGCCAATTGCATCACAGCCGTAACTACAAAGGTCTTGGAGACGGATGCCTGGTGAAAAAGAGTGCTGTTAACCACTGGCTCCTCTGTAGACACATTAGCGCTGCCATACTCTCCTGTAAAAAGAATCTTGTCCTCACTAACGATCCCCACCTGCAATCCGGTAAACGGTCCATTCTCCATAAAGCGGGTCAGCATCGTGTGAAGCTCTTGTACTCTACTCTGATATGTATTCATTCTGGTTCCCCCAGTTCTTATATGTACTGGATCAATATAACATCCGGGGAGCATACAGAATGTGTAAAAAACAGCTTAATCCGAACTTTACTCAGCCTACCCCTCAACCACATCGGCCCGCAGGTCCGTGGCAATCTCAAGGATCACGGGTACAATAGCCTCCGTTGACAAGGCAACGTACAGATCGCCCATATACAGACGGAACGGATACTCCGTCCCCTCATGGCTCCACATGAAAAAATCTCCATCAATCGACATCGTGCTCTCTACACCTTGTACGGTGTAGACCCCGGAATAGCTGAAGCCGGATTTATCGGCAAAGTATTGCTTGCATTCCTCTAAGGTTAGCGCCTGCTCTGCATTCTCTTCCTGCATGGAACGGGTAATTCGTAAACGCTGGCTCATTGGTGATCCTCCACAATGTTAATATTTAAGCTACTAATCCGTTAGTGTTAACTCCATTAATTGATTTCGGCCGGGTTGATGATGGCAAGGATCTGGTGGTCCTTCCACACCCCGCGGATCTTCACATTCAGACGGGCAATGCCTTCCTTATGGAAGCCTGCATTCTCAAGCACACGGATGGAGCCGGGATTATCCGGTGAGGCTTCCCCAGTAATCCGGTGGAACTTCAGCTCCTCGAAGGCATAGCGCACGACCTGCTGCACCGCCTCCGTCATATAGCCTTTTCCGTTATAGTCCTTGTCCAGACTGTACCCGATCATACAGCTCTGCAGCGGTCCCCGCACCACAAAAGACAGACTGACAGTACCGATAATCCGGCGGTCAGCCTTGTGAATGACCAGGAAGTCGTATCTCTCATCCGCTGCCCTGAACTCTTCATACTGCGCAAGCTTGTCCCGCTGGTACTCCTCTGTATAGAAATCCCCGCTGATCTCCGGTGAATGTTCTTCAAAAAATTCACGGTTACGCAAATACATCCCCGTCAGCTCCGTGGCATCTCCCGCCTCAGGGTAGCGGATGTATACCCGTTGTTCTGTCATCTTTACGCCTCCATTCTTAATTGCAGCACAATGCCTCTTCCTCTGGCTGTTCCTTGCATTCAGGGAACCGGTAGGTCCAGAAGCGTTCCATACCGTACTTGCCGCAGATTACTGGATCAGTTGGCAGAAGGCTACCAAGCACTTTATCCTCCTGGAACTGGGTGCGGTGCGCCAGAATGGAGTTGATTTTGACAGTGATAAAAGGCGTTGCATCGATGACTACATCGGCTGCTCCAATCCGCTGCTGATGGTTATTCGAGAAAGCCACACTATGTACAACCGGACGTTCCGCTGCGGGCAGCCGGGCCATTGTACGGATCACCGCAGCACCAGTGGCATCATGATCCGGGTGCACGCTATATCCGGGGTAGAACGTAATCACCAGCGACGGGGTAAGCTCCTTCACGAGCGATTCCATCCGCTGATCCAGAAGCGCCGGGTCTTCGAACTCAATCATTTTGTCATGGAAGCCCAGCATCCTCAGGTCTTGAATTCCAATGGCCTTACAGGAAGCTTCGAGCTCCGCTTGGCGGATGGCCGGCAGGGTGATACGGTTCGCAATCAGCGGAACGCCCATGTTCCGGCCCATCTCTCCCAGTGTCAGACAGGCATAGGTCACCTCTGCACCTGCTGCGATATACATCGCCAGCGTCCCGGATACGAAGTAGGCTTCATCGTCAGGATGGGGAAGTACCACCAGGATTCTTGCATGGTCCATAGATTTATTATTCATGTCTGCTTACTCCTCCAGTATCATTAAAAAGGGTTCCGGCTAAGCTGCAACGCCACGATCAGCTTGCCCATACTGTCATGTCCGGCCAGAATCAGCCGCTCGTTATCCTGCTCATCCACATGGGTCAGGCCTTCTGCATAGATCCAGCCCTTCTCTGTCTTCAAGCCCACCCGGTAGGGTCCTGTCCCTGAGATGGAGCCGTTCGTGTAACGGATCTCGGCATTGCTGATGAACACCGAGCCCGGAGCACGGGAGCTGTCGAAATGGCTGGCGTAGGCTCCGTTTGTAAGTTCTAGATGGATATATAGATCCTCAGAGACGAAATCGTCGATCCGAGTCTGAATAGCTTGGGGTTGAATGAGCTGCATAATGTCCTCCTAGAGTGTAAAAGAATAGCTGGTTCCAGTGCATTTATTATACATGAAAAAAAGAGCCTGCCCAAGGAACTCTAAGAATTCCTTAAGCAAGCCTGGAGATGCTAAGAATTAAAGATTAACTATAGAGAAGACCTTATCATTGATGAAATAGACGTATTGGTGGCCGTACACTACATACCCGTCATAAACTTCGTCCGGGTCTCCCCAGGAGAGCAGAAGCTCTGTGATCGTCATGCCGCTGACCGCCCGCTCTTCACGGATGGCTGACCACATTTTATCGCTGATCTTGAAGGCCGTTTGCGGATTCTTGAAAAACAGTACATCTTCGACATACTCACTAGGGTCATCACGAGGTTCAATCTCGAGCGGAACCTCCTGCCCGTTGGCCCGGCGGATGATCATTTCTAAATTACCATTTGCCGGGTTCGAGCGGAAATTGGCGATGGTTGCTTTCTCAAAGTTCTTGAACGGACTATCGCTGATCATGGCGTTCCGGGTCCACACCGTTTGTCCATTATAGTAATACTTCAAATAATCAATATTCTCCATGGTGTACATAGTATTGTCCACAAAATCGTTCAAGTCCAGAACCCACTCGGTTCCGGCTTCATTTTGCATCACAAAGTTCTGGTTGTTGTCATCAACATACTGTACACTTTTCACCCAATGGCTTCCCGGATGTCCATATAAGTAGACCTTTTTGCCAAGCACAATGCCCATCGTTCCAGGCAGCTTGCTGATTGCGTAGAGCATACTGTTGCTCTTATTCTTGCCGTCCTCTGTACTCCAAACGAACAACGCTATGGCGCTGGAGGCATATTTGCCGTCAATCGCTCCAAGCTTGAGCAGGGTTTTGAAGGCTACGTAATTGGTGCTTTTGTACAAAATAGAGTTATCCTTGTTCAGCTTGGCGCTTCCTTTGCTGCCTGTGAGCGTTACGCCAGTAGCATCTGCCGCCACATTGAAGCCCGGAATCTGTCCGGCCAGCTTAACCGGAACATAGGCAGAGCCATTCACGAGTACAGATTTGGCTGGCGAAATAAGCAGGTTGCCTTCGACAAACGTAGCAATCTCCGTGTACACTGGTGCGGCTGCGGCCGCTGCCTGTCCGGCGCCTCCCGGATAGACCAGTCCGAGCGCAAGCAGCAGAGTGGTGAGCAGTAATGCAAGTTTTTTCATAGATGTTCTAATTCCTTCCCCCGATGTAAGTTAGGTGTCCCGGCAAGGTGCCGGAATCTTCCAGATCAGTACATTCGACAAGAAGTTAATTATTTCCTCTATATAAAATCACTTATCTGTACTCCTTCAGCCGTTCGCTACTTCGGAATACGGATCACAAATACCGTCGGCTCCCCTTCCCTGCTCTCCAGCAGCAAAGTGCCGCCCATCTTCTCCACATTCTTCTTGGCGATGGACAAACCCAGACCGGTTCCTCCGCTGGCCGTTGTCCGGGCTTCATCTCCCCGCACAAACGGATCAAAGATCGTAGTCCACAGCTCCTTCGGAATGCCGACTCCATTGTCCGCAATCTCGATCCTGATCTGTGTATCCTCGGGAATCACGGATACCCGGATGCGCGTCCCTTCGGGATTATAGGCCAGAGCATTAGAAATTAGATTATTAATGACACTGGCGAACAGCTCGGGATCATAACGGGCATAGACCTCTTCTTCGGGCACCTGCACGTGAAGCTCGAATTCTTTTTGCTCAATCTCGCCATAGGTATCAGCAATAATCTCCCGCAGATGGTCGCCCAGCTCAATGCGCTCTATCCGCAGGATGAAATCCGGTGAGTCTAGCTTAAGCAGATCCAGCATATGCGTAATGAGCTTCGTGACCTGCACGGACTTGGTGTAGATGTAATTCAAATATTTCGTCTGCCGCTCCGGGTCGGTAACGCGTCCTTCGATAAGGGCCTGCGCGTATCCCTGGATGCTGGTAATCGGGGTCTTCAGGTCATGTGACAGATCGACCATCAGCCGCTGCTTGCTTTTCTCGGCGAGGCGCTTCTCCTCGGTGGTCTTCTCAATCACATCAGCCATGTAGTTGAAGCTGTGGCCGATCCGCAGGAACTCGGTCTCTGCATACAGAGCGATTCGGGTATTGTAATGCCCTTCCATCATACGGTTCAAGCCTAGATTCAGCACCCGCAGCGGCTTCTTGATCCGTCTGGAGACCCAATAGCTGTACACAAAAATCAGCAGCAGAATCAACCCGCTGACCAGGAATACATAAAAGAACACCGAATGATTCAGATAGGAGACCAGAAACTCGTTGTTAATAGAGACATTTATTACATCGCGGGGAATTTTAAGTAACATCCATGCTGCCCCGCTATCCTGCTCCGTTACGCTCGTAATAGAATAATAAAAGGGCTGGTCGCTGCGGTTCTCCAGTCCCTGAAACAGGCTGTCCTCGGCATAAACCTGAATCTCATCCTGCTTCTCGCCAACAACACGGATCACCCGCTTGCCGGAATCCAGCAGCTCCAGCCAGCCTCCGCTCTTCAGCAGACGCTCACTCTCCGGCCCTTGGCCCAGCTCCTCCCGGTACGCCCCGGCTTCCACAGACAGATTGGGGTCAGGCGTCATTTGCTCCCGGATAACCTCAGCAATATCCTTTTGTACGAATAGATAGACCACTAACACCAGCATCAGCAGCATGCAGTTGAACAGCAGGAAGTCGATGGTCAGCGACGTCTGCAGCGGGCGGTTATCTCTACTTTTCCACGGGTGCTTCAATTTTGTACCCCAATCCCCTGATCGTCTTCAGGTATTCCGGTCTCTTGGAATCTCGTTCGATCTTGTCGCGGATGTTGCTGATGTGCACCATAATGCTGTTGTCCTCGTAGACGTAGAAATCTTCCCAGACAGTCTCATAGATCTTCTTGCGTGTAAAAACACGGCCCGGCTGCTGCATCAGCAGCTCCAGGATTTTATATTCGGTAGAGGTCAGAGCGACGGCCTCCCCGGCCACCTCAACCTGACAGGTACTCCGGTCCAGCGTCAGCCTGCCGAGCACGATCTGCTCACTTGGCTTCTCCTCCTCCGGTGCCTTGGCATCGAACTGATGCACTCGCCGCAGCATGGCCCCGGCACGCGCCACAATCTCCAGCGGATTAAAAGGCTTAGCGATGTAGTCATCCGCTCCAAGCTCCAGCCCCAGGATTTTGTCATGATATTGGCTCTTGGCGGACAGAAACAGTACTGGGAAATGCTCATGCTCCCGAATCCGCTTCAGCAGCTGCAGCCCGTCCATCCCCGGCATCATAATGTCCAGTATGGCCAGGTCAATCTTGTTATTCTGCATCAGCTTCAAGGCTTCGATTCCGTTCTCTGCCGTCAAAATGTTATATTCCTTCTCCAGATACAGCTGCAGAAGCTCAACAATCTCCGATTCGTCATCGGCTATGAGAATGGTATACATGGTGAATCCCCCTCTATCTTGTCATGCAAGCCGCACTCTTTGTAACTATAGCCTGCCATTCTTAATCCAGTCTAAACCAAATCTAAAGAAAAGATAAAGAATTATTACAACTCAAAGCTTGGGCGTCGCTGCGGTGAACATTTGGACTTCCGGCCGCTGTTGTGTTTGGATTTCCTGAATATAATCGCTACTCGCGGTAGAAATCCAAACACAAAGGCGGTCGCATTCGCTCCTCCAGTTCCAAATTTCCCCTCCGCTTCTTTTTGCTTTTCGTTTGTAAAACCTTCTTAATAGTTCCAAAACAAATAAAAGAAAAAGGAACAGCCCGCTCAGCCAATGAATGGCTTAACGGACTGTCCTAATAGTAGAGGTTAGTTCAGGCAGAGCTTAACCGTGAAGCTTCACCTTACACCGTAGGTACGGTTCCCCCGTCAATCACGTACTCGGCACCCGTAATGGAGGCTGCGCGGTCGGAAGCAAGGAAGGCTACCAGCTCACCTACCTCCTCAGGGAAGCCGGGGCGTCCGATAGGTATGCCGCCCAGCGCATCCATTACCGACTGCAGCGCACTTTCCACACTGCCTGTTACCTCCGCAATACTCTTTAGGAAGTCCTCGCTTGCTGTGGTTTGAATGAAGCCCGGCGCAACCCGGTTCACCCGGATGCCCTTCGGAGAGAATTCCTTAGATAAGCTCTTGCTGTAACTGCTTAACGCAGCTTTGGCGGCTGCATAGGGGATGGTCGATTCGATCAGCGGCAGCACTCTTTGAATGGAAGAGATGTGGATGATGACTCCCTTGCCTTGCTCCAGCATGAGCGGGATCAGCCCCCGGTCCAGCCGCACAGCTGCCAGCAGGTTCAGATTCAGCGCATCCATCCAGTGTTCATCGGATGCTGCGAGAAATCCCCCCGCTGGTGTTGAGCTGCCGCCAGCGTTATTCACCAGAATGTCGATCCGCCCGAACCGGGCCTTGACTGCGGCAATGACTCGCTCCACGCCTTCGGGCGTGGACAGATCGGCCTGGACGAACAAATCCGAAGCGGGCCCTTCCGTCGGAAGTGTCCGGGCAGTAGTCATAACTTCAGCGCCTGCCGCTGTGAATCGGGCAGCGATTGCCTGTCCCATTCCCTTGGTACCGCCTGTTACCAGGACTCTTTTACCTTCGTATTCTGTCAGTGGATTAGCATAAGTTATAGTCATTGTTATGGCCTCAATTCATTAGGGATTCCTCAGGATAGGCTGGAAGTCCAGCCGCCCTAAGGTCTATATGTATATATTAGACTTGATTAATATGAGCGTCTAATTTATTATTTTCATTAAAATCATGAATAATATTAATATATAAAGGAGGCTGCCTGCATGGAGCTTACACAATTGGAGTACTTTCTGACCGTAGCCCGGCTTGAGCATATGACCTCAGCGTCCAAAGCGCTGCGAATTACGCAGCCTGCCTTGAGCCATGCGATTTCCAAACTGGAAAGCGAACTGGGGGTTCCTTTATTCGAGCGTAAGGGCCGCAATGTCCAGTTGAACCGCTATGGGGTTATGTTCAGTTCACGGGTCGAAGAAGCGCTGCGCAGTATCGGGAATGGTGTGCGGGAGATTGAGGAGTCGGCCAATGCGGAGAGCGGAACCGTTCATCTGTCTTATCTGAATATTCTTGGCGTGGACCTGATTCCATCGCTTATCAGAGACTATCAGGCAGACCATCCGAAGGTGCGGTTTGATCTGTATCAGGGGAATCACGGGGATATCGACGAAGCGCTGGATAACGGGACCTCGGATATGCTGATTACGTCCAGAGAGACTACGGCGGAGAATAAGGAATGGATGGTGTTTCGCAGATTACCGATTTATATTGTGGTCTCCAGTTCCCACCGGTTCGCCTCGCGCTCCTCATTGAGTCTGTTCGAGCTGTCGGGTGAGCCGTTTGTCGGACTGAAGACGAATTGCGGACTCAAGAGCACAATCACCTCCCTCTTCCAAAATACTAATTTCGAGCTGGCCTCCACCTATGACGCTGAGGATTTGATTACTGTGGCCGGCTTCATCAAAGCCGGGCTCGGCGTCTCCGTACTTCCGCAGACGCTCGGACTGATGCTTGACGGCCTGGTCTGGATTCCCATCCAGGAACCGGGCTGGGAATGGGAGGTGGGCCTGCAATGGCGGCGGGACCATTATCTGTCCCCCGCCTCCAGAAGGTTCCTGGAGTATATTCGGGAAACTAGGGAGGTAGCAGATTTAGCCTTGCGAGTAATACAATAACCCATTAACACATTAACCCACTACAAGCTGAGGGTTTGCCGAGCGTCTGGTAAAGGTACACAGTTGGGCTTAATTGCAATCTGTACAGCTAAAGCATCCGATTTTCTACCGATAGTATGTTTAGTTGTAGAAGGTACATTTAAAATTCCCTCACAGCCGGGTTTTCGCTCATTCGGGCAATTTTAGTTGTACAAACTACAGTTAGAAGCAGAATGCCTTCCTTTTTGCTAGTTTTAATTGCACGGAATACACCTATCTCCGAATATTAGCTTCAAACGAGGCTTCCGCATTCTAAAGAGCTGCCCCAACCAGCCGCTTCACGGCTGTGGGACAGCTCTACCCAGTCTTTTAACGAATCAATGCCCGAAGCTCTTCAATGGTTGCCTGGTATTGCGGCTGGAAATCAGCAGAATTCATATAACCGGCTATGCTGGTCAAGAATTGTCTGCCTTCAGTGGTCCGGCTCACCTTAGCGGCATCCAGTACACACAGCAGCAGATTACCGTTACCTACGCTGCACTCTGTGAGGAAACTTAGCTTGTGATTACGCTCGAAATTATCGATGGTCTGTACGATGGGATCCCAGCTGCGGTCCGCCTCATCCATGATAAGCGATTTGGAATGCTGGGCGATAGTCCACCACGGGTAGGTGGAATGCGCTTCACTCGGGAAATCGCGCAGCACCGGATGCCCGTTATCGATCAGCAGGCCCATCGTACCGATGGGAACCGGCCGGTTCATGCTCTCCGAGATCGAGCGGAACATCGGGTAGCACCAGAAATCCGTGCAATAATAGCCTTCAATTCCGTTCTGAACCGACTCCGGCTCCGGCATCAGCAGCACGTTGCCGCCTTGCTCCAGCAGGGAGACTGCCTCCTCAGACAGCTCTGTGAACACATAGATGCCTTCAGCTTCAAGCGGGTTATCCCTCTGCTCAGGATATATCCACAAGTCGTAGCTTTTGCGGATATCGGTTCCTTGGACCCGAAGCGCCAGCTCCGCACGGCTCATCCGGTCAACCGCCGGAAGCTCAATCGCCAGATCACAAATGTCAATGTAGTGGGTTCCGGCAGGAATAAAGGCTCCGGCTGAGCCCGTTGTCCGGGCTCCCCCTTCAACCGCAAGCTCCCAGTGCAGCTCAATGGCATCCGGCATGCCGCTGCGGAAGCAGCTCAGCTCCACATGGGCCTCGAAGGTCTCCCCGGCGCCGTAGTTGTATTTAGGGAATCTTGCCAGCAGCACAGCATCATTACAGAAGGTCCGCCACTCTTCCGGGCTGATCAGCCCCTTGGAATCCATGAAGGCATCCAGAACACCTACCAATGCTGTACCCTGGCCGCTGAAATCCTGGAGATCCAGAAGCTGGAACCCCGCTAGCCGGCGGGAACGGAAGGCAGCCTCAAGCTCTTCCTTGTAGCAAGCGACAGCGAGCTGGCCTGAGCTTTTGAAGTATGCATCGGCCAGATGTCCAAGCCCCTTACTCTCCAGCCGTTCGCGGAAGATGACGAAGTTCCCGGCCTTCAGCGGGCCTGTGTACTTCCCTATTTCCTCAAAATCCGGAAACGTAGCATATTGTCCGATCTCATGCGAGATTACCGGAACCTGTGGTATCCATTCACCGGACTCACTGCCGGATTGTACAGCCTTGGCTTCGGTACCGTACTGGATCAGGATCTCGCCGCCTGCCTCGACGGACACTCCTTCACTGCTCCCGAAGCCCGGCGGAATAATCTGATCGTCGTAGTCCTTCATTGTACTTGGCAGCAAAGTCTGGACATGACCAAGCGGAGCATCGCACATGGCATAGGAGCCTCTGAACAGCCTGTCCCGGGTGAAGCGCACACCGCTGAAGAAATCGTCATGCTCCAGCACCTCCGGCACCCATTGATGATTATTGGAGCCTTGGGTGTATAACGGCCGGTCATCGAATGCCTTGTAGTCCTTCAGGAATGAATCAATCCGCTCCTTGCTGCCCCATAACTCATTGCCTAGCGACATCATGACGAAGGAAGGATGATTGCCGAATTCCCGCAGGATAGCGTATCCTTCGCTGATCAGATAGTCCTGCTCTGCCTGATTATGCCCTTCATCGGTATCTACAGTAATGGTTCCCCAGAACGGCAGCTCCGGCTGCATGTAGATCCCGAGCAGATCGGCAGCGGTGAAGGCTGCTTCCGGCGGACAGCAGGTATGGAAGCGGTAGTGGTTAATGCCGTAGGACTTCGCAATACCCAGAATCCGCACCCACTCTCGGGCGTCTGTAGGAGCATAGCCGATGAGCGGGAAGATCAGGCCGTCATGCTTGCCGCGCAGAAAAGTCTTTTCCCCATTAATGGTGAACTTGTCCCCCTCAGCCCGGAATGACTTAAGCCCAAAGATCACCTCCTGCCGGTCCACGGTAATGCCATCGCTGCCCTTGAGAACAAGGCTGACAGTATACAGATGGGGAGCGAATTCACTCCACAGCAGCGCATCGGGACCCAGTGCATAGTCTATAGTGAACGGACCCGGTGCGATGACATATTCCTGTTCCTCTACGTAATGTGTTATCTCACTATTGAAGCTATTAGCAGATACCGCGAGTGTAGCACCTTGCATGCTCTCCAGCGTTGCCGAGATCTGCACCGAACGTGCAGGCAGATCAGACTTTAGCCGGATGCCGCTAATCCGGGCTTCCCCATAGAACTGCAGCTCCATCCGCCCGGTAATTCCGTTCCAGTTGGTCTGGGTGTCCGGCGAGGTCATATGCCCGCCTTTGGTCGGATAGCCGGTGTTGTCCACCCGGATAATAAGCGTATGACTCCCGGGCTGCAGCTGCGGCAGCTCATATACATGCGGAGTATTCAAGCTGTCGCGGCTGCCGATCTCCTGACCGTCCAGCCAGAGGGTGGTAAGCCTTGTACGTTCCAGATATAAGCAGCAGCGCTTACCTGCCAGCTCTTCCGGAATCCCAACCTCTCTGGAGTACCAGACCGGTCCTTCATAACGGAATTCATCCGTCAGAGCGCCTACCAGAATCTCCTCATTCTTCGGCCCTTTACGGGCGAAGGAGGTAGTTCCCGGCAGCATAATTACATCGGTAAAAGGTAGCACCAGTCCTTGCCCCTTCTCTTCCAGTTGCAGCTTCCATTCGCCTTCAAGGCTGATCTTTGACAGCACAATTATCACTCCTAATCATGGTAATCTCTATACTCTTGCGGCCAGATGCCGCCATGAATCCAGCAGTTCATCACTGTGCATCCAGCTTCCAGTCAAATCCTTAATCAAACGCTCCGGCAGCATTTCCCGGCTTCCTGTTAGTTTCTCCCTGAGCAGGGCTGTTTCCTGCTCCAGCAAAAAGCGCATGCCGGATCATACCGGCACGCGCTCAATGGATGAAGCTGATTCAGTTGTCTACTGAATGGAAATTTTCAAAGCGCACCAACGATAGCATGCGGCACGTAGTGCTCTTCCAGCCGGGCAATCTCTTCAGCTGTCAGCTGAAGGGATAACGCTCCCACCGCATCGGTAATATGCGACAGCTTCGTCGCCCCGATAATCGGCGCAGTGACCGGCTGTTTCTGCAGCAGCCAGGCCAGTGCAACATGGATGCGCGGAACTCCGCGCTCCGCCGCAATGGCAGCTACCTGCTCGACAATCAGGCGGTCCTTGTCGGCTGTAGCATCGTATTTGGATCTCTGTACCTGATCCGTTTCCGAGCGCAGCGTAGATTCCGCCCAGTCCCGGGTTAGCCGGCCAGAAGCCAAGGGGCTGTAGGGGATGACCGCAATGCCCTCTTCCTTACAGAGCGGGAGCATCTCACGTTCCTCTTCACGATAGATGAGATTCAGATGGTTCTGCATGGAGACGAACCGGGTCCAGCCGTTCATATCAGCAACATGCAGCGCCTTCTGGAACTGCCAGGCATACATGGCGGAAGCGCCAATGTAGCGGGCTTTTCCCGCCTTCACCACATCATGCAGGGCTTCCATCGTTTCTTCAATCGGCGTAGTATAATCCCAGCGGTGAATCTGGTACAGATCAACGTAATCAGTTCCCAGCCGCTTCAGGCTGTGGTCGATCTCGCTCATAATTGCTTTGCGGGACAAGCCCCCGCCGTTCGGTCCGGTTCGCATAGGGAAGAATACTTTGGTCGCAATCACCACCTCATCCCTGGCAGTCATGTCCTTCAAAGCCCGTCCGAGCATTTCTTCACTCGTGCCGTCAGAATAGACATTGGCCGTATCGAAGAAATTAATGCCAAGGTCCAGTGCGGTACGGATCATCGTCCGGCTCTGCTCTTCATCCAGCACCCAAGGGTGCACCCAGCGCTTGGCATCGCCAAAGCTCATACAGCCCAGGCACAGTCTGGAGACATCAAGGCCGGTGTTGCCCATTTTTGTATATTCCATTCGCTTGTTCCCTGCTTTCCTGAGAATAGTGTATATATCAGTCTCTCTTATTGTGCAACAGATAATGGATTAGCGTTATCACAATAGTCGCGAATGATTGCCTAATCCTACCGTTCTCATTAACACTCCCGCCGGATATGCC
The DNA here is from genome assembly GCF_038002245.1 of Paenibacillus sp. FSL R7-0128. Taxonomy (NCBI): domain Bacteria; kingdom Bacillati; phylum Bacillota; class Bacilli; order Caryophanales; family Paenibacillaceae; genus Paenibacillus; species Paenibacillus sp. FSL R7-0128. Next base: position 3,708,586 of record NZ_JBBOCD010000001.1, on the reverse strand, counting down.
CTATAATGAAACCATATGAAACTAAGGAGGCTCTCAAGTGACTGAAGCTATCGTAACGCAAAAGCTTGAGCTGTGCCGGCTGATTGAGCGGCATACCGGCCGGGACGGCGCTCATGAAACGGCCGTGCCTGCACTGCAATTCATCCGTTACTCCCAGGCGAGTGAGCCTGCTTACCGGGTATATAACCCGTGTTTCTGCTTCATTACCCAAGGCGTGAAGGAGATTATGCTGGCTCAGGAGCATTTTGTATATACCTCTTCTGATTTCCTGGTGGCTTCAATGAACCTGCCGGTAGTGGGACAAGTGATTAAGGCGTCCCCGGAGGTTCCCTATTTAAGCTTCAAAATGGAATTCACGCAAAACCAGATTCTGGAGGTCCTCCATGAATCGCAGCTGCAGATTCTCCCCCGGGAGAATGCCCGGCGTGCCTTATTCGTCGGACACATCGACACGGATCTGCTGGATGCGCTTCTCCGTCTGGCGCGGTTGCTCAATACTCCCAAAGACATCCCGTTCCTTGCCCCTCTATATACTAAGGAAATTCTGTATAAACTGCTGCAGGGACCATATGGGGTAACGCTGGCCCAGATTGCCATGGAAGGCAGCAGCACTTACCGGATCAGGGAAGCAATTGAGCAGATTGTCAGCCATAGCGAACAGGCTCTGCGGATCGACGAGCTGGCCGATATCGCCAATATGAGCGTCTCCGCATTCCACCGCAACTTCAAGGAAGTTACGGCTATGAGCCCGATCCAGTTCCAGAAGCAGCTGCGCCTGCAGGAGGCTCGCCGCCTGCTATTAGCCGAGTCTGCAGATGCAGCCGATGTTGCCTTCCGGGTCGGCTATGAGAGCGCCTCACAGTTCAGCCGGGAATATTCCCGTATGTTTGGCGCTCCCCCGCGGGCCGACATCAAGCGGTTGAAGGAACAATTTGAGCTTCCGGTACAGATTTGATACCTGCTTAGTCGAGTACAACCTGCTTAGTCGCGATATTCGCGCAGAATTCGCGGTCATGCTCCACAAACAGGATCGTCGGTGTATATTCCAGCAGCAGCTCCTCGATCTGCATCCGGGAGATGACATCGATGAAGTTCAGCGGCTCATCCCAGATGTGCAGATGCACCTGCTCGCTGAGGCTGGCGGCAATCAGCACCTTTTTCTTCTGCCCGCCGCTGTAGGTGGACATATCCTTCTCGAATTGCAGCCGTGAGAAATCGAGCTTCCGCAGAATCGACTTGAACAGGCTCTCGTCGATCCCCTGCTCTCGCGCATACTCACTCAGGCTGCCCTTGAGCTGCGAAGTATCCTGGGATACATAAGAGATAGACAACTGGCTGTCCCGTGCGAAGTGGCCGGTATAGTTTATGTCCTCCCCGCAGATCAGCTTCAGAATGCTTGATTTGCCTGAGCCGTTGCTGCCAGAGAGGGAGATCCGGTCCCCTTGTTCCAGAGCGAAGCTAACACCAGAGCATACCGTTTTGTCGTCATAGCGGATCGACAGATCCTCCAGCTCTACCAATTGCTGCTTATGATAAGGAAGCTGTGCAATTTTCAGACTGTCCGCGCTCTCCAGATTACGCAGCAGCTTCGACTTCTCCGCGATGGCGGATTCCTGCCGCTGCTGAATCGACTTGGAGCGCTTCATCATCTTGGCGGCCTTATGGCCGATATAGCCTTTATCCACTTTTGATCCGGAATTCAGTGTGCCATTCTTGGTTTTCTCGACTTCATGCGACCAGCCGCCCGTTCTTTTGGCGGAGTCCGATAAGCGCTTGATGTCCTTCCGCAGCTTCTCATCCTCCGCCAGCTCGAACTGATCCTGTCTGGACTTGTTCTCCCACCAGCTGCTGAAGTTGCCCTTCTGGATCTCAATATTGGTCTTGTTAATCGACAAGATATGGTCCACACAGTTATCGAGAAAAGCACGGTCATGCGACACCAGAATATACCCGCTCTTCGTACGGAGATAGTCACTGACCAGCCTCCGGCCCTTCGCATCCAGATGGTTCGTCGGCTCGTCTATGAGCAGGAACTGGTTCTCGCGCGCGAACAGGGCGGCCAGCAGCACCTTCGTCTGCTCCCCGTTCGACAGCGATTCAAACGGCCGGTACAGCGTATCCTCGGACACCCGCAGCAGCGACAGCTCGCGCATCAGCTTCCAGTGCTCCATCTCCGGGTCGATCTCCTGCATGACATCCACGGTCAGAGCCGCAGGGTCAGCCACCGCAAATGGGAAATACTCGAAGCCCACCTGCGCGGAGATCGTCCCGCTGTACTCATATTTGCCAAGCAGCAGGTTCAGGAAGGTTGTTTTGCCGCGGCCGTTGCGTCCGGTGAAGCCCAATTTCCAATCTGTATCCAGCTGAAAGCTCACATTCTCAAAAATATTATCGTAAGTGCCTTCATAGGCAAAAGTCAGCTTGCTCACATTAATCAAAGACATACACGTATCCTCCTGTATTTACAAAAATAAAAGCTGCAAGAAGGTTCTCCTCCAGCAGCTCAAATAAACACAGCAAATCCTATCCCTGGACACTTATGTCCAGGCGGACTTGAATAAGGATATTTGGACCAGAGTGAAAAGAGGCAGACCCTTCCTGCATATCAACCATAAATTGCGCGCCACAAATAACGCTTGTTTATTGGTCACATTACGCAAGAAATGTCCGCACGATACTCTTCAACTCCAATCGCTTAATTAAGTGCATTTTAACACGAGTCTTCCCGGAGATCAACCCGTTAGTCAGATCAGTCCTTGCTTCAGGAAGCAATTGTACAGTCCATCGTTCTCAATAGAATCGGTGATATCATCGGCAATTGCTTTGAGCGGCTCGCGGGCATTGCCCATGGCAATCCCCACCTGGACATATTCCAGCATCTCCAGATCGTTAAGTCCGTCGCCAATCGCCATACTGTCCTCCAGGGGGATATTCAAATGCTGCAGGACATCGGCAATAGCCGCAGCTTTATGAACGCCAGGCATCATCAGCTCCCCGCTGTTCTCCCCGAAGATCGGGATGGAGCACTGAATCGCCGTGAACCGGTCCTGTAATTCCTCCTGAATCTGCTGAAAGGGCAGGCTGCTCTCCAAGAAGCATACCTTGTTGACATCATCCAGATATAACTCCTCGTCCCCGTAAGTGAGTGTTGCGATATAGGGATGGGGCGATTGCCGTTTTCTCTCCTGCGCCTCGGGGTCATTCAGCAAGTCTCCATAGATTCTGCGTTCCAGATGCGATTGTAAATGGCGGCTGCCGTGAAGCGCCGTATTGGATTCCAGAATGAAATCGACCCCGTTCGCGTTAAAATAATCGATCAAATGCTTCGCATCCTCCGGGGTCACTTTTTTATGATAAAGCATTTCGCCACCGCTCTCCACATATCCGCCGGCCGCTCCAATCAACCCGTCGAACCCGATCTCCCAGATATAATCATAGATTTCAGCCTTGGAGCGTCCGGTGCACAGGTACAGCAAATGCCCGTTCTTCCGTGCCTGCTTGCATGCCTGCACTGCCGATTCCGGGACTATTCCATTCTCCATGAGAAGCGTTCCGTCAATATCGATGAAAATAATCTTTCTGCTGGTCTGATTCATATCCTCTTCTCCCCTTTGTCTAGTCTTCCACTGAACTATAGGTTATGAAATGCGTTCCAAGTCAAGCGTTATTTCATATGAGTCGCCCGATTCATCCATTCCGGATCTGTCCAAATAAATAGGATAGATAAGATACACTTTAGGTTTGAACTCTAAGCTTGGTCGTCACTGCGGTGAACATTTGGACTTCCGGCCACTGTTGTGTTTGGATTTCTTTATTTAAACCGCTCCTCGCGGTAGAAATCCAAACACAAAGGCGGTCGCTATCGCTCCTCCAGTTCCAAATTTCCCCTCCGCTTCTTTTTGCTTTTCGTTAATTTCTTTAGTGCTTCTTATATAGGCGTTACCAGCAAACCTTATCCCATTAGGAGGTACATAATGAGAACATTACCAGAATCCTTAGCAAAAACAGCAAGAGCGGTGCTGCTCGGTACAGCTCTGACTCTGGCCGGCGGTACAGTGATTGCAGGCGTTGGTGGACAGCCCGTAGTTGCAGCGTCGGCATCCACAACTGATGCCCAGACGGTCTACAACCAGTTCCGCAAATATGCCAGCAATCCCGCAAGCCTCGCACAGGCACGCAAATATCTTATGAACCATATCTCCAAAGTTGGATCCTGGTACGGCACGGTAATGACCCTTCAATTGGAAAATGCCCAGAAGGCGGGGCTTGAGCGGTTCTCTGAGAAGCTATATACAGATGCTGTGCAAAAAGCGCTAATGGATGCCGAAATTAACAACGACATGACCTATACGGAGATTCTAAAGCGGGTTAAAGCGCCTGCGGTCCGCAAGCTGATTGAAGAGATTTGGGATAAAGGCTATAAGCTGGAGTCAAGCGAAGGCATGTATTATCCGGTTATGCATTATGAAGGCTTCAAGGTCTTCAAACCCTATGTCAGCAAGGATATCGCCGCGTATATTGATATCATGGCAACGGAGAGCAACAAGCCGTCTACCTTCGATGCGGGTATCGTGATCACTTGGGATGAATTGATCGGCAGAGCGGCCATCATGAGCGATTACGTCCAAGATTATCCGAAGTCGAACCGGACCGCGGCCATCCGCAATGAAATGTCTTATACGGTTCCACTAGTACTGCTCGGCTCGGATAACACCCCAGCCTACGATTACGACACGAATGAACTCGACCCTGAGCTGCGCCGGGCCTACGACCAAGCCCTGATGGAGGGGCCGGGTGACAATAAGGTGCTGAATATTCTGGCCCAGCTGATGCCGCTGCTCGATGCTGCCGGAAATAAAAAGAGCCCTGAGGTAGCAGCCTACCTGGATCAAGCGGTTAAGCAGTATACTGAGCTGTGAATGGTTAATGGGTATGGGTCAATAGGTAAGCAAAGTTGGTTTATGAAATATTGAATGTACAAAGAAATCGCTCCTTTGGGAATGGTTGGGTGGTACCTCCATTTACCAAAATGAGCGATTTCTTTGTTTGCTTTTTAAGGATGGAAGAATCAATTTTCGCTTAAACAGCGGAGCGGGCAGAATGATTGTGGAAAAGCGAAGCGTTCGCCTTTGTCCGGATTTTCACCGCTAAGGGGGAATAAAAGAAATCTGGACACAACAGCGATTGGAACAACGTTCTGTTTGCGGAGCGTTCACCCAAGTGCTCACGTTGATTCTAATCCAAAATAAAGAGCTATCCCAAGCAGCATTTCATGACTTTTGGGACAGCCCCCTTCGTATACAACAATCCTGCTACACCAAATCCTCTTCCTGCGCTCCAGTAATGACCGTAACAATGCTTGTGCGCAGTTGATCCGCATTCTTGGCCTGATAAGGATCGGCGGCGTAGATGACGGCATCGGCAATATAGCCTTCCGCAATCCGGCCCAGCTCATGGCCGCTTCCAAGTATCGCCGCTGCGTCTTCTGTAGCTGACCGCCAGACCTCCGCCCGGCTCAGGCCGTAGTCCAGCAGCGTGTCGAATTCCTGCAGGTTGTAGCCATGCAGCGCAGGCGTAGCGTAATCGGTGCCGAAGCCCAGCCGCACCCCTGCCTCCCTGGCATATCCGAGCGCGATGGCATGAGCATCAGCGGCCCGGGCGGCCCGTTCACAGATGAGCGGACTTAACGCCAGCACTCCCTTCGGATCGGCGGCGATCCGGTAGATTGAAGTGGTCGGCACGTAAGCCACGCCGGATTCGGCAAGTCTCCCGGCCTGATCCCAGGTCATGAACATCCCGTGTTCAATAGATTCCACACCGGCCTGAATGGACCAGTCAATCGTCACCCCGCCCCAGGTATGCACCAATACCTTCTTCCCGTTCGCATGGGCATGACGGACGATGAAGGCGAATTCCTCCCCGGAGAAATTCGGCTCCGTAACCTTCTCGGTAGGTGCGCCAAGACCGCCGGTTGCCATGATTTTGACCCAGCCTGCCCCGGTCGCGTAGATCTCCGTCAGGCGGTTCTCCAGATGCTTAATCCCCTTGGCATCGGAAGCTCCCAGCATTTCACTGCTGGTCTCTACCCGCAGCGGCTGCTGGTAATACTTCACGAGATGCCGGATCGTGGCAGGCAGAATACCGCCGGCATCGCGGGCTGTAGTTACTCCCGTCCGCAAGGTAGCGGCGAAGGCCTCCGCCTGCATCACCTCAATCTCGCGGGGGTCCCGCCGGAGTTGGTCGTCATGATCAAAGTCGGTCCAGGCCAGATGGGTGTGCAGATCCAGAATGCCCGGACTGATCCATAGCTGCTGCTGCCGGGAGCCTTCCGCCTGTTCCGGGTGCGGACCTACTTCTGCCACTGCGGTGAACCGCCCGTTCGTAATCTCGATATCGAAGCGTTTCCCCTGGGTGCCTGCAATATGGATTCCAGTGTATGCCTGAAATTGCGGCTGCTTAAGGATCATTCCGCTTCCCTCCAGACCTGGCGGACGGCCTGCACTGCCGGTTCAGCATCCAGCTTCAGCAGTCTGGCCAGCGTCTGCACTGCTGCTTCGACACTCTCCCGGCTGGCATTCGTTCCGAAATGATTGATCCGCAGCAATTGACCGAATAATTCCCCGTCCCCGGGAGCTACGATACCGACAGGCTGCTTGATCAGCAGAAGCGGCTGCTCGTCAATCCGAACAGTCGTAGTCAGCGTGGAATAATGACTGCTGTCCTTCTGCCAAGGCGCAAGCCCAAGCTCCGCGACCCCTGCGACAGCAGAGGCCGCCGCACGTTCATGCCGCTGGATAACCTGGGGCAGTCCCTCTTCGGCAACAGCCTCCAGGGCTTCGATTAGAGCTCTGGCTTCCAGGACCGGGATATTCGGCGGGACGCGGAGCGGCGCTGCTCCGTCCGGGGACGGCTGCAGATCCAGCAAGGACAGAATGGAATTGCGCGGAGCCCGTTCGTTCGACTCCAGGAAGGCCCAGCCGCGGGGAGAAATACTGACCGCGCTGATTCCGTTAGGACCGGCGAGCGCTTTTTGCGCACCCATTACAGCGAAATCCACCGCCCACTCATCCACAGACAGCGCCTCTCCCCCGACAGCCGACACGGAATCCGTTACCGTAATCAGGTTATGCCTGCGGGCCAGCTTGAAGATCTCCTCCGCAGGGTTCGAGCCGCCTGTAACCACCTCTGCCTGCACCAAAGAAATCGCAACCGGCTGATGCTGCTCAATCGCTGCGGCCACTTCCTCTACTGTAACCACCTGGTCGAAGGGAACCTTCACTTCCTTAACGGTAGCCCCGCCGCGCGTAAGCCATTCCCCGAACAAGCTGCCGTAAGGTCCGGTCACTACGTTCAGAATCGTACGTCCCGGCGCAGCAATTCCTGCTGCTACCGCCTCAATGCCTAGAATCGCCTCCCCCGGAATGATTACCGGAGGATGCTGTGTCCCTAATAGCCGGGATAGCTGCTGTGTTAATGTGTCCAGCTCAGATAGCGTGAGTGGTACGAATCCTGTAATTTGACGGTTCATATAATCCTCCTGATGGTATGAATGTTCAATATTGCGGCATCTTGGGCACCGCAGACAATAGCTCCCGGCTGTATTCATGCTGGGGCCGGACGAAGAATTCATCCTTCGAATTCACCTCGACCAGCTGCCCCTGACGCATCACAGCGACGGTATCGCTGACGGCATGAATGACTCCCAGATCATGGGAGATGAACAGCATCGTCAGATTAAGCTCGGCTTGCAGCGTATGGAATAGCTCCAGCACGCTGCGCTGCACTGAGACATCCAGTGCGCTGGTAGGCTCATCGGCGATCAGCAGACTAGGCTCCACGCTAAGCGCGCGGGCAATGGCGATCCGCTGGCGCTGGCCTCCGGAGAATTCATGCGGATATCTGTCCAGAGATTTGGCATCCAGCTGCACCCGGCTAAGCAGCTCCTTACTTCTGCGCTCAACCTGCGAACGCTCTACAATCCGGTGGAACAGCAAGGCTTCCGCCAGAATCTGCCGGACAGTATGCCGGGGATTCAGCGAAGAATCCGGGTTCTGAAAGATCATCTGAATCTGTTTATGCTGCGCCTTGCTCCGCTTCTTGCCTAACGGCTCCGCACCCAGCAGAAGCTGTCCTTCATCCGGAGTGATCAGTCCGGCAATGACCCGGGCCAGCGTAGACTTCCCGGAGCCGGACTCACCGACAAGCCCCAGCGTGGTATGCCGCGCAAGCTCCAACCGGATCTGATCGAGGGCGGTGAACCCGCCATAACGGACGGTTATATCCTGCACCTGTAGTGCTACTTCCACGAGCCCCCGCCTCCTTCCAGCTCCGGCAGAGGGAGCACCGAATCCATTAGCATCTGTGTATAAGCCTCAGCCGGATGCCGCAACAGGCTATGTGTCTCGCCTTGCTCAATGATCCGGCCCTGCTTCATTACAACCAGTCTGGAGCAGAGATTGGCGGCAATCGCCAGGTTGTGGGTCACAAAGACCATAGCGAAGCCCAGCTCCTGCTGCAGACTCGTAATCGTATCTATAATCTGGCGCTGAACCGTCACATCCAGCGCCGTAGTCGGCTCATCGCAGAGCAGAATGCCCGGCTTGCAGGCCAGCGCCAGAGCAATGACGACACGCTGGCACTGGCCGCCGGAGAGCTGCCCCGGGTAGCGGTCAGTTCTCTTCAGAGAATCTGGAAGACCGAGCCGTTCAAGCAGCTCCAGGGCGATGCGCCGCGCAGCCTTCAGACTGGTTCTCTGTCTGTAATAGACAACCTCGGTCAGCTGCTTCACTACCGGACAGAGCGGGTCCAGTGCCCCTCTGGGGTCCTGGAACACCATGGCACTGCTTACTTTGCTGCGGACCACTCCCCCGGTCTGCTCCACACCGCGCGGAAGCAAGCCGAGAATGGCCCGCAGTGTCAGCGATTTGCCGGAGCCGGATTCGCCGACTAGTCCCAGGCTTTCACCGTGTTCAAGGGAGAAGCTGACGCTGTTGACCAGAATTTCTGTGGACGGGTTCGCGAGTGTCAGTGTTTCGAGTTCAAGCACAGGTTGTGTTGTCATCCTTTTCTCCTCCAGATATCGGCCAGTCCGTCTCCCAGGAGAGACAACGCAATTCCCGTATACACAACTGCGAAGCCGGGAACCGCCGACAGCCACCAGGCTGTAGTAATGAAGGGCTGTCCGTCTGCGATCATCGTTCCCCAGTCCGGCGTAGGCGGGGCAATCCCGATGCCCAGATAACCCAGCGTAACGATGGCTACCAGGAGTCCGATCATATCCGTCATCAGCACGACAACGGCTTGTGGCAGTACATTCGGCAGAAGATGGCGCAGAAGGATGCGGTGTCCGGGCAGACCTAGCGTCTGCGCCGAGGCGATCCATTCCTGCTTCCGGAAGGATGCGCTGAGTCCTCTGACCACACGGGCGAATACAATCCAGCCCACGAGAATGAAGGTAATATAGATTCCGCGCTCCCCTGCCCCGCTGGCGAAGGCCACGATAATGACGATCAGATAGAACGGAAAGGCAATAAAAGTGTCCGTGATCAGCGCTATAATTCTATCGGTCCATTTGCCATAGTACCCCGAAATCATGCCCAGCATGACGCCCGTGCAGAACGGAATAATCTCAGCCAGCACCATGATCGTCAGATCCGTTCGGGCGGCATAGATCAATCTGGTGAACAAATCACGGCCAAGCTGGTCGGTACCGAGCCAGTGGGCAGCGGAAGGCGGCTGCAGAAAGGCGCTCAGATTCTGCTCCGTCGGGTTGTACGGACTTAAATAAGGAATGAATATGGCGAGCAGTATAAGTATAGTGAACATAATGATTCCGATCAGCAGTGACGGGGTGTTCAGTACTCTTCGGAGTCCGCTTGCGGGCTTCCCGAGGTCCGGCAGGGTTGTATCTATCTGTATAGTATTCATGATTTCCCCTTCGTTCTGGGATCAAGCCACCCGGAGATAATTTCGATTAGCAGACTGATAATTACAACAGCCAGTGCACAATAGAGCGCAATCCCCTGAATCACCGGAAAATCTCTATTCGAGATGGAGGTGAACAACAGGCTGCCAATGCCCTTGATCCCGAAGACCTGCTCCACAACGAGCGTTCCCCCGATCAGGTAGGACACATTCACTCCCAGCAGCATCAGGGTCGGCAATGCCGAATTGCGCAGCACATGCTTGAACAGGATGACTCTGGACGGGATTCCAGCTGCACGGAGAGTGACCACGAATTCGGATTCCAGCACCTCCAGCATTTGCGCACGCAGCGAGCGGACCAGCGTAGGAATCTGTGAAAAAGCAATCGTGACCGCCGGAAGCACCAGACTATGGAGCGTACCCGACCATCCCTCTCCGATTCCCCCTACAGGGAACCAGCCCAGCCGCACACTAAAGAACAGAATGAACAGAATCCCAACCCAGAAGACCGGCATCCCAAGGGTGACCGCTGGAATAATGCGGATCAGATGGTCGAGCAGCTTGTCCTTGTGGGTGGCAGCAACCGTTGCCAGCAGAAGGGCTACAATTATCGCAAGCACCGAAGCAATTACAATCAGCAGTAGTGTGACCGGAGCACGCTCTGCAATCAGCTCTCTCGACGAGGTGCCGGCAATAATAGAGTTTCCGGTATCTCCCTGAGTGAACAGCAGCTTCACGAACCGGGTGAACTGATCCCATAAGGAGAGATCCAGTCCCAGTGTGTGGTGCATATTCTTAAGCGCTTCAGGTGTGCTGTATTCACCTAGAATCATTTTGGCGGGGTCACCGGGTACAATTCGAATCAGGAAAAAGACCGCCGTCATTACGCAGAGGATAACAAGTAAGGCTCTTACAAGGGCTAAGGCCAGCCACTTGTAAGAACCGTTGTTTCCAGCTGCACCGCTTAGGGTCAGCTTGGATTTCATCATTTAGCTAGTCGGACATCTTCCAGACGGATGCTGCCGTTAGGCAGAACCACAAGTCCGTCTACAGAAGACCGTGCGCCGATCAGGATATCCGGATAGTACAGCGGAATGTAAGGAACTTCATCGGCAAGCGTCTGTAAAAGCTCGGTGTAGATCGTAGCCCGTCCTTCACCATCAGCTGTCTTCTGGCCTTCATACAGCAGCTTGGTTACCTTCTCATTCGTGTAATGCGTCCAGTACGATTTGCTGAAGCCTTCCGGGTCGGTCTGGAACGCCAAGATCGAGTTCGCTTCCGGGGAATCCGCCTGACCGCTGTTCAGCATCGCCGCGAAATCATAAGCGAAGAAGCGTTCACGGAAGGTGGCCAGCTCCACCGATTCAATCTCAATCTTGATCCCGATCGCCTGTCCGGCGGCCTGGATAATCTGGGCTTCCTGGGCCCGGGTGCTGTTGCCCGAAGCCACCAGCAGCTTGGTGGAGAATCCGTCAGGGAAGGCCGATTTGGCCAGCTCTGCCTTGGCAGCCGCCGGATCGAAGCTCAGTGCCTTGATCTTATCATTGGCATTGTAAGGAATCGTAGTTGGCAGCAGCGAAGTCGCAGTCTGTGCATAGCCGAAGGTCAAGGCCTTGGTCAGTCCGTCACGGTCAAGCGCCAGTGCCAGTGCCCGGCGGACATGCACATCGGAGAAGTGCTTATCCAGTGTGTTGAAGAAGAGCTGTTCTGTCACCCAGCTGCCGTTCGTTACTACTGTGGTGTCTGCACCGTCCTTGATCTCGCCCGCATTCTGTAGTGACAGGGCTTCAACTGCATTCACTGCCCCGGCTTTAAGCTGGTTAATGGCCTGACTGTCGTCCTGGATCAGCTTATAGACGAGCTTGTCGATATAAGGCTTACCTTCCTTCCAGTAGTTAGTATTCTTGGTGAAGGTCACATCACCTGCCGGGTCCCATGTCTCGATCACGAATGGCCCGGTCCCTACCGGCTTCTTGAAGAATTCCTCTTCGCTCACTCCGCCGAAGTTATTCGGGATGATCCCGTTCGAGAAGTTCGACAACTCCGAGATGAACGGGGTGTAGGGTTCTTTTAGCGTGATTACGAGTGTCTTCTCATCCTGTGCCTTCACCGTATCTACCTTGGCCGAGATGGCCAGGGGACCGCCAACCTTCAGATGCCGCTGGAGGGAGAATACCGCATCCTCTGCGGTCACCGGCGTACCGTTCGAGAACTTCAGGCCGTCACGGAGTACGAACGTATAAGTTAAGCCGTCTTCGCTGATCGTATGCGAGGCTGCCAGCTGATCCGTAATTTCACCCTTGCTGTCAAAAGCAACCAGTGACTCAAACACTTTATCAATCGCGAATGCGTTATTCGATGTAATCTGGTTATGCAGATCAAACGACGTTACGGAAGCCGGGCGGCCATACACGAAGGTGCCTCCAGTTGCAGGCTCTGTTGTGCTTGCACTTTCTGTTGCCGCTGGAGCCGTACTGGCCTTAGCCCCATTATTGGAATCCGCAGGATTGGCAGACCCGGAGCAGCCGGCAAGCAGCGATACGAACAATACCGCAAGTGTGCCCAGCCCTGCTGTTTTTCTCATAGAAGCTTTTAAATTAATCACGTGTGATCCACCCTTCCTATAAATCATATATGTTTAGTATGGATTGTATTATGGATCAGACCTTCACTTCTGTCAAACAAAAATTCATCCGGCAAGCCGAATTAAATCATAATGTTCCAATGAAGGAAATGTATTCGTAATCATCCGCCCGTTATGGCTCTCTGAAGGCTATAATCGTCCAGCTCCAGATCAGGCTCTCTGCCGAGTGCCAGCTTCGCCAGCTGATAACCGATATACGGCCCCATCGTAAGTCCTGAAGCTCCCAGACCATTGGCCGCAAGGACTCCGCTCCACCCGGGGACAGCCCCTATGACCGGCAGAAATCCCGGAGTGAACGGACGGAAGCCGACCCTCACTTCACTATAAGTACCGTCCGCCAGTCCAGGCGCTACTTCCAGTCCTTTAGTCAGAATCTCCTGCATCCCGCCGGCGGTCACTCTGGTATTATATCCTTCTACGTCATTCTCATGAGTAGCTCCGATAACAATCTGCTGCCGGGCAAAAGCGAGCAGATATTGATCGCTTGGCGGGATCACCACCGGCCAGACTTCCGTATCTTGTTGGTCAGATACCTGCAAATGCATGATCTGCCCCTTCTGGTAGCTCACCTTGAAGTCAATGCCCAGCGGCATGAGCAGCGGGTTCGCCCATGCGCCTGCACAGATAATAACTTCATCCGCCGGATAATAGTGTCCTCCTGCGTTGACTCCGGTGACCCGGCCCGGTTCAAAGGCAAGCGCAGCGTCACCGCTTATCATGACCGCCCCCTGCTGCTGCGCAGAATGAAGCAGAGCGTCCCGCAAGGCGCGGCCATCCACTCGGGCAGCTCCACTAATATGAACCGAGGCATATCCTTCCGCCAGCAGCGGGAAGCGTTCACGGGTCTGCCCTGCGCTAAGCCGCGTGATGACTCCGATCTCCGGGGCATCTGCCAGCCGCATCCGTGCCCGCTCTTCTATTCTGTCGAGCTTGCTCTCATCCGTATGTATACTAAGCGCTCCAACCCTGGCATAACCGGTATGCGCTTCGCCGCCTTCCTTAAGCTGGCTAATCAGCTCAGGATAGAACCGCGCCCCCGCCTTCGCCAGCCGGTACCAGGCCTGATTGCGCCGCTGCGACAGCCAGGGACAGATGATGCCTGCCGCTGCATCCGTTGCTTGTCCAGGGTCTTGACGGTCTATAATCAGCACCTCTGCGCCCATCACTGCTAACTGGTAAGCTGCCGAGGCTCCGAGAATCCCTGCTCCGATCACGATGACTTTCTTCATCTGTACGTCCTTTCTGGATGTGTACATCCCCTTGTGTTAGTGGATAGGGTTGTGTGCAAGGAATTCAAGAATCGTATCGTTCACCAGAATGGGCTGTTCCCTTAACATATGCGGGCGGTGCCCCGCTCCCTGAACGATCAGCGTCCTTGCATCCGTAAGGAGGGAAGCTAGCTTCACGGTTCTATCCTCTCCCGCGAACGGGTCATGTTCCCCTGAAATTAGCAGTGCCGGGCAGGTTATACTGCCCAGTTGCTCCTCCGTGAGATCCGGGTATCTGATCCAGTCCTGCACCGTTTGCCGCAGATAGTATTGCCAATTCCCCTGATGGGCCTCCTGATGCCTCTCCATCATCTGATCTATGAAGGCTTGCTGCTGATTCGCCAGCAGCTGTTCAGGCTCGTATTCTCCGGCTCCAGCCGGTTCACAGAATCCGCTGGTTCCAATCGTAGTAAGCGTAGCAATCCGTCCCGGATGATTCACCGCCAGGTACAGCCCTACGCCCGCGCCCATACTATATCCAATAAGATGTGCCCGTTCAATGTTCATCCTATCCATGAATCCAGCGACATCCTCAGCTATTCGTGGAGTAGACCAGTCCAGATCCCGGCAGCGGGTCCTGCCATGCCCTCTAAGATCAGGGAAGTAACAACTGTAATGGCTCTGGAAGTCCAGAACCTGGCTGCTGAAGGCCAGCATGCTGCGGGAATAATGACTGTGCAGGAAGATTACCGGTTCCCCGGTGCCCATCTGTTCATAGAACATTTCAAGATCGTGTACCTGTATGTATGGCATAATACCCCTCCCTCTCAACTTCTAGCAACAATTGATTGCTTAACGGGCTACAAACTACTAGCTCATGAGATTTCAACTTATGAAAATTACTTTAACTAATCGCTGCTGAGGGTTTACTCCACCCCAATTAGGATGCAAAGGGTAGGCTTAAATGCAATTTATACAACTAAAACGTCTGATGCGCCGCCAAATCTCCGTTTAGTTGTATTTCGTGCAAATATAATGCTTCTCTACCTGGATTTTCGCCCATCCCGGCAAATATAGTTGTACAAAATACACTTAGAAGAGGAAAGCCTTTCGTCTCCCTGTTTTTAGTTGTACAAAATACACTTATCGCTAATGATTCGCTACGAACAGAATGGATTCTTCCTCCGCCCACCCCAATATCAGCTCGTTCATGCTCAGACTTTAACACCCCTGAGGTTCATTCTTACAGTGTTAAAGCTGATACTGTCTACTCTCAGCTTACCACAGGTCGTCCATCAGAAGTAGTAACCCGCCCCCACTCAACAAGTGGAAACGAAACTAAAAACCCCCGGAATACCATTCCGGGGGAAGTTTGCAGCCCATCTCATTATAGATTCAGTTCTCTGATCCGCTCCGCAAGCTTAGGGAACACGCGGAGTGAATTATTATAAAAGACATCCTCATGATAAGCTTCCGGCACCAGGTGCTTCACGAAGGGAATGTAGGCGTCCAGCGGGACCAGCGGCCAGTCGGTGCCGAAGACCAGCCGGTCGTATTTCTCGGCGAACACCAGCGCCCGGCGGAAATGATCGGTATAGGTCTGCTCGGTCAGCAGCCGGTCCACCTTGGCCTGATCGCCGACAATCCAGCCGGATAGATCTGTGTACAGGTTAGGGTTCTTCTCCAGCAGGGCTGCGGTGTCCATCACCCAAGGATCGCCCAGGTGGCAGAGCATGAAGGTAATCTCCCGGTGCTTCAGGAAGGTCTCCTCCATGGACAGCGGATGGGAATACTTCAACAATCCCTGGTCCGCATAAGTCAATCCTCCATGAATGACCACCGGGAGGCCGTAAGCGGCAGCCAGCTTATAGACCGGATCATAGATCTCATCCCCCACATTGAAGTGGTAATACCCGGCGTACAGCTTGATGCCAACGACATCGGAGCGCTGCAGCGATTGCTCCAGTGCTTCAAGCTGCCCCTCCAGATGAAGGGTAAGCGGATTAATGCCCACGCAGGTGAACAGATTGTCCGGCAGTGTCTCGCTCAGGTCAAGCAGCATAGGATTCAGGGCAGCGGAATCGGGAAAAGCTCCGGCAACCGTCTCGGTCACTCCCATGCCGACACCGGCAATGACACCGCTGCGGCGGAACTCCTCCTGGAGTCCCTTGCCGGTATAATCGATATGCGCCAAGGTCTGCGCCGTTTCGTGGAAAGCTGCAATATTGGAATAATGCACATGTGCGTCAATGATTTTCATAGAAGCTTCCTTTCTCTGACTCACTTCTTGAACCGGATCGACAGCAGATCGCCATAGGCCTGCTCAGGTACCTGGAGATCCGAGATCAGATAGAATTGCGGCTTGCTGAACTGCTCTTTGCCATCCTGCAGATGCAGGTACTCTTCCGCATACGATAATATTGCAACAGCATTAACCATAAGAGAAGGTGAGGAATCAGGTGCTGCAATTAACGTCAAGCGTTGCTTCCGCTCCTCAGAACCCAGTTGCAGAAGCCCATTTGAACTTTTAGCTCCTGACTGTATTCTCCCTGCCTTATATACCAGCTCTTGACCCTTGCTGTTCTTCAGATATCCTCTTCCATCCTGTATGCCTGAGGCGGCAGTATAGAAGGTTGAAGTCTCAAGCTTCAATGGGCATAGCGGGCCGCCTGTATTCTGCTCCACATGTACCGTAGAGGCAAGCACCGGAACGCCTGGCAGCAGCATGTAATATTGATGCAGTACGAGTCCTTTGTATTTATCATTCTTCTGAATGGTGACGCTCATCCGTATACCAGACCAGCGGTTCCCCTTGTTATCGGTTAATTCAGCGAAGTCAGCCGTTAGCGGCTCCTCCATGAAGCTGCGCAGGGCGATGTCTTCGGCATGAGTGACAATACCGCCCACCCAAGGATTCCACCAGGATTTCGCTATAGGCTGCGGAAAAGAAGATTCAAGCCATTCCTCGCCCTGATGGACCAGCGAGAACAGTCCCGGTGCAAAGTCAGGGCTGGCCTGTATCCGCAGTACCCCGTTGTCTACAGCCAGTACCTGCGCCCCTTCTGCTACAAGTCTCTCCTGCCGGACACGTTCATCCGCGACAGGCAAGACCAGGAAGGATTGATCCTGCACATAACTGTCCATATCCAGATGCAGGGTCAGCACATCCGGGGCAGCGCCTGCCGGTACTGTCAGCGGCAGAGCCGCTTCTCTGAGCTTCTCTTCCTCTTGAATCGTTAACCGCGCTTCC
Source organism: Paenibacillus sp. FSL R7-0128 (assembly GCF_038002245.1). NCBI lineage: Bacteria > Bacillati > Bacillota > Bacilli > Caryophanales > Paenibacillaceae > Paenibacillus > Paenibacillus sp. FSL R7-0128. The sequence continues at coordinate 3,691,560 of NZ_JBBOCD010000001.1, read as the reverse complement.
TCCATGCTGCCTGCTTCGGAAGAGATCCGAATCTCACCCACCAGATAGCTCTTCTTCTGCTCCTGAAGGAGAAGCTTAGCCTCTCCAGCCATGAACGGATTCCCGTTATTCAGGCTCAGCTCCAGCTGCTCTGTAGTGGTCAGTTCCTCAGCATTCCTGTTACCGCTTTGCAGCGCATAAGCACGGAAATCCTGCCAATGGTCCCAGGTTCCCAGAGCGATCCGCAGCGGCTGCGTTTCCTTCCGCCCGCCGGCGGGAATCCGCCCCAGGGAATGCTCCACGGCATGCATCCAAGAGTCCTGAATCAGCTTAAGCTCTGACGGCCAGCTAATCCCTCTGGAGAAGCCTTCATCCGCAGCGAACATCCAGTTCTCCGTGAATTCCTGCGCTTCCCAGTAATCCATGCCGGAGGCTTCTGCCCCTGCGCTCAGATCTATATATTTGCCGCGGTAAGGGATGACGCCTCCATGCAGGTTGAAGCGGAAGCAGTCCTTCAAGACCAGCTCATCCACTTGTTCGGTAGCCTGCGGGTTGTCGATTCTGAAATAACGGGAGACAATCCCGTTGCCGAACAGCTTCACGACCATCGTCAGCAGCAAGCCCTTCCGGATGCCGACCTCATAAGTGGCCTCAAGCACGATAGCCTCTTGATCCCTGGAGATCTTCACATCCAGCGCTGAGAATTTATTGAATTCATTCGTATAAGGCAGTCCAAGCTTCGGATAAGGCAGGTTCATGAGGTATTTACGGTTCTCAAAAAAAGTAAGCCAATGGTTCGTTTTGTTCAGAACGGCGGAATAGCGGCCATTGCTGATGATCCAGTCCTTATCGGTCGGGCCGCCGAAGACCGTCTCTGCTCCGGTGAAGACCAGGCTGAGCTCCTGTTCCAGGATGGCGGCCGCTCCTTCTTCTGCACTGCGGATGCTCACCGAATGGTGCCAAATCCCGTACCCGAGCAGCCGGGCCGCTGCGGTAAAGGTCCTCCGGCTCTTGGCAGGAACCTCAACGGTGTACTGCTTTTGACTAAACGACAGAATCTCGTCCTCCGGCAGCTCGAAGCTGAACACGGTGTCTGTGCTGTACTCATTCTCCACCGTCACATCCAGCTCCACCTCTTCGCCCGCGAAAAGCGTTCTGTCCGGTACCTGGAGCTTCACCTTGACCGGGAACTTGGGCTTAATGCCCAGCTTGAATACGGCAGGCAGGCCGTTAATGAGCAGTTCTGCCTCCACCACAGGATGGGTCTGATAGAGATCCTGCTCCTCCTCCACCGGATGGATGAAGAAGCGGCCTTCGATCCGCGCCTCGGATTCGATATTCTGAGCAGCCTCCAGCTCCAAGCGGATTTGCGCATTGCTTTTACCGCTAATCTGGAGCGACAAGGGCTTCCCGCTTTTATTAACGGCTTCATAAATGACAGGGTATTCAGCTCCAAACGGCAGCTCATGCTGCGCAGGAATCGTTACCTGTATCCGGTAATCCTCCGTTTCAATGAGGCGCAGGCCGCGGCCTGTCCGCTCATATTCCATTTTCAGCGACAGGCCATCCTTCAGCCATTCATATGTAAAATAGTCGAAGCCGTTTTCCCCATGACCATCAGGCTCCACCTTGATCTCACGGATGCTGTCGTTATACCAGTCTATCTTCTCGAAATAAGACTTCACCGCTCCGGTCTGAAGCACCGAGGGAATGAAGTTCATCAGGTGAGTCGTGTCATCCCGGTTCTCCCAGAAGAACCCGCTTTTCTTATACGTAGGCACCGCCTTGACATTACCGGGCCACGTATAGAGATCCAGCCGCGGCCAGCCCAGCTTAATCGTCTCTTCAATCGAACGCCTTACCAGCGCCTTGCCCACCTTGCGTCCATGGTAATCCGGTCTCACATTGAGCAGAGCGATATAGAGCGCCCCGGTATCCTCTTTATAGTGAGAGAAGCTGCAATATCCGATGACCTCTGAGCCGCTTACCGCCAGGAACAACTTGAGCATGGGGCTGTTCTCGTGTTCCCGCAGCACACTTTCCTCTGTCCGGTACGCTCCGTCTCCGCCCCAGCTCTCTGCGCTTCTGTTCCACATATCGGCAATAGAAGCGGCGTGCTTCACCGGCACATATTCTTCAATCTTGATCTCTTGTAATTCGAGCATTACAGTCATACCTCCTCGGATCGCTATAATTCCTAGCTTCATAGCAATAAATACTACTTGCAGTATATAACAGAACGTTAAGCTGCTGTAAGTTCCTGTTTGATTATAAAAGATTATTACTTAACTCAAGCAAAGGTTAGCCTCGAACCGATCAGATAACCGATCGAGACAAACAGGAGTGACCAGATAAAGGCACCAGCCAGGGTGACCATTAAGTATTTTCGGAAGGACATGGCACTGATGCCGGAGATGTAGCTTGTCACATGCCGGATGCCCGGAACAAAATAAGCGATGAATATCGTCCAGTTGCCGAACCGGAAAAACCAGCGTTTGACATAGGCGAATCTTTTGGGCGTCAGGCCTACCCATTTCCCGTACCGGTCCACGACAGGCTGCCCCACTCTGAGACCGATGGTATAGCTGATTAGCATGCCTGTAATCGAACCTATGAAACAGACCAGAACCGAAAGCGAAAAATCCAGCACCATGGTAGAGGATAGATAGCCAACGAACAGCGTCAGCAGCTCATCGGGAACGGGAAGTCCGACAAGCCCCAGCGCCAGCAGCGCGAATATAGCTATATAACCGTATTGTGAGATCATCTCGATGACCCATGGCATGAACAATCACTTCCTGTTAACGAATTTTTTGAACGAAGGGAACGGAACCCTGCTTATCATCAGTATGGACAACAGTCCCATAATTAAAATGACCATTTCCGGCTTCAGCCGCTCACCTATAAGTGTGGTCATCGACAGAAGCAATCCGGCTGCCGTAATCGGCATGCCCACGAAGCCCTTGGAAGGAGCCGAGATATTGAATCTGGCCAGCCGCAGCGCCCCGCAGATCAGGAATGCGACCGCAGCGACAGGTCCGACCCACTGCACGTTCTCCAGCCGGTATAACAGAATAAGAAAGACGGGAGCAATACCAAAAGAAATAATATCCGCCAAAGAGTCCAGTTGTTTGCCGAAATCACTGGTGCAATGCAGCATCCGGGCGAGCAGTCCGTCCATAACATCGCAAATCGCAGCCAGCAGTATCATTAATAAAGCAAGATCATAACGTTCTTCAATCGTGAATAGCAGGGAAATTGATCCGAAGCCCAGGTTTCCCAATGTGCACATTGAAGGCAGCCAGCTCCATTTCATGCTGTTCACTCCTTTCCTGACAAGTTAGTAATGGGGCGGCTCAGCCTCCAAAGGTTACACTAAAACAGACGCCGTCCGAGGTGTTCATCACTGCATACCGGCAGCCATGCATATCTAAAATCTGCTTCGCAATGGATAATCCGAGTCCGGTCCCGCCCGTCAGACGGCTGCGTGAAGCCTCGATCCGGTAGAAGCGCTCCCAGATATGCGCCAGCTGATCCTCGGGGATTCGCTCCCCTTTGTTGTGTATGGTGAACAGCAGCTTCTTGGGTGAACTCTCCAAGGTGACGGTTATCGTACTGCCCTCTTCCGCATGACGGATTGCGTTGGTCAGCAGATTGCTGAGCACCTGTTCAATCCATGTAGCATCCGCATATACGGGCAATTCATTCGCCGGAATAATGACCACATCCAGCTGCTTATTCTGGAGGGAATGCACCAGTTTATCGGTCACCTTCTCCGTCATTTCGCTCAGCATGAAGGAGCTTTTGCGCAGCTTGATCGTACCGGACTCCAGTCGGGCCAGGTCCAGCATATCTTTTACCAGGAACTCCATCTTGTCGGCCTCTTCGATAATGACCTTGATGTAATGATCCTGCTTGCCGGCGCTCACCCCATCCTCCAGACCCTCGGCGAAGCCCTTGATAATGCTAAGCGGTGTCTTCAGCTCATGGGAGGCACTGGCAAAAAAGTCCTGCTGCATCTGCTCCAGCTTCTTCTTCTGCTCCATTTCCTCCACCAGCTGCTGATTCGTCTCCCGAAGCTCGCCCAGTGCAGTGTCCAGACTTTGGGACAAGGTGAACATGCTTCTGGACAGATTGCCCAGCTCATCCTTCTGGCGGATGGAGGCATGGCCGGTGAAATCGAGCGCTACCATCCGTTTGGCCGTATTATTGAGCTTGATCAAGGGCCGGGTCACCATCTTGGAATAGAACAGCGAGAGGACCAGAATCAGCACGAACCCGCCAAGCCCTAAGTATAAAAAGAACCAGCGCAGCGCTTCATTGGAATCCTTAACATCCTGCAGCGAGGTCACTGAGAACAACAGCTCAATCTCCCCGCTGGCCTGTTTCACGGGCAGAATCATCACGGAATTGCGGATACCGCTCCAGGGAGCCGTCCACTCTTCCTTGACCATATTCAGCTTGCCCAGGCTCTCCAGCTGCCCCGTATTTAACGGGAACCAGTCCTCGATGGCCTCGAAAAGGATGCCCTGGCGCGGGTTCCATATTTTCAGATCCGGCAGGACCAGCTCCGTAATCGTCCCGGTAATGCTTGTGTTGCCCAGCTCCGCCTCCTCGCCTACCGGCTGGAACCCCTGTTTCGTAATCGTGAGCGGGAAAAACTGATTGCCGAGGTCATTCTCCCCAGTGACAAGCTCTCCCTGGATGGTAACCCGGTCATTCTCTTTCAAATGGGCCGACCGGAGCATATCTCCGAACTGATTCATGAACAAGGACATGGGGATCACCTGAGTCTGGCCTTTATCGTCAATCAGCTTCATGCGGAACGGATCTTCCGACTTCATCCGCCCGTCCAGCTTCAGAATGACCATCTGTGTCTTATTGCGCAGCATGAACCGGACCAGCTCGCGGGAAGTGCGGGTTCTGCCCCAGGCTTCTTTGGTGTAGCTTGTCCCGAAGCTCTTAAGATGCTTCTCTACACGGGACTCCTTCTGCGTCTGGTAGAAGCGGTCGAACAGCAGGAACTGGCTGAGGATTACCATCCCGTAGAAACAGACGAAGAAGATCACGGTCATCACGAACAGTTTGAAGGTAATTCCCCATCTTTTCATTCTTCATCCTCGAATCTGTAGCCGGTTCCAATCACTGTTCGGATGTGTCGGGATTCATACCCCAGCTTGCTGCGCAGTTTCTTGATATGGCTGTCCACGACCCGGGAGTCCCCCTCGAATTCAATTCCCCACACCCGGCTGAGGATGGTATCCCGCGAGACCACATGGCCCTTGTTGCGGATCAGCAGCCACAGGAGATCATATTCCTTCGGGGTTAGCTCGACATCGGCGCCTTCCACCTCTAGACGGTGCGCCATGGTGTTGAAGATGGCTGAGCCGAATCTCACTACCCCGGATTCTGGCTGATGTGCGCCTTCAACCCGTTTCATCAACGCGGCAGCCCGAGCCACCAGCACCTTGGGACTGAACGGCTTGGTTACATAATCATCGGCGCCCAGCTCGAAGCCGTGTATTTTGTCGTCATCGGCGGATTTGGCGGTCAGCAGAATAATCGGGGTCGCCGATTTCTTGCGGATCTCCCGGCATACCTGAAATCCGTCCATTTTGGGCATCATAATATCCAGAATCAGCAGATCCGGCTCAAGCGAATCGAACCACAGGAGCGCGTCCTGCCCATTATCGGCTTCGCGCACCTCCCAGCCGTCCTGTATGAAGTAATCCGACACCAGCTCACGGATACGCAGCTCGTCTTCGACAAGCAGTAACTTTTTCTTCAATGTACTCCCTGCTTTCAACCCGTTTATACCTCTCAGCATAGTCGAGTGTTATGTCCTTTATGTGTCCTGTTGTGAAATTGGCTGAAAATTAAGTGGAAAGTGTGTTCTGAAAAGCATGTTGGAGTTACATGGAAGGCCCTTGGTTTCGAGTATGATATACGTCTTAGCTTGGGTGAACGCTGCGCAAACGGAACGTTGTTACAATCGCTGTTGTGTCCAGATTTTTTTCATTCCCCTTTGCGGTGAAAATCCGGACACAAAGGCGAACGCTTCGCTTTTTCACAATCGTTCCGCCCGCTCCGCTGTTTGAGTGTAAGGTGCGAATCTAAAACATACTGAAAGAGAAAGTGGTCCCACCCACTAACACAATCTAAAAGGGAAGTTTCCTCACCAAACGCTCCACTAAACACCTCACCGAACACCTCACTGAACGCCCCACTAAACACTTCACTGAACACAAATGTTGTAGTTTTTGCAGGAACTCTGTTCGTTTAAGCTCAGATCATGCACATTGTTGTATTTATTGCAGGAATTCGGTTAGATTCACAGCTGAGGAGCGCAGATTGTTGTAATTAGTGCAGGAATTCCATCTGTTCGGAGCTGGATAAGGTGCATTGTTGCACTTTGTAACCAATAATATGAACATTCGAAAGAAAGCGATACCGTGAACGGTCACAAATTCAATAGCGACTGGAGCAAAAAACGAAAAACAGCAATTCTCTTATAAAAGGAGGATCGCTGTTTTCCTGTAATTATAACTTTAAGATACAATATTCGGCATTCGCCGCCTTAGTTACCCGGCTTCAAAGGCTTGCTTAAACTGGCTGTTATACAGCTCGGCATATATCCCTTGCAGCGCAAGGAGCTGGCTGTGGCTTCCCTGCTCGGCGATCTGGCCGCCTTGGATGACCAAAATCCGGTCAGCATCCTGAATGGTGCTGAGCCTATGGGCGATCACGAAGCTGGTACGGCCCTTCATCAGTGTCCGCATGGCCTGCTGGATATGCATCTCTGTCCGGGTATCCACGCTGCTCGTTGCCTCATCCAGAATGAGGATGGCCGGATCGGCCAGGATGGCGCGGGCAATGGTCAAGAGCTGGCGCTGGCCGTGGCTTAAGGTAGTCCCGTCCGTGCCCAGCAGCGTATCGTACCCCTGCGGCATCCGCGCTATGAAGCCGCTGACGTTGGCGAGATTCGCGGCCTCTTCCACTTCACGGTCCGTGGCCTCCAGACGGCCGAACCGGATATTCTCACGGATGGTCCCCGAGAAGACATGGGCATCCTGCAGCACCATGCCGAGCTGGCGGCGCAGCCCGTTTTTACCCAGCTCCCGGATATCCCTGCCGTCGATCAGCACCTCACCGCCGCTCACTTCATAGAAGCGCGTCAGCAGGTTGACAATGGTCGTCTTCCCCGCTCCGGTCGGCCCGACCAGGGCGATCGTCTCGCCTGGCTGTGCGGTGAAGCTTACACCGTTCAGAATAGGCGCGCCCGGCTTATAGCCGAACACTACATCCCGGAAAACAACTTCCCCGCGAATCCGCTCCAGCTCCTGCGGCTGCTCCCCGCTGTACTCAGATGGCATATCCATCACTTCAAATACGCGCTCCGCTCCGGCGATTGCCGATTGGATCAGGTTATACTGGTTCGCAAGGTCGGAGATGGGGCGGCCGAACTGCTTGGCATAATTCAGCATACTGACGATGACCCCCACGGTAACCAGCTCATGATAAGCCATCCAGCCGCCAATTCCGGCAATCAGCGCGAAGTTCAGATTGTTAATCAGGTTCATTACTGGTCCTACCAGGCCGGATACGATCTGCGCCTTAATGCTAGCTTGGTTAAGCTCCCCGCTTATTCCGCGGAATCTGGTGACCTCCGCCTGTTCTCTGCGGTATTGCTTAATCACCTTCTGGCCGCTGACCGCTTCTTCAATGAAGCCGTTCAGCTCACCCAGATGCTGCTGCTGATCCTTGAAGTAGATCCGGCTTAAGCCGGTAATCCGGCGGCTAGCCAGCACGACCAGCGGAATGGTTACCAGAGCAACTCCAGTCAACGGCACATTCAGCATCAGCATAATGCCCAGAGAGCCGCTAAGTGTAATCAGACTGTTCAGCAGCTGGGTTACACTCTGATTCAGCGAGTTGGAGACGTTGTCAATGTCATTAGTTGCACGGCTCATTAGCTCACCGTTAGCATGGGTATCGAAGAAGCTGACCGGCAGCTCCTGATATTTGGCGAACAGGTCCCGCCGCAGCTCGTACACCGTGCGCTGGGAGACGGAGGTCATCACATAAGCCTGGACCCACGAGACGGCGCTGCCCAGCAGATAAATGCCGCCCAGAAGGAGACAGAACCGGACCAGCAGACTATAATCCTGCGGGAGGATCGCGGTATCAATGGCTTTTCCTAGCAGGTAGGGTCCGATCAGGGCGAGGACAGCATTCAGAATCGTGAATACATAGACCATAATCAGCCCTGTCCGCTGACGGTTCAGATAGGACCAGATGCGGAGGATCGTTGCCTTGCTATTCTTCGGACGTACCTTGGGTGTTACGCCAACACGGCCGGGAGGCCCGCCGCCTAACACTCCAGGTCCGCCGGGAGCCTGCTCCCTTTTACGTTGACTGGACATAAGGCTCCTCCTCTTCCTTAAGCTGGGAATGGCGGATGTCCCGGTAGATCTCGCTGCCTGCCATCAGCTCGGTATGCGTACCCTGTGCGGCGATCCGGCCGTTCTCCAGAATCAGAATCCGGTCGGCATCTATAATGGAAGACACCCGCTGGGCAATCATAACAACAGTAGAGTCCTGAAGCTCCGTCTTCAGCACCAGGCGGATGCTTGCTTCGGTAACCGCATCCAGAGCGCTGGTGCTGTCATCCAGAATCAGAATGGTCGGCTTAATTAACAGCGCGCGTGCAATGGACAGACGCTGCTTTTGTCCGCCTGACAGGTTCACCCCGCGTTGTCCGAGCTGCGTGTCGTAGCCTTGCGGCATAGCTGTAATGAATCCATGTGCTTCTGCGGCCACAGCCGCCTGCTCCACTTCTTCATCTGTTGCTTCCGGCCGTCCGTAACGGATATTATCCCTGATACTGCCGCTGAACAGCAGGGACTGCTGCATTACGAAGCCGATCCGGCTCCGCAGATGCTCCAGGCTAATCTCCCGGATGTCTGTTCCGTCGATCAGAACGGCACCGGACAAGACCTCATAGAATCTTGGAATCAGACTAACCAGGGTAGACTTCCCTGCTCCGGTAGCCCCCAGAATAGCGATCGTCTCCCCGGGGCTGGCTGCAAAGCTGATATCCTCCAGCACAAGATTCTCATCCCCGCGGTTATAGGCGAAGGAGACCTTGCTGAACTCAATCCGTCCGAGCGTAATGGCTGCTTGGTCCGCCGCAGGCGCTTCGGTAATTTCACTTGTGGCGGCGAAAACTTCATTCACACGGTCCCCCGACACCTTAGCCCGTGATACGAAGGCAAGCATCGTGCTCAGCATCATCATCGACATGAGCAATTGAGTAACATAGTTAATGAAGGCAATTAGTTCACCAACGGGCAGCGCCCCGTTCCAGTTCTGTAGGCCCCCGAACCAGAGCACGGCAACAATGCTGGCATTCAGAATCAGCATCATAAGCGGCATATTCAGCGCCATCAGACGGATCGCCCGGATTCCGGTATCCGTATAGCCGGTATTGGCGGTATCGAAGCGCGTCTGCTCATGGTCTCCACGGACGAAGGCTTTGATTACACGAATGCCGGTGAGATTCTCCTGCAGTACATTGCTCACCCCATCCAGCTTCTCCTGCATCCGGGCAAATAACGGAAAAGAAAGCCGGATCAGCACAAACAGCAGGATGAACAGCAGCGGAACCGCAGCCAGCAGGATCAGCGCCAAGGACGGGCTGATCCGGACCGCCATGACCAAACTGCCGATCAGCAGCAGCGGTGACCGCACGAAGCTCCGCAGAATCATCTGCACGAAGGTCTGGAGCTGCACGACATCGTTCGTCAGCCGGGTGATCAGCGAGCCGGTCTTCAGCCGATCCAGATTGCGGTTCGAGAAGGTCTGGATATGCTCAAACAGCTTGATTCGCAGATCATTCCCGAAATTCTGTGAGGCGATACTTGCACATATCGCACAGCCCACACCCCCAGTCATCCCGATGATAGCGATTCCAATCATCATTCCGCCTGTTGAAAGGATATGCGATAAATCATTCTTCATCAGGCCTTTATCCACAATGCTGGCCATAAGTGCAGGCTGCAGCAGGTCCATCACTACTTCAACTACCATTAACAGCGGGGCAAGCACGCTCCAGAGGGCGTACGGCTTCATGAAGCCCCTGAGCTTCCACATTCAGTTCACCTTCATCTCATCAGTTGTTGCATCTGTTCGTCCGTTTAGGGTAAATATGTGATTTTATCAGTTATTGGTGTTCTCTGTTTGGCAGCAGGCACTTCTGAAGGATACCCTACGGCAAGCACCGCAATAACATCCTGTTCTTCAGGAACGCCAAGCACCTCGCGGCCCTTGGCTGTACCGCCGAGTGACGACCAGAACACGCCTGCTCCTGCCGCATGGGCCGCTAGCATGAAATTCTGGATATAACAGGACACGGCCATGATGTTCTCTTCACGTTCCATTGTGGTAGCGGCAGATTTGGATAAGACTCCAATCAACAATGGAGCACCGCCAAAATCTGTCTTATGGTTCAGCGCTGCACGGGTCTGCGGCCCAATGAACAACAGCTCCCAAGGCTCATTCATCCGGTGGTTCGGAGCATAGCTGGCAGCCTCCAGCCAAGTATTCAGCTCCTCCTCCTTAATCGGGTCTGGCCGGAAGGCTTTGATCGTTCTTCTCGTTTGAATAGTATCGATGATAGTCATAGGTAGTCCACTCCTTCTGTTGTATTTGTATCCACATGGTAATAAGCATATCTCTTTAACACGTTAAATTACAAGGCTTTATAACTAGAATGGAACATTATGTATGTTATGTTGATAGCGGCATCTGGCGAATTCATGGGAAAATGTTGCTGCACTGGCTGCCGCTCATTTGCTCATTTTGGGCAGCAGCATGCTCACACAGCTTAAGCCCGACAAATTGTATGTGGTTTTCGGCATACATTGGGCCCCCGGGCTCCCTCGTACCAGCATATTGTGTGTGGTTTTTAGCATACATTGGCATACATTGGGCCCGGGCGCCCTCGTACCTGCACATTGCATGTGGTTTTTAGCATCCACATAAGAAAACCATAGTGATTTACTTAATTAGCAAAAACAGCCCAGCAAACTCCGCCTTAGCGGAGCTTCCTGAGCTGTTCTTTTGGAGGAGTTGATCTGTTCATATGTTCATCTGTACTCCGTGCACTCGTTCATCCTAGGCCTGCTCCAGGGCATATTTCCGCATCGTCTGCTGCTTGAAGTCATCCCAGGCTGGTGTGGACAGACGGGCTTGCTGCATCAGAGGTTCAAAGGCTTGATAGAGCGCCGCAATCTCGCTGAATGAGCCATCAATCAGCTTCATGAAGGGCAGCTTTTGTAACAATCTGAACCCTTGGGCGAGCAGTGCCGGGTGCTTCTTCGCCCCGTTAACCAGGGAGGCGGGGTTAACGGGTAGGCCAAGCGCGGAGAGCACGCGGAACCCTTCATCCATTACAGCAACCGCCTGTTTCCAGCGGGCGGAGTCTTTGCTTGCTTTTTCCAAATCAAAATCATATAGATAAATGACCGACATCACCGGAATAATTGAAACAATGTGACTAAGGAGCCAGGCGTTAATATCCTGCGAATAATCCAGCTTATACTTCGTCTTATGGAAGGCTTCTGCAAGCTCCGTCTTGAACGGAACCTCACCCTCCAGGCTGCCCAGTACCATCTTGCCGCCACCGCTTACAACGATCACACGCCCGTCTTCCTCACGCGTCCCGCCGTTTATCTGGAAGCCAAACGCAATATTCTGCGGAATCCGGCTATTCTCCTTGAAGAACTGCTGCATCCCGCGGGTATCCCCGTTATTGCCAACAAGCACAATATTCGTACTTCCGTTGTCCGCCAGAGCCGGCAACACCGCCGGGAAGTCATTGTATTTCATCACGACGAAGATCAGATCATAGACATCGTCCCTCCGCAGCTCGGATATCACCTTCACCTGATCTACAGTCGTTTTGCGCTGAAAATAATGCCGGAGGACCAGTCCGTCCTTCTGCAATTGGCCCGCCCGCTTCGTTCTGGCCAGCATCGTAACCTCATTCCCGCCCCGTACCAGCACATGTGCCAGATAACTGCCTATCACCCCTGCACCCATCACTAATATTCGCATCCAGTATCCCCTCTCCGCTTCAAACAGTTTTATTAAAATGAACATCTGTTCATTAGGTTAGCAGCGGGGACTCTACTAGCGCAATTGCCAATGGTGCCAAGGATGTCAATTACTGAACAAACCCGTGTAAATTGTACATTATCCGTACCACTCCTATGCCGCAGAGCCGCTTCATTCCATTATCTGCGTATGAACGGCCACGATCAGCATATCCATATGCCGGGCATGCCGCAGCAGATATTGAACGAAGCTCGTTATGAACAGGCTGCGCAGGAAGGGTCTGCGGGATTGGCCGATGATTACCTGCGTAGTCTGCATATCATTCATCCGCTGGAGCAGATGCTTATAAAGATGCTTGCGGCTTCCCGCCTCCGTAATGTCCATTACCCCGCCCAGCCGCTCGGTCAGAGCCCTCAGCGTATCCAGCCGCTTCTGCTCCTCCGCCGTCTTCATGCGGGCACAGTGCACGTAGTGAACATGCCACTCTGCCTTCAGGCGGTGTGCAATGCGGAAGCCGCGGCGGACCAGCCGTTCAGCCTGCGGTCCTGTGTCTACACAGACGAAGATAACCTCCCGTCTGCTCCAGGGTCCGCGTAAGGCAGGCTCACGCTCCCAGGCCTCCAGCCGCTCATCCACATCATCGGCAATCTCGCGCAGGGCCAGTTCACGCAGCGCGATCAGATTGCCAATTCTGAAAAAAGACTCCAGTGCCTGATTGACCTTCTCCTGCGCATAGATCTTCCCTTCCCGCATCCGCTGCTGTAGCATCTGCGGAGTCACATCAATCAGCTCCACCTCACTCGCCATCCGCAGGATGGCATCCGGCACCGTCTCGCGCACACGCACACCGGTTAACTGCTCCACAGCATCGTTCAGGCTCTCCAAATGCTGTACATTAACCGTGGTAATGACAGAGATCCCATTCTCCAGCAGCTTGATCACATCCTCATACCGCTTCTTGGTGAGGCTGCCGGGGACATTGGTGTGGGCCAGCTCATCCACCAGCACCACCTCGGGACGGCGGGCGATAATGGCCGCTGTATCCATCTCCGTAAGCTCAGTGGACTGGTAGGCAATCCGCGCTCTCGGAATCATCGTTAACTTGCCCACCTGCTTGCCGGTTTCCTCTCTCCCATGGGTCTCCAGCAGTCCGATAACCACATCGATGCCCCTGCCCAGCAGCAGATTGCCTTCCTGGAGCATTTTGTAGGTTTTGCCTACGCCGGGGGCTGCACCGATATACACCTTGAAGGTGCCCCGGCGGATATCCTCGATCCGCCGCTCCAGCTCCCGGCCGGTCAGCCGGTGGAACGGTTCCGCCGCCATCTTCACAGCGGGACGGACCGGCAGAACCCGTTCTCCCTCCTGCTCGGCACGGTCAGCCATCAGGAACACATCGATATTCCGCGTCCGCCGCAGGACACGGCTGGCAATGGAGCCTTGCCACTTCTCCTGCCAGCGGCTTTTCTGCGAATGCCCCATCACAATTCGGGTGACATTGTTCTGAATGGCATAGCGCACAAGCATGGAAGGCAGCATCCGCAGGCGCAGCAGCTCCAGCTCCTCGAACCGCGCCTGAATCCGTTCGGTCAGCTTTCGGATGGAGCGCTTGAATACCTGCTGATCCTTGGTCAGGGGACGTCCGCGCAGGAGGAACGTAACGATTAGCAGGTCTCCGTTCAGCCGTTTGGCAATCTGCTGTCCCCTTCTAATATAGAGGGAACCGTTCCAATGATACTGCGCGGATACCAGAATCCGCTCTGTTGCACCCGAAGGGCCGATCAGTCCTTCGGCCTCGCGATGCTTTTCCAGGGAATCATTGACTCCTTCGGCCATCAGCCGCAGCGACACCTCACGGAGAACGCCAAGGTTGCCCCGGAGGGATAATGCCGGATGTGCTCCCTCACCAAGCACCCCCTCCTCCAGCCGCTTGAGAATCGTTTCCGGCGACACATCGATCAGCCGTACCTCATCGGCGAGCTCCAGTGTATTGAGCGGCACGGTGCACTCCGCACGGATGCCGGTCATTTCATAGATCTGCTCGCCCACACCGGCCAGCTCATAGACATTAATAGTCGTGATTACGCTGATTCCCTGATCCATCAGATAACGGATGTCCGCAAGTCTTGTCGGGAAGCGGGCCTCCGGACGGTTGCGGTGGGCCAGACCATCGACCAGCAGCACCTCAGGATTGCGCTCCACCAGCGCCTCAAGCGGCAGATCCTTCTCCTCCTTGCCGTCCTTCAGCCAGTGAATGCTGGGCACGCGCTCCAGATCGCCAAGCTGCTGAACCGTCTCCGCCCGGCCCATAGTGGAGACGGCACTGATCACCACATCAATTCCCTGTTGCTTCAGCAGCTTGCCTTCCTCCAGCATATGATAGGTTTTGCCGGAGCCGCTGACCGAGCCGATGATGATCTTCAGCCGCCCCCGCTGGAGCTGGTAGATAGAATATAGAATCTCCTCAGGAGACTTGCGTTTATAGGGCGCCACGGACTCACCTTCTTTCTATTCTCACAACTCACAACTGGAGGAAGCAGTCTGTGCGGAGTCCGCTTATTTCGCCATCTCCGTCAGCGCCAGATTCAGCTTCAGCACATTCACCCGTTTCTCTCCGAAAAGCCCCAAATCGCGCCCTTCGGTATGCTCTTTCACCAGCGCTTCCAGGGTATCTGCCGGAATGCCGGTCAGCTTGCTGATCCGGGGAACCTGCACGAGCGCCGCAGCCGGAGAAATATGCGGATCAAGACCCGATCCGGAATTCGTAATCAAATCCACAGGGAGCTGACTTACAGGGACGCCGGGATTGTCCAGCTTCCACTGGGCAATGGAATCCTTGGTGCGTTGAAGCATATCGGGATTTGACGGCCCGTAGTTATTCGAGCCCGAAGCTTCGGCCTTGTACCCGATACTGGAGACACGGCTCTGGAACATAGCCTGGTTCGTGAAGCTCTGCCCGATTAGCGCAGAACCGACGACCTTCCCGGAAGCATCCTTCAGCAGGCTACCGTTCGCCTGGGTAGGCATCAGCACCTGGGCAAGCGCGGTGGAAGCCAGCGGATAGATCATTCCGCAGAGAATAATGAATACGATGCTTAACCTCACCGTAGTAAAGACAAAAGCTGCTGGTGAAGCGGAGACCTGCTCTCCGGTTGTCTCATGTGTAGATTGTGGCATGATGATTACGCCCTCCTTATATATTCAATCGTCTGCCGGACCCCTAGATCCATATACTGACGAGCATATCAATCAGCTTGATGCCGGCGAATGGAACAGCGACTCCGCCCAGACCATAGATGACAATGTTGCGCGTCAGTAGTCTGGTCGAACTCATCGGCTTATAGGAGACCCCGCGCATAGCGAGCGGAATCAGCAGCGGGATGATAATCGCGTTGAAGATCAGCGCCGAAATAATAGCGGAGCTTGGGGACCCTAGACCCATGATGTTCAGGGCTTCCATCTCAGGAATTGCGAGCGTGAACATCGCCGGAATGATGGCGAAATACTTGGCAATATCGTTAGCGATGCTGAAGGTGGTCAGCGCCCCGCGTGTCATAAGGAGCTGCTTCCCGATGGCTACAACCTCGATAATCTTGGACGGATCAGAATCCAGATCGACCATATTGGCCGCTTCCTTGGCAGCAGTTGTCCCGCTGTTCATCGCCAGCCCCACATCGGCCTGGGCCAGCGCGGGAGCGTCGTTCGTTCCATCCCCGGTCATGGCGACCAGCTTGCCCTCGTTCTGCTCCCGGCGGATCACCGCAATTTTATCCTCCGGAGTACTCTCAGCTATAAAATCATCGACCCCGGCTTCACGGGCAATCGTAGCGGCGGTCAGCGGGTTATCCCCGGTACACATAATCGTCTTGATCCCCATGCTGCGCAGCTCGTCGAAGCGCTCCTTCATCCCGGGCTTGACGGTATCCTTCAGATAGATTAGCCCGAAGATCCGGTTATCTACAGCAACCGCGAGCGGAGTGCCGCCCAGCCGGGCGATAGCATCCGAGTTGCTGTCCAGATCGTTCGGTACGGCACCGCCTTGCGACAGCACCCACTTCTTCACGGAATCGACCGCTCCCTTGCGCACATAGCGTCCGTCCCGCAGATCCATCCCGCTCATCCGGGTCTCTGCCTTGAACTCAATGAACTCGCCGCCGTCCGCGAGGCTGCTCTCATACTGAAGCTCCAGCTTCTTCGCCAGCTCCAGGACAGAGCGCCCTTCGGGCGTCTCATCCTTCAGCGAGCTGACCGCCGCCCAGGCTGCAAGCTCGGCTACAGTTGCTTCGCCTACCGCAACGAACTCACTGGCCATCCGGTTGCCGAAGGTAATCGTCCCCGTCTTATCCAGAATCATCGTGTTGATATCCCCGGCAGCTTCCACCGCCTTCCCGGACATCGCCAGGACGTTGAACTGCGTCACCCGGTCCATTCCCGCAATCCCGATGGCCGACAGCAGCCCGCCGATGGTGGTCGGAATCAGGCAGACGAGCAGTGCAATCATGACCGGAATCTCCAGCTTCACCCCGATATAATCCGCGATGGGACGCAGGGTGACTACGACAATCAGGAAAATAATCGTAAGGCTGATCAGCAGCGTGTTCAGAGCAATCTCATTCGGTGTCTTCTGGCGCTTCGCCCCTTCGACCAGCGAGATCATCCGGTCCAGGAACGATTCTCCCGGATCACTGGTGATCCGCACCTTGATCTGGTCGCTGACTACCCGGGTACCGCCGGTCACGGAGCCGAAGTCGCCTCCGGCTTCCTTAATGACTGGAGCCGACTCCCCGGTGATGGCCGATTCGTCCACAGAAGCCAGCCCCTCGGTCACTTCCCCGTCGCCGGGAATCAGTTCACCTTGGCTGACGACCACGATATCGCCTTTGCGCAGCTCAGAGGCAGGTACCTGCTTGACCCCTGATCCCGCCAGCTTATTGGCGGTGATGTCCTGCTTGGTTTTTTTGAGCGAATCGGCTTGTGCCTTGCCCCGGCCCTCCGCCAGCGCTTCCGCGAAGTTAGCGAACAGCACGGTGAACAGCAGGATGAAGAACACGGTAATATTGAAGCCTACCGCATGCTCCGCATGGAAATACCCCGGCGCCAGCACCATAAGCAATACGATAACCGTCCCAACCTCCACGACGAACATGACCGGATTCTTCATTAGAGTCACCGGGTTCAGCTTCACCAGACTATCCTTGGCAGCACTTAGCAGGATGGGACCCGTCAGCAGCTTCTTTCTGTGTACAGTACTCATTCTCGTCTCTCCCTTTCCCTACCGTAAAGTCAAATATTCTGCAACCGGACCGAGGACAATCACCGGCAGGAAGGTCAGCGCGCCGATAATCAGCACCGTACCGATCAGGATGCCTGTGAACAAGCCGTTGTCTGTGCGGAAGGTTCCTATGGTCTCCGGCACCGGCTTCTTACGCAGCAGGGAACCGGCAACCGCCAGCATGGCGATCATCGAGACATAACGGCCCAGCAGCATGACCACCCCGGTGGTGATATTCCAGAAGGAGGTATTATCCGCCAGCCCTTCGAAGCCCGAGCCGTTATTGGCCGCAGCAGATACGTATTCATACAGCACCTGGGTCATCCCGTGGAAGCCGGGGTTACTGATACTGCCTTTACCGAGCTCCGTCAGAAAAGCGGCCGCCGTCGGTAACAGAATAATCAGCGGATGAATCAGAATCGCGATGGCGATTAGCTTCATCTCCCGCGCTTCAATCTTGCGGCCCAGGAACTCCGGCGTCCGGCCCACCATCAGCCCGCAGAGGAACACGCCGAGGATCGCATACATGAGCATATTGATCAGCCCGACACCTTTGCCGCCGAACACGTTATTCAGCATCATGAGTGTCAGCGGGGTAATACTGCCGAGCGGCGTCAGCGTATCATGCATATTATTCACACTGCCGGTAGTGGCTGCCGTTGTAACGGTGGTGAACAGCGCCGACTGTGCGATGCCGAACCGGACCTCTTTTCCCTCCATACTGCCCTGTGAAGCATCTATCCCCATGGCGTTAATCGCCGGGTTGCCCGCACTTTCCGCAGCGTAATTCACTCCGAGCAATACCACGAACAACGTCATCATCGCGCCAAAAATCATCCAGCCCTGCCGCTTGTTCCCGGCGAACTTCCCGTACATATACGGCAGAGATGCGGGCAGCAGCCACATGGAGAGGATCTCCAGCACATTGCTCAGCGGACGCGGATTCTCAAAAGGATGCGCAGAGTTGGCTCCGAAGAAGCCCCCGCCGTTCGTGCCGATGTGCTTAATGGACTCCAGGGAGGCCACCGGACCGATAGCAATCTGCTGGGTCTGCCCTTCAAGCGTGGTGACTTCCAGCGTAGGCTTCAGGGTCTGCGGCACATGAAGCGCTACAAGCGCCATTGTTACAAGCAGCGCCAGCGGAATGAAGATCCGGATATGCGCTTTGACGAAGTCCTCGAAGAAGTTCCCTACCGAGCGGCGGCCCGTAATCCCTCTGACACAAGCAACCGCAACCGAGAAGCCGCTGGCCGCCGAGGTGAACATCAGCATCGTCATGACCGCCATCTGTGAGAAGTAGGACACGCCGCTCTCCCCGCTGTAATGCTGCAGATTCGTATTGGTGACGAAGCTGATCACCGTGTTGAAGGTAAGCGTCTCTTCCATATTGCCAATCCCGCCCGGGTTGAGCGGAAGCCCCTTCTGCAGCCGCAGGAAGAGATAACTGAATGCCACCAGTACAAGGTTCGTTACGATGAAGCTGAGCGCATATTTCTTCCAGGACATCCCGCCCCGATGCTTCAGCCCGATCAGACGATAAATCCCCTTCTCCGCTGCGCCGAACACCCGGTCTGTCCGGTTCGGTTCATTTGAGAATACATGATATAGATAAGTGCCCACCGGCTTCACCAGCAGTACGAGTATTAAGATAACGACTATAATCTGCACAATCCCCACGGATGGCCCTCCTAAGTAGTTAGAATTTTTCAGGATGAATCAAAGCATAGCCCAAATACAGAAACAGCAGCGCAGTAGCTGCGAGGACAACTGCCATTACTCCGTCCCCCCTTGCTCATCGGTCACACGGCTGCACCATTGTACAAACGCATAGAATACCGTGAATATCGCTGCCAGCATTGCCGTCATATACACATCCATCATCGTCTTTGCCACTCCTCACCTTATGGTAATCTCTCTCTTGTAACTTCCGGTCTAGCGTATCATTTCTCCCATTAGTTCAGGGTAAGGGTTTCCTCAGGCGCATTAAGATTGTATTAAGACTTCAGGAGGAATGGTAAATCTCTTCACCCAGCACCCTGTTGACCGCCCCTATAAAAGCACCATAACCCCCGTCCGCTTCCATCCGGTGCGGGAGCGCCCAGGCAAGGATCACTTCCGTCTCCTGACGATCGAACTCGAAGCTGGTCACAAGCAGCTCACTGACCTCACGGGCCGAAGCCCCGCAGGCAAACTGGTATGCGGCAGCGTACACCCCGCTATTCTCATAGGTCCACTCTTGCAGCAGATCGATCCGGTCATAATGCCGCTTGATCAGCACCAGCAGCGCCGTCAGCACCGTCACCCATCCGATATTTCTCATCCACTCATCCATCTCCATGCCTTCTCTCCAGTATGTTAACTTCAGAATTCAGCGTACCATTCCCGCCATTAGTTCAGGATTAGGGTTTGGTTCTACAGATTAAGATTACGTTAAAATACCGCCGGAACGGCAAAAAAACCATGCCTGCAAAGGCATGGTTAGGAACACTATGAAACACGCTATACGGCTTCCGTAAGCCAGTTCAAATCACTCGGCTGTCGTCTCCCGCCTGCAGCATCCGGTAGCCCACACCGATATGGGTCTGGATCACCTTGGGCTGGGAAGGGCTGCGCTCAATCTTCTTGCGGAGCGTAGCCATGAACACACGGAGCGCCGGAATATCATACGTAGGACTGCCCCAGATTTCATGCAGGATATAATTATGGGTCAGGACCTTGCCGACATTCTTCGCCAGCAGACACAGCAGCTTATACTCAATCGGCGTCAGGTGGATCTCATCATTGTCCAGCCAGACACAGCCCGCGGCATAGTCAATCCGCAGATTTCCGTTCGCAAAAAAGGCCGAATCCTTCATCAGCTTCTCGCTGTCCCCCCGGATTCGCCGCAGACTGACCCGCAGCCGGGCGAGCAGCTCCTCCACGCTGAAGGGCTTGGTCAAATAATCATCGGCTCCGGCATCCAGCGCTTCGATCTTGTCGCGGTCCTCGCTGCGGGCACTGACCACGATGATCGGAAGGTTCGACCATGCCCGGATCTTCCGGATAATATCCACACCGTCCATATCGGGCAGACCGAGGTCCAGGATCATCAGATCCGGCTGACTGGATACGGCCTCCAGGATGGATGCCTCCCCCGTCTCTGCGGTATGGTATTTATAGCCCTGAGTCTCCAGAGTTGTGGTAATCAGCTTGCGGATCGGCTTGTCGTCTTCGACGACCAGAATCATGGGTTTATTCATGGACATTCACCTCCTCTGCCAGCAGGGTGAAGCGGAAGACCGTTCCCTGCGGTGCATGATCTTGTACTTCAATATGCCCGCCATGGGCATGAATAATTGATTTGCAGAGCGCAAGGCCCAGGCCCAGACCTCGCCTGCCGTCTCCCCGCACGTTGTCCGCTGTATAGAACATCTCGAACACCTTGGCCTTCGCTTCCGGGGATATTCCCGGCCCATCGTCAGCGACCTCGACCACTACTAGCCCCTTCTCCTGTCTGGCAGATAGGGTAATATGTGAACCCGACCCGCTGTACTTAATCGCATTATCCACCAGGTTGATGATCACCTGAATGATCAGCCGTGAATCCATCCGGGCCATCAGCAGCTCGTCTTCGAGCACCACCCGGATCACATGATCCTCCTTGTTGCGGTTCACATGCAGCAGCGCTTCCGCAATCACTTCCTCCAGCAGCTCCGCCTGAAAATTCAAGTGAAGCGCACCATTATCAATCCGCGTAATCGACAGCAGATTCTCCACCAGATTGATCAGCCAGATCGAATCGTCATAGATATCGCTGTACAGTTCCTGCTTCTGCTCCTCGCTCAGCACCGCCGAGTTGCCGATCAGGATGCCCGCGTTACCGGAAATACTGGTAAGCGGCGTACGCAGATCATGCGAGATGCCGCGCAGCAGATTGGCGCGCAGCTGCTCCTGCCGGATTTGCAGGGAGCTTTCTTTTTGCAGCTCGTTCAGCTTGTCTTTCTCCAGCGCGAGGGCGCATTCACCAAGCATGGCGATCATCAGACTTGATTCGAACACCTCCAGCGGTTCTTCCTGCTGCATCACAATTCCTGCTACTGCAAACACTGTATCGCCGCTTCGCACCGCATGATACAGACATTGGGCCGCCGAGAAGGTATCGGTAGACGCTCCGGCCCGTTTATTGTTCCGCAGCACCCATTCCGCTACCTCGCGTTCCGCTTCCAGCTTAGCCTTTTGAGCGTCCATCGTACTTCCATCCTTGTTGTACAGCAGCGGCTCCGAGAGCCCATCGCCCACAACCTCATAGATGATGATGCTCCGGTCCAGCAGCTTGAGCATTTGCAGCGCGGTCTCGCTCAGAATGGCGGGCGTGTCTTTGGCCTGCTGCAGCTTCCGGCTGGTCTCCAGGAGCACCTCGGTGCGGTAGGCTTTTTGCGCCGATTCTCTGGCCTGCTCTTTCACCCGCAACGTCAACGTACTGGTGATGAACGAGGCGGCCAGCATGACGAGGAAGGTCACCGGATACCCCGAGTCATAGGCCTGAAGCGAGAAATAAGGCTCGGTGAAAAAATAGTTAAAGACCAGCACGCTCAAAATCGACGTCGCCGCGCTGTACAGCCGTCCTTTTGTAACCATCGCATCGAGCAGAACACCCAGAATATAGACAGTGATAATGTTCGCTTCACTGAAGCCGAGAACCTTGAACCATAACCCTATGATCGTGCAGACCAGCAGAATCCCCAGAGTTTTGCCCGTATCAGCCAGGGTGAGAAGCGGAGGTCTGGCATATTGCGGAATTTTGGATTGCAAGGCAGACTCTTGATCCGGGATGATATAGATGTCGATATTCGGAGCAGCAGCCGTCAGTTTGTCTACGAAACCCGAACCGACGGACCAGCGGCTGCGATTCTGCGACCGGCCCAGGATGATTTTGGAGACCCGGCTGGTTTTGGCATATTCGGCGATCTGTGCCGGCACATCCTCCCCGTAGACAGTGGCAACCTGCGCATTAAGCTGTTCGGCCAGCCGCAGATTCTCCCGCAGCTCCGACTTGTTCCTTGCCGTTAACTCTTTCGTTCGAGAGGTCTCCACGTAGAGAGCAGTGAATTCCCCCTGTAAATCTTCGGCCATTCTCGCCGCTGTGCGGATGACCTTCTTGTTGGATATTGCCGACGACAGGCAGACCAGGATATGTTCTCTGCTGTACAAGTTGGCTTCCACTGCCCGTTCCCCTAACCTGCCCT
The DNA here is from genome assembly GCF_038002245.1 of Paenibacillus sp. FSL R7-0128. NCBI lineage: Bacteria > Bacillati > Bacillota > Bacilli > Caryophanales > Paenibacillaceae > Paenibacillus > Paenibacillus sp. FSL R7-0128. The sequence goes on along the minus strand of NZ_JBBOCD010000001.1, from coordinate 3,668,967 downwards.
CATAACGTTTGAATTGATCCGCCCTGTACCGTTGAGCCAATTCCCGCAAAGCGATCAGCTTCTGGGGAGTGTACAGATCACCGGCCTCCTGCCGGAGCTGCCCCGTGGAAAAGATTCGCCCCTCATGCAGACGCTTCAGCCAAATGTCCGGACTGATATCAATGAACTCGACCTGGTCCGCACGCTCGAACACACTGTCGGGAATACGCGCTGGCTCAGCCATTCCGGTCGTGGATGTTACAACATCGGTCATACTTTCCAGCTGTTCTATACTAACCGTAGTGTAGACATCTATTCCCGCGCGCAGTAGCTCCTCCATATCCTGAACCCGCCGCTTGTGGCGTACACCCGGAGCATTGATGTGGGCCAGATCATCCAGTAAAATCAAGTCCGGCCTCCTGCGGATCGCCTGGTCCAGATCGAATTCCCGCCGGGTGGTCCCGTTTACAGGAATGTCCAGCGGCGGCAACAGCTCCAGTCCGTTAATAAGCTCCGCTATATCTGCTCTGTCATGGGCTTCAATGTAGCCCGCCAGCACCTGTTGGCCGTTCTTCTGCTCCACATGGGCAGCCTCCAGCATCGCCCGGGTCTTCCCTGCTCGCGGTACATAACCGAAGAATATCCTCAGCCTTCCGCGCCGCTTCTTCGCTGTATTTTCCCCTATCATCTGAAGGTTTCCTTCCTTCTAAGCCCAACTATAGGCTAGCCATTGTACACTGTAGCGTTAGTATAGCATGTGCATAATGAGCATAGTATTACGGATTCGGCTGTGGCATTAAGATTGCATTAAGATGATCGACCATGCTGCAGCGCTGTATCACATTGCCCATACGCATTACTCCCCGCCGTAACCACTGAGCCATCCTTCTGTAGACCGAGCGTGTGGGTGCAGCCTGCCGCTATGGCAACGATATCCGTCCAGCCGCTTACCTCGCATTGTCCGTAATCATTCCAGCCTGTAGCCGTCACCGTACCATCCCATTGAAGACCTACCGTATGATGACTGCCAGCCGTGATGGCCTTAATCTTGCGCCAACCGCCTACTTCACCCTGTCCGCGCTTGTTCAGACCTGTAGCTACTGCTGTACCGTCTACTCTAAGTCCGGCCGTATGAAGATAACCCGCTGAGATCATCTTCAGCTCCTGCCAGCCATTCACATTCCGCTGCCCATAGCGGTTGTTCCCCGCCGTAATAGCCGTACCATCGGCCTTGAGTCCAACTGTGTGCCAGTCTCCTGCGGTAACCGCAACGATATCCGACCAGCCACTGACTTCACATTGACCCTCGTTGTTTCTTCCCGCCGCAACCACCGTTCCGTCTGTCTTCAGCCCGACCGTACGCCGCCAGCCTGCCGTAACCGCAACGATATCGTGCCAATCGTCCACGTTGCATTGATTATGCTTATTCCAGCCTGCAGCGATCACTGTTCCATCCGATCTTAGCCCTACTGTATGCGAATTCCCTGTATGAGCATTGCCCGCTGCAACCGCAATTATATTACGCCAGCCGCTTACCTCGCATTGCCCGTATGTATTTTCGCCGCAAGCCCGCGCGGTTCCGTCCGGCAAGAGCAGAACAGAATGGCGGTATCCCGCCGCGATGGCGGATAATGAGTCAGTATGCATATGGATGTTGCTCCTTTAGTTTCTTTTTCGTGTAAGGATCTCATAATGGTATTGCTAGTATTGCAAAATATTTGTTACATTTCAACGCTCTTGTGAAGGGCATTCTCTATGGCCTTGAGATAGGCTTTACTTGTAAGCGTGGCACCGCTGATGCTGTCTACCTGAAGCGATTGAGCCTGGATCACTCTGCCGAACAATTCATCTGCCGACGCCGCAGGCTGATTCTCCGCATGCTCCAGGAGCTGGATCGCTGTAACTTTGTGCGCTGTGACGGTAACCAGCACCTTATTCGCCCTCCATTTATACATTCCGCCAGCATATTCACCTGTATACTCACCTGCATGCAGCTTGTTGAAGTTCACTTGATCAATCTCTACATTCCGCGCTTCACGGCGCTCTTTCTCTGTATACAGCAATGCCGCGCCTGAGCCGATTAGTCCCACGAGAATCACGGTTAGGCACAACAGCAGCAGGTTGCGTTTCCACTTCTTTTTCATGTTGACCCTCCTTATCGTGAATGAATATTTTTAAGTTCATTCATTGTTAAGCGCGTTTAGCCATTCTTTTACCGATTCTGTCAAACAGATGTCCGGCCAAACTTTTGACAGGACCCAGAGAGACCGGATAATAATACGCCGCTTCAAACCAGCCGTTAGCCTGGTAATGCCGGTAATCCTTCGACCGCTCATCCAGCATATGCTGAATACTGGTCCGGGACAGCCGGAACATCAGCAAGCGGAACAATGTGGGAGCCGGCGGTGCCGGACGCATCAGTCCTTTGTAGAAGCGGGCCGCAGACTTGCGGATTCTCACTGCATTCTTCTGCGCGGCTGCCGGGGTAACTGGCTCCATCGTACTAAGCACACACCCTTTGGTAACCTGGAAACCCAGATTCTCTCCCATGCTGCTAAGATATTTGACAATCGCATTCCCGCCGTGAATCCCCTGATTGACGACCGACGTATACGTCTTGCCGAAGAACTGCGGCCGATGGAACACATACGCCAGCCGGTCCAGCAGATTCTTCATCGATGCCGAGACATGGAAGGCGTAATTGGGAGTCGCCATAATCACACCGTCCGCGCTCTCCAGCTTCTCGATCAGCACATCCCGGTCATCTTTGAGCGGACAATATTCTTCGCCCTTACTGAAACAGGTTTTGCAGCCCCGGCAGAACTCCAGCCTATAGTCCTTGAGGAAAATGTACTCAAACTCAATCTCTCCGTAAGTTCGGAGCTGTGCTTCAAACTCACGGACCGCTCTGTACGTATTGTTCTTCTGCTGATTGCCGATGATTGCGATGACCTTCTTCATGATTGTCCCTCCAGAATAGAATACAAAATAGTGGTTCTCTTGATACCTGCCCAGATTATGAATGAATAATTTTATATTCATTCATAACGTATATTAACATAGATATGCGCTGTTGTCTGTACGGACACGGCTTGATTTTGAACGATTGGTGAAGAGCTTCCGGGCCAAAAGAAAGAAGCCACAAGCAGCAATCTGCTCATGGCCTCCTGATCCTTGTATTCTAAACGCTTTTCACCGCCACGAGCCTCTTGTGAAAGCTATGGACCCGTCATAGTCAACATATACATTTTTGATATTAGGATGACTCAAATAATCAGTCACAGTGTAAAACAGCGGAATAACTGCCATATGATCCATGAGCAGCTGTTCGGCCGTGGCATAGATCTGCATACGCGTGCCGGGGTCGGCCGCCTGCCGGGCTTGCTGCATATAACGGTCATACGCTGTATTGCTCCACCCTGTATCATTGGAGACATTCTGTGAACTGAACAGCTCCAGCATCGAGGCCGGATCATTGAAATCAGCGCTCCATCCCGCTCTTGCTATAGCATAGTTCTGATGTATACGATTATCCAGCAGTTCCTCGAAGCTTTGGATTTCTACACTCGCTTCAATGCCTAAGTTCTTTTGCCAGTCCTTGATCACTTTACTTGCTATAACGTCATGATTGATATATTCATTCACGATAATAGTGAAGCTGGGGAACTTGGTGAGTCCCGCTTCTCTCATGCCTTCCTTCAGTAATTGCTTGGCCGCCGCCACATCCTCATGAAAGTACATCTTGTCCGACATCTCTGTGCGGAAATTCAACTGGGTCCCATGAATACTTGGCGGCACAAATCCAAACGCCGGATTGCCGTAACGCAAGGCTTCACGTTCAATCGCCATCGCCAATGCCTGGCGGATCTTCAGATTGTCAAACGGCGGCTTAGTCAGATTGAATTGATAAAAATAGGTGGAAGCATACGGCCCTTCATGCAGGTCGCGGTAAGATGCGCTATCTAAGGATGTATAATCCACTGATTCCACCCCTCCGCCTCCAACCCAGTCAACCTCCTTGTTCATATAAGCGACTGTCGGATTCTCAGGCAGCAGCAGACGTACCTCCGGCAGCTTAATTTCTTGGGCCGCATAATAAGCAGGATTTTTAACTATAGAAATCTCATTACTCTTCCATGTCTTGAGCTTGAAGGGACCATTGGTTACCATAGACTTAAGGTCTGTTGCCCATTGGTTGTCAGCCTTCGCAGTCTTAGCGTACACCGGAAAATAGATACTCTCTGCGAGCAGTTGGATGAAATAGGAGGTTTTCTCCTTTAATGTGACCTGGAGTGTGGTGTTATTCAACGCCTTTACGCCGATTTTGGAGGTATCCTTCAGAAGTCCCTCGTTGTAGTTCTGCGCATTATTAATCATGTACATATTAAAAGCGTAGACATTCTTGGCTTCCGGAGCCAGCGCCCGCTTCCACGCATACTCGAAGTCCGAGGCCAGCACCTGCTGCCCGTTGCTCCATTTCGCATCCCCGCGAAGCGCAAAGGTATACGTTCTGCCATCCTTGGAGAGGGTCCATGATTTTGCTATTGCCGGAACGGCCTGACCAGACGCATTCAACCGGACCAGTCCTTCAAATAACCCTTTGAGAACCGTCACTGTGCTGTCATCCGCAGCTGCTGCCGGATCAAGCTGATCAGGAAGACTTCCCAGACCGATACGCAATACCTTATTAGCTTGTGCAGCAGATGAAGTACCTGCCCCTCCCGTGAGCGTTACACTCATCATTAAACCTACTGCCAAAATGATATAAAGCAACCTTTTCATCAACGTTTCCCCTTTGTAAAGTCATTATGTACTTAATGAATAGAATAACATGCAGAGATGCTGTAATGCTGTCGCAAAAGATCGAAAGCAAATATGAAATTACTATGAAAAGATTACACAAAAAGAGGAGCCACTTAGGCCCCTCCCCTGTCAATCTCTTGGCTACTGGATCAACAGCCCAAACCCGCTCTGAATAAAATACAAGCTTGGATACGCAATATTGCTGGTCGTCAGGTTGTTGAAGGTCGCCGAGCCGTTGCCAGTATACGTGTAGATTGCCGCTCCCTTATGGGCACCGGAGAATCGTGAAGTGGTTACTCCATCGAGACCGGTGCCGTTAATGTTAATGTTGTTAAATACGATACCTGAGAAGCCCCCGCCGTATCCGAATTGGATCGCATCGCGCTGGGTGTTGATGATGTCGATGTTGGTGAAGGTAACGTTCTTGATCGGGTCACTTGAAGCTTCGAGATCAATTGCGCCGCGTTCCCCGTCATACAAGTCACGGCTGGTGCCGCTGTTAATAATCGTCGTATCCGAGAAAATCATCCCCGTATTGCTGTTGAAATGCGCCCCCGGGAAGGTCGTATTCAGCCGGATACCGGAGCCGCCCACCGTGTCGATAATGTAGTTATGATCCGCCTTGTGACCGCTGCCCCCGAAGATGCCGATAGCGCCGGCACGCCAGTTATTCTCAATTGTATTATACGAAAAGGTGTTATTCACCCCATCCGGCGCCCCGAACGTATTGCTCGGCCAGACAGCCAGTCCGTCGTCCCCGTTATTGCGCACATTGGTATTGCGGACAGTAGAATTGCTGGTCCCCTGGGAGAAGTTGATGCCGTCTGCCAGATTGTTGCGGATGCGGCTGTTCTCTACAAGCAGATTGTTCGCAAAAATCGCCGGTGTCCGCGCATAATCCCCCACCCACATACCGCATTCAAAATGCTCAATCCATACGTCATGGATGACCGAATTGTTGCCGAAGTTATCCATCAGGCCTTTGTAGATGGCATTCTGGTTGTAGCGGGACCGCAGATTCGAGTTCATATACAAATTGCTGAAATCCAGCTTGCCCTGGACGCGGAAGGAGATGCCCCCGCCAGCCGCATTGGGATTCGTAAATTGCAGATTGGTGTGCCAATAGCCTGCGCCTGTAATTGTAATGTTGTTGATCATGTTGCTGACCGAGCCAATGACCCACATGCTGCTCAGATTAAAAGTTCCAGCTGGAATGTAGAGTGATTTCCCGCTGGAGACGGCGGCTGTAACCGCACTGTTGAAGGCGGCCAGATCATCCTGCCCGTCTCCTGCCACTGCGCCGTAATCGGTGACCGATACCGAGTTGGCCGGACGGGCGATGGCTGCCGGTACAGGTTCAATCTCCAGGAAATCCACCCCGTATTCAAGGCTGTCTCCGTTGTTCTTCTGGATACGGATGGTGTCTCCGGGCTGCAGAGGGGTGTCCATCTTCCAGTGAACTTCATCGAACCGGAATAGCGGACGTCCAGCACTTGGCGCATCACCCGGCTGATCTCCAGAAAAGTATTGCCAGGCATAATAGGAGGTGAGCGGAATGGTCTTGGCCTTGGTTCCATTCACATATACGTCAAGCGCACCGGTAAGACCCATTCCGTCTGCCGAATCCGGCATCGTGAATCTCATGGTGACTCCGGCACCGCCTTGCCCCGCTCTCACTGTCCACTGTGCATATGCACCGTTAGACGGTAAGGCCACATAACTCTGTCCAGAAGCTTCGGAGGCAATCAGCGTCTGATCGAAATTGGGAGCGGACTTCACCACCGCAGCTCCTCCGCGGGTCGCATCCTGTGTATCATATCGGCTGTACGGAACACTTGCGCCGCGCAAAGCATATACAACCAGATTCACAGTGTTCACGTTGTTGGCCTGCTTCGTTGTTTCCTCATTAGCATCTGCTGCAATGGTCGTAGTGACGGTGTAATTGCCGTTCACTGCACTCCATGTGCCGGGAAGCGACACATTGACAGAAGACCCGGCAGTAATCACGCCGCTGTATGAGCCCGTGAAGGTCTGCACTGTCGAGCCTGCGGCGTTCTTCAGGGCTACTGTGATGCCATGGGCGCCGCCTGCGGAGGCAACATTGCCCTGATTCTTGACATTAACTGTGAAAGACACATTGTTTCCCGCAGCCGGTGTCCCCGGTGACCAGGAAGTCGTCCCGACAAGGTCGGAGCTGGAGACTGGAGCAATTACCAGCAGCGAAGAATTCGTATAGCTGTTGTTGCTTTCGTTCTGCTCAATAATCTGGCCCGCTTCATCTACCTTGGCACTAAGCGGATAAGTTCCGGCTGTTAGCGTTCCAGCATTCAAGGAGACTGTAGCTGAAGCCCCTGCAGCCAAAGCCGCAACGGGTGCCGAACCCGCCAGCTCGTTGTTCAAGTAGAAATTGACAGTGGTGGCTGCCGCTGCGGCATTGCCAATGTTTTTTACCGTTGCATTCAGAGTTACACTGCCTGTCTCCACCGGAGAAGCAGGAGTCCAGCTCATGCCGGTGATCGTCAGATCCGGGTTCGCTGCCGGTGTGCCGAATACCTGGAATTCAGCAATTTGTCCGGCTGGTGCACCGGAATTGGCGGCGATAGCAAGCTGAAGCCGCTTAACGGTTGCCGTCACGGGAATTGTCACCGTGTTGCCCGAAGCCGGATTGAAGGTATAGGTCTGAGCTGAAACGAGGCTACTGAAGGTGGTTGTATTCTGATTGTGCCCCAGGACTTGTATATTCTGGGTTCGTGTTCCCCACTCGGTCGCCGGATTCAGCTTCAGCACAATCGAAGTGATCGAATGATTGGCTCCAAGGTCAAGCGTAAGGGCGCTTGGATTCCCGCTGCCTTCCCAGTAAGTAGCTGTGTTGTTGTCGTTGGCATTACCGGCAAGGAAATTCTGTGTGTTGGAGGATGCACTGATCGCCTTACCAATGGCGATGTTCCCTCCAGGGGACACCGTTGGTGTAGGCACCGGTGTTGCTGTCGGTGCTGGTGTTGGTGCGGAAGTTGGTGCCACCGTAGCTGTAGGGGCCGGGGTAGCTACCGGCGTTGGTGTAGGGGCAGTTGTTGGAGCTGCTGTAGGTGAAGGTGCGGGCGTGGCGATGATTGCAGCCGCTACCGTAATTAGATCCAAATTGACATTGCCCGTATCCCCTGCATCGTATTTGTAAGCAATGCTGTTACTGCCAGCATTCAGCGGGAGTGCTTCAGCCTTCGTACTCCAGGTGTCCCAGTTCGCCAGGTTAGGCAAGGTGGTCTGGCGCTGCTTAACTCCGTTCACGTAGATACTGATCGTTTTGTCGCTTCCGCTTGCATTGGCATACTTCAGTGTAACGTTCCGTGTACCCGCCGCAGGTACATTGACCGAGAAAGTGGTAGCCGGACCTTGGGCCAGATAGTTGTCAACAAAGCCTGTGCCGGAGTATCCGGCATGGTCCGTGTTCACTTGCGCTCCGCCGGATAATGCAGCAGCCTCTGCTTCATAGGTGCCCGCTGGAACCGGTGATGCAGTAGGGCTGGCTGTAGGGGCAGAGGTTGGGGTGCTGGTACCGTAGATTTCAAGCTCGGACAACTGGCCCGCAGGCCATGCCGTATTCGCACTGAACAGCAGACGGACATAACGTGTGCTGGCAGCATTGAAGTTCACCGTGACACTGTTGTTCGCTACCGCAGGGTTGAAGACATATGCGGCCGAAGCAACGATATCCGTGAAGGCAGAGCCGTTCATACTTCCCTGAACAGCCAGCGTCTGCGTCCGGGTCTCCCAGCTCGCCGGAAGCTTCAGCACAAGCTGGTCTATACTGATGAGCGTACCCAGATCGACCTGAATCCACTGGGGAAAAGCATCATTTGCGCTCTCCCAATACGTATTCTGGTTACTGTCCTTAACGTTATCCGGCGTATAATTCTGGGATTGCCCGCTGGCGGTAATGGTTTTGTTAAGTACCAGATTCGGTCCGCCCGCTGCCGACGAACGGGTAAGCGGTCCAGCCGCCATGAATAGCGTTGAGATGAGCAGCGTAATTACAAGCGACCATGTAACAGACTTGTTGCGCATTCTATTCCTCCTTAATCTGATGTGGAACGACACACAGTGATATTCACAGCCCTCTAATGATAGCGATTACAACTATTGAGATCCCTTTCCCGCCCTCCCCTCGCTGCAATACACACTCATTATAGGTTTAATGCAGAGCACTCTTTAAGAGCTATTTCTACGGAAAAGATAGGTGATTCTATGAAACTGATCATTGAGCAGGATGGACTAGAATTAAGACAACAAAAACAGGTCACTTATGGTGGTATCTAACCATTAGTGACCTGCTTAATTTATAGGGATTGCATGCATCTTTATACGGATATTACATCGCAGATTCAAGTACACTTCCTAAGCTATATCTCCAATCTGATAACTCAAGCCCATCGCAAAAAAAGGAAAGTGAACCGTTCCGTTCAACTTCTTATCATCGACAGTTATTACATTATTCTTTCGCAATAGTATTGACTTATCATTTAATTCAAGAATGCAGTCTCCATCCATTTGGTTAAGGAATTTCCCAATGAAGACCATTAGATCATATGCCCAATTCGTATGGGAAACTAAAATATCAATATAGCAACTAAATTTTAATGTAATATCATAATCCTCACTTGCAAACATTGTGCCATGCCCACCCTCCTTGATGGAAAGTGTAAAGCCATCGCTAGAAACTGTGAGAGTATCATCAGTTTCTATTATATCAACATCTTGAAACAGTCTTGTTATTGAATTCTTTAATTCACTGAAATTAGAAAACCCTCCGAAATAAAAATTACAAAACATGATTTTCTCTCCTTTTCTAAGGTTTTAATCTCGTTATCTGTCCATCCTTAATAATAATTAATTCATCCAATGTAGGAATTTCATAATTCTTGAACTGTTCATAAAGTTCATCCAACGAACCCTTATATCCGTCTAAATTCATAACAATTCGACTCGCTTGCTCTTCGGTCTTTTTTTCTACGGTCGCCCAAATATTCCTAACCTTAAGCGTCTCTGGAGAATAACAATCAAAAGCATTACCATTAATAAGGAAGTCAGGGTTAGAGGTTTGTTTAATTCCATACCCATTTCCCCCCTTTGTGTTGGGCAACATTTCAATCTCATAGCCTTTGTTTGCTAATAAATCTGCCGCTTGATTCTGGAAAGTAATTGGATTCGGTTCGTTAGGGTCAGGCTTTTCATATTTGCCCTTAGGTTTTCCTCCCGGAGAACGTGTAGGTTCTGTCAGGTCAAAGTTCCCCTTCCCCTCCAACCCATCCATAAACCGCTGCTGCACCGGCGTCTTCGGCAAGGCTGGCGTATCGGGGATCTCTCCTATCTTGAAAACAAATCCTTCCGGCGTTTGCACTGCACGTCCCAGATCCGGGAGCTTTTGCTTAATCCCTTGCAGGGCATCCTTCGCCGCTTGGCTGACGGCGTCTTCTACCTCGCCTAGGACTTTCCCCGCTTTGCCTGCTTTGGTGACCTGGAGTCCAGGAACCAGAATCGAAGCGACCGCACCCAGCATCTTCGCCTTCTCTTCCGGGGTGCCCTCGTCAAACTGATGATACGCCATCTTCGCCGCTTTCACCAGCACTTCGGGATGGTCAATCAGATATTGCGCCTGCTGCTTCATTTCTGTGGTGGTTTTAACCGGGTCCACAACTAGCTTGAAGGCAAAGGTTGCCGTATCCGCCACGCCCATGACGACCTCTTTCACCAATCCTTCGGTAAAAGCCAGCACTACATCTCCCGACTGACGTACCTTGCTCTCCCATTTCGTGAGGCCGTACGTGTTATCCAGCCACCCCAGATAACTGGTGTACATGGGGGTGAGATATTCATTCGGCACATAGACTTTGGCCTGATAAAAGTCCCAGGTGGTCTCATTTTCCTTGTTGTCTGCGGTAATTGGCGTGCCGTCCGGCAGCATGAGCGGCGGCCCGTTCAACCGCCGCTCTGCTTCGATCTGCTCTTGAACCTCCTTAAGAGCCGCTGCGATCTGAATTTCCTGCCGCTTCGCCACAAGCTGGCTCCGCGCATATGCTCCGGCGGCGGTTTTCTCCATCGCCAGCCGCAGGAGCAGTAAATATTCTTCGTTATGTAGTAACGGAACCTTGCCCGCCGTAATCGACGGATCATACTCACAGGCGGTGATCGCCGGTTGCTTATAATAGGCGCTCAGATCCTTACCGGCTTCATAGTAGATCTTGGCTACGCCTAGAGAAGCCAGCTTCTGCCGGGCCTCTTCGGCCTGAGCGTGGACAGCCTCCATCTGTACCTGATTTCCGAACGCCTGATACACTTTGAAGGCCATCTGTGCCTTGGCGATCTCATTCCGCGCCGCGAAGATATCGTTCAGCTTACTTTGTGCAGCGATACTTTCTACGGTCAAGAGGCCGGAGGTCTGAATGACATTCCTGAGCTGCTGCACTACCGGGTCCCTGCTGAGTTCATCTTTTCCCGATAGAGCGGCAATCGAAGTGATGAGATTCGTCGCACTTCGCTGCACAAATTCGGGGATGGAGACCCGTCCGGCGGCTGGTTGCAGCCCCAAGCTGCCGAAAGCCGCGAGCAACAGATTAAATTTGCCTGTCAGCTTGTCCGCCTGCCGCTTATTCTCTTCCTGCAGCTCCGATACGCCTCTTAGGGCCACCCGGATGATATCCTCTAATTTCTCCGCTTCTACGGTTAATTCATTAATCAGGACCTGGGCCCTGACCAGATGGTCGCCCATGGGAATGCCGCCCCAGCTACTGGACTGGCCCTTCAATTGAAGATATAACCGGTTGGTGTCCTGACTCACCTGGCCAATCTTCGACTGCAGGCGCCTGACTTCATCTTCGTTAAATACTAGCTTCGTGGAAGACACTATGATCCCTGCTTCCTTCTCCAGAATGGATTCCGAAGTGAATTCTTCATAGTGTCCATATTTCCACAGCAATCAGATATATAACTCTCGAATATACCAAGCATCACACGCATAATGCTCGGAACCGGCGAGCGGGCCATCCATCTGGCCGAATCCGTGCTTGACATAGAAACGGCCAGCGGCCTGCATCGTCAGCAGCGTCTCCAGGTAACACTTGCGGTAATACTGCTTAGCGAAGGCAAGCGCCGTATCCAGCAGCTTTGCTGCAACGCCTTGGCCGCGGATGGCTGCGGACAGGTACATTTTCTGCAATTCACAGATCTGCTGCGCTTCGTCAAATGCCGCAATCCCGCAGCCGCCCAGCACCTGCCCGTCCACTTCAATAATCCAGTAAGCCCGGTTTGCCGCGCTATTATAATAGGTATATAAGTCTTGCAGGCTATCATCTGCCCAAGCCAAGCCTTCGCGGTTGCCGCCGAATTCAATCAGGCATTCCCGGATAATCCCCTCAATGGCTGTATTATCCCTGCGCTCAATGGGACGGATGGTAATCATATCGTTGTCCTCCTCTTAACCTCTATCTGTTTCGTTTCCTGCTTCGATGTATAGTGAACCTATCATATCATTTGCTGCTGATTGCTGTCATTCACTCGCAATAGCTAGGCCACCCTCTCCGGTTTGGCTCCTTCCCCCTGAATGATTCGCCTGCTATACTGGGATTTGCAAGCAGGATAAGGAGTGAGACAGATGAACAAGCTGGTATTTTTCCTCGGGCCCGGAGGGGCGGGCAAAACCACACTAGCCAAGGCTGTTGCAGCCCGGCGTCCGGCGGCAGTGTTCGATATGGACATTCTGCTGCGTCCGGCAGCAACCGCGATCATGACTATGCATGGGCTTGATCCTGACGACAGGGATTCCGATGAGTATAAAAGACTATGCCGCGACCTCGGCTATCGCATTACTATGGATGCAGCGCTGGATAATATCGGTCTGTCCAGCGATATCTACGTGGTGGGTCCCTTTACCAAAGAAGCGGCCGATCCGGAGTGGATCGGCCGCGAACTGGCGCGCATCGGGCGCACACTGGAGGAAGTCGAGGTCAAGGTAGTCCTGGTAGGACTTGCGGATGCAGCCATGTTCCGTGAACGGCTTGAAGGCAGGCATTCCGCGCTCGACACCTGGAAGTTCGCCCATTGGGAGAACTTTAGCGCTTCTCTAGGTCCCCGCACCGTAGCCTGGCCGCTCCCGTCTGCTCAGGTGGCGCAGATCGACAATTCCCATCCTGACCGGAATGTCGCTGTAGCGGCGGTGGAGGCTTTTATTTATGGAGAGGAAGCTACCGCTTAACCGCATGAACATAATGGATCGTCTCAAAAGCACTTAGCGCATCACTCCGGCCGCTGAAAAACCTCTCGTTGATCTCAACCGGAGACAGGTGCTCGTAGACCAGCAGCCCGGCCCCGGCCAGCAGCTCCTCTATCTCCGAATAGCTCAACCAGGATTGCATGGGCTCGCCGCTGGCAGCAGCCATTTGCACCATTTTGGCCACCCGGCCGGACACGCCCTGCTCCTCCATTAAATACTCATCTGCATAATCCAGAACGATAGAGCTACCTGAGGGAACTTTTGCGAGCAGCTCCTTAATCAGGCGGGCATTCTCCTCCTTGGTAAGGTAGTAGGATACCCCCAGCAGGCTGAACAAGGTCTTAGCTTCGGGATCGAATCCCCGATTAAGCAGACTGGAATACGTGAATTCGCCCGTGAAGTCCATGGGGACGAGATGAAGATTGCCCGGAACCTCAAGCTGTGCGTCCTTAAGCCTCTGCTGCTTGGATGCCTGGGTAGCAGGAGCATCAACTTCAAAAATCGTGAGCCGCTCCATAAGCATAGGATAACGGTAGGCAAAGCTGTCCAGCCCCGCGCCAAGAATTACATACTGCTTCAGCCCGAGACTCAGCTCATGCAGCACAATAGCCTCACAGTAGGCAGCACGTGCCAGCGGTGTGGGGGATAACTGAACCTGGACAATCCATCTCAAGATGGCTTCAGGATCATCCGGGTACCTCTCCGCGATCTCGGGATTGAAAAAAGCAATCCCCTGGACCATATTCCTGCGGATATCCGCGAATTCCTGCGGTGATATCAGCTTCGGCGCCACATCATCATTGAAGATCTTTGGACTGTCAAATTGACTGTGATACGCACGGCCAAAAGCGGCCACTAAGGCAGTCATGCTGGACTTGTTCTGCTTCATTCGTGATTCCTCCATGCAAAAATAAGATTCCCCTGGCCAGGAGAACCTTATTATATACACAAACTATTAATATGTGAATTATAGCATAAAAAATATTTTTTGTCAATGATAGATGTTACAATATTCCTTGTTCATCCCTGTTCTAACGAGCCCATTAGCTGGAAAAAGAAATCGGCCTGTGTTCAGTTCTGCGGCTAAATACCCGTATTCCCAGTCTGAAATCGTATTGAATACATATAGATAAGCTTGTCTGTTGTGCATAATTGCAACTCTCCCATCACTATTTGATATAGCCTATTATAGTAAAACTCCCCTGACAGACGGTGTCAGGGAAGGTGGGGAGAATGGGAAGAATCTACGTTAGCACTTGGGTGGACGCTCCGCAAACAGAACGTTGTTCCCATCGCTGTTGTGTCCAGATTTTTTTTCACCCCCCTTAGCGGTGAAAATCCGGACTCAAAGGCGAACGCTTCGCTTGTACACAATCGTTCTGCCCGCTCTGCTGTTTAAGCGAGAACTGAAGAACAACCGGGGTTTCGGGAGATTTCTGCAAAGGGCTATCGCCGCCTCAGAGAAAATCACTTTTGAGACAGCCCCCTTCCCGTTAACTCAGCTAGGCTCTGCTCTAAGATAAGCACCAGCTTCTCTGAAGCTTGCAATCTCCCCGCCGCCGACAGCGGCACAGAGCGCCGCTCCCACCGCCGCTTCCTCAGCATGTTCACCAAGCTCAAGCGGTAGCCCGAAGGCCGCTTCGGCCTTGGCGCACAACACCGGATTCGCCCGCAGCGCATTGCCTGAGCCTATAAGACGGCTGAATGTGCCCGCGCCCTGCTGTTCCAGATCTGCCAGGAAGCCGTGCAGTTCATCTACCATCCCTTGCAGAAAACCATGGGCTAGCCCGCCGGGAGTAAAATTCTCCAGCGTGATCCCCTCCACACTGCCGCGCTTCTCCGGGTCTGTCCTTGTCCCCAGGAACTGTGTGTTCACCGTAAGCCCTGTGATGCCGCTTCCCGGCACCTCTTCATTGAGCAGCCTGGACATCAGGGAATAGACATCTGTCGGCGCTTCTCCGGTGTATGAGGTGATCAGCTGCCGGAAGAATCCCTCCAGCAGGGCATAAGACTTGCCGCCGCTCAGGGCTGCGCCAACGATCAGCACCCCGCCACCAGGGAACGGTCGTACCTCCATTGCAGAAGGAGCTTTGGCGCAGTCAGGCAACCAGGCCGAGAGCTGGCTCCCTGTGCCAATGTTCAGCAGTAGAGATTCTCCGGGCTGCGGCACACTGCCCAGGAAGCTGGCTTGATTATCCCCAAGCGAGCTGTATACGGGAATGCCTTGTGATGTGCTACCGATTGCCGTCCCGGAGGGGACGACCTGCGGCAAAAACGAAGGGTCGATCCCGGCGAGACTAATCGCAGTTCTATCGAAATCCCCTGTCCCCAGACTGAAGCCCCCGATCCCCGTTGCCTGCGTTGCATCGATCCGCGGCACATCACTGTTCGCCAGCCTCATCGCAATATAGTCCGCAATCGTGCAGAAGCCGACTGCATGCTCAGGGACAAGCTGCCCGGACACATTATAGTAATGGGTGGCGAGTCCATAGCCGGGAGCTACAGTGTACCCGGTAATATTACTGAGCTGCTGCGCATAGGTAGGACTGCCCATCCCTCCGGTGAGCTGTCCCGCCCGTCCATCCTGCCAGGTATACAGCGGACCTATTGCTCTCCCATTTGTATCCAAATAGACAATTCCATGCATCTGCCCGGTTAGGCCAATTCCTGCTACTTCCGGCTGCTGCGCCAGCAGACGGTCAAGTATATGTTCCACCTGCTTTACAATCAATTCCGGGTCCTGCAGCCGCTCCCATTCCTGATTCAGGCTGAAAGGCAGGCTCGCTTGTGCTTCCGTAATACTATACAGAATCGTGCGTATCTCCAGATCATAGAGCAGCCCGGAGATGGATGTGGTTCCGATATCTAGTCCGGCCGTAATCATAGGCTCCATCCTCTTCCCTGTTGTATAGCCCATATGTTAAGCCTTCGCGAAGGATAGCGTCAACCGGGCGCATAAAACACTATGGAGCAAAAGATACTAGACCAGAGAAAGATAACTATACACGGAGGTACATATACATATATGAGGCTTCACAACAAAGTAGCAGTAATTACCGGGGCCGCGTCCGGGATGGGGAAGGCGATTGCCCTCCTGTATGCGAAGGAAGGGGCCAAGGTCGTAGTGGCGGATATTAATCTGGAAGCTGCCGAGACGGTAGCTGGTGATATTAAATCCGGCGGCGGGGAAGCCATAGCGGTACAAGCAAATGTTGCAGACGAGTCTGACATCCAGAATCTGATCGACAGTACAGTCAACACCTATGGCACGATAGATATTCTGGTAAATAATGCGGGGATCATGGATAACTTTGAACCGGCGGGTGATATTGAGGATGAGAGCTGGGAGCGGGTTCTCGCCGTTAATACAACTTCGGTGATGCGTGCTACGCGCAAGGTACTGCCTATTTTCCTGGAAAAACAACAGGGTGTTATCATTAACGTTGCCTCGGTAGGCGGTCTGTTCGGTGCCCGTGCCGGTGCGGCTTATACAGCCTCGAAGCATGCAGTTATCGGCTTTACCAAGAATACCGGATTCATGTATGCTGCCAAGGGAATCCGCTGCAATGCGATTGCGCCGGGCGGTGTGGAGACCAATATTGGTTCAACCATGACCCATATCAATCCTTTTGGCATGGAACGTACACAGCCGGGCGTGGCGCTTAATCCACGGATGGGCCAGCCCGCAGAAATTGCACAGCTCGCTCTGTTCCTGGCTTCAGAAGAAGCAGGCTTTGTGAATGGGGCAGTCATTACCGCAGACGGCGGATGGACGGCTTATTAGCAAAGGCCATCCCCCGCATGCTACGGGAAGATGGCCTCTTTTCTTAAACTACATTTATTGCTTTAGCTCCGTGCATCCTGCACCCTGATATTGCTCCCGAACAAGGTGGAATCACTCGTTAGTTTGTAGGCCGGATACCCGGCCTCTGCTTCGAGGCGCATCACGTCATCGAACAGCAATTCCTGCTGGCGGTCACACAGGAAGGTGAACGGCTCGGTCTGAAACACAATATCCGTTGGCGAAGGCTCGCTGACTACCCGGATGACCAGTATGCCATTACAGCCGCAGTCCTCCGTATCGTAGAACATTTTGAATTGCCCGGGCTTCCCGGCCAGACTCTGCTCCAGCCGTTCGCGGGTCATTGCATTAAGTTCAATCTGCATCTGTAATTTCTCCCTTCAGGACAACCTGTCCGTTATGCTGTATCTGTAGGCGACAAGTATAGTCTCTAATCTGCGCAGACCCGTGTGACAGCAGTCACTGTGAATGTGAAAATATAACTTTCAGCGCACATGACACATCAGCGATGAATACTTCCCCTTGAATATAACACAGAAACAGGCGCTGCCATAACCTGGCCTACCGCCCGGAGATGTCAACGCCTGCCCTATTCTGCTTCACCCGATCTGCGAGCGTACAGCTTCTTCCAGATTCAGCAGCTCCGTTCTGACCTGGACTACCTCGCCGATTATGATCATGGCCGGATTGCTGATCTTCATCGCGGCGGCGACCTTGTCGATATTGCCAAGCGTGCCGGTCACGATCCGTTCGCGCACCGTTGTTCCGTTCTCAATTAATGCAACCGGGGTCTGCGGATCCTTGCCGTGTATCAGCAGTTCCTTGCAGATCTCCCCCAGCTTGCTTACGCCCATATAAATCACAAGCGTATCCACACCATGGGCCAGCGCATCCCAACGCAGCGGCGAATCTTGGGTCTGGCAGCGGCTGCCAGTCACGATGGCGAAGGAGGCCGCCACACAGCGGTGAGTCAGTGGAATGCCGGCAGAAGCGGCTGCGCCCACCGCCGAGGTGATTCCCGGAATCACCTCATAGGGAATACCGGCTGCAGCTGCGGACAACGCTTCTTCCCCGCCCCTGCCGAACACGAACGGGTCGCCGCCCTTCAGCCGGACTACATGACTTCCAGCTGCGGCATGGCGGATCATCAGCCGCTCTGTCGTCTCCTGCGGCATCGAATGCAGACCCGGCGCTTTGCCGCAGTAGATGCGCACGGCATCGCCTCGGGCATAGTCCAGAAGCTCCTCATTCACCAGCCGGTCGTACAGAATCACATCGGCACATTGAATGCGCCGCAGCGCCTTCAATGTAATCAGCTCGGGATCACCCGGACCTGCGCCTACAATAGATATGCTGCCCTGCTTCATACGCTTTTCTCCAGGGCAGGTGTGCCCGCGAGCCCCGCCTCTCCGCGTCCCGGAAGCTCTGCTGCCGCAGTTGCTCCGGGTTTGCTGCCTTTTTGCGACCTGCTGCCTTTTTGCGATAAGTAGAATAGCAGGCCCGTGAATAGCAGACCGCCCGCGAAGTTGCCGAGCAGCACCGGAATGCCGTTCCAGACCCACCAGTCCGCCATCGTCACATTCGCTCCAAGCATCATCCCCGCCGGAATGACGAAGAAATTGACAACCGTGTGCTCGAAGCCCTGTCCGAAGAAGGTCAGGATGGGGAGCCACATGGCGAGGATTTTGCCGGAGGTGGATTTCGAGGTCATCGCCATCACTACACCCAGCGTAACCATCCAATTGCAGAGCATCGCCTTGATGAAGGCCAGCGCGAGCCCCTCTGCCCCCAGGCTCTGATAAGCCGTCGTCTTCCCTTCACTTGCCGTAATCAGCGTCTGCACCATGGGGTTCGACAGATCGGTGCCCATCCTCGTAATCGTCAGCCCGTATAATGCGGCATAGACGGCACACCCGATCAAATGCCCGAGAATGACCCAGAAGTAGTTCCCCAGCATGCGTCTGAGCGTAGTCTGCTTCTCCAGCACGGCCAGCGGGATCAAGGCGAAGCTGCCGGTAACCAGCTCCAGCCCGAGGATAATAATCATCACGAAGCCTACCGGAAAAAGAATCGCGCCCACCATAGGGATCTTGGTCTGTGCCGCTGCAGTGAAGGCCAGTGTGGTGGCGCATGCCAGAATGGCACCGCTGAGACTGCCACGGACAATGAGCTGCATGATGCCCAGTTCTGCTTTGGTTTTTCCCGCTTCAATCATGGAGCCCAGCACTTCGCCTGGTTTGACATAGTCCATTATGAATCCCCCTTATACGTGTACATGTATGAAAGAATTAGATCGTTAAGTACAAGCTGCCTGTGGCGTGATCGACCTCCACCTCATAGGTGGTCACATGCCCCGTATCGGGGGCCTGCACCACACCTGTATGCAGCTCTATCCGCCAGTCATGGAGCGGGCAGTGCACCTTGGAGCCGCAGACCATGCCCTCCGAGAGCAGGCCGCCCTTGTGCGGACAACGGTTCTCCACCGCCAGAACCTCTCCGTTGCTTAGCCGGAACAAGGCAATCTCCAGGTCATCTATCCGTATTGTTCGTGATCCTTTCAGATCCACATCATTCAGGTTGCCGATCAGCAGTTTTGTCATTGTCATCCTGGGGGCCTCCTTATACCGTCTCTGGCAAAGAGATCGGTTCGAAATTTTTGCGCAGCTCCGGGGTATTCACAATCTGCTTCCATGGATCGGTAGTCAGGCTGAGCGTCTTCTGAATTCTCTCCACCAGCGCCGCCCGTTCCTCCGGTGATTCCAGCGCCTGCTTGATGCTGTCCAGGCCCACGCGCTCGATCCACTGTGCGGTCCGTTCATTCCATCCGGCTTGCTCGCGGTAATACTGCAGGAACGCGCTTGCCCATTCCAGCACCTCATTATCGGTCTTCACCACGCAGAGCAGATCGGTTGCCCGAACATGAACGCCGCCGTTGCCGCCGACATGCAGCTCCCAGCCGCCGTCAATCGCCACCACCCCGAAGTCCTTGATTGTCGCTTCCGCACAGTTGCGCGGACAGCCGGATACAGCCAGCTTCACCTTCCCCGGCGCATTCAGCCGTTCAAAAGCCTTCTCCAGCCGAATGCCCATCCCCAGCGCATCCTGGGTCCCAAAGCGGCAGAAGGTGGAGCCTACACAGGTCTTCACGGTGCGCAGCGTCTTGCCGTAGGCATGCCCGGAAGGCATATCCAGCTCCTCCCACATCTTCGGCAGATCCTCCTTCTTCACGCCCAGCAGATCCAGTCGCTGCCCTCCGGTGAATTTGACCAGCGGCACATCGTATTTCACCGCGACCTCCGCGATCTTGATCAGCTCCGCCGGAGAAGTGACCCCGCCATAGATTCTCGGCACCACAGAATAAGTTCCGTCCTTCTGGATATTGGCATGGTAGCGCTCATTCGTATATCTGGATTCATTCTCATCCACGTATTCCTCCGGCCAGAGCATGCCCAGGTAATAGTTCAGTGAAGGGCGGCATTTCGGGCAGCCTTCCTCGTTGCTCCAGGACAATACATGCATGACTTCCTTCACCGTAGTCAGCTTCATCCGCTTAATCTCAGCGACAATCTCATCCCGCCCGAGCGTCGTACAGCCGCAGATTCCCTCCTTGACTGTAACGGCAGCCTCTCCGGCATAGAGCTGGAGCAGTCCCTCTACCAATGGCTTGCAGCCGCCGCAGGAGGCGGAGGCTTTGGTGCAGGCTTTGATCTGGCCGACACTGGTGCAGCCGCCGGCGGTAATCGCTTCGGCAATGGTTCCCTTCGTTACTCCGTTGCAGCCGCAGATGATCTCGTCATCAGGCATCCCTTCCAGCCGGTTGCCCTTGGGCGCAGCCAGCGCATCAGCCGGAATGCCGAGCAACAGTTCTTTCTCGCGTCCCTTAATATTCTCGCCCTTCTTGATCATCGAGAAGAGCTGCGCGCCGTCATTCGTATCGCCGAACAGCACGGCACCGATCAGCTTATCCTCCTGGATGACCAGCTTCTTGTAGATTCCTTCCGTCTCATCTTGGAAGCGGAGCGCTTTCGTTCCGGGCTGCTCGTTATACTGTCCTGCCGAGAAAACATCGACGCCGGACACCTTCAGCTTCGTCGAAGTCACCGAACCGGTGTATCCCTCCGTGGGAGCGCCTGCCAGTCTTTTGGCCAACACAGCGCCTTGCTCATACAGCGGGGCTACCAGGCCGTAGGCAATGCCGCGATGCTCTGCACATTCCCCGACGGCGTAAATGCCGGGCAGGCTGGTCTCCATATAATCGTTCACCACGATGCCCCGGTTCACCTCAATCCCGCTGCTGCGGGCCAGTTCCACATTCGGCTTGATGCCGACCGCCATCACGATCAGATCGGCCTCCGCCATCTCGCCGTCTGCAAACAGCAGGCCTTTGACTCTCTTTTTGCCGAGAATGGCTTCCGACTGCTTCTTTAGCAGGAACTTCATGCCCTGAGCCTCCAGCTCTCCCCGCAGCATCCGGGATGCGGCCTCGTCTAATTGACGCTCCATAATATATTCGTGGATGTGAACCACCGAGACGTCCATCCCCAGATGCAGCAGCCCTCTAGCCGCCTCCAATCCGAGCAGACCGCCGCCGATGACAAGCGCTTTGCTGTATTTTTGCGAAACGTCCTGCATGATCTCCGTATCCTTGATGTCACGGAAGGCAATGACGCCCTCCTTCTCCGTTCCGGGGATCGGCAGCATGAAGGGATTGGAGCCGGTCGCCAGAATCAGCTCGTCATACGCGGCGGTAACTCCTTTATCCGTATAGACTGTACGTGCAGCGGTATCAATAGAAGTTACTGTGTGTCCCGTATACAAGGTAATATTGAAGCTGCGGTACCATTCGAGATCATTAATTACGATTTCATCCAGACTTGCCCCGCCTGCCAGAACAGAAGACAGCATGATGCGGTTATAGTTGGGATAAGGCTCTGTGCCAACAATCGTAATCTCGTACGCCTCCGGCGCCAATTTGAGCAGATGCTCAATGGCTCTGACCCCCGCCATCCCATTGCCGACTAATATCAGTTTTTTACGCTTCACTGTCATCTGTATCTCTCTCCTCTCCAGGTGCACAACAGAAATAGCCCGCTTCACCCCGCCCGGAAAAGATACATTTCCCGTAAGCGATATAAGTGAGAGCAGGCGCCATTGCCGCTTCAGCCGAATACATCGTTGTATTCGTGAATTGTTGAATTTGTTAAAACGACTATACTACAGCCGTCTACGATACGTCAATAATTATGACATATAAAATTTAATTAATTTAATTTATCGACAATAACACTGAATTAGTGTTATATAATATAACATAATCTATCCTGTAATTGGATTGTCAGCAATCATACAAGATGTCTCTATTCTTAGGCAAAAGGAGCGTCGTCCCCCATGCATTCCCTGCTGGTTATTGAACCTGCCGGAACAGAGAATCCCGCAGAAGCGCGCTCCTCTGGAGGCCCAGACCACATCCTAAGCTCTTGCGGCTATGTAGTAGGAACCGCAGCATCACCGGAGCAGGCCGCTCCGTTCATCGGCGACGCCGACGCCTTCATCCTCAATCTTCCGGTGACGGATATCAGCCACTGGAGATCCCTGCTGGTGCGGCATAAGGTTGCGCCGGTAATCTGGTGGTGTACCCCGCATACCGCTAACCTCTCCGTCTCTGCCTGCGGCGACGATATTATGGTGGACGGCATTCTGTCCCCTGCCATGAAGCCGCCGGAGATTCACTGGACGCTTCATTTCAGTGCCAGGCAATGCTTCGAGCGCAAGCAATGGCTGAAGGAACGGGAGCAGCTGCTCTCCCGGATCGAAGAACGCAAATGGATCGATATGGCCAAAGGCATTCTGTCCAAGGCCAAGAATATCAGCGAATCGGAAGCCTATGACCTGCTGCGCAAGCAGGCGATGAATGAACGCAAACGGATCGTCGATGTAGCTACCTCCATCGTCAAGGTCTACCAGATGCTGCAGAATCAAACTTAAGGAGAACACCCTATGATTAATATTCTCAAGGAAGTTGCCCGCGGCAAACGCGGTGCGAAGGATTTAAGCTACGGAGAAGCCGAATATGCGGCGGAAGCCATACTCACCCGGGCTGCTTCACCGGTCCAGATCGGCGCGTTCCTGATCGCAGAGCGAATGAAGCTGGAGAGCCTGGAGGAGCTGGAGGCTTTTGTGGCAGTCTGCCGTAAATACGCCTTCCGTGAGCCTGTTCACCAGGGAATCGACTGCGCCGGTCCGTATGACGGGAGAGTGCATTCCTTCATCGCTACCTTCCCCACGGCCTTTCTGCTGTCAGCCGCAGGTCTGCCGGTTACCCTGCATGGTTCAGCGGGCTTGCCGCCCAAATGGGGCATTACGCTACAGGATATTATCCAGGCCAGCGGAGTGGATGTAGCCGGACTACGCCGCAGCGACACGGTTCATGCCGCCGAAGCCAGCGGGGTTCTGTTCGTGAAGTCGGAGCAGTGGTGCCCGCCGCTGGGGGAGCTTCGCGGACTACGTGAGGACATTGGGATGCGGACGATTTTCAATACGGCTGAGAAGCTGATCGACTATTCCTGTTCACCGTTTATTGTATTCGGGATATTCCATAATACGGTATTCGACCGAATCTCCCGGCTCATAGTGAAGCTCGGCTATCAGCGCGGGCTGGTGGTGCAGGGCGTGGAAGGCTCGGAGGATCTGTACATTGACCGGCCGAACCGCGTATACCGGATTCAGGACGGTGCGGCGGAGCTGGATATCATCGACCCCGACTCGCTTGGCCTGGAGGTGACACTGCCTGAGGAGCAGGAGTGGACGGCTCTGCGGCAGCTCCGTATAGCAGAGGAGGTCCTGCAAGGCGGCGGGCACATGGCCTACTACAACCAGACGCTGCTGAACGCCGCTGCGAGACTGCATGCCGCCGGGCGTGTGAATTCTATTGAGGAAGGCGTCTATACCTGTAAGCCTCTGCTGGATAACGGGCGGGCTTGGACCGCGTATTCAGAATGGAAAAGTGCAATTCGCTGCAGCACAGCGGCTTCTCTTGGGCAGGCGCAGGCTTGACGGACACTAGCTCTAGCAATGAAAGCAGACTGATCATCAGTCTGCTTTTTTAGTGCGACATTCAGCTACTATTGAAAATAGATCGAATATTAGCACTCCTGTATCAAACAAAGGCTTCTAATATCCTAGTCTCATCTATTTGTCTATTTTATGGCATCTATGAACCTTTCACCTTTCCTTGAATATATTAAACAACCGGGATTTGAGTGCTTTACACAATTATCAGATTATTAGGAGGAAAGACAATGGCAGTTCTATCCACTGGTCCCATTGAAAACAATCCAGTAAGTGGGACAAGACCCACCCTATCATTAACCGTTAAGCTCGAAAATAGAGATCCTTCCAATTTTGCCTCAGTAACGATTCAAGGATATATGCTGAATGGAAGCCGAACATTGTATGTCAGCGAATCTATTTCGCTTGCACCAAATGCAGTAGCCACCAATAATTATTATGCGAATTTCAGCTTTGACTTTGTGGTCACCTTCACAGGTGTAAGTTCCGCGAACTTCGCAGCTTCATCATGGGGCAAAAGTAGTACCGGTGCGCTTGTTACAGCTCATCGTTTAGTAACTTCAGAAATGGTAGGAAGTGGAACTGGCATACCTGGGGCGACTGGAGCGACTGGGGTTACCGGGGTGACTGGAGCTACGGGGGTGACAGGTGCTACCGGATTGACCGGGGCTACAGGCGTTACGGGAGTGACTGGGGCTACGGGGGCCACGGGGGCTACAGGAGTGACTGGGACTACGGGGGTTACGGGAGCGACAGGAGTGACAGGGTTGACTGGGGCTACAGGAGAAACTGGTCCCTCTGGCAGTGCGACTGGAGCGACGGGTGCCACTGGACCGACTGGAGCGACTGGAGCTACGGGGACTGGAGTTACTGAGGCTACAGGGGCTACGGGGGCTACAGGGGCTACGGGGGTTACGGGGGCTACAGGGGCCACGGGTGCTACTGGTGTTACGGGGGCTACAGGGGCTACGGGTGCTACTGGGACTACGGGTGCTACGGGTGCTACTGGAACCACAGGGGCTACGGGAACAGTACTGCCAGATCCTTTTCAGGTATACGTCCAGGCAGGAGCCGTTGGGGGAAACGGGACACAAGCGAGCCCCTTTGGTACCATTCAACAGGGAGTAACTGCCGTATCCCCCAATGGAACGGTATATATTATGGGCGGGACGTATCCAATAACGGCTAATATCGGAATTAGTAAAGCAGGTGTAACCATAAAAGGATTTCCAAATAGCCTGATTATTCTTCAGGCAGCGGTCATCGTCTTTACTGTTACCGGCAGCGGAGTGACGATCGATGGCCTGACCATAACGAGTGATAACCCATATGCTGTTGAGTTCATTCAAGTGGCAGGAACCAATCATACCATCATCAATAATGTGATCTATGGTCCCCCGCAGGCCGGACCTTCCTCCGGCTGGGTGGTAAACCGGGGGTTAGTTTCAGCTGCCAACAACATGACCAATTTGATCATGCGGAACAATGTTTTTTATTCCTTGCGCCAGCCAGCCTATTTCAATCAGAATGCAACGGGTGAGGTCATTAATAACATTGTTTACAATACACGCGGCTTCGTAAATGACCGGGCCGTTATGGTGTATTCAGGCAACGCCTGGGGCAGTCCGGTGAATGCTGTGGATATCGCACTGCTCGTTGGAACGATTACAGGTCCTCCGTTTGATCCGTTGACAGCTCTTAGCGCTAATAACAGCACTGCTACGATACAGGACTCCCGTTAACCGAAGCTGCCATTATCTGCATACAATAGAAGCGCATGCCCGTGTTAGTCACGAACATGCGCTTCTTGTTTGTTTCTGGAATCATTCATTATTGATCTCCAGCATGCCTACTTCAATTCCACTGCATGCTTCGTATGCTCTGCTCCAGAGTGGCCGTCTTGAGCTTGGGGCTCACGCGCTCCACCCAGCTTGAACACCAATATCCCGCCTACGATAATAAGCACGCCGATCAGCTGGTTGAACGAGAACGGAACCTTTGCCAGGCCCAGCCAGCCCAGTGAATCCCAGAGCAAGGCGAAGCCGAGCTGGGCAGTAAGTACAATCGAGATGGCATAGGTGGCGCCAAGGATTCTGGTGGCTTGGACCAGGCAGATCACGACCCCCACGCCGATCATTCCGCTTAACCAGTACCAGGGCTGCATGTGCTGCAGCGTGAACATATTCTTCCCTTCCATAATCAGCCCCATGAGGAGGGAGGCTGCGAAGCCCATACCCAGCACCAGTGTAGTTGTTGACCAGGAGCCTGTGTGCTCATTAACCTTGGCGTTGAAAATATTCTGTAAACTGACCAGCGCCCCCGCGATCAGTGCAAGTACTAACCCTGTTAACATATCTCTTGCCCCCTCGTTTAGAACTTCAGTACAACTACCCCGAGAATCATCATCCCGATGCCGATAAACTGCGGAAGCTTCATCTTCTGCCGGACGACTCCGAACCAGCCCCTGATATCAATGATAAAGGTCAGACAGAGCTGGGCAATCAGCAGCGCCGAGATCGTCAGCGTAACCCCGATGTTCTGAATGGCCGTTACCTCACTGAAAATCACGAAGGCGGCCAGACCGCCGCCGCTGATGTATAACGGATGTACCTTACGGAAGCCGTGCTTTTTGCCGTCCCGTACCACCAGCGCTATCGCTAACGCCATAATGAATCCGGTAAGCTGGGTAATGGTGGCCGCCTGCCATGTGCCGATATCCTGACTGATTCTGGCATTGGCTACCCCCTGAAGTGTAATGCAGGCTCCGGCCAAAAATGCGAATAGTATTCCTTTCATCTGTCTCTCTCCTCTATTTGCTTCTCTGTACTTATTAAAAGCCAGTTCGCCGGATTGTGGAAGGACATATGTCCTATTCGGTAAAAGTGTGCTTGCTGCGCCGCCTGCATCGCCCTGCTAAAGAGACAACAAGCCCGTTTCAGGCCGGGTTCCGGCTCAAAACGGGCTTACTCTCTCTTCTATATTCAGGAGATGAGGCTCATCTCCCGCAGCTTGTCCATGATGATGACGCTGACCGCCGATACCCGGTCTATGTCCTTATAGGTTAACCAGGCCAGCTCTTCAATCTCCGAAGCCGGGGCAAGCTCACCTGTGAAATCTGCGGTAAGGCAGGTCATCCGCACGAGCACGCCTTCCGCTTTGCCATGGGCCGGAGCCTCGAAGCTTCCGAACTCCGCAATCGTCTCCGGCAGGATCTGAACGGACAGCTCCTCTTCAACCTCACGGATCAGAGTCTCGGCATCACTCTCGCCGGACTCCCGCTTGCCGCCGGGGAAATAATAGGTGTCCTTGCCTGCGGAACGCGCGCCCAGTACCTTGCCGTCCACAACATAGATCCAGGCTACCTTATCTATTACATTAGTCATTGTCAATCTGCACCTTTCCTTCTACGTCACGCTGACACGGTACTGCTCGTTTAAGAACCGTGTACCCGTTCCTGCTTGCTGCTTGAATATGCATATGCTGTCCGGCCTCTTCCCAGGGTACTGCATACCCCTCACCCTTGGCGCAAAAAATAGACGCCGAGGAGTAGGCCGGATCTGCATTTTTATTATAATTCCGCTGCTCCACCACCGCCTTGGTCTGGTGGCAGGGCTCATATCCTGCTACTCTGAGCGACATCGATCCCTTGCCCTGCGTCATCGCCGCCAGTCTCACTCCGTAATTCATGAAGCTTGCCGCCGGAACTGTGCCGGTAATTACAGCCTTGGACGGTGTAATATCCGGGGGATTGAAGCGGCCTCCGGCTTGCTGGATATCACTCATAACCTTTCCCACATCGTCCGGATCTATCCGGATTTTCAGGTCGTAGACCGGCTCCAGCAGCAGATTCTCTGCCTGCTCCAGCCCCTGGCGCAACGCGCGGTAAGCCGCTTCCCGGAAATCGCCGCCGCTCGTATGCTTATTATGCGCCCTTCCCGTAAGCAGGGTGATCTTCAGATCCGTCAGCGGGGAACCGGTCAGCAGGCCGTGATGGCCGCTCTCCAGCAAATGCTGCTCAATCTGATGCTGATAGCCTGCCGCCAGATCATCCGGGTGGCAGCGATTAATGAACGTGATCCCGCTCCCGCGTTCCCCTGCCTCAAGCATCAGATGAACCTCGGCGTAGTGGCCCAGCGGCTCGAAATGCCCGCAGCCATAGACCGTACCGGCAATAGTCTCCTTATAGAGAATCTCCGGCGCGCCAAAAGAGATCTTAAGCTGAAACCGCTCCGCCACAATCTGCTCAAGAATTTCCAGCTGTATCCCGCCCATCACTTGAATATGCAGCTCCTGAAGATCTTCATCCCAGCTTACATTCAGTGACGGATCTTCCGCGCCGAGCTGTCCGAAGGCATGCATCAGCTCCTTCAGGTGCACGGGCGGCTTGAAGAGCACCTTGGATTTCAAGGTGGGAATAAGTCCGCTGCCCTGCGCGTCCTGAAGTGCGCCCACTCCCGCACCCGGAAGCACGGAGCTTAGGCCGACAACGGCGAACAGCTCCCCGGCGGCAGCCCAGTCAGCAGCGCTATAAGCAGTACCGTTGTACTTACGGATTCCGGTAATCCGTTCGGAAGTTTGTTCCGCTTCGGGTCCATACGCCAAGCTCTCGCGGTTCTTCAGGACTCCCTGCAGCGCTTTGATGTAGGTGATGCGGGTACCTCTGGCATCGTGGCGGATCTTGTAGACCCTCCCGGCAAAAGGCAGCGTATAATCGTACTCCGTGAACGTGAGCGCATCCAGTACCTCCAGAAACTCACCCACACCGCGATCCAGCAGTGCTGAGCCCTGCATACACGGAAAAATCTCTCCACGCTTCACCATAGACCCCAGCGCACTGCGGCAATGGCTCTCCGTCAGCGTGCCTTCAAGATAAGGTTCCAGCAGTATCTCCTCGCGTTCGGCAAGGAACGATTTCATTTCCTCGGTCCACGCAGCTTCCGGCTGCTCCGGCAACAACAAAGCATCGCCACTAAGCAGCTGCCGGATCTCTTCCAGGACCCGTTCAGGATCACTGCCTGCACGATCGGTTTTGTTAATGAAGAACAGGGTGGGAATCCGGTGCTGGCGCAACAGCTGCCAGAGCGTTTCGGTGTGGCTCTCTACACCCTCCACCGCGCTGAGAATCACCACTGCATAGTCCAGCACTTGCAGACAACGCTCCATCTCCGGGGAGAAATCGACATGGCCCGGCGTATCCAGCAGGAAATAGCGGGCATCCTTATAGGTGAACTCCGCCTGATCGGCGAAGACGGTAATCCCACGTGCTTTTTCAATCTCATGGGTATCCAGGAAAGTATCCTGATGGTCCACACGCCCCCTGCTGCGGATGGCTTCGGTATGGTAGAGCAGCTGCTCGGCGAAGGTCGTCTTCCCGGCATCTACATGGGCGAGCAGTCCGACAGTTATATTCATACAGTACCGCTACACCTCTCCACGGATATATGGAACCACCTCTGACTGGTAAAAGGCAGCCAAGCGCTCCATATCCCCTGGGCTGAAGGAGGGTACATCCAGAGTGGCCAGATTATCGTTCACCTGAGACTCATTCTTGAAGCCCGGAATCACACAGCTGACGGCCGGATGGTCCAGAATCCAGCGCATAGAGGCCTGTGCCATATTGCCACGTCCTTCAGTGATCCACTCCAGCTTCTGCGCCAGTTCTACACCTTTAACAAAAGGCAGCCCGGCAAAGGTTTCGCCCACATTGAACTGCTCCCCGTTCGCGTTGAACTTGCGGTGGTCGTTGTCCTGGAAGGTACTGGACGGCGTGAATTTGCCGGTCAAGAGACCGCTGGCCAGCGGCAGGCGCACCAGGATGCCTGCACCCTTGGCAGCAGCCTGCGGCAATAGCTCCTGTGCCGGCTGCTGGCGGAACAGATTGAAGATCACCTGCAGCGCCGCAACGCCAGGATACTCCAAGCAGAGCAAGCCCTCCTCGATAGTCTCAACGCTGACGCCGTAGTGACGGATTTTACCCTCGGCCTTCAACTGGTCCAGCGCCGCGAACACACTCCCATCACGCAGAATCTCCATCGGCGGACAATGGATCTGATACAGATCAATCGCTTCCCGCTCCAGACGCCGCAGACTCTGCTCACAGTATTCACTGATCCGGCGCGCGGAGTAATTCTCCGGGTCATGGATATCACCGGCGCGGCAGAACTTCGTGGCAATATGTATCTCATCCTGCTTGCCCCGGGTCGCCTTGGCGAGCAGCTCCTCCGCATGGCCTCCGCCATAGACATCTGCGGTATCGAAGAAATTCACGCCCTGCTCCATCGCCGCCTGCAAGCCTCTCAGCCCGTCCTCATCCTTGCTATTCCCCCAGTCCCCGCCAATCGCCCAAGTGCCAAAGCTGACCTCACTGACAGACAGACTCGTGTTTCCCAGTTCGCGGTATTTCATTCTATGAACCTCCGTTTATGAGTTTGTGTGGAACCGTTCACAACTCTTCTTATTATGAAGGGTTTGGGCGGTCAGGTCCAGTTGGCAGCCGGATTTCACTCGAAGCTTGGCCATCACTGTGGTGAACACAACATTCACATGGACTTCCCGCCTGCGATCTGGACGATCTTCTGAATCGCGCCGGGTACTTCATCGCTGTCGTTGATTACAAACAGATACTCCGTCTCATGGACGGCATAATCCACTAACGTCCGGGTCAGAGCATTCTTGAGCGTATTCGCCCCTTGCTTGGGCAGCAGACTTTCGTACCGGGTATAGATGAATTCAGCCAGATCATCCCGGTCAATAACAACCGATTCAGGTAAGCGCCGCTCTAATTCTCTACCAAATGTGGTCTTCCCGCTATGTGTTTTACCGACTGTAAGGATTGCTAACCTCTTCATCAATGCCGCTCCTTTACGATAAAAGTATTAAGCTCTTTCGTTCTCTCTCTGCGGGTACGACTATCCTTCCATGACAAAAGCAAATACCGGATAACTCTCCACCGGCTCGAAGCCGAGCCTCAGCGCGAGCTTATGTGAAGCCATATTCTCATGCGTTGTTTCCCATAAGGGAAGCATTCCCTGAACGAGATAGTGACTAATTAACGATACAGCGGCGAGCGTAGCATAGCCCTTCCCGCGCTCCGATTCTGCATAAGTATCTACATCAATGAAGTACCTGTTATTCACGCTGAAGCCGTTATTTTTGCAAAAGGAAACTACCTTATCCCTAATCTTCACTACAGCACCCGTGGCAGTCAGCCCAACGAACCTGTCATCTCTTGCAGACCTATTATGCTCCGGTAGGGTAAGAACAGGAAATTCTTTGTAGGCGACAGATAGATCTCCCTCTAAGGGGATAGCAGCACGCCTGTTTTTTAGCTGAACAAATCGTTCGATATTGAACTCATAGACCGACTCCATATGTCTGTCTACGCTCAGCCCGGCAATCTCCAGCTTCAATAGTTCCGTCCATGAATCACTATCATCCGTATAGATCTCGAACCATTTCTCTTGCCTCTGCTGGCAATCAGGTACGACTACCGTCTGCAAAAAAACCATCAGCTTCAGCCGGTTGATCTCAGTACTGATATCTCCGGCAGCATACATCCATCTCCCCGTAGCCCATACCACAGCCAGTGTTGGTGCTTCCGTATGATCAGCAAATACCCGCCCGGGATAGTTCTCCAGCAGGACGGATAAGGCGGGAATGTACTGCTTTTTACCGGCGTAAAAATCATAAACCGCAGTATAATTCCCAGGTTGCAGCTCCATCAGCCCATTAAGCTCATTAAGCTCATTCATTGCGATCTCCTCCATTCAAGCCTCTACTTAATACCGCAGCACCAGTACAAACCGCATACCCCGCTCAAGCGGCTCCGCGAAGATATCGCCGCCCATCTTCTGCAGCAGCTGCTTGCAGATGAAGAGGCCGAGGCCATTGCCCGGCTTGCCGTCCGCATTGGACCCGCGCCAGAAGCTGGTGAAGATATGGGGCAGCTCGCTCAGGAGCAGCGGCTCTCCCGAATTCTCGATCACAATCAGCTGGCGGTAATCCTCCTCGCGGAAGGTAATAGAGATCGACCTGCCGTCTCCATACTTAATGGCATTCTCAATGAGATTATTCAGCACCTCATGCAGCCGTTCTTCGTCTCCAAGCAGCAGCTTGTCCTGATAAGCACCTGCTGTGAGCTCCACCTTCAGCAGCTCCAGCCGCTCCTTATGGTTACGGATGACCTTGCCGACCAGACCGCTAAGATAGAACTCTCCCGGGGCCACCTCTATATTCTGCAGAGAAGAGACGGAAGCGGTGATGATCCCGCCGATCAGCTGCTCCATTTGTTCTGCTTGCTGACCAATCAGCCGGGCGGCCGATTGCCGCTTGACTTCGCTGTCATAGAGGCCGTCCGCCAGGGCGCTGGCGTAGAGCCTGATCGTGGCGACTGGGGTTTTAAGCTCATGCGAGAGGGACGCGATCAGCGTCTGGCGGTCCTTTTCCAGGCGGAGATTCGTCAGCTTCTGAGCATCCAGTGTCTGCCGCAGCAGGTCCAGCCCCCACACGAACCGGCCGAAGTACCGGCTACGGTGCTCCTTCATACCTATGCTCAGCTGCCCCCTGGATAACTCATAAGGCAACTCCTGCAGAGAATGGAACGGCCGCAGAATCTGCTTACGGATGTAGAACAGCAGCACCATCACGGCTCCAAGCGCCGCCAGCAGAAACAGATTCAGAACCAGAAGCGCATGAACATCCGGCCCGGGCATCCGGTAAGAGAACCTTAAGTATCCTGCGATTTGCTGATCCGCATACAAGGGCTTGACCATGAATTCATTGCTGTCCTCCACCCCGATACCGGCAAAAAAGCGCTGAACCTCATCCGGCCCCGCCTCCTTCCCGATCCAGCTTAAGCCGTTCACGTAGGTATACCTGTTCAGATCAGGCAGCAGTTCCTCCGGAGGAATTCCTCGCTGTACCTGCTCATAGATACGGCCTATCTCTATCCGGTAAGCCTTCCCGGCCGTCCCTGTCTCCCTGGAGGATACATATCCATTAAGAGCCGCTATGAACGTCAGCCCGAGAAGTAACGCCCAGAGCATCAGCCTGTTAAATGCCTTCATATTTATATCCCACTCCCCAGATGGTAACGATGCGCCTTGGATCTTTGGGGTTATGTTCGATTTTGTCCCGCAGCTTGTTCATATGTACGGTCAACGTGGACGGTTCACTGAAGCTGTCTGCCCCCCATACCTGCTGGAACAGCCACTCCTTGCGAAGCGCTTTACCCTTGTTGCTCATCAGCAAGACCAGCAGCTCGTACTCTTTGGCTGTCATCCCGAGCGGCTGGCCGCTTCTATATACTACTCTTGCGGTCTGATTCACTGTAAGTTCGCCATCCGTCAGCAGCAGCTTGTTCTCGTTCATCTCATAACTCCGCCGCAGGTGCGCCTTGACCTTCGCCGTCAGCAGAGGAGCCGAGAAGGGCTTCTCCAGGTAATCGTCCGCACCCAGCTCAAGCCCGATAATCTTGCTCTCATCCCCGTGGCGTGCGCTCATGATCAGAATCGGCAGATTGAACTTCTCCCTGGCGATTCTGCATACGGCGAAGCCGTCCAGCCCCGGAAGCATAATATCGAGCAGCAGCAGCTTGACGGCATTCGTCTCCAAATAAGCCAAGCCCTCTTCCGCAGAGGCCATACTGCATACAGAATATCCTTCCACCTGCAAAAAATCCTTCATCACCTCCGCCAGCTCCGCATTATCCTCAATGATCAGAATATCCGCCACGGCTCTCTCCTCCTGCTGCTTGCAGCTTCCTACCAGCCCATCTCCATCAGCCAACCGGTCAGGCTGCGTTCACGTTCCCTCGGACCTTGCTCCGGTATATATTTGCCCAGCACATGCTCACCCTGAATATTGCCATCTACCATATACAGCACCTTATCACTCTGCGCGGCTACCTTTACATCGTGAGTAACCACCATCAGCGTTGTTCCTTCCCGGTTGATCCGGCAGAGCTCGGACATGACCTCCTGTGCGGCTTTGGAGTTGAGCGCACCTGTCGGCTCATCCGCGAACAGCATAGCCGGCTTGTTGATGAGCGCCCGGCAGATGCAGGCCCGCTGCAGCTGTCCGCCGGATACCTCTGTAATGTCATGGCCCGCTGTCTCCATAATGTTCAGCTTCCGCATCAGCTCATCGGCATATTGATTCACCTCGCTGCGGCTGCGTCCCTGTCCGCCTCTCTTGCCGCTCAGCGACTCATAGCCTGATAGAATAATATTATCATAAACCGAGAGATTGCTCAGCATATGCATCTGCTGGAAGATGAAGCCCATTTTGTGCAGCCGCAGTTCAGCCATGCCCTTCTCAGAGAGCTGCGAGAGACTCTCCCCGTCAAAGACCACCTCGCCCGCCGTAAGCCGGTCCATCCCGCTGACGGTATAGAGCAGCGTAGACTTGCCCGAACCGGACGGCCCCATGACAGACACGAACTCCCCGGCATGAAGCGAGAAATTGATATTCCGCAGCACGTTATTCTGACTTTTATTGACGATATAGGTCTTACATAGGTTGGTTACTTCCAGTACTGCTGCCATTTCGCCACTCCTTCTTTTCTTTTAATATAAACGCTTGGATCTATTTACAAGAATCACAAAGTTATAAACATTGAGCTTAATCGTCGCTGCGGTGAACACTTGGACTTCCGGCCACTGTTAGGTTTGGATTTCCTGATTTGGACCGCTGCTCGCGGTAGAAATCCAAACCTAAAGGCGGACGCTACCGCTCCTCCAGTTCCAAATCTCCCCTCCGCTCCTTTAGCTTTTTGTTATTTCCCGTGATTCTTATTCTAGAATCCAATCGCCTATTCCTTATTCATATTCCATATCTGTACACGCTTGATCTGGCCGCAGCTGGTATACACTGCCAGCATGACCACGGCAAGGATCAGCAGCGGATACAGCAGATAGACCTGTAGCGGAAGAATATTTAACTGGAGGCTGGTCAGTCCGAAGATCCGGAAAATGAGACCCAGCAGGCGGCTGCCTAGGGTGTTCGCAGCGATTACGCCCAACACCAGCGAGACGGACATAATAATCAGAATGCGCAGCGCCTGCCACCGCCGGATCGCGGCATTCGTGAAGCCGATGCTTTTCATGACAGCAATGCCGTGAACCTCCTTCGCAATCATCAATCGGACGAACAGGCTGGTGATGAAGAACGTAATGAGGCAGATGATAGCCGTAAGCAGCCCATTGATGCTGTGAAGCTGGCCCATGAAGCCGCCCGTGATCTCTCCCAGCAGTTCAAGCGAGGTTTTGAAGCCTTGTTCCGGGAACTGCTGCTGAATTTCCTTCATCATCCCTGCCTTCGCTTGCTCCGGGGCATGGAGTTCGCCGGAGAACATGTAAGCGGGTATTGTCTTCAGCTCATAGTCCCGTGCAATCCAGACCGCGTACCCTTCGTTGGAGATACTTTGAAACAGTCCGCTGATCATGAAGGTCCCCTGAACCCCGCCGATTTCAAAAGTAATATTATCGCCCACCCGCTTCCCGTATTTCTCGGACATGATGGTTGTAATCGCAATTTCATTCTTCAGGAGCGGGGCTGTCCCTTCCAGAATCTCAACAGATCCGTTCTGATCATTCTTCTGGCCGTTGATCCGCCGGTTGGCCTGCCCGTTATCGGAGATATATTTGGTACTTACCGTATAATTCGCTGTAAGCGTGACCTCGAAGCCCTGATCCTTCAGCCGCTTGGACAGGAGTGCCTTGTCCTGTTGGATCTTCTCAACGGGTTTCTCTGCCACGACGGTTGAGCTATAAAAATCCGCACCAATTGTACCTAAATATTCCAGGAATTTAGGAGTTACAATGGTATTGGTCAGATTGACCGGGATCAGAATGATCGCCGAGCTTAAGATCAGCGTCAGGATTAGTGACGTATAGCTCTTGAGCCGGTTCAGTACATCGCTCAGTGCGAGAAAGAACGGGGGCCGGAGGAAACGGCTTTTGTGTAAATGAATGCGCCGGGATGCCTTGAAGCGTTCGTCGGTCTGGCCTTGCCGGATTGCATCGATGGCCGAGGCCTTGTTAATCTTGCGCATGCAGAGTAAGCAGAACAGCAGAATGAATGCGATCATAACCACCGTGCTAAGCGCCGAGATCATTATATTGGTGCTGCCTCCGGGTAAAATCATATACTGAGAGGTTTTGCGGGACATCAGCGCAGTCAATGGGAGACTGATGCCGAGTCCGAGAACGCCGCCGAGACAGGCCAGCCCTGTATATTTTGTCAGGTAGAGCTGCTTGATCGCCCGGTTCCTGAACCCGATGGCCTTCATAACGCCAATCTCCTTGTATTCATCCTGCACAGTGGAGACAATGGTGAAGCGCAGGGTCAGAAAAGCAATGAAGATCAGAAACACGCTAATTGCAAACATCATGGCCGAGATCATCCGGTCCGTCATATAAGTCATCTTGACCAGCGCCTTATCCACCTCAAAGCTGATGGGCAGATCACTGTTCGCAAAAGAAGATGATATCTCAGTAGACGCTACACCCGGTGCCGCCACAAAGCTCCATAGATTCATCCGTTTATCTTCGGGCACCAGCTTCTCTATTTCCTTGAAATCCTCTGCTGACAGCATGAGGCGCTTCAGTCCCAGCAGATCTGCCCCCATGAACGCATCCTTGAAGTAACCGTTCACCGTGAACGTTCTCGTAATCTCACCGAACTTAAGCTTCAGCTGCTCTCCCGGTACGATACCACTGCTTAGCATCAGGCTGGCCGGAAGACCGATCTCCCCTGGGCGAAGTGAATATCGCTCATTGTCTTCACCGAAGACCAGGTTCACCTGCTCAGGAATGGCGGACAGCACGAAGCTTACATTTCCCGAGAAGCTCTTGCGGCCTTCTGGCATCGTAACCTGATTCAGTAAGAGATTGAGCTGCCGTTCTGTATAAGCTGTCTCCACCTTCTTTTCCTGCTTGACCCAGTCTTCTACTGCAGAGTTATAGCCAGGGTCATTGGCCAGCGTGATATTAAGATCCGCCACCTTGCTGGCTTCGATGAAACTGCCCAAGGCGCTGGAGGTG
This sequence comes from Paenibacillus sp. FSL R7-0128, assembly GCF_038002245.1. Lineage (NCBI taxonomy): Bacteria > Bacillati > Bacillota > Bacilli > Caryophanales > Paenibacillaceae > Paenibacillus > Paenibacillus sp. FSL R7-0128. The sequence continues at coordinate 3,632,009 of NZ_JBBOCD010000001.1, read as the reverse complement.
GAATACATCAGGCTGGAGCTGCTTGCAGCTAGTGTGGAGGCCAGGATGATGAGGATCAGCAGAACGGTATTCATCACCTTTTTACGCCGCAAATCCTTTTTTAGAATAGTCAGGAACACGTTAATTTTCTCCCTTCGTCAAGCTCTGTCCTGATTATAAGACTTCAAATGTTAAATAATCCTTAAGTCGGTCCAATCCTTGCTCACCCTATGAAAACAGCAAAAAGAGCTACGGAATAAACGCTCCATAGCTCCTTAACTGCCCTACCTCAGAATTGCCCTTTAGCAAAATTGTAAAATGCCAGTGCGTCTTCCCATGCCGGGAATCCGGCCTGAGCCAGCTTGTCGCTGCCCCCGCCCTTGCCCTGGTATCCGCCCAGATGAGCCTTGAAAAATGCTCCGCACGAGAATTCCGCAGAGCCGCTATGCGCGAGCACGGCCTTATTCTCCGCCGCACTCAGCAGCAGCACCGGAAGGTCGGTCAACGCCGTCAGCTTCGCAGCCAGACTCTGCAGATCCTTAAGCGTTCTCCCGTCCGACATATGCGTGAGCACCCGGCTGCCCTCATCCATAGAAGCTAACAGGTCCCGGGCCAGATAGCTGTCGTTCTGCTCCTTCACGGCAGCCAGCTCTGCTACCAGCAGCTTCTGCTCCTGCTCCCATTTGCTGATCCGGTCCATAATTTCGTCCTTGTTCGTATTGAATTTGGCCGACAACAGACTCAGGATTTGCATTTGATCGTTGAATTCCGCAAGCGCCCGGCTCCCGCATTTGAAGGTAATCCTGATATTGCCCTTCTGCTTCTCGGACCGCAGCAGCTTGATCATCCCAATCTCCCCTGTCGAAGACACATGGGTGCCGCCGCAGGCGTTATGCTCTACACCTTCAATCTCGACAATCCGGATGTCCTCCGTTACCTTAGGAAGCTTCACCAGCGGCAGCTTGGCCATTTCCTCTGCGGTCACGAAGTAGCTGATAATTGCGCGGTTCAGATAGATCTGACGGTTCACCTCTTGTTCAGCCTCCGCCAGCTGCGCCGCAGATAGTTCCCCCAGATCAAGATCAATTGTGGCGTAATCGCTGCCCAGATGGAAGCTCAGTGTCAGTGCCTGATACAGCTCGCGGAATACCGCCGACAGCAGATGCTGGCCGCTGTGCTGCTGCATATGGTCGAATCTCCGGCTCCAGTCGATGGCGCAGTCTACTTCAGTCTGCCCGGGAAGCTGCGCTACTTTATGCAGTACCTCCTGATCCTCCAGCACCACATCCAGTACAGTAATTCCGCCGATGGTTCCCGTATCGCAGGGCTGTCCGCCGCCGTGCGGGTAGAAGGCCGTCTCCGCAAGCGTCACATAGCTCCCGTCTTCACGCTCTATCGCGGAAGTGATCACGGTACTCCATTCTTGAATATAAGCTGAATCATAATATAGCTTCTTGGTCATCCCTTAAGCTCCTCCATTCGCGTCCGTTGCAGGTCCGAAGAACTTCTCCATGACCACGTAATCCTTGCCGCCTTTGCTGAACACTTCATCCGTTCTCTGCATGCCGAATTTCTTGTAAAAGCCTGCCTTGTACGTTCTGGCATTACAGAAAATCCGCCGCACCCCCGCCAGCTCCGCTTCCGCAAGAACCGTCTTCAGCAGCTTGCTGCCATAGCCCTGGCCCTGCTCCAGCTCCAGGGTAGCGAATTTGCGGAACTGTGCATCTGTGCCGTTAACGAAGAGGGATAACACAGAAACCAGACGATCCCCCACATACAGCCCGTAATGCTTGCCTTGATCGTCATCTGCCAGCTTAATATAATCCGGCTCCCGCTCAGGCCACATCACTTCATGCCTAAGCTTCCAGACTTCTTCCTTATGTATAAGCTTGATCTCCATCTCATCCACTCCATTAATTGTGCTTAATGCATCGTATCCCATATTTGCTTGCCGATCAATATGACAGTGACTGTAATGAATAACGGCCGAATATACGCTGCCCCTTTGCGGATCGCCATCCGGGAGCCGACAATGGCTCCGATCACCATCGGAATCCCCAGAATCAGCCCGTGGGTGTAGCTGACAGAGCCCAGGGCAATGAATGTAAGCAGGCTTGTGATGTTGCTGGCGAAGTTCAGGATTTTGGCGTTCCCTGCGGCAGTTACAAATTCAAACCCCATCATCAGAAAAGCGAAAATCAGAAACGACCCCGTTCCCGGGCCGAAAAACCCGTCATAGAAACCGATTATGAGCGCTGCCATGCTTCCGGCCAGACGTAATTTACCGTTGCTGGCAGAGAAGGTAGAGACGTCTCCCCAGGCTTTTTTGAACAAGGTGTAGATTGTAATGACCACCAGCATCACGATCACCAGCGGCTTCAGGAACTCGGAAGGCACCTGACGGACAGTCAGCGTTCCGGCCATCGCTCCAATGATCGACAGCGGGATCAGCGTCCGCACCAGCTTGAAATTGATTTTGCCGGAACGCACGAACGAGGCGGTGCTGGTCAGCGAGCACATCGATCCCGCCAATTTGCTGCTGCCCAGCAGCAGCGGAAGCGGAATCCCTACCGCCAGCAACGAAGGAATCGCGATCAGTCCTCCGCCGCCCACTACAGAATCAATTAATCCGGCCAGAAATCCGCATACCACCAATATAAGAACCATACTGAGCGTCCAGTCTTCCATTACTGCGCCATCCCCCCGCTACTCTAATCTAATTCCATCCGTGAGCGGCATACCACACGCCGTCCCTGAATGTATTCCAGGCCTCCTGTACGAACGGGATGATATTCTCCGGCAGCGCATCCACCGGGAACCAGCTTACCTCATCGCATTTGTCCGGCTCCATGTTGTGGATCACTCCGCTCCACTGCTCCGCTCTGAAAAAGAAATCCACCCGCTCATCCCCGGAGGTCCGCAGGTGCATCGTTCCGATCAGGGTAAGATCGGCGGGAGCTATAACCGCACCGCATTCTTCCCGGACCTCGCGGATGGCGGCGGTATGCAGCGGCTCGCCGCCATCCAGCTTCCCGGCAGGCAATCCATACTCCCCGTCATGATGTCCCGTATTCTTCCGTCTCAGCAGCAGGACTTGTCCGTCCTTAATCAGAAAAACATGAACCACACTGACTAATCGAAAGACTTCCATTCCAATTCTTCCTCTCCATTCTCACTCCCGAAAGAATAAGCGGACAAGCCTGGAAATCGGCTTGCCCGCTTATTCAAGTTACCGCTATTCTATTCTTCAGAATCCACGTTGTGGTAGACCTGCTGCACATCGTCCAATTCTTCGAGCGCATCGATCAGCTTCTCGAACTGTGCCTGTGCATCTTCAGGAATAGCTACGTAGTTCTGCGGGAGCAGTGTCAGCTCCGCTACGGTGAATTCCGTGATTCCCGCGCTGCGGAAGGCTTCCTGAACCGCATGGAACTGATCCGGCTCAGCATACACGATGACCGCCTCGTCCTCTTCCAGCACATCGCGGACATCCAGATCTGCTTCAATCAGCAGCTCCATCACCTCATCCGCTGATTTGCCTTCTACCCCGATTACCGCTGTCGGATCGAACATATACGTAACCGATCCGCTGACGCCCATGTTGCCGCCGTTCTTGCTGAACGTGGAACGGACCAGCGGAGCCGTGCGGTTGACGTTATTCGTCAGCGCATCGACTACAATCATCGAGCCGCTTGGACCGAAGCCTTCATAGCGCAGCTCAACGTAAGTCTCATCGCCGCTACCCTTGGCTTTCTCCAGGGCACGGTCAATAATCGCCTTCGGTACATTGTAGGTCTTGGCACGCTCCAGAACGACCTTCAGCGCCCGGTTGGATTCCGGATCAGGCTCGCCCTTCTTCGCTGCAACATAGATTTCTACCCCGAACTTGGCGTAGACCTTACTTGTATTCGCATCCTTGGATGCTTTCTTTTCCTTAATATTATTCCATTTACGACCCATATCGTTACCGCTCGCTTTCCAACATTTGATTAAAAACAGTCTTGTATATTATACCTCTGTTCGATCTATCCCGTAAAGGGCAGTCCACACTCCTTCACAATTCGAGCAAATTCAGCATCCGCTCCGTTCCGGCTGCCTGAATCAGCCAAGGCAGACGAGGCCCCTCCTCTGCACCAAGCCCCAGCTGATAGATGATGGTGAACAGTCTTTTTTGTTGGATGCGCATCGTCTTTTTGTCTTCATGATGGCAAATGGCGTAGATTTCGGTCATCCGCTGCGTCTCGTCCAGCTCCCTGCTCCGCAGCAGACTGCACAAGCTCCGCAGCCATCTCAGTTCCACTCCAGTAAGGGAGTGATAATATGCATAGTTGGGCGAAGCTTGGATCGTCACCAGCTTGTGCGGCATCCAGTTCCTAATCCAGTATTCCGCACGGTCCGCCACCCTCTGAAGCCGGAGTTCATCAATCTCCACATTATTTCTGTTGAACATCTCCCGGAGCCTTCCCCTGTCGAAGTTGATTAAGGGAAGCAGACTGGCTACCTGGCCGAAGCTAACGTTGCTTCCAGCACTCACCGGGGAGTCGCTTCGCAGAGACAGCTCCAGCGCACCTGCAAGATCGCCCGTTAGCGTGCCTGCCCGTGCTCCCGCAGCATACCGCTCGAACTCCGCATAGTTGCGCAGCACATCCTCATCCAGCCCGATATGAAAGGCGGCATTCGGCTGGTATTTGGCGAACAGGAACAGGATGTTCTCAGGGGCATAGACCTCTAGCAGATCATCTGGAGTGTAATTGTGCCCGGAGGAGCTGGACATTTTGGCGAAACTGCCTTTAATACTGATGAATTCATATGGCTCATACATGGGCGGCGAATACCCGTAGATCTGCTCTGCGATTACCGCAGCCACATTATAGCTTCCTGTCTCTGACGAATGATCCCGGCCTCCCGGCTCGAATACGACCTGCTCCTGCTGCCAGCGCATCGGCCAGTCGATTTTCCAGTGCAGCTTGATATTGTCCGCCTGCGGAATATGTACAGTATCGCAATGACCACAGCCGCAGTGGTAAGCCACGGTCTCCGCCGTGTCGTCGTAGTCCAGAATGGTGGTCGAGTCTTTGCCGCATTGCCCGCAATAGAGATGGATGGGATAGAATGCCGCCCGCTCATCCGCTGAACTCCCACCTGTCTTGAACGACATCAGGATATCGTAAATCTCTCCCCGGCGGCGCAGGGCGTGCAGAATTTGCAGATAATAACGGCCTGACTGGTATTCCCGGCTCTGATAAATGAACTCCGGCTCAATCTCAAATACCTGGAGCGCCTGCTCGAATTCCGACTCGAAATGTGCCGCATACGAAGCATGACAGCCATACGGACAAGGCACCTTCGAATATGGCAGCCCAATATACTGAGCGAAGCCGGGATCGATATGGGCCGGAACTTTACGAAACCGGTCGAAGTCATCCCACGAGAAAATAAACCGCACCTCCTTCCCCGCCCGCCGCAGCGCCTTCGCCACAAATGCAGTCGTTACCACCTCGCGGAAATTCCCGATATGAACGGACCCGGACGGACTGATCCCAGATGCACATACATACGTCTGCCGCTGCGGATGCTCCGCGATTAACCGGTTTGCAATTTTTTCTGCCCAATGCACAATGAATCACCTCTACTGATAGTATGAATCTTACTTGGAGCCTGCTTGACTGCGCTCGGAGCTGCCCGCCTGTGAACGCAAAAAAGCTCCCGCCCTCAAGATCAATATCTTGAGGACGAGAGCTTGGATAAGCTTCGTGGTACCACCTCTGTTCACGGACAAGTTGCCTGATCCGCCTCTTCGGGTACGGCCATGACGCTTATACCCTATCTCTGTAACGGGAGAACCCGGCATACCATCCTTGGACACTTGTGCCCAATTCCCTATGCAGCTCGGAGACTTTTTTCAGATCAGGCGCTTCGCTGCTCCCTTTCACCACTCTGGAGCTCTCTGTGAACGCTGCCGCCTGCTTACTCTTCTCTTCATCGCTTGTTGCTGTAAGTTGTTATGTGCAATAATACTGCGGGAGGGAGAATGTGTCAATTACTAAGTTTAAAATAACCTTTAATAGCTGTCAGGGATTTCGCTTGAGCATCTGGAACCAAAGGCAGAACTCCAGAAAATTCATCACCCTAAGCCCATGCCATACTTTTATTCGCTATTTTTGATAAAATCATAAGGAATACATGGCGAGCTCAGTTTTGTTAGTAACTTCTGCATTAGGTGGGTCTCGTCTCTTCTTATCTGTGTCCTGAACAAAAAAGGAGGATTATTCATGAAAAAAAATCTATTCTTCACCTTCATTAGCTTTTTATTTCTTATTGCTTGTTCTTCTCAACAAAAATATTCTAACGTGAATGAAGCCATAATGTCCCTTGAAAAAAACATTACACAAATTGAATCACCTGACGACTACATTCTTGAGGGTATTAAACCTGTTAGCTATAAACTGAGTAATGAGGAAATTATAAAAGTTTACGCTTTCGGATCGGAGGAGAAACAAGAAAGTGGATTAAAGCATTTTGAAGAAAGTATTCAGCTTCTTAGTTCCCACGCACCAATTGTCTACCAATCTGGAAAATATTTAATTCTGTATTACCCCCTCGTCGATTCAAAAACTCGAACACCCAAGCTAAACGAAACAGTGTTTGGAGTAAAAATAGAAAACGCTCTCAACAGTATGTAACAGGAATAGCAAAAAAAATGCGGTTTAGGGCTATGCGACTAATAGAATCGAATGTCCCGGCTCCTATGGCTAAACGAATAGCCCTCTTTGCAGGAGGGCTATTTGTGGTCAGATGCATTGATTAAGCTCCAAACAACGTATAACCTCACCATCACATAACTCTTCACTGACCTTTTGGAATCCAAGCGACTCATACAACGACCCGGCAATCTGATTGTCGGGTCTATGTCCGATCATTAATCGGGTACACCCTTCATTTCGCATATGCTCGATTAACTTTCCCATGGCTTGTTTGGCATAACCCTGTCCTTGATGATGTTCATCAATCATAAGGGCTGGTATCCAGCAGTTACCGTCCTCATCGGGAGTTGTACAAAAGACAATAAATCCTATCACCACAGCTCCTGAATAAATAGCCCGTAGTTCAAACTCCTGCACGAATTTTGCTTCAGCAATCCAATTAACCACCGGAGCAGGAAAAACGCTTTGTTGTTCTGGCTTTACTTTCAGCAATGTGCAGTCATACCAGTTCTCGACCGATACAGGTCGTAGGTCAATAACCATCATATTCCCTCCAAAGATATAGCTTCATTATTGAATCCGCTCCCAACATTATACTGTAGAGGGAATCCCTACGATGAGTACAGAATGATTAAAAAATAAGACTACAACTGCAAGCACACAGAACATCCCCAACCTCCGTAGCAAACAAATGGAATAAAGTATCCTAATTTCCCGGTTTTTAATAGTTTCAGGTAAGCAAGTGGAAAAACAGCAACTACTGCATCGGGATGTGCCGCTACGGCGGAATATGCGAGAAATTAAGTGTCATTTATCCAACTGCTGCCCCGGCACAGCCATACATATCATCAGCAAGTGGAGAAAATCCATCTATCCTCCGCCCTTAGCCTGGCGATCCCCGCAAAAAGGAGGATCGCCCCCGGCAATCCTCCCCACTAACCTACACCCAAACCTCATTCGCCGTCTCAATCACCAGCCGCAGCTTATCCCATTGCTCTTCTTCCGTCAAAATATTGCCTTCCTCCGAAGAGGCGAAGCCGCATTGTGTGCTAAGACACAGTTTGTTGATGTCTACATACTGTGCAGCTTCTTCAATACGCGCGATGAGCTGCTCCTTGCTCTCCAGGCCGCCATGCTTGGTTGTCACCAGTCCCAGCACAACGAATTGGTCCCGGATGAAGCGCAGCGGCTCGAAGTCGCCGGAGCGTTCATTGTCGTATTCGAGGAAGAACGCGTCCACGTTCGCATTCGAGAACAGCTCCTCGGCGACCGGCCCGTACCCGCCGGCGGCGAACCAGGTGGAGCGCAGATTGCCCCGGCATACATGCAGGGCAATGGTCATGTCCGCCGGGCGGCCGGCAATGCTCTCATTAATCAGCCGGACGTAATCTTTTGCCAGCTGATCCGGGTCAACGCCCCTGCTGCGCAGATGAGCACGATGTCTGCCGCTGCACAGCGTCCCCCAGGTGGTATCGTCCAGCTGCAGATAACGGCAACCGGCATCATAGAAGGCCTGAATCGCCGTCCGGTACACCTGAATGATATCTCCGTACAGCGTTTCGGTATCGGAATAAATCTCGTTTCCGTTATACTCCTGCACGAAATGGAACAAAGAGGGTGAAGGAATCGTCATTTTGGCCAGCGTCTCTCCGGCCATCTGCTGCAAGGTACGGAATTCCGCGACCATGGGATGGTCCCCGAAGGCGATTTTACCGGTAATTCTGAAGCTCTCCGCCCGGTTCGTCTGCTCCTTGGAAGCGCCGGGAGTACCGCCAAGAGTGATCTTTCCAGTACCCTCAATCCCCAGGAAGAAATCCAGATGCCACCAGGAGCGGCGGAATTCACCGTCGGTCACAGCCTTCAGCCCAAGCGCCTTCTCCTGCTGCAGCAGCTTGCCAATCTCTATATTCTCAATCTCCGCCAACTGTCCCGCGGTTAGTTCACCTTCCACATGCAGGTTGCGTGCATTCTTGATCTCCTCTGTACGCAGGAAGCTCCCGACAATGTCGTAGCGGAAGGGCGGTGCATTTCTTGTCGATCCGATCACTGGACTGCTCATACGTCCCTCCTGCTCTTATAGTAAGAAAGATTCAAGCTCGAAAACATTACCCGACACCAGATCATTCAGAATATCAATGTATGTAGACATAATCTCACTCGGTTTGCGGTCCTTGTGGGCGATCCAGCCGACAGAGAATACTTCCTTGCTGTCAAAAGGAATCGTAATCAGCCCCGCATCATCCAGCTCAGAGGCCATAATCCCGGTCCCCACGGTATACGAATCACTTCCGAGCAGCAAATGAGTCAGTGTGGCCCGGTCCGTCACCTTAATATTCTTCTCAATCTGCGTGAAGCTAAGCATCTCCTCCGAGAAATGCAGCGAGTTGTTATCCCCCTGCTCAAAAGTAATGTAAGGATACGGATGAATGTCCTCGGCCGTAATTCTCTCTTTTGCAGCCAAAACATGCCCTTCCCGCACATATACATGCGGATTCGTATTGAACAGCGGAGTGAACTTCAGGTTCCCGTCACTGAACAGCTTGTTCATGATCTTATAGTTGCTCTCGTTGATATACAGAATCCCGATGTCGCTGCGCAGGGTACGCACATCCTCGATGATCTCATAGGTCTGCTTCTCTCTCAGGCTGAAATTGTATTCCTGCACCTTGCTCTCCTTCATCAGCTTCACAAAAGCATCCGTAACAAACGCATAATGCTGTGTAGATACCGAGAAATAGATCGGGCTGCGCTTCTTGCCGGTATAGCGGTTCTCCATGAATTCAGTCTGCTCAATAATCTGCCGGGCATAGCCCAGGAATTCCATGCCTTCCGCCGAGATGCTGATCCCCCGGTTATTCCGTTCGAAAATCGTGATGCCAAGCTCGTTCTCCAGCTCCTTGATAGCATTCGAGAGGCTGGGCTGCGACACAAATAGCCGTTTGGCCGCTTCATTCATAGAGCCGCTGTTCGCAATCTCAATTGCGTAGCGGAGCTGCTGCAAAGTCAAACCTTTTCCCCCTCCGATCATGGACTTCACCTGGCAGGTTCAGCAAAATAAGAATTTACTTGTTATCCTAGCACACCTGCCGCGTCTGATCTACTATTGATTATGAAGCAGGGAACCTAGCGTATGTTACTGGGTGCGCTTCTTGCCTGCGTCGATCTTGGCCGGGTCCAGCCCTTCCCAGATATTCTTGATCTTCGCGTTCTCGGGGTCATCGAATACCAGGAATGCCGTCGGCAAGTAACGCTCCCCATACTGCGAAGAGGGCTTGTTGACAATCTCATTGTCCTTCACCAGCACCGTCGAAGATCCCCCGTCCAGATTGGCCGCAATGACCGCCCCATGCTTCAGCATAATCCGCTGCACATCATACAGATTCGCCCCGATGCTGTAGCCCGGCTGCCGCCCGTCAATCACTACGAAGATGAGCGCACCGTCTGCCCGTTGGCCCATAGCTGTTCTTGGCGCGATACCCCAGCCTTCGGCGGCATTCTTAATCTGGCCTTTACCGTTCACAATAATCCGTGGCTGAAAAGAAACCGCCTCCTGCACCCCCATCTTGCTGAGCTGATCCAGAGTGTAGTTACCGGCGACCATTTTGCCTTCCTTATCGATGCCGACAATCTGTGTGGATTTCTTGCCGCCCAGTCCATTGTAGAACAGCTTCCCTTGCGAGATCACCAGCCCGATCGGCTTGAAGCCATTGCCCTTCCAGTTCGGATCGGCGAAGCCGCCGCCGTTCACCCCGGCGATAGCCCCTGTCCGCGCCACCATGCTGGATACCTTTTCCCCGGAGCCGATTTTGCTAGGCACGCCCAGGCGCACCTTCTTGGGATCGTTCACAATCATGACATAGCCGCTATAGCCGCTGCCCGTGACTTCTTCAATCTGGACGAGCGGAGTATGCTCAGCTTCCTTTACAGGCTCAGGCTTGATCTCATGGGTATCTACCTCGTCGCCCATCTCCTCGAAGCGCTTGGTATAATCGCTGACGCGGTGCTTCAATTCCTCTTCGCCGATAATATATTTGGCCCAGTGCCGGTGTTGAGTCGTAATCAGCGTATCTGCGATCAGGAAGCGCGTATTCTGGGCCGACGGTGCAAAATAAAGCCAGCCTCCGGCTGCTATAACCAGAATGAAACAGACCATGAACACCCTGAAGAGTGTGCGGAAGAACCCTCTTTTCTTGCGCTTCGGCGCCGGTTTCTTCTTCTTGCGGACAGTAGAACGTTGTGGTAAAGAGCTCACTTCTGAAATCCTCCCTAACATACTGATAATGGTTAAGTCTATAAACTCACAACTTCCATGATAGACGAAATCTCTGATTTAAAAGTTTCAGTTTGTTTAACTCTGTCCAGAAACTGTAAACTATATAAATTGAACTATGTTTTTATGTTTTGGATTAGCCGTGACTCCAGAGAAGTTTTGGACTTCCGGCCGCTGTTGTCTACAGATTTCATGATTTTATACCGTTATTAGCGGTTGAAATCCGTAGACAAAGGCGGTCGCTACCGCTCCTCCAGTTCCAAAATTCCCCTCCGCCACTTTTCCTTCAACTTAAATTTTCAGTTCAATTTATATAGTTAAGTTACGACTAAATTATGGTAGATTAAAGTTATATCCTAAGCAAAAGGATACAAAGGAAAAGAGGAGCTTGAATGCAGTATTTCATAGGCATCGTGCCGCCACAGAAATTCACCGCAAGAATTATCCAGTTTCAGAACCGCTGGTCCAATAACCGCTTGCAACAGGTAGTTGAGCCTCATATCACAGTGAAAGCTCAGGGCGGATTATATCCGGACTTAGAGTGGTTGCAGTATGTGAAAAAGGTTTGTTCCTCATGTTCGCCGTTTGAGTTATCTTTGACTGCTCCCATATGTATTGGAGATTCTGTCATAGGTTTAGGCGTTCGTTCGCAGCATTTATCAGAGTTACATACTAGAATTGTAAAAGCTGTTTCACCGCCACCAGAGCTTATCGCCCGTTATTTTGAGCTGGGCAGCTACCTTCCTCACCTAACCTTGGGACAAACTTGGTGGGGACTGAACGCTGCTGAATTGGCAGAGATGCGAGCGCTCGCAAAAACAGAATTAACACCATTTCCCACCTGGACAGTAACGCATCTGCGAGTGTATACGGAAATTCAGTCCGACAGGTATGTGCCCTATGAGGATATCGCTCTTGGTTAGAATCTTAATACCAAAAACTAGGAGGACAGCGGCATGAAACAGCGATTCATCACAGCCTTGGAGCAGAACAATCTGGACAGCATCCGGCAAATACCTAAAGGCGATCTGCACAACCATATCACCCGGGGAGGCAACAAACGGTATATAAGTGCCTGGTGCGGTACCGCCATACCGGAATGTCCAACATTTAAGGATCTTGGGGAGATGAACCGGTGGAATGCCCGCTATATTAAGCCTTTACTGCCTGGGCGAATCGGATATGAGAAGCGGATTGAAGCAGCTTTTGTCCAAGCGAAGACTGATGGTGTTCAATTGCTGCATATGAGTGTGACGATGGGTGAAGAAGAGTGGTTTGACGGCTCTATAGCAACACTGATTCAGACCATCCAGGGCATTCACCAGCGGTTTGCGCCAGAGATTCATTTTGTCCCGGAGCTTGCTTTTCTCACCCATACGCCGATTCAAGAAACCATTGAGATGCTCGAACAATATCTGGAGCATAACTACTTTAAATCCCTCGATATCTTTGGCGATGAGTTTGCCGTTCCCGGATTTAAGCAGGTGTTCCGCATGGCGAAGCAACAAGGGCTAATTCTCAAAGCGCATGTTGGGGAGTTTGGTACATCTGATCTGGTAAAACAAGCTGTGGAGGAACTGGAGCTCGATCAGGTTCAGCATGGCATCGCAGCCGCACAATCACCAGAGACGATGAAGTGGCTTGCCGACCATCATATCCAGCTTAACATCTGCCCTACCAGCAATGTTCTGCTTTCCCGGGTAGCCAATTATGCGTCACATCCCATCCGCAAGCTCTATGATTATGGCGTCACAGTCACGGTGAACACTGATGATATGATTATTTTTGAACAGAGTGTGTCAGACGAGTTCGTTAATCTGTACCGGGCCGGATTGTTCAGTGTGGAGGAGTTGAATACGATCCGGGAGAATGCGCTTACGGACGCAAACCGGAAATAAGGACAGGTGCTTGCATTCCTATACGCAACGCCACTATTCTATAAGTGAAGTCATACTTAATCGTAATATAAGGAGGGTTTTAATGAACGCTTTTCTTACTGAATTTGAACAACGGATTCACGAGGGCTTGGTGGCTGACCTTGAAGCTATATTGGCCGAAGTAGCACATGAGAAGGTATATGTCTGCGCAGTCGGGACCGATAGCGACTTTGTCACTCTGTTCCTTGCTGTAAATACAGAGCAATCACTTGCCAGACATATTGCCGATATGACAAGTGAAGGCTTATGTGATGATGCTGAAACAGAGCTTTATTACAAATGGGCAATTTCCGAATTTCAATATGGTGAGCATTCGCATTTCAATCATATCAGCCGTTTTTTATATGCAGAGGATAATGTATACCAATATAAAGATGAAATGGTCAAAATCATTGCCAAGGTTGTTAATGAAACCAAGGACGATTTATTCACAAAATATAATCAAACCAAAGAGGACATTACCTTCTTTGTATCCATGACCGACGATGAGCTGGCTGAGGAATTAGAGAATGAATCGGTGGCGCTTATGACAAATCCTGAATTAGTTTCTGAATTTTTGGCACGCTATGATGCTGAAATTTAAAGAAACCTAATAGCGGCAGCCCGGACATTAATATCCCTGACTGCCGCTATAGTAATGGTAATTCGTGTTCTACCTTGATTTTGTCAAGTATAGAGTAAGCTCATCATCCACCCGCACCTGACTTCCAGGAACCACAGGCTTGTTGTCATACATGAGTCCCCGGCCATCCGGAATGTAGCCACGTTTGGTGTACAGCCTTTGGGCTGTACCGTAGCTGTCATACAGTCCAAACCCGATTCCAATCGTATCGAATGTTGCGAACACTTCTGCTTCGAGAGCGTCCATCAACACACTGCCAATGCCGCATTTCCGCAAGGTAGGAATCACATCAAGATTCTGGATCTCAGGGATGTGATTCTCTGCAAAATAAGGATAGTGTAAGGTATACACGATATGTCCCCAGCCTGCAAACAGATTCTCATGGAAGGCTAATAGCGTAAGCCGCTTCTCCCCTTCGTTTTCCTTCCAACACTGTTCAATATACGCTAACGGTTTGCTGACATCATGCGGGGCCAGCCCTTCATGTATCCTTGTAATGTCCTCGGACTTCATCCGGCGGACCCTTATAGTACTCATAAAGTCAATCCTTCCTTTCCAGTTGCACTGTGCCTATCCCCTAAGTGTACTTTGTACAATTAAAACGGTCCATTATTGCGCCGGGATTGACTTAATTGCACTTTGTACATTTAAATTCACCCTTATTCGGTAAAAGAGGGCCTTCGACCAATTATAGTTGTACATAATACATTTAAGCTTACAAATCCAGATTTACACCGTCATTTAGCTGCACGGGATACATCTATTTGCTGCATGCCCTCCGTAAGTACGTGTACAATCTGCATTCCTCTTAACTCGTACCATAATTCCTCTCAACTCGTGTTACACTGCTTACTTAACCACATAATAGCTGTGAAAAGAAGCCGCGCATTCCTGCACGGCTTCCCCTTCTTGTCCATTCTATGCGTGTTACACTTCAGAATGTGGACGAACAATGCCTAACCCTTAACGGGTCAGAGTACCAGGCTCACCCATGTCTCCCGACACCGCCGCCGCTGCTTGCGCTGCCGCCACCGCCGGAATTGCTATCATCGTCGTCATCGTTGGAGGAATACCGGCCAGCTCCGCCGCCGCCCGAGTATCCGCCACCGCCACGATTCCGGTCATCATCATCGTCGTCACGCGAGGAATACCGCCCCGATCCCCCTCCGCTCGAAGAACCGCCGCCCCCGGAGTTACTGCCCCAGAAGCTGCTGGAGCTGGATGAGCCGCTCCCCGAGGAGGAGTGATGATGCGGCCGCCGGTATCTTCTTCTCTGGCTGTAGCCATAACCGGGCTGGCCGGTCCAGGCGCCATAACGCCGGATATTGCGCGGGTTATGCGGATTTATCCGTATCCCGTAACGGGCAACATAACGGTTGCGCGCGGCAGCCGCGAGACTGATTAGCGCGACAAGAACCAGGAAAATTCCGAGAATCATCATCCCCTTCGATCTGGAGACAGGCACCAGCTCCACAGGTTCTTTCGCCTTCACAGGTGCTTTGCTGACGGTGGAGGCTGCTGTAGATGTGGAGTTGCCTGCGGCTTGTCCCGAAGCAACATCTGCCCGGGCCAGGAAGAAGCTGTAGAAGGCATTCGCCGTCCCCGTTGCACCGCCAGCGTAATCTTTTGCCGCGAATTTAGGCTCCAGCACCGTATTCAGAATCCCGCTGATCCGCTCATTCGTCAGCACTCTGTCGATCGACTTGCCCTGTAGCACATGATAGTTATCCCCGCCGATATCCAGCACCAGCATCACATCTCTGGGACCGGCAGCAACCCCGGCGAACTTCGCATAGGTGTAATCCTGCAGGCTCTTGCCGCCAGTATTCTTAACAGTTACCACATAGATTCCGCTCCCGGTGGTAGCCGCGTAACGGTTGCTGGACTGGTTCAGATAATCCTTGGTGACTTGCGGGAGGATTCCGGCATTGTCCGAGACATAGCTTCGGGTGCCTAGTGTTTCCGAGTAGCTTCCGCCGAGTTTCTGAATGAAGGCGCCATAGGTTTTATTCGCACCGGCGCTATACTTCTTGGCTGCGAAGTCCGGCTCCAGCGATGCCGAGAGAATCTTCGAGATTACACCACTGTTCAGTTCATTCTCCAGTCCCTTGCCGGGAACCGCCCAGTAATCATCGTCCTTAATGGAGAGCAGCAGCAGCAGTCCATTATTCTTGTCCGCTGAGCCGACTCCCCATGAATTGAACAGCGAGGTCGCATATTTCTCCATAGAGACGCCGTTCGTCGAATCCACGGTGACCAGCACTACCTGCGCCCCGGTCTCCTGATAGAGCTTCACCCCATAGTTGACCATGTAATTCTCTGTCTTCTCATCAATTACGCCTGCAAAGTCATTCACATAGAATGATTCTGAATGTTTCGGAACAGCAGCCTCCGCCCGCCCGGGTGCCAGCGGCAGCAGAAGCACAATCATCAGGATGGCGGTAAGTGCTGCTTGCATACTTTTACGATTCATAGTTACCCCTCCGGCTTCTCAAATCTCTTCTATTACTATATCGGTTACGCACAGGATGGACTTATAGTTCCCTCTCTCTTATGTGTATGTCCGAATCTAGCAAATATTCGAAAGAGACCGCCGGGCCCTTTACTCGTTGTTGAACCGGTCCGGGTGAGAGCCGAAGCGCTGATCGCGGTTCAGGCCGTTGATCCGGCTGATCTCCTCTTCAGACAGCTCGAAGTCAAAAATATCGGCATTCGCAATAATCCGTTCCTCCTTGACCGACTTCGGAATCGTCACGATTCCGTTCTGCAGATCCCAGCGCAGGATGATCTGCGGCAGTGTTTTGTTGTGTCGGGCTGCAATATCAGCCAGTACCTCATTATCCAGCAGATGCCCTTGGGCCAGCGGGGCCCAGGCTTCAATCTGAATGCCCTGTGCCTTGCAATATTCGCGGAGCTCCTGCTGGTTAAGCAGCGGATGCAGCTCCACCTGGTTGACCATCGGCTTCACGGTGGCGTCAGCCAGCAGATCCTCCAGATGATCGATCTGGAAGTTGGATACTCCGATGGCACGGACTTTACCGTCCGCATACAGCTTCTCAAGTGCGCGCCAGGTGTCTTTGTATTTGGCCCGGATCGGCCAGTGTACCAGATACAGATCGGCATAATCCAGCCCCAGCTTGCTTAAGCTCTGGTCAAATGCAGCCAGCGTAGAATCATAGCCCTGCTCTGTATTCCATACCTTGGTGGTGATGAACAGTTCCTCACGCGCAACTCCTGATTCACGGATAGCCTGTCCGACCCCTTCTTCATTTCCATATACGGATGCGGTATCAATACTTCTATAACCGGCCTTGATGGCTGCTTTGACCGAATCCATAACCTCCTGGCCCTCTTGTACCTTGAAGACACCCAGCCCGAACCATGGCATTTCTACACCGTTAGCTAATTTCGTTGCCGATTTTAAGTTCATCATAATCACACTACCACCTGTCTATTGGATTGGTTAGATTAACTAGAATAATGAAGCAGGGATCAGCTTGCGCCCGCCTTTGATCAGGGTCGAATCCAGGGCATCCCCTTTATCTCCGCCAAAATACAGCTGCCAGTACACGCCGAAGCGGATGCTGACATCATTCTTGACCAGCTCCGGCGGCGTGACGATCAGCCACTGGAACTTCAGCGCCTTCGAGATCTCGAAGACCGGATCGAGCACGTTATTCGAGACCATCTCACCGAACGGGTTATCGTACAGGAAGACCGTCCAGCCTTTGTTTTCCCGGTTAACGCGCTTGTGAGTCATAATCATCATCGCCACCAGCAATTGAACAGACTGACGCTGTCCGCCGCTGCCCACCGCCTCATCCAGTGCGCCGCGGTTGATAACCTCCCAATCGGAATAATGATAGTCCTCGGGAGCGGCATACAGGAAGTAATTCTCCGTCACCGGCTTATACACCTGCAACACCGGGAAGCGGTTCTGCAGTGCGGCGTACACCATGCGTCCATCGTTAATCAGCTCTCTGACAGCTGAAGCCGGAACCTGCTCCATCTTCGGGAACCGCTCCAGCAGGCTGCTGATGCAGCGGTTGAAGTACTCGCTGACCAGCGGTTCGATGTCATCGGTCGTCCGTGGAACGTTAATATTCCTGTAATTCAGCTTAACCAGCGGGAAGGCATGGCCGTTCTCATTGTGAATGATCATCCGGCGTTCCATCCGCTTCAGAATATCAACGATCTGCACCACACGCTTGGTTGCCCGGCCTACCCACAGCTTGCGGGATAGCTCCATATCCTCTTTATCGCTGCGGATGCTCTCCATCTGATCACGTGAGCTCTGAAGCATCGAATCCAGCACCTGTAAGGCGATAGCGAAATCATCCCAGTGAACATTGTTCAGGCGTTCCTGAATCTTGGTCTCAAGCTCTGCATTCCAGCCAGACTTGGCCACCTTGCCGCTTAGCTCCGTCTTCTCTTCCTTCACCTTGCGGGAGATCTCTGCCCGCTGGCTGCGGCTCTCCTTGCTGCGCTGCAGCCAATCCTCCACCAGCGTCTCGCAGCTCTCCCGCACCTTCAGCTGCAATTCTTCAGGCACATCCCGGAGCGGCACACGGTGCTCGACATGGGTATCCATGATCCGGCTCTGATTGCCGAGAACGAGCAGCCATTGATCCATAGAAGCCAGCGCCTGCTTACTGGTATTCAGCAGATGCTCATTCTCCCGGACCCGCAGACTGATCTCTTCTTCCTTCTGTTCCAGCGGCTCATGCCACAGCTCTACCGTCCGCTCATGCTTCTCCTTGATCGCCTTCTCGGACTTGCCCAGCTCTTTGCGCAGGCTGTCAAGCTCGGTCTGGCAGCGGATGAAGGAATCACGGAGCTGTTGATAGTCCTCGTCCAGAATCATCGTGTCGCTCTTCTGTCGGACTCTGGCGGACTGAATCATATCCGGTGACTCCTGCGGCTCAGGGGCAGACGGCCATCCGGCATCTACCTGCTGCACAGCAGCTTCCAGCTCAGCCAGCTGTTCTTTTGCCGCCTTGATCTGAGCTGTTCTTGTGCGGATCTCCAGCTCATTCTGGCTTAGCGACTGCTGAAGACTCTCAACCGTACTGAGCAGCTGCAGCAGCTTGTCCTGTACCGCCTCATTCAGCAGTTCATCGGCAGCAGCTTCATCTGCCTTAACATCCGCCTCAGCATCAGCACCCTGAACCTTTGCACCCCCAAATTCACCGGGGAACTCTATGTCTGGGAACCAGTTCTGCAGCCGCGGGAATACAGAATAGCGGGCATCCCCGATCCATTTCTCGCGCTGCAAGGCGAGACTGTCCATCTCCGCCTTCAGCCGGGCGAGCTGCTGGTCCTTAACCGCAATCTCTTTGCTGAGATTATTCTTCTGTTCCACAGACTTGTGCTTGTCTGTATAGTTCTGCTCGTGCTTCCGGCTCCGCTCACTCCACTCCCGCAGCGCCGCCGCCCGGGTCTCCTGCTCGGACTTCTCCGCTTCACAGGCTGACAGGTCTCTGGAAATTCCAGCCAGAACCTCCTCATAGCGTGCCTGTTCTGCATTCATTTCATTCAGCTGGCTCCGAAGCTCCTGCAGCAGGGTCTCTGCACTCTTCTGTCTAATCCGCAGACTTGCGGTATGCTCGCCCTGATGCAGGCGTTCATATTCCTGCCGGGCGGATCTCAGCTTGGCAAGATATGTTTCCTCCGCCTGAAGCTCCTCCTCCTGCTCACGGAGTCTGGAGGCCATCCCCCGCTTCCACTCCTGGAAATGATCCGGCTGCAAGACCATCTGCGGCCCTTGATGCGCCAGCAGCAGGAAGGCGTCTCTACCGCCCTCCGCCATCTCCTCGCGCACGAAAATCGGGACCGGAGCCTTAAGCAGAAGCTCCTTAAGTAGCTCCGGCTGGAGCTTAGCCGCCTCACGCTTCGTAACAATCAGACCGTAAGGAAGCAGCGGATGGCGTTCCAGCTCCTCCTCGCGGACCAGGTAAGGCTGATCGTTCAGATACATGGTGCCGGTCATGGAGCTAATCTTGAGGGCATCCAGCGTATCCTTCACCGTTACGATATCATGGTTAGGCAGCCAGTAGGTTTCCTGCTGCAGCTCGACATCCAATAGCTGCTGATAATAATCCCGCCGCAGCCGCTTCGTCTGCTGCTCGGTATCCTCCAGCCTGCGAATGAACCGCTCCTGGATTAGAGGCTTCGCTTCAAATAGAGCTGTCGCGCCAAGCAGCTGATGCTCCTCATACATCTCCAGCAGCACTACGAGCTGTGACCAGAGCTGTGATTCCTTGTTCATCTGGGCTTCGATGCGTCCGGTAAGCTCCTCTGCCTGGGCCTCGGCCCCCAGCAGCTTCTCAGCCAGCCGGGTATGCTGCGTATGCAGGAGCAGCTTCTGGTCTTCAGCGGTCTTGCGCTGTTCGTTCAAGGCCTCAATCTGCTCAGTCAGCCCTCTGGCCGCAATCAGCGTCCGCTGTAGGGCGGCTGCCGGTGAGTGGGCGGCTTCCTGTCCGTGGCGGGAAGCGAACACACCCAGCTCCTCTGTATACTGACGGATCATGGCTGTTAATTCCTGGAGCTTCCCATCCAGCCTGCCAAGCTCCAGCAGCAATTCCTCCCTGCCCTTGCGCAGAATCTGTTCTTCCGCTGCATGGGAATACTGCTGTCCGCTGTAGAACAGGATCTTCGCCTGCCATAGCCGGTAGACCTCCTCCCACTGTACCCGCAGCTCCTGCTTGGCCCCTTGAATCACCTCTTGGCGCTCCTTCATCGCAAGCGACCCTTCGATGGCTTCAATCTCCTTCTGCCACTGCTCCATCTGGCGGAGCTGCAGCTTGCGCCGGGCCAGATAATGGGCAACCTCCAGCGACTTCTCCCGCTGCTTGGATTCTTCCAGACGCTGCTTGGCCCGTGTCTGATTGTCCGAGACCGCTCTGAAGTGCTCCTGCTTGCCGTCATGCTCTTCCTTCAGCCGCAGGTACTTCAGATTATCGCTCTCGAATCTGAGCGTCTTCGCTTCCAGATAATGTCCGGCCAGCTCATCCGCCGTTCTGCGGCGCTTGTCTTCCGCCTGCTTCAGTTCATCATGAATAACGGTATAGAGCTGCGCTCCTAGCCTCTCGGTCTCCCGGAAGCTGAGGTCCGCCTCCGTTCCGAGTTTCACCGCTTCATACAGAGGAGCCGCAAGAGAGGTGAACTCGGCAAAAGCCCGCTCCCGCTGCTCCAGCATCGGCAGCCGCTGTGCAACCGTAGCGGTATCCACGAACATCCGCTGAAGCGAGCCTTCATCCTCGCGCATACTTCCCCCAAGACTGGAACCAATCTCTGGAATAATCAGCCGCTCAAAAAGATTATGATTGGTGAATGCGTCATTTTTCTGAAAATAGCCCTTGATGCCGCCCTCTTCCCCGTTGATTCTGCGCATATTGCGCCATTCATCAATATGGATATCATGGTCAGCCAGGTAGGCATAGTATTTCTTCAGATCGGAGCTGCTGCTGCCGTAAACATTAATCTCACCCCGCCGTTCCCGCACAAACTGCTGAATCGCTTCGAAGCTCGCTGGCGTATTCAGCTCATGATCATATAAGGGCAGGGTGGATAGTGTAAGCTCAGCCGTCTCCTCATATTTCAGCAGCGCGTATAGCAGATAATCCACTTTGATCTCAAGCTGGTCCATGGAATGTTGAGCAGTCATCGCGATCCCGGTGGTGACATACTCCGTCCGCTCCTTATCGTCGAGCCGCCATTCGATCGCCACGTGGAAGGTGTAGGGCTTCAGCTGTTTTTTGTGATTATGGAAGAAGGCCTCGACCTGGTTCTCATTATCCTTACCCCAGGCGGCTCTAGGCATCAGCAACTGGAAAATCGACTGCAACAATACGCCCTTCCCCCCGCCGTTCATCAGCGTAATCAGGGTATTGGCCGGGCCTTCTTCATTACACAGATCGAGGATCATATCCTCATATTTCTTCAGCATCTTCTCATATTTCAGTCCGGCGATGCGGATTCGCTCAATGCGCGGCATGGGCTTCACCCTCCTGTTCGCTGAGTGTCCGGCCAACCAGAGCCTTCAGCTCTTTGTACCGGTCCACATCGTGGTAGAGATAACGCATCCGCTCGTACAGCTCTTCTCTTGGGAAAATCCGCTTCTCATGCTCGGAAATGAACACCAGATGCTCTTCCTCCAGCAGCTTCATGCCTTCGTGGATGAGGCCAATCCGGGAGCCTGCACCGCGGGTCAGCGAATCGCCCTCCTCCTGGCTGCGGGTCTGCATATAGAGGCTGGTCCATACTCTGTGCATGGCCTGGATATCCAGCCGCCACTGCTTGCTGAAGCTGCCGTCTTCATCCATACCGATCCAGCCTTGGAACAGCTCGGATACCTGATCAGACAGTTGTATGTAAGACATGCTGTCCTGTCCCGGCTTGAAGTGCTGCTCATCCTGGTCCATCTCCGCCAGAAAAACGAGGATAATAACGTTAATGATATGTAGATGCGTCTTGCGCTCAATCCGTGAATACTTATTGCGCAGCTGAGTGAAGTTGCTGGCGAATCCGGAGCCGATCGGACTCACGAGCAGGTGCAGGCGGTGACCGGAATTCATAATCCGGCAGCCGGCTTCTTTGGCTACGTATTGCAAGGCATCATAAGCGGCGGTATCCTGCAGACATTCGGCGGCAGCGGGATCATCCAGCGGAATCACCTTGCGCTTAAGCAGGTCGAAGAACAGCCGGGAAGCCTGCTGAACTTGCTCTAGGGAATAACTCATATCCGAATCATCTCACTTCTCTCTACTATAGTAATGGTATAAGGGCTGATCTCAAGACCAGGGATACAGATGCGGTCCTGCTGCTGTGAAGAGATGGTGGTCCGCAGCCTTGCGCCGCGAAGCACTTCCAGCTCCGGGTGGTCCAGCATCAGCCGCTGTAGCAGCTTCTGGCACTCGTCCGCCACGCCATGGCCTTCCGCTTCCTGCTCCTCGACAGTAATTGCGGTATGGAAAAATTGCACCCACAAATCCACGGC
This sequence comes from Paenibacillus sp. FSL R7-0128, assembly GCF_038002245.1. Lineage (NCBI taxonomy): Bacteria > Bacillati > Bacillota > Bacilli > Caryophanales > Paenibacillaceae > Paenibacillus > Paenibacillus sp. FSL R7-0128. The sequence continues at coordinate 3,609,499 of NZ_JBBOCD010000001.1, read as the reverse complement.
ATCCGGGCAATCCGCCCAGCGCCGTTGCTCCTGTTCCGTGAACGCCTCGGCAGTGAAGGTGAAGCTGCCGTACGCAGCCACTCCGGCTATAACCGGCAGCCACAGCTCGCATACCTCGGTCCAGGGAATACCTCTGGGCACATAATGGATGTCCTCGTCTTCCCCAGCTTCCTCCGTCACATCCGGCGTATCCTCCGGCAGGAAGCCAACCTCCTGCTCTTCCCAGGCCCAGGCCAGCGGATAGATGAAATCCTGGCTGGGCGAGAACAGCCCGCTGATCAGCGTCTCCAGGCTATCCCCATCCCTCAGCCCTTCGGGCTTCACCCATTCCTCCCACACATGGGTGCGGAAGTTAAAGCCCGCTGCTCCCCAGAATAATTCCGGGAAGTTCAGCCGCAGATTCGTCTCCGCTTCGAAGATGCTCAGCACGACCTCGGCCAGCTCGTCATGCACCCGCCGGGACAGCTCCACCCGCTCGGAGAGCTGACGCAGCTCATTGAAATCAATGACATCCTTCTCATCATTGGCCAGCCGGGCCAGCGAGCGGTGGATATTATCGAAATGCTTGCGTTCCTCGTCAAACTGCTGGTGGATCTCCTCCAGCCGCTCGTGCCGCTGAGTGCCGTATTCGCTGAAGATATGCTTCGGATTACGGCGCAGGGCATTACGATATTCCTGCTGCTGCTGTGTCATTTTGCGTACGCGGGAGATCAGCTCATTCACATCCTGCATCGCCTGGGTAACCCGTCCATGCTTGATATGCATCTGAATCTCCAGCAGCTTGATGCTGACCTGGAACTCGTCGATAATCTCGTGGCTCATGAAGATCAGCTCCATCGCATACTCGGAGAGCCGGTAAATGGTAGTCCCGTTCTCCTCCCAGCTGATACGCGTAGCATCCTCGTCCACAGTGAAATACTTGTATTTCTGGACCCCGATCTGCCGGGTGTGATCATCGTAATAATGGGACTCGAAATCCCCGCCGCTGCCGCTCCACAGCAGTCCGTCTACCAGCCGTTCAACCGATTCCGGGCTGCCGAGCTTCTCTATGCCGAAGCGCTCCAACGAGCTCCAGGCCAGATCCACCAGGTCCTCCCTGGCCCGCTGTTCATTCGATTCCAGCTCCAGATAATAGACCTGCAGCAGCACACTAAGCGCAATCATTTCCTTATACGGCTGCAGCTCACCCAGATTCATGCCTGCACCGAGACTCCACAAGGGGTTAAGCCGCTTGTTCCGTTCTCCGAAATCATTCCAGTTCATGCTCTTGCCAACCTCGCCATCACTTCATAATTTCCCTACAACATAACATAAACCCAAATCCGCACCGAAGGGTGAAGGTTGGGCCGGAACATACACAGTTATAGACGGTTTGTTCATGCTCAGAACCCCGAGATAATGGGAATGTATGTTTCTATTCTCATGTCATTCTATTATATCAATGTTTCATAGATATGGCTATTTGCAAAAAAAATAGAGGCGCCCGCGCAGGGACCCCTCTATTTTTTAAAGCTACTTCATACCACACCATAGCACACCGCTATTTGTATTTCTCATTCACCAGATATTGCAGATTCTTCTTCACCGCAGGCCATTCTTCATCGATAATGCTGTACAGCACATTGTCCATAACAGCGCCTTGAGCGGTGATCCTATGCTTGCGCAGAATACCCTCCCGGACCGCTCCAATTCGCTCAATGGCCCGCCGGGAGCGCAAATTGTGACTGACAATGGAGAAGTCCACGCGGATCAGGCCCAGCACTTCGAAGGCATATTGCAGTAAAAGCAGCTTCGACTCTGTATTCACCGCAGTTCTCCAGTATTCCGGTGAAATCCAGGTGCAGCCGATCTCTGCATTGCGATGCGTACGGTCCAGATGCATCAACCGCGTGGTCCCTACGATCCGGCCGGATGGCTGCTCCACCATCACATAAGGGATTTCCTTGCCTGCCGCCTGATTCTCCAGAGCCGTATCCACCAGTTGTCCTGCCCCTTCCTCTGAGCTGATCTGCCTCCAGGTGTACTCCCAGATCTGCGGATTGTGCAGCAGCTTCTTAAGCTCAAGCTTATGCTCCTCTGCCAAAGGCACAAGCCGGATTACGCCACCTGCAAGCTGGCCTGCTTCTATTACTGTCAACTGACTTCCCCCTATATCTTTTTACCTGTTATACTTTTCACCTATTATATATGAAGCGATTTATTCCCAACCGTCAATCTTAGCTGTCAATTGCTGAATGAACTCCTGGGCGCTCAGTGTGAATAATGTGTTCTCCGCACGGCTTCGTACCGAGATTGTTCCGTCATTCTGCTCCTGATCTCCCAGCACCAGCATATAAGGGATTTTCTCCAGCTGAGCTTCACGGATTCTGTAGCCCAGCTTCTCATTCCGGGAATCTACCTCCACCCGCAGTCCGGCAGTAGCCAGCTGTCTTCTGACCTGCTCAGCATACTCGTCATGAACCACAGAGACTGGCAGCAGCTTGACCTGCACCGGAGACAACCACAGCGGGAACGCTCCGCTATAGTGCTCTGTAAGAATACCCATGAACCGGTCAATAGAGCCGAACACCGCACGATGGATGACAACCGGACGATGCTTGTTGTTATCTTCGCCAATGTAAGTCAGGTCGAACTTCTCAGGCATCTGGAAATCCAGTTGAATCGTACCGCATTGCCAGCTCCGCTTCAGGGCATCGAGGACATGGAAATCAATCTTCGGTCCGTAAAAAGCGCCATCCCCCGCATTCACGCGGTACTCTATTCCATTCTTCTTCAGTACACGCTCCAGCGACTCCTCCGCCTGATCCCAGAGCTCTTCGGAACCCATATAGTCCTCCGGGCGTGTAGACAGCTCGACCTTGTACTCAAATCCAAAGATCGAATAGAACTGATCGATCAGCTCCAGCACCCGAGTAATCTCAGATTCAATCTGCTCCGGCAGCACGAACAAATGAGCATCATCCTGGCAAAAGGTACGGACCCGCATCATTCCGTTCAGCGCACCGGAGGATTCATGGCGGTGAACCTGGCCATATTCCGCAATGCGGATCGGCAGATCCCGATAGGAACGGAGGCTGTTCTTGTAGATCAGCATGTGTCCTGGACAGTTCATCGGCTTCAGCGCAAAGTCTGTCTCATCCACCTTCGTGAAATACATCTCATCCTTGTAATGATCCCAATGTCCGGATTGCTCCCACAGACGACGGTTCATCATCAGCGGTGAGCGCACCTCTTCGTACCCGTCGGCACGCTGCAGCTTGCGGGAGAAATCCTCCAGCGCTGTGCGGATCAGCATCCCTTTGGCCAGGTAGAACGGCATGCCCGGCGCTTCCTCGGAGAACATGAACAATTCCAGCTCCTTGCCCAGCTTGCGGTGATCCCGTTTCTTCGCTTCCTCCAGCAGATGCAGATGCTCCTCAAGTAGGGCTGTGCTCAGGAAAGCCGTGCCGTATATCCGCTGAAGCACCTGATTGTCAGCATCCCCGCGCCAGTAGGCACCAGCTACACTTAGCAGCTTGAACGCCTTAATCCGTCCAGTGGAGGGCAGATGCGGCCCCCGGCACAGGTCCGTGAATTCGCCTTGCTCATACAGGCTGATGACCGCGTCCTCCGGCAGATCCCGGAGCAGCTCCAGCTTCAGCGGCTCTTCCAGCTGTTCAAAGAACTGCACCGCTTCCGCCCGGCTGACCACCCGGCGCCGGATCGGCAGGTTCTCCTTGATGATCTTCCCCATCTCCCGCTCAATCGCAGCAAGATCCTCGCTGGACAGGGGCTGTTCAATATCTATATCGTAATAGAAGCCGTCCTCGATCACCGGACCAATGCCCAGCTTCACGTTCCGTTCTCCATAGATCCGTTTGATTGCCTGGGCCAACACATGGGCTGTGCTGTGTCTGTGAATCATCAGCCCGTCGCTGCTGTCTGCTAACACAATCTCCACGAGGCTGTCCCCTTCAACCGGACAATCAAGGTCAACGAGTCTGCCATCGATTTTGCCGGCTACTGCATTCTTCCTTAGACTTACGCTAATCGACTCCGCAATCTGCGCAATTGTGGTGTTACGCGAATACCTCCTATTTGCTCCATCCGGCAGCTGCACTTGAATCTCCATGATTATGGCCTCCATTTCTTCAGTGTATATTCGTATATGTGAACACAAAAAAACGCATCTCATCCCGGAAAGGGACGAGTGCGTCTTAAGCTCGTGGTTCCACCCTAATTCGACTATACGTCACTTCACCCCCGGCTGTTCGGCGGAAACGTGATCAGTACAATCCTCATGGCATCCGTTAACGGGGATGGGTCGGTGGCATTTACAGCCTCGCTAACAGCAGGAGGGTTCAGTGTCACGGCTATAGAGGGGTAACATCCGGCTGGTCTCTGTAAGAAGCTCTCACCTTGCACTTCTCTCTCTGGTCAGTCCTCACGGGATATCCTGTCTCTGGTCATTGCCTTGGTTATGGTGTTGCTGGTTACATAATACGCACGGTCTTCGTCAGAAGTCAATACCGCGCAGAAAAAAACTTAAAATCCGCTTCCCGCTCGACCGCTTAATCCTTTTAACTTTAACTCCCTTAATCCCTCAGCCCGCGGGCCTTATCCGTTAAGCTCACTCCGCTGCAATCGCAGGATGATATCCCCCACTTCTTCCACCGTATGCGCAATAGAGTCTGCTCCGGCAGCCGATAGCTCCTCCTCCGATCCATAGCCGAACAGGACCCCTATGGAGGTTACGCCACAGGCTTTTGCCCCAATAATGTCATGCTCCCGGTCCCCGATCATCAGCGACTGCGAAGCAACAAGATCATTCTCGTCCAGTACATGCTGAATCACCTCGCGCTTCTTCGAGCGTGTCCCGTCCAGATTGCTGCCTGCCGCATACTTGAAGAACCCGTCCAGCTCATAATGGCGCAGGATCTGCTCAGCGAATACAATAGGCTTGGAGGTCGCCACATACAGCTCGAACCCCTTGGCTCTCAAGCTCTCCAGCAGCTCCGGAATGCCTGGAATCACATGGTTCTCGAACATCCCCAACGTCCGGTAACGCTCCCGGTAGAACTCCACAGCCTGTGCCGCTGCCTCCGCCGTAAAGCCCTGAATTTCAATAAAAGAATCATATAGCGGCGGACCTATGTAAGGAATCAGCAGGTCAGGATGCTCCACCTCGATGCTGAATTGGTTAAGCGCATACTCCACGCTTTTGGTAATGCCTTCCTTGGGGTCAGTCAATGTGCCGTCCAGATCAAATAAGATGTGCTTCAAGCTGTCCTTCATCTCTCCCGGATGCTCCCTTCGTGTGCAATTGCTATCTATCATACCTTTCTTCCTGTTTATTTTCTATAGATTAGCCTTTTTAGTCTCTTTGGATTGAATAGACATGTGAAAGAGCCGGTTGCCTGCTTATATTCAGGACCGGCTCTATATGCGATAGCTCTCATTTGCTGATGATTGAGGAAGCTGAGCTGCTGGAAGCCATCGGCTCTATGCTTACCAGGCCACGCGGATAATCAGGCCTTTAGGGTCGCCGACTTCAAGATAAGCTGCCTGGCCGTTGACATCATCATACGGGAAGCCGTAAGCCAGTCCGCTGATGCTATGGTCATGCCAGAATTTTGCATAAAAGTTCGCTGGAGCCGCATTGTAATAGTTCGCTACGTTGTTCCAGTTACTAGTGGTGTACACATGGCGGTTGATCGCAGCGGAAGTGGCGGCATCGATTAACGAACCGTCATTGCGCAGAATATCCTGGGTGCTATAGCTGGAATACCCTGCGAAGTAATTCGCATTGGCTCCACCGGCCTTGAACGATCCATGGACTGGAGCAATAATCCGGTAAGGCGCCTGATCGGTTGCCAGCGATTTGAAGGCGGACGGAACTTCATTCTGGTATTTGGTGAAAATGCCGGCCCGTGTCTCCGATTCCAGCTCACCAACCGTCTTGTCATAACCGCCGGACAAGCCTACCAGCCGGTGCTGGATCGGGAAGCCGAAGGCATCTACACGGGTGGTATTACCATGATAGCCTGTAGCATCCACCGTGAATTCAACGAAGTCGAAATAGAGATTACGGTTAGGATCGGTTGGATTATCGATATCCGGTCCGGCAAAACCGTCGTCATAGGTCTTGATGTACAGTGGTGTGCCTACACTGAGGAACATGCGGCCGGAGGTGATTTTGGGCAGCGTTACCCAATTGGTCTGGCTAACCGTATGATAAATATTGGCATAGTTGACCCCGTTCTTGGTCAGATGGCCGGAAGCATTATTCAGCGCATTCGAGATCGGAATGAGATTGCCGCTAAGATCCAGATAACTCCATTTACCGTTGGCCGGATTGATGCCGATGACGCCCCAATAGACCTGGTTATCGGGGTAAGCGCCTCCCGTTCCATTCATGACTTTGACAGACACGGAGCCTCCCGGCGGTGTCGGAATAGAAGAGGCAGCGATAGAATAGATCGAACCGGAAGACCCGGAAGGCGGAGTAGTCGGCGCTGCAGTGGGCGCGGTTCCCGCAGTGTAGTTGAACCAGCCGGTATCATAAGCCGGAGTCCCATTGTTGTAGGTGAAGAAGTACGAGAGTGCTGTGCCGCTGGCGACGCCTGTAACCACCTGCTCATAACGCGATTTACTGTTGTTATAAGTCATTCGGTAGTTTAGCTGGGTTCCCGAGTTCACCTTGTAATGCACATCGGTCCAGCTGGTACTGACCGTAGATTTGAACCAGATGGTAGCTGAGGTTCCCGACAGATCTACCCCTTGGGTATAATCAGCTGCGGCTGCTTTGGAATTGAACAAAGGCAGGCAAGAGAGCAAAAGCACGAACGCAAGCATCGTCATTAGCCATTTTTTGGACATTCTTAGATTCCTCCTGAATAATATTGGCATTGCAGCACTTCCCTTCAACTACAGGAGCTATAGAGCATTCTGTATTTCGCTGAGCTGCTTATTCTATCCCCTGTTTCCTCCTCTCTCTTCCCGCTGCATCAAAACCAGAATTACCAATGCTTGTATCCGTTTACAAATATGATTATAGTTGCACAATCGGCAATTGAGTAGGCACGGAATTTCGGATTTAGGTTCCCATATTTTGGTTTTTGGCATAATGATCTATAGCTTAACCCACAGGATGCTGCAAAAATAGTAAAAAGCCCGCAATTCCCAGATGCCGGGTAATCACAGGCTTTGTCTAACGGATATTCACGAATCACTTGTGCCAGTGCTGCGAAATAAAGGTATCCCGTCCGGATTGCTCACGGTCCTCTTTATAATGCTTCGGATTCTTCTTATGATAGTCCTGATGATAGTCTTCTGCCGGATAAAATACCGGCGCAGGCAGAATCTCCGTCACCACCGGAAGCTCGAATCTGCCGCTGACTGCCACCTGCTCCCGGGAAGCAAGTGCAGCCAGCCGCTGCTCTTCCGTATAATAGAATACCGCCGTGCGGTACTGCGTTCCCCGGTCCTGAAACTGTCCACCGTCATCCGTCGGGTCAATCTGCGGCCAGAATAACGCAAGCAGCCGCTCATATGGGAACAATTCCGGGTCAAAAGTGATTTGAACCACCTCGTAGTGACCGGTTGTACCGCTCTTCACCTGCTCATAAGTAGGGTTATCTACCGTTCCTCCGGCGTATCCCGATACAATCCCGTGAATTCCGGGAAGCTCTTCGAACGGCGTAACCATGCACCAGAAGCAGCCTCCGGCAAACATTGCCTGTTCCATAGCCATACTTCCACTCCCTGTCTCTCATCTAATGACTCTTGCTAAACCCTGTACTTGAAGATAATGCCTAACGATCTGAAAGTCAATTTGATCGCTAGGACTGATTGCCCTTAGATAAACTTAAGAAATAGAATATTTATTCTATTGATAGTTCAGAAAGAGAATAATTAAACTTCAAGTATGTTCGGAATGGAAATTCCTTTTTGCAGAATAATGACTAAAATATAGTTTTTCTATTGTCTATTTCACCACAAAATCTATCTTTTTGATACTTGGAAGTGGAATACAAATTCTGTTAATTGACATTTCCTTGCAGAAGCTGTACTATTTTATAGAATGATTTTTCCGCTAGTGAGGTGTAATGATGGGTAAACGCGATGATATTCTTCAGGCAACCCTTGATTTAATTACTGAAGAAGGCTTACAATCTGTTACTTTTGCCAAAATATTCAAGAGGGCCAATGTAGGATCCAGCACATTCTATCATTATTTCGAGAACAAGGAGCAGCTGGTCAATGAGTTGTACCATAAAGTCCGCATACATAAAAATGAGTTCGTCATGAACGGCTATGATCCCGGCTTAACCATCTATGAGCGTGTGAAGAGCCTTCTGAAGAATACGGCCAACTATTCGCTTCAATACCCCAAAGAGGTTGATTTCACAGAGAACTATTGCTCCTCGCCCTATATTTCCGAGGACTTGCGGAACACGCTGGCCCCCTCAACCTTAGAGATATTCTCCATCATTGAAGAAGGCCAGCGGCAGGGAATCATCCGGGAAATGAATGTCTGTCTGTGCTATCAGCTGATCTACGGGATATTAATTGCTGTCATCAAAGGATATCTGGACGGAAAATATCCGCTTAACGAGCAGCAGATTCAGCAGACCATTGAAGCCTGCTGGCTTGCGATTAAGCTGTAGCGGCTTACTTCCAGTCTCTTCGGCTAAACGCAACACAAATAAGTCTGTCTCTTAAGCAGAACTCTGCCTAAGAGACAGCCTATTCCGGCATCAGCCGGTTGATGAATGCTAGACCTGAGGGACCAGATTCCGGCTGCCCGAGGACTTGTAGATCTCTGCAATCAGCGTGAGCGCTTTGATGCCCTCAGCACCGTCAATCCAGAACCTGCGGCCTTCACGGATGTGGGCGTAGAAGTCATGAATTAACCGTGAGTGCCCGGTGCCCCAGTACGATTTCCCGCCGCTGCTGATGCTCTGCGGCTCGCAGAGCAGCGTCTCCGCACCCTCTTTCCACAGATAGAGACTGTCACGGCGCTGCTGCAGGGTCCCTTGCTCGAAGACCAGCTCCAGCTCCACCGGCGAATTGGCCTGATACGCATTGGTTCCGTAGAAAAGTCCGCGCGCCTTGTTTTTGAAGTCGATACACGCATGTGCGCTGTCCTCGACCTCAATGACATCGTTCAACACATCGGTGCTGACACTCCCTTTCACGGCAGCGATGTCACCGCCGAACCATTGCAGCAGATCCAGGGTATGGATAGCCTGATTGATCAATACCCCTCCACCTTCCGTAGCCCAGCGGCCTCTCCAGGGACTGTTCGTGTAGTACTCCTCAGTCCGGGTCCAGGTTACCAGACCCTTCATACAGAGGAGATTCCCCAGGCTGCCGGAATCGATTACTTGTCTGATCCGCACTGAAGGTTCATTATAACGGTTCTGGAACACTACACCCAGCTGACCCGCTGCATGCTCCGCCGCCTCCTGCATCAAGCGGGCCGAAGGCACATCCAGCGCCATAGGCTTCTCTGTTAACACATGCTTGCCGGCCTTCAGCAGCTCTACCGCCATTCCGGCATGCAGATGATGCGGCGTGCAGAGATGGACGATGCCGATATCTGCACGCTCCAGCAGCTCCCTGTAATCCGTCAGGCCTTCACATTCGTAATCCTGAGCAGACTGTGCTGCCTGAACAGGGTCACTGTCCACCACGGCTACCAGCCGTGCATTCTGGATGGAAGCAATGGCTCTGGCATGCAGCGGGGCAATCGCCCCACAGCCGATAATCGCTGCTCCATTGGTATTCATCTTAACCACCTTCCGATCTTCTGATAGCTGTAATGCAACTATTTGAGCGTATCCGGGGTCAGATTCACCGCTTGCCGCTGCGCCTCCAGACACAGCTCAGCAGCCTTGAACGCATGCTCCTGCGTCATCGCCTTCTCCGTCCGTTCCAGGCAGTCCAGAATCAGCTCACCGAAGAACGGGAACCCGATCTTCCCAGCCACATGCTCATAATGCTCGCCCTCGCCGTCTACCCAGTAGACATGGTCCGGTGTGCTGGAGCGGCCGATATCGCTGTATTTGCGCAGTTCGATATAGCCTTCTGTGCCGAGAATGATCGTCCGTCCGTCGCCCCAGGTCCCTAGCCCTGACGGAGTGAACCAGTCCACGCGAAAATACTGCGTAGCCCCGTTGTCCCCAACCAGCGTAGCATCCCCGTAATCCTCCAGCTCCGGGTAAGCCGGATTATTGTAGTTGGCGACCTTGCTGTGCAGTACCTTGGCATCGCGGCAGCCCGCGTAGAAGAGGAACTGTTCAATCTGATGGCTGCCGATGTCACAGAGAATGCCGCCGTATTTGTCACGCTGGAAGAACCATTCCGGCCGGCTGGGTGCATTTAACCGGTGCGGCCCCAGTCCCATCACCTGAAGCACACGGCCAATCGCCCCCTGCTGCACCAGCTGACCGGCATAGACAGCGCTCTCTACATGCAGTCTCTCACTGTAATATGTCATGTATTTCCGCCCCGTCTGCTCCACTTGAAGGCGTGCTGCCGCGAGCTGGTCCAGAGAAGTAAACGGAGATTTGTCCGTGAAATAATCCTTCCCGTGTGCCATCACCCGCAGACCGAGCGGACCGCGCTCCGAAGGAACGGCCGCTGCTGCTACGAGCCGGACCTCAGGATCTTCAAGAATCTCTTCAGCAGAGCGTGCGGCTTTGACGCCGGGATACTTGTTCAGGAATGCTTTTACCTTCTCGGGGTCAGGATCGTATACCCACTTCAGCTCGGCTCCCGCCTCCACCAGCCCGTTGCACATCCCGTAGATATGCCCATGATCCAGTGCCAGCGCAGCAATTACGAATTCACCCGGTCCCACGACAGGCTTCGCCTCATGTACCGGAGCATACATCATTCCATCCTTGCGGCTCATGCTTGCACCTCCAATCTGGAGTGCAGATGCCGGAGGCTGATCTCCAGGCTCTCGAACGGATCACGCTGGCACACATCCTGCTCCACGATATGCCATTCCACCCCGGTCTTGCGGCAGGCATCAATAATCGCTCCATAGTTCATATTGCCTTCGCCGATCTCGGCAAACACTGCCTTACGGTTCAGAATAGTCATATCCTTGAAATGCACGGCCTGCATTCTGCCTTCCACCTTGTGAATCCACTCTACAGGATCTCCGCCCCCCGCCTGAACCCAGTACAGATCCAGCTCGAACCCGAAGACCTCCGGATCACTGTCCTGCAGCAGCACATCCATACCGGTCAGACCGTCAAAACGTTCAAATTCAAAATCATGATTATGATAAACGAATTGCAGGCCATACTCTTCCTTAAGTGTACGTGCAATGCCGGAAGCCAGCTTGGCGAAGGTGCGGTAGCCCTCCTGGCTGGTCTGATATTCCGCAGGCAGCGAGCCAAGACCGATGTATTTGCAGTCCCACAGCTTATGTTCGGCAGCGAGTGCATCCAAATCATTCACCAGCCGGTCCCAGGGAACGTGTGTCGCACATATTTTCAGATTAAATTCATCGGCATATTCCTTCACCAGCTTAGGGTCCATGGGACCGATCCCGGAGATCTGGACAGCCTGGTACCCGATGCTGCTCACCTTCCGCAGGCTCTCCCGCAAGGCTTCCGGCGTCTGGGTATATTCACGCAGGGTATACATTTGGGCGGCAATCGTTGAACGGTTCATTGTATTCATCCACTCCTAGATAAGTTTGATTGGCGTAAGAGAGTAAAGTTAATCTAGTGGGTACCCGATACATCAAGGGCTTTCTGGCTGACCGGAGCTTTCTGAAAAGTCGAATTCTCCACCTGCTTCATCAGCTTCTCATAGAACAGCTCGCTGTCGATCGGCAGGTCCACCCAGTTGTCGGTCCACGCAGACAGATACATGGCATTGGACAGGGTCAGCCCGTGAATGCCCTCTTCCCCCGGAGCCAATAGCGGCTCATCATGCAGAATCGCATTGGTGAAGTTGCGCAGAATCCCCTTATGCTGTTCTCCATTTCCGGCTTCCACCGGAATCTCGCACTTCCAGCATTCCGGTGCTCCGAACCCTCCGGTATATTCCGCATTAAACTTCGGCTCCGGGGTGCGAAGGCGGAAGAAGGTCAGCTTGCCGTCTTCGATAACGATTTTACCGTTGTCGCCTGTAATCTCGAACCGGTTCGTCCCCGGCGCTTCCCCTGTAGTCGTGATGAACAGCCCGGTTGCGCCATTCTCATACTCCACATAAGCGGTCACATCATCCTCAACCTCAATATTCCGGTACTTCCCGAACTGGCAAAAAGCGCGTACCCGCTTAGGCATCATTCCGGTAGTCCACTGCCAGAGATCAAGCTGGTGCGGGTCCTGGTTCAGCAGCACTCCGCCGCCTTCCCCGCCCCAGGTCGCCCGCCAGCCGCCGGAATCATAGTAGCTCTGAGAGCGGTACCAATTGGTGATAATCCAGTTCGTGCGCCGGATCTCTCCCAGCTCCCCGGACTGAATCAATTCTCTCAGCTTCTGATAGAGCGGATTCGTCCGCTGGTTATACATAATGCCGAATTTGCGGTCAGACTTCGCTGCGGCGTCATTCATTTCCTGTACTGCCTTCGTATAGACACCGGCAGGCTTCTCGATCAGAACATGCAGCCCATAGCCCAGCGCTTCAATCGCCAGTGGCGGATGATCATAATGCGGGGTGGCAATCATCACCGCATCAATGATCCCGGACTTGAACAGCTCCTCCGGCGACAGAAAGCGCTGCACATGATCCGGCAAATGCTCCTCTGCCCATTCCAGCCGCTCAGGGCTGATGTCGCAGACGGCCGTTAGCTCGGCCCCCTTAATATCACTCAGTAGACTCTGTGCATGGGTCCGCCCCATACCCCCGACGCCAATAATTCCATAACGTACCTTATCCATCTCCCATTCCCTTCCTGAAACAGTTTATGTTATGAGGATAACCCTATTTGCCGGTGGTGAACATGACTGTAATTAAGGTATATTTGTATAATAATAAGATGTATTGGATAAATGGAAGCGTTATAATAGATTTATATCCTTAATGGAGGAGCCCTGACATGAATATGATTGCGAACGGAAATTTGACCGGACGCCTGCTGCACAACCTGACGGTTACCGTTACCCATGCCCAGTTAACCAGCAGATATCCGGGATGGAACCGGACGAATGAGACCCCTGCCTTCAACCGGCTGTATTATATTGATTCCGGCGAAGGCAAGGTGATTATCAACGGAGTGGCGTACTATCCGAGACCCGGACAGCTGATGATTATGCCCGCAGGTTCCACCCAGACCACGGATACTTCACGTGATGATCCTTATACACGCTACTATTGCCACTTCGATGCGCAGATTGGGGAATGGCCGCTGTTTCATTCGGCGAATAAGCTCTACATCTGTGATGTGCCTGATCCGGAGGCCACCCGGACGATGTTCGCGGAGATGATTGAATGGTTCCAGGATACCGGCTTCCTCGCTACCCTGCGGACGCAGGCCGCGCTGCTTACGCTGCTGTCCCTCTGTCTGGAATCGGGGGGCTATAGCAATTTCCTTGACGATCTGACACATACGAGCGACCAGGGCAAGCTGGCGAATGTGCTGGGCTACATCGATCAACGGTTAATGCGGCCGCTGACGGTCGAGGAGCTGGCAGAGCGGGTCCATCTGCACCCGAACTATTTCATTCCCTACTTTAAGAAGTTCATCGGCGTTCCGCCTATGCAGTACGTCCAGCTGAAACGGATGGAGCTCGCGAAGAGGCAGCTCTCCTACACCGATTTCAGCATCTCCAGTATCGCCGAGCAGGTCGGCATGGAGCTGGCCCACTTCTCGAAGGTGTTCAAGAAGTCGACCGGCGTATCCCCGTCTGCTTACCGGAGCAGTACGCGGTAGAATGCACCGGAAGGTACCAGAACAAATACGCACCAGCACCAAATGTATGCTGTTTTCCGCATACATTCGGGCCACGCGCCTGCGTACCACTTATCCACAACAGAGGAAAATCATAGTTTCCTCAAGAAACAAAAAATCAGCATGCCTCTTTAAGAAGCCTGCTGATTTTTTGAAAATATAAGAATTTATAGGTTTCACGCTATGAATGATCCTTCTATTTCTTGCCGAAACGGTACCGTCCTTTAAAAGGACGGCAAAGCCGTTTCCACTTGTGCTTTTCCAACCCATGAATGGTATGCTGCGCTCCTGCTCTCTACTTGATCCCGAAATACGCATCCGCATTGTTGTAGCAAATATTCTCAATGGTCCGGCCGATTAAGGCATAGTCTCGCGGCAGGTCTCCCTCTTCCATCCACGTGCCGAACAGGTTGCAGAGAATGCGCCGGAAGTATTCATGACGCGTGAAGGAGAGGAAGCTTCTGGAGTCAGTCAGCATGCCGACAAAAGGGCTGATCAGGCCGATGCTGGAGAGCGCCTTCAATTGCTGCAGCATACCCTCCTTCTGATCATGGAACCACCAGCCGGAACCCATCTGCACCTTGCCCTTGATGCCATCGCCCTGGAAGTTACCGATTGCGGTGGCGATCATCTCATACTGCGAAGGGTTCAGCGTATAGACGATGGTCTTCGGCAGCTGTCCACTGGCATCCAGCTCATTCAACAGCGCGTTGAGACTGCGGGCCATATTGAAATCCAGAATCGAATCGAAGCCGCTGTCCTTGCCGATGGCACTGAACATCCGTGCGTTGTTGTTGCGCAGCGCTCCGATATGCAGCTGCATGCTCATGCCCCGCTCATGATAGAGCCGGCCTAATTTGATCAGCGTATGGCTCTGGAACTTCTGTTCCTCCTGCGGGCTGATCTCTTCCCCTTTGAAGGCCCGGGCGAATATGTAGGCCGCTTCATGCTCTGTAGACTGAGCATGCGGCAGCTCACCGAAGGCCTGATCCGACAGCCGGCAGCCATGCTGATGGAAATAATCGATCCGCGCGGTCACAGCCTGGAGGAATCCGGAGTAATCGTGGATCTCAATACCGCTCGCCTCACCAAGCAGGCCCACGTATCCGGTGAATCCTTCATCACGGATATTCAGCACCCGGTCCGGTCTGAAGGTCGGGGCAACCACCGTCTGAAGCACTTTGTCCTTCTTAATCTTAATGTGATGCTCCAGTGAATCAATGGGATCATCCGTTGTGCAGACCACATCGACATTGAGTTTTTTGAGAATCCCCTGCGTAGTCAGTTCATCTCCCTGGAGCTGCTCATTGCAGCGTTCCCACACACTGTCCGCAGTCTCCCCGGAGAGCAGCTCGTCGATCCCGAAGTAGCGCTTCAACTCCAGATGAGTCCAGTGGTAGAGCGGATTGCCCACCATCTCAGGCAGGGAACGCGCCCAGACCATGAACTTGTCCTTGTCCGGCGCATTCCCGGTAATGAGCTGTTCGTCAACGCCCAGCCAGCGGAGCGCCCGCCACTTGTAATGGTCCCCAGATAAGGCGAGATCAGCGATATTGCGGAACCTGCGGTTACTGCTGATCTCCTGCGGATTCAGATGACTGTGGAAATCATAAATCGGCATTGCAGCGGCATAATCGTGATACAGTCTCTGTGCACTTGGACTTAACAGCAGCCAGTCGTCATGAATAAAAGATGAGGTACTCATATTGTTATCCAGCCTCTCGTGTATGATATTGACGGGCCACGGATACCGTCCTTAAGCGGACAGCAGGCGCTTCTGCCCATTCGCACTACCATACTACCATACAAGTATGGTAGTATGGTAGTGCTTACACAATCAATAACAGGAGGGTTACACGATGGAATATACTATCGGTACACAAGCACTCTCCACAAGGGACATCGTGTATCGTTCACTGAAGAATCAGATTCTGCTGCTGGAGCTGCCGCCCGGAACCGGGATTTCGGAGAAGGAGATTTCGCTGAAGTTCAGTGTCAGCCGCACTCCGGTCCGTGAGGCCTTTGTCCGTCTGGCCCAGGAGGGCCTGCTTGCTGTATACCCCCAGCGGGGAACGGTGGTCTCCCTGATTGATTCCGAGCTCGTGGAAGAAGCCCGCTTCATGCGCGAGCATCTGGAGCGGGCAGTCATCCGGGAATCGTGCAGCGCCTTCCAGGCCAGGAATCTTATCGATCTGAAGGCTAATCTGGACAAGCAGAAGCTCTGCATCGAGGATCAGGACTATAAGGAAATGTTCATGCTGGACGAAGAGTTCCATCATGTGATTTTCATGGGCTGCAATAAAAAGAATACCTGGGAGGTCATCCAGCAGATCAAGGTTCATCTGAACCGCAGCCGGATGCTCAAGCTCACGGCAGATCACAACTGGGAGCATCTGTACCGGCAGCATTATGGTCTATATGAAGCCATTGAGCAGCATAATATTCAGCAAGGGGATCAGCTTATGCAGGAGCATATGGCCCTGACGATCGCCGATCAGGAGATGCTGATGGAGAAATATCCGCAATATTATAAGCAAAGATCCGCAGACTGATATAACCTGACGTACGATCATACTTTCACCAAGAAGGGTTGGATCACTATGTCCGAGTTGGCATTACAGCCTGCATTGGCAGGCAAGACCGCTGTAATTACCGGAGGAGCCGGAGCCCTCTGCAGCGCTATGGCGCTGGAATTGGCCCGTCAAGGCATGAAGGTCGCCATCCTGAACCGTACGGAGGCCAAAGGGGCAGCTCTGGCTGCACAGATCACTTCCGGCGGCGGCCAGTCCCTGGCCTTGGCCTGCGATGTTATGGATGCCGGGAGTGTCCGGCAGGCTGCGGAAGAGATCCACAAGCTGTGGGGTCCCTGCGACTTGTTGATCAATGGAGCCGGGGGCAATCAGCCTTCGGCGATTACCACCAAGGAGACCTTAGAACCGGGAGACCTGGAGAATCCCGATGTCATCTCCTTCTTCGATCTGTCCGTGAGCGGGTTCCGAACGGTCCTTGACCTCAATCTGACCGGAACATTAATTCCAACCCAAATCTTCGCCAAGCAGATGCTCGGACGCCCCGGAGCAGCGGTGATCAACATCTCCTCCATGAGCGCCGCATCGCCACTCACCAAGGTTCCGGCTTACAGTGCGGCCAAGGCAGGCATCAACAACTTCACACAGTGGCTTGCGGTGCATCTGGCAGAGTCCGGCATACGGGTGAATGCCATCGCCCCCGGCTTCTTCGTCACTGCACAGAATGAACAGCTGCTAAAGAACCCGAACGGTGAACTGACCGAACGTTCGCTCAAAATCATCTCCCAGACCCCGATGCGCCGCTTCGGCACACCGGAGGATCTGCTCGGCACCTTGCTCTGGCTGGCCGATGAGCGCATGTCCGGGTTCGTAACCGGGGTAACCATTCCCGTAGACGGCGGGTTTATGGCCTACTCGGGCGTGTGAAGGCATTCTGCAGCGGGAAACCGGCAATCAAAAAAACTGAACCCCGTCCCCAGGGTTCAGTTCCAATTAATTAAGGCTATGCGCTTCAACCAGCACGCCATCCTCCAGATGCAGCACCCGGTCGCACCAGTCCAGCATTCGTTCGTCATGAGTAACCATTACAGCAGCCTTGCCTTCGCTCCGCACCTCGTCTGCTATCATCCGTACCACTTCCCGGCCACGGCTGTAATCCAGGCTGGCTGTAGGCTCGTCTGCGAACAGAATGGCCGGCTTGTTCATCCACGCCCGGGCAATCGCCACCCGCTGCTTCTCGCCCCCGGACAGCTGTTCGGGGTAATGGTTGCGGCGTTCCCAGATCTCCAGACGCTTCAGCAGATAGGCGGCACGCACCTTCGCTTCCTTCGGGCTGAGCTTAGCCAGCTTCGCTACATAGAGCAGCTGCTCCTCTACCTTCAGGAACGGCAGCAGCTGCGCACTTTGGAACATGAAGCCGATTTTTTTCAGCCGCAGCTCCGTCAATTCCCCCTTGTCCTTGTCACGCAGCGACTCGCCGTCGAGGAGGATTTCTCCGCTGGTGGGCGTAAGCAGCGCACCAGCTGCGGAGAGAAATGTGCTTTTCCCGGAGCCGGATGGCCCCAGTACTGCTATGAATTCGCCTTCGTTCACCGTAAGGTCCAGATGGTTCAGAACGGTCATCGCCCCGTCCCCATCCCCGTAAGTCTTGGTTACCTGCTTCATCACTAATTTCGCACTCATGCTCCAGTCCTCCCTATCGCTTCCAAGGCATCCACCTTAGCTACTCTTGCTACCGAAATTAACGAGCCCAGCAGGGACATCCCTATGAACAGCAGACTGGTCATCGCCATCGTCTGTCCGTCCAGCTCAAACGGCATCGTGTCGGGCAGGCCCATATTCATCCCAAGCGTAAGCAATATGCCCAGCACCAGACTGGCGACAGACAGCAGCATCACTTGACCGATTACACTCCAGGCCAGATAGGACATCTTGGTCCCCATCGCCTTCAGGATACCGAATTGGCTGGTCTTCTGGATCGTAATGACATAGAAGAATACAGCAAGAACTACTGCGGCAATCACGAACAGGAACACAATCATCATCAGCAGCGAATTCTGCTCGGCGGAGTAACCGGGAACACTGGCGATCGCCTGTTTTTGCGTAATTACCTCTACGGACTGTAGCTGATCTGCAATCTGCCCAGCTTGAGCCGCCGTTACATCCAGCGCGATTACATTGTACGGGGCATTGGCCTTGCCTGAACCTCCGCCTCCCTGAACCGTTCCTTGCTTCATCGCCTGCCAGTCCAGCTGATTGATATAGACCACCGGAGTATGGCTGTAGGAGCTGTCCTTCACGAAGCCGGTAACCGTCCAGCTCATGCCGGAAGCCTGATCACGGATCGTACTGCCAATGGTAACGCCGGACTGTTCCAGCTTGGAGTCTGCAACCGCGCTGCCTTGAACCTCATTGGTGAATCCGGCGCCTTCCGTTACTTCAGGAGCCAGCATGCCCGTCATATCTACGGCAAAAAAAGTAATATCCGCCTTCACATCCGCACCGGCAGCTGTAATTGTACTGGTCTGTACACCCAGCGGAGTCGCGTTCGCCTCTCCGGCTACTGACCGGGCAGCCGCAAGCTCCGTATCCGTTAACTGTGAACGCCTGAAGGTATGATCCGCATCGCTCTGCACGGCAAAGTAATTGGCGGGCATATTTTTCAGCGCCGAAATGTTGGCATAAGCAAGACCTCTAGCCAGGCCGGTGACGAACAGCACCAGGAACGACACCAGCAGCATAATCACCATAATGAGACTGTAGCGTGCTTTGGAGTGCCTCATCTCCCGTATTGCCAAGAACATATAACCACTCCTTCTAATCTGTATATCCACAGTTTAGAGAGTGAAGATGAACGGAGTATGAATAGAGAATTACACTATATAGATTGAACATAGCCGCTTCCAAAAACAGATGGCAGGCGCAACTGCGGTGAATATTGGACTTCCGGCCGCTGTTGTTCCCGGATTTCTTGATTTATACAACTATCCGTGGTAGAAATCCGGTAACAAAGGCGTACGCTATCGCTCCTACAGTTCCAAATTCCCCTCCGTTGCTTTCATCTATTTTATGAAGGACTAATCAATCTATATCGTTAGGGTGGCAGGGCAAAGAAACAGTGAACGTCGTTCCTTCTCCTACTATGCTCGTCACCTCGATGGTTCCGCCATGCGCCTGGACGATCTTTTGGGCAATGGCCAGACCCAGCCCGCTGCTACCCGGCTCACGGGATCGCGACTGATCCACCTTGTAGAACCGGTCGAAGATCATCGGCAGCTGCTCCGCCGGAATACCCGCCCCGTTGTCGGTCACTGTTACAATACATTGCTGGCCCTCCACATGGGCTGCGATACTGAGGGTCCCGCCCGCCGGGGTGTATTTGATCGCATTCGTCACCAGATTCATCCACACCTGATAGAGCAGATTGGAATCGCCCGCAAGCGTGATGTCTCCGGCATGCAACCGCACCGCAAGCTCTTTCTCCGTAAGATGCCATTCCATAATCTGAATGACCTGGCGCAGTTGGGCGCGCAGATCGAAGCTTCTCTTCTGCAGGGCATTCTCATCGTAATCCAGTGAGGACAAGGTTAGCAGCTGCGTGCTGAGCATGGACAACCGCCGGCTCTCATCCCCGATAATGGACAGATACTCCAGACGCTGGGCTTCCGGCAGAGTACCGTCCTGGAGCGCATGGGCGAAGCCCTGAATAGAGGTTAGCGGCGACTCAATCTCATGCGAGACATTGGCGACAAACTCCTGTCTTGCCCGGTTCGTGCGTTCCAGCTCACGGCTCATCGTCATGAAGTGGGAAGCCAGTTGGCCGATCTCGTCGCGGCGTGCGGTGTAGAGCTTAATGTCGTAGCGCCCTTTGGAGATTAGGAGCGTGGCCTCGGTTAACCGGGTGATCGGCCGCACCACATGAAATACAGTAATCAGCATGAACCACAGGCTTAGCAGAATAATGACCCCGATAATCACGACAAAAAAGATCCGCAGCTCCCCGAACTGCACCTGGGCATCCGGACGCATGAACAAGGCATAGGTCTCCCCGTTAATATGGACCGGCACCCCAATGGAATTGCTGAGCTGGTTATCGAAGAACCCTGTCACGAACAGCTGGCCGGGGAAATTACCCACCCCATGGTAAATCTCCCCGGCCAGCACACTGCGCAGCGCTTCCTCCTTGAGGTCATTTTTGCGGAAAGGCAGGCCATAGAAGCGTTCCTCTCCATCGGCATTGACCAGATACATTTTGTACCCCAGGGAAGCCGTACTCAGGAGATATTCTTCCACAGCATCCGGGTGATCCTCAATGAACTGCTGCAAACCTATGGCCATCCGGGTCAGCTTAGCATCATTCTTCGGCTTGACCTGGGATTGGTAATACAGGTTGGAGACCAGAAATCCCAGCACGCTGCTGATCATAATCACCGAGCAGAAGATAATACTCATCCGTACATAGAGCGATCTCATGAGTTCACCATGTCCACTTTGTAGCCAATTCCCCGGACCGTGCGGATGATAAAATCATTCTGGTATTCACTGAACCGCTGACGCAGGCGCTTGATATGCACATCCACCGTCCGCTCGTCCCCTTCGTAGTCCGCCCCCCAGACCAGCTCAATCAGCTCACCACGCGTGAACAGGCGTCCCGGATATTGGGCCAGCTGGGCCAGCAGTTCGAATTCCTTCACCGGCAGCAGCAGCACCTCTGTCCCGTCACTGATCTCGTAATTCTTACGGTCGATCACCAGCGAATTCAGGCGAATCCGGTCATCTGAAGCGATGGAATAACGGCGGAACAAGGCCTTGATGCGAAAGATCAACTCCTCCGGTTCAAAAGGCTTGGTCACATAATCATCCGTCCCGTGCAGATAACCCTGCTCCTTATCACTGAGCTGCTGACGGGCCGTCAGCAGAATGACGGGAATGTCATAGTTCTCCCTTATGTATGCACACAGCTCCAATCCGTCCATATGCGGCATCATCACATCCACCACCGCCAGATCGACCGTCTGCTCCTTCATGCGTGCCGCGGCTTCCAGCCCGTCTCCGGCTTCTATCGCTTGATATCCTTCTCTGGTAAGAACATGCCGCAGCAGCGTGCGGATATGAACATCATCATCGGCTACCAGTATCTTTTTCAACTTACATACGCTCCCTCCGGCTTGCCTGATCAATGTCATCATACTAGCAACAAACCCTGCTCAAAACAATAGGACTCCAAACCAACAAGCTCACTTAGGTCAGTACGTTCTAAACTATAAAAGGCAGTATGCTGTCCCGCAAGGGGGTGACCGGTCTGCCCGTAAGCCGCTCCAAATCCCCGGAGGTGGAAGCCGTATCCAGCTTGCTCATAAAAGCATAGATCCAGTGCTGAATTCCGTCATCCTGACGGTGCACCACCGGCTTGCCGGCAACCTCTGTCAGAACTTCGGCTAGATCGCCAAAATCCCAGGTCTGCGGAGCGGTCAATTCGTAGATGCGGTTGCCTGCTCCCTCTTCGCCAAGTACAGCAGCAACAGCAGCCAATGCAAGATCCCGTCGGCCTGCCGAGTTAAACTTCCATTCTCCCGGTGCCGTCACCAGCTCTCCGCTGGAGAGGGCTTCCTTCAGCCCCAGCACCCCTACGAAATCAATATAAAGAGCATTGCGCAAAAAGGTATATTCCAGCCCGGACTCTATAATCGCCTGTTCCGTCAATGTATGCACATTATCCGGCTTGCTCTGATCTGTTCTCCGCCCTGAGAATGCAAAACCAGTATATAGGATATGTCTCACACCGCTTCGTTTGGCCGCATCAATCACCCGCTTATGCTGGGACAGACGAACATTATCATCCGTATGCGAGCTGGAGATCAGCAGGAGCCGGGAAATCCCGCGAAAAGCTTCATTCAGTGTTTCCGGCAGATCATAATCCACCTTGCGGACTTCAATTCCCTGCTCCCGGATAAAAGGAGCTTGCTCCGCACTTCTTACTCCGGCAATGATTTGCCCTACAGGGATGCGGCTACGCAGATTCTCCAGAATCAGACTTCCCAGTTGCCCGTTTGCTCCCGTAATCAATATTGTCGTCATAGGCGATAACACCCTTTCCTTATTGGAATCAGATTTCTTCACATATCCACCGGCATACTCCAGCCGCTATATATAATCTCTGTCTGCGGGCAGCCTCCCGGCATGCGGAACATTCCACACCTTCTATCCTCTGCTCAGCTTATTCAGCAGCTCCAGCAGCAGCTGCAGCTCCGGCTCATCCAGCCGGTTCATTACCGCCGCAACGGCTTTCCGGTTCCCCGGCAGCTGCTCCAGCAGCAGGCGCTTACCTGCTTCAGTCAGCGAAATGACTGTCTTACGGCCATCCTGTGCGTGAGCCGCCCGTGTAATATAGCCATCCTTCTCCAGCGGAGTCAGCAGCAGGCTGATGTTGGCTTTAGTTACCGCGATTCGCTCAGCAAGCAGTGAGGGCAGAATCGATCCCCCGTGCTTTGCAATCTCAACCAGTACACGAATTCTTGCCCCGTTCAGCCCCTGTACCTGCCAGTATTTCTCGGAGACGGCCACAGTGCCCGCTGTCGCTCCCACCAAGGCGAAAAAAACCTCATTTTCAAGCGGCAGCTCAAGCACAATCTTTTGCAAATCATCCATTAGCAGTCGTCAACTCCATTTAGTTAATAGCTTAACTATTTCTACAGATAGATTAGCGGATTCCGGCAGGAATGTCAAAAGAAAATGAATAACTCCTCCATAACCCGAAAAAAACCCCCTATCTTCCCTAAGGAAGGTAGAGGGTTCAATCCTGCCACATGCAGGTTTCCGTTAGATCAAAACAGGCTTAGCCGCAGGTGACACCTTGTCTGCACCAAAGCTCATGCTGCCATCCAGCACAAGTTCCAGCTTAATCAGCTCTGAGCGGCTGGCCAGGCGGATCGGCGGTCCCCAGGTTCCGTAGCCGGAGGAGACAATGACATGCAGCTTGTTTTTGAGCAGGTAGCCCCAATCCAGTTCGAACAACCGCCGGGTAATCCAGTGATTCGGTGCAATCTGCCCCCGGTGGGTATGTCCAGACAGCAGCACATCCACTCCAGCCTCCGAAGCGATCCCGAAGCCAGTCGGCTGATGATCCATCATCAGGATCGGCTTGCTGCGGTCCACTCCCTGTAGAAGAGTCTCCACGCTGAGCCGTCCACCCTCCATGTGCTCGGCAGTCTTGTCTTTGCGCCCGACCACGTAGACTCCCGACGTCTCCACCACTTCATCCTGTAACACCTGAATGCCGACACCCCGCATAACCTCTGTATACTGCGCAATCGAGCCGCCGTAGTATTCGTGATTCCCCAGCACGGCGTAGACTCCATAACGTGCCTTCAGCTGCTTCAGCTGCTGCTCCATCCCATTGCGGAGAAAAGGCTCAATGCTGTCATCCAGCACATCCCCGGCCAGCAGAATGATATCCGGGTTCATCGCGTTCATCTCCCTGACCATTCTTCGCAGATGGCGGTTGCCGACAATGTTGCCCAGATGGAGGTCGGAGGCTACTGCTACCGTCAGCGGAACGCTGGTTCCGATGGATTTTTCCACCTTAAGCCGGTGGGTCCGCACCACAGTACTCCAGGCATTGCGCGATCCCCAGACCAGGAAGACAGCGAGCAATACCAGCACTGTAGTCCCGGCTTCCGTTACGAATGCGGAGAGTCCTACGCCTGCGAGCGCCAGCACACCATAGAGCAGATCGGTCAGCGGCAGCATGATCACGGCGAACTCCATACAAGCCAGATAATAAGAGCCAATCACCTTGAACAACCTGCCTACCGGTCTCAGCGCCTGCGGCAGCGGCACCCGGCCAATCATATAAGAGAAGGAAATGACAAGAAAGACAGTCCAGTACGCAGCAGTATTCATCCCCGGCAGCCATGCCTGGAGCAATACGGACAGATGCCATCCAATGTAGACATTCACCAGTCCAAGCACCAGCACCATGACCGCAGCCCCGGCCAGCATCCGCATGTTTTTCACTTCATTCCACTCCCTTAAAGTAAGTTTCTATACGATCTACTTCAAATCATAACACAAAGTATTCACCAGGTATAAACTGTGCCGTCAACCTGTGATAAACCTGAGTTCCCCTTGGACAAAAAAGAAAGACAGCCCTGCGGCTGCCGTTGAAGGAATGTGTGTTTTCGCTTATTGTCTCAGTTCCTTAATTTCTTCAAGCAATAAGCCGGTGGCTTCGGAAATGGTTTGCAGGTCTATGCCGCGCTCCAGAAGTTTAATGGCAATTTCTTTGCTCGTCTCGGACTTGGCTCCTTCAATACGGGAATGTTCATCGCTCAGCGCCTTCATCCGGGCATTATAAGCCATTCGCGCTGCCGCATCCTGACTTAGAAACTCCAGGGTGTCCATCGCTTTTTTCAGCATCGGCTCTTTCTCAGCCAACCCTTCCACCATTCTCCGTCTCGTCTCGCCCAGCCGTTCCCCTGCCCCGTCGGGGTGCAGCGGTTCTCCCCACAGTAGCCCGTCCCCCTCATACCGGGGAAGCACATGCATATGATAGTGGGTCAGATCATTGAATTTACCGCCGTCTGCAATAATTCTGATCCCGTCCGGCTGGTAAAGAGATTTGAGCAGCGCGGAGAGCTTTTGTGAAGCCTCCATAACAGCATGTGCAGTCTTCGCATCCATCTCATCGACGTCCCAATAGTGCTTTTTCGGCAGAATCAGGGTATGGCCTTCATTGAAGGGCTCGATATCGAGTACACAGGTGATATATTCATTCTCATAGACGATATTCAGGTCAGGCTCAAGCCCGTTCGCAATTCTACACCCCAGGCAATCCATGATGATCCTCCCCCCTTAAACACAATGAATACTATGATAATATCAACAGGCAATAGGGTTCATTGAAGTATTTTGGTAACTCTTATAGAAATGTGATCGGTTTTTCGATTACATTTGGCCTACGTAGAGCTCCCAGTTCAATTGTGATCGGTTTTTCGATTACATTCGGCTTACGTAGATCTTACAGTCCAATTGTAATCGGTTTTTCGATTACATTCGGCTTACGTAGAGCTTACAGTCCAATTATGATCGGTTTTTCGATTACATTCGGCCTACGCGGCGCATCCGGTCCAAGCAGCTAATATAAAAAAAGAAATGCCTTACAGCATTTCCTTGTTCCCGATCATTCAGTTAGCCCGCCCGGTTACCTTTGGCAGCGATGCATTCACCGATTAGCTTGTCGCATTTGTGAATATGATTGATCAGCCAATCCGTCAGCGTCCGGTTCAGCTTGATCGTGGATAATACGGATACGCCCTTGGTCTTAATCGTCTCCTCCAGTTCCAACACCGTCTGCACGAATTCAGCGTGTGTCTTCTGATGCTCCGTCAGCTCCGGGAAGTCGATGTCCTTCATTAACTGCTCTTCACTGCCGAAATGCTCCACGGTGTAATCCTTGAGGAACCTCAGCGTCTCTTCGATCTTTTCTTTGCCCTGCTGGTTGCTGCAAGCGTCAAAAAAGTCGTTCAGCTTCACCAGCAGCTGCCTGTGCTGACAATCAATCTTTTCTACTCCGATATCATACGAATCCTTCCAGCTAATCATAGGCTCACCCTGTCCTTTGCCATAAACACAATAGTCAAAATATAACTAATTGTCTGCTTTTCCCTATGAAAGTTCTATTAAGAACATCACAAGGCAGCGTTGCCGGACAGAAGGGCATTCTCAAAATAAATTCCATTCCCGGTTATACCGGTACAGCTTCGAGGGACGGTGTCCGGCATCCCGGGTGCTCTGATCCGTCTCGATGACCCGCTCTGCGATTTTGCGTCGGAAGGCGGCGGCGAGCAGCTCTTTGCCGAGGATAATCTCATACACACGCTGCAGCTCGGACAAGGTGAACAACGGCGGCATGAGATTGAAGATAATATCGGTATATTCCGCCTTGCCGCGCAGACGTTCGATGGCATACTGCACCATGAGCAGATGGTCAAAAGAAAACCCCGCGCTGCGCACGATCTCACGGCTGACCTGTCGGACATGCCCTTGAATAGTCTCGGTAAGCTTGACCACCCCGCTTAGCTTCTCCTGCTCACTCTCCAGTATAATCTCCACCAGTGTCTCCTGACGGACGTCCTGCTCCAGCACCTCGCGGCGGGTCTCCAGAATGTGGTACGAGACATCGAACCAGGCAGCTGCGGCTGCATCATCCCCTGCCTGTACGTCCAGAGCCTTGCGGTCCACGAGCGCCATGTAGGAGCAGCTGATCACCCTCATCCGCGGATCACGGTCTACCTCGCCCCAGGTATACAGCTGCTCCATGTAGATATTATCGATATTAGTTTCGCTGTACAGCTCCCGGCGGGCTGCTTCCTCTACGCTCTCACTGATCCCTACGAACCCTCCCGGCAAGGCCCACTGTCCCAGAAAAGGATGCTCCCCGCGCTGAATCAGCAAGAGCTGTAAGGACTTATCCGCCAGCTTGCGGTAGTTATTCTGCTCCCGCTCCATCACGGTGAAAATCAGCATATCGACGGTGACAGACGGACGTTCGTAGTTGCCCGCATTATAATTCTGCAGGAATTGCTCCTCGTTCAAGCCGTTAGAGTCGGTTACGGGTTGATTTGGCATGGATATTCTCCTTGTCTTGAATCGATTAATAGGATTCGGTTGTTAATAACATATTGTTATTATATACATGGTAATGGAATGCGGGCAAGTTTGGGCTAGAAAGATGAACGCTTTTCCTAAAATACAGTACAAAAAAATCACCCCACCCGAAGGCAAGGCAATTCATATAACCTATTCTTGTTGTACACCTGTTGATCACATCGGTTCGATATGGACAAGTACGGTAGCGACCTGATGACGGTCCTTAAGCTGATCTTCGATCTCCTCCGTAATATCGTGACTCTGCACCACATTCAGACTGGAATCCACCAGTACTGTAGTATCGACCAGCACATTATTACCGTGAATACGGGCTTTGATATCCTTAATCGACTCCACACCTTCAATCTCAGCTACCGTCTGCTTCATCAGTTCCAGCTTACCGGCATCGAAGCCGTCGGTGAGATCATGTGTAGCTTTGCGGAAAATATCCCAGGCCGTCTTGCAGATCAGCAATCCGACAATCGTAGCTGTGAGCGGATCTAACCAGGGAATGCCGAACTGTGAGCCGATAATACCGACGAAGGCTCCCATGCTGACCAGCGCATCCGAACGGTTATCCTGCGCCACTGCATGCATGGCATTGCTGTTCAGCTTGCGGGCAAGCCTGATGTTATACCGGTATACTGCGATCATAACCACAGCACAGGCAGCTGCCGTCCACGCTGCAATCAGATCAGGGGTCTCCAGCACAGGCTGAATGAATTTATTCACACCCTGATAGAGCACTTGGAAGCCTACAGCAATCATAATAAAAGAGGCGACCAGTGCGGCAACTGTCTCTGCTCTGAAATGACCATAGCCATGGTTCGAATCCGGGGGTCTGCGGGAAATCCTGAGTCCGGTCAGAATGGCCAGGGAAGCAATAATGTCGGTGCTGTTATTCAGCCCGTCAGCCAGGAGTGCCTGAGAGCCTGACACCGTTCCTATGAATAATTTGACTGCAGATAAGAGTATGTATGCTAAAAGACTTAGCCATGCTCCTTTTTCACTTTGTTTGATATCGCTGTAATTTTCCAAGAAAAAGGACCTCCAAAGATTAGTATTGTTCCATACTACACGCTGACTTACGGGTGGGTCTAGAGAAACAGTGTTGCCGGACAGCGCAAGAGTTAACCCCGCTAAATAGAGTTGGCAACCCGGAAGTAAGTTGCGGCTCCCTACATTCTTTGCCCTTGTTCAACTTTGCAGTCTATCTGCTGCTGACAGGCCGTGTAACTTTTCTCGCAAAACGTAGTCTAAGTATATGGGGACCTTAGGTCGGCCAAGCAGAAACGGCGTTCCCGTCCTCTCAAGGACGGTACCGTTTCAGCGAGAAATAGAAGGATAAGTTATCGTGTGAAACATATAATTTCTTATATTTGCACACAAAAAAGCGGCTTCCCCCTCTTCAGGAGAATGCCGCTAAGCTTGCGTATGAATGGTTACCCTAGCTGTCCTCTACTCCGCTGGCGGTGTAAATGAACGTCCTGCAAATTCTGCATCCAGCATATAGAAGGCATTGCTGTCGGTTTCGATCCGTTTGAGCTTGGCGATAATGTTGCTGAAGAGTGCCTCTTCTTCCACCTGCTCATCAATGAACCATTTCAGGAAATAGATCGTCGCATGCTCCCGTTCATCCAGGGCCAGATCCGCCAGATGATAGAATTTCTTCGTATTCTGCTGCTCATGGGCGAAGGCATGCTCGAACGCATCCAGCATGGAGCTATACTCATTGTTCGGTTCAGGCATCGCCGCAAGGGTGGCCCGGTAATCGCGGTCATTCAGGAATTTGTAGATCTTCATGGCATGGAACCGTTCCTCTTCAGCCTGCACCAGAAAGAAATTGGCGAAACCGTCCAGGCTCTCACCGGAACAATACGCTGCCATCGCAAGATAGACATGAGCAGAATAGAATTCGAAATTCATTTGTTCATTAAGCGTGTTCATTAATTGCTCTTTCATTGACAGGTCACCTCATCCTATAGTATTGATTATGCTTGAAGCAGATCATATGTAATGTCTTATTCATTCTATCATCCTTATCCGCCAAACCGCAATCGAAAGGAAGATTCCCCCTATGAAATGGTTCAGCCGTCAAAAAATAAACAATACTTCCCCCCGCCGCGCTCTCCTACTGCTTGCCGCCTCCGCCTGCCTGCTGCTGGCAAGCGGCTGTGAGGGGAATGGAAATTCAGCACAACAGACAAACGCAGGCTCCTCCCAGGCAGCGGTGCCAGCCTCTCCGGCTGCCGCACAGACGCCTGTGCCTGCGGCAACCGATGCCCCAGTGACCCCCTCACCTGAGGCTTCGGCCACTCCTGACCCGGTCTCCCGGAAGCTCGCCGGAATGACTCTGGAAGAGAAGATCGGGCAGATGCTGCTGGTCGGCATCCAAGGCAAAGCGGCAGGAGCAGAAGCCCTGAAGATGATTGCCGAAGATAAGGTCGGCGGAATCATTCTGTATTCTAATAATGTCGGCAGCCTGAAGGAGCTGGTGCAGCTGACCAACGCTCTGAAGCAGAGCAATGCGGGGAATCCCTCACCGCTGTTCATGAGTGTCGATCAGGAAGGCGGCAAGGTCAGCCGTCTCCCCGATGACTATGCCACCTTCCCATCAAACGCTGCTGTCGGCAGCGGAGATGATACCGCCGCTGCCGGAGCGATGGGCGAACTGCTTGCCCGGGCGGTGAAATCCTCTGGCTTCAATATGGACTTCGCGCCGGTGCTCGACATCAACAGCAACCCGGATAATCCGGTAATTGGTGACCGTTCCTTCGGCAGCAACGCAGAGCTGGTCACCCGGCTCGGCATTGCCGAGATGCAGGGGCTCGAGCGTGAAGGCGTCATTCCCGTGGTCAAGCATTATCCAGGCCATGGCGATACCGCAGTAGACTCTCATCTGGAGCTGCCAGTCATCAACAAGACGGAGACCCAACTGGCAGAACTGGAATGGCTCCCATTCCAGGCAGCGATCCGGGAGAAGGCCGATGCTGTAATGGTGGCCCATATTCTATATCCGAAGCTCGACCCGGACAAGCCCGCCTCCCTGTCCCAAGTGATTATCGGCCAGCAGCTCCGCGGGCTGATGGGATACGAAGGGGTAGTCATTACGGATGACATGACCATGGGCGCAATCATTAAGAATTACAGCCTCCCAGCTGCAGCTGTAGAATCCGTATTGGCTGGAAGCGATATCCTTCTGGTCGCCCATGAATACAAGAATGAACAAGCTGTTCGTGCCGCACTGCTCGACAGCGTCAAGAAAGGCAGCATCTCCGAAGCGCGGATCGACGAGAGTGTCTACCGTATTCTGGCGCTGAAGGCCAAATATCAGTTAACGGACGAAGCGGTGCCCTTGCCGGATCTCGCCGAACTGAACAGTGACATCCAGGCTTGGCGTAAGCCGTATCAGCAGAACAAGTAGTTAACAAGCGGAATCGGTACACTCTCAACCATTTATATACTTAGGGGGAGTTTACTCCACTAACCCGTGGGATGAACCGTCAGAGTTGGAAAAAAGGCACTTAATTAAGCCGAAACCATGCGCTTTGGGGAAGCAGTTGGAAAAAGTACATTTAATCCACCAAGCCCCTTGATCTCAGCAGGATTTGGTCTGATTAAATGTTATTTATCCAACTGCTATAAGTAATTGTTCCTGCGACCATAAATTAGATGTACTATTTCCACTTAGATGATCCGCCGCGCGCCACTCACGCCTATACTTTCTATTCAAAAAGCCCCAAACCCGGCAATCAACCAGGTTTGGGGCTATATACGGTTTGGGCCCATCCACTGCTGTCAACTACTGCAGAACCACGGTGTCTCCTGCCTTCAGTCCCGACAGCACCTCTGTTTTATCGGTTGTTTCCATTCCAGTCTTGATCTCTTTGCGTTCGTATTGGCCGTTTCCTTTGTCCACCATAACGAAGGCCAGATCCCCTTCACGGATGACGGCGATATTGGATACAACCACCGCCTTCTCTTTGCGTGAGGTCTCGACGTCTCCGCTCAGGCTGAGGCCGCCCATCAAATGCTCGTCCGGCTGCATGGAGATGACCACCTCGAATTGCGGAAGCTGGCCGGCTGTGTTCTGTCCGGTGGTCGTCGTGGCGAACTTGGCCACATCGGTTACCTCCCCGTCCAGGACCAGATCTTTTACGGCCGTCATCTTCACCTTCACCTTCATGCCCTTTTTGATGCGGAAGATATCCTGCTCCCCGACCTGTGCTATGAACTCTACCTTGTTGGTGTCCACAATCTTGCCGATGTACTGATTGTCGGTGACAGTCTGCGGCCGTTCTGTGCTGCTGTCGAAGAGGAAGATGCCGTTCTCCGGTGCATGGAATACCGCAGTGTTCAGCTTCGCCTTCTTCTCCGTAAGCTCTTTGGCTTGAATCTCGGCGTTCACCTGGTTCAGCTCATCGCTCAGACGGGCGGTTTCCTGGGCAGCCAAGGCCTTCAGCCGTTCTGCTTCCGTACCGGCCGGGGCCGGAGAATCATCCTCCTGCTGCGCGACAAAAGCATTCAGTTCCCCCTCCAGCTTCGCCTTGCGGGCGGCTGCCTCCGCCGTGGCAATCTCATTACGGAGTGTGCTCTGATCCAGGGTGAAGAGCACCTGGCCCTTCTTCACCTGAGCCCCGTTCTCCACCTTCCAGGCAGTCACCTTGGAAGCAAAGGGGGCATACACCAGTGTCTCCTTCTGGTATTGCGATCTGCCTTTGATCTGCACAGAGCTGGTTAACGTCTCTTCCGTTACCGGGAAGCTGATTACCTGCATCGGTTCAGGCGGGAGTTCTGCGGTATCATCAGCCTTGAAGAATTTGGTATATCCGAAATAACCGGCAGTTCCGATGATACCTAAGATTATGATCCATTTCAGGCTCTTCTTTAGAGTCCTCTTCATTGTTTCGGCTTCCTTTCTAGCTTAGGGTTAGTCTCGTTTAATAGCAGTTAATGCATCGGTTCTGGAGGCGCTGATCGCCGGATAGATCCCCGACAGCACGCCGGTCATAATAGCAAAAGATATCCCGATCGGCAGATTCGTCGTCGGAATGAAGAAATTCATCCCGTCCCCTGCACTGCCTACCAGCTTGTTGAGCGCCATCACAATGAGATAGGAGAATGCAACACCCAGCATGCCCCCGAGCAGCCCCAGAAGCGCAGCTTCGGTAATGAACATGTTACGGATCTGTCCCATGTTGGCCCCGAGGACCTTCATAATCCCAATCTGGCGCCGCCGCTGATGGGTGGACATGGTCATGGCCACTATGATGGAGATGGAAGCGATGATCAGGATGAATACCCCGATGCCGAGAGCCGCCATTTTGATCATATCAAATTGCTCCTTCAGCATCTCCTGCTGGAACAGATTGTCTTGAGCACTCAGTGACAGCTTCTGAATCATCTGCTCCACCGGCTTGATGTTCGCCACATCGTCCACCTTGACCGTAATCGAGTTATAGCTGCCCTCCGGCGGGAGCGTAAGCACACTGGTGGTGGAATTATCGAACGCAAGCTCCTTGGAGAGCTGCTGTGCGGTCTCGGGAGACACATACATAATCTTCTCATAGGATGACCGCAGTTCATCCATACCCTTGGGAAGCGCCAGAATTCCGGAGATCTGCAGGGGCGAGCTAAGCTTGAACACCGGGGATGTAGAGCTATAGTCCTGCGCCTGAATCTGAACCTGCTTGCGGTACAATTCAGTAGGCACAGTGGCCATTTTGTCATATTGCTGGTACAGCTCCTGGTTGAACGGATCCGCACTCATCTGATCGAACAGCTTCTGCCGGGTCTCCAGGTCAATCAGGCCCAGTGTAGCCCCGTGATTGAGCACAATGGATCCGAGCTGGCCATTCGCCCCTCCCTGCTTGAACTTGTGGTCGTACGCCGTCAGCTTCTGTAAATCGGCGACAACAACCTGAACATCGGAGATCTTGTTGTCTATGGTTACCATCTGCAGATATCCTGCTTGATGAAAAGGCGAAGCCGCCTTCACATGATTCAGCCCCTGGATGATCTTCAGCTTCTGATCGGTCAGCTTGCCGGGGTCGAGGTTCTCATTCACCTCACCCGATCCGCCGCCCCCGCCTCCGTTCTTCCCGTTCGTTGGAAGTCCTCCGCCGGGCGAGACTGTAATCTCATCCATTTTGAAGTTGGCATTAACTTGTTCCGTTACATAGACCTGTGCAGATTGGCCTACACTCAAAGCCACGATAATTGCTGCGCAGCCGATGGATATCCCGGTCATACATAGACCTGTAACCACCTTGCGCCGTTTGACCTGTTCCCAGGCCATCCGTGAAATGTCTCTGATCTTCACGGCTTCCCTCCCTCTGCAGGATCAGCTTCCTCAGCGGTCTGGTGTTCAGGTTCCTCAGCCGGCAGATCTTCATCCGCTCCTGCTGTCTGCGGTACTGGCTCTACAGCTTCCTGTTCAGCTCCTGCAGCTAATTGTTCTTCAACCTCTACCATGGTCTGCGGTTCAGCTTCCTCAGTGATTTGCTCTTCAACCTGTACTTCTGTCTGCGTCTCAAGCTGCGGTTCTTTTTGCAGTTTTATATCTGCTTGCGGTTTTGCCTGCGATTCAGTGACCAGGAAGCCGTCTTTCAGCGTGAAAATCCGCTGCATTTGTTCAGCCACCTTGTATTCATGAGTAACGACGATAAAAGTCGTCTTCATCGTCCGGTTCAGGTTCAGCAGAATACCGATAATTTCTTCTTCAGTCTTGGAATCCAGATTCCCCGTCGGTTCATCGGCGAAGATGACCGACGGCTCTGTGATCAGCGACCGGGCGATACTGACCCGCTGCTGCTGTCCTCCGGAGAGCTGCGAGGGGAAGAGATCCGCCTTGTCGGGAATTCCCACCTGCTCCAGCAGCGCCAGCGCCTTGGCCTTGCGTGCCCTGGGAGAGACTGACTGGAAGACCAGCGGCAGCTCCACGTTCTCGCGGACCGTCAGGCTGGTAATTAGCTCATAGGCCTGAAAAATAAATCCGATATTCTTGCGGCGGAACTCGGCCAGCTTATTCTCGCCCATTTTCACAATGTCCTGATCAGCAATGTAGATATGACCTTCCGTGGGCTTCATCAAGCCGGCCATGAGGTTGAGAAGCGTGGACTTCCCGGAACCTGAACTGCCCAGCAGGGCAACCATTTCTCCTTTTTTGACGGCGAAATTGATTTTATGAAGAACGGAGGTCCATTCATTACCGCTTTTGTACGAATGCGTAATATCTTCAACACGCAACATGGAAGCTGCTCCTTTTTTAAAAATACAAGAATGTTTTAGTTAAGCGAATGACGATTATTCCTGTGTCTTGTTCGGAACCACGTTGGTGACTCCAAAGGCCTGGCTGCCCAGCATCAGACGTTCACCCTGGAATTCATCATAGAAGGCTAACTTATAAGCGCCGCCGTCCATCGTCTTGTACACGGGTCTGCTGAGGGAGAAGGAATACTGGTTGTTCGTCCCTTCAATCAGGTCTGTGCCCAGTGTAAGAACCTTCTCGGTCGCGATGCCGAACGGATCGGTAATCTGCAGAATCAGCTTATGCTCCAGCACGCCTGCATCGTAGAGGTTATCCTTCCTCAGGCTGTAATTCATAGTAATATCCAGGGTATCCGATGACTTCACCCGCTTGCCTTCAGAGGTCAGAACAGAAATCGTATAAGGATATAATGCCGTTGATTCCAGCGTATTCTTCGGTACGTTAGCCTGCGGATTCAGCTGCAGCGCTGCCACATTGACGAATCCGGTCGCTTCCTCCTTGGCCTCGATCAGCTTACCCTCTTTGATACCGGAACCGAGGTAGAGTAAGACATCCGCGAGGTCTGTAGCCTTAGGCACCTTGGCCCACAGGACCACGAGCTGCTTGGCACCCGGAGACGCGCTGTTCTCCGACTGGCTGGTGCCCGCTTCGAAATACTGGCCGTCCTTGGTCTTATAATAAGCCTGGAGGCGGGCCATTTTGCTCTGTCTTTTCTCTTCACTGCTAAGATAGAGCTCTGTGTATACCAGATTGTGGCTCTCCCCTTGATAGATCGTTGTCCGGTTCTCCTGTACACTGGCTGTTTTGCCTTTGCCGCTAATGGTGTAGCTCTTGTCTTTCTCGATGGTAGGAATACTGTTAATCGAGTTGTTGACGCTGACATCCAGGAACGGAACGGTCTCTGAATTCTGTGTGCCGTTCAGGGCAATCCGCATATTCTGAAACTCAGAGGTATAGGCGATTTTGCCAAGTACATACAGCTCCACGGACTTCCCTGGCGCAAGGACAGAAGAATCCTTATTGTCCATATACAGCTCTGTAGTCACGGGCAGGTTTTCTTTGTCCAGCTTAATGGTACCCTTCAGCTCAGGCAGCGTAAGAGACACGTTCTGGGTATTGGTGATTCTCAGTCTGGCAGCTACGATATCATCATCTCTCCAAGGGTAACGCTGAAGAGACTGTATGCTGTACGAGAAGGAGCCGTATGAATTCGTGGTCATATACTCCTGGCCGGACGTGACTTCCGTACGTAGTGCATATGGAATGACGAAGTAGGCTACCGGGAAAATCATTTTGGCAGTCGGTGTTGCAGGAGCCGCAGTGGACGGAGTTCCAGTATTCCCGGTATTTCCGGTTGTCTCGCCGGTTCCGCTCGGATCAGGTACACTTGTGCTCTCGGCGCCTACCGATTCGATCATCATCAGCTGCAATCCGGATTGATCCACTTCAAGCGGTACGCGGACCGTAAGCGGTACAATTTTGGTCTCTAGCGGCTTGAGGGTGACTCCGCTTACACCTTTGGAATTCACCGGAAAAACCTTGCCCTTCACCGATTTGACCGCCAGGTCGTAGCTTGGCAGGGTTACCGCCTTGTTGCCGGTATTCTTAAGCTGCATCTGGAACGTCCATACCGCATCTGCATCCTGTGCGTACACATTGGCATTGCGGAGCAGCGTTTCTACCGTGTTGTTATTGACTACAATCTTTTTGACTACCCCGCTGCCCACTACCAGATTAGGCGAGCTTGCTACGGGAAGCTTATAAGAGGATTTAGCCAGCTCCAGCTTCGTGGTCTCGTCCCTCTGCGTGAATTGCAGCTTCATATTATCTGTTTTAAGATAGGCCGGGATTTCCGTAATATAATAAATGCTCCGTTTCTCCTGCGGTTGAATCTTGTAATCCGCCTGTGTGCCGCTCAGCGCCAGCTCGAAGGAGGTGCCGCTCGCAGATACCAGATAAGCCGAATAGCCCGGATCACTGAGGACTTTATTGCCCTTGTTGGTCAGACTGACCCCTACTTTGGCATAGACCTTGCCGCTGTATTTATAGAGCTGGAGGGAGTCTGCACTGGCCGCGACGGGAATGTCGTTCATGACTGTACTTAGGCTTGTTCCAACTGCAGCCGTAGTTGAATAATTAGCGGGCACTCCAAAAGATCCCGTCTGCTTCAGATACCCCTTCGTCTTGGCATCCCAGACCAGCATCGAGATTTTGATCCCCTGCAAAGAGGAGGTTTGTCCCACATTTACATAGTAAGTCACGCTAAGGCTTTCTTTGGCGCCGACTTTCTTCTTCAGGGCATCCGCACCTAAGGGATTACCCGGAAGCACTGACCCTCCCGGAGTGACCACACGTGAGAAATAATGCATCAGGCTTGCGCTTGAATTGCCGGAATTCGTATATTTAAGTGTGTATGACAAGATGTTTCCGCTGGACTGGCTCCATATGTTGATATTCTCTAGTACTGCGGTCACTCCGGCACCCATAGGAACGGAATTGAACTTGAATGCCGCCGGAGCGGATACTGCGGGGGCCTTCGCCGCCGGGGCTGCATGTGCAGCAGGCGCAGTGATGCTGCCAGCCACCTGGCCGGCAACGAGTGAACTCACCAGCAATGCAGCATATGTAACTCTATACTTTCTCATTTATTTCCCTCCAGATGTATTTACTAGCAATAGTATAGTTGCTTGGCGCGTGGAATTTGTATCCACTTTGTAACCCTTTGTTTCCATTTGTAACTTTTTGTCACCTAACCAAGACTATCGCGGCGTGAATTCTGCCATAAATGTAACAAACTTTCTTAATACTTGGTCCTAAAATGGCTTGATTCTATGAGTTGAAGGAACGTCTG
Source organism: Paenibacillus sp. FSL R7-0128 (assembly GCF_038002245.1). NCBI lineage: Bacteria > Bacillati > Bacillota > Bacilli > Caryophanales > Paenibacillaceae > Paenibacillus > Paenibacillus sp. FSL R7-0128. The sequence goes on along the minus strand of NZ_JBBOCD010000001.1, from coordinate 3,572,300 downwards.
TATTGGTTCGGCGGCATCCCTTCGAGCTGTCTGAACACCTTGATGAAATAACTGGATTGTTGAAAGCCGCTTTGCAGTGCAATTTGCGCAACGGACAACTTGGTGGAGGCCAGCAGCAGCTTGGCCCGGGCCATCCGGCAATCGCTCAAATACCGGTTCGGCGTCTTGCCCATAATGCTGCGGAACAGGCGGAGAAAATGGTAGCTGCTATAACCGGCAAGTCTGGCCATAGACTCCAGCGTCCAGGGCCGCTCACACTCACTATAGATCCTGTCGGCGGTAAGCCGGATGGAATGCCGGATCTCCAGCGGAACGGAGCCGTGGAGCGGCTCGGTGTTCTGCATCAGCGTAACCAGAATCTCATAGAGCAGTGTGGAGAGGCGCGGTTCACTCCGGGTCTCATAGCCTGCACTGAGCCGGTACATTTCTTCGAAGAGCGCTTCATAACCGGTGCCGGGATCGAAGGTGAAGAAGTAGCCGCGTGACTGATCCGCCTCCTCCAGCATAGGCAGAGGCATCGCCGTGGCGAAGTGCATCCAGCGCACATCCCAGGCAGCTCCGGGATCAGAACCGTACTGCTGATAAGCCCCTCTGGGAAAAAGAAACCCGCTGCCCCGCCTCATGGATATCCGCTCCCCTCCCTGAAATACATACCCTTCTCCCCCGAAAACCATGTGGAGATTATAGCTGTTCAGGAACCCCTCACTTCTGCGCTCTGCATGCTCCGGGAAGTCGCTGTAATGGCCCAGCATCTCCGGATAACATACATAGTGGGCATAAGCAGGCTGCGGCAGAACCCAGTGTTTTCTCATGTAAATCTCCTCCTGCCCTGCGCTGAATCAAGCACGCAATATAATGATATAATAGCAATATTATGTTATATAAGTGGATACACTGCTGATAATACAATAGATTGGTAGCTTAATGAAAGCATATTTTTACACTTGGAGGTTAAGATGAAGAAACCTGTTGCAGCAGAACGATTTGAACTGGGCGTCTGCTATTATCCTGAGCACTGGCCTGAATCCATGTGGGCTGACGATTACCGGCGTATGGTTGAAACCGGATTCACCATAGTACGTCTGGCTGAGTTCGCCTGGTCCATTTTTGAACCGGAAGAAGGCGTGTTTCAATACGATCTGTTTGACCGTGCGGTCGACATGGCACACAGCTACGGGCTGAAGGTCATTCTGGGAACGCCTACGGCCACTCCGCCTGCCTGGCTTACCGAGAAGTACCCTGAGGCCTTGAATGTTACTTATGAAGGTGTGACGCTACAGCACGGCATGCGCCGCCATTACAATTACAGCAGTCCCAAATACCGTGAGCTCTGTGCCCGAATTGTAACCAAGCTTGCTGAACATTACGGCAATCATCCGGGTGTTGTCGGCTGGCAGATTGACAACGAGCTGAACTGTGAGATCAATGTATTCTACTCAGAGAGTGATCATCAGGCCTTCCGCCTCTGGCTGCAGAAGAAGTATGTCACCTTGGACAAGCTCAATCAGGCTTGGGGCACGGTGTTCTGGAATCAGACCTATACGAGCTGGTCACAGGTCTGCCTCACCCGGCCTACTCCTTCACCGAATCAGCCGAATCCGCACCAGGCTCTGGATGAGAAGCGCTTCATCTCCGATAACACCATCCATTTCGCCAAAATCCAGGCAGATATCCTGCGGGAATTGGCTCCTAATCAGTGGGTTACCACAAACGGGCTGTTCGGACATCTGGACAGCCATGAGCTGAATGACGAGCTGCTGGATTTCTTCAGCTATGACTCGTATCCGCAGTTCTCCACCATCGGCTTCGATCCGGCCGAGGTGAACCCGATGCTTGACCGCGGCTGGGGACTGTCCCTGTCGGCCGTACGTTCGGTCAGCAGCAACTTCTGTGTCATGGAGCAGCAATCCGGTCCGGGGGGCTGGGTCAACCGGCTGGACATGCCTTCACCGAAGCCGGGACAGATGCGGCTGTGGACCTACCAGTCCGTTGCCCACGGCGCTGACATGCTGCTCTATTTCCGCTGGCGGACTGCCACCATGGGCAATGAGATCTATTGGCACGGCTTGAACGACTACCATAACCAGCCCAACCGGCGGGTAAGAGAAGCGGAGCAGATCGGCCGGGAGCTGGCAAGCATCGGGCAGCAGTTCATCGGCAGCCGGACTCAGGCGAGCGTTGCTATCGTGCGTGATTATGACAATGAGTGGGACGGGGAATATGATGTCTGGCACGGCCCGTTCATGTGGCAGAGCAACAAGGAATGGTTCAAGGCTCTGCAGCGGAAGCATATTCCGAATGACGTTCTGTACCTGCGCAGCCATACCACCCTTGCAGAGCTTGCCCGTTATGAAGTGCTGGTCTACCCGCATCCGGCGATTATGACCGATGATACGGCGGCTCTGCTCGACCAGTATGTACAGCAAGGCGGGAAGCTGGTCTTCGGCTGCCGCACAGGCTACAAGGATATTACCGGACAATGCTACATGCGGCCTTTTCCCGGAGCGGCGCAGGAGATGTGCGGGGTAACCGTGGAAGAATTCACGCTGGTCAAAGGAACGCGCAAGCCTACCTCCATCCGCTGGAACCATGATCCTGAGGCGCTGACCGGTGCAGATGCCTTCAATGACATCCTGCATGTGGAAGAGGACAGTGTGGAGGTCATGGCAACCTATGCGACCGACTACTATGCCGGCAAACCGGCGGTAACCCGCAACACCAGGGGCCAAGGCGAAGTGTGGTATTACGGCGCCGTGTTCAATGAGCCTGCTGTGCTGCAGATGCTTGGCAGTCTGGGGCTGGTCTCGCCAGCCGCCGATTGGGCGGAGCTGCCGCCAGAGGTTGAATTGCAGATTCGCTCCACGGGGGAAGACGCCTCTTCCGGTGTCGCCTTCCTGCTCAACTACAGCGAAGAACCGGCACAGATTGTGCTTAAGACAGCCAAGACGGACCTCTTAAGCGGCCAGACCCTGTCAGGGAGCTATACGATGGATGGGTTCGGCGTACTCATCTTGAAATAACCATGAACTCCAAAAGGGTTCCGCTGCCGCAGATCGCTCTGTGGACGGCGGAACCCTTTTTTACAATTACAGCTAATATTTCCTTGCAATTCGCTATGAATTCATAGATATTAATACAATGTATTTATTATCGGCGATAGTAGAGTATCCGATGTAATTCTGTGAATAGGGTCGAATCCCGGAGGTTCCGTAAAACGAAAATACACCGGCCAGAAGAGTGTGTTCCTAACGGACCTGAGATACCCTATCCCCAGTCAAACGCCACTTTTTGCGGTTTAACGGACAGAGGAGCCCTTATCGTCTCTCTACGAGAGGTTTAGGAGTAGAAAATCCAGGAATAAGCTCCATGAGGTCCGTTACTTGCCCAAGTGGTGACTTTATACTAGAATAAGCGCACCTCAGTCCGTTACGTCAGGCCAACTGTCCCTAATGGACAACTCTCGTCTTCATCTGGGAATGACACCTGTAGGTGTGGCTCCACTCTTGTACTCATTCAGGTATGATAGCGCCCCATCTACTAGTTTAAATCGGACACTATACTAGTCATTATTCCAAGAACCAGAAGGAGCATGCCCATGAAGCCAGAATCCATTCATCAGGAGCCGCTATCCGGCGGCAGCCTGGTTACAGATAGCCCAAGTGTGCCGGAGAGCAGTGATACGTTCTGGCAAGGGGTCAAGGACTGCCTTCCCACTCTGCTCGGTTATCTCAGCATCGGGTTCGCCGCAGGCGTTGTGGAGAAAACAGCGGGGCTGACCCTTGCCGAAATCGCCATGATCTCCATCATCCTGTACGCCGGTTCGGCCCAGTTTATTGCCGCTGGCATGATTGCCGCCGGGAGCAGCGCCTCCGGTATTGTCATTACGATTCTGCTGGTTAACCTGCGGCATCTGCTGTTAAGCGCAGCATTGTCGCCGTACTTCCGGCATCTGACTCCGCTGCGCAACCTGCTGATCGGCTCACTTCTCACAGATGAGACCTTCGGCGTAGCCATTCAGAAGAGCGCCGCAAGGAAGCAGATCAGCGAGAGGTGGATGCACGGCCTGAATATTACCGCTTATCTGAACTGGTTCCTGGCCAATATCGCCGGCGCTATTCTCGGTCAATGGATATCCAGCCCCGAGAAGTGGGGACTGGATTTCGCCCTGCCGGCTATGTTCATCGGGCTGCTGGTCCTGACCATTATGGGACGGCGCAAGTATAGACTGGATATCACTGTCGGCTTAGCGGCTGTTGTTGTTGCCGTGCTTGTCTCTGTGCTGTGGTCGCCCAGTATGGGCGTCATAGCTGCTGCGCTGGTAGCCTCAACGATTGGAGTGGTGATGGAACAATGGAAATAAGACTGGAAATTGCCATAATCATTCTCGGTGCCGCGCTCGTTACCTTCATTCCCCGTGTCCTTCCACTGATGCTGCTAAGCCGGATCACGATCCCGGAATGGGGCATGCGCTGGCTGAGCTATGTGCCGATTGCTGTCATGGCTGCGCTGGTTGCCCAAGAGCTGCTCGTAACCGGCGGCAGGTTCGCTGTCCTGTCCACCAATGTGGAGCTAATCGCCGCCCTCCCTACCTTCTGGGTAGCCGTCAAGACCCGCAGCCTGCTGGCCACCGTATTGACCGGTATTGTGACGCTGATGCTGCTGCGGCTGCTGTTCTGACCCTGTTCACTGGATGCACTGTATGATCACTTTCTGACTACGGGTGCTAATCTTGCCTGCCCTCCAGCTGCAATACTCTCTTAATGAAGCTGCCTATGTTCCCGATGGCCTGCTGCGCTTCAGGAAGCATGGCAGCCATCAGCTGAAAAGCGCACCACATGTTCTCCCAGATCTGAAGCTCTACAGTGATGCCCGCCGCCTTTGCCTGTTCAGCCAAGCGTTCTGCATCACTCAGCAGCACCTCATGATCTCCCGCCTGTATGAGCAGGGGCGGCAAGCCCCGGAGATCCATTCTTAATGGTGATAATATTGCAGGCCATGCACTGCCATAGTCCCCCATATATTCCTCAATCATTCTCTGATTCGCTTCCCGGCTTCCTGTCGGGTCCGTTCCCGCACGGCTGTCATAAGACTCCCCGTCCAAATGAATAAGGTCGGCATGGGGAGATAGCAGGCATGCACCGGCAGGGAGCTTATCCCCCTGGTCCCGCAGCGTAATTAATGTCATCAGAGCAAGCGTGGCTCCAACGGACTCTCCGCAGACTATAATATTCCCGGCAAGAACGCCCCGTCCCAGTAGCCAGTGGTACGCTGCAAGGCAATCCTCATTGGCTGCAGGGAAGCAGAACTCCGGTGCAAGCCGGTACTCCACAGTTAAAATGGCAATTCCCCCCGCTGCTTCAGATAGACGGGCTGCCAGATCCCTATAGATCTCGCAGCTGCCAGACACAAACCCTCCGCCGTGATAATAAAGAATTACCTTGTTCTCCGCGGGTTGCGATTGTCCTTCACCTTGTAGACTTTTCTCCTCCGCTCTGACCCACTCTCCGCTGAAGGTCTCCACCTCAACCGGTTCAACCTTCACGCCTTCAAGAAAGGGTAATTGCCTGGAAGCTTCGAGAGCCGCCGCACGGATCTCCTGAACCGGGCTTCTGGAGTAACTATTATTGCTTTTCAGATAAGCTGTAATGGCCTGCAACTGTTCAATCGGGGTACTGCTCGGATACAACATACGTGTAATTCCTCCTGTTATCCTTGGATGCCCATACTATAAACCCTGTAGCAATGTACAGAGTCAAGCGGCAATCCCGGCAGAATTACAGGTGGCAACAGATCAATCATTCATGTTCAACATATTAAGCGTATCCTGCACGCCCGGGTGCCTGTCCTGAACCAGAAGGCCGGACTTCAGTGCTTCAAGCTGTCTGAGTGTCTCGTTCCGCCGGGCAATCTCCAGATCGACAGCGGCGATCTTCCGCTCAATGACTTGGGCGAAATCACTGATGCCAATGCTGCGGTCTGCCGATTTATCAAGTGCTTTCTTAATCTCCTTAAGCGTGAATCCGCAGCTCTTGGCATTACGGATAAAAGCAATCCGGAGGAGCGTCTCCTCCGGATACAGCCGATACCCGCCTGCTGAACGCTGCGGCAGCGGAATCAGCCCGTTTTTCTCATAAAACCTGAGCGTCTCCATATTAATATGAGCCTCTTTAGCCAGCTCACCGCGCAGATAAGGGGTCATGCCTGCCGCTCCTTTCCAGTATTCGCTGAACATAATGATTCAGCTAAAGCTTCAGCTGCTCCTTAAGCGCCGCCGCCTCAGCGGCAGTAAGTTCAGGCAGCTCCTCCTCGGTATAGCGGGCCCTGTGGTATAGGCCCAGCAGACGGTCATTGACAGAGGCATCTCCGCCAGAGTGTTTGCTTGAGCGCTTCTGGCCTTGCGACCAGGCGGCTACATCGGCTGCTGTCTCCTGCGGGGTCAGGTAGGGCTTCACCTCATACCCTTCCGCATGTCTGGCCCGCAGCCAATGCCGGTAGAGCCAGCGGATGCGCTCACGGCTTCCGTCCATCCCTTCCCAGCGGTCCCGGCGGCTGGCAGGTGTCAGCTTGGAACGCACGTATTGGCGGAAGTCCTGGACGGTCTGCTCCCAGTTGAACAGGCTGGTCTCCTCATCCTGATACCCGGCAGCCGCAGGAGTCTCTCTGCGCAGCAGGGACAGCAGCCTGTCTATCGCTCTGCGCAGGATGCCTCCTGTATTTCTGTACAAAAAGCGCAGGATAAAATACAGTACCGCAAGAATGGCTGCCGCTCCTAGAATATAGAAGCCTATATTTAGAATCATCGATAGCAAGCCCGGTTCACCCGGCTCCGCTGCCGGCATGGCAGGGATGGCCTCAGGCGGTGCTTCTGCCGGCGGTGCCTCCCCGGAACCGGAGGATAACCGGCTGAGCCAGGCGAAGAATGCCCGCACCATATTCCACAGCAGCATCCCAACCGCCCGTCCGCCCCCCGCAGCAAGCAGTGCTGCCAGGATAATAAAGCCAATCACGAATACCCGGTTATGCCGCCGCAGTCCTTGAGGCAGATTTCCTGCACCTCCGTTCAAGGAGCTATAACGCAGGTGGGTGCTGTTCGTAGCCAGCAGTGCCAGGATCAGGCACAAGCTGCCGCTCCAGGTGAGCACCGGCGCACTCGGCTGGAGACCGGGGATGCGCGAGAAGGCAATCGAAGCGACAAAATACAGCATGATCCCGCTGATATACAGCCACAGCCGGTTCACCCGTGTGGCCGCTGTCATGCCAAGGAAGGCAGACACAGCCGCTCCGGCTGCCAGCGGAAGACCTATAAGTGTCAGCGTACCGGTTAACGCCGCAGATATAGCTCCGAGAATTAGCGCCGCGAGCAGCTGCTTCCAGCGGCGGTTGCATATCTCTCGCAGCAGCACACCAGCTGCGGCCAGTACCGGCAGCAGATAGATCCAGCGCAGCGCCTCGGCCTCCGGCTGGAAATAAGTCTGGAGCACCAGCCATACCGGGAGCAGCAGCAGCCATTCGATGAAGGCTGCCATCCATATGGCGTAATTTTCTTTGAAGGCATCCGGGATTCGGGAAGTCATAGCTCACCGCCCCCTTCAGAAGGAATATCCAGCCACTCTACACCGTTTCCGAGGAAGCTTAAGCCTGAGGCTGCCAGCTGAAGCTCTGCCCCCCGGTGACAGGTAATGATCAGATAATCCTTATCTGCCTCCCCCTTGTCCGCTTCAATCTCCATCAGCCTGCTCATCGGCACGGTCCGGTCCAGATTCAGTCTGGCCAGCAGGCCAAGGAACTCCTCGGTATGAACAATGGACCAGGTGTCCACCGAATCTCTCGCCCCGCTCCCCTCCAATCTTCCATTGCTGAGCAGCCGGACCTCAATCCCGTGGCTGATCGCATACTCGGCTACAGTCGCCGCATAGCGGATTCCCAGCTCTATACGCTGCACATCGGTAACCGTTCTCCACATGGACTCACTCGTCTCCACGTTCAGGCAGATGACCAGCCGGGAATCGGCGGTGTAATCCTTTTGATGCACCTGCATACTTCCCGTACGGGCTGTCGCTTTCCAGTTAATGCTCGCCAGAGAATCCCCGGCGCTGTATTCTCTTGTACCGGCGGTCAGGAACGGATCTTCGACAATCCAGCGCTTGACCGGCAGCTCTCCAAGCCAGCTGTGAACCGGCAACGGAAGGTCATGGAAACGCAGCAATCCGGGGTAGACCAGCAGCTCCAGATGAAGCGGGAAGGTCTTAGCGCTGCGGCTCAGTCCGAACAGATCGCCGGTAGTCATGGTTGCCGTCTCCAGGACGAACAGCCCCCGCTCCCTGCAAGTGATATTATGCCGCCGTTTGATATGGCGAAAAGACCTCAGGAAGAACAGGCTGACATGATTCTGGGAAATCTCTCCGCTGCTGATGCCCAGATTCTCCTGGTTACCGAATTCAAGCCCCTTAGCTATGCTGGATTCCAGCCGCAACCACGGCAGCGGCAGCAGCTTCTTGTTCATGATCTCCTCAACCATCTCTACCTGTTCACCGGCGTACACCGCTTTGGCAGAGAAGTAACGGGTATAGCTGACCTTCTTCAGCGCATGCCGGTCATAGACCAGCGAGATCAGGACCAGCAGGATGAACGTGCTTGCAATGAACCACGGCAGCGACATGGATCACTCCACCCTTCCGCCTCTGGACAGGACAGCAGGTTCAGCCGGGACCTCAATTTCACGCAGCACCTGAAGCACTACCTCTGCAGACTGGCCTTCACGGACTCCGGGACCGCGCTGAAGAATCAGCCGGTGCGCCAGCACAGGGACCGCAACCTCTTTGATATCATCCGGGATACAGTAGCTTCTGCCCTGGATCAGTGCGTATCCCTGCGAAGCGCGCAGCAAGGCGAAAGCTGCCCTGGGGCTTGCTCCCAGCCGGACCGCCGGGGAGGTACGGGTAGCCTCAACCACGCGCATCATATAAGCGAGCAGCTCGTCACTGACAGTAACCTCCGCAGCCAGACGTTGAACGTCCTGAATCTGCCGGGCCGTGGCCACCGCAGCGGTATCTTCCAGCGGGTTATTCTGGCGGAACCGCTGGAGGATATGTACCCCTTCATCAAATGTAGGATATCCGCTGGTAATCCGCATGAGGAACCGGTCCAGCTGCGCTTCCGGCAGCGGAAAGGTCCCCTGGCTGTCCACCGGATTCTGGGTAGCAATGACCAGGAACGGCCGCTCCAGCTCATGCGTCACGCCGTCAATTGTAATCTGCCGCTCCTCCATACACTCCAGCAGGCTGGACTGGGTGCGCGGCGTGGCCCGGTTGATCTCATCCGCAAGCAGAATGCTGGCAAATACCGGACCGGGACGGAATTGAAATTCGCCGCTCTTCTGGTTATAGTAATTGATGCCGCTTAAGTCAGACGGCAGCAGATCGGGCGTGAACTGAATCCGCTTGAACGTGCAGTCCAGGGAGCGGGCCAATGTTTTGGCGAGCAGGGTCTTTCCGGTACCCGGCACATCCTCCAGCAGCACATGACCATTGGCCAGCAAAGCGGTCAGCAGCAGGTTCACACCGCTCTCTTTGCCCACGATAACTTGTGCCAGATTGCTTCGGATCGATTCAATTAGAGCGGTTGCTTCTTGAAGATTCATGAATAATAACACCATCCTATTCCAAAAAAAGGTATGTACATATAAACTAATCATACCAGAAAGCGCCTACATTATATAATAGCAGAAATTGCAGCCCTGGCTTATGCCTGTGGCTGCCGCTTCTTCCGGAGCATTAACGCAAAGAAATAGTACATCGGAATAAACTCTACAATCAGCCACACAAGAGCTATATTGAAAGAGTAATAGTCGTGATCATACCGGGCCAGATTTCTGGAATAGAGATAGGCAATCGTTACAGAGCAGACTGTCAGGCCGGGAATCAGCAGCTTCTTCGCTCTCTGGCCGATAAGATATGCAGCACATTTACTCGCTACATAGATCAGAAATGAACTGTGAATGAACATAGAGGCGGACCAGATTCCGATCAGCAGGGGATCGGAATTGCCCAGAAGCTCGTTGTTGGACGAGCTGCGGACGAGCTGCAGATAGGGGAACGCCAGCTCTTTGCCCAGATAGGCTCCGAAATTCAGCAGGGTCATCACCCAGCCCAGCAGAATCGTCAGCATGACGCACATACCCCCAAGAGCCAGCTTTTTCATGGTGCTCTTGCTGATTTTGAGCTCCGGGGCAACAAACAGGAACACCACCCATTCCCCCAGCCAGGACATGACGGTTAACGAGTCCTTGAAGGCGATGAACGGATCATGGTAATGGAGAAACGCCGGGAGAATGGCGTAATTGGCATGCTGGATGAACAGATAGATGCTCAGCAGCGTCGAACCTACGAAAATAATCGATATGCCGTCAGACATATACACTATAGAGGTGACTCCGAGATGAGCCGTGTACATAATGACCAGTCCTATAAGGAGCTGAATCAGCAGCGGCGGTGTTCCGCGCAGATAGTTAGATCCGAAGAACAGAACAAAATTCTCGATATCATACGAAGCATAGTAAACACACCAGCATAGCAGCAGAAGGACTATAACCCGGTGCATCCACTTCCCCGTAATCTCTGCTCCGAAATCCACCCAGCCCGTCCCGGGCTTCAGCTTCCCGAGCTGAACGGTGAAGAACAGCGGAATCAGCGCCAGGGCACAGCCGGCCACAATCCCGATCCACCCCTGATAGCCGGAGGATTCAATGAGGCCGGGAACTAGAAACATGGTACTCTGGGAGCCCAGATATACGATTGAGAACCTGGTGATTTGCCATTTCGATGTCTGCATAATGTTCTTCCCCTTATTTTTCTGAACCGAAATCCTCGATAACGAATTTCGCGGTCACCTTAATCCGGGCTTCCGAGGTATAGTAGTCTTTCCAGCGCTCCCGCAGCTTCTTCCATTCCGCCGGATAATTCCATTCCACCAGCATACCCAAATGCAGCACATCCACACCCTCCTGCCGAATACGGTCAAGGGCAGCCGTGATTTCTCCGGCCACCTTCTGTTCAAGCTTGCTCAGCAGCAGGGGGCTGAGCTTGTTCGCATCGCGGTGCTCGGAATCCTTGAAGTAGGTGATGCTGGCGTGTCCTTTTATTTTCACATGAAACAACGGACCTTCCGGGGTCATGCTTACGGAGGAAGCTGCGGTGTTCCTGAGGAAGATTGCATTTGCAGCTCCTGAGCCGTCATCATCCCAGTCTATCGAATATACCGGGAACGCGATTTGTCCGGCGAGATTCCCAGCAGCCCAGGCCAAGGCTCTGCCTTCACTGACATTCATCAGACCTCTCATCTTCAACTCCTGGAACAGCATTACGCCGCCGACCCCAACCCAGTACTCCTCCTTCTTCTCAGCGTTATCACTCTTTAGTCCAAAGGATAAATAATCCATGGCATACCCCATATGCGAGGCCTCCGAGAGCATGCAGTCTCTGATCGTAGTGCTGAACAGGAGGTTTTCTTGGGCAATATTGCTGAGTACCTGATCCGGTAACTGTTCGAAGATCGGAGACAATTTGGGAATCTCGCTGGCTTTGCCGGGTGCAGCCATGATGAAGGTTCCCAGGGGGATCTCCGGCTGCCTTTTGAACCATTCAAGCATTTCCCCAATGCCTTCCCTTGCATACTCCTTCCCCACGACAACAATCTTGATATGGGAAATCTCAATCTTGCGGGACAGATCCTTCTGAATCAGGATTACTGCTTCCGGTATAGTTTTGGCTGTCTTGGTGATCATCGAATATGCCTTGCCGTCAGACGCGCCGCTCCCTCCCTGGGTCCCTGACATCAGACGGTTCGGCAGAGGCGAGCTGATTGTGACTTCAACGGTACCCGGCTCCTTCCCTTGGTCAATGAATATTCCATAGATAAAGGTCAATTTATCAAGCTCTGTTTTGGACCAGCAGCCGGTCAGATTGAAGAGCAGCAGCAGTGCCAAGCCCAGCTTGACGGCTCTCATGGCTTCTGCCTCCTTTTATTTGTGCTGTCGGTAAAAGAGCTGCTCCGCTTATTCATATACTGAGAGGGGACGCGAAACAAGGTATCTCTCCAGTCTTCAAAAACAAGCGGCGCCAGCGGCTGCAGGTAGGGTGAGCCAAATGACCGGAGATGGGCTAAATGCCCATAGATCATAAATACCGCAATAAAGACACCAATCAGTCCCAAGGTTCCGCCCAGAATGAGCAGCACAAAGCGCAGCAGCCTGAAAGTCAGTCCAAGCTCCAGATGCGGAATGATGTACGAAGCGATCCCGGTAATGGATACTACAATGACCATCGGTGCCGAGACAATTCCCGCCTGGACCGCCGCCTGTCCGATAACGATACCTCCGATAATGGAGACAGTCTGACCCACTGGCTTCGGAATACGGGTCCCGGCTTCACGCAGGGCTTCGAACGTAAGCTCCATAATCAGCGCCTCCGTCAGGGCAGTGAACGGGATATTCTCGCGGGCCGCAGCTATCGTTATCAGCAGATCAGAGGGAATGATCTGTGAGTGAAAGGTTGTAATGGCGACATATAATGACGGCAGTATCATCGAGATCAGCGAGAAAAAAAGGCGGACCAGCCGGATCCAGCTGCCGGCATAGAAGCTCTGGTAATAATCCTCTGAGGACTGCAGCAGCGCAAAAAAGGTTACCGGCGCCAGCAAAGCGGACGGTGTGCCGTCCTGCAGAATGCCGACTCTGCCTTCCATGAGCGAGGCGGCGACAGAGTCAGGGCGTTCCGTATATTGATAGATCGGAAAAGGGGAGAATTGCTCCCGGGACATATGCTCCGCCAGATAGCTGATGCCCAGAATTCCGTCCACATCGAGACTGCCCAGCTTCTGTTCCATTTCCGCCAGAATTTCCGGCTTGCAGAGCCCTTCGAGATAGACCAGATATACATCGGTCTTAGTATATTTGCCGATAGCGAAATGCTTGGTCTTCAGATCCGCATGCTTGATCTTGTGGCGCAGCAGCGAGAGATTCGTCTGAATATCCTCGATAAAAGCTTCCTGCGGCCCGATCACCACCAGCTCGTTCTGTGATTCGGACACCGCCCTTTTCTGATAGTGGGCAATCTCAAAATAATACACATACGGCAAACCTGCGATGCTGAGTACAGGATTCCCGCTGACGATCAGCTCCACCACCCGGCCGGGATGATAGGCCTTGATATAAGGAATCGCGAATGCAGATCCGTGATCCAGACGCTCCATGAAATCCGCCCAGTGCGGCTCCGCATTGGCTTCTGCCTTCAGGGGCGTGGCGACAAATTCCTGCAGGCTAAGGGTATCCACGATGGAAGGAATATAGATCAGCATACAGGAATGCCCGTAGACATTAATAGACTGGTAGACCGCATCGCTGCAATCTGTCAGCTGCTCCTTGATTAACTCCAGCATATCCTGATCAGGCAATCTGGCAGCCTCCTTCCGGTAGTGGGGATTCTGCCTTAGTATTCCAGCTCGTTCCTGGATTTATGCCCGGACATGCCCAAAGAAGCCGGATCACCGGCTCCTGCTTGTGAAACTGCTCATGCTGTCAGTTCTGGATAAAAGGCTTCAGCTTCTGCAGCAGCTCCTGCAATTGCTCTGAACAATTTCCGTACATTTGCTTCGCCGCTTTGTTCTTGGTGGACAGACCGAACAGCTCCAGATCGGCTTCACATTTCTTCAGCAGCGCATACAGCTGAGGTTTATCCTGCGGCTGCGGCACCTTGACTTTGTCAGCATAGAGATCCACGGTAAGCTCACCATAAGAGTCTACCTGCCCGAGGAAAACATCCTTCACGGTCAGATTCAGCTTTTCCAGCTCGGTCTGCAGCCACTTCCGGGACAGATTCAGCGTATCCAGAGGCTCGTCCAGAATCTCACCATCCATAATTACAGCGAGCGTTTCCTTCTCCGGTGCAACCTTGATTCCCAGATCCTTGGGGGTGAAGGGCTGATTCTCCTTGGTCAAAAGCACGTTAATCGCACCATCCGATTCCATAATCGCAAATTCCACATCGGCCACCTTGAAGACATCCTTTTTACGCAATTCCTCCAGCAGCTCGTCGACGCTCAGACGCTCTTTTTTCATATTATTCTCGAGAATCTTGCCGTCCTTAATTAGTACCGTTGATTTGAAGTCAATGAAATCCCGGGCTTTCTTACTCTTAATTTGCAGATATTCGATGCCCAGTGAACAGGCAACCCAGACGCCTAAGGCAATCAGGCCCAGATGCCAGGTCTTATCCGTGTCCAGCGAGATATAAGCAGCCAAGCTCCCCACCGTAATTCCCGTAATATATTCAAAAAAAGACAGCTGCGAAACCTGCCGTTTGCCGAGTATCTTGGTTAGAAAAAACATTACGACCACAGCAAACAAGGTCCGCAAGACAACCTCCAGCGCTTCAGGCATTCGAATAACCCCCTATATTGTGATATTTCATGCTCTGTGTGCTCAGGCATTCTGCTTCAGTATTTGTCAAACCAGGGGTGAATTAACCACAAGATTTCGTGCCGGCTGATTATGCTCTCGTGAGGCTGGAGTGATTTTCCAGAATATGAGCTGCAGGAATGCAGATACTAGAGTCCGTGGATGATGATCCATTTCTATGATATGGAGGAGGGTATACCGATGACTGTCGCCTCACAAGTCAAGACGTGCGTAGCTTCGCTAAAAAGCGCCCAGGCCAGCCTGGAGCAATTCGCCATGGAAACGCAAAATGAAGAAGCCAAGACCCTATTTACCAATGCCGCCGAGCAGACTCAGCAGATTGTTCAGCAGGTAGAAGGACGCGTAACTGAGCTGGAAAAGGAAGAACCGCAATACCGGGGCTTCTAGCCCGGGCTGGCCGATTGGAGTACAGGCTGATCTCGATGCAGCGCATTGTGCTGGGGAGATCAGCCTTTTTGCTGGCGGCGGATGTTATTTTCACACCTTAACTGCATCCACAATCAGGGAGACAAAGCCAAGCCTCTCCGCTGTATTGCGGTGGTCGAAGCGCCTGGAGCGGTAGATAAACCCTCCGCCTTCATCCCAGTAGTTATAATGAAACTTCCCGGATTCATCGCAATACTCCAGCAGTTTGACCTCGAAGCCGCCAGCCGTGAACATGCCTCGCAGGGTATTGTAATTATGTACGATGCGGTGAGACGCCGCGGGATGATCCAGGGGACCCGGTCCTCCGACCTGTACAATTTTCTGATAAGCTTCATCCGGAAAATACCCATCCGGCACAGCACAGCGGATATACCCGCCAGATGCCAGATAAGGATAGCAGATTTTTGCCGCCTGTATCCCCTCCTCATACGTCAGATGCTCCCAGACATGCTCCGCAAGGATTGCTTGTATGGAGTTTTTCTTGAACCTAACAGCCCACTGTTCTTCTTGCAAAAGATTAAGCTCCCTCTCCTCCGTATGCAGCCACCCCTGGTTATGCAGACTTCCGCCGCTCCCAATCACAACTCTTAACCGCTCATCCATCGAGATCACCCCTTGTTAGTCACATCCACTATCTGCTATTTATTCTAATCTTCATTGCAAGAATCTGGAATACAGCGATGTTAGAAAGATATGGAGTTATGTGACTTTTAATGTAACAAGTATTATTCAGACTGTCATTGATAATGGTTATCATTTAAAATGAGGAGTAGACAGATAACGGAGGGGAATATCGCATCATGCACATCAGCAATCAATTATTACTTTGGGATCAGGCTGCAATTACACTGGTGGATATCCGGCAGAAGGAGTTAGCCCAAGGCGAAGTTCTTCCTCCATTTATAATACCTGCCAATATATTTTTGCTATCGGTACAAGGAAGCGCACAAGTTCAGTCAGACCAGGCTGAATTTGCTTGGACAGGATTTCAACTTTTACATAGCGGCAAAGGGGCCATCCTAAGCATCGTTCCCATAAAAGATAAATTTATTTACTATATCATTTACTACAAAGCCTTGCTCCATGAAGCGAATCCTCTTCAAGAGCAGTATTGCTTTAGCCCTGAGGCTCCGCTTTTACTCTATAACAAAATTCAGCAGATGCATCAGAAATGGGATCAGCCGGAAGAGCGTCTTCATGTAAAAGCACTTTTTTACCAATTCGTTCATCTGACGTTAAAGGAATTGCGCCTGCATGAGCATGAGACCGAGGTCAGAACAACTTCTGTTGCAGTGCAGGTAATCACTTATATCCGGGAGTATTATGCGGAACCCGTTACCTTAGACTCACTTGCGGAAGTGTTCAATTTCAGCGCTTATCACTTGTCATCCTTATTTAAAGAGCATACAGGCGTCAGTCCGATTGATTACTTAATCCGCTACCGGCTTGACCTTGCATCAGAGCTTCTAATGACAACTAATGCTTCAGTCGGGGAGATTGCGGCGAGTGTCGGGTATAAAGACGTGTATTATTTCAGCAGGATTTATAAAAAGCGTAAGGGTGTAGCCCCTGCTTATCATAGAAATAGCGAGCTGCTGCAGCACAAAGTTGCTGAAAGTCCATTAAACTTCCCCACATCCTCTATTTCTGATAATGTTACTGATCTGTATATTAATAATGATAATCATTATCATAATACGGACAAAGGGGAAATACATATGTTTACATCAAAACCAACCAGATCTGTAGCCATGGCTGCAATCCTGCTGTGCGGCTCCCTGCTGCTCAGCGCTTGCTCCAACGGCACGAACACAGCGGCGAAGAATTCAGGCAACGCAAACAATAAAGTTAATCAGGCAACTCCGATTGCCTCAGAAGAAAGTCCGAAGACGCGGATCGTATCCACGCCAAGAGGAGACATTGAAGTACCCGCAGAGCCGGTAAAAGTCGCGGCAGACCAATATATGGGTCATTTATTGAAGCTGGGCATTGTCCCTATCGGGGCAAGAACATTCATGCTCGACGAAGGCTGGATGGACAAGGCGGAGATTCCACAAGAAACACTCGATACGATCGAAGATTTAGGGGAATTCCCGATGAATCTGGAGAAATTGACCATGCTGGAGCCAGACCTCATTATCGGTTCCATCGAAGATTACGTTGACCAATACGAGAAGATCGGCACCACTGTTTTTCTGCCATACTGGGAAGAGTTGTCAACAGCCGGGCCACTTGATAAATTCAGACGAGTAGCCTCGATATTCGGAAAAGAACAGCAGGCTGAGGATTGGATTGCGGAATACGAACAGAAGGTTGTTGAAGCAAGGTCAAAGGTATCTAACGTCATCAAGGAAGGGGAGACGGTATCCATCGTTCAGTTTGCCGAAAAAACAGTATATGTGTTAGCAGCAACGGGCGGAAATTATGGTTCCTCCACTATCTACGAAATGCTGCAGCTGCCTCCAACAGAAAGTGCCTTACATATGAAAGAGGGGTTCGAATCAATCTCGCTTGAGGTGCTTCCTGAATACTTAGGTGATTATATCTTTGTCTATAATGGCGATGCTGAGATTACGAACCAAGCAATGGAAAGTGATATATGGAAAAGTGTACCTGCTGTGAAGAAGGGCAAAGTATTTTTATATGGGGATAATTATCATGATGAATTCGTCATGGAGGACCCCTATTCTTTGGAGCAGCAGCTGGATACGGTTGTGAACTTGTTACTGGGGACGGATAAATAACCAGAATTGAGAAGACGGCGGTAAAAGAAAAGGCATGGGGCTTTCCCCATGCCTTTTTGCATTCCATTTTGCTTCTTCTGCTAAAATCCCCTACCCCTTACTCCCCGCCAGCTCAGCGCCCTCTATGAATTCGGCAATACTAAGCTTGCGGCCAGTCCGCGCACTCTCCAGAGCGCCCAGCACCATGGCCATGCTGTAGCGGTTATCGCGGCAATCTGTCTCGGCGGGACGGCCCTCGGCCAGCGAACGGAACATTTCATCGAGACAGCCCTGATGGAAAGTCTCCTCCATCTGTACCTCCGGCGCTTCCACCCGCTCGAATTCATGGAGGAACTGGCCGGAGTGTTCACTCCCGGCACTAATCACCTCGGCATATGGCAGATCCCGGCCATCCCAGATCGCAGCACCCTTTTCACCTTGAACCCGCCAAGAAGCTTCCCAGGACGTAGGCGCACCTTCCGCACACCATGAGCCTTGATAGCAGAACACGGAGCCGTCCGACATTTCAAAAATACAGACCGCCGCCGCATTCCCTGCATACCACGATCCCGGCGGATTGAACTCCTGGCAATACACACTTACCGGATTAGCGCCGCTGATATAGCGGGCCTGATCGAAGGTGTGGATCGCCATATCCAGCAGCAAAGGGCTGTCCATCGCATCCCGGAAGCCGCCGAAATGCGGAGCCAGAAAGAAATTCGCGCTGATTGAGCCTGTCCGCCCTATAGCCCCTGAAGTGATCAGCTCCCGCAAAGAGCGGATGCGCGGATCATACCGGCGGTTCTGCATCACCGCATGGCTCCTGCCGGTACGTTCAGCGATGCTAACGATCGAATTGCACTGCTCCATCGTCTCCGCCAGCGGCTTTTCCGCGAACACATGGCAACCAGCCTCAAGCGCACTGCTGGCAATATTGTAATGGCTGGCCGGCACCGTCACATCAAATACCAGATTAGCCGCTGTATCCGCAATTGCCTGCTCCACTTCAGTAAATACCGGGCAAGTAAGCCCGTGCTTCTCTGCCATGGCCTGAGCGGACTCCCGCCGGATATCCACGAGCGCTACAATCTCTATTTCATCAGTATGCTTCAGTGCATAGGTAATCCACTCATTAGCCATTGCCCCGCAGCCCGCCACAACCACACGATGTCCTGCTGTCATCACTCTTTCCTCCAGTTACACCGGGTTCGGGATGAAGCTGCCGCCCCGGCAGGTTTTGAGATAATTCAGTGCATGAACCTGACCGGTCATCTCCAGATCGTCACGATAGACAGGGTCATGCCAGCCTTCAATATCAATCGTGCCCTTGTATCCAGCTTGACGGAGAATCGAGATCACATCTGTCCAGTTCGTATCCCCGAAGCCCGGCGTCCGGTGCCATACATACGGCTTAGGCCCGTGGATTCCGTATTCCTTAATAATATCCCAAGCGATAGTTGCGTCTTTGCCGTGGACATGGAAAATCTTGTCCGTCCATTTGCGCAGCTGCGGGATCGGGTCAATCAGCTGCACCATCTGGTGGCAGGGCTCCCATTCCAGGCCGAGATTATCGGCATTGACCGCGTTGAACATTTTCTCCCAGGCTGTAGGGTTATGCGCAATATTCCAGTCCCCTGCCTGCCAGTTCCCATCCATCGAGCAATTCTCAAAAGCGATCTTGACTCCGCGCTCCGCCGCCCGCTTCGACAGCTCACCGAACACCTCAGCGAACTTCGGAATCGACTCATCTATAGATACGCCGGGCAGACGTCCGGTGAAGCCGGAGACCAGGTCCGTCCCGAACAAATGGGCATGGTCGATCAGCCGTTCCCAGCTGGCCACCGTATCCGCATTGTCGCCTGTTCCTGTAAGCGGATTCCCGAATATGCCGATTGAAGAAATTGTGAAATCATGCTCTGCAGCCAGTTCACGCACCCGTGACGCTGTTTCTGCCAAATCAGTAGTTCCTGTAGTCTGCCAAAAGGTTAAGCTGAAGGATTCGAAGCCATGTCCAATAATCTGCGGAATGACTTTGACTGCATCCCCGCCCCCAACCAATGTTCCAATTCTTAATGTATCCTGCATCTTGTATGCCACTCCAATATTGGTTTATAGTTAATGCAACATTCCTAGTATATCGCTCATATTGGGCAAAATCTCTACTTATCTTGTGCTAAACTAGCTGAATCTTGCGGGAGTTGAATAAAGATGACCTATCCGAAGGAACTCAAGGAATATCCAAGGCTGGAAGAGAAAACGTATCCGTTCCGTCTGTTCTTCAACACCTGCCGGGAGGTGTCGCCTGAACAGAATATCCTGTTTCTGCACTGGCATGAGCATTTCGAGATCATCATTATGCGCGAAGGACACGCCATTTTTCATGTGGACAGCAAGCCTTATGAGGCCGGGCCGGGGGATGTCCTGATGGTGCCGTCCGGAGGGCTTCATGTCGGCTATAGCAAGTGCAGCGGTGACCTGTCATATGTCTCGATTGTATTCCATGCCTCGCTGTTCAAGGACCGGAACCAGGATTCCCAGCATGAGCAATTTGTTGCTCCGTACCTCAATAATCTGAATCAGTTCCCGGTTATGCCTGCCGCCCAGCAGCCTGAATGCGCCGCGTATTATCATTTGCTGGAGCGGGTGATTGCCGAAGTGGAGGCGAAGCAGCCGGCTTTTCAGCTTGTGGTAAAGAATCAGCTGCACCTGTTCTTCACCCTGATGTCCCGGGCCTTCCCGGCCCGGCAGCGCAGCGAGCGGGAGCACAGTGAACGCCATTCAATCCACCGGGAGCGCTTCAAGCCGCTGCTGGAACACCTGGAGAACCACACAGATCAGAAGATGTCGATTGAGGCTGCTGCCAGGTTCGTGAATCTGAACCCTTTTCATTTCTGCAAAACCTTCAAAAAGCTCACCGGGCGGACGTTCATCGACTATGTGAATTTCTGCAGAATGGATGAGGCGCAGCGGCTGTTGCTGGAGACCAATCTGACGATTACCGAGATCTCAGGCCGGGTCGGCTGCGACAATCCGAATTACTTCACCAAGCTGTACAAGCAGTACAAGGGTCTAACCCCTTCCCAGGCACGGAAACAAGAGTAAATCCAAGTGGGTGCTCCAGCCGACCATCAGGCTTACGTGGCGCGCACAGTCCAATTGTGGTCGGTATTCCGACTACATTTGACCCGCACGCCACTCACAGTCCAATTGTGGTCGGTTTTCCGACTACATTTGGCCCGCACGCCACTCACCGTCCAATTGTGGTCGGTTTTCCGACTACATTTGGCCCGCACGCCACTCACAGTTCAATTGTGGTCGGTTTTCCGACTACATTTGGCCCGCACGCCACTCACAGTCCAATTGTGGTCGGTTTTCCGACTACATTTGGCCCGCACGCCACTCACCGTCCAATTGTGGTCGGTTTTCCACACACATCCGGCTAACGGACCCTCGCCAACTAACATCCCCAAAAAAACACCGCCGGACATCAAGCGGCCGGCGGTGTTTCACTGTCTTCCCTTACATTTCTGATACCTGCACCCAGCGCCGCTGCTCAATCGAACGCTCGACCGCTTCAAGCACTGCCTGGCATTTCACGCCATCATTGAAGTTCGGCTCCGGCTGACGGCCTTCCTCAATGGCATTCGACAGCTCCAGCATCTCATGGATGAAGGTATGCTCGAACCCGATGGTGTGGCCCGGTGGCCACCAGGCCTCCGCATAGTCATGGGACGGATCGGTGGCTAGTACCCGGCGGAAGCCCTGCACATCCTCGTCATCCGAGGTCAGATACACCTCCAGCTCATTCATCCGCTCGAAGTCGAACTTCACACTGCCCAGACTGCCGTTGATCTCGAAGGAATTGGTCGAGCGGTGTCCGGCTGCGAAGCGTGTCGCCTCGAAGCTGCCCAGCGCACCGCTGCTGAAGCGGGCCAGGAACAGCGTTGCATCATCCACGGTTACCGGACCGCGCGGCGCATCCTTGCCTGCCTTGGCACTCAGACCAGTCATCTCCGTTGCCAGCGGCCGCTCCTTGACGAAGGTCTCGCTCATCCCGATAACCTCCTCCACATCCCCTACGAGGAAATGGGCCAGGTCAATCAGATGCGCCCCCAGATCACCATGCGATCCCGAGCCTGCAATCTCCTTCTGCAACCTCCAGACCAGCGGGAACTCAGGGTCCAGAATCCAGTCCTGCAGGAACCACGCGCGGAAGTGATAGATTGTGCCCAGCCGGCCGCTCTCGATCAGACGTTTCGCCAGCCGCACCGCCGGGGAGAAACGGTAGTTGAAGCCAATCATATGCGCAATTCCAGCCTTTTCAGCAGCCTCCAGCATCTCGCGGGAATCCTCCAGATTCAGCGCCAGCGGCTTCTCGCAGAAGATATGCTTGCCTGCGGCCGCAGCCGCCAGTGCAATCTCTTTATGGGCATTGCTTGGCGCATTAATATCGACCAGATCAATATCGCTGCGTGCGATCAGCTCCTTCCAGTCAGTCACACTCTCCGACCAGCCAAGCTGTGCTGCCGCCTCTGTAACTGCTTCCTCATTGCGTCCGCAGATGACCGACATATGCGGCTTAACTGCCTTGGGGAAGAACATCGGCAGACTGCGGTAAGCGTTGCTGTGGGCCTTGCCCATGAATTTATAACCTATCATTCCAATGCGTAGCTGTTTCATTTGGTGCCTCCTCACTGAATAGACTACTCGATGTACACGCATACATTTTCTCATTCAGGCCGCGCTTAAGTCAAATCCCTTCTTCCCGGACGTTTAGATCTGGCTTACATAACCACAATTAAAAACGCCCCTATTGCCAACCGGCAGCAAGGGACGTTCCTCGTATATAGCGATATCATTATCAGTTAACTGCCCATGTTGTAGAACTTAGCAAGCCCGCCTTCCGAAGTTTCACGGTACCTGCTGTTCATATCTAAGCCTGTCTGATACATGGTCTGAACAACCAGATCAAAGGATATTTTACGGGTACCCGACAAGAATTTGGCCAGACTCAGCGCATGGATTGCCCGCATCGCACCGACCGCATTCCGCTCAATGCAAGGGATCTGAACCAGTCCGTTAATCGGATCGCACGTTAACCCCAGGTGGTGCTCCATGGCCACCTCCGCCGCATACTCAATCTGGTCGATCTCCATCCCGGACAGTTCAGCCAGTGCAGCCGCTGCCATAGAGCAAGCCGTGCCCACCTCCGCCTGGCAGCCGCACTGAGCGCCGCTGATCGAGGCGTTATGCTTGACCAGATTGCCAATGAGCCCGCCGACGGCCAGCGCCCGGAGAATCTGTTCGTCCGGGACCTGCAGCTTCTCCTGCATATAACGGAGCGAGGCGGGTACAACACCGCAGGCCCCGCAGGTTGGAGCCGTTACGACTGTACCGGCAGCCGCATTCTGTTCATTGACGGCAAAAGCGTACGCGCTGACGATCCGGTTCTCCCGCGTCTCCGGGCTCTCATCCACAGTCCCCTGATGATACAGATATTTCGCCTTGCGCTCGACATTCAGGCCGCCCTCCAGAATACCTGTGACAGACAGTCCTTCGTCGATCGACCGCTTCATCGCTTCCCAGATGCCTTGGAGGAACTCCCAGATCTGTAGGCCTTCACGCTGCTCGACGTAATCGCTTAAGCGGATATGATTCGCTTTACAATAGGCACTGATCTCGGCAAAGCTGTTCTCCGGGTAGACATCAGGTCCCCGCGTCTCCTCCCGCCCATCAATCACGATCTCCCCGCCGCCGATACTGGCAACACGCATGGAGGCTGTTTGCTGACCGTCTTTGTAAGCGAACAAGTCCATTGTATTGGGATGAAGCAAATCAAAGTCAGGCTGCGGAACAAATTGAACCTCCGTCCGGACGGGATAGAGTGCCCGAATAATAGCCTTGTCCGTCATATGGCCTTTACCTGTTTTGGCAAGGGAACCATAGATCCGTGCCTTGAACTGGTCTGCGTCTTCATTTTCTGCTTTGAAGATTCCGGCCGCTTTCTCCGGTCCCATGGTATGGGAGCTGGACGGTCCGCTGCCAATCTTAAATAGCTCAGTCAACGATCTCATAGCACCCTTATCCCTTCTCAGTTGTCATTCCTCTGAAAACGTTCCTTAAGCTTCATCAGCCGTTCATGAATCCCCTCTTCATCAATCGCCATGTCAACCAATTGGTGAGTAAGCTGAAGACCTTGATTCTCTGCCAAAGCTTGTTTCCACGGGTGCGCCACAATCGAATGCGTAAGATGCCTTGTAGAGCGGGGGGCCTGCATGATCAGCTCTGCCAGCTCCCATGCCCGTGGAAGAAGCTGTTCACGAGGCAATACCTCACTGACCAGACCGAGGTCTAGTGCCTCCTCTGCAGTAATGTTCATCCCCGTGTATGCATAGTATGCCGCTTTCTTGGTTCCAAGTATCCTTTGAAGTGCCAGGACGATTCCATCTCCGGGCGGAACACCACCCAGATAATGGGCATCGAAAACGGCCGTGTCTTCCGTACAGATGGTAATATCACAGAGCGTTCCCAATTGCCAGTGTGCGCCTGTGCCATTGATCGCCCCAATCGTGGGGATATCCAGGCAATGAACCATATTTTCAATCATCCGGAGTGATTCATGGTACATTTCCAGCTTCCGGCGATTCGGCCAATCCATGAATTTCGTATTCCAGACTTCAGGAGTGCCGGTCTGCCACAGCTCTCCTGTCCCTGTTAGAATCATGACCTCATTCTCAGGATCACGGCCAATATCTGACCATACATGACCATATGCGGCTTGGACCGGCCAGTCGAATTGTAACGGTCCCCCGTTAGTGTGCATACGCACTTCGAGGATGCCGCCGCGGCGGGTCATGAGGAATAAGTCCTTATACTTCTCCGAGTACTCTTCGAGCCGGGTAGGTCCCGTCATCTTTCTATTGAACATCGTTGCCCATCAGGCGTCCCTGCATTTTCTTCAGCCGCTCCAGCGCTCCTTCTTCATCAATGGCCATATCGTACATCTGGTGGGCAAGCTGGAATCCCTGATCGGCGACCAGAGCCTGCTTCCATGGCCGGGAGATAATGGAGTGAGACAGATGTCTTGTTGAACGCGGTGCCTGCATGATCATCTCCGCCAGCTCCCATGCGCGCGGAAGAAGCTTTTCACGGGGCAGGACTTCACTAACGATACCCAGATCCAGTGCGGTCTGACCATTGATATTCTTGCCGGTGTAGGCGTAGTAGGCTGCTTTCTTGAACCCGATCATGCTCTGCAGTGTGAGCAGCATTCCATCTCCCGGAGGCGTGCCTCCCAGATAATGCGGATCGAAAAAGTCCGCGTCTTCCGTACAAATGGTAATATCGCAGAGCGTTGCGAGCTCACAGTGCGTTCCCGGACCGTTTACCGCCCCGATGGTCGGAATGTCAATGCAGAAGATCAGATTTTCAAGCAGTCTCAGCGATTCATGATACTGTTCGAGCTTCTTTTGCTTCGGCCAGTCCATGAATTTCGTATTCCAGACCTCAGGGTCGCCAATCAGCCATTTATCCCCGGTTCCCGTAATAATCATGACTTCGTTCTCAGGGTCACGGCCAATATCTGACCAGGCATGAGACCAGGCGGTATGAGCTTCCCAATTGTGCGTGTACGAATCTCCACCCGTGTGAAGACGCACTTCAAGGATTCCGTCACGGCGGGTCATTAACAGGAATTCCTTGTATTTCTCCGAGTACTCTTCGAATTTGGTGGGTCCAATCATACGTCTCTCTGTCATTGTAATTCCTCCTAAGTTTGGTTTAGAGCTTAACTGTTTCGTTCAAGCCAGTCTCTGGCAAAAGCTGCATAAGCCGCAGCCCCTCTATGAAGCACCTCATCCGAGAACATCGTCTTAGGATGGTGTACAGGGTAACTATAACCTTCTTCGGTATTGCCTGCGTTAAGAAACACCGTGGTACTTGGCACCGCCTGTGAGACAAAGGCGAAGTCTTCCGAGCCCATTAATTTCCCGCCGGGTACCAGCTCAGTGATACCGATATAGGAGCCGTCGCCAAAGGTATTTGCAATTGAAGCTTTCATTTGCCTATTAAGTCCGCCATCCGTCTTCACCTCAGGACAACCCCGCGTATAGATCACTTCCACCTTGGCCTGAAAAGTTTCTCCGATCCCTGCGGTAATTGCGCGGATACGGGCTTCCACTTTATCCCGCAATGCGGCGTTAAAGGTGCGTACACTGCCCTTCAATCTGGCCGTATCGGGAATCACGTTGTTCGTAGTTCCGCCTTCCATCACGCCAATGGTAAGGACTGCATTATCAATCGGCGAGATTTCCCGGCTAAGGATACCCTGCAGTGCCAGATGAAGATGAGCAGCCACATTCAAAGGGTCCACTGCGGCCTCGGGCATAGCGCCATGTGAGCCCCTCCCCCGGATGATGATTTCGAACCAATCCGACGAAGCTGAAATCGCTCCACCTTCCTCAGGTACTACAAATTGTCCCAGAGGCAGCGGCATTCCGGTCAACACGTGAAGCATCATGGCTGCATCCACCTTGGGATTGTCGAGAATCCCATTTTCCAGCATCATCTGTGCCCCGTGCAGCGTCTCTTCACCCGGCTGGAACATCAGCTTAACTGTCCCGCGAAGCTGCTGTTCGCTCGCCTTCAGAATCTCCGCCGCTCCCAGCAGCATGGAAGTGTGCATGTCATGACCGCAAGCATGCATGTTTCCGCTCAACGATGCGTAAGACAAATCCGTTTCTTCTTGAATCGGCAGCCCGTCCATATCCGCTCGGATCAGAACCACCTTCCCTTCATGCTGTCCGCCAATGGTAACTGTTAGCCCAGATTCCCCGACGAGAGTGGGCTTAAGCCCCATCGATTCCAGCGCCTCTTTCACGTAGGCCGTTGTCTTGGGCAAACTTAGATCAAGCTCAGGAACCGTATGAAGATGATGTCTGTACATGACCATTTTGTCCTGCAGCTGATGAGCCATACTCATTAAGTCTTCAGCTTCTTCACTCACAATGAACATCTCCCAAAGCATAAATTGAATGAACGTAAGAACAGTGCGGGCATTCCCTCCTTTTCATTTTAAGACTTTTTAAGAACACTTTTATCGTACTGGCATTTTTATACCCTGTCAAGAGATATTAAGACATTTTAAGAACATTATTTCAGAGGCTGCCGGAACATTGTAATATCACATTTATTGTGATATAACTCTTTTGATTGAACTGTTCATGAAAGGAATCTATTATGACAATCAAGCTGGGTATTATCACGCCAGAGTCCCATATGGATTATTTCCGCGCCATTGAAGAAGAAATGCGGCCCCTATGCCAGTTCCGCTTCCTTACCATCAGCAATTTCCGGGAAACAACGGACATCTATCTCAAAAACCTGGATTCGGTGGATGGATTTGTGATCAGCGGGAGGATGCTTTACGAGGCCATTGACAAGGAATACCTGGATGACAAGGTACCTGTTCACATTTTGCATGATGATGAGAACTTGCTGTACAGGGAGCTTTTCCGGTTGCTGGTTACAGAGCCTGGACTTGATATCTCCCGGATCTATGTGGATTATGCGTATATCATCGAGTCTTTCAGCGAATTCCAGCAATACCTGACTCATGAAGGAAAGCCCGTGAACAGCGGAAATCTGCTGGAGCGGGTGGAGACCATGCTGGAGAACCATATCACGCTATGGGAAGACAAGAAAATAGATCTGTCCATCACGGCCTTCGGCCACTTTGTTCCGGAACTCCAAAAGCACGGCGTCAAATATATCTTAATTCGGCCCACTTTGGAGAGCGTTAAAGAAACCATCAGCGAGATCATCAACGAGATTACCATTCTCAAGCTTAAGAACCAGAGGGCAGTGGTTGCGTGCTTATCGGTCCAAAATGAGCAGCACTTCTCCGAAGAGGAGCTTCATGAGCTGAAAGTCCTTGTCGGCCATTTTCTGCGTAGCGTGAATATGGCAGACACGGCCCAAATCTCAGAAGGCTATGTCAGACTGTACACCACCTTCGGCCATTTCATGAGGATCACCTCTAACGCTCATAACTGTTCCCTGCTGGAGTATCTGGAGGAGCGTATACAGGGCAAGGTAAAGATCGGCTGGGGCTCGGGGCATGAATATTTTCAAGCGAACGTCAACGCCACCAAGGCTCACAGACAGGCGGAAGCCTATACGGGCAGCAGCAGCTTTTTTATAGACGAGAATCAGAAGGTTGCCGGCCCCATGCGGAGCATGAATGTCATCCAGTTCTCCGAGCAGGGGGACCCGGAAATCCTTGCGTTAGCCAAAACCATCGGAATCAACAACATCAATTTGCAAAAAATCATATCTTATGCAGAAATCATGCGAACCAATAAGCTATCCTCTGAGGATGTTGCACAGTGCCTGTCCATGACCGTTAAAGGTGCAAACCGAATTCTTAACAAAATTGAGGAAAGTAAACAAGTACAAACGGTATTTGAAAAGAGGGACAACAGTAAGGGGCGTCCCAAAAAATACTACGAGCTGTTGTTTCTCGACCATGAAGGGCGCAAATTAAGCGAATGATACGCGGATACGTATTGGCAAAAAGGCATGTTTTCTATTTTGAAAACATGCCTTTTTTTCGCTTTTTCAGCAAGTTAAATGGCTCCTTGGCTGGAAGACCAGTGCTGCACATGCTGTAAGAATCGCCGCGTGGCAGGTGAAGCATATTTCATCGAGTTGACTGCGATGCCCAGGGAACGGAAGCTCCGCTCCTCCAGCTCAAGCATGGCTACACGCTCATACTGGAACCGGGTGACCAGCTCTGGAAGGATGCTGATGCCCAGGCCTTTTTCCACCATGGCAATAATGGCGTAATCGTCCCCGGCCGAGAACTTGATGTTCGGCTTAATCCCGGCCTTCTCCAGCACCCGCTGCACATCATAATCCGAGCCGGGCTTCGGAATGATGAAGTCCTCGTAGGCGATCTGGGCCAGCGGCATATAAGGGGCCTTACTCAGCGGATGGCCGAGCGGGAGGATCGCCAGCATCCGGTCCTGCTTCAGCGGAATGACCTCGAACCGCTCCCTTGTAGGCAATGAGAGGAAGCCGCAATCAACCACCCCAGCCTCGATCCACTGCTCAATCTCCAGATAACCGCCCTCCATCAGCTTGAACTCAATGTACGGATATTCCTCACGGAACTGCTTGATGATATCCGGCAGCCAATGGACAGAGACACTCGTGAAGGTTCCTATCGTAATCGTCCCCGTCTCCAGACCATGAATATCCGCTACCTGCTGCTTCAGCTGCTCATTCCAGTTCAGAATCTCCCGGATCGGCTGCATCACCTGCTCCCCGTTTACCGTCAGCTTCACCCCCGACCGGCTACGCACCAGCAGCGGGAAGCCGAACTCGTGCTCCAGGCTGCTCAGGGTATGGCTGATGCCGGATTGGGTGAAGCCCAGCACATCTGCGGCCCGTGTCAGACTGCCCAGCTCCACCACTTTTAGGAACACTTCGAACTTAATCAGACTCATGTCCAGTCTCCTCATTTAGCATGAAAATTACTCATGTATCTTATGATAAACATTCAGTTACCTTATGTATTCGAGCGTATTATACTATATTCACTTGAAATAAAGAAGGATGATGAAAGAATGAAGCCGCTAAAGGCCGAGCTGATGCTCATTGTAGTAACACTATTCTGGGGCTCCTCCTACCTGTTCATGAAGCTGGGGCTGGGTACACTGGGAGAATTCAATCTGATCGCACTGCGCTTCGGGCTGGCCTTCATCCTGGCGGGACTGCTGTTCCGCAAACGGCTGCGCAGTGTGGATGCCAGAACCTTGAAATACGGAGCCTTGCTCGGCTTCCTGCTGCTTGGCGTATTCACTTGCATCACCTTCGGGCTGAAGACGACCACGACCTCTAATGCCGGATTCCTGGTTGCGTTGACCGTTGTCTTTGTTCCTATGCTTGAGGTTCTGGTGTTTAGAAAAAAAGTCGCGCCCCCGCAAATCTTCGGCACTGTGCTCGCCATCAGCGGCATCGGGTTGCTTACGCTTAATGGCTCGCTGCAAATCCGGCCCGGTGATCTCCTCTGCATTCTGTCAGCAGTATTCTATGCGGTGCAGATTCTCGTGACGAGCCGGGCGGTTAAGACCTGCGACTCACTGAATATCGGCATTCTACAGCTCGGCTTCGCCGGGGGCTATGCCCTGATTCTATCTGCTATCTTCGAGACGCCTTCGCTACCGTCCACCCTCCCGGGCTGGATCGCGATTCTGGCTCTGGGGATCTTGTGCAGCGCTTGCGGGTTCATCCTGCAGCCGGTTGCCCAGAAGTATACTACACCGACCCGCACTGGTCTGATCTTCGCCCTTGAGCCGGTATTCGCTGCCTTCTTCGGCTACTTGTTCGTACACGAACAGCTTTCGCTCCAGGGCTACACCGGTGCCGCCCTTGTGCTGCTGGGCATTCTGGCCTCTGAGCTGCTGGGCAAGCTGCATATGGTTCCTCCGGCAAGGCTACTGAGGAAGCGGCGGGCGCACTTATAGCTTAGCAAATGTGTGCAGCCAGCCACCCGAGCGTTCAAAAAGCACAAAAAAACGTCCCCCTGCCAACCGGCAGTCAGGGACGTTCTTTGTTAGTCTATAACATGTGTCGCCTATAACAGCTGTGGCCGATTAATGCCCCATCATCATAGCGGCATCTGTCTGCTGTTCTTCAGGAGAAGGTGCAGCGCCTGCTGTCTTCGGACGGCGCAGAATCAGACTGAGGACCACTCCGGCCACGGCGATGCAGCCCGAGAGGAAGAAGACATCCCCGAAGCCCTGTACGGCAGCGGCAAGCGGATTGCTTCCGGCCGTCATTTTACCCATATGCACCGCAATCTGGCTGGTCAGGTATCCGGTCATGCCGGCAACAGCGAACGATACCACAACCTGCTGGGCAGCGGCGGTAAGCGGGGTAACCCGGTTCACCCATTCACGCGGCGCAGAGTTCAGAACATGGGTGTTGACCGGCATCATCGACAGACCCATTCCCAGGCCCATCATGACCAGAGACAGTATAATAACAGGAAGACTGGTGTCAACTGTAACTCCTGAGAGCAGGAACAGTGCCGTCGATATAATACTGAGACCTACGAACACTAGCGGACGCGCTCCGATCCGGTCGAACAACCGGCCGCCCAGCGGCATCCCTACTCCGGAAGCCAGCGCCTGTGGAAGCAGGATCAGCCCGGTCTCCAGCGGTGTATAATTGCGGATCTGCTGGAGGTACAGCGGAACGAACAGCATGGAGCCGAACAATGCCGCCTGTGTGACCCAGGACAGAATAATCCCGCGCGTAAAGTCCGAGGAACGGAAGACGCGCAGCTCCAGCAGCGGATGCTTTTGCAGCAGTTCAACAATGACAAAGACGATCAACGCGGCTCCCCCAACCGACAAGCCTAGGATAGCCCCGGTTGAGGTCCAGCTCTCTCCGCCGCCCTGATTGACGCCATAAGCCAGCATCGAGAACGCGAGCGGAGCCAGAATGATTCCGAGGATATCGAGGTGGGCTCTTCCCTTTTTCTCGGTCACCGGCAAATACTTAAGGCCAAGAATAATACCCACAATACCGATAGGCAGGTTAATCAGGAAAATCCAGTGCCAGCTCACATACTCCACCAGATAACCTGCGAGGATCGGGCCAAGGGCCGGAGCCAGCAGCATTGGAATACCGAGCATCCCCATGATCGAGCCTCTGCGTTCTGCCGGAGCGAGTCTGAAGACCATCGCCATCCCGATCGGAGCGACCATGCCGCCGCCAAGACCTTGAATGACGCGGAACAAGACAAGCTGCCCCGAAGTCTGAGCTACCGAGCATAACACAGAGCCAAGCACGAACATGGCAATGGTCGTTAGGAATACCTGCTTGGACCCGAACCGGTCGGTCATATAGCCTGCCAGCGGAATTACAGCAGCGAGCGCAAGCGTGTAGCCGGTAATCGCCCATTGAACAGTCTTCAGGTCCGTATCGAAATACTGCACCAGATTCGGAACGGCCACATTGACTGCGGTGCTGTCCAGAATAACCATGATCATGCCGACAATAATCGCCAGCAATGATGGAATTATAGCTCTCAACGAGAACGGCGCCTCTGCGGCGGCGGTGTTACTTGGATTCATAGGTTTTGACATTCTCTTGTCCACTCTTTTCTCTATTCATGATTAGTTATACTTGTGAAAATACAGCTCAAACAACCCATCAATCTGCTCCTCCAGCGGGGCCAGCTTGAAGATCTGCTGAAGATCCTCACGCTCCTTGGGGAGACTGCTCACCATAATCACCGGAAATACAATGGCCCCGTAGATCTGCATCGTCATCGTCATCAGCTTGTCACGGTCCTGCTCTCCGGTAATCTCGGCAAGTGCATCAAGAATCCGTTCAATTCTCATCAGCTTGGAATATTTCGCATATTCATCGTGGGAGCCCATAATATGGTGTCTCTGATCCAGCATCTGCCGGGCCATCCCGGGATAACGGCTAAGATTCATAATGTAACGGGTAAAAAACAGCTTCATGCGCTCCTTCGGCGGCAACGAAGTGTCCTCCAGTGCCTTAAAAGCATCGTCAAAGGTCGCCACGAGCTGCTTCACAGCATCGCCGAACAGCTTCTCCTTGGAGCCATAGTGGTAGTTCACCAGGGCCAGATTGGTCTCAGCTCTTGCCGCAATACTGCGCAGGGTAATGCATTGGAATCCGTCCTCACGGATCAGCGCAACCGTGGCATCGAGGATAAGTTGCTTCGTATCTTTATCTGAAGAATCAGCTTTGTTGCCCAATTTAACCATAATGCAGCTTGTCGCCCTCCTCTGTCACAGAATCTTAATCATTGATCTAATCAACGATTTAAACATTGTTTAATTCGAATTTAAAATTACTCTCTTTCCGGCGTTCTGTCAACAGAAAGTTAAAGGGAGAATTCCTGCAGCTATACTTAAGCCGTGGAATTCTCCCTTGGGAGCAGAGTTATGTCATATGCGAATCTAGGATGGGGCCGGGCCGGCCAATACTTCACTGGCTGCCTGGACCGGCGTTAGGGTTAGCTTGGTGAGCTTGCCTGAAGCGCCCAGTTCCAGAGTCAGTACAGCCTCCGCTTTGGTGAAGGACAATACGCTCACAATCGTGATTACTCCATCCTGCTGTGTGCTGGTGGTCGATTTCACTCCGCGGTAACTGCCCGCCAGCATGTTAATCCCTTCCCAGCTCTGCTGGAGAACCGGAAGAGCAGCAGGTTCTGCGTCCTTGGCGTAATACCGCTCCTTCAGTGCCGGATAGTTACCAGCTGCAAGCAGACCTGCTACGGCACTTGCCATTACCTCCCTTGTGTATACTTCAACCTGAGCGGTTTCCGGATTATAAGAAGTAACCAACCCGATCGCTGCAAAAAAAGACAGCGGCGCGAACGCTTTTTTTTGTTTTAACTCAAAGCCGCCTGTAAACGGTACTTTGTTCTTGCCGTCCAGCACAAGCTCCTTACCGGATAATCTGAACTGAACACTCTCCTGGAACCGTTCCAGCAGGAACGTCCCGGTAGCTCCACTGAAGGTGACCTTATATTTGAGGGCCTCTACCGTCTCCCGCAGCGGGAGCATGACGTCCGGTCCGTTGGTATAGGCCGATGTCTCACCCGTCTGCAATTCCTGACCGTTCACGATAATCCTCAAGCTTCCGGCGGCACTAACGTTATTACTGGTCAATACACCTGCTCCTGCTGCAAATAACATTACACTAAGGAATACGGCTACGATTCTTTTGAACAAATCGATCCCACCTTTCCTATATTCGAATATTATGCACGCATGCTTCAGAGATTAACCTTGCATAATCCATTAACCGTTCTATACTGCTTTGGAACAGCCCTACTCCACTTTGAAGTTGAAATATTGCTTCGGGTAAGGCTCCTTGATCAGTGTGAAATGCCACCATTCCTTGGCGTACGGCTTGAAGCCCTGCTTCACCATCGCATCCTTCAGCAGCTTCCGGTTCGCATGTTGGGTACTGCTGATGAGATTCGTATTATAGTAAGAGATTTCGCCGAAAAAATCATAAGAACTGCCCATATCCACCAGCTTGCCTGTACTCTTCTGAGCCAGCGTCAGGTCGATCGTGCTGCCCCGGGAATGCCCGGATTTCTTGGCGATGAAGCCCAGCTTGAACAGATTCCGCTTGTCCAGCTTCGGATAATACTGCGCCTTCATCTTCAGATCACCGGCGTCTTGTGACCAGCGCACGAAGTGATTAACGGCTTGCTGCGGACGGTAAGCGTCATAGACTCTCAGAATATAGCCTTTCTGTTCCAGATCTTCGCTAACCTTCTTCAGCGCAGCAGCGGCGGTCTTCGAGAAGATCGCGAGCGGGGCCTTATATCCGTCCACTCTGGTGCCGGTAAAATTATTCTCACTATAGTAACGGATCTCATATTGCGCCGAGGGAATAACCTCATCCAGATAGACAAAACCGCCGGGGAGATTGTTTTTCTTCACAACTGTGCTTGGTGTAAACGGTGTCTCAGGAGTCACGGGTGCTGCTGTTGCCGTTGTCATGGCGCCCAGAAACACAGCCCCGCTTACAATTATTGCGCCTAACAGTAATCCCAGTCTTGTGCCTCTATATCGCAGCTTATTCACAATGTTTACTCTTCACCTGCCTCATCCCATATTTACCCTTCCAGTATACGGTGCAGCCCCAGGGAGCGTCTATAGCGAAGATGGAGCTTGCCCCGCTGGGAGCATATCTTTGCGCCTGTAGACCCCCATCAGCAGCCCGAGAGCCGCGAATTCAATGAACACATGCTGTCCGTAGCTCAGAAACGGGAACGGTATGGAGATCAGCGGCATTCTGCCGGTGAGAATAGTCAGGCCATAGATTAGACGAATGGAGAGCATCAGAGCCAGTGCCAGAATCAGTGCCCGTCCATAGGTATCGCTTACGGTGCGTGCAGAGGATAACATTCTGAGCACAAACCAGCAGACCAGCACAAGCAGCAGCAGTCCGCCGGCCCAGCCGAAGCTCTGAACCAGGTACACAGGGAAAAAATCTGTATACGGATAGGGCAAACGCTTATCTTCTGTTAACTCGACAATACCTTGTCCTCCCCAGCCTGCGGAGGTCAGGGTGCTGTGAATCATCCGGTTTAGAAAACCTACGCCATTCTCCGCATCATTGATAAATAAATATCTGTTGAGCCGGTCGCGCAAATACGTTTCACTCCAAACATAGAGGGCAAGGCCAGATACACAGCTTGCGGAAACAACCACCGCTCTGCCCCATCTCCGGGTAATCCACACATATAATGGTAAAGCAACCGCCAGATATACAACCAGTTCGGCAAAAGAAGGTATGACAAGATAGATGGCCGCAGGCAGCAGCAGCAAGCCTACCTCCTTCCAGTTTCTAATCCGGCTGCCTGAAGTATTCTGCACCCCGGGTCTTTTCAAGAGCCCTGCCAGTCCGACTATAAAGAGATAAGGACTATATCCAATGAGATCGAACGGGAAGCCCAGAATGAAAGCATAACGCCTCGTGCCGTTTACCATATTCGGATTAAACCACATACCAACGGCAATCAACAGCAGCGCTCCGCCATAGATCCACCCCGAAGCCCGCTGCAATTGCTTGAAATTGATAAAATACATGATAGCCATTACCGCGATCCCAAGAACAATGAACATACCCTGCCGCAGCATAAGGGCATCAGGAAACTTGTAATAATCCCCAAACCCCGCTTCCACAGCCGCCATCCCCAGCAGACTTACCGCCGACAACAGAATAACACCCGCCAGCAGCGACCAAGGAATCCTGGGCTTGTGAATCTGGTGCAGATCCCGGCCGATGGCCTGCGGATCACCCAATTGTGCAATTGCATACTGCTGCGCCTCTTCTTCGGATGCCCCCTGCTGCTGCCTCTCCGTCATCAGGTCGGCGAAATGTCCGCTCAGCTCCTCCCGGATCTCATCGTGCATTCCTTTAGCCTTTACTTCGGCGCACACCTTATTCAAATAGCGGTTTAACACCTTCTGATTTGGTTCCATCAGCCGCTGCCCTCCCCCAGAACGGTATCCATGGCACCCTTGAACAGCGCCCATTCCGCCTTCTTCTCCTGCAGCTTGTGCTTGCCCTCATCCAGTAGCCGGTAATACTTGCGTTTGCGTCCGTCTACCTCCATCCAATACGCTTCCACCCAGCGTTCACTCTCCATCGCATGAAGAATCGGGTAGAGCGTACCCTCCTTCAAGGCAAAAACTCCCTGCGAGCGCTGCTCCAGCTCCTTAATCAGCTCATACCCATACAGCGGCCTGTCCAGCAGCAGAGTGAGGATCATCGTCCCCGTGCTCCCCTTCAGCATTTCTTTGCTGACCTTCATCGGCATTTCCTCCTGTTTGTTTTGCCTATACATCGTTAATCTATGCTTAATATACAGTATTAACCAAATGAAGTCCAGCCTTTCCGACATCCGCCTCCATACATTAACACGCACAAAAAAACCTCTCCCGCCAAATGGTTGCCCATTTTAGCAAGGAGAGGTTCTTATTCAATTCCATGATAATTAATGCATAGAAGCCTGAGTCTTGTGCGATACGATGACACGCTTAAGGAAGAACGCAATCACCAGACCTATAATAGCCATGACCATCCCGAAGATGAAGGCATTCTGCACTCCATGAGTGAAGGCAGCGCCGATGTTCAGCGGATCAGCCGGGTTAGTGACGGTCTGCATGTAGCTTTTGGAGCCGGAGGTCATGATGCTTACCGCCAGCGCTGTACCAATCGCACCCGCTACCTGCTGAAGTGTATTCATAATGGCTGTACCATGCGGATAGTATTCCAGCGGAAGCTGATTGATACCATTCGTCTGTGCAGGCATCATAATCATGGAGATTCCGATCATCAGCACACTGTGAAGCACGATCACGAAGACAACGGTCGAAGTAGCTGTAATTCCCGAGAAGAACCACAAGGAGACGGCGACGAGCGCCAGCCCTGGGATAACCAGCCATTTCGGACCGTATTTGTCGAACAGACGTCCCATGACCGGCGACATCAGCCCGTTGATGATTCCGCCCGGCAGCAGCAGCAATCCTGCCTTGAAGGCTGAATACCCTTGTCCCTGCTGCAGATACATAGGAAGAATCAGCATCGAGGAGAGAATAACCATCATACAGATGAAGACCATCAGTACCCCAACCACGAACATCGGGAACTTGAAGGCGCGCAGATCAATCATAGGCTGCTTCATCGTCAACTGGCGGATACAGAACAGAATAAGGGCAATCGCACCGATCACGATGGCGATAATAACCTTCGGACTTCCCCAGCCTTCCGCTTCACCGGCACTGCTGAAGCCGTAGACAATACCGCCGAAGCCGAAGGAGGACAGAATAATGGACAGGACATCAATCTTAGGCTTCGTCACTTCCGTGACGTTCTGCATGAAGAGAATTCCGCTAATTAGAGCCATTACCAGGAACGGCAGGGACAGCCAGAAGATCCAGTGCCAGCTCAGGCTCTCAATCAGCAGACCGGCAATCGTAGGTCCAATCGCCGGAGCTACCATGATTACCAAGCCGATAAGTCCCATCGCCGCCCCTCTTTTCTCAGCGGGAATGATGATTAGAATCGTATTGAACATCAGCGGCAGAAGCAGCGCGGTTCCCATCGCCTGCACCACTCTCGCAGTGAGCAGAAACTCGAAATTCGGCGAAATCGCCGCAAGGAACGTGCCCAGAATAGAGAAGCATAAGGCAGCGACGAACAACTGTCTTGTGGTGAACCACTGCAGCAGCATCCCTGAGATCGGAACCAGAATGCCTAGCGTCAGCAGATATGCGGTAGTCAGCCACTGCGCCGTCGATGGTGTAATTTGCAGGACATTCATAAGATCACTTAAAGCTACATTTAGGGCGGTCTCACTGAACATGCCGATGAAGCCGGCAATCAGCAGGGAGATCAGAATGGGTAAAGTCTTGAATTGCCGGGGCTTACTTGAACCCTTGTCAGTCATAGTTGCATTCACTCTCGTATCCTCCTGGTATCTGTGTATATCTCTCTATGGTCTTGCGTAATACGGTTAAGCCAGTATTGCCGGAATGCACTCTGCTGCTGCTTCCAGCGGTTGAATATTTCTGCAGGTCAACGCCTGCAGCAGCGCCCCCTCGAACAAGGAGACCACCACCGAAGCTTTGCACTCTGCCGTTTCCTCCTGTACCCCCTCCCGGATCAGACGCTTCGCAATAATATCCTGCCAATCCCTGAAGACACACTGGCAAGCAGTGCGCAGCTCATGGCTGACACAGGAGGTCTCCACGGCTACCCAGAAGCTGAACGGAACCAGTCCTTCAAAAGAGGATTTCTCCGCCTCATTTGCCATAGACATGATGAAATTCTGCACAGCCTGAGCCGGCACCGCTTCACTCTCCATATAATGGCGCAATAAACGGGCTACCTCTTCACTAGTCCGGTTAATGCAGGTCAGGGCCAGCTCCTCTTTGCCGTGGGGAAAATAATAATACAAGGAACCCTTGGGCGATTCGCTGTCTTTAATGATCTGATTCAGTCCGGTAGCATGGTACCCCTGTGTAAAAAACAACCTGGAAGCCGTATCCACAATGGCTTCGCGTGCATTAGGCTTGTTCGACAAGCTCTACACTTCCTTATCTTGACGATCCAACCATTATAACAATTGGTCTACATAATAAAACCACAAAAAAACTCCTCCTGTCAATGGATAATAATTTTAAATTTTAATTTTCACTGTTGGTTCATAAGACTTAAGGATTGCCACGCATCCGTTCTGCCACTATAATCGAATTAAATTAAATTATTCCAATGAGAAAGGTGTGATTACAATGAGTCAAAAGCCTGCTATGCAGGGAATTCCCCGGCCGTTAGTGAAGCTCAATCAGGCCTTTATTGTCATATCTGTATTACTGGCCTTGCTCACAGGTCTCCACTGGATTCTCGCTCTCCCGCTTGCCGCCGGATTATCAGGTCTGATCTTCGGATATCATCCCGTCATCAGGCTATGCAGCCCGCTGCTGACGAAGCCGCGCTCCGCCTATGTGCTTGAAGACCCGGAGCAGCAGCAATTCAACCAGAAGATTGCCGTCTTCTGTCTGGCAGGCGGACTGGTCAGCTTTCTGGCCGGATGGACGATCACAGGATATATCTTCACCATGATGGTCGGAATCGCAGCAACGGTTGCCATTCTCGGCTTCTGCATCGGCTGCTTCATTCATTATCAGTGGAGAATGTACACTTACAGACGCAAACAGGCCGGGCTTCACAAATAATCCGGGATTTCCTTCCTGCTGCATACCTCTACCCCTTGTTACAGAACAGGCCAGCCAGTCCCTGCAGCAGTAGAACACTACTGTCAAGGCTTGGCTGGCCTGCGCCCCCATCCATATTAAGAATCAGGCCCTGGGAAGCGCCTGCCGGAATGAGACGGACTAAGGTGTAGCCCGTTCAGCGTTCCCTGCCTGCCACATCCCAGCGGTGACGGAACTTCTCGAGGCGCGGATGGACCTCAGCCGGCGCTTCGGAGAGCAGCAGACGCAGCTTGACGATCCACTCCTCGAAGGAGGAGAAGGAGGCGAACAGATTCGCCATATCTGGAGTCAGATAGAGAAAATACGGCGCGGGGTAAATGTCGCTGATATGACGCAGTGCCGAATCCAGCGGGGTATACTTCTTACGCTTACCTTCGAGGCTCTCTACAGTGATGAAGGACTGTCCCTGCTCTTTTTTCCACGCATGTAGCCGGTCATCCCGCTTATACCAGGCCTTCACCGGCTCCTTCGTCATCCGCCGGACGGTTTCTTCATGCAGCGGGTAGAGCACCAGCTTCGTGAACTTGCGTTCCACTGCCGTCTCCGCCGCCTTAAGCAGCTCCATATCCGATATATGCTCGAACGAATCATAGAAGATCAGCGTTCCCTTGCGCTCACTGGCTGGCGGTTCATAGCCATAAGGCATATGTTGTATGTCACGTGTCATCATATTACCTCCCGTGTATTACTGCCTATAGCATATCATGCTACCCTGGACGGCGTACAATTCTGCAAGCTTGTCATGAAAAAGCACTGCTGCTCATTTCCCTTGGCTTCATCCGCTAACCCAGCTCTTCACGGAACCATTCTATGGTTTCCCTAATGGCCCTCTTATACGATGTCGGATTGTATTCGGGGAACCGCATCATGAATTTATTATCATTCAGCAGAAGCGGATACTCGAATTCGTATAGAAGCTCATGGAATTCGCTTATTTCCTTATTGAACACACCGGCTAATCCGACTGCCCAGCTCGGCACCGCACAGCACTTTCCCGGACTGCCAGCCGCATGGTGGATATTCATCAGAAATTGCCGCCCCTCAATAGCTCCGGAGCCGGACACATGCCACTCCCCCTGCTCACCGCTCTCCGCCAGCAATACAGCTGCTCTGGCCGCATCCCGGATATAGACCAGATCATGCGGAACGTCCAGCTTCACCGGCCACTTAATCGTCTTCGCCTGGAGGGCCCCGCTGAAGATCGGTCCGAATAAGCGGTTCGTGACATTGGGACCGTAGTAATTCGGATATCGCGGAATCACGTAACGGAATCCCCGTCGTTCAGCCTCCGTCTTCAGCAGCTCCTCCAGTTGATTCCGCAGCTTCCCCTTGCGGGTTCTTGCCTCCTTCGGATGGCGTTCATCCGCCGGAAGATATTGGAGCTTGCCGTAACCGTAGATATTGCCCGGAAATACCAGCGTCTGGCCGGACTTAAGCTGGCGGGTTACCCGCTCCAGCGCCTCTGGCATGACAGAGTACCAATCCTGATACGGCACATTAAGACAGAAATAGACGGTTGTCACCCCATTCAGCGCTTCAGCAAGCACCTTCTCATTCCTTACATCTACTGCCGCCAGGGTCAACAGCGGGCCCTTCAGCCTGCGTAAAGCCTGACTGGAACGGTGGTAGGTAGCCTTCACCAGTCTGCCCCGTGACAGTAATTCTTGTGTGATGGAATGGCCCAGACCGCCATTGCCTCCAATTACGAGATTCATAACATTAACGGCTCCTTAACGAACGCATGAATACCTTCAGCAAGCTGCATGACGGTCCATTCAATCTGCCCGTGAGTATGGTTCGCAGTCATGATGAACCGGAATATCCATGTTGCTTCCTCAAGAGATGCAGGATATATATACCAGTAAATATGCCACTGTACCCAGTATACCGCCTTCAAGTTCCTGTATTCATTGGGTTAATTTGACGATTAATGTCGATTTCAAGCTTTTATATGGACATATGGTGAATTATTGAAAATCAATAGTTTTGCATCAGGCAGGTGCGGCCAGTAGCACGCGAATTTCCGCTCAATTAGAATGGTCTAGTTGTACATGCTTCTGTTTCTGATAAGCATATACAGCCGCACCCAGCGTACCTGCACGGCTGCCCAGTTCAGCCTGAACAATCCGGCACCGGCTTGCGGACAGCTTCAGCGCATGGGCATTTACAGTATCGCGGACACTGTTCAGGAGACGGTCTCCTGCTGCGGCCATGCCGCCCCCGATAATAATCAGCTCCGGGTTCAGCAGATTAATCACATTCGCCAGCCCGTATCCCAGCAGCTCCCCCGTCTCATGCATAACCTCAATGGCCAAGGGGTCTCCAAGATCATAAGCCTCTGAGATCATCTGCGCCGTAATCTGCTTCTGGGTCTGCTTGGTCCAGGTCTGAATCAGGCTGACCCTACCTGCCTCCAGCTTCTCCTTGAAGGTATTCACCATCCCCACCGCAGATACATACCTCCCCAGGCATCCAGAGCTTCCGCAGCG
Source organism: Paenibacillus sp. FSL R7-0128 (assembly GCF_038002245.1). Classification (NCBI taxonomy): domain Bacteria; kingdom Bacillati; phylum Bacillota; class Bacilli; order Caryophanales; family Paenibacillaceae; genus Paenibacillus; species Paenibacillus sp. FSL R7-0128. The sequence goes on along the minus strand of NZ_JBBOCD010000001.1, from coordinate 3,530,839 downwards.
GCAGGGACGTCCCTGCCGGTACATATTCATATGCCCGATTTCGCCAGCGCTAAAGGTTGTCCCATACAGCACCTTGCCGTCATGAACCATACCGGAGCCGAGACCGGTCCCGAGTGTGAGCAGTATCAGATGCTTATGCCCTTGTCCGGCACCATGGTGCCATTCTCCGTAGAGATTAACCCGCACATCGTTATCTATGTAGACCTCGAAGTCGTAGTAAGGCTTCATTTCGTTGACCACATGGACCTGCTCCCAGCCGGGAAAATTCGGTGAGAAGACCGACAGGCCCTCCTCCGGGTCGAGCAGACCAGGGATTCCCATTCCCATACAGGCAATCTGCGACTCGTAAATTCCGCTTCCTGCACACAGCCGCGTAACAGCAAGCCTGATCCGCTCCAGCACATGTGCCGGACCCTTCTGCGCTTCTGTGGGTATCGACAACTCCTCCAGGGCTGTGAAATGCTTATCAAAAAGGCCTGCCTTGATATTGGTTCCGCCCAGGTCAATGCCGACTATGTATTTATCCATTCTGTCCCATCCTTCTTTCCCTATTAGAATGCTGTACCTCTCTTCTCTTATTATGCGCTTTCAGCATTTAGATAAGTAGCATTTTCCGAGCATCTGGATAGTACGTTTCACTTGAAAGCGAACATCCTGCGGATAGCGATTGCTGTTATTTTATTGACAAAGAGGGCTGCCCCGGCAGCCAATTCAGAAGCTGCGGGACAACCCTCACTGTATATCTATTTCATTCCATTCTCTTAAGAACCGGCACCCTTGTACCGCTTGACACCGAAGCTCCAGGCCATCAGGCCGATGCTGAGGAAGACCACGCCGACCAGCGGGGTCAGCAGCGCCATCGTCCGCATCTCATCGCGGTGCAGGAACAAGGCTGCCGGATATATCCCGACAAAAGCAAACGGGATGATCCAGGTAAGCAGCACCTGAATCGCCCGGTTGTAGATCGTTACCGGATAACGTCCGTACGTCTGGATGTTATACATCAGCGGCAGAATGCCTGTAGGCGCATCCGAATAGAACGACAACGAGGTCAGTGTCGTATAGATCCCTGTATAAATGGCTACAGCGCTGAGCGTCAGAAGAATCAGCATCGGCAGGGTCCACCATTCAAACGGCAGGCCCAGATTGCTGCCGCTGATCGCCATCACAATCAGCCCGATGAAGGAGCCGAACAGGGATGGCGGGTCCACATTCTCCAGGAAGATCTGGAACAGGTTATGCGCCGGACGGGTCAGGATGCGGTCCATTTCGCCTTTGACAATATACCGCTCACTGAAGCCCCACATATTGACGAAGCAGCTGAACACGCCGAATGGAACCATGAAGAAGCCGTAGACGAACACCACTTCGTTCTGATTCCAGCCGCCCAGGCTGTCAGTATGCATGAAGATGACCAGGATGAAGATAAAGTTTGTCGCCTGGAACAGCAGGTCGGAAATGACCTCCACCCAGAAATCCGCGCGGTAGGTTAACCGTGTTTTCATATAATTCTTCAGGTATTCAATCAATAAGTCCAGGTAGTACATAGCTCAGCTTAACCCCCCTGCACGAACAGCCGCTGACGCGCTGCGTGATTTAGCCAGACAATCGGAATGAGCAGAATCAGGAACCAGATGACCTGGATACCCAGCACATTCCAGATGCCCACCCCCTGCACACGGCCTGTAAATACAGAACCCGGCAGATAGGTAATCGCTTGGAAGGGAAGTACCTTAAGCACGGAGGACAACCAGTCCGGGAATAAGGTAATCGGCACAATCAGCCCCGAGAACAGATCCACGACCACACGCTTCATGCGCATCATCCCCTCATTGTTCTCCACGAAGAAGGCAGACAGGCCTGTGATAATATTAATCTGCGAGCTGATCAGGAAGCTGAAGAACAGCATGACCAGGAACCCGGCCCAAGCCGAAGGCTCCGTAGGAAGCTGTACCGGAAACAGCAGAATGGCAATCACCATGCCCGGGATCATCAGCATCATGAAGCGGAACAGGCCTTCGCCGAGGCCCTGCATCATTTTGACCAGAACATAATTATAAGGCCGGATGAACTGGATCGCGATGCTTCCGTCACGGATATCCGTAGAGATCTCCCGGTCCAGATTGTTGAAGTAGAAGGCCCGCGCCATCCAGGACACCGCCACATACGTGGTCATCTGCGCCCCGGTAAAGCCGCCGAGCGATTCACCATCGCCATAGATCGCTCTCCAGGTGAAATAGTTCACCCCGATATTGAGCGTGTAGATCAGAATCCCCGAATAGTAATTCACCCGGTAAGCAAGCATCGTCAGGAACCGGATACGGATAAAATCAAAATAAGCGCCAAGCAGCAGCCTCCGCCCATTCTCCCGGGAGCCGCCCGGAGAACCGCCGGAGGAGGGAACTGCCGTTGCCAGCTTCTCAGACATGGATAACCTCTTTCTCATCGCTGAGAGCGGCGATCCGCTCCTCCGGCTTCTCTGCCGAGCCTGACTGATAAATACTGCGGACGATGTCATCCGTGTTTGTTTCGATGATTTTGATGTCTGTAATATCGGCCTGTCCGACGACCCGGCCAAGCACATCCGATACATTCAGCTCCAGCGGAATCCAGACCTTCGCCGCCAGCTCATTCTCTGCGGTCCAGGTCACCGGCATGCCTTCCGTCCAGCCGATCAGCTGCTGCAGCTTCGTGGCTGTTCCGAACTGGAATTGCACCTCACGCCCGGTTCCCCAGCGCTGCTTCAGATCATCCAGACCTCCGTCATAGATAATCCTCCCGTCATCCAGCATGATGACCCGCGAACAGAGCGCTTCGATATCCTGCAGATCATGAGTCGTCAGCAGGATGGTTGTGCCATGCTCCCGGTTCATATCCTTCAGGAATTCGCGGATCTCCGACTTCACGACAATATCCAGTCCAATCGTGGGTTCATCCAGGAACAAAATGGACGGATTGTGCAGCAGTGCCGCTACAAGCTCGCAGCGCATACGCTGGCCCAGGCTTAATTTGCGGACCGGACGGTTCAGCAGATCCTGAAGCTCCAGGCGTTCCACCAGCTCATCCAGACGTTTTTTGAAGTCCTGCTCGGACACGCGGTATACCTTGCGCAGTAGCTGGAACGACTCAATCACGCCGATATCCCACCAGAGCTGGCTGCGCTGGCCGAAGACAACGCCGATGTTCTGCACGAACTTCTCGCGTTCCTCGTACGGCACGAAGCCGCCGACAGTCAGACTGCCGGCGGTAGGGACAAGAATTCCGGTAAGCATTTTGATCGTAGTAGACTTCCCTGCCCCGTTCTCCCCAATATATCCGCAGATTTCACCTTCGGGAATGCTGAACGAGATGTCCTTCACTGCTGTTACTTCGGAATATTGCCGCTTAAACAAATCAGCGAAGGCCCCTTTGAGGCCCTCGCGGTTTTTTTGGACTTTGAAGGTCTTGCGCAAGTCCTGCACTTGTATAGCATTCATAGGTTACCTCACTAAGCTAAGTATTGGGTTCAGTACCCCATTATAATGGAACGGATGCATATCCGTCCAGCCTGCTTATTTAGCCACTCTTCCCTCAAAAAACTCTGCACCCGGCACAGCCTCCAGATGTCCGGAACGGGCCACCTTGGTCCGCAGGTACTTCTCATTGAAGGCCGATACGTCGCCCCATAGCGGCACCCGCTTCACTGTATTCATTCCGGCAGCCCGTAGTGCTTCCAGCTTCTTCGGATTGTTGGTGATCAGAGTCACAGGATGGCTGCGCAAATGCTGAAGCACGCTGATCGCATCTGTGTAATCTCTGGAATCATCGGCGAACCCCAGCTCCAGATTGGCCTCTACTGTATCATACCCTTCTTCCTGAAGAAGATATGCCATTGCTTTGCTGAACAAGCCAATGCCTCTTCCTTCATGATTCGCCAGATAAAAGAGGGCCCCGGCACCATGCTGGGCAATCATCTTCATCGACTGGTGCAGCTGGAAGCCGCAATCGCAGCGCTTGCTGCCGAAGATATCCCCGGTATGACAAATGCTGTGCATCCGGATCAGCGCTTCCTCCGAATGCTCGAAATCTCCGTAGACCAGGACACTGGACTGCTGACCATCCGCAAGCTTCATTGAGGATAAACGGCTAATGAGCAGCTCGGTAGCCTCCTTGCCTTCAGCGCGCTGAAGCTCTTCGTCCGTCACATTCAGCCAGCTGTACCATTTGAAGGTGATCGTCTCCCCGTCCAGATTGACAGGCAGGGTAATAGGTCCGACCAATATATTCGTGGAGTTTTCCATAGGAATCCGGTTGATTTTGTTCTGTAGTATAGATAGGATATCTGGGTTGATCATAAGAGCACCGTCCTAAAAGTTTGATAGCGTACGCTTCTTAGTAACTATTTGTAAGTTAGTTTATCATTGTAATATAACTTCGTCAAGTTATAATATATATTTAAATATTTATAATTACTTATTGTAAGTTTATGATATAATGAATGCTGAGGTGATCCTTATGAATGATTTTGAGATGTGCCCCCGGTTTGAGAAAGCTGTGGATGTGCTGAGTAAGCGGTGGGTCGCCCTGATCGTATTTGTCCTGATGGATGGTCCGCGGCGGTTCGGAGAAATTGAGCATTGCTTGTCCAACCTTAGCGGCAAGGTCTTGTCAGACCGGTTGAAGGAGATGGAGACGGAAGGGATCATACAGCGCACTGTATATCCTGAGATGCCCGTACGAATTGAATATTCGTTAACCGATAAAGGTACGGCCCTGGCTCCCATTCTTGGAGAGATCGGTAACTGGTCTACGGATTGGATCGAGATCGGCGTGACCAAATGATTCCCGCACGGCACGCGAAGCAGCGCCCTTGAAGCTCCTGAACAGGAACCTTCGGGGCGCTGCTTTGTTTGATTTTATAATAAGCATGGTCGATTCCTACAGATCCTTACGCTGAAAGCGCAGAAGCCCCAGCCCAAAGATAACCACAGTGTAGATTGCAGCGTATACGACAAAGGTATTAGACGGAAATGAATTGAAATTCATCAGACTAAGCGCCCCGCTATCCATCGATAACATACCATTCATATCCTGTAAGCTGAACAGCTCGACAGTCATTCGGCGCTGCAAGGTATCTGCGGGCATAATCATCGAGATCATTCCGGTCAGATTATTCAGCACCTTGAGTCCGTCGTCCTCCAGTCTCAGCGAACCGCTAAGCTTATCTACCATCCCTCCGAGAAATCCCGCCCCGTAGAGCATTGTCATGAACACACCGTTGCCAAGCGCCGAGAATAGTCCTGAACCCAGCATGGATACGGAGATTAACAAGGGAACTACAGAGGCGAACAGCAGGAATGACTTCGCAAGCACGACTGCATCTCTGGGAACATTCGCGTGGGCACTTGTAATCAGCAGAATTGCAGTGAACAGAATGAGGGCATAGATCGTTCCCAGCGTGACAAAGCCCAGCCAGCGGCCAAGATACCATTTCCAGCGCGGCAGCGGCCGGGGTAACAGAGCCTGCATGACCCCCTGCTCCGCTTCACCAGCAATCACCGAGAAAGAGCTGAAGATCGCCAGAAAGGCAATAACGAACGCGCCGAAGAAGAAGCCCAGACTCAGAATAAAAGCGCCGTTCATGTACTGCATGAACAACCCGCTGCCATTTTCCAGCGTTCCGGCCCCTTGATAGTTCGTTCCTACGGTATCGGCCACAAACCAGAAGGCAATCAGGAACACCAGGGTAAGCAGGAGGGTTAGCAGCATCACTTTTTTGCGCAGCATTTCTTTCCAGGTCATTGCTAATATGGTTCTCATTCCTTCTCCCCCCTATGACTGAGCCCGGCTACCGCATCCATGAACCAGTCCTCCAGCCGTTCAGTCTGGCGGCTTACCTGGTACAGCGTCATCCCTTGCTCCACCATCAGCCCGTTCAGCCAGCCAGCCTGCTCCTCATGATCCAGCTCCGCCTCCAGCCACACGACGCTTGAATCTGACTCCTCCTGTGCCGGATCATAGCCCGATTTACCCGCCGCAGGCACGGATTCCCGGATGGATAGCCCTGTATGCTCATTAAGCCAGGACAGCAAAAAAGGCGTGTATCCGCCCACTTTGAAATGCCAGCTTGTCCGTTTGTTCAGCATCTCCGCTACTTTGCCGTGCCGCAGGACCGCTCCGTTACTCAGCAGAGCCATCCGGTCGCACAGCACTTCAACATCCTCAAGTAAATGAGAGTTGAGAAAAATAGTAATTCCCCGGTCCTTCAGCCGCTGCAGAATCTTCCGCACTTCCATTCTCCCGATGGGATCAAGGGCTGAAGAGGGTTCATCCAGGAACAGAATCTCCGGGTCATTCACCAGCGCACACGCAAGACCCAGCCGCTGCTGCATTCCCTTGGAATAATGCTTAACCCGGTCCCTTCCGCGCAGCCCGATACCTACCTCCTGCAAGAGGTGAGGGATTCTCTGATCCATGACGGATTTCGGAATCCGGCACAGCTTGGCATGAAGCCTGACCACCTCTTCACCGGTCAGCCAATCCTGGTAGCGGTACAGCTCCGGCAGATAGCCAATTTTCATTTTGGCTTCCATAGAGCCCAGCGGATGGCCCAGGATGGAAGCATGGCCGCCTGTTGGTGAGATGAGTCCAACCAGCATTTTGACAAAAGTACTCTTGCCGGCACCATTGGGGCCGAGGAAGCCGAAGGCTTCCCCTTTCCCCACAGTCAAGGTAACATCCCGGCAACCGCGCCCGTTCGGATAAGCTTTGGTCAAGGCGTTCGCATCAATCGCAGGGATACTGCTCATTGTGTGATCAACTCCTGTACCTTCTGAATGAACTGCTCGCGCTCAGGATAGATATCTCCGCCGCTAAGCTGTAGAAGCTGCCCCTTCTGCACCCAGACAGCCGTATAGCTGTTGCCGTTACTGAACTTCATTTCAGTAAGAATGACCGGCGTACCAGCCACCGTAATCTGTTCATCATGATTGCCCTTAATCAGCGGCATCGGCAGATCGCCGGACAAAATCCGGCTCTTCTGCAGACTGCTTCGCAGATTGTCGGGAATCAGCGGGAAGTTCACAACGGCATCAATCGCTTCGTCCAGATCCACAGAAGGATCTACGGTAACGACAGGTGTGTTCATCTGTGACAAGGCTCCCCAGTGCTGATCGCTGCCCAGATCGTAATTCACCTGCTCGGGGATATGAAGCGTAATCGGCTTGCCATCTACAGATGCAGGCAGCAGCTTGTCTGAGCCAAGGCGTTTCAGTGCCTTGTTCACTTCATCCACCTTCAGGTTCAGTGTGATATCATGGGACCCGCTGACCTGAACAAACTTGACTGAATCCATGACGGACCCCTTCAGCGGCTCGTAGCCCAGCAAGCCTTGGATATCCTTGAGCGGAACATTCTCCTTCATCTCACCATTGGTGATGGAGATGTCACCGAAGGCCTCAAGGGATTGCTCAATATTGCCATTGCCATTCTGAATTATCTGATAGAACATATCCCGCAGATCGCCTTCTTCAACAACAGTAGCCTCCTGCATCTTGAACTGGTTCAGCAAGGCTGCCATGGCTGTATTCCCTACCGGAGTAGCCAGAATTGCTGCGAAAATCGCTACGCCCGCTGCCGCAGCGGCCCACTTGCGGCTGCGGCTCATCATAGGCCGGCGTGACTTCCGCCCTGTATTCTGCATTGGCTCCGCTGCTGCAAGGTTATCCGCCTTAGCTGCCTGAAGCACAACATCTGCTTCCGGTTCTGTTCTATCTGATCTATCAGCCTTGACAGCCTGTTCCTCTATAGGGGTCTCTTGCTTGCCCCATGTAGCCCACACCGGATTGACCGGCTCGTCTTCCAGCTTCTCCTGTAATTTAGCCCAGGCTTCATCTGTGCTCTGGGGCTGTATCTGCCCGTTTGCTCTATTCATGGTTTCTTTCCTCCCGGATCTCATTATTCTTGCGGAATGGATTTCACCGCATGGTGTTTCAGTTTGGCTGTCGCCCGGCTTAACAGGGTTCCGACTACTGGCGGCTTCACTCCCAGCTCCCCGGCGATCTCTGCATAGCTGTAGCCCGAATACTTAAGCAGCAGGGCCTGCCGGTCCCGTTCGGGAAGATCCTCCAGCCAACTCCGCACATCTTCCTGGTCCAGCTTGCTGAGGACTACTTCTTCCCCCGTAGGAGCAGAAGCCCCCGCATCATATAACAGCTCCTGTTTGTTGATCAGACGCCGCTCTCTCACCCGCTGGTTCAGATAATCATATCCGATCCGTGTTAGCACTCTATGCAGCCACGCCCCCAGAGCCGCGGGATCATCCGGCGGATTTCTGTAGAGTCTGATAAAAACCTCCTGCGCCAGATCATCGGCAGCACTCTCGTCCCTCACAAGTGCCGCCAGCTTGCGCCGCACACTCGGGTAATGCTCATAAAAGATTAATTTGTATGGGTCTGATTCCGGAATATTCATTAGGTAAATCCTCCTTATCCGCTGCAGCTATAAGTAAGACGAAGGCTAAGGCGGATTTGTATCACCTTGCCTCAAGATTTCTCTCCAGCAAGTTCCCGATCCGCTGCGCCATTACGTCTGGAGGGAGCGGCTGTCCATTCTTGAACCACCATTCCACTACCCCAACGATCGCCGATCCTAGAAACTGGATGTCCACGTTTCTGATGTTGGCTGAATCCTTGTCGCTCCCTTCAGACAGGCTGTTATCCTTCTCCAGCTCGCCGAGGAAGAATTCAAGAAACCGCCCGCGGAAAAACACGCTGCCTTTACTCCCCAGCAAAACAGAGAAGAACATCGAATGCGTCTCAAAATATTCAAACCACACCAATCCCATTTCGGTATATCCGGCGGCATCGTCTGAACTTTCGCAGATTTCGCGTATATTGCTGATATGCTCTTCTATGAGCTTGTCCAGAAGATCAAATTTATCTGTGTAGTGAAGATAAAGGGTTCTACGGCTGACATCCGCTCTATCAGCAATGTCCTGTATTGTAATTTGATCAAAATCCTTTTCCAGCATCAGCTCAATAACAGCCTTTTTTAGGGCTTCCTGGGACTTGCGTATTCTCCGGTCGATCTTTAACATTCTATCCTCACCAGCTTTCCTGCAGATTACTGCACAATTCCGTTGAAGTCGTGAATTAATGCACAGAATCAGGCTTTTTAAGACTTGTATCGATTCTTGTTCTGCTTATTATTATACATACATGCTTATTAATTCACGACTGTGCATTTAAAGGAGAATATTATAATGAAACTTGCAATTATCGGAGCCACTGGAGGAACTGGAAGAAAAGTAATGGAGCTGGCACTTGCAGCAGGACACGAGGTGATAGCTGTGGTACGCAGACCGGAGGCGCTCTCCCCTGCAGCGGGGCTCACTATCCGGCAAGGGGATGTATTCGACAGATCCAGCATGATCCTGGCCCTCGCCGGAAGCGAAGCGGTCATCAGCTGTATTGGTCCTCCAAGCAACTTCTCCCCGGATGCTGCCGGCAAGAAGGGCCTTGTAAATCTTAAGGCAGGCAAAAATGTCATGGCAGCGAACTTCTCGCCGGGTACCGTCATGTCAGAAGGAATTCCAAATATCCTTGCAGCCTGTCGGCATCATGGAGTTCAGCGGCTGGTGATGCAGAGCGGGATTAATCTGAGTGACGGGAGGGAGTTGTCACTCGTCAACCGCTGGGCTGTCCGCTTGATGCGCCGCATGTTCCGCAAAGCGATTGAGGATAAGGCAGCCGCTGAACAAGCAGTAATGCGCAGCGGATTAGACTGGGTAATCGTACGGGCATCCGTGCTTAAATACGCAGAGAGTTCTTCTAATTATACGGCAGGCCCATCGGCCCGCATCCATCCGCTCCAGGCGCTGCCTTATGCTGCCTGTGCCGATTGCCTGCTGCGTGCGGCAGGCAGCGAACCGTCCTGGACCCGCAAGGTGATCAACGTCGGACGATAAGGAGCAAGCGTACGAATGAGCAAAGTATAGAAGAGCCTATACAAACGCACAGAAATAGCCCTCCCGCACGCGGTAGGACTGATATCTGGTGTATATCCATAAAAAGGTTGATCTCACCAATAAAATATAGTAGTTTATTAGGTGTAAACTATTATAAATTGAAAGGTGGAGCTAAGGATGGAACAGAAATGTATGGAAATGATGATGAACATGTGTATGGAAGACATGATGTCGAAGATGAAGAACATGAAGATGTGCATGGAAACCATGAACGAAATGGGCATGATCAACATGGATATGGACAAGATGATGACTCAAATGCAGCAGTGCGATGAAATGATGACCATGTGTATGACCATGATGCGTAATGGAATGGAAATGTCCAAGTAAGTCCAAGTACACGACGGCAAGCCCTTGAAAGTGAATCTGCGAAATTCACCTTTATTGTGCATGTCATGGCAGAGCAGACTAACTGCATGCCATTTTTTAATTAAACTATATTATCTCTATATCTACCTCTTCATATCTCCGATTATTTCTTCTCTATCTAATCTTAATATACTGCGCTTGAAGCTGCTTGGCCACGTGAATCCGCTCCATCTTCAGCTCCCATATCTGCTCTTTCCACAGACCGCTATCCGGTGTGTCCTCATGCCCTCTCAGCTTATCGAATAATTGCATCAGCAATAGGTTAATATCATCAAACCGCGACCATAGCGCTTCTACACTATCCACTTGTTTCTTTTCTTCGGCAAGCGCTCCATAGTTCTTCAACTGCTCCAGGAGATCAGCCTGCCACTGTTCATCATTAATTGCCTTGGCGTAATTCAGCAAATCCAGATAATCATCTATTGACAAAGGTACCGACTCCTTTTTTCTTTATACCAAGTATTATACTCGGTATTATAGATATTGCAATAGCCTGCGCGCAAAAAAACAGACATCCCGCAAAAGGATGCCTGCATGCAATTCCCTATTCTGCTCTGTTGACCAGCTTCAAGCTACATGAGCTTCTTGATATCATCCTTGAGCTGCTCGGACTGTGGTCCAAATACAATCTGTACAGCCCCCTGACCAAGCCGCATGACACCGGAAGCCCCCAACTGCTTGAGCGCGGAGTCCTTAACCGCCTTGTCATCATTTACGTTAAGGCGCAAGCGGGTAATACAGGCGTCAATGCTGCGGATATTCGCAGGACCGCCAATGTTCTCCAGAATCTTGGCGGCTCTGGAAGAGGACGACACCGTTGTACCGCTCTTGGACAGATCAATCAGGTCATCTTCCGTCTCATCCTCGCGTCCGGGAGTTTTGAGGTTGAACTTGACGATAATGAACCGGAACAGCACATAATAGAGGACGAAGAAGCCAAGCCCAACCGGAATCAGCACCCACGCATTGGTGGAGAGCTTCATGTTAAGCAGGTAGTCAATGAGACCGGCGGAGAATCCGAACCCCAGCTTCACATCCAGCACATACATCAGGAATCCGGCAAAACCGGTCAGCAAAGCGTGAACCAGATACAGCAGCGGTGCGAGGAACATGAAGGAGAATTCCAGCGGCTCCGTGATCCCTGTCAGGAAGGAAGCAATCGCTGATCCGATGAAGATGGACGCAACCATTTTGCGTTTCTCCGGTTTGGCTGTATGAATGAACGCCAGGGCTGCACCCGGCATAGCGAACATCATAATCGGGAAGAAGCCTGTCATGAACATTCCCGCAGTCTTATCTCCGGCGAAGAAGCGCGTCAGATCTCCGTGAACAATATCCCCTGCAGCGTTCGTGAAATCACCCAACTGGAACCAGGCGATAGCGTTGATTACATGATGCAGGCCGAAAGGAAGCAGCAGACGGTTAGCTGTCCCGAATACAAACGCCCCTGCACCGCCAAGACCGACAACCCAAGTGCCGAAGTCACTGATCACATCCTGAATCGGGCTCCAGATCATCCCAAACAGCACTGCGAGAATCATGGTGGTTATGGCCGTAATGATAGGTACGAACCGCTTACCTGCGAAGAAGCCAAGCCAGTCTGGCATTTTGATATTATGATATTTCTTGTACAGGTAAGCAGCCCAGGCTCCGGCAAAAATCCCGCCCAGCACGCCCATATTCAGCTTCACATCATCGGCGATGAACGGCATTTGGGCTGGAAGCACCTTAAGAATACTATCCAGCACCTGATAAGCAATGAGGGCGGACAGCGCGGCAACCGCATCACCTGCGAACCCGATCGCTACCCCAATTGCAAAAATCAGCGCGAGATTACCGAAGATTGCACCTGCACCTGCATTCAAGAAAGGAGCCACATACTGGTTGAGAAATCCCCCTACGGTACTGCCCAGATGGAAGTCCTTCTCATAATTAATCAGTCCGAACCCTTGCAGTATCGCTGCCGCCGGTAAAGTTGCGACTGGAAGCATCAGAGATTTCCCTAACTTTTGTAGAAAAGCCAACATAATGAAATCATCCCCCTGGTTTCATATTAAGTACATGTATGTTCTAAGGCTGTGAAGCTACTGCTGTTGTAAGAACACTGCTTGTTCCTGCCGTAACCTGGCCGTAATGGCAATCCACTTCCGGGGTGTCCTCCCCGTTGCCCGTTACAATTACCGGAGTGATCGTACGATAACCCGCAGCGCGGATTGCCTCCAGATCAAATTCGATCAGCGTCTGCCCTGCCTGCACTTCATCTCCGGTGGCAATATGGCTGATGAAGCCTTCGCCCCGCAAGCTGACCGTATCAATTCCGATGTGCATCAGCAGTTGCAGACCAGAGGCATGCTCCAGGATTAGAGCGTGATTGGTTTTGACCACATGCGCAATTTTTCCGTCAAAAGGGGCCGTTAAACGTCCCTCTATAGGTTCTATGGCGATGCCTTGGCCCATATGCCCACCGGCAAAGGTCTCATCCGGCACTTCCGTTAACGGTACGGACTGTCCGCTGACCGGAGCGTATATCTCCAGGCGGGTTACCGCCTCAGTAGGTTTCTCTTCTTTTTTAGCTTTCCATCTCGAAAACATAAAAGTCACTCCTTGCTGCTGCTATTTATTCTTCTCTATGGTCTGGAACAGCCGGTGCAGATGCATAGCCAGGAAGCAGATTTCTTCTTCGGGTACGTCTACACTGAGCTTGCCTTGCATGACTTTGCCCATCCTTTGCGCGAGCTTGTATTCATCCTTGTATTCCTTCTTGATATGCTTCACAAAAGGATTGTCGATGAGCGAACCCTGCAGAATCCGTTCAATCGAGAATCTCAAGTGAACCATCAGCCGGACATGATTCATACTGCCCTGCTCAAAGCGGATCTTGCGTTCACTGCGGATCATCTCCATCAGCTCACTGACAATGTTGGAGGCCTTCACAAGCTGGCCCACCGGCACATTGCTGACCGCAGAATAGACGTGGTAAGTAAGGAAACCGACCTCGTCCTCAGGAATCTGCACTTCAAAGCCTTCGCTGATCTTCCCCGCCGCCTTGGAAGCGATCTCAAATTCCTTGGGGAACGTCATCCGGGTCTCCTCCAGGAATGGATTCACAATGTCCATCCCGCTGCGCAAGCGGAAAATGGTGAATTGGATATGGCTGGGGAGCGCCAAATAGATCTTGTCGTTTAACTTGCCGGGAAACTCACGGGCGATATCAGAGATAATCTCATCCGTAATCCTCATGACCTTGGGATCAATGTCCTCCAGCAGAATCTGATACTGACTCCATTCCTCCCGGTCCTCCAGCCGAAACAGCTTTTCAATCCGGGGATCATCCGAATCTATAACACCCGTATCCTTAAGCGCAAACCCGATGCCCTTGCCGATAATTACATATTCCTTGCTCTTCTTGCCGCCCTCTACCATTACGACATTATTCCCAATCACCCGCAGCACCTGAAATTGTTCAGTGTCCCTCGCCAAGTTCCCCCTCCTTTCCGCCCATATCCTGATTTTTTGCACAAAAAAGAGCCAAGACTGGACTCAAAGTATTGAGTACGAATCTTGGCTCATGCCCTGTTAAGGTAACACGCCACTGCATATAAATGATCATTTATGAACCCATCATAAAGCATACCTTGTATTCCCGTCAATGGGTTTTTGGAAAAGTCAAATGTACCGGCACATTCGTGTAATGACGTCCTGTATCAATACCGGCTTGCTGATGAAATCAGTGGCTCCGGCGGCCAGGCAACGCTCACGGTCTTCCTTCATCGTCTTGGCAGAGACCGCAATGATCGGGAGGTCGGTGAGATGCATCTCCTCACGGATAATAGACAGTGTGTCATATCCATCCAGAACCGGCATCATAATATCCAGGAGTACGATATCCACCTCCGGCTGCTCTCTAACCACTTGAAGACATTCATACCCTGTCTGAGCGGTAATAATGATCATTCCGTAAGGCTCCAGACCCTTCTGCAAGGCATAAATATTGCGCATATCATCATCCACAATCAGGACAGTTCTGCCTTGCAGCATGGCGTATTCTTTCTCGAACAGGGAGTCCCCGCTAGTACCCGGCTGCCCTGTATCATGAACGGTTCTGGAGTGCTCCGCCCCGGCTGCAGTCTGAGCTAGCTCCGCCGGATGGAACGGTTCTTCTTCACTGTCCAGTTCACGGCAAGGGAGATACAAGGTGAATGTACTACCCTTGCCCTCTTCGCTCTCCAAGCTGATATGCCCGCCCAGCAGCTGAGCCAATTGCTGGGAGATGGACAAGCCCAGACCAGTTCCCCCGAATTTGCGGGCAGTCGTTCCGTCCACTTGGCGGAAGGCCTCGAAGATCAGCTCACGGTTCTCTTCAGAGATGCCGATTCCGGTATCCTGGACAGCAAAGGCCAGTACCGGCCCCTCTGCTATGTAACTCTGATCTGAATATGCCGCCAGCTTGGTAATCTCCATGGTAACAGAGCCCTGCTCCGTGAATTTGAAGGCATTGGACAGCAGATTCCGCAGAATCTGGTGCAGGCGCATCTCATCGGTGAAGAACAGATCCGGAACCTCGGGGTTCAGGGTCACGTTAAACTCCACATTCTGCGCTTCTGCAAGCTTGCCGAAATAACCCTGCAGCAGCGAGGGCAGCTCGGTGAGATTGACGGCATCCATTTCCACCAGCATTTTGCCCGCTTCCACCTTGGAAAGATCCAGAATATCGTTAATCATACTAAGCAGATCACTGCCGGAATTGTAAATGACAGAGGCATAGCCCAGTTCTTCCTCGGTTAACGTATGATTGCGGTTCTCCGTCAGCAGCTGTGAGAGAATCAGCATACTGTTCAGCGGTGTCCGCAGCTCATGCGACATATTGGCCAGGAATTCAGACTTGTAGCGCGAGCTCTGTTCCAGCTGTTCATTGTACCGCTCCAGCTCGATCGCTGCATTCTCGGCTACATATTTCTGATTCTCAAGCTCCTTGTTCACGGTTAGCAGCTCGCTGGTCTGACTCTGAAGCTCCTCCGTCTGCATCTGCATCTCCTCGGACTGGGTCTGCAGCTCTTCGGATTGAACCTGAAGCTCTTCGTTCATCACCTGTGATTCATGCAGAAGCCTCTGGATCTCCATGCGGGTCTTCACCGAATTCACGGTAACCCCCATCATGTCCAGCAATTCCTTCAGCAGCTCGAAATGGTAAGGCGCCCAACGGGTCAGCGCAGCAATCTCCAGTACAGCAACAGTCTTGTTCTCAAAAATAATCGGAGCAATCACAGCGAACCTCGGCGGCGTTCTGCCCAGAGCGGAGCTGATGGAGATATAGTCATCAGGCAATTGCTCAATCACATTCATCCGCTGATCCAGCGCACATTGACCTGCCAGGCCTACTCCCGGCTGAATAACCTCGGGCCCGATGCGTTCTTCCTTATTCTCTGCGCCTGCATAGGAATAGATGCGCTCGAACAGTTCCTCATTATTCACGACGTATATAGTGGCATACTGCATTTCCAGCATAACCGACAACCGGCTGACAAAAATTCTGCACAGCGAAGGCATATCAATGGTCTCTTGCAGGGCAATCGACATTGAGGTGAGCTGTTCGCTCGTCCACTGCTCCCGCTGCACGTTATCCAGCAGCCCGTTCGTCGCTTCGCCCAGGTCATAGATTTCATCCAGCGTCTTCACCTTAATGCGCTCCGAGCGGTTACCGCCGGAGGCAATACTGTTGATGGCCTGTATGACGCTGTGCAACGGATTCACAATGCTGGCCGAGAGCAGATAAGTGATGAGCAGCGCAAGTACGACCACCAATCCCCACAATATGTACATGGTAATCAGCAGCTTATGATTGCTGTCCTTCAGGTTGCTGATCCGGTCGTTCGTGAGCGTACGTTCGATGTCACGGAAGTAATCGGACTGGGAACGGATCGTATCGACGAGATTTTTTCCCGTATCGTTGCGAAAAAAAGCGTTGACCGCTTCCGTATGACCATTCTTCTTCAGCTCAACCACATGCTGTCCGGCAACATCGACCCACTTCTCGATATTATCCGTAATCGTGTCCAGATTCCGTACCTGCTTCGGGTTATCGGCAATGAGATTATTCAGCTTCGCTGCATTAATCCTCCACTGCACCAGCCCGTCATTATACGGTGCCAGATAGGACTCATCATCGGTAAGGACATACCCCCGCTGTCCAGTCTCCATATCAAGTACATTTTTCTCAATTTGATATGTAAGTTCATGAACTTCTATATCATGATCGCTCAAGAACACGGTTTCTTTCTCCAGGCTGTTAATCCGGCCAGAGACTATAATCAGAAATAGCCCCAGCATTAATAATATGATGACATATCCAAGTGCGATTTTGCCGCGGATCTTCAAGCTCCAAGCATGCTTCTCCGGCAATGGTCCTACCCCCGTCCAGAGTTATACTTATGCTGCATATTGTTGTCTCTCACGCTGTGGCTGCACAGGGCTTACAAATACCCCTCCGTGCGGGGAATGGGCAATCTGTCCTTGAGCTGACGCACATTGGCTTCCAGCTTGATGATAATATCTTCGAGATCCTGCGGATCAATGCCCTTAATAATCGGCACAGGGGCCGGAGTGGCTGCGGTCTTCACCTCTGCCTTCAGCTCTTTCATCTCAATCTGCTGCTCCTGCCATTTATCCATCAGATCCGCTATGGTAGCATAGAACCGTTCATAATCCTTAATGACGCTGTCCAGGAACGTATCCACCTCTTCGGCATCATAGCCGCGAAGCTTCATACTGAATTCCTTTTCATGAATGGTAAGTGCATCAAGTGTAATACCGAGCTGGCTGAACAGCTTTCTCTGCTTATCCAGCCGCCGTTTCATATGTTCGTCCATTTCATAACCTCCAAGTGTATGCTGCATTCATCCGGCAGGTATTATTATAACAGGGTGAAAGCAGCATGAAAATATCACTAAAGTTACAATTCAGCATAGGGATGCCTGCTGATTGCCCTATAACACATTAGGGTAAGGAAAGATTACGACAGTATAACTACTAATCAAGCTGAAAGGAAGATGACAGATGAGCCACTTAACCAAAGACCAATTGACTAAGCTTAGAGCCTCGCTTGAAGAACGCAAGGCTGAACTGGAACAGCATTTCTCCGGCAATGGAGCAGAAGACAGCCTGCTTGGCGATTCCCTTATCCTCTCAACGGGCGAGCTCTCTTCGGTCGATAACCATCCCGCCGATACAGGAACAGAGACGTTTGAACGCAGCCGCGACCTGTCCATCAACACCTCGCTATCCGAAGAATTAACGGAGATCGAAGCTGCTCTTGCGCGGATGGATAACGGAACGTACGGCATCTGTGAAGCCAGCAAGCAAGAGATTCCTTATGAGCGGCTTGAGGCCATCCCCTACACCCGCTATACCGTGGAACATGCCCCAACCAGCAATGACATTGACGCACGTCCTGTGGAAGAAGAGGTCATGACCGCGCCGCCAGCCGGTGCAGGCGAAGGACGTCAGCAGAATAGCGGAAGATTCGATGACGCCGGTGCCTGGGAAGCCGTCGAGGATTATGGCAGCGCAAGCTCGCCGGTAACCCCGCCGGGCCAGGATTCTGAAGATGAGGATTCCTGAGCCGGCTGTTCACGACTTGTGAGGCTTCTGGATAGACTGATATAGATGAGTCCGCCGGAACGTGGCCAGATCGATATGCATGAGCCCGCCAGCTCGTGGATCTCCCATCAGAAGTTGTCTGCTACTGCCTTATTAAGAATACCAAGACAACGGTCCAGATCGGCCTTCACCTGCTTCTTATATAGTTTGGCCTTCTCCTCCCCGTCCGAAGTGAAGTGATACAGGACAATCTCCTGAAAATCGACCTTCGGATCGCTCCCCTTAAGCTGCTTGGTACGGTAAAGTATCCCTTGCTGCACCAACTCATGCAGAGCGCGGTAAATTTCACTTTGGGGAGGCGAATAGCCATGAGCTTTGAAATCTCTGCGCAAATCCTCAAGCATCTGATAACCATACCCCTTGTGTTGCTCCACCATCGTAATCAGATATACCTTTATAAACGCCCGCTGAGCAATCATAAACGCCATAAGACACCTCCCGGGGTGTTTTTTGTTAGAATCCTTAGAGAAGAACAGCCATAGCCCCTTGTCACTTAATTCCGGCAGTCAAATGATGTGGGTAGCATTTCCAGCTACAACTCTAGTATAAACTCTATTTCCCAGTTTTCACAACAAGTTATATTTTATAGTTTCATTTTTCCGGTGCGGAGTTTAGGTTTACTTTTTCTGTTTTGAAGAAGATAGGTACGCATATGGTGAGACGGTTAGATGGTATTAGTAGATACGGCTGGTGTTTTTATGCACTCTATTGTGAATTTTTCATATGATGAATTTATATTAATAGAGAACGACTTTAACTTTCCGCCCCGGACACCCGTTGCTTATACCTCTGCAGAATAAAGGTTATTGTGGACGCAATAAGTCTTTTATTAATATTTGGGGTCATTATTATGAATTTTTCATATGATGAAATGACATGAATAATCCCCCCCTCTCTGCCTCTCCACAGACGATTACTCTTATTTATTTTGTTGTAATTGCAACAAAAATCATGTATTATTTTAAAACTATAGGCTTGGAAAATACATGATCAATGGGGCTGTGATTATGAAGGAGATTCTACGCGAGGTTGGAATGATTGCCCGGTCACTGGACTCGATCAGCAATATCGAATTTAAGCAATACGACCTTACCAGGGGGCAATATTTGTATCTGATGCGGATCTGTGAGCATCCGGGGATGATCCAGGAGAAGCTGGCTGAAATGATTAAGGTGGACCGGACAACGGCTGCCCGCGCTATACAGAAGCTTGAGATTAACGGTTTTATTGAAAAAAATGAAGATCGGCACAACAAAAAAATCAAGAGGCTGATCCCTACAGAGAAAGGGCAGGCCGTCTACCCTCTGCTCAAGAGAGAGAACGATTATTCTAATAGCGTAGCGCTGTCCGGCTTCTCCGAAAGTGAGGCTGAAACCCTGGTAAAACTCCTGCAAAGAGTCAGGTCCAATGTGGAAAAAGACTGGGAATATGTAAAAAAGGGAAACAAACGGGACTATTGATTATACAAAAGGAGAATTATAGATGACTATTTTGATAAAGAGATGCTCTTCCGGCGATCTGGAGACCTTGCAAAAAATCAGTATTGAAACGTTTACGGACACCTTCAAAAATCAAAATTCACCAGAAGCTATGGAAGCTTATTTGAAAAGAGCATTTTGTACAGAGCAATTAAAAAAAGAATGCGCCAACCGCCATTCTGAATTTTACTTCATCTATTATAATGAAGAAATTGCCGGGTACCTGAAGGTTAACGCCGATGATGCCCAAACCGAACATATGGACAAGGACTCGCTTGAAGTGGAACGGATCTATATTAGAAGGCCCTTTCATAGGCTGGGGCTAGGGAAACAGCTGATTGAGAAAGCGGTGGAAATCGCGGCCGAAAAGAATAAGAGGAAGCTCTGGCTGGGGGTTTGGGAACAAAACGGAAACGCAGTTGCCTTTTATACAAAATTGAATTTCGTACAGACAGGAACTCATTCTTTCTATATGGGTGACGAGGAGCAAACAGATCTAATCATGACCAGAATCATCCTCTAGCACAATTAATTTAATCAGCACAAAATCAAGCACAAAGAACTGCCCGGGCATGTTCGCCGCAGGCAGTTCTTAAGTATGCTATAGGAGCGGGCTTAAGCCTGCTATAATTTTTAGATTTTGTCGCGGTTGTAGAGGTCCGGGTCACGGTCTGCATTCATCGAGCCTCTGTTGCCCAAGGTATTGCCAACCGTCGTGTCCCTAGGGACCAGGTCAGGGTTAGTTGCTCCGCGGTCAGCCAGCGTATCCTCTGGATACAGGCTGTCGTAACGGCCGGAATTGAGTGAACGGTTGCCCCGGAATACCGTATGGATATCTCTTCCACGGCCGTTGTCATCGACCAGGACGAGGATTTTACCGCTGTCGATGTAGCCTTCGTAGTCTCTGGCCTCATCCTCGGGAATGCCGAGTCCGATTAATCCGCCTACCAGTCCGCCTGCTCCTACTCCGATGGCCGCCCCTGTTAGTGTAGCTGCGATTGGGCCTGCAGCAAGGATTGGGCCAATTCCCGGAATGGCCAGCGCACCGATCCCGGCCAGCAGTCCGGTAATTCCGCCCACTACGCCGCCGGTGGCCGCACCTGTAGCAACGCCTTCCGGCGCCATTGTTCCTGTATCCTCGGAGATGTGTTTCAGGTCATCTCGATCCTTCGTAATTACTGAAATCTCATCGTTCGTGAACCCTTGACTCTGCAAACTTTCAATTGCTCTGGTTGCTTCTTGTTCCGTATCGAATACGCCAATAATTTTCTCTGTCACTTGAAGCCCTCCTTCGTAATTGTTGTTCGCTACTCTATTACCCGTTCACGCGGTGCCCAAACAGGAAAAGCATCACCGGATGAATTAATACCTGATACCCCTCTCATTCTATTTGGTAGGACGGGTACGGTTGGTCGGTACTGCCTCCAGCGGATTATCCGGCCAGTAGTGCTTGGGATAACGGCCTTTCAGATCTTTTTTCACCTCGAAATAGGTGTTCTGCCAGAAGCTGGCCAGATCTGAGGTAATCTGCATCGGCCTTCTCGCCGGAGACAGCAGGTGCAGCAGCACCGGGACCTTCCCTCCGCCAATCCGTGGAGTATCCGTCTGCCCGAACATCTCCTGCAGCCTAACTGCCAGTACCGGCGCCCCCGGATTACTGTAATCCAAGGGAACCCGCGAACCGCTCGGTACCGTAATATGCGTCGGCGCCTCCTTGTTCAGCTGCTGGCGGCTGTTCCAGTCCAGCATCCCCTCCAGCGCCTGCGTCAGCTTCACCCGCTGTAAATCACGGAGATTCCGCATCCCTTGTATAAAGGGTGCCAGCCATTCCTCCAATGTATCCATCAACGCCTCATCCGACATATCGGGCCAGTCGGCCCGCAGTGAGTGCATGAATTCCATCCGCTGCCGCAGCTGAGTGGTCGCTTTCTCCCATGGCAGCAGCTGTAGCCCTTCCGCCGCGATCACCTTCAGCAGTACGCTCTCTGTCTCCTCGGGAGTAGCCCGCTCATGGGTCGTCTGCTTCAGAATGAGCGCCCCCAGCCGGGTCACTCTTCGCGCCTTCACGCTTCCGCTCTCACTGTCCCAGTAGACTTCGCGCTCCTCCAGAAGGCTGTCCGCATGATGCTTCAGCAGGTCCTGCTCGGAGAGCGCTGCGGCAAGCATAATCCGGCTCTGCCCGGCACGGTCATCCACGCCGGGTGCCACGATGTAGGGCGAGCGCGCCAGCGGCTGCCCCTCGCGCATCGCCGCCCCCCGGCCGCCGGAGAGCAGGAACGCGCCATTGCCGCGCTCCTGCCCGATCCGGTCGGGATAGGCGAACGACAGCAGCAGGCCGCTGCGGCTGATGTCGCCGGGCCCTTCGCCCGGCGCTGCCTGCAGCTGCGCCAGGAAGCTGCGGCTCTCGCGCTGCACCGCGCGCAAGGCCGCCGGGTCCGCTCCGCCGCTACTGGCGGAGCGCTCGAATCCGAGCAGCGCCTCCACGCGAAGCGTGAGGTCGCTATCTAGAGCCGCGGGACCCCGGAAGAGGTCCCGCTCCTGCAGCAGCGCAGCGAGCCTGGCGGCGAGCGGCGCAGCTGCAAGGTCTGCCGCGCGCAGCAGCATATGCGCGATGCGCGGGTGCGCGCCAAGCACGGCCATGCTGCGGCCGTGCGGCGTAATGGCGCCGCCGGCGTCCAGCGCACCGAGCTGGCGCAGCAGCGCCGAGGCCTGCGCGTAAGGCGCGGCAGGCGGCGCATCCAGCCAGGCGAGCGCTCCCGGATCGCGCACGCCCCACAGCGCCAGCTCCAGGGCGAGCTGCGCCAGGTCGGTCTCCATGATCTCCGGCACGTTGTCGTCCGGCAGATGATCATGCGCCTCTCGGCTCCATAGCCTGTAGCAGACGCCTGGTGCTGTGCGGCCTGCCCGGCCGCGCCGCTGATCGGCCGAGGCCTTCGAGACCGGCACCGTCGTTAAGCGCGGCATGCCGGTACGCGCAGAGAATACCTGCGTCCGGCGAAGCCCCGTGTCAATCACCGAGCGTACCCCTTCGATTGTCAGACTCGTCTCGGCAATGGAGGTTGCCAGTACGACCTTCCGTTCGCCTTCCACTGCAGGAGCCACCGCCGCATCCTGCTGCGGCTGCGGCAGTTGGCCATAGAGCGGCCGCAGCACCGTTCCCGGCGGCAGACTTCCTGATGCCAGCTCCTGTTCCGTCCGGCGGATCTCCCGCTCGCCGGGCAGAAAGACTAGCACATCCCCCGGCTGCTCAGCAAGCGCGCGCCGGACAGCGGCGGCGGCGGATTTCTCAGCGGTAGCATTGCCTGCCTCCGGCACATAGACCGTCTCCACCGGATACGTCCGGCCCGGACAACGGACGACCGGCGCTTCACCCAGCAGAGAAGCTACGCGGTCTCCATCCAGGGTCGCCGACATCACCAGAATGCGCAGATCCTCGCGCAGCACACTCTGCGCTTCAAGCGCCAGTGCCAGTCCAAGATCCGCATGCAGGCTGCGCTCATGGAACTCGTCAAAGATCACAAGACCCACATCCCCCAGCGAAGGATCGCTCTGGAGCATTCGCGTCAGCACGCCTTCCGTCACAACAACAATGCGTGTATTCCGCCCCACCTTGGTATCCATCCGCATGCGATAGCCTACGGTCTGACCCACACTCTCCCCCAGACAGGACGCCATATAAGCTGCGGCCGAACGGGCTGCCAGGCGTCTGGGCTCCAGCATCAGGATAGTTTTACCGGCCAGCCAAGGCTCCTCCAAAAAAGCAGGCGGCACCGCCGTTGTCTTCCCCGCTCCAGGTTCGGCAATCAGAATGGCCGCTGCACGGTCTGTCAGAATTCTCTTCAGGTCAGGGAGCACCTGCATAATCGGAAGCTGCTTCATTTCATCTCTCCATCATCTGCTAAAAGTTAAGTTAAATCTCCATCTCCCTATCATCGGCGAATTCATTCCAGATATCAAGCAGTTCGTTACTGCTGTAGGAGGATTTACCCGTTCAACAATAAGCTCCCATCTAAACTTTCGCACAAAAACCCCCGGTTCCATGAACCGGAGGCCTCATACTTACTTCAATACTCGTCTACTCACCCGTTTCCTCACCCACTACTCCCTACCATCCCGTTCCACCCCGGTCAGCCGCTGCCCGATCACGTCCCCGTAATCTGCATATGCAGCATTGCTTTCCAGACCCCGTTCCTGCAAAAGCATCTGAAGACGCAGCCGCTTCAGGGAGAGCTTGCCCTCCAGCTCCTTGCGTTCCCCGGCAGTGCTGTTGCCGCTGGTGTGACAAGCCATCAGCAGCTCTTCGAGCGTCACACACTCTGCGCGCAGCGTGACTTCCTCGGGCAGCAATCCGGCGTTCTTCATAATCTTGTAGGACATCCGCAGCTCCTCGGGTACGCCCGAGAGATCCTCCAGCTCCAGCGGCTTGCCGTGCCCCGGCAGATTGGAGAACTCTCCGCTGCGCATAGCTTCCTGAATTCTTTGTTCTGCAAGCCAAGATAATATAGCCATCCACACCGTTCCTTTCATCAGCGCCCCGGTGCCCTTTTATATTGCAAACGGCACATTCTGCTACAGCTTTATCCTTATTTTAGCACGGGTGCTGCTGAAATTCATTCCCGGTTTGCCTGTAAGTTATCGCTTCTTATCACCAGGCAGAAAGCTATTTCTGCTTATGATATCCGCGCTCCCCGTAAGGAGACAGCTGCTCCAGCCACTTACTCTCCATGTCCGGCAGCATCTTGCGGTACTTCTTCAGCTCCTGCACATCGGCCACGAAATCCTCCTCCGGCTTAATCTGCTCCAGCACCTCGAAGCGAAAGCCCGCTTCCCCGCGTTCATTCCAGTCTTCCTGCAGCGCCTTGTTGTCATGGCCTTTGATATCCAGCATGAACTTATGCTTATTCCAGACCCCGTCCAGATTCAGGCTGCTTCCCACATACATTTTGTCATTGCCGGTGTTCACAATCCGGTATACCCCCATCGGCCTGTGCGAGTGTGCGTAATTATATCCCAATTCCTTGCGTCTGGTTTTATCCGTCATTATTTCTCTCTCCTTCTTCTCTCCGTTATAATTTCACCCAGTAGCTGCTTCCGTCTTCTTCACGGTCCAGCAGCCCGTAATCGATCAGATACCGCCGGAGCGTCACGTAATCGGGGTAAGCGGCTTCGAGCACCGCATTGATTTCCTTCTCACTATACTTGCGCCCGGTCTCAAAACGCTGCAGCAAATGGCGCAGGATAGCCGCCTTCCGCTTCTGCCGCTTAGGGAACTCTGACAACGGGCCGTCCGGCCCCTGTTTGAAATAGGTGCCCAGAATCTCGGCGTTCTCCTGCTCGGTAATCGCGAACCGTTCATCAACCATCACAGCCGTACGCGGAATACTCACAAAAGGCGATGAAGCTCCCGGCTTCTCCTCAGCCAGCTCCATAACCGCCAAAAACAGCTTGGCCTGCTTCACCTTCTCGCGAAGCGTGAACCGGTGGTTACGCACCGTGGAGGTGCTGCCGATCCCCAGCTCCTTGGCTGCTTCTGCATCGCTAAGACTTTGGCGGAAGGCCTGAAGCAGCCCCTTCTGCAATTCGGTTAACCCGCTCAGCTTCTTGTCCAGCGTCAGCAGCCAATGGAACATCCCGCCATGAACCCTGTCCACATGCAGAGCTGCGAACTTCTCCGCTTCGTAATACTGCCCTTCATCCTTATAGATCAAGCCCTTCTCGAAGGCAGCTCCGCAGACCAGACAATAATACTTTTCCGTCCGCTCTTCCGTCTCCACATTATAGCCCTGCTTCAATTCTGCAATGGACGCATTCCAGAATTTCTCCGATATCCGCACTGCTTCATTCTCTTCTACCAACCGGACCACCACACCCTTTGTTTACTTTTATATAGACATATTATCATTTCGTTTGTTATTTTACAACTATCTAATTAGATTGTTTATGGCAAAAGAAAAACACCGCCAATCATGGCAGTGTCTCTAAATCCCGGAGGATCGCTATTTGTCAGTTCTTACAATGCAGCAGAAGCCTGCTTCAGCAAGGTACGTTCCGCTACCTCCGGTATAGCCTCGTGAATGACCTCACGCAGCTTGGAGCATATCTCCGATTGCCAGGGCAGCTTGATCTGAGCAATGTAATCCGTCACTTCTTGGTTCATGGAATCACCTTTTCCTGGAGAATGAACTTAAGACAGCAGCGACTCCGCACCGTCAATCACAATCTGCGAGCCGGTAATATGAATGGATTCATCCGAGGCCAGGAACGCGACCAGATCGGCGACATTCTCCGGCTTGCCCGGTCCGTCTGCCAGCGGCTGTGCTCCTTCAGGGAATTCAATTGGAATAACAATCGACTCCACATCATCGTTCCACTCCGTGCTCTCGTCGATATTCGTGGCGATCGCTCCCGGACAAATGACATTGACCCGGATTTTGAACTTGGCCAGCTCCAGTGCAGCCATCTTCGCGAACGCGACCTGTCCCGCCTTAGTGGTGCTGTATGGTGACCAGCCGAAGCTGGTAAATCTGCTGTTGCCGTTGATCGAGCTGGTAATAATAATACTGCCTTTGCCCTTCTCCTTCAGATGGGGAATGGTGTATTTCAGCGTCAGGAAGGTGCCAGTGAGGTTGACAGACAACGTCTTCTCCCAATCATCCACGCTCAGCTCCTCAATCGGCCCGACCACTCCGTTAATGCCAGCATTGGCGAACACAATATCCAGACCTCCGAAATGCTCCACAGTCCTGCGCACCGCTTCCTCCATCCGGCCGGCATCCGAAGTATCCACATCAATAGCTAACGCGCAATCCCTGCGCAGCTTATTCAATTTCTGTTCAAGGATCGAAGTACGTTCGTTCACCAGATCGAACAAGGCGACATTCGCACCTTCACGTGCCAGCTGAATTGCTGCCGCTCTGCCGATTCCCGAGCCCGCACCTGTGATTATGGCTGTTTTCCCTTGAAAACGCTGCTTTTTTGCTATATTGGGGCTCATATGTACACTCTCCTTCCGTGAATACCATTCTGCATGTAATGGCTCTGTTTCAAGATTACCCAAATGATGCTTGATTATAATCATGTTATGCAAAAAATTGCACAAGCCCAGTGCAACATGCACAGCCTATCCGCTGGATAAGCTCCTGCATATCTTGTCTGCAACAGCAAAAACCCCACATCTGCGGGGGCCTGCACTAAAAAGATAAGAATTAATATGCTTCGCGCTATAATGATCCTTATCTTTCTCGCTGAAACGGTACCGTCCTCTAAAAGGACGGCAATGCCGTTTCCACTTGCTCATTCAATTTTCCAGCTGCCGTACATCCACCTTAACCGTAAGCGTGCCCGCTGCTCCGCGGTATACGCCTTTGACCGGAACGATATCCTTATAATCCCGTCCATGTCCAAGCTTGATATACCGCCAGTTCACTTCAACATTATTGGTCGGATCGAAGCCCAGCCAGCCCGTACCCGGAATATGTGTCTCCACCCAGGCATGGGAGGCCTGTTCGAAGTTCGCATTGCCCCCCTGCAGATCCCCGACAAAATGGTACCCGCTCACATACCGCGATGGCAAGCCGACACTGCGGCAGACCGCAATCATCAGATGCGCATAGTCCTGGCAGACTCCGCGCTTGAGCATCAGTGCTCTTTTTACCGTAGTATTGACGCTTGTCGCCTCAGGATCGTACGTAAACTGCTCATAGATGGTGGACGACAGCTTCCGGGTCCATTCAAACATATCCTCTGCATCCTCAAAAGGATGCTGCGATGCAAATTCCACCAGCTCCGGCGTCACCTCGGTGTACCGGGTAGGCAGAATAAACTCTATATACCGGTTCTGAAACTTCTCGTCATTCAGCAGCTTCACCTGCTCCTCCAGCGGAATATGCGGGAGATCCGTGCCCTGCGCCTTGTCGAGCGTGACCACGGTCGCTTTGGTGTGAATCACCATTTCCGTGTGCGGCTTATTCACCGAATAGGCATGGACCCGGTTGCCGAAGAAATCCTCATAGGTTAGCAGATTGGCTGGCGGGTGCACCTCCACCTCATGGTGATAGCAGGATTGCCGGTAGTTCGTGCGCGGCGTCAGCCGGATCTCATTGACACTGTCCGTCACCGGCTCGGGGTAGCTGTAGGTGGTTGTGTGGTTGATTTGTATTTTCATACCGAGACTCCTTCACGGCGAAAAAAAGCACCGTCCATCGTTCTGCCGAGCCTCTGACAGGATATCATCAGTGACTCCAGCACATCCAGGGCCAGGTCCCCGGACATCTCATCCTTCTCCATATAATCCAGCTCCGCCTTGATCTTGCCCGCCTGCCGGATCACCTTCTCATGCCCCGAGCCCTTCTCTGTAGTGTCCAGCTCCAGCTTGGCCAGATGCTCCTCCAGCTTGTGGAACGAGAAGCGGATCGAACGGGGGAACAGCGGGTTCACGATCAGGAATTCCAGGATGCACTCCGGCGACATATCATCAGCATAATACCGGCGGAAGGACTGATATCCGCTCACCGATTTCAGCACGGCCTGAAGCTGGGTATAGATAGAATTGATATCCTTCGACTTGCAGGATACCGTGACAGTCTGCAGGATACGCGTCGTATTCTCTGCCCGCTCCAGAAACCGGCCGCTCTCGATGAAATGCCATTCATTGCCCCGGAGCATTACCGATTGCTCCGCGCCAAGGAACATCGCCGCCCGTTCCTTAACCTGCTGATAGAATTGATGGGGACCGCGCATGATATCCGCTACCGACTGCTCCCCGAGCCACAGGTTGAAGCCGTTGACAATATCCCACAGCTCACTCGGCAGATGCTGTCGCAGGGTGCGCAGATTATTCCTGGCCTGATGCACACAGGAGAATAGAGAATTGGTATTCCCCAGATCCAGCGTAATGAAGGATAATACATCCTGCTCGCTGAAGCTTTCGAACTGCCGCAGATATTCACTCCGTACCCCAAGCGCGTCAATCAGGCGCGACCACTTGTGGCCCTCTTCCTTGAAATCCTCTTCCTGCTGGATATGGTAATGTACGTCGATCAGCCGGGCGTGATTCTCAGCCCGTTCAATATAACGGCCGATCCAGAATAGAGCCTCCGCATTGCGATTCAGCATTCTAGCCACCCCTTTAACGTAGATAGTCTCTAGGCCATTACCCAGGTATCCTTCACTCCGCCGCCTTGGGAGGAGTT
Source organism: Paenibacillus sp. FSL R7-0128 (assembly GCF_038002245.1). NCBI lineage: Bacteria > Bacillati > Bacillota > Bacilli > Caryophanales > Paenibacillaceae > Paenibacillus > Paenibacillus sp. FSL R7-0128. The sequence goes on along the minus strand of NZ_JBBOCD010000001.1, from coordinate 3,502,139 downwards.
CACGACCAGCGAGCCTTCGCGCATCGCTACCCGGGTCAAGCCCCCTGGAATGACATGCGGCTTGCGGTCAGCCCCCATCAGCACAAATGCCCTCAGATCGATATGCCGCGGAGCCATACTGCCTTCTGACAAGACCGGTGCACGGGACAGCGACATAATCGGCTGGGCGATATAACGCTCGGGTTCGGCCAGTATTTTGAGCCGGAAGTCTATGAGCTCCTCCTTCGTCGCCTCACTCCCGATCAGCATGCCGTAGCCCCCGGAGAGAGACGTCTCCTTCACCACCATTTCAGATAGATGGTCCAGCACATACTGGCGCTCTTGCGGCCGTGACAGCAGATAGGTCGGCACATTGCCCAGAATCGGCTCTTCATTAAGGTAATAGCGGATCATATCCGGCACATACACATACATGGCCTTGTCATCGGCTACCCCGGTTCCGGGCGCATTGGCAATCGCGATATTCCCCGCCCGGTAGGCATTCATCAGACCTGCAACCCCCAGCAGCGAGCTGGGCTGAAAAGCAAGCGGATCAATGAAATCATCATCCAGGCGGCGGTACAGCACATCGACCTTGCGCAGACCGTTCATCACCTTCAGGTAGATTTTGTGGTCCTGCGCAACCAGGTCGCGGCCCTCAACCAGATGAATGCCCATCTGCTGCGCCAGAAAGGCATGCTCATAATAAGCCGAATTGTATTCCCCCGGTGTCAGCAAGGCAATGACCGGGTCTTTGGTCCGGGACGGGGACAGGCTGCGCAGCACGGAGAGGAAACGATTCAGACTGTGATCCACATCGCGGATCGAGCTGGCAAACGACAACTCAGGAAAAAGCTGATTCATGAGCGATCTGCCTTTGAACAGATACGAGAAGCCAGAGGGTGTACGCAGATTATCCTCAAGCACATAATACTCGCCGTCATGATGGCGGATCAGATCGATCCCTGAAGTGGTGATATACGCACCGCCGGGTACACGGAGTCCGGTCATTTCCGGCCGGAAATAACAGTTCGAAATAATCATCCGCCGCGGCACAATTCCGTCCTTCACAATATATTGCTCATGGTAAATATCATGAATGAACAGATTAAGTGCGGTAATCCGCTGCACAATCCCCGCCTCCAGCCGTTCCCATTCTCCCTTGGGGATAATGCGCGGAATCATATCGAAGGGAATCGTCCGCTCCATAGGCTGATCCTGTGCCGGGTTGTACAGTGTAAAGGTAATACCTTCTTCCATCATCCGACGCTGCATCAGCTTCTGCTTCTCTTGCAGCTCTTCGGGGCTCATCCCGGAAAACATGCGGTTCACATGCTTGTAATGAGGCCGGACGTTCCGTTCATCCGCATACATCTCATCATAGAAATGCTGCAGCGGATACGGAGACAGACCGGGCAAAGGATCTAGTTTGGACATGAGCCCGACTCCTCTCGGATCAGTATAATGTGTTATGTTTCTTAACAAATAAGTTCAAATTTTAAAAATTCACCACGAAAATATGATTTACTACCTTCATAATACGTAAATAATATTATCCATGTCAATATATATAACAGCAAAATGGAGTTTCTGAACCATCCTGCCGCTTTGGAATCGCTTCCTTTCTCTTATACTTGCTTTTGGGGGCGCTGCATGATGATTCCACATCCAATTGTATGCGGGGATGCTGACAAGCAGTACTATTATGAATTTTTCATATGATGTATTTTTAATATAATTTCAGCGTATTCTTTGAAACGCCAAAAGGGGAGTAAGCCGAAGGATGGTTATGTACTGGTGGAGGCTCCTTTCGGTAGAGGAGGATATGTCCGTGGCGGGGGATTCTGCGCGGGAAGCCAAGAAGCGGCAGCCCCGCAACAACAGGTGGACAAACGTATCTTAATTCTTCGATTTCTGAGGGATAGGGGAAAGCAAGCGGAAAAACTACAACTGCTAGTGTTAGTATCAGCCACATTGGCTGAAATGCGCTCAAATAATTGTTGTTTTTCCAACTCCTGCCCTAACAGAGACCTTTCTTTCATCAGCAAGTGGAGAAAGTCCAACTTTTTCCTCTTCCCCTCCCCTCTCAGCGAGTCCAATCCGTTCAACAAAAAACCTCCCCGGGAATATTTCATTCCAAAGGGAGGTTGCTTCGCAGCTATCTATTGTTGTGGTTATTCTTCCGAGTCCGCTTCTTCCGAGATCATGCCTGCGAACAGGGCATGCACGAACTGGTCGGAATCGAACGGCTGGAGATCTTCCATTTTCTCGCCCAGACCGACCAGCTTCACCGGCAGGTTCATTTCCTGGCGGATCGCGACCACGATTCCGCCCTTCGCCGTACCGTCCAGCTTCGTCAGTACCAGGCCGGTCACGCCGCTCTTCTCGCCGAACAGCTTGGCCTGGGTGAGCGCATTCTGCCCGGTGGTGGCATCCAGCACCATAAGCACCTCATGCGGGGCGCTTGGAATCTCGCGCTGAATGACACGGAAGATCTTGTTCAGCTCTTCCATCAGATTGCTCTTGTTCTGCAGCCGGCCTGCTGTATCGCAGATCAGCACATCCACACTGCGCTGCTTGGCAGCCTGAACCGCATCGAACATCACCGCTGCCGGGTCCGAGCCCGACTGCTGCTTGATCACATCCACTCCGGCACGCTTGCCCCACACCTCAAGCTGCTCAATGGCTCCGGCACGGAAGGTGTCGCCTGCCGCCAGCAGAACCTTCTTGCCTTCCTGCTTGTAGCGGTGCGCCAGCTTGCCGATGGTCGTCGTCTTCCCGACTCCGTTCACGCCGACGAACAGGATCACGGTAATGCCATCCGGATTCTCGTTCAGACTGTTGTCATCATCTCCGCGCAGCAGCTCCATCAGCTTGCGGGAGAGAATCGGCTGAAGCTCTGCCGCGTCCTCGATCCGCTTCTGCTTCACTTCGGCACGCAGCTCCTCTACCAGATTCATGACCGTATTCACGCCGACATCGGCGCCGATCAGAATCTCTTCCAGCTCCTCATAGAATTCTTCATCTATCTTTTTGCGGCGGATAATCAGATCCGAGACCTTCTCAACGAAGCCCTTGCGTGTTTTCTCCAGACCGTCGCGGAACTGTTTCGTTACGCTTTCCGTTTTACCGGAGATGCTGTCTTTCAGTTTTTTGAAAAAACTCATAGGCTTATGCTTCCTCCTAAAGGGTTATAGGGATCACTTCATGAATCCTGCGTCTAATTAAGCTATCTCTGCCTCTTCATCCTCCAGCCGCACGGATACGAGCTTGGACACGCCGCCTTCCTCCATCGTCACGCCGTAGAGTACGTCTGCTTCCTCCATCGTTCCCTTGCGGTGGGTCACTACGATGAACTGCGTCTGCTCCGAGAACTCGCGCAGGTACTGGGCGAAGCGCACCACATTGGCTTCATCCAGCGCCGCTTCCACTTCATCCAGCACGCAGAACGGCACCGGCTTGACTTGCAGAATGGCGAACAGCAGAGCCATCGCGGTTAAGGCGCGTTCTCCGCCGGAGAGAAGCTGGAGATTCTGCAGCTTCTTGCCCGGCGGCTGGGCAACGATATCAATCCCTGTATCGAGCATATGCTCAGGGTCCAGCAGCTGCAGATCTGCCCGCCCGCCGCCGAACAGCTTCGTGAACACCGTGCCGAACTCGCGGCGGATGGCATCGAAGGTCTGCTTGAAGCGCTTCGACATCTCCTCTTCCATCTCATGGATGACATGATACAGCGTTGTTTTGGCTTCCACCAGATCATCCTTTTGCCCGCTGAGAAAAGTATACCGCTCATGCACCCGCTGATACTCTTCTATCGCGCCAAGGTTGACCTCGCCCAGACCGGAGATGCTGCGCTTCAGACGCTGCACCTCCAGCTGTGCCGCAGGCACATCCTCCGGCACCGGATAACGCTGCTTCGCCAGCTCATAGCTCAGCTCGTAGTCATCGCTCAGCTTGCGGAGGATATTGTCCAGTTCTACATCCAGCCGGCCAACGGCAACCTCCGTGGAACGGAGCTTGTCTTCGACCGCCCGGAGCGCCTGACGCTGATCTTTGGTCTCGCCTTCGGCCAGCTCCAGCTTGCGCGAGATCGCCGCGCGGTCGGCACGGGCCAGGTCAAGCCTCGCAGACGTATCTTCCTTGCTCAGCCTCAGACTGTTGACCTCTTCCTTCTGCTTCACGGTCTCCCGTGCATTCTCTTCCAGATCCTGCTCGATGGTCATAAGCAGGCTGCGGCTCTGGCGCAGCTCCTTCTCCTGGGAGCCGGCGTCCTGCCTCATCCGGCGCCGCTGCTCCTCCAGCGAGAAGATCTCCTGATCCAGCTTGCCCTCCGTGACCTTCATCCCGGTCAGCTTGCCCTGCAGCTCTTCCTTGGCCGATTCATTCGCCTTGCGGTCCGACTCGGCACTGCGGATTGCTGCGTGCGCCTCCTGCTCTTCCTTCTCCAGCCGGGACAGCTCTGCTTCCGCCTGCTTGCGGGCCTCATCCAGCCCGCGTACCTCCTGCTCGAAGCCGCTGCGCTCCGCGCCCGCGCCCTCGACCTGCTCCTGCACATGCCGCAGCTCCTGCTCCAGCTGCTTCAGATCGCCGGATACGAGCTGTTCCTCCAGCCGCTTCTCATCACCGTCATGCCGCAGCTGCTCCAGCTTCTGGGAGCCTTTGTCCTGTTCAGCGCGCAAGCGGCTGATCCCCTGCTTCAGCTTGGCAATCTGCTGCTCACTCTCTTCAATCTCGCCGGAGAGCTGGTCAAGCTGACGCTTGCGGCTAAGCAGGCTGTTGTTCTTCTTATGCTGGCTGCCGCCCGTCATTGAGCCGCCTGCATTCACCACATCGCCTTCCAGCGTAACCACTCTGTAGCGGTATTGGCACTTGGCCGCAATGCGGTTCGCCTGCTCCAGACTCTCAGCGATTACGACATTGCCGAGCAGGCTTCCGATAATGCTTCCATACTTGTCTTCATAGCCGACCAGCTCCGAGGCGATACCGACAAACCCTTCAGCACCTTGAACCATGCTACGGTCACTGCCGGTAATCTGCCGGGGCCGGATCACATCAAGCGGGAGGAAGGTCGCCCGTCCGAGCTGACGCTGCTTCAGGAAAGCAATCGCCTGCCGGGACACCGCTTCATTCTCCATAACCACATGCTGCAAGGAAGCGCCCATGGCGGTCTCAATCGCCATTTCCAGCTTCTCGGGAACGGAGATCAATTCGGCAACTGCCCCGTGTACACCGCTTAGCTGTCCTTTGCGCGCGCCCTTCAGCACCTCTTTGACCCCAAGCATGAAGCCGTCAAAATCATCCTGCATTTCCTTCATCGTCTCATGCCGGGACACCTGGGCTTCGCGCTTCTGCTCCCATTTTCGCAGGCCGCTCTGCGTCTCTTCGAGCAGCTTCTGCCGTTTGCCGGTCTGTTCGCTCTCCGTAATGTACGCACCGCGCAGCAGCCCGATTTCCTTGCCTAGCGCAGCAATCTTATCCTTCAGCCCGCTCTGTGCAGAGACCAGCTCCTCCAGCCGCGCTGTCCACTTGCCGCTCTCTTCCTGGCTGCGGCTCATCCGCCGCTCCAGGCTCTCCTTCTGCTGATCCGCATAGCGGATCTCGTTGCGCGCCTGGGCCATCAGGTTCATCAGCTCAAGCAGAGCGCTCTTCAGCTTCTCTTCCTTGCTCTGGCTGATGCCTCCGGCCACACCCTGCAGCTTCGATTCCTCATCCGCCAGCTGTGCCCGCAGCTCCGCAAGCGTCTGCCTGGTCTGCTTCAGCTTATGCTCAAGCTCCGCCAGCTCACGCTGCCGCCCCTCAGAGCGTTCGCCTACAGAACCCAGAGTCTGCATGAGCTGTTCCCGGTTCTGCTCCAGATTCCTGCGGCGCTCCTTCAGCAGCTCTCCGTAGCCTTCGCTCTTCTCGTTGGCTTCGCTGCTGCGCAGCAGCTGTTCCTGCAGCTTCTCCACTTCCTGCTCCAGATTACGCAGCTCCGCCCGGCCGCTCTCCAGCTTGGCATCATGGGCAGAGACTATAGTGGACAGCTCCAGCTGCTCCGTCTTAAGCACCTCCAGGCGGGCGTTGCCCTCCTGCCAGGATGTATGTATGCCTTCGATCTGATGCACATATACCGAAATCTCCAGATGCTTTAGCTGCTCCCGCAGCTCCTTGTATCTTATCGCCTTCTCGGACTGGTCCTTCAGCGGTCCCACCTGATCCTCCAGCTCGCTGATCAGGTCATGAATCCGCAGCAAATTCTGCTCGGTCTCATCGAGCTTGCGGCCGGCATCCTTTTTGCGTGACTTATATTTAACAATACCTGAAGCCTCTTCAAAGATCCCCCTCCGGTCTTCCGAACGGGTACTGAGAATCTCTTCAATCCGGCCTTGTCCGATAATCGAATAAGCTTCACGGCCGATACCGGTATCCATGAACAGCTCCGTAATATCCTTCAGCCTGCAGGCCTGCTTATTGATCAGATATTCACTGTCGCCGCTGCGGTGGACACGCCGGGTCACGGTCACCTCGCTGAAATCCAGCGGCAGCACATGATCCTCATTATCCAGCGTCAGCGAGACCTCACCATAGTTGACCGCCTTGCGGGCATCACTTCCGGCAAATATAATATCCTCCATCTTGCCGCCGCGCAGGGATTTGGCACTCTGCTCCCCAAGCACCCAGCGGATGCCGTCGGATATGTTACTTTTTCCGCTGCCGTTCGGGCCGACTACAGCCGTTATTCCGCGCACAAATTCCATCTCTGTTTTGTCGGCAAATGATTTGAAGCCTGCTAATTCAATCCGTTTCAGAAACATAACTCGCTACTCACCTCTGACCCATTATACCATAGTGTTTCCTTGCCAAAACAACCCCATAAAGTGGTGCACCTGCTTCGATATTTACCCCAAAACATATCATTTCTGATCTTTCGAAAAAGAGCAGCAAAAGTCTGACTTCCGCCGAACCGCCGGCATTCAGACCATTGCTGCTCTACTCCGCATTTCAGATGTTCATATGTGCATTCAGGCACCATCTTCCTTCAGAAGCAATAACGCCGCTGCCGCTGCCTGCTGCTCCGCTTCCTTCTTGGAGCGGCCGCTGCCGCTGCCGAGTGAACGGCTGGCCATATATACTTCTGAGACGAACTCACGCTCATGCGCCGGTCCGCGTTCTTCAATAATCCGATATTCCAGCGTACCCATCCCATGATGCTGTATCAGTTCCTGAAGCTCTGTCTTGAAGTCGCTCATCTGCATTTGCAGCTTACCGTCGGTTTCCACCAGCGGAAATACGTGATTATCCAGGAATCTCCGGGCTGTCTCCAGTCCCTGATCGAGATAGAGCGCTCCCACGAAGGCTTCGAACACATCAGCCAGCAGAGCCGGGCGGGTACGTCCGCCCGTAAGCTCTTCCCCTTTTCCCAGCAGTACATACCGCCCGAAGCCCAAGGTCTCGGCGAACCGGACCAGTGACGGCTCACAGACAATCGCAGCACGCAGCTTGGTCAATTCTCCCTCGGGTCTGTCCGGGAGCAGATTATACAGATATTCGGACACCGTCAGCTCAAGCACCGCATCACCCAGGAACTCCAGGCGCTCGTTGTCCTGATGCTGATTGAACCGGTGTTCGTTCACATACGATGCATGGGTGAAAGCCTGCTTCAGAAGTACAGGATCGTGAAATTGGATTTGAAGTTGACTTTGTAACTGCTTCAGGTCTCCTTTCACTGCACTGTCTCCCCTTACTTATTATATTTTTTGAGAATAACGGTCGCGTTATGTCCCCCGAATCCGAAGGAATTCGACATCGCGATATTCAGCTCCGCCTGACGTGGCACATTCGGAACATAGTCCAAATCGCAATCCGGGTCAGGGTTGTCCAAATTGATGGTAGGGGCAATCATACCCTTCTGCAGGGACAACCCGCAGATAATCGCTTCCACCCCGCCGGCAGCGCCAAGCAAGTGGCCTGTCATCGATTTGGTTGAGCTGATCGCAACCTTGTACGCATGCTCTCCAAGCGCCTTCTTCACAGCGGCTGTCTCGGATTTATCGCCTACCGGTGTAGATGTACCATGCGCATTGATGTAGTCGATATCCTCAGGATGAATACCGGCATCACGGATCGCCATCTTCATGCAGCGCGCTGCACCGTCAGGATCAGGCTCCGTCATGTGGTGGGCATCGGCGCTGAGACCGTATCCGATGACTTCGGCATAGATCTTGGCTCCGCGCTTCTCGGCGTGTTCCAGGGATTCGAGAATCAGGATTCCCGCACCCTCGCCCATAACAAAGCCATCACGGTCCACATCAAACGGGCGGCTGGCCTTCTCCGGCTCGTCATTGCGGGTAGACATGGCTCTCATTGCACAAAAGCCTGCCATTCCTGTAGGACGAATGGTGGCTTCCGCACCTCCGCAGATCATCGCATCCGCATCACCGCGCTGGATCAGACGGAAGGATTCCCCGATGGAGTGGCTGCCTGTTGCACAAGCGGTCACTGTCGTTGTATTCGGTCCCTTGGCCCCGAGATTGATCGACAGCTGGCCGGAGCCCATGTTGGCAATCATCATCGGAATGAAGAACGGGCTGACCCGCTTCGGGCCTTTTTCGAGCAGCAGGTTGTGGTTATCTTCCCATGTGCCGAGGCCGCCGATTCCAGAGCCGACAGATACCCCGATCCGCTCTGCATCGATATCTTCACCAATCGTAAGTCCGCTGTCCTTCAGCGCATCTTCACCGGCAGCAACTGCGAATTGTACGAACCGGTCCATCTTGCGGGCTTCCTTGCGGCCGAAGCGTGCTTCCGCATCGAAATCCTTGACCGAGGAAGCAATTCTTGTTGGATATTCACTGACATCAAAAGCTTCAACCAGGGATACTCCGGACTTGCCGCTCATGAGGCTATCCCAGAACGTCTCAAGATCCTTACCCAGCGAAGTCATTACACCCATACCAGTTACAACTACTCTATGATTCAAACATAATCACCCCGTCTATAGGCTGTGTACCTCTACAATGTGTAAACGCAAACATACCAGATGTCTATATAAACTGCAGTCGCCGCAGGATTAGTTAATCTGCGGTTCTGTTATTATCACTGTAAAATGAGGAGAAGTCCCGCCCTGGCAGGAACGGGACCCTCAATCATATGACTCTAGGTATGAGATTGTATGTACTTCACAACTTCACCCACGGTCGTAATTCTCTCTGCATCTTCATCAGAGATTTCCATGTCGAATTCATCTTCCAATTCCATTACCAATTCTACAACATCAAGAGAATCAGCACCTAAATCATCTTTGAAAGACGCTTCTAATGTTACCTCTGCTTCATCGGCACCTAAGCGGTCGATGACAATGCGTGTTACACGCTCCAATACATCGGACATCCGGTTCACCTCCTCTTTTGGTATTATACGAGATATGAAGTCAAAATACCATAGAGCATAAAAAACGCTGCCCTGGCCGCCTCTGTCCATCTTCACCCGTAACGATCTAACGCCCTGCGAAGCCTTACATGTACATTCCGCCATCCACATGAAGCGTCTGGCCTGTCATGTAAGCTGCCCCTTCCGAAGCCAGGAATACCGCCGCATTCGCAATGTCCTCCGCCCGCCCAAGCTCTCCCAAAGGAATCCCCTTGATCAGCTCGCTGCGAACCTCATCGGACAACTCGCGGGTCATGTCGGTATCAATGAAGCCTGGTGCGATGCAGTTCACTGTGATTCCACGTGAAGACAGCTCGCGGGCCGCAGACTTCGTCATGCCGATTACCCCTGCCTTGGCAGCGGTATAGTTCACCTGTCCGGGATTCCCCGTCACGCCCACAACCGAGGAAATATTGATGATCCGGCCATAACGCTGCTTCATCATCGGGCGGGTTACTGCCTTCAGGCAGTTGAAGACGCCCTTCAGATTCGTCTCAATGACCTGATCGAATTCTTCCTCTTTCATACGCATGATCAGATTGTCCCGGGTAATGCCCGCATTGTTCACCAGGATATCGATTTTCCCCCAGGTCTGGATAACCTCTTTGACCAGGTTCTCAGCATCACTGCTGCGGCCGACATTCCCCTGCAGAGCGATTCCTTCCGAGCCCAGCTCGTGAATCCGGGCCACGGTCTCTTCAGCCGCCTGAAGGCTGCCGGAATAGTTCACCGCGACCTTCACGCCATGAGCAGCGAGTGCCAAGGCAATGCTGCGGCCGATCCCCCGGGACCCTCCGGTTACAAGGGCGGTCTGACCTTTTAGTGCTGCAAACATGCTATGTTGTCCCCCTTCGATAATCATGCGGCTGCGGTTAGGCCAAGCTGCTTACCAGCCAGCCTGCACGCTCTCCAGACTGTTGATATTCACAACCTTGACCTTCCTGTCAATCTTGCGGATCAGGCCGGCCAGCACACTGCCGGAGCCAATCTCTACAAAAGTATCTACACCTGCGCCAATGAGCCATTCCACGCTATCCTGCCAGAGTACCGGAGAATATACCTGTTCTACCAGCAGCTTGCGGATTTCTTCAGGGTCTGTCACCGGAGCAGCGGTGACATTGACCACTACCGGCATAGCAGGAGCATTGAAGGTTACCTTCTCGAGCTCAGCAGCCAGCCGCTCAGCCGCACCCTTCATTAATGAGGAGTGGAACGGGCCGCTAACCTCCAACGGAATCGCCCGTTTGCCCCCGGCTTCCTTCACACGCTTGACCACCTCATCTACACCGGCTACGGAACCGGACACCACAATCTGTCCCGGACAATTGACATTCGCCAGTTCAACGGGAGTACCCGCTGCTGTAATACTGCGGCATAATTCCGTAAGCGCCTCACGGTCTGCTCCAAGCACCGCTGCCATAGCCCCCTGTCCTCCGGGAACTGCTTCTTCCATGAATTGTCCGCGCAGGCGGACCAGCCTTACAGCATCTTCATAGGACAGCACACCGGCTGCCACAAGAGCGCTATATTCGCCAAGACTGTGGCCTGCCACATAATCCGGCGTAACCTGGAGGCCGCTTAGCGCTTCCAGATAAGCCACACTGGCTGTAACCAGTGCCGGCTGCGTGTTCACCGTCTGCTTAAGCTCGCTGTCCGGCCCTTCAAATACAAGCCCGCTCAGCGGAAACCCAAGCACCTCGTCACCCTTTTCAAAGATTGCACGGCTCTGAGGCAATGCTTCATATACATCCTTACCCATACCGATTGCCTGTGCACCCTGACCGGGAAAGACAAATGCGATTTTGCTCATGAGGGTTAAAGCTCCTTCCCGTTAGCTGCAGCTCCGCCGGGCACATAACGCCTGAGAAGAGCTGCATCGTTGCTATTATTAATTCCGATTATTCACTAGTAATGCCCCGATTCTTACCAGATCAGCACAGAAGCGCCCCAGGTAAGTCCGCCGCCGAAGCCGACCATAAGCACTGCATCGCCTGCCTTCATCCGGCCTTCCTCGGCTGCTTCTACAAGCGCCAGCGGAATGGAGGCAGCGGAGGTATTCGCGTATTTATCAACGTTGACTACAACCTTCTCCGGCGGCAGATCCAAGCGCTGCATAGCGGATTGAATAATCCGGATGTTGGCCTGATGCGGCACGAACAAGTCAATATTCTCCTTAGACAATCCCGCCTTGGTAAGCACACGCTCCGTAGCCGATCCCATGACGCGTACTGCGAACTTGAAGACCTCGCGGCCATTCATATAGATGAAGTGCTTCTTGTCTTCTACGGTCTGCTGGGAAGCCGGGAGACGTGAGCCGCCCGCTTCCAGATTAAGCAGGCTGCCGCCAGAGCCTTCCGCTCCAAGATCGAAGGACTGGAAGCCGCGTCCTTCCGGAACCTCGCCGACGATTACCGCACCGGCACCGTCACCGAACAGCACGCAGGTATTGCGGTCTGTATAATCTGTAATGCGCGACAACGTATCTGCACCGATCACCAGCGCATTGTTATACATTCCATTCTGGATAAAGCCCGTGGCTGTAGCCAGACTGTAGACGAATCCGGAGCAGGCTGCCGACAGGTCAAAGGCGGCTGCGTTCTTAGCCCCCAGCTTGTCCTGAAGAATGCAGGCAGTGGATGGGAAAGCACTGTCAGGTGTAACTGTAGCGACAATAATCAGATCGAGCTCCTCGGCCTTCATGCCTGCGGATTCCAGTGCCTTCAGGGCCGCTTCATAGGCCAGATCAGAGGTAGCCTGCTCCGGGGCCGCAATATGCCGTTCCCTGATTCCTGTGCGGCTGACAATCCATTCATCATTCGTTTCGACGATCTTCTCCAGATCGCTGTTGGTTAATATTCTCTCAGGCACATATTTCCCAGTCCCAATAATTCCTACCGGACGTAATTGTCTCATGTCTTCACTCACTTCCCGCTAATTTCCTTCGATATACTAGGCACCAGATCCGCCTTCAGGGCAATCCGTGCCTGTCTTACCGCATTCTTCACCGCATTGCCGTCGGACGAACCATGCCCCTTGACTACCAGGCCGCTAAGACCAAGCAGCGGCGCTCCGCCATGTTCCTTATAATCCATCTTGCCCTTCAGGCTTCTAAGCTCCGGCATCAGGATCGCCGCCCCCAGCTTCGTCTTAAGCGATTTGCTGAACTGCTCCTTCAGCAGAGAGAACATTGCGCCGGCTGTTCCTTCCAGCGTCTTCAGAAGTATATTACCGGCGAAGCCGTCACAGACCAGCACATCGCAGCTTCCGGTGAGCACATCCCGCGCTTCTACATTGCCGACAAAATGAATGCCCTGCAGCGCCTCCAGGAGCGGATAGGCTTCCTTGGTCAATTCATTGCCTTTGCCCGGCTCCGTCCCGACGTTCAGCAGGCCTACCCGGGGCTTCGCAATGCCGTGCACTTTGTTGCGGTATATACTGCCGATCTGGGCATACTGTGCCAGATGCTGCGGCTTGGCATCCATATTGGCGCCAAGATCCAGGGCCAGCACACCGACATCATCCAGCGTAGGAATCATCGGAGCCAGCGCAGGCCGTTCGATCCCTTCCATTCTTCCGACTACCAGAAGTCCTGTAGTCATCAAGGCTCCGGTATTCCCAGAGGAGATCATGGCATCGGCCTCACCCTCGCGGACCATCCGTCCGGCTACGACCATGGATGAGTCCTTTTTGCGGCGGACCGCCTTCACCGGCTCTTCATCCGAACCGATCACATCCCCCGCATGACGTACGGTAACGTTAGAAGGCTTAGTCTTCAGCAGCGGCTCAAGCCGCGCTTCATCACCGACCAGTATGATCTCTATGTCCTTCCACTCCGCAGCCGCTGCCAGCGCGCCTTCCACGTTACATTCAGGAGCATTATCCCCGCCCATGGCATCAATGGCGATCCGCACTCCGGTTTCCCCCTTCGCTGTACTCTTCAGTTGCTGAACGATACACTATAAAATGGCCTTGAAATACCAGCTCTTCTCCGACATATGTAAATACATCCACTTCAGCTTTGCCGTTCCGGCCCGCAAGTGAGCGCACCTGCGCCTTGGCAATGCATTTCTCACCCAGCCGGACCATGCGCACAAACCGGATGTCGGCCGAAGCCGTTAAGGCAATCTCATCATTAATTATGGCTACTGCCAGCGAATTCGCCTGGCCGAAGACGTAGTGCCCACGGGCAATCCCGTTGCGGGAGAACACATGCTCATCGCGGATCTCGAAGATCGAAATCCCGCTCTTGTCCAGCTGCAGATCCACAATATCACCGACCACTTCATCAGCTGGCAGGGAACGCACCTGATCATAGGAATGTTCCGCCATCTGCTTCATCCGCTCACGCAGCTCGGGAATCCCCAGCTCCAGCCGGTCCAGCCGGATCGTCTGGATACTCACCTTCAGCTGGCGGGTCAATTCCCGGTCCGTTACAAACGGGTTCCCTTCTATTATAGCCAGCAGCTGCTGCTGACGTTCCTTCTTGGACATCCGCTCGATAGCGGCTCACCTCCCGGCACAGGCCTGATGTGCAGCTTTCCGGCCCGTAAGAGTGGCCGCTGTAATCATATCTCTCTGTTCTACCTTATCAATTAGAACCAGGTACTAATATGTAGTATAAAGCATGCCGGCGCAAAAATAAAGCTTTGGCTTGAAAAGCGCCTGAAAACCCGCGCAGCGCAAGGCATATAAGCTCTGCCCCAGCTTTATTTTCACATAAAAATAGCACTCCACCGGCAGATGAAGTGCTACTCTTATGTGCAAACTATTGTTTGATGATTTCTCTTGCTTTGTATGTTCCGCAAACTTTACATACGTGGTGAGCAAGCTTCAGCTCTCCGCATTGTTCGCATTTCACCATACCTGGAACAACCAGTTTAAAGTGAGTACGACGCTTGTCACGGCGAGTCTTGGACGTTCTGCGTTGTGGTACTGCCATTGTTAGACACCTCCTGATTTTGTTGTAACCCAATTCCTCGGGATTTGTTCTTAGTCATCTTGCTTGGTAAAGAATCCTTTCAACGCAGCGAGTCTTGGATCGATCACTGTGTTGTCGCAACTGCAGGTGCCTTCGTTCAAGTTCTGTCCGCATTTCTGACAAAGACCAAGACAGTCTGCCTTGCACAATACCGAATCCGGTAAGTGCAGTACGAAATTTTCTTCCACATACGGGATAAGATCCACAATCTCATCTTTGATGTAAATGAGTTCCTCATCTTCATCTTCCGGAAGAATTGGCTGCTTAAGCCACTTGAAGGTCTCAGCGAAAGGAATGTTCAGCTTACTCTTGACCTCAACGAGACAACGTGAACATAACATGTCCACTTCTCCGTTCAGTGTTCCCACCACGTTCACACTATCGGTTCCCGCGGGCAGCGCTTTAAGGTCTACTGAGAGTGGTGCAACAGCAAGTATATCCTTGCGCCCTGTGACAACCCCGCTGACATCCACAACTTCGTGGAGGACCAGAGGCTCGTCGGCATTCGCTAATTTGCGAAAGTGAATGTTCATCGTTATCACTCCAAACAAACAAAATTTATTATACCTATTATTCCCTGAGTTTGTCAACCATTTTCCCTTTATATTGTTTCAGGGAGCGTGACAATTTATGATATACAATATATCTTCCAGAATGGGGCGTGAAGCAACTGTGGCAACTGTAGGTATTATAGCCGAATATAACCCTTTACATAACGGACATGTCCATCATTTCACCGAGGCCAAAAGAATATCGGGAGCGGACCGTTCCGTTGTCATTATGAGCGGACCGTTCACCCAGCGCGGCGAGCCGGCGGCGGTCAGCAAGCGCGCCCGTACCGAGATGGCGCTGCACATGGGCGCCGATCTGGTCATTGAGCTGCCGGTGGCGTACGCCGTCCAGCCGGCGGAATGGTTCGCCTTCGGAGCGGTGTCCCTGCTGGAGGCGACCGGCGTCGTCGACAGCCTGTGCTTCGGCTCCGAAGCAGGCACTTTGGGCGCACTGCTCCCTCTGGCCGGCTTCCTGGCCGAAGAGAGCAGTGCGCTTAAGGAGGAGATCCGCGCGCGCCTCTCTGAGGGCGCGGGATTCCCCGCCGCCTACAGCGCAGCGGCGGCGGCGGCCTGGAAGGCCTCTTTCCTGGGAGAGGAGAAACCGGAAGATGCCGAAAGTATATTGCGGCAGCCCAACAACAGCCTCGGCCTGCACTACCTGATCGCGCTACGGCGGCTGGGCAGCGCGATCAGGCCCTTGACCGTGCCGCGTACCGGCGCGGGCTTCCACGACCCGCTGGAGGGCGGGTCGGCCATTGCGAGTGCAACAGCCATCCGCAGGCTGCTGCAGGAGGGCGGATCACCGGCGGCTTACATGCCGGAGTACGCCCTGTCCATCCTGGAGCGGGAGCGTGACGCAGGCCGGGGCCCGGTAGGGCTAGAAGACTTCGCCGGGCCGCTGCGCCATGTGCTCTATACGCGCTCCGCTGCGGAGCTGCACACGCTGCAGGATATGAACGAGGGCCTGGAGAACCGGCTGCTCCGCGTCCTGCATCAGCTGGACAAGTTCACAGTCGGCGGCCTGCTGCAGGAGCTTAAGAGCAGACGGTATACCCTTACCCGGCTCCAGCGTCTGCTGCTTCACACCCTGCTGAACCACAGCAAAGCAGAGCTGTCCCCCTCCGTCCTCTCCCGGGGTCCCGGCTACATAAGAGTTCTTGGCTTCCGCGAGAGCGGCCGGGAGCTGCTGAAGCAGATGAAGCAGACAGCGGCGCTTCCGGTGATTACAAGCCCTGCCCGGTGCACCCATCCCATGCTGGAGCGTGACCTCCAGGCGGCTGCTGTGTTCGCCGGGGCTTATGCCGACCCGCTGCGCAGCGATCTGTACAGTGATTATCTCGAGCCGCCGGTCAGGATCTGCTGACCGGCAGCTCCTCCATGTATTTCAGGGCATCGGGTAGGGTTGAGACAGGAACCAGCTTCATATTCGTGCCGATCTGATCCGCTTTTGCCTTGGCCTCGTCGTAGTTCTTAAGCGGAACGAAGAAGATCTCCGCCCCCTTGCGGTCGGCCGCTACAATCTTATGCTTCACACCGCCGATTGGCCCCACGTTCCCCTCCGGATCTATCGTACCCGTGCCTGCTACCTTCCGGCCCTTAGTGAGATCCCCCGGCGTAAGCCGGTTGTAGATTTCCATGGTGAACATCAGACCGGCAGAGGGTCCGCCCACGTTAGTATCCACGAAGCTGACGGCTTTGCCTTCCTGCTTAGGCTCCACTTTTTGAACCGCACCAATAACGACTCCAAAGCCCGGCCGGGCAACCGCAGCTTCTTTATCCTTGACCCCCACCAGCTTGACCTGCTCCTTGATCTCTTTGCCGTTACGCTGGAGCGATACCTCCACGCTATCTCCAATCTGATGAACCGACAGCAATTTGGACAGCGCGGCCGGATCGGCTGCCTTTTGTCCGCCTACACTGATGATTTTGTCCCCCGGCTTGAACCGGTCCTGATTAGCAGTCTCTGGTACCGAGAACACATACAGATAATCCACGACATCCTCATAAGGTACACCTGCCGCATGATAGGCCGCCTGCACGGCATAGGACTGCGAACTATTCATATAGAATACCTGCTCCGCAGCATATTCCTGCTCTGTCTTATCCTGCAGGCGGGTTTCTTTCAATACTACCTCGGCATTCGAGTTGAACACAGAGGCGATTAGAAGAGCCACATTCGCATAGCTTGCAGAGACCGTGGTCATCATGAAGGTTCCTTGCTCCTGCGGATCGGCATTCTCAACCTTGATCATCGGTGCCACCTCGGAGGCGCTTCCCGGCTGATATACAATGTAAGGCGTGTTCATAAAGACCACAACATAGAGAATGACCACGAATGAAAATAAATAGGCTGAAGCGCGGATGCCTACCCGGCGTTTGTACTGCCTCAAGTCTCTTCCCCTTCTTTCCTGCGGATGATGCCCCGGCACTTAGAATGTGGTACCTTAGCCTGAAGCTTGACTCCGGCTGTGGCATGATGGTTGTCTCCCCTGCATAAATTGATAACAAGATCTGCCCATGTCCTAAGCTATGAAGAGGGGATAACTCTAATGATAAACTTTAGATTCAGACGCTTCCTGTCGGGTTCAGCTCCCTTTGTACCCGGGGCTGCAGCCATTCTGCTTGCTATAGCGATTGTCATCGCACCCGAAGCCTCCTTCAAGGCTTCACTTACGGGCCTTACGCTCTGGTGGACCCTGGTCTTTCCGGCGCTACTGCCCTTCCTGATCCTCTCAGAGATGCTGAGCGCATCCGGCTTCGTGCATGGTATCGGCGTCCTGCTGGAGCCACTGATGAAGCGTTGCTTCCGGCTTCCCGGGGCGGGCGGCTGGACGCTGGTGCTCGGCCTTACCGCCGGCTTCCCGGCAGGAGCCGGAGGAGTGATGCAGCTGCACAAGCAGGGGGACATTACGGACAAGGAGGCCGGACGGCTGGCGGCTATCGTGCATTATGCCAGTCCGGTCACACTGCTTATTGTAGTCGGGACAGCATTCCTGCACAGTCCAGCCGCCGGGTATGCCCTGCTGGCCATCCACTGGCTGTCAGGGATAGCCGCAGGTATTCTATCCGCCTGCTTCAATGGCTCCCGTAAGATAACCTCACCTATTCCGCTTCCGCAAGCTCTTCCGCAAGTTCCGCAAGAAAGTGATTCCAGCCTGACGGGCAGCCGCCCCCGCAGCAAAAAAGCATCCTTGCCCCGGCGTATCCATCAGGCAGCAGCGGATGCCCGGTCAAGGGATGGACGGGGCTTCGGCAAGGTGCTCGGTGAATCCGTATCCTCCGCCGTACAGAGCCTGATGATTGTAGGCGGCTATATGATTATGTTCGCAGTTGTTGTAAGTATTGTTACCAGACTGTTGCCATGGCTGCCGAATCTGGTTACAGCAAGCATGCTTGAGATTCATCTCGGAGCCCGGTCAATGACTTCAGCCACAGCAGGACTTGAAGGTTTTCTAATAGGCGGTCTTCTTGGCCCGGCACTGCTGTCGGCCAGCCTGGCCTGGAGCGGCATTTGCGCCCAGCTCCAGGCACTGACTGTGCTGAAGGCAGCGAATGTCCGCTTCCTTCCGTTCACCGCAGTCAGGCTGCTGCATGGACTATTTGCCTTTGCGTTCACGCTCCTGCTGTGGACACCGCTGCTCCATATTCAGTCTGCGGTGCTGCCCGTTCTAGCCGGCTCACCCCCGGCCGTACAGCTGCAAGACATAGGCACTTCACTGAGAATATGGACTCTGGCCCCACAAATCTTGGGACTTCAGACCCTGCTTGTTATGCTGCTGCTGTTGCTGTCTGCTGCCGTGAAGCTGTTTACTTCAAGCCGCCGTCCATCCGGCTGAACTTCAGCTTCATGGCCTGCTCCACCTCAGGGGTTACAAAATCCGAGACCTTCCCGCCGAAGTGGGCAATCTCCTTCACCACACTGGAGCTAAGGTAGGAGTATCTCGGATTAGTCATCATAAATATAGTTTCCGCTTCAGGGTCAAGGTTATGATTAATGGAAGCATTCTGCAGCTCATATTCAAAATCCGTAACGGTCCGGATTCCCCGGACAATAACCTGCGCATCTTTTTGCCTCAGATAGTTAACCAGGAGATCACGGAAGCTGTCCACTTCAACATTCGGTATATCCGCTGTCGCCTGGCGCAGAAGCTCTGTCCGTTCCTCGACCGAGAACAACGGATTCTTGCTCAGGTTGTTCAGCACCGTCACAATCAGCCTGTCGAACTGCTTGGCGGCCCGGTGAATAATATCCATATGTCCCAGCGTAACCGGATCGAAGGTTCCCGGATAGATAGCGACACGTTCTTTTCTAATTTGCAGACTCATCATTAACCTCCTTGCCGCTTGCGGCAGCCTCTGGAACAGCAGCTTCATACCGGTAGATAGAGATCGTAACCTCTCCATAGACAGATTGCTTCGTTCTAACGAACCCCGGTATATCCTCGGGATAGGTATATCCCGATTCATGCTCCAGCACGATCACTGCATCAGGGTTCAGCAGCAGCTTGTCCGCCAGCGTAACCATCAGCTCGTCTCCATGCTTCATACGGTAAGGCGGGTCCAGAAAAACAAGATCAAATGCTCTCCCCCGCTTCCCGAGTGCACCAAGCGCTCTTCCCGCATCATTGCGGTAGACCTCAGCCTGCGCTTCCAGCCGGGCCGCCTTCAGGTTCGCACGCACCGTGTCAATCGCCTTCTGTTCCATGTCCACAAACACCGCAGCTTCCATCCCTCTGCTTAGGGCTTCAATTCCCAGGCCTCCGGTACCGGCATACAAATCAAGCACCGTACCTCCTTCAAAATAAGGCCCGATCATACTGAATAACGCTTCCTTCACTTTATCGGTAGTAGGCCGTGTGCCATTGCCTGGAACACTTTTAAGCGGCCTGCCTTTTGCACTTCCCGATATGACTCTCACCGATCATCCACCTGCTTTTTAGCTTTTGTCTCTACATTACTATGCCGTTACAGGGCATAAGTCCAAGCCTATAGTACCACAATTATTCCATGAAATAAAAAGATTGTCCGACTTTGTCACAATGCGGAGCAGAAGAATATTCGCAAGCAAATGTATAAAACTCCCGCATCCGGGTCATCCTGTAATTATCGACATCACAAAATGTCGTAGACAACCGCGGAGCAGGCTTACGTTTCCCCATAAGCTCTTCGTCCGGTTTCTCCTCTCCCATGAAAGAGGCTCCCGAAAGGGAGCCTCGATTTTTGTTTTACGCAAAAAAAGCCCCCGCCTTGAAATCAAGATACGTGGGCTTGCTGTGTATATAGTTATATAATCCGCTTCAGCTTGGCTTCCTGCTCAATGGAGCGCGCTGAGAGAAGTTCGATAATTCTGTGCTGATTCTCCAATAAAGACTCCACGTTGATGAGCCGCTCGTTTGTTTCCAGCACAGCACGTTTAATCTGTTCCTGATCTTGCATCATTGTTTGCAGATCTTGTTTCATTGTTTGCTGATCTTGTTTCATGTTCTGCTGCTCTGTCTCTATTCGATCCAAACGCTCGTTGACGGTTCCTAATTCCGCCTTAACGGGCTCCAATTCTTCGCGAAAAACGGATCTTAATACCTGCACCAAATCATTATCCATGTGCTCCGCTCCTTCAAACTTAATATATAGATTGTACCAGAATCCAATTTATTATTCTACATCATTTGACCTTGTCGATCTTGACAAATATACATATCTATTAGTCACATTAGCGAATAAATTCAATCCGTCCGGACAAGGTTACATATATAGTATAGGAATATCAGATAGATTCAGGAGGAACCACTATGAAGAAGTCCTTGTATAAAAAGATGTCATCCCTCGCCCTAGTCATCCTATTCAGCGGTGCCATTGGACTGACCGCAGGCTGCAACACTTCGGCTAATCAGGCCACCCCAACTCCCGCCGGGACAGCACAGCCGACAGCAGCGCAACCCACGTCAGCACCAGCCACTGAACCCTCCACCGGGAAGGCGTCCGTGAACTGGGAATCTGCGATCCAGCAAATCGCGACTACGGATACGGAGGCCACGCAAAAAGCAGATGCCGCGGAAGTTTTGGCGAAATCGTACACTCCGTCGGCTGTGGAGCTTAAGGATTTTGAATCCCAGATCGTGGAGGAGTACACCGCCGGGAATTATCTCGCGCATAGCGAGGATGCCGGATACATGCTGACGAACCTGTTCAAGGCTACCGTTGTTGAGCGCAATCACCCTGACGGTGAGGCTATTAAGAAGTTTGCCTTTGACTTTTATCAGAACACTAAGAATGTCTTCCGCGGAATTGATGCTGTGGACAGCGAAGCCGTACAATCGAATGAAACGCAGATGGACAAGGCGTTGTCGGAGATTACAACCAAGTAAACCTCCTTATGTCTCCGGCATGGGACCTCCCGTATTTATTGACAATTCAGGAATGATGGTGATACCGTTCATTAGGGTAAGGGAGCTTAGGGCTCCCGCATTCATCATAAGAATTCAATTGATCAGGAGGTCCCATGTTCAAAAAAACAATCCTTTTCCCCGTCATCAGCATGATGCTTCTCAGCTCTGCCCCGTCTTCATCCGCAAGTGCGCAAAGCTTGTACTCCGATGTCAACGAGCAGAAATATTCCTGGGCGATGGAATCCATTCTTTTCATGACGGATAACGATGTGCTAAAAGGGTATTCCGACGGCACCTTTAAACCTGAAGCAACGGTTACCAAGGCCGAGTTCTCCGTTATGCTCTACCGTCTATTCGATAAATACCGACCCAATGTAAAGCCCTTATTTTATGAACAAAAAGTCACCAGCTACCTTGATGTCCCCAAAGATCACTGGGCCTACAAAGAAATATCTGAGCTATACAATTCCTCTGCGGTCAGCGGCGGCGGGATTTCCCAAAACCCTTCAACAGGCAAGTATACCTTCCAACCTGAAGCCCGGCTGACACGGCTCAAGCTAACGTCTATGCTCTACCAATTATTCGCTGAAGATTTCGACAAGGGTACGAATACCGATGATCCTGACAAAGAGTTATACCAGCGGTTAAGTAAATTCAAGGATATTCCCTTGAGAAAATTCAATACTCAGAATGCTATGGATCAATACATGGATACAGAAAGAGCAAGGGCCGGCACCAGATGGGATACATACATACCCGGGGATGAGCTCTCCCCAGCGATTTTTTATACATACCAAAATGGATCTATCTCGCTAATTGGAGATTTCACCTTTCTGCCGGTTTACGCCATTGCAGCGATGGACTCCCAAAGGATTATTACAGCCGATTCCCGTGGATACTACAGACCGCTCGCCCCTGTTACCCGGGCAGAACTGGCAACGATTCTGGACCGCGTCTATCTGTTGTTTGAGAAGAAAGGGATTCTGCAAAAATACAGCAATAAATAGCCTTAAGCGTTGATTCATCAAGCAGGGACCCTAGTCAACAAAAATAGCCCGGCCTCTTACAGTGCCGGGTAATGACATCTATTTTCCGATCAAATTCGGCCGGACTCCTTCAATAAAATAAAATCATGACCACGCCGGGTCAATTTGATGTCAGTAGTTCTGACTGTCACGATCCCGCTGCCTGACCGGGAGATCTTAATATTCTCCACCATCCGGCTGTCGATAAGCTCCTCCATAATATCGGCGAAGGCCTCGGCTTCGAGTTCCATTACCTCCTGATTAACCGCCTGTTCCGCTTCAATCCGCTTGAGGATGGCATATATCTTTTCCTTCTCTTCCATCGTACACCTCTTTCATGCCAGCACTAATTGCCCTGAAGACAATGACCTCTATTATCGCACATCCATTCGGGGCAAGGCGAATTTAAATTTACCGTCATGCAGCATAGCTTGTCCATCCTGCATCTGCAACAAGCGCAGTCCCGGATTGCCGGGACTGCGCTGACTGATTGGATCTCCTAGTAGAAGCAGGCACTCAGAATAATAACGAGCAGGATATAAAGAACCAGAATCGCACCTGTAGATGTCCAGGGACCTACTCCACACGTATTCACGCCGCCTACATTGCCACCGTATCCGCAATCTGCACCCATGAGATTACCTCCTTCATAATGTTGACTACAGAACAGCATATGAGCCGGTTGCCTCATCAGATTGGGCGAAACGGACATAATTTGGGGCGTATGTACAAGGGCATCCTGCCCGCCCTCCTTGCGGGCAGCCCAGGATGTCCCATGCTATTGCTTAATCGGATACCAGAATTCCATCGAAGCTCTCCGGACCTACACGGACTGTACCCAGAAGGTTCGAACTGACAAACGCAGTATACGTTAACTGCGGAGTAATTGTCGGAAGGAAATCATCTGCAGAGAATGTGATAATCTGTGGAGCCAGAACACTAAGATTGAAGGTAGAGGTGGCGGAATAGACCAGCGGGTCAGTGGGTAGTGTTCCTCTAACAATTGTTACAGTTATGCCTAGCAGCGCAAGCGGAAGCTGCAACGAAATGGTTCCTTTTAGTATTACGCGAGGGTTCGTGCCTACCCCTGCAGTGATCAGCCCAATTTGCCCGAACAGCTGCGGAGTATTAATTACTAGGATAGGTATTGCAATAGAGTTAGCAAAACTAGCATTCTGCGAGGTTCTTCCATCAACATAAGTTCCCATATCAAGCACCTCCTTTCTTCTTAATTAATATATTCGCGTTCCTTCTAAATCGCTTGGATGATATCACCATTACTTATTCCCCATCTTATATTACCGCCTGAAGCCGCCGCTCTACTAATCTTCTTTGGTAGTCCCGCTCCGCTTATTGAACGCCAGTTCAAACAGCCCCGTTGCCGATAATCCGGCCAAGCCTCCGGCCCATAGACGAAGAATGAGATTCATGTCTGTAAAAGGGTATGCAGCCGCTCCTACCAGCAGGCCGATGGCCAGCCCCACCGCAGGAACCACGTTGCGCGGAAGATTAACGCTGTTCTTGACGAACTGGACCAGCGCCATAACGAATACCGCCAATACGGATGCAAAAGCTAGTACATTGTTAAGTGCATCATTGTACATAACGACTACACCCCCTTGCTTGTAACCAGCAGACCGGCGCGGTTCAATACGGTCAGCATCCGGTAGAAATCAAAGCTGCCTCCTGACGGCGTATCCAGCAGACCGGCTGCAGACGCGGCCTGTACCGCAGGCTCAGCCCAGGCCGGCACATTCATTACTGTGCGGCCCTCAATGACAGCCAGCCGTTCCGTGACACCTTTAATGGCCTGGCCTTGCTCTTGAACGCCGGCCTTCAGTGTATCTCTGCTGACAGACAGCCCTGCCAGCAGCTCCTTCAGTTCCCGCAGCTCGGTTTCCAGCGCCGCAATTTTTTGTTTATCTTCAGCTGACATCTCTTCATCCTCCTTCAGCTCGTCATATTGATACAGGTTATATGAATCCATAATCTGAATCAGCTTGGACGCATAACCCGGGTCCGTTGCGTAGCCTGCAGCAGCAATCTCGCGGGCGGCTGTTTTGCCGTCGACTCCAATAGCCTTGCTGTACAGCTTGGGGTTCCAGGACACTCCCCCGGTAATCAGTGCGGAATGATCCGCTATAGATTCTCCCCAGTTATGATAGGAACGGAACTGGGCAGTCACCTGTACAGCTTGGCCGTTCCTGTATTCCGTTGTCGGAAGCGCCAGGCTGCCCGCAGGCCCGCTGCCCTTGATGCCGAACAGATTGCCTGCCTTCAGCGTCAAGCCGCTCGTTCCCCAGCCGGATTCCAGCGCCGCCTGGGCAATCGTCAGCGAAGCTGCGATACGGGTGCGCTGCATATCCGCTACTGCGAAAGAAGCGATCCGGGCGATAAATTCGGAGTTCGTCATTGCTTCACTTCCTTTCCTACTATATTAAATGCCCCGCCCTGCCAAACTGCCTGTGCTTATCCCTGTTATGATGTATATGGAAGTGAGCTGCAGCTTATACGCACGCAAACAGCGCCGGAGCGGATGCACCGGCACTGTTTCAATAACCCACTATATTCCCTTCCACTAAAATACGCTAAGGATAATAATCAGCAAAATAAACAACACCAGTATCGTAGCCGTTGACGTTCTCAGACCTCCACTCATCCGGAGCCCTCCTTTCTTACGCACATGCCCAGCTTTGATCCCTCTACATCATATGCCTGTAGTCCCAAAAAAACTGGGCGAACGCACAATATGGGATTTATATGTAAAAAAAAGTATTGTTAAATCTTCCATCCTGGCTTAAACTAGTAATAATTAACTATATCGGAGGGACTAATTTACTATGCCTTCATATTATTTCAAGGAAATTTGGACACCGCTGAGCTGGATAGGCATTAAGTTTTTCCGGGATGACGAAGGATTTCTGTGGATAAAGAGATGGTCTAATCCACGTAAGCGGTTACGCTGAACGTAATGAGATAACGTCAAACAACCTTTTTCCGGCACAAGAGAAGCATCCCCGTCCTGCCGTTAAAAGGTTGTTTGTTGTTTCTGTCTGCTGTTGATTGCTGATCCTAAGATGCCGCCTCGAAGGTAATCCGGTTCTTCCCGCTCCGCTTGGAGATATACAGCGCTTCGTCTGCGAGCCGCAGGGTCTCGATAGTATCTCCGCCGTCCGGAGTCCATACAGCAGCACCTACGCTGCAGCCTACACGAAGCTCCTCGCCTTTAATCAGAATCGGCTGGTTGATCTTGCTGATAATCCGCGAAGCCACCACCTCCGCTTCCTTCATCGGTTTGCCCGCCGAGGTATTCAGAATAATCACGAATTCATCACCGCCCAGCCGGGCAACGATCTCATTGTCCCGCGTACAATCCATCAGCCGGAAGGCCACCTCCTGTAGCAGGGCATCTCCAACCGCATGGCCGAAGCTGTCATTCACTTTTTTGAAGCCGTCCAGATCCATGTACAAAAAGCTTAGTGTCGTCCGCTTCTGCTTGGCCTTACTGACCGCATGGGCCAAAAACTCATCCAGTGCTGCCCGGTTGGGCAAGCCGGTAAGCTTATCATGCAGCGCCATATCCGACATATAGCTCAGCTTGGTCTCTGTCTTGGTCAGGTTGTTCACCAGGCTCCGCAGGGAGGCCGACAGAATCGCCACATCCTTGAACCGGGTAGAGGCCGGGATCTCCACATCGGCACCGGAGCTGAGCAGGTCGGCTGTACGGGTGATATCCCTCAACGGTCGGCTGATCCATCCGGCCAGCAGCCAGCCGATTAGTGCGAAGGCCGCAGCGGTCAGCAGACCGCTGATCAGGATGAAGCGTTCAAGCTGATGGACTGAAGCAAAAGCGATGTCTGCCGGCTGACGGATAATGACCGTCCAGCCAAGGCCCGGGTAGTTCATGTAGCCATCACCATAGGCGTATCCCGTTAAATAGGAGTCACGGCCCCGATCCTGTTCGATCGCGTATGAGCTCTTACCGCTGCGGGCCTGCTGCAGGACCGCAGCCGTCATTCTTTTGCCGGTGAGCGCTTCTGGCCCCAATAGAATGGTGTCGTCCTTCTTACTGACCACGAACACTTCCACACCCTTAAGCCGTTCCTTGAGCGGATTCACAATGGAGGCCTCGACCTCACGTGACCACTCCCAGCTAAGATGTGCCGCCAGCACGCCGCTTGTCTGTCCTTGCTTGTCCATGACCGGCACACTCACATCAACAAACTGCAGGGCTTCCCCCGTCTTACTCTGCAGCAGCTTAGATAGCAGCACCGCATCGTGGACATCCCCGACGAAGGTTCCCTTAAGTGCCTGCTGAAAGACAGGCCTCTGGCTGATATTCGTTCCTTGCAAGATCTGATCCGTGGAAGCAACCACATTCCCTGTCTTATCCAGGAAGCCCACCCAGGTGAATACCGGCAGACTCTTCTTCAGCTGATTCAGCAATCTGCCGGCCTCTGCTTGTTCAACGGGTTCCTGAAAAGCATTCAGCTTACTCAAAACTTCTATTTCACCGGAACGTGACCACATGAACTGATCAAGCTTCTCGGACATTTGATTGGCCTCTGCGGCCAGGGAGCTGCCGATACTGACTTCCACAGAAGTGGTGGAGCGGTTGCCGATCACATAGCTGAGAATAGCCGTGAGCAGAATGATAATAACCGCAAATGCAGCTGAAAATAAAGTGCGAAGACTTAATGACATGTACACTCTCCTCTTCCGATGACCTTGTTCATGCTTCCGACCACTGAAGATATCTTGCGGCAACATGTCGAACTGGGTCGATATTTCTTTATCGGAAGAGTCCGGCAGAAATATAATACAGCTTCAGGCACCAGCCGTTTTTTCTTGAGTCGTTACCCTACCTTCGCTCCCATAGAACGGGCCAGCAGCACGGCCTGCTCCACATCCAGCCGCACTCCTTTGAGCTCCAGGCTCTTCAGGTCAATCCCCTCCAGCTTGGCGTCACGCAGATCTGCCCCTGCAAGCTTGCACTGAGCGAGCTGAACCCGGCTTAAATCCGCCCCGCGTAGATCCGCCTTTTGCAAATCGCAGCCCTGCATGTCTGCCTCGGTGAACCGGATGCCCCGCAGATCCTGCCTGCTGAGATTCAGATGGCGCAGATTCGTATAGGCCCAGTCCCCTCCGCTAAGTGTGATTCCGTCCATATAGGCATTGGCGAAATCCGATCCGACCATCTTGCAGTTCTCGAACTTCGCCACGAATAGATTCGCTCCGGTGAACTTGCAGTTGGTGAATGCGCCATCCGTGTGCAGCGAAGCATTCAGCAGGGCACCGGTGAAATCGCAATCGACAAACCGGCAGCCGGTGGAGGTCATCTCTTCCATTGAAGCTCCCCGAAAGGAGCAGCGCTCAAAGGTGCAGCCGTTTATTTCTCCATCCTGCAATGCTGCGTAATCAAAATTATGCTCATTAAAGGTTTCATTATGGTATTGATACATAGTTTAAGCACCTCTTTATCTGGGTATTGGAGCAAAGGTATGGTATAACAGATACTATATAATTCTTTAAATATACTACTTTAGGAGATTGTCCAAGTGTAGCCGTTTCGATATAATAGCAAATAAAATAGCGGAGGTAAATGATGGATGACTCCAGCAGAAAAGAACCATTCCGATATGTAATGAACCAGCCCATCGATTGCTGGCTTGAGATTCCCGCCAGTAATTCGGGACCGGGAGCGGGAAAATTGACTGAAGGTATTCTGCTTGACCTTAGCCGCTCCGGCTGCAAGGTCCGCACGTCGCTGAACCTCCGCTTCACCGCAGGGGATACGAAGCTGATTATTCATTTTCAGCTGGCGGAAGAGAAGCTGCAGTACGAAGGCAGTGTCCGTTGGGGCTGGATGTTCGGTCTGGGGCAATACCAGTACGGGGTAAGACTGGACCTGCAGGAAGAAGAGGAAGAACAGCTGCTGCGGGAGCTGGAGCTCTGGACCAGCGGAAGAAGCGCGCAAGGCTTATAGTCCATCCTATCCCCAATAATGCACACAAACGCAAGCAAGGCTGATTAGGAGCCTTGCTTGCGTGAACTATGAACGATGCGCTATCCCTCTGCTACACTTCGCTTTATACTTCGATTCTTCTCTTCACCAGCGCCACCATTCCATAGATCATCAGGCAGACCACCGCCACTTCAAACAGCAGCGCCCTTAGATCAACCGGAAGGTATGGTATAATAAATTCACTGCCGGATTGGGGCTCTCCAGTGTAAATCTCGAAGTTAAAGGCAATATCCAGACCAATGAAGTAGGTGTCAAAGAGCAGCTTCTCCAGATAACCTATTCCGTTCTGCAGCAGGACCAGAAGGCCGATGCCAAGCCATACTCTCCACTTCATACGCAGACTATAGGCTACTGTAAAGGAGAACATCACCATCACCATTAGAAATAAGGTAGACCAGATCGATTGAAGCAATGCCCGGAAGCCAACCGTCCATAGATTGCCGGGCAGTAAATCCACCGTGTTCAGCAGCTTGAGGATTCCCAGATGGGCCAGGCCGAGGAGGATGACCACCCCAATCAACAGCAGCGCCAGCAGCATGGGAGTCAGGACCGTCTGCAGTGCTGTAACCGGCAGAAGCCGCCGCTGATAGGATTTAAGATTACGGAAATATCCGGTGACCGCTATAAATATCATCGCGATGGCCAGGATGCAGTAAATAACCAGATTCAGGGAAGCCAAGCCCGTGTCTATCTTTGCACTGGAGATCCACAGTCCGGCCTGAGCGAGCAACGCAATGACGATGAAGACGAGAATGCGTTCTTGTCGGCGTTTAAGATCATATTTTAATAGCTTCAGCATTCGGCAAACACCTCTCTGAACAGCTCATCTACACTCTTCCCATGCTCTTGTCTAAGCTCCTCCACCGGACGATGCAGCACAATCTCCCCCTCCTTCAGGAAAATCACCTCATCAAAGATCCGTTCGATATCCGTCACCAGATGAGTAGAGAGCAGAATACTGCTGTCCTCCTCATAGAACTCCATCAGCGCATTCAGAATCTTGGTCCGTGCCACCGGATCAACGCCTCCAATCGGCTCATCGAGCAGGTATAATCTGGCCCGGCGGGAGAGCGCTAATGTCAGCTGCAGGCGTTCGTTCATCCCTTTGGATAACGTCCGCACCTTATCCGCTGTACGCAGCTTCATGAAATCCAGCATCCGCAGTGCCTTGGCCTGATCGAAATCCGGGTAGAAATCCTGCTGGAATCTCAGCGCATCCCCGATATTCATCCACGACTCCGTTACCGGCACATCCGGCATGAAGGAGACGAGCTTCTTGCTCTCTACGCCCACAGGCATCCCGAGGACTGAGATCCGGCCCGAGGCGGGCCAGGCGAGTCCGGCGATCAGCTTCATGAGCGTGCTTTTGCCGCTGCCGTTACTTCCCAGAAGGCCGGTGATGGTGCCGCTGCCCAGCTTGAAGGAGACCTGGTTCAGCGCCTGTCTAGGGCCGAACTGTTTGCTTACATTCTGAATGTTAAGTATATCGTCCACTCTTCTTACTCCCCCTGTTCTTGGTTCCGCTGGTGAATGTTCTCTGCTACTGCAGTTAGTATATCTTCGCCCTGGAAGCCGAGCTCCTGCATTCCGCGGATAAAACGGTCCAGCACATCCTGCGCCATCTCCTTCTTGACGGTCAGAATCGTCTCTTCGCTTCCGGTCACATATCTGCCCATGCCGCGGCGGGTCTCCACGATGGTCTCACGCTCCAGTTCCTGAAAAGTTCTTTGCACGGTATTCGGGTTAATCTGCAGTTCAGCGGCCAATTCACGGACAGAGGGGATCTTATCTCCAGGCTTCAGTTTACCGGTGATAATCTCTCCCTTGATGTAATTCATGATCTGGAGATAAATCGGCTGGTTATTATCGAATTCGATCCCCATCAAGCAACATCCCTGCGTCTGAAGACGGCGAAGCCTGCAAGCAGGAACAGCGTCATGTAGATGCACAGCAGGATAATGGAGAAGGTTAGTGTCATTCCCTGCATCGGTGCACCGCCATCCTTGTAGGCTGCGAGATTAAGATTAGGGAACAGTACATATTTGTAGAACTCACGGGAAATGACCAGCTTGTCGATGGTGGTGGCGAAGATGGTTGCTCCAATGGTTACGCCAGTCGATTTCGTTAGAATCCCTAGCATGAAGCCGATCGTAGCGTAGACGGTGCAGTACACAGTTGAATACAGCAGCGAAGTTAGGATCTCACCGATTCCCGCTTCCCCTCCGCTGAGTCCGAAGAATACCGCTCCTGAGAGGAAAAGCCCCACCGTCGCAACTACCTGCATGCTAAGTGTATAGAGCAGTACAGTTACATATTTGGAGGCCAGAATCGCCGTGCGGCTGCGGGCACGGATCAGCAGAAATTTGATCGTCCCCTGGCTGTATTCCCTGGATACAATCCCCGCCGTCCCGACGATCACCAGAATGGCCAGAAGCTGGCCAATGCCTCTGGGCTGAAGGGAATCCGCTGTAAAATCTGCCGCTGAAGCATACATATCTGCGGCAAATGTACGAGTCATATAGCCCACTGCCAGCGACAGTACCAGCAGGATGACATAAGGAATGATATTGCTGCGTTTCTTCGATATTTTGAGCCATTCATTCAGCACAAGCAGATTAAATTTACGCAATGCGGTTGCCTCCTGTCCATTTCAGGAAATCCTCTTCCAGACTTTGTCTATTCTCAGTGATCCGGTATATCCCGACCTTGGCTTCGCTAAGCGCCGCCACCAGCTCCGGTACGGCTCCATCCGGCAGCTGTACATGCAGCTCGGAATGAGCTTCATCCGCTCCAGTGACCTTAACGCCCTGCAAGGCTCCGGCCACAGTCCGTGCAGCTTCAAGCTTATCTACCCGGATCGTAAGTGCTACCTCACTACGTGCCTCCGGTACTTCCGTAAGCTGTGTCACCGTTACAAGCTTGCCGTTCTGAATGACCACCGCGCGGTGACAGATCTGTTCAATCTCAGCCAGCATATGACTAGAGATTAGAATGGCAATGCCCTCTACCTCTGCTATTCTCCGCATATAGTCGCGCATCTCCCGGATGCCGGCGGGGTCCAGCCCGTTAGTCGGCTCATCCAGAATGAGCAGCTTCGGCGAGTGGAGCAAGGCCTGAGCAATCCCCAGACGCTGGCGCATACCGAGGGAGTAGGCCCGAACCTTCTTGTTCATCGCCTCCTGCAGCCCCACCAGCTCCACGACCTCCTTGATCCGTGATACCCCGGCTCCATCACTCATGCGTAAATATTGCAGCAGGTTGTCGTACCCGGTCATATGCGGATAGAACTCAGGATTCTCAATGATCGCCCCGATCTGTGAGATCGCCTGCTTGAATTCCTTCCGGATACTGTGTCCATGAATCAGAACATCCCCTCCGCTCATGCGGATCAGTCCGGTCATCATCCGGATGGTGGTCGTTTTGCCGGCGCCATTCGGTCCCAGCAGCCCGACAATCTCTCCCTTATGGATCTTGAAGCTTAGATTATCTACAATGGCTTTCCCTTTTATCAATTTGCTGACGCCTTGCATTTCCAATACGGTTTGTTCTTGCGCAGGGCCTGACGGCTCCTGAACATTATGAGCGGTTGAATTCATGACAGCCTCCTTGTGCGGATCGGTATAGGTGGAGTATTAATTCCACGGGTTGTTGCTAAGCTGGAACATGTGTATTTTCAATGTTGTATTGGTGTGTTAGTTAAATAGTACACTAGGTATTTCGATTTGTAAAGCAGGTTTGTGAAAAATTTCCTGAAGCACTGTGTAAAGAGGCTATCCGTGCAGGGGTTCTAACCATACCAATCTCTATCAGCATACATAGAATAGTATTGCAGCTGGCAGTACGTGCTGCTTTTGCCAAAAACCGCTCCAAGGAGGAATACACATGAATAAAGAGGTCCATATCTCGCAGACTTTTCCAAGACTGACGGTGTACAGCGAAGAAAACTTCCGGGGAAGAAGCAGAATCTACAGAGGCAATCTCGGTATCCGCGATACGGACAATATTCTGGATGGCATCGAAAGTCTCCGCTTCTTCTCAACCAGCAGCAATGCCACGCTTGTCCTGTTCAGCAGAACCCGGTTCAGAGGCAGCTTCCGCGTGCTTCGCGGGAACCACAGCATCCGTGATCTGGATGACTACATTTCAGGCAATGACGTAGAATCTATCATCTCTACCAACCAGAGACTGACGCTGGACCAGATCCGCCGTATCCGCAGCAGCAGGGATCTTCCTGCAGGCTACCGCTTAATCTAACAGAACACGCACGCTGAACAGGGCACCCTCTGGTACCGCCCAGCCGGAGAGTGCCCTGTTTGGTATTGGATTATCGTACTTTTTAGCACAACTAAATGATTCCTTTTTCGTTAAAGTTATAGGGGGTGAGATCATGCGGAGTATTTGCTTTTCCATTCTGGTATCTATTTTTCTGATGAGTGGATGTAGCAACCCAACCGGAGAGCGAATCATAAACATGAATTACAGCTTCAATGAACCACATCTTTTTCCGTTTGAGATCAATGAAGTTCGTACTGAAATCGCAGTTGATAACCCGTATGTGCTACAACAGTATGTTTTTCATTATAAAAACAAGCAGACCCTGCAAGAAATAAGATACATCCTGAGCAAGGTTATGAGTGCACCAGAGAAAATTTCCACCCAAGGCAAGCAACGCTTAGAACTTGATAATGGAAAAGAAGCATACTATGACGAAGACGAAACTACTCAATCCATCTGGTGGGAGGGGGAGAACGGATTTTTGGCGCGATTTGTATATTATATCAACGGAAATCTAGATCCGATCCACACTAATAAATTAGAGGTCTCCGCCTTTATAGACTTAGCTAATCAAATTCAATAGTATCTTCAGACCAGATCACCGGGCCGGCAGTATATACTGTGAAAACTAGCATTCCGCGAGGAGGACCAACAGAATATGAAGCCACTGGATATCCATCCAACAGCGTTGTATGAGCAGGTTCAGTCCGACATTGGCAGCTTTCAGGTCTTGAGAAACTACAGACTGAATAGTGTGAGAACCGGGGTCTGGAAGCTGCAATCCGATCAGGACTCTAAATGTTATTACTTAAAAACCTACAGCCGCAAACAGAGATGGCATCCTGAGGTTTATGCATACCGTCACTGGATAGGTCAGTTGAAACCGTATGTACCTGAGTTAATAGCTGCTTACGAGGGGGAGGGCTGGCAGGCTATATTAATTACATCCATGGATGGATTAATCATGAGGGATACTGAACTAAGTCCCCTGGCTGTGGAAGCCGCTTACCGTAAGGCAGGTGAATTAACAAAAGTACTGCATGATTCACAGATTGGCGATTGGTTCGGCCGCCCTGATATAAATGGAAATCCAATCGAGTTATCCCATAATGAGGACCCGGTAAATTATGTTTCTAGTTCCATTAGGGAAGTTACAGCGCGATGTATGGAGGAAAATCTGCTGCAATCTTCTGAAATCTCTTTAACCGATTGGGCACTTCAGAACGTTCATGTATTCCGGCATAGCAGACCTGTTCCTATTAGCTGGGACTCCACACCAGGCAACTGGCTGGTGGATGAGCAGGGTATTTTGACAGGAATGATAGACTTCGAGAATATGCTGTGGGGGCTGGCTGTGGACAACTTCTCCATTCTGTTCGCCAGATATTTCATAGATCATCCATCAGCCAGAGATGCCTATTTTGCAGGGTATGGACTTGAAGTGCTTAAGGACCAGTCTGCTGAAATACAAATATGCTGCATCAAAATGGCCCTCGGCGATATCTGCTGGGGCACTCACAATCATCAACCCGAGGTCGTCCGATCTGGCAGAGAGCTTATGAAAAGAATACATAATCAGCAGCTTTTCCTGTAGGGAAGCTTGAAGGCAGTGCAAGTTCCATGCAGCTTCCCGCCTACATCGCAGCTACCTCTGCCGCCAGCTCACGGACCTGCTGTTGCAGGACATTCACCTCATCGGTCCCTTCCCAGTAACGGGTGGCGAAATGCAGGAATACGTCTATCTTGCGCAGGAGCATGAGCACCGGAATCGCCGCCAGTTCCTCAGGAGTCAGCGTAACCCTGCGGTTATAACCCCGCCAGAAATCACGGATAATCCGCTCCGAGTCCTCATGACTGAGCAAGGCCGACAGAATCACAGCAGCATCCATAACCCGTACATCCCTTGTGCAAAATTCAAAATCCAGCAGCGCCGTCACCCGGGCGGTATCCGCTCCATCCACCAGCAGATTGGAAGCGTTCAGATCGCCGTGCACCAGCTGATGCGGCAGGCTCTGAAGCTGTTCCAGCGAGTCAGCCACGTTGTCGTAGGCTTCCACTAATACGGTCAGCTCCGGCAGCAGCTCCTTCAGAGACTCGGGCGGGTCCGTCACCAGACCATACAGCGCTTCACGGGTGCATAGCGGATACGAGGTCCGCAGCTCATAGTATGGACGGTATACGGACGGGATGCCCGTATCTATCTCAGCCAGCGCAGCGGACAAGATGCCTGCCGCTTCTCCGAAGGACTCATAGTAATCCGCAGCTTGCCCGGACGGGGATTCCCCTTCAATATAAGCAAACAAGCAAGCGAATTTCCCGCTCTCTTCAAGTTGAACCAAGGTCTCTCCACTGGCAGTACGGATCGGAAGAGGTGTACTGAACGGCAGACCCGCAGCGGCCAGCTTCAGCAGCACCGTATGTTCAAATTCTATTTTGTTCCTGTCCTTATGGGTGTCATAGATACGCAGCACAGCGCGGCGTTCCCCGCTCTCCACGAAATACGTTGTATTATTCCATCCTCCGCTCCGCTTGCGCAGCGAGCCCTTCCATTCAGGCCAGACCTGACTCACTATAGCTTCCGTAGGCTTATGCCCCTTTCTATTAGGTTCAGAAGCAATTGTAGAATCCGGGTACGGCTATGTCAAATCTACTAGGATTGGGGCGGTTCGCTAGCCTCTGATCCAGTCGCCTTTTTTAGCTGCAAAAGACAATTATACAAAACAAACTATCAGATTTACATATATTACTGTATCAAGAGAAAAGGAGGACTTCCAAATGCCAATTTATACTATCGGTGCAGTGCCCAACCTTGAGCCTACCGGAACAGTAATATCGCAATTCGTCGAGCTTCGAATCACCAACACAACCGTTGCAAGGCTGGAACCTATTGTAGTCAATGCTTACAGTGTCGCAGATTCCGGCCCGGAGGGGATAGCTGAAACTCTGAATTTCACAACAACGTTCGGGATTGCCGCTCCAAATGGTGTGGTTACGCTCATCATACCAACGACAGTGGCCAATTACAGTATCACCGTTTCTTCACCTGGTGCTCCCGGATTCGTGAACGACATCTCGCTATACGCAGTAGCCCGGGATGCAGCCGGCTTCATAGTGTTTGATCAGGTATATCCATTCGGAGACTGGAACATCATCGGTCCCGTCCTTAGTTAACTTCATTTCATTGCTCAGGCGAGTCCTGAGCTTTTTTTGTTTCTGGTAAAACTGTACAGAATAGCAGCACGCTCACTATCACGATCACTCCTGATCTGATAAGCCTATGCTTGCACCACTTCAATAATATGCGGAATGCCTGATTATCCGCTATAATGTAATCCATACAATACAAGCAAAGGATGGGATACATATGGACGCAACCGTTAGCAAACGCTGGCTGCTCGCCAGACTCTACGAGCCGGAACAGACCATCGTAGACTGCCGGTTCACATTAGGCCAGCCTAAGGCCGGCAGAGACAGCTATCAACAAGAGCATATTCCGGGCGCGATCTATCTGGATCTGAAACTGGATCTGTCCTCTCCGGTGAGCGAGCATGGCGGTCGCCATCCCCTGCCTGACCCTGAAGTGCTGGCTGCACGGCTCAGCAAACTCGGAATCGGTAATGATACTCGCATTGTCGCCTACGACGATGAGAACGGCATGAACGCCGCCCGTCTGTGGTGGCTGCTGCGTTACCTGGGGCATGAGCAGGTATTCATTCTGGAGGGCGGCTTCAGCCAGTGGAAAGAGGGTAAATATCCGGTGACGGATCATCAGCCGGTGCGGGTGCCTAGTACCTTTACAGCTAATGTTCAGCCGCAGATGCTGGCGGGAGTTGAGGAGGTGCGCGAGGTATCGGAGAAGACAGTTAATAATGCTGGCGCTGAGTCTGAGAGTGACGTCAACGTTGCGGATGCCGTGCCTGCTCTTCCCGTGCTGATCGATTCCCGGGCCAATGACCGCTATCACGGCCAGAATGAGACCCTGGACCCGGTCGGCGGGCATATCCCTGGGGCGGTCAACTACTTCTGGAAAGACACGCAAAATCCGGACGGTAGCTGGAGGAGTGCGGAGCAGCTTGAAGAACATTTTGCCGGACTGGACAAAGACCGTGAGGTCATCGTCTACTGCGGCTCCGGCGTAACTGCCTGCCCGAATGTACTGGCGCTAGAAAAGGCCGGATATACGAATGTGCGGCTGTATGCGGGAAGCTGGAGTGACTGGATTAGCTATGAAGATAACCCGGTGGCCACAGGAGACGAGTAAAAGCCGATTGACCGCATCGGATTTGAGTTTTGGGGCTGTGACAGGTTGCCGGAAGGCAGGCTGCTCACGGCCCTTTTTCGGCATTTTCGCGCGCGCTGTTCCAGAGATCGACAAGCTGGTAATTTGAGGATTGACAATATGACAAGTTAAATTTAAAATAATCACAGCGGAAAAGTATGATTTAATTTATTATAAACTAACCATAGAAGGAGATTTTTAAAATGACCGCTCTCCAAACCTTTAAAGCATCTGCGCATTTGCAAGACGGAGTCCAAGTGAAAGTAGCATCCCGAAACTTTGAATTTATTATTGACGAGCCCAAAAGCTTGGGCGGAACTGATACCGGTATGAATCCGGTCGAAGCTTTGCTGGCCTCGCTGGGAGCATGCCAGTCTATCGTGGCCAGAGTGTATGCGCCTAAATTCGGCGTGAACCTCAAGGATTTCTTCGTGGATGTAGAAGGCGATCTTGATCTGGATGGCTTTTTCAACAAGTCGGAGGTGCGTCCGGGCTATTCAGAAATTCGGTATAGCTTCCGTATTAAAACAGATTCACCCAAAGAACAGGTTGAAGAATTTGTACGATTCCTGGAAAGCAAATGCCCAGTTGGAGATACGCTCGCAAACCCGGTTAATCTCAAGCTGGAAAGCATTATCATCGAAAGCTAAGCAACCGTTCAGAACCGAGAAGCTTCCACACTATGACCTCTTGCCACGGAGCACAGAATGGGACCAGGGGTAGAGACCGTATAGGCGCAAGTGCACGATCTACGGACAATGTACAAAGCAGATCATGGTTACGTATATTAAAAGCAATAACACGGCTTTTTTTAGTGAAAGCTGTCTTTTAAAGAGGTGAACCGTGTGCCTATTAAAACAGGTAGCCAATACATCGAACGTATCGACCGGCAAAATATCAATATTTTTTACAAAGGAACACGGATCGAAGGCCCTTTATCCAAGCATCCCGCATTTCAAGGTCTCATACAAACCCAAGCCGAAATGTACAACATGCAGTGTGATGAGCGTTATTTAGCACAGATGACCTACCCTTCACCCGATACAGGAGAGCCTGTCGGTCTATCTTTTCTTCCACCCAAGAATGCTGAGGATTTACAGCGCCGCAGAAAAATGATTGAACTCTGGTCCAACTGCCATCATGGGTTTTTAGGACGTTCTCCGGACTATATGAATACAGCCCTCATGTCTCTGTTTACAGCTGCCGATATCCTTGAGGAGCTGAATCCGAAATATGCTGAGAACCTCAGGAAGTACTATGCTTACTGCCGGGATCATGACATTACCTTATCCCATGCCTTCATCCAGCCTCAAGCAAGCAAAATATCCGGCCAGATTGATGCTACGGAGGATTCTATCGCTGCTAAAGTCGTTGAAATCAATGCTGAAGGGATGATTGTAACCGGTGCTTTTATGATGGCAACACAAGGGGCTACATGCGATGAAATGCTTGTATTCCCAACGCCTTCCCCCTCGTTTGTGGATGATGATAATCCGTTCGCGTTTGCCTTCGCCGTGCCTAATGATCTGCAAGGGATGACTTTTTTTTGCCGTGAAAGCTACGCAGCCTCATCTGCCTACGACCATCCGTTAAGCTCAAGATATGAAGAAATGGATACCCTAGTCATATTTGACCGCGTTCTTATCCCTCATGACCGTGTATTTTATTACGGAGATGAAATGTACTGTTCCCGATTGTTCGGCGAGAGTCACTTCCATACGCATATGGCCCATCAAATCATCACCCGCTATATTGCAAAAACAGAGTTCTTTCTCGGGTTGCTGGAATCTTTGGCGGAAGAACAAAACGTTATCCCTGAGCCCCATACTATTCAGCCTATTTCCAGAACGATAACCTATTTGGAGACCTTCAAAGCCTTAAGACTCGCTTCTGAAATAGGCGCTTCCCCGGACAAATTCGGATATCTCGTTCCAGACAAAGGTCCACTTTTGGCTTCGTCCGTTCACTTTTCGGAGTTTTATCCGGACCTGATTGAAATGGTTCAACATCTCAGTTCAAGCGGTCTCATCATGATCCTCTCGGAGTCCGACTTCGATACAAGCGCTGGTGCATACCTCAGTCAGTATTTGAAGGGTACGGCTTCGGAGGCGTGGTTCCGAAACGCTTTATTCCGGCTTGCTTGGGAACTCGGAGCGGGTGCATTCGGCGGGCGACAAATCCAGTTTGAGCGGTTATTTTTCGGCAGCTCCCACACACTGGCCTGGCGCATGTACAACAGCTATGATAATCACGAATCCTTCCGTCAAATCATTCACGAGTTCATTGCACCAGAAGAAACCCGATTCGTTATGAGGGGAAGCCGGTAACTCAAAGACACTCTTCTCATTGTTCTGAGGAGAGTGTCTTTTGTCAAAAAAATCATCAATTCAAAGTCTGATGTCTCCATTTCCGGGGCAGCATCAGATCCAGCCGTCTATTCCTGCAGCTTCGCTACCTGCTCAATCAACGCATCAACGCCTCTGTCTACGGTATAAGGGCCGTTGTTCCAGTTCACACGGGATACATTAATAATCCTGTTGTTCTTCACCGCAGGGATGCTCTGATAGACAGGCTCCTTGAACAGCTCCATCATGGCAGCCAGCTCTTCATCCGTCATTTGTGTAAAAAAGTAATCCGCCGGCTTGTCTACCAGCATCTCCATGGACAGTACCGTTCCCCCATCCGCATAGGGCTTGAATTGCTCGGGCATTGCAAAACCGAAATCCTGATAGATCAGCTTGCCCAAGGTACCTCCTTCCCCTCCGAGCAGCACCTCTCCGTTACGGATAATGAATGAGATCGCTGTAGTTCCTTCATCAATTTTGATATTGATGTTATCGCGGATGCCCTGCAGCTTCTCGTCGAAGGAAGCAATCCATTGCTCCGCTTCCTCTTGCTTGCCCATAATATCGCCCATGGTTCTTAAGGTATTCACCACATCCGGGTCACCGCCCCAGGCGACGGCTAAGGTTGGAGCAATCTTCTCATAGGTCTCAATTACATCTTCACCAAGATAGTCCGGAATGATAATCAGATCTGGCTCCAATGCAGAAATGGCTTCAACACTGCCTGTTCCTGCCCCTATATTCTCCACAGTCTTCATCTCTTCCTTGTATTGATCCAGCGTCTCCTGGTTGACACCCGCCGGCATCAGGCCGAGAGGAAGCATATAACCGCCATAAGCGAGCGCCACTACCGCGCCAGGCTCGACTGGAATTTCCACCTGTCTGGCGAAGCCATCGGTAACTATTCTTGTTGCTGCTTCGGGTTTCGTATTACCGCCTCCACAAGCTGCAAGCAGCACAGACAGACTGAACAAGAGGGATACAGCAAAAGTGGGTTTATGGCTAACTTTCAAATCATTCACACTCCATGCTCTGTATTGATAATGATTATCACTGATATCAATATAGCGTTGTTCTTTCGCTGGAGCAATGAACGATTCCGGCATATCATTGGTAGGAATTGAACCTTTGTGTAACGGTGCGTGCATTTTGAACTGGGCGGGGGTCTCTCCGTACAGCTTTTTGAATAGTCTGCTGAAGTAATAGAAATCCGTATACCCGACACTTTCAGCAACATGGCGGATAGGAGCATCTGTCCCTGCCAGCAGGGTTCTGGCTTGCAGCATCCGGGTCCGGCTCACATACTCCATGGGACTGCAATCATACCTGCGCTTGAATACCCTCACCAAATGATGGGCGCTGTAGTGGAACAGCTCAGCCATAGCTGTCATAGAGAGGGGCTGGCGATAATATTCCCGGATATAACGGGCGATCTGTTCAGCCAGATCCGGTTCCGTCTGCTGCTCTCCCGCCAGCTGGAGCTGACGGAATTGTTCAGACACGAACTGATAGAACAGTCCGGTCACCTGCATCCGTTCCAGCTCCCCTCCGCTTGTCCAAAGCTGAAGCATGCGCTCTTGCAGGGAGAGGATCATCCAGGGATCGCTCCCTTGGAAGACATAGGGCTGCTGGAACGGATTGTGATTGCCCCCCGCTAGGTCTGTGAATGGGCTGCCGGGACAAGGCTTGTATAAGATCAGGTAATAATCAAACGTACTGCTCAAGCAGCAGATATGAAGAACTGCACCTTTGCCGCCATGTACGACCTGGTGATTGCGTGATGCGCTTCCGTACCCGTCCAGCATGACTTTGGCTTCTCCCTGATTCGTGAACACAAACGCACTTGAAGGCAAAGTATAGCTCTGAAGCTTCTCTCCCGGCTGCATGATCACATGACGGATATCCAACACTTTCACAGGCACATGATTCCATATCCGAAATCTTTCTGACCACTTCATAGAAGCACCTCTATAACTAATAAGCTTACATACTTGTATAACTCTCTTCATTTATCCTTGATCCGCTTGAGCAATCAGCTTGGTCATTTCCTCTGCCTGCAGCAGAGCCGAGAGCGGATCGGACAAGAAGTAGTTCTCCCATTGCAGCTCTATGATCCCGCAGCCGGCTGCCCGGTGAAGTTCAGTCATATCCGGCATGTGCCCCTCCCTTCCACTCTGCTTGCTTCTTAGAACCAGCAGATAATCCTCCGTGTATTGGGCAATGTCCTGCTGATCAATCCAAATCGACTCATGTCCTTGCTCGAACAGCTCCTGCCACACTTTCCATGGCGGCTGCAGCCCCAGCACTTCATAGGCAGCTCTCCCGCCCCGGGTGGCTGCATTGCCTATAACCCGAATCTCCTGACTCCAATTCGGGTCAATCACAGTGAACGTCCGCCGTTCCGGGCATTGCCGCAATATCGCATTCCGCACATAAGCTGCCCGTGTCTCATATTCGATAATCCACTTCGCCGCTTCCTGAGTGCGGTTCAGAATATGCCCCATGGCGGCGATCCCTTCCCCGGCTGAACGGAAATGATCACTCTGAAAGACTACTGTAGGAGCTATCCTCGCAAAGGAAGCAAAGGCTGTCTTGTCCCAGGTAATGATCAGATCAGGTTCAAGTTCAAGCACCTTCTCTATAGATACCTGGTTGTGGTTGCCGATATCTTGTACCTCAGAACCTATATACTGCCCAAGCAGCCGGTTGCTGTCCAACAAGGTTTGTGGAGCTCCCACAGGTGTCAGACCCAAAGCCAGCACTTCTCCCAGGCTCCAATCTATAACTACCCGCTCAGGCTTGTCCGGAATAGTAATCTCACCCATCACCGTTTGTATATTTCTTCTTTTGTGCCCGATACCCGCCATAGGGGAAGTACGCCCTCTTGTCTGTTCTATAAGGGTCTCATGGGCCATCTGTATAGTGCGCGGTTGCAGGGTTATCCTGTCCTGTATGCCTTCTCTTTCACAATCGCTGATCTGCCGCCTGTAATAATCGGGAGATACACCCTCGTGCTTCTTGAAAAAACGGCTAAAGGCATAGGCGTTGGCATAACCTACCCGCTCTCCGATTTCCTGCAAGGTTGCTTCCGTATGCAGCAGCTCATAGGCTCTATTCAGACGAATACGCGCCAGTACCTGCCCGGGGCTTGTCTGCAGCTTGCTCTTGAACAGTCTGGTTAATAATCTCGGACTGCAATGGGTCACAGCAGCAACATGAGCTACAGTCAGGGGGGTACCGTAATGATCCTGCATATATCGAACAGCCAGACGGGTACGGTCAGGACCAAAGAGGCTGATCTCCTGCTGCTGATGATGCATCTGCTGCAGCAGCTCGTAGAGCCACTGGTAGAATATCGCCGTGACTTGAATCCGTTCAAGAAAAGCTATATTTCCCCACTTCTCATACAGCCTGGAAGCAAGCTCCAGTAGCGGGAGCGGATAATGCGGCTTCAACCCATATTCACACTGTAAGGTTATGCCGGGAAGCTGCTCATTCAGCGGTTCCTGCACCTCCCTCTCAGTCTCAACCAGCATATACATGATCGAGTACAGCTCAATCCCCGTGTCAGCCTTCATACGCACAACGGCGCCTTTACTTCCGTGCAATACATACCAGCCATCCAATGCATGAGGCGTCTCATCCAACCACAGCTGGCCCCGTCCCTGCACCAAAATAAAAGTATGGGAGGACAGCCGCTGCTCTCTGTATTCCCTTCCCGGTTCCATGCCTGATTGACGGATATCCAGCAGACGGACCGCCTGATTATCCCAAAGCTCAATATACCCCTCTATATTCATAAGAAAACTCCAGTCTCAATGCTTGAACACTTCAAGATTCGTTATCATCTGTCCCCATAGTATATGATAATGATTCTCAGTGCAATGCCTCCCATGTTCCGAAACAGGTATGCCGAATGTTCCTGATTGGTCATTGTGTAAATAGAGACCACCTTCTATAGTGATAATAGTTCTCAATAAGAAAGAGGGTCGAACATTATCAAAAGGTTCAATTTGTACTACATAGCCTTATTGTGTATGCTGGCAATGGCTATATTGCTCACAGGATGCTCTAAGCAGAATTCCGGCCGTCCAGGGAATACAGCCGACCATTCACAGGATAAGCGTATTCTCTCAACTGTAAAAGGAGATGTGGAGGTCCCTGCACACCCTTCCCGGGTGGTTGTGGACTGGAACATTGGCGATGTGCTGGCTGTTGGGTTGACGCCGGTAGGCGTTCCGGGCAGTTTGCTGGACTACGGGGAATTCCTGCGCAAGCCGCTTGAAGGCGTGGAAGATATCGGCAACCATAACGAGGTATCCTTGGAGAAGATCATTCAGCTTAATCCGGACCTGATCATCACCTGGAACCAGGAGACTTATGAAGCTTATTCCAGAATCGCCCCTACTGTCGTATTCATAGCCGATGATTATGACTCCATGCAGGCAGAGGTCAGCGCAATGGGAGAAATTCTTAACCGTCAGGAAGAAGCTCAGAAGTGGAACAAGTCCTTCGGGGAGCGGACCCAGGCCGCTCGTGCCAAAGCACAGGCTGCTGTGCCGGCTGGCGCAACCTTCACGATAACGGATTTTAACTGGTTAAAAAGTGTGGGCATTGTAGGCAAAAGTGCAAACCGGGGCGGCAAGGCCGTCTACGAGCTGCTTGGACTGACTCCTGCTGAGAAAGTAAAGACGGAGCTCTTTGATCAGAATAAGGAGAGCATTGAAATCAGTTCCGAGGTGTTCGGGCAGTATGTAGGTGATTATCTGCTGGTGATGAAAACAGTAGGCGCATCTGACGAGACCCTTCCCGGGAT
The DNA here is from genome assembly GCF_038002245.1 of Paenibacillus sp. FSL R7-0128. NCBI lineage: Bacteria > Bacillati > Bacillota > Bacilli > Caryophanales > Paenibacillaceae > Paenibacillus > Paenibacillus sp. FSL R7-0128. The sequence continues at coordinate 3,458,072 of NZ_JBBOCD010000001.1, read as the reverse complement.
ATGGAGCGAACTGGATGCAGTCCGTAACGGCCAGGTGTATGAGCTGGATATTCATCAATACCTAAGCTCAGACCCGTATACCTCTATCCTGCAAGCGGAGGATATTGCCGAACGACTGGCCAGTAAGCAGACGATGCTCAAGTAATGTAAGAAATAAGCGCACAATAGCGAACGGGAGTGCAAAGAATGAACAGTAAGGATGGAATCCCGCCTGCGGGAGCCTTCGGACAGCTTGATCAGATGTGGTTCAGGCTTCGGAGCAGCGAGCAGAACAGCAGTCTCACGGGAGGGTGTTCACTCCGACTGCAATTCCTTGAATCGCATCTGCTCCTGATTCCAGTTTCGGGCCGGGGCTGGATCACTGTGGACGGCAAGTATGGCGAACTCAGAGCGGGAGCTGCCTTTGTCTGCCTGCCGGGGCAATTAATCGAAGCCTGCCTGGACAGTTCGGGCGAACCGAATATATACATTCTGCGGTTTGATGTATTTAGCCAGCAGAATCCGCCTGTACAACCGGGCCGGATAAGCTCAACGGAGCCCCCGCTCCCCTTCTCCCTGGAAGGAGAAACAACGATGTCTTCTTCAGTTACATACAGCAAACACTGTGAGGCTATCACCGCTTCCCTTGGCAGTACAGACCCCTTACAGCAGCTTCTTGCCCAGAGCAGATTCTATGAGCTGCTGTTCAGTCTGCTCAGCGATGCCAGGCAGCTGCAGCCTAGCGATAGCGATACCGATACGATTATGGAACGCGCCAAGACCTATATAGAACAGCATTACCGTGAAGAGCTGTCCATCTCCCTGCTGGCTGGGGAAGCGGGCATTAGCGTAAGGCATTTCATCCGGTTGTTCAAGCAGAAATATGGTCTCAGCGCGATTGAATACCTGACCGAATACCGGATCAGACAAGCAAGAAGTCTTATGCTGCCGCATACGAATTATGAATTGAAGGATATCGCCGCTTATGTCGGTTACAAGGACGTTCCTTATTTCCGGCGCAAATTCAAGCAAATTACCGGTGTAGCTCCGGCGACCTTCATGCGGAATGCCAAGCTGAAGATCGTTGCCTACCACGGCAGCCTGATTGGGGCGCTGCTTACCCTGAATATTATTCCCTGCGCCGCACCGGCTGACCATCCCTGGACAGAATATTACCGCCGTAAATATGAGACAGATGCGGTTCTGCCGCTTGCCCAAGATGACGCTATCCGCATCCAGCAGCTTGCTTCCCTCCGCCCTGATTATATTCTGGGGCTGGAACCATCGGTCAGCCGGAGGATGTTACCGCAGCTTCAGGCGATTGCCCCCACGTTCTTTGTGTCTAAGCTCCAGACGGATTGGCGCACGCAATTACACTTCATTGGAGAATGCGTGGGCAGAGCACCGGAAGCAGCCGCTTGGCTGAACAACTATGAGCGTAAGGCCAAGAGCATCCGGGCGCAATTAGGTCAAGATTCAGCCATGGGCAAGCTGCTCCTTGCCCGCATATCCGGGCAGTCCATCACCTTGCTATCTACGCGAAGCTTAGCTGAGGTATTCTATGATGATCTGAATTTCATTCCGGCGTCCGTTGTGGATCGTAGACTGAGCAATCAGACAATAACCCCGGAGGAGCTGTGGTCGTCAGATGCGGACAAGCTGCTGTTCATAGTGGATGAGGATGCAGCTTCGCAAGCCTTATGGTCTGCATTCCGGGACAGAGAGTCCTTGCTGCCCCCTGATCCCGCAGGGTTTTCACGAATAGAGTACCTCCCTCCCTACCCTTGGACAGAGTATAGCTCGTTCACCCAGGAGTTGGTTCTTGACTCCGCGCTGGCACTCTGGCGTAATCAGACATGAAATATTGGCGCGATTGTCAATAGTCGAATCCTTCAGATTGTTTTATACTCCTAACAGTGATATTGATTCTCACTCTCAGGTGAGATGACAGGTATTCATACTCAGGAGGTTATTGAAGATATGCGACAGATAAGACAAAGAATGGTGTTCTGCATGGCGATAGTATTAACATTGTTAATGACGGCTTGCTCCAACAACAGTGGACAGGCCAAGGTGGCCGCAGACGCCGAAGCCGATTTCCGGGTAGTAGGCAGTGAGAAGGGCGAGATTAAGATCCCGGCCCATCCGACCAGAGTCGTCGGCCTATCCGTAGTCTACCCTGAGTTTCTACAAGCGTTAGGCGTTACGCCCATTGCTGTACAGAACTACCAGGAGGAGTTCCCGACTTATCTAGAGGAGCCCTTCAAGGATACGCTGAAGATGGGCATAGCCCAAACTCCGAATTTTGAAATGATTCTCTCTGCCAATCCTGATCTGATCCTCGCCCCTACATGGTGGTCGGCTAAGGATTATGACCAGTTGTCGGGGATCGCTCCGACGGTTCTGCTGCCGCAGCGCGATGACTGGCGGGATGAGCTGAAGGATATCGCCGGGGTACTCGGCAAGACGGAGCTTGCAGAGAACGTAATTAAGGATCTGGAGGCTCAGGAGGCAGAAGCCAAGCAGAAGCTGGATGATCTGGTGGGTAATGAAACGGTGATGTACATGATGGTGATGCCGGGCAGCTTCGTTCTTTACGGGGATCAGATTGACCGCGGAAAATTCCTTCACACTACGCTTGGGCTGGAGATGATCCCGAATTTCCCGACTAAAGATCCTTCCTTATCCATCTCACTGGAGAAGCTGCCGGAGTATAATCCCGATCACATCTTCCTTCAGTTGAATAACGAGGACGATGCCGGGGTGAAGAAAACCTATGAGGATCTGCTGAAGAGTCCATTATGGAAGAACATGACTGCGGTCAAAAAGAACCAGGTCTACACCATGGCCGGCAAGGATTGGTTCAACCTGGGGATGTCTCCTCTGGCTAACCGTTATGCGGTGGATGCGGTGCTTCAAGCCTTTGAAGGCAACTCCAAATAAAGGGGGGCTTCAGATGGCCAACACTGGCGAGCTCCAGAGGGCTGAACGTTACTTCATCTCCCCTGAAGCTGTTGAGAACGCAGTGGTTACTTTACGACTGACAGAATTATGTATGCCCGCACATGCTGAGCATCTGCTTACCACTTATGCTTCCATGCTCGGGACTGAGGATAAACGTATAGCGGCAGCCATCTTCTGCACATGGATCGCCGGGATCTGCGGAGCCAAATACGCACTGCTCACAGCCGCAGATCCGCTGGCTCATGCCTTGCGACTAAATAACCTGTCTGTGCAGCTCGTACGCACGGATGGGTATCCCGAATTCGCCTTCCCTATCCATAACCACCGGGAGGGTATCAATGACCGGAACAGGAATGGAAATGAGCTCATAGATGAGCTTGGGTTGTTCTACACGAACGAGGTCAGACCAATTATTGCGGCGCTTGCCGAGGCTTCACAGACCAAAGCGGTGATGCTGTGGAAGCATGTCTATAATCAGTTGTATACTTTTATCGAAGAGGATGCTCTTGACGCCTCCAATGAGTGCAGCCGCAGCCAGATCCACAGGCAATTCCAAGCTGTACTCTGGGAGCTGACGCCGGAGGCATTCGGACTTCGCAGCAATCCGTTCCGTATCACACCCAAGTTCCGGAGAGACCCCCACCCTCCGCACGATACGATATCTGTGAAGGCTACCTGCTGTCTGGCCTATAAACTCAGAGCGGATCATGATTATTGCGGCGGATGTCCTATCATTTAACCGGCACGGCCTAATAGACTACTCACCGGCTTGGAATCTTTTCCCAGCCGGTTTTTTCTGTGAAATAACATCCTTCACTCTACAAGAATATCCGCCATATTCCGACATATTATTTAAGAGCTTTCGCTCTAATACATATCCGGGAGATGACCTATGTCACAGCTAATTCAAAAACGGCCAGTCCGTTCAACCAGCATCGCCAACACATTGGCCATTGTGCTGCTAGTCATTATTCTTGTCGTCTTCTCGATCCTGGGTACCTTCTTCTATTCCAGCACCCAAAGCATTCTAGTAAGCCAGCAAGAGTCGATGCTGATGACCAAAACGCAGGGAATTGTCAGCCAGTTCGATGCTCTGTTCAAGGAGAAGGGCTCACTGGTCAAACAAATGTCCACCAACTCGATTTTCCAAAAATATATTGAGAGCACAACAGCAGATCAAATCACCACTTCCCCCCACGCCGCAGAAGCACTCGCCACACTGGCGGACATTGTAAAGTCTGAGCCCTCCTTCGCCGATGCCTGGGTGGCCGGGTTATCCGGGAAGGGATATTTCCTCCAAAATGACGGTCTGACCTCTAAATCGGACTTTGATATCCGCGCCCGCCCCTACTTCAAGCCTGTATCCGAATCCAAGGGTCTCTACTATTCTGAACCTTACGCCGACGTCATTAGCGGCAAAATGCTGATGGGCATTTTCTATCCGATTCTGAATGAGAGCAGCCAAATGATCGGCTTCATTGCCGCAGATATTGCCTTCGATGACATCCCGCAGATCATGCAGAGCTACTCCTTGGGAAGCACCGGGTTCTCCATTCTGGCTACCCGCTCTGGCGATATTCTCTACCACCCGGATGAAGCCAAGGTACTGAAGGAGAAAATCACAGAGAGTCCGGGCGATCTAGGCGCCATCGGTAAAAAAATGATTAACGGCGAATCCGGCGTATCGCTCATTGATGATAATGGCAACCCCCGTTATATCGGCTATGCCACCAGCATGGATACCGGATGGTCTGTAGGCTTAACCATTACCCGGCAAGAGGCGCTTAGCGAGCTGACGTCCTTCACCCGGACGACCATCACCGGTTTTGCTGTTGCCGCTTTGATCCTGGTGTTCATCTGTTATCTCACACTGCGCTACCTGTTACGCTCCATTCCAAAACTGCTGGCCGCTATCCAACGGATTGCAGACGGAGACCTGACGGTTCAGCTCAATGATGCCTCTCGCAATGAAATCGGACAGATTGCTCATGGCATTGCGGGCATGGTCCAGAAGATTCAGAGCATGATTCAGGTGATTCATAATACGACTCAGGTGCTGACCCAATCCTCCCAGAACCTGCAAGCCATCTCTACCAAAACCGCGATAACCATGAACGAAACGGCTACGGCCATTAATGAAATTGCGAATGCTACCAACTACCAGTCCGCTGAATCCGAGAGCATTCTCCACAAAACCGGTGCATTATCCGATCAAATTGACGAAATCACCAGTGATGCCCAGACTGTAGGAACCATGGTACAGACCTCAGCAGAGCTCAGCAGTTCCGGTCTTGACTTGGTGGAGCAACTCTCCAAAGCTGCAGAAGACAATCACAGATCTACACAAGCGATGTCATCGCTCATTGAGGATATTGATCTGAGCCGTCATGAGATTTCGGGTATCGTAGGCACAGTGAATCAAATAGCGACACAGACCAATCTGCTCGCCCTTAATGCTTCCATTGAAGCGGCACGGGCAGGTGAACATGGCAGAGGCTTCGCGGTGGTAGCTGGTGAGGTGCGTAAGCTTGCCGAGCAAACAGCCCGGGCTACTGAAGAAATCTACAAGAAGGTCAGCGCCATTGAGGAAAAAACAAGCCTATCCGTAGAACACACTACTCTTGGCCTTACGATTGCGGAGGAGAATGCCAAATCTGTCGAGAATGCGAAGCAGGTCTTCTTCAGCTTGAACAGTGACCTGGAGGAGCTGAAGGTACGGATGCTGCAGATCAGCAATAACACCTCGATTGTCCACAAGCACAAGGATGAGATTCTGCAGGCGATTGAGGTCATATCTTCGACGACCGAGGAGAATTCTGCCTCCACTGAAGAGGTAAGTGCCAATACACAGGAGCAGCTCGGCAGTATTGAGCAGGTAGCTGAACTGTCCAGAGAGCTGAGCGAAATCTCACAGAGGCTGGAGGAAGAACTGCGGCAGTTCAAGCTGGAGTAACGGGGTATGCAAAAAGATCGCCAAGTAAGAGATTCACTTGACGATCTTTTTGTCATGCGGAGGTCTAAGCCTGGTTCGGTGCTATTTTAACATGTACTTGGTAATCGTCTTAGGCGCATAGCTCCTCGTGATGTACAGCTCCCCGCCTCCCGCATAAATGTAATTATGCCCGGTTTCGTAGTCGTGCCAGCTTGTGGAGAGATGATATTTGATCTGCAGGTTCGCCGGGTCCAGCACATAGAAATCCTCCTTGGCAATATCCCCCTCAAAGGTCTCAGGATCAACGACAGCCGGACGCTCCTGCCATTGGTACTGCTTCTCGACCGTAATCTCGCCCGATGGTGTTATCCGGCAGTACCATTCGCGGTCCCCGGCTTCACCGATCTGCTGCTTGCCGAGTAATTGGTTGTCTTTGCTGTACAATTTGTAGACGTTGTCGCTCTGGATCAGATAGTTGTTGCCGGTCGTATCGATCCGATCCATCTTGTTCACAGGACGCACCCACTTCTTGGTGCCGTTAGCGTCATAGCCGAATAACAGCCAGGTATCGCTACTGCTCATCTTAATCAGGAACGAACCGCCGCGAAGCGGATACACCTGGAAATCAGGATATTTAACTGCTTTGGGAGCGGTGTAGGCAGCCAGCGGTTTCGTCAGAGCATCCAGACTCCGGTATACGCTGACTCTGTTTGTATCCAGCTCCTTATGTACCACATAGCCGTTCGGCAGCACATCAATCACCCCTGAGGCCCATTTGCCGGTCAGCTTAAGCTTGCGTACCTGCTTCCCGTCCTGACTGTACTCGGTAATACCACGAGAAGCTACATTGCCGCTAACCAAGGTTCGAATCACAATATTTCCGTTATCCAACACCATCGGCGAGTAGGACCCGGTTATGGTTTTGGTCCATTTCCGTTTGCCGTTCGGATCAACAACGGTAAGATCATAGGGTTTGCCGCCCCACATTTTATAGAAATAGCTGTAGCCGTTACTGGCAGAATAAAAACCATTAGCAGTAAACGGCTTGTCGTTGGCCATGTCCGAATAGTCATATACCCAGTTGGCAGAACCGTTAATGCGGTCAATGGATGCGTACAACATGCCCGAAGACTTCGTCTTGGAAGGGGCTACGGTTACGGTCTTGACCAGCGGAATGAACATTCGATTCTTACTCTGTAAGGTGTCTATAGTGCCCCAGAAGGTAATGCCATCCGGCAGCGTATAGCTCCATTCCGGCTTCGGGAGCTGTTCCATGACTTTTGCCGCCGATGAGCGTCCAGGAAGCAGTACCTGTGCCGCCAGTAATAGCGCAAAGCCTGCGGTGAAAAATTTCAATCGTTTTGAATTCATAACTCCTATCCCTCTTTTACTATGTATTAATGTTCCAACCTGAATTATTATATGACCACCTAGACAATAAGGACAGGTTATAAATGGATGCTATCTAACCGGTGTGTCCGGCCGCATTCCCGGCGCGTTTGCCAGTACCCGGGGCTGTCCATTACAATGACAGTAATCAGGCAGACAATGCCTATTCCCGGGAGGAGAGTATGACATGGTAGCATGGAACCGTGCCGCATGGGGGCAATTAACGGTTGAAGAGAAAAGGCACGCGATGCAGGGAGTGCTTAAACAGCTGCCCGCTGGCTTCAAGTGGCTGCGGTTAGAGAGGTTCGAACGTTACGGCCAGTCCATAGAAACGGGTGTCTTCGTATATGAGGGCAGTGAATACGTGTACGTGCCGGGCGACACGGTGACCCTGGGCCGCTCAGAGGTACATATGTATGCCGAGATGTCTCCCGTCCGCGAAGCTGTGATCGGGCCATTGCTCGTCCAGCGCCAGCCTGCTTCAGCAGGCTGGTACGAATGTCCGCTGGACCGGCTGGACCCGGAAGAAGATGAGGATGTGCTCGAAGCTATCGAAGAGTTCCGTCAGGGGCCGCACACCAGCTATGAGTACTCCCAGTATTTCCGGCTCGAACGGGACGGGGAACAGATCGTAGTGTTCCTGTTCGACGACAGCGAATCGTTCGAAGAATGGTGCGAGTCAGAGCTGCCGGAGGGCTTCACCCTGCCGACTGAGGACGAATGGGAGTATCTGTACGGCGCAGCTGCACGAACGCTGTTCCCGTGGGGCGACGAGATTGACGAAACCATGCGGCTCAGACATGTGTCCGGTTCAAGTGTGGCTAATGCTGAGGACCCGTATCCGCTGGAGCTGCCGAATGCGTTCGGCCTATGCTTCCCCGGCGATCCTTACAAAAAGGAGCTGGTCCTCACGCCGGACGGCATAACTGGCAAAGGCGGCGACGGCGGCTGCAATCTGCACGGCGGCCAAGGTGTTGCCCTCGGGTATCTCCCAACCGCGACCGCTTTCCGCGATCCTTATGAGAGCGAGCTGGAATGGGAGGATCTGCTGGATTGCCTGGTGTACCGGCGGGTTGTTAGGTTGTAGGATTACGAACATTAGTATAAGACATCCAAAAGCCGCCCTTCCTTCGCATCAAGCGAAGCCGGGCGGCTTTTTCCATTGTCATGTTATTTAGTAAGGCAGCTTCATGGGCTATCGGTTTCACACACCCTGCGATACAAGCTCTCTCTGGGCTGAAGCAGCTCCTTCTGTGTCCGAATCCGTGCTCTTATCCAGTTCCTCCACACGTGCCACATTCAGTTCCTGCTCGTTCTGATGAAGCTCTTTGACCATATTCCTGTAGATATGGGCTTCTTGACGGTCCAGTCCGTCACGATTCTCTTTCATGATCCAGGTTTCCACGGTTCGCTTGAGAATTTCGCCTTTTCGTTCCAACAGTTTCGTATAAGTCAACGTTTCTTCATTCCCTTCCTGATGCTTAGAGTTCATACGCCAGGGTGAAGCTCTGATGTCACATCCGGCGTAACGTCTACTATTATACGGGAAAGACCCGGCTCACCCAATGCGGAGCATCCGGACTTACATCGGGTGAGCTGCGCTCAGCGTAGAAGAGGCTGACTCAGCAGGCAGGTTCGCAGATGTTCGGACAGATGCTCCCATATACGGCAAGATAGAAGCAGAATTCGCCTACAAGTCAATATGTGTTCGGTTTTCCGCATACATTCTGTTCGTGCCCTTACTACCGCTTCAGCTCCGCAGCTCCACACGGAACACGCTGCCTCCCCCGGGGCAGTTCTCAGCCATTATGCTGCCGCCAAGCGTGTCTACCAGCTCCTTGGCAATGGCAAGCCCCAGCCCGTGGCCCCCGGCCTCCCGCGAACGCGACTGGTCAGGGCGGTAGAAGCGCTCGAAGATCCGGCTCAGGTCTTCCGCAGGAATACCCATGCCTGTATCCTGCACCTCCAGCGCCAGCCACGTGCTGCTGTTCTTCTGAATGAGCGCAGCCCGCAGAATGACGCGGCCGCCTGCGGGTGTGAACTTGATGGCATTCTCCAGCAGAATGACCATGAGCTGCACCAGCTTCTCCTGATCCTGCTTCACCGGAAGCTCCGCCGGAGCTTCGAGGGTAAGCCGGATCTGCTTCGCTTCGGCCAGCACGCCCAGGCCGGAGAGCGTAAGGGCCAGGACCGGCGCAAGGTCGAAGCGCCGGAGGACCTGCTCCAGCAGCCCGGCATCACTGCGGGCCAGCAGGAGCAGGTCACGGGTCAGCGCGGTCATCCGCTGGACCTCCGAATACATCCCGTCCACCACATGACGGGTGAACGCCTGTTCATTGATGCTGTCCTCCAGCTTCAGCGTCTCGATGGAGGACAGCATCACGCTCAGCGGCGTGCGGAGCTCATGCGAGGCGTCCGCCGCGAAGTGCTTCTGCCGGTCATACGCCTCGCGGACCGGCACCATCGCCTGCCGCGACATCACCCGGCTGAAGACGGCGGCCAGCAGGATGAATACCGCTGCGATGGCGGCCAATACGCCGAGAAGCCAGCGGAATAACTGCTGCTGGAAGGTAACATCTTTACCGGCATACAGGATGCCCGCAGGCTGCCCCTTATGCTCGAAGACCCGGCTGCCGAGCAGATAAGCAGCCTGCGGGCTGTCCTTGGGATCATTCCCCTTATGCAGCAGGCCTGGCCCCTGCTCCAGCTCCACTATCGCAAGTCCCTCCGCTGTCTTGGCCGCCCCGGAATCTGCCAGCTTCAGCACTTGCTCCTTCAGTCCCGGCTGAATCTCGCCGCTGCCCAGCAGACCGCCCTCCGTATTCAAGATCACGTAGAATGACTGATCCGCACTGAGTGTAAATTCCTGATTCCCCGGCCCATGATCCCTCCCTTGCAGCAGTTCATCGAACATAGGTCCTTGCAGCTGCTTCACCTCGGCATCCAGCAGAGAATGAAGCCGCTCCTTCTGGTTATTCCAGATCAGAAGATGCAGAAGCAGATAGATGATAAGGAAGGACAATAGCAGAAATACGCTCATCACCGCACTGTACCGCCAGGTAAGGCGCTTTTGGGTGCGTGCGAACAAGTCATTGCCGGAGCGGCTGGCCCCGGAACGAAAAACATTAAATTTCAAAGCTATACCCCACTCCCCGGATGCTGTGAATGTGCTGCTGTTCTCCGTCCAAGAGTGCCAGCTTCTTACGGAGCAGCTTGACCGTGGCATCGATGGTCTTGAGCGTAACCTCAGATTCCATCCCCCAGATCCGGTCCAGGATCACCTCGCGGGCAAGCACCGTGCCCTGGTTCTTCAGGAGCAGATCCAGGAGCTGATACTCTCTGGGCGTAAGCTGAACCTCCTGCATCCCTGCCGCAATCCGGTGGCTGTTCCGGTCCAGCACCAGCTCTCCGATCCGGCATGTGTCATTCTCCAGCGGGAGGAAGGTCCGTCGGCCCAAGGCCCGGAGCCGGGCCAGCAATTCGTCTATTTCGAACGGCTTCACCAGATAATCATCCGCTCCCGCATCAAGACCGCGAATCCTGTCCTCCAGCGAATCTCTTGCCGTCAGTATCAGGATAGCCCCAAGATAGCCATCCTGACGCAGCTGACGGCACACCTCCCGGCCATCCCGCTCCGGCAGCATCCAGTCCAGCACCAGCACATCATAGCCGGAGACACTGGCGAGATCATACGCCTCATCCCCGGAAGTGACCCATTCAACGGTGTATGCCGCTTTCTTCTTAATCATATGTACGATCAGTTCACCCAGCCGGGTATCATCTTCCGCGAGCAAGATCTTCATGGGGTCCTCCCCTCCCTCTCATCAGGTGCTTGTGTCCTGTACATTTGTCAATATATCAAGATACCACATTCCAGTGAAAATCTGGTGAAAACAATGCAGTTGCCCTTTCTCCGTATTTTCACACTGGGAGTATAGAGTAAGTGGCACGCCATACATTACCCCTAGCGGGAAAGGATGATTCTACGATGACTTCACCACGTAATCTATTCACTCCAAAAGCAAGCAAGCTGCTTGCAGGCACCTTGACGGCAGCACTCATCCTAAGTACTGGCGGGCTGAGCGCCTTCGCTGCCTCTTCCCCATCGGCTACTAGCGTTTCGAGTCCAGCTCCGCTGCTTCCGGCTCCTGAAGCTGGCCTTCCGCCTGCCGGTACAGAGCCGCTAAGCCCGCCAGCCGGAGCACCCGGCGGCCCCGGCTTAGGCGGTCCCGGTCTCGGCGGCATCGAGACCAGCGACCTGCTGGCCACGCTTGGCCTGTCGGCCAGCGGGCTGCGCACAGCGCTTGAATCGGGAAGCTCGCTTAGCGCAATTGCCAAGCAGCAGAACGTGGACTCTCAGAAGCTGCTCCAGCTCACCGCAAATGCAATAGAGGCCAGACTCAGCCAGGAATATAAGGATGGACGTATCACCGAGAGCGTGTATAAGAGCCGCCTCAGTGAAGTCTCCAAGCGTGCGGCGTCCCTGCTGAACCAGACCCGGCCGAAGCCGCCGGTGCCCGGTTCAGCACCGGCAGATACGGCTGAATTACCGCCGCTCGGGCCTGGGCTGGAAAGTCTTGACCGCTCGGAACTCGCCGGACTGCTGGGAATCAGCACCAGCCAGCTTGCCTCCGGTCTCGGCAGCGGACAATCCCTTGCCGAACTGGCAGGCACAAGCGGAACCAGTACGCAGAAGCTGATGGATCTGGTCGCCGCTGCCCTCACCCAGGATTTGAAGGAACGCCTGGCCAGAGGAGACCTGTGGGCGGATGATTATTCAGCTGAACTGGCGAATGTACAGACCCGGGCTGCTGATCTGGTACAGCATGTGCATCCCCAGCCCCCGCATCTCCGGCAGAATGACAAATAAGTCCGGAGATTAAGCGGAAAATACAATACCGGAGAGCCTGTGTCTAACGATGCAGGCTCTTCGTGTTGAAAGGATTTTCCAGCAGGTGCTAGAATAAAAAGTCGTTTCCACTCGAATTCTGTCAGGGAATTAGCTTATAATGATCACACTGCGACTTGACCGAGGATGGAACAAGACCAAGCAATCCAGAATAACCCCAAGGAGGAAGTCCATTGTATAAGGTGCTGATTGTAGATGATGAAGTTTTTGTGCGGAAGGGCTTGATCCGGATTCTGAGCGAATGCTCGCCGCAATTCGAGATTTGCGGTGAAGCCGAGAACGGGGAGCAAGCGCTTACCCTGATTGAACAATTGAACCCGGAGCTGGTGATTGCCGATATCCGTATGCCCGTGCTGGACGGGCTGGGACTGATCAAGAAAGTGAAGACGGAGCTTGTGCAGGAGCCGATTTTTATTATTTTGAGCGGATATGCCGACTTCTCCTATGCCCAGCAAGCCTTCCGGTACAATGTGTCGGATTATATCCTCAAGCCGGTTGACGAACAGGAGCTTACGGTTGCGCTTGGCAAAATCGCCCATATGCTGAACAAAAAGCAGCTCCTCTCCATCACCCGGGAGAAGCCCTTGGTCGAGACGGTCATCGAAAGCCTGCTGCAGACGCAGCCCGATGATCAGGTCATGGGACGGATCGCCTATGCGCTGGAGCTGCCTCTCACCTCTTCCTATACGTACCTCATCGCAGAAATGCAGGATCAGCTTCCTGCCGGAGAAGTCGATTATCTGCCTGCCCTGAAGAACTCTCTGCTGCGTTATTTCCGCCAAGAGGCTCAGACTCTGCTTCTTCATGTACGCACGAACAATCAATACGGGATGATCTTGCCCGGCCAGTGGGTGGATGAACCCCATCCTTCCCCGTGGGGAGGCTACCGTACGATGCTGGATACACTGGAACGGGAGCTTGAAACAAGCATCGCTTTGTTCGTTGGCCGGAAGGTAAGCCATCTCAATCAGATTGTAGCCTCCGGGGCCAGTGCGGAGCAATGCCTCCAGTACCGTTTTGCCGCCGGCTTCGAGGGCATTTATATGGCGGACGAGCTGCTGGAGCTGCCCTTATACTATTTCGATATCGATGAAGGATTGCACAGCAAGCTGATTTACGAGGTCGAAGCCAATGACAACAAGGGTTACAGCTCAACTGTGGATGCTATTTTCACCATGTTCCAGGAGCGCCACTTCGCCCCCGGGGCGGTGACGAACACGATCCGGCGCAGCATGATTGCCATCATCAACATTATCCGGCAGCTTGAAGGTGACGAGAACGCACTGCAATGGATGACCGAGCTGCTCAACTGGCCGCTGAAATACCGTAATTTGAAGCAGCTGAAGCAGGTATTCCAGCAGTTTATCGCCGAAGCCGCAGAATATATCGCAGAGAAGCGCGGCGGCAAGAGCGAAGGCAATATTGAAAAAATCAAAAAATACATCGACGGGCATTACCGTGAAAATATCTACCTCAAGGGTATTGCCGCCGATTTCGATATGAATCCGGTCTATCTTGGACAGTTATTCCGCAAAACCTACGGTGTGTATTTCAATGAATACCTGCTGACCCTGCGGATTGAGGAGGCCAAGCGCCTGCTGCGGCAGACCAAGAAACGGATGTACGAAATCGCGGAGCTGGTCGGCTTCCAGAATGCGGATTATTTTGCCACCCAGTTTGAAAAGCTTGAGAATATGACGCCGACTGATTATCGCAATATGATGATTGGGCAGTAAATAAGGAGGCTCCCTGCCGTGTTCAACTTCCGTCTGAATCATATGAAGCTTAGAAGCAAGCTGATTGTCATCTACATTGTATGCGTGTTCATTCCGATCATCCTGACCAATGTAATGTTCTATCAGGTGACCACCGCCAATATCAAGAATCAGAAGACCGCAGATGCCGAGCAGGCGATGAATCTGCTGCAGGCTGAGCTGAGGACCGTAATTGAAGATGCAGCAGGCATATCCTACCTCTACTCCATTGACCGGCAGCTGATCCAGCATCTGAATACCACCTATGCTTCAACGGACCGCTATGTGGAGTCGCTGAACGCCATATCGAATCTGTTCAACCGGACTGACAAAGAGAACAAGGTGCTGAGCTCCTCGGTGATTATGACCGACAATCCAACCGTTCTGGCCTCAGCCCATATCATTAAGCTGGAGGACAGTATGCGCCAGCAGGACTGGTATAAAGAGATCAGCCAATTCAGCAACACACACCCCCATCTCTATGTGACGCCCGACAGCATCAGCGTGATCCAGCGGCTCACTGACCGCAGGCTGGAGACGTATGAGCATGTCCTGAAAATTGACCTGAACATGAACTATATCCGGCAGATTCTGGATCTTTCCAGCTTCAGCGGTGATTTCTATATTCTCGACCCGTCGGGCCAGGCCCGCTTCGGCCGTCTCTCCAGCGGTCAGCCCAGCGGGCTGATTACTGCGGCGCACACCCTGACCCCAACTGAGATTCCCAAGCCAAAGCAGGCGATTGTGATCGACAAGACTTACCAGAATAACCGTTACCTAAGCGGCTGGTCGATTTACGGCGTCCTGGATGAGACCCTTATTTTGTCAGATGTCAGACAATCCGGGCAATTTATCCTGTGGTTTGCCGGCATTAACTTCCTGGTTCCCACCATTGTAATTATGATCATGTCCCGTTCTATCCACACGCGTATTAAGAACATTCTGAAGCATATGAAGTCTGTAAAAGACAAAAATTTCGGACTGATCCCCTACCACCTGGAGCGGGATGAGATCGGTGAGCTTACCGTCGAGTTCAACCGGATGAGTAAACGTATTGAGAACCTGATCAATGATGTATATGTTGCAGAAATACAGAAGAAGGAGCTTGAGCTGCGGCAGCGGCAGGCTCAGCTGCATGCGCTGCACAGCCAGATCAACCCTCACTTCCTGTTCAATGCGCTGGAGACGATCCGGATGCGCAGTATGATGAAGGGCGAGACCCAGACGGCCCGGACGATTCAGAACATGGCGAAGATTTTCCGCAAATCAATCATGTGGAAGAGCAGCTTCGTTACGATCCGCGAGGAGCTTGAATTAATCGAGAGCTTCCTGGAGATTCAGAAATACCGCTTCGACAACAAGCTTGAATATCACATCGAGGTGGACCAGTCGCTGCTGAGCATTGAAATTCCGAAGATGGCCTTCCTTCCGTATGTGGAGAACGCCAGTATTCACGGGATTGAGAATATAGCGGGCATCGGGTATATCAACATCCAGATCGCCCAGGAGAACGGGCAGATTGTCTTCGTCATTGCAGATAACGGCGTGGGCATGGACCAGGCGAAAATCAGTGAGCTTATGCATTACCTGGAGGATGAGTCTGCCATGGGTGATTCAATCGGGATGAAGAATGTAATCACCCGGCTGAGGATCACCTACGGGGAATCGTTCACCTTCTCCATCACGAGCGAGCCCGGAGCGGGAACCCGCATTTTGCTGCGTCTGCCTCTGGAGAACAAATAAATATAGGGTATACCTTAATTATTCAAAGACTGATCTAAGGTTTGCCCTGTAACAAAGTTAAACGCTTTCTTTTATAATGAGGTTGTTCAATAGCACAAAGTAAAGAAAGGGGATATGAAATGCGTACAAAGAAATGGTTGCAAACCGGACTGGCTGCTGTTATGGCTTCAGCCCTCCTCATTGCCGGCTGCTCGGGCGGTAACAACGGGAACAAGAACAGTTCCAGCGGCAACGACGGCGAGGTAAGCACTGAGCCGGTAACGTTCACTTACTTCGGCTTCGGGGCCAACAAGGATACCATGGCCAGTGATACTACCATCGGTAAGAAGCTTCAGGAACAGACAGGTGTAGACTGGAAAATGGAATACGTAGTTGGCGATGGAAGCACCAAGTCCGGGGTTATGATTGCCGGAGGCGACTATCCGGATGTCATCTCTCCAGTCGGCGAGCTGGCCAAGCTGCTCGATGCCGGTGCATACATTCCGCTCAATGATCTGATTGAGAAGTATGGCCCTAATATCAAGCGTGTCTACGGCGATTATATGAACAAGATCACCAATGAAGACGGCAACATCTATATCCTTCCCTTCACTGCAAATGTAAACGGATACTTGTCACCCCCGGACCCTAGCAGCACCTTCTGGATGCAGAGACGCGTCCTTAAGGAGTTCGGTTACCCGGAAGTGAAAACGCTTGACCAGTACTTTGACCTGATTGAGAAATACCAGGCCAAGTACCCTAAGGTGGATGGTAAAGACACCATCGGCTTCGCCACCTTCGCCGGTACAGCCGGTGAATTCTTCACCATCACCAACCAGCCAATGCATCTGGCCGGTTATCCGAATGAAGGCGGCGTCCTGGTGGACATGGAGTCTCATGAAGCCAAGCTGTATCAGGGAACCGAAGATGAGAAGCGCTGGCTGGCCAAATTGAACGAAATGAACGGTAAGGGTCTGGTTGACCCAGAGACGTTCACAGCGAACAAAGACCAGTATCTGGCGAAGCTGACCTCCGGCCGTGTGCTCGGATATGTCAACTATTCCTGGCAAATCAACGACGCCACTAACAACCTGAGATCCGCTGGCAATGACGACCTGCGTTACGTTGCCCTTCCTATCGTATTTGACGAAGGCATTAAAGACGCTTATGTTGATCCTCCGTCCTTCGTGAACAACCGCGGGCTGGGCATCTCTGTCAGCGCGAAGGATCCGGTCCGCATCATCAAGTATTTCGACAACCTGCTGACCGACGAGAACCAGAAGCTTGTAGAGTGGGGCATTGAAGGCGAAACTTACACTAAGAACGCTGAAGGCCGTATGGTGATGAGCGAAGAACAGCTGACAAACCGCAACGACAATGATTTCAAACGTAAATTCGGCTTCGCTTATTTCGATTATGAATGGCCGCGTTATGGCGACAACTCCGTTTATGATGACGGCAACGCCCACGTTCCGTTCAACCAGCCGGAAGTTGCAGCTATCAACTACACAGAAGGCGACAAAACACTGCTGAAGGCATACAACCTGAAGACCTTCTCCGACTTCTATGCCGAGCCGGTAGAGCGTCCATGGTACCCTGCTTGGAGTATTGAGAAAGAACCGGGCTCCCCTGAGCAGCTCTTCAGCCAGAGAGCCGGCGATTTGCAGCAGAAGTACTATCCTCGTATGGTGCTTGCTGCCCCTGGCCAATTTGAAAAGGTCTGGAGTGAATACCTGGCCGAATACAACAAGCTCGATGCTAAGGGCTACGAAGAATTCATGACTAACAAGATCAAGGACCGCATCGACGGCAAATGGTAAGCGTCCGCTTCCCAGATGCAGCATGATGAACCGGGAAAAGTGAAGCTCGCCTTCACTTTTCCCTTCTACACTTACACTTGTTAGCAAATAGAGAATATGGAGCTTGGAAAGGGGACGGTACAGGTGGGAAAAACCGCTGTGCAGTTGGCAAAATCGAATAATACCGGCACTTCGCGCTTCAAAACCTTTTTTAAAGAGCTATCTAAACAGAAAATGCTGATGCTGATGTCATTGCCCTTTCTGTTATGGGTGATTGTATTCAAATACCTCCCCCTATGGGGATGGACGATTGCTTTCCAGAAATTCAAGCCAGCCAAGGATCTGTTCGACCAGAAGTGGGTCGGCTGGGACAATTTCAAGTTCCTGTTCCAGGAACAGCAGTTCTATCGCGTACTTCGTAATACTCTGGTTATGAGCTCTATTAACCTGGTACTGGGTTTTGTAACGGCTATTGTTCTGGCCCTTCTGCTTAATGAGCTGCGCAATGTATTCTTCAAACGCACCGTTCAGACGATCAGTTACCTGCCCTACTTCATTTCCTGGGTCGTAGCGGCCAATATTGTACAAATGGCACTGGCACCGGAAGGGATCATCAATGTGCTGCTGGTCAAAATGCAGCTTATTGATCATCCAATTCTGTGGCTGGGCGAAGGCAAGTATTTCTGGGGAATACTCGGGGTTACGGAAGTCTGGAAGAATGTCGGCTGGAATACTATCATCTATCTGGCAGCCATCACCTCCATCGACCCTTCTCAATATGAAGCGGCTGAGATTGACGGGGCATCCCGTCTACAAAGAATGTTCTATATTACCCTGCCGGGTATTAAGCCGGTTATCGTACTGATTCTGATTATGAATCTGGGCCATATTCTGGAGTCCGGCTTCGAGGCGCAGTACCTGTTAGGTAACGGGATGAACCTCGACTATTCGGAGAATCTGGATATCTTCGTACTGAAGTACGGGATGCAGATGAATAACTTCGGGCTAGCCACCGCAGCAGGTATGTTCAAAACGCTGGTCAGCTTCATCTTCTTGATCGCAGCCAATAATATCGCCAAGCGTATGGGCGAAAGCAGATTGTACTAGAAAGGAGGACACAAGTAATGGCTAAATCCAAAACCAATTCATACCGGAATTCTTCGTTGGGTGACCGAATCTTCGACATATGCAATACGATCTTCATGATTCTCTTGGTCATTGTTACCCTCTATCCGTTCCTGAATATGTTTGCTTTATCGTTCAATGAAGCGAATGACTCTGTCCGCGGGGATATTTATATCTGGCCTCGTGAATGGACGCTGCGCAACTTCGAGTATGTATTCAGTGAATCCAACATCTTCTTTTCAACGTTTGTCTCTGCAGCACGGACGGTAATCGGCACTGTGGTCTCCGTATTCTGTACAGCGATGCTGGCCTATACGGTAAGCCGTCCGGAATATAAGCTGAAGAAGTTTGTGTCCGTCACGTTTATTTTCACCATGTACTTCAGCGGCGGTCTGATTCCAGGCTACCTGCTGATCAAAGAGCTGAACATGCTGAACAGCTTCTGGGTCTATATCATTCCGGGCATCATCGGCGTATTTAATATGATCGTCATCCGCTCCTTCATTGAGGCACTGCCTGAGGGACTGATGGAATCGGCCAAAATCGACGGCGCAGGCGACTTCATCACCTTCTCGCGCATTGTGCTTCCGCTGACCGTTCCGGCGCTGGCTACCGTCTCCCTGTTCGTAGCGGTCTATCAGTGGAATTCATGGTTTGACGTCTTCCTGTACAACTCCTCCACGCCAAGCCTGAGTACGCTGCAATACGAGCTGATGAAGATGCTGTCAACATCCAACACCGCGATGTCCAGCTCCTCGGCAGCCGATGCCTTTGCGAACGCGCAGGGCAATAAAGCGACTGTTACACCGACCTCTATCCGTGCTACGATGACCATTGTAGCGAGTGTACCGATTATCATCGTCTATCCGTTCCTGCAGAAGTATTTCGTTAAAGGGATGGTTGTCGGTGGGGTAAAAGGCTAATTGTAAAAAGCTCTGCACATAAACAAGCGATCTTCGGAAGGCCATCCGCCTTGTCTGAAGACCGCTTGTTTTTTTAATTACTTTTGCTTGCCATCGAATACGGACCAGCGGGCATTCGGGTCAATGCCATCGCCCCCGGCACAACTATGACAGATATGATTCAACAATGGGTCTCCATCAATCCTGAGATTATCGAGCAAATCAGTGCCAAAACGCCCCTCCGGCGTCCGGCTGAACCCATAGAAGTCGCACAGGCTGCGGCCTGGTTGCTTAGTGATCAAGCATCCTTCGTAACAGGGGTCATCCTGCCGGTAGACGGCGGGCTGAGTGCCTAAAGGCCGCTTACCCTCCCCTTTTCTATCCGGCTAATACTTGTCTCAGGAGCTTATAATCCATACATTGGTAAACCGAAACAGTAATGGACTATAATATACAGGTAAAGTAGCCCGATGACGTTCATATTAGTAGTTGGGAGAACGGGGAGTGAACTGTCTATGAATATAGCCGCTAAATTCGTGCAGCGTTTCAGAGAATACGATAACCGGAATATGCTTAAAGCCTATCGTGACAAAACGGAGCAAATCCGCACACGGAATTTGCAGGCATGGGATGACACCAAGCTTCAGGAGGAGTCCTTCCGGCTCCAGCAAGCTGCCCAATCCGGCATAGCTCTGGACGAGCTGCTTGTCGATGCCTATTCATTAGTCTGTGAGGTTTCCTCAAGAACACTCGGCTTACAGCCTTATGATGTCCAGATCATGGCCGGGATCGCCCTGCATGAACGAATGCTGATCGAGCAGCACACCGGTGAGGGCAAAACCCTCTCAGCCGTAATGCCGGCCTATCTGAATGCGCTGACCGGCAAAGGCGTTCATGTGCTGACCTTCAATGATTATCTGGCCCGGCGGGATGCGCAGTGGATGGGTCCCATTTACCGCTTCCTGGGACTATCGGTGGATTCGGTTCAAGCGGGCATGAGCCTGACTGAGAAACGGGCTGCCTACAGGAGCGATATCACCTATGTTACGGCAAAAGAAGCAGGGTTCGATTACTTGCGAGATACCATTGCGCTCACGGAAGCCGCTACGGTACACCGCCCTTTCCACTACGTCATCGTGGACGAAGCCGATTCCTTGCTGCTTGATGAAGCGCGGGTACCGCTTGTAATCAGCGGAGAATCTGAGGTCAGTCATAGCGACGGCATGCGATACGCGGATCTGGCCCGGCAGCTGCTGGCTGGAGAACATTACGATTATGACGAATTCCAGCGGAACGTATACCTGAACGATGTGGGTGCTGCCAAAGTAGAAGAGTTGCTGGGATGCGGTAATCTCTATGATAGCCGGAATAGTCAGCTGCTAACCTCACTGAATTGTGCACTGCATGTGGAGACCTTATTAACGAAGGATATTGATTATATCGTCCGTGGCGGTGCTATCGAGCTGATTGAAGAGTATACAGGACGCGTGGCAGAGAACCGTTATTTGCCGGACGGGCTGCAAGCGGCATTGACAGCGAAGGAAGGACTGAAATGGGCTGCAGGCGGGAAAATACTCGGTACGATCACTATTCAACACTTCATTAGCCTATATCCTGAAATCTGCGGAATGACGGCTACAGCCTGTGCCTCCGCTATGGAATTCAAGGATATCTATGCTCTGCAGGTGGTACAGATTCCGCCGAACCGGCTGAACATCCGGACCGATTACCCGCACCGGATCTACACACACAAGGAAGCCAAATATCAGGCGCTCGTGCAGGACATCTCCTCTATTCACAGGGAGGGCCGTCCCATTCTGATCGGAACCGCAAGTGTTGAGGAATCGGACATGCTGGCTGCGGAGCTTGCGGCTGCCGGGGTTCCCGCTCAGGTGCTGAATGCGAAGAATGATGCTGAGGAAGCTGATATTATCGCCAGAGCCGGAGAACTGGGCGCCGTAACAGTCTCAACGAATATGGCGGGACGCGGTGTCGATATCCGGCTCGGCGGCGGTGATCCGGTACAGGCAGACGCTGTCGCCCGGCTCGGCGGCTTATATGTCATTGGCACCCATGTGAACGAAAGCGTACGGATTGACAACCAGCTTCGCGGGCGTTCCGGCCGCCAGGGCGACCCGGGGGCTTCTGTCTTCTATGTCAGTCTGGAAGACGATCTGATGCGCCGCTTCAGCTCCCCTACCCCAGCCCATGCGGTCAGACAGCAGGAAGCTATTGAAGAGCCTTTGCTTGGCCGGAAAATCGTAAGTATTCAGCAAATTGTAATGAGTCAGAACTTCGATATCCATAACGAGCTGAACCGTTATTCGGATATGATCGAGGACCAGCGGCGGATTCTCTACGCAGAGCGGCTCAGCATTCTGCTGGGCGAGCAGCCGATGAGCCCTGCGGAGCAGCGGGTACGGCTATTCTATATCGATGAATGCTGGGCTGACCATCTAGCCTTCGTCTCCTATCTCCGCGAAGGCATTCACCTGGAGAGCATCGCCAGCCGCAGCCCGATCGATGAATTTCATACACAGATTACCGGAGCGTTCGATCAGATCCCGGGCAAGATCAACCGTGCGGAAGAGGCGATGCTGGTCAGGCTTGGAGGGTCCAATGATCCGGCTGAATGGGAACGGCTGGGCCTTAGGAGCCCTGCTTCGACCCGGACTTATATCATTAATGATCAATATCTGCAAAATAAGCGCAGCTCATGGACGGGAACGACCGTTGTAGCTTTTTGGCTTCGTCCCTTTGCACAGAAGGTACTATCCCCCTTCATTAAGCAACCGAAATACTAATATGGCTCTTATTGCAGAAGTGGAAACGGCTAGGCCGTCCTTAGGAGGATGGCCTAGCCGTTTGAAGTTAGTACAGAGAATGAAAGGTATTCTGTCGATACCCTACGAGCAGATAATCGCCGCACCTGTGGGTGGGATTTAAAACAAGTGGAAAAACGTATCTTAATTTTCACCTGTTTGTTGAATTCAGGAAAATAAGTGGATAAACAGCAGCTGCTACTATCCATTTTCGCTATTAGACGTTCTTGGAGACGAATTAAGTGCCCTTTTTCCAATTGTTGTCGTCGCAGGGCTCCAGCCTCCTTCAGTAAATGGATAAAATCCATCTATTTCCTGCTAGTAGAGCGTCAGAGTTAAATATATGGATTGCTGTAAAAAAGGCTTCGAAATAGAATCTAATGTATTCCGTACAATTGAATGTTGAACAAAGGCCTGTTTTCACCCAGAATACAAGATTCTACTGTATACAATACAATAGAATCTCATTTTACGGTCAGTAATCCATTTTCTATTGCAGGAAATACAATAGAATCTCATTTTACGGTCAGTAATCCATTTTCTATTGCAGGAAATACAATCACCTACTTGAATGCTACTTAACTGTAGAACTCCCAGAATACAAGCTGGGCCAGCAGAATTGCCATCATCACCATGGGCACGATGACAGACCAAGGATAACGGGCCGTTGAAGCAGGCGACGGAGTCAGGTGCCTCTTCCTGGTTAGAAACAGCGCAGCGATAAGCAGTGCAGCCAGTCCGGTTAGCCCAATATTCACTATAATCTGCGGATACACCTCCGCATAGGCACGTTCATTGTTGCTAAGCATCCGTAAGGCCAGCACCAGATTGTTCACCACCAGACCGGTACCGGTTAAGGTCAGTCCGGCCGTCAGCTTCCGGTTGGCGGATCGGGGTGCAGGACGGTTACGCTGTGCTCTCCTTTTGCGTAATAGCATCTGTACCAGCCACACGAACGGAGCAATAACAAAATAGACGATAGCCAGCGCTGCAAGTGCTGCACTTAGAATTAGTAACGGCATGGACCGGCCCGGAGACAGCGGCAGATAATCGGAGGTGTACACCGAGACAGCCTCTACCTTCCCGTCCTTCATTGTGGCATACAGCATCGGCCAGGCATCCAGTCCTGAATCCCCGCCCGTCTTCTCATAGAGGTACGGCTCAACCTGCTTATAGCTTCCGCTCATCCCGGCAAGTGACACCTTAAGCTGATCTGCTCCCTGAGGCTCAAGCTTCATCATCGTCAGATATGGGAACAGCTTCATGAAGCCATGGCCGGGACGGCGCGCCGCGACGAATCGGCCTTCCACCTCTGACACGTCCGGCAGAACCGCTGCCTCCGTCTGCGCTCTCTGCCCCACTACCGCTTTGGTCAGACCATGTACAATGTGGGATTCGCCCGCCTGGTTCGTCATAATCACGACTGCAAACCGGTCTTCAGGCACAAGCATAAGGTTGGTGGCAAAAGCAATCGTGTTCCCGCCATGTCCCAGCGTCCGGTGTGCCCCGGGATACTCCCAGAACCCGTGGGCGATGCCCGGCATGCCTTCTGCAGCAGAATGACTCCGGGTCAGCATCGTACCAAGCGTACCGGACTTCTGAAACAGCGGGGATTGCTCTCCGGCTGCGGGCATGAAGGCCATGGCGAACTTGGCCAGATCCTCCGCAGTCCCGTTATTTCCGCCGTTCGGGTACATGGACATATAATTCCATGAGCCTTGTTTGAAGGAGCCTTGTCCGGCGAAGAAATACCCTTTGGCCTTGAGCTTCAGCAGTTCCGGGCGGTCTTCCACCACGGAATAAGCAATGGAATGCTTCATGCCCAGCGGCTCAAAAATATGCTGCTGGACGTATTCATGATAAGGCTGCCCGCTGATTCTCTCCACAATATAGGCAGCCAGTGAGTTGCCGTAGTTCGAATAAGCGACTACCTCTCCCGGTCTGTAGATCTGTGCCGGCTGAGCCAGCCTCAGACCTTCTTCCAGTGACCGCACTTCCTCAGGCGACTGGTAAGCCATATCGAACATATACTCTTCAAATCCGGCATTGTGGTTCATCAGATGCAGCATGGTGATCGGCTCGTCATACTCCAGCTTGGTCAGGAAATGCTCCGGCAAAAGCTTACGGATATCTTCATTCAGATCCAGTTTGCCCTGCTCAGCCAGTTGCATTACGGATGTCCATACGGCGAGCTTGCTGATAGAGCCCCATTCCATGACCGTATCCGGGGAGACAGGGCTCTGTTGTTCCACGTCGGCGAAGCCGTACCCCTTGGACAGCACGACCTGTCCATCCTTCACCATCACAACGGAAGCGCCTACGGTCTGCGTTCCTATGTATTCTTTTACATAATCGTCTACAAAAGCTTCCAGCCCGGTCAGCGGAATGCCGGATGGGGTAGCTCCACCTGCTCCAGTGCTGCCTTGCTCTGCGGCAAATGCTGTAATACCGCCCGATAGCAGCAATAGTGCCGAGAGTATGATTGTGAACGTTCTTTTCAACAAATAAGACCTCTCCTTTAGTCGAGTAAAATCCTGTTGCTGTTGCCTTCCTAATTCTAACAAAAAACCTGACCGACTACCGGAAAATTTCCTTCAGGCCGATTTCCCTGATAGTATCTATAGTAGAAACAGCATCAGCATCTCTATGGAAGAAGGGACAGACTATGAATAAATTTCATACCACGTTAGCTTATATAAATGAAGCATTGTACGCACCGGCCCGCTTAACTGTCGCTTCCATACGTGAAGAAACACAGAACGCCGAATATGGAGCCGGTCTATTTCAACTGGGTGATCTTTCCGTCCGGTTTCGGGTTGCCAAAATCACCCCCACGAAGACCGGTCAATTTGTCGCGATGTGGGAAAAAAATGTCGGGCGTAAAAACCAGGCCTTCTCCTATGCCGATGCCCCTGATTTGCTGGTCATCAATACCTTCCATCCCGTCAACGGGGCGCTTGGACAGTTTGTCTTTCCGAAGGACCTGCTGAAAATGCATGGCGTGCTGGCAACCGATCATACACCGGGAAAAATGGCGATACGGGTATATCCAGCCTGGGATACCGTAACCAATAAGCAGGCTTTAGCAACACAGAAGTGGCAGCTCCCTTATTTTGGAGTAGTTGATCCCATGAACCTTCACCATATGCAGGGGTTAACCCAGTTGTATCTGCCTGCCATACCGTTTAGAATTTAACAGATCACACCTGCATCGGAAAGGAACTACATCTATGATTCTATTCATACACCGCAAGGACCTGCGGACTTCTGATCTGCCGGCCTTCGATGCCATAGCTTCGGCGCAGGAAGACTCGCTGCATGTATTAATACTGGAGCCGTTCCTGCTCCGGAATAAGCGTTATCTGGAGCATAGCGGACAGAATTTCCTTCAGCATGTTGCCCGTCTTCAGCAGGAATATGCGAAACAAGGTAAGCTGCTACATCTCCTATATGGAGAGCCGGAGGCGGTCTTACAGCGTCTGGCCGGGGTACATCCTATCCAGGAAGTCAGCATCCATGCGGATTATACCCCTTATGCGCTCACCAGAGACCGGCTGCTGCAGGATACCGCCTATGCGCTGAACCTCCGGTTCCATGCCCGGCATGACAGCATGCTCTGTGATCTGGAAGCATTCATGGACTGGTGCGGCCGGAGTGAGCCGTTCAAGGTGTTTACTCCCTTCTACCGCCGCTGGCGTACTTTTCTCGCGCAGCGGTTCCAGCCACCGTACGCTGCCGGGCTAAGTAGTCTGCGAACCGTTGCTCTTCACCCGCAGCTCGCAGACGCCTTCCAGCTTCCCGAAGCGATTGCCCGGGAGCTTACAGTGCTGGCTCCCGCTGCAGAGCAGATGAACCCGGATCATGTGCTCGAGAGTTTCCTTCACGCGGACCTGCAGGATTACAAGATCAACCGGGATCATTACGCACATGAACGCACCAGCCGGATCAGCAGGCATTTGAATACGGGAGCGATCTCGGCACGGAAACTATATAGCAGACTTACTGAAGAAGAGGGTATCGGCGAAGATTGGCTGAGACAGTTAGCCTGGAGGGATTTCTATCTGGGTCAAGCACGGCTGGACCGGGATTTCTTCAATTATGAGAATGTATATGATCTCTCTGTGCTGGGGACACAGCACTTCGAGGCCTGGGCTCAGGGCAGGAGCGGCATTCCGGTCATCGATGCAGCTATGCGCCAGTTGAACGCAACCGGCTGGATGCCTAACCGGCTGCGGATGATAACGGCCATGTTCCTGACGAAGAATCTGGGCTGTCCCTTCATCTATGGCGAGCGTTATTTCCGGCTGAAGCTAAGCGATTACGACAACGCCCAGAACCGTGGCGGCTGGCTGTGGAGCTCTTCGCTCGGCTTCGATGCCTCTCCCTATTTCCGGGTGATGAATCCGGTCACCCAATCCCAGACCCATGATCCGGGCGGCAGCTATATTCGTACCTGGCTGCCGGAACGCGCGGACTGGTCTGATAAGGACATTCACCTGCCCGCCGAAGATGCCATTGTGGATCTGAAGCGGTCCCGGGCATACGCCATCGAAGTCTACAAGGAGATCATGCGGAGCCGGCAAAGCTGAGGAAGCCACCGGCTTACAGCAGGATCAGAATTCTTTATTCCGGTGAATCCGCACGGAAATCAGATAGGACACCGCGAACAGGAGAACAGCAAGGAGCAGGGTGGCATACCCGGTCTCAGGACCATTATAGTTCACATCGTCCATATACAGGTTCAGCAGCATCCACACCAGGAAACGAAGGCCCACCGCTAGCCCTGCCGATATCATCACCATCTGCTCGCTTTTTTCCACACCGAATTTAAGAATGACCGGATAATAGATCGCCAGGGTGGAGATAGATAAAGATAAACCGAAGGTATACCCGGTGGACAGGTTCAAATGTGCTATGTCTCCCTTGCTTACATAGGTTAATGCCAGAGTAACCAGACTTACAGCGGTGCCCATGAGCATTAACATCAGGAAGGACAGGTACTTCGCATGGATCACTGTTCTCCTTCTGATCGGCATGGTGAGTTCAAACCGGTTCCATTTAGAAGCCTCATCCATCTGCAGGGAGGCCCCGATGCTCAACACAAAAATCCAAATCTGCGCCGCGATGACTGCATTCAGTACACTGTGATCCACCCCGGCAAAGGAAACCAGCGACAGAAGCAGCGCAATGCCGAGGGAGGATTTGATGTTATTTTGCAGTGAGTAATAATTATTTAACAGCAGCCCTCGCATATTAGTTCTCCCCCTTTACCAGAAGCAGCAGAATTTCATCAATGGATACCTGATCCACCGTAATCCCGCTGTATTGTTGCCCGAAGCCTCTTCTGTCCTTCACCAGCACATCGGTCTGATGCTCCTTCACCCGGTAAGCCAGCCTGTCACCTTCAGCAATACGCCGGAACTGGTCGCTGGTGCAGCGGGCCACGCCGTAGTCATAGATCAGCTCATCTTTCATCGCAGTCAGAATGATCTTCCCTTGATGAATAAAGGTAATATAATCGGCGATCTTCTCCAGATCGCTTGTGATATGGGAAGACATCAGTATGGCGTGATGCTCGTCCTCAACGAACTCCAGGAATACCTCCAGAATCTCCTCTCTGGTTACCGGGTCCAGCCCTGAGGTAGCCTCATCCAGAATCAGCAGCTTGGGATGGTGCGACATGGCGGCGGCTATGGCAAGCTTCATCGTCATGCCCCGGGAGAATTCCTTGATCTTCCTATTCATGGGCAGAGCGAACTTGTCCGTAAGCCTCACATAGAGCTCCTGATCCCATTGCCGGTAGATTCCGCGCATCACCTTAGCAAGCTTGCCGGGGGTCAATATCGTCGAGAAATTAGCTGAATCAAGCACAACCCCGATGTCTTCGCGTAAAGCAGTATCCCTATCCGTCATCTCCTGGCCTAACAGCCGGATCGTCCCGCTGCCCTTATGAACCGTGTTCAGAATAGATTTGATTGTTGTCGTCTTCCCTGCTCCATTCTCACCCACGAACCCCATAATGGTTCCGCTGGGAATTGCTAATGATACATTGTCCAGCATAAAGCCGGAGTCGGCATATGACTTGGTCAGTCCGGTGATTTCCAAACTAAGATTCATGGTTTCCCTCCGTATACAAGATAGTGAGCATATCTACTATCTGTTCTAGTGTGATTCCGCCTGCACGGGCGAGCTCGGCTGCTGCGATGAGATGCTCCTCCACTTGCTTCTGCTGCTCTTCCTGAAACAGGGCCTGGCTCACGGCGGAAACGAAGCTCCCCCGGCCAACCGTAGTCTCAATGAAGCCGTCTCGCTGTAAATCCTCATACGCCTTCTGTACGGTGATGACACTGACTTGAATGGATTTGGCCAAGGCACGCATCGAAGGTATGGGATCTCCTGCCTGAAGCTCTCCGCTCATAATCTTGCCTTTGATCTGCGAGGTGATCTGCTCATAAATGGGCTTGTTCCTGTTACTACTGATGATGATCTCCACACGCTGCCTCCTTGCGTGAACAGTGTACTTATTGTACCAGTACAATATATCAGATCTACAGGTATTTGTAAATCTTTATCAAAAAAAAGAGCTAACCCGTCTCGGGTCAGCCCTGTCAACTTACTGGTCTACGTTAGAAAACTGCACTTGAATGGACACTACCTCCGAGCGCGACCCGATGCGGATCGGCGGACCCCAGAAGCCATAGCCTGAAGACACGATGGTATGAAGCTGCCCCTTCTGCAGATAGCCCCAGTCATTCTCGAACACTCTGGAAGTGATCAGGTTGGCTGGCGCGATCTGCCCGCGGTGGGTATGGCCGGAGACCATCAGATCTACACCCTGCTCCTGCGCAATCCCGAACTCCACCGGCTGATGCTCCAGCATGAACACCGGCTTGGAATGATCTATGTCCTTGGTCAGATCAGCCAGCTTGGCCCGCTCCTTATCGCTGTAGTCCTTCCGTCCAATCAGCGTCAGCCAGCCGCCCACCTCGACGTCTTCATCATAGAGCACCTGCATCCCGCTCTCCTTCAGCAGGCTGATGATCTCCTCCGTCCCGCCCTTGAACCGGTCATGATTCCCCAGGGAAGCATACACTCCGAGCGGAGCTTCAAGCTTCGCCAGCACAGCGCCGAGTCCCTTCTCCTTATACGGCCTGACATCATCATCCACGATATCGCCCGGGAGCAATATTAGATCGGGGTGCAAGGCGTTAATCTCCTGTACCATCCGCTCCGCATGGCGTTTGCCGGATAAATACCCGAAATGCATATCCGAAGCCATCACGATATGAAGCTTACCGCTGGCCGGACCCGGCTTGTCAATCTGTACCTCGTAGGAACGCACAACCGGGCTGTATGCATTATAGCTTCCATACCCGAGCAGGCTCACCAGCGCAACCAGCGTTAGAATACCGGACCACTTCTGAACGGCACGGCGTGGCAGCCTGACCAGCTTCGTGAGCCAGACCATAAGGTGCACTAGCGGCAGCAGCATGAGCAGCAGGCTGAATACGGCCAGCCAGTAACTGCCAATGACGCTTAAGACCGCTGACCCCGCCACCACTCTGGAGAGGATCAGCGAGCTGGCCAGGAAGATCAGCGCAATGATGTAGAACAGCCTGAACCGTCCGGAGACGACCGGCTTGATCCAGCCCCAGCCGCTCCAGCCAATATAGAAGACAATTAACGCGTATAAAGCAATGAATACTAGCCCAATGATGATAAACATGTTAACCACCTTATCTAATTTTCGGATAACATATTATCTCATGGCACCTTGGTCTTTTCCACTATAGGGACAGCCGGGCTTATTTAAGCTTATCAACCACTGCCTCTGCTGACAGCTTCCCGGAGGTCAATGCCCAGGCATTATTGGCGCCAGAGGGGGAGTCATCTCCCATGACACCGCCAACAACCTCGCCTGCTGCATAGAGTCCGGAGATAATCTGGCTGCTCGTGTTCAGGACTTCAAAGTCCGCATTCACAACCAGTCCCCCCATGGTTGTAGCGAAACGCGGTTTCTGCTCTACCAGATAATAAGGGCCTGATCCAATGGTTTCCTTCATGTAATCCGCTGAACGCCCGAAGTCCTCATCCTTGCCAACCTTAACGAAGCCGTTATAGCGGTTGATGGTGTTCTGCAGCGTACCAGCATCCATTCCGGCAGCCGTTGCCAGCGCTTCAGCCGTCTCGGCATGGAAGAAATACGGCTTAGATGAACCATTGTTCTTCAGCCATGTCTCAATATCACCCTGTGAGATTCCTGCTTCGCCCAGACTGGTCTTGAACACATCGAAGGTTGCCTGATCCATCAGCAAGTATAGCATCTGATTCTGTTGCGTAAGTTCCACTTCCAGAATGCTGCGATTACTGGATTTCTCATTCACTACTCTATCTCCGGCACTATTCACCAGAATTCCGCTCTTTTTGAATGCAGCGATATTGCCGACAATGGTAGATTTCGCAATTCCCTCAGATACCTCAACTCCATTGGGGTAACGTTTCCCGTACTCCATCAGGCGGGTTGCGGCATCGATGCCTTCACCCTTGGCCATTACAATTCCATCTCCAGTCGAGGAGGTCGGACCATAGTATAGAGCGGTCTTTAACTGATCGGAGAGCAGGTCTTTATTATTACCATAACCTCCGGTAGCCATAATCACTGCCTTAGCTGTAATATTGTAGGTCTTCCCGGTGCCGTCTTTGGCAACGACACCTGTAACAGCTCCGCTATCATCTGTAACCAGCTTATCTGCTCTGGTCTCCAGGTACAGTTCCACACCCGACTCTTCGACCTTCTGGCGGGCCTGCTTGGCGAATCCGGGTCCGCCTTGATCGTAGGCAAGCTCCCGGTCATGACTGTACTCTGCCAGCTTATGCAGTCCGCCTGCCATATCGTATTTAATCCCCACATATTGATTCAGCCAGTCGGTAGTCTGCCCGACGTTGGCTGCGAACAGCTTCAATAACTCGGCAACGTTCTTATTGCCCCCGTTGGCAAGGAAATCCGTCACGATGCTGTCGGCACTGTCATCGGTAACTCCAGCATCTTGCTGAAGCTTGGAGAGTCCAACCACCTGATTGCCGCCGCTAATCGAGATGGCCCCGCCGATGTAAGTCATTTTCTCCAGCAGGATGGTCTTCAGTCCAAGCTCATCTGCACGCAGGGAAGCGGACATGCCTGCTGCTCCGCCGCCGATGACGACTACATCTGTCGTCAAGTCCTCTACCTCGGTCGATTCCACTTTCTTCACATCATTGTTCAGAACCAGCGGATCTACACCGGCTTGGGTTACGCAATCGGCGACGGCGGCCAGGATCGCATCACTGGTGACGGTTGCCCCGGAGACGGCATCAATCTTCAAGGACTGGTTATCGACAATAGCCTTCGGAATCTTGGTAACGGATGCGTCACTGACCCCTTCGGTCTCCTTGAAATTCACTACCTTCACAGCGTCGATGGCATGCTCCGAGAAGGTAACTTCCACCTGCACCGCACCGTTTTTCCCGTCCGCAGATCCTGTATAGGTTCCGGCCTTATAGGTGATGCCCCCGGCATCTTTAGAACTATCTTCATTTTTTGTACCTGAACATCCTGCCACAGATAAGATCACCAATGACACCAACAGCATAACCGACAGCATCTTCTTTACATTCTTTTTTCTCATTTGTACTCCTTCTTGGAACCATTTTTGTTAATATATAAAGGTCGCGATACGCCACTATACTTCAGAACCCACTATACCTTCAGATAGGATGATCACTCATGACTATTGCACAGCTTCAATATTTTTTGACAATTCGTAAATACCTGAGCTTCTCCAACGCAGCGGATGAGCTGTGCATCACCCAATCCGCGATATCCAAACAGATCAAATCCCTGGAAGGCGAGCTGAACACCCTGCTGTTCGACCGAAGGACACGGACGATCAGCCTGACGCCTGCCGGAGAAGAGTTCGTATTATATGCCGAGAAGATTCTGGCCAATTACAATGAGATGATGTCGAACATGAAGAAGCATGAGCTGCTCGAAACAGGCCATATATCCATTGCAACCATTCCCGTGATGTCACAATATGGCATGACTTCAATCATAGCCGGGTTTACAGGAATGTATCCGCATATCAAATTGCATCTGATTGAAAAAGAAAATGATATCATTGTATCCATGCTCCACAATGGCGAGGTGGATGTAGCATTCATGCGCACTAACTATATTCCGGAGGGCATCGCTGAGGTTCATCCGCTGGTGGATGACTTCTTAGTGCTGGTAGTCTCCAAGGATCATCCCCTGGCAGATCAAGCCTCCGTGGAGCTGGCCCGGGTGCAGACCGACAAATTCATTCTGCTGAACTCGGTTTCGGGTATTTATACTACCTGTGTGGAAGAGTGCCGCAAGGCCGGCTTCACGCCTGAGGTACTCTTCACCAACAGCCGGATTGAG
The DNA here is from genome assembly GCF_038002245.1 of Paenibacillus sp. FSL R7-0128. Taxonomy (NCBI): domain Bacteria; kingdom Bacillati; phylum Bacillota; class Bacilli; order Caryophanales; family Paenibacillaceae; genus Paenibacillus; species Paenibacillus sp. FSL R7-0128. The sequence goes on along the minus strand of NZ_JBBOCD010000001.1, from coordinate 3,425,334 downwards.
ACCATTATGGAGCTCGTCGCCGAGAATCTCGGCGTAACCCTGCTGATGAATCAGGTTGCCCGTTATGTGGATCATCCCAAGCTTAGCATCGTGCCGCTGGCCGATCCGGTTCTTAGCTCGTTTGCCATGGTGAATCCCAAGAATAAACAGAATACAGACAGCGTCACGGCATTTATGGACTATGTAATTCAATCATCATCCTGAACTTGTATTGTAACAAATTTCACATTCTTCTTCGGAAATAAAATGTACCTAAGGCGCCAAGGTATGATTACATTCTAAACGCGCCGTCGCCATACAAACAATTCCAATATAGAAAGCATCTATTCCATTATGGAAAATAACCTGACCTGAAACGGTTCCCTGGAGGATTTCATCATGGCAAAACCTTTCTTTCCGCGGCTGGAGGGAAACAGCCGGGGCTGCTTGACCTTTGAGCCTTTTTTCCTGATTCCCTACAGCATGTTCTCTACCTATGCCACCCTGTACATGTATGAGCTTGGATTGACCGAGCTGAACATCGGCTGGATAACAACCATCGGACTCTTAGTACAGGTATTCTCCTCTTTGCTCAGCGGATACTTAACAGACCGGCTAGGACGCAAAAGAGCTATTCTGTACTTTGACCTGCTTAGCTGGAGCCTCGCCACCTTGTTATGGGCCTTCTCACAGAACCTGTGGTTTTTCGCCGCAGCTGCAGTGATTAACGGCTTCCAGCGTGTGCCGCATATCGCCTTTTACTGCCTGATAGTTGAAGATACCCGACCCTCTGACCGGACCTATGTATTCACATTACTGCAGATCATCGGGGTGATCGGAGGCCTGTTCGCACCGCTGGGCGGTCTGCTTGTCCACCAGTATGGAATGGTCACGGGCATGAGAATCATGTACGTGCTGGGCTTCCTCTTCATGACCTTCCAGTTCGTGGGCCGTCATCTGACTACCCGGGAGACCGAGGCAGGCATCCGCAAAAGGCAGGAGACCCGGGAGCTCGGCCTTAGAGAGAGTATGATTGAATACGGCGGCGCCTTCCGTGATTTGGGGGCTGAGCGCAATCTGCTGCTGATCTTCGGCGTATACATTCTGTTCAACTTCCAGGCTACGCTGAAAAGCACCTACCTGTACCTCTATCTGGCAGATTACATCCAGCTGGACAGCGGCATCCTGTCTATGTTTCCGGCGGTGTCCTCTGTCATCATGCTGCTGACCCTGTGGCTCTTGATGCCCAGAATCCCGGATCAGAGCGAAAGCCGAGCCATGATGGCAGGCTTCGGTTTATCTGCTCTGTCGAATGCCATGCTGGTTCTATACCCATCAGCGAGCTTCATCTGGATCGGGCTGAGCACCATTCTGGCAGCCGTAGGCCTGATGATCAGCTCTCCTTATCTGGAGGCAGCCGTGCAGAACGCCATTGATGATGAGAAGCGGGCCAAGGTGTTCTCCATGCTGTCGGTCCTGATCCTGGTATTCACCGCACCTGCGGGTATTATCGGAGGCTGGGCATACAAGCTCGACCCGAGAATTCCGCTGTGGCTGGTAACCGCAGCGTTCGTTGCCTCGTATGTGCTTCTGCACCTGTACCGCAGACAGACGGCATACAAAGACACTGTTCCGCAGCAAGCTCAGCAGTAAGCAAACAGGGATGCCCCTCGGACCAATTACGGCCGTTGGGCATCCCTGTTTGTGCTTTTATACTAATCTATGATGAGGATGAATCGGTCTTCACCTGTTCCTGCTCCTTTTCCAGCGCCTCCTTGAGATCATCCTGGACGCGGCGGCTCCAGAGCGGAACACCGGAGCGGTAAGCCGCCCGGCCGGTCAGATGAGCGGAGAGCGGAGAAGTCATGAATACGAACACGATTCCGAGCAGCAGCTTCGCACTGATGAAATCGAGGAAGAAGGCGAAATAGAGGAATGCGCCGCTGAGTACACAGAGCACACCGAGCGTAGCACTTTTGGCGGCGGCATGTGATCTTAAGTAGACATCGGGCAAGCGGATCAGACCTACAGAGCTGACTGCGCTAAGCAAGGCTCCGGTCAGAATCAGCAAGACAAACACATACTCAATGACCGTCTTGATCAGGTCCATGTTCAAACACCACCCCCCTTTCGATATATCTGGCCAAGGCCATCGTCCCGATAAAAGAGAGGATTCCAATCAGCAGAATATATTCTATATAGGCTTGCGTCTTGAACAGGACCGAGAGGACGGCGACCATCGCCAGCAGATTGATACCGATGGTATCGAGTGCGGCTACCCGGTCAGGCAGTGACGGCCCCTTGACCAGCCTCCAGGCACAGATAGCAATGGAGATGACCATGATCGACAGCGCCACCATAAGAATCGATTGAATCATGAACGGGTCACCTCCAGAATCGCGCGTTCAAAGGTATTACGGATATTCGCATCGAACTGCTTCACATCCTGTATGTCCATGGCATGAATGTATAAGGTCCGGTTGTCTTTGGACACCTCCAGCACGACGGAACCCGGCGTAAGGCAGAGCATAGTAATCAGCACCGCCACCTCCCAGTCCGATTCCAGCTCCGTATGGTACATCAGGATAGCCGGGCGAATATTGAGATTCGGGCGAAGAACCGCCTTCACCACTACATAACTGGATGCCACCAGCTCCCGCAGCAGCAAGGCCACCAGCTTCAGAATCGCCCATATTTTGCCCAGATATAGCCGTCCGTCGAAGAAGCGCCGCATAACCACCAGCACGGCCACCCCCAGCACATAACCGATGATGAAGCCGGAGGCCGTCCAGTCATTATTCAGGAACATCCACAGGAAGGCGATCATGAGATTCAATAATATTTGAAAGGCCATCTTCATCTACTCCTTATGACAGCATTAATGTACGCTGCCGGATCAGCGAGGACTGCGCCGGCCTGCCCCACATAGCCGTTCACCCACTCGGCGCCGATGCCCATCAGGATGACGAGCACAAACAGCGCCGCAGCCGGTACCATCATAGCTTTGTAGCGCAGAGGACGGATTTCTTCATCGCTCTTCTCGCCTCCCCAGAATACCTGCTGGAAGACTTTGATCAGCGAATACAAGACGACGAAGCTAGAAGCCAGAGCGATAAGCGCAAGCGCGGTATGCTGCTCTCCGAAGCCGCTGCGGACCATCATGACCTTCCCGGCAAAACCGCTCAGCGGAGGGACGCCGACCAGCGCCAGCGTCAGGACGAAGAACATCCAGCCCGTCCACGGATACCGGCGGATCAGACCGCCCATCATCCTCAGCTGCTCCGTCCCCGAAGCTGCGACAATCAGCCCGCCCAGGAAGAACAGCAGTGCCTTGGCAACCATATCGTGCATCAGATAGAATACGACCCCGCTCAGCGAATCCTGGGTAGCCACAGAGATACCGAAAGCGATGAAGCCTACACTGATGACAATATTATAATTAAAGATCCGGCTTAGATCATTATAGGCGAGTGCCCCTATGGCTCCAAGAATCATAGTGGCCCCTGCCATCCAGCCGATCAGCGAATGGGTCAGGCCCATATCATGGACAAAAATCAGTGAGAACGTTCTGGTGATGGCATACAGCCCCACCTTGGTAAGCAGTGCGCCGAACAATGCCCTTACCGCCTGCGGAGGAGCACTGTACGAATCCGGCAGCCAGAAGAATAGCAGCAGGCCTGCTTTGAGCGAGAACACCAGCAGCAGGAGTACGGCAATCACATTCATGACTCCGCCCTGCCCGGCCTCTCCCACACGGATGGCCAGATGAGCCATATTAAGCGTGCCTGTCGCCGCGTACAGATAAGCAATCGCCGCTACGAACAAGGTGGAGGAAATTACGTTGACAAGGATATACTTGAGCGTCTCCCGCAGCTGTATCCGGGTTCCACCCAGAACAATCATGGCGTAGGAGGCAACCAGCAGCACCTCGAAGCAGACAAACAGGTTGAACAGGTCACCCGTCAGGAACGAGCCGAACACACCGGTGAGCAGGAAATGGAAGAATGTATAGTAGTAGAACCGCTCCCGCTCCTCACCGATGCTTGCGAAAGAGAAGAACAGGCAAGCTGCCCCTACCACCGCAGCCGTCAAGACGAGCAGCGCTGCGAACATATCAGCTACGAAGACAATGCCGTAAGGCGGAATCCAGCCTCCCATATACAGCGTCTGAATCCCATCCGTATGGACCTGGTATATAATGATAAGCGCTACTGCGATGTTCACCAGTACACTGATGGCACTGAGGATACGCTGCAGCTTAATTCGTTCCTTGAGAAAAATCAGGATAACCGCCGTAAAGGCCGGGATCAGCAAAGGAAGTACGAGCAGGTTGTTCATGGTCTCTCCCCCTTGCTTCCTTCCACATCATCCGTACCCGCCGAGCGGTAAGCCCGGTAGGCCAGAACGATGAAGAACGCGGATACCCCAAAGCTGATTACAATGGAAGTCAGGATAAGCGCCTGCGGCAGCGGATCGACATAACTGTCCGCCTTCTCGCCAAGCAGAGGTGAAGCGCCCGTCTTCAGGCCCGCCATCGTCAGCAGCAGCAGATGAACGCCGTGAGTCAGCAGCGTCGTCCCGAGCAGGATGCGGAGCAGACTTTTGGACAGGACCAGATAGACACCTACGGTAAACAAGACACCGATCGCCAGGGCAATAAGGATCTCCATTAGTTATCCCTCCCGATCGTAAAGATAATATTCATCGTGACACCAATCACCGAGAGGTAGACTCCGAGATCGAACAGCATCGCCGTGGTTAGCTCCGTCTTGCCCATGACCGGCAGTTCAAAGTAACCGAAGGCCTGGGTCAGGAACGGAGCATCGAAGACAAAGGAACCGATTCCGGTGAGAAAAGCGATCATAATCCCGACTGCGATTAACTTGCGGTAATCGACCGGCAGCACCTTCTCCACAAACTCCGTACCGAAGGCAATCGCGATCAGCACCAGCGCCGCAGCAGCCATCAAGGCTCCGATAAAGCCGCCGCCCGGCTGATTATGACCCGCGAAGAACAAATACAGGGAGAACGTGATGATGATCACGAAGGCTACCTTTGCCACAGATTGCAGCAATACATCATTGCTGCGGGTATAGCGGCGCGTGCTCTCCTCCGGTTTGTTTCTGGTCAGAACAGGCGTATGATCCTGCTCCAGCTGCAGCTTGATCATCGAGTAGATGGCCAGCGACGCCAGACCCAGCACCGTAATTTCGAACATGGTATCGAAGCCGCGGAAGTCCACCAGCAGCACATTGACAATGTTCTTGCCGCCGCCAAGCTTGTAACTATTCTCCACATAGTAGGTTGAGATAGACTCGAACGGACTGCTGCCTAGCGCGGCCAGCGCCACCAGCGTCATCGTGATCCCGAAGCCTAAGGCGATGATCAGCCTCGGCACCTTGACCCGCAGCTTGACCTTCTCCCGCTTCAGCTTCGGCAGATGCCGGAAGCAGAGCAGGAACAGCGTGACCGAGACCACCTCAACAATCATCTGGGTGAGGGCCAGATCGGGTGCGCGGAACAGGATGAACAATAGCGTCACCATGTAACCGACCATTCCGGTAAGCAGAATCGCCGAGACTCTGGACTTCGCGAATGGTATGGCGAGCGCACCGGTCAGCAGGACCAGTACGGCAACAACTTCAAAGAAGGTGACTGGAGCGTAGCTCCCCTGGCCAAACGTAATGCCCTCCGAATACAGCATAGTACCGCCTACTACGGCGATAATCAGGGTGAAAATATACATCAGATAATGACGCATCGAACCGGTCATGTATAGCCCTGTCACCGCACGGGACAGTCCCTCCACGAGCCGGATACTCCCGTCATATACCTGTGTCAGCGTGAGGCCGCTGCGCCATTCCTTATCCACAAGGCTGAACCGGCCATATACGCGGTATACGATAATCCCGAGGAGGATCACGCCCAGCGTCATCCAGACCTCGGCGGTGAATCCGTGCCAGAAATAGATGTTGACGTAAAAAGGCGAGCTGGCTGCAAGCTCCGGATGAATGGCATTCATCCCCGGCACGATCAGTGTCTTGGACAGGATGTTGGGGAAGAAGCCGGTGATCACGGCCAGCAGTGCCAGAATTACTGGCGGAAGCAGAAGGCCGAAGGGCGCTTCATGCGGTTTTTTGTCCAGCTTCTCCGGCTGATATTTCCCGAAGAAGGTATGGAAGACCATAATCATGCTGTATGCAAAGGTAAATATGCTTGCAATCCACGCCAGCACCGGGAATATGGTAAAGAAGGCCCCGGGGCTGAAGATATCCAGCTGTCTGATATTCAGCACAGCCGTGAAGAACATTTCCTTGCTCAGGAATCCGGCAAACGGCGGAAGACCCGCCATTGAGAAGCTGCCGATCAGCGCTAATGTGAAGGTTACCGGCATCAGAGACACCAGCCCCCCCAGCTTGCGCAGATCACGGGTATTCGTCTCATGGTCGACAATTCCGACCACCATGAAGAGCGAACCTTTGAATATGGCATGATTAATTAAATGAAAGAGTGCTGCCGTTGTTGCGGCGGTATAGAATACAGCCTGTTCCCCTGTATAAAAGGAAGCTGCCGATCCCATGCCGAGTAATCCCATAATCAGACCGAGCTGGCTGATTGTAGAATAAGCTAACAGAGCCTTCAGGTCCGTCTGCTTCATCGCCTGGATCGATCCATAGATCAAGGTGATCAGGCCGACGCCCGACACTATCCAAAACCACTCATGTTGCCCCGCAAACACCGGGCTGAACCGTGCTACCAGATATAAACCGGCTTTGACCATGGTTGCTGAATGCAGATACGCACTGACCGGAGTCGGCGCTTCCATTGCATCAGGCAGCCAGATGTGGAACGGAAACTGGGCCGATTTGGTGAAGGCACCCAGCAGAATAAGCAGCATTGCGGGGATGAAAAGCGTTTGTCCGCTGATGTCGCCCACCTGGCTCCAGATCTCGCGGATGCTGAAGGTACCTGTCATCACATACAGCATCAGGAAGCCTGCGAACATCGCCAGACCGCCGAAGACAGTGATCAGCATCGACTTTTGCGCGCCGTAGCGTGATTTCTGTCTCCGGTGCCAGTAGGCAATCAGAAGGAAGGATGAGACACTCGTAAGCTCCCAGAATCCGTATAACACCATCAGGTTATCGGATAGGACGACTCCCAGCATAGCTCCCATGAACAGCAGCAGATACACATAGAATGGAGTCAGCTCTTCCTTGCGTTTGTCCAGATAAAAGATGGAATAGATAAAGACCAGGGTGCCCATTCCCGTGATTAACAAGGCGAACAGCAGGCTTAATCCATCCAGATGGAAGACCAGATCAATCCCAAGGGAAGGAATCCATGACAATGTCTCATATCCGAGATCCCCTCCCTTGATGACCGGAATACGGGTAAAGAAGTAGATAAATAACATCAGCGGTGCGGCCAGTACAAGCCATCCTCTATGGAGCTTGCGTACCCTCGCGCGTAGAAGCGCTATCATCAGGGCCATAAGAAACGGAACAAGAACGGTTATATGCAGCAAAGGCAAGCCTCCTTTTCCCTTCAGTGGTATAGGTTGTGAACACTGGTACTTACTTCCTGACAACAAGACCGGTTATAGCGGATCGGCCAAGTTCCCTTCACAGATATGCAAATATCTTGCTTTACCATCTTGCTCAATTTTGAACAAGCCATTCTCAAACTCGGTGTGCAATTCGTGGAAGTATTTCCCTTTAATGAAGTCTGTACCTTCCGGCTCATCGCTGAGCTGATACATTCCCTCGTTCTTCACCAAATAAGCGGTTACCCCTTCTTCATGGGTCTCTTCAAGACCGGCGCGCATACGCTGAACTGCAACTACATGCAGATCCATCATCTTCATCTTGCTGATCAGTTCATTGACGAAGTTGCGTTTAGTCAGCTCCTGCCATAAGGTCTGGGCCGATTGCCCGATGATAACCTGAGTGACTTCATGTTCTTCTGCCGCTTCAACGATCACATCCGTTGTCTTGCGGCCGCGGCGCTTGCGCACCATGAATTCAGCACCGGCTTCTTCAGCCAGACGCTTCCAGACCGCCATATACATTTCTTTGCTTTGATTATATTCATCACTGTCTGAACTATCCACATTGAGCACATACAGCGGTGCCCCGATCAACTCGGATAACTGCACTCCACGCCGGATCAAACGCTCGCCATGCGGGCCGTAATGAACACATACCATAATCTTTTCCTTGTGAATGACTTTCGCCCTCCTGTTAACATGGGCCGGAAATACAAAAGGAGCCTAATGGCGTTAGGCCCCTTTCTGTTGTTTCAAACCCTGAAAGTTATACCTAAATTATATCTATTCCGATGCTGTTTGTAAAGTTTACGGACAAGACTTGGACAAAACAGAAGCATTTGTTCCCTGCGGCTGCTCGTTCCGTCTGCTCTCTTACTCTTCTTCATTCCGTGCCCACGATTCTCGCTGAATGCCAGGCCTCCAGAATAGAGAACGGCGCTTTGCTGCTGGCAGAACCGCTGCCTTCTTTCGTCCACAGCGGCGGGTAATAGCCCATCACTTGGCCCGGTTCAAGCTGCTGGATCTCCTCTTCCCAGCCCTCCCAGCGGAATGTTTCGTAGAACAGATCCAGGTCCCCTTCTGCCAGCCAGCCGATGAAGCCCGAATAGGTTAGCTCCGTTGTCTCCCACTTCAGGACATCCGGGGCATAATAATAGATATGACCCGTCTGCCCGAACCGCCCCGTATCCAGGCCGAAGAAGCCGCCGGCCGCATCATAGGCCGCAATTAGAATTCCCGGCAGGGGAGGAATATTGTCCGCTGTAGACAGGCCATTCCATGAGGTCAGGCTTCCGAAGATGCCTTCGGCTCCCGCGCCAAGCAGCGTAATCCAGCCATGCTCGAACACGATTCCTCCTGTCTCGTAGGCTATCGCTCCCAGATAGGATTTCGTGCTGACCTGCAAGCGGACCAGCGTCTGTACTGCGTGTTCCGCTTCTGCCGCCTCCAGCCGGTAGGTGCGCGATCCCTGACTCAGCAGCTCCCTGATCTCTTCCCAGGCGTGGTTCTCCACATCTACCAATTCTGCTACAGATAATAAGTGCATATGCTTCCGCCTCTCTCAATGCTTTATGCTGTTTCCAATATTTATATATACCCTATTCAGTGGGAACTGCAATCCTGAATTGACCAGAGGTTTATTAACATTCTGCCGCATATAGCTGGCATATTATGTGAGGTTCATAGAATTTCTTAATGACTATGCCAAAAATAATTGATTGGCAAATTGATGTCAGGTTTTATAGAATTCTTTTAAATTCTAATTAATACGGGATAGCCCGAATTACAATCAGACAGGGAGTGCTTGCCAAAGTGTCCATCGTTCCTACACTAACGTCAGAAGTATCAAATGAGGCTGTGCAATACGTGCAGCGGATCTATGCAGAGGTCCAGAAGCGCGACCCGCATGAGCCAGAATTTCACCAGGCTGTCCAGGAATTCCTGGAGAGTATCACCCCCGTTCTGACCCGCCACCCGCAGTATATGAAGCACGGGATTCTCGAGCGGCTGGTTGAGCCTGAGCGCAGCATCTCCTTCCGTGTCCCTTGGGTGGACGATGCCGGTAATACCCAGGTTAACCGCGGCTTCCGCATTCAATTCAACAGTTCCATCGGTCCCTACAAAGGCGGCCTGCGCTTCCACCCTTCCGTCTATCTCGGAATTATCAAGTTTCTGGGCTTCGAGCAGATTTTCAAAAACTCGCTGACCGGCCTGCCCATGGGCGGCGGCAAGGGCGGCAGCGACTTCGATCCCAAGGATAAATCGGATCAAGAGGTTATGCGCTTCACCCAGAGCTTCATGACGGAATTGTACCGCCACATTGGACACGATACAGATGTTCCTGCAGGGGATATCGGTGTAGGCGCGCGCGAGATCGGCTATATGTTCGGCCAATACAAACGGATTCACGGCGGGCATGCTGCTGGGGTTCTTACCGGAAAAGGCCTGCTCTATGGCGGCAGTCTGGCACGCAAGGAAGCTACCGGTTATGGCTGTGTATACTTCGTGCAAGAGATGCTGTCATCGAACGGAGCAAGCTTCAAGGACAGCAAGGTGGTCATCTCCGGTTCCGGGAATGTCTCCATCTATGCTATTGAGAAGGCTCAGCAGCTGGGAGCCCACGTGATTGCCTGCAGTGATTCGAACGGTTACATTCATGATCCTCAGGGCATCAATCTGGCTACCGTCAAAAGACTGAAGGAAACAGAGCGCCTGCGCATCAGCGAATATGTGAAGGAGCACCCGCATGCCGAGTATGTTGAGGGCTGTAGCGGAATCTGGAGCCTGCCTTGCGACATCGCTCTGCCGTGTGCCACGCAGAACGAGCTGGATTTGGAATCCGCCCGGACGCTGATTCTGAACGGAGTTAAGGCCATCGGTGAAGGTGCCAATATGCCGACCACTCTCCAAGCGGTGGAGCTGTTCCTGGAGAACCAGGTGCTGTTTGCTCCAGCCAAGGCCGCCAATGCCGGCGGCGTAGCGGTCTCGGGCCTGGAGATGAGCCAGAACAGCATGCGTCTGTCCTGGACCTTCGAAGAGGTGGACGAGAAGCTGCAAGTCATTATGAAAAATATCTACAGCAGCACCGTTCAGGCAGCAGAGGATTACGGCGTCGCCGGTAACCTGGTTGCCGGCGCCAACATCGCCGGGTTCCTGAAGGTTGCCGATACCATGCTGGCGCAGGGTATCGTGTAACCTGTTATAGACTAATTGATACAAGAAGAGGTGTCCCTGAGCCATTCGGCTGGGGACACCTCTTCTTTAGGTTTAGAAAATGAATGGTTGGTGATCCTGTGTGCTCGCTAATAATTAGGCTGAACGCACTCGGTTGGTCTTACGCGTACGAATGGCGAATTCAGATCCACTTGTGCTCCTCATTACTCTCCCTCAGCCGTACTCGGCCTCACCAACGGGATTTATCCCGCTCATTGTAACCTACAGCAGCTCGCGCCGCAGTTCTTCTGCCGATCTTGGGGACAGGTGGCCGAGCGGAATGTCGAATACCGTCTTAGCTCCTGTCTGGCCTTCCTGCTTCAGACGCACAGCAGCACGGGCATAGGCAGCCAGGACGCTGGCGGTGAATTCCGGGTTGCTGTCCAGCTTCAGCCCGAATTCGGCGATCTGCTTGCTTCCTCCTCCGGTCACTCCGCTGCGGATGACGAAGCCGCCATGCGGCATCCCTGAATGCTCAGCAGCAAGCTCCTCGTCCGTAATGAATTGAACCGTTGTGTCGTAATCGGCGAAATAGTTCGGCATCTCCACAATCGTCCGGGTAATGGCATCGCGGTCAGCTCCTGCTTCAGCCACTACGTAGCATTCCCGGCGGTGCTTCTCGCGGGTGGACAGCTGCGGGGTCTCGCCTCCGCGAATGCTGTCAATAACCTCCTGGACCGGCACGGTATATTGCACGCCTGCCTTGACACCGGGAACCCGGCGGATCGCATCTGAATGCCCCTGGCTGACTCCTGTACCCCAGAACGTATAATCTTCGCCTACCGGCAGGATGGACTGCATCAGCAGCCGGTTCATAGAGAACATGCCCGGGTCCCAGCCGGTGGAGATCACACTTACGCTGCCGCCTTCGCGGGCAGACTTGTCCACCGCAGCGAAGAAATCAGGGATTTTGGCATGAGTGTCAAAGCTGTCCACCGTATTGAATAACCGGGCCAGCTGCGGAGTCTGCTCCGGCAGATCTGTTGCGGAACCGCCGCACAGAATCATTACATCAATCTTGCCTATGTACTGCTCGGCGGCTGAGATGTGCTCGGTGCGCGTTCCTGTGATGTCTGTCAGCTGCTGCGGATCTCTGCGGGTGAATATGGCTACCAGCTCCATATCGGAGTTCTGCTCAATGGCCTGCTGTACCCCTTTACCCAAATTTCCGTATCCGACGATGCCTACTCTAATGGTTGATCTCATGTCTGTAATATCCTCCCTTGCCGGTTAACCCGGAGATATGAATCCTTCAAAAGTTAAGTATATATACATTACACGAAATGTAAATATTAAGTTGTACAGCCGCACCGCCAGATTATTGTCCCGTTCCCAGAAAGCTCTCCACAATGAATTTCAACTATGCCCACGCCATAGACTAACGCCCTGCATACATTAACCTAGTCAAAGCCATTTCCATGTATGCCAATATTAGCTCAAAAGGAGCTGGAAACCAGTGAACTCAGCAACGAAGCTTACCGGACGCGTCATCTACAAAGGTGATCCGGGTTATGAGGCCGCGCGCAAAAATTGGGACCCGCATACCGACCGATTCCCCAAAGTATTCGTGTTCGCCCAGAAGACTCAGGATGTAGCCAATGCTATCAAATGGGCCAACGAGCACCGGATTCCCATCCGGCCCAGAGGCGGCAGACATGCGCTGGAGGTCAATCTGTCCCAGGTGAACGGCGGAATCGTCATTGATGTCAGTGAAATGAACAGCATCAAGCTAAACAAAAAAACGGGGACAGCCGTCGTCGGAGCCGGAAATACAGTGGGGAGAATCGCCCATACGCTTGCCCGGAAGGGGTATATGGCGCCTTTCGGGGACAGTCCTACCGTGGGAATCGGCGGCATTACACTGGGCGGCGGCATCGGCCCGCTTCAGCGTACCCTTGGGCTCGTCAGCGATAATCTGGTGGAGCTTGAAATGGTCGATGCCAAGGGCAGAATTATTATTGCGAATAAGAAAAGTAATGCCGATCTGCTCTGGGCTTCCCGTGGCGGCGGCGGAGGCAATTTCGGCGTGTGCACCCGTTACAAATTCAAAGTACGCCCGGCTCCTGCCACAGCAACGGTATTCCGCATCACCTGGCCCTGGGGCCAGTTCGAGAAGGTCCTTAAGACCTGGCAGCGCTGGGCTCCCTCTGTGAATACCAGACTGGGCAGCGAATTATCCATCGGTCCCAAAAAAGGCGGAAATGTCAGCATGCTGGGACTATTCCTCGGATCTAAGGCTGAGGCTGTCCGCCTCTTGAAGCCCATTACAAATGTAGGAACCCCTACGATCCAAACGATCCGTTCCCTGCCTTATCCGCAAGTGGTCAGCTTCTTGTTAGCTCCCGATCCGGTACAGACTCAGCGCTTCAGCAACCAGTTCTCCAGCGCCTTCGCAAGGAAACCGTTCCCGGATCAGGCATTCAAGCCGATGCGTGAGTTCCTGGAGAAGGTGGAGGGGAAAGACGCCGGGTTCTTTTTCCTCAACTGGGGTGGGGCTGTAAGCCGTAAATCTCCTAAATCTACTGCCTTCTACTGGCGAAAGGCCAAATTCTACGTGGAGTGGAACAGCTCATGGATCAAGAAATCGGATGCCGCCAAAAATATATTCTACGTCCGCAACACCCGCCGCAAGCTGCAGCCGTTCATCGTGGGAAGCTACATCAACGTGCCTGACCAGGGCATCAAGCATTCCGGCCCGGTCTATTATGGAACGAACTATGCCAGATTGCGCAGAGTCAAGGCGAAATATGATCCCGGGAATGTGTTCAACAATCCGCAGAGTATCCCGCCAGCCCGCATCAAGAGCTGAGTTCGAATAAAAACGAGCAGGAGGCGTTTGCCGACCCTGCTCATTTTTTTGAAGCTATGCTATGCTTGGCTTACTGGCCTGAGTTCGCCAGGAATTCATCAATCTGACGCTGAACCTCTGCGATGATGGTGTCGATACCGGCTGCCTTAACCTGCTGCTGGAGCTTGGCCAGACCCGCGTCTACATCCTTCACCGTTCCGTATTCCAGCGGAATGCCGTATTGCAGCATGACATTGCCGACATTGGCCACTTCGGTCTTCACCTTGCTGTTGTCGAAGACGAAGGTCTCCAGCGGATAGTGATACACTTCACCTTCCCATTTGTCAGTCAGGGCGTTCGCTTCATCAGGGAAGGAAGCATTATCCCGGTTCAGCGGGGAGTTGAAGCCCCAGTTGGAGAAGCCGGTGTAGTTGGCATTCTTCTCGGCGTTCGTGAATTTATCTTCGCCGACCGGATTATAGTGTACAGCACTAATGCCGTTCATGATCAGATCATGCAGTTCCTTATCGTTCTGGAGCAGATCAATCATCATCAGCGCACGTTCCGGCTGCTTGGAGGTGGAGTGAATCGCTACACCGTTCTGGGTAGAGACGGCAACGGATTTTTTCTTATCCGGGTTAATATCGGCCAGAGCCAGCTCATACGGGGAGTTCTTCTCCCGCATATCGGTCATCAAGGCGCCAAGCGTACCCAGATTGTGGGTGATGGAAGCTGCCTTGCCGGCCTTGAATTCCTGCTGATGATCCAGCTTGCTGTTCAGTGCGCTCTTCGACCAGGCGTTGTTCTCGGCCAGATCTTTATAATAGTAGACAAGCTCCTTGAATTCAGGAGTCTCATATAAGTTGAATACCTTGCCGGCCGGATCATCCAGCTTGAAGCCCATCGGCAGATCGAGGTCGAACAGATTCCATTCGTTCTGCTGCTTGAGCAGGATCCGGTCCAGATTATGCAGCTTCCAGTCTCCGGTCTCCGGTACGAATGGGGTAACCCCCTTCTCTTTACCGGATATTGTCTTGAGATAGTTGGCGTACGCCTCCGGGCTGTTGATCTCCGGCAGATTATATTTTTTGCGCAGGTCTTCGCGGTACAGAATCAGCTTCTCCACGGTTTCGCCACGGTTCTGAGGCACCATATACAGCTTGCCGTTCACCTTCGCCTGACCCCAGGCTACCTCAGGCATCGCCTTCCAGGTCATCGGAGCATATTTCTCCAGCAGCTCGTTCGTCAGCTCCAGGAACCCGCCTTTGAGTGCCTGGTCGTTATAGCCTGCCCAGTTGGCGGCGTAGATCAGATCGAAGTCCTCGTTAGCCGCCAGCTTAAGCGGATATTTCTGCGCCCAGTCGGACCAGTCCAGGAATTCGGCTTCCAGTGTGGCGTTGATTTTCTCCTTGAGGTTCTTATTGATCTCTCCGAATACCTGATCGTAATCAACCGGCTTCGGACCTACGAAGATCATCTTCAAGGTAACAGGCTGGGATGTATCCACAGTGCCGGAATCTGCGGCGGGCTGATTGGTTCCGGCAGCTTCCGTTGCTGCAGCTGAGGCCTTCGGCTCCGCTGCGTTCCCTCCGGCATTGCCGTTGCCGCCTCCGCACGCGCTAAGCAGAGAGATCATCAGGATACTGGACATCAGTGTCATTGCTTTTTTCTTATTCACTAGAATCCCCCCCCAGCTATATGTGTGTAATCGCTTACAAGAACAGTATAATAAAAAATCCTCGCCCCGCTAATATAGGCATTCAACGATAACACATACTTTTGCAACGACTTTTAGGGCGGGATAACATAATATTCCTGCATGGGCCTATAATAAAAAAGATCCCGGGCAACATCCGCCCGGGTCTGTATTCACATCAGCTTCTTAATCTCATCCAGCGGCAAATCAACGGCTTTGGATACCGCCTCGGGAGTGAATCCGTTGAGCAGCAGCTTACGGATAATCTCCGCCTGGCCTTTCTCCATACCTTCCGCTATGCCCTCTTCATAACCCCAACGCTTCCAAGCTGGCATTAGTTCCATAATGGCTTCCCCCTCCTCCGAGTAGTGAAAGCTGAATCAGACAGTGCCGCCCCTAAGGCAACACAGATGATAGTGATCTGCTGCTTATTTCTCCAGGAATCCGGTAGACGGATTAGTGATGAAGAAGCCTTCCTGCGGCACATAGAAATACTGAATCCAGACGCCGTCGAGCAGCGGTTCGCGGGTATCCAGCAGAATCTCGATATCTTTATCTGTAGCAATCACTTCATCGTGCTCAGTAGGTGTATCCAGCGCTACATCATAGTGTCCGTGATCTCCGTGATTCTGAGTAATGACCACACGGATTTTCTTGCCTTCCGCTTCCGGGCTGTTCAGCATATCTTTTAGTACTTTAGCTGCATTGCGGTTAATTTTTACTTTCATCCTTTGGCGACCTCTATTCTACTTAGTATGAAATCAGAAATTCATTATAACATATTATAAGGTGCTATAGATAATTAAGTGGTTACTCCAGTGAGCAGACTACAGATCACCACTTCAGCCAAGTGGAAACGGCTTTGCCGTCCTTTTATAGTACGGCAGCGTTTCAGCGGGAAATAAAAAGCTGCCCCAATCAGCCATATTTCACGGCTTGCGGGACAGCTTCTCATATGTGTACTTCTATTATGAAGCGTTCTGGTTCGACAGGGCGGCTAACACTTCATTCGTGACATCCTTGCCGCCCTTGAAGTTGGTGATGAACGCGCCGATGGAATAGATCGGTCCCCAAGGAATCCCCCACCAGCCCACAAAGAAGGTCAGCAGGGTGTACTTCAATCCTTTTTTGACGGAGCCCTCGCCCGCCTTGATGAAATAGATGCCCGAGCTACGTCTGAATGTCATCAGGACAACAGAGAAGCAATACGTGTAGATCACGAATTTGCCTCCTTGCTGAATCTGGCTCATTATATTGCCGCCGTCCATGTTCTCGATCCCTTTTATGATCATAGGAAATCCCCTTTAATGTTTATTAATAATCATATACCGTAGGGATGACGGACTGAAACAGCAGACAGATATTTGTAAAAGTGAGCTGACAGCAGACGCGGATTACTCCAGCTCTGCTCCGTTACTGGCGATTACCCTTTGATACCAGAAAAAGCTGTCTTTGCGGGAGCGGTCCAGAGTACCCTTGCCTTCGTTATCCTTATCCACATAGATGAAGCCGTAGCGCTTCTTCATCTCTCCGGTGCCTGCACTGACCAGATCGATGCAGCCCCAGGAGGTGTATCCGATCAAATCCACGCCGTCAGCCAGCGCCTCACCCATCGCCCGGACATGCTCCCGCAGATAGTCGATCCGGTAATTATCCTTGATTGAACCGTCTGCTTCTACGGTATCTACTGCGCCAAGCCCGTTCTCCACCACCATCATCGGCAGTTCGTAACGGTTGTAGATATTATTCAGGGACCACCGCAGGCCTTGCGGATCAATCTGCCATTCCCACGCGCTTGCCTGTAGATACGGGTTCTTTAGACCCAGCGACATATTGCCGCCAATCGACTCCTGATCCGGAGCTGCGCTTACGCAGGTGGATGAATAGTAACTGAAGGTGTAGAAGTCCACACAGCCCTCCTTAAGAATCTGCCCGTCACCTGCCTCCATCTGCAGCTCAATCTGCTTCTCCTGGAAGTATCGCAGCGCGAAGCCCGGATAAGTGCCTCTCACCTGAACATCGGAGCAGAGGAAATTACTCAGATTATCCTTCTGCTGGGCCAGCAGTACATCCTCGGGATTACAGGTCAGCGGGTAAGAGCACATGTAGGCAATCATACAGCCGATCTGAAAATCCTTATGAATCTCATGTCCCAGCTTCACGGCTCTGGCACTGGCGATGAACTGGTGATGGAGCGCCTGGTATCTTAGCTGCTCATTGTCGGTTTGCGCAGACGCAGTCAACTCGGCATTACCCTCCGGCTTCATCGCCCCGGCCATGAATGTCCCGAACGGCATCGTGAGGATGTTGATCTCATTGAAGGTCAGCCAATACTTCACGCTGTGCTTGTAGCGGTTAAAGATCACCTCGCAGTAACGGATGTAGAAATCGATCATTCTGCGGCCCGCCCATCCGTTATAAGCTTCAGCCAGATGGTAAGGTGCTTCATAATGCGAGATCGTCACCAGCGGTTCGATCCCGTGCTTGGCCAGCTCGGCAAACACCCGGTCATAGAACTGCAGCCCTTCTTCACTTGGCATGGCATCATCCCCGTTCGGGAAGATTCGCGACCAGGCGATGGACATGCGGAACACCTTGAAGCCCATCTCGGCGAACAGCGCGATATCCTCTTCGTACCGGTGATAGAAATCAACCGCTTCATGACTCGGATAATTAGCCCCGGCTTCCAGCACCGGAGTAATTCTCCGGGAGACCGTATGCGTTCCTGCGGTCATGACATCTGCTGTGCTTAACCCCTTGCCCCCCGCATCGAACCCGCCTTCGAGCTGATTCGCAGCCGTTGCCCCGCCCCACAGGAAATTTGCCGGAAAACTTCTGTTGTTCACACTTACATTCACGTTCTTATTCATATTCGTTCCTCCTGAGATTGAATTAGGATACCGTTTAGATCATGACAGTCAGCAGATTCTCCCGGTAATCGATGCTCTTCTGGTCCGTCTCAATAACATCGAGATACTCACCGGAATTGGAGATGATCACAGGCGTGGTCAGCGTATAGCCCGCCTCTCTGATCGCGGCAACGTCGAACTCCATGAGCAACTGGCCTTTGGTGACGGTATCGCCTTGCTTAGCCCGGGGGGTGAAGTGTTTGCCTTTCAATTTGACCGTGTCCTTCCCGACATGAATCAGAATATCGACCCCGTTATCACTGGTAATGCCAATCGCATGGCCGGAGGCGAATAAGGTGGTCAGTACCCCGTCAACGGGAGAGTACACCTTGCCTTCCAGCGGTTCAATCGCTATACCTTTGCCCATTGCGCCTGTAGAGAAGGCTTCGTCCGTAAGCTCCGACAAGGCTCTGATCTGGCCCTTCAGCGGACTTCCCACCGTCTCCTGCTTCACCAGATTGCTCCGGGCAGTCCCGCCGCTCTTGCTGTCCACTGCTTCCTCATCCTTGAACCCGGAGAAGAAGACAAGAATGAACCCGAGAATGAAGCTGATTACAATGGCGGCAATCGCGCCGTAGAAGCCTTTATCCATCCCGTCAGGGCTAATGTAGCTTGGGATACCGAAGATCCCCAGACCGCCGAGAATATAGCCTTTGGTGCCCATCAGACCGACGATACCGCCGCCGACCGCCGCCGCGACACAGCTTAAGATGAACGGCTTCTTGCGCGGCAGCGTAATCCCGTAAATGGCAGGCTCCGTAACTCCGAAGATCCCTGAGATAATAGCCGGAATCGACAATGACTTCAGCTTGGCGTTCTTGGTGCGCAGCATAATCGCCAGCACAGCACCGGTCTGGGCAAACGAAGCGCCGAAGGAAGCCGCCAGAATCGGATCGGATTTCAGTACAGCCATGTTATTGAGGGCAATCGGCACCAGACCCCAGTGCAGCCCGAAGATCACAAAGACCTGCCAGAACGCGCCTACCAGCAGCCCCTCAATAACCGGACTGAGGTTGTAGAGGAACAAGGTTCCCTGCCCCAGCAGCTGTCCGGCCCAGGTGGAGATCGGTCCGATTGCAATCAGCGCCAGCGGAACGGTGACCAGCAGGGTGAAGAACGGGACGAGGAAGGTACGCACCACGCTCGGCGTTACTTTTCGGAAGAAGGCTTCCAGCTTGGAGCCAATATAAGTCGAAATGATGATCGGAATAACGCTGGAGGTATAGGACATCAGGATGACCGGAATCCCCAGGAAGGTAATGTACACAGGCGATTCAAAGATCGTTCCGCTAAAAAGCGTGTACAGCGGTTCGCCCGCCGCCGTGATCGTGCCAAAGGACGGGTACACCAGCGTAGCGCCTATCGCCATCCCGATAAAGATATTGGCCCCGAATTTCTTAGCCGAGGTATACCCCAGGAAGATCGGGAAGAAATAGAACAGGCAATCCCCGAGCGCATTCAGAATCTGGTAGGTCCCCGACTCCTTGGTGAGGAGTCCCACAGTTAGAAACAGGGCGGTGAAGCCCTTAATCATCCCGGTCGCAGCCAGTACACCCAGGGTCGGCGAGAATACGCCGGAGATCATGTCGATGAAGCTGTTGAACAGACCCATTTTCTCACCGGAGGCTGTCTCTGATCCGCCTTCCTGCAATCCTCCCGCTGTCATCACCTGGGCATAGACCTCAGACACATGATTGCCGATCACGACCTGATACTGGCCGCCGCTCTGAATTACCGTTACAATTCCGTCCATGTTCTTCAGCACATCTGTATTGGCGACCGCCTCATTCTTCAGCTTGAAGCGCAGACGGGTCACGCAATGGCTGAGTCCGTTGATATTCTCCTTGCCGCCGACATGCTTGATAATATCCTTGGCTAGTGCCTCATATTTCATAGTAAGTCCTCCCGTTTCCTGATGAATGATAAGCAAAAGGCGAAACCATCCCGGCAGCTTCCTGCCTGATTTGGTTTCGCCTGCATGACCAGTAACAATCCAAGTGGTTTTATTCAGTTTGTCTTTGCGTTACCCGCTGAATGTGAATCGTCAGATACAGGATTTCTTCATCCAGGAGCTTCAGATCCAGATACTTCTCGATTTTGAGCACACAGTGATGCGCCTTCCTGTATTTCACCCTCACCTGCTTGAGCAGAAAATCATCCACCGACTCCACCGGCTCCTGCTTGCGTGAACGCTGGAAGAAATAACGCAAATGGGTGATGAACCGTTCGTAGCTGACGGTATTCTCATCAATTTCGTTGTTATATGAATATTTTACAATATTGAGGATGTCATCAATCTGCTGGGTCTGCCTGGTAAGATCTGCAATCTTGTTGCCCGTGCTGTTCATTTGCGCGTTGATCAGGTGGAGTGCAATGTTCCCAGCTTCATCCTCCGGCAGACGGATACGCGTATCCTGCTCAATCATCCCCATAGCATGATGTCCGATGGCATACTCCCTCGGATAACAGCGCTGTATCTCCCAGAGAAGCGGATTGTCATTATGGATGCCCTGCTCATGAAGCCTCAGCGCATGAGTCAAATGATCCGTCAGGGTCACATAGATGTAATCGCTCAGGCGGGCCTTCAGCGTCTGCTTCGCATACTCGATAATGTCATAGCTTAAGGCTACATATTCGGCGGGGGCATCCGCCATTAAGGCCTTGAATTTCTCGGACGCGTCATTTCGCTTCAGTACAAATGTCTTCTCGATCAGAGAGACATCCACCGGATCGCCCGGGCTCTTCTTGAAGCCGATGCCGCGTCCCATAACAACCAATTCATCCTTACCTGAATCCTTGGCAATAATGGCATTGTTATTGAAAATCTTCTCGATAATCAACCAAGCTGCCCTCCTTTACCCCGAATTTCATTTGGCACTGCTTACAGGATGTTAGGCGGGTCAAGGTTCCTTGCAGCGTCCCGCAGGGTCCTTAACATAAAGAAAGGCAAAACCCAAAACACGTGACCATGTTTTGGGTTTTGCCTTTGCAGTAACAATCCCAAATTCAGAATAGCACTGAATTTCACTTTTGGCAACAAAAATGTTTACGCTTACAAAAATCCGATCCAAAAAAAAAGAGTGTCCCCTATTCACAGGGAACACTCCTCTTCTTCTATCCTCCAGAGCTCAGACCGATGACGAACTCACGCTCTGAGCATTTCCACACCGCAGCTTATACAGCTCCGGCAATACCACACCCAGCAGCACCAGCACCACTCCGGTCCATTGCAGAAGACTTACATGCTCTTGCAATACGAATGAGGACATTAAGACAGCCACAGGCAGTTCGACGGCGCCCAGAATACCGGCCATCCCTCCGCCGATATGCGGAACCCCGATGGCGAACAGCAGCGGCGGGATAAAGGCGCCGAACAAGCCCAGCAGGAAGCCGAACAGCAGCAGCGGTCCCCATAGCATACCGTTAAACAGGAAGGTCGGCGGGAACAGGATACACAGCAACACCAGGCCGCCAGTGACCATCCAGGCGCTCCGGTAGGCCGGATGGGCCGAAGGAACGGCTTTGCCGCTGAAGATAATGAACATCGAATAGCTGACTGCCGATAATAATCCCAGCAGCAGCCCCAGCAGGTTAAACTCGGCAGCTCCCTGATTCAGAATACCTGCGGCCAGCAGGGTTCCGCCGAACAGCAGGATCAGCGTCAGTACCGTGATTTTGTCTGGGCGCTGACGTTTGCTTACCGCCTGAATCAGCACACTGATCCAGGTGAACTGGAACAGCAGGATAATCGCCAGCGAAGCCGGAATATACCGGAGCGACTGGTAGTACAGCAGACCCGTAACCACGGTTGGCGCACCGGCCATCATCAAGAGCAGTCTATGCTTCCAGGTCAGCCGGGTGGGAGCCGCTTTGGCGGGTGCCGTAACGTTCGCTGTGCTGCGCTGTTTGCGGTTCGCTCTAAGCTTGGTATATAACGCGAGCAGCCAGGCGAGAATACAGCCGGTTAAGAGCTGAGTGCCGACCACCTCTCCCAGCTTGTAACCTTGCCCGTAAGCCAATACAACAATCGTTGATAAAATGCCGTAGCTCATAGCGCCTACAAGTACGGAGATTAAATATTTCATATCTTTCATGTCTGTTATGCCTCCTGAATCTTCTGATCTGAATGTTGCTGCGTCAAGGTCAAGGACCGCAGAGACGCAAAAAATCCTAACTCCGGACAGGGACCGCTGGTTCATGGTCCTTATCATCGTAGTTAGGAAGAGTAGGCTTCCTGTAGAAACCCTCGCCCTGTGACATCTGAATGGCTGCGAGGTTATACGAGAACAATATAGAGTTATGAAGTATTGCCTGGTTGACGACTGTTCATATGTTACACGCCAAGTGAGCTGACGTCAAGCCTTAATTCTTTTAAATTTGAAATTCAGCGACATAGATCTCTTTTTAATCAATTCTCCAGCTGTACTACGCCCGTACTTTTATTCCACTGTAAGCCAATTCCGAGAAGATCACATATTGTCTCCAGCGGGAATTGAGCCGAATTCGGCAGATTGTTCATTATAAATTCGCGGTCTGATTTCTTCCCATTAATATATAATTCGAGCGGATCTTTGAACTTTACTTGAACGGTATTATTACCGTATACGAAAGACCAAACCGTGAATTGATAATAATATAATTTCGGATCAGGGTTGGATGTGTCCATGCTTACCTTCACGCCAAGCGCCTTGAACACACTGTTCTGAGGTACATACAGCTTGCCATCCTTGATGGAGGCCGTTCCGTAGAATGAGAACGGTTCACCGTTGATGAAGAACATCAGCGGCGGCTGAACCGGTGCCAGGATATATCCATCTTCATCCTTGACTGCTGCCCCCTTCCCGGTCGCAAGTCCCGCATCGAAGCCGTCGCCCCATCCCAGAAGAGTTCCATCTTTGTGCTGCGCAAAACCAAAGGTTCCACTGCTGCCCCAAATATTGCTGATTTGATTTCCTTTTTTAATCTGATACGGCTTAGCCAGCGCTCCAGAATTATAGTTCCATTGCCAGAGCGTTCCGTTTCGCTTCAATGCAAACAGCCGGTAGAAGCCGGTATCCAGCTTATAGACATTAGTAAGACCGGCAACGGCAGAAAGCACTTTAGAATCCTTGTTCCAGCGCAGCACCTGGCCGTCACTTCGCAGCAGGAACAGCTCACCTTGTGTAGCTGCCATACCGGTTATTGACGATGAAGCGAGCGTAGCTACACTGACAGGATCACTCTCCAAACGCATACGGTTATAGACGTTGTTAACGATACTCATCTGCTTCACACTGCCCTCTTCAGTAAGAAACAACGCATCGTTACCGTTAATTAGGGCGGATCTAATCCCCGTAACTGCCTTGAGCTCCAAATAGTGAATCTGTACCGGAAGCACACCGGGCTGATCGTAGGAAGGGTACCACAGGGTGGCCGTCCCGTCTTTTTTTACAGCGATGCCGAGGCTGCCATTCGCAGTGATGGAGGATACTTCCCGAAGACCCTCCAGCTTGACCGGACCTCCCCGTTTTTGATACCTCAACAGAGGATCATTCTCAATATAGCTGCTGTAGTCCAAGCCCCAGCCCCATACCTCTCCATCCTTACTGAGCGCAAATGATACGCTTCTTGCTGCCGCCACCTGGACGATTCCGCTTAGACCTGCCACCTGTCTCGGAATGTACTGATTAATACTTGTACCGTCCCCGACTTGACCGTACTTATTGTCTCCCCAGCCAGTTACCGTCCCGTCACTCCAAGCCGCAATTCCATGCGCAGAGCCGCCCGATACACTTACAGCTCTGGGCACCGCAGCAGCGGCCTCGCTGCCGGCAGAAAAGCATAAGGATAATATCAGAAGTGACGCGATGAGAAGCTTTGATTTACGAAAAAACAACGGCTTTTCCCCCTTGTAATTTACTTTATTCTCAT
Organism: Paenibacillus sp. FSL R7-0128; assembly: GCF_038002245.1. Taxonomy (NCBI): domain Bacteria; kingdom Bacillati; phylum Bacillota; class Bacilli; order Caryophanales; family Paenibacillaceae; genus Paenibacillus; species Paenibacillus sp. FSL R7-0128. The sequence continues at coordinate 3,401,290 of NZ_JBBOCD010000001.1, read as the reverse complement.
AGATTCTGTTAACCTTTCTATTATACTTCCATTTATTTGTAATGAACAGCAATCCAAGGGCAGCCCTCTATCAATAAATAAAGTAAAAATTTGAAACATAGACAAGTTACGATACGTATCAGTGTATAACCGTCCTTTATTCCAATCATTTCTATGTGAGATGGGTAATATTGTGAAGGGAACCACGGTGATCACCCGGAGGTATGAATGATCCCATGGTTTACCGAAATATACATAACTGGAGGAGGTGTAGATCCTGAACAGATCCGGGCCCGTTAAGCTCCTCGGCATGATTGCCGGAGTTGTAATTTTAAATGTCATCGTTCTATCTCCCGGCCTGCTCGGTATCGAGATCGGCGGAAGCCCGCTGGAAACGGCTTCGGCAGTAACCCTGCTAATCATCAGTCTGCTGGTCGTCCTATACGGCAGTTACACCTTGCTCTTCAAACCCCCGGCTGCCAAGCCCGTCAGCGTGCAATTAGAGACGCGGGAGGATTACATTGCCGGCCTCGGCCGTCACCGGAATGTGAAGGTGCTGAAGGATGATATCTCCCTCGCCTTGGACCAGATCGAGCGGATTGAGAAGAAGAAGACCGCACTGCTCCAGGTGCTGGGCCGCAGGTTCGATCCGGCTGAGCTCAGCTTCCGCAAGTTTCATTCCGTCATTATGGAGGTTGAGAAGCTCTTCTACCTGAATATCCGGGGGCTTCTGAACAAGCTTAGTGTATTCGATGCCGCGGAGTTCGCCAAATTCAGCGCCGATAACGCGTCAAGCCGGTTCTCCAGTTCCCTGATTCAGAAGAAAACTGCGCTATACAATGAATATCTCTCTTATGTCAAAGGCTGCCTCGGGGCCAATGAGGAAATTCTGTTGAAGCTGGATCAGCTGCTGCTGGAGATTACCGAGCTGGGCAGCGCAGATTATAGCAATGTGGAAGAAATGCCATGCATGCAGGAATTAACCGCCCTGATCGGGCAGACGAAACTCTATCAGTAAGGAAAGGGAGATGAACCTATGAGGAAAGGCAAAACACTGTTCATACTCGGCATTATCGCCGCATCCGTCTTCGCACTTGTCTATTTCGGAATTACCTTAACGTCCAATCTGGGCAAATCCAAGACAGAAATCTCTGCCGAAGACGCCGACAAAAGACTCAACCGCATCTATAAGGATATCAACGTGACCAGTGCTGAGCCTGTAAAAGGGCAGATCGATCTTGATCCGGCGTCCATCGGCGATTCGTTGCCCGATATCTCCAAGTTCCCCATCTCCGTAGAGAGCACCACGGACAGCTACGTCGAGATTTTCTCCTCCACGGAGAAATCAGGAACAGGCAATGACGGCTGGCTGAATGAGGTCGCCGCAGACTTCAACGCTGCCGGTATTACAATAGACGGCAAACCCGCCTCAGTCAAAATCCGCAACATCGCTTCCGGCACAGCCGCTGATTATATCCGGTCCGGCAAATATGTGCCTGACGCCTTCACTCCCTCTAATGAGCTATGGGGCGAGATGGTCAAGGCCGGCGGCGTGCAGGCCGAGCTGGTTACGAAGCGTCTGACCGGTAACGTTGCCGGAGTGGTAATGAGCAAGCAGAAATACGATCAGCTGGTCGACAAATACGGCTCGATCAACGTCAAGACGATTACTGATGCCATTGCGGCTAATGAGCTGGCGATGGGGTACACCGATCCTTTTGCCAGCTCAACGGGTCTGAACTTCCTGGTCACCGCACTAAGTACCTTCGACAGTTCGGATCTGCTGGGAGACAAGGCGGTTCAAGGCTTCGAGAAGTTCCAGGCCAACGTGCCCTTCATCGCCTCCACCACCCTGCAAATGCGGGAAGCGGCCAAATCCGGCATGCTGGATGCCTTCGTCCTTGAGTATCAGACCTTCGTCAATGCGAAGGATTTGACCAGCGGTTATGTGTTCACCCCGTTCGGGGTAAGACATGACAGCCCGCTGTATGCACTCGGGCAGCTGCCGCCGGAGAAGCTGGCGATCATCAAGAAGTTCGGCGAATTCGTCCAGCAGGATAAGTACCAGAAGACGGCTGCGGACAAGGGCTTCAACGGCCTGACGGACTATGTCTCCGAGCTGGCACCGGTTGACGGCTCCATTCTCACCTCGGCCCAGAAGCTCTGGAAGGAGAAAAAGAACGGCAGCAAGCCGATTGCGGCAGTATTCGTAGCCGATGTCTCGGGGAGCATGGCCGGTGAGCCGCTGAACCGTCTGAAGGAGTCCCTGCTGAAGGGCCAGAAATTCCTCGGCAAGGACAACAGCATTGGCTTTGTCTCCTATTCCAGTGATGTGACCATCAATCTGCCCATCGGCAAATATGACACCAATCAGCAGTCCATGTTCGTAGGCGCGATTAACAGCCTTCAGCCTGTGGGCGGCACGGCTACCTTCGACGGGTTGGTGGTTGCGATGAAGATGCTGAAGGATGAGCTGGCGGTGAACCCGGATATGAAGCCCCTGATCTTCGTGCTTAGCGACGGGGAGACCAACGAAGGCCATTCCCTGGATGATATCCGGGGCCTGATCGAGACTTACAAGATTCCGGTATACACCATCGGGTATAACGCCAATATCAAGGCACTGGAGAGCATCTCCAGCATCAACGAGGCGGCCAATATCAACGCTGACACAGAGGATGTAGTATACAAAATTGGAAACCTGCTCAACGTGCAAATGTAGACTTTATATTCTGAAGGAGGGTTCATATGTCATTCACCATGGAAATTCCCAGCCCCGAGAAGCTGAAATCGGTCATCGAGGAGCAGGTCCAGCCGGAGCCGGAGGAAGTCACCCAGCTTAAGGAGCAGGCGATCAATAATGTCTCCAGCATTCTGGAGCTGGACTTCGAGTCTCTGGAGAAACGCAAGGCCGTGCTGCAGTCGATTGACAGCTTCGGGATGGGCACCATGCGCTCCTCGTCGGAGAAGAACTCCCTGCTTCAGGTATCGGTGGGCAATCTGTCCAAGACCGGGGATGAAGGCGGCCAGGTCGCCAAGGGATTAACCGAGCTGCACCAGCAGCTCAAGGATCTGGACCCTAGCGCGGTCGATTTTGCCAAAAGCGGGTTCCTCGGCAAGTTTTTCCACCCCCTGCGTAATTATTTCGCCAAATATCAAAAGGCCGATGCCGTCATCTCAGATATTATCCTATCTCTGGATAAAGGCAAAGCCGTGCTGAAGAATGACAATACGACACTGGAGATTGAACAGCAGACCCTGCGGGAGCTGACCAAGCGCCTTAAGAAGGAGATTCAGCTCGGCATCCTGATGGACGAGGAGATCGAGAAGCAGATTGAAGCTGCCAAGCAGCGCGGTGAAGATGAGGATAAGGTGCGGTTCATCACGGAGGAAGTGCTGTTCCCGCTGCGCCAGCGGGTCATGGATCTGCAGCAGATGCTCGTGGTTAATCAACAGGGAATTATGGCCATTGAGGTTGTTATCCGCAACAACAAGGAACTGATCCGTGGAGTCGACAGAGCACGGAATGTCACGGTATCTGCGCTCAAAATTTCGGTTACAGTAGCCAGCGCTTTGTACAACCAGAAGATCGTGCTCCAAAAAATCGAACTGCTGAACCAGACCACCGACAATCTGATCAGCGGCACCTCCAGAATGCTTAAGGAGCAGGGTGCTGCCATTCATAAGCAATCGCTTGAAACCAGTATTTCGGTCGATACGCTGAAGCAGGCCTTCACAGACGTTCTCTCTGCCCTGGATTCGATCAGCACCTACAAGCAGGAGGCGCTCCCCAAGATGCGGGAGACCATTACCCAGTTCCGGGAGCTGGCAGATAACGGGGAACAGCAGATTCAGCGGCTAGAAAAAGGCAATACTCTCGGGCTGTAGTAGTATCACTACCCATATTTAACGCAAAACAGAGCATGGCGGCGGTTACGCCGGTGCTCTGTTTTTTTGCCTACCCTTTTTCTGTCTACCTTCTTCTATTCAGTAAGCCTGTCACCATTCTGCTCAACGTCCCCTGATCCATGAAAGGAGCAAGGCTTGCCAGCAGATCCGGGTTGAGCTGATCCGCTTCGACTTCACCTAATAATTTCCCGATTCTATCCCTGTCCAGAAAAGGGGCCAGGCTCATAATCCGGTTCGCATCGACAGGGCCATCTGCAACCTGGTCAACCAAACGGTCTAACGTTTCCCTGCTAATAAAGGGGGCCAGCCCTTGAATAGAATGCCAGTTAATAGATTGCCAGCCCAAGGTGTCCTCTTCTACCTGACGAATCAGTTCATCCAATGTATCTCTTCCAAGGAACGGGGCCAGCCGCATAATTACATCTAGGGTAAGGGCGCTGCTGACTATGCCCTCAGTAACCTTGTGCAGGGCACTTGCTTTTACAAAAGGCGCTACCTCTACAAGCTCTTCCATCTCCAGCTTACCGGCATTGACCAGCTCTGCAACCTGGCCCGGCCTGTTCTCTGCAATCTCCTCTACGATCCGACCCAGATGCAGGTGCTCCCGATGTTCTGCGTGATCTCCTGCATTCAAAATGTCGTCTACGGTTAGGCCGAATAACCCCGCAACCTGCGGAAGTGTTCCAATATCCGGCAGCGAGTCGCCACGCTCCCATTTCGAGACCGCCTGATGACTTACATTCAGTTGATCGGCAAGCTCCAGCTGGGTCCAGTCCTGGTCTTTGCGAAGCCGCGAAATATAAGCCCCAATTCTACGTAAGTCGAGCATGATATCCCTCCGAGATTATAAAATGTACAGTGCACACTGTCGAAAACAGCATAGCATTTCAGCATGCACAATCCTATCAATCGCTGGTTGAACGGCTGCATCCCCTTTATTCAACTGCCGGTAGAATGCACTTTTTAACATTAAATGGGTTGTATACTATTCCTGATTATTGTATATTTATTCAACCGGCAATTATTGCTGATTTCTCATCTACCGGGGGATACATCTATGCATTTTTTGAATATCAACCAGCTTACTTCAGAGCAGATTCTGGATATCTTTGAATTAACCGACCGGCTTCGTCACCGAAAATCAGAACCGCTGCTCGAAGGTAAAACGATGATTCTCTTCTTCCCGGAGACCAGTCTGCGGACACGGGTCAGCTTCGAGAAAGGCATCAGCGATCTGGGCGGGGCCTGCATTACCTTTCCGCCGGAGACGCTCAACAAGAAAGAAGCGCCGGGTGATATCGTCCGCTACCTGGAGAACTGGGGGGATGGCATCATTGCCAGAATCCCGGATCTCTGCAAACTGGAGGAGCTGTCTGCACACGCCTCTGTTCCCGTTATTAATGCAATGACCGCACATAATCATCCCTGCGAGATTATGGCTGACCTGTATGCTCTGCGCACCCTCCGGGACAACTACCGGGAGCTGACCTACACCTTCGTGGGACCGCCCGGCAATATATCAAGAACCTGGCTGGAGGCGGCGCAAGCCCTGAATCTATCCTTCCATCATGTATGCACGCTAGGTCATGAGATGGCCAGCGGCAATCATCCAAGCTATACCTTTCATACGAGCCTGGACAGCGTGCTGCCGGAGAGCGATGTGATTCTTACCGATTCATTGCCCAAGGATTTCCTGACCCCGGAGTATATCGGCGCCTATCAGATTACACTGGACCGGATGAAGCAGACAAGACCCGGGGCACTGCTGAACCCCTGTCCTCCCTTCTTCCGCAATGAGGAGGTCAGTGAAGAGGTGATTGCTTCGCCTTATTTTGCCGGATTCGGGTTCAAGAAAAGCCTGATCTACCTTCAGCAGGCCATCCTGATCTATTGCTTATCGCATTGATTCTACCGGACCATGAGTCCCAGCCTACCGGTTCATTTTCTCTTTCATGCAAGCCTTTTAGGGCTTAAGCTGTATATTTGAAACTGCCCGTTTCTCCGATATCTTATTAGAACAGGATTTGTTCGTATGTTTACCACATTGGCTGAAGGAGAGAATGACTATGAAGGCTTTACACTTACTATCCAGAAAAACAGGTGTCCTTCTGCTTGTACTGCTACTGGCGTCACTCGGTACAGTTGGGGGAGGCAGACAGTCACACACGGCAGCAGCGGCTGCTTCTACGAAATCATATGTGTACTATGTCTCTAACGATGTTCTATACCGTGTGACCACAGATGGAAGTGAGACACAGAAGATCGCTGAGAATTATGACGGCAACGGATTAGATTCAACCGGCAAATATCTGTATTTTTACTATAATGACGGTATGGGAATTCAGCGGCTGTCCCTAAGTGATCCCGATGCTTTAATTACGAGCTTCCTCGGGGACCGGAATATCCTCTTTTACCTGTTCGAGGGTCCCTATCTGTACTTCCTGGATGATACAGGACACATCTACCGCACCTTGGCCGACGCTGACGATGATTCACAGCTTACTCTTATCGCAGACAATGCCGATGTGAATTTCCGGACCTTCGACGTATCAGGCGGGCGGATCTACTATAATGCGCTGAAGAACAACACTACCTGGGTTGCTTCGAGGTCCCGCGACGGGAGTGGAGCCATTCAGTGGATTGCCAGCGGAGCGATTCAGAAGAGCAAATTTTATCATCCTTATGCTACAAGTATTAACCTTATGATTGACAACAAACCTGCCGAAACCGAGTATTCTCTGAACTCAATGGTACTCTACACCCTCCCTCTAAGCGGAGGAACTCCCAAAGCAGCCAATGCCAAAAACCCGCTTGAATCCAATGCCGCCACTGCCGGTAGCTGGTCCGACCATTATTTTCTGTTCAACAAAGGCATTAAAGTGGATGCCACCGGCGATGAGCTGGACTATAACACCGGCAAAGGCTTCCTGATGGATAAGAACGGAAAGATCCTGCAGCTCAGCCAGAACAGCGTGATCAGCATCAGCGAGATTGCTGCGAATAAGCTGGTATATGCAGATTCCAAAGGCAAAGCCTACATCAGCACGCTGGCCAACGGCAAAATCATCGCCTACAAGGCGCTGCCGCTGACGAATGTTCAAGATATTAGAACGGTTAAGAACGGAGCGGCGCTCACCACCGTATTGTTCACAACAGCCGATGCTTACGTCCTGAATGCCGATTCATCCTTGACCAAAATGACGGGCGTTGAGTCCGATTACTCTGTAATTACAGACAACATTCCCGGCTTGTATTATATCAACGGTCTGGATAACGACTGCCTCTACCGGTACAGCAATGACGGCAAAACCAAAATCAAGCTGTCCACTGGTCCGGTTAGCTACTTAGCACTGGTCTCCGCGAAGTAATATAGAGAGAGAATAAGCCGGAATTTCCGATATCGGAAGTTTCGGCTTTTTTAAAAATATAAGAATTTATATGTTGCACACGATAAATTATCCTTCTATTTCTCGCTGAAACGGTACCTTCCTTATAAAAGGACGGTAATGCCGTTTCCACTTGGATGCGAATAGATAAAGTTCAGTTTATAACAGAGACTTGCCTATGAAAAGACTTCATTTCCGGTATACATTGGGAGTAGGCGTTATAGATAATTACAGAAAGCAGGCTGGCAATGAATATATCTATCAAGCTAACCGGACCGGATGAAGCCTATATCATCAAAAATATGTACCCGCTCTATCTGCATGATCTGTCGGGACATTACGGACTTGTGGAGGGGCATCTTCCTAACCAGCATGGGATCTTTGAGGATACGGACGAATACCGCACGCTGGCAGACCAGTATGAGGTCCAGAATATTTGGTGGGACAAGCCGGGCACTCTGTACTCTTTCCTAATTCAAGCTAATACGATGCCGGCAGGCTTCGCCCGCATCGCCACCCCTCCCTACTGTGCACAGGGCGTTGATTATTTCGTGAGCGACTATTTTCTGCTGCAGCCCTTCAGAGGGACAGGAATCGCGGAACAGGCGGCGGTGCTGGTGTTTGAACAATTCCGGGGTGAATGGGAGCTATTCACGAATCCGGCGGCGAAGAATATAACCGGACAGAAATTTTGGCGCAAGACCGTCTCCCGCTACACGCAGGGGAAATATACCGAAAGAACCGGAGATACCTTCGATGGGAATAAGCTTGCCTTCAGGTTTGATAACCGGGGATTACAACCACTCTAACCCAACCGCCAAAAAGGCTGATCCGCCGGACATACCGGCGGTCAGCCTTTTCCACATGCAAGGATTCACGGCAGGATTGGCAAGTTAATCTCCTTGGTATTCTTGCCTTCTCCGGTCTTCATAATCATGTTCATCGATTCCGGCTTATCGAGCAGATTGCTGCCGAAATAATGTTCAAAGCCCTCATCGGTTCCAGTACCTGTCGGTGACCATATCTCGGTGGTTCCGTACTTGGCTGTCGACTGAATTTCATTCCTGTGTACAGCGCCAGATATCTTTTGCCTGTTCTCCCATGTAATCTCAGACTCGTTTTTAATTTTGACTACAGTGCGGATCATCAAGGGAGAGAGCTCAACCTGCTCGAGCGTCACTTGAATCCCCTCCAGCATGAAATCCTCCCCCGGCCGGACAATAACTGTCTGTTGCTTTTTGAATTTCGGGTCAAGCTTGAAGCTGATCTTGAGTCTCGGAGAATAATGCACATCGGCTACATTGACACCCTTCGCCAGATCTTTCATTTTCCCTTTATCCATTGAGGCAATCTGGAAATCCGCTTCCAGCTCCTCCGGGAACGGCTTGCTCCGGTCCAGAAGGATGGCGCCGCGCCCGTAAAAAATACGCTTATCATCGTGTCCATTGTTTTTAGCATGGGCGCCGATCCCGCCCCCGTTCTCAAGATCATAGCCGGTTGCCGGATTCTTGATTCTCGCACTGTTAACACTATAGATCTCCTGTCCTTCCGCGACAATGGCTGTATACAAAAAGATGATTTTATTCTCATCCGCCGTTACTGCATTCAGGGTAATCCGGTAATCCCCGCTGGCTACGCTTTGATTAATTTCCTGAATATAGCCGTGCCGGATGGCCGTATCCAGTGTAGGTGCCTCTGAATCAGAAGAATAGAGCCGCTTGAACATTTCCAGCCCGCCCCAGTTCACTTCTCCGGCAGGTCCGGCAGCACGAGGTGCCGCATCATGAATGACCGGAATGAGGAACAGAATGATTGCGGCAACCGCGGCTGCGGCTAATCCGAGGAAGGAGCCTTTGGTGAGTCTGCCCTGCCAGCTTTTTCGGCGTCCGCGCTCGATTCCCGCCTGAACAGCCTGCCTAATCTCATTGCCTCCGGCGTCCGCTCCGGCTTCCTTGTGTATACGTGCCGCATCCGTCAGCATCGCCTGCTCTTCTCTACTACTGTCCATCCCACTCACCCCGGTTCTTCATAATGGTCCTAAGCTGCTTCAGCCCTTTGTGCTGCCAGGTTTTGACGGTCCCCTCCGGCTTCTTAAGCAGCACCGCGATCTCGGCCAAGGTCATGTCGTTATAATATTTGAGCAGCAGCACATGGCGGTATTTCACCTTCACCTGCGAGAGCGCCCACTGCATTTCCATAGATTCGGTACTGTTATGAATGACGGCCTCCTGCATATGTTCTGCCGCTGTGGGAACCGCCTTCTTCCTTCTGCGTTGTTCGTCAATGCAGACATAGATTAGAATCCTGATCAGCCAGGATTTGAACGCGCCTGAGTCCTTAAGGGTCCTTCGCTTCATCCACGCCCGGCAAGTCGTCTCCTGCAACGCTTCCAGCGCGTCATTGCGGTTGCCCAGATAACTGTAGGCAATAGAATATAACTGGTCGCTGTGCTCCATCACCGCTTTGACGAAATCTGTCTCTTCAAGGGGCACAGCGGCAGTGACCCGCTTCATCTCTGCGCCTGACATCGTCATCTCTCCCTCTCCTCTCCATCTTTTTTTACATGAATTAGACGGAGAGGTTATGCAAACAGTTTTAGTCTGCGGCAATTATTTTATAATCCTCATGAACAACAGAAAAGCCGCAATCCCCGTTGCCGGGAATATTGCGGCCTTTCTTGTTATATAGGAAACTATAGTTTCCTGCTGCTGTGGAGAAGGTGTGTTGGACCAAATGTATGTGAAAAACAGCATACGTTGTGCTCCCAAGCAGGCACTCGGCCTGAATGTATGTGGAAAACAGTATACATTGTACTGCGCGCAGGCATATGGCCCGAATGTATGCGGAAAACAGTATACATTGTACTGCGCGCGGGCGTATGGCCAGAATGTATGCGGAAAACAGTATACATTGCACTGGTGCGAAGGTAATCCTATTCATCCGTTAGGATGACTTAGTTCTGTAGATTACTTCACTTCTCGATAGGACACACCTAGAGCACCCAATTCCCCTTGCGGAACACCGGCTCGATCGTACCGTCGGCCAGTTCCCCGTCAATATCAAGCGCATCGGAGCCGACCATGAAATCGACATGCGTGAGGCTGACATTGGCACCTCTGGACAGCAGCTCCTCACTGGTCATGGAAGTGCCACCTTCAATATTGACCGGATAGGCACTGCCCAGCGCGAAATGACAGGAGGCATTTTCGTCAATTCCGGTGTTATAGAATACTCTGTTCAGCCGGGAGATCGGCGAGTCATGCGGCACCAGCGCCACTTCTCCGAGGTATGAGGCTCCTTCATCCGTATCCAGCAAGGAAGTCAGGTGCTCACGGCCGGATTCAGCGTCATACGCTGTAACCTTGCCGTTTGTGAAGGTAACAGTAATTCCGTCGACGAGCCGCCCGTTCAGGTTCAGCGGAAGCGTACTCTTGACCGTACCATTTACGCCGGTGCGATGAGGCATCGTATAGATCTCTTCTGTAGGCATATTCGCTACAAAATAGACGCCGCGCGCATTCTCCCCGCCGCCGCCCCGCCATAAATGGCCTTCCGGCAGCTCGACACGCAGATCCGTGCCCGGAGCGCGGTAATGCAAGCTTTTGTAACGCTTGGCGTTCATCCGGTCCTGGCTCTGCTTCAGCTCGCCGATATGACTGCGCCAGGCGGCTACCGGGTCTCCGCTGTTCACACGGTTCATCTGGAACACCGCTTCCCACATCGCATCGATCCGCTCTTCCTCCGGCAGATCGGCGAACACCTTGTCCGCCCAGGCACGTGTCGGCGCCTTGATCAGCGACCAGCTGATTCTACTGTTGCGGGTGTAGGCCTGGTACTTCTTGCGCGCAACCGCAGCCGCCTTAACGGCAGTGGAGACCTTGGCCGAATCGATCCCGCGGAATAATTCCGGGTCCGGCACCTTTATATGTAATATAGCCCCGCCTTCTTCAGCGAATCCCTCCAGCATATCGGCATGCCACTGCGGATAATACCCGAACGATTCCTCGGGAGCCTTCTCGTAACGGATGCGTGTGACCGCTTCATCGTCCCAGTCTACAAGCACGTGTTTCGCTCCGGCGTCATAGGCCTTGCCTACAATCAGCCGGGTAAGCTCCGCTGTCTCCAGCGGGGCGTGAACCATCAGCACTTGTCCCGGCTGCACATTCACACCGACCTTGACTACCAGCTCTGCGTATTTCTCCAGCATCTGCTCAAAATCCTTCATTTCTTCTCTTCCTCCATATCTTCACTGTCTCTGTATAATTATAGCGGAAGACCGGGAAGATGGCACCTATCTATGCTCTATATACAACCGGAAGCTGAGCATAATGTAATCCCTCCGCTTCCGGCAGCGCTTCCGCTACTGCTTATCCACCTGAAGTAATTGAATGGTCTTCACATCATACGTATGGGCGATTTTCTCTTCCGCGATCACTTTCAGCTTCGTCAGGCTGGCCACCTTGGCCGGATCTGCCCGGGAGAGCAGTCGCCACAGTTCGGGGTCGGACAGGGTCTGATAGAGCTTGTCGTCATCATATTCCTTACGGTTCTGAGTGACCAGCTTCACCTTGTAGCTGCCGAACACCGCCTCGGTCTGCCCCGCTTCATTGATATGGGCAAGGATCTCCTGCCGGAGTCCGGCCAGCTCCTTTTCCAGCTCCTTCTGCTTCACCTTGAGCTTGTAATACTGTTGAACCTTCTTTTCCATATAGTCCTCACGCTCCTCTCCTAACATGTCTATGCGGGAAAGAACGGTTAGAATGATTAATTCTGTTGAGACGGTTTATGTTTAATTCTATAATGAAGTCGTTGTGACAAAATACTGACAGCAGGTGAACCCATGTTCCAGACTTATCTATTTCCGATTTCCTATGCATTCATGGCTTTTCCGGTTGCGGCGCTGTTCTTCACCTTGCCGCTGCTGATCGTGCAATACCGCCGGCACGGGTATATCAATAAAATCCGGGCCTTGGTGCTGTATTTGCTACTGCTGTACCTGCTTAACGCATTCTTCCTGGTCCTGCTTCCCTTGCCTGATTCCAGGCATAATGCAGCCCCCGCCGGGAGCATGCTCCAGTTCGTGCCGCTGCAGTTCATCCAGGATATTCTGCACAATACGCCAATTACGCGCAGCGACCCTTCCAGCTACCTTAATGTGCTAACCGGAGCGGATTTTCTGCTGGCGGCCTTCAATGTACTGCTGACCGTACCCTTCGGTATGTTCCTGGGCTACTACTTCCGCACGCGCTGGGTGGTCTGCATTATTCTGTCCTTTGCGCTGTCGCTGTTGTTCGAAATTACGCAAATTACAGGCATTTACGGGTTCTTCGACCACCCCTACCGGATCTTCGATGTCGATGACATGATCACGAATACGCTGGGCGGGATGATCGGATTCAAGCTCTCCCTATGGATCTCCGGCCTGCTGCCGAGGATTGAGAAGCTTGACAGCCAAGAGGACCTTTCCGCCAAAAGAGTGACCTACACCCGCCGCGCCCTTGCTTTCCTGCTGGATTCCATCCTGCTGCTCGCGGTGACCATTCTCCTCAATCTGCTCTCGCTGAGTATTTCGTTGTGGGCAGTTAGTATGGTCTATTTCCTGAGCATTCCTCTGCTCACAGGCGGGCGCACCTTCGGCAAATGGGTCGTGCGTATCCGGCTTAGGAGTGAAGACGGCGGCCCGGCCAGACCCTGGGGGGTATGGGCACGATATGGATTACTCTATGGCGTCTTAGGCGGAATGAATTCCCTGATGCCTGACTCCTCCTTCTTCGTCTCTATCGGCACAGCGCTGGCTGCTCTTGTGAAAATAGTCATCCTCTTGGCAGATTTGGCCTTCTTCATCCATCTGGTGCTCCGGCTGATTAAGCGTGACCGTCCACTCATCTATGAAGAGCTTAGCAGAACCCGCAATGTAATCAGCTGGCCGGAGCGGCATCAGGCAGCGGCCAGCGTGACCGGGGGCAGCACAACAAACAATGAATAGAGGTACAACATCCTTATGAATAATAACGACTTCACCCGTATATCCCCTGCTCCAAATGAGCAAGAGTGGTTAATAGAAGCAGACATCACCAGTATTCAGGAGCAAATGGCACAAGGTAACCTAACCTCCGAAGTGCTGGTAGGCTGGTATTTGGAAAGAATCAACCGGTTGGACGGTCTGCTCTGCTCCGTACTGGAGGTGAATCCAGAGGCTCTTGCGATTGCCGCGAGGCTCGACCAGGAACGAAGGGATCAGGGCAGCCGGGGACCGCTGCACGGTATTCCGGTCTTGGTCAAAGATAACATCGGCACAGCAGATCAGCTGCACACCAGTGCAGGAGCCTTGGCGCTTGCCGATTGCATAGCAGCAGAAGACGCTGAGCTTATCACACGGCTAAGGGCAGCCGGGGCAGTGATTCTGGGCAAAGCCAATATGACCGAATGGGCCAATTTCATGTCGCCGGCGATGTGGGCCGGATACAGCTCGCGAGGTGGACTTGTACTGAACCCTTACGGACCCGGAGAGCTGTTCATTGGCGGCTCCAGCTCGGGAAGTGCGGCTGCGGTTGCCGCTAACCTTGTCACCGTCGCCGTGGGCACGGAGACCTCTGGCTCCATCATCAGCCCGGCGGCCCATAACTCCCTGGTCGGCCTGAAGCCTACCTGGGGACTGGTCAGCAACAAGGGCATTATACCGGGAATCGCCAGCCAGGACAGCGCTGGTCCGATGGCCAGAACGGTCAAGGACGCTGCACTCCTGCTTAACGTATTAGCCGAGAGCGCTGACTTTTCTTCCTCTGCTGTACCGGATTATTCGGCAGGTCTGGAGCTTCATGCACTGGCAGGCAAGCGGATCGGAATTCCGCGATTCTATTATAAGGATCTGGATCATGAAGCCTTGGATATGATGGAATCTGCCATAGCGGTCCTGAGAGAGCTGGGGGCAGAAATCATTGAACCCGTGGAGCTTCCCTGTCAGGATGCTGAATGGAAGGCTACGATTCTGCAATATGAATTCAAGCGGGGATTGAACCGCTATCTGGGAAGCCTGCCGGAATCCGCTCCTGTGCATTCTCTGCAGGAGCTGATAGATTTCAACCAGCAGCATGGCGAACAGGCGCTGAAATATGGCCAAGGAAAACTGGAATGGCTGAACACCTCCGGGGATGATATTACAAAGCAGGAATACCTGAAGCAGCTGCATTATTCCCGTTCACTGGCCGGTAAGCAGGGAATCGATTATGCCCTGGAGCATTACGGTCTGGATGCGCTCCTGTTCCCCGGAGATCACGGATGTGAAGTAGCGGCAAGAGCGGGTTATCCGCTGATTACAGTTCCTGCCGGCTATACCTACTCGGGTATTGTTGCGCCAGGCGGCTATCTTACCAAGGGACCGCAGGGTATCACCTTCTGTGCTTCAGCACATAGTGAAGCTATGCTGCTAGGGATTGCGTATAGTTACGAGCAGGCTACGAAGCACCGGCGGTCGCCGGTGCTGGAGCCAGGCAGCTCGTCAGATTAACTGGTTAGCCTCCGCTCAGCCGCTGACACAATCACAAAAGGCGGTATCCCGAACTCCGGGATACCGCCTTTTGTATATCATATCTATACACTCTGTCTATGCTTCCGCCGTATCCGCCAGATGGAGGACCACCGGGCAATGATCGCTGCCTAGGACATTACATTCAATTCCGGCGTCCAGCAGACGCGGGGTCAAGCGCTCTGAAGCGAGAAAATAATCGATCCGCCAGCCCACATTCTTCTCTCTGACCTTAGGCATGTAGGACCACCAGCTGTAGGCACCCTCCAGCTCAGGATAGAACCATCTGAAGGTATCCACGAAGCCGGCTGCGAGCAGCGTGGTCATTTTGCCGCGTTCTTCGTCGGTGAAGCCTGAATTCCCCCGGTTCGATCTCGCATTCTTCAGGTCAATCTCCTGATGCGCCACATTCAGATCCCCGCACACGACAACCGGCTTATGCTCATCCAGCTTCAGCAAGTAGGCGCGGAACCGGTCCTCCCACTCCATCCGGTAGTCCAGCCTCGACAGATCGCGCTTGGCATTCGGCGTATACACATTCACCAAATAGAAATCAGGGAATTCCAGGGTGATAATCCGCCCCTCATCCTCCGTCTCCTGCTCCAGTCCATATCGTACGGATAGCGGCTTGATTCTAGTGAATACAGCCGTACCTGAATATCCTTTTTTGAGCGCATAATTCCAGTACCCGGCATATTCTTCCCCGTGGTCCAGAACAATCTGTCCCTCCTGGAGCTTCGTCTCCTGCACACAGAAGATGTCTGCGTTAACCTCCCGGAAATACTCATTAAACCCTTTATTCACACAAGCTCTCAGACCGTTCACATTCCAGGATACCAGCTTCATCGTTGTCATTTCCCCTTACCTGTCACTAGATTACATCCAGTGTACCATAGATCCGGGTTGTCTATTTGTCTATGAATCTGCCGGCATCCTATTGAAATGTGTGAATCTCCCATGGCATACGTTACAGCAATCATAGTTTTGCCGAATATACTATCCTATCACAAGGAAAAGGAGGACATTACAATGGCTATCCTATTACCGCAACAATTCTTCAATCTGCCGGCTTCTGTAGGTAAATCTTACTATGAAAATCTGGCAGGTGGCATCAACGCAGCTGTGACGGTAAACAACAATTCCGGGTTCCCCGTGGATCTCGTTATTTACCGCGTCAACGCTCCAGTGGTCACTTATCTGATCCCTGCATTTAACAGTCTCACTCTATCTGTTCATGCCCTGCTTGTCGCCGGACTTCTCAGCACAGCTGCCGGTGCAGTCTTCGGCACCATCGAAGTGGCAACCTCTGATTTCTAATCTAATGTAAGAGTATCCCCCTCATGCTCTGTTGACTATTTTTGGACTTCTCGCTATTCCGGGGAGTCCATCTTTTTGTCGTTTCAGGACAAATACGATCCATTCCGCTTATTTGATTGAATCTCTCAATTCAGAAATATATTTTGCAATCTTTAGATTAATCTCTCATTTATATAAAATTTATGATATAGTTGATGAGGAAATGATAAAATATACCAGAAAAGAGGCTATTATGAAAAAGATTTTTCTGCTTTTATTTGCGGTGCTCATGATCCAGCTCCCTATTGCTTCTGCAACATTTGCATTTGGAGAACGTCTCACGGTTCGCGAAAGATTTATTGGGAATGCGAGCCCGCTAGTATCAAACAACATGAAATATATCCTGAATTTTATGCCTTCAGGAGATATACAGTTATGGAATAATCACAAACGCACCATGATATGGCACACCAATACCAGCGACTTTAGAATATCCCAGCTCGCTATTGATCAATATAATGGCAGACTTAAGTTAATGGATTGGAATAATACTCCATTTTGGACGTCAGACAATAATGCATGGGCTACAGCGTGGTACGGACAAGGGAATGTACCAGTCAACCTCGTGGGTGACCTGCTAATCGTTCAAGATGACGGAAATTTAGTTCTTTACAACACAAAGAACGTGGGTTTAGGCTGGTATCCTGTCTGGGCTTCAAATACAGCCGGTCAATAAGTATCATCAAGTCCTCCTAGTAACATGAATGCAAACTTTTCAGCCCTTTCCCTTCCCAGCAGGAAGTGGAAAGGGCATTATTTACGTTCCGGGACATTTCTCATGCGCCTCGCTGCGGGTTGGCCCCGGCTGTTAGGCGGCTGAAGATGTTTTGTGCGCCGTTTGGGCGGATGGTATGTGCTTTTACAAGGCAGTCTCTGATTCAGGCATAGGTCCGATATAAGTAGATTGTGGCCGGAAAATCCGGTTATGGGCTGACTGCTCCAGCAAATGGGCCGTCCAGCCGACAATTCTTCCCGCTGTGAATGTAGGCGTGAAGATCTCCGGCGCCAGCTCCAGCGCCTTCAGAATAGCCGCAGCATAGAACTCAACATTGGTGAACAGGCGGCGGCCCGGCTTATATTCCTCCAGAAGCGCTATCGCTGTAGCCTCCACATGAAGCGCAAGATCAAAGGAAGCATCCTTGCCGACCATCGTAAGGGTCGCAATCTGCAGGGCTTCCGCCCGCGGGTCCTTGGTCTTGTAGATCCGGTGCCCGAAGCCCATCAGCTTCTCCCCGGCCTCAAGCTTCTCTCTCAGCCAAGGCTCCGTGCGTTCCTTCGTCCCGATCTCCTCCAGCATCGATATCACTTCATACGGCGCGCCGCCATGCAGCGGACCCTTCATGGCCCCGATCGATCCGGCTACGGCCGCGCACATATCCGATTCCGTGGACAGCACCACCCGCCCGGCGAAGGTAGAGGCATTCATGCCATGCTCCATGCACAGGATCATATAGGCGCTAAGCGCCTTTACATGAGCCTCTTCAGGCAGCTTGCCTGTGAGCAGATACAGATAATTCGCGGCATGGCCAAGCTCAGGAAGCGATTTCAGCGGCGGCAAGCCCTGAAGGCTGCGGTACCGGTAAGCTATGATCGCCGGTAGCATTGCCGTCAGCCGCACGGCTTGCTTCAGTGTGGGCGGCCAGGTGGCGTTCTCCTCATCCCCAAGCGCAGCCACTGCACTTTGTAATACCAGCATCAGTGGTACAGACGCCGGATACAGATCAAGCATCTTGCAGAGATATTCAGGAATCGCTCTCTCCGCTGCCATCTGCACCTTGAGCTGCGCCAGTTCCTCCGCATCAGGCAGATGTCCGTTCCAGAGCAAATAAGCAACTTCCTCATAGCTTTTGCTCACCGCAAGCTCCTTCGCCCAATACCCGCGGTACACCAGATACCCTTTCTCCCCATCTACCAATCCAATTGCTGTCTCTCCGGCAACTACGCCTTCTAATCCCGTTACTTTAGCCATTATATCTTTACCCCTTTTCCGGTCCCGCAGGAAGAAATTCATCATATTAGGAGTATAAACTGCAAAATCTATATTGCATATTTATAGTTTTTTATGAATCAATAAGAAAATTCTATCACCTGTATTACTTAGGTTCCATGAGCTGCTTCAGCTTGGCTTCTGTACCAGAGTCACCGGCTGGCGTGTAGATGCTACAGCGCAGATCCGCTGCACCTTGTACTTGTAGGGAGGTTAGATGGAACAGCATTTTGCCGGCTTTGGCATGCCGGAATTCCAGTACAACATCCGGCGCGGAGCTGACCCGGCTCTCTTCCCATAAATGATTGAATTCAGGATGCCGCTCCTTCATCTCCGCAATGAATTCATCGTACCAGCGGTCCTCCAGGTATTGCCCGTAGTAGGCGCGGAAGATCGATAGGTATCCCCGGACGAACTGCTCCCAATTCACAGCCAGCCGCCTGAACTCCTTGCGCTCGAACAGCAGTGAGATCATATTGCGCTGCTGCGGAGCCAACTTGGCGAAATCAAGAAACACATGCGCCGCTGCCTCATTCCAGCCCACAATGCCGCAGTGCCGGTCCGAGATGATTGTCGGGCAGGTCTTCAGCTCCTGCAATATCTTCTGCAGAGACGGATGAATCACCGAAGGCTCCTCTTGGGTATAGTCCGTGACTCCCTGCCCGTTCTCCAGCGCCAGAGCGAACAAGTAACTCCGCTCATCCTTCGTCAGTTGAAGTGCTGCAGCAATACAATCAAGAACGGATGGAGACACTTTAATATCCCGCCCTTGCTCCAGCCAGGTATACCAGGTGCTGCTTACTCCCGAGAGCTGCGCCACTTCCTCGCGCCGGAGCCCGGGCGTCCGCCTGCGGGTGCCCTCCGGGAGGCCCGCCGCTGCCGGGGTGATGGCCGCGCGTCTTGCTTTCAGGAATTCTGATAATGCTTGCAGCCTGTTCTGATTGGACATCATGCTTCCTCCTGCCTTACAGTTCGTCTGTCTGTTAGTGTAGTAGTAATTATACTAGTATAAACTACAACTTGTAATAGGATAAGCAACATGAAAAAATAAGCTTATTCAGATTAACAGGAGGAATAGCAGATGGAACGTGTCGTGATTACAGGAATGGGTATCATCTCCCCGCTTGGCAATACCGTGGACCAGTTCTGGAGCCGCCTTACGGCAGGAGAATCGGGGATTACGCCGATTGATTCTTTTGATACCACTCACTTCAAAACCAAGATTGCCGGCTCGGTACAGGCCTTCGACCCGGATGCCAGATTCGGGCGCAAGGAAGCCCGGCGAATAGACCGGTTCAGCCAGTTCGCGCTTGCTGCCGCAGAGGAAGCCTGGACGCATTCCGGTCTCCGGCTGGAGGAGCTGGACCGGGAACGGCTGGGCGTCTATGTAGGCTCCGGCGTAGGCGGTATCCAGACATTGATGGACCAGGGCGAACTGCTGCGTTCCCGGGGGCCGGAGCGGGTAAGCCCTACCCTGATCCCGATGCTGATCTCCAATATGGCGGCAGCCATGATCAGCATCAAGCTGGGGGCGCAGGGGCCTACACTCTCGCCGGTGACTGCCTGTTCCATCGGGAATACGGCCATTGGCGAAGCCTTCCGCCTGATCCGGTACGGCGGGGCCGATGTAATCATCGCCGGAGGGGCGGAAGCGGCGGTGACCGAGATTGCCCTGGCCAGCTTCGGGAATGCGACCGCTTTGTCTACACGGAACGGGGAGCCGCAGGGGGCCAGCCGGCCTTTTGACCGGAACAGGGACGGATTTGTCATTGCGGAGGGCGGAGCTATTGTGATCCTCGAATCCCTCTCCCATGCCCTGCGCAGAGATGCCGTCATCTATGGCGAGGTCACCGGATATGGCGCCAGCTCGGACGCTTATCATATGGTAGCCACCCATCCTGAGGGGATAGGAGCCTATCAGGCGATGAAGCTGGCGCTCAGCGAGGCTGGAATTAGTCCCGGAGAGGTAGATGTCATCAGCGCACACGCAACCAGCACGATCGTCGGAGACCGTTCGGAGACCCTGGCGATCAAGAAGCTGTTCGGAGAGCAGGCTTACCGGATTCCCGTCACGGCGAACAAATCGATGACCGGACATGCCCTCGGCGCAGCCGGAGGTCTGGAAGCTATTGCCCTGCTCAAAAGCCTGCAAGAAGGGATCATCCCGCCGACGATTAATCTGGAGCAGCCGGACGAGTACTGCGACCTGGATTATGTTCCTAACGTAGCCCGCCAAGCGGAGCTGAAGATCGGGATCTCCAATTCCTTTGGCTTCGGCGGCCATAACGCTGTAATCGTTCTGCGCAAGTATGAAGCATAATCGCAGCTAATTCCTATATACAGCAAACAGCGGATCTCCCATTCTAAGGGAGGTCCGCTGTTTGTAATGGTTAAGGGTATGATGCCGGCTGCGACTTGACTGTTCACGGGATCAGGTTACTTTTTCTCCGGTGACACATGGCTGCCCCAGACTGCAACGCCTTCTGCTGAAAGTGCTGTGAAGGTCATTACCTCGCTTGCGGCCGCTTCATTCCATTCCCGCAGGAACACCCCGCTGTACTCCGAACCCTCTATCGTCAGCTTCGCCATATGATCCTTGCTCAAGGACCATGTACCTGTTACTGCCCCGCTTATCGTGCCGTCTGTGTTCAGCTCTACCCTCTGCGACTCCGCCAGCTCAGCCGTAATCTCCTTGCCGTGGTTCACCAGCATGTAAGCACCCGTCACATCCTTGGCAGTGTACTTGCCTATCTTCTCGCCTCCGTAACGATGGGGTGCGACAACAGGCCAGCCTGCTTCATTCATGAACATCTGATGAACCCGAACCTCATGCTGCTCCCCAAGACCCGGGAACCGGGTATGGAAGATCAGATAATACTGCCCGCTTGTCTCGTCGTAGTACGCCGAATTATGTCCAGGGGAGACATAGCCTGTACCTGATCCGGCGGCTTCTTTAGCTGTATTCACAAATTCATAATTCCCCATCAGCTTCACGCCGTAAGGTGCGTAGGCCGGATCATCGAACAGCACTCCCGGCGTCCCCTGCGCATCCAGCATAGCCTTACCTTCCGAGTCCTCGAACGGGCCAGCCGGATGCTTGGAACGCGCTACACGGATATTATAGCCGCCATTCGCATCAAGCCCTCCGTAGGAGAGAAACAGATAGTAATAATCGGTCTCCGGGCTGTATAGCATATACGGCCCTTCAATCCGCGCATGATTCCCTCCGAGCAGCTTCTTGCCGTAGCCCTGGCCCTCCAGCGGGAAGCCCGTAGCCGGGTCTAGTTCCAGGATGAAGATGCCGCCCGAGTAGGAGCCGTAGACCATCCACAGCTTGCCGTCTTTATCAAAAAACACATCAGGGTCCACCACATTCGGCTTCTCCGTGGCATCGTACACCTCTCCATCATCCCCGATGCCGGACATTCCCGACTTCAGAATAATGCCTTTATTCTTATAAGGACCTTCAATCTCATCGGCTACGGCAATACCTAGCGCCGACAGCGGGGAATCCCCCTTGCAGGCATCGTAATACATGTAGAACTTGCCGTCTGCCAACTGAATGACATCCGGTGCCCACAGCGTATCCGACTGGGCCCAGCTAAGCGTCTCGCTAAGCTCCTCCGTTACATTCGGTATCAGCACATTATCGTCCGTCACGCCGGAAGAAATCTGCGTCCACGACATCAGGTCCTTGGATTTGGCCGAGGCCAGATGCGAACCGAACACGTAATACGTATCCTCCACCCTAATCACAGAGGGATCGTGTACAGATACATTCCCGAACTCCGGCGGCCCTTCCGGATTCCCTCCACTGCATGCCGACAGCAGGGATAAGGATATCAGCGCCGTTAAGGATCTTTTTCTCATCTCATCATAACCTCCCTATGTATACCCTTACATTTTGCTGGGCAAATGAGATTAAGTCAATACTTTTATTTATATTAGTTAGTTTTGTTTTAGGTTTATATGAAGTATAATCCCCCATATAACAAAAAAAACGCCAGGCCGATTATGGCCTGACGCTGATCTAATCAAACTTAGTATTCGCTGCTGTTGCCGACAAGTACCGGCTCTGGATAGGCATTGCTCAACACGCGGCGCTGCTTCTTCACGACATCCGGCGGCTCCACCGCTGGTGCCATCGGATGCATCAGCCAGGACTTCACAAGATGGGAGTCCGATACCTTGTACATTGGCGGTTCCTTCTCCATGTCAATCGCCATTGCATACGTGCTGCGCAGGGCGAAAGCATCCCCCTTAGGCGGCTTGATCAAGTCGGGTGGTGTGCCCGGGATCGCTGTAAGCATCGAGCCTTTGCTCTCCAGACTTGGCATGGAAGCCAGCAGGCCCCAAGTGTACGGATGTCTTGGATCGTAGAAGATCTCTTCTGCGGTACCCATTTCAACGATCTGTCCGGCATACATTACAGCTACACGGTCAGCCATTCTTGCCACAACCCCAAGGTCATGGGTGATGAAAATGATCGCTGTATCAATCTTCTTTTGCAGGTCCTTCATCAGATCGAGGATCTGTGCCTGAATCGTTACGTCAAGCGCGGTTGTCGGCTCATCGGCAATCAGGAGCTTAGGGTTAGCAGCCAGTGCCATAGCGATTACAACACGTTGGCGCATCCCGCCGCTGAATTCATGCGGATACTGCTGGAAACGGCGTTCCGGTGACGGAATACCTACCAGATTAAGCAATTCAACGCCACGTTTGTAGGCAGCTTCCTTCGTGATATTCTCATGCTTGAACAACACTTCCGTAATCTGCCGGCCAACCTTCATCATCGGGTTGAGTGAAGTCATCGGATCTTGGAAGATCATTCCGATTTCTTTGCCGCGGATTTTTTGCATCTGCTTCTCACTCTTGCCGATCAGATCTTGTCCATCGAACAGAATCTGTCCACGCTTATATTCGCCCGCAGGCTGAGGAACCAGCTTCATGACGGCTTGCGAGGTTACGCTCTTACCGGAACCGGATTCGCCAACAATCGCCAGTGTCTCCCCTTTATTTACATGAAAGCTGACACCACGGATTGCTTGAACTTCTCCTCCGCGTGTTCTGAATGATATAGCCAGGTCTTTTACCTCTAAAAGGCGCTCCATCCTGTCACCCTCTCTGTTTCTTTTCAAGTTATGATAGTGATTCCAAAAAACACGCAATACTATTATTTTATCTACCTTTAGGGGCTTACGTCAAGATTTTTCTGAAAACGTCACCGTCAAAATCATCATTCTTCGCTATGCTTATGCCTTGCCCGCTTCTTCATCAATCCCCATACAAGCGGCGGTGTTAGAATCAACATGAGCAGCAGCGACCAGCCTATGTCAGCTTCACTGACAACACCCTCATGAAGCAGACGGTAAAAAGCATACAAGGAATACGGAAATATCACAAGCAATGCTGTCACAACACCTGGGGTATACAGCTTCAGAACTATACTTTGTGCCAAATGTGTGAAGACATGCAGCAACAGCGCAGCGAGGACAGCTAAGTAGAGCCAGTAGAACTCTAAAAATACCGCAACGGAGGTTACCCCTACTATCAGAATATACACGAAGAGCACATCCATGGCAAAATTCCTCGTAGTCATGCCCATCATAGGTGCCATACGCTTCCGCAAGGAGGGGGAAAGCGATGCGGTAACAGCCGGTCCATGTTTGTTCCCCCAAGACTCCACTGTAAGAATCTCTTCAAAATCATGAAACATAAAGACTACAGGCAGCAGCCACAGCAAGCTTATTACGTCCATATGTATTTGAAGCCAGTTCAACATCATAACATCCGTCCCTTTGCCGTGAAAGTTGTCATCCGGTATGTTCTCTGCTGTCACTGTCCTGCTTGCGGGGATAACACTCGATAAAGTAAATTATATCCTAGGACCACCCAGGAAAGCGAGGTAACACTAAAATGATCATAAAACCAAGAACCCGCGGGTTCATCTGCACGACTGCCCATCCGGCAGGCTGTGCGCAGCAGGTACAGGAGCAAGTGACCTATGTACTGAATCAAAAAAGGTTTACAGGTCCCCGCAATGTGCTCGTTATCGGCGCTTCAACCGGTTACGGGCTTGCTGCCCGAATTGCAGCAGCCTTCGGTGCTGGAGCAGCCACTGTAGGTGTCTATAGGCCGAGTACAGCCAGCGAGACCCGGACCGCCTCCGCAGGCTGGTATAATTCCGCAGCGTTTGAGGAGATGGCCCACACGGCGGGCCTGCACTCCTATAGCGTGTGCGGGGACGCTTTTACCGCTGAGACAAAAGAACGGACCATCAAGTTGATCCGCAGTGAGCTTGGACAGGTTGATCTGATAATCTACAGTGTAGCCTCGGCGCGCAGAACAGACCCGCAGACCGGAGAAGTTTATCAATCTGTGTTGAAGCCCATCGGCAGCCCTTATACCAATACAACCGTTAATTTCCATACCGGAGAACTAAGCACCGTACAGATTGAACCGGCCACCGAAGCTGAAATCGATGCTACTGTTCATGTGATGGGCGGAGAAGACTGGCAGCTATGGATTGAAGCGCTTCGGGATTCCGGGGTTCTGGCAGCAGATGCGGTCACTCTCGCCTTTTCCTATGTAGGTCCAGAGCTTACACAGGCTGTCTACCGCGACGGGACCATCGGCCGGGCTAAAGACCATCTGGAAGCTACAGCCTTACAGCTGAATGCAGAATTATCACGAACTGGCGGCCGCGCCTATGTGGCAGTCAGTAAGGGTCTGGTGACCCAATCCAGCTCGGCGATTCCTGTAGTCCCGCTATACATTTCAGTACTCTATAAGGTCATGAAGGAACAGGGAGTGCACGAAGGCTGTATTGAGCAAGCCTACCGGCTGTATACCGGTTTCCTGTACAACCCTGAAGGGACTCCGGTAGATGCGCAAGGGCGCATCCGAATAGATGACCATGAGATGAGCCATGCTGTGCAGACGGAAGTGGACCGGATCTGGCCCATGCTAAGCACGGAGAACGTCTACGAATATTCCGATCTGGCCGGTTACAGACGCGAGTTCTTCCAGCTGTTCGGCTTCGAATCCGGCGGCGTTGACTATGAAGCTGACATCAGCCCGGTTGTTGCCATCCGGAACAGCAGCTACTGATTGCTGACTGACATTCATCTGGTCTGTTGTACACAATCTCAAGAGGCCGGAATCTCAGAAGAGATCCGGCCTCTTGTGTATCCTATAGTACCAGAGCCGAGAACCGCTTCCAGGACTCAGCGAGATTGTCATGCGCCCAGTTCACATGATTCTCATCCTTGTACTGGCGCGAATAACATTCTATAAGCATGATAAGGTCCAGATACAGGTCATATAGCTGCTTACGCAGCCCTTCATTCCGGCTGGCAAAAGCCGACCCGTACCCTTCATAGAACGCTGCCGAGCTCTCGAAATGCCGGAAATAATACTCCAGCAGCACATCGCCCCACATCGCCCGCTCCCAGTCAATGATGGATACGATTACCCCATCCCTTACAAAGATGTTGCCGTTCCACAGATCCCAGTGCACCAGGCGCGGCTGCGTCACTTCATCCAGAGCAGGCAGATACAGCTCCAGCACCTGTTCTATTTCCTGCTGTTCTGCGGGCAATCCTGCACCCAGTCTGACCGCATCCTGAAGCAGGTTCAGCAGCATAGACCGGAAGGTCTCCCTCCAGGTGAGCCCGCTCCCGTCAGACTCTTTGCCGAACAGCCCGAAGGCTGGCCCTTCAATCGCATTGATTCTCCGCTGATACTGACCCAGCTCGTATTCAATGGAATACCGCTGTTCCTCAGTGAGACTCTCCTTCACCTCGTTATACGGCTGCCCTTCAATCTTCTCCATGAAAAAATACGGACACGGAACCAGCTGCAGACTGTCGTCATAGCTGTACACTTCCGGCACAGGCACACCGCCAGCAGCACGTACCAGCCGGAGAGCCTCCACCTCAGCACGCATGATATCCTTCTCGTAGCTAAGAGTCTCTGTCTCCGGGTCCGGAGCCACCTTAAGAATGACGGAGCGGCCGTCGCTAAGCTCCAGGTCATAAGCCGTATTGAAGAATCCGGCAGTCAACTCCCTGCTGCTGGCGATCTGCACATCTGTCCCAAAGGCTGCGGCAGTCAAGAGACTAAGCTGCCAGTCGTTTAATTGGACTTTAGTGAAGCTCTCCACCGGTTAGACCCACCACATCTCAGACAGCGGCTCTTCGATCAGCACCTGCTTGAGATTGTCAACCGCTTTGGAGAAGCCCTCTTCAATGGACATCAAGCCGTCTTCATGCTCAATGCTGACTACAAAGTCGTAGCCTACCAGACGCAGTGCGCTCATCATATCTGCCCAGACCTTGACATCGTGTCCGTAGCCTACGGAACGGAACTGCCAGGCGCGGTCCAGCATATTCGTATAGGACTGCATGTCCGTCAGGCCATGCTTGTTGACGTTCACCGGATCAATAACGGTATCCTTCGCATGGAAGTGATGGATCGCGCCCTCACGGCCGAGAATATGAATGGCCTGTACCGGATCAATTCCCTGCCACCACATATGGCTCGGGTCCAGGTTCGCCCCGATGGCCTCTCCGGCAGCTTCTCTTAATCTCAGCAGGGTAGCCGGAGTGTGTACCGAGAAGCCTCCGTGCAGCTCAAGTCCAATCTTCACATCATGTGCAGTGGCGAAGGCCGCCTGCTCTGTCCAATAAGGAATGACCTTGTTCTCCCACTGCCAGGCCAGAATCTCCTGGTAATCATTCGGCCATGGGGCAACCGGCCAGTTCGGATATTTCGCGCCTTCATGATCGCCCGGACAGCCGGAGAAGGTATTCACAACCTTGACGCCCAGCTTCTGTGCAAGTTTCACGGTGTCTACAAATACTTCGTGATCCTTGTCTGCCAGCTCCTTCTGCGGGTGCAGCGGGTTGCCGTGGCAGCTTAACGCGCTGATGATCAAGCCACGGGATTCAATCGCGTGCTTGAATTCCTGAAGGGCCGCTTCATTCTCCAGCAGCTCTTTGGGATTGCAGTGGCTGTTTCCAGGGTACCCTCCGGTACCGATCTCAACGGCTTTCAGTCCTTTGGAGACCACATAATCCAGTGCATCCTCCAGCTTGCGGCCGCCGAACAACACCATAAATACTCCAAGTTTCATTTGCAGATTCCACCTCTCCTAAGGTTGTATTGAAGCCTGCTTAAGCTCCGTAGATATCGAAATTCTTAACCGTCTCGTTACGCTCTGCTGCTTCAAAGATCGCCTCAATCAGTCTTAGCACACGAAGCACCTCAGCATTCTTGACAATCGGCTCCGCCGTGCCTTCGATGACAGCGGCCAGATTATCATAGAAGCTGGAGGTCATCTCTAATGCCGCAGGCAGATCTTCAAGGACGGTCGAGCCTTCTGAAGGCGGGGCCATCGTCTTGGTCAAGCCTACACCTGCGCGGATCGGTGTCGGTTCAATCTTTTCCGATTCGTGGTTAGGGGCTACAATTCTGCCTCTCAGCGACCAGTCTTCAATAATAGCGGTACCCCCGGTGCCCTTCACATACCATCTTGGCATCGTAATGAAATTGGTGGTCCCTACCTCGACGATGGCTCTGATGCCGTTCTCGAACTGCAGCACCGCATCGAATCCGTCATCCACGTTATTGCCGAGGATAAAGCTCAGACTGCTGCTGACACTGCTCACCTTGCTGTCAATCATGAACAACAGCTGATCCAGCAGATGCACGCCCCAGTCCAGCAGCATCCCGCCGCCTTGCTCCTTCACATGACGCCAGTCGCCGGGAATTCCGTTGGCACCATGCACCCGGGATTCAATCTGAAAGAGTGATCCAATCGTCCCCTGCTCATACATCTCCCTGATTACGCGGAAGTCCTCATCCCAGCGTCTGTTCTGGTGCACCATCAGCACCCGTCCGGCCGCCTCCGCAGCAGCCTGCATCTCGATGAATTCTGCCGAGGACATGGCCACCGGCTTCTCACAGACTACATGCTTGCCCGCCTGAAAAGCCTGAAGGGCAATGTCCTTGTGTACATCATTCGGTGTAGCAATCAGAACAATGTCCACGGCCGGATCTGCCAGCAATTCCTCATAGCTGGAATACGCGGTGTAGCCTGCTTCCTCAGCCAGGGTGCGCCGCTCTGCCAGCAAATCGAAGGCACCGGTCACTACCACCCGGTCACTCTCTTTGATTAGTTGGGTATGGTAGCTTCCCATTCCGCCGTAACCAACGATGGCTACAGTATGTTTGATTGAACTCATGGATTCCACTCCTGTTTGTCTAATAGTCGCGTGAACCGGAAGAGGCTCTTAGTTGTCAGAACTTCCGTCGAAATATACGGCGCGTCCGGTACGTGCTGATTCATACACAGCTTCAAGAATCTGGGTAACTACGAAGGCCTGCTCCGGCAGAACCACCGGATCCTTGTCTTCTCTTACGGCTTCCAGCCACAGACGGGCTTCACGGTCTGCTTCATTCTCCGCAGCTCCGCTGTAGAAGGCTACACCACCGGAGGACAGGTCCACCTTGGTCTCATACAGGCGGCCGGCACGTTCACCGTTCAGACGCAGCCCGTCCTTCATATCCGCACCGCCTTCCGTTCCGGCAAGCATCGTCTTGGCTTCGCCGAATTCGGACACATTCAGCGCCCAGCTCGATTCAAGTACAATTGTAGCACCGTTCTCCATTGTAATGAAGCCGAAGGCGGAATCTTCTACCTTGAATTGTTCAGGGTCCCACGGACCGAAGGCATTCGCGGCGTTCTTCTTCTGGCCCAGCTTATGGAAAGTGGAGCCTACCACCATACGCGGCTTGTAGTTATTCATCAGCCAGAGTGTCAGATCCAGCGCATGGGTACCGATATCGATCAGCGGTCCTCCTCCCTGCTTCTCTTCATCCAGGAACACGCCCCAGGTTGGAACCGCGCGGCGGCGAAGCGCAATTGCCTTACCGTAATAGATATCGCCGAGTTCCCCTTCTTCACACAGCCCCTTCAGATATTCGCTGTCTGCGCGGAAACGGTTCTGATAGGCGATGGACAATTTCTTGCCTGTACGCTTGGCGGCATCCAGCATTTCCTTAGCCTGTGCAGTGGTCTTGGCCATCGGCTTCTCACACAATACATGATTGCCGGCTTCCAGTGCAGCAACCGTAATCTCGGAGTGGCTGTCATTCGGCGTGCAGACATGCACGATATCGAATCCGCCCGTTGCCAGCAGCTCACGGAAATCGGTAAATACAGCAGCGCCTTCCGAGCCGTAGGTCTTGGCAGCCTCCTGGGCACGTTCTTCCACGATATCACAGAATGCCACCATTTCGGCATCCTCCTGACGGGCAAGGCTTGGCATATGTTTGCCGTTTGCGATACCACCGCAACCGATAATAGCAATTTTGAGTTTGTTAGACATGAATACTTCCTCCTTGATTCTCATATGTTTTGATCCAGTTCAAGCTGTCAGCCACACTTGCAAGCGGCGAGCGGCTGCAGAAGTCCTGCTCGACCACTGCCCATTCCACACCAGCGCCAGCGGCTGCTTCAATGATCGCAGCCAGATCCACTTCACCTTCGCCGAGTACTACAGTCTCCGGTGAGCCGTCTTCGTTCTTCTTCAGATCCTTGAGGTGGATGATCGGCAGGCGTCCTGCGTACTTACGGATATATTCTGCCGGATCATATCCGCCGTAATACACCCAGCATGTATCCATCTCTACTTGAAGCTGCTCAGCAGGCACCGCTTCGAACAGATAATCAAAGGCCGGCTGGCCGTCAACCTTCTCTGTGAATTCAAAATCATGATTATGATAAGACAGAACAGCACCGGCAGCCTTGCATTTCTCGCCGATGGTCCGCAGACCCGCGGCTACCTCCGGCCAGTTCCGTTGTTCTTCTGTCAGATAAGGCACGATCAGATTGCGGTTGCCGATCTCCAGATTGAAGGTGATCTCCTGCTCCGTATCATTCAGCATCGCATCGTACGGACGGTGTGCTCCGACAGCAACAAGCCCTGTCTCTTCAAGCAGCGCCTTCACCTGCCCGGCCGTACGGCCGAAATAGTGGAAGAACTCCACACCGCTGTAGCCCAGCTCGGCTACCTTACGTATAGTTCCCTCGAAATCCTGTTCCAGTTCTTCTCTCAGCGTGTACAGCTGCAGTCCAACCTTAAGCATTGTTATTCCCACTCCTTATATGATCCGGAGTTATCCTGTTCTTGCTGCCGCCGCACTCCCGGTTACCTTCCCTGAAGCGCATCACCTGAACAAACGGGCTGTAAACATTGGAGAACGCAGCGTTCTCATGGTTTCATCCACTGCTTCCAGAGTTTGTAAATGTAGCGATTAGCGCCGCAATACGGCCTTCTCCACATCATTTATATGTTTTTTGCTTAGCTACATGGTAATATGAAAGCGTATATAATAAAATGAATAATATGATTAAAACATGAACAATCTGCTTATCATTTATTAGACTAGGAGGGACACATGACAACATCTGCCGCTTGCCACATTCTATCCGCCGGATTCTCCTTCCACCGCAAACCATTTCATATGTCACGCAGCGAGGGTGTACAGTATTATCTGCTGCGGCTCCAGACTGAAGGGCGCAGCCGCACCAGGGAGAACGGAGCCATTACGACCGTTGAGAGCGGTGATCTCATGCTGTTCGCACCGAATGACCCCTACTACTTGAGTATCGACAAGGAAGTCTATCCCGTCGGCAAGCCGAGGATCGAGAGCGGTGACTATCATATCTTTTGCAGCGGCCCATGGATTGAAGAATGGTGGGGACGCAAGCAGCGTCCGGCGGTACTCCGCCTGCCGATGAGTGATCATATTCTAGGCCTCTTCCGCCAGCTTGTGCTGGAGCAGCGCCGCTTGTCGGACTCCTCACCGGATATCTCTGCTTGTTATCTGCAGATTCTATGTATGGAGATTGACCGGCTGATGATTGATCAGCCCGCGATCTCACCGAAGGCTTATCTGGCTTACCGGATGAAGCAGTACGTTGAAGAGCACGCCTCTTACGCCTTCCGGCTGGAGGATGTGGCCGCACATGTGGATATCTCGGTCTCCCGGGCGGTTCATCTGTTCAAGGAAGCCTTCGGCACCACGATTGTCAAATATGTAAATGATGTACGGCTGGATATGGCCCGGGAAAAGATTACGTTCAGCCCCATGCCGCTGGAGCATGTCTCCGAGACCTGCGGTTTTGCGAACTATACCTATTTCCACCGGATTTTCCGCAGCCGGTTCGGCATGTCGCCCAAGGAGTACCGTATTCACAGCAGGGCACAGGTATAAGTATTACCCCGCTGCTCCCAGGCATGCAAAAGGAGCGCCATCATGGAAGATCCGCTCCTTGTGTTTGACCTTATTCAGTTGCTCGCGTTTGCCGGGTGTAACTCTGACATGCTGGGAGATGGCCCCGTAATCCTGATTGAGTCTGCGGTTTCTTTCTGCACACCATGTGCCTGAGCGCTCTGCCTTAAGCAGCGCCTTCTGCGTTCTTGTCCGTGCCATAAGCGGCGACACTCCTTGTCAATCGTATATTCAGTGCGGCTGCACTGTCTGTTCAATTCTAACACAATATCTTAATCGCTGCCCGGTACTCTTCACTATAATCATCTCTTACCGCATGTTAGCTCCTTGTTGCCTAAAGCGCGGCTTGCAGTAGAACAGCCTGTTACAGTATCCTTGAGGAGCAAGCTACATACCTGTGATCATAGGAATACAACCGGAAGAATGAGGAGGAACACTATTATGAAATATGATGTGCTGTATGACGGCGCCTTCGCCATGCTTAAGGTCCTGCTGGAGCCGGGCGAGAGCGTTAAGGCGGAGATGGGGGCGATGGTCGCCATGTCACCGAATGTGGAGCTGCGGGGCACCGTGGACGGCGGAATTATGCGCGGCCTGGGCCGCATGCTGAGCGGGGAGAAATTCTTCTTCCAGGAGCTGACCGCCACGCGCGGGCAGAGTGAAGTGCTGCTCTCACCCGGTTCTATCGGGGATGTACAGGCCATTGAGCTGGACGGGTCGTACAAGCTGATCGTACAGAAGGACGGCTTCCTGGCGGGAACCCAAGGCATTCAGGTCAATACCAAGATGCAGAATCTGACCCGCGGCCTGTTCTCTGGCGAAGGCTTCTTCATTCTGGAAATCAGCGGCAGGGGCACCGTCTTCCTCTCCTCCTTCGGAGCGATTCACGCCATTAACCTCGGACCGGGCGAAGAGATGATCATCGATAACGGACACCTTGTAGCTTGGCCGGACTATATGGATTACAAGGTGGAAAAAGCAGCCTCCGGCTGGCTGAACAGCTTAACCAGCGGCGAGGCCCTGGTCTGCCGGTTCCGCGGCGAAGGGGTGATCCTGGTTCAGACCCGCAATCCCGGCAGCTTCGGAACCTGGATCAAGTCCTTCGTTCCGAACCGTTCCTAGCAGCGGCAATTCGCAGATTCCGTATACACAAGTGGGAACGGCTTTGCCGTCCTTTTAGGGACGGCACCGTTTCAGCGAGAAATAGAAGGATAAGTTATAGAGTGAAACATATAACTTCTTATATTAGCAAGAAGGCGCAGGCTGAACTTCAGCCCTGCGCCTTCTGTGCGTTGCAGTTGTGCTTATGAGACGGCGCGGCAGTCCTTGTCGCCCTTGCAGCCGTTCTTTTGACAGCTATTATAGGTGCCTTTGAAATCGAGACGGTGATCAGTCACACTGAAGCCATATTCACGGGCTACCCGCGCCTCCAGCTCCACCAGCCAATCATCCTTGATCTCTTCCAGCTTACCGCATACATTACAGATCAGGTGATGATGCATATGCACATGATCGTCGTCGCGCAGATCATAACGGGCGACGCCGTCGCCGAAATTCATTTTTTGCACAATATGAAGTTCACACAGCAGCTCCAAGGTACGGTAGACGGTCGCCAGCCCCAAATGCGGGTAACTGCGCTTGACCAGCATATATACCTCTTCCACGCTTAGATGATCCTTCTCATTATCCAGCAGCACCCTCACTATCGCCTCACGCTGTGGTGTAAGCTTATAGTTATGAGCCGCAAACTGCTGGCTGATATTTGCCACTCGGTTCACCCGGGTTCCCACCTTTCCGGAAGCAGAACAATTCCCGCAGAATAATTAGTAATCGTTACGATATAAGCATAACAAACTTGCCCGTCAAAGAAAAGTCCTGACACCAGTATAACACCACTTGCCCGTAATAGCCCCCCCTCTGCCGCTCCACGCATAGATAATATTTCTGCCGAAACCGGGTCCGCCCATTCCGAAGTGCCCGCTATCCCCATACTCTATATCAAGATCACATGAAACCTATAGGTGCTTATATTGAAACGAATATGTAAAAAGTGAGGATGATCCGGATGGCGAAAGTACAACCTAAGCAGACGCAGCGGCTTGTAACAGCCCGTGTACTGCGCAGCGTAGCTGCGGCCATGCTGCCGTTCTACCGGAAAATTGCCGGAAACCGCAGTTATGCCAGGCAATGGACAACCGCGATTGTCACTGCCGACCTGGACCTGATGGGCAGCTTGCTCCACAGTATCCCCGCACTTGCGGATGCGGAGAATTACGGAACGAACGGGATCGGTTATTTCATCTCTTTCCCTTTCCCGCTGCCTGTTGCCTTCTATACTAACGGAACGACGATTCCGCCGGGAACCGCCCAGTTCACCTTCAATACAGACGCCCACCGCTGCATAGCGCGTTCCATCATCCCGTTGTACCGCGAGCTTGCGGTTAACCGGAGCTTCGCGGAAGCGATGGCTGCCGCCATCCGGCGTAAGGACAACCGGGCGGTAAGGGCGATGGTCCGCAGTCTGGTGAGAACAACGTCGCTGAAATCTGTAACGATTGAAGAGAGCGGAATAGCGCTGCTCTTCAAGACCAGATTCAGCCGGTACCCCTACCGCAATCTGCTGTTTCAGGAAATGATGTAGCTGGCCGGACCTGTAGACCGGGATACATTCGCTTGCAACCTTTTCTGATCTCATTACGTTAGAGGAGTTGATACAGGCCAAACGGCCCAACCCTATAATAGAGGTGGAATTCAGATGAGTATGAAAAAAAACACGATCGCAGCTATTACAGCAGTAACCCTCCTTTCCTTCTCTCTTGGCGGACAAATTTTCGCAGCCGGCAGCAGCTTCAAAGATATCGGCCAGGTGACCGGTAAGGATAAGATCAACTCTCTGAAGGAGCAGGGCCTGATCAAAGGAATCTCCGACACCCAATTCCTGCCGGCATCCACAGTAACTACAGCGCAGGGGATACAGTTTATCTCCGGCGGTCTCCAGCTTAGCCTGGCAGCGATTGATTTCAATAAGGCACCACAGGCAAGTGCGCTTTTCTCCAAAGTAAAAGACAATGCCTGGTACGCCGAAGCCTTCATCAATGCCCATTATAATGGTGTGAATATCCCGGCCAATATCGATCCGGCCAAGCCGATTACCAAAGAGCTGTATACCAGTATGCTGGTTCAAGCCGTGGAAAAGGCCGGTAACCTTCCGATGATCAATCTTGTCCCAGTTGAACTTACAGATGCAGACGCGCTGGACCCTTCCTATCAGGGCAGCATTCAGCGGGCGCTGAAATACAAGATCACTGCCCTCGATGCCAGCGGCAAGTTCAATCCGAAGAGCAATATTACCCGCGCTGAAGCAGCAGTAATGCTATATAACACGCTGGACTACTTGAAGTCCGTTAGCGATGGCGGCACACAGAAGTAAAGGAAAGTTGGATTCGTTCATACCGCTCCCCCGCGTATGATAGATAATAGGCTGTCCCGGAAGCCGTTACGGCTAGGGGCAGTCTTGTTTTTTTGACAGGAAATACGTAGGCTTATTGTGAGTATTCTGTGACGATCACAAACTGGGCAGCAATAAAAAGACAGACCAGGACTCCCCTCCCGGTCTGCCTTAATATACTCCGTCTCGCAATCACTCTTCCCCGCTTAGCCGGTTCAGGAATTGAAGTGCGCGCGGGTTCTTCGTCTGCTCCAGTACCTCCCGGGGGGTTCCCTGCTCCAGAATGACTCCGTTATCCATCAGGATGATCCGGTCGGCCACATCGGCCGCGAATTTCATCTCATGGGTGACGATAACCATCGTCATCCCCTCCCGGGCCAGCTGCTTGATGACCTTCAGCACCTCGCCGACCAGCTCAGGGTCAAGCGCCGAGGTCGGCTCATCGAACAGCAGCACCTCCGGCGAGACCGCCATGGCGCGGGCTATCGCTACACGCTGCTGCTGGCCGCCGGACAGCTGATGCGGATACGCATCTGCCTTGTCTGCCAGACCCACCTTGTCCAAGAGTGCCAGTGCCTTGCTGCGCGCTTCCTCCTTGGAACGCTTTTGCACCGTGATCTGTCCCTCCATGACATTGCCGATCGCCGTCATATGCGGGAACAGATTATAGGACTGGAACACCATTCCTGTCTGCTGGCGCAGGGACAGTACGGTACGCTGTGGAATTTTGGCGCCCGGGGTGAAATCCAGCTTAATCGTGTTCAGCGTAAGACTGCCCTTGTCAGGGGTCTCCAGCAGGTTGAAGCAGCGCAGCAGCGTGGTTTTGCCGGAGCCGGAAGGTCCGATAATGACCATGACCTGGCCGTGTTCAACGGCGAGATCCACACCTTTCAGCACCGCAAGCGGCCCGAAGGACTTATGTAAATCGCGTATTTCAATCATGCGTATGCCTCCTTAACCTTAACTGGCCGAATACCGGTCCAGCCGCTTCTCCAAGTAATTCTGCAGCGCCGACAACACGGAACAGAACAGCAGATAGAACAACGCCGCTTCGCAATACAGCAGCAGGGGTTCATAGGATGTCGCCACAATCTGCTGGGCTTTTCGGAAAATCTCAACATAAGTAATACTGGCCGCAAGCGAAGTATCCTTGACCAGGCTAATAAAAGAATTCGATAACGGCGGAACCGACACACGGGCCGCTTGAGGCAATATCACCCGGCGCAAAGCCTGCTTCCGGCTCATTCCCACCGAGAACGCGGCCTCCCACTGGCCTTTGTGGATAGACAGGATGGCAGCCCGGACAATCTCGGAGGAGTAGGCCCCAACACTGAGCGTGAACCCGATGACAGCGGCGATGAACGGATCAAGCACAATCCCGGCAGCGGGCAGTCCATAGAAAATAATAAACAGCTGCACCAGCAGCGGCGTTCCCCGAATCACCCATACGTAGAAGCGGGCGATCAGCCGCGGAAGCCTCCAGGAGGACAGCCGGGCAAGTGCCGTAATTACAGCCAGCAGCAGGCCCAGGATGAATGATACCAGTGCTAACGGAAGGGTAAAAGCCACCCCTGCTTTGAACAGAGGCAGCAATGAATCGAGAAATATTTGTATTTGGCGGTCATCCATCATTTCGATACGTCAGTGCCGAAGTACTTCTCGGAGATCTTAAGGTAGGTTCCGTCGCTTTTCATAGCGGTCAGTGCTTCGTTCACAGCCTGCACCAGCTCGTCATTCCCTTTCAGGAAGACTGCGGCACTATGCGAGCCTTCGGCAATCTCATCCACCTGCTTGATCTTGACATCCGGCTTCTGCTTCTTCAGATCTAGGAAAGACAAGCCGTCATTGACAGTGGCGTCAATCCGTCCGGAGAGCAGCAGATCAATCGCCTGGTTGAAGCCTTCGGTAGATACGATCTCGGCACCGTTGTCTGTGGCGATTTTGCCGAGGTTGCTGGTGAGCGACTGGCCGGCTTTTTTACCCTTGAGATCAGCGAATGTCTTAATATCCTGATTATCCTCCGGCACGATCAGCACAGCCTTGGAGACAATATACGGATCAGAGAAATCATATTTCACTTTGCGCTCATCGGTGATAGAGACTTCATTGAAGATCACATCGAAGCGCTTCGCATCCATCCCGGCAAAAATCCCATCCCATTGCGTCTCAATGAACTCCGGCTTCACACCCAAGCGCTTGGTGACTTCTTCGGCGATCTCGACATCGAAGCCCGTCAGCTTGCCGTCTGCATCATGGAAGGTGAACGGTGCGTAGGTCCCTTCCGTTCCGATGCGCAGCTTGCCGCTGGCTTTGACGGCTTCCAGGCTGTTCTGCTCCCCGGAAGCTGCACCCTCTGTAGCCGCAGCCGTAGGTTCAGCCGGAGTGTTGCCGCCCGTTGCTGTCTTGTCCGTATTGTTGCTTCCGCAAGCCGCAGCCGTGACCATGGTCAGGAGCAGCATAATAGTTAGACTTAGTTTTTTCATTCGATGAATCCCCTCTCGTATCTTCTTCTCTTCAGGCACCGTAATTAGTGGCAAAATGAATCGTAACACCGGGGTGTTACCTGCGTCAATAACTTTTTCCGATTATATGCATCGGATTTATATTGTATTGATTTTCCATAGCTTAGCTTGCCCCAAATTCTGCTCCTGCATCAGGATATTCAGAACAGAAATCAACAAAAAAAAGCGACCCTCCGGCAAAAGGAGAATCGCTGCTCTATGGATGTTACAAGCTCTGCTTCTGTGTGGGCATAGCTATACGTGCATGATTTCCGGTGCCGCCTTTTCCTTGGAACGCTCAGCTCCGGAATGGCGGCCCCGGCGCAGCAGCAGTCCAAGGACCGCACCGCCAAGCGCGACAAACATCATAATGTGGAACGTGTCCGCGAAGCCCTGCGACAATACCGTCTGCTTAGCCAGCAGCAAGGCATCCTGCGAAGCGCCTGCGGTACTCTTTCCGGCAGCGGCAGCGGCCTCCTGCATCTCGGTACCGCGCGCCGTTGTTCTTGCCGTCAGAATCGTAACCAGCGTCGAGACGGCCAGCGAGGTAATCACCTGCTGCATCGAATTCGTCAGCGAGGTTACCCGGTTCACCAGATGGCTTGGCGCCTTGTTGAGCAGATGCGTATTCATCGGCATCATCATCATACCCATTCCGGCCCCGCACATGATCAGCGGAAGGATCAGGTCGCGGCTCTGCGTGGTAAGATCCACATGGGAATACTGGAATAACGCACCGGAGACCAGACTGAGACCGCAGACCACGAGCCAGCGCACACCGATCCGGTCGAACAGTATTCCGGCAATTGGCATCATCAGCCCGGAAGCGATCGCTTGCGGCAGCAGCGTCAGGCCGGTATCAAATGCGCCGAAGCCGCGGGCCTGCTGCAGAAATTGCGGGAGCAGGAATAAC
The DNA here is from genome assembly GCF_038002245.1 of Paenibacillus sp. FSL R7-0128. Taxonomy (NCBI): domain Bacteria; kingdom Bacillati; phylum Bacillota; class Bacilli; order Caryophanales; family Paenibacillaceae; genus Paenibacillus; species Paenibacillus sp. FSL R7-0128. The sequence goes on along the minus strand of NZ_JBBOCD010000001.1, from coordinate 3,362,984 downwards.
GCGCCATATAAGCCGAACTGGGCAATCCACTGCACGATGATCCCTGTCGTGAAATCAACGGATTTCAGAATCCGCAGCTCCAGCAGCGGTGTCTTGGAGCGCAGTTCAGCGATGACAAAAGCGATCAGCGCCACAGCGCCCAGCAGCAGCCCGATCAGCGTCTTCTCAGAGGTCCAGCTCTGCGCGCCCTGGCTGACCCCGTAAGTGAGCGAAGCAAACGCCAGCGGGCCAAGAACCATACCGAGCTTATCCATGCCGGGCACGCTGTTCTTCGCCGCATTCGGCAGCTTGCGCAGTCCGATCAGCACAGCAATGATGCCAATCGGAATATTAATGAGGAAGATCCAGCGCCAGGAATGGTATTCAACCAGCCAGCCCGACAATACCGGACCAATAGCGGGTGCGAACAGGACGGGAATGCCCATAATCCCCATGACAACGCCAACCTTACTTTTGGGAGCCAGTCTGTACACATAGGCCATCCCGACAGGGAGCACACAGCCGCCGCCAAGTCCCTGAATGACCCGGAACACAATCAGCCATTCGGCGCTGCTTGGTGTAGCGCACAGAATCGAGCCTATCGTAAACACAATTACCGCCGTCAGGAAGACCGTCTTGGCCCCGAACCGGTCAGACAGCCAGCCTGACAGCGGAATAACTGAAGCCTGAGCCAGCATATATCCGGTAACTACCCACTGCAGCGTATGCAGGTCCGTCTTGAAATCCACCACCAGCCTGGACAAGGCTACATTCATCGCCGTACTGTCCAGCACAACCATAAATACTCCGGCAATAATGGCCAGCAGCGGAACCAGAATGCTGGACAGCCGGAAATCGGCTTCCTGCTTCAAGGTCTGATCCATGTCTCTTCTCCTCCTGAGCTGTCCGCGTTCTACATTGACCTGCGGGCAGATTGTTCTATATAATGAGTGAACGGACAACTGTCCGTAAGTGCAATTCATAGTCTACGGACAATTGTCCGTTGTGTCAATTCTTTTATTTATTTTTCTGTAAATCGCTGATTTATTTCTGAAAGGGGTTCTCATGAAAAAGCCAGACACCGATGCTGCACAGCTCCCGCGCTCAGCTCCGCAAGCCAAAGAATCCGCTCCGCCCGAGTCCGCCGATCCTTATGTACAGCGGATTCTTGAAGCTGCACGCCAGTTGTTCACCGAGAGCGGACTTGAGGCAGTCAGCATGTACAGCATTGCCAAGCGGGCAGGCATAGGACAAGGCTCCCTGTACCGCCGCTTCACGGACAAGGGTGAGATCTGTTCTGCACTGCTGAAGGGCAGCGCAGATCAATTCCTGTCCGGGCTGGAGCAGCAGGTGGCTGCCAGTGCCGGTGAAGCTCCGGCTCTCGCTCAGCTGCAGAGCAGCATTGAGCAGATTGCCGATTTCATTGAGCAGTATGCCGAGCTGCTGAATATGATCAAAGCCGAGTTCACAGGTAAGAAGCAGCTGACCCAGTTTGAGCATCCTTTTTTTCAGCGGCTGGGGGTGATGATGACAGAGCTGCTGCAGCGTGCTGCGGAGGGCGATGAGATTATTGACATTGATCCTGCCTTTGCGGCCACGGCCTTAATCTCTGTTCTCAGCCCTGATCTGTACCTGTATGAGCAAAAGCGGCACCACTCCTCCAAGTTGGACATCTCCCGGGGCATCGTCACCTTGTTCGTGACCGGTCTGGCGAAGCGCTGACCGCCTGCTCTTTACAAGAGGGGAATTTGTGGTATATTAAGTAGCAATTACGAATTCAATAACACCTGTTAATTCACTAGGGGAGTCGGCCGACTGAGACGGAGCTTAAGCTCCGGACCCTTTGAACCTGATCTGGATCATACCAGCGGAGGGAAGTGGAGCAGAATGTATCAGTGGTTCCCGTCACAGGGCCGCAGCCGACTGTACCTTCCGCCCCATTCATTGCCTCCGGGAATGAATGGGGCTTTTTTGTGCTCCTCGCAGGTTCTATTTCAATCCGGGGAGGCTTGTACATAGTCTTATGATCAACATTAGCAATCTATCCTATGCTTTCGGGACCGGTTCGTCCCGGACACCCGTCTTCTCAGAGCTATCCATGAATGTGCAGCGCGGCGAATTCATTTCTGTCGTAGGCGGAAGCGGATGCGGCAAAAGCACCTTGTTCAAAATCATCGCCGGCCTGCTGGAGCCGGACAACGGCAGGATTACGCTGAACGGAGCCGAGTCCGCTACAGCAGCGAAGAGGCTGGGCAGTGTGGCCTACATGCCGCAGCAGGATCTTCTCCTGCCTTGGCGGACCGTGCTGGACAACTGTCTGCTGCCCTGGGAACTCAAGCGCAGCCGTCCCAAAGCGGCCGCCGTGGCCGAGATTCTTACCCTGCTGCAACGCTTCGGCCTAGAGGGAACCGAAGGGGCTTATCCCCAGGAGCTGTCCGGCGGGATGCGCCAGCGCGTGGCGGTCCTCCGCACCGTGGCGGCGGGGAATGACCTGCTGCTGCTCGATGAGCCGTTCGGGGCGCTCGATGCCATTACCAAGCGCTCACTGCAGCGCTGGCTGCTCGAGTTATGGGCGGAGTTGGACAAGACGGTGCTGTTCATCACCCATGATCTGGAGGAGGCTCTGCTGCTCAGTGACAGAATCTATCTAATGACGGGCAGTGGCGGCGGCGGGATGCAGGAATTCCCAGCCGGTCTCCCCCGTCCGCGCCATCACAGTCTGAACTATCTACCGCAGTTCGCCGCCCTGCGCCAGGAATTGGAGCTGAAGCTATATGAGAACCGCCGCTCCTAGAAGATTGCTCCAGCACTACGGTCCGGCTTCCCTGCTCGCCCTGCTGACGCTTGCAGTCTGGGAGACTGTAGCCCGGCTGGGCCTGGTTCCTCCCTTCATTCTTCCGGCTCCGTCTGCGGTCTGCAAGGCCTTGCTGGAGGAACGCCGCCTGTTATTCGGGGTGCATCTGCCGGCTACACTGCTTGAGGTACTCACGGGCTTCGCACTGTCTGTGGTCTGCGGCTGCCTGCTGGGAATCGCCATGCACCTGTTCAGTCCGCTGGCCAAGGCGCTGTACCCGCTGCTGATCATCAGCCAGACGGTTCCGCTGATCGCGCTCTCTCCCCTGTTCATCATGTGGTTCGGCTACACCCTATGGAGTAAGGTCGCCGTTGTCTTCCTGACTGCTTTCTTCCCGGTGGTCATCGGCACCTATGACGGCTTGTCCAAGAACACGGACGCCTACCGGGAGCTGCTGCTGACATATGGCGCGAACCGCTGGCAGATTCTCGGGAAGGTGGGCGTTCCGCTGGCCCTGCCCTCTTTTTTCTCCGGACTGAAGCTGTCGGCTGTGTACTGTGTGATCGGTGCAACCATTGGGGAATGGCTTGGAGGCAGCCAGGGGCTGGGCTATTTCAGCCGCAGAATGGCAGGGAATCTCCAGAGTGCCAAGATGTTCGCCGCTGTTGTCTTGTTATCCGTGCTCGGTATCCTGCTGTTTCTGGCTGTCGCCGCACTGGAGAAGATTATTCTGAAGAAAAGAGGACGTTATTCATGACTACTATCCGCTATTTCCGTTATCTGCACCATGTGATTTCAAGGCCAACCGTTCTACTGTCTGCTCTGCTGCTCTGTATGCTGCCCGTCCTGGCAGGCTGCACCAATACGAACAGTCCGGCGGCCTCCGGCTCTTCGGCGGGGACTACAGCCACTTCTGAAGCTGGGACTGGAGCCGAAGGCGCAGTCCATAAGCTGACGATTATGCTCGACTGGTATCCCAATGCTGTCCACTCTTTTTTGTATGCGGCAGAGGCTGAAGGCTATTTCGCTGAGGAAGGTCTGGAGGTTGATATTCAGATGCCGGCCGATACCAATGATGCGCTGAAGCTTGTTGCTGCGGGAAAGGTGGACCTGGCACTCAGTTACCAGCCGCAGGTATTGATGGCACGGGGGGAGCAGATTCCGGTCAAGTCGATTGCTGCGCTGGTGCGCCACCCGCTGAATCATCTCATGGTAGCTGCAGACAGCGGCATCACCCGCCCGGGAGAGCTGTCCGGCAAGCAAGCCGGATATTCCTCCGTCCCGTTGTATGAAGCCATGCTGAACACGATGGTCAAAAGCGACGGCGGGGACCCTTCCTCCCTCAAGCTGGTGGATGTCGGCTATGAGCTGATCCCTGCTCTCTCCACCGGACGGGTGGATGGCATTATGGGCGGGTTCATCAACCATGAACAGCTGATTCTGGAGCAGGAAGGCCATCCGGTCCGCTCTTTCAATCCTGTGGATTACGGGGTCCCGGATTATTATGAGCTGGTGCTGGTCGCCAGTGAGCAGGGACTGCAGGATTCACAGGGCTTTTATCACAAATTCGTGGATGCGATCAGAAAAGGCCAGCAGTATACTGCCGATCACCCGGATGAAGCGCTGAAGCTGCTGCTTACCCATCAGGAGGATACCGCACCGCTGGATGAAGCCATTGAGCAGCGCAGTCTGGAGATCCTGCTGCCGCTGATGGATGCCGGTTCCCAGCCCTTCGGCTATCAGGACAGCGCATCATGGGAGAAGGTGAACCAGTGGCTGAGCGAGAACGGACTGCTGGCTGCCGAAGTGGATGTTAAGAATGCTTTTATTAATTTCTAATTACATCTTTCAGGAGGAATTCATATGTCTTATCTGTCAAAAGTACGCCAGGCGAACCCGCTGGTGCATAATATCACGAATATCGTAGTTGCTAACTTCACAGCTAATGGGCTTCTGGCCCTGGGAGCTTCGCCGTTCATGGCCGATGCCATTGAAGAAGTAGCGGATGTCGCCGCCATGTCCGGCGCGGTTGTGCTGAACATCGGTACACTGAATGAAGCTGCCATTGCTTCCATGATCGAGGCCGGAAAGGCTGCGAACCGCCACCATGTACCGCTCGTGCTTGATCCCGTTGGAGCCGGTGCTACCGCCTACCGCACGGATGTTACAGCTAAGCTGCTCAGTGAGCTACAGCTTACTGCGCTGCGCGGCAATGTGGCCGAGGTTGCCAATGTGGCCGGGGAGAGCTGGGCTAGCAAAGGCGTGGATGCCGGAGCAGGCGAGGGCGATGTAGTAGCTCTAGCCATTAAAGCAGCGCAGAAGCTGAACTGTGTCGTAATTATCACCGGCAAGGAAGACATCATCACAGATGGCAAGCGCACTTATATCGCCAGCAACGGGCACTCCATCCTGACCCGGGTGACCGGAACCGGCTGTCTGCTCAGTGCGGTGGTGGGTGCATTTCTTGCCGTAAGCGGCGGGGAGGTGCTTGAGGCGGCTGCCGAGGCCCTCTCCTTCTACGGCGTGGCAGCAGAGCTTGCCGCTGAGGCGGCTGAAGCCCAAGGTCCGGGCAGCTTCCAGATTGGGTTCCTGAATCAATTGTCACTAGTTACCCCGGAGCAATACAGCAGCCGCTCACGGCTGAAGCTGCTCGAAGCCTAAAACGCCGCAAAGGAGGGGAAAAGATGACTAGCATACGCAAAGCGTTGACCATTGCCGGCTCTGACAGCGGCGGCGGGGCCGGGATTCAGGCGGATTTGAAGACGTTTCAGGAGCTGGGGGTGTACGGCATGTCTGCACTTACTGCACTCACCGCCCAGAACACACTAGGTGTCCAGGGGGTCTATCCGATGGAGCCTGAGACCGTTGCAGCCCAGTTAGATTCGATCGGCAGTGATCTGCCGCCGGATGCCATTAAGACAGGGATGCTGTTCAGCAGTGACATTATCCGTGTGGTTGCCAGTAAAGTGCAGCAGTACGGCTGGCAGCAGAAGCTGGTGATCGATCCGGTCATGGTCGCCAAGGGCGGCTCACAGCTGCTGCTCCAGGAGGCAGTACAGGCGCTGATTACAAGCCTGCTTCCTCTCTCGCTTGCCATCACCCCCAATCTTCCAGAAGCAGAGATGTTGACAGGTATGAAGATTGAGAGCCGGGAAGACCGGGAACAGGCGGCAAGACTGCTTCATCAGATGGGACCCGAGTACATTATCTTGAAAGGCGGACATGACTCCTCAGGAGATGAGGCCGTGGATCTGCTCTATGACGGACGGGAATTCCAGTATATGTCCAGCCCGCGGATTGCGACGAAGCATACTCACGGAACCGGTTGTACCTTCTCGGCTGCGGTGACGGCGGGTCTTGCGCTGGGCCGCTCCATGCCTGAAGCCGTCCATACCGCCAAGGCCTTCATTCAAGCGGCGATTGAGGATAGTCTAAATATCGGGGCCGGGCAGGGGCCGACAAATCATTTTGCTTATGGGAACCGGATGAGATCAAGGGGGATACCGCTATGACACGGATAGATAGCGAGGATATGCGCAGACTGCTGAAGCTGTACTTCATTATGGGCAGTGTGAACTGCCGCCAATCACCCGAGGACACTTTAACCGCTGCTGCTGCTGGGGGCATCACTCTGTTCCAATTCCGGGAAAAGGGTCCCGCTGCGCTCAAGGGTGCCGCACTGCTCCGTCTAGGGCAACAGCTCCGGCAGATCTGCCGGGCCTATAACATCCCGTTCATCGTGAACGATGATCTAGAGCTTGCCGCTGCGCTGGATGCCGATGGCATTCATGTCGGCCAGGATGATCTGCCTGCCAGGCTGATCCGGGAACAGCTCGGTGAGCATAAGATCATCGGAGTCTCCGCACATAATCTGACGGAAGCCCGGCAGGCTATCGCGGACGGCGCCGATTATCTCGGAGTCGGTCCTGTCTATCCTACTTCGTCCAAGGATGATGCCCAGGCCGTCCGGGGAACTACTGTCATTGAAGAGCTAAAACGAAGCGGCCTGAGCATTCCTGTGGTGGGAATCGGCGGCATCACCCTGGAGAATGCCCCACCGGTCATCCGGGCGGGTGCGGATGGTCTCTCCATCATCTCGGCCATTGCCGGAGCTGAGGATATACGCAAGACCACGCGTAGGTTCGCGCAGCTCGTCACTGCTCCTTCTTCATAATTTCAAACCAGGCACGCTGCGGGTGGAACGATGCTGGTGGAACGATGCGGGTGCCTCATGCCACGCATAGGGTGTACCTCACTTTTCCACCCGTCTCTTTGTGGCGACATATAACGTTAACCAGGGCGCCCAGTCCAATTATGATCGGTTTTTCGATTACATTCGGCTTACGTGGCGCGCCCAATCCAAATATGATCGGTTTTCCGATTACATTCGGCCTACGCGGCGCTCCCAATCCAATTATAATCGGTTTTTCGACTACATTCGGCTTACGTGGCGCTCCCTGTCCAATTATGATCGGTTTTTCGATTACATTCGGCTTACGTGGCGCGCCCTGTCCAATTATGATCGGTTTTTCGATTACATTCGGCCTACGCGGCGCATCCTGTCCAATTATGATGGGTTTTTCGATTACATTCGGCTTACGTGGCGCGCCCAATCCAAATATGATCGGTTTTCCGAATACATTCGGCCTACGCGGCGCATCCTGTCCAATTATGATCGGTTTTTCGATTACATTCGGCTTACGTGGCGCGCCCAATCCAAATATGATCGGTTTTCCGATTACATTCGGCCTACGCGGCGCTCCCAATCCAATTATGATCGGTTTTTCGACTACATTCGGCTTACGTGGCGCTCCCTGTCCAATTATGATCGGTTTTTCGATTACATTCGGCTTACGTGGCGCGCCCAATCCAAATATGATCGGTTTTTCGATTACATTCGGCCTACGCGGCGCTCCCAATCCAATTATGATCGGTTTTCCGATTACATTCGGCTTACGTGGCGCTCCCAATCCAATTATGATCGGTTTTTCGATTACATTCGGCTTACGTGGCGCTCCCAATCCAATTATGATCGGTTTTTCGATTACATTCGGCCTACGCGGCGCGCCCAGTCCAATTGTGTTCGGTTTTTCGATTACATTTGGCTTACGCTACCCCCTCTATCCCCGCGTAATCTGCCCATAACAATAGTAGAATAGAATTGTCCGTCTGCCAGCCGCTTATCTCTGCGCAGGACACCCTCGACCTCGAAGCCAAGGCTCTCATAGAGCCGGATCCCCTTGTCATTCCTCTCCAGAACCTTCAAGCTCAGCTTATCCAGACTGATGGTATCCGCCCAGCCGATAGACTGCTCCAGCAGGCTCCTGCCGATTCCATATCCCCAGAATTCCTGCAGCACCCCGACTCCGAACTCGGCCTGATGGGCCAGCCTGCGAAGCGGACTTCCTTCACATCTGGCGAAGCCCGCCAGCCTGTCCTGAACCTCGGCAACCAGGAACAGGTTCGTGCCGCTGGCCATATCCGCCGCTATAAGCGACCGGAAGCCCTCCGGGCCGATGAATGCTTCCCCCTGAACCCGGTCTAAATTCTCCGTCTCCCCGTCGATCTTCAGCCTCAGCGCTGATAACTGATGGGCATCCTGCGGTACGGCGGATCTCACCGTGTATCGGAGCCCTTTATTTTCATATCCCTGTGCAACAATAATCATTCTGCTTCTCCCCTCCCAAGCTTAAGGCTGCAATCTCGTTCTCCACTTCATTCCGGCTTATCCAGTTTAGCATTTACTTCCGTAAAATCCAGGCGTATAATGCCCATGACAGACATGTTTCAGGATTTTTTTTACATATATAGTATCCCTAAAATTCAAGCAAAGCTGGTGACCCTATTGTCGAGAGGCTTCAGAGCCATGGGACCCGGAGGAGGCTTCGGGCATGGCAAATTAAAGTTCGATGAGGAGGAGGCGAAGCCGGATATATCCAAAGCCCTGCTATTACGCATCGTCAAATATTTCGTCCCATACTGGAAGCAGACGCTGCTGGTGATGACCGTGCTGTGCATCTCCGCAGTGCTGGGGCTGCTCCCTCCTATCCTGATTCAGCAGATCATTGACCGGGCGCTCCCGGACAAGAATCTGCAGCTGCTCTTCCTGCTGGTTGCCGCCTCGCTGGCTACAACGGTTGTGTCAGGACTGCTCGGCGTGCTGCAGAATTATTTGAACTCTTTTATCTCCCAGAATATTGTCCATGATATGAAAAACCAAATGTACCGCCATCTGCAGAGCATGCCGCTGCAGTTCTACTCAGGCGTCAAGCAAGGCGAGGTCATCACCCGGATGACCAGTGACATTGCCGGAATTCAGGGCGTCTTCAACAGCACCATCGTCAATTGTGCCAGCAATCTGTTCATTCTGATCTCCACGGCGGTAACCCTGTTCATCATGAACTGGAAGCTTGCGCTGCTAGGCATCCTGGTCATTCCCTTATTCATCGTGCCGACCCGCAAAATGGGCAATGTGCGCTGGAAGCTGGCCAAAGAGACGCAGGAGAAGATCTCGGAGCAGAATCAGATCATTGAAGAGACGCTCAGCCTCAGCGGGTACATGCTTATGAAGCTGTTCACCAGAGAGGACACCGCGCTGGCAAGCTTTCAGACCGTAAACGCCCAGGCGACACGGCTGCAGATCCGCGAATCAATGGCCGGCCGCTGGTTTATGCTGGTCCTTACCACCTTCACCAGTATCGGGCCGATGCTGATTTATCTGTACGGGGGTTATTTATTCATCCAGGGAGAGCTAAGCATTGGAGCAATTATCACCTTCGTGGCACTGCTGAGCAGATTGTATATTCCGGTTATGCAGATGACCAATCTCTATGTGGATGTGAACCGTTCGGTGGCGCTGTTTGAACGGATTTTTGACTATTTTGATATGGACCCGCTGATTGTGGATGCTAAGCTGGCTCTTCCAAGCCGGGTTGAGGGACAAGACATCGTCTTCGAGCAGGTGAATTTCGCCTACGCCCCGGACAAGCCCGCGCTGAGCGGGATCTCCTTCACGGCAGCCGCCGGATCACTGACTGCCCTGGTCGGACCCAGCGGAGCAGGCAAAACCACCATTACCAACCTGATTCCCCGGCTCTATGAGCTGGATTCAGGCGTGATCCGTATCGGCGGCAAGGACATCCGCGAGTTCACGCTGCATTCGCTTCGCTCGCAGATTGGCCTAGTCACCCAGGACACGTACCTGTTCAACGGGACGATCCGCGAGAATCTGCTCTATGCCAACGCTGAAGCCACGGAAGCCGAGCTGACGGCCGCCTGCGAAGCTGCTTTTATTCATGATTTCATTCTGAAGCTGCCTGAGGGCTACAACACGGTTGTCGGCAACCGGGGAATCAAGCTGTCCGGCGGTGAAAAGCAGCGGATGTCCATCGCGCGCGTGCTGCTCAAGAATCCGCCCATCATCATTATGGACGAGGCCACCTCGTCGATGGACACGGTATCGGAATATTACATCCAGCAAGCCATGCAAGAATTGCTGCGCGGCAAGACCAGCATGGTCATCGCCCATCGTCTCTCTACCATCATGGCAGCCGACAATATTCTGGTTGTTCAGGACGGCAGGATTGTGGAGTCGGGGCAGCACGCTTCCCTGCTGGCTGTGAATGGGGTATACCGGGATTTGTACAACAAGCAGTTTCAGCGGGAAGATTCATAAGCCAACAGGTTCAGTCACACGTGAAAAAGAGATTCCCGGAGCAGCCTCACCTGCCCCGGGAATCTCTCCTCTTCTTGTCCGCGATCAGCGCGGCCTACCTCGTAGTACGCAGCGGCTTCAGCTTGTCCATCCAGCCGCTGATTTGTTCTGCCGTCTCCGTGCTGCGCAGCAGCCGTTGATATTCGTCCACATACCCGCCGTCACCGGCAAGCTGTCCGGCCCACTCATGGAACTCTTCGAACCGTGTCAGTGCGATACTGCGCTTCCCGAGAATCAGGTAGGCGTTCAACAGCTGCTCTAACGTCTGCTCGGACGGATTGTTTTTATACTCCTGCTCACTGAGCTGAAGCTGATCTACCGCATATTGCTTGGTTAGCAGCTTATCCGGCACATAATTCGTCCCTTCCAGCTGGTAGATGCCCATCAGCGCCGGACCCAGGGGGGATTGACCCGGATAAGGGCTGGCCAGCAGATCCTCGCTCCCGTCCTGATCCACATCCTCATAATTCACGCTGAACAGATCGTTAACCGTTACCTGCATCGTTCCGTCGATCTCTTCGACTACAATAGACGCGTACGCGGGACGGTTGTCCATCAGACTGAACAAGAAGGTATTCCGGTTGTTCTGCACCACGGCTTCAGCCCAGAGCTGCTCCTCCTCATTCCAAATGCCGCCGCCTTCCAGGGTAAGCCCGGCCTTCTTGCTGTCAAAGACCATTTTGCCCTCCTTAACGATGGCGAACTGTGTATAGCTGAACTCTCCCTTATTCCAGTAATACACCTGAAAAATCTGCCCGTTCAACTGAACCGCATCCATATGTACGAATCCCGAATACTCATCTGCAATCTCAGGGGACACTTCCGCGAGCGCTGCGGCAGCCGCGTCTTCCTCCTGATGCCCTCCAGGTGCTGCTGAGAGATCCGCTGCCGGGGAAGCGGCTGGCGCTGCAGACGGATCTGCTGATCTGCCATCCCCTGTTCTTGAGCAACCCGCTATGATCGCTAAGGCTATCAATAAGCTAATAATCCGCATGTAATCCTCCTAAATGTCGTGTCGTGGTAGCATGACTTCCTGTATACCTGTCCGGGAGCCCGCTTCGGAAGCCGTACTGGTATGTGAGTTGCCCCTAATCTTCCAGTCTGGCATGAAGCTCTGCGAGCTCTTCCTCCGTCAGCCGTCTCCACTGCCCTTGCGGAAGACCACTGAGCGTGATATGCATAATCCGTATGCGCTCCAGGCGGAGCACACGGTAGCCCAGCGCCTTGCACATCCGGCGGATCTGCAGATTCAGCCCTTGGGTCAGAATAATCATGAACTCCTGATCCGAGATCCGCCGGGTGAGGCATGGCTTGGTCCGGGTCTCCAGAATATCTACACCCGCTGACATCTCCGCCAAAAAGTCTTCCGTGACCGGCTTATCCACGCTCACCCGGTATTCCTTCTCATGACTATGCTCGGAACGCATCATCCGGTTGACAATCGACCCGTCATTGGTCATCAGAATCAGCCCTTCCGAGTGCTTGTCCAATCTGCCGACGGCAAAAATCCGGGAGGGATAGTTGATATAATCTACGATATTCCCTTCCACATGCCGGGCGGCTGTACAGGTAATGCCTACCGGCTTGTTCAGCGCCAGGTAGACCCGCTCCTCCCGGTCTGGAGTCACGGTAATTCCGTCTACAGCTACCGTATCTCCAGGCTCCACGCTTGCTCCAGGCGTACAGACCTTCCCGTTAATCGTGATCCTTCCGGCGGCAATCAGCCGGTTCGTCTCTCTGCGCGGATAGACACCGGTCTCACTGATGTATTTGTTAATTCTCATGAAGTACCCGCTTTCAGGTCCTACATATGAAAGAACACCTGATTCACATAGCCATCAGATGTTGCCTCCAACCTATAACCCTTATATTTGGTAATTATCAATGGGCAGATGTCCGCTTATTTAGCGCCTCCGGTTTTGTTGCTGCCGCTGCTGCTCTTAGCCGGTTTGGCTCCTTTGGCACCTGGGCTTCCGGGAGGGCCGCTTCGGGCCGGCTTCACGGGTTTTGCCGTCTTATTCCAGCGGGTCCAGCCCTTGCTGCCTGTTCCTCTGCCTGTGCCGCCGCCTTTACTTTTTGCCACAATATCACTCCGTCAATATTCAGTTTTCGTCGTACATTACTCTATCTTACCATTATTTCGGGCGGATTGTCAGGTCCAACTGCAAACAGCCTGCGCGGAGAGCCTCCGGCAGGCTGCATAACAGGTATCTATCCAAGAGCATAAAGTGGCTTATTTAGGCTGAATATATCCTTCGGCCTTAAGCAATTCGGCGATCAGTACCGCACCGCCGGCAGCGCCTCTCACCGTATTGTGGGACAGGCTGACGAATTTGTAATCGTACAGTGAATCCTCGCGCAGGCGTCCTGCGGAGATGCCCATGCCGTTCTCAATATCGCGGTCCAGACGGGTCTGCGGACGGTTCTCTTCCTCAAAATACGTGATGAACTGCTTAGGAGCACTCGGCAGACCGAGCTCCTGCGGACGCCCCTGGAAGCTGTTCCAGCGTTCCAGAATCTCCTCGCGGGAAGGCTTCTGCTCAAAGGAAACAAAGACAGCCGCCATATGGCCGTCAGCCACAGGTACACGAATACACTGTGTGGTGATTACCGGCTGCTCGCTTGGTACGATCCCTTCACTGGTTACCTTACCCCAGATCCGGAGCGGCTCCTGCTCGCTCTTTTCTTCTTCCCCGCCAATGAAAGGAATCACGTTATCTACCATATCCGGCCAGTCCGCGAAGGTCTTGCCTGCACCTGAAATCGCCTGATAAGTGGTTACAACCACCTTAGAAGGCTTGAACTCATGAAGTGCATTCAGAGTAGGCATATAGCTCTGAATGGAACAGTTCGGTTTCACGGCGATGAAGCCGGTCTCTGTCCCCAGACGTTTGCGCTGCTGGGCGATAACCTCCAGATGCTCCGGGTTAATCTCGGGAATCACCATCGGAACATCAGGTGTCCAGCGGTGTGCCGAATTGTTGGAGATCACCGGAGTTCCGGTACGCGCATAAGCTTCTTCCAGCGCCTTGATCTCTTCCTTCTTCATATCTACGGCGCAGAAGATCAGATCCACATCCGCTGCCACTTCCTCTACCTTGGAGGCGTCTTGAACCATAATGCCTTTGACTGCTTCCGGCATAGGGGTGGAGAGCTTCCATCTGCCTTGAACAGACTCCTCATAGGACTTGCCGGCTGAATTCGCGCTCGCCGCAATCGCCGTTACCTGAAACCATGGATGATTCTCCAAAAGTGCAATGAAACGCTGGCCGACCATACCGGTACCGCCAACAATACCCGCTCTGAGCTTCCTCGACATAAGAAATTCATTTCCTTTCAAGCAGCGCCTAGCGAAAGGTGCTTTTTAATAACCGATTATAAATGATAGCGGCATGTTACACAATATGTGATTATAAAGTAAGTGTTTCCTCTTCTAATTAAATTACCGCGTCATCCCCAGCCGCTTCGCCAATTCACCCAGCTCCTGGCCTTTCAGCGCCCCTTCCACCAGGACAGGCAACAGTGCCGGAGTACAGGCGAAGCAAGGGGTTCCGTCACGGGCGAGCTGAGCGGCAAGCCGTTCATCATAGGAAGGCTTACCCTCATCGGAGAGGGCCAGCAGCGTCATCGTCCGCACCCCGGATTCCCGCAGCTCGCGCATCCGCCGGACCAGACCGGCCTGATTACCGTTCTCATACAGATCCGATACGATAATGAACAGCGTCTTCTTCGGCTCCTCGATGAACTGCTCGCAATACTTCACCGACTTATGAATATCCGTGCCGCCCCCGAGCTGGATGCCGAAGAGCATGTCAACAGGATCATTCGCACATTGCTCCGTCAAGTCTACCACCTCGGTGTCAAAAGCAACGACACGCGTGTTCAGCGCCGGGATACTGGCGAAGATCGAGCCGATCACCGACGCCCAGATCACAGAGCTGGCCATCGAGCCGCTCTGGTCAATATCCACAATGACCGTCCATTCCTTGCTGCGGCGGGCCCGGTCGAAATAGAAGAAGCGCTCGGGGATAATCATCCGCCGCTCCGCATCGTAGTGCTTCAGATTGCGCTCGATCGTCCGTTTCCAGTCCAGCCCGCTTAGTGAAGGCAATGGGGAATGCTGCCGCTTGTTAAGCGCTCCGGTAACCGCACGGCGGATATCGGTCTCCAGCAGCTTGACCAGCTCATCCACAAGCGCCTGGACCAGCATCCTTGCGGTTTCTTTGGTTTTCTCCGGGATTTTGCCCTTGAGTGCCAGCAGCGTACCCACCAGCTGGATATCAGGCTTCACTGCCGCCAGCAGCTCCGGCTCGAAGAGCAGCTGCTTCCAGCCCTTACGCTCCATCGCATCCGTCTGAATGACCGAGACCACATCCTCCGGGAAGAAATTCCGCACATCTCCGAGCCACTTGGACAGGTTAATCGCAGCATGTCCCGAGCCTGCACCTCTGCCCTTCGATGCGGCAGCGGCACTCCCTTCTGCCTTGCCTGCGCCTGTCTCATTATAGATAGCCGCCAGTGCCGCATCCATAATCAGCTCTTCCTCACTTAGCGTCCGGCCGCTGCCTTGGCCATAGCCAGGCAAGGCCTCTTCCGCTTCCTGCCCCAGAATCAGCCGCCAGCGTGTAAGGGCGCCGTTCAGATTATCCTCCATCAGCTCTTCCTTCAGCTCTTCCTTCAGCTCTTCTTCACCCATCTATAGATCCCCGAAGTCAAAATCATTCAGATCATCCAGCATTTTGGCTTCCTCCTCCTTCAGTTCTCCTGTCAGAATCTCGGCGGCCTGCTCTGTGTTCACGCCCCACAGCTCACCCAGCAGCTCAGCGATCATCGTCTTCTCACGCGGGGAGAAGGTACTGAACGCCCGGCGCAGGAAGACCAGCGCACGCTTGAATTCCTCATCCTCCAAGGCGTTGATATAGTCATTTAGCTGCTCCCACAGGCTCATTCGCGACAACAGACCATAGCGGTTACGCATGGACAACCCTTCGAACCAGCCTGCCCCGAGGTCCGCCGGTATCCCCGGAGACAAGCGGCGCGACACCTCCGCCGCTACCTCCCCGGCAGGGATGGCTCCACGCTCCATCAGGATCGCGCAGGCGAAGCCCGACAGCCGCGGGTTGCGGTCATCCCGCTGCGCCAGCTGCAGCAGCTCCTGCAGCCATAGAGCTGTATCCGCAATCTCGCTATGCTCCTGCGAGATGTTATTCAGGTCATTCATTGCACTTATCATCAGCGCCGCCGCTTCATCATTGCAGCCGCTGGCATCCAGCAGGAACAGGCAGCCCCGGCGGAACAGCTCCTCCAGCAGCGGTACGAACGGGGCCGTATCCACCTTGCGGATGTCGCCATAACCGATGATCTTGGCCAGCTCTCTGGCCGCTGTGGCAATCGAGACGACATCGCGGCTATCCACCGCAAGGCGCTGCAGCACGCGGCTGCTCTCCTCCATCTGCGTGGTCATGGCACATTCGCAGGCGGTGACAATCAGCGCAGAGGCCTCAGCGATAGAGCTGCATTCCAGCAGCTTCTCGCGCAGCACGTAGGCTGCCGCCACCTCAATGGTCTCGCCCAGCAATGTAGACTCCACGATCTCAATCTCTACCTCCGGCGCCCACTGGAGGACCCAGTGCTCCGCCCAGGTCGCCCCGGACTGGCCGCTCGGCACATTCCGGGCGAAGTGGATGCCGAGCAGCTCCAGCCGGTGGAACAGCACCGAGCGGTGCAGATCGAGATAAGCCGCTTCACTGCTTGACACCCGGCGGTTCTCGCGCAGATCCAGCGTCAGGTCACTGGCTACAGTCGATCTGTACTTCTCCAGCTTGTAGCGCTTCAGCAGCCGGTTCAGGTCATCCTGAATCGGCGTCTGGCTGACGCCATCGGCCAGCCTTCCGATATTCGTACCGACATCCACCCGGGCCAGCGAATCGGCGATAACGGCCAGATCACCGTGGCCGAGCAAGGTCTGTGCGGCATCGCGCAGATCGCGCAGCGTAGGTGCGCTTCCGCCGTGCAGTGCCGCCAGCGACTCTGCCAGCCGCACCGCTTCAATCACTTCGGCCGTGGAGCGGTGCGTCCCTGCTCTGCGCACCATCCGGGCTACAGAGGAGAGATAGAGATGGGGCAGCTCCTCAGCGCGGCCTGAGGCCATCAGCTCCCACATCATCTGGAAGTAGTGCGGAGCCGCGTTGCCCGCACCGTAACCCGACATAGTGGAGAGCTTATAGTAGGAATACGGCATCAGCGTCAGCTTGGTAGAGCGTGTAGGTAATGACGCAAGCTCCGTATCGCTCATTCCCTCCGAGAGATCAGCCAGTGCGGCGGCGTGGTATGCACCGCAGATCACAACAATCTTCTCAGGCAGATGCCCTTCTTCAATCTTGAGCTTAATTCTCCGCCTCATGTAAGATTCGCGCAACGCGTTATAAGCATATTCCCGCGGCTGCTCTGCACGCTCCGAGGACTCCGACAGCTCCCGCATCTGGGCAGAGAAGGCCAGAATCGCGGCGCGGTATGCGCCGCTGCTGGCGTTATGCTCGTAATTACGCTCCCAGTACATATCATAGTCATGCTCACCGGCAAGCCGGGCAATCCGGCTGTATACGGACTCCGGCTCACTGACTTCCTCTTCCGCCGGCTCCCCCTGTTCTTCAGCCACAGGCTTCAGCTCCGTGCGTCCGCCGGCATCCTGTCGTAACGCATCCTGCAGCCCCAGCGTTACAGAGGAAGGCAGGTCGATGAACTCTGCCTGTGCTCCATGCTCCTGTGCCCATTTCATCCCCTGATATTCCGGGGAATACACAGCGAACGGCCAGAGTACCGTCCGTACGGGCAGATCCTCGGTGAAGGCCAGAATAGCTACCGGCGGCTTCGTTACCGCATGGGTTAAATGACGGATCTCTCCGCTTGCATCACTCGGCCCCTCAATCAGCACGGCGGTCGGCTGCAGCTCGTTCAAATATTCCAGGACATGCCTGGCACCGCCCGGAGACAGATGCCGGACTCCGAAGACATGAACGCCGGCAACCGCTGCCCTGCTCACTCGTTCATCTCCTTGCAGGCTTGATAGAGTCCGCGCCAGTCCGCTCCTTTTTTCTTCATTACATTATCCAGATATTCCTTCCACACCAGCTTATCCTTGTCGTCATCCTTGACGATCGCCCCTTGGAGTCCCGCTGCCAGATCCTCGTCGGTCAGTTCTCCGCTCCCGAAGCTTGCCGCCAGAGCCATGCTGTTCGTCAGCAGCGAGATGGCTTCTGCCGTGGAGATTACACCGGCTGGAGTCTTCACCTTCTCCTTCTTGTCGAGCGTCATGCCGCTGCGCAGCTCGCGGAAGATGGTGACCACCTTAAGCAGCGCTTCATCCGCCGGAACAGCAGCCTGCAGCTCATAGGAGGAGGCAATCTCGCCGACACGCTTCTTCACAATGGACAGCTCCGTCTCAAGGTCCGATGGCGCAGGCAGCACAATGATATTGAAGCGCCGCTTCAAGGCAGCGGACATCTCATTGACTCCGCGGTCCCGGGTATTTGCAGTGGCAATAATCGAGAAGCCCTTGCGGGCACTGGTCTCCTTGCCCAGCTCCGGCACAGAGATCGTCTTCTCCGACAGAATCGAGATCAGCGCGTCCTGTACCTCGGAAGCACAGCGGGAGATTTCCTCGAACCGGGCAATGCCGCCGTCCTCCATCGCCCGCATAATCGGGCTCTTGACCAGCGCTTCCGGCGTTGGACCGTTCGCCAGGAGCATGGCATAGTTCCAGGAATAGCGTACATGCTCTTCGCTTGTTCCCGCTGTCCCCTGAACAACCATGCCTGAGTTGCCATAGATTGCCGCCGCCAGATTCTCGGACAGCCAGGATTTCGCCGTGCCCGGCTCCCCGATCAGCAGCAGTGCCCGGTCAGTGACCAGCGTGGCAACCGCCATCTCGATCAGTCGGGTGTTGCCGATGTATTTCGGCGTAATCACGGTCTTGCCCGCCTTGCCGCCAGTAATGAACGTGAGAACTGAACGCGGGGACATCTGCCATCCGGCCGGAATACGCCCGGTGTCCTCCTTGCGCAGAGCCTCCAGCTCATCCTGGTACAGGATTTCGGCAGGCAGACGCATGTAATCCTGAAGCTGATCTTGTTCTGTTGACATGTACACCTCTCCTTGCAACTGTTTTGTGAAAAGCTAAAGTTAAGAATGTATGGCTTCGAGGAACAGGGTAGCTGTTATAAGGGTCAGGTATTCTTGGCACTCCGCAGGCTGGCCAGCACATATTCCAGCTGCTGCTTGCATTCATATCTATAGTTGGGAATAACCGCTTCCACACGGCTGGCATAGCTGGCAGGGAAGCGCTCCATCATTTTAAATATATACAATTCGAAGGTATACGGGTTATGAGGACTCTTAGTCTCCAGGGCACTCATCAACAGTTCCAGACGCTCCGGCTCAGGCACCCCGGCCCTTTCCAGTCCCTTGAAGATGTTGGGAATGAAATCACTGGCACGGCGTTTGGACAGGTCCTGCAGCTTATCAACCAGAAAGTTCCGCACGCCCTTGTGACCCGGCCGGGCAAAGGCACTGGCCAGATTCACAGCATTGTGCTGGATGAACCAGTCCAGCCAGCGGGGGTCCCAAGCTGCGGCAATCTCCTCAACCGGAAGCATCTCCCTGCTGTAAGGCTGTCTGATTCCCGCTGCATCCCACTCTACTTCATAATTCCGCCGGCGGATATCCACAACCTGATCCTCAATGGTATTAATCAGCAGCTGGGAGCGCTGAGCCGCATCCTTGGCTTCCTTACCCACAAGCGCTTTGAGTTTATCCAAGAAGGTTCCGCCGGCGAACCGGTCGAATAGCTCCTTCGGACTTATAGACTGCTGGGCGGCATGGAAATAATGCGGCAGGAAACGCACGCTCCGCTTCTCCAGCTCTGCAAGCTCTGCCAGAGCAGCACCGTCTGGAGTTTTCTCTTTATACAAGGCTGCGTGGTCCAAAAGCGGAATCCAGCCCAGTGACGAGAACCGGGGATACTCTTGAAGGATATAGCTGTAGATTTCATCCAGCTGCGGACTCCGTACCCGGCGAAGAGCGGTAAGGAAGGGAAGAAGCTCATTCCATATCTTGTCTGTCAGCTTCACGCCGTCATTTTTCTGCGGGGCTGCCTGCAGCTCCTCCATGAATAATGCCGCCAGACGGGCACTCACCTCTGCGGAATGCCCGTCCGCCAGCACTCTGCCCAGAATCTCGCGGTCCTTCTTTTGGATGAATGCCTCAACCAGCCGTTCCCCTCCCTGTAACGTACCGCCTGCCGCCAGCGCCGCATAGGCCGCTTCGCGGATGGCTTTCTTCTTGTCAGTGGACCACTCCAGCAGGTTGGGCGTGAATTGTTCATAACCGCCCAGGCATTTGATGGCTGCAGCGCGGACCTCCTCACTTCCACTCTCGGCAGCGTGGAAGATCTTATCCAGGTATTCGTCTGCACCGACCTTCCAGATTACCTCCAGTTTGCGGACCTCACTTCTTCCCCCTGAGAGATTAAGACTCTCCAGCAGGTGGCTGGCAATGACCGGCCCGTAGGACGGGAGAATATGATTCATCGCATATTCCGCCAGCTCCGCATACGGGTCGTTCAGCGCAGAGACCGCCAGCGGCAGCAATCGCAGATCCTGGAAGACCCCATCCTTATACGCATCCACTACAATCTCATATCTGCCGCTTCCGGTAGTGGTGAGTGCTTCCAGCACAGGCGCAAGCTTCCGGTAAGTCTGATTCGTCTGCAGGGTGAACTTCCGGACCGGCAAGGGTCCGGGAGTTCCGTCCACGGTTGTCGTTCCCTGAGTGTACAGAACGGACTCCAGCAGCAGGGTATTCTCCTGCAATTGAATGCCCGGGGCAGGACCGTCCGGGCTCCCCGGTTCAATCAGTGCCGTGATTCCCTCGCCTAACTTCTTAAAGACTGGTGACCGCTCGCCTAGCTGCTGAAATTGCGGAAGCAGCCGCTTCAGGCGGAAATCTTCGGCCGCCAGCTCACTTCCGGCAATATACAGTCTTCTGTATTCCTGATGCAGCTCCTGCAATAACGCTGTGCTCATGGATTGTCCTCCCATATGAATAAAGGTTTGTGGATTATGTTGAATTACTCTAGTACAGCAGACGAACGATCTCTTCGTCCTTAATGACACTTAGCGGCTGGGCACGCAGACGTCCCTGGTCCAGGTCATGCTCGAACATGACCAGAACTGTACAATCTTCGCGGGCGCCTGCCGGAAGGAACGGCAGCAGCTCCACTGTGCCCTGCGGCATCGACGGAATATCCTCCAGAAGGAGCCTTGTGCCTTCCCCGTCAGTCATAACATACTGGCCGTTCTCTGTGACGCCCAGAGCTGCGGCATGCAGCAGCATGACCGGCTGCTTGTCGCTCAGCGGGTTCTTGATCTGGTTCTTCACCTTCTTGAAGACCTCCGAATATGAACGGTGAGCCTTGGCGGCCGCCCGCTCAAGATCCGTGCCTTGCACCGGTCTTGAAGACATGGACTCGTACCTAATCCGGGCATTCATATCCCCGGGATAGGTGTACAGCTGTGGAACCACGGCAATGTCGAAGAAGCTGTCTTCCTCACGCATCAGCTTCGCCGCCTTGTAAGGGCGGTAGTTAAAGGTCCGGCGGATCTCCCCGGCTTCCGCAGAGAGATCCAGCCAAAAGCCAAGGTCTACGAACTCCTGGCGGGCCGCATCGTTGTAGCTGTAGAAGGATAACTGCAGCAGCTCTGCCCCCTCCTTCACCAGCCCGTATTCCTTCAACTCGCTAAGCTGCCAGGCATGGCCCAGCCATTCATCAATGGTGGATTCATGATCCAGCGCCAGCTCCGGGTCCTCGCTCCGGGCCAGCAGATACGTCCGGCCCTTCTTGATAAATGCGTGTAGCCGTGTCAGCTGCTCCACCGCATATGTATAGTTTTGCTCCTGATCGTTGCCGCTGAACATCATATTCGCGAAGCGGCGCAGCTCAATCTGCGCCCCGGACAAATAATAGTTCCCGAGCTGCTTCACATGCCCCTGAAGCGTCTTGGCCGCAGACTTGTCAATTGTGGACAGGCCACTGCGCACGAAGGAGAGTACCAGCTTCTCCAGCAGGTCAAGCCCTTCGAGCTGCGCGTTGATTTTTTTCTTCAGGGCGGATTTGTTAACCTTCTTCGGCTTGGACTCTGCTCCTTCAGCCGCCTGCTTCACCTTGTTCTCTTCCCGCTTCTCCGCCTTCTCGCGCTTCGATGCGATGTCCTCGGGAACCGGGGCAGGTGTGAACGTCTGGCCTTCGGTATAGGCATACAGCAGACCTAGTGCGTGCTTGCAGGGGAATTGGCGGCTGGGGCAGCTGCAGCGGAAGACCGGGCTGTCTGGTGCGATGAAGTCCACTGAGCACTCATAGGGCGTTTTGCCGCTTCCGGCACATTTTCCGAATAATAGCTCTCCGTTCTCCGACTGATGGAGCTCCACAAAGCTCTTTTTGCGGACCAGCCCCTGGCCGTTCTTGATCGCAGCAGCATTGGGTGCAAGTGAATCGACGTACGTGGATGTTAGCTCTGGCAAATTAGATTCCTCCCGGCTGAATTAGGATGTAAGCAGAATGAATGAACGTGCATACGGGGCACAAGTATTTATTACCCAGCTTCACATGAAACGACTACAAATAAGATCATATGTTTGCATTTATTTTAACAAATCTTAGCGTCCGATCCAATAGAGTAACCGCTTTCAGATGAAAAATGGGTGATAGGTCCTAGATTCGCTTCTGGTCAAGCTCCGTTCTAAGCGGTTTATGTACACTCTATAGCCGACAAGTGGAAACGGCTTTGCCGTCCTTTTAAAGGACGGTACCGTTTCAGCGAGAAATAGAAGGATAAGTTATCGTGTGCAACATATAAATTCTTATATTTACAAAAAAACGGCCAGCCCTCCTAAAAGACAGCTGCCGTTCCTGCTTCCCCGCAGGGATATTTTATTTGAACCAGCCCTTCTCCTTAAACCGCGTAATCGCCTCAATCCGGTTGCCCACATCCAGCTTGTCCAGAATGACCGAGATATAGTTGCGGACCGTTCCGGTGGTGATATAGAGCTGGCTGGCGATCTCCTTCGTGTTCTTGCCGTCTGCGATCAGCCCCAGCACTTCCTTCTCCCGCTCGGTCAGCGGATTCGCTTCCTTGCTGTAGGCTTCATCCATCAGCTCCGGCGCGTACATCCGTTTGCCGTCCATGACACTGCGGATCGACAGCGCCAGCTCCTCGCTGGGACTGTCCTTAAGCAGATAGGCATCCACTCCGGCCTTGACCGCACGCTCGAAGTACCCTGCCCGGGCAAACGTGGTCAGAATCATGATTTTGCAGCCTGCCCCCTTCAGGGCTTCTGCCGCTTCCAGGCCCGTCATAGCCGGCATTTCAATATCCATAATACAGATATCCGGCTGTAGCTGCTTCACCAGCTTCACAGCCTCTTCCCCGTTGCCCGCCTTGCCGACCACCCTCATGTCTTCCTCCAGGTCCAGCAGCGCCGACAGCGCTCCCAGCAGCATCCGCTGGTCTTCAGCTATCACGATTGATATCATTGCGCGTTCACCTCCATGTCCGGCTGCTGCGACGCATTCGGCACCTTAATCACTACTGTAGTTCCTTCATCCTGGATCACTTCCATCGAACCGTTCACGAACTCAAGCCGCTCCCGCATTCCCTGCAGGCCATGCCCCTTATGATACAGCTTGGTCCCTTCAATCCCTCCGCCGTTGTCCTTCACCTTGATGACCAGATCGGTCCGTGAAGATTCAATCTGTATCCGGCACAGCGAGGCGCCGCTATGCTTCACCACGTTGGTTACCGCCTCCTTCATGCACATGCTCAGCACATTCTCGGTAATCAGCGAGGTATTAGTCAGAACGGGATCACCCTCCAGTATATAACCGATCTCCGCCGCCTGGAGGAATTGCCGGATGCGCACCAGCTCATCTTCAACCCGGATGCCCCGCATCTGTGTGATCATCTCCCGGACTTCCTTAAGCGCGCTGCGGGCGGTTACGCGGACATCGTTAATTTCGATCATGGCCTGTGCCGGATTCTTGGTGATCAGCTTGCCGGCCAGGTCACTCTTCAGTCCGATCAGTGACAGGCGTTGTCCCAGCGTATCATGCAGATCCCGGGAGATCCGCTGACGCTCTTCCATAATGCCCAGCTCGGAGATCCGTTTGTTGGCATCCTCCAGCTGTTCCTCCAGCTTATCCTGCCTGTTGCGGTTATAGGTTGTGACCGGAAGCAGCACCACGGCAATAATACTGACCAGCACGAACGGCAGCTGCGAGAGGAATACGGGATTGCGCATAATCAGCTCATAGTTAATGGCTACAATCGTCGTCAGCAGATGGATCGGATAGAGGGTGAAGAAGGCCGCTCTTTTCTGAATATTCCCGATAAAAAAAGCCAAAAACAGCGCAAAGTACATGTACCCGAACAGCAGCGTCATCGTAACAGAAACTATCATCTGCACACTGGTCCAGAAATAGACCACCCAGCCCCTGGACTTAAACGACAGCACGTAGCAGGCGAAGAAGACCATAATCATCAGGATGCCATACACCCAGCGGTCCGCCGAGGAGGATCGGAAGATAAAATAGAACGGAAGAATGTAAAAAACAACCCATACATAAGGGCTCAGTCCCGTACTTTTATGAAAAATATGATGCCACTTCTGCATGTTAGCCATCCTTTTTGCCAGCAAGTTTATACCCCCATTTTAACATAAACCAGCCTCCGACCGGCAACTACCTTCGAAACAACCTGTGTGTATTCTAAAAAGAAAGACCAGACCCGGCATCCTGCTCCCCGGATCTGTCTTTCTGCATGTTATCATGTTACCGCTTCTATTCGCTCTGGAACCCAGGTTTGATTACCTTCAGCCCCTCTTTCACGGCAGGCTCACTCTTCCGCAAGCGCTGCTTCAACTGCTTGAAGCTGAGGAAGACCTTATGCTCTTCATCCCAAAGACGGTATTTCAGCGCTTCGAGACTGGTGCTGAGTGTAATGGTGGTTGCCTTTTGCAAAGGCGGGCTGGCATTGTGAGCCAATTCCAGATTATAATTCGGCACCTTCGGACTCAAGTGATGCACATGGTGAAATCCGATATTGCCGGTAATCCATTGTAGCAGCTTCGGCAGCTTATAGTAAGAGCTTCCTTCTACAGCGGCGTTCACGTAGCTCCACTCTTCATCATGCTCGAAGTAAGTATGTTCGAACTGGTGCTGTACATAGAACAGCCAGATGCCGAGGAAGCCGGATACGAACACAATCGGCAGCTGTACCAGCAGGAACGCCTGCCAGCCTATGAGCAGAATGATTCCAGCATATAGACCCACAATGGACACATTGGTCAGGTACGTATTCATCCGTTCCTTGCGTCTTGCCCCTTTGGCATTGAACCGGTACTGGATGAGGAATACGGCAATCGGTCCGATGACGAACATTACCAGCGGGTTACGGTAGATCCGGTAATAGAGCCGCTGGAGCGGCTTGGCAGCCACATATTCATCCACCGTCATGATCCAGATATCCCCGATGCCTCTTTTGTCGAGATTGCTGCTTCCGGCGTGATGAATCGAATGACTGTGCTTCCACTGGCGGTAAGGGACCAGGGTAAGCACACCGGTGATGGTGCCGACAATATCATTGGCCTTGCGGTTCTTGAAGAACGACCCATGACAGCAGTCATGAAAAATAATAAAGGTGCGGATGACAAAGCCGGCAGCCGGAATAGCGAACAGCAGCGTCAGCCAGTAGGACACGGATAAGCTTAAGTATGCGGCGGTCCATAATAGCACCAGGGGCCCAAGCGTATTAATGAGCTGTTTTATGCTCGTGTTGAGGTCTGTTTTCTCGTAAGGGGCTACGCTTTTCTTCAATGTAGAGAGCTGGGGTATCTGGTTGTTGGTCATCGGGATCGGTTCCTCCTCGGATGCATCCATTCAAGGATACTTCTTATATTTCAAGTATAAAGAAAGAAGTGTCATCCCCGTAAGTCATAAATATCAACTCTGATGTATGACAAATGTCATAGTCGGCTCTGGAGTGCTTGTCTGCCCGCCTCCTTCGTTCTGAGCAGCGGCAGCAGAATCAGCACCGCAATCAGGAACAGTACGCCGCTCCCTGTGAAGACTGCAGATAGGGAGAGCGTGCCTTTGGCGTAGCCGGCTACAGACATTCCGATCACCATGAAGCCCATGAACATCGGCCCCATAATGCCGCCCACCCTGCCCATATAAGCAGTCTCTGTGTGACGGAGCAGCAGGGTATTGATACCGATATGAATACAAGGGTAAAAGAATCCGCTAACCGTCTGGAGCACCAGCGTGAGCGCTGTGTGATGCGACCAGCCTACCCCTACCGTTCCTGCCGCACTGATCAGCAGGCCCAGGGATAACATTGTCTGCGGCTTCATAGTTTTGCCTTTACTCATAATAAACATTCCACCCAGCAGCATCGCCGCTCCATTCGCCATCATCACCCACTGCAGGAAGCCTTTGTCTCTGCCCAGATTCTCCATAATGATGAAGACACCCAGCGGCTGAACCAGTCCGGCGGCAAGCCCGGCGAAGGCAAACGTTACTCCAAGGTTCTTCAGTACCCGGCTTGCACGCACATAATTCAGTCCGGATATCATCTCCGCCAGGAACCCGCTGCGGGCCTGTCCGGTCTCCTCCCTCCGTTCAGCGGGCAGCTTGACCAGAATGAGCGCCGAGCCGATGAACATCCCGCCCATCACAGCAAGTGAGACCTCAATGCCGTAATGACTATAGATGAATGTGCCGATCACCGGACCAATGACCATGAAGAAGGCTGTAAGCGACTGAAACATGGCCATTACACTCTGCAGCTGCTCTTCAGGCACATGCTGCTTAAGCAGCTTCATCGCCGAAGGCTGTGAGAACTGGGACAGGATGGCAGATACCAGCGTTGCGAACAGTAAGGCCCTCCATGAGCCCGACAGCACCACCAGCAACACAGCAAAGACTGAGCAAGCGGACAGCAGATCACTTACGATCATGGTCCGTTTGGGCCGCCAGCGGTCTGCGAAGGTTCCCCCGATGATGGCGAACAGAAACAGCGGGCCGTATTCAGCCACCGAAATAAGCGAGACATAATAAGGATCATTGTGCGTAATCTCCGTCACATACAGCAGAATCGCAAAATTCCGCACCCACACCCCGAGCTGCAATAGCACATTTGACAGCATAATCGTCCGTACATACTTGTTACTTAACACGTTAACATCCTCCATTATTCAATATTAAACTAAATAGATGTATATCTAATATGTTTATTAATATATAGATGTTTTATTTATTTGTCTATATATTTAAGGATAATATTATCATTCGTCTATTAATTATAGTAGCATGATTAATCCTTCCAACACAGAAGCAGTAATGATGAACGAAAAGCAGCCCCTGTTCGCCACCTTAGTTGGATTTTATACACTTAATAAATCCGTTTTTCTTTCCGTAAGAAGATTACGTGGATTTTTGTCATCTAATTCGACCCCATTCCGCTAAAGCTCCAATTTCGCTTCCAGTAAGTGTCGTTTATCCAACTGCTTCACCGGTTTCAAAGATTTCGGCTGAAAGAGTTGGAGTTTTTCCACTTATATAAGACGCACTTAAGTTTTGAACTTGAAGCTTCGCCGTCACTGCGGTGAGCATTTGGACTTCCGGCCGCTGCCCGTCACCAGATTTCTTGATTAATCCCGCTCTTCAAGGATGTAGCAAATTAATCAGCATTAACGCCTTGAACGACAAAAAAAGCACCCATTAGCTTAGGTGCTTAGTCGCTTAGGTGCTTAGATTCTTAGTTGCTCAGACTCTTAGGCCGATTCCTTATCCGGCCTTTATGTATATCCTGCGTTTACTCAGCTTCTTGCCTGCCGGTCTGCTAAGCCTGCTTCACATGCTCCTCACGGTACTCTGTGGGCGTCTTGCCGGTCGCTTTTTTGAATACCTGGGTGAAGTATCTCGGGTCCTGATAGCCGACCAGCGGTGCGACCTGATACACTTTCACATTGCTGCTGCGCAGAATGTATTTGGCGTTCTCCATCCGGCAGTGGGTGACGAATTCGAGGAACGTGTAGCCGGAGATTTGCTTGAACAGAGTGCAGAAATGGCTGATGCTCAGATCGGCCACCTCGGATACCTCCTCGATGCTGAGATCCTTATGGTAATTGGATTCAATGTACCGCTGGACCTTCTCAATGATGCTCCGTCCGTCCTCCCGTGCTGCGGTCTTATGACTCTGCTCCAGCCAGTCGCGGAAGGTGGTCTTCAGGACATTCATCATGTCCGGCAACGTGCCCAGTCCGTTCAGCTTGCTGAACAGCCCTTCAATGGACCAGTCATTATGTGTATTCAGATGTTCGAATTGCCGGTATAACACCACACTCATCTCAATCATCAGGCGCTCCGCCAGCGGCTGGGGCAAGCTCTGGGCTTCAATGAAAACGGACATCTCGTCAAAAAGAGTCAGCATCCGCTCCATATTCAGAGTACGGATGCTCTCAATCAGCGACAGCTCCAGCTCCTTCGGATACTGCACCTCGCGGTTGCCTGCCGCTGCTGTCTCCTCTTCCAGGAAGACACCGGCCTGACCGGAATAGAAGCGCTGGTACAGCGCCTGGGAGGCTAACGGGTATACCGTGCTAAGCTGATCAATCCCGCTGGTGCTTCTGCTGATGCCGACAGAGCAGTTCAGCTTGGAGTAGCGCTTGATTCCGGCTATAAGCTGCTCCCCGAGTTCCCGCTTATCATCATTCAGGCTGGCCGGGAAGAGCAGAATCCATTCTCCGTTATAGAACGGGAAGATAGACAATGCCCCGTTCGTAAGCGACCACTCCTCCAGGATATTGCGCACGGCAAACAGCCACAGACGCTTCTCCTCGGCGCTCCATTGCGCCGTCAAGGCCGCGTAGTCGTCCAGACGGACCACGGCCATGAAGTATTCTCCCTCCAGCTCGCTGTTCTCCAGCCACGCAAGGTGCTGCAGCGGCCGCGGATTGCCCAGCGTGAATTCGGCCAGCATGCGCTCGCGGGCCAGCAGCGACAGGGTCTGCACCGAGAGCATTAGCTGCTCGTTCTCCTTCTGGCGGTCCAGGCGCTCCCTGGCCCGCTTAAGCATCTCCACCAGCTCGTCATGGTCAATCGGCTTCAGCAAGTAATCAAAAGCCCCCAGCCGCAGGGCCTCCCTGGCATATTCGAATTCCCCGTAGCCGCTGATGAAAATGAAGATCAGCTTGGCGCTGCGCGGCAGAACCTCCTTCATCAGCGTGATCCCGTCAATCACCGGCATGCGGATGTCGCTTATAATGATGTGTGGTGCGGTCTGCTGAATCTGCTGCAAGGCGGCCTCCCCGTTCTTCGCTTCCCCCACAATGCTCAGGCCCAGCTCATCCCATGGAATCGCAACCTTCAGGCTGCGCAGTATAATCGGCTCATCATCTACGAGCAGTACCTTATATTTCTCCTGCTGCTCCTTCATCACTTACACCCCCAGGCTTATTGACCCGAAGAACTCCGGATCAGATTCCAATACTGCTTGGACGCATCCTGCAGCTGCTGCAAGGCCTGCTCCGCCTGCAGCCCTCCGTCAATCATCTCCTCGATGACACTAAGGAAGGTCTTCTTCACTTCAGGCGATAACAGATTGTCATACGGGACGAAGCTCTGCTCATTCTCCTCCATCATATCCATCACCTGGGCAAAGACCGGTCCGGTCTTCTCCGGGTCAAATGCAATCCGCATCGACGGAATTCGGAGACCCTCATAGACAATCCGCGTCTGAATCTCTTTCGTATAGAAGCCCTTCATCAATTCAAGTGCCGCTGTCCGCTTCGCTCCGGTGAGGCTCGAAGACAGCCCGATGCCAATCGTATACCCTCCGGCGATAGACGGCTCTGTGCCGGCCTCCCGCGCGGGGAAGGGAATGACTCCAACCCGGCTCTGGAAATCGTCCGGGGCATTGTCCCCCGAGAATAAATTGATATCCCAGTTGCCGTTCAGATACATGGCTGCCCTGCCTTCAGTGAACAGACGGACCGCACCCTCGGTGGAGGTATCATTAGAGTCCTCACTGAAATAGCCTGCCTTCACCCATCTGTTCAGATGCCGGAACGCTTCCAGGTAGCCACTGTTCTGGAAGCTCGACATATCCTCGCCAGTAACCAGCTTCTGAATCAACTCCGGTCCGGCGTAGCGGTCCATCAGATAATGGGCGAATATCCCCGCAGGCCAGCGGTCTTCATTCCCCAGCGCAAACGGGATATACCCCGCTGCCTTCAGCTTCGCCATCACCGTATCCAGCTCGGCCAACGTAGCCGGAGTGTTAATGCCTAGCTTGGTGAAGATTTTTTTATTGTAATAGAGCGGTTCCGCATTGCCCTCGATAGGCAGTCCGTAGATATGATTGTTGAACGTCCAGAGATGCAGATCCTTGAACTGGTTGCTGAGACCGTTCTGGGCAGTGAAATCGGTCAGATCCATCAGCCGGGCTGAACGCACGTAGGGCTCGATCTCCGCTCCGCCGAACAGGACGAACATATCGGGCGGTGTGCCGGTTACCATCTCACTCTTCAGCTTCTGCTCCCGGTGGATATTCTGGTCCAGCCCCTCGAAGTTCACCTTCACATTCGGATGGCTCTCCTGGTAGCTGCGCACAACCTCCTCGAAGATCGCCAGCAGCGGCCGGTCATGCTCCTTGATCCAGAAATGCCGGAAGGTCAATGTGATCTTCTCGGGCGAAGTATCCTCAATCTGCTCCCGGTCCTCCTGCATAATGAACCATACGGCGCCGGACATCAGCACAATATAGAGGAGAATCCATCCCCAGTTGGTCAACCATCGGAGCACATGTCGCTGATCTTTCATTTGGCTTCTCCCTCTCATGACGGCTGTATCCTCGGAATCCGGATGCAGATGGCTGATCCGAAGCCCGGTGAGGAGCAGACCAGAATGCCATAGGGATTGCCGAACCGGATGTTCAGGCGCTCATGCACATTTTTCAGCCCAACCCCGCTGTCGCTGTATTTCTTGGGATTGCTCCGCTCCTTGTTCCACTGGCTCATCAGCACCTCAAGATCGAAGCCCGGCCCGTTATCCTTCACAATAATGATAATATCCTTGCCGTTCTCCTGGGCGGTGACTGTAATGGTCCCGTGCTCCTCCATCTGCTCAATGGCATGATACAAAGCGTTCTCCACAATCGGCTGAACAATCAGCTTCTGGGTCATCACGTATTTCAGCGGCTCCGGCAAGTCCAGCTCATAGGAGAATTTGTCCTCGAACCGGAACTTCTGGATATCCAAGTAATGGCGGACATGCTCGAACTCCATCTGCAGCGGGATCAGCTCCTGATTCTGGCTGATGCTGATCCGCAGCAGCCGGCCGAGCGAGATGACCATTTTGCTGATATCCCGGTTGCCTGCCAACACCGCCATGGAGTTGATCGATTCCAGTGAATTATAGATGAAATGCGGGTTGATCTGGGCCATCAGCGCCTGCATCTCCGCTTCCTTTTTGCGTCCCTGCTCGGTCTGGACCTGGTCAATCAGCTCGTTGATCTGCGAGCTCATCCGGTTGAAGCCGTCAATCAGGGAATCGCTCTCATCATTGGCCCGCAGCGGTACCGGAATCGGGGTGAAGATCCCCTGCTTGACCCGCTTCATGCCGTTCACGGCGCTGTTAATGCTGCGGACAAGCCTGCGGATGAAATAACGGTCGAACAGGAAGGCCGACAGCAGCGACACCATGCCGAGAATAATCGCAATATTGCGGATGGAGACCGATTCAGAGGAGATCAGGTTCATCGGCGTAATGGCCGCCAGATACCAGTCCGCGTTATGTGAAGGCAGGAAAGTGATCAGTGACCGCTCCCCTTGATAATTGTCAATGTAATAGTCCTGCTCCTGGTTATAATTCTCCTGCAAAAAAGGAAAATCCGTCCGTTCCCCGATATGCTCCCCGGACTTGTTAAAGACGATATTGCCCTGCTTGTTGACCAGCAGGATATCCCCTTTCTTCAGGGTCGCAGCCTCCCAGAAAATCTGATCAAGCAGATCCGGCTTCACATATACAACCAGATAGCCGATATCCTCCAGCGAATAATAGTCCTTAATCACTCTGGCATGGACCAGCACCGGCTTATCGCCGCTGGCCGAGCCGTTCTCTCCGGGACCGGACCAGACAGGACGCCCTTCGGCAGCCTCCATGGCTCCGAACCAGACCTGCTTGTGCATATCCGCAAAAGACATCGGCGCATTGTATTGGTACAGCAGCCGGTCTTTCCCGTACAGGCTGAACGAGGTGATCATCGGATGGTTAATCAGCAGGTTGTTGATTTCCTGCTTGCGGTCATAGGTGAGGACGAAATTCTGCTGCTTCAGCGACTGCTGGATCGCAGGCTGCGTAATAGCTGAATTGGTGATCGATGAAATCTCACTGAGGGCGAACTTCAGCTTGCGGTCCGTCTCCAGCAGGGAGATCCAGTAGAAATTACTTGATTTCTTCTCCATAGCATTCGAATAATTCACATACGTCACAATCCCCATGACAATCACGGGAATGAATACAAGAAGAATAATAGCGAACAAGATTTTGCGGCGGAGCTTCATGACGGGTCCCTTCCTCCTGCGGTCTCTGTCCAAATAGAAGAATTCATAGGTTTCACACGATAACTTATCCTTCTATTTCTCGCTGAAACGAATGCCGTCCTTAAAAGGACGGCAAAACCGTTTCCACTTGATTATTATTCTTCACAGCATTCTGTAAATCCTCTTACTTATTGAATACACAGACAGTTAACTCTTGATGGCACCTGAAGTCAGTCCGGCAATGACCCAGCGGCTGAACAGCAGGAAGACAACCAGCAGCGGCAGCGTGGCCGTGAAGGTAGCGGACATAATCATCCCGTAATCAAGACCGTCACGTGTAGTGAACAGCTGCTGCAATGCAATCTGAATCGTGAAATGCTCCTTGTTCTTCAAGACCACCAGCGGCCAGAAGAAGTCATTCCATACCGTCATGAAATTCAGAATACCCAGGGTAGCCATCGCGGGTGTAATGACCGGAACGGCAATCCTCCAGAAAATCCGGAAGTGGCCTCCTCCGTCAATACGTCCGGCTTCAATCAGCTCGGTAGGCACGGCCGAGGAGATGTACTGCCGCATCCAGAAGATGCCGAAGGCATTGACCATAGCCGGAACAATCAGCGCCTTGAAGCTGTCGATCCAGTGAAGCTTGGCCATAATGACATAGGTTGGCAGTACGCCGAGCTGCTGCGGAACGATCAGGGTGGCAATAACGAATACAAACAGCACGTTTTTACCGGGGAATTCATATTTGGCAAAAGCATACCCGGCCAGCGTACAGAAGAACACGACCGAGACCGTCACCATGGACGAGACGAACAGCGAGTTGCCAAGCGCCTGGAAGAAGTCCGATTTGTCCAGCACCCGCTTGAAGTTCTCGAAGAACTGGTCTCCGATGGTGAGCAGCGGCGGTACATGGAACACAGCTCCCTTGTCATTGGTCCCGACCACAAACATCCAATAGAACGGGAAGATGGAGACCAGTGCTCCGAGAATCAGCAGAAGATAGAAGCCCAGCTTGCCGAAGAAGCCGAGATCATCCGGTTTTTTTCTGAACATACGCAGTGTGCTCACGCTTTTTTCCCTCCAGTCTGTCTGCCGCCGCCTCTGGAGATCAGCATATTGAGGACAGAGAACAGAATCGTAACGAGGAACAGCAGAACCGCTGTAGCCGCCGCTGTACCGAAGAAGCCGTTGCGGAAGGCCTCACTGTACAAATAAGTAACCATCGTAATCCCTTCCTGCCGGGTAGATCCGGTGCCGGATTGGCCGAGGAAGACATAAGGCTCTGTGAAGAGCTGCAGCGCACCAATGGTGGATTGCAGGGATACGAAGATAATGAACGGCTTAAGCAGGGGCAGTGTAATGAAGAACAGCTGCTGTCTGCGGTTGGCCCCGTCGATTTTGGCCGATTCGTACAGATCCATCGGAATACTCTGCAGGCCCGAGAGGAACAGGATCGCATTGTAGCCCGTCCAGCGCCACATGACCATCGTGGAGATGGCAATTTTGACCCCCCACCAGCCGGAATTGAAGGCCATGCTCTCTAACCCGATTCCGTTAAGCAGCCAGTTGATCATCCCGTTATTACCGAACAGCGTACTGAATACCAGTGTAACCGCCACGATCGAAGTGATATTCGGCATGAAATAGAGGATGCGGAAGGTCTTCTTGAACCGGGTCATCCCCGAATGCAGCAGCACCGCCAGAAGCAGCGCCAGCATAACCTGCGGCACAGTACCCATCAGCCCCATAATCAGCGTGTTGCTGAAGGAGATCCAGAAGGTCGGGTCCGTGGTGATCAGCTCGAAGTTTTTGAAGCCGACGTATTTCATTGGACCTAAGGCATCCCACTTGAAGAACGATAAATAGAATGTGAAGAAAATTGGATATAGTCCGAATATCGAGAACAGAATAAAGAACGGTGAAATGAAAGTATACGCAGTGATGCGGCTCCGTCTTTGTTCAGTGAAGAAAGGTCGTTTGCTCTCGGCATGCGGACTCGTAATTACGGGCTCAGCCATGTCACACCTCCAGAGAATTCATATCTAAATCCGGATTCACAGAGAGATTACTCCGTGAATCCGGACATTTGGGGAAGTCTGTTCCCCGCATATTACAGGTTAGCCGCGTTCTGCAAGCGTTTTTGACTGCTTGACAGCATCGTCCCACTCTTTGGCCGGATCGGCTTTCTTCTCCAGCACGTTCTTCAGCGCATTCTTGAAGAAGGTATCGGTCTGGTCATGCAGCGGTCCGTAGTATACCGGCTTCACGCGGTTAGCCGCTTTGCCGAATTCCACCGCCGTCTGCTGTCCGCCGAAGAAGTCATCCTTGAAATCCACGAACGCAGGATCTTCGTACAGTGCAGGGATAGAAGGCATCAAGCCTTTGGTCTTGAAGGATTCCAGCTGGTTATCCTTGTTCACGAGCCACTGGATGAAATCATAGGCTTCCTTAGAGTGCTTGCCTTCCTTCGGCAGCGTGATGAACGAACCGCCCCAGTTACCGGCGCCCTCAGGAAGCTGGGCAATTCTCCATTTGCCGGAGGAGTCCGGCGCGTTGCTCTTGATATTGCCGGCCATCCAGGCTGGACCCATCACGACGGCGAACGATCCATCGTTCATGCCTTGGCCCCATTCAGGCGACCAGAGCATGACATTGCTGATCCAGCCCTCTTGAATGCCCTTAACGGTAAAGTCATACGCTTTCTTCACTTGCGGATTGGTATCGCCGATGAAGCTGCCGTCTGCTTTGCTGAAATAGATCTCGTCCGCCGACTGGTCACGAAGCGCATTGTACGTCAGGTCGGTCAAGTCGGAGAAATACTTGCCTGTCTTGTCTTTGAACGCTTTCGCTACCGTAGCGAATTTGTCCCATGTATCGATGGCTGCGCCGAAGCCCTCAGGATCGGCCGGCAAGCCGGCGGCTTCAGCCAAGTCCGTACGGTAGTAGACTACTGTCGGGCCGATATCCGTAGGAAGTCCAAGCTGGAAGCTGCCGTCGATGGAGGAAGCCTGCTTCCATTTCCAGTCAAGATAGTTGGCCTGGATGTCTTTGGCTCCGAGGTCATTCAGGTTGTAGAATTTGTCCTGGGCTCCCAGGAAGCGTTCCATGAAACCGATCTCAAGCTGGAAAATATCAGGTGCGCCTGAACCCGCCGAGAGTGCTGTGGTCAGATTGTTGTGGTGAGCCGTCTGGTCACCGGTATTCTGAATTTTAATGGTTACGTTAGGGTGTTCCTTAGTGTAGGCAGCCGCCAGCTCTTCATAGTTCACGTTGCCCAGCGTCCAGAACGACAGTTCGACCTTCTCTGCTGGCTCTGTCTTGTCTCCTTCAGCTGCGGGTGCTGCTGTACTTTCTCCCTTGTTACCTGAATTCCCTTCGGCAGCCTTGTTGCCGCCGTTGTTACTTCCTCCGCACGCCGCAAGTGAGCTCATGAGCATGATGGAGACCAGCGCCAGCGCCAGGTTCTTTGTTTTTTTCATTCCTCTGTACCCCTCTCAAAGGTTTCTTTTACAAGATTCAGTGTACCGTAGGCCACTGTTTTTTTTGAGGAGGCATATTGCCGATTTATGGTGGAAATACTTACGATTCTAAAATAGGTGGATTTTTTGTGATTTTAGGAGAGTTTTTATCCTTACAGTATTTACAAATCATTGTAAATTACCGATAGTTCTTAAGTAGGATTACAAAGGGGGATTTTAATGTTTAGATCAAAAAAGCTTCTGATTTCCATCGGAATCATCGCTTTATTAGAAATTGCTATTTTTACAGGCATGTCCTTGAGAGAAGCCTTAGGGATGAACTTTCTTCTTGCATCACTTGCTGTAATT
Organism: Paenibacillus sp. FSL R7-0128; assembly: GCF_038002245.1. Lineage (NCBI taxonomy): Bacteria > Bacillati > Bacillota > Bacilli > Caryophanales > Paenibacillaceae > Paenibacillus > Paenibacillus sp. FSL R7-0128. The sequence continues at coordinate 3,327,013 of NZ_JBBOCD010000001.1, read as the reverse complement.
ATTTTTTGGTTCGTGGGCATGTTTAAGCCGGCCATTGTCCGCTGGGGAAATCGAAAAATCATTACCAAGTATTCTGCTGTTATGTTTATTATATTTTTTATTTTGTTCGTGATTGCAATTCCAAAAGCCTCTCCCTTGGAACAGGCTACTAATCAGACTGATGACCACACGGAAGTTCTTGACACTTATGTACTTAAATCTGAAACAACTCAGAAGAATGCTGAACTTGCCAGCTTGTCTATGAATGCAAATGCCATTGAAGCAAAGGTCACCGCTGTTACTGATGGTGATACCTTTACAGTCAAATTAGACGGAAAGTCTGAAAAGGTGCGGCTAATCCTAATCGACACTCCTGAAACAAAACCTGTACAGCCCTTCGGGCCAGAGGCGAGTGCGTTTACAACAAAGTTGCTTAGAGATAATACAGTCAGACTTGAATTCGATGTATCCGAACGCGACCAGTACGGCCGTCTCCTTGCTTACGCCTATATCGATGATAAAATGGTAAATGAATTGCTGCTGGAGAAAGGTCTTGCACGAGTCGCTGTCTTTCAGCCGAATGTGAAAAATGTTGATCAGTTCAGGTCTATCCAGAAAAAAGCTCAAGCAGCAAAATTAGGGATATGGAGCTTAAAAGATTACGCAACTGATAAAGGATATGATGATACCGTTGTGGCTAAAGCTACTATCCAGCCAACTGCCACAGTTAAACCGTCACCTAAGCCCACAGCCACACCGAAGCCTACCGCTACTAAAAAACCTGTTCCAGCTAAAACTCAAAAACCTGCAACTACTAAAAAACCGAAACCAAAAGCAACCCCGCAACCAGTTCAAGATGTTTACTACAAGAACTGTTCTGCCGTGAGAGCAGCCGGTGCTGCGCCGATCTATGCCGGAGAGCCTGGATACTCTAGAAAGCTTGATAAAGATGGTGACGGAGTAGCGTGTGAATAGATTTAACCCCGGAATAACTATCCGGGGTTTTGTTATGTACTTCTCGTATCACATCATCAATTTTAATCCAATCTATAATCGCAATATTATTAGCATTCAGTTCCTTCATAGGTCGAACTAAAATCTATCAAATGATATAATTGCTGAAGCAGCAGTTATCCCTATCTAAAGGAGATTTATTCCATGCCCATCAACCGACCACTACTCACTGACCAGGATCTGCAGGAAGCGATTGACCGCAAGCTGCCCGTCCGCGTCTTCCAGGATGACCATCTGGTGAATTCCGGCGCTACTATAGTGCGGTTCACGGATTCGGATGTTGTGATTCAGTCGCGGGTCAGTGATTTAACGTATTACTCGCGCAGCCGCTGTGAATTCTTTGAAGTCCGGCCTTAAGTGATGAATGCCCGGGCCTTGGACACGTGTGAGCTGTGCGGCCGTTCTCCTCTTGCAACTACCGTTCATCATTTGATCCCCCGCGAGAAAGGCGGCAGCCTGCTCCCGACTGCCCTTCTGTGCAAGGCTTGCCACCGGCAGATTCATGCTTTGTATACCAACAGTGATCTCGTTGTTCTTGGCCTTACGACACTGGACAGCCTGCGCAGCGACCCGCAGATTGCCGCTTATCTGAAATGGATCATGCGGCAGGCGCCGGGCTCTGAACCGAAGCTGCGCAAATCAAAGCGTGTTCGAAGCAAACGTTAATCTGCCGGATGGCAGGATGATGCTGGTGATCTGAGGTGCAAAGCGTAGCAACTGGAAAATGCTTTGCCGCCCTTATAAGGGCGGTATCGTTTTCGCGAGAAACACAAGGATAATGTACAGCGTGAAACATAGACATTCTGTTCTTAACAAGACATCCTAGCAGAGGCTTAGGATGACCTGCGTGCGAGCAGAATGTATACTGTTTTTCACATACATTTTGACCATATGCCTGCTTGAGAACACAATGTATACTGTTTTTCGCATACATTCGGATCATGCGTCTGCGTGCGAGCACAATGTATGCTGTTTTTCACATACATTCTGACCATATGCCTTATACCAGCCGATTGTATTTTGTTTTTAGCATACATTCTGCCTTAACCGGTGAAATCTGATATACTCCTGATAATAATTCTTAAGCAGCAAAAAGGTGCCTTCCGAGTTGCGGGAGGCACCTTTTTGCTGAAGGTTCTATGATTTGCTGCGATGTCTTCTGCATAAAATAGTTCTGCGGCTCTATTGCTTGCTTATTTCTTCATGTCGCCATAGCTGCTCAGCTTCTCGTTAAGGACCTCCTGAAAGCTCTGGACTTTGTCTTCCTGTCTCTGCGCTTTGGGATGGACAACGGGCTGAGGTCTAAAAAACTGATGATTAAAAGCCATAAGGTTATGTACGCTCATACTCATTGAAGTTCAACCTCCTTCCATAATCTTCACCTTATTTGCGTGAGTGCGAAGCATCTTATCCCTTATATAAACCGCTCTTTCCAGTCCTAAACAGTTTTATCTCAGAAAAATGGAAATAGCGGACCCGGACTTGAAAATCAAAGTCCGGGTCCGCTGCTGAGTATCATCCTATTCATTCATCAACCCGACTAAATAATGGCTATAACGAAAAATCAGTCACGCCTTTCTTAGAGGCATATTTCAGCGTATAGGTTCCTCCGCCCTCAAAGGGCATCGTGGCCAGTTTGATCCGGGTATAATCAAGCCTATGCTCTCTTAATACTTTTTTGATCAGAGCTATACCCCGTTGTTCATCCGTAATGACACAAAAGATATTAAGTACAAATTGCTGCCGGTCTGATACCGTTTTGCCCATCTCAGACCCGTCTACATAGCCAAGCTCCGCATCCGCTAAAAAGAGATTCAGGTATTCCGTGACTTTATCCCTCAACCATTGATCGCGCTGGCTCCCTTGCAGACTCTTCAAGGGATATTGGACAACCAGCCAGCATTTCTCATTCATTCCAGTTCACTCCCCGTTTGAGTTAATGAAGAGCTGCCCGAACTCCGGGTTACTTCTTCAAGGCAGCCCAGGAGGCCTCATTCAGCAGCTCCAGCTCCTCCGGCTCCAGCCGGAAGGTCATGGTGCCGACATTCTCCCGGGCATGACGGACCTTGGAAGCGCCGGGAATCGCAACTACGGTGTCGCCATGATAATGAATCAGCCAATTAAGTGCAATCTGTCCCGGTGTACACCCGTATTTGTCAGCCAGTGCGGTCAGGGAGGTGATCAGCGGCTTGCTGCGGGCCAGGCTCTTGTCGTCCAGGCCGGACATCATCCGCCGGGAACGCGAGACTGCCTTAATCTGCGACGGATCTGCGTGGAACCGTCCGGTCAGGATACCCTGCTGGAGCGGGGAATAGGCGATGATCGAGATACCTAGCTCCTTGGCCGCAGCCATGATGCCGTTCTGATCGATGCTGCGGTGCAGCAGATTGTATTTGACCTGATTGGAGACCAGGGTAAGTCCGTAGGTCTGCAAGATACGGTGCGCTTCCACCATCTGCTTAGCTGAATAATTGCTTACCCCTACATACCTGATTTTGCCGGCCTGTACCAGTCCCGCCATTGCTTTCATCTCACTGGCAATCGAGGATAAGGAGAACGGCTGGTGGATCTGGTACAGATCAATGCCTCTGCCGCCCAGGCAAGCAATCCGCTGATCAATCGTGGAGGTAATCGAGCCTGCTGTCCGCAGCATCGGCCACCATTTGGTCGCAATCAGCGGAGCCGCATGCGGGTTGCCTTCCTGCTGAAGCTGATCCAGCACATGAGCCAATGCTTCCTCCGATTTGCCTCCACCATAGATTTCTGCGGTATCCACCCAGTTCATGCCGCCTTCCAGGCTGACCCGTACGATATCCAGAATATCCGCGTCTGTGATATTGCTCCAGTAGCGGCCTACGATTCCGCTTCCCCGGCTGAACTGCCAGCAGCCCAGGCCAAGCGGAGATACCGATAGCTCAGAGCGTCCCAGAGGTCGCAGCTGTACCTTGCTTGCCAATGTCTCCACGGTTCATCCTTCTTTCCAAGTGTTAGTTGAATACACTGTTATATAAGAGCTAATCTAGCGATGAGACAATCTGACTGTACACAAAGCTTATGACTTCGGCAGCAGCCTGTCAATGACAGCAGTGCAGGCAGGAGCTGGGGGCTTATGGATCACCTGGAACTGGATAACCGACCCCCAGTCTCTTTTATCGTGGCCTCTAAAAAGGTTGATATGGTATAATTACCCTGCCTATTCGTATCCAATTTGCAGGAAGCACAAATGAACCACAAAAGTAATGGAGGGAATTCATATTCATGATTAAAATTCTAGGTTTCCTGCTGCTGTACCGTCTGCTCGGCAATCCCTTTCTGGCCCTAATCATTCTGCTCGTCGTTCTATATTTCGTAGACCGCCGTTATGTCGGCATTCTACCCAGCTTCTCCAAGCCTTTCCGCCGCAGCCGCCAGATGTCCAGGCTGCGGACGGCCATTGCCCAGAACCCGAACGATGTCACCGCCAAATTCGATCTGGCCCGGCTGCTGATTGAGCGCAAGCGCTACAGCGAGGCCAAGGAGCTGCTGACGGCCATCGCCGACCGTTATGAGACCTCGGCTGAATACTGGGTGGAGCTCGGATACGCCAACCTCAAGCTGGGCCAGCTTGCCGAAGGCGAAGCCCAGATGCTTCAAGGCCTTGAGATCAACCGCAGAGCCCAATATGGACAGCCTTACCTCCGTCTGGCCGAGACCTTCCGGCATATCGACCAGGACAAGGCGCTCCATTATGTGAGCCAATTCCAGGAGATCCAGACCTCCTCCAGCGAAGCCTATTATCTGGCCGGCTCCATGTACAAGACACTGGGCCGGACAGACGATGCCAAGCGCGCTTTTGAGGAATCGCTTGCCGTCTACCGTTCCTTGCCCAAATACAAGAAACGCCAGGAACGCGGCTGGGCGCTGCGCAGTTATTTTGCGAAGCCGCGTTAGGTATCTTAGCTATATTTCCAGCACAAATAGCCTCCGGTCCCACTGAATTGTGGAGACTGGAGGCTATTATGCTATTTTCCAGGTATTTGGTTTTCACATACGCTCTGAAGTTTATATTCTCTCACCGGCCGCTTGTAAGGAGCAGTATTGTTGCACATTTTGCAGGATTTCTCTATAAATGTTAGTGGCTGAGGAGCAATGTTGCATCATTTGCAGGATTTCCGGTGGTTAGAGCAAGTTAAAGCTGGATTTGTTACATTTTGTGCAGAATTTCAGCATAGACAGCTTCTATGGGGCAGCATTGTTGGTCGAGTAGGCGGGGCCTTTCCTTCGTGGATTGTGCCCCTACCCCTCACAGATCCGTACGTGCGCAATTTACGCATACGGCTCTTCACCCCATCGTTCACAATTGGCCTTAATCGTAGATATTGACGTAGATCCGCGGCTTAGGTAGCCTGAATTCGTTTAGCACTTCGTAGAACCTCTCCCAGGTGAAACTCCTGCGCTGACTTCTGCGGTTTAGCCATGTATAGATCAAGTCGAGCGTTTGCATGTAATAGGTTTTTATTTTCTCCGAGTTATCCGTGATTCCATAGTATCGGTAGTGTCCCGACAGTTTGGACCGGATGACGCCTAGGAAATCCTCCTGCTTCATGTGGCGATTCCACCTGACCCAGCTCTTCATGGCTCTGACCTTCTGTCTGAATTTCTTCCCACTCGTTTTACGCTTTACCCGGAAGGTTCCTTTTCGGCTCTTGGCGCAGTAGTGCGTGAAGCCTAGGAAATCGAATGTTTTCGGTTTCCCTTCGCCCTTCCTCCGTGATTCTGCTTCCGCAAAACGACCGAACGCGATGATTTTCGTCTTCTCTTCCGCAATGCTTAACCCGAATTTCTCCAGCCGGAGCACAAGTGCGGTATAGAAGCGTTCTGCATCTTCTTTGTACTGGAAGCAGCATACAAAATCATCGGCGAAGCGCACCATTTCGGCTTGCCCCCCGCACTGCTTCCTCACCGTCACGGTAAACCATAGGTCAAGGACATAGTGCAGGTAGACGTTGGCTAGCAGGGGCGACACCACCGAACCTTGGGGAGTTCCTTCCTCCGTCGGTTCAAAGTGTCCATCCTCCTGAATACCTGCTTTCAGCATCCGTCTCACCAGCCGGTGGATGTTTGGATCTCCGATTCGCAGTTCGAGGAATTTCATCAGCCATTCGTGATTTACATGGTTGAAGAAGCCGGAGATGTCTGCATCGACGACATAGCTGGTTTTTCCCTGCTCGATGACCCGGTTTAGATGTTTCAGCGCACTGTGCATGTTTCGGTTCGGGCGAAATCCATACGAGAAATCCATGAAGTCTTGTTCATAAATGGCTTCCAGTACTCTTTTCAGCGCATGTTGCACCAGTTTGTCTTCATACGCAGGAATTCCTAGGGGCCGCATGTTTTTCCCGTCCTTTGGGATGTACACTCTTCTCGCGGGCTGAGGTCTGTAGCTTCTTCGCTTTAACCGGTCCACCAGGTGTGTTACATTCGCTTCCACGTTGGCTTCGTACGTCTCTTTGGTCGATCCATCGACTCCGGTTGCCTTTCCCGGTTTCATCTCTTTGTGACTTCTCTTTAATGCTTCTGTGTCAATGAGATGTCCGATGGAGTTGAACCGTAACTTCGGATCTGCTTTGGCCATTTCTGCTATTCTTGTTAATTTCGTTTCCATTTTTTTTCCCACCTCTGTGTGTGGCCAATGTGTCCTTACCAGATTGATGGGGTGTCGCCTGCCTTTCCTCCGCCCCCATTACAGGGGTTTCACAGGTCTTATGCGGCAATCCGACTCCCTGAACGCCGTTTGACATTCTTACGTGTTACGGCTTGTTTGCCATACTCCTGCAAAGGTTCCTAAATAGTACTTCTCTCGCAGAAGAGCGTCAGGGTCTCCCGAGTTGCTGAGTAACCATGGGTATACATGCCTGGCTCTTCGACCCCGGGGAAGCTCCTCCATCCTCGCCTTTTTTTTTTTTTTTTTTTTTTTTTCGGCTGGAGTCATGTTGTCTTCCGGGAAAGTGAGCCCGTCGACCTTCCCGTTTGCTGCATTTCGAGGCTCCATCACTTTCAGGCCTGCATCCTAACTGTCTACGCTTAAACGGCAGGGTTACCCTTGCCGCTCCAAGACTCGCTATTGGTGGCGTGGCTTTCGCCTTTCCAAGCAGGGGTTCCACCTGCTAAGTTACTCAACCTAGGCTCGGTCGCTCCACTTATTGCAGGATTTCTCTAAAACTGCTACTGACTATGGAGCGTGGGAGCCATCCCTCAGCGCAGCAGCCCCCATTGTATTACTGTCCCGCTTCAAATCACTCCGGGCTGTCATGTGTAACCCCCCGCGCCGAATCCCAGATCCGCTGGAATTCAGCCAGCAGCTTCTCGCGGCCGATCTGGCCGCCGATGTAAGCCTGCATCTGCACACTCATCTGCGAGGTGGTTGCCTCGTATCCCGGGTAGCGCTGCCATAGCCAGGGAAGTGTCTTGCCGGCCTTCATGTACGACATAATGTCGTCAGCGAGTGGTCCTAATCGGCCTTCCGGGACCGGTATGCTCTTAAGAGCGGGAATCAGCCGAGCATCGTCCACGACGAACTTCTTGCCAACTTCAGAGCTGGCCAGCCAGCGCAAGAACGCCTTGGCCTCCTCCTTCATCACCGAGTTCTTAAACACGACCCAGTAATTCGCCACCCCGATCTGAAGCTTATCCATCTTAGCGCTGTCATCGTTCACCGGCATGGGCAGGAAGCCGATGTCCAGACCCGGAGCCAGCTTGTCCAGCTGCAGCTGTGTCCAGCTCCCCTGCTGCATCATCGCTGCCTGACCCTTGGCAAAATGCATCACTTGGGTATAGTAATCCGTCTGTAGCGGCGCCGCCTGACCATATTCCAGGGTGAGGTCAATCAGATCCAGCCAGCTGTCAAATATGCTGTTACCGGTCAGCTTGGCACTGCCGCTGCTGACCTCATCAATAAATTCCGCCGGATCAGGCTGCAGGGCAAAGGCGGTATTCAGCAGGTGATTGCCGAGTACCCACCATTCCGCATAGCCGTTCTCGAACGGCCGGATGCCGGCCGCTTGAAGCTGCTCCGCCGCTGCTCTCAGCCCGCTGAGCGTCACCGGCGGGGTTTCAATACCCGCCTTGCGGAACAGGGTCTTGTTGTAAATAAACCCCCAGCCTTCCATAGCAAGCGGCATCCCGTAGATCCGCCCGTCCTTCATTGTGGCGGGTCTGGCCAGCTCCTGTATCTCCTCCGCCCACGGTTCACTGCTCAGATCCTCCAGGTACTCCTCCCACAGATCAAGATCCTTATACCCGGCCACGAAGAACAGATCGGGCTTGTCGCCGGAGTTAAACCTCGTCTTCAGCTCCGCGCTGTAATCGCAGCCCCCGCCGCAGGTATCCAGCTCAATGGGCACGCCGGTTTCTTCCTGATACTGCTGCGTCAGCGCATTCAATTGCTCCGCCATCTCCACCTTGAAGTTGAAGATTTTCAGCGGCCGCCCGGAGTTCCCGGCATCTTCCACCTGAGTTCTCCCGGCATCTGACTCATAGACGACGCCGTTTCTTCCCCCGCAGGCCGTCACTGCAACAGTGAGCAGGAGCATGACTGCGATTAACATCACCTGCCTGGAACTCATTATCTCTCGTCTGGATCTCATCATCGCCCGCCTGGATCTCATCGCATCGTCTCCCCCTTCGCCGCAAGCTGGCTGGCTTTACAACCAGTATAAACGCCATTCCCAGCGGGAAGATACGAAGAAATATTTACCTGCGCTTTATCTCGGCCTGCGCCTTATCTAGGCCAACGCTCTTCCTTGGACGCCAGCGGCCCGAACGGCTGGTGTGGCTCCGTCTGGTACCAGTAGGCCACCGAGGCCACATCGTCTTGACGCTCGAACAGGCCTTTTTTATAGACTCCAATCTGCTGTACCGTCACTTTAAAATCCTCATGGAACCGGATCGGGTCCAGAATATGCCAGCGGTAGAACCCGCGCATCGGCGGCGCGTCGTCGTTATGATAGAAATTATGAACCTCCTCATCGTGAGCGGAATAATACGGGTAGCCCATGTAAGGCGTACAGTACGTGTTCTCCACGGTCCTGCCGTTCTGCTGTGTTGCAAAGCTCCAAGCACCCCCGAAATAATCCTCCATCCCCGTGCCGCAGATCGTCGGATATTCATCGTCTCCGTCGATGTACATCTTCAGTTCGCCTTCCCCCCACCAATACCGCTCCAGCGTCGTCAGCGCGATATAGGTTCCCACGTACTGTCCGCGGCCCTTCACATGGTCCAGAATAACGTAATCCTCCGCTTTGCTCGTGATCCGCTGCCGTCTCCACTGGGCGTGAAAATAGGCGGTCTCTTCAGGCAGTTCATCATGCAGGCAGTAATCGACCTGATAAAAAAGAGCCGGAATCGGCGCTTCATGCTGGTTCTCAATTTCAATTCTCGCCTTACGCCGGAACGGCATCGGGAAGTAGCAGTTGAAGCCCCGTGTCGGATTGACGACCATCGCCTGGGAATTGACGGTGCAGCCCCTCCCGAAGCCGTTGCAGAAGAAATCCCCGAGTGGACTTTCCACGGAAGGCTCTGTCTCATCGTCCCAATACATGCGCAGCACCAGGTCCCTTAAGACAAAAGTGTCCGCATCAGTCCGGTCGGTAACAGTGATCCAGATATGTTCAATAATGCCGGGGCCATCAATGTCGGCCAGCAGGGCAGTGGCGCCGGGAGCAACGTCCCGGATGCAGGGCGAGCCTTTGCGGCAAGGGCCGAGATGGCTGGCCGCCATGCCTCCCTTGCCCTTCTCCCCTTTCGGATTCTCTGCGTTAACGGCCCGGCTGCGGCCGGCTTTGAGCAGGGGAAGCGCCGACAGCCCTCCCAGAAACGGATGTTCAACCATAGTAACAGACTCCTCTCATTTTCTTTTTCTAATCATCAGCTAATCAGCCCTTAACTCCGCCGGCCATAATTCCCTCCATAATCTGTCTCTGGAAGATCGCTACGAACACGATAATCGGCAAAATAATGATCCAGCCCATCGCGCTGACCAGATCCCACGGCACGGCGTACATATTGTCTCTTAGTGGCAATTGCGTAATGGCCGTGGACAGCACCGAGATTCCATTGGAGTAGAACAGCGGCGTGAAGAAGTTATTCAGGCAGGTAATAAAGTTGACGATGCAGACCGTCGCCAGCGCCGGACGGAGCAGCGGAACGGTAACGTAAATCAGTGACTGGACAAATCCGCAGCCGTCAATCGCCGCCGACTCCTCGATCGAAACCGGGATATCGTTCAGATAGTTTTGCAGAATCAGAATGGTGAACGGAAGAATGCCGCTGATATACAAAATAATCAGTCCGGTATGCGTATCGTACAGATGCACGCTGCGCAGGAAATCGTACAGCGGCCGGGCGGTGACGACGTCGGGAATCAGCATGGAGGCCAGCAGGAAGCCGGTGGCAATGGCAAGCCCCCTGGTGCGGAACCGGGCGAAGCTGAAGGCAGCCATCACGGACACGATCATCCCGATCAGAATCGACAGCCCGATGATAATGGCAGTATCCCAGATTTTCGGCAGCAGTCCCACGTTCTCAATCAGGTAGCGGTAGCTGGCAAGTGTCGGATGGTCCGGCCAGTATTTAATGGGTTTCGAGAACAGCTCCCCCGCCGGGGTAATAGACGAAATAAAAATCCACCAGAGCGGAAACAGAATCAGAAAGGCAACGATCAGCGCCAGTCCCCACATGAGCAGGGTGAGCGGCAGCGGTCTGTGGTTGTGAGTGGTCATCATACATCGCTCCTTAGTAATCTACGCGCTTGGCGGCCGACATGCTGAGCCCGCTGAGCAAGGCCATGACCAGAAACAGTACGACCGCAATGGCGGCAGCATAGCCCGTGTTGAGATTCGTAAATGCCTCGGTCGTTACCCGGTAGGCGATCAGTGCCGTGCTCTCTCCGGGTCCCCCGCTCGTCATCGCATACACGACATCAAAGGACGTAATCCGCCACATGGTGAAGAAAATGCTCAGCATCAGAATGTTGCGTGACAGCAGCGGCAGGGTGATGCTGAAGAAGGAACGGACCGGGCCTGCCCCGTCGATTTTAGCCGCTTCATACATTTCCGAAGATATAAACTGCAGTCCGGCCAACACCAGAATGGCGAAGAAGGGCAGATCCTTCCACAGATCAACGGCAATAACCGCAAAACGCGCCGTATTCGTATGGATCAGCCAGTCCAGCGTAAAGCCAGGGTTAAACCAGCGGACAAAATCGTTAATCAGCCCGTACTCGTTATTGAACGCCCACTTCGAGGCCATAGCGATGACCACCATAGGCATGGCCCAGGGCAGCAGCACAATTGTCCGCAGTACCTTTTGTCCGGCGAATTTCATGTTGAGAATTAGCGCCAGCGCAATGCCGAGCACGATGTGGCCGAGCATGGAGCCTGCAACGAATATAGCTGTAAATTCAATAGAAGTGATGACCTTGGAATCCTGAAACAACTGAATAAAATTATCGAAGCCAACGAACTCGTGAATCCCCCGCAGCAGCTTGACATCATACAGGCTGATGCGGAACGTTTCAATGATGGGATAGATCGTGGTGAACACCCGGATGATCAGCGCGGGGAGCACTAGCATCCACGCTATCACCCAGTATTTTCGGCTGGCATACATGGACAGCGCCCCTTTCCTGCGGCATTACTGGTAACGTTCAACCGCATCCTGCGCTTTTTGGCAGAATTCGTCCAGCGTGATTTTATCCTGAATATAGTTCTGGAACAGCGTGCCCATCTCGGCGATGAACTCCATTGTCTGCGGCAGCATAGGGCGTCCGTGAACCTCATTGGTGGACTGAATTTCTGTATAGATGTCCTTAATATCGCCGGTCACGGCTTCGTTTGCAGCAACATCTGCTCTGGCCGGGTAGCGGTCAAAATTCTTCCAGCTGTTCAACTCGCCGTCCTCGCTGGCTGCGTACTTCAGAAATTTGATCGCCGCCGCTTTGTTTTTGGAAGCCGAATTCAGCACATAGCTCCAGGAATCCGTGAAAATGCTGCGTTTCGCAAACTTAGGCATATTGACCATATGGATTTGGTCGGGACCATACCGGTTCGCCTGCTTATAATCCGTACCTGTCCCCCACATGAACACTGAGGCGTATTTGCCGTCGATAAACTTCTGGTTCATCTGCTCATATTTGTCCGCGATCTGATCGACCGGCGTTACCTTCCACGTGTTGGCCATGTCATACATGAACTTGACCGCCTCCCGGCTGTTCTCATTGGTCCAATCGTAGTAGTCGCCCCCGAACAAATTGACGAAGGTGGCAATTTCGTTGAAGACGTAAGTCTTTTCCCAGGAGCCACCGTACCCGTACTGCCCGTCCTTGGTCGAAGCCTTCAGGAACTTTTCAAAATCCTCCTTGGTTTCGATCGAGGTCATCCCGGCCGCATCCAGCTTCTTCTGGTCGATCCACAGTCCGAGATACCCTGTATAGCTTGGCACGCCGAGCACATCGCCTTTAGCGGAGGTCAGCATATCCTTCATGTAGCCCTGCGGAAGCTGCTTCATAATATCCTCTGTCAGCACCGTATCCTGCAGCGGGTCCAACCAACCGGCGTTTTTGAAAGACGTAGCCATTTCATCATTGACTTCCAGAATGTCCACCGTACTGTCCCCGGAAGAAAGAATCGTGGAAATCTTCTGCTGGCGGGTATCCGAATCGGTCGGCGCGGCGACCCAGTTGATTTTGACCCCGCTTTTCTCCTGCGCTTCCTCCAGCCAGGCCTGAAAATTCGGGTTGGTGGATTGAATGGTATAGAGCGTAATTTCATCCTTGCCGCCTGCTGCACCGGAATCCGCGCTGTTCGCGCCGCTTCCTGCATTAGAGCCTCCGTTCGAGCATCCGGCCGTTAATACTGCCAGTGACAGCGAGCCTGCCATCAGTAGAGAAGACCATTTTTTCATGCCTTAACCTCCCTGTGTTTATCCTGTAAGCGCTTTACACGATCAGTATACTAACTTTACCGGGAACGGGAATACAGCCGGTGTTGACCAAAAATGTGTAAGATTGTGACCCTATTGACCCTTCCTTGGAAGCGGTGCTAGACTGTAGACCAATCTGCGGAATAAGGAGGAACGCCATTGCGGTACCGTAGCTTCCGAGGCAGTATACGCTACAAGCTGAGTGTCTTTCTGATGGCCGCCATTCTCGTGCCGATCGCTGCCTCAATTCTAATCTCCTATTTCTACACCAAACACTCCTTGAAGAATGACGCGATCCGCGAAAATTCAAATACGGTCCGCCAAGGGACCACCAGCCTGATGGGGCAGCTGAACGCCATGAACAATATCTCGCTGAACGCCTACAATAACCTCAGGATGACGAATAGCCTGTACAACATTCTGGTGCAGGGCCGGAGCGACTTCATGGTGGAGAATAATATATATTCCGGTCTTCATGCCATCGAGCAATCCAGCAGGGACATTCAACAGGTCTATTTGTATTCGGATCTTGCCGACCAGTCCTGGCTGCTGATTGACGGCTACCTGAAGCGCGAGCCGGGCAGCGGCGGATTAGACGGCCATTTCGTGCAGCCGGTTGACAAAAACGATCCTTATCTGGAGCCGCCCCATCCTTCACATAATTACGGCATGGAGGAATTCCCGTACAGCCCGTCCAACACCGTATTTACGATTCACCGTCCGGTGTACCGGGCGCCGCTCAAGGAGCGGATCGGGGTGCTGTCAATCGACTTCAAGCTGGATGAATTCCGCAGCATTATGAACATGCTCTATGATAAAGGACAAGAGAATATCTATCTGCTGGACGACACCGGAACTGCCGTCTATACGTCCAGGGAAGATGAAATCGGCACCAAACCTGATTATGCCTGGCTGCAGCATGCCCGGTACAGCTTCGCGGGGGCCGGCCACTTCTACTGGAACAGGGACGGGGACTTCAATGGCATCGTCGTATTCGAGAAGTTCGAGCTGATCGGGCGTATCTGGACCGTCGCTAAGCAGATCCCGGACAGCTACCTGTACAGCAACGCGGCCAGCGTGCTGCGCATTAATATGCTTGTGCTGCTGACCTGTCTGTTCATTGCGATCGCCGCCGCGCTGTTCGTTTCGGTCATGGTCACCGCTCCGATCAAGCGGCTGACCGAATCGATCCGCAGGATCAAGCTCGGCAAGCTGCAGTTCGACGGCGATCCTGACCGCAGCGACGAGGTTGGCGTGCTCGGGAGCGCAATCAAGAACATGGTCGATACGATCGACAATCTGATTATGCGGGAGCTGAGGCTGGAGCTGGCCAACAAGGATAACCAGTTAAAAGCGCTTCAGGCTCAGATTAATCCGCATTTTATTTTTAATACGCTGCAGTCTATCGGCTCTGTGGCCCTGCACCATAAGGTGCCCAGGATTTACGAGCTCACCTCCTCCCTCGGTCTCATGATGCGCTACAACATGAACACAGAGGAGCCGGTCGTGCCGCTCTCCAAGGAGATTGCCCATGCCCAGGCTTACCTGGAGCTGCAGCAGCAGCGGTTCAAGGACAGGCTCCGCCACCGCATTGAGATCAGAGGGGAGGCTGACTTAAATACACCGGTTCCCAAAATGATTCTGCAGCCGCTTGTCGAGAACTGCTTCAAGCACGGCTTTGAAGGAGCGGAGCAGGCCGAGATTGGCATTGTAGTCGAAGTCAGCGGTGACACGCTAAGTATTACAGTCTCCGACAACGGTCCCGGCGTCACCCCGGAGCGCCTGCTGGAGCTAGAGCGGCAGATAGCCGGTGAACAGCCGGGCGGCATGGAAGGCGGCAGCATCGGGCTGATGAATGTCGTCTCCCGGCTGCGCTTGTTCTTTAACGATCAAGCAGATGTAATACTTGGGCATGCGGAGCCTCACGGTTTCAACGTTCAGATTAGAATCCCACTGACGGAAGGGGCGTAACACCATGAAAGTGCTGATCGTGGACGATGAAGCCGACGTAAGAGATTCTATCCGGCTGCTTGTGGACTGGGAGGAATACGGCATTACGGACATTCTGGAGGCCTGCGACGGGGAAACGGCGCTGACACTGATTATGCGCGAGCGGCCGGAGATTATCTTTACCGATATGAAAATGCCCAATATGGACGGCATGGCGCTGCTGCAATGGATTGAGGACAAGTCCCCGTTCTCCAAGCGGATCGTGATCAGCGGTTATGACGATTATGCTTACATCCGCAACACCATCAAGCATGGCGGAATGGACTATCTCCTGAAGCCGATCAACCGCAGCGAGCTGCTTGAGGCAGTCAACAGTGCCGCAAACGCATGGCGCAAGGACGAGGAAGCGCGCAGTCTCAACATCCAGCGGGAGGTAGAGATCAACAAAACGCTGCCTATGTATTGGGACAAAACACTCTCGGCCCTCGTCTCCCAGCCTGGCTCCCAGGCGGGAGCCGCTGACGAGCTAAGTGCTGCCTTCGGATGGCCGGCGGGGGCGGAATGCCGGGTTGTCCTGCTGCTGACCGATCCGCTTCCGCGCACCGTCCTGGGCAAATTCGGGCGCAATCCGGATCTGCTGCATTTTCTGATGGGCAATATCTGCAACGAAGTAATCGGCCCGGTCCGTAACGGTTATGCCTTTAAACATACAGACCCGAATTACGGGCTTGTCCTCCTGCTGACCGGGGAGCTGGGGCAGACCGATGCGAAGCTGAAAGCGATGAATGACGCGCTCTATAAGGTGCTTGGGGCACGTTTCCGCTTTGCCTGCGGAGGCATTGTCTCCTTCCCGCACGGCGTTCACACCGGCTTCCAGCAGACGCTGCAAACGGCGCGCGGAATCTCCTTCCTGGACGATACTCCGCTGATCTATCATTATGGCGGGAACCCGTCTACGCCGCACGCTGCAAGGACTGTGCTGGCTGACTATGCCAGCCGGATCACGACAGCGGTCCACCGGGGGGACACTGCCCAGATTGGACAAGTAATCTCCGCCTGGATGGATGCGGTAGGCAAACGGCAGGCGGTCACATGGGAGGATCTGAAATACTGGCGTTACGAATACGGGCTGCTCAGAAACCGGCTGCTTCAGGACAAGACACCGATGGCCGGCGAGCCTGCCCCCTCTTCCTTCCCCGGGCTGTTCCCGCTGGATGAGAACGGTCGTCTGTCCCTGGGAGAATGGCAGCGGGAGTGGACGGAGGCGTTCACAGAAGTCGCTGACACCCTCAAGGAATCCCGGCTGCAGGAGAACAACGCGATTTATGAGATCAAGCGCTATATTGACCAGCATTACATGGATAATCTGACGCTCCAGCAAATCGCCGGCGAGTTTTTTCTTAGCCGCGAGTATGTGTCCCGGCGCTTCAAGCAGGTGTTCCATGAGAATATTTCGGAATATCTGGAGCGTGTCCGGATCGGTCATGCCAAGCTGCTGCTCGCCGGAGGGGAGCATAGAATAACCTCCGTCGCCGAGATGGTCGGCTACCAGGACGGCCGGTACTTCAGCAAAATCTTCAGTAAGCATACGGGGATGACGCCTAGGGAGTGGCGTAAGGAACCAGGTTATTAACCGCAACACCCTCCGGCTGCTGCATGTTGCAGTGGCCGGAGGGTGTTTCATTTTATGGTATAGGGACGGTCATCTCCAGTTCGGGAATGTACTTATTCTCCCCGTCCTTTAATGTAACGAAAGACTTAATAATCACACGCTCCGGCCTATTCTCAAAAGGTTCAAAGACCATACTATGTGAGAACGTATCCCCTTCACCGCTGCCGCTGATACTAACTGGAACAGCCTGTTGCCCTTGATCATCCCACAGCTCGAACCCGATCATTAAAATCCCCGCATTTTTATATTTTTCTGGAATGGCCTCCTCAATCGCCTTGAGATCCGCGCCTGGGTCTCCTTTAATTTCGGCTAGCAGACGGGTCGATGTCTGGCTCAGTTCCAGCCGTGTGTAACGGAGATGGATATGATCATGTACCTTGATCTCCCCCGGTCCAAGAACAAGGTCGCCCAGAGTATTCTTGCTAACGGGAAACTCAAAGCGAAATGGCTCATCCATTCCATCAATAAGGACTATCATAGTGAGGTTAAACTGGTCAGGGATTTGTAGATTCGGTCCATCCAGTGCTGAAACAATGATAGAGTCAGGTGCGCCGGCACCTCCCTGGGCAAACCCGAATCCGGTATTTACCATTTTCCCGTTCACCAAAAACTCGATATTATTTATTCCGCCTGCTGGCTGCCCCCTGCGGGTCAATAAATCCCACCAGCCCTCCTTTTTTTGATCCTCCTTTGCCTGAACACGGGTCAGCACCACCGAGAAACGGCTTCCGTCATACATTTGTTCAGACACCCTGAGAGTCATTCCATCCAGAGTGACGGTCTGCTCAACATTTGTGGTTAACCCTGCTTCATTTGCTTTTCGCAACCCGGCATCTCCTGCAAGCTGGAATACGCTTGACATGAAGGGCAACTGCTTCAAGGTCTCCGCCATGGCCGGAGAGATGAACCCCAGGCTAATCAGGAGCACCAGCCCTCCAGCCACAGATGCTGCACTGATTACCACCCGGGACAGCCATCGGGGCATTCTTTTACGTCTAACGGTCTCTTGATGTTCTGAAGCCGCCTCCAAGCGAGTCTCATCCTTCCCACTGATGATCTGGTAAGTCTCCTCCATACGCAGATGCACAAGCTCCGGCAGTTCAGGAAGAGTCTCTTCCTGAAGGTCTGCCAGCCTGCTCTCCAACCGCTGCTGGCTCATCCGTTCACCTTCCTTTCTACAGGTTGCTCCAGGGTTTGCTGTAACGTCTTACGGGCGCGGTGCAGCCTGGTCTTGACGGCACTCTCGGACAGCTCAAGCAGCCCGGCAATCTCTTGCACGGTTAACCCCTGATAATAATGCAGCTTAACAATAGTTCTTGATATCTCTTCGAGCCTGCCAATGGCCTGACGCAGATCCATCTCTTCTACGAACGAAGATATGACTTGTACGCTCTCCGGCGGATCGGGCATGACGACTACCCTTTCCCGTCTGCGCAGAATCAAGTTGCATTCGTTGATCAGAATACGAAATAGCCATGTGTTGAAATAAGCCGCTTCTTTCAGTCCTGAGATGGCTTTAAAAGCTTTCAGCACCGTCTCTTGCATCGCATCTGCACAATCCTCGTCACTCCTGACCATGGACTTAGCCATACTGTACATCCGCCGCTCCTGACTCTTCACCAGTTGGATGAAGACCTCGCTGTCACCCGCCTGGGCACGCCTGACCAGCTCCTCTTGTCCGTTATTCAAATATGATTGCCCCCCTTCTTCCGGGAAGCTGCCGCATCCCCATTCAGTGTTTATTTCCATATGCTCTTTAGATGAAGTACAAGTTGATAAGGTTACATCGGCACGGTGATTTTTTATTTTTTTCTGCGTAAACAGCCAAAGAGCAGGCCCCATATAACCGGGAAGCCTGCTCTTTATTTTCATCTCTTGTAATGCAAAACGTTACACATCCAGCGTTCTAGGGTGATCCTCCCCCGCCGCCGGACGGAATGGCCACCAGTTAGCCCGGCCGAACATCCGCACCATCACCGGCACGAAGAACGGCAGGAATACCAGTGCATACAGCGCCAGACCGGACAATACAACCGTCGCAATCTGCATCATCGACAGGACCCCGGAAGGATACATCGAGGCGAATGTACCGCCCAGAATCACTACGGCCGAGAGAATCACAGTTCCCATATTGCGCATAGCATGCAGAATGGCTTCACGCACATCCCAGGTTTTATTCTCGTTGAAGCGTGCCATCAGGAAGATACTGTAGTCCACCCCGAGAGCAATCAGCATGACGAAGCTGAAGAACGGAGTCGTCCAGGTGATCCCTGAATAGTTCAACAGATGAACGAAGATTGCTTCCGTTACCCCAAGTGCAGTGAAGTAAGTGATCAGGAGCGAGACAATCAAATACACTGGCATAACAATCGAACGGAACAGTACCACCAGGATGATGAAAATACCGCCCAGCATCAGAATCACCGTACGTGTGTAATCCTCATTGGAGATTGTCTGCAAATCGCTGTAGGTGCTGGTCACACCACTCATGGCTGTCTCCGCATTCTCCAGCTTGGTGCCGGCCACGGCACGGTCCAACGCTTCCTGAATCTGTCCGACGCTGTCAATAGCCTCCGCGCTGTATGGATTACCCGCGAATACAACATCAATCGTCATGACCTTGCGGTCCCCGGACAGATAGTTATCGAATACCTGCTGCATGCCCTTAGCCTTAAGCGCCTCTGCCGGAACCAGGAACCCGCTCAGCTCATCATCCTTGGCGTCCTGAATCTGCTTAAGGTAATCCTGCGCAGAGCTTAGGCCGCTGGTGATTTGTCCCAGACCATCCGCACTTTGCGTTAGTCCGTCCGTCAGCTGGCCAAGCTGGCCCGTAAGCTCGCCGAACCCGTCAGCAAGCTGTTTCTGCCCGCCTTGCAGCTGTGTAAGCCCGGTGGTGATCGCCGGAAGCTTGCCGACAATCTGCCCCTGGCCGTCTGCCGCCTGCTTCAGGCCGGTTTGCAGCTGGCCGATACCAGCTACCAGCTGATCCAGCCCTTTCGCCAGCGCCGCCTGGCCTGCTGCCGCTTTGGAGTAACCGGCATTGGCCTCGTTCAATCCGGCCGCTGCACCGCTTAGCTGGGCCGAAATCTCGCCCAGTCCTCCAGCCAGTCCCGCAGCTCCGGTACCGCTCTGCGTTACCGTGCCTTTAATCGTCTGGTAATTCACATCCTGGAGCAGCTCAGGGTAGGCGGCTTCCAGTCCAGTGAAGGAAGCTCCCAGACCGTTAAGCGCATCTGCCACGCCTTGAAGCTGTGTCTGCAGACCGGCGAGGCCCCCGTTCAGCGCGGTCAGGCCGCCGCCGATCTTCTTATAGCCTTCGAGCAGCGCAGCGTTTGCATCGGCCAGCTGCTTCGCGCTGGCCGCCGCCTGCGTGAGGCCCGCTTTGATCTCGCCGGCTCCGGCCGAGCCGCTGCGGATGCCGCTCTCGATCCTCGACAAGCCATCGCCCAGCGCATCAATCCCTTTTTTAAGCTCGGCTGTGCCCTCTGTCAGCTTGGCGCTGCCAGAAGCCGCTTCTGTAAGCTTAGGCTCATTCTCCTTCAGCTGCTTACTCGCTTCGCTCAGCCCGTTCTGGATTTTGGTTAAGCCTTCATTACTTTGATCAAGACCGTCTGACAGAGTTGCCACCTGAGTAGGAATTAGGAAGTCATTAATTTGCTCCCCGGTTGGCCGTGACATGCTGCGTACAGCTTTGACACCCTCTACCTTTTCCAGCTCACGGCTGATCTTCTCCGCAAGCCCCATATATTCAGCGGTATCCATCCGGTCATCGTTCTTGATCACTATCTTGCCAGGCATGGATTCGCCCGGACCGAAGCTCTCGGAAATAATATTGAAGCCTTTGACCGAAGCGAAATTCGGCCCGATCTCATCCATGTTGTTGAACGACAGCTTCCCGCTGTAGGTAAGCAGGAACGGCGCAACAATGGCAGCTACAATCAGCAGCGCAGCCCAGGGTCTCTTCAGGGAGAACGAACCGGCCGCTCCCCAGATCCGGCTCTCACTATGTTCCAGCTTGCCGCGTGACGGCCAGAACAGCTTTTGACCCAGTACCGCCATGAAGAACGGAACCACAGTCACGAGCGCCAGCAGCATAACAGCTATGCCGACAGCCACCGCCACCGCCGAACGGTAGAGCATGAACTGGGACAGGCCGATGGCCAGGAAGCCGACGAAGACCGCCAGTCCTGAATAGAAGACTGTTCCTCCGGCTTTCCGGTAAGTAGCGATAATGGCACTGGTAGTATCCTCAGACTGGACAAGCTCCTCCTTGAACCGGCTGATCAGCAGAATGCAGTAATCGGTCCCGATCCCGAACATAACGGCCACCATGAAGATCTGTGTGAAGGTCGACAGCGGGAAATCAAACCGGTCCACCAGAAAAGCCACAATCGACTGGGACACGATATAACTCAGCCCCACCGTTAACAGCGGTACAAACGGCGCCACGACCGAGCGGAACACCACGAACAGGATCAGCAGAATAAACACGACAGTGATATATTCCGACTTCTTCAGCCCGGCTTCCGAGCTGGCAATCGTATCCTCTGTAATCAGTCCTTCACTGGTCATGTAATGGTCCGCAGTGACGTTACCCAGCAGCTCAGCAGACTTTGCCGGGAGCTCCTTGACCGCATCCTCTCCGCCTTGCACCGACAAAGCGACCATAATCGTCTTGCCGTCCCCCGCAATTAGCGTATCCTTCAACTCAGGCTGTGAGAACGGATCTGTAATCGTGCTGAGCTTCAGGGAATCCTTGTTCCCGGCCAGCTGCTCCACACCCTGCTTAATACTCTCGGTGTCTGCGGCCGTCAGCCCCTCAGGCTTATGGAACACCAGGGCCACCTGATGTACCGTCTCCCCGTCCTTGGCCGCAGCGACCTCCTTCATAATCTCCGCAGCCCGCGATGAAGTGTAGCCAGCCGGTACTGAGATTTGCCCCTTCTCCCGGACCAGATCCGACATCCCGGGTGCTGTCAAGAATAACACTAATGCCACAGCCAGCCATACCGCGATAATGGCCCATCTTGCCTTCAAAATCGTTCTCAATTGCTTCTCCCCCCTGCATCCTGCATCAGAAATGCCAGCTTCTCAAACATCGTAATAAACTGCTCAATATTGTTATCCTCGAAATGGAACAAATAAGGGGAGATAACCTCCTGCATTTGCTTATCAGAGGTATGGTAGACGCTCTTCCCATGCTCCGTCATGGTCAGATACACCTGCCTGCGGTCATTCTCGTCCCGGGTCCGCTGGATCATCCCCGCTTCATCCAGCCGGTTGATAATGGCAGTAATCGAGCTTTTGCCTACAGCTACAGCTTCAGACAGATAAGTCGAGGTGCACTTCTCCTGCCCGCTGATCAGCCTAAGAATAAGGAATTGATCCGTCGTCAGACCTTCTCCAAAAATCTCCCGGAGCCTCGCGTTGATCTGCCTGGTGACAACCATATAGGCGTCTACATAGCGGTTGATCCATTCCTCTGCATCTTTCTTCAAAGCTGCTTCCACCTTTCCGGATAATAGTTCACCTATAGAATAGTTTTATAGTAAAACTATATTGTCCTTTGCGTTAAAAGTCAACTGGTTTCATGAATTTTACATTGATATTCATCAGGGGGATTAAATAAGCCTCATGGACGCAAAAAACCACCCTGCACGCAAAGTGCAGAGTGGCTAATATTATAATTTTCACCTATTGCCTCTCCCGATACCGCTCGGCCCGCTTACTCCTCGTCCTCCGTCTCTTCCACCTCATAGACACAGCGGAACATTTCGATGCCGGCAGCGTTCTCGCCCAGGCTGTAGACCATGAAGCCCAGACTGCGGTAAAAGTCAGCGGCAATCTCGTCCTCGGTCTCCGCTATCAGGTAACGTGGCTGACGGGAGGTGACCAGCTCAAGAATCATGCCGCGCGCATATCCTTTACCCCGGTTCTCCGGGAGCACTGCGATATGGCGGATGTCGAGCGAGCCGTCTTCCGTCTCTTCAAATCCGGTGAGTCCGAGCAGCAGCCCGTCCTCTTCCCAGCCGCATAGCTGCATCGCCGCCTGCTCCCTGTATTCTGCCGAAGTGCGCTCCAGCGCATCCGGGTCATCTATAACCGCATAAGCCAGCAGCTCATTCACCTGCGGTGTGCCGACAAGCGGCTTCAAATCAATCAACATATGTCTCATCCTCCTAAAAGTATACCTGACCCGAAATTATACCTGTCCCGGGTGCCTCCGCTATCCCCGCACCAGCCGCAGCAGCGCATACCCTGTCAACACACCCAGCAGGTTAAGCAGCAGATCATCGATATCCAGGCTCCCGACATGCAGCAGCATCTGCAGCAGCTCCAGTATAATGATGCCAAGCGCAGACAGAAGCGTCAGGCGGATAAAAGAACGGTAACCGGTCACCACCAGCGGAAGCAGAATGCCAAAAGGCGCGAATACCGCCACATTCCCCAGAAGATTCACCAGCCTGTTAGCATACGATAATCCGTTAGTCATGTCAAAGTATAAACGCACTGTCCGCAGCGGTTCAAGATTGTAACGGAGCGGCCCGTCCAGCTGAACCGTCCGTCCGAACCCGATGAACATCCAGTATAGCAGCAGTCCGCTATATCCAATCAGCAGCAGCCAGGCCCAGGAACCGCCGTCCGGGCGGCAGCGCCTGCTTGGCTGTGGAGGCCTTCCCCTTCCGGCGGCTGGCCTGCGGCTTAGCGATCCTGGCCACCTTCAATAATCTCAATCGTGCCGTCTTTCTTGCCGAGAATCGCCAGATCTGCAATTCCGATGAAGAGGCCGTGCTCGACAACTCCCGGAATACGCTGGAGGGCAAGCGCCAGCTCTGCCGCCGATTCAATCGCTTCAAAACGGCAGTCCGCAATATAATTGCCGTTATCCGTCTTGTACAGGTCTTCTCCGCTGCGCCGCAGCTCCGTCTTACAGCCCAGCTTAGCGAGAGCGGCAACCGTCCACTCCCAGGCGAACGGCACAATCTCCACCGGTAACGGGAACTTCCCGAGCGTGGTCACCGCCTTGCTCTCATCGGCCACAACGATCATGCGGGCGCTGCCCATAGCGACAATCTTTTCCCGCAAAAGCGCACCGCCCCCGCCCTTAATCAGCTGCAGCACCCCGTCCAGCTCATCCGCCCCGTCAATCGTCAGGTCGAGGCTGTCCACATCACTGAACGCTACCAGCGGGATGCCCAGCTCACGGGCCTGATCCTCAGACGCCTGTGAAGTAGCAACGGCTGTAATCTGCAAGCCCTCGCTTACCCGTTCCCCCAGCTTGCGGATGGCCCAGTAAGCAGTGGAGCCTGTTCCCAGGCCCACCCTCATACCGTCCTTCACATATTCGACTGCCTTCTCCGCTGCCAGCTGTTTCACATTGATACTCATTTTATTCCCTCCATGTTATCCGTTATAATGAACGAAGTGGAATGGGCTGTGCCCGTCCACAAGGAATTCTTAGCCTTACTAATCAGCCTGACACTAATAATCCATCAGGAGGCATCCGCATGAGAACCGAGAACCAAATCCAATCCAAAATCAACGAAATGACGCTCCAGCGCAGATCCCTGGAGTCCCGGCTGGCTCCCCTGCCCCCCGGTGACCCGCAGAGGGCCGCGCTAGACGCCCAGCTGACCAGGCTAGAAGATCTGATTCTAATGCTGGAATGGGTATTGAACGCACCCGTAGGCAAGTATCACGCCTGACTTCCGGGCTTCTGCCAGACAGGCTTTTGCCGTAACACATACTATCCGGATCACCTGTTCAGCTATAATTCCCAAGCAGGGCCCCATATAGCCCGGCATTCTCATGCTCGAAGCAGACGAAATCGATCTGCCGCAGCGGGAGCTCTGCCGGGTTCTTCGCGCGGACATATAGAGCTACGGCCTCCAGCGCCGTCTTGCAGGCCAGCTCCTTCGGGAAGTTGTAAATGCCCGTGCTGATATTCGGAAAAGCGAGGCTCTTCACCCCATGGGCGCAAGCCAGATCAAGGCTGCTCTTATAGCATCTCGCCAACACAGCCGCTTCACCAGCCGTACCGCCCTTCCAGATCGGCCCCACCGTATGTATCACCCCACGAAAAGCAAGCCGTCCCGCACTGGTGAGCGCTGCTTCGCCGGGAAGAATACCGCCCTGCTTCTGGCGGATTACCGCACATTCCTCCGCAATTTCCGGGCCCCCGGCCCGGTGTATAGCCCCGTCCACTCCCCCGCCTCCATACAGACCGGAGTTCGAGGCATTGACGATCATCTCGCCCTGCCATGAGGTAATGTCGCCTTCATGCACCGACAGGACTACATCATTAATGTTGATCTGCATAGCTGGTCTCCTCCTTCGCCGCAGTCTCCAGCGCCTGAATCAGTTCCTTCTCGCCCCTGCGGGCAGCCTTCCCCGAAAAAGAATCATACGTAAGCCGGCCCCCCTGCACTGCGGCCTGGCGGAGAATGCCCAGCATATAATTCTGCGCATCAGATAACACCAGCTCACCCGTACCAGCGGCAACCCTGCACAGGGCACGGGTTGTCCCCGCCTCTGCCTCCGGCAGGTCCTCTTCCCCGGGCTCAACCACCGTGAATTGGAACAACGGCACCGCCTCCGGCAGCTCCTCTCCCGCAGAGAACCTCTGATTATATACCGAATACATCAGATTGCCGGTATGTGCTCTGGAAGCATCCGTCTCTTGCTCCGCAAGAATTCTGCTGTTCTGATATGCAATAATTCCGGCTGTGACCAGCAGAAACAGCACTACCCCCGCAATTAAAGTATACATCCCTGTCACCAGCCCATCGCCTGTAATGAACAATACCGCTTCTATAGTATCATGGACAGAAGTAGCCGTGAATGGTCCTACCCGTGTAAAAACAATTTTTTGCGCCGATTCCATAAAGTTATTTTGAGATATTCAAATTAACAGTTGAAACTTCACGCAGCATGTCTCATAATGAAGTGGAGCCTGCTGTTTTGTCAAATCCATACGAAATCAAGGGAGGATACCTGGAAATGAAATTTTTCTTGGATACCGGAAATATTGAGGAAATCAAACGTATTACCCGCCTCGGATTAGTGGATGGCGTAACGACGAACCCGTCGCTGATCGCCAAGGAAGGCAGATTGTTTAAGGATGTAATCAAAGAGATCGTAGCTATTGTCCCTGGTCCTGTAAGCGCTGAGGTTATCGGTCTTACGGCTGAAGAGATGCTTAAGGAAGCTTACGAGATCGCAGAATGGGCTCCGAACGTGGTCATCAAGCTGCCTATGACCGAAGATGGTCTGGAAGCTTGTTATGAACTGACCAAAAAAGGCATCAAAACCAACGTAACCCTCGTATTCTCCGCTGCTCAAGGCCTCATGGCCGCCAAGGCAGGAGCTACTTATATCAGTCCGTTCGTCGGACGTCTGGATGATATCGGTGTAGACGGTATGAAGCTGATCAAGGATCTGAAGACGATTCTGACCAACTACGACCTGAAATCCGAGATCATCGCCGCCAGTATCCGCAACATCGCCCATGTGGAGCAAGCTGCCATTGCCGGCGCTCACATCGCTACCATCCCGGGCTCACTCCTGCCATCACTCTGGAAGCACCCGCTGACCGACAATGGTATCGAACGCTTCCTGAAGGACTGGGAGAAGGTTCCACAGGTTTAAAACAAAGCAAATCATTCAAGCCCCCTTCCGCATCATGCGGAAGGGGGCTTTTTTGGCGTTGTCAGATTGGAAGGAACCCATTCATCCTTGACTATTTTACTTGTTATACTTATTATTGTTGTAACAAGTAAATACAAAGGAGCAGTTCATTTATGACTCTTTCCTCTCCACAGCAATTCCTCGGCTTCCTGCTGGGCTCGACCCACCGGAGAATCTCAGTGAGCTTCGCCCGGGCGCTGAAGCCGTATGACATCACACCCGAGCAATGGTCCACCCTGCTGATGATCTGTGACCGCAGCGGAGTCAACCAGAAGGAGGTTGCCGTTGCCTCTGCCAAAGACCAGCCGACCACCGCCCGGATCGTGGAGCTCCTGCTCAAGAAAGGCTTCATTACCAAAACGGCCAACCCCGAGGACCGCAGGGCGTTCCAGCTCTCTGCCACCGGAGAGGGACGGGCGTTAATTGAGAAAACTATAGTTTTGGAACAGCAGACTATAGATATGGCTGTAGCCGGGTTGCAGCCGCAGCAGCTTGAAGATCTCCGCAGTATGCTGGAGCAAATCTATCACAACACCGGAAATATACATCAGGAATAGGAGTCTACCCAATTGAATCAATCCTCTGAACGTCTATGGACCACATCCTTCATCACACTGACCCTTTGCAACCTTCTGCTGTTCATAGGACTGCAGATGACCTTATCTACCCTTCCCGCTTATGCGGAAAGTGCCTTACATGCTTCACCCGTGCAGGTTAGCCTTGTCACCAGCCTGTTCGCCTTCAGCGCCATTGCCTCCCGCCTCTTCTCGGCCAAGGCCATGGAGAAGGGCGGGCGCAACCTGCTGATCTTCCTCGGCCTTGCCATTGCCCTCTCTGCGGTGGCGGGCTATTATTTCGCAGGCAGCATCTTCACCCTGCTGGCGTTCCGCATCCTGTTCGGCATAGGCTTCGGCATGGCCAGCACGGCGTTCCCGACCATGGCCTCCGATGTCATCCCCATCCGCCGGATGGGCGAGGGCATGGGTTATTTCGGATTATCCACCAGCCTCGCCATGTCAGCTGGCCCGCTAATCGGACTCAGCCTCCTGCAAGGACCTGGCTTCGGGTCCCTGCTGCTGGTGGCGGCTGTCGTGCTTGCTCTGATCCTGCCGATGGGCTTCCGCCTGGCCAAAACACTGCCTGGCGGACATCTGGAGCCGGCCGCAGTTCCGGCTGCAGCTGCGGGAAGCAATCCATACCGCAGGCTGCTGCTTCCCTGCCTGCTTAACTTCCTCTTATCCATCTCTTACGGCGGGCTGCTGGGCTTCCTGGCGCTCTACGGGCAAGAGAAGCACCTCCAGCATATCGCTTACTTCTTCCTGTTCAATGCCGTAGCCATTGTCGTGATCCGGCCGCTCTCCGGCAGAATCTACGACCGCTATGGCGCGGCTGCCTTGCTCATCCCAGGAAGCCTGTTCATTGTCGCCGGTCTGCTGCTGCTCTCCTTCGCCTCCACAACGGCGGGCTTGTTCCCGGCCGCTCTATGCTACGGATTCGGCTTCGGCTCCATGCAGCCTGCGCTCCAGACCTGGATGATCCAGTCTGTCGAGCCGCGCCAGCGCGGGTTAGCCAACGGAATGTTCCTGAACTCCCTGGATCTCGGTGTAGCCATCGGCTCCATGCTGCTTGGCGCTGTCGCCATGTTCACCAGCTACGCCGTAATGTACCGGTATTCGATATTGGCGCCTCTCCTGCTGCTCGCTGTCTATCTTCTGGTACTCGTGACCCGGCAGAACAGTAAGCGCAAAGCTGCCCTACAGGGATAGCTGGAAGCTACACTTCCGTGGAATAGACAAAACCGCCTCGCGTCACACGCGCAGGCGGTTTATTTTGTCTGTACAACTGTTACTCACTTCTCCTGCATACCAGCCGTAACCGTTTCACGCACAGCAGCAGGCAGGAACGGGCTTGGCTGTCCCAGACTGTAGATATGAAGCAGATGCATCGCCCGGGTACAGGCGGTATAGAACAGCTTACGTTCATGTTCACGCCCGTATTTTTCAGCGGAACCGTCATAGATAATTACGGCATCGAACTCGACGCCCTTGGCAAGGTAGGCCGGAAGCACCAGCGTCCCTTTTTGAAAATTAGGCGTTTCCTTCGTGACCAGCCGCACCGGCAGCCGCTTCTCCAGTTCACGGTATACCTGTGCGCTCTCTTCTGCGGTCTTGCAGATTACGGCCACATAATGATAACCCTCCGCATGAAGCTTAAGCACATCCTGCTCCACTGAGGAGAGCAGATCGTCTTCACTGTCCACCAGCGTCAATAGCGGCTCCCCCCCCCGGCGGTTAAAGGGTACGATCTTCTCGCCGCCGGGAATCATCGCCCGCGTGAATTCAACAATCTCATACGTAGACCGGTAGCTGCGGGTCAACGAGATCACCTCGGTGTTCTCTTCGCCGTAGATGCTCACCAGTCCGGCCAGATCTCCCAGCACCTCGCCTTGGGCATAGATAGCCTGATTCAGGTCGCCCAGCACGGTCATTTTGGCCCGGGGAAACAGGCGGCGCATGAATTCGAGCTGGAACGGCGAGTAATCCTGCACCTCATCCACAATAACATGACGGATCAGTGTGTTCGTCCGGAAGCCCTGGCTAAGCTCCTTCAAATACAGGAACGGCGTCGCATCTTCATAGGCCAGCTCGTTGCCCCTAATCGCAGCCAGCGTCTGCGCGCAGATCTCATCCCATGCTTCAGGCAGCGGCTGGAGGGTATCCAGGCTCTCTATCAGCTCACGACCCTCGAATAAGCGGCTGTACAGCGCCTTCACATCCACGAAGCGT
Source organism: Paenibacillus sp. FSL R7-0128 (assembly GCF_038002245.1). NCBI lineage: Bacteria > Bacillati > Bacillota > Bacilli > Caryophanales > Paenibacillaceae > Paenibacillus > Paenibacillus sp. FSL R7-0128. Next base: position 3,297,967 of record NZ_JBBOCD010000001.1, on the reverse strand, counting down.
CCGCGCTTGGTCCAGCCGCGCAGCGGTTTGAGCCGCTGGCTGACTACGTAGCGGGCAAGCAGGATTCGCTCCGCATCATAATCATCGAAGCTGTCGTTATGCCCTCCGCCCTTACGGCGCATCTGGTTATAGGCCCGCTGATAATCGCTGTTGTCCATCAGCTCAATCTGCTCATCTACCCATGCCGCACTCCGCTCTTCTGCGCCGAAGGCCGCAATTTTTTTGAGCAGCCAGCCCGTCATCAGCTCAATCCGGTTCGCCAGCTTGATGCCCGGGTCATAGCTGTAGAATTGGCGCTCCATCTCTTCCTTAGAGGCAACAGCCTTCCCCTGGAACATCAATGGTTTGAACAGCATGCCTTCATGCTCCAGTAGATTCACGTATTGCCGGATGGCGCTAAGGAAGGCTACCGACGATTTATATGCAATACCTTCCCGGCGGATGTAGGCTTCCTCCCCGTCCGGGGCATTCAGCAGACTCTCCGTCTGGCTGAACACATCCTCCAGCTGAAATTCCTGGCCCAGCCGGTGCTCCAGGTACATCTGGAAGGTGGTCTGCTGCATGTTCTCTTCCCCCAGCTCAGGCAGCACAGTAGATACATAGCTATTGAACAAGGGGTTCGGCGAGAAGAGCAGCATCTGATCCGCCTGAAGCACCTCACGGTACTTGTAGAGCAGATAGGCTACCCGCTGGAGCGCCGCTGACGTCTTGCCGCTCCCGGCGGCTCCCTGCACAACCAGCATCCGGCTCCGGTCATTGCGGATGACTGCATTCTGCTCCTTTTGGATGGTGGCTACGATCGATTTCATCCGGTCATCGGCGCTGTGGCTCAGTACCTGCTGAAGCAATTCATCGCCGATAGTGACGCCAGTATCGAACATGACTTCAATCTCACCGTTATCAATCACGAATTGCCGCTTAAGCTCCATGGTGCCTGTAATCTGTCCGCCCGGCGTCTCATAGGATGCAGGTCCCGGCGCCCCGTCATAATACAGGCTGGAGATAGGCGCACGCCAATCGTAGATCAGGAAGGTTCCGTTATCCTCCATCAGCGAGCCGATGCCCAGATAGATGGTATCAGCCGCAGCATCCCCCGCCTCCGAGAAATCAATCCGGCCAAAATAGGGCGATACCACAAGCTTTTTATATTTTTTGAGCGCCTTGCTGGATTGCAGATGATGGCGTTCGCGTTCGTTCAGAATCTGTGCCTGCTGCCGCAGACTGGTTGAAGTCTCCCCCAGGTCGTCGGGGCTGCTGAAGTTCACTGTGACCTCTTCCCAAAAGTCTTTACGCATATCCACGACATCCGTGCGGTGGAGTCCCAGCTCCTCTGACAGCAGCCGGATATGGGTAGACAGCAGCTTGGTGATACCGTTTACCCGCTCCTGCTCCTTTTGCCACTCGTGATCATGTTTATCCAATTCATTTCATCCCCTTCGGAAGGTTGACTAACAATGTTACCAACTCTGTAGTCGTTTTACAAGTTTTTGCTATATTCAGCTTGTGCTCTATATTTTCTCGCTCAGCACTGCACTTTCCTTGTCGTCTGCGTTCATCCGGTGGATCTGGTCAGCCACCTTATCCAGACGCTCCAGCTGATAGCCGTAGTCATAGATGGCCGCAGCCACCACCGACAGCCGAAGCTGCCCGGATTTCTGCGGATCGTACCCGTTAATGGCGGACTTCAGGAAGCGGTCATTGTCTTCCGCCAGCGGCTCGGAGTCATTGGCTCCCGGCTTCAGCTTATCCTCGAATTTCAGCAGAATGTACTCATGATACTTAATCAGCTGCTCCAGATGGCGGTCGAACAGCTCATCCGTTTGCTCCGTCCGGTCGGCCTGGAAATAATGCCGGTCAATCGCCTCAAGCACCTGATAGCCCTTTTGCAGGGAATTCAGCAGGTTTTTGTAGACTACCATCTGCCTCGTCTGACTGTATTTAGCCCTGCGGAGCTGCTTCTGCTCCTCCTCGAACAACGCGTATTTGTCAGCCAGCGCTTTAATCGCGCCCTCCAGGCCGTTCTTCTCATCCCGGAATACACTTTCCTTCATCTCATGCGACACCGCCGTCCGCAGCAGCAGCGACAGGCTGGTGAACACATTCTCGATCTGTTGGATGTACTGCTTGCGAGGCTGGGGCGGAAATACAGAAATATTGATAATAAAAGCCGACAAAATCCCGGTCAGGGTCAGCAGGAACCGGGTTAACGCGAACTGCCACTGGCCTGAAGCCTCCATGACGGAGATGACGGTGACCAGCGTCAGGCCGATGGTGTCGGCGCGGTTCATTTTCATGCTGATCATAATCACCAGGATGCATACCAGTCCAACCGCAATCGGTTCATTGGAGAGCAGCATTCCGCCAAGCAGCGCGATCACCGCCCCCATCGTGCTGGTCTGGATCTGATCGAGGAAATACCGCCATGATCTGTATATGGAGGGCTGCATAGCGAAGATCGCCGCAATAGCCGCACCGACAGGGGAGGCGAAGTTGAATAGAACGGACAGATAAAGGGCAAGCGTTACGGCCATTCCTGTTTTAAGTATGCGGGCACCGAAAGCCAAGTCCATCCCTCCCAAGAGCTTGAAGCTTATCATAATTACTGCGGATGTTCATCCTTTATGTATATCTTGTTATTACCCATGAACTACGCTGGCGAATTTTAGTATGTCTTAAGCCGGGCTTCAGGATTCTTTCAGCTTTCAGGGAATACTGTTATACCGGGTAGTAACTACAACCAACAGAAGAGGTGTATCCATGAAAAAAACGACCCGAACCCTAACCGCATGGGCAGCAGCCATGATGCTTGCCCTGTCTCCAGCCGCCGCCTTCGGTGAGCAGCTTCCCAAAGGCAGGGCCACCCCTCCCCCGGCCTCACCGCATACCGGCAGAGAGCATACCCCTCCCCGCAGCGGGGAACGGAATCTCAGGGCCGGAGGCCATTTCATTATCAGCGAAACGGCCGAGCTGCTCGGAATGGGCCGTGAGGAGCTGATTGCCAGCCTGAAATCGGGTAAGACCCTGGCGGGTCTGGCCCAGGAGAAGAAGGGCTGGAGCGAAGAGCAGTATGTCCAGAAGCTGAGCGATGCCGCCAGCCTGAAGCTGGATGGATTCGTCAAGGATGGGAAGCTGACGCAGGAAGACGCGGCGAAGCTGAAGCCGGGCCTGCCAACGCTGATCAAGCGCAGCCTCAGCCGCGTAGGCCAGCTTCACCAGGGCAAGCCGTCACCGCCGCCGGCTGCAACGAAGGCCCCCTGAACTATAAGGCATCGTCACCAAGGAAGACAAGCCAGACCGTCCTCCTAATGATAGAAGCAGTATGCAACAGAACAGGCACCGAATGCCCGGAGTAACTACTTCCGGGCATTCTTTGTGTTACGCGGATTCGCCTTGTAATTCCGGTAAGCCTCGAAGCAGGCTGCCGACAGCATCAGCCATGCTCCGCTCGCGGCATAGCCGCCAATTACATCACTCGGATAATGCACCCCCAGATAAATCCGGCTCCAGCCGATCCCCCCGGTCATCAGCACAGTGAACAGAATCAGCAGTAACCGCTCGCTCCGGTTATGTATGTGCCGCCACAGCAGGTAGGCAATGACCCCGTATAACGAGAAGGCCGCCATTGAATGTCCGCTGGGGAAGCTGTAGCCTGTCTGCTCAATCAGCCTGTGAATGGTGGGACGCTCCCGGTGGAACCACAGCTTCAAGAGCGTGTTCAGCAGCTGGGAGCCGAGGCCCACCCACAGGAACAGGGCAAGCTCCAGCCGGTGCTTCAGCGCGAAGAACAAGATGAGCATAGTCAGCAGAGAGATCCCGACCGCCAGCTTCGAGGAGCCGACCAGGGATAAGCCTTTGGCCAGCGCCGTCAGCGGCGGAGATTCCATCGATTGCACGAACCGGATCACCGCATGGTCGAAGCTCTGGGCCCCACCCAGCTTAACCAGCAATGCGATCAGGATAAAAGCCAGCAAAAACCATATAAAACGCCGGAATCCGCGGGACCAGTAATGATAATATAGCATAACTACCCCCTTGTCTATTTGTCAGGCCTTATGAACACATTTCCTGGGGAGGTCTGTCCCGTGTTATAATGGCCTGGAGAAATTATTTTAATTAAAGATGGAGTGCTGCCAAGTGGAAAGTCTAAAATTGCAGGAACGTTTGTTGAGCCAGTGCATCTCAACAAAGATGCCTGTGACGATCTTTACAACTAACGGAGTCAAAATGCAGGGACTGGTAACCTCTTATGACGCTTATACGATCACCTTGCAGGGTCAGGGTGACGGGAGACAGAATGTACTCTTCAAGTCGGCAGTCTCTACCGTAGTGCCGCTGAAGCCCGTCTCACTCAAATAAGCTGTCTGCACGGCGCACATTCTAACCTAAGCTACTACAAATGAACCGTTCAGGAACTCAAAAGGAACACCGGAGCAGCATCCCGGTGTTCCTTTTGCCTTTGTCTCCTTAGGGCCAGGCTGCCTGTCCTACGCAGGGAAGACCGCCGGCATCACGCACACCGGCTTCGACAGCTCAGCTGTATTGCCGGTGAAGCTCAGGCGGCCGCTGCCTTCGTCTAGGGAGAAAACAACCAGATTATTGCCGTCCCGGTTGGCAACAATCAGATATGCACCATCCGGTGTAACCGTGAAGTGGCGGGGATGTCCGCCTCTGGTGGATACATGCTCTACCAGGGTCAGCCCGGCCGTCTGCGGATTCACAGTGTACTGAACGATGCTGTCATGTCCGCGGTTCGAGCCGTACAGATATTTGCCATCCTTGGAGAACGAGATCTCTGCACAGCTGTTCTGGCCGGCCCCATATCCATCAGGCAGTGTGGATACGGTAGCAGCCGTCTTAAGGGTTCCTGCCGCAGCATCATACAGGAAGGATGTCACCGTGCTATCCAGCTCATTAATGACATAAGCGGACTTCCCGTCTGGATGGAACACGAAATGCCGCGGTCCTGCCCCGGCATGCAGCGGGGTATCTCCAATCGCTTCAAAGGTTCCCGCTTCTGTATCTATCCGGTAGCTGCGGATCAGATCCAGTCCCAGATCCGAGACGAACAGGTAGCGTCCATCAGGGCTGAAGATGGCCGAATGCGGATGCGGACGGTCCTGGCCCGGAGTCGCCCCATGTCCTGTATGCTGAGCGATATCCGTCAATGCTACAGGCAGTCCGTCCTGATCCAGCTTCAGCAATCCGACCGATCCCCCGTGATAGCTGCATACGACCAGATGTTCATTCCTCGCGTCCCGGTTAATGTTACAGGTCGTGCTCTGGCCTGTGCCCTCGGAAGGCATAGTCTGAATCCGCTGCAATTCGGTCAGCTTGCCGGTCTCAGGATCGATAGCGAAGGTTATAACCTCCCCTTCTTTGCCGCCCGTACCGTTCGGCTTCTCTCCTATGGCATACAGCTTCCGGCCGGAAGGGTCCACACTTACGAACGTAGGATTCGTCAGGCCCTCTGCGGTATCCAGCCGCTCCAGAGTGCCCCCGGCTCCACCGTCAAAGGCAAACACCTGGATTCCGCTCTCTTCTGCCGTGGCATATGAGCCGGTAAATAACAGCAGCTTCGTCTTGTCTTTCATATGAAATTCCTCCTCCAAGTTAAATAGCCATCTATATAATTTACATTTTTTCGTGAGAGATGACAAATGCAACGGAAAAAATGACAAAAAACATTTCAAAAATAAGACTTCTCAAAGCAAACAGAGTATGATATAATGAAAGCGCTAACATTAATGTTATTAATCAAGATAAAGGGGGAACACGAATGAGCAGCCTGCTGGAAGCCAGAAATGTATATGAGGACTTCGAGGTGGAGACAGACATTCTGTTCTTTAAGGTCGGGGACCATGACCTGGTCATTTTTCACGGCAGAAACTACAATATTAAAAAGAGAATGACTGCCGAGCAACTGAACCGCTTATTGTCGAGCAACAGCTATTATCATGTGTACGGCGGCTGCTACGTGAACCTGAACAAGATCAGTTCCATCGAGGACGACTGCATCTACTTCGGTGAAATGGGCCTCTATGCCAAGTCTGTACGGGTTCCAAGACGCAAGCAGGAGAACATCCGTCATCTGCTTAGGGGACTGAGCTCTTAAGCCGGAGCGTTATCCGCACACCTCTTGCACCTTGGTACTATTCTATTCGAATCATTACAGTCTCTCTCATCAGGCCGGAGCGCATATGGGGACACCCGTGCTGCTCCGGTTTTTCCTGTGTTTTACCTGTTTCTTAATGGAATCTTAAAAAGTAATTGTGCTTTTTTATACTTTCTTAAGGTTTGGAATTCTGTTTTCTGGTAAAGTTGTAGAAAGACAGGCACCACCTATATTGAAGGGAGTCATTAATTATAATGGACAAAAAAGATTTCAATGAAAATGACAAGCTAGAAAACGGCATTACGCCGGAAGAGAACGACGCTTCTGTGAGTACTCCGGAAGAAGTTATTGAACCTGCCGGAACAGCCCCTGTACCGCAGGAACCTGTACGAACAGCTCCAAGAGTTGAAGAAAGCGTTCCCGTGATGAACAAAGTCGGCGGCGGCGGTACTCCTCCTTCCTCACCTGCTCCATCCAGCGGCGGCAAAGGCTGGATGATTGCATCGCTCGTACTGGCAGCAGCGCTAATCGTAGTGCTGATTGTACAACCTTTCAAGAAAGATGACAGCAAAATTGCAGTTGCTTCTGTGAATGGAACAGACATCACCAAAGCGCAGCTGTATGATAAATTGGTTGAAGCCGGCGGGGAATCCACCCTGCAAAACCTGATCACCACTACACTGGTGGGCCAGGAAGCCAAGAAAGCCAACATTAAGGTTACCGATGCAGACATCAATGAAGAGATCGAGAACCTCAAAACCCAGTTCGGCGGCGAGGAAGCTCTGAATAACGCTCTGCAGCAGAGCTCGATGACCATTGAAGACCTGAAGAAGCAAATGCCGCTCCAGGTTGAAATCCGCAAGCTGGTAGAACCGAAGGTAACGGTTACCGATGATGAAATCTCCAAATACTTCGAAGAAAACAAAGCGAAATACAATCAGGAGGAAGAAGTTCGCGCTTCCCACATCCTGGTGAAGACCAAGGAAGAAGCTGATGCCATCGTTAAGCAGCTCAAAGAAGGCGGAGACTTCGCTGCACTGGCTAAGGAAAAATCCGCTGACACCGGCTCGAAGGACAAAGGCGGCGATCTTGACTTCTTCAAACGCGGAGACATGGTTGCTGAGTTCTCCGATGCTGCCTTCAAGCTGAAGGTTGGCGAAACCAGCGGTGCAGTGAAATCCGATTACGGCTACCACATTATTAAGGTTACCGACCGCAAGGAAGCCAAGGAATATACACTGGCCGAGAAGAAAGACGAGATCAAAAAGACGCTGATGTCCCAAAAGGTATCCGAGATGTCTGCTACCTGGCTCGCTGATCTGAACAAGAATGCCAAAATCACGAATACTTTGACCGATAAACCGGATGCATCTGCTACTCCGGCAGCCAGTGAAGCACCTGCTGCTGCAACAGAAGCTCCTGCAACGAAATAACGAATAGCGCAGTGGTGTACAAGCTATACTTACAAAGAGGACAGGCGGATAACCGCTTGTCCTCTTTGCTCATGTCCAGATGGACGCCTCACCAACGGAGTCCAGGCAGAGCGGTCAGTGATCCTTTTTGCGGATCTGCTTATCGTGATTCTCGCCCCACTCCTTGGCTTGTGCAGTGGCAATGGCGATGGCCCGCCCCTCCTCATATCCGTCCTCCAGCAGCGCATTGGCGATCTCTACCGCTTTATTGCGAACAGGCGCCGTGAAATTCTTCAATGAATCCGGATAGTTCTCCTTGTTCCATGGCATGACAAAAACCTCCTTGATCGGGCTATATTTATACTTAGCCGGATCAGGGAGGTTCTAAACTGCTTATCGCAGGATGTGCTTATTTAATTACCTTCACGCGCTCTTCAATCGGCTGGAATTCCTTCTCGCCTGGAGGGGTCAGGATGTTACCGAATGGCATCTGGGCAATCAGCTTCCAGTCCGCAGCAATACCAAAGGTCTCCTTCACTTCATCATCGATCAGCGGGTTATAGTGCTGAAGGGAGGCTCCCAGACCTTCTTCGGCGAAGGCAGTCCATACTACATATTGCAGAATCCCGGAGGACTGGTTGGACCAGATCGGGAAGTTCTCAGCATACAATGCAAAGTTCTCCTGCAGGTGCTTCACCACTGCCTGATCTTCATAGAAGAGCACAGTGCCGTAGCCGGCTTTGAAAGAGGAGAGCTTCTGAGCCGTGCCTTCGAATTGTTCAGTAGGAACGATCTTACGCAGGGTTTCTGCTGTAATATCCCACAGCTTATCATGTTGTTCGCCCAGCAATACTACAGCTCTGGAGCTCTGCGAGTTGAAGGAAGTTGGGCTATGTAGAACAGCCTCTTCTACAATCTTCTGAATTTGTTCATCAGAGATTGGGGATTCTTTACTGATGGCGTATATGGAACGTCTGCCTTTTACCGCTTCAAAAAAAGTCTTAGACATAAAATAACTACCTCCATTTAATTAAGTAACTTACTTTTTTTAATCATAACACTTTTCCGGCCTGAATACAACTCATCATTCACAAGTTTTTCCTGTACCAGCTCTTTATTTTGTATATCCGCTCTTAGTGTCGCTGAATTGCCTTCAATTATGCACCTTCCACTATTTTCTATAAGCTATTATAGAGGTTTAGAAACAACGGCTAACATATCGTATATACAACCCGGTCATAAATAAGCTACAATGATTCAGCTAAAATACAGAAAGAAGGTTAAGCTATGCGCGTCTCGCTTCATAACCGCACAATCCATGCGGTGAAGCTCACCTTAATGATGCTCCTCTCCTCCATCCTCATCCTCAGCGGGTGTGAAGACTCCGCTTCTTCTGCCTTGAACACTGTTCCAGCAGTTGCTGAGGCCGTGACCCCTGCTGCAGAACCCGGAGAACCTGTATCCTTCTGGGTCGCCACCGATACGCATTATCTGGACAAAGCCCTGGAGGACGGCGGTCAAGCCTTCCAGACCTATGTCACAGGCGGCGATGGCAAAATGCTTCCTTACAGCGATGAGCTGACCGAAGCTCTGGTCCGGGATGTGGAACAGAACAAGCCGGCTTTCCTCATTCTGAGCGGCGACCTCACGAATAACGGTGAAGCGGGCAGTCATAAAGAGCTGGCCGCGAAGCTGCACCGGATGGAGGCTGCCGGAACCCGCGTCTACGTGACTCCGGGCAACCATGATATCAACAACCCCTGGGCCAGATCGTTCGACGGTGACAAGCAGGTCGTTGCCAAGCATATTAATGTAGAGGATTTCCTGCGCATCTATGATGATTTCGGATATAACGAGGCGGTCTCGCGGGATGCGGACAGCTTAAGCTATGCGGTGAAGGCAGCACCCGGCCTGTGGCTGCTGATGCTTGATAGTGCCCAGTATGCACATAACGAAGAATATAATTTTCCGCAGACCGACGGGCGTCTGCTGCCCTCCACCCTTGCCTGGATCGACGACAATGTGAAGCGGGCCGCTCAGGAGCATGCGTCTGTGATTACCGTGATGCATCATAATCTGCTGAGCCATACCTCCATGGCCGTCTCCGGGTTCAAGCTCAATAACAGCCAGGAGACGATGAAGGCTTTTCGCAGGAATGGGCTAAACCTGGTATTATCCGGGCATATTCATATGCAGGATATCCGCCGCGATCCTCCAGAAGCCTCGATAGATCCGGCCTTACCTGTCTATGATATTGCTACAAGCGCCTTCGCGGTGAACCCGCACCAGTACGGCAGAATGACCTTCGATCCCGCTTCGCGGGCCGTGACCTACCACACCGCTCAAGTGGATGTTGACGGCTGGGCCAAGGCCAACCACAAGACTGATCCGCACCTGCTGAACTTCAAAGCGTATGCGGAGCAGATTTTCGCAGAGAACTCATATGACAAAGCGATGAAACGGCTTAAGGAGAGCAGCTTCACGGAGGCGCAGAAGCAGTCGATGGCTGAGGTGATGTCGAAGCTGAACGTGAAGTATTTTGCCGGGAACGCTGCTGATTCGCTGGAGGAGATCCGGGCGATGCCGGGATTCAAGCTGTGGGAGAGTATGGAGGGCGGCTTCATGTCCGGATATATCCGCAGTATGGCGGAGCACGCAGAAGTGAGCAATACCTCGCTGGAGATGGTTCTGACTACACAATAGCAGACAGCAAAGCCTCCCTTACGTTCGGCAATTCCTTGTGTGAATTGGTAAATAGTTAAGATTTGAAATCCAAGCAGGGTCGGCGCTGCGGTGAACATTTGGACTTACGGCCGCTGCCCGCCCCCAGATTTCTTGATTTAAACCACTCTTCGTGGGAGAAATCCGGTGACAAAGGCGGTCGCTATCGCTCCTACAGTTCCAAATTTCCCCTCCGCTTCTCTTTGCTTTTAATTTACGGATAACAGGGCTATGCCTTACGCTTACTTTGCGGTTCGCACTGGAGTAATTAGAAAAAAAGTTGAAGAAAGATCATTCTTCGGGTGTATGACCATCGGGCTCATTTTGCCGGTGAATCGCAAGCGTACGAACTCACTACTCGTACCATTTAGGATGTCTGCCACATACTTTCCATTTAGCGAGATCGTGAAATCCTCCCCGTTCTTCTCGAGTATAGATACCTCGTCCTCTATATCTCCGATTTCTGCGGTTTGGGATAACAAACGTAGTCTGTCGGCAGTGGTCTCTAACCTTATAATACTTTCACTCGCCAATACCGTCGTCCGTTCGACGGCTTTTAACAGAGGCGCTGTTCCAATTGTAATCTCTGATATAAAAGTGTGCGGAATCACATGGTGCAGGGACGGGTACTCCCCCTCAATTAAAGCAGATTGAACCATAATATGGTTAGCAGTGAATCTAACATGACGGTTGGTTACTTCAACTTCTGTTGTTCTGTCCTCGCCGTCCATGATTTTAACCGCTTCAACTAAATTTCTGCCAGGTACAATAATATGCCTCTCTATCTCAGCATCATGTTCCACATCTATAGTCCGGGAAGCCAGACGAATACCGTTAGTAGCCGTTAACTGTAACCGATGATTTCTATACTGAAAAGATACCCCGGTCAACACAGGCCTATGTTCTGATAAAGAAGCCGCTCCTGCTACTTGTAGGATAGAAGCCTTCAACAGTTGATTATTAACTGCTAATTTAAGTACAGCATGATTCTCAGCAGGATGTATCGCCGGATAATCTACAGCATCCATTCCACATAACCGAATTTGTGTATGTTCTGAGGAGATAGTGAGCCGTAAGGATCTGTCGACTTCCAAAGTAATCATCCCAGCATCAGACTTACGTATGATTTCGCAGAAATACCTTGCCGGTACAACCACTTCTCCAATTCTCTGAACCGTCAAAGAGGTATCTTCCCCGGGAATTCGATACTGGATAGTCATACTGCTATTGCATGTCGTAACTACTAGTTCATTGGTTAGAGCTTGTATATGAACCCCTGCCAGTATGGGAATCTGTTGGTTTGCAGGTACAGCCTTAAGCACTTGCTGAAGAGCTTTGAGAAGAATATCCTTGCTTACGTTGATCCGCACTGGCTTCACCCGCTTCCATAAGCTACATTACAAATCGGTAGACTCAATCAGAGATCGGATAAGCTCCGATCGGGACAATTCATGCTCTGCGCAATGTTGTTCAACCTTCTCCCAAAGCTCACTAGTTAAGGTTACCGAGACTTTTTTCGTTACACCTATGTTCTTGCGGCCTGCTCCCTCCCGGGGACCTCCTCTTGCAGACATGAACCCTAATTGACCTTCTTTATTAGAAAGACCTATTTTTAGATCATTTTGAGTCAATTTAATTAGTCCTCTCATTTTTTTGATTTAGGTTACCTATTTCAATATTTCTATTATTATTTTACCACATGACTTATGGGCTTACAATGTTACGGATGAATGATGAACCTGGCTGTATACCAAAAAACTGACCTCGCAATTAAGCAAAGGCCAGTTCAACATGGAGCGTTCCATGAGTTATACGGTTAAGTCACCATCCGATCACCATTCCTCCCGCCGCACCGGCCACCACAACCAACCAAGGCGGCAGCTTCCAGAAGACCAGCATTACGAACAGAATGACAACGAGGGCAAAGTCCAGCGGCGCGAGGATGGCTGTCGTCCACAGGGGGTCGTACCAGGCGGCAAGCAGGATTCCGACCACAGCGGCATTGATTCCGGTTAAGGCTCCTTGCATCCGGGGGCTCCTTCTTAAGCTGTTCCAAAAAGGCAATGCGCCCGCAACCAGCAGAAAGGCTGGCAGGAAAATCGCGAACGTGGCCACGATGGCCCCGGGAACACCGGCGGTCATTGCCCCGAGATAGGCTGCAAAAGTGAACAACGGACCCGGTACAGCCTGCGTGGCCCCGTATCCCGCCAGGAAATCAGCTTGGCTCACCCAGCCGGTAGGAACAACTTCTTGTTCCAGCAGCGGAAGCACGACATGTCCACCGCCGAACACTAAGGCACCAGAACGATAAAAGCTGTCAAATATCGCTAACGGTCCCGCCTCAGCCGTCCCTCTAAGGAACGGGAGCATTATCAGGAGTACGCCGAACAATGCTAAACAAACGATACCTGACGACCGGCGGATGGGGATCGGAAGATTTGTCACGTTCTCCGTAGAACTGTGGCGGTACAGCCATACCCCGGCTATGCCCGCTACAGCAATCGTGAGAATCTGGCTGTAGCCCGTCTGCCATGATAATGTAACACCTGCCGCTATAACCGCGATGCCTACTCTTTCCCGGTCCGGGGTCAGCTTCTGCCCCATGCCAAGGATGGCCTGGGCAACAATTGCTACAGCTACGATCTTCAGACCGTGAATCCAGCCTGCATCGGCAATATCATAGCCCTGCAGCAGGAAGGCAAACGCGACCAGCACAAGGACAGAGGGCAAAGTGAAGCCCAACCAAGCGACCAACCCGCCCAGCCAGCCTGCCCGTATCATCCCGATGCCAATCCCCACCTGACTGCTCGCAGGACCCGGTAGGAACTGGCAGAGCGCTACCAGATCCGCATAGCTCCGTTCATCCATCCATCTCCGGCGGCGGATATATTCATTGTGGAAATAACCCAGATGGGCGACCGGTCCGCCGAAGGAGGTAAGACCCAATTGGGCCGATACAAACAGGATCTCAAGTAAAGCCCCAGCCTTCCCCTTCCAATGTTCTCCCGGTACCGTCTGTTTCTCTGCTTGCATACCTGTTGCTCCCTTGCCTCCAGAATGTGTACCTCATTCCAGATTATCATCCGCGTTCAAGCATTGGATAAAAGGTGCAGCAGTGTTTCGTAAATATGCTGTGAAAATCGGCATTTAAGGAGTCAGCTTGACACTCTCCAGCCGGTCAATCAGCTTACGAAGGCCAGCTTCATCCGCTCCATAAGGGCGGACATCCTCTCCAAGCAGCTTATCTATCTCTTCTCTGGCGAACGTGAAGCTGTAAGTTATACCTTCATCAGCAAGTGAGTAATTAATAATATCCGCGTTATCAATCAGGCTGAACAGCAGGATCGAATTATGCAGGAGAGGCTCCCGGCTTAACGCCTGAAGCTCATCGTTCCACATTCCCTTAATATCGTTCACTGTATAATTGATGGTTAACTCATACGGGCGGGAGCCGGTTGTCAGCTCAATGCCTGCCCTCTCCAGTCCCTGGGGCAGCGGCATTGCACCAAGCAGCGCTGTGACCTTGCTGGCGTCGCCAATATACTTTGTCTTATTCTCCAGCAGCTGATCCACCGTATAACCGGAATATAGCTGCTGCGACGGACGCTCCACAGGCTTGGGATTAGCGGTACATCCAATCAGCAGGATCACAAGGACGAGGGTAAAAGCGGCCACACTCCCCGAGGTCGGCTGGCGGTAAGCAAGAATATGCTTAATCCGTGCCTTTACACTGCTCTCTCCAAAAGCCAGCGGACTGCCGGTCATAAGACCGCTCCGGCGGGTTGAAAATCCAAGCAGGGAGCCTGAGTAGCTGCTTTTAACCTGCGGACCCAGCTTCCGGATCACCGCTTCATCGCAGGACATCTCCATATCCTTGCTCATGAGCACAAAAGACAGCCACATCAGCGGATTGAACCAATGGAGAATGACCAGCAGGAACATCAGCGGCTTGATCAGGTAATCCCGCCGGTTAATGTGAGTCTGCTCGTGCAGCAGGATATGGGACAGCTCCTGTTCACTCATCCCGGCCGGGATGTAGATCCTTGGCTTCAAGAAGCCGAATACGAACGGAGTCATGATCTGGTCCGTCTCAAAGACATGCCTCTTCACAATTGTTGCTGTACGGACACTGCGCATGATTCTCACATAAGAGAACACGCTGTACAGGAGCAGTACTATAACACCTGTCAGCCAGATCATACTGCCGGCCCACAGGATGACTTGCACCGGATTCACGCTTGCTGACGGTGCTACCGGCGGAAGCAGACTGTTCCACAGGCTTCCTGCTGAACCTGTTCCGGTGTCCACTGCAGGCTGCGCTTGCCTCCCTATATTCTTCGGAACGAATTGCAGCTGCCCTGTGCCGGACGAGCCTGCAGGCCCTGCCAGCCTCAGGATACTGAAGCTTGAAGTGAAGCTGACAGGCAGGATCAGCCTGATCATTACTGCGGACCATAGCATATAGGAGAAGATCTTGGGGGCGCGCCGCAGCAGAACTCTCGCCAGCATTACGGCGACGGCTACATAGCTGGCAGTAATGCTCATGTTCAGAATGCTGATCCACAGATCTGTCATTGGGAGGCCTCCTCGATAATCCTCTTCAGCTCTGCCGCTTCCTTCGCGGACAATTTCTTATCCCCGAGAAAAGCAGTCAAAAACTGCGGCAACGACCCGCCAAAGGCTTTGTCCACTACCGTCTGGCTCTCATGCCGCTGCGCCTCCGACTTCGGGATGACAGCTGTGACCATGGCCCCCTCGTTTCTGAGAATTCCCCGCTCACATAGCTTTCTCAATACGGTATAGGTCGTGGACTTCTTCCAGCCCAGCGCCGAGAGGCTCAGCTTCACCAGCTCTGTAGAATTAATCGGCTCATGATCCCAGATCAGACAAGCGAATTTATATTCAGCATCATATAATTTGTAGGGCTCCATCCTGTTCACTCCTTATAAGTTTATTGCAGTAGACCTAATGACGTTAAGTCTATTGCAATAAACCTATATTGTCAAGGCGGCGCCAGGTAATCCCGCAAAAAAAAACCGGAACCGCCTGATTACTCAGGGGTCCCGGTTTTTTGACTTTAATGGTACTTCTTACGGACGTTCAATCCAGATATAGCCGTCATCATCCACTTCAACCGTGGCGTGCAGGCCTTCAGCCAATACACGCAGCGGCACATTAGCATCTCCATACTCATCTACGAATACGGCTAACGGAAGCTTCACGGTCTTGCCGGCAATTTGTGCCTGCGCGGAACCAATTTTGAATACGAGCTGATCGCCGTATACATCGTCGGTAACCTTAATCGACTTGTTAGGCCCATCCCACTCTACCTTAGCATCCAGATCCTCTGCTACATAACGCAGCGGTACATAGGTAGTGCCATTCTTCACGACCGGATAATAGTAATCGTCGTCCGGTGCGATCATCAGGCTCTTGGAGGTAATTGCCATCTCCTCTTTGAGCAGCTTATAGATTGAAGAATTTGGATCGAAGCTTCTCAGCGTCTCACCCGGAGTAAGATCTCCCTTGGAGTAATCAATTGCGCCTGTCGTGCTGATCGGATCAGCTGTTACCGGACCATTTACATTCCAAGTCTCGGACACCAGCTTCATGTTGATGCTCTGCAGCGGCAGATATTCATCGGCCGGAAGAGCAACACTCAAGTCAATGTTCTGTTTGCGGACATGGAAGCCGCTATCCACGAAGATATCCGCAGTCAGCTTCGTATCCTTGCCGAGAACAGTCTTGAGTTCAGGGGTCGATTCATAGAGATTCTCCAGTTGCTTGTCATAGACGAGCAGGAGAGCATCCACCGCCAGCTTGGCCGCATCATGCACTACGGTGACTACCCCTTCTTTGTCTTCCAGCGGAATATCGCCCAGACCGATGCTGTTCAGATCTTCAGCTCTGTCTTTGATCAGCGGATACATGTAATCATACAGACCGTTGATCAGGGCAGTGAAGCCTTCGGTATCCTTAGACACAGATCTCAGGAAGCTCTTAAGCAATACCGGAAGCTCTTCCCCTGTAATTTCCGTATGTAGCTTCGTCAAGCTGGTTGGCTGGCCGTATACGGATTCATTTACTGATGTCACTGTGATCGCACCCGGATTCGGAAGATTCTTGATCACAAACTGGGAGGCCAGCTTAGTGAATTCCAAGGTCTTGGCAGGATCGGTTGCTTCCAGGCCGAGCAACATTTCATTGCTCTGAAGCGGCATGTAGAACGGCTGCTTCGCGCCTTCTGCGGTGAAGACCAGGTTCTTCTGGTCGGTGAAGAGGGAGAAAGGAATCTTGAACTCCTTGTAACCCACAACTCCCGTGGCCGAGACATTGCCGTTATCCTGAACCTTCACATGGCCGAGCGTAAGCGATAAGGAATTAATAAGATCAACAACTTCACGGTCCTCTGCGGTGATGCCTGCAGCAGGAACAGCGCTCAGGGTCATCGTAGTGCTGGATTCAGAGGATTTGACATCCAGATCCCCCAGCAGTGCCTTATTGACATCGAAGCCGCCAACCGCCTGGCAGCCTGACAGAATCAACAGCAGGGCGAGAATCGGCACCAGCCATTTGGTTCTTGCTTTCATTTTCTTCATAGCATGTCTCCTCTAGCTCATAATTTGGCAACGTACCCATCATCTCAGAGGAGCATCAATTTGTAAATACAGCACCTGGAAATGATGAACCCTCATACGCTAAATAAACTCCGCCATTCTATAAATACCCATTCTTTGAAAAAGAGAAACTTTACCAACGCAAGGATTGCTAAATGGGCCGGATAAAAGCACCACCAGACCCAGCGTGGCAGACGTCTCTTCTCCAGCAGCACCCAAAAACCCGGGGTCAGCGCAATCAGAAGGGTCGGAATTATGCTGGCCATCTGCACCAGCCAATTATAATAGAACAGATAGAATACATTCAGCGCCAAATGCGCCAGCACGAGCACATACGAACGGGTATACCGGAAGATCAGCACCAGCAGCAGGCCGTAAGCGTTGTAGTCGAGCGGCAGTGCATCCATCAGCAGCACAGCGACTACCACTACCGGAATACCCGCCCACAGATTCGGCAGCTTATCGAGCAGGGCAAGGACCAGCGCTGAGATCAGCAGGGTAAAGACGACGTTCCAGCCTCCAGGATGAATCGCCAGATTGTACGGAATCTGTGCCAGCACCGCAATGACAAGCAGCCGCCGCAGATAGCGGGGTCTGGAGGAGGTATAGATATAGCCTTGCGCCAGCGCGTAGCAGTAGATCGGGAAGGCAATTCTCCCCACATATCTCCAGGCAAGCTCACCCGGGAAAAAGATCAGCCCAACATGGTCAATCAGCATGGTCAGCATGGCAATAATCTGCATCTGTAGCCTCCTGTTACTATCATGAAATATAAAGCACCTTAGGTGCTATTATCCATGCCAGAGCCGTATGCTGCAAGCTGTGCGGGAGAACTTGTACGACAGGCAAGCCGGAGCCGCTCCCTCTGGAGCAGTTCCGGCCGGGTTCTATCTTACTATCAGGCTGTCTTCGACTTGTTATAGATATCAAAGCCTACGGCAAGCAGCAGCACCAGTCCCTTGATCCCCTGCTGCCAGTCTACGCCGAGGCCGACGAGCGACATGCCGTTGTTCATGACGCCCATGACCAGACCGCCGATGATGGCACCGACCACGGTTCCGATTCCCCCGGATGCGGAGGCTCCGCCGATGAAGCAGGCAGCGATAGCATCCAGCTCGAAGTTCGTACCGGCCTTAGGGGTAGCAGAGTTCAGGCGGGCCGCGAAGACCAGACCGGAAAGGGCAGCGAGTACACCCATGTTGACGAATACCCAGAAGGTCACCCGTTTGGTTTTGACGCCGGAGAGGCTTGCCGCCTTCTCATTGCCGCCCAGGGCATAGATATGCCGCCCCATGGTCATGTGGTTCATGACGAAGGAGTACAATACGATCAGCACCATCAGAATCACAAGGATATTAGGAATCCCGTTATATTGTGCCAGAACATAGGTGAACAGGTTGATGACGATCACCAGCGCAGCAGCCTTGGCAACGGACATCCAGACCGCAGACCGCTCAAAACCGTACTTCACCGTGATCCTGCGGCTGCGGATTTCCTGATAGATCAACAGCAGCGACAGCAGAACGCCGATGATCAGGGTCAGCACATTCAGCGAGCCCACGCTTGCGACATCGGGAATGAACCCGGAGCTGATCTTCTGAAAAGTCTTCGGGAAAGGTGCAATCGACTGCCCGTTCAGCACGATCATCGTCAGGCCCCGGAACAGCAGCATGCCCGCCAGGGTAACAATGAACGCCGGGATTTTGACATAAGCGACCCAGAAGCCCTGCCAGGCCCCGACCAGCGCGCCCATCAGCAGCGAGATGACTACGGCCAGCACCGGATTCAGCTCCATATCCACCATCATAATGGCCGACAGGGCACCGATGAAGGCAGCTACCGAGCCGACCGAGAGGTCGATATGCCCAGTGATGATTACCAGCACCATCCCGATAGCCAGCACCAGTATGTAACTGTTCTGCAGAATGAGATTGGTCACGTTCAGCGGCTTCAGCAGAATGCCGTCGGTCAGAATTTGAAAGAACACCGAAATAAAAATCAAGGCAATGATCATGCCGTATTGGCGGATATTTTTTTTGAACAGTTCACTAATGGCTCCCATGCGGTGTTACCCCCTGCTTCGTGTCATAAATTTCATCAAAAGCTCCTGCGACGCATCCTTCCGCTCGACTTCCCCGCTGATCCGCCCTTCACACATGGTGTAGATCCGGTCGCACATCCCGATGATTTCCGGCAGCTCGGAAGAGATGACCAGCACGCCCTTCCCCTCTGCGGCAAGGCTGTTGATGATGGAATAGATTTCGTATTTGGCCCCGACATCGATACCCCGCGTAGGCTCATCCAGGATCAAAACATCCGGCTGGGCGTAGATCCATTTGCTGAGTACCACCTTCTGCTGGTTGCCGCCGCTGAGATTCACGGTTTTTTGCAGGATGCTGGGGGTCTTGATATTCAGCTTCTTGCGGTATTCCTCTGCGACCAGCACTTCCTCGTTCTCATTAATGACGCCATGGCGGGAGAGCTTCTTCAGGCTGCTGAGCGAGATGTTCCGCTTGATATCGTCGATCAGGATCAGGCCGTAATGCTTGCGGTCCTCGGTCACGTAGGCTAACCCATGCTCTATCGCCTGGCTGATGTTATTAAGGTGTACTTCCTTGCCGTGCATAAAAGTCTGGCCGCTGATCCGCTTGCCATATGACTTGCCGAACACACTCATCGCCAGCTCCGTGCGCCCTGCGCCCATCAGCCCCGCAATGCCGACCACCTCACCCCGCCGGATGTGGAGATTAATTTGATCCAGCATTTTGCGGTCCGCCTGTGTCTCATGATAGACATTCCAGTCACGGATCTCGAAGATCGTCTCTCCCGGATCCGGTGTGCGCTCAGGGTAACGGTTCGTCAGATCGCGCCCGACCATGCCTTTGATAATGACATCCTCTGTAACGGCATCCTGCTTCATATCCAGGGTCTTGATGGTCTGTCCATCCCGCAGAATCGTGACGGAATCCACTATTTTCTCGATTTCGTTCAATTTGTGGGAAATGATAATCGAGGATATCCCCTGCTTCTTCAGCTCCAGAATGAGCAGCAGCAGGTTCTCGCTATCATCCTCATTCAGCGCCGCTGTCGGTTCGTCGAGAATGAGCAGCTTCACTTCCTTGGAGAGCGCCTTCGCGATCTCTACAAGCTGCTGCTTGCCGACACCTATCGTAGAAACTCCTGTAAACGGCGATTCCTTGAGGCCGACGGTGGTTAGCAGCGCCTTGGTCTTGACCGTCGTTTCGTTCCAGTTGATCACCCCGCGTCTGGCCTGTTCATTGCCGAGGAAGATGTTCTCCGAAATCGACAAATACGGAATCAGCGCCAGCTCCTGATGGATAATGACGATCCCCAGGCCCTCGCTGTCCTTGATATCCTTGAACTGGCATACCTGCCCCTGGTAATAGATATCCCCTTCATACGTCCCGTGCGGATACACTCCGCTAAGCACCTTCATCAGCGTGGACTTGCCTGCCCCGTTCTCTCCGCAGAGGGCGTGGATCTCGCCTGCCTTCACCTGCAGATTGACTGACGAGAGCGCTTTGACGCCGGGGAATGTCTTGGTAATGCCTTTCATCTCCAAAATAATTTCGCTCATGTGCCTCTCACCCAGCTTTCCTTGTGACTGTGCAGCGGTTCTCCGGCGGATATTATCGTTGTTAGATGCCGCCGGGAAACCGCAAGAATTGCTGCTGATTATTATTGTCCGAGCTGCTCTTTGGTATAGTACCCGCCGTCCACCAGCACTTTATCCACATTGCCCGCATCCACAGAGACCGGCTCCAGCAGGTAGGACGGGACGATTTTGACCCCGTTGTCGTAGGTGGTGGTATCGTTGACTTCAGCTTCGGTCCCCTTCAGCACACTCTCCGTCATCTCCACTGCCTTCTTGGCCAGCTCGCGGGTATCCTTGAATACTGTCTGGGTCTGCTCTCCGGCCAGAATGGACTTCACGGAAGCCAGCTCGGCGTCCTGTCCGGTCACCACCGGAAGCTTCTTGTCACCGGAGCCGTAGCCTACACCCTTGAGCGAAGACAGGATACCGATGCTGATGCCATCGTATGGAGACAAGACGGCGTCCAGATTATCGCTCGCATAGTTCGCACTCAGCAGGTTATCCATCCGTGATTGGGCGGCAGCGCCGTCCCAGCGCAACGTAGCTACTTTATCCATCGTAAGCTGCTTGCTGCGGACCACCAGTTTACCGGAATCGATATATGGCTTCAGAATCGACATGGCGCCGTCGAAGAAGAAGTAGGCATTGTTGTCATCCGGCGATCCGCCGAACAGCTCGATGTTGAACGGGCCTTTGCCGTCCTTCAGGCCAAGCTTCTCTTCAATGTAAGAGCCTTGCAGCACACCCACCTTGAAATTATCGAAGGTCGCATAATAGTCTACGAATTCACTTTTTTTGATCAGACGGTCATAAGCGATCACCTTAACGTTGGCGTCATGCGCCTTCTGCAGCACGTCCGTCAGCGCCTCACCGTCAATTGAAGCGATTACAATTGCGTTCACACCTTTGGTGATCATGTTCTCAATCTGCGACACTTGATTCTCGACAACATCCTCCGCATATTGCAGATCCGTCCCGTAGCCCAGCTTCTCGAACTCCTTGACCATGTTGTTACCGTCATTCACCCAGCGCTCCGAAGATTTGGTCGGCATCGCGATGCCCACCTTGCCCTTCGATGTATCCCCGCCGCCGGAAGAGCTGCCAGCGCTGCTGGATGAATTACCGCTGTTGCCGCATGCAGATAAGATGAGTACCAGTGTTAGCAGAAGCGTGATCATTGAATATTTTTTCATTCCTGCACTACCCCCTGAACTATTCTGATGTCTTCCACAGGTGTTCCCGTGTGACAAATCGAGTATAGCAACCGGGGGCAGGTGCCGTATTTACACTGAGGCTACTGTTTTTGTGAAAATATAACTTTTTATATGCAAAAAGGAATGCCCTCTCGCCAATAGATGGCTACTGAAGCATTCCCCACTATTCATCCAGTATCTTCAGTTACTTGTGTACCTCAGCCTGCACCCCTTTACGGAACTGCAGCGGCGCCACACCGGTCTGCTTCTTGAAGGCTGTGCTGAAATAATGCTGGGTCTCATAGCCCGACTGCTCCGCCACCTCGTTAATACTGAGGTCGGTTGAATGCAGAAGCTGGGCGGCCCGGCGGATACGGGTCTGGGTCAGATACGTGCCGAAGGATTGGCCCAGCTCCTGCTTGAACAGGCGGCTCAGATAGACCGGGGAGGCTTGAAGCAGGCCTGCTGTGGCCTCCAGGGTAAGCTCGCATTCGCTGTAATGCTCCTGGATATGCTGCTTCGCCCGGCGGACGAGCGGGGACAGCGGCTGCTCCTTGACCAGCGCCACCCGGCAGCTCCGGTAAGCGGCAGCAAGCTCTGTAATCTCTCCCTGGATCAGCCGCGTGCCGACTTCAACAGCGATTTTGAGATGGCTGCGCACCGCGGCCTCCACTCCGGCCAGGATGCGCTCACTGGCGGCATCCCACAGCAGGATAACGATCAATCCGGCGGCGTCCCGGAACATCACCTTGGGATACGGGTCCAACAGCTCGGCAGCGATATTCTCTATGGCGAACAAGAAGAGCTGCCGCTCCTTCTCCTTCATCGCCGGATGCTGGCCCTCCCACCGCCAGCGGATGATGCCGATCAGCTCCGGCCGCTGCGGCGGAAGCTTGAGGAATTGCAGCTGCTCCCGGATCTCCGCCTGGCTCAGATTACCATCCAGCCACTCCTGGCAAAAGCGCTCGCGCAGCAGCGGGAAGTTCTTCATCAGCTGCCGGGAAGCCTGCTCCAGATGCTGGCTCTGCTGCCGCTCGGACTCCAGCTCATCGCGGACGCCCCGCAGCACCTGCATCAATTGCTTCGGCTCCGCAGGCTTGAGAATATAATCATTCACCTGCAGCCGGATCGACTCCTGGGCATAGGCGAATTCATCGTGGCCGGTGATCACAATAATCTTGCAGCCGGGCAGTGCCTCACGCAGCCGCTTCATCAGCTCCATGCCATGCATTATCGGCATGTTCAGATCCACCAGGGCGATATGAATGGCATTGTTCACGGCCAGCTCCAGCGCCTCTTCCCCGTCTTCTGCCTCTGCCGTCACCTCCATGCCCAGGCTATCCCAGTCCACGCATTGCCGGATCCCCTCCCGGATAATGCGCTCATCATCGGCAATGATTACTTTCCATTTGTCCATCATCTGCGGATCATCCTCCTCTGTCCTAATCCTTCTCAGGGTAATGCTCACGAACAACCGGATGACATACGGTTACAAGAGTTCCCTGCCCCGGTCCGCTCTCAATCTGGATCCCGTACGGCACTCCGTAGGTCAGCCTAATCCTCGCCTGCACATTCAATATGCCGTAGCCGCTTCCTGCGGTGCCTGTTACAGCCATGTCCGTCTCCGTACGCTCTAGTTCTTCTGCGCCAACCGCTTCGAGCCGCTGTCTGAGCTCCTTCAGCTTATCCGCAGACATCCCTGCACCATCATCGCGTACGGTAAGATACAGGTCGTTGTCCCGTTCTACAACTGCAATGGAGAGGTGGCCGGGGCCGCGCCGTTCCTTGATGCCGTGATAGATCGCGTTCTCCACCATCGGCTGCAGCAGCAGCTTAAGCACATACAGCTCCTGTAAGTGCGGCTCCACTTCAATGGAATAGGTCAGCTTGGTGCTATAACGGACATGCTGAATTTTCAGATAGCTGACGATATGCTCCAGCTCATCGGAGAGCGGTATGATATCGCTCCCTTTGCTTAAGCCCAGCCGGAACAGCCTGGAGAGGGACTGGACGACCTCGGCGATATCCTCCGCTCCCTTGCTGCGGGCCATCCAGTGAATCGTATCCAGCGTATTGTACAGAAAATGCGGCTTGATATGCGCCTGGAGACTGCGCAGCTCCGCCTCACGCTTTTGCCGCGCCTGAAGCTCGGTCAGGGATAGCAGCCGGCTAATCTGGGCCAGCATCGTATTGAAGCTGCGGCCGAGCAGCCCGATCTCATCGGAACGGCTGCCCCAGTAGCGGATCGTCAGATCACCGGACTGTGCCTTGCTCATGAAGGAGGCCAGCTGGCCGATAGGACGGGAGATCGAATAGGCCAGATAGAATGAGGCGGTCATGCCCAGCATACAGACCACAAATACAAACGTGACAACATTGAACGTAATCTCGCGGATTCCATAAGCCGACTCATCCATCGGGAACACGCCCATCGTGGTCCAGCCGGTAAACGGCGAGGTCCGGTAGATCAGCTGAAGCTTGCGGCCGTCTACTGTCTCCGAGGTAATGCCCGAGGACTCGGTGAACAGACCTGCCGGGATGTTACGCATTAAAGGGTGCTGCGGCGCGTAAATCATCTCTCCGCGATTGTCCACCACCGTCAGATATCCGGTTTTGCCGAGCGTGACATCTCTAGCCGTCTCCGCGATCACCCGCAGCTTCAGATCCACCAGCACCACACCCTGGACCACCTGCGTCTCAGGATTCACAATGGCCCGTACAGCAGAGACCACCTCGCTCTCCTTATAGTCCACATGGGACCTGACCGCACGGCCATACGGATGCCCGACGATCAGGAAGATCCCCTTATTCTCTGCCGCCTGCTTGTACCAGCTCTCCTCCGTCAGCCGGGTACCGGAACGGGTATACATCTCGTTGCTGATGAAATCGCCTTCACGGTTGACCAGCATGATGCCGGCTATCTCGGAGCTGAGTGTGGTGAAGCCCTGCAGAAATTTGCGGATATTGTATTCCGCCGATTCCCCGTTGCCCGCTGCGGGGTCCGGCTGTGCCGGAGCCGGTGACGCCCCCTTCAGGAACTTCTGGACGCCCGGATCGAACGAGATCAGGTATGTAATTTTCTGCAGATTCTCCACATCACTCTCTATGGCGGTATTTACCTTGCGGATGAGCTGCATCGTGTTCTCGGTACTCTGCTCCTCCACGATCCGGTCCACCGTCCAGCCAATCAACAGCCCCAGTCCAATGGAAGGCAGAATGCTAATCAGCAAAAAGTGAATAATCAGCTTATAGCGGATCGGCATATTATTCAGCTTCAGCTTCTCCATGCTCACGCCGGTCTTGCGCATCCCAGGCTCCCCCTCTGCCGCCTATTTGGCATAATAATTGTCCACATTCTGCCGCGTGACCACATCAATTCCGGTATCTACAGAATCGGGGACAGGCAGGGGCTTGTTATTGGCATAGGCTTCAGGATCAGCCTCCAGATCACGGTGCAGATGAAACAGCTCGGTCAGCGACCAATAACCCATATTCCAGGTGCCCTGAGCCATGGTTGCGGCAATCTTGCCTTCCTTCACCAGATCGAGTGTGCCTTTATCCGTATCGAAGCTGATAATCTGCGGGACCTGTCCGCTCCCAGGGGCGGCATCCACAGCTTCCGCGACCCCGATGCCTCCATTACTTTCCGTGGCAAAAATTCCCGCCAGCTGCGGATAACGCACCAGCAGCTGCTCGGCAGCCTCCCTAGACGCCACCTGATCTCCCCGCCCATCCTTAACCGCCACCAGCTTCATCTGCGGGTATTTGCTGCGAATTGTGTCCGTGAAGCCGTCCGTCCGCTCCTGGTGATTATGCTGATCCGGTGTGGTGATAATAGCTACCTCGCCCTTGCCCCCGGTCAGCTCGGCCATCTTATGCGCCGCCTTCGTTCCGGCATTATAATTGTCCGTTCCCAGGAAGGAATACGCCTTGCTGCCCTCCGCTCCCGAATCAAACAGCACCACCGGAATACCACTCTCCACAGCCTTGTTAATCGTCGCTGTAAGCAGCTTGGAATTCACGGCCGAGATGGCAATTCCCGCCGGCTTCTTGGCGATGGTCTGCTCCAGCACCGTCATCTGTTCACTCGCATTATGCTGGGTGGAGCCGTGATACTCGACGGATACATTTAGCTCCTCTGCGGCGTCCTCGAAGCCCTTCAGCACGCTTTTCCAGTAATCTATGCCGATCTGGAACGTAACCATCACATATTTGTCCTCAATATTGCCGCGCAGTCCCGCAGTCTCCCACGGGTCTGCCGCATTCCCCTGCTGCTTGTAATTCAGCACGTAGAGTACGAAGATGCCGATTAGCAGCACGTAGACAAGCCCAAGCTTTTTCACATATGTAACCCCTTTCATAACAATGAATGCTGAAGGCCCTAGGGCCCCAGGTTCTTCCATCTATGTCCAATCTAGTCTACTGGCTTGGCAGCCGTTCCGTCAATTATGTTACTGGGCCAATGTTAAAAACTCGTTATCTGCTACGACATTTTATGTCGTACCGCTTGTTCTATACTGGACAGGTACCATCAATTCAATGAAACGAGGATTACAAGAATGTCAAAAACCAAACGCGGACGGGTACTCTGGACCCTTCCTTCCCGTGGACGCGGCACTTGCCCGGTCTGCGGGACCACCCGGATCAAGCTGCTCTACACCAAAATAAAATCCGACGGCAGCGCCCTGAAGGTCTGCAAGCGCTGCGACAAAGCGACGCAGGTTAGAGTGGACGCAGCAACCAAGTAAATTGACGCAAGGATGCTCCAAGCTTCATGCTTCGTGCATGGATGCCAGAGCATCCTTGTTTCTTTGAGAGGAACGCTCACGCTGGTCTAAAGCACCGTCTCCAGCTATACTGGAGGCTGACAGAAAGGAGCGGGAGCAGCATGAGCCATATTCACCGGATTCAGTGGTTTGACCAGCAGGTCCGCCAGCTTACTTATCCGAACAGCAGCAAGCTGGCGGAGCAGTTCGAGATTTCCAGGCGCCAGGCCCAACGGGATATTGAATACCTGGCGGAATCGCTGCGGGCCCCACTCCGCTATGTAGCGAAGCAGCGCGGATATATCTATGAGGACAACAGCTTCGTGCTCCCACATCTGTACATTACGGACGAGGAGCAGCGGGTGCTGAAATATCTGGCTTACCGGTATAGTCACTATGATTATGAGAACGCCCAGACCATCCGCAAGGTGGGCGGTCTGCTGGAGCGGTTCACGGCGCAGCCGCTTGCGGACAGGGAGATTAAGCTGCCTGTATTTGAAGTGAATCCCCACCGACTGCAGGTCATGGAGATGCTGGAGCAGGCTATCCAGGTCCGCAGGGTGGTCCATGTTCTCTACCGGAACGGGCAGGATCCCCCGGAGGAGCTGTATCTCTGTCCCCTACAGCTAAGCCGGCGGATTGAAGATGATTATCTCGTGGCCGCTGTGGAAGGAGACGGGCGGAGTGAGTATTACAACCTGTCGGGCATCCGTGAGCTAACACTGACCAGCAGGGTTTTTATAGCCGGGGAGAACGGCCCTGTAGCTCCAGCCGGGCAGGCCAGACCCTTGAAGCCATTCACGGCAAGAATCCGGTTACCCGGAATACCCCGGGAGCCGTCTTGGGGAGGTTACCAGCTTCGCGCCGCTGACAAGGATATCTACGAAGTTGATTTTTATGATACCAGCGCGTTCATTGCACATCTGCTCCACTCGGAGTGGAATGCCCTCCTGGCCCCCAAATGGCTGAAGGAGAAGCTCCGCAGCAAATGTGAGACAATAGTGAGCCGCCTGGATGAACAGGAGAATGAACAGTGAGCAAACGAACAGGTGTAATCCTTGACGTCCGGATGCAGCGTGAATCGAAATCCTTTACCGATGCGCTCTATGCCGTACTGACTGCCGCCGGGTTATTCGAGGGTCCAAAATTCATGCTCTCCGGGCTAAGCGGCATGGCCTTCAAATTCACCGTACATGAGAAGCTCCTCCCCATGTCTGTTACGGCTTACGGACAGTGGGGCACAGAGCATCGCCGGGCTGTCGACAACCTCGGGATCTTCTTGGTGGATGACGGCGGGAGAACCAGACATGATTCCTTCGGGGCGTATCAACGGATCGCTATTGACTGTGTCAAGCAGAGTCTGGACCGCGGTCTGGCCTGCCTCTACTGGATACCGGAATTCGGAGTGATTCATGGTTATGATGAGGATGACCGGGTGTTCTATGTACAGGATGGCTGGTCCGGTGAGACACAATATGTGCTGTATGATAACTTCGGCCTTAACTTCACGCCCTTCTGGGACTATATGTATGTCGGAGAGCGGATGATGATTCCGTTGCAGGATACTGTACTTGAATCACTTCGGCTTGCGCTGGAGGATTGGGAGACTCCTCACAAAACACTCCCTGTCTCAAGCCTCGGTTCAGGCCGCCTGGCCTACAGCTTCCTGATCCGGGCGCTTCAGCAGGGCGGATTCGACAGCTACGGCGCTATTTACATCCTTGAATCGTACATGACTTCACGGATCGAGATCTCCGCTTATCTACGTGAGGTTCAGTCCGTATTACCGGGTCTTAAGGAAGTCAGCCGCTTGTATGATGAGCTGGTGGAGGGGCTGAGGGGACCGCTCGCGGCTGCAATCTCTGAGAAGAACAGCGGCAAGCTGCTAATGCAAGTTCAGCTTCCCTCCCTCTGCTCTGCTTTGAAGAAGGCCTTGGAGCTGGAGGAACGGGCGATGCAGCAGGTTACAAAAATTTCTGGGCAGTACCCGGACCGGAAGCGGTCCACACTGCCCAGATGGGGGGCGCACACCGCACGATGAATGAACATCATAATAAGCACGCTTCAGCCGCTGCGGATCAGCCGCGTGTGCCGCTCGCTTCTTCTTTTGCAGATGCGATGCACCAGGTCCTGTCGGCCAAAGGCTGGTTCACACTCTCCAAGCCCATGCTGGCCGGAATGACGGCCTTATGTTTCCGTCTGTCGGTACACAGGCAGCTTCACCCGGATTCTGCTACGGCATATAACTGGGCGGCTGAACATTGCGTAGCAGCAGATCTGATTGGTGTTATCGCCATGCAGGGTGCAGGCTTTAACTTCAGCCCTACCTTCCCTCTCTATCAGAAGCAGGCTATTTCAGAAATCCGCAGATCACTTGAGCAAGGCACAGGTGTGGTCTGCTGGAAGGACCGTTTCATAGTGATTACCCGCTGTGATGATGAACGGCAGCTTTTCTATTACACAGAGAATGCTTCTGCCGCAGAACTGGAGCTGCCTTACGAGCAATTCGGAAGGAATGAATCGCCATATTGGTATGGCCAAATCTATGAAGGCCAGATCCGCAAGGATATCGTTCAGGTGCTCAGAGAGTCCTTCATCCAGGCGGTGTATAAGGCAGAGGTTCATGATCTGATGCTGCCGGAATCGCAATATGCCTGCGGCCTGCGGGCCTATGATGCTATGCTGGAAGCCTTGGCGGACAACACCTATGATGCTGCCGGAGCTTATGAGACGCTGCTCTTCTATGCAGGGTTGAAGCAGGACACTGCAGCCTACGCAAGAGAAGCCAGCCAGTATTGGCCCGAAGTTGAAGGCGTTGCAGAGCATTATGCAGCTCTAGCTGCTGTCTATAATCAAATAACGCACACTCTATGCAAGCAGACTGTACAAGCTCCAGAGGGTCCATGTTCGCTGGATGCCCAATCTCTGCTTCCACTCCTCCGGGAAGCACAGCGTATAGAGACCGCAGCGATCCAGTCCATCCGCATACTGCTCCGTGAGCCGATCGAGAACCGCTTCCATGATGTGGGGCTGCGCTAAGCCACGGCGGAGTGCTCAGAACATCAGAGACTCCGCGTATTTCTCCCCTTCGAGCAGATCATATTCGACTAGACGGTAGTCAGCCAGCAGCGCCTGCTGCTCCGGGGTCAGCTCCTTCAGAGTTCCGGTATCGCCCGGCCCGATTAGCACCTTCTTGCTAAGTCCCGGAATTTCAGCCCGTACCTGCTCCAGCAGCTTATAAAAGGCCGGCAGCGTCTGCCCGGATAACCGGAAGACCGCAGGGCCGAGAAAGGCCGGGCTAAGCGTCCCGAGCGGCTCCTTCCCGATCTCAAAGTTAGCGAGTACCAACAGCTTCGTCTCATGCTTCAGCCTTGGCTCCTGATCCCAGCCTGCTGCGGTATAGATCCCGGCGCTGAGCGCAGGCAGATGATCTCCCCAGAACACCGCGATAGTGGGCCGCTTGATCTTCAGCAGCTCCTGCTGGAGATAAGCCATGGCCTCGTCTGTCAGCTTGGTATCCTGCACATAAGTCTCCAGCTCATCCTTCTGTTCCGGCAGTCCGCCTTGGACGGTGATCGTGTTCGGTCCGTTCACGCCTTTGACGAATGGAAAATGATTCTGCATCGTCACCAGATGCAGGAATGCCGGGCCTGATGCCTCTTGAAGCTGCCGGACCGCCTCCTGTACAGCTGCTTTATCCGAGACATACCCCTCTGGAGTCAGGCGGTCAGCGTCCGGCAGATCCTTCTCACTTGTGAAGCGGTCGAACCCCAGCACCGGATAGACACGGTTCCGGTTATAGAAGGTCTCATCGAACGGATGCAACGCCAGTGCCTCATACCCTCTGTCCTTCAGAATGCTGACAATTGACGGCAGGGAGGACATTTTGACGATGCGCTGCTGATAAGGAATCGTTCCATCCCCCAGAAAATACATCGACAGCCCGGTCAGGGCCTCGAACTCCACATTAGCCGTATTGCCGCCGAATTCCGGGGACAGCAAATAACCGGACGGCGTCTGCCCCGCCACCCCATGGATGAACTTCAGCGGATCTTCGCTAAGCGTATATCCGGGCAGGCGCGTAGGATCGAAGAACGCCTCATTCATCATAAACAGAATGTTCGGCTGTTCCCCTGGCGCGGCCTGTACCGGCGCCTCCGGCAATGCCGAATACTTGGCAGCTACCGCTTCAACCGCTTCGCGGCTGTAGCCCTCCGGCTTGTCCATCAGGCTCTGCCGCAGATTCCCGGCGAACGCATAGACGAACCCGTTCTGCGTATAATTGACCTTCTGATTCCAGAAGATGTTCTGATAGCTCATTGCTGCAACCACAGGAGATTGACCAGTGACCAGCACAAGAAACCATGTGCTTAGCCCCACAGAGATCCCCGCCAGCGTCACGCGCAAGGACAGTCTGATCCGGTTCTTCGGCAGCTTAATAATCACAAGGACCAGACCGGCAACCAGCAGAACAGCGGTCCCTATAGCAAACGGAGAGATCATCCCGCTGGTAATCTTGCTCATTCCTTCGGCATTCTTCAGCAGCATCAGATCCCACGGAAACAGCGGTTCGCCTCTCGTAGCCAGCTTCTGATCACTGGCAATCCCCAGCAGCACGAACAGCGCCGAGACCACCGCCGGCCCCACATACGCATTCGGTACAATCACTGAGCTTAAGAGCAGGATGAAGAATATAAACAGACTTCCGGTACAATACAGCCAAGGATAAGCGCCAACCCACTTTAGCGCATGAAGCACATCCATCCGAAAAGAAGCAGCCTGCAAAAACAAATTCAGCCCAAATCCTATAGCCAGTAAAATGATCAACAAATACAACAAACGCTTCGATGGCAATATCCGAGACAAGTTCATTCACTCCTAACTATTAAAGGAGTAGTATACGCCTTTAAGCTTAAAACCGCCTTAAAATTCATTTCCCAAATGAGTACAACGCTACAAAAAAGAGCAGCATCCATACATCAGACGCTGCTCTTTTCTCTTTTCTTTTCTATTCTCATCCCAGCGGGATAGACTGAATTTGTAATATACACTCAGGGTGAAGTGGCGGAAGAGAAGTTTGAACTGGAGGAGCGATAGCGTTCGCCTTTAGGTTTGTATTTCTACTGCGAACAGCAGTTTAAATCAGGAAATACAAACCTAACAGCGGCCGGAAGTCAAACCTTCTTTGCAGCCACGGATAACCCCTGAGAGGGTTTTATCGCTTCAAGACCCCCTACTTACTTCACGTATATCCGGCTGCTCTCCTCCCAATATTCCCCAGGCTCCAGCCCGAACAAGCCGATGTCATCAGCAGGCAGATCCACCTTTGGCGCATTCACCAGGTTAATCTGCGGCTCAGGACAGAAGAAGCCTTCGGTTGCTCCGTTGTTCCAGATCATCCATTGCTTATACGAGGTACCCACATCATACACCAGCGTAACTCCGGCCTTGCGGTCGGTCAGCTCCATCCGGTTCCGTCCATTCTGGGCGGCTGCGGTATAGTGGTTGTCCATCGATGCATAGAACGGATACACGCCTTCGCCGCGCAGAGCCACCTCATCAGCAGTCAGCTCCTGGAATTTGCCGGTCGGCAGCATCCGGTCGCTGCTCAGCTCCCAGCGCTCGCCGATAGTCACCTTGACGCGGTAATCCTGCGCGCTGCTGCCTGGGGCGAACGGAGCATTAATAGCGGTATGGAACGCCAGCAGGCAAGGCATCAGCACATCACCGTCATTGTGGACCAGCAGCTGCTGGGACAGGCCGCCTTCACCGAGCGTGTAGCGCAGCTTGATCGTATATTTGAACGGCAAATACTGATAGGACGGATGGTTCTCATCCACCTTGATCGCTACAGTGACGAAGCTTTCGCTTGTGCCGGTACCGAATTCCTCTACCTCCCATGCTGCTGTATGTAGGAAGCCATGCAGATGATTGCCGGTTTTGGCTTCATTGACAGGCAAATGATAGGTCTGTCCATTCCACGGGAACTCTCCATCCTCATAGCGGTTCGGCGGAAATAGTACAGGAATGCCGTGAATGCCCGGGTTAGCCTTGAATGCTTCCATCTCCTCCGCGCCCGGCTCATGCAAGAAACGGTAACCGCTCTCAGTATCCCGGAAGCAAATCAGATTCCCGCCGATGCCCGGCAGAATAGCCGCTTCATAACGGCCGGCCTTCAGCCAGACAGCGGCTTCTCCCTCATAGTGTCCTTCAAATGCTGTAATCGGTGTCATTACAATAATCCCCTTCCATATGATCAAAATGACTCTCTCATAGATAGAGTACCACATCTGCCGGAATGGCAACATGCCATTTTTACAGCTGCTCGACTTCGACACTCATGACATGCTCGATTTTTTTCACATCATAATAGATTTCCGTAGCATAATCCTTGTCTGGCGCAGAAACGACCATGTCGATCATCTGCCTGCCATCCTCAAGATCCTTGATCTTCATTCGCCGGATGGTCCGGCCGGTTTTGCGCGTTTTGCGCTGGTCGGTCATGACATGCCGCTGCTCAATCTTCTGAATCACATCCGTCAGGATATAGTTCGGTTCCATAATGATTTTGATGGAGATCTCGTGCTTGTTCAGCACTTCAGGTCCGATGGCTTTGATAAGCAGAGGCACAGCGTTAACCGCGAACATAAGCAGTATAACCGCATAACCCGCCTCT
This sequence comes from Paenibacillus sp. FSL R7-0128, assembly GCF_038002245.1. Classification (NCBI taxonomy): domain Bacteria; kingdom Bacillati; phylum Bacillota; class Bacilli; order Caryophanales; family Paenibacillaceae; genus Paenibacillus; species Paenibacillus sp. FSL R7-0128. Next base: position 3,264,854 of record NZ_JBBOCD010000001.1, on the reverse strand, counting down.
ACATAAAAGCCTGCGCCAACTGCAATTCCGATACCGGATGCCGTCCAGATCAGCGCGGCCGAGGTTAAGCCGGAGATCGCATCTCCGCCTCTGCGCAGAATAACACCCGCTCCCAAAAAACCGATACCGCTGACAATCTGCGCCGCCAGACGCATCGGGTCCATATTGGGGTGATCCGTTCCGCCGAATTTGTCATACGCATGAATAGATACCAGGGTTACCAGACAGCTGGCGATGCTGATGACCATACTGGTCCGGATTCCCAGCGGTTTCTGTTTCAATTGGCGGTCAATGCCGATGAACAGCCCGAACAGCATGGCCACAAGCAGCTTGATGATTGACTCCATATGCAGCAGGTCCATATTCATAATTTATTTTCCTCCTTCCTCGCCCGTCATGGCACATAGAATCAGTATACCTGAAATGCGCTGCAACTTTTACTGAAATTTTCTGCTGCCCGGTCAAAACAAGAAACGGACGCCTATCCCCGCTAACCGGGAGCTTCAGGCAGTACTGCCTAAGGCTCCGGCAAGGAACATCGTCCGCTTCAGAGAAGACTTCACTTATCCCATCCTATGAGCGATGAGTGACTTATAGAAGGATTAGCCGTGCAGGAGAGATTCCGCTCCGTCACAGTAGATTTCCGTGCCCGTAATGTGATCCGAATCCTCAGAAGCGAGGAACAGCGCCAGCTTGGCCACCTGATCCGGACGCCCCGGCCCCTTCTCCAGCGGCTGCCCGCCATCCGGGAATTCTACTTCAATCTGCACTTCCCTGAGATCATCCGAAGGATAGGTATTATCATCTATATTCGTGGTAATTGCTCCCGGACAGATAGCGTTTACACGAATCTTGTACTGGGCCAGCTCAAGCGCAGCCATCTTCATAAAAGCCACCTGCCCCGCCTTGGTCGTACTATAGGCAGAGAACCCGACATTGGAGAATACCCGGTTACCGTTGATCGAGCTGTTGATCAGAATACTGCCGCCCTTCTCTTTGAGATGAGGAATCGCATACTTGACGGTGGCGAAGGTGCCCCGCAGATTAATCTGAATCGTCTGGTCCCAGGACTCGATGTCCATCGTCTCAATCGGTGTCATGGCCCCGTTGATTCCGGCATTGGCGAACACGATATCCAGTTGTCCATACTTCTTGACAACCTCCTTCACGGCATGCTCCACCTGCTGCGGCTCGGCAATATCACATTCGAATACAGCGGCCACGCCGCCTTCCTGGCGGATCTGCTCAGCCACCTTCTCCGCATTCTCTACCGTCCGGTCCAGAAGGGCCACCTTGGCCCCGCTTCTGGCGAACTCCAGCACAGATGCCCGGCCGATGCCCGAGCCGCCTCCTGTAACAATCGCTACCTTGCCTTCCAGTTTGTTCGCAGTCATATATGCAGTCGCCTCCATTGGTGTTTGATGTTCAAGTCAAGTTCTTTCCCTTAACTTTACCTCTCATACCCGGATATGAATCGGACCAGCGCACCTGAAATGGCAAAAAGCTTGACCCGCTGCCGGATAAACCGGCGGCAGATCAAGCCATGAAGCTCAGGAATGATGATTCTGAATCAGCCCAGCATCATCCGGTCGTCAGCCAGCTTATGTCCGCTGATCGCTTCGAATTCGCCAAGCAGACGCTCTACCGTCAGATCCTTTTTGCGCGTCTCATCGAAATCGAGGATGATCGAGCCTTTATCCATCATGATGAGCCGGTTGCCCAGGCGGATCGCCTGATCCATGTTATGGGTAACCATCAGTGTAGTCAGCTTCATCTCACGGACAATAGATTCCGTTAGGGTAGTGATCAGCTCGGCACGCGAAGGGTCCAGCGCAGCCGTATGCTCATCCAGCAGCAGAATCTGAGGCTGGGTGAAGGTCGCCATCAGCAGGCTCAGCGCCTGCCGCTCGCCTCCTGAGAGCAGCCCCACCTTGGCCCGCAGCCGGTCCTCGAGGCCGATGCCCAGACGGCTGAGCTGTTCGCGGAACAGCGTACGTCTGTGCGCATTAACACCCAAGGACAGCCCGCGGGGCTTGCCCCGCTTGTAGGCCATAGCCAGGTTCTCCTCAATCGTCATATGCGGCGCAGTCCCGGCCATCGGGTCCTGGAAGACCCGGCCGATCCAGCGTGCTCGCTGGTATTCCGCCAGATGGCTGATCGAGCTGCCCTCAATACGCGCTTCCCCCAGATCGGGCTTCATCACGCCTGAGATAATATTCATCAGTGTAGATTTGCCGGCACCGTTACTGCCGATAATCGTTACGAAATCGCCCGCGTTCAGTTCAAGATCGATCCCCAGCAGCGCGACCTTCTCATCCGGCGAGCCGGGGTTGAACAGCTTACATACATTGTCAAGCTTCAACATTGGCGGCCCCTCCTCTCTGCTTACTGCGCTGAGCCAGCTCAGCAAGCTCTGCCGTCCGTCTGCGGGCCGTGCTCTTCTGCTTCACATACCGCTGAACCGACGGGAAGACGAGGGCAATAATGACGATAATTGCGGTGATTAGCTTGAGATCGGAAGGCTTGAGCCAAGACACCCGGAGTGCCAGAGCGACAACGATCCGGTACACGATGGAGCCGAGCAGCACAGCCAGTGTCGCCCGGAAGACGTTCTTCGCACCGAATATCGCTTCCCCGATAATCACCGACGCAAGCCCGATGACAATCATCCCGATCCCCATCGACGCATCGGCGAAGGAAGAATACTGGGCGATCAATGCGCCCGAGAGCGCCACCAGCCCGTTCGACAGGCTGATCCCCAGAATGGTTGTTGTATCTGTGTTCACTCCGAAGCTGCGGATCATCCGCGAGTTGTCGCCGGTGGCCCGCAGGGCCAGTCCCAGATCGGTGCGCAGGAACAGATCCATCAGGATTTTGACCAGTACAACGATAAAAGGCATGACCAGCAGCGGATTCATGGAGCTGAACAATGTGTCATCTCCCATCAAGGAGACATTCGGCTTCACCAGAATCCGCAGATTGATCGAATACAAGGCAATCATCATCAGAATTCCGGACAACAGCCCGTTGATTTTACCTTTGGTATGGAGCAGACCGGTACACATCCCTGCCGCCATTCCCCCGAGCATTGCGCACAAGGTCGCCAATAGCGGAGAATAACCGCTGCTGATCATCACTGCAGCAATCGCGCCGCCGGTTGTGAAGCTTCCGTCCACCGTCAGATCGGGAAAATCCAGAATACGGAAGGTAATATACACCCCAAGTGCCATGAATGCGTAGAGCAGGCCCATTTCCAGAGCCCCGATTAATGAATTATACATTGCTGACTTCCTCCCTCAAGCGGCAAAGGGCGCCCAGCTCGGACGCACCTTGTTTATGAACTCTGTAGGTTATTGAATAATATTATTGCCCGGATCAGCCACTTCAGCCTTCATAGCATCCGTTACTTCAATTCCCTGTGCTGCCGCCGCCTTGAGATTAAGGACCAAGTCCAGCTTCTCCTGCATCGTCACCTTCATATCACCGGGACTTTTTCCGTTCTTAAGCACTTCTACCGCCATTTGGCCGACCTGATAGCCATGATCATAGTACTTGAAGCCTACTGTAGCAAAAGCACCCTTCTCCACCGTATCACGGTCTGCCGAGAAGAACGGAAGCTTGTTGTCGTTGGCCGTCTGGATAATGGCGTCTACGCCGCTGACCACGGAGTTATCGAGTGTAATGTACAGCGCATCCACGCGCCCTACAAGCGATTCCGCAGCCTGCTTCACTTCCGAAGTGTTGGTAATCGCCGCCTTCACCAGCTCGATCCCGTGCTTGTCCAGCTCACCCTTTGCGATATCAGCCATAACTACAGCATTGGGCTCCCCTTCATTAATAACCAGACCAAGCTTCTTCACCTTGGGGAACTGCGTCGCAATGAAGTTCATCAGGCGGGTAATCGACTCCGGATTGGTATCCGATACGCCGGACACATTGCCTCCGGGATGCTCAAGATCACTTACAATCTTGGCATCGAGAGGGTCGGTTACCGCAGCGAACAGAATCGGAGTGTCCTTCACATTCTGTACGACAGCCTGAGCCGAAGGTGTAGCAATCCCCAGCACCAGATCGTTCTTGTCGCCGGCAATCTTCTGGGCAATGGACAGGTTGTTGGCCTGATCCGCCTGGGCGTTCTGAAGATCTACCTTCAGGTTCTCCCCTTCGACAATCCCGCCATCCTTCAGCGCAGCCAGGAATCCCTCACGGGTAGCGTCCAGTGACGGATGCTCCACATATTGCGAGATGGCAATCTTGTAGGACTTGGCATCGCCGGAGCCTGCACCCGAGGCAGGAGCTTCCGTCGCTGCGGCCGGGGCATTCCCGGTACCCGGGTCATTCTTCACTGCTGCATTATTGTTCCCGCAACCGGCAGCTACGAGCATCAAGGCCATACTTAGCCCCATCCAAATCTTCTTAGTCTTCATCAGATTACCCCTCTTCTTGTACGGGTTCAGCGCGAGAACCTGGGCTAGCGGTCCAGCATTATCGCTTTCATCTTTAAAAGCATTAAAGCGAAGGCCCGCAGCCTGTCCCCATCCGCTCCCCGAATCTATTAAACATATATTATATGTAGGTTGATTTCCCGTCAATCATTTAAGTGAGGTCCATATTTTACAAAATACGCACAATGAGTGTCTCCTCGCTTCAACAATCTGCGGTTTCTCTTGACATTGTTTGCTAAGGCCTGCAGCACATAAAATAAGCGGTCCTGCACAAACTTACCTTAAAGTTTGAAGATGGAGCGTGCCCCATGCCAATAATCAATCTGCGTACCAGCAAAATTTTATTATCCTCCGCCATCCTAGTTACTGCCATTGCCGGAACAACCGCCTGCAGCTACACCAGCAAGGACAGCACTCCCAAGGTTAACTCGCTGACGCCAACCGGAACGTTCGCAGGCAGCTATTATGAGAAGAATTCTTTTACCGACAAAGAAGGAAAGTATTGGATTCCGCTCAAACCGGCTGTCGCCTCTATCGGCTTCCGGATGAAGGATGACACGGCAAGCGGCGGATACACCAAGCTCGGCTATAGTGATGTCATGTATATGCTGCGGCCGGATTCCAGCCAGGTGTTCTCATTGGGCCAGAAAATCACCCTTCCCGATGTCCCCGTCCGCCGCGAAGGTCAAATCTATATCACCCCCACCGCCTTGTCCAAGCTGCTGCAGACTGAGGTCGGCTGGAATCCCGTTACTGGCGAGATCAATATCGCGACTCCTTCTGATAGGGAGAATACAGAGGACTCCGCCAAGGTGGAGGCTGCGAAGCCGCTGCGGATTCAGAGTGTATCGAATGTGGACACGGGCGAGCTGGTCTCTTATGCCAAAAAATTTCTCGGTGTGCCTTATGATTTCGGTGCCGGACCGTATGAAGAGACCAAGCGCTTCGACTGCTCGTCCTTTACACGCCATGTCTTTCAGAAATTCGGGGTGGATCTGCCCCGGCTGGCCAAAGATCAGGACAATATCGGCAGACGGGTATCGCGCAGCTCGCTGGAGCCCGGCGACCTGATCTTCTTCACCGTACCCGGACGTTTCGAGAGCGACGCGGTTCCCGGTCATGTCGGTATCTACATCGGCGGCGGGAATTTCATTCACACCTGGGGTGACCCCGGCGTGCAGATCAGTGAGCTGGACAGCGGATACTGGAGCAACGTAATTCTGCACATGCAGCGCGTGCTCTAGAACAGGACACAATAAATGCAAGGCAGCTTGCCCGGGCTCGCTCACTTAGCGACCGGCCCGCTTCCTTGCATTTTTTTTGCTGCAAATAAATGCTATTCCAAAGGTTACTCCCGGCTCTTCATGGAGGCATTCTCCGTTCTTCAACAATCACCCGCTATCCCTCTGCATCCCTGCCCGCACGAACCCTTTGAACCGGCTGCCCTGGTATGACAGCTCCCCCCGGTCCCCCTCTACAATCATGGAATATGCCCTCGGCTTCACTTCAAGCTCTCTGCGGCTGCCATTATGGAATTCAAAGGTCACATAATAACTCGTATGCGTCCCCATATGCCCTCTTCCGCCCCAAACCTCTGTCCGTTTGGCAACAGCCGTAACTACCCTTGATTGCAGAGGGCTGGTCTGGTTCGTCATCCAGGTCTTGAGCCCTCTCCAAATCGTGTAAGTAACAAAGCCCGCGATCAGCAGCAGAATGAGCTTTAACAAGAATGGCCCCTCCGTGAAAAATCCGCTCTGGCTGCTGGCCGCTGCCGGATACAAACCGTTAAATACGCCTGCATTATGCAAATTAACCGCTCCTTCCGAACATTTTTTCACAAAAAGTTCAATTTACTAGAGAATACGCAGCGTAGCAGCTCCGGTTTCGTTATTCCGCAGTCGCAGGCCTTGAAATAATAGCGTATTATATTTGGTCCTGCTAAGATCCTATGATATGCTTTAACTGCGATGTACAAAAAAGGGGGTGTTCTCATGAGGAGAGATTGGACGCGTCTGACGCTGCTGGATCTGCTGAAGGCTGTGTTCCTTCCGGTGCTGCTGCTGATTTTTCTGATCATGGCCCTCCAGATGCTGCATGAACAAGAGCCTGAGATGCATTCTGTAAGACCGGACCGCTATGAGCATAAGCTGGCCCAGCCAGTGCGCGTGCATCATACGCAGATTTATGACACCCAGGCCGTCCGGCTTGCTCCCCGTGAGAACCCGCTGACGCTGGAGTCCGTACCTCCCGGGCTGCTGCTCTGTGTATCTCTGCTCCCCTTCATTTACATTCTGCTGAAGCGGCTACTGCTGTTTCCGCTGAAATATAATTCACATTTCGTAGGAGTACGGCTGTACGCTGAATGAAGCTGCAAGCGCCGTTATCCGCAACACAAATTCCGGTTTCCTGCTGAAAGGAGGAAATCTTATGAAAGTCAGATATAGAAACGCTGCACCCTTACGTTATTCCAAGACCTTGCGTCTGCTGTCCACTGTAGGCGGAGGATTACTTGCAGCCGTGGGTCTGGAGCTATTCCTGATGCCGCATAAGCTGCTTCCGGGCGGCATTGCCGGATTATCCGCCCTGCTGTCCCATGTGACAGAAATGCGGCTTGGATTATTCCTTTTCCTGTTTAACCTTCCGTTTATTCTGATGTCGCGCAGGCAGATTAATCTCCGCTTTACCTTGTATACGATGCTCGGCCTGATCTGTCTGACGGCAGGGTCTCTGGCACTGCACCATTTCCCGGCGGCAATCAGTGAGCCGCTGCCCGCGGCTATTGCCGGGGGACTATGTCTCGGGTTCGGCCTGGGCATCTCTGTACGCTTCGGTGGGCTGACCGCAGGAAGCGAGAAGCAGAGCGTACGGCTGCTGAACGGAGGGCCGCCCAAATCGGCTGAGATGCCGATCATGCTGTTCAACATGCTCATCCTGCTCTACGGCGGATCATTATTCGGCTGGGATCAGGCGATGTACAGTATCATTGCGTATCTGCTTGCCTTTGAAGCGCTGCGGTTCTCCTTAAGGGACCTCTCGCTCACGCAGGCGGTGTTCATTACCAGCAGCAAATGCGAGGAGATCCGCCGCAAGCTCCAGCAGACACTGGACCGCGAGGTGAAGCTCGTAAGATCCACAGGACCGGAGGGCGAGCCTGGTACGGTCTTCTGCCTGGCAAGCAGGCTGGAGGAAGAACAGCTCGCCTCTATCGTGCATGACTGTGATCAGGACAGCAAGATTGTGATCAATGCCGCGCGGAACAACCGCATCTCAGCGCTTTTCCGCAATAAGCCGCCGGGCTAAGCCGAATAGCCTTCAAGGGTGGCGAAGAACAAGTAAAAAGCGTTCCCGTATGTTACTTACGGGAACGCTTTTTGGATTACAAGCCTATCGGAGATTCCAGAAGCCCGCTATTTGTCAGCGGAACATCCCCCATAAGCGGATTAAGTGAAACGTATTGTTCGGATCAATCTTTTGGGCAATGACGAATTTCACAATTTGCTCTTCCTGTGCGTTCGTCAGCTTCTCATGCATCACCGACGAGGCATTACGCACCAGCTTGCGCACGACTGCTGTATCCTGCAGCTCCTGTTTGGAGATGCCGGTAATCATATTCTTGACGCGTTCCTTGACCGCCGGATTCTTCATTTTCAGCTTGATGCGATCTACCAGCTGCGGACTGATTCCATATTGCTGATAACCCAAGTACAGCACCTCCTGTCATATCCAATCATTCACAGTATATGAGGGCAGGTGCCCGGATGTGCCTGTTCAGTCAATTAAATCCCCCTGGAAAATTTGTTCCTGCTGCAAATACCCGCGCAGCGGCGCAACATCCGCCGAGGTCCAGAATGAAGCCTCCCGCAGCAGCTCAGCGGCATCATCGCGCGCCAGCTCCAGCGTCTCGAAGTCAGCGGTCATATCCGCCAGCCGGAATTCCGGCAGGCCGCTCTGCTTCGTCCCGAAGAAATCCCCCGGTCCCCGCAGCTCCAGATCCCGCCGTGATACCTCGAATCCGTCATCTGTATCTGTCATCGCAGTCATCCGCTCACGACCGATCTCCGACTTCGGATCAGCCATCAGTACACAGTAGGAAGCATGCTCCCCTCTGCCGACCCGGCCGCGCAGCTGATGCAGCTGAGACAGCCCGAAGCGGTCAGCGTCCATGATGATCATCAGCGTGGCATTCGGGACATCGACACCGACCTCTACGACCGTTGTAGACACCAGAAGCTGCAATTCGTTGCTGTAAAAGTTCCGCATTACCTCGTCCTTCTCGGACGGCGTCATTCTCCCGTGAAGCAAGCCCACCTTATAATCCGGAAAAGCCTGCGACATCTGCACATGCAGATCAATCGCATTCTGCACATCCAGCTTCTCCGACTCCTCAATCAGCGGACAGATCAGGTAAGCTTGCCGCCCCTGCCCGATCTCGCGGCTGATCAGGTTCATCACCCGCTCCATCAGATCCGGCTTCACCCAGTAGGTGGTGATCGGCACACGCCCCTTCGGCCGTTCGGACAGCGTAGACACATCCATATCGCCAAAGACGGTGATCGCCAGCGTACGCGGAATCGGAGTAGCGGTCATCGTCAGCACATCCGGATTGTAGCCCTTGCGCCGCAGAACACTGCGCTGGTTCACCCCGAAGCGGTGCTGCTCATCCGTAACCACAAGCCCCAGGCTGCGGAAGAAGACATCCTCCTGAATCAGCGCATGGGTTCCGACAACCACATCCAGCATACCCATCTGTAGAGAGGCCAGCAGGTCCTTCCGTTTGCGGCCAGATACGCTCCCGGTCAGCAAGCCCACGGTGATGCCAAACGGTTCAAAAATTCTCGTGAGCGAGCGCATATGCTGCTCTGCCAGGATTTCAGTCGGGACCATCAGTGCACCCTGAAATCCGGATCTTACAGTCGCGTAGAGCGCTATGGCCGCGAGTACAGTTTTGCCGGAGCCCACATCGCCTTGAAGCAGCCGGTTCATGCAATACCCTGAACGCATATCTTGCAGAATCTCCAGCTCTACATGCTTCTGGGCATCGGTCAGCTCAAACGGCAGGCTGCGCACGAATTGCCTTACTGTTGCATTGTCCACCGTATGAACTACACCATCCATCCGGCCACGGTTCAGCACGCGGAAGGCTTGTACCTTGAGCTGGAACAGAAACAGCTCCTCATACACCATCCGGCGCCTTCCCTGCTGGCCCTCGCGCGTATCCTCCGGCTGATGGATTGTGGCAATGGCCCGCTTGCGTGACATGAAGTCATATTTGCGCATAATGCTGTGCGGCAGAATCTCCGGGATCAGGTCCCCGTACTGCTGCAGAGCCTGGCCGATAATTCTGCGAATCCACGACTGCGTAATTTTGCCCCCGATCGAGTATACCGGTTGCAGCGTCCCTGTCTTGCCTTCGCCCCGGTCCGGGAATTCATAGTTAGTCACCGTGATCTGATTCCGCTTCTGGTCCCACTTTCCCGTCAGCACCACTTCACGGCCGACCGTCAGTTGTTCACGCGCATAATGCTGGTTGAACCACGTAGCAGTGAACATCCACGGCTCTGCCACCATCTTGCAGCTCATGCGGGACTTGCCTCCGAAGCGCTGGAGTACCGGAATACCGATGACCTTGGCTACCACGGTTGCCTTATCGCCGTGCTTGACCTCACTGAGAGATTTCGGACGGAAATCCTCATACCGGAAAGGGTAATACTCCAGCAAGTCCTTCACTGTAAAGACGCCAAAGGCGTGAAGCTCACTTTGCTTTTGAGCGCTCACGCCAGTTATTTGTTTCACTTGAATTGAATCCAAAGTAAGCACCATGTTCATCCCCTATACTTAGGCGGGCCAGATGAATACGGCTAAGATTCCGTTCCCGACATGGCTGCCCACGACAGGGCCGACATTGGTCAGAACCTTCTCTTTCAAGGTGAAATGTCCGGCTAATTCCCGCAGGAATTCTTCGCCGGAAGCCGGTTCAGCTGTATGACCCACGGCCACATGTATTGTATTCACACCCGGCAGATCTGCCTTGAACAGCTCGATCATGCGGGCGACTGCCTTCTTGCGTCCCCTGACCTTCTCTACCGCATAGATAATGCCTTCCGCATCAATGGACAGGATCGGCTTGATATTGAGCAGCGTACCCAGGATGGCCGATGCCTTGCCGATTCTGCCGCCCTTTTGCAGATATTCCAGTGTATCCACGAGAAAATACAGCTTGCGGGATTGGCGCAGACTCTCCACCTTCGCCAGAATCTCCGCAGGAGCATGCCCCTGCTCCGCCAGCCGGGCGGCTTCCACGACCATAAACCCGAAGCCGTAGGAGGCGGAGAGGCTATCTACCACGGTGATAGCTTCGCCCTCCTCTTCCAGCATGGATTTGGCCATGACAGCAGACTGGTAGGTGCCGCTTAAGCCGGAGGAGATGTGGAAGGACAGGATTGAACTGCCCGGATGCTTCTCCTGTATACTACGGTATACATTCATATATTCTACAGGAGACGGCTGCGAAGTGGTCGGCAATTGCGGCGAGCGGGGAAGACGCTCGTAGAACTGTTCCGGAGTCATATCCACATTATCCCGGAATGCCTCTTCGCCGAACATCAGCGTCAGCGGAACGACTTCAATGCCGTACTGCTCCGCCAGAGCAGGCGGGATATCGGAGGTGCTGTCGGTAACGATTACGGTACGATTCATAATGTTCCTCCCCATGCTATGATTTGGCTGCGCCACTCACTTAAGAGATTCTACGGCTCAACTGAGAAAAGATAATAGTACAGCGGCTGGCCGCCTTCATGAATCTCTACCTCAACCTGCGGGTACGTCTCTTCCAGCCAGCTGCCGAGGGCATCCGTAATATCCGCCTCGGTGTCTGCACCGGTCAGCACAGTAACGATCTCGTCACCATTCACCAGCATGCTTGACAGCAGCTGCTTGCTGACCGTAAGCAAATCATCGGCAGCTGCAACAATCTTGGAGCTCTCGATGCCGATATACTGACCGGATTTGATCTCCAGATTCTCCATCACGGTATCCCGTACAGCATTGGTAATCTGTCCGGATTTGACCTGGGCAATCGCCTCCAGCATATTGCTGGTGTTGGTATCAACCGCATCCTCTTCCTGGAAGGCAAAGGCAGCCGAGATCCCCTGGGGGATACTCTTGCTTGGAATCACTGTAATCTCACGTTCGCCCTCCAGCAGCTCCTTGGCCTGCTGCGCAGCCAGGACGATGTTGGAGTTATTCGGCAGAATGTAGATATGCTTCGCCGAAATGGAAGAGATCGCATTCACGAAATCCTCTGTGCTGGGATTCATCGTCTGGCCGCCGGCCAGGATCGCATCGACACCCAGACTGCGGAAGATATCCGAGATTCCGTCTCCCGAGGAGACCGCAATGAAGCCGTACGGCGCCAGATCATCCGCAGGAGGAACCGCCGGCGCCTGCACGCTGGCCTTCTCTTCCGGGATATCTGCGAAGACATCAGGCATCGGTGCGATGTCCATACCGGCAGTCAACAGATCGCGGTGCTGCTCACGCATGTTAAGGATGTGAATCTGGGTAATCTCCCCGTGGACGAGCGCCAGGTTAAGCACCTCTCCGGGAGTCTTGGAATGCACATGCACCTTGATTGTCTCATCATCCGAGATGACGATGATTGAATCCCCGTTAACTGATAACGCTTTCCGAAAAGCTTCCTCATCAAAATCCGCTTTCACGGATGCGCCAAGCTGACGGTTAATGAAAAATTCCATATCATATAAAAATTCAATGTCTTCCGTATGGAGCTGTGATTGCGCGGAAGATTGTACGGAGGACAACGCATGCTCAGGTTTGGTTAGCACAGGCGCCGGCACAGATACAGGGGCCGCAGCTTGTCCTTGCACAGGAGTCTGTACAGGTGCTGAGACTGCTCCGCTGGTCAGATGCTGGTGGAAGCCTTCATAGATGTAGACCAGACCCTGGCCACCCGAATCCACCACGCCCACCTGCTTCAGCACAGGCAGCAGCTCAGGTGTATGCGCCAAGGCTTCCTTGGCTTTGGCCAGAACTTCGGTCATCAGCTCGATAATATCCGTTGTGCGGCGTGCATAATACACTGCATGTCTTGCAGCTTCCTTGGCAACCGTAAGAATGGTGCCTTCAACCGGCTTCACCACTGCCTTATAGGCGGTATCTACCCCGGTCTGCAGTGCTGCAGCGAACTGCTGTGTGTTAAGCTCATCATATTGGGCCGCATAACGTCCAAGACCTCTGAACAGCTGTGACAAAATAACGCCGGAGTTCCCCCGCGCGCCCATCAATAGTCCCTTCGACAGCACTCCCGCACATTGACCGACAGAGGCTGTGTTGTTTCTCTTCAATTCGTTCGCGCCTGCGGTCATAGTCAGATTCATGTTCGTGCCCGTATCGCCATCCGGCACCGGAAACACATTCAATGAATTGACATGCTCGGCATGCTGCTGCAGCATTTCCGCACCGGCTAGTACCATTGCGGTAAAATCTGTCCCGTTTATAGAACGCTTACTCAATGAGAATTCCCCTTCCTAACTTCATGCCTAATCAATTCGATGATCAACTGGACATAATGCACTAATTTATATTGTACTATAAGAGTCTGCAGAAATAAATGTTTTTGAATCGGTTGACGAAGCAATTTTTGCTGTGATATGATATTCAAGTATTGTTTTACGCAGGTGTAAGTAACAAGGAGGTGTAATCTATGTCCCGCACATGTACAGTAACAGGCAAGAAACCGGGCAGCGGTAACCACGTGTCTCACGCTAACAACCGCAACCGTCGCTCTTGGGGAGTTAACGTTCAGAAGGTTCGTATCTTGGTGAACGGCAAACCGAAACGCGTCTACGTCAGCACCCGTGCTTTGAAATCCGGTAAAGTTGAACGCGTCTAGTTTCCGATCATTACCGGGCCTGGCGATATCTCATACCAAGTAGAAACGGACATGCCGTTCTTACACAGACGGTATCCGTTTCAGCGAGAATAGAAGAGATATTATATTTGTAGCAAAAAGCACCCTTTACATTCGTAAGGTGCTTTTTTTCATATTTACTTGTCTTTTTTAACCTAACTCTTCTGAAACGTGTTCAAAATCGCTTTAACAAAACCTCCCAAAAATCTTGGCAGCTTGAACGTATAAAATTTCATAATTAACCCTCCCATCAATTCATGCCGTGCAGTAGGAGACTATCCTGTCTAGATGAAAAATATACCATCGATTGCAGACCTCCGCAAAAAAGGCTACATGAGATTTCTGCTCATGTAACCATATTTATGCGACCACAACTTGGCCTATACCTTCCGTATGCGAATGCAGCAGATTGAGGGTCAATTCGTTCAATAGTAAATGGGCGTCATCACCTATTGCCGGACAGCGCTGTCCGCCGCCTCTCGAATGGCCTTGATCGCTCCTGCGCGGTCGCTGCGGCCGAACACTGCATTACCTGCCACAAGCACATCCGCCCCCGCTTCAGCAACAAGCGGTGCCGTAGCTTCGGCTACTCCGCCGTCTACCTCGATAAGCAGACCCTTGTGATGGATCTCTTCAGCCCACTCCCGGAGCTGCGTAATCTTATGCAGTGTGCGCGGAATGAAGGCCTGCCCGCCGAAGCCCGGATTGACGGTCATCACAAGCACCATATCCACATCCTCCAGGACCTCACGCACCGCAGCAGCCGGCGTAGCCGGATTAATGGCCACCCCTGCCATCAGGCCGAGCTCCTTGATCTGATGGATTACACGATGCAGATGCACGCAGGCTTCGGCGTGTACCGTAATCACAGAAGCGCCCGCTGCCGCAAAATCAGCGATATAGCGTTCCGGGTTCTCAATCATTAAATGTACATCCAGAGGTAAAGAAGTATGGGATCTCACCGCGGACACAATCGCGGGACCCAGCGTAATATTCGGCACAAAATGTCCGTCCATCACATCTACATGAATCCAGTCCGCACCGCTGGCTTCCGCTTCGGCCACCTCTGCGCCCAGCGCTGCGAAATCTGCTGACAATATGGAAGGAGCAATTTTTACCATAAGTTTAGTACCTCCGCTTTTTATCTTTCATTTCATTAAAGAACAGCTTGTAATGCTCGTAACGGCTATCTGCAATATCCCCGGACTTCCAGGCTTCTATCACCTTGCAGCCCGGTTCGTGCAGATGGCTGCAGCCGCGGAATTTGCAGTTCTCCGCATAAGAGGCGAACTCCCGGAAGCACACGGACAGCTCATCCACTCCCAGCTCCAGGAAGTCCAGCTGGCTGAAGCCCGGAGTGTCGGCCACAAATCCTCCATTACCTATATCCATCAGCTCTACATGGCGTGTGGTGTGCCGTCCGCGCCCGAGACGGAGGCTGATCTCTCCTGTCTCCAGCGCCAGGCCCGGTACAAGGCGGTTGAGCAGTGTGGACTTCCCTACGCCCGACTGTCCCGAGAAGACGCTGATGATACCGGCCAGACGCTGACGCAGCTCATCCGCACCTGATCCGTTCAGCGAGCTTGTGACCATGACCTCGTAACCAATCTGCTCATATAGAGCTTTGACAGCTTCCGTAGCCTGCCCTTCATCATCGGCCAGATCCTGCTTCGTGAGCACAATCAGCGTCTCCAGGCCGGAATGCTCGATATGAACCAGGAACTTGTCCAGCAGATTAAGATTCATATCCGGCTCCCGCACGGAGAACAGCAGCACCGCGAGCTTCACGTTAGCCACCTGCGGGCGGATCAGCTCCGATTCACGGGGAAGCAGCTCATCTACCATGCCCTCCCCGTTCTCGGTCAGCACATAGATTACCCGGTCACCGACCAGCGGCGCAATTCCTTTCTTCTTCAGAATGCCGCGCCCCCGGCACTGTACCGCCTCTTCCTCAGTTACAATCTGTTCATCCTTGAGCGGCTTAACATAGTAATATCCGCTTAACGCTTTGATTATGATTCCTTCAGGCATACATGCTGAGCCTTCCTCTCCTGATATTTACGCAAATGACCCAAGTGTGTAGAACCCCGGGTCATTTCGCTGCTTCAGCCCTGCCCGTATTCCCGGCAGCCCGGCTGAAGCTTATCTCTGTTCTATTATTTATTGCCTTTATCTTTGCCTGGCTTGGTGTCAGAGCCCTTACCGTTAGCTTTTCCCTTACTGTTGCCCTTGCTGAGGGCGGAAGCCAGCTCATTGTTATTCTGTCCGTTACCCGGAACATAACCCGTCTGGTCCGTCTCGCCCGTCACCTCTCCTTCTCCTGTGTCCGGTGGAATAATCGCCGGCTCTGCTGTCGGCTCGGGAGCCGGAGTCTCAGTAGGCTGAACAGGCTCGGTAGGAGCAACTGTCGGTGCAGGCGTCTGTGTCTCCACCGGAGGCGGTTCAGGCTGCTGCACCGTGTTATTCTTGACATCGACATAAGTGATCGGATAAGTCTCCAGGAACTCTCCGTCCCGGTATACAGATACCATGCCGTCTTTATTAGGGGCAAGCAGCATGTTCACGGATAGGGTCTGGCTTTTGCCAATCGTGCGCGTGCCCCACTCCTGGTTCTCGCCTCCGTTGCGCGCATCGGCAAACACAATACGGATCTTGCTCTTCTTGCCTTCCGCAGCCGGTGCTACCGGCACATTGAACGTAAATTCCAGAGCTTCCGGAGGATATCCTGTGCTGATATAGATCGTGATCTTCTCACCTGGAGGGACCAGATCCCCTGCCTCATAGGCCCACTGCTTCGTAACCTCACCCTTCTTGTAAGTGAAGCTTGGCTCTTCCTTGACCGCATCCAGCACTAGACCTACACTCTCCAGCGCAGCCTTGGCTTCCTTCTCCGTCTTCCCGATGAGATCCGGCATTTGGGTGCTTTCTTTACCTTTGCTCACGATTAGCTTGATAGTTACCGTATCAGGATCATATTCAGTGTCTGCGGCAGGCTCAGAGCTAATGACCTTCCCCTTGGCAAATTCCTCACTGAAGCGTTCATCAGGAGTGATTCTGCTCTGGGCTATGCCAAGCGCGATTAACTCCTTGACGGCATCGTCATAACTCAGGTTAGAGACATCCTTAAGCTTCGGAAGCACCTTGGCGGCACTTACCGTCAGAATAATATGAGTTCCTTCTTTGACCATCGTATTGGTCTTGTTCTGCTTCCAGACAATATTCTCTTCGAAATTAGGATTATACTCAACCAGCGCGGGCTCCTCGGCAAACAGCCCCACAGCCTCAAGCTCAGCCTTGGCCTCCTGGAAGGTCTTCCCCGTCACCGCAGGCACCGAAACTTCATCAACCGACAGCTTGGAATTGACATACCAGACAATTCCGGACATGGCGATTAACACGACCAGCGTAAGGCTGATCCACAGCGCTGCACGGCCCTTGCGCTTCACAGCAGCAGGCGGCGGAGCTTCCTCCATACTGCGGATTCGCTCCTCTCCGCCGCCACGGCTGCTTAGCCCGCGCTGCAGCGGCTTGATCGCCGGAATGATGCGTGTTCTGTCCTCATCATCATCGTCCTGGAACAGCATCTTGGCTTCGCTGCGCCGTTCAGGCAGCAGACAGGTCTCCAGATCCTGCAGCATTTGCTTGGCCGACTGGTAGCGCTCCTCCGGGTTCTTGCGCATCGACTTCAGGATTACATTCTCCACGCTTTGCGGAATCAGCGGATTCAGCAGTCGCGGCTCCTCGAATTCCTCCTGCAGATGCTTCAGCGCCACGCTGATCGGACTCTCCCCTAAGAAAGGCAATACACCCGTAAGCATCTGATACAGTACGATGCCCAGGGAGTAGAGGTCCGACTTCTCGCCTGTAGTTACGCCCTTGGCATGCTCCGGCGAGAAATAATGCACGGAACCGACCACAGACCCCGTCTGGGTAATCGTAGTGGACGTAACCGCCCGGGCGATCCCGAAGTCGGTAACCTTAACCCGCCCGTTACGTCCAATCAGAATATTATGAGGCTTAATATCGCGGTGAATAATCTGGTTCATATGCGCATGATCCAGCGCATCACAAATCTGCGAGGCAATCCGCACGGATTCATCCACCTGCATCGGTGCCCGCTCTTTGATAATCTCATTCAGGTTCTTGCCTTCAATATATTCCATAACGATATAATGGACTTCATCTTCCTGGCCGACATCGTATATGCTGACTACGTTGGGATGAGATAATGATGCAGCTGATTGCGCCTCCCGCCGGAACCGGCGGATGAATTCCTCATCATGCACAAATTGATTGCGCAGTACTTTGATAGCAACATTCCGGTTAAGCAGAATATCATGGGCTCTATAGACAAGCGCCATGCCTCCTCCGCCGATCCGTTCGATGACTTGGTAACGGCCGCCCAATTCGTGACCGATCATCTTCCCCACTCCTTTGTCTCGGGCACTGCGGCCTCTCCTTGGTGTTCCAGCATAGCAACGCTTATATTATCGCTGCCGCCCGCAAGCAATGCCAGTTGAAGTAATCGCTCTGCTCTTTCTTCCAGAGATATTTCATTGATTCCGGCTACCTTGCCCAGATGCTCCAGACTGACATAATTGCTGAGTCCATCACTGCACAGCAGCAGGAGCTCACCAATTGCAAGCGTAACATATGCCAGATCCGCGGATACCACTGTATCCGTCCCCAGCGCCCTGGTAAGCACATTGCGGCGCGGATGATTATCCAGCTCCTCCAGACTGATCTGGCCGTTCCTGAACAGCTCATTCACCAGCGTATGGTCCTCGGTTAGCTGCCTGGCTTCACCGTCCCGGATCAGATAAGCCCTGCTGTCTCCGATATGGCCGATATAGCCTGCCGACCCTTTCAGCAGTGCAGCAACGATGGTGGTCCCCATATTATGGAGCTTCTCATCGCTCTGAGCTTCTCTGTGAACTGTGTTATTGGCTTCCATGATGGCGGTAGTCAGCGCTTCCTTCAGCTCTGCCTCCGGGAGATCAGGCTCCAGCTGATCCAGAATACCCCTGACCGTCTCAAGTGCAAGCCTGCTCGCGGTATCGCCAGCCAGATGCCCCCCCATCCCGTCGGCAATAATGCCGAGGGTATAACCGTGGCGCGTAGCGCCGATCCAGACTGAATCCTCATTGACGGTACGTACCCGGCCAATGTCGCTGGCTTGAACTGTTCTGATCAAATATCCTCACCCCAACTCCATATGTTTGGCGCGCAGCTGTCCGCATGCGGCCGCAATATCATGGCCCTGCTCACGGCGGATGGTAACATTCACGCCATGATCGGCCAGTATACGCTGAAATTCAAAGATATCATTGCGGGAAGTCCGGACATACTTGCGCTCAGGCACATGATTGACCGGAATCAGATTCACATGGCAGAGCATGGTCTTGAGCACACCCGCCAGCTCCTCTGCATGCTCCTTCTGATCATTCACGCCGCCGATCAAGGCATACTCGAAGCTGATCCGGCGGCCTGTCTTAGCCTGATAGTAGCGCAGGGACTCGATTACATCGTCGAACGGATAACGGCGGTTCACCGGCATCAGCTTGGAACGGAGCGTATCGTTAGGAGCGTGAATCGAGATCGCCAGATTAATCTGTGTATCTTCATCCGCGAATTTGTAGATGTTCGGCACAATTCCGCTGGTGGATACGGTGATATGGCGCTGGCCAATATTCAGGCCCTTCTCATGGATCATCAGACGCAGGAATCTCATGGTTGCATCATAGTTCTCGAAGGGTTCGCCTGTACCCATAATGACAATGCTGCTTACACGTTCGCCGCGAGCATCAAGGATCTGCTGGGAACGGACAACCTGGGCAACGATCTCCCCTGCAGTCAGGTCCCGCTTGAGACCGCCAAGGGTAGAGGCACAGAAGGTACAGCCGATCCGGCAGCCTACCTGGGTGGTCACACACACGCTGTTGCCGTAATTATGCTTCATAATGACTGTCTCAATCGCATGATCATCATGCAGACCGAACAGGAATTTCACGGTGCCGTCCTTGGACTCCAGCTTCGTAATCTCGGTGAGTGCCGAAATACTGAACTGATCTACCAGCTTGGCTCTGAGTGCCTTGGAGAGGTTGCTCATGGATTCGAAATCATTGACCCGCTTCACATACAGCCAGTCAAAGATCTGCCCGCCGCGAAAAGCCGGCTCTCCATTGTCCTTGGCCCATTGCTGCAACTCTTCTAAAGAAAAATCATATATTAAAGGTTTCATTGTATTTTTGCACCTGTGCTTTCATAAATTATATGCGTATTGTTTCTCATTCTTCCTATTTTAACACAAAACTCAGAACCGGTAAAAGAAAAGCCCGCCGCGCGGAGGAATCTGCGGGCGGGAAGCTGTAGTCCTGAAGCACAATCACTATATTACAAGAGTCGCTCCAGCCGGGCAATATAGAAGCCGTCGCTGCCATAATGATGCGGGAGCAGCTGCATGCCGTCACCGGCAGCAAGCGCGGTTCCCTCCAGCCGCTCCCAGACGGCTGACTTGAAGCTGACCTGCGCGAAGCCGGGATTGCGCTCCAGGAAAGCAGCGACAACCCGGCTGTTCTCCGCCTGCTCAGTAGTACAAGTGCTGTAGACCAGCACGCCTCCCGGCTTCAGCAGCCCGGAGACCGATTGCAGCAGCTCAAGCTGCAATGCAGCTACGCTTGCAATATCTTCCGGCTGCTTGCGCCATTTCAAGTCAGGCTTGCGGCGGATGACCCCAAGCCCCGAGCAAGGAGCGTCCAGCAGAATCCGGTCATAGGATTCCGGCTGGAGGGCTGCACCCAGTTCCAGGGCATCCCCGCTTGCGGTGGTAATGCATTCCAGGCCGAGGCGTGCTGCCTGCTCGGCAATCAGCCCCGCTTTATGCTCATGCAGGTCATTGGCCAATATGGAGCCTTCGTCCTTCATCAGCTCGCCCATATGGGCGCTTTTGCCGCCGGGGGCAGCGCAGCAGTCCAGCACCTTCATTCCGGCTTCGGGAGCGACAACCTCGGCTACCAGCATAGAGCTCTCATCCTGAACGGACAGATAGCCGTCCCGGTACCAGGAGGTCAGCGCCAGATTGCCGCCGCCTCTGATGACCAGCCCGGCAGGACTCACCTTCGATTCTGCGGCATCCAGACCGGCTTCAAGCAGTTCTGCCAGCATGGCCTCCCGGCTAATCATCGTTGTATTGACACGGACACTGACTGCGGGCGGCTCATTATTCGCCGCACACATGGCTTCTGCCGTATCCGGGCCGTATTCCGCCGACCAGCGCTGCACCATCCACAGGGGATGGGAGTGCAGGATGGAGATCCGCTCTTCCCGGCTCAGCCCCTCAGGCAAGACCGGCAGCTCTCCCGCCCGCAGCACACTGCGCAGCACGCCATTGACCATACCCGAGATGCCCTGATGGCCGCGTCGCTTGGAGATATTCACAGCCTCGTTAACGGCTGCATGCGAAGGAACCCGGTCCAAATACATGATCTGGTACAGGCTTAACCGCAGCAGACTCCGTACCCAGGGCTCCAGCTTGGCCATCCCTTTGCTGACGAAGCTGCTGAGGACATAATCGAGGGTAATCATCCGTGAGAGGGTTCCGTACACCAGCTCTGTAGCAAGTCCCGTATCCTCCCGGCTGAGGTCCGCTTTCTGGAGGCTGCTTCCCAGCAGCAGGTTGCTGTAAGCACCCTGTTGCTCTACGCGCACCAGAATATCAAGAGCAACCTCACGCGCAGAAGCTGGCGCAGCAGGCTTGCCGCCCGGCCGATTCCGGCCCGCTCCGCCGGTTCTGTCGGAGGCAGGCTTTGTGCCGGAAGCCGCAGGCTGATTGCCGGAAGTACGCGGACGCGGTCCGCCGCCTCCCTTACCGCCCGCGCTCAACCGAGCACCGTGCCGGGTGCGAGGGTTGCACCACGGCTGAAGTCGGCTGCACTCATGGCTTTTTTGCCGGCAGGCTGGACGCTTGTAAGCCGAAGCGTCCCGTCACCGGTCTTCACCTCAACGCCGCGTTCGCTCACGGACAGCACGGTGCCCGGAGCCGCGCTACCGCCCGGCTGTTCCTCCGCCTGCGGCTTCACCGCTGCCCATGCCTTGAAGGTCTCGCCGTTCCACAGGGTGAACGCACCCGAGAACGGCACCAGGCCGCGAATCTGGTTGTATAGCTCCAGCGAGCCCCGGCTCCAGTCGATCCGTTCATCTTCCCGGTTTAGATTCGGCGCATAGGTTGCTTCACTGTCATCCTGCACGGCAGCTTCTACACGGCCGGCAGCCAGTCGCGGCATCTCTGCCTTGAGGAGCTCCCGTCCGGCCACGCTTAGCTTCTCGAACAGCGTTCCTGAAGTGTCGTCATCCTCTATCGCTACCTCCACCCGCGAGATCATATCTCCGGTGTCCAATCCTTCCGCCATATACATCAGCGTCACACCGGTCACCTTCTCGCCGTTCATGATACAGCGCTGTATCGGAGCACCGCCCCGGTACTTGGGCAGCAGGGAGCCATGAACATTCACACAACCGTTCGCCGGCAGCTCCAGAACACTCTTCGGAAGAATCTGTCCATAAGCGGCGGTAACAATCAGATCCGGCTCATAGGCAGCCAGCTCAGCCACCGATTCAGGGCGGCGCAGCCGTTCGGGCTGAAGGACAGGCAGGCCCAGCTCCAGTGCAGCCGCCTTCACCGGGGATGGGACCAGCGTCTTCTTGCGGCCTTGCGGCCGGTCCGGCTGAGTCACCACAGCCACTACCTCATAGCCCTCTTCCAGCAGCATCCGCAGGGAGGGGACTGCAAAGGCCGGTGTTCCCATGAACACTATTCTCATTTCATTCACTCCTCAGTTTCACTGCGTTCTGCTGTGTATTCATAGACCTTCTCAGCAATGTCTGTGAACAGCACGCCATTCAGGTGGTCGATCTCATGCTGAAAAGCCCGGGCCAGCAGGCCGCTTCCGGTAATGGTCACTTCCTCGCCCTCGCGGTTCAGGCCGCGTACAGTTACTGTCTCCGCACGGCGGACATCCCCGTTCAGGCCGGGAATACTCAGGCAGCCTTCGGGTCCGAACTGCTCCCCGTCCATACTGAGAATCTCGGGATTGATCAGCTTGATCAATCCATGCTCCTCATCGGCATCGATTACAATCAGCCGTTTCAGAATTCCTACCTGCGGGGCTGCGAGACCTACGCCTTCCGCGTCATACATCGTATCTGCCATATCATCGAGCAGTTTTTGTACATTGGGGGTAACGGTGGTTACCGTCTTCGCTTTTTTGTGCAATACTTCATCCGGTTCTTTCACAATCAGCCTGATTGCCATTTACACTAACACCATCCTTGTTCAAATATAAGAATGTATAGGTTTCACGCTATACATTATCCTTCTATTTCTCGCCGAAACGGCAGGGCAAAACCGCCTTACCATTGTAACATGCCCGAGAATTACATCAACATCTGCGGATCGACATCGATGCTGATCTGCAGCCCCTTATCGCGGACAGAATCCTCCAGCTCCTCCGCCACCTGGCGGGCCAGCGCAATGGCGTCAATCGCACCGCGCCATTTGATAATACACTGGAACCGGTAACGCCCCTTCAGCCGGGGCAGCGGCGAGGCCACCGGTCCCAGCAGATCCAGCGCATCCGAGGAGAGCTTGTCCAGACTGCCGTACCAGCGCAGCTGTCTGGCTTTGCCCTGAATGCTGAGCGCATAATTCTCCGCAAGCTTCAGCAGCAGCGGAAGCTGCTCATGCGACAGGGTGACCAGAATCAGACGGCAATAGGGCGGGTAATGCAGCTCTTTGCGGTGCTTCAGCTCATCCCGGACGAATGAACGGTAATCATGCCCGCTGGCATGGATAATCGAATAATGCTCCGGTGTATACGACTGGACCACCACCTCGCCGGGGAGCTGATGCCGGCCCGCGCGGCCGGCAACCTGCGTCAAGAGCTGAAAGGTCTTCTCCGCCGCCCGGAAATCAGGCAGATTGAGTGCAGAATCCGCAGTAATGACCCCAACCAGCGTTACATCGGGGAAGTCAAGTCCTTTGGCGACCATCTGTGTGCCCAGCAGCACATCGGCCTTCTTGTCCCTGAACTGGTTCAGGAGCTTCTCATGCGAGCCTTTCTCCGTGGTCGTGTCCACATCCATACGTATAACCCGGATACCGGGGAACAGCTTGCCCAGCTCTTCTTCTACCCGTTGCGTCCCTGTCCCGAAGAAGCGGATATGCTCACTGCCGCATTCCGGGCATACCTTGGGTGCAGGTTCTGCATGCCCGCAGTAATGGCAGCGCAGATTGTCGCTTCGGCTGTGATAGGTCAGCGAGATATCGCATTCCGGGCAGCCGGCAACGTAGCCGCAGCTCCGGCACATGACGAAGGTCGAGAAGCCTCTGCGGTTGAGCAGCAGCACTGTCTGTTCGCCGCGCTCCAGCCTGCTCACCAGAGCGGCATGCAGACTGCGGCTGAACATGGAGCGGTTACCTTCCTTCAGCTCCTCACGCATGTCAACGACAGCCACCTTCGGCAGCTCGTTGCCCAGTGCACGGCTCGGCATCTCCAGCAGAATCGGCGAGAAGTGGATGTCACTCTGCGATCTGGCGGCATGATAGCTCTCCAGTGAAGGTGTTGCAGAACCCAGAATTACCACGGCCCCGCCCTGCTCTGCCCTGCGGACAGCCACATCACGGGCATGATATTTCGGGTTCTCCTCCTGCTTATAAGAGCCTTCATGCTCTTCATCCATGATAATCAGGCCCAGATTGGCGAACGGGGCGAATACGGCTGAGCGTGCTCCGACCGCAACCATCGCCTTACCTTCGCGGATCTTGCGCCACTCGTCATAACGTTCGCCGACAGACAGGCGGCTGTGCATCACCGCCACCCCGCTGCCGAACCGGCCCTTGAACCGTTCCACCATCTGCGGTGTCAGCGCAATCTCAGGCACCAGCACCACTGCCTGCCGACCCTGCTCGATACAGCGCTGGATCGTCTGGAGATAGATTTCCGTCTTCCCGCTGCCGGTCACCCCGTGCAGCAGGAAGACTTCATGCGTCTGCTGCTCGACAGTACCCACAATCCGCTCATAGACCCTCTCCTGCTCAGCTGTCAGCGGAAGCGGTGTGCTTGGCTTGAAGTCCCGTCCCCGGTAGGGGTCACGGTAGACTTCGATTTCGCTGATCTCTATATACCCTTTGTCCGCAAGCGTCTTGAGCGTGCCCGCAGTGACCTGAAGGATCGCCAGAATATCCTTGAGCGGCATCGGCAGCATGGCTTCCATATCAATCAGGTAGGAAAGCACTTCCTTCTGGCGCACTGAACGCGCGGGGAAGCTGGAGAGCGACTCCCGGGCTGCTGACAAGCCAATAGCCAGGTCAACGGCCTTGAGCTTCTTTTTGCCCATCTTATCCTTGATCGACTGGCTCTCTGCCAGGACTCCGCGCCGCACCATGAACTTGATCGTCTCCGCAGCCTCGGGGAAGGTACGGGTCAGCAGCTTCATGGATACTTCGCTGTGACGCCTAACGAAGTCAATGATCTGCTGTTCTTCGTTGTCCGCCTCAAGAAAGAGCGGAAACAGCTCATCTGCGGGGGCGCTGGACGCTTCCTCTGTATCTCCAAGCGAGATCAAACGCTCCGCTTTGCCCTTCAGGGCAGTCGGAAGCATCGCCTGCAGTGCGGAGATCCGTCTGCAGGCGTATCTTTGGCTCATCCAGTCGGCCAGCTCAACCAGCTCCGGCGATAGGGGAGGAAGCAGATCCAGTACTTCTACAATCGGCTTCATCCGGGAGACACTGCCGGTCTCCCCTGATTCCAGGGACACTACGAACCCCTGGACCGTACGGGGGCCGAACGGAACAGCGACTCTGCTGCCCACTTCAATCCACAGCTTCAGAGCATCCGGGATAATATAGTCAAACGGCCGGTCGGTGCTGCGTACAGGAACATCGACAATGACCTTGGCAATATCCATTATAATAAGGCTCCGGCAACACGCTCAGCCGCCAGCCGCAGAATCCGGCGCGCCACCTCATCCTTGGAAGCCAGCGGAAGATCAAGCACCAGGCCTTCGGCATCATACACTTTGACGATGTTGGTATCCGTGCCGAATCCCGCACCCTCCATGGCCACATCATTGGCTACAATCAGATCGAGGTTCTTGCGGACCAGCTTGTCCTTGGCATAGACCTCAGCATTTCCGGTCTCGGCAGCAAAGCCGATCAGGAACTGCTTGTCCTTGATTCTGCCCAGGCTCTCCAGAATATCAGTCGTCTTCACCAGCTCAAGCGTCATGGTGCTGCCGCTCTTCTTAATCTTCGAGTCACTGCTCTCGCGTGGACGGTAATCCGCAACCGCCGCTGCTTTCACAAGAATATCGCAATGACTCCAGCGGGCCATGACTGCATCGTGCATCTCCTGTGCTGACTGGACGCGGACCAGATCGATACCGGCATCACGGGGCGGCGCCTCATCGGTACGTGCGGCAATTAGCGTCACCGCAGCACCCATGGCGCGCGCGGCGCGCGCGAGGGCGAAGCCCATTTTACCCGAGGAATCATTGGAGATATAACGGACAGGATCAATACGTTCTACCGTGCCTCCTGCGGTAATCACCACTTTTTTACCGGCAAGCGGTCCGGAGGTCTTCTCCTTCTGCAATACAAAAAAGTTCTCAACCACCTTCACGATCTCTTCCGGCTCCTCCAGCCGTCCCTTGCCCACATACCCGCAGGCCAGCAGCCCTTCACCGGGCTCAATAAACTGAACACCTCGGTTATAGAGGGTATCCATATTGCTGAGGACCGCCGGATGCTGATACATATGGACATTCATCGCCGGAGCTACCATAATAGGCGCTGTTGTAGCAAGCAGCGTGGTGGACAGCATGTCGTCTGCCAGCCCGTGGGCCATTTTGGCGATAATGTTGGCCGTAGCCGGCGCAATCAGGACCAGGTCGGCAGCATCAGCCAGATCAATATGTGAAATCGAAGACGGGTCCCGCTCCTGGAACGTATCACTGTACACCCGCTGCTTCGACAATGACTGGAGCGTCAGCTCCGTAATGAACTGCTTGGCCGATGACGTCATAATGACATGCACCTCGGCGCCCTTCTGGGTAAGCTTGCTGGTCAGCGCCGCGGCCTTATACGCAGCAATCCCGCCGGTAATTCCGAGTATAATCGACTTCCCTTGTAAGCTCTTCAATCTGATCTCCCTCCGTTCCTCAATCTGCACCCATTCTATATCCAGCTATGAAAAGAAGAAATGAAAATCTTCATATTTACGGCTTCGTTATGTCATATTTACGCTAAAAGAAGCCTGCGCTTCAAATTTTCTTTATATATAGAGAAAAAAATAACAACCTTCCGGTTGTCAGGAACAGCCCGGTACGGGCCATTATCACTTCATTGTGCAGCTTAAGCGGGCAGAAACGGCTGCGCCGCCCTTATTCAAGGGACGGCACCATTTCAGGGGACTATTCCTCGCCGCGCGTTACTATAATACGGTCTTCATAGATTTCTTCAAGTGCAACACCGACATACTTATGCGATTTAGGCGCAACGATATCGGTCTTGCCGCCTTCACGGAGTGCTCTGGCCCGGCGGGCTGAAGCGACTACCAGGGAATACTTGCTGTCGACCTTAGTCACCAATTCGTCAATGGATGGATATAGCATGTAAGGCACCTCTTCATCTTTTACTGTAAATATGGACCAATCCTGTAGAACTTGTTCATCGCACCTTACAATGTTCGGCGATAATAATGCTTTCTATTCGCTTGCAGGCCAGATCAATCTCATCATTCACCACGGCATAATCATAATGCCGGATCAAACCGATCTCGTCTTCTGCCACAGACATGCGGTGACTGATTACATCAGGATGCTCTGTTCCGCGTCCGCGAATACGGTCCTTCAACTCGTCCATGGACGGGGGAAGAAGGAATACAAAGATCCCTTCGGGAAATTTCTCTTTGACCTTGAGAGCTCCCTGAACCTCGATCTCCAGAATAATATCTCTTCCGCTCTCAAGTGTTCTCTCTACAAAGTCACGCGGAGTACCGTAATAATTGCCTACGTACTCCGCATATTCCAGCAGCTTGTCGCCTTCAATCATATCGGCGAACTGCTCTCTGGATTTGAAAAAATAATTGACTCCGTTCTCTTCACCTGCACGCGGAGAGCGTGTGGTGGCAGAAACGGAATAGACGAGTTCAGGCATCTTCGGCCGCAGCGCTGTGCATACCGTACCTTTGCCGACACCGGAAGGGCCGGATAGTATAATCAGCAATCCTTTTGACATAGTACACTCCAATTGTTGTTATTCGTCGTTATCGTCGTCTTTGCTGGATAGGCGGTGAGCTACCGTCTCAGGCTGTACAGCCGAGAGAATCACATGGTCGCTGTCGGTAATAATGACAGCCCGCGTCCGCCTCCCGTAGGTGGCATCGATCAGCATATGCCTGTCTCTGGCCTCCTGGATAATTCTCTTAATCGGTGCCGATTCCGGGCTGACAATGGAAATAATGCGGTTCGCTGACACGATATTCCCAAAGCCGATGTTGATTAATTTGATTGCCATGTTCCGGTTGTTCCCCCCATAAGTAACATCATAGCTTGCTCCCTGGTTCCTGTCATTCCAGGTTCGCCGCCTGCTCCCGAATCTTCTCGAGCTCCGCCTTCATATCAAGCGTCAGATTCACAACCGCCAGATGACTGCATTTCGACCCTATTGTGTTGGTCTCCCTGTTCATCTCCTGGATGAGAAAATCAAGCTTGCGTCCGGCAGGCTCGCTGCCCAGCAGCAAGGCCCGGCACTGGCCGAAATGGCTGTGAAGCCGGGTCAGCTCCTCATCTATATTGCAGCGGTCGGCGAAAATAGCCATCTCCATGCCGAATTTATGCTCATCCCAGGGGAAGCTCCCGTCATTCAGCAGGTTAAGCCGTTGCCGCAGCTTCTCGCGCTGCTCCTCCACAACCAGAGGCGCATATCTGCTGATTCCGGCATGCAGCTCTTCCAGACGGTCAAGTCTGCGCGTCAGATCGGCCGCCAAATAGGAGCCTTCCCGTCCGCGCATCTCCAGCAGGGCCTCCAGACCAAGCTGGAGACCCTGCTCCAGAAGATCTGCAAGTTCTCCGGAGGAGTCAGCAACAGCCGTCTCTTCCTTCGGTTCCATTACACCGGGCATAGCAAGGATATCCCGCAGGGACAACTCTCCCTTGAAGCCATACTCCCGGACCAGTACCTCCGCTGCATCAAGATAGGAGCTCACCCTGCGGCGGTCCAGCACATGCGTGTCAGCCGCCCCGTCGGTGAGTTCTCTATTAATAATAACATCTACCCGTCCCCGTCTGATATGAGCCTGAACCATTCTGCGCAGCCTATCCTCATACCCCGTCCATTCCCTGGGCAACCGCAGCACAACTTCGCAGTACCGGTTATTCACCGATTTGACCTCGAACGTTATCTTGTGTCCGCCGTATTCCAGGGCTGACTGACCGTATCCGGTCATACTATATGACAACGGAATCACATCCATTACACTATTGTAATTGATTATTACTAGCGAAACAAGGGGGATAACTTACGTCCCTGCTTCTCCCAAATATACTCCAGCAGCTGCACGCTCATATCATAGAACATAAACGGCGTAATCAGATAGATTCCGTTAAAATGTGCAATAGCCGCATCCAGCAGCTCCTTGGCGATCAGCACCCCTTCGGCCCGTCCCGCTTCGCCTTCGAGTCCGGCCATCCGGCTGCGGACCTCGGCGGAGAGCTGAATGCCGGGAACCTCATTGTGCAGATACTCTGCATTGCGTCCGCTGGCCAGCGGCATAATGCCGATGAAGATCGGAATATCCAGGTGCTCAGTAGCCTTGGCAATCCGGGCAATCAATTCAGGATCATACACAGGCTGGGTCATAATATAATCCGCACCCGAGGCAATCTTCTTCTCCAGGCGCTCGACCGCTTTGTCCAGATGCTTGACATTGGGATTGAACGCTGCGCCGATGACGAACTTCGCGTTCTGCTTGAGCGGCTTGCCGGAGAAGGCCACGCCGTCATTGAGCTGCTTAATCATACGTATAATTTCAAATGAAGTCAGGTCATAGATCGAGCTTGAGCCGGGCAAATCCCCGAACCGGGCAGGATCTCCGGTCACGGCCAGCACATGGTCAATCCCCAGCGCGTCGAAGCCCATCAGATGCGACTGGGTGCCAATCAGATTGCGGTCACGGCAGGCAATATGCACCAGCGGCCGCAGGCCTGTGCGGGCCTGCACCAGATGCCCCAGCGCCATATTGCTCATCCGGGTGACAGCAAGCGAATTATCAGCCAGCGTCAGCGCATCGGCTCCGGCCCGGCGCAGCGCCTCTGCCCCCTTCATGAACTTCGCGATGTCCAGATCGCGCGGAGGGTCAAGCTCTACGATAACGGTGTGGCGTTCCTTGACCAGATCGACAAGCGTCGGTTCGCCGCCTCCCTGTCCCCCGTCATCCGCCAGATGCTCCTGCACCGCAATTCTCTCAGGCGCACTGAAGGCAGCGGGCTCAGGCAGCGGCTCCACCACATAGCCCTTCAGGGCAGCGGAGATCTCAGCGATATGCTTGGGGGTAGTCCCGCAGCAGCCCCCGATAATCCGGCTGCCCATATCCGCGAACACCGGAGCCATCTGTCCGAAATACTCCGGCGAGGCGCCATAGCGGTACTGGCCGTCTACATAATCGGCTACCCCCGCATTCGGATAGATCGACACCGGCAGCGCCAGCTTGCCCTGTAGCGTACCCAGCGCACGCTTGATCCCGTTCGGTCCGGTGTTGCAGTTGAAGCCGATCACATCGGCTCCGTCCTGCTGCAGAATATGGAACGCTTCCGGCAGGGTTAATCCATCCAGCGTCCGCGCCGAATCGTCCACAGCCAGCTGGCAGATTACCGGCAGCGTACTGAGCTTACGCACAGCCTTCAGCGCCAGATGAAGCTCCTCGACATCATAGAAGGTCTCCAGCATGATCCCGTCCGGCGCTTCCTCCAGAAGCGCGGCAATCTGCTGCGAGAAGAACTTCTTCAGCTCGGAGGAGGACAGATTCGCCCGTTTGCCTGCGCGGATCGAGCCGATGGCTCCGACTACATAACCATTCTCGCCTGCAGCCCGGCGGGCAATGCGGACTCCTGCCCGGTTGATATCCGCTACCTTGGCTTCCAGTCCGAACTTGGACAGCTTGTCGTAGTTCGCGGAATAGGTATTACTCTCCAGCAGTACAGCACCTGCATTGATATAGCTCCGGTGCACATCCTCAATGACCTCCGGTGAGGTCAGATTCAATTCCTCGTAGGAGATGCCGACAGGGAAACCCTTTTGATACAAAAAGGTTCCCATCGCTCCGTCTCCGACCAACACATTGTTCTCCCATGCAGAGCGCAAATCCGGCTTCACCGCAAGAACCTCCCCTTGACTGACATTAGTTTCATACTAATGTAACATAAATCGGGATGGATGATAAGCTTTAGCAGGCAAAAGAGGCGACCGTCCGTTATTCTTGTATGCCAGTCCGGCAAATGATTCATACTACGCTTAATCTTGCCAGAAGGAGACTGTAAGAATGAAGAAAAAAATAAGAAAACTGCTGCTGCGCAAATATGCCGTAATCCTCCTGCTGTCGGCGCTCTCGCTGCTGTACCTGTACATGCTGGACTGGATGTTCGGCTACGGCACGGAGAATATCCGCTATATACTGAATTATCTGCTCTATACTACCTCGGAGAAGCTGACTGCGGCTGTGCTGGTGCTGCTCCTTATCATACCTGATGTCATCTATTGGGTTAGCGGCCGTCAGCCCGGCCGGGGGGCGGAGAAATGATCGCGGACCGCCGTTACTATTACCAGCAGCGCCGGAACGACTATCATTAAATAGGGATACACCTTGTACAGCAGGGTCCCGCCCTCATCCAGATGTTCAATGAAGCTTCGCGCATCCAGCATCGAGGTGAAGAGGATAATCAGCGCACAGGGATAGAGCATTTTCCGGTACGGTATCTTGAAGAGGTCCGAAATTCCGATAAGCGCGGCAGCGAAGAAGACAGCCATTTTGAAAAACACCCCGATGATCAGCACCATCACCACGAAAATATCCACCCGCTGGATGATATCCGAAATGGAGATCTTGCTGATTGTCGGCATCAGCGGGAGCGGCGAACGCTCTACAATATCAGCACCCAGAACCGAAACATTCAGCGCCATGGTGAAGCTGAGCAGCAGCGCGGAGAACACCATGGCGGCGGCGATAATCCAAGGCCCTTTTTTGACACTGGACAGGTACGGCATCAGCATCGTGAAGCACACCATCTCCCCGAACGGAAACATATAATTCTGATGAATCACCGAGCGAAGCACGGGCTGAAAGCCATTCTCCAGTACAGGCAGCAGTCTGTGCAGATTAATCGTACCGGAGAGTATCAGCATCACGGTCCCGAACAGGCCGATCCCCAGAACGACAAACGCAAATACCATGGACGTTCTGCTCAGCACCTCCAACCCCTTATGCAGCACATAAGCTCCCGAGAGCAGCATCAGGGTGCTTAAGATAAACAGCGGAGTATGATGCATGGTTGACATTGCGAGCATGGTGCTGCCATCGCGCAAATCCCTGGCGGCCAGGTTTATGTAGAGAATAATGTAGAGCAGGCCTACAGGTGCCCCGATATATTTTCCGAGAATTTGCCGTGTATAAGCTGTAAAAGGCTGGTCCGGATGCTTGCGGTACAGATAGGCGTATCCCGTGAACATCATCAGCCCCGCCGCGCAGCCGAGCAGGATCGAGAGCCAGGCATCCCGGCCTGCCCCCATTCCCAGATTAACCACCAGCGCCGTGCCCAGCTCGAACAGCACCGTCAGGCTGAAGAATTCGACGAGTCCGATTTTGACCTTACCCATATTCTGTGGTCCTCCCCACCCGGTTACCTTACCGGCAGACTTAATGAATCTGAAAAGAGTTGCTGCGCATATCCGTATGCCGGATGACTACATCCGCATCGAACCGGATTTCACAGTCTGCGAATACGTCCTCCCAGTGGTCCCTGACCTTCTTCCAGCCGCGCGGATCCTTCCGCTGCAATGCCCGTCCAAAGCCGAGATAATCACTGCCCAATTCTTTGGCTGTGCTTATGGCTGCTTGGATATGCTTGACGCTTTCTTTTATGAGCCGGTCTGACAGCTCTTCCAGCACTTTAGGCGAGGTAAGATCGAGCGGATTCGGAGCTTCCTTGAGCGCAGCCTGCTGCGTGATTTTGACCGTAAAGACAGGATGCTCCGGGTCAGACGACTCGACGGCAAGTGACACCTGGGACTGATAGATGTTGAAGGAGAGATAACGGCCCTCCTGCTGCTTGAGCAGAACCGGGAACTCTTTGATCCGATTATGCAAAAGAACGGTACCGAGAGCAGCGTCACCCGTAAGCCAGCCCTTCAGCTTGTCATCCTTGAATGCCGCAAGGGAGGAGACTCTCAGGATCGACCGGGGTTCGATATTCTTCAGGCTGTCATTGCTGCCCGATGAGGGAGTCCACTCTCCTCTGGTGTATACCCCGTTGATCACCGGACCGCCTCCTCTGATCTGAATGCCCCGGATCACATCATCCACGGCCATCCGGAAGTTATAGCCGAACTGCTTGGAGGTCGTCTCCAGCTTCTCCACCAGATCATTGGCCGGGATTTTGCTGAACACGGTCATTGTGGACATGATCTCACGCGCAGGCTGTCCCTTGGAGATGAAAATCAGGCTGTTCAGCCGTGTATCGCTCTCCCGCTCCAGCACATCGAGAAGGTCCTTGATGCCTTCGCGGGCGAACGCCTCCGAGATCACCAGCACCCGCACATGTCCCAGGGAGAGGAAGCGTGCCGTCTGGCGGGAAGCGTCTGCCAGCGCCTCGAACATCGTGCGGCCTGTTCCTGTGTACAGCGCAACCGGCGATATACCTCTGCTCTTCTCTCCGGAGATTTCCTCCGCCACAATCACTTGAAAGGACAGCTTGTACCGCTCAGCCTCAGTGTCTCCCTTGTCGATCGCTACCCCCGAGACAATCGCCCGCCGGTTGAGTTCAACACTGTCCCAGCAGCCGGTAAGCAACAGCATTGGAAGGACAAACAGTACACCTATGCCGCCGAAGATTCTATTCCTCACGGTTCTCCTCCTCAGTCCTGCTATTCTTGCGGATTAACGGGGGGAGCTGCTCTTCATGACCAGTCGTTAGCAGCATGTAGTCCGGCATTTCCTCGCGCATCTGTGCCGGCGGCTTGTCCGGCCCGGTCAGCCAGAGCGGCATTCTGAACAGTGTGTCCTTATGCCCTTTAATGGAGAGCGGCACGAAGGGGAAGAGATAAGGAACACCGAAGGATCTTAGGCTGCTCATATGTGCCACCAGCAGGATCAGGCCCAGAGTAATTCCATAGAAGCCGAATATACTGGCCATGATCAGAAAAGCAAACCGGATAATTCTCCCGGCAATCGCCATGTTGTAAGCCGGTAGGGCAAAGCTGGCAATCCCGGTCAACGCCACTACGATAACCATGATGGGTGTAATTATGCCGGCCTCTACCACCGCCGTACCCAGGATAAGCGCACCGACCACAGAGACCGTCTGCCCGATGGCGCGAGGCATGCGTACCCCGGCTTCGCGCAGGATTTCAAAGGCCAGCTCCATCAAGAGCAGCTCCACAAAGGCCGGGAAGGGTACATTCTCCCGCTGGGAGAGCAGATTAATCAGCAGCGTGGTCGGAATCATCTCATAATGATAGGTAGTCAGCGCAAGGTAGACCGAAGGCCCCAGAATCAGAACGAGGAAGCTCAAATAACGGACCAGCCGCATTAATATGCTAATGTCGAACCGCTGGGAATAATCCTCGGCAGACTGAAAAAACTGCGTAAACACCGCCGGAAGAATCAGCACAAACGGCGTGCCGTCCACAATAATAACCACCCGGCCTTCGAGCAGATTTCCTGCAGCCACATCCGGCCGTTCCGAGTTGTAGATCGTCGGAAACGGCGTAAAGGTCTTGTCCTGAATTAATTCCTCAATATTTCCGGATTCCAGAATCTCATTAATAACAATCTTGTTCAGCCGGTCTCTGGCTTCGCGGATCAGATCCTCCCCCGCAATCCCTTTCATGTACATCAGCGCCACATGGGTATGGGTCTCCGAACCGATCTTCAAGACCTCCAGGCGCAGCTTGGCGGATTTGATTCTGCGGCGGATCAGCGAGATGTTCGTGGCCACCGACTCGACGAACCCGTCCTTCGGCCCCCTGACCACGAGCTGGGAGGAAGGCTCACTGACCGCCCGCTGCTCCCCGCCCCTGGTTCCGCACAGAATCGCTGACCGGCAGCCCTCCAGCAGAATCGCTGTGTCCCCTGAGAGAATAGCGAGCATGATTTCCTTCCAATTCTCCTGGAGCTCCGCATCACCTGTCTCCATTGCACGGCTAAGTATCTGCTGCGGAAGTGAAGCTTCTTCCCCGCGGCTATCAGCACCGCCATCCGTTCTGTCAAGGAACAGCTCCTCCGTATGATTCAGCAGTGAACCGAGTACGAATTCATTCACTGCCGCAGGGTCCGCCAGTCCGCTTAGATGAACAGCGGCCGCTTCCAGCCGGCGTTCTCCCCCGATCTGGATTCTGCGGATCTGGAGATCTGGACTGCCGCCAAGCTCCGTCTGAATGTGAAGCAGACTTTGGGCGACCGTATCCGCGAGGCCCAAGGGAACGCTGCCCTGCGGCTGTCCCGGTCGCGGTGCAGGATCTGCTCCCGCATTCTGTGCTTTTCGGTTGGACCCTGACTTCATTTCCGCTCCTCCTCCCTGATTCTATGCAGAGTTCTATTATTCGCGGATATGCCTGCCATTATTCGGCTTTCATTTCATACTCCAGTTCCATACCGGCTCAGAATTACATAAAAAACCCCCTGCATCTGGCATGCAGGGGATTGCAAGTGTTTATATGGGAATCAAATATCAGATATCCACTGAACCGGTATATACCACCTGGGCAGGGCCGGTCATATAGACATGATTGTCTTCCTCGTTCCATTCGATGAACAAGTCACCGCCCTTCAGGCTGATGACCGCCGAGCGGTCCGTCACTCCGTTCAGCACGGAGGAGACCAGAGTCGCGCAAGCACCTGTTCCACAGGCCAGGGTGGGACCTGCACCACGCTCCCAGACGCGCATGTCCACGTGGCCACGGTTCACTACGGTGGCGAACTCCACGTTGACCTTACGCGGGAAGAGCGGGTGAACCTCAAGCTTCGGTCCCCAGGTAGCGAGATCGAACGATACTGCATCATCCACATAAATGACTGCATGCGGATTCCCCATGGAGACTGCGGTGAATCTGAACGCTGTGCCGTCTACTTCAACCGGCTGGTCCAGCACAGGCTCCGCGTCGATCGCTACAGGAATCTGCGGTCCGGACAGGACCGGCGCACCCATATCCACCGTTACGCTCTCCACGATCCCGTCCTTCACCTTCAGAGAGACCTTCTGTTCTCCGGCGCCAATCGTCTCAATGACAATCTGCTCCGATTCCACCAGACCATGCTCATATACATATTTGGATACACAGCGGATCGCATTGCCGCATTGCTCAGCCTCAGAGCCATCGGAGTTCATGATACGCATCATGTAATCGCCGCGCTGCGAAGGGAGAATGTACACCAGTCCGTCTGCGCCGATGCCGAAGAACCGGTTGCACAGCTTAACTGCCAGCTCCGGGGCATTGCCCGGCAGCTCATCCTCGCCGAATACGATAATAAAATCATTGCCCAAACCGTGCATTTTAGTAAATTCCATTGTCAGGTCCACTCCTATAAGTAAGATCAGCTGTTTCCACATTCCTGGTTCATCATAAACCAAGCTTCTCAGTGAAACCAGCATACCTTATAGGAGTGGAGTGAGGCTATTGATTTTATGCTGAAAACTTTGTACTTTTTATCATCTGGCGTCCACCGCTGCGGCTGCGGTTCTTCTTGCCGCCCCAGACGCTGCCCGCTCCCATCAGGAAGGTCGGGATTCCGGACATCACCAACACCAGGCACCATTCACGGAAGCTGAGCGGAACGGTCTTGAACACCGGCTGAAGCACAGGGAGGTACATTACAGCCAGCATTAAGATCACAGAGGACAGGACCGCCAGAACCAAATATCTGTTCTGGAACGGATTCCGGTAGAAGACCGAGCGCGAGCTGCGGCAATCGAACACATGAATGAGCTGAGCCATCACAAGGGTGGCAAAAGCAACCGACTGCGCGCGGATCAATTGCTGCGCGCTGCTTGGATCAATCCGCAGCGTCAGCCAGAAGGCGGCCAGGGTACAGAGTCCGATCAGCAGCCCGCGGCTGACAATCTTCCAGCCCAGCCGCCGGGCAAAGATGTTTTCTTTTGCACCGCGTGGCTTGTGCTCCATCAGATCCTTCTCCGGCTGGTCTACGCCCAGCGCCATTGCAGGTAAGCCGTCTGTAACCAGATTGACCCATAGAATCTGGATCGGAACCAGCGGCAGCGGCAGCCCGAGCATCATGGCGAAGAACATGGTCAGAATCTCGCCGACATTCGAGGCCAGCAGATACCGGATGAACTTGCGGATATTCTCATAGATATTCCGTCCCTCTTCAATGGCGGCCACGATGGTTGAGAAGTTATCGTCCCCGAGGACCAGGGCCGAAGCCTCCTTCGTCACATCCGTACCGGTGATTCCCATTGAGATCCCGATATCGGCGGCCTTAATTGCAGGCGCATCGTTTACTCCATCGCCAGTCATCGCTACGACATGGCCGTGGCGCTGCAGCGACTTGACGATCCGCAGCTTATGCTCCGGAGATACCCGGGCGTAGACGAAGACATTGTCCGATACCTTATCGAGCGCATCATCGTCCATCCGGGTAAGCTCGCTACCAGTCAGAACCCTGCCGCCGCGCTGCAGAATGCCGAGTTGATGGGCAATCGCCTCTGCGGTCGTCCCATGGTCGCCGGTAATCATGACCGTCTTGATGCCTGCCCGGCGGGTCACGCTGATCGCATCGCGCACTTCCTTGCGCGGCGGATCGATCATCCCGGCCAGACCCACGAAGACAAGCTGGCTCTCCGCTTCCTTCTCGCTGCCGGCCGTTTCTCCGCTCCGCAGATCGCGGTAAGCCATCCCCAGCACACGCAGTGCGCCGGAAGCCATCTGTTCATTGGCATCCAGCACCTTCTGGCGCAAGGTCGGCGTGCAGGGCACGACTCCGCCCTCCCACAGCATATACGTGCAGCAATTCAGGAGCACATCGGGTGCGCCTTTGGTGCAGATCATCCGGCCGCCGGGGTGATTCACAACCACCGACATCAGCTTGCGTTCAGAATCGAACGGAAACTCCGTCTCCCGGGTATAGGTTACGGCAAGCGTTTGGGCAGTTAGTCCCATTTTGGCAGACAAAGCGACCAGCGCACCTTCCGTAGGATCGCCCTTCAGTTCCCAGACCGGCTGGGCGTTAGCCCCTTTATCGGCCTCTGCACCTTTGCCTTTCTTTTTGCTGCGCGTGTCGGGGAAGCTCTCATAAATCTCTGCGTTGCTGCATAATGCACCCACCTGAAGCATGCGCCGGAGACTCTGGTCATTCTTCAGATCAACGGGCCGGCCTTTCTGGAGCACACTTCCTACCGGAGCATAACCTTCCCCTGATACCTCAAGGGTCCGTCCGGCGTTCCAGAGCTGGGTGACTGTCATTTTGTTCTGCGTCAGGGTTCCTGTCTTATCCGAGCAGATGACGGAGGCGCAGCCCAGCGTCTCTACCGAGGGCAGCTTGCGGACAATCGCCTTGCGCTTGATCATCCGCTGGACACCCAGCGCAAGCGCAATCGTCACAATGGCCGGAAGTCCTTCGGGAATAGCTGCCACCGCCAGACTCACCCCGGCCAGGAACATCGCCGTTGCCGGCTGACCATGCATAATTCCTGCCAGAACCACAACAATGGTCAGCCCCAGTGAGACATAGATCAGAATCTTGCCGAGCTGCTCCAGCCGGTGCTGCAGTGGGGTCTCCTGGGATTCGGTGTTCTGGATCAGATCGGCAATCTTGCCCATCTCGGTAGCCATACCGGTGCGGATGACCACAGCCCGGCCGGTTCCCCGGGTCACCATCGTCCCCATGAAGCCGATATTCTTCTGATCGCCCAGCGGGATGTCTTCAGCATAGATCGCCGAGGCATGCTTGGAGACCGGCAGCGACTCCCCCGTCAGCGCCGACTCTTCGGCATAGATGCTGCTGCAATGCAGCCAGCGGACATCTGCCGGTATCCGGTCCCCGCTCTCCAGCAGGACGATATCTCCGGGGACCAGCATTCTGGCGGGAAGCACCTCCTGCTTCCCGCCGCGCATCACTTTGGCCGTAGGCGCGGAGAGCTGCTTCAATGCTCTTAACGAACGCTCGGCGCGGAACTCCTGCACGAATCCGAGTACCCCGTTAAGCAGAATAATCGCGATAATCGTAATGGCATCTAAGTATTCGCCGAGCAGGCCGGATACCAGAGTCGCCCCCATCAGCACCAGTACCATGAAATCCTTGAACTGATTGAGCAGCAGCGTAAAAGGTGATACCCTTTTGCCCTCAGACAGCTCATTGTACCCGCTCTCTTTGCGTCTTGCGGCGGCGTCCTCGGCGCTTAGCCCCGTTCCCGGCTGAACGCCGAACATCTCCTGCAGCTCCTCTGCACCGAGCCGGTGCCAGCTTTTTTGTTCCATAACTAATCTTTCCCCTCCCGGTCGTTTCTTGACTTCCGGCGGCGCACAGCTTTTCCACCTGTTCATGTCCAAGTGTATTCATGGTCGTCCCAAAATATCACCGCATCTAGGTTTCTCCTTTTGCGCGAACCGGTAAAAGTATGGCATCATAGAGGGAGTACTTTATTATCAGGCGACAGGAGAACCTTATCATGGCATTAGACGGCATTGTTACCCAAGCGATCGTGCATGAGCTTCAGCCCTTCATCGGTGCACGCGTCGGCAAAATATATCAACCCAGCACACATGACCTCATCTTCACCCTGCGCGGTGCGGGCGGCGGCGGCAAGCTGCTGCTGTCGGCGAACCCGACCTACCCCCGGCTGCACCTGACCGAGAGAAGCAGCATCAACCCGGCGGAAGCGCCGATGTTCTGCATGCTGATGCGCAAGCATTGTGAAGGCGGCACCATCGAGAGCATTACCCAGGTGGGGCTTGAACGAATTATTCATATCACCATCAGAACACGGGATGAGCTGGGGGATGTCTCCGCCAAAAAAATCATCATCGAGCTGATGGGACGCCACAGCAACATCATTCTGACCGAGCTGGCCACGGGGACGATTATCGACGGCATTCATCATGTCACCCCGTCAATCAGCAGCTACCGGGTCGTTATGCCGGGAGCGGCTTATACCCAGCCGCCGCAGCAGCATAAGCTGAATCCGCTGCAGATCAGCCAGCCGGACTTCCTTACCCTGATAGCCTCGGCAGAGGAAGCGGCCCGCTACGCCGCCGAGCATCCTCAGGAGCCGGAGGAGGATATGATCGAGGGCGAGATCGCCGGACTGCTGGCCTCACTTGAGGCACCGCAGGCTGACGGCTCAGGCGGCCCGGCCCCTTCAGCAGAGCCGGCCGGCTGGCTGGTCCACGCCTTCAGCGGCCTGAGTCCGCTGATCGCCGGAGAGATCCTCCACCGTTACAAGGAGATGGGCGGAGAAGCTGAGGATTTCAGCAGCGGGATGGATAAGCCCGATCAGCTCTGGGAAGCCTTCCATTCCGTCATGGAGCCGGTCAGCAAGTTGGAATTCGCTCCAGTCACCGGTTGGAATGCCAAGGGCAAGCCGGTATTCTCGGCCATTCCGCTGAAGCTCATGAGCGGGAATGTGAAGCATTACAGCTCCATAAGCTTGTGCCTGGAGGATTATTACGGGGACAAGGCGGAGAAGGACACGGTTAAGCAGCGGGTTAGCGACCTGATCCGCTTCCTCAGCAACGAGCGCAGCAAGAACATCAAGAAGCTGGCCAACCTGCAAAAGGATCTGAACGAAGCCGAGGATGCAGACCAGTTCCGGATCTGGGGCGAGCTGCTGTTCGCTTCCCTGCACACCGTGAACAAAGGCGACAAGGAAGCAAAGCTAGTAAACTACTATGATGAGAATCAGGCGGAGATTACCGTTCCGCTCGACCCGCTGCTAAGCCCTACAGACAATGCACAGCGGTATTTCAAAAAATATAACAAGTACAAGAACAGCCTGCGGGTGATCGGCGAGCAGGTCAAGAAGACACACGAAGAGATTGCCTATATGGAACTGCTGCTCCAGCAATTAGCCCATGCCTCACTGAATGACATTGAGGAGATCCGCGAGGAGCTGGTTAGCCAAGGCTATCTCCGCGACCGCAGCAAAAAAGGCAAGAAGAAAAAGAAGGCTGCCAGACCTACGCTGCAGGTATTCACTTCCTCTGAAGGGGTTGACATCTATGTCGGCAAAAACAATCTGCAAAACGAGTATGTCACCAACCGCCTCGCTGCTCCGAACGATACCTGGCTGCATACCAAGGATATTCCCGGCTCGCATGTGGTGATCCGCAGTGAGGAATTCGGCGATGCCACCCTGGAGGAAGCTGCTCAGCTCGCTGCCTACTACAGCCAGGCCAAGCAATCCAGCAGTGTGCCGGTGGACTGTACGCTCATCCGTTACGTGCGCAAGCCGAGCGGAGCCAAGCCGGGCTTCGTCATCTACGATCATCAGCGGACACTCTTCGTCACGCCCGATGAAGAGCGGATCAAGCAATTGCCGAATGTGCTGCGGAGTTAAGCGGAAAACCGAATACATTGGGCTGGTGCGAAGGTGAACGGCACATTGTATGCGGAAAACCGAACACAATAGTAGGTGGTTTCCTCTTACTGATCATGCGCTTTACTAACAGTAAGGATTGCTCCTACCAAAAAACCTCCGTCCTGTAGCGCCTGCGCTAAGGGTCGGAGGTTTTTAGTGTCTTGTGTTTTGTGTTTTGTGTCTTGTGTCTGGCGTTTTGTGTTTTTGTATCCTGCGCTCTTTGCTGTGTCCTACAGTCAGCCTCTGGCAGCCTTAAGCTGCTCCAGCACAGCGGCAGGCACACTCACACTGCCGAGATCCCCGTGGAAAACAACGCCCTGCCGCGCACCATGAAAATCCGAGCCGCCGGTTACACTCAGGCCGAATTCCGCAGCCAGTGCAAGGTAGCGCTCATGCTCTGCCGGGCCATGATCGGAATGATACACCTCGATGCCGTCCAAATCACATTTCTCCACGATTCTGCGCACCAGTGCGTCATCCCCGTAGATTCCCGGATGGGCCAACACCGCTGCACCTCCTGCTTCACGAATCCACTGGCAGGCCGTCTCCGGGGTAATGCGCGGAGGCGAGACATAGGCCGCCGCACCTTCGCCCAGATACTTGTCGAAGGCATCCCGCATATCTCCGGCTGCACCCAGCCGCACCAGCTCATCCGCGATGTGCGGGCGGCCGATGCTCTCATCAGGCTTCAGCTCCCGGCCAAGCCCTGACACTACCTGCTCCAGGGTGATCGCAATGCCCAGCCCGCGCAGCTTCTCCAGAATTGCTTCATTACGCCCGAGCCGGATACCCCGCTGCTCCTCCAGGCGGGACAACAGCAGTTCCTGTTCTATGTCGATATAGTAACCGAGGACATGGATCTCCTTGCCGCTCTGCCGTGTGCTGATCTCTACTCCGGGAACTACAGTAATCCCGTACCGCTTGCCTGCTTCCAGTGCTTCCGCTACTC
The DNA here is from genome assembly GCF_038002245.1 of Paenibacillus sp. FSL R7-0128. Lineage (NCBI taxonomy): Bacteria > Bacillati > Bacillota > Bacilli > Caryophanales > Paenibacillaceae > Paenibacillus > Paenibacillus sp. FSL R7-0128. The sequence goes on along the minus strand of NZ_JBBOCD010000001.1, from coordinate 3,222,673 downwards.
CGCTGACCGTATCATGATCGGTAATGGCTAGCGCTGCCAATCCAGCCTCGTAACCAAGCCGCACATTCTCTGCTGGCGGCTGCATGCCGTCCGAGGCCTGGGTATGGGTGTGCAGGTCGCATCTGCCGGCTGTATCAGCAAGACCCGCTGTAGCTAACTCCGCCTCTGAATGCCCGCTATGACTTGTAGGGTCTGTCATGGAATTCCTCCGTTCTTTCAAGTAAGTTTACATGCTTTCATGCAGCTACACACATCTAGCTATGCATATCCGTTACTGTCCACCGGCATGCTGGCGCAGGAAGCTCAGGAAGGTTACCGCCGAGATCGGCAGTAAGGTCGATTTCAGATGAATAGCGTAGAATTGCCGTTTGAAGGAGGCATCCGTCAGATTGACAATCTTCAGCAGGCCGAGCGCTACTTCATGCTTGACCGAGGAGGTCGAGATAATTGTAATCCCCAGCCCTGCCTCTACCGCCGACTTCACCGCCCCGGTACTGCCCAGCTCCATCACAATCTGCATCGCTGCAGGGTCAAGCCCGTTAGCCTCAAGCTGCTCCTCCATCACCCGCCGTGTGCCCGAGCCGCGTTCGCGCAGCACGAATGGATAGGCGAGCGCCTGAGCCAGCGTCACTTCCGCCTGACCGGCCAGTGGATGCTCATGGGGCACGATCAGCTTCAGCTCATCGCCCATTACCGGCTCAATCACCATGTCCGGGTGGGAGACCGGCGCTTCAATCAGCCCGAAATTCAGCTGATGCTTATGAATCTCATCCATAATCTGTGAAGTGTTCATCACCTTCATCATAATCGAGATATTCGGATATTCCTTGCCGAAAGGCCCCAGCAGGCGGGGAAGCACATATTCACCGATGGTCAGGCTGGCTCCGAGCATCAGGCGGCCCTCCAGCATGTGGGTGAAGGCCGACATCGCCTGATCCGTCTCGCGCATCAGCTGCATGCTGCGCACTGCGAACGGCATCAGCGTCAGGCCGGCCTCGGTGAGTATGATTTTTTTGGTGGAACGGTCGAACAGCTTGGTTCCGAAATAATCCTCAAGCGCCTGAATCTGCATCGTCACCGCAGGCTGGGTCATATGCAGAGTCTGCGCCGCCGCCGAGAAGCTGCCCCGTTCGGACACGGTATAGAAAATATGAAGCTGATGAAAATTCATACGTTACTGACTCCTTCGCTAATTTCAGTCTTCAAGCAAAAAGGCACGCAGCCCTAAGCCGCATGCCTCCCTCGTTTCAAGTATCCTACTTGCGCCTGCGGCGTTTCTTGGACAGCTTCATGCGCCGGGAATGTCGCAGCCAGGAATAGTATCGCTTGAGATCCCGGAGCTGCGGAGTCACCGATATTTTGCCCAGAAAAGACACGATTACCATGACATACAGCGGCTCTCCGGAGAGGGCCGTGACGCCCTCAAGCTGCCTGAAATCAGCCACGATCACCGTATCATTATCGATCAGATAGGCATTATAATCACTGTTCGAGTAAGGCCTCAGCCGGTTCTGCTTCAGGGCCTGCCAGATCCAGGCGGTCACCTCCACATTTCCGCTGTCCTCAGCAGCTACCCGGTCCGCATATCGGCTCTTGGCATGCCGGGTCAGCACGATGTCGGCAATCCCGTAGTTATTCAGCATGATATGGAAGGGTTCGTGCACCCCCCACCAGTCCATCCCCTTGCCCTGCATAGTCATCACACTCCACGTAAAAAGGGTCTTGGCATGCTCTTATTGTTGTCAATCTTACCGCATTGACGGCCGTTGTTCAAGCATACCGCCATCCCGGGAGAGTTACATGGCGAAACCTCAGCTGCCCGTCCGGTGCATACTGATATCGCTGTCATCGACATAGCTGCTGCCTCTGATCATTTTGCAGCTTTTTTTGAAGCGGGCCGCCTCTACAGACAGCTCCTCAATGGAAGCAAACCGGCGGCTGCGGTTCGTAACCACGGCAATCGAGATCGAGACCAGCGGGATCTCCTCCAGTTGTCCCGAACGGCTCTCGGTCAGCACGTATTTCTGGGCCAGATGTCCGGCATGATAGAAATCCTTAACTGCCGTATCGAACGCCGCGATGATGCTTCTGCAGCATTCCTCGTAGTGATAATCGCTGATAAAAATAATAAAATCATCCCCGCCGATATGCCCCAGGAATCCGTTCATCCGCAGCGCCTCACGCTTCAGCAGCTCCGCAGTGGCCTGAATCATACGGTCGCCTTCCTTGAAACCGTAGGTGTCGTTGTACGCCTTGAAATGGTCAAGATCGATGTAGAGCACACTGAATTCATCCTGCAGCAGCGACTTCACCATCCACTCGGTAATGCTGATATTCCCCGGGAGCCCTGTTAACGGATTCAGGAAGCTGGCGGCCACCGCCTGAATCTCCGCGAAGTTAAGCAGCAGATCCCGTACGCTAACCGCTCCGAACAGGGCCTTCTCATGAGTCACGATCACATAGTCGTACAGATTCTCATCCTGCCTCGACATCGCCTGCCTGCTTACCTCAATAATCGGCGTGTTATAGTCCACCACCAGCGGATTTTTGTCCATCACCAGTTCTACAGTTCTGCCCATATAGAGCGTATACCCATACAGCGTACCTATTTTCTGATAAAAGCTGATCCTCATAATCAATCCGGCGGTGCGCCCGTTTTCCGTGACGGCTACGCCTTGGAGCTGGGGATTGCTTTTGAAAATCTGGTCCACAAACCCGCATTTGTGATGAATCGAAATGTCCGGGATTTGTTCAGCGATTTCACCGATCTGCAGAAACATGCTTACACCCTCCCTTGACTGGATACTGGAGCACCGGAGACGGAAGCGCTCCACGCTCAGGCCGATGAGCCGGTCTCCCGAGCGCATAGCCAAGGGTCCCTGTCTTATTCATCTAATCCCCCGTATGCTTGTCTTCCTGAATTCAATAACTTCTCTTCAGCATAGATTGGAATTATTAAGCAGGGATAAACTTCGGGCCGGGGCATTGCCTTCTGCGCACCTTTTTTCACACTAACGACCTATTTCGACAATGCTCCTGCCCGGTTAATCGTATACAGCACAGGGATCGCCGCTCCAATGAGGATCACCCCCATGAATGCCGGTGCAGCCGGTCCAAGCAACACATAGAGCTGTCCGCCAACCAGCGGCCCGATCATTCTCGCCAGCGCCTGAATCGATTGGCTGCCCCCTTGAACCCGTCCCTGCTCGCCCGCTGCGGCAGATTTGGACAGCATTCCGTTGAACGAGGGCCCGAAGACCGAATCGCCGAAGCCGAAGATAAACATCCCTGCGATAAAAAGGGGATAAAAGGCGAACAAGGCCGACAACGCAAACAGGACATATCCAACAATTTCCGAGACCATTCCGAGGAGGGCGATTTGCCGGTCACTGTATCTTTTCAGGAGCTTCGGCATAATGAATCCTTGGGACAGAATATCCTGCAAGCCCATGATAGAGAACATCAATCCGATGATCACCGGCTTCCAGCTGAAATTATCCAATGTGAACTGTGAAAAAATAGCCTGGAATGAGCCATTCGGTATCCACAGCAGGAAGGCGGAGACAAACAGTCTATTGAGGTTCTTCATGGACAGCAGGTTCGCAAGCTGCGTGAAGGGGTTCAGCCTGACTAAGGGGATTGCCTTCAGTCTCTTACTTTTCTCCAGACTCTCCGGCATGAACAGGAAGCCATAACCCACATTCAGTAATGTTACCGCTGCGCCAGCATACATGGGCACCGAATACCCGAACTTGGCCAGCAGCCCGCCTATCGACGGACCGATAATAGTTCCCGCCCCTACCACCGCACTCACCCAGCCAAAGTACTTGGTCCTTTGCTCCGGCGGAAGAATGTCTGCAAAATAAGCGAAGATTGTACCGATGCTCCCGCCTGTGATCCCTTCAATGATCCGCCCGGCGAACAGCACCCATAAAGCCCCTCCAAGGCCAAATATGAAGTAACCGGCAGCCGAACCCAGCAAGCATAGCAGAAGCAGCGGACGTCGTCCGTATTTATCACTCAGCGCACCCAGCACAGGCGCCGCACAGAACAGGCAGGCCGCATACACTGAGGTCAACAGAGTAACCATCACCGCTTGTTTTCCGGGATCGCTAATGTAAGGCTGGACGAGGAATGGAACCACAGGAGCTATGATACTGAAGCCTATTCCGCATAAAAATACTGAGATTAGACCGAATATAAGCGCGTGCTTATCCACCGTTGGTTCTGAAGGTTGATCTTGATTGTCAGCTGGTTTGGATGTGGACATGTATCTTCTCTCCTTAGAGTTTATGATTTGTTTCCTGAGAAACAATATCATCCTAGCACACTTTTGATTCCAAGGAAACAAAATATTGAATATAAAAAAACACCCTGCCGGGTGAAAGTAACTCTGCCTGTAATATTCTGTTGAAGTATAGAGGGGAAATTAATCTTCTTCCGTGCTGTTCTCCAGCTCCAACTCCTGCTTCTTAATCTCTTCATCCAAATGCCTATTGTACTTCTCCATGAAGCTGAGCATACCGGCATACTGGCTATCGGTCACCTGCTCAAACACGGGTCTGTCCCGCTCCCGGAACTCACGGTGCAATTCGTCATGGATCTGATACACAGCCTTCCCTTGACCGGTTAGCCTGAAATAGATTTCCTTCTGATTGTCCGGCTTCTGGTAGCTCTCGATAAGCCCCTTGTGCAGGAGCTTCCGTGTAATCTTGCTGATCGCCCCTCTGGTCATGTACAAGGCCTCTGCAAGCTTGGTCACGTTGACGTCTGCATGTCGTCCGATGTATTCAATACAGTGCACCTCCGAGGGTTTATTGCCCTTAAGACTGATCTCCATCTTCGACTTGTTCAGCCAGCTCATCTTATTGAATAATTCCCGGAAAGCGGTTAAGACCTGTTCCTCTTTGTTCATTGGTGGTCCCCCTCTTAAAAAAACAGACGCCAGCGGCGTCTGTCTAAATAACCCTTATCCCTGAACTACAGACCGTAGTACTTGGACTTGTCCGGTCCGTTGCTGGTATATTCCGTCTTCAGTTCATTGCGGTACGAACGCTCAATCTTGCGCACATAAGAAAGTCTGCGGACATTCTTCATGACTTCCTCGGCGCGCTCCGCATTGACGTACATTACCGCATAGTGCATTTTACGGGAAACGTAGTGCAATGTGCCGTACTTCTCCAGGTTGCGCGCCGCCTTGACGTCGCTAACCCATACAATATAACCTGTCCGTTCCGCAAACATAAGCTCATCCGCCTCTCTTTCTCTATCTCCTCACCGGGTCAGCTTATCCGCAGGAGCATTTGCCGCCGCTGCCGCATCCGCCTTTGGGGGACGGATCATTGCTGGGGACCTTAATACTGTCCGAGACCGAGAATGCGATCGCCTCAGACATGGAATGAAGAATATCATCCAGCGTCTTCTCCGCATTCTTGAAGCGGACCACCGCTTCGAACTGCTCCAGCTCCCGCTCTACAGCCTCAACCTCATCCTTGGCCGAGTGATAGTTCGGGTGAAAATGACCAAACCGCTGTGTCTCGTCAAACAGCTCCTTCTTGCCTTGCAGCCGCTTGATCATGGCCTGGATTTGGGGATGGTTATCTACCTGTCCCTTCCAGTATAGGTAATCCGACACTTCTGCGGATTGATTAATCATATCGCCTAATTCATAGGCGTATGTCAGCACTTCAGCCATATCGACCGTATTTAATTCCGCTACGCTCATGAACTTCAACTCTTTTCTGCATTTAATGTTCTACCGCAGCGATAGACTACCTTATCATAACATATCCGCCCGCCTCAGCAGAAGAAGAATTTCTGTGCTTAAGCGGATGCAGCAGCTGAATTTCCTGCCAGTCCTCCGCTGCAAGCTCCGTCTCCTCTGCCGTCTCCGTTCCCGGGAGCAGCAGAATGCCCCGTACCTTCCATGGACGTCCGCTGATCCGCTCAGGAATGAAATCCGCCGCCTTGCCCCCGTAGGAGAGCCGGACCTTGATTCCCCAGCTTAGGGCCTGCTCCATTACCTTTTGCGCTGTAGTGATATGATACTGTCTCCACTGATTGAACCACATCTGCGGCACGGCCTCCTCACCCGGCAGCTCCAGCATCGGGGGGCCGCCCCTGTCCAGCGGCAGGAGCTTCGGGGACGGGCCCGTTCCCAGCAGGCCCCGTTCCCCGGCTGCGGCAGGGAGCTCGTAGCGCAGCACTGGCTCGTCCGGCCCAGACAGCCCGAACAGCCGCTGCTGGCCCGCAGCCCCGTTCAGGTCCCCTGTCCTTACGGACGGCGCCAGACCGGCGGCTGCTAGCTCCTTGCGCAGCTGACCGGCAGCCTCCGGCCGGACGATGAAGTGGAGCGGGCCGATGCGGGTAACGATGTCCTGCAGCCGGGGATGGGCGGCGATTATCTCGCCCTCCTGCTCTCCGGCGCAGGACAGCAGAAGAACCTCCGCCAGTTCGGTCCGCCCGATCGCTCTGGCCCACTGCCGGAGCGCCAGTAGGACCTGCTCCGGCAATCCTCCGGCGGCATGGGCGTTCAGCCAGGAGATCACTTCACCCGGGGCGAACCCCTGGTCCGCCGCGGCCTCCAGCCGCTCACGGGTCAGCCGGAAGCTCCAGAGATCCTCGTGATGCAGCAGCTCCGCACACCCGGCCAAGGTCCAGCGGACCGTATAAGGGACCTCCGGTGGTACCAGCACCTCGAAATCAGGCTGAACAATGAAGCCGGGGGACGGGGAAGCCGATGCTTGCGGCAGCGGGCTACATGCGGCTTCAGCTGCTACGGGTCTCTGCGGGCTGAGGACGGTGTCTTGAGCTTCGGCGGCGCTGTCCAGGATTGCTTGGCTGTGTGAGGCTATGCTTGGACTGCTGCTGGCTGTTTCCGGGTTACTGTCCGCTTCTTCTGCACCCTCTTGATGCTGCGGGGTTATTCCTAGGCTATGTCCCGTCAGCTGCGGCTTCCTTGCCTTCCAGCGGAAGCACTCCGCTCCTTCTGCTGAAGACCCCAGCTGACACCAGCCGAAGGCGGCCAGAAGGCGAATCCAGGCAAGTGACGCCTGCTTAAGCCCTGAGTCTGAGCCTGTCCCTGCTGCCCCCGGCACAGGCTGCTCCCCGGCTAGACCATTCTGCCTTATCCAGCTTAGAACAGGCTCTACCGCAAACCACTCGTCCGTCTTAAACTCTGCTGCCGAGAGCAAATGTCTGAAATGCTGCTCTTCAGGCAGCGGAGCACCGTAGCGGCTGATTACCAAGGTGTAGAGCGTATCCGTCATCTCTTGTGCGGTAAGAGCCAGCCAGCGTTGCAGCATCGGTCTGTCTACTCCATACCCGCTGTTATCGCGGGTAATCAGCCCCAATACGCTCAGCAGATCAATGATTAATGTAACCGGCAGCGGATAACTCTGGTGACCGGCCGAGGACTCAAGGAGGGCCAGAGACTCCCCCGGTATGGACAACTTTCCGGCTAACCGCCCAAGCTGCTTCTTATGTATCACTCCCTTAGATGTCAGAGGCAGGCCTTCCTGGGATATGAACAGCAGTCCCTGAAATAGCTCCCCTGCCAGTTCTGAACACGCTGCATGCTCAACCCGTACTGCCCCCTCCACCCGCACCTGCGGGCAGCCCGTCCAGAAGCTCCGCAGGATCAAGGGATACTGCTGCTGCGGAATCTGATACAGCCGCTCCCCCCACACCTTCTGACGCAGCTCCAGCATCCCTGTGTAAAGCAGTTCCTCCAGGGCCAGCAACTGCTCGGCTCTACACAGGAATTCAGGCCGCAGCCGCTCTGCAGAATCCTCTGTACATGGCGAAGCCGCATGCTCTGCCGCTATCCGCAGCAGCACTTCACAAGCATCCGCAGACAGCTTGCCGATATCATCTGCCGGTTCCAGTTCCATCAGAGAACAGCTCCTTCCGCCGGGTCCAGCATCCGGACCCCGTATTCGTAGCCTTGCTCTGTCAGGAACATCCGGCGGCGCAGGGCGAAGTCCTGCTCCCGGCTGTCTCCCGTGACCAGCGTGTAGAAATACGCCCGGTTATCCCCCGGCTTCGGGCGAAGGATTCGGCCCAGCCGCTGAGCCTCCTCCTGCCGGGAGCCGAAGGCGCCGGATACCTCAATTGCTACCGAGGCATCCGGCAGATTCACAGCAAAGTTCGCAACCTTGGAGACAATTAGCACCGGCAGCTTGCCATCATTGAACGCAGCGTAGAGCGCATTCCGCTCCTTCTGCGGAGTCTTGCCCGTGATCAGAGGGGCCGCCAGCTCCAGCGCCAGCTGCTCCAGCTGGTCGAGGTACTGGCCGATCACTAGAATCGACGCTGCGGGATGCGCCGCAGCAATCTGCGCTGCGGCCTGCGCCTTAGCCTGATTACCGGCCGCCAGCCGGAATTGTTCCTTCGCACCGGCATACATATATTGCTGCCGCAGCTTCTGGTTCATCGGAACGATGACCTCGATGCAATCGACAGCTGCAATCCATCCCTGCCGCTCCAGCACCTTCCAGGGCAGGTCGTAGCATCTCGGGCCGATCAGGGAGAACACATCCCCCTCCCGCCCGTCCTCCCGGACCAGCGTTGCTGTCAGCCCCAGCCGCCGCGTAGCCTGAATATCTGCGGTTGCCCGGAAGACAGGTGCCGGAAGCAGATGGACCTCGTCATAGATAATCAGCCCCCAGTTTCGTTCATGGAACAGATTCATGTGGACAAACGCTCCTCCCTTGGAGCGCCTGTGGGTCAGCATCTGATAAGTTGTAACGGTTACCGGCCGCACCTCCCGGTGCTCTCCCGTGTATTCCCCGACCTCATCTGCGCTCAGCGTGGTCCGCAGCAGCAGTTCCCCGCGCCACTGTTCTACTGAAGTCGTGCTTGAAGTAAGGATCAGTGTCTCGCACTGCAGCTGCTCTAGCACCGCAAGGCCGACAACTGTTTTGCCTGCCCCGCAGGGCAGCACGACCACACCGCTGCCGCCATGTCCGCCGGTTCCCTGGAACTTTCGGACAGCCTCCCGTTGATAATCCCGGAGCCTGAATTCGGCGCTGCTCTCTTCACCCGTTCCCCTTAGAGTTTCCCGCCAGGCCATCTTCAGCATCTGCCCGTCCCGGTACCCGGCATAGTCAAGAACCGGATAACCCAGTCTGGCCAACTCCTGCTTCAGCAGACCCCGGTTCATCTTCGGACAATGGCTATGCAGCTCCCCGGTCCGGCGCAGGCCCAGCTCCTTCAGCTTCTGAGAGTCATCCAGTTCATCCAGCCGACTCGCCCGGTCAGCGGTTAACGTAACAAGCTGCGGATCACTCTTATCCGCGTGCAGATGCAAGCTTCCGTAACGGGACATCAGCAGCTCCATCTCCGCCTCGACCCCGGAAGGAATGCCCCACCTGGACAGCCTGCGCAGTCCTTCAATGACCTCTGCCGCTGTCTGTCCCCCGGCTGCGGCGTTCCATAGGGACAACGGCGTGATCCGGTAAGTGTGGTAGGCTGGAGGACTTTTGACAAGCTCGGCAAATCCGCTTAGAACCGTCCGCGCCTCCTCAAATCCCGGATGTCCGCATTCCAGCAGAATTGTCCGGTCATTCCGTGTGATGCATGGCCCCGCCCCTGCTCCGCTCATCCTATTCCCTCCTTGTGTGCTATAGTGGTTCACCTTTGTCCCTACAACGAAAAAGCCCACCTCCGCCAAACGGATATGAGCCACTCGTCATTCTATTAATGCAGCTGCTGCTGCTGTGAGATTTCATGGAGCAGCTTCGCAGCCTCATAGATATTGTCCAGCAGAGTAACCGGCACAGGCTGCTCGGTCATCACTTCTTTGACTGTCTTCAAGAATGAACCCTCCTGTCCACGTAACCATGGCATTTGAGAGTAGTTTTTCCTGGAGCGGTAACATTTATACGGATTAGGACTCATTCAGACAGGAGTCGGCCATAGCGACCAGCAGCTTCACGCCATAGAGCATAGCATCCTCATCGAAATCAAATTTGCTGTGATGGTGCGGATAGACGGCATCCTTGGCCGCGTTGCCCGCACCGACGAAGATGAAGCAGCCGGGAATCTCCTGAACATAATAGGAAAAGTCCTCCGCCGGCATAATCTTCTCCATCAGCATCACTTGGGCATCTGTACCCAGCGCCTCAGGGGCAACACGGGCGAAGCGTTCATACTCAGCAATGTCATTCACCAGCGGCGGGTACCCCATCAGATAGTCCACCTTCGCCTCCGTCCCATAGGCTGCGGCTATAGACACCGCCAACTCTTCAATGCGGCGGCGGATCAGATGACGTGTCTCTTCATCAAATGCCCGCACCGTCCCGGTAATCCGGCAGCGCTCGGCAATGATATTCTGGGCGGAACCGCCTTGCAGCGTTCCCACGCTGACCACAGCAGGCCGCAACGGATCAACGTTGCGGCTGACAATCGTCTGCAGCCCGGTAACCAGTGCCGCACCGGCCACAATGCTGTCTGCTGTGCGGTGGGGCATGCCGCCGTGCCCGCCCCGGCCGGTCAGATCAATGAAGAACTCATCGGCCGAAGCCATCAGCGGCCCCGGCGCACTGCCTACCGTCCCGAGCGGGAACGGCGTCCACAGATGCAGCCCGTAGACAGCATCCGCACCCGCAAGCACGCCTTCCGCAATCATGTCCACTGCACCGCCGGGACAGACCTCTTCCGCCGGCTGGAACAGAAAGCGGATCTCCCCCCTCAGTTCCTCCCGGCGGGAGCTGTAATACGCCGCCGCAGCCAGCAGCATGGCGGTATGCCCGTCATGCCCGCAGGCATGCATAACCCCGGGATGCTGGGAAGCATATTCCCGGCCGCTCTCCTCAGTAATACTCAGCGCGTCCATATCTGCACGCAGGACTACCGTTCTGCCAGTCTCCCGGCCTTTAAGTATGCCTGTCAATCCGTAGCCTGCTGCACTCGGCCGGACCTCAATCCCCAGCTCCGTGAGCCTTGCCCCAACATAAGCGGAGGTCTCCTTCTCCTGATAGGACAGCTCCGGATGACGGTGCAGATGGCGGCGCCATTTGATCATTTCCGGGAGCAGTTCCTCGATCTCTAACCTCTCCATAACTCTCCATTCCCTTCTCTGACAGCATCCTGCGGATAAGCCTGCGGGGCAAGCCCTTGAGCTCTGTCCGCTCCGCAGCCTGCCAACTTTCTTTTATTGTAGCAGAAACGCAAAAAAGTGGGTATTAATCAGCCTGTTCTACCTTGCACAACCCCGGGAAACAGACTATCATGAGGAAGAACAATAACAAATTTTAATTACAAATGAATCATTATACTTCATTAAGGGGAGTTGTGCGCTATGATATTTGAGAACACGGGCCTCGAAGGATTGAAGAGCGACCTTCTTTATCTCGACGAGAGTGCCTCCAAGGCAGGATTCATCAGATGGCAATGGGAATACTACCGCGCGACTTATGACTGCAAGATCGAAGACCGCAAGGACGGCGGCGAATACTTCCTGCGCATTAATACCCGTGCTGTGGAGGGGAAGCTGGAGAAGGCGGACGCGGTACTGGCGATTGAAGCTGTCTATCTGGGCAAGGCCACATTCCCCCACGGGCTGGAATATGAATCTCCGGTGCCTCAGCCGGTGCTTGAGGTAGCCCGGAAGCATATTAATGAATTGAAAGCGCTGCTGGAAGTTTGAGTGCCGCGAAGGGAAAGACGGCCGCCAAAGCCAACCCGTCCAAAAGAGGAACGCCCGATTTCCAGCTGCTTATTCTCACCCTGCTGTTCGTGGGCTTCGGCCTGCTGATGGTGTTCAGCTCCAGTTCCAGCTTAACCCTTGCCAGTGAGAAATACAGCAATAATGCATTTTTCTTCGTCAAAAAACAACTGATCTGGGCTGTGCTGGGCAGCTTCATCATGTTCGTGGTAATGAATATCCACTACAGTAAATTCAAGAAATGGTATGCCCCGATCTTCGTGATTACACTCGTCCTGCTGCTGTTCGTAGCAACCACCGAGGGGATTAACGGCGCCAAGAGCTGGATGAGTATCGGAACCCTTGGGATTCAGCCTACCGAGCTGGCCAAGATCTCTATCATTCTCTACCTGGCTGCCCTGATCACCAAAAAAGGCGAGCGCCTGCGCGATTTGCGGACAGGGTATATCCCGGTCATGGTTATCGTCGGCATCGTAGCCGGACTGATTATGCTCCAGCCGGACTTCGGCTCCTGTATGATTCTTGTCGCAACCAGCGGACTGATCATCTATGCCGGCGGCGCCAGTATGAAGCACATTATGGGCTCGATAGGCCTACTGATTCTGGGCGTGGCTCTCGTCTGGGGAGCCAAGACCGCCATTGACTCCCTGTCGCCGCAGACCGAGAAGGCTGAGATTAAGCAGGATTACCGTCAGGGCCGTATTGAAGCCTTCCTTGATCCGGAGAAAGATGCCTCGGGCAACGGCTATCATATCATGCAATCCCTTATCGCCCTAGGCGAAGGCGGAACACAAGGCTCCGGGTTTGGTAAGAGCATCCAAAAGCTTCACTACCTTCCTTATCCTTACACTGACTTTATATTTTCCGTCATCGGTGAGGAGCTCGGCTTCGTGGGAACAGCCTTGTTCCTGCTGCTCTATCTGTATTTTATCTGGAGAGGGATTCTGATTTCAATGCGGTGTACCGATCCCTTCGGCACCCTGGTCGGCATCGGAATCATGGGGCTCATCGCCATTCAGGCCTTCATCAATATCGGCGGTGTGACCAATACCATTCCGCTTACAGGGGTTACACTGCCCTTTATCAGCTACGGCGGCTCCTCGCTGCTTGTCACCATGCTCTGCATGGGGATCATGCTCAGCATCTCACGGGAGACCAACCGTCCGGCCAAGGAGGAAGTGGTGAAGTCTGTGACTACGGTCAGACAGGTACGCAACAACAGAAGTGCTGGCACCCGCGCACGCTAAGAGGCTACCTACATACAAATGAGGGTTGAGCCAACAAGTAGAAAGGCAGTCCGGAATATATTCCGGACTGCCTTTTGCATGGATGCCTAATATAATTGTGCTTAAGAAATCTCGTCGTTCTTGAAGGCTACGCCTTCGACCTTAACGTTAACCTCTACGATGTGAAGCCCGGTCATACTCTCCACAGCCTCGCGGACATTCTGCTGAAGCATGCGGCACACTTCATGAATCGGCGTTTCGTACAGTACGATGATGCGTAAGTCTACTGCAGCTTCCAATTGGCCAACTTCGACAGTAACACCCTTTTGCACGTTCTTGCCGCTCAGGCGCTTTGCCCAGCCCTCCGACAAACCGCCAGACATGGCTGCAATTCCGGGAGTCTCAAGCGCGGCCAGGCCGGCAATTTTTGAGACAACGTCATTCGATATCCGTATATTACCCAATTCCAGTTGAAGCTGTTCTGCCATGCCATATCCCCCCTACTCTCATTATCAATTATTGTAATTCCAAAGCGGCCTAAAAAGCAAATGACTTTCTCTCACCCCCGTTTACAGTCAGGAACAATTTGGGTATATTGATTATGAATTCAACCTACATATAGAGACTGGAGAGTGCTTACCCTTGAAAAAATGGATCTCACCGGCGCTGCTGGTCATCAGCTTCATCCTCAGCGCCATAGGGCATTACGCGAACTGGGATCATACCCTTCAGTTCATATTGTCTGCCGTTTCGGTCATCTTCGTGGCCGGGTTCCTCGGCCGGGCCACAGAGAGTGTAGCCCACTATGCCGGACAGCGGCTTGGAGGGTTCCTGAACGCAACCTTCGGCAATGCGGCCGAGCTGATCATCGCCTTCTTCCTGGTCAAGGAAGGACTGTTTGACATGGTCAAAGCAAGTCTGACCGGCTCCATCATCGGCAACCTGCTGCTCGTCCTCGGACTCAGTATTTTTGCCGGGGGCCTGAAGTTCAAGGTTCAGAACTTCAATGTCACACTCGCCGGTCTGAACGGCTCACTGATGATCGTTGCGGTTATCGCCCTGTTCGTCCCCGCCATGTTCTTCAACACGCATTCCATCACCGAGAAAGACACCAATGTGCTTAGCCTTGTCGTCGCCGGCCTCCTGATTGCCGCCTACCTCGCCTGGCTGGTCTTCTCCATGATCACACACAAGAAATACCTGGCGGATGTTACGGACGATACTGCGGAAGAGCTGCCGAATGAGCATGCTCCTGTCTGGTCCCGGAACCGTTCAATCCTCTACCTGGTCCTTGCCACAGTCATGGTCGCCTTCGTCAGTGAGTGGCTGGTCGGCACGCTGGAGACTCTCACCGAACGCTTCGGCTTCAGTGAGCTGTTCGTCGGCGCATTCCTTGTAGCGATTATCGGTAACGCCGCAGAACACAGCGCTGCCATTATGCTCGCCATGAAGAACAAGATCGGAGCCGCAGTCGAGATCGCCGTAGGCAGCAGTCTGCAGATTGCCCTGTTCGTCGCCCCTGTGCTGATCTTCGCCAGTTACTTCATGGGCAACACCATGTCGATTGTCTTCACCACGATTGAGATTGTAGCGATTGCCGTATCGGTGTTCATCGCCAAATCAATTATTCAGGACGGCGCAACCAACTGGTACGAAGGTCTCCTGCTGCTGGCGGTCTATTTGATTCTCGGTGTATCGTTCTATCTGGTCTGAAACACAAAACTTATAAATAATTGTAAAAAAACGCACATGATCGACCCCCGGGTCTTTCATGTGCGTTTTGTTGAAAATATAAGAATTAAACGGTACCGTCCTTTAACAAGGACGGCAAAGCCGTTTCCACTTGATGACCGGGACTTACATCTCCCGTTCCTCAGCCTTCTTGTTCAGTGCCTCGTATAGTACAGCCAAATTACGTTCCAGCTTGCTCAGCACCTGCTTGCCGGTAAGCTCCGGCACCAGCCCCGCTCTGACCGCAAAATCGACCTCTCTGGAGAAGCCGTACATCTGGGTATCCAGCACTTCCTCATAGAGAGGGCAGTAACGGGTTGCCAAATTCTCCATCTGTACTTCAATGAGCTTCTGAATTTTATCGGCATCTTCTTGAAGAAGATTGATTGCTTTGATATTGAGCTGTTCCTGCAAATCCGATGAAGTCATGCATTTTCCCCCCCATGTCCAAAAGTTACAGCAGCGATTGCTTATTATTCTTAATATTAGTCGAAATTAGGACCTAATACAAGATTTCAGTTTGGGTTATTCCTGAAGTTCCTGCAAAATCACCTGGTTCCACAGCAAAGACGCCCAGCCGCAAGGCCGGACGTCTGAGAAGAAACTGGAATTACTCTGCTACTACTGTAAAATTCAAATTGTGTTTGGCGAAAACTTCACTCATGGCTTTCTTGGCTTCCTCGGCATCTGTGCCATGTACATGCAGCTCATAGCTTTGGCTGGATACCAGGGTGGTGAACAAGCCCAGGATGCTCTTCACATCAATGTACTTGTTGTCCGCTTGAAGAACGATAGATGAATTAAATTGGCTTGCTGTCTGTGCAATATCCACGATTGCCGCATTGTTGGACATAGGAATCCCTCCGCAACTTGATTATATACTTATGTTCACTTGTTACCAATTCCATGATACATTGAATCCGCTTACTCACGCAAGGTGTTTCTTGGAAACCCGCCTTTACGTGCGTTTGGAATCCCGCTTTTGTACCATTTTATTTCAGGTTTTCCGGATTCAGACCTTCCAGCTCCGGCACCACAAAAATTCCGTCCTTACGGATCAGCACATCGTCGAAGTAAATTTCGCCGCCGCCGTAATCAGGACGCTGAATCAGCACGAGGTCCCAGTGAATGGACGAACGGTTGCCGTTGTCCGTCACATCATACGCCTGGCCCGGTGTGAAGTGCAGACTGCCGGCAATTTTCTCATCGAACAGAATATCCTTCATCGGATGCAGAATATAAGGGTTGAAGCCGATGGCGAACTCACCGATATGGCGCGCCCCGTCGTCGGAATCCAGAATTTCATTCAACCGCGCGGTATCATTGCTGGAAGCCTCTACGATCCGGCCGTTCTCGAACGTGAACTTCACATTCTCGAAGGTCACCCCGTTATAGATCGATGCGGCATTATAGCTGATCGTTCCATTCACGGAATCGCGGACAGGCGCGCTGTACACTTCTCCGTCCGGGATATTTTTCTGGCCGGAGCATTTCTCCGCCCCGATTCCCTTGATGGAGAATGTAAGGTCTGTTCCGGGACCGGATATACGCACCTTGTCGGTTCTGCGCATAAGCTCAGCCAGCGAATCCTGGGCCTTATCCATTTTGGCATAATCCAGGTTGCAGACTTCGAAGTAAAAGTCCTCGAAGGCCTCAGTGCTCGTGTTGGCGAGCTGAGCCATACTGGCGTTAGGATAACGCAGCACCACCCATTTGGTGTGCTTGACGCGCTGCTCGCTATGTACCGGGTGGGAATACAGGGAGTTGTAGAGCTTCATGTTCTCTTCCGGCACATCGGACAGATCATTGACATTCTCACCGGCACGGATGCCGATATAGCAGTCCATCTGCTTCATCCGGTTCAGGTCGATCTCCGCCCAGGTCTTGATGCCTTCAGGTGTTGCATATTTGAGCATACTGCGCAGAACAGTGCGGTCGGTCAGCTGCACAAATGCACGGCCTCCGGCCTTCCCCACTTCCTCCACAACGGCTTTGATCAAATCTCGTTCACTGCCGATCATTTCGACGAGCACATTCTCGCCGGGCTGTACGTTTACGGAGTAACCTACAAGGTTCGCCGCAAGCTTTTGAATCCGGGGATCATTCATCTGTCTCTCTCTTCCTTCCTCTTGCTGAAAATAAACATACCGTTATATTGTAGCACGCCTGCCATAGAGCGCAAGCCATCTGCGGGAAGGGAACCGCTCACTGATAACCATAGAAATCCACCTGCGTAATGTAGGCTTCTTCCGTGGTCGCACCGGCCTTGCCGGGGTAGGTTAGGGTGCGGTTCGAGGTCAGCCGGGTGGGCAGATTCCGCTTCGGGTCAACCTTAAGATAATATACCGTGCGGATATCCGCCTGGTTCAGCCTCTGCTGCAGCTCTGTCTGCTTCTGTTCCCACAGTGCGGTCTTAGCCGCAAGTGCCTTAGCCTGAGTGTCAGCAGGCGCAGCAGCACCTATTCTGGCAGCCGGCTTGATTGCCTGCATCTTCTGCGCAAGCTCTGCCGAGAGCTGTCTGCGCGCCTCCTCTGGCGTTAATTCAATGCGCAGGACCCGTGTCCCTCTGGCGCTGCCCGCTTCCTCCGTCACCTTCTTGCCCATCTTCTCCAGCTCCTCCAGCTGACGCAGCGGATTCAGCACCTCCAGGGGATTACTGCCGCCCAGGGCCGGAGAGGCCTGCTTCATCGTCCATTTCCCGTCCTCCTTCACCATCCGGGTATAGTAGACGGGCGCATCTCCCGAGCCCTGCTCCAGAGAACGCGGACCGGACTCCGCCGCAGAAGCGGGATGTCCGCCGTCCGGCAGGAGCGAATAGAGGCTGACCCGGTTATGATCTGCTACCTTTCCCCCATAGTAGAGCGAGGATTCCGGGATCGTTTTCCCGTCGATCAGCAGGGCAGCCGCCCCTTCAAAGGACACCCCGTCAGTGCCATCCATCCCCGCCATTACCAGATTCAAATCCTCCGCAGCCGGTTTGTCCTTCACACCCGCGCACCCGCTGAATGCAAGGCTGGAGAGCATCAGCAGGGCAAGAATTCCCGTGCGGATGCATCGTAAGTTCATCATGGCCATCAAGCCCTTTCCGCAAGAAAGTAGAGTGTACCTGTATTCTACCTAGGGTCTCCCTGAATGCAGGGCTTATACGCCGGATGACGCCCCCCTCACAAAGCATGCTTTTGCACAAAAGAAAAATCCTTAAGGCCTAAGCCCAAGGATTCTTCGAATTATTCTCTACGGTTTTGTTATCGATCACTACCTGGTTGCGCCCGTTGTTCTTGGCTTCGTAGAGCGCCATATCCGCCCGGTAAAAGAGAGATTCGACACTGACCCGGTCATCGGTCCAGCTCCACTCGGCGACTCCGCAGGACACGGTCACACGCGGCTCTGTCTCTCCCATCACACGCTTGCGGATACGCTCTCCTACGAATACGGCCTGCTGCACCCCAAGCTGAGGCAGATAGACTGCAAGCTCTTCCCCGCCCCATCTGGCGGCGACATCCCCCTGGCGGATCGAGGTCTTCACGATGTCGCTGACCTGCTTCAGGATTTTGTCCCCCTTCTGATGTCCATAGGTGTCGTTCACCATCTTGAACTGGTCAATGTCCACCACGATCAGGGTTCCGCAAAAATCACTGGACTGCCGCTGCTTAATCTCTTCATCCAGATAGTGGCGGGCAAAAAGTCCGGTCAGCGTATCCCGGTTCGCCAGGCGGCGCACCTCGGCATGCAGCCTCGCATTTCCAACAGCCAGCCCGATATGACCGGCCATCGCCTGCAGCAGCCGGTAGCTGTCATAGGAGAAGAAGTGGGCCTGCTTATGAGCAAGCATAATGGCTCCACGCACCTCTCCCCCCACATTCAGCGGAGTAGCGATCAGCGACTGTGCGCCGGTAGCATCCATCAGCGTCGAGGTCTGCCCCGCAGCATACTTGTAATCGGACAGCAGCAGCGGCTCTCCCGTAGCGTAAACCTTACCGCCGAGTCCCTGACTGCCATCCAATATTTCACCCAGCAGCGGCAGATAATTGCAGGCGATTACCTCAAGCCCGCCGCGTTCTTCATTCTTATGGAGGATACAGCAATAATCCGCCTCGAACATTGCCAGCAGCTCTTCAAAGGCAAACTGGAAAATATCGCCGAGCCTGAGGCTCTGATTCAGCCGCTGGGTAAGCTCATTGCTCATGCGGAGCTCCCTGATCAGCTGGTTGGAGCGTTCATACAGCTTCGCGTTCTCAAAGGCTGTACCGGCGGTATCCGCGACCATGGTCAGGAAGCTAAGATCCAGCTCATGGAAGGACGCCTTGTCCATAATCATATGAAACACACCGTATACCCCCTGCTTGCCGCCGAGCGGAAGCGCTACCTCAACCGTACCGTTCTCATCACGCCCGGCATGAAGCGTGACCCGCCCATCCTTGAAGGCCCGGTCACAGACATCATTGCCTGCCCATGTCAGCGGAAGCGGCTTGACCTGAGGATGCGTGCTGCGGTGGTCCTGGGACATGAACAAATCAAGCCGCGCCCCCGGATACATCGCAGCGATACTGTCAATGACCTCCGTCAGCACGGCATCTACATCAATGTTGTCATGCATACGCTGGACAATCTGAAAAAGCAGCGAACGGCGGCTGCCCTCACGCTCGGCATGCAGATGAATTCCCGCAAGATCCGAGACAAACACATGCTCAAACCGGTGATAAAAGCAGGTCTGGAAATGCATCGACATCGCTTCAGCCGTATGCTTCCCGCCCGACTCGTACTGCTCAGCAGGCATTCTGCAGCCAAGCACGGCAAAGATTTCCCGGTGCCCGCGCGTAAATACCGGCAAAGCCAGAAGGGTATAGGCTTGTCCTTCCTCCAGAACCTCGGCGGCATACATCCCGCCTGTCTGCAGGCAGATTCCCGCCGCTTCTTCCCACTCTGCTCTCCAGCGCCCCTGCCGGAATTCAGAGCCGGGTTCAATCCAATCACCTTCATAATTCAGCACACACCAGCTCCAGGCCTTCGCGAAGGAGGGGACTCCCTGTCCTTGCCATTCCCTGAAGCTCTCGGCAATCAAGCTGGCGGCATAGGGGAAATCGTGAGACACGATATCCGTCTCCTTCAGCCAGGCGGCGGGATCTACATCTTCTCCGCCGGATTGCCTCATGTCCTGTAACAGCATACGGCTGTCCCGATCCTTATGGCCGTATGCCTCCTGCTCTGACATAAAGAGGACCTCCTTTGCATCTTCAATCAGGCCAGACCGGAGTACGCCCCCTGATTCTATAGTAGAGACATTACCAATCCAGCGTAAATATAGTCAGGATATTTGAAATCACAGTTTTCCGATAACATCCAATTAGTTATATTTTACTCCCTTTCTTGAGGTATTGCATTATATTTTCCGCAAAACCGGGATTTTTTTTAGGACCAAAGAACTAACGACAAACATAGACAAAAACTCTTTTAAGTTGCGCTTGACTTTGACTGTCATTTTCATATAATATTTATTGTTGAACAAGACTGTAACAAGTCTTATTGGGCGTAACGTTGTGTCACCCTCTACGCATTTCGTTACTGCCAGGGCAGCGGCTGAACTTCCCTCGGCAGTGTGAAACCATTTAACGCTTTCACGGATACGAATTGCGGCGCAAATAGGCCCTACAATACATTTTTTCATTAAAAGGAGTCTACTATAATATGGCACGTTACACCGGACCTAAATTCAAACTCAGCCGTCGTCTGGGCATTTCCCTTAGCGGTACAGGCAAAGACCTGAAACGCCCTTTCCCACCAGGACAGCACGGCGCTAACCAACGCAGAAAAGTAAGTAACTACGGAATGCAGCTTTTGGAAAAACAAAAACTGCGTCACATGTACGGCCTGGGCGAAAAGCAGTTTAAAACTCTTTTCACTAAGGCACAAAAGCTCCAGGGTATTGCGGGCGAAAACTTCATGTTCCTGCTCGAAAGCCGCCTGGACAACCTGGTTTACCGTCTTGGATTCGCTAACTCCCGTGCAGGCGCACGTCAGTTGGTATCCCACGGCCACGTAACCGTTAACGGCAAAAAAGTCGACATCGCTTCTTACCGTGTAAGCATTGGCGACGTTATCGGACTCCGCGAAAGAAGCCGCGCTATGACTTCGATCAAGGAAGCTCTCGAGAACCGTAACCACCTTCCGGCTTACCTGGAATATGCTGACGGATCGTTTGAAGGCAAATATATCCGTTTGCCAGAACGTGCTGAGCTGTCCCAGGATATCGATGAGAAGCAAATCGTCGAATTCTACAACCGTTAAGATTCGCTTAGAGCGGAATCTGATCAAAGCTCCCGGATTTCTATCCGGGAGCTTTTTTTATGATAAGAATGTATGTGTTTTGGGGCCCCCGCAAAGTTTTTGGGTCATCATCGCAAGTGGAAACGGCTTTGCCGTCCTTTTAGAGGACGGTACCGTTTCAACGAGAAATAGAAGGATAATTTATCGTGTGCAACATATAAAGTCTTATATTTAAGCTGAAGTCCCCACTTTGTGGGGTTATTTTAAAAATCCTCTCCGGCAGAAGCGCATTCAAAAACGCCAAATTGTGCTATAATAGTTCCGTTAAAAGGAGGATTATCGTCGATGGTTGAGGAGAAGAAAAAGAAGACCGCAAAACAGCGTCCACCGCGCAGATCCTGGCTCCGCAGGTTCGGTTCAGTTGTGAAGTGGATGTTCATACTCGGTATACTCGGCTGCCTGTTCGCCGGCGGCGCTGTAGCCGGCTACGTCACTTCAATAGTGAAGGACGACCCGGTCCGGCCCGAAGAACTAATCCAGCAGCAGGTTGGGCTGAACGCCATTACCGGCTTTGCCTATTTCAGTGACGGACAGCCGATCGGCCAGCTCCGCACAGAAGAAGACCGCAGACTTATTGAATTCAACGATATTCCGCAGCTTGTGATTGATGCCGTTCTCGCTATAGAGGACAATAATTTCTACAATCATAAAGGGGTGGATTTCAGCGGCACCCTGCGGGCAGTCAAGCAAAAGGTACTGAATGAATCCGTTCAGACCGGGGGCAGTACCCTGACCCAGCAGCTTGCACGGCGCGTGTTCCTGAACCTGGACCGCACGGAAGACCGCAAGGTGAAGGAAATCCTGCTCTCCCTGCGGCTGGAACGTTTCTTGTCCAAGCAGGAGATTTTAACGGCTTATTTAAATAAGGTTCCTTTCGGGAACGGTTCCAACGGCTATAATGTATTTGGTATCAAGGCCGCCGCCAAAGGCATCTTCGGCCTGGATGATCTGGAGAAGCTGAATGTGGCCCAGGCGGCGTATCTCGCCGGCTTGCCGCAGCTCCCTTCCAAGTATTCTGCGTTCAACGGCGTAGGCGAATTCAACGAGACGGCCTTCGGCCGGGCGATGGACCGCCAGAAGCTGGTCTTGCGGCGGATGCTGGAGGAGAACAAAATTACCACCTCCCAATACGACGAGGCGCTGCTCTTCGACATCAAGAGCTCTCTTGCACCGCATACGAAGAAGGCCTATGCCACCTTCCCTTATCTCATGATGGAGACCGAACGCAAAGCGTCCGAGATCCTGCTGAAGCTGAACCAGGGCACGGCAGACAAGGCAGCCACTGCTAACGATTCCGCCCAGCTTCTGGAGGAAGCCCGCCAGCAGCTGATGACCGGCGGCTACCGGGTGTACACCACCATAGACAAGAAAGTGTACAGTGCGATGCACAGTGTCTCGGATGACAGCAGTAATTTCACCAAGGACAGCAAGGCTAGAGGCAAGGAACAGACAGCCGGCATGATGATCAACAATAAGACCGGCGCGATTCTCGGCATGATTGAAGGGCGCGATTTCAACATCGAGCAGATGAACTATGCCACCCAGATGATCCGCCAGCCAGGCTCTACCATGAAGCCGATTGCAGCGTACCTGCCTGCACTGGATGCAGGGCTGATTCAGCCTGCCGGCATTCTGGATGATGCGCCGATTGTCATGAAGGACGGGGGTAAAGGCTACCACATTCCCAAGAATGCCAACAACCGTTATCAGGGTCTGGTTACCGCCCGGTATGCCCTGAACAAATCCCTGAACCTTCCCGCCTTGAAGCTGTTCAACGACAAGGTGGGAATTGAGAAGGCCTGGGCCTTCTCCAAGAAGCTGGGGATTACCACCATCCAGGACAATGACTATAGCGCTCAGACCGGGGTTATCGGGGGGCTGCGTTACGGGGTATCCGTGGAAGAGCTGACTAATGCTTATTCCTCCATCGGTAACGGCGGTGCCTTCAATGATGCTTATATGATCGAGAAGATCGTGGACAGTCAGGGCAAAATCGTCTACGAGCATAAAGTCAACCCGGAACAGGTCTTCTCCAAGCAGACCGCTTATCTGATGACGGATATGCTGCGTACCGTAATTACTGACGGAACAGCAACTACAGTGAAGAGGAACTACAAGCATTTCAAGGAAGTTCCAATTGTCGGCAAAACCGGCTCCACCCAGAACTACGGGGATGTCTGGTTCATGGGCTATTCCCCGGATGTCACCCTTGGAATTTGGGTGGGCTACAAAGAGCAGGTCAATACCCTTCAGGGGGATACGCAGAAGCGTCAGGCGCAGACCCTGTGGGCCAAGGTTATGAATACAGTGATTGACAAGCGTCCCGAGCTGTTCACCACGAAGGAATTCGCCCAGCCGGAAGGCATCGTCAAGGCAACAGTCTCGGCATACAGCGGCAAGAAGCCTTCCAAGCTGACGGACAGATTCACAACGGATCTGTTCAACGCGAAATTTGTTCCTAAGGAGAGCGATGACGGAATCTCCAATGCCAAATACATCACTTATAACGGGGTGAACTACATCCCTCTTGAAGGAACTCCTGAGGATTTTTTGAAGGAGAAAATCGTAGTCAAGCGCGAGAAGCCGATTCAGGAGCTGGTCAAAGAGCTGCTGGCCGCCTTCCCGGCGATGAAGTCGCATGAGTCGCTATCGTACTACATGCCGCAGGATGCCAAAACCGACTATCCGACCGAGGTCGATCCGCGGGTCGATGACGGCAACGGGCCAAGTGCTCCCGGTGAAGTCATGGTCTCCTACAGCACAGGCAAGGCTGTAGTTACCTTCACTCCAAGCGGTTCGCCGGATGTTGTCGGCTACCGCCTCTACCGTTCCCTGAACGGCGGATCTTTCCAGAAGCAAGCCGTTCTCGCGGCTGGAGAGAGCACCGTCTTCAGGCCGGGTACTCCGGCAGGCGCTAATGCTAGCTTCTATGTGGCTGCCGTGGACGTAGCCGGACATGAGACTGCTTCCGGCAGTGTGGCTGGCGGCATTAAGCCTACACCTGAGCCGACACCAACTCCGGAACAGACGCCGGACGCTGAGCCGACACCGGACGCCGGAATCATCCCGGACAGTACGGAAGACCCTGGCATGATCATTGTTCAGCCGCCTGCTGTGGATACTTCTACTCCATTAGGCGGTACCAATGCTGGCGGCGGAAAGCCTGCAGGCAATGCCAACGGGAATACGGGCGGGAATGCCGGAGGCAGTACCGCTACTAACGCACCAGGCAACTCCGGACGTTAAGCTCATCAGGCAGACTTCAGTAAAAGCTTCAAAAGCCCGTTCCCCGGGATAAGGGGAACGGGCTTTTTTAAATTCTGCCTAGTCTTCGATGGTAGACAGATCGCCTGCCGGAAGATGCAGCTCCCAGGCCTTCAGTACACGGCGCATAATTTTACCGGACCGGGTCTTGGGCAGCTTATCCTTGAACTCGATTTCGCGCGGTGCAGCATGGGCAGACAAGCCCGCTTTGACAAATGCCGCGATCTCTTCCTTCAGCTCAGCAGTTGGACTGTATCCATCCCGCAGCGAGATGAAGGCCTTGATGATCTCTCCGCGCATGACATCCGGCTTGCCGATTACCCCTGCCTCCGCGACAGCCGGATGCTCCACCAGCTTGCTCTCGACCTCGAAGGGTCCGATCCGCTCCCCGGAGGAATTGATCACATCATCAATCCGGCCCTGAAACCAGAAATAACCGTCTTCATCCATGTACGCCGAGTCCCCAGAGATATACCATCCGGGAATTCGGAAGTATTCATCGTATTTAGCCTGGTTATTCCACACTTTGGCCATCATAGACGGCCAGGGAGTGCGGATGGCCAGATTACCCATGGAATACGGCGGCAGTACGTTGCCGCGGTCATCAAGGATAGCTGCTTCAATCCCCGGCAGCGGCCGTCCCATGGAGCCGGGCTTGATGTCCATTCCCGGGTAGTTGCAGATGAGCTGCGCTCCCGTCTCGGTCATCCACCACGTATCATGAATCCGCTGCTGATAGATTTTATCGCCCCAGCGCACGACCTCCGGGTTCAGCGGCTCGCCGACAGACAGCACATGACGCAGACTGCTGAGATCGATCCCCTCCAGCGTCTCCTTGCCAGCCCCCATCAGCATCCGGAAAGCCGTAGGCGCACTGTACCATACCGTCACCCCGAAGCGCTCGATCGTCTTATACCAATCCAGCGGACTGAAGCGGCCTCCCCGGACTACATTGGCTACTCCATTCAGCCAGGGAGCAAAAATTCCGTAAGAGGTTCCGGTCACCCAACCCGGATCGGCCGTGCACCAGTACACATCATCCGGCCGCAGATCCAGAACTACCTTGCCTGTATAATAGTGCTGGATCATAGCTCTCTGCACATGGTAGATGCCCTTGGGCTTCCCGGTGGAGCCGGAGGTATAATGCATAATCAGACCATCCTCCAGGCTCAGCCATTCCGGTTCCAGCTCGGCGGAGGCATCAGCCATTTCCGCTTCATAGCTAAGCAACCCCGCATCCTCATCAGCAGAGGCTCCGACTACAAAGATATGGCGGAGTCCTGGGAGCTGCTCCCGCTTCACCCGGTGCAGCAGCTCCGGCGTGGTCACCAGCGCCACCGCTCCGCTGTCCTCCAGACGGTCCTTGACCGCAGTCTCCATGAATGCCTCGAACAGCGGACCCGCCACTGCTCCCGTCTTCAGAATGCCAAGCAGGCTGAAATACAGCTCCGGAGTACGCGGCATGAAGATGAACACCCGGTCGCCTTTTCCGATTTCGTATTTGCGCAGTACATTACCGAACTTATTCGAGCGTTCCCGCAAGTCAGCGAAGGTGTACCGCTCCTCGCGCACCGCATCGCTGTAGATCAGTGCCGTAGCAGCCCCCCGCCCCTCTTCGACATGACGGTCTATAGCTTCATGTGCCATATTCACCTTACCGGTCCCATGCCAGGAGAAGCTGCGCTCGACATCCTCCCACCGGAATTCATCAACTGCCCGGGAATAATCCTCCATATTCGAATGCTGCACCCGGCCCGGTAAAATTTCGCCTTGAACTTGCCCCATTACTCTTGCCTCCCCTACTGGTTTGCTTTAAGCTTTAAGGGTACCCTCTAATTCTATTAATTCCGTCAATGCTCTAAATGTGAATATTCCGTGTCGGAATCAGTATATCACAGGAAGCGGTTACATTCCATATTATAGTGAACCGGAAGGGAGCCCAAGCATGGAGCACCATAAAATCCCTGTATCCCATACCATAGAGCATCAAGGCCGGCTGATTTCTGTCCGTGGACCCTTATCTCCCGAAACGCTCCAGACCTTAAGCATGCACCGCGATCTGGACGCCTTCCGTAAGCCGCAGGAGCAGCTTGAAGCCTTGATCGAAATATCTGGCTTGCCCGAAGGGCGCATCGTAGCAGCAGTGGTCTCAGACGTTATCGTAGGCTATGTTACTTTTCATTATCCGGATGAACTGGAGTTATGGTCTCAGGGCGGGATGGAGGATCTGATTGAGCTGGGAGCCATCGAAGTGGCTGACGAGTATCGCGGAAGCGGGCTTGCGAAGCTGCTGGTTTCAAGCGCTTTTGAAAAGGGACAACTGGAGAACTGCATCGTATTCACAACCGAATATTATTGGCACTGGGACCTCAAGGGGAGCGGTCTTAATGTATGGGAGTACCGCCAGATGATGGAGAAGCTGATGAAGACGGTAGATATGGTGTGGTATGCCACCGATGACCCGGAGATCTGCTCGCATCCGGCGAATTGCCTCATGGTCCGCATGGGCCAGGATGTGCCGCTGTCCTCCCGCGAGACCTTCGACCGGGTGCGCTTCAGACAGCGGTTTATGTATTAATTCAGGCGGCCTGCCTGCAGGTTAC
Source organism: Paenibacillus sp. FSL R7-0128 (assembly GCF_038002245.1). Classification (NCBI taxonomy): domain Bacteria; kingdom Bacillati; phylum Bacillota; class Bacilli; order Caryophanales; family Paenibacillaceae; genus Paenibacillus; species Paenibacillus sp. FSL R7-0128. The sequence continues at coordinate 3,195,857 of NZ_JBBOCD010000001.1, read as the reverse complement.
ATAGCCTTAAGCATATGCTCCAGAATGGCATGGGAATGCTGCGAGGCCGTTACGGTGAACTCACTGTAATTCACATGGGCTGAGCCGTCGGCTTTGTCCGACATTGAACGTACGATTACAAAAGGGATCCCGTTCATATGGCAGACTTGGGCGACCGCCGCACCCTCCATCTCTGCACAGGCCCCGTCCATCTGCTCACGCAGCATAGCTACGGACGCCCTGCTGGCAATGAATTGATCCCCGGACAGCACAATGCCTGTTACAGACTTCTGCTCCAGCTCTAGACAGGCCTCTTCTGCTAACTTCACCAGCAGCGGATCTGCCTGGAAGACGGAGATCTCCTGATACGGAATCACCCCTCTGGCATAGCCGAGCGCTGTAGCATCCATATCATGCTGAATGCAGGAGGACGAAATCACAATATCTCCGATGTCCAGCTCAGGATGCAGCGCCCCGGCCACACCACTGAACAGCACCTGCTCCACGCCGAAGCTGTCCAGCAGAATCTGTGTGGTTACGGCGGCGTTCACCTTGCCTACCCCAGATTTGCAGACTACAGCTGCCTTCCCGAACACTGTCCCTGCATAAAAGGTAATTCCGGCCTTCACCGCGGTCTGCCGATTCTCCATCTCTTCCAGCAGCAGCTTGATTTCTTCATCCATTGCGCCAATCAGACCCAATACTCCGCTCATTTTATATCCCCCCCGAACTTTGTGTCCGCAAACATAAAAAGCTCCCGAAGGAGCTTCTTAAGTAACCTATGTTCACGAGCTAAACGTACTGAACTTATTTATTGACATGGTTGACAGACAGACGAAGAATGGTCTCATGCGGCAAAATAACCCGCGGATTCTCAACCGTCTCCTTCTTCATCAGCTTCGTCAGCAGTCTCATCGCTACAGCACCGAGATCATACATCGGCTGTGCTACAGTAGTGAGGAGCGGACGAACCATTGAAGCCATCCGGATGTTGTCTACACTGATAATCGAGAAGTCATCCGGCACCTTAAGACCTTCATCCTGAATACTGTGAATGGCGCCAATCGCCATCTCATCGGTAGCAGCAAAGATAGCCGTCGGCTTCTTCTTCAGACCCAGGAAGTACTTCATGGCTTCGACACCGGATTCGTAACGATAGTTACCGATGCGTACCAGATCCTCCTGATACTCGATACCTGCCGCCTCCAGCGCCTTCTTGTAGCCGTGGAACCGGGCATAGCCGTTCGCAGGGTCCTGCAGCGTACCGCTGATCATTGCGATCTCGCGGTGTCCGTGGCGGATCAGCGTATTCACCGCATCAAATGCAGCCGTCTCATGGTCGATATCCACGGAAGGATAAGTTCCCTTCTCATCGCGGGTCGCACAGAGCACGATAGGCACAGCAGAGGTCTGGAACGCCTGAATATGCTCTTCCGTAACGGTTCCGCCCATGAACAGCAGCCCGTCCACCTGCTTCTCGAGCAGTGTGTTAATGACACGAATCTCCTTCTCTTTACGCTTGTCAGCGTTACAGAGAATAATGTTGTAGTGATACATATTGGCAATATCTTCAATCCCGCGTGCAATTTCCGCAAAAATCGAGTTTGAGATATCAGGGATAACAACCCCTACGGTTGTCGTTTTCTTGCTGGCGAGACCTCTCGCCACCGCATTCGGACGATAGCCCAAACGCTCAATCGCTTCAAAAACCTTCTTCCGGGTCTGCGGTTTCACGTTGGGGTTATTATTCACAACCCGTGATACCGTAGCCATAGATACGCCTGCTTCTCGAGCTACATCGTAAATGGTTACCGTCAAATTACTCTCTCCATTGCGATAAATTTTATCGTTCGACTAATTAAAATTATGATACGACACTTTGTACAATTGTGCAATGATAACGCTTCATTTTCCTTTCAAAATTTCTTTCAAAGGTTGAAACGCCAGTCCTGGCGCGGCTTTGACGCCTTCCGCCAATTCCTGATCCTCCAATAGCTTCCAGTGGGAAGCCCTTAAAATTTCAAGAATTCTGTATGCTTTCTCTATCGTATCAAAAAGCGCGTGAAAAATCCAACATTCGTTGAAAGTTTTTCATTGTTTTTGCAGACTTTTTTTCAAAATGTCAAAAAATGCTCTTTATTTGGCACTTTCTGCCGAATGAGCCGTCAACTGGGAGAGCCGCAGGCCGATCTCTTCCATCCACTTCTTGTCAGACAGATCCGCCGCCGTGCGGTATACATCCAGCAGCAGATCAATCCGGCTCTGCATAGCCTTGCGGATAGCCTCCTCCAATTCCGGCAAGCCGCCGGCAAACAAGCCCGCAGCAAAGGTATCCTTCAGCACACTGGCCCACTCATTACGGTCCGCAAAGGACAGATGCAGCTTGCCCGCAGGGCGCTCTCCAAGCTCCCGGATCAGCAGGCCCAGGTCACGCTTAATAACCGGCAAGGGCTCATAACGGGCGCATTGCCCGCAGGTATATACAGGGACATTAGTAATTTTGATCTTCGCACTATAAATCAGTGTGTGCATATGTATGGTCATGATCCCGCCGCAGCCACAAGACTTCTTCATTAATTGTTCCTTATACATCTCCCACACCTCAGAATGATCTTTTAAAAACGCATAGCTTTGCCTTTTCCCTCTCTAGTATTCGACCTCATCCCCCTGAATCCCTGCTAGTTTGCATATCATGTTTTAATTGGCGATAGTAGTAGGAATTTCCATATCGAAAAGTGACTTCAACTGTCTCTTTTGATAGAATGACATAGATATCAGGAAGTTAAGCCGAAGGGAGCTGTACAGAATGAGACTGTCTGGTAAAAAAGTCATTGCACTGGTGGACGATGAATTTGAAGACCTTGAGCTGTGGTATCCCGTATACCGCGTGCGTGAGGAAGGGGCTGAGGTACATCTGGCAGGCCTTGAGAAGGGCAAGACGTATGTAGGCAAATATGGTGTACCCGCCACGGCTGAATACAGCTGGGACGAGCTGAAGGCTGCCGATTATGACGGCATCCTCGTTCCCGGAGGCTGGGCACCCGACAAAATCCGCCGGTACAGCGCAGTGCTGAAGCTGGTGCAGGATTTCAATACTGCGAAGAAGCCGATTGGCCAGATCTGCCATGCCGGCTGGGTCTTAATCTCCGCCAAAATTCTCGAAGGCGTAACGGTCACCTCCACGCCGGGCATCCGTGACGATATGGAGAACGCCGGAGCCATCTGGAAGGACGAGCCGCTCGTCCAGGACGGACACATCATCTCCGCCCGCCGCCCGCCGGATCTGCCGCCTTACGGCAAAGCGTTCTGCGATGCGCTGGCCGGTGAGTAGCAGGCAACATGAGATCTGCTATAAACAACAAGCCCTGCCCTGTCGTCTGACAGGGTTCAGGGCTTGTTGCCGCTTTTGCTTCTATATGGGGGATTAGCGGATAGGGACAGACAGCTTCTCTTTGATCAGGGCAGGATACGCCTCAATGGTGAACGTCAGCGGCTGCGGGTATTTATTGCTGCCCAGACCCCGGTAGTACATGTGAGGGATGGACTTCGCTTTCACCGGCTCAGTGCGCTGCGGAATATCGATATCAAATTTATCTGCTGAATGAACTGTACCTGCTCCATCGGTAAATGTTTGTCCCAGCATAAGGTCATTGTAGATGCTGTTACTCTGTGCTTGAGAATCATATTCCAGCACCATCGTGGAGCCCTTCTCCGTGTTGTGAATGGACATTTGCAAATTCTGATCTGGAGCCTTAATAATTTGTTGCTTATCCGTATCAATAATTAATTGGGTTGCCTGCTTATCCAGCGCCAGAATTCCATTGATTTGCAGCTGGAGCGATTGTGTCGAGCTCCTGTCGTTGGCAAATATCAGTCTGCCTCCACTGTCCGTAAAGCTGGCGGCGCGTAAAGCCAGATACGAATAATCACCGCTGCCGCCTGCTAAGAACCCCGGTTTGTACATAGAGAAGATCTGTTTGGAGTTCAGCGGGTCGCAGGTATAGTCCAGATAAATGCCGGAGGCGGCCAGATAGACCTCATTAATTTCAATTTTCTGACCGTCTATTTCCAGTGTTTTGTCTACATGTATGGTTTCTCCTGCCTTGGCGATCTGCTCCCGGTCCAGCGGAAGAGCTACAGAAAATTTAGCGAGAGGGCTATCTGCTGAAGCTGGCGTGAACTGCTTGTACTTACCAAGCTCAAGCTCAAACTTAATTTGATCGGGAAGAGCGCCTGCATCATCACTCTCCCACTGCCTTACCTCATAACCGTAGGTTATACGTTTTGGGGAAATTGAATTATCAGGCCCCAGGGATGTATGCAAAGGATTTGAAACAGCTGATGTTAACTGAATATGTGCTACTCGGGCATTCTCATCAGTCTTATTCTGTAATGAATACAAGACGATAATCCCCTTCTGATCCGCAGCAATTCCATCTACAGTCAGAACAAATCCGTTCTGCTCCGCAGTAACACCCGTGACGCGCTGTACAAGGCCATCCTCGATTGCCGAAGATACAGCGTTTGTGGTCATCACAGCTGGAATATACTTTTCAAAGGGTCCGTAGCTCTGAAATATTGCTGCCTGATCCGGAGCTGCCCCCTGTGACTTCAACACCTCACTCGCCCGGGGAAAGGAGAATAACAGCACAAGTCCAAGTACTGCCGCCGCTGTAGCCAGAGCATAACGCTTCCTTAATGACATAGAGCTTCTCCGGGAACGTGTTATGCCTCTGCGGATTGCCGTGTTCAGCCGCATTTCCGGGACCTCCTCCGCTTCTGCCGACAGACTGTGGTAATACTCCTTCAGCAGCTCTTCTTCTGTCTTGACCATGCTATAGTCCCCCTTTGATTTTCATTTTGTCACGTAACTGCTTAAGTCCCTTGTTCAGCCAGGTCTTGACCGTTCCTTCCGGCTTGCCCAGCACCTCGGCAATTTCTGTCAGCGTCATATCCCGGTAGTACTTCAGTACAAGCACCTGACGGTATTTGGGCTTTACCGCTTCCAGAGCCTGCTCCATATCCAGCTTACGGTCACTGGTCATCTCCTGCAGTCCAGCTCTTGCCTGTTCAGGCACAGGAGCAGCCAGCCGCTTCCTCCGTTTCAGTTCGTCCTTGCAGCAGTTGATCAGAATCCGGGTCAGCCAGGGTGCGAACCGGTCCTCATCCTTCAGGCTCCCGCGCTTCACCCAGGCCCGGTATGTAGTTTCCTGAACCATCTCGAGTGCCTCCGCCTCGCTGCGCAAGTAGCTGTACGCAATACTGTAGAGTATTTTCTTCTGCTCCAGTACCCGGTTGATAAACAGCTGCTCCTGTTCATTCAAGTGGCGCACCTGCTCGCCTTCCCACGTATGCTCCATCCAGGCTTAGTCTCCCCTTTCTTTTTTGACTTCTGTATATACTGACTGTCCCGCAGCCCAAACGGTTTTACTTTTTTGCATGGCAGGCCTGTTCCCTCAGATCTCAAAACAAAAAGTCCGGTGTGTGGCCCCCTTGACCCTCACCCGGACTTTATTTAGATATTCTTGCTGCTTGTCCTTGAAAACCCGATAACGTTCAGTTGTTACCCGGCTATGATGTCTTCTCTTTGGAATCACCGCCGGCGCCCAGCGGGAATCCGCTCCGTGAGACAAAAGCAGTAAGCTGCTCCTCTGTCTCAGAGCTGGTGCGGTTGCGGAAGCAGACCTTCGCAATCTCCCTGGCTTCAGAAGCCAGTGTGTTCAGTGTGCGGTGCTTCACCTTCAGCAAGGCTTGCGGTGACATGCTCAGCACATTGATCCCCAGTTCCAGCCAGAGCGGCAGTGAGCGCTCATCTGCGGCCATCTCACCGCATACACTGACATCGATGCCTACGCTGCGTGCCGCATCCACCGTCATGCGGATCATACGCAGCACTCCCGGATGGTACGGATGATACATATGGGCAATCTGCTCATTCATCCGGTCCACAGCCAGTACATACTGCACCAGATCATTCGTGCCGATACTGAAGAAGTCCACTTCCTCCGCCAGCAGGTCGGCAATCATCACTGCGGCCGGAACCTCGATCATTATACCTACCTTCATGTCACGGTTATACGGTACACCCCGGCTGTCGAGCTCGCTCTTTACCTCGTTCAACACTGCTTTGGCCGCCTGCACCTCTTCGACAGAAGAGATCATCGGGAACATCATCCGGACATTGCCGTAATGACTGGCCCGCAGAATGGCTGTAATCTGGGTTTTGAACATGTCCTTGCGGTCCAGGCTGATCCGGATGGCCCGGTAGCCGAGGAACGGGTTCTGCTCCTCCGGCAGCTGGAAGTAATCCAGATGCTTGTCTCCCCCGATATCAAGTGTACGGATGACTACGGTCTCCTTGCCGACTTTTTCCGCAACCAGCTTATAGACTTCGAACTGTTCATCCTCTGTCGGAAAAGTACTACGGTCCATGTACAGAAACTCTGTACGGAACAGTCCCACTCCCTCGGCCCCGTATTTCAGTGCCATGTTCAGCTCCTTCACGGAACTGATATTGCCGGCCAGCCGCAGAGACACACCGTCCTTCGTCACCGCTTCGACGGTTGCAAGCAGCTCCAATTGCTCCCGCTTCCGCTGCTGCTTCGCACGTCTGGTGTTGAAGTCCAGCAGTGTGGATTCATCTGGATGAATCATAACCGCCCCGGTCTCCCCATCGAGCACCAGCATGTCCCCTGTCTGGATAGGAGTCAGGATCTTGTTCTCCAGGCCTGCCACCAGCGGAATGCCGAGCGCACGGGCCATGATGGAGGAATGCGAGGTTTTGCCGCCCATCATCGTCACGATACCCAGCACATACGCCGGATTCAAATGCGCCAGCTGTGAGGGGGACAGCTCCTTCGCTACCAGAATGTAAGGCTGGGTATCCGACGGCAGAGTGACCTCCGGCGCACCCAGGAGATGCTTCAGCAGGCGGTTGCCGACATCCTTGATATCCACTGCACGTTCTTTCATATATTCATCGTCGAGCAAATCGAACATCGCCACGAAGTGGTCGATCGCTTCCTTGACCGCCACCTCGGCTGCCTTGTATTGGCGTTCGATAATGCCGCGGATTTCGCTCATGAACACCGGATCATCCAGGATCGCCAGATGGGCATCGAAAATGCTCGATTCCTCCGGTCCGACGACCTCGCGGAATTCTTTTTTGATAAACTCGATCTCGTCCTTGGAGGTCCGAATGCCTTCGTACAACCGTTCGAACTCCTTAGCCAGATCCACCGGATTCACCTGAGTGTCCGGCAGACTCCATTCCCAGTTCGGCAAGACAAAGGCCTTCCCAATGGCAACACCTGCTGCGGCGCCTACGCCTTGTATCATGCTTCGATCCCTCCAACATTGCTTTCATGTAGTACCACGGACATGACGGAAGACTGCCCCTTTTTCACGTTTTTGAATGGCGCGTAGCTCCAGGATTTGACCCGGTCCGGGTTGGTAATCACCATCGGTGTCGCCAGCGAAGCGGCATGCTCCTTCAAGAAGGCCAGGTCAAACTTGACCAGCAGCTGCCCCGGCTCCACGCTGTCCCCTTCCTGTACAAGCGCCTCAAACGGCCCTTTAAGCTGCGAAGTGTCGATCCCGATATGCATGAGCACCTCCAGCCCTTCGGGCGTAGCAATGCCCACTGCGTGCATCGTAGGGTATACGTGCATCACCTTGCCGAATACAGGCGAGACCAGCTCTCCTTTTTCCGGGACAAAGGCCACTCCATCCCCCACCAGCTTCGCGGCAAAAATATGATCCGGCACCTCTTCAATCGGCATCATCCGCCCCTGGATCGGCGCACTGAACAGCACCTGCGGCAGATCGCGCAGCATCAGCTTGTCGATCTCTTCGCGAATCAGCTCCGAATACGTCCCGAAGACGACCTGCACATTGCCGCCGCCCAGCTTGATAATGCCTGCGGAGCCCAGCCCCTTAAGCGCCCCTGTATCTATGAAGCGGTCATTATGCACCGTTAATCTCAGCCTGGTGATGCAGGCCTGAACCTGCACAATATTCTCCTTGCCGCCCAGCGCCTCCAGAATCAGCGGAGCCTGATACGGGATATTGCCCGCCCAGTCGCCCAGCTCAGAGCCTTCCTCACGGCCAGGGGTAGGAATTTGAAACCGGCGGATCGCCCAGCGGAACACGTTGTAATACACAATGCCATAGCCGATCCCGATTGGAATCAGCAGCCAGGCCCGCTGGGACAGATGCATGTTGAGGAAGAAATCGATGGTCCCCGCCGAATAGGAGAAGCCGTGATGAATCCCGAGCGAGTAGGTCAGCACCATCGCAAGCCCGGACATAACCACATGCAGCGCAAACAAATACGGCGACGCGAACAGGAAGGCAAATTCAATCTGCTCCGACACACCGGTCAAAAAGCACACTAAAGCTGCACGCAAAAAAGTCTTCTTGATCTTGGGCTTGAGGTCCTCGCGCGCTTCCTGAATGATTGCAAAGGCAATTGCGGGCAGAGCGAACATCATAATCGGGAACAGTCCGGCCATGAACACACCCGCTGTAGGATCACCGGCAAAAAAGCGCGGCAAATCCCCCTGTACGACTGCACTGCCGTCAGGCGTCGTAAAGGAGCCCAATTGGAACCAGAACACATTATTCAGAATATGGTGCAGGCCAAAGGCCGTCAGCACCCTGTACAGCACACCGTAGACGAACACTCCATAGCCGCCGGTCACCTGCACTACCCTGAACAGCTCATTAAGCAGTTCCTGTAGTAGCGGAGACACTCCGAGCATGACCCAGGCGAACAGCGCCGAGAATAAGCCCATGAACAGCAAAACAAAACGCGACCCGCCAAAAAACTGGATCGCCTCCGGCAGCTTGATATTCTTAAACCGGTTATGCGCTACACCGGCTACAATCCCCAGGATAATCCCAATTAATGTTGCAGGCTGTACAGCCCCGTCTCCCATGTTGGACACAATCCGGTCATAAGTGAACATCCCTGCGAGTGCGGCCAGTCCGGCCGGTCCGGCCTGATTGGACAACCCCCACGCCACACCGACAGCAAACAAATAAGGCATGAAATAGAATATTCCTTGCCCCGCGTACGTCGTCACTTCGGATACCGAAGAAAGTCCCCATGCAGACCACGGTAAGCTGCCCAGACTCAGCAGAATCGCTGCCGCCGGAAGCACCATGGTAGGAAGCATAATGGCTCTGCCCAACTGCTGCAAAGATCCGAGCCAATTCAAGGCGACCCTCTCCTTTCTTTCTATATTGAATGGTAAGCGTTACAGCAGTTTTTGTCAAAAGAATCTGGGCGTGAAAAGGACGACTCCTGTGACTCCTGTGACTCCTGTGACTCCTGTGACTCCTGTGACTCCTGTGACTCCTGTGACTCCTGTGACTGGATAAGTGTAGTTTGTACAACTATATTTGGCAATACGACCTTCTATTTTACTTTAACTGCACTCTGTACAACTATTTTTGGACAATTTAACTCTAATCGCAATAATGCGTATTTTTAGTTGTACGAAGTGCGATTAAACCCAAAAAACACCTTATCCAGCGCATTTTAGTTGTACGAACTACACTTAAGCCGATTATCGCATAGATTACATGTTACATCTTGAGCTCCTCCCTCACCATATTTGATCTAGCCGCATGGAATTCACCTCGTAATACCGTATCCGTTCTTTTGAAGAGACTGGTTTGATGAAACCCTTATCACTCAACGCCACCAGCAGCTTGTGTGCTGTCCGGTAATTAATGTGTAAAGATTCAATTAAGTCTTTAGGCCGAAGCGGTCTAGAAATCCGCCATGCCAGCCTTAGCACATCCATTTCTTTTGACAATAGTTGCTCCCTGCTGGACGAACTCCGCGCCAAATAAGGCGCCAGCGCCAGCTGCAGCAGCATCCGGCACACTTCGGGACGCTGCTGGATGTCGTCGAACGAGAAGTGGAGCATTTTCCAGCCCATGCCTGTCAGGAAGGTGTCCCGGTTAAGCGCATAGTTGAACTTCTCCCGGTCCATATCCTTGATATGGCTCTGATAGCCGTCACACTCAATCCCGAAGCGGGTCCCGTTCTGCGGCAGAAAGGCAAAATCCAGAAACTGCGATTTCCGGTTCCAGTCATACACCTCATATTCCGGGTGCAGCTGCTCCAGTGACTCGAATAGCGGCCACCATACATTCTGCAGAAATAGCTTCTCCGCATAGTTATGTCCGCGCAGCAGCCTCCCCCGCCGTTCACCCGTTCTTACAATCGTATGTGCCTCCATAAAGCTGCTGTGTGCCTGCTCAAATTCCATATCTACTTCCCCCTCCCTGAAAATACAAAAAACGCCCTTTCCCCATTTAAAATGGAGTAAAGGACGTTCTTCGTCTGTGTCAAGTATAGCAATACTTATTAGTGAAAACTAATCGAGAATGCAGCAACCAGGTCTGAGGTACGTTTGGCAAAATTTAATCTGGATAGCTCTGAACTACAAGTATATCCGGATCTGTGTACCTGATCATGCATACGATTCGTCTTACCCCCGGCTCCGGCCCTTCATGGTGATCGCTTCCTCCACCTTGATGCAGCAGTCCATGATTGCGATCATATGATTTGCAGCGGCAATCTCCGCCGCCTCCTGGCTGATGATCCCCTGCTGCAGCCAGAGAACACGCGCGCCGATATCAGCAGCCTCCTGAGCTACAGCTGCGCAGTATTCGCTGCGGCGGAACACATTCACAATATCCACCGGCTCCGGAATATCCGCCAGCGTATGGTAGCATTTCTCGCCCAGGATCTCCCCGTCTACTAACGGATTGACCGGAATGATCCGGTAGCCCCGGCTCTGCATAGCGCCTGCAACCATATATGAGGTACGGTCTGTTTTGTCGGATAGGCCAACAACAGCGATATTGCCTGCCGCAGCCAGAATCTCGCCGATTTCTTCCCTGCTTGGGTTCTCAAAGCTCATGTCTTATTCCCCTTCCGTCTGATTTCTTCCATGCCCTCCGCAGCATTACTGCCGCTTGAGTCACAGTTTTATCATTTTCAGCAACAACTACATCATACAGTGCTGCACTAGAAGTTCCAAATTCTCATCAGCTTGTGTAACCTGTCAATTCATCTCTGTGCCTACGAATCCTCCGGGTCCCCCACGCTGCATAGCCATACCATATGAACGGAACCCGGTCCCCAGTAATCCTGCACTGCTGCATAGGGCGTTCCGAATTTCCGCAGCCATCTGTCCTGGGCCCTCTTATATCCGCTGTCCAGGCAGAATTCGGAAATTCCCCGCTTTCTAAAAAATCCCATGACCTCATCAATTAACGCCGAGCCCACACCCTTGCCTTGATTCCCAGGCAGCACATACAGACTTCCCAGCTCACCCACAGCGGACAGCCGGTTATCAGTGCAGTTCCGTATGTCCTCTCCGCAAGGCGCGTAGGAAACGGTGCCGATGATTATTCCATCGGCTCTGGCAACCCAGAAATACACATCCGTCTCCAGCGGATTCAACGAGTCGTTAGCCTTTCGTATCTTGGCTGTGATCTCCTGCCGGATATCGGCCTGCAGGTGACCCAATCCTTCCCGTTCGAAGGCATCGGCGATCGTTACCTTGAATAGATTCGACACAGAAGGAATATCTTCCGGGGCAAGAGGTGTAATGCATAAAGAACCTAAAATGCTCACTTCACCCATTCCACATCCGCACCCAGCAAGCGCAGATGATCGAAGTACTGCGGATAGGACTTCGCCACATGATGGGCATCCTTGATGAGCAATGGCTGGCGTGCCCGCAGCCCTACTACAGTAAGGGCCATAATCACACGGTGGTCATAGTGGGCATTAATCGTTACGCCGCCTTCCACGCCTTCCGGTGTACCATGCACAATGATCTCGTCCCGGCGTTCCTCAACCTTCGCACCGGCCCGGGTCAGCTCTGCCAGATAATCCGTGATGCGGTCGCATTCCTTGTAGCGCAGATTCTCCACATTGTAGAAGCGTGAGGTCCCTTCGGCAAAAACCGCCGCGGCCACCATAGCCAGGACCGCATCAGTTGCCGCATCGCCGTCGAATTCCACCGCCTTCAGGACCCCGTTCCCCTGCACATGCACTGTTCCGTTCTCATGGGTGAGCGGCACCTCCATCATCCGCAGCACATCGACAATGGCCCGCTCCCCCTGCTTGCTTCTCTCAGCCAGCCGGTGAATGGTCACATCCGACTTGGTCACCGCTGCGGCCGCAAGCACTGCGGCTGATCCCGGATAATCGCCTTGCACCGTATAGGTCTTGGCAGCATAAACCTGCCGGCCCGGCACCTTAAAGGACATATAATCGTCCGCCGCATGTACGATAATCCCTGCCTGCTCCAGCACCTCCAGCGTCTGCCCGATGACCACCTTGGATTTCAGATCATCCAGCACGATGATCTCACTGTCTTCTTCAAGCAGCGGGGTCAGGAATAAAAGTGCGCTGAGATACTGCGAGCTGACGGCACCGGAGACGGTAATCCGTCCGCCCTGCGGCTTGCCGCCGCGGATCGTAATCGGCAGTCTTCCGTTATTATGCTCTACTTCCACTCCGAGCTGGCCAAGTGCCAGAATCAGGTCGTCATGCGGCCGCTTGCCCAGAGAATCGGGATACGTATTCACGAAAGTAACCTCCGGGCTAAGCGCAGCTACCGCCATCAGGAACCGGAGGACTGCGCCGGCATTCCCTACATTCAGCTCCTTGACGTCACGGGGATGGCGGCCGAACCCCTGTACTACGATTTTCTCATCATCTTCGGTCAGGACTGCGCCGAGATCGGCGATACATCTGCGGATCGCGTCGCTGTCCTCGCTGTGGGCAGGATGGTAGATCGTGCTGACTCCTTCAGAGAGAGCGGTTACCAGCAGGTAGCGCGTGGTGTAGTTTTTGGAGGACAGGGCTCCGAATTCTCCTTGCAGCGTCGGCGTAGGCCTAACAATAACGTCCATAGTATAAGCGCTCCTTCATAATATATAGTCTGTATGTACGGGCCTGTTTGACAGGGTAATCCGCAGTTGTGTTATTATTGCGTGAAGAGAATCCATTCCCATTCGGGCAGAAAAGAGGGTACTACCATGAATGAAATTCCGCAAATTACACCGCAGGAGCTGCGTAAGCGGCTCGCTGCCGGCGAAGAGCTTGTACTGATCGACGTCCGTGAAGAGGATGAGGTTGCTTTCGGCATGATTCCCGGTGCTCAGCATATCCCGATGGGCCAGATCCCGCAGCAGACGGACAAGCTTCCGTCAGACACTGAGATCATCTTCATTTGCCGTTCCGGCAACCGCAGCCAGCGGGTCTGTGAATATCTGCAGCAATTCGGCATTCAAGGCTCTAACCTGAGCGGTGGCATGATCGAGTGGGATGATACCAGCGCGGAATAACTTCATCCTGATGCATAGCGCCAACACACATAAAAGCTCAAGCGCGGTAACGCAGTAAAATGTATTGCGAGACCTCAGCCACATTCAACTCCGTTGTATCGACCGTGCAATGCGCGAAACGGTAAGCTTCCCTGCGCTGTTCCATAATGGAACGGACCCGGTTTGCCGCATTGCCGGCGAGCAGCGGCCGGTTCTCATCCCCGCTGACCCGTTCAATAATGGTATCCTCCGAAGCTGTAAGGGCCACTACGAATCCATGCTCCAGCATGACTTCGGCATTCCCCGGCGCAAGCACCGCCCCTCCGCCTGTAGAGATCACTTTGCGCTCTCCCTGCAGCATTTCCTGAAGTACCGCTGATTCAATACTCCGGAATGCCTGCTCTCCGCCTTCCGCGAAGATATCCGCAATACCACGGCCCTCTCTTCCGGTAATCACTGCATCCAGATCAACCAGTTCATAGTCAAGCTCCTCGGCCAGAATGGCGCCTACTGTGGATTTCCCCGTAGCCATCATCCCGACGAGAATGATATTTCGATCGTCCATAACAACCTCCAAGCCGCGACATTTGTCATATCATAACACAGGGTGAAAAGTTTGCACAATGCCGGCAGCCTTCATTTTCAGGCGGGCTGTGCCTGCCATGGCTATGCCTCATGGATGCAAAAAACCCGAAAGCCCTCCGCATGAAGCGGAAAGCATCTCGGGTTCCTAAGCAATAAGCTGAACGCTGCCTGTTACTCTGCCAGCCAGTTGTGGTGGAACACGCCTTCTTTGTCCACACGCTTGAAGGTGTGAGCGCCGAAGTAATCGCGCTGTGCTTGCAGCAGGTTCGCCGGAAGACGTTCTGTACGGTAGCTGTCGTAGTATGCAAGGGCGCTGGAGAATCCCGGAACCGGAATACCCAGAGTTACAGCCGAAGCGATAACCTTGCGCCATGCCGACTGGTAGTTGTCCATAACATCCTTGAAGAACGGATCAAGCAGAAGGTTCTTCAGCTCTGCATTATTGGCATAGGCATCCGTGATGTTCTGCAGGAACCGGGAACGGATGATGCAGCCTCCGCGCCAGATCTTGGCCAGCTCGCCGTACTTCAGATTCCAGCCGTATTCGTCAGAAGCCACACGCAGCTGGGCGAAGCCCTGGGCATACGATACGATCTTGCTGGCGAACAACGCTTTACGCACGTTCTCGATGAATTCAGCCTTGTCACCATCGAATGGAGCGGCAGCAGGGCCGCTCAGCACCTTGCTGGCTTCAACACGTTCTTCCTTCATGGCAGACAGGAAGCGGGAGAAGACGGATTCGGTAATCATGGACAGCGGAACGCCGAGATCCAGCGAGCTTTGGCTTGTCCACTTGCCGGTACCCTTTTGTCCGGCAGCATCAAGGATGACGTCCACCATCGGCTTGCCGGTCTCTTCGTCATACTGGGCGAAGATATCCTTCGTAATCTCGATCAGATAGCTGTCCAGCTCGCCGTTATTCCATTCTGCGAAGGTGCTGTGCAGCTCCTTGGCATCCAGACCCAGGACGTCCTTGAGCAGGTGGTAGGCTTCGCCGATCAGCTGCATGTCACCGTACTCGATGCCGTTATGCACCATTTTGACATAGTGTCCTGCACCGTCCGGCCCGATATATGTACAGCAAGGCTCTCCGCCCACGTGGGCTGAAATCGCCGTAAGGATAGGTTCAACCAGCTTATACGCACTTTCTTGACCGCCTGGCATAATCGAAGGGCCCTTGAGTGCGCCTTCTTCACCGCCGGATACGCCGGTGCCGACGAAGCGGAAGCCTTTGTCTTCAAGATATTTGCTGCGGCGTACGGTGTCAGGGAAATAAGCGTTACCGCCATCGATGATGATATCGCCTTGATCCAAGTACGGCAGAAGCTGCTCAATGGTGGCATCCGTAGCCTGGCCTGCCTGAACCATGATCAGAATCTTGCGCGGTACTTCCAGTGACCCTACGAACTCTTCAACGGAGAACGTGCCCACCAGGTTCTTGCCTGCTGCTTCTGCAACCAGATCATGTGTCTTCTCCGGGGAACGGTTAAACACGGATACGCTGAAGCCTTTGCTCTCGATGTTAAGAGCCAAATTTTTGCCCATTACCGCCAAGCCAATAACGCCGATTTGTTGTTTTGACATCTGGTTCTCCACCCTTTGCACCCTGTATTTTTGTGAAATCCATTTCTCGCAGTATAAGAATACCACCCTTTGTCAGAGACAGCAAAGTTCTGCCTGCGAAAGAGAGATCAATTTCATTGACAAACTTCGATCCATCAGGGAAATTGCTCACAATGACTATTTTAACGGTTTTGTCCGCAGAAGTGAACCCCCTCCACCAGAAAGGCACAATAAAAGGACACCCCATTATGGGATGCCCTTAATCGCCTAAGTTCACTCAGTGCACTACCACTCCAGCGCTGCCAGCTCCCTGGTCAATTGCTCAAGCCTCGCTGTGCTGGCCGCCACCGCTTCCGTATCGCGCTCACGCATAGCTTCATTCAGCAAGTCGAGCTGTTCATCCACGGCAAGCCTGCGGTCACGGATCCGCTCTTCGCCCTCTATGGAGTAGAACAGCTTCGTCAGCTCCTGATCCGACAGCAGCGGCCCCTTCTGGTACAGCACACGCTGCTGATAACCGGAAATCTCCACCAGGCGGATGACTTCACCGAATAAAATATTCTCTATAATGATCTGACGGTCGCGGAAGCGCTTGACAACGGCATGACCTCTCATATCCCCAATCAGCTTCTCCATCCATTCTGACAGGCGCGCATCACGGATCATGTAGTCTCCCACCAGCTTGAAGCCGTCCTTAATCCGCTGGAAGCGCAGCTTCACAAGCTTGCGGCCGGTGCGCACCGAAATAAGAAAAACAGTCTCGTTCTCACTCCAGTACAGGGAATAACCTTCCTTGATCAGGTCCTTGATTAGATCCTGGATATGCTGTCTGTCGAACCGCAGCTCCAGATTGCAGTACTCCACTTCATCGTTTTTGTTCACGGCACTCCCCCCTAACTGCTTGATTTAAGCATAGTCAGCTTCACGGCCTAACCTAAGAGTAGAACAGACTGCCGGACCTCCGCTTGCACCTTGATTCTTTGTGTGGCTTACACTTATTTTATACTTCATAATATGTAGCGGTAACTTGGTTTATTGACTATTTTTACCCGTTTTTAGCCTTTTCCAAACGCTGGAACCCGTTTTAGGTGAGTTGGTCCAGCCCTTTTATATGCAAAAACAGCAATAAAGCCGCATTGCGCCTCCTTTTCAGGCAGTCTGCGGCTTATTGCATTTCCACACTGGCTTCCCCCCCCTGTGTCCGCTCTACTCAGTGCGCCCTGGTGTGCTTCAGCTTCGTCCGGTGGACGATCAGCAGATGCAGGCCGAATAACACAACCATTACTCCCGCGCTGGCCAGAAAAGGGGCACCGTGGCTGACCGTATCCCACAGCTTGCCTGACACCACCGGACCGGCAACCATCCCTGAGCCCTGCAGCGTCAGGAAGAGCCCCCAGACGGTCCCGCGCTCGCCCTCCGGCACCTGCTTGGCCAGGAAGGCGTTCCACGCCGGGAGAATCAGCGCATAGCTGATCCCGACCAGCGCCACCGCCACGAAGGCCAGCGGCAGCCAGCGGACCTGTGAGAAGAAAGCCATGGAGCAGGCTGCCAGCAGGAAGCCGATATTAAGGAAGATGGAGGTGCCGACCTTATCGACCAGCTTCCCGGCGGGTATAAGGGTTAGCACGGTAATCCCTCCTCCGGCAATCAGCAGCAGGCTGAACTGGTTGGGGGTGACATGCAGCTCCGAACGTGCGAACAAGGTGACCACCGGGGTCATAAGCCCGATCGCAAAAGCCTGCAGGAACAATGCCGGGAACAGCAGGCGGCTTACCTTCAGGGAGGAGGTGACCTGCTGCCAGGTCCGCTTCAGACTCTCCAGGGGCCTTACCGGCTTACGCGGCACCGGTGGCCCCTCCGCCGATATCTCTCGGACAACGCGCGGCGCATGACCGCCGATCTTCGAGGGCAGGAACAGCGCCACGGCTACAACAGCAGCAGCGAAGCCCATCAGCACCAGGAAGACCGTCCGGTAGCCCTGTCCGCCATGATCCATCATGAAGTTGACGATAATCGGACCGACGCCGGTTCCGGCCAGTGAGGCCATCTCCACCGCCCCCATGGCTGCGCCGCTGCTGCCGCTCCGGGTAGAGCCTGCCAGCTCGGTGATGCCTGTCATCGTACAAGGCCACAGCGGCGAGGTGCCGATCCCCAGAATCAGACAGGCGAGGGACAAGCTTACGGAATCTTTGGCATAGATAATCAGCCCGACTGCCACCAGCAGCAGCAGCAGAGCTCCTGTCATCGTCCAGCGGTAGCCGATCCGCTCCATGACCCAGCCGAACGGACTGCGGAACAGGTTATCCCCGAGATACTGCAGCGCGAAGGCGAACCCGACCACCGTTACGGAGAGGCCCAGAATATTCTCCATATAGACCGGCAGCAGAGCTACCAGCAGCGATCCTTTGACGAATTCGACCAGGAAAATAATGATCCACATTTTTAATATGAACGGTGAGGCTAAACTGATATGCATACGTTCCGCTGCTTTGCCAGACATTTCATCACATCCTAGTATTATGTTGATTGATTTGTTATACTGATGCTTGCTCAAGTAGAAATAGGTATTCTGTCCCTCCGGGGACGCCTTTTGCTTCAGCGAAATCAAAAAACCACTCTTCGCGAAAGGTTGTGACAGCATTAAATGAATCAACAAGCTACTCCCCTCTTCACTGCTCTCAAAAAGCATGCCGCCGGAAATCCAGTTCAATTCCATATTCCGGGACATAAGAAGGGGCTAGGGACCGATGCCGAATTCCGTGAGTTTATCGGCGATAACGCTCTATCCATAGATTTGATCAATATTGCACCGCTTGATGATCTTCATCAGCCCACCGGGGTTATTCTTGAAGCTCAGAAGCTGGCTGCAGAGGCTTTCGGCGCCGATTACACGTATTTCAGTGTACAAGGCACGAGCAATGCCATCATGACTATGATCCTCTCTGTCTGCTCAGAAGGAGACAAAATTATTGTGCCGCGCAATATTCACAAATCGGTAATGTCGGCCATTATTTTCTCCGGAGCCAAGCCTATTTTCGTCTCTCCTGTACAGGATGAGAATCTTGGGATAGACCACGGCATAACCACCAGCTCGCTGGAACGGGCTTTAAGGCGCCATCCGGATGCCAAGGGTGTCCTCGTTATCAATCCGACGTATTTCGGCGTATGCGCCGACCTCCGTTCGATTGTCGACCTGGCCCACAGTTACGGGGTTCCCGTACTTGTGGACGAGGCACATGGAGTACTGATTCATTTTCATGAGGACTTACCGGTATCGGCCATGCAGGCCGGTGCAGATATGGCAGCAACCAGTGTGCATAAGCTGGGCGGCTCCATGACGCAGAGCTCGGTACTGAACCTCAATGCCAAGACGGGTCTTGTCAACCCACAGCGGGTACAGACCATTCTCAGCATGCTGACCACCACTTCAACCTCATATATTCTGCTTGCCTCTCTGGATACCTCCAGACGCAACCTTGCCCTGAACGGCCATGAGATGGCGGCGAGAACCATCGCCTTGTCCAATTATGCCCGCAATTCGATCAACGAGATCGAGGGGCTGTACAGCTTCGGCAAAGAAATTCTCGGAACAGAAGCCACCTTCAATCATGATCCGACGAAGCTGAACATTCATGTAAGGCATCTGGGTATTACCGGTTACGAGACCGAGAACTGGCTCCGGCAGAAGTACAACATCGAAGTTGAACTCAGCGACATGTATAATATTCTTTGCCTGATTACCCCTGGAGATACTAAGGAATCTGTAGATAAGCTGCTTGCGGCGCTGCAGGTGCTCTCAGCGATCCATTACAGCAAGGGTGAGATCTATGAGCTTAAGGTACAGGTGCCGAATATTCCGCAGCTGGCCCTAATCCCGAGAGATGCCTTCTATGCGGATACGCAGCTGATTCCCTTCCGGGAGTCTGCCGGCTACATCATTGCAGAATTCATCTACGTCTATCCGCCGGGAATTCCTATTCTTCTCCCTGGAGAAGTTATTACCCAGGATAATATCGACTATATCATTGACCATGTAGAAATCGGATTGCCCGTCAAAGGACCCGAAGACCGCAGCATTACCAATATAAAAGTAATTGTCGAAGCTGAGCCGATCTCCTAAGGCTTGTCCTATAGCAGTGCGACATGCAAAACCCCGATACGTATAGTATCGGGGTTTTGCATGAATGCCTGAAATCTATTCTTGCTGGGCAAGCAGCTCGTTATAAGCTTCTTCAACAGCTTTCCATTCAGTTTCATCTTCAATGTTGTACAGAACCATTTCCTCGTCTTCTTCTTCCATACGAAGGATGATTCCGTCTGCTTCCGGATTCTCGCGCTCAAGCAGCAGGGCGTACAACTTCTCGCCTACGTCGAACGTTTCTACCAGTACCATTTCTACATCTTCGCCCTGCTCGTTCGTCAAGGTCAGCACAAACTCCTCGTGCTCATGGTCGTGATCATGTCCGCAACCGCATGCTTCACCATGTTCATGGCCATGCTCATGTTTGTGATCGCTCATTGTAATACCTCACTTTAATTGAATTATCCTACATTTGGTATCGTAACACGTAAGATAAGGACAGGTCAATTTGCAGGAGAGACTTAATTCTTGGATGAAGCCGTAACTACCTTCTCGGACACAAGAATGTAATCTCCGTTCTTCGACGCCTTCATGAAGAAGCCTACGCTATATTTGCCCGGTTCCTTGAAATCGTAGGTGAATTCCGGTGTGGAGAACCAGAAATCCTCATTCTTGGAGCCGACGGCATCCTCGAGAATATCCTTCACATTCCCGGCAGGATCAGTGATTGCCACCTTCACGGCAGCGATGCTGTCCTTGAGGCTGTCCACCTGCGTTAGAATCTTCATCTTCAGCTTGCCTGTGTTAACATTGCCGAATACCGTGTCGCCTTTGAAGAGTACGATATGAACATTCGGCTTGAGGATCGTCACTCTGCCCGAGCCGTCCCAGCTGACGATACCCCCGGCCTCCCTGGCGGGAATATAGGTCTTGCCGTCAATCAAATAGCCGCCATCGGCTATTTCCTTTCCATTGCTCCATACTTTGATCTTCTGGTTCACAGCGTCCGCGAACAAATAGGAGCTTCCCATCATGAAAAACACAACCGTGCACAGAGCAATTTTTCTCCATCTCATTGTAAAGCCCCTCCAAATAATTCATGCTGTTAATGTATACTGCTCAGCCTTCGACAAGTTGCGCAGAATTCAGGGATTTATTTCTTTTTGCAGAAGAAAAGAAAACCAAGCCCTTCAGCAACCGGTTTCGGCATGTACAGCAGACCTTAAACGAAGTATTTTCAGAGAAGCTTGAGTCCCCCTTAGCACATAGAAACGGCCGGACTTCAGCGCCTGTAAGACGCCTGTCCGGCCGTTCCCCCTGTTATCTATGCCCGGCTAAAATTGCGGAAGCTGATCCAGATTGTTCGTAGGATCTCCATCTGCATCGCCGCGGATATACATTTCGCCGTCTTTGCCCTTAAATACATTGACCCCTGCGATGCTGCCGGACTGAACCTCCTGAAGTGCCTGCTGATAATCCAGCACGCGTCCGGAGGAGGTCTGGAACCCGGTCAGGTCCCCGTCACCGTTACGTTTGGCGGCAATAAAGCGTTCCCGTTCTTGATTCATCACTTAGGATCGTCTCCTTCGCACTAGAATTAGCCAGCTCCCCTGGCCCGATTCTAGCTTGTCCATAGCAGCGAAAGAGTATGTATCCGGCAGATTACAGGGCTTTACTCATTCTTACATGTAGAATACCGGCATCATAGAAGGGCTCCTTGGAGATTACTTCATAGCCGAGCTTGCTGTAAAATGGTTCTGCATGACACTGGGCATCCAGAATGGAAGCCTGCAGACCCAGCTCACGTGCCCGTTCTTCCATAGCCAGCAGCAGGATACGTCCGCATCCCTTAGCGCGGAAGGCTTCCCGAACGGCTATCCGCTGCATCTTGGCAGTGTCCGCTTTATAATAGATCAGCCGGCCGGTTGCAGCCGGCTGCCCGCCCTCCATGAGCAGGAAATGATGCACATGCTCACTGATGGCATCATATTCATCGATCTCCTCTTCTACCGGCACCTTCTGTTCTTCCACAAACACCTTCTTGCGGATCTCCAGCGCCATTTGAAGCTGCTCCTCTGTAGTAACATGTACGATTTCCACTGCCATCTCCCTGGCTCCTCTCTATAGCTCCAATCAATATGGAGCATTATACAGAATTATTAATATCCTGTATAGAGCCTGAGAGCTTCAGGGCAAGGCCCTTGGACAGGGAACCTCCGACCACCTTGTTTACGGAGTCTCATAGACCTCCTCGGGAATCGAGCGGTCATACACATCCCGCAGAACCGGCGAGGTCAGGCTATCCCGTGAATTCAGACTCCCGTCCAGTCCGGTCATCCTGTGAACATCCGTATATTCAGGAACCTGCTTACCTGCCGTACATCCGGCGATTCCCAGAAGGAGACATGCTCCAATCCATAAGAGACATACTCTTGCCAACCGCATTGTTGTTAACCTCCTCATCCTTCTCGGCTCTTTACAGCTTTGACGAATCGGGAGGTTCATAAACGAAGATTTACAGATTTACATTGCCAACTACATGGACAAGATACATCATCCCCCCAAGAACTCCGGCAAGGACAAAATACGCGGCCCCATATCTCCAGCGGGAAGCAGCCGGCACATCATAGTACTTATCATTGTCATATACCGTGAAGCTGATCTCACAGGTCATCTTCATCTGCAGGCTGGCATCCACATACAGCTGATCTAGCTGCACGACTTTGACTTTTCCGATCAGCGACTGCACCGGCATGGTCGTCGTTCCATAGTAATCCAGGTTATCCCAGCGTACGCCGACAAACTGCTGGCGGTTCAAATCACTGTAGGTGGTGAACGGCAGCTCCCGCTTATGCTCGGGGCCGGGGATCAGATATCCTTGCTCCTGCAGATCCCCGATGGGGATCAGGAAGCTTTTGAGCACAGTATGCATCTGATTCTTCGTCCGCCGGCTGATGTACTTCTTATACATATCATAAGCGAACATTACCCAGATTACGCCAAATAAGATAGATTTCAGATAGATAATTACAGCTAATCCTCCAATAAGCCCGACCAGCCATAACCAGCGTGTAACCGCCGTGGCAATTCTGCCCCCGTCCAGCGGATGGATCGGCAGCAGGTTAATCAGATTCAGGAAGAAGCCGATGTAGGCCAGTGAATATAACAAAGGGCTATGATAATAATAAGCTGCTCCGAACACGATCAGCGCGCCAATGCTCCCCAGTATAGGGCCGCCAAAAGCGACATAGGCTTCCTCTCTGGCATCCAGCGGCTGCTTCTTCATCGTAATCAGTGCGCCCATAAAAGGAATAAACAGCGGTGCGCTTACCGGCAGCCCGATCCGCTTAGCCGCGATAACATGGCCGATCTCATGAACGAATAATAATGCAACGAAGCCCACAGCAAATTGCCATGGTGAAATCAGTGCATAAGCCCAGATCGATACCATCATGGAGATCAGCGGACCTGCGATTTTCCCCAGCTTAAGCAGAGAGATAATGGCTTTTCCCTTGAGCAGCAGCAGTACCGCCCCACTGCCCAGCCACCCCCATGCCCCCGAGCTTTTTTTCTCCTGTTTGTTTTCCTGCAATAGTCTCAATCTCCTTTTGATCACTGTGTCGCTTCAATTCCAGGCCAGGATCAGGCACTCCTCTGCTTCCTTCCCGTTAGCCCTTACTCTCTACTGTCGCACAGGAGTGCAGTGGATTGCAAATAGACTTACGGTGTTGACAAATCTCCCGGCCTGCGTATATGATATCCAGTAATTAGGATAACCACAATAGCTGCGAAGAGAAAGAGTACCCTGGCAATTCTTCCACAGAGAGCTCCGGATGCTGAAAAGGAGCAAAGAAAACCCTCGGGAATATGGTCTCAGAGCTGCGCATCGAAGCCCG
Source organism: Paenibacillus sp. FSL R7-0128 (assembly GCF_038002245.1). Classification (NCBI taxonomy): domain Bacteria; kingdom Bacillati; phylum Bacillota; class Bacilli; order Caryophanales; family Paenibacillaceae; genus Paenibacillus; species Paenibacillus sp. FSL R7-0128. Next base: position 3,172,391 of record NZ_JBBOCD010000001.1, on the reverse strand, counting down.
CATCGCCGGGACGTAGGCTGCGCCGGAACCCGCATCCGTTACCATGCTAGGGTATACCCGCTTTAATCTGCGGACGTACCTGAAGAGGTGGATGCTGCGAGGCATTGATGAATTTGGGTGGTAACACGTGAGCACAGGCTCTCGTCCCTTTAGGGGATGAGTGCCTTTTTTGCGTTCACATCATTTGAGGAGGAGAGAAATATGACTAACATTTTTATTGGAGGGGCTTGGCCTTATGCCAACGGCTCCCTGCATCTGGGCAGACTCGCCAGCATTCTTCCGGGAGATATTCTGGCCCGCTACCACCGTGCTAAAGGTGATGCTGTGCTCTATGTATCCGGCAGTGATTGTCACGGTACCCCCGTTGCTGTACAGGCGGCGCAGGAGGGTGTAGCCCCGGGTGAATTCGCCAGCCGGTATCATGAGGAGTTCGCCGCTTGCTTCCGCGCCATGGGCTTCACTTATGACTTGTATACCCGGACCGATCAGGCACATCACCACAATACGGTGCAGGAGCTGTTCCTTAAGCTGCTGGATCACGGGTATCTGTACCAGAAATCGAGTCTCCAGTGTTATTGTGAGCAGGACCAGCGCTTCTTGCCGGACCGTTATGTTCATGGCCTCTGCCCGGTATGCGGACAGCAGGCCCGGGGAGACCAATGCGATTACTGTTCAACGATTCTCGATCCGGTGGATCTGCTGGAGCGCACATGCGCCCTCTGCGGCTCTACGCCTGTGCTGCGCTCTACTCAGCATTACTATCTGTCGCTGTCCAGCTTCCAGCAAGCACTCACAGAATATACTGATTCCGCGCAGGGCTGGAGAGACAATGCCGTCCGTCTAACCCGCAGATATCTGCAGGAAGGCCTGCAGGACCGCGCAGCAACACGCGATCTGGACTGGGGCGTGGATGTCCCCACCCCAGGCTTCGCAGACAAAAAAATCTATGTCTGGATCGAAGCGGTCAGCGGTTATCTGTCGGCCAGCAAGCAATGGGCCGCCGAGACGGGGGGCCGCTGGGAGGATTTCTGGTCTGTAGCGTCCGCACAAGATAACGATGGGCAGCCGCCTATAACCGCTTACTATGTGCACGGGAAGGACAATATTCCTTTTCACAGCCTGATCTGGCCTGCTATCCTGCTTGGAGCTGAGGAACTACATCTGCCGGACCGGATCTTCTCTTCTGAATATCTGACCCTGGAAGGGCAGAAATTCTCCACCAGCCGCAACTGGGCGGTCTGGGTGCCGGATATTCTCAGCCGGTATGACCCGGACTCGGTCCGTTATTTCCTGACTGCGAACGGTCCCGAGAAGCGGGATGCCGACTTCTCCTGGAGAGAGTTCATCTACAGCCATAACAGCGAGCTGCTGGGCGCATTCGGCAATTTCGTCAACCGCAGCCTCGTATTCGTGAATAAGTTCTGGAACGGCAGAGTTCCAGATGGAGTCTTGGATAAAGCATGGGTTAGCAGTCTGGACCAGCTGTATAAGGAGGCAGGAAGGCTGACCCAAGCCGGACACTTCAAGGAGGCCCTGGAATTCATCTTCTCGCATATCCGCCAGGCCAATAAGTATTTCGATCAGCAGCAGCCGTGGCTCCAGATCAAGCATGATCCTGCAGCCGGGGCTAACACGCTGTACACCTGTGTTCAGATTATTGCCAATCTGTCTAACCTGCTGAACCCGTTCCTCCCCTTCTCCTGCGAGAAGATTAGAGGCTTCCTGTCCATAGAACAGCCCGTATGGCACCCGGTATCCGTCCTGGCAGAGCAGCCTATATTGGAGCTTGAGCTGCTGTTCGAGCGGATAGATGTAGAGCGCATAGAGGAGGAAATAGAGCGGATGAAAGACAAAAGCGTCCTGCCTCTCATACCGCTCACGAAAGCAAGCGGCGAAGGCAAGGACGCTCCGGGGTCTTAATATTGATGAATACACAGCGGCTGTCCGCTCTGTGTGATAACTTAGTTCTGGCCGGGGTAACGTGCTCCGGCTGCAATACCTTGCGGGGATATCCGCTCAATCCGGGCGAGATCCTCTGCCGTCAATGTAACCTGAAGCGCTCCGAGGTTCTCTTGTAACCGCTCCAGCCGCTTCGTGCCGGGAATCGGTACAATTTGATCTCCTTGTGCTAGAAGCCAGGCCAGGGCTAGCTGTGCCGGGACGTAGCCTTTCTCGGCCGCCATCTGCCCGATCAGCGAGACGACCTCCAGGTTCCGGGTGAAGTTCTCTCCCTGGAACCGAGGGTAATGGCGGCGGTAATCATCCTCCGGCAGATCATCGAAGCTCATGATCTGTCCAGTCAGAAAACCGCGGCCCAGCGGGCTATAAGGAACGAAGCCGATGCCCAGCTCCTTGACCAGCGGCAGAATCTCATCCTCCACCTCCCGGCTCCAGAGCGAATACTCTGTCTGCAGGGCGGTCAACGGATGCACCGCATGTGCCCGGCGGATCAGTTCAGGCGAAGCCTCGGATAAGCCGATATAACGGATCTTCCCTTCCTTGACGAGGTCAGCCAGGGTACCGGCGGTTTCCTCAATAGGTGTGTTCGGATCGGGACGGTGCTGATAGTACAGATCGATATAATCTGTGCCGAGATGATAGAGGCTGGCATCTACGGATTTTTTGATATAGGCCGGGTCTCCCTTGGGTCCCTGAGTATGCGTAATGCCGAATTTGGTCGCAATCACAGCCTGATCTCTCCGGCCCTTAAGTGCCCGTCCGAGAAGCCGTTCATTGCCGCCGAAGCGCTGCTGCTCGAAAGCTCCGTAGATATCCGCTGTGTCCAGCAGGGTTACGCCCAGGTCAAGCGCGCCATGAATGGTTCGTACAGACTCTTCATTATCCGGCATCATCATCATTCCGAGTCCCAGAGCCGATACGATCAGCCCTTCGTTCCCAAGTGTTCTTGTGTGCATATGGTTGCCTCCTCTTGTCCCTGTAATAGATCTTATGAACATGACCTTATTCTAACCGTCCTGCCGTGAAGCAGCCACAGTACGTTCATGCTAGTAAGATCATTACCAGGGAGCAGCAGACCAGTAAGATATGCGCCTTCAGGTGATTCTCTGCTAGGTTAAGACAGGGGTGTAGATACAAATATGCAGACCCGGGTGATCCGCCAGATTGGCCATCGAATTGATATCGTAGACTACAGGCTGGCTCGTGCCAAGACTCTCTATGACCACACGGTTGACCTTCTTGCCTTGAATATTGTGCTGCTTCCACATCTGAGCGAAATCCGCACTGTCCTCCATGAGCTGATCGACCATCTCCTTGTACCAGGGATCGTGCAGATTCATGTCATAATAGGTTCTGTACACCCCTACTGAATAGATTGCGAACTCCTCCCAGTTCCGCATCCGACGGCGCAGCTCCATATCCAGGAACAGAAGACGCATCATAATGCGCTCTGAAGCAGACAGACCTCCGAAATCACTAAGGACTTCACTCGCCTTATCATTCCAGGCCAGTACCTCAGACCGCTCATTCGTAATAAAAGACGGATAAGTCAATTGGCGGATAATATCCCGCCACTGCGAATTCAGCTCCGGACTGGCTGTATCTATAGAAGCAAGTGTATCCGGCAAGCCCGGATTCCATAGCTCAAACAGATGCTTACGCTCATCTGCCGACAACCGCAGCGCCTGACTGAGACTCTCCATGACCTCTCTGGAGGCGGTAACCTCCCTGCCCTGCTCCAGCCAAGTATAATAGGTGCTGCTGAGACCAGCCAGAACCGCAACCTCCTCCCGGCGCAGCCCTGGTGTTCTGCGCTGACTGTTCGTTTCCTTGATCCCTACAGCTTCAGGCTGCAGACGTTCCCGGCGTGATCTCAGGTAGTCGCCAAGACGCCTAAACCTCGTAATCTCGTAACTCATGAGCTGGGCCTCCTTTCAGCATTACGATGGATTCATAGATGCTTCACATATTCACACACTCTCGCATATAGCGTGGGGTAAATCCCCGGGTATGTCACCGCCTGCGGCAGCTCCTTGAAGCTTCGAAGCTCCGCCATTTCGTACGGGGGCAAATTTCCGAACCTTTTGACATCTGCATAATACAACATTCCGAAGCTCTCAACCAGCTCTTCACTGCTTACCGAATAGATGCATAACGGATGCAGTTCATATTCTTCAGCACCTGTCTCTTCGTAAAGCTCTCTTACCGCAGCTTCCCCGGGACTCTCACCCGCCTCAATATGCCCGCCGGCAAATTCCCATGTGGACCGCTCACGGTGCCGCACCAGCACCCAATCGTTCCCTTGCTTCATAAAAATCACTACATACTTGAGACTCACCCCAGGGCACTCCGCTTCATGCAATGTTACGATCATGATAGAATTCCACCTTTTATAGTTCGTTAGAATCTTCCAGAGAAGCGCCATTATTGTAATATATTATGGATGGGGTGTCGTGGGTTTTTGTCATTGTGGTGGTGTGGGAGAGTTATGATTAAAGGTATCATTTGTATCATAGTAAAAAATCTCTTGCCATTCCCTCACGTCCTGTGTTATTATAAATTTCGTTGCAGGACGGTAGCTCAGCGGGAGAGCACTATCTTGACAGGGTAGGGGTCATGGGTTCGAACCCCATCCGTCCTATATATGGAGAGTTTTAAAGAAACGAAGCCGATCTTATGATCGGCTTCGTTTTTCGTTGTTATCATTGCAACAGTTTTAAATTTTGAATTCCATTGCCCCATTGCCAAGAGCTTTCTAGCAGTTTCTCTTTTTTCTCATCGGTTCATTCACGGTCAGTGTCTACCCATTAGTGATTTCAAGCTTAAAACTTCTTGCTCTGAGAGGCCTGAGGCTCTAATAATAATGGAAGTTTCCACTCCAAGAGCAAGAAGTTCAAGCACCATTGCCTCTGCTTTTTCGCTCACCTTCTGCTCGTCCCTCAGCCCGCCCCTCAGCCTTAGCCCCATTCATCCGTGATGCCTCATCACGCAAATACTTCATCCGGGCTTCATACTCCATCCTTGTAGCGGCATCCTGACTCAGGAACTCGAGCGTATCCATTGCTTTTTTCAACATCGGTTCATTCATGGTCAGCACCTCCCAGTTTGGTTGTTCAACACCCTTGAGGAATAATAGCCAGTTGATCAGACCACCAGTTAATGGAACGGCCTGCTCCTCGAGCTTCGTTAATTCCATCACATGAATCTCAAGATCGTTATTAAGAGAAATTCCAGTGTGATCTTCCCGAAGATGAAACACATTATGATGACGGTCATTCGGCAGACAGGAGTAGTTCAATATATTAATCGTTATACACTTCTTCAAACACTGATTATATCATGGCAGAACTACTCGTTGTAGACAAGGCCAGCTTTTTGGGCTCCATATACTGCTATCCTGTCCCCTAAGCGCTATGAAACATACAAGAACATGTTTTATCTTTCAGCCCCCCCTCTACCTTAATGTTATCGCCATTCGCTTATCCACCAATACAACGGCGTCTGCTTCACCCTTACCGTTGAACATGGCTGAAATTACATATATTTTTGTGTCATCTTCCGCTTTCGCCACCCACTCTTTCTCCTGCAAATATCGCTTGTTGGTGGCATCGTAAGCATAATCCAGGTTGCGCTCCATCTCCTTCAGATATTGATCGCCATAGATTTGTTTGAAGTCATCCTTAGACATGCCAATTTTAAAACCGCCAGTGGTTTCATATGTATCTTTCGATTCCTCTGCCAGAGTAATCCCTGCCACTTTATCCTCCCGGTACATAATCCTCACGCCAGAGCTATACATGACTGAATTCGCAATATCCTTATCCTCCCCCTTACCCAATACCTCTTCCGCTTCCGCGCGGCTCATTCCATACTCAACAATGGCTTTATGATCGTTCACCTTTTGGATGGCTAAGTCTTTAGTGGTTACCCCGTCTTTGGAATCCGCACAAGCTGTCAATACAAACAAGAACAACACTACCAGTACCGTTTTTCTCATAATGCCCTCCAGATCCTTTTATCTAAAGTTTACCTTGTTAGGAGGAATACGAAACAGTAGCATCCCTGACAGGACTGTATGAAGATTTGTTGAAACGGTCCTGAATCGATCTTAACTTCCTCCCTTGCATTCTATATAATAGAGGTAGCTTACACACGGAAAGGACTGAACTATGCGCAGATATCAATAGTTGCACCTCACCAATACCATATATATTTAATGGAGGTAACTTATTGATGATTACAGAATTACAAACCGAGAGATTAGTATTAAGACAAATGCGCACCGCCGATTCAGCCAGCCTGTTCCCGATCTGGTCCGATCCTGAAGTCACCCGGTTCATGAATATCAGCAGCTTCACGGATGAGAGTCAGGCCGTGGAAATGATTGAGCTGCTGGGTAAGTTAGCCACCGAGAATCAGGCGATCCGCTATTCCATCACGGAAGCAGAATCCGGCCGGATTATCGGCTCCTGTGGTTTCAATGCGCTGGACTATGACAATGCCAAGACAGAGATCGGTTATGACCTTAGCCGCGAGTGCTGGGGAAAAGGATATGTGCCTGAAGCCCTTCGCGCACTAATAGATTATGCGTTTGATACACTGGGCTTCAATAGAATAGAAGCAAAGGCCCAGCCTGCTAATATCAATTCTATTAAGGTACTGCAGAAATTAAACTTTTCGCTGGAAGGAACACTGAGGCAGAGTGAGCGGTCCAAAGGAAGCTTCATTGATCTGTGTATGTATTCCAGATTAGCTGCAGATTAAGCTAACCTGAACAAGGGCTGACCCAAGCGCTACAGAATGAACTGCGCAGGGTCAGCCTAATTTTATATACCATAAAAAACAAAGCTACCACTGGGGCAGCTCCACTAATTGAATATCCGATGCGGATGTCTTTACGTATTTGAGAATTTCTTTATAGCCCTTCTCTGACAGAAAACACTTTTGCTCGACTCCTCTGTGGTCTTCCCCAAAATAAGCAATATGAAACGTCTTATCCAGCTGGATAATGTTAGAAACCTGAATTAACGTGTTTCTATCTGCTAGAACGAAATTATATCCTGAACTGGCCAGGGTATTAAGCCAATATTTCAGCGTACCTACTGTATAAAAGGTCTGATCGTACGTATGGACAATGATCCGATAGATAGTCCGTTCAAATTCCATAAAAGTTATTTTTTCAATATCGAGTGAGAATACACCAGTGTTTCCCTCTGTGTCTCTAGTAACAGATATCGTGCTCAAAGGGATCAACTCCAATGTTATTTAAGTAACTCTTCAGGTACCTCCGGTTGATTAATGTATAATACACTTGCTGTAACCAACACGATAAGGGCAGCCAAGGCGGACAAACCAGAAGCAAGCTTATACACTACTTTGCGCTGCAAAGCTCTCATTGTCAGATGTTCACCTCCCTTCTAGCTATAATCAGACTGATGGATTGTGCCAAAAAGCTGGCTGCGATAACAGATGAGCCTATAACGATATTGGCAGCTACCAGCAGTAACGCCACGATTCTCAGCTTAGGCCAGTGCCGCCTCGGAATCCGGGTCTGTCGTTCAATCCCAATGGGCGCCAGCCACAGAACTATTAACAGACTCGCTGCATTCAATAACATAACGTAGAAGGAGCTAAGCTCCACGAAGGACAGTACTGTGAACAAGCTTACCGTAAACAAGACACAGGCTATACCAGACTTTAGATGGACCCCGCCCGACACCTGACGTAATAAGGCAAAGGAGATCAGAATCTGCAGAGCTTCACTTGTCCTGCCTGTCAAAAGGGATACTACCAGCGTCAGCCCAATAATAAACACCACATTAAGCACTACGCTAATAGCAAATTTCAGGACAGCGTAGGATGCCGGGTGCTCAGGTACGATATTTTTAATCGTAAATGCCAGCTTGCTGGACATGAATTCAAGCATCTTCCCGCTCCCTCCGGGTGGAATAATATAGAAGGAATACAGTCATCACCAGGAAAATCAAGGCATTTAGCAGAATATCATTATAGTAGAGTAGCACTGAAATCCCTATTACGAAGCCGAAAATCAGCAGAGACAGCAGGATATCTTCTATCTTAAAGCGGAGTTTATCCAAGTCGAACGTGAAGCCCTTGCCTTTGCGGTACAGAAGCCCAAAAATACCGAACACCGCTGCCGCAGTCGCTACCTGCAGAAAATATCCGTTCGCGGTACTACCAATATTCGATATAGATCCGAACATGAGCAGGGTGAGCAGCGTCTGAATCCCGGCAAAAATAGCAAATCCCGATATTGTTGCGATGATGGATAGAATGAGCGGCATCCTCACCACCGCAGCGAAAAAGAAGATAAAAATCAAGATTAAAACAAGTGGTGCAACATTCGACATGCCCAGTTCATTGCGTAACAGATAGCTTTGCAGATTGTTCAGCAAGATGACAAATAAAGCCTGCCAGATGTACCATCTCCACTTGAATCTATAGAGAGACATAATCAGATAATAGAGCGCAAGCGTCTCTATCGTTGAGAAAAACATAAATCCTACAGGTTCCCACGACAAACCATAACACCGCCTGACTAATTTTCGTTCACAAGATTAATTATATATCCCCGCCGCACCTGACGTATACTACTTAATTACAAAATTCGACACTTTTTATCAAATCAAAAAAACATCCGTTGGCCGCTCTGAATCGAGCCTCAACGGATGTTCCTCTGGGTACAGCAGCTTGGCTGTCCGTATTAAATTTCAGACCAAATGACGTTAACCTCCACGGTTCCCTCCTGGGACGCAAGCGGACCGCCAATGATTGACCAGCTCTGCTTATCGTCCTTGGTCTTGCCTTGAATGATCAGGTTCTTAGGATCGATAGTCTTCACGGACTGATCGCCCAGCTTGGAAGCCAGATAATCATCATAGAGCTTCGTTACCGATTCCATACTATCCGTTGTTCTAAAAATCAGCAATGCCGTCTTCTTGCCCTCATTCTCCTCCGCATTCGAAAGAATGGTCTCCGTTACATTCTCCGGCATCGGGAAGTCCTCCGGCAGATATTTCGGCAGGTCCGCAGATCCGGCAGCCGTCTCGTTACTTCCGGCCGTCGCCTCAGGGGTCTGCTCCGGCTCTGTCGTTGGTGCTGGAGTCTGTTCGGCCTCTGTTGTCGGCGCTGGAGTCTGCACAGTCTCTGTTGCCGGTGCAGTGGTCTGCATCGATTCGGTGGACGGCTTATCCTCAGCATTACCGCAGGCACTGAGGGCCAATAGGGACAACGTCAAGGATAAGGACATTATTAGCTTTTTGGTGTACATCTTCTCACTCCTCGTCAATTCATTGAAAGTTACATGGCCAGTTAGATTCACAGGCTTACCGGATAGTACCCATTTTCTTTTTCCTCAAAACAACGAATAGACAAAAAGAAGCCCGGAAACCAAGGCTCCCGGGTCATTCGTGAATGATGTATAAGTTCAGAATTTATTTATAATACGATGTCGTAAGCGGAACGAAGACCGAGGTTCCATCCTTCACATCTCCGTTGACATACAGGCTGCTTACTCCGGCAATATCCACTTCGATGGTAGTAAGCCCGCTGGCAGGGTCAATGGTCTGCTTCTTCAACACAGTATTGGTGTCGCTGTCTTGTACCGCGAAGTCTTTAATCTCTCCGCCGATCGCGGCTACCTGGAGATAAAGCTTCTGATATTTTTTGTTCGGGTGGAGCATGAATGAAGTGCCTCGGTCACCACTGGCGTTATCGAAGAAGACATCCTTGTAATCCTTGTCCTTGAAGACCGTCTTGCCCGGATCTTTGGTGTGATACATGTCGTCAAAACCTGTAGCGATTGGTACGCCCGCTGTCTGCTCCCCCAGAGATATGGTGTTGGTTGCAGCATCGAACTTAACGGTAACTCCCAGCAGATCGGATACGGAACGGACCGGCAGATACGTTGTGTCCTTATAGGAAATTGGGGCAACCACCGCACCGCTGCCATTCTTAAGCTGTACGGGCTGGCCGTTCATCTTGAATTTGATGCTTGGATTGAGATATGCCTTGATCTCCTGCAGGTTGGCTCCGGCGTACACACCTGTGCCCATTCCTCCAAGTACGGCAAATGCAGTCAGTGCAGCAGTCATCTTCTTCTTCATTCGATCATACTCCTCTCCATTTATAACAAATTTGAATATTCCTTATTGGGAGTATAATAAATCCTGCCATCAGATGCAATCATTCAGAACTCATCTCTCCGGTGAGCCGCTTCGTAACGTTCGCGTATCTCCAGATTTTTGGAGTGATTGTACAAATCCAGCGCAATGATTCCCCTGCGGGCAAGCTTCACCACCAGCACAAATAAATATATCCCCATTCCCAGACAACTCAACCAGAGTAAAAGAGCAAAAATACTGAACCCTCCAGCGAGCAAGGACCCAAAACCTGTCATATACACAGCTTACATCCCCCATTCAAAATGATATAAGATCTATATCCTAATCATAACAAGTTTGGCACGTTTGTGTAAGGAATGCAAAGTTCTATTAAATTTCACTGTAGAAATAATCCAATTTTGCTATACTGGCTAAGTATGATTAAACATTTGGGGGAAATTACTGATGTACGAAAAATTATCCAAAATGACTTTAGCTTTTGCTCTTTTAGCTTCACCTGTGATATTGAGCGGATGTGGCGGGTCTGCTGAGATTACTCAAGCCGAAACGGCGACTCCTTCTGCTGCTCCGACTGCTTCTCCTACTCCAGCGCCAGAGCTGAAGAACTTCTCAGTGAAAGATAAGACGCAGGAATACCTAGAGAACTTCGGTACTAATTCATGGAATATTGAGTCGTCCAAAGAAATTGCCAATAACATCCGGATTAAGGCCCGGGAGGATAAAGAGAATACCTTCACTTACCTGGAGATTGCTGACTCTATTGAGAAAAATGATGTGCAAAATGTAAAGAAGCTTTTCACAAAAATTGGTGGAGTTCTACCTGCTTCCGTTGCCAGCCGCTACCCGGATCCCACACCTACACCCGATGAAACGGATGTACCCTCTGGCGGAGATACGGATATGACCTACCTAGAAGCAGATCAGGAGTTTGGATCGAGAGGACTTAATTTAGCGAAAAGCTATCTGGAAAAGGAGATTACCCAAGAAATTAAAGATGATATTTCAGCATATTTTCTCAGTAGCGTGGATTTTATAATTAAGGAAAATCAAAGCAAATACAAGGAAATGGCTAATGCCATTCAAAAGGATGACAAGGCAACTGTTGAAAAGCTATACGCTGAGCTGCTGCCGTTATACCAAGGGATACCTAGTTCAGCCACATCTGCAGCCGCTACGCCAGCGCCAGCAAAGGACGAAGTCATACATCTCAAAGGGAAAAAGGACCAGGCTACAGAGTTCTTCTATTTGAACAGCGGGATCGCCATAATTGAGGCAACAGACAACGGGGATTCTAACTTTGTGATCTATATGTACGATGAAACAGGAGATACCAAAAAAATGCTCGTGAATGAAATTGGGCCTTACAAAGGAAAATCTTTAGCCGTGATTCCTGACGGCGGGAAATATATGCTGAAGGTGGAGTCGGATGGCTCGTGGAAAGCAGATATTAAGCAGAGCATCCCTGAGAACGTCAAGAGCGCTCCGGTTAAATTATCCGGTAAGGGGAACGATGTTGTGTTTGCAAGGCTGCAAAGCAAGCTGACCCGGTTCACATCTAAGCACACGGGTGAATCCAATTTTGCTGTCAAAGTGAATGATAGCCTCTTGCTGGTTAATGAAATTGGGAACTACTCCGGCTCCACAGCGGAAAAAATCGAATCCGACGGAATTTATGTCTTTTCCGTGGAAGCAGACGGACAATGGAGCATTGATATCGAATAAGCTTCCGCAGGTTACCTGCACCCAAAAACGATTGCCACTTTTTAAAGGAGGGCAATCGTTTTGTTCGTTTACAGGCTTAGGTTACTCCGATAGTGCAAATCAAACTTCACCCGGGAATGGGCAGCGTTTGGAAGATAGTTGTATTTTGTACAGCTAAATGACGGCGAATTGGCTGGCGCGCAGGGATAGTTGTATTCTGTACAGCTAAATTTGAGGAAAACGCTCTTTCCCGCCATGAGAGTAACTTATAAGTGTACAGAGTGCAACTAAAGCTCTCCCTGCGCAATATTTGCCCATTTTAGTTGTACAAATTACATTTAGAGCCTAAATCGCAGGGAGAGTGATGTTCTTGCCTCGTTGCTGATTTGTTGCTGAACCGCCGCTGATTCCTCGCAGACTAGTTACCCGCAGATTTGCCCTCCCCCTGCCCGCCTGCCCGCGTAAGTGCCTACGCCTTCACTCTCATCTCACCGTCCTGCTCCTCCAGCTCCACAAACACCGGCCGTTCATCAGGCGTCTGATTCGGCGTGTGGATGGCCAGCATCAGCTGACCGCTGAAGGTGCGGAAGACCATGGCGTGACCGCCGTCCTGCTGGTAGAGCGCTTGCTCCTGATGAAGCCAGGGTCCGGTTATCTCTCCGCTCCCGGAACGGGCGATACCCAGCGCGTAGGTATTATTAATGAAGCTGGCCCACAGCAGATACAAGGTGCCGTCCGCTGAGCGGAACAGGAACGGCCCGTCCGTGACATAATTAAGCTGATTCGCATAACGCTTGGATTCAAACGGAGTGGTCCACGGGGCTTCGGATGCCCGGAACAGAACAACAGGTTCCCCAGCGGCACTCCGCAGGTCCTCTGTTAGCCGCATGGCGCAGACCTCGCCGTCCCCGGTCTGCTGCCACTCATGGCAGAAGACCATCCACGGCTGGCCCTGCCGGTCCACATACAGCGTTCCGTCGAGTGAACTCCACTCCTGCGGAGTCACCGGCCCCTCACTATGCGGGATGAACGGACCCAGCGGATGCAGCGATATCAGAACGGCGGTGCCCAGCAGATCATTGTCCTTGCGCCGGAAGGTGGCGAACATGATGTAATTGCCGCCATAACCATAGACCTCCGGTGCCCAGAAATTCCGCTCCGCATAGAAATCCGGCTCCGGCCGGAAGACCGGGAACGGGCCATCCCAGTGCTCCAGATCTGTGCCGGTGTAGGCGTTGAACCCCGTGCCCGTGCCCCAGATATTGCTGTCGGTGCTGCCATATAAATAGTAGGTGCCCGCCTCTTGCCCCTCTCCGGCCAGCGGAAGCACATACGGATCTCTGATTTGCAGCTCGCTATTCGCTGTCGTTCTCATCGGGTGGTTCATTTAGACCCTCTCCTCACTTCGCTCTTATACTCTCCCTGATCTACCTGTATTCCGGCAGTACCACTCCAATATCGCTGACGCTCACGAAACCGCCGTCCGCATATTCAAGTTGCTCGTTGCCCTTGATGGTGAACGGGAGCGTCTGGCCCTCATAGCACAGACTCCCTTCGATCTGGCGGACACTCATGCCGATCAGCTTCAGCAGTTGTCCGCCCCGGCCCAGGACCACACGCACACCATATGGAAAGGTCAGGTACTCCTCTTCATTACGGTAGATTACAGACCGCTCACGCGTAGTAACCAGCTCGAAGACCGTGTCGTCCACGGTCCGGCGGTATCCGGTCTCATGGGCCACCTCTTTGCCATGATCCATGTCATAGGGAAGCAGGCCGGTGAACCATAGCTCCTCTCCGGCTACCGGCACGATCCCGCATAGCCGCTCCATATAGTCCAGCAGGCAGAGAATCGCAGGTGAATAGGTCTCCGTATATCCCTCTTCCCCGGTCCATGGGCTTAACGTCTGCCCGAACCGGGTCATCCGCGAGAACGCTGCGAGGATCGGCAGGATGACCCAGGTCAGCTCGACATAACGCCCGTGCTGCTCGAAGGCATGCGGCGCACGGATGAGGCTGAGGAAGTTCGACGAACCTCCCCAGGTGTTATAGCTGGAGAAAGGGTCGAACCTGGGATCATCCATCGCAATGGAGGTGAAGGGATATTTGGCAAAGAACTTGCCGGTATTGAGCAGGTAACGGCGGAGGGCTGACGCAAAAAACACCCCGTCCCCCACCTCGCAGGCCAGCACACGCAGCAGAACATCCGATTGTAGACGGACGAACCGGCCTCCGCGATCCCGGTCATAGAAGAACTCATCCTCTTCGTCATAGCAATGGCTGAACAGGCTGTGGCTGCTTGCCGCTGCCCGGGCACGCCATTCGTCCCCGCTCCCGCCAAGCTCCACCGCTATCTTGGACAGGTAGAGCCGCTGACAGTAGACATTGGCCGTTAAATCCGGGGCCAGAAAAGGCAGCAGCGGCGAATCCGGGTTATATTGTCCCGCATCCTCCAGATGGGGCGTGTCGGGGACATGCCAGAAGCGCGGCGAGAGGTCATGTCCGGTATCGAACGTGCAGAAGGCTTCGACGCAGCCGGTCCCTCTAGTGTTGCGGTACATATGCAGCCAATGGTCGAACCGGCCCATCGCCTGATACATGGAGCGAAGGAAGCTCTTATCCCGCCCGTTCTCCAGATAATGATTCCAGACGCTGCGGGCCAGCGGCGTCACCATCTGAATCTGCCGGTAGGCCGGTCCCGCAGGCGTCACCTTGTAGGGCATCAGCCCATCCTGCCGCTGCTGGTCGGCGAACAGCCGGAAGGTCGCTCCCGCCACCTCCGGCATGAACCGCGACAGCCGTTCAGCGCAGATCGTACCCGTGCTCTCCAGCCAGCTCCCGAGATAGACTCCGCCTTCATGCAGCACAAGTCCGCCTCCGTCCATCGGCACGATACAGTCCAGCAGCTTGTGCAGCGCAGAGTAATAGACTTTCTCCATATTCTCCGATGAAGCCGCGAAGGCCACGCCCGATCGCTTCCACTCCTCCAGCGAATCCCGGTCCGCAGCTTTCTTAAGCACTCCGATCTGGTCGTCCACCGTTATCCTCCGCAGTCTCTCAAGTACACTACCCGTCATTCCATTCCCTCCTGTAACATTAGTTGCTCTCCAGACAGAGAAGCAGACTGCCGAGGGCAGCCTGCTTCCGGGATATGGCTACTTGGCTCCGAATAACTGCGTCGCACCTGTATAGAAATCCTCTACCCCTTGCTTGACATCCTTTTGCTCAAAACCGATCTCCTGTACAGCGGTCTCCGCCAGCTTGGTGAATTCGGTGAAATTCGGCGGATTATAGCTGACAGCAAACGGCTCCTTCTTCGTCGCTTCCGATACCCGGCTGGTGAAGTCGTATACGGTCTGTTCCAGCGGCGTAGCCTCCTTCATCAGCAGGTCACGCATCTTGGAGGTAACCGGCACACCGCGGTCACTGCCCAGAATCTGCGCGGCATCGGGATCATTGATCCAGAAGTTCATCAGCTCCGCGACTTCCTTCGGGTGCTTGGTCTTGGCATAACCGGACAAGCCTTGGCTGGATTCAAAGACAACCCCCGTTCCCTTCGGCCCGCGCGGCACCTGAATCATGGTCAGCTTATCCTGGGTCAGATTCTGATGAGCGGCGAACTGGTTGGATGGAATCAGGCTCATCGCCACCTTGCCGGTAACGACCAGGGATTTACTTGTGTCTCCCGGAGGATTGGATACCTGCAGGGATGGAGTGACCATTCCGCCGTTCTTAGTGATCCCGTGCCAGTAGTTGAACCACTCCTCTGCATCCTGCTGCCCGAAGCCCAGCGCGTCCTTCTCCATATCATAGACCTGCTTGCCGCGCTGCTTCATATAGATGTCCATCCCCTCAACGGTAAAGTTGTAGGTGCCGTAATAACCCTTGCCCAGCTTATCGGAGATTTCCTTACTGATGCGGGCGTAATCTTCCCAGCTCCAGCCGTCTGCCGGAACCTCCATTCCAGCCTTTTTGAACAGCTCTGTATTGAGCACCATCCCCCGGGCGTTCGCCCCGGCAGAGATATGCACCAGCTTGCCTCCCAGCGTTCCGTATTCCACCATCGTCTGATCCATATCCGTCAGATCCAGCTCTTGGCCGACATAGGGCTGTAAGTCCAGCAGCACGCCTTTAGCGGCGTAATCAGTTACGTTCCCTCCCAGGAAAAACACATCAGGCGCTGTGCCCGAAGCGAGCTGGGTGTTCAGCTTGTCGAAATACCCGGAGTTCGGAGCAAACTCCCCGACCACCTTAATGTTCGGGTGCTTCGACTCGAAGGCACGCAGAGCCTCGTTCGTCTTATCCGCGCGCTTCTGGTCGCCCCACCACATAATCCGCAGCTCCACCTGATCCGCAGCTCCGGCACCGCCGGAGTTGCCGGCCGCCGCAGGCTTACCGTTATTGCCGCCCGAGCAGGCGGTTGTGGCTGCCAGCAGCAGAACACTCAGCGTAAGACCTAAGCTTTTCTTCATAAACATATCCCCCCAAGAATAATTGTAATCGCTTGCTCATTTCAGACCGGTCGTGGCGATGCCCTCCAGGAAGTGCTTTTGGAAGAGCATGAAGATCGTCATAATCGGCACCAGCGACAGCACCGACATCGCCAGCAGCGCGCCCCAGTCGGAGGAGCCCGAAGGATCATAGAGCGAGCGTATGCCCAGTTGCACGGTGAACAGATTGATCCGGCTGAGGTAGATCATCTGGCTGAAGAAATCATCCCACGACCAGATGAAGGTGAAGATCGCCGTTGTAATCAGCGCCGGAACCAGCAGCGGAATAATGATCCGGAAGTACAGCTGGCCCTGGCCGCAGCCGTCAATCGTGGCACTCTCGTCCAGCTCCTTCGGGATGCCGCGGATGAACTGGATCATCAGCAGAATGAAGAACGAGTCATGCGCCAGCCATTTCGGCACGATCAGCGGCAAATAGGTGTTGACCCACTCCAGCTTGCTGAAAATAATATATTGCGGAATCAGCACGACATGGTAAGGCAGCATAATGGTCACCAGCATGCAGGCAAACAGCACACTTTTGAAGCGGAACTCCAGCCGGGCGAACGCGTAAGCCGCCAGCGAGCAGGTCAGTATGTTGCCGATGACCGACAGTACAGAGATCGTGGCAGAATTGAGGAAAAAGCGACTAAACGAGATGCCCTGCAGCCCCTTCCATCCATTCACGTAGTTCTCCAGCGTAAATTTCCCCGGCCACAGCCCCGGTTCCGAAAAGATCAGCGCATTCGGCTTGAAGGAGCTAGACAGCAGCCACAGCACCGGATACAGCATCAACAGCCCGAACAGAATAATGACGCCATGTTTGCCTAGCCTAAAGATCATTTTGTCGTCTGTCATGAATTATCGCCCGTCCTTTCCGTCGCCGTAGAACACCCAGAATTTGGAGGTCACGAACACTATGGAGGTGAACAGGCCGATGATGATCAGCATGATCCAGGCCAGAGCGGCAGCATACCCCATATCGAAGAAGGAGAAGCCTTTGAGATACAGATACAGCGTGTAAAACAGGGTGGAATTCACCGGACCGCCGCGCCCGTCTCCAATGACATATCCCGGAGTGAACACCTGAAAGGAATTGATAATCCCCATGACCAGGTTAAAAAAGATCACCGGGGAGAGCATCGGCAGCGTAATCCGGCCGAACTGGCGCAGCTTCCCGGCTCCGTCCACCTGCGCCGCTTCGTACAGGTCCGCAGGAATCTGCTTAATGCCGGCCAGGAAGATGACCATGGCGGAGCCGAACTGCCAGACGGACAACGTGACGATGGTCGAGAGAATATAGCTGGGATGGGCAATCCAGGACGGGCCTTCGATCCCAAACCAGGCCAGGAAGTGATTAATCAGCCCTTCCCCGTCGAAAATCTGCCGCCAGACGATGGCGATTGCCACACTTCCTCCCAGCAGGGACGGAATGTAATACACCGTTCTGTAGATGCCCAGCGCCCGGATGCCTTTGTTCAGGACGATGGCGACCAGGAGGGCAAAGGCCATTTTGAGCGGAACCGAGAATAGCACGTACTTGAACGTCACGGTAAGAGACTTGTAGAAGTATTCGTCTGCCGTGAAGATGTGCCTGTAATTGTTCAGGCCCAGCCACTGCGGGGCATTGAGCAGGTCGTACTTGGTCAGGGACAGATACAAGGAGCCCAGCATAGGCCCGAGTGTCAGTCCGAAAAAGCCGATCAGCCAGGGAAGCAGGAACAGGTAAGCGGTACCGCTCCTTCTCCACATCGCCGATCTGTGTGCTGTCTTCATATGCGCCTTCTCCTTCTTCATGGATATAGGCTCATTATAGAAAGCAACGCTGCTTGCTTGAATGCTATTTCTTCGGCTGTTGACTACTGAATTTTTCAGGTGGATGCTGGCGGAAGTCCGACGGGGAGGTTCCATACATTTTTTTGAATCTGGAGCTGAAGTAGCTGGCATTCGAGAAGCCGGTCAGCTCGGCGATATCCCACAGGTTAAGCGTTGTCGTCAACAGCAGATGCGTGGCCTGGGCCATGCGGATGTCAGTCAGGTAGACCATGAAGCTCCGGCCCACCTTGGCCTTGAACAGCTCCGAGAAATAGGAGGAATTGTAATTGAACCGTCTGGCAAGCTGGGTCAGGTTAAGATCATACATGTAGTTGCTGTCGATATATTGCGTCGCTGTGCGGATGACCGAATCCTCGGCATCGCCGGCCCCCTGCATCATTCGGTACACGGAGACCGCCCGCTCCAGCAGGAATTGTCCGGCCTTGTCCACCGAATCCAGCTTGTGAACCGCCTCAGGATAGAGCCATAGCTCCTGGGACTGGATGTTGACGTCTGCAGCCTCTGCACCCGCCCCGTCCACGAGCAGGCAGAGCTGGAAGATCAGCTTCACCAGGCAGGAGCGGGACTGGGAGAACGCCTGCTGCAGCTCCTGGCGGATGCTCTGCCCGAAGGCGTCCCATTCCCCCTGGATCAGAAGCCTGCGCAGGGTCCGTGTCAATTCCTCCGTAAGCACCAGTCCCGGCTCGCTTCTTCCTTCGGCCGGCGGCTGGGCCGCATTCTCCGAGAGGTTCCAGGCCAGCAAAGATTCCAGGTAGCCTTCCTTCCAGCGGAGGAATCCAAGCTTCCCGCCGCTGTAGCCGATCACCGGATTGAAGCCCAGATGGGCGGCGACGCATTCCGCCAGCTCTGCACAGAAGCGGTCCATATCGGTCAGCGCATCCTGGAGAATGAAGTGGACCAGCCCTGGATAGCTCGGGTCCCGCAGCACCTGGCAGCGCTCCCCGGAGCTGCCCGCGAATTCCCTGGTCAGCAGCTCGAACGGCAGCCGCAGCTTGCCCGGCGTACGCTCCGGCAGCGCTGAACCTTTGCCGTGCCCAGGCTCCGGCACCGCCGCCGCCGCACGCTCACGGAGTCCGGCCGTTACGAACCGCACCTGCGTCAGGTCCCAGCCGTCCAGTTCGAACAGCACAGCGCGCTCCTTCAGCGCATGGACCGGCTCCACTTCCTCTTTGACAAGCTGCACCAGGAAATGCTCCTTCATCTCCTTGTAGTACTGGGACAGCCGCCACTCATTCACCGCCTGCCGGTCACGGTCATTGCGCTCCTGATCCAGCTCGTCCTTCAGCTTCTGAAGCACGGCCGTCAGCTCATCGGCGGCCACCGGCTTGAGCAGATAATCACGCGCCTGATTGCGGATCGCTGCCTTGGCATAATGGAAATCTTCATAGCCTGTAATGACTACCAGCTTCAGCTCCGGGTACAGCCTGCGGCAATCGTCCAGGAACGATACGCCGTTCATCACCGGCATGTTCATATCCGTAATGACAATATCGACCGCCTGGCCTGCCAGCCGTTCCATGGCCTCCATGCCGTTGCCCGCCTCTCCGGTTACGCTGAGGCCCAGCGCTGCAAAGTCAGCCTTGAGCCGCAGGCCCTGGCGGATCTCCGGCTCATCATCCACGATCAATACGCGGTACATGGTCATTCCTCCTCTGAAGGGGCAGGCCCAGCGTGATGCAGGTGCCCGCCTCCTTGCTTGATTCTATGCTTAGGGTGAAGAGCCCTCCGTAATACAGCCGGCATCTGGCCAGTACATTGCGCAGTCCAATCTGATGGGTCATGCTCTGCAATAACTGCTCCGGCTGCTGGTGCATCGCCTGATCCTTCAGCTCGCGCAGCAGCTCCGGGTCCATTCCGATTCCGTTGTCGGCGACGGAGAGAACCAGCTGGTCCTTGTCCGCTCTGACGGTAATCCGTACCTTGGCCTTAGCCTGGTGAATGAAGCTGTACTTCACCGCATTCTCAATCAGCGGCTGCAGCAGGAACTTGACGATCTCCAGATCGTATGGCGCCTCCTCCTCGTCCAGCCGCAGATCCAGACCCGCACCGAAGCGGACCTCCAGGATGGACATGTAATAGCGCACGACCTTCAGCTCCTCGCGCAGCGGGATCAGATCCTCGCTGATCCGCAGCGAGAACCTGAGCATTTTACCCAGCGATTCTATGACCGTAACCGTCTCCTTCGTGCGCTGCTGGATCGCCAGGCTGCTCATCAGCTCCAGCGTATTGAACAGGAAATGCGGATTGATCTGCATCAAGAGCGCCTTGTATTCAGCTTGCTGGCGCAGGAGCTTCTGTTCAAATTCGGTACGGATCAGATGGCGTAGCTGCTGGACCATATTGCGGAAGGTATCGGTGGCGTAATCCACCTCACTCTGGATTCTGCGCTTCGGCGGGGTCAGCCGTTCCGCCTGGGCGAAGTCGCCCTTCTGCACATGGCGCATGGCCGAGACCAGCCGCGAGAGCGGCTTGGTAATGCCCGATGAGATCCAGTAGGCCAGCGCAAAGGCAGCCGCCAGCATCAGCGAAGCAAACACTATAATGCTGTTACGGAGCTTGAACAGATTGGCGTACAGGTCCTGCTCCGAGACGAAGCCGACCAGCAGCCAGTTGGTGATGGCCAGCTTTTTGTAGACCAGAATATGCGAGTCACCCTTCTGATCCTTCAGGTAGACCACCCCCTGTGCCGTACGGCCTGCCCGGACCCGTTCAACCTCCTTCGCCGCTTCGGGATAGGTACTGTACTCCTGCTGCGACAGGATTGGATGGCCCTGCTGGTTCAACAGGAAAATGGTACCGCTTTCACCCAAATGTATACGATTCAGCGGCTCCAGCAGGAACTCCGCCTTGATGTTGACCTTCATCACATTTTTGGCCAGGGACGGCTCGAAGATCCCGATCGGCAGCAGCAGGCTCACCACCTCGTATGGCTTAGCTCCCTTGATCTCCGCCTCATCGGTATGGGCCGGAACCCAGTGATTGCTGTGTTCGATGAAGTTGCGGTACCACGCTTCCTGCCTAAACGAGCTATCTGCCACCACCTGATTCTCGGCCCCGACCCGCATCCCCTCCTTGCGGTAGATGTTGACCGAGGAGACGATCGAATAATTATTCGTCGTCTGGGTCAGGAACTTGCTCATGTTGATGCTGGCCAGCATCCTCTGCCCTTCGGTGGAAGCCGGCTGGGTAAGTATCGCATCCCACTTCTGGGTGATATCGCTGTTATAGACCAGAGAGGACAAGTCATAGCTCTGCTGGAGCGCCATATGAATAAAGGACCCGTATTCGTCCATCTTCTCCAGTGCCGACGTTTCGATATAAGAGCGGATAATCGAGCGCGCCTGATTGAACAGCAGCAGCGACATCGTGCCGAAGGACAAGACAAGCAGCACAACGAAGAATGCGATCAGTCGGTTTTTCAGCGAGTAAAAGATAGCCATCCCTCCTTCTCCTTGCTCAAATGCGAAGCGGATGCCTGTATCATGATCTGTTCCTGCCTTTCCCGTGGTACATTTTGTTTACTGCATTTATTTGTAACGCAGAACGGAGAATCCGGCAAGTGGAAACCGCTTGAATGCCTAGGTAAAAATATTGCAGAGGACGATTGACCTGCGGACCGGTTTATTTTACAATAAACTCATAAACGCGCGTTTACATTAGAGGGGGTACATTATGCGAAGCGAAGATATTGCCAAGCTAGCCGGGGTTTCGCGAAGCACCGTATCCCGTGTGATCAACAACTATTCCAATGTCCCTGAAGAGACCCGGGCCAAGGTGCTGAAGGTGATTGAACAGCATCAGTACGAGCCGAACAGCTTCGCCCGGGCGCTGGCCGGCAAGAAGACCGACACGATCGGGCTGTTTGCCATCAGCATGAACGAGAAGGAGAATGCGACGCGGATCTATCAGAACAATTATTTTGCCCCGTTCGTCGATGCTGTGGTAGATACGTCGAATGCCCGCGGCTGTTATGTTCTGATTCACACCGTCTATTCTCCCGACGACTTCCTGAAGGTCAAGCAGGCCTTCCTGCAGAAACGGATTGACGGCGGCATTATTGTCGGCACCCAGAAGGATATCGGGATCGTACGGGAAATGGTCGGTCTCAGCGCTCCGCTGGTGCTGATCGATTATGACATTTCAGAGATTATGTCAGAGCATCTGGACCGCAATCATCTCGCCATTGTGAATTCCAAGGATTATGAAGGTACGGTAGAAGCCATTGAGTACTTAATCGGTCTCGGCCATCAGGAGATCGGCATGATCTGCGGACGGATGAATACTTATTCCGGACGGGAGCGCTACATGGCTTACGAGAATACGCTAAAGCGCCATGGACTTGCCCTGCAGAAGGACTTCGTCCTTCAGGGTGATTTTCTCAAGGAAACCGCCTATCAGGAAGTGAAAAAGCTGCTCAGTTCCGGCGGCCCGCTGCCGACAGCCTTCTTCTCTTCCAATGACGATATGGCTATCTCGGCGATGGAAGCGTTCTCGGAGCATGGCATTTCCGTGCCGGAGGATATCTCCATTGCGGGGTTCGACGATGTGCAGCTTGCTGCGCGGATTCATCCCAAGCTGACCTCCGTCCGTCTGCCGATTTATGAAATGTCCAAAGCCGCTGTCGAGAAGGTCATTGAGCTGTGTGATTCACAGCAGCCTACCTTCAGCACCATCAGTTTTCCGGCGCGTCTGATTACCCGAGATTCCTGTCAGCCGCCGAAGAAGTAGAGCTACACTCCGATTCAGACAGATCCAGAAAAATCCCTTGCCCCGAGGGAATTTTTTCTCCGCTCTGTAAACGCGCGTTCACAATCGAAAGGAGACTTGTCTCTCATGAAATTCGGAACTTTTGACGACACCCGCAAAGAGTATGTAATCAACACCCCCAAAACACCTTATCCTTGGATTAACTACCTCGGCAACGAGCAGTTTTTCGGCCTGATCTCTAATACTGCCGGGGGCTATACCTTCTACCGCGATGCGCGGATGAGAAGACTTACCCGTTACCGGTATAACAATATTCCGCTGGATACCGGCGGCCGCTATTACTACCTGTACGATGGCGGGGACTTCTGGACCCCGGGCTGGATGCCAGTGAAGCGGGATCTCGACTTCTACGAATGCCGCCACGGTCTGGGCTACACTTCTATTACAGGCGAGCGTAACGGCATTTCCGTGAATCAGCTTGCTTTTGTACCGATGGGCCATAATGCGGAAGTCCACCGTCTGGTTGTTAAGAACACAGGCGATGTGAAGAAGACCGTGAAGCTGTTCTCTTTTGCCGAGTTCTGCCTGTGGAATGCCAATGATGATATGACCAACTTCCAGCGTAACCTCAGCACCGGCGAAGTAGAAGTGAAGGATTCCGTCATTTATCACAAAACAGAATACCGCGAGCGCAGAAACCACTACGCCTTCTATTCTGTAAATAAAGAAATTGCCGGCTTCGATACGGACCGCGAATCGTTCGTGGGCATGTACAATGGCCTGGATGCTCCGCAGGCGGTTGCTGCCGGTGAAGCTACTAACTCTGTCGCCAGCGGCTGGTCGCCGATCGGCTCCCACGCCCTTGACATCACGCTGGAGCCGGGCGAAGCTCAAAGTTTCATCTTCGTGCTCGGCTACATCGAGAACCCTGAGGATGAGAAATGGGAAGCCCTGAACGTTATTAACAAAAAGCCGGCCCAGGCTGTCATCGATCAGTTCGCTACCGATGCCCAGGTGGATGCCGCCCTTGCAGTTCTGGCTGCACACTGGGATAACCTGCTGTCCAAATATCAGATTAAGAGCGGGGACGACAAGCTGAACCGGATGGTGAACATCTGGAATCCGTACCAGTGTATGGTGACCTTCAACATGTCCCGTTCCGCATCGTACTTCGAATCCGGGATTGGCCGCGGTATGGGCTTCCGTGACTCCAACCAGGACTTGCTCGGCTTCGTCCACCAGATTCCTGAGCGTGCCAGAGAACGGATTCTCGATATCGCCGCTACCCAGTTCCCTGACGGCAGCGCGTATCACCAGTACCAGCCGCTAACCAAGAAGGGCAATAATGAAGTCGGCTCCGGCTTCAATGATGATCCACTCTGGCTGATCTCGGGTACAGCAGCCTATATTAAGGAGACCGGCGATTATTCGATCCTTGATGAGCAGGTTCCTTTTGACAGCAATCCGGATCACACTGCAACCCTGTTCGAGCATCTGAAGCTGAGCTTCGAGCATGTCACGAACAACCTCGGGCCTCACGGCCTGCCGCTGATTGGACGCGCGGACTGGAATGACTGTCTGAACCTGAACTGCTTCTCCACCGAACCGGGCGAATCGTTCCAGACTACGGAGAATATCGCAGGCGGCGTAGCGGAATCCGTGTTCATTGCAGGTCTGTTCGTCTTCGTTGGACCGGACTATGCCGAGATCTGCCGGATGCGCGGACTGGATGATGTAGCCGCTGACGCTGTTGCCAAGATCGAGAACATGAGTGCCATCACGTTGTCCCACGGCTTCGACGGCGACTGGTTCCTGCGCGCTTATGACCACTATGGCGACAAGATCGGCAGCAAGGAGAACGAGGAAGGCCAGATCTTCATTGAGCCGCAAGGCATGTGCGTAATGGCCGGAATCGGTGTAGAGAACGGTGAAGCAGCCCGCGCCCTGACTTCCGTGCAGGAACGTCTGGATACGGACTATGGTATCGTTTTGCAGCAGCCTCCGTATTCCAAGTACTATCTGAACCTGGGTGAAATCTCCACGTACCCTCCGGGCTACAAAGAGAATGCCGGGATCTTCTGCCATAACAACCCTTGGATCATGATTGCGGAGACGGTCCTTGGACACGGCGACAGAGCTTTTGAAATCTACAAAAAAATCGCTCCGGCCTATCTGGAGGACATCAGCGAAGTGCACCGGATGGAGCCTTATGTGTACTCCCAGATGATCGCCGGTAAAGATGCTGTACGTCACGGCGAAGCGAAGAACTCCTGGCTGACAGGAACAGCAGCATGGAACTATGTAGCGATTACACAGTCCATCCTGGGGATTCAGGCCGACTTTGCCGGGCTCAAGGTTGACCCTTGTATCCCTGCAGAATGGGACGGCTTCGAGATTACCCGCGTCTTCCGTGGCGACACTTATGTAATCTCGATCCAGAATCCGAACCATGTATCTAAAGGCGTAGCCAGCCTGACCCTCGACGGCGCTGCCGTGGAAGGCAACATTATCGCTCCTGTAGGCGACGGTGCTGTTCATCAGGTTGTAGTCACTCTCGGCTAATTATCTATCACTCCTAAAAAAGCATAACAACCCGGTTGTCCGCTTAGGCGGTACAACCGGGTTGTTCGTTCATGGACAGGCGGCCCCGGAATTACTCCGGTATCCACACCTTCATCTCTCCGCTGCCACGGTTGCCCCACAGATAGTACGGAATTGCCGTTACTTCCACCGGCTGTACTGCCGCCCTGGTACTGCCGTAGAGTCCGCCACTCCAGCTCTGTTCCTCCACCCTGTAGCCCTCCGCCCGGATTACTACAGCTCCGCCAAGCAGCTCTTCATCGTAAGCCTCCTTGAACCTGCCCTCCTTGCTTAGAGATATTGAGCTTAGCGGCTCGCCGTTATCCGCAGATTCCAGACAATAGACCAGCGGCCCGTACTGAATAGCCGTCTTCCCGGCATTAGCCCGCAGTTCCGGGTGGGCGTATACACGGTGCGCTTCCATTGGAAGCATCAGCTCCACTATGTCACCGGGCTGCCATTCCCTGCGGATTACCGCATAACCCTGCTCCAAAGCATCAAGTGCTGGAAGGAGCCCGCCATTGACGCTGATCCGGACCTTTCCGCTGCTCCACGATGGAATACGCAGGGCGATACCGAACACCCCGGCTTCCGCAGGATCAACCTTCAGTGTGACTATGCCCTCCCATGGAAGCTTGCTGGACTGAGTGACCTTCACCTCTGTTCCTCCAAGTAGGGTTATAAGCTCACTTCCGATATACAGATTCGTATAGAGCGTATCGCTGTGTTCAGTGTAGATATACTGATTCAATGAGGTCAGCAGGCGCGCCACATTCGGCGGGCAGCAGGCACAGCCGAACCAGCCCTGGCGCTGCGCCTTCACATGCTGTTTGCCGGGATTACAGGTGCAGGCCTGCGGCCAGACCTCCAGCGGATTGACGTAGAAATAATGCTTGCCGTCCTGCGCCATCGAGCCGAGTACATTATTATAGAGCGCACGCTCCATCACATCGGCATAACGGCTATCTGGAGTCAATTCCAGCATTCGTCTGGCAAAAAAGATCAGCCCGATCGAAGCACAGGTCTCCGCATAGACCGTATCGTTAGGCAGATCGTAATCAAAGGTGAATGCTTCGCCGTGATGGGTGGAGCCGATTCCGCCAGTGATATACATCTGTCTCTCTGTCATATTGTTCCACAGGCGCAGGCACGCCTCGCGAAGTGCTTCATCTCCGGTCAGGCGGGCCAAGTCGGCCATGGCGGTATACATATAGACGGCGCGGACAGAGTGGCCTATGGCTACCGTCTGCTCACGGACCGGTATATGGGACTGATTGTAGGCCATATCGATTTGATCCGTCTGGCCGCCCCAATGTGTAACCCTGCCCCGGCCCTCCCATTCCTGGCGCAGGAAGTTCGGCTCCTGCCCGCGCTGGTCAATGAAGAAGAGGCTGAGCTTCAGATACTTCTCTTCCCCTGTCAGCCGGTACAGCTTCACCAGCGCCAGCTCAATCTCCTGATGACCGTCGTAGCCCTTCAGCTTGCCTTCCTCCGTTCCGAAGACAGAGTCGATATGATCGGCCATACGGCGCATAATACTCAGCAGCTTGTCCTTACCGGTCGCTTCATAATAAGCCACTGCAGCTTCGATGAAATGTCCGGCGCAATACAGTTCATGGCAATCCTGGAGATTCGTCCAGCGCTTGCCCGGTTCCTTGACAGTGAAGTAAGTGTTCAGGTATCCGTCGGCCTGCTGTGCTTCTCCTACCAGATCGATCACCTCGTCCGCCTGGCGTTCCAGCTCCGGGTCCCGCCGGATGCTGAGGGAATAAGCCGTTGCCTCCAGCCACTTGGCTACATCGCTGTCCTGGAAGACCATGCCCCCGAACTTACCCTGTCTTCTTCCGGCAGCGATTTCAAAATTGGCAATGGCATGGCTCGGTTCAGCCCCGGCCACGCGGTCATGAAGCGCCTCATATTGATAAGGAATCACTGTCTCCTGCACCAACCGGATATAACGGCCCCAGAATTCATCCTGAACGTGCACTCTGTGGCCTCCCTGATCCGAATGACCGGAATGATCTGGTTGAACGGTTGTCCGAACCTTTGCACCTTCAAATTGACTCATTGTAGCATCTCCTCTTCAGCATTTCGTCCTCGCTAATTGCCATTATAGACGGTACAATATAACAAAAACAGAAGCATAAACAACCCCGTTTTTGTACTATTTCACACAACTTTTATATAAGGCTTAGCGAAGTTAATTCAGGACACATGCCTTTCCAAGGAGCTGCTAATGACACTTAATTCTTCCTATATTCATCTGGCCGCACCACCCTTCCCCTATTTCCTGGAATGCGGCCGTACCGTCTATTTGCCTGGAGACCAGCATCCGAACCGCAGCCGTATGGGCAAATTCGATCTGATCATCGTGGAACAGGGATGCCTGCATATTGGAGAGGAGCATACAGAATGGGCAGTGGGCGCCGGGCATACCCTGCTGCTGCTGCCTGACCGCTACCATTATTCAGTGCAGCCGTGTGATGCAGAGACGATCTTCACTTGGGTTCATTTTCACACGGTGGGAGAATGGACGGAATCAGCGGGTGAGCCGGTATATGCGGACCGGGAAACGCATTTCCGGCAGTTTCTTACCCACCCTTATACCATCCGTATTCCCCAGTTCGGACCGCTACCTGCCCCCTTCGCACGAAGCGGCCAGGCAGGGCAGTTGCTGCAGCTGAACCATAGCAGGCGCTCAAGCGCCGTGTGGCAGCAGCAGCGCATCTTCGAGGAGATGCTGCGGACGATGGATCTGGCCCGGCAAGATACGGCCGGAAGCCAGGCAGACGAGATTGCCGAGCAGACGGAGGCCTATCTGCGGAATCATTATATGGAAGAAGTCACGAATACCTCTCTGGCGGATGCCCTGCATTTTCACTACAATTACCTGGCCCGCTGCATGAAGCGTGTCTACGGGCTTACGCCCATGGAGTACCTGACCGATTACCGGCTGGAGCAGGCCAAGCTTCTGCTGCTTAAGACAGAGATCCCGATCGCGGCAATCGCAGAGCGCACCGGCTTCGAGAGTACAGCTTACTTCTCCCGGCGCTTCAGCCGCAAGGTCGGAATCTCTCCGCTGCGCTTCCGCAAGCGATATTCCCGCTGAGCATGAATGCCCTTAGGCGGAACCCGGGGCAAGGATGCGGAACTCGTGCAATTCCCGGCAGTAGGATAACCCGCGAATCCGTACGGACTGGGGCGTGTAGGCTCTGATCGGGCCCGCTTCCAGCTGCTGCTCCGGTCCGCTCTTCAGCAACACTGCCACCGGCACCTCCGATAGTGCAGCAGCCAGCAGCTCCATATCGGTCTCCAGTATTTTATAGAAATAACCCATTTCAGACTTCACCTGCTTTATGGTCAATTGATTCGGGCAGCGCAGAATTTTTAGCTATTTTTTTCCAAATGGGCGCATAAAGATTAAGACATGCCTCAATTCCGGAGATGTTGACTATGCGATCCTTCCCAAGCTATATTATTATTCTGCTGGCCAGCCTGCTGATTGCAACAGGAACGAACTTCTTCCTGGTCCCCTATAAAATCCTCGATGGAGGAATTATCGGCATTGCCCTCATTATTAATTATATCTCCGGCACCAAAATCGGACTGTGCATTATGCTATGCAGTCTGCCTATCTTCCTGCTGGCCTGGTTCCGGCAACGGGAGATCTTCTACAACAGCATTCTGGGTCTGCTGGCTTCCTCCCTGCTGATCGAGCTGCTCTTTCCGCTTCAGTATTACTTCCTGTACTATATTGAGCTGGGCTCCATCTCAAGCGCCATTATCGGCGGCTTCCTGATGGGTACCGGACTCGGGCTGATGCTGCGCTTCAAAGCCAGCACAGGCGGAACAGACCTCCTCGCCAGATTCATCCAACGCTACCTGCCGCTGAATGTCGGCCTGATTATCTTCCTGACGGACTTCCTGATCATCGGCGCTGGCGGAATTCTGATCTCCAAGGAGACCTTTTTCCATTCGATTCTGACGATTGTTTCAGGAGGGGTCGCTACGGGATTATGCACGCTGGAAGAGTAAAAACCCGGAATTTGCCGGATGCTATGAATAAAGGTTGAAATTTTCAGACTTTCAGGCGACAATCGAATAGATAACATTCCCGGGGAGGATTAGCGAAGTTGGATAGTACAAGCACGAATAGCAACACTTCCATACATGACATTGTCGATCTGTGCCTGCTGGCAGGCAAGATCATGCTGCAGAGCGGTGCAGAGACCTACCGTGTGGAGGATACCATGAGCCGGATGGCGGCGGCACTCGGCTTCCCCGGTGCGCATAGCTATGTCACGCCGACGGTCATTATGTTCACCACCAGCCGGACCGAGCCGGTAAAGCTGTTCCGGATCGCCGAACGGACGACAGACCTGCAAAAGGTATCCGAGGTCAATGACATCTCCAGGCGGCTGACCGAACGCCAGCTGACAGCCGCAGAAGCGCGGGAGCGTCTGGGCATCGTCGATGACGCAGCCCATGCTTACCCGGTATGGGTACAGATCGCAGCGGCAGCCTTGACCGGAGCCTGCTTCACGGTCATGTTCAAGGGCAGCCTGCAGGATGCTCTGCCGTCGCTGCTGATCTCTGGTACAGGCTTCGCAGCGGCCACTTATCTTCACCGTCTGGTGCAGTTTCGCTTCTTCGCGGAATTCATTGCTTCCTTCATTATCGGTCTGCTGGCCTTCTTCTCCGTCAAGCTCGGCGTGGGACGGGAGATGGACAAGATTATTATCGGCTGTGTAATGCCGCTCGTACCGGGGCTGCTCATCACCAATGCGGTCCGTGACCTGATGGCCGGGCATCTGGTATCCGGCATCTCCAAAGGTGCCGACGCCTTTCTGACTGCGTTCGCCATCGGGACCGGCATCGGGCTGGTCCTGTCCATTTTTTAACACCCACTTGAAAGAGGTCGTCCTGCCATGATTTTGCAATTGATCACCAGTTTCATCGCTGCCTCAACCTTCTGCATTCTATTCAATGCACCGGTGCGCGCGCTGCTGCAATGCGGCTTCGCCGGAATGATCGGCTGGATGCTGTACCTGCTGCTGGATTACAGTTCCGATACTGTCGTCGCAACCTTTGGTGCTACCGTTGTGATCGGACTGATCAGCCAGTTTTTTGCGCGTTCCTTCAAGATGCCCGTCATTATCTTCAGTGTCGGCGGCATCATCCCGCTTGTGCCGGGCGGTCTTGCGTATGATGCCATGCGGAGGTTCGTGGAGAATGATAATAACCTCGGCATCCAGTATGGGGTTCAGGCGCTCCTGCTGTCCGGAGCCATTGCGGCCGGTCTGGTGCTAAGCGAGGTGCTCGGACAGATGTTTTTGCGTATCAAGAAATTGCCCAAACAACCGTAAGGCTCCATTTCACAGACAAGCCCGCTTGCAGCAAGGACCCCGGGTCCCTGCGCAAGCGGGCTTTGTATATTGTATCAGGTAAAATATATTGCAACACCGGCGCTCTAACAGTCTAATCCTCCCAGATTGAGGTTTCGAGCTGATCGACGAACCGCCGCAGCCTGCCGGCAATCTTAAGATTAATTGCCCCGTTCTGATACATCTCCTGCACGGTATTCCGCTGCTCCTGAATCGCCTGCAGCTTCAGTTCCAGCTTGTCATCATCCAGTACGCCGTCATTGCTCCAGCCTTCCCCCTGCTCCAGCCTGGATTCCAGCCGTTCGTACTTGTCGATGACCTTCTGCGAGGCGAGCCGGTTCTCATCACTCATTCCTGCACTAACGGCGGATACTGCCGCCTGGCACATCGCAATCTTTGCCGTCCGCGCACTTTCGGCATTCTGCAGGGCGAGCTGTCCTTCTTCCCCGCTGAGTTTACCTGAGAACAGTCCAGAGAACAGCCGCTGAATTTCTGTTAAAGAGAATTTAATCTGCGTATTCAGCCGTTTGCACAGCAGAGACTCCGTATGATCCAGCAGCTCCTCCATCTTCACGGCAACAGGCTCCGGCAGCGCCCCGTTCTCCATGATCCGCCGCAACTCCGTGCGTTCGGCTTCGAGCGCACTCTTGCGTGCCTCGACACCCAGACGGAGGAACTGCTCATGGGCCGGGTCATGATCCGGTCTTGCAGCACATAGTCTGTCAACCTTATCTGTAAATTCCAGCAGCACAGGCTGTGTTGAGCGCTCCGGGCTCTCAGAGACCAAGCTGCGCAACATCGACATCCCGGCATCAATGACCACATTTCTGGCCGCCAGCTCCGTATTCCCGTATACAGCTCCGGCGCTCTGAACTACGGTCTCTTCACTGTCCGCAAGCAGCGGAAGGAAGATGCTGGCGATGACCAGCGACATCAGAATCACACCTGCCGCCAGCGCAATAATGAGATCCCGCTCCGGAAAAGGTGTCACCCCGTCCCCAAGCACCAGCGGAATGGAGAAGGCACCTGCAAGGGTTACAGCCCCCCTCACCCCTGAGATCGAGGTAATAATCTGTGACTTCAGCGGGGCCTTCTCTGCCTTCAGCCGCTTGCTCTCCCATAAGGAGTAACCATAGACCCACAGAAAACGCAGCACAATCAGCAGCGCCGTGATCGCCAGAACATAGCCGGCAACCATGAAGTTATTCAGCGTCTGATCCCGGTAAATCACCTCGATCACATCCGGAACGGACACACCGAGAATCAGGAAGACCAGCCCGTTCAGCACCAGCAGCAGCACTGACCAGGTACTGGCAGATACAAGCTGAAGCTTATATTGCGGAGAGACGGCCCGGTCCTTCTCAATGGCGTACATGACACCTCCTGCCACAACGGCCAGAATGCCCGAGACCCCGATCTCCTCGCTGATCAGATAAATAATGAACGGCGTAAGGATCTGCAACAGCACATGGATGGTCACATCCTCCATACCGAACCTGCGGATGAACACGCTGAGCCGGATCAGCAGGAATGACAGCACTGCACCAAGCAGCAGTCCTCCTGCGGCAATCAGCACAAAGCTAAACGAGGCCTTAGGCAGAGAGAACACGCCGGTAACCATGGCTGCAATCGCAAATTTAAAGGCGACCAGGCCGGAGGCATCGTTCATCAGCGATTCTCCTTCGAGAATCCGGTGGATGCTTTTGGGAAGATGAACCCGTCCAGCCAGCGCGCTTACCGCTACCGCATCCGTAGGAGACAGAATAGCCGCCAGTGCGAAGGAAGCTGCCAGCGGAATCGAGGGAATCATCCAGTTAATCGCATAGCCCGCCACAAATACCGTGACAAATACAAGTCCCAGCGCCAGCAGCAGAATCGGTGCCCTAAGGTTCCACAACTCACCGCGCGGCGTCCGCCGCCCGTCATTGAAGAGCAGCGGAGCAATGAATAATACAAAAAACAGCTCAGGCTCGAAGTGCATATGTATTCCCGTCGGAATTAGTGCAGCAATGATTCCTAGTCCGATCTGAATCAGGGGAACCGGGACAAACGGAATGAAGCGGTTCAAGATATTCGATACGGCGATTAATCCAAGCATCAACAGCACAGCCAGAAAAGTCTCCAATTCCATCATCTCCCCGTCTGATAATCAATTATATTATTGCAATGACCCGGCTAACGTCAACAAACGGAAGGCACAGCGGAAATTACAATTCTCCGCCCGTACCTTCCGTTGCCTTATCATTCACGGCTTCCGCCGCTGGTCTAGCAGTAAATATTAACGCGATGCTGTCCGCCCTGTTATTTTAGCGTTTCACTAGCAGCTGTATGCCTATATTCCACGGGTCCCTTAGAGTAATGATACCGCCCTCTTCTTCCACACGGTATCCGGCACGCTTCACACGTTCAACCACTTCATGCACTTCCTGAATGTCAGGGAGCAATAGTGTAAAATAATCGATGCCCGCTGCATTCGCAGGAGCCGCCGGAGCCCCTTTTCCAGCCCAGGTATTCAGTCCCATATGATGATGATAGCCTCCAGCCGAAATGAACATGGCCGCATCGCCGTAATGGGCGGTCACCGTGAATCCAAGCGCATCCACATAGAATTTCTTGGCCTCTGCCAGATCGCCCACATGGAAGTGAACATGACCCATTACAGTGCCCGCAGGCAGCCCGGTCCAGCTCAGGCCCTCCGATGCAGCCAGCAGACCGTCCACATCCACCGGATCGGTGGTCATGACCACATTGCCTGTTGCTTCATACTTCCAGGTGTCACGGGGCCGGTCGCGGTACAGCTCGATTCCGTTATGATCAGGGTCTTCGATGTATAGAGCTTCGCTGACCAGATGATCCCCCTGGCCGACCGAAATCCCGGAGTCGATCAGATTGCGCAGCACCAGTCCCAGAGAAGGCCGGTCCGGCAGCAGAATCGCATAATGGTATAGTCCGGCCACCGAGTTCCGGCGCAGCACCTGAGCCTGCTCAATCTCCCGCAGGACAAGCAGCACCTGCTGGCCATCCGCCGTCAGCTCTACCACGCGCCCTTGCTGCCGCAGAATCTTCAGTCCGATTACATTCTGATAAAAGCTGAGCGAGCGCTCCAAATGACTTACACGGATCTGTACAAGTCCAATTTCCAGTTGTTGTGGTAATATAGCTGTTGCTGTCATAGGAATCCCCCCTGAAATGAATATAGGCTAATTCAAATAAAGTCCCTGGTACCAAAGCACGCATAATAACGGTTAGTGTTGACTGTTCCTATCCTGTCCATGCAAAGGTAATTTCAATTTCCGTTACACATTAACTTACTTAAGTATAGTTGCGATCTATATGTTTGTCAATTACTTTTACAATACACATTAGAGTCTACAAAAAAAGCCCAGCCGACAGGCCAGACTCCGAAGCAGTCATTTCGTTATTGAGATTCACCAAGGATCTCTATCAATACATCCTGTGCAGTAATTCTTAGTTCACTTGGCGGGGAATCCATTAGAACCCGAAGCTCGAACCCCTGCTCCGCGGCATAGATCTCGTCATACAGCCAATATTTCTTTTCAAGCGGTTCAGGCAAGCGTAGTCCGCTCACACCTTTGAACTTTAGCTTGATCTCACATTGGTAATGCATTGCCCCGCCGCAGTCCAGAATCATCTCCAGCACACCTTCTGTAGGCATAGTATAGGAGATCACTCTGGCGTCATGCAGACTCTTCTCGACTAACTGTACGGCGCTCTCCGGGAGTTCATGCTTAATGGCTTCGTACCCTTTGCGGTATTCTCTGAAGATCGCCTGCACCCGTTCATCATATTCCCTGCCCCACTGCAAGGCCCGTTGCTTGAACTCAGGCGCAGGATAAGTGGAATTTATCGTTCCGTCATGTATTGAAGCGTGGAAGTACCCGGGTAGATATTTCAGCAGATCTTTTTTCATATATTCCAGAAAATCCTTGGCCCGCTCCTCATAGCTGATCCCCTCTGCCACATGCCAGGCCACATCCTCCAGCCAGTCCTGCTCCGTCTCCGGGAAGACCATGAACCCGCGCACCTGCATTTCTTCATACCAGGGTATAGTGAAAAATTTCATCCTGAAGCTTCCTCCACTCTGTAGCGATCCTTAATTCCCGGCCAGCTTCTCCCCCGCGTATACCCTGTGCTCCTGCGTAGCGGCCAGAATCCAGACCGTCAATTGCTGCTTATTGAACAGGAACTCGTTATCTATTCTGAGATAAGGGAGCTTTGTCCCCTCGAAGGGTCCATCATTACGCAACATTGCATTCTCCGCCTTCATAATATTCTTCACCTGATCTTCACTCAGACGCAGGAACTGTGCAGTCTCTGCAAGTGTCATCAACGGATGGTCCTCAGCTTGGCTTTCCGTCTGCGCTCCGGCAGGTGTCGGCAGTTGCATCTCGTAGCCCGCTCTAATCCGATCTCCGATTACGAAGCTGCCGGCAACCAGACACAGGCCCAGAATCAGAGCAGCTCCCAGGATGGTATAATTGTTCTTCATGGGCAAAATCTCCTTATATGTATGCTTGAATCAATGTGCAGGAGTATAAGTAAGGAGCCAACAGTCCCTCCACTCCCCTTCATGCAGTTCATGCTCCGGTAAAAGCTTCCTGCGTACAAATCCGATTTTCTCATAGACTCTGAGTGCCCTGTGATTCCAGCACTGCGGGTCCATCACAATGAGGTCTGCCTGCTCTGCTTCGAGCAGATGCTTCACCATCCCACCTACCAGTAGCGAACCTATCCCCTGGCTCCATAGCTGCGGCTCACCAATGAACTGATCCATTCCGTAGACCTTTCCCGTATAATCTGCGTAGCCGTACTCCGTCAGCTCTTCCCTGCCAACAGGATAGAACTGGATATAACCTATATCCTGACCCATGAACTGCACGATTCCACGGTATAATCCCTCTTCTTCACTTTCATAAAAATGCTTCTGTACCCGTTCCAGATCATGCGGACAGTCCCGGCCTTCATAATACTCCAGCACTGCAGGGTCCGAGAGCCATCGTACGAGCAGCGGTGCATCCTCCTGTTCCAGCCTGCGGACACTGAGGTCGCCGTTCTGAAAAAGAATCATTATGAGATCACTCCTTATATTCCTCTAGTCCTGTCACATATGTGTCAGTCTAAACGATAGAAATTGAAGTGTAAAGTCAGCACCAAGCAGCTGCTCATCAAAAAAAGTGGCCCCGCCGGTAACCGGCAGGGCCAAAAGTCTATTGTAAGGGGGTCATGGGTCTACTATACTGAGCGAAGCTTAAGCCCAGATGAAAAACACATAAAGGTTTAATGAAAATAGACAGAATTCCGCAAGGATCAAAGAAAGACCCTGCCGAGGCACGGCGGGGTCTTCCACAAATGGTTCCACTGGGGGGTGGAGAACTTCACTATACTCCCCGAACCTTAAAAAAACATAAAACGGGGCTGAAGGTTTCCTTAAATTTACGTACATCAGATCCTGTCTCAAGCCACAGGAAGCTGATGAACGATCTGATCCAGGGTGACCTCCTGCAGCACATTCTCCATCGCCTTCTGTGCAAGAGAGAATACTGGAACAATAGCGCCTGCAATGTTCTTGCCTACCGGACACTCCGGGTTCGGATGCTCATGGACAGAGAACAGGGAGTCCTCTTCCACCGCATTCACCGCCTTATAAATCTGCAGCAGCGTAATATCAGCTGCACTGCGGGCAAGCTTCGCTCCGGCCACACCGGGACGAACCTCCACAAGTCCTGCCTTATTCAGCATACCCGTAAGGCGGCGAATCACTACGGGGTTCGTATTCACGCTACCGGCGATCCACTCTGAGGTGCTTTTGCCGTCTTTGTTGCTGTCAATTAAGGTTAGAATATGAATAGCCACCGCAAACCGCGTGCTAATGTTCATGTCAATCACTCCTTCACACTGGCCGGAATGCTTCCGCCAGATGCAACTATAATAGTTACATTTAGAGCAATTGTCAATCCCATGAGGAGTTTGCAGACAACAGAACACTATTCACTGTCATACGCCTGCAATGCCACCGGCAGGGCTTGAATCACCACATTACCCACTGCCGGAAGGGGCAGCAGCACTGCGCTGATGATCTCATCACGGGTTGCGCCGAGCGCTTTGGCATGCTTGACATGAAAGGGCAGTCCGCTCTCCAGCCTAACCGCCGCAAGTACGGAAATATAGGCAATCTCCTCGGTTTTGGCATCCAGGCTGCTTGCGGCATCCAGCTTCTTCACAATTTCGCCAAGGGCCTTTTGCTGCTCCGGCGCTTCCTTCATAAATGTCATAAAGGCATGACTGACTTGCGGTACATTATCCACTTTAATTAACCCTCCGATTCTGGAAACAGATTCTTGCATTCCATATGATAACATCATCTTTAGTATGAGGGTTTCTTGCGTAATGCATACATTACAACTGTTAAATATTCCTATATATCTTCAAGCACTAGTCAAAATAATCGGCTTGCCCTTGGTGACCACAATTGTGTGCTCAAACTGGGCCACGCGGCTGTTGTCGGCAACGCTGAGTGTCCAGCCATCCGGCTGCTGCTCTACGAAATCAGTGCCTGTGGACAGAAACGGTTCGATGGTAATGACCTGGCCTTCTTTCAGCACCGTCGTTACACGCGGATTATAGAAGGGCAGAATCTCAAACGGCTTCTCATGCAACGCTTTGCCAATGCCGTGGCTGCACAGGTTACGCACGACTTTATAGCCGCGCTTCCGCGCTTCGGACTCCATAACCCGGCCGATCTCGTTCACCTTCATGCCCGCCCGGAGATGATTAATCACGCTCATCATGGTCTCTTCCGTACTCCGGCAGAGGTGAATCAGCTTCTCATTATAAGGAGGCAATTGAAACGATACCCCGGCATCGCCAAAATAACCGTTCAGCTCGGCGGAGACATCAATATTGATCAGATCTCCGGCCTGAATGACACGTTGTCCCGGAATTCCATGCGCTACCTCTTCATTCACACTGATACAGGTCGTTCCGGGGAAGTTGTAGGTTACCTTTGGAGCAGATTTTGCGCCAAAATGGTTGAGAATCTTCGCCCCCACTTCATCCAGCTCCGCAGTCGTCATTCCGGGAACCACACTTTTCTTCATCTCGGCGATGGTGTGGCCTACCACTGCACCCGCCGCTTTCAGTCCTTGCATATCCTGGAGCGTATCGCTCGTCATCCCTGCTCACATTCCTCTCGTTATCAAAGCTTCACCTTGAGTATGTATCCTACAAGTATAACAGCCTTGTTACGCAGAGTGAAATCAACGTACTTCTTAGCTTATTGCACCTACAGCCTTCATCCAGGCATCGGCGATTAAGGCATGTCCGGCAGGCGAAGGGTGTACGCCATCCGCCGCCCAGTAGGCAGGTTCAGCCTTGACGGATGCCGCTGCGAACAGGCCATCCAGCGGCACGAGTACAGCGCCGTATTCACGGGCCAGCTCACGGACTACGTGGATTTTGGGGTCCAGATCCTGACGCCAGCCCTTGCGGTCTTCCGGCACCGGCAATACGAACGGCTCCACCAGCACCAGCTTGGCATCCAGATGCTGCTTGGTCCGTTCAATCAGATCACGGTAGGACGT
Source organism: Paenibacillus sp. FSL R7-0128 (assembly GCF_038002245.1). Lineage (NCBI taxonomy): Bacteria > Bacillati > Bacillota > Bacilli > Caryophanales > Paenibacillaceae > Paenibacillus > Paenibacillus sp. FSL R7-0128. The sequence continues at coordinate 3,133,989 of NZ_JBBOCD010000001.1, read as the reverse complement.
CTCAAATTCAGCCGCTGTAGTCTCCTGCCCGGAATCATACCACCGCCAGGTATCATTTATGCCAATATAGATAGACACCCAGGTTGGCTTCAGCGCAAGACAATCCCTCTCCCAGCGCTCCTGCAGATCGACCGCCCGGTTGCCGCTGATTCCGCGGTTCAGGAACGTAAGATTCTTCTCCGCATACTGAAGGCCAAGCCGGGCACCCGCCATCAGCGCGTAACCTACACCCAGCGATGAGGCATCGGCGTAATTGCGTCCACAATCTGTGATACTATCCCCCTGAAACAGGATGATATCGTTCTTTTGAAATGGCATGCCTGAAATCCTCCTATGAAAACATCTATAGTATGTAAACATGATCATTATAGCAAATCGGCTTTCCTGCGGACACGTTTTCATTGAAAATTATTCCTTCTATTTAAACAGAAAACCCCCTCAGACTGCCATATGACAGCCCCAGGGGGATCTAAGGATAGATGATTAATAGGCCAGGCTGAACAAGCCGTGGATATGAGTCAAGTAACGGATATTGCTGGCTTCCTTCATCAGCGTTGCCGGTAGCCCCTTCAGCGGAGTGGAGTTACCGCCGACAATGGCTACCCCGTCTTTGCGTCCGAGGCTGGCGAGTGTGCCGGAATTGACCGGGCTGAAGGCTTCCTGCGGTTTATCATTAAGATAAGCGAACAGATTGTAGCCAATCAGCTCACCCATCTGCCAGGCGATCTGTGCCGTTGGCGGATAAGGACGGCCATCCGGTGCAAAGACAACAGCGCTGTCTCCGGCTACAAATACATTAGGGTGTGAAGTGGACTGCAGGAACTCATTCACCGTGGCCCGGCCGCGGTTGACTTCAAGACCGGATTCGCCAACCAGCGGATTGCCCTGTACCCCGCCGGTCCAGACGAAGGTGTTCGCCACAATCTGCTGCCCATCCTTGAGATCAATCTTATTATCGGCCACCTTCGTAACCGGAAGACCCGTCAGGAATTGCACCCCGCGCTTCTCCAGGCTGGCTGTAGCGCGCTCAATCAGATGATCCGGCAGGACAGGGAGAATCTTCGGACCCGCTTCAACAAGCAGAAGCTTGATCTCAGCAGGATTCACTCCATATTGCTTCGTCAGCTTAGGCAGAATATCGGCAATTTCGCCTACCAGCTCTACGCCAGTCAGTCCGCCGCCGCCGATCAGAATCGTTGCATCTGCTGCGTTGCGGGTTTTGGAGTAGTCACGAATCCGGTCTTCAATATGACGGCGGATCCGCAGCGCATCTGCTGCTGATTTCAGCACCATGCTGTATTCTTCAAGTCCCGGAATACCAAAGTATGCGGTGGTGCTGCCCAGACCGACAACGAGAGCATCATAGGTCAGCATGACGCCGTCCGAGAGAATAACCTGCTTGTTATCCGGGGAGAACGAATTGACCTTGGCGATTTTCAGATCAATATCTTTACCGGCGAACAGCTTCGCCAGCGGCATGGCAACCGCCTGTTCAGACGCACTGCCCGCTGCAAGCCGGTGCAATTCCGTAATAATCTGATGTGTAGGATACTGATTGACTACTGTTATTTTGGCTTCCGCTTTGCTCATATATTTACGAATGGTTAAGGCACTAAGCAGGCCGCCGTAGCCTGCACCTAGGATCACTATATGTTTTGACATGATAATTCCTCCATCATTAAGTATTACGGGCTTATTTGCCCGATTGACGTTCACCGCTGACCTGCAGATAGGCATTCATGAACCGGAGAGCCTTCTGTACCTGCGGGTCCTTGATCATCTTCATCATGCCGAACAGGCTGACTGTTTCGCTGCTTGCTTCCGCGCGGTCTTTCGCTTCAATAACAGTAGCCGCCAGATTCTTGGCAGTGCCCACCACAGGACCCGCCATTTCCTTAATCGCACCGACTGTATCATTCTTAAGTACTTCATCCGTGGCAACCGACTGCACAAAATCTAGTGATTTGGACAATACACTGACCATTTGTGTGATCTGCGGCAGCTGCTCTACCAAAAGAATCAGAGATTGCTGCACCTCCGGCTTCAAAAGCTCTTTCAGCACATCCTCTCTAGGAAGAGCTGCTTCTGGTATTTCTTGTTCAGGCAGGGTTTGGGTAACGGTTTCTGACATATCGAAGTCTCCTTTTACAAATCGTATTCTTGCACAATGACATCCAGGTGAAACTATGTGACTATTATAACACTCTCTTTGTTATTATTGTCACAATCTTTTTACCTTTGCAACCTATTTTTGTGATTATTATCACTTCATCATCGGTTTTATCGAACCCAGTCGTTTAATCAGGTTAAATTTACAAATTATTATGTTTTTCCTCATTGACGTATACAAAGAGTCGTGATATCTTAAGCAAGTAACTAAATGTAAGTTTATTAATTAATATCAGCAATTGATTATTACTAAGCAGCATACATATTAGATGGAGGTAATGACTTATGAGTACTTTTTCCGAATTGGTGCAGTCCCGCAGATCGGCTAATAATTTCGTGGAAGGTGTTACCATTCCGCAGAGTGAGCTCGAAGAGATGTTCTCCCTGGCACGTCTGGCTCCCTCGGCTTATAATCTTCAACACACCCATTATAAGGTGATCAGCGATGACAACGTAAAGGAAGCCATCCGCAAGGACGCGTATGGCCAATACAAGATTCACACCGCTTCTGCTGTTATTGTGGTGCTGGGTGACAAAAATGCCTACCTGCAGGCTCCAGAAATCTATAGCGGGCTTAAGCTGCTGGGAGCGATGAGCGAGGATGCATACGAGCAAACCATTCAATCTATCAACGATGCTTATACCGGGAATGATGCGTTCCAGCGGGATGAAGCGATCCGCAATGCTTCTCTGTCGGCGATGCAGTTCATGCTGATTGCCAAGGATAAGGGCTGGGATACCTGCCCGATGATCGGCTTTGATCCGGAGGCTGTGAAGGCTACCCTCCGTCTCGGCGACCATATGGTTCCGGTGATGCTGATTACGATCGGCAAGGATAACCAGCACAAGATCAGACCGCGTGGTTATCGCAAGCCGGTCAATGAGTTTGTTGAATTCATCTAATAAAAAGGGTCTTCCGGCTACTATGCCGAAAGACCCTTGTCTATATCATCCTGCCGTATTCTCAATCCATACTCACCGCGCATACTGCAAAATCGCCACAGCCGCACGCTCCTGCCGCTCTACATCCGTGCTGTTCAAGGCTGCCTTCAGGACAGCCAGCGCCTGCGCTACTGTAGCTTCATCCACCTGAACCGGACAGGCCCCGGCGGCACTTCCGCTATCCCCGGCCTGATTCTCTAGCCAAAGATCCATTCGGGCTGCGGGCAGCACTCCTGAATAGGCAGTTATTCTGCTGTCAGAGGCAAGCAGCCCTGCTACAGCCGGATTAACCGCAGCGAGTGGCAGACTCTTCAGCCAGGTGACACCGCGCCGGTGGGCTGTACTATCCTCTGCGCCGCTGTGCCGGGTATCATAGAAGTAATCGCCAAGGTCCCCGAGATACACCCATTCTTCATCGGCGATCAGCACATAATCCCCATCCTGCATCGCATTGACGAAGGTATCCAGAGTATGGGTTGCACCCTCCAGCTCCTGCCCGTGATAGCCGGCGGCAGCCAGCTTGCTGATGATCTCTTCTCTGCTATGCTTCTCCAGATCTCCCGTACCGGGATAGCCTGCACATATATAATTATCCTCCAAAAAGGACTTCAGCAGCCCGCTGCCGAGTTCCTCAAGCTTCATTGCATACAAGCTCATTTCCGTTTCCTTTCCCTCCAGGCAAAGCTGCCGGAGTCTACGCAGCATTGAAACCATCCTTTTCATTATACAGCAAAGGCAGCGGGATTTGAATTCGGCAGATTCTAAGGAAAACGCAGAATAATAGCGCTTACAAGACCTTTTTCCAAACAGGAAGTGCAAATTTAAAAATTTCGGCTTTTTACTATTGCCCGCACGGACGGTATAATTCAGATATCAGCTCAAGGAAACAGACACTGCAGGAAGAACGTAAGCCAGGACAGAATCTCCGGCAGCTAATCTTAAGCAGCGCTCCTCCTTGTGACTGAGACTATATCTTTGATCCTGACATTCCCGCCTGAAGTGAGTCCCTGCACGAAACGGTATGAGCTTCTTAAAGCTCACAGGCTTCACAATCCATCCTATCGTGGTTAGCGGATCAGTTTTGAGCAGTTTGAATGTGCAGGATAGGCAAATATACTGCCGCCTCGGACCATTTCTACCCGGCTGAGTACAAAGGATAGGATAAGGAGTCTGAGACTAACATGGGTATAGTGGTAACAATATAAACCTCTATTGTTGATGTACTGATCAACAATAGAGGTTTATATGTGTCTGCACGGTCTTACCGCCGCTCTAGGTTAACGCAGGCCTTCCGCCACTTGTAGCAGCATCTCTCTGGTGACTTCAGGCGATCCGGTCCCTACCTCATGCATTATATTTCTCTCCTCGTTCTCCCGAACCTCAATCCAGCGGATGTACGCATAATAGCCGTTGCTGTTATTCTCATAGGCTTGGCGGTTTTCAACATACAAGGCTGCCTGAGATTTTACCTTCAGATGCTCAACCTTTGTATCCGCCCAAACATCAGACATTAGCTGTGCCCACGGAGTAAGCGGGGAATAAGTAACGGAGATGTAATCATTTTCTCCCTTAGGACCTTGGTACACCAGCTCAGGACTGACCGTCCCGGCCTGCTGGTTGGGCACATTGAAGCTCTTGATCCAGGCGTAATGCTCACCGGGCTTCAGCCGTTTGGTAAGGACATTGGTGTATTTTTTAACCCAGGAGCTATCTGTAATGCCCACTGTACTGTCGGATCTTCCTTCGGCAAAATGGTATTCTTCCGGCATTCTGCCCGGCACGGCCAGCTTACCTGTGACAGGCTCTGTAGCCTTCTTCCAGCTTTCGATATCTGTGAATATCTGCGGACGGTTGATCATACGGAGCTCCTTCATCCCGTTTGATCTAGCAATTAACAGCATAGCCGATTCATTATCAGCAAGCTGAGACTGAATCTCTGTAATCACCCGCCGGGTCTGGTTGGCAAAAGCTGTTGACTCATTAGCGCCCTCATGAATATCCACTTCCAAACTGGTTGCACCATAGGTAACCTGCCATAGCCGCTCCGCACCATAGACCACGCCTCCGAAGAGCATCAGTCCGCAGAGTACCAGGGCGATCCTCGCTGTCCCGCGCGCGCGCACGGGCCTATTTCCTCTCTGCTGCGGCTGCTGGAATTGCTCAAAGCTCGCTGCTAACCGCTGCTCCAGCGGCTCCGGCATCGTTGTATGTTGTTTATACCTGTTGAACTCCTGCTTCAGTTGATTTCCGACAGACATGTCCATTCCCCCTTCATCTCATCGTCCGCTGTAAATACCGCATTCTGCCGCAGCTTGCGCAGCGCCTTATGGTGCCTGGATTTGGCGGTTCCCAGCGGGATGCCCAGGGCCGCAGCAATCTCATCATAGCTGCACTCTCCGTAGTAACGCAGGACAATTACGCTGCGGAGCTTAGGCGGCAGTCCGCTGACCAGCTGCATCAGCTCTCCCTGCTGTTCCTGGACCAGAAGCTGCGCGTCCGCTCCCGGATACAGACTCTCAGATGCATGCTCCCGGCTGCGGTTCATGAGCCGCAGCCTGCGCCAGCTTCTGCGGTTCCAGTTGCTGCATTGCCTGACGATCATACCGTTCAGCCAGGCTCCGAAAGGCCGTTTGCCGTCATACTGCGGCAAGCAGCGGAATAGCTCGATGTAGATTTCATTGACTACATCAGCCACATCAGCCGGCCGGTTCACCAGCAGGCTGACGGTTCCGTACACCTGCTGCCTAATGGTGTTATGTAGTAAGGTGAAGGCTTCTTTATCTCCATGTTCCAGCCTTTGCAGACATTCCCGAAGCTCTTCTTCTGTCATCTTCCTCTCCCCCTCTCTATCTTGCTTACACTCTATATTGGTCCGCTGGCGGTGGAAGGTTCCCTTGATATGCAATTTATTACATCCTGACATATCAAAAACCGGCTGCCCATGAATTTCATCATGTGCAACCGGTTCTTTTGCTGCCGCCGGAACCTCCCTGGCTATGCGTTACAGATTACAAGGGCTCATTCCCCCATACCAGACTGCCGGAGATATAGGCCGGAAGCTTGGCCCAATCCGCAGGAGCTGTGCCTGCTGGATTGAAGGAATAATCGCCGGTCTGGGAGTAATTGCTCCAATCTGCCTTGGAGGCCCGCATCTGAATATCTATGCTGGCTCCCGGAGCAAGCGAGCCTGCTGCTGCTGTGAAGCCCAGCTCCAGGTAATGATCCGCGCCGCTCAAGGCTGCCGGAAGCTTCACGAACGTCCCAGTCACATTGGCGCTCCCTACCTGCGACCAGTCACAGAAGAAATTCTGGGCCTGCTCGCCATCACTGGTGTAATAATATCTGAGCTTCACATCAGCGAGGGAGACCGCAGCAGTACCGGTATTCACCAGCTTGATCCGCGGGCTGAAGGCATTGACAGCATTAGCCGTGCTGCTATTGAACATCTGGACCTTCAGACCGCCATCCACTGGTGCAGTCGTATCTGTCACCGTGACCGCCAGGCTCTGCGGTGCGCCGGCACTGAACTGGAAGCTCAGGGTGGTTGTTCCCACAGCCTGTGCTGCCAGATAGGCCTTGTGGATCGTCACAGCCGATCCGCTTAACGTATAATCCGTTCCGGCGGTTAACGCCGCCGAACCATTTTTAATAGAAGCTAAAGTATTTCCGTTCAAGGTCATCGTCACTTCAATGTCGTTCTGATTCGCTGCCTTCTTGTCGAAGCTGGCCGTGACCGGTGTGATGGTTGAATCATTAGCCGTTGTTGTCGTATCCGCCACCGTAACCGTTAAGGTCTTCGCAGCTCCGGCACTGAAATGGAAGCTTAGGGTGGTTGTTCCCACAGCCTGTGCCGCCAGATAAGCCTTATGGATCGTCACTGTGGAACCGCTCACCGTATAATCCGTTCCAGCGGATAATGCAGAAGCACCATTGGTAATGGAATCCAGGGTATTCCCGTTCAAGGTCATCGACACTTCGATGTCGTTCTGATTCGCTGCCTTCTTATCGAAGCTGGCCGTGACCGGCGTGATGACGGAGCCTGCTGCCGGAGGGTTCACCGGATCAGCATATAAGGTCCCGCGGCCATTGGTCCCGAGATAGACGCGGCCATAGACGCGCGGATCTCCTGTAATCGCCATATTAATTCTGGCATACTGATGATTATCATCATTAATCCGCACCCAGCTGGCTCCGGCGTCATCCGAGCGGAACACTCCTCTTACTCCGTCAATCTGGGCAACAGTATATAGGGCCATATAATTCTCACCCGGCGCGGCCTTTCCGAACCCGATCAGGTCCGCTTCTTCCACATTGCTCAGCTTGGTGAAGCTTGCCCCGGAGTTCGTAGAATGCCATATGCCGTACTTATCCTGCGGATGTCCTCCGGCAAACCAGATATCGCCTTCCACGCCCGGCATGGCTTTCAGGCTCACTTGCGCCTGGTTCGGCTGCAGGCCGTTCACGTTATTGGCTGGCAAGCCGGTCGCAGCCGTAGCTGTGAAGGTAGCTCCGTTATCTGTACTGACATAGAGCTTGCCCTCATAGAAGCCATAGAATTTATTCGGATTCACCCGGTCGGATGCTATCTTCGCTCCGGCAGGAATTCCGCTGCTCGCCGTCCAGGAGTTGCCCCCTGACTTGGAGTAAAAGACCCCGATATCAGAGGTGCTCCACAGAAGCGCATTCCCACTGGCAGATACAGCTACCTGACCCTGCCCTACTGTGGTACTGCCTCCTTTGGAGGGTTCTGCATTCGGCATGTACCAGTTCTTGCCGTTGTCATTCGAGATCCCAATCGACTTACCGTTCGGATATTTCTCTTTGTCCACACCGCCGACACGGACAACATAGGCCGGGTCCAGCTCCGCATAATCGATACTGTTCGTGCTGGCCCAGGAAGGGCTGGTCTGGAACTTGACAGGTGCCGCTGTTAGATCCTCATACCGGAAGCCGGACACATCACCAAGCGCGGTAATCAGGTGGGCACCCGCTGGCGGGCTGATCAGCCCGAGCACTGCGGTCTCTTCTACCCCTTTGGCCATCACGGATATGTTGACCTTACCGCCGGTGTCCCAGTCCCCGAGGTTATTCGTACCGTAGATCGTTGCGCCGGTGCCGTACATCATCCGGTCCGAGTTGAACGGGTCAATCTCCAGATCCCCCATCATCCAGCCCAGCTTCGGCGCGGGATCAAGCGAGGTTGAGGTCAACCCGAGATTCAACCACGGTGCCGCCGTGATATCCATCTCGAACTTGTAATTGCGCTCCGGATAGAAGCCCCAATCCCAGATCCGGCTCCACGTTTCCCCGCCGTCTTTACTGCGGAAGATGACCCCGTCCGGCCACCAGGAATTTAAGCTGGTAACCATGACTGTATTCGGATGCTGGGCATCCAGCGCAAGCCCCCCGAAGCCGTAGAAGTTATCGGCCCCTGTGGAAGGGCTGATATTTTTCCAGATGCCGCTGGTTGTATTCCATTTCCAGACCTCGCCCTTGCTTCCGTCGTATGGACCCACCCCGTCACTGTAAGTAATGTACAGATCACCGGTTGCCGACAGTTCCCCATGATGCGGAAGCAGGCCTACCGGTTGCCCCGGCAGCGCTGACCAGGTTGCACCTCCATCTGTGCTGCGGAACACACTTTTTGCGGTATCCGCGACACCGACATAGATGGTCTGGGTAGCTTGTCCGGCAGAGCCCGTGCTTTTATCAAAAGTAATCCAGGACAAGCCCACGATATCACTCTGATACTCATTCCCCGGATTCTGGACATACGTCCCTACGTTAGTGAAGGAAGTAACCTTGGACCAGGTCACGCCGGAATCCACGCTCTTCCACAGGCCGTTCCCGCTCCGCGCCCCGAAGAACAGGATACTGTTCTTATTCGGGTCAATGACCAGCCGTTCCCCGGCTGAACGTCCAGGCATATTGCCTCCAACCTTGAACGGAAGCGGCGAAGATTGCCAGGTATCCCCACGGTCGCTGGAACGCATAATTTGACCATTGCCATCCCAGGAATTCGTGTACGTCCCGGTTGCCATATACACCTTGTCCGGATCAACCGGATCGGTAGCCAGCGCATCGACACCATTCTTGTTCCAATCCGCCCACCCAACGCTGTCCGTCAGCGGAATCCAGCTCCCGTCCGCCTCGTTCCAGCGGTAAGCCCCGCCAATATCCGTCCGCGCGTAGATCAGATTCGGTTCACTCTGGTTGAAAATAATCCCCGGCACAAAACCGCCGCCCGCACCGGTAACCACACTGTTCCAGCTGTAGTCTTCACTGGCTGCGGCATGGGTTACAGCGGGAGCAACGTTAAACAAAGAGCCTGACATCGCTGTCAGCAGGACGAGTATTCCTAGTCTTCGGATACGTTTTCGACTCATGATCCTAACCTCCCCAAACATACTTTGGTAACGCTTCCATTATAGAGCAGGCTTCGCCCGTTCCGTGAGAGAAAATGGTTGATTATGCGGGAATTTTGTCAGCAATTAGCACACCATTTTCACACTTGACGAAATTGGGGATTGGGGTAGTACGTAATATGAAAAAACCTCGCGATCAGCAATCGCAAGGTAGTTCAGAGCTAGTTCTCTGTTGGCGGCGGCAGCACAATCGGCTGATAACCCAACGCAGCATCTACAATCTCCTCCGGTGTCAGCTCCGGCTCATTCCAGAAGATCAGATCACTCACACCGGGATGAGGCACATTGCTCGCTACGATCTCCAGCCATTGGTCCAGCTCCTCCTCTGTTCCTTCGGCGTTCACGATCTTGGTTACGAGTGTGATTAGTTGTTGTCGGGTTAGGGACATTTCGGGGGCCTCCTTTTAGGGTGCATTTCAATCAATAAACATAACACATTTAGCGGCTTAGAATATCCCTAACATACACAGAGCATTCCTGAACCAGAGCATGTAGCATACCCGCTTCTGTACAACGCTTTTCTAACAACGGATTCTCCCAATCGTAAGCTCTAATTACATATACCGCGAACTCTTTTCTATACCAGCCAACATCAAGAGTATACTTTCCTTCGAAATAACTGACTTGAAATATATCCTCTTGATCCAAGTACCTCGTTTCATTATAAGTAATTGTACCCGGTGAAAAATCAATGTAATCAAACATAAATGCACTCCCTTATTGGAAATATTTCTGAGAGATAACTTACTTAGGGTAAGTCTTTTCAGGTCTTAGACTCCGTTATCTGCAATTATAATAAAAGGTGCTGGTAATGGATATAGTGTTAGCTCCTCAATACATTCACAGATGATGACTCCCTTTACCCTCCAAACAACAATTGGATTTCCAACACTTATTCCCTCTTTCTCCACCACAACACCGACAGCAATTGGATAAACAGCACTTAATTCTGGTCTAATTTGCTTATTATCTACTTTCGGCTAAATTAAGCAGCATTTATCCAACTGTTGGCCTGTTTGTAGGGATTTCAGCGAAAATAAATGCTGTTTTTCCACTTAGCCTCATGTTGCTTAACGGATAAGGAGCCGCGGCTTCAGCAGTATAATTTGGCACACTGGATATACCAACCACAAACAACCCCGCAGCAGATTTCACATCTGCTGCGGGGTTCTTCCATACAAGTCAATCCATCACTTACGTCCGGCCTACTCCGTGCGCCCCCGAAGCAAAGCGATCGCTGCCAGCAGGAAGGAGACCAGCGAGATGCCGAGGGTAATGTAAACCATCGGCGAGGTGCCGGTGCCTTCCTTCTCCACAATGGCCTGATGCTCGTCCATGGTCATGGTGCCGTTGCCGGACATGTCTGCGGCACCGTGGCCGTGACCGCCATCGGCGCTGCCGGAGGCTTCTGCGATGGCGGTGATGGAATGCGGGGATTCCGAGCCGAGTTCGCCGGACCATTGTACGAGGCTGCCATCGGCATAGTGCTGATAGGCATCCCAGGCGATATCGCCTGCGGAGTCCGGATTCTTGGCTGTGAAGTAGAAGCGCTGGAACTGTCCGGCCTGAATGCCGCCATCCTTGGCAATCCAGCTTACTTTATTCCCGTCCACTGTTACCTCCCAGCCGGGAGTGGCTTCATATTGCTTAAATTCCGCACCTGCGGGAATCCGCAGATCCACCTGCACGGTGGCGCTTTCTTTTTCGGACGGCACTTTCAGGGTATACGTCTCCCAGGCCCCCGTACTGGACTGCGCTGGACTTACGGTTACGTGGGCACTCGCCACGGCTGCGAACAACAGTAGTGCGGCGGCGGCCGGTGCGGCCAGTGCTGCTATTTTACGAAACAATCTATTCAAATGAATCTCTCCTTGTCTCTTGTGTATGACTATCTCTTCCCCGGAAAATCCCGCTCCCGCGAAGCCAGCCCCTGCTCCAGGGCGTACCTTGTGAGCTGCGTGCGGTTCTGAAGCTGAAGCTTCTGCAGAATGTTCTTCAGGTGATTCTTAACCGTATGCTCGGAGATCCCGAGGGTGGCGGCAATCTCCTTATTGGTAGACCCGGAGGATACACAGCCCAGTATCTCCTTCTCCCGAGCCGTTAATGCCTCCCGCTCCTCCTTGACAGAGGTGACGGCGAACTCCTTCAGAATCTGGAACGCCAGCTCCCGGCTCAGCGGAACCTCTTCGCTTACAATCGCCAGCAAATATTCGATCCAGGTAGACGGAGCCAGGTTCTTCAGGAGGTACCCCTGCGCTCCCTGCTTCAGCGCTTCGAACAGATAAGAGATCTCATCCGACACGGTGACGATGACAATCCGGACATACGGATATTCCAGCTTAATGCGCCGCGTGGTCTCCAGACCGTCCATTCCCGGCATTTCGATATCGATCAGGATCAGGTCGGGCATCCATTGCCCGGTCCAGACGATCGCCTCCGCTCCGCTGGCCACCGCACCAATCACTTCAAACCGTTCATCCAGCCCCACAATCTCGGTCATCGCTTCGCGTGCATGCGCATGGTCATCGACGATCAGCACCCGGCAGCGTTCCATCCTGCGCACCCCCTTTTACAATTTCTACAGTGGTTCCGTCCGCTCCTGAGTGAAGCCTAAGCGCCCAGCCCATACTGCGGGACCGTTCCCTCATAATCTGCAGGCCATAGCTGCCGCTCACCGCAAAAGGATCATCATGCTCAATCCCCGCACCGTCATCTGCAACGGTTACACGCCAGCCGTGCTCATTCCCTTGACCTGATACGGACACCCTGCCCGCACGTGTGTGCTTACGCACATTAATAATCGCTTCACGAATGCAGGACAACAGCTCTGCCTGTTCCGCCGCTGTCAGCGCCCGCTCTTCCAGATGCCAGTCCAGCGATACCTCGATCATGACTTCTCCGGCTATTGCCGCCAGCTGCTCATGGATAGAACGCTCCAGCGAGAAGCTCTCCGCGCCGCTCAACGGCACCTTCAAATTGGCAATGGCCTGACGTACATAACGGTTAACCTCGTGAACGGTCTTCTTGATCTGATCCACACTGTCCGCGCTGATGCCGCCATCCTTGCGGCCGTGCTCCAGCCGGTCGATCCGTACAGAGAGCAGGAACAGGGACTGGGCCATGCCGTCATGCAGCTCTTTTGCCAGTGCCTCCCGTGCTTCCATCGCTCCGGTTGCCGCCCGCTCCTGCTCCAGCTCCCGCTGATTGCGCTCCATGAGGCGAAAGAGCGGCAGCAGCAGAATAATACTGAAGAGAAATACCAATACAGGTGTTAAGAAGTTGCCTGTGTCCATAGAGATGTACGGCATCAGGAACTGATGTCTCACCCACTCCCAGATACCCACCATGACCGTTGGAATCAGCAGAATAAGCACTTTAATTCGGGTATACGTCACAGTTCCCTCCTTAATTTCTGTTCGTTATTTTACCATTTCCGGGTGATCTCCGGCATGACTCTTTAGGGCTATGCCCGTCCGCATATGTTACAGAATTAAGTATTTAAAAATTAAATCATTCTCTTCATAGCTCCCATCGTCCTATCATAACGGTTAGCGAAACAATATCCGATAGGTTACACTAGGAATGACATTTAATCAAGAATACATTCATACTGACAATACAGGAGAGATATTGAAATGAAACGGATTACGATTCTAATCGCCGACGATGATCCCGACATTGCCGATCTGATCGGACTGCATTTGGAAAAAGAAGGCTACCACCCCATAAAGGTTACAAACGGCCCGGCAGCAGTGCAGGTCATCCAGTCCAGGCATATCGACCTGGCGATTCTGGATATTATGATGCCCGGGCTGGACGGGTATGAGGTGACCCGGCAGATCCGGGAGCAGCATGGGCTGCCGATTATTTTTGTGAGCGCCAAGACTTCGGATCTAGACAAAATCACCGGTCTTGTCATCGGCGCCGACGATTATATGACCAAACCGTTCAATCCCATGGAGCTGGTCGCCAGAGTGAACGCGCAGCTTAGACGTTCTATGAAGCTGAACCAGCCGGTTACCGAGCAGAAGGCCGTGGTGGAAGCCGGGGGACTGATTGTTGATCCGGACCGCCGTTCCGTAACCTTATACGGACATCCCGTGGAGCTGACGCCGAAGGAATTCGACATCCTGTATTTGCTCGCCAGCTACCCGAAGAAAGTATTCAGCGCCGAGCAGCTTTTTCAGCAAATCTGGGGTGAGGCTTATTATGAAGGCGGGAACACCGTGATGGTCCATATCCGCACCCTGCGCAAAAAGCTCGGCGATGACCAGAATAAAAATACATGGATCAAAACGATCTGGGGAGTAGGGTACACGTTCAATGGCTAAACTTGTCCGCAGCTTCCGCTTCAAAATGATATCGCTGCTGGTACTCAGCATGATTTGCTCCGGTGCTATTACCTTTGTACTCTACAAAAGCCTGCAAATGTATTATACCTCTCAGGTGAAGTATGAAGACAAGCTGACCCGCTTCCGTTATCTGATTGCCGATTTCGGCGACCTGAATTTCTTCCTGATCTTCTTCATCCCGCTGGCGCTGCTGTTCTTCTTCCTGTTCACCAAGCCGTATGCCCGCTATTTCAAAGAAATCTCGCACCATATCCGCCTGCTGGCTAACGGGGATTTCAAAAGCCGGATTCAAATCCATTCTAACGATGAATTCGAGGATATTGCCGCTGATCTGAATCAGGCCAAGGATAAGCTGGAGGAAGCGGTGGAACGCGGGGACTTCGCGGAGAATAGCAAGGACAAGCTGGTGCTGAATCTGGCTCATGATCTGCGGACTCCGCTGACCTCTGTGCTCGGCTACCTGGATCTGGTGCTGAAGGACGGGGAGTTAACCGCTGAACAAGTGAAACATTACACCACAATTGCCTACACCAAATCACAGCGGCTGGAAAAGCTGATCGACGAGCTGTTCGAGATTACCCGGATGAACTACGGCATGCTTACCGTGGAGCAGCGCCCCCTGGATCTGAGCGAGCTGCTGGTCCAGCTGAACGAGGAATTGTATCCTCTGCTGGAGAACAACGGGCTGACTGCCCGCACCCAGGTCACTCCGCAGCTCAAAATTACCGGAGACGGGGAACTGCTGGCCCGGGTGTTCGAGAACCTGCTGACCAATGCGGTGCGTTACGGCAAAGACGGCCGTTATGTCGATGTCCGCTGCTACCCGGAGGGTGAGACTATCGTTGTCCAGGTCATGAACTACGGAGATAGGATTCCGGCGGAGGACCTGCCTTTTCTGTTCGATATGTTCTATACAGGTGACCGGGCACGGACCCATCAGGAAGGCAGTACCGGGCTGGGATTATTCATTGCCAAAAATATCGTCGAGCAGCATCAGGGGACGATCTCCGTACAGAGTGACACGATCCGCACGCTCTTCGAGGTCCGTCTGCCGGGTGTGATCCAATAGTCTGGTCCAGCTGTAGCAGTGTTACCGTCCTTTTAGAATTTAGAAGGGCGTTTTTTTGCGTTGACACTTCAGGTGGAAACGGCTTTAGTTTTATCTTTTAAGAAAAACTTTATCTTTCCCCCACTTCTATTTAAACACACTCCTCTATGCTTAAGTCATTGAAACAAGGAGGACGAGAACATGAAGAAATGGTTATTGTTAATTGTGATTGCCTTGCTGATCGGGTATGAGTGGATGTCCAGGGATAAAGAGGATGCCAAGGCAGATCTGAATATTAAGACGGTACGAGTCTCTGCAGATAATGGTTCGAAGACTCTGACAGTGATCCCGAAGGGCCAAATTTATCAGGGGAACCTGCTGCTGGTCAACAAGGATTACCCCGTTCACGATACAGGAGTCAGCCAGGATATCGTACGTCTGCTCGATCATGAGGAGCTGACTTCCGGCTACCTGCTGCTGGATCACAAAACGCTGCTCTCCAGGCAAGTCGCGGAGAAATTCACAGAGATGGTACATGCTGCAGCCGGGGATGACATCAACAGCTTCCTGATCAGCAGCGGATATAGGGACAATGACAAGCAGCAGCAGTTATACGATGAAAAAGGGGCCGACTACGCTCTTCCACCCGGATACAGCGAGCATAACCTGGGCTTGTCGCTTGACATCGGCTCCTCCCAAATGGCCATGAGCCATGCCCCTGAAGGGCAGTGGCTGCGTGAGCATGCATGGGATTACGGCTTCATTCTGCGCTATCCTGAGGATAAAACAGACATCACCGGCATCAAGTATGAGCCATGGCATTTCCGTTATGTAGGACTTCCGCACAGTGTGATTATGCGCGACAAGAACTTCACGCTTGAAGAATATCTTGAATTCCTAAAGGAGCAGAAGTCGATTGCCACTACCGTTAACGGGGTTGAATATCAGATCTCCTATATCGAAATTAACGGGAATACTCCTGTCCCTACCCCTGACGCCCAGCACGTTGAGTTCTCCGGCGACAATATGAACGGTGTGATTATGACGGTCTATCCTTAATGACTAACCCATATAACAGTACAATCTACAGAAAGCGGTGATGTAAAATGAATCAGGCACACAAGCAGACAAAGTACGGTTTGCAGGTACTGTTTACCGTCTACGTGTATATTTTGTTTAAAATCATTTTGTTCAAATTCGGGTCGATGGATCTCCCGTTTCTATGGCAGCAGCTTCAGCACAGCCCGGGCCATATTGCGGCCAGTCTGCAACGCGGAAATCTGATCCCGCTGGCCACCTTGACTAACACCTATCACCATATCAGCACTAGCACCGTCGTTAATTTCTTGGGAAATATCGCCTTGTTTATCCCTTATGGCATCTTCCTGGTGCTGCTCAACCCGAATGGAAAAGGCAGCGGCTCCTTCACCGGTGTCCTGCTGTGGTCCTTCGCGTTAAGCGCGGTGCTGGAATGCTCGCAAGCCGTCTTCTATATTGGAACGTTTGATGTGGATGATCTGCTGTTGAACACCTTCGGCGGAATACTGGGATACATGCTGATGAGGCCAATCATGATGATCTATATGTCAGGCAGACAAGGCTCCTCCGTCACCCAGAAGTAACGGGGAGCCCTGCTGTCCGTTCGCCCTGCTCACAAGGGAGAGATATAGCGGCCATATTCGATGGCTAGCTCTGTGAAGCCATTGCCTTCCTGCTTCAGGAAAAAGCTGTTCACACTCTCCGCTCCCCACCAGTTCAGCCCAAGCAGTAGTCCCTCTGCCGATTGTGCCGCGAACAGCAGGGAGAACATCTGCGGGTTCACCTCACCGCCGTCATCGACACGCCAGACTGAATATTCATTATCCGTAATCTCCGCAGGATAGTCCTTGAAGCTGAGCTTCCCGCCTTCCACCAGCACAAGGCTAAACAACATATCCTTATCTTGTCTTACGAATTGCACCAGATAGAGCTGTCTGTCCGGGCCAAGCCCGGCCAGCTTCCAGGCTGCCTGGATCTTCCGCCCTTTGGCAGTTTCTACACTCTTACGAAGCGGATCACCAGCTGCAAGCTGCGGGCCTGCCGGGTCAGCGGGCTGAAGCTCCAGCAAGGCTGCCTGCGGAAAGACCGCAGAATCAACCAGAACATAGGTCTCATCCCGCATCGCTGCGTCACCCTCTACCTTGAACAGATACCCGGACAGATTCGGAATATTATTCGCCAGCTCCCGTCCGTTGTTGTTCTCGTTACCCGTCTGCCATTTCTCCAGCTTCACAGCCAGCACCTGGCCTCCGTTCCCGATGGCAGTGTTCAGGGACTTCATCTGCTCCCCGGCGCCCTCCTCTTCCCTGGTGACCATGATATGACTCCCGGTCTCACTCGCGAATCCGAAGACTGGCTGCAGCTTGGCAGGGTCGAGCAAGGCAGCCGGGGCTGGAGAAGCCGTAGCTGACGATGATGCTGTCGGAACCGCACTTGGCGGGCTATCCGTCTGCTGAGCAGCTGGCGATGGACTGCCGGTAGACGGCCCGGCCGATGCTGCTGCACTGCTGGCAGCGTCATTGCTATTCGTTCGGGCACACCCGGTCAGGCTAAAGACTATGGCTGCTGCAAAAATAAGACTTCCGGCCGCTCTTACCCTGTGCCGGAAACTGTGCTTCGCTTGATTCATAACGGTCCTCCAATATAATTTAGTCGAAAATCCCCATGCTGAGGTAACGTTCCCCGGTATCGGGCGCGATACATAACACCCGCTTCCCCCGTCCCAGGCGCTGCGCCTCCTGCAAGGCCGTCCAGACTGCGGCTCCGCCTGAAGGTCCGAGCAGAATTCCCTCGGTACGGGCCAGTTCTCTTACCATCTCCAAGGCGTCCTCATCGGATACCTGCACGATCTCATCGTAAATGCTGGTATTCAGAATCGCCGGCACGAAGCCCGGGCTGGTCCCCACCAGCTTATGCGGCCCGGGCTGGCCGCCGGACAGCACCGGCGAACCCTGCGGCTCCACGACAACCACGCGCAGCTCCGGCAGTCGTGCGCGCAGAGCCTCGCCGGTTCCGGTGATGGTGCCGCCTGTCCCGGAAGTGGCAACGAAGACATCCAGCCTCCCTTCCATCTGTTCCAGAATTTCCGGCGCGGTGGTGGTGCGGTGAATATCCGGGTTCGCCTGATTCTCGAACTGCTGCGGGATGAAGCTGCCAGGGATCTTCCGTCCCAGCTCCACCGCCTTGGCAATCGCACCGGGCATCCGCTCCGCCGCCGGAGTAAGCACCACTTCCGCCCCGTAGGCTTTCAGGATATTGATCCGTTCCTTCGTCATATTATCCGGCATGATCAGGATCGCCTTATACCCTTTCGCTGCCGCGTTCATCGCCAGTCCAATCCCGGTATTCCCGCTGGTCGGCTCGATAATCGTCCCGCCCGGCTGCAGCCGTCCGTCCAGCTCCGCCTGCCGAATCAGATTATAAGCCGCCCGGTCCTTGACGCTGCCGCTGGGATTGAACATCTCCAGCTTCACATACAGCTCCGCGTCCTCCGGTCCGGTTACCCGGTTCAAGCGTACAACCGGCGTGCCGCCAATCAGCTCTGTAATATTATTGACTACCCGCTTCGTCATGGGTGTGCCTCCTTTGTTTCGGTCCTTATCCTATGCACGATATAACACCCATTGTATAGTTACGGGATAGCATTTGTCGATTATCAGGTGCAGCAGTAAAAGCCGCCTCCCACAAAACGGGAGACGGCTTTCTGCTCTGTTTCTGCTCAATGATACCTGCGGTAGCGGTGCAGGTTCAGTGAGATCTCTTCACGTGCCTCTAAGGATTCACCGTTATCGTGAACGTGGAGGTTGTGTTTTTGATCGGCGTTACCGTGTTCAGAATCTTCAGGTTGTTGAAGACCACGCTGCCCACTGCCGGTCCCTGGCCGGGCTCCGGCAATTCATTAGCCCAGATGCCGACACCGGATTTGGCGTCGAAGGCGTCACCACTCTTGAGGGCACCGGAAATCGTAATGTTCGAGAAGATCGTATCGGCTACGGGGAACTGCGGCGTAGAGCCGGAATAGTTCGTCTGGAACATAATTCCGTGATAGGTCGGGTCGATGATGTCCACATCGCTGACCCGGATGCCCTGGAACACCTTGGAAGCGGAGAATACCCAGATGGCCGGGAAGGTCTGTGCGCCCCAGAAATGTCCGCCTGAGCGGACGACGGAGATATTCTGGAAGTTCGTCGTCGGTGATGCCCCGAAGCCGTTCATCGGATAACCAAAGTCCAGCGAGCTGATCGTAATCCCCGAATAGCAGAGAGTATCCGCAATATAGATGTTGCGGAAGGTATTCGCATACCCGCCGTAGACGGCAAGACCGGCTGCCCGCCAGGTCAGGATGGACGTCAGATTCTCATAGACATTGTCCTTCATGTCGGAGCCGCCGGAATCGATCGCCGAGAACAAGGCGAAGCTGTCGTCTCCGGTTGCCCGGGCCTCGATGTTAGACACGAGATTGTTCGTGCTGCCGTTGGTCATATTGATGCCGTCGGCAAAGGTATTGCGGATGCGCGAGTTTTTAATGACCATATAATCGGTATTCGCGCCCCAGTACATACACACCTGATGCTCCGTCCAGATATTATCAATTGTCATGTTCGCCACATTGGAGAAGTCGAACACCTTGCCGGGGCCGTCAATCCGTGAAGTATAGTTGCCGAAGTAGGCAAACCCCGAGAAGGTTGAGCCATTCGCTGAATCTGTCGCGCGGAAGCCGATGTCTGTATTCGACTGGTTGAGCGGAGCGTAGAACCGGGTATACCACGGTCCGGCTCCGATGATCTTCACTGCCTTGCCGTAGACCTGGAATTTATTCGAGGTCTCATAGTTTCCGGCAGGAAGATAGACACCCGCAAGATTACCCGTTGTATCCATACGGACTTTATCCAGCGCATTCTGCACATCCTGATGAGTGAATCCAAGCGGAACGGTATACTTGGACGGGTCAGGATTGGCTATTGGCGATACCTGCTCCAGGCTCACGAAGTCTATCGCATATTGCGAAGTGTTGGCTGCATCCTTCTGCAGCCGGATCGTGCTGCCTGCCGGAATCGTGCTGTCGAA
Source organism: Paenibacillus sp. FSL R7-0128 (assembly GCF_038002245.1). Taxonomy (NCBI): domain Bacteria; kingdom Bacillati; phylum Bacillota; class Bacilli; order Caryophanales; family Paenibacillaceae; genus Paenibacillus; species Paenibacillus sp. FSL R7-0128. The sequence goes on along the minus strand of NZ_JBBOCD010000001.1, from coordinate 3,113,947 downwards.
CATGATATTCGCTTCGTCATAGATGTGACGCGGGGATCCGGCACTCGGCGAATTGCCGGGACTGGCCTCCGAGCCATACAGCCAGGCGTATTTGGAGGTCAAGGTAATAGCCTTGTTGAACACTCCATTGACGTAGATGTTGAGTGTAGCTGTAGTGCCGTCACCGCCCGGAGCATCGGGAATAGAGAACCGGGTAACCAAGGTATTCGTGCTGGCTTTGGTCGTGAATTCAACATAGCTGCCTGTGGTATTCAGCGTAACGGCCCGTCTGCCTGAAGCTTCACCGGCCAGATCGCCGATATTCCGGTTCGGTGCCAGCTTGACAGCTCCGCCGCCGATCACTCCATCCTCTGCCTCATACATGTCGTAAGGCATATTAGCCCCGCGTCCGATGTAGAGCGACTGGTTCTGGATGTTGTTGGCCCGCTTTACCGCCAGTTCGTTGCCATCCACGGCAATCTCTGTTTTGACATTATATTTTCCGTTCACCGCCGTCCAGGTCCCAAGAGCCACAGGGGCCGTAGTACTTCCGGCAGCAATGACACCGTTATAGGAGCCAGTCAACGTTCTGAGGACTGCGCCTGTCGTAGCATCGGTCAAGGTCAGCGTAATGTTGTGCGCACCGCTGGCTGAGGCCGCCGTTCCCTGATTCTTAATGGCTACCGAGAAGCTGACCGTGTTGCCTGCTGCCGGGTTGCCGGGAGACCAGCTGACCGGAGAAGCAATCAGATCCGAGCTGGATACTGGGTTCACAGTAAGGCCCGCAGGATGGGCATAGCTGTTATTGCCCTCATTCAGCTCAATGACATTGTTGTTCTCGTCAACCTTGGCGCTTACCGTATAGGTTCCGGCATCCTTGGCTCCGAGGCTGAAGGATACATTCGCGGAAGCTCCTGCGGCGAGCGCACCCACCGGTGCTGTCCCGGCAAGGGTGGTGCCGACATAGAAGCTGACTGTGGTTGCGGCCGAAGCCGCTGAGCCGATATTCTTGACGCTGGCACTCAGCGTGAGGGCATCGGTCTCCACCGGAGCGGACGGACTCCATGACATTCCGGTTACCGTCAGGTCAGGATTCGCCGCCGGTGTGCCGATGACTTGTAGCTCGGCTACCTGTCCGGCGCCTGAACCGGAATTCGCCGTAATTCTCAGCTGCAGCTCACTGACTGTAGCGGTCACCGGAATGGTCACTGAATTGCCGCTGGCCGGATTAAACGTATACTCCGCCGCAGATACCAGACTGGTGAACGTTCCTGTGGACTGGTTATGTCCCAGCACCTGGATCGTCTGGGTACGGGTTGACCAGGCGGCTGCCGGATTGAGCTTCACGACCACCGAGGTGACATTGGCATTCGCGCCGAGGCTGATGGTCAGCGTATTCGGGTAGCTGCCGCCCGCACCTTCCCAGTAGGTAGTGACATCTCCATCATTGGCATTGGAGGGGACGAAGGTGAAGACGGAAGAAGAAGCATGGATAGCCTTGCCGACCGCCAGATTCGAGCCGGGACCCGTGCTCGGGGTGGCCGTTGGCGTGATCGTCGGAGCCGGAGTCGCCGTTGGGGCTACAGTAGGTGTAGCTGTCGGTGCAACGGTCGGCGCGATCGTTGGAGCTACGGTTGGCGTAGCCGTTGGGGCTGCGGTCGGCACAGCCGTCGGAGCTGGCGTTGCCGTTGCCGTCGGCGTCGAGGAAGCGCTCAGCACAAGCTGATCCAGATTCACATTGCCGGAGTCAGACGCATCATATTTGTAAGCAATGGTGTTGGTTCCGGCGTTCAAGGCAAGAATCTCTGCCTGTGTCGACCAGGTATCCCAGTTCGAGAGATTGGCAAGCGAGGTCTGCTTGACCTTCGTGCCGTTCACGTAGATACTCAGCGTCTTCGTACTGCCGGAGGCATTGGCATACCTCAGGGCTGCGCTGTAATTCCCTGCCGCCGGAGCCGTTACCGTGAAGGTTGTGACTGCTCCCTGCGTCAGGTAGCCATCTACGAAGGCAGCACCGGTATAGCCGCTGTGATCGGTATTCGTCTTGGCCCCGCCGGATAAGGCAGCGGCCTCCGCTTCATAGGTTCCGGGTGGCGAGGCCGTGGTGCCGTACACCTCAATCTCCGACAGCTGTGCTGCGGGCCAGCCGGTGTTGCCCGTGAAGTTGATTTTGACATACCGGGCGGTTGCAGCTGTGAAGTTGATGGTGACGGAGTTCGCACTGCCCGGATTGAAGGCATACCCCGCAGACGCCGCCAGATTGCTGTAAGACGCATCATCCGTACTGCCTTGCACAGACAGCGTCTGTGTTCTGGCTTCCCAGCCCGCAGGCAGCTTCAGTACAACCTGATTCACACTGCTGCTGGCACCCAGATCCACCTTGATCCATTGCGGAAAAGCATTGCTGGCACTCTCCCAGTACGTACCCTGGTTACCGTCATTAGCATTCGCTGCTACATACACATCACCGACTGAGCTTGCGCTGATCGTCTTGCCCTGAGCCAGATTGCCTGCCGCCGCCCCCACTGCCGGAAATAACGCGAGCTGTCCCACACATAACACAAGCATCAGACCGTACATCAGGAATGTCCTTGCTACCGAAGACCTAGTTCTGCTGATCATTTGACAACCACCTCCCATAGATTATGGTGCCACCTTCGAGTATGCGCTTTCATAAAACAAATTATGGTAATAATATAAGATAGAGCCTGGCTCAGGTCGATGGCGTATTCTATGAAAAGTATGTGCGTACATACGGAGCGCTCAGGGAGAGAATGGACCTAACTGAAGTCGGCATACCCGCGGACGGCAGATGCTTTTACAATGAATACAACAACAAGCCACAGCGCAGGAGGAATCAGCTATGAATGAAAGTACCAGGCAGGAGCTATTATCCAAAAACGAAAAATTGATCAACATGGTGATCGAGCGGGCCAAACGGGATTATCCAGAGGAGATTGCGGTGATCGGGCTTACGGGCTCTTGCCGTACCGGGGATTATCATGAGAAAAGCGACCTGGATCTGATCATCATCAATAATAACAACCAAGGCTGGGGCATCTCGTCCTGCTTCATTCTGGGGGATGTCGGTTATGATATCTACTGCACTCCTTGGGAGACCCGGATCGAAGAACAGGCCGCGCTTGAAAGTCCGATGATCTCCTCTCTAATAGATTTGCAGGTGCTCTACTATGCCAAGCCTGAGGATCTGGAGAAGCTTAGGGTCTATCAGCAACGGGCGCGAGATACTCTGGCGAAGCCCATGGGGCGCGATTCTCTGGAACGGGCGAAGAAATGGATCAATCTGGCGAAGCAGGAATACGCGAATGTTTGTCTTGCGGAGGATAAGGGAGCCGTTAGGCTGGCTTCAGCGGAGTTGGTCTACAATCTGGTGAACGCTTTGACGCATATGAACAATACTTATCTGAAAAGAGGGCTGAAAAGATACCTGGAGGACACCGCAGCTTACCGCTACCTCCCTGAGAATTATGAGACGATCTATATGAATGTGATCTGCGCGATGACGACGGACGAGATCCGAAGTACCTCCGGCATTTTGCTCAAAAGTATCCTCGATCTGTACAGCACCCTGTATCAGAAATATGTGGAACAGCCTGTTCCTACCTATGATAATCTGGCGGGCACCTATGAGGAATTATGGTGCAACTACCGCAACAAGATCATTGCCAGCGCTGAAAGTAAGGATGCTTCTTACGCCTTCTACGCCGCCATGGGAGCGCAGGGTCTGCTGGATGAAATGACTGAGTCGCGGGGAACCCGGAAGTTCGAACTCATGCAGTATTTTGATGCAAGTAATCTGGATCTGTTCAAGGACCGGTTCCTCCAGGCAATGGATGACTATCTGGAGGAATATCAGCGGGTCGGCCGGCAGCCCCAGCGTTACGATACTTGTGAAGAGCTGTACCGGCAATATATGAAAAAGTAACAGATAAGCAAGATCAAGCCCCCTCCCTTCGTTCAGGTTGGGGGCTTGCCTAATTATACATTGAAGCGTGCTACCAGACCTTGCAGACCTTGCGCCAGCATGCTGAGGGCACTGGCAGAAGAGGCGATCTGTTCCACTGAAGCCATCTGCTCTTGTGATGCGGCGGATACTTGCTGTGTACTTGCCGCTGTAGTCTCCGAGATATGCGTAACGTTACGGATAGAGTCTACAATCTCTTCGGTCGCTGCCGTGATTTCTTCTACCGCGCCGGATACCTCCTGAACCTGTCCCGCTAGTGAATCAATCGAATGGCGGATGGCATTGAAGGACTGCCCGGCCTCTTCTATGATCCGGGTTCCCCCCAGCACTTCGTTCATGCTGTTCTTCATCACCTTCACTGCATGATCTGCATCGGCCTGGATACCGGTTGCCATTTCAGCAATCTGATTGGCGGAATCTGCGGACTGCTCAGCCAGTCTGCGCACTTGATCGGCTACCACAGCAAATCCTCTGCCGTGCTCTCCGGCCCGGGCCGCTTCTATGGTCGCATTCAGTGCCAGCATATTCGTCTCCGAGGCGATCCCCTTGATCACCCCGACAATGCTGCTAATGTCCTGTGAACGCTTCACGAAGCCCATAACCTTTTCCGATAAGGACTGAATGGATTCGTTGATGGAATCCATCTGCCGGACGGCAGATTGCAGGGATAGATCCCCGGCCACCGCATAATCTGCAGAACGCAGGGAAGCTTCCGAGATATCCTGTACACTGGCAGCAATCAGCTGAATACCGTCCGACATTTCAATAATGGTGTTCATGTTAGTCTGCAGGTCATTCATCTGCATGCCCGCACCACTTGCGACCTCACCCATAATTCCGGAGATCTTCTCGGTCGTTTCGGCGGTCAATCCGCTATCCGAGGTCAGCTTCACTGAAGAAGCCGCCAGACCGTTCGCGGATAGCTTCACCTGGGTGATCATCGTTGCCAGATTATCGGTCATTGTATTGAAATTCCGGGCCAGCTCACCGATCTCATCCTTCGTCTGCACACTAAGCTTGCGGGTTAGATCGGCATCGCCGTCGGCAATCTCCTGAAGCTGCCTGTTGACATCTTTCACCGGCTTCAGTATCCGGGCAGACAATACGAATGCGATCAACAGAGCCAGTACCACCGATAATCCCGTCACCCCCATGCTGGTAATCATAGAGGAGCTGCGGTGGGTTGCCGCCTGACTCTGTTCCTTCATAATTTCATCATGCAGCATCGTCTCGAACACCAGCTGTGAATCGATGATCGTCGTAAGGGAGAGGCTTGTGAACGACTTCTGCGCTTGCGGGAAGTTCCCTTCCTTGGCCAAGGCAAAAGCCTGCTCCAGCACCGTCAGATAATTGTCCCATTCTCCCTCCAGATTCTGAATTCCTGCAAGCTCCGCTTCATTCAGACCGGCTCCCTTAAGCTCTTCGACTGAGGCTGTAATCTCTGGTATCTTGGCTTCATAGGCGGTCAGATTGGCTGTTCTCTCCTCCGTGGTATTACTCATCACATACCTTGCGGCCAGACCGTCCGCCGTCCGGATATCATCGGTTAATTTCTGTACCATCGACAGCTTGCTGTAATTACGGTTGATCTGCTCTGTAAGCATAGTCACCTTAGCCTGAAAAATAGTACTGCCTAGTATAGCGAGAATGAACACGATAATTACAGCGGCGAAGCCAAACATGATTTTGGCCCGGATTCCTCTAAGTCTGTTGAACATTATAACTACCTCCACTCGATATGTAAGCTCTGCTATGTAATCTCTACGTATCGTACATCATCATTCTTAAATGAAACTGAAATATGCTGCCGGGAGCACAAAAAAACCTCCACCCCTGCCAAAAGCAGGAATGGAGGTTCTATGAATTACATCTCTTAATTCCGGTTCAATCATACAGGTTCCCGTTCGCAAGCATTGCCAGCCGCTCCTCATCCCGCACAATCAGCCGGCCGTTCCTGCGTTCAATAATCCCATCTTCAATGAGGCGGCGCACTACCCGATTCAGATGCCGGTAGCTGGTGCCGAGCAGATCGGCGGTCTCTGTCAGCGTGGAGGTGCGGATCTCTTCTACACGCTGGGCGCCAGTGTTGTCCGCGAACAGCGACATCAGATAGCTGGCGAACCGGTTCTCCACCGGATAGAGCACATTCATGGCTGAGGTCTGGCCGAGCGTGTACATTTTGTGGCTCAGCTCTCCGACCAGGAAACGCAGCAGCGCTGTATTGTCTTCAATCTCCCGGAGCAGCAGCTTCCTTCCGGCGACAAGCAGCAGGCTGTCCCCTACGGAGACCACTTCATTCTTGACGGGATACTGGCGCAGCAGCTCCACATCCCCGATCACCGACATCGGCCGGGCGAACCGGACCAGCATCGACTTGCCGTTAGGCAGCAGCGTATGAATCTTCAGCTTGCCCTGCATCAGGAAAAACATATGCTCCAGCCGGTCGCCAACCGAGCAGACTGCCTCCCCTCCGCCGTAACGCCGAAGCTCCATTTGGGCAATGGCGCTGCTGCTGAACATGGCTGTGAGACCATTCTGCTCGGTAAGGCTTCGAACCGCCTCCGGATTTATAATCGATTGCATGAGGTTCTTCTCTCCTTGTGTCATTTCTGCTGAAATTACTGTATCACAAGCCTGAGCACAGAAGCTATTTCTGCGTTACCTCTCCTGCAAAATACTCCGCAAGCGCTCTGCGCTCCCGGTGATTCGCCAGATTGAATGATGGCCAGCTCTGCTTAGGCTGAGTACGGTAAGACAGTCTGCTGCGCAGCGCCTCGTCCAGAATCCCCTTCTCCTGCTTGCTGAATTCGATCAGCTCTGGAACCACATCTGCGGAGAGTCCGGCCAGGTAACTGGCATCCAGTGTGCCGCTTGCTTCATAACGCTGGATATTCTGCTGCGCAATGATATGATCCATCCCTATATAGTTCATCAGCACGTAGGAGAGCAGGCCGAGCACGATGTAACATTTTAGAAGCGGGAAGGGTTCCCGGCTAATCCGCACGGCCGCCAGCACCAGCAGCAATCCGAGGAAGATCATGAAGGCATGCACCAGGAACCGGATGTAGGTGTAACCGTACGCCTCTTCATATAGAGTCAGCCGCGAGTACGCAGAATACAGCATGACCATGGAGCATAACACCAGAATATACAGCAGGAGCTGAATGACCCGCTTCAGAATTCCGCCCGCTTTACGCACTGCCAGCAAGGACAACAGCAAGATCGCAAAGTTAATGGATGTGACCAGAATCAGCTCCAGAAAACCGCTCCGCGCATAGTCCGCATACGTACTATTCTCCGGCAGAATCCCGTCCCAGGCGCCGAACAAATACGAGAACTGGACACTCACAAATAGCATGTACACCGCATTGATTGCGGTCAGCACGGTAGTGATAATGACCGGGTCATCAAGACCGATACCCTCCTCCCCTGCTTCAGCCGCTTCCAGCTTCTGCCCCATCGCATCAAACTCACTGACCAGAGGAGTGCGGATATAGGATTTACTCTGTACGAACCCCCAGACGAAGCCGAACATGCCCAGCCCGAGCAGCAGAACCCACAGGCCCCGGAAGATCCAGTCCCCCAGTGAAATATTGTCAAAAATCCCCGGGAGTGCTTCCAGCAGCTGACTGAACACTCCGTCCGCCGTGGAGAGCAGCGAGATCACAATCAGCAGCAGCGGCACGGAAATCAGCAGGCCGATCAGCACCCGCATCAATACCTGCTTGCGTTCATTCGGTATCCCGCCTTTGCCCCGGCGCAGCAGCCTCAATGCCGTGGCCCAGTTGCGCAGACTTTGCGGGAACAGATGCTCAAGGGCCGCGCCGATCAGTGCGAGTCCGCTCCAGGCGGGCTTGCGGTAACTAAGCATATACGTCATATGTAATAGAATGAGCACCGGAATAACAACGATATTAAGCGCAAAGAAAAACCAGTTGCCGAACAGCATATAGGTCAGGGACAACAGAAATATGGACACCATCCAAACATAGCTGAACCAGGTCTGCTTGCGCAGCTGCTCCTTGGCGAAATAGAGCATAAAAGTATAAAATAAGACCACAAAAATCGGGTATGAGATCCCCGGCATTTTGCCGTAGAACAGGTACTGATGCACAATCGCAAGCAGAAATGCGGCCAGTAAGGCTACACGCCCAAGCCCCGGTTTGGATACCGTTTGTTCGTCCATGGTAAATTCCCCCATCTTTTTACTGTCATATCCTGATTCTAGCTGATAAAATAAGAAGAAAAAGAGAAATATAATATTATTAATTTCCTATTTTATAAATTAGGCAGGAGGAGAATGTCCCATATGAAGCTGCACAGTCAATTCCTGAAGCTGCATTCGCAGCATGGAGGTCCGGCCGAGATCTCTGTCACCCTGGACGAGCTGGCCTTGACCCTTGGCTGCACCCACCGCAATGCACTGCATGTGATCCGCAAAATGGCCGATCTAGGCTGGATCACCTGGACCCCCAGCCGGGGACGGGGGCGGCGCTCCAAGCTGGTGTTCCTCGCAGCGGCCGAGGACATTGCCCTGGAATCCATGAAGCAGGCCATAAGCAGCAAGGATATCAGCAGCGCCCTGGAGGGCATCCGCGGACATGCCCGCACCTCATCGCTGCAGGACACGCTGCAAGGCTGGCTGCTGGCTTACTTCGGGCATCATGCCGAGGTGCACAGCGACAAGCGGATCGATACGCTGCGGCTGCCGGTCACCCAGCAGCTCCATACCTTCGATCCGCTCTACATGAATTTGCTGGCGGAGTCGTTTGTCTCGAGCCATGTTTTTGACGGGCTGGTCGGCCGCAGCGGTGAACGCGGCAAGGTGATCCCCGGCCTGGCCCATGCCTGGGAGATAGACGGGAGCCGGACGGCCTGGACTTTTCATCTGCGCAAGGAGGTCTTGTTCCATCATGGCAAGGTACTGACCGCCGAGGATGTCGTCTACTCGTTCGAACGGATGATGTCTACCTCGCAGCGCATGCTGTACAGCTATATTGTCAAAGAGATTCAGGAGGTCCAGGCCTTGAATGCCTCTACCGTCCGCATCCTGTTGAAGAAGCCGAATGAGCTCTTCCTTCCCTTCCTCTGCACCAGCCGGGCGGCAATTGTGCCCCGCGATCTGGAATCCATTGGAGAGAATCTGTTTGGACGCAGGCCTGCGGGCACCGGTCCGTTCAAGGTCGTAGAGATGAATGAGGATACCTGTGTGCTGGAGGTGTTCCCTTATTATTTTCAGGGGCGGGCCCATCTGGACCGTGTAGAGATTATCTATGTCCCATGGAGCCTTGACCGGGAGCCCTCAGAGACCAGATCTGCCTTCCATGTCATCCCGAATCCGTCAGCAGCGGGCGCAGACTCTCTAAGCAGAATCCACTCCGAGTCCTATGTCCGCAAATTCGTAACCTGCAACACGAAGAAAAAGGGACCGCTAAGCGATCCCCTTCTCCGTGCCGAACTGCTGTCCTGTCTGCATGAAGCGCCGAGAGTGCCCTTCCGGCATTTCGCAGCGCCTCCGGCTGAAGTCTTGCAGATTGCCACAATCCCGCAGTACGCCGGGGATGCCGAATACATCGCCGCAAGACTAACGCAGCATGGATATTCCTGCAAGGTGTTATCCGTGTCGCCGGAGGAATTCAAAGGTCCGATCCGCCTGAAGTCCGACCTGATCGTCTTCTCGCTGCTCCGCGACCAGGACGAGCAGCTCCGGCTGTACGACCTGTACCTGACCCTCTCGCAGCATATCGAGCCACGCACCCGTGCGGGCATTGAGGGCAGGCTGCGCCAGATCTCGCGGGAGCCTGACGCCGCCGTTCGGGCGGAAGGCTTCCGGGTGATCGAGGATACTCTAACCCGTGACCACCAGCTGCATATTCTCTACGAACGGCCTGCCGAGACCGCCTATCTGCCCTCCGTGCGCGGGGTGACCTTCAACAGCCAGGGCTGGGTCGATCTGCGCCATCTGTGGTTTCCGCCGGAGCTGTAGATATGAAGTAGAAGTTCGGGGGAGGCTGACTACACCGCCAGACTATATTAGGACCAGCAGCCTCCTTTATTCTGTACCGGGTAAATACGTATCCAGACCTCTGCGCACCAAATTAGGCGAGACTGGCTTCCGGCCGAGTTCCCTGGACCAGATCGAGAGCTGGCCGATGTGATGAATCTCATGCGCGGCAACATGGCGCATCACTTCGCCCCATCTATGCTGGGTAACCTGCCCATCCGGCCGCTCCTCCCTTAGAATCCTCTGTTCCAATCCCTCATTCCAGGCCACTATGAAGGACTCCACCTCCGGCCGGAAGCGTGCGTCCACCTCTCTGATTTTCTGCAAAGTATTGTACTCCGTGAAGTCTAAACGGATATCCGGCTTACCTTCCATATCCCGGACCCAGCTTAATTCCACATCCACAATATGCACCAGCGTCTGCAGGATTCCGCCCACCCCGCCAATGCGTGTCTTCACAAGTTCTTCTTCCGGCAGCTCCTCACACCATTGATACCATTCCTCGCGGACCTGCCAGTTATAACGAAATAAGGTTTGCATGGTTGTCCTCCTTAGATTTGAACTCAAAGCTTGGTCGTCGCTGCGGTGAACATTTGGACTGCTGGCCGCTGTTGCTGATTAAACCGCTGCTATATAAAATGCACTTAAGATCTGAACTCCAAGCATGGTCGTCGCTGCGGTGAACATTTGGCCCTCCGGCCGCTGTTGTGTTTGGATTTCCAGATTATAGCCGCTCCTCGCGGTAGAAATCCAAACACAAAGGCGGACGCTATCGCTCCTCCAGTTCCAAATTTCCCCTCCGCTTCTTTTTGCTTTTTGTTAATTGCTTTAGTGCTTCTTATAAAGCGGAAAATCCCGTGACATAGCGGGTGCTATCGCCCCCAGAGTTCCAAAATCCCTCTCATATTCTTTTGCTTTTTGTTAATTGCTTTAGTGCTTCTATATACTATATACCTTACCCTTTTCTTCGTCGGATGCTATAGAATCTCATCGCTGTGGGAACGCCCTTAATCTCCAGCACCCCGCTATAGATCAGCTCTCTCACCCTGTACTCAAAATAAGCATCACCGACATACTGCTCACAGTATCCGAGCGCCTCACCGACCAGCCGTGCTGATTTCAGGAATCCATCATCCCCTGGCGGCGGCTGAAGCGAGTCCAGCTTCTCCAGCAGATAGCTGTCGTAGTAATCAGCGGGCACTTCCAGCAGGGCATTCTCTTGCCAGATTCGCAGTACGCCGGACTGCCCGGAAATCGTCAGCCAATCCTGAGACACCCGCGCGATATCGCCAGCACTCAACCTGTTGCCCTCATCAATTCGCAGAAGTGCTTCCCGGAGCTTGTCTGACGGAATCTCACCGGAATGATAGTAATTTATATAAGCATCCGGCCGGTTGAACAGTTCCTCACAGATTGCGCAGGCATCACACACTATGATCTCATTCTGTCTGTTCCCCAGCAGATGAGCGGTTAGCCGCAGCGCAGTCTGCTCGCAAGCATTGCCACTGGTCCAGATCACAATTTGGGCCAGTTCGGGAATCTGCTCCAGATTGTCCAGCAGCTCCGTGTACTCTTCTTCACAATCATATGAGACATTATAGTTTTCCGTTATATTTTGGCGGAACCAGTCGCTGCGGAGCTTCCTCCCTACTGGCGTATCCAACTGCTCCAGCGGACCTATAGCATAATTCTCCCGCAGGATAATCAGCTTATGCGTATCCTTCCAGCCAAATTCTTTAAGCACCTGCTTCACACTGCCTCCGAAGGAGTCGCCGCAGAGAATGTGAATATGAGTGTCCTTCAAACGGATTCACCTCTGATTCAAAATCGAAATTGAAATTAATTTCCGGAACGGTCGAGCAGGCGCCCTTTTACAAGTAAATAAGCTGGAGTACTCGGTGTTTCGGTTTTAACGGTAACCTCAATCGTTCCATCCTTACGAACAGCTGGTCTTTCCCGCTTCTGTGCCGGAAACTGAATCAATTGATCATCATAAAGTATATACGCTGCTACATCCGCCGCTCCTTCAGAAACATCCTTACCTGTTATATTCTTCGCCTTTACCGTAAAGCTGCCTTTTTCAGGATCAAAGGTGTAAGAAACTGGCCGGAACGCATCATCGCTAATAATCTTCCCCGGCGGGGAAGTGAAGGGACCTTGCTCAATGTCCTCTAAAGAATACTTGATCATATCCGTCTGCATCAAGGTTTCACCCGTCAGCGTGTAGAGCTGATTCGACTGATCCCATTTGCTCACAATGCCCAGACGTCCGGCCAGCACACTGACCGGAATGAACATCGAATTCTGCTCCATCACCGGAACCGTATCCATTGACCCGGCAACCCCGTTAACCGAAACAGATTTGGAACCAATAGTGAACTTAACCGTTACACTATCCTTTTCGATGGCAGCTGTTCTAGCCTTAGCATCATAGCTGACCTTCGCCCCCATCAGCTCACTAATGGAGCGAAGCGGGATCATCGTCCGGTAGTTGGCATCCACATATGGCGCCTTCGGTGCTGTATAGAGCACATAATAATCGTTGATTTTCAGAAGCGCAGGGTATTTCTTAGCCGCTGCCTCTACCTTTCCCGGATTCACACCCGTCAACATGGCGAAGCTCAACCCCGCAGCCAGTAAGGCTGTCAACACTTTTTTACCTGTCTTCATCCCAAACATCCTCTCTTTTCCTCTATTTCATATTTTTCTATCATCTTTCTTATTACTCCAAATTTCCACATCAGTTGCGCCTCTCTACTAAAATCTAACAACCGGCACAGGGATGCAGTGTCATTTTCGTGACATGCCTTTTCTCAGCTTGAACACGTAAAAGCCGTTTGAATACTGACTTGAGATATTTATAATTAGAGTGAAGTTATTGCAAAGGAGATTATTATTATGAGCTATGATATTCATATTACAAGAGCAAATCATTGGACAGAGAGTACGGAAAACCCCATTTCACTTGACGAGTTAAAGGATATATTTTTGAATAAAAATGATTTCGAGTATTCGAATATTTTCACAACATCTGGCCCATTTCAAATATCAATAAGTGGTGATTTTTTCATATGGAAGGTTGATGAAGTAACGGTTCCTTTTCGTTATTCTAATGGTAGACTTACAGTTTCCGGAGCCAATGAAGGCAATGTGATTGATAAGATGAAGGAGATTGCAATTGAACTTAATGCCAAAGTACAAGGGGATGAAGGAGAATTATACTAAAAATGTCCAGAATTTATAAACCGCTCAATGATCTCTCCAGCGAGGAGATAAAGGACCGTCTAAAAAGAAATGACACCGCTCATCTTCTAACGCTCCCTCTTTCTGTCGGTGAATACCATTCGAACTGGAAGTTCGCTCAAGATATTTGTGCCCGGCTCTCTAACCATGAATCAGCTGCTGTTCGGGCTAATGCGGTTTTGGGATTCGCATATATTGCAAGGACAAAGGGACAATTAGAGAAACACATCGTTAATCCCATTGTTCTGAGAGAGCTCCGCGAAAACAAAGAGTATGAATGGAGAGTTCGCGATTCTATTGAGGATATTAATTTATTCATGAAGTGGAACATCGGAAATAGAATTATTTACGAATGCGGGGACGAACATATTGGGTGTTAATAAAAAGGGAAGAAGAAAGTTCGTTCATGGCGAAAAGAGTTATTTCTGGTATGTCAAAGAAGATGATGAAGAGCACGGACGGATCAAACTATTTATTGTTTCGGAAGATAAAAAATTTAATGTTTCCTATGAAGTTGTGGGATGACAACGTTATAACGCCGGGCCTTGTGAAAACTATAATTGAATGGAGCCTGAAGGATAAAGAAAATCTCAATTTCGTGGATTGGGAGGAGTGGCGGAAGGGATGTTTGGAACTGTAGGAGCCGCAGCGTCCGAAAGTCCAAACGATCCCTGGAGCCAAGACTATTCCCAAAGTAAAGCGGCTCCAGCTCAGATGACCACCTGACAATATGCTGCATGGATAATCAGGCTACGATTACTACCGGATGATATGCTTCTTACGAAAGGAGGGATTGCGTGGAGTGGCTGGAGCGAATGAACCGGGCGATCAGCTATATTGAAGATAACCTGGAACAAGACATTGACTACGATCAAATCGCTAAAATCGCCTTATGTTCGGTTTACCAGTTTCAACGTATGTTTTCATTTGTACTTGATGTCCCCTTATCCGAATATATCAGGCGCAGAAGGCTGACACTGGCTGCGTTTGATCTAAAGGACAGAAAAAACACTGTGATGGAGATAGCCTTGAAGTACAGGTATGAATCACCGGAAGCCTTCTCCCGTGCATTTCAGAATCTGCATGGAATGACGCCTACATTAGCGCGTAATGCCGGAAGTGAGTTAAGAGCCTATCCGCGCATCTCCTTTCAAATCATCTTAAAGGGAGTGACCGGAATGAATTACCGGATGGAGAAACGGGATGCTTTTCAAGTGTATGGGCTGGAGGACATCTACCAGTACGACACTATTGCGAATGAAGCGGGCGTAACGATCCCGGAGGTTTGGCAAAATATCTGCAAGAATGGTGAGTTCGAACGTTTAGCCCAATCAGTAAGCGGGGCTTGGAGAGACGAAGGCAATTTCAGCAAGGAACTTGGAGCAGTCTTTGCCTTCGATGCCTACACCTTCACAAGCAACATGACCTTCCCTTATCTAATCGGGTGCTACAGAGCGCCAGGCAGCCAGGTGAACGGATACACTGTCGTTGATGTTCCCGCGTCTACGTGGGCCGTGTTCTCAACACTCCATGACGGGAACGGCAGCGGCAAATACGATTTGCAGTCATTGAAGAACCGGATCTTCTCGGAATGGCTGCCAACCTCAACCTATACGATTCTGGACGGCGGTAATTTCGAGATGTATGGTACAAGCGCAGACGGCTATGAATATTGTGAGCTCTGGTATAGAGTCGGGGAATAGTTATGGAAAAGCGCGGTGTCCGGAATGTCCGGTCACCGCGCTCTTTTTGTCTTTAGAAGTACTTCTGCAAAGTTAGTAAAGCATCAAATTCAAAATCACTGAACACAAGATGTACCGAGTGCAATTAAGCAAACCCTTTTGCTTTTGCTTTTGCTTTGCTTTTGCCTTTACTCTTGCCTTTCCCCCTGCCCTACCCCAATAGTAAGTGAACTTGGTTCTCCCCCATTTGGGAGAAGTGGCGGAAGGGATGTTTGGAACTGTAGGAGCGGCAGCGTCCGCCTTTAGATTTGGATTTCTACCGCAGACTATGCGGCATAAATCAGGAAATCCAAATCTAACAGCGGCCGAAAGTCCAAACAATCCCTGGAGCCACGACTATTCCCAAGGTGTTGAATTGCCCATGTTCACCTTACTTCACCGACCCAATCATCCCAGCCACAAACTGCTTCTGCATCACAAAGAACACCAGCGCCGTCGGGATCGTACCAATCACAATCGCGATCATAATCATCCCGTAGTCCGGGGCGTAGCCCGAGCCGAGAGTGGAGATGAGCAGCGGCATGGTCTTGGTCTGCGGAGTCTGCAATACGATCAGCGGCCAGAGATAGTTGTTCCAGCTCGACATGAACGTAATGATCGCTCCGGCGGCGTAAGTCGTCTTCATGGTCGGCAGGTAGATGCGCAGGAAGATGCCCAGCTCGCTAAGCCCATCCATTCTGCCGGCCTCCAGCAGCTCCTTCGGGAACATCTTTGTGCTCTGGCGGAAGAAGAAGATCAGGAACGCGGTAGTCACCGTAGGTAGAATGACCGAGGTCATCGTATCAATGCCCATCCACGGGAAGACGTTCGAGATCTGGCCGAACATCCGGTACAGCGGGATCATCAGCGCGGCGAACGGAATCATCATCGACAGCAGCAGAATGTTGAATACAATATCCTTCGAGCGGCTGCGGAATACCTCGAAGCCGTAACCGGCCAGCGAAGCAATCAGCAGCGCCAGCAGCGTGGTGGTTATGGAGATTTTCGCTGAATTCATCAGGGATAACTGCAGGTCCGTGGTGTCCAGCAGCTTACGCAGATTCTCCAGCAGATGGGTGCCTGGCAGCAGACGCCCGCGGGTGACATCCACCGACTGGTTCGTCGAGCTGACGACCATCCACAGGAATGGAAAAATTGAGACAATGGCCGCAATGCTGAGGAACAGATACATGAAGACACGTTTACTTTTAGCCATTTTTATCACCTGCCACTTTGAACTGGATGACCGACAGCAGCGCGATCATAATGACAATCGAATACGATACGGTGGCTGCATAGCCGAAGTCTGCTGCATATTTGAATGACAAATTGTAGATGTACTGGGAGATTGTCTGGGTCGCGTTGCCCGGGCCTCCCTTCGTAATATTCATGACCTCGTCGAACAATTGCAGCGTCCCGATCGTTGAGGTAATCGAGGTGAACAGGATGATCGGCTTCAGCAGCGGGACCGTAATTCCGAAGAACTGGCGGGAAGAAGATGCCCCGTCAATTTTGGCGGCCTCGTAGATGGAGTGATCGATATTTTGCAGGGCCGACAGGTAAAAAATCATATTATAACCCGTCCAGCGCCAAGTGATCGCTAGGATAATGGTGATTTTGGCCCAGAACGGATCGGTGATCCATTCAATCGGGGCGCTGACCAGATGGAGCTTCAGCAGCATCGTATTCACCAGGCCATTACCGGAGAATAAATACTTGAATACCACAGAATACGCGACCAGTGAAGTGACACAGGGCAGGAAGATCGCCGTCCGGAAAAACCCCTTGAATCTCAGCTTGCTGTCATTCAGCAGCACCGAGATAAACAGCGCGAGGATGATCATCAGCGGCACTTGAACCAGCAGATAGATGAAGGTGTTCTTAACCGATACAATAAATGTCTTGTCAGACAGAAGCCGTGAATAGTTATCGAAGCCGGTAAACGTAAGATTGCTGCCCGTTCCCGTCTGGAACGACAGAATAAGTGCCTGAAGCATCGGATAGAAATAGAAGACGAAGATCAGAATGACCGCAAGCAGGACGAAGGACCATCCGGTCAACACGCTTTTGGTGCGGAATCTTAGTTTGGAATTAGTTTGATGCACAGCTGCCCAGTCCTTTCCTTATCATTTAAAATAAGCCCCGGGCACAGCCCGCCTCCTGAACTCCCGGAAGCTGCAGGCCACGCCCAAGGTTCACGGTGTGCACAACCTAACTATTTAATCTGTGACTCGGCCTGGGCCTGGGCATCGCTCAGCACGCTGTCAATATCCTTGCCGTTCAGATAATTCTGCATCTCTACAATCAGGATGTCTTCAATCGCATACGTGTTGATTCCGTAATTGACGCTTGGGATCTGCTCCGTCCAGGCGGCGAAATCGGATACAATCTTCTGGCCGCTGAAGAATTCATTGGCCTGGCTGTAAGCCTCTCCGCCCGCAGCCGCTTTGAAGGTACCGATGACACCGATGTCCGTGAGCAGCTTCTGGTACATTTCCACATTCGAGCCGAAGGTCTTCGCCATGAAGTCTGCTGCCGTCTCCTTACCGTCCACATTCATGACATACCAGGAGCTTCCGCCCAGGTTCGAAGCATGAACGGATTTGTTCGCAGTCAGCTTAGGAAGCGGTGCGATTCCCCACTTGCCGGATTGTGACGCTTCAGCCGTAATCGAAGGGGTGATCCAGTTGCCTGTCGGCACGGAGGCTACATCGCCGCTGTTCAGGGCGGCTACGAACTGGCTCCAGTCTGCATGTACCTTAGCTACGTTTGATTCAGTCAGTTCCTTATAGGTTTCAAAAGCTTCCTTAAGCGGTGCATTCCCCGCGATATTCGGCGTCTTGCCGTCTTCCTTCAGATACCATTTGCCTGCGGATTGAATCATCACCCGGATTAGTCCAAGGTCGTTCGGATCCAGTGTAATCAGCGCTTTGCCGGTTTTCTCTTTCACGGCTTTGCCGATTTCAATATATTGCTTCCAGTCGATATCCTGCAGATCGGCCAGCTTGTAGCCTGCCTGCTCCAGATAGTCCGTTCTGACATAGAGTCCGGTAACGCCGGAGTCAAAAGGAACCCCGTACTGCTTCCCGTCCAGGCTGGTCGGCCCGCTTTTGTAATCTGCGAAGTCAGCGCCCTTGATCGAGCTGCTCAGATCGTAGAAGGAATCCTTGTACGATTGAAGGAAGCTCTGGGAACGGTAATCCTCAATCAGCACGATGTTCGGCAGACCCTTGGTGGTTCCGGAATTCAGCCCCGTGTTCAGCTTCTGGATAATATCCGCCTGTGCATATTCCACAATGTTAATTTTCACATCCGGGTTCGTCTTGGCATATTCTGCTTTGGCCACTTCCAGTGCAGCGATGTTGAATGCAGGGTCCCAAGCCCAAATGGTGATTTCCTTCGCCTGTGCAGGCTCTGTAGCTGCTGTATTCTCTGTCTTTCCCGTGTCCGCAGCGCTATTGCTGGTGTTCTTCGACCCGGAGTTCGAGCTGCAGGCCGTAAGCAGAAGCAGGCAAATCAGGACTAACGCAAAGCCTTTTTTCATTGGTAAGCCTCCCCTTTAATGCGCTTTACTGTCTCTCGCTTGAATGTAAGCGCTTATTTATTACATAAGTAATCTTATCACCCGGTCCGGGGGACCCGTTAGAACTTACTTTATGGGGATTGGTCATTTTATCGCCTGATTGTAAGCGTTACCTTGATTGCCGTTTGTTCTTTTTTTGGAAAATGGTAATAATCTCACTTCTTCATCAGCGGCAGGCGGATTCGGATCGCAGTCCCCTCCCCCGGCGCACTCTTAATGGTGACTCCATATTCTTCACCGTACATCAGCACCAGCCGGTCATGCACATTGCGGATACCGATTCCGGTGAACAGCTGGCGCTTCCCCGCAAGGCTCGACATAGGCAGATCAGCCGCTCCAGTATCCATCCCGTCCCCGTTATCCACCACCTCACAGAGCAGAGATCCGGCATCCTGGGAGATGAGGATATGGATATATCCGCCGCTTTTGCGCGTAAACGCATGGAAGAAGGCATTCTCAATGAACGGCTGAATAATCAGCTTCGGCAGATGACAGTCCATACAATCCGGGGAGACGAAGAAATTCACCCGGATCCGTTCGCCGTACCGCACATGGTTGATGAAGACATAGGATTTCAGATTCTCCAGTTCCTGCGTCACCGTAATGCTCTCACTGACATTGCTCAGCGCATTCTGCAGCATCGAGATCAGGGCATGAATCGTCTGCACCGCCTTCTCCTGACTGCCCTGCTGCACCAGGAAGTTGACCGAAGCCAGCGTATTGTACAGAAAATGCGGGTTAATCTGATGCTGCAAGGCCGCAAGCTCGGCATTCCGCTGCTCCTTCTGCGTCTCCACCAGCTTCTCGACATATTCATTCAGCTCGTCCAGCATATAGTTATAGGCATGACCCAGCTCCTGAAATTCAAAGCTTCCCGTAACCGTAATGTAATTGTGGAAGTTACGCTCGGTGATCTTGGACATCTGCCGGGTAAGCAGCGTGAGCGACCGGGTCAGCCTTCTGAAGATCAGGAACACCACGATCAGGGCCACGGCCACGATGGCTGAGCAGAAGAGCACGACCATTTTACCGTTGACCATCTGGCCGAGGGCCGTCTGCTTATCGATCAGGTTCACAATATAGAAATCATAAGACGGCAGGTAATCCGCAATCAGAATCGAATCGGTGCCCTGGAAATCGGTGTTCTGGTAAGCAAGCTGCTGCTCCTCAATCTGCCTCGCCACCTGCAATAGATCCTCTGCCCGCTGGCCCATCAGATCACTACGGTTGCTGGACACTATCATCCCCTGCTTATTCAGGATCACCACATCGTTCCCGGTACTGACAAAGCTGCCGTAGAAGGAGCGGAAATCCTTTTCATGAATGGTAAAATACAGCGTCCCGTAAATATCGCCGGTCGTCCGGTCCATCAACGCTTTGCTGCCTACAATCACCGCTTCCTTCTGCGCCGAATCCGGCATCGTCTCTTCATAGAACTGATACATCAGCCGTTTCGGTTCAGCCAAAGTATTACGTGTCAGCTCATGCTGCTGCAGCTCCCGGTCACTCATCAGCAGATTGTTCGTGTTGGTGGAGTAGCTGCGGCCATTTTTGCCCATGATTTTGATCCCGACCTGGTAGGCATCGAGCGTGGACTGAATCTTCTTCATCTGCGTGGTCATATTGTAATAGGTCCGCAGCATCCGCAGGGAGTCCGAGTCCTCCTCAGACAGGAAGGAACGGATCGTGCCACTCAGCTGGGTATTATTAGTAGCCGTAACGATCGAATAATGAAAAGCTTCAAAGCTCGCCTTAATCTGGCTGATCACCTTGGAATTCGTAATGCTGAACGTATTCATGAACAGCTTCTCCGACATGCGGACGGTCGTCCAGGAGGAGGCGATGGCTACGGCGATGATGCTGAACAGCATAACGAGGAAGATTTTGATGAACAGGCTGTGAAATTTGAACCGCTCCCAGTATCTGCGCATACGCTCTACTCCTGCCCGTAATGCTGACGCCGGTAGCCGCTCGGGGACAAGCCGTAATATTTCTTGAACACTTTGCAAAAATAGCTGTGATCGCCATATCCGACCATGCTGCTAATCTCCGCTATGGGTGCCTCCCCGGCCCGCAGCAGCTCTGCCGCCCTGCCCGTGCGGACCGTGTTGAGATGCTCTTTGAAGCCCTCGTGATTGTAGGTCGTGAACAGGCTCGACAGATAGGAAGGATTGAAATGAAAATGACGGGCCAGCTCCGTAAGGGTTAATGGCTCAGCATAATGCTCCTCTATGTACTGAAGCAGCTTCGTCATACTGGCATTGCCGCCCGGTGCCGGCGCTGCCGATGCAGTCAGCTCCATGATCCGACGCAGGTAATCATCCAGAATCTGCATGGCCTGCTCGGCCGTGCCCGCTTCATCGATGGCCCGGAACAGGCCGTATTTCCCCTCCTCCAGCTCCTGCAGATGACTGAACTGATTCGTAATATTGAAGATAATATTGCCCAGGAAGGACTTAAACTGATACACGTCTCCATCATTCTGGCGGCTGAGCGCATCCACATGCTGATGCAGGTCACCGAATGCTTCCGCCAGCTGCTGACGCTTCAACTGCTCGGTGAATTGCGCCAGATTGAACTTCGGCAACGGAGTCTCCGGATCCGGACGTTTTTCCTGGATTAGCAGGGTCTGCTCCGGCCGGAAAAACCGGCACTGCTGTAGTCTCGCATTGCTCTCCTGCTGGACGGCCGCAAGCTCGCTGAGGGAACTGAATCTCCGGCTGAGCGTCAGACGCAGCTCCACTTCCTGCCCGGCCATCGTATCGGCCGACTGGTGTACAGCCTTTAGCAGCTGCGGCCAATGGGCTTCCTCCAGATTGATCAGCATGAATGTAGTGCCCGAAGGCTCTGCGACTGGAATAATACACTGCACCCGTCCCGGTACACACTGGTTTAGTTCACTGGTGATAGTGGTGATGACGGTGGCGGATGCGGCCTCTTGTGCATTGGCTGCGTTGCTGGCAGTATTGATGTTGATACGGTTCATGGCATTGCTGCTGTTGACTGCGTTAATAGCGGTATGATTCATAGCGTTGTCGCTGCTGACCGCGTTTATGGCGGTATGGTTCATGGCTTCGCCGCCCGGTGCTTGCTGCACCGGTTCCCAGCCCAGCAGCGCGAAGGCGTGATGCGGAAGCTGCTGCTTCACATACGCTTCGCTCTCCGGCGGCAGCCGGTAACCGGCCAGCATCCGGCCGAGCAGGGTATCCAGCGGCTGCGCTGCTGCCTCCGTTTGTCCTCCGGCGGCACTCAGTTCCGGGATGCGGTCCCGGGTTTTTTTTAACACCTGCAATAAGGCCCCGGCTTCCAGCTTCGGCTTCAGAATATAGTCCGCCACCCCATGCTGGAACGTCGAGCGCACATAATGGAACTCGCTGAAGCTGCTTAGCACAATCACCTCGGTAGCCGGATAATCGCGCTTCACCAGCCGGGTTAACTCCTCGCCATCCATCACCGGCATGACAATATCCGTAATGATGATATGCGGCTGCAGGGTCTGCAGCGAATTCAGCGCTTCCTGCCCATTGGCCGCTTCACCCACGATCTGAAATCCTTCCTGCTCCCAGTCCAGCACATATTTAATCCCTTGCCGGACCAGGATTTCATCGTCCACAATCAGCACCTTGCATATTGGATTCATGATTCTCCCCCGCTTTCTGTAGTCTTGACCTCTGGCCCTAGCCACTATGAACGGATTATAAAGCGCTATCATGGAGATGGTCAAACTTAAATTCTGGGATTTGTGGTGATAGAGCTTTCGGGACAAGTGTTCAGAGACTAATGCGGGGATGAAATCTGATGAAGTCTATAGGCTAGAGGATAGTTGTATTTCATACAGCTAAAAACGGGGAAAACCAGAACTTTTCTACTTTTATTGTATTCTGTACAGCTAAATCCAAGTAAACTCCCTCTTAAGGAGAACACTTAACATTCTAATTGCTGAAAATACAACTAAATCTCATTGAGCACTCCAATCTAAGTTTTTAATTGTAGTAAATACAATTAGAGCCGGAACTTAAACGTCCCAGCTACTGAGAATACTGAATGGTGAAGGGTAGGCATACAACCACGCTTCATCAAATGAATCAAGTAAGAATTCCAAGCATCTGCTCTATTGCATCGATAATAACCTGCGGTTTCTCAATATGTATGTTATGCCCACTGCCCTGTGCTTCAACTAAGTGACCGTTAGTGGAGGTATGCTTCAGCTCATTTGCCACTTCCTGCAGCTTCTCTCTTATGATCCGCTTCGTATCTTCCGAAGTCCCCGGATAGAAGTCATTGACTATTTCCGATTTGATAACGGTCAATGGAATATCGGTTTGCTTCAGTTCCCTAACCTGCTCATAGCCGGGCTGAACATTAGAGAACTCGCTGTGCATGGCCGCTATAGTCTTTTTTTGAAAGGATAATCTCCATAACAGCGCTTGCGTCTGCTTGGAAAAAGGCTTAATAGTAGCAGAGAATCCGGGGAAGCTTCTCAATGCGGAAAAGACCTTTAAAAATCCAGTTCTGGACAGCAAATTCAAGGCCCGATAGAACCTCACCGCCAAAAGCTGCCCCTTCACATGCTCTTCCGGAAACCGCGCTGTGACTTCATCCTCATGCATCGAATCTACCAGCACCACTCCCGCCACTAGCCCCGGGTATCTCCCCGCAAACAGCCTTACATTTAATCCGCCATAGGAATGACCGACCAATATGTAAGGCCCCACAACTCCAGATCTTTGCAACAGCTCGTACAGCTCGGATACGCACTGTTCATTGGTACGCGGGAACGGGCCTGCCTCGCTCCAGCCATAGCCCGCACGATCATATACGATCACTTGTGTGACCTTAGCAACCTCAGGAGCAACAAGCGACCAGAACAACGCGGAAGAACCACAGCCATGCTCCAACACTACTGTAGGCAGGCCTTTGTCCTCACCAATAATACTGATGTACAACTTGTGCTGTCCTACACTTATAAGTTTCCCGTGATCCATATTCTTCTCCATCCTAATGCGAGCTAAGATGCTTCCTATACCCCTCGACCTTCTCTTCCCTATACCCCATCGCCTCATAGAAAATATGCGCTTCCTTCCGCTTCTCCCCCGACACGAAAATGATATAGTAACAGTCCCGTTCATGCGCAATCGCTTCGATCGCAGTCATCAGCTTCTTGCCAAGCCCCTGCCGCCGTGCGCGCGAAGACACGACCACGTTCTCAATCACCATGAACGGGCGGCAATCGCCCACCAGATCCTGGCAGACGATCCCCATCAAGGAGCCCAGCAGTTCCCCGTCTACAAAAGCACCTAGCAGCACAACCCGCTCATCCTCCCGGATTGTCCGATAAGCGGTTTCCAGCTTCACCGGGTCCGTCGGCCCGCCTATTAATTCATGGTAAAGTGTGTTTAATGCTTCAAGCGATTCAATTCCGATTTCTTCTATGGTTACCATGACAGGTGGCCTCCGCTTTCATATGGTTGTGGAACTATCACTTCATTTCATACATAAATAATTGACCATTGCGAGGATAACGCATACGTTCAGCCTCATAGCCCCTGCGCCGGAGCCTGCGGTCTAGTACTTTCATGAATGCACCATGACTGACAATTAGCACACAACCTTCTTGCGCACACGCCTCATCAACAAGCAAAGCATCAATTACTCTATCCGCTCGCCGCAGTACAGCGACTCGGCTCTCCGGTTGAGAAGAATGACCTACCGACCAGAACAAACGTCCAAGTATAAGCCAGAAAGAAACAGGCAGACGCAGTCGGCTAAGCCTAATTCTCCCGAGCCGCAGTGCTGCCACGCTAATCTCCCTTAACAGCTCTGTATACACAAACCTCTGAGCCTCAAAATAACTTGCCGTATGTACCGCCCTCGCCTGATCACTACACAGACAAAGGGTCCAACGCTGCCCCCCAATCTCATGTTCAGGAGCTTGAATTGGTGCTAATTCATACTCTTGAAGCCACTGATCGAATTGTACCCCTGTCAGCCAAGTCCGCTGCGGTTTAAGGTCTACTTTGAAATGCCTAATTAGTCCCAGCTTCAATCTTCTAATCCCCTATTTCGCATTTCTCAACTCAAACTCCTCACTCTTCCCGTCCCACTCGACAGTGACTTTAATGACGGAGTCCTCATATTCAAACGCACCATTCCCATGTCCCCCCATATGCAGCATATCCCAGCGCACGGGTCCTTCCTCCGTCCGGGTGCTGCCGCCGCTGGTGCCTTTGTAGCCATATTTGAACTGCTTGATTTCTCCCAGATCAGACTGCTCACCCTTATATTTCAAATCGAAGGTATATTGTTTGGAGCTTTCACTTGTCACTTTATCCTTCTTCGTAATCAGCTTCTGGCTGGCCTCCTGCTTATAGACGCCCGACCAGGTGCCCCCCTCGCCCTTGAAGGTATAGTTGAAATGGGTCGTTTCCGTATTGCATGACGTTAGCAGCAGTATCAGAATTGCCGGAAGCAGCAGCGCACGCAGTATCTTCTTCATGGTCAGCCCCCTTTTCCCATAGATTACATTAACGTGAACGGGATAGGTATTGTAGTACTGCCTCCACCCGTTCCTCCACCGTAAGGTCTCCTTCCAGCCGCAAAAGATCGCCGCTTAGTCCGGCCATCCACTCCTCATGCAGCATCCGGCTGCGGATCTCCATTCCGCCCGTATCGTACAGCGCTGCCCAGTCAATGAAGCTCTCAACATCCTCATACTTGTCTCCGCCCGGCAGACCCTCATCCCCGTAACGTTCATACTCCCGCGCCCGCAGCCGTTCCAGACGAATCTCCTCCGGAATCCACAGGAAAATCACCAGGTCAAAGGTATCGCGCAGCGAATCCCCCCAGCCGCAGACCGCACCGGACAGAATCCACGGCTCATGCCGCTTGAGGTCCATCTCCAGTCTGCTCAGACGTGCGGCAACATCGCTCTTAATGCTGTATTTCTGTTCCCAATAGTAGTCGTCACTATCCAGATGTACATGCGGAAGCCTCGCCGCCAGCGCCTTGCCCAAGGTTGTTGTTCCCGCCCCGGAAGCTCCCATAATATGAATTTTGCGGTACATAGGCCCTCCTGAATGAAAGAATCATTGTATCCATTTGTATATTTTACCATGCTGCCCCTTATATATAAAGCAAATGGACCACGCAAACAAAGCCGCAGCCTAAGGCCACAGCTTGTTCACCTTCCTAATGCTCAGCGTGCTCCTCAGCTCACATCAGGCGGGATGCGCCGGGCGATGCCGGTAGCGATAGCGGCCCGGATGACAGCCAGACGTACCTGCTCCACGACCTTTTCGTTGAAAATGCTCGGAATAATATATTGCTCATTCCGCTCATCCGGGTGCACCACGGCTGCAATGGCCTGCGCCGCTGCCAGCTTCATCTCCAGATTCACCGTCTTCGCCCGGCAGTCCAGCGCCCCGCGGAAAATCCCCGGAAAACACAGCACGTTGTTAATCTGGTTAGGGTAATCGCTTCTGCCGGTTGCCAGCACCCGGACGTAAGGCTCCGCCAGATCCGGTTCAATCTCCGGAGTCGGATTAGCCATAGCGAACACGATGCTGTCCTGGGCCATGCTCTGCAGATGGCTAACCTGCAAAATCCCTCCCCTGGATACGCCAATGAAGACATCCGCTCCGCGCACCGCCTCATCCAGTCCTCCGCTCAGATTCTCAGGATTCGTACTTTCGGCCAGCCAGCTCCATTCAGCATTGGTATAGGCTTCGTTCCGGTTCAGGATTCCCTCCTTGTCTACCGCGTAGAGCTGCTTCGCGCCAGCCGCCAGCAGCAGACGGCAGATCGACACGCCTGCCGCACCGATGCCGACGACTACAATTCTGGAGTCTGCAATCGACTTCTCCACCACCTGGAGCGCGTTCAGCAATCCGGCGAGAGCAACTACTGCCGTTCCGTGCTGGTCATCATGGAAGACTGGAATATCCAGCTCCGCCGACAGCCGCCGTTCAATCTCGAAGCAGCGCGGCGAGCTGATATCCTCCAGATTGATGCCGCCGAAGCCGGGAGCGACCGCTTTCACAATCTGAATGATTTCTTCCGGATCCTTGGTGTCCAGACACAGCGGGAACGCATCAATGTCTGCCAGCTGCTTGAACAGCATGGCCTTGCCCTCCATCACCGGCATCGCCGCCTCCGGTCCGATATCGCCAAGGCCCAGCACAGCGGTACCGTCGGTGACGACGGCTACCGTATTTCTTTTCATCGTCAGGGAATACGCCTTGGACGGATCTTCGGCAATTGCCGTACAGACACGGGCCACACCGGGAGTATACACCAGTGACAAATCCTCCCGGTTCTTGATCGGCATCTTCGGGGTGACCTCGATTTTGCCGCCGAGATGGGCCAGGAAGGTACGGTCGGAGACATTGATGACTTTGATTCCAGGCATATTCTTCAGCACGCTTATAATCTCTTCATTCGCCGCATCCTGTACATTCACGGTCAGGTCACGGGTCGTCACATCCTTGCCGCCACGGATCACGTCAATCGCTACAATATCGCCCCCGGCTGCTGCCAGCCTGGACGCCACATCGCCAAAAGAAGCTTCGGCCTTGCGGATTTCAAGCCGGATAATCATCGTTGTTGCAATGGACATAGAGTATGCCTCCCTCATCAGACGGATGAATTCTATCCTCAATATACTACAGTTCACTTGTTGTTCACAATTAAATCCGGGTTAACCGGGAATTTCCCAATCCTCAGCCAGCTTTAGCAGCTCTGCTTCCGCAGCTTCTTCATCTTGCCCCAATACTTTCGCTTCTATATAGTAGGTTAGCGTATTATCGCTGTCACTCTGGCCCGGACGCTGATAACACAGCCAATAATAAGTAACCTCAGGAGCAGGATAGACCGCGCTTCCCCCCTGTACGAACTTGATCAGCTCCCCTTCACCTGCCGGAGTCGGCACCGGCTTCCTCCATAGCAATTCTGTATGATTAGGGATGCTGATATAATTACCCGGACGACTCTGATCGCCAAGCGACAGCTCCAGCTGATCTTGAGTCACAGACTCCAACCCTTGCAAATACCGCGCAGGCTCGTCCTCACTTAGACGCAGCCGGTGTACCGCTGTGGCGGAATCAGATGCTGCGAACCCGTATAGCGCTCCCCCGCCCAGAACGAGGCAGATTGCTGCGGTAAGCACGGTTTTACGTATTTTCACTCTCATTATGAACGCTCCTTTGTAAGCATTTAGTGTAGGATATCATTGTGTTTCCTTAATTGACAGGGCACAATAGTAATGGCGCGAAGCCTATGGATTCTTATCTTTGAACCAAACAAATATAACACGAATTAGGAGAGAGAAGATATGCGGAACCCTTTTCAAGCATTGGTAGTGGACAAGACAGAACCATTCTCCGTAGAGGTCAGACCGGTATCGCTGCAGGAACTGCCCGCCGGTGAAGTGTTAATTAAGGTAGCTTATTCCAGTGTAAACTATAAAGACGGGCTGGCAAGTATCCCGAATGGAAATATTGTGCGAAATTATCCGTTCATTCCAGGGATTGACCTGTCAGGGACGGTAGTCTCATCGAAGGACAGCCGCTTCCGCGAAGGCCAGTCTGTCATTGCCACCAGCTATGGGATCGGCGTCTCCCACTTCGGCGGCTTCAGCGAATACGCCCGTATCCCTGCGGACTGGGTTGTTGAACTCCCGGAGGGCTTGACGCTGCGGGAAGCAATGATCTACGGCACGGCCGGATTCACGGCGGCGATGTCTGTGCAGGCGCTGGAAGCTCAAGGAATGACCCCTGATCAGGGAAAAGTGCTCGTAACCGGTGCCACCGGCGGTGTCGGAGGCGCGGCAACCGCCATCCTGGCGAAGCTGGGCTATCTGGTCACTGCCAGTACCGGCAGAATAGAAGAAGCCGGATATTTGCAGGAGCTGGGTGCTGCTGAGGTGATCTCCCGCGAAGAGGTCGCGGGCACTGCGGTGAAGCCGCTGGACAAGCAGCTCTGGCAGGCCGCAGTAGATTCAGTCGGGGGTGCGCCGCTTGCTGCTGTCCTGAGCAAAATCGCCTACGGCGGCGCAGTTGCCGCAAGCGGCTTAACCGCTGGCACGGATGTCTCGACTACCGTCCTGCCGTTTATCCTGCGCGGAGTCAGTTTGCTCGGCATCGATTCCGTAGCTTGCCCTATGGAGACACGGACCAAGCTCTGGCAGCGAATGGCAGGTGACATGAAGCCGGAGGTGCTGGATACGCTGGTGGACCGTGAGATTTCCCTGACTGAGCTGCCTGCGGCGCTTCAGGATATTCTCCAGTCGGGCACCCGGGGCCGGGTGCTTGTCCGCTTATCCTAATCTAACTTGATTCTACCATAGATTATAATTTAAGCCTTGACCCTGAAGTATACTTCAACCTTTATACTCTAGTTATTCCAGATGAATAGAGTTGGAGGGAGTACAAATGAGAATATTTGAGATTATAGTCATTGTGGTGATTCTGGCTGTTACAGCAGGAATGATAGGGGCCAAGAAAAACTGGGGGCTGAATACCCTTATGCTGCTGGCTGTCGTTATGGCTGTAGCGCTGCATGGGGTGCTTGAGAATTACCGTATCCAGATGGCTCCGGCCTACGCCGCAGCGCTCTGGCTGGTGACCATACTCGGATTCAGACTTGTGAGGCGTCCCCGATCGGGCCAGCCTAAGCGGTATGCGAAGTTATGGAAAAGTCTGCTGCTGATATGCATCCTCCTTCTTTCAGGAGTATCCGTCTATGCGTCCAGGCTGCTGCCGATGTTCACGCAACCTGAGCCAACAGGGCAATATGCCGTCGGGACGATCGCACGCGAGCTTACCGATGAGCAGCGTGACGAGACGCTGAGCGCTGAGGAAGGCGGCAAACGTAAGCTGATGGTCAATGTATGGTATCCGGCCGATCCTGACCAGACTGAGGGTAAGCCTAAGGAGCATTACCCCTCAGCACTGGGCGAAGCGATCAGCCTTGTATTCGGATTGCCGAAGCAGCTATTCAGCCATGTGACCGATATTCCGACTCATGTTACAGACGGAGTGAAGCTATCGGCACAAGAACCCAGCTATCCGGTCCTGCTGTTCTCGCCGGGAATCCGCTCCACCAGATTCCAGAGTATGTCGATTATCGAAGAATTGGTCAGCCACGGCTATATTGTCGTAGGGATCGATCATCCTTACACCTCAGCCAAGGTCACTTACCCGGACGGTGCTTCGGTCTACTACATGCCTGATCCGAAGTTCGATACTTCCGCAGAGCTCTACAACTACAATGTGAGCGGAATTGCCATCCGTGCAGCGGACGCCAGCTTTGTGCTGGACACCCTGACAGCTTGGAATACCCAAGACCCGAATGGATTGTTCCAGGCCAGGCTGGATCTCAGCCGTGCAGGTATCTTCGGCCATTCCTACGGAGGGGCGACAACCGCCGAAGCTTTAGCCCAGGACAAGCGGTTCAAGGCCGGTGTCAGTCTGGAGGGCGGGTTCTGGGGTAAGGTTGCCCATGAAGGGCTGACACAGCCTTTTATGTATGTGATGTCCGGCACGACAGCGCAGAATCTTGCACATCCCGAAGCGAGCACAGATCCCCTGATCTATGAAGAATTCACGCCGGATCTGAAATCAGTTATGAGCCGCAGCACCCGGGATACCTATTATCTGACAGTCGATCATTTCATTCACCAAAGTTTTACGGATATAGCCCTGCTGTCGCCCTCCTTATTCGCCAATGGCCTTGATCCGGTGCATACTGTAGATATAAGCAGAACCTATGTCCGGTCATTTTTCGATCAGTATCTGCTAGATGAGCCGCAGGCGCTGCTGAACGGTCCATCGGCCGAATACCCGGAAGTAACCTTTGAACCGGCCTACACGCACAAGAGACCATAGGAGTAGATAGATATCAAAATACAGGAGGTAATGCCAGATGAAGGGAATGACCCGTGGTGAGCTGGCGCGGCAGGCGGGGCTGAGTGCGGCAACCATCCGTTACTATGAGGACAGCGGCATCCTGCCAGCCCCGGAACGGACCGCTAAGGGATACCGGATCTACTCTGCAGATATTCTGGTGAAGCTGAAGTTCATCAAGGATGCCCAGTCCTTGGGCTATTCACTGAAAGAAATCCAGGCGGCGCTTGCCCTGCTCGGCTCGAAGATGGATGAAGATACCTTAAAGGAACTCGTCCGCGACAAAATCACCGAAATCGACGAAAAGGTTGCTGCCCTGTACGCTATTCAAAGCATGCTGGCCGGTCTGCTTGAGACCCCGCAGGAGGATATTCAGAATTATCTGCGTTCCTTCCAGGTTCCAGATCAGCATCATTGAAGACAAGCTATCCCTTCTTGGATCCAAGTAGAAACGGCTTTGCCGTCCTTTCAGGGATGGCACCCGTTTCAGCGAGAAATAGAAGGATAAGTTATCATGTGAAACATATAATTTCTTATATTTGCAAAAAAATCGGCAGCGTCATTCTGCATTCACAGAATACGCTGCCGTTTGTGCCCTCTGGATTTCTGTTATTCGGCTCCCGCCTCATGCACTGCTTGCGGAGGAGCCTGGACGTATTGCTGCTGGCGGTAGGGCTGGGCATACGGCTGAGCATAATAACCGTGTACCGTCATCGGCTGGTATCCGAAGGATTGCGGAGCCTGCTGCGGGTGCATGTAAGGCGGCATGTTCGCATTAGCCATCATCGGCGTCATATTGGCAGGAGCGATGTGGGTTCCCTTCATATTCTCGGCTGCCGCCTTCACAGGAGGACAGCAATCCGCAGGCGGACCAATGAAGGTCTGTGGCTTCACCGGAGCGAGTGCTTCCTTAACCAGCGCTTCATTAAGGCAGTAGGTATGTGCCAGCACATTAGCCGGAGTTAAGCTCAGAAGATCCGAGCCGAGGATGACCTCCGGTGTTGGAGCATCGAAGATTGCCAGCAGATGGGTGCAATCCATCGTGGCCACTTCATAATGCCACCAGCCCTGCGGCACATTGGCAACCTGGCCCGGGGTGATCGGAAAATGCAGCAACTCGTTCGTAAACGGGTTGATCAGCGACACCACAGCCGCGCCCGAGATACAATACACCAGCTCAGCGGCATTTTGATGATAATGCGGCTCGACCACATTGGATCTGCTGAGATAGATATCGAGCAGCGAGGTATTCTCCAGGGTGTTCAGATTTTTGATGCCCAGTACGTTGATATAATTGCAGTCATCCTTCTTGAATAAGGTGTTGCCGTTCATATCAAACGTAAACTGTGTATTGGGCGACGTATAGTCCGTATAAGAGGTCACACAAATCCGTCCTTTCCTCGGGGCCGTTTTTTATCGTTCTGGTTATAGGATATGTATCCGCCCATGCCCAGGTGACGATGAATAGCTCCGCCGCACAGTAAATTTGCCCCTTAAGCCGAATAATTAGCTGGACAGGTCAATTCGACAATGGATTGGGCGGACGGGCTGGGCTGGATGAGGCTGCAACCATAAAAGGAATAACGTCTCACATGCCCCGCAGCCTCACGAATGTATACTGTTTTCATCATACATTTTGACCGGCGCCCCACTTCCGCCCGAATGTATGCTGTTTTCCACATACATTTTGCCCGGAGCCCCACTTCCGCCCGAATGTATGCTGTTTTCCGTATACATTTTGACCGGAGGCCCCGTATCTGCCCCAATGTATGCTGTTTTCCACATACATTCGGGACACCACGCCCATTGTATTCGGTTTTTCGTATACACTCCAGACTCCACGTATACTCGCCGGGCCTCCACACCCTTTTCAGGTCCCGGACAAAATAAAAAGACGGCGGGTAAACACCCTCTCCGTCTGTTCATGGTAAACCAAAGTTGTCCTTTACCAGCCGCTTCGCTGGATCAATGCTGTAATCTGGGCGATGTGATGGCGGCTGTGCCAGATGTACCTCTCCACTGCGGTATCCAGTGTCATCTCACCAAGACCACCGCTTACAAAGGTCCGGTTATAGTCCTCAGGCTGCAAGGATTCCAGTAAGTTCGCGAATCTGCGGTTAAGCAGTCCGATGAGCTGGAGTGAGGATTCCACCGGTTCGTTGGAAGAATCGCTCAGCTCCGCCCACAGATCCTGTCTGTAGCTTGGAACCTGCGGTGCTTCCTCCGTCAGCCCCCGCTTGAAGCGGAGGTATGCATACATGCCCGTATCGGCGAGATGATGCACGACCTGAACCACAGTCCAGCCGCCCGGCCGGTACGGGGTCTGCTGCTGTTCCGCCGTTAGCGGTTCTACTGCTGCCCGCAACTCCTCTGCCAACTGCCTAAAGACCGCAACCGATGCTTCCCGCACTTCTGCTGTCCGGTTCCCCTTAGCGGCGAATCTTCCAATCGGGTATTTTAACAACTCCAGCTCCTGCTCTTCCACATTGTCGTTCATTTCGCTCACAGCTCCTTTGTTATTGTTGTTTGGATATCATACCATTTTCGGGTGACAACAGCGCATAGGCCTCTTCCAGTGTTCCCGCCGTAACATCCGGCTTCACTTCCAGCTCCCAGGGCTGTCCGTTCCGGTTAAGCCAGCAGGACTTGATTCCGGCTCTGGCTGCTCCAAGAATATCTGACGCAGAATCTCCAATATGGATAATTTGCTCCGGCTCCACATCATAATGGGCTATCACCTCAGTAAACATACGGTTATGCGTGTCATTCTTATACGACTGATACGTCTCCGAAGTGAACAGCGAGATGGGATAATTCCGGTAGAACTCAGGAAGCATAAGATCATCTGTATCACTTACAATACATACCTGATAATCCCGGCATATGCGCTGTAAGAAAGTCT
The DNA here is from genome assembly GCF_038002245.1 of Paenibacillus sp. FSL R7-0128. Taxonomy (NCBI): domain Bacteria; kingdom Bacillati; phylum Bacillota; class Bacilli; order Caryophanales; family Paenibacillaceae; genus Paenibacillus; species Paenibacillus sp. FSL R7-0128. The sequence continues at coordinate 3,080,630 of NZ_JBBOCD010000001.1, read as the reverse complement.
CGGTGTCAGCGTACATTTCAGACAGCCGATGCTGGGCAAAGAGGTTATCCACTGCCTGCCAGCAATCGTAATCCAAGCCGGACTCCTGGAATACGCTCTGAAACCCTCTGTAATAAATCTCTCTGCTGCTGATAAAAGTACCCGCCTCCCGGGCTTCGCAGGCTGCTGCATAATAACGGCTCAGCAATTGCTTACCGAGCTGGAGTGCCCTTGCTTCACTGAACTTCTGCTGGAGAATCGGCCTCCAGACCTCTGCCCGCCTGCTCTCAATATTCACCAAGGTCTGGAACATATCCAGACTAATCACTTTGAATGACTGCATGGGCCCGTCTCCTTATCTGATCAGCAATTGAATCTTGCCGTCACGAACAATGCCGGTGAATTCCAGTAGATCGTTACCTCGTTCGTGGAATAACTGTCCTCGTGATCCGCGTAACACTGGGCTGCGGGTTTGCGCCGCAAATGCTTCTTCACATATTCATCATGCAGTCCCCGGTCCGGGCCGCCAACCACCAGGCCCGGAACCGGCTCAAGCACATGATCGCCCACAGAAGGGCGGTGATGGGGATGCATGACCGCGTGTTCGCCGAACCCGCTCACATAGCTGATTCCCAGCACATTGCGGCCCAGCAGGTAATGCAGATGATCCAGAGCACATGCAGCATATTCCTGTTCCCCGCTGAAATGTTCCGCTGCCAGCAGCAGCATGGCATGGTTCATGACCAGCATATTGCTGCCCCAGATATAATCCTGCTCCAGCAGCGAGATTCTGTAGCCGTCATGACGGCTCTGCCGCAGCAGGCGGTCTGCTTCTGCCAGCAAGCCCTCCCTTAGCTCCGCATACAAGGATGGCAGCGTACCTGCTTCCCCTATGAGCAGGTAAGCCAGTGTGCCATAGCCGCCCATATCCCCCCAGCCGAAGCTGTATTATGGGTAACGGCAGCTTGGCAAGCTCAAGAGCAGCACTGTGGAATTGTTCATCTCCTGTCGTGCGGAATAGCTCTGCCGCTGCCCAAAAGCGCTCGTCACTGTCTACCTTATCACCGTATTCCCCTGTGGTAATCCCTCGCGGATTGGTGAAGCCCGGCACATGCGGATGCGCAGTCAGCCAGCTCCAGGCAGCCCACGCGGCTTCCAGACACCGCGCCGCATATGCCTCATCGAACGGCTTGTAGATCCGTGCCGCCATAGCCATCACACCGGCGAAGTCCCCGGTAGCAGCCGCAGAGACCGGCGAGAAATACAGCTCCCCAGTATCCTCCTCCGGCATCACATCAAGTCCGGGGAAATGCGCTGTGGTCAGCTTGTGGTAGACTCCTCCGCTGCCGGACTCCTGCATTTTGAATAGCCAATCCAGCTCCACGGTGCATTCCAGCAGGACATCCGGCAGGCTGCCATCACTCTCCGGTAGTGTATGTACACCAGCAAACGCTGCAGGATACAGCTCCCAGGCCAAAAGAAGATCCGCTACGGCCTTCGCTCCAGGACCGGAGTATTTACCATAGTCTCCTGCATCGTGCCACCCTCCGCTGCTGTCCAGTCTCGACCCGGGCTGGCCGATGACTGTACCTTCTGCCAGATGGCAGGCTTTATGCCCCCAGGCTCCCGCATACTCTCCCTCAAGCTCCACGCCGCAGCGGTAGTAATAGAAGGCTTTCAGCAATCCCCGCTGCAGCTCCTTATACGGCTTGTCTGCAATAACAAATGCAGCGGACTGTTCACCCTCCGCCCCCTCGATCCGGTACTTTCCGGGTGAGGTAAGCGCGGAGAAATCTCCGCTGCGCACACGGCAGCCGCTGGGCTTATCCTCAATATAAGCTCCCGTCTGTCCGGTGAATACCACATCCCCACTTCCTGTGTCAATTACATGATATCCGAGGGTGTCCCCGGAGAACAGAGCCAGCTTATCTCCTCCGCTTGAATATCCCGCCTGGTTCACTACAATGGTACGAAGACGCTTGTCACTCATCCTGTAACCGCTCCCTTGTTCATAGTCTCCGCCAGAAACACTGCTACACCATCATCATTATTGGATGCTGTAATTACATGTGCAACTGCCTTAAGCTCCTCTTGGGCATTCTCAACGGCAACACTCGTCCCGGCAGCAGCGAACAGCCCCAGATCATTCAAGTGATCGCCGAACACCACAATTTCCGTGGCAAGAAGCCCCATATGCTGTGCCCATAGCTTAAGCCCTTGACTTTTATTCGCATTCGGATGGCTAAATTCCAAAAAATAATGTTCCTCTATGTATATATCCCTCATAAAATGAATATGAACTTCTGCGCCAAAGCGCTCAAGTACCTTCTGGTGAAGAGGCTCCAGCTCCTCCATCCTGCCTATAAAAGTCATTACAACGGTCCGGTGCCCGGCAGGGCATTCAAGCATCTCTACCTCACGGAAACGCACATCATTCTTACGGGAATTATAGAATTCCACATCGCCAGTCCGGGTAGGAGCTTCATACAACACCCGCTCATTGCCTGCTCCATCCAGCAGAAAATGGAAAGGGGTAATTCCATAAGCCCGGCCCAGCGTTATAATTTCCCCGGAAATAGCCGGATCAAGCCAATAGCCGTCAATCACCCTACGTGCTACGCTGTCATAGATAAGTGCACCATTATAAAGAATCACCGGATATCTCCAGGGAATATCCGCCACTACGCTGTCAGCACTGATAAATCCTCTTGCTGTTGCAAAGCTGATAATCATTCCCTGTTCCATCGCTTCTGTAATCACCTGTATAGTGTATGCAGACAGCTTTTGTTCCGAGTTCAGCAGCGTTCCATCCAGATCAGTAACGTAGGCTTTTCTATGCATGAGCCTTCTAACAACCACCCTCCATCATCTATTCCTTCAACAGCTTAACAAAGTTATCCGGCAGACTGAACTGTTGATTGTTAAGAATCATATCCCGCAACTCGGAGAATGGATCTTCGTCCTCCTGCGAATCCTTGATTTCCTTAATTTCACGGTGCAGCCGCTCCATCTGCAGATCGAGCTCGTACGCCTTGTCAGCCGCATTCTTAAGTTCACGGGTCAGATGCTCGGGAACCGCCTGGCTGTATTTATAGAAGATTTTATGCTCCAGACTGGCCCAGAAATCCATAGCAATCGTGCGGATCTGTACCTCAACACAGACATGCTCCTGACAGTCCGACATGAATACGGGAACCTCGATAAGCAGATGCAGACTCTGATAACCGTTGGGCTTCGGGTTTTTAATGTAATCCTTAACCTCAAGCACCTTGAGATCGTCCTGCTTCTGCAGCATGGCGCTAACCTGATAAATATCCGAAATGAATGAACAGGTGATCCGCAGTCCGGCGATATCCTTGATACTGGATCTGATCTGCGGGAGGGACAGTTCACTGTTCTTGCGCAGCATTTTCTTCATAATGCTCTCCGGGGATTTGATCCGGGACTTGGTATGCTCAATCGGGCTATAGTCGTGAAGCAGCTGGAATTCCTCTTTGAGGATATCAATCTTGGTCTCCATCTCGGCAAGAGCGAACTTGTAAATCATCATAAAGCGGGTAAGCTCATATTTGAGCTGCTTCAATTTCTCTAACTGGTTGTCGGTATGCATCTTCATTTCTCCTTTGTGCTGCTGTACAGAATGACTATAATCTCCATACAACTCTTCCATCTCTCATTAATCATAGCCAATCTATGACGTGAACACAAACCTTCCTCCGGTCACCGGAACTCCTGCGTGCAACCTCCTTTCTTCTCTCTGCCTACGAAAAAAAGCCAAACCGTCCAAAAGGACAGTCTGGCCGTTCTTTAGAAGCGGGCGCTGTTGACAGCGCCTCTTCATCCGGTTATTCAGTTCACCACTTCATCGATGGATAGGCTGCGTTCACGCGACAAATCCCGGAAGCCCTCGCCTACTTTTACCAGCGGCTTAAAGAGGTCCAGCGGGTTGTTCATGACGATCATACCCACTTCTCCGTTGCTGAGCTGTACATTCTTGCCCACGAAGCTCGGCAGTAAATGCCCGGTCAATGCCTGCACCACCGTCTCATTCAGCTTGCCGAAGCCCATCTCATGCACCTTGCGCAGCACCGTAACCAGCCCCTGCTTGGGACGGTTCGCAGTAGAAGTGGTGAGCGACATATAGATGTTGGCTACCGAAACAATCTGGGCGTATGGATGAATCTCTTTTTTGAGCAGCTGATTGGGATAGCCTGAGCCATCCTCGTACTCATGATGCTGTAGAGCTACCAGCGCGGTAACCTCGTCCATCTGGGAGCCGCGGATCAGATCATAGCCATAGAAGGTGTGGCGCGCCAGCTCATCCTTCTCGGAATCCGTCAGCAGACCCTGCTTGTTCAGGATCGATAGTGGCACTTGGCTTTTGCCGATATCATGCAGATAGCCCGCACGGCTGATCTGGTAACGCTCCTCCTTGGAGTAACCCATCCACGCTGCAATGTAATAGGATAATAAGCCCACCTGTAATGAGTGGTGATATGTATCGATGTCATCCCGGTCCAGCAGGAGCAGCAGGGAGACAACATCCTTTTGCCCCTCCAAGGTCTCCAGAAGCGGCTTCAACGTATCATCGACTGCAGACTGCGAGAAGCTGCCCTTCGTCAAGGCTTCCAGAAAAATCGCTTCATAATTCAAAATAGCGAGATCAAAATCATCGTGCAGCCCGTGGCTGGGCGCAGGTTCAGCGTCCGTATACAGCCCGTTGCGCGGCTCGATATCGACATAATCAATTTTGTGCCGGATCAGGATACTAATCTCTTCCCGCTCCACACGAGTCCCCTTGGGGAGAACGTGCAGCCCTACACCATTGAAAGTGTCTGCCATGAGACAATCACCGTGCTTCAGATCCGTGACATGTACTTTCAAGTACCAGCACCCCTTTTGTATTAAATATAAGAACTTACAGGTTTCACACGGTAACTTATCCTTCTATTTCTCGCTGAAACGTGCCGTCCTTGAAAGGACGGCCAAGCTGTTTCCGCTTGATAGGAATATTCCGTTATGCTCCACTTGATCATAGTCAACAGACGGTAAAGTAACAATCCGGTCAAAGTCACAAACTCCCCGTAATCTAGTGCTATAGAATCCCTGTCTTTAGACGCCTTTCCATATTCTGTTCAGAGCCATCTGACAAATCTCTTGTATTTTAGCCTAATTTCGTTCTCTTCCGCCCAGTTCATTAGTCTCTTCCTTCCCGCTGCCGTGTCTTCTGTGAACCTGAAACAGAGATTAACCGGGACAATCCGTTTGCCAGCAGGCAATATTCCTACTATCGGACCATCTATGTAAATGGCCTTAATCCCTTGCGCGGAGATGCGCTTTTTGCGAATAATAAGCGAATCTGTCCCCCACTGAAGCTGACCTTCCTTACGCAACGCGTTGATGAGAATGAAGAGGCAGGCCGCGATGCTGAGTCCAACCCATACCTGTATGATGTAGTTTAAATAGAAATGTCTATCCGGGTCGGGGTTAGGGGGCAGTCTCAGAATAATAATGGGAATTAGCACACCTATCAAGACTCTAACAGGGTTAGGCGCTTTGATTCGGTCGGTTATGGCTAGAGAATCTCCGGTCAACGTATTCAACCTCCATCCGGCTAATTTGTAGTATAATCGCTAATGCAGTCCGACACTTTGTCCAAGGAGGATCATTCCATTATGTATGAGCATCTCGTCATCTTTCGCTTCAATGAGCAATTCGAACCAAGCCAGGAGCAAGCCCTGTTACAAGCACTGCTGGCGCTGAAAAAGCAAATCCCCGGCATCATTGACCTTACAGCAGGCGTTAATGTAACCGAGGAGCAGGAGAATGTCCACGGCTATACGCTGGGGCTCCGCGTGACCTTTGAGAATCAGGAAGCCCTGCGTGCCTACGGGCCGCATCCGGCCCATCAGAAGTTCGTGTCCATGCTGGACGGAATTCTGGAGAACGTTGTGGTGGTCGACTACCCGATTTAGAACAACTGGTTCACATCGAACAGCACCTTGCCGATCAGCGCATCCTTGTCTACGAACGGAGTCTCCCATAGGTGAGCATCATAGCTGACGTTACGGTTGTCGCCCAAGAAAAAATACTGGTCTGCGGGAACGGTGACCGGCCCGAAGCTATAGGTCATCTTTTCCTGCAGGTATGGCTCATCGACCGCCTCATGGTTACGATACAGGGTGCCTTCCTTGATCTCAATCACATCGCCCGGCAGTCCGATCAGCCGTTTTACATATCTTTTATGCGCATCTTCAGCGACCGGCGGATGGAACACCACGATATCACCATGCTTCAGCGAGGTATTCCAGAGCATTTTGTCTACCACAAGCCGGTCGTTAATCGCTATCGTCGGAATCATCGAGCCGGTAGGTACACGCATTGCTTCTGCTACGTAAGTACGGATAAATAGGGATAGAATAATGCCAATGGCAATACTCGGCACCCACTGCTTCAAGAATTTTTTCAACTTCCTTCACCTCAGATTCGTATAATTAACCTTCAAAATGCTCAATAATCTGTGACATTTCCAGCTCCGCGTCTACTAGAGAGTGCTTCGGCAGATAAATCACCAGCAGGCCGCCGAAGATCTGCTCCCATCTACCCCCATGCTCTGTAACCCGCTCCGTGAAGCTGCGGATCTCGCCGGAAGCCGCCGCCTCTTTGCTGAGCAGCCAGGCATACCGGACAAGTCCGGACTTCTTCACCGTCTCAACGTAATAAGCGATCCCCTCACGCTCACTCACTCGGATAATATCGCCAAGCGCAATCCCCGGGTTGAAAATCGGCGTCTCCTCAATCCGGTAGATATCCTTGTCGACCCGGGTCACATCCAGCACCTCAATCTCCCGGCCTTGCTCATCAAAGCATATATGTAATCCAACCGTTCCCGGCAAAAGCCTCCACCTCAATTCTGTTCTGTCATGCTATCATTTCATCGCCCGAAGTGACCTCGAAATGATGCCCTCGAGCACCTTCCAGGGAAGCAGGGCCTTGCCGATCATCAGCACCCGCGAGCCCCGGCCTACAGGATAGCGTAGCTTCGGCGCACGTAAGGCAGTGATCCTTCCAATCAGATCAGCCACCTCCTGCGGATCGGGAGCCGTCTCGGACGCCCGCCGGGAGTACCGCAGCACCTCTTCAAGCCTGGTGTGATACGGGGAGCCTTCACTTCTGTGCATCCCCGTAATCCCTTTGTCCCAGATGGGGGTACGGAAGGAGCCCGGTTCAACCAGTACAACGCGGACGCCAAAAGAGAGCATCTCCTGGCGCAGACTCTCGCTGAACCCTTCCACCGCAAACTTCGAGGCGGCATACGGACCATAGCCCGGGAATCCGCTCAGGCCGCTGACACTGCTCACGTTAATGATCAGGCCGCTGCGCTGGACCCGCATGTGGGGAAGCACCGCCTTCGTTACGGCAACCAGTCCGAAAAAGTTGGTCTCCAGCTGCCGCCGCCATTCCTCCATGCTGACCTCCTCCACGAATCCGCCTACGGCGAAGCCAGCATTGTTCACCAGCACATCCATTCTGCCGGCAAGCTCAAGACTCTCCTGAATAGCAGATGCAATCGAAGCTTCGTCCGTGACATCCAGTGCCAGCAAATGAATGCGCTCCCGTACCCCCGCCTGTTCAGCTTGCTGAACAAGCTCCTTGCTGCGGCCAAGATCCCGCATGGTGGCAATGACCCGGTACCCTCTGCGGGCCAGCGTAATTGCGGTCAGCAGCCCAAATCCGCTGGAGGTCCCTGTAACCAGCGCAACCGGATCAATTCCTTGGGGCTGGACTAAATTATTGTTCATGGGACACCCCTTTCATTTTTCTCAAGTTAACAGGTTATGAATCCGCCTACAGCTTCAGCCTCTGAATAAGCGGCATGCCGATCCGCCGGAGCAGCAGCTCCAGGAAGGACCAACCGCAGCGGTTGAGCAGTGAGGTGCCCCGGTCATACACCGCCGAATATTCGGTGGCTCCGGCCGCTCCCCGGTTGCGCTTGAACTGGCCGACGCCCGAGCTTTCGTGCAGTAATAGTTCTCTGCTGCCCGCAAGCCCGATCAGGACGGCGGACAGCATACGGTAGAGTCCTAGAGACTGAGGCAGACTTGTGTCATAACCGAATAATGGCGCAGTCATCGCTCCCTCCCGCTCATAGAAGCCAAGCACCGCATCCAGCCTTCCCTCCTTGCGCAGACCGTAGATTTGCAAGGTGCGTCGCTCCAGCGCCAGGGCAATATAGGCTTCGGTGAACTGCGGATTATAGGTCGAATATTTATCGATATACAGCAGTCTGTACAGCTCCACGATCCGGGGAATGTCCTCCCGTGTGATCTCCTCCGGGCCCACCTCAGTATAGCCGTGCTTCGCCAGCAGATTCCTGTCGCGTTTGACCAGCCACCTGGCCTTCGAGCCGGAGGTATTCGGATGCAGCAGGTAGATCTGACGGCTTGGAACCAGCTTGCAGCCATATCCTTGCAATTTGACAATGTGTTCTCCCGAAGTCTCCCGGCTAAGCGAACGACACATTAAGGTATAACCCGGATAAGTCTGCCGGAGGTAATCCAGTATCGCCGTCAGCTGTTCCGCATTTAAGGCAGGATACAGATTGGTGGATAGCAGCCAGTTATTCACCTGAACCACCCGGTTGAACCGTGCTTGTCGCAGCATCCAGCCCATGCCTGAGAGCATTAGCGACAATAGGCCCTCTAGAAGCCGGTTATTGAGCAGCGCCAGCTCCTCACGCGCATAGCTGACATAGTGGGTATAGGGTGAGCATACATACGAATTGTCATAGTCTGCTTCGTTGACCGTAATCGGAACCGGCAGACCATCAATGGTCAGCACCTTAACAGTTGTACTCACATTATCGATAAAAGGTTGCGCTCCCCGCTCCAGCAGCGGTGTAAGGTACTCCCGGGCATACCGCCCGTACTCCGTATCCGGCCAGTCCAACCCGGCAACAGAATCGCGGTCATACTGCGTTACCCGGTTCTTCACGGCTTCCAGCCCCTCTCCACACGGCGCAGCTTCACAGTTCCGGGCACGAAGCTGTAAGCGGTAAAAGTCAGCTGCGGAGGGATACAGGACAGCCTCGCGAACAAGCGTGTCAGCTCTGTTGTAATCTGCTGCTCCGTGCCTTGATCGGTGCCGGTCCGTGTACGATAGGAGATCTCCAGCTCAGTCAGGCTGTGCTGGATGACCCTGTAATGCTCAATGTCTGCGGAAGCTGCCAGCACAGCCCGGGTAACGAAATCAGGGAATACCGTAACGTGCGTGCCGTCTGCCGTATGGGGCAGATACAGAATATCATCACAGCGTCCTTCGATCCGCTCAATGGCCGTGAACAGTGAACCGCAGGGACACGGCTCTGCCGCTTCGGTCAGAATATCATTCAGCCGGTAGCGGACGATGGGCTGCACACTTCTGGAGAAATCGGTCACGATAGGCACGAACCGGCGTGATTGTTCATCCAGTATTTCTTTTTCGATATGTACAATATCTTCGTTGAGATGCAATGTTCCGTAACTACAGGTAGCTCCGAGGAAGCCCTCGGTACACTGATAAGCCTGATGCACCTTCTGCCCGAAGGTCTGCTCAATCTGCTGCCGGTCGAGCGGGTCAAGCACTTCCGCAACCGCAATGATCCGGCGGGGATGCAGATTCATCTCACCCGATTGCTGTGCCTCAGCCAGCAGACGCAGCATGGACGGCGGTGCAATCCAGATATCCGGCTGGTACTCCTTCATACGGGTCAAGAGCCTGGGAAGCGGCTCCAGCAGATCGAAATACCGGAACTGCAGCCTTCCCTGCTTCACGGATTCATACAAATTACTATTTGCCCGCAGAAAAAATGCAATGCTCGCCCGCTTCCACAGTCCACCCGGCAAAAGCTTTGCCAGCACCGTGCCGGTCCAGGCAGCCTGCTCTTCTTCTCCAACGAGAAAAATCCCCCGGTTGCCGGAGGTTCCCGAGGATAACCCGACGGTGACGCCTTGCAGCGTAGGCTTGAAGTTCCTGCTGTTCTCCGCTTCATAGGCCTCGGCAAAGGCCTGCCCCTTCGTAATACCCGCAGTGTTAAGCTGATCGAAATTCTCCATCATCTCCGGCTTCCCGATCACCGGGAAACTCCGCCATTCCTTGGACGGAATGCCTGCCCACAGCTCCCTGTAGAACTTCGAACGCTGCCTCACCTTCTCTACATGAAGCCGGATACGCTTCTCCTGCCACTGTTCGACTGCTGCCCGGTTCTTCCAGCGTCTGCCCCACTTGGTGAGAATGTAATGGGTCATTACCAGCCTTATCCGCTTCATGTCACACCTCCCGTTCCCCAGTGCGCAAGCGCCTCGCGGCAATGGCTGGGCACAATCCGAAGCAGGGGAAATTGTTCATGCAGCTGGCGCAGCCGCTCGAAATTGCGGTGGTATTCTGTGCGGCTGGACATGATCAAGCCTGCTGCCAGGTGCGGCTTGCGGTTCTCCCGGAATGCCCGGCTCGACCAGACCGTATCTGCACAGAGCAGATAATCATGCTGGGAGGTGGAGACGAATACGCCGATCATCCCGGCGGCATGGCCGGACAGCTCAACCGCCAGCAGGCTGCCGTCTCCAAGCAAATCATAGGCTTCCGTGAACGGGAGGCCTTGCGGCAACGCACGCTTCGCTGAAGCTTCATCCACAGGGAAGGAGCGGAGTCTGAAATCATCCGGCAGCAGCCCGGGCAGGAATCCCGCCTTCGTCGCCCGCACCGGACCCAACCCGCTTACGGCATCGTAAGATTTCTGCAAATAAATATACTGTGCCTGCGGGAAATCCCTTACCCCGCCGATATGGTCGGCATGAAAATGCGACAGCACCACATACCGCACCTCCTCCGGCGAGATCCCCCCTGCCTGCAACCGCCGCACTGCACTCTCTTCCTCTCTATAGACAACCGGAGTAATCTTGCGGTATAGAGAAGCTGGCAGACTAGCTGTCTCCTGAAAGAAACGCGCGCTGTAGCCTGTATCGAACAGGATGGGACCGTATTCCGGATGCCGGATCAGGGCGTAACCTGCCGGGAAGGCAACCGGCTTCAGTGTGCCTCCACGCAGCGTCAGACGCTCGGGATGCAGGCAATAGCCCGCAGACAGTATAGATAATTCAACTGGAATTTCTGTAATCATTGCTGTTCCCTCCACCATTCTGCAAAGGCACGAAGTCCCTCGTCTGTTGTTATACGCGGTTGATAACCCAGCTGCTCGCGGGCCAGTGTAATATCCAGTGTCTGGGAGATACCGAGTGCGGCTGCAGAATAACGGGTCAGCAGCGGCTCACCCGAAATAGGCAGCACCTTGTAGATCCCCTCCATTAAGGCCGCTGCGGTATAAGCTACCGGGTAGGGCAATCGCCGGGTGTGCAGCGGAACCCCGAGCAGTGAGAATAGCCGGGTGACCAGCTCTTCGAACCTTAGCGGCTCACCATTAGTAATATTGTAGACGCTGCCGGAAGCAGACACCGGGGCTTCACAGCAGAGCAGCATGGCATCGACTACATTCTCTACGCAGGTGAGATCAAGCCTGGCCGCTCCGCCATTCATCAGCGGCACCCCCTTGCTCTCATTCGCTGCCAGCAGCCGGGGGAACAGGGCGTTGTCCAGCGGGCCGAATATGGCTCTGGGCCGGAGCATGAAGGCGGTAAGCCCTTCTCTCGCTGCCTGCCGGACTACCTGCTCGGCGATCAGCTTTGTTGCGGCATAGGCATTGGCCGGCCGGCCGGGAAGCGGATCACTCTCCCGGATGCCGAAGCGGGGCCGCTGGCTGGAATACACACTGGGCGTGGAGATATGAACCAGCCTTCCTACGCCATGACGTTTGCACCCCTCAACTATATGGCTTGTAGCCTCCACATTGCATGTATAGAACTCCTTGTACTTCCCCCAAGGTGACGACAAGGCTGCACAATGGAACACCACATCCATTCCCCGGCAAAAGCCATAGGCAGTCTCCGGGTCACGCAGATCCCCGGCCAGAAACACTGCACCTTCCTGCTCCAGCTGCTTTCCCTGCTCCGGGTTGCGTCCCTGCGCGTAGACCTCCCAGCCCATCCGGGCCAGCCTCCGGGCGGTATGCCGTCCAAGAAATCCGGTTGCACCTGTTACCAGCGCTTTGGTCATGCCTCACCATTCCATTCTATATCTTCAGTTAACGCCTCTGTGATCGAGATGCGGTGCCGCCTGGCTGTCTTCCAGGCGGCGTATACTATGCGGAACTGCTCGCGGGCAGGGCGGCGGTCATCCTTGCGGTAGACCACATCTGCTGCTCCAAGCAGCGCTTGCCGCCAGCTGCCGAAGCCCCCGGGTCCCGGCTTCAGCCCGCAGCCCAGCATGGGCAGCGTCAGCATGGCTGTGCGGGCTGAACGCGGGACAATGACTGTTCCGCTCTGCACGAGCAGACCGGGATTCAGCAGCGCCTCCGTCAACCCTTCCTCCGGCGAGAACAGATGAATCCCGCTTGTAGCGCGCGGATTGCATTCAATTGGATACAGCGTCCCGTTCTCCGGTTCGATGAAATCGAATCCGATCTGGCCGCTGAAGCCGGTTGCTGCGGCGAACCGCTGTACCCATTCCAGGGCCGCAGGATGCTCCAACGGTTCAAAATACACGCTGGCCCCGCTGCGTCCCGTCCTGTACCTGCTGTCATAAGCAGCATGCGCCACAACTGTGCCTTCGTGAAGTATGCTGTACGTACAAACCGCTCTGCCTTGAATGTACTCTTGCGATACCCAGGGAGCCCCGGCCGATAGTCCGGCTGGAGGCTCTATTTCTCCCGGAACGCGGTTATGCGGATTAGTTGAAGCGGATCTTTTATCCGGGAGAATGACCTTCGAGGCAAAGCGGGAATATGCAGGTTTGTAGACCCGCTGCTCTCCCTCCTGCGCTGCCTGCATCACGGCTCTCCGCCACTCTTCTGCGCTGCTGATCAGCACCGTGTCCGGGATCTTGAATCCGAGCGAACGGAGCAGGATCATGAACTCCCCTTTATGGTGCAGCCCGGCCAGAATACTCCGGTCTGGCGTAAGTACGCGGCACCCCGTCAGATGCTCAAGACCGGCAGAGATATAGAATATCTCCTCGCAGGTCGGAATCAGGCAGTGAATGCCCAGTTCTTCCGTTAACGTTGCCAGCCGCTGGACATAGGCCTGCGGGTGATGCCTTGGGGCAGGCACCCGGAAGCTGGCCTCGACGGCAGAGGATACCCGGCACAGATGATACTCGGCGCTTTCTGCCACATATACCTGGTGGCCTGCCGCCTTGAACAGCCTTGCCAGCTCCAGGGCTACCGGGGCGCGTCCGCCGGTAATCAGAATACGCCGGGCTTCAGTACTCAATAATCATGCCTCCCAGAGACAGCCCAGCCGCTGTGCCGATCAGCATGATCCGGTCTCCGCGTGTTATCCGGCCCTGACGGATAGCTTCATGCAGCCCCATCGGAATGGATGCAGCAATCGTATTGCCATGGCCTGCGGTATTGTCGAGGAAGCGGTCCTCGGCAATTCCCAGCTTTTTACGAAGGAGACGCATCGCCATTGCACTGCCCTGGTGGGGAATGACCAGCCTGAAGTCGTCCATCTTATTGCCTGTGGCATTCAGCATGTCAGCAATGAAATCCGGAAGCAGCTTGGACGCTTTGCGGAATATAGCCTGTCCATCCATATGGAACAGATAAGGCAGTGCATCCTCGGCTGTATAATTCTGGGGATGCAGTCTGGTCCCGCCCCCGGCAATCTCCGAATAACGTGCACCGCTGCTGTAGGTTTTGAGCGAAGCATGAAGTATCCGCGAGGAATCACCGGTCTCCGCAGGCCCGATCACTACCGCTGCCGCTCCGTCACCGAACAAGGCCGAGCTCTCCTTATCCTGCCAGTTCAGCCCCACCGAGGCAATCTCAGTGGCCACCAGCAGCACATTCTTATATCTGCCCGCTTCCACCATGTAGGACATCACATCAAGCCCTACCAGAAAGCTGAGACAAGTCGCATCGATATCAAAAGCCGGCACACCGGAATCAGCCTGCCCCATGGCCTGCTGAATGAACACGGCGGTACTCGGCAGCGGCTGCTCCTTGGTTCCGCTCGTACACACCAGACAATCGACCTCACTGAAGCTGAGGCCTGCATCGGCGAGGGCCGCTTCAGCAGCTCTTGCGCCCATGAAGGAGGCGGTTTCATCTGTATTGGCATAATGGCGGGTACCGACGCCGGTGATTTTGTTCACCCAGCCCTGTGTTGTGCCAAGGATCTGATCAAGCTCTGCATCACTAACTACACGCTCCGGCAAATATTTGCCTGTTCCTTTTATTTTCACATGTCTAAGCTGCATAATGCATCTCCCATTCGTGTGAGTACCAAGATGTCGAACTTTATATAATATTGTAAACTACAGATATATTCTACTAGATTTTCCGGCAGAGTCATATACAAAAAGAAGATAAATATCCCATTACAGGAACTAATGTTCCTAAAAATGCTTGACTATGCAGGTTCACCGGGGTTATAGTAAATGCACAGGTAACACATATTAAGCGGGAGAAGCACCTCGCAGGACAGGCAGTTCATGCCTTTCTTGGAGGTGCTTCTTTGTGTCTATTACCAAATGAACAATCAGAGGAGCTGAATGCAATGTTTAAATTCACGGGTTTAACGAATTGGAGAGGTATGGGAGTTGTTACACCTTTCTCGGGAAGAGTTGTAAGAAGGCTGTTTGTGCTGGTGATACTGCTGTCACTTTGTACATCTCCCTTGTCCGGTGTCTCTGCCGATTCCGGCTGGGATGCTGCGCTGGACGAAATTCATAATCTGTATACAGACTATACGGGTCTACAGGCATCGCTGAAGTCTGACCTCCAGCGGAATCAGGAATTGCGCAAGCAGAATAACGCCGCACTTGCCGCAGTGAACAAGCAGCTTCAAGCCACTAATGCTGCCCAGCTCGCCAAGCTTAAGGCTGCCTCGGAAGCGGTGCAGAAGAAGCATGCTCCGCTCCTGGACCAGTATACTGCTCTCAGCAAACAGATCACCGCTGCCCGCAAGGTAAGCAATCTGAAGAGTGCCACTGTGCTTGAGCTGAAGCGCAATAAGCTTAAGGCTGCTGCTACCGCAGCACGGGCTGAAGTGAAGAAGGCCACCTCAGCCTTGGCAGAAGCTAAAGCTTTAACTGCCGCGAAGAACAAGCCGGCTAAGGATGCCCTTGCCCCCATCACCCTGCTCAAGAAGCAGATTGCCGCCCAGAACAAGCTATTCTCAGCCGCACTATCAGAGAGAACCGAGGCCGACAAGCGCTACAAAGCCGCGGTCCAGGCGGGAGACGCTACCCAGGCTGCGGCTGCAATGAAGCTGTCTTATAACCGGATGAAGGAGATCCGTACTATGGCCGGACAGTTGTACGGCTGGGAGCAACAGATCAGCACGGCGCTCCGTGCCGCAGAGCTTAAGCTGCCGAAGTAGCCGAAGCAGCATATTCATCAGGGTCAGAGCAGCTTCACCAGCCAGGTGATAATGAAGGCTCCCGGTACAAGCAGGGCTTGCCCCAGCAGAGATCCCAGGAAGCGCGAGCCCATCAAGAGTACATAGATCTTCCCGAGCTGGTCACGGTATTCCACATTCTCCGTTGCCTTATGGGTGATGATTCCCAGCTGCGGATCGATGAACACCGTCAGCAGTATCGTTGCTATCCCGTTAATCAGGCCCGATGCCTGGGAAGCAGTAGTGCTGAATGCCGGCAACAGCTTGGCCGCATACATCGAGGATAGTACGCCAACCGTGTAGAAGGCCGTCACGAAGACATTCATCACAATGAAGCGCTTGGGAATTCCAAGATAACGGAAGCTGCTCAGCCTGACCTTCGGTCTGCGGATATATTTGCGCGTATTCTTAAGTTGGCTGACTGTTACACTCGTCAGCAGCTTAGGGATAGATCCTTCGATCTCCAGCTTGGAAATTACTCTTGCGAACAGTCCTACGAAGGTTGGAAACAAGGCGATGGCGATCAATGTACCCAGTGAAGAAGCCAGCATAATAATCCGCAAATAGTTGAGCAGCGGGAAGCTGTCGTCAGCTTTGGCATAATCTACGAACTTCGCCGTTAAGGGGCCTTGTACCATATTTGCGGTTCTGGAGACCAGCACGATAATTCCGGTCAGGGATAAGGCGATGGCGATCTTGTTCAGCTTCACTCCGGCAAAACGCACCGAATACGACAAGGTCTCCGCCGTATGAATAATCAGAGTCAATAGACATACCACTAATAAGCTGTTCGTCATTTACGGTTACTCATCTCCAAATCAGGCAGCATTCGGCAGATGACCGGCATTCTTGTTCCAGATTATTACAGACCGGATCGCCTCACTTAATATATATTCTTCTTCCTATATAATCCAGAATCAATTTTGTAAGATTTGGTCTAACGTCCAGCAGAACAGAATTCCGGCTGTATACCGGACCAGATCAATCCAGAGGAAGCCGTGGCCGAGAATCAAGCTGCCAAGGGTTGTAGCACGCACATGCAGAATCCACTCTGCCTGATAGAGCTGGCTGAACTCAATTCCGAAGCTGAAGCACAGGCTAAGGACAAGCGACATCCATAGCGGATGCCGGATCAGCAGCACCCGGGAGGCAAGGTAAATCATCCCTGCCCAGATCGCATCCCCAAAGTGTTCGCTGACAAAGTGCGGCAACTGGTTCCCGTATGCCCTGGTCGCAAGA
This sequence comes from Paenibacillus sp. FSL R7-0128, assembly GCF_038002245.1. Lineage (NCBI taxonomy): Bacteria > Bacillati > Bacillota > Bacilli > Caryophanales > Paenibacillaceae > Paenibacillus > Paenibacillus sp. FSL R7-0128. The sequence continues at coordinate 3,063,918 of NZ_JBBOCD010000001.1, read as the reverse complement.
CCCAGCAGGGCAGCTAGCAGTACTGCACCGCAGTAGATCATTCTGGATTGTAAATTCAAAATCAGCAATCGTAACTACTCCTTCATCAATCAAATACAACCTTCAATCAAATATAACCTTCCTGGGCGCAGCTGCATCCCGCATGAACAGCTTCGGGGGATAAGGGATTGTTAGCCCGGGCAGTTCATCTTCCTTGAAGAATCTCAGCTCTTCCGCCTCCCCGTCCAGGCTCCTGAGCTGGCCTTTAACAATGACACATTCAAATACAATAACCGTGTACTCTACCTGATCCCCGTTGCTATATTCATATCTGAATTTCTCACCGCCGAATACGCCGATAATCTGTTCAGGCGTAACCATTAAGCCGGTCTCTTCGAACACCTCTCTGCGCAGCGCCCTGGACGGGGTCTCTCCAGGTTCAACCGCTCCGGCCGGCAGGCCCCATAAGGTTTCATCCTTTTTGCGGATCAGCAGAATCCGATCCTGTTCATCTCTTACTACAGCCGCTACGGACGGCATCATTAACAGCCCGTTGCCGGCCTTCCCGCGCAGCTCCCGGTAATACTCAGATATTGACATGAAGCTTCCTCCTGACTTGATTTCAATTGGTCCCTATATCATTGTTAATTCCAGCCTATAGCTCATCCTTGCGGAAAGAAATCGGATGAACCACGAAATCACCCGGCTGATTCTCACAATCCGTCAGCTCAACATTATAGAACTCCTCGGTCTCGGCAAGCCGGATCGCTCTGCACACATATTCGATCTTCCCGCCGTCGCCTGCCCAGTCCCGGCTGTTGTCCACCGTCCAGTGCAGTACCCTGCCATCGTTGTAGAAATCATGAATATACGGCCCGCTGTCAACACCCCACTGAAGCATGGTGAGGTTATCTCCCTTACCTTCCTTAAATCTATGTATCATTTCTGTAATTCTGTCCAAATCCAGCTGATCAAAATGCGTAATCAAGTTCCGCTGGTCCCTGACCAGAGGGGCTGGCTTGTTGACTTCCCGTATCAGCAATAGTGAGAGTACCGCAATAAGTAGCGTTTCAAGAATTATAATAGCCCGACTGTATTTGTTGAAAAAGTTGTTCATGTGCCCTCCCGCTCCACGGTTTATGAATAAACTGGGTTAGCACTATATTTGACATGGTTGTATGATATTCCTTGTCTGACGCACAATTGTGATAGCAAAAGGTTATGTAACCCAAAAATATCTCCAGCCATAAGGCGGAGATATTTTTGGATTCTTTGTGATTTTCATATTCCCACTCTTCACTAAGTCTTCAACCTTCGCCCAGCTCCGGTGACTCCAACAGATGATCCAGCAGTTGCAGCCCGCGGCGGCGGGTGCGGAACGTCCACAGCAGATCAGCTGTGAATATAAGTAGGAACACGGGCAGTACAGGCATCCATACCCTCTCTATTTGCAGATACAGGAAGTGTACCAACGGTTGCAAGCCGAAGATGCAAGCCACTGACAGTCCCCACCAATACAGCGAGAATTTCAGGCAGATATGCCCATGCAGCTGAAACGGCATCTCAGAATAATCCCACCACTGTCTACGAAAGATTCTCTTAAGCAGCCAGCCGCTGATAAACTCAACCGCCGAAGGGACGATCAGCGCAAGCAGCAGGAATAACGGAAAGGGAAGCCTATTTTCATGTGCTGCCAGCAGCAGCAAGGGGGCGCAGCCGTACATGGGCTTGAATGGCCCTTTGAGGAAGCCCTCTTTGCGAAAGGTCCCGGTGCTGTAAAGGTTATAACTGCCTTCAAGGACCCATCCCAGGAACGAGTAGACAGTGAAACAGAACAGATAGGGACTTGCCGCAGCCACTACACTGTAACTATGCTGTAAAAGTAACGGTGTCATCGTAGTTATTCGCGCCTCCGGTCCCATTAATTTTCCAATTAGAGCTAGTATGCCTCCAGGAACCGGATGCTATGACGGGAATATCTGGCGGTTTTTCGCATACATTCCAGACTCCTTATTACCTCCGTCGGCCTGCGTCTGGTGAAATCATAATCCCTATATCAGAAAAAAGACTGCCCCAGTAGGAACAGTCTGCTATGTGCATATGCCTTATACCTTAATCCCCTACACCCGAATTCTTAGGAAGCGGGTCAGGATGAGCGGTTTCGGCCGGTTTGGCTTCCCAATCATCGGCTTCAGGTTCAATATCCACACCGTTCTCCATCTTTTTGCGTTCTGCGAGTGAATCCCCGTCTTTATTCTCTTTGTTGCGGATGTCTGCCTCATTACCGGAATGATCTGACATGTGAATTCCTCCTTGTATGCAAGTTGTGCGCGATTTGGATTACTTAGTTATAGTTACCCGCAGACCCCTTTTGCAAACATCTCATGTGAACAAAGATCCTTTTCACTTGTCTTATCCATTCACTTGTCTTTTCCATATCACTTGCCATTTCGGCAGACTGCTCCCTCTTATTCGTAATACACACGAAACACAATGTCCTGCTCGTAATTCCCGAAGCCGCGCCCGAATAACGTTAAGCCGCCCCGCCTTCGGGTGGTGTCTTCTGCCGTGAACCTGAAGCTCCACTGGTCCTGCTGCCAGCCCACCTGATCAATGGTAACTGCCGATATCTGCTGGCCGTCTATATAAGTTCCCCCTGCATTAATTCTGAGCACCTTGAGCAGCCCGTACTGGTTCACATCCGATTTCCACCAGGCTGGAGTCAGCCGGCCTCTCATTACGCCGAAGTCACCGGGGCTGGTCCATTTGCCAAGCGAAATGCCATTCATCATAAAAGAGATATCCGAAGGCCACTTCTCGTTCACACTCGGTGCCTCCGAGCCGATCTCCATGGAAATCTCAATCTCCTGGACAGTCTGATCCATGAACAGATAATTCGGAACCTTATATTCCACATATCCTTTGGCGAACCAGAGAATGCCGGCATCCACCCGCTGCGGGTCCAGGAAATAACGCGGGTCGTCATAATACCCGATCAGCTTCTCCGTTGTGGCAATGCCGCAGGTCGGTGAAGCTGCAAGGTCGGTGTAATGGCCCACAGGGACAGAGACCTCCACTACTTTGCGGGCGATGCCTTTGGCCCCGGATAATTTAATCTGCAAGAAATTCGCGGAAAGTGAGCAGAATTTATAAGTCCCCCCGTCGATCCGCTTCATCTGGGAGCTGACGATGCCGGCCTTCTGCAGCTTCGCTACATGCGAGCTGACAATGGCACTGCTGAGATACAGCCTGGCTGCAATCTCCTTAATATGCATCTCCTCGCTGCTAAGCAGATCGATGATCCGCAGCCGCACTTCACTGGCAAGTGCTTCATAGACCTTCAACGATTCAGAATCTGTGGTTAAATACATCGGTGGCCCTCCGCGCTCTTTGAATTAGTTATTAAGTTAATCCTGAAATTAGTTATTGCTTAGTATACCCCGTAATTCGTATCATGTAATCATAAACGGGCTTTAACGATTAGCTATTTCATTAATCTAATACAAAGGAGCTTCTAACTATGAGCATTCAATCCAAGATGATTGTCGACAAAGACTTCAAACTGGCCGAGGTAGATCCAAGGCTGTACGGTTCCTTCATTGAACATCTGGGCCGGGCCGTCTATGGCGGAATCTATGAGCCGGGACATCCTACCGCTGACGATAACGGGTTCCGCGGCGATGCCCTCCAGGCTATCAAGGCACTACGCGTACCGATCATCCGTTATCCGGGAGGCAACTTCGTATCCGGTTATAACTGGGAAGACGGCGTTGGACCCAAGGCGGAACGGAAGCGCTCTCTTGAACTTGCCTGGTGGGTTACAGAGACTAACCAGGTAGGCACGAATGAATTCGCCGATTGGGCCAAGCTGGCCGGTTCTGAAGTGATGATGGCAGTGAACCTGGGCACACGCGGAATCGACGCTGCAAGGAATCTGGTCGAGTACTGCAACCATCCCTCCGGCTCTTACTGGAGTGACCTGCGGATCTCCCATGGCTACAAGGATCCGCACAAATTCCGCACCTGGTGTCTGGGCAATGAAATGGACGGTCCATGGCAGATCGGAGCCAAGACTGCAGTCGAATACGGAAGACTCGCCAATGAGACCGCCAAAGCGATGCGCTGGGTGGATCCTTCTCTGGAGCTTGTCGCCTGCGGCAGCTCGGGCAGCAACATGAGCACTTTTGCCGAATGGGAAGCTACAGTTCTGGATCTCACCTATGATAATGTCGATTTCCTGTCGCTGCACACTTACTACAATAACAATGATGGAGATACAGCGAACTTCCTGGCCCAATCACTCGATATGGATCAGTTCATCGACAGCGTAGCAGCAGTATGTGATTATATCAAGGCTAAGAAGAAAAGCAAGAAAAAGATTTACCTCTCCCTCGATGAATGGAATGTGTGGAAGTCGCAGGGCTCAAGCCGTGCTGAGCAGCACTGGCAGATTGCACCGCCTGAATTCGAGGATGTCTATACCCTGGAGGATGCGCTGGTAGTGGGCTGCTGCCTGATCAGCCTGCTTAAGCATGCAGACCGGGTCAAGATGGCCTGTATCGCCCAGCTCATTAATGTCATTGCACCGATTATGACGGAGGATGGCGGACCGCTCTGGCTGCAGACCACTTATTATCCTTACATGCATGCCTCCATCTACGGCCGGGGAACGGTGCTGCACCCGCTGATTACAAGTTCCAAATATGATTCCAAGGATTTCACCGACGTTCCATATCTGGAAGCGGTCAGTGTATATAATGAGGAGCTGAACGAGGTTACTGTGTTTGCAGTGAACCGCCATCTGAGCGAAGGCATGGAGCTGGCGGTTGATCTGCGGAGCTTCGGCGCTGTAGAGGTTATTCAGCACACGGTTCTTGAGCATGAGGATCTTCAGGCGGCCAATACCCGCTCCAACCCGTCGAATGTACTTCCGCACAACCGGGGAACAGCAGCCGCAGACGGCGCCCGGGTGAGCGCAATGCTTCCGGCTGCTTCCTGGAACGTAATCCGGCTGCGTGTGAACGGCTGATTACTGAATGCTGCAAGCTTAATGGTACATGATCCAGGCGACTAGCGGTCCGGCGATGGAGCCGACAATCGCGCACACAGTCATGGCTACAGAGCTCATGGACACCGACTCTTCGCCGTATTCCAGTGCCTTGGCTGTGCCGAGGGCATGGGAAGCTGTGCCCAGGCCAATGCCGATCCCCGACTCGCTGCGGATTCTGAACAGCTTAATTATATAGGGGCCGCCGATTGCTCCCGTGAAGCCGGCAACCATCACGAACACGGAGGTCAGCGATGAATCTCCGCCGAGATTGCTGGAGATCTGGATCGCTACAGCGGTGGTAATCGACTTGGGCAGAATGGACAGCACATACAGCTTGGAGAAGCCGAGTCCGGCTGCCATCAGCAGCCCGCTGAACATTCCGACCATAAGTCCGGTGACCGTTCCGCCGAGAATGGCGGGGAGATTCTTCCACAGTACATGCCGCTGTTTGTATAAGGGATAAGCCAGCGATACTACCGCTGGTCCCAGCAGGCGGTTAATCCAGTCGCCGCCGATCATATAAGTCTCATAAGAGATATGGAAGCCCATGAGCAGCACAACAACCGTGAACGTTGCGGTGAGCGCGGGCAGGAGGACAGGAAGACGGTAACGTCTGTACAGTATGGACATGACCAGATAGATCACGACGTTCATCAGCACGAAGCTGGCAGCCAGCAGAATTCTCATGCTTCCTTCCCCTTCCCTTGGACATTACGGGCACGGTACGTCCGGCGTGTTAAGCGTTTGACGCTGCGGGCGGCAATCCACTGGCTGGAATGTGCTGTAACAACCATGGTCAGCACACTGCTGATGACGAGAATGCCGATCAGGAGCAAGCCTCTTCCGCTAAAGATATCCAGATGGTTCATGATGCCTGCGGTGGCCGGGATGAAGAACATGGGCAGATACGCCAGTATAAAGGACGAGCCGTTCTCGATCAGCTTCACGGGCACAATCTTTAGCAAAAGCAGCACGAAGAGCAGCAACAGTCCCACGATACTGCCTGGAATCGGCAAATGCAGCAGCTCTTGCAGATAGCCTCCGGCCAGGAAGAACACATACAGCAAGCAGACCTCGGCGATAATGCGGATGATTTTCATAATGCAGGAATCCCTTCAATCTTGAAATGACGATCATAAGCAGCCGCTTACCGGCAGCAGGCTGACTTCCTAAGAGTAGCAGAGTTTTCAGCAAATTTTCAATAAGTTTTCGACTCTTCTATGTACTTTCATTATTGATCTAATATTTCAAAAAAAAGAAACGGATGCAACCCCTCAGGGCAGCATCCGTTTCTTTGTGATCCTCATAACAGCCTCCGGCTCGCAGGCCTTATCGCCCTTAGACCCACTCTACCACCTGCGAAGCGTTCTGCCGGGTCTTCACACGCGGCTCATCGCTCCGGTAGCCGAAGGCTACCATGCAGGCCAGCCCGAAATGTTCAGGGTCCATAATCCCCTCGTCGGCCAGAAGCTGCTCCATTTTCTGCTTATCGAAGCCTTCAATCGGACAGGAATCGATGCCGATCAGCGCAGCTGCGGTCATCATATTGCCAAGGGGCAGATAGGTCTGACGCGCGCCCCACTCGAAGATCGCCCGCTCATTGCCAGCCAGGCCGAAATCGTTTTTCAGGAATGCGCCGTAGACCCGCTGCTTGCCCTCTGCAATCTCAACCGGCAGCTTCTGTACCTCCGACATCATACTCTGAATATATTCTGAGTCAGCTGCCAGATCACGCGGCTGTCTGGCCAGAATAAGCACGAAATGGCTTGCAGTCGGAAGCTGCTTCTGCGCGCCCCAGGCGTATGGCAGCAGCTTCTGCCGGAGCTCCGGGTTCTGGACAACTACAAACTTCCAGGGCTCGAAGCCGAACGAACTCGGCGACAGACGTCCCGTCTCCAGAATGAAGCCGAAATCCCCCCCGCTGATCTTTCTGCTGCTGTCGAATTCCTTGGTCGCATGTCTGTACTCATAGGCTGCCAAAATCTGCTCTTTCGTCATTTGAGTTGCTGTGCTTGTGTTCTCCATCCTCCATACTCCCTTTCTGTGTACCGTTCATGATAAGGAATTGACGTTTTCCTGTTCCCATGCCTATAGTAATGGATATACAACACATTTAGAAGTACGCACATTTTTGTGATGTAGTATACAAAATGATACTAAGGAGCGTGTTCAGTGATGCGCAACCGTAAAGGCGGTTTCGGCACTTGCCCTGATAGCAATGCCTTTGCTTGTCCTGTAGAATTCACCCTCGATGTTATCGGCGGTAAATGGAAGGGTGTGCTGCTGTACCATATGATGGATTCCACAGTCCGGTTCAACGAATTCCGCCGCATCTGCCCCGGCATCACCCAGCGCATGCTGACCCTGCAGCTCCGCGAGCTGGAGGAGGATGGCGTCGTACACCGTGAGGTCTATCATCAGGTGCCGCCCAAGGTCGAGTACTCCTTGACTGATTTCGGCCGGTCTCTGATTCCGATCATCAAGCTGATGAGAGATTGGGGTCTGGAGTACCAGGCGAAGCAGCAGACTTCAGAGCGTCCAACTATAGACACCGGAGTGTAACGGGGCATAGCAGAATAGGGACTGTCTCAAAGTAGATATTCTATAGACGAGTCAGATCTCAGATGTTTCAAAGGATTCAAATGTTAAAAAAGCAGCGATTCTCTCATATTGGAGAACCGCTGCTTTCTGTTTTTGTTTAAAAAATGTATTTTCGTATCCCACTTAAACAGCGGAGAGGACGAAACGATTGTGTAAAAGCGATAGCGGTCGCCTTGGTCTCCGGATTTTCACCGCTAAGGGGAATGAAAAAAATCTGGAGACCACAGCGATTGGAACAACGGTTCGTTCACGCAGCGTCCACCCAAGTACTCACGTTGATCCTGCTCAAAAAAAGAGGCTATCTTCCAGCCTATTATGAATCTTCGAAAAACTCCTCCGCCTTCTGCTTATGCTCCTCCTTGACCTGTCCGGCAATAGCCCGGATGCCCGCCGCCATGACGGCAGCATCGTCTGTGAAGCCCAGGCCGATCAGCGCATCGGGAATAGCATCGATCGGGGAAATGAAATACGCCAGCGCTCCAAAAGCAATCCCTTTCGCCCATAGCGGTGTTTTGGCATCCATAGCACAGTAATACATGGCTATCGCTTCTCTGGTGAAGGGGATTTTACCGGCGGCTTTCCTGGTTTTGCTCCAGAAGCTCTTCTTCACAAGCTCCTCATTCTTCTTGTCATACTCAAAGCTCTCCACCAATACTCCTGCCGGCAGCTTACCTGTCTGATTGTCCATCCGTAGTTCCCTCCCGGTGATTAGACTGCCTATATATGGCCTCGCGCCAACCCTTACTATATCTTCACACCATTCCCTTGCGGCTAATCACTGTGGCTTATAATGCTTCACTTAGGAGCCCAGATGCTCCTGGAAGAACAACGCCGTCTGTCTGCGCTGGAATTCGCTCACCTCATGCCCGGAGAACGGATAATCCATAATCTCCTTAGGTGATTCTATCCGGTTATACGCGGCATAGATCGTCTCCGGCATACATACCGTATCCTTCCAGCCTACGGACATCTGAACAGGGACGGTGAAGCGGTGAGCCAGATTGACGATATCGAAAAAGGCCAGATTCTCAAACACACGCTCCAGATGCTCCGGATAGCGCTTCAGGTATTCCGCGATCTCAGTAAGTGAACTGGTGGAATTCAGCACCCCGAAATCCAGCCGGCACAGATTAGGAATATCTGCGGCTACCGCAGCCACGCGGCGGCTGAGCGCTCCCGCCAACAGAGCGATCCCTCCGCCCTGGCTGGCTCCTGTAATCGCAATACGTGCCGGATCAACCCCCGGCAGCTGTGCTGCCGTCTCTATAGCCCGTACGGTATCTATGGCTAACGCCAGATAGTAGGACTGCTCCTTCTCCAGCAGCCCCTGGGTAATCCAGCCTCTGACAATCCCGTGCTCTTGCGGCAGCAGATTGCCGGTCTCTCCAAGCTGACCACGAACATCTACGGCCAGTACTGTGTATCCAAGCAGCAAGAAATCTGCGTAACGCTCGGGATATCCCCGGTCACCGGTGTAACCTGGAAAGGTCACAACACACGGCCGGTCTCCCATGCCGTCCGTATCACCGGCAGGCTGGATATACCAGGCATTGATCGTAGTCTCCCCATAGCTCATATAGCTGACCTTGCTCACCTTCATGCCCGGATAGGGGGTATCTTCAGGGGTGATGCTCACATCCAGCGGCTGCTCTTCATCTTCCGCGAGCAGATCATTCCAGAATTCATCAATCGTCTCCCGGTCCAGTGTAGGCTCTGGACGGCAGTTCTCCAGCTCTTGCTTACGCATCTCTATTGCATTCATCTCAATTCCTCCTGTGTTGCATGCATTCTTAAAACCTTGCATGTCTATGTAAGCGTCATTAATATTATAGATATAAATTCATAGAATTCCAAAGGAGTTGTTTATTATTCGTTACGGAACGTTGGCACACACTGCCGGCTGCCTGCCGCTTAAGGAATTGACCGCCGCTCTTCAGACCTACAATATTGACTTCGTACAGCTCGCCTTATCCAAAGCCATACAGGACATTGACCTCTCCCCCGGCAAGCTTAGTCCTGGACTGGCCTCATACATTGGCGAGCAATTCGACAGGGCCGGCATCCGCATCGGTGTGCTTGGCTGCTACATTAATCCGATTCACCCCGATCCTGCGGTCCGCCGGTCGGAGATTGACCGCTTCAAGGAGCATTTGCGCTACGCCCGCCAGTTCGGCGCACCTATGGTCGCTACGGAGACGGGGGCATTTACGACCTTCCAGGAAATCGACCCTTACCGCTATGAGGAGATCGGCTGGGATGCCCTTAAGGCAACCATCGAGGAGCTGGCAGAGGAGGCGGAGAAATGGGGCGTATTCCTAGGTCTCGAGGGCGTAAGCACTCATACCCTGTCCTCTCCGGCCAAAATGCGGCATATCCTCGACGAAGTGCCTTCAAGCTCCATCGGAGTCGTATTCGACCCATGCAACCTGATCGGTGAAGAGGTTCATCTCCAGGATGAGATCGTCGATCAATCCTTCAGCCTGTTCGGCGACCGGATCATCCTCGCCCATCTCAAAGGAATCTATGAGGACGGTGGACGCATTCGTCACGGCGCTCCCGGAGCCGGACTGTTCCACACCGCTGAGTTCCTGAACAAGCTTGAGGCGCATAAGCCGATGATCGATGTCTCGCTGGAGGATGTCACCAGCCTGAAGATCCGGGACACTGTGAATCTGCTGCTTAATCTGCGCAAATCGTTATAATCCGGCCATAACCCCATTTCCTCCAAAAGTACCGCTTAGCGGTACTTTTCGCTTTTCACTGAATAAAATAGTATACCTATCGCATTTTTGCAGGGCGATGGTGCAGAAAGGAAGGGATCACAGATGCGGTTCACTTTCCCCATTCTTACCTTAAGCCATGGCGGGGCACAACGCATGCTCGTGGAGCTTACGAACGGTCTTACTGCCCGGGGCCACCAGGTTGTGATTGTCATGCCGCTGGGAGGGGATGTTTCCTATGACGTCCGTTCCACTCTGCTGATTACCGACTACCCGCTGCTCCGCGAATCCGATTTCCCCGTCAGTGATATCATCGTCTCCAATTTCTACACTACGGTTCCGGTCTCACAGGCAGCCAGCCTGAACGGCAAAGGTATGCATATCCGCCTCTCCTTATGCTATGAACCGCTGTTTCTGCCGCAGAACGAGGTATCCTTCCCCTCCTATCATATTACTGATAAGCTGATCGTCCTCTCCAGATGGCAGCAGGAGTTGATTAAGCTGGGGCACGGAATCAGCGGAAGCATTGTGCCGGTAGGGATCAGCTCTTCATTCCGGAATATGAATATCCGCAAGGAGCTTCAGGAGCCGCTGAACATTACAGCGATCCTACGGAAGGTGGAGCACGGCTTCTCCTGGCATCGCGAGCAGGATTACCTGGTGAATCAGCTGGATATCGTGAAGCAGAACTTCCCGTGGGTCAATATCAATTTCATCAGTCCGCCGGATGAATGCTTCACCTCCGATTCACTAAAAAGGATGATGAACAGCGGCAAATACCGCTTCTTCACGCCGCTCAATGACGAGGAGCTATGCTATCACTATAACGGTGCTGATATTTTTGTCAGCTCGAGCATTTTCGACACCGGCTCGTTGCCCGGGCTGGAGGCGATGCGCTGCGGGGCGGCGTTGGTCTCTGTCTATGCGGGAGGAAATCTGGAGTATGCCCGCCATGAGGAGAACTCCTTGTTGTCCTACCGGTATGAGAACCGGCTTGCGGCGGATGTGATGCGGCTCATTCAAGATCCCGCACTCCGGAGCCGGATCGCCGCGCGCGGGGAGACCGATTCAAGATCATGGACCTGGGAGAACAGTGTCAAAATCATGGAACGGACAGCCGCTGCCTTTTTAAAAGGGAACGGTGCGGGAAAATCGCGCTCCAGCCGACCTTTTGCAGAGAATGGGTAGAGGCTCCGGAGAATGCAGAAAAAGGTCCAACTTATGAGGATGGGGTTGAACCTTTTCTGTATTTTCCACTGATCCGCCAGAATACTGCCGGCAAGACTAAGAACCCATGACATCTATACATAGGCACGGCTGCACGTATGGTTTACACTGATTGTATATATACTAGGGTTATCGGAGGCGGGAGCATGAACAGGAATGAGGAGCAGCAAGAGTCCATGGGGTCTCAGTTCAAATATATGGTCAGCGGGGATTCTATCTCCAAGGGCGTTGTGTATGACGAGACCCGAAGCAAATATGTCATTCTGGAGGATAATTATGTATCCATGCTTCAGGGCAAGCTCAAGGGAGCTATGCGCAATACTGCCAGATTCGGCAATACGCTGATGAAGGGCTTCGGTAATCTGAAGCGGGATGTCCTGCAGGAGAAGCCGGATGTGGTGCTGATTGAATACGGCGGCAATGACTGTGACTACCACTGGAGTGAGATTGCGAGCAATCCCGAGGCAGAGCATAGTCCTAAGACGGATTTTCCGGCCTTCGAGCGGATGTTGGCTGATATGATTCATTTCCTGAAGAACCAGGGGATCACGCCAATTCTGATGAGTCTGCCTCCGCTGAATGCGGACAACTACTTCAAGTGGGTCAGCGGCAACAATCCCGATTCCGAAGTGAACATTATGAAGTTCCTCGGCAGCGTCACCAAAATCTACTGGTGGCAGGAGCGTTATAACTCCGCTATCCTCAAGGTCGCCGAGAGCACCAGGACCAAGATTATCGATGTCCGGGGCGCCTTCCTGCAGCAGCCGGATTACACCAAGTTCATCTGCCGGGACGGCATCCACCCCAACCGGGAGGGCCACCGGATTATCTACGACAAGGTGCTGGAATTCATCCGCATGAGTGAACCCCAGCTGCTGCTGGAGCCTGCGGCAATGCCTGGACATCCGTAGACAATAACAAGCGCTCCCCCAGCCTCGGCAGGGGAGCGCTTGTTCTGTGTTCAAGGCTGCTGCAAGGAGACATACTTGTCGCCCAGTAGCTTCTGGAAGTAATTCCGGTTATACAGCATGCTGGGATGGCTGGGGGAATGAAGCAGCGCAGTCTCATTATAGCGGTTGGCCCGCTCATGCTGGCCCAGCCGGTCATAGCAGAGTGCAAGCTGCAGATTCGGAATCCAGGTGGCGAAGGCCTCATTCTTCATCCCCATGGACTCCGCCTGTCCGGGCAGCTGAATAGCAAGCTCAAACCAGTAGATGGCCGGATGAAGCTGCCCCTTCTCCAGATGCCAGGCCCCCAGCCGGCAGCAGCCTTCAGCACGCGGGGCATCATATTGCAGCGTGCGGGTGACCGCAGTGAAGGCCGCTTCCTTGTCCCCCAGCGCTTCCAGGCATTCGGCCAGCCGCAGGCAGGCCTGAATATTATCTTCAATCCAGCCCTGCCCGCCGCTGAGGAACAGCTCGTAATACCGGCAGGCCTCCCGGTGAATTCCATGGTCGCGCAGCTCATTGGCGTAATAATATTGATCGCGCGCAGAGAAGCTCTCGCCTTCCGCTTCCCGTCTGCGGTAGATCCGCAGATTACGGTCCGTGTACGCCTTATCCTTCTCATGGGTAACACATACGGCACTTGCCAGCGCCGGGCCGTACACCTCCAGATATTCATGCACCGGACCGATCCACTTGAACCCGCAAGCCCGGCGGACCAGCCGGTTGCGCCGCAAGGAGGCCGTCACCCTTCCCTCCCCGTCAAAAGCAAGATTGTACTGCATATTCACACTGTCCACCTGTCCCGGCAGCGAAGACTTCAGCTCCTTGAACAGTACCTGATCCTCTTCTTTCAGATAGTCGTCCGCATCCAGCCAGAAGATATAGTCCCGGGTCGCCTTACTGAAGGCGAAATTACGGGCAGCAGAGAAATCGTCAATCCAGGTAAAATCATAAATTGCGGCTCCAAAGGCAGCGGCAATGTCCTTGGTGCGGTCTGCCGATCCCGTATCCACAATAATGATCTCATCGATCAGCCCTTCCACAGAAGCCAGGCAACGGGACAGGCTCTTCTCCTCATTGCGGACAATCATACATAAACTGATCTCAATCATGGCAGCCTCCTGAATACATAATCCACTAGACTATCATGATATGCAGTACAGCAGAGCGGGAACCCTTGCTCTCACCCAAGGGCTGCGGGGCGTTTTTGGAGCTTATACTTTTTTTGCGGACTAAGCCGATGATTTTTGTTATAATAAGCAGCATACTATTCATATACAAGAAGGGGACGTTACCTTTGTCAAAAATCATTAAGACATTAACCATTGCCGGCAGTGACTCCAGCGGAGGCGCAGGCATTCAGGCAGACCTCAAAACCTTTGAGGAATACGGTACTTACGGCCTTAGTGCCTTGACTACCATTGTAACGATGGACCCTGACCGGGGCTGGCATCATAATGTATACCCTGTCGATGCTGCCATCGTTGCCGAACAGCTTAAGACGATCTTCGCCGGCGGTCCTGTGGATGCCATGAAGACCGGTATGCTCGGCAGTGTGGACATTGTTAAGGTTACTGAACAGGCCCTGAAGAGCAACAAGCAGACCAATGTCGTGATCGATCCGGTTATGGTATGCAAAGGCGAGGATGAAGTACTGAACCCGGAGAGTGCAGATGCCATCCGCGATCTGCTGCTGCCGCTGGCTACGGTGGCTACTCCGAATCTGTTCGAAGCCGGAGTGCTCTCGGGTCTCGGCAAGCTGACTACGCTTGATCAGATGAAGGAAGCTGCCCGCCTGATCCATCAGCTCGGCACCCAGAATGTTGTCGTCAAGGGCGGCAAGGCGCTGGGCGGCGACAAGGCGATTGATATCTTCTTCGACGGCAGCGAATACCTCGTCCTGGAGACTGCGAAGATCGAGCCTGCCCATAACCATGGAGCGGGATGCACCTTCGCCGCAGCGATTACCGGCGGACTGGCTAACGGCTTGTCGGTGAAGGATGCTGTGGTGAAGGCGAAGGATTTCGTATCCGCCGCCATCCGCAATGGCTATGCGTTCAATGAGTATGTCGGTCCTGTATTCCATGGGGGCTACCGTCTAGAGCAGTAAGGCGAACGGGTAATCAAGCAAGCTAACAACCAGCAGACAAAAACCTCTCTTCATGATGGCGGTGTAACCAGCCATAGAAGAGAGGTTTTTGTTGTTTTTTCAAAAGGAATTTAGATCCAATTCCTGCTTACTTAACGGGCGGCTCCTCCGCAATATGCTTCACGAACGCCAGCATCTTATCCTTGTCCTTGTCATTCAGGACACCGATAATGATGGATTTCGCATTATAATTGATAGGCAGCTCTGAGATGAACGGAGATTTCAGAATATCTACACCATACAGCTCATTCTTGCCCGTGTCCTCGTTGACTCCCCACTGCATGCGGGTATCGTCAGCGGCAAGCTTCCCGTCCGCTGTGATCGGCTCCAGATTCTGGAATCCGGTCTGTCCGCCGATCCACTTGACGGTGGCCTCATCCAGAATGAGGATATCCGGCCGGTTCGCCGCCAGCTCCACAACTGCCTTTTGCATATAATTCATATCCAGTGAGTCAGAGCCTTCGCCCGTTCTGGGCAGATAAGTCATCACCGTCTCCACCCGTTTCCATTCCGGATAAGCCGCGATGATCGCCTTCTCCAGCTCCTCGGTCTTGCCGCTGGTATCCGTGACTCCGAAGCTGCCGATGAACATAATCTTAGCATCTACTGGCGGCAGAGAAGCTAGATATTGTCTATGCTGATAATTGTCATAGAGGGCCTTCCCGCCAAAAATCACTACCAGCAGCCCGATAATGCCGAGGATCACATGTGTCCGGTATAGCCGCATGAAGGTCTCCCACTTGCTTGCCGTACCGGAGAAGCGTCCATACTTGGCAAGCCGCTCATCTTCAGCCTTCTGGATCTCCTGCTCATCCCAGGTATCAAGAATCAGCTTGTACGCCCGGAAATCCGCTTCGTAGGCTGCTATCTCCTCCTCTGTGGTCAGGGCACGTCTTCGCTTCAGGAGCAGATCGAACCGCTTGTTCAGTTCCTCTCTGGTTACGGTTTCAGGTAATCCTAACTGTACATACGCTTGCTTCAGGTTCTCGTTCACATTGAATTCTCCTTTGATATGGATGATGCCGTAGTTCTATATTAACAGACTTCACCCTGAATTCTCCACTCGCGCTATAGGCGGGCAGCAATGTCCCGGGTCTCCATCAGCAGGAACTCCATTTCGCTGTCCCCGTGCTGATGTACGAAGCTATGCCGGAGGACGAAGCCTGCCTTCTTATACACGCTAACTGCCCTCAGGTTGAAGGCAGCCACCGACAATCTGAATCTCTTCGCGTCATACGTCTGCTCTGCAAACTTCATCCCCGCTTGCAGGAAGGCCAGTCCACGGCCCTGCCCGGTCAGATCCGGTCTTAGCCCCAAGCCGATATCGAGGGAAGTTCCATCCAGGTAGAGTCCGCTCTCTATCCCTTCCCCCACCTGCGCGTTCTGTCCGTAACAGAAGAACCCGATCAACGCTCCGTCCGCCGCAGCTACACTGAAATAAGAGCCGTCCAGCAGCTCCTCGATATCCTCTGCGTCATCAGCCGCATCCAGCATATTGTACAGGGCAT
Organism: Paenibacillus sp. FSL R7-0128; assembly: GCF_038002245.1. NCBI lineage: Bacteria > Bacillati > Bacillota > Bacilli > Caryophanales > Paenibacillaceae > Paenibacillus > Paenibacillus sp. FSL R7-0128. The sequence goes on along the minus strand of NZ_JBBOCD010000001.1, from coordinate 3,047,737 downwards.
ATGGCGTCTCGTATCTCCAAATAACAATCTCCCTGGCCGCCTGCTCATCCATTAACCGGATCTGATAACCTCTGCTCTGTTCCAGAATCACTATATCATCCCTCCGCTCTTGTGTTTCCTGAATTCGGTGGGCGTAAGCCCGGCATGCTTCTTGAACTGCTTGGAGAAATAGAACAGATCGCCGAAGCCGAGCTGGTCCGCAATCGCACTGACCGAACCGGAGGTGGTGGTCAGCAGCTCTTTGGCCTTTTCAATCTTTTGCCGGGTAATGTACTGGATGGGGGGCACGCCGATCTGCTGCTTGAACAGGCGCATGAAGTAGTTCGGGTGCATGTATGCAATCTCGGCAAGATCATGAATGGTCATATTCTGCTCGATATTCTCCGCGATATAATCCAGGACAGCCGTCAGCTTCCGGGCCGCCCCGAGATTCTTATAAGACAGCTCATCCAGCTTGAGATTCATCATGTAATAAGACATCAGCTCAAGCAGCTTGCTTCTCGCCAGCAGCGGGGCGTAGACCGCGTCAGATCTGGCACTATCGGTGATCCCCTTGAACGCCGCCTCAACCGCAGCGGGATTCTCAGGAATACAGACATGACTCAGCTCAAGCACACGGAACAGGTTCATCTCCCCGACCTTGGCACTGAAATGACACCAGTATTTGAGAAAAGGACGTTCGCTGATGCAGGCATAGGATTGCCTCACACCCTCCGGCATCAGAATCAGCTCACCCGGCTTCGGATAATACTCCTTATCCCCGATCTTCAGCCAGCCTTCTCCCCCGATTATGTAATAAAACTTGCTGTAATCCGGAGTATAGTCCAGATCCCTCCAGTCCGTAGAGCATTCGTTATAGTCTGCTACGATCAGGTCAACCTTGAGATTGGCCAGGTAGCTGGTAAGCAGAGTGTGGGAGTCCATGGGACAGACCGCCTTAAAGGTTATTTTTGTACATCAAAAAGTTAGTACCGTACATTCTTACCTGTCCTGCCGCCCGGTACAATGAAGGCATTACCTCATACAAAGGGAGATGACTGGCGCATGATGAACACAACTGATTATCTGCAGGTTATTGACGAGACGATTAAGAACGGCCCTTACAAGGCGAATTGGGAGTCGCTAAGCGCTTATGAGGTGCCGCAGTGGTACCGCCAGGCCAAATTCGGGATCTTCATTCACTGGGGGCTGTATTCGGTTCCGGCCTTCAGCAATGAATGGTATTCACGCAATATGTACATTCAGGGCACGAAGGAATATGAGCATCATCTGGCAGTCTACGGGAACCACAAGGAGTTCGGGTACAAGGACTTCATTCCCCTGTTCACAGCGAAGCAGTTCGATCCGGGCGGGTGGGCTGCACTATTCAAGGCCTCCGGCGCCAGATATGTCATTCCCGTGGCGGAACACCATGACGGCTTCCAGATGTATAAAAGCGCTGTCTCTCATTATAACACTTATGACATGGGTCCCGGGCGGGATATTCTCGGCGAGCTGAAGGCGGCCTTCGCAGAGCAGGGGCTGGAGCTGGGCGTCTCCTCCCACCGTGCGGAGCACTGGTTCTTCATGTCCCACGGCAAGGCGTTCGACTCCGATATCCGCGAGCCGCTTGTCCGCGGCGACTTCTACTGGCCGGCTATGCCGGAACCGGATCATCATGATCCGTACGGCTCTCCCCCATCCAGGGAGTATCTGGAGGACTGGCTGATCCGCTGCTGCGAGCTGGTCGATCAGTACCAGCCCAAAATTTTTTACTTCGACTGGTGGATTGAGAATGCGGCCTTCCGGCCCTATCTGCAAAAGTTCGCGGCCTACTACTACAATCGCGCGGCAGAGCGCGGAATGCCGGCAGCTATTAATTATAAGCATGATGCCTTCATGTTCGGCAGTGCGGTCCCCGATGTCGAGCGCGGGCAATTCGCCGAGCTGAAGCCCTTCTTCTGGCAGACAGATACGGCGGCAGCGCGTAATTCCTGGTGTTATACGGAGAATAACGATTACAAATCCGCCGCAGAAATCATCCGCGACCTGGTTGATATCGTCAGCAAGAACGGCAATCTGCTCCTGAACGTGGGGCCCAAGGCCGATGGCAGCTTCGCAGAGGAGGATCAGGCGATTCTGACGGCCATCGGCAGCTGGCTGGGAACAAACGGAGAAGCGATCTATGATACCTCCTTCTGGCGCATATTTGGTGAAGGGCCGACACGTATTGAAGAAGGACAATTTACTGATGGCCAGGCCAAAACGTTCACACCGGAAGACATTCGCTTCACCGTGAAGGGTAGCTGCCTGTATGCAACCGTCCTGGTGTACCCGGAAGATGGTATCGTGCGCATCCAGTCGCTTAGAGAGAAATCCCCCTGCTTCGAGGGAATCCTGAGGGACATTACAGTCCTCGGATTCAGCGAGCAGCCGGCCTGGGAACGGGATACTGAGGCCTTAACGATCCGCACCACTGCGGTCACAAGCGCCTTGCCGGTTGTGTTCAAGCTGGAACTGGCGTGAGCTATCTCTGAAGCCGCTACTCTAGTCCAATCCGTGCAGTCCTCTCCACTCTTCCGGCTGCATGCCGGTAATCCGTTTGAAGACGGCGCAGAAATAGCTGACATTCTCGAAGCCTGCCCGCTGGGCGATTTCATAGATCCGCTGGCCCCGGCTGCTGAACATCAGCTGCTTGCTCCGGTTGATCCGCTGCTTGTTAATATAGGCCACCGGCCGTTCACGGACCGTCCGCTGGAACAGCCGGCACAGATACTGCGGCGAGACTGACGCCACTTCGGCCAGCTCCTTCAGCAGCAGCGGGCGGTGCAGGTGAAGCTCAATATATTGCAGGACCGGCTTCATCCGCGCAAGCTCATTGTCCTCATTCGAGGCCGGAAGCAGGCTGCGCTTCAGATCGAGCAGCAGCGCGTACAGCAGCTTGGAACGCTCCATGTTGTCCTGAAGCTCATTGCCGCAGGAGAGCGTAAGCATCTCCTCAAGCGGAGCAAGGATGGATTCTGCTCTGAGGCGTCCCACCCCGGACTCCCGTATTCCGGCGTAGAGCAGCATCTGGGCTGCTTCTCTTCCATTGAAGGAGATCCAGGCCAGCTCCCATTCGCGGGTAAGCGGCGTATAAGAGTGGGGCACATCCGGGTAGAGACAGAAGATATCGCCCGCCTCGGCAATATAGGATTTCCCCTTGATATTCACTTCACCCTTGCCGCCGAGGACCTGGTGCAGCTGATAATCCGGGAAGCCCGCAGGCCGGGACATCTCCCCCTGATGCTCCCAATACCCGATGGTCATGGGATACAGGGGCAGCAGAAGCATATCTTCCATTTCGCAAAAGATCATCGTACTGTCCATAGCAGCCTCCCTCTAGATGCAATCTGGCATCACTTAGTTTCATATTCTATTATATCTAAACAAAATCATTATATATACCCAGAACATTTCCCATTCTATAATATGAATATAACAATATAAGGAGATGTTAACTTGCGCAACAAACTCTCATATCAGCAGCCTGCCAACGGATATCCCGAATGGAACAATAATCCTGAGATTTTTCAATTGAACCGTATAGATGCCCACGCCTCCATGATGTCCTTCCCGGCAGCAGCCGACGCTCTGCAAGGGGATAAAGCGTCCTCATCCCGTTACCAGACGCTCAACGGAACATGGAAATTCGCATTTGCCGAGACACCGGATGCACGGATCAAGGACTTCTATAAGGCCGGATACGACGCTGCCGGCTGGGCAGATATCGCCGTCCCTTCCCACTGGCAGTTCCAGGGCTATGATTATCCCCAATACACCAATGTACGCTATCCTTGGGAAGTATCCGAGCCGGATCTGAAGCCTCCCTTCGCTCCGACGGTATACAATCCGGTAGGCTCCTATATCCGTTCTTTCAGCGTTCCGCAGGATTGGGACGGACAGCCGGTATTCCTCAGCTTCCAGGGTGTGGAATCCGCCTTCTATGTATGGGTGAACGGCGAACTTGCCGGATACTCCGAGGATACCTTCACACCGTCAGAATTCGATATCACCGCCTACCTGCTTCCCGGCGAGAACAAGCTGGCCGTTGAAGTCTACCGCTGGTGTGATGCAAGCTGGCTGGAAGATCAGGACTTCTGGCGTCTGAGCGGAATTTTCCGCGATGTCTATCTCTACACTGCGCCTCCAGTACGGGTAGCCGACTTCTTCGTCCGCACCGAGCTGGACAAGAGCTTCACCGATGCGGAGCTGCAGGTCGACCTGACTCTGGAGAACTATTATAACCGGGTCATCGGGGCACACACCGTTGAAGTACAGCTCTACGACAGCAAGCAGCAGCCGGTATGGGCAGCGCCGGTGTCAGCCGGATTTGCCTTTGAACAAGAAGGAACTCAGCTGCTTAAGCTGTCCGCAGCCGTGAAGAACCCGCTGAAATGGAGCGCGGAGAAGCCTAACCTCTACACCCTGCTGATTTCGGTGAAGGACGATCAGGGACAGCTGCTGGAAGCGCTCAGCTGCAAGACGGGCTTCCGGACCTTCGAAATCCGGGACGGCCTGATGAAGATTAACGGCAAACGGATTGTATTCAAAGGAACGAACCGCCATGAATTCTCCTGCGATACCGGCCGTGCGCTCTCCAAGGAAGATATGATCACCGACATTAAGCTGATGAAGCTGCACAATATCAATGCCGTGCGGACCTCCCACTATCCGAATCAACCGGTATGGTACGAGCTGTGCGATGAATATGGTCTCTATGTGATTGACGAGACGAACCTGGAGACACATGGCTCCTGGCAATACGGGCAGAAGGAGCTGCATGAGGGGAACGTTCCCGGCAGCCGCCCGGAATGGCGCGCGAACGTCATTGACCGCTGTAACTCCATGATGCAGCGCGACAAGAACCACACGTCCGTCATTATCTGGTCGCTTGGCAACGAATCCTTCGGCGGCGATAACTTCCTGGCCATGTATGACCACTTGAAGCAAGCTGACCCGACCCGTCCGGTGCATTATGAAGGCACTTATCATTACAGACCTTCGGACGCGGCCAGCGATATTGAATCGACGATGTACATCAAGCCGGATGAAGTCGTGGAGTACGCTCTCAGCAATCCGAAGAAGCCGTACATTCTATGTGAATACAGCCATGCCATGGGCAACTCCTGCGGCGGCCTGCATCTGTACACGGAGCTGTTCGACAAATATGACAGCATTCAGGGCGGATTCATCTGGGACTGGGTGGATCAGGCGATCCGTACAACCACTCCTGAAGGCGTGTCTTATCTGGCTTACGGCGGGGATTTCGGAGAGAAGCCGCATGACGGCAACTTCAGCGGCAACGGGCTGCTGTTCGCGGACCGCAGCGTGACGCCTAAGCTCTACGAGGTGAAGAAATGCTATCAGAATATCACCATCACCGCACTGGATCTGAAGAGCGGGAGCTTCGAGGCCCGCAACAACTTCCTGTTCACGGATCTGGCAGACTATCAGCTGAGATGGACGCTGGCTCTGGACGGCGTAGCGGCCCAGGAAGGACAATTGCCGCTCTCCGCAGCGCCTGGCGAAGCGGTCAGCTTCACGGTTCCGCTGGATTCAGCGCTGCTGGAATCTGACAAGGAAGCTGTACTTACGGTGTCGTTTGTTCAGGAGGGCGCAACCGCCTGGTCTGAGGCCGCGCATGAAGTTGCCTGGGAACAGTTCGTGTTAACCCCGTATATTCCGTCCCGTAACCCGGAACTTTCGGGCGGCACCCTGCAAGTGAAGGAACAGGATGGCTTCGTGAACTTCGAAGGCAACGGATTCGCGCTTGCCTTCGAGACAGCAACCGGCGCGCTTGTCTCGCTGAAGTCCTCCGGGAAGGAAGTTCTGCACGCACCGGTCAGACCTAACTTCTGGAGAGCTGTAACCGACAATGATCTGGGCAACAAGCATCCTGAGCGCTGTGCGATCTGGAAGGAAGCGTCCTACGAGCGTCAGCTGGCCCGTTTCAGCTGCCGTGTGGAAGGGGGCCTCGGATTCGTGACCGCTGACTATCTGCTGGGTACGCAGCCGCAGTCCACCCTGCGTGTTCATTACGAGATTCGTACGGATGGTTCGGTCGAGATTGTACAGGAGCTTAACCCGGGCAGCAGCACCCTGCCGGAGATCCCGGAATTCGGGATGGTCTTCGAGCTGGACAGCAGCCTGGACACGATTCTCTGGTATGGCCGCGGGCCGCATGAGAACTATTGGGACCGTAAGGCCGGAGCTCCGCTGGGACTCTACACAGGCAAGGTCAGTGAGCAGTTCACGAATTATCTCCGCCCTCAGGAGTGCGGCAACAAGACCGATGTCCGGTATGCTTCCGTCACCGCAGGAAGCGAAGGACACGGATTATCCGTGGAAGGGGCCGTACCGCTTGAAGTCAATGCGCTGCCTTGGTCTCCGGCAGAGCTTGAAGCCAGCGACCACGGCTACAAGCTGCCAGCTTCTGACAAGACCGTGCTGCGTGTCAATTACAAGCAAATGGGCGTGGGCGGCGATGACAGCTGGGGTGCGCCAACCCATGAACAGTTCACTTTACCTGCCAACCGTCCGTATACCTTCAAGTTCAAGCTCTCCCTGCTATAACTAGCCTTCTCCCTTAAGACAGCTCAGCACAATGTCTGTAATGAACTGAAGATAGCTTTTCATAATTACCCGAAAGGGGTTATGGAAAGCTTCTTCTTTTTTATAGATTCTACCTCCGTAATGTAAGTATTGCACTTCTCTCTAGAGAGCAAGAATAGTCGTAATACCACTTTGCTTGGCGAATCAGCACTTCCTTTGTCACCTGTGCAGGGAGCCGCCGAAGAATAACGAATTACTCATAGAAGACTACTACACTGGAGGGATTGAAATGGAAATTCTGAAAACTAAGGAAGCTGCGGAGCTGCTGTCCGTTAGCCAGACTACGATCAAACGCTGGGCGGCCATGTTCCCCGATTTCTTTCCAAAGGACCGTCTTGGACATTATACCTTCTCGGAGCAGCAAATCAGCCAGCTCAATCATATTAAAGACCGTATTAATCAGGGAGAAGCACTGGAAGGCATAGATCCGGATCTTACGAACGACAAGCTGCCAAGGGGCGCGCTGCATGAGAATCCAAGCCTATATAAAGACGGTGATCCTATGAATAAAATATGGTCCCGGATCGAGTATATTGAACATGCACTGGATCAAAAAGCGAGCGAGATCGTTTCGGTACAGCTGCTCCAGCAGCGTGCAGAGCTTGAGGATATGCGAGTAATGATTAAGGAATTATCCGCATCGCTGGAAACGATGCAGAAGCCCGGCAGTCCATCCCTCTCCCCGCGTGAAGAGCTTTATCCGGTTGCCGCTGGCAGGCTGACGTCTCCACCAAGGAAGCGAGGTCTATTGCGCTCTTTTTTTCCATTCCTGTAACCCTATCTCTTTCAGCATTACAGAGATTACACTAGTGTGAACACTTCGCTAACCCAGCCCCTATATTACCCCGGTGAGGAGATATTGTATGTCAGACACCGCCGCAAGAATCCGGGATGAGATCCTTGGCTCCATGACACAAAGATTCGGGTTGCATGTCACTGAAGCGGTCCAGATCGATCAGGGCTTCCTGAATCTGAAGTGGAGGCTGGACAGTGATCAAGGCCGTCTGTTCGTGAAGCAGTACAGCAAGATCCGTTACCCTGAAGCCCTCACCCTCGGACTGGAGGTCTCCTTAAGCCATCAGGATCATCTGTACCTGGAAGGCCTTCCTGTTCCGAAGCTATTTTCGCATGAGGGAAATTATGTATTGAGAACGCCTTCACAGGAACGTTATGTCCTGATGACCCTGTGTGACGGGCACAGTATTGCCCCCGGATCGGCCACGAAGCAGCAGATGTATTCGCTGGGCAGGGTAGTCGGCCGGATGCACAAGTTACTTAACGCTCAGCCTGCTTCGTTGCCGCTGTACTGGGAAGTCCGCAGTAAGGCGTCTATGGTGAGAAACTGGGAGGCACGCTATCATCAGGCCACCGCCCGGCAGAGCGAGGATACTCTATCGGCGCTTGAGCTTCAGCGGAGGATCATCGACCGGATGGACACTGGCATCTTCGCGGACTGCGAACGGGGCTGGGGGCACCGGGACCTGTTCGTGGATAATATGCTGTTCAGCGCAGATCAGGTGGCGGCGATCCTTGACTTCGACCGGCTGCATTTCGTCTACCCGGAATTCGATATAGCCCGGCCGATCCTCTCCTGCGCGTTATCTGAGGACGGAATCGGGCAGGACCGGGTACGGGCCTTCGTGACGGGCTACCGTGAATATACCCCCTTGCCCGCAAGTACACTCATCCGGTCGCTTAAATTAACCTGGTGGAAGGAAGCCGAATGGATTGCTGTGCCTCAGCAGGATGAATTCCCTCCGCTCGTCCGCTTCCGTCAGGAGAATCATTGGATCGCGGCCAACTGGGACCGCTTGAATGATATTTTTGCCGGGATCTGAGAGATAGTCCTTAGCTCTGATACAGCCAGATGCCCGACACCGTCATTACCGCAGGCAGCGCAGCTTCATCTACCGCGACAGGGTCATACCATCCGCCAACGGCAAGATTAAGCAGCAGATAAAAGGGCTGGTCGAACGGCATCCCCGGCTCAAGCCGCCGCTCGGCGAAGCAGTGCCCGTCCACCAGCCATTTCATGGAGCCTTCCTGCCATTCCAGCGTGTAATCCCGGAATTCTTCAATCGTTCCGCGCTCTAATTCGTAAGTGAACTCTTCAACAATCTTCCGCTCGATGTCTGCACCGTAATGCAGAGTTCCGGCTATCTTCCGGGGCAGACGCCCCTTCGCCTCCAGAATATCGATCTCGCCGGAAGCCGGCCAGGGTCCATACGCCTGATCCTGTGGAAGCAGCCAGATCGCAGGCCAGATTCCCTGCCCGGCCGGAAGCTTGGCGCGCACGGTCAGCCTGCCGTAGCAGAACGCGAAGTGATCTCTTGTATCGATCCGGGCCGAGGTATAAGCGTGGCTCCGCCCCTCCTGCTCTGTGACCTCACGGCGTGCACACAGCCGCAGTCCCTCCTCGCCAACCGACAGATTTCCCGGCCGCCCCGTATAGAATTGCTGCTCTCCATTCCCCCAGCCCGGGAAGATCGCATTCCCGTCATTGTCCAGCAGATCATTGCCCATGCGGATGTTCCATTGCTTCAAATCAGCAGTTCCCCCTTGGAAATCCTGCTCCCATACCAGTCTGTTCATCGTTTGGCCCACTCCCTTCATGTAATCACAGCATACTGAATTTCCGCCCCCAGCGGGAGGAATCCAAAAAATTGGGATAGGGCCAATAATCATGGCCTTTTTTTCCGCCAGCCTTTTTCATACGATGAAGAAGGAAGGGGGTACAGTACATGTTCCACACCCGAACGGGACAAATGAAAGCGCTTCTTAGGCAGTGGCAGCTGCAAAGCATGGTAATCCCGGGCATTCTCTGGATGTTTATCTTTTGTTACATCCCCATGCTCTGGCTGATCATAGCCTTTATGGATTTCAGTATCGCGAAACCAATGCTGGAATCTCCGTTTGTCGGGCTGAAGCATTTCCGCGATTTCCTGACAGATGACCGGTTCTGGCGCTCGATCCGCAACACCCTCGGGATGAGCAGCATCAAGCTCGTTCTCGGTTTTCCCATCCCTATTCTATTCGCCCTGCTGCTGAATGAAATCCGCAGCCTGCGGTTCAAGCGCACGGTGCAGACGATCTCCTACCTGCCGCATTTCATCGCTTGGACGATCTTCGGCGGCATCGCCCTCAACTGGCTGGGCGAAGGCGGTGTCATTAACCAGCTGATGATGGCGCTGGGGCTTCAGGACCGGGATATCCTGTTTAACAGTGAGCCGCAGTACTTCTGGTGGATCACCTTCTTCACCGATACGCTGAAGGAGACCGGCTGGAGCGCGATCATCTACATAGCCGCCATTGCCGGCATTGATCCCGGGCTGTATGAAGCAGCGGAGCTGGACGGCGCGAACCGCTGGCAGCGGATGTGGCATATCACGGTGCAGAGCATCCGCCCCACGATTGCGATTCTGTTCATTCTCGCCGTTAGCGGAATACTCGGCAGCAACTTTGAGCAGATCTTCATGCTGAAGAACAACATGAACATGAAGATGGCGGAGAGTCTGGACCTCTACATCTATAACATGGGGCTGGTCTCCGGGCGCCATTCCTTCTCCACTGCCGTCCTGTTCGCCCGCTCCATTGTAGCGCTGGGACTGCTGCTGTTAGCCAACCAGAGCTCCAAGAGACTTACGGGGGACAGTATTTTTTGAACACAAGAAATTCACTTGGAAAGGAGACCAACGATTCATGGCAAGACATGGAGGATTGCGGCGGATCGGCTTTTTTGAGATCTTCAATACGCTGCTGATGCTGGCCGTCTGCTTCCTGACGCTATACCCGATGTGGTTCGTGCTCGTCAATTCGCTGAATTCACCGGAGCAGGCTTCACTCGGCACCGTCAACTGGTTCCCCTCAGAGCTGTCGCTGGCCAGCTACAGTGTGGCTTTTAACGATAAGACCTTGATGAACGGGTTCTACATCACTACAATGCGGACAGTTATCGGAACGGTGGTGCATGTGCTCTTCACCGCAATCATCGCTTACGGAATCAGCAAGTCCAATCTGATCGGCCGCAAGCTCTATCTCAAAATCTCTCTGATCACCATGCTCTTCTCAGGCGGGCTCATCCCCTCCTTCATTCTCATGACGAAGCTCGGCCTGTATGATAGCTTCTGGGTGTTCATCATCCCGTCCATGTATACTTTCTTTAATATGGTCATCTTCATGAGCTTCTTCCGTACCATTCCTGACAGCCTGGAGGAGTCGGCCAAGGTAGACGGCGCTTCGGATTACGGCGTGCTGTTCCGGATTGTACTGCCCAACAGCATGGCGGTCATTGCGACCATCGCCCTGTTCTCCGCCGTCTATCACTGGAATGATTATTATCAGGGTGTTATCTACATCCATTCCCAGGAGCTGCTGCCATTGCAGACCATGCTGTACAAAATCATCGCCGAGAACTCCATGTCCTTCATGCAGCAGCAGGCTATGGCCCAATTCGGTGCCCGGCTGCCCGGCAACTCGATCAAATTCGCGTCCATGATGGTGGCTACGCTGCCGATCCTGATCTTCTACCCCTTCATTCAGCGTTATCTGGTCAAGGGTGTGATGATCGGCGCGATTAAGGGATAACCGTAGGAAGTCTAACCACACCTAACCCGAAAGGATGATTATGCTGTGAAAAGCAAACCTGTACGCCCCATCCTGGCCGCAATGATGACCGTAACCTTGGCCTTAAGCATAGCCGCCTGCAGCAGCAATTCCGCCACTAAGGAGAATATGCCGACGGCTGCGCCTCAGGCCGAAGCGTCACCGGAACCGCAGACCGAAACCAAGCTGAATGCGGAGGAGCCCGCCTGGAAGCTCGATACCAGTCCGGTGGATCTCACCTGGTTCGTCGGCGCGAACTGGTATGCCCACACCTGGGGTGAGAGTCTAGCCTCCAAGTATGTCACCGAGAAGACGGGCGTGAACGTCAAGCTGGAGGTTCCCTCAGGGGAAGCGAATGAGCAGGTTACGCTGATGATGACCTCTGGCAAGCTGCCGGACCTGATCAGCATGGGCTCCTGGGAGACCGCTGTCAAAAAGCTGTGGGAAGGTGATCATGTCTATGCGCTCAATGAACTGGCCGACAAGTATGATCCCTACTTCTTCAAGGTCGCCGGTGACGGCACGCTGAAGTGGTACCGGCAGGAGAACGGCAACACCTACGGAGTGCCCAATGATTCCTACAGCCCTAACCTGATGCACGAGACCGGCATGACGGCGGCCAACCAGACCTTCCTGGTCCGCAAGGATCTGTACGAGGAGATGGGCAAGCCGGACCTCAGTACTCCAGAGGGCTTCCTGGGTGCGCTGCAACTGCTGAAGGATAAGTACCCCGAGTATAAGGGGCAGCCGATCAGCCCCTTTTTCGCCCAGGGGAATGTGCCTTACGGGATGACGGAATACCTCCAGAATCTGCTGGCGGTTCCGCATGAGAAGGATGGCAAAGTGTATGACCGTATTACCGATCCTGATTACATCGCCTGGCTCAAAACCTTCCGCACAGCGTACGAGCGCGGACTGATTAACGTCGATTTCCTGGTGGATTCAGATACCCAGGTGGAAGAGAAAACGAACAACGCCCGCTACTTCATGATGATCCGCGAATGGACCGGCATGTCAGCGGTCAATCCGATGCTTGCTGCCGGGGCTAACCCGGACTCCTACTACATCGCGGTTGACGGCCCGCAGAATAACAAGGGCGAGAGCGCCAAGCTGTTCCCCGGCAACATGGACGGCTGGATGGTGACCATGATCAGCAAATCCACGAAGAACCCGGAGCGGGCGATCCGCTTCCTGACCTACCTCTCCAGCGAGGAGGGCCAGCGCGACCTGTTCCTCGGCAAGGAGGGCGAAACCTGGGATCCGGTGGGCGGCAAGCCGCAGCTTAAGGCCGAGTTCGCCGACATGCTGGGCAGCAATATCGAGAAGCTGGAGAAGGAATATGGCATTCTGGACACCTACTGGATGATGCGTAACCCGGTCATCGTCAACCAGTGGAGACCGGAGAAAGCCCCGGTCATCAAGCAGATGGAGGACTTCGCGAATGCGCAGGCCGATATTGACAGCGGGATCTACAAAGGCCTGGACCCGCTCGGCGATTCTGATGTGGCGGTCGCCTGGTCGCGGATCTCCCAGAACTGGGAAGAGGTGCTGCCGGAGCTGATTACGGCCAAGGATGAGGCGGCTTTTGACAAGGTGTTCGAGAGCTTCCGCTCCCGCCGCGACGGCTACGGGTTCGCGCAGGTGATGGAATACCGCCAGACCGAGCTGGATGCGCGGAAGGCCAAGATGGCGGAATAACCCGCCAAAGTAATGGAGCTGTACCGGCGGCCGTGAGGGCTGCCGGTATTTCCTGCATCAGGGAGATTCTGCTTAGGGCTGCATTGCCTTATTCCCTACCAGCCTATTTGTAATCTATACTATATTACAGGGACGGGAGGGGTTACCGATGAAGAGGCTGCTGATCACAATACGAAGACTATACCGCAATGCCCCGATCTCGCAGAAGCTGTTCCTGGCCTTCAGCCTGATGATTGCCGTTCCCGCTGTTGTGGTTTCCTTCCTGTTCATCCGCAACCAGGAGAGCCAGCTGTTCAAGCAGGCCATGGCCGAAGGCAGCAATCATGTGGCCCGGCTGAACGAACGGCTGCGCAGCCGGCTTGAACTTCTTGAGAACGCTTCCGCGACCGCCCTGACCCAGAAAGGATTCGTGGATTTCATCCACTCCAATATGCGCGCAGACGGCCTTAGGCTTGTGAGGTTCAAGCAGAACCAGTACGAACAGATGCATAACATCATTCAGAGTCATGAGATGATCAGCAGTCTGAGCTTCTATGTCGATAACCCTGAGGTCTATGAGATCTGGCCGGAAATCTATCATTACTCCAAGTTCTGGCCGCAGGACTACTGGATGACGCTGCGGGATGAGGGCGGCGCGGCGTTCCGGCTGTCTGCCTTCAAGGATGGCGCGGATACGCTGTCTTATTACAGGCTGGTGCGGCTTCAGGGCCAGCAGCAGAAGCTGCCCACCATTATGGAGGTCCGTGCGAAGCACAACGTGCTGTTCAATGACCTGCTGGAAGACAGCGGGCGCGACTTCTTCACGGTAATCATGGACGGCGCGGATGCTTCCCGCAATGTGTATCTTTCGGGGCATGAGCTGCCGCAGAAAGCCGGAGCGAAGCTGGACGATATCCTTAGCCGGGTTCATGCACAATTGGACGTACTGGAGCAGAAGAGTCCCGTTACCGTCCAGTCCGGGGATCAGTCCTACTATGCGCTGTACCGTTACATCGCTCCCCTCAACGCCTATGTGGTAGACATCGCTTCCCGCCATGAGCTGACAAAAGGTCCGCGCGACGGATACCTGCTGGTCATCGCGATCACCTCCTCCGTCCTGCTGCTGATGCTGCTGCTGGTATCGAGGATGACCCGGCGCATCTTCCGCCGGCTGGAGAAGGTGCTGGGCTCGATGCGCAAGGTGCGCAGGGGCCAGCTGGATGCCAAGATTGATACCGGCCTTGGCGCGAACGAAACCGGTGACGAAATTGACTATGTCGCCGTCAGCTACAATAGTATGCTGGACGAAATCCAGCAGCTGATGACACAGGTAGTAGATAAGCAGCTTATTGCCAAGAACGCGCAGCTCCACTCTCTCCATTCGCAGATCAACTCCCACTTTCTGTACAATGCGCTGGAATCTATCAGAATGCGCGCAGAGGTGGAACGGCAGCCTGCCATTGCAGGCGCACTGGTCTCGCTGGGCTCCCTGCTGCGGTACAGTATGCAGTGGCGCAGCGATACGGTCGCGCTCAGCGAGGAGCTGGCCAACATCCGCAGCTATATCCGGTTCATCAACTTCATGGAAGGCGGGAGCATTGAGCTCGCGGCAGATCTTCCGCCGGAGGTGCAGCGCTACCGCATCCCCAAGATGTGCATGCAGCCCATTGTCGAGAACGCCGTACACCATGCGGCCCCTTCCGGCGGCAGTATTCAGATCACCATTTCGGTACGGGTAGAGAATGACAGTCTGCTGCTGATCGAGATCCGCGATGACGGCGCCGGGGTAGCTCCCCGGATGCTGGACAGCCTGCAGTCTGTGCTGCGGGGCGATTCTGACACCCCGATTATCAGCAGCAGCAGTAGCGGGCTGGGGCTGGACAATGTACATAAGCGCCTGCAGCTCCATTACGGCATGGATTGCGGCCTGTGGATCAGCAGCGTTCAAGGGGAATATACCTGTGTAACCCTGAGGCTGCCCTGGGAAAATGAGAATCTTGGAGGTTGGTAGGCATGATCAATATTCTGGTGGTGGACGATCAAAAGCATATCCGTGACGGGCTGCAGGCGATGCTCTGCCAGTTCCCGCAACAGCCGGGGCATATGTACAGCGCCGCTAACGGGCTTGAAGCCCTGGAGCTTCTCCGGGCGCACAGCATCCAGCTCGTCATTACCGATATCCGCATGCCGGATATGGACGGCCTTGCGCTTATGGCGCAAAGCCGGCTGGAAGGCCTGAAGGCGGATTATCTGATCATTAGCGGATACAGCGATTTCGCCTATGCCCAGAAGGCCATTGAGCTCGGGGCCAAAGGGTACCTGCTCAAGCCTGTGAAGCGTGAAGACCTGCAGGTCTCGGTGGAGCATGTCTGGCAGGAGATCGAGACGCGCAGATTGCTCACCAGCAATATTGAGCGGCTCTCGCAGCGCGCCCGGGAGACGGACCGCAAGGAGCTGCGGATGTATATGCAAGGTGCGGCGGGCGATGAAGCGTGGATTGCCGCGACTGAGCAGCAGAACCCGGGGCTGTGGCGCAGCTACCGCCTCTGCCACCTGCGCGAGGAGCGCTGGATTAACCAGCCGGGGGCCAGCAGCAGTCACAGCATCGAAGCCGTGGCCTACCGTGTGTACGGCAGACAGGGCTGCATCTGTCTCCAGCACCGCCCTCACCTGGTCCTGGCCGTGGATGCAGCCATAGATCCGGGAGCCTTGCCTGCTGCGCTCAGCGAAGAGCAGATCGGGGCCGTCACGGCCATGACTGATCCGCACCAAGGATTAAGCACTCTGCCGGGCAGTTATACACAGGTGCTTGATCTGTACCGCCACAGCTTTCTTTTCCCGGATACGCGCTGCCTTCTGCCTCAACACATCGCGCGGCTGGAGCAGCACTGGGAGCTTCCCTATGAGGAGCTGTACGCCCTCTTCCAGTTAACCGGCACAAGTAACAGCGGCAGAATCACCCAAGGGATCTCCAGCCTCTTCCACAAGGAGGTGCTTCAGCGCTATCACATCCGTTACACCCAGCAGCTATGCCGCGCCGTTGTCCGGATGATGGAGGATTATGAGCGTGTCATCCGTCCTTATCTGGGTGAAGAAGCGCTGGATCTGGAGTGTCTACGCAATCTGTTCGACTATCCCGGCATCCGCGAATATATCCAGGCCTTACAGCAGCAGCTCCTGCGGCTCGACCAGTTCTACTATGAATACAAGTGCAGCTACCGCAGCTCACAGGATCTGAATGAGGCCATCCGCTTCATCCACGAGAATTACCACAAGCCGCTGGATCTCGCGATGGTGTCCAATCATGTCTCGCTGAATTACGCCTACTTCTCCAACCAGTTCAAGAAGAATATCGGCAAGGGCTTCGCCGAATACCTGCGTGATGTGCGTCTGGGCAAAGCGCGGCGTCTGCTGGCCGAGACCGATCACAAGATCATTGAGATTGCCGCCATGGTTGGCTACGAGAGCTACAAAAGCTTCACCCGCGCCTTCCGCGAAGCCATGGACATGCAGCCGACCGAATACCGTCTGCTGATCCGCCGGAAGCCTGCCATTGAAGAGGATTACCGGGACACGGTGCTGTGAAAAAAGCTGATCCCCAGTGGGCCCGCGCGGGTAGCGCGAGCTCACTGTATGCTGTTTTTCGCATACATCAGGCTCACGCGCCTTCAGCGAGCCCATTGTATGCTGTTTTTCGCATTCATTTGGCCCACGCGCCTTCAGCGAGCCCATTGTATGCTGTTTTTCGCATACATCTGGCTCACGCGCCTTCAGCGAGCCCATTGTATGCTGTTTTCCGCATACATCTGGCTCACGCGCCTTCAGCGAGCCCAATGTGTTCGGTTTTCCGCATACATTCGCCCCACGCGCCTTCAGCGAGCCCATTGTATGCTGTTTTCCGCATACATTTGGCCCACGCGCCTTCAGCGAGCCCATTGTATGCTGTTTTTCGCATACATCTGGCCCACGCGCCTTCAGCGAGCCCATTGTATGCTGTTTTCCGCATACATTCGCCCCACGCGCCTTCAGCGAGCCCATTGTATGCTGTTTTTCGCATACATCTGGCCCACGCGCCCCGCATCAACCCATCACTGGCAGCAGAACCCAAAAAATTGGGTCACAACAAAAAAGATTGTCCCTTTTAGCGAGATATAAGTTTCGATAGAATAAAGATGTTCTCTCACATGTAAGCGGTTACCTTTACTACCATTTAATTAAAGGAGGGCAAGTATGAAGCGACTTTATGTTACGCAAACACAACCCGGCTTCAAGCAGAAGGTGCTTAGTCTGTTCCTGGTCCTGCTGCTGCTATCCGGCATCGGCCAGCTCCCTGCTTCAGGCATTCAGCGCGCAGAGGCCGCAGGAACCACGGTTAGTTCGATGGCTTATTTCTCAGCGGCAGACGGTCCGGTCATCTCCAAATCAGGTGTCGGCCAGGCGAGCTACGGGTTCGTCATGCCGGTATTTAACGGAGGGTCTGCTACCTGGAGTCAGGTGTCGGACGATGTGGGCGTCAAAGTGAAAGTAAACGGCAACTGGACAGACATCGACAGCGCAGGCGGTTATGTCTACAACCAGAACTGGGGACACTGGAGCGACGGCGGCCAGCACGGCTACTGGTTCACCCTCTCGGCTACAACCGAGATCCAGCTCTACTCTAAGGCGAATAGCGGGGTTACGCTGAATTATACGCTGGCTTTTCAGAACCTGAACAAGACAACGATCAGCGCGATGACGCCGACCCAAGGACCGCAGATTGCAGCAGGCTTCACCGGCGGCGCTGGCTTCACCTACCCTACCTTCAATAATGATCCGGCGCTCACTTATGAAGCTGTAGCCGATGACCTGAAGGTCTATGTGAAGCCGGTTAACAGCAGCACCTGGATTGATATTGACAACAATGCAGCCAGCGGCTGGATCTACGACAGCAACTTCGGCCAGTTCACCGAAGGTGGCGGCGGATACTGGTTCACGATCACCGAATCGATCAATGTGAAGCTGCAATCTAAGACCTCATCAGCCAATTTGATATACACCCTTACCTTCAATCAGCCGGTTAGAAATTCCTATGTCCTCACCGCTTATGAAGGCACATCCTTTACTGCGGATAACAACGGATCGATTGGTTTTCCCCTGCCGAAGATTGACGGGGGAGCACCAATCGGCAGCGAGCTGAACAAATATGTGTATCAGATCAAAATCGGCGGCCAGTGGGTCGATCTGAGCAATTCCGCCCTGAGCGGCTTCGTCTACGCAGGCAACGGCTATAACAATATGTCTGCGGCGAACCAGTGGGGCTATTGGGCAGATTATGTGTATGGATTGTGGTTCCAGCCGATCCAGGAGAATATGGAGATCCGCATCGGCTATCCGTTAAACGGCCAGCAGGGCGGCAATATCGGCAGCAATTATGTGTATTATACCTTCACCGGCAATCCGAATGCCCCGCGTCCAGATGAAAGCGATCAGGAAGATATTACGTTGGGTACTCCGTCAGATCCTGCCGTAGCTGGCATGAACCTGCTCTGGCAGGATGAGTTCAGCGGAACCGCACTGGATACCAGCAAGTGGAACTATGAGCAGGGTTACTATATCACCAATGACCCTAACAGCTGGGGCTGGGGGAATAACGAACTGCAGCACTATACGAATAGTACCGAGAATGTATTTGTCCAGAACGGACAACTGAATATCCGGGCCAAGAACGATCCGAAGTCCTTCCCGCAGGACCCGAACCGGTATGCACAATATTCCTCCGGCAAAATCAACACCAAAGACCATCTGTCCTTCCAGTACGGCCGGGTAGACATCCGTGCCAAGCTGCCGACAGGGAACGGGATCTGGCCCGCCCTGTGGATGCTGCCACAGGATGCGGCTTACGGTGCCTGGGCGGCATCCGGCGAGATTGACATCATGGAAGCCAAGGGACGGCTGCCCGGCACGACCAGCGGCGCGGTTCACTTCGGCGGACAATGGCCGGTGAACAAGTACATCGCCGGGGAGTATCACTTCCCGCAAGGTCAGACCTTTGCGAACGACTATCACGTATATTCCATGGTCTGGGAAGAAGACAACGTGAAATGGTATGTGGACGGCAAATTCTTCTTCAAGGTCAATAGAGAGCAGTGGTATTCTGTAGCGGCACCGAACAACCCTAATGCTCCCTTCGACAAGCCCTTCTATCTGATTATGAATCTGGCAGTGGGCGGACATTTCGACGGCGGACTGACTCCGGCTCCGTCCGATATTCCGGCAACGATGCAGGTCGATTATGTACGGGTGTATAAGGAAGGCAGTGGCGGCGGAAATCCCGGGAACCCGGGCAATCCGGGTACCGTTCCGGTTAGCGGCGTTACCGTAACTCCGTCAACCTCCCAGGTGGAGATTGGGCAGAATGTCCAGTTAACAGCTAACGTAGCACCTTCTGGTGCGTCCAACAAACAGGTGAACTGGAGCGTAGCGAACAGCAACATTGCATCAGTGAGCCAGAGTGGTCTTGTTACCGGAATTGCAACGGGAACTACTACCGTTACTGCAACAACCGCGGATGGTAACAAAACCTCCAGCAGCACGATCACTGTAGTCTCCCCGCCGCCAGCAACCATTGTGATCGGAGACCAGGTGCGCGGTTTGAAGAAAACAGGCAATAACCTGCTTTTCTACGTGAACGGTGCTACCTTTGCCGATCTGCATTACAAGATCAACGGCGGCGGCCAGCAGAACGTAGCCATGACCTCCACAGGTAACGGCAACTACACCTATGCGGTCAATAACGTGCAGCAAGGCGATTCCGTAGAGTATTTCTTCACTTACAATCCGGGCCAAGGGGCGCTGGACACCCCCTGGAAGACTTATGTGCACGGTGTAACCCAGGGAACCCCCGAGTAACAGCGGGATTGCTGCAACAGACAAGTGGACCGGATGGGCCGGCCGCTTCATACGGCCTCTATCGCAGGGGATGAGGAAGTCTTGGACTTCTTCATCCTCTGTTTTTTGCTGTATCAGGATAAGCTTAAGGCAAGCAGAATAAATTCCTGGAAACAAAATGTGACCGGATGCCGTCCTAAAGGGTGTTATAGATAAAGGAGGGCATAACCTCATGCAGCAACCCATGACCCGGCCGGGCCATCCTGTGATGAAAAGCTATGAACAATATGCAGATATGCTGTACCGGATTGCCCTGGTTCATCTGGGCAGCCGCCAGGATGCCGAAGAGGCTACGCAGGACACCTTCATCAAGCTGATGGAGAAGGCTCCCGTATTCAAGGATGACGAACACCAGAAGGCCTGGCTGATCCGCGTCATCACCAATCATTGCAAGAATCTGCTGGGCAGAGGCTGGCGCAAGCGCGAGGTTAAGCTCGAAGGGGTGGAGCCGGTTACGGCCGATAACCCCGAGGAGCTGGCGGTCTTGCAGCTCGTGCTGGCACTGCCGGTGAAGTATAAAACTGTCATTCATCTGTACTATTATGAGGATTACCCTGTCCAGGAGATCAGCAGAATTCTGCAGATCAGCGAGTCTGCCGTGAAGATGAGACTTCAGCGCGGACGTCAGCTGTTAAGACTGGAGCTGGAAGGAGCAGAAGCGGAATGAAGGAAGATCAGTTTCGAACCCAATATAAGAAAGCGGTGGATACTATGAGTGCAAGCCAAGAGATGAAGCAAGGATTAGCTGATAAAATGGAACAAAAGCGCCGTCCGCGTAAAATGGTCTATATTGCAGCAAGCGTATTGGTTGCTGCCGGAATCGGCCTGGCCGGACCAAGCATGATGAAGCAGCTGGGCGGAACATCTTCCCCGAATCAAGTAGCCCAGGTAGATCCGGGCACGCCTGCGGCAGGGAATTCTGCCGGAGTCGTTATTCCCAAGATCGAGCTGCCGGATAAAAGCTCCGGTGCTGTGGCCGATATGATCGGCCTGGTCGTCTACCAGGGTAACATCTATACCCAGGCGGCGATCCGCATTGAAGCGGTCGATGCAGCAGCCCTGCTCGGAGAGAAGCTGGGCCGCACGACCAGCGGGATTGATGAATGGAGCGGCAAGGATGCGTATACGGAGCTGGCCTCGAACATCGGGGAGACGGATATCTATGCTGTCAAAGGATATGATTCCGACTTCCTGGTCATGTCCTATACAGAGGTGGACGGCCAGGTGTTCGCCGAGCTGTACGAGCATACGAACGGAATTACCGTGAACAGCGGAGCCGATCTGATCGGTAAGCTGAACCTGGACGGGCGCATCGCCTCCGCCCAGTGGGAGAGCTTCGACAGCTGGAATAACGGCAAGCAGCAATACCTGCCGCTGCCCGAAGGCGCAGCACTTGACGGCTTCCTGAGCGCGCTGAATGCCGCCAAGCCGCTGTCCGCGGACTCGCTCATGGCGCAAGGCATCTATGATAATGAGGACCGCAAGCTGGTCTACCTCCAGATGGAGGACAAAACCCGGGTGGAGCTGACCCTGTTCGGCCAGGGACTCGTGCGCTACAGCAATGCTCCGGTATTCTTCGAGGTTGAGTCCGGTGCCTTCCAGGCGCTGTGGGATAACCTAAAATAGTTCAAAGGCCATCCCTCCCGGGATGGCCTTAAGCTTTTACACACGAATTGAAAGTAAACCATCCTATACACCGCAGATTTATTCACCTAAGAGACAATTCCCGTGCTGCCCTTCCATTTTTCCTTAATATACTCCTTGATCTGTTCCGCCAGCGCGGCCGTAGGTGTAGAAGTGGAGTCAAAAGTAGGCATCGGCGGATCATATTCCGTATCGGCATGGTCCAGCAGCCACTGCGCGAATTCCTCGTGCTGCCTGAGCATATCTTCGGTCCAGGTCGCTGCATCCTCCCGGCCCCGCAGGCGGGCATTTCGGGTGGCATCGTCACAATGCAGGTTAATAAAGTGCACTTCATTGAAGGCATCGTAAACATCGCATTTCTTGGCGTCCCAGGGCATCATCGTCCCGCAAATAATCGTTCCTCTCCCGGATAACGCAACCGCACGCGCACAATGAAACAGCACATTATACCGGTCCTGATACTCTAGCTTCTTCCCCGTCGTCCCGAAATTATCGTCATCCGTACTGAAAAGAACAAATTCCGGCATCTGCTCCCTCAACTCATGCATGACCGTGGTTTTACCTACTCCGCTGGCTCCGGTGATAATGAATAATGGTAATTGGGTTCTCATATGCTCTCGATCTTAGCCCCTTCCACGCGGTATTTCTTCTCCCATTCCGACATAGTGTTGGAATCAAGCCTGATTAGCTTGGCCGGGGTGTATTCGTTATACTCATTCAGCTCACTTTTGTCTTGTGGGAGTCGCAGTTCTTTAATTCTGCGCACCACTTCCTCATCGGTATGAATCTCCACCGACTCCTCCTCAGACACGACCTTCAGCGGAATCACCTGCTTAACACTGGTACCCGTTCCATCCCTGTCCGTGTAAGACAATTCAACCGTCAGACTATACTCCCCGCAAGGGACCGGCTCCCTGGTGAAGATTTCAACGTACAGGTCCGTTACTGACTGCGTATCGTCAATCCATATTCTCCCACTGCTGTCTTCAACAGCACCATTCAGATTAGGGGACCGGTGAAGCCATGCCGGAAGGATTAATTGTAAGCGGACATTCTGCACCCCGCCGGGCAGCACGATGTGAAGCCAGAGATGATTCATTCCTTCTTCCTGCTCTATAGCAGATTTTGCAAAACGCATTTGGATCATACCTGTCCCTCCTCTTGAACTAAACGGGTGAGCGCTTCAACCATCTTCTCTTTGAGCGCCGGGGTGATCCGCGGGCTAAGAGAGAGAATGACATCCTCACTAACAACATGCATCTCACTCTGGAGCATCTGATCCGATTGGTAGAGCCGCAGGTTATCGCCCAGCTTCATGATTTCGTCCATCGTCAGTCCGGCTAACTTCTCTTGGGCCGAGGCCAGCGTCTCGCCGCTCCTGGTTAATACAAGGATCGCCCGTAAATAATGCAAATGACTATCTGTATACGCCCTCTTATTGCCCACCAGTTCCAGCGGCGGCAGCATCCCGATTTGCGTATAGTACCTGACTGTCCGCAGATTCATCTGCGGATCTTCATTCTGTAACACCTCAGCCAACTGCTTAGCAGTGTACGTATGCATCTTACTCCCCTTTCTTATCCAAACAAAAAAAGTTACACTAAACTGTATATGTTACAGTTTAGTGTAACTATATTGTGTTGTCAATATTCATGTTTTGACAGAGTGAAGTGGAATAATATCTCATCCTAATTCCCTTTACTAATAAATTAATTCATATTTTTATGTATAATCCTTTACATATGGATATTTCTTCTGTAATATTTAATAATATCCTAATATTTGAAATGGAGTGAGAATTTATGAATAAAAAATTGCTCGCCGGGTTATTGACTGTATCTTCCTTTTTTTCTTTAGGATCAACATCCTTTGCTTCTAGCGTTGAAACTACTCTGGCTCCCAACGCATTCCTTCCAACTAATGTTGCTCAATCCGCGCCTAATGATTATGTTCGCGATTTAACAATTGCCGTAGGTGAAACTGTTGAATTTTACCCTTATCTATGGCATTTCCTTCGGTGGGATGGCAGTTTGCTAGTAACAGAAGATGGAAGATTCATCGGTCTGTCTCCAGGATATTCGGTTGTAGCTGCTGAGATCACTCCACAAGGTGACAGATTGATCTTTAAAGTAACTGTACAATAACTCCTGATATTCATAATTTATGCAATTATTAAAATCATAAAACACCCTCTCTGACCAGGGACTGTCCCCTAATGTTGGTAAGGGTGTTTTTAGCTAATAGTTTCCTGGTCGAAAGAATTTACAACAATTAATTAGGCCCATACAGCGCAGCCAACCCCCTACTTCCCTTATGCTATACTAGCTTTATCTGTAGGAAAAGAGGACCACAACAATGGATATACGAAAATTACAATACTTCATTGCGGTTGCGGAAGAGCTTCATTTCCATCGTGCCGCAGAGAAATTACATATGACACAGCCTCCGTTGACCCAGCAGATTCAAGCTCTGGAACATGAGCTTGGCGTGAAGCTATTTGAACGGAACAAGCGTCAGGTCCGCCTCACACCGGCGGGAGCTGTTTTTTATGAGGAAGCCAGCCGGATTTTATCTCAACTGGAGCGGTCTATTCAAACTGTACGGCTGGCTAGCCAAGGCATCATTGGACATTTGAACATTGCATTCATCGGTTCAGCAGAAGGCGGAATCATGGTCGATGTACTCAAAATATTCCGGCAACGGTTTCCTCAAATACAGCTGAACCTGCTGGAGATGACTTCTGCCCAGCAATGGCAGGCGTTGCACGACGGTACCATCCATATTGGATTCATGCGCTTCATTGAGCCGGCACAGAATATTAATCATTGCAGCTTGATCAACGAAACTCTGGTTGCCGTATTGCCTGATCAACATCCGCTCGCCAAGCTGCCTGCATTGCCAGTCTCCGCTTTGCGTTCCGAGCCTTTTATCTTCTTTCCGCGTAAGCACGGTCTTCCTTTTCATGATCTGATTATGGGCTTTTGCGCTGAGCATGATGTCTACCCTCAGATTGTACAGGAAGCCGTACAAATGTATACCATTGTGAACCTTGTGGCAGCGAACCTGGGGGTTTCCATTGTCCCTTCTTCAGTTTCCGTCTTCCAGCGCAGCGGAGTCGTATTCAGACCCTTTGAAGACAATGTCCCGCCTGTCCCCTTCTATGCCGCCTGGAGAACGGATACGAATCAGGCCATCCTCTCTGCATTTATAGAGATTTTACAAGAACATAATTCCAGGTGAAAGGTGAGCGGACAGCGTTATTCACCCGGTTTTTGCAGGATCACGCTCAACTAGCCCCTCTAATATTCTGTCGATCTCACTCAGCAAATCAGATCCAAGACGCACCCCTGAAGCCTTAACATTCTCTTGTACCTGCTCTGGTCTGGATGCCCCAATGATTGCAGCCGATACCTGAGGATTCTGCAGCACCCATGCGATGGCCAATTGCGGCAGTGTCAGCCCCGCTTCGTGTGCAAGTGAGGACAGCCGGGAGACCGCCGTAAGAACCTCTGTGTGCAGCCACTGGCCAGCCAATCGTTCGAAGAACGGAGAACCCGCCGAAGTCGAAGCGCGGGACCCCTGCGGGACCGGTTGATTCGGCAGATATTTTCCCGACAGAATGCCTTGGGCCAGCGGTGACCAGACAACCTGCCCGATCCCTTCCCGCTCGGAAGCCTGGATAACCTCCGCTTCGATCACCCGCCATAACATCGAATATTGCGGCTGGCTAGCCACCAAGGGAACCCTCAGCTCCCGGGCCAACACCGCAGCTTGTGTGATCTGTTCCGCCGTCCATTCGCTTATCCCCACATACAGAACTTTCCCTTGACGCACCAGATCGGAGAAGGCCAGGAAGGTCTCCTCCAGCGATACCTTCTTGTCAAATCTATGAGCATAATAGATATCTATATAATCCGTCTGCAGCCTTTCCAACGAGGAGTTACAAGCTTCCATGATATGCTTCCGGGATAATCCCCGGTCATTGGGGCCTGTTCCTGTAGGCTGATAGACCTTGGTACATAACTCGATGCTCTCCCGCCGCACACCTGTTAAGACTTGTCCCAGCACCGTCTCAGCCTTCGTATCCGAATACACATCTGCGGTGTCAAATGTAGTAATTCCCGCGTCCAATGCAGCATGAACACAAGCTTTGGCTGTGTCATTGTCCACTTGAGCCCCATGCGTAATCCAGTTTCCAAAAGCAATCTCACTGACCGATAAGCCGCTGGCACCCAATTTCCGATATTCCATCTTCTTACCTCCTTTTAATAGCCATTTAAGCGTAACAAATTACTATTAATAGGTGAAATATCATTTAATGAGTGTTTTGATATGAAAAAAGTATCACAGAGCATTCACTGTGTTCTCATTGGCGGACCAGGCAGGTCTATGCTTAAAAGCCCACTAGCCGAAGCCAGCGGGCTAATTATGAAGTTTTTTATGGGATATACGTTTGTATTACTTCCTATCATAGGAAGCTTTGTGATCTGATTGAAGTATCCCCTTAACTTCTCCACTTTCATAAGCAAAACCTATTTCATAAAACTTATCTCTTTCTTCTAAGCCAACTTCCGTATCAGCAAGATATTTTTTGTTTATTGAATCATATACATAGGCCGAAACCTTTCCTTTATGTTCTATAAAATTATTTTCACCGTATATTCTTTTCAAATCATCTTGATTCATATTAATCTCAGCGCCTTGTACAGTCTTATAGACACCTTTAGAATCTTCGCCCATGTAGATAAACACTACTGCATTATCCCGGTAAAATATCCTTATACCACTCTCATAATTAAAAAAATTCGTATTACCATCTTCTTCACCTACTCCAAGCACCTTTTCTGCTAACGCACGACTCATACCGTAGCTTACAATTTGTTTTTCATCATTCACTCTCACAATTCCAAGATCATCTGTGGATAATCCTTTGTTTGATGACCCGCAGGCAGTGAGCAACACAACCATTAATAATAGAACAACACCTCGACGCATTTATATCCCCCTAAATATTTTTCTAAAGTTTACCATAGGAACTGCCGCTATGACTATGCAGCTTTTCCGAGAGTTGTACAATTTGATCTGCTAATCCAACTTCCATACAAAGACCCCTCCATTAAATTGGAGAGGCCTTCTTAGAACTATAGCGTAGCTACTGTCTGCTCATACAACCCCTGTTCTACCCCACCGACAAACGGCGTCCACTCCCCTGTAGTATACAACTGCAGCCGGTGCATAGCCCGAGTACATGCCGTATAAAAAAGCTTCCGCTCGCTCTCCCTGTGATACGTCTGCGGGGAGGCATCGTAGATCAGTACGGCATCGAACTCCACGCCTTTGGCAAGATAAGCGGGGATCACCTGTATTCCTTTTTCAAAAGTGGGCGTATTCTTCGTAATCAGCCTCAGCTCCGGGGCGCCACCTTGGGCAGTCAGGCACTCATAAGCTTCTCTGCTCTCTGCGGCCGTCTTCGTAATCACAGCGATGGAGCTATGGCCTTCAGCCTGAAGCTCCGCGAGATCTTTCACGATGCGCTCTGCCTTCAACTCACGATTGTCCAGCTTAGCTAATACCGGCTTCCGGCCCCTCCGTTCAAAAGCCACAATCGCCTCGCCGCCGGGCAGCAGCCGCTTCGTAAACTCCACAATCTCAAAGGTCGAGCGGTAGCTGCGGACCAGCAGGAACTGGCTAGTCTCTTCTTCTCCATAGAGCTTCAGCAGCGGTGAGCTGCTTCCATACAGATTCGTCGCCTGCGTGAAGATCGCCTGGCCGAAGTCTCCCAGCACCGTCATGCGGGCACGCGGAAACAGCTTTTTGAGGAACTCATACTGGAACATGGAATAATCCTGGCCTTCATCCACAAAAATATGCCGCACCTGCGTATTCGTCCGCACACCTTCGATTAGCTCTTTTAAATACAAATACGGGGTCGCATCTTCATACCAGAGTGTGCCGCTATCCAGCATCTCCCGGGTCTGCGCACAGATCTCCGGCCATAGCTCCGGCACCTCCGGTTCACCCGTCATTTCCCTGTAGGCCGTTTCATCACTGAACAATTGACGGTAGAGCCCGGCCATGTCGATAAAGGTGAACTT
Organism: Paenibacillus sp. FSL R7-0128; assembly: GCF_038002245.1. Classification (NCBI taxonomy): domain Bacteria; kingdom Bacillati; phylum Bacillota; class Bacilli; order Caryophanales; family Paenibacillaceae; genus Paenibacillus; species Paenibacillus sp. FSL R7-0128. The sequence goes on along the minus strand of NZ_JBBOCD010000001.1, from coordinate 3,020,159 downwards.
CCTGATCCCCCGTCTCAGCGGTTTGAACTGCTCCTTCACGATCATCTGGGCCAGCAGCTCTTCCTCCCGTTCGGCGAAATCAAAGTCACTCTCATCCTGCTCGCGCTTGTGGACCAGCAATTCCTGAAGGCGGAGGTATTTCTCGGCAAAATCAAACACGCCCCGTTCCCTGTGCAGCATCCGGTATACTTCAGCGTATTGGTCATTGTCGAGGTAATTCATCTCTTCCTCTACCCAGGCGGCTCCCTGCTCCAGCTTTTGCAGTCTGGCCAGCTCTTCGAGCAGCCATTTCTGCACCAGCGTAATCCGGTTAGGCAGACGAATCGAAGGATCAAAGCTGTATAGCTTGCTCTTGATTAGCTCCCCCGAGATTAACACGCGGTCCCGGAAGCAAATGTCCTTGAACAGCATCCCCTCCAGCTTCAGCCACTGCGCATAACCCTGAAGTGCCCGGAGGAAGGCTTCCGACGCCTTATATCCGACTCCCTTGAGACGGGCTTCATACCCCTCTTCCTGCTGAGCGGTAAGCACGTACTCCATCTGATCGAACGAATCTTCAATCCGGTAATCCTGACCCAGCCACGTTTCCAGATATTCCTGAAAGGTGACCTGCTGCATATTCTCTTCACCCAGCTCCGGAAGAACGGTAGATACATAGCTGTTGAACATCGGGTTAGGGGAAAATAACACAATCTGATCCGCCGTCAGCCGCTCGCGATGTTTGTACAGCAGGTAGGCTACGCGCTGGAGCGCTGCCGAGGTTTTGCCGCTGCCCGCCGCTCCCTGCACAATAAGCATCCGGCTCGTATCGTTACGGATAATCGCGTTCTGCTCCGCCTGAATCGTGGCTACAATGCTCTTCATTTGTGAATCTGCGCCTTTGCCAAGCACCTGCTGGAGCAGCTCATCTCCGATCGTAACGCTCGAATCGAACAAATGCTGGAGCTGACCGTCACGGATCTGGTACTGCCGCTTCAGTTCCATCGTTCCGCTAATCCGTCCTCCGGGTGTGTCGAAGGCTGCTTTTCCTGGCGGATAGTCGTAGTACAGGCTCGCAATGGGGGTCCGCCAGTCATAGACCACGAAGCTCAGACCATCCTCTTCGATGAAGGAGGACACTCCGATATAGACCTGTTCCACAGCCTTCTGACCCTCCTCGTGAAAATCAATCCGCCCAAAATAAGGCGACGGCAGCAGCCGCTGCATATTCTTCCATTGCCGCAGCTTCCGCGCATGACTGCGTTCCCGTTCTGACAGGACTGCGTCCTGCTGGGTAATGGTGAAGAAGCTCTCTTCGAAATCCTCCTCCGTACTCGTATTGACCGTAACCTCTTCCCAGAATCTCCGGCGGATGTCTGTGGCCTGCTCCTTCAGCTGGCCAACCTCCGGCTCCAGGCTTGCGATCCCCGCTTTCAGCTTCTCTTTGACCTGCTCCAGCCACTCCTGCTCCTGCTCCCAGCTGCTTACCTTCTCCATCACCTGATCACTCCTCTTTCTTGACATAGTCCCAAACAGGCGGGTTGACAAACCGGATGTCCCTTTGCTATAATTAAGATATAAATAAGATGCGTTACCTCCGATCTGATTTTTGAAAATAGTCAATAGTCTTCTAACATTAGCATATTATTTCTTTGTATGCAATACTTCCTGAATCATAATTAACCCTGGCGCTTGCGCCAGGGTTTTGTTGTTTAGGTGATAACCTGTCCTTGTATTCCCCGCTGAATCGGCTAACCGTCTGCTCACCAGCACAGCCGTTACACCGGTCTCTCGATCTCAAAAATCTCCCCAATCCCCGCATAGTTATTCCCTGCCAGACGGCTGACCGCCCCTAAGGCCACCGGATTAATTCTTCCCTGTTCGTAGATCGCTTCGTCCAGATGAAACTGCACGATCCTGCCGATCACTAAGTCATTATTCGGCAGCTCCAGGCAATGCTCCAACACACATTCCATCCGCACCTTCGCTTCCTGGACGCCGGGGACCTTAATGCGCTGGCTATCCACAAGCGTCATACCTGCTAAGGCGACCTCACTCTGGTCAGGCGGCAACGGTGCAGCAGTCATATTCACTTGTCTGACATTCTGCTCATCCACAATATGAACCACAAACTCCTTCATGTGCTTGATGTTGCGTGCAGTATCCTTGGACTGACCTCCGGCATGCTGAATAGAGATAGAGATCATCGGCGGGTTGGAGGATACAATATTGAAATAGCTGAACGGTGCACCGTTCAAGACCCCATCCTCCGACAAGGTGGTTACAAAAGCAATCGGACGCGGAATAATCGTCCCGACCAGAAGCTTATAATTATCCCGTTCGGTGCCCTGCTGCGGATCAATAGTGATCATGCTCGTGCCTCCCTTTTAATGTCAAAGCAGATTAGTCAAGCTCTCTTACAGTAACCGGCAGCAGAACTTGTTCAATCTGTGCTCTGTGCGGCTCGTATTGTTCCGGCAGCATCAGGCTGGTCCCCATCGTCTCCGGCGTTTCATCATGAGCGAAGCCCGGAGGATCGGTAGCGATCTCGAACAGAATCTCCCCATGCTCTCTGAAGTAGATGGCGTTGAAATAATTCCGATCCTGCACCGGCGTTACCCCATATCCATTATCATTTACAACTTCCTGCCATTCAAGCTGATCCTGATCATCCTTCGCTCTCCAGGCGATATGATGTACGGTGCCGACACCCATTTCACCGCGCGGTACAGCCGTTACCTTCAGCTCAACCACATTTCCCAGATCCGCAGCCGAATGGTAACGGGCGACATCACCTTCTTGCCCTGCGAATGTAAGTCCCATCACCTTCTCCAGCAGCTCCGCCGTTTGTTCAGGTTGAGTGGACAGCAGTGTTGCGCCGCCGAAGCCCTTGATCGCCACCTCGGGGGTTACCCCGCTGAAGGTCCATTCATTACGCTCACCCGCCTCCCGTTCCACCAGCTCCAGATGCAGACCGTGCGGATCATCGAATTCCAGGTAGTGCTCTCCGAACCGCTCCATCTCTGTGTAAGCCACCTTGAATGCCGTGAGCCGCTCTCTCCAGAACGCCATCGCCCCGACCGGAATCACATATGAAGTCACACCAACCTGCCCGCCGCCGATCTTACCCTGATACGCATCCGCCCACGGGAAGAAGGTAATAATCGTTCCCGGCTTCCCGCCATCATTGCCGAAGTAGAAGTGATACGTTCCCGGATCGTCGAAATTGACCGTTTGCTTCACCAGCCGCAGCCCCAGTACCCCTGCATAAAAGTCCATATTCTCCTGCGGATGCCCGACAATAGCGGTGATATGATGAATACCCATGGTTTGCTTGTTCATTTGAATTGCCTCCTAAGTTGATTCATTCGAATTATATCTTTACTTTAAGATATTTGGTTAAATATTATCTTTAAATTAAGATAATTTATATCCTCACTTTACTTTCTATAGTTACAGTTGTCAAGTACTTGAGTACAATAAATAGCCCCTTCCTAAGAAGAGGCCGCTGAACTAATAGTTTTTGAACACATTTTACTAGAGAAACTGTGACAATCCTGCACATATTGCAACATTCTGCTCACTCTATGGCCCGTAATCAAAAAATGTTGCACAAAAGGCAGCTTTCCGCATCCACCAGACAGCTGGACGGAACTATTCCTGCTTTTTATACAACATTTCTCCCGAAACTTAGGTATTAATCAACCAGAGTTGCAATTTATGCAGTATTTCTTAGCTATCAGCATTAACTTTGCTTAACAAGCTTTTTCTCATAAAAACACAAGGTCAGCCTGTCGTTGATCTGTTGGGTCTCACCCGTCCTTCTGTAGCCCAGCTTTTCATACAAGTAGCAGTTTCTTTCCTCTTGCACGATGGTAGCCAGTCCCCAGACTGTAGCGTCAGCATAGATTTGCTCGATTTGGGCGAATACCTGCTGGGCTATGCCCAGGCCTTGATATTCCGGCAAGATAAATATTTGGCCTAGCCAATATTTCTGCTCATCTGTCTTCTTGACCCTAATGCTACCTGCTGCGACACCGGCATACCGGATGATGTAATAATCTACAGAAGCCTGATTAAGCCGTTCCGCCACTCTCTCCACCGTTTCATTGGCCGGGCTTGTCTCATAATCCTGATATTTCTCCAAGAGCGGCAGAAAGGCCTGAAGCTGCATAGCATGAATATCCGCCGCATCCTCCAACGTAGCTTTACTTAATGTAACCTCTGACTTTTCCATTGTATGTACCTCCTGGCTTTATACCCTATACACGTAGTCCCAATGTTCACCCTTAAGTACAGAGCCAGGACCCATGTGCCGTTTCTGCTGCAAAACAAAACCAACGCGCTCATACATCCGCTGCGCGGGGATCAGATCATTATTAGTGGTCACCCGAATCTGCCCGACTTTATTCCGCAGGATTCGGTCGACCGCTTCTTGAAGCTGCATGGTACTGTAGCCTTTGCCTTTGTGGGCAGTCGCAATACAGTTATGGCCGATTTCAGCGTATCTGGGCATCTGCCTCGGGTCCCAGGATACGAAGCCAATAGCCTTACCATGCAGCGTAGTCATGAACCCATATTGATCCGCAAGTTGCAGATTGTCAAAGAAAAAGTGGTCGAACTCCTGCCAATCCTCCAGACAGCTCTGCTCATACCTGCGGTCGAAGGAATAAGCATCCTTCAATAGTTCAAGCAATGTTCCCCGTTCAAACAGGCTGATTTTACTGAATTCAATGCTCATTTACTTCCCTTCTTTTCTTGTGTATAGTTACTTTCACTTCAACACTACAGGTTCCAGTAAACTCAAGTCATACAAATTTCCACCGCCCGCAGGGCTGTCATTGCGGATATGTTCTTCCAGACAGAGTCTGCTGCGGTCAGAGCGGTACTTTGGGCTATGGGCTAATTGATCCATCAGCATCTTCCAGGAACCTCCAATGTCTTCACTGCTGTCCAGCTTGGCATATAGCCCGCCGGGCAGGATCATTTCCTCGAAAGGCTCGGGGACGCTGATTCCTTCGGGAATTGTCGCACACATTCCATAGCCATAGGGTTTACCTGCACTACTTGGCATAGGCTTCATATTCCCGCCGAATAACCTCGCCGTGCCCAAGAGATTTGCGGATTCCAACCAATCCATGATAGGACCCATCGCTTTGTCTTCCGGAGAAACGTCTACCACGATATGAAAGGCTACCCTCATAGTTGGCAGTGTAATCACTTTAAATGTGGACTGTCCGGTTACATTACTCATAAAGACATTCTCCATTTCGCTAAGCAGTTCCTCCTGAATGGAGGTTCTCTTATTGGAAGTATTCAGGTAATCGAGTACCTGATGTAATTGCTGTCCCATCTGTTCTAGTTCTTCCTGGTGCACCTGTAGAGCAAGTATCCTGTTCTGTATAACCTGCTTAAGCACAGGCACAGAACTTTTACCCAAGACAGCCTGTATTTCTCTGATCGGGATATCCATTCTCCGCAGCAGCGCTGTGATCCTGATACACTTAAGCGCATGTTCATCGTAGGTACGCCAGCCGGAAGATACCTCTCTCTTACTCTGAAACAATCCTTCTGCTTCCCAGTGCCGCAAGGTGCGGCTCGTCAGCCCGAGTTGCTCCGACAATTGCTGTATGCTAACAACCGTCCTGTTCATTTCTCCCTCCTTCCTGTGATCACATCCCTATCCTATCACTTGACGCAGCGGCAACTTCAAGGAGGAATTTGGATTACTGCCGTATGCTCCTCCAGCTTTGCTCGTATGGTCTGCATGGACCCACTCCTAACCCTACGCGAACTAAAGTTTGACATTCTCCAGAAAGTACTGTATAAATACACTAATTCAATATTATATAACTTTGCAATGACGAAGAGAGTACGCATAACGAATACTTCAGAGAGCTGATGGTAGGTGCGAATCAGTGTAGGGAATATGCCGAAGTGGGCTTCTGAGCATCCAAACCGAACCTTCAGGAAGTAGGCTTTGGCGAAAGTCTCGTCGTTACAAGAGACGCGTATTCAAACCTATAGTGAGGTTTCGATACGTTCAAGCGGTCCGGATCACCGTTCGGACTAACTAAGGTGGCACCACGGGGTTTTCTCGTCCTTTTCAGGATGAGAAGACCCCTTTTTGATTTTATAGACGGAGGGATAATATGAGTAATGACATTGTATTAACAGGAATTAAACCTACGGGCAAAGTCCATCTGGGGAACTACATCGGAGCAATCAAGCCTGCTCTGCAAATCGCCGGGGCCAGTGATTGCACTTCACTCTACTTCATTGCCGACTACCATGGGTTAAATTTTATACAGAATAGAGACGAGTTCAGAGATCTGTCTTATAGTATCGCAGCCACTTGGCTGGCACTCGGACTCAACCCGGACCGGGTGATTTTCTATAGACAATCTGATGTGCCGGAGATCTTCGAGCTGTGCTGGATTCTAGCCTGCCTGACGTCCAAAGGACTGATGAATCGTGCCCATGCCTACAAAGCGATTCAAGATCAAAATGAACAACTGGGCGTGGATGCGGATACTGGTGTTAATATGGGTCTGTTCACCTATCCGATTCTGATGGCTGCGGACATTCTGCTGTTCCAATCAGACAAGGTCCCTGTCGGTAAAGACCAGATTCAGCATGTGGAGATCGCCAGAGATATCGCCGAAAGCTTCAACCGGGTTTATGGAGATACGTTCAAGTTGCCTGACTATATTGTCGATGAGAGCACAGCGGTGATTCCTGGTCTTGACGGGAGGAAAATGAGCAAAAGCTATAACAATACGATTCCGCTTTTCGAAACGGCAGAGAACCTGAAGAAGCTGATCAGCAAAATCAAAACTGACTCTACACTTCCGCAGGAACCGAAAGACCCGGAGACCTCTAATATTTTCTTGTTGTATAAAGAATTTGCGACGCCCACTCAAGTGCAGGAGTTAAGAGACAAATATCTAAGTGGCATTAGCTGGGGTGAGGCCAAGCATGAGCTATTCCAGGTAGTTAATGCTGCTCTGGAGGAGCCACGGAAGAAATACTATGATCTCATGGCAGAGCCAGAGCAGATCGACACAATCTTGAGTGAAGGCGCCCGGAAGGCAAGAGCCCTGGCGGGACCGTTGCTCAAGAAGGTTAAATCGAGGATAGGACGTTATGCGTAGACCGGTTTTAAGACAGTGGTGATCATTTGTTTGTCTTTGAATACACAAAGAAACCACTCTTGGAACAGGTCAGGTCTCTTTCCGTTCCAAGAGTGGTTTCTTCAGCAGCTACAGCTTCTGAAATAACCGTTCCCCGTTGATCTGGATATATCTGTACATGCCGGCGCAGACCGCTGCCATTAGAATGCAGTATCCCAGCAGGATGAGATTTCCGCCCCCCCCAGGAAGAAGCATGAACAGTACGGCGGGAACAGCCAGCGTGAGAACGCCGATAACCATCGTTACCAGCACCGACGCACTCTGCTTGATCGCCGCAACTTCACTGGTCCAGTCCAGCTTGGGTAGCTTCAGGTTCACCATAACGCCCAGCAGCGCAGAATAGCAGGCATAGATTACCGGAACGGCCAGCATCAATATACTCTCCGTCAACCCAACACGCAGGGTATAGACCAGCAGCCCCCAGCTTACGGCTGTAACCGGTACCGTAATAGTGAGATTCACCGCCACCTTGCTGAATACAATTGCCGGTTTGGGCACGGGGGAGCTGGTCAAGATCCACAGATGATTGCCTTCCAGCGAAATAGAGCAGGCTGTCGTACAGCTCAGAACAACGAATAGAGAGATCACCAGCGGACTCAGCGTACTTAGGGAGTCCGACAGCTGCGGGATGTCAAGTATAGTTCCCAGCTGCTCTGAGCTGACGAATAATAAGGAAATGGACATCATCAGGAGCAGCACCATCCCGATCCCTGTGTTCAGCACATAATTGACCGAGCTGAAATAACGCCGCAGCTCCTTAAGATACAAGGCCTTGAATGCTGAATTCGCCTGCAGCGGCTTCATCGTGTATCCGCGGCTTGCGCGGCTGGTCATAAGCCCTGTATGAATTGCCTTGTACCGGGTCGCCAGCAGGACTGAGAACAGCATAAAGACCAGCACAGACACCGCGATGAAGAAGAGCAAGGCACTTACCCGGTACGAGCAGACCGCATCAACGTACAGGGAAGCCGGAGGATACACCTTGAAGATCATATCACCCAAGGCGGCTCCAACATCTGCAATCGCCTGCTGCCCTTGATTGAGCGTGAACGAGCCCAGCATCAGCACAATGATGAAGGCGAACGTGAGGATCATATTCAGGATTTTGCTCGACCGGAACCGGGAAGAGACCCAGCTAATGAGGGTGCCCACAAGCGTAGCCGCTATAATCGGCAGCTGAGTAATGAAGAAGAGCGTCAATAGGAAAAACAGATAGAACAGCACGCCCGGCTTCACATATATCGCATACACCGCCCCCGCTGGAAGCATGACCAGCAGCGTGAAGAACAGGTTCATCACATAAAGCTGAAGCACCCGGCTCGCCACCACATGGCTGGTCTTCACCGGGAGAGACATGATCATATCGTAGTCCTTATAACTGAATAATACCCCGCTTGCCTTATAGACCGTAGTGAAGAAGCCGACCAACGAAGTGGCCGCCATCATCACTGCCAGCAATAAGTCCATCCGCCCAAGCTGCTCGAACGACTGCGCCATCATGAAGCTGTAGCCGAATGACACGGCTCCGATCATGAGTATCCCGGCTATCATCGCGATGCTGAGCAGCAGCGCCTTCCGTCTCTGTGCAGAGTCTTTCGTATGCAGCGCTTTATTGAGGCCGAAGGAGGATAACAGCTGCAGCTTCGTTAATCTCCAGACATTAATCATGATCGATCAGCTCCATGAATACATCCTCCAGGCTGTTCTCGCCTCTGACCTCTTCGGTCTTACCATGGGCAATCAGCCGTCCGCCTTTGATGATCGCAATCTTATTGCAGAGCTTCTCAGCGGTATCCAGCACATGCGTGGAGAAGAAAATCGCACTGCCTCTGCTGCACACATCTGCCATGATCGTCTTCAGCGTATGCGCCGCTTTCGGATCAAGCCCCACAAAAGGCTCATCCAGCACTAACAGCTTCGGCTCATGGATCAGGGCAGAGATAATGGCCAGCTTCTGCTTCATGCCGTGGGAATATGAGGAGATCAGATCGCCCAGACTCGCTGTAAGCTGGAAGGCATCGCCGTACTGCCCAATCAGCCGCTCCCGGTTGGCCCCCGATACACTGAAGAGATCGCCGATGAAATTCAAGTATTGAATCCCCGTCAGGTGATCGTACAAGTCCGGGTTATCCGGGATGTAGGCAAGCTTCGCCTTGCAGGCTAACGGATCTTTTTTAATTGAGATGCCGTCAATTTCAATCTCCCCTTGTTCAAAATCAAGCACGCCCACCACAGCACGGATAGTCGTGGTCTTGCCAGCGCCGTTATGGCCGATGAAGCCATAGATGTCTCCCCGCTCGACTACCAGACTGAGATCATCTACTGCTTTTTTGCCGCCCTTATAGCTCTTCGTAAAATGTCTAATCGTCAGCATTTCCTCTCACCTCTTCCTTGGTGTTAGCAAATAACTATAATACGAACAGCCCGGGCTAATGGTTCATTTCAATATTAAATCCCATTCTCCCGCATTTTTGCCGTGATTAAGTTCATGCGGGGCTCAAGCGTTCCTCCGCTGTATTTCGGCAGGCGTATCTCATCGACAATCCGGCCGTCGCACATGAACATAATCCGCTGCGTCCTGGCTGCCACAGTGGCATCATGGGTGACCAGCATGATGGCCGTCCCTTCCTCATTGATTCCGGACAGCAGGGCCATGATCTCCTCGGCTGCCTTCAGATTCAGCGCACCGGTCGGCTCATCCCCGAAAATAATGCGCGGACTGCCCATCAGCGCGCGGCAAATGCCGGCCCGCTGCAGCTGTCCGCCCGAAGCCTCCGTGATATCACGCTTCGCCAGCTCCGCGATGCCCACCTTCTGCATAAGCTGCTGCGCCTTATCCGTAATCGCGGCAACCTTCCGCCGGTTGCCGCGCATCGACGGCAGAATGATATTATCCAGGATGTTCAGATTCTTCATCAGCGTCGGCTGCTGGAACACGAAGCCCATTTCCGTTCTGCGGAGATCCGCAAGCTCATCCTCTTCAAGTATCCCCAGATCCCTGCCCTCAAAAGTAACCAGGCCCCCGTCGATCCGGTCCATTCCGCTCAGTGCAAACAGCAGCGTGGATTTCCCTGAGCCTGAAGGTCCCATCACCGAGACGAATTCACCTTCGTGAATATCGACGGATACTTCGTCCAGCACCTTGCGCTGCTCCTCGCCGGTGCCGTATTGTTTGGTTATATTTTCACCCGAAATAATCTTCTTCATCTTCTTGATCTACTCCTTAATATTGCCGGATATTTGAATGTGGCCGATGCCCGATGTGCCGATAACCGCCCCGATGAGTACAGAACCGGTCATGATCAGCGGACACAGCAGATACGCCGAGAGTGGATTGATCACGAACTTGAACGACGAAGCTCCGAAGGAGGAGATCACAGCCCCGGCGAGAATCTGCCCCAGAGTGTTCGCCAGCAGGATGCCCAGAGCCATTCCGGTCACAAGCACAAATATAGAACGTGCATAATACTGTACAGTCAGATCGGAATTCCGGAAGCCCATGGATTTCATGACGGCTATAGAGTAACGGTCCTTGGCTACCAGCATCCGCATGAACAAGAGTGTAATCAGTACATTCAGAACCAGCATCACGGCTAGAGCAGCCCATGCAGCCTTACCGACTGAGCTAATGGTAGAGCCGAAGGTCTGCGTCACATATTCCCCGATATCGGACACCTTCGCATAACTGAACCGCTCTGCATATTCGCTCACCTTGCTGCTGATTAGCATGGAATCTGCAAGCTCCGCATAAATCACGGCCCACATGGCCTGATCAGAAGTCGTGGTGAAGGTGGCCTTGGCTGTTTTTCCGCCGTTGGTCACATCCGAATAAATCCCGGACACCGTAAGCTCCTTCGCTTCTCCGTCTACGAGCAGGGTCAGGGAATCACCGGCTTGCTTGCCCAGTTCCTTGGCATTCGCGGCGGAGAGGGCAATCTCATTCGCTGCAACCGGGCCATGTCCTTCACCATAGGCAACCGGAAAAATGGAATGGTCACCCAGCTCAACCTTTATCCGCTCAACGACACCATTGTCCAGCTTCACGTTCAGCGCCTGAGTGGTCAGCACGGCAAAACGGAAGATCATCACATCCTGCTCCATCACCCGCGCAATATCTGCGGCCTTCTCTGCAATATGGTCCGTCTGCTGGATATCCATGCGCAGATCACTGTCACCGATGCCCATGTATGTAATGAAGCTTGGAGAGGAGATCGTATGATAGAGATTCTGGGGCACAATCATAAGGAAGGAAGAGATGACGAGCACCGCAAGCATGGTTGCGTATAGACTTTTTCTGGACAAAACATCCTTAACGCCCAAGTAGACATTCGTGTTCAGCAGCCGGTTGCCGCTCAAGGTAAACCGCCCTGAGCCCGTCCGTGTCTGCTGGGATGTACCGAAACGAATGGCTTCGACCGCCGAAATCTTCCGGAAACGCTTCAGCACCCTGTTCACATAGGCAACAATAACGAGGAATACGAGCAGTACGCCAAGGATGCCGCAGGCCAGAGCAAGTGCCGGATGCGCACTTTCGCCCATATACAGCCTGATATTCTCAAGCAGCAGACCTCTGAAGCTGAACGATAATGCCAAGCCGAGGATACTGCCCAGAGCTGCTATCGCTGCATATTTGGCCAGATAGATTTTTTTGAGATCCGAGACGCGCAGGCCGATGGCCTTCATGACACCGATCTCCCGGTAATCGCTCTCGATGGTTGCCATGAGGGTGAACCGTATACATAGAAAAGCAATAATAACAACCAGCACACTCGCCAGCAGGATCACCGCAATCATCAGCCCGTCCGAGATCGCATTAAGCACTCTGAACAGGGGATATGTAATCACCGGACCGTTCCCCTCAAGTCCTGCTGCGGTATAGTCGGTCTCGAAGGCTCCCAGCATCGACAGGTCCTTCAATCTGAACTCAATCAGATATTCCGTGGTTCCGTACTGCGCCAGCTCCGCATAATCCTCCGTGCTGACGAGGAACCGCTTCGATGAAGCGAGCAGCGAGTTCATCTGTGAATCCCGCAGGAACCCCGCTACGGTGAGACTTGTGTCCCCCACGGTAACCTTCCCTCCGGCCTTGACGGAGCCATCCTTCATATAACTGATCGGGACATACACCTCGCCGCCCCGTACATCAATCACATTCCCGTCCAGATCAAGCAGATAATCAAACTTCCCGCTCTGTGTGCTGAAGCCGTTATCCTGAACACTGTCCGCAAGCGTATGCCCGTCCATGACAATCCTCGCGCCTTCTACATTGAGGAAATCAAGCACCTGGTATTCTTCCACCTTGTTGTTCTGCTCTGCAAAGGCCTTGAGCCGGGCTTGATCCAGCTGGCCGGAATGCATCTGCAGGAAATGCGGCGTCTTCGCCTGTGTCATTAAATGATCGATGGCCCCGCTCAGATTGACGACCAGAATGGCTGACAGAGAGACGAGCATGGCTGCAGCTGCTACGAACAGCATAGTCGTGAGCGTAATTCCCTTACTTGTACGGATATCTCTGCGGATGATTCGGTAAAACATAAGTTACCCCCTGCTCTCAAGACTTGTAATGGATTTGAGCCGATAGATCATGACCGAAGCAGCGCTTAACAGCAGCCCGGCAATGATGATGAGAAGTCCCATCCCCCGCCCGCTGCCAGTGCCGATGATCCGCCCCACACTATCCGCCAGAACTCCGCCGCTCACCAGCAAGGGAGTAAATACGTAGTCTGCCAGCACACCTGCCAGCATATAAGCCGCCACGAATCCCAGCTGTGAGAGCAGTCCGATCAATGACCAGGCCCTCCCCTGAACGGAATTGTCAATATTGGTGCGGACCAGATAATCCAGGGCCGTGTTCGTAAAGGGCAACATGGCAAAAAACATAAATCCGGCAGCGCCAATCAGCACAATATTCTCACGCAGTCCGAAGACGGCGATACTGATTCCTGAGCAAAAAAGCGACACTGTCAGCATGCGTACGAAATTTTTTTGTATATGCAGCATCCCTATAATGACACTCGACACCAGCATTCCCGATGCCATGACCGTCTCAAGCGTCCCCAGGACCGCACTGCTGGAGAACGCCAGAATCATCGGCATCGACAAGGTCTCGATGAACCCGATGAAGAAGGTCATGACCGAGGTCATAATCACCAGCACCAGTACTCCCCGATTCCCGGAGACTGCTCTCCAGCCTTCTTGAAATTCACGGATAAAGGCCGGTGCCTGCTCCGTCTTCTTGGAGGTAAGACCGCTGCGGACCGCAAGCGTAGTAGGCACGGTTAGAAAAAAAGTACAGATGTCGATAATCAGCAGCAGCTTCACATCAGAGACTGTAAGCAGCAGCCCGGCAATGAGCGGCGAAATCAGATATTTGGCGGAGCCGGCAATCTGCACAAACCCGCTGGCTTTCGTATACTGCTCCTCGGTAAGCAGATCCGTTATCGTAGCCTTATAGGCGGGATCAAGCAAGGAGGAGAATACCGAGCTTACAGTCACCCCTAAGCAGATCTGCCACAGCTGTGCATCTCCATTCAGCAGGCAGACCAGAATATAGATCAGACCTAAGGCAGAGAGCGTATCCCCCAGCACCATCAGCAGCCTGCGGTCATAGCGGTCCGCTAGCACGCCAGCGACTGGACTGAGTAGGAGGGAAGGCATGAATGCCAGTAATGTCACCAGCGCCATAGCCGAAGCCTGCCCGGTCTGCTGTAAGGTATATATCCCCAGCCCGAACGCGGTGAGCCCGCCGCCGATAGCTGAGATCAGTTGTCCTGACCACAAAAACAGGAATCTGCCGAAGCCTGTGCCGGATCTATTCATCACCATTGCCCGCTTCCACTCCACCGGAGGCGCCGAACATCTGCATCACGCTCATCAGACTTCCGCTCCCGGCACCGAGCAGCCTTTCCACATTGGCGATGAAGGCCAGAATGCGTGACATTCGCTCGTCCTCCGTCATTTCGACCATATCTTGGTCAAAAATGGTGGTGGCGTAGACCACAACCATCTCCATACATTCATACGGATAAGGCGTATTGAATATCCCCTGCTCGATCCCCTCGCTGATGATGGAGGCCAGAATGGGCGGAACGCTGCGGATGACCGCCTTTTGTACCTTCTGGTGCATCAGCGCATTCTGCGGCTTGTGGATATGCTCCATAATCTCCGTGCTGCTGCCGTCTCCGCCGCTGATGTTCAGCGCCATGACCGCACGGAGAATCCGCTCAATGACGGGGATGCTCTTGTCTTCAGCAATCTGCTGCGCGGCATGAAGGATAGTGGCATTCGTCCGCTCAATCAGCGCGTCCATAATATCCTCCTTCGACTTGAAGTGATAATACAGTGTCCCGCGCGCAATGCCGACCTTGCCCAGAATATCGCCCGTGCTGGTACCGTCGAAGCCCTTCTGTCCGAACAGCTCCTCTGCTGCATCCAGAATCTCATTTCTGCGGGCTTCTGCTTCTTTTACAACTCTCATGGTCATGTCTCCTTATGTGAAGGTGGGATGATACTAAGTTTGGGAGTAACTGTGATTGTAAGTGTACATGTAATTTTGGGTGTAACCTTGGCTGTAACTTTGGATGTAGCTGTGGATGCAACTTTGGTTTTAGCTTTGGCTGGAACTTTGCTGGAACTCCGGCTGTAACCGTAACTTGATCTGTAATGAATTATTTACCGACCGACTGTCTGTCGGTAAGTGATTATAGCATAGCATGCTTTTCTGAAACAAGGTAGCTTAAATTTTGCATATACATTTGTCCTGTGCACCCACGCACCTCACAGCAGCGATTGTATTCGGTTTTCCGCATACATTCGGACCACGCACCTCACAGCAGCAATTGTAATCGGTTTTTCGCATAACGCACAGCAGGGATTCTCCATAATCAGAGAATCCCTGCCTCACGCTCGCATTGTGCCAGAACCTTCTCCAGCCCGCTCACCAAGCTTTTGAGCACCATCAGCTTGCTTCCGGAGTCCAGCCGGTAATAGTTGCGGGTGCCGTCTTTTCGGACGCTAACAATTCCGGCCTCTAACAATATTCTAAGATGATGGGACACGACCGGACGGGAAAAGTGGGTGATCCCTCTTATCTCGCCTACACGCATGCCCGGATCTTGCGGCCCTTGCAGCAAGGCCATCAGAATGGCTTGCCGGGTCTCGGCACCGACCGCGTTCAGCACCTTCAGCGAATTCTTGAATTGAGATGCCAGCTCATTCATAAGCTCCTGATCCATGAAAATCCCTCCTATGTGCTTCATCGTCACGAATCCTATCGTTTCGTTCAGCGGCTCATCCCTGGAGCAGTGACCAGAATCTTGCTGGCCAGGGCTATCATCTGTGCCCGCTCAACCACGGTAAGACCATCGGTTACCGCCGTAATCTGCCGCTCGATCTGCTCCCCGACCTCGTGAATAATCTTCCAGCCTGCCGGAGTAGCCCTCACATTGAATGCCCGCCGGTCACTCTCTGATACGGTACGCTCTACCAGCCCGCGGCGCTGCGCCCGGTCAACGAGCCCTGTAATACTGGATTTGTCGAGGCCCAGATGCTTGGCCAGCTGCAGCATTCCCGGCTCCCGGTCGCGCAGTATTCCCAGCAGACGGATCTGAATGATCGACAGATCATGCTCCGTGCCTATCCGGGCAAGGATATTCTGCACCAGGAAGGATAGCTGCACAAGGCTGTCTACCATCGACAGATCATCCAGCTTATCAAAAGAATTATCGTAACCGCTCATTGATTTCACTCCGCACTTTTGTATATTTCAGACCTGTTCGCTCCTATTGTACCACAGCAGCCGTTGACTTTGTACGCAATACAAACTATTATTGTTTGTATTACAAACCTTTTAGTTTGTTTCACAAACCAAAACACTCACCCGGGTAACTATCCGGGTAAATGGAGGCCTATTTATGTACGCTGCTATTGTAAGATCATTCGATTCAGGTCCGAAATACGAAAAGGTTGACGCTCCGGTACCTTCAGGAGAACACGAAGCTCTGGTGGATGTGCTGGCTGCCGGATTACATCTCCGGGTCCGGGCACAAGCCAATGGTTCTCACTACACGAGTACGGATGAACTTCCGTTAATCCCAGGAATTGACGGCGTCGGACGGCTCCCGGATGGCAAGCTGGTCTATTTTGTAGCCACCGATACGGCCCTGGGATCGTTCGCAGACCAGACCCTCATCGATCTTCGCCGTGCTGTCCCGCTACCCGGAGATGCTGATCCCGTGCTCATCGCCGCCGCGATGAATCCGGCCATGTCCTCCTGGGTAACTCTCCGCCGCCGCGTTCAGGCTAAGCCCGGGTTCAAGGTTCTTATTCTGGGTGCTACAGGCAACTCCGGGCAGATGGCCATGCAGATCGCCAAGCTTATGGGAGCCAGTCAGATCATCGCTGCCGGGCGGAACCCGGAACGTCTGCGTTCGCTTACACAGTATGGTGCAGATGTAGTCATATCGCTTACCGGAGATCCCGGGGCAGTGGCCCGGAACCTCGGCGAAGCCTCAGCTGAAGTGGATATCGTTCTCGACTATCTGTGGGGTGATCCTGCTGCACTCTCCATGCTCCCGATATTAACCCGCCGGTCCGACCGCAGCCGGCTGTTAACCTGGATTCAGATCGGTTCCATGGCAGGGGCGGACGCCGCGATTCCTTCCGCTGTACTCCGTTCTGCCAACTTCCAGATCATCGGCAGCGGCCAGGGGTCCGTTACGCCTGCCGGATATCTGGCCGAATTCCCGGCGTTGATCCAAGCGATTGCAGAGGGTCAGCTTACAGCGAACCCTGTAGTTTACCCGCTATCCGAAATTGAACAAGTATGGAAGACTCCGCCGGGCAGCCAGCAACGTATTGTCTTCGTGCCGCACAACAAGTAGTTTCCCGAACCCTCCAAGCAAGCTGTGTCCAGGTATTGTCAAGCTACGTTACTCCTACTGTAACTTCTGTTCTTGAACATTCTGGAAAGTAAGTGATAGACTTAGCAGGATATCCTTTTTGAAGGAACCTTTTAAGGAATCATACTTACGCATCATAGAACAGGGGGCCGAGGAGCAGTTGGCGATATATCTGGTAAGACACGGCAAGGATGACGAAGGATATCGCGGCGGATGGAGCCAGCGGGGACTAAATACCCAAGGCTACAGACAAGCCGAGAAGCTGGGCTGTTTTTTGAGAGAGAATTCGGCTTCATTCCCTATACAACGTATAGTTAGCAGCGATTTGCAGCGGGCGCTGGATACAGCCGGCGAGCTGGCAAGAGAGCTGGAGTTACCCTTAGAGCGCAGTATGGACTGGCGGGAGATGAACAATGGTGTGATCGCCGGTATGCCGAACGAAATCGTCAATGAACGGTACCCCGGCTTATACTTCTCAGGACTGCGGATGGACGAGTGTTACCCTGACGGAGAGAGTCCGCTCGATTTCTTCACCCGGATTCAAGAGACCTTCACCCGGCTCTGCGAAGAGCATTCGGACAGCAGCCCCGATGATAACATAATTATTGTTACACACGGCGGTGTCATAAATATCATCTATCACATCATCAAAGGGATCGATTGGAATAACCGTGGCAGTAAATTCCCGGCTTCCTATGCCAGCCTGCACAGAATTGAGCTTGTGGACGGAAGATGGAGCCTTTCTCTGGAAAATTATACGGTCTAGCTGCTGCCGCGGACTCGACGTTACGCAGGCAGCCTAGACCCATTCAACACAACAGCACACGCCCGGCTGCCGAGCTTATGCTCTCTGCTGCCGGGCGTGTGCTGTTACTGATGTTTTGAAATGATGAATCAGGACGTATAATTCTGCCCCAGCCCTAGACTGCTTAGCAGCTGTCTATAAGCAATGGAGGTGCGGTCTGCCGGAATATGGGCTTCAGCCTGCAGATCCAGCGGGAGATCCTCCGGCGTCTGCGATTCCACCATCTCCGCATCCTCCTGGAACACCTGCAGATTGAATTTCACCGTGTCCTCCAAGGGGGCGTTCTTGTCAAAATTCCGCGAGATCGGGCAGAACAGCCGGGTATAACGGGCCGACACCGGAGAAGCACAGTTCAGAATCTTCAGCCTGCCCTCATCCGGGAAATAGACAGTTAGCGAAGCGGCGAACGGTGCGAATACACGGAACTCCCGCAGCCACTGGAAGCCTTCCGGCGCAGGATTCTCCTGCCCTTTGCCATAGTTGCTGACCGTGCTCCAGTATTCGGCCACCAGCTCCGTCTCCCCTTCACGCCACACCTTGTACTGGGGGACCTCTGTATTATTGCGGTCACCGAAGGTTGCCGTATGCACGTAAGCGAAATGGGATACATCAAGGAAGCCTTCCATCTGCCGCCCGGACGAGCCGGCAATATCGAAGCTTGGGATCAGAATATTAATATAGTCGGGATCATCCCAGGCCGGGAAGGCGGGAATCTGCTCCGGCGCATCTGCCAGGCAGGTCCAGATCAGACCGTAGCGTTCGATGGCCGGATAGACAATCAATTTCAATTTGGGCGAGATTTTGGCGCTTGGATGTGCCGGTACCGCAGTACATTTCCCCTCACAATTATAGCGGAACCCGTGATACGGGCAGACAATCTCCCCGTTCTCCACCCATCCCTTACTCAGCGGGGCTCCCCGGTGAAAACACAGATCCCGGGCAATAACCACCTTGCCTCCGCTGCGGTAGCATACCAGCTTCATATCCAGCAGCTTCACAGCCACCGGCTGATCCTGTACCTCTGCTGCTGTAGCCACCGGATACCAGTACTGGGCCAGAATACGCCAGTCTTCTGGCGAGAAGGTGCAATCACGCGGGAGTTCAAGCTCTGCCTGCCGTTTCTTTTCCTCTATCATGGCTGCCCCACCTCTCCATATATTATAGATACATAAGATTCCTTAATTATATGTCAGAATAACTGACTTGTTGAGTGTATTTTAAGCTAATTCCATCATGACAATCAATTATTTAGCTTAATATTTTGTATTCGAGCCTAAAATCAGCTATTCAATGTTATGCAAAATGACATATAAATTGATTTCTAATACCCATAAAATGCATGATTGACATTTCGAAGCTGCTGATTATAATAAGGTTATATTCCTTACACGGACTGTTACTGGGCAACCAGGCATGACCGAAAACGATTACATTTTTTTGTAATCCTTTTCGGTCATTTTTATTTGGCGGGGAGGTGAGTATGTATGAAGGTCATCAAAAAAGTGAACAACAATGTAGCTATTGCTATTAATGACAACAATGAGGAAGTGTTTGTGGTTGGCAAGGGCGTTGGTTTCCCAAAGACCCCCTATCAGTTAACTGAAACCGATATGGTGGTGGAGAAAATCTTTGTCGCTCCCAAAAACATCCGCATGTACGACTTGTTGAACAGCATTCCGATTGAGCATATCTATCTGGCGGAAGAAGTCATTACCATGGGCAGCGACATTCTGCATAAGACGTTCAATACCAATCTGCTGCTCACTCTCTCTGACCATATAAGCTTTGCTCTGGCCCGTACCCGTGAAGGTGTCTCCATCAAGAATCCGTTGGAATGGGAAGTGCGCACCCTATACCCGGATGAGACCCGTGTAGGTGAAGCTGCAGTCCAGTTAATTGAAGCTACAGCGGGAGTCCGCCTCCCGGCAGCCGAAACGACCCTGATTGCCTTACATTTTGTGAATGCCCAGGTGGGGTCTGGAGAAATGAGCGATACAACCAAAATTACCACCGTTACCGGCGAGATGCTGTCCATCATCAAATACGCGCTGAAAATTGATTTTGAGGAAGAGTCCATTCACTTCATGCGCTTCGCCACCCATGTCCGCTATTTCATCATGCGGCAGATGAGCGGCAAGTCACTGAAGAAAGAGAATGAAGCGTTGTTTGAGATGGTAACAGAGAAATTCCCGCGTGAACTGGAGTGTGTGGAGAAGATCGCGGCATTCCTGCAGAACAATTACGGCTGGAGCTGCACCAATGATGAGAAGCTGTATCTGATTCTTCACATTCAAAGGTTAATCTCCAACGACTAGACCGGACCTGCCCGATAATTGCATACTATGAATTGGACTGTTACTGATTCGATCAGGCATGACCAAGCACACGGGAATGACGATTCCCTTGGCTTGGTCATTTTTTTATTCCCAGACTACTTTATGTAAGGAGAATGGTCATGAATAACAAGGAATTGGCCCAAAACGTACTGGAGCTTGTAGGCGGCGAACGTAATATCTCATCGCTCACCCACTGTGCAACACGGCTGAGATTCGTGCTTAAAGAAGACAGAAAGGCCGATCTGAAGGCGCTGGACCGACTCGAAGGCGTACTGAAGGCGCAGAATGCAGGCGGGCAGGTTCAAGTGGTGGTCGGGAACAAGGTAGATGCTGTGTATGCTGAGCTGCGCAATCTCGCCTCGGAGAACCTCCAGAGCGAAGACGGGGATGTAGCTCCCAAAAAGAAACAAAATCCGGTAAATGTGGTCCTTGAGACGATTGCAGGCATCTTCACTCCAGTGCTCCCGGCCTTAATCGGCTGCGGTATGATCAAGTGCGTGGCTACAGTATTGGCAGCGCTAGGATGGATGGAAGGCTCCGGGTTCCTGTCCATCGTCAATATGATTGGCGATCTGATTTTCTACTTCCTGCCCTTCTTCATCGCTGTAAGTGCTGCCCAGAAATTTAAAACCAATCCGTATCTGGCCGTTGCGCTTGCTGCCGGATTAATGCATCCCGTGATTCTCGATGGCGCAGCCAAAATTGCCGAAACCGGCGTGAAAACAATCGATTTCCTCGGCATGCCGATCCTGCTGATGAAATATTCCTCGTCGGTGATTCCAATCATTCTGGGCGTGTGGGTCATGAGCTATCTCTACCCTGTAGTGGACAAATTCATTCCCAAGTTTCTGCGGGTGCTCTTAACTCCAATGATTGTATTGTTCATCATGATCCCGCTGGAACTGATCGTACTTGGACCGGTCGGCTCTTATATCGGTACTTGGCTGACCGACGGCATCAACTACCTGTATGCAACCGTTGGCGTATTGGCAGGTACGATTCTCGGGTTCTTCAAGCCCATTATGGTTATGTTTGGCATGCATTACGCCATTATGCCGATCCAGATTCAACAGATTGCCAGCATAGGCTCGACCATGCTGCTGCCGGCCTCTCTTGCAGCTAACCTGGCCCAGGCGGGAGCCGCCTTCGGTGTTTTCGTTCTCACCAAGAGCAATACGATGAAATCCGCAGCCGGGTCAAGCGGCTTCACCGCCCTGTTCGGCATTACCGAGCCGGCGATTTACGGCGTCAATCTTCGTTACAAACGGCCGTTCTTTGCCGGGTGTGCGGCAGCCGGAATCGTAGGCGGTTTCTACAGTATTGTTCATGCGAGTGCAAATGCCATCGCCCTTCCGGGAGTCTTGGCCCTGGGAACGTATACAGCAGACCGTTACGTCTATATTGTGATCGGGTCCATCGCAGCAGTCGTTCTGGGATTTGTATTCACCTTGCTCGCAGGCATCAAGGAAGATGCGGACGGGCAAGCCACTACGAAGGCTAAGAAGAACGCCGCTTCGCCGGCAGCCGCTCAGGATGCCACCCCTTCGGCATCCCGCGCTGCGGATACCGCTGGTATGCTGATCGTCAGCCCGATGACAGGTGAAATTAAGCCGTTAGCCGAGGTTGAGGACCAAGCCTTTTCTCAGGAGCTGATGGGCAAAGGCATTGCCATCGTGCCAAGTGAAGGCAGAGTCTACGCACCTTTTGACGGAGTGGTTGAGGCATTGTACAGAACCAAACACGCCATCGGGCTTAAAGCAGCGAACGGCGTGGAAATACTGATTCATATCGGCGTAAATACGGTGAGCCTGAAAGGCAAGCATTTCAAATCCTATGTAGAGCAAGGTCAATCCATTCAGGCAGGCGACCTGCTGGTGGAATTCGATTCCAAAGGAATTATTGCCGATGGCTACCCTACAATTACCTCTATTGTCGTGACCAACATGCAGCAGTTCGCCGATGTACTGACGGCCTCAGATAGCGGTTCAATCCAAGAAGGCGGAGCACTGCTGAAACTGATTCCGTAACTCATACTAATTAAGGAGGAACACTATAATGACGCAATCTCTGTTTCCGGAAGGCTTCCTGTGGGGAGGCGCTCTCTCCGCCTGTCAGGCGGAGGGTGCTTACAATATAGACGGCAAGAGCCTGACCATTCCTGATGTGATGAAATTCAACTCCAATAACGATCGTAAAGTAACCAAGCAGATGAAGATTAACCGCGAGATGATTGAAGAGGCCAAAAACGATCCGGATACGGTTAAATATCCAAAACGCCGCGGCATCGACTTTTACCACACGTTCCGTGAGGATATCGCTCTGTTCGCCGAAATGGGCTTCAAGGTCTTCCGTTACTCCATCGCATGGGCCCGTGTATTCCCAGGCGGAGACGATGCCGCCCCGAACGAGAAGGCATTGCAATTCTACGATCAGGTGATTGAGGAGTGCCTGAAGCACGGCATGGAGCCGCTGATCACCATTAGCCATTTCGATACGCCGATCGTGCTGATTGACAAATTCGGCGGCTGGTATAACCGCAGGCTGGTGGACTTATATGTCAACTACTGCGAGGTGTTATTCAAGCGTTACAAGGGCAAAGTAAAGTATTGGGTGACGTTCAATGAGATCAATATGAGTGTCAAAGCCGGAGCAAAAACGCTCGGAATTATTGAATACGATGCACCGAATTATGAGGAAATGCTGTTCCAGGGGTTACACCATCAGTTCGTGGCAGCCTCTAGAGCGACCAGACTGGCACATGAGATTGATCCGGGTAACCAAATCGGCAGCATGGTCGCTTACTTCACGACCTATCCGTACACCTGCAAACCGGAGGATGCCCTTCAGATGCAGAAGGATGACCAGATGAAAAACCAGTTCTTCCTCGATGTCTTGAACCTGGGCGAATATCCTTATTACGCCAAGACTTATTTCAAAGACAAAAATATCACGCTGCACATCGAGGATGGCGATCTGGATAGCATCCGTGCACATACGGCGGATTACATCGGTATGTCCTACTACAACTCCATGATCTCCAGCAGTGACACAGAGCAGCTCGAACTGACGGCAGGCAACGTACACAGTGTCTATAAAAACCCGCATTTGCCGGAAAATGAGTGGGGCTGGCAGATCGACCCTGTGGGGCTACGGTATACGTTGAATCTGGTGTATGACCGCTACCACAAGCCTGTGTTTATTCTGGAGAACAGCTCAGGCTTCTACGACAAGTTGAATGAAGACGGTACTGTGAACGATCCTTACCGCATAGATTTCTTGAGAAAACATATCGAACAGATGGGGCTGGCCATTCAGGATGGTGTCGAAATGATAGGCTATACCATGTGGGGGCCGATTGACATGATCAGCTCTTCTACCTCGGAAATGAGCAAACGTTACGGGTTCATCTATGTGGATCAGGATGACTACGGCAACGGGACGATGAAGAGAACCCGCAAGGATTCCTTCTATTGGTATCAGAATGTTATCCGGACGAACGGGGCCGAGCTGTAGGCAGTATGAATATACTACGGTCTGTCCAAAAAATACCTGGCGGTCTGCTCATCGTCCCCATGCTGCTGGCAGCCGCCGTCAACACGGTGTTTCCGCAGCTGTTCGGCATTGGTGATCCTACAACCGCTCTGTTTACCTCCAGAGGAACGATGGTGCTTATCGGCTTGATCCTGTTTGTATCCGGGACGCAGTTGGACCTCCGCCTGCTCCCTGCTACACTGAAGCGCGCCGGGGTGCATGTTCTGGCAAGAATCCTGATCGCCTGGATGTTTGGATGGGCATTCGTTTATGGATTCGGCATCGAGGGCTTTGCCGGTATTTCTGCCATTGCCTTCATCGCAGTGCTGACTAGCTGCAATCCGGGCCTTTACCTGGCGCTGATGAATTCCTACGGAGATGAAATGGATCAGGGAGCCTTTGGTATTTTGAACCTGATCGCCGTTCCGGTCATTCCGGTCATGATTCTGAACTCAGCCAGCGGGGCAGGAATTGATTATCTTAGCGTGGCGGCCACGCTGCTCCCTTTTGCCGTAGGTATACTGCTTGGCAATCTTGATGCTAACCTTCAGAAGATGTTTGCTCCGGGAACAGTGATCCTATTGCCATTCCTCGGCATCAGCTTCGGGTCTAGCATCAACCTGAGCCTGGCCTTCCGGTCGAGCTTATCCGGCCTGCTGCTAACCTTACTCTTCTTCCTGCTTTGTCTGCTGCCGCTGGTTATGATTGACCGTCACTTGTTAAAACGCCCGGGGTATGCAGCGGCGGCTACCTGTTCAGTCGCCGGTCTATCGATGGTTGTGCCCGGGATAGCTGCCGGTTTTAACCCGGCTTATGCACCATATGCGGATACAGCTATAGCACAGATTGCTTTTACTGTCATCCTGACTTCCATCACCATACCTTATGTGGTTAAACGGCTGGCTGGAAAAGTGAACTCGGCCGAAGCCGGCCATTAGCTGCAACCAGAGACATAATACCAGTTGCGGTCCATTGCCTTCCCAGATTCGGGTCTGCGATTGGGCCGCTTTAATTTTTAGCTAAAAATTTAACTAGGTTTCAAAATTTCACTTGCTTTATTAAAGTTATCAGCTATAATAAAAAACATATCAAGCAAAACAAATTACGGAAAACAAAATTCGAGGAGGAATTACAATGACAACACTTAATATCGGAATTATTCTTGGAAGCACACGCCAGGGCCGCGTTAGCCCGCAGGTAGGCGAATGGGTGAAGGGGATCGCTGATGCCCGTGGAGATGCTAATTACGAAATCGTAGATATTGCTGACTTCAAGCTGCCGCTGCTCGGGGAGAGCGACAGCTACGCTGAAGCCCAGGCTTGGGCAGCTAAGCTGGCTACCCTGGACGGATTCGTATTCATCGTTCAGGAATATAACCACAGTCTCTCCGGTGCACTGAAGAACGCACTGGATTCTGCCCGCGAAGAATGGAACAACAAGGCTGCCGGAATCGTCAGCTACGGCTCCGCCGGTGGCGCCCGCGCTGCTGAGCATCTGCGCGGTATTCTCGGCGAATTGTCCGTCGCCGATGTTCGTGTCCACCCGCTGCTCTCGCTGTTCACCGACTTCGAGAACGGCTCGGTGTTCAAGCCGGCTGACCTGCATGCTGCCAATGTCAATGCTATGCTGGATCAGGTCTTGGCCTGGAGCGGCGCGCTGAAGACACTGCGCCAGTAAGAATTCATTCGAAGCAGTTCCAGATCTATACAAGTCCGAACATGAAGCAAGGGGAATCTCCAGCCAAAGGCTGTGGAGATTCCCCTTATTTGTTCTACATTAGTAATTCTCATAAGTAATTCTCGACCTTTATCGCGGAAGCAGCCGGCTGATCAGCTCTCTGCGGCTGGATACGCCTGTCTTGGCGAAAATGGATTTCAAATGATCCTGTACCGTGTAGGCGGAGATATGCAGCGATTCGGCCAGCTCCTTGGTCGATAACCCCAGCGCCAGCAGCTCTGCCAGCTCCTTCTCCCGTGCGGTCAGGGCGAAGGCTTCGGCCAGCAGCCGGAAAACATCGCCGGAGCGGGCACTTACCAAGGATACAGCGAGCTGTGTCTGCGGGCCGCCAAGCAGGCTTGCGGTAACTGTCAGATACGCCCCGTCTCCGATTGGAAGACTTATTCTTGCCTGAGAAGTCCCGGCTCCGGCGGGCTTCTTCGCGCCGAGCACCCGCAGGCAGACGGCACGCACCGGGCCTGGAAGCTGCCCTTCTTCCAGCTGCTCCAGGTTCCAGATCTGCTTCAGCCAATAACGGGCTGCTGCATTCGCACTGACCGGGACCAGCCGCTCACTCAGCACCAGAATACCGTTATCCTCCGGCACTGCCCGGTCCGCTCCGGATACCGGCAGGACAGAAGCATACGCACGCAGACGTTCAGCGATCAGCGGAGCTACCGAAGCCAACAAGGCACATTCCTGCTCCTGAAACGCCGGCTGGCCCAGCGGACGGAATAAGGTCAGGAACCCCCAGCAGACCCCGCCTGTGCGCAGCGCTACGCGCAGCTCATCCCCGAATCCGGCGGGCTGCAGCACCTTGCGGTACCGCGCGCTTTTCTCCAGGCTTCCCCCGGTCACTCCGCTTAAGCAGACTGCCGGAATATCCGACACCGCTAACTGCTCATACTTCATATAATCCTCATGCAGATATTCATATTCGAACAATAGCGGATGAACCTCTTCAAGTCCCTGCTCCGTGACTGCCCCTGTGGTTAAAAGCGTGTGCGGGTCTACTGTCGTACAACAGGCCGCAGCGAACGGAACCAGCAGGCGGAGCCTGGCAATTACCGCTTCGCGGTACTGCTGTGAATCCAGAACCGGACCACCCCGGACAGGGTCAAGCTGTAATAGGCTATGTACTCCCTTGTTCATCTTCTGTCCTCCCCGAAATCCCACAAATGTGGGATAGTCTGCCGCCCGCCTTAGCAGGATAATGATACGTAACGTTAATTATACCGCAGATTCTGCAATCCACCACGAAGGACGGGAATACTTATGAAAACAGATATTGTAGTAATCGGCGGCTACGGGCATGTCGGGTCACAGATATGCCGGCTACTCGGGGCACAGCACCCCGGCAAGGTCTACGCGGCAGGAAGAAACCTGAACAGGGCCGAGGAATTCTCCCGCAGTACCGGCGGATATGTGAAGCCGCTGCGCCTGTCGGCAGAGAAGCCGCTTCCCCCAGAGCTGCTGGGGAAGGTCAAGCTGGTCGTCATGTGTCTGGATCAGCAGGACACCCGGCTAGCAGAAGCCTGCCTCCAGAGCGGCACCCATTATGTAGATGTCTCGGCAAGCGGAGACTTCCTGACTATGCTGCAAAGGCTCGACCCTGTGAAGCATAAGCTCGAGGCGGCAGCAGTGCTGAGTGTCGGCCTCGCACCGGGGTTAACGAACCTGCTTGCGGCACGGGCTGTCCAGGAGCTGGACCATACAGAGCAGATCGACATCTCGATCATGCTGGGACTGGGTGACAGCCATGGACAGGCGGCTATGGAGTGGACGGTGGACAACCTTGGAGCCGACTTCGAGATTACCGAACACGGCAGACCGCGCACCGCCTCAAGCTTCACGGAGGCTAAGACTGCGGATTTCGGGTTTGCTCTGCGGACGCATAGAGCCTACCGGTTTCCTTTTTCGGATCAGATGACTCTGCCTCAGACCCTTGCCGTACCTTCCGTCTCGACCCGGCTCTGCTTCGATTCACGGAGCATGACCTCAGCCGCAGCGCTGCTGCGCCGCACCGGACTCTCCCGTCTGCTGCGTAACCGGATGCTCCGCAACCTCGCGGTCCAGGCGTTCACCCGCTTCCGCTTCGGGTCCGAGCGCTACGCGGTCAAAGTCGATGCCTGTGGCATGAAGGACGGTATACCCGCCTCCAGAGAATACGGAATCACAGGCGTACATGAAGCATCCATCACAGCAGCAACGGCTGCTGGAGTCGCCTTGAGACTCTATGAGTCAGCACCGTCTCCCGGTGTCTATCACATTGAGCAGCTATTCTCCCTTGATGCCAACGGGGAACAATGCTCGCTAATCCCGTCCGCCTCCGGCGGAACCGGGCCCTCCTTCCGTTACCCGCTGGATGGACTGACTATCTGGACGCGCTCCGCCCGGCCTTCACATGCTTAAGCTGGGCGACAATAATCACGCTGATAATCACCAGCAGGAACCATGAGCTGATCTTGCCGAAGCCTACCAGCTGCCAGCTCTCGTGCTGGTCCGGGTATTGCCACGCTCCCAGGAGGGTCGCAATATTCTCGGCCAGCCAGATGAAGAAGCCTACAATGGCAAAAGCCAGCACAAGCGGCATCCGGTACGTCTTGCCCTGCACCCGGTAGATGATCCAGGTTCTCCAGAATACCACTACTACCAGGGATGTCAGCCACCAGCGGAAATCCGGAATATAGTGGTGGGTGAAGAAGTTCAGGTAGATCGCTCCGCCCAGCAGTCCCGCAGCGGCAAGACCCGGCCAGCCGGTCAACTCCATCTTCAGCCTGCGCCAGATCTGGCACATGTAGCTTGCCACACTGGCATACATGAATCCGCTGTACAGCGGCACACCGAGCAGCTTCGCATAACCGGGTTCCGGGTAGGCCCAGGAGCCCATTTTTATTTTATACATCTCCAGCACCAGTCCAATTACATGAAACACACAGATGACCTTAAGCTCATCCAGCGTCTCCAGCCCGCTCCGGTACATCAGGTACTGCACAGTAAGCAGAATTAGCAGAATCAGATCATAGCGGTGGATGAACGGCAGCTCGATTGTGCGGGTCAGGATTAACGTTCCAAAGATCGCTACAGGAAAAATACAGCTCATCGCCTGATGATACCCGAAGTGCAGCAGCCGTGTCATGGCTCTCAATACCGTTCCCTCCCCGCTCCGGGTGCCCATTATTCTATAGCATCCGCTGTGTATTCCAGAATATCTCCCGGCTGGCAGTCCAGCGCCTTACATATCGCCTCAAGCGTTGAGAAGCGGATCGCCTTGGCCTTGCCGTTCTTCAGAATGGACAGGTTCGCCATCGTAATTCCCACTCGCTGCGTAAGCTCGGTTACGCTCATTTTCCGCTTAGCCAGCATCACATCAATATTAACGATAATCGCCATGGTAGCCACCTCAGACTGTCAGATCGTTCTCAGATTTCAATTCAATAGCGTCTTTCAAAAGCTTCTGGAGAACTGCCGCGAACACGGCAATGACCAGCGAGGCAAAAATAAGGATCATCCCGATGACGATGATCCCCGGGGCATCATCCTTCTCCGCCATCAGATAGAACAGCGGCATACCTATAACGAATATCCCGCTGATGGCCACTGCGCAGTGCTTGATATTCTTCAGCACCTGTACCGAAGCCTCCGAGAAGGCCATGTTCTGGTCAATATACCCCAGCAGCCTGAAGGTCTGATAGAGCGCAATGTAGAAAGGTACCGCCGCCCCGTATAAATCAATCATGACCAGAGCCTTGAGGTACGCATGCTCCGGATACAGCTCGGCTGCAAAGCCGGCGATGGACGGAACCGCAAAGATACACAGGGCCAGTGCACCCATGCCCAGCAGAAGAATCACAGCCTTCAAAAAAGTGGTTGAAGCGGGTTTACGTTTCATCAAGACAAGCACCTCACTCATTAATTGTGAGTTCAATTTAACACAGTATTTATCGTTTATCAATATATTTAGATCGAATAATAATATTTAATTATTGTTTTATTGTTGCCGGCAGATGTCAATAAACCGCTGCAGCCCGGCTGACAGGGTCTCGTTCTTGCGTGTACAGACAGCAATATGGTTGCTAAGCTGAATGCCCTCCACCTGTACCCGGCATAACTGCTTCCACTCCACATAGTCCCGCACAGCCAGCGAGGAGATGAAGTTGGCGCCATACCCTGCCATGACCGAACGAATGACTTCGCCCAACCCGCTGAATTGCAGGGTCACACGCGGCGGCTTCAGGCCGTAGGTTGTACAGAGCGAGACCAGACGCTCCCGGGTGGAGCTGCCTTCCTCACGCATCACGAACGGCTCCTGCATCATCTCCGGCAGCGATACCGTACCATTGGCAAAAGGATGGGAAGGGGCCACTACGAACCACAGCTCATCCTCAAACAGCTCCAGCCAGTCTACATCCTCCGGCTTCTCCTTGGCTCCGCCCCCGTAAAAGGCCACATCTGCTTCATGACGCTGCAATTGTTCAAAGGCCTGCGTGGAATTGGTCGTGGTAATCTCAATCTCCATCTCGGGCTGCCCCGCCTTGAACCGGGCGGCCCAGCCCGGGACCAGGAAATTCGCCGGAAGATAGGTGGCGGCAATGCGCAGCTTCCCCTTCCGTCCCTGGCGGTAATCCTCTACGAACTCCTCAATCCGTTCTTCATAGGTGAAGAGATTGCCTGCCTGCTTCGCCAGCTCTGTCCCGAAGGGAGTCAGCGAGATTCCCCGGCCGCTGGGACTACACAGCGGCAACCCCAAATCCTTCTCCAGCCTCTTGATCTGGCTGGTCACCGCCGGCTGGCTGATCCTCAGCAGGGCAGCCGCCTTCGTAACGCTTCCCGTCTCGGCTACATAATAAAAAAGCCTCAGTGCATGAATGTTCATAAATGCGCTCCTATTCATGGGTTGGATTCATAACCTAAACTTATGATTATACCATTAACATATATTAGTATTATGAATGATAATCCTTTATATTTAAAGCAGTTCTAATACATCAATACAAAAACACAACTAACGGAGGGATTCACATGGAAGAACAGAACAAATGGAGCAACGTAGACGCTTATTTCAATGACCGATTATTGGCGGCAGATCCGGTCCTGGACGCTGTGCTGGATGCGAATACAGGGGCTGGCTTACCGGCGATTGATGTCGCTCCTAATCAGGGGAAGCTGCTGCATCTGCTCGCTAAAATGAAGGGAGCGTCCAACATTCTGGAAATTGGCACCCTGGGCGGTTATAGCACCATCTGGCTGGCGCGGGCGTTGCCGGAGACGGGCAGGCTGGTCTCGCTGGAATTCGAGCACAAGCATGTTGTAGTAGCTGAGGATAACCTGAGAATGGCGGGGCTAGCAGACAAGACAGAGGTAATTGAAGGCCCGGCGCTGGATTCGCTGGCGCTGCTGGAAGCCCGGGGCTATGAGCCGTTTGACTTCATCTTCATTGATGCCGACAAGCCTAATAATCCGCATTACCTGAAGTGGGCGCTGAAGCTGGCCCGGCCGGGCGCAGTCATCGTAGCCGATAACGTGGTACGTGACGGCGAGGTTATTGACCCGGGCAGTGCAGATGACCGGGTTCAAGGCATCCGGCAGTTCATGGAGCTGCTCGCCGCAGAGCCGCGTATAGATGCTACTGCAATACAGACGGTCGGCAGCAAGGGCTATGACGGCTTCGTGCTCGGGATTGTCACCACACAAAATAACCCCTAAGGATAACGAATAACCCGCAGGCAAGGATAGCAGTGCTTATCCGGCCTTGCGGGTTATTTGTTGTTGCGGGCTCTTTTTCGCACACAGGCATCTGCCTATTCCTTCGATAAGCCCTCAATCACCTGATCGATATTCCACTTAATCATCTTCAGATAGGTGTCCCCGTCTTCGCCTTCCTTAGCCAGAGAATCCGTGAAAATCTTGGAGTGCACCGGCACACCGGTCTCGCGGGAAATGGTCTCCATCGTCTTGGGGTTGACGCTCGTCTCCAGGAATAACGCCGGAATCTGCTTCTCCTTAATAATGCCGATGATCCGGTTCATTTGCTCCGGTGTTCCCTGGCTGTCAGTGTTGATCTCCCAGATGAAGGCGGACTCGAAGCCATAGGCCTGGGAAAAGTATTTGAAGGCCCCTTCACTGGTCACCAGCACGCGCTTCTCCTGCGGGACCTTGCTCACAGCTTCCTTGGCATACTGATCCAGCTCCGTCAGCTCCTTCACATACGCGGTCTGGTTATCCAGATAATACTGCTTGTTGTCCGGGTCCCGTTCGATCACACGCGCGGTAATGACGTCCACATACTTGACCGCATTTTGTATATCCAGCCAGGCATGAGGGTCAACCTGGGACTCCTTCCCCTTCTCGGTTAGGTACATCGGCGTGACCTCTTCGGAGACGGCAAACGCGGCCGCTTCCTTTTTCGTCACCTTGAGCAGATCCTGGAACCAGCCCTTGCCGGTCTCCAGATTCAAGCCGTTATAGAAAATAAGGTCCGCACTGGAGACCTTACCTGTATCTGCGGGCAGCGGGTCATACATATGCGGATCTGTGCCTATAGGCACCATGCTGTAGACCTCCGCTTTATCTCCGGTGATATTCCGGGTCATGTCTGCAATAATCGAATACGTGGCCACGATCTCCAGCTTACCGTCATCCGCTCCCCCCTTACTGGTGTTGGAGCATGCTGCTAGTAGTAGAATGAGTACGGATGCCGATAGTATTTTGAACAGTCTCATGCTTGCTTCAATCCTTTCCGCAGAAAATTATTCTTGGGCGATATGATGAATGAAATGCTGAACAGTGTGACGCCTACCAGCACGATGGTTGCACTTGTCGGCAGATTGTAGCGGAAGCTCACGTATACACCGATGATCCCCGAGGCTGCCCCTACTGCAGAGGCCAAAACGATCATATGCAGCAAGGAATTAGACCACAGATACGAGGTGGCTGCCGGAATGACCAGCATGGCGATGACCAGCACAATCCCGACCTGGGACAAGGAGGAGACGGTCACTACGGAGAGCAGCATCATCAGCAGATAATGATAGAAGCCGGTCTTCAGTCCGTATGCCTTCGCTACCACCGGATCGAACGAGCTGATCAGCAGCTCCTTGTACAGCAGTGTAATGATGGCAAGCACCGCCAGCATGATGATGAAGGATTGCAGCAGCTCGGATTGCGGAACGGCCAGAATGTTGCCGAACAGAATATGGGTGAGATCCAGCCCGCTGCGGGCAAACGTAATCAAGACAATGCCGAGTGCAAAGAACGAACTCAGAATGATGCCGATGGAGGTATCGCTCTTGATATTGCTGCGGCTGGTGATGAATTGAATGAGAATAGCGGCTAATAGGCCGAACAACGAAGCTCCCAGCAGGATGTTGATGCCCAGAATATAAGACAGGGCGACGCCCGGAAGCACCGCGTGAGATAAGGCATCGCCCATCAGCGACATTTTGCGCAGAACGATGAAGCTGCCCAGCGCCCCCGAGACAATCCCGAGGATAATCGCAGATAACCCGGCGTTCAGAGCGTATACCGGAATATTCAGCAGGCTGGATAAGGACTCAAGCATGAGCGGCACCTCCCGCCCCCTGGATCATTACATTGCCCAAGGAGGTACCGTAGGCTCTGCGGATATTCTCCGTGGTGAAGGTATCCTGCACATCTCCGAAGGCGATTAGCTGCTTGTTGAGCAGAATGATTTTGTCAAAATATTCTTCGACCTCATGCAGATCATGATGCACCACCAGGATAGTCTTTCCTTCCTCGCGGAGCTGCTTGAACAGGTTCACAATGATGCGCTCGCTGACCATATCAATGCCAACAAACGGCTCATCCAGGAAAAACACACTAGCCTCCTGGGCCAGCGCCCGGGCGATAAACACCCGCTGCAGCTGCCCGCCGGACAAATTGCTGATCTGCTTATCCGCAAGGTCACCGATCTCCACCATCGCCATGCTGCGCTCCGCAATCTCCCGCTCCTTCTTGCCCGGACGCCGGAACAGCTTCAGGTTCGGATAAGTTCCGGTCAACACCGTATCCTTCACTGTAATGGGAAAAGTCAGGTCAATATCGTTCTTCTGCGGTACGTAGGCGATATTCCGTCTGTACAGGGCAATGTCCTTCCCCTCTGCCTTCACCGTTCCGCTTCTCTTCTTGATCACGTCCAGCAGCGCCTTAATGAATGTGGACTTCCCGGCGCCATTGGGCCCGATAATGCCTACCGAATGCCCGAAGGGGATATCGAGCGTCACTCCTTCCAGCGCCGAATGGCCGAAATAATCAACATTTAAACCTTTAATCTGAATCATGTCAGCACCCCGTCTCTTGTTTGGTCTATCTAGTCTTTTTAGGTTTTGGGATTGGCCGTGACTCCAGAGAAGTTTTGGACTTCCGGCCGCTACCTCTCCTCCAGTTCCAAAATTCCCCTCCGCCACTTTTCCCGCAACTTGAATTATTCAGTTCAAACTATATGGCCTATTAATGTGTCTATTGTTTCTCATCTACATATATGTTTCCTTAAGGAAACTTTTATTCTTATGGATAATATATTTGATCATAGGCAAATTGTCAACGGTAATTTAAATTTAAATTACAGTCGTGGCGTTGGTTAATGTTCAGGGGCAGCGCCTCCCTCTTAGCGGCAAACAGGTGGAAAACGTATCTTAATTAGCCCACATCAGGCAACTTTAAGGAAACATGTGGAAATAGTACAACTAAATTAGTTTGTTTGGGCTTCTGCGGCTAAATAGGCTGAAATTAAGTGTTGTTTATACAACTGTTGTCCGGGAAGCGCTCATTCGTTCATTAGCAAGTGGAGGAAATTCATCTATTTCCTGCGGTAAACGCCACTCTACCTCGGCGCGCACATTGTGTTCGGTTTTCCGCATACATTCAGCTTGCGTGCACCCGCTCCACACCTCCGCATAAGCAAGCTATCCTCCTGTTCACCCACCCTATCAACATTAAAAAAGCCCAACCCGGCTGCCGCGTGCGCGGACATCCTGATCAGACCGATGGAAGTTGCTCTATTCATCATCCATACTACCATTACTATTCCCCTAACTATGCCTCAAAAATCTCCTCCAGCACCCGCCCGTCCCCCGGCCCGAACTCCATCCCCAGAATCCGTCCCATCGTCGGGGCGATGTCGACCATCTCCAGGTCACCGATGGGATAGCTCTGCTTGATCCCAGCCCCTGCGATGACGAGATTGCAGCGGTACCCGCTTGCATCCGGCGAGTAGCCATGCGTAGCATAGCGTATACCTTCAGCCTTCAGATCGGTGATCAGCTTGTCCGCCAGCGCCTCATCGAAGCTGTAGCCCCGCTGTGCTTCAAGCATGACTTTTGCCACCGGGCTGGCGTGGAGCTGCTTCAGCGTCTCTTCCGTATATACACTCTCAATTCCTGGTGCACCGTCACGCCTATATTCATCCACCGCCGCCAAGGCCAGCCGCTGCGCTTCCTCATCTCCGGGCTGCACATGCAGATAAGCTGAACCGCCGCCGCTCTGGAAGTAGGCCCGCCACTGTATCACGCCGTCCTTCTCATAGATCAGCCCCTTAGCCTGCAAAAGATTGTTCAAATGCACCTTGTAGCGCACGTTGAACTGACCATGGTCGCCCAGTACCATAATCACCGTCTCCTCCCGGATTCCGGCATCCTCCACAGCCTGCATGATCTCACCCAGCCGGTTGTCCATCCGCAGGATGACATCGTCTACTTCCCCGCTATCCGTGCCGTACATATGCTTGGTGTCATCCAGGTCGATTAGATGCATCATGAGCAGGTTCGGCTTATGCCGCTTAATCGTATCGGCGGCGCATTTCGTGGTGAAGTTATCGAGCTGCGGCTGGGCGATGCCCTGCCTGATCCGTCCGTATTTCAGCTCCAGCCGGGCGCAGTAGAGGGGACTGCCGCTTCGCAGTATCTTGAGCGCCTGATTCTCTCCTTTTAGCGCACGGATCTCCGGGATATTATACTGAATCGAGGACTTGCCGCTTACCGGCCAGAGCAGTCCCGCCGTACTCAGCCCCGCCTTACGCGCGGCATCATAGATCGTTGGCACCTGGACCGCCTCCCAGAACCAGAACCAGCGCTGCTCCTCCTCCGGCACGAACGGCTGCAGCGGATTATTGTGATAGATGCCGTGTTTATCCGGGTAGACGCCGGTAGCGATGGTCGTATGTACCACGTAAGTGAGCGTGGGATAGACACTTCTGAGACGGTTGCTGCAGGCACCGCTGGTGATCAGCTTGGACAGATTGGGCAGGCGGCTGGCCATCTCCCAGTGATCTTCAGAGAAGGCGTCATAGGAAATGACGATCAGATGTTTGGCTGCTGAGGGTGGTGGCGGTTGCAGTCCAGTAGATTCCATACTATGTCCCCTTTGGCAATGTGATGAAGATGAAGAAGCCGATCAGAAAGAGCGGGATAATCGACAAAATACTATAGCGGGCATCCCCCGCCAAGGTGGTGGTCAGAGACATTAAGGCAGGGCCGAGAATCGCCGCGAACTTGCCGAAGATATTATAGAACCCGAAGAATTCGTTGGAATTCTCCTTCGGGATGATTTTGGCGAAATAGGACCGGCTAAGCGCCTGAATACCGCCCTGTGCCGAGCCGATCAGCGCACCCAGCAGGAAAATATGCCATACCGAGCTAATGAAGAACGCTGCGATACAAGAAATAACGTAGGTGAAGATCCCGGCAATAATCAGATTCCGGGCGGAGTAGGTTTTGGCCAGATTGCCATAGAGAATCGCGCAGGGAAAGGCAATAATCTGGATGATGAGCAGAATTCCCAGCAGCGTGAAGGTATCCAGGGCATCTGTGCCGAGGACGGAGGTGGCGTAGGGCACAACCATTTTGATAATCGTATCCACTCCGTCAATATAGAAGAAGTAAGCGAGCAGGAACACAAAGACGATTCGGTGCTGGCGGATATTCCTGAAGGTGGCAGCGATACGCTGGAAGCTCCGGGCAACAGGCTTCGGCTCAGGCTCGATATAATATCTCTGCTTCACATCGCGGATCATTGGCACCGTCAGCAGTCCCCACCAGAGCGCGGTAATGATGAACCCGATCTGGTAGCCGATGGCCTTGTCCATTCCCAGCAGGAAGATCAGCAGCAGGCTGATGCCGAACGGAATACAACTGAAGATGTAGCCGTAGGCGAACCCTCGGGTAGACACCTTGTCCATCCATTCTTCCTCCGTAACATCCACCAGGAAGGAATCGTAGAAGATGTTGGACCCGGCGAAGCCGACCGCTGACAGAATGTAAAAGGCGATGAGCAGCTGCCATTGACCGCTGTCCGGGGACACGAAGGCCAGGGAGGCGGTGGCAAGGATACCGAGCGCAGCGAAAAAAATAAAAAACCGCTTCTTCCGGTCCTTATAATCCGCAATCGTACCGAGAATCGGGCTGAGGACCGCGACCAGAATACTGGCGATGGAGTTGAAGTACCCCAGGTCCATGCTGCTGCCCACATTATCGAACATCCCGAAGATAATCGGCAGCAGCGCCGTAGTCACGGCCATCGAATAAGCGGAATTCCCGCAGTCGTACAGAATCCACGATCTCTCCTCTTTGCTTAGCTTCATCTCATCTTCTCCTCTTATAACCGATTGTTTCAGTTATATCACGCCAACATATTAAGGATGTTAATGGGGTGTAAAATCACGGGCGGTTCTGCTATTACGATTACGTCCATCATACCATAGGCCTTCTTCCCAGGTGATGACTATATCTGAATCCGTTCGTATCGGTCGCCAAGGAGCGCTAAGGGTCAGCTGACCATGAGCTTGACCCGTCGGCCCCCAGCCGATAAGGCCAAGCTCAGGTAAGGTGGTCACACCAGATACTCATCCATGGCTGACAGCAGCTCCGCTCCGAATTGGCTCTGAACCCAGGTGTCTGAGTAGACCGTATCGAGATACCGTTCTCCCTTATCATGCAGGATGGCGGTGCAGACCGCGCCGGGAGGGATCTCCTCCTTAAGTTGCCGAATAGCGGCAAGCACTGCCCCGGAGGAGGCTCCGGCCAGAATGGATTCCCTGCGGGCCAGCGCCCGGCAGCCCTTCACCATATCGGCGTCGGTCACATGCACAATCCGGTCGATCAGGTCCAGTCTGCATAACGGGGGCACAATACCAGCACCCAGTCCAGGGAAGAGCCGTTTCTTCGGATGGCCGCCAAAAATAACGCTACCCTCTGCATCCACCGCCACAATCCGGGTCCGCAGTCCCTTGTCCTTCACGTATTCTGCCAGCCCGTTTATCGTTCCGCAGGTACTGACACTACAGAACAGGTAATCGACCTGCCCCAGCTCCGTCACGATCTCAGGCATGGTCGTATCATAATGGGATAGATAGTTATTGGGATTGGCATACTGATTCGGCCAATAGCTGCCCGGGTTCTCCGCGAGCAGCTGCTGCACACGCTTCAGCCGGGCCGGCAGGAATTCCCCGGTTTCAGGATCAGGGCGGTCAATGAAATCAATGTCCGCACCCAGAGTCTTCAGCAGCTGAAGATTCATCCCGGTGGTTCTGGCATCCACCACACTGATGAAGGTCATCCCGAGCTGCTTGCATATCATGGCCAGGCTGATCGCCATATTCCCGGAGCTGGATTCAATAATGACGGTCCCCGGTCCGATAAGGCCTTCCTTCCAGGCTTCCCGGATCATCCGCAAGGCTGGGCGGTCCTTTGCGCTTCCTCCCGGGTTCATCAGCTCCAGCTTGGCGTAAACGCTGAACCCGCTGGCAGCAAACAGATTATCCAGCTTCAGGAGTGGTGTATGTCCGATGGCCGATAAAATCCCGCTGGTAAGCTGAGGCTCTGCCCGCTGCTCCACTATCTGCTGCTCCGTTTGATCTTTCCGGTAATACAGCTTCTTGTTCTTCACCTGCCCGCCGATAAGCTCCCCGTCCTCTGCCGTCAGAATGACCTTAATATCGTCAAGCAGGTGATTTGCGATCATCAGACCAATCTCCGGGATGCATGCCCTGATCTCTTCCCTGATGAGCGGAATGCAGGAGGGAGCTGCTGACCTGCTCTGGATATACACAGATAATGCATTATGGCTGACCCCGACCCGGACCCTGGCCTGCTGAAGATGACGGTAGACCACCTGTTCAATATCGTAGATGCTGATTTTCTCCCCATGCTTCAGCTCACGGCCCACCCGTTTGACGATGGACTGGAAGCTCTGCCGCTCCACGCCGTCTACCTGCACGGTCCTGAAATCCCTCACCACATCATAGGTGACAAACCGGAGGGCAGGCAGCAGCTTACGCACGGTTGAGGTAAGCACGAGAATGCCTTCGCCGTTACCCAGCGGGTCGAGTCCTTCCCCTACGATTTCCGTTCCCACAGCTTCGGCAACGATGCCTTCAGCCAGCAGATACCGGCCCAGCTCATGCGAATAATAAGCAATCGTGCCGATTTCAATCGAACCGTACGTATCGGTAATATCCTGCGGCCTCAGGCCGAACAGGCGGGCCATATTCTGCTGCCACTCCCGGGTAGCGATCTCGCCAACCAGAATGATTTTGCGGATTCCAAATGCCCGGGGGTCCTCCGCAGCATATACGATATGATCCAGGATAGAGGGCATGGTGTACAGCAGGTCGGGCTGGAAAGCCTGAATACGCTCAATATGCTGTTCTACCGGCAACTCGAAGGGAATGGAGCTGTTAACCAGTCCCAGCCGTGCAAAAATAGCCAGCGCCGTATTCGCAGCATGTCCGGTCCCCATATCCGCCAGCGCCCTTGCACATCCGCTTCCCTGAAGCAATTTTTCGAACAGCCTGGTTTTGATATCGATATAATGCTGTTCATCCTCTTCCGAATAGACGATTGATTTGCGCCGTCCTGTACTGGTGCCCGAGGTCCGGTAGACGGCAAGAGAAGCATCGGGTTCGTTATTGTAATAATGAGTATCCAGCAGATCCGAAGTCATAAGGGGAAGATGCTCCAGACTGTAATTCACGTGCTCATTGCCGATAAGATCCTTGTACCAGGGGAAGTACCTGACTACTTCGTTTATTTTATCCCGCCACTGCTCCGCCATTCCTTTCGACGCCTCCCGCACCGGTTGCCTGAACGCAGCCTCCCGGATGAATACCTTCAATAATCTATGTAATCATCTGCCTGTGTGTTCAGCCCCGGGGCATCCGCCCAAGCCAAATCCGGCTCTGTACCGTACTATAGCCTATTAGAGTCCATAGAACGGGGGA
This sequence comes from Paenibacillus sp. FSL R7-0128, assembly GCF_038002245.1. Taxonomy (NCBI): domain Bacteria; kingdom Bacillati; phylum Bacillota; class Bacilli; order Caryophanales; family Paenibacillaceae; genus Paenibacillus; species Paenibacillus sp. FSL R7-0128. The sequence goes on along the minus strand of NZ_JBBOCD010000001.1, from coordinate 2,980,467 downwards.
TTAGCATGAAGGAGCAAATCAGCCGAATATCCAATAAATTAACGAAGACAACGATACTGGCGAAGAAGTCTGAATTAAAGCGGCATATCCCGGAGACCCGAAAACTAAGCCGGAGAGTACTCCAGGCCATGCTGCAAAATCATCAGATGGTCTATATTAAGCCCTGCTGCGGTTCGTTAGGCGAAGGGGTCATAAGGGTTGAACAGCGGATACTGCGGAGCAATAGCGGCGCTGGCGGAAGCGAGGCTGATTCGGGGAACGCGCGGTCCTACCGCTATCAGGCAGGGACAAGGATAAGCACATTCGGTAATTATAACGAGGCCTATCAGTCCCTCCTGGCGGAGACCCGGGGCCGGTCCTATCTGGTACAAAAGGGCATCCGGCTGCTGACTTACGGCGGACGGCCTTTTGATATCCGTGTGATGGTGCAGCGTAATCTTCAGGGGAAGTGGGAGGCTACAGGAGCGGCGGGACGCGTAGCGCATCCGCAGAAGGTGGTTACGAATGGCAGCCAGGGCGGAACCATCTATCCGTTGGAGACGCTGCTGAAGGCTTACACCCGTTCCGAGAAGCGCAAGACTCTGCTTGCCCAAATGTACGGACTTGGCGTGAAGTGCGCCATCCAGTTAAGCTCTGCCTATCCCGGACTTAAGGAAATCGGCCTGGATGTGGCCTTGGACCGGCGGCTGACTCCCTGGATTCTGGAAGTGAACACCGCCCCTGATCCCTGCCCGTTCACCAAGCTGAAGGATACCCGGATGCTGGACCGGATCGTGAGATACGGCAAAGCCTACGGGCGTACGTACAATCTGAAGTGCCGGAAGGCCAAGAGAGGCGTGTAGGTACAGCATGCCCCATCCTTGCTCCCGGCCTCCCGGCCGAGCGCAAGCTTCAGTGGTCTTCCCGGTAAGCGCCCGGGGTGCTGCCGGTATATTTTTTGAACACCTTGTTGAAGTAATGCTTGTTCTCATAGCCGACCCGGCGTCCGATCTCGACTATCGGCAGATCCCGGTGGAGGCTTAGCAGCTTCTGCGCTTCCTTGATCCGGGTGGTATTCAGGTAATTGACAAAGGTATCACCCGTGACCTTCTTGAACAGGCTGCTGATGTAATTCGGATGAAGGTTCATCAGCTCGGCCAGATGATCCAGGGACAGGTCATTCATATAATTCAGCCGGGTATAGGCAAGAATCCGCTTGGCATGAGGCGGACAGTCCGTACTGTCCAGGGAGGGAAGATTCCGGTTCACCTGACTCAGCAGCCGGGCTACCTCCTCCTTATCCACCGGCTTCAGCAGGTAGTCCACTACCCCGTAGCGGAGCGCCCGGCGGGCATATTCGAAGTCATCATGTCCGGTAAGAATAATGAAGCGCTCACATAAACCGTTCTCCTTCGCCTCCTCCATCATCTCGAACCCGTTTTTCTCCGGCATATGCAGATCGGTTACCGTCACATCCGGCATGTATTCCTTCATAATCTGAAGCGCCTCGAAGGCGTCACCGGCCTCGCGGATCTCAGCCCCGACCGGCGCGGCTCCGCCAATCACCTTCACCAGCCCTCCAAGGATAATCGGCTCATCGTCTACGATCAGAATTCTCATGCTTGCTCTGCCGCCCCTTTCGATAGGATGATGGTCAGGCAGGTCCCCTTGCCCTCCTCACTCTCAAGAACCAGCCGTGAGGTCCCGCCATAAAATGATTTAATTCGCTCGCTGACATTATACAGGCCCACGCCTCCCTCCGCCTCTTCCTGAGTCTTCACCTCTTCCCCGCGGGATAACCGAGCTTGAATAAGCCGCACCTGGTTCTCAGGAATGCCAATGCCGCTGTCGGATACGCTGATTCGGATCTCCTCTGCCGTCTCCTGCGCTTGAATCAGGATATGGACCGGCCGCAGCGTCACAGCAGCTCCGTGAATAATACTATTCTCAACCAGCGGCTGGAGGATGAATCTTGGACAGATCAGGGTCTTCGCAGCCACAGCGATATCGACCTCATAGGTAAGTCTTTTTTGCAGCCGCATTTTGTGAATATTGAGGTAGAAGACCACGGTCTCAAGCTCCTGGGAGAGAACGGTATGATCGTCCTGGGCGGACAGGCTGTAGCGCATCAGCTTACCGAACCAGTAAGAGATCTCCGCCACTTCCTTGTCGTTGTTCGATTCAGCCAGCATGCGGATGGTCTCCAGCGTATTATAGAGAAAATGCGGCTTGATCTGGGCCTGGAGCACCTTGTAAGCGGCTTCCTTATTGCGCAGCTCGGCCCGGTGAACATTGTTGATCAGCTCATCCATACGCAGGAGCATCGAATTATAGGTCTCAGTCAGGAAGCTGATCTCATCTCTGCGGCCCGGCTTATCTTCCTTGCTGATGGACTGCTTCAGATTATCATCATTCAAGTTGCGCATATGTCTGGCGAGCCGGAGTACGCGCTTCGTAATCGTTGATGCGAGTGTGTAATAGGCGAACGACAATAACGCAAGCAGCACCGCGAATGTCGTAATCATCACCAGCTCCTGGCTCCTGATCGAGCGGAACACCTCGGATACCTTGCCGATGACGGCGACACGTACGCCCAGTTCCTTCATATATAGCTGATTAACAATGACCTCCCGGTTGATAAAATAGGTCTGCGCTTCTCCCGAAGTCAGTCTTCTCCAGGTGGCATCGTCCACCGCTGCGGGGATACCTTCCCGCTCCAGCGGCCCGCCCTCTGCCGGCAGAAGCAGCGCGGTCCAATCCCCTCCGCCTGTCGCCCGGTAGAATTTGCGGATCAGCTCACTGCCGACCCGCAGCTCCAGCAATCCCACAATCTCGGTAAAGTCATTGTTATATATTTTCTGGTAGAATACCAGCGGGGGCGCTTCCACCTCAGGATCGGGAATGATCCACTTGCCCTGTCCCGGCCGCAGCATACGGGTAGCCTCGGCACCCTGTTCATCCAGCGCCGATAGTTCGAGCAGCCGGTCAGTAATGGGCAGCACGCCCTGCTTGGTTATATAGATTCTGAACGTGTCGATCTCAGGACTGATATTAAGCGATTGCAGAATCACCGGATTGATATAACGGTTATAGGCATATATGCTCTCTGAGTCCGTCTCATAGCTGCCGTCCAGATAGTCGGTGACATACGGGTTGTACTGCAGCATACGCTGGGTGGAATCAATCCGGGCCAGATCCGCCTTCATATTGGCATAGGCCTGCTCTAGTATCTTTTGACGGCTCTCCACAAACTGGCTGCTTACACTGTCATAGATCTTACTATAATAATAGTAGCCAAACGTAACTACAGGAATAAAAATCAGAAAGATATATCCTACTATCATCTTGCGTACGATGCTCACGGCAGTCTGTCCCTCCGGTGCCCGACTTGTGTTCTCTAATCCTACCATGAACATGTAAAACCCGGTAGAGACAGGTCTCTACCGGCAGGAATTCGCTTACTTGAACAGTTCTTTCTTCTTCTGATAGGTCGCATTCGCCCAGTCGGTCAGCTTCTGCAGGCCGATGTTCTCTGCGTTCTTCAGCATATTCTCATAGGCTGCTACTGCGGCTTCCTCCGATTCAGCCAGATAGATTTTGACCTTCTCATTCTTGACCATCTCATCGATCTTGGTCTTAATGGTCTTCTCCTGTGAATCCGGCTGGGTCTGGATCAAGCCGAGCTCCGGCTTGTAGATACGGACCGCCTTCAGTTCCATCAGCGCCTGGGTCTTCTGCAGCTCAGGAACATAGGACAGCATACCTTCGGTAACCCCATCGTTATAGAGATACCACCATTTAATCCCGTTGCTGTTCACGAAATCAGCATCGGACGGATTATATTTGAAGTCGGGGTGGCCCTCTTCATTCCAGGTCCAGTGTACCCCTTCGACTCCGAACATCGTCAGCTTCTTGCCTTCATCGCTCGCCAGATACTGAAGGAATTTGATGGAGGCCTCCGGGTCCTTATTCTTCTTGGTGATGAAGGTTCCGGAGAAGCCGAGTCCTGAGCTGACTACCTTGGCATCCTTCGACAATACGCTTGGCAGCATCTTAAAGGAGAAGTTCCCCTGATTGCTCTTGATCTTGATGTTATCGGTATCTGCCGTGGATACCGTATGGCTATGGGCGAAGGCTTTGCCGCCCGTAGCATATTGATCATCAATCTGGTCATTGGCCAGTGCGAAATTCTCAGCCAGGATATAGCCATTGCGGTACAGGCTATTCATGAACTTGAAGAAGTCCAGCATCTTGGGCTGTCTGATCGCATATTCCACCTTGCCGTCCTGTTCATACCAGCCGTCGAGCAGGGTCTCCGTACCGAACTGGGCCAGAAAATACTGTTCGATCCAGTCCTTGTCCATGATCAGCGGGACCATCTCGGGATATTTCTCCTTGACCATGCCCAGCACCTTGACGAAATCATCGAGGGTCTTGATCGGCGGATTCCCCAGCTCCTTCAGAATATCCTCCCGGACCGCGATGCCCGGGTTGCCGTCGCTGCCTAATGAATATTTACTATTCTTCATCTCCTCCTGGGTCGCAAAGGAGTTCCGCACGGTATAGAACTTGCCGTCATCCATGGTATGAATGGCAATCCGGGTCTTGTCAATCTTGAAATCTGGCGCATATTTCTCAATCAGCTCATTCCAGGAATATGACAGCTTCGAGTCGGATAACCGGTCTATGTTGGAAGAGGTGAACACCAGGTCCGGCAGGTCACCGGAGGCAATCATCAGCGGAAGCTGCTTATCATCGGTAGCGACCGTAACCTTCAGCTTCACTCCTGTCTTCTCGGTAATCATGTCGGCAACCGGGCCCTTCCATTCCGTAACCGGGTACCACGACGCATCGATGAAGAGGCTTAACTCCTTCACCTGTCCGGGCTTGGCCGGCGCATTCCCGCCTGCTGCGGCGTCCGGGCTGCCGGACGGGGCGGGCTGACCGGTATTTCCCCCGTTACCGCCGCAGGCGGATAATACGACGGCCATTGAGAGTGCGGCTGCAACGATCTTGAAGCTTCTGCTTTTGTTCAAGCTAATCCCTCCATGATTGAATTAATGAGTTGTATGAGCAATGGAACATTTGAACACTGAAGCACTGGCCTAGCCTTTTACTGAGCCTAGCATGATGCCATGAACGAAATACTTCTGCAGGAACGGGTACACACAGATAATGGGAACGATGGACACCACCATTGAAGTGACCTGTAAGGAGAAGCTGGTCACACCCGCCGAGGCACTGTTGGCTACCGCCAGCGAATCCATCGGAGAGTTGCTCTTGTTGATGACCTCCATCATGCGGAAGGCCAGCGTACGCAGCTCCTCGGACTGGACGAAATAAGCCGAATCCAGCCAGGAATTCCATTGCCCGACCCCCATGAACAAGGCCATAGTAGCCAGCACCGGCGTTGAGACCGGCAGGATGATGCGGAAGAATATCGTAAGCTCACCGGCCCCGTCTATGTGCGCAGATTCTTTTAGCTCAGCGGGAATTTCACGGAAGAACGAGATCGCAATGAGCAGGAAGAACGTGCTGAGCATGGAAGGGATAATGTACACCGCAAAGGAATTTAACAAGCCTAGTGAACGCAGGACTACATAATAAGGGATCAATCCGCCGGAGAAGTACATGGCGAATACGATCACTGTGAAATAGACCTTGCTGAATAACAGATCTCTATGGGATAGACCGTAAGCGACGATGCTGGTGAGCAGCAGTCCGAGCAAGGTGCCGGACACTGTCCGCAGTACGGAGATCAGGAACGCCTTCACCCACTTGGGATCATCCATGAACACCCGGTAATTCTCCAAAGTGAAGTTCCGGGGCCACAGATACACACCGCCCAGCAGCGAGTCCGAGCCTTTATTGAAAGAGGCAATTAACACATAATAGAACGGATACAGCATCGTAAGCATAATAATGAACAATACCACATAGATCACGCTGTCAAAAACAAAATCCTTCTGCCGCTGACTCTTCAGCATAGCCTTCCCTCCTCTCTCTAAAACAGACTGGAGCCTGACACCCGCTTGGCGATATAGTTACTGGAGAATATCAGCGTTACCGAAATCACCGATTGAATTAAATCTATCGCCGCTGCATAGGAGAACCTCCCGTCGCTTAACCCCACCCTGAATGCGTAGGTCTGGACAATCTCAGAGGTTGGATTATTGATGCTGTTGCCTAACAGGTAGGCCTGCTCAAAGTTGGAGCCGACCAGTCCGCCGCCGAGAATACTCCCGATGGTCAGCACCAGCACAACAACGATGGTTCCCTTCATCCCCGGCAGGGTGATATAACGGATTCGCGCCAGCCTTCCGGCACCGTCAATCTCAGCAGCCTCATACTGGGAAGGACTGATCCCCGATATCGCCGCCAGAAAAATAATCGTCCACCAGCCCATCTCCTTCCACACCGCACTCCCTACCGCCAGCCCCCAAAAGTAATTCGGACTGGTCAGGAAGGCCAGCGGCTCATCCGTGAAGCCCATCGCCATCAGCGCCTTATTGACCACACCGACATCGGCGGACAGGAAGGCATAGGATACGCCAACCACGACCACCCAGGAGATAAAATGCGGCAGATAGCTGATTGTCTGCACAAACCGCTTGAAGGCCATGTGCTTCACTTCGTTCAGCATGATCGCCAGCAGGATCGGCGCCGGGAAGGCGAAGATGACCTTCAGCAGACTAAGGACCAGCGTGTTGCGGACCAGCTTGCCGAATTGATAGTCATGGACGAATTCATCGAAATACCTCAGCCCGACCCAATCGCTGGTAAAGATTCCTTTGATGCCGCTGGAGATGCTGTAATCCTTGAACGCCATCAGTATGCCGAACATCGGAGTATACGCGAAGATCAGCAGATAGATCATGCCTAGCCCGACGAACAAATGCAGTACTTTCTGTTTTTTAAACCGCTTCCATAATATCGACCGCCGGCCGCCGCCGGTTCCGAGACTTCTTGGCTGTGTTTCCAATTCCATATGCGCTCCTCCCTCGTACCTTTAGTTTACCTGCAAGCCCGGGGACGGCGTAAGCCAACATTCTTAAGAAAGCGTTGTCATTTTTGAATACGCTTCCTTTGTTTATTTGTTGTATTCGTCTTATAGTATAGAAGACAGACTTAAGATTTGAACTTGAAGCTTGGTCGTCACTGCGGTGAACATTTGGACTTCCGGCCGCTACCGCTACTCCAGTTCCAAATTTCCCCTACGCTTCTTTTTGCTTTACGTTAATTTCATTAGTGCTTCTTATAGCAGAAGCTCTAAGATGAAGGATATAGGTGCTGATTATGAACTCTAGGCAATATGGACTCAATGAGGGTCCAATGGTAAAAGGGAACGGGTACAAGCCCCCCAATCTGCACAGATGGGGACCCGGCGTCCGTGATGTATATGCGTTGCATTATATCGTGAGCGGCAGAGGTTACTTGAAGACCGGCCAGGCGGTACACCCTGTGGAGACGGGTGAGAGCTTTATGATTTTTCCGCAGACGGAGGTGTATTATTATCCTGATCCGCAGGACCCATGGGCGTATTGCTGGATTGAGTTCAGCGGGGCGGAGGCTCTGCGCTTACTTGCCATGATTCATATCTCACCGGACCAGCCCGTTGTAACGGCTGCCCCGCAGGATTTCAGGGCTATGTTCGATCAGGTCAAGGGGTATCAACAGGAGCCGTATGCACGGGAGCGCTCGGATGCGGCGCTTCATCTGCTGCTGTCGTATTACATGGAGTATTATCCGAGTGAGCAGGCCAGTCTCAAGAAGGACTATGTAGGGTCAGCGAAGGCCTATATTGAGAGTAACTATTGGAAGTCTTCCTTGTCGGTGCTGGATGTGGTGGAATATGTGTCGATTGAGCGCAGTTACCTGTTTCGGCTGTTCAAAAAAGAGACGGGCACCTCTATCTCCGGCTACCTGACCACCGTGCGTATCCGGCGGGCCTCCGAGCTGCTGGCGGAGTCGCGGTTGTCGGTGAAGTCGTTGTCTTACTCAGTCGGCTACCACGACCCGCTGTACTTCTCGAAGATATTTAAGAAGGTTACTTCGTACACGCCGTCACAGTACAGAAAGGTGTATAGGGAGGGGACGCTGTCCCTTCCTTCGGCGGGTGGGGATGGGGGTAGCGGATAGGGGCCATTGTAATCGGTTTTCCGATTACATTTCCGGCTACGCCACCCATCCGGCCGATTGTAATCGGTTTTCCGATTACATTTCCGGATACACCACCCATCCGGCCGATTGTAATCGGTTTTCCGATTACATTTCCGGCTACACCACCCGCCCGGCCGATTGTAATCGGTTTTCCGATTACATTTCCGGCTACACCACCCGCCCGGCTGATTGTAATCGGTTTTCCGATTACATTTCCATCTACGCCACCCATCAAGCTGATTGTTATCGGTTTTCCGATTACATTTCCATCTACGCCACCCGCCCGGCCGATTGTAATCGGTTTTCCGATTACATTTCCGGCTACGCCACCCGCCCGGCCGATTGTAATCGGTTTTCCGATTACATGCAGGTGACACTGTTTATCAGACCAGATCCGGGCTTTGAATGGTACCTATGTACTCGTAGTATGTAACTCGTGGTGATGTCCCTCTAGCTACAGGACGGAATTTCCCCTTATCCACCAGCATACGGCTGTACTTGATAATTGTCGTGTAATGTAACTCAAGCTCTCTCGCTGCATCAATGGGACGAAGGACACGATAGTTACGGATAGCTAACCTCATCAATTCTCGTTCAATTCTGGAATAGGATTTCTCTGTGCTTCTATTAGCAGTTCCTGCCAACAAATAAGGAGACAGAACGTTCCGCAGTGTGGAGAGGACAAAAGAGGGATTTTCTTTCAACTCATCCAGTGAGATATAGAGCACCATATAGTCCTGTGATTGCAGGAAGAGACCGCGATTCAAGTCCATCCGGTATTTACTCCGGTCCGTACCATGCGAACCATAATCCATAATCTCAAATGCAATACGCGAGGAACCAACCTTCCACAGTAAATCAATAAAATAGGATCTCCCGCGCCAGTCCTTAACTTCATATTCCGGATGGAGTCCGTGAAAATGTCCGGTAAGTGGCCACCACACACATTCAACGAATAAGCGGTTACCGTAGCTATGCCCCCGCTTGAGTGCATCGAGCCGCTCCCCCTTTCTTCGTTTCAAATGCTTGCTTAACCATTAGTCATGTTCTTCTGTAAAGCCCACTTTAATTCCCCCGCTCTGCAATGAGATTAATCTCTAAACGCACAAAACCCCGCCTCCTTCTACAAGAGAAGGGAGCGGGGCATTCTTTGCCACGTTTGACATATCTAGCACTAGTGTGCCACTTTTGGTCAGCGAACGCAAGATAAAGATCACAAGGAGCCTTACGGTCCATCTGCAAACGCACATTGTATTCGGTTTTTAGCCTACATTCGGCCCACGCGCCTCCGCACTAACCATTGTGTTCGGTTTTTCGACTACATTTGGCCCGCCCACCTCCGCACTGCCCAATGTGTTCGGTTTTTCGCCTACATTTGGCTCGCCCACCTCCACACTAACCATTGTGTTCGGTTTTTCGACTACATTTGGTCCACGCACCTCCGCACTGCCCATCCCACCAAAAAAAGGGCTGCTCCCGGCGCGCAGTGCGCCACGGGAGCAGCCCTTAAGTAATGCTTTTAGTACATACCGCGTGCCTGCCTCAGCTTACTCGGCCGGAACGGGTTCCAGCACAGGCTGGGGATCCAGTTGCAGGTTTGGCTCAACCACACTGTCCGGCTGGATCACACTGTCAGTGATAGTGAGGTCCTGGGTGTCGGTGGTTTCCATCAGGGCCGACGATCCGCCCAGGTATTGCTTCAGCCATTTCAGGGCAGGGCGCTCTGTACCGTTGGAATTCACCAGATGGGTATTGGCTGCCCAGGTCTGATTCTGGATGTAGCCCCACAGGGTTACGCCCTTAACGGAAGGATGGTTCCAGAGCACAGGGAATTTCTGTTGGTATCTGGCAAGCTGGGTGTTGTCATCACCGGTAATATCCAGCTCGGAGACATAGATTGGCAGGCCTGTTGCAGCTAGCTTACCCAGTACAGTATTCATGGTGCTCACACTTACGTTATCCATATTGAAGTAGTGGCACTGAATACCAATACCATCGATCAGTCCTCTGGATTTCAGGATATTGATAATGTTCACGTACTTGTCGGCCGCGCTGGGGTCACCGATAATGCCATATTCATTGATGAGCAGCTTGGAATTCGGGAACGCCGCCCGGGCTTGCTGGAAGGACCAGATGACCCAATCCCAGCCGGTGCTTCCATCACCGCCGATGGCATTGCGGTATGAAGGCTTGGCATGCAGTGGTTCATTGACAACATCCACGAAGGCTGACTTGGCCGAATAACGCTGGCCTGCCTGAGTAATAAACGAGCTGATCTCCGCCTTCTGCTCCGCTGCCGGTAAGCCGGCAACCCAGTTAGGCTCCTGGCTTCCCCAGACCAGGGTATGGAACTTGAACGGGATATTTTTGCTAATCGCATAGTTATAGATCATGTCCGCATTGCCCCAGTTCATCTGGTTGCGGTTGCCTTCAATCGCTCCCCATTTGGTGCCGTTCTCAGGGGTGACCTGATTCCAATAGGTAGTGAAGTTGCTGGGAGCACTGCCGGCAATAATATTCCCCAGGAACTTCGATCCGTTGGTAATGGCTGCACTGGCATTGCCTGCCATCACAGAGGTGAGCAGGACACTCGCTAAGGCGAGCCCGCCCACAACCTTCTTGATTCTATTCTTCAATTGAATACATCTCCTTTTTCTAATTGGGTTCAAATTCAAACAAGCTATTCCAGACGCAGATAATCAAAATCCGCATAGCCGCCCGCTGACTTCGTCGCATAATTGAATAACGCAAACCGGTAGCCCATAAAGTGAGGCAGCGTATAAGACATCTGCAGCGTATTCCCTATGGATGTCCAGTTGTTGCCGTCCAGACTATAGGAGAAGTACGCCTTATCCGTCTGATTAGTGAAATCGCAGAGCACCTTCAGATAGACTCTGTTCTGGCTGAGCGGCACACCCGCCACTTGAGTCATAGACCCGGAGCTGGCATTGACCATCACAATGGATTTGGAATTGCCGGACATTTTCACACCGACGAACCCGTATTTAGCCTGAAAAGCTGCCAGTCCGGCAACGTCCCCGTCCTTCATTCCGCCCGTCTCCAGAGCCGTGACGCCTGTGCTCTTCGGTCCGAACGTCCGCTGGGTCAGCGTGTTCCGGGCATCCAGCAGACTTGTGCTTACCTTGCCGGTCGTCAGCCGCATGAAGCCTTGGCGCTGAGTCAGCGACCACTTCGAGTTATCAGGATTGTGGTTCCACTGCCAGACCTTAGCCAGCCCTGAGCCTGAAGATGGGGCTGTGAACTCGTCTGACGCGTACACCTTCTTCACCGGATACCCTTCGGCAGGCAGGTTCAGGGTCCGCGGCGCCTTGCCCCCGCTTCCGAAAACCGGCCAGTTCCCTGACCAGGTTACCGGCACCAGATACGGCATCCGCCCGACCGCCCCGCTGTCTCTGAAGAGCATCGCGTACCAGGAGCCGGATGGCGTGTCCACGATTCCGCCCTGGGCAATGCCCGAGTCGTTAAGTGACACCTGCCCCGTATAGCCTCCAGTTAAGCTGGTGGAGCGGTAGGTCAATTGGGTGCGTCCGCTTCCCGAAGGCCAGCAGATCAGGAACACATAATAATAGCCGTTGATCTTCTGGATATGCGCGCCTTCGGCCTTCACGATGAAGCTCGAACCGGCAATATTGCTGGAATTCGGGATGATGACCTGACTGATTCCGCCAGACTTAATCGCCTTGGCATCTGCCGTCAGCTCAATCAGGCTGATATTATCAACTCCGTACACCAGGAAGACCCGGCCATTGTCGAACAGCAGCGACGCATCGTGATAATAGCTGTTCAGGACCGATGAGGTCCAGGGGCCATTTTCAATATTCGAGGTCTGATAGATATAAGTCCGGCCGGTTGAGTTGGACCCGAAGGACACATAGTAGATCCCGTTATTGTACCGGATGCTGCTGGCCCAGGAACCCTTGCCATACTCATTCTGTCCGTTGTTCAGGTTCTGGGCATCCCCGTTCGCATACGTATCGTAGACATAGTTCACGATTTCCCAGTTCACCAGATCATAGGACTTCATGATAGGGACTCCAGGGGTCATATGCATGGTGGTACTGGTCATGTAATACACATTGCCTACCCTGATGACATCATTGTCCGGGGCATCGGCATAGATAAACGGGTTGGTGAAGGTCGCCGCCGCAGCCGTAGAAGGATTGAACAGGATGCCAAGCATGAGCGAAATTGCCAGCAGGTACAGCCCTGCCTTTTTAGCCATAATCCCATTCCTCCCGCCCCATTGCTTCGTCACTGGCTCCATTCAATATAATCCACATAGGCGTCCCAGCTTCCATTGTCCGTGGTTACGACCAGCTTGACCTCCTGATTGCCGGTTGCGTGGGCCACATTGGTCAACGTCTGTACAGAAGGGGTTGTGCCGCTAAAATTGAAGGAGCCAACGTTCACACCGCCGATCAGCAGATCCACCCGCGCCGTAGAGGAATTGTTAGAAGCCCCCCGGACCGAGAAGTTATGCGTGCCGTAGGCATAATATTGATTGAACGCAGCAGCGTCATCATTCCCGTACAGCGCCACTCCGCTGAAAGGGGAAGTGATCTTGCCCGCATAGGTCCCGCTGAGCGTCATATCCTCCGCTTCCACCTTGCTCACCGGAGGAGGCGTCGTGCCGCCATCACCGCCCGTCGAGAACTGCCAGTAATCAAAGTTGAACAGATTGCCGGAGCCTGATCCGGTAAAGACCAGATAGAGTCTGTGCACTCCTGTCGCATTGCTGACCGTAGTCTGTACCTCCTGCCAGGACTGGGCTCCTCCTGTATTAGGAACATTCAGCGTGCCGACCAGCGGGCCGGTTGCGCTGTCGAGCCGGATTTCGATTTTACCGCCGCCTGTGGCGGAAGCTACATTCGCCTTGAAGCTGGAAGCGCCGGAGCCGAAATCGGCATTGCCCACAGCAACCCAGTCTCCATTGTTAATATTGGTCACATTCATATTGCTGACAGGACCGCCCGCAGCCTGCGTACGTTCCGTTGTAATGCCTGCATTCCAGCCGATCGTCTCGGCTTCCACCCGGGTGTACGGATTGAGATTGGCAATCTGGGCGATGCCCGCCATGTCTCCCTGAACCTCCTGGATGGTTCCGTTCGAATTATGGACCAGCTTGTTGATATGCGGAGAACGGTAGCCTTTGCCGTCACCGAGGACAGCCTTCGCCACAGTCTGAGCATGATAGACAACATACCATTGGTTGTTGAAGTTAAATACCGCATGGTGGTTGTTGCCGCCTACCCCGAAGAAGGTGTAAGGATTCTTCAGGAAATGTCCGGTGTACGTAAAAGGTCCCATCGGACTGTTGCTGACCATATACCCGATTTCACCTGCCGGATAGGCAGCCGGGTGCGTACCGGAGAAGTTGAAGCAATACGAGTAATAATATTTGCCGCCGTACTTGTGGATGCCCGAATCCTCGAACATATAGGGAGCATCAATAGTGGAGGCGCTTCCAACAATGCTGGTCATATCCGCACCCAGTCTCAGCACGCGGGCTGTCTTGGGACTCGCGATGGATGCCGGGTCCGAAGTGTTGGGGATGCCCCCGCCTGCATACAGGTAGCCGCTGCCGTCGTCATCGACCAGCACCGCCGGGTCAAACAGCCAGGTCACCCCGGACATTCCCGGTGTACTGCCTGTCACCAGCGCTTTACCCAACGGATCGGACCATGGGCCAATCGGAGAGTTGGCTGTCAGTACCCCGATGCCTGACGCCCCGTTGGCGAAGTACAGGAAGAACTTGTCCTGTCCGTTGATTTTCTTCACGGCTGCTGAAGGCGCCCAGGAGAGCGAGGCCCATTTGGCAATACCCGCAGAACCGTTAACATTATTGGCTCCGGCTACCGGTATGGCGCCATGGTCTGTCCAGTTCACCATATCTGCCGAAGAGATGACATTAATTTTGTTCAGTGCGCTGAAATCATTATCCTTTACCGTTCCGTTGCTGTTATAGACATAGGCATCACTCGACATATAGATATAGACTCTTCCGTTGTACGTCAATGCGAAGGGATCGGCACCCAGCTTGTGGTCCATCAGCGGATTGGAATTTCCCGGCTGTTTGGCTGTGGCATTCCCTGCCGCCTGAGCAGACAGCATAGGCAGACAGCCCAGCAGCAGAACAAAGGTGATCGCAAGCACCGAGAGCTTTTTGAACATCGGCATTCTCCTCCATTACATTTTTTTGTAAACCCTTTCAATCGGATGCGCTACTTATGCCGGAAGCTCACAATCCTCCCCTCCTATTGAATTACTTGAATGAATCTACTAATATTTGTTATTCGAGATCATCTTAATATACTTCTGCCCAATGAACAATGTAGATTTTTGTTTGAAAAGTTGAAATTTTTTGGTTTTTTTGTCTTAATATTTGCGGTTGTTGATCTCTATTACAGCCAGCTCCTGGGTGTATATATCCTCCGGGGTCACCATCCGCTTCGGCAGGGTCCGGCCGGCCATAATCTCCTTCACGGCCTGCATGAGCAGAGGCCCGAGCAGCGGATTACATTCGACCACCGCGTTGATGCTTCCCGCCACCATCTGCTCGAATGCCCGCCGCGTCCCGTCCACCGACACAATGATTATATCCTCCCCCGGCACAAGCCCTGCCTCCTTAATGGCCTCTACCGCGCCGATCGCCATATCGTCATTGTGGGAATAGAGTACGCGGGGCCACTGCTCCTTCGGCTGCTGCAGGAAGGTCTTCATCACCTCATGACCACCGCTGCGCGTGAAATCCGCCGGGGCGCTCAGGGTAATCCGCAGGTTCGGCTGATCCGCGATCAGCTTACGGAACCCGCGCCCGCGGTCGATGGACGGCGTTGAGCCTACGGTTCCCTGCAATTCGGCAATGCGGATCTCTTCGCTGTGATGGCGCATCTTGTCCCTCACATACTTGGCCGCCTTCACCCCTTCTTCGTAGAAGTCAGAGCCGATGAACGTGACATAGAGCGAGCTGTCCGGTACATTCACTGAACGGTCCAGGATAATCACCGGAATTCCGGCCTGCTTAATCTCCAGCAGAATCGGCTCCCAGCCGGTCTGCACCACAGGCGCAATGGCGATCACATCGACCCCGCTGCGGATAAAAGAGCGGATGGCCTCGAACTGCTGCTGCTGATCCTGCTCGGCGTTCTTCAGCAGCAGCGTAATCCCCGCCTCCCCGGCGGCTTCGCGGATCGAGGCGGTGTTCGCTTCCCGCCAGGTACTCTCCGACCCGAGCTGGGAGAAGCCCAGCACGATAGGCTCGTTGTCAGCGGCAATCTCCGCTGCGGATGGCAGCAGGCCTGTAAGGGCAGCAGGAGAAGGCTCGGACATGGGAATCGACTGCGGCCCGCCGTTATTTCCGCCACCCGTGCAGCCGCCCGTCAGCATCAGTGTTAGGACGAAGAACAGCAGCACCAGGCACTCTTTTACCGTTCGCAAGCAGATCCCCCCTTCCATATGATAGCGATTACAATTATATAGCAAGTGGAAACGGCTTTGCCATCCTTTTAAAGGACGGCATTCGTTTCGGCGAGAAATAGAAGGATAATGTATAGCGTGAAACATATACATTCTTATATTTCAATAAAATGGAGAGACAAGTATAATTTGTCTCTCCATGCGCAGTGCTTATTCTTTTAAAGTCAGCCGCCTGGAGCTTAGCACCCGCTGCAGCAGGATGAAGATGAACAGCAGCAGGCCGATGACGATCTTCGTCCACCAGGAGCTGAGTGTGCCCTCGAAGCTGATAATCGTCTGAATTACGCCTTGAATCAGTACACCGAAGAAGGTGCCCAGCACATATCCTACACCTCCGGTCAGCAGTGTGCCGCCAATGACGACCGCCGCGATAGTGTCCAGCTCGAAGCCGACGGCATGCAGCCCGTACCCCGACAGCATGTAAAAGGTGAACACCACGCCTGCCAGCGCCGAGCATAGCCCGCTAAGCGTATAGACCAGCACCTTGGTTCTCGCCACAGGCAGCCCCATCAGCAGTGCCGATTGCTCACTGCCCCCAAGGGCATACACATTGCGCCCGAACCGGGTATAGTGAGCCGTGAAGATAGCGGCTGCTACGACAAGTATAGCGATAACAGCGCTGATGGAGAGGAAGCTGCCGCCCGGCAGCGGAATTCGCGTCTGCGCCATGGCGGTATAGAAGGTATTATCAATAGTAATGGTATCGATGCTGATCACATAGCATAAGCCCCGGGCCAGGAACATTCCGGCCAGTGTGACGATGAACGGCTGGATGGAGAAATAATGAATAATCGCTCCCATGACCGTGCCGAATACGGCCCCCATCAGGAGTACCAGCGGGATGACCACGGCGGGCGGCCAGCCCTGCTGCTGCACCAGGCTTGCCGAGACCATCGTAGATAACGCAATCACCGAGCCGACCGACAGATCGATGCCGCCGGACAGAATAACGAACGACATGCCCACCGCCGTGATTAGCAGAAAAGCGTTGTCCACCAGCAGATTCATCAGCACCTGAAGGGAGAAGAACCCGGTGTACCGGAAGGAACCGGCGGTGAACATGACGATGAACAGCAGAATGGTGACAACGATCGGAATATACTTGCGGTTAAGAGACATGACGGCTCATCTCCTTCTCAGCGGGGTAATGCCGCGACTTCCAGCGGGCGGCAATCGCGGCGCGGAAGGTATCCGACTGGATCAGACAGACGGCCAGGACGACACATGCTTTAACAACCAGCGTAATCTCCGGCGGCACACCGATCATATAGATGGTGGTGGTCAGCGTCTGGATGATCAGCGCTCCGATCACGGTGCCGGTAAGATAGAAGCGGCCGCCGTTCAGCGACGTCCCGCCGATGACCACGGCGAGAATAGCGTCCAGCTCATACCAGAGACCGGCATTATTGCCGTCAGCGCTGGAGACATTCGAGCTGAGCAGCAGGCCGGCGATACCGGCGCATAAGCCGCAGAACACATAGACAGACAAGATGACTAAGTGGGCACGGATGCCGGACATCTTGCTGGCGGCCGGATTGCAGCCCACCGATTCGATGAACAGGCCGAGGGCCGTCCGCCGGGTAAGCAGCAGAGCGATCACCAGAACCAGAGCTACGACAAAAATAGAAAAAGGCAGCGCAGCCAGTGAACCGGACCCGATGTACGCATACTTGGTACTGGTTACCGTAATAATCTGTCCGCCGGTAATGAGCTGGGCGATGCCTCTTCCCGCAACCATCAGAATCAGCGTGGCAATAATCGGCTGAATCCCGGCCCCGGAGACCAGCAGTCCGTTCCAGGCCCCCAGCATTAGGGACAAGCCTGCGGCGAGCAGCACCGAGGTCAGGATCAGCCCCAGACTGTTCTGATCCGCTCCCCTGCTGATACTCAAGCATGCGATAGCGCCCGAGATGGCTACTATGGAACCGACCGACAGGTCGATCCCCTTGGTAGCGACTACCAGCGTCATTCCGATAGCTACGAGGATCAGCGGGGCACCGAAGTTCAGTATGTCGATCAAGCTGCCGTATAAATGCCCGTCATGGACGGTGATCGAGAAGAAATCCGGCGAATAACACAGGTTGAACAGCAGCAGTGCAGCCAGAACGCACAGCGGCCAGAATAAGTGATGCTTCATTATTGAGCTCATGATTGGTTCAGCCTCCCGCAATCGCCTGCATAATCTGCTGCTGGCTCATGTCCTTCTCTGAAATTTCCTTCACCTTGCGGCGGTCGCGCAAAATGGCGATCCGGTCGCTGACCCGCAGCACCTCCTCCAGCTCCGAGGAGATGAACAGGAACGACATCCCCTGCCGGGAGAGCGTCAGCACCAGCTTCTGAATCTCTGCCTTGGCTCCGATGTCGATGCCCCGCGTCGGCTCATCGAGGATGAACAGCTCCGGCTCCGTCAGCAGCCAGCGGGCCAGCAGCACCTTCTGCTGATTGCCGCCGCTGAGGTTCTTGATCAGCTGGTCCGGGCTGGGAGGGTTGATATTCAGCATACGGATGTATTCTCCGGCCAGCTCCTCCTGCCGCTTGCGCGGGATCGTCTTGAACATCCCGTCCTTGGCCTGGAGCGCCAGAATAATGTTCTCTCTTACTGTCAGATCGCCGATGATCCCCTCGGTCTTGCGGTTCTCCGAGCAGAAGGCGATCCGCCGTCCTATGGCTTCCCGGGGGGAGTGCACCCCGCCGCCAGTTGACGGCAGGATCACTTGCCCGAAGTCCGGCTTGTCGGCACCGAACAACAGGCGTGCCGCCTCCGTCCGCCCGGAACCCAGCAGCCCTGCCAGTCCGACGACCTCTCCCTTGCGGATCTCCAGGTCGAACGGCTCGATTCCGCCCCGGCGGCCCAGCCCTTCCGCCCTCAGCAGCTCATCGCCCAGGCTGTTCTTATCCTGTGCCGCAAGCGTTGGCAACTCATCCAGCAGATGAAGCTCCTTGCCGATCATTTTGAGTACGAGATCCAGGCGGCTCAGCTCGTTCGCCATGTATTCACCGACCAGCTCGCCGCCGCGCAGAATGGTGACCCGGTCGGAGATTTCATACATCTGGTCCAGAAAATGCGTCACAAACAGGATCGACAGCCCCTCTTGCTGAAGCTTCCTCATAATGCGGAACAGCTGATCCACTTCGTTCTGATCCAGGCTTGAGGTCGGTTCATCGAGAATCAGCACCTTCGCCGAGATATTCAGCGCTCTGGCAATGGCAACCAATTGCTGAACCGCTACAGAGTAGCTCTGTAGAGGCAGGGTGACGTCAATGTGCAGATTCATCCGTTCCCGGAGCAGCTCCGCTGCCCGTAGGTTCATCTGCTTCCACTGGATGCAGCCGAACCGCCGCGGCTCCCGGCCGATGAAGATATTCTCGGCCACGGTCAGGTTGGGGCACAGATTCACCTCCTGATACACGGTGCTGATGCCCGCAGCCTGCGACTCCTGCGGGCTGCGCATGGAGATGGCTGTGCCCTCCATCTCTACAAGGCCCTCGTCAATCGAATAGACGCCGGTCAACACCTTGATTAAGGTGGACTTGCCGGCGCCGTTCTCCCCCATCAAGGCATGAACCTCGCCGGGGAACAGGCGCAGACTCACATCTGTCAGAGCTTTCACCCCCGGAAACCGTTTATGGATCCGGGTCATTTGCAGTATGGGCTGCTGTGTGCTCATAGCTATATCCACTCCTTCTTCTCCAAAGACAACCGCTCCGGCGGTTCAAGGACCGCCGGAGCAAGTTTTCTACCCGACTTACTGATTAATACTGGCGGCTAGGCAAAGCTTCCTTGGCCTGCTCGGAAGTGAAGGTGGTCTCCTCGGTCACGATCCGGGCCTCTACCGGCTTGCCGTCGACCACATCTTTAACTACCTGCATCAGCTGAGGTCCAAGCAGCGGGTTGCACTCAACGATGAAGTTGATTTTACCTTCACTGGCTGCCTGCATGCCGTCCTTCACGGCATCGACAGAGATGATCTTGATATCCTGGCCCGGCTTCAGGCCTGCTGCTTCAATCGCTTGAATCGCCCCCAGCGCCATATCGTCGTTATGGGCATACAGCACATCGATATCCTTATTGGCCTTCAGAAAGGCCTGCATGACTTCCTTGCCCTTGGCGCGGGTGAAATCGCCGGTCTGTGAAGCAATGACCTTGAGGTGCGGGTTATCTTTAATGGTCTCGGCGAAGCCTGCCATCCGGTCATTAGCCGGAGCAGAGCCTGTAGTTCCCTGAAGCTCCACAATATTAACGTCCTCTGAGGCATCCTTATACTGCTCGGTCAGCCACTTCCCTGCCTTGCGGCCTTCTTCCACGAAATCGGAGCCCAGGAAGGTAACATACAGTGAGGTATCCTTGGAATCTACCGCACGGTCTGTCAGAACAACCGGGATGCCCGCAGCCTTAGCCTCCTTCAGCACCGTATCCCAGCCGGATTCTACTACCGGAGAGAAGGAGATGACATCGACCTTTTGCTGGATAAAAGAACGCAGTGCCTTAATCTGATTCTCCTGCTTCTGCTGGGCATCCGAGAATTTCAGCGTGTAGCCTGCTTCCTTGGCTGAATCCTGAATGGACTTCGTATTCGCGCTGCGCCAGCCGCTCTCCGCCCCAACCTGTGAGAAGCCGAGCGTGATGTCCTTGGCCTCTTTGGTGGCATTTGCCGCCGGCGCCTTCGTTGCTGCACTGTCTGTCTTACCCGCATCCGCCGCCGTGTTCCCGCCGTTATTGCTGCTGCATGCCCCTAACAGGGTCATGGACAGGGTCAGGGCCAGCACAGCCCCCACTTTTCCAAGCTTCTTCATATCTCCTTATTCCTCCCCCTTGACGTTCACCTTGTTCCGGTGTTGTGCCCATTATAGAACGCTTACAGAAGAGCATTATACGGGCAGCCTTTGGCGTTTACTTTCTAATTTTGGGTTTATTCCCTCCGAATAGGTATTTTGGTGTACTTTTTTATTCAAAAGGTGGATATTTTGTTTGCGCTTTCTTTTTTGTTTCGGTATTCCAATATTTGTTATAAAATAGAGTTAGGAACGGCATCTACTCTACTTGTGAAAGGGAATTCCCGATAATGCGGATTACACGCTGGATCTCCTCCAGTCTTAGAGCCAAACTGCTGGCTTTGTTCATAGTGCTGTCCACCATACCGCTGATTGCCGTCGGCCTCATTTCCTACCAGAAATCCTACCAATCCATTTCCAGTCACAGCAAGGCTTCAAGCATGCTTCAGGCCGAAATGCTGGGAACGAATATGGACAACCTGTTCAAGGATACCGAGCGTCTGCTGGAGCTTAGCAATAATCCTCAGGTCATCCACTTTCTGTTCTCACAGTCGGAGACCTATCAGGAGGCCAAGAACATTCTGCAGACCTTCACCCTCTACCGGGACACCTACAAGTATGAGAATGTGCTCAACATCAGCCTGATTAATCTGTACGGCAAAGGCATCAGCGAGCGCCGGGGAATCTTCCAGTCGGCCAGCAACCCGCTGCGCAATCCGCATTTTCAGGCGTTATCCCAGAATCCGGAGCTGATCCTCCGGGTGCCCCCGCCGCTGATAACCAGCTATGACCGGGTGGACGGATTCACCTACGGGGACGAGGGCGTGATCTCGATTATGACGGCGGTCAAGCAGCGGATTACGCATGAGGTCATCGGTTATATCATTGTGGATCTGAGCGATTCCTTCATTAAAGAGTTCTGCGACAAGGTGACGATCGGCACTACCGGATTCTTCTACCTGCTGGACGAGCAGAACAATCCCCTCTATGTTCCTCCTGTGAGGGCTGGAGAACTTGCCGTTATTCAGGACAACCTGATTCCTGCGGGGGAACGGGGCAGAAGCGGCAGCTTCGTGCTTCAGACGGGCGGACCGCCCCGGTTCATCGTCCATACCTCCTCGCTTGCAACAGGCTGGACGATTATCGGCATAGCCCCGCTGCAGGAGATCGTGGCCGAGGCGAACCGGATCAGGCAGCTGATTATTATCAGCGTGGGCTTAAGCATTATTTTTGCAATCACGCTCCATTATCTGCTGACCCGGCGGCTAACCCGGCCCATCCAGCTGCTCCAGCACAAGATGCGCCTGACCGCAAGTGGCTATCTGGAAGCCAAAGTCAAACCGGACGGTACCGATGAGATCGCCGATCTCGGACAGAGCTTCAACATCATGGTCGAGCAGATCAAAGAGCTGCTGGCCCAGAGCATCCGTAAGCAGCAGCAGCTGCAAAAGGCAGAACTGCGGACGCTTCAGGCGCAGATTAACCCTCATTTTCTATATAACACGCTGGATTCTATTGTCTGGATGGCGGAAGCGGGGAATCACGATGGCGTGATCCGGCTGGTGAAGGCGTTATCCGCGTTCTTCCGGCTTAGCCTCAACAACGGGCGCGACTGGATACAGATCCGCTCCGAGCTTGCCCATGTGCAGAGCTATCTGATCATCCAGCAGATGCGCTACCACGACATCCTGGAGTTCAAGGTGGAGCTGGCGGAGGAGCTGCAGGAGTATCCGATTCTGAATATGACCCTGCAGCCGCTGGTTGAGAACGCCCTGTATCACGGAATTAAGAATAAGCGGGGCATGGGACTCATCCGCATTGGCGGGTACACCGACGGAGGCACCATTATGCTTACGGTCTCGGACAATGGCATCGGCATCCCCGCCGGGCGGCTGGAGGCGCTAAGGGAATCGGTTGAGCATCCCATTCAGTCGGAGGAACCCGAGGACACCGGCCAGGGCGGCTTCGGCCTGCAGAATGTGCATCAGCGGCTGCGGCTGTATTTCGGGCCCGAATATGGTATCCGTCTGGACAGCTCGGAAGGCTATGGCACACAGATTACGGTTCGCATACCCAAGAACAGGGGGGTCTAGTGATGAAGAAGATTATGCTGGTGGATGATGAGATCCTGATCCGCGAGAATATCAGGGAATGTATCGATTGGGAGAAGGAGGGCTTCCTCTATTGCGGTGACGCTCCCGACGGTGAGCTGGCGCTGCCTATTATTGAAGCGCAGCTGCCCGACATTCTGATTACCGATATCAAAATGCCGTTCATGAACGGCCTGGAGCTTACCTCTGTCGTCCGCCAGAAATTCCCGCAGATCAAAATCATCATTCTCAGCGGCCATGATGACTTCCAGTATGCCCAGCAGGCGCTGCGCCTGGGGGTCGAGGATTACTGCCTGAAGCCGTTCAGCGCAGCCGACCTGCTGCAGCTTCTGCGCAGCGTCAGCGCCCGGATTGATGAGGAATTACGGATCAGGCACAAATATGCCTACACCCCCGAGAATCTGTTCGCCGATCTGTGCGGAGGCCTGATCAGCACCGCTGCCGCCTATGAAGCGGCGGCCCAGCTTGAGCTGCAGTTAACAGCTCCTTACTACGCCGCCGCTATATTTACTCTGCATCCGCCCAATATGGAGGAGTCCCCGGAGCTTCCCCCCGCTTCACCGGATGCTGAGGCGCTGTTAGCAGGCCTGCTCAAGGAGGCGGCCGACAGCTTCATCTACAAGCGCAGCCGCATGGAGATGGTTCTGATCTATAAAGGCAGTGATCCGCTCCGGATGAACCATACTCTGGATGACCTGTGCACGGCTGCGAAGAAGCGGCTGAGGGAAGGCTGCGGGCTGGAGCTGTCCGTCAGCCGGGGCAAGGTCTGCGAACGTCTTCAGGGCATTCACCTCTCCTATCTGGAGGCTGAGAATGACCGGATGTTCAAGCAGATGTCCAGAATGCATTCCGCCGCTATGCTTGAGGCGTATTATGATCCTAGCGCCCATGGGGTTCTGCTCGACAGAAGCCGGCTGGTCCAGTTCCTGAAGTCAGGCGACCACAGGCAGATGTCCGGCTTCCTGCTGGAGCTGTCCAAGGAGCTTGAGCAGATGAACTGGAACTCAGGATATGCCTGTTACCTGATGAACGATATCACCCTGGAGCTGGTGCAGACGGCGAAAAACGGGTTCCGCACAGCCGCGGGCCACGCCGGCATACTCCAAGAATTGCAGACAGAGCTGAAGCAAATCTCGAGTAGTGATGACGGCCTTCAGTATCTCAAGCAGCTGTACGAGCGGCTGTGGGAATGGCGGTCCGAAGGAGCAGACAAGCACCGTGAGCTGATCGACCGGGTGAAGCAGTATATCCGTGAGCAATACGACAAGGAGCAGCTCTCCCTGAATGACATCTCCAAGGTGGTCAGGGTCAGTCCCAGCCATCTGAGCAAGACCTTCAGTCAGGCGACCGGGCAGACCATCACGGAATTCCTGACGGCTACACGTATGGACCGGGCCAAGGAGCTGCTGAAATCCACGGGGCACAAAACCTTTGAAATCGCCTATCTGGTCGGCTACAATGATCAGCATTATTTCTCCAATCTGTTCAAAAAAGTAACGGGGATGACGCCCATGGAATTCCGCAGGCAGGGAAATACCGGGGAGCAGCTGCACACGATCCGCAGAGGGGCGGGACATGCGTGAGCGTAAACAGGCTTAGGGGATGGTCCGTGGTTCTCCTGCTGCTGACGGCAGGCTTCCTGCTTGGCGGCTGTCTTAAGGCAGCCGGAGCAGCGGATATTTCTGAGAAGACAACGGGAGATTCTCCGTTAAGTGCAGGTGAAGAACCTCCGCTGACCTTCGGCATTATCTACCCTATGGTGAATGCCACTTACGAGATGATCACCGGAAAAGCGGAAGCGGTAGCGCGGAAGCATAATGTAGAGCTGCTGGTGCAAGCTCCCGATGAAGCCAATCTGGAGCAGCAGATCCGCATCATGGAGATGATGATTAAGCGGGGGGTAGACGGCATTGCGATTGCTCCGGTGGATTCGCAGGCGCTCACTGCCATGATTAACAAAGCGGCCACCCAAGGAATTCCTGTGGTCTGCTTCGAATCGGATTCGCCTGCCAGCCGGAGAGCAGCCTATATCGGGGCGGATAACCGGGCAACCGGCGCAGTGATGGGACAGACGGTGGAACGTCTGCTAAGCGGCAAAGGAATGATTCTGGTGGAGTCCGGAATGTCCCGGATGCAGAGCACCCGGGAACGACTGCTGGGACTTGAGACTTACCTGACTCAGCATACGGACATTGATGTACTGGAGATCCGTCACAACGACGGCAGTGAGGAGCGGGCTGCCGGGCAGCTGGAGCAGATGATCTCGGATCATCCCCATTTCAGCGCGCTGGTGAATCTGGATTTCGTCTCCAGCACCAGCTCTGTCCTGGTCTGGAAGGCCAAGGGGCTGAAGCGTTATAACCTCGCCCTCGGCCTGACCCCGGCCTTGCAGCAAGCGCTGGATAACGGCCAGATTACCCGCGTAATCTCACAGAACGAGCAGAACTGGGGCGAGGATATTATCAACACACTGCTTCTACAGGCCAAAAGTGTAGACACAGCCAAATGGATCAACACGGATATTGCGATTATTGGGGAGTAGCCATTAATAAGACCCGGCGCTCAGCTTCAGAATCGTGCCGGTGGAAGCCGGAAGGACGTCGGCATAGCTCCCCAGTCCGAAATAGAAATCGCCACCCTGTTCCTCGAAGGAACGGGCGAACGTGTCCCGGCTGAAGTGGAAGACTTCACTCCAGCCTTCCCCGCCGGCTGCGAAGCTGGAGGTGCTTTTGCGGTAGACGTAATTCGTATATTGTCCCGAGGCTTCCTTGACATAACCGAGCACATATATCGTCTCCCCGCGCTCCAGAATATCCATAGGCACTACAGCAGAGTCAGGCAACAGCTCCTTGCGCACATTCTGGAAGTTGGCTGCTGCCGAGTACAGCCCTTGCGGGATAGATTGATGGTCGTTATAGATCACACCCGGAATATAGAGCAGCCGGTCGTTCACCGGGGTCGTACGCAGGAGCTTCAGCCAAGGCTGGCCGCTGACGCCGGGAACATTCACTTCACCCGCTTTGATAACGAAGCTGAGACCCGGGAACAGTTGGGTACTGGTAAACGTCAGCTTGGAGGTCTGAATTCCCCCGCTTGTGCTCTGCTTGATGGAGGTCATATACCCCTTCTCATTTGGAATCCCCTGGGTCTTCCCTGCCGTGGCTGAGGACGCATACAGTGTATCGCCCAGCTCGAACAGATTGTAGGCACGCATAATACCGTATTGGGAGACCGTGCCGAAGCGGGTCCAGGTCGCTCCCCTGTTCGAAGATACGTAAATCAAGGGCCCTTCGTTAGCGCCGAGTGCTGCGTAAAGCTTGCCTTTGTAGTAGGCCATATCGTACACATGGATGCCTCCGGGAATGTTCATGTATTGATCCCAGTGATCCCCGTTCAGCCGATAAAAATTCCCGTAAGCCCACCCCGGTACTCTGGAGTCATGCCCGGGAATATACAGCTCCCCGTTCAGCACCTTGAAGGTATCGATCTGCTCATCCATGACATAGACATTGGTGGTCACCTTGCCTGTCGCCGGGTTCGTATACGTAACATCCTGCACAGAGAATTTATTCTGGGCAAGATCCCAGTAATAGATTGGAACCGGCCCCGCATTGGACGAAGGCGCATTGTTGCTGCTGTTGCCGTGGCCCAGATAGATTTTGCCGCCAAAAAGCTGCATGTCCCAGACATTACGCGCATAAGCCGCTTTCTTGAACGGGCTGCCCAGCACTGTAATGGAAGAACTGACGTCCACAGCAGCCAGAGCCGCTGCCCCTGTCCCGATCACCTGTCCACTCTGGACAGGCGAAGCCAGTGCCTGCTCCCCTCCCGCATATGATACAGCACCCAGCAGCATAAGCCCCGCACACAATCGGCTTATATGTTTTATTACTCCATGCATAGTAAATCCTCCTAATCTTTGGAATGAAGCAATGATAAACTAATTATTTGTAAAAAAGAAGATGTAGAGGAAATATTAGTACTTCCGGTATAACAGCAAGGTAAACGCGTAGCGGCAGGTCTGGGCGGGAAGACCCAGAATAGGTGGGATGCGGGATGCTATGTGGAAGACCCAGAGATAGGCAGGATACGCGATGTTTATTAGGCAGGCTGAATAGTTGAGTAATGACAGGGAACAAGGTAGCGGGTGTGGCTCATCGGATACAGGAAGTAACCGGCTCCAACGTACAGCTTCGAGCAGTATACAGTTGGAAAAACGTATCTTAATCCACCAGTGTACATTTTCCAACTAGTTCCAGTTCCAATTCCGGTTCCGGTAGCTTCGGTTTTCCGGGCAGGATTACACGGGAGAATTACTTTAACTAATGGCTTGCTGAGGGGTTACTTCACCCCGATTAGGAGGCAAGTTGGAGGCTTAATTGCAATTCGTACAACTAAATCGTCCGATGTGCCGCCAAATCCCCGTTTAGATGTAGTTCGTGCAATTAAAATGCCCCTATACCTGGATTTTCGCCCATCCGGGCAAATGTAGTTGCACAAAATACAATTAGAAGAGGATGTACATCCGTTTCACTGGTTTTAGTTGCACAGAATACACTTATCCCTGTTTTTTCCTACAAACGCAGTTTCATCCCTTACCGCTTTGTTGGAATGAAATCACTTGTTTAATTCTGATGGTCTACTAGGTTGTCCGTCGGGTAGGTATGACGAGGGATTGCACTTGGTACGTGGAAGTTTATATTACTCAAAAATCCCTCCGGCCAGCCAGCATCCGGCCCATCTTCCGATGGGTGGACGCTCGCGGCCGTGAGGGTTATATAATGTGATTCTATGCTTTACCTGCAGGGTGTTACTTCTTTACTTCTTCAATATCCGGAAGATCATGACAGCAGCTTCCGCCCGCGTGGCTGTTCCGGTGGGATGAAGGGATTTCCCGTCTCCCCGGACAATTCCCCCTTGGACCAGTGCCGCTACACTATCAATGGCATACTTCGCCACCTTCATTCTATCTGTGTAGCCGGCCAGGTCTCCGGCACTGCCGCCGGCAGATAATTTGTTCACCACCTTCAAGGCTCTGGCTGCAATCACCATCATATCCTGCCGCGAGATTTCGCCCTTCGGATTGAAGCTGCTGCCATCTGTTCCATTGATAATCCCCAGCTGCTTCGCAATACCGAGCGCTTCATAATAGTAGGCTCCCTGGCTTACGTCTGCAAAGCCGGAACCGGATTCCGCTTCGAGACCCAATGCTCTCACTACCAGCAGCACAAAGTCCGCTCTCGTAATGTTCTTCTCCGGGCTGAAGGTGGCCGCAGAGGTTCCTTGGATGATGCCCAGACTGTACAGTGTGTCAATCGCCTCCGAAGCCCAGCTGTATTTGGCACCTACATCTTTGAACGGGCTGCTTGGCACTGGTGTCTGCGTAGGTGCTGGTGTCTGTGACGCAGCCGGTGTACCTGTTGCTCCCGGCGTCGATGTTGGTGTCGGTGTTGGCGTAGCTGTTGATGTTGGTACTGACGTTGGTACTGACGTCGGTACTGGCGTCGGCGTAGGTGTTGGTCTTGTTGTTGGTGTTGGCGTCGGCTCAGACGGACCGCCACTGTCTTTTAGCGTAGTTACAGAGAGGGCAGGACCATTCTTGCTCCAGTTCCCGGCTTCATCCCCGGCCTGCACCGAGAAATGATACTCTGTTCCCGCAGCAAGCCCGGTTACCTCGTACCGCAGTTCTGTTCCAGACAACGCAGCGATTTCCTCTGCTCCCCTATAGACTTTGTAGCCGGTCACTCCCTTATCGTCAGCAGCCTGCGTCCAGGTTAGTGTCAGACCGGATGCTGTGATCCGTGAGGCTTCAAGCTTGCTTCCCTCCATCCAGACCGGAGGTGTGGTGTCGGTAGCAGGCAGTGTCGTTGCTGACACAGAAGGCCCACCCTCGCTCCAATTGCCGCCCGTGTCTCCAGCTTCTACTTTGAACGTATACTGCTTACCCGGCTGTAATCCCGTTACTTGATGACTGTATACAGCACCGGTTACGGTCTCCGTATACACAGCATCTGTAACCGTAATCGGCTTATCTCCGGTTCCATTCGTAATCCGGTACCCGTAGATGCCGCTGTCATCTGTGGCCGTAGCCGACCAGGTCAGCGTCAGTCCGCTACTCGTGATACCGGAAGCGGCAAGCGTGCTTCCTTCCGCCCAGACCGGCGGCGTGATGTCTTCACCAGGAAGGGTGGTCACTATAACGTACGGTCCGTCCTTACTCCAGTTCCCCGCTGCATCGCCTGCCTCTACCTTGAAGGTATATGACGTGTTCGGCAGCAGTCCAGCTACCTCATAACGATATACGGCTCCGGTTGCGGTCTCCACCGGTTCGATACCGGTTACAAGCACCGGCTCGGAATCGATCCCGTTGTAGATGCGGTATCCGGTAACACCCAGATTATCCATTGCAGCCGGCCACGATAAGGTAACCCCTGTAGGCGTAATACCGGTGGCTTCAAGCTTGCTTCCCTCAGCCCACACAGGCGGAGCTGCATCTCCCTTGCCGCTGAGAGTAAGGTTGCCGAACACCTCTGTTGATTTCGCAGCCCGGCCCAGCAGATCATTCCAGGTGGCTACGCCGATCAGATTGGACCCGGTTGCATTGTTCACCTGCGCATCGAACCGGATCTGTGTTCCGTTCTCCGGCCTCAGTGTGCGGAATGGAATCTTCATCTCCACCGTATAAGCCGTCCCTTCGGTTACCGCCGCCGATTCAAATCCCGGTGAGACCGCCGGTGTCGAATTACTGAGGAACTTGAAGGACTGCTCTCCGGCATAGTTGACCCGGTATTGCCCGTCATCCTCGCGGTACGGCCAGGCGTTGATACGGTCTCCGTCCACATAAGCTTCCACGGAGTCCTGCTTCGTCTTATCCGTGCTGGCTTTGCTTAACTGCGTATCTTTGACCTGGAACAGCACATAGAGATTCTCTTCATCCCACAGCGTCCGGGCGGTTCCTGTGGTCTCCGCTGTCGCCATCAGATGATTGTCAATCCGGATCTCCGGCGCATTCGCCCAGAGGTCGTCTATGCTTCCATCAATGTCAGGGGTACCATACAGCGCCGTAGAGCTCTTAGTCTCTGGAGTCACATAGAGCGGATGCCCGGCCAGATACTTCTCAGGATCAAGGATGGCATAATACGCCGGCTTCGGTGCCAGCGAGCTGATGAACGGCAACGGATTCTGGCCTGCTCTCCAGCTCGCGCTGTCTGCATATCCCCAAAGGGTGACACGCGCGATTACATCCGCATGCTTCTTGTAGATCTGGAACAATTGGGCATACAGGTTCGCCTGCTTCTCTGCCCACTCTGCTGAGAGGGAATAATTCATGCCTGCCAGCACATCCAGCTCGCTGATGGAGAGCTCCACACCCAGGGAAGCATATTTCTCAATCGCCGCTTCCACATTGTCAGGCTTGGTTCTCATGTCGTAGTGGGACTGCAGCCCGATGCCGTCAACCAGCAGCTTGCCGGGATGGGCCAGCGCATAACGGTCATTGATCTCTTTGACCATGTCATAGATGGCATCCCGCTTCTCCGGGAAATCATCGTTGAAATCATTGTAATACAGCTTGATATTCCACGACGGATGCTCATCTAGCACTTCCCTGGCGGCAAGGAATGCCTGCTCTACAAAGTCAGGGCCGACAGAATAGTACCAAGGGGACTTACGCAGCGCATCCTTCCAGTCCGTTACGGCCGGAGGACCATCCTGCATCGCCTCATTGACCACATCCCAGGAGATCACCGAATCCTTGTAATGCTCCATGACCGTACGGATATGGGTTTTCATATTTGCCAGTGCCTCACTGCGGCTGAGATAGACCGGATTCCCCGTCCCATCCTTCACGGCATTGCCTAAGGCATCCACCTGCTGCGTGAACCACGCCGGAGTCTGGCTATGCCATACCAGCACATGCCCATGGACCTCCGCCCCCATCGCCCGGGATTTGGCAACCATATCGTCTGATTTGTTGAAGGTAAAAGTGCCTTTGGTCTTCTGCAGCGCGTCCGGCTTCATCTCGTTCTCGAAGGTCACGGCATTGAAGTGATAATTGAAGAACGCATTCTGTCCGTTACCCGGATTAAGATCATTCGTGCCGGGTATATTGCCGAGCAGGAAGTCGTTCTTATACACTTCTTGGAGCGGAAGAATGCTCTCCAGACCAGTGTCTGTGAAGCTGAAATCATCGATATAGTAAGATGCATTAGTGCTATTAGGGCTCTCTACATATAAAGTGACATCATCATGCAGATAACGGTAGGTTCCCTCCAGCTTCACCCAGTCTCCGCCTGCACTGACTGTCTGTGTAGCCAGACTGACATAGTACGGCGTAGGTGCATTGACCTGTGCCGTCAGCTTGAGCTGTGCGCTTGCCGGGCTGATCAGCTTAACCCATACCGCCGCTTTGTACTCGTTGCCGATGGTGACGGCATCCTTGACCTGGACCGCAGGTCCGTCCGGGTTAGCCGCTCTGCCTGTGACCTTCAGGGCATAAGCGCCGCCCGTGGTGTGGTTAGCTTCCTTGGTAAGCTCCAGCTTCACGCCAGCACTTCCCTTCGGCTGGAAGCCTTGCATGGTCCCATCCTCGAAATCTCTTACCGCCTTCATCCCCGCTGCAATAGTGAACGGGCTGACCTTTACACTGACACTTCCCTTAGTTACAGTCAGCGTGAATCCGCCTCCCTGGAGAGTAATAGCGGTCTTCACTCCCAGTTGCTTCAGCGCTTCATTGCCATCCAGAATCGCCTGCGCTTTGGCCATCAGCTTAGTGTTATCTTCACCCTCCACTGCATTAGGAACGGTAATCCGGTTGCCAATCAAGGCCGCCGCTTCCTCTACAGCCTGCTGATCTGCAGTAATTTCCCCCGTCTCTCCCAGGGTCTTCACCAGGGTAACCCCCGAGAAGGTGACTTTGAAGTCCGTTACTGCGCTGGTATTGGTTCCGTACAACTGCACCTTGGCATCCTTGAAGAATTCCGGGGTATACGTTGACGGATTCCCCATCGCCAGCCAGGAAGCACCACTGTTTGTGGAGAAATAGCCTTGCACCACATTGCCTTCTTTTACAATCCGCAAGAAATAGTTCATGCCGCTCAGATTCGTCTGATTCGTATTGTTGGTGAAGGGCTGAGTACCTATCAACCCCGAATTATTCACTTTGATATTGGAGCTTACCTTTCTGGCATTGATTCTGTAAAATTCACCGTTTGTAATCCGGCTGATGCCAAGTCCTACTTGGGAATTCTCACCCACCGACGAGTCATTAAGCGGTTTGTCTACCGTAAGCTTTGCTGTAAGTGTCCAGTTACCTTCGGCCGAACCCGGCATCTGCAGCATATTATGGCTGCCCGGATAGTCCGTATCGCTCTTCAAGGTCTGGATGGCCGCACCCTCAGCACTATAGCTAAGTGCGTTCAGCGGATCAGCCGGATTCACGACCTCCCAGCCTGCCGGAAGTCCATTCGAGAAATCAACCACCTCGTTCGTACTGAAGAGGATTTTATAAGTCTTGATCTGTTCTCCTTTGACGAACCGGACCACTGCCGTGCCCTGCGCACTGTCCGCCTGCGAGATACTCACAAGCTCAGCCGGATCGCTGGTTACCGCTGTAACCTTCGGAATGGCGTTCCCGGTGACTGTATATTTATATTCATGCTTCGCTTCGTCAAAATCAGACGGCTGAACGCCATCAATAAAGAGGTTGTGCGACACGACCGCCTCAGGAGTAAGCGACATTTGGTCAGCATACAGGATGTTCGCATCCTTCGCATACACCGCCAGGACCACCTTCGCTGTGCCTGCGGGTTCCTCATACGTGAATGGCTGATTAGGCGTCTCATGCCAGTCTGCCACCTTCACATCCACGGGCTGGAAGGAGCTTAAGCTAAGCGGCCCGCCCTCAAGAATGCGTCCGACGAACTTGCCGCCCGCCCAGTATGCAGGATCACCGGCTTCACGGGCGGCGTACGGTTCAGGCATATCGCGGCCATTGATCGGAGTCATTCCGAGCTGATTCCCGTTCCCGTCGTAATACACCAGCGCCGCTTCGACATCACCCGGATGCTCTGCAGCAACATCATAGCTGTCCGGGCGGCTCATCATCGAGAGGAAGTAGCCCTTGAAGTTATAGCTCTCTCCCTTGTTCAGCTTACCGGTAACATCCTGCCACATTCCATCATACTGCTGCGCAGCGTCGATGCGGCCAGCAAGCTTGCTGGAACCGGCAACCTTCGAGGTCGAGCTGTTCTTCAAGTAACGTGACAGCCCCGAATAGCTTTGTATGGTATCCGCCGTTAACACTGGTCCTGCAGCAGCAGGCTCAAAGGTTCCCTTGTTGTAACGTCCGGCAGACCAGTTGTCTGTATTGGAAGCGGTTGCCGTATCAAAATCCCCGTTGAGCAGCAGATTGCCCGGAATGGATACTGTAGAATTGTTGGCGGCAGTACTCCAGTCGGAATCGCCTGCTCCGAACAGGAAGCGGTCAACGGTGATCGTACCCGCAGTCCCATTCGGTTCGGCCACGATATACAGATCCTTATGGCCGTAAGCACTAAGATCGCCTGTATCGACCATGTCCTGGAATTTGCCGTAGCTGTCATTGGCCGGTACCGGAATCTCTGCGACCCGCGTACCTTGGGACAGGATATCGGCGCTGCTGCCGGCAGGGGTTCCCACCGGAAGCACATAAGCAGCAAGCTTGCCTCCCTGCGCCGACTTCGTCTGGGCGGTAAGATACAGCAAGTGTCTGCGGACCACACCGCCGTTCGCCGAGCCGTCTGCAAAATTCACATTGTTGTAAGCGAGATAACCGCCTGCACCCAGTGTCACTGCCTCATTGGCACGGCCTGCTTGGCCTGCACTGTCGCCGGGCACACTGTTGTCATTCCCCTCTGCTTCCAGCGTGGAGAAGATATCGCGCTCCCCGTCCAGCCCCTGATAAGTGGCAAAGGTTCCCTTGGACGGAACAACCGTCACAACGCTGGCGGGCGGAATATTAATGACGAATTTGCCGCCCGATACAGGAATCGTACCCAGCTTCTTCTGGTTCTCGCTTCCCGAGGTGCGGAATACCGTCACACTATCTGTTCCTGCCGGGAAGTCCTTCAGATTGAATTCCAGCGGCTGAACGCTGTCATCATTGTTGGCATTGGATATCGTCATCGAGAAATCACCCGTAGCCGGATTCTTGAAGCCGACCACATTCAGATCAGGCGCCGGTACGCGTGTAACCTCAAAGCGCACATCGCCGGGATTCATGAACCGGGAGAAATGCCCGTAGCTGTAAAAGCGCTTGAACAACCGGTATTCCCCCGTCAGTGTGCTGATCCGTCCCGGCTCCTGCTGGGAGTTGGTCGTCACGAAGCGGATCAGGTCAGAGCCGTCCGCGCCGTTGCTGTCCCACATGCTCCACCAGACAAAGCCGGTGAAGCCCGGGTTGCTGGTGAACATATTGGTCATCAGATTGGACCAGCGTACGGCGTCATTGATATTCTGATTGCCGTAGCGCTGCGTATACGCTCCAGCCGAACCGTCAGCGGTGTCCTGGTTCATGAATTCTGCCTGCCAGAGCTTATACTTAGTAAGATATTCGGGATACTTGCTTCCATCCTTGGTATAATCCAGAGGATTCTTGGAGAAATCCCCGGTGTGGTACAGCTTGTTCTCATCCGTACCGATGCCAACTGTACCGTAGAGATGGGTAGTGAATACATCGAGATAGGGATTCTTGTCGAGCGCATTATCCGGGTCCGTCTGCGAGAACACCTCGCCGCCTCTGCTTAAGGAAGCGCCCAGATTGGTGCCGTCCACTGCGGCTAGCTGGGGAATGAAGTCAATGAGCTTGCCTTCCGGGTTCTTAATATCATAGAGGTCGCCGCCAGGCTGCATCGATTTTTTCAAAGCAGGTCCGATGTAACCGTTAATCAGTTCCGTAACGTAAGCAGCTGAGCCGCCCGCCAGATCGACTTCGTTGAAGGGATTGATGTGGGTAACCGGAATCCCATACTGCTCCCACATGCCGCGGATATAATTGACAAGATAATCTGCATAGGCCTGATAGTATATTTTTACCGGTTTTCCGCCAATGGTGGCGATGTCGCCACGGACAATTTTGCTGGGAGAATTGGTGTTGGACTGGCTCATCCAGTAGGGTACGGTCCAGGTGCAGGCGTAGAATTGCTTGACGCCATACTGCTGTGCCTGGCGCATGGTCCAGACCTGATCGATATCGAACAGCTCTTTGCGGGTACGCGGGGAATTCTTGATGACTACAGGCTGTTCACCGGGCTTACTGAGGAGATTGGTCGGGCCGCCGTCGTCATTGCCGATCGGCTGATTCCAGGAGGGATAATCCCATACAAAGTCTTGCACAGGTACAAGCGTTCCAGGAGCATGCTCCGGTTCAACCGGCCAGATGCTGTCGGTATTGCCGTCGTAATAGCGGTTCTCCGCTTCGATCTTGTAGCCGTATTGTCCTGCTGTTCCACGCATGGGAATGGCATTCCCCTCGATGTCAAAGCCGGGATTATTCACATCGGCCAGGAGACTGGTGAGCGGGTTGAACCCCGGGCTTGCCGCAGTAGCCCCGGAAGTCGTCAGGCCGCCGTTGTCACCGATGATCACCCGGACAATGTCGTGACCTGTACCCTTCTGTTCACTGAAGGTCAGATCCAGCAGATGCCGGACCGTATCCTGATGGCCGGCCGAAGCGAGCTGCAGCATATGGACGGAATCCGTATACGCATAGGCGGCTCCTACACCATCCATCGTCTGATAGCTCTTGTACCAATCGGCGGTTACCTGTGCCGGAGCAATAGCAGCCTGCATGGCAGCAGCCGGAGCAGCTTGAAGCGGGTTAGAGAATGGCATAGGGGTAATGACGGATAGCAGCAGCACACCAGCCATTGAAACTGAGAGTGCCTTTCTCCTGATCTTTTTACTCATCCTAGAGATTCCTCCTCTTGTATGCGCTTACATTGTTTTGCCTGGTAATATCCTAACAAATCAGATTGTACATTTATAGAAGAAGGATGCACGATTCATTTTAAAATAACACTATTCTCTTTCAAATTTAAACGATGACCCGAAAGCACCAAAAATCCCGGCCTGTAAACGCACTATACAAGCTGCGATTTACAGGCCGGGATGCTGAGTCTATCTGCGGTTAAGTCATAAATGCTGCGACTGTATTCTACTGGGCAAGAACTTCCTCAGCCAAGGCGGGATCTACTTCAATGTCATAGATTGCATCCGTTACTGAGCTTTTGCTACTTCCGAGTGTGGCTACGAAGGTAGTTACACTAAGAGCCGGGAGTTGGGCAGTGAAGGCACCATTCGACACATTAATGGCTGATCCGGCGGCTACCTTGCGGCTGGCGTCTGTGGTCCATGGGGACACACTCGATGCGGAGCCATTTTGCAGGACGAACCGCTGGCTAACCGCCGAATTGCTTTTATTAATAGCGACAATCACTGCCTTGTTACTGCCCTTGTAAGCCGAGACATAGACATTGGTGTTAGGGTTCTTCGTAGCATCAACTCTTACATAACCCGGGCGGACGAACTTGGAGAACTGGGCCATGCTGTCCCCGCGCTTACTGATACTGCCGTCTTCATTCATCGGGCTGTATTGGCGGCGGATATACCACCATACATAAGCCTGGAAATCCCCTTCCACCAGCGCATTGTGCATATGGTAGGCTACTTCCAGCGCTTCCGGCCACAGGTTGGCCGAGTTGTTATTGCTGTTCGGATAATAGACCTCGGTCATCCACAGCTCTTTGCCTGCACCCTTCTGCTTGAAGAGCGGATAAGCGAAGTTGTTCACCTGAGTTCCATACAAATGTGCCCCCAGAATGTCCATATTGGCCAGCGCCTGGGAGTCATTCAGAATCGGATCGGACATATTCTTCAGATATTGGAAGGACTCCGGAGCAATGACCCGGCAGTTAATGGAACCGGCATAATTTTTCATAAAGTTCAGCATTTCGGCAGGTGTCCACCAGGTCCAGGTCTCGGCATAGTCCGGCTCGTTCTGCACCGAGATCGCATACAGGTTAACCCCGTTATTCTTCATGTACGTCACGAAGTCATTCAGATGCTGGGCGTATGCGCCGTACTGGTTATATTTGAGACGCTTGGCTGAGGTATTCCCGTTGCGGTTGAAGGTCTCCGTCATGCTGCTAGGCGGATTCCACGGCGAAGCAAAAACGATGGCTCCTTTGGCAACGGCTGCCTTGGCCGTATCCAGCTCCTTATACCAGTTGTTCTTGTTCTCGTCCACAGAGATTCTCAGAATGGAGAATCCCAACTGGTTCGCCCCGTTCCCGAAGGCGGTCTCCCGCTGCGCGGCGGTCAGATCCCCGATCCAGTTCGGATGGTTAATGCCGCCGAACCCGCGGATCACCTGCTTCTGGGCGGACAGATTGACCGTCACATCGCTGGCTGCTGAAACTTTGGGTGGCGGTGGCACCACCAGCATAGACAACATAGTTACCGTTGCCAGCAAGGTACATAGTGATTTTTTAAACGTTGATTTCATTGCTTCATCTCCTTATTATATGATTTCTGCACAACATTCCTGCCGAATTCTGCCTCTGGTCGCACCTCCTGTCTAATCGAAGCGGCAGCTGTACCCTGTACAGGCTTGTCCTTTTCCCTTGCAACACTTGCAAGCGCTTCCTATTCCTGTATTATATTAAATAGTTGATATGTCGTCGTTGCATATCAGCGATACTATATTGCGCGGATACCGATAATCCTTATATATCCAATTAAAGGAATGGATGCCATGGAGCAGCTTGCCCAGTATGTGTTCACCCCGATCCCCGAAGAAATGATCTGCTTCCACAAATCAACCACCACGGAGCAGCTCAGCCCGGCTCAGCCTTACCACAGGCACGATGCCTACGAAATCTACCTGTTCCTGAGAGGCAATACCTATATGTATGTGGAGCAGTCCTGCTACAAGCTCTCCCCCGGCGATCTGATTCTGATCCGGCCAGGTGAGATGCACCGCTGTGTCTGTGCCGACAACCAGACCTATGAACGGATCGGGCTGAACCTGCGAAGATCCGCCCTGCGGCGGCTATCCAGCAGCCGCACGAACCTGTTGGCCTGCTTCAACGCCTTTCCCTCGGGGCTGAACACGCTGATCCGGCTCTCCCGCGACCAGTGCGCCTTCTATTCCAGACTGGCGGACCAATTGATCTATAGCCTTCACTCCGAGGAGTACGGACAGGATCTGCTGGCCGATTCCTATGCCACCCGGCTGCTTGTATTCATCAACACTCTGCAGCAGTCCTCCGCCGCTTTGCCGCATAATCTCATGCCGGAGCTTGTCCGCCAGACGATGGCTTACATCGAGGAGCATCTGCTCGAACCGATCTATTCCGCCCAGCTGGAGCAGGAATTTCATTACAGCGGCAAATATATAAGCCAGCAGTTCAAAGAGCACACGGGACTTACCGTCCGCTCCTATATCGTTAACAAGCGCGTCTCCCTGGCCATGAGTCACCTTACCTCCGGCAAGAGTGTCGCGGCCGCCTGCGAGCTGTCCGGCTTCAGCGATTACGCCAACTTCATCCGCAGCTTCACCAAGGTGGCCGGTATGTCCCCGGGCAGGTACCGGGCTGGTATGCTGCCGTAAGTGCCCGGGCATTCTTTTGAAAAAGGTAACGTTAATTATAGCTGTCTTTTCACCTTACGTTCGACGTAATGTGTGATACTGTATCGTTAGGGTGTATTCGTAGAAGACGGTTCCACTGAAATTCAAGGAAATGCAGTGCAGACGATGGGCATGAAATTTACGATAGCTTAATTGGAGCTGTCCCTGAAGCCATGAAACGGTTGCTTGGGATAGCTCTTTATGCTGGAGTAGATTCAGTGTAAGCATTTGGGGGAGTGGAACCGCTCCCTGCGCGCCAGCAAATGTATGCTGTTTTTCGCATACATTCAGGCCTCACGCCTGCGCGTCAGCAAATGTATGCTGTTTTTCGCATACATTCAGGCCTCACGCCTGCGCGCCAGCAAAATGTATGCTGTTTTTCGCATACATTCAGGCCTCACGCCTGCGCGTCAGCAAATGTATCTCCACAGCCCCCTAAAGAAGTTGGAGTCCTCCCCCACAAAAATGTAGACTAGATATAGGAGGAGGATGAACGGTATGGGACACTTAACAGGAACAAGAGAGAAGGCAGCGCAAGAGGTGTTGTCTGGCATTAAGGCAGCGGTGGTTGCCCGCAAGTATGGGGTGACCCCATCGACAGTGAATCAGTGGGTGAGGGACTACCGAGAGGCCCATGGGGAACAAGATCATCCGTATCCCCAGGAGCAGGTGGAGGAACTGAAGCGCCTCCTGGACGTGGAGCAGAAATACGAGAAGGCCGTCAAGATCCTCGGCGAAAAGGAGTTAGAGATCGAGATTCTGCGTGAACTGCTAAAAAAGCCAACCCCTGCTTATCCGAAAAAATCGAGGTAGCCGACATGTTCATTAAGCAGGGGAATACCGCAGCGTTGGTACTACGTCTCGTGGGGCTAGCAGAGTCTACGTATTACGACCGTAAGAAACGCAAGAAGCAGGATGCACAGGCCGTACCCCAGGGGCGCGGAAGACCCGTACCCGGCTATTCCCTGACCGAGTCTGGAGAGAAGATTAGCGACGAGGAAATCCAGGAATGGCTGCTGGAATTAATCGCTGGAGAGGAGCACGTGTACGGGTACAAACTGCTGGCCAAGTGCTTGTGGAACCAGCACGGGCTGAGGCTCAATCACAAGAAAAGCTACCGGCTGTGTCAGGCGCTGGATATCCTACAGCCGCAGCGTCACAAGCGTTTTAAGCATCCTCGGAAGCTGCCGGAGAACCGGGTCATTACAGGGGCGGGTCAGCTCTGGCAGATGGACATTAAGTACGGTTACGTGGCGGGCCAGGGCAGGCATTTCTTTGTCCTGAGTATTATCGATGTCTTTACCCGTGTCATCGTCGGCTACCACCGCGGATCGTCGTGTGAGGCCAAGCACGCCTGCCAGACGCTAGGACGCGCCATGGAGCAACACTGCGCCCCTGACAGCGCACGCCCGGTGATCCGCACCGACAACGGTCCACAGTTCGTCAGCCACCTGTTTGGCGACATGTGTGAAAGCTGGGAAATGACCCATGAACGCATTCCGCCTCGAACGCCGGATTTAAATGCTTTTATTGAATCGTTCCACAGTAATATTGATCGGGATTTGTTCCGCAAAGAGGCCTTCGACACGTTCGAAGAGGCCTATGAAGCGGTGGACCGGTACATGGACTTTTACAACAATCGCAGAATGCATACGAGCCTTCGTAACATGCCGCCAGCTACCTTTGCGGAGTGGGTCCAGACTCTAGAAGACCGCTCCCGCTTCTTCTGGCCGAGAGAAAAAGCGAAATAAAGAGCATATCTACGACAAGTGCTGATTTTATACGGAGGACTCCGGGATAAGGGGGTCGCACCGGTATGCTGTTTTTCGCATACATATTTTCCACGATAAAAGAGGGGCTGTCCCAAAAGTAGATACTCCACTGGTGGGGAAAAATCCCATGCCTTCTTAAAAGATTAATTTGTAAGAAAGGGAGCGATTCTCCGTTATTGGAGGATCGCTCCCTTGTATTTCTGGTCATTCGCTGCTTGCTTCAGCAGGTTGTGAGCAAGCGAAAGCCAACCGACCTCTAGCGTCACTTTTTCCATGCCGCGAAGCAGAAAGCGCCGGAAGCCCCGGTTATTCTTTAATTGTCCAAATACACTTTCCGGCTCCGTCATTCGACGTACGGCCAATAGATAGCCTTCCTCGCTTCGGAGGATCTCTTTCGCCTGTTTC
This sequence comes from Paenibacillus sp. FSL R7-0128, assembly GCF_038002245.1. Taxonomy (NCBI): domain Bacteria; kingdom Bacillati; phylum Bacillota; class Bacilli; order Caryophanales; family Paenibacillaceae; genus Paenibacillus; species Paenibacillus sp. FSL R7-0128. The sequence goes on along the minus strand of NZ_JBBOCD010000001.1, from coordinate 2,940,103 downwards.
TGGTATCTAAGCCGCTCCAAACTGACTGCGATTTCCCGGTTTCCGCTTCCCTTCGTGCAGTTTTCTTTTAACGGACAACCTCCGCAGCTTTGACTTTGGTAATGACGCTTCTTAATTTCGTATCCACTCTCTGTGGTTTCCTTGCTCTCTCGTTGGAAATACAGCGGGTGTCCGGCTAAACACGTCCAGCGATCCTCGGATCCGTCGTAGGTCCAGTTCTCGATTTTTCCGACGTCGGCTTTCCAGGCTTTGCTCTTTTCTTTGTGGTAGGTGCTGTATTTCACGACGGCCTGTATCTCGCTCTTTTCCAGATAGGCGTAGTTTTCTTCACTTCCATAGCCGGCATCTGCAATGACCGTCTTTGGAAGTTTCCCGAGGAATTGCTTTGTTTTTGCCAGATGTGGTTCTAAACAGCGGGTGTCACCCGGTCTTTGATGGAGACTGTAGGTTAAAATAAATTGGTTTTCGGTCCCGATCTGTAGATTGTAACCTGGCTTCAGTTGGCCATTTCGCATGTGATCTTCTTTCATCCGCATAAACGTTGCCTCGGGATCGGTCTTGCTGAAACTGTTCCGGTCCCCAAGCAGCTTTTGATATTGTTCGTACTTCTGCAGTCGAGGGAGCAAATCCTTACGCAACTTCCGAACCGTCTTTTTTAGGGGCTTGTCTTTCGGTTTTTCGGCAAGCTGAGCTTCAAGCTTTTGCACGGCTTGTTCGAGTTTCTCACTGTCCATTTCCGAACCCGTGCTGAGTTCAGCCAGATCTTTGCCCTGATTCTCTTGTTCTTCCTGCTCTTCCGCTGCTTCAATGTCAGCGAATAGGGCCTGTACCTTATCTTGCAGTTTCGCTTTGTGTTTGCTGACCGCTTTGCTCCAGACAAAGGTGTAGCGATTGGCATTCGCTTCGATCTTAGTTCCGTCCACAAAATAATGCTCCAGAGACACGTATTTTTCGTCAGCCAGAAACTGAAGCACGGCGGTAAATACCGTTTCGAGGACATTTCTCATCCGCTGGGAACGGAAGCGATTCAGCGTGCGGAAGTCGGGTCGCTGCCGTCCGGCCAGCCACATGAAGGGAATGTTCTCCCGGACCGCTTTGGCGATTTGGCGAGACGAATAGATTCGCTGAGTGTAAGCGTAGATAATGACTTTGGTGAGCATTTTAGGATGGTAGCTGTCACGGCCGCCGCCGGGATAGGCCGCGTCAAAAATGGCGTTGTCCAGCCGATTGACGGCGGCATTCACGACGCGAACGAGGTGATTTTCCGGGATATCTTCTTCCAGATCCATTGGCAAGCAAAGTTGGTCCATGGTATATTGAATGTACAAAGAAACCTCTCCTTTGAAATGGTTGTGTGGTAACTCCATTTTAACAAAAGAGAGGTTTCTTTTTGTGATTTTAGAAAGATTTGAAAAACCTTTTCCCGCTTAAACAGCGGAGAGGACGGAACGATTGTGAAAAAGCGGCAGCGGTCGCCTTGGTCTCCGGATTTTCACCGCTAAGGGGAATGAAAAAAATCTGGAGACCACAGCGATTGGAACAACGGTCCGTTCGCGCAGCGTCCACCCAAGTGCTCACGTTGATCCTACTCCAAAATAAAGAGCTGTCCCAAGCAGCCATTTCATGGCTTTTGGGACAGCCTCCCATCTTTTTGGCAGAATATCAACATTCAGAATTAACAGCGTTACTCGCTGTCCGCCTCCCAGTACTCGCCAACCAGACCTTCAATAATACTGCCGCTGGCCCAAGGCATCAGACAGAACCAGGTGCTGGCCGGTGAACCGTCACTGTAGGTCTCGGTTACCAGCCCCTCGGAATGGCAGAATCTCTCGGACATCCAGCCCGTCAGGCCGTGACCGAATTCCCGGTCATACCGGTTGTAGGTCTGACAGCCCCAGCCGACGGTATCCAGCATCCGCTGCTTCACATACGGATCTTCACGCCGCTTCACATAATAATACAGCTCATCTACCACGCTGCTCGACATAGGATGAATATGCGGATTGGCGACGGAGGTCACACTCCCCCCGGAGCTGGACCAGCCCACTGTGCTGAGCGGCGGCACCTTAACCGGTGAATTATAAGCGAATTTGAAGGTGAACTCGTAAGCAAGCGCATCTCTCATATGATCCAGATACAGCTCATCCCCAGTGAGGGCGTGCAGATATCGCACCGCCCGGATATACGCCAGAATCCCTTCAGAATCTACCGCCTTATCCGCATCAAGCGGCGCCCCATAACACTCCATCCGTCTCACATAGGTCTCATAATAATGCCGCTCGCTGCGCTTCAGGCTGTCCAGATGCGACCGGTTTCCTGTCAGCCAGCTGTAGTAGGCGATTGCAGCCATGATCCAGGTTCCGCTGAAGGAATCGTATTCAAGCCCGGCACCGGTTCGCTCGGAGAGAATCGTCGGGTATTCATCGTCCGAATTCCGGCTTCTCTCCAGTACAGGGAGAATCTTCCGCACGAAGTCCACCCACTCCTCGTGAACGACATGCTTGAGCCGTTTCTCGTATTCATAGGCCTTCATAATATAGAATAAGGCCTGTCCGCACAGATAGGCGGAATGTCCCGGAGTGCGCATTCCGTCGAACCACCAGCCGTTGATACTCCATTTCCCGTCCTGATAGGCCTCATAGGGAAGACCGGAAGCCGGGTTCATGGAGTTCCCGATGATATTCTCAATGCAGGATAGCGCCTGACCGCGCATCGGCTCATCCCCCAGCCGCAGCGCAGCCATCAGCATAGGGGTGGCTACAGTCAGACCGTTTGTCCAGCTGATGGAGATGATTTTATTGTACCGGTACCCGCCCGTCTCCTTGTCCTCATAGACAAAGGTTGTGTAACTCCGGTCCTCAGGCAGCCACGCATACTGATAGATGGCCTTCGACAGATCGGCCGCAGCGCTCCTGATCCCGCTGCCGGGTCTTGGGGGCTGATGATAGCGGGAATAGATCTCTTCCAGCGCAGCATTGATGCCCAGCTCAGACTCAGACTTGTAGTCATACAAATCCAGCAGGAACGCTACTGACTCTGAGGCCGCCAGTTCGAAGCAGTTCTCCTCCAGCGGTGCCCGTTCCTTGACAAGACGCGATTTGATGAACAGAAGCGGAGCATTCTCATACCCCAGCGTATAGCCGACCGTTCCCTTGGCAAGCGAGCAGGTGAAGCCGCCATACTGCAAGAACTCCCCCTCTAGCCCAGGCTTCCACTGGATCTTCTCTCCCTTCCTGTATATAAAATAAGGGCTGGCGCATAATCCGTACACTTTGCCAGTGTCGTATACCAGCGCCGCCGGATGCGACAGCCGGTCGCTCCGGACCATCCACCAGGGAGAAGAAGGACGCGAGGGCTGGCCGTCTCTAAGCCGCGGGAACTCATTCGGAACATTCTGCGGAGCTTCCCCCCGGTTACGGCCATACATAAATGCGGGAAGAAAAAAGCGCGGATCAGCCTTGGCGAACGGCAACTCCACATGAATGACGCCTGACCAAGGCGTGCTGTTCAGATTCTTAATCTGTACATGAGCCTGAAAGGGGTGCTGTGCACTGCCTGTCCCGCCTGTTATCTCAACGGATGCATGTAGTCCATGCCCGTTAAGTCCGGTATATTCAGGATCTTCCTGAGCCTTGCTTCTTGCCGTTATGATCAGTTCCACTACCCTGTCCTCCAGTCTGTTGTAATACGATAAAAGGGTTGCAAATCATATTCCTGCATGCTAGGATAATGTCATTTTAAAGTAGTTCCAGAGAAGAATCATTGCAGGTTCCGCTGTTATTATTGCGCGAAATGATCCGGAGGTTACCCATGAACGAGCCATTTGAGCTTCGCTATGACCCTATCCATAAAGATTACCTCTACCTGCACAGGACAACCACCTATAATTTAGGAACCTTCTATCACCGCCATGAAGCGTATGAGCTGTACTTATTTCTGCGCGGCAACGTCAAGTTCTATATTGAGAACAGCTGCTACCACCTGCAGCGCGGAGATCTGCTTGTGCTGAACCCGGAAGAAATGCATCGTTCCTTCAGCCAGGATGAATCGGAATATGAACGGATTACGATCAATCTCCAAAAATCTTATCTGCACCGCCTGTCTACTCCGGCTACCCCTCTATCCTGGTGCTTCGACTACCGCCCGAAGGGTAAGGGCAACATCGTGCATCTGGAGGAAGCCGAGCTTCAGCAGGTTCTCAGGTTGACCGGCGATCTGGAGGAGGTCCTCTCATCGGATGCGTATGGGGCAGATATCCTCGCCAACAGCATGCTTGCTCAATTATTGGTGCTGACCAACACCGTGTTTCATAGAACAAGCATCGTTCCTGCAGATATCATGCCGGAGCTGGTCCGCAGGACCATGGAGTATATTGATGCCCATCTGGGCCAGACCCTCACGCTTGAGCAGCTTAGCAGCACTTTTCATTTGAACAGCACCTATATTAGCCGCCAGTTCAAACAGCACACAGGCTTAACGCTCCGTTCCTATATCCTGGACCGCCGGATTTCGTTAGCCAAGGCCTGCCTCCGCGAAGGGCTTAGCATCACCGAGGCCTGTTATCAATCCGGCTTCAGCGATTACGCTAACTTCATCCGCAGCTTCACCAAGGTGGCCGGAGTATCCCCTGGAAGGTACGCCAGGCAGGAATAAAACAGAATGTAGAATGTTCGCGGGAAGTGGAGCGGGAAGGCGCAGTGTCTGCGGAAGGCGGGACTGGATCATTAGGGGGCTGGGGATTTACAGATTCGAGAGAGTGTTGCTTACAGTTGAGAGCGAGGGGACTTACAGCGTCTGACTCATGGCGGCGGACTTATACAAGTGGAAATTGTACATCTAATTTGGCGGTAAAGGGGTACGTAAACTAATTAGTTGGAAAAATGCAGCTTACTCAGCCCGACTTCTGCTAAATCCATCGGATTCCAGGAATTAAGTGTACTTTTTCAAACCGCTTGCCCTCAACCCTCGATTTCGGCAAAATTAAGTGCCTTTTTTCCAACTATATCCGCCCTTCCCTCTTGCAACGTATCACATAAGGCCCCCAGCCAAGCCGGGGGTTATTGTATAAAAAAGCCTCCCATAACGGGAGGCTTGAAGGGTTGGAGACTTGCAAGCTTGGAGGCTTCGAGGCTTGCAAGCTTGAAGGCTTGCAAACTTACGTTGCAACTTAAACTCAATCTACTTCTTATACCCAAAATCCGGTATCTCCGTCCATCTCCGGCGCAGCTCGTGGGCTGCCGCCTTGGGCTTGCGGTCACGGGTGAAGATGCCTTTCTTGTTACCCTGCACCCGGATGATTCCCTGACTCGTAGCAAAGTCGGCGAAATTCCATACCTGCTCACCTACGAAACCGGCAAACTCGTCGAAGACCTCGTGGTTAGCCTTGTAGAACGCCACCTGATACTCCTCTGTGAACATGATCGGCTCCACATCATGCAGTCCGGCTACGGTATCGGTTCCGTATTCGGTCATCATCATCGGCTTGCCGGGGCACCGCCGGCTCCAAGCTTCCAGCTCCATCCGCAGCTTGACCTTCGCCGACTCCAGGTCTCCCCCGTCCACATACCAGCCGTAATACCGGTTGAAGGCCAGCACATCGATCAGCTCGGAGATTCTATCGTTCGCCGGGGATGCCTCAATATGCGTCACCAGGGTCACCGGACGGTGCTGCGGATCTTCCTCCCGCAGCTGCTCAATCAGCGGCTTGAAGTATTCGTATGCCCCATCCTCATAGGAGGCCGGTTCGTTCGCTACATTCCACATCACTACACAGGCATGGTTCTTATCCCGGTTAATCAGCTCCCGGATCACCTGCCGGTGATGCTCGAAGGTCTGGACCTCTGCCCAGGTATCCTTCTTCGAACCTCCTGAGAACATCACCAGGAAATTAAGATCCAAGCCTACCGCCGGGGTCTCATTGATCACGACGAAGCCTTCACGGTCGGCCAGACGCATCACTTCCTCGGCATACGGATAATGCGCCGTGCGGAAGGAGTTGGCCCCGGACCATTTCATCAGATTGAAATCCATAATGTTCGCCGCTTCATCCAGGCCCCGTCCATGGAACGGGGTATCCTCATGTCTGCCGTAGCCCTTAAAGTAGAAGGGCTCGCCATTGATCAGGAACTGTCCGTCCCTCACTTGGACCGTCCGCACGCCGAACGGCAGCTCATAGACATCAACCACCTGCTCCGCTTGCAGAAGCTCAATCTTCAGGGTGTACAAGTAGGCGTTCAGCGGCTGCCATAGTCTGACAGATGGAATATCCAGTACACCGGACGGCTCCGTCCCTGAGCAGACCGTGTTCCCATCTTCATCTAGTACCGTAACCCGGACCTCGGCTTCGCCGCTAATGTCCACGCTATAGCGGACTATCCCTTGCCTCTCCTCCCCCTGCTCCTCCTTATAATCGGTCACTACAGTGACGTCCTGAACGAAGGTGAGTGGCGTAGAGTAGATCCGCACCGGCCGCTGCAATCCGGCAAAGTTGAAGAAATCAAAGTTCGGCTGGTTCTTCACCTTCCCGTCCGGCCCTTCGGTCTCCGTGTACAGGCCAACAGGCAATGTGGTGTAATCCACGACGTTATGAACAGCTACCGTCAGCCGGTTCGTTCCAGGCCGGATATAGTCATTAATCACTCCCTCGAAGGGAAGGAAGCCGCCGGCATGCTCCATCACCAAGCTTCCATTGATAAATACCTTCGCCTTATGGGTCGCCGACCCGAACCTCAGGACAAGCCGCTCATTCATGACGTTACGCGGAAGGGACAGCTCCCGCTCATACCAGACCCAGCCGACATGATTACGAATCTCCGGGCTTACGCCAAGATCATTGTAAGCCGAGGGCACCACCATAGGGATCGTATCTGTGAGCTTCGATGCCTGCCAGCTCTCGTCCCAGCCGGAGCCATCGTCCAGCTTGAAATTCCATACCCCGCCCAGATCATACAGACTGCGGGTTTCCGTCATGATTGGATACAGCATGAACAACACTCCTATCTGCTTTCTGTTCTCTTTTATTCAGGATTTGGAATCAATAATCTTCTGAATCTTGGTTTGTGCATGCTGAATCGTATCATCGATACTTTGACCGGACAGCATCATTTTATCGAACTCCTCCAGCAGCACTTTCTCCAGCTCGGCGTGATAAGGTACGGCTGTAGCTGCTGTAGTAGCTTTGGTATTCTCCAGAACATAGAGCAGGGAGGCTTTATCAATCATCTCCGGGTTTTTGCTGCCTGCAATGATCCGGTCGACCACATCATTCATATCGGCTTTTTTCCAGGATGGGATATTCTTGCCTTGCAGCACAATCCCTTCGGTGGAGAACCAGCGGAGGAAGGTGTAGGCTTCGTCTTTATGCTTCGATTTGCTGTATATACTCAGGACATCCCCGCTCACATTCGCTGCAATCGGATCTTCAGCATTCAGCTTGGGAGTCGGAGCAAACACCGTTTTGAAACTGGCAGGAATGGTCTCAGTCCCCCCGGTTTCCGGGATCAGGAAGGAGCCTGTGACCAGCATACTTGTATCCTGATTGAAATATTGCGGTCTGTAGTTCAGCTTCTGGCTGACCACCTCGGAATACGGTGTGGCAGAGCCTTCCGCTTCTCCCTGAAGACGCAGCTCAAGCGACTTACGCATGAATGGATTATCGATATTAGCTTTTTTGCCGTCATCGGTGGTCAGATTCGCATTCACCGATTGACCGAAGTTCTGCACCATGTATCCATATTGAATCCAGCTGTGGAAGTAGGTGCCGTAGCGGGTTTTATCACCGTTTTTCTTCGTCATCGCCTTGGCGTACTCCATGTACTGATCCCAGGTCCAATCCTTAGGCAGCTCAAGTCCGGCCTCCTTCAGGTGATCCTCATTGATGATGACCAGACCCTGGGAGGACTTGCCGGGCAGTCCATAGATTTTGCCGTCAATGCTGGTATCCGCTGTATATTCATCCTTGAAATTAATGCCGTCCTTAGCCAGATAATCATCCAGCGGCTGGATCATGCCGAGCCCTGCACGCTGGGACAGGAAGGTCATGTTACTGAACATGAGGATATCCAGATCATCGCCCCCGGCCACCGCCAGGTCGAGCTTCTTATAATACTCGTTGGAGTTGTTGTCCTCTGCAGAGGCGAATTCCACCTTAATGTTCGGATGCTGCTTCTCGAACTCGGCAATGACGATATCCCAGTTGTCCATTTTTTTGGCATACCAGTTGCTAAGCTTAATGGTTACCGCTTGTTCTGCACCTGTTCCGGCACCTGTTGCCGCCGGCTCCTTCTCTGCATTGCCCGCGCCCCCGCAACCGGATACCAGCAGGGATAACAGCGGTACAGCGATGAATAGATTGCGTTTTACTTTTGACATGATTTGGCCCCCTGTAATGTAATTAGTCTAGCCTTTGACACTGCCCATCGCAACTCCCTCAATCACCTGCTTCTGGCCGATCATGAAAATAATTAACAATGGCAGAATGGCTGATACGGCACCTGCCATCATCAAGGAGTAGAACTCGCCGCTGAAATCAGCGAATTTCCGGATGCCCAGCTGCAGGGTAAACAATGAATCGGAACGAAGGAAGATCAGCGGATTCTGGTAATCATTCCAGGTCCAGATAAAGCGGAGAATCATATAGGTAGCAAGGGCTGGCTGCACCAGTGGCATGGCAATCCGCATGAAGATCGTCCAGTGGCCCGCTGCATCAATCCGCGCCGATTCAATAATTTCATCATGGATTCCCAGGAAGAACTGTCTCAGCAGGAAGGTTCCCAGCACGCCGGAGGCGGCAAGCAGCACCAGCCCGAAATGGCTGTCGAACAGTCCAAGCCAGCGGTACATAATGAACTGCGGAACCAGAATGGCCTGCGTCGGAATCATGAAGGTGGCAAGGACAACCAGGAAGAGAATATCCCGCCCTTTGAAAATGATTTTGGAGAAGCCGTAAGCTGCCATAGCGGAAATAATCAGCGACAGCGCTGTAGACATCAGGGTAACCTTCGTCGTGTTCCAGTAATAGAGTGTGAACGGCACGGCTCCCGCCCATACCTGCTTGTAGTTCTCCACCGCATTCCATTTCGAGGGAATCCATTCTATCGGATATTTCATCACATCCAGCTCGGGCTTGAAGGAGGCGGAGAGCATCCATAAGAACGGCATGATGAACAGGATGCCCGCAGCCCCCATGAAAACGGTAACAATAACACGGTTAAGCTTGATCGATCGCATGTGTATACCTCCTAGTAGTTGACCCATTTCTTTTGTCCGACCCATTGAAACAAGGTCACCAGCAGGATGAGGATCAGCAGAATAATGCCCATCGCCGAAGCATAGCCCGACTCCAGATTCACGAACGCCACCTCATACAGGTAATAGACAATGACAGAGGTTGAGCCTGCCGGGCCGCCGCCGGTTAACACCATAATCAGATCGAAGACCTTGAAGGACCCGACAACTCCTGTGATAAGCAGGAAGAAGGATGTAGGCGACAGCATCGGCAGTGTAATTCTGAAGAACTGTCTGAGCGGTGAGGCCCCGTCCACATCGGCGGCTTCATACAGATCCCGTGAGATATTCTGAAGGCCCGCCAGATAGATGACCATATTGAAGCCGAGTGAAGTCCACACCATAATAATCATGACCGAGATCAGGGCGAACTTGGGATCAGCCAGCCACATGGGCGGATGCTCGAACCCTATAGATCTGAGGAAGCCGTTGATCGGACCGTTGTTCGGGTGATAGAGTACTCTCCAGAGCAGGGCGATGGCCACGAAGCTCGAGATGAAGGGCATGAAGTAGATCACTTTGAAAAAGGTTTTGAAATAGGTTGCCTTGTTGATCAGCACCGCCAGCACCAGCGCCAGGAACATCGCGACCGGAACGACGGCAATCATGATCAGGTTGTTGTAGAGCGAGCGGTGAAAGGATTCGTCCTGCACCAGCCGGGTGTAGTTATCCAGACCGACAAATTGAAACCCGTCCAGCCCGGATACAAAGTTCCAGTTCGAGAAGCTGATCACACCGGATAGTAGAATCGGAATAATTACCAGCGTTACGGTCAGAATGAGCATGGGAGCAATGAATAAATACCCTGCAATATTGTCGTAAAAGGATTGCTTGCGCATCTTGCTTATCCCGGGGCTGCCGGACCGTTTTGCCGTCCCCTCTTCAGTAATAACCTCCACTTTATCCACCTCTTTTTATGTTTGTAGCTTTATTATAGAAGGGCAAATTTCATAGCACATGCAACGAATTTATCTGTGGCGAAAACTTTGTATAGCATTATTTTTTCTAAATCGAAAAAATTATTGGATGAGCCGAACCGCAGAATCAAGTACCATAAGTCTGTGAAGGTCTACTACTGGAGGGATATTAATGAAAGAAAAGCACAGGCTCAGTCAGCTCTCCTTCCGGCAAAAGCTAATCCTTACCTCCATTGCCTGCCTCGTAATTCCGGCACTGGGGATGCTCTATATTACCAATGTCTATTCCAAACTGATTATCCGGGAGCATTCCCTGGAGAAGTCCACGCAGTCCCTGAGGATTGTCCAGTCGCAAATTGATGTAATCTTCGAAGAGATGGTCTCGGTGTCGAACTTCGTCCATTTCGATCCGGAGATCAAGACCCTGCTGGAGGATGCCAAGACCAATCCCGTAGCTGCGCGGAACCTGACCAGCCGCCTGGAGCAGGTGGCCGGAGACACCATCGATCTGAGGATCACTCTGCTGGATAAGGAAGGACATGCCTATTCCGATTATTCCTTCTATGATTATGATCCCCGGCAATTTTTGAAGCGGCGCTGGTTCTCCACTCTGGAGCAGCTCCCGCCGTATGACACCTTATTTATGGGAGCAGAAGACAATTACCTGACCTCCCTGCAGGCTGAGCAGCCGTATATCTTCATGACAGCGCGTGCCTTAAGAGAAGAAACGACTGCCGCTCCCTACGCCTACCTGATTGTCAGCCGCAGTGAGGCTTCGATCCGTGAGCGGTTTGCTTCAATGGAAGAGGATGTGTATCTGCTGGATGAAGAGGAGAACATTCTGTCGAACCGGAACCAGGAGCTGATAGGCACAAGCTTTGATCAACTGCTGCCTGTAGATGAGCTGGTCTTCCCTGACATCGTCAAGTTCAAGGGGCAGAATCAGCTCCTCCTTGAACTGCCGCTGAAGTTTGCCAGATGGAGACTCATCAGTGTCGCTCCCTATGAGCAGCTGACGGAAAGGTTGAACGGGATTAACCGGACCGGCCTGATTATTCAGACGATATTTGCGGTCAGCTTCTTGTTCGCGCTGACGGTTCTGCTGCGGAGATTCACCAAGCCCGTGCTTGTCCTGGGCAAGGCAGCCCGCCGGGTGGAGGATGGGGATCTCATGGTGCGCTCGGGCATCCGGGGAGCCGATGAGATCGGCAGCCTGGGGCACTCCTTCGATAACATGCTGGACCGGGTACAGCTGATGCTCAGGCAGGTGGAGACGGAGCAGGAATTGAAGCGCCAGGCAGAGATTGCAATGCTGCAGGCCCAGATTAACCCTCATTTTCTATTCAATGTACTTAGTTCGATCCGGCTGAAGCTGCTGATGAAGCAGGATGAGGAGAATGCTGCGATCGTCGGCTCCCTCTCCGCTATGCTGCGGGCCAGCTTCTCCAGCCGGGAGGAATTCGTCTCCATTGCCAGTGAGCTTGATTTCACGAAGCAGTATATGGAGTTAATGCGGTTCACGATGAGATATCCTACGGAATATGCAGTGCATGTGGACAAAGAGCTGCTGCTGGAGACGGTGCCGCGGTTCATCCTGCAGCCCATTATTGAGAATGCTTACAAGCACGGGTTCTTGCAGAGCGGAGGGCGGGTCGTCATCACCATCGGACTCGTTCAGTCCAGGCTGACCATTACCATCGAGGATAACGGCACGGGAATGGAGGAGCATACGCTCGCAGCCCTGCTTCAGCACATCAGGCAGAAGGATGCGGAGTTAGGTGCCCTGAGTGCTGACGGGACGCCAGTGGCAGAGTCCGCTCACGGCATCGGATTAATCAACGTCTACCAGCGGCTCAAGCTAATCTACGGGGAGCGCTTCGAGATGAACATTGAGAGCATTCACGGGCTACGCACCACCGTACAGTTAATCATGCCCGTGAAGCGGATAGGAGCAGATAATCATGACCTATAAAGTAGTACTGGCAGACGATCATTATCCGGTGTTGGAGTATTTAAGCACTTCGATTCCCTGGGACACCCTCGGCCTTGAACTATCGGCTTGCTGCTCGGACGGCAGACAGGCCTGGGAAGCCTGCCAGCTGCATCAGCCGGATATTCTGCTTACGGATATCGGCATGCCGGCGATGAATGGACTGGAGCTAATCCAGAAGGCGCGGGAGGTGAACCCTCAGCTGCAGACGATTATCCTGTCCTGCCACGGGGAATTCGAATATGCCCAGAAGGCTGTGAAACTGAACGTGGCCGAATATATATTGAAGGAGAGTCTGCAGATCGATCAGGTGATTGCCGTATTGACGGAGGCGGTGGCCCGGCTGGAGGTGAAATTGAAATCCCGTAACCACTATCTCCAGATGGAGAAGCTGGTCAGCCAGAACCATGCCGCCATCCGGACCCGGTTCATCCGCATGTTCGTGGAGCAGCCGGTCTGGGATGAAGCCGAGTGGTACGGACAAGCCGAAGCGATGGGCATCAGCCTGCACACAGGCACACCGTATCTGCCTGTACTGGCGGTCCCGGAGCGCTCCTATGAGCTGGAGAGGCGGTTCGGCGGAGTGGTGAACCTGCAGTTCGTGATGGATAATGTGCTGCAGGAATTCCTGGAGATAGACGGCATTATCCAGTTCGCGCTGACGGAAAGGCAGTTCATCCTGTTCATTCCTTTGCCGCATATCCTCGTCCGCAATCTTTATGAAGAGTTCCGTGAACACTTCCGGCATGTCCAGAGAATGGCGAAGCTGCATCTGCGGATGGGAATTTCCTTCTTTTACGGGGAGGCTACTACAAGTCTGATCGACATTAAGAAGCAGATTCAGGCGCTGCTGGATTCCCATGCCCTGCGCTTCTATACCGCCGAGGGAGCGATTATGAAGCTTGCGCCTGTCCAGACCAGCGGCGAGGACCTGTTCATCCATTATTCGGAGATCCTTCAGCAGCTGAGGGACTGCATTCAGCAGGAGGACAGCTCACAGCTTGCAGCCAAGGTCAGGGAGATCAAGCAGTACATCGGGGACCAGAAATATCCGGTGGAGAGTGTGAAGAGCTGGCTGCTCAAGATGGTGATGGAGCTGGAATTGAAATATGTCGTCATGCAGAACTTCGTCAGCAACTTCAACAGTGAGCGGCTCCAGCGCTCGATCCAGGAATTCGAAACGCTGGAGCAGCTCATGGAATGGCTGGAGGAATTCCTGAAGGATAAAATACTCATGCTAAGCTCCATGTGGAAGCAGAATGTCCGCAAAGAAATAGCCGAAGCCAAACGTTATGTAATGAATCATATCAGCGAGAAGGTTGGCATGGAGGAGATGGCGAAGCGTCTGGGCCTGAACCCCACCCATTTCAGCCGGTTATTCCGTCTGGAGACCGGGCTGACCTTCATTGAGTATGTAACCAGGGTGAAAATGGAGCACGCCCGTGACCTCCTCAATCAGACGAACCTGACCATCGTTGAAATTGCGGAGCAACTCGGCTATGACAACGTCAGCTACTTCATCAAGCTGTTCCGTAACTTCTCCGGCATGACTCCGGCGGAATTCCGGAAGTCCTTCTAGTACAGCATCAGATTTAATTCTGTGAATAGGTCAGATTCCGGAGGTTCCGTAAAACGAAACTACACCGGCCGTTCGAGTTTGCTCCTAACGGACCTGAGAGACCCTATTCCCAGGAAAACGCCACTTTTTGCGGGTTAACGGACTGAGTCCGTTATGCCGGGCAAACGCCACTAAGGGACAACTCCCGTCTTCGTCTGGGAATAGCATCTGAAGGGGTGGCTCCACTCCTGTAGTCCTTCAGGCATCAAGCGCCCCATCCACCAGTTTAAATCTGATGCTGCACTAGTTTTGTATATAACAATAAGCCGGAAGCAGACTCTAAGGGTCCGCTCCCGGCTTGTTCATTGTCTTATTTAGGATTATCCAGAACTATGATTACTCAGTATTTATCAATCTTGTACCAGAACAGGGGCAGCGGGAACCAGCCTGCGGGTGCCTCCACTGCCATATATCGGCCATGCTGGGTAAGCAGAAGCGTCTGAGCCTGCTGCTTGCTGAGGACAACTGCATCCGGCATGGCAGACCGCTCGACGCTCACGCCCTCTTCGTCCACCCGCGCCGTCACCGGCTGTCCGTCCATTACTGCAGAGAATTCTCCCGGGATAATGCCTGTGGTCTTGAACTTCAGCGTAAGGTAAGCCTTCAGGACATTGGCGAAATCCAGAATATGATACATATCCGAATTCTCGATTACGAAGTCTTCGGCAATGCTGCCAAGCGCTGTGTTCAGCGGCAGGTCATATTCCGGCGCATGCAACGTTATTCGCCCGGCTCTGCTGTAGGCCATGTAAGCCTTAATCGTACGCTGAATATCATCCGCTTTCTCCAGCGCGAATTCAGCTATATCATCGCCCGCTTCGTTGACAACCACATACCCGATCAGCTTGCCCTGATCCAGAACGCCAAGTGCCTTTTGACAGAGTGTACCGAAAATCAGCGGCAGTTGCTCTAAGCTGCGTTCAACATAAGCAAGCCGCGAGGTGTTCAGGTTATGCGCAAATTCTGCTCCTCCTTCAACCTCAAACAACGGACTGAAGGTTATTCCGGTGTCATTCACCCCTCTTAAGCCATGGCGCACATTGGCCTCTGCCACGGTATATTTGAACTTGACACCGCCAAGCGTGAAGCCGAAATACTCATATCTCTGCCGCTGTCCATATAATACAACCATATCACAGGTACCCCGCAGCTCTTCAAGCCACAGGTTCATAAGCGCTCTCATATGCCCTTCGCCTCGAGCACGCGGATGAACAGATACCGTACCCAGATAGCCGGTGCGCAGCGTATGATCACATACCGTCAGTGACTCTGGAAAAACAGCCACCAGCGCACGCAGCCTGCCCTGCTCGTCCACCGCAACCTTATGCATGGCGGAAGAATCTACACTTGTGTCATAAGCCTTGGGCATCAGGACCTCAAAATCAAAGCGGAAGGCAAGGTTGGCCAAATCTATGTATTCCTCGCGTTCGTGCGGAGCTGCCGTTCTGTATTTAACCATTGTGTCCTACCCTTTCAGTCTATATATTCAACTGCCTCCCTGACTATATTCTAGAGGCATCTCCCATCTCCTGCTCAGGTCACTCTGATTTCCGCCGCTTGGCCGCAGCCTCATCAATCGCCTGCTGGATATTGGCCAGTGCGGTCTCCAAGGGCTGTCCGGCAAGATACTGGTTGACGCCCTCCAGAATCTTCACCTGGAGCGACTCGGTCGATACCGTATGCGGCCAATAGAGCGTGGCGTCCTCGCGCGTTACCGCAGCGGCAATGGACGAGACCGAATCGCTCCGGTCCGTCGGGGCCGAGATGACCGAAGGCACTGCCAAAGCGCCTGCGGCCAGCTTCTCCTGCGTAGCCCTGCCGTTCATGAACGCCACGAACTGCTTGGCCTCCTCGGGATGCTCCGTCCGCGAGCTGATCACCCGGTACGTGCCGACATTGATATTCGGCACCGTCCGCACACTGCCCGGCACCATCATGAAGCGGATATCCTGAGCCGGATTCCGCTCCTTGATGCTGGGGATGTCCCAGGTTCCGGTAATAATCATGGCCGCCTGGCCTGTGCCGACCAGATCCTTGGCCTGCTCATGCTTCAGGCTCTTCCAGCTCGGCGGCACGAACCCCCGGTCGATAATCTCCCGGTGCTTCTGGATGGCATCCACGAACACCGGATCATGGGTCCGGATCTCCCCGCTCTCCAGCTTCTTCGTCCAGGCGGCATCCGCCCCGTTATCCGACATGATAGACCCCCAGAAGAACTGGGCTGTGGACCACTCCGCATCCATTGCCACCGGAATAAGCCCTTCCTGCTTCAGCTTCACGCAGAGCGCAAGGAACTCGTCCCAGGTGCGCGGAACCTCCAGCCCGAGAGAGTCGAACAAGGTTTTGTTGTAGAGCAGCCCGTCACTGTGCATAACCTCCGGCGCTCCGTATACCCGGCCGCCCACCGTAACCGGCAGCAGGGAGTTCGGGTAGAATTCCTTGAGGAAATCGGCTCCGGTCAGGTCCAGGTACATATCGCTCCGCAGAGCGCGGAATTCCTCGAACAGGCTGGGCGACCACGTATCGAATACATCCATCGGCTCACCGCCAAGCAGCCTGATCTTAATCCCCGCCGTATAATTATTGTTCTGGATGAAATCTGCATCGATCTGAATATGGGGATACAGCTTCTCGAATTCGGCAATCGCATCAAAATACACTTTGCCTGCTTGCGCCGTATCCAGCAGATAGCTGGAGTACCGGAGGATGACGGGTTCGCGGGTGTCTGCCGCTCCGCCTCCGCCGGACAGCAGGGAAGCGTCTGTACTGCTCCGGTTATCACAGCCGCCAATCGTGAACAGCAGCAGAACAATGCTGCCCCCGATACCGGGTCTCCACTTCTTCATGACGCTTCCCCTTCCTTAATCTATTCTCCGTTCGGTTCTGTAACGTTCTTGCCCTATCGTTATATTCTGACCGATTCAATGGATTGCAGTCAACGGACAATCAGAGCTTCCCCCCCGAAGTTGCAATGCCTTCGATAAATTGTCGCTGGAACAGGATGTAGATGAGCAGCATCGGCCAAATGGCCAGCACGGAAGCCGCCATCAGCTCCGGGTAGTCCACGGCGAAGGCGCTTTGAATCTTAGCCAGGGCCGAGGAGAGGGTCGCCGCGTCCGAGCTGGTGTTGACGATCATCGGCCACATCAGGTCCTTGAAGGAGAAGAGGGCTGTGAATATCCCGAGGGCCACCAGACCGGAGCGGACCAGCGGGAGCATGATTCTGGCGAAGGTCTGGCCGATATTGCAGCCGTCGATCTTCGCCGCCTCCTCCAGCTCCTTAGGCAGGCCCATGAAGAATTGTCTCAATAAGAAGGTGCCGAAGGCACTGACCAGCCCTGGAAACAGCAACGCAAAGATCGTATTGCGCATCCCCAGCGTATCGACCATCAGATATTGCGGGATGATGAAGATCTGGGTCGGCACCATCATCTGGAACAGCACCAGACTGAAGCAGAAGTCACGCCCCGGAAATCTTAGTCTGGCAAAAGCATACGCCGCCATCGCGCTGAACATCACCGCGCACAGCACCCTTAGAGCCATCATCGCAAACGTATTCCAGTACAGGATCAGGAAGTTATTCTGCCGCCATACCTCCAGATAATTCTCCACCCTCCAGGTCTTGGGGAAAAAGATAAACGGATTCATCGAGGTGGACTCCGTAACCGACTTGAACGAGGTCAGCACCATCCAGACGAACGGAAGAATCATCGCGGCTGCTCCCAGGAGCAGCACAAGGTGGGCTAAGATACGGTTAAGTTGTTTATGTTTGGCCATAGTGCCGCCTCCTACATGTAGTTGACCCATTTTTTTTGCGCTCGCATCTGGAAGAAGGTGATGATCATGATCAGCGCGAGCAACACCATTACAATCGCTGAGCCATAACCCTTGTTCGAGTACTTGAACGAGTTATTATAGAAGAGATACACAAGCGATACTGTATGGTCATAGGCCGGGTTACTCACATCGATCATCATATAGATGACATCGAACACTTGCATGGCCTGGATAATCGTGGTCACCACAACAAAGAACAGGGTTGGCGTTACAAGCGGCAGGGTAATCACGAAAAATTGGCGCACCCGGCTGGCTCCGTCGATATCCGAAGCCTCGTAGTAGTCCTTCGGGATCTCCTGCAGACCGGCGAGCAGCAGCACCATATTATAGCCGATGACACTCCAGATTCCGATCACCGCGATGGATAAGATCGCTACCCTCGGGTCCGTCGTCCAGTTGACGGCCGGAAGGCCCAGCTTGGACAGCCCGTAATTAATGAGGCCGTAGTGCTGGTTATACATCCAGCGCCATACCATGGTCACTGCCGCAGGAGCGGCGACCATCGGAATGAAATAGATCGTGCGGTACAGCGAGCGGCCCGCGAGCTTACCGTTCAGCAGGACGGCCACCAGCATGGCGATGGCAATGCTGACAGGAACGACCAGCAAGGTGTAGAGCAGTGTATTGCCGACAGCATGCCATACCTGGGGATCTTGAATCAGCTTGCGGTAATTGTCCCACCCGATGTAGATGTTGCCTTTGCCGAAATCTCCGCTCTTGAAGAAGCTCAGGTAAGCGGTCTGCACTATTGGAATGAAGTTGAGGACGATAAGGCCGATCATCGTTGGCGCAATCAGGAACCAGCCCCAGGACCATTCATTCCAGGTTTTGGCTCCAATTTTCCTCTTGACGGTATGATTCATCTGCTTCCCTCTCCTATCAAACTTGCGGCAGCCCTATGGCTGCCGCAGGCATATGACTCTTGCTTATTTCTCTTCCGCCAGACTCTCATTCATCACCTTCGCTGCATTACGGGCTGCTTCCTCTACGGACACCTTGCCGGAGAACGCCGGCTTCAGCGCTTCATAAGCCTTGTCTTCCCAGACAGCCGTTGTATTGGAATACGGACGGATTACGCCATAGCTGACCATGTCAACGAATGCCTTGATGTTGAAGGTCTTGTTCGAATCCACCCACTTGTCAGCCGCGCCTTTGTACGCCGAGATGGCAACGCCCAGCTCCGCCTGGCGCTCCTGGCCGGTCTTGGAGCTTAAGTATTCCACGAACTTCCACGCTTCCTCCGGATGCTTCGTCTTGGCGTCAATCGCATTGCCCAGACCATTGTAGATGGAGGCCTGCGCAGCCTTCTTGGGCAGGACGGCCACATCGAAATTCTTCGCCATGAATTCGTTCTCTGTGAACCCGCTCAGGTTCCATGAACCGAACAGGCCCATCGCCGCCTTGCCGTTCTTCAGCAGATCGGCACGCTCGGCATCTCCGTACACCTCAGGGGACAGTCCGTCACGTACGAAGCTTATATAGAAATCCAGGGCTTCGATCGTCTTCGGATCGTCATAACCTGACTTCTTGTCCGCTGTAATAATGGTGCCGCCATTCTGATAGACGAAGTTGTAATACCCCTCCTGGTTGTGCATCGGCGCGAGGAAGCCGTATACCCCATCCTTCGTGAGCGCTTTCGCGGCGCTGTGAAGATCATCCCAGGTCCAGTTCTCATCCGGGTATTTCACACCCGCCTGGTCAAACAGCGTCTTGTTGTACCACAGCCCGATGGTGTCGAAATCCTTCGGAACCGCATATTGCTTGCCTCCCAGATTATAGATCTGGTTCAGTCCTTCCGGGTAGTTCTCCAGCTTGACGTCCTCGCTCTTACTGATGCGGTCTGTCAGGTCAAGCAGCATGCCGTTATTCGCATAGCGGTAGATCTCATTGGAATGCATCCAGAAGACATCCGGCAGCGAGCCGCCGGTGGCTCCCGCTTCCAGCATCGTCCAATAATCGGACCAGCCGGTCACCTCAATATCGACCTTGATGTCCGGGTTCTTGCTCTCGAATTCATCGGCAATGGTCCGCAGTCCCTTCTCTTGATTGGAATCCCAGATCGCGTAGGTCAGCTGGACCTTCTCTCCGCTTGCCGCCTGGGTGGCCGCTGCGGCATCCGTTGCCTCTGCCGGTGGTGAAGCCGATGTATTGCTGTTGCCGTTGCCGTTGCCACTGCCGCAAGCGGTCAAGGTGGCCGCTGCAAGCAGGATGGACAATACGGTTGCTAAGCTTTTTTTCTTCACTAGAATTACCCCCAACTTCCATTTAGGATGTGCTGCATCTGCTGCACCTCCAATAGTAGGTGAACCCCGCCGCTCCCGGAATGGCCGTTTTTTACGGAAACATTCCCTTTTTTGACCAATCCCCGGAAGATGCAAAAAGTGCACCCGCAGCGGATGCACTTCTTTTACAGACTCTGTTCTTTTTTTGACAATTGCCGTTCTAGTACAGCGTCAGATTTATACTGGTGGATAGGCCACTATCCTGCCTGAATGACTAGAGGAGTGGAGCGCCCCTTCAGGTGCCATTCCCAGATGAAGACGGGAGTTGTCCATTAAAGGCGTAATAGCTCGGCGTAACGGACTGAGGCGCGCTTATTCTGGTTTAACATTACCACTTGGGCAAGTAACGGACCTCATGGAGCTTATTCTTGAAATCTCTACTCCTAAACCTCTCGTAGAGAGACGATAAGGGATCATCAGTCCGTTAATCCGCAAAAGGTGGCGTTTTGCTGGGAATAGGGTCTCTCAGGTCCGTTAGGAGCAAACTCATCCGGCCAGTGCAGTTCCGTTTTTCGGAACCTGCGGGATTTACTCTATTTACTGAATTAAATCTAATACTTTTCTAGCCCCGGTATTCCTCGGGACTCATCCCGCTCAGCTTCTTGAACAGCTTACTGAAGTACGCGGTGTTCGGATAACCCACACGCTCAGCAACCTCATAGACCTTGATGTTCCTGTCCCTGAGCAGGCTCTTGGCCTTCTCCATGCGCAGCCGGGTCAGGAAGCTGACGAAGTTCTCGCCGGTCTCCTGCTTGAATACCCTGCTGAGATAGGAGGCGTTCACGTTGATCCGGTCCGCTACGGATTGCAGGGAGATATCCTCCGCATACAGCTGCATGATGAGTTCACTCGCTTGCTCTGCATAGCTCCGGGAGGATTCGCCTTCCGACATCTGCGCCCTGCACTGCTCCAGATAACCGGCGACGGTCTGGTGCAGCCCCTCCAGACTCTCTTCATGGAGAATGCTCTCGTACACCGTAAGCCCGGCTTCATTCGGCTCGGGAAGCGCCGGGAAGCAGGACAGAATCGCGCCAAGCATCCGGATGTAGGTCGAACGTGCCGCCTGCTTCGTGCAGCCCTCCAGCAGCATAGTATCCTTCAGGCTGTTCAGGAAGGCAAGCGCCCCTTCGCTTCCGCTCTCGGTATCCTGCCTGAACTTTCGCATGCAAGGCTTGTCGATGAACAGCCGCTCCCCCCTTCTCTGACGGCTCCTGGCCTTATCATAGAAGGACAGGCCGCTCCCGCTGGCGAAGAACAGCTCGTCAAGCGCCATGTCCGCCTCCTGATAGGCCCGCTTCAGGCCGCCAAAGCCGGGAGCCGGACTGCTGACGCCGATGGACAGGGTCAGCTTCAGGAAATCCTTCATCGCCGCCTGGATCTTGGCGGCGGCGCGCTCGATCTCCGCGCGGACAATCCGCCCTTCCTCCCCGAGATCGAGCAGCAGCACATATTCCGCAGAATTCATGACAATGATCTCCTTCGCCCGCTTGCGGGGCAGGATCTCTTCCAGAATATTCGCCACCGAATAGCGCAGCAGCTTCTCATCCTGCTCCACGTACTTGCGCCGCAACTGGTCGAACCGGTTGATCCGCAGCTTCATCAGCACCATCGGCCCGTCCGGCAGGCGGATATGCAGCGCTTCACGCCGGGCGAGCACCTCTTCGGCTCCCTTGAAGCCGCTCAGCACTTCCTTGAACAGTGTCTCCTTCAAATGCTCAATGCTCTCCTTGTAGGAGCCGGGCGGCATTCCGGAGGAACTGCCTGCGGAGAGGCGGACCGCCCGCTTCTTAACCGTCTCCAGCACATGCACCAGCTCTTGCGGCTTCATATCGCTCTTGATCAGATAGTCCGCCGCCCCGAGCCTGAGCGCCTCCTGCGCATACTGGAATTCCTCCAGACAGCTAAGGATGACGAATTGCCCGCCGATGTCCAGCCGCCGGGCCTCCCGGATCAGCTCCAGACCGTCCATCACCGGCATTTTGATATCCGTAATAATCAGATCCGGCCGGTGCGTCCCGGCCAGTTCCAGCGCTTCGCGCCCGTTTGCGGCCTCCCCCAGAATCGTAAATCCCTCATCTTCCCATTGAATAATCGATTTCAGGCCGATACGCATCAGCAGCTCGTCATCCACGATAAGCACACCCAGCATACTCAATAGGCCCCCTTCCTGTCCCGAATGGGAATTGTGATCACGAATACCGCACCCTGCCCCGGACTGCTCTCGAACGATACCCCGTACGGCTCGCCGTATAACCGGCGTATCCGCTGATGCACATTGGTAACGCCGATGCCGCCGCTGTCCTCTGCACCGCCCAGTCTGCTGCGCAGCTTCGCTGCCGCCTCAGCGCTTATGCCCGCACCGTTGTCTCTGACCGTAATGGTGAGTTCTGCATTTCCGGCCCGCCGGACCTCGATAGACAGCAGCCCGTCCTCCTGGTCGGCAATTCCGTGGAAGATCGCATTCTCGACCAGCGGCTGGATGCTCAGCTTCGGAATCTCCTGCTCCGCAAGCGTCTCCTCCACTTCCGAATGGAACTCGATCCGGTTGAAATATCGCACCTTCTGAATGACTATATAATGGGCGATGTGCTCCAGCTCCTCACGGATCGGCACCAGCCGATTGTCCGTCTTGGCAGTATAACGGAGCATAGAGATCAGCGCTCCGGTCATCTCAACAATCTTCTCCGACTGCTGCATGGTGGCGATCCATTTGACTGAATTCAGCGTATTGTACAGGAAATGCGGACTGATCTGGGCCTGCAACGCGCGAATTTCAGCCTCGACCTTCTGCTCCTGCTCCACGTAGATCCGCTCCACCAGTTGCTTGAGTTCAGCGGACATCTGCTCGAACCGGCTGGCCATGACACCGATCTCATCATTCGAGCGGACCGCCGGGAGATTATCGAATTTCCCTTGCTCCACCAGCGTCATATTGCGGATCAGCTGCTTGATCGGCCGGGTGATCAGATTCGACATGTACACCGAGCTGGCCAGGGCGAACAGGATAAGCACGACAGCAATCGTCCACAGATTCCGCTTCAGGATATCGCCTTCCACCGCGAGCTCTTCCACGGGCATATACATATAAGTCTTCCAGTTATGTTCCTCAAATGGCGACTGGATCAGAATATAGTCCTTGCCGGATACACGGACAATCTGCCTGCCTGAACCTGCGGCAAGTTCTTCCTCACGGACCGGAAATAGTGTCCTGAACGGCTTGCCGATCAGGTTATAATTGTTGTTGAATATAATCATGCCGCTGTCATCGGTAACGGTGAAGGCCGAGCGGTTGCCTGCCTCCATCCGCTTGTTCAGCCGGTTGATGAAATCTATGTCTACACTTACCGCCATTACGCCGATCAGCTTGCCGTTCTCCATATCGAAGATTTTACGCAGATTGTAAATCGTCCAATTGCTGTCCGCCTTGGTCTGCAGGTCCAGCCGGGTCGGCAGATCGCGCGTAATATCGTCAGAACGCAGGAATTCGGTGAACCAGTCCTCCTCACGGGGGTTATACGTATAGTCGACAGGCTTGTTCGGGGCCACATAGAGGTCGCTGCCATTCACCAGATTGTAGACATAGATAGAGATGGCGCGGTCCTTCATAGTGATGTAATTCATCAGCAATTGCGTGGCCTGAAGTTCGTTCGTCACAGAGCTGTCGTGCAGATAGTTCTGTACCGGGTAGTTCTCCTGCGAGACGGCTGAGATGTAGCTGTTAATCCCGTAGCTGGCGATGAGCGAAATCTGCTTCGTGTCCTCCAGGAATTCCTCGATGCGGATATTCGACTGTCTCGTCACATCGGCCAGCAGGTCCGTATATTTACGTTCAAGCATCTGCTGGGAGGAGATATAGGAGGTAACGAACAGAATCACAACCGGAATCAGAATGGCCAGCAGGAAAAAGAACAGCATCTTGTTCTTCACGCTCACAAAACGGCGACTGGGCTTCAAGGTGAAGGGAGCTTTCAAGTCATAACCTCCGGCGGCAGAGTTGGTGGAACACCTTTGTAGAATACCTTTAATGATAGACTCCCGGCTGCTTTCCCGCCACCCTGCTCTGCATGTCTTTTTTTTACTCTTTTCGTTCCCTTTTTTACATGTAGGGGGATTACGGGGAAAGGGCTGGCAGGATTCTATGGCTCCCGCCTCAGCTTCCCTGTCTGTTCGCTCCAGGCAGGAACCCAGAGACGTAAAGAAAGGAACAAAAACAGTAAAAAAGCTTGATTTTATAGTAAGGGTCATTCACTTAACATTCTCGGTGAAGCGAAGCAGCAATGACAGGGAGGTTGCGGTGCCTATGCAGAGATAGCGGAGATAAGTGTTAGTGAATAGAGAATTGTTTCAAGTTCGCAGACCGTTCTATTAGGACAGGTATCCCCAAAAAACACAAGAGGTGAGTATCTATTGAGGCTATATCTTAAGCGTTCACTGATATCTATACTGGCAATTCTGACCCTCCTGCCTTCCATTTTGGCAAGCGCTTCCACAGCTCCGACCGCAGACCCGGTTCCTGTGGCAGATTCTGTATGGGTGACTGATTCGGAGTTAGTGACCGATCCGGTTACGGCACCTGACTCCGATGAAGTGCCTGCTTCCCCGGCAGAGCCGGATGCTGCTAAGGTGGCGGACGCTGCTGCATTGCCGGAGGCTGCTCCTGTTCAGGAGACTGCGCCGGATCAGCTCCAGTTGAAGACCGCTGCTGAGGCGGCCCCGCTGTTCCAGTGGAGCTTCCGCCAAGGACAGGTGCTTGACCGCACCACGGTGGTGAACAGCGTCTACCCCGATGCGGCCGCTGAACGTGCTGAGCTTAAGGGAGTAGCAGCCATTGTCTATGACGACCAGCGCGGAGACGTCCTCTCTTTACCCGGCGGCGGGAACGGTACTGCCTGGCTGAAGCTGCCCGATCAGCTCTACAGCAGGATCAAGGATGAACTGTCCATCTCCTTTTGGGCCAACATCGACTCTTCGGCTAACGCCTATAACCGTCTGCTGTCCTCCACAATTGCCGAGAAGGGGCTGACGAATGCCGGGGTAAGCGGCTGGCAGGACTCCGAGTTCATTATCATCGCCGGAGACGGCACATTCAGCAACCGGGTCTATACCGGCACGAACCCAAGCCAGATTGCCAGCTACAAAGGCGATATCGTCTGGAACCGTAACCCGGCCAAGGGCAAGTGGCAGCAGGTGACCGTCACTATGACCAGCAGCGGGGCCTATGAGGTATACCTGGACGGTGTTCCCGTTGGCACCAAAGGTCTGGATCAGAGCAAAAGCTCATCAGGAGCGACCATGTCCTCCGTTCTGGAGCATTTCTTCTCGCGTGATTATCTGAACGCGCTGAAATTCAACGATTTCGGCAGATCGCTCTATACCTCGGATGGAGATATCAAGGGGAGATTTGACGATCTGCGGATCTACAATGTCCAGTTAAATGCCACTCAGGTAAGCGCACTCTATGCGGCGACGAAGCATGAAGAGAACACTTCAGCCAAGCCGGCCAAAATCTCGGTCGATCTGGCAGACCGCTCGCTCGGACCTGTATTCCACGGCTCTTCCGGCGCACTGTATGCCATCAGCGAGCCGAATGTGCCGGATATCAATACACTGATTCCGATCAAGCCCTCGCATATCTCCCAGAAGCCGCCGAACGGCATCCAGCATCCGACCGGCGATGCGCTCCGGGTGTCGGACTATTTCTTCGAGGCAGGCGGGGAAGCTGTCAATATTGTCATGCAGGATTATTATCAGCATTGGTACTATCCGTCCAGAACGGCTGAAGAATATATCCAGGAGGCCGTCATTCCGATTACAACAGCTGTCAAGGCCTACAAGCAGCAATGGGAGGCCGCGAATCCGGGGCGGGATGCGGATGCCAGATTCATCTATATCCCGTTCAATGAGCCTGAGCAGAACAATACCCGTTATCCCCAGCTACTGTCAGACAACCAGACAGGCAAGAACTCAAGAGCCGTTTTCAACAGCGACTGGCTGGCGGTAATGAAGAAGATCAAAGAGATTGACCCCGGTGCAGTCATTTCCGGAGTGAATCTGACCCAATATGGAGCCAAGGTATTCGAGGATTTCATTCCCTACTGCGTAGAGAATGACTGTCTGCCGGACATTATCAGCTGGCATATGCTGTGGGACAAAGCCTTCAACCAGGCTCCCTCGAACGTAGCCACCTTCCGGACGGTGGAAGAGAGGTCCGTACAGCGCTATAAAGAGCTGTATCCGGACCGGACGGTTCCGTTCCCGATCAAGGTGGATATCAATGAGTATGCCGCAACCTCAGAGATCGCCGTAGGCGGCTCGCTGATTCATTACATTGCACGTTATGATGAGCTCAAGATGAACAGTATGCTGCCGTATTGGAACACGGCCAACTCCTACGGTTCCCTGCTCGCCGGGCAGAACGAGCCTAACGGAGCATGGTGGCTCTACAAGTGGTATGCCGACATGATGGGCGGCGATATGGCCAAGATAGAGGTCATCAACGCCAGACATGAGAATGACGCCTTCGGCCCCGGCTTGTATGGGCTAAGCTCTATTCAGGACAACAAAAAGCAGGTCAGTATCGCATTCGGAGGCACTCAAGGAGACGGCCAGATCGTGTTCAACAACGTGACCGGCAATGGGAACAGCCCCTCCTTCCTCACAGAAGCAGAAGCCGTGCATATCACCGTATGGCACGCAGGATATACAGGCTTGACCGGATTTCTCGTAGAGCCTACCCAGATTCTGGACCGTGATTATCCCGTCAAGAACGGCGCGGTCACTCTGGATGTCAACCTGAACGATTACACCTCGGCGTATTATGCAGTCATTACTCCGGCTGTAGATCATGCCCCGAAGGAGACTTTCTATCAGCGCTTCGAGGCTGAGAATGCGCAGGTGCGGACCAATGTGACCCTGACGGATCACTATCCGCGCAAGAGCACCGGACGCTCCGCCTCGAACGGCCAGTATGTCCAAGGGATCAAGGCTGCGGACAGCCTGGTGAAATGGACGGAGGTTACGGTTCCGGCAGACGGGAGCTACCGTCTGGATCTGATTGGCGGCAGCGGCGCAACCTCCACCCTGCGCAATCAATCCAATACCGGAGATGCGAATCAGCGCATCAATTCCGAATGGTTCATCAAGATTGATGATCAGCCGGCAACGAAGGTGGTTCTGCGTGCGGATTACAACATGCAGCTGCTGGGAGGCAATACGATCTTTGCCGATCTGACACAAGGGACTCATTCCATCGGCATCAGCAAATACAACCCGGATACGGGAGAAGCAGGCCAGGGCGAATCCACCCTTGACGCGATGGAATTAACTTATAGCGGTGTGTTGGGCGCAGAGCCGAGCTACCGTGTTCAAGCGGAATTCGCCGACTATGATTCTGCGCTGGGATTATCCAGAGAGAGCAGCCTCGAAGGCTTCGAGGGTGCCGGATATGTGAGCGGTTACGGCAGCAGCCAGGACGCCAATACCCGCTTTGTGGTAAGTGTGCTGCAAGACGGCATGTATGATCTGCAGATCCGCTATGCCGCATCGGGCGCAGGCAAATTGCAAATTCAACATGACCGCAAGCCGCTCGTAGATCTGCCTGTTACCGATACCGGCGGACAATGGCAGACCGCTACAGTACCAACCTTCTTACGCACAGGCATTAACCTGGTTGATGTGCGTTCCAGCGCTGCGCTTAGCCTGGATTATATTAACGCAGCCTTCGTCAGCCAGACTTCTGTATATTCCGTTGAGGCTGAGGCGGCAACGGTCGTAGGTACTCCGGCCGGCTCCGAGCTGCCGCTCATCCGCGAGGATGCCTTTGCCAAATACGCTTCCGGCGGCAAATATGTGAACGGCATTACCTCCTTCGATGGAGCAGAGCGGTATCTGGAGCTTACTGACATCACTGTGTCCAAAGCAGGCACTTATAAGCTGGTCGTTACCTACGCGAACGGTGAGAGTGCGGGGACACATGCTTATAATAATGACGTTGTGGAAAGGTATGCACAGATCAGCGTCAACGGCGGCGAGCCGCAGACAGTCTACTTCAAGAACACCATTTCATGGCAGCAGTTCGCCACACAGACCTTTGATGTTGAACTGAAAGCAGGCACCAACAGCATCCGTTTCTCCAATAATAATACGTATGACGGCGGCTCCAACCCTTATGGAGGAACCGGGGCGCAAGGCTTCACTCCTTACACAGCGGTTCCGCGCCAATACGCGCCTGCGTTCGACCGGTTCGATATTTATGCGCGGCATACGCTTGCGATTGACGACGGCGGCAATAACGGCGGCGGTGATCCTGGCGGCGGTAACAACGGCGGCGGTGATCCCGGCGGCGGCAACAACGGCGGCGGTGATCCCGGCGGCGGCAACAACGGCGGCGGTGATCCTGGCGGCGGTAACAACGGCGGCGGTGATCCTGGCGGCGGTAACAACGGCGGCGGCGATCCTGGCGGCGGTAACAACGGCGGCGGCGAAACTGGCGGCGGCAATAACGGTGGCGGCGATCCTGGCGGCGGTAACAACGGCGGCGGTGATCCTGGCGGCGGTAACAACGGCGGCGGCGATCCTGGCGGCGGTAACAACGGCGGCGGCGAAACTGGCGGCGGCAACAACGGTGGTACTAACGCCGGTAGTGGCAACGGCGGTAACCCTACCGTTGGTTCGGTCACCCCTGTTCAGCCGGAAGCACCAAGCGGCAGCGGCCATTTGACCGTCGAAGCAGAGGTGACAGGAACCACTGCTACAGCCACACTGGATGCGCAGAAAGTAAAAGCGGCAGAACAGATCACCGTCTCGTCTCCGCTCGGCACCTTCCACTTCCCTGTAAAAGCGGTTGATACCGCAGCTTGGGGACAGCAATTGGGAACCGGGGACTGGAAGCTTAAGGTCAGTATGACGGTCCTGCCGGAACAGCGGCAGCAAGAGATCCTTCAAGCTGTTCTGGCAGCCCAGGGCAAATTAATCAGCCCTGCCATTGAATACACGGTAACGGCTGAAGCCAACGGACGCACAGTCGAGATTCCAGGGTTCAAGGGCAGCCATTCCCGGGGCACCCTGCAGCTCGACAGTCCGGCAGACAGCCGGAATACGACCGTGGTCCGGATCGGGAAGGACGGAAGCTTCACCTTCGTCCCGGCGGTCTTCAACGGCACCGGTGTAACCTTCTACAGTCCGAACAACGGCACATTTGCGGTAATTTCAAGCAACAAGACATTCGCGGATATCAAGGGGCACTGGGCACAGGCATCCGTCGAAAAGCTGGCCTCAAAGTACATCCTCACCGGCTTAACGGACAGCAAATTCGCACCGAACGCTACCACAACGCGCGCGGAATTCGCAGCGATGATGGTTCGTGCGCTGGGCTACTCCTCCTCCTCCGGTTCGGCAGATGTTTCGTTTAAGGATACCCCCTCCGGCGCATGGTACACCGGAAGTGTCGGAACAGCCGCTGAGCTGGGTCTGGTGCAGGGCGGAACGGACAATAATTTCCGGCCGAACGACATCATTACCCGCCAGGAGATGACCATTATTCTGGTTAAGGCGATGGCCCTTGCAGGCTCGCCGCTCCCAGCTTCAGAGCTTCAGCCTGCAGCCTTCAAGGATGCAGACAAGATTGCGGGCTGGGCGCAGCAGGATGTGGCCAAGGCGGTTCAGGCCGGCCTGATCACCGGTACACCTACCGGGCAATTCCAGCCGGGTCAATCCGCAACCCGTGCGGAAGCGGCAACCGTCATCCTCCGCTTGCTTTCACAAGCGAAATTAATGAACTAAAGACATGCGGTATCATGCTCCCGCCTGCCGGGGCTGATCCAAAGGTATAATTCCGGTAAGTTGAGCAGACGATGTCCATGCCCAACAACATAAAGATCAAAAAGAGCAGCGATTCTCCCGTTACGTGGAGAATCGCTGCTCTGCTGCTTCCGGTCTTGTTTCGGTTCTACTGTAGCTTCTCGTACACCTACTGCTATTTTGCTAAAGAGCCCCAGGTTTTAGTTGGATAAACGTACCTTAATTTGGAAGGTTGGAAGCTTCTGAGGAAATCAATTGGATAAATGTCATTTAATTTCGCGCATTTCCCCTGTTCTGATCGTTTGGCA
Organism: Paenibacillus sp. FSL R7-0128; assembly: GCF_038002245.1. Lineage (NCBI taxonomy): Bacteria > Bacillati > Bacillota > Bacilli > Caryophanales > Paenibacillaceae > Paenibacillus > Paenibacillus sp. FSL R7-0128. Next base: position 2,910,068 of record NZ_JBBOCD010000001.1, on the reverse strand, counting down.
GCAAATTAAGTGTTGTTTTTCCAACTATCTCCTGACAAGGCCTGCTCCATCCCTAAGCAAGTGGAGAAAATCCAACTGCTAAGTTCCGGCCACATTCTCAGCCATACCAGCCATAGTCCCACCCGCAATCCCGGCCACATTCACGTCCTTGCTCATACTGTTCCAAGCTTCACGCACAACACGAAAGGGGTGTTTTCTTTTATTGTCTTTTAACGCTTGAGACAGCTCTCCACCGCGCTCAGATACACTTCAAATGCGGATAAGGTCGGGCACCAGCGTGATTTATCAATGGTCAGGCGGATATGCCTTGCTGTAACCTCCGGGAATTTGAGAATGCGCTTATGTCCGACGATTGTACATTCACTGAACCTTCTCCAGGTAGCTCCGTCCAGATATTCCAGATGAAGCTGTTCGATACGCTGGCCAGACTGGATATGCTCCTTGAGCACGATCGTATCGAAGGACTGCTCCGCCTTCAGATCAATCTCAATGGAAGCCTGCTCCGTACCTTCCTCCGGGCACCAGAATGTATCTTTATTCCCGTCCAATACTCGGCTGGCAGCATTGTTCTCCGACATTGTCTCCGTTGCGGCGGCCTGAGCCCCCGCAGCCAGATTATACTCGAAGGTGGACCGGATCACCTCTCCCAGCTCGGCCATTCGCCGGGCATCGTTCTCATGAATGAGACCGCGCTTGTCGGGCGGAAGATTGAGGAGGAACGTCGAGTTCCCGCCAACCGACTTATCATAGATGTCCAGCAGCTCTTCGAGGCTGCGGACCTGGTCGTCCTCAGCAGCGTGGTAGAACCAGCCGGGCCGGATCGAGGTATTCACTTCCGCCGGATACCAGACGAGCTCCTTCCCGGCGATGGCTTCCCGGCTCCCCAGATTCTCATCGCGGGAGTTGCTGCGTCTGGCGAATTCGCCGTCGTCCACATGCTGCGACTCTTCCTGGATTTTCTCGCAATCCTGCAGCTCTGCCGGAACGACACTCCACTCAGACTCACGGGTAAGGCCGGCCTCATTGCCGCACCAGCGGACGTCCGGACCGCATACGGAGATCACCGCGCCCGGCTGCAGCTCCCGGATCACCTCATAATATCCGTCCCAGTCATAGACCTGCTTCAAGCCATTCGGACCTTCACCGCATGCACCGTCGAACCAGACGCAGAAGATGTCCCCGTACCCGGTTAACAGCTCACGTAATTGATCCTTGAGATATTCGTTATACTCCGAAGTCCCGTACCGGCTGTCATGGCGGTCCCACGGAGACAAGTACACCCCGAATTTCAGTCCTCCCTCACGGCAGGCATCCGCTACCTCCTGTACCATATCGCCTTGGCCATCACGCCATGGACTGTGCTTCACGGAATGCCCGGTATGGCTGCTGGGCCAGAGACAGAAGCCGTCATGATGCTTGCAGGTCAGGATCAAGCCTCTCATTCCCGCCGATTTACACACCTCCACCCACTGTTTGGCATCAAATTCTTCGGGATTGAAGATTGCCGGTGCTTCGTCGCCGAGCCCCCATTCCTTATCGGTGAACGTATTGATTCCAAAATGTATAAATGAATAGAATTCCAGCTCCTGCCAGGCCAGCTGCCGTGGAGAAGGTACTACTTGCGCTGCGATTCTGATATTATCATTCATCCCTATGCTCCCCTTTGATAGTAGTCTATATAAGACGCACTTAAGATTTGAACTTGAAGCTTCGTCGTCACTGCGGTGAACATTTGGACTTCCGGCCGCTGTTGTCACCAGATTTCTTGATTTTGAACCGCTGTTCGCGGGTGAAATCCGTTGACAAAGGCGGTCGCTACCGCTCCTACAGTTCCAAATTTCCCCTCCGCTCCTTTTGCTTTTTGTTTATTTATTTAGTGCTTCTTATCTAGTACGTTACCAGCTCTACCTCATAAGCGCCCAAAGTCAGCGAATCCGCGAAGCGGCTGCCGGACAGCAGCCCGGATGCCTCCCTCTCCAGCTGTATGGTCTGCTCTGTACCGGTGGTGTTCACACAGAGTAAAGAGCCGTCTTCCAGGCGGCGTGCGACAACGCCAGAAGGGGTAACCGGGCCTTTCTCAATACCGAGTGCCGGGTACAGCATATCCAGCAGTGGACCAAGAAAATCAGCATCCGCCGGTATCGCGACATAGATCGCCTCTCCCTTGCCGTAACGGTTCCGCGTGACTGCGGGAGACTTCTCAAGTGTATTCGTGAACGAAGCCACCGCCTCGGCCGTGCGGACTTCCAGTATTTCGTAATAGTCAATAGCAGGCTGATATTCCTGCTCCCCGAGCAGAATAGCGGGTTTTTCCCGTTCCAGGTGAAGCTCTGTCTTCTCAAGACCTCCGGCATTCTCCGAAGGCGTATGGCTTCTGGTTCTCATAAAGGCTCCGCTGCGGATGCCGAAGACATCGCTTAGCCCGCCGGGCATCGGGGTGTCGAACACGCGGTTATGCTCATTGACCTTCGCAGAATACGCCGTCATCACAGCGGTGCCACCTGCCTCAACGAAGGTGCAAATGGCTGCCGCAGAGGCTGTATCCATGACGGCATGTCCCGGCACGATCAGGATGCTGTAATCCTTCTGCATATTGCGCAGATTCACAATATTACAGTCCAGATTGGCCCGCTCAATAGCCTCATAGGCCTCCAGGACTTGCCGGGTATAATCGGTTTTGTAGAAGCTCCGGTTGCCGTCCATCACCTTCAAGCTCTCGTACGAGTAGGCGATGGCGATCTGCGGAGAGGTCTGTCTGGGAAGCCCGCGTTCCTGCAGCAGCTTGAATTCCTCCGCGATTTGTTTGAACTCCTCATACTTCCAGCCCGGCGTCCCGTCATGATCCACCAGACCGAATACATACTGCTCCTCGCCGCCCAGCATCGTCCGCCAGGTCCATGCACAGACAGCCTGAGCCCTGTGAACAAGCGAGAGATAGGCATACATTCTCATGGCCAGGCGCGGGGATGCGTAGCCTCCGAAGTCGCCGGTCTGGAATTCAAGGCACCAGATCGGCTGGTCAAGCTCGCCAATGCGGTGATCCATGAAGAAGCAGGCGGCGGTCAAAGCCCGTCTGTCCTCGGGATTGGTGCCGGGATAGAACCCGATACCGGGGAGATCAATGATCTCCTCATATTGCTTCAGATAATCGAACCCGTAGCCGGGATTCTCTGACCAGTGATTCGTCGATTCCCTGGCTTCAGGCGCGAACTGCCTGACAATCCGGCTCAGACCCTGCATATAGGCCAGAACTTCATCGGAATAAAAACGCCACATATCCAGCACCCGTTCCGGCGCACCTTGAATCTGGCCGGAGACCGGAAGCACGACATCGTGGAAGCTGCTCAATTTACGGGACCAGCGCTGGGTAGTCCACGCCTGGTTCAGCTGTTCTACCGTCTCATACTTGCCTTTCAGCCAAGCTTCAAAGCGGTCCCTGGCTTCTCTGGAATAAGAAGGCGCTCCTGAGCCCAGCTCGTTGCACAGCCCGAAGGCATACAGGGCCGGATGGTCCCGGTACTTGCATACCAGTACCTCGGCGAACTTATACGCGTATTCCTGGAAGGCCGGGTGGCCGATATCCTCCATATAGCGTGTTTGCGCTTCCATACGGATGCCGTTTGTATCGGTCCGGTCAATCGCCGGATACTTCTTGTGGAGCCACGTCGGCGCCGGACGGGTTGCGATATCTAGAACAACCTGTATACCCGCCTTATGAAACAGATCCATGACCTCATCGAACCATTCAAACGTAAAGTTTCCTTCAGAGGGCTCAAAGCTGTCCCAGCACAAATGCCCCAGCCGGACAACGTTAAAGGATGCTGCCCGCATCCATTCAATATCTTGTGCCCATCTCTCCCGGGGCCAGTCATGCGGATGGTAATTCGCTCCTGCATACAACAATCCAATCACCGCCATATAAAAATAGTAAAATACACAAACTATATTAAATGCTTCATTGATAATATGAAATATAATAAATTAATCAATATATATAATAAAATGAAAGTAAATTCGAACGGCCAATATATTTGCATGAATCTCGCAATATTGTTATTTATGCCTCGGTCCCCTGAGCGATATACTAAACAGCATCACATACAGGGAGGTCAATACATGAAGAGAAGGTTTGCGAAGCAGGCGTCTATCGCCCTTGTGGCCGGAGTCATGCTGACAGCTGTTGCCGGCTGCAGTGCGGTCTCTGATCCGGGTCAGGCTGCACAGGGGGATCAGGGAAATACCGGGCAACAAGAGGCTACGATTACCTTAGGCCGTGTGGTCGGCTCCGACAACAAATTCAAGAACGGGGAAACCATCGAGAACAATGTCCACACCAAATGGGCTAAGGAGAAATTCGGCATTGACTTCAAGGTGGATTGGACCGTGGGAACAGGAGATGCCTACACCACCAAACTCCGTCTACTCCTCAATTCAAACGAGAAGCTGCCGGATGTCTTCACCCTGAACGATCCGACGCTTGAGAATCAGGTCGTTGATTCCGGCAAGGTGATGGATATCGACGAGGCCTTTGACAAGTACGCTTCGCAGCGGCTTAAGGATCTGTATGCCCAGTACCCTGAAATATGGAATACGGTTACTTATGACGGCAAGCATTACGGCCTGCCCACCTTCAATGCCAACAGCTCTTTCAGCGTGCTCTGGATTCGCCAGGATTGGCTGGATACGTTAGGTCTGCAAGCGCCCAAGACTATCGCGGATATGGATGCTGTAATGGATGCGTTCGTCAACCGCGATCCCGACGGCAATGGGATCAAGGACACCCTCGGATTATCCCTGTCGCTCAAAAAAGGCGTCACGGCCGTGAAGGACACCTTCATGGTATCCAGCGACTTCCTGTTCGGACAAGCCGCTATCCCTACGTATTGGACAGAGGGTGTGGACGGCAAGCTTCAGTACGGATCTGTTCAGCCTACAGTCAAGGAAGGACTGATTAAGCTTAGCGAATGGATGAATAAAGGCTATCTGGATAAAGACGCCGGGATTATGGATGAAGCCAAGGCGGCGGAGAGCTTTGTCCAGGGCAAATCCGGCATGGTCTTCGGCCCGACCTGGATGGCTTCCTATCCGTTCAGTGCGGATATGACCTTTGATTATGTTCCGGTTCCCATTCCTGCAGGCATTGACGGCAAAATGGGCTTTGGCAGTGAACCGCAATCCTCCGTCCGCTTCTATTTCAACAAGGATTTCAAATATATGGAGGCCTTCTTCAACTATCTGGACGCCATCATGGGACCCGGCTTCTACGATCCTTCCTCTGAGCTAGCCAACGGCTGGGCTGAGGGCTACGACTATGTCATCGTGGACGGCAAACCGGTCTATGACCAGGACAAAATCCCGGGCGGATGGATTGATGTGAAGAAATACACCATCTACGGCAACGACATTCAGACTCCCAAAAAGGAGCTGGAGGTCATGGCCAAGCTCGGCCAGGGAAAAACACCTGAGACCCCTTACGAAATGTATTTCTCAGCCAGACCGAAGAAATGGGCAGAGGCTGCCGCCGTACTGCAGACTTACATTGACGAAGCCTCCGTTTTCGATAAATACACCGGACCTCCAACAGCAACCATGGCCCAAAAGGGGGAGCTGCTCCGCAAAATGGAAAGCGAAGCCTTCCTGAAAATTATTTACGGGCAAGAATCGCCGGATTCGTTCGACAGCTTCGTGGAGAAATGGAAGTCCTCCGGCGGAGATGATATTACCAAAGAGGTGAACGAGTGGTATCAGGCGCTTAACCAATAGAAGACTTTTGCCAAATGAACCTATAGAGGAGTTGTCCGGATGATGGAATGGAAGAAGAGCAAGACGCGATTTACTCGCCAGCTACCTCTTCATTTGCTCATACTGCCATCTGTAATCTGTTTGCTGATCTTCAATTATGCGCCTATGGCGGGGCTGTTGATGGCTTTTCAGGACTTCAAGCCCCGGCTTGGGTTCCTGCATTCACCATGGGTTGGCTTCGAGCATTTTCAATATATGTTTACTTATCCTGACAGTGTACAGGTCATTTATAACACCCTGCTCATCGCTTCGCTTAAGATTACGGCCAACATTATAGTCCCGATCCTCTTTGCCTTGCTGCTGAATGAGGTTCGCGCCCTGCTGTTCAAACGGTTTGTGCAGACCCTCGTGTACCTCCCGCACTTCCTGTCCTGGGTGATTCTGGGCGGGATTCTGACGGATATCCTCGGCAATAAAGGCATCGTCAATCACCTGCTGACGCTCCTTGGCGCCGATACTGTATTTTTCCTTGGAGACGGAACCTGGTTTCGGATCACCGTAGTGGTCAGTGATGTCTGGAAGGAGTTCGGCTTCGCCGCGATTATCTATCTCGCTGCCATGAGCGGCATCAATATGTCGCTATATGAAGCCGCCGAGATCGACGGCGCAGGCCGGTTCAAGCAGACGCTCCATGTCACCTTGCCCGCGCTGGTCCCCGTTATCCTGGTTGTGGGAACACTGGCGCTGGGCAATATCCTGAATGCGGGCTTCGACCAGATCTTCAACCTGTACAACCCGCTGGTCTATCGGGAAGGGGATATTATCGATACCTTTGTCTACAGGGTAGGTCTCATGAACGGCTCCTTCAGCTTCGCGACCGCCGTCGGCTTATTCAAATCGGTCATCAGCTTCATCCTGATCGTTACGGCTTACCGGCTGGCCTACCGGTTCGGAAATTATCGCATCTTTTGAGTAAAGGCAGGCGGAATCTATGTATCGGAAAACAATCTCTTACCGCTGGTTTACAGTGCTCAACACTGTGCTTCTTGCAGTCCTGGCTATATTATGTATTCTTCCCCTTGTGCACGTAGCGGCCGTATCCTTCAGTTCCAGCGCGGCGGCTACGGCTAATCAGGTGTTTTTCTGGCCGGTCGGCTTCACGGCTGAAGCCTACTCCAGGACGCTTACGAATCCCTTGTTTCTGCGTTCCCTAATTCTATCTGTGGAAAGAACGCTCGCCGGAACCCTGCTGTCTATGGCATTGACCGTTACCGCCGCTTATACCCTTTCGCGCTCATTTTACGGCAGAAGCTTCTACTCCTGGTTTTTTGTCTTTACCATGCTGTTCAACGGCGGCCTGATTCCAACCTATCTGCTGATCACGCAGCTTCATTTAACCAACACGCTGTGGGTCCTGATTCTGCCGTCTGCGGTGAACGTGTTCAATACCATTCTGATGATGCAATTCTTCCGCGCCATTCCCAAAGAGCTGGAGGAGGCGGCAAGCATTGACGGAGCGGGTTATCTGAGGTCTCTGATCACGATCTATCTTCCCTTGTCGCTTCCCTCCCTGGCCACCTTATCCTTGTTCTCGATGGTCTGGCACTGGAATTCCTGGTTTGACGGGCTGATCTATATGACCGATTACCGGCAGTATCCGCTGGCGACATTTCTGCAGACGATCATTCAGAGCGGCGACATGCGCAACACGAACATTGACCCCAGTCAGCTGAAAATTCTGTCGGAACGCACGGTGCGTTCTGCGCAAATCCTGATAGGAGCATTGCCGATCCTGCTCGTCTATCCGTTCCTGCAGAGGTTCTTCGTACAAGGGTTGACGATGGGCGCGGTTAAAGAATAAGATAAGCACAAAACTTAGGAGTCAGAAGCAGATGGGCAACAAGGATCGCAGTCTCTTCTCCAAGCTGGTCGGCTCGCTGGTTATATTGTTACTGCCGGTTCTGATCTTGTCGGTCTATTCGAACAGAGTCAACGAGAACGTGATTACCGGCCAAATCAAACAATCAGGCATCAGCCGGTTATCTACCTTAGCCACACAGATGGACAATATTATTACTCAGCTGGAGACCTTCACCTACCTCCTGATCCGTGATCCGAACGTCATTGAATTTCAGGACCTGTCCTTGCTGAATTCCAGCTACTACGAACAAATCAGCCGCAAAAAGCTCATTCAGGATAAGCTGTATCTGCAAAGCGCCTCGACGGAATGGATCAATGAAATCACGGTCTATTCGCCGCGTTCAGGGCAGACCATATCTACGGTCAACGGAACCTCCTATGATCTGGAACGTCTTCAGCGGCTGAGCAAGGACAACTGGAATTTCATTATGGATGACGATCATGGAAATAAACAGGGCACGGTCATCCACTTGACCTTTGAGCCCTACCAGTCCAGCAGCGGCATCGCCAGAGCCAATTCGATCATTGAAATCAGCTTTCACATGAACAACGTAATCCGGATGCTGGAGCAGTTTCAATCGCAGGGAATTGGGGAAGCGCTTTTTTATAAACCTGATGACATCTTCTTATCCACGCCCTCTTGCCCGCCTGAGCTTCTCCAGGAGGCTGTATCCGTCTTGAAGCGGACGCAGCTGGCGCATGAGGGCAATATTACTCTGGATGTCAGCGGAACTTCCTATCTTCTGTCTTATTCCGATGTGCAGGTGCTGGACGGGTATGTGGTTAACCTTGTGCCTTTATCCGAGATTCTGACGCCACTTAGGGTGACCAACCGGTTCGCCTATCTGGTCCTCGGACTGATCCTCATCGTAGGCATTGCCTTATCGTGGCTGCTGTACCGCAATGTTCAGGTCCCGCTGCGCGCTCTGGTCAGAGGGGTGCAACTCATCAAGATGGGACAATACAAGACCAGAATTCCGCTTCAGGCGAACAACGAGTTCCGGCTCATTGTATCGAGATTCAATGACATGTCGGCGCAAATCCAGCAGCTGATCGAGAATGTGCTGGAGCAGCAGCTGCTCACGCATGAAGCTGAGCTGAAGCAGCTGCAATCACAGATTAATCCCCATTTTCTGTATAACAGCCTGTCCTACGTGATCAGCATGACCAAGCTGGAACGTAAGGATGCCGTGCTGCAAATGGCTTATCACCTGTCCGATTATTACCGTTATACGACCCGGGTGGAGAATCAGGCGGTGAGGCTGGCGGATGAACTGAAGAATGCTGCCGATTACCTCAGCATCCACCGGATGCGGATGAGCCGCATCCGCTACAGCATCGAGGTGGCGGACCTCATGCGGGACCTTGAAGTTCCCCGGCTGATTCTCCAGCCGATTGTCGAGAACGCGCTGATTCACGGGATTGAAGCCCTGGAGGGCGTTGGAGTAGTAACGATTACCGGGAGCCTGGACGGCAACGGGTATTCATTGATTGTAGACGACAACGGTGGCTCCATGACCACCGTCCGGCTTCAGGAGCTACAGAAGCTGCTCACGAACCGGTATGGCGAACGGTCGGAAGCCTGCGGCCTGCTGAATGTGCACCGGCGGCTCCAGCTCCGGTACGGAGCGGATTCAGGGGTGAGGCTGTCGGTCAATGCGGCATCGGGACTGCGGGTAGAGCTGTACTGGACAGAGAAGGCGGTGGAGGATGAAGCTGTTAATCGTGGATGATGAAGAGCACTTAGTGGAGAGCATGACCGCAAGCATTGCCTGGGAGACGGCTGGCATTACCAGCGTATTCTCAGCCTATTCCGGCAAGCAGGCTATGGAGCAGATGAACAAGAACGCCGCAGACATTGTGGTAACCGATGTCCGTATGCCCGGCATGAACGGCATTGAGCTGATCCGGGCGGTCAAGCAGAATTGGCCTCAGACGGTCTGTATTCTGCTTACCGGCCATGCAGAATTTGAATATGCGCAGCAGGGGCTGAAAGCTAGGGCGGCTCATTATTTCCTCAAGCCTGTGAAGGATGAGGAACTGCTCGCTGCCGTCTCTGAAGCGGCCTGCGGGCTGCAGGCCGAGCGGGAGCAGATGAACGCCTATGTGCAGTCCCAGGCGATGGTTCACCGCAATCTGCCTATCCTGCGCTCCAACCTGCTGAACCATCTGATCCAGGGACGCATGTGGACTGAACGCAAATTGACAGAGCAGCTCCAGTTATACGGCCTTCCAATCGGATTAGGTGATACGATCTCCCTGATTCTGATCCGCATCGAGGACCCGCAGAAGCGCTACGATCCGTCCGATATGTCACTCCCGGGCTTCGCCGTTACCAATATTGTGGAGGAGCTGGTGTCCCAGCACTTCAAAAGCTGGAGCTGCGAGGATGTATACGGCCATCTTCTGTTCATTGTGAATGGCGGCGGGGATGCAAGGGGACGTCAACTGGAGCAGACCGCGGATGAGATGAGGCAGATTGTCAGCCGGTTGCTGCATCTGACGATCTCGGTCATTCTCTCCCCTTCCGGGACCTTTCCTGCCAGTGTGGAGGAGCTGTATCAGCGCTGCGTCGCCACGGTCCGCTCGCAGATCGGCTACGACAACGACTTCGTAGTCCAGCTCGGCGGTCATAATGTCAAACCGGCCTCTCTGGTGGTCGCTTCCCTCTACTCTCCTCCCCTGTTCCCGCATCTGCTTGAGGCCGGGAACTGGGAGGCGGCAAGAGAGAAGCTGCATGTGGTGTTGCAGGAATGGGGTACGAAGTATAGCGGCTCGTATGAGCATTTATCGGAGATTGTTTACGCCTTGAAGTCCGCGTTCTCCTACTTTGTGCATAAGAACGGCGGTCTGCTGACAGACTACCGCCTGCATACGCCGCTTGATATCAGGAGCATCGGAGAGCTGGAATATTGGGCAACGGGCTTGCTGGACAGGCTGCAGCATGAGATGAACACCGAGCTGTCCGCCTCCCGTCACTCCGTTGTCGCGCAGATTCATCAATTCGTACAGGAGCATCTGTCGGAGGATGTCTCCCTTCAGGCTATCGCCGAATATGTGTATATGCATCCAACCCATGTATCCAAGGTCTTCAAGCGGGAGACGGGAGAGAACCTGTCCGATTACCTGCTGCGGCTGCGGATGGAGAAGGCTGTATTCTTGCTGAAGGACAGTAAATACAGAGTTTATGAAGTAGCGAACCGCCTGGGATACAAGAACCCCACGTATTTCATCAAAGTCTTCAAGGAGCATTTTGGCGTCACCCCCCAGGAATTCAGGGAGAGCACGCTTCTCTAATTACGCTCCCGGTAATTCCGGGCCAAAAAGCCCACCAAAGAGGCAATCGCCTTGACGGTGAGCTTTTTGTCGTTCTATATATGCGAAAAACCCCCTACCGGCAAGCACGCGGTCCGCAGCAGTCTGTCCGCTGCTGTCTTCCGGTGACTAACGGAACAGCACGCATTTCCCCGATTCCCTGAAATACTTGATCAGCCGCTCAATCGGCTCGCGTCCGCATTTCAGCTGCTCGCCAAGACAGTCGATACACAGGAAATCCTGGGCATTGCGCGTGACCAGCTTCAGGTAAATCGCCACATCATCCGTCATCAGAGGGACCCCGCATTGTCTGCAGGTTCTGTTCATGCTCATACGCTTCTCTTCTTTCTTATCTCTAGACCAATCAGACCAATTTCGCCCGCACGATCAGACAGTCATGGGCTGGAACGACCGGAGCGAACCGTTCTCTGAACACCCCAAGCTCCTTGTGCTCCCAGCAGTCATACAGGGACAGCGATTTGCCGGAGGCATACGGAAGCCCGAAATCCCAGAATTGCAGCGACATCTCTCTTTGACCATCACTCAGATTGAAGAACCCGATGGCCAGGTCTCCGTCTGCCAACACTTTTACCAGCATGAACACTTCATTGGTATGGAACCACTGCGGCTCCGGCTTAATGCGGTAAGCTCCGCGGCCCTCGATATCCTGGTTGATGGCAATCAGATCCGGGTTCAGCAGAATGTTCTTGGTGGCCTCATTCGCCTTGCGGATGTCACTGCCGATCATCAGCGGAGAGCCCAGCAGGCTCCACAGCGAGAAGTGCGTCTTGTACTCCACATCCGTGCAGCCGCCGATCTGGCTGCCGATGAAGTCGCTGTTGCTGCCCCCGTACATGCCGACTACCAGCATATCCAGATCGTTATGGCAGTAGGCCCCGGTGTAGGCGGCTTTATCAAGCTGTGACAGCGCCAGCGTCTTGATCGATTCCCAGCTGTCCTGGATATCGCCGGTGGAACGGTACATATGCGCGCCGGATTCACGAATCCACTGGTAGACGTTATCTTCACCCCAGTTACATGCGGAGAAAAGAATGTCTCTTCCGCAGTTCTTAAGTGCGAGACTCATCCGCTTATACAGCAGCTCCCCCGACATATGTCTGGGTTTGAAGCAGTAGTCATACTTCAGGAAGTCTACACCCCATTCCGCCAGCGATGCGGCATCCTGGAATTCATGCTCGAAGCTGCCCGGATACCCGGCGCAGGTATGCGTTCCCACACAAGAGTACATGCCGAACTTCAGTCCCTTGGAGTGAATATAATCTGCAACCGCCTTCATTCCGTTCGGGAATTTGTCCGGATCGGCCACCAGCTTGCCATCCTTGTCCCGTTCCTTCAGGCTCCAGCAGTCGTCAATCACAATGTATTCGTACCCTGCATCCTTATAACCGTCCGCCACCAGCGTATCGGCCGCTTCCCGGATCAATTGCTCATTGATATCCCAAGTAAAAGTATTCCATGAATTCCATCCCATCGGCGGCGTTAAGCCAAGCTGTTGCTGTTTGTCCATCATTCGTATTCATCCTTTCGAGTCCATCATTAAATAAATAGTTACCAGCTAGTAGTCATCTGCATAAATGCTGTATTCTTTATGTATTTAATCATACTGGGGCCTTGCATTCTATAGCTTGACGTTGCTTTCATATCGACAAATGTTGCTTTTGAGTGTGATGCTTATCTGCCTCCTTAGCCGCCATCAAAACTGCTTGATCCGTCTCCACTTCTAGACATAGATGGAAAAGGGTATCTTAATTTTCCGTATTCTCAGGATTAGGCGGGAGCAAGTGGATAAAGAGCATCTAATGGGTTTGATTTCGTCACTTTAGTGGAAATGCGCAAAATTAAGTGTTGTTTATCCAACCATTGCCGTAGGAGGAGCCTTTTGTTCACCAGTAAGTGTATAAAAGGCAACTGTTTCCCTCCACACCTTTGCGCCCGGCACTCCAGCCTTCGCCATCCGTCCTCCACACCTCCTCGCCCGCCGTATGTATTCGGTTTTCCGATTACCTTTCGCCCGCGCGCCTCCGCAGCGTCGAATGTAATCGGTTTTTCGATTACATTGAGCCCACGCGCCTCCGCAGCGCCGAATGTAATCGGTTTTTCGATTACCTTTCGCCCACGCGCCTCCCACACGCCGAATGTAATCGGTTTTTCGATTACCTTTCGCCCACGCGCCTCCATCCTGCCCAATGTAATCGGTTTTTCGACTACATTCGGCACTCGCGCCTCCCGCACGCTCAAAAAAGCCCCCTTCACCCCGCGCGGCAATCCGGTACTGTCCCGGACCGCCCTGCAGATGGATAAGGGGGCTCTTACCATAAAGCTTTAGTTCACCTGAACCAGCTTCCACTGCTGGTGCAGATCGCCGCGGTAGAGGTTCTGCTGGAGCTTCGCGCCGTCTGCGGTGGAGGCTCCTGTGACTTCGACTGCCTTGTTACTGTTCACATTAAGAATGCTCCAGTAGCCGTTGCTCAGCTTGATGAGACGGAACTGCTGGGCGGTGTTGTTCAAATCCTGCATCAGCTGGATGGCTTCGCCGTTATTCTTCGTGCCGTTACGCACATCCATCACCTTATTGTCGGAAGAATTCACGCTGCGCAGCCGGTAAATATTATTGTACGTGCCCATATCCGTAACCGTCCATTGCTGAGCCAGCGCCGTGTTCTCCGGCCACTGCTGGAGCTGAAGGGCGTTCGTATTCTGCCCGTTCGGAACGTCAATCGCTTTGCCTGACGCCCGGTTGATCAGCTTATATTTCGCATTGTTGGTGACCCCGTTCCACACCCCGTTCCAGGGGTTGAACTGTGCCCGCTCGTAGTACCATTCGAAGATAAAGCGCGCCATGCCGTCCCGGGTGGCGTTGCCGTCATAGAGCAGCCCGCCGTCCGGATCGGCGAAGGAGCTTTTGGGACCGGGATCGAGCAGGAAGCCGTTCATATGGACAGCAATGCTGACATTGCCGGCGGCGGTGAAGATCGCTTTGGTATTCTTGCCGAAGCCTGCATTCGTACCGTTGAACAGATCCCAATATGCGGAGTCGCCCGGCTGGTTCTTGAACCAGGTCGTTTCAGTAATATTGATCGGGTAAGCATCGGCAGCAGGCTTGATGCTGCTATCCCAGATCTGCTGAAGCGAGTTGAAATTGTCATAAGCGCCGTAGCCCGGGTACCAGTGAACGGCATAGCCGTAATTATTCAGAGGGTCAGTCAGCGGACTGGATGCCGTCAGCTGATAATGCTGATCCCAGCCGAGTCCTGAAGCCCAGATCACATTATCCGCACCCTTGCTGCGGATCGTGGAGATCATGGAGTTCTGGAAGTTCTTCAGCGAATTCCAGAACGCTGCGAAGTTAGGCTGGGAGGGATTGCCGCCCCATTGTCCGTTCACATCGCTCAGCACCGGCTCGTTGACCAGCTCGAACATGACATTATCCGCGCTCTTGAGTCCCGGCTGGGAGGCAAGGTAACCCCAGATCTGATTGAACTTGTCCAGATTGGCCTGGGTGGTCGCCTTATTGTCCAGCAGGGTGAAGTCCAGCCCCAGCGTGACATACAGCCCCTTAGTCTTTGCATACTCAACATAGGGAATGATCAGATTCTGGGTAGCTGCCTGAAGGCCCGCGAAGTTATACGTTCCTGCCGCGACATCGCCCATATCCTCCCGGTCGATGAACAGGCGGACCTGATTCGAGTACCAGCCGTGGCTGTTGCCGTATTTGCCGGAGGTGCTGGTGAAGGTATCCGTGATCTCCTTCAGGTACTCCAGAGTGGCCTTATGCCGGTTCCCGCCGTTGCGGTTCAGATAATAATTGCTGTTCTGATACGTCCAGTAAGCCCCGGTAGGCTGATGCCAGCCGCTTAGCAGCACAGGCTGCCCGCTGCTGTTCACCAGCTGATTGCCGCTTACATGCAGCTTGGGAACAGGCGAACCCTCCCAAGCGTTTGCAGTGCCGCCGCCGGACTGCATCGGCGTCAGCAGCAGGGCCAGCATCACCAGCAGCTTCATGGATAAGCTTAACTTCCTTTTTCTCACAGATACCCATCTCCTTCTCATTTCGTGAAATCGGCGGATGCCGCCTTAATGAAAGCGAATACATCTGAATTGTACTCTGCGGGGAGACGGGCTGAAACCTGTGTGATTATAGTTGATAGACTTACAAATTATAGTTGATAGACTCAGATTATAAATTTACATGCAGAGACTCCCTGTATTCCTGGGGTGTCATTCCCGTCATTTTTTTGAAGAACCGGGTGAAGGAATGGTGGGCCTCATAACCGACATACAGCGCCACATCGCGGATTTTGAGCGTTTCATTTCCCAGCAGCTCCTTCGCCTTGACAGCCCGGCATTGATCAATGTACTCAGACAGGTTAATACCCTGCTCCTGCTTGAAGAAGCGGGACAGGTACGACGGATTGAAATAATGCAGCTCGGCCAGCCGCACCAGAGACAGGTCTTCGCCCAAATGGCTGTGGATATAATCGCAGATCCGTTCAATAACCTCCGAGGAGCGTTCCTTCTCGGCTGTGCTTCTCCGCTCGAAGAGATCGGAGGCCAGCCTCTCCATATAATAGATGCCCTCCCCCAGGGAAGAATGCTCGTCCAGCCGCATCAGCTTGCCATATTCATTGACAAGGCCGTAGAGCTCCGAGCGGTTCATATGGGACAGCAGCACAAGGGCAACTGTATAATACAGCTCGGCGGCTTCTTCCACGGAGACGCCCGAATGAATGCCTTCCCGGATCTCCTCCAGCGTCTCAGCGAACCGCTCCCGCCGTCCGGCATCCAGATGGGCCGCAAGATTCTCCACCCGCTGTTGGAGCCGGACCCCAGTCTCACGGACTGCGTCAGACTCCGGCGGACCGCTGCGGTCAATCTGCACCATGGAGATGCCGTCCCCGATCTTCATCTGCTGCAGCCGGTGAAGCCGCTCGTAATGGCGGCCGGTCTCTGTCCAGGCACAGGCCGAGCCGCTGACCGTAAAAGCAACCGGCAGGCCCAGCGTCTGCCGGCAGGATTCCTGGATCATCTCCAGCGTCCCCTCCAGATACCGCGCGAAATTCACGCCGAAGGCAGCCCCGGCATTGTGCAGAGGCTGCAGCAGCCACAGGAGATCCCCGTGCCTGTCAAGCACCCAGGCATGCCGGGTCATCTCCGCCAGATGGGAATTCCAGATCAGCCGGGAAGAGGTCAGAAGCTCACGCCGGTCCATGTAAGAGATGCCCTCCGGGTAGGTAAGCCGTCCAAGAACGAGCATGACCGGGGTATCCGCATTAAGGCTGATACCCAGCTTGCTGAAGTCTGCACGTAACGCATCCGTATCCTTACACAAGGCCTGGCTGTCCTGAAGCAGATGGCGGAGATAATCGCCCTGCGCCGCCGTCTCCATGGAATCGCGCTGCTCCCTGGACTGCTCCAGCAGCTCGCTCAGCATATTGCCCTGCTCAATCTCCTGCAGCACCTCCTGGACCGTCTCAATAATCTTGTCGAAACCCTCGGTCTTCAGCAGATAACGGGCCCCGGGAAGCTGCAGTGCACTATAGGCATAATCGAATTCACTGTAGCCGGTCAGAAAAACAATCCGTGACCGCGGCCAAAACTCCCGGATTTGCTCAGACATCTCCAGCCCGCTCATGCCGGGCATGCGGATATCGGTCAGCACAATATCGATCCGGGTGCGCGAGAGCCACTCCAGGGCCGCTTTGGCCGAATAGACCTTGTAGACATCAAGCTTGTCCGGAAGCAGCTGGTTGAACGCCTCGTATAAGCCGTCTGTTATTATCTCTTCATCATCAACGATCAATAGTCTGTACAAGACCTTCACCTCCCGTCAGCCTAATCCGGATCTCGACCCGGAGGCCGTTTAACATGCTTCTGTCCAGGAACAGGCCGCTGCCTTCCCCGTAGATTAATTGGATACGCCGGTGGATATTGCTCATGCCGGTGACTTCATGCGTTCCGCCGTTCTGATTCAGCCGCCTTCTCAGGGTCTCGATCCGTTCATCGGTCAGCCCGCTTCCGTTATCCTCAACAATAATGCGAATCTCCCGTTCCTCCTGTTCAAAAGAAACCCGCAGCTCCCCATCCTCCGCCTGCTTCTCCAGACAATGCTCATAGGCATTCTCGATAATCGGCTGGAGAATCAGACGCGGAACCCGCAGCTCCTCCATGTCTTCCGGCAGCTCATCGAACTGAACCTGAATGCGCCTGGAGAAGCGCATCTTCTGGATCTCCGTATACATCCGGGAATGGCGCGTCTCCTCCGCAAGCCGGACATTATCCTCTCCGTTACGGGTGATGAACCGGAAATATTCGCCCAGCATGCCGGAGAATTCCTCAATCCGGGAGCTGTCCCCCTGCTTCGCCAGGGCGCTGAGAATGAAGAAGCTGTTATAGAGGAAATGCGGATTGATCTGTGACTGGAGCTGCTTCAGCTCCGCCCGCTGCATCATCAGCTTCTGGGTGTAATCCTGGTCAATCAGCATCCGCAGCCGGCTGAGCATCTGGTTGAACCGGAGATACAGATAGCCGAATTCATCCTTGCGGCCATGGTCAATCTGAATATCCAGCGAGCCGCTCTCCATCCGTTTGAAGCTGCGGATCAGGACAAGCAGCGGCTTCTGGACGAACTTATAGGTTGCGTAGGAATAGATCAGCACCGCCAGGAAGGACGCCGCCGCGAACAGCCAGGCCCAGACCACGAACTTGGTCAGCGGCCGCTTGACCGCCTTCTCAGGCAAATAGGTGGCCACAGCCATCCCCAGCTTGTCCGAGGTGAAGCTGTCAATATGATACCGGATTCCTTCCAGCTCCCAGTTGTACAGATTCCCCTCATCGATTGCCTGGTGATAGCTCTCAATCAGCTCCGGGGAGCTGTTCTCTGTACCGAGTGCATAATCCGTCAGCCGCGAGACCAGCAGCGAGCCGCTCTCCTCGTAGGCGCTAATCGCCCGGAGCGAATCCTTCAGCTTCTCGTTGTCCAGCTCAATCTGCACGATGAAGAGCGGAGGCTCATTCCTCCTGCCGCTGGATTGGGTAACGCTTAGCTCCAGGAAGTTGTTCCAGTTGATCAGCCGGCCTTCTTTTCTGAGATCGACGGACCGGAAGAAATTGAACTTGCTGCTGTCAAAATCATCGATGCCGTTCATCGCGGACAGCGTTTTATTAATGGTACGGATATGAACGAACACATCGCCGATGTAGGCGCTGCTGTTCTTCAGGGAGGTGAGCCGCTGCGTGATGTAGTTCAGGCTCTCCCGCTTTTGAACATCGTCCATGTAATTCCAGGTCACGGCAATCTTGTTCAGCTCGGTATCCTGGGCAAGATCATACTGCTGGATCTCCATCCACTCCACCTCGCGGTTCAGGTCCTCCAGATAATAGGTTAACTGCGACAGGGTCGCTCTGGACAGGTCCTGACTTGCATTCCTGTAGCTCCAGTTGTAGAGGTAGAGTCCCAGCAGCAGAATCGGCAGAATAATAGCAAGATAAGTGACAACCATCCGGATAAAAATCGTGTGGCGCATCGACACCGCAGGAAACTTAAGCATGTGTACCGCCTCCACTCGTCTGCTCAGGTCCGGTCATTTGCTGCTCCCGCCCTTCTCTGCGTACCAGTCGTTGACCTCAGCCGTAATCTGCTCGCCGCCCAGCTTGTTCCACTGTGCCACGAAATTATCGAACCCGCTGAGCGGTCTGCCCTGAATGATATCAAGAAAGGCATCAATCTGAAGATTATTTAGAATATTCTGCTTCTCGATCATCGTCTCTGTAGGTGCGCCGACGAAGCTCTCATAGAGCAGCTGAGATTTACGTTCATACCCGTCCAGGATGGAAAAAGCACCCGAAGGCCCGTACGTCCGCTCCCAGCCCCAACCTGTCTCGCTGTCCGCACCTCCGGCCTCGTAAGCGGCAATCCGCTTCTGGATCGTCTTCGCTTCATCCTGAAGCACGGAGGCATCGCCGGTGCGCCGGAAGGTCTCCAGCTCCCGGAAGGCCTCCAGGTTCTTCTGCACTGGAAACGGCGTCACCGGCGACAGCTTCCACACCGCCTGCGGAGCGTTATAGTACCGCTCCACCTCACTCGTAGCCCCCCAATTCTTCTCCAGATGCAGGTTAATCAGCTTAATCAGCGCCTCCGGATGCTGGACGCCTTGCTTGACCGCCAGGAACTGGTTGGTGCTGAACGGAAGCGGCACCTTCGGCGCGGCACCCGACTCCGAGACCAGCGGGAAGGCTTGCCACTCAGCCTGCGGATTATGCTCACGGCTGGACTGCACGAGGAAGGAGCCCCACTGCTCCCCATACATCATTCCAACCTGCTCATGCTCAATCCAGTCGCTGGCCTTGACCCCGTCCTTGAAGGCGAATTCCCTGTCAATCTGTCCTGTCCGGTACAATTCCTGAAGCACCTGGAGGGCATGCTTGACCTCCGGCTGGATCCCTCCATAGACCAGCTTGCCGGTCTTGTCCTTAATCCAGATTCCGGGATACGCACCATAACCGGCCATGAACCCGGTAAGTCCCATGACCGGGTCCCACAGATATTTGGTGACCGCAAGGCCATAGGTATCATGCTTGCCGTTACCGTCAGGATCTTGCTGCGTAAACGCTTTCGAAATAGCCAGCACCTCTGCCATCGTCTGCGGGGGCTGCAGGCCGAGACGCTCCAGCCAGTCCGTGCGAATCCACAGGAACATCGCGCCCTCAATGGACGAACTGGTCTCCGGGATCGCCATAAGCTTGCCGTCAAGGGTAACCGTCTCGAACGGGCCCGTTCCTTCCTCGCTCAGCACCTTGCGGGTTAACGGGGTTGCATACTGGTCATAGACTTCGCTCAGGTCCTGGATCAGCCCTGCATTGCTCAGCACCCTGAGCTGCGAAGCATTCACCCGCACAATATCAGGGATATCCCCGGAGGCCAGAGATACCCCCAGCTTGCGGGAGTAGATGGAGCTCCACTCCGTCCAATCATAGGTGACCCTAATGCCGAGCACCTCTTCATACAGCTCGGTCCAGCGGTTATGCTCCAGCGACTCTCCCGGCAATTCCTTCAGTATTTCTTCCAGCGCATCGTTGTTCTCACGTACGAACGACAGCTGGATGGGCGGATCATATTTGCTTAGACCCGGCTCTTCATATAACGAAGCGCTCCCCGGCTGTCCCTCAGGAACCGGAGAACGCTCCGCAAGGTTATTGCTTCTCTCACAAGCGGTTAACAGTTGTACGGCCATGCATGCAGCGACAGTCCAGGCCATTGTATTCTTGATTGTTTTGGGCACCAGTTGCAACCTCACTTTGCAAGATTATTTATTACCGGAATATTATATTATCCCGGCAAAAATAATGAAATTGTAAGGTGCATTTCTTGTTTGGCTTACCCGTTCTTTACCAATCAAGTGGAAACGGCTTTGCCGTCCTTTTTAAGGACGGTACCGTTTCAGCGGAAAATAGAAGGATAAGTTATCGTGTGCAACATATAAATTCTTATATTTTTAAAAATCTGTGACCGCCTGGAAGGCCGGTTTGGGCTGATGCTGCCTGTCGAACAGCATCGGCGCCTCGGTCCGCTCGGTCGGGAACGTGCTCAGCCAGGTATGATCATCCGCAATGCCCCAGAACATGACCCCGCTTAACAGCTCCTTCCTGTCTCTTAGAGCAGCGAATAGCTCGCCGTACCGCGTAGCCTGCCGCTGCAGGATATCCTCAGGAACTACAGGGCCGACATCGCTAAGATCGTTATAGACATACAGGCTCATATCCAGCTCGGTGATCTGATTATCAAGGCCGAGGGCATGGAACTTCTCCATGGACTCGATAATACTCTCCACCGAAGGATAGTCCAGATTAATATGGGTCTGGTGGCCAACCCCGTCAATCGGCACCCCCTTCGCCAGCATGTCCTTCACCAGCTCGTAGAGCCGGTCCCGCTTCTCGGGATTATCTGTGCCGTAATCATTAATATACAGCTTAAGCTCCGGCCCTCCAGCCTTGCGGGCCGCCCGGAAGGCTGTCTCGATGAATTCGGTGCCGGTAATCTTATACCAGTCGCTGGCCCGCATGCCATCCGGGTCATTCGGCTCAATCACCTCATTCACTACATCCCAGGAGGAGATGTCCTCCTTATACCTGCCGACCACGGCAGTGACATAGCGGTCCAGACGCTTCAGCAGCAGCTTCTTGTTCGCTTCGCGCCTCGCCGCATCGGTCTCATCCGCCATCGCCCGGCCGGCTTCATCCCGGAAGAACCATTCCGGTGTCTGGCTGTGCCACACCAGGGTGTGGAAGCGCAGCCCCATGCCGTTCGCCTTCGCGAAGGCGACGATCCGGTCGGCCCGTTCCCAGGTGAAGGTGCCTTCAGCCGGAGCGATCGCATCCGGCTTCATGGCATTCTCGGCCACGAGCCAGTTCACATGCCGCTTCAGCAGCTCGGCTGCGGGACCCTCCAATTGGTCCGGTTCCACCGCAGCTCCTATAGGAAAATAATCCGCATAGGCTGCCGCCAGCCGCGGAGCCTCCTGCTGCACCGGAGCTTCTGCCGCAGCTTCAGGCGAAGCTGTAGGGGCAGCGGACGGAGTCCCGGCGGGCGAGGCCGCCGGGGATGACGCTACATTCCCTGGCGGGGATGCAGCAGGAGCCGCATCCCCGCCAGGAGCGGAGCAGCCGGATAACCATAGAAGCGCGGCTGCGAAGACTATACTCCGGGCCAGTCTGGCCGGAGTGCTTGTTCTGTTCTTTTGGTGCACAGTCATCCTCCTTCTACGGTTATCCCACAATCCCGGTACGCTCAATACTCTCCACGAAATACCGCTGCACGAACAGGTAGATAATGATCAGCGGCAGAATCGCCAGCAGAATCCCTGTATCCTGGACCATGCTGAGGTAGAACGGATCAGCCTTGGAATTGGCGCCGTCCTCCAGCAGAATCGCCAGATTATACGGCAGCGAGCCGAGCTGGGTCGCCATCACCTTGCTGGATGTCAGATAAGTCGTGGTGAAGAAGCTGTCGTTCCATTGCCACACAAACGAGAAGAGCAGTACCGTAACAATGGACGGTATCGCGTTAGGCAGCATGATCCGGTAGAAGGTCTTGCCTACCCCGGCCCCGTCGATATAAGCCGCTTCCTCCACCTCTTTGGGAATCCCCCGGAAGAACTGCCGGAAGATGAAAATGTACAGCCCCGCCTTCAGCGAATTCGCCGTAGCAGAGGTTAGAATAAACGGCCAGTAGGTGTTGAGCAGATTCACCGATTTGCCGCCCGTTAAGAGCGGAATCAGCCCCATCAGGCTGAAATCCTTCAAATTCAGGTAGACCGGAATCAGAATCGTGATCGGCGGAACCAGGATCGTCAATATGACCCCGGCGAACAGCAGCTGGCTCCCTTTGAACTTCAGCCGGGCGAAGCCATACCCTGCAAGCGCGCAGGAGATGGCGGTCAAGATTGTAGTCAACGCCGACAGGGTGAAGGTATTCAGCAAGGCCTGCCAGTAATCCATTATTCCAATCGCTTTGACGAAATTGTCGAGCGTGTAATTCTCGGGAAGCCAGACGACAATCGGTGAATACAGATCGCTCTTGGCCTTGAAGGCCGTGGATATCTTCTGGAGTACCGGATAGAGGATCACGAACGACAGGCCTGCAATGAGCGTCAGCCGCACGAAGGACCATATCCATTTCTTCCAGCGTTCGAGCGACAGTAAGCGGGTCGCATGCATTAGTCCCATCCTCCCTTTAATCATAGTAGAAGACCTTCTTCGAGATCAGATAGCTGCTGACGGCCAGAATTAAGGCCACTGCGGCGAAATACAGCCAGGCCATCGCAGAGCTTAGACCGAAGTTGAACTGGGTGAAGCCGGTCTCCCGGATCAGGTCAGTCATGGCGTTATTCGAGAAGGAATCGATAATCGTATAGATGGAATTCACCAGAATGAGCGGGCTGACCATGGGAAAAGTGATTTTCCAGAAGGCCTCATAGCCGGTTGCCCCTTCCATCTTGGACGCCTCATACAGCTGCGGCGAGATGGTCTGGATGCCGGCCAGGAAAATCAGAATCTGTACGCCGGACTGGCTCACAATACTATAGATGCGGCTCACGGCGCTGGTCAGATAGTTCACTACCCATTCGCTTAAGCCCGCATCCAGCATCAGCCCCTCCAGCTCGAAGGTGCCCAGTCCCTGAATCGCTCCCGCTCCGGCATTCTGATCGTTGACCGCCTGAATCAGGCTGGTGCTCTCCAGGCTCAGAATGACCCCGGAGGCCAGAATAACGGGCAGGAAGAAAATCGAACGGGCCAGCGATCTGCCGATGAACTTCTGATTCAGCAGCACCGCCAGGAACAGGCTGAAGATGACGATCAGCGGCACATTGATGACCATATTCATAATGGCATCGGCCAGCGAGCGGTTGAATTCGGTATTCACCGTCAGTGCTTCGACATAATTCTGGAAGCCGCTGAAATGAACAATCAGTCCGTCGGAATTAGCCTGCACCGAGCTTAAGCTGTAGCGCAGCGAAGACAACAACGGAATCAGGAAGAAGAAGATGAACCCCAGCAGCCAGGGCAGCACATAGAAGAAGCCCATTAATGCCTTTTGCTCTTTGTAGGATCTGCGGTCCAGTCTAAGTATGGATTTCAAGATTGCTCACCACCCGTAATATAGCTTTCGGCTTCAACCGTCCGGCCTTCGGCAAGGACTGCGGTCTTATTGTAGTTGACGATGACAGATATCCCGTTACCGTAAGTGCTTTTATAGACACCGTCTGCCAGCTTCTCATGACCCGTCAGCCGCTGATTCTGAACGTTCTTCATCACTCCGTTCACTTCAGTGTACATATCGGCTGCCTGGTTGATCCACTGCTCGTAATTGACCGCATACAGGTTATCGAAGTCGGTATCCTTCACCTTGTAATTAGGCGCATACATCCATTCATAATAGATACCGGAGCCGTACTCCAGACTCTTCAGGATATACTGCCTTGGATTCGTGAACGTTGACAGGTTGTAAGGCTTGCCGGTGTAATTCACATATCCCCGCACCACCATCGGATAGAACGGAATCTCCTCATCCTCCAGCTTGAACCGGCTGCTGGACACCGGAGCATCCGTAATGTCAGAGAGATACGGGAGGGCGTAGGCATTCCCGCCGTCCGCGAGAATGCGCAGGGACTGTCCGGTGATCTTCTCCAGCGATTGGACCGATATCTGCTCGGACGCAGACCGGTCGATTTCTTGATTTTTACGGAAATCGCTGTTCAATTGATCGGCCATATCCCTGAGTGAGATGCCCCCGGTCTGAAACGGCGCAATCTCCTTCAGCGTGGCATCGACATATCCGCCGACCCTGCTTGGCGAAATAATGTAGGCAGGCGTGAAGGAACGGTCCCGCCGGTTCAAGGCCATATTGTACGGATAGACAGCTGCCGGAATCTCACTGAGCATCCGGGAAGCCTTCTGATTAATACGGAAGCCGGAGGTCTGGTTCGCCCGAAGCAGAGCCACGTCAGGGAAGAGCTGAATATCTTGCTCCTTAGCGTATGCTGCCAGCCGGTTCAGTCCCTTGCTGCCGCCGATCGCCTGATCCACAGACAGCCGGTCCGGCACCTTGTGATCGAGGCCCCGGTTGAACCAGCCGGCATATTTCAGCTTGATATGATCAATGCCGCGCTGCTTCATCTGCTCCAGAATGCTCTGGGCCTCTTCGAAGGTGGTCAATGCCTCCAGCGATTGATACGGAATACCCAGGACATGCTTGGTCTTCGTGATTCCGCCCACCAGCTCCAGATAGAACGGCGTATTCACAGGAGCTTCTGCGGAAGCTGCCGGCTGCGCCTCAGGCAGTCCGCCATGCTCCGCCAGATAGCTCTGGTAATAACGCGCCATGCCCGGATAAGAGGCCTCTGCTCCGCTCAGGAACGCGTAACGGACAACATAATCTGTCTTAGGCGGCTCCTGCTGGAATTTCGGCAGGGTGCGGTTCTGATCGCTTGACGTCAGGGTAAGATCTCCCTTCGCAATCAGGGTGAAGCTCGGATACACATAGTTGTATCCATTCAATCTGCCGCTGGTATCCGCGTTGATGGTAGCCAAGGACGCACCTTGTTCAATAATGCCCAGCATGGCGCCTTCCTCCCGGATCAAGCCGAACACCGGCAGCTTGACCTCCTGCTGCTGCGCATAGGCATCTGTGGTCTCCATCGTCCCGTCCACACCATATACCGCCTGCTTATATGCGGGATAACGGATCTTTCCGTTATTGAAATGAATCAGCGCTCCTGAGCCGTCCGGCACCAGGATGGAACCCGAATCCTTGCTCCCTCCGGCACCCAGGAAGCTCAGCAGGGAGATGTCATTCACCGGATAATCCGCAGGATAGCGGATATCCGCTGCCGGAACCTTGACGACCAGCTGATCCCCGTCCAGGGCGTATTCAATGGCGAGCTGAAAAATACGCGGCGCAGGCTTGGTCTGGCTGAGGTTGTTCTCGGCGATGTCCTGCTGCAGATCTTCCTCTGTGTACCCCGCCTTCTCGAAGCCCTTCAGGGTCCGCTCCAGCTGAAGCCCCTTCAGCGCTTCATCGTTTCGCGTATATACCCCGTTCTCCTCATCGAAGGTGTAGGCAATTTTCATCGTCCGCTGCCCGGTCTTATCCATCTTGCTCATGATCTTCTCCTCGAACCGCTCCTTGCCCATCTTCATCGGCAGATCCTCCGCTGTTGCAGCGGTCGTTCCGAACTGGTAGAAGACCTTGACGCCCTCCGGCGTCAGTTCCATCTTCATTTGCTTATGGGCCACGCTGTCCGTATATGAATTGACAGAGCTGACTTGACCCAGGTTGTTATAGAAATCCAGCTTGAGCTGCGCGGACAGCAGGTCTTTATTATCCCCGCTGGCCTTGGCATCCGCTTCACGGTCCAGCGGGTTGCTGTACCAGACCGTCCCGTCCGACAGATTCTTGACGGCAATCCCTCCGGTAGCTTCATCCATGAACAGCCGGAGCTGCGCGTTCTCGAGCACCCCTGTCATGCCGCTCACCCCACTATCGGTGAAGGCAGATTTCAGCGCGCTCCCTTCCGTAAAGGACACTTCAAGATTCGGTTCATGCCCGCTGGCCTGGCTGCCTGAGCTTGACGCCGAACAGCCGGCCAGCACACTCATACTGAAGAGAATCGAGAGCAGCATGATTAACGGCTTCCTCATTCCCGGTCCTCCTCCTATCTCCTCAAGACAATTTCTTGGTATATGGTCGAGACGAATGCAATCATCTGCTGAACCAGACTGAAGAACAGCAGGGTCAGGAAAGCCATGAAGGCCATAGCGAGCAGCGTCAGCAGAATCGTCCCGATCGTTTTGGACGGAGAGAACTGATGAACGGTCATAATGCCCACATACAGCAGCAGTCCCGACCAGAGAATGGCAAAGTTTTTGAAAAAGTAATAAAAAGAGCTCTCCTGGGCCGAGATGAAATTGCTGATCCAGATCCATGGAAAATTAATCAGGACAATCGGAACCAGGGCGAAGCAGGTGGTAATAAAAATCTCCGTGAACTTCCCCTCCCCGTCCATCAGCGTAGTCAGCGACCAGTTCGCCACACACCAGAACAGAACAGGAACCAGTACATAGACCGCTTCCAGCAGGCTGTTCAGATACCGGGGATTATTCATATTGACCAGGAACCCGCTGTATTGATTGCCCAGAACATTCGTCAGAATCAGCATAAACAGAATGCCGAAGGAGATGATCAGACTGGTTTTTTGACTGCGTTCATATTTGAGGTCCCAGTATCCGTTGAACGGATGAACCATCACATACAGCGGATGTTGCAGCGCTTCTCTGTTCAATGGAGCTCCACCTTCTTTCTGGCCTTCATTTTCCGGTACATTCTCAGGCCCAGCCATAGGGCTACCAGCGCGATCAGAGCCGTCATAATGGTGGAGAAATGTCCGCGAAGCACTTCCTTACGGTAGAGCAGGAACGCTTTGGAATAGTTGGTCCGGTCCATGCTGCGCTCGAAATACTCCGCCGACTCCTTGTACTCGCCTTGCCGCAGATACGCCTTGCCTATACCCGCATAGGCATACTCCATATTCGCATTCAAGTTGACGACCTTGCTGAACTCCTGGGAAGCCATCTCCTCATCACCGTTATAGTAGCTGCGCACAGCACTGTTCAGCGTTCTTCCATACTCTGTGGTCTGGAATACCGTGATTTCACCCAGCGCCTGATCCAGCACCAGAATATCGTCACCGCTGTGCTCAATGGCAACCGGGGTGTTGAATTCACCCAGACGGTTACCAATTCCGCCGAAAATGTACAGCAGATAGCCGTCCCCGTTGTACGTGAACACCCGGCCCCGGCTGGCATCCAGCACCGCGTATATTTCACTGTCGCTCACATCAATATCCACGAGCCGCGGGGCACCCCCTGAGCGCGTGGAGTAGAGCAGATCACCGCTGGGCTTGTAATAGCCCTCTCTCCGCAGAATATCCGCCCCCTGCGCGTTCAGCTTCTTGATCGGGTCCCCGTAATCGTCACCGTTGGTAGCGTACAGAAAGCCTTCATCATTAATATCCAGATTGGTGAATTCGGTAGGCGTATACATCACCATCTGCTCACGCTGCGCCTTGGTGGAGATCGATTTCCAGAAATACTCCACCGCATCGACATGCACCCGGTTCGCGCCAATGAACGATTTGAACACACCATCCGCCCCGAATTCCATGAATCCGTCGAAGACGCCGGCCGACATCACATAGATGCGGTCCGCTTTGTCTACGGCTACACGGACAGGCTGAAATTCAAAGTTCGCCTGCAATAGCTCGGACTTCGGGGCTTCAATGATCCCCACGGCCTTGAAGTCGCTGTCGAGATGGACGATACGCTTATTGCCCGTATCCGCAACATAAATCTCCTTCTGCTGCGTCACATAGATGCCCTGCGGATTGTTGAACTTCTCCGCCTTCCCCTTGAACTGGAACGCGTCTACCGTCTTGACGGATTTGTAATCCTGATCCAGAATCACAAACCGGTTATTGCCGCTATCCAGAACATAGATCTGCTTATCCGCCGTAACCTGGATATCCTGCGGATTGTTGAATGGGCCCGCACCGGAGCTGGCACCCGTGATGAGCGTAGTAGCCTCGTAGGCGGACGGAGCCGCCACCGCATTCCCCCAGTATGAATAATTGTAGGAAGGGGCTGCGCTCTCTGCCAGGGCCAGCTCTCCGCCAAGCCCCAGACTGACCAGGCAGCACAAGGCCAGCAGACCGGTTCTCAGTTTCTTTATCCTTGCGACCATTGTCACCGTTCCTCCTCTCTACTCTTTCATACCGGATGTGGCCATCGTCTGGATGACACTGCTCTGTGAAATAATGAACAACAGAATCGGCACGGTCATCAGCAGCAGAGCGACGGCCGCTCCGACCCCGGCACGCGCAATCCCGCCCTGGATGACCTGGCTGAGCGCGTAGTGAAGTGTCTTCAGGTTCTCACTGTAGATGAAGCTTCCTCCATCTGTGCCCCACAGCGCCGGAAATTGCAGGATCATCAGCGTCAGCCAGGCCGGCTTCACATTCGGCATTACGATTTGCCAGAACACGCGGTACTCGTTCGCACCGTCGATTTTGGCTGCCTCAATCAGTGCATCCGGGATCTGCTCCATGAACTGCTTCATCAGGAACAAACCTAGTGAAAAGGCCAGTGACGGTACGATAATCGCCGCCTGGGTATTGATCCACCCCAGCTGCGACATGACCAGATAGTTCGGTATTGCCGTAACATGCGGCGAGAACATCAGGGACAGCACTACAATCTTGAACAGAATGCTGGAGCCCGGGAATTTGAACTTGGCCAGCGGATACGCCGCTGCCGACGCCAGCAGGATATGTCCTGCGGTCCCTACCAGGGTGATCAGCAGAGTATTCGCAATGTATCTGGTGAACGGCACCCAGGAATTGCCCATGATCACCATCAGATCGGTAAAGTTCTCCAGCGTCGGGTTCCGCACCAGGAATCTCGGCGGGAAGATGAACAGCTCATCCAGCGGCTTGAAGGCATTGTTCACCGTGTAGATCAGCGGAAGAACCATGAACGCGCCGAAGCCCAGCAGCAGGCCGAAGAGCATAAAGCTGACAGCAAAGGAACGGTTCAGTCTTTTTTGAGGGCGAAGGGCCCCTATCACTCTTGAATACAGGGTCATTCACCCACCTTTCGAAGCAGCTTCTGGGTCATCATGTTGGTTCCGAGCATAATTGCAAAGAGAATAGTGGCAATCGCAGAGGCATAGCCCATCTCAAAGCGCAGTGTCCCGTAATCCATCAGATGCGTGACCACCGTATGTCCCGCATAGTTAACACTCGGGAAGCCCGCCAGCGCAATAGAGACTTCGGCCACCGCGAAGGAGGCGGTAATCTGCATGACCGCGCCGAACATCAGCTGCGGGCGCATGGACGGCAGGGTAATGAACCACAGCTCCTGCCAGCGGTTCCTGATCCCATCCATCGCCCCCGCCTCGAACAGCGTCTGGTCCACGGTCTGAAGTCCGGCGATGAACGCCAGGAAGCTTGTGCCGAGACTCAGCCAGAGCTGCACAATGATGATAATGGGGAGAATGTACTTCTCATTCTGCAGCCATATAATCGGCTCCAGCAGCACCCCGATCTTCATCAGGAAGCCGTTAAGATAACCATAGCTGTCCCCCGAGAAGACAATCAGCCAGATGAAGAACACATTGCCCGAGATCGAAGGCGCATAGAAGACCAGCGTCATCAGCGACCGGACAAAGGGCGACAGCTCATTAATCAGCCAGGCGAACAGGAAGCATGCGATATAGCTTAACGGGCCTGTGATCACAGCGAACAGAAAGGTGTTCTTCAGCGCGATCATGAACACATCATCGCCCAGCAGCAGCCTGGAATAGTTCTCCCAGCCGATGAATCTCGGCGTCTCCAGCATATTGAAGTAGAAGAAGCTCAGCCCGAAGGAGACGACCACCGGGATCACCGTGAACAGGAAGAAGATGATCATATAGGGACTCATCATGAAATAATAATGCTTGCTCTTCTTGATATCTCTCCATAATTGCGCCAGGCGGGATTCCTTGACCGGACCGCCAGCCAGCCCTGGCAAGGCTGGTTCAGTGGTATTGTGTATTTGTACCATCAGCTTACAGCCTCCAACCTAATACGGAAGTTTGAATTCCTTCCGTTTGATCTGAATTTCATCGTTAATGTAGATCAGATAATCCGACAGGGCTTCACGCGGATTCACATTCCCGTTGACCACCTTGCGGAACGCATTGTCCAGATGCCGGCCTGTGAAGTAGCCGCCCGGAACCTGAGGGTTACCCTTCACCCATTGCCACTGGCTCTCCAGTTCCTTGTAATCCTTCACCGGCCACGGCAGCTCCTCCAGCGCTTCAATGTTCGCGGTCGGATAACGTGCCGCCGCTCCCATCAGTCCTTCCATTTCCCGGCCGTACTGGACCTGGGTGTCCTTGTCTGTCCACCACTTCATGAATTCCCAGGACGACTCCTTGTCCTTGGCATTCTCCAGCAGCATGACACCGGTTGTATGGCTGGCCACGCTATGGTCCACCGTGCCGTCCGCCTGCTTCGTTCCCGGCACCACCGTGAATTCCCACAAATTGCGGATTTCCGGCGCCATTACTGTCAGGCTGTTATAGATCGTATAATCGGCAATCCCGATCGGGATCTCGCCTGTACGGAAACGGTTCGGAAAGTCCACCTTCACCGGGAACTTGTAATTGGTATAGAACTGGGTCCACTTGTTAAATTCACTCATGGAGGTCTCCGAGTTCAGCGCGCTTCGCTTCTGGTCGTCCGTGTAGAGCTGCCCGCCGTTCTGGTAGAGCAGCATGGTGAAGGCCGCATTGGGCACCAGCGTCGCGTTGTTCAGTGTATCCTCCAGGGGAAGATAGAACTCCAGATTATGTCTCTGCAGCACAGAGACGACATTGTAGACTTCCTCCCACGTAGTAGGGGGCTCCAGGCCAAGCTCCTGCAGAATATCCTTCCGGTAAAAGAGCATCGGGAAGATCTGCTGCTCAGGCAGCCCGTAGACGCTTCCATTGTACTTATAAGGCGTAAGGGCGCTGTCGCGGAAGCGGTCAGCCACTTCTTTGAAATCGGCGAACTGGGACAGATCGGCCGATGCTTTGCGCATCGCATAGTTCACTGGAAGATCCTCGCCGATCTGCATGGCTACGTCCGGCCCTTCGCCCGCCAGGGTTGCCGGCAGCAGAATGTTCGGAGGCACCAGCCTCAGTGCCACGGAGTTGCCCGAATCCGGCGTGAAGGTATCGTCAATCATGCTCTTCATCACTTGAGCCTGATCCCGGCCGGTCGAAATCCAGACCGTAATCGCCTTCTGGTTCTTCGTCACGTTACCGATACTGTCATAGTCTTCGGTATACGAGGCGCCATACGCTCTCAGCTCATGTTTCAGCTTCTGGAAGAAGGTCGCCTGCGCAGACGGAAGCGGCTTATCCGGCGCCGAGACCACCAGTGAATCCAGTGTCAGCGGCTGTTCCCGCACGCTAAGAATCCAGGTCCCCAGTCCGCCGACATTCGTCTTGAAGGAGACCAGCCGTTTGGCTACCGTGTCCGGATGCTTAGCCATATCCTCCAGCTGGGTAACCATCGAGTACAGCACGGATACCTTGTCGCTGCGTTCCCCGGTGGCCTGCTCCAGGTATTCGCCGACACCGCGGATAATCTCCGCCTGCTCCCGGAATACCTTGGTCATCTCCGGTATCCGCTTCTCCAGCTGATAGTCGCGGAACTTATCCGGGTTGTTGGAGGTAATCGCCAGAATATTGCGGTACATTTCATTCAAGGTCAGGACACTGGACTGGACGGTACGGACCAGCGGCGCGATATCGCCCAGGGTCACGGTCAGTCTCAGCTTGTGCGTCCCTTGTGTAAGATGGAACAGATAAGGCTCTTCCCCGCCGAGTACATTCATCTGCCAGCCGGGAGAGTAATTGAAGCGGATCTGCTTCATCTCGGTGAACGGATATTCACCATCAATAGTCAGGCTGCGGTTGGCATAGACGCCCCGGAGCTGATTCTGCTTCTCCTTGAGCGCTATCCGGTACAGACCTTCTTCAGGGACATCAATCTCCCATTCGATCCATTGCCCCGGAAGCTTCCAGTTGACCCCGCCGATGGTGTTAATCCTTAAATTTGAGACGGCATAAGGAACCACTGCCGGGCTGGAGCGGTCGGATAACGGGTATAAGGTAGGCGAGGATTTGGCGGATGCCGCTTCGGCCTGGACCTCGATATAAGGCTCTTGTACCGGCTGAAGGCCCTTAGTCTCATACTCCTGCTTAGCCTCTGCATAGGAGCGCACTGTCCGGTCCTGGAACAGCTCAATATAATCAATGGCCATCGGCTCACGGAGTGCGGTCAGCGACAGGGTCTGGTTTCCCTGCTCCAGATAGAAGGCATACGGCTCCTCATAGAAGCCTTCACTGTCCGCAATGACCGTGGACTGCCACACCGGCTGCTCCACCTGTCTGGGGCGCAGATCGTTGCCTCGGTCATCCTGCTTAATGACCTCCTCACGGTTCCCCCAGACCCGGTCGAAGAGCAAGGTATCCGCTCCCTTGAACGGCACCTCCCGGTTGATGGATAAGGAACGTTCAATGGACGAGCTTTTGCCTTCCACCGGATAATAATGAACCCGGATGTTGTACAGCCCGGATTCCGGAACCGGCACCTCCCAGGAGATGGTTCCCGATTCCTGGGTAATGACTGCTGCTCCGTCAAGCCCCTCGAATTGCTGCTTCACCTCAAAGACATCTCCGCTGCCGGGGGAATAGCTCTCCCCTTCGATGCGGATCTCCCGGTCAGGGCGCGGGGCATCCCCGTGTTGCTTCAGATAGGCTTCATAGCTGCCTTCTTCAGCATCCTGCGCGGCTGCCGTGAACTTGCCTACTGCGGGAGAGTCGGAATGCACAGGCTGCCCCGAGGAATTAAATATCCAGATCGTCCCGGCCAGCAGGACAACAACCAATATAATCGCTATGTTCCTGATTCGAATATTCAACGTACTCCTCCCTTTAAGCGATGGATCATAAGTTCATATATTTCAAGTTCCAGCTCTATAATTGCCGCAAGAATGGGAACAACAGTCCGCGGGGGACTGTTGTTCCATGCGGATATCCGTTTATTTTTTGTAGACTGCGTCTACAGAAGCCTGAACCTTCGCCTTGTACTTCTGAATGACAGTAGATGCCGAGGTTCCCTTCTTGAGTTCGTCAATCATCTCGTAGTAAGGCATGGTTGAGAAGGTATTATGGTTCGTGAGCAGCATGCCACCTTCGACCAGCTTGGCATTGTTGATATCATCCTCGTTGTCATACGTGCTCTCCAGGGAAGCCTGCTTCGGATAATCGTAGATGGACTCGATATCGTTGATCTTCTCCCAGATATACAGCAGCTGATCCGGATTCTCGGCCTTCTTCGGGATGGTCAGGAACTGGACATTGGATTCCACACTGTGGTATTCGGTAGCATTAGGTCCTTTTGGAAAAGGAACAAAGCCGATATCATAATCCTTCATATCCGTCTTGAAGCCGTTCGCCTCATAATCTGCTCCTGCATACATCAGCGTGTTCCCCTGACGGAAGAACTGCGCCGGTTCCTGCCAGTCCCCGCCTTCTGTCGGCCGCGCTACCTTCTCGGCACCCAGCTTGGCGATGAACTTGAAGACCTCCAGCAGCTTGGGATCATCGAGATTCTGTTTATCGTCAACGGTCAGATCGGTCTCGTTGGAGGCCAGCGCCATTTCCAGGAACCCGCCTGAGGCCAAGCCCCAAACATCAAGTTTCCCGTTGTTATCTGTATCCTTGTTCGCTTCTTTGGCGACTTGGGTGAAGGTCTCCCAGTTCCAGTTATCCTCGTTCACATATTCCTGGAGCGGCTTCATGCCCAGCTTCTTCATCAGGGTGCGGTTATAGAATACTCCGCTGATCAGGTTGCCCGCATTCTCCGAGAAGCCATAGCCCCGGCCCTCATATTGCGAGAATTCTGTAGTCATACGCTGATTGAAGGCATTCTCATTCTTGGTGTACTCGTCAACCGGCCAGAACATATCCTGCTTCGTCAGCACCGGAATCATATAGCCCTTGCCCATTCTGACAATATCGCCAAGCGGTTCACCGGCGACCAGTGAAGCCACAACCTTCTTCTGGTATTCACCGAAGTCCAGCGCGACATATTCAACCTTGAAATTATGCTTGGCCATCAATTCCTTCAGATTCTTCGAGCGCTGGATATTATCAGGATTGTCCTCGGGAATCGTCATATCCCACCAGGACACGATCTTGATCGTTCTGCCGCCCATATCGAAATCTTTTTCCGGTGTAGCATTGCTCGGCTCTGCAGTCGGTGTAGCTTCTGCAGTGGCTTCAGCTGCCGGAGCCTCCGTAGCCGCCGCCGGCTGGGCTGACGCTCCCCCGCCGGCGTTTCCGCCGTTCCCTGCTCCGCCACCGCAAGCCGTCGTTGCAGCTAATAACAACATACTAATGAATACTGACATTACTTTTTTTGCCCGCATGATCTGTCCCCCCAAGTATGAATGACTTACCTCGAAAGTTTAGCGCTTACATTTTCATGCAGCAACCCGTCTAATTTCAGGTGTTCACCTGTCAAATTATAGGTCCGGCCCGCAAGTCCTTATCCACCGGGCAACCGGATTTCGATCAGGTAAACAAATGGAGCCTGGTGCAAGAATTGCACATTGTAGCGCCCGGCTCTGTTGCACATAATGAATGAAGGAAGCTTAACTTCTCTCTGAAAGCGGGGTCTTCATGTTGTACAGAATCTTATGTGTAGAGCGAAACGCCCAAGTGCGGGAGATCGCTTCTTATATGGCAGGGAGCAGACTTAAGAATTTCATCATTCATGCGCATGCTGATTATTCATCCGATATTCTGCGGCTGATCCGCAGCGAGGGGATATCACTGGTTCTTCTGAATATCAGGGATGCTCATACGCCGGGCATGAGAGTCTGTGAGCAGATCAGGCAGGGAAGCTCCGTTCCGATTATTCTGCTCGGGGGCAGCGGAGATTTCGGGCTGGCGCGCCAAGCCTTACTCTATAATGTAAGCGATTACTTAACAGACCCGGTGGACCCGGCTGAGCTGGGCGGAAGTCTGGAGGCGGTTAGTCGGGTGCTGGCTCAGGCTGGCAGACCCGCTGCTGTAGAGCGGGATTATGCTCAGTTCACCATTCAAAAAGAGCCGTCCTCCCCGTGTCCGATCGTCAGTACGATCAAGCAATGCGTGGATGAGCAGCTCCATCATAATATTACACTCAAGCAGATCTCCGACACCCTGAACTTCAATTGCGCCTATCTCGGACAAAAATTCAAGCAGCAGGAGAAGATGTCCTTCAACGAATACCTTCTCCGCCAGCGGATGGAGAAGGCCAAGCTGCTGCTGGAAACGACCGACATGAAGATCTATGAGATTGCAGACGCTGTCGGATATTCGGA
Organism: Paenibacillus sp. FSL R7-0128; assembly: GCF_038002245.1. NCBI lineage: Bacteria > Bacillati > Bacillota > Bacilli > Caryophanales > Paenibacillaceae > Paenibacillus > Paenibacillus sp. FSL R7-0128. The sequence continues at coordinate 2,874,551 of NZ_JBBOCD010000001.1, read as the reverse complement.
AATCGACTGGTTCTACAAGAAATTCAGAGAATACACGGGAACCAGCGCCAATGAATACCGCAAGCAATGCTTCGTCATTGCCTGAGACAGAGGGGGGGTGGAGGGAGCGGCCTGTGCGTTATGTATAATGTTGCGTTCCAGTTCGCACCTGCCCGCTCATCTGCCCACTTCTTCCGAAATCAGGTGCACTAATGCCCCTCATTCAGCTCATCTGCCCGCTTTTGATGAAATCAGGTGTATTAATACCCTTCATTCGGCTCATCCGCCCGCTTTTGATAAAATCAGGTGTATTAATACCCTTCATTCGGCTCGTCCGCCCGCTTTTGATAAAATCAGGTGTATTAATACCCTTCATTCGGCTCATCTGCCCACTTTTGATAAATTCAGGTGCACTAATGCCCCTCATTCGGCTCATCTGCCCTCTTTTTTCGAATTATGGTGCACTAATACCCCTCATCACTCTCTGGGTTTCCGTTTAGCCTCCCGTATTCCTTTCTTCCCACTCCTATAAAGTCCCGTTTTGTCTGCGCCCCTTGCTTCTCTCGCTCCCCCTCCCATGCACTTTCCCTTCTCGTCCGCGTTTCCTTCACCTGACAATAGATCAATAATTGGTGAGGATCGGTCATTGTAGGAAGATAGACGATAACTTATTATAGTTTCATACATGAAAGCGTTATCAATTGCTCCGAAATTGCTTTTCACTGCTTTTATTATGAAGGGGGATGACAGCCAGACAAGTTACTCGGGATTGCTTGCCCCGGCTTAGCTTCAGGAAGCAATCATACAAAGAGAATATGATGAGGAGTGAAACAATGCGCAGCCAGAGCATGAGAAGCAATTCGTTCCGGAAATTCCTTTACATCTCTCCCTTTATGCTTTTACTCGCTGTCTTTGCGTACTATCCGCTCTATGGATGGGTATATGCATTTTTTGACTACACCCCGCCTATCCCGTTATCCCAATCTGAGTTCGTCGGCTTCAAATGGTTCCATTCCCTGGTCGAGAATCAGGTCAAGATTGACCAGTTAATGCAGGTCATCTGGAATACCTTCGGCATCAGCGGACTGGGCATCCTCTTCTCCTGGCTCCCGATGATCTTCGCCATCTTCCTGACCGAGATCAAGGCGGTACGTTTCCGCAAATTCATCCAGACGGTCACCACGCTGCCGAACTTTATCAGTTGGGTGCTTGTGTACTCCCTCGCCTTCTCCATGTTCTCCAGTGAGGGGATGGTCAACGGCTTCCTGCATATGACTGGGCTGACCGATTCACCTACAATGTTCCTGCAGAGCTCAGAGCATGTCTGGTGGACCATGTGGGCCTGGGCTACCTGGAAGACACTCGGCTGGTCCGCCATTCTGTACATCGCAGCCATCATGGGCATCGACGAATCGCTGTATGAAGCGGCTTATGTGGACGGGGCTACCCGGATGCAGGTTATCCGCCATGTCGTACTGCCAAGCATGATGCCAACCTACTTCGTCCTGCTGATGCTCCAGATTGCCAGCTTCCTGAACAACGGATTGGAGCAGTATTTCGTCTTCCAAAATGCGTTTAACAAGGACACTATTCAGGTTCTTGATCTATATGTGTATAACCTCGCCATGGGCGGCGGCAGCTATTCCGTCTCCGTTGCGATCAGTATGCTGAAGAGTGTAATCAGCGTGGTGCTTCTCTTTTCGGTGAACGGGCTGTCCAAAATGCTGAGAGGAGAGGGCATTGTATGAGTGACAACCAGACCAGTCTTACGCCAAACACCCGGGAGATCGACATCACCAAAAAAACGGTCAAAATGCAGGTCAGCGCTACCGATAAAATCATCTCTACTATTATTTATATCCTGTTCTCACTGTTCGCCTTCATCTGCGTTTATCCGTTCTACTCGATCATTATCAACACGATCAGCGCGAACGACCTAAGCGCCAAGGGCGAAATTATTTTCTGGCCCAAGGGGATTCATTTCCAGAACTATGTCGATGTATTCAAAATCCCGGGTCTGGGCAATGCGTTCATGATCTCCCTCGGCAGAACTGTGATCGGTACACTGCTAACAGTCGGCGCTTCGGCCTTCCTCGGATTCATGTTTGCCCAGGAGGACATGTGGGGCAAGAAATTCTGGTACCGCTTCACCATCATCACAATGTTCTTCAACGCCGGGATTATCCCTTGGTATCTGACCATGAGATCGCTGCATCTGACGGACAACTTCCTGGCTTATATTCTTCCGTCCGTTGTTGCTCCTTTCTTCATTATCCTGGTCAAAACCTTCGTGGAGGCAACACCGAAGGAGCTTCAGCAGGCGGCCAGCATTGACGGTGCAGGAATCTTCACGATTTTCTACAAAGTCATTCTGCCGATCAGCAAACCGATCCTTGCAACCGTTGCCATTTTCTCGGCAGTCAACCAGTGGAACTCCTTCCAGGATACGCTCCTGCTGGTGACGGACAGCAAGCTCTACAGCCTCCAATTCATTCTGTATAACTACATCAACCAGGCGAGCTCCTTATCCACCATGGTCAACCTGCAGAATGCCGGATCGACGGCGATGGCAACCCTGGCGACCAAGCAGACCTCTACCTCCATCCGCATGACTGTAACCATTATCGTAGTCGCACCAATCCTGCTGGTATATCCGATCTTCCAGAGATTTTTTGTCAAAGGAATTATAATTGGCGCCGTGAAAGGCTAACGGACCTGCGCCATTATGATACATTAATCATTCGGGGGGCTACACATGAAAACACACATTAAGCTGGGCAGAAAGTCCGCGCTGTTACTAGGAACGACCATCCTGCTGGTAACAACGGCGTTAAGTGGTTGCAGCGGTAATTCCAACAATGGAGGAACTGCTGCGGGGACGGCCGAACCCGGAACACCTACTGAGTCATCCGATCCGGGCACAAGCACAGGCATCGATCACAGCAAACCTCTAACCATTACGGTTTTCGACAACGCAGCTAACTATCAAGGCGAGCAGACGGGATGGTACGGCAAGCTGCTGAAAGACAAATTCAATATCACGCTGAACATTCTGGCTCCGCAGGTAGCGGGCGACCAGCTGTACAAGACCCGCTCGGCATCCGGCGACCTCGGCGACCTCCTGATTATTGAGAACAGCCAGCTCGAGGAACTGATTCCGGCAGGCATGATTATGGATCTAACCGACATGATTAAGAACACGGAGCATCTGTCCCAATATGTAGACAATCACTTTAAGCCGTTCAATGTGGCCTTCGAGAAGCAGAATCCGGACGGTAAAATCTATGCTCTCCCGGCCTTCACCGCCGATACTTCGCCAACGACTTTCTCAGAAGAGCTGCCTTACTCCAGCCCGATTATGCCTTGGGATTATTACAAGGGAATCGGCGCGCCGAAGCTGAATAATCTGAACGACCTTATGACCGCTCTGAAGGATATGCAGGCTAAATATCCGAAGACTCCGGACGGTAAGCCGATTGTTCCGATCACCCTCTGGAAGGACTGGGATGGCGGAAGCATGGAGAATGTCCGCTGGCTGAGCAACTGGTATGGCTATGAGCAGCCGAACGGCACGACCACCATTCAACTGAATGCGAAGGGCGACATCGTGCCGATCGTGGACGACAACAGTATGTACAAGAAGATTCTGCAGTTCTATTATGACGCTAACAAAATGGGTCTCGTTGACCCCGACTCCCCTTCCCAGGACTGGAACAAGGTATCTGAGAAGCTGACTAACAAGCAGGTGCTGCTCCTGTGGTACTCCTGGCAGAGAGGGTTCTACAATACGATTGAACGAGGCAACCAGGGTGACGGCAACGTAGCCGTTCCGATCGGCGATACCCACCTGATCCAGAACAGTGATGCTTACTTCGGGAACGGCAGAGTGTTCGCCATCGGCTCCAAAGCGAAAGAGCCGGAAAGAATTATGGAACTGATGGACTGGATGTCTTCACCGGAAGGCCTGCGTTACTACACCAACGGCTTCGAAGGCTTCAACTATGAAAAGACAGCGGACGGCAAATTCAAGCTTACCGAAGTCGGCCAGACCGCATTCCAGGAAAATACCCCTGTCCCTGCTGAATACGGCGGCGGCGGTTACCAGGACGGCCAGAGCAAGGTCAACTCGATGATTATGAGTGATTTCGTGACCGACCCGGAAACCAAAGAATTCTACAACAGCACCTACTGGGCTTCCACCATTGAAGCGAACAAGACTGCGCTGACTACAGATTGGCAGAAGACCTATGACGCCACTACTCCGACCGAGTACTATACGAAGAACAACATGATCGATATCGTGCCGAATATCAATACCAGTCTTGGCTCCGATTCTTCTGACGTCAAGAACAAACGCAGCCAGATCTCGGATTATGTCAAGAACACCTCCTGGAAAATGATCTTCGCCAAGGACCAGGCCGAATTCGACCAGCTCTGGACCAAGCTGAAGAGCGATGTCGAAGGGCTCGGCTGGAACGATGTGTTCGCCGTAGACAAGGAAAGAGCAGAGAAAATCGTTAAAATGCGCGCTGATGCGGTTGCCAATAAGTAAGCAAATGAGCGTTACTGCGTAAGCTGTAAAAGTAAAAGAAGAGGCAGCCCCGGAGCCATGGAAATGGCTTGGGGCTGCCTTTTTTGCGCTTAAGTATGTAGAGCAACTTCTCCGGCTAATGAAGCCCCTCGTCGGCAATCTGCCTACCCATATCCAACCAATCGCTCCCTCATCACCAACCCGCCTACTCCTATCCAGCCAATCAAGCCCCCTCATCGGCAAGCAGATGGAAAAAGGTATCTTAATTTAGCGGATTCCGGCGTTTACAGATAAGCAAGTGGAAAAACAGCATCTAATATTGTTTTTTTACCCACTTTGGTTGAATTGTGATGGATTAAGTGTTGTTTGTCCAACTACTGTTCCCGGAAGGCAGATTTGTTCACCAGCAAGTGGAGAAAATCCAACTATTTCCTCATAACGTGCTCATGGTCGCGTGCAGTGCAGTCTTGTGCAATCGGCGGACGATAGGTGATTAATTAGTAAGTGATTAGTGAGTGATTAGTTGGCGATCGGCGGACGTTGGGTGGGTGACTAATAGGCGATTGACGGTAAGCGGCATACGAGACGCCCATTTCGAACGCCCCCTAACCATTTAGAAAATAAGCTGCGCGAACTGATACAAGCCGTTCTTCCAGACCGGCCAGTCATGGTCGCCCTGCTCTTCTACCCAGATGTGCGGTACGTTATGCTCTGAGAAATAAGCATGGGTGCGGTCGCTGACATACTTGAGACTGTCGAGATCTCCGCAGGATAACCAGAGCATGTTAAGCGCGTCCGCTACCTTCTGCGGTTCCGGTACCAGCAGTTCCGGCTCCTTCGTGTTAGGTGCCGCAGAGAAGGCTCCCACCCAGGCGAAGCGGTCCAGGTTGTTCAGACCCATGTTGAGCGATTGCCCTCCACCCATGGACAACCCGGCCAGTGCGCGGTGCTCCCGGTCCGTCAATACGGAATAATTCGCTTCAATATAAGGGATCAGATCGTTCAGCAGATCAGACTCAAAGGTTGCAAAGGCTTCCAACTTGTCAGGAGCGAAGACGTCACCCTCCGCCCGGTCATTCAACATCGCCCGCCCGTTCGGCAATACAACAATCATGGGCTTCAGCTTGTGATCAGCATAAAGGTTGTCCAGAATAATCTGCGGCGTGCCGTGAGTGTACCATTCGTCTTCATCTCCGCCAATGCCGTGCAGCAGATACAAGACACTATATTTCTCTGTGCTAGAGTATCCAGGCGGCGTATAGACTCTGGCCTTCCGGGTGTTGCCTACTGTGGCAGAGGGGTATTGGATCATTGTGATCTTACCACGCTCGATCCCTTCTCTCTCCTGATCATATCCCGCTGCTTGTGTTGTATACTTCTGATGGTTCATGTCCAAAGCTGCTCATTCCTCTCTTGGATTATATGTATTCCTCTACACTTAGTTTATTCAATAAACTAAGTGTAGAATCCTGCTGAGGAACCTGTTGCAGAAAAAAATATATGTAGGATAGAAGGTCTTCTGCTTTCTCCTACATTGGACAGTCCCGATTGTATTTAACCTTCGTATACATACGAATGCATCGGAGTAATCTCCACCGGCTGCAGGGATTGATATAGAGCATTAGCCTCAGCAGAAAAACCCGTTATATAAGCAGTTGTCACACCTTGCTCCTTCAGCCGCAAGAAGCAGGCAGTAACAACCGCCTTGCCGAATCCGCGTTGCCGGTAGTCGGGGTGGGTCCCGATCGTCTCTATGACCGCAATCCCGTTATCCTGATCCACGAACCCGAAACAGAAGGCAATATGCCGGCCCTTATCATCAACCACAGAGAAATCAAGCTCCGCTAGATAGGACGGCAGAGTTTTTCTCCAATACTCTACCTTGACTGGGCCGGAATCAGACGGAGAGAAGATCTGTTCAATCAACTCGCCCTTCGATTCTTCGTCTGCCCCTTCCGCCATGCACCGGATGTAAAAGCCTTCTTCCAGGTTCAAAGTGTACTCCGTGTGCACAAGATCGTATCTTCTTGTATTCCCAATATGGGAATCCTGCACAAAACCATGGTCTAATAATGCCTGAACCTCCAGACCGTAGGGATAGCAATCGGTGTTGAGCTTCTTTTTCCCCTCGCCCCATACATTCCGGGTCCATGTGACCATCTCGTCCGCCAGATACGGGTAATCCGGATGAACAATTAAGCTGAAGAAACCGCCTCCAGATTCGGAAATGAACAGGCCTGTTATCTCACCTGCTTCATTCTTCCATAGGTGTGCATTATTCTCCATGAAATTAGGGTCTGCACTTTTGGGCGCTTCGTACCGGTTCCAGAACTCGAATCTGACAAATTCCCAGGTTTGAAGCTGCCCTGTCAAGGTTACCATTTTTCTCAAAAAGGTATGGACGTTGTTGAAGTTCTCCGGGGTGTCTATGTACTTTTCATTGAACGCCGTCATCTTCGCATCTCCATTCTTTCGACTCTAATCATTCACGCTTCTTCTATTATACGTAGGGCCACTTTTTCTTTATAGGCAGAGATCTGTTAGGATCATTTATTGCATTGCTCTGTATAGAACAAATTCACCTTGCGGGTGAAGGATGCTGATGCCTCATAATTAGCCTTCTTTGTGGCCCACGCACCCCCGCCGTGTTCAATGTGTTCGGTTTTCCGACCACATTTGGCCCCACGCACCCTCGACGCGTCGATTGTGTTCGCTTTATCGCCTACCTTTCTAAAGGAACACAAAAGCCTGTCCTCACGGACAGGCTTTCAACTATTCTAACTTACAGCACAATCTTCACCGGACTATTATCGGATAATTCAAACGGTCCAGGCGTCACATTCGAGTCCGGGCGCTGCTTACCGAAGAAGTCGCGGTCGAACCGGTACGCCGAGCCGTCCGGCTCCTCGTAACGCATCTCGGCGTGATAGCTTTGGCCCAGCAGATTCGTGGTGACCACGGTCGGCGCGGCAGCACGCAGCAGCTCAGGGTTCACAATATGCACCTGCACCTTGCCGGAAGCCGGATCAACCTCAATCTCAATGCCTTTGTCAGCATAGACCTTCGCGTTCGGCTCATGCGTACCCGGCATCGCGTCTTTCAGATACAGGTTGCCCTGAATTGCAACGGGCAGGGCCATCTGTTCGGGATGGAACGGCTTGCCGGAATCGATCAGCGCCTTGATCTCTTCCTTGGTCAATTCCCACCACTGCTTATGCAGCGCATTCGGGTGCTCGTCATAGCCGCCCAGTCCAACTGGATGCAGATAACAGCGGGAATTATCCGGGATACCGTCCATCACCCGTTCACCGTTATCATTAAGCTGCTCTCTCGGGGTAAGCGGCAGATGCTCGAAGAAGGTCATCGGCACTACCTCATTGCCCGTATCCTCATCGCGCAGGAAGATATTGTTATAATAGCGGTCATCCCCGCCCGCGATATTGCTGTAGCCCGCAACCGCTGTCTCATGCGGCATATGGTACGGTGTATATCGGGTAAGCTCGGAACGCACCACGAATCTTCCGGCGAACAGGTTATGGACGAACGCGCCGCCCTGGGCCATATTGCGGAAGTTCATCGGCGACAGGAACAGGTTGTGATCCACCATATAAGGGCCGTGGCACACCTCCATGAAGAAATCCTCGGACAGGTTGTCGTAGAACACATTCCGGCTGATCCGGGTGCCCTGTGCCTGCCAGTCCAGCCATAACGCCCGGTAGGAGCTGTAAATGACATTTTCGCAAATCTGGGTATCCAGTGAAGCATGGAGCTTGATTCCGCCTACCTCTGCCCCGTGGAAAATCCGTTTATGATGAATATTATAAATGCGGTTCTGGACAATCTGGCTGAAGGCCCCGCCCAAATGGCCGACAACTCCGGCCTGCTCACAATCATGAATTACATTATTGCGGACGATATGACTTCCGATGTTATCCTTATGCCAATCCTGGCGGAGTGCGCGGAAAATAACCTCCTGCTCCCGCTGCGTCCCTCCCTTCATCCGGCCATTTGACCACTCGTTATGCCCGGTTGAGATTTCTTTGCCCAGGCTCACCCCCGTGCATTTGGACTCGCAGATGTGGTTGTCCTCAATGATCCAGCCCTTGCTCCAGTGAGGTCCGATCAGTCCTTCCTGCAGCGCCGTTGGCGGAGCCCACTGCGGAGAGGCCTGCCGGAGCGTGAAGCCTCTGACCGTAATGTAGCCCCGTCCCGTCTGCTCCGGCCAGAAGCAATAAGGACGAACACTGATCTCTACATTCTCGCGGCGGGGGTCCTTGCCCCCAAAGGTCGCCCAGATCCTGGTGGAAGCCGAGCCTACTTCTGCATACCACTGGAGCAGAGAGTCCGCCGGGTACTTGGCCTGCGGCCATACCTGGGGATCGCGCAGCTTGGTAACGCTGTCACATTCATACAACGATTTGCCGTCCAGGTAGACCTCCCCCAGATGCGGTTCAAACGCCCCTTCGAACAGCCAGTCGCCGTATAATTTCTCCGCAAAAGGATTGCGCACAGCAAACAGGCTGTTCGGCACCTCTGTACTCCAGACACCATCCCCTTCATCCTGCCAGTCTGCCACGGGCTCAGCACCTGTGATGATGACCTCCCCATCCCCGGCAGCCTGATAAACAATCCGCTGTTCCTCTGTTCCTCCGTTAGCCGGGCTCACCCATTCCCTGTATGTACCCGCCTGAACGGTAACCGTATCTCCAGGCTCCGCCAGCGCCGCAGCGCGGGAGATGGAGCGAAAGGGCCTCTGCGCTGTACCGGGAGCCTGATCGCTCCCTCGCAATGCAACATGATATTCCATATGAGCATCCTCCTCTTTCTTGTATGTCATATGGACATTTTAAATGAATATTCTGTATATTGCTATAACCATGTATACAATTAGACAACCTAACCTTTGACCCCGCCGACCATCATGCCTTTGACAAAATACTTCTGCAGGAACGGATACACCATAATAATCGGCACGGACGCTACTATCGTCATCGTTGCCCGCACGGACATCGGAGTGACCGCATTCTGCTGGCCTCCTGTTGCCCCCTGGATCATCCCGTCCAGCGATGAGGTGCCGGTAGTAGTATTGGAGTTCTGCAGAATCTTCTGCAGCTCATATTGCAGGGTACTCAGCTTCTCATCCGAAGAGTTGTAGAGGAACACATCGAACCACGAATTCCACTGGAACACTCCCGAGAACAACGCCACCGTAGCCAGCACGGGCACCGTAAGCGGCAGGATGAGGCTGAAGAAGGTCCGGTAATCCCCCGCCCCGTCAATCTTCGCCGATTCAATAATGCTCTCCGGCAGATTTTCAATGAAGGAACGGATAATAATCAGGTTGAACACCCCGATGATTCCCGGGAGAATGTAGACCCAGAAGCTGCCGACCAGTCCCATATCCCGTATCAGCAGGTAATTGGGAATCAGGCCGCCGTTGAAGTACATCGTCATGATAAAAGCTACGGTGATGAATTTGCGCAGCACATAATCCTGTCTGCTAAGCGTGTAGGCCAGCATGGCCGAGCAGAAGACCGTGACTACCGTTCCGATCACGGTGCGCAGCACCGAGATGAAGGTCGCATGAAAAATCGTGGCCTCTCTCAGAATATAATTGTAATTCGCCAGCGTCCATTCTCTGGGGAGAAGGTAGATCCCGCCTTTAATGGAATCTTGCGCATTGTTAAGCGATACGGCAAGAACATTCACGAACGGATACAGGGTAACAATCATTAGTGCGATCATGAAGCAGTAGTTGCAAATGACAAACAAGCGGTCGCCGGTGGAAGAGCTTATGGGGGGCTTGCGTTTTTTCTTATGGACAGCTGCGGTCTCCATGCCTGCGCCTCCTTTATTAATACAGCCTGGCTTCGCCCATGCGCTTCGCGGCATTATTCGCCATGAACAACAGGATGAAGCTGACGACCGTCTTGAACATTCCCGCTGCGATGGACAGGGAGAAATTACTCTGGGCAATTCCGTATTTCAGTACGAATATATCAATGTTCTCGGAATAATCCACATTCATGCCGTTGCCCAGCAGGTACTGCGGCTCGAATCCCGATTCCAGCAGATAGCCGATATTCATAATGAGCAGGACAATCACAACAGACTTGATGCCCGGAAGCGTGACATAGATCATTTTCTTGAACCGGTTCGCGCCGTCAATCTCCGCTGCTTCATACTGCGTGGGATCAATTGTGGTCATAGCGGCCAGGTAGACGATGGTGTTCCAGCCGATATCCTTCCAGACGGAGCTGGCTCCGAAGATGGTCCAGAAGTATTCCGGGATTCCCAGGAACAGAATTTCATTGCCGCGGTCAAGGAAGCCCAGACCCACCAGCAGCTGGTTAATCGTACCATCCGGGGACAGCGTCGTCTGAATGATGCTCGCCGCCACGACCCAAGAGATAAAATGCGGCAAATAACTGACAGTCTGCACTACACGCTTGAAGGCAATATTGCGTATTTCATTAAGCAGCAAGGCCAGGGTGATCGCGGTGACGAAGCCGAAGAACAGGTTGATCGAGCTCATCGCCAGCGTATTGCGGAGCACCCGGAGGAAGCGGTCATCCCCGAACAGAAATTTGAAATGCTCGAAGCCAATCCAGGTCTGCTCCATGAACTTCCTGGCCGGCTTATAATCCTGGAAGGCAATGCTCCAGCCCCACAGCGGCAAGTATTTGAATACAAACAGCCAGATTAGAAAAGGGACTGACATCACTGCCAATGCCCGCTGCTGGCCCAGCTTTTTGAAAAACTGCCTCATCCGGCCCGGCTCTTTATCCGCCGCTGGCCGGAATAACGCGGGTACCGTATTTTTATCCATCCGTATCTCTCTCCTTCAGCGCACCGGGGTGTCTAAGCGGCAAGCAGGAAAGACCAGCATCTCGGTACAGCCCTGGTCTTTCCCGCCGATTCCGGCGGCTATTGGTTCGCCAGTTCGACCTTCGCTTTGACTTGCTCAGTGGTCCATTTCTCATAACCCGCAGTATCGAGCTTGCCGAATTCCTTCATGTATTCCTCCCAGACTGCTTCGAACTTATCGGGAGTCGTCAGCACCAGCTTAGGGAAATATTTCTTCGTCATTTCATCCTTGCTGGCTTCCCAGAGCTGTTCCGGGGAATTCTGCTCCTTCGCGAAGCCCCACGCCGGGAAGTATGGACGCGGAACCGGTTCAGCGAACAGCTGGCTGTAGGTCTGTACGCCGTATTTCTCTAAGATCGCCTTATCCTTGTCGGTCAGCGTCATCTGGAAGACCTCCGGCTGGCTGGCAACATTCTTGGCATTCCCGTCAGCCAGGGTAGAGGTGGTGTTGTACATCGGCCAGTTCCAGCTGAAGTACTTGAAGCCGAAGCTCTCTCTGAACGGCTCGTCAATCTTGTCGATCTGCTCCTGCGTACGGTAGTAGCGGCCCTTCTCATTCACTTCATACGTCTCGCCTTTGATGCCCCAGGACATCAGGGTCTGGTTCTCTTCGGTCAGCATGTTGTCGAAGAACTGGATGATGCGGACCGGGTCTTTGGCACTGACGGTAATCCCGATTCCGCGGTTTGTTACCAGGCCCCCAGGCGGATCAAGATAAGCATCCGGCGTGCCTTCCTCGAAGGTTACCGGCAGCGGGAAGTACTTGAAGCCATCCAGGGAAGGATCTTTACGGGCGGCGTCCTTCAGCACATTCAGCGCATTATCCACCTGCCAGCGGTAGTCGAAGAAGCCGAGCACCTTGTGGGAGGTTAATTTGGCGATATACTGGTCATAGTTATCGACGAAGGAGGCTTTATCGAACAGACCGGCAGCATTGAGGTCATTCAGCGCCTTCAGCCACTTTTTGGTGGACTCGGCACCGGCATAGGTCTTGGCTTCCCAGGTGTTCGTATCCACTGTAACGTTACCGTCATTCGGATAGCCCATCAGATGCATCGGCGGGTTGGAGGTGGCGAAGAATCTCCAGTCATGTGTAAGGGAGACCATGCCCGTCAGATTCTCATCCTTGTGCTTGTCGCGGTAATTCTTAATCAGCTCTATATATTGATCCAGCGTCTTGATCTTCGGATAACCCGCTTCCTCCAGCACGCGGCGCTGAACCCAGAACCCCGCACCGGCTTCCGGCTCAGGAATGAAATCGTTCACCTGGGCGGCAATCGGCAGGAAATAGATTTTACCGTCCTTGGAGCGCATCTGATTCAGAGACTTGCCATACACACGCTGGATGTTCGGACCGTACTTCTCAATCAGCTCATCGAGCGGGATGAATGCACCGGCATTCAGCACTTCCTCTATAGCGGCATCGGGAATCAGCACATCCGGGTAATCGTTGGCCGCAATCATGGTTCCGATCTTGGTATTGAGGTCACCCACCACGAATTCCAGCTTGAAATTGACACCGGTCTGATCCTCCAGCAGCTTGCCGATGGTCGTCTCATTGGTATTTCCGTCCTTCGAGCCGGCCACCCCGTTGAAGATTTTGAACGTTACCTTATCCTGCTTGGGTTCGGTCTCTGTGGTGGCGGCAGCGCTTGTCGGCTCCGTCGTCCCCGTATTCTTCTTGGCATTATTAGGCCCCGAGCAAGCCGTCACCACGGATAATGAGACGACTGCCGTCAGAGCGAGAAGCCATATTCTCTTGCTTTTACCCATTGCCTGTACTCCCCCTTGTATATTCATGGTTTAGTGCTTCTTTAGTATAAAAGCGTTTTCATTCCTCCGTTACCCGTGAAATTATGGCTTCTCCTTTGAAAACTATGGATTAACTGGAATTCTAAGCTCAATCCGTGTCCCTTCACCCGGTCTGCTGTCCACCTGGAAGATTGCGCGCCTGCCATACAGCATCGTTACTCTGTAGATAACATTCTGTATTCCAATACGCTCGCCGATAATCCCTTCCATGTCGAGGTATCCGTACAGAGTGTCAACCTGCTCACTGCTCATGCCAATCCCGTTGTCCGCCACTTGGAAGACCATCTCATCCCCCTCCACGCTGATGCGGATCTTAATGCTTCCGCCTTTTTTGAGCGGCTCGATGCCATGAATACTGGCGTTCTCCACGAAGGGCAGGAACACCATTTTGGGGACAACGCAGGCGTAGGCCTCAGGCTGCACATCGATATGATAGCTCAGCTTATCCTCGAACCGGTATTTCTGGATATCCAGAAAACAAAGAATGAAGCCCAGCTCCTCCTCCACGCTCACCCACTCCTTATTCCAGGTCAGCGAGCTGCGCAGGATCATCGCCATGCTCTGGATGATTTTGGCCGTCTCGTTCTCCTGCTTCAGCAGGCTCCGCATCCGAATCGTCTCCAACGCATTGAACAGGAAGTGCGGGTTAATCTGGCTCTGCAGAGCATTCAGCTGCGCCTTCCGCCGCTCCAGCTCCAGCGACTTCTTCTGAATCTCTGTAAGATACACATCGTTAATCAGAGCCTTAATCTGCATAATCATACTGTTGAACTCCAGGGTCAGCTGGCCGATCTCATCGCGCGATTCCCCGTGCATGATCATCTGGAACTGCTGCGTCTTCACCTTTTTCATATGCTTCAGGATCTCAATAATCCGGAGGTTGATCGAACGGGTAATGATCAGAATAATAACGGTGGGGACAATCATCATCAGGCAGGCCGACCAGAGGATGAAATAACGGGATTTCAGCACCTCCTTGATGATCTCCTTCTCATTCACTGTGCCGACAATCCGCCAGCCGGACAGATAGCTGATACTGCCGTATTCCTTCTCGAAATCAATGAGTTGCTCCTGCTTCAGGGAGGCATACAGCTGCCGGTCCTTCCCCTGCCAGTCTATGGCCCGGTTCGTCGTATATTCAATCCGGCCCTCCGGCCCCAGCAGATACACATCCCCCTGCACGTTCAGATTGGCGAAGACCTCCATCAGATCAATCGTCTTAAAATCAATCTTCACCAGCTTCTCCTTGACCATCCGGTCCGCGAAATAATCCATCCGCCGCAGCAGCGAGAACGACTGGAACCGGCCGCCTGCATCCTGGGTGCGGACGAACATCGGCTGGGAAGAGGCCTCCTGCATCCACTCTTTATACCAGACACTCTCCCGGACCTCCGCGGACAGAATCCCGATATTCCCAGAATTCAGCAGCGTGGGGTTATCCACATAGATGGTCTTGTTTTGCAGCGAGGAAGAGAACGGGGAATAGTTGTTCAGGGTGGACCTGAGATAGAGGTCGTAAGCCTCGACATAGTCTTCGGTCTGTGTGAAGTTACGGTCCAGCACCTCATTGGTCTTGTAATCCGCATAGAAAAAAGAGGACAAGCCCACGGCCTGATCCACCATCAGCCGGAACTCATTCTTAATCTGTTCCACCGCCAGATCGATGTCCTTGATCCGCTGCGCCTTCACATTTCCGGTAATCGTGTTGTAGAAGATCACATTCGTGAGAATAATCGGAGCGATGACCCCGAGGAAATAGACGAGGAACATTTTATTCCTGAGCCGGATATTATTCAGCAGCTTCATGCAGCGCCTCCTCCTGGCATTAACGGTTGCCCGTCCGGTTTCTATATTCTGTAGGCGTTCTCTGCTCCAGCTTCTCGAACTGGGTTACGAAATAATCGGCATTCTTGAATCCGACCTGCTCGGCGATTTCATAGATCCGCAGATCGGTCTGCCGCAGCAGCTTCTTGGCCTCGGTGATACGCAGCTGGAGCAGATAGTCATTGAAGTACATGCCGTAATTCTTCTTGAACACCTGGCCAAGATAGGCTGAGTTCATAAAGAACTGGCCTGCGATCTGCTTGAGGTTCAGGTTCTCATGGAAGTTCCGGTCCACATAGCACTTGATCCGGTACAGCCCGCTGCTGCCGTAGCTCTGGTACAGCTCTTGAATCCGCTCCGCCGCTTCCAGCGCAAAGGCTTCGAACAAGGACCTCAGCTCCGCAAGGGTGATGTTATGATCCGGCCAGTTCATCATCGGGACAAGGCTCGCCAGCTGCTTCTCATCCCCTTCCATGCTCCGTATAGTATGCAGCACACTATGGACGCATTGAATGGCTACGGCCTTCATCGCTTCCCGGGAGACCAGCTTCTCCTGAAATTCTGCGAACAGCTTACCGATCCCGCCCATGATCTCCGTGTGCTTACCCTCCTCAATCGCTTCAATCAGCGCCTGAAACACCCTACTACTGGCATGGATGTAGTTCAGGGACAGACCGGCAATATCAGAGGACAGCAGAATCGGCTGGGCAGGCCGGACATATTTGTACTCCACAGTCTGCTTGGCCGAGGTATACGAATGCTTCAGCTCCTGAAGCGTGCTCACCGGCCTGCCCGCATACGCTTGAACCTGCAAGGGATAACGCTGATAGAGCTTGCTCAGACAATCCTCCAGGAAGCTGCGCAGCTCCCCTTCATGGTTCGCCAGATAATGTTCCGGCACAATGAAGCCGAAGAACCTCCGGTGCTCATAGATAATAGGCGTCTCTGCTGTGAACTGCTGCACCGCCTGCCGGATCGCCTCCTTCAGCTCCGCCTTCCCGGGCATGGACTGCCCGCTCCAGGGGAACACATTGTTCACCTCCAGCAGCACATAGGTGAACTGGCGGGACCCCGCCTCTATCCACTGCTGCTCCCAGGCGTCAAGCACTTCATCCGCCGCTTCCCCCCGGATCAGCGCCTCCACCCGCTTCACTCCCTCATGAATGCTCAGCCGGTCCTGGAGCTGCTTGCGCGCAGTGAATAAATCGCGGAACTTATGAAGCGCTTTCACAATTTCGTGCTCATTAATCGGCTTCAGCACATAGTCCAGCACGCCATACCGGACCGCCTGCTGGGCATACCGGAAATCGTTATATCCGCTGATAATGATAAATTCCGTTCCAAGCTGCTCTGCGGTCACCGCCTCAATCAGCCCGATGCCATCCAGGACCGGCATGCGGATATCGGTGATTACGAGCTGCGGCCGCTTGACCCGGATCAGCTCCAGCGCATCTTCCCCGTTGTCCGCCTCATCCACTATCCGGAATCCACTGCCCTCCCAGTCAATCATTCCGATCAGGCCCTTGCGGACAAACAGCTCATCATCGACAATAATGATCCCGTACACTTCAGCATCCACTCCTCCGGTAAGATCGTGAAACAAAGGGAATCCCCGGCCTAAGTAAACGGTCAAGGATTCCCCGATGATAAGGAATATTATAGAGTTAGGCGGGCCCGTAGTCTAGCCTACGATGACTTCCATGGATACCTGCTTCAGGCCCGGATTCAGGTCCTTCTCCTCGGTAAGATCCAGAACTGGAGCACCATCAATGTCAAAATGCACACGGCGCAGGCCGGAGCTGCGCGGTCCCTCGATTCCCGGTCTGGCGTGGTAGGCGTTCCAGATGACCCCGTCCTCGTCCGTCACATAGGAATTATGGCCCGGCCCGTATTCTCCCGGTACGCTTCTGGAGGTCAGCAGCGGATAATTGCCCTTGGTCCAGCTCTGGATATCCAGCAAATCTACCCCCTTGTCTGCGGTCAGCAGACCGACAACATAAGTAGCATCCACCGCTGCACTGGCAAAAGTCACGTACAGCTTATCATCGGTATACAGAGCAAACGGACCTTCATCCACGAACGTATGGTTATTGGCCCAGCCGTAATCCGGCCGGGTCAACAGCACCGGATCACTCGTCAGCCTCCACGGCTCCTGCGGGTCAATCGTGGCGATATAGACCCAGGCTCCAAGATCCACAGGGAGGAATTGGCGCTCCGACCATGCGGCATAGAGCTGGCCGTTCCAGCGGATGACGGTCATATCCAGTGAGATTGTTTTGCCTGCTTCGCACAGATAGCTGCCGTCCTTCTTCACTACCCGGCGGGGCCTGGACCAATCCGCAGCATTCATGGGATTTCCGCCGGGGCTCAGCTTCATCACATGCGACTCTTCGTGGAAGAATTCCCCTGGCGTTGCGGCATGGAAAATATACAGCTCGTCTTCAATGATATGGAGTTCCGGTGCCCACAGCAGGCCGCCAATCTCTTCATACGTGGAGGAATCGAGGATCAGGGCTTCCTCGGCAGTCACCAGCCCGGGAATCGTATCGGCTTCTCTCATATACAACGTATGTTCCTTATCCGCATCATTAGTCGCAATGAAATAATATTTCCCCCTCCACTCTGCAATGCAAGGGTCTGCACGGTTAAGTGCAACCGGGAATGGAAAGTGATCCTGATGGATCTCACCGGTGATGCTATAGGTTCCGGCCTTGTCCCAGTTGATGGCATCCGTGTTCCAATGGACTTTTTTGGCAGCCTGCGTTCCATCACTATATAGGGCCGTTGCCCGGACCCCCTTCACATCCTCCACCGATGCCGCATTCACACGGTCCGGTACTACGACAGCAATGTTCTCCGGTGCCGTAAGCTTACAGAAGAGTCTACGGGCTATCTCAGGGGAGACAGCGATCCTATTACGCGGCTGGATTCCCTCGATATCAGTCTGCACTGCTTCCAGCGTGAACGGCTCCGCCTCCACCGGTGCTGAGACATTCGTAAGGCTCATGATGTCGGCAGTGAAATTCTCGTAGCCCTGACCCTGCCCGTCTATCCATTGGATCAGGTAACCGTTCCGCTCCGGGTCGTAGGTGCAGGAGACATCGCTTACATGAGTGTCTGCCTTAAGCTCCAGCAGTCCAATCTCACAGTATTGCAGCAGATCGGGAGAGGTGAACAGCAATACCTTGCCCTTGCTTTGTTCATCTGCTTCCCCGTCAGCCTCGGTACGCACGGCAAGGACGCCGAAATTCCCGTCTGCCAAGTAGAAGAGATACGGCTGCTTCAGGCTTTTGGCCCGGAGCGTCCCATCCTCATTCTCCGTCGCCTTGGCGAACAGGACACCCGAGTTATGATTCAATGCCTGATACTGGCCCCTCTCCGTCTTGTAAGCCAGGTGCATACTATAAGCCAGCTTCGATGCATACACGATATCCTCCTGCGGCAGTCTTGTATAGCAAAGGATATCTTTCCGATCTTCGTTTTGTTGTGGTATCATGAATTCATAACCTTCCTTCATATTGATAATTACTAATAATAATAATCACGCACTGTTCGGTTAACCTTAGAATTCACTCCTATATCCACTATAAATTATAGAGATTCACCGAAATTCTAACAATGATATTTACTGACCATTAATTGATCTATCCGCAGAAAGGAGAAGCCCATGCCCACAATTCATTACGTGGAATACGATGCCGCACATCCGGCTAATTTTGTCTACAGTATCCCCGAAGGACTGGACGCCTGGCTTCTTGTCCTGACCCAGACCCCGGCGGTGTTTGAAGTGGACGGTGAATTGAAGGAATTTCCCGCTCACTCTGTCGCTTTGTATCCTCCAGGGCGCAACATCTATTACCGCGCCTGCTCCCGGAGGTATGTCAACGACTGGGTGCGCTTCGATGCGGATGAATCGTATATCACCGAAAGCGTCCTGCCGCTGGGCAGCCCATTCTCCCTGCCCGACCCGGGGTATTGCCATCAGCTGTTCCAGCTGCTGACGCTGGAGAACTCGTTCCAGAACGATTACCGGGAGCTGTCCATTGACTACCTGTTCCGTCTCTTGTTCAACAAGCTGTCCGAAGCGTCCCAGGACAAGCTGACGCCGCAGTATTATAATCTGCTGGAGCTGCGCAAGACGCTATACAGCAATCCGGGCCACCCTTGGACTGTATCCTCGATGGCCGGGTATCTGCACATCAGCACCGGCTACCTCCAGACCATCTACAAATCCGCCTTCGGCATCTCCTGCATGGAGGATGTCATCCAATGCCGGATTCGGCTGGCCAAGGAGAAGCTGGGCTTCGGCCAGCATAAAATCGCCGAGATCGCCGCCCTCTGCGGCTACGCCAATGTCGAGCATTTCTGCCGCCAGTTCCGCCAACTGACCGGCTTCTCCCCCCGCGCCTACCGGGAGCGGTTGGCTTCCAAGCAACATTAATAATTATATAAATTGAACTAATGGTTTTTATGTTTTGGGATTGCCGTGACTCCAGAGAAGTTTTGGACTTCCGGCCGCTGTTGTATTTGAATTTCCTGAATAAAACCGCTCTTAGCGGTAGAAATCCAAATACAAAGGCGGTCGCTACCGCTCCTCCAGTTCCAAAATTCCCCTCCGCCACTTTTCCCTTAACTTAAGTTTTTAGTTCAATCTATATAGTTGGAAAAAAGTATCTTAATTGTGATCATTCGCAGCATCTGAAGGAAATAGTTGGATAAACGTCATTTAAATTCAAGGATTCCCTCCACTTTGAATGTTCCGCTTCAGATTAAGTGCTGTTTTTCCATCTGCTCTCTGGCTAGCGCTCCTCCGTTCCTTAACACGTGGATAATTTCCAACTAATCCTAGTTAGAGGCATGGCAAAACCCTTGCCAAGGCTGTTTCTAGCTTGTATACCCCCCAATAATGCTTTACTTTTCGCTATCTACCTTCGCCCACGCCCATTGTGTTCGGTTTTTTGCTTACATTCGGCCCACATAACAGAGCAGCGACCCTCCACTATCAGGAGAATCGCTGCTCTATTTAACTATTTTCTACCTTACTCCTCAGTCCCGCCAAGCACAGGCAACTCGGCACCGTCCCGCACAAACAGCGGAATCTGCGTAAGCGGCGCATCGACCATAATAGCCTGTCCGCCAGCATAGGCAGTGCCGGTATAGACATGAGTCCACTCTGAGCCGGACGGCAGGTACACCTTACGCGCCCGTTCACCCTCGCCCAGCACCGGGGCGACCAGCAGATCGGGACCGAACATATACTGGTCTTCGATATCCCAGGCCGCCGGGTCCTGAGGGAAATCATAGAACAATGGACGCATAGGCGGCGTGCCCTTCTCATGTGCCGCCTGCATCAGCCCGCGGATATACGGCTTCAGCCGCTCCCGCATCTGCATGAACTCCTTGAAGATGACATACGCCTCATCCCCGTAGCTCCACACTTCATTATCCGAGCCGCTTCCGCATACGCCCCCGCCCCGCGTTCCGGTGGGCTGAACAAAAGGGGAACGGTCCCCGTGCAGCCTGAATACCGGAGAGAATGCGCCGTACTGGAACCAGCGGACCATCAGCTCCCGGAAGGAGGCATCTGCCGGATTGCCCCCATGGAAGCCGCCGATGTCGGTGGTCCACCATGGAATCCCGGCCACGGCCATATTCAGTCCGGCCCGCACCTGAATGCTGAGCACCTTGAAGCTGGAGTGAATATCTCCGGACCATACGAGCGCCCCGTAGCGCTGGCTGCCCGCCCAGGCGGTACGGACCAGATTGATGATATTCTCCTGGCCTTCAGCCGCCATGCCGTCATAGAAGGTCTGGCTGTATTTCATGGGGTAAATATTGCCGATCTGCTTGCTCGAGCCGATATGATAACGGTAGATATCATGGTCATAGACCGTCAGCTCCGGCTCCGCCTCATCGAGCCAGAAGACCTTGATCCCTTTATCATAATAATTCTGCTTAATCAGTCCCCACAGGAACTTGCGGGCCTCCGGATTCGTCGCATCGAAGATCGCATTCTGGCCGAGGAACTGGAATTGCGTCCGCACCCCGCGGTCCGAGCGCAACAGGTACCCTTTCTCCAGCATCTCCTTATAATTCTCGCTCTCCGTCTGGACCGTCGGCCAGACCGAGACCATCAGCTCAATGCCCAGCTCCTGCAGCTCCTGCACCATCGCCTCAGGATCGGGCCAATATTCCGGGTCAAACCGCCAGTCCCCCTGATTCGTCCAGTGGAAGAAATCAATGACGATGACGTCGATCGGCAGACCCCGCCGTTTATGCTCCCTCGCCACCTCCAGCAATTCCTCCTGCGTACGGTAGCGGAGCTTGCATTGCCAGAACCCCATGCCATACTCCGGCATCATCGGCACGGTTCCCGTAGCCTTGGCATATGCCTCCTCGATCTCGGCAGGCGAGTCACCGGCAGTGATCCAATAATCCAGCTGCTT
Organism: Paenibacillus sp. FSL R7-0128; assembly: GCF_038002245.1. Classification (NCBI taxonomy): domain Bacteria; kingdom Bacillati; phylum Bacillota; class Bacilli; order Caryophanales; family Paenibacillaceae; genus Paenibacillus; species Paenibacillus sp. FSL R7-0128. The sequence continues at coordinate 2,853,092 of NZ_JBBOCD010000001.1, read as the reverse complement.
GGTGGACGGGGCTGTCCATTCGGTCACATTCAGGCTGAAATGCGCCTGTCCGATCGCCGGATTATGCCACAGGAACCCGTAACCGGCGCTGGACAGCACGAATGGAATGCTAATCTGGCTGTTGCGGTGGGTCAGCTCCAGCGAGCAGCCCTTCAGGTTCAGGAAGGAGTGCTGATACTGCCCCATGCCATACAGCTTCTCTAGCGGGTCCGCCTCCAGCCGGAGCTTCACGGAGAAGTCACTGCTGCCGGGGATGGCGCTTAGCTCTCTGCCCCCGTATTTTAACTGATAGGTATCCTCCGTCTCGTTAAGAAGCAGCTTGCCATGCTGGTTATAGAAGAAGATCTGTCCCTTATCTGTTATTTCCGCCCGGATATTCCCGTTCACAATCGTCGCACGTTCTGGGGTAATCGATATATGACTCAGCGTCTGCACAGCAGGCAGAAGTGCCCACTGCTCATCGGTAATCTCCGCATACGAAGCCCGGATACGCAGCGAATGCTCTCCCCAAGGCTCTATCCAGACTCTCTCATGGTCATATTCTCTGATTAGTCTGCCATTCTCTTCACGAAACATAGCGCGATCCCTCCAACAGTTCTATAATAAGGTTGCAACCACATTATAAAGAGTGCAAAGCCGCTATACTATACATAAAAGTACGCATCTATCATACGATATTACGATTGTGTGGAGGGAATAAGATGAGTGGAGCGTTCGAGGACAAGCCGTATCCATGGAAAAAAGAGCACACTGAAATTCCCGAGGGCCTGTTTCCCATCAATGTATTTCATATCTGCTTTCCGGACCGCAGTATTATTCCGCCTCACTGGCATGACCATCTCGAATGGATTCTCGTGACCAAGGGCCGCTTCCGCGTCCAGGTCGGCCCCCACTCCAGAGAGCTGGTGCAGGGTGAGCTTGCCTTCGTCAGCCGTCCGCAGATTCATGCGGCCTACCCGACAGAGGATGGCAGTGAGCTGTATGCGGTTGTCTACAACGAAGCGCTGCTGAACGGTATACGGGACCTGACTGAGCTTCAGCATATCCGGCCGCTCCTCTCCGGTGAGATCCGGCTGCCCGCCTTCTATGGGGCGGACCAGCCGGTTACCCGCCAGATCAGAGGATGCATTGAACAGATTATTTACAGCTACCAGAGCAAGAGCCCCGGGTATGAATTATGTATCAAAGGCGGCCTGTTCTCTTCCCTGGGTCTAGCTTATCCCCTGGCAGAGTTCACAGCACCGCCTTCCAAAAGAGACCGGCAGGAGACGGGCATCCAGCCCCTGCTGATTCACCTTAGCAACCATTTCCATGAACCGCTGACTGTGGAGGAGGCCGCACGGATCTGCTGTGTGACCCCCAACTACTTTTGCCATCTGTTCAAAAAGAATACCGGTAAGACCTTAATCGAATATGTGAACATGCTGCGGGTGCATGAGGCCAGCCGCTTGCTCCAGCTTCGCCGGCATTCGATTCAGGAGGTGGCCTTCCGGGTCGGATTCACGGGCCTGACGTATTTCGGAAGAATATTCAAACAGCATACATCGATGACACCCAGCGAATATGCTTCCCATTTCCAGACCCGGGCTTAATCCTCTCTGTGATAACGGAAATAATCGAAATCGGCATAGCCGCCGGTCTGCCGGGTCGCATAATTGAACAAGCCGATCCGGTAGCCCATGAAATGATCCAGCGAATATTTCATATGCAGAGTCCCGCCAATAGGCTTCCAGGCCGCCCCATCTGCCGAATAGAAGAAATGGGCCTGGTCCACGCTGTCCTCGAAATTGAAGTCGATTCTGAGATATAGCCTGCTGCCGGTGAAGGGAATACTTTCCACCTCCTGCGGGCAGCCGTCACCGCTGTTGACACACATACTCAGGTTGAACCCGCCCTGTTCCAAAGCGGCAGCCTCAACCGTCCCATACCCGTTCTGCAGGGCAACCATCCCTGCCCTGTCGCCGGTCTGCATCCCTGAGAGATCCAGCAGGGTCTCCGCGCTGCACGCCGGACCCTCCGTCCGCTGGGTCAGCGTATTGCGCGCCCGCAGGATGCTGTCTGCTGTACGTCCGGCGCGCAGCCGCAGATAACCCGGCCGCTCGGTGAGCGACCATAGACCGTTGTCAGGATTATGGTTCCACTGCCAGTTCAGCGCCAGCCGGTCGCTGGTATAATCGAACTCATCGCTGATCACCAGCGGCTTCGGCTCACCCGCAGGAAGCTTCGTCTGGAACATTTTAGGTGCTGCACCATTCTCCCCGATTACCGGCCAATCCTGCTCCCAGCTTACGGGAAGAACGCAGGGAATCCGTCCGACAGCCCCATGATCCTGGAACAGCACCGCGTACCAGTCGCCATCCGGCGTATCGACAATGCCGCCTTGCGCGATCCCGTTGTTGAAATACCCCAGATCGTCATCCAGCACAACCTTCCACTCGTAAGGACCGAGCAGTTCACGGGAACGGTAGCATAGCTGGCGTCTGCGCTGATTGCCGGTTCTCGGCCATTCGATGAAGAACAGATAATAATAACCGTTCCGCTTATGCGCATGACAGCCTTCAATCCGCAGACCGATGTCTTCCCGCTCGCCCTCCAGCAGCAGCTGATCGGCTCCGCCGGGCTTCAGCGCACTCAGATCCTCCGTCAACTCCTTGATGCGGATGTCCCCGTTCCCGTAGATTACATAGTTGCGCCCGTCATCATCCAGCAGCAGCGCCGGGTCATGGTGCAGGTCCGGGATGACCGAACGCTCCCACGGTCCGTGCTCAATATCACGGGTCTGGTAGATATAGAACCGGTCCGTGTCATTGGAGGAGAAGCATACGTAATAGATTCCGTTCTTGCACCGCAGCGAGGCAGCCCAGGAACCGCCGCCGTAAATGCCTTCGCCGTCCTCCAGCCGGAAGGCCGGAGTGTCCTCGAAGGTATCAAAGACGTAACTGACAATCTCCCAGTCCTTAAGATTCACCGATCTCATAATCGGGCAGCCCGGCATAGAGTGCATGCTGGTGCTGACCATATAGAACACAGGGCCGACCCGGATGACATCCACATCCGGGACATCTGCCCATATCACTGGATTGGTAATTCTGGCTGTATTCAATGTTCTGCCCCCTTGAAGTTAGTGTCCTTGCGCAGTGAACTGCCAAGCGGCCAGCTTGAACAGGCTCTTATTGCTCTCTCCTGTGAACACCAGATAGAGGTTGTGAACTCCCTCTGCTCCCTGGACCTCTGTCTTCAATTCAACCCATTCCTGCGAGCCGTCCGCCGCCGGAACCGTCAGTCTGCCGATAACCGGACCCGCTGGCTCATCCAAATGCAGCTCCAGCACGCCGCCCGCTTCCAGGCTCAGGACCGAGACTTGGAACGACTCAGCTCCGCTGCCGAAGTCTACCCCGGAAAGTCCGATCCAGCCGCCCTGCTCCACATCCGTGACCGCCTGAACTCCGCCCTCGGCCAGGTATTCTGTCTTCACCCCTGCGCTCCAGCCCATCGTTGCCCCCGGAATCCGTTCATACGGGTTCAACGTTGCAAGCTGCTGCACACCTTCGTAATCCGCATGAATCTCCGGAATGGACCCGTCCTCATGATGAGTCAGGCGGTTAAGATGGGTGGAGCGGTAGCCGTTCGCAATCCCTTGGGCCTTGGACAAGGTCTGGGCGTGATAAGCTATATACCAGCTGTCATGGAACTGGAAGACCGCATGATGGTTATTCCCGGATACGCCGAAGAAATGTCCCGGATTCTTCAGGATCGTCCCCTGATAAGTCCATGGACCCATTGGGCTGCTGCTCGTCATATACGCGATCTCTCCCGCAGGAGGGCTGCCTTCCGGCCGCTGCCCGTCATAAAAGTTCGAGCAGTAGGTATAATAGTAGACTCCGTTCCACTTATGGATTCCGGCATCCTCGAACATGAACGGGGCCGGAATCACTGCCGCTGTACCCAACACACTGGTCATGTCCTCACCCAGCGGCATTACCCGTGCTGTGCCCGGCTCGGCGAACTGTCCTTCCGGAACGCCGCCTCCGAAGTAGATATACCCCTTGCCGTCGTCGTCCAACAGCACTGCCGGGTCGAACAGCCAGGTCACATCCTCTACCCCAGGCGTGGAGCGCAGAATCAGTGCCTCCCCGATCGGGTCCACCCATGGACCCACCGGACTGTCACTCGACAGAACGCCGATGCCGCTGGCATTATTGGCGAAGTAGAGGAAGAACTTGTCCTTACCGTCAATTACGGTATGAAGTGCTGCCGGTGCCCAGGACTGGGTTGCCCACTTCGCTGCACCCTCCGGGCCGGCTACAGCTATCGGACCATGATCGGTCCAGTTCACCAGGTCAGCGGACGAGATTACGGTAATCGTATTAATGCTGCTGTAGGAGTTCTCCTTCACCACACCGTTCTCATCATACTCCAGCGCATCATTGGTCATGTACAGATAGACTCTGTCCCCGAATACCAGGGCATAAGGATCGGCTCCGTATCTGTGTGCCACCAGCGGATTGCCATTTGGCTGTACCTTGCCGGCAGCCTGCTTCAATTGAGTTGTCATTGGATTCCCTCCAGAAATAATATGGTGTCCAGCTTGGGACGAATATTAAGATTGCGAAGCCGCCAGCTCGGCCAGCCGGGCGAATGAAGCCTTCGGCTGCTTCTGCTCATCGAACAGGAACGGCCAGTTCTTGCGTCCCCGGACGGGGAAGCCGTCCAGCCAGGTGTAGTCATCGGCCACGCCCCAGAAGGTCACCGAGTCAATGGAGTCTCTGAATTCCAGCAGAAGAGCGAAGATCTCGGCATAACGCTCCTCCTGAAGCTTCAGCATTTCAGCTGTTGGCGCTTTCAAATCCGTGCGCTTGTCGTCATGACGGAACACGGAGAGGTCCAGCTCGGTAATATGGATCTTAAGCCCCAGCGACGCGTAGAGCTTAAGTGCACTGCGGATTTCCTCAATGGAAGGGCCGTAGATATTCCAATGTCCCTGCATTCCGATCCCGTGGATCGGCGTATTCTGATCCAGCAGGCTGCGCACGAGCTTGTAGATTTTGCCGCTTTTGACAGGATCGGTCTCATTATAGTCGTTGTAGAACAACAGCGCATCAGGATCTGCCTGATGTGCCATTTCAAAGGCCTGACGGAGATAATCCTCGCCGATGATCTCAAGCCACCGCGTATCCCGCAGATACTGGTCTGTTTTATCCTCAATCGCTTCATTCACTACATCCCAGGCATAGGCCCGTCCCCGGTAACGGCCCACTACCGTGTTAATGTGGGTCTGCAGGCGGGCAAGCAGCTGCTCTCTGCTGCAGGCTCCGCCTTCCGCATCCTTGAACATCCAGTCTCCGGTCTGGTTATGCCACAGAAGCGTATGCCCCCGGACACCGATCCCGCGCGACTCTGCGAATTCGAAGATACCGTCCGCAGCCTCGAAGGAATAGCTCCCTTCCTCCGGCTGAACCTCTACCGGCTTCATTTCATTCTCGGCTGTAATGCTGTTGTAATGCTTGGCAATAAAAGAACCCTGGGCAGCTATAATGCCAGTACTGACGGCAGCCCCTATTTTAAAGGCCTCCCGGAACATCTCATGTAATGCAGGAATTTCGCTGCTGGCTTGCTTCATCTTTTCTAACCTCCATTGAATAGCAATTTTTGGACAGCTATCTCTATCATAACGCATTTGAATGCGTTTACCATCACCATAGTAAAGACTTGGACCCTAATAAATAAATGGATACCCTAGCCTTGTTCAGATTGGGCCTGTGCCCGGAACTGAACGGGCTTCAGCGCCGTCCGTTTCTCGAACTCTCTTAAGAAATGGTGATAGTGTACGTAACCGACACTCTCCACAATGCTTTTGACCGTGTCCTGAGTGTCGACGAGCCGCTGCTTGGCCGCTTCGATCCGTAAATTATGAATGTATTCCAGAATGCTGATGCCGTGCTTTTTGATGAAGGCCTGGCCCAGATACACCGGATTGATATAGAAATGCTCTGCAATCTCTTTTACCGTCAGATGCTCCGGATAATGATCCCGCAGGAAGCATTCCACGCGGGTCAGCGGGTGCTCGGAGTTACGCTCCTTGTGCTGGCGGATATAGTTCATACTGGTGGAGAGCGCTGTCTCCAGGGTGACCTGCAAGTCTTCCAGGGACCTCGGCTCCGTTCTGAAAAAATCAAGCGTGCCGATCCACTGATCGTCCGCGCCGCCGAATTCCTTCAGCAGCTCCATGCTCCGCAGCATGATATCCATGCCCGTCATCTGGACGACTCCCGGATCTGTCCGGTTCTCCTTGAACACACTGAACAATTCGCCCAACTTCTCTGCGGCCTTCTGCTCCTGCAGCCGCTCCACTGCGCTGATGATCTCTTCAATCAGCTCTGCGGAAGGCAGCGTGTAATTAACCTGGCCCTCGGCTTCACTGGCCGAATCCACCGGACCGCACCCGTCCGAATAGAAGTAGCGGCGGGCCGCAGCGTCTGCCGCTTCGCGGTAGGAGACCGGCAGCTCGCGGAGGGACCGCACACTTGGCCCGATGCTGACCGAGCCCTTTACTCCGCTGCGGGTCAGCCCGGCGTATAGCTGCTCCGCCAGCCCTGCCGCCGCCCCCCCCGAGCTCTCCACGACCAGCCCGGCCTGATCCCCGGGCAGATCAATGAGCATCGCACCGGCTGGTCCGGCAAGCTCCCGGCACAGCTCCGTAATCCGGCTGCTATTGCCCTCCACATGCACATACGTCCACCCAGTGGCCGCCTCATCCAGGCGGTCCATCTGCTCAGCAGCTTCCTCATCCGGCTCCGCCCAGTGCCCCTCAAGCATGCGCGCAATGGCAAGCGGCAGCAGACGGCTGGACAGCATACTCTGCTGCATGGTCTGCTTAAGGCGCAGCTCCAGCTCATCCGTAATGTCCGTAAGCACCTTATCCCATTCCGCATCCATAACCGGCTTCAGCAGGTAATGCCTTACCCCGTAACGGATGGCTGTTCTGGCATATTCAAATTCGCCGTAGCCGCTGAGCACAATGAAGACCGGCTGCTCCATATCAAGGCTGCGTACGCGCCGGATCAGCTCAAGCCCGTCAATCTCGGGCATGCGGATATCCGTAATCACAAGATCCGGCGAGCTGCGGATAACGGCAGCCAATGCTTCCTCTCCGTTCTCACAGGCGCCGCATACCTCGAAGCCCAGCTCCTCCCAGTCGGTCAGCGTCCGCAGCCCCTCTAAGGCAATGGTCTCATCATCTGCGAGCACTACTTTATACATGAGCTCCCTCCCCCATCGGAACCAGACTCAAATCCTCGGGAATCTGGATAGTAATGACCGTACGTTCGTATTCGGTGCTCTCAATACTGAATTCGGCTCTGCCGTTATAGTACAGCATGAGGCGTTTATACACATTGCGGAGGCCAACATTCTGTCCCGTATCCTCTTCTGTCTCCAGATGGGACTTGATCCATTCCAGCTTCTCCTTCTCGATTCCTTTGCCATTATCAGTCACCACAATCAGCAGACCTGTCTCATTCCGCGAAGCGGACACGTGAATTTCCCTTGCCCATTTGACCGATTGCAGGCCATGCTTGCAGGAATTCTCCACCAGAGCCTGTATACTCATCTTGGGAATGCGGCAGTTCAGCACCTCAGGCGCAATATCCAGCACATAAGAGAACCGGTTCTGGAAGCGGAACTTCTCAATCTGCAGATACATCTCGATGAAGGATACCTCCTCCTCCACCGTAATCAGATCATCCTTCCAGCTCAGCAGCCTGCGCATAATCAGGGCCAGATTCCTAATGACATCGGTAACCTGTTCATATTTATACTTCTTACAGATGACCAGGATCGCATTCAGCGTATTAAAAAGGAAATGAGGGTCTACCTGACTCTCCAGATATTTCAGCTCCGCCCGTACCCGTTCCAGCTCCAGATCCTTCTTCTGGATCTCCAGCTTGTAGACATCATTGATCAGATTGCGGATTTTGCCGGTCATCAGATTGAAGCTGCGGATCAGACCGCCGATCTCATCCTTCCCCTCATACATATCAATGCTCTCGAATTGTTCATATTTGACCAGCTTCATATGCTTGTAGAGCAGCCGTACCCGCAGATTGTAGGAGCGTATAATCACGATCATGAGCAGAGTGGGAAGGATGATCGTCAGCAGAACCAGAATCAGCGAGTTCCTGAGCGCGCGTTCCATCTCATGGCTGATCTTACGCCCTTCCGGAGTTCCGACCAGCCGCCATCCCTTGGTGTAGGCCGCACTGCTCAGCGCCCGGACAATCTGCTTGGTCGGCTGGTCAAGGCTGGTGTCCACATTCAGCAAGGCACTCGCATCCAGCGAGGAGAAGGAACGGTTCGAGTCCAGCACAACCCGGTTCTTCTCGTCCAGCAGCTTGAAATCCAGATAGTCACGTTCCTTCTGGAACAGCTCCTGTACATTGTTCAGCCGCAGATCAATCCTCAGATATTTCGTGTAGGGCTGGCCCGTGAAGTTATCCAGCTTGCGGATCAGGCTGACCAGCACCTCCTGCTGCGGCGGATTCAGCGGGTCGGTTCCCTGATAAGAAGTGAGCAGCACCTTACCTGTGCTGCTTGAGATTTTGCGGTACCATTCACTCTGCTTATCCGCGTACGAAAGAATGAAATAGCTGTTGCCGTTCTGGATGGTCGGATTAGAGGTGTATATGCCCATCCACGAAATATAGGAGTGGAGCGTGCTGTACTGCCGCAGCTTATCCTTCAGAGAATCATTATAGGCATCATAATAAGCCTCATTATCCGGGTAGGCGTAATCCATCATCTCCATATAGGGCCGGTCCGCAGCCACCGTGTTGCTGATCGCCACGCATTCATTCACGATCTGCATCAGGTCATAGGCTACCCGGTCTACCGAAATCTCCAGATTCTCCCTCTCCCGTGCCTCCACATTACGGCTGATCTGCACATAAAAGAGGGCATTGATGCTAAGTATGGGGACGAGCACACAGAGTAAGTAGATAAACAAAAACTTGTATTTAAGCGGAATATCATTGATGAAGGCAGATGGCTTCCGGTTATTCTTCATGCACGCCCCCTCCTTCCTCATGAATTAACTCTTCTTGTACACGGAAGGTGTAACTCCGTTAAGCGCCTTGAACTTGGCGGCGAACACATCGGCGTCTGAGTAGCCCACTCTGCTTGAGATATCGGAAATTCCCATATCGGTCCGGCGCAGCAGCTTCTTCGCCTCTTCAATGCGGAATTCATGGAGATAATCGTTAAAGGAGCTGCCGTAATATTTCTTGAACCGTTGTCCCAGGTAGGCCGAGTTCACATGCAGGTGTCCCGCAATATCCTGCAGCTTCAGCTTCTCCTGATAATGCCCGCGGACATACTCGATCGCTGCGGCCACGATCTGATCCTCCGCCCTGCCGTCCGCAGCCGCTGCGAACCACTCTGCAGCCTCACACAGCTCCTCCTCTATCTGACGCTCAAGCAGCGGCAGGCAATTGGCTGTATGCCGTGACGGGAACCATTTCTGCACCCACTGCGCATAGTCTCCCCCTCTGGCGGTAATTTCACGTAGCAGCTCAGCTTTGACATTGGCCAGAAAAGCGTCGATCCAGGAGCTGGACGCCACCTCCGCCGAGAAAATCTTGAAAACCTCGCCAAGCTGATCCGTGAGATGCTGGCCCTTCCCTTCGGTGACGGATTGCAGCAGCGATCGTCTCAGCTCTGCCGGAAGCATGGCCATCTGCGACTTCTCCTGCTTCTCGAAGAAGCCGGCGGCCTCGCCCCCCGTGGTATCGTGCCTGCACAGCTCAGCAGCCAGCGCCTCACGGTATGCCGTATTCAAGGCCTCCTTGCCCTGATGCTGGAGACTTGCCGCGAAAAAGACCGGCGTGGTGTACAGCGGCCGCATCTCCTCCATCCACCGGGTAAGCAGTGTCCGGTCGAGCGCCGGCCCTTCCTGCGGTGACACCAGCAGATACCCGTGCTTCCCGCTGCCTGCGGTGAACGGATAGACTGAAATGCTGCGCAGCGGCTCCTTGCCGCTCATGGCGGCGACCTGCTTGCGCATTTGCAGGCTGTCCGGCGCGGCTCCATGGACCAGGACACAGCATAGCCGCGAGGCAGGGCCGATCCCCAGCATATTCAGCCCCTTCTCCCGCTCCTCCTCCGAATTCTCCCGCATCAGGAGCCGGGATACCGTATCCTCCTGCATCAGAGCCGAGAGCGCGTCACGCCGTGAGGATGCCTTGTGTTCTTTAAGAATCTGTTCGGTTACTGTATGCAGCGCCTCCGTCAGCTCCTTTTCATCCAGTGGCTTGGTCAAATAGTTGGAGACTCCGTATTTCAGAGCCCGCTTGGCATACTCAAAGTCAGCATAGCCGCTAAAAATAATAAACTTCGGGCGGCAATCGCCTTCTGAGGCTCTTCGAATGAGCTCAAGGCCATCGATGACCGGCATGCGCACATCGGTGATGACCAGATCAGGACGGGTGCTGTGAATTAGCTGCAGCGCATCCTCCCCGTCCAGCGCCTCGCCGCATACTTCATAGTTGAGTGCCTTCCAGTCCACCAGAAAGCGCAGCCCCTCCAGCATAATCGGCTCATCGTCGGCAAACAGTACCTTAAGCATGGAATCACCATCTTTGTTCTAGTTTTTTTATGATCTGCTGGCTCACCACTGTTGAACAGGAGAAACCGCTTCGGCTGCACCCGAAACGGTTATAGTATACATATTTTTCTTACTATAATACGTATTGACAATTACTCTTTTACGCTACCCAGGTTCAATCCTACCACGAAATACTTCTGCAAGAAAGGGTAGACGAACAGAATCGGAACTGCTGTAACGATCGTAATGGCTGAACGCATGGAGGCTGGCGTAACCAGCGACTGGACCTGATTGTTCTGGCCTCCCGCAAGCATCGACGGATCATTGTTCGCACTCATAATCGAGCCGAGCATCTTCATCATTTCGTATTGCAGCGTGCTGAGCTTGATATCCGAGGAGGCATAGAGGAATGTGTCAAACCAGGAATTCCATGAGCCTACCGCGATGAACAGTGCGACGGTTGCCAGTACAGGCGTACAGAGCGGGAAGATGATTTTCCAGAAAATCCTGAATTCTCCCGCCCCGTCAATCTTCGCAGATTCGGTAAGGCTGAACGGAAGCCCGCGGATATACGTCCGCATGATAATCAGGTTGAACGCGCTGACCAGACTCGGCAGGATATAGACCATGAAGTTATGCAGCAGGCCCATATTCTTGATCAGAAAGTAGTTCGGAATCAGTCCGGCATTGAAATACATGGTCAGAATGAACAGCAGGCCGATCTTTTTGCGGAAAATATATTGCGGCTGCGCCAGTGCATACGCCAGCATCGTAGTAAGGAAAACACCAAGCACCGTTGAGATAATCGTACGGGATACCGAGATAAATGCGGCATGATAGATCGTTCCTGATATAAAGACCGCCCGGTAATTCTCCAGCGTCCATACACGGGGCCAGAGGTAGATTCCCCCGGTAAGCGTGTCACTGCCGTCATTGAAGGATACCGCCAGCGTCTGGAGGAACGGATAGAGCGTGACAGTAACCACAAAGAGCATAAATATCGTGTTGAATGTATGAAATACAACCGGCTCAATCCGGCTTGAACCTTTGGTCCCGGCTTTCATATGGGCTTCCTCCTCTATAGTAATCGCTCTTCGCCGAGGCGTTTTGCGACATTGTTTGCGATGAATACGAGAATGACACTGACAATCGTTTTGAAGATCCCTGCCGCCGTAGCCAGCGAGTAGTTACCCATAGCCAGACCATACTTCACTACAAAGATATCAATGGTTTGCGAATAGTCCACAGTAAGTCCGTTGCCCAGCAGATATTGAAGCTCGAAGCCGGCATCCAGAATATGTCCAATGTTCATAATCAGCAAAATAACGAATGTAGCCTTGATTCCCGGAAGCGTGATATAACGCATCTTTTGAAACCGTTTCGCGCCGTCAATGGAAGCTGCCTCGTACAGGGAAGGATCGATGGAGGTAATAGCAGCCAGATAGATAATTGTCCCCCAGCCCACCTCTTTCCACACGTTCGATGCCCCGATAATGCCCCAGAAGTATTTCCCTTCACTAAGCCACATAATCGGATCTTTAATCAGGTGAAGTTTCATTAGAACGACATTCACAATCCCGCCATCGATGGAGAGTGAAGTGGATACAATCCCCGCAGCGATAACCATGGACAGAAAGTGCGGCAAATACGAAATCGACTGAACCGCGCGTTTGAAGAACTTGAGCTTGATCTCATTCAGCAGCAGAGCCAGACCGATAGCCGTAACCGTACCCAGTACAAGGTTAATGAAACTCATCGCAATGGTATTGCGAAGCACCAGCATAAAGGTATCATCAGAGAATAAAAACTTGAATTGCTGCAAGCCTACCCATTCCTGCTGGCCGAAGGACACCGCCGGGCGGTAATTCTGAAAGGCCATGAGCCAGCCCCAAATGGGAACATAGTTGAAGATAATCAGATAGAGTGCAATGGGCACGGACATAAAAATAAGCTGTTTCTGCGTTTTCAGTGTTTTCCAGCTGAGTTCCACACCGATTTCCGGATCGATTTTGCTTTTTCGGGTCTTCTGTTTTTTGACCTGTTTGTCCAGTACGGCATCAGACATGTTGTATTCCCTCCTGTAAAAATCATTCTCTCCACGTTGTCCTATTCACGCATTCCTATTTAGGAAGAGCGGGAAACAGCATTTCCCGCTCCTATTTCTGTATTGAATGGTTTATTTAACGCTCCATTTTTCGATACGCTGCTGAATGCCTTCATTCATCCGGTCCTCATAGGCCTTGATGTCCAGCTTGTGGATTCTGTCCACATAATCCTGCCACACGCCGTCGAACTCAGCAGGGCTGGCCATAATGGCTTTCGGCAAATACTTAATCATGAGGTCATTCAGTTTGGACTGTGCGAGCTGTGCAGGTGAACCATCCTTAAGCACGATGGAATACGCAGGGAAGTAGATATTGTTCTCTTTTGGTTCCTTGAAGAATTCGGACCATGATTTCTTGTTGTACGCCTTCAGAATCTTCTGGTCGTAAGGCTTCAGGCTGTCGAAGAATTCCTGAGGCTGTGTACCGGCATCTGCTGCGTTGCCGTCGCTGTACGTACCTTGAATCTTAGGCATGTAACCGAACATCCCTGAGATTTTGTTAGCAACCTGCCAGCTGGTCTGATCCGCATTGGCCCGTTGCTCAGGTGTACGGTAGAAGGAGCCGTCTGCATTCACTTCATAATCTTCGCCTTTCACGCCCCATTGAAGCGTCTTCTGCCAATCCTCGGTAATCATCTTATCCCAGAATTTGATAATGCGGACAGGGTCCTTGGCATTGATCGAAATTCCGAATCCGCGGTTAGTACCGACTGCTCCGCGGTCACGATACCATTCTTCTGCGCCCGGATAGAGCAGAGGGAAGCCGATATACGTATTTTCCAGCTTGCCTTGGGAGATCAGGGATTTCTCGCCGTCCTGGAAGTTCCAGTGCTGGTCGAACATCCCGATGACCTTGCCGCTTGCAACCTTGGCCAGATACTGGTCATAGTTCTGTACGAACGCTTCTTTATCCATCAAGCCTTGAGCGTTGATATCATTAAGCTTCTTGTAGTAGGTCTTGGAGATATCCTTGTCGGCAAAAATCTGTGCTACATTGTTATCTACAATAACGGCCCCGTCATTCGGATGCCCCGACAGATGCTCTGGGGGATTCTGCAGCGGGAACACGCGCCAGTCGAAGTTGAGTGATTCGAACCCGATCATATCCGGGTGTTTTTCTTTATATTTGGCAATGATGTCGAAATACTCATCCAGGGTCTTGGGAGTAGGGTAGCCCATTTCCTCAAGCACGCCTTTTTGCAGCCAGAAGCCTGGTCCCTGATAAGTAGGCTCGGTAATTTTACCTTGATAGACGCCATAGCTTGGCAGTACATAGATGTGGCCGTCACTCTCATCCTTGATCTGGTTCCAGACCGCACCGTAATGCTTCTTCAGGTTGGGAGCGTACTTCTCAATCAGATCCTCCAGCGGAATGTAAGCCTTGGCATTGATTAATTTGTCGTCACCCGACAGGATGTCCGGATAATCTCCCCCGGCTATCATGACCCCGAGCTTCTGCTGCAGGTCGCCGACCAGGAATTCCTGGTTGAAGGTGATTCCGGTCTCGTCTTTGATCAGCTTCAGAATCTTATTGTCAGGCGTTGGCTGTTGTCCGGGACCGTTCATGAATACCGAGAACGTTACCGGAGCCGTGTCGTCTCCGGCTGCTGCCGGGCTGGCGTTTCCTCCAGTGGCGGTATCCTTGGTGCCGGTGTTGCTGGTGTTATTGCTTGATCCACAGCCTGTCAATGCCAGTGTGAGTGCTAATACACCGGCCGCAGCGGCTGCTGCTGAACGTTTTGCCGTTTTGTGCATGTTGTTATGCCTCCCCTTTTTGGCTAATCGCTTATGCTTCTAATTTCTCCTGGTGACAACTTTAATTATACGTTTTCAGAATGCGCTTACAATTCATAGAATATAGGTCTTCCCCCCTGAAAATTCATAAAAAGAAAACGCTTGCTTGCAGCGTGGCAGCGGAATTGCCGTTCTTTCAGAGCTGGCTGCGCTTGGGGATGAGCCTGCTTACGGCCTGCTAGGGTTGCCGGATTTTGGCGGAATCCGGCGGATTCCGGCGAAATCAAAGGCATTAATGCTCTTCATTGGTCCACGCGCCGCTCCCGGTTCCATTGTGATCGGTTTTTCGATTACATCCGGCCCGCTCGACGTTCTAGCCAACCACGCACGCAAAAAGGACTGGCGCAAATACGCCAATCCCACATTACTATACTATCCTATTCGTCAACTAGCCAGCCTAATATTAATCTACCCGGTGAAGGTATACGAACTACCCGCTTCTCCAGCGAACGATACCGGAGCCAGTCCCGGGCCTTCCAGGCGGCATGTGCCGGATACCGTACAGGTAACAATCACTTCAGTAACATGTCCGTCCGCCCACGAGAAGTCCAGCGTATAGCCGCCTCTTGCCCGCAGTCCCTTGACACTGCCCTCGTTCCAGTCCGCAGGCAATGCAGGCAGCAGTCTGATTCTATCTGTATGACTCTGCAGCAGCATCTCCGCGATGCCCGCTGTTCCTCCGAAGTTCCCGTCAATCTGGAACGGTGGATGGTTATCGAATAGATTCGGCAAGGTGGAATGCTCCAGCAGCGCCCGTACATTCGTATAAGCCTTGCCTTCATCCTGGAGCCGCGCCCAGAAATTAATGATCCACGCCCGGCTCCAGCCGGTATGTCCTCCGCCGCTGGCAAGTCTGCGTTCCAGCGTCGTACGGGCAGCTGCCGCCAGCTCCGGTGTATGCTCCACTGTGAAGGCATCCCCCGGATATAGCGCAAACAGATGCGAGATATGACGGTGCCCAGGCTCTACCTCTTCATAATCCTCCATCCATTCCTGAATCTGGCCGTATTTACCGATCTGCGGCCCCGGCAAGCGGTTCAGCGCTGAGCGGAGCTCTTCGCGGAATGCCTCATCCCGTCCGATGATTTCCGCGCTCTGAATGCAGGCCTTGAACAGCGCCTCAATAATCTGGAAGTCCATGGAGGCTCCGGCACACAGCACGCCCGATTCCCCGCCGGGAAGCTGGTACGTGTTCTCCGGCGAGACGGACGGGCAGGTAATCAGCCGGCCCGATTCATCCTCTATCAGGTAATCCAACAGGAACTGTGCAGATTCCTTCATCGTATCGTAGGCATTCGCCAGATACTGGCGGTCCTGGCTGAACCGGTAATGTTCCCACATATGCAGACACAGCCAAGCTGCTCCCAGCGGCCAGAACGAGGCTGACATATACGTATCCTGAGGAGCAGTATCTGCCCAGATGTCTGTATTGTGGTGTGCCGTGAAGCCGCCGCAGCCGTACATCACCTTCGCGGTCACCCGTCCCGGCTCACGCATCCGTTCGATCAGATCGAACAGCGGCTCATGGCATTCCGCCAGATTGCAGAGTTCAGCCGGCCAGTAATTCATTTGCGCGTTGATGTTAATCGTGAATTTGCTGTCCCAAGCCGGGGTGAAGCTGTCATTCCAAATGCCCTGCAGATTCGCAGGCAGAGAGCCGGGACGGCTGGAGGCGATCAGCAGATAACGGCCATACTGGAAGTAGGTTGTAATTAGCCCGTGATCCTCTCCCCCCTGCCGGAACCGATTCAGCCGTTCACTGGTCGGCAGTCCGCTCAGCTCCGGGTTCTCCGGGAGCGTCAGTGAGGTCCGGCCATATAGGCTGCGATAGTCCCCGACATGGCGGGCAAGCAGCTTGTCATAAGGAACGCTGCTTAGCTCTTCAAGCTGCAGCTTGGCATGCAGCGCCGGATCAGGATGGCGGAACGTGGTTCCTGCGGCAAGCAGCAGCGTAACCGAGCTCGCCCCCTCCACCAGCACATATTCGCCGATGTTGCGGCAGGTTCCGTCTTCTGTGACGGCCTTGAGTACGGCAGCGAAGGAGCTGCCCCCGCGCCCGCCGCATTCTCCGCCCATCACCAGCCCGCTGTCATTCCATTTCTCGGTTTTCTCCAGCATCCTCCAGTTCTGGCGGTTGAATCTGGCCTTCAGGGAGATTGCGTTCTTCCGGTCAGCGGTAATCCGCACCACGATGGCTTGATCCGGGAAGCTGGCGAACAGCTCACGGGTATACCGCACTCCGCCGGTGGAATAACTCACCTGGGATACACCGGATTCGAGATTAAGCTCCCGCTGATAGTCCTGAGCAGGCTGCTCATGTCCGCCGAACGACAGTAGCAGGTCGCCAAGCGGCAGATAATGGCGCTGCGCTTCCGGCAGCCCCATCATCGTCATGGCCGCCAGCTCCTCCGCCTCCCTCAGCTTGCCTTCCAGAATCAGCTGGCGGAGCTTCGGTAAGTGGGGCAGCGCATCTTCATTGTTGCGGTCACGCGGACCTCCGTACCATACGGAATCCTCATTAAGCTGCAGCTTCTCCTCAGCCACCCCGCCAAAGATCATCGCCCCGAGCCGGCCGTTGCCGATCGGCAGCGCCTCATTCCAATTCTGTGCCGGTTCACTATACCATAACCGCTGGCTGTGTTCCTTGGTTGTCATCATTGCTTCGCTCCTTCGCAGTTAATTCAGTTCCACCAGCGCCTTGATCACCTTGGTTTCAGGATTCAGCCAGCTCTCGAACTGCCCTATCATCTCCCCGAAGGAGCAGCGGTGGGAAATATAGCGGTCCACATCAATATAACCATCCCTAATGGCACTAATCACCCGTTCGAAGTCCTCGCGGGTCGCATTTCTGCTGCCCTGCACCGTCATCTCACGGGCATGGAAATCAGGGTCACTGAAGGTAATATTCCCTTTAACCAAGCCGACATAAGTCAACGTACCGCCATGCCCGACCAATCCGAAAGCCCCTTCCATAGAAGAGATGTTGCCGGTGGAATCTATGACATGCGGCAGGAAATTGCCGTCTGTAAGCGCCGATAGCTGTTCCTTCGGCTCCTTCAAGGCGCTTACCGTATGCTCTGCCTGCGCCCAGCCCTTGCAGAAGGCCAGACGTTCATCGTTGACATCCATGGCAATGACCTGCGCCCCAGCGTACCGGGCCATGGCCATCACGCCCAGTCCGATCGGTCCGGCCCCGATCACCAGCACCTGCTCCCCCGCACCGACACCCGAGCGCCGCACCGCATGGGCACCGATCGCCAGCGGCTCCAGCATGGCCGCCTGATCCAGCGTCAGCCCGTCTGTCTTCAGCAGATTGCCGACAGGCAGACTCACCCGTTCCCGCATTCCGCCATCCAGGTGAACACCGAACACTCTCATTTTCTGGCAGCAATTCGTTTTACCGCTCAGACAGGCCCGGCACTCTCCGCAATGCAGATACGGAATTACACTGACCTGGTCCCCAGCGCGAAGCCCTTGCGGGTTGTCGCCAATGCGCTCAATAATCCCGGACAGCTCATGCCCCAGCACACGCGGATAAGTGAAATAAGGCTGGTTGCCCCGGTAAGCGTGCAGATCTGTCCCGCAGATGCCGATCCGGCGGATGCTTACAACCGCTTCCCCGTCCACCAGCTCCGGCTCCGGCAGATCTTCCCTGAATACGAACTTTCCGATCTCCTCACAAATAATTCCCTTCATTATAAGCGCTCCCCGTTCCGGCCTGGTGCTTCGTTCCATTCTGCCCGGCCGCTCGGCCAAGTAGCCCCATCAATTGGCTTCAGAATATCGCGCACTTCTGCCAGTAATTGTTCGTCCATCGGCTCTTCGGTCCACTTGATATTGTTGCGGATATTGGCTGGTGTCGCCGTGCTGACCAAGGTCGTAGGAATCTGCTCGTTCGCGGTGGAGAACTGAACTGCCAGCTTGGCGATGTCTTCTCCCTTGTCCCTGCAATACTCAGCGGCGCGCTGACATGCGGCCTGAATCTCCGCTCCTGCCGGATGCCAATCCGGCACCTTACGGTTGCTGAGCAGCCCCATCGAGATGGGAGACGCATTCATCAGCCCCGTTCCGCTCTCCTCCAGCAGCGGAAGGAGCCGGAGCAGTGTGGTATCGTTGAGCGAATAATGGCAATAGGACAGAATGACATCCAGCTTGGTCTGCGGCAGCACCTTATCGAACACACTCAGCGGCAGGCCGCTGACGCCGAAGTAACGGATTTTGCCCGCCTGCTTCAGCTCTTCCAGCGCCGGAATCCCCTCCTCCATCACCTGCGTAAGCGAGCCGAATTCAACATCATGCAGCAGCAGAATATCCAGGTAATCTGTGCCCAGGCGGGCCATGCTCTCTTCCGCGCTGCGGATGATCCGCTCTCTGGAGAAATCGAATTCCCCCTCGCCGTAACGTCCGGCCTTCGTGCTCAGGATATACTTGTCGCGCGGTACCGTCTGGAGTGCCTCACCCAGCACTGTCTCCGCCTTCATCAGGCCGTAGTAAGGGGAGACGTCAATGAGGTTAATCCCCAGATCAATCGCCGTATGAACCGTGAGGATAGCCTCATCCTTCGGAACCTCCCGGAACACGCTGCCCAGCGAAGAAGCCCCGAAGCTTAATGCGGAGACCTCCAGTCCCGTATTGCCCAGCTTTCTGTATTTCATATCGCTCAACCTCCTATAATTAGTGAATCCAGCTTATAAAATCTAGCAGCATTCGCTCCAAATACCGGCTCCATCTCTTCCGCAGACAATCGTCCTTGCAGTGCTGTGCGCAGAATCCCCACAACCTCCTCATAGGTTGCCGCCATCAGGCACACAGGCCAGTCGCTGCCGAACATCACCCGCCCGGGTCCGAACAGCTCCAGCACAGCATGTACGTAATCCGTGAAATCCTCCTGCGTCCAGCCCTGGGGATCTGCTTCAGTGACCATCCCGGACAGCTTGCAGTATATTCCCGGATGCTTGGCAACCTCTGCCATTTGGCTTCTCCACGGCTCCAGGCTTCCCGATGCAATCGGAGGCTTGGCCAGGTGATCAATGACTCCCCGCAGTCCCGGAACCTGTTCCAGCATCTCAATGAGCTGCGGAAGCTGATCGGCCAGCACCAGCAGGTCCACCGGCACATCCCGCTCCGCAAGGTATGAGAGCGCTTCTATATAAGGCCGGGTCAAAAGCACACCGGGGTCCGCCATCTCCTGAATCATCACCCGCAGCCCGGTGAACTTCGGATGTCTGCTGAGACGCTCGAATTCGGCCTGGAAGGAAGGGCTCGCCAGATCCAGCCAGCCAATCACGCCCGCGACAGACTCCGCCTGCCCGCTGAGTTCCAGAATATATTCCGTCTCCTCCACCGTAGGTGCAGCCTGTACGACAATCGTACGGCTGATCCCGTGCTTCATTAGCTCCGGCTCCAGATCAGTGGGCAGATAATCCCGGAACAGCACCGGAATCTCCGGCGTAATCCATCCATAATCATCCCTGTCTATCTTCCAATAATGCTGGTGAGCATCAATATACATGATAACGCCTCCATTCCACCTTATTGTAAACATCCGATAAAGGAATAAAAATAGCTTAAACAAACAAATCTATACCTTATTTTGATATGATGTGGGTAAGAATGCAGAGATTTAACTCAGGGGGCGACTTCATGGAACCGATCCGCAGGCATTTTGACCATCAATTGCCGGTTACGCTGCTGCTGGACTATAAGGAAACGAAAAGTCCGCAGCGCGAGCTGCCCGACCACCAGCATGACTGGTACGAATTCATTTACGTATACGGCGGCAAAGGAAGCTTTTTCATCGATCAGACCTTTTATGAGATGCATCCGGGTGACATTATTGTCGTTCCCGGAAACACGGTACACCGGGGATTTCCCGATAATGAGGAGCCGGTGACCTCCTCCGCCCTTTTTTTCAGCCCGGCTCTGATCCATAACCATACCTACAGTGAGTCTTATCCCTATCTGAAGCTGTTCGACGCTGCCAAGACAAACAAGCAGTACAAGTATACCCTGTCTCCAGAGCATGCTGAAATTCTGCAAAATGATATCGATGCGATCCACCGGGAACGTGAGCAGAATCAGCCGGACGGCGGGCAGGCGCTTACGCTGCTGCTTCATCTTACATTGCTGCATCTGAACCGCTACTGCCTGCCGCAAGCCACTGAGCCTGTCGCTTCAAGTCCCTTGCTGCCGAAGTGGTTCCGTGAGGCGCTCAGCTATATCAACGATCATCTGGATCAGCCGCTGGAGCTAAGCTCTCTGGCTGCACGGGCGTCGATCTCACCGGCCCACTTCAGCCGGGTCTTCAAGCAGCGTCTGGGCATGAATGTGACGGATTATATTGCGACGAAGCGGATTTTTGCCGCCAAGGACAGCCTGCTGCAATCAAGCTATACCATCGAGCAGATTGCCATGGCCTGCGGCTTCGAGAGCCTGCCCCATTTCTACCGTACATTCAAAAGAATCACCAGCATGACACCCGCCGCCTACCGCAAGAGTAACAGAGCCTAGTAGAGCTTCTCTATCAAGCGTACAATGAGTCACACATCGAATGAAGTCTCAGCTCTGCAGGTCCGCTTCACGGACAATTACAGCTTCCCCTTCATAAGTGACGATGCGGCTTCCCGCATAACCGGCCAGCTCTACGGCAAATTGCCTTACCGCCTGCATTCCGGCATAGTCTCCGGCCCGCTTCCCGATAGTCAGGCTGCGGTCCGCTTCACACCAGCTCAGCTCAATCATGGCATAGGCGCCGGTCTCATAATTATAATTATCGCCTTCATCTTCATACAGGGTGAAGGCTGCATCCTTGCCGCCGTATACCTTGAGTCTCGTCACCGCCTCCGGCTGTTCATCCGTATATTGAACATCGGGGCCGAGCGGAACAATGGACCCGGCACGGACATACAGGGGAAGCGTCTCCAGATCCGCCTTGGCTTCAATCGTCACGCCGCCCTCCAGCCGTTCATCGCTCCAATAATCATACCATTCGCCTTCAGGGAGGTAGACCCGGCGCTGCTTAAGAACCCCCTCAAGCTCGCGGGAGCCGGGACCGTAATACATGGCCTCTGTCACAGGAGCCACCATGAAGGCCGGACCGAACATGAACTGGTCGCCGATGGCATGGACCTGCACATCTTCCCGGTAATCGAAAGCCAGCGCACGGAACATAGTATAGCTGCGGTGTGCCACAGCTCCGGCCAGGGAGTAGATGTATGGCATCAGCCTGTAACGGAGCTTCAGATAGTTCACCAGCGTGTCATACATCAGCTCACCCTCCTGGCCGAACTGCCATATCTCCCTCGGCGTATCCGTGCCATGGGAACGGAACATCGGCAGAAAGGCTCCGAGCTGGAACCAGCGGACATACAGCTCCCGGTAGCCCAGATCCGCAACACCTTCGTCATAATCCCCGCTACAGAACCATTGCTCCTTGTGATTCTTCACGAAGAACGCCCCGATATCCAAAGTCCAATAAGGCGAACCGGTCATGCAAAAGTTAAGGCCGTCTGCTATCTGCTTCCTCAGCGTCTCCCAGTTGGCGGCTATATCGCCTGACCATGTAATCGTGCCGTAGCGGTGCTGTCCTGCGAACGCGGAGCGTGTCAGATTGATCACCCGTTTCGCAGAGGTCGCTGCACGCTGGCCTTCATAGATCCCTTTGGAGTGCTGCATGGAATAAGCATTGATCAAGCCCGGATCGAGGTACCGCTTCGATTCTTCCGTATTAATCAGCAGCCGCTGCTCCGGCTCCGGCTTCACCGCACCCTTCCAGTCCGCTTCGAACGGCTCGGTGCAATCGCACCACCAGGCATCAATGCCGTGGGCGAACAGCCCTTCGTTGGCCTGCTTCCAGTACAGCGCACGAGCCTCCTCCGAGAAGGCATCATAAGTCGCCTGATTGCCGAGCAGGAAACCGCGTGCCTTCATCTCTTCATGATTCTCCCCGCCCGCGCCCATAATCGGCCAGATCGATACCATCAGCTTGGCGTTCATGGCTTGCAGGCGGTTCATCATCTGCGAGGGATCGGGGAAGCGCTCAGGATCGAAAGTCTTTTGTCCCCACAGATTACCCGTCCAGGACTGCCAGTCAAGTACGATACAGTCGAGGGGAAGCGAACGTTCACGATACTCTTGCACGGTGGCAAGGAGTTCCGCCTGGGAGACGTATCTTTCCTTCGACTGCACATACCCGAAGGACCACTTCGGCAGCATTGGTGCTTCTCCGGTCAGGTAGCGGATTCCCGCCGTAATCTGATCGAGTTCCGGACCATAAATGAAATAGTAATCCATCTCTTCATCCGCATCGCTCCAGAGGTACGAGCCAAAGGCATCGTCATGAAAAGTCATATAAGACCCAGAATATACCAGAATCCCGTAGCCGCGTGTAGACACCAGTACCGGTACAACCGCCTTCATATTCTGCTGGTACAAGTATTGCTGCCGTCCCCGGAGGTTCATCATCCCCTCTTCATGGGAGCCGAGTCCGTACAGGGCCTCCCCTTCCTGCCATTCGAATTCCAGCTTTGTATGAAAAGCCTCCCGGTCCAGCCTCCGGTTGACGCCCTCCGCTCTTGCCCGCAGACCATCCGCACCCTGTCCGGTCTCTACCGTGTCTGCCGAAGCATCGAATACCGTATGATAGACCTCTGTGCGCTCCAGGGTTTTGCCGCCTCTGGCCGGCTCCCGTGTCAGCAGCGTGCCGTCCGCAGCTCTGTAGCTGAAGGCACAGCTCTCTTTATCCACTTCAATCATTAGCTGCGCCGTTGAGATCTGCAGATGGCCGGGCAGTTCTGTGATAGTGTAAGGTACGGTCTCGGCTTCTGGCCGGCTTACCACCATCAGACTCTCTTTACCGCTCAGCTCAGCATTCAGCGTATAGCGGATTCTGGCAATCCCCGGCGTACACCAGGCAATATGCATTATTCCCTCACTAGTCTCCAGCCTTACGCCAGCCTCGCCGGATTGAACAGTTATCAGTTTCATTATGGTTCCACCCTTCCTTATGACTTCCTCTGGTTATAATGATATTATTATTGATAGCGGTTCATCTACCATATATTTGCGCGATATCATCACAATATAGCGATTCAGAGGAGGGCATCATGTACGAACACCGTTACCGGGAGAACAAGCTGCACGGCCAGCCAGAATTCCCGCTGCATATCTACCGGGTGGAGCATCAGGCCCGCGTGCATTCCATTCTTCCCGTGCACTGGCATAACGAAATGGAGATGATCTATCTGGCGGAAGGCCGCGCTACCTTCTATATTGAGAGCCGCGAGTTCGCCATCCAGGCAGGAGATGCCCTGATCGTTCATCCCGGTGAGCTTCATTCGGGCATGGACACCGCAATGGGCGGCACCTGTTATTATTCCATCGTGTTCAAAGGCTCCTGGCTGTCTTCGCCGCAGCCCGACCGGGTCCAGGAGCTGTTCCTGGACCCCGTCCTGCAAGGGAAGGTCCGGCTTCCCGCTCTGTTATCTGCTGCAGATGCCGCCCACTCCCCCTTGCTTCAGCTGATCAGGGAGCTGTTAAGCCGCTATGAGCGTAAGCCCGGGGCATACGAAATGAGCCTGAAGGCGCTCTTACTGCTGTTCATCGCAGACAGCTATCAATACGGGCTGACCACGCTGAACCCGGCCGCGGAGACCCGGCACGGCCGGGAATATAACCGGCAGATCCGGGAGGTGCTGAGCTATATGGAGGCGCATTCCCGCGACAGGCTGGAGCTGGATCAGCTTGCCGCCGTGGTAGCGCTGAGCCGCTCGCATTTCTGCAAGTTTTTCAAAGCTCAGACAGGGATGCGCCCGATGGAGTATCTGAATTATATCCGCATCAGCCAGGCGGCCAGTCTGCTCCGCAGCGGATCATACAATGTGCTGGAGGCTGCACTGGAGTCAGGCTACCAGCATGTCAGCTATTTCTCCAAATGGTTCAAGCATTATATGAACATGACCCCCTCAGATTACAAGGCCCGGTATTCTTCCGGCGTGTAGCAGCAGGCTTAGAGCGTACGCTCTACGATGTGAACGACAAAACAGCAGCACCGGGAACACGCTCCCTGGTCCTGCTGTCTATGTCATGCCTGGTCTGATGCCTCCGGTCTATTCCAGTGTAAATGAAGCAAACTGAGCGCCGCCGCCTCCGGTGTATGTGAAATACAAGGCCTGCACGCCGTCCGGAATCTCCACTTCCGCAGCATATTCTTTCCAGACATTAGTGAAGCCTACCGGAATAGAAGCAAGCGCAGGTCCGTCCCAAGCCGTCTTCACCTGGAACTCCCCATGGCAATATCCCCGCACCTTGATGGAGACCCGGCTAACCCCCTTGCAGTCAAAATACTTGAACCCGGCGGTCGCCGACTCCGTCATATTGGCAATATAGCCAACCTCTTCGTCGCCGTCTCTGCCGTCCTGGGTAATCTTCGGGAACCGGCTGTCCATCCACGCACCCACCTTGCCAAACCCTCCGGTATACATCTCCTGATCCTTCGTGAACAAATGACAGGCCAGGTAAGCCGGATATTCTCCGCGTCCCTCCAGCGGGCCGCCGTTCGGGCCGGAGGTTGTGATCTCCACCTGCGGGATGGTGCCGTCTTCACGGAACGTAATCGGCTCGATGCAGCCCTGGCGCGAGAACGCGGTCCCGTTGGTATGCCGGTGATAGAAGATATACCACGCTCCATTAACCTCCACGATGCTGCCGTGGTTATTGCCGCCGTAATACATCGTCCGGTCCGCAGGCTTATACGTATCGATATGCAGATCACAGTTGCTCACAATGACTCCCTGATACACGAAATCCCGGGTAGGATGACTGCTGGTGGCATAACACAGCTCATGCATCGAGATGGAGGAATAGATCAGGTAATAGATATCTCCTCTTTTGCGGATGGAAGGGGCCTCGAAGAACTCATAGCCCTCGAAGCCGGTTCCCTGGCTGTAAGGCTGGCTCGGTGCAACGAACACAGGCTCTTCAATAATCGTAAGCATATCGGGACCCAGTACGGTAGCCATCGCGCCGTGTCTGGACTTGTCGCCGTATCCGCAGAAGCCGGTGTACAGGTAAGTGGTGTCTCCTTCGGTCAATACCCCCGGGTCAAACTGCGGCTCATCGCCTTCCCGTTCACCCAGACGCGTGCCGTCCCCGTAGGTTACATAACCGTAGAATTCATATTTGCCGCCCGGCTTATCGCAGACCGCTACCGATACGACAGAAACCTTGTCCAGTACATAGTAGAGATAGTAGCGCCCGTCGGGTCCCTGCGTCACATCCGGTGCATAGAGACACATGCTGCCTTCCGGGTTGAGCGGGTCATCTGTCGTCTTGTAGATCACCCCTTCATACTGCCAATCGCCCAGATTGTCCTCCGGCGCTGACCAACAGACATAGTCGTTCAGACAGAAGGCGTGTCCGTTGAACCGGTCATGCGAGCCATAGACATATACTCTTCCTTCAAAAACATAAGGCTCCGCATCCGGCACGTACTCCCAGGAAGGCAGATAGGGGTTGAATCCTTGTTGTTGTGTCATTCTAACATCCTCCATTTGTTATATAGATTGTCGTTGTTGATTTTTCATTCTGGGATGGCCGTGACTCCAGACTAAGCAAGCACAGTCACCTGAATCGTGCACTCGGCGTAATCCGGATGTACATCTCTCTCCCCGGCCACATCGAGCAGTGGAACTCCTTTACTGTTGTAATGGACTCTGTGGATCGCCGAGCATCTCGTTCCATGCTTCACCAGCTGCTCTTCCCCGTGGTAGAGGACTAGCGTAGTACCATCTGTATCCTGGAAAAAGGAATTATGCCCCGGACCGTACACCCCGTCCAGCGAATAATAAGAAAGTGCCGGCGTGCCCGCCTTGCTCCAGGCACCGGCATCCAGAACATCGCCGCCCCTTGGAATGCTCAACCAGCCTACCGCATAGGTGTATCCTGTTGCCGCCCCGCCGGAATAGGCAATATATACGGTATCTTCCGTCAGGAGCGGATACGGGCCTTCATTATTAATCGTGCCCTGAACATTCTCCCAGCCCAGCAGAGGACGCGACAGCAGCACCGGTTCACTGGTTAATACCGCCGGGTTCGCTTCATCTACAGTGGCGATGTATAGCATGGAGCCGGTATCCAGCGGCGTTCCGATCCCTTTGCGGTAAGACCAGACTACACAGGAGGTGCCGTCTGCCTTGAAATAAGTCATATCCAGCGTAATGCCGTCTGCGGCCAATGGAGTACCGTCCATCCGCTTCACCCGGACCGGCGTACTCCAATCCCCGGCCTTCATAATATCGCCGCCGGGGTTCAGCTTCATCAGATGGCATTGCGGTCCCCATACCTTACCGCCAACAGCGAACAGGATGTACAGCTCCCCGCAGATGACATGGAATTCCGGTGCCCAGAAGGTCTGGATGAAGTTCAGCTCCTCATTCAGGTCCAGTATAACGGCTTCCTGGAAGCCCGGAGCGAATAAGTCCTGTAAAGTATCTGCCACGCGGACATAGATGCCGATATTATTGACATTGTCATTGGTAGCCAGGAAGTAATACCTGCCGTTCCAGGGGAGAATCACCGGGTCTGCATAGCCGCTTGCTAACGGGAACGGCAAGTCATAAGTGACTACTTTACCATGTATGGTATGTGTTCCCGGCAAGGTGAAATCAATCTCTGCGGTATCCCAGGCCACCCGCTTATCGGCAGTGGAGCCGTCAGAATATAGCGCTGTGGCTCTGACCTTTGTCAATTCGCCGGCGGAGTGGACACTGACCTGCTCCGCCACGCGAATACCGGTGTTATGCACCGGGGTCCAGGCCGCCTGAACCTTGCGGCCTGCGGGACCGTCTACTGTCAGC
Organism: Paenibacillus sp. FSL R7-0128; assembly: GCF_038002245.1. Lineage (NCBI taxonomy): Bacteria > Bacillati > Bacillota > Bacilli > Caryophanales > Paenibacillaceae > Paenibacillus > Paenibacillus sp. FSL R7-0128. The sequence continues at coordinate 2,825,743 of NZ_JBBOCD010000001.1, read as the reverse complement.
ACATTCCCCGGACAGGTTCCGGGCAGCGGCTGAGCGGGCCGCTCTACTGTGTAAGCTTCCGCAGGCTCCGGCGGCGAGATCCCTTCCGGCTTCCGCAGGTCGGCCAGCCGGTTCACATAATAGCTGCCGTCATTATCCTGCCAGCGGATCTCATATCCGCCAGTGCTGTCCAGTGCGCAGACGGCTTCTTTTACACAGCGTTCATTATCGAGCCGGACAAGCCGCTGGGCATCGAAGGTCACCAGATCCGGCGAGGTCCACAGCAGAATCTGCCCCCTGCTCTCCCCGTCATCCTCCCCCGAGGCGTCAATCCTTACCGCAATCATCCCGAAAGCACCATCCTGTGTGCGGAACAGATAGGGGTTTTTGAGTCCTTTTTCATGAATCACATTCTTCTCATCCACGGTGGCCACGGCAAATAATAGGCCATAGTTACGGTTCAGCGGCTGAAATTCGTTAGGGTCATCTGCACAGGCCATATGAACACTGTTGGCGAGAGACCCTGTGTAATCCTGGTTCGGTATGCGCGTGTAGACTGTAAGCTTCATTAGCTCTGCAACCTCATTCATAGCTCTATCACCCTTACCTTGTTATTCATTCATCTTGCAGCATGTCCCTATCAGTATAGAGAAGCTTTTGGCGTGAAGTCCATGACATATAGACACCTAAGCTTGATCTATCCTTAGATTATGGGCCGGAGCCGGAATCCTCTATAAAATATCTGGAAAACGCTTTAATCTCTATACTACCGCTTATGATATACTTGGGCAAAATAAAATTCACCTGGAGGATGTTATGATGAATACTACAGAGGGCTCTTTTTACACAGGGGAGTACAGAAATCTGTTCCTTGAGAACGGACTGCGTCCGGAGGCGATTCAGCAGCGGCTGGAAGATACCTGGAACGAAATGTTCTACGGCGCCCCTGATGTCCGGCTCTATCATACTATGGATGAGGATAAGGGTTATATCGTAGATACAGGCAATACCGATGTGCGCACAGAGGGCATGTCCTACGGGATGATGATGGCGGTTCAGCTGGATAAAAAGGAGGAGTTCGACCGGCTCTGGAATTTCGCCAAGGTATTCATGCAGCATACGGAGGGCCGATATAAGGATTATTTCGCCTGGCAATGCAAGCTGGATGGTACACGGTTGTCTCCCGGCCCCGCGCCGGATGGAGAAGAGTTCTTCGCGATGGCACTATTCTTCGCTTCCCGCCGCTGGGGTGACGGGGCCGCGCCATTCAATTATTCCGAGCAGGCCAGAATCATTCTCCGCGCTTGTGTGCACAAGGGAGAAGACGGGGAAGGCCATCCGATGTGGGACCCGGAGACCCGGCTGATCAAGTTCATCCCGGAGACTCCGTTCAGCGATCCCTCCTATCATTTGCCGCATTTCTATGATTTGTTTGCGCTGCAAGCGGATGAAGCAGACCGGGCGTTCTGGAAGGATGCCGCTGCTCGGAGTCGGGATTACCTGCATCTGGCCTGCCACCCGGTTACCGGGCTGTCGCCGGAATACGCCAACTATGACGGAACTCCGGCGGAACCTCAACCGCATGGCGACTTCCGCCACTTCTTCAGTGATGCTTACCGGGTCGCCGCCAACATTGGGCTGGATTATGAATGGTTCCGCTGCGATCCTTGGCAGATAGAGCAGTCTAACCGCATTCAGGCTTTCTTCCGCGATATCGATCCGGCTGATTACCGGCGGTATACCATTGACGGTCAGCCGTTCGACGAGCCTTCGCTGCATCCGGTCGGCCTGCTATCCACTCTGGCCATGGCCTCGCTTGCCGCCGATGGCCCGGATGCCGGGCATTTCGTCAAGCTATTCTGGGACACCCCGCTGCGCACCGGAGAACGGCGGTATTACGACAACTGTCTATACTTCTTCACCATGCTGGCGCTGAGCGGGAATTATCGGATTTACTTATAAAAGAAACTAACTAAAGCTGGCCTCAATGTCCTCCATTGGCCTATTTCTGGCGGGGCAGAGTGAAATCAGGGGCATTTCTGCTCCTGATTTGTTCGTTTAGCCGACTTATGCTGAAATCGGGGGCACTTGTGCTCCTGATTTGTTCATTTAGCCAACTTCTGCTCCTCGTTCGCTCATTTAGCCAACTTCTGCCGATATCAGGGGCACTTGTGCTCCTGATTTATTCATTTAACCGACTTCTGCTGGAATCAGGGGCACTTCTGCTCCTCATTCACTCATTTAGCTAACTTCTGCTGATATCAGGGGTACTTGCGGTGCTCCTCGTTACTCTAATACCATCACTGTCGGCTGCATTAATGGGATTTATCCCTTTCATTTCCCCATCCAGCCGACTTTTGGCTGCATTAATGGGATTTTTCCCTTTCATTCGCCCATCCAGCCGACTTTCGGCTGCATTAATGGGATTTTTCCCTTTCATTTCCCCATCCGGCCGACTTTTGGCTGCATTAATGGGGTTTATCCCTTTCATTTCCCCATCCAGCCGACTTTTGGCTGCATTAATGGGATTTATCCCTCTCATTTACTCTCCTCAACGAACAATCGCTCCCCCGGACGATGGAGGCAACGCCATCCATCCGAAGGAGCGACTATATCTTCCTCTAATATTTCTCATCCAATGTATCTCATTCTTACGTCTCTCATCCTGTCGCTCTCACCCAATGGGCCTTCCCCGTTATCTCTCCCCTGCTCCACCCTCGCTCGTGGCCGCCAGCCACGAGCGCAGGACATTTACCCGCCAACCACATCCATACGGTATTCCTGGGGCGTGGTTCCGGTCCACTTTTTGAATACGCGGGTGAAGGATTGCGGGGTGACGTAGCCGATTAGCGAGCCGACCTCCGCCACTTTCAGCTCCCCCCTCCGCAGCAGATCTTTGGCCTGGCGGACGCGCAACTCCTCGATATACTCGGACAGATTAATTCCCCGTTCCTGCTTGAACAGGCGGGACAGATAGGAAGGATTGAAGTGGATCACATCGGCCAGACGGACCAGCGACAGGTCCTGGTCGAGATTCTCTTCTATATATATGCAGATCCGGTCGATAACACCCGCCGCCCGCTTCTGCTCGCCGCTCCTGCGGACAGAGAACAGATTCCCGGCGGTGTCCTCCAGATAGCGGAAGGCTTCTCCCCATGTCCGGTGGACCTCCAGCTGCATCAGCCCGCTTGCCCCGATCTCCTGATCCGCTTCCCATCTGTTCGTATACGACATGAGCATCAGAGCAATGGTGTAATACAGCTCAGTCAAATAAGGGTTGCCCCGCGTGCATTCCTGCCCAGCAGGTTCAGCCATCTCCCCGAACAGCCGGAGGAATTCCTCCTTACGGCCCGCCTCCAGATGTGCAGCCAGAGTCTCCACCTTGCCCTGCATGAACCGGTCACGCATGGTATCCGGCGCCGCCGCTTCATTCAGCTGCACCTTCTGCACCATCCGCTCTCCGTCTCCTGCCCGGTAATGCTGAACCTGCCTCGCTTTATCGTACACTACCTGAAGCCTGGACCAGGCAGACTCCTCCGCACTGAGAGTGATGGCCATCCCGACCTCCAGCGATTCCCTGCACGACTGCTGAATCAGCTCGAAGGTGCCTTCCAGAAATTTAATCATCTGCTCCAAATCCTCCGGCTGCGAAGCCTCTCCCGTCCCGCCCGGCTGAATCAGCCAGATCAGGTCACCGTACCGGTCGATAACCCCAAGGCTGACCGTCCGCTCCTTCAGCAGCTTCTCCGACAGGAACTTGACCGCAAGCGCTGTCTCCCGGCGGTCCATATACGTGCGCGAGGATTCAGGATCACTGATACTGCCCAGAGCGATCAGCACCGGCCGCGAAGCATCCAGCGGAATGTTCAGACGGACGAAGTCCCCGGCCATATCCTGATCCGCCTTGACGCTGTGAATGAGATGGCGGAAATAATCGCCCTGTGCCAAGGTCTCTAGCGTGTTCAGCTGCTCCTTGGATTCACGGATCAGATCATTCACCTGCATGGTGTCGTTCAATTCCTGTAGCGCACGCATCACCGCTTCAATCAGCTTCGGATAACCTTCATTCTTGAGCACATACTGGACGCCCGGAGCCTGAATCGCCTGGTAGACATAATTGAAGTCGCTGTGTCCGGTCAGGAAGACGATTTTGCATTGCGGCCAGCTCCGGCGGATATGCTCCATCAGCTCCAGTCCGTCCATCTCGGGCATGCAGATATCAGACAGGACAATATCCACCCGGGTCCGGTGCAGCAGATTTAGCGCTTCACAGCCCGAGTAGGCCTTGTAGATGTCCAGCTCAAGCTCCATTTTGCCGAAAATTACCGCTAGTCCATCTGTGATAATCTCTTCATCATCAACGATAAGCATCCTGTACATCAGCATTCTCACCTCCAGCTCTAAGCAGGATGGTTACCCTTAGTCCGCCCAGCTCACTCCGGTCTGCCAGCAAGCCGCTCTCTTCCCCGAAGGTTATGCGGATGCGCCGGTGAATGTTCACAAGGCCGGTGGTCTCCGCCTGCTCCTGATAGACATTAAGGGACTCTTTCAGTTGCTCCAGCATGTCATCGCTCAGCCGGTCCCCGTTATCCTCAACGATAACGCGGATATCCGGGCCTTCCTGCGCGAAGCGGACAATGATCAGGCCCTCCATGGCTTTCTTTTCCAGGCTGTGCTTGAACGCGTTCTCAATAATCGGCTGTACAATCAGCCGCGGAACGGACACCTTCTTCAGCTCCTCCGACAAGGCATCGAACCGGACCCCAATTCTGCGGGAGAAGCGCATGGCCTGAATCTCTGTATACATCCTTGCATGGTGAATCTCCTGCTCCAATGACACCAGATCGGAAGCGTTCCGGGTGACAAACTGGAAGTATTCCCCTAGCATCGTAGTAAGCTGTTCGATCCGCTCGGTATCGCCGGTCTTCGCCATTGTGTTCAGAATGAAGAAGCTGTTGTACAGAAAATGCGGGTTAATCTGTGATTGCAGCTGCTTCAGCTCTGCCCGCTGGGCCATAATCTTCTGCTTGTACACCTGGTCGATCAGGGAGTGCAGATTGCTCACCATCTGGTTGAAGCGGCTGTACAGATAACGGAATTCATCCTTCGACTCATGCTGGATATGAATGTCCAGATCACCCTGCTCCATTCTCCGGAAGCTCTTCACCAGCGTCAGCATCGGCTTATGAATGAACTTGTAGGTCGATAGTGCAAAAGCAATGATGATGGCAAGCGCAGCCACGGCGAACACCCAGGCCCAGGTATAGAATTTGCTCAGCGGATTCTTGATAATAGCCTCCGGGATGATCCGGTAGATGGACAAGCCAAGCTCCTGTGAGCCGGTCTGGACGATATAATAAGGCGCACCTGCGATCCTCAGCCTCTCCCCGGAGGCCACCGCACGGATATCCCGGGCATACTGGGACGGTTCCGCCTGCGACAGCTCGCCGGTCATGCTGTAGAGCGCGAATCTCGCACTATCGGAGAGCAGCAGCGTTCCACTGCCGGGATACGTATTGAATTGGCCCAGCGCCGCCCGCAGCTCCTTGGTGTCCAGCTCAATCTCGACCGTCAGCAGCGGCTCCGCCCCCTTGATGCCCCGCTGCTTCATCGCACTAAGGTACAGGCCGCCATCCCACTCAATCACCTGGGAACGGCGGTCCCCGAAGACCGAGCGGATCTCGCGGAAGCGCTTCAGTTCAATCTCACGCACGCCGCCGACTGATGATATGGTCCGGCCTATAGTCATGATATGAACCCTGACGTCCTTGATATACGTGCTGCTGTTCTGCACGATGAACAGCCGCTTCATCAGCGAATTCAGATTCTCCGTGCGGTCAATGGTCGGCAGCGTCTCCCAGGTCAGAGCCAGCTTGTTCAGATCCTCATCCTCCAGCAGACTGTATTGCAGCAGCTTCATCCGCTCGATCTCATTCTCCATATCATTTAAGTAGAAGACGGTCTGGGCGCTGGCCGAGCTTCGGATATCGCTGCTGGCCGTTTGCACAATCCACTGATACAGATAAGCGGCGAAGACAAGAATAGGCAGCATAATGAGCAGAAAGGTCACAATCAGCCGCAGAAATATCGTATTGCGCAGTGAGTAATCCTTTTTGAACAACAGTCCCAGGCCCCCAGCAATCATTTTCACCATTATAGCCTGAATCCGGGGAGAGCCGCAGGCTTATGCATAACTTCCGGGAGGTTAACCTTTGACACTGCCGAGTACAATTCCCTTCACGAAATACTTCTGCAGGAACGGATAGGCCAGAATAATCGGCAGGGAGCCGAGGAAGATCTGGGAAGACTTCAGCGTCCGGTCCGAGATCAGCGCCAGATCAAGCATGGCATCACGCGACATATTCGACAGGTTCTGCTGGATCACTATCGTCTGAATATAGCTCTGCAGCGGATAGTTGGCCGGATTCCCCATGAGCAGCAGGCCGTCGAACCAGCTGTTCCAGTGCTCCACCATCGAGAACAAGGCCAGTGTAGCCAGCGCAGGCTTGGAGATCGGCACGAAGATAGACCAGACCGTCCGGAAGTGGCCGGCCCCGTCAATCAGCGCCGCCTCTTCCAGCTCCTTCGGAATCTCCCGGAAGAAGTTAAGCAGCAGCACCACACTGAACACAGGAACTGCGCCGGGCAGCACCAGCGCCCAGATGGAATCCAGCAGGCCATACTCCTTGAGCGTGGTATACCAGGGAATCAGCCCGCCGTTGAACAGCATCGTGACGAAGAAGGCCCAGGCATAGACGCTGCGGAACCGCAGAGCGTGCGATTCCTTGGATAGCGGGTAAGCGACAAGGATCGTTAACAGAAGATTCAGCGGCGTGCCGATGCCGATCCGCGTCAGGGAGACAAGCATCGACTGCCAGAATTCAGTCCGGCTCATTGTATACATATACGAGGCGAACGTGAAGTCTACCGGCCAGAGTCTGACATACCCTGCGGAAGCCGCCGCGCTGGAGCTGAAAGACACCGCTATAATATGAATGAGCGGCAGGATACAGAGCAGTGAGACCAGAATCAGAACGGTTGCGTTCAATACCGCAATCCCGTCAAATCGTTTTTTGGGGCGAATGGGAGTCCATTCCTCCGGTTTGGGCGTTAGCTGTTGCTGCAAGGGATCTCCCTCCTCTAAAAAATCCGGTATTTGGCGAAACGGTAAGCCAGGAAATACGAGCTGGAAATTAAGGTAAGCGATATGATCGATTTAAAGAAGCCGACGGCAGTCGCTACGCCGTATTGTGCGTCGAGCAGACCGATCCGGTAGACGAAGGTATCCAGGATATCCCCACTTTCATAGACCTGCGGACTGTACAAATTGAAGACCTGATCAAAGCCCGCGTTCAGCAGTTGACCCAGACTGAGTACCGACAGCAGGACGATGACCATGCGTATGCCCGGAATGGTAATATGCCAGGTCTTGTGCCAGCGGTTCGCACCGTCAATGGTAGCTGCTTCATATAACCCGGGATCAATGCCCGTAATAGCCGCCAGATATACAATCGTGCCGTAACCGAAGTTCTTCCACACATCCGAAGCAATCAGCGTGAAGGGGAACCAGTCATTGTCGCCGAGGAAGAATATCTTGGAGACACCGAACCATCCGAGGAATTCATTCACAATCCCGCCCGATGGAGACAGAATATCAATCAAGATGCCGCCAAGCACGACCCAGGACAAGAAATACGGCAGATAGATCGCTGTCTGTACGGAACGCTTGATTACATTACTGGCCAGCTCGTTCAGCAGAATCGAGAATACCAGCGGAATAATCAGGCCCAGAATCAGCTTGAGACTCGAAATAAACAGCGTATTCCACAGCACCTGTGTGAAGCTTGGCAGGTTCATCACATATTCGAAGTTATCGAGGCCCACCCATTTTTGATCCCCGAACAAGCCCTTGGCAGGGATGAATTTCTGGAATGCAATCATGACACCGGCCATGGGGACGTAGGAGAACAGAATGATCATCACCAGTCCCGGCAAAAGCATCAAATGAAGCGGCAGTTCTTTTCGCAGTTTTGTTCTCATCGTTATCCTCCACATCTGCAGGCAAGAATGGAATGGAGGAAGAAAAGGTCGTTTTCTTCCTCCAGGGGCGCTTTATTTCTTAGTCGCTGCGTACCATTCGTTGACCTCTTGCGTAATTTGATCCCCGCCCAGCTTCTTCCAGTCCTTCACGAACTGGTCGAACTTATCGATAGGGTCACCCAGAATGATTTTGACAAACATTTCATTCTGCTGCTTCTCAAGCGTTGTCTTGCGCTCGACCATAGTCGGAGTCGGAGCGCCGACGAATTTCTCCTGCAGGAACTGGTCATTCTTGATATACTGGTCAGCTATGCCCATGGAGCCCTGCTCTCCATAGATCCGCTCCCAGCCCCACAGGGAGAAGCCCTCCGTTGAACCTGAAGCATAGGACTCCAGCTTCTCCTGGATCGTCTTGGCTTCACCCTTCAGTGTAGAGAAGTCACCAGCCTTGCGGGCAGCATCAATCTCACGGAACGCATCTACATTCTTCGTGACCGGATACGGCGTAACCGGAGACAGCTGCCAGACACTTTCCGCTTCCGGCGGTGCATAGTACTTATCGAATTCGGCCGTCTCGCCCCAGTTCTTCTCGACATGCAGGTTGAACAATTTGATCACCGCTTCCGGATGGGCAGCGCCCTTCTTGACTGCGAAGAAGCGGGTTGTGCTGAACTTCAGCGGCACCTTCGGCGTGTCGCCCGATTCCGAGACAATCGGGAAAGCCTGCCACTGGGCTTTGGGATCATTGTCACGGTTGAGCTGCAGCGGCCAGATGGAATTCCACTGCTCGCCGTACTCCATCCCAATCTTGCCGGCCGAGATCAGCTCGGAGACCTTGCCTCCATCCTTGACACCGAACTCCTGGTCAAGCTGGCCCTTCTTGGCCATATCCTGCAGCACCTGGAGCGCCTTCTTCACTTCCGGTTGAATACTGCCGTAGACCAGCTTGCCGGTTCCGTCATCCAGCCAGATGTTCGGATAGGCATTATACCCGGCCATGAAGCCTTCCAGTCCCATGGCCCCGCCCCACAGATCCTTGGTGATGCCAAGGCCATAGGTATCCTTCTTGCCGTTACCGTCGGGGTCCTTATCAGCGAACGCTTCAGAGATCGCCAGGACATCCGCCATCGTCTTCGGCGGCTGCATACCGAGCTTCTCCAGCCAGTCTGTCCGAATCCAGATATACATCGAGCGTTCAATGGAGGATTCCAGGCTCGGAATTGCCATCAGCTTGCCGTCAAAGGTAGCGGCATCGAACACACTCGTTCCTTCTCCCGAGAGCACCTTCTTGGTGAACGGGGAAGCATACTTTTCATATAACGCCGTCATATCCTCAAGCTGGTCCGAATCGGCCAATTGCTTCAGCTGGGTGGCGTTGACCGGCGTTACATCCGGCAGATCGCCGGAGGCCAGGGTGACATTGATTTTCTGCAAATATTGATCCGAGGTCTGGCTCCCCTTCACAATCCAGTTATATTTGATCTTGATGCCGAGCTGATCCTCATACAACTTGGTCCAGCGGTTATTATCAATCGTCTCGTCCTTCAATACGCCAAGCACGTTATTCTCTACCACATCGCCCAGATCTCTGACGAACGACACCTCAATCGGAGGATCGTATTTGCCGAGCGGACTCTCATCTACAGCTGCACTTGGCTTCGGATCATTACCGGCTGCCGCTTCCTTGCCGCCGTTACCGGATTCCAGCTTGCCCGAGCAAGCGGACAACAGCAGTGCAGACAACAACAGGATGGAAGTGCTCTTCAGTAGGCTCTGACCTTTTCTTGTACCTGTGTTCATAGTCAACCCCCAGTTCAATTATTGTGGTCTTTATTTGGTTACGCTTTCATTATGGGGGAGGCACCTATTTATTGACAACGCTCACATTTTTACTTCACTTATCCGGCATTGACAAAAACACAAAAAAACCATGCTATAATTAAGCATGTTTGCCGGGAGGAGGATGGAGATGGCCCTTATTCACTATGTCGAGTGCAATACAACACACGCTTCGAATTTCGTTGTAGATGTTCCAGCTGGTGCGCATTGGCTCCTGGTCATTACCAAGACTCCGGCGCTATTCTGGGTGCATAGCGGACTCAAGCAATACCCTGCGCACAGCGTAGTTCTCTACCAGCCGCAGCAGAAGGTCTATTATCAGGCCTGCACCGGCCAGTTCATCAATGACTGGATTCGTTTTGAATCAAGTGAGCCTTATATTACGGAATCACCGCTTCCCTTGGGCATTCCCTTTGCGCTTAGCGACCCTGACTATTGCCAAAAGCTGCTTGAGCTGCTGGCCAGCGAGCATCATATGGGCGGGGACTGTAAAGCCTCTTCCATCGATCTGCTCCTGCGCGCACTGTTCAACAAGCTGTGGGAATCCTATTTCCAGGACAATATTACCCCGCAATATTACAAGCTGCTGAAGCTGCGCACGTCCATTCAGACCAATCCCGGGGAGTACTGGACCGTAGCCAGAATGGCCGGTGTGCTGGAGATCAGTTCAGGCTATCTTCAGAATATCTACAAAAAAACCTTCGGACTCTCCTGTATGGAGGATGTCATTAACAGCCGCATCCGCATGGCCAAGGAATACCTCATCCACAGCACAGAGAGCATCGCTGATATCGCAGCACGGTGCGGCTATCCGAATGTGGAGCATTTCTGCCGGCAATTCAAGCAGGTGACCGGGTATACACCGAGAAATTACCAGCGGCAGGCCAAGGCCGGTGCTTCGCCGCCTTAACTCCAGAGCCTATCGGGGCTTCCGGCCGTTGCGCGGACCAGTCATAATACTTGCTGACAAACGGCCGCCAGCACTTGGCCAGCACCGGTGCGAACTCATGATCTTGCAGCATACCTTGCCGGTGCATGTCAAAAACCCTCTCCGCCCGGAGAGGGTCTAATTGAAAGGATTGTTAATAGCTACTGAGAAGAAGAGGAGGCACGATCGTCAGCCTTCACACAATCGATCGCCACCACAATCGCAATGATGATGGCCTCCAGCTCCTCATTCAGCACCTCCACACTGTAGCTGTCGCCCCAGGTGAACCACTTCTTGCTCACTTCCCCGACGACCGCCCCGCGCTGCAAGACCTGGAAATCCATATCCCACCAGTTCCCGTGCACCTCAATATCCGCCGAATCTATTGAATAACGCGCCTTGAAGAACGACAGCTCCTTCTTAATGGTGAGCACCTCACGGCCATCCGCTTCCACGAAGAACTTGGGCAGGAAGCTGAACACCTTCTTCGTAATCTGTGCTACTTCCCTTCCGCCTGCATTCATAATCGAGAACGTCTTCGGAATCCGCATGAAGCTGCCCTCCACGTAATACACATCCTGTTCCCGCTCATCCTTCACCGTGAACTTCTCGCCTATGCTGAATACCTTTTGCTTGATGTAGAGTTGTTTCATGGTGTGTCCTCCGCTATTGTAGTTTGGTAATTATATCAATCAGTTTCATTTTATCCATGTTTCCCAAACATGTTCCACATTCCCCAGACCGATACTCTATTCATTTTGGAGATCGCCTCCACAATCGGAATGTCCATGGGGCAAACTTCCTGGCAGGCAAGAGATTTGGAACAGCCATCATATACTCTTTGGGTATATTGTTTTTTATAGGCTTTGTCCTCACTTAATAAGGTCAGATTAGTCATCGACATCGCGGAGGACATTCCAGTAAATAACTCACCCAGGCTGTAATTGGGGCAGACCTCCAGACAACTGCCGCACATCAGGCATTGGGACACTTCATATTGCAGCGTTAAATTGGCGGTTCTAACCTTTGCCGGATCTTCCAGCCATAGCTTCATGTCCTTCATCACTTCAAACATTTGACTCCGGTCCACTGCCAAATCACTTATGACCGGGAATTTACTTAGGGGATGAATCGTAATTTCATTGTTCTCTTGTACCAGATCATCGCAAAATAATTGGCAGGACAGTACCGGCTTCTCGTTCACCACCATTGCACACGCTCCGCACAGCCCCTGTTCACAGCTGCAGTCAAAGCGGATCGGCCGTTCTCCCTCGTCCTTTTCCAGCATTTCACTATTCAAATTATTAATTAGAGTCCCTATGGATACATGTAATTCACCCGAGTATTCAAAGCTCTGCCAGTAGGCTTCCTTCGCCCCATTTTCCTGCCGCTTGATATTAATCCTGATACTCATAGTACTGCCTCTTTTCTTAATTAAACTCAATGCAGATACTATTATTCAGAAATACTGCATTCGTAGATTTCTTGAATTGTGTATCATTCTTTTCACTATAATCGATTCTCTGATGTGCCCCCCGGCTCTCTTTTCTGGCCAATGCCGACTCGACCATTCCCCTTGCCAATAAAATATTGGCTGATAATGTTTTGTATTCATAAAAATGATGATGATACCATGACTCTGCGGTGTCGTTGTTCATTGCCTCCAGCCTTTTTTTGGCTTCCAGCAGCTGTCTCTCTTTTCTATATATACCCATGGCGCCATACATAAGCTCTGATAATTCTTGTTTAATCTGAAAATAGCCTTTTATAGAAGTATTCGCCCTCTTCTCCCAATGCTGCAGCTCCTGATTTGCTGTCTCCAGCTGCTGTTCACCTATTTTTTCTGCGGCAGCAGTATCCATTGGGCCGACCATTAGAGAGCTTTCGGCTGCAACCCATCCTCCACAAATCGCGCCTAATAACGAATTTCCGCCCAGTCTGTTGGCCCCGTGATATTGAGCGGAGCATTCTCCTGCGGCAAAAAGTCTCGCTAGATTCGTGGTGTGATTCTTATCCGTCTTGATTCCCCCCATAAAGTAATGAATCCCTGGAGCCACTGGAATGGGTTCCTTATACGGGTTAACGTTTAAGAATTTCGAACAGATGCTGACAACTTCGTCTAACTGTACATCAATAATTTCCGGGGACAGATGAGAGACATCCAAATAAACCTCCTGGCTCCCGTTAATGCCCAGCTTCATCTCATTACATACTTTATAGATACTCTGGCTTACCACATCACGCGGCATTAATGCCCCATATCCCGGAAACCATTCCTCCATGAAGTACCAGGGCTGCCCCTCTTTGATGACGTACAATCTTCCTCCGACGCCACGTGCAGCCTCCGTAATCAGCATACGTTTGGAAGGGGTATGTACTGTCGTAGGATGATATTGAATCATCTCCAGATTCGAAAATTCGACCCCTTGTTCAAGCAGCATTCCCGCGGCATAGCCGTCATTTAATCTGGAGCCGGTAGTTTTTCCGAAAACGCCATTCGGCCCTCCGACGGCCATAATCACAGCATCGGCAACCAGGCTTTGCAATTCGTTCGTGTTTTCGTGCAACAGAACAGCACCCGCACATTCCTTACCCTCTATTAACAGGGAGTGGAATCTCCAACCCGTCAGCCGCTTGATTTGGCCAGCAGCTTCATATTTCCGGCATTTAGCTATGATAGCTGTGGCAATTTGTTTACCGGTACGCGCACCGGCGTAGGCAGTACGTTTCTTTTTTTGTCCGCCGAAATTCCGTAGATCCACTCTGCCCTTCTCATCCCGGGTGAAATTCACACCGATTTCTTCAAGCCAGCGGATGATTTCAGGAGCCCTCTGTACCAGATTAGCCACGGCATCAGGGTCATTAAGATCACTGCCTCCCCGCATGGTATCCGCAAAATGCTCATCTATCGAATCATCTTCTTGTTTGGTATTCAAGGCAGCATTAATTCCGCCCATGGCCATTACAGACTGTGCTCTCTCTGAATACGCCGGTGACACCAAGGTAACAGCTGCCCCTTCTTCCGCAAGCTTCAGCGCTGCCGTCATTCCGGCCAGGCCACTGCCCATTACAAGTATATTCTTCATCCGAATGCTGACACTCCTCTCTCTCCCTCAGACAACAAGGTTCACCCGGCTGTCTATGCTGCCCAGAACATAATTTGGGAACCCATATACATCACCAGCACCAAGGCTAAGAAGACATAGGTCCCTCTGATGAAGAGCGGGTAATTCTCCCGTTTTTTAATGACTCCCATGGATATAAAGAGCTTGGGCACGCTGATGGCCATATGCAGACCTACAGTTAAGAGAAACAAAAACTCTGCTGAAACATAAATAATATTAAACACAGTCCCGTCTATCCTTTTACTTAATTCAATCACCAGGATATGCACCAATAAAAATATCCCTGTGAAAATACCTGTTGCGGACTGGATTACAGTGCCCATATTGAGCTGCGGATATTGCTTGGCTTGTTTATCCCTTTGGCGATTTTTCACCATCAGGAAGATAGCGGAAAGCATATGGACGGACATGACAATGGACAGAATGCCGCCGATGGTCATATGAATATATCCATACGGCATGATTCCTGCGTAATAGATACAGGCCACTATAAGATGTATCAAAAAAAACAAAGTGCTTAATGCTCCGGAAATCGCAACTATTTTCTTCATGCCAGGGACTCCTTACCAGATTTTATCCATTAACTTTCACTCTTAATGTAGGCTACAAGGTCATGAAGTAATATTTTTTTCATATGGATAAGATCAGATGTGCTTACGCAAACGGCAAGCCTGTAATTATCCTGTAGCAAGTAACGGTGAAAATAAACTGTATGGTCTTCTTGGGAGCAGAGCTGTACGGATTCTCCATTAATCATGAAATAAAATGAGTTCAGCGGCTTACTCAGCCCGACGCCCAAAAACTTAATATAACTTTCTTTTAACGTCCAGAAATCATACAGCGAATGAGCCTGCTCTCTTATTTCCCGAGAAATGATATCCTCATATTCTTTGACATGGAAGAAGCGTTTAGCAATATCCAGGTCAATGTCCCGAATTTCTTCAATATCTATTCCAATATCCTCAGTATCCAATCCGCAGACTACATACTTTCCAGAATGAGATATATTGTAAAATATCTCATTCTGATCCTTTACATAAGGTTTTCCGTATGAATTTTTGTCAAATTCAATGTCTTTCATCGTTACTCCAGTTTTCTTTGTGATCATGAATCTGGCCATCACTTCCCCGTACAAGGTTCTTTTTCGATCTGCCTCAAATCTGAATTTGTGTATGGCTTCCCTTTTGTCTGAGGCACATATGCCCAGTAACGTCTGATAATCTTCAGCACGTATGGGGTCTTCGATATTCATATAATAGAGTTCTGCCATAGTTATATTCCTATCCTTGTCTAGTTGAATTAGTTGCCACTTAGGAAAGACTTCTGAATTTCTTTTCCCGCTTGCTGGTTATGATTACCGACACGGCTAGAATCACCGCTGCCATTCCGCCAAGTAAAAACGCGTTTCCAGCTATATCTCCCAAGGTTAATCCTTGCTGTAAATCCAGAATACTTCCCATTGCCCATCTTGCCGGTGAAATATAGGAAATGGCATTGATTAATTTAGGAAACAGCTCCACCTGAATAAAGCAGCCGCCCAGGATAACAATCAGCAGGTTCGCAAAATTGGAAATCATTGAAGCCGCATCCGCCTCTTCCGTAATGGAAACATAGAATGTCCCCAAGGAGACCGCCACCAACGCCGTCAGGAAGAGAATCAGAAACAGCACACCGGGCTCCACGCCAATGGAGGTATTCGTGAAATATTCCATGCTCAGGACTGCGGCCAGGATTTGAAAGGCGACGATGACCAGATTGCAGAGTACATTAGACAGATAATACATCCATACTTTGGCCGGAGAGAGGAAGATCCTGGCGTAAATATTGCGCTCCCTATCCGTATTGATTACATTCGCTATAGCTGATGAATTGAAGAAAATGAACAGGATCAAAAATCCGACAAAGATATTGGAATTGTTGTATTCCGTATACAAATCGTTAAGAGAGGTTTTCTCCACAAACTCAGAGCTGGCGATATAATTGCCTACCGCATTCTCGAATACAGCAGCATCCCCCCCAGAAATCTTGCCCAAGTTACGTAAATTCAACAAATGATTCTTGAGGATGGCCTGTAGCAGGGTATAGACGTTCTGCTCTTCATTTCCTTTCACTACTAGCTTCTCGATCGAATTATTTAACAATCCATTCTGGAATCCGCTGCGGATGACCAAAGCCGCATTGATTTTATTACTTTGAAAATTAGCCTCCACTTCATTCTCATCCATATAGAAGACCTTAATGCCCTCAAGACCGCCGACAATTTGGGTTACGGCTTCTGAGGCCCGGCTATGATCCCCATCCGCAATGCCTACGTTAACAAAGGTTGTGGAATAGCTGACCAGCTTACTGGCAATAATCAGGACGATGATCGGAGTAATGGTCATTAACAGAAAAGAAATCGGTTTATGCATTATCGAAATTCTTAAGTTATTTTTTATTAATGCATAAAATGTTTTCATGCTCTTAATTCCTCCTTCTTTTCTTTTGCAACCACAATAAAGAGACAGATGAATATTAAAAGGAGAAATATGGCAGAGCTTACCCAGATTACTTGACTATCCTGCGCGTAGACACTTTTGAAAATGCCGACATTCACCCATCTTAACGGGGAGACCAGCAGGATCTTGCCGAAAACACCGCCCATATCATAAGGGAAGGGTGTATACGATCCCCCGAGAAAGGAGAAAATCGGCAGGATAATCACAGACAGAATCACATCCACTTTGCCGCGGGCTTTTAATAACTGGGCCAATAACATGCCTAGCGCCACATTGAATATGGCAAATAAAACGATATACAAGTACATGAGCACAGAATAATTGCCCCAGTTTACTCCCAAGTATGTGATAGAGAAGATAAAGGCTGGAATGAACACCGCTAAGGCAAAAATGGAATACGCAGCCAACGAAGCGAAATAATACTTTACCCTGCTAAGTCCTGTAAGTAAAATTCTCTCTTTGATTTTGGTTCTTTTGTCCGTAAATAAATCCCCAATGGGAATCAGCATCATATACATCACCATAAGCGTTAATTCCACCACCCCATAGTAATCATAGGAGCTCATGGCACTTTTGGATGGAATCAGCTCTACAGGCACTTCATACGTGGCATTATCCGCGCCAATCAGTTCAATCGCTTTTTCCCCGTCTATTTTATAGGCTTCCTTAACCGTCTGAATGCTGCTGGCCACGCTGCGGAATAAGGCTACCACTCTCGCTGTATTTAACGGCTCCGATTCATTTCCGTAGACCAGGATCTTCTCCTTATCCAGGTGCACGAATACTTTTTTGTTCACCCGCGCCTCTTTTTTTCCTTCTTTCTCTGAGTCGGTGTAGCCCATTTTGATCCCGTAATCTTTTTCGATGGATACAGAAGCTGTGGTTAAGGCATCAATAACCTCGGCTGCCATTCCTTCCGATTGATTGAACAACGCAACGTCAACCTTGGTCAGATTTGATTTATCGGAGAAAGCACTCGTTAGAATCGAACCGATCAGAATCATTAAAAAGATAGGGAATATCATCAAGAATAATAACCACTTTGGATTTCTGATTTGATTTTTAATGATTTTCTTTATGATCTGAAACATATGATCTTCCTTTCCTCTAGACTCTATGGTCAGTCGCGTAATTTGCGCCCTGTCAATGTCAGGAATACGGTTTCCAACGTAACATCTGTGGTGCCGATACTTCTGATTTTCACATTTTTGCTGTTTACGTATGCAATAATTGCATTCAAATTATCATTTTCTTTTAACGACTCCACCTGGATCAGGTTGTCATTGATTTCCACATTAACCACGCCATCAATATGGGAGATTGCTTCCTTATCCAGTTCAAGAGCATCATCAACGGTTAACTGCAGAGATTTCTTATCACTGATCAGATCTGTTAATTCTTTCTTTGTACCCGAAGCAATGACCTGGCCTTTGTCAATAATGGCTATGCGATTACAGATCGCTTCAACTTCCTCCATATAATGTGTTGTGTAGACAATCGTCACGCCTTTCTCATTTAACCGCTGGACAGACTTCAGGATGTGGTTTCTGGACTGCGGATCAATCCCGACCGTTGGCTCATCCATAATAAGAATCTGCGGTTGATGGACCAAAGCAGTGGCAATATTCAATCGTCTTAACATCCCGCCGGAGAACGTCTTCGCTTTTTTACGTTTGACATCGGACAAGCCGGTGAATTCCAAAGCTTCATCGATTCCATTCTCCAATTCTTTCCCCTTCAGTCCATACAGCTCACCAAAGAACTTCACGTTCTCATACGCAGTGAAATTATCATACAGGGCAATGTTTTGCGGGACAAAGCCAAGCTTTCTTTTTTCATCCTCCACCTTATTTCCGAATAGCCTGATGTTCCCCGATGTCGCATGCAGCAGGCCGCATACCAGATTAATCGTGGTGCTCTTGCCGGCTCCATTCGGGCCTAACAGACCAAACACCTCACCTTTTTCAATGGACAGATTGAGTCCGTTTACTGCTGTATAGTCACCAAACTTTTTGACCAAATTATCGATTTGAATCACATTCATCTTTCATCCTCCACTCTCTATGAGTTTGATCCGTAAGCTTATTCCCTATATCCATTAATTTATTGCGCAGATGGAACAGAAGCATATTGGGATTATCCATGAAATAAAAATGGTTCCCCTGAAAGAGGGTGAGTGCATATTTTTGGGTGGTGTATTTCTTCCATCCCTCTAGTTCTTTCTTAGTAGCAATGCTATCGCGGTTCCCGCCATAGATATCAAATGACACCGGGATAGCTTGCGCATTCTCAGGATTATACGTTTCACACATTTTCATATCTTTTCTAAAGGTAGGCAGGATTAACTCCAGAAACTCTCTGTTTTCACTGAAAGCGTCGGGGATTCCGCCAAGACCGATGATTGTATCCATAAATTCAGTATTGCTCTTCAGATATAATTTGTCATTTCCGTCTTCGGTCAGACTCTCCGTGAACTTGTTCATATAGTTGGGTGCTTTCATGCTTGATATAATTACATATTCCGGTAAGTTAAGCCCCTGCTTATATATTTTTTGCGTCAGCTCATAGGAGACCAGCCCTCCCATGCTATGCCCGAACAACACGTAGGGCACATCCGTGTACTCTTTCATTTCCTGGAGCAATAGATCTGTAAGTATATCCACATTATCAATGGCCGGTTCCGTTATTCTGGCCCCTCTGCCCGGCAGCCTGACCAAGCAGGTCTCCACATCTCGCGGCATCTGCTCTTCCCAGTGCAGGAAGGTTGACACATCCCCGCCCGCAGGAGGGAACAAAAACAAGCGTAATCTGATTTCGGACTTTTCGGCGTTTCTTTTGAAAAAAAACCATGGTTTAACCTCTTGTTTCATGTTACCCTCCACTATTCTCATTAAGCTGCAAAATTCAGATAGGTGTTAAGGGTATGGAATACCCCAAAGGTAATGGCGATCCCCACTCCCAAATGATCCCCCAGCCATTTCTCTGCTAAAGCGAAATACACGGACGGGAAGACGGACATCCCCATGAATACGAAAAAAGTCCCGCTGATCAAGGTATAGTCCATCCCGCCCGCAAAATAACGAATCCATAAAGCGTAATAGAGCAGTAAAAATACGGCCATTCCAACCACATACCTGCTTTGCAATGACGGGGAGCTTTTATTTACGCGGAAAATTAATACAAGCATAAGTAACACTTGGCTAACACGTTCAATATAACTAATCATTTCAACCTTGTTGTTAAAGGCCGCCCCGGTTCCGGCAGTTCCGTTTATCGCAAATGCGTAAAATAGCAGATTAGGAAGCAATACCAACAAAAGAATAATAAGGCCCTTGAGAGAAAAGCCGAGCCTGTTTTTAGTTAGGATGGGTTGCATGCTTTTATGCCGCACTCTTTTTTTGCTCCAGCAAGGTAGTCATGCTTTTTTCGAACTGCGCTTGATTCTTTCGCATATCAAAGAACATCCAGATGTGATACACAGCCCCCATAATACCGCCGAGGAGAGCCGTAATCTGCATCACCGTCATCTGACCGCCATCGAAATAAATGATTGTGTCCGTCATGGCAAAAACCATGGTGATGATCAAATCCAGTCCGACGATAATGCCCAAGATGTTGAGCTTGGAGGAGAACACCTGATTTCTTTTGGCCAACAGCGAAGTTACCAGATACCATAATCCAAAGCCGCCAAACATCCAGATAAAGTCAGGGTCGAGCGGGAAAGCTGCTACTTCCAAGGCTACCCGGTACATTTCATTGCCTGTGGAATACAAAGTCATAACCTTCATAATAAAAATTTCTCTCATCCACTCCAAGGACAGCAAGCCGGCGCCGCCATAACCAACAATGGTTACCCATTTGTAAAAGCCTTCCCATTCATAGCTTTTGGATCTCAATGTTGAAACTGCTGCCGATATCCAGTAGATGGACAAGAAGCCGATCGCTACGAAGATATATCTCCATAAATGCGGAATAAACGGATGGGCGGCAATTTGCTCATAGAATTCCGTTCCTCTGTATTTCTCCGCCGGATCAATAGGCATCAGAATACCTATTCCCACGTAGAGCAAGCCTATGAGGAGAGAGACCCACATCCCGCTAGTGTACAGGCTCATTTTTTTTGCTGTCATTACATCCAATCTTTCCTTCATCATTGTTCCTCCTATAAAATCATATAATGTAAACTTTTCAGATCATCCACTTGCCCTCAGGGTGTTAACTCAAAATACTTTGTCTTCACAAAGTAATCCAAATAACGGTTGAACACCTCCTCTCCTACCTCTGGGCAAGTGATGGTGGTTTCACTCAAGCCTTTGGTAACATTGGTAGTGTCATACGTAATTTCCACATCCCATTCACCCATATCTTCGGGAATGAACGGCAGCATAGCCTTGGTGGTATTCAGATTAGGATTCTCGGCAACTCTGTCCACCAATTCATCCTTCCACTGCTCATAGGGCATTTTTTCAACTTTGAACCCATACGAATTCATCCAGGTATACACTTGATTTAGTGTGTTCATTTTACTGGCTACAATATGGAAGTTTTTGTTGCTTGATCCCGCTTGGATGGACAATGCCACAATAGATTTGCTGACATAATCCACTGGAATAAATTCTATATTCACATTCTCCTCGAACAATACTCCTGCTTCTACACAGCTTTTGATCATAAGCCACATGATATCTCTGGTTTGACATGCCCCTGTGGTACTGGAGCCGGATATTCTGCCGACGCGGTAGATACTTAACGGAATGCCTCTCTCTTTGGCCAGAGCCATTATTCTCTCGCCAACCCACTTGCTTTGCTGATATCCCAGTACAAGCACCTCATGATCGGACGGAATGGTATCCTCGTATGCGATATAGCCGTTTTCGTGTGAGAGCGTAGAGAATACATAGTGAGTTGACACGTAATGTACCTGCTTTAACTTATGAGTGGATGCCAGACGTAAAATCTCCTGAACTCCCTGTACGTTTACATCTTTAATCTTGTTATACGGCTCCAGGAAATTAGTGATAGCGCCCGCATGATAGATGGAATCGATTCGAACTGCCAATTCGTTGAAATCCTGCAGCTGTTGTCCGAGCAAAGGTCTGGCAAGATCGCCCGTGCAGACTTCTATTCTGCTTCTGTAAGCTTCGTCCCATAAATTGTACATTTCCATATTAGCCACTACTCTCTCGTAGCCGCTCTGCACACTGTCCGCACGGACCAGCAGCACCATATGATAATCTGTCATAGTAATAAGCTCCTGCAGCAGAAATGCCCCCAGGAATCCTGTCACACCGGTCAAAAGGACGTTATGGATCCGGGTATGATCCCACGCTTGAAGCTCCTTAGCTCCGGTAATTTCCTCGTCCAGCCACACCTCATTTTTCAAGAATTCCCGGGTCTTATAGCGGAAATTACTTACGGCGGATTCATTAATATCCTGTTTATTTTGCTCGCTTTTGACCGCTTCAATATACATCGCCATTTGCTCAATGGACGAACTGTCGAAGAATATCCGCACCGGCAGCATCATATCAAAGGCATTCTTGAACTTTACAATGAGCTGGGCCGCCATGATGGAGGTTCCGCCAAGTTCGAAAAAGTTATCCAAAACTCCTACTTTGTCAACGTTAAGAATATCTGCCCACAGGGCGGCAATTTTTTGCTCCGTTTCCGTTCTCGGCTGCAGATATTCAGCCTTAACGCCTGTTCTTGTTTTCATTTTCGAATCCGCAATCGCCCTCATTATTTCTTCAATAGACTTTGTATGACTAACCAGATCGTTAATTTGAGCTTTTTCGGCTTCATCCAGCTTATTCCATCTGTTGAAAATGAACTGGTAGGGGTCCAAGCTGCGGTCTGCCTTGTGCGGTTTGTCTGGCATATCCGGTTCTTGGTCTGCTTTGTTAGGATGAAGTGCTTCATTCGCATAATCCTCGAGCTTTTCACAAGAAATTGTCAGGGCTTCACCTGTGTGAACACGCTTCAAGTCCGTGCGGGTAATCCTGGCCAGAAATTGAGCCGCACTCTCATTCCTGCCGCTGGATTGATAGTGGAACACTATAGAGTCACACTGGTGTTCTCTAATTCTATTGGCTAATTCCTTCATTAAATGATATTCAACATTTTTACCGAGCACCCGGCAATTTAAGAGCAGAGCGTCAACCTTGAAGCTCTTCTTATTAACTGTCCCAATGATGGTACCGGCCATGCCGTAATCTCCAAATCTGTCTTGTACCTTTACGGAATAAATCAATTGATTATCCCCGTTAAGCGCTCCGATGATTTCCTCCTGTGTCCATAGTAATCCTGTCAGGTTGAAGTCTTTGGTATTATGGAGGATATGCTCGATCAGTTCGGCCTGCAGCTCATTGATTTCCCGTAGAGTGACTTCCAGCTGGATGGATTGAAGGAATTCCTCCAGACTGTATTCCTCAGTGTTGTCTGCCAAGACAGCTTCGCCATTGCTGTAACGGGAAGCTTCAACGGATATATAATCCAGAATCCCCGAGGCCTCTACGCTCTGCATCCAAAGTGTAGAATCCTCCGGCAGCAGCAGCTGGCGTATTCCGTTTAGGTACAGTTCTTTCGTATCCAGTACAATGAATTGATCCAGTGAAACGCCATGTTCTCTATGTATTTGCAGGATTGCTTCTGTTATCGTTTCACACTCACAGCTCATATACTTACATTCTTGCTTGGTGAGGATGAGATCTTCCCTGTCCAATATGGCATTCAATTGTCCTGGAGCGGATCTTGAACACAGCATGATTTCATTTCCCCAGCTTACAAGTTCCTGCAGATAGCGCTGAAATAAAAGGTAGGAATCATCCGTAACCACTCTTTGCTCATCCAATTGATGAAGAACTGCGTGTCCTGCTTGTTCCTCTTGCTCACACAATAGGACATCCGCATCAAAGACAAGAATATTGCGCTTATTTCTCAGATCCAGCTTGATGAGCCGGCTAATCTGTCTTGCAGCCTCTTTGTAGATGCTATTCACATAAGGAGCCTTGGCAAAAGCATACATGCCCATGTGATAGCTCTGATCTGCGCCGTATCTGCGGACCAGCTCTTCCCCGTCTGCCAGGTATATGCCTTCAACGAATCTAAGCTTATCCATCATAAACTTTCGCAGCATCATGGACGTTTCCATTGCACCGTACACAATTTGCAGGTCACCGACCCCCAGAGGTCTGTTCTCATAGACAGGAGGGAGCATAAAAATCAGCTTGCAGCGGAGTGCCGCCTTCGCATACAGAACGGCTTCGATCAACATCGACAGATCAGCCTTGCATGAATTAAAGCTCTCTTTCCGATAGAAATCTTTCCGGCCTATAATGTCTTCCAACCGGGTCCAGATGACTAAATAATCCGGTTTCTTCTGAAATAATAAGCTGTCCGGGTCCATGCACTGGGATATAATCTGATTATAAGGTCCGGTTTCAATTTTGGACTGAAGCCCGAGTTCCTTGATATCTTCTTCAAGATAGTCTTCCAGTAAATCAGCAGTGAAGCTGGACAATATATAAATATTGTGCGGCATGTCACTCACTCCATCCTCCTCCTTCACTCTCCACTTCCGGGCTCACACCTTACACATTGATCTCAAAATGTTCAAGCTTGCTCTTCAGCCGCGCCAAAAATTCGACCGCATAGAATCCGTTCACTACACGATGATCGTACGCCAGGCCAAGATTGATATAGCTTCTTTCTGCCACCGTCCCTTCCTTCAGGACCAATTCCTTCATTACCGCACCCACGGAGATCATCCCGGTCTGGCCCGGCAGAATGATGGGAATGACGCTGACCACATCGGCGCTTGTATTCAGACTAATCGTTATCGTTCCGCCCATCAGATCCGCTTCGGCAAAACTGCTTCTTAATGCTTTATATTTATATTCCATCATTATTTCTGCAGTATGCTCAATCCTTCCAGCGTGTTCAGCTTTAATTACCGGAATGTAGAGACCTGTCCCCACATCGATGGTCACACCGACATTGACTTCAGCAGCAGGAATAAATGTATCTTCATCCTTCAGCTTTCCGTACATCAACGGGAATTCATCCTTGATCGATACCAGCAGCACCGGTAATACTTCTCCAAACCCTACAATGGCCTCAAGCTGCTCACCGATTTCCCGCATTCCGGTTAGAGCTTCATCACAATATACTTTCATTAATAAAAAGGCGTTTGGAATATTCGTATGCGATTCGGCTACTGTTTTAGAGACCTGTTTTTGATTCTTACTCAAGAGAATCCGGGCCTCATCCCCATCGATTCTTTGCTTCAGCAGCTCTTCCAAGTCACTTAATTTAATCAATTTCTTATTTAAGGCTGACAGCTCCTGCTGCGAAAATTGGTGCAATGCGGCAAACGCTTCTGCCTGATTGGAAAGTTTGTAATTGGCTGTGCTCTCTGCTGTGGCACTGCCCACGGATAATTCCTTGTATGTATTCATCTCTTGGAGGGACTCAAAAACAAAGGCAATAACCTCGCCGGTTCTCACATCGGTTTGTTCTTTAGCCGCAGGATAAAAATAGCCGTCTGCTTCACATTCGATATCAATAGCTGCCTTGGAGGTCTCCAAGGTGGTAATTAGATCACCGGAATGAATGAATTCGCCCTCCGCGCAATAATAGTTCTGGATCAAGCAGCTGTTATCATTCGCATTTAACTGTGGAACAACAATTGGTCTCATACCCGCCTCCGTTATCCTTCTTTAGCGATTTTCATCAGCTTCAGTACACTTTCATAAATGTCCTGTTCCCCTACCAGTACCTGGCTTTCATAATACTTAGATGCAGGAATAATGCTGTCAGAAGAACTTAAGAGCTCAATGGCTCCATCCTTCTGCTTATTGAGATATGGATATAATTTGACCGCTATTCCTTCGCCCCAGGTATGCCCGCTGGTCCCCTCTTCCACAATGAGAATCTTGCCGGCTGCAACCGCATCTTCAATAATGGCCTCGATTCCGCAGGGATACAGCTTGGAAGGTACCGCTACCTTAACTTCAATTTCATCCGCCATAATCAGCTTTTCAGCCACTTTCATGCACATGGAAGCCAAGCCTCCGGGGCAAAGGATCAGAACATCCGGTACACTGTTTTCTTCTATACTGGCGACTGCCCAGTTCTCATGGTCACCTTTAAAGGAATAGTTGAAAAGTTCATCGATTACGCCATTTTCATACCTGTACTGGGAATATATTATTTTTTCTTCAAAAAAAATACAAGGATTTTTCTCACTCAACATCCGGTTAAACACATAATAATTATCATGAAAAGGAGACAGCTCATACACGCTTAGATTCGGGATGCCCATGAAGTATTTTTGCATGCTTTGGCTGTGTGTAGGTCCGTACCCCCTGTAACCGCCATTCGCACATCTGACAATCATGCTGAGATCCAGCTTGTCCCCGTACATGGTTACCGACTTGGACGCAAAATTGAGCAGAGGGTCAAATGACAATGTAGTGAAATCCGAAAACATCATATCCACGATCGGTTTGTGGCCCATGATTGCCATTCCGCTTGCCATGTTGACAAATCCCTCTTCACTTATCGGCGTGCCAATCACTCTGTCCGGAAAATCATCAGATAATCCCTTGTTGATTTTGAAGGCACCCCCATAAGGCTCACGTACATCTTCCCCGATTACAACGACTGCCTCGTCCTCACACATCAGTTGATGAATGGCATGTCTCAAATTCTCATTTATTTTTTCTTTTTTCATAGTCCGCCCATTCGGCTCCCTCTCTGTGTATGACAAGTTCCTGCAGCGTTTGCATTTGATTCCGGACAGCTTCTTCAAGCTTTTCTACCCTTGCCTTATCGCTGGCTTTCATTTGGTTGTACCAGTAATTCTCCCGGACTCTTTCAAGCTCATCAGCACTTCTAGTATCATCACCTTTACTGTGGGACGCGACCCGATCTGTTATAAATTCAATGACCAGGGGTTTGGATTCTTTGCGGACACGGTGTATAGCGTCACCAGTCTGTTCTCTTATTTCATTAACAGCTTTGCTCCGGATGCACAGGTAATCAAGATCGAACCCCCGTACCCGGCCTTCTATGCTTCCCGACATGCTGTAGCTTTGATGGGTTGATATTGCTATTCCATTGTTCTCTACAACGATAACCATCGGGAGATTCCATATGCCGGCAAAGTTCAAGCTTTCGTATACGCAGCCCCTGCCAAAGGTTCCGTCTCCAATATAGACAAATACCAGATTATCTTGTTGCTTGTATTTATAACTCCAGGCGATGCCTGTGCCTACCGCTATGCCTTCGGCCTGAACCCCTGTAGATATAAAACGGTCTCTGCGAATGTGCTGGCTTCCTCCGATTCCATTGCATACGGCGCCTTGTTTGCCCATGACCTCTGCCAGCAAGCCCTGGGCATCCCCATATCTGGCAATATAATGCCCATGCCCCCGGTGATTGCTGATCACAAAGTCTTCTTCTTCAATGAACGGATTCAACGCTACCGGGATATATTCTTGTCCCATGCAGGTATGAGTGGTCCCTGTGACATGTCCGCTTGAAAAAAGCCCGAGGACCGATAGCTCATATTGACGGATCAACAGCATTCTTTCCAGATCATGATCACTAGTGCTTCCCGCCAGAACCGCCTGCCCGGCAATGGCATTATTCAAAGATTTCATTGCTTACTCCTTTGCTCTTTAAGACCGTTATAAAGGCGGCAAGATTTTTCAGGCTTTTTACTTCCTTGAAGGAGAACTTCACCTTATAGGTATCTTCAATAGTTGTGATTAACTTGATATGCTTCAGGCTTGTCCATTCCGGAGCATTTTGCGGTGACAAGTCTTCGTGAATCGTTTCTTTGTCCGGTATGGCCAGAATATCCGCAACAATCTCTTTTAATGTCATAACTTCAGCATCCTCTCATCATTCAGCCCGTTGACTGCAGTGCTGTATTGTAAATACTCATGACCAGTTCTGTGCCCATCGCCGTGTAATACTCTCTTAAATAAGGAACATGCCCTTCTTCATCACCAAGACCGTCGTTATACTCACTAAGCTTATATTTCACAGCGATTTCGTCTCCATGAAGTACAGATATATTCCCGTTTTTCGCACATTCCGCAGCTATTTTTTGCTCCGACTGTTGAATGAGCCGCTTTGTTTCATTCATCTGATTGACTTTATCCGATGCCGGACACAGATATAGGATGACCTTGGACTGATGCTTGTTCACAAAGCTACAGGCATATTGGATGAACCGGTTCGCATTGTCCGTCAGCACGGCTTCAAGCCTAGCATCCTTAGCATCCATGCCTTGAATCCAGTCCTCCAAACGGAGTAACAGGATGCCGATGCCCTGACTGCTTCTGCATAACAGTCCCGTATCATCAATCAATTGCTGGAACACCTGGCTATACGGTGCGAATTGCAGCTTATAGTCGATCCGGAGCTTATCCAGCCAGAATTCCATCGGCTCTCCTACCGGCCCGGATTCGAAGGAGGAGACGACCGTCATCACTACTTTCTTACGCGATAGAGAGGAGACGAATTCACCGATGGTCCGGTCAGGATTCTCAGTAATCAACTGGATTAATAGCTTGAAATCCTCAATCATCTGCAGAATGGTATCCTGGGCGAACAGATCCGTATTGTACTCGAACCCTGCAGATATTCCATTCTTCAGAATGGTTGCGTACAACGACAAATCGAATTGTGCCGTCTCTACCGATACTGGGAGTACTTCAACCTCAATTCCCGGAATACTAACACTCAGCATCGACTCCTCGGTCTGAACATACAGCACCTGGAACACTGGTGAATGCTGCATCTGACGTTCAATATCTAGGCCCGTTACCACTTGTTCAAACGGAATCTCCGCATGATTAAAGGCTTCCATGCAATGGTCTCTAACCTGGGTGAATAACTCTGCAAAGGTCATGCTGCTGGCTATTTCACTTTGGATCACTACCGTATTAATGAATAGGCCGATTAATTTCTCCAATTCAAGCTGGTTTCTGTTGGCAACCGGTGTTCCAATACAGAGCTTATTATCCAGACTGTAGCCATGCATCAGAAGGGTTAGCGCGGACATCATCATATGGTACATCGAGCCATTCATTTGCACACATCTGTCGCTCATTGCCTTCACTGCTTCTGTTTCAATGAAAAAGTATTCCGTCCTTCCCCGATAAGTCTGTGTGCTGCCCCTTCTATAATCGTAGGGTAAATGAATGGCCTTTGGTGCATCTTTAAGCTTGCCAATCCAATACTCCAGCTGATCATCCAGCTGGCCGCCTTCAATTCTTTTACGCTGCCATTCCGAATAATCGACATATTGTATCTGCAGCGATGAACGGGTAGCTTGTCCGTGAAGCCTGTCCCGATAGGCACTGGCAATTTCATTCATGATTACACCAAAGGACCAGCCATCACAGATAATATGATGAAGGGAAAGGGTCAATACGATTTCTTCTTCAGACAATATCAACACATAGAACCGCCATAAAGGGCCTACGGTCAAATCAAAGGGCCGTCTTGCGATTTCGCTGTTCATCTCCTTGATCTTGGCAGCTCTCAAAGAAGGGTCGGATTCTTCCAAATGAATAATATCCAGCTTGAATCTTTCATACGGCTTGATAATTTGTGACGGGATATAATCTATCGTGTTGAACACTGTCCTAAGACTTTCATGCTTCTCAACGACTGCATTGAGCACATCTTCCAGAATATCAAGTTTTATATCGCCTTTGAGCCGATAGGACTGCGGGACATTAAATACGCCACCGTTCATGAACTGCTCCATAAACCATTGTCTTTGCTGTGAAAAGGACTGGCTGAACGCATTCGAGGTTCTGGCGACCCGCTCAATATCACTTTTTTTGCTGTCTTTGGACTTCGTAATCAGTCCTGCGAGCTGTTCCCTTGATAAGGATTTGATTTTATCCTTCTTAGTCTCCATATAAGTACTCCTTACCTATCTTTTCAAAAGCTCCTTAAGGCGCTTCCTCTTTACCTTCATGGCTTCCTTCTCTGTCTCCATCACTTCACTTGCAGAAGCGACTTCGGCATAGCTGCTCGTTGTCTCCTCCAGATATTCACATAGGCTGCGGATGGTTGGGTATTTGAACATATCCACCACTGTAATATTCGTATCAAAGCTCTCCTTGATCTTGTAATAGACCTGAACCACAAGCAGCGAATGGCCGCCAATATCAAAGAAATTATCATTGACGCCAATGTTCCGGGCATTCAGGACGGCTTCCCATATTCGCTTGACCTTGGCTTCGTTGTCATTCGCTGCTTCTACAAATTCATTCATTACGCTTCTTCTTAACCTTCCAGGCTCCGGAAGCATCTTCTTATTCAGCTTGCCATTTGGCAATAACGGCATCTCCGGCAAGACAATAAAGAACGATGGAATCATATAATCCTGTAATTGACTTCTGATATGTTCTCTGATGACAGGAATGTACTTGTGGTTATCTTTCCACTCCAGAGGATTGGTGAAGTATACACTTTGGTCCTCATTGAAGCGGATAAAATTCGGTACTTCATAATCATAGGCACAGGTGTCCGCTCCATATTTATTCTTATGGAACAAGATCAATTGATAATCTCCGCTCTCGCCATGACCATTCCACGAAGCGCGAAGCCGGTAATTTCCGCCATCCTGCACGAGCAAATCATATAAGCTTGGAGCATACAGTTGAAGCTCTCTAACGTCTTCTCTCAGCTCACGGACAGTTGCAGCTCGCACACTATGATCGTTCAGCAGCGACTCAAGCTTGTTCTCCTGAACCAGCTTATCCATCAGGACATCTTGGATGACAATAACCTCTTCCTGCCGCCCGGTGAGTATATCCTGGAGCCCCTGCTCTGATTGTATATTCCGCCAGCTGAGCTGAACGATATTCTCCAGTTGCTCCGCTTCTTTCGTCCGGATCACTACCTGATAGCGGAATTTACTCATCTCATTCTCGAACTTTGTTACTTTAGGCAGAATGGAGACATGATGAACCTGCTCCAGGGAATCCTTAAGACTCAAGAAATATTTGGAGTCTACCAGCAGCTCATTCTCCGTTGTAATGGAATTCTTAATCCGGTCGTTTAATTCTTGCACGGTGGTTTCCGCAGGAGCCTTATACCATTCCACCGAAGTATGATAGCTCTTCAGCAGCGGCAGGGAACGTACATCACCGATAAAAAGGGTTCCCTCTTTGTTCAGCATGCCTAAAAGAGTAGTAATCACCTCATTCAGATACGCTCCGCTCGGGAAGTACTGAATGACAGAGTTGATAATAATGGTGTCGAACGTCTCATTCTGCAGCTCGCCAAGCTCATCAGCCGATTTCTGATATAATCTGACATTCATGGAGCGGTCCAAATTCCGTTCGATATAATCGAGGCCTATCCTCGATAGATCAATACCCACGTACTCTTCGCATAACGGGGCGATTTTGAACAGAATCATCCCTGTACCGCAACCGACCTCCAGTACTCTCCGCGGCTTAAAGCTCTTAATCAGATCTACGGAATCGGTAAGCCACTCTTCCATTTCCGGGATCCCAAGCTTCTCCCCGGTGTAGCTGCTGTTCCAGCTGATTGTATTTAAGCTGAAATCTTGAATCGTTTCCTCTTTGTTGTAGGCATTATCGAATATCGACTCCCACTGGGTGACCTGTTCCTTGCTCTCCTCCATGACATCCTGTTCTCTATAATTCACATCACGGACAATATAGGACACGATTCTTACATCATTTCCATCCTCTAGGTTTATAACTACGTTATCCTTAACGGAAGGATGGGACTGAATCACCTTTTCGATTTCCCCTAATTCAATGCGCAGTCCTCTTACTTTGACCTGATTGTCAGCGCGTCCTATGAAGTTGATGTTGCCGTCCGGCAGCAATTTGACAATGTCACCGGTCCGGTACATCCGTGCACCCACATATTTACTGAACGGATTCGGAATGAATTTCTCGGCTGTCAGGTCGTCCCGTTTGTAGTATCCTCTGGCCAGATTCACACCGGCAATGAATAGCTCTCCGCTCACATTGTAAGGAACGGGATTCATGTACTCGTCCAGTACATACAGCTGTACATTGGAAATGGGCTTGCCGATCGGCACTATCTCTTTATCCAGTTGCTCGCTGCAATCGAAGTAAGATACTTCAACGGAGGCTTCGGTAGGGCCATACAAGTTGTATAGACCTGCATCGAAGGTCTGGAAGAACTGTTCCTTTAACCGGTACGGCAATGCCTCCCCGCTGCAGAACACTTTTCTCAGGCTGCTTCCTGCCTGCTTGGCTCCGGGATGCTCCAGGAACAGCTTCAGGATGGAAGGTACGAAATGAGCGATGGTAATCTGTTCATCCCTGATCAGCTGAGCGAGATACTCCACGTCTTTATGCCCTTCCGGCTTCGCTATAACCAGACAGGCGCCTACCGTCAGCGCCCAAAAAATCTCGCTGCAGGATACATCGAAGCTGAAGGGCGTCTTCTGCACCTGCCGATCTCCCGGCTGCATCCCAAATTCTTTTTGGCCCCATACAATACGGTTTCGGATGCCGCTGTGAATATTAATCGTTCCCTTAGGCTTTCCTGTCGAACCTGAGGTATAAATCATGTATGCCGCGTGGGTACCTTCAACCTGTACTCCCGGATTATCTGTACTCATCGGCAGGAACAGTTCCTTATCCCGCAAATCCACCTTCCGGATTCCCGCAAGCGCATCGGTCTCGTCCATGCAGTACAGCACCAGCTTAACCTCAGAATCCTGTAGCATATAATCTACCCGGTCCCGGGGGTATGTTGGATCAATAGGGATATAGGCCGCGCCTGCTTTTAGAATCCCATAGACAGCTACCATCATTTCAATGGACCGGTCTGCGTACACACCAACGAAATCCTCGGTCCCTATTCCCTGCGCAATCAGATAATGGGCGACTTGGTTCACCCGCATATTAAATTCCCGATACGTAAGCGTGTCTCCCTGGAATCTCAGCGCCGGTGCATCCGGTCTTAAGGCAGTCTGTTCTTCAAATAATTCATGGATAAATAATTCATTCTCAAATGTATAATCCGTCTTATTGTGCTCATAGAGGATTTCATTGATTTCTTCTTTATCCATGAAATTGAACTGCCTGATTTTTTGATAGGGATCTGCGCATAGGCTGTTGATGATGTTCTCCAGATGCCGCATCATCTTCCGTATGGTGCCTGTTTTATAAATATCCGTATTGTATTCACATAAGGTGTGAACTCCGTCTTCCAGCTCTCTCATGGAAATCCAGAAATCGAACATTGCTGATTTATTGTCTGTTTCCACTCTGGTAATCGCAAGATTCGGCAGCTTGAAATCTGGCAGTGCCTCATTTTGAAGGGAGAACATCACTTGGAACAACGGGTTTCTGCTTAAATCGCGTTCCAGCTCCAATTCGTCCACCAGCATCTCGAACGGCATATCCTGCGCATCATAGGACTCCAGTGCACTTGTCTTTACCCGTTCAATCAATTCCAAGAAGGAAATATCTCCTGACAGATCATTGCGGAGCACCAGGGTGTTCACAAAGAAGCCGATCGTATTCTCTGTTTCCATCCGCGTACGGTTGGCAATCGGAGTTCCGATGGCGATATCCTCCTGTCCGGTATATCTTGCGAACAGGACATCGACCGCCGCCAGATAAATCATAAAGGGTGTAGCGCCCGTAGTTTCTGCCAGTTCATTCACCCGGTCCATCATGCTCTTGTTATATACGAAGAAGTCCTTTTTCCCATTAAATGTTTGTACTTTGGGTCTGTCGTAATCCGACGGTATATCCAGGGTAGCAACATCCTGGAGCTTGTTCTTCCAATATGCGAACTGGTCCTCTTTCACCTTTCCGGTGAACCAGTTTCTCTGCCACTGGGTATAATCCGCATATTGCCATTCAATTTTGGGTAATTCGGCCGGCTTTTGATTCACTAAGGCATCATATAGCTCGACGAATTCATGTACAAAGACTCCCATTGACCAGCCGTCGGAAATAATATGATGCATGGTGAGGAAAATAACATGCTCATCTGCGGCAAATTTAAGCAGCTTACATCTGATTAATGGTCCGTTTTTGAAATCAAATTCCTGATGTACTTCTTCATCTGCCAGTTCGGTAATTACCTGCTCTCTTGCCTCTTCTTCCACATGCGTTAGATTCTGCAGAGGGATACAGACGGCATCCACATCATGCAGAACCTGCATAATTTGCCCTTCAATGTTGTCGAAGGTCGTTCTGAGTCCTTCATGGCGCTTGACGATTTCTGTAACAGCCTGCTGCAGGCAGGAGACATTTAACTCGCCTTTAAGCCTGATGGTCTCCAGAATATTGTAAAACGCGCTTTCTTCATCATATTGTTTTAAGAACCAAAGTCTTTGCTGGGCATAAGAAGCCGGTATGCCCTGTTTCTTCTCTTCATCAGATAATTTTGAAAGGGGACCTTCCCCCTTGGAATCCGTAACCGGGCGAACTCTCTCTTCCACAAGCTTAGCCAGCGCCCCAACGGTCGGATGATAGAATAAGTCATTGATGGCAAATTCGATCCCGTATTCTTTTTTAATTCTGGAGACGACCTGGGTTGCCTTTAAGGAATGTCCTCCAAGCTCAAAGAAGTTATCATTCATCCCTATCTTCCCGGCGGCTAATACTTCGGACCAAATGTTGCTTATGATTCTCTCAGCATCTGTAGACGCTTCTACATATGGCTCTGCTTGTTCCTCTTCGATCACTTCGCCATCCCTATTGACCGTGAGCATCTTCAGCGTGCTTACCGCGCCATAATCATCTAGGACCTTGGCGTTCTCAAGCTGGAGAAGAGCCTCTGTATCTTCCTGCCTGTAGACAGCAAGATATTCTTTGGCATACACTTTCTCATCGATTCTGTGGCTGATATGCACATTATTCTCGTCAATTCCTACATAGACCATGTCGTCACCTAGGTTCAGCAGGGCTTCAAAGAATAAAAGGCCATCCTGCTCACTGATCACATGCTGCCCGATGGATTCACTGAGACTGTTAATGGATTGCAGGCTTCCCGCAGTCATTCCGATCTTATCCCACATCGTCCAAGAGATACATTTCACTGCATACCCTAATTGGCCGGCTGCATACTTACAGAACATTTCCAGGAAGCTGTTTCCTGCCGCATAGGCACTGAAGGTCGCACTTCCGAGCAGCGAGGTCACCGAAGAGAAAGTGATCAACATCGCATCTTTTCTGCTTTTCAAGAGTTCAAACAAATTTAGCACGCCATAGACCTTGGCATTGAATTCTTCGGCAAAAGTCTGCTGTCCGATTGCCGTAATCAGGTATGAATCCCGGTTATCAAAATGCCGTTGGTAGCTTGAATTCCCGGCAAGGTGTATAATTCCGTCTATCTGAATTCCCTTCGATTGCTCATAATCTTCAACCGCCTGAACGATGGAATCCAGATCACACACATCCGCCTGCCGGTAACTGATGGAAGTTCCTAGTGCAACTAATTGGTTGTAATGTTGAACTCTGCTATCATTATCCTCAAGAGTCCCCAGATCGCTTCTTCCCAGGATCAGAAGATTCGCTTGATAGTTTTCGATGAGCTGACTGCAGATTTTTGTGCCGATGCCCCCGAAGCCCCCGGTTACCACATAATTTCCGCCTTGTTTGATCTTTGTCTTGGGTTCTGCTTTCCGTAAAGGCACATTCCGGAGCTTCCAGGTTAATCTCCTGCCGTCACGGTAACTGATTTCCTTCACGGCAGTCTCTCCGTGCATAATCTCAGCGCGTAATAAGCGGGCATCCTGCTTGATATCCCTTCCTTCCAAATCGATCAGCAGCGATCGTAAACCCGTATTCTCCGTATCCAGAGTAGCCATGAAGCCGATTAATGCGGCATTATCGTAACGGGTTTCCAGGCCGCCTGCATCCTGGAACACATTGCTGCTACCCACATACAGGCTTGTAGAAGCGCATAGGTCATTGTTCGCCAATACCTGCAGTAAGTGGATTAGACTAAAGACACCGAGTTGGTTACTGCTTGAGATATCTGTATCTCCGCTAGCGTTGATTTGATAAGTGGGAAGATAGATCATATGATCAGCCTTCCACCCGATTTGCTTAAAATAGTCAAACAGCTCTTTGCAGCCCTCATAACGGGTATAATCACAGCCATAATGATTCCGGTCATATACCTGGAAGCAGTCCTCTTGCTTGACCGATATGACCCTGGTCTCATCCAGGCCCATACCTTCTATGAATTCACCCGCCAATCCGTGGCGGTCCTCAAACACCAGAATATTGACGCAGGGTACGGTGCCCTCTTCAACCTTAAAGCTCAGCGGCTTCCATACTTTCTTGAATATCCATGGCTTTACGGTGTTCTTATTTCTGACGATTTCGAGTTTTTTCAGGACAGCATCGTATTTGCCGGCAAGCAGGGAATCTCTTAACAGAATCCGCTGAATTTTACCAATTCCTGTCTTTGGAATCTCTTTTTTAGCCAGAGGGATAATGTATTCAATAACAAGCCCGATTTTTGAAGTGATGACCTTTTGCATCTCTTTGATGATTCCTTTGAGCTTGGCGGCATCCATGGATACTGGATGGAAGAATATCGCTAATTCTTCCTCTTGTGAACCGCTTGCTTTGACTGATACCGCAGCCGTATAAGATACTTCAACCCCGTCAATCTCCTCAAGGATGGCCTCAATTTCCGAATTATTATAGTTGACACCATTGATGATAATGATGTCTTTGGCCCTGCCTGTAATGGTAAGTCCCCGGTCGGTTATAATCCCCAGATCCCCCGTATCGAACCAGCCGTCTGACGTAAATGCTTCGGCGTTTGCTTTGGGGTTATTGTAATATCCCGGTGTAATACACACCCCGGCCATCTGAAAGCGTCCCTCTGTATAAAGAGGCACTAATTCATTCTGAGCATCGACAATACGGATGCTGTTCCCTGGAAGAGGTCTGCCTACACTTACACTGCTATCCTCCTGCTTCACTACATCTTGACCGAAATCTGTGGAATATATGGAACCCGCACAAGTCTCGGACATCCCGAAGCACGGCATCATTGCCGACTTATCCAGATGATATGGCTTAAGGATCTCATTAAACTTCAGTGCGGTCCGCGCCACCACCACTTCTCCGCCGTTGGTTATAAATCGCAGGGCAGACAGGTCAATATTCAGTTCTTTGATTCCACCCTCAAGGCTGTTAATCAAATTAAAGGCGAAGTTGGGTGCCCAGGTATTCGTAGCTCTGAAATCACTCATCAGCGTAAGCCAACGGAGCGGAGCTTCCAGAATATAATTAACAGGTGCCAGAATTTCCTGGCAATGCAGATAGATGTCTCTTACATTACACATTACAATTCCGCCCACATGGTCCATAGGCATCCAGTTAAAGGTCACTTCTTCTGGACCAAACCCGTTATTTTGGCAGGCGGCAATCGTGCGTCTCAGAATATTTCTGTGGGTCTGCATAACTCCTTTCGGCATTCCTGTGCTTCCCGAGGTAAGCAGCAGCAGCGCTACATCATCCGGCTTCACCTCGTAGGTGATTTCTAGTTCCCGGCTGTTCATCAATTGTTCAGCGGAATAGACGGTGAACTCTTCTTCGCCGCCAAGAACTCCGGGAACACTGCGAATACTTTCAGCCAGAGCTTCATCCGTCACAATCACAGGCTGTTCAAGCATTTTCCAAGCATTCAACAGTTTGCGGATCACTGCATTATCTTCTTTATAAGAAGCAGCTACCGTAGCCGGAATCCCGATAAAGCCGCCTAACATACAAGCCCAGAAGGTATTTACATAATTCCGGTTGTTATCCATCTGATAGATGACCTTGTCCCCAGGCTGCAATCCTCTTTCGATAAGACCGCAGCAGATAGCCTTGGCTTCACTGTAGACCTGCTTATAGTTAGCAAATTCAATGCTGCCATCATAATTAACGAACCGGATGCCATAATCCTCAGGAGCTTGATCGGCAGCCCGTTTGATGTAATAACCCAGATCAAAGACGGTATTCTCAGGAATGATCACTTCTTCTCCAACAATGAGTGATAGCTGTGTGTCAGCGCCGCTCTCTTCCTTGCGGACTTCAACCACTTCAACGTTATCCGTTTTGCCGGAGCTCTTCTTCTTAATAAAAGAAAAATGCTCGGCCAAATCGGAGATATGCACATTATCCCGGCTGATTCTTACGGCCTTACGCACGAACTTCACAGGAAATTCACTCATAGCGCTCTGCTCATCCGGGATCACTAAGTTACTCCAGCGCTGAATGAGGTTGTCATTAATAATTTCCAGTTCGAGCAGATCATTGATTTTGACAACGCCATCTCTGTAATAAGGAATGTTTGACACAGGAACGAACTCTGCTGCTGCCAGACAATCCTTCTTATTTAAGTCAAGCAAGATGCACAATCTGTCGGCGATTGCACTTCTTATGGCTCCGGTTCGCTCTTCATCGAATGCCGCTTGTTCCACTACAGCATCCGTCACCGGCTCCACATAATAGACAACAAGCTTGGATTCACCCTTCCTGTTATAACGGTGAAGCATCTTCACGTCTTCTACTAATGATTCCGCTCTTAGGGCACGCTCCAGCACAGGCAAATCACGTTTGATTCCGCCAATTACCATGCTGGTGCTTAAGGTCTCATTAATCATTAACGTTCCATCTGCATAATAACGGCCCATGTACCCGGAAGCGGTCTGATCCGGCGTCCATACACTGCCCTCGAATCCATCCGGAAGCGGGTGCCCATATGTATCAACAATCAGAACGCGCGGTATAGCGGAAGCTGAAATCTGAGGGATAGGCTGGTTATGCAAGTTCACAACGGCGGATACTGCCTTCCCTGCTTTGAAATCTGCACTCTGCTCAGATGGAAGCAGTTGAATAGTGCAGATAGCTTCATTTATTTTAAGGACCATTTCATCCAAAATCGTTATGAAGCTCCTTTGAAATTCTTCAATGATCCTGTCGCTGAAATAAGCGGAATTATAGATCGTCTCCACAAGGATTCCGTGATCCGGCTTAACCACCCAGGCCAGCGGATAATTGATTTCTTCTCTTAATTGCAGCTCTGTTATCGAGAACTCTGTGATATCCTTATAAGCCTGCGCGTTGGCATAATTCTCATATACAAAAATACTCTGGAATAACTGAGGCAGATTATGGGCGCTGCTGATCTCAGCCAACGACATATATTCATGGGGACTGCGGCTGATTTGATCCTGTGTGAGGTTCTCCAGACACTCCAGCAAGGTAAGGTTACCATCTAAACGAACACGAACCGGAATGGTATTGATAAAGATGCCTACGGTTTGATCGATACCTTTTAATTCTGCAGGTCTTCCCGATACAGTTGTCCCATAGACGACATCTTCTTTTCCACTGTATTTACTCAACAGGATGGCAAAGGAAAGATTATACAGTTGATAGGCGCTGAACCCGTTATTTTTAGTGATCTGCTCGATAGAATGATGCAAATCCTCTGAAAGCCGTAAGGAGAGTTTACGGGTCTCCCCCTTCTGCTCTTCCACTGCAGGTTCAGTATAGAGAGGCAAAGCTTCCTCGAAGCCCTTCAGCTTGTCTTTCCAGTACTGTCTGGAGACCTCGGCATCCTGTTTATGCAACCAATGGATATAGTCCTTAAATGATGCGGATTTGTGCTTCGCCGGTGCTTCCCCTGTCATGAACGCTTTATAATTCCCGAACATTTCCTCCAGTACCAGAGGCAGTGACCAGCCATCCATGATGATGTGGTGAAAGCTCCAGACAAAATAATAGCTGTCTTCTGAAATTTGAATTAGGGCAAACCTCATCAGCGGAGCCTTGTCCAGTTCAAAACCCATCATTCGATCATTTTCAAGAAACGTGCTATAATCATGCCCGATTTCTTCAAGCGGCAGATTGCTCCAGTCATACTGAATGTAGCTGCATTCGCATTGCTTCAGAACTACCTGAACAGGTTTTTTCACACCTTCCCAGACAAAGGCGGTTCTTAGAGCGGAATGATCGTTAATGACCTTCTGCCAGGAATCCCAAAAATATTCGAAATTAATCTGCCCGTGTAATTTGCACGAGAATTGCTCCAAATACATGCTGCTGCTTTCACTTTTCAAGCTGTGGAACAGCATGCCTTCCTGCATGGTGGATAATCCATAGATATCTGCAACGTTCCTCTTGTTCATGTATTCTCCTCTTTCTTGTCCCTGAGTGACCTTAATTGAACTTTGCCAAGATGAAATCTAAATCTTCCATATCCACATCGTCAAAATCTGCAGCGGAAACTCCATCATCCTCAGATTCAATACAGTAGCTGATCATCCCCCTAAGCGTATCCGTGAAAGCATTGGCCTGCTGCACGATGTTCTCCCCGGAATGGATATTCGGGTTATATCCCCACTCGAAGGTTAAGCGGTCTTGCTGGATATACCCGTTGACTTCAAGCAGACTGACTCTTGTATTCTTCAATCCCCTGGTATACAGCGGTTCTCCGGTAATCAGCCGGAAGTGTTCATGCTGCGGGTTCTTGTTATCCAAATGCCCCATGTAATTAAAAACAATATCCATAGCTTCACGGGGGTAATCACTAAGCAAGAACTCGAACTTACGCTTCTGCACGGCAGCTAATCTGTCTTTCACTTTTTTTAACGTAGCTCCAGTAGTTGAAATATCATCTGCGGAGAAGTAAAAAGGATACAGGTTGGTAAACCAGCCTACCGTTCTTGACAGATCCACCTGATCGGCAAGCATATCTCTTCCGTGACTTTCCAGATATAAGGTATGGTCTGCCCCATCCCATTCATGCAGCATCGTTTCCAGGGCGGCAATCATGACCTCAATCGGCTGAATGCTGTAATGCTTAGGCACTTCAGTCATTAGCTTGGCGGTATCTTCTTCCGATAAGGAGAACAGGCATTGCTCTGCATCTCCTTCAAGATTGTCTACGCTGGACCAGCCTTTTTTGGTATTTCTTGAATGAGCCGCAATTTCTTTGGTCCATTCCTTTTTTTTGCTCACTGCTTCATGGCTGCCGGCGTATGCTTCTGCTGCGTTGCTCCATCTTATGAAGGACGAGGTTTTCTGCGGAAGCCTGACTTCCCGCTTGTCTATTAAGGCTTGATAGCCATTCAATACATCCTCAGCGATGAACCTGAAGGACACCGCGTCGCATACCAGATGATGCGCTGTCAATACCAGTCTGCTGCTTGACCATGTATCGGACACAATAAGCAGCCCTTTAAACACTTCTCCCGCTTGCAAATTAAGAGATTGCTGAAAAGCCGTCAATTCCTGCTGCATCCGCTGCTCATAGTCATCACAAGCTGTAATCTCTACTGTCTTCAAGCGTTCGCTGTAGGCAAAGGGCAGGATATCCGCATACCTTGGAGCCTTTCCGGGAAGTACACGGGTTCTTAACAAATCATGCTGCCGGCACACTTCATTGAGTGCTTCATTCAATCGCCCAGCATCTACAGTCTGCTTCAATTCAAAGCTTACAGACTGATTCCAATGGTTATTTTCCGGGAAATTATTGGTGAAGAACCACTGCTGGATAGGTGTCAACAGGTACGAACCTGTAACCTCTCCCTGTTCACAGCAGATTTGTTCAACTGCCGCAGCCTTTAAGGCCATTTGTTCAATACATTTATCATCGTAAAAAGACTTTAATTCGAGCTTAATTCCTGCCTCTGCCGCCTTAGCAATAACCTGCATGCTGATAATGGAGTCTCCGCCAATTTCAAAGAAATGATCACGGATACTAACCCGCTCAACTCCTAAGAGCTCACACCAGATTCGTTCCAGCGTTCTTTCAATCTCTGTGGTCGGTTCAGCAAAATCGTTCTCCGCTTCCATAGGCTGGCCCAAGGACGCTAATCTGCTGTTATCCGGCTTACCATTCATATTAAGCGGAATGGCCTCAAGCGTATAAAATGCTGATGGGATCATATACGAAGGTAATCCATCGTTCAAAAAGCTTCTGATTTCTGTCAAAGTCACTGCTGCATCCACAACTAAATAAGCTGCCAGATAAAGATTGCTCTTGTGGTCAATCTCCGGGATAACAACCGCCTCAA
Organism: Paenibacillus sp. FSL R7-0128; assembly: GCF_038002245.1. Taxonomy (NCBI): domain Bacteria; kingdom Bacillati; phylum Bacillota; class Bacilli; order Caryophanales; family Paenibacillaceae; genus Paenibacillus; species Paenibacillus sp. FSL R7-0128. Next base: position 2,784,241 of record NZ_JBBOCD010000001.1, on the reverse strand, counting down.
TCACTCTGTTATGAGAAGAGAGCTTATTCTCAATCTCTCCGATTTCGATCCGGTGTCCCCTGATCTTGAGCTGATTATCTATTCTTCCGGTAAAAACAATATTTCCGTCGTCCAGCCAGCTTGCGTAATCCCCCGTCCGGTACAATTTACCGGGACCATAAGGATTATCAATGAATTTCTCCGCTGTCAGTTCCGGCCTGTTCAGATACCCCCGGGCAATGCCTACTCCTGCTATACATAATTCTCCAATAATTCCTTTTCCACATAAGGAAGTATAATTCATAATATAGATTTGCATATTGGAAATTGGCTTGCCGATCGGAATTCTATTCGGGATTTGATCAGTCCTTTCGTATTGCCAGTCCGACGCACAGACCGTAGTCTCGGTAGGTCCATACGCATTGAAATATTCAATCGGCTCTGGCAAATTCTCCACCAGATTGACGTTTGCTGCTGATCCCGCTGTGATCAACAGACGGATTCCGATGGGCCTATCCGCTATTACATTCCAGTATGGCGGTGGCAAGGTGGCAACGGTTACGTTATGCCTTTTCAGCTCCAGTTCCAGCAGATTCACATCCAGCGCTACTTCTTTGGTAATGATGCATAGTCTTGCACCGGTGAGAATTCCCATAATCATTTCCCAGACAGAGGCATCAAAAACAAGATTGGCAAATTGCAGGATCGTATCATCCGTGGTCACTTTGTATTTATTCCAAAAATAATCTCTCAAGTTAACAATACCGCTGTGTTCCACCATAACGCCTTTGGGCTGACCTGTAGTTCCCGAGGTATAGATTACATAAGCAAGATTATCCGGATTGCTGTGGTCCGTAAGATTGTCCGTGGACTCGGTCTCGATATGCTTGTCACCCATTGAAATCTGCTCAATGCCTGCACAATCCTGATGGATGCCGGAAGTTATCATATACCGGACTTTGCTGTCTTCCAGAATATACTCCATCCGCTCCCGGGGATAAGCCGAATCTACCGGCATATAAGCTCCGCCAGCCTTGGTTACCCCCAGTATGGCAATGATGGCCTCAATGGATTTATCCAGCATAATGGCAACCAGACTCTCGCAGCCCACACCGTATTTCCGCAGATGATGTGCCAGTTGATTGCTGCGGTTATTCAGTTCTCTATAGGTAATCCTCTCATTGCCGCATACTACGGCTACTGCCTCTTCCCGGAGCGCCGCCTGGGTCTCGAATAACTGCTTGATGGTCTGTGGCTTATAGTCCGTAACCTTTTCGTTAAAAGAGTAGAGTATCTCATCCTTTTCTTCTTCCGGGATCATTTCAATATTTTTTATAGGCTGATTTTCATATTCAGCAATGAATTGCAGAATATTCAGATAATAATCCTTAATCTTTTCAATCCGCTCCCAGGAGAATTTATCCGATTTATACTCAAACCAGGCGCTTAGCCCATCCTTTTCATCATTGACTTCCAGCGCCAGATCAACCTTGGCCGTTTTTAAATCCAGTTCTTCGAACTCTATGTAGAAATCCTTTGTTGTAATATCCTTTAACGCATTGGTTTCATAACTGAACACCACCTGATAGATCGGGGTGGACAGCAAATCTCTTTCTACCTTCAAGTCCTCTACTATGAAATCAAACGGCAAATCCTGATGCTTCAAGGCCTGCATCACCTGGGCATTCTCCGCCTGGATATAATCGAATAATTGTTGCTCTTCACCAATATTACTGCGGATCGGCAGCATGTTCAGGAAGCACCCGATGATGCTCTGGCATTCCTCTTCATTTCTGCCGGTAACCGGGACCCCGACAATAATATCGTTTTGGTGTACATACTTATGCAGCATGATTTTGAGTGCGCTCATTAACAATACAAACAGTGTAACCCCGTGTTTTTTTGCAGCAGCTTCCAGTTTTACTTTCATCTCCTTGCGGATTGAAAAAGCTACCCGTTCGCCATGATAGGTAAGCCCATGACCGGCCGTGTAATCCGTTGGAAGCATACAGCTCATGCTGCTGCCCGACAATTGTTCCCTCCAGAACTTAAGCTGATGATCGAACTCGCCTTTGGCAATCCGGTCATTGATGTGAGCTACGTAGTCATAATATTGTACAGCGGGTTCCTGTACAGGTGCCACGCTTGCGCCCGCATAGGCTTCATACAGTTGAAGCAATTCCCTAATAAAAATGCCGCTTGAATAGCCGTCCGATACAATATGATGCCAAACAATTTGTCCAATCCATTCGGTCTCACTAAGCTTGTAACAGATCAGGCGAATAAGCTTGCCCTCAGCTAACCTGAACGGCTGTATTCCTTCCGTGTACATCCTTTGCCTGATGTCGTCAGGCGATGTTTCCATCCCTGCCTGGGAGCAATCATACATTCTGAAGACCGGCTCTTCGGTATCTTCGCTGAGCTCAACCTCAAGCTGTCCTTGTCCTCCCTTGAATTTGGAACGCAGCACCTCCTGCTGCTTAACCACCGTTCTGAAGGCCTTGTGCAAAAGCTCCACTTGAAGTTTCCCATGGAATTTCACATAACCCGAAACATTATACGTAATCGATTCATTGAAGAGTTGTTCGACATACCAAATTTTCTTTTGCATATAGTTGGAAGGCAACACTGTCAACTCCGGTGCTCTCTTGCTGACCCTATGCAGCCCTTTGTCTTGCAGGATGATCTGTCTTTTCTTTTTTCTTTGTTCCTCCAAGAGACTCTCCAGCAGCAGTCTCTTGGCGTCCGACAAGGCATTCACTCTGTTTTTCACGCTTCCGCTTTCGTTGTTCTGCATCTCTCCACACCTCTAACTGTCCATATTTAGACTGCATCCAAATCGAGGCTTTCTGACAACTCTTCCAATACAAGGTCAGCTACATTCTTGACAGTCGGTGCTTCGATAAACAGTTTCAACTGCAATTCAATCCCATAGAGCTCCTTAATTCTCAGGACGACTTGTGTGATCATCAGAGAATGTCCGCCAAGCTCAAAGAAGTTATCGTTGATTCCAATCGGCGTGATCCCCATAATCTCCTGGAGGATTTCCACTATACTCTCTTCAATCGCATTGTCAGGCTGTTCATATTCCACCGAGATATCCGGCCGGTTATACTCTATCGTGTCCGCTTCTACAGCACTGTCTGCTGAGAGCTCCCTATCCCAGCCGTTGCTTCCAGCCGCTTCATAAGCCTTCTGCTTGCCAGCTTCAATCCAATGTCTCTTCCTTTCAAAAGGATACGTCGGCAAAGGGATTCTGAATAAGCTTTCATCTTCGTAATATTTTGCAAAATCAATGGTTAGTCCGCTGATCCAGGCCTTCTTTACGAACTCCGCCAGAAATTTATTATCATTCATCGTATTTTTAACGCCGCGGACCGTTTGGAACAATAGGCACTCCGCGTAGTCTTTCAAATTATCCTGCATAAAGACAGAGAGCGTTTTTCCCGGACCCACTTCGATGAAGTATTTATAATTTTTCTGTGCCAAATGAAGTCCAGCATCTTTAAATCTGACAGTGCCCAGCATATGCTGTATCCAATAGTCTGCACTCATCGCCTCTTCCGGCTTCAGCCACTCTCCCGTGACATTGGACATGATCGGGATCATCGGCTTGTTGAACGTCACCGTCTGGAGCACCTTCAGCATGTCCTCCACTGCCCCCTGCATCATATAGGAATGAAAAGCATGGGAGGTGTGAAGAATTCTGTACTCCCGATCCTCTGTAATCTGTTCGACCACTTCCTGCAGCGCTGCGCTATCCCCGGCCAATACCACCCGGTTCTCGGAATTAATCAAGGCCAGTGAGACCTTCCCGTTAATATAGGCCTGCGCTTCCTGCTCGTTCATATTCACATACAGCATTTCGCCCGCCGGCAGACTTTGGATGATCCGGCCCCGCATGACCATTAATCTAAGACCATCCTCGAGTGAGAATACCCCGGCAAGACAAGCGGCTACGTACTCTCCAACACTATGCCCCAGCAGAGCTTTGGGAGTAATTCCCCAATGCATCAAAGTCTTGGCCAAGCAGTACTCAACGGCAAATAGAGCAACCTGTGTATTCCGGGTTTCTGTGAGTGTCTCCTCACCCTTAGCATCCGCTTGATCTGCAAAGATAAGCTGTCTTAAATCATAGTTCAACTGCTTCTGAAGGATTTCGAAGCACTTATCCAGCTCATGCCGGAATATAGGCTTCGTATCGTACAGTTGTTTTGTCATATTCACATACTGCACGCCTTGTCCCGGGAACAGGAACACAATTTCCTTTTCGTTCTCATTTGGAGATTTCACGGCAGGAAGGCTGCCGCCCAATTTATGAATCAGCTCTTCTCTGCTGTTACAGACCAGACCGCCTCGATAGGGCAGTCTCTTTCTTCCGATATTCATCGTATACAGGATATTCCGGTAATCAATGTCTTCATTATTTTGCACAAAATCCAGCAATTGTCCGGCCACCTCTTCATAGGCGGTCTTTGTCTTTGCGGATAGCAGCAGCAATTGAAATTCCTCATTACTCTCGACTTTGCGGGTGTCGATCGCTTCTTCCAGGACTACATGAACATTGGTCCCGCCAATGCCAAACGAGCTGACGCCTGCTCTTCTTACCCCGCAGTCCGGGTTCCAGTCTCTGAGGCGGGTATTGACATAGAAAGGCGAGTTCTGCAAATCAATGTTAGGATTCGTTTCTTTATAGTTGATGCAGGGTACAAGCTTCTGCTTCTGGAGCATCAGACTGGTTTTGATTAACCCGGCCGTACCTGCTGCAGAATCCAAATGTCCGATATTGGCTTTCACTGCACCCAGGGCGCAGAAATTCAGCTTGTCCGTGGCTTCCGAGAAGGCTTCTGTAAGTGCTTGTACCTCTATGGGGTCCCCCATGGGAGTCGCTGTTCCATGAGTCTCAATATAAGTAATCGTTTCTTCATCTATCTCACTTAGTATCTGGGCGCTCTTAATCGCATTGCGTTCGCCTTCAATGCTTGGTGCCGAATAACCAACCTTTGCCGAACCGTCATTATTAAAGGCGGCTCCCTTAATGACAGCGATGATATGATCGCGGTCGTTCACAGCATCTTCCAATCTTTTCAGCAGCACGGTTCCTACTCCGCTGCCGCTTAATGAACCGCTGCAATCTTTATCAAACGGCCGGCAATGTCCGTCCTCCGCAAGAACCTCTCCTTTGATGTAGAGATAACCGCTAACCTGAGGAAGCGACAGGGAGCTCCCTCCGGCAATGGCCATATCGCATTGATAGTTCAGCAGAGCCTGACAGCCCAGAACTACGGCGGTCAGGGAAGTGGAACATGCAGTCTGCACGTTCACGCTCGGTCCCTTCAGATTCAGCTTGTAGGAAATCATGGTCGAAGCATAATGAACATCGTTCCCAATCCATATTTGTCTGATCTCGGGAGTGGAATCCAGATCCATACTGGACATAATATTCTTCAATAAATACTTGCTGGTTCCCGTTCCGACGAATACGCCCACCTTCCCTGCATACTGGTCCGATTGGTACCCGGCACTTTCCATCAGCCGCCATGAGCTCTCAAGCAGAATTCTTTGCTGCGGGTCCATCAGTGCCGCTTCCCTGGGCGTGAAGCCAAAGAACGCCGCATCAAATTGCTCAATATTATTTATTTTGAAGCCGCACTTCCTGTACTCGGGATTGCTGAGCAGTTCTTCCGGTACCCCCGCTGCCCGAAGCTCCTCATCGGTGAAGAAGGTAAGCGACTCCGTCCCGTTGCACAGATTCTCCCAATACTGCATTACGTCATCTGCTCCCGGAACCTGGCAGTCCATTCCGATAATGGCAATATCGAGGTCTCTAAGATCATCATTCTGAGCGGATATTTCCATGCTTCTGTATCCTCCTTTCCGTTTTTATTTAGATAATAGAAGTGCAGCCTCTTCTTCTGTCAGATTCTCTAACTGGTCCAATAATGCTTCCAGGTCTGCTTCGGATTCGTCTTCAATAATTAAGTCGTTAATGTCATTGAAGTGTTTTCCGGCCAAGTCAGCAATGCTGATTCCGCCCAGAAGGTCAACAATGGAAATGTTAATACTGCATTTCTTATTTATTTTATTTCTGATCTCTGCAGCGATAATGGAGTCCACTCCAACCGAACTGATCGGCTCATCAAGAACAAGCGCATCCTTCTTGGCATGAATGGTCTCAGCGATGATCTCAGCGAAGAAATCCATGATAACTGCACTTTTTTCTTCCATGCCGGAGGCTTTGGCCAGTATGCTGAATAAGTCGGTCTCCTGCATGTCCCCTGCAGTATCTTCGCTTTGCATGGCGAGGTGATTATACAATGCCGGCTTGCCCGGATAATTATTAAGCGCAAGCGGCCAGTCCGCTTCACCGATTACAGCATGGCATAGCTGTTGTCCGAACACTCTTTCCAGCGCCTGCATGCCATTCACCGCATAGATAGGGTTCATGCCTCTTTGATATTTATAATGATCAATCAAATTCTTTTCTTTAACCATCCCTACACCCCATGGTCCCCAGCCCAGACTCAAGGCAGATTTGCCTTTACTGCGGCGGTAGCAGGCCAGTGAATCCATAAAGGAGTTCGCTGCGGCATAATTCACTTGTCCAACCGCCGTAACGACTGATCCTGTGGAAGAGTACATAATGAAAAAGTCCAGTTCAACCTCTTCAAGATATTTATTCAATAGCCATGCGCCTTTAACTTTGGTGTCATAGACCTCATCGAACTCATGCTGCTCCATTTGCATCATTAATTTGTCTTTGACTACACCGGCAATATGGATCACACCGCCGATCGGCATGGTTTCTTCATGAATCAATCTATGCGTAAGCTCCCCGACTGCTGCTTCATTAGCGATGTCCAGCGCGGCTACTTCAACGGTACAGCCTTTCCGTTCAAGCTCATTGATAAATTGCACCTGGCTGTACAGCTTATGGGATGAAGTCATCACTTTTCGTTCTTTTTTACCAGGAAACGGGGTACGGCCTATCAATACAAAATGTCTGGCTCCCTTATCGTACATCCAATTCACAGTGATCTGCCCGAGTGAGCCCATTGCACCCGTGACCAGATAAATCTTATTGTCCGCCATAGTTACCGGGATGTTCCCGTCCAGATCGTAGATATGCTCCAGTCTGGCAACATAACGGACACCGTTTCTATACGCCAGCTGATCTTCACGTGTATAGTTCTCCAGATCATTGATCAAAAGATCGACAGAGGCGGGGTGATGATCGATATCCATACTTGCTCCCCAGCTTCCAATGCACTCGGAGTGGCTGATTACTCTGCACATACCGATAGCCGCTCCCTGCAGCACATCAACTGGCTCCTTGCCGTCAACACTGACTGCCCCTTGGGTAACTGCCCAAGTACGATATTTCACGGAGTGCTCATTCAAAGTATTCATAACATGGCGGATACTGTTGACAGCCTTCTGCTTGGAAGCCTCAATAGCATCCGTGTCCATCTGATCATGACTTGTAATGTCCATACCCCACAGGTGGATAATGCCGTATTCCTGCTCTTGATCCATGTGCTGAATCAGCTTGATATAATCCGCTTGATTATTGCTGACAATAACACTGCCTGCATCCTGGTTGCCGGGATTCTGATAATCCGCGTAGAACCGTTTGCAGTTATAGCCTCTGCCGCTTAGGTTCCCGGCAATCCTGTCACCCGTGCCGGAAGCATCACACAGCACAACCCAGTTCGTATACGAATGTCGAGCTGCGATCAGCTGCTCATCGTTCTCTACCTCCTGAGCCTTCCATTCAATGCCATAGAACCATTCTTTCAGATTCTTCTCGCTAAGCACGGCAGCTTCCGGACTTTTCTCTACGGATCTGGCCACAAAGTTGTCTACAATGACAACAATGTTGCCTTGCTCATCATAGATTTCAATATCCCCGGCAATGAACTCCTTACCCGATTCCTTCACTATAGAACGGACCCGCAATGGACCGGACGTGTTACCGTATACGACGACTGAGTCCACCGTATCCGGCAGCTTAATATCAACTTGTCCGTGATCTCTCAGCTCATCAAATTGATTAACGAGAAGCGACTGAAAGGCAGCATCAAGAATAGCCGGATGCAGGATATTATCCATGTCCTGGATGCCTAACTCGTCCAGCGTGCAGATCTCAGCCAGAACTTCATTATGATTAATCCATACCTTCTTAAGTCCCTGGAACATAGGGCCGTAGGTGAAATTCATTTTCTCCAGCAGCCCGTAGCATTCCGCCTGATTCAGAATTTCCTTGGCACTGTGCTTAAGAGCCTCCAGATCGGCTGTCCGGCTCACACTCCAGGTCTGTTTTCTGACAAATTCCCCACGGAAATTCTCGGTAGTTCTGGATACATCGCCATCTGCCAGGCTTCCGATCTTCACCACACCATGCTGCGGATCATAGTTAATAGACATATGGCCGGCATTGTTCTCATCAAGGAACAGCGCTCTTTTAAAGTGAATATGATATAAACCATACACCTCATCAATGCTTAATTTGCTGTAATCACGGAGCATTTGGAACGAGGCTTCAATGAAATGGGCTCCGGCCAGCAGTACACTGCCATTTACACAATGGTCTGAGACGAACGGCATAATATAATCATTGATTTCCGCTTCCCATGCCGGAACCACGCTGTTCTTGCGGTATCCGATAAAAGGATGCTCTTTCTGTCCAAGGCGTCTCTTCATATGCTCTTTGGATTCCTTCCAGAACCTCTCATGCTCCCATTGATAATGCGGCAGCTTCACATACTTAAAGGTTCCTCTGTAGATCCGGGACCAGTCAATTTCATAGCCTGCACAGAATAGCTCAGACAAGGTTCTAAGCATTCTTGGTATTTCCGGATCATTTCTGCGGAGGGAGGGCGAGATCAGAACTTCTATATCCTTCTCACTCGCAAGCTCACTGACTGAATTCGCCAGTACCGGATGAGGGCCAACCTCAACAAAACAGGAATAGCCTTCCTCCAAAATCTGTTCCATGGCCTTGGCAAAGTACACGGAACCGGATACATTCAGCCACCAGTATTCATTATCCAGCTCCGGCCCTTCCGCCAGCTGGCCATTTCCGGTGGTATACGTTCTGATTTTGGTTGGTTGCGGATGAATATCGCGCAGGGCTTCCAGCAGCTCCGATTTAATCTCATTCATAAACACACTATGATAAGGTACCGTTACTCTTAAGAACTTGTTAAAAACACCGTCAACTTCAAGCTTGCTGCTGATCTCTGTAAGACAGGCCATATCTCCGGACAGGGTTACGCTTGTGTTGCTGTTGATTGCCGCAATGGATACTTTGTCGTTATTGTCAGCAATCAGCTCCTTGGCCTGTTCTTCATTCAAGCCAACCGCAAGCATACCGCCTTTACCCGTCAGCCGCTGCTGGAGCATACTGCGGTAATACGAAATCCGGACCGCATCTTCAAAGCTGTAGACACCGGCAGCATACAATCCTGCCACTTCACCCACACTGTGTCCGATAATCAGATCCGGGACAACCCCCATGCTCTTCCACATCTCAACCAAGGCCACCTGCACCGTAAAATTCAACGGCTGGGAGACTTCGGTGAACTGCATGCTGGATTGTTCCTCATGAATCAGGAATTCATCCATCAATGACCAGGACAAGTATCGGGAGAACTCAGCGTGGCACTTCTCGACCGTATTGCGGAATACCGTATTCACATGATAGAGCTCGCGTCCCATCGCGTACCATTGAGGACCCATGCCGGTGAAAATAAACACCAGTCGCTTGTCTTTACCTTCATTGCCCACAACCACATTCTGCGGCAAAGTATCCTGCTGATAATCTGTCAGACCCTGAATGATCTCCTGTATATTCCCTCCGAATAACACAAGGGATTTCGGGAATTTCTCACGTTTGGTAAGTGCGGAATAACAAATATCCGGTAAGCTTTCGGCGGTTTGATTCAAAAATTCAGTGTATTCTGCGGCAAGAGCCTTTAAGGATTGTTCTGTTTTTGCGGAGATGGTTAATACTTGAGGCAGTTCTTCGTTGACTGTTCCATCGTACTGTCTGTCACCCGTTATTCCCTGTAAAATCACGTGCGCATTGGTTCCGCCAAAACCGAACGAATTGACACCGACGATGGCATCTTTACCATCCTGCGGCCAGCTTTCATTGGTTAAGGGAATTCTTAGCCTCAGCTTGTCCAGATCAAGCTCAGGATTAAGCTCTTTCATTCCGATATGCGGCACAATCTGTCTATGATCAAGAATGCACGCCGCCTTGATTACCGATGCTACGCCGGAAGCTGCCTCCAGATGACCGATGTTCGGTTTGACCGAGGCCATGATACATCTGTTATCTTCCGTCCTGTGCTCTCCAAAGAATTCACCGACCGCATTGACTTCAATGGGATCACCCAGTGCTGTTCCGGTTCCATGCAATTCGACATACTGAACTTCATCGGAGGCAATCCCTGCTCTCGCATATACATCCTGCAGCAGCATCTTTTGGGATTCGCCGTTAGGAACCGTAATACCATTCGTTTTTCCGTCCTGGTTCACAAGGCTCTCTCTGATCACGGCATACACATAGTCGCCGTCTTCGAGCGCTTTTTCCAGACTTTTAAGGACAAGGATTCCGCCCCCTTCCCCCCTGACATAACCGTTCGCAGCAGCGTCGAAGGTCTTGCAGCTTCCGTCCACCGACAAGAATCCGCCTTTGGATTCGGCTATGAAATATTCCGGGGCATAGATCAGTTCCATGCCGCCTGCCAAGGCCAGATCGCATTCACCGTTGTGCAGACTTTTGCAGGCTTCATGAACAGAAACCACGGAGGACGAGCAGGCTGTGTCTATGGATAGAGAGGGACCCATTAAATTGTATATGTACGAGATTCTATTCGATAACATCGTCATCATGCTTCCTACTGCAGCATGGGTTCCAATTTGTGCAGCGTCAGCAAATTGCAGAATTTTATAATCGAGCGTAAATCCGCCGATAAACACACCGGTGCGGGAACCGCTCAGACTGCCGGGCTTAATTCCTGCGTCTTCTAGAGCCTCCCAGACAATCTCCAGCATTTGCCTCTGTTGCGGATCGATTTGATCTGCCTCTCTGGCATTAATCCCAAAGAACTTTGCATCAAATTGATCAAACTTATCGATAAATCCTCCACGCCTGGCGTGGCTTTTTCCTTTTACCTGTTTGTTAGGATGATAATATTCTTCAACACTCCATCTATCCTCGGGAATATCCGTAATCGTATCCTTGCCTGACTTCAAGATGTCCCAGAACTGTTCTACATTATTTGCGCTTCCCGGGAACCTGCAGCCCATCCCCACAATCGCCACTAGCTTGTCCGTCTGCTTATTCATACCTCTCGCTCCTTTTACTATGCTTATCATTCACAACTGTAAATCACAAAAAAATTCCATTGACTAACTATGTATTATTTTGCATAAATATGCATTTTACAACGGATTGGTAGACTTCAGAGTAGTGATAATTAACTATTACCATTAAAGGGGATGAATAGGTATAAAGTAGGGAGAATTAGTATAGGAGGTAATATTTACATTTAACAAGATAAAAATAGCATATATCCCAAAATTAAAATGTGACTTTCTTCACCAAAAAAAAGGCTCACCTTAAGGTGAGCAGCATAACCATATCGATGGTCGCATTGTTAATCAATTCACGAATAATCGCCTCGCGGTAGAGACCTTTTGCCTATAGCTCTCCAATCATTTGCAGCTCTATTTGCTTCATACGGTACAAGTAGCCCTGTTGCTCCATTAGCTCCGCATATGAACCTGTTTCAATGACCCTGCCCTGCTCCATGACGATAATCCTGTCCATGCTTTCCAGGCCGGTAAGCCGGTGGCAAATGAGCAGTAAGGTATCTCCGGCGGACTGTTCGTAGAGATGGGTTAACACGCGCTCTTCCGTTACATAATCCAATGAGGAGGTCGGTTCATCCAGCAGCCATAGCCGTCCTTTGCGGAGCATGACCCTCGCCAACGCCAGACGCTGCTTCTCACCGTCGGACAGGTTCTCTCCTTTTTCAAATACGGCATCGGTTAATGCCACATCCGGCAGTTGGGCCTTAGCGAGAGCTTCTAACAATACTTCGTCAGATGCTTCTTCTCCATTCAGCAGCAGGTTGTCACGGACTGTTCCACGGAAAAAATGACCTTGCTGTAAGACGACATTCGAGGCTTCCCAAATGCCTGACTCATCCAGCTCTTGTACCGGAATGCCGTTCAAACGTATGTCCCCGGAAACAGGCGTGCGCAGCTTGAGCAGCAGCTCGATCAGCGTTGATTTGCCGGACCCGCTCGGTCCGACCACTGCCGTTCTGGAACCTGCCGGTAGCTGCAGCGACACCTCTATCAGTGCAGGCCGCCACTCGTCATCATATTGGAACGTAACACCGGACAGCTCCACCGGCACAGCCGCTCCTTCAGGCAGGGAGCGGTCCGGCTGCACAGGTAAATCAGTGGCAGTCAATACGGTTTCAGTCAGCCTTTTGGCCGCATGCTCACTGTCTTGCTTATAGGCTGGCAAAGTGGCCATGGCTCCAGCTTCTTCAAACACCGTCTGTGCGGCCATCACAAGCATCGCTAAAAACACGCCAGCCAGCGCACCCTCCATAATTAGATAGGCCCCAAGCGTCAGTACACCCCAGGAAATAAAAAAGGTTACAAAGGTGTGCATCGCCTGTCCGCGCAGCAGATGACCTGCTGCACGCTGCTGATCTGCTGTCAGTGCTGCCGAAGCCGCCTGGAGCTGCTGCTCCCGCTGCGGCAATTGCCCGTACACCTTCAGATCGCGGAAGCCGTACAATACCTCGGTGACTTCCGTTGACAGCAGCGCCCGCTGCTTACGGACGCGGCCGTGTATCGCCCGCTGGCCCACCAATACGATTCCCGGTACAACCACTGCTGTCAGCAGCATCCCTATTACGAACAAGCAGGCCATCCAGAATGAATAAGAGGCACTGAACACCATGGTTGCCAGAAAGACCGTGATGACTATCACCGGCGGATAAGCGACACGCAAAAAATAATTCTGCAGGCTCTCTACATCGCCGACAATCCGCGCCAGCAGATCTCCGCTGCGGTTCTTGTTCAAGATACCGGGCGTTAACGGGATCAGCCTGGCAAAAAAGCCTGTGCGCAAACGGCTAAGCATGGAAAAGGTTGCTCTGTGCGAATACAGGCGTTCCCCGTAACGGCTTGCCGCCCGGAGCAGACCCAGCAGCTTGACCAGCGCGGTAAGAACGATCAAGGTATAGAGCGGCGGCATAAAGACCGTCTGTGAAATCAGATACCCGCTTGCGGAGAACAGGGCCACACCGGCAGCGCCGGCAATAAACCCTCCCAGAATCGACAGGAGTATATCCTTCCGCTCTGCTATCATGGCCTTGGACAAAATCGCCAGCTCGTTCATGCTGATCCTCCTTTTCGCTGAATATTAACCATCTCGGCATATTGAGGCACACGTTCAAGGAGCTCGTCGTGAGGTCCTGCCGCCGCTAATACGCCATGGTCCATAAACAAAATGTGATCCGCTTGCCGGATCGTATACAACCGGTGTGCGACTGTGATCATCGTTGCCTTTCGAGCCAGCGCGGTTATGGAGCTTTGCAGGATTTGTTCGGTCTGCAAGTCGAGGCCCACCGTAGGCTCATCGAACAGGATCAGAGCCGGACGTTTCAAAAAGGCCCGCGCTAAAGCAAGACGCTGCTTTTCCCCTCCCGACAGTCCCCTGCCGCCTTCCCCGACGTAAGTGTCCAAACCCTGCTCCAGCCCGGCAACAAGCGTTGAAAGTCCCGCTTCCTCTGCGGCCTGCCTAATTTCTTCCCTGAAGACCTTACGCCCGGCACCGATGGCGATATTCTCAGCAAATGTGCCGGCAAAAATATAGGGGTGCTGCGTAATATAGCTGACCTGCTCAAACCATGAGTCTTCCTCCCACTCCGACAGCGGGCTTCCGTTCACCAGCACTGTCCCGGATACCGGCTTCAGCAGTCCGGCAATGAGATGGAGCAAGGTTGTTTTGCCCGAACCGCTGTGGCCGACAATCGCAACATGCTCTCCCGGTCCTATGGAGACGGGTCCGGCCTTAAGCTCAAATGAACCGGGTGCATATTGGAAATGAACATTCTTCAGCTCTATGGATGGCGGCATCCGCAGCAGCTTGGCTGAGGACTCTTGGCTCCCTTCCGGCTGTGTGCCGGTGCCGCCGCCCATTTCCGCAAGCATCTGCTCCACCTTACGGACTGCCCCCATACTGGTCCGCCCGCTGTGAAAAGCGGTGCCTGTATTCTTGAGCAGGTTAAAAAACTCGGGAACAAGCAGCAGCACAAGAAAGGCCGTGTGGAACGGCATCGATTTGAATACGAGCAGTTGAATAGCCAATTCAAGGGCAACAATCCCGATGCTCAGCATGACGATGGTTTCCAGCATAAAAGTATTCGTAAAGGCAACCTTCAAAATATCCATGGTCGCGTCACGGTAACCCAGGCTGCTGCGCTCAATCTGCTGCTGCTGGCGGCGGGATTGTCCAAATATTTTCAACGTCACGAGCCCTTGAAGCGAATCCAGGAACGTACCGGAGAACTCTGCAAGCTGCGCATATTTCTCTTCGGATTTGTTCTTCGTTTGCAGTCCCACCAAAATCATAAACAGCGGGATGAACGGTGCCGTAAACAGCAGAATGAAGCCGGTATTCGCATGTAAAACAAACGTAACCGCCAGAATCAGAACCGGGATGATCGCTGCTTCGGCCATCCGCGGCATGTAGTGACTGAAATAGCTGTCCGCCTCGTCCACTGCATCCAGAGCCACACTGACCTTCCCCCCTGTCTGCCCCCGCAGCGTTGAAGGCATGGAGGCACGGGTAAGCTTCTGCAGCACGGATGAACGCATATTTGCCTTAGCGGCGGCTGCCATAGCCAAGCCTATTCTTCCATTTCCGTATAACAGCAAAGTGCGGATCGCCATCACTGACAGCAGAAGAGCGAGCAGCAGAGCAACCGAGGATAAGGAAGCCTTCTCCACGAACACCCGCTGGACCGCTTCCGCCAGCAGCCCGGCCTGACTTACAATCGCAATGCCGAGCATGAGCGACAGGAGGGTCAGCATAACCAGCCGTTTTCGTTGCCCCGACATTTGCTCAGCGATCAGACTTGTTTTGCTCTTCATTTATTTCTTTCCTTTCACATAGTCTGCGTCAAAGAGGAACAGCTTGAACACCAGAATCAGGGAAGGAATGAGCAAGCACATACCCCCGATGAACACAATGACCAGCGCCAGACCCATAGCCGGTGAAGTGATGCTGTTCTCAAGCGTAATGAACGGGTCCAGAATATAAGGATATTGCCCGATTCCGTAAGCGAAGAAGGCGCATAGGAATTGCAGCATGATGCTTATGAACGCCAACCCGTAACGGCGTCCGCTGTACAGCAGCCACATGGCAAGCATGAAGAAAGCAACAGACAGCGCAAGCAGCCACCATAAATCCATCATATTTTGAAAATGCCGCTCATTGTGCTGGCCCAGATAAATAAAGGCCGTCAGCGCGATAACAATGGTCGGCGTGCTCCAGAACAGCGCATAAGTACGCATAAGCTTCAGCGCGGGTTGATCCTCTGCCCGGGAAGCATAAAAGGCCAAAAAGGAGGCGCTGATGAACAACACAGATACAATCGCCAAGCCTACAATGCTCCATGATAAGGGGTTAGTGAACAAGGCCCAGTAATCCAGAGACACGGTCTCTCCCCGCTTAAAGATAAAGCCGCCTTCCGACAGGGTAAGTGCCACTGACAAGGACGCGGGAATCAGCAGGCCCGAAGCGCCGTACAGGAACAGATATACGATGTTATTTTTGGAGCCGTAATTCTCGAACGCATAGAACGAACCGCGGATCGCGATCAGGATAAGCGCAATGCTTCCCGGAACAAGCAGCGCCGAGCCGTAATAATAAGCGGTATCCGGGAAGAAGCCGACAAGTCCAATGTAAAAAAAGACGAAAAAGACATTCGTAATCTCCCAGACAGGCGATAAGTAGCGGGAGATCAAACGGTTAATCAGATGATCCTGCTTCGTCAGCCGGGCATAAAAGGCAAAGAACCCGGCTCCAAAATCAATAGAGGCCACAATTAAATAGCCGAATAAAAACAGCCAGAGCACTGAAATTCCAATCAGCTCATAACTCATTTTGCATGCTCACCCCTTACTGTTGATTTGCCGCCGGGATGCTGATTCCACTTCTCCATCTCGGTTTCCGCCGGATTGTCCTTGAACATGCGCCGCAGCACAATCACACATACCGTGCCTAACAGGATGTACAGCAACAGGAATACGAAAAACAGGATTCTTACGCTCGGTGATGTCGTAGCCCCCTCTTCTACACGCATGTATCCCCTTAAGATCCAGGGCTGCCGCCCAATTTCAGCGTAGAACCAGCCTAGCTCGACTCCCACAAAAGCAAGCGGTGCGCCTAACGCGATCACGCGAAGCAGCCATTTGTTATGCTCATTGCGTTTTTTCCAGAAGACAAACAGGAAGTACAGGAATGAAATGCCTAATAGGGCAAACCCGACACCGACCATCAGATCGAATAAATAGTGAACCAGGAGCGGCGGCTGCTCATCCGCAGGGAATTCATTCAGACCGGTCACCTCTGCATTGAAATCGCCAAAGGCGAGGAAGCTGAGAAATTTGGGAATATGCAGTGCGCCCAGCACCTCGTGCTCGGCGTTAAGCCACCCCAGCAGAATCAGATCGGCTCCGCTTTCCGTTTCAAAATGCCACTCTGCCGCAGCCAGCTTCTCCGGCTGATGCTCAGCCAAAAATTTCGCCGACGTATCTCCAGCCAGAGCGTTCAGCAATCCAAACACCATCACCACAGCCATCATCAGCTTCAGCGCTTTTTTATGGTATTCCGAGACTCCCTTTCTGAGGAGTGCAAACGCGGCGATACCCGCCAGCAGTGCGGCTCCGGTCAGATAGGCAGAGCTTAAGACATGGAACACCTTGGAGAACGTCGCTGTATTCAGCATCGCCTCCACCGGATTCACCGCTGTGAATTGCCCTCCGGCCATAGCAAAGCCCTCAGGCTGATTCATGAACCCGTTTACGGTCGTGATAAAAACAGCGGACATCCCGGCACCGGCAACAATCGGGATCGTAAGAAGCCAGTGGATATACGGCTTCTTGAACCGGTCCCAGGTGTAGAGGTAAATGCCCAGGAAGATCGCCTCAAAAAAGAAAGCAAACACTTCCATAAATAACGGGAGCGCAATCACGTTACCGGCCAGCTTCATGAAATTAGGCCAGATCAAGGCCAGCTGCAACGAAATCGCCGTACCGGTCACCACGCCCACGGCCACAGAAATGACAAACCCGCGGGCCCATCTCTTGGCCATCAGTGTATAGTGAGGGTCTTTTTTGCGTATGCCCATGAATTCAGCAATGGCGATCATCAGCGGAACCCCAACGCCAATTGTTGCGAAAATAACGTGGAATCCCAGTGTCAAGCCTGTCACCAGTCTGCTCCACAGCACGGTATCGATGCCCATTACGTTAGTGCCTCCTTATAAAAATCGTAGATATTTTGAATTATTATATCTTTAATTTTAACTAAATCGGCTCCGGTCACCTTTTTGCCTTCAAACGTTCATGAAAGCATCAACTCTTTATTACATCTTGGTGAATACAGCCGAAACTACTCTATCGGGCTATTGTTTGATAGAGAATAACATGCTACGGGACTGTCCAGTAATAAAAACAGCGGCAATCTAAGACTCAATAAATAAAGTCTTAAACTGCCGCTGATCCTATCAAGAGCAGAATCCCCTCAGACCGGACTGCCAGTCTTCTTGAAGTACTGCTGCACCAGAAAATTCATGATCTCGCCGGGTTGTTCTCTGGAGAACTCCGCCTTGTCAGCGAACAGCATCCCGTAAGGCACTTCCGGGGTATACGGCTCCCAGCGCGGCAATTCTTCGCCGGTGGAATCCGCGCCGTTCGGATCTCCGGTACGGATGAAATGCGCGGTATAATTGCACATCTGGCGGGCCAGATCATAATGCTTGCCGACAAACGGCCGCCAGCACTTGGCCAGCGTCTCGAAGAAGAACCACAGATCCACCGAGTGGAAGGTGCCCGGGTTATCCCATCCCGGAATCTCCGCATCGAAATTATAGTAATAGAGCGGGGTTTCGCTTCTGGTATCCGCATTCGCCTGCCCGGCGATCCGGATGGCGTATTCGATCCCGCTTACCGCTGCCCGCTCCACCGCTTCCTGAACAGCATCCGGCCTTGCGCCGCTAAGCTTCAGGAAGGTCTCCGCATCCTCCCCGAACATGTCCGCCGCAAGCTGCTTGAGCTCCCCGTAGGACTGCACCTTCGGAGTGCTGAAGAACTCCGAGGAGGTATGGCCGAGCATAACCGGCACCTTCAAGCGTCTATTCTGCACGAACAGATCGAACGGATTCCCCACCTGGAACTTCTGGTCCGCAACGGTGCCCCAGAACCCGCCAAGCGCCACTGCCTTGTCCCGCAGATAGACCGCATCCAGCTTCCGCGCTTCCGCAAGTGTGGATACACCCAGGTACTTGAAGAACTCGATGCCATTCTGCTCTGCCTCCTGCAGTGTCCCCCGGAGCGGCGGCAGCAGGGTTCCCGGATACAGGTCCGTGAAGATTCCGCTTTCAACAATCGCCCGCTGAAACAATCCTTCGTTCTGCGGAGAGGTAAGCTGGCTCATGACACTGCCGCCGCCCGCTGACTGCCCGCCGATGGTGATGTTGTCGGGGTCACCGCCGAACGCAGCAATGTTGCGCTTCACCCAGCGGGTAGCGGCCTGCTGGTCAAGGTTGCCGAAGTTGGCAGGCGCCTCCGGTGATTCCGCGGTAATCTCGGGATGGCAGAGGAAGCCGAAGATATTCAGCCGGTAGTTAATCGTCACCACCACAATCCCTCTGCGGGCAATCCGTTCTCCGTCGAACTCCATCTCTGCCGGATGGCCCACCTGCAGCCCGCCGCCGAAATACCATACATAGACGGGTAGCTTCTCGTCCGTCTGTTTGGCCGGGGTCCATACGTTCAGGTACAGGCAATCCTCGCTCATCGCAATGTCAGGCTCCACCGCCCACTCACGGGTATAGATATTGTTATCATCCAGCTCCTGTCTGACCTGCATGGAGACCGGTGCGAACTCGTGGGCCTGAAGTACACCCTCCCAGTCTTCGGCAGGCTGCGGTGCCCGCCAGCGGTTCTCCCCTACAGGCGGTGCTGCAAACGGTATTCCCTTGAAGCTCGTAATCCGGGGATCGGCTGCGGGTAAGCCTTTTACCGTGCCATTCTCCACATTGACCATTCTAAGCATATTACCGTCTCCTTTACATCCACATCGTTGCTTACCCCCAAATTCTAATAGACCCCTTGCCCCAAAACAATGATCTAAGCAGGGCCATAATTGATCTATTCTAACATGCTTGTGCTCCACACCGCCGAGAACGAGCCCATAATTATAATATAAAAAAAGGATTGAGAGTAATGCTTACCCGGTCATAGATTAACTGCGACATCTAATTCTGATACAATTTTTTTATACTCGCGTCCATCCTCCTTACCTTGAATCGGGTTCCACACTTGGGCAAAGAACGGTTCCCGCTTCGCACGCTCTTTGTAATTCCAGCTCTCCTGTTCGCACTGCGGGCAGAAATGTCCGCCCTCTAGGACCAGCTTGGGACTGGCGCTGAAGGTATGTCCAAACGCACATTTGAAATCAAGCTGCCCCGTCCAATCTCCCGTTGTCATGTCCGTAGAGAGACATTCACCACCGCGGAATTCCGCTGCCCCCCTCATATCTTCAATATTTAATTGCGAAGCCGGCTGATCCTCATCGTAACCATGGTCAAGCTTGATGGCTTGGTCCCACTGGGAGAAGCCCTTCATTTCAGACAGCTTGGCAGGGATAGCCTCCCAGTTCTGTTTGCTGCCCCAAAAAGCGTCAATTTCCTCAATGGCATTGTCTTCAATAAAACGCAGAGTTCCGCGCTTCTTCAAAGCCTGCTTTTTCATCGTCCGCTTAATCATTGCCCCCATGAATTTTTGCCCTCCGGGCAGCTTTGTGATGACCTTCGCAACGGGTACAAGTGCGCCAAGATTATCGAGGTAGCATTGATAGAAATACTCCATGGAGTCACGGCGGAAGTGCAAATAATTCTCCAGCTTATCGGAGTCCAGATAGTATTGTCCGTGAAAGTTCCTCGTTGCATACCATTTAGGGTCGATCACATGATCGAGATTCGTTATACCAAGCTTGCCATAGAGCACCCGGTACATGTCCAGTGTACTGACCCGGCAACTTTCACCCCCGCCAATGTTGTAAATATGCTGCCAGAAGCCTTGAGCCAATTCTCCGTCAATATCCTGAATGCACAGATTCCGCATTAAGCGTCCTGAATCCCGGTCAGACACGTATTCCAGTACATTGTCCAGACAATTATGGAACATAATCGGATCTTGAATCTTGCTCATCTTCGGACCCATAATCCCTGTCTGCCGGAGACTCACCCAATAGCTTAGTCCTGATTCAATGACCATACGCTCGGCAGCAATCTTCGATACCGCATAGTAATCATAGACACTTGGCTTAAGCGGGTCTCCCACACGCCCCCAATGAATTGGCGGCATACGGTCACCTGTTTGTGCAACTGTACCTATACTTACCAAGCGGGTGATCCCGGCACGGCCGCTTTGCTTAATGGCATCGATGATGTTTCTCGTTGAACCATAATTTATCCGCATAGCCCGTTCGGGGAATTCGTCAGCCGCTGGAGATACAAAAGCAGCAATGTGGAGTACAATATCTGCTTCCTTTACACATTCGTAGACCAGGTCCCTATCGAGTAAATCACCGTAGACAACCTTAACACCTTGTATTCCCTCATATGCTTTCAGGTTCTGACGGCTGTTAGGATGATCTAAATCGAAGAGTATTAACTCGCATTTTCCCAAATCGTTTATCAGCAGCTTCAGCGTTTCATTCCCCATGTTACCCGCTGCACCTGTGATCATGACCCGTTTTTTCTCCATCCTCATTCACCTTCATCATCATTGTATTGACAATTCATTCGTCTACCTTCAGAATACAGACACAGTGTCTATTTAACAACCATCAGTCTATCGTCAATTTGCTGTAATCTGGACACTTGCGTGGATTGTGTCTATTGTCATAAATAAATTTTTCATGGAGGCGATACCGCAATGAATCAACGGGAACGATTAACCAAGTTGCTCTTGAAGCAAAGTCTGATTCGCCTGCTACAAGACAAAGAGATAAGTCAGATCAGTGTGAAGGAATTATGCACTTCTGCGGGCATCAATCGGTCCACCTTCTATTTGCATTATGCTAATGCATACGAGTTGCTTGATAATCTAGAGCAAGAGATTATTGACAACACTAATGAGTACCTGATCAAAATAGAAGCCAGTGAAAGTGCAGTCACATATATTTTAGCTTTTCTAGATTACATCAAAAGAAATGAAGAACTCTTCACCGTTATGCTGTTCAAAACAAATGATGATGTGTTCTTCCCAAAGCGTTTGCTTAATGAAATACTTATGAGCATTGACAATCACCTTCAGCTTAAGATTCCTGAAGATATGAAGCCTTTTACTTACGCTTATTTAGTGAATGGAAGCTTAGCCATCATTAAGGAATGGATACGGACAAAATTCACAGTATCAAGCCATGAGCTGGCTCAGCTCATTTGCGCTTTGGATGATCATGCTTTAATGGCCTTTAAGGCTTCTGATAAGAAGTGATGATTGGGAAGCTTCCAACACAGCTCTTGCAGCCGCGCCTTAGCCGTTATATTTAACGCGGCATCCTTCTGTATACGCCGTGCTTCCATCCTTGGCCGCTGAAAACAGGCTGTCAGGATTCAGTTCCCCTTTCAAGTCCAGATAAACTGTATACACCTCTTCCTCGATACGATATAACGGGATGAATTTTACCGGATGGCCAAGTAGGTCAACCACCTCAAATTCCAGCAGCTCACTTGGAAGTCTGGTGAATTTACTATTCATAGTAACCGCTGAAAGGTCCTGCAAATGCGCAGCTTGACCCATCTGAGCGAGCAAGATGCTGCCATACATCACTGCCGCACGATTCTCAGAGCCTTTTAGCGGAACTAAATGCAGGGAGGCATTGATGTCAATTTCAATCGTATCCTGATCATAGAATACACGCTCAATAATGAAGTAGTTATTCTCCTTCTTAGGGGAGCAGAGAACCGAGTTGATTTTAACAGCTTTGACTGCATGCTCCTTGAATATCATCCGAAATTCAACAGGTTCGGCAACTTGAATGGTAATTGTCGAGGTTGACCCATCAGGGAAAGCAGTTTGCTGAGTAATTGCAGCATTCTTTTCCTTCCAGATTACACTTGAAGAGATAAAAGCATTCAGCAGCAAGGCATCCCCGTTTTTAAACCAAATATTTCTTTGGAGCTCACTCATAGCTTCAATTCCAGATGCCGTACAGCACCAGAAGGAATCGTACGGCGTGCTGAAATTTTTGACGGCGGAGCTCCCCATTGGCTGATGATACTGGGATAACCCGGTTTGGCTGCTCGAGCTGTTTAGGATCGCGTTATATTTCAGCGATTCCAGATGATCCAGATATTCTATGGAAGCAGACCACTTCAACAACTGTTCCAGGATCCTTTCGGTATTGTGTGCACAGCAGCTCTCGCTTTCGCCGCCGGTCAACGCATCTTCCAGCTTGTTATATTCCCCCCAGTGTTCTGACTTCTCCGATACTTTATCTTTGATAAAAGCCGTAGCTTTCGAGCTGTTATTGCCATTCGCAAATGTTCTTCCCTTCAAAAAATCATAGAAATTCAAAGAAGCCGACTTGTACTTCTCCTCCCCCATAAGGTTATAACGGTGCATCGCAGCAAGAACCATGGGTAAGTGAGTGTTGGCATGCAGGTTATCAAGTACATCCTCACCGGCTGCCAGGGGCTCCAGGAAATAATCCCGGTCGAACAGCTTGGCCAGCTCAAGGAGCTGGGGATCTCCTGTGATCTCATGCAGGGTGTACAAGGCGTCGCCAATCCCCCCGAATTCGTTCACCGGATTCAGCTTCGTACAACGGAGTATCCCGTCAATTTTCCAGAAGGATAACTTCTCGAATCGTCTGCGTATATAATGCGCCAGGTTCAGGGCCAGGGTCATGGCTTTGGAGCTGCCGAGACAGATGTGACAGTCCACCAGTCCCTGTATGATTTTGTGCAGAGTATAATAGGGCGCCCATACATTCCTGTTCTCTTCGAACTCCAGAATATCGAGTGTATCTTCTTCGAAGGCACTCAAATACCCGTTTGGCTTCGCACATAACTCCATAATATCAATAATCTCAAGTGCTTTTGCCTTCAAAACCTCATCCCGGTCCCCAAATCCGAATTTGGCACAAGCCGACAGAAAATGTCCGGCTAAATGTCCCCGGAGGCCAACCTCCACGGCTTCCCATCCGCCCAGGGGCTCTGCAGAAGACCCCATTCCCGCATTGATTCTAAATGTGTGCATAAGCCGGTTCGTATCAAACTCAGTAATATACTTTTTAACAAGCGCTCTGCGGCACGCAAAATCCCCGTCAGTCAGCCTTACTTCATCCAGACCAAAGTTAGCATACAAGCTCGGACACCTCAGTTTCTATAAAATAATAGTGCAGCGTAGAACTCCTGCATCTATATTTTATAATGCCGGACATCTATAATTGAATTCATCACCTTTGGTTAACCTATACTATTTTCAGATTTTGTATCTGTTTATGTAAGGAGGATAAGGCATGCACAACAACGTGATATTACACTTCGATAAAGTATTGAACGTACAAGATTTGGGTTCCCATAGGACTGAAAGCTTATATACGCATCCTGACAGGAGGCTGGAGTGGGAAGTTTTCCTCTATTTGGCCGATGGGCAAATGGAGGTCTGGGAGGAAGAAACGGAGTATCTCATCCGCAAGGGAGAATTTCTGTTCCTGAAAAGCGGTCTGCATCACTGGGGAGAACCCCGCACACCTGCGGGCACTTCATGGTACTGGATTCATTTCTTCTGTAATTCCGAGGGAGAAGCGGAGCAGAACGGTAATCCATTAAAAGGAAAACCATTATTAGAAGAATTCCGTAAGTGCATTACACTTCCCAAGCACGGAAGGATCTCACACCCCGAGAAGCTGGAGAAGCAGCTGAAAGCCGCCGTTCAACTGTACAATACAACAGATCCGCTCCGCACCATCACGCTATGCCTGCAAACGATGGAGCTGTTCATCACTCTCTTCAGGCAGTCTCTTCACCAGTCCCCGCTGAGCAAGTCGGACCGGACGGTAAGCAGAATTATCGGATTTCTTGAACAAAAGGACAGCTACACCCTCAATTCACAGGAGCTTTCCGCTTCTCTGGAGATGAATTACAGTTACTTGTGTGAAGTCTTCAAACATAAAACAGGGAGCACCATCCAAATGTACAATGCCCAATTCTTCATGGACAAAGCAGCAGGAATGATGCGCAACACAAATCTGAATGTCTCCGAGATCAGCGAGCGGCTCGGCTTCAACTCCCCCTTTTACTTTAGCCGGGTATTCCGCAAAGTGAAGGGCTGCTCCCCCTCAGAGTATATGAGCAGGATTTATTGAGAAATTGTATGGAGGGCTTGTTGTGTCTATTACACGCGGCTTTTCGAACGAACCCTGGAAATTGAACTCCGCGTCCTCCTTAGAGATACAGCCGGGAAGCCCCGGCTGTATCTCTGTCTTATTCACCTGTATAGCGAATTGCTTGATGCGCTCGCCCACTTGATCACGAACCCGCACCATTCTTTATCCTTTAACAATCCCATAATTGTAAGTCTGGTTTTGTCACCCAGTACCTTTAATTTCTCTGCCATTTCGATGTTGAACATATGCACTGTCCTCTTAGAATTCTTAAATACGTGGTACATAATTATGTACTTATATATTAGATACCATGTCTCAAAAGCAAATATTAATTCCTGCTTCCTTCCAATCGGACCCTGCATTTTATACAATACTTGCAAAATGCAATCAAATTATTTATAACTAGGTTATGAGATAAAAACATCTTCAACCCAATAAACAAAAGAAGATAGCACAATAACGTTGAAAATCATTAGAATTAGCGCAGCTCAGTAAACTTTACCCGATAAGCAGCTTATCCTCCGGATACCGATATTTTTGCTTCACATTTTTTTGTGCCAGTGCTAAAGCTAAAGTCAAAGGCCCTAGTCTCCCGATGTACATTGTAATTATGATGATGCATTTTCCCAGTGGCGAAAGTTCTGATGTTATTCCCATAGACATTCCTACAGTTCCAAATGCAGAGGTTGCTTCAAAGAGAAGCGCCAGGAAATCTTTAGGATGAGCATATTCTGTAATGGATAGAAGAAAGGTGGCTGTAAGAACTACACCCAGGGATATGGTCATTACTGCCAGTGCCCTGAATATGATATCCTGGGAGATGCGTTTTTTAAGCAGTTGCACATCTGTTTTCCCCTTAATCGTTGAGACGATACTTAACATAAGTACAGCAAATGTGGTCGTTTTTATACCTCCTCCAGTCGATCCGGACGAAGCCCCAACAAACATCAGGAAAATCATAAAAAATTGTGAGGCCGGGAGCATTGCTCCAATATCGATGGAATTAAAGCCGGCTGTCCGGGTAACAACACCCTGAAAATATGCCGCCCAAGTTCTTTCACTCCAAGAGAGAGTACTGAATGTTTTTGTGTTAAAAAGTTCAATCGCAAAAATCACCAAAAACCCTGCCATACAAAGGAGTCCAGAAGTAATTAAAACTATTTTTGTATGAAAGGAAAGATCTCTCCATCTTCTTTTCCGGTACAGATCCAGAATCACCGTGAACCCAATCCCGCCGATGATAAACAAAAAAGAGATAACAATATTAACTAACGGGTCACCCACATAGCGGCTCAGACTGTCTGGCCATAATCCAAATCCGGCGTTATTGAAGGCAGACACTGAATGGAATATTCCATAATAAATGGACCTTGTTGTTCCTAGTTCATTTGCCCATCGAAGGGCCAACACTATAGCTCCAGTTGTCTCCACGATAAATGAAATGAGAAAGATACTGAGTGATAACCGCACGACTCCTTGTGTTGTTACAGAATTAGATGATTGCTGGATAAGCAGACGTTCTTTTAATCCAATCTTTTTCCCCAAGATCACGGCGATCAAAACACTGAATGTCATAAATCCCAAACCGCCAATTTGAATCAGAAGTAGGATAATGACCTGTCCAAAATGAGAAAAATCGGTACCGGTATCAAGTACAACGAGGCCCGTTACACATACGGCTGAAGTCGAAGTAAACAGTGCTGCCAGCCACCCTATACTAAGTCCGCTGGACGAAGATATCGGCAAGGCCAGCAGCACTGTACCAAGAAATATAGGGACTGCAAAACCGAGTAAAATGATTCTGGATGAGGTCAGTCTGAGATTTGTGATGAAGGATGAGATTTTGTTAAAGAACATATCATTGGCTCCCATTATAATTCAAGTTAGTTGCCAGCTGCCGCCCGCTGAAAACTATGCTGTTCCCTAAGATAATCCAGTAATATACGGTTGAAGAGCTGGGGCTGACACAGATGAGTCGGATACATCGCATCCTCAAGGATCGCCAGACGGGCAGACGGATACTTGCTGGCTGTTCTTTTCACCTGCTCCAGCGCCCATTCATTCTGATTCCCGGATACAACAAGAACAGGAATCTGCAGCCGTAATGCGAACCCGTAGCTGTCCGTTTGTCTAAGTGCCAGCCGCTGCTTAATTAATTCCGTTGTCCGTTCATGCACAAGCTCTTTCCTGAGAATATGATAAGCCGAGAGCCACTTATTGTAGGTGATGCGCAAGGAACGGACGAACATTTCGGCAGGAAGATAATGGGCCGCCCATGCGCAGACCTCAAAGATTCCTTTCATTTTACTGCCTCTCGCCGTGTAATCCTCCTGAAAATAACTGTCCACCAATACCATATTTATTATCCGTTCAGGGTACAGATAGGCGAATTTCTGGGCGAGCACAGCACCACTGGAACAAGCTACGATAACAGCCTTCTCTACAGATAAAGCGTCCAATAACAGCTTCAAATCTTCACATTGTGTGTCTACGATCCGGCTGATCTCCACATCCATTTTACCCGATTGCCCGTTCCCTCTCAAATCGAATACGATCACTTTGGCACGCTTGCTGAAATAATCCGCTTGCGGCTCAAACAGATGATGAGAGGTCGAATAATCATGAATAAAAACAATAGGCAGACCGCTGCCCGACATCTCATAATACAGCGACGTTCCATTCACTTCAATATGCGGCATATACAGTGCATCCTCTCATGAACGCTTGCGGGGTTAGCTGCCGGATTCGGGCCTGAAAGTAGCCCTACTCGTTTTTCCCGAGATTCACCCCATGTAACCTGGTTCCCCCGCTTCCTATAAGGAATTCAGCGATTAACTATTATTTTACAGACGTTTCCTTGCTTTCTTCCCCCAGCACCTTCAGGTCATCCTGAACGCTTCCCTTCCATAAGGGCACTCCGGAACGGTAGGCAGCCCGGCCATTTAAGTGACCTGCTACCGGTGAAGTGATGAATACAAATACAATCGCCAGCAGAAGCTTGACATTAACCGTTCCGTCTTTGAACCAAAAGTACAGGAAACCTCCTGTCAGCAAACACAATACCCCGAAGGTTGCACTTTTGGTAGCCGCATGTGAACGCAGATAGACATCGGGCAGCCGGACTAAGCCGAAGGCACTTAAGCCGCAGAAGACTGCACCCATTACCACAAGAATAGAGCTAATCAGTTCACCTGTCATTGGGGTTCCCTCCATCCTCTATAACGGCTCCCCGTTCAATATATCTGGCCAGTGCCGTAGTACCAATAAACGTCAGAATCCCGATAACCAGAATGACTTCTATAAAATCCTGGGTATCCAGCAGCATACTGAAGACGGTTATCATAGCGAGTACATGAATGCCGATCGTATCGAGTGCGGCAACCCTGTCGGAGCGGGTTGGCCCTTTCAGGAGACGGAACAGGCAGGCCAGCATCGCCAGAGCCAGAATGATCATGGCCACGGTTAGCATAACTGGGATCATTAACGGGTCACCTCCCTGATCGCTCGTTCGAAAGTGCCTCTAATCTGCGTGACCATCAGCTGTGCATCTTTAATATCAATAGCATGAATGTACAGCGTCTTGCCATCCTTGGACACATCAAGAGTCAGGGTTCCCGGTGTCAGACAAATCAGGCACGAGAGCAGTGTGACCTCCCAGGGTGTGGCCAAGGCAGTCTCATAAGCAAAGATACCGGGACGTATAGCCAGTTTTGGACGGATGATATGGCCAATGACCACGAAATTCGAGACCGTAAGTTCACGGGCAAAGATCAGCAGAAGCTTCAGTACAGCCCATATACGTATGAGATAGAAGGTCCGGGGCTGGGACCTGGATTTCCTAAATAACAGTAAAAGTCCGATGCCCAGCAGATAACCTACTAAGAAGCTTGAGCCAGAGCCATTGTTATTTATCGCCATCCACAGAAAGGCAATCAACAGATTAAACAGGAATTGTAAGGCCATATTCACTACTCCTTCATTATGGCTTCAATATATAGCGCAGGTGAAGCCAGAACCTCGCCAGCCTGCGATACATAAGTATACACATACTCCGCTCCGATCCCCATTGCAATCACAAGCAGCAGCAGGCCGGCAGCCACAGCCGAAGCAACCTTCAAGCTCACCTTAGGCTGCTCTTCCTTGGGTTCATTTCCCCAGAAGGCCAGCCTGAACACCTTCATCAGGGAGAACAGCACCAGAAAGCTTGATCCCAGACCAATGAGGGACAGCGTCAGCATCCCCTCGGACAACGCTCCACGGAGGATCATAATTTTGCCGGCAAAACCGCTAAGCGGCGGAATCCCCACCAGGGCGAGCGCCAGAATAAAAAACATCCAGCCGAGGAGCGGATACTTTCTGATCATCCCGCCCATACTGCCTAGCCGGTCAGTTCCGGCTGCGGATATAATCATCCCGCCCAGAATAAACATAAGTCCCTTGGCCAGCATATCGTGCAGCAGATAGAAGACTGCCCCATTCATTGAATCTGCAGTCCCTGCAGCAAGCCCAAAGGCTACAAATCCAACGCTGATAATGACGTTATAATTCAGAATCCGCGGGATATCCCTATAAGCCACTGCCCCCAGGCTGCCCAGGATCATGGTAGCAGCAGCCATCCAGGCGATCCAGTCATGAGTGAAGCCGGGATCGTTCACGAACAACAACGTGAAGGTGCGGATGATTGCATAGAGTCCTACTTTGGTCAGCAGGGCACCGAACAACGCTCTGACAGCCGCCGGAGGTGCACTGTAGGACCCTGGAAGCCAGAAGAACAGGAATAGTCCTGCCTTCAGGGAGAATACAATCAAGAACAAAACAGCAATCACATTAAGCACGCCGCCTTGTCCCGCTTCAGCGATACGCTGGGACAGGTGCGCCATGTTGAGCGTTCCTACCGCTGCATAGAGATAAGCTACCGCAGCTACGAACAGTGTCGAGGATACGATATTAATAAGCAGGTATTTCGACGTTTCTCTTAGCTGAAGCTTGGTCCCACCGAGTGAGATGAGCGCATAAGAAGAAATCAGCATGACCTCAAAAAAGACAAACAGGTTGAAAATATCCCCCGTAAGAAACGAGCCGTATACCCCGACCAGCAAAAACTGAAAGAACGTATAGTAATAGAACCGCTCCCGCTGCTCTCCAATACTGCTGAAGGAGTAGCACAGAATCGCAAAACTGACGATCGAAGCCATCGTTACCAGCAATACAGCAAACATATCACCTACAAATACAATGCCATACGGAGGAGCCCAGCCCCCCATCTGCAGGGTCAGTATGCCCTCGGAGTGGACACGTGTAACCAGCAGCACCGCAATCAGAATGTTAAGCAGACCGCTGAGCGCACTAATCACGCGCTGAAGCCGGATCTTCTCTTTGAGAAAAATCAGGATGACAGCCGTAGCCAGCGGAATGAGAATCGGGAGCACCAATAGATTACTCATTCGTTGTCCTCCTTAATGCTGTCCATTTCATCAGTACCCCGCGTCTGATAAGACCGGTATGCGAGTACGAAAAAGAAAGCTGTGACCCCAAAGCTGATGACAATGGAGGTTAGAATCAGCGCCTGCGGCAGCGGATCAACATAGGTATCCGCCTTGCCTAGTACAGGGGCTGCCCCCCTTTTGAGCCCGGCCATCGTGAGCAGCAGCAGATGGACTCCATGCGTCAGCAAGGAGGTTCCCAGCACAATGCGCAGCAGGCTTTTGGAGAGAATCAGGTAAACACCGATCATGAACAGAATTCCGACCGCTACCGCCATTACGAGTTCCATTTCTTCTCCCCTCCGATCGATAAAATGATGGTCATCGTCACGCCGACTACAGCCAGGAATACACCAAGGTCAAACAGGACGGCAGTCGCCAGCTCCGTATCGCCAAGTACTGGCAGATGGAAGTGGCCGAACGTGTGACTTAGAAAAGGAGCGTCAAACAGGAATGAACCTGACGCTGTCAGAATAGCCAGCATGAGCCCGGAAGCTGTAAGCAGCCGGTAATTCACAGGGAGCACCTTACGTACCTGATCCATTCCAAATGCGATTGCAATGAGCATAAGCGCAGCAGAAGCCATCAAAGCCCCGATAAAACCTCCCCCGGGATGATTATGCCCGGCAAAGAACAGATACAGGGAGAATATCAGAATGACAAGGACAATCCCCTTGGAGATCGTCTGTAGAATCACATCATTGCTGCGCAGCGGCAATAGTTCTGTCTTGGAGGGCTCCAGCGGCGGCAATTCCGTCTCCATTCTCAGATGAATCAGACCATAAATGGCCAGTGAGGCGATGCCAAGCACCATGATTTCAAACAAAGTATCAAACCCGCGGAAATCTACCAGGATGACGTTGACCACATTCTTGCCGCCAGCCCGGTTGTAGCTTTCCTTCAAGAAAAACTCGGAGATCGGTTCAAAAGGACTGGTACCCATAGCCGCCAGAGCAATCAACGTCATCGTGATACCAGCTCCAGCCGCAATAATCAGATTGGGCAGCTTAAAGCGCAGAGGCTCCTTCTGCTTCTTCAGCTTCGGTAAATACCGGAAACAAAGAAGGAACAGAATGACCGATACGGTCTCTATAATCATCTGTGTGAGTGCAAGATCCGGTGCCCGGAAAAGAACGAAGAGCAGCGTCACCATATACCCCACACCACCGGTGAAAAGAATCGCGTTGACACGTGACTTGGCAAATGGAACTGCAAAGGCAGCCAGCAGCATGGCTGCTACAACAGCCAATTCATAAAAAGACAATGAGGCATACTGATCCATACCAAAGCTAATGCCCTGCTGCCGTAGCAGAACTGTGAGTAAGGAAATGATGAAAAAGCTGAAAATATAGAGCAGGTAATGGCGACCCGAACCAGTCATATAAACATCGGTTAAGCGTCTTGAACCATTCTCGAGCAGTCTTAACGAGAAGTCATACATACGGCTCAGTGCATTGGTTCCGCCGGCTTCACGGTCTAGAACACGTAACCGGGTATAGATTCTAAACAACAGCGTACCTGCTGCTATAACACCGAGGGTCATGAAGATTTCTGGTGTCCATCCATGCCAGAAATGAATAGAAACCTCAAAGGCTTCTTCCGGTGCGAGCAGCCCCGTATGAATGGAAGACATTGCCGGTTCAATCAGCGTGGCAGAGACCAGATCAGGGAAGAAAGCGAACACTACTGCAAGTGAAATCAGAATCACGGGTGACAGTAAGAGACCCAGTGGAGCTTCATGCGGAACTTTATCCAGTTTGTCCTCCCTCAGCTTGCCGCGGAAGGTCTTGAAGACAAAGATCATGCTGTATACAAAGGTAAATACACTGGCAATCCAGGCAATCACCGGAAAGAGCTGTGTCCAGTATCCTGAACTCAGGATGTCAAACTCCCGGATATTGAGTACAGAAGTGAAGAACATTTCTTTACTAAGGAATCCGCTGAATGGCGGCAATCCAGCCATAGAGAATGTCCCGATCAATGCGATAGAGAAGGTGACCGGCATGAGAGACATAAGCCCTCCAAGCTTGCGCAGATCACGGGTACCCGTCTCATGGTCAATGATGCCCACAACCATAAACAGACTGCCTTTAAATACAGCATGGTTAATGAGATGAAAGAGCGCAGCTGTAGTAGCCATCGTATAGAAAACCGCATCCCCCGTACCGGTAAAGAAGGCTGCCGCCGACCCGAGTCCAAGCAAAGACATGATCAAGCCGAGTTGACTGATCGTGGAGTATGCAAGTAAGGCCTTGAGATCGGTTTGCCGGATGGCTTTGAACGACCCATAGATCAGAGTTACCAGTCCTGTGACAGAAACCAGCCAGAACCACTCGGATTGTCCGGCATACAGCGGGGTGAGCCGCGCTACCAGATAGATCCCCGCCTTAACCATGGTCGCCGAGTGAAGATACGCACTGACCGGAGTCGGCGCTTCCATGGCATCAGGCAGCCAGATATGGAACGGAAATTGGGCGGACTTCGTAAAGGCTCCCAGGAGAATAAGCAGTATGGACGGGATAAACATTCCACTTTCTGTTAAGGTCCCTGCCTGTGCAATAATCTCGCGGATACTATAGGTGCCGGTCATTACATATAGCAGATTGAATCCGGCAAGCATCGCCAGACCGCCGAACACCGTGATCAGCATGGACTTCATTGCTCCATAGGAGGATCTTTCCCGGCGGTGCCAGAAGGCAATAAGCAGGAACGAAGATATGCTCGTCAGTTCCCAGAACCCATACAGCACCATCAGATTATCTGACAGCACCACTCCTAACATGGCTCCCATAAACAGGAGCAGGTATATATAAAACTGGCGGATCCCCTCCATGAGCTTATCCAGATAATAAATCGAATAAAGCACAACCAGGGCACCCATTCCGGTAATCAGCAGGACAAAGAGCAAGCTGAGCCCATCCAGCACGAGCGAAATATTTACCCCAAAGGACGGCATCCAGGTGATACTGTTCACAATAGGCTCTCCTGCCCGGATGGCTGGAATTCTCGTCAGGAAATAAATAAAGAGAGCTGCGGGAAGGGGCAGAGCGATCCAGCCCAAGTGAAACCGTTTATTTTGCTTCAGCAGCAGCATTAGCGCAGCAAGCAAAAACGGAAGCAGGATAATCATATGCAGCAAGGCTTAAGCCCCCTTTCTAGTTTTGGTATAATCCTCTTAACGGGGCTTCACCCATTCGTTCTGTACAATTCTCAAATATTGCGCTTCACCGTTGCTGACGATTTTGAACAGGCCGGTATTGAAATCTGTATCAAGCTCACGAAAGAAAACCCCCTTCATGGCATCATTCCCATCCGGTTCATCCATAAGGATATGGCGGTCGCCCTCTTTGACCAGATAAGCAGAGAACCCTTGCTCATGGGACTGCTCGAGCAGCTCCGGATACCGCTGGACCGCAACGATATGAAGATCAATCGGACCCATCCGCTCCAGCAGCTCATTAATGAAGCTTCCCCGTGTAATCTCCTGCCACAGCGTTTGGCTTGACTGTCCGAGTACAATTTGTGTAATTTTGTTATCCTTTGCAGTCTCCACAATCACATCAACCGTTTTTTTGCCGTTACATTTGCGGATCACAAATTGTCCGCCAGCCTCCTTGGTCTGATTCTCCCAGCCAGACAAGTACTGCTGCTTCTCCCTGTTATATTCATTGTCCCCGGATGCATCTACAGTGAGTACCATCAGCGGGGCATTGAGCAATCTGGCCAATTGTCCTCCCCGCTGTATCAACCGCTGCCCGTGCGGCCCATAATGCACACACACCATGATGCTCTCATTGTTCATTTCCATTTCCATTTCAAACCCTCCACATCAGTAAATTTATTCCAGGTAAAAAACACAAAAAGAGCCCGCTTTTGGCAGGCTCCTCCGGTAACTCCGTATACAATTATTGCAATTATATAGTCACCCAAGGAGAAAGTAAAGGCAATTTGCGGTGAATAATCATGGAAGCCTCAGGGGAGCCTGTGTAAAAAGGAGGAATTCCCCATTAGCTACTGCTTCATTTTTATTTCTTCCCTTTGATTATCCCCGGTATAAATTCGCAATATGCACCCCCTAGCACGAATGGGTGCAGCACATAAGGAAATAACTATGAAAAGGGGATCTTTTCGGTTCAAGAATTTGATCGAGGGGGACTTATGATTATAAATATTTACTTTTATATTTTGATTGCATTCATATTACCTTGGATTATTAGCATCCATTATCTAAAAAGAAAACCTTCGCCTTTTATCACTTATGTACCCGTTGTATCTAGCATTGCGATGTTAATGAATATAATCGGTTTTCACTTCGATTTTTGGAAAATCGAACCTTACGATATCGCTTCCCTTCCGTTTGATTTTGGAATTTATCCTGTATTGAGCTGTTTTATGATAAATAGTATCGATTCAAAAAAGTATTCAACACTAACTTTTTTAGTCTTCTATAGCCTATTGACCACAATAATGGAGTACGGGGCTTTTTCAGTAGGGATAGTCGATTATGGAAACGGATGGAACATTGGTTGGAGTCTAGTTTCTTATTTGGTGGCTTATACAATAGTAATCATCTATAGAAAATTGATAAGCGCATTTGTTTAAATGATGTTCCGAGCTGATAACGAAAACTCATAAAAATAAAAACAGTCCCGATGAAAATAAAAGTCTCATCGGAACTGAACATTAATTACTCAGAACTTAAATAAGTTGTATAAATATACAGATTGTGATTTTTCATTTTAAATGAGAATTCACAGTTAAAAAACCCTTATATCACAAGGGGAACTGTTTCATTTCAGATGAGAAAAGTCAGTCCAACTAGCCGGGCCCTCTCTAATATTTCATTTTAAACGAGAAAACGCACTTTTATGGTTTATGCATCATTTATGAATATTATGCATCATTCTAAATACAAAACAACTTAGGTCGATTTGAGACTTATAATTAATCATCATTTTTGAAATTCGAGTGCAAATAAATTAAAATGTAACAGAATTTATTATAAAATTTTTTTCGACAGTTTGTATGAATATACATTTTTTAAAATATTGATTCATTGATAATTGTTAGTAATTTAAACTGCTTAATACCGGATAAAAAACTTCTTGAATGTCTGTAATAAACGCCGTAATTACGAAAAAAAAACTACGTCTGCCCAATTAACGAACAGATGCGTTTTTTCAAGTCGGCTTAAATAAAGATGGGGATCTCGGCGAAAGCGAAGGCGGTTTGTGCCTTCCTGCAGCCGGGATTCCCATCCCTTCCGTTCATGGAGGTAATCTTCATACTTCACACCACTGAGCCGGTTTAGCAGGTTCTTTTGCTTCAAGGCATCGTCTACCCAAACCACAAATTCGCCACCACGCCAATTATAGCGATTCCAACTCCTCAGACCCGTCATTCGACGGTGACGGGTCTTGGTCTGGCGGAAGAAGCGCTCGTGGTCATTATTTGTTCTGGGTAGGTAGGAGGTATCGTAATAAGCAAACAATCCTGCCCAAAATCCATGGCTGTAGCGCTCAAAATTTTCGACCATTTCACGGTCTTCTTTGCGAGTATTTGTGCGTTTCAATTCGGTACGGAGCCACCGCATCTGTAGGCGAATGCATTCTGCAGTTTGCGGTTTCGGCGCACTCAGAATATGGGCGGCATCGGCCTACTGGTCAAACATCAGAGAGGATGATTGTTATGAAAGGATTTGGGAGGAGATTTTTAATTTTTGGCGTTACCTTAATTTTAATGGTAACCTCAATGGACTACCCGGTGCCACCACCACTGAAGCAGCAAATGCTCCAAGAACAATGGAAAATTTGGGTAGAGGTGTAGTTGCTGTTCGCAACGGGAATAGTGTCTTTGTTAGTTGGCGTTTCCTGGCACTTGATTCTGCAAATATTGGGTTTAACGTTTACCGCATCACAACAGATAGTACAGCCTCTGCACCTTCTACGGCTACTGACGTTGGATACACTCCCATCAAACTTAACAGCACAGTTCTAACAGAAGGAACCAATTTTACAGATAAAACCGCTGATAAGACCAAGAATAATACATACTATGTAAAACCAGTTATCAGCGATCAAGAACAAGAAGCCAGTGCAGTATATACACTGACCGCTAACTCTGCTAATCAACCCGCATTCGTTATTCCACTACAAGGAAATAGTGAAGTCCGTGCCGTCTGGGTAGGAGACTTTGACGGTGATCATGAGTATGATTTCCTTCTTTCTAGAAACACCTCAACAACTCAACAACTAGAGGCAGGTTTGGAATCTTTACATATCTGGTTTCCCCACCCTCCTTCCATCTATAGGTAATATCCCTTATATTGTATTTTCTGTGATGAGTCTTAATTATGTAAGACTCCTTATTTCTAGTCAATTATACTTTTTTTCAAATCATTCCCTTTAAAAAACAAGAACTTTACATGCAAAAAAGTATAAACATAAACATTTAATTTATAAAAAACTAAATATGCCATGTACATGAGGAAATTTTGAAAGGGAGGTAGCCTGCTTTCCATGGTCTGGATCCTGTTAGCTCCTAAAGTTATAGCTTAACTACAAGAAGATATCATTCTATCTATAAGCCAAGCAGCAGATTGAGGACCCTTCATCTAAGTGGCATTTGTAAAGAGCCCCCTTTGTAAAAGCATTACATGATCTGGCTTTTACTCAAGATTATTTGGGAATGATATTTACCATCATATATCGATCCGCCTTCTCCTCAAGCTTAACGTACATCATTTCCATTTCCTCTCGACGCTTCCCATTTCTTCGTTGTAGTAATCGCTGATCTTGGTGGAATACGCTAATTATGGGATATTCTGGCCGATCATAGATATCTTGATAATTTGGATTAACTCCACTCTGCCGGAAGTATTTAAGTGCTTGTGTTTCCCAAGTTGTTGGACGAGCACTGGGGAACCTTATTAGGTGTCGGAGAATACGATCCCAATCAAGACCAGTTCCGCTATCACGGTTTTCATTAATTTCGGTTAGCAAAAGACGGACCACTGCGAGTGAAGCAAACTTTCCTAAAACCTCGGAATCTTCATGTAAAGGTTGGCTTTTGGGGGTATCTTTTGAGAGAAGAGTATGCGTTCCTACAGCTTCACCAGAAGCACCATTGTCTGAACGTTCATCAAGCACATTCCCCTCGTTCGGTGTCCCATTATGTTCAGAGTCTTTACGAATGGATTCTCGTCGACTGTCATTTAACTCACCTTGTGCTTCAGCAAGAAATTGAATCAAGAATCCGCTACATCCTGGTGTTTGACTGTGCAACGACTCTACCCCTTTGTCAAGGGTAACCGCCTTGCTAAATGAGTTAGCTGCCTGCTGGTTCAGGAATCCCAATTTATGAAAGTACTCTATATTTTTCTCATATATATTAGAGTTCAGTTGTTCAACGTGCCGGACAATTTGGCTTTTTAGATAGTCAGGGTCATTATCCAATCTTGTACGCTCTTCTTTGTTAAACAAGGTCCGAATAAGCACAAGTTCACTTTCTCGGAGACTCCCGGATGTTGAAAGTCCGAGACTAGAACGAAACGCGGCTGGCACTTCGCTCCCCAATTTATCAAATCCCGCTAATAGTGCTTCCATACTCTCGAGGGCCCCAGCCATAGTATGAAACATATCTTTGCTTTCAAAACCACCCGGATAAATTAGATTTAAACTTGATAGGGATTCGGAAGTACTCAAGCGATTCTGGGAGTCATACACGGGATATCGTAGACGTCGCATAAGTTTGCGGCGCCAGCGTGTCTGATTCCCTACATCAGAGTCAATAGCAGAATTCTCAGTACCATACTCATTGTAGCCTCGATAATTTCGATATGCCTTTAATGCATCCTTGGAAAAACGAGCCTTAAATATTTCTTCGGGCTCTACTGAGGAATATTGGCGACGTTTAGTATTCCATAAGTGTAACTCGACAAAGTTTGTATGAAAGAAATAATCTTCCACAGTATGAAGAGCTTTCCCAAAGCCAACAAGGATATCATGCCGCTCCGGACTTTTTTTGGTTAGATTCCGCTTTTCCTTCCAATCTAATTCAAGTTTACTTAACTCTTCAGACAATAGTTGAATGTATTCTTCAACGAATTGGATTATCCCTCTACTACCTCGCTGGTACATCTTGTTAAGAATACGCTGTTCCCCAGACAAGACGTAAGGCGGGTAATCACAATGTTCATGAGGATAGTACTGAGTGAAGAAGTTCCGATAAATTCTGTCAATCTCGGCGGCTGGTATTGGATCAAGTTGCTGAAACTGAGCTGGAAGCATGGATATTAACGCTTCCTTCTTAGGGATATCATCTGAAAAGATCATATGGGTAATACCTAACATGATGTGCTCGAAATATTCGGCCAGTTTCCCATACCTAGAATTAACAGGTGCGTACTTACCCATTAGTTGATCAAGCCATTGATCCGCATCTACAACATCAAGAATGGTATCGGTCAATATGCCGAGAATTGGAATTGATGACAAAATGTCTAAAAAACGGTTTGAACGTTTTGCTTTATTCCAAATGGTGCGCTTGGCTAACATGTGAGCGAATGGATCACGGAACTGAGAAATATCAGTTAAAAAGTTTCCAAGTTCGACGTAGGTGTATTCTTCATCAGGACGTAACAAACCAATTTTCTCCAGAGTATTGTGAAATATCTCAGCATGTCGTAATATTTCTCCCATAGCTCCTCCTTAAGCAGTATCAGTGTTGACGATAGTCAGGTAGTTCTGGGCCAGCTTGTAACCATACCAGTGTTGTTGGTAAAACAACTGTCCATGGATCGCCCTCAGGAACAGCATTTTCAAGATCATCTTGTTTTGCTCTTAACTCTTCACAGAGCCCGATGTAGAGAGGATCGTCAATGACTGGAGCATCACCACCATTCCACAACTCACCAGTCTGTAGGTAGTAAAGTATTGCTTCGTTGTATGCTGGATGTACGGGAATCACAATTCGAGCTGATCCGGCCTGAAGAAATTTTGTAAACAATGGATCATTATCATAGGTATTTGATACCGTCGCCCAATTATCCTTACGTCCCCAAAAATACGGATAAAATAGGTACGTCATCTGTTCCCATTCAAAAGCTTGTTCAAAAAACTGAATAAATCTTCCTTCTGATGCTGCTTCTACAAGGTCAAATTCAGGTGGATTTCCACTCACAGCATTAAATTCTGTATAACGTTGTCCAGTCAACATACTAATTGAATGTTTTTTCAATTCTGTACGCTCGATATCCCGGTTGGTGTTTGGGTTATAGCCGGTTATAACAACTCCACGACGTGCTTCGGCAGCACGTAATTTTTCTTCATATTGAGCCATTGCGGTTGTATAGGCAGATTGAATTAGTTCAAATGTCTTAATCTGCCACTGTCTGAAATGTTCTAAAGATATGTGGCAAATAACAGAAACAACAATCGTGTAGCTATCTATATTCATGGTATTAACAGTAATAGGTAAAAAATTTTCCTCTTTGTTAAGAAACCCACCCATCACTGGCTGATCGAAATATCCTTGAACAAGCCTGCCAATAGTAACAATATAATACTGATCCTTTAGAATCTCAGGATTCATGTATTTAATTACACTCGACGCGACAAAACCAGTCTCTGCATAATATCCCTCAGGTAGCTTTAAATCATTTACGGATTGACTGAACCCTTCTTTCATTTGTAACCCATGCTTATCTAAAGCGTAGCTAACAACTCGCTCGCTAGGAGGTGGTGGTGTTATTCCTTGAACATTGTAATTTCGGCTAAGTATCAGATAGTTCGATTCATTAATATCCGAGGCAGTAATTTCACCTAGTGGAATGGGTTTCGTAACATTTATTGCATTACCCGAGTTATTTGCTTGGGCATATTTAAAGAACGCAGCAGGCTCTGGCACGACAAATTCAAACATCATGCGCTTACCATAGTTGAAAATTTGTGCTTTGTAGTGTTTATCAACCCAACGATACACACCTGTAATGTGTCCTTCCGTACCTATATTGTTGATACTGTGTGTGTTTATTTCTTCAACCTCTTGTATTGTTTTTGTAATTCTCTCTTCGCGAGATTTCTTTTGGATCTTAGCTATGGAACGGTCAAGCACTTCCTTCGAGAAATTCGAGGATACTCGAGCACTATCTCTTGTTGATTGATTATATGCAAAATTAGCATGTGCTCCAAACTTAACAGGACCATAACTGGAACTTACAGTAATACCTGTATCAACCTTCATGTCTGTTTGAATGGTATTCTCAACCTCTTTCTTCAACTCAAAACGATCTGTAGACTGCGTGTCTCTTTCGGTTTCTTCCGTACTCTCCAATTCGATAGTAAGCGATTCTTCTGTCCGATCGTATCGTCGGTGCTTTCGTTCTTTCGACTCCCCTTGCATGACATTTTCAATATGAGCAACTTCGCCGGCTACGTAACGTTCCAGCGTCTGTTTTACAACTTTGAGATCACCAATACCGAGAGGTCTTATCTGTGATCTGATTGACCATGGAAAAGGGAAGTCAGAGGGGGAGGGAATAGATTTCAGTGATTCTAAATTAAAATTTCTATTCATAAAAATCATGGTGCCTGGGATTTTTTTTGCAGCATCCGGAATTTCCTTCTCTATTAAGCGAGGTTCGTAATATAATTGTTCAGTCACAGCAGCTAGTTCTTCATGAATTCGTTTAAGAACCTGAGGCTTATTAAATTGATCAGAGTTTTTACTATTTTCGATCATGACCCGAGCAGTTTGACTTAGAGCTTCAAGGTCTGCTGGGTCAAAAGTAAATGAGGAGCGGTATAATATTTTTTTCAGGTTAGACTTCTCAGTTGTATTTTTAGCTACATGAAATTCATCGAGTTTCTCTTGATCGAGTTCCTGTTCTTCTTGCTTCAGTTCAATTATTGGCTGAAGCATTTGAATCTCTTCGGCTGCCTCATGTAACTCAACATACTTGTCCCAAAGGGCAGAGATATGCTTTTGAATAGTATGATTACGTGTGTTTTTTTCATTGCTACGTAACTGTCCTTCAACTTTTTCAGGTGCAATTCGAACAAACTCTTCAGGAAGAACGACTACTCCCCTATACGCTGCTTGTAGATCTTCTAAGGTCACCATTTCATCATCTTTTGCTAACTTACCCAAGATATGGAATGATTTAAGGCCTTCCATAAGACCTTCCAAGTTTACAGGAGTAACACGGTTAATGAGGTAGAATGCATGTAATCGATCCCATAAATTACACTGTAAATTAAATGCGTAATCGCTTTGGATAAATATTTTAGGACAATCTCCAATCGCATTCTCAATTTGTCTATGGAATTTTTCCGATTCAAAAATCCGTACTTGATTTTCTATGATACGACTTACAGCCACAATTACTTTAAATTTTTTATCCCCTTGGATTTCACTTCCCCAGTTATTTTTATTAACTAGTTCCATTACATGAGGAAGAACTTGTCCAATGTGTGAATTCGGCTCAAGTTCATTAATTAACTTGCCGACTGGAGTTTCATTTAAATGCCTTGAGTCAACGATACGGCTAGAATTTCCATTCTTTTGCTTCGGCTCAGTTGGTGGACGTAATGCCACGAACTTGAAAACGTCATTTTGATTTTTTATTTTATCCAATGCTGAGTGCACCTCCAAATGGTTTAAGATTTTCTCACATAATATAGTCTCCATAATTGGGGGCATTATTCGATAATTGGAATTAATCAAATGAATAAGGAGCCATTCCTGTAATGAATTAATTCGAGGTTTGAAAGAAAAAAGCGCCAACTGTATACTGGGAAACGTTCCGACCAAAGAACAAATTCCAGCACAGGAGGCACTCAACATGAAGTATAAACAATCAAAGAAACAGAATCAACGGATTACACGAATTTCTGACAAGACCCTTGTCGTAGGCGCAGACATCGCTAAAGAAACCCACGTGGCCCGTGCCATCGACTTTCGGGGGATCGAACTGGGAGGGCTGAGTGTTCTCCAATACCCGTACCGGGCTGGAACAACTGGTTCAATGGATGAAGGAGCTTCAACAAGAGCATGCCAAGAGTGACTTCCTCTTTGGCATTGAGCCCACCGGACACTACTGGTTTAACCTAGCTGAATACTTGGGACAGCAAGGAATTCCACTCGTCATAGTCAATCCGCATCATGTTCACAAAAGTAAAGAACTGGAAGACAACTCACAGACGAAAAATGACTATAAAGATGCTAAGGTCATCGCCGATTTAGTGCGTAACGGGAAGCTGTATACCCACATGGAAACCAGCCTGGTTCTGGACGCCTTACAGGCCGCTTATGCTATTACTTCTAAAGAATACGTCCACCAGTTGGAGACGTACCAGATGGAAACCAGCATGATTCGCTAAGGAAACTGTTACGATAACGCCTGTATTGAGTCCTGGCATAGTATTTTAAAGAAGGAACTCATATTTACTATAACCCTCGTTTTAAAACTACTGAGCAAGCCTACAATGCAATTTACCAGGACATTGAGTTTTACTATAAACCGTAAGCGAATGCACG
Source organism: Paenibacillus sp. FSL R7-0128 (assembly GCF_038002245.1). Classification (NCBI taxonomy): domain Bacteria; kingdom Bacillati; phylum Bacillota; class Bacilli; order Caryophanales; family Paenibacillaceae; genus Paenibacillus; species Paenibacillus sp. FSL R7-0128. The sequence continues at coordinate 2,741,515 of NZ_JBBOCD010000001.1, read as the reverse complement.
GAGCTCTGGGCTACCTTTCCCCTCCCCTTTTGCAAACAATTTACTACACTATCCGTTGCGTGACTGTCTACTCTCTTGACAGAGGGCCAGTCTCATACCATGAACTAAACAAAATGTCTAGTGCTAAGTCGTAAGAAACATCATCATCTTTTAAAAGATATTTCTTTACCTTCATCTATCATTCGATGGAACTCCGGAAACAAGCTACCGTAATAATAGGAAAGTCGTTGGAGGTAGAGCTATGAATAAGAAGACAAAAAAGAAAAAGACTAAAGCATATCAATCCCCCTCAATAAAGATCCCTTCAGCAGCAATACAAATACTTTGGGCAAGAAATAAAATGGCCCGATTTCAAGATCGGATGTTGATTACTGCTCAGTGGGATAGAAGGCTTTTTCTACCACTCGCTCGAAAAATCCTTTCTCCAATCATTGCTTTCTCTGGAATCATCTCGATTTTAAATGCGATCCTCAGTTTCATTACCGGAGAACCAGATGCATTACAATCTAATTTCCCTATTATAAATCAGATATTCAGACTTGATCTGATTTGTTTGCTCATTTTGAAAGCCAGCGGTCTTCTTCCTATTGTCCCTCTCATTCTATTAATGGGATTATTTCAACTGCTCCAAAAAGACGTAAGCATAGGATCAGAGATTCGAAATAGATTTACCCGTAATCAAGGAATAGCATTATTATGGAATTACTACGTCATGTACAGCACTACAAAGTATTTCCCTGTATTCCTTCAGACCTCCTTAAGAGTGGTCTTACTTTTTAGCGCAGCAATAACAGTCTTGTGGATATTGGGAATGAACCGATTTCAGAAGTCATATGGTTCATTTGAGCCAGAACGAATACTGAAAACGAATGAAAGAAGATTACGGAAAGTGAAAAAACGCAGGGGAAAAAGATGAGGCTAATAAACCCAATATTCGTACCTAGTTGCTTTAGCTTTATGAAAACGTTCAGCTATTCTCATTCTTACTTAATAAATTTTTCAACCGAGAATTCTCAATTGACAACGAAAATACTTAAGTTTTTGAAATCGTTCTCTGCTCAATATGTTCCTAGATATTACTCTTTACCCGCCTAGATGTATGTACAACTGATAAGGATGGGATTAGAATTGAAAGTAGACGACAGTTAACGGACGGAGGGATAATAAGGGCAACGGAGGTGCATCCCTATGGGAGAAAAACGACAACGGTATAACGAAGAATATAAGAAGCAAACGGTAAAGTTCATTCAAGAGCAGACGAAGAGCATAGGGGACATCGCGCAAGAGCTGGACATTCCGAAAAGTACGCTGCACCAGTGGATGGGGCAATACCGGGAGCTAAAGAATGAACCGGTAGCCAGTATGGATCGGGTACGGGAACTCGAAGCCGAGCTCCAAGAGATGCGCCGTCAGCTCCAAGAGAAAGACAGTCGACTTGCCGATACAGAGGAAGAATTAGCAATCGTAAAAAAAGCAGTGCACATCTTCAGCAAACCAAGGAACTAAGATTCCAGTTCATGAAGGACCATCGCTCCGCGTTTCGCTTGGAGAAGATGTGCAGTACCCTACAGGTATCCAGGAGCGGATATTACAAGTGGCTGAACGCCAAAGCCAGTGTGCAAGCCCTCCGCAAGGCTGCCGTTATGGAGCGAATCCGGTACCATTTTGACGACCATCAAAAACGGTATGGAAGTCCGAAGATCACCCGCCTGCTGCATCAGGAAGGCTATACGGTCACGGAACGCACAGTGAGTGTGTACATGCGAGAAATGAAGCTCCGCTCTATTGTATCTAAGCCATACCGTGTGCAGACGACCGATTCCAAGCATAATAATCCCATTGCACCAAACACACTGAACCAAGAGTTTAAGGTGCTTAAGCCCAACACCGTATGGGTCACCGACATCACGTATATCCCTTGTCGTGGAGGTCGCTTATACCTAGCTAGCGTCATGGATCTATGCACGCGAGAAATTGTAGGGTGGCGGCTGTATAACCATATGGAGACGAGCCTGGTCTTAGACGCGCTGCAGGCGGCGTACACGGCGAAGCGACCCGGCGAGGGCCTACTGCACCACTCTGACCGAGGGTCTCAATATACCTCAAAAGAATATGTCGACCAACTAAAGACATACCACATGAAATCCAGCATGAGCCGTAAAGGAAACTGTTACGATAACGCCTGCATTGAGTCTTGGCACAGTATTTTAAAGAAAGAGCTCATCTACTGTAATCCGCGCTTCAAAAACCCGGAACAGGCATATGATGCTATTTTCCAATACATTGAGTTCTATTACAATCGCAAGCGAATGCACAGCTCACTGGGGTATCTTTCCCCCGCCCGCTTTGCTAAGCAATTCACTAAAAAATCCGTTGCGTAACAGTCTACTTTCTTGACAGAAGTCCAGGAAGTATAAAATTAAACTCTACCCGTATGGCATAGCTCCTTTAATACTTTCAACAGGATTAGATCTTGATCTTCTTGAGAGCAGTTCTTTAATCGCAATAAACATCTCATTATAATATAATTACCCATTCAATCTAAACAAACACATTTATACTTTATACTTTAAAATTTTCACACAAAAAAAAGCACTTCCCCTGAAGATGTGGAGAAATGCTTTTTTTATTAAGAGAATAAAAAGAGATCTAAATTGTTTTTGGATCTTTATAACCAATATTTATAGTAGGTTTGTAACCAGCTACAATAACATTACGCTTCCATTCTACTAATTTCATAAGAAATATAAGAGATCTGAGATCTGACAATCTCTTCAATGTTGTTTTCCTCTCAAAGATAAGCCAAAGACACATATTTTCAGGTTCAATTTTCATTTGATTTATAATGATATCATCCACATTATTTTGAAGTATTTTTACAGTATTTAAAGATTGGTCAATTACATAACTTAGATTTTGAGGCTCACCCATTTTCACAAAATACAGTGTCTTATCTTTGTAGAGATCCATTTTCTCTATTTTGTATTTTTCAATATAAGAAAAGTCTTTATCAAAATTCAAATAACCATCACATACCTTACCCTTGTTAAAATCATCTTCATTTATATTTGATGAAAGGAACGTTGTATTATGCTGTAGTATTGGTATTTTATTTACCTCTTTTTGAAGAAAGTTAATATAAGATTGGTTAAATCGATGCCATTTTCCGTTCACTAAGCAATATCTTTCATCATCAACATAATCTAAGACTTTTTTTAAAGATTCGCTTCTAGTTCTACTATTTTCACTTTTTATCTGAATACGAATATCATTGATTGAATTAATCAAATCAATCCCATTTTCAGTTACGAAATGGGTGAGACGCTCTAAAGACAAGTCATCAAATTTCAGTTCGCTTTGTTTTGAATTTCCTTTCAAGAAGAATGCGTATTGATTATTTTCACTGAAGACAAAGTCGACTCCTGAAACAGAAAACTCCTCAGCTAGCGTACCTGTTGTAGTGTTCGATAATAACGATATAGCAAGCTCTCTATCCAAGCGCCGCTTAGTCTCTACATCTTTTACCTCCTCTACTCTTGGTAGTGTAAGAATAGGTGTTTGACTAAGTTTCTGCTCTATAGAATCTAGAAATCTATCAAGTTCTGAAGGAGATATTTTTACATTAAATAAAACTGAGGAACCAAAGCTTACTACGCTTCCCCAATCCTCTGCATTAATTGTTTTAGCTTTTATATATTGGAATGATTCTCCACTATCATATTCAATCGGGCTCCTGTCTTGATAAGAGATAATATTTTTAGATCGCCTTCCTCCAAACAATTTGGAGTTTTTTATTCTAAGATTGTTTTCGTCAACAATTCTTTCGGCCAAATTTAAACCAAATTCCCCATCACAATATTCACGAAGGTAAAAATGCGCTTTACCAAAGCTGATTGCATAACAGATTTCTTTATTGACTAATAATAGTATTCCGAAGTATAACTCATTATTAGGAAGTTCGTTTACGTCTATGAAATCTTTATATAAATCAACCCACCAAATTTTGACTAAATCAGGTTTATCAGAAAAATAAAATTTGGCCGTATAATCCCCAATTTGTTTTTCATTTTTTGCAATTAAACCTACTGTGCTAAGTTTTCTTTGTAAAGCTTCTCGGTTGCCATCCTTAATTTTATAGATATTATATTTAGGCATTCTAAACCACCCTCATCGTTTTTTTATGTTCATTAAACCTTTACATTAAATAGAGACAAACAAAAAGAACACAGCAACATAATAAAGCATGCTGCCGTGTTCTAGATGTGGTTTCAATGTATTTTTATTCAATTAAGTGTACATTTTAATTTTATCATTCTAAATGAAACGTTTTTCTCGCATGAAATGAAACAATTCTCATTTAAAATGAAAAATCACACAGATCTAATTAATTTTGGAACTCAAGTCCATCCTCACCCACACCGACTATACCCGCAATTCCCGCAAGTCTTACAGCCCTCAATATTAATCAGCGAGGCGCTGCCGCAGGAAGGGCAAAGATCCCTCGAAGCGGTAGCGTGGCTATGTGCGTCATGACCGCCGTGGCTATCGTTGGTAGCCGCCGCAGGAACCGTGGATTTCAGCTCGGCGTTCAGCGCCTCGTTGAAATCAAGCTCCAGCGTGGCTGCGATTGGCGCAGGAATGTGATCGTCATGGGCGTTGTTCAGCACATGGGTCTCCAGGGCTTTGGCTACGGCGTCGGCGATGGACTCGACGCGGTTCGCACCGAAGCCGATGGCGCCGGAGCCGCCGATGCCCTTGAGGTGCTTGATCAACAGGCCGACCTTCTCGCCGTGATCGCCGTAGCGTAGGAACAGCGAGCAGACGCGGCCCAGGGCTTCCGCCATGGCGAAGACGTCAGAGCCAGCCTTGCCGACATTCAGGAAAATTTCGGCCGGGATACCATCAAGATCGTTGATCGTGATATACGCCATGCCGAACGGCGTGTTGATCTTATAGGTCGCGCCGCGCAGAACCTGCGGGCGTTTCTTGTATTGCTTGTCTACTCCGCTGGACGCTGCCTGGTGAGCAGTCGCTGCGGCTACAGTTGTCGGTGCTGACGGAGCGGCTTCCGTTTCCTTAATCACCTCAGGCTTGGCAGCCGTTGCCGGTTCGTCCTTCTTGTCTTCCTTCTTCTTGGTCTCCAGCACCTGTACATCACGGCTGCCGTCACGGTAGATGGTCACGCCTTTGCAGCCCAGATCGAAGGCCATTTCATACAGCTCGGCGGTCTCTTCCACGGTGAAGTCAGACGGGCAGTTCGCGGTCTTGGAGATGGAGCTGTCCACCCAGCGCTGAATGGCTGCCTGTGCACGGATATGATCCTTAGCGGACAAATCCATTGATGTGACGAAGTAGTCCGGCAGCTCCTCTCCCGGATGGGCTTCCAGCCACTCCTGGGCAATCGGCACGAATTGCTCGTCATAGCCGAGACGGCTCTGACGGAAATATTTGAAGGCGAAATACGGTTCGATCCCGGTGGAGGTGCCGACCATAGTTCCCGTGCTGCCGGTAGGGGCCTGGGTAATCACAGTTACGTTACGCATACCATGTTTGCGGATCGACTCACCCACTTCGGGATAGACCTCGGTGATATTTCGCATGAAGCCGCTCTGCAGATATTTATCGGTGTCAAACGCCTGGAACGACCCCTTCTCGCCGGCAATCTCGGCGGAAGCCAGATAGGCCTCGCGGGCCATGAAGCCGTAGAGCTTGTCCAGGAACTCCAGGGATTCCGGGCTGCCATAGCGGATATTCAGCTTGATCATCAGCTCAGCCAGACCCATGGTGCCGAGACCTACGCGGCGTTCGAGCTTCTGGTTGGCTTCATTTTCCGGGAAATGATATGGTGTCTTGTCAATAACATTATCCAGGAAACGCACAGAATAACGGGTCGTTGTCGCCAGATCTGCCCAGTCCACATCATGCTTCTCGGCATCGTAGAACTTGGAGAGATTGACGGCGGACAGGTTGCACACGCCCCAGCCGGGAAGGCCTTGTTCCCCGCAGTTATGAGCAACAACACCACCAGCGATCAGCGAGTGCGTAACAGGCTCAGTAATATCGTATACCGTCACAACCTCGCCTGCTTCGATACCAACGACTTTGGAGATAAACTTTTCATTTTTGCGGGAAGGCCGGGCAATGCGCTCCAGTGCTTCTTGTTTTCTGGTAATCAGCTTGAAGCCGATCTTATTCTTGAACTCCAGGATGTTGTTGCCGCTTAAGATAAGCTCATAGAATCCGCTGTGTTCGTCGTTATAGATGGAACTGTTAATTCCGAAATTAAGCAGCAGCAATTGAACGCCTTGAAGAAGTTTTTTGGAAGCTGAGGTCAATCTGACCGTACGGTGCATCTCATCATTCTCATATACCGTTCCGTCTGCAGAGAATAATCCTTGCAGGAATGCCACAACCGTCGCACGTGAAGCTGTATACAGCGCAGCCGGAACCTCTTTTTCAGCGGCTCTAACTGCCTTCACTTCGAGTTCCTCAAGCTGTTCATTGACCCAACCCTCACCAAGTGTATCCTTAGCCGCAAACCCTCCCTCACCAGACTGCAAATAAACGCAATCGTCTGCACTCAGAGTCTGAGCCTCTTTCCAGCCGGAGTCAGTAAATAAGCGGTGTTCAGGCGTTACGGACAGCTCCACCCCATTTTGCAGCGAGATCTTCAAGGTTTCTCTGGTCCCGGTTGGGAACACTGTCGCCCGTCTCATCTGTAGACCTGGAACTTCATAGCTTCTTCCGCCAACCACTTTGGCCTGCTCCACTAGTCTCAAATCGGTTCCCACCAGGAAGGATTCCGTTCCGACCTTCTTATATAGCTCTTCAATGGTTAAGAGACCGTATTCCGTTGCAATGCGGGTGTTCGGGTGGAAGCACGGATTGGTACAAATGATTGGATTGAAATACCAGCTATTCGACATCTGATTATAATACTCCATGAAAACAACGCCCGGTTCTGCGGACTTCCAGGCCGATTCGATAATCGTATGCCAGATATCGCGTGCTCTGACGGTGCGGTAAGGAATGACGCGGCGGTTATCTGCCTTCCATTTATCGAGATCGCCGTCCCAGAGGGTGTCGTAATCCGGGTCAGTGGTATCCGGGAAGACCAGCTCCCAGTCCAGATCCTCCTTGACGGCCTTCATGAAGCCATTGCTGACGCAGACCGACAGATTGGCATTGGTAACCTGGCCCATCGTCTGCTTCACGGTAATGAAGTCCAGCACATCCGGGTGCCAGTCGTTGATCATTAGCATCAGCGCGCCGCGGCGGCTGCCGCCTTGTTCAATCAGTCCGGTGGTATAGCTGAACAGGCCGCCCCAGGACACGGAGCCGCTGGAGGAACCGTTCACCCCTCTGACAATGGCACGGCGCGGGCGCAGCGAGGACAAATTGATGCCTACCCCGCCGCCGCGGGCCATAATCTCGGTCATCTCGGAGAGTGTCTCCATGATGCCGCCCCGGCTGTCTTTGGGAGATGGAATCACATAGCAGTTGAACAGTGTAAGCTCCTCGCTGGCTCCGGCCCCAGCCGCAATCCGTCCGCCGGGAACCAGCTTCCAGTCATCCAGAATCGAGCGGAATTTGCCTGTCCATTCTTCCTGAAGCCCGGGAGTCTTCTCCACGGAAGCCATCGCTGCCGCAAGACGGTCCCACATCTCCTCCGGCGTCTTCTCAATGTTCAGCGTCAGCTTTTCCACATCCGACTGCACCAGCTCGCCGCTGCGGGTTTTTACCGTAACCATCCGGCCTGTACGCTCTACAATCTCGCCAACCTCCTTGGTTGGGAACTTTGGATCATCCTTCGTCAGGACAAGTACTACATCGCCTACCTTGGCATTATTGCTGTCCGCGTCCTTCCAGGCATAACGGTCCAGGAATATTTTCTCGCTCAGACCCTCTAGACGCTTGTTGTGTTCCACTGTACTCAATAGTAAAACCTCCCAGGATATAATAGGTCATGCTTCCGGCGGCCGGGCAGCCGCAGCCTGCTTGTCCGGCGGAAGCTCCTCTTGTCAATAACAAACAGCCGAAAAAATCCGCATACCAGCTAAATTTCATGCTTTTGTAACAATATATGGTGTGCGTTAACTTTTAAACTATACCACATGTTGTGGATAGAGGTCTTTTTTGAAAAAGCAGCCCCAGGCAGGAATAACGGAAAAACAGGAAAAGAAAGGCTCATTTCCTCCCTCTTTCTCGCTTTTTTGCAGGCACTGGAACTGAAAGCTTTCAAGGCGGATTACAGCGTTCCTCTGTCAATTCCACGCCCCTCTGGTTATGAAATCTCTCTGAAACGAGCATACTACTGCTACGCATTTCGATATGAAACTGCGACGGAGGAGGCTGCAACATGACGCAATTATTCCGCAATTCCCTGCCCCAAGAGAAGGTAACTTCTGCGCCGCTGCTGCCTGTTCCTCTATCTTTTGAGCGTAACTGGCTGCATGATCTGGAATCGAGACTGGATAAAGGGGGGCCGTGGGGCGACTGGCGGTTATCCCGCCTTGCCGTGCAGGGAGAGCAGTCGGGCCTGGTTACCAGCTTCGATGAGCTGCAGTGTATGAAGCATCTGTCCGGGCTGTCTCCGCTTCCCCATCAGCTGGATACGGCGCACAAGGTGCTGTTCGAGATGTCGGGACGGGCGATTCTGGCCGATGAAGTCGGACTTGGCAAGACAATCGAAGCCGGGCTGGTGCTGAAGGAGTATCTGGTGCGCGGGCTGGTAAGCAAGGTTCTGATTCTGGTGCCGGCCTCGCTTGTCCTGCAATGGGTGCGGGAGCTGAATACGAAGTTCGGAATCTCTGCCGTAGCGCAAAAGAAAGCCTATTCCTGGGGCAATGACATTGTCGTCGCCTCGATGGATACGGCCAAGCGTGACCCGCATAAGGAAATGCTGCTGAGCCAGGAGTACGACATGCTGATTATCGACGAAGCCCATAAGCTGAAGAATAAGAAATCGACGAATTATCTGTTCGTCCAGCAGCTCCGCAAAAAGTACTGCCTGCTGCTCACCGCCACCCCCGTGCAGAATGATCTCGGCGAGCTGTTCAATCTGATCACGCTGCTGAAGCCGGGCCAGCTGGGGAATCAGGGTGATTTTGCTACCAATTTCGTAGTGGATAAGCGCCAGCCCAAGAACGAGGGTAAGCTTCGGGGCGAGCTGTCCAAGGTTATGATCCGCAACCGCCGGGGCGAAGGCCCGGTTAATTTCACCAAGCGCAAGGTGCGCAATATCCCCCTCACCCTCTCCGCTGAGGAGAAGGCGCTGTATGACGGGGTGACCGCTTTTGTCAAAGAACAGTATCAGGAGGCAGGCGGCAATCTCAGCAGTATGCTCTCCCTGGTCACGCTTCAACGTGAGGTGTGCAGCAGCCGGGATGCGGTGTTCGTAACGCTGGTGAATCTGATCAAGAAGCTGCCGGCCGATTCGCCGAAGCGTGAGCGGATGATGGGGCTGCTCCAGACGATCCGTACGGTCAAGACGAATACCAAGGCGGAGAAGACGATGGAGTTAATCCGTGAAATGAACGAGAAGGTAATCGTCTTCACGGAGTACCGGGCCACGCAGGAGTATCTGCTTCAGTATTTCCGTGACCATGGACTGCAATGTGTGACATACTCGGGCGGGATGAACCGCGGCAAAAAAGACTGGATGATGGACCTCTTCCGCGGACGCGCCCAGGTGATGATTGCCACCGAAGCCGGCGGCGAAGGAATTAACCTGCAGTTCTGCCACCATATGATCAATTTCGATCTGCCCTGGAATCCGATGCGGGTCGAGCAGCGGATCGGCCGGGTCCACCGGCTGGGTCAGGAGAATGATGTGGTCATCTATAACCTCTCCACCGAAGGGACAATTGAAGAGCATATCCTCCACCTGCTGCATGAGAAAATCAACATGTTCGAGATGGTCATCGGCGGGCTGGATGTCATTCTGGAGCGCTTCGAGCAGAAGGGCTCGCTTGAGAAAAGCCTGTACAAAATCGTTCTTGAAGCGGGCAGCGACGAGGAGCTGCGCAGCAGTCTGGATGATATCGGCGATTCCCTCAGCGAGCTGACCCACGCCAAGCTGGATGATAGCGGGGTGCCTAACTGATGCTGACCCCTATTGAGGTGCGCAAGCAGGTCATGGATTATCTGGAAGCGACTGAATGCACCATTCTTGAATCCTCACCGCTGCATGTGACGGTGAAGCTCTCCCCCCGCGCGGACCGGATGCTGACGGACCGCCCTTATTATTGGGGCTTCGTGGAGCGCACCGGCGTAGATCCCGAGACCCTCTCCTTCAGCTTCGTCTTCGACCCGCAGAAGTACGATAAACTGGCCGCGCAGGCTGCGGCGCCTGCGGTCCGCCCGCGCGGCGGGGCCAGCCGCCCGGCAGGGGCGGGAGCGCCGCCAGGTCTGGCCGGGGCGGCGGATGCCGAAGCTGCTGCGGAGCCGCTCGGCGCAGCGCAGGCGCCGGGAGCTGCGCTGCCGCCCGGGGTATCTGCTGCGCCGGAGGACAGCATCCTCGCGCGGTACTTCGGCATCGTTCCGGCGCTGCCGCGCCTCGGACCGGGCATGATCCGCCGCGAGGATGTGACCTACGGCAGCAAGCGCCTGCGGCAGATCTGGTCGGCGGCACGGGACGAAGGCCGGTGCCTCCAGCTGTTCGAGGACCCTGGCCTCAGACAGCGGACCACGCTGTTCTCGGCCGCCTACGAGCCATGGCTGGCGGTCTGCTACAAGGTCGAAATGACCTGTGACCTGAAGCGGGAGGAGCTGCATTTCATCGCGGTGTCGTTAACCTCCGGGCTGATCGTCCCGGACTTCGAGGCCCGGCTGGCCGGCAAGGAGCTGACGCCACGGCTGCCGGAGAACATTCATGTCCAGCCGTTCGAGCTGGGGATTACGGACGGGGCCGACCGGCTGGAGGGATACCTGACCTCGAAGCTGGCGCTGCTGGATTACACCTGGGCGGAAGAAGCGCGCGAACGATTGGAGCTGGAGCTTAGCATCGTGGACATCTACTACGCGGAGCTGCTGAAGGAACCGGAAGAAGAGAAGCGCCTCGCCATCCTGGAGCAGTACAACCGCCGCCGCCAGGAGACCTCGTGGCAGTATGAGCCGCAGATTGCAGTTTCTGCCGTAACGTACGGATTGTTTCATCTGCGCAGCACATAGAATGCGACCTGGTCCGCTAAAAGCAGGCAAAAAAACAGCGAAACTCCCGCAGCCTGGCGCGACAGCAAGTAACAGCCTTTTCAGGGCTTGTCCCCTACAATGAACAGTAAGAAGCGTAAATTCCCTCAATAACAGGAAAGGTGACTGAACCTATGAATATCACTACGAGGCAAAAGAGCTCCCGGCGGCGTGGCCGCCTGCTCCTCTGTCTGATTCTTGGACTGACTTTGCTGGCTGCCAGCGCCTCCTCTCCCCAGGCGCTAGCATCACAAGCCAGCCGGACGACCGTGATGCAGGCCGTCACGCAGGAGGTTCTTCCGGGACTTGAGATGAAGCCGATTCCAGCGCCGGAAACGCTGCAGGCCTTCACCCGTCAGACGATTAGCCAGCTCTCAGCGGATGCTCCTTTTAAGGAATGGAAGGATGCCGGCACGGAGGTTTACCCTCTTGGTCCGGGAACGCGGAGCTGGCTGGTCAATGTGATGCACAGCGGTCAGCGGATCGGCTATCTCATTATCTCGGCTGCGGATCAGGGCGGCTATCTGCTTAGCGAATACGGAGCCGGAACCGATGGTCTCCCTTATAGTATGACTGAACTGCGCCAGTATCTGGCGCAGCAAGGACTGATACCCTCTAATTCTTCAGGTGCCATCGGGGTTACGGCACTCTATGCTCCAATGCTGCCTGTCTGGAAAATCACTACGGAGAACAGAACGTTGTATCTGAATGCTACCGTTCTGGAGACGCTGCCCTGGAATCAGAGCCAGGCTGAGCATATTCTTAATGCCGCACCGGAAGCTTCAGCCATGCTGTCCTCCGGTCCGGGCCAGGCGCGCGCTCCCCAGCCCGCTCTTCGGAGCGGCGGAGAGGATGACCCGTATGCCGATCTGCTGTGGCTGACCGCACCCGGGCTGAAGACGTTGAACGGAGCAAGCCTGAGCGCTCTGCTTCAGGAGCGGGGCAGTCTCGCCTTCCAGTCCCCGGGGCACAACGACACGCTCGGCGCGCCATTCATGATTACAGGCAGCCAGAGCTGGCTGAAGCCCGGTGCTTCCCGGGACCAAGGCAGCACAGAAGCTGCCGTAGTCTATGCCGCTGCCGGTCCCGGTGGCATCCGTTATCTCCCGCTTAACGCCCTTCAGAAGGCGGGCACCTTCCACAAGCTGCCGGTGCCGCTGCCCGGGGGAGCCACGCTGGGCTCCGCTGCTCTACCCGGTTCAAGCCGGTAGACTGGCACTGGCAGTTCCTGCTCGATATTGAAACAGCCTTCCCGGGTGCCGCCTGCACGACGCCACTTGGGAAGGCTGTTTGCTTATACACCTGATTCACACTTAGGGCCCGATTTCCTCTAATTCAGGTGCATTTATGCACCTCATGCCCACACAGCGACCGATTTCCGCTGAAGTGCTACTCCTACTCCTTACTATCCCCGCCCCTGCTCCATTTGCTGCGCCACACGGACCAGGCGAGCGGCAGCGTGCCGAACCATTTTTCCGCCCACGGCTGCTTCTCTGCCTTCCGCCGGGCATGGACAGCGCGAGGGTTCTCAATGTAGACGACTACCTTCTCCGTAATATACTTCACCAGATCATCTCCGCCGGATGCCATCTCATACACCTCCCAGGTGAGTGCCGGGGCGGGTTCCCGCCCCTTGACCTTATGCCTATAGTGTGCTCCAATCCTCCGATCTCTAAACCGGAATCCGAAGCTTCGTATAGGTTAGGCCGTTAAGGCACAATCTAACAAGACTACACCTGTATAAACCGTCATTAAGTACAAGTAGCTGTTGATTATTCCGGCAGGGAGGTTATTCACTTGAGACAGTCAGAAGCATTAGAGCCCCATACGGCTACACATTCCCATCATTCAAAAGAGCAGTCTGAGCTGAGATCCAGGCGGCGGCTTAAGCGGATCATAGCCGCAGCAAGCGTTCTGCTCATGCTTACGGCAGGAGAAACCGCAGTGATTCACGCGGCGGCTGCACCCCGCACTAATCCGCAGGCAGAGCAGCCCGGACAGCGCCAGCATATGCTCGGCCATGACCAGCGGATCATTCTGATTGATGCCGGGCATGGAGGGATTGACGGCGGAACCTCCTACGGCAGCATTCTGGAAAAGGACATCACCCTTGCCATCTCCCGCCGCCTCTTTCTCCTGCTGCGTGCAGATGGCTTCGATACGATTCTGAACCGGACTGGCGATTATGCGCCCAGCGATGAGAATCTGTGGCTGAGGAACAGATCCCGGCATTTACGCGATCTGGCCCAGCGCAAGGAACTGGCAGAGACGCTTCCGGCCAATGTTGTGGTCAGCATCCACATTAACTGGGCGAAATCCCCGTCCAAGCATGGTCCGCTCGTTCTGTACCGCCAGGAAGGGCGCAGCTTCCTGCTGGCCCGGACCATTCAGGATCAGCTCAACCAGCTCTACGGGATGAAGAATGATCCTGTCCGGGGCAAGCCCTTCTACCTGCTCAACAAAATAACCGCCACAACGGTGATCGTTGAGGCGGGATTTGTCAGCAGTCCGGCTGATCGGGAGAAGCTCTGTACACCAAAGGGCCAGGAAGAGATCGCCGAAGCCATTGCGAACGGGATCGCTGCCTACCTTATGGAAGTGTAAGCCGGGAATTCCACTTCCATTCCTCACGGACCAGATCGGAGATGCCGACGAATTGCACCTTGTCCTTCATTTCGGCAATGCCGCTGCGGATGCCCGCGGCGGTCTCTTTGCCCTGGATGCCGACATGACCGATGGTGACGCAGAACTTTTGACTCAAAGCCCGCTCCTGCACTAGCTTCATCTGTTTCGCCACATGGCTTGCCGAATGCACATCATCCAGGAAAATATGATTCTCCACCGGCGGCATTCCCAGCTCCCGGGCCATCCGTCCCGCGACTGAACGGTAATTGGTATGGCTGTCTACGAAGAAAAGACCGCGCTCCTTGCAGACCTCCAGCACAATACCCATTACCCTTTCATCACCTGTCACCTTGGAGCCCATGTGATTGTTGATTCCAATCGCATAAGGGACATTATCCAGCGCTGCCTCCACCCGCTGGCGGACCTCGGCGTCATTCATGCTGGTCAGCACAGCCCCCGGTCCCAGCCATTCCGGCTTGCCCTGGCGCGGCTCCATCGGCAGATGGACCAGCACATCGAAGCCCAGCTCATGGGCGCGCCGGGCATCCTGCTCGCTGGAGCGCAGGAACGGCATGACTGCGACGGTGATTTTGACGGGCAGCTTGAACATTTCCTCTGTCCCGCGCATGCTGTTGCCGAAATCATCGATAATGACCGCCACACGGCTGAGCGCCTGCTGCTGCTGATTCCCAGCTGTCCGGTTGCCCGATACGCTGCTCCCTCTGCTATACGCAGGTGCGGGTGCTGAAAGTGCCGTGTCTGCCTGTGCAGCAGACACGGCAAGCGGGGCTGACGGGATTAGCGCCGCTGACATAATCACAGCTGCGGCCAAGGGATATAGAAGGACACGCTTTACTCTGTGGTTGCTTGTATTCATACTGGAACACCTCCTTCGTGATTGAACAATTGTACTCATTGTTTGGCTCACGAAGGGTAAATATGTACGGAGCGCTTACGCAATTATTAACAATGGGATGCGGATACGGCACGGGCGGCCTGTCAGCTAAGCGATTCCTCTAGCTCCCCGTCTGTCAGCGTCAAGCATAGCCTTCAGCACCTGAATCCCCTCGTGCTTCGCATTAACCCTCACCCTTTAGCTTTGGCTTTACGTCCTCTTGGCATCTGCTTACGGTCTCCGGTCAGCTCGCAGGTCTGCGGGCCCAGATTTCCCTGCTCTATTTTGACGTCAATGAAATCAACAATCTGCTGCAGCGATGCGATCTGCTCGATAATCTTCTGCCGGTGATTCAGAATCATCACGTGGAGCTCAGGATACTGAGACAGGTCTGCATCCAGAGACAAGTCCAGATAGGGCCGCATGTCGTCCAGCGACATTCCTGTTTTTTTGAGGCATGTCACCAGCAACATCCGGTTCAGGTCCGAATCGCTATAGATGCGGTGGCTGTTCCCTTTGCGCTTCGCCCGGGGCAGCAGCCCGATCTTCTCGTAATACCTTATCGTATCCTCAGACATACCCGTCCGCTCCGCCGTTTCCTTAATCGAATATCCCTGCTGGAGATCTGCTTCCGCCAGACTCATAGAATCACTCCGTTTCACTGGTCTAATGGTGCCTTCGTTCTATTATATAACTTGGAGCTGGCTCCAAGTCAATGACACATTTTATCGCTTGACTTGGACTTGGCTCCAAGTTATACAATGAGCACCATTCACCACTTTCCATGTAGAGGAGTAACCAATATGAGACGATCACATCCCCCGCGCACCGCGCTGATTACCGGAGCCAATCACGGCATCGGGCTGGCCCTGACCCATAGACTTCTGAACGAAGGCTGGGAGGTTATTTCGCTGATCCGCTCAGCTTTTGCTGAAGATGACCCACTCATCCATAAGGCGCTCGGCAGCAGGCAGCTACGAATCTATAAGGCAGATTTAAGCGATTTTGGCCAATTGCGAAGTGCCCTGCAGGACATTAACCGCCACGAATCACATATTGACATCCTGTTCAATAATGCCGGCGGCAGCTTCCCCGAGTTACTCTTGTCTAAGCAAGGGCGTGAGCTGCATTATGAGCTGCAGACGGTGGTTCCGTATATCCTTACGATGGAGCTGAAGCCGCTCTTGCTGAAAGGCACGCTCCGCACGGTCGTGAATACGTCCTCCAACGCTTTTATGATGAAGCGCAGCTTCGACCCGGCTTCGCTGGAGCGCCCGGCGAAATTTCAGATGCTGACTGGACCTTATGCCGACACCAAGCGGGCCATGTCCTTGTGGACGGAGGCGGTGGCCTCTGAGCTTGCAGCCGAAGGCATCCTTATCCGCAGCGCGGATCCCGGAGGCAACAACACCCTTCGCAGCGGCAAAAAATCAGGCATCCCCTTCTGGCTGCGGCCGATTACGCGCATGTTTTTCCCGGCGCCAGCCCACGGCGCAGGCTTACTGTATCAGGCGGCTCTTGGCGAACATAGCGGCAGGTCCGGGGTGTTCCTGCACAAGAACCAGGTCACGCCGCTCAAATTCTCTGAGCACGGTAGCACCATTTTGAAGAACGTGCAGGCCATATATCAGCGGGAATTCATTCAGACGAACAGCGCACTATAACAGATACTGTCTGCTGCCATTGCAAGCATCCGGTGCGAAATTAAGCCACAGCCCCTCCATCCGGAGAGCTGTGGCTTAACATGCGTTGCATTATTTTGTAACTGTAAACTATTGTTCCTATGGCAGCTCCGCCATCCGTCCGAATTCCCGCAGCAGCCGCAAATTCTCAATGACAATATGCGCCTTCCACCAGTTCTCACTGACGGCAAATTCCCGTTCATACCCCGCCCAGCCCCAGGTCAGGTCCCAGATTCCTTCGGAGTTCCGGGTCTCCAGCAGATAATCCAGCTCCTGATGCAGCAGCCCGCCAAGCTCTGCATATTCAGGGCTATGCGGCGAATGGATGAACACAGACGGCCTGCAGCTATACCCGTTCCATCCACCCGCATCCCGGCTGATTAACTGCACACTCTGCACCTTGAGCGCTTCTCTTAGTGCAGCGTAAGGGAACTCCTCCTGCAATTCTGCCCAAGCGATACATTCCAGCAGGGTGGCCACGCATTTCAACGGATGCATCTCAATCACAGGGTCATGCAGGAAAAGCTCCGTCAGCTCACGGGCAATCCCTAGTCCGTTGGCATACAGCCCGCTATCCTTGGGAGCAGCCTTCAGAATGAATCCGTCCAGAATTGCTGTCGGGTTATACATACTGTGGGAAGTACTGTCCGAGCTTGTATGCCACCAGGGGGCATGAGGATAATCGTTATTGGAAGCTACGACATTCTTCCATGTGCGGCCATCCATATCCACACCGCTGTCCAGGTATTTCAGAATTCCCTGCACCAGCGGATGCCCGTTATCTGCAAATTCCAGCTCCAGCAGCCTTTCTACCGCCGTAGCGGTCTGGATGGGCGTGGAATTCGGATTCCACGCGTCCGCTTCCAGGGCATGGCCGAAGCCGCCATCCTCATTTTGATAGGCGGACAGCGCTTCCAGTACCGGCGCAGCCCCGCCGCCCTCAAAGTGAAATCTCCATCTCGCCAGGTCCAGCGGACGGGCATTGCGGTACATCCAGCGTCTGATTCCCTCGTAATCCTCAAGCAGCAGCTTCATGGGCAATCTCCTTATATTCTTATATTGTTATCTTTCCTACTATTCTAAGAGTTTTCCAGTATAATACAAGGGGATTTCCTGCTTGAATTTTCACTGCCCCAGATCCAACTAATCCAGGTATGTTACAATAAAAACTACCCCGGCGGACTAAAGGATATTATAACGGGTATACATATATATGGAACGATTTGGCTACCATGTCAGTCTATCCGGGAATTCTTGAAGGAGGGTCTTATGAACAGCACTTCCGGCAGTAGAAGAGGCACTTTCAAGTTCATCAAGCAGCTATGGGTAAAAATCAACGACGATGATGTCCAGGGCATCGCTGCGCAACTGACCTATTATTTAATCCTGTCTTTGTTTCCTTTTCTGATCTTCATCATGACCCTGATCGGGTATGCGAATATCTCCCTGGAGAAAAATATAGGGCAGCTGGAGCAGATCATGCCCGCCGAAGCCATCTCTATTATAGAAGAGATTCTGCAGGATGTGTCCGCCGGACGCAGCCAGACGCTGTTGTCCTTCGGGATGCTGGCTACCCTGTGGGCCGCCTCCAAAGGGATCAATGCCATCATCAAGGGGCTGAACCGTGCCTACGAGATTGACGAGAGCAGAGTGTTCTGGAAAATCCGGGGGATCGCCCTGCTTGCTACCTTGACGATCGGGTTCGTTGTACTGCTCAGCATTCTGCTTCTGGTCCTCGGCAGCTGGCTTAAGACGCAGGTCTTCCTGCTGGTTGATCTTCCCTATGGATTCCAAAAGCTCTGGGATCTGCTCCAATACGCGATTCCGCTGCTCGTGATGTTCATCGTCTTCACCCTGCTGTACTGGATCGCTCCCAGCCGGAGACTGGCGCTGCGGGAGGTAATGCCTGGGGCGTTGTTCACCACCATCGGCTGGATTACGACCTCGATCCTGTTCTCCGTATACGTCAATCAATTCAGTGATTTCTCCAAAACCTACGGCAGTCTCGGAGGCGTAACCGTGCTGCTAATCTGGCTATATATCAGCTCTTTTATCATCCTGGCCGGAGGCGAGATCAATGCGGTCCTGCTGAACCGCAAGGTGAAGAGTATGCCCCTCAGCACCTTCAAAGGGCAGAAGCTCCCATGAACACCTCCCTGATTGACGCCATTACCAAAAGCCCGCTCCGCACCTCCTTCTATCATTTCACCCGGGCAGTGAATCTGCCCTCCATGGCTGCCTTTGACACCATCTATTCCTCTGCCGTGCTGAGTCCCGCCCATGCAGCCGGAGAGCGGCGGACTGCGGCGCACCGGGTAAGCTACGCCGGGCAAGCCGCGATTCTGAATGCCCATCTGCGAATTACCCCCGAAGCCATGGCCCCAGGCACAACGGCGGAGGAATTCCGCCGCTGCCTGGACCGTCATGTGTTCCTGTGGCCGACCTGGCGCGATTGCCTCGCAATGGCTGCAATGTATTCGCGCAGAGAGCCGGGCGAGGTCTTCGCTGTGCTGAAGCTTGATGCCCGCAGAGTCCTGGCTGATCACTACGCCCGCATCAGACTATCCAAATACGATTCCGGCAGCTCCCCCAGGTTCCCGCACCGGATGGCGTACCGCAAAAGCTGCAGGATGCTGTTGCCCCTTGCAGAGTTCATGTCCGCATCCGGGCGGGATATTCCCGTCAAGCCGTCCGAGATCAAGGAGGTGCTGGCCCAGGACAAGCTGGCCCCACTCAGCCAGTATCTACAGGCAGTCTACTGTTCACAGCCCCAGCTTGTACCTGAGCTCTGGCAGCCATTGTGCCGGCCCCTGCTTCTTTCGCCAATATAACTCTGCTACCTCATCTCGCTCACCTCAAGTTGATTTATATGTCGCACCGTGATATAGTCATGATATGACATAGTCACAGCATGACATATTCTTTTATAGCCATGACTTGGCACAACGAATTGACGAAGCAGGTGAACGCGATGTCCGCAGCACAAAAGGTTCTAAAAAAATACGTCCCCATGACCGAAACGGCCTTCTATATTCTGTTATCCTTAACCAAGCCGCGCCACGGATACGGAATCATCAAGCATGTGGATGATCTGTCGGAAGGACGGCTACGGCTGGGCTCCGGTACGGTGTATGGAACCTTGACCAAGATGAATAAGGATGGGCTAATTACCGTATTTGCCGATGAAGAGAGAAAGACGGTGTACGAGGTGTCTGAGCTGGGGAAGGAAGTCATGCGCGCAGAAATCGGCAGATTAAAGGAACTTCACCGCAACGCCGTCACCAGTGAGGAGGAATTTCAATGAGAACTGTATTTCGGCCCTTTTGGAGCTACGATCTGCCGGGGACAGAAGCCTGGTTAGCCGATATGGCCGGCAGGGGATGGCGTCTGGAGGAATGGAGCTTACTGCTGCGGCGCTTTACCTTCCGGAAGGGTGAACCCGCCTTGCTAACTTATCAGCTGGCTTATCATTCATCCAAGCATTCATCCATGTCTCCTTATCTGTCCGCAGAGGGATGGAGCAGGCGGCTACAGCAAGGGAAGTGGAGCCTGTACGAGAATGATCGGTCCCCGTCACAGATTAGCGCCTATCCTTCACGTAAGGATGTCCTGAGGCGTAACCGCATCATCTCCTATGTTTTCACGGGAATTCTAGTGTATCTGCTGCTCATTGCACTGATTCCCCTGCTTGCTCTAGGCTTAACCTACTCCAACGATGCTCCTATCCGCATTCAGCCCAGCCCAATGTGGGCGGCAACCTGGACGGCCGCTGCCTTGGCAGTACTCCTGCTGGTACTTGCCATTTATTCGCTTATCAAGCTCCGGGCAGCCAACAGGGAACTTCTTCAAGGGCACACGGACATGAAGAAGCCTCCCGCAACGCCTAAGCCTGCCGGCACTACGATGGCACGGATGAAGTTAGGCTGGATGTATGCCCCTGACCGGCTGGAGCAATGGCTGGAGGACAAGGAGCTGGACGGCTGGAATCTCTATAAAGTAGGCTTCGGAGGAACGTTGTTCCATTTCAGCAAGGGCCGTCCGCGCCGTATGAAATATCACGCTGACTATCAGGTCGTTGCGGGTGAAGGGTATTTCGAGCTGCATCAGGAGGCAGGCTGGACCAGACTCTACAGTTCTCCCTTCTCTCTGCAGAAATGGACCCTGTGGAGCCGGGAGAACCCGGAGCATGCCGAATACCCGGAGCTCTACAGCGATCCGTTACACCGCCTGAAGCACGCACGTAAAATCGCCATCAGCTATACCCTGCTGTTCCTGCCCATGATTCTGCTCTACAGCCTGAATGTGTCGGCCTTCATAGATAGCATCCTGCGGGATGAATTTACCGCTTCCCAGGCGTGGAACACTTCAATTATGTTCCTTTCCATTCTGCTCTTCGGCTCGTTCGCGGGCCGAACCTGGCTATATTACCGGCGGCTCAAGCAGCAATAGCTATTGTTGCAAAGGCCCTGCACAAGTAGAGACAGCTTAGTGCTTTCGCAACAAAAGGCGTATACCGGAAGTTCTGCTCCATGCGGAGAAGACTTCAGTATACGCCTTTAAGCTTGTCATTTGTATGATCAGAAGAATTGCGGGTATTGCTTGGACATGCTCTGGACCCGGTCCAGCAGTGTATTGGAATGCTCCATCACGACCTTGCGCATCCCTTCCACATCCCGCTTGCGGGTAGCCGCTACCATCTTCACATGCTTATCGATATCGGACGGCTGCACCCCCTCCATCTTCCCGTAGAGCAGACGGATACGGTTATAATGGGACGCTACCTCTTCAATGGTGAACCAGGACAATTCTTCCCCGGCCGTCTGGAAGATCAGCTGATGGAACCTGTTGTCCTTAATATAGAATTCTCTGAAGTATTTCTTGTCCATATATTTCTTCTGCTTATTAATCAGTTCCTGCATCGTATCTGCTACCAGCTCGCTGCACTTGCGGATGAACTCATCGATCACCGCAGATTCAAGCGAGGTGCGGATGAACCACTCCTCACGGACCCGTTGCAGATCGATCTTGGAGACTACCGTTTTGCGCTGAGGATATATTTCCACCAGTCCTGACTGTTGAAGACGGACCACTGCTTCCCGCACTGGTGTGCGGCTGACGCCATAGCGTTCAGACAGCTTCTGCACACTGACATCCATTCCTGGCTCGAGCGTCATATTCATGATGTCTTCTTTTATTCTATTGTAAGTTACATCATTCAGTGAATTGCTGTTATTCATAATCTTCAACGGCTTCCCTACACCTTCCCTGAACTCACTCCTAGTACATCACGGGTTATTGTCTCCGCACTGGCTGAATCGTAGCTGTAATACAACAGAACATCCAGAATAAACGGCGAGTATCGCAGTCTGTTCAGCTCCTGTGTAAAAGCCATGGCTCCAACTTCACTTAAGGTGCGTATTGTAGAATAATTCTTCAGGCCCAGCAGCTTCCACAGCAGAATACGCTCGGTTCGGGTGTATATTTCCTGTGCAAACCGGTCTTCTACAAAATGATAAATTTCGTGGCCAAGGATAGTATTCATTATACCAGCTTGCGGAAAAAGTTCAACTAGACCTGGCCCCGCCTCCCGCACCTGTTCTGCCGCTCTGTGCAAGGGTTCTTCCATGATTTCGATCCGGTCGGGAGGGGTATAGGAGGCGAACAGCACACGCTTGCCGGTCATGAGCGCATCCTTGAATTCCAGCTTCAGGTTCATACGTTCAGCAAGCACCCGGACATCACAGGTCTCATATTCAAGCATCATCCGCTGTGCATATTCGGTGCCGCAGGCTCTGGCCTGCTTCAGCATTTCCCGCTTCGTCTCCGGCGGAATACGCCGGTTCAGGATGTCTCTCCTGAAGGCATACATTCCCCAAGCCTCATCGTCAACCTCCAGCAATGGATTCAACAGCTCTCCCACCTTCGTCTGTACTTGCATACGTCCTCCTGTCTACACGTTCTTCCGCGCGGCTCTTAGCTCTGCTTGATATTGGCCGCCACAACAATAACCTCCGTGTCCGGCTCGAACGTGGATATCTCAATGTCCATCAGCAGCTCCAGCTGCTCGAAGTCTGAGGCGGTAAAGTCCATCACCCGTGCGCCGATACACAGGTAGAAGTCAGGTCTTGCAATCAGCTCAGTCTGGTAGACGGCCATTGCCTCCCACAACTGCTTAACCGCGCTGAGATAGTCCCCGGCTGTTGTCTTCAGCGCCATGGCCCGGCCTCTCTGCACCTTGATGAAGCCCTTGGTGTCCAGGATGCGAACCGCGCCGGCTTCACCGGCTTTATCCATTTTCTCGCCGAAAATACTAACATATCTAGTCTTCTGCAGCAGCTCCGTCCGCTCTACAGGGATGCGCATATCCTGGGCAGCCAGCTCCCGCAGCTCCGCCTCATCACATTCCTTCAGCAGCTCAGTCGTCTTCACCTCGGTGGAACCGGTAGCAATCGCTGTCACCTTGGAAGTCTGCGGATCAATGTCAATATGAATCTCGATGCTCTCCGGGGTCGCTCCGCTCTGGATGGCCTTGTTCAAGGCTTCCATCTTCAGGGCGGCAATCACTTCCTTGGACGGGGACGGAATAATCCGTTCCACCACATCGCGAACCATCGACAAGGCAACTCCGATCGAAGAGATAACCTCGGCATTCTCGGGGATGCTGTATTTCAGGCCCATTTTCTCCGAAAAATAGACGATCAGCGAAGCCGCTCCGCCGCCCACGCCGACGAGGGAGATCTGATCCTTCTCCAGCTTGTATTTCTCGGCCAGCGCCAGAATGATCGGCTCGATCTTGGCATAGGCCTTCTCCATAATCTGCTTGGCGATATCCTCTACCGTCGTTCCGCAGTAATCCGCCAGTGCCTGTATCGCCCTTCTGGCCGCTTCCACATTCCCGTAGGAGAAGTGCTCCGGCTTCACCAGTCCCAGCACATTCGCCGCGCAGGAGTTCGTGATCGTCACCCGCTCCCCGTTCTCCAGCCGGATGGCCACATAATCAGCAGGATCACCCGGCTTCGGAGAAAAGAATTCGACCTGCGCTCCCTTGATCTTATCCGGATCGGTGAATACCGAATAATCCAGACCGCCGATATGCGCCGATCTGGGTCCGACATCGACCACTCCGCTCTTGTTCGCCCGGATCATGGACCCGCCGGCCACGCCGAGCACCCGTACATCCAGGGAATTGACATAGGTCGGATGACCGCCGACGATGGAATAGTCGATGGCCGGGCGGCCGTTTTTGATCACACCGATATTGGTAGTCGTGCCGCCGACCTCGAAGTACACCCCGTTCGACGCTCTCAGATACATCAGTGATCCCATGACCGAGGCCGCCGGTCCCGACAGCATCGTCAGCACAGGCCGTTTCTTCATCTCACTGATCTCCATGACGCCGCCGTCGCCTCTCATAATCATCAGCGGAACATGGACCCCGGCCTCCCGCACAGACTTCTCTGTGGAATTGGCGGTATCCAGCATCTTCGGCAGAATGCTTGCATTAATCGCCGCCGTCCGCGTTCTGCGGGTCAGCCCGTATAATTTTGTGATGTCGGAGGCCATGGTGGTCGGCATGCCTTTTTTCTCTGCTTCTATATAGACCAGTTCCTCGGGCCGCCCGTTATCTACGCCAAAAGCCATCGAAGGCACAATCACCTGTGCCCCCTGCTGCTTCAGTTCATCGATGACCGTCAGCACAGAGGCTTCGGACATTTTTTTAACATTAAGGAAGCTATTGTAGATCTTGATCTCCTTGCCGTTGCCCAGGTCGATATTCTGAAGCCGGGTCTGACGCTTGGCGAGCCAGCCCTCCAGACCGCCCTTCGCCAGGCCAATGATGCCCACCTGGGCAATATCGCCCTCGATCAGCGCATTCGTTGCCTGCGTGGTACTGTGGGCCACGAACACTACATCCTCCGGACGGATATTGTTCTCCTCCAGGCAATTCTGGAAGCATTTCACCACACCTGCGGCTACGCCTGTGGCATGGTCATGCGTCGTCTTCACGGACGATTTGCCGATAATCTCATGTGTCGCGTTGTCAATCGCAACTGCTTTGGTATGGGTTCCCCCCACATCGATCCCCATTCTAACCATTGTACTCATATGATTTCTCCGTTTCTCTTCATTAATAGTAGACCCAAGTGAAATTTGAAGCCTAACCGTCACTGCGGTGAACATTTGGACTTCCGGCCGCTGTTGTCTGCAAATTTCTTGATTTGTACCGCTGTTCGCGGTGGAAATCCGCAGACAAAGGCGGACGCTACCGCTCCTACAGTTCCAAATTTCCCCTTCGTTCCTTATAGCTTCTCGTTATTGACTTGAGTACTACTTATTGATTAATGCTAAGCAGTGCTACACGCTACACCAAATTGCCATACATGAAGAACACAACCGCGCAGAGAATAATCCCGATGATCCAGCCGGTAGGAATCGACATCTTCATGTATTCCTTGGCCGGAACCTTCGTATAGCCGAAGCCCCAGGCCACCCAGGACTGTGTAACGTCCAAATGCTGCGGTGCTACTGTAGTAATGGCGAACAGCGGATAGAGGAATTGTACCGGCCAGGCAGCGGTTGCCACCACGACAGCCAGGATGGCCGAACCGGAGCCGACCAGGTTCATCGGGCCGCGGAAGAAGCCGAGCGGTGTCAGAATGGCGAAGACAATACACAAGAGCAGCGCGGTCTGGGGCATTGCGCCGTCCAGCAGGGTTTTGAAATAAGGGGATGCATAGGTAGCAGCATTATTGAACATCGACAGCGTAAGCAGGAAGCCGATCATCGGCGCTACATCAATGGCTCCGTCCGCGAACTGCTTCGACAGCATTCTGCAAACGCTTGCAAAACCGCCCTTCAGCTTACCACAGGTTAGCAGGGCGAACAGGGCGGCGAAGATAAATCCAAAAATGATGGGAACCTTGAGCACCACCACACCCACTACCGGCAGAATGATCGAGATCCAGGAGATCGCAGGTGCATCTACAGTAGCTCCGCTATCCGGTGTTGCCGCCCAGGCCCGGGAGAGCTTCCGGTTCATCATCACGTTAGATACCACCAGAACCACGATCAGGGATACAGCCATCGCAATCATGCCGAATTTGAAATATGTATTATAGTCATAGCTGGCATAGCTTTCATTGGCTGTTGCAAATATCGCCTGATATTGCTTAAAGTTCACGATGTTCCCGAAGATCCCCGCCATGATTGAGCCCATGAAGGAGAACAAGGCAATCGGGGAAGGAATTCCTAGCGACAGCATGATCGGCAGCACGATGACGGCAATGGAGATTACCGGTCCGATACCGGTCATGGATGTGAAGATTACAGCGGTAACGATACATAGCAGAGACATAGTGATTCTTGGTTTGTCTCCTCCAAGCTCTACAACCTTACGAATCAGAGTAGCGGCAATCCCGGTGTCGATCAGGACTCTTCCGAAGAAGGCGCCGAAGAAAATATTAACCAGTATCGCCTTCCCGTAATTCTCAGGCCCCGTCTGGAACACGTTCGTCAGGACGTCAATGAACGTCTTGCCCTCCATCACGGAGGTAGGATGAATGCTATTTCCGATCAGGGCAATCGAGGTCCACAGCACTGACATGACGAAGAAGCCGACCATAAGGTTATACCCCTTGACGCAATACCACACCAATCCAAAAAACGATAAGACCATAATGAAACCGATTACAACATTAGCCACATCCACAAAATAACCTCCTGAAGTAGGATAAATGAGTTAACATGCTAACATGCTATTTAGGTATACTGACATGTTAGTTTGTCACGTGAAAATATTAACATGCTACTTCATTAGGCGTCAATACCCTTCTGCATGTTATTTCCAAACACTTCAAAACAAAACAGAGGCTGCAGATGTAATCCATCCAGCGCCTCTGTTCATGTCTATATTCTTCAGTTATCCTGGTTAATCACTTGGTCACGATACTTCTGAAATTGCTCCCAGGATTGCTCCGCTGCTTCAGGCTGCTCAAAGTCGATGTAGCCGGAATCCGATGTATCCAGCGCATAAGCCTCCAATGTCTCACATATCAAGCGGAGGGTATCCATCACTGCTCCCCCGCCCCGGACATGCAGCATGATGGAATCCACTAGCTCTTCATCGCCTGTATTGAACTCGATCGAATATCCCTCACCCTCAAGGATGCCCCACGCCTTATCCCGGTAATCCAGCTGCGGAATGGCACGGGTCAGCTTCGCGACGATGTCATCACGTTGTCCCAGCGGTGGCACTGGGGGCTGTTCTTCCTCCGGTGCCTCAAAATCATATTTCGTTTTCATAATAAGTACATCCCAGCTCATCGCCGCTCACTCCTGTCATTATAAACTCCAGTACTTAGACTACTTATTACCCGATTCGTCCACTCTTATCAACTCAAACGTGGCAGCTTCGATCCACAGGATCAGTTTGCTATGATTCACATCCAGGAACCCTAGCGGTATACCCAGCCCCGGCGAAGCTTCCGCTATGTCAATGACTGTCATTTCATCGTTGATTTCGATAATGGGCAGATCCAGTTTGTTCACTCTGTAAAAGGAATCCCTGTTATAATCTCTCTGGGTTATGCTGTAGCGGGGATTGGTTAACTCGTATTGGTACGCTTCATAGCCCTCTAGTCCCTTGGAGGAGAAGTAATCCTGATGAATCACAATCTCATCTCCAATGATGTCCTGCCCTGTCGGATATTCAGATGCGTCATTATAGGAATTCGCGAATCCCAGCAGCTTGTCCACCTTCCAGGTTCCATAGATGAATTCCTCCGTCGCCTGATCCAGCTCCATTCGCCCGATAAAAGGTTCGGAGGTATTGAGCGGAATCAGATTCTCCTCTTGCTTAGCATGTTCTGATGGTGGCGCTGGAGTGACCGGAACATGCTGCGCACCTGCCGGTTCTGCCGCCTGACTGCATCCAGCCAGGCAGACCGCCAATATGGATATTTTCAGTATCATCCCTAATCTTGTGAGCATGGTAAGCCTCCCGCCTGCTTCAGTCCTTCAACCTTACCATCCGCTGGAAGCAAAGAATAAACAGACAGGTTACAATACCGGAACAATCGATTCATCAGCCGTTCTGCATAGATAAAAATTTCGTTAGATCCTTCTCCAGCTGCACAACCTCCTGGTTCGCAGCATTCGCATAATCCGGCAGCAGCATATCTTTAACCATTTTCGTGCGTAGCCAAGCAATGAAGAGAACATCCAGTATGAAGCTTGGGAGCTTTGGGACAATTGTGAAAAGTGGCGGATCAACGGCAACACCCGCTTGTTTTATTTTCCTGAGGTACGCTTTGAGAGTAACTGTTATTTGACGTGCCGTCTTTCGGGTTCGGGCCGGGTCTGCGTTTCCGCCGTACAAACTGCCCAGCAGAGCAATGTCGGATACGGAATGGGTGATTAGAAACGCCTGCATCTCCTTTTTGATAACGTAAGGAAGCTTGGCGGCTTGAAATATTTGTGCGAGCTTTAAGACGCGCTGCGTCACTGCGCCGTTCACTTCGCCAAATGAGGTGGCCACTAGAAACTTGGGCATGAACCGGGCGTACAGGACCCCATCTTTAATCTGTCCGCCGAAGCCGGGAAAAGCAGGTAAAAGTCTATCCCCCACAATCCCCCGCCACGAAGAAAATCCAATCGAACTATTGGTCATCGTAACAATATTCGGGCTTTGATTATCCTTTAGTGCTAACAACGCGGATTCGGCCCGGTCATAACGGACGGTAACGAAAATATAATCGTATACATCATCATTTTCGAGTGTATCTATAACCTTCACCGGAATCGATCTGACTGTACCTTTGTCATGGTATTGCAGACCTTTTTCTTGTAAAGATCTGAATCTGTCCGAACGTGCAAACAGGCTAACGTCAAACCCGGCTTCCATAAGCTTCATTGCATAGATGCTTCCGATCACACCTGCACCGAAAATTAAAATTCTTTCTTGCTTTGCTGACATCTTACCACCCCGCCGATTCATATTTCCGTATGATCATCCAACAACATGTTGTATGATGTGATCATAAAGCTTTAGGATTCCTTGATCAATCATCAATTTTTTAATATCTGTCGGATGATATCTTATACACCAGCAGGAGGGACACATGAAAAAAACAACCTCAAATCACAGAGAAAACAAGACAAAGATTTATAGAAGTTTTTTGTGAGCTATACAGGCAAAAGCCGCTTGAGAAAATTTCCATTCAGGAAATCTCCAACCGGTCAGGGTATAACCGCAGTACCTTTTATCAATATTTTACTGATATTTACGAATTGCTGGACGCTGTTGAAAGTAACTTGCTCCTTGACATCAAAACAGAACTTGCCGATAAAGAGCTGTCTATGCATTCGGTTCAGGATGCGCTCTCTTGTCTGGACAAAAAAGAACATCTCCATGGAGCAATACCTGAACCTTCCGCAAAACCATGCCTTAACGCCGTATTTCATTGAGTTCTATCTGACGACGACCCTTTCTTTATTTCGTCTTTGGCTCCAAAGAGATAAGGATGTACCCCCAGAAGAATTCATCAAGTTAGCGGAGAATTTATATTCAAGAGGGGTATCGGCTTATACTGATGAAGGATTCTGATCTTCGAATGAGGACAGGAAGACCTCCATGGATTCACTGATATCAACCTCCATCCGCTCCGCCAGAATAATTAGCCACCAGATACACTCGCTAAGCTTATGTTGCAGCTCAGACCGGGTGTCGCCGCCTTTGGGCCAACGCTTCTGCTCAGACATCGTCAACCGGCCCACTAACCCGGCATCTGTCAAAAAAGCAAGCGCATCCTCTTCCACACTCCACTGTGTCCCGTGATGCTGCTGCTCCAGTCTGTGATAGCATTCTCTTATAACGAGGGAACGCTCAACAATCTCATTGAAGCTCAGGCTCTTCTTCATTTCTTCCACTTGATCAAGTCCCTCCTTTTCAAATGACTAGAAAACAATAGCATGCCTAACATGACTACATTCTGTCATATTAAAATGAAATAAATGAATTGCTGAACGCAAAAACAGGTTCTTATATCACTTAAATAAGTGACACAAGAACCTGTGTTGATGTTACCTATGATGCGGTCAAGAGGACTCGAACCTCCACGATATTGCTACCACTGGCACCTGAAGCCAGCGCGTCTGCCAATTCCGCCATGACCGCATATTCAGTTGACTTGCTTTCGCAGTCACAAGATAGATCTTACCATGCCTGAATTATGGAGTCAAGTTTATTTTATTGTAAATTGCTATCCATAAATTGCAAGTAAAATATTGCTTTTATTTGCGGATTCGGTGTATAATGAGAACAAAGGTTCGCATACTATAAATGAGGTGATTTATAATGGCGATTACCAAGAGACACCCCCTAACTACACCAACCATCCCTGAGAATATAACCAAAGATGAATTGTCCCTGGTCAGAAGCTATCTGCTGCTAACGTTTATTCATAAAGTATTTGAACGGGACTGCCGTGCCATCGGCAAGAGCGGTCTGTTCAAGACTCCCCAGCTCTACATGGAGCTGGTATCCAGCGCTACCAAGAAGACATCCCTGATGCTGCAGGAGGTTACCCGCGAGCTTACCTCCCATCAGCTGAAGATCAATACCGTCCGCCAGGACCAGCGCGGAGTTACCGCCGAGTATAACTGCCGGGGCTATGTCGGCGAGATCCATATTCTATGGCCCGGCTTCCGTAATGAAATGATGCAGCGTATGCGTGCCTACCTCGGACTGGGTGCCGAGCTTGCCTCCGTCCTTCCCCGGGAAGAACAAGTCGAACAGTTGGCGATGTCCATCTAAGCCGCACCTTGTAATGGATTGTACTGCTGACACAAGAGCCTCGTCCTATTCTGGACGAGGCTCTTGGTGCGGGTGCAGATCAATATATGATACGTTGGTGGTGAGCGGCTATTCCAGACTTTATAGTCTGGAATACTGGGGACCTATACTCGGTTTTTCGATTACATCTGGCCCAGGTACCTCCACACGACCCATTGTAATCGGTTTTTCAATTACATTTGGTCCAGGTGGCACTCCGGCCCTTTCCTGCCGTTAACCGGCACAATGCTTTTCCTTACTTTAGAACCTTCTCCAGCTGCTTCGATCCTGCCTCCGGGAACAGCTTAGCCGTATGCTCCATAATCCGCTCCCTGGATGACACTGGCTGATCATTGTAACGCGAAGTCACATAGTCTGCTCCAAATACATGCTCGCTCACGGCATAACGCCCAATTCCCCAGCCGTAAGGACGGCCATGCTTGTCCTGCTTATACTCGAATTTGCTGGCTGTAATGTAGGTCTGCATCTGGAGCAGCGTCATGGCTGTGTCGAAGCCTTTCGCACCTTTGGCCGCGAAGCCGGACAGCCCTTTAAGATCACTGGAGAGCAGCCCCGCCTCATGCTCCAGCAGCACATCCATGATTCGTTTGCTGGCCATGGAGGCCAGTCCGTCATCATATCTGGCATCGAAATCATAACCGTCCCGGCGGTAATTGGCGAAGTCCGGGTACCATTCTCTGCTGATGAACCCGGCCTTCTTGTTAAAGAGCTTCGCATAAGCGATCTCGCCCCCGGCCGCAATCTCCTCGCGCCACTCCCACGGCCCTTCTACACCCTTCACGAACCAGTAGCCCGCAGGAGTGCATTCCTCCAGAGAAAAGCCTGCGATCTCGCAGCGGAACATGGGCAGGTAACCGATCTCCCGCACCAGCGCGGCCAGTTCCCCGGCATTTTTAATTATAGGCAGCTTCATCGTTGTCCTCCAGGCTGATAGGTCCAGCCTTCGTCTCCATGGTAGATCATCTGCTTGCCCATCCCGCCATCGATTGTAATATTCTCGCCCGTTATGAATCCCGCAGCCTCACTACACAAGAACAGCACCATGCCTGCGATATCCGCGGGAGTTCCAACCCTTCCCGCAGGATGCTGCAGCCGATCCGGCTCTGTATGAACCGGCTCTGCCGATTCCTCTGTACCGTGATAAGCGGTGGTATCAATCCAACCCGGGCTGATTGCATTAACCCGCACTTTACCGCTAAGACTTACACTAAGGGCGTGGGTCAATGCGCCGATCCCACCTTTGGCTGCAGTATAGCTCTCGGTATCCGGCTGTGACATCCGCTCCCGGCTGGAGGAGATATTCACAATAGAGGCTCCTTGGGCAAAATGCGGCTTAAGCCGCAGCGTCAGGTAATAAGGCGCCTTCACTCCGATCCGCTGCACATACTCGAAATCCTCATAGCTGCATTCTGATTGCAGCCCTTTACGGCTGATACAGGCATTGTTAATCAGGTAATCCACCTGTCCGTAGCGGCTGATTACCTGTGAGATGAACTCATCCAGCACCGGCTGTTCCGCAATGTCTCCCTGATAAAAGAACAGACGCTCTCTTCCATACTTGGCCTCCAGCCAGCGTCCGGCAGCAAGATCCGTATCGATGCAGGCAACCACTGCTCCGGCCTTCAGTAATTCCTCGGTGATGCAGCGTCCGATTCCGCCTGCACCTCCGGTGACTATCGCTATTTTATGATGATGACTCATCTTGACCTCCATTCTCCGCTCATTCCGGGGTATAGGCTTCCGGTCTCGGCTCGCTCACCGGCTGATACAGGTATCTCCGGTCCAGCTTCACCACATGCTTGTTCGGACGCCGGATCATCACCTGGGTTTCGTCCCAGGCCAGCACGATTCCCCGGATATCATTGCTCGCCAGCCCGTCGCGTACTACTCTTATCCGCTCACCGGAAATCCGGTAGGCATCCAGTTGTTCATCACTTATCATAGTATTCTTACTCCCCTCTCTGTGCTTAGCTTGTCCAATTTAACCCTGAATCCGGTCATGAAAAAGACCCAAATGAGAATCATCCGGGTCTAGTTATCTTTCAAAAGCAATCTGTATGTCTTATGAAGTTCCTATATCAGCGCTTCATTCTTCTCAAACCAGAAGTCAAGAACTTTAGCGGACATCACACGTTGTTCCAGATATTCGACCTGATGCTCTGTGAATGTCTGTCTCCAGCTATACGACAGCTCTTCACACAAACTTGTGATTGTCAAAAGCTCTGACCAAGCAACATAACGTTTGTACCAGAAAAACTGAGGATGTTCGATCATATAGGGATACAAATCGTCGAACTCCGTGTGTTTGCAATCCAGCGCACGTTCGAAGTGATCCTTAGCCTCGGTTAGTTTATCAATAAAAAATTGCTCTGTCACCGGTTCATTCCCCATTGTGACGCCTCCTCTCTCATGTCTAATTTTTATTATAAAGGAAAACTTATAGGGTGAAAAGCAGATGTTTCAAAAATAGGCTGTGTTCCTGTTATTGTCACTTCAGCCTTATCCAAAAACAATCGTCCCGTCATTAAGAGAGGTGATATCAACAAGAGACTCCAGACGGATTCCCTGTTCCCGGATCGTGCGGGCACCGGCCTGGAAGCTTTTTTCGACCACTACGCCAAGGCCCACCAGCTCGGCACCTGAACGCTGGATAATCTTAATCAGGCCGCGCGCCGCGTCGCCATTGGCGATAATATCATCGATGAAGAGGATTTTGTCATCCTCCGAGATGAACTGGCGGGACAGCATAATGTCCGTAACAATCCCTTTGGTAAAAGATGGAACCCGTTCACACAGAGCGTCGGGATCAGCCAGCAGCGTTTTTTTGCGCCGGGCAAACACCAGCGGCACCTTCATCTCATAAGCGGTGGCAAATGCCACGGCAATCCCCGAGGATTCCACAGTCACTACGCGAGTAACTCCAGCCTCAGCAAATCTGCGGGCAAATTCCCGTCCCATTTCCATCGTCAGCATCGGATCAACCTGGTGGTTGAGCAGTCCGTCCAGCTTCAGTACCTGATCCGAGACGACAATCCCTTCCTCCAATATCCGCTGTTTCAATAATTCCATCATTGTAAACCTCCATTACCCTTAATAGACGTTCCACCGAAATCGCACCTGTTCGTCCAGACGGAAGTCATGTCCCTCTGTTCCTCATCATAACCTGTACTATGCGGACTACACAAGGCTATATCCTTGCAGGCCCCGCAATTGTAAACTTCGCAGCATTCATAAGGAGGCTAAGCATGAAGTCACATATCCGCACATTACAGATCGCTTTCACTTATATCGGCACCATTGTCGGCGCCGGATTCGCTACCGGCCAGGAAATCCTCCGTTTTTTCACCAGATACGGCCACTGGGCGCTGCTGACGATTCTATTCTCTGCCGCTCTCTTTATCTGGCTAGGCACCAAAATGATGATCATCGCCCGGAAAATCTCTGCGGACTCGTATGAGGATTTCAACCGCCACCTGTTCGGAGCCAAGGCCGGGACCATCATTAGCCTGTTTACCATGATTATTCTGATCGGGGTGAACAGCATCATGCTGGCAGGCGCCGGGGCGATCTTCAAGGAGCATCTCGGCCTTCCCTATCAGGCGGGGCTGCTTCTGACGATCCTCGGATCTTACTTGCTGCTGAAGCGCGGTATTTCCGGCATTCTGCAGATCAACAGCCTGGTGGTGCCCCTGATGCTTACTTTGTCGCTGATCCTTGTCTGTAATACGCTGGGCGTTGCGGGAGCCGAACGCTTCCTCTTCCTGCCCACCGATTACAGCAGTATCAACGCATGGATATCTCCGCTGCTCTATACCTCGTTCAACCTTGGCATGGCCCAGGCGGTGCTGGTTCCGCTGGCCCGTCATACGGATGACGAACGTGCGCTGGTGCGCGGCGGGATTCTGGGCGGAGCGGGCATCGGGTTCATGCTGCTGGCGGCCCATTTTGCCATGAGCTCGCAGATGCCGGGCATCCTGCAGTTCGAGATTCCGATGGGAAGCATCGCCATCCGGCTGGGTCCGGTGGTGCAGATGGTGTTCTTGCTGCTGATCTTCATGGAAATCTTCAGCACCTTCGTCGCCGGTATCTACGGGGTAAGCGTACAGCTCCAGCAGCGGCTCCCGGTCGCCCCCGCGCTTGTCGCCCCGCTGCTGATGCTGATCTGCTATGTGTTCAGCCAATTCGGCTTCAGCTCGCTGCTGGGCATCTTCTACCCGATCTTCGGCGCGCTGTGTCTGATATGGGTGGTCATGCTGGTGCGCTCCCCCATGTCCCCGCCGCCAGGGCAGGGCAAGCCGCCCGCAGGAGGAGCGGGCGGCAAGAAGCAGGGGATTACGATTGTCAGCATCAAGCCTGCGATCCGCACTACACGGAAATAACTGCTGCGGCAGGAATGCTGCCCGCCACAGCTTCGGCGACATGACGGTGGCAGGTCATCATGACGATCTGCCGGGAAGAAGACAGCTCGCCAAGCAGAGCCAGAGCCGCATGAAGCCGGTATTCATCGAAGTTAACGAACAGATCATCGAAGAACAGCGGCAGATTCACCTTGCTGCTCATCGTTTCTGCCAGTGCCAGCCGGATCGCCAGATACAGCTGCTCCGCGGTTCCCCGGCTGAGCAGCCCGCTGTCCAGCAGTCCGGCATCCTTATGCTCAGCCTTCAGCTCCTTATGCCCCAGCGTCATCACAATCCGGCGGTATTCCCCGTGCGTGAGCTTCGAGAAATACACGGAGGCCAGCTGCAGCACCTGAGGCTGCTTCTCCTGCTCATAGATCCGGCGTGTCCGGCCCATCAGCTCGGCCGCCAGAGCGGTTACCGCATATTGCCCGGCCAGATTACGCAGTGCCGCCCGCTGTTCCTCCAGTTGCTGGAGCGCAGTATCTTCCTTGCCGCGCTTCGTCAATGCTTCCCGTTCCTGCAGCAGCTTGCCGCGCTGCTCAAGCAGTGCGCTGCGTTCCTCTTCAAGCTCGGCCGCCGCTTCTTCCGCGGCCTGACGCTCCTGCGCAAGCCGCCCGGCGTCCAGATGCTCCAGCAGACTCAAGAGCTCTGCCCGGCCTTCGTCATCCCATCCGCTGAACATCGCCAGCTCCGCTTGACGCACGGACCGCGTAACCTCTATCCTCCTCAGCCACGCAGAGGAACGGCGCAGGAACTGCTCGCCATCCTCAGCACCGCCTTCCTCCAGCAGCTTCGAGCAGCGCAGGTTCAATTCCGCCTGCTCCCTGTGATTCGCTGCCAGCTCCTCCCGGACTTCAGCCAGCCGCGCCTCCACACTCTCTCTGCGCAGCAGCTCAGCCTTCAGCTGATCCCACTCCCGCTTCCGCAGCTCCAGCCAGGTTAATAGGGCGGCTGGTGTGGGGTGGCGGGGAGCAGCTGGAGTTGCGGGTGGATGCTGGGCGGTAGGATTGGTGGCGGGTAGCCGGTGCTGATCAGTGGGCTCGGTGGCGGGTAGCCGGTGCTGATCAGTAAGCGGAGTAGCGGGTAGTGATTGCTGCTCAGTAGGCTCGGTGGCGGGTAGCCGGTGCTGATCAGTAAGCGGAACAGCCGGTATCGATTGCTGCTCAGCTACAAAGGAAATGGAGTTTACCCGTCCGGTCTCCGCAGCTGCAAGCAGCTTCATCCCTTCCTGTTCATAGAGTGCACATTCCGCCGCCAGTCCGCTTAGCCGCGCAGACCATTTGGCCTCCTGGCGCAGCAGCTCATGGCCCTGCTCTGCCAGGGCGAAAATATCCGGCAGGCCGTCCGGGGACAGCCCTTCGGGGAGTCTCCGCTGACGCAGCCATTCTTCATAGCGCGCCGCCAGCTCTGTGAAGCGGGCCTCCGCTTCCTCCAGTTCGCCTGTCAGCACCTGTTCCTGTCCGCTTAGCCGCTCAAGCTCCGTCCGGCAGGCCTCGGCCTCAGCCGCCTGCCGGTCTACGCGCTGGCGCCAGGTGCCCCAGGCCTCCATCAGCCGGCGCAGCTCGCGCATCCCGGCCTCCAGCCCGCCTGCGTCAGGGCTGGACGCCTTGCCGCTCTCCCGCTCCGCGCCGGAGAGCAGCAGTCCGCGCAGCCGCAGCATCTCCGCTGCGGCCTTGCCCGCCTCCCCGCCGCCCGGCTCCGGCGGGGCAACCGCCGCCCCCGCTGCGCGCAGGGCGGCCCAGAGCCACAGGTCCGCTGCGGCCAGCAGGCCGAGCGCGGACCATACGCTGACCGGCGGTGCGCCGGTCAGCCACAGCGCAGGCGGCAGCAGCAGCGTAAGCGCTGCGCCCGCCTGCAGGAAGCGCCGGTAGCGTGCCGCCCGGCGCCCGTTCGCGCCGGGGCGGCTGCCCCCGGCGGCGTCACTGCGGCGCGGGGCTGACGCGCCGCCTTCCGGGCCGAGCTGCGCTTCGCGCCAGCGCTCGGCGGCCTGCTGCAGCTCGTCCCAGAGCTGCACCAGTTCACGCGGGCTGCGCGCAGCCAGGCCCGCGAAGTCCGCTGCGCCGCTGGCGTGCTCCTGCGCCAGCAAGCGCTCGGCCGCCTGCAGCGCAGCAGCGGCGGCGGCCTTGCGGGCGCGGAGGCTCAGCAGCTCCGCGCCCCGGGTCTCCATTTGCCGGTCATACCCGGCAAAGGAGGCGGCATAACGCCGCGCGGCCTCCCGGTCCGCCGCGGACGGGGTGAAGTCCGCGAGCGCTGCCGAATCCCAGCCTGCACCGATACTGCGCAGCAGGCGTTCCAGCTGCTCCCGCAGAGCCGTCAGCTCCGCGGCAATCCGCTGCTGCTCTGCCCGCTTGTCCTCATAGCTGCTGCGGCTGCGGTCCAGCGCTTCGAGCTCAGGCCCCTGCTCCGCAAGCAGAGGATCAGGAGGATTCGCCTCAAGCTCTGCGGTAAGCTCCGCCGTCAGCCGCTCCAGCCGGAACGCGGCGCCCTGCAAGCTGCGCAGATCGGCTGTAAGCGACCTCCAGCGCTCCGCCCCGTTATCCGGGAACGACGCGATCACGGGAAGCTCCTCCAGCTCCAGCCGGCCTTCGCTCCATTTCAGCCACAGCTCCCGGATGTCCTGCGCCTTGCGCAGCTTCATCAGTCTTGCTCCAGCGAGCTCGCGGTCCAGCTTCATCTGCTCCAGCTGCTGCTCCGCAGCTTCCAGAGCCAGAGTATTCCCGTTATATCTCGGCAGATAAGAGCGGCTCTCCGCTACCTCCTGCTCCAGCTTCCCGATAGACTGCAGAATCCTGGCGGCCTCCTGGACCTTGCCGCGCGGCTTGTAGAGCTTCTCGGCCTCCTGAACCAGACGCTTCTCTGCCCGCATAATCTCTCCGCCGCCGCCCATCCCGGCATGGAACAGGTAGCTGCTCATTTCCCCGGACTGCAAGGCACCCAGCTCCTGCAGCTCGTCAAGCGAGACAGCGAACAGCTGGCGGAACATACTCCGGGAGATGCCGCCAAGCAGACGCCGCTCCAGCTCCGCCTGATTCAGCTCCTCCGTACGGCCATCCGGATGTCTGAGTGCAATATGCAGCTTCTCTGCTCTGCCCGGCTCCGCGCCGCCGGATGCATACCGGCGGATAGTCCATAATGCGCCGGACTCATCCCTTGCTTCGAGCACCCCACCGTGCGTTCCCCCTTGCAGCGGCTCGTACCGTTCAGCCGGTTTCCCCCGGCCGGGGATGCCGTACAGCATAGCACGGATGAACTGCAGGGTCGTGCTTTTACCCGCCTCGTTGCGTCCGAACAGAACCGTGACCCCTTCATTCAGTCCGATCTCCCGCTGAGCCAGCCTTCCGTAGCCGTCTATCCGCAATGAATCGATCTTCATTCCTCTACCTCCCGGCCTTGCTGTCCGTCGCCATCTCCTGCATCCCCAGCAGAATACGCCTTGCCTTCTTCCGCAGCATTCTGCGGCGTCCCGCCGGACTCTTCCAGTCCGCTCAGCAATGTGATTCCCAGCTCTGCTGCACCTCTCAGCCATTCCTGCTTCTCTTCGGCTCCTACGGATAATAGCAGCCTGCGCAGCTCCTGATTCTCCATCATCGGTCTCAGCGCAGTAGCGACCAGCTCGTCCAATTCTGCGGCATTCCCGCTACTGCGCCCGGCAAGCCGCAGCATTTCACCCAGGAAGCTGTCCTCCAGAAGCAAGTGCTCACGGTCAACCGCAAGTCCCGTTTCGATGGAGAAGCCTTCCGTCCAGACCAAGCCCGCATATTCCTTGCGCACCGCGCGCACCGTTTCCCGCCGCTGCAGCTCGGTGAGCAGATCATCGGCCGCCCCCTTCTCAGCCAGCACCTTATGTATATCGCCCCGTCCGGTCAGGCGGAACCTGACCACAGACATCATCTGCGGGGTCTCGCTGCGGATATCCTCCACTGCATTCTCTACAGCGAGGGTCCACTCGGCCTCGTCAGTGAGCCCATCTATAGAGAGCTCGCGGACCTGCCAGCGCACACTGTCCAGTTCATGGAAATCCAGCCGGACTCCCCCCTCTGCACTGACATCAACCGTATAGCAGCCCTTGGGCCCGGTCTCCTTAATGCTTCTTCCTTGAATATTGCCCGGATAGACGATAGGCGGATGCTCATGCAGAATACTCCGCTTATGAATATGCCCGAGCGCCCAATAGTCATAGCCCCTGCCGATCAGATCCTTCCGGGTGCACGGGGAGTACGTCTCATGCTGGAGATCCCCGTCCACATTGCCATGCAGCAGGGCGATGTGGAACAGGCTGCTGCCCGGCTGGCGGCTGAAGCGCAGAGCTGTATTCTCTGTCACTTTGGAGGTCGGGTAGGAGATGCCGCTAACCACAGCTACCTCCCGTCCGTCTTCCCTGCGGCGGGCAGTCACGCGCTCGGGCTCACTCCCGCCGAATACCGTAACATGGGCAGGCGGTGCCGAACTAAGGCGCGGGCCGTCCAGCGGATCATGGTTACCGTGGATCAGGAATACCTGAATCCCGTGGCGTCCAAGTTCCTCCAGGGCCTCCCGGAACCGGAGCTGCCCCTGAAGTGAAGCATCCGCGACATCGTAGACATCGCCGCTAATGACCACGAAATCCACCTTTTGCAGGGTGGCTACGCCAACAAGCCGCCCGAGGGCGGCGAAGGTAGACTCCCGGAGATAGGAGCGGATATCCTGGGGGAGATGAGACAGACCGGCGAACCGGCTGTCCAGATGCAGATCCGCCGCATGCAGGAAGCGAAAAGGAATCATAGTCTCACCCCTTCATTCCCGGCTGGAACTGCAGATAGGTTTTCTTCAGCTCATTGGCTACACGGGTCAGGGAGTAGAGGCTCTTTGCTTTATCCCAAGCCGAACGCGACAGCTCATATCGGTAGCCGGGGTCCGTGATCACTTTTTCCAGGGCATCTGCCAGTCCCAGCTCATCATCCGGATTCACCAGCAGCCCGTTCACCCCGTCCTCAATCTGCTCGGGAATACCGCCCACATTCGTCCCGACCAGCGCCAGACAGCTCAGCGCAGCCTCGGCAAATACCGAACCGAACGCCTCCGCCCGCGAAGGCAATACGAAGATATCGAAGAACGGCATGAATTCCTCAGGATGCAGCGTATAGCCGTAAAAAATAGTCTCATTATAGATGCCCAGCGCCTGCGCAAGCTGCTCCAGCTCCGCCCGGCTCGGTCCGTCCCCGATAATATGCAGCACATATTCATGTCCCCGCTTCTTCAGCTCGGCACAAGCCTTGAACAGAATATCTATGCCTTTGGCCGGTACGAGACGGGTAACTGTGACCAGCTGCGGAATGTCATTCTCATGCGGGACAGGCTTGAATCTCTTCTCATCGAATCCGTTAGGAATGACTCCAATGCTGTCCGGCTGGTCAATATAAGGAGTCACATAATCGGCAAAAGCACGCGAAACCGTCATCAGCCGGTCACTCACATGCTCCAGCTCCCGGTAAATCGCGACCAGGAACTGATGCTCAAGCCCCCCCTCCCGGATCACCCCATTCAGGATTAATTCACGCTCATAGCTGGAGTGCAGCGTCTGAATCAAGGGAACGTCAGGATAAATTCTCTTCATCGCCAGCCCGGCAATCGGGTGATGGGCATGGATCAGGTCATAATTTTTGCTCATACGCAGCTTAGTCCACCAAATGTAATCCCGGTAAGTCTGAATGTATTTTTGCACAACCGGACTTTCGCCATACACGGTCCAGTCGAAGGTCTCGAAGACGATGTCTTCGCGCCCCTTGCCCCGGATGCGCTTAGGCAGCCAGAACAAATCCATCTCCCAGCGGCTGGACCGGAAGCGTTCCTGGAGATAAGGAATCATAGAAGATACACCACCGGGCTGCTCCGGCGGGAAGAATAGCGCTTGCAGCAAGTTCATATAGGTACATCTCCCTTTACAATTGCCCTATTTACGGTGAAGGCCGGCAATTATGATATAGTTGTGTATATGTACAATAATAAAAACGGGTACAGCTACAGGTATAGGTACGCTAAGGTTCCATACCTAATTTTATCGGTATCCACCCGAAACAGCAACTAAGATGACAGCTTTACTTATCTTGAACTTGGACTAGAGGAGATTGATTTATGAATGAAGAACGACTGCCTGCCGCTTACACCGCCAATATTAGAGAGATGCTGGGGGATTCGGCGGACGCTTTTCTGAAGAGCTATCTTGCTGCGCGGACCCAGGGTCTGCGGTTCAATACTTTAAAAAGCAGTGTACCTTCCGGCCGCACCGCAGCGGAGCAGGCAATCTCACAATTCGGTCTGTCACAGGTAACATGGTGTCCGTCAGGCTTCTATTACGAAGACCCCGCTCGCCCGGGGAGACATCCGTATCATACCGCCGGACTATATTATATTCAGGAGCCCTCCGCAATGTCCGCAGCCGAGCTGCTGAAGCCGCTTCCCGGAGAGATCGTTCTCGACCTCGCGGCTGCTCCCGGCGGCAAAACCACCCATATCGCCGCACTGATGCAAGGGGAAGGGCTGCTCATCTCCAATGAAATTCACCCGGAGCGGGCCAAAATC
Source organism: Paenibacillus sp. FSL R7-0128 (assembly GCF_038002245.1). NCBI lineage: Bacteria > Bacillati > Bacillota > Bacilli > Caryophanales > Paenibacillaceae > Paenibacillus > Paenibacillus sp. FSL R7-0128. The sequence continues at coordinate 2,700,313 of NZ_JBBOCD010000001.1, read as the reverse complement.
CTGGCCGAAAACGTCGAGCGGCTCGGCATAAGCAACACACTGGTTACTTCCGCAGCTCCTGGTGATCTCTCCAAAAGATTCCCTGAGGTGTTCGACCGCATTATGCTGGACGCGCCTTGCTCCGGTGAAGGAATGTTCCGCAAAGACCCCGCAGCGATAGACGAATGGTCCCCGAAGCATGTGGAGATCTGTGTAGCCAGACAGTGGGATATTCTGCAGGATGCGTATCTGATGCTGAAGCCCGGCGGCCATATGGTCTATTCGACCTGTACCTTCAACCGCCAGGAGAATGAGGAGACGATGGAGCGCTTCGTGCAGACCTATCCCGATATGGAGCTGATCGTTACAAAGCGGCTGTGGCCGCATCTGGAGCGGGGCGAAGGGCATTTCGTGGCCCTGCTGCACAAGGCGGCTTCAGCAGACCCGGCGGATTCCGCTCCGCGCAAGAGCCGGGGCAAGCGCGGTGAACGCGGCAGCGGCAGTGACGGTCCGAAGACAAGTGCTACGCTTAGGGAGGCCTATCAACAGTTCATGAGCTGGGCGGCGGCAGAGCTGCCCGGATTCGCTGGACACGGCGTCCCGCTTCTCTTCGGCGAATCCCTGTATCTGCTGCCTGAGGCATTCAATGGGCGGCTGCACACCGGGATACTGGACGGGCTCAAGGTGCCACGTGCCGGAATGCATATTGCCCATCTTAAGAAAAACCGGATCGAGCCCGCGCACGCCCTGGCCATGACACTCCGGCCGGATCAGGCGGCGCGCAGCTATGATATGCCTGCGGACGGCACGGAGATCCAGGCCTGGCTGCGCGGCGAGAGTCTGCCGGTTCCGCCAAGCCTGCATGGCTGGACGCTGGTAACCGTAGACGGCTTGCCTGTAGGCTGGGGCAAAGCCAGCTCCGGCCAGCTCAAGAATCATTTGCCCAAGGGTCTGCGGATCAGGGCAGCCCATATTGACGAAGTTTAGGCTGCTGACTAGTTCACGAATCGTTCATAAGCATATGATGTCATTATCCCATGGAGGTCCGCCGGACTTAAGGCGGCAAGTGGGAACAGACATGAATCAAGGGAGGAATCAGACATGGGTGCAGGTGTAGGCTTCACTTCGACCGGTGCGATCTTGGTACTCTTCATATTGCTCGTAATCATTTCCCGTTCGTTGTTCGTCTAATTCCGCTATAAGCAGCACAGCACACGGACCTCAAGCAGCCCGCCCCCTTTAAGGGGGCAGGCTGCTTTTTCAATTCTCCTGATCGCGTGTGATACATATTATAAAGCCGTTTTTAATAGAACCTTAAAGCCTCATGGCACCGAATTATGCTTTATGTTTTCGCCATATAGCTCCGCTTTGTTCCCACTATTCTCTAATTCATACCTCTTCATTCTTGTAAATTCGACAATTATTGGTATTAAATACCTATATTCGTAAAATTCAATCAATGCTAAAATATGGAATATTCACTTAGACCATACCTGTTATAATGGAGGTGATTATTTATATTAGAAGTATCGGAGGGATTACTCTGAAATCGTCTAAAAACAAGATTATGATTGTGTGCTCTGCGGTTGTAGTTGTCATGATTATCATAATAGTGCAACATTTCCTTACTCAAGAGAAACTCTCCGACTATACCGTTGTAAATGATGGTGTTGTGGTAACTAAGCAATTTAGTATCAGATCCAAAACTGCACAACAAAACACATCAGCAGTAGGATCGATTTTTGTGTGGGGCGAAAAAGCAATGGCCAAGCGCATACGAATTGTTGCTTCGTTTGAAATTGATCCTAAAGATTTCGGCGGAATGACTATCTACATTCCGAAGAAATGGTATATCGCCAACATTCTAAGCAATTTCCCTGAGAATCAAAAAACATTACTACAGCCATTTGCTTCCGAAACTGATATGAACCTAGGTAAGGAGTGGAGAAATAAGGTTGAAGTCGGTGTAACAAATCTACAAAACCCTGCAGGCGGTGGAAGTGGAATGATAATTATCGATCTAGTATCCGATAGCAAAACAATTTTACCTTCGGAAAATTTCAACATTATGGTTTCCGTTGGCTCCGATACCAAAGGCGGCGTAAGGTCGATAGGCGTCAATTCAATTAAAATCCCAATCTCTGTGAAAGCTGAGAGCAAGGATTAATGAGGAGAGATGTTAGATTATGATTAAATTCAGAAAGTCAGCACTCAAATCTATTCGTATAGCACTCATTTTATCTCTAACTCTAGTACCCACAGGAATGGCTTACGCATATGATACGCCCGTAAGTCATGTAGACGCTAGTAATTCAATTAATTGGCCTTACACTACTGGAGCTAACAAAATTGCTGCTTCTTCGTCAATTGGATTCATGGGGGCAACATGGCTTGGTACAATTAATAGATGGCATTTCGATTTCAGATTCGCGGGCACAGGGGCTAGCAGAGCGACCACAAGCCCTCCCATACCTATAAATAATAGGATCCAAATAGCAAGAATGGAGATAAAAAACACTCAAAACCCAAGTAATATGGCACTTAATTCATATACAGACCCAGCATTTATCGGTTCTGCTCCCGAATCTTCAGGATCTAACCTACCCGGATACTATAATGCAGCCTATGCAGTATTAAATTTTTCTACATTCCTCCTTACTCCCATGAGCGGTTTTCTTTATAACACTGGTAGTCTCATTGCTTCATTGCGCAATGTTTCTGACAGTAATACAACTAGTGCTTCAGCATTAACTCGTCAGTGGAACTGGTCAACCGACATTGCTGATACTGGCCAATTTTTTTGGTTTAGTGCTGATGTCCCTGCAAATACAACCTCGCAACTTTCTGCTGAATATATGCTATTAGGCACTGGATACGAGGTGTTATCCGCGGGGAAACGTTATTATAACCTGACTGCTGGCACAGCAAGAAGTAGTAATAGTTTAGCTAAGTCTGCTGCGATACAAGACAAAGACTGGAACCCAGGAATGATGACTCCCGAAGAAAAAGCTGAATGTGGGATCATAGAAATACCAAGAGATGAAATAGACCAACAAGCAAGTAAACTGAATATCGCCCCATCTGTGGTCACGAGTTTAAAGGCTTCTGAGGATCAAGTATTCTATTATGCAACAAAATTTCCAGTCACTGAATCTATCCGTCCTACGAATGAGGAGCTGACCCCTAAAGAAAAATCAATACAGGATATTAATGACCAACTGGATAGAAGCGAAACCATTATTGATGCCTTCCAACGATACGATACTAAGAATACAGAGCAAGAACTAATTATCAAAGACCATGAATCTCAAGAATTAATTCTTCAGGGACTTCTTCAACGTGCAAATCAGACCGATGAGAACGACCTCAGAAGCTTAAGCGAAATTCAATTATCATTGTCGGACTTGAAGTAGAGTAGCTTCTTAAAAGCTTAAAGCGGCAAAAAAAGGGCGATTCTCCGTTATTGGAGGATCGCCCTTTTGCATTTTTGGTCGCTCGCTACTTAGCAAGAAATTAGATATGCTGAGTGTACAAGCCATCAGGAAGACAAACAATATTTCACCAGCGCATCGCGCACACCGTTGTCATTATTGGTGCCGGTGATCACATCTGCGGCTGCTTTGACCTCTACCGGAGAGTTATCCATCGCCACGCCCAGACCGGCATACGTCAGCATAGAGATATCATTATAATAGTTGCCGATCGACAGCACCTGCTCTTGCGGAATGCCAAGCTCGGCTGCCAGATGCTTCAGGGCATTGCCTTTGGAGGATTCCGGGTGCATGAGATCAACGAAGAACTCTCCGCTGCGCAGAATATTGTATTGCTCTCCCCAAGTAGCCCACTCCCGCTGCGCTTCATCCAGAATATCGGACTGTGTGAACACAGTGAATTTCACAATCGGTTCGCGGAACTCCTCCCAGGCTGGAAGGGATGCAGGCATAATCCGGAAATGCTCATACATAAAGTGGGCTTCCTTCGTCAGGTTCTCCACATTATCCACATACATCTCAAATGCCGTATTCACATCAAAATGGATATCACGCTCACGGCAATAGGCGATATACGGGTCCAGCCCTCTGGCGTCCAGCCCGTACTGGTGCAGTACCTTACGGTCCTTGACACTCACCGTAGCCGCTCCGTTATGGCCCAGCACATATCCCGACAAGCCCATCTCCTCCATAAAAGGAATCGAATTCTGCGGACTGCGCCCTGTGCAGAGTACAATCTGCCCGCCCTGACGCGTGACCTCAGCAACCGCCGCTTTGTTCTCTACGCTGAGCTGATGATCATCATTCAGCAGTGTTCCGTCTACATCCAGTGCAATCAGTTTGTATTTCATACCCCATCATCCTATCTCTGTATAGTATACCGCCAGGCATTTGCCTGCTTCACCATTCATTGGCAGCTCATTGAGATCAAGCTGCTCCCGGCGTACCTAACTAAGCTTCCGTTTAACGGACTCCAAAGACGCTAATTCGGCACAAAAGGTTATTTTAAGCGTCTAACGGACCCGAGTGAACTTATCTCCTCACCAGTGGTTGAAATTACGCCAAATGCCCGCCAATAAAGGCTATGGAGTCCGTTAACAGGTTAAAATCAGCCTTTTTGCCGGAATAAGCGCAGTTGAGTCCGTTACCGGCAGTCAGGCAGTTAGGCTATCAGGCTGTCAGAGGTGTATCATCTAACGCTTCAGCAGCTCCAGCTCACGGGCCGTGAGCTCCCGGCAGGCTCCCTCGGGCAGCGTCTCGTCGAGCTTCAATTCGCCCATCGACACCCGTTTCAGGAACACTACCTTCTTCCCGACAGCTACGAACATCCGCTTCACCTGATGGAATTTGCCTTCCGTAATGGTGAGTGAGATATACGACAGCACGCGGCTGCCCCGTTCTCTGCTCAGAATGCTAAGCTGCGCGGGCAGGGTCACATAACCATCCTCAAGCGTAACACCCTCGGCAAAAGCAGCCACATCCGCCGCATCGACCTCGCCCTCGACGGTGGCCTCGTAGGTCTTGGGGACATGCTTGCGCGGGGACAGCAGCTCATGTGCCAGCTTGCCGTCATTGGTAAGCAGCAGCAGACCCACGGTATCCTTATCCAGCCGCCCGACTGGGAAAGGCTCGAACAGCGCATGCTCCTGCTTCAGCAGGTCCAGAACAGTGCGGTCCCGTTTATCCTCGGTGGCGGATAACACGCCCGGGGGTTTATTCATCATCAGATAGATGAATTCCCGGTAGAGGACCGGCTCCCCGCCAACCTCTATGCGGTCCTGCTGCGGGTCTACATGGAACCCGCTGTCTTTGACGACAGCTCCATTTACTGTGATCAGGCCCTGCTTGGCCTGCTTGCGGATATCGCTGCGCGAGCCGATCCCCATGTGGGACAGCACCTTGTCAATCCGTTGCTTCTTATTTGCATTTCCTCCTGTAGCCATACTCTAAGTCCACCTCCAGCCTGCGGGATATTCGTTCTTCAGCAGCCCGTCCTGCCATTTGCCCCAGCCTGCGCTGAAGCCATCGATGCAGACGAGGGTATAGCCTTTGTAAGCATGTCCTTCCTTAACGGACAGGCGCTCTGCGGGTATCGACAGGGTCTCCCCCTTCAGGTAGGACACCGCTTCCCCGCTGGCGCTGGATAGCGATACCGAGCGGCTGCATTCCTCAGGACGCAGTGCTGTAGCGAGCGGATGACCGGGAACAAATCTGCCGCTCTTGATCTGCCCCACATACCAGCCCGGCCGAACCGTCTTCAGACCGTCCAGCGCTTCACGCGGCAACGGGGAGATATATAGATGATCGCCGAACCATATGGCATGTCCGGGCGGCTGTGTCCCCAGCAGCTCTTGAATAAAGTCCGCATAGACCGCGAACGCTAGCGCTTCACCGCCAGTTCGCTGTGACTGCGGACCTGGACCCGTTCCGGCTCTACCAGAGCCGGAGCCGTGTCCAGATCCGCGTCCTCCCTTGCCGCCCCGGCCGTGATCTGCCCTGCCGGGAACTGCCTTACTGTGAAAGTCTGTTTTCGCAGCCTTGCTCCGGGGCGCGGCAGACAGACTTCTCTCTCTCTTATCATTTCGTGCTTGTACATTCTCTAAAGTGTCTGTCAGCGTAGCTCCATTCTCTGCTGCCCCGGCCTCAAATGCCTCTCTCGCAGGTCCGCCACTTCCGTCATGGCGCAGTACTGCCATGAAATGTCCTTCCCCCTTAACCTTATGCGGCCACAGCCGCGCCGCACCCGGCAATGAGCCGAGTCCGGCAGCGAACGGGCCGGTTCCGCCTACGGGAACCAGCGAGAACTGCGGATGCCCGGACAGGAATCCGGCAATCATCTCCTCGTTCTCCTCCAGAGCGAACGTGCAGGTGGAGTACACCATAGTACCGCCTGGCTTCAGCGCTGAAGCTGCGGCCTGCAGAATCTCCCGCTGCATCTCCGCATATTTGTCCGGGGTCCCCGGCTCCCACTGTCTAACCATATCCTCGTCCTTGCGGAACATACCTTCACCCGAACACGGCGCGTCAATCAGAATCCGGTCGAAGAAGCGGGGGAAGGCCGCCGCAATCCGCTCCGGGCGCTCATTCAGGACAATGCCGTTCCGTACCCCGTACAGCTCCAGATTCTTGGCGAGTGCCTTCGTCCGTTCAGGATGCAGGTCATTCGAGACCAGCAGGCCTTCGCCTTGCAGCTTGGCGGCAATCTGGGTAGATTTACCGCCCGGGGCTGCACACAGATCGAGCACACGGTCCCCCGGCTGAACGTCCAGCAGTTCAACCGGGGCCATGGCACTCGGCTCCTGAATATAGTACAGCCCGGCATGATAATAGGGATGTTTGCCGGGTCTGGCTCCCTCTCCGGTATAGAAGCCCGAAGGGCACCAGGGAATCGGCTCCAGGGTGAAGGGGGAACGCCCCCGCAGCCCGTCCACCGTTATTTTCAGTGTATTGACACGGATTCCCCCGTAAGGTGACTGCTGATAGGTATCTGTAAATTGCTCATATTCCGGTCCCAGCAGCTCTTTCATACGCCGCGCGAAAGCTCCGGGCAGTTGTGCTGTCATGATGCCTTCCTCCCGCTCAAATAATCAGGAACACCCCTGCGGGTGCTCCTGTTGTAGCCTTACTATGGTCAAGCGCCATCCGGCCTGTTCCTCGGTCTGTCCGGCTGCTGCGGCCCGCGCCGCTGGGGCACCACAGGCTGAATGGACTCTGCCGCCAGCCTGACCTCTTCCTTCAGCACGGGGTCTACGATGCGGATGGTGAGATCATAATAATCAAAGGGCTGATCTTCGTAAGCTTCCAGACGGGCAACATACGCTCCCGCTTCCCGGACCAGCTTCTCCAGATCAATACCAAGCGTCACCGCCGGATATCTGCCCAGTACTTCATGAGACTGCTTTAGCAGAATCAAGCCGCCGCGCACATTGGCATTACGGAAATGGTACAGCCCGACTGCCACCTGCAGCAGAGCTTTGTATAACGGATCACGCTGCTTTTCCAGCCATAATTCCTCAAGCACCTCATGACATTCGAAATAATCCCTGTCCCGGTTGAAGTAGATGAGGTAGGCCAGATACAACGGCTCATAAGCCATCCGGCTCGCTGCCCTTCTTGGCATTCGAGAGCAGCTCGCGCACATGGTCCAGCAGTTCCTTCATCGCATCCATATCCTGAGCCTGCCAGATCGCATTGAACCGTTCCTGGCTCTCAATCGCTTCATTCACAAGATGATAGAAATACAGCTGATGAATAGCCTTCAGCAGTTGGGTCGTCATGTTCGAGTTCTCCTCGAAGGTCTTCTGGGCCTCCAGAATCTCTTCCCGGATACTCGACATCTCGCTGTCCAGAATGGAAGCCGCTTCTGCTGCCGTCTTCAGGCGCACCCGCATTTCATCGGGCAGGCTCTCCCGGTATTTATAATTCAGCGAATGCTCAATGGTTGCCCAGAAGTTCATCGCCAGTGTACGGATTTGGATTTCAGCCAGTACAATCTTTTGACCCAGCGCAGTCTGTACCGGATACCGGATGATCATATGGAAGCTGCGGTAGCCGCTTTCCTTATAGTTGGTAATGTAGTCCTTCTCATATAACACTTCAAGATCCTTGCGGGCACGGATGTATTCCGCCACTCTGCGGATATCCTCGACGAACTGGCACATAATGCGAATGCCGGCGATATCCTCGATGCCCGTTTCCAGATCCTCCATTTTTACATTTAACCGTTTGGCCTTCTCAAGTATGCTAGACAGCCGCTTCACACGGCCGGTAACGAATTCAATCGGCGTATATTCTTCCCTTTTCTTGAGTTCAGAGCGCATCGTCTTGAATTTAACCTTCAATTCCTCCACCGTTTGTTCATAAGGAAGCAGAAAAGTTCCCCAGTCCCTGACGTCCATCGCCTTGTCCTCCTGTCCATTCATCCTTCAGTGATGATCAGCGCCTACCGCATCAAGGAGCCTCTCGAAGCCGTCCCGCCGCAGCAGCTGCCGTAGTCCGGCATGCACTCTGCGGTTAACCTCCGGCCCTTCATAGATGAGTGCTGTATAAATTTCGACCAGACTGGCGCCTGCCCGTATCTTATCGTAAGCATCCTGGGCTGTAAAAATCCCTCCCGACCCGATAATCGGCAGCTTGCCGCCCGTCTGGCTATAGATTCTGCGGATAATCTCTGTAGAACGTTCGCGCAGCGGCTGGCCGCTCAGCCCGCCCGTCTCACCGGCTTTGTCGCTCTGCAGCCCTTCACGGGAGAGGGTCGTATTGGTGGCAATGATACCGTCCATTCCGGCTTCCGTGATGGTATGTACCATATATTCCAGCTCAGCGTCACTGACATCGGGAGCAATCTTGACCAGCAGCCCCTTCGCGGTGCCCGTCTTCGCCCGCTGCAGCTCCATCTCTTCCTTAACCTCGCTAAGCAGGTTCGAGAGCTCGCTGCCATGCTGAAGACTCCGGAGATCAGGGGTATTCGGCGAGCTGATATTGACCACAAAAAAATCACCGTACGGATACAGCGTACGGATACACTTGCGGTAATCCTCATGTGCCAATTCATTCGGGGTGGCCTTGTTGCGTCCGATATTGACCGCCACCGGAATTCTGCGCTTCTTCAGCTTCTTGAGGCGTTCAGCCATGGCCTCCGCGCCTTCATTATTGAAGCCCATCCGGTTAATGAGCGCCTTGTCGGGCAGCAGCCGGAACAGCCGGGGACTGTCATTGCCGGGCTGGCCTACCGGAGTTACCGTGCCTACCTCCATAAATCCGAAGCCGATCGAAGAGAACCCTCCTACCGCTTCTGCATTCTTATCCAGTCCTGCCGCTAAGCCCACTGGGGTCGGGAAATGTACCCCGAACAGATCCACCGCAAGGTCAGCTGTCTCAGGAACCCCGTACATGAGGCGCATAGCCGCGCTCCCGCCGGGAACCAGATCTGCTTTATTCAGTCCGCCGATGACGAGATGATGTGCCGTCTCCGGGTCCATTTTAAAGAAAATTGGTTTACCAAAATGTCGATACAGCACCGTTCTCGCTCCTTTAAGGGAACCACAATTGACATAACGACTCCCGTATCTATAGGTTTCTTCTTAATTTTATCCGTTTCCGGGGGAAAAGAAAAGTTTTTTGCCGCAGCGATTGTCTCCGCCCTGCCGTACTTCCTTAACGCCGCTGCCAATCCTCACAGATTCCCCGTAATTTCAATCCCGTCCGCAGTCCGCAGGTGATTCCTTGCCCAGCTTATGAACTGGTTCAGGAAATCCTGCAGTTCAGCGTCTGTAACCGGCTGCTGCTCCAGTTCAGTCAAGATAGACTCCCACTGGCTCTTCGGAATCGGGTTCTCCCAGCACGGGTCCAGCGATGTCATCTCTTCCCCGGTGAACGGATCGGATAGAGGGAAGACCCTGCTGACCGCAGGCTTAAGATATTCGAAATCGCCTTCATAAATAAACAGCATCTCTCCCGGTGCATTCCCGCCCGCGTCCATGTTCAAATCATACCGGGAAAAGGTGAACCCTATATTCCTCGGCGGACCTGTGTAGCGGTAGAGCAGTACCGGAATTTTGCTTTTGGACCTGCTTGCCATGGCAGCATCACTCCTGCTTTTGTGTTCTTCACGCTCCAGCATAAAACCTTCCTTATGATACTCCAGCCGGTATTCCTCTGTATAGACCAAGACTTCGGCCAGCCAGTCCCTACCGTAAGAGATTGCAGCTAGACTTGTCTTTTCATCCAGACTAGAATAGAGGAGCGGGTACAAGTTCCATGCACCACCGCCAATCCTCACATGTAAGGGTTATCACAGAATAAGAGAGAAAGAAGGGTGACCAAATGTCAACGAAACGCAAACCTCCCACACTCCAGCAAAAAAAAGAAGAAGTCAACCGCAAAGCCATTCTGTGGATCAGCGCCAGCCTGGTACTGCTGATTGCGCTTATCGCCGTTTTATTTGTCTTTGTCGGGAATTAGTTCAGCCAATGGTACACTTTATGGGGGTTGGTCTGATTACGGGGCGAATCCGAAGGGAAACGTTCCTCCGGTACGACAAGCTCCTCAGGCAAAACCCCTTGACTGATTTGAACCTTCGTGCCCATCGGCACCATGGCGAACAGTTCCTCCACATCCTTCCGGCTCATCCGGATACACCCCAGCGACTCATCCTTGCCGATGCTATCCGGCTCATTCGTCCCGTGAATCGCATAATTACTGTCCGAGAGCTGCATACCGCGGCTGCCGAACTCCCCGTTATCGCGCCCGTTCGGGTTCACGACCTTATCCTTAATGAAGAACTCCCCTTCAGGGGTCTTATCTCCGCCGAGTCCTACGGCATAATTCCGTAAAATCACATTGCCGCTGGTGACCGCCAGACGGTGGTTTTGCTTATCTACAATAATAGCAAGCGGTTCTTTGAAAAAAAGCTTCTCCCCCGGCCCCTCCGCCGGACCTCCGCCGCCCGTCTGCTCTTGCCCCGGAATACCTGCATCTTGTCCGCCGGACGGCTGCGGTGATGCTGAGAACAGCGGCGCCTCTCCCCGTGCGGCTCTGCGCAGAGGTGCGAAGGCTTCCTTCATCAGCGGGGTGATGCCGCCCAGCACGTTCGCCGGGAACGGCTTCACTAATTCCTGCACCGCTTCGGGATATGCTCCCTTGCTGCTCTTGTACGCACGCAGCGCACTCCAGAGCACAGCCAGCTCCTCCTGCTGCTTCTGCCAGCCCAGCCCCTGCTGCTTAAGCTCCGCCGAATCCGGCGGCTGGCATGCGCACGCTGCCGGATTATAGGACTGATAGACTATACGCCCTTCTCCGCTCTTGGCAAGAGTAGCCTCCAGCGGCAGCCCTTTCTTCCACAGCAGCCATTTGCCCGAGCGCTTCATACCGAGCAGTGCGGTGGCGGAAGGCGTCTTCGCCGACTTCAGGATGGCTGCCAGGCCCCCGCCCCCCGCAGCAGCATCCGCCGCTACCGCCGTGAAATCCAGACTTGCCGGTTCTTGCGGACTTCCCTGCGTCTCTGCGGCTGTCTCCGGCAGCACGGCTGAGACCGCTTCGACCGGGGCAGCTGCACCCTTACTGTCCGGCAGAATCCCCGGTGCGACGGCAGCCGGAATAAGCATGAGCAGCAGCAGCATTAGAGCCAGCAGCACCCGGCGCTTCCTGAGCCTCGCGGTCTGCCGTTCCCGGGCCGATTCCAGCAGCCCTTCCTCGTACTGCTGCAGCATTTCCGCGGGCACCTTGCTGCGTTCAAATGCCTCATACACTTCCCCGGCCTGATTATAGCAGTAATTCGCTTTTCCATACTGCCCGTTCTTATAGTATTCCTTACCAAGCAAGTACCATGCCATCTTATTATCCGGATGCATCTGTACATAGGCTTTTAGATGCTGAGCATTCTTCATGTTGGCCTCCACTATTGGTGGTATGGTTATGTATTCGTATGTACCTTCTATTGTATATCGGCAGGGAATGCAAAAAAAGACACCTCAAGCCGCATTTATCGCGGTCCTGAGATGTCTTTTATGGAGACGGCAGAAGCTTAGCCCTCTTTGTTGAAAGGTGCATCTGCAATCTTAATGGAATCTGTAGGGCATCCGTCAGCTGAATCCTGCAGGTCATCGAACAAGTCGTCCGGAATCACAACATTACCGTGGTTGCCGTCGTTCTCATAGATCACTTCTGCCAAACCTTCGTCATCATAATCAAAAATATCAGGGGCCGTCGCGCCACAAGCACCACAAGCGATGCATGTGTCCTTCTCGACCCAAGTGTACTTAGCCATTTTTTTCTCTGCCTCCCGCTTAACTATACAGCCTGCAGTCGCAGCCTGTTATTTTTCTCATATTAATATAAATAGGATACAATTTCAATGAATTTTCAATGTGTTGACATTATTGCCTCATTCTCAGGGATGCTCCAAGCAGCTGATCCCGGGCCTTAATTCACTCTATCTCCTTGTCTGCGCCGCCCAGATTGTCCTTCTGCAGCGAGGTGCCCCGCTCCTTATGGTTACGCAGCCGCGCCGAGTGGCTGTCGCTCAGCATCCCTGCGGTCAGCACCGCATTCTCGCCGAACTTGTTACGCAGCATGTCCATCGCCTTATTAAGCGACTCCTTCTTCGGCTGCCGCTCGTAGTCGAACAGGTCCAGCTGAATAGCCGACTCCTCTTTGGGCATCAGCCCTTGGAGCGTTACCCCCAGCAGCCGCACCGGCTTGTCGCCCTTCCAGTGGCGCGCGAACTGGTCGCATGCTACCTTATAAATGTCCTCGGCGCTCTCGGTGGGAGCCTCAAGCTGGCGGGAGCGGGTGATCGTCTTCATATCCGGCGTGCGGATCGTCAGCTGTACCCCCGCTGCAACCAGCCCCTGCTTCCTCAGCCTCCGCGCAACCTGATCGCTCAGGTTCAGCAGAATCGGGCGCGCCTCAGCCAGCCCTACCACATCATGCGGCAGCGTGGTTGTATGGCCGATGGACTTGCTCTGCTCCCGCTCAGGATTGACGATTCCGTGATCAATCCCGTTCCCCGCCCGCTTCAGCCAGGCGCCCATGACACCGAAATGGCCGACCAGCATCGCCTCGTCCGCGGCTGCCAGCTGTCCGATGCTGTAGATGCCCAGCTTGCGCAGCTTCTCGGCCGTCTTGCCGCCAATGCCGAACATCTCATTGCACGGCTTGTCCCACAGCACGGACGGTACATCGCGCAGCCGCAGCACGGAGATGCCGCTGGGCTTCTTCAGATCAGAAGCAATCTTCGCCAGCAGCTTGTTGGGGGCAATCCCGATGGAGCAAGGCAGACCCAGCTCCTCCATAATCCGCCGCTGCAGCGCCTCGGCAATCTCCGGCGGCGTTCCGAATTGGCGGGAGCCGGTGATATCGAGATAGCATTCGTCTATAGAGACGGCTTCGAGCAGCGGAGTATAGCTGTAGGCAATCTGCATGAATGCATTGGAGTACTTGCGGTATAGATGAAAATCCGGATTAATAAGCATTAAAGACGGACAAATCCGCAGCGCCTTCTGCACCTGCATTCCCGTGGAGATGCCCAGCCTGCGCGCGGCGTAGGAGCAGGTGACGATAATTCCCCTTCTAGCCTCCACGCTGCCCGCCACCGCTGTCGCCTTGCCTTTATATTGCTCCGGATCTTCCGCCTCATGCACAGAGCAGTAGAAGGCATTCATGTCCACATGTAGAATAACCCTGCCGCTTGCCGGATAATATTGATCCACACTCTGCATGGCATCCACCTTCTTATCTTTCGGGGTTCCATTGTTATTGTCAGCATACCTCTACCCCGGCGGGAGGTCAACTTGCCAAGAGAGCCGCTTGTGACAGCGCGGTGAAAAGTTCTTTGTTACTTTCCCGCGTAAAAATGCTATAATATAAAAATTAATTTCCTATGCGAAGGCTAATAACACTTTTAGGAGGACACTCATGTCTAAGTCTATCTCCATCTTCGATACTACCCTGCGCGACGGAACACAAGGCGAGGGGATCAGTCTGTCGGCGGATGACAAGCTGAAGATTGCCAGGAAACTCGACGATCTGGGTGTCCATTATATCGAAGGCGGCAATCCGGGAAGCAACAACAAGGACATCGAATTTTTCAAAAGAGTCCAGGAGCTTCATCTGAATGCCAAGATTACCGCGTTCGGCAGCACCCGGCGCAAAAACACTGTAACCGAGCAGGACGAGGGACTGCAGCGGATGATTACCGCAGGCGTTCCGGCGGCTACCCTGGTAGGAAAATCGTGGGATTTCCATGTTCATACTGCCCTGCAGACCACCCTGGAAGAGAATCTGGCCATGATCTTCGACTCCATCTCTTATTTGAAGCGCAAGGGGCTTGAGGTCATCTTCGATGCAGAGCATTTCTTCGACGGCTTCAAGAACAACCCTGAATACGCCGCTGCTGTTCTCACCCGTGCCCGCGAGGCCGGAGCAGACTGGCTGGTGATGTGCGATACGAACGGCGGCACCCTGCCGCAGGAGATTCATGATATTGTGACAAGCATCGGCGTGCTGCTCCCGGAAGCATCGCTCGGTATTCATACACACAACGATTGTGAGCTTGCGGTTGCCAACACCCTGAGCGCAATCGGTGCCGGTGCCCGGCAGGTTCAGGGGACTATTAACGGCTATGGCGAGCGCTGCGGCAATGCCAATCTGTGTTCCATCATTCCCACACTTCAGCTTAAGATGGGCTATCACTGCATCCCTGGCGATTCCCTGCCGCAGTTAACCAATACGGCCCGGTTCATCAGCGAGGTTGCCAATGTGAATATGCCGGTGAATCAGCCTTATGTCGGCACAGCCGCATTCGCCCACAAGGGCGGCATCCACGTATCTGCCATTTTGCGCGATTCACGCACGTACGAGCATATCGTCCCTGAGCTGGTCGGCAATAAGCAGCGTGTTCTGGTCTCTGAGCTTGCCGGACAGAGCAATGTGCTGTCCAAGGCGCAGGAGATGGGACTCAGCCTTGATCCAAGCAGCGAGCAGGCACGCAAGGTGATTGACAAGATCAAGAATCTTGAACACCAGGGGTATCAGTTCGAAGGCGCAGATGCTTCGCTTGAATTGCTGCTCCGGGAAGCGACCGGCGAGATGAATGAGCTGTTCACCTTCGAGTCGTTCAAGATGCTGGTTGAGAAGACCGCCGGCCGCCCTGTCGTCTCCGAGGCCTTCGTCAAGCTGAAGGTCGGCGGCGAGAGCCTGTACACAGCCGCCGAAGGCAACGGACCGGTCAACGCGCTGGATAATGCGCTGCGTAAGGCGCTGCAGACCTACTTCCCTCAGCTTAAAGATATGCACCTCTCCGACTATAAGGTCCGTGTGCTGGATGAACAGGATCAGACTGCCGCGAAGGTACGTGTGCTGATTGAATCCAAGGATTATAGCGACACCTGGAGCACAGTAGGCGTATCCAGCAACGTGATCGAAGCGAGCTGGGAGGCTCTGGTCGATTCCATGCGATATGCCCTTCTGGGACAGATCTCACTGGAGCAGGGCATCCAGACCAGCAATGAACCGAGAGGTCTGGTGAATCACTGACCTCCTTGGCTTCGCTCTATGCACTCCAAAAAGCCCTCCTCTGCGGAACTTTCTCCGCGCAGGAGGGCTTTTCACTATGCGGCTGATCGCCGGTGCTAAGAGCCAGTCAGCGCAATAATCTTTTTCTCCAGTTCCTCTGCGCTCAGGACCCCCAGAATAATCTCGCTGATGACCCCGTTCTTATCAATCAATACATTGGTCGGGAACACCGCCCCGTTATACTTGTCGAAGATCTGGCCCTTTAGATCATACATTACCGGAAAGGTCAGCATATACTTCTTGACGAAGCGTTCCGCATTAGGCTTGTAATCCTGGCTAGTTACGTTAATGCCGTATACATCCAGCACCTTGCTGTATTTCATAGCCAGCTTATTCAGTTCAGGAGCCTCCTGCCGGCAAGGATCGCACCAGGAGGCCCAGAAGTTAAGAATCACCGGCTTCTCCCTTGCCCCATCGACGCCATATTGCTTATCCCCTTCCTGCACTGTAAAAGGAGGCGCTTTGAGTCCGGCAGATGCACCAATCTCCGGTTCCGCCGTCCGCTGCAGGACCGCAACCGCCTTAGGCTCCGATTTCAATTTATGTTCTATGGCAAGAACGGCCAGAAAAACAATCAAGGCCAGAATCGTTACATTCCGTTTATGGACTGCTTTCATAGAGTTCAGATCCTTTACATGGAGGATTTTTCTCTATTGTACCCCCACTTGCTCCAGTTTCAAACGTTATCATAAAAAAAGAGGATTCCGTCAAAGACGAAATCCCATGAAGAGAGAGGGGTAAAGCTGACAGCGGCCAGGGAAGCCCCCGGCTGTTCAGACCGGACTCTTCCGTACAGCAGAGGCTGGGGAAGCTTCTGCTGCCCGGCTGCCGCAGGAGACCTGCGAACAGCTGCTGGCGCTGCCGCAGCGGGTGGCATGTGTATTGGCCTAAGGCCGATACGCAACGTAGCGCCTGACCCGCCGCCTTCCAGATATACCTTAATCAGTCCCCGCTTTGCACTGCAATCCGGCCAGTCTTACCAATAACTCTCATGTCCTGCTTAGATAGGCGTATAAGTCGCCTAACGTATCTACCTGATTCTTTTGTAAGATCTGGCGGATGTAAGCTACCCACAGCTTCGCCGTCATCTTGGCATCCTCCAGCGCATGATGGCGGCCCTCGATGGGAATCTCATGAATCGCCAGCAGCTCATCCAGCGTATAATTGCTGCGGTGCGGCTCCAGCCAGCGGGCCAGCATCATCGTATCCAGCACCCGGTGGGTTAACTGGACCTTGGAGGTCTTCCATAGGGCGGCATTCAGGAACGCCTTATCATGGGCACTTCCGTGCGCCACCAGTACCCGCTGCCCGACGAAGGACATGAAGTTATGCAAGCCGTCCATCAGCGGCGGAGCAGAGGAGGTCATCTCTGCTGAGATTCCGGTCAGTCTCGTAATATTGTCCGGAATCGTTGCCCCGCAGTTCACCAGTGTATAGAAGCATTCCTCTGCCTTGATCTCTTCCCCGACCACCCGGATCGCCCCGATGGACATAATCTCATCCCCGCCCTGGTGGGAGAAGCCCGTAGTCTCCAGATCGAATATCACCGTCTCCAGTTCAGACAGCGGAGTATGCAGCACCTCGGGACGCCGTTTCTCACGCATCAGAGAACGGATAAAGGCCATTTGCTGGGCTGTCTGCTGCGCCGATTCTCCGCCTCTCATGGAAGCGATGGCGGAGGGCATTCCGCCTTGCCGCAGATTATTCCAGAATCCTCCGCCCTTGCTCGGCTCCTTCATAGCTGTCTCCTTTCCGCTGACCGGAGCTGCCGCTGCAGCGCCTTATGCAGGCGTCTGATCAGCAGCAGGCTTTCCCGCAGCTCCGCCCGGAGCTGCTTATTCTTCAGATCATTCTCGGCATAATAATCGCTGCTCACGAGCAGGCCGTCCGTCACTGTAAACGGCGTGTTCACCCGCATCCTGAGCGCCGTCAGACAAGCGCGCCTGATCTCTTCCAGATGCTGATACTGCTCCAGCTTAGCCAGCTCATCAAGCCGCTTCAGTGTCGAAGATGCTTCGATTCCGTGCAGCAGCGACAAATGCCTGACAATATTGACAAGCGGAATGTAGAGACCATATTTGACATCGAAGCCGCCAGCATTATCACCGAACCGCTCCGTGAGCACCTGCCCCAGCAGATTCAGCGTTGCTTTATGGCGCACCGTATTGCGCAGTACCGCCATCGTCAATTTGCTGTTATCTGTGAATCCGGCATGCAAGGCTTCCCGCCACTGCGCAGACAGTGCCTCACTTCCCGCTACATGGCGCATATCCGAAGCTATAATCAGGTACCGGACAGGCTCCCATTCGAGCTGCTCCATCCAGTCAGACAGCTGGCGCTTCCAGTCTGCCAGTGACTTCCGCCAGAGCGGCTCAGAGCACATGACCCTGCCCTCGCATTTCTCATAGCCAATCGCCTCAAGCACATCCGACAGCATGCTGCCAAAAGCTTCGAAATACCTTTTCCGCTCACCCTCCAGCGCTTCCTCTACAATTAAGCCGTTATCCTGATCGCTCCACAGCGTAGCCTCCTGCCGGCCCGCACTGCCGAATACAATAAAGGAATAGGCGCAGGGAGGCAGGCCGTAGCCCGCCTCCTTCATCTGCGCCTCACATATGCGTACCGCCGTCCCGGCAAGCTGGTCATGCATCGCATTGACCCGGTGCATCCATACCTGAACGGGAATCACGCCCAGCTGCTCCAGCAGCACTTGTTGACAAGCGGTACGCCTCGCCTTAAGCTCCTCCGGCGAACCGGCTGTTACGATGGACAAGTAACTTTCTTCTTCGTTCCAATCTGCTGCCTCCATCGAAGCCACTCGGTCCGCCTCCCTGCCTGAGTATAAATATTAGTGTTTGAGGGTTTTGGATTCTGATTCACTAATCAGCTTCATTTGCTCAGGATAACCGTACGTACCATGCTCACTGATATCCAGACCCATCAATTCTTCTTCTTCCGTTACACGGATACCCATAACCATCTTCATTACATACAGGATGACGAAGGACATCACAGCTACGAACACGAAGGTTCCGACTACACCCAGTGCCTGCACGCCGAGCTGATGGAAGCCGCCGCCGTAGAACAGACCTGCTTTACCTACAAGTGCGCCTTGTTCAATCAGATCAGGTGCTGCGAAGAGGCCTGTAGACAACGCCCCCCACATACCGGCGATACCATGTACAGAGAAAGCATAGATCGGATCATCCAATCCTGCACGTTCCAGCCACTGCGAGGTCATGAAAGTAAAGGCACCGGCAATGAGACCGATAATGATGGCTGCCCAAGGCTCTACAAAGGCACAGGCACCGGTGATGGCAACCAGAGCTGCCAGTACGCCGTTAAGCATGGCCGGAATATCGGATTTGCCGAAGTACAGCCAGGAAGCTGCCAGTGCTGCCAGACCGCCTGCTGCCGCTGCAATGTTCGTAGTCAGCGCTACGTGTCCGAAGAATCCGCCCATAGGGGACAACGCGCTGCCGGGGTTGAAGCCGAACCAGCCGAACCAGAGAATGATAACACCAAGTACAGTGAAGACCTGGTTATGACCCGGAATAATAACCGGCTTGCCTTCTTTGTTGAATTTGCCAAGACGGGGCTTGAGGAGAATGGTCGCCACTACAGCCGCTGTTGCACCTGTAAGATGGACTACTGTAGAGCCTGCATAATCCTGCATGCTCAGCTCTGCCAGCCAGCCGCCGCCCCATACCCAGTGAGCTACAACCGGATAAATCACAACCGAGAAGAGAATTCCGAAGATAATATATACGCTAAGCTTAGCACGTTCAGCCATACCGCCGGATACAATCGCCAGGGAGACTGCCGCAAATGCCATTTGGAACAGGAATTTCGTATTTAGTGTAACATCGGAAAAGGCCAGGGATTCAAATGCGGAGGCTGTGGAATCTCCACCGTAGAAGAAGCCTGTAGTTCCGAAGAAGCTGTTGCCGTTACCGAAGCCAAGGCCAAAGCCCAGTGCCCAGAAGCACAAGCTGGCAATCGCCAGTGTCAGTACCGTCTTACCGGCCACGTGGCCGGCATTCTTCATCCGGACCGAACCCGCCTCAAGTAATGCGAATCCTGATTGCATGAAGAATACAAGGATAAATGCCAGGAACGTAAATGCAGTGTCGAGTCCAATCTGCAGATCCGGTGCTGCCGGACCCTCAGCCGCGAAGGCGCTGACCGGATAGATCATTAGTGTAATCATACCCAGGAACATCATCAACATCTTTTTTTTCATAGTGTACCCCACTCCCCAATGTTATATTTTCTAACAAAGCGTGAAACTCTTAATGTCATTATAATCAGAAGTCAGGTAAATTGACAAGACTATTTTTTTGAATGCTTTAATTTAATTTTGGAAGCTGCGCTTTTCTTCACTTAAGGACTATTCCCGAGCACGATTACCGGTAACCCGGCACAATTAGCACGCTTCCTTACGTACCAATCATGCAAACGCATACAGTCAACAGAGCTTTTTCCTAAGTTTCATACTGTATTTTTATTAATGTCTATTAGTAAACATGCCTTTTATTATCCCTTGATCACACCATACCGTATCACCCGCTCACCGCGATCCTGATGATTACCAGCTGAGCTGGGCGCTTAAGTATATGACACGACATGTCATGTTTTACATGGATTCTTCTCCTCTAAGGAATATTCTCGCTTCGATTGCCTCCCCAGCATCTTTATGAAAAGTCAGCATATACTTTAAAGTAAGCGTCACGTTTGACTGTACGGTTTCCAATTTGATATGATTATTTTACGCAGGAAATAGCGAGGTGAGATAACTTGGAGATATGACCCTTTACCGGATCGGAGAGCTGGCCAAGGCTGCCGGCATCAGTGAACGTACCATTGATTATTATACGAAGCTTGGACTGATTACACCGGAATCCAGGAGCATGAAGAATTACCGGCTCTACAGTCATGAAACCTTAGTCGTTCTTCAACGTATTAATCAGCTTAAGCAAGAGAAATATACATTGGAAGAAATCAAATCCCTGATGGGCAAGTGGAATGCAGCCACACCTGAGGCTGAGGTCTCCGGCAAGCTGGTCCAGCTTGAGCTTCAGATGCAGCAGCTAGAACGGGAAGTGAAGGCCCTGGAGCCCGTGATAAGCGGTTTGAAGCCTGGCCAGGCCAACCGGGCACTGGCAGCACTGATTCCTCAGGGCGTCGCCTGTATGGAAGCGATCCGGCTTCTGCTGACGCAAGGGCCGCCAATGTAACAGCTTGTAATTTATAATGGAGGAATGAGCACATATGATGCCACTAATGTATCTGTTGTTAGCTGTCGCTTTTATCTTTTCTGTATGGGCCCAGTTCAGGGTCAAGGGCAATTTCAAGAAATGGGCCAAGGTGCCGAACATGAATGGCTTAACGGGTTATGAAGCTGCCCGGCGTATGCTGGATGCCAACGGACTCTACGATGTTCCCATTGAACCGGTTCAGGGAACCCTTACAGACCACTACGACCCGATTAACCGCGTTGTACGGCTGTCGGAGCCTGTATATTATGAAAGCTCCATCGCAGCGGTCTCCGTCGCTTGTCACGAGATCGGCCATGCGATTCAGCACAAGGAGCATTATCCGATGCTGGCGCTGCGCCACCGGATGTTCCCGGTCGTGAACTTCGCCTCCGGGGTCGCTCCCTTCATGCTGCTTGCAGGCTTCATCTTCAGCTCGTTCAACCTTATCGGGCTCGGCATTATCTTCTTCTCTGCCGCAGTAGCCTTCCAGCTCGTCACGCTGCCCGTTGAATTTAACGCCAGCAGCCGCGCGCGCCGGATTATGGTACAGCAGGGCTTCATCCGTAATGATGAAGAGCGCGGCGTAGCCAAGGTCCTGAATGCCGCAGCGCTCACCTATGTGGCAGCAGCGCTGGTATCTCTGATCGAGCTGATCCGCCTGATCCTGATGTTCCTCGGTAACCGCGATTAAGATCTATATTACTACACAGACAATACCCCGGTAGGCTATGAGCCGACCGGGGTATTGTCTGTGTGCCTGTCTTTGAAATAGGTAAGCAGAAAGTTACGGAAGGACTGGGCGACCAGCGGCAGCTTGCCTTCTGCCCGGTGAATCAGCCCGACGGTTCTGGTAATCGTAGGCTCCACCACCCGGACCTGTGCAGGCTGCATCGGGTTGGTCTGGTAGAGCGCCATCTCCGGCAGCAAGCTTACCCCCATCCCGGCGGCTACCAGACCGCGGATTGTATCGGTCTCCCCGCCTTCAAAAGCAATCTGCGGCTTGAACCCTGCCGCAAGGCAGGCCTGCCACACAATCGGCCGCAACGAGTAGCCTTGGCTGAACAATACGAACTTCTCGTCCCGCAGCTGTTCCAGCCGGATCACTTCCCTGCTTGCAAGCGGATGATTCTGCGGCAGAATGGCGAACAGCTCCTCGGTCATTACGATATCTCCGGCCACATGCCCTACATTCTCCGGGAACGGCGAGATGAATGCCAGATCCACCTCTCCAGAGATAACATCCTTGATTAAGGATGGATAGGCTCCCTGCTTGAAGCGGAATTTCACATGGGGATAATGGCTGCGGAACTCCGCCACAATGGAAGGAATCAGATGGGTCCCGAGGCTATGCGGGAAGCCGATGCGGATCTCGCCGCGCTCCGGGTCAAGGAATTCATGCACCTCCGCCACCGACCGGTCGAGTTCATTCAGGACCGACTCCACTCTTTTGCAAAAGAGCTGCCCGACAGGCGTAAGCTGCAGATTCCTCCCCTTCTGCATGAACAGATCCACTCCCAGCTCCTGCTCCAGCTGATGAATCTGGCGGCTTACCGCAGATTGTGCGACATGCAGCTCCTCCGCCGCTCTGGTGACATGTTCCTTCTGGGCAACCTTCAGAAAATACTGCAGCTGTCTAAGCTCCACGATTACACCCTTCCTTATCGACGTTTTCGTTTGAATACACGGATGATTAGCCCATAGATGAAGAATCCGGCGATCAGGCCGCCGATATGAGCTATATAGTTGATATTTTGAGCGGCAAAGGATACGATAATCCCCATCACCAGAAGTCCGTAAAGCGTCTTGCGCGAGCCCTCATCCATCATTGCCCTTTGGAACACCGCAATATAGAGGAATGCGCCATAGACGGCGTAGATCGCCCCCGAGGCCCCTACAGAGACAATTCCAATCTCCACATTCCCTCGGCTGCTTATAAGAACCCACAGCAGATTAGCAATGAAGCCGCCGCCCAGATACAGCAGTGCATAACGCCACCAGCCCATCAACCGCTCCAGCGGCGGGGCGAACACAAGCAGCGAGAAGGTGTTGAAGAACAAATGAGCGAAGCCGTTGTGAAGGAACATCGCCGTCACGCAGCGCCACAACTCATCCGTTTCCGCACCCACATTGACCGTAGCCCCGTACTCCACAAGTGTATACAGGTTGGTGGAGCCGCCATTCAGGGACAGCACGATGAACATAACCACATTGGCCAGAATCAGCGCACAGGTTACAGGATAATACCGGAGATAGCTTCTCCACTTCTCATACCTTATAAAAATCATAACATCCATCCTTTTATGTATGTTGTCCAGCTCGACATCCAGCTTCTAAAAAGATTATAATTTATTCTGGCAGGTACATGCCAATAATGCAATTCAAGGAGGAAACAAGGACATGACGCAAGAAAGAACAGGCGTAGCCACTTTTAAGGGCAACCCCATTACTCTGGTAGGCCCGCAGCTGAAAGCCGGAGATTCCGCGCCGCAATTCACGGTAAGCAAGAATCTCCTGGAAGATGTTACACTTACAGAATACGCTGGAAAAATCAAGCTGATCAGCGTTGTACCTTCCCTGGATACCGGTGTGTGCGATGCGCAGACCCGCCGCTTCAACAGTGAGGCTGCCGGTCTTGGCGATGATGTAGTCATTCTCACCATCAGCACAGATCTTCCTTTCGCCCAGGCCCGCTGGTGCGGCGCCGCAGGCATCGACAGTGTAATCACCCTGTCCGACCACAAAGAGACTTCCTTCGGACAAGCCTATGGCGTCCTGATCAAAGAATTCCGCCTCGACATGCGCTCCATCTTCGTTGTAGACAAGAACGACACTTTGGCTTATGTCGAGTATCTCGGTGAAATGGCTGAGCACCCGGACTACGAAGCGGCGATTTCCGCAGTTAAAGCTCTGCTCTAGGCTTAAACGGACAGCACTGATATGTTATACAGCATCCAAGACTATAAATGTACATTTTTGAAAAAAAGCGGCAGAAGGTCATCCTTCTCCGCTTTTTGCGTATGATGATCAATAAGGAATAGCCGTGCCCGGAACAGACTGTCCCACTCCCGGAAACCGCATACAATCCCGGCAATACATGCCCGAATGCTGTCCTTAATCCACCTTATATTTGCCCAGCTTCTTATCCAGAGACTGGTACAAACGCTGAATGACACGGTAATTGGCACCCAGATCGCCAAGCGACCCTCTGGATGCTGAATATATATCTACGGCACAGCGTACGGGCGTGGTGCTTAACACAGATACGGTAATATCCAGCGAGCGGCCTAACGCCGTTCTTTTCTCCAGGGTAATCTCCCCTACAGACTGCACTTCATGCAAGACCTTATAACCAGGAATTTTCTTCAGCGTTGCGGATACTTCATCCCACGCCTTGTCTCTTGAAAGATTGTAATAACGCGTTTTCAATGCCGGATCTTTGGCACGGTCGCTTGTTCCGTCATGACTGCGAAATAAACCGACCAAGGTTCTTTTCAACGACAAAATTCTTCCCCCTCTTCAAATCCCAAGTTCACTACCCTAAGTGTAACACTCTTGTCCGCGGAACAAAAGGGCATTGCTCACTTTAACCTTGAAAAAGGCACCCTCTACCCGCTAGTGAGCAGGTAACAGGATGCCTTGTCAATTCCATTAGAAAACCCGCCTATGCCGTCCGGCTGCAGTGTCTTCTGAACCTGCTAGAGCAGGTGGGTGACCGCAGAAGTCGTTTTTGAATTCCCCAGGTCATATAGACAGGGCTGTTCAGCCGCGCTTCATGTAGATCTCCCAAGACATTATCATTGGTTCAAAACAACGAGCAACCATAACGTACATCGCAGGATTTATAAACATTATAGTGCGTTTTGACGAAAAAGTAAACCTGTATGCGCTTTATTTAACGCCGGGATCATTTTCCGTTGACATTACTGCCCGGATGATCACGGAAATGTTAAGTCCGCTTAAAATCCTTACCGGTGTCCTTATCTCTGTCGTCTTCATCCTCGTCTTCGTCATCATCGTCATCATCATCGGCCGGCAGACCTTCATTCTCAGCTGCTTCCAGCGCAGCCTGTTCTTCAGCCAGCTTCTTCTTCTCCACTTGTAGTTGCAGCTTATTGTATGTAGCGAAGAAATTAAAGAAGGCGAGCATAGCAATCAGCGTAGGAATACACAGCACATAGAGCACCGGATACCGCAGACCTATATAAAGAAGAACGCCTGAACCAATCAACGTCGAGAACACACGGATCGGCCGGGCGATCGTGAGCAGAATCGAATTGGTTACCACTTCCTTGAACGTCATCTGGTAGTGAACCACGATGGAGAAGAAGTTAAACATCGATACGAACAAAATAATCATCAGCACCAGCATCAAGATACCGACAATCTTGAAATTCGGCATTTGCGTCATGTATACGGTCACATCAACGTACATCACGACAAACAGCAGGGTGTAGATAAGCCCTCCCAGCATGCTTTTCAGATAATTCTCTTTGTATCCCTGAAAAAAAGTGCGGAATGTACTTACATCGGTATTGCCCATTACCCATTTGCGCACCACTGTAAATAACGCCGACGTAGCCGGAAATACAGTGAATGGCGCGAATACACCAAGTACCCAGTTCAGCATAATCTGCTCATTCGGTCCGCCTGCTCCTGAACCCAGCATGAGGATCTTCATAATTCCTGCGAACAGAAACGGTATCGAACACAATGCCCATAAAATATTGCTGAAGGCGATGCGTGAGATCCATTCCGTGATGCGGTATATACCGCCCATTGCTCCTTTAAACTCCAATTCCCTTCCTCCTGTCTATCTTGTGCATACTGCGTATCTTAACTATACCTGTTTGTACAGGACTTTTCCAGCGCCCAAGTTTACAAGTTCTAGGTAAGTGTCTAAGCAAGCTCCGCAATACGTCCATATATTACATTGTAACCACAACAAATCCCCCATGCTCAAAGGAGGTTGACCTCATGTCCGCACCTGGCTGCTGCAATCCCTGGACTTCCACCGGAACAATTCTCGTGCTCTTCATCCTGCTGGTCATCATCAGCCGTACCTTCATCTAAGTGAATCCACAGCAAAAAAAAGAAGACGGGAACCGGTAACGGTTGCTCGTCTTCTTCAAGGTGTTCTGTTATAGCTTAAGCGTCAAAATCCTGCTTGGCCGGGCGGGTGCTTGTGCTGCTCGGACGCGAGGAAGGTCTTCCGTCTGTGTTACGGCTCGCTCCATCACGGTTGCCTTTGTAGCCGCCGCCGTAGCTGCTGCCGCTTCCGCTGTTGCCGCCATAGCCGCTGCTGTAGCCGCCACGGGTGCTTCCGCCGCTGCTGGCATTGTCACGATTTCCGCGATAGCCGCCGCCGCTTGCATTGTCTCGGTTGCCGCGATAGCCGCCACCAGAGCTAGAACCGGAACCGGAACGGTTGCCGCCATAGCCGCCGTTAGGCTTACGCCCGCTGCGGATGTCGTTCTTGCCGCCGCGGCGCTTGGCACGGATCGGATCTTCAGGAGTCAACTCAATTTGCGCATCCTTGTTATCGCCGGTAAGAAGCTTCATAGCTGCGGACAGCAACTGTACAGAATCATATTGCTCCAGCAATTGAATGGCAATGCCTTTGTATTCGTTCAGTTCGCCAACCTCAACCATTGCAAGCAGACGTTCTGCTGTAATGCGTTGTTTGCCTTCAATAGCCTCGGCCATCGTAGGAAGCGGTTTGCGGGTAATGCGGTGACGGGTCACGCGTTCGATCAGGTGCAGGTGATCCATTTCGCGCGGAGTTACGAAGGACCAGGCTGTTCCTTCTTTGCCGGCGCGGCCTGTACGGCCGATACGGTGTACATAGCTCTCCGGGTCCTGCGGAAGGTCGAAGTTGATTACATGCGTTACGCCGGATACGTCCAGGCCGCGTGCAGCTACGTCTGTAGCAACCAGTACATCAATGCTGCCGTCGCGGAATTTGCGCATTACAGCATCCCGCTGGTTCTGCGACAAGTCGCCATGCAGGCCGTCAGCGGAATATCCGCGCTTCTGCAAGCCTTCTGCAAGCTCGTCTACCCGGCGCTTCGTGCGGCCGAATACAATTGCCAGATCTGGCGATTCCATGTCAATCAAGCGGCTAAGCGCTTCGAATTTCTGGCGTTCAGGCACTTCAACATAAGCCTGGTCGATAAGCGGTGCGCTAATCTGTTTAGGAATTACGGATACATGCTGCGGGTTCTTCAAGAACTGCTGGGCAAGGCGTTGAATGTTAGGAGGCATAGTAGCCGAGAAGAGCATGGTCTGACGTTCTTCAGGAACGAGCTTGAGGATGGTCTGGATATCCTCCATGAAGCCCATATCTAGCATTTCATCGGCTTCATCCAGTACGATCGTCTGAACATCATCCAGGCGGATGGTCTTGCGGTTGATATGGTCCAGGAGGCGTCCTGGTGTACCAATAATAATCTGTGGTTTTCTCTTCAGTCCGCGGATCTGGCGGCCGATATCCTGCCCGCCGTAGATAGCCAGTGAACGAAGTCCTTTGAAGCGGGTCAACTTACCGATTTCTTCAGCGACCTGGATGGCCAGCTCACGTGTTGGCGTCATTACCAGTGCCAGAATCTTCTCTTCTTCTCTTGCGATCTTGGAGATGAGGGGAATCCCGAAGGCTGCGGTCTTACCTGTACCCGTCTGTGCCTGTCCGATAAGATCCGATCCGGCCATAGCAAGCGGGATAGCCTGCTCCTGGATTGGTGTTGCTTCCTCAAATCCTAGCTCTGTGATTGCTTGAAGTACTTTTGGCTCCAAGCCGAATTCTGCGAATGTTTTCAAATTATTCATGCTCCTTCTATACAGTGGACATTCCACATGCTTGTCTGTATTCTTAAGTAGCGGTAAACACATTTATAGGCTGTCCAATCATGCCGGATTTTCTGCATGGTTTAGCGCGTATTGGGACAAACAACTGTCCTATGATCAGGCCACTACATACACCTGACAATTGTAGCTTCGCATTCTAAGCAATGCAAAAATACCATTGTAACGTCCTACTCAAGAATATCCTATACATTATATCACAAACCCAATCAGGAATACCAGTGTATTCCTTACTTTCATTACTTACATGACACTCACACTACACTCAGAGGTGAATTTGCTTGGTTAAACTAAGATTATTCGGGAGCTTTCTTGCCGTCCTCTTCGGTTCAGCGATGATCGCAAGCGGCTTTAATCTGTTCCTGATCCCCCACAGACTGCTCAGCGGAGGCGTATCCGGCCTCGCCATGCTGGCCGGTTATTTCACTCCTTTTAACATCAGCTTACTCTATTTACTCTTCAATATCCCGCTGCTTGCTACAGGATGGTTCCAGCTGGGCCGCCGGTTTATTATTCTCAGCATGGTCTCTGTAGGTGCTACCACCTGGCTGATGACGGTGGTACCGGTCTTTCAAGTATCCTCGGATATGCTGCTTGCCTCTGTTTTCGGCGGGGTGCTTGTGGGTGCCGGTGCGGGCATCTCCTTCCGTGTAGGAGGCTCCTCAGGCGGCTTCGATATTCTGGGCTCCATTATAACACGGTACCGGGATTTCCCGGTAGGCAGTGTGCTGGTCGGTCTCAATGGTCTCGTCATTCTTGCTGCGGCTTATTTTGACGACAACTGGAATCTGGCGCTGGCTTCGATGGTCTCCATTTACGTCACCGGCAAGGTGGTCGACCTGATTCATATCAGCCACATCAAAGTTACCGTGTACATTATCACCAACCGGACTGACGAGCTGCTGCAGCAATTGCTGGGCCTTCAGCGCGGCGTTACAAAATTTAAGACAGAAGGTGCTTATTCTCATGTAGAACGGGACATGCTAATGACAGTGACCACACGGTATGAGCTTGCAGAACTGAAACGTATTATTAAAACAAGCGACCCGCAGGCTTTTGTAA
Organism: Paenibacillus sp. FSL R7-0128; assembly: GCF_038002245.1. Taxonomy (NCBI): domain Bacteria; kingdom Bacillati; phylum Bacillota; class Bacilli; order Caryophanales; family Paenibacillaceae; genus Paenibacillus; species Paenibacillus sp. FSL R7-0128. Next base: position 2,671,590 of record NZ_JBBOCD010000001.1, on the reverse strand, counting down.
ATATCGTTGAGACTGTCGGTGTGATGGGCTCTTTCCGCAAACGGTAATTCATAAGAAAATGCTTATCCGTTCAAATTATGTTATATTATAGCTACGCAGGACCTTAACAATTTCATGAAGATTGTGATTTACCCTCTTTTTTCCAGGCACTTCGTTTTTCCGGGTGGACCCTGAATTCTGATTCAGTTCGATTCGAAAAAGGAAAGGGTGATTTTTGTGGAAATGGAAACGGTAAAACTGTCAGCAATCGTCATGAGGTGGTATCCGGATATGATACCGTTCCTGAAGCAGGACGAACTCAATTCTGTAATCGTACTGCGTGACGGTCTGAGTATTCTGGAACCGGCAGATGCCATGGATATCATCCATTACAGCATTTGCGAGCATCAGAATTCTGCGTATCTTCATTAAGCAAGCTGCCCTAAAGAGCAAGTTGTAATAGTTGCCGCCCTGGTCATTGGCCTTCGTGCCAGTCCGGGGCGGCATTTACTTTTATAATCAGCGGTTCAAAATCTGTACATCCCGTTTATAAACAACAAGAGCGGAAATATGACCTCAAAAAATTACGGGTATTGTTACAAGTCTGTTCTTTTTGGGTGCATCCGTTACCTTATACTTTATAAGGAATGTACATAAAGGGAGCGAATAAGAAATGAATATCACCTGGGCTTTACTGATGATGGCCCTGGGAGGCGTAGGTGTTCCGAATCAAGGACATGAAGCCGATGTGGCAGCAGCCCTGCAGAGCGCCATGAATCCCCCCATCGTCGCAGAACACACCACCAATCCGGACGCAGCAGCATCACCGAACGGAGGCGGCACTGCCTCTCCTGCACCTTCACCAAGCGCATCGCCGGAGACAGCACTTCTTGCCGATCCGCAGCCGGATGCTCCCAAGGTTAAAGGGATATACGTGACTGCCTACAGTGCCGGGGGTGCACGGATGGAGACCCTGCTTGCCCTGCTGGACAAGACTGAGCTCAACTCCATGGTTATCGATATTAAAGATGATGCCGGATACATCACCTACAAAACGGACAATGCTGAACTTCAGCAAATGGGACATCCACAACCGTTCATAGGTGATATCAACAAGCTGATGACCCGCCTGAAGGAGCATGATGTCTACCCGATTGCGCGTATCGTAGTATTCAAGGATTCTGTGCTCGCCAAAAAGAACAAGGAATTATCCTTCGTGAACAAAGACGGCTCTGTCTGGGCCAACAAAGGCGGAGACAGCTTCGTCAATCCTTATAATGAAACTGTGTGGAAGTATAACGTAGATATTGCCAAGGAGGCCGTTAAGCTCGGGTTCAAGGAAATCCAGTTTGACTATGTACGCTTCCCTGAAGGCTTCGAGAAGCGTGCGGACACTCTGAAATACACGAAGAGTGACAGACCGCGCGTGGAAATCATCGCCGACTTTGTCAAGTATGCCAAAGCTGAGCTCGCTCCGCTGGGAGTTCGGATCTCTGTAGATATCTTCGGATATGCCGCCTCGGTACCTGCCGCAGAAGGCATCGGACAGGACTTCGTGAAGATCTCCAAGAATGTCGATGTTATCAGCCCGATGGTCTATCCGAGCCATTACTCCACCGGCTGGTTCGATGTGAAGGACCCGGACAAAGACCCTTATGCTACCATTAAGGGCTCAATGGTCGATACACACAAGAAGCTCAATCCGCTAGGCAGCTACAAGCCGGTCATCCGCCCATGGATTCAGGATTTCACCGCCAGCTGGCTGGGCAGCGGGCATTATGTCAAATACGGCAAGAAGCAGGTCGAAGATCAGATCCGTGCCTTGAAGGATCAGAATATTGACGAATTCCTGCTATGGAATGCCAACAACCGCTACACCGCCGATGTGAAGTATGACCAATAAGCTTTCTGCAATTATCCGGACGTATCCATAGCCGCATGATATCCAGAGCCCGGCAGCTGCCGGGCTTTTTACTGGGAATATTTACACTGGGAAAATAAGTATTCAAAATAAAGATAACGGGGCATTGATCATTATGAAACAGACAACTTCCATTAAACAAAAGGCCGGGCAATTCCTGCATATATTGCTTCCGATTCTGATTACTCAGATTGCATTGTCGGCCATTACCTTCTTCGACACCAATATGTCCGGCAAATTCGGCACGAATGATCTGGCCGGCGTAGCCATCGGCACAAGCCTGTGGATTCCGATCCAGACAGGCCTTAGCGGTATTCTTATGGGGATTACACCCATTGTGTCTCATCTCCTCGGCAGCAAGCGGGGTAAGGATGTGGCTAACCAGGTGATGCAGGGCATTTGGCTCTCCCTGATCGTATCCGTGCTCGTGCTGATTCTTGGCAGCCTCGCTCTCACACCGATCCTGAATTTCATGAATCTAGAGCCTGCGGTACGAGATATTGCCTTCCGCTTCCTCGGTGCTATTTCCTTCGGCATTATCCCGCTGTTCGGCTATACCGTTGTCCGCAGCTGTATTGATGCCCTGGGTCAGACCCGTGTCTCCATGTTCATCACCCTGATTGCCCTGCCGGTCAATGTGGGGCTTAACTATCTGCTGATCTTCGGTAACTTCGGCTTCCCCCGCCTTGGCGGAGTAGGCGCAGGCGTAGCCTCTGCGATCACGTATTGGGTCATTTTTCTGATTGCCCTAATCTTCGTCTACCGGGCTGAGCCTTTCCGCAATCTGCAGATTTTCCGTAAATTTCACGCGGTGTCCCTGGTAAGTCTCAAGGAGCTGCTGAAGATTGGTGTGCCTATCGGCTTTTCGATCTTTTTCGAGACGGCGGTGTTCTCGGCTGTAACCCTGCTGATGAGCCGCTTCGATACCATTACAATCGCTGCCCATCAGGCCGCCATTAACTTCGCTTCCACCCTTTATATGATTCCGCTGAGCATCTGCATGAGTCTGACGATTCTCGTCGGCTTCGAGAGCGGCTCCGGCCGGCTGAGGGATGCGCGCCAGTATGGCATTATGGGCATTGGTACGGCGGCTGTCCTCTCCCTGCTCACAGCGCTGGTGCTGCTCTTCGCCGGGAATCATGTCGCCGGACTGTATTCGGATGACCAAGAAGTGATCTCGCTGATCCAGCATTTCCTGATCTACGCGATCTTCTTCCAGATCTCCGATGCCATCGCAACCCCGACTCAAGGTGTGCTGCGGGGATATAAGGATGTTAATCCTGCGTTCGTCATCTGCTTCATAGCCTATTGGGTGATCGGCCTGCCCGTCGGCTACCTGCTCGCCACTTATACTGAGCTTGGGGCTTACGGCTACTGGATCGGACTCATTACCGGCCTTGGAATCGGCGCAATTCTGCTCCTGGGCCGGCTCGTCAGGGTGCAGCGCAGATTCGCCCCGGAGAAGGCATGAAATAGCACGGAGCTCCACAAAAAAGTTCTTGTCTTATAACAAAAACAGCCACAGACATCCGGGAGATTTCACCCTTCGTCTGTGGCTGTTCTTCATTAACGGCTCTTTACAAGCAAATCTACTGCTTCCTTAATCACTTGATCAGGGGAGTTCCCCTTCGCAAGCTCTTCCTGAATACAGTGCTCCAGATTGTCTCCGATCACTGCACCAATAGAGCGGTCTACGGCTGTTCGGATCGCTGTCAGCTGAGTCACAATCTCGCGGCAATCTTTGCCTTCCTCCAGCATCCCGAGTACTCCCCTCACCTGACCTTCGATACGCTTCAACCGGTTGCTAATAGCTTTATCATACTCCACTGTCCCTTGGCCCCCTCTAGATGAATAAGTTCACGCCGGAATCCTCGGCAGCTCCAAGATAGCTGGCAACACCGCCGAAGTCTACACCTTCAATTAATTCCTCCTGCTTGATGCCCATGATGTCCATGCTCATCGTGCAGGCCATCAGCTTAACCCCGGCATTCAGTGCGCCTTGCATCAGATTCTCCAGGGATTCCACATTCTTGCGGCCCATAGTATAGCGGATCAGCTTCGACCCAAGCCCGCCCATGTTCATGCGGGATAAGGGAAGCTTCCGCGTTCCCTTCGGCATCATCATGCCAAACATCCGGTCTAGAGCATTCTTCTTCACCTGCGGAGACTGCCCCCGGCGCAGAACATTAAGCCCCCAGAAGGTAAAGAACATGGTTACCTGCTTGCCCATTGCTGCGGCGCCTGTTGCAATAATGAAGGAAGCGATAGTTTTATCCAGATCACCGCTGAAAACAATCATCGTTGTACCTTCAGAGACCGCTGACTGTTCCGCCGGAACTACGGTTCTGTCTGCCGGGTCTACTCCCTTCCGTACCAGCGCCTGAACCTTGCCCCCGGATACATCCACAGCTTCCAGTGTGTTCCCTGTCTTGCTGCACCACTGCCTGATATCAGCGGCAAAACCGAAATCCGTTGCAGTGATCTCAACCCGCTGGCCTTCCTCCATTAAGCTTATAGTCTCATATACTTTGAGTATAGGGCCGGGGCACTGTAATCCGCAAGCATCCAGCAGGAGCTGCGGCTTAGGGCTGAGCTGTTCGTGGCTATGGACTATACTGGCGGGAGACGGGGCATTCACTTTTAAAGCCGGCGTCTCTCTTTTGCCGGAATCATCAGTGTTATCCCCCCTTGCCATCGCTGCGTATGTTTTGTACCCTCCGTCAACATTTCGTACTGCATATCCGTATTGGATTAACATGCGGGCAGCAATGTAGCCGCGCAGCCCTACCTGGCAGGACACGGCGATCTCCCGCTCTCCAGGAATCTCTGTGAGCCGGTCTCTCAGCCCAGCCAGCGGAATGTTGATGGAACCCGGAATGAACCCGGCTAAACGCTCTGCTTCGTCTCTGACATCAATGATGAGGCCGCCACTACGTGTGAATTCGTCCACTTCATGCCATTGCAGATTACGGACGAGTCCCTCCATCAGATTGGAGGCAACATAGCCCGCCATATTGACCGGATCTTTGGCCGAGGAATACGGCGGCGCATACGCCAGCTCCAGATCGGCCAGCTCATCTGCCTTAAGCCTGCTGCGGATCGCGGTGGCAATGACATCTATTCTTTTGTCCACTCCGGCACTTCCGGCCGCTTGTGCTCCATAAATCTCTCCTGTCTGCGGGTTGAACAGCAGCTTAAGCGCTATTGGTGCAGCACCGGGGTAGTAACCGGCATGAGAATTCGGATGGATATGCACAGCTTCATAAGGTACCCCAAGCGACTTCAGCGTCTTCTCGTTGTTCCCGGTCAGCGCAGCAGTCATATCGAAAATTTTGATAATCGCAGTACCTAATGCCCCAGTGTAAGAGGCTTCCCGGCCGTTGATATGATCGGCGGCCAGACGCCCCTGCCGGTTCGCTCCCCAGGCCAGGGAGACCATGGTATCGAACCCTTGAACGCGGTCCTTCACTTCAATGACATCCCCTACGGCATAGATGGCCGGATCACTGGTCTGTAGCGAGGCATTGACCTTAACCGATCCCCGGATGCCCAGCTCCAGCCCGCAGCTCCGTGCCAGGTCATTCTCAGGACTGACCCCAATCGCCAAGATAACCATATCTGTTCTAAGCTCCCCGCCGGAGGAGAGACGGAGCAGGCTGCCTTGCTGTTCAATAGCCTCTACACCCTCATTCATCCGCAGTTCCACCCCGTGCAAACGCATATGCTCTTCCAGCGGACGAACCATCTCGAGATCAAGCGGGTTCAGAATCTGCTGCCCCCGGTCAATCACAGTGACATCAAGCCCCCGCTCCCGCAGGTTCTCCGCCATCTCAAGACCAATAAAACCTGCACCAATTACAGTGGCATGCCGGGGGTGACGGCTGTCCACATAGGCCTTGATACGATCTGTATCAGGAATGTTCCTTAAGGTAAACAGGTTCTCAGCCTCTGAAATACCCGGAATCGGAGGAACTATCGGCTTCGCTCCCGGTGAGAGTACTAAGATATCATATGGAATCTGCAGTCTCTCGCCTGTTGTAACATTGCGGCAGTGTACCTGCTTATGTTCACGGTCAATCTCTGTCGCCTCGGTAAAGATTCTCACATCAATATTGAAGCGTGCCCTAATTCCAGCCGGTGTTTGCAGAAACAGCTTGTCCCGGGAATCAATACTCTCCCCAATATAATAAGGCAGCCCGCAATTGGCAAAAGAAACATGCTCTCCCCGCTCAATCATGATAATGTTGTCTTCTTCGTTCAGTCTTCTTAGGCGTGCCGCAGCGGATGCCCCTCCGGCAACACCGCCGATAATGACTATAGTTCTACTCATGCTTATTCCCTCCTAATTGTATACCCCTATGGGTATTAATATATACGGGTGGGGGTATACTGTCAAGTCAAAAAAGAGCAGCCCCTTCCGGTGATGGAAGGCTTGCTGCTCCGGTGAAATTTGAAGATCCTATAAATTCTGCTGCTCTTACTGGGACAAACGGGAAGCCAGCTCATACAGCTCAATATTGAAATCCTTCTTCGTATTCACTACCTTATCGATATCGGTCAGGGTCAATTCCCCTTTAATAATTCCGCATGCCTTGTCCGATTCGCCTTCGATCAGCTTACGGACCGCGAAATCAGCCAGACGGCTGGCGAGGTTACGGTCTCCTGGTGTTGGAGTACCTCCGCGCTGAATGTGTCCCAGTACCGTAACACGGGCATCCAGGGAAGCATGGCGGTCTTTGAGTGCCTGAGCAACATCCTCACCCTTGCCGACGCCTTCAGCTACAATGACGATACTGTGACGTTTGCCGCGTGCGAAATTATCCTTCATCCGGTCAGCTACCTCATTCAGGTCATAAGGCATTTCCGGCACCAGAATCGTCTCCGCCCCGGAAGCAAGGCCTGCATGCAGAGCGATATCTCCGCAGTGACGCCCCATAACCTCTACGATGGAGGAACGCTCATGGGATGACATGGTGTCGCGCAATTTATTGATCGCATCCACTACCACGCCAACGGCAGTATCGAATCCGATAGTGTAGTCTGTGAACGATATATCATTATCAATGGTACCCGGCAGAGCCATCGTCTTGATTCCAAGCTTGCTGAGCTTGTTGGCGCCATGGTAAGAGCCGTCTCCGCCGATAACAACCAGACCGTCGATGCCGAGCTCATTCAGAATGTCAGCACCTTTCTGCTGGCCTTCCGGCTTCATGAACTCCAGACAGCGTGCAGACTGCAGAACCGTACCTCCGCGCTGGATGATATCTCCGACACTGCGCAGATCCATCGGGAAAATGTCGCGGTTCAGCAGGCCCTGATACCCGCGCTGAATGCCGAATACTTCAATTCCGAAGTAGATCGCGCTGCGGACAACCGCACGCACTGCGGCGTTCATCCCCTGGGAGTCTCCTCCACTGGTTAATACTGCGATTTTTTTTACGTTTGACATTCTGTTAGTTCCTCCTTAAATTTGTGCCAGTTTCTCCCCTTACCCGGAGAAGATCCGGCAGCATCTAATACATGTGTTTGCGTATCCAGCGGCTGTTGACGAAGAAGAAGAGTCTGGTCAGCGGACTATTCTTCATCAGCCTCCGGGATACCGAGCGGACCTCGCGTTGCTCACTAACCTTGGGATCGGATAAATACAGGGCCAGCAGTCCTTCGATGATCATACGGTGCATGGAGTTCTCAGGAAGACTCCGGACATCCTTACGGGCCCACTCCACAATGGAAGCGATCCGGTTCAGCATCATATCCGTATTCTCATAATAATTGCAGAAATTGAGATCACCGCCGGCCCGGTCTTCATCCTGGTCAATCAGATAATCCAGCATGATATGCAGACCGCACACATGCGGAAAATAAGCAGCACGAATGGATGATGATGCCACTGTGCTTAGCTTAGGATCACAGGACGCCAGAAAAAGCATGAATACGCCCAGGGTTGAACCGGTTGCGGCAGCAAATTCATTCCACTGGAGATGAGGCGCGCGTTCCCCCTCCTTCTCCCACCATTCCTTGAGGGCAGCTTCTCTAAGCTCCGGGTGAATGTGCTTATAGACCTGAAGATCAGTGTACAATACAGCCAGATTATAGACCTCTTCAGCAGCAGCACCGTAGCCGGGTAGCCGGGAGGTCATCTCCTGGCATTTGCGGACCAGTCTGTGCAGGTATCCGCCGTCATTCTGTTCCGTGCGCAGCGCGTAATAGTTCACAGGCTCCGCGCCGGGGGTAACAGCATCCAGCATGGACTTATGCAGCAACCGGAAATCGGCCGGATCAAGCGAAGTACTGCGGTCACACAGGTTGTCCAAATAATCACTGATCGTCTGATAAGCAACAATTAGCGGAATCAGTATATGTCTCATCGACAAATTGCCGGCGGCATAGATTCCGCCGCCTTCGCAATGAAACTGCTTCGTTTCAATGCTGGCAAGCGCTTGCTTACGGAGCTCGGGATCGGGAATTCCTTCTGCATCCTTGCGCCAGGAATCGAGACATGATCGCACTTCCGGCAGCACGTACTTATAGACCCTCTTCATGAGTCCAATAGGACCGCGCGGACTACGGTTACGGCCTTGCTCAAATTCATTCAATGACAGTGCCTCCACATTGTTGTCTCCTTATCCAAATCATGATTATTATAATATGCAGAGCGGATTTGTACAAACAACAAAATCACTTTCGCAAACTCTTGAAAGATTCAGAAAATCGATATTATACGAATCCCCCGGCCTCTCCGCTTTATGCTATACTATACTTTTCTATATCCCGAAGGAGTGCACAATCATGAATGCGAGGCGGAGCGGCGGCCAATACAGTGATCAAAACTGGCTGCGATCCTTTATGTTTACGCTGTACGGCACCAGTGTGCTGGTTGTTTCTTATTTCCCGTTATTTTATGCCCACTTAGGCTTCAGCAGTCCGCAAATGGGTCTGCTCTACTCGGTAGGCCCGTTGATCTCGATTCTCTCTAATCTGTTCTGGAGTATGATGAGCGACCGGCTGGGTACCGTCCGTAAGATTATGGCTCTCCTGCTTGGAGGTCAGCTGATCACCGCCATTATTCTGGCCAGAGCCACCGATTTCTCGAGTGTCATGCTTATTTTATCCTTTTTCTATTTCTTCTATTACCCTGTCTTTCCACTGGCAGATACGATGGCAATTAAAATTGCCCAGCGTCACGGGCGGAATTTCATTGCCATCCGTGTATTCGGCTCGCTCGGATACTCCTTCTTCGCCCTTACAATCGGCTATGTACTCAGAACGCTGGGACCTCAGTACAGCGTAGCGATTTGTATTGTGATTGTCGTAACCGCGCTGCTGATTACGATTGGGCTGAAGGATGTGAAGCGAACCGAGGCGGCTCCGCTCTCTGTAGACAAGGAGTCTACGGACAGAACGCTGAAGGGCGCCGGACTCCGCGAGATTCTCCTGCAAAAGGAAGTGCTGTGGTTCTTCGGTTCTGTATTCCTGCTCGCCATCGGCTACCGGATGAACGAGGCCTTCCTGACGATCAGCCTCAAGGGCATGAATGCAGGAGATGAAGTTGTCGGCTGGGCGCTGCTGGCTTCAGCGCTCAGTGAGATCCCCATCTTCTTCCTGCTCAGCAGATATGGCGACAAGTTCAAGGAGCTGCCGCTGCTTGCTTTTGCCAGCCTGATGTTCACGCTGCGCTTTCTGTTCATGTCGCTGGCCCGGGAGCCGGGTACCGTGGTTGCCATTCAGGCCATGCATAGCATTTCGTTCGGCATTTATTATGTAACTGCGGTCCGCTACATCACACGGATCATCCCTGATCACCTGCGGGCAACCGGAATGGCACTCTTCACCGTCGTATGGTCCAGCGGCGCAGGTCTGCTCAGCGGCACCTTCGGCGGACTGATCTACCAGGATGCCGGCCGGATTGTATTCTATCTGGTTGCTACCGGCTTCTCGGTTCTGGCCTTCATCGGCTTCCTGTCCAAGCATCTGATGGACCTCGGGGGCGGCACGGACCGCCCGCTAAGGAACAAGACCCCGCTCTGACTGATTATGGGCGGGGAAGGATATAGCACCACCAGGCACGCCGCAGCATAACAAAATGCTCCGGCATCCCCATTGTGGTCGGTTTTCCGACCATATCCCGCCCACTCGCCTCTTCCGCACCGAATATGGTCGGTTTTTCGACCATATCCTGCTGTTCGCTGAAATCAGCGAAGTCATTCCTATTAACTTGATGCGTAACTTATCCACATCGGACGTAAATCATAATTTCCTAACCAATAAAAAAACACAGCCCCCGAAGGAACTGTGCTGCTCAAGCTGCCTGATGCTACTTATGCCAGTGCGTGCTAGATCAAATATATATATTGCGGCTGACAGAAGCTCTGCCTTGGCCGTATTTTATAATTTAACTACGTTCGCTGCCTGTGGACCACGGTTACCGTCAGTAACATCGAATTCTACCGCTTGGCCTTCGTCCAAAGTCTTGAATCCGTCGCCTTGAATCGCTGAGAAGTGAACGAATACATCTTCGCCGCCTTCAACTTGAAGGAAACCATAACCTTTTTCTGCGTTAAACCATTTTACTGTACCTTTCAAATGAACAACCTCCTAAAAATACCGCCATATATGGCGTATGCTTACATTATACTCTTTCTATACTTGTAAAGCAATCCATCTTTTCCCTGATTTCATGATTTAATTTGCTTTTCCCTTCTCCGGTGCGTTATCATTGACCCAAAAGCCAAAAATCGCCAGGGTGGTAATGATAATGATCAAAAAACATGAAATATACAAAACAGACAAGTGGAACATGATGACGGTGGAGGTTCAGGGACGTTATATTATCCTTCGTGAAATCTCCGACCAATGGGGAGAAGAAACGCATACCTTCATGAGCCGTCCGGCTATGATGCAGTGGGTGAACAACCGCTTCAATAAAGAATCCTACAAGGATAATGAAGAAGAGTACAAGAATATCATCGCAGCCTTCAAACAGGTATAGTCCGGCATGGATAATGAGAGTCTTGTCATTTATGTCATTGTCGTCCTGTGCCTGGGTGCCGTACTGATTATGAGCAAGGACAAAATGCCCCCGCGCTTGAAGCGCGGGATGGCATTGACCGCAGTCATTATGATTGCGCTGGCTTTTGTCTTCATTATTTATAGCCTGCTCACATAACTTCATCTGTAAGCAAGATTTAATAAACATGAATTGGCAGGGCATACTAAGCAGACTTTGAGAATCAGGAGGCTGCCGTCATGTCCGTTACCGCCAAATCACTCCCGCTCCTGCTTGCGCTCAGCCTGCTGCAGGGAAATCTGTCCTCAGCGCTCCCGCAGGCGGAGAGCAGCCCAGCCGCATCCCATCTACCGAGGAGGATTTCTATGGAACAATTACCTAAGAGAAGTGAAGTGCCCGCCGAGAACCGCTGGAAGCTTGAAGATATGTTTGCTTCAGAGGAGCAATGGGATGCCGAATATAAGGAAGTGAAGGCGCTGATTACAAGCGCTGCCTCCTTCCAGGGGAAGCTGGATTCTCCGGATGCCCTGAAGAAGTGCTTCGAGCTGGACGATAAGCTGTCCCTGCTGACTGAACGCCTCTATGTCTATGCGCATATGCGCCAGGACGAGGATACAGCGGCTCCGAAGTACCAGGCTCTCTCCTCCAAGGCCAAGAAGCTTGGCGTTGAAGCGGGTGAAGCTCTTTCTTTTGTCACACCTGAGATTCTGGCCCTGCCTGACGCGACACTGGACCAGTTCATCGCTGACCCTTCGCTCTCCGACTACACCTTCACCTTGACTGAAATGAAGCGTGAGAAGGCCCATGTCCTGTCCAAGGCGGAAGAAGCGCTGCTGGCTCAGGTCAGCACGATCGCCCAGGCCCCGCAAACTGTATTCAGCATGCTGAATAATGCGGATCTGAAGTTCCCTAAGATTAAGAACGAAGAAGGCAAGGAAGTTGAGCTGACCCACGGAAGCTATATTCAATTCCTCGAAAGCCCGGACCGTGAGGTACGCAAGAACGCCTTCAAAGCGGTCTATGAAACTTACGGCAAGCAAAAGAACACGATTGCTGCCACGCTGAGCGCGAATGTGAATAAGAATGTCTTCTACTCCCGTGTGCGCAAATATCCTTCCGTACTGGAAATGTCCTTGTACGGCGACAATATTCCGAAGGAAGTCTACACGAATCTGATCGATACGATTCACGAGAGTCTGCCGCTGATGCACCGTTATATGAAGCTGCGCCAAAAGCTGCTTGGGGTAGATGAGCTACATATGTATGACTTGTTCGCTCCGCTGGTGGACGAATATAAGCTGGATATTACGTTTGACGAGGCCAAGAAGATTACCAAGGAAGGCCTGAAGCCGCTTGGCGAGGACTACCTGAGTGTTCTGCAGGAAGGCTATGACAAAGGCTGGATCGATGTCTACGAGAACGAGAACAAACGCTCCGGCGCATACAGCTGGGGAGCTTACGGCACCCATCCTTTTGTGCTGCTGAACCATAATGACAATCTGAACAGCATGTTCACACTGGCACATGAGATGGGTCACGCCCTGCACTCCTACTATTCGGACACAGCGCTGAAATACCGGGACGCGCAGTACACTATTTTCCTGGCGGAGGTTGCTTCTACTACCAATGAGGCGCTGCTGATGGATTACCTGCTGAACAAATCCACAGATCCGAAGGAAAAAATGTACCTGCTCACCTATTATGCCGACCAGTTCCGCACGACGGTATTCCGGCAGACGATGTTCGCTGAATTCGAAAAAATCATTCACCAGCGTGCTGAAGAAGGCGAGTCGCTCACACCGCAGGATCTCTCGGCTATCTACTATGACCTGAATGTCAAGTATTACGGCAAGGATATGGTGATTGATCAGGATATTGAGATGGAATGGGCACGGATTCCGCATTTCTATAACAGCTTCTACGTCTATAAATATGCTACCGGCTTCTCGGCGGCGACGAGCTTCGCCAAACAGATTCTGGAGGAAGGCAAACCGGCGGTTGACCGTTACCTCGGCTTCCTGAAGAGCGGCGGCAGCGATTATTCCATTAACATCCTGAGCAAAGCCGGGGTTGATATGTCGTCTCCTGAACCGATCCGCGAAGCCATGAGCGTATTCGAGAGCGTGATCGAACAGATGGAGCAGTTGACCAAGTAAGACAGAAGGCTTAGTATTACAGTAATCCCTTGCCCTTTGATGGCAGGGGATTTGTATTGTCAGATCATCCTGAGGAGGAAGCTATATGAAATTTCAATGGTCACTTATATTAGGTTTATTTTTCGCTCTGCTGACTGCAGTTTTCGCAGTAATGAATGTGGATACGGTGCCCGTTAATTTCGGGTTTGACTTTGTCAGCATTCCGCTTATCCTCGTTATTCTTGGCTGTGCGCTGATCGGCGGTGTTGTGGTCGGTTCGTACGGAATTTTCCGCCAGTATAAGCTGCAGAAGCAGATTAAGAGCCTGAATGCCGAGCTTGCCAAGCTGCGTGACGCTAATAGTATCAACATGGAACCTATCCCTGCTGAGAGTGACCCCTTTACGCCAGAAGGATCATCCCGGCTGTAACCCATAGACGAATAGGAGGAACTATCCTTGCTTACCATCCAGCCCAATGAAGAATATATTCTGAATCTGCTCAAAAAACTGCTCGACACCCCAAGCCCCAGCGGCTTCACCGCCCAGGTGATGGCACTCGTGGCTGAAGAAGCGGCGGCGCTCAATATTCCGCTCACCTGGAATGAAAAAGGCGGCGCGATGCTCACCGTACCCGGACTTGATCCTTCGCGCACGATCGGCATCAGCGCCCATGTGGATACGCTCGGTGCCATGGTCCGCTCTATTAAGTCTAACGGTACCCTCCGTTTAACCTCTGTAGGCGGATTCAGCATGAACAGCATTGAGAATGAATATTGCATCATCCATACCCGCAGCGGCTTAACTTATACCGGTACGATCCTGACCAGTCATCCTTCTGTGCATGTGTATGCCGATGCCCGTGATTTCAAGCGCGCGGAAGAGAACATGGAAATCCGGATTGATGAGCTGGTCTCCACCAAGGATGATGTGCTGAAGCTGGGGATTTCGGTAGGTGACTTCATTTCGTTCGATGCAAGGGCGGTGCTTACCCCCAGCGGATATATCAAATCCCGCCATCTGGACGACAAAGCCAGTGTAGCCGCCTTATTCGGGCTGCTGGAGAGCATCCGGCGCGAAGGCTGGAAGCCGCTGCATAACCTGTCCCTGCTCATCTCCAACTATGAAGAGGTAGGTCACGGCGCTGCCTGGATTCCAGGGGAGATCAATGAGATGATCGCTGTGGACATGGGCGCGATGGGCGATGACCTCAGCTGCAAAGAGACGGATGTCTCCATCTGTGCCAAGGACTCCTCCGGCCCGTATGACTATGCCATGACCAGCCGAATGATCGAGCTGGCGAACGGTCTGGCTATTCCATTCGCGGTGGATATCTATCCGCAATACGGCTCCGACGCCTCTGCTGCACTGCGCGGCGGAAATAACATCCGGGCCGCACTGATCGGACCGGGCGTACACGCCTCGCACTCCATGGAGCGTACCCACAAACAGGCTGTGCTTAATACGGCTAAGCTGCTGGCGGCTTATGTTGGGGCGAACTGATCGGGCTGCTCGCCACGGCGGGTCACTTTCTATAGCAACACGACCTGGATATTAGTAAACAAGTACAAAAGGCAGCACCAGCTCATTTCAATAGCTGGTGCTGCCTTTTTAGTTAACCTTGGTGATATAGTAATTAGACAAATATTACTTTACACGGCCGAAATGTTGCAACTATTGCAACCTGGCCCGCCCATAATTGAATATTTGCAGGGATTCCTGCACAAATTGCAACAATTCCCCTGCCCACCGGCTCCGGTGAGGAATAATCCTGCATTTTGGGCAACATTTGCGGATTAGAGCTGAGATAACGAGAGAGATGTTGCATTTTGGGCAGGATTTCCGCATACCCTCTGACTTTGAGGATTAGGGCTGTGTTCACGCGTGAGATGTTGCATCCCCCGGTTAAGGCCATACCTGCTCCAGCTTGTCCGCATAGTACTTAATGGCCTTACGGTAATCCCGGATACCAGGATCGGCGGATGTATCCGCAAGCAAGGTAAGCAGCAGTTCCATGGCCTCGGTGTGAGCACCGAGATTATGCAGCGTCATGGCCAGAAAAGCCTTAAATTCCGCACGCTGCGGGAATTCAAGCGCTCCCTGCTCCAGCACCACACGGGACTCCGCATACTGCCCGAGCGTCCGGTAGGTACTGCCCAGGCCCAGCATCGCGCCTGCCTTCTGCTCCGCATCTGGAAGCCCCAGGGCAAGACTCTGCTCGTAATAGGACACCGCCTCACGCTCCAAGCCCAGCACATCATGCGTCCATGCCAGCTGATAATGCAGCTCGGCATTGCTCCCGTCTGCTGACAGTAGCTCTAGCAGCATGGTCCTTGCTTCTTCTGCCCGGCCAGAGGACCGGAGCTGCACAGCAGCTTCTATCGTATGAGTCACAGCCACTGTCCCCTCCTTCTGCACCGCGGTGTTATTTACCCGCGATCTTCTCCGCCAATTCATTCAGATACGTCCAGCGTTCCATCAGACGCTCCAGCTCTGCCTCGGCCTGCCGCTGCTTCTCCACCAGCTCCTGCAGCCTGCCGGAGTCGGCGAAGGCCGCTTCCATCTGGGCCGAGATGTCTGTCAGATGCTGTTCTGCCTGTTCAATGGCCTCGTCGATCCCCTCATACTCGCGCTGCTCCTTGAAGGTGAATTTCAGCTTCTCGCGCGGCGCTGACCCGGCCTGAGCATTCCCGCCCTGCTCAGCAGCGGCACCAGCCCCGCTGGCACTGCGGCCGGAGCCGCCGTCTGCCTTGCCGGCGTTCTCGCTGCCGGATGGGACGTTCTTCGCCAGCCACTCTTCATATTCGCTATAGTCGCCGACATGCAGGCGGATGCCCCCATCCTCGAAGGCAATCAGCTTATCCACGGTACGGTCCAGGAAGTAGCGGTCATGCGATACGGTGAAGACTACGCCGGGGAATTCATCGAGGTAATCCTCCAGCACAGCGAGTGTACCGATGTCCAGATCATTCGTCGGCTCATCGAGCAGCAGCACGTTCGGGGCTCCCATGAGGACGCGCAGCAGGTAGAGACGTCTTTTCTCGCCGCCGGACAGCTTGGAGATTGGCGTCCACTGCATCGCGGGCGGGAACAGGAAGCGCTCCAGCATTTGCCCGGCGGTGATGACACTGCCGTCTGCGGTCTTGATGATCTCGGCTTCTTCCTTCACATACTCGATCGCCCGCAGGCTGAGATCCATGTCCTGATGCTCCTGGGTGAAATAGCCCAGCTTCACGGTTGTTCCGAGCTGCACCTCACCGCTGTCCGGGGTAAGCTTACCGGCAATCAGGTTAAGCAGCGTGGACTTGCCGCTGCCGTTCTTGCCGACAATCCCCACGCGGTCCTGCGGCACAGCAATATAATTCAGATCCTTGATTAAGGTCCGGCCATCCAGCGATTTGGTGAGATCCTGAATCTCAATGATTTTGCGGCCCAGTCTGGTGGAGGCTACAGAGATATCCATAGATGACGCCGATGCGCCTCCCGTGCTATCCTTGAGCTTCTCGAAGCGGTCGATCCGCGCCTTCTGCTTCGTGGAGCGGGCCTTAGCCCCGCGGCGAATCCAAGCCAGCTCGGTGCGCAGCAGATTCTTGCGCTTCTGCTCGGCCGAAGCCTCCCGTTCTTCACGGTCTGCCTTCAGCTCCAGGAACCGCGAATAGTTCGCTTCATACCGGTACAGATTCCCGCCGTCCAGCTCAAGCATTACACTGGCTACCCGTTCCAGGAAATAACGGTCATGCGTTACCATCAGTAGCGCCCCGCGCCGCTTCTGCAGATACTGCTCCAGCCAGGCTACGGAATCCGTATCAATATGGTTGGTAGGCTCATCCAGAATCAACAGCTCCGACGGTGTAATCAGTGCCGCCGCCAGCGCTACGCGCTTGCGCTGTCCGCCCGACAGGCTCTCCATCCGGGCATCGAACCGGGTAATCCCCAGCTTCGTGAGAACCGTCTTGGCCTCACTCTCCAGCTGCCAGGTGCCGGCGGCGTCGATGGCCTGACCAATCCGGACAAGCCTGCTCTCCAGCCCTGAGTCTCCCGGATTCTGCTCCAGAAGAGACATCACCTCCATGTATTCCCGCATCGTCGCAAGCTCCGGGTCCTCTCCGGCAAATACCTGCTGCAGGACCGTATTTCCAGGCTCATAAGGCGGATTCTGGGCCAGAAACTGCACCCGCACATCATTGCCGATGCTAATCTGCCCTTCATCTGCTGTATCGAGCCCGGCGATAATCTTCAGAAAGGTTGATTTTCCCGTGCCGTTGACGCCAATTACGCCTATCTTATCCCTGTCGTCCATGCCAAAGGAGGCATCACGGAACAAGTTTTTCTCCCCGTAGCTCTTGGAGAGGTGTTCCACCGTCATAATATTCATCAGTTGTCCTCGCTTGCCTTATATTTTGAAACCGGAACTTAGCTGTACTCTCTTAAGATTCAGCTTCAGCAGGGAAGTCGCCCAGCGCCGAATCCAGGCTGCCTAGTGCCCCATTGATAAAGAGCCTGGCCGCAAACTTCGCCCTCTTATCGGCATCCGCCTCGGCAAACTCAGGGTCGAACAGGATATCCATCTTCAGACGGTCCAGAATCCCGATGTACGACTGTGCCATCAGCTCCGGCTCGGTAGCCCCGCCTTCCAGCAGCACCTTCACCACAGCCTGCATATAGGCTTCCATGAACTGTGCCATATACGCCACCAGCTCAGGGTTATTGTTAGGCGCACGGAAGAACAGCTTCGTATGCTGCTTGCGCTCATAGTAATAGAACAGATGATGCTCTGCAATCACGGAGAGCTTGTCTGTCATTGCGGAGCAGGTCCTCAGCTTACCCTCAAGCTGCTCAAGGAAGCCTTCACAATCGCGGCGGGTAACCGCCATGAAGAGCTCCTCTTTGCTTTTAAAATATAAATAGACCGTACCCTTGGCAATGCCTGCACGTTCGGCCACTTCCGACATCTTGGTCTCATAAAAGCCGCCTGAACCGAAAAGCTCATAAGCGGCATCCAGAATAGCTGCATGTTTGTCTACGGATGCACTGCTCAACGGTTCACCTCCCAACCCATAGAATCCTGTATGTTACCGGATAACGCAACGGCCGGCTTAATCCTCAGGTCCGTCCTTATCCTATGTAACTGATATAACTGACCAGCAGCGCTACAGCACCGCCTATTATAGAACTTACAGCATTTACAGTATCATTGTCCATCCAGCGCCAGCCCCTGGCGTATACCGTAGGCTTCCCGCAGTGCTTGGAGGCCTCGACCTCGCGGCCGCAGACCGTGCAGCGGTTCATCCGTTGCACGGTAGCACCCAGAACCGAGTCGGCAAAAGCTCCCGCAAGCCCGCCCAGTAGTCCGGCCAGCACCAGCAGCCAGAAGGCATGCGGCGTCATGCCGGAGGCCGCCCGCAGCAGCCAGGAGGCCGCGCCGATGAGCGCTCCTCCCGCCGCAGCAGCCAGCGTCCCGGGCAGGGATACGCCGCCGGAGGTGCCTGCCTGGAGCACTTTCCCGGTCAGCACCGACCGGGGAGGCTTCCGGGCCAGCGTGCCGATCTCTGTCGCCCATGTATCCGAGGTCACAGTAGCCATCACCCCGATGAACAGGAAGCCCCAGAGCTCCAGCGGATAGACCGCGTTCAGCAGAACGGCCAGCATCCCGAGTCCGCCGTTGGCGAAGACCTGGCCCGCGTCGCGGCGTCCGGTTTTGTCATACGTGGCCTCCAGCTCTGCCTTATTCTCATGATGCAGCTTCGACAGCAGGGTTGAGGAGATGAAGAACAGGAGCAGGATACCGAACCAGAACAGATTCCCCGCGCCGAAATAGATCGTCCCCATAACCACTGCCGCCACCATTCCTGAGAAGCTAAGCGACTGCTTCCAGTAAGCGGCCCCGGCAACCAGCAGCGCACCGCAGGCCCCGATCAGCCATTGCAGCACTTCAAGTCCTGAGAGCATCGCCTTAACCGATCAGGCAGGTGCCCATGAGGGTATCGCCCCAGAACAGCTCGAACGAATCGCCCGCCACTACAGGACCTACCCCGGCGGGAGTTCCGGTGAAGATAATATCGTCTTTGCCCAGCCCGTAGCGTGCGGCAATGAATTCAACGATTTTTTGCAGGGAGAAAATCATGTTCTTCACGTTCCCGCGCTGAACCTCAATTCCGTTCTTACGGACGGTGAAGTCGGTGGCCTCCAGTTCCTCTTCCTCAGGCAATGCCATGTACGGGGTCAGCGGAGCTGCGTTCTTGAAGCCCTTGGCAGCCGTCCACGGCAGACCCTTGCGCTGCAGATCATTATGCACATCACGGAGCGTGAAGTCGAGGCCCAGCGCCATGACATCCACCAGCTCCTGCACGCTCATCCCCGGCACGTAATCACGTGCAATGCGCAGCACCAGCTCCCCCTCGTAATGAATCAATCCGGCGTCCTTGGGCAGATGGATGATCGCTTTATCCAGGGCCACGGCAGCATGAGACGGCTTCAGGAAGATCAGCGGCTCGGCAGGCACCTTGTTGCCCAGCTCCTCCGCATGTAATTGATAGTTGCGTCCTACACAGTATACATTATTGATCGCACTGCTCATTGTTCCGTCAGCTCTCTTCCTCTATGAATTGGAATTCATACTGCAATGCTGCAATCTTTATTAGGCCTTCAAAAAGAGTTCGCCCCAAATATCCGGACGGTTCGTACAGATCATAATATCGGAATGAATCTCCGACAGGCGGCGCATTTCCTTGCCCTTGTTCAAGGTCCAGGCCATCACCTGCACCCCGCGTTCAATCAGGGATCTGGCCAGAACCGGGCTAAGCCGGTCATAGCTGATGGATAAGAAGGAGCAGCCCAGCTCATCAAGCTTACCCGCAGGATTACCGGATCTGGAGTCATAGATCAGCCCTGTATGGAACCGCGCGTCCAGCTCCTTGATCCGCCGCAATACGCCGGCATCGAACGAGGTCAGCACCACTTCCTCACGCATTCCCCTGGCATTTACCAGATCAATGACCGCCTGCGCAAGACCGGGATACATGTCGCCCACCGTCTTCAGTTCAATATTCAGCCGCAGCCGGCCTGACGCCAGAGCGAGCACCTCCTCCAGGGAAGGCACCCGCTCTCCGCGAAAAGCACGCCCTTTCCAGCTACCGGCATCCAGCCGCCGCATGTGTTCATAATCCATATTTTTCACCTTGCCGTGTCCATTAGTCGTGCGGTCCAGGGAATAATCATGGATGACCACAGGCACCCCGTCCTTCGTCAGCTGCACATCAATCTCCATCCAGCGTACAAATGGCAGCGCAATCGCCATCCGCACGGCAGCCAATGTGTTCTCAGGGGCTTTACCGGAAAAACCACGGTGGGCTACACACATATTGTTCATCATTGATACGCACCTCCGGCTATTTCACCGCTTGGGTTACGGTACCGTCATTGCGGACCTTGATCAGGCCGGAAGAAATAGATTGTATTCTGTGCAGCAGCAGCTGCCCGTCGGCTTCATTCATCGGCACAGGCTGCGCCAGCTCGGCATCCATCGGCTTCAGCTTAAGAGCGCATTGCCCCTGCTTGCTGCATTCCGCCTGGAATACCGCCGTCTCCCAAGTCGCCGGGATGGAGCCGCGTGTGAAAATAAAGTTGCCTGTGCTGTAGGCAATCCATTTGCCTTTGTACGGCTCAATTCCCTGCAGCACATGAGGATGGCCGCCCATCACTAGATCGGCTCCGGCATCAATGAAGCTATGCCCAAGCGCCTGCTGGGTCTTGTCATACTGCTCCATCCGCTCCCGTCCCCAATGGACGACGACAACGATAACATCGGCCTTTTGCTTGGCTGCGGCAATCGCCTTGAGCGCTTCCGCACTGTCATACACGGAGGCAAGGCCAGGCTTGCCCGCTTCCGCCTTCCATTCAATCACCGGCATCACCCGGGTGAAGCCCAGCAGGGCAATCTTAATTCCATTACGTTCAAAATACTGCGCCGAATAGGCCTCCTGGCTATTCCGCCCTGCCCCCACATGAGGGATTCCGCGCTCACCCAAATGCTTCAGGGTGTCCAGCAGACCTTCCTCCCCCTGATCCAGTGTGTGGTTGTTAGCCAGATTGACGGCATCCACACCGGCGGCTTTGAGCGCGTCCAGTGCTTTCGGCGGGCCCTTGAACACAAACTGCTTGTTCTTGGCCCCAACCCCGCGTGTAGTAATCGGCGTTTCCAGATTGACTACCGTGAGGTCATCCTTCTTGAACATTCCATCCAGCGCGCTGTAGGAATAATCGTAGCCCTTCTGCTCCAGCAGCGCGCCTGCTTTTCCACTGAAGATGATATCTCCGGCAAAGCTCAGCTTCACCGTCCCGCCGGAGGTATTCTCCGGCAAGCCTGCGACCAGCCCACTGCTGCTTCCCGTTGTGGCCTGCGGTGCATCCGTAGGGGTTGCCTGATCCGTTGGTGACGGTGCAGGCGTAGCCGAAGCTTCCGTGGTCGCCGCAGGCACTGGAGAAGCCTCCGGTGTCTCCTCCGGAGCAGGCTCAGCAGTGGCTGTAGCCTCCGTCCCAGTCTCTGCCGCTGTAGGTACGGCTTCTGTAGGGACGGCCGCCGTTGCATCAGCTTCTGGTGAAGGGGAGGTGACAAGCGCCGCTGGCGGAGCAGCAGAGCCCTGCGGGTCCTTGTCATCCATGAATGAATAAGCGAGCGCTGCGGTAATCATCAGCAGCAGCGCCACATTGACCCACGCCCAGACCCTTCTGCGCCGTCGCCTGCTATGTTGTCTCTTGCCTTGTCTATTGCCTGATCTCGGCGGATACATGAGTCCAAGTAATCTCCTTTACCCTTAAAGTGTTTCTATTATAGCATATCTATCAGCTGCCGCTCCAAGCCGGGAACGGAGCCTCTCATAAAAAAAGGTGGAGCGCCACTGCTCCGCTCCACCATTGCTTTTAGATTGTAGCTCCCGCCGGCTCCGGCAGCTTCGTGAGGCTGGCTGCGGCAGTCTCAGCCGTAAGCTTCGCCTGCTTGATGCAGTCCGGCATCCCGATGCCGTCATAGCCTGCGCCAAAAGCATAGACGCCGGGCAGCTTCTGCGCCAGCTCACTGCGCAGGCCGGCAATCCGGCCGGGATGGCCGACCGGATACTGCGGCATGGATGACCTCAGTCGGGTAATCTCTGTGAACAGCGGTGCTGCGGTGATCCCCATAATCTCCTTCAGGTCCTTGCGGACCAGCTCTGCCAGCGCGTCATCGGGCAGCTCCACATTCTGTTCATCCCCCGACCGTCCCACGTAGCAGCGCAGCAGTACCTTATCGTCAGGGCTGGTATGCAGCCATTTGGTAGAGGTCCAAGTGCAGGCGGTGATGTTCCGCCCTTCCTTACGCGGAACAAGGAAGCCCGATCCGTCGTATTCAGTAACGATATCTTGCCGGGTGAACGCCAGAACCACATTAGCTACTGATACATAGTTCACTGCATCCAGCGCCGATACATCCACATGGGGACGCAGCAGCTCTGCGGCTGCGAAGTTCTGCACCGTAATGTAGATGTCGTCTGCTTCCAGCAACTCACCGCCCTCAAGCTCCACCTCATAACGGGCAGCGCCGGAAGAACCGGCACCTCCCAGAACACGGATGGATTTCGCTCCTGTCCCCGTGAGCTGTCGGACATCCTGCAGCTCATGGATGAGCGCATGCACGAGACTTTGCAGCCCCTGCCGGAAGGTGAGGAAGGCGCTTTTCTTCGTTCCGGTATGGGTCTCCACCGGCTTCCTACCGGTGGTCATTCCACGGATCAGGCTGCCGTACTGGCGCTCGACCTCACCGAACTGCGGAAAGGTCGCCTGAAGACTGATCTTGCGCATATCCCCTGCATAGATCCCTGCCAGCAGCGGCTCCGTCATATTTTCCAGCACCTCTGTACCAAGACGGCGCTCAATCAGATCGCCTAGCGACTCATCCTCTGCACTTCGGCGGGGCGGGAGTACGAAATCCATCATCGCCCGCATTTTGCCGCCGAAGGAGACCAGACCGCTCTTCAGGAAGGGCTTCAGCTCTGTCGGAATGCCCAGCACAAGACCGGCAGGCATCGGATGGAGCTTGCCACGCTGCAGAATGTAGGTCTTCTTGGCATTAGGATTCGTGCTTACCAGCTCGTGGTCCAGCTCCAGCTCCCTGGCCAGATCGACCATCGCCGTCTTACGGGCCAGGAAGGAATCCGGGCCCTTCTCAATCACGAAGCCGTCACGGTGCAGTGTCTCGATTTTGCCGCCAAGGACCTTGTCCTTCTCGATTAAGGTAATCTCCGGCTGTACTGCCGCCTCACGGTAGAACTTGCGGATATAGAACGCGGCGCTGAGCCCGCTAAGGCCTCCGCCGATAATAACTACCTTGCGGGGTGATGCCGTCATGGCAGATTCACCTTCAACTGGTTCGCCTTCGTACGCACCACATCGCTGAGCACCGACATATAGGCCGGATCACTGTTCAGCGAGTCAATCCGCAGAAGACGCATATCCAGCTCGGAGGCAAGCTGCTGCGCTTCAATATCCAGATCGTACAGCACCTCCAAATGGTCGGAGACGAAGCCGATCGGGGCTGACAGCACGTATTTCACCTGACTCTCGGCCAGCTCACGCAGCGTATCGAGAATATCCGGGCCCAGCCAAGGCTCAGCCGTCCTGCCCGCACTCTGCCAAGTGAACTGCCAGGATTCCACCCCCGCCTGGGCGGCAATCGCCTGAGAGGTCTCCAGCAGCTGGTCACGGTATGGATCACCCATCGCCAGAATACGTTCAGGAAGACTATGTGCACTGAACAGCACGCGCACTTCCTCGCGCGACGCGCCGGTCTCTTCGAACTCGTCCAGCTTGGCAGTCACTCTCCGGCTAAGCACATCGATCAGCTCGGGGTGCATATGGTAGCTCTCTACGAACTCCATATGAATACCGCAGGCTTCGGCTTTTTCCTTGGCGCGCTTGATATAGGTTCCTACACTCATCACAGAGTAATGCGGAGCCAGCACGATGCCAATCGCCTGGGTAATACCGTCCCGGACCATAGCCTCGACACCATCCTCGATGAATGGTCTGGCATGCTTGAGACCCTGGTAGCAAACATACTGGATCTGCCCGCTGTTCAGCTTGGCCTGCAAGGCTTCCACCTGACGGTCGGTATTTTCTCTAAGCGGAAAAACCCCGCCGACAATCGCCTTGTAGCGGTCAGTCAGCTCTTTAAGCTGCTCAGCAGAGGGAGCGTTCCCCCGGCGGATATGCGTATAATAAGCCTCTACATCCTCAAGACTCTCAGGCGTGCCGTACGACATCACGAGTACTCCAATTTTGTTGGCCACGGTTTCCATCCCCTTTATGAATTAATTAACGTCCTATACAGCAAAGAGAGCAGCAAAGGCTGCTGCCATCTTGATGCTATTTCTTCAACTAGGCCAGCGGCGGTGCCGCCTGTTTCATTGCTGCTGCAGAATACTCATGCACGTAATCCGTTAGTTCCTTGAGCGTATCGAGTGAGGCTTCAGGGAATAATCCATGTCCCAGGTTAAAAATATACCCCGGCTGCGTGATGCCTTCATCGATCAGTTCCTTGGCCCGGGCTTTGAGCATATCCATCGGCGCGGTCAGCAGGTATGGATCCAGATTGCCTTGAACCGCATAGCCCCCGCCCAATCTGCGCCGTCCTTCGGTGATGCTTACCCGCCAGTCCAGCCCGATCACATCGGCCTGCAGCTTGGTCAGGCTGGGGAGCAGCTCCCCTGAGCTGACACCCGGGAAGTAGATCTTCGGAACCTCCAGATCAGACAACTCGGCAAAAATCCGGGTGATCGTCGGCAGCACATACTGCCCGAAATCACGTGGAGCGAGCGCCCCGACCCAGCTGTCGAACAGCTGGAACGCCTTCCCGCCGCTAGCGACATGGGCGCGCAGATAGGCGATAACCATATCGCCCAGCTTCTCCATCAGCTTCTCCCACACCTGAGGCTGGCTGAACATCAGCTCCTTGGTGCGGTGATAGGTCTTGGACGGTCTGCCTTCGATCAGATAACTGGCGATGGTGAACGGAGCCCCGGCGAAGGTGATCAGCGGAACGTCCAGCTCCTTGTCCAGTATGGCGATGGTCTCCAGTATATGGCCCAGATCGCCTTCCACATCAATCGGCTTCAGCCGGTCCACATCACTTGCGGAGCGGATCGGATTCTCGATAACCGGTCCGATGTTCTTCACAATGTCAAAATCCACACCGAGGGAGGCCACCGGATTCATGATGTCAGAATACAGAATCGCCGCGTCCACGCCCAGCTTGCGCACAGGCATCAGGGTCACCTCAGCCGCAAGCTCAGGCTGCCTGCAGATCTCAAGCAGCGAATATTTCTCCTTGATCGTACGGTAGTCGGGATCATACCGGCCAGCCTGCCGCATGTACCATACGGGGGTGTACTCCGTGTTCTGCTGTCTGCAGGCACGGATAAAAGTGTCGTTGTAGGTCATGATAAGATCTCCATTAGATTTAATAGAATACTGTGAAAAAACACATATCATTATTATGCCCCTTTTGTAAGCGGCTAACAACCGCCTCACCCGAAAGGGAATGACAATCCCATGACATTACTATGACATGTGTTGCATTGTCCCGCTGAAAAACTATGATATACTGATATAATGTCAATTTTTCGTGAACTCTGTAACATTGAATCCCCTGAAAGGAAGTGAAAGCACTTTGAAGAATTGGGAGACCTGGAAAGTCAACCTCATGGTGCTTTGGTTCGGCCAGTTTCTGGTGAATGCAGGCATGACTATGATTACCCCGTTTCTGTCGCTTTATCTCGCCAAAGATCTGGGGGTGACCGGCGACCGCGCAATCGGGATGTGGGCCGGGCTTATTTTTGCCGCCAACTTCTTGACCTCGTTCATCTTCCAGCCGCTCTGGGGCAAGCTTGCCGACAAATACGGACGCAAAATTATGCTCCTGCGCTCCAGCTTCGGCATGGCGATTGTTATTGTGCTGATGGGCTTCGCCCAGTCCCCGATGCAGCTGCTGCTGCTCCGGTTGCTGAACGGAACCATCTCCGGCTTCAACCCCGCCTCTGTCGCGCTGGTCTCAGGCACCACACCGAAACCGAAGATGGGCTTCGCGATGGGCCTGATGCAGTCCGGCGCGGTAGCCGGAACGATTCTGGGGCCGCTAATGGGCGGCTTACTGGCGGACTGGATCGGGTTCCGACCGATTTTCTATGTGGTCGGCGCGCTGCTGTTCGTTGCTTCATTGCTGGCGTTATTCCTGGTCAAAGAGAAATTCGACCGGGCAGAAGCAGCACAGGTGCCTCAGGTATCCGTGCTGGAAGGCTTAAAGGAACTGGCGAAGGTACCGCAGCTTCCCGCCTTGTTCGGCGTGACCTTCCTGTTGCAGTTCGCCATGGTCAGTCCCATGTCGCTACTGCCGCTCTATGTAGAGAAGCTGCATGGCACCACCGTGGACCTTGCGTTCTGGGCAGGTATGGTCAGCGCAGTCACCGGCATCTCGAATATGCTCGCTTCGCCGCTGCTCGGCAAGCTCAGCGACAAGGTAGGGGCGCACCGGATACTGACCTTTGCGCTGATCGGCGCCGCTCTGTTCCTGATTCCGCAGGCGTTCGTGACCAGCGTCTGGCAGCTGATTCTCGTCCGCTTCCTGATGGGCGTCTTCATGGGCGGCCTGCTGCCTAGCGTCAACGCCCTGATCCGCTCCTATACGCCTGACGGCAAGGAGAGCCGGGCTTTTGGCTTCAACAGCAGTACGCTCGCGCTCGGCAATATGCTCGGTGCGGTAATCGGCGGTTTCCTGTCCGGTTATATCGGGATTGAAGGCCTGTTCATTGTCTCCGGTGCATTCCTGCTGATCAATACGGTCTGGGTGCGGATCAAGCTGTACAAGAAGACTGAACCCCGGCTATTCCGTTAACAGGCTGCTTTTCTTATGGGCGGTATAACTGGTGTGGCTGGTGTAGCACAAGTTATTTCACCATTGCCAGCGCCAGGCCGTCATAGGCAGGCAGCAGTGTGCTGGTCAGGCGGGGATCGCCCGCTATCATCTCATTGAAGCGGCGCATGGCCTGGACTGCCGGTCCGTTCTTCTCCGTATTGAGTGTGCGTCCGCGCAGAAAAATATTGTCCCCGGCAATAATCGCCCCCGGCGAAGCCAACCGGATCGCATATTCCAGATAATTCGGATAGTTCTCCTTATCGGCATCGATGAAGAAGAAATCATACCTGTTCCCCTGTGCTTCAAGCAGCTTCAGGCTGTCCAGTGCAGGGCCGATCCGGTATTCCACCCGGTCCCCGAAGCCCGCCTGCTGCAGATGGCTCTGTGCCAGCTCAGCATAGTCGGCCTTAAGCTCCAGAGAGGTCAGCCGGCCTTCCTGCGTAAGTCCCCGGCACAGACAGATTCCGCTGTAGCCGCCTAGCGCCCCGATCTCCAGCAGGTTTGCTGAGCGGGAGAGGGTCACCAGCATCGTCAGCAATCTGCCGTAGCCCGGGGCAATGGACACCTCCGGCATGCCTTTGGCCGCGATAGCTGCTTTGACTTGGAGCAACAATTCATCTTCTGTATATAGCTGTTCGCTGTACTCTTCCTGATTCTGCATATGTATTCTCCTCTTGAATGGGTGTATGCGCCTGCGGACAGGCATTGTGCAGAACTCTTCCTTACCCTATACTGTAAGCTGAACGTTCTGCAGGTTCAGATGACAAACCATATAAATTGAACTTGAAAATCTACAGACAGGGAAAAGTAACGGAGCCCCTACTGAAAAACTTACATGTACAATTTATATAGTTACTCTTATTGTACTGGCTATACGTATTTATCCACAAGTTAAACGGAGTTGAGCGCACTTGGGCAAATTACAATTGATCGCCACCGCCCCCATGGGGCTGGAGGCTGTAGTAGCACGCGAATTAAACGAGCTGGGTTATGAGACCACGGTCGAGAACGGACGGGTCCTGTTCAGCGGGGATTACATCGACATCTGCCGCTGTAATCTGTGGCTGCGTACCTCGGACCGTGTACTGGTTAAGATGGGCCAATTCCCGGCCCGGACCTTCGATGAGCTGTTCGAAGGAGTGAAGGCGATAAATTGGGAGGACTGGATTCCCGAGAACGGCGAATTCCCGGTAGAGGGCCGTTCGCATAAATCTCAGCTGACCAGCGTACCTGCCTGCCAAGGGATCGTTAAGAAGGCCATTGTCGAGAAGCTGAAGCTGTCGTACCGCACTGAATGGTTCCCGGAGAACGGCCCCCGGTATGTGGTAGAAGTGATCCTGCTGAATGATATCGCGCTGATCACCCTGGATACCACCGGCCCGGCCCTGCACAAGCGCGGCTACCGCCGCCAGGCTACGGAAGCGCCGCTGAAGGAGACGATGGCTGCGGCTCTGATCCAGCTCAGCCGCTGGAACGGCCATCGTCCGCTCTATGATCCTTGCTGCGGATCAGGCACGATTCTGATCGAGGCTGCGATGATCGCCTGGAATATCGCGCCAGGCCTGCGCCGCTCCTTCCCATCCGAGCACTGGCCGGAGATTCCGCAGCGCCTGTGGGAGGAAGCCCGCGAAGAAGCCTTCGATGCGGTGCGTGACGATTACCCGCTGCAGCTGACCGGAACGGATATCGATCCGGCAGCAATTGAGATCGCCGAGGCGGCGGCGAAGAGCGCCGGACTCTCCGGTGAGATTACGTTCAAGCATATGGCCGCTGCGAAGGCCCGGCCGGAAGGCGAATATGGCTGCATCATCACCAACCCGCCTTACGGCGAGCGGATCAGCAATGACAAGGAAGTGGAGAAGCTGACCCGCCAGTTCGGCGAGATGATGCTCTACCTGCCGACCTGGTCGTTCTTCGCCATCAGCCCGTACAAGGAGTTCGAGCAATACTACGGACGCAAGGCGGACAAGCGCCGCAAGCTCTACAACGGCCGGATCGAATGCCAATACTATCAATACCTGGGGCCGCTGCCTCCGCGGAAATAGCAGGAACAGCGCGGTTAAGCAGTTAAGTAACGATCTCTAAGAAGCCTTAAGTCCCATGAAGCACTCTGTGCTATGGACTTAAGGCTTTTTGTTCTCATTCAGCCGCTGATGCTGCATCAATTTCGTACACAGTTGCCCCCGTTCACCCCGAAACTATACATTGTATAATGTTTTCCACATACATTTGCTCCACTCACCCTCGCAGCTACACACTGTATGTTGTTTTCGGCATACATCCGGCCCACGCACCCTCTCACCCGCCTATTGTGTTCGGTTTTCCGACTACACCCGCGCACACCAAAACAGCCCCCGCAAATAACGCGGGGGCTGTACGATGCTGCAGGCGCAGCAGATCTGAATTACTTCTTCTCCACCGGCCGTTTGACGAAGGCTTCCGCTTTGGCCAGCACCTCGTCTTCCGTCGGTCCGCTGATATAGCGGCCGTTGATGTAGACAAACGGGCGTTTGCCGCACGGTCCGCAGTAGGAGATGCAGCCTGTCTTGATTTCGGCATCCGGTGCCATCTTCAGCAGCTTGGGCACGATGCTTTTCATTTTGATATGATTGCACTCGTCACATAATCTTATATCGTTAGCCATGAAGCAACCCTTCTTTATGTCCGTAAAATACGGGCGGATCAACTAGTGATCGCCATGATTTCCTTTAGACGGATTAGTAATCACAAAACCTTCTTCGGGCAAGTAGAGATAATCAATCTTCACTCCGTCCAGCAGGGGCTGGTTCGGATCAAGAATGACATCGATATCCTTGTCAGTGGAGACTACAACATCGTTCTCCTTAGGCGTGTCCAGATCCAGTCCGTAGTGGGCATGGTCGCCATGGGCATGTGTAATTGCTACACGAAGCTTAAGCTCACTGTTGCCTTCAAGTTCCATGGTTTTCTTTATCACTTTAGCCGCGTTGCGGGTAATTTTGACGTTCATTCGATTCCATCTCCCAGGCCTCTATATTTTAAATACTCAATAATTCATTTTAAGGAATATGGGAGGATAAAGCAACCATTAGGAGATGGACATCCACACTTAAAGGTACAATCGTCGCTAAAATGTCATCTTCCGCTGTGCAGCGCCGCGTATTTACGGTCCATCCGCGCTGTGAACCAGCCCATCAGCAGCATCGTTACGCCAATATCGTCAATCGGTATAAACGGCATGAAATCGGGCAGCACCCAGTACAGCAGCGCCGGAATAGTGAACAGCAGCTTGTCGGCCATAGCCACATTAGGCGAAACGATATAATGCCAGGAGCTGCGGAATATATGAGACCATTGTTTGAGTGACAACAGTTTTCTGAATTTCATGAGTTATGCCTCCCTGTGTAATCTGTGTAAGCAGCAAAGGACACCGCCGCTAAGCACCTGTAAAAGGATTGCGGCTGTGCCCTTTGCTGTTATCTTACGCGAATGCGCAGGTTTCGTTTCGCTTTTAAGTAGAATTTTATCGAATTCTCCCGAGCCGGACCAACATTCACTCCGTCACCTTAACATCGTCGATCCGTGCGGTGCTGGAATGCATCCGCAGTCCGATCTTCCCTCCGGCCGGCTGCGCCGCCGTATCGGTCCACTGGATCAGCTGGGTACCGCCCGCAGATGCCGTAATCGTACTGCCGCTTACCGTCACCTTCAGCTCAGTCCACTGGCCGGGCGTGACGGCAAAGCTTACGCTGCTGACCATCGTGAGCGTTCCGGCTGTTTTTTTGAACAGCTCCGCCTTGTCACCGGAATCATTCAGCCGGAACATGTAATAATTGGAAGCATCCGCATACCGGAACAGCAGGCCGGCGTTGGCGAAGGTATTCAGCAGCTTGACTCTGGCCGAATACGTGTAATCCCTCCAGGAGGCGTCGCCTGTATAGGCAAGCGCTTCTCCTGTCCCGGAGTTCTGTGATAGAGCCTTCGTGCCGTCATCCTCCACACTCCAGGCTCCGCCAGAAGTCGTCCATCCGCTGGAATTGCCATCCTCAAAATCATCCTGGAACAACGTAACCGGCGGTGTGATCGTACCCTGGAATTCAAATGCTCCGATATCCGGCACGCCGTTATACAGCGGATTCCCGAAGAAGTCCTGTCCTCCGTTGCCTGCAACCGCCGCCCCGGCATTGATCAGCGGAGAGGAGAGCGCAAGCTTATATCCGTCTGCCGAATCGAGTCCTGTGGCCGTGCCGGGACTGATGAATCCGGGATTGCCGGTAATTTTGTTAGGATCGCTCGGAACATTTGAGTTCAGCCCGTAGAAGCTGTTGTGATCATACGTCATTCTGGGGCTGTTCGTGTATTGTCCGCTGGCACCATTATAAAAGATATTGTTCGTGTAATAGGCCATTCCTGTATTGCTCGCATGGGTCAGCGCCTTATTCTGCGTTCCCGAACGGTAGATGATGTTGTTGTAGACATAGAGATTGCCCCCGCCGTTCACCAGATGGAACACCCCGTTAGCGTCCTTATCGTTCTGGCTGATATTATAGCGGAAAATATTATTGTTCGTGTTGTTCATGACCAGCAGGGTACCGCCCTCATTGTCATAGCTGAAATTGTACTGGTAGATGCTGTCGTGCACCTCGATGTCGAAGTCCCAGGGCTGGCCGTCTCCACCCAGCATCCGGGTATCGGAGGCCTCGTTGTACTGGAAAATAGCACCCTTCGTATAATAAGCCCACTGCGCCGCAACGACAGTGATATCCTCAAGATAGTTGACGATGGATGTGTTCACATCGCAGGCTTCTCCGATGGACTTCGTCTTGTTGTATTCGATCAGCGGCGAGGCGCCGGCTCTGACCAGGATGCCGTCCCGGTGGATCTTCTCCACCACATTGCCCCGGATGACCACACCCCGGAAGGCGTCGAATTTATGTGTCCAGGCACTGTTGAAAAAAGCATCCGTCATCGTCTGAATCCCTGTATCCGCCACGTTAATGACTGTATTGTTCTCGATCAGAATATCTTCCCAGGTGCTCTCAAGTGCTGTATTGGCTCCCCGGGCATGAAAGTTGATGCCGCCTGTGCGGCGGTCTGTGCCGAAGATATCATGGATGTCGAGATTGCGGATATAGATATGCCGGAAGTTCCCCGCCCCTGCTCCTTCGCCTACGACCAGCACACCGTTTCTGCGCATATCTGTAGGCTGCTGTCCGCTTGTAATCTCCAAATTGTTGATCTCCCAGTAGGAGACATTGCGCAGCCGGACGCCGAAGCCCTCCCCGCCCACGGCGGTATTGCCGAAATCAATCAGCGGCTTGGCTCCGCTCCCGTAGCGGTCCACGGTAATCGGATTCCCCTCCGTCCCGGAGCCTTTAAGATCGAGATACTGATCATTCCATACGCTGCCTGCCTTCAAAAGAATCCGGTCCCCCGGGCTGAAGGTGACGCTGTTCACTTTGCCCAGCGTCTTCCAGGCCGCCACCTCACTGGTGCCGGAATTGCTGTCGCTGCCTTGGGCAGCATCGACGTAATAGGTGGTGCCTGCCGCCTCAGCAACCGGACCTGACAAGCCGGATAGGAGACTGAACAGTAAAAATACGATCATGCCCAGCATGGTGAATCTGCGCGGCCTGCCTTGCCTTGGATTATGTTTCACATGGTTACTTGTCATTCTAATCACTCTCCCGCAATTAGTTATAACGCTGTGATCGCCTCACCCAGCCACGCTCCCCGCTGCACAAGCCCGTTCTGAAGCTTGGCGAGATCCACCTTCCGGCTCTGTCCCTCCGCTCCGGCCGCCATCGCCGCCGCCATACCCGCCGCCTGCCCCATGGCGAAGCAGTTCGGCATCACCCGCAGTGAGCCTTGCACGACACGGTCCGAGGATGCGGCGCGCCCCGCCACCCATACATTGTCCAGTCCCACCGGCAGCATGCAGCGGTAAGGGACACCATGCGACTTCCCGGGCGGAAGATGGTGGATATGCATCGCCCCGCTGCTGCGGGCCATATGAATATCGATGAAGTAGCTGTTGCGGGCAATATCATCCGGGAAGGAAGCCATTTTCATGAAATCCTCCTGGGTCAGCACGTAATCGCCCACAATCCGCCGCGTCTCGCGGATACCGATCTGCTCGCCGGTGGACACCAGATGGGCCTGTTCGAATCCGGGCACATAAGCCCTGAAGAATTCCAGCTGGCGGTGGGCTAGCCGACGTCCCTCTATTGCCCCCCGGGTCAAGTCCTCCGCCCTGGAACCGTCGACGCCGAACACATGCCCAAAATTCACACCGACCAGATAATCGGCAATCCAAGCTAGGCCCGAGACGGAGTCCCGGCCCTGCGGCAGCTTCCCGTCAACCTGCGCCTGCTGGACGGCCTGATGGATCTGATCCGTGTCACCGCTTTCATTCCGGTATTCTTCAAAACGCTGCCGGTCCACATTCGCCAGCAGGTAGCACATAGTCGCGGCTTGAAGCTCGCCGGATTCTCCGCCCTTATTGAACGGCGCTCCCGCCAGGGCGGCCAGATCGGCGTCCCCGGTCGTATCAATAACGGTCCGGGCGCGGACCAGACTCCGGCCTGACTTGTTGACGATTACCACGCCCTCAATGCTTCGGCCGGTCTCATCCATCACCGTCTGGCTCGCCACGGTATGGAGCAGCACTTCCGCTCCGCTCTCGGTGGCAGCCTCGTCGTATACACGCTTCAGCACCTCCGGGTCGATGGGCACCCAGTCCAGCTCTGCCCCGAAGCGCTCGCGGAACTCCGGCTCACATCCGGCCTTCATCCGCTCCAGCAGTTCCAGGCCGATTCCCCGCACGACAGCCTTCTCCCCGTCACTGTAAGGACAGAAGGCTGGCACCAGGGCAACGGTGCCCATGCCGCCCAGGAAGCCGCGCTGCTCAATCAGCAGCGTCCGAGCCCCGCTGCGGGCCGCAGCTATTGCCGCTGCCACGCCCGCAGGCCCGCCGCCCGCAACCAGCACATCCACCTCGCGGGATACCGTGATCTCCTCCGCAGGCAAGGTAAATACAGTTCGATTCATTGTTGTTCCTCCTTGAAGCTATACTTAGTACTCCTCACCATTATAAGAAGGCGGAGGCTGCAACAGCGTGCAGACTGATTGCCTGTTACGGTGGACAGTTTTGACCTTTATGGCTTGGCATCATCCGTGGATGTCTCCCTGCCCTGCTCTTCCGGCGGACCTGCCTTGAATTCGCTGGGATTCCGGCCGCTGTATTTCTTGAATACCTTGGAGAAGTACGCCCGGTCGGAGAAGCCGAGAGTGTAGGCGACATTCTCCACGGTCTCGTGCGGGCGGGCCAGCATCATGATGGCCATATTCATCTTGTACTGGTTGACGTAATCGGTGAAGTTCACGCCGGACAGCTTCTTGAAATAACGGGAGAAGTAGCTGGCATTCAGGTGCAGATGCTCTGCCATATCTGTAGAGGTGATCATCCGGTCCACATGCTCCTCCAGAAACTCATCCACCGCCTGAAGCCGGACATCCTTCTCCTCAGCAGCTGCGGGGGCCAGAGTATGCTGACGCCACAGATGCCTCAGCTCCCGCTTAGTCAGGCTGGCCGCTTCCTCGATATGAACCGTCTGTTCGAGTTGCGTGAAGAAGTCCTCCTCAGCCAGCCCGCCGGCTTCGAAGGCCAGCTGGCGCACGAGATTCCCGCAGGTCTCCTTCACCAGCCGGGGCAGCAGCCGCTCCGCCGACGCCAGCTGCGTCCACTGATTCACGGCCAGATCAATCCAGGCGGCATGCTGGTCTGCAAGCGCCAACGACAGCATACCGCGTTCCTTTTCCCCGCGCCGTTCTAACGTCTGCCCGAAATCCGCGTTACCCTCAAGCAGGGACACCGGCGTCACTGACTGATAAAAGTTATTCTCCCGGCAATCGGTGAGAGTCTTGTATAACACACCGAAGCTGCGGACCGGTGCACAGGACTCCGAATAGAACCCCCGCAGGCTAATCTTCAGATACTGCTCCACCTTATCCTGTACCGCCTGCATGAATTCAGCCAGCTTGTTCTCTGTGACGCCGGGGTCCTCCACATTCCAGACCAGATAAATATCGGCGTCCCTGCTCATAATCGGTGTAATGGAAGCCTCTGCCGCAGACAGCTCCAGCGCAATATTGTTCACGGCTGAATGGATCAGCGGAATATCCTTGTACCGGTAACGCTCGGTAACCGATGCGGCATCCATATGAATGAATCCATGACGCAGAAAGGGGTGCTTCCAGGAGATGCCCAGCCGTTCACCGAACTCCAGGGTGTTCTCCTGGCCCGCCGCACCCGACAACAGCTGCTTCAGGAAGCTCTGCTTCAGCACTTCCTTATTACGCTCAATCGCCTGGCGGAAGGAGTAGCGCTCCAACAGTTCCTCCCGGCTCTTGAAGCGGCTCATCGCTTTGGCGAGACTGCTCTTAAGCTGCTCAGGGGATAGCTCATCCTTGATCAGATAATCATCCGCCTCCAGCTGGATCGCCCGCTTCGAGTAGTGGAAATCCTCATAGCAGGTCAGGAAAATCAGGCGAACCTCCGGCTTCGTGATCCGGAAGGCATCCGCCAGCTCCAGCCCGTCCATCCCCGGCAGACCGATGTCCACAATCACAATATCCGGCAGTGCTGCATGAAACTGCTCCAGCGCATCCTCACTGCTATACGCCGAAGCCACCAGCTGCAGATCCAGCCCCAAGGGCCCAAGCAGATATTCCACGTATTCCAGCATCGGGACATCATCGTCTATCAGCATCAGGGTCATCAAGGGGAACCGCCTCCTTCTCCCGGGTCACGGGGATATATAGGGTGAACGTCATGCCTTCCTCGTCTTCTCTTGCCTGCGCGCTCAGCCGTGCGCGATATCCGTACAATACCTGCAGACGGCGTGCTGTGTTGACCAGCCCGACCCCTTTTTCCGGCCAGAGCGCAGTGTCTTCACTTCCTTGCAGACGCCGGTTCAGGCGCTGGAGCTTATCCTCCGGCATCCCGCGGCCATTATCGCTGATGCTGATCCGCAGCAGATCGGACTCGAACGCCGCTTCGAGCCGGATCGACGGATGGTCCGGACGGGCGGAGAAGCCGTGGCTGATGGCATTCTCGACAATGGGCTGAAGCAGCAGCCGGGGCAGCATCACCGCACCTTCTTCCTCGCCCACCTTGCATTCCCAGACGATATCCAGACGGTTGCGGATCTGCATCACCTGCACATAGCTGCCCAGCACCCTGCACTCCTCCGCCAGCTCCAGCGGCTTATCCGCATGCACATACACACGCAGCAGCTTCATGAGCGCATCGATCATGGCACCATGCGCCGGGTCACCGCTGAGCAGCAGATCCACCTTGATGGAATTGAGCGTATTCAGCAGAAAATGAGGCCGGATCTGCGCCGCCAGCGCTTGAAGCTCCAGCCGCCTTTTCTCCTCCTGCTCACTCTCGACCTGCTGCAGCAGCCCGTTCATATCCTCCAGCATCTGATTGAAGGCCGCCGACAGCACCGCCACCTCATCCTTGCCCTTGACGGGTATCCGCACCGCACGGTTGCCGCCGACATACTGCTTGACGCTGGCCCGCAGCAGGCTGATCGGCTTGTTCATATATCCGGCCCACAGCATGGACAGGACCAGAAACGCCAGGAAGAACAGTCCGATCAGCGAGATGGAGACCAGAAACTCCCGGTTGATATGGCTGTCGATGGAGCTGCGGGGCGTCTTGCTGGTCAGCAGCCAGCCCACCTTGGGAATACGGACCTCACTGGCCAGCAGCGGACCTTCATCCGCAGGAGCGGCTTCTCCGGTGACAGCAATGCTTCTCCCCTTCTGGTCAACCAGCGTGAGCCTGCTTAGCGCATTGCCCGTATCGAGCAGGCTGCGGAAGTAGTGGCTCGGAATGCCCACGTACAGCGTGGCCAGCTTGTCCTGGTTCAGCGGGTCGGTAATGAAGCGTACCGCATAATAATAATCCGGTGCAGCGGGGGTGCCACCGTAGGGGAACCATTGCAGCGACACTTTTTCCCGCTCATCCAGCCTGCTGCTCTCCTTAAGAAGATTCTCAGGCAGCACAGAGAACACCGGAATATTCTGGTTGCCAATCAGTATCCGGTTCTCCCGGTTGACCAGCATGATCTGCAGATCAGCATCCAGCGACTGCACCGACAGGATATTGGCCGTAGTCTTGAGCTTGTTGTAATGGGTATACACTCCGTAATTACCGAAGCTTCCCGTATTTTTGAGATAACGCAGACTCTCCAGCACGGCCGGATCATAAGCCTCAGAGAAATACACCGAGACAAACGAGATGCTGTCCACCGTTTTTTCCATTTGACTGCCGATTACCTTCAGTGTCTCCTCATTCGAACGGGCGATCTTCTCACTCACATTCTCCCGCACAGAGGTATACGACCAGAAGGTAACGACAACAAAAGGCAGCAGGATCAGGATCAGGAACGTGTATTGCAGTCTGCGATGGAAGGAAAAACGGCTTAACCATTTCATAAGAATTCCACCCCGCACTGTAATGAAAGCTTCAACGTCCCTATTATAATCCATAATCACTGCTGCCTTTGCACTTCATCCGTTATTTCTGATTGGCAGAAACTACCTTCTCGACTTCCGCTGTCATCTCACTCTTGACCTCATCGAAGCTGCGGTTGTCCAGGATGAAGCTGGCGAAGCCGTTCTCCACAATCGCTTTCAGTTCGCTGCCGTAGGGCACGCTGAAGGTGTCCGGCATTTTAATATTCGGATCGAACAGCGTCTTGGAGAGGGAAGCGGTATCGATCAGATCTGTATTTTCCCCGAAAAAGCTATTGATCAGCTCCGCCCCGTCCACGCCCTTGAACGAAGGAATCTCCTTGGTGAACTTGTAGGCTTCCTTGGACATCCAGCGGATGAAGTCATACGAGGCTTCCTTATTCGCTGATTTCGCGCCCATGGCCAGGCCGCCGCCGGAGATATTCGTCATGCCCAGTTCCTTACTGTCCACCGAACGCGGCAGCGGGGCGTACATGCTCTGGAATTCATGCGGGAATTTCTCCAGGTTCAGCGCTGCCCGGACAGCATAGCTTGGCACAGCCAGCATACTGGCATTTCCGGCAAAAAACTGCTGTAGCACATGATAGTTCGAGGCCAGCACATCGGCATACGGCTCAGCGCTCTTATCTTCCTTCTCCATCGTGCGGCGGAGGTTGAAGAAGTATTCGAAGGACGGATCGTCAAAAATCGGCTTCAAGTCTGCGCTAAGCTGCGGATGCGGCTTCTCGGTGTATGCGATAATGTTCGGATATTCTCCCCAAGTGTGGAAGTACGTTCCGAAGTGCTCGGGTGTCGTCAGCTTCTTGGCATAATCGCGGAAATCATCCCAGGTCCAGCCCATCTCAGGCAGGGACAGCCCTGCAGCTTCCAGATGATCCTTGTTGAAGACCGTCAGCCACTGCGTCGAGCTTGGCAGAATGCCGTATACCTTATCCTCCAGCTTCAGCAGCTTGGAATATTCATCCTCGGGTTTGATGCTCTCCTGTTCAAAAAAAGAGTTAAGCGGTTCCACAACACCCCGCGAAGCACGCTCCAGCAGCTCATCCTCATTCCCGGTCATGAACACATCGACCACTTCACCGCCTGCGACCAGAATATCCAGCTTCTTCATGAAATCTGTGCTGTCGCTGTTCTGGACCAGGGATTCATACTCCACTTCCACTTTATCCTGAGCTTCGTTATACGCCTGAACAGCCTGGTAGATGGGCTCTTCCGGCTTATCGGCCTTGAAGGTGTAGAATTTGATCTTAGCTTTGCCTGCAGGCTGGGCTGTGCCGGTGGTTCCAGCAGACGGATCAGCCGAGGCCGGTGCATCGGTTGCTGCTGAGGTGTTGCCTCCATTCCCGCCGCAGGCGGTGACGGAGAGCATGAGGAGCATACTGGCAAGCATAAATGGTAGTTTTTTCAAAGCAATTCCCCCTTGATTTGTTGTCTGCAGGCTCATTATACAATCTAAGCTTTGCGCACACCGTGTACAGCTATGCGGTGTGCGCGTACACTTTTTTGACCTTTACCCTTTGACTCCTCCGATGGCAATCCCGTTAATGACCTGCTTCTGGAGGATCAGGAACAGCACCAGCAGCGGCAGAATCGCGGCCACGGAGGCCATCATCATGACGGAGATCTGTGTACCGAATTCCTCCTTGAAAAATTGCATCCCCAGCGGAATCGTATACAGCTTGGTCGAATTCAGCATGATCAGCGGCCCCTGGTAATCATTCCAGGTCCAGATGAACTTGATAATCCCTACGGTCGCCAGAATCGGGCGGCTGAGCGGCAGCACGACACTCCAGAAGATACGTAAGAACCCGGCGCCGTCCAGCTCCGCCGCTTCCAGCATATCATTATGAATGCCGATCATGAACTGGCGCAGCAGGAAGGTGAAATAGCTGGAGAACATCCCCATCAGGATCAGCGCCGCATGGGAGTCATAGAGGCCCAGCTCCTTAATCATAATATAGCGCGGAACAAGCGTGGCCTGCTCGGGAATCATCATGAACGCCAGCATCAGGGTGAAGATCAGCGCTCTGCCCTTGAAATCCAGCTTGGCGAGCGCATACCCGGCCATCGCCGAGATGACAATCGTAGCCAGCGTGGAGATCAGGGCGATTTTGAGCGAGTTCATATAGAATAATCCAAACGCCACATCGCCCATCCATACGGCCTTGAAGTTGGCGACCAGATTCCAGTCGGTGGGAATCCACTGAATCGGGAAGGTCCAGACCTCTTTCTCCGTCTTGGAGGCAGCCGACAGCATCCAGACCAGCGGCATCAGGAAGAATACCGAGCACAGGGCGAACAGGACCGTGAAGATCAGATTGCCGGGCTTAAGTTTTTTCATTGTCATTGCCTTTCGTTCCTTTCGCCTTGGACTAGTAATGGACCTTACGGTTCTGGGTTATCCAGGTAATGGAGGTCACCAGCATAATGATCAGGAACAGCACCCAGGACATCGCTGAGGCGTAGCCCATTTTGAAGCGCTCGAATCCTTCTTCATAGATCTGGTACACGATAACGGTACTGGAATAGTTAGGCCCGCCGCCGGTCAGGAACTTGATCATGTCGAAGATTTTGAAGGAAGAGATCGTGCTCGTTATGGCCAGGAAAAAGGTAGTCGGCCCCAGCAGCGGCAGCGTAATCCGCCGGAACTGTCCGATCCCGCTGGCCCCGTCAATCGTCGCCGCCTCATACAGCTCCTCTGGAATATTCGTCATCCCCGCCAGGAAAATAATCATCTGATAGCCCAGCAGCTGCCAGACATAGATAATCATAATGGCAATCAGCGAGAAGCTGGTATCGACCAGCCAGCGCGGCGGTTCGGATACTCCAAGCTGCATCAGAATCTGATTGACCGGCCCCTTGGACGGATGGTAGAGCGCTTGCCAGACTGCGGCGATGGCTACCGTGGAACAGATATAAGGTACAAAGAAGGCTACCTTGAAAAAGGTCTTGGCATACAGCTTCTTATGAATCAGCGCCGAGAGAACTACTCCCAGCAGCATCGTGACCGGCACTGTGCCGACCGTGAACAGCACATTATTCTTCAGGGCCAGCAGGAAGCGGTTGTCCCTGAACAGCTCGATAAAGTTATCAAGACCGACAAAGTTAATCGCCGACAAGCCGCCGACAAGGTTCCACTCCGTCAGACTGAGGAACAGGCTGAACAGCAGCGGGAACACTGCGATGACCAGCATCCCGATCACCTCCGGCGCAATGAACAGCCATCCGGCGAGCTGCTCCCGTCTCTTGCGCGTCCAATACGTACCGGCTGCGGGCTTGGCCGTTTTCCGGGTAACCGCAGATTCACTCATTGCAATCTCTCCCTTGCAGTTTCAGCTTGGTTGTCCGGCAGATAGCCGCCTTCTTCCCGGAGACGGGCGCGAAGGAGGGGGACATCTACGGCATGGACATCGCCTCCGGTCTGAGCGGCAGCCAGTGCCGCAGCAAGTCCGGCAGCTTCGCCCATCGCCAGGCAGACCGGCATCACACGCACGCTGCCGAGCACCCTGCGGTCACAGGAGATAGACCGTCCGGCGACCAGAACGTTGCGTAGTCCGCGCGGCGTAAGACAGCGGTACGGAATGCCGTGCGATTCGCCCGGCCCGTAGAGCGTGATGGACTGGCTGGATCCGGCGCCGCTCTGCTGCTCCTTCTGTGTGCCATGCACATCAATGAAGTAGCTGTTGCGGCAGATCTCATCATCGAAGCTTCTGCGGGAGATGTAATCCTCCGCAGTCAGGACATAATCGCCGGTAATCCGCCGGGATTCCCGCGTGCCGATCAGTGTGCCTGTGCTCATCACTACCGCATTGCCGAAGGCCGCAGGGTGTACAGCGGCAAGCATGTCCCGGTAGGCGGCCGCCATCTTACGTCCCTCTACCAGTGCCCCGGATACGGAGAAGGCATTCGTGTTGTCAATTCCCCAGAGATGTCCGGCATTGAAGCCTACGGCACGCGGAGCTACCATATTGTTGCACAGATGCGTATCCGGAATGCCCGGATATTCTCCTGAGCGGACCACCTCATGGATCGGGCTGTGCGGGTTCTCCGCATGGAGCTTCGGCCCATTCACATAAGCATAATCATCCACGTTGCCCAGTATGAAGCAATGGGTCGCGGGCTGAAGCTCGCCGGTCGCTTCGTCCCCCATTTGGTACTCGGCACCTGCCCATGCAGCAACATCGCCATCTCCTGTGCAATCGATATACACGGCGGCCCGGAAGGCCTGCAGGCCGCTTTTATTGAGAAGGAGGAGTGTGGTGATGTTGCCGTGGTCGTCTCTATCCACATCCGCAAGCGAGGTCAGGAACAGGATGTGGGCACCCGACTCCGTTACGAGATCGTCATAGACCCGCCTCAGCTTCTCCGGTTCGATCGGCACCCAGTCCATCGCATCCTCCGGCACATGCGGCATTTGAGCCTTTAAGGTATTGAACACCTTGGCCGCGAGACCACGGTAGACCATCTTCTCTTTGTCCGAGAATGGGCACCAGGCCGGTACCAGGCCGGAGGTTCCCATTCCTCCAAGGCTCCCGGTCGCTTCGACCAGCAGTGTCCGCGCCCCTTCCCTGGCCGCCGCCGCTGCGGCGGTGCAGCCCGCCGGCCCGCCTCCGACTACAATTACGTCGTAGGAGGCGTTCAGTGGGATTGGTTTACTTTTCAGCGTATACGTATCGTTCTCCATTTGGCTCTCACTTTCCCGGCGGGTAGTCCTCTTTCCGTGAAGCCCTCCGCCGCTCTTCTATACGCTAATTTTAGCAAGAGACTTTGGCTGATACGGTATAGCTTTCATACGCGTTAATGTGTATTATTTTGACCTCATTTCCAGCCCTAAGCGCCTGCGCTAACAAGCGCAGATAGGCGTTAACATACCAAAAAAACCGTTCTTACAGAAGTAGGAGGTCTCCCTCCAACTCTATGAAAGAACAGTTTCTTGGGTCAGGTATGTGGTGGCTGGTGGCAGTGGCAGCATCCCGCGAATCAGGGGCACTTACACACCTCATTGGCTCACCCAGCCAACTTTTGCTGAAATCAGGGGCACTTATGCTCTTCATCCCCACACAAAAAAAGGATACAGCCGCAAAGCATCATTTGGTCAGGATTGCGGCCGTGCCCTTTGCTGTTATCTTACGCAAATTTGCAGAGATTGTTTCATTTTTATTTCAAATTCGACAGAATCGCACTTAGAATCAGGCCGGTGTCCAGCGCCATATCCTCAAAATCAGCCACGGGCAGCGGATTCTTGCCCACTCCCAGCTCTACGGTGAAGCCCGGCTTGCGGAAGCGCTCGATGAACCAG
The DNA here is from genome assembly GCF_038002245.1 of Paenibacillus sp. FSL R7-0128. Lineage (NCBI taxonomy): Bacteria > Bacillati > Bacillota > Bacilli > Caryophanales > Paenibacillaceae > Paenibacillus > Paenibacillus sp. FSL R7-0128. The sequence goes on along the minus strand of NZ_JBBOCD010000001.1, from coordinate 2,628,782 downwards.
TCCTTGTAGCCGGCATCGCTGCCGGTCAGCTCCACCGCCCTGTAGCCGCTCACCGCCGCAAGCGCCGCTGCCCACTGCTTGCTCTCCGGCGGCTCATAGCCCCGGTAGTTCCAGTAGATCTCTGCCCCCTGGCTGTGCAGGGATACGGCGGCATCGCCCGGAACCCGCTCGGCCAGCGCCGCCAGTGCCGCCGCCTCCGGCTCACTGAGCGGCGCCGGGCCGCTGTAATCGCGCGGTGCCGGGCCGGGCACCTGCCGCCGGTCGCGTTCCTCCTCCCAGTGTGCGGGGAACTGGTCTCCAAGATCGACACCGCGGATGTTCGCCTTCCAGTGCCGGAAGCTGCGCCTGCCGCAGTTCCACCTCATCAGCTCTGCATAATGAGGATGGTCCGGCATCGCCCCTTCCTGCACCAGCTCGACACCGTCGGGATTCGCCATCGGCACGGCCCAGAGTGTCCAGTCCCGGTGCCAGTCCACAGGCTGACGCCCGTGCCAGTCCGCACCTGATTCATAAGCAGCCGCATATTCTTCAAGAAAGCTCATCAGGCACGGGGACGTCAACCATTCGTTGGCATGCAGCGCGGCATTCACATGCAGGTGGCGCGGGCCGCTGCCGATCCGCAGCAGACGGAGCGGCTTGCCGAGCACACTGTGGCCTATAACCTCGCTGCTGACAAAAGAATAGCGGGCCGCAAGTCTTGCAGCATCCGCCTCAATCTCAGCCGGTCCGTATTCCCCGTGCAGATAAACCTCTGTCCCCCGGGTGGCCGCCGGAATCACCAGCACCTTGCCCGACAGGCAGATACGTCCCGAGCTTACCCCGGGATTCAGCATCTCCAGCTCATCTATGCCAACCCCGAACAAGGACGCGATGCTCTGCGCATCGTCCCCCGCCTGCACCGCATACCGCTTGCGCGGGGCAGACGGCAGGAACAGCACCTGCCCCGGATATAAATACGGCTGGCTGCCAGCCCATGGATTCCCCTGTATGACATGCTCCGGTGTCAATCCGTGTCTTGCGGCGATACGGCTTACGGTATCTCCCCTGCGGGCAATGTATTGCTGCATAGGTCTCATCCTCCCGGCCCTCTTGTGCCGGCGTCCCTAACATCCTCCGTGATGACATGCGGGACCCGGCCCTCATGCCTAGTATATGAGCAGCAGCAGCGGGTCATGTGGAAATGTAGCAACTTGGAGGTTTGTCCCTATTCAGTTCGCCGCTGCAATGCTCTCATCCTACAGAGTAGATACTTGCCATACTACCGGCGTCCTGCTGATCTGCTCGCCCAGCCAGTCCCGGGCAATCCGCTGGAAGATTTCCGCATCTCCGCTGCAGAAGAACTGGTGAATCGGACTCTCATCCCCGCGCGCCAGCTGGCCTTTATCGTAGAGGATGGTGCTGATCTCCCGCGCCGTCTCATCCGCCGAGCTGATCAGCTTGACGCCGGGTCCCATCACCCTGCCGATCGGCTCCACCAGAAACGGATAATGGGTGCAGCCGAGAATCAGCGTATCGATCGGCTCGTACTTGATGCCGTTCAGTGATTCAGCCACCGCCAGATGGCTCTCCTCCGAGCGGAATAACCCCTGCTCTACGTAGGGCACAAGCGCCGGGCAGGCTTGGCTGACCACCTGAACAAAGGGAGACAACTGCTTCAGCGCCGCCGTATAGGCACCGCTTGTAATCGTGCCGATGGTGCCGATCACGCCGACCTGTCCGCTCTTGGATGCGCTGATGGCGGCGCGGGCACCGGGGTGAATGACTCCGATCACAGGAATGGCTACCTTGGCGGAGATATAATCAAGCGCTGCTGCCGTTGCTGTGTTGCAAGCAATGACGATCATTTTAGGATTAAATTGAATTAAATAGTCCACGATCTGTTCAGTGAACAATTTCACTTCCTCAGTGGAACGGGGTCCGTACGGGGCTCTTGCCGTATCGCCGAAATAGATGATTTTCTCCCGGGGGAGCTGTCGCATCACTTCCTTGACTACGGTCAATCCTCCAACGCCTGAGTCTAATATTGCTATTGCCTGCTGCACGAACACACCGCATCCTTTAACTCGTTTTGTGTAGCTTATGTAAGGCTGGAATAATGTGTACCAGGATTTCAGCCCCAATTGCAGATATTACCCCATTTGCCGGTTCAGTTCAAGTAGGGAAGATAGCGGAGCCATAATGCAGACCCACCCGAAGCATACCGCCACATGCAAAAGCCGCCTCCCGCCTGTGAAGCGGAAAACGGCTCCATACCTTTTATATCAAGCTTAGGACAGCTTCCCTGCGGTTTTGCCATCCTCGATAGCTTCCGCTACAGCGGCATCTGTACCGGTCACAGCTTCGATCTCAGCCTCCACCACTGCCGCTTCTTCAGCAGCCTCATATGCAGCCACCTCGTCACGCACGGCTTCCACTGCATCGGTAACTTCCACAGCCTGCTCCGCAATGCCGCTTACAGTAGCTACATCTGCTTCTTCCACCGCATCCTTGACGGATTTGCTCCATTCCTTGACTTCGCTTACCACCGAGACTACAGCTTCTTTGGCCTTACAGTAGATCTCAGTGGTCTTCTCGCCGGCCTGGCCGGCAATAACCTGAACCTTATCCACAGCTTCCGTTGTGCCTTCAGCAATATCCTTGCGCAGCTCCTTACCCGGCTTAGGGGCGAACAGCAGCGCTGTCACCGATCCCACAATACTGCCGGCGAGTACGCCCCAGAGCAAGCTTTTGTTATCTTTTTTCATCATCAATCTCTCCTTTGGATTCTAAGTGCCTCTGCCCGGCCACCCGGGCGATCGCCTATTTCTGCTATATCATAAGCATAGAGAGGATGTCCTGTGACTGTTCAGCCCCTGATTTCGGAAGTTTTCTGCTCAGGGTTCGGCGTGATTGCATACCGGCAGCATTGGCCGCCTTCCGCCATACACTCACTGCGTGTCACCTTCGCTTCCAGCAGCTCCTCGAACAAATGCTGCTCGCACTGGCAGGCCTTGCGGTACTGGGTAGCCACCTGACGAATGGGACAATTATACTCCCTCAGTGTGTATGAGCCGTCCTCTTCCTTGCTCCACTCCGCCATATAGCCCCCGGCATTCTGAATGGTTGACAGCTCCGCCACCCGCTCCTCCAGATCACGGCTCTGCATCACCCTACTGTACTGGGCAAGCATCCGCCGCTTGCGGCCTTCAAACAGTATATTGACCGCATCCGCCCCGCTCCCGTGGTCCAGCTCCCGCAGCAGCTCCAGCGCCAGATTGTGATAGCTTTTGGGAAAATGATCCTCCGCCCGCTCGGTAAGCGAATATACATGCATCGGACGTCCCATGGCCTGGCGCACAACCTTGGTCTTGGCAAGCGACTCCTGCTCCAGCTGAAGCACATGGCGGCGGACACCCATCTCGGTAATTCCCAATTCCTCGGCAAGAGCGCTGATCGTCAGTGGACCTCTCATCTTCAGCAGCGTCATAATCATCCGCCGGGTTGAACCGCTCTCCTGACCCTTCTTCGCCATAAAGGACCTCCTTTCTGTCTGTATGCACACAGCCCCGGCTCAGCTAACCCGTGACCCCGCTGCCCAGCTCCTGATCCAGATACCTGCGCACCTCGCAGGCGAACTTCTCCAGAATATCCGGCAGCGTCCGGGTCATGGGGTGCAGCTCTCTGCGTTCCCATACGAAATAATCCTGAACCAGCGGCTTACGCAAGGCTACAAGCGAAGTCAGATCCTCGTAGATCCCGCTGTCTCCCAGCACCTTTTCCTCATGGATAATAGATATAATATCCTCGTAGCTTCCGGCATCACGCATAATGAACCCGTCAATCAGACAGCTGCCCACATCCGTCACGACTTCAACGGCCAGATGTAAGCACCGTTCCTGCACCAGACCCAGCAGCGTACTGCCGTCCCAGGAAGAAGCTGCATGTGCTAGACCTTCATTAAGATCAGGGATCTGTTCAAGAATAACTTCTATTTGCTTCCGGTTGACATAATACACAGCTGACCCTCCACCCTGCGGTATTTAGTGACCTTCCCTAACATGAACTGCCGTTATTTCCCCCGCCTGCCCCGGCGCTTCAGCCAGAACACCATCACGACACACGCCGCCATAAAAACAATCAGATACGTCAATGCTTCCATCGGATACTCAAGCTCACGCATTCCGCTCACCACTTTCCGTGCTTAATGGGTTCCAGCCTTGCAAGTCGTGCAGTCTCAGATCTCGTAATCGACCGCTACCGACAGCTCCTTGACCTCGTTGATATGGGCAATGACTTCCTTGTGAGCCGGATGCACCTGATACGCCTGCAGATCCTCCATCGAGGCAACAACCGTGACCAGGGCGATATCGAACGAACGCTCCGAGTGAATCAGATCGGCCCCGACTTCAATGGACAGCAGCTGCGGAATTCTTCCTTCCATATTACGGAGGACTGCAACAGTCTCTGCGACCTTGTCCGGGGACCGGTCCTTTAATTTGAAGAATACAATATGCTTGATCATCTATCCCGCTCCCAGCCTGATTAATGTGAAATTGATTACTCAAAATATATCATAAACTGCAGCATTACTGAAACAATCTTGGTTCATGACCAAAACAGGAGCTTTGCACTCTGGACGAATGCCGTGATGAAATGGTAAAGTCATAACAGCTAAACTAGATGATCCGTCACTTCATTAAATCAGTACACCCGGAGGTATTATGGCTAAAAATCAGCAAGAAACACATAAAATTCAGGCCTGGTCTCTGATCAACCGCAAATATCTTGGACAAGGCGTACGGGTCAAAAGATTTCGCCGCCCCAAACGCAGCCAGATCCGCAACCGCGTTCTGCTGGCCATCCTGATGGCCAAGGACATGAAGCTCTCCCGTCTCGCAGAAGAGCTCTCCGTCTCCTCACGCAGCGTAAGCGCATGGGTATATGAAGGACGCATTCCCTCCAGAACCAATCTGGACAAGGTCTGCCGCCATTTAGGCTATCCGCCCCATATCCTGTTCAATGAAGCTCTTCTGCGGCAAAGTCCGATTGTGTGCCAGCCGACCCCATCCCGTTTCATGAAAAGAACGCTCGCCCATTCACCGCAGCATAACGCGATTCTGACCGGACTCTGCATGGTGTATGATTTCTCGGTAACCGATGTCAGCATCTGGATTGGCGTCCATCCCGGCACCTTCCGCAAGTGGCTGCACCACTGCCATCTGCCTACCCTGGCCCTGCAGGAGAAGGCCGAGAATTTCTTCCGCATTCCGCGGCATATCCTGTTCGCCGACTGCGAGCTGCATTAACCTTCATTAATTAGGAAGCCGCAGGAAGAAGTAGGAGCACGCACAGCATCAGGTTCACAGTAGGGTCCTTCTCGCCGCAGGGAGGGGCCATGTTGACGTTACTTTCGCAGATGGCAGTTACCGTTTGAGCGTAAGGATCGTTCTTAGTATGTATTCATGAGTCCCGCCCTGCGGGTTCTGCAACGACTCGGTAAAGGAACCTGTCTCCAGAATCTCCGTCCCGGCAAAATGCTCCCGCAAATCGGCATCGCTGAAGAAGTGGGCATATTTATCCTCTTTATATTCAAAGGTGCCCGGCTCCAGCTCTCTCCCGCAGCCGTTATGGGGATCTTCATCGGAGAAGCTGGTGAAGTAAAGCAGCCCTCCAGTCCTGACCTGACTGAGACTGGCCTCAATCAGCCTGCGGCGGTCACCGGCGAGGAATAAATGCAGAACGTCATAGCAGTATACGGCATCTACAGACTGCCTAAGCTGCGGCTCCAGCGCCGAGCCTGCAATAAAGCTAGTTCCCGGGTCCCATGCTGCGGCCAGCTCAAGCGCCGGTTCACTTAATTCTATGCCGTATACTTTAAAATCAGCAGAGAATACTTTGGTATTCCGCCCATACCCGGCACCCGGAACAAGAACGGAGGAGACACCTGCCTCCTGGAATTTCCGCTTCGCCCATTCTGCCGACGGGCTTGGCTCACTCCCCCAGATCATCCCCTCCTGCGCAAATCTTTTACTCCAATACTCAGTCATGCAGCTCCTTCTTTCCTGCCTTAGAATAGTTATCTATGTAGTTCCAGCTTCTCTATCATAGTCCACTCTGCCCGATCCGGCAAAGTCTATGGACACAGCAAAACGGCTGGCTCCTGTAACACAGAGAGATCAGCCGTCTTGCCGTTATAGCATCTATGAAGTTAACAGCCTACCAGCTGGACTTGGTAACGCCCGGAATTTGTCCCTTGTGTGCCAGCTCCCGGAAGACGATCCGGGATATCTTGAATGTACTCAGATAGCCGCGCGGTCTGCCGGACACGCTGCATCTGTTTTTTTGACGGGTGGCTGAGGAATCCCGGGGCAGCTTCTGCAGTGCCATCACATCGCCCGCCGCCTTCAGCTCTCTGCGCTTGTCAGCGTACTTCGCCACCAGCTCCTGCCGCTTCTGTTCCTTCACAACCTTTGATTTCTTGGCCACTATAGATCAGCTCCTTCGTTCTTATTCGTTCAACGCCTGGATCAGCGCTTCAAGATTCTGCCGCATCAGACTCAGATAATCTAGATTATGCGCAGCGTCTTCCTCTGTTAATCCTTCGATTGGATTCAGCACAGCAGTCTTGGCTCCTATTTCCTGGGCAATAGTATCAGCGACACTGGAGGAGACCAAGGTTTCAAAAAAGATCGTAGTCACCTTATTCGCCTTGGCGAACTCCACAATCTTGGCCATCTGTGCAGCAGACGGCTCCTGCTCCGGCGACAGCCCCGCAATCGGCACCTGCGTCAAGCCATATTGCTGTGCCAGATAACCAAAAGCGGCATGCTGCGTAATAAAGTCCTTGCGCTTCGTATTCTGAAGCCCGGCTCTGAAATCCTGATCCAGCTTCTCCAGCTTGGCGATATAAGCATCGCTGTTAGCGTGGAAGGCAGCAGCATTTACGGGAAATGCTGCGGAGAGTGCTGCTTCAATGGTCTGAACCTCCCGGATAGCCATCACCGGGTCCAGCCATACATGAGGATCAAGCCCGCCGTGGTCGTGGTCGTGGTCATGGTCTGCTTCACTGACAGCTGTATCATTATGGGAATGGTCGTGACCGCTTCCTTCAGTTGCGGACTCATCATGTTGATGGTCATGGCCGTGATCGTGGTCTGCTTCAGCCGCAGCTTCCTCTTCATGGCTGTGTTCATGTTCATGTTCATGTTCATGTTCGTGTTCGTGCTCTGTTCCTTCAATAATCTGGAGTCCTTTACTCGCCTCTATCGTAATCAGATCACTTCCGGCAGCACCGTCCACAATCTGCTGCGCCCAGCCCTCCATGCCTGCGCCATTATAGACAAGCACATCTGCATCCGAAATATCAGCCATATCCTTCGCAGTCGGTTCCCAATCATGCGGCTCGACTCCGGGCGGGACCAGCACCTCCACATTGGCAAGGTCTCCGGTAATGCTTTTCGTGAATTCGTACATCGGGTAAAAGCTAACCTTAATGTTCAATTTATCCCCTGCGGGTACAGATGAAGCTTCGGCCGCAGCCGATGGTGAAGCCGCCGGACTGCTGGTTGAAGCGGCTTTCGTCGCAGTGTTGTTGCCGCAGCCGGAGATCAATAGCATGGCGGTCAGGGACAAGGCGGCAAGCTGACGGATTCTGAATGTGGACTGTGCGCTCGAATTGGATATTGCTATGGATTTGAATTTCAACATATGTTGTGAGACCCCTTTTCTTCATTGGCTTGAGATGAATACTGGCTGCGGCTGCGCAGCCTGATCAGCTTCTGTACTGCAATGGCTATCAGCAGAAATATCAGCAGAATGAGTGCAATCGTGCCTCCTGAAGGCGTGTTGATATAGTAGGAGGCTGTAAGCCCGCTGAACACACCGGTCAGCCCCACACTGACGGAGATCATTATGGCTGCCGTGAAGCCCGATGCAATCCGCAGCGCTATAGAAGCGGGCAGCACAATCAGAGCGGATACGAGCAGCACACCCACCACCGGCATAGCTGCGGCAACGGTCATACCGGTTAGGACGGCGAACGAGAAGGACAACCACCCGGTACGGACACCGCTGATAGCGGCCGTCTCTTCGTCGAAGGTTAGGCTGTACAATGGGCGGCGCAGAATGATGAAATAGAGAAGACCGGCTGCAGACACCACGGCGATCAGTTTAAGCTGAGTATCACTTACGGCAACGATGGAGCCGAACAGATAGGAGCTGAAGCTCTTGGTCAGATTCTGCTTCAGGCTCATCAGCACGACGGCCAGCGCCAGGCCGGAGGTCATAATAATAGCAACCGGAAGCTCGCTGTAGGTACGGTAAGAGCGGCGCAGCTGTTCAATAATCAGCCCTCCTGCTATAGCTACAGCGAAGCCGCTCAGAGCAGGATTCCATCCCAGTACGGAACCCAGTGCTACTCCGGCAAGGGAGACATGAGACAGCGTATCGGCCATCAGCACCTGCCTGCGGAGCATCAGGTAGACTCCCAGTAAGGGTCCGATCAGCCCGATCAGGCCTCCTGCCCAAAATGCGCGTTGCATGAATTCGTAACCAAGCATGTCCAGCCCTCCTGCTCCTTGCGTTCCAGCGTAATCACGGTATCCAGATAGGAACTCGTCTCTTCCAGGCCATGTGTAACCATGATGACGGTCCGGCCATGCCGGCTGACATAATGCCGCATCAGCTCATAGAACCCGGTGCGGCTGGCAGCATCCATCCCCGTTACCGGCTCATCCAGCACCAGCACCTGCGGCTGCTGGGCCAGTGCGCGGGCTATGCAGATCCGCTGCTTCTGCCCGCCGGACAGCTCGCCGATTCTCCGGTTACGGTACTCCCACATCTCCACCTGCCGCAGGCTGCTCTCGACAAGCGCTTCCTTTTCCTTAGTGAAGCGGCGGAACAACCCCAGCCCTGAATAACAGCCGGAACGGACCAGCTCAATCACCTTGCTCGGAAATCCGGCATTGAAGGAGGCTACCTGCTGCGGCACATACCCGATCGTAAGCTTGCCTCCTCCGGTAATTTCCCGGTTCAGAGTAACCGTTCCGCTCCAGGGCTTCAGCAGGCCCAACATCAGCTTCAGCAGCGTGGTCTTCGCTGCCCCGTTTGGTCCGGTAATTCCAATGAACTGTCCGGCCTCCAGATCCAGTGACAAGCGGTCAATGACCGGCTCATCCCCGTAACCGAACACCACATCCCTGATGGATGACAAAATCATCGCTCCTCCCCCTTTCTATTCGGCCCGCTGTGGCGTGCCGTAATGATTCCGTGCCTGATTCCGTGCGTGATCCTATGGCTACTGCCGTAGTTACTGCTCCGTCTGCTGTTGGGCACTTATTAATTTGGACCAAGCATGTTCCACGGATTAAACAAACTAAGTATTGATTATTATTCGTAATATTTACGATTATGTTTCAACTTCATTGATATTATCGTAATCATTACGATTTGTAAACCCAAAACAACAAATTAATCGTAATCACACTGATTAACCTTATTCGGGCCAAGCCAGCGTGCGACAAAACATCGAAATTCAAGCCATTGGGATCGCACCGACTCGGTCTATGTCCACCCGTGCCAGCATGAATGCCCCACTTACCCCCGCAATACAAATTGTGTTCGGTTTTCCGCATACATTCGCATTTGCCCCACGTGCCTTCGTAGCGCCTAATCCCTATACAGCACAAAGCCGGAATCCACACAATAGATTCCGGCTTTGCAGACTATCATTTACAGAAGAAGTTATTCCTGCCCCGCCGCAAGCAGTTCCTCTACATGCCAAGGAAGCGGGTTGTTGAATGCCGTCCAGTCCTGGTTCATCTCCTCTGCGGTCAGCAGGCAGCGGTCCAGGCGGGCTTCGATATCCTCTCGGTTCATCTGAACTCCGATGAAGACGATCTCATTCAGCCGGTCTCCCCACTGCTCGTCCCACTTCGCCAGCACATCCGGTTCCGCAGCCAGCACCTCCTGCTGCTGCTCCTCCGGCAGGGTAGCCAGCCAATAACCGGCGGGACCGAACTGGATCGACGGCCCTGCCTGGCTGATGGTCGCTGCCAGATCACCGCTGGCTGCCAGCCAGACCAGTCCTTTTGCCCGGACAACCTCAGACGGCCAGTTACTGAAGAAGAAGCTCAGCCGCTGCGGGTGGAACGGTGCTCTCCGGCGGTAGACCAAGGAGGTGATGCCATATTCCTCAGTCTCTGGTGTGTGTTCCTCCTTGGCAAGCTCTGCGATCCAGCCGGACGACTGGCTGGTCTGTTCGAAATCGAATAATCCCGTATTCAGAATCTCGGATAGCTCCACTTGTGCGTTCACCGTACGGATGATCTTCGCGCGCGGCTGAAGTCTGCGCAGAACCGCCTCCAGCTTGTTCAGCTCTGCCTCCTCCACCAGATCGCACTTGTTGAGCAGCAGCACATCACAGGTCTCAATCTGATCGATCAGCAGATCGACGATATCCCGGAAGTCATCTTCGCCCGCCGTCATATTGCGGTCCAGCAGACTGTCGCCCGAGGCGAAATCCTGCCAGAAGCGGTTGGCATCGACCACCGTAACCATCGTGTCCAGCCGGGCCAGCTCCGTTAGATCGATATCCAGCTCCGGGTTCGGGTAAGTGAAGGTCTGGGCCACCGGGACCGGCTCGCTGATCCCGGAGGATTCGATCAGAATGTAATCGAAGCGCCCCTCCGAGGCGAGATGATTCACTTCGCGCAGCAGGTCATCGCGGAGGGTGCAGCAGATGCAGCCATTAGACATCTCCACCAGCTTCTCCTCGGTGCGGGAGAGGCTGCTGCCGGATTTGACCAGATTCGCATCCACATTCACTTCACTCATATCATTGACGATCACGGCCACCTTCAGGCCCTCACGGTTATGCAGAATATGATTAAGCAGTGTAGTCTTACCGGAGCCAAGATATCCGCTTAGCACTGTTACAGGAATTTTATCCATTGTATTCTCCTTGTAGATTATATTTTCAAAAAGGCATTCTGTTCGTAGCGAACCACCAGAGATAAGTGTATTCTGTGCAACTAAAAACAGTGAAACGGAAGGCTTTCCTCTTCTAACTGTATCCTGTACAACTAGATTAGCCCAAATGGGCGAAAACCCAGGTATAGAGGCATTTTAATTGCACGAACTACAGCTAAACAGAGATTCGGCGGCACATCCGGTGATTTAGTTGTACAAACTGCAATCAAGCCTCCCCCTTGCACTCTAATCGGGGCAATGCAAACCCTCAACCAGCGATGAGTTAAAGTGATTTCCGCAGCTTAGCGGGTCTCCCGGTGCAGTGTGACACGCTTCAGGCGCGGGCAATATTTTCTCATCTCCAGGCGTTCCGGTGTCGTTCTCTTATTCTTCGTGGTGGTATAGTTGCGGTCGCCCGTCTCCGTACAGGCCAAAGTAACGATTACTCTCATTGCAATCAAGCTCCCTTCTATTTAATCGTAAATATTACGATTTACACATTCTACACGCTCCCGCCCTCCGCTGTCAACAGCTGTCCAGGAACATTTGGGCTCTCTTAGATTAGTGTTCTTTCCTGAATAAGCTTGACGTATAGATGGAATTACAAGCGGAAGCGGCTTGGCCGCCTTCTTATGGGGACGGTACTATTGGAGCGGGAGAGTGAGCCATGAAGATACCTGTGATTATACTGAGCGGATTTCTGGGGAGCGGAAAGACAACCCTGCTGCTGAGTCTGCTGAAGGAGAGCAAGCGGAGAGGGCTGAACCCGGGCGTAATCATGAATGAACTGGGCGCAAAAGATGTGGACGGCTATATCCTGCAGGAGAGTACCGGCACAAGTGTGGAAAAGCTGCTGGACGGCTGCATCTGCTGCAGCCGCAAGGAGGAGCTGCCGCGCAGCCTGAGCGCCCTGCTGGCGCGCCGCCCGGACATCATCTACATCGAGCTTACAGGGGTAGCTGACCCGGATGAGATCGCGAAGTCGCTGCTGGCGCCGGCGCTGGCAGACCGGCTGCAGCTGCACCACGCTGTTACGCTGCTGGATGCCGAGAATGCACTGGAGTACAGCAGCCGCTTCTCGTCCGACAAGCAGCTCGTCCGCACACTCCGCAAGCAGATCACCACCGCTGATCTCATCATCGTCAACAAAAGCGATCTGGTAGAACCGGAGACCCTGTGGAAGATTGAGAAGATGGTCTACAAGCAAAATTCGGAATCCGAGATTGTCTTCACCCACTACAGCCAGATTAATCTCGCTCCGTTGTTGACAGGCATCGCAGCACGCGGATTTAAGGGCTCTGCTCCCCGGCGCGGCCCCGGCAATATCAGCGGCGCCACCCTCCAGCGGATGAACACAGACAGCAGCAGCGGCGGCAGCGCAACGGCAGTACATGAGCCTGAATCCGGGGAGGACGGCTCTTTTTCCCAAGTGGCAGCAGTGACGTTAACCGTTCCCCCGGCATGGACCGGGAGCCTCCGCCAGGAGGAGCTGGAGCATTTTTTGCGGCAATGGGGTTACAGTCTGCTCCGGGCCAAGGGCCATGTGCGGCTTGCAGGCCGGGATTCCGTGCAGCTGGTGCAGCTTGCAGGTAACCGTATCTCCTGGGAGGCTTCAAGTTATCCGGGCCAGCCTTATATCGTCTGCATTGGCCTGAATCTGGACGAGAAGGCAATCAGCCGCAGCTGGGCGGCGTTATTCAGCTAAGAACCCTGTGCGGGAAGGAGCCGATGAACCCTTGACAACCCTTACGCCGTTTAAAATATTGCCGCTGCTCTTTTCCGCCGCTTTTCTGCTCACAGCGGGCAGTCTGTGGCTGCCCGGGCATCTGAGCCTGCTGGACAACGGCTATGTCGACACGTTCAAAACCGCATTCCTCGGCATTCTGCTGGAGGCCTTGCCGTTTGTCCTGCTCGGCGCACTGCTCTCCTCCCTGCTCCGCGTCTTCGTGCCGGACGAGCTGATCTCACGCTGGATTCCACGCCGCGCGGTTCCGGCGATTCTCTTCGGCTGCCTGCTCGGGATACTGTTCCCCGTCTGTGAATGCGGGATGATTCCGCTGGTCCGCCGCCTCATGCATAAGGGTATGCCGCTCTACGTTGCCATCGTCTTCATTCTGTCCGGCCCAATCCTCAATCCAGTGGTTTACGGGGCCACCCTGACGGCCTTCCGCTCCCATCCGGAGCTGGCCTACACCCGGATGGGACTGGCTTTTGCCGTAGCGGCATGCATTGGTCTGATTATCTATGGCACCGTCCGCAGATCGCCGCTGCGCCTGTCCATCCGCCGGGAGGGAAGCGAAGAGCAGCATGGCACACTACGCGGGGGCCGGGCGGCGGCGGTCCTGGTGCATACGTCGGATGAATTTTTTGAGATGGGCAAATTCCTGATCATCGGCTGTCTGCTGACTGCGGGCATCCAGACCTTCATGAATCAGAGCAGCCTGTCCGCCATTGGTGACCGTCCGCTCGGCTCCTACGTGTTCATGATGGGACTGGCCTTCGCACTCTCGCTCTGCTCCACCTCCGACGCCTTCGTTGCGTCCACCTTCCTACATACCTTCCCGGCAGGAGCGCTGCTAGCCTTCATGGTGCTGGGACCGATGCTCGATTTCAAGAACGCCCTGATGCTGCTCTCGCTGTTCAAAACCAGATTTGCCCTGTACCTGTTCTTCCTCATTGCCGCGGCCGTCTTCACCGGCTCCGTGCTGGCTTCATTCTGGCTGTAGCTGCCCTGAAATTCCGAATATCTGAAGGAGGATCTGTATGAATAGCTCCGGAAGCATCCGGTTTCACTATGTACTCAGGGCAGTTATTCTGCTCGCCTTCGCCCTCTATATCGGACATCTGGTCCAGCAGGACGCCCTCCATTATTATGTTGCTCCTAAGCTGGCCCGCTGGATCCGGTTATGCCCGGTTCCGCTCTCCCTGATGGCGCTCAGCCTCGGGCTCCAGGCTGTGCTTGGCCGAAGCTCCGCCCTCTGTGACTGCGAGCACCGCCTTCCCCGCTCACTCCTGAGCAGCTCCGCGCTGTACAGCCTGTTCCTGCTCCCGTTGTTGCTAGGGTTCCTGCTGCCCGACCGGGCACTCGGCAGTGCCGCAGCGGCCAAGAAGGGCCTTGCCCTGTCTTACACTGCCGTTGAGTCCGGCACCGGTGCTAGCTTCACAGCGGCCAACCCCTATGAGGCCGAATTTGCAGAGCTGGCAGGACAGCTCTACAGGCAGCCCGTCATCCCTGTATTCCCTGAGATTTTCTCGGAAACGCTGGGTGCCCTTAATCTGTACAAATCACAGTTCGAGGGTAAGGAAATCTCTGTATCAGGCTTCCTGTACCGTGAGCCGCAGGGGTCCGGTCGATCCGGCTACGCAATCAGCCGCTTCCTGGTCCAATGCTGTACGGCAGATGCCACCCCCTTCGGCATTCTTCTTACACCGGGTACACAAATAAGCCTGCCCGCCGATACCTGGATTGAGGTTCGGGGCAAGCTTCATGTGACGCTCCATGAGGGAGTGGAGACTCTGCAGATCGCTCCGCAGAGTATAATAGCAGTGGCAGCACCGTCCACACCTTATGTGTACACGAACGCCGATGCCGTAGCCGCATGGAAAGAGCTGCAGCCATGACTAGATGACCGCGTCCAGCGCATCGTCATCCTCCAGCGAAGACTCCGGGTTCGAGATTTCCACCAGGAGACGGGCCGGAATGCAGATAATCTGCTGCTTCGGCCGGGAGATGAATCCCATGTCCAGCGCTATAGTCAGCGGAGCATCCGAATAGGTCATCTGAATACCATAATCGTATACCTTCAGCGTGTTATGGCCATATCGGGTGCGGATATCAATAATCTGCTCTTCCTTGGTCAGCTGTACAGTCTTGTAGGCTTTGCCGTTCACGGTGATTACGGCCTCCAGCTCCCCTTGCTTATACGGATGATTGTGGTTAGAGAACCACTTGTAGCCGTAGATGGAACCGGCGGCCAGCAATACAATAAGAATCAGCAGGAAATCTCCGCGCTTCATCGTTTTCACTCTATTGACCCTTTCGCTTGCCATTATTTATTCGTAATATTTACGATTTATATAATAATAATGCAGACAAGGGAAAGCTGTCAACGTGAATAGCGCTTGCTTTGCCTGCCGGTTATCCGGCTTTTCACATTACACAACTATCTTCGGATGCTGCCGGACCATTCCCTCAGCACTCTGTCCAGCTCATCTCCACGGATCGGCTTGGGAATAAAGTCCTGCATTCCTGCCCGGAGGCACATCTCTTCATCTTCCTTACGTGCAAAGGCAGTGGCGGCAATAATCACCGGGGACAGCCCCATCGCCTCGCGGATCTGCCGGGTGGCTTCAATCCCGTCCATGCCCGGCATCTGAATATCCATGAACACCAGATCATAATGCCGGGACCGTACAGCTTCTACCGCCTGCTCCCCGTTCACTGCCAGGTCAGAGGTGTAGCCGCGCTTTTTGAGAAAAGTCTGCAGGATCTGCTGATTCACCGGATGATCCTCCGCGATAAGAATGGACAACGGCCCGTATTGACCCTCGGGATAATCCAGATTGAAAACACCACCCTTATACTCCTGAGTGGCAGCAACTCCTGCCAGCAGCGCTTGGCCCTGCTCCTCCACCGAATACATCACGCCGATGGTGAAGTAGAACTCCGAGCCTTCTCCTTCGACGCTGTTCACACCGATGGCGCCATCCAGCAGCTCCACCAGCTTCTTGCTGATCGCCAGACCCAGTCCCGTCCCGCCGTACTTGCGGTTGATCGATGGGTCCAGCTGGGAAAAGGACTGGAATAACAGGTTCTGGCTGCCCTGCGGAATGCCTATACCGGTATCGGTTACCGAGAACCTCAGAATCAGCGAGCCTGGCTCCCCGGCAGCCTCCAGCTTCACGCAGACGCTAACCTCGCCTTCTTCCGTGAACTTGACCGCATTACCTACGAGATTCACCAGCACCTGCCTCAGCCTGGTTTCGTCTGTGATGACAACAGCCGGAAGATCGGGCTCAATATGGCTGCGCAGAACCAGCCCTTTCTCCTGGATACGCGGATAGAATAGCTCACAGACGTTCTGAACGACCTGCCGGATATCGACCGGCTGCAGATCCAGCGTCATCATGCCGGATTCAATTTTGCTGAAATCCAGTACCTCGTTGAGAATATGTACCAGCGCGGCACCGCTTTTATTGATAATCTGGGTGTAATACTGCTGTTCCTCCGTAAGCTCTGTACCCGACAGGAGATCGGCCATCCCGATAATTCCATTCATCGGCGTACGCAGCTCGTGGCTCATAATCGCCAGGAACTCCGACTTGGCCCGGTCCGCCTTCTCCGCAGATTCCTTGGCACGCTCCACAGCCTTCTCCTCGGTGATATCCCGGAAGACCACCACCGCCCCCTTATGCTCTCCGTTATCATATAATGCCGTCATCCGGTATTTGACCAGGAAGCTGGAGCCATCCTGACGCCAGAAGATCCCTTCCTGCTCCTGCTCATAAGAGAGGTTGGTCTTCAGCAGCTCCGCCAGCGTCCGGTGTCCTCCGGGATACAGCTCGCCGTCCATCCAGGTCTGCGCTATCGTATGCAGCTTGATATTGCCGGCCAGCTCACCCGGGTTATATCCGAGCATGACCGACGCAGCGGGGTTGATAAATACGGTCTCCCCCTCCAGATTCATGCCAAAAATCCCCTCAGATACAGAGTTCAGGATCAGCGCATGCTCGTAACTAAGCTTCTCAATCTGCTCCAGATACCGCTTGGGCTCTGTAATATCACTGGTAATGGCGAATACGCCGACGACCTCATGATCAATCAGCATAGGGACATAAATCATCCCTACCTCCACCCTCTCCCCGTCATGACGGATCACCCGGGTATCGAAGGTCTGGGCCATGCCTCCGGCTGCCGCCAGAAACCGCATATTCACATGCTCCAGCTCATCCTCTTCAATAATCTCGCAGTAACTGGAATGCATCAGGGTCTCCCTGCTGTATCCTGTCAGCTGCTCCAGACTGGCATTCATCGACTGTATGTACCCCTGCAGATCCATGGCACTGATGGCAGACGGGTTGTATTCGAAAAGCGACTTGTACCGGTTCTCACTCTCACGGAGCTGCTCCTCCATCCGCTGGCGCTCGGTCACATCCTGCACCATACCGCGGATCTGCTGAACCTTACCGGTTGCATCCAGGATCACCTCCCAGTGCGCATAGAGAGACTTACGTTCCTCGCTGCCCTTCACTCTGAAAATCGCCTCGCCCTTAGCCCCAGACTTCAGCGTATAATGTAGCTCTTCGCGCAATCTGTCCAGGTCCTCCGGCACTACACAGTCAAACAGCTGAGTATAATGAACCACGGTATGATTTCCGCAATTGCCGCCTAATTCAAAGATAGCCATCAGCTGGCTGGAGACGATCAGCTGCTCATATACAGAATTCCACTCCCAGGAGCCCATTTGTCCTAACTCCTGCGCAGCAGCCAGCATATCTTCAACCTTTTTCCGCTCGGTGATGTCATGGGCAATCGTCAGGATTTGCCGCACTTCGCCTTCACGATTCCGTACCACCTGAAAGGAGCTCTGGGTCCAAAGGTAATGGCCGTCCTTATGCCTGACCCTGCGTGTAAAGGTGTCACTGTCAGAGTAGAGCTTCCCCGGCTCGGTCATTTCCAACGCATCCGCTTCATGGTAATAATCCGTTTTGTTGCGGCCGATCATGTCACTTGCCGGATAGCCGAGCAGCGTTTCGACTGACGGGGAGACGTAGCGGAGCGTTCCGTCGGGATCGGCGAATGAGATCATGTCCGGGGTGTGCTCCGTAATCAGCTCGAAGAGCTGGCGATCCTCCTCTATCTTCTTCTCCGCCAGCTTACGCGCGGTAATATCCGTCATCTCCGCAACCAAATGGGAGGGACTTCCAGTCTGTTCATCAATGATCAGAAAAAGATGCAGGGCAACCCATAGCATCTCACCATTCTTATGTACGAACCGCTTGTCGGTATCTACAGCCATATCAGGACTGTTTATTAAAGCATTCATAATCTGCCCGTGATCCAGGGTATACCCTTCATCCGGAAAGACGATATCCTGGTAACGCAGCTCCTTGAGTTCGGTCTCGGTGTATCCAAACATCCCGCAAAGCGCAGGGTTGGCCATGAGCATAGTACCATCCGTAATGGCTACTGCCGCATATCCTATTGAGGACCGCAAGTACAAGTGCTTAAATAGAGTGTCGGACAAAGCTAGAGCCTCCTCTGAGAAAATGGGGGACATAATTTAGTAACATTATACCTTTTTTTCGGAATTTATGCTCCAGACCTAAAGTCCCGCTAATGAAGATACACAGGGCAAGCTTGCCGCTGGAAACGGTGCATATCCACATACAGAAAAAACCGCCCTGGTCACTTTCATGACATCAAGGCGGTGGTTATAATAGGTTAGTCCAGTCTCCTGCGCGGCAGCCAGAAGGCACAGAAATAACGGAAGATGACGTAACCGCTTGGCATAGAGCACCTCCTGGATGCCTCCATCCTTCACGTGGTCCTCTTGGGAATTCTCACCGTCACGGTCGTACCCTGGCCGATTTCGCTGTGGATCATGATCCCGTACGCCTCGCCAAAATAAATCCGGATTCTCTCCTGGGCGTTGAACAGTCCATACGATTTGGATTGCCTGCTTAATACCGTATCCATCGTCTCCTGAGTCATTCCCGGACCGTTGTCTTCAATGCCAAACACAATCGTATCTTCCTCGAAGCAAGCCCGCAGGCTGATTCTGCCGCGCCCCTCCCGCTTGTTGTCCACGCCGTGCTCAATCGCATTCTCAACAATAGGCTGCATAATCAGCTTGATCATATGGTAGCCCAGCACCTCCGGGTCCACCTCGTACACTACATCGAAGCTGTGGTCATGCATAATCAGCTGCAGATCAATATAAGATTTCGTATTCTCCAGTTCATCATGAACGCTGATGACATCCTGCCCCCTGTTCAGGGTCGTCCGATAAAATTTGGAGAGGGTTGTGGTGATTTTACTGATGTCATACGCTTTAATGCTTATAGCCTTCCAGTTGATCAGCGACAGGGAGTTATAGAGGAAATGCGGATTGATCTGGGCCTGAAGCGCTTTCAGCTCCGCGTCCTTCTGCACAACCTTGCTGCGGTAGACTTCATTGAACAGCTCATTCAGACTTTGCAGCATATCCTTGAACCGCGAGGTCAGCTCGCCGATCTCGTCATTGGAATCGACCACAATATCCACATGCAGGTCCCCGCGGGTCACTCTTTTCATCGTGCGGTTCAGACGGTAGATCCTTCTCACGAATGCATTCGACAACAGCCAGACCGCAGGCACTAGAATCAGCAGGCAAATCCCGACCGTGAGCATGGTGGCGCGGAGAATCGTCTTGGCATCGACACCGATCGAGTTCTTGGGCATATAAAAGACAAGCTTCCAGCCCGTCACGCCCAGCGTCTGGGAGATGACGATGAAATCGCTCGCGCGCTCTTCCGCTGCCTTAGCCGATTCAAAGGACGGCAGCCCGTTGTGATAGTCATACACAGGCTCCCCCGCTCCATTCTCGACCAGGACGCCGTACTCACCGGAGACCACATTGGTCAGACCCGCAAACATATCCTTGCTGTCAAAGCCTAAGTAGATCAGGTTGTCATACTGCGTTCCCGAGCCGCCCACCATCCTACGCACTGCGGACAAGGCCGTACCCTCCTTGATCCAATGCGTCTGGCCGCTGGCCATCGCCGCTTCATACCATGGCTTCCCGGATACGGTGCTAATCGGCAGAATCGTATTCTTCCGTTCCGTGATGTTGTTCCCTGTATACACCGTCAGCTGGCGGATCTCTTCGTTCAGGAACAGAAGCGTATTGAACAGCGGCTCCACGATGGTGTTCAGATCATTGTACATATAGTAATAATTGTCCGAGTAATCATTGTTGAAGACGGACACTACACTGGAGTTAAAGGTGAACGAGTCCAGCGCGGCATTGAGCTTGCTGAACTTATAATCCAGATTGGCGGCGATCTCAGACACATTGTCGGTTAAGGTCAGCCGGGCCTGCTGAACGAGCAGACTCCTGGATTGATCATACGAATACCAGCCAAGCACACTGAGCGGAATAATGATAACGAGTAAATAAGAGACAAACAGCTTATGCTTAATTCTTAAATTCCTGATGAAACGGCCTGGGCGCTCCAGATCTACCCCTCCTGTCTTAAGCCTCTTGTCCTTATAACGTAGCATTGCCCCCGGCAAATAACAATCTGTAAAAGCGGCGGCCCGCCGCATGAGCCCTGCCCCGAAACAACAAAGGGGTGTCCCCAGCCGTTTCCGGCTTACGGGACACCCGCTTACATGCAGTTAACGCTTACTCTTTGACGGCACCGAGCACGATTCCACTGACGAAATACCGCTGCAGAAACGGATAGATCAGCATGATTGGAATCATCGAGACCATCACCTTGGCCGCATTTAGCAGCTGGCTCGACATATTCGACAGACGCTTGATCTCTTCCGGATCGGTGGTGTTCATGATCGAATTCACGCTGATAATCAATTGCTGGATATACGTTTGCAGCGGCCAGTTCTCCTTGTGGTTCATCAGGATCATCCCGTCAAAAAACGCATTCCAGTGGCCGACGACCGAGAACAGGGTGACTGTCGCCAGTGAGGGCAGGGAGATGGGGATATAAATCGTCACCAGCGTTCTCCACGCCCCCGCCCCGTCCATCCCGGCAGCCTCCTCCAGTTCCTTCGGAACGCCCTTGAAGAAGTTCATCAGCAGAATCACATTAAATACCGGAACGGCGGTAGGCAGCACAAGCGCCCAGATGGAATCGAGCAGCCCGTACGTATTGATCGTCATATACCACGGGATCAGCCCGCCGTTGAACAGCATACAGAAGATAACGAACCACATATAGATATTTCTGCCCGGAAAATGTTTGTTCGATTTCGATAAAGGATAGGCCATCAGCACCGTAACCAGCAGATTGATGACTCCTCCGAGCAGCACCCTTTTCACAGATACGCCAAAGGAAGTGAAGAAGCTCCGGTCACTGATGACCGACTTATAGGCCTCCAGATTGAAATCAACCGGCCAGAAGAAGACCTGACCCGACATGGCCGCCACCTTGCCGCTGAACGAAATAGCCAAGGTATTCAGTACGGGGGCCAAGGAGAGAAAAGCAATCACGGTTAGAATACAATAAATCACAATATCAACAGTCCGGCTGGTTCCACGGATCACAGCAAATCACCTCTGTCAGAAAATACGGTAGTTGGCAAACCGGGCAGCCAGACCATAGGAAGCGGCAATCAGCACAAAGCTTACGACCGATTTGAGCAGGCCTACCGCTGTTGCCAGTCCATACTGGATTTCAAGCAATCCTGAACGGTATACATAAGTATCAATGATATCCCCCGACTCATAGACAATCGGATTATACAGGTTGAGAATCTGCTCGAAGCCCGCATTCAGCACATTGCCGAGGCTTAAGGTCGCCAGCAGAATCACCGTGGTCATCAGACCCGGAATCGTAATATTGGTTAAGCGCTGGAACCGGTTTGCTCCGTCAATGGCGGCTGCTTCATACAGATTGGTGTTAATGGAAGTCAGGGCAGCGATATAGATGATCGTATTGAAGCCGAATTCCTTCCATACATCGCTCGATACGATCACAAATCGGAACCAGTGATTGCTCTGAAGGAACATAATCGGATCGCCGCCGAACCACTGGATCATCTGATTGATAATGCCGTCCAGACTGAGCAGGTTAATCAGCACCCCTGAGAGAATGACCCAGGACATGAAATGGGGCAGGTACACAATCGTTTGGATGGTACGCTTGAATTTAATATTCGCCACTTCATGGAACAGCAGTGCAAATACAAAGGGAACGGTCAATCCGGCAATGATTTTCATCAGTGCAATGCTCAGGGTGTTTCCGAGAATCAGCCTGCTGTCCGGCAGGCTGAACATATACTCGAAATTCTCCCAGCCCACCCATTCCGAGTGGAAGATGCCCAGCGTAGGCTGAAAGTCCTGAAAGGCAATCACGATTCCGAACATCGGAACTACACTGAATGCTATGAGCAGCAATATGCCGGGGAGCAGCATCAGGTGGTAATTCCAGATAGAAGCTCTGCTTCTCATGGTGACTCAACTGCCTCAGCAACCTCTTTGGTGATTTCTTCCCCTCCGATGCTCTTCCAGGTCTCCACGAACTTGTCGAATTCTTCAAGGGGAGAAGTGCCGGTAATGATTTTCAAAAAGGTCTCGTTTTCGAGTTTTTCCAGATTGGCTCCCTTTTTAAGCATCGCTTCCGTCTTGCCGTAGAACACAGGCTCCACCTTCACAATTTCTTTCGCTCCGGTGATGGAGGCGGCAGTATAGAAGGCCAGTGAATCGGCATAAGCCGGAATATCCTTTTTCGGATTTTCATTATTCTTCAAGACCGCCTTGACTCTCGGCAGGATGCGGGCCGGCAGACCGTCCAGCTTCTTATCCTTAATCACCTTCTCATAGATAGGAACATCGCGTGCCAGGGAATCCTGATAATCCAGCTGCACATTAATCGGATAATTGAGCCAGCCTACACCCAGATCCTTATACAGCTCCTGCGATGCCGGATCAATCAGGCGGATGCCTTCATACTCCACGCTGAGCATTTTCAAGGCAGCTTCGGGGTGCTCCGCCTTCTTGTTCACCACCATGAAGGTTCCCGACGGCGTGGATGGTACGATATTCCGTTTGCCGTCTCCGTCCAGCGGCACAGCCAGCGGCACCCAATCCGCTTCCGGGTTGGCCTTCACTGCATCAGACAACGCCCAGCCTCCGAACCAGGGGGCGAACAGGATACCGGCCCGGCCGCCTGACACCAGCCCGGCATTATCCTCATACTTCCGGGTCAAGAACTCTTTGTCAATCAACCCGTCCGCATACATCTCTCTCAGCTCAGAGAGCGCCTGCTTGGTCTCTGGAGTCGTGGAGCCGTAGATGATGTTTCCTCCCTCATCCTTGAACCAATTCTTCGGATAGGCATGATTGGCATTGAAGATCGGATCGAAGGTGAAGAAGCCGCCGTCTGCAACCACACTTTTATCGCCAAGCAGACCAACGGTATCCGCTTTCCCGTTACCGTCAGGGTCCTGCTCCTTGAACGCCTTAATCACAGTCTTAACTTCATCCATGGTACGGGGCGTCTCAAGCTTCAGCTTGTTCAGCCAGTCCTGGCGTATCCACAGGAGCTGATAATTGCCGTCGATGTTGGTATTGGGCAGCGCCATCAGCTTGCCGTCGATTCTTCCGGTGTTCAGCACCCGGTCTCCTGTGTAGGAGTTGTAATAATCTTTAATCAGCGGCGAGGCATATTGATCGTATAACTCGGTCAGATCGGCCAGCATACCCGCTTTGGCCATTCTCTTAAACTGCTGTTCATCCACCACCAGAATGTCCGGCAGGGAATTGCTCGAGATCGCCAGGGTAACCTTCTGGTTATATGCATCCTGGTCTTCCACCGAGAAATCGTATTTCACCTTTACGTTCAGGCGGTCCTCGACATATTTCAGATACTTGTTATTCTCCAGCGTATCTCCTGCCGGCAGGTTATTCCCCGATACGCCCTGTCTCCCCAGAGACACGGTAACGGGTTCTTCATATTTGCTGAAGGGTCCATCGTCCTCCTTGGCGGTGGCGGATGGTTCATTGCCTCCGGCATTCGTGGACTCACTGCCGGCGGGCGCAGCAACCTTCTCCTCCTTTGGACTGCTGCCGCAGGCCGCCAGCACTCCCAGCACCATTACCATGGACAGCAGCAAGGCCATAACACGAATTTTCTTCAATCTCATAGATGCCCCTCCCAAACTTTGTTATAAAACGCTTTCATGCTTACAGTTAAATTGTAAATTAGCCTGGAAGGGAGCGAAATCCCAAATTCTTTGGATACGCGTCAATTAATTTGGAAGTAAAAAGCACCCGCAGGTGCTCTCCAATAATTCGTACTATTATTCGTCCAGTATTTCACGATATTTCTGCGGACTGATGCCGTAATATTTTTTAAAGGTCTGGCAGAAGTAGGAGGAGCTCCAGTAGCCGGCATGTTCAGCGATATCGACGATTTTCATATTGGTGCTGTCCAGTAAATGCCTTGCCCGTTCCAGACGCTGCTGAGTAATGAATTTGATCAGGCTCTGCCCCGTTTCTTTCTTGAATAAATGGCTCAGGTAGCTGGGATTAAGCGATACGCGCCCGGCGATGACCTCCAGACTGATATCCTCCCTGTAATCCTTCTCCACAATCCGGATGACCTGCTGGACAATATGGCGTTTGCTCTCATCGGGAGCCCCGTTGTCCGGTTCTATTTCCGAGAGCGCCTGCAGCAGCACTTGCTTCACCCCGAGAATCGAATCGCTTTTGAAGATACGCTCTACCGTTTGCTGGAAATCCGCCTTCTGCCTGCGGGCTGATTGTTCAAACGCATTCCGCACCAGGTCCGAACAGAGATACTTAACATAGATTGCAGAAGATCCGCCGTTCCGGCTCAAGTGGCTGAACAGAAGCTCAATGCTTTTGGCTGCGCCTGCATATTCCCCATGGTTAATGAATTGGTTGATATCCGCCATCAGCGTCTCGGTGCTGACAAGCTCCGGGACACGGCCCGCCAGATCATCTCCGGCAAACAGCACCACCGTATCTTCAAAAAAGAATTTGTAGTCCAGCGTCTGCTCCATCTGCTCATAACACGCCGAAACCTCCTGCCAATCGGAGATCACGGGGCTGTATACGATGCAGCAATACCGGTAAAAGCGTTCCGCGATCCGCTCCGCCAGCGCTTCACTCATCTCCCTGATCCTCTTCTGTCCGCCGCTGCCTGGGCAAGGGACCATAAGCACACTTTGATATTCATTCAGGTTCAGCAGCTCATATTCACCGGCTGTAAGCTGCTCTGCCGCTTGTTCAAATGCCTCGTAGCTGCGGTCAAAGAAACGCTCCTTGAAATCAATCAGCAGCAGAGCGGCCGGCTGCCCTCCGAACGGCAGAGCGGCATCATCCGCGATCACCTGAACCCCGTTCAGCACATCGGTCAGCCACTTCTCCCTTTCATACTCCAGGCCCTTTTGATACCCCTGCATAAGCTCGGCAGTGCGGCGCTGCTGGGTGGCCTTATCCGCGCATTTCTGTATCACGCCTGACATCACCCCGGCGAACTCCTCAATATCAATCGGCTTCAGCAGATAGCTGGAAGCATTGGTATAGAGCGCCCGGCGGGCATAGTCAAATTCCCCGTAAGCACTGTAGATAATAATTTCCAGGGAGGGCTGCGCCAGGCTTGCCTGCTCCGCCAGCTCCAGACCGCCCATGAAGGGCATTTTGATATCTGTGAGCAGGATGTCCACCGGGTTCAGACGAAGATACTCCAGCGCCTTCTCCCCGTTCTCCGCTTCGGCAACCCGCAGCTCGTAGTTCATGTCAGCGATCAGCCCCCGGATGCCGTCCCGTTCAATTTTCTCATCATCCACGATCAATATGGTAAACATAGAGTTCCCTCCTGATGTCTGATAGAATCATAAGCAAACGTTATCATTTCATTGAAGCCTACACCATGAGGAGGTCCCGCCATGCGCCTGGCGTACCGCAAAGCCAATGCACTTTTGAATCAGCATATCTCAAATATCAGTGACGGACAAACCTCATTTCATATTCATTACTGGGGCTTCATGCCGAATCATTATAATAATTCCCTGCACCGCCATTCTTTTTTTGAAGTCTGTTATGTTCAGCAAGGCACCGGCTCCTACCAGGATGACGATGCGCTCTTCCCCCTGGAGCCGGGAACCCTGTTCTGCTCACATCCGGGCATCTGGCACCAGATCCGCAGTGAGCAGGGGCTGGTCCTGTTCTTCGTTGCCTTTGAAATCGACGAAGCCTTAAGCTCTGCGGACGGCCGCAAGCCGTTTCAGGAACTCGCCGCCGGAGGGCAGGCCATAGCCCCGCATGAAGCTGCCGCACTCTCTGCCCGAATCTGGCGGACCCTCTTCAGCCTGGCCGAGAGCGAAGCGGGGGTGTCCAGGCTGCCGATGAATCATCTGGCGCTTGCTCTGCTGCATTCGTTCCCGCAGGCGTTCTCCCCCGAACCCCATCTGCAGGCCGGGGCAATGAAGGAGGACAGCGGGGAACACCGCCATTTGGAACGGGCCAAGCGCTATATCCGCGACAATCTGTCCTCCCCGCTGCATATGGCCCAAGTGGCCCTGGAACTGGATATCTCTCCACGCCATCTGTCGAGGATCTTCCAGGCCTGCCTGGGCCAGACTTTCGTCCATTATATTCAGGAACGAAGAATCCAACAAGCCAAGGATTGGCTGCTGCACACCGACTACCCTATCAAAGACATCGCCGAGCGCTGCGGCTTCGAGTCTGTGCACTATTTCACCCGCGTATTCACCAAGCAGCTTGGTGTCTCCCCCGCCCGGTTCCGCAGATCGCAGTTTGCAGACGGAAGACAGAACCTGAGCTAATCAACGCCAAATGTCCGGATTGTACAAAAAATTAGACGCCGTATTCAAAGATAATTCCGTAAGGACTCCTTACAATGGTTGTAAACCCTTAGAAGGAGTGAGTTCCCCATGTTTGTTAAACGACCAGTCAACCTTGTACGCAGCCCCATTCCTGTTCCGCAGGACGACATCCCCTTGGCTGCTCCTCCCGCAGTGCTCCGGGAAGGCTATTCAGCGATTGCCGCTTCCCTGCTTCAGCTCGCCAGTGAGAAGGGAAGCGGCAATCTGTATGTTGCTTTTGACGGAACCCACGGCGCCCCGTTTCAAACCGTTCTGCAGCGAGCAGTGGATGCGCTTGAGCAAGCGGGCCATTCCGTGTCCCTCATCGGCTCGGGCAGCTATCTCAAGTCAGGCGAAGAGCTGCGGGAGTTTTTTGCGGCCAATATTACGGATAACCGCGCCTTCGGCTATTTCACTGACGGAAGTATAGAGGATTATTTCCGAGACGGGGCCAGGGAAGAAGCCGTCCGCAGGCTGGATGAGGCAGAGCCGGGTGCGGATTCGGCTGCATTCTGTATCGTTTTTGGCCCGGGGGCTTACTGGCTTGGAGAGGGGCGGTTCGATCTTTCCTTCTATCTGGATGTCTCGCGTGAATACCAGCAGGCCGGCCACCGGCAGGAGCTGCTGAGTTTCGGCCTCAACTGGAACCGGGATGCGGTGGAGAAATATAAAATCGCCCTGTTCGTCGAATGGCCTATTCTCGAAACCTACCGCAAACAAATCCTGGATCAAATGGACTACTACATCGACCTGAATCAGCCGAAGCAGCCAGTCATGACTGCCGTGCCGTCCCTGCGCCGGATGATCTCGGATATTGCCGGGTCACCGCTGCGGGTGAAGCCTTTTTATGCACCGGGGGTATGGGGCGGACAATTCCTCAAACAGCTGGCTGATCTGCCGGAGGATTGGGTGAACTGCGCCTGGAGCTTTGAGCCGATCGCCCCCGAGAATTCCATCCTTGTAGGGTATGAAGGCAAAGAGATGGAGATTCCGTTTCTGCTGGTTATGCAGCAGGAGCATCCAGCGATTCTGGGGGAACGTCTGACGGGCTTATTCGGAGATTATTTCCCGATCCGCTTCAACTATCTGGACACAATGGACGGTGACAATCTGTCCTGCCAAGTCCACCCCACCCAGGACTATATCCGCAGCCGGTTCAATGAATTCATGGCCCAGCAGGAATCCTATTACATCATGGAGCAGCAGGGGGATTCCGGGGTCTATCTGGGACTGACTGAAGACTGCCTACCTGAGCAGTTCCGCCATGAGGTGCAGAAGGCTCAGGAGACGGGCATCCCGCTGCCGCTGACCGATTATGTCAACCGTTATGAGTCCCGGAAGGGCGAGCTGTTCCTGATTCCGCCCGGAACCGTCCATTCCGCAGGCAAAGACAATCTGGTGCTGGAAATCTCCTCTACCACCTGGTGGTTCACCTTCAAAATCTATGATTTTCTGCGCAAGGACCTGGACGGCAAACCCCGGCCGATCAATATCGACTTCGCCTTCGACAATATTGACTTCACGCAGAAGACCGCCCGGGTTGAAGAGCAGCTCATGCCTTCGCCAGTGCTTCTGCAGCAGCAAGGGGAGAATGAAGAGTATGTGCTGGGACAGCGCAGTGATCTGCTGTTCTATGTCCACCGTGTTCATCTGAAGGATACCTGGAAAGACGATACGCGCGGCGAAATGACCATGTATAACCTCGTTGAAGGAGAGTCTGTACGGATTGTGTCTGCTGCGGACGAGGCGGTATTTGTGGAGCTGCATTATGCGGAATCGTATATTCTCCCGGCTGTACTAGGGGAATACACCATCGTCAATACCGGTTCCGGCCCCTGCAAGCTGATCAAGGCCGGTGTCTCCGCAGCATGGGATGTGAGTCTCCTTGAGCCGTGATATCGTACTTGCGCTGGATGTGGGCGGAACCTTTATTAAGACCTGCGTGCTAGAGGACGGCCTTCCGCTGCAAGGCAGTGACATGGAATTCCCCGCCCTGGCTGACCGGGACCGGGAAACGATCCTTGACCATTTCATGTCTATCTTTCAGGCCCAGTACAACCTGTATCAGCATAGGTACCGGGACGCTGTAACGGACTGCCGCTATCATATCGGGATGGCTTTTCCCGGCCCGTTCGATTACAGGCAGGGCGTCTGTCTGATCCGGGGGCTTGGCAAATTCGAGGCGATCTACGGGCTGAATCTGGGCCAAGCCTTACGCGCACGCTGGCACGCTGGCAGCTCCCGGGAGGCCGGCACGCTGCCGGACATGGATATCCGCTTCGAGAATGACGCCCGCCTGTTTGCGCTGGGAGTCAGCGCCGAATTCCCGCGTAAGCGGTTCATGGCCTTGACGTTAGGAACCGGCCTCGGTTCCGCCTTCATCGACAACTCCCGGATCATGGAATCAGGGCCGGGCATCCCGCCGAACGGCTGGCTGTATGACCAGCCTTATCTTGACGGCAGGGCGGATGATTGGTTCTCCAGGAGAGGCATCCTGAAGCTGGCCCGTGAAGCGGGGATTGGGGAGGCTGGGCTTCCGGGAGCGAACATGGATGTGAAGGAGCTTGCCCATGAAGCCAGAGAGGGGAATGCTGCCGCGCGCGGGGTATTCGCCGAATTCGGAGCCCGGCTCGGGGAGCTGCTCCAGCCTTACGTGGACGGTTACCGGCCGGACTTCATCATACTGGGCGGGCAAATCTCCAAAAGCCATGATCTGTTAGGCCCTGCCTTGCTGAACCGCTTGCAGAGGTCATGCTCCCCCGCCTTGACGGTCCGCACGGCGGAGCATGTACTCGCGTATACCTTCCGGGGCATTGCCCGGATGTTCAGTGAGGGATAGGCGGGGCATCGTCATTGCTTCGTCATGAGCTTCGCGGCGAGCTTCGCCGCAAGCTTGACCATGTGCTTTTGCCGTGTGCTTCGCGGCTAGCTTCGCCATGCGCTTCGTCGTTGCACCCGTCCAGCTTAGGATCACAAGTGGAAATACGTAACTTAAATTGACCATTTCCGAGGGATGGACGGAAGCAAGTGGATAAACTACATCTGCTATTGTGCGTTTTCGCTGCTTGGGGTGAAATCGGAGAATTTAAGTGCTGTTTATACAACTGTTGCCGCCGCAGGTTCCCATCGTCCATCAGTAAGTGTACAAAATCCAACTATTTCCGGTATCGTGCCAGCGAGAAATAGTTGGATCATGGTGAGGGCGCTACCCTACGGAGAGCCTTCCCTGAACTTGGCCGGAGTGACTCCATGGTAATTACGAAACGTCTGGATAAAATAGGTCGAGCTTCTGTAGCCCAGCTTCTTATAAATATCGACGATCTTCATATTCGTTGTACTCAGCAGCTCGACGGCTTTGTCCATTCTCACCTGCGTGATGTACCGGATGAGACTTTGACCCGTCTCCTTCTTGAACAAATAACTCAGATAACTGGGGGTCAAATAGACCCTCTCCGCGATGCCCTCCAAAGAGAGATCCTGATCGTACTCCTTGTCGATTACATCTGTAATGGTCCGGATCAGCTTAAGATTGGCGGCCTTCTTGGGGCTCGCTCCGCTGACGGTTTCCATGAGGGACAGGATCGCAAACATGTGATCCTTCAGATCCTGAAGGGAAACGGTCTTATGAATCTGGTCCAAGTAATGATTCATTTCCACAGGCTCATGGTTTTTCTCTCTCGTCACCACCTTTTTCATAATTTCCGAACAGATGAACTTGGTGTACAGGGACGAGAATTGCCCTTTGGTTCTCAGGTAGGTGAACAGCAGCTCTATACTGTATTTCGCACCGGTAAAATCGTTATACTCCAGACACTGGTAGACCTTATCCAGAATCGGATTCAATTCGATCTCGTCAAAGCCCGCTTGCTCAAAGGGTTCATCGGCAAATAGAAGGGTATACTCATCCATGAAAAATTTGAATTCCAGCATCTGCTCCATCTCGGTATAGGCATCATACAACTGTTCCGGCTGATTCACCGCTCTCCCGATCACCAGACCCACATTCAGCTCCAGGCTCCCGGCGGCGGCGCGGATAATCTGATCTCCAAGCAGCCTCAGCGTCTCTTTGGGGATGGGGCGGGGGTGCTTGACGAACAGCATACTTTGATGCTCGCTCAAGTTCACATAATCGAAGGCGTAGCTGAGGTTATCATGTAACAGCCTAATGAATTCATCATTGTGAATATCAAAAAACTTCCGGCGGCAATCCACCAGAATCATATGCAGCCAATGCTTGTGCTGGACATATTCCAGCAGTTCCGGGGACATCCAGGCCTCTGTATTGATTTTCACACCGTTTAGGGAGTCCAGCAGCATTTTCTCCTTCTCATACAGCAGCCCCCGGTTATATCCCTCCACCAGTTGTTCGTTCCGCAATTTCTCTGCCGCTTTGTCTTCACAGGCCCTGATCGCCTCGTTAATCACACTGAGAAACTCCGGGATATGAACCGGCTTGAGCAAATAATTCGATATGTTGGTCCGCAAGGCTCTTCTCGCGTATTCAAACTCATGGTAAGCGCTGAAGATGATCATTTCAATATCCAGACCCAGGCTGCTAACCTTCTCCGACAACTCCAGTCCATCCATAAAAGGCATCTTGATATCTGTAATCAGAATATCAATCCTGTGCTTCCCGAGGATCTCCAGCGCAATCTCGCCATTCGCCGCAAGGAGTGTCTCCAGCTCCAGATGGTGATCCTGTATCAATTGCTGAATGCCCTCTCTCTCTATGCGTTCGTCATCCACAATCAGAATACGGTACACAGCGCACGCCTCCCTTTTTTACACAAGTGGAAACAGCTATGCCGTCCTATTAGGGACGGCACCGTTTCAGCCAGAAATAGAAGGATAAGTTATGGTGTGAAACATATAATTTCTTATATTCCAAAAAAAGGGCTTCTCTATAAAAGATTCAGCCCTTCTTAAGCCCGCCGGAATTTATGTGGTTCTGAATGCAACCGTGCCTGCATTGGCACTGTGGCACAACTGAATAGCTTGTTCTGCCGTATCCGCTTCGCTTCCCCATTGCAGCATATACCGGAATTCGTAGAATCCCCCGAGGGTCGCCTTGAAGTTCGTCTCCCAGTAATTGGTCAGCACCCAGGCGTATAACGAGGTATGTCCGTTCTCTTCCTGTTGGCCCTGCACGAGTCTTGGGCCGTATTCCAAAGGCCCGGTCTGCATCAGCGGCGTATCCGGGGCCGCAATGGACAGCCCGCCTTGAGGGGATATAACCGCAAGCCCTTCCTGAATACAATAGAAATCCGTACAGGTGCCCGGGATCTGATCTACTCCGGGCCTTAGGACAGCCCCGGCCTTCTCGAACCACAGCTCACTGCTGCCGCCTGCACTAAAGGGGAGGGCGACGTACACATTCTCCGGGTCCCACACACTATCCTTGTGGATGCGGACAGAGATATCAACTCTCTTCCGGTCCTTGAACACCTTCAGGAATAACGAATAGTGGCTCATCCCTTGAACCTGATATTTCAATTCAATGATGCCATACACCGGGCCATTCGTTATTTCCTTCACGCCTGAGAGGAGCCCCTCCGACCGCTGAACATTCATACCTTTGCGGTTCCTGCCCATGATTCTACGCACGGTCATCTGGTCGTCACCGCCGCCGGGGGTCACTTCATACACCGGAGTGAAGGCTCCGTGAGCCTGACGGGGATCAATGAATTCCTGACCGGTTTGTTTATCCATCCAGGAGACGATGCCTTCTCCTGCTCTCCACGCAATACGTACGTAAGGCGATTCAATATGATTCTCCGTGATGAACAGCCGGGGGGTCTCCTCCTGCACAGGAGGGAAGATATCCCGGATATCATGAATCCGGTCGGCTCCCCGCAAGCGGGTGCTGCTCGTCGTCACCGGGACGGTCTTCGAGGCTTCCCGGATACGGAACCGCTTCTCTTCCTTTGCGCCCAGCTTGACCATGACCGCAATCTGGTATCCTCTGCTTACCTTCTCCTGCTGATGGTGGACCACTTCTCCACTCTGCTCATCGACCACCTCGAGCCCCTGCCGGAAATAATCCGCTTCCCACTGCTCCTCGAGATAGAAATGAGCCAGATCCTCAACGGGGTAATCGAAGGAATTGATTACTTTATAGGTGAATGCCCGGTCAGCCCGCAGCAGCACATCGCCCCGCGCCTTCAGTACCGCATCCAGCGAGGCATGAACCAGTCTGCTGGCATTGGCGGCATACGCCTCTTTGCGGACGGCCAGCTCCTGCACCATGATGTGCCAGGGCTCCGAGATGGAGGAGTGATATCCCCAGGTATGCTCGGCATACATCATTAACTGCTGCTCTGCATGGGCAATATCGCTTGCCGCCGCCAGCTTGCGCTCCGGGTCCAGCCGCTTGACGACGTCCAGGGTCCGCTGGGCATTCCTGAAGATCTGGGTGTGCATCGCGGTTGATGCCACGCCATCGGACCACCAGTCCGGCCAGTCCCCGCTATAGACAGGAATCTCGGCCTCCTGCTGCCGCAACAGGTCGAAGTACCGGTTAAGCGTTGTCATTTCAAGCTCAACACGGTCCCCGTGCTTCTCATTCCATTCCTTGATGAAGGTTATGATTCCGGGGTTCGGCGCCGAGTTATCCCGCAGCAGCCCCATGACATTCACCAATACAAAATCGTAGGGATACTGCTCCTTCTCCAGCTGATCCAGATAGCGGGCAATCCGGGTCTCGGCCAGCTTCCAGTGATCTTTAGAGATCCCCCATACCGGGTCTTCGTCTTTGATGGTATAAGACAATGCCCCATCCGGATTGATCCCCAGATCATTCCCCATCATGTAATGCTCGCCGCTCCATACCAGCAGGCGGTTGCCTTTGGGTGTCTCCCAATAAAAGGGGAATTGCTTGCGCCCGATGGCAAACATCCCGTGATGCGTGTGGATACTGGACAGCAAATTCTCGACTCCTGCATCTGCCAGAGCCTGTGCATAACCCCAGCTGTATCCGTTAATATCCGCGGTCATGGCCGACTTCACCTGAAGCCCCAGCGGCCGGGCGAAGTTCCCCGCCCTTGCAAGCATACTGCTGAGCAGCTCGAAATTGATCAGTTCCGTCATATTCAAGTAGGTGCCCGACAGCTCAATATCCCCGCGTCTGAGCGCGGCTGCAAATTGTTCCTTTTCCTGTTCCGTGGCTTCCTCCAGAAACTTCTCCACGGCCCAGAAGGTTTCGCAGGTCCATTTAAAGCCCGCCCATTCCTTACGGTCTTCCGTCTGAGCCGCCTCGCAGATCGCAATGGCCTGCCTGATAAAGTCCACGTGATATTGCTCGATCTTCTCTTGCCGCTCGGTGTAGCCAATATCCGTATGAGAATGATGAATCACATAAATCGTCCATTTCTTCTTGTTGTTCATGTTTGATTCTCCAATCAATATGGCATTTTATTTTTTACATTTTTATTATATCCAGCAGGCCAAATGGAAGGATATCCTACTTTTTTTTGAATCATATCAGATTTTTGAGGCTTGAGTGATATCAGGCAGTCCCCACACTTCAAGCTCATAGATCCGCGCCTGAAAATCATTCTGGGCCGGATAAGTAATATATAGTCTGATGTATCTGAACGAACAGCCGTCAGCCTCATGCACGGTTAAGACAGACTCATTATTCCGTACAGCCGCTATCTGCTCCCACTGCTCTGTGTCGTTGCTTCCCTGAAGCTCATAATCCATCGTGATATAGCCGGGGGCAGGAGAATGCCTGATCACAACTCTCAGAATATCTCTCTGCTTCAGCAGATCCAGCAGCAACCAATGGACGGGCCGGGCGGTGTCCGAATGCCAGGAATCCGTGACCCAGTTCTCCCACCTGCCATTCACCGCCTGGCTGGCTTGACAGACGGTCTCCGGGTCAAGGCTATACTCACTGTCCGCAGACACCTCAGCGCAAGCTGCATAATTCGTCCAGGCCTGTGCGGCATTGTGAGATTCCCGCTCCTTATGGTGATGGGTGAGCAGCTTACCGAGCAGAGAGAACAGCTCCGTATCCAGTTGGCTAATCTCCACTGTAAGCTGAAGAATTCGATCCGGCGGCAGCAGCTTCCGTCTCAGCGTATCCGCATGGAAACTGGAGATCAGATGGTATCTGAATTTGATATACCGGTCCCGGAACCCGCCGAATATCTGCCCCCATTCTTCATGAGAGGATAACCAGGGCAACGCCTTCTCGAAGATATCGAACATGATGATAGCCGAGCCGTGATAACTCCTGCGCATGGTTTCAAATTCAACCGCAACGGCATTTGCGTCATTGAGTCCATCCATAAGAGAGACATTGTCATTGAAACGTTCCACGGCTTCGATCAAATGACTGGAACGATTTTTATTGGACTCCACGAAATCCTCAACCAGCTCCAGATAGCTGTGAACCTCCGGTTCGCCTATTTTCGCTACACTGAACAGCTTGTTATAACAATAATTCCTGATTTCCTTAAAAGAAGCATTGGATTTATTCCAGATATCCGCTATCAATTCCTCGGTCAGCTGCAGCTTGAAAAAAGGCTCCCCCTTCATCACATTCAGGGTTACCTCCTTGTTCAGCTGATTCTCCCGGATCACGATCAGTCGTCTGGCTGAATCATATTCCGTGATTAACACGGCATGATCGTCAACGACCGTCCTGTATTGGCTCAAAAAAAACAGATCGTTGTAGTTGGCAATCATCACGACCGGGCACTGCTGATCAATGTTCATGCGAATCGCAGACAGCAGCCCAGCAGCATCCAGGACCTCAGTCACCTTAAGGGTCAAGCCGAGCTTGTTAAGAATGCTGCGTCTGGAGGCCACCCAGTCCACGTCCGCTGCCTCTCCCCAATTCATCATGACGGCATACAGGAAGGTATAGTAGAAATAATTCTCATACTGATGAAAGCCCGCAGCACCCGCCATGGGCAAATCCACGCAATTGGAGTGCATGGTCCGGTAGCCCTCGCTGTAATAGTCCATCTCCAGGGCTACTAACATACGAGATCCTGTGAATCAATATATTCTCTCCACTTCTGAAGACTGTATAGTTTATCTATATCGAGAAATTCCGGGCTCACCTCTATTGAGAAATGCTCTTCCAGGACCACCGCAAAATGAATAAACAACAAAGAATCCATGCCATAGCTTCGCAAATCCGCGTCCATACCTGCATTCTTCAGACGGGGAGAACCGCCGGGCAATTGAGCGAGCAGCTTACGAATCTCCTGTTCCCGGTCATCCATAATTCACAGCCTCCCCGTCCGGTCTTTCTTCCATGCCGGGCTGTTCAAGATGCTTCTTCCTGGCCATCTCATAGATGGCGTTCATAGTTGCCACTCGTTCATAGGATTCGGATAAGGGGATATTCTCTCTTGTGCCCCCAAGCACCTCAGCCAAAAACCGGAGCTGGTTCACATAATAATTCTGCGGAGAGTATACAAGCTTGTCTGTTGTTCCCGCTTCCGTATGTTCAACCTGAATGATGATCTTGTAATCCCCATAACAAGGTTTGAAAAAGCCGCTGATCCTTACCCTGGCCCGCTCAAACTCCAGCCAGTGGGTGGCATTGTTCGGCATTTCAAAGGAACCCAGGAACTCTGCCTCGACGCCCCCCTCATATTGCAACGATGCATGAAAGGTCCAATCACATTGATTGACACCGGAGAAGGTCGAGAATCCGTCCAGTGTCTGCGGCTTCAAGCCGATGACCTTTTGAATAAACTGCAGCCAGTACGAGCATTCGTCGATGAAGCAGCCGCCGCCGTACTCCGGCTTGAACCGGTAATTATCCGCGCTGTAGTTGCTTTGCAGAATTTCAAAGGAGATCCGGGTTTTGATCTTTGTCAGTTTGCCGTAGGTTTCTGCTGCTATCATGTCTGTTATATCCTGCTGCCAGGAATGATGCTGGACCATTAGCGCTTCAAGGACATGCACACCCTGCTCCTTCGCCCGTTCATTGATGAGCAGCACCTCATCGGCATGCAAGGCCATCGGTTTCTCAATCAAGACATGCTTGCCAGCCTCAATCGCCTTCAGCGTCCATTCCTTATGCAGGAAATTGGATAACGGAATATAGACCACATCAATGTCCGCCGACTCCAGCAGCTGATCGTAGCTTTCAAACACATGCGGAATCTGATGCTTCAGCGCATAGGCTGTAGACCGGTCCAAATCACGCGACGCTACACCATACGTTACAAATTGATCAAGCTCCCTGACCGGGTTAATGATCGAGAACGGAGCGATTGTGGAGCAGCCCAAAATTCCAATACGATATGGCTTCTGAGTATTCATATCCTTACCTCCTGTGATTCCGGATATCTAACCGCCTGAGCTGTTGTAATTACGAATCGCTTTGGACCAGATCCATCTCGTGATTCCCAGCAACAGGATAGGAGACAGAATGGCCCAGAGGAAAAGGCCCGGATGTAACCGGTCCAGCACGAATAAGGGTGAGAAGTTAGTAATCAATAGAACAGGAACCACAAATATCCCTATTCGCTGTATCCATTTGGAGTAAATCATCATTGGCATGTTATTCAGCTCGAACAGGCCGTTTGAGACGTCATTGACAGCAGCAATCTGAATGAACCAGAACGATAATAACTGCGGGATCAGGAACAAGGTGTAGGTCACGAACAGCCCCAGCACAAGGAAGAAGATGAACCCGCCTATTGAAGCGGCATCGGCCGGAAGCCCCTGTCTTCTCCAGCCCACCACAATCATGGTCACTCCGCCCAGCACATTCGGAATCGCCAGCCCAAAGTCAACATTCCGTAAGGTCATCATAAATTGCAGGGAAATCGGCTTGGTTAGCAAAATATCAAGTGACCCGGTTCTTACATGCTCCGGGATCTGCACGAAGTTGATGGCAAATAGTCCCCAATATATCCCCGTCATCAAGGTATAGGTGCCAATAAACAGCAATATCGCATCAATGGGCACGCCATCCAGCGTTAATCCTGCCTCATAGACAATAATCACATACAGGAATTTGGCGAACAGATAGGAGGTCTCCACCAGCAGGCCCATCAGGAAGTTAACTCTATACTCCATTTGGGACATCAGGGAATTTTTGATGAACAAGCTGTATATGAAACCGTACTTCCGGAGTGATTTGAGCATCGGGTTCCCTTAACCCCCTACGGCAATATATTTCTTGATCGCCACTGTCCAAATATAGCGCGTAAGCAACAGAAGGAGTCCAATCCATAGCAGTTGCAGCTCTATCACATGCAGCGCCTGGAGCAGGGTCAGCTTGCCATTGATTACATTCACCGGCATGTAGATCGTATACTTGAACGGCAGGTAATCGAAGACAGCCAGCCATGTCGCCCCAAAAATATCGAGCGGAAAAATCCCGCCGCTAAATATCTGAATCAATAACGCTGTAACATGAAAAAAGTAAGAGACATCGGTTAACCAGAAGGCAATCGCGCTGACCGAGAAGGAGATCATGAAGTTAAGCACAACCGCCAGCATAAGCACGACACCAAAAACCAGTATACGCGATACGCTGATTGGCGCCTTGAAGTAATAAACCATAAACAGCACCACGCCCAGCAGCAGGATTAACGTAATGGCAAACGAGAGGACCTTCCCGCCAAGGTAGACACATATTTTATAAGGAAAATAACCGATCGGCCGCACCAGATATTTATTGAGCCCCCCGCTCTTGATATCATGGTTAATGTCATATTCCAGACCCGTAGCCACCAGCCGCGAGATCAGGGCAGCTACGATGGTGTAGACGATCATCTGCTGGTAAGTATAGCCATACAAGTTCATATTAGAGGCATGGCTATAGACCGCCTTCCACAGGAAGAGCTGGATGAAGATCGGGAAGAAGAGACTGGCAAAACCCATAAAAAAGTTAAAGCGGTATTCCATGGAGTTCTGGATTCCCAGCGAAAAGCTGACGGCAAATTTATTGTTCATCCGCGCGGCTCCGGCTGTTCATATAAACGTGCAATGGCTTCCTCCAGAGGAATGTCCTCCAGATTCAGATCAATGACGGGAAAGTGATCCATGGCCATTCTGGAATACTCCTTGAACTTCGCTCGCTCCACTTCCAGAATGACGTCATAGCTGCTATATTCTTTGATAGAACCCATAACGGCCAGATCCTTCCGCTCGACGATGGCCGAGAACGTCAGCTTCATTCGTTTTTTCTCATTCATGACCTCATTGATCTTGCGGATCTCCCCGTCATACACCAGCTTGCCCTGATTGATTACGATGGTCCGCTTACAGAGGTCTTCAATATCCTTCATATAGTGGCTCGTAAGCAGCAGAGTCGTGCGGAATTCATGATTGTAGGCCTTGAGGAACTCACGGATGTTCTTCTGAGAGACCAGATCCAGGCCT
Source organism: Paenibacillus sp. FSL R7-0128 (assembly GCF_038002245.1). NCBI lineage: Bacteria > Bacillati > Bacillota > Bacilli > Caryophanales > Paenibacillaceae > Paenibacillus > Paenibacillus sp. FSL R7-0128. The sequence goes on along the minus strand of NZ_JBBOCD010000001.1, from coordinate 2,589,895 downwards.
ATCGTCGGCTCATCCAGAAAAATAATTCTCGGCCGGTGCAGCAAAGCAGCGATCAGCTCCATCTTCATCCGCTCACCCAGGGACAGTCTTCGGACCTGTACATGCAGCAGGTGCCTGACATCCATCAGCGTCACTAACTCGTCAAGTGTCTCCTTATACTTCTGATCGCTGATTTCATAAATACACTTGTTTAAATACAGGGAATCGCTTGCCGGCAGATCCAGCCACAGCTGGTTTTTTTGGCCCATGACAATGGAAAATTGCTTCTTGAAGTCATTTTTCCTCTCCCAGGGCGTGTAGCCCAGCACCTCCGCACTGCCATCAGTCGGATAAAGAATACCGGAGAGCATTTTCAAAGTGGTGGTTTTGCCTGCTCCGTTCGGACCCAGAAAGGCAACCATCTCGCCTTCGTTAATATCGAATGAGACCTTATTTACTGCATCCTTGGTTAATTTCTCCCTGTGGAACAGATTCTTGACAGAGTTTCTGATTCCCGTTTCTTTTTTGTAGTAGTCAAAGGACTTGCTCAATTGATCCACATGAATGACCATACCGGCATCCCTACTTTGCAATGGTTATCAATCTGATGAACGGGCTGTACCTCCGGATATGCTCCGGCTGCAGACCAAATATATTCTGTGCCTGCACTTCCGCAGCGCTATCCAGCTCAACAAGCTCCTCTGCGGACAGTTGAAAGAGTTGATACTGATACTCCTTCAAAAACCGGAATACATCACTTATCGAATTCCCGAACCGTAAAGCCAGAACTTCCGTCGCTTCCAGCATGAGCATGGGCTTCTCATGATGCTGTAAATACTGTTCCATTCCCTGTAATGCTTTTAATTCGCCGCCTTCAATATCGATTTTGATCAGGTCAATATGGCTGATCTGCTGCAACTCAATGTACGTATCCAGCGTTTGCACCCGGCAATGGTAGGTTTCATGCTGCAAGGCCGGGTCAATGATTAACGCAGCATCCTCAGATCCGCTTTGTACAGGCAGATAGATCTCGGCTTCCCCGTTATAGTCCGACAGCGCAAGCTGATTCAACACTACATTCTGCAGCTTATTTAATTGGATGTTTCTTGCCAGTTCAGAGAAGGTAGGGCTTACCGGCTCAAAGCTATGAACTCTGCCCCCAGGCCCCACCGCTTGTGCGAATAACGTGGAATACCATCCATAATTCGCCCCGATATCCAATACTTCAAATCCTTCACGGATCAGAATAGACAATAACCGGCTCTCTTCCCGCTCGACATATCCATCCCGCATCAGGAATCCGAGACTGTTCACATGCCCGAGATCCCAATGAAACCGTCTCCCATCTGTAAGCCTGATCCGGGTCTCATCCTTATGAATCTCAATCTGCTCCACCTGCTCTTTAAGCGCCCGTCTAAGCAATTGGACAGCCTCGACCCTCTTCTCCCAAAACATCCGCTGGATCTGCTCATACCTGGTTTCTTCCGGCATCATCGGCCTCCTGTTGCATAGGAATGTAAATAAGCCAGCTCATCCTCCGCAATCTGCTTCAATTGCTTCACGGTAGCGGTTAACCCTCTGTCCATATTCAGGGTCATCTTCATAAAGCTCACTTCAAGCTTCCTCCAGGCTGAGCCGTGGTGAGCAACATCCATGGTGCTGCAGGTGCCGAAATGCCTTGACCGTGATAGGGCAATCGTGCGGATGCAGCCAAACTGTTGTTTGAACACCGGATGATCCATTACATTCTCCGGCCCCCTATAAGCTCCAACATCCATGATCCGTTCCGAAATTCGGGCAAAGGCGCGGGGGAGCAGCTCTTCATAGGGCTGTGTAGTTAAGTAAGGCCGGATAGAGTTCAGGCCAGGCTTCAGGCTGAGCGGCGGGCTGATTTCGATAACCGGTTCACTGAAGGTGCGCCAGGCCTGCTCCACGCAAGTTCTGTCGGCCAATAGGCTTGTTGCAAAATAAGGATCTGTTATTCTCAGGCTCTGGTCGTCTGCCGCTTCCGCAAGCACATAATGCAGCATATGGTCCTTCCCGTAAAATTCCTTCATGTAGGGAACATGATAAGCGTCCACCGGCAGCAGATACATCCGTCCACGATCCACCGAGTCTAAACGGCAAGGCTTGCATTCAACCCCATAAGCATGCCGGATGAAGCTAAACAGCTCATTCACCGGCACCGAACTGTCGAACCAGTCATAGCCAGCATAATAATTAATGGAGAAATTATACCTGTACAGCGGATTCGGATCGGCATGATGGACAGACAGCCACAATGTAACCGCATTCAACAAACAATCATAGGGGCCAAAGGGAACCGCCCAATCCGCCAGTTTGCGGCTCACAGCGGAATTCTTCGTGATAGCCTCCATCCCTATTTTCCGTGAAGATACAGCAGAATGCATTTGGAGCATACCGGCATCAGGCCGCATTGCAGGGTTTCCCGTACCCTTTCAAAATTGTCGCCATCCCATATCTCTTTGAGATCCTGATCGGCCAGATTCCCCAGGGAGAACTCCGGAAATAATTTGCACGCACTGACTTCACCGTCAGCCAGCACATCCAGTCTGGTGCGGATCGACAAGCATTGCGTTTTATTCTGGGCAGGCTTCTCTGAACCGAGTACAAAGTCCCGTACTTCATCCAGTTCGAGCGCGGGCTGATACCGTGTTCTTAAATTCCAGGTTCGCTGGTTAATTCTCTCCATCTGCGCAAGCAACGGATCGATCCTGTCGGGCGAAATTTTATATTTAAACGAATGCCAGCTGTTGCGGTGCCCTTCCTCCAGATCATCCGCCAGCCACTTGAAATGCTCGTTGAAATAACGGTCCATATTATTCGACACTTCATCCGGCAAATACCACGGGAAGGTAATATATACCGAGTCAATCCCCTTTTGTTCAAAAAACTCAACAAAATCATACAGCTTATCGATCATGACATCGCTGATCGTCAGATGGATGGAGATTTTGCCTTGGTAGATGCCCTCCTTCTCCAGCTCCAGCAGCTTATCAATGCCCGCCATCACCTTCTTGAAGGTGCCCTTTCCCCGGATCGCATCGTTCTCCGCTTCGAAGCCTTCCAGACTGATCAGACAGACCAGACTTTTGGACATTTTGAGGATGGAATCCAGCTTCTCGATGATTTGAATGCCGTTAGTGCATAACACCGTCCATCTTGGGTCCTGCTCCAGCAGGTCGGCCAGTTCATTGAACCGGCTGTAGTACAGAGGCTCTCCTCCCCAAAGGAACATATTGGCGTTCGTTTCTTTGGTTTGCCGGAACACTTTTTCAATCACAGCGAAATCAAGCTCTTCCCTCTGCTCGGCTCTGCCCAGATCCCGGTGATACCCCTCAGCGTTCCATTCAAAGCAATGCTTGCAGCGCAGATTGCAGCCATTGGTTAATTTAAGCCCGACCTCGACCGGAAGATTCGTAGAATACGTAGGATTGAGATGAACCTGTTTGTGCGTGACCGACATATGCTTAATGGTTTTCTTTAACCGTTCAAAGGAATCCCGGTCGAGCACTACCGATGTTTGCGGCTGTCTCATGAAAGCACCTCCCATAATTTAACACCTGAGTTTTATAGCTTCTTAAGTTCTCACTACATGCCTCCAAAATCTCAAGCGGACAGCCCATACTCATCCAGTGCTCATACCTTATGCCAAAACCCAGCCGCTCCCATAGCTCGGCGTTGCGGGCTTCATGCTCACCCAGCGGCTCCAGGAAAATAACCGGCGTGAAGGATTCCAGCGAATCCAGCAGGGTTCCTCCGCCCGGCTTGCTGATAATAGCCTTCGAGTTACAGATCAGCTGATAGAAGCTATGCTTCACCCCGGTATCCTCGTTAAAGCGCTGATGGATCACTTCGCCGAACGGCGGCAGGGTATATTCATTCTCTTCATTCTTCATCCAGGGCGACCAGCCCGGCTTCACCATGTAGTAACGGTGGCCGGCTCCATAAGCCTGATCATCCGTGAGCTCATGAATGACGATGTTCAAGTCCAGGGAGTGATTCAGCTCTGCTGCCGTCTCCTTGTAGGTCCCCATTCCCCAGCCGCCGCCATGGATGACGAGCCGGTTGTCACGTTCCTTATAGTCCTTAGGGGCAGCATGACCCATGGAAATAGTGTAATTCACCCGCCCAGCCGCCCCGTCAAAAAGCCAGACATCGTTCACTGTAAATAGATCATTTCGGATATTGTTGGAATACAGCTTCCACGAAGGGGATATGACCGCATCCATATGAATCAGCTCCACATGGACATCCTTACGGTAACTCTTCGCGTACTCTTCCAGAATGGGCATCCAAAACCCCGAGAAAACCATAAATACCCTCCGGTTCTCTTCAGCCCACTTGCCTAGAAGCCGGGTTACCAGCTGCGGGTCCAGATTCGGCGTGATATCCCTGATCATTCTGTGACCCAGCTTGGCTACTTCAAACCTCTTAGAGAAAACCTTCTTGTTCTCGGTTAATTTCAGTCTTGTCTCGGGCGGATACAGTCTTTCCAGCACTTCCAGATCGGCCTCATAGTACCCGCTTAGCTCCTCACGTAACAGGACCGCGGGCGTATATACCCCCAAAGCGACAGATGAGCATAAAAGGGTAATCATTGGTCAGCTCCCTCTTTTCACAATAAAGACGGGTCAGTTATAAATCTTAATCGCCAGAGACTTCAAGACGTCCTTCACCCGCTGGACAAGAGTTAATGCTTCACTTATATCAGAAGCATAGGGAGCAGCTACATAAAGCTTCCCCTTCCGCCATTCAGACTCCGCCTCAGTAAATACGGTATTGCTGGAGCCGAAAAGCGTGTTTGCACCCAGCGGAATAATTCCTTGCCTGTTCTCTTGCGTAAACAACAATTCGCCTGCTCTTAGAGCCCCCAGAACCTGCGGCATGGTCACCTCCGCAGCGCAGCCTGCCGAGATAAAGGTCAAAAAGCTGAACAAAGAATACTGCTGTAAATAGTTATTGAGATGATGATTAATCAGCCCCATGGACTTTCTGGCATTAATCTCAACGATGGGTACCAGCTCACCGCTTGCCAGCAGCATGGAATCTATACATACCTCTCCGTGATAGCCTGCCATGAACAAGTCCTTGCAGGCTTCTTCCATAATGCTGAAATAATCATTGTCCCGGAGAGACCGGGTAAACCCGGAACCGGCAGGATAGGAGCCTACATAAGAGAAGGCTTCGTTTACCATTCGTTGAACAGAGAACAACTCCACTTCCCCCTGCTCTGTTATGAACAGCTGACAGGAGAAATCCTCCGTTTTATCAAGCAGGGGTTCAATAATGAATTGTGTTTGTTTGCCTCGATTCTCTTGCTCTTGCAGATAGGCCGCAATTCTCTTCAGCATTCTATCGCCCGAAATCAACATATTGCCCCGGCCTGAGACACCCAGAGGGTCCTTCACCAGCACTTGTCCAGTCCGTAGCAGCTCCGAGCCCAGGGCAAGCAGTTCCTCCGAGCTGTCAGCTATAGAGGACATATTGCGAATGCCCAATCTTTGTCTTAGTTCATGAGAATAGATCTTTGAATTCACAGCTCGAACTGTATCTAAGGAGGGAAACTGATTACCGACATTGAACCTGCGCACTAACTCACTGGTATCGGACAGAATAGAATAGGGAGAGAATAGAGCATCTTGCGGGAGTAGCTGCTGGTAGTAGCTTGCATCAGCCATTAGAAGATCAAACACATGCAGCGTGTAGTCATCCGCATGAACAGGATTTCTGCAATGAACATTGGTGAAGGTATAGCCGAGCTGTGATAAATAGCTTGTAAGATGCTCGTCCATGGGCTGCCGGGTGAACAGAATGTCCTGCTCCTTGCATAACGGAAACAACAATTCATCCATGCCCATCGTCACAGCTTGGCTGCTGTTCATAGAAGGAAGCATAGATCCATGCGGACTCCGCCACCACGCCTCGGAATCAAAGGTGCCTAGAACCACGGTTGACTTCATCCATGAAGCCCCCTTAAGAAGCGGTTTGCGTGGCTGTGATGAACCCCATGAAATCCCCGATCGACTGGAAATCCTCATAGGAAAAATGATCAAAATCAAACTCAATTTCAAATTCGTCTTCGATCCGGAGAATGAAATTAATCATCTGCAGGGAATCCAGACCTACATCATTCACTATATCGGTGGTTTCAGTGGCAGTGAGCAACAGCTCTGGATTGTTCTTAATTTCACTCAAGATCCGCACAATGGTATCCTGCATATCACCGTTCTCCTCGCATCATGAATTTTAATTAAACAGCCTTGCTTACTAGTTATGATACAGCCTCAGGGTTCCGGCTTCTAACTCACATTTTTATGATATGTATAGGATTTTTATTGGATTGATTGCAGCTGAGAGATTACTGTTTGGAGTAAGATCCGCTTGAGCACTTGGGTGGACGCTGCGTGAACGGACCGCTGTTTAAGCGGGGAACGAACTAATCATTAAAATACCAAACAAAAACAGGTCCCTGCTGGCATAAATGCCAAGCAAGAACCTGTATTGTAAGCTATGATGCGGTCAAGAGGACTCGAACCTCCACGATATTGCTATCACTGGCACCTGAAGCCAGCGCGTCTGCCAATTCCGCCATGACCGCATATTATGTATTACAGTGATTCAATCACCGTAATTAAGAATATACTCTCTTTGGCCGGGAATTGCAAGCTTTTTTTGTGTGTATTTCTGTAGGGAGGTGTGCCTTAAGCCAATACCTTCAGCACATCCGTGATCTTCCGCTGATGCGACAGGACACCGTAATTCATCCAGGCCATGAAATCCACCTCGTACACGCAGCGGTTGCGTACTGCAGGCAGGCTTCTCCAGATTGGGGTATCGAGCAGTTCCCGCCCCTCACCTTCCTGCCGGTCGAACGTAATGAACAAATGATCTGCGTTCAAGCTGGACAGCTCTTCAGGGCTCAGGCTCACGCACTTCTGTCCACGGGTGAGCTGCCGTACCAGGGGATGCCTCCCCAGCTCCAGATCTTCATAGAGGACACCCGCTGCATATCCCAGATGCTCACTGCCATACAGGGCAATGCCATGGGCAGAAATCCGCAGCAGTGCCACTGTCTGTCCCCGGACGCTGCGGCTGAGCTGACGCTTTGCCTGCCGGGCCTGCTGCTCATAATCGCTGATGACCTCCTGCACCCGACCCGTTCTCCCGAAGACTGCACCTGCGCTGCGGAGCGTGGCACGCCAGTCCTCCTGATGGAACGGGAGCCGGAACAGCGGGGCGACACGGCTGCATTCCCCCAGCTGCCAGCGCTGGAAGCCGTCATCCAGCATAATCAGCTCAGGACTGTAACGGATGAGTCCTTGCCAGTCTCCGCTGGAGATATCGAACGCCGGAACCTGATCCAGCCCGAGGTATTCCTGCTTGCCCCACTTGGCATGGCAATACTGCACGACCGGAGTAATGCCGAGTGCCAGCAGATAATCCTCCAGAAAAGGGGCAAATACCCGGACGCCCTCCTGATGGAGGCTTCTGTATTGTCCGGGAGTCACCCCTACTGTTCTTTTGAAGCGCCTGTTGAAATAATACTCATTGCTGTAGCCTGCAGCCAGGGCCACCTCATGCAGCCGGTCCCGGGTCAGCAGAAGCTGCTGCTGTGCCCGTTCAATACGCAGACCGTTCAGGTGCTCCAAGGGCATCCGGCCCGTAATTTCTTTGAAAATCTGCGTATAACGCGCACGCCCGATCCCTGCAATCTCAGCCAGCTGATCGACAGATAACGGTTCACTGCAATGCTCTTCCATATAGCGGATCGAGGCTTCCACGGCCTCACGGTCATCCTTAGCCTTCAGTACCGGAGTATTCGCCCGCATAATCAACAGCAGCAGCTCCTGGAACCGGGTCTGGGCCGCGAACCATTCCACATCCTCCGGGCGCCGGAAGCTATAATAGATGGAATCCAGCAGCAGGGCACACTGGGAGAACGGCCGGCAATCCAGATATCCCGGGCAGAGCAAATATTCTGCATGTTCCTCCTGCCCCTTATCTACGGTGCCAGGCTTGACGTGCCCTGCGGGAATCAGCGCGAACTCCATCCGGTACCAGCTGATCCCCTGCTCGCCGGCCTGAATCCGGTTCAGTGATCCGGCTTCGATCAGGAACCCGGCCCCTTTGTCCAAAAAGTACCTTCTGTCTTCTGCCTTCAGCCACCCCTGCCCTTCGGACACAATGATTAGGGTATGCTCCCGATAGACTTCGGTCTGATCCTTCCCGGACGGGGATCGGGTCACCGCTTCTATATTTATCAGGCTGTGGAGCAGCCTTCTCCTGGTGTGTTCCTGCAACTGTTCGGTCATTCTGCCGCCCCTCCTGACTGAGAATCATTATCATAGACTCCAGTGTAAAACAAAAAAGAAGATCTATCAACCTTGCGGATAGACCTTCTTCTCGCTTATAGACTCATCGTCGCTTAACGCCGTATTACTTCACCATCGTCTTAAGCAGATCATCCAGCTTCATCTGGTTGGCGGTAATCCCCCCGGATTGCCAGTGCGAACGCTCCATCCGGTAGATATTGCCGTTCTTCACCGCAGGAAGGTTCTTCCACAGAGGGCCATCGAGAATTTGGATCGCCTCCTGGTTGGCGGCAGTATCCCAATTTCCGTTGTCAGGGAACACAATGATATGATCCGCTTCAAGCCCGGGGATCACTTCTTCTGAGATGATCGACTGAAATTCCGTCATCTCAGCGGCCATAGGAACAGGTGTCAGACCGAATTGATTATAGAGCACACCGGTAAAACGGTTTTTGACTCCAAAAAGAGCAACGGTTTTGTCTGCCACATTCAGCCGGATCACAGCCACCTTCTCTTGTCCCAAGGCCTGCTGCAACGCGGCTTTGCCGTCTGCTACCTTCTGGTCATATTCGGCCAGTACAGCCTTCCCCTTCTCAGGAATACCGAGCGCGTCTGCAACCGCTGTAAGGATTAGCCTTGAATCCTGCAATACGCTCTCCGGCAGGCGGTAGGTTGGGGCTACCAGGGAATACTGCTCAACCTTAGCGGCATCTGCACCGCCATCGGTAATGATCAGATCCGGTTTCTTATCGAGCAGCGCTTCTATGCTGCCGCTGATATCAAATTCAGGCACATCCAGATTCAGATAATCCTGCTTGCCCCAGCTGGGATGGTACCACTGCACCACCGGAGTTACGCCAAGCGCCTTCAAGTAATCTTCCACGTAGATTCCCGCTACCCGCTGAGGGTTCACCGGAATCTCCACCTCCCCGAATTCCCCGGTTACCGTCCGTGTTGCCCCTTCTGAAGCTGTCGCTCCGCCAGTCTCTGCAGGAGCTGCATTGGCAGCTGCCGCATTTCCTGTCTGGACATTCTTGCCGTCCGCAGCCTTGTTATTCGTTCCGCAGGCCGCGATAGCGGACATTGCCAGGATAAGTACAGCGGTCCAAATGATTTTCAGGCCCCAATTGTTCATGTCTCTCTTCACTCCTGTGTCTAATTTCATTGATAATCATTCTCAGATGATCTTAAACACAATAGTAGCATGCCAGGATCAGCTTTCAATGCACTTTCTCTGCGAAAATCTTATACAAACTTATAGTTTGACCCCGCCAAGCTGACGGGCCCATCGTTTATAACCGGTCTCCCACATATCTGTCGCGTCCGGCCCCCATACCGGCTGCGAACAGCAGTACGCTTGCTAAGACAAGCAGCGCAAGCGGTACATTCCAGCTCCCCGCAGCATCATGCAGCAGGCCAAACAGTGCAGGTCCCGCCGCCGCCAGCAAATATCCGGCAGACTGAGCCATCCCTGACAGCTCGCTGGCCTCCTGTGTGGTCCGGGTGCGCAGGCTGAAAAACATCATCGCCAGACCGAAGGCGAAGCCCCCGGCAATCCCTATGCAGATAGCCCATAATGCCATCAGTGCGGTACTGCCCAACCAGACGCCAAGGATGCCCGTGATAAACAGAACCGAAGTTATCACCACCGGCAGCCGCTGGCTCTTCATCCTTCCCACCCAGAGCGGCACGAAGAAGGTGAACGGCAGCTGGGCCAGCTGCATCAGCGAGAGAACCCAGCCGGCATGGCCGGCAGACATCCCCCGCTCACCTAGGATCACCGAAAACCAGGCAATCAGCACATAATAGAGCAAGGATTGCAGCCCCATGAACAGCGTAACCTGCCAGGCGAGTGGGGAGCGCCAGACCCTTGCCGCTGAAGAGGATGCAGTGCCTGCCTGCCCTGTGCCCAGACTCTTCAGCTGCGGAATCCAGAAAATTGTAGCCAGTGCAGCAATCATGAACCAGAGCGCCAGCGTTCCTCTCCACCCCAGCCCCGCACGGGTGGCCAAGGGAACACTCAGCCCCGAAGCAGCCGCTGCACATATGTTCATGGACACGGTATAGATTCCGGTCATCAGACCGATGCGGTGCGGAAATTTCCCCTTGATCAGTCCCGGCAGCAGCACATTACAGACGGCAATCGACAGACCGATCATCGCCGTACCTGCGAAGAAAGTTACCGTGCCGGAAGCCGAACGAACCAGAATTCCCATGGACAGCGTGAGCATGGCCAGCACCAGGATATTGGGCAGTCCCAGCTTGCGGGCCAGCCGGGGCGCAAACGGTGACAGCAGGGCAAAAGCCAGTAAAGGCAAAGTCGTAATCGCTCCCGCCAGAGTATTAGACAACCCCAGGTCATCCCGGATCATCTCCAGCAGAGGTCCGACGGAAGTGAACGGGGCGCGCAGGGCAGCGGCCACACAGCTGATTCCGGTGACGAGCATCCATCTGCTGCGGATATCCGCAGCAGATGAGGACAAGGCCGGGCTTGTCCTCTTGTTATTTTCACGGCCGAGCTTCATGTTGTACCTCCAGGTCGCAGCAAAGCACCCGTCAAGCCCGGAGCTTGTCAGTGAATACAGCCGCTATATGTATTACGCCCTTCAACCAAGGCGCATTATTTCATTATACCATATCGCTTGATGGAGCAGCCTCCTAGCCACAAGTGGAAACGGCTTTGCCGTCCTTTTAAAGGACGGTACCGTTTCAGCGAGAAATAGAAGGATAAGTTATCGTGTGCAACATATAAATTCTTATATTTGAAGAAAACCGCCGGTCTCAGGGCCGGCGGCAGGGCAACAGGTGAAACAGAATTAGAGACAGAAGGATTTAGTGATGATGACGAGCAGGATGAACAGAACCAGAATCGCTCCAGTTGAAGTGAAGACTCCGCCGTATCCCCCAATATTTTCGCTCATGTTAACTCCTCCTTTATGCCCGTATACTGTTAAAATATGTATAAAACCGCTTTTCGGTATGGGTTAAACGGCAATGAATTCCGCAGTATATTTCTAATTTAAATGTTCTCACCGTTGACAAAACGTGTAACCCGCTTTAGTATCCTAAACATAGGTTCAGTTGAGAATCAATCTCAATAACCAGATACATAACATATTACAGAAAAGAGTGAACAAGAGATGCTGCGTCGTTTTTTCTCCTATTACCGTCCTTACAAGAAGCTGTTTATCCTTGATTTCACCTGTGCGGTGGGTGCCGGTCTGCTGGAGCTTGCTTTTCCGGTGGCTGTCAATAAATTCATTGATGATCTGCTGCCGGGCCAGGATTGGCCGCTGATTCTGATTGCCTGCGTTGCCCTGCTCGGGATCTATGCGCTCAATACGGCGATGAATTACGTCGTTACCTATTGGGGGCATATGCTGGGCATTAATATTGAAACCAATATGCGCAAAAAAATGTTCGATCATATCCAGAAGCTCAGCTTCCGGTTCTTCGACAACAATAAAACAGGTCACCTGCTCGGCAGAATAACCAATGACCTGAACGATATCGGGGAAGTCGCGCATCACGGGCCGGAGGACGTGTTCATTGCCGTTATGACGCTGGTCGGCGCATTTGTGCTGATGGCCGATATCAATCTTCAGCTGGCCGTGATCACCTTCATCATCGTGCCGATTATGGCCTGGGTCATTATCCACTTCGGACGCAGCATGACTGAAACCTATCACCGTCTATTCGGCAACGTAGGAAACTTCAATGCCCGGATTGAAGATAATGTCGGCGGCATCCGCGTGGTCCAGTCTTTTGCCAATGAAGAATTCGAGAAAGAGCTGTTCGCGGTGGACAACCAGAAGTTCCGTGAGACCAAGCTGATGGCGTACAAGCTGATGGCCAAAAGCTCGTCGGTCAGCTATATGATGACCCGTCTGATCACTATTGTAGTGATGGTCTGCGGGGCGTGGTTCTTCATTCAGGGAGAGCTGGAAATCGGGGAATTCGTCGCTTTCATTCTGCTGTCCAACGTCTTCTTCCGGCCGATTGAGAAGATTAATGCTGTAATCGAGAGTTATCCGAAGGGGATTGCCGGCTTCAAACGTTATCTGGAAGTCATTGATACCGAGCCGGATATCGCTGACAAACCGGATGCAGTAGCGGTTGGCCCGCTTCGCGGGGATATCAGCTTCAGCAATGTCAGCTTCGGCTATGAAGACGACCGCAAGGTGCTGGAGGATATTAGCCTGAGTGTTAACGCCGGTGAGACGATTGCCTTCGTCGGACCCTCCGGTGCGGGGAAAACAACCATCTGCAGCCTGCTCCCCCGGTTCTACGATGTGACCGGCGGCGCGATCTCCATCGACGGGATCGACATCCGGGATATGAAGCTCAGCTCGCTGCGCAAGCAGATCGGGATCGTACAGCAGGACGTGTTCCTCTTCTCCGGCACAATCCGTGAGAATATTGCCTACGGCAAGCTTGATGCAGGGCTGCCGGAAATCTGGCAGGCTGCCCGTCAGGCCCGCCTGGAGGAGCTGATTAACAGCCTGCCGAATGGCATGGACACTGTGATCGGCGAACGCGGCGTCAAGCTGTCCGGCGGACAGAAGCAGCGCCTGGCCATCGCCCGGATGTTCCTGAAGAATCCGCCGATTCTGATTCTGGATGAGGCTACCTCGGCCCTCGACACCGAGACAGAAGCAGCAATCCAGCAGTCACTGGCCGACCTCTCGGTGGGCCGCACCACGCTGGTCATTGCCCACCGCCTGACGACGATCAAGAACGCTGACCGGATCGTTGTTGTCAGCGAGGACGGCATCTCCGAGGAAGGCCGCCACGAGGAGCTGGTGAACGCCGGAGGCACGTACAGCCGCCTGTATCAGGCGCAGTACAATGCTTAGAATATCGAAGAGTTAAGAGCAGAGCAGGACTCTAACGGCTGGTTAAGCTGGTCTATATACAAATGAAACCCTTCCGCGCAGCCTAAGGCTGCGCGGAAGGGTTTTTTGTTCAGATAAAACTCGACACTTCGGATAGTAGCGGACACCAGAGCCGTTATGTGCAAATCTTGCTCACTTTTTCCCGTCTTTTGGACTCCAGAGCGCTTATTGCTCAATTAAAAGTCCAATAAGCGCATTTTCAGGCAAATAACATCTCTGGAGTCCGTTAACTACCCAAAAACAGATTTTTCCGCCTAATAAGGCCTCTGGAGTCCGCAAGGCTCCTGATTTAGAAGAAAGCAGTGTTACATGTCTTAACTGCTCCAGCTTATTTTTTGGCAATATGGCACTTCAGCAGCTTGCCCTTCACGGTAGTCTCTTTCATCGTCTGCAATACGAGTGATCCCTTACCGTTCAGAATATCGACGTAGGTCACGTTATCCTGAATCGTGATGATCCCGATGTCCTCAGCCGAAATGCCCTCAAGCTTCGCAATGGTGCCGACGAAGTCCACCGCGCGGAGCTTCTTTTTCTTGCCGCCATTGAAATAGAGCTTCATGATGTCCTGATTCATGACCTCGGTTTTGCCGGCTTTGCGGACCTGCTGCTTACCCAGCTTCAGATCGAAGGCAGGTTTGGCATAGGCCACGGCATCGTCCGAGGGAGCCTTCATCTCCGGCAGGCTGAAGCCGATATAGCCTTCAATTTCCTTGACCCATTTGTGCTCGTTCGGCGTCACGAAGGTGATGGCTTTGCCGCTTTTGCCTGCGCGGGCAGTCCGGCCGGTGCGGTGGACGTAGCTCTCTTTTTCGAGCGGGATATCGTAGTTGATGACATGGGTGATGTTCTCGATATCAATCCCTCTGGCTGCAACGTCGGTGGCGATCAGATAACGGAACTGGCCCCGCTTAAAAGCATTCATCACCTCAAACCGCTCGTCCTGCTCCATGCCGCCGTGAATCTTGTCCACCGGATATTCGAGGTCGGCCATCCCGCGGAAGAGGGCATTCACCTGCTCCTGGGTCCGGCAAAAAATAATACAGCTATCCGGGTTCTCCACCGTCAGCAGGTCGCTGAGCAGTCCGAACTTGGCAGCTTGTACAACCTCAATCAAGGCATGTTCAATCGATGCTGTCGTAATTCCGCTGGCTTCAATCTCAATATCCACCGGGTCCGTCATATACTTCCGGCACAGATTCTTGATCACTTCCGGCAGTGTCGCCGAGAACAGCATCGTTACACGTTCCTTGGGCAGCTGCTTAATGATCTTCTCGATCTGCTCGATGAAGCCCATGCTGAGCATTTCGTCCGCTTCGTCAATCACCAGATATTGTATCCGGCTCAGGTTCAGCGTACCGCGCTCAATATGGTCGAATACACGGCCCGGCGTGCCTACAACGACATGCGTCTTCTGGGTCAGCTCCAGCTTCTGCGGGGCAAAAGGCTGCTTGCCGAACAAGGCTACCGCCTTGATCCGCTTGAAGCGCCCGATGTTCGTAATATCCTCTCTCACCTGCTGGGCCAGCTCCCGGGTAGGGGTCAGCACCAGCGCCTGGGGTTTGTTCTCCGCCCAGTCGGCCAGCTCGCAGAGCGGGATGGCGAATGCTGCGGTTTTGCCGCTGCCGGTCTGAGACTTGACGATCAAATCCTGCCTCTTCAGCGCTACCGGAATCACCTTCCGCTGCACCTCGGTGGGGTCCACATACTTCAGAACCTCCAGCGCGCGGATAATCTCCTCATTCAGACCATAATCACTAAACTGTACTTGTTCTTCACTCATATTATATTCTACCTCTTCTATGCTGATTGTTCCGGTTCAGGCGGGGCCAGCCCGCGTTCCATCCATCTTGCGCATTATTCCATTATAACACCTACTCCGCCCCCTGATTCCATTCCTTATCGAATTGCTCCAGAAAAATCAGCATGAACCGGTGCCGCTCCTCCGCCAATTGCTTGCCGTACGGGGTGTTCATGAGGTCCTTCAGCTTCAGCAGCTTCTCATAAAAATGATTGACCGCCGTACCCTTGGAATAATCGCGGTATTCCTTCTTCAGCGATTCGTCACGCGGGGGAATCTCCGGATCATAGACCGGACGGCCCTTCGCACCGGAGAAAACCATCGTCCGCGTGATGCCGATCGCCCCGAGTGCATCCAGACGGTCCGCATCCTGGACCACCTGCCCTTCCAGCGTTGACATGGGCTCGCCCCCGCCGCCGCTGAAGGACATTGTCCCGATGATCTCCATAATATGCCTGCACGCAGCTTCATCCGGCAGATGTGCGGTGAGCCATGTTTGTACTTTGAGCAGCCCCGCCTCCTTGGAGGGGTTCAGCTTCTCGTCTGCTACATCATGCAGCAGGGCAGCGATCGTGCAGATGACCACACTCGCCCCTTCCATTCTTGCGATCAGCGCCGCAGTATTCCGCACCCGGTTAGTATGGAACCAGTCATGGCCGGTGGTATCCTGGCCGAGCTGCTCCTTCGCGAAGTTCTCTGCTGCTGTAATCAGCTCTGTATGATTCATTATGATTGCTCCTTTATGGAAAATAATGCAGGTCTTGCGCGGTTGCTCCTGATCCGCTATAATGTGCTGTAATCCAGCCGGAAGGGAATTGATTCGCATGAACCGCTTGTCCATCATAACGAATCAGCTTCATCATCACAAGCAGCGTTAGCACACCTGAATTCATTCAGGGAGGGCTAGCGCATTTCGCGTTCGACCTCCCTGCGGCATAGATAAGCGCGCAGGACCATGGGGTCCGGCGCGTTTTTTATTTTACCGAAATTCACATTTAAAGGAGCTGTGCTGTATGCAAAATATTAAAGGAACTTACGATTACTTCGGCCGGGAACAGACCATCCGCCAGAAGGTGCGCACTACGCTGCAGGAGCTGTTCGAGCTGTACGGCTTCGAATCGATGGATACAACCCTGCTGAATGAGCTGGAGCTGCTGACCTCCAAATACGCCGGGGGCGATGAGATTCTGCGCGAAATGTACCAGCTGGCCGATCAGGGCGGGCGCAGGCTGGGGCTGCGTTACGATCTGACGATCCCTTTTGCCAAGGTGATTGCCTTAAATCCGGGCATTGAATTCCCCTACCGGCGATATGAGATCGGGAAGGTGTTCCGGGATGGTCCGGTCAAAAAAGGCCGCCTGCGCGAATTCCTGCAATGTGACGCCGATGTCGTCGGTATTGCCGGCCCGCAGGCGGAAGCGGAGCTGATGCAGCTCGCCGCAGAGGCGTTCCGCCGCCTTGCGATTCCGGTTGTGCTGAAGTGGAACAACCGCCGCTTCCTGGGTGAGATTCTCGGGGCGGTCGGGGTTCCGGCAGAGGAACAGCTCTCGGTGATGCTGACCCTCGACAAGCTGGCTAAGATCGGCAGCGGCGGGGTGTTGGCAGAGCTGACGGACAAGCAGCTAACCGCTCAGACGGTTACACTGATCTCAGAGCTCCTGGAGCTGAAGAACCCGGGATTCAAGGAACTGGTGGAGCGGTATAAGCTTGAAGGGCTGCCGGGGACGCTCGAAGTGCAGGCCTTGCAGCAGCTGATTGATGCGGTTGGACTTGCGGACATGTGCGTCTTTGATCCATTTCTGTCACGCGGGCTGTCATTCTACACGGGGACAGTCTATGAAATCTTCGATGCTTCAGGCAGCTATCCCTCAAGCCTGAGCGGCGGGGGCAGATATGACGCGATCATCGGCAAGCTCGTGGGGCGTGATGATATCGAATACCCTACCGTGGGGATCTCCTTCGGCATGGAGTCGATCATGGCCCTGTTAGGCGAACGCCGGGAGCAGGCAGCGGCGGAGCGTTCCGGTGTCCTGATCGTTCCGATCGGCGGGTATATGCCGCAGGCGCTAGTTGCTGCTGCTGCGCTGCGGTCGGCAGGCATCCGGGTCACGGTGGACACCGGCATGCGCAAGCTCAAAAAAACGCTGGCCACAGCCAGCGCCAAGGGCATCCGCTATGTGATTATGGTCGGAGAGAGCGAAGCCGCTGAGCAGAAGCTGCGGCTGAAGGATATGGAGCTGGGGAGCGAGCAGCTGGTTACAGCGGCGGAGGCTGTTCGCTTGACTTCGCAATAATGGTTGTTAAGTAAATTGGAGTATCTCCCCCTCGCCTGTTTGGCTATCAGTATAGGATCAGTTTCAGATTACGCGTGGCGACAACATATTGTTGCATTTTTAGCAGGATTTTTATCAGACTTATCTCCAATAATGCAAATTGTTGCACTTTATGCAGGATTCCCACCGCAGTGACGCCTGGCGAGCACCGATTGTTGTCTTTTGTGCAGGATTTTCACCAGATTGCCGTTTTGGATCACGCATTGTTGTATTCTGTGCAGGATTTCGTATAACTCCATGGTTAAACGGGTTAAAGAGTAAAGAAGCTGCGAGCAGTCCTTATGATCCGTCCTTATGATCCATAGAAGCCGCCTGCACCATGCGCGAGCTGTCCCTGTACGCTTTGGGCGATAGACCGCTGCAATTCTTGAACACACGGTTGAAGTGGCGCACGTTGCCGAAGCCCGTCTCCTCAGCGATTCTGCTGATCTTCTCCCCGGTAAAGGCCAGTTTCCTGCGGGCCTCCTCCATGCGGATATGCGTGACAAATTCGCTAAAGGTGACGCCGGTCTTCTGCTTGAACAGATTGCTGAAATACACCGGGTTCAAATATACTTTGTCGGCTACCTCCTTGAGACTCAGCGGATGATGATAATGCTGCGAAATGTAGCGCTGGGCCACAGTGACCGGATCGATATCCTTCATCTCTCTGGATTCGGCAATGCAGCCGGTCAGGGTGAGCAGCAGCCCACGGCATTGCTCGGCAAGCTCCTGCCGTGAAGAGAGGCTGCACACCTCGAACAGGATGGTGCGGATATCCTTCGAGCCCAGCCATGATTCGGTAACCCCAAGCTCCTCGGACAATTCATAATAATACAGCAGCAGCTTGCAGATTTGCTGGTGAATGCTCTCAGGTGATTCCGCTGTGCTGCACAGCTCTTCGATCATATGCTCCACAATCGGGCCGATGCCGGCTCCTCTTCCGCCGGTAATCGACTTCTCCAGGATCTCCCAGGACCACTTCAGGGGGCCGCTGCCTTCGTTGGGGCGCTGCTTCATTTTGGCATAATCCAGCAGCTTGTCACCGCCTTCAATCAACCGGTACAGGAGGGCAATTCCGGCCTCGTTGTAGGCTCTGGGGATTCCCGGCAGCCCTTCTGCCGGATTGCTGACCCCGATCGTCACCGTCAGATTGGACAAGGAACGGATCTGCCTGCGGATCAGGTCCCCCAGTGCTCCCGGCGCTGACAGGGAATGCTGCGGGTCTGCTGTATTCAGCAGGGCAACCACCTCAGTATCCGACTGCACGAAGCTTATTCCTACGGCCTGACGATCGATCATCTCCTGGACGACCTGCTGGATATACAGGAGGAACAACGATGCATCTCCCCGCTGATAACGCTCCTTCTCCACGGAATGCTTATCCAGCTTGATGACCATGCAGATGAAATAGGGATGACCGAAGGCGAAGCCCAGCTCACGCAGCAGCCGCAAGTCGCTGTCCGCTGTCTTGCCTTTCAGCAGACTGTCCGCCAGATGACCGGCCACATGCCGTTTCAGCACAGGCTGCGCCTGCCACGGCTGATCGCTTCGCGCAGACTGCGTGTGACGCTCAGCCAGCTCCTGCCGCAGCCGCTCCAGCACACGGCCCAGCTCCTGGCGTTCCACCGGCTTCATCAGGTAATCCTTCGCCCCCTGGCGCATGGACTGCTGCACATAAGCGAATTCATCATAGCCACTGACCACGATGGTCATCAGATCCTTGAAGCGTCCCGCGGCCAATTGCTGCAGCTGGATACCGTCCATCCGCGGCATGCGGATATCGGTGAGCAGCACCTCTGGAGACAGCTCGGCCAGCTTGTCGAGTGCATCATAGCCGTCGCTGGCTTCACCGACCACCTCCCAGTTGCTATCCAGGCTGGTGATCATTTTGCGCAGTCCTTTGCGGAAGACCGATTCATCGTCCACAATCAATATTCTAGGCAACCCCGTCATCCTCCCTTGCAATGCCCTGATGATGAATGACCGGCAGCTTGAGCACGGCCTTGAAGCCCTGATACGGCATACTCTCCAGTGAGAGGCCGTATTCCTCCCCGTAATGCAGCACGATCCGGCGGTGGACATTCAGCAGCCCGTTGCCGGAGCGCCCGCCAAGCTCCTCCGTATTCCGCAGATGCAGCCGGAGCGCCTCCAGCGCCTCCGCATTCATACCGATTCCGTCATCCTCGACTGTAATGGTAAGCACCTGATTGCTGCTGCCTGCGGTCAATGTAATCACGCCCCGGCCCACCCCCTGGTCTAGCGCATGATTAATGGCATTCTCGACCAGCGGCTGGATCATCAGCGGAATGACCTCGCAGTCCAGCAGGGAGGGCTCAATATTCATCGTGAATTGAATCCGTTCCTCATAGCGCATCTGCTGGATGGCCATATAGCCGCTTACATGGTCCAACTCATCCTGCAGCGTCACATGCTCCTTGCGCCCGCTCAGACTGTAACGCAGCAGCTTACTCAGGTTGTTAGACATGGTTATAATCTCCGGGCTGCCCTCAAGCTCGGCATACATACTAATTGAGCCCAGTGTATTGTACAGAAAATGCGGATTGATCTTGCTCTGCAGCGCGGCAATCTGCGCATCCTTCTCGCGGATTTCCGTCTCATAGAGCAGATAACCCAGCTCGCTGAGCTTGGCAATCATGCCGTTAAACGAATGGCCCAGCAGCCCCACCTCATCCGTCCCGCTCACCGGAAAAGCCTGACTCAGATCGCCGCGCTCAACACTACGCATCAGCCGGCTCAGCTTGCGCAGCGGCTGGGTGATCCGGTAGGCGATGAACACATACAGCAGCAAGGCCAGGCCTACACAGATCACACCAATGAGAATAAGGTACGTGCGCAGCACCTCGGTATCCTTCATCAGACCGGACACCGGCACAACGCCCACGGTGGTCCAGCCGGTCACCTCAGAGGTGACATGTGCGACCAGCAGCCCTTCACCCCCGGACTTCACATGGCTGACCCCTTCGCCCGTTCTGCCGGAGGAACCATCCGCTACTCCCTGCGGAATTCCGTGATCCTTGCCGGTAACCAGGTTGCCGGAATCATCCGTAATGTACAGCAGCTCCTGGGGGTCCAGCGTGACCTTGGACAGAATCTCACGGATGAACTTAGGGTCCACATCAATGACAATGTACCCGAGCGTGACTCCGTCATCGAAGCTGCGCAGCTCCCTTACGATGGAGAAGGCCTGATATACATTTCCGCCGCTGGACCTTAAATCATGCGTGGCCACATAGACTGGCTGTCCATAATGACCCTTGAACTTATTCAGCCAACTCACATTCTCATCCAGCTTGTAAGTCGTGACATACTGGCTCTCCGGCATGACCACATAGGATGCTCCGCCCGTACCGTAGAGGGAAACGCCCAGAATATCGACCCGGCCGTTCAGAAACACCTGGGTGACGAAGCTGTTGAGTCCGCTGATCTCATCCAGCGTCAGGGGTTCGCCGGGAGCACGCTTCGTGGCCAGATAATCGGTCACCTTGGGATATTGATAGGGCATCACGGTCAGCCGGTTCAGCTCATTCATATAGGTATCGATATTCAGGGTAAGCTGCTTCAGTGTCTGGAGCTGGTAATCGCCTACCTTGCGCTCGGTCGTTTCGGTGAAACGGGCAAAGGCGAAATAGCCCATCAGTCCCAGCGGAAGCACAATGAACACGACATTGATAAGAATAAGCTTGCGCGCAAGCGCCAGGTTCCTGAACCAGCCGCGAAAGGATTTCAACCGCATTCCCCCCTTGCTCCCTTACAGTCATTTCTTCAGTTGAAGGTTGATGCTGTCCACCGCCTGCTGCAGAGCCTGCGCCGGACTTTGCTCCTTGTAGATCATCCGCTCAAACTGCCGGATGATCTCTTCATTAATACTCCACTGCTTCATATTCCGCGGCCAATAGACTACGGAGTTGGCGGTATTCGCATAGTCACTGCGGAATTTTAGCGCGGAATACGCCCCGCTCTCCACGACCTTCCGGGAGCTCGGGACATGGCCCGCCTCCGCCCACATCACCCCGTGCTCAACGGCCCAACGGGCAAAAGCCATCGCCGCCCTCCGTTTCTCCGTACTCATCTCACTTTGGGCCGGAATCGCCAGCGTATGCGAATCTCCCCAGACGGCCGGATGATCATAAATGACCGGAACCGGCACAACCCCCAGCTCCAGCTTCTCAGCCTTCTCAAAAGCGCCCGTGCCCCATACCCCGGTAATCAGCACCGCCGCCTCCCCGTCATAGAACAGCTTGAAGGCATCATTGATCCCCGGCGGAATCAGCTCCCGCTGGTACAGACTGTTGACGAACTCCAGCGCCTGTAACGATGCCTTATTATTGAAGACCGCCTGTGTGCCGTCCGGATTGTAAAAGACACCACCGCCCTCGATCTGATTGTACAGGCTCCACCATAACCACACGGAATCAATCCGCGTGCTTGGCAGAGCAAGCGGTGCGACACCGGGCGGAACGGACTGCTTCAGCTTTTGCAAAAATGCGGTAAAGCCCTGCTCTCCCCGGCCGATCACCGGTTTATCCGCTGCATCCAGCAGCCCGGCCGCTCTTAAATATTTCTTATTATAGTAGAGCACCAGGGTATGCGTATCCAGAGGTACCGCGTAATGTGCACCTCCGTAGACGGTGGATTCGGCAATTTTGGTGCTGAACTGATTCCAGTCCAGGCCCGTATCCGCAGCCAATCCGTCAAGGGGCTCAATATAAGCGTTCTGCACGAACTGCGGGAGATTGGTGGCATGGATCACCGCCAGATCCGGCGCATTGCCGGACAGAATGGCTGTCCGCAGCCGGGAATAGTAATCATCCAGCCGGGAGTTGATCTGATCGACCCGGATATCCTGATGTTCCTTGTTGAACTGCTCCACCAGCCCGGTCATGAAGATATTGTCTCCCCCGCTGAACGGGGTCCAGTATTCGAGAATCACCGGCTGGGCAACCGGGGCCAGCGGCGTTTCCTCCTTCTCTGCACCACATCCGCCCAGCAGCGGCCATACCATCAGCAGAATTGAAAGCGCACTCAGTATATTCCGTCTGTATCCGGTCTTGCCTCGCGTCTCGCTCATATGAGTCTGCCCCCGCCCTGCTTGCTGTCTATGAATCTCCCGGCTCATTCACTCTTCTGCCATATATCCATATAATCTATACTGAAGCTGCCTTGTCTGTCAAAAAGAATGATCTCGTTCGGCCCCCTCTGTAATTTCAGCTCCAGCTGCCAAAGGGAAGGCATATTGCGTTCCTGCGAGAGGGGGGAATAGAGCGTCTTCGCACCTCCGTTCACCGACAGCTCCAGCTCCGCGTCCGGCGAAGCATTCATCACCGCCGCCAGAACCGTGTAGGTTCCGCTGTGCGGGACCTGAATATGGCTGAACTTCAGCACAGCTCCGCCGCCGCTTAAGACAGCCGCTGCCCCTCCCGAGGCATAGGGATTATCCTCTGCCGCAGCGTTCCCCTCCATAGCCTGGGCCTCGCCTTCATATCGCGGAATTTCAATCGCTTTCACCTCCGTCACAGCACCCTCGGGCAGCTCTATGGCTACTGTATTCTTCCCTGCTGTGAACGGCAGGCTCAGATAAGCATAGCCGGTCTGGCTCTCACCGGATGGCGGCAGTTGAAGCGCCGCCGGCGGCCCGCCATTTACCGAGACTGCCGCCCCGGCCGGTTCTCCGCCCGGATTCACATAATGCACCAGCAGCGGGATCATGGTATCCACCGTAGACGGCAGCGACGGGAATTCCAGCTTGTTCCCGCTGCGCAGGGCCGCTTCCGCCCGGAACACGCCCATGCCTGCGGGAACCGGGATGGCCTCACTC
Source organism: Paenibacillus sp. FSL R7-0128 (assembly GCF_038002245.1). Lineage (NCBI taxonomy): Bacteria > Bacillati > Bacillota > Bacilli > Caryophanales > Paenibacillaceae > Paenibacillus > Paenibacillus sp. FSL R7-0128. Next base: position 2,566,736 of record NZ_JBBOCD010000001.1, on the reverse strand, counting down.
AGCGGCAGCGGCTTGCCGAAGACCGGCAGGCCGTCAGCGTCCCAGCTAACCGGCTGGGCCCGTACCTTGCGGTTGTTCCAGCCGTCCTCCGCCCCTGTCGTGGCATGATAGACGATCCACTGCTCACTTCCGTCCGGCGAGACCGTGAATGAATTATGCCCCGGACCGTAGACTCCGGCGGCTTCATCCATGGCCAGCAGCGGCTGTTCCGCCTTGATCCAGTCTGCGGCCTCCAGCGGGTTGCCGCCCGGCTTCAGGGCAAGCAGTCCCAGGCTGTAGTACGGAGTCCAGCTTCCAGCACCGGAAAATACAATGAAGACACGGCCGTTATGATGAAGGACGGACTGGCCCTCATTAATATAAGGCGGGCCTCCGGCCTGCTCCCAGGGAAGCAGCGGCTCGCTCAGCAGCACCCGCGGTCCGCTGATCGTCAGCGGGTCACTCATCGGAGCAATATAGGTATTCTGCGCAGCGTTTGCCTCCCCTTCCCAGCCGGACCAGACGAAATACAGCTCCCCGTCCACCTCCATCGCCAGCCCGTCGATCGCCCATTTATTACTGCTGTCAGTTACCTGGCCCTTGAAGGTATAGCTGCCCAGCGGATCACCGCTGTCCGCTTGCAGCACATACATCCGGTGGTTCTCGTTCTGTCCGTCATCTGCGGCAAAATAGATATACCAGCTTCCCCGGATATACTGCAGCTCGGGTGCCCAGAGATTCGCCGAGTAGGCTGTCTCCGCCGGCGGGTACCATACGACCTTCCGCTCCGCCTGGCGGAAATCCAGGGTGAGCGACTTCATCACCATAATATCCGTTCCGTTATGGGTGAAGGTCATATAATAATATCCATCCTTGTAGATCACACTCGGATCAGGCGTATCGATCTCGTCCAGCGTGTTCTTGAATGTTCCCCCATGCCCCTTGTAGACTTCATCCTTAACGCCGTTATTGGGCTTCAGCAACAAGTATGCACCTCCTGCGAGTATAAAGAACAGAAGCGCCGCAAGGGAGTAGATTATTGTACGTGAATTTTTGCCTGCCCATGCCTTCTGCTGTGTATCAGGTTTCATGCTCATCTGCTTCCCTCCCCGCCTTCCGCTATTTCACTCCCGAGCTGGTAATCGCCCTAACGAACGACTTCTGGCCGGCAATGAACAGGATCAGCACCGGCAGCGCCGCGATGGTGGTCATGGCCATTAATTTACCATAGCTCTGGGTATAGCTGCCGGTGGCCATCATGGCAATCCCTGCGGTGATCGTCCGCATCTCCGGAGAGGTGGTCGCGTACAGCGGCCAGACAAAATCATTATAAATCCCCATAAAGGTGAAAATCCCCAGTGTCGTCATGATCGAAACCGCTGAAGGCAGCAGAATTCTCCGATACAGATTCCATTTGTTCACCCCGTCGATCCGGGCCGCTTCCTCGATCTCCTTCGGGAAGGAGACAAAGAACTGGTACAGCAGGAATACCCCGAATGCCCCGGCGGTAGCCGGGAGGATCAGCGCCTGATACGTGTTGATCAGACCGAGTGTATTGAATTCGATGTACATCGGCAGAAAGGTCAGTACGCCTGGAATCATCAGCGAAGCAATGAACATCGCCAGCAGCGTGCGGCGCAGCGGCAGATCCGGCAGACGGGCCAGGGCAAACGCCGCCATGGAATCGATCAGCAGTACGATCGCTGTGCCCGCAATCCCCACCGACAGGGAATTGACAATCCAGCGCAGAATCGGGGTATTCATCAGCTCCCCGCTCAGCCCCTGGACGAAATTATCCAGCGTAGGCTTCTTCGGCAGGAAGTTCATCCGCCCCGAGAGGGCTTCAAAATCATTTTTGAACGCAGTCGACAGCATCCAGACCAGCGGCAGCAGCACGAACAGCGCAATCAGGATGGCCAGCAGCAGCAGGCCTGTTTTTTTGGCTTTTCCCATCTATACCTTCTCCTTCCGGTTCGTAAGACGGAACTGTACGATAGACACCAGCATGATCAGCAGTGCCATCAGAATCGCCATCGCCGAAGCCGAACCGATATCCTTGCGCACGAACGCCTGGTCCAGCACATTGATCAGCAGCACCCGGGTGGTATCTCCCGGCCCCCCGCGCGTCAGCAGAAACGGCTGGGCGTAAATATTGAAGGAGGCGATGGTTGATGTGATCATTACGAACAGCATGACCGGCCGGATGGAGGGCAAGGTAATTGACACGAAACGCTTCCAGGCATTCGCCCCGTCCATGGAAGCCGCCTCATAATAATCCTCCGGCACCTCATTGAGCGCATTCACAAAAATAATCATATTGAAGCCGATCGTCCACCAGAGTGTCGTAAGCACCAGCGCAATCCAGGCCCATGGCGTAGCGGTCAGCCAGGGGATGCCGGTTAGGCCCAGCTTTTGCAGCAGACTGTTAATGAACCCGGCGTTCGTATCGAACATCATCAGCCAGATAACAGCCATCACGGAAGCTGACAGCGCGTAGGGCAGGAAATAGAAGGTGCGGAACAGACCCCGGAGCTTCGCCGGCAGCGCATTGACCAGCATCGCGATCCCCAGCCCCGTAACGATCAGCAGCGGAACCGAGTACAGGACAAACTGGAGGGTGGTCCACAGACCGCGGAAGAAAATACTGTTCTCATAGGTCCCCGGGGTGAAAATGGTCATGTAATTACGCAGCCCCACAAAGGGGTGGGCGGCAGACAGCAGCTCGAAGTCCTGCAGGCTGATGATAAAGCCATACAGAATCGGGAAGAGCAGAAACAGCGCGAAGGCAGCCAGATAGGGCAGCACGAACAGAAATGAGGTCAAACGTGAAGTCCACAGGGTTTTCAAAGTGATTCCTCCTTAGGATAAGGAAAAGCGGGAAGCTCCCGCTCCCCGCCATGCCAACCGAATGATCCGCTCCACGGACCCCTATTTCATCGCCTGACGGGATTTGGCTGCAGCATCATCCATCGCCTGCTGCGGTGATTTTTTGCCAAGAAGGGCACTGCTCAGCTCTCCCCATACCGGCTCGATAATGGTCCCCCAATTCAGCACATTCGGTGCGAACTGTACGGAGGAGAAGCTCTGGGATACCGTACTCTGGAACTCCATCGCCTTGAATTCGGCGCTGTCCATCACGGTCTTGGAAGCTACCGCCTGCCCGGATTCCGCCCAGTCCAGTGAGTTGCCGGAGACATATTTCAGGAAATCGCCGATACCGGCCAGCTTCATGCTGTCTGTCACGGCCTTGGGAACGACGAAGCCATGCGAGCCTGCATAAATAGCCTGCTTCACCTTGCCGATCTGCGGCATGACAGCGACGCCATAATTCAGCCCGGCTTCATCGAACTGGGATTTCATCCACGGCCCGTTGAACTGGATGGCGTTCTTGCCCTGCAGGAACAGGGTATTCTCACCATCCTGCTGAACATTGGCCGGGGAGACCCCCTTGTCTACCATATCGCGCAGCCACTGTACCATTTCAACCGCTTCAGGTGAATTGTAGGCTACATCCGTTCCGTTCCAGAGTTCCCCGCCATTCTGCCAGACGAGGGACGGGAAGATGAACTGCTGCGGCCAGAGGGTCGGCACCACGTATCCATAGACCCCCTTGGATTTGTCCGTCAGCTTCAGTACAGCGGCGTCGAATTCGGTACGGTTCGCTGGAGGCGCAGTGATGCCCGCCTTCTCGAACAGATCCTTGTTGTAATACATAACGACCGGATGAATGTCCAGCGGGATCGTATACAGCTTGTTGTCGATCGTGGCATATTTCACCGGAGCTTCGGCAAAATCAGCCGGGTTGATCCCGGCCGCGGCCGCCAGCTCATCCACAGGCTGCAGTTGCTCCTTGCTCTGGTACGTCGGCACCTGATCGACATGCATAATCATCAGGTCCGGCTGTTCCTTGCCGGTACTGAGCGCTACATCAAGCTGCTTGTAATATTCGCCATTCGGCTGGATTACAAAATTCACTTTGTATTGATCCTGGGAGCTGTTGTATTTATCAACAATTTTCTTCATGAACGGGCCATCCGAGCCGGAGAAGGGTGACCAGAACAACAGCTCTGTCTTTTTGCCGCTGCCGCTGTCCGCCCCCTGTGTGGCCTCTCCGCCGTTCGCGCCTTTATTCTTCGCATTGTTACCGCCGCAAGCGGTTACAACCAGTGCCAGCATCATAACCATCAGCATTAGTGATGCTCCCTTTTGCATAGATCGCTTCATCTGTATACTCCCCTTTGACCGGTGATTCAAAGCTGACTGCTCTTTGATGTCTTTATGTTACCGCCGCAGGGGAGGGCAATAAATGTCCTCAGACTAGGTTCAGTGGACATATTTACAGATTGCACAGCTTCATTCTACTTGCACAGGTTCGATTCTCTTGAACAAAAAGCGGGAGTCCGCCAGATATTCCTTTAGATATGCCAGCGCATACGGCTGTTCTTCGCGCAAGCTGGGCAGTTCATCGGGATTAGAGATGTGGTGGCTATAGTTTCCGATCATGATTTTGACAAAGAAGCATTCCAGCTTCCGTTCATAATCCGGCTCCAGCGCACGGACACTGCTGTAGCCTCGAATTAGGCTCCAGCGTTGCTCCGTGGACAGCTCCAGCAGAGCGGCGGCCAGATCATACAGGTAGAAGCCGTAGCCGCAGAGGCCGAAATCAATCGCCCGGGGCTGGCCGTCAGCGAACACCACATTCCCAAAGTGCAGGTCACCATGGATCAGGCCATAACTGCCGGGGTCTGGCGTCATGGCCTCGAGTTCACCCGGGATTCTGGCGGCGGCAGCCTGATAGAGCTTCCACCCCGGTTCCGGCACCAGAGCCTCATGATGCTTCTCCAGCTTATCCCATTCCTTGCGGAAGCTGTCCGCTCCCCACACTGGACGGTTAAACGCTGCCGATGGTACAAACTGTTCGCCTGCTTGATGCATCCCGGCCAGCATCACGCCTACAGCGTGGAGCTGCTCATCTGTCAGATTGCCCGCTGCATGTTCACCTTCGACCCAGCGCATCAGGGTAACATAGCTCAGCTGCTGCGCTCCACCGTAAGGTTCATTGCCAGCTTCATTGCCAGCCTCAAGGATATATCTGCCGCTTGAATCGGGCAGCCCCACGGGGACAACCAGCTCCGCTGTCTGACTGAGGTGGCTGAGCCATTCCAGCTCTGACAGAATTTCAGACCGGTTGCACCGTTCGCCATGTATCCGCAGCAGCAGCTTGCCCGCAGTTTCCGTCTCTACCTTGAACGTGATACTGTCGGACTGCTTAATATATTCAACTTTTGTCCAATCCAACTCATATGCCTTAAGCGCCCGCAGTACTATATCCCTTGCTGCTGTTTCTAATTTCATCTTCCTGCCCCCTCATATGGATGTCTGCATTCATTATAGGGTTGGCGGAGGCAGCGGACATAGATAATAGACAGGTATAACCTGACTTTTGCACAAAACAAAGAGGCTGCTCCAAGAGTCATAACGCGACTTCTTGGGACAGCCTATTTGTTACGGGTGGATCAGGTTGAGTGCTAGGCGTGAGCGGTTGTGTATGGGCGCTTGTGTGTGGATGCTCGTGAGTTGGCGCTTGTGTGTTAGCACGTGTGCGTGGACGCTGCGATTGTATTTTCTACAATAGATTATGATTGAATGGGTCCAAAAACTCATTCTGCTGTATTTCATACACCAGATTTCTGCATATATGCTCCAAAAGGCCGCCTGCGCAAAATTCTACTGTACAGAGTGCAGCAGATGCTATTTTTCGGGAGGTTTTGAACGAATCTAGTGTATATAGTGCAGTCGAAGCCAGCTCGTGGTTGAATCTCACAAGCAGAAATGGCTGCGTCACGCGGCCTTAGATCTCTACTTTCTCTGCTTGCTTCCATACACAATCTTCTTGATGCTGTCGGCTGACAGGCAGAATTGCTCCGCCAGCTCAGTTACGCTCAATCCGCTGGCATAATGCTCACGAATGGACTGGTTCCGGGCGCTTAAGTAGGATCTGCCGCCTGAATTCTCACCCCACCGCTTGTGCTGTCCCTCAGGCTTCGGGATATACAGCATCCCGCCCTGCATGTATTTCTGAATCTCCTGCAGCAGCTGCTGCGGCAATACCACATCTGCATTTACATATTTCATTACTTGCTCCGCTCCTTTTAAGTTGTTTCAACTTATCAAGGCAGCAGAGTCTATCGGACAGGTGTTCACAGAGGAACTGGTGAATCGTTACAGCGGAGTATTGCTAACCGCTCTGCACATTAACCGCTGTGTGGTCCATAGACTCTGCGCAGAGCTGAGCATTAATCTGCTCATGAAGTTTCCTCCTCCCAGTATATTACTTACATATAGCATACCGGACACCCCGGCTTTTGCGCAAATGTTGTTTACCCGCGGCTTTTGACATTTCATCATAGATTTGTCCATAATACCAATAAATAAGGTAGAACCAATTGCCATTCTTAGTATCCTAGATGAGGCGGCAGGGGAGATGAGGTCATAATCATGAATAAACAATTAATCGCAGCGGCGGAGCGCGGGGATACCGCTGAGGTGTTGCGGCTGCTGGAGGCCGGAGCGGATATTCAGGCGCAGGACGAAAGCGGCCGAACGGCGGTGGTCGCCGCGGCCTATGGCAACCATGCCGGGACGGTCGAAGCGCTTATTGCCCAAGGTGCCGATATCAACATTCGCGACAGTATGCTTAATAATGTGCTGCTATATGCCGGAGCATCCGGATATCTGAACATTGTGAAAATGGCGGTTGAGGCGGGAGCGGATACGACGCTGACCAACCGCTATGGCGGGACTGCGCTGATCCCCGCCGCAGATCGAGGGCATGTCGAGGTCGTCAAGTATCTGCTGGAGCATTCGGATGTCGACATCGACCATATCAACAATCTGGGGTGGACCGCGCTGCTGGAGGCCGTCATCCTCGGCGACGGCGGGGAGCGGCATCAGACAATCGTCAAGCTGCTGCTGACGCACGGAGCCGATCCAGCCATCGCCGACCGCGAGGGTGTCACACCGCTGGCGCATGCCCAGTCGCAGGGCTATACAGAAATGGCCGCTATGCTGGAGACGGCAAGCCGCTTTTAAACAGCTGGAATAAAAAAGGGACCCCGCCAGCGTCCGGCGGGGCCAAAAGTTATATTAAAGGGGGGTATGTGAGTACTATACCCCGCGAAGCTTAAAAACAGATGAAGCCCAGGTAAAGATCTGCTGAAACGAGTTTAGATTTTGAATTTCTCTACCAGTTGTTGCATCTCCTTAGCACTCTGCGTATTCTCATCGGCCATTGTGGCTTCATGGAAGGTCTTCTCCACAATATCCGCCGTCTTCTCGGCGATATCCTGCACCCCGATGGCCCCCTCGTTCACCGTGGCCGCCACCTCATTGACAGCGATGGCGATGCTGGAGACGGTCTCGTTCAGGTGATCGGCCGCTTCCTCGAACTGGTTCATCAGCCCGTTAATTGTGGAAGCATCATCATTGTACTGCTGGCTGACCTCGGTCAGGCGCTCATAATCGCCCAGCACATTGCGGTCGATGAAGCTCAGCACGGCCTCGGAATGCCGGGTCATCTGCTCCACGGAGGCATAGACATTTTTGACCACCTCTTGAATGCCTGACGCTGTCTCGGAGGACTTCTCTGCCAGCTTGCGGATCTCCCCGGCCACCACGGCGAAGCCCCGGCCCGCCTCGCCTGCCCGTGCGGCTTCAATCGCTGCATTCAGGGCCAGAAGGTTGGTCTGGCTTGTAATGGAGAGAATCGTATCGGCCAATACGTTGATCTCGTGAATGGCTCCCGACTCTTCGATCGCCTTCTGCATCTCACTGCGGACCGAGCTGTAGATCTGCTTCGCATTCTCGGTGGATGTCACTGCATCATGCTGAAGCTCCAGGGCCCGCTGCGTAATCTGGCCCGATACTCCGGAGCCTTCTTTTACCTTATCGCTGATCATTCTGACATTATTCAGGGTCTCGTGGATAGCCGCCGTCATCTCCTCGGTAGAAGCCGCCGTCTCCTCCATCCCTGCGGACAGCTCCTCTGTCGTGGCTGAATTGTCATGCGCATTCTCTCTGACCTCGTTCGACAGCTTCTCCAGCGTCTCGGCATTGTCCAGTACCTTGGTGGAGATCGCAATCAGACTGCCCGCCATCTCACGCAGCGCCGCACGGGTACGGAACATAGCCTTGGCGATGGTTCCTGTCTCATCTTTATTTTTAGTCAAATATTCATATTGGTTATCATATTTGAGATCCAGCTCTGCCGTGCGGTTCACCAGCTCCGTGAGCTTGATGATCGGCGAGGAGATCCGGGTAGCCACTGTAGTCCCGATCAGCAGAGTGAGCAGTAGGCTTCCCAGGCCGAGCAGCATAATGAAGTTCGTCATTTCGCTAACCGGCTGCAGCACCTCTTCCACATCTCCGGTCAGCACCAGGGTCCACTTCGTCTCGGGGAGCACGGTATAGGCCGCTTTTTTCTTGGCCCCGTTGAAGGTATATTCCACAATGCCATCGGCAACGCTCTCCCCCGCCTTCACCCGCTCGACCACGGCTTTGATGGATTCGTTCTCCACCTGGGAACCTATCTTCTTCCCGTCGGGATGATAGAGCGTATTCCCCGTTTCATCCACCAGATAGGCGTAAGAGGAAGGCGCACCCGCCACCTTGGCATCGGCCAGATAGGTCACCAGACTGTCCGCCCTGACCGCCGAAGCTACGAACCCGATCATCTTCTCACCACTCATCACCGGATGGACAAAAGCCACAATATATGCCCCTGTTGACTTGGATTTCAGCGTCTCGCTAATGACAGGCATCCCGGTCTTCAAGACATTCTTCGTATAATTTCTATCGCTGAAATTGGCGCCTACCAGCTTGGTATCGCTATCCGCCACCGCCGTTCCCTTCAGATCAACTACAAACATATGTTCCAGGTTGCCCGCATCCTTCACCTGGCCCTGAAGCTTGACATTGATCTGGTCGTGTAGCGCTTCCTCCACTGAGCCGCCATTTGCAGCCTGAAGCAGCAGCTCGGTGATCTCACTCTCCCCCGCAACCAGCTGTATGTTCCGCTTCTCCTTGTCGATCATTGCGCCGATGGTCTGTGCCTTATCCGTGCCTACCTGCGCCATGGAAGATTCGGTCAGGTTCATGATGGTGCCTGTGGATTTGGTGTACGTAAAAATCCCCATTAATGCTGTAGAAATCAGTGTAACGACAATCATCATAACCGATAGCTTCATACGAATCTTCATCTTCTTCTACTTCCTTCCGCCCCGTTGTCTTTCCTTAGCCTTTAAACAACCAAAAAGATTGCTTTATTACAATAATTATCGGATTTTCCTCGAACGTAATGAATAATGGAATGTTGTATTTTCAGAAAAAATATCGATTTTTGTCGAATGATAACATAATATATCTATTTTCTTACATAGTAAAAAAACCGCCCTCCTTAACAACCGCACTCAGCGGATAAGTAAGGAAAAGCGGGTTCGCATTCCGCCTATGAAGTTGGTATTCTACTACATGCCCGGGCTGTCCGGCGAAGCTGAGGCACCCGGCAGCACTGCTGCCGAACGGGCCTGCTGCAGGCGTCTGGCCCTGCTGCGGAGGAACATGCCGGAGCAGGCAGCCAGAATCTGCTGGAACAGCATCCCGGAGATTACAGGCAGGGCCACTGCCGGCGGAAAATACCGCACCGCCAGCACCGCTCCCGCACTGAGATTGCGCATACCGGAGTTGAACTGAACGGCTACAGCATTCGCATGATCATAGTGCAGGCGGCGCGAGACTACGGCTCCAATAACATAGCCGAGGGCAACAGTAACGAAGGTTACAGCAATGATCAGAGCAAGCTGGCCGTCCGGATGCTTCAGATACCGGGCAATGCTGGCCCCATTAATGGAGACCACGGTGAACAAGCCCACCTTGACAAACGGGGCCAGCGGAGGCCCGCAGACAGTGCTGATCTTGCCTTTAGTGAATTGATTCAGCAGCATCCCTGCTACGGAAGGCAGGACGACCATCCAGAGCAGGCCCCGCATCATCTCGCCGGCGTCCATCTGCACGCTTGCCCCCATCAGGAGATACAGCGTAGCTGGTACAATCAATGGCGACAGCAGCGTATCGATCAGGATCAGCGCCAGAGTCAGGGCGATATTCCCGCCATGCATCGATACCCAGACTACACTGACCACTCCGGTCGGAATGGCGAAGAGCAGCACATAACCGGTAACCGTATAAGGATCGCCTGGAAAAAACAGCATCGCTGCCAGCCAGCCGATCAACGGCATGACGATATGCAGAATAATGAGCAGGATGAGCAGCTTCTGCGGCCTGGCAAGCACGGTGAACAGATCCCGGAAGCTTGACTTCAGGCTGCCGATCAGCGTCATCCCGGCGAAGATCCAGGGCACCAGCCACGTTAACGGAAGCAGCGACGCCTCATTCAGTACGCCAACCACGATGGCTGCGGGTGTAAGCAGCGGCATGATCCGCTCCAGCACTGTATTGGAAGATACTAATCCGCGTCTTACTGCACCAAGCATGTATTTCAACCCCCTGTGTGAACTATGCCATTATACTCTGCTGCACTGACTGTCTCTGCTGCAAGGTCCGGTAAGGGAACTATACCCCTTGCGGGAACAAGGCGTCCAGCGCCGGGCAAGGCCGTTTCTCCAGATAGTCCGACAACGGTGCCGGCATATTGCTGTACAAGTCCTTAAGTGACGTTCCGTTATAAATATTGCCGATAATGACCGGATGGCACAGCTCGGAGATCAGAATGTCGCCGTTGCCGTGCAGATGAAGCTGCTTCATCCCTTCGATACAATGCGGGAAGTAAACGCCCGGCTGCTCCTCGAAGCCCATCGCCTCCATGAACCGGTCCATACAAGTGAAGTAGAGAGTGGTATCCTCCGGCTTCCGCGCAATCAGCTCATTGACGGCATTCTTCAACTGCTCGCGGGCGGCAATCGCTTTCCAGCCGGTATGTCCCATGATAATACTATTCTGAATTTCATGCGTTCTTACGCCCATCGAATAGACATGCTCGCTGATCTCCTGCATATGATCCTGCGTCTCATTGAACAGAAGTGTCTCCAGCACCACATTGACATTGGTTTTGGCGAACATAGTGATGTTCTCTCTGATTTTGTGATAGACACTCGGATGAATATTATAATACCGCGAGAAGCCTTCAGCCGTGGTGAAATTAAAAGAAATATGAATCGTCGTCAGACCTGCGTCCACCAGCTGCCCGATCCGCTCCTCATTCAGCAGACTGCCGTTCGAGTTGAGCTGGGTCTGAATGCCGCGCGAAGAGCAGTACGCCACAATCTCCACACAATCCTGGAATTTCAGCGTAACCTCGCCGCCCGAGAGCCGGACACGCTTCAGATTAGGCAGCTCCTCCAGAATGCGGATGACCTCCTTACCGTCAAGGGTCTGGCCGTCATTTCTATTGTAAGCGCAGCAGTAATCACAGCGGAAATTGCAGTTCGAGGTCACGCCGACTTCCAGCCCTTCCAGCTCGTAAGTCATCGGCTTATCCAGTTCCAACGCTTTATATTTCGTGCTCATCTTCTATAGTCCTCCTTGGTTGTTCAATCCATCTGTTCTAAGGTCAACTATAGAATTATACAGGTTTGCCCGCGAGGTTAATGTGACATTTGATATTTGATCTTTGCAAAAAGACTGCTGCACGGTTATAGGCTCACCATACAGCAGTCTTCATTAAGATAGATGTACCTGCTATAGCTCGACAGCTTCTCCCATCCGGTTCAGCACCGGCTGGCCGATGATCCCCAGACGCCAGATCGCAATCCCCTTAAGGCCGTACCGCTTAGCCAGGCCGATCTTGGCATTGACGGAGTCTTCGTTCTCACTGTAGACCGATATCCCGAGAATCAGCTTGTCCTTGCTGACCTGATCAAGCGCCAGCCGGATGCTCTCATCGACCTTATTCATCGGCTCCGGCCCGGTCTCCCCTTCATAGGCGTAAGCCATGATAACCAAATCGTCGGCAAGTGTCCCTAGCGTCTTGTAATCATACCCCTTGTAAGAGCTGTTCAGCGGATGCAGAATGACGGTCAGCTTGAGGCTGGCGGCGCGGGCGGCTGTAGAGAGATTTTTGACAAAAGCGTTATATTGGCTCTGCACCAGCGCCTTATCCCCCGTCAGTCCCAGCCCTTCCAGATCCAGTCCAATGCCCTTGAAGCCCTTCTGCGTGGCCAAATCGACAATACTGGCGATCGTCTGCTGCTGGAGCTGCGCGTCCTCCAGATTCTTGCTCAGCTCCAGTGACGAGTCACTGGAATAGACCATCAGGTAGGGAGCGGTCCCTCCCGCTGCCGCATTCTGCACAATCGATTCCGGCGTTACATCACCTGCAGCCTCCGGCCACCAGAAATCCTTACCGGTGGTTGTGAACTGACCGTCCTTGTCGATCCTTGCCCAGCCAAAGGCAACCGCATCGAAGCTTGGAATAAGCGAGACCTCACTGTAGGCCTTCTGTGCGTAGAAGCCCAAGGTATACATATCCCGCTTCGGGGAAGTTATGGATACGGTCTTGGACGCCTGCTCCCAGGAGGCTGCCGCTCCGAACTGCTGGCTGAAGAACTTAAGCGGCAGCATCGTGGTTCCGCGGATGTCCTGCGGTGCGACCTCCAGCTTCACCACTGTTCCGTTCACCACGGCATTTTTGCTGCCAAGGGTCAGGACCACGACGGTTGGAGCGGCGCTGGCTGCGTCCTTCCGGGTGGCCGTGATTTTGCGGGCCTTCTGATTCCATTCCACCTGAATCCCCAGGGCTTCAGAGATGGCGCGGAAGGGCACCATAGTCGTTCCGTTCATCATCACCGGCTCCACCGGGAACGGCAGCGGATAACCGTCCAGCATGATACTGACACCCGCAGGTGCCGCATGGACCGCACTTGCCGGAAGCGCCGAGAGGCTGCCGAGTGAGATCGCTGCGCATAATACTATTTTGGCCAAATGCTTCATATAAGTTAGTTCCCCATTCTCTAAGATAGATTGTGAATCTCTCAACCTTACATCCTCTACTATTCTAGCAAACTAGATAAATATAGCAAATGAAGGTATTGTAACCATCGCAGATTCATCCGTCCGGGGTTCTCCTTACACTTACATGAACACGCTTAAAAAGACACCGACAGCCCGTTCAGCATCCACCTCTACAGCCACTTCGATGAATTCTCCTTCTTTGGGCTGTGCCCGCAAGTCTGCTACGACCATACCCGAGGTGAACGCCCCCTGATGCTCTACACGGACCTTCATCCGGCGGCAGGTTACAAGATCCGGCTGCAATGCAGCCATCAGGGCCAGCGGATCATGCAGCGGAGCGCTGTTAATCAGATAGTTCGCCTCGCGGTAAAATTTAAAATAATACGCAAGCGACTCTTCCATAAACTCGATGACCGCCTTATTCTCTTCCCGTCCATGCCGTTTCAGCAGCTCCACATGCTCTGAAGTGATCCGCGTCTGCAGCGTCACATCCAGCCCGATCATCATTACAGGCAGCCCTGAGGTGAATACACGGTCAGCCGCTTCCGGGTCGCCCCACAGATTGGCCTCGGCCACCGGTGTGACGTTGCCCGGCTTATATACCGTACCGCCCATAACCACTACATTCTTCAGCTTGGAGGTCAGCTGCGGGTCCAGATCCAGTGCCAGCGACAGGTTCGTCAGCCGTCCGAGCGTCACCAGGACCAGTTCTCCCGGATTCGTATCCGCCATCCGCGCAATGAACTCTGCTGCCGTCTCTTGAACCGGCACCTGCCGGGAGGGCGGCAGCTGAACGCCGCCAATGCCGTTCTCCCCGTGAACATGGGTGGAGAAGCCGGTCAGCTCGCGTACCAGTGCCCGGGAAGCTCCGAGCGCTACCGGGATTTCATAGCCCGGAGCCGCAAGCTCAAGCAGGCGCAGCGTGTTATCCGCCGCCTGCTGCACATCGATGTTGCCGAACACCGTCGTAATCCCCTCTACCACAACATCCGGTGCCCGGAGCGCGTACAATATGGCCAGTGCGTCGTCTATTCCTGTATCACAATCTATAATTATCCGGGTCGTATTGCTGCTGCTCATCTCTATCTCTCCCACTCTCTATATTTACTTTGCTCTCTCGGCTTAGTCGCACTGCTCATCTTAACATGGGGCTACCTGCGGCTCAATATGGTTTCCACACAACAAAGAATCCGCCAGCTTCATAAGCCAGCGGATTCTTTATTAAGCCTTAATTCTTCACATAAGCAGCCGCAGCCTTGACGAACCGCTCCAGCGCTTCAGTCAGCAGGGAGCGCGGGCAGGCGAGATTGATCCGCAGATGACCCTGGCCTTCCGCACCGAACACAGACCCTTCGTTGAATGCTACCTTAGCCTCGCGGTACATCAGCTGCTTGAGCCCGTCAGCATCGAGTCCGAGCGCCCGGCAGTCGATCCACAGCAGATAGGTGGCTTCCAGCTGCATCGGCTTCACCTGCGGAAGATGCGCGGCAAGGTAGGAGATGGCGTAGTCAGCATTGCCGTTAATATGCAGGATCAGCTCATCCAGCCATTCTCCGCCTTCGTTATACGCCGCTTCCACAGCCTCCGGCGAGAAGAACGCCGACATATGCAGGCTGAGCGTCTTAATTTTATAGTCGAACTTCCGTTTCAGCTCCGGGCTGGAGGTGACGATATACGAGGTCTGCAGCCCCGGCAGATTAAAGGTTTTGGTAGCCGCCAGTGTAGTCAGCGTAATGTCTGACAATTCTGGTGACAGGGAAGCGAACGGAATATGCTTGTGTCCGGGCATGATCATATCGCAATGAATCTCATCCGAGATCACGGTTACCCCGTACCGCAGGCATAGCTCGCCCAGAAGCAGCAATTCCTCCCGTTCCCACACTCTGCCTCCCGGATTATGCGGATTACACAGCAGCAACAGCTTCGCGCCGCCGGCCATCAGCTCTTCCAGCTGAACGTAATCCATGACATAACGGCCTGCTTCCAGCTTCAGCGGATTCACCGCCACCTTGCGGTCATTCATCCGGATCACATCATAGAAAGGATAGTAGACCGGCGACTGCAGAATCACCTGATCTCCCGGCGAGCTGAACAGCTCCACCGACAGGCTGAGTGAGGTTACAATCCCCGGAGAATCCGAGATCCACTCCTCCTGAATCTCCCAGTCATGGCGTCTGCGGTACCAGCCGGTAATCGCCTTTTTGTAAGAGTCGCCCGTCACGCTATAGCCGTATATTCCTGACTGTACGCGGCGCAGAATCGCTTCCTGTACCGCAGGAGGGCTTGCAAAGTCCATATCTGCTACCCACAGCGGAAGAATCTCCTTGTCTCCGAACAGCTTCTCGGACTGGTCCCATTTGTAGGAACGGGTATTGCGGCGGTCAATGATACGGTTAAAATCATACTTCAACTAAAATCACCCATCCTTTCTACTTGTCCGTACATTGTACCATGGGCAGACAACATCCGGCATCCCTGATTCCGTCCGCCAGCCTGCTTCAGCTCCCCTTGCGCAGCCGTTCCAGAGACTGGCCCAGCCGGACCTCCTCCAGCGGCTTCAGCACATAATCCACAATGTCCTGGTCGAAGGCCCACAGGGCATGCTGCTTCGTCTCTGTGACCACCACAATCTGAATATCCGGCAGCCTTTTCTTCACCAGCTCGGCTACAACGACTCCTTGATGGCCGGGCAGCTGAAGATCCAGAAACAGCACATCGGGCTGCAGCAGGACAATCTGGTCCACAACATTGTCGGGATAAGCAGACATGCCGATCACATTCACCTTGCCAGTATGCTGAAGCATCGATGACAGCTTGAATAGATCGTTCTGGTTCACATCCAGCAAATAGGCCGTAATCACATGGGTTCCTCCTCCTTCCATAGGGGTGAATTACGATCATCGAGCTGCTTATACATTCTTGTTTGTAAAAAAAGTGCTGTCCCCGCGTTTGCCAAGAAACGCCTGAGGACAGCCATAGTCGGTATTATATTGCAGCCTCAAGTGTAAGCTGCTTCTGGTATTGCTTTTAGTTGAAGGAAGCTGGCAGCAGGCTGCGCAGATCCTCCGTATTCACAATCAAATGAATGTTAGTCATCGTCCGCAGGGAACCGGAGATAATACCCGCCAGCTCGCCATGCGTATCCAGCAGAGGACCACCGGACATTCCGCTTGCCACCTGGGCCGAGGTCAGAATCCGGCTTCTGCCGTTAATGTCGGCTGCCGGAGTGTTCACAATCCCCTCCGTGATGATCGCTGTATTCTTGAGCGGATAGCCCAGGGCATACACCGCTTCACCATGTCTCAGCTTGTCCCCCCGCAGCGGCAGAAAAGCATAGGCATTATCCTTTTGCTTCATCGCAGCAGGAGTTGGCAGTTCAAGAATGGCCACATCCTTCAACTCGTCGGACTTCGTGACTTTAATCGGACTGATCACCGTTCCATCCGCCATGACTCCTTCAATGCGCTGTGCGTTTTTGACCACATGATACGCCGTTGCTGCAGTACCGGCCGGAGACAGGATCACTCCTGTTCCGGTGGAGCTTGCAGTACCGTCGCTTTTCAGCACCCGCAGATAAAAGATCGCCTTACTCGCTATTCCATAGCTTTGTTCAGCGTTGTACGCCTCAGGTGTATCCGCACTGGTGGGGCCGGAATAGAAGAGTATCGCCGAGATCAATGAGAGGACCAGGCTTACGGCAAGCAGCTTTGTTTTCATCCGCCGATCTCCTTCACTTATGAATTTCTGTTATTTCACAACCGACATGATGTCTTTATAAGCCCAGTGGGTAGCCGGAAGATCCTTGAATTGTACAGCCGTTACCGTCAGCTTCTTCGTGCCGGCAATCCGGTTAATCAGCACTACGGCCTGCGCACGGGTAATCGGTGTTCCCGGCTTGAAGGTTCCGTCAGGGAAGCCTTGCACATAACCTGCCTGCGACAGGGCATTGACATATTTCTCTGCCCAGTGTCCCTTCAGGTCCTTCTGCTTCGTTACGCCTGTCTCAGTTACATCAAGCTTCAGCACAGTTGTCATGATTTTGGAGAACTCGGCTCTGGTTAAGCCCTTCGTTCCGCCGAATCCGCCATCCGGGAAGCCCTCAATAATGCCGGCCGATGCGAAGAATCCGGTCAGTCCTTCATTCTCGGCATTGACATCATTGAACAGATTGCCTACATTCACTTCTTCCATGTCAAGCAGCGGTGCAAGCGACTGGATCAGCTCATACCTGGTGATGGCTGCGTTCGGCATGAACAGACCGTTCGGATAGGCTGCCATATACTTGATCTCACCGCTGTTACTCTTCAGGCTGTACTTCGCATTCTCCACCGCATACTCGATGGTAATGACTTTATCGTCTTTGTCCGTAATGGCTTTGACCGTCATGCTCTTGGTAATCAGCAGCTCACCGGTATACTTCGTGCTCTTGGCAGTCGGAATGCTGCCGTCCGTTGTGTAATAGATCGTCTGCCCTTCTGGAGCCTTCAGCGCAAGCTTGCTGTTCTTAGCGATCTTGACCGGAGCTTCACTGTCACCAGTTACTGTCGATGTTCCAGCGACCGCTGTGATCGACGGAGCTGCCGGTGCAGGTGTCGGGCTTGGAAGCGGAGCAATTGGACCGCCACCACCACCGCCGCCATTGCCGGTACCAGGGTTTGGATTAGGGCTCGGATTAGGGACTACAAGCGTCCAGGTCCAGGCTGCAACCGGGCTGTACTCTTTGCCGGATACAATCGTAATGGCTCTAACCGTTGTTGTGCTCTTAAGATCGATAGGTCCGCTGTACAGCTGGGAGGTCTCTGTAGGTGTTGTACCGTCCAGTGTATAGTAGATGCTTCCTCCCTGCTCGCCTGTTGCCAGCTCCACCTTCACTTCAGTAGTGAAATTCTTATCTGCAGGAGTTGCAGTTGGTGCAACTGCTGCGCTCGGGTACTGGAATGCAGCGGTATTAATAGCAATACTTCTGCTCTGTCCTCCAGCGGTTGCCTTCAGCACTGCACTGCCACCTGATATCAGGCTGCCGGTTGTACCGTTCACTACAGCCTTGGACGGATCAGCGCTCCAGGAGAGTGCTCCGCCGCTGCTCATGTGGAATGCCGAACCCACGCGGTTAATCAGATCCTGCGAGTTCAGGATAACAGCGGCTGAAGCCAGAGTCCCTTCATTTGTTCCGTTAAAGGCCTGAGGCAGCGGATAGAATGTGTTCCGGGCTGTCCAGATTCCGGCATCCAGGCCTGCCGGCAGATTCGCGCCAGTAAGCTCTGCACCCGGCAGCCCCATGGCACTGCTGTTATTGCCAGACACTGCCTGGCCATTCAGATTGTAGTACGCAATATTATTCTTCAGCATTTGTCTGTTGAACAAGGAGCCGCTGATCGTGGCATTGTCCGATTTCTGTCCGGCAATCCCGCCGAAGAAGGCTTGCAGCGGTTGAATCTTGCCCTTCACTCCAGCCTTCACTTCTCCGGTGTTCAGGGAAGTAATAATCGACCCGCTCTCTGCCAGACCGGCAATACCGCCAGCCCATGCAGTAGACATGCCTTCGGCGAGGACCGTGGCGGCAGAGTAGCTGTTCTTGATCTCTCCAGCATTCAGTCCGCTGATCCCGCCAGCGATCGCCTGGGCTGAAGCTACACGGATATCGCCATAGACCAGCGATTCAGTGATGGAGCCTTCTGCACTGTTCTCACCGGCAATTCCGCCTGCGGCCAGTGCAGATGATACATCAATGTTGCCCTTCGATACAGCCTGGTGAATCACACCAGCGTTGCTTCCGGCAATTCCGCCAATCCGGCCTGCTCCGGCAAGCTTCACTCCTTCATTCGTGACCTTCTCCAGAGTGCCCTGATTCACACCAGCTGCCCCGCCTGCGGCAGCGCTGGCAGCCACGGAACCGCTGACCTTCACATTCTGGATGACTGCACCCTTATGGTTGACTCCAGCAGCAATACCTGCATTCACTGCACCGGAGAGTTCTGCTCCGGTAAAGTTCACATTCAGGAGCTGGCCACGGTTATCCTTGATGAATCCGGCGGTCTGCTGGCCGGAGGCTTTCAGTGAAAGTCCGCTTAACGTATGGCCTTGACCGTCGAACACACCCGTGAAGCTGTCGAATGCCGTCCAGTAGCGTCCGGCAAGATCGATATCCGCACCAAGCAAAATCGTTGTCAGCTCCGGCTTGTTCTCAGCCGTTCTGTTGAACAGCTTGTAATAATTCAGTCCTGTCTCGTTATAGAACATGACTGCCCCCGCGAGCTGCAGCGGAGTCTGTACAGTAATGGCCCCATCCGTCAGGTCGTTCAGGAAGGTAGTATCATAGTCGATACTCCAGAGTCCTGAAGTCAGCGGATCAACTGCTGCTGTACTTACGGCAGCTGCGGCTGCACCCGAATTACGGCCTACAGCATCCAGTGTGCCGGTATAGGATGAGCTAAGAATTTTGCCGTCCCGGAAGTTGTAGCCGACCAGTGCGCCTTTGGAGACATTGTCCCCTGCAACTTTAACGCTAATCTGCGGCACATTCGCGTACACACTAGTAAGCATTCCGTCATTATATCCGGCGAAGCCGCCATTATAGGAACGGGTCGAGGACTTCACCCCGACAGTAGAAATCTTGCTCTGTAAAGCGTAAGACTTGCTGATGCTGCCGCTTCGCTCCACGGAGGCTGCGAAACCACCGCTGCGTGTGTCGAAGCCGGTATTGCTGATGTCACCGGAGGCATAGGAATCTGTGATCGAGTAATGATCTACAGACCCGGCGAATCCGCCGACATAGGAGCCTAATCTGCCGCTGACATTCAGCTTGCCTGTGGCATAAGACTTCTGAATCTGTCCGGCAAGTGTACCGTTCTCACCCAGGAGTCCGGCAAAGCCGCCTGCATACATCGTGTTATCCTGATTGGTATCTGCAATCACTACCGGAATATCCGTATGGGTATTCGTAATCAGGACATGATCGGCCATACCGATCACTCCGCCAACGCGTGTATTCGGTACTGATTCACCCAGAGTAACTGCTGATCCGACGTTGATGGACTGGCCGGAGCCGGAGATCACCTTACTGTAATGAATCTCGCCGCCGTCTCCCCAGCCGACAAGCCCGCCGGCATTGATTACTCTGCTGTTATCTGCGTTCACACCGCTTCTGACAATGGTATCCACAATGATACCGTTACTGTATCCGGCAACTCCGCCTGCACTCACGGTATTGCCGCCGGTTACCTTCAGACCTGAGGCAACCTCGGAGCTATAGATGGAAGCATCCGTATTCTTGCCTGTCAGACCGCCCGCATAGAGGTCAGCACGATGGTCTGTTCCGGTGACTGTGATCTGTCCATCATGAACCTTAGCGATGTAGATCCCTTTATACAGCGGATATGCCTTACCAAAATCAAAGCCCTGATTAATATCCTGGGCTGAGATCGTTCCGGCGATCCCGCCGACAGTGGCCTCACCGCTCTTCGCCGCAGCTTGAAGCTCAGGTGACGAATCTGCATTGTAGATGATGGAGTTATCACTCTCTCCCACAATACCTCCGGCAGTGATTACTTCACCTGCGGCACTAAGAGAAGCCTTGAACCGGGCGTCATTGATTGCTGTCCGGGAAGCCGATCCGGCAATCCCGCCGAGCACAGCCTTCAAGCTGTCGCCTGTTGTAGCCAGCTTCACGCCTGATACTGCTGCATGTTCAATATCGAAGCTGTTGCCGTTATCCACAGAACGGGTCAGCATTCCGCCGAGTCTGCCTTCCTTCGCGCCCACAACACCGCCAGCCGTACCATTAGCTGTCAGCTGTATGCCGCTTCCGGAGCCGGTTACTATTACATTGCGGATGCTGTTCCCTTGATCGGATTGACCGATCATACCGCCAAGGATGGAGCCAAGCCCCCGCGCTTCCAGAGTTCCGTCTGCAAAGCTTACGGTCAGCCCTTCAGCTTGACCTGTCTGGTAATGTCCAACCAGTCCGCCAACCGTGGCTTCCATTCCCGTGGAGGAAATCCGGTATCTGGAATTCACTTCAAGGGCCAGACCAGTCACATTACCATTCTGAACTCCAATAATTCCGCCGATAACGGCATGGTCAGCCGCGCTGCCGATGCTGCCATCCTTATCGTGGATGACATAAGTGTCAGCTGTAATATCCGCTGTGTTGTCGCCGATAAGGCCGCCGGCGATGCCGCCTTCAGCTACCGTCTCAATCCGGCTTCCGCCGTCGAGCGTAAGCTGCAGAGCGGCAACACTGCCTGAGTTCTGGCCGATGATGCCGCCGACAATCCCGCCGCTGACCTTCACGCCGTCCAGCAGCTTAAGGTCCACATTCTTGACTGTACCCAGGTTCGTTCCGGCCAGAACGCCGGTGTAGCCGTTGCCGGCAACCGTGAGCGGCTCCAGATTCATGTTCTGCACTGTAGCATTCGCTCCAATGATTCCGAACAACCCGGAATGCGTATAGACAGGCTGCAGGGTCAGACCATCGATCAGCTGGCTTTTCCCGTCGAATGTTCCTTCAAAAGGATTGACTTCCTTATCACCGATAGGTACCCATTGCTTGGATTGGATATGGACCGGATTCATCACAGTCACGGTTCTGTCCTTAAAGCTGAATTGCTCTACACCGGCAATGGTGCCGTTGACAATTCCCGCCAGACCGGCCAGCTCAGCCTCCGAGGTGATCTCGAAGCCGATCGCATCCTTATCCTTCGTGTACCAGTTAATATTGGCATTTACGTTATTGCCGTTGTCTCCGCCGCCGGTATTGGCAATGCGATTGACTTCAGGGTAACGGTAGGCCGCACTGAGCGAGCCGTATTTCCAGGCTCCCTCGAAATCCCAGCCCGACAAGCCCGGGAATACCGTTCTGTCTTTCAGTGTCTCTGACAGAATGGTGGTCAGCCGGACATGCACATTCAGCCAGCGGTGATTGCCCTCTGCGAAATCAGGCAGATCGCGGTTGATATTCAGTCCTTCATCTTTAATATAGTAGGATTTATAGAGCAGTTCTTTACTTGCATTATCGTAACGTCCGGCGAAGCCGCCGGCATAAGCAGTCTTTTTCTCGTCTGCATTAACCTCTGCTGCTGAGTAGACGTTGCTTATTTTACCGTTTGTAATTCGGCCAACGAAGCCGCCCGCATAAGAATTGTCGTTCGCAGCGTTAACACTTTTCGCTACATAGGAATTCTTGACCGTTCCGCCGGACAGTTCTCCGATCAGACCGCCGACAATGGTGTAGACGTTCTTCGCGGTAACCTTGGAAACAGAATACGATTGCTCCACCGTACCGGCTGTATTTCTGCCGATGAGTCCGCCCAGGTAAACGGAACCGCCCGAGGTTCCTTGAGCATCTCCTGTCACATCAATATCTACATAAGAGCCAATGACAGCACCGGCATTGCTGCCAGCTAATCCCCCGGCATGTGTACCTGTTCCTTCAATGGTCAGGTTCGCATTGGAATACGTGTAGTAGAGTGTTCCCGATGCTGTATTCACACCGGCCAGACCGCCGATGATGGAGGAATTGCCTCTTGCGATCACCGAGATCTTATCGGTAATGCTGTTGTTGGCAATCAGCGTGCGGTTCTCACCAACCATACCGCCCACAATGGCATTGGCGGATGTAGCGGAGACCGTACCCAGTGTCCGGGTATTCTGAATCGTGCTGACCGAGGTCACTGGATTGAGTACCGGGTCAATACTCTGAGCCGCATTGAGGCCGACAATCCCCCCGGCATACGAGGACACTGCCCCGTTGTTAGCCTTCAGATTCAGACCGCTGATATAAGTGTCCACAATAATACCTGTAGCACTGCCGTGGTTATATCCGGCCACCCCGCCCGCAGTAGCGCGCGGTGCATTAAGGGTCAGACTCACCGCTGAACCTGCCAGACGTTCCAGCCTGGAGGATTCATTATAGCCTACAAGCCCGCCAACATAGGCATCTGTAGCCGCTGGCCCTGCCAGAATCAGCATATTCTCCACATTGACCACTTTGCTGTCACTGCTGATGCTGCTGTTCGTAAGGGTACCTGCCAAGCCGCCGACAGACGGCTTCGCCGCTTGCGCCTGAATGAGCATCAGCGCACCGTCTTGCGCGTTCACTTCCGGCGTTGTAATATCTGTCGTTGCCGCTGCTCCAACGATCGCTCCCGCTTTGGCATCCGCCGCAGTCAGCGTAATCATCGGGTCAGCTCCGGGAACATTCAGTACAGCTGAAGTAATTCCTGCTCGTGTGGCAGGAGCCTCTGTTCCTTCCGAATGTCCGGCAATCCCGCCGGCTTCAGCACGCACACCGCTGGCTTCAATAGACAGCTGAGTTACGGTAGCATTCACCAGTTGTCCGGCATTGAATCCGGTATTCCCGCCAAGCTGGTTATCTGCACCGCTCGCGGTGATGGCTACATTCTCCGCATGATTGAACGGAGCGGCTGCGGCTGAATGGTTCTCACCGAACATGCCGCCAGCTTTTACTGTAGCGCCTGTAGCCTTAATCTCGATACGATTCGTGTGCCCGTTGAACTGGGCAGCCGAGTTATGCCCTGCACCGCCGCCGAAGCTTACCTTATCAGCCTTCAGCTCTGTGCGGAGATCCTGCACTTGCACAGGCACGGCTGCAGATCCGATGACCGCATCCGCCGTCAGCTTGCCAGCGGCGCCGCCGATGGTGTACCCGCTTCTTCCGGCTTCATTCAGGAAGCTGATCCGCGAGGCCTTACCGCCGGTCAGCGTCAACGGCTTGTTGTTCACACCCACGAGTCCGCCGAACGTGATATTGTCCTGCCCGTCTGCCGCATCCGCTACTGCAGCCTGAAGCACCAAAGTGCTGTAGCCTGCCGATTCAGCATCTCCGGCCGTAACTCCGCTTACTGTACCCTGTGCGTTACCGGCAATCCCGCCGATAATACCGCCTGCCGAAGTAACCTGCAGTGTAGCATATTTAATAGAAGAATTATTCAAGGTTCCTTCCAGATAGCCAACGATTCCGCCGATTGTACCATCGGAAGTGATTGCCAGATGTTGCCCTTCCGTCTTGCCGGTCACTGATGATGCAATGGTTCCGCCGATTTCGTAACCCACGGTACCGCCGGTATATACATCCGCAGTCCCTTTAACCTTCAGCTCGCCTGTTGAAGAGGTCTGGGTGATGTTCCCGCCTGCATCATAACCGGCAATCCCGCCGGTGTAGACGCCTGTGCCGCCGTTAACCGAGATCAGCTCTTTATTCTCGAATACTCCCGCTGTAGCGTTGCTGGTGACCAGACCGCCTGCGGCGTATCCGACGAATCCGCCGGTAGCTACATTCTCTGACCCTGATGCTGTAATCTTTTGTGTATTCACATAAGGATGCGTCCAGGTGAATTTGCTGCCCGTATATCCGGCAATGCCGCCAGTATATACGTTTTTGCCACCGTTATTGGTAACCGGCGCCGTATTCACAAATGTAATGGAAACCTCACGGCTGGCTACTGTTCCTGTCGCACCTACCAGCGCCCCGGCTGCCGAGTTCACTGCCGTTGCTGCATTAACGGTAATTGCACCATTATTGGTAGTCATGTTGGAGAACACGATGGTATTGTCTACTTTACCGACAATCCCGCCTGCCGCAACCTGATTCCCGCCAGCGATGGTAACCGCCGCCGTATTGATGATAGGAGTGTCTTCATCATTTAGACTGAGCGGTCCTGTGGTATGACCTGCAATCCCGCCTGCGGTAAGCACGGAGCTGTCCGTCCCCTGGGCAAGAACCGCACCATTATTGACTATTTTTTTGATGATGATGCCTCTGGAGTCGCCATAGCCCATAATTCCTCCCACATCGGCTGAACCAAACGCTGTAACGGTTCCGTTATTGATTGAGTTCGAGATCATCCCTTCGCCCATCCCGACAATACCGCCCGTGTAGGAGTGATACGGGGAAGCGTCCGAAGTGATATTGATCTTGTTGGTAATGTCAAACACAATGCTGCTGCCGCTCATTTTACCTACGGCAGAGCCGGCATAGACATCATAGGTTACTCCGGTCACAGAGATGGTGCCTGATTCAAAACTCAGGCCGCCTAATGTACCGCCTTGCATATTCCCTACCAAGCCTTGGTATGAACGGTTCGCCACTACGTTCAAACCGTAAATCTTCTTGATTAATCCGCCTTCCGTGATTAAAGTTCCCCGGAAGGGATTCTCGGCCGTACCGATGGGCACCCACTGGTAAGCAGAAAGCTCCAGGTCGTCCGTAATCTCCATAATTTTACCGCTGAGTCCATTTACAGTGCCTTCATTCACGAGTTTGGCTACACCAGCAAGCTCTCTAGCATTGTTAATTTTGAAAGTATCATTCGTCGGCACGTACCAACTGGTATCGGCCGTGCTGTCCCAGGTCTGCGGATCAGCCTTGGCCATGATGCCTCCGGCAACTGCGGCAACGACAATTACCGCCAGTGCTATAAGATAACCTATCCATGATCTTCGCTTCAAAGCCATGTTGACACCACCTGAATAGTATTGTGACTTAAGGATTTCCCAGCAGAGTGTGCCCGCCCGCTTACGAGCGAACGGGCACATCCTTGTTATTGCTTAGCTGTAATGAATTGATCCAGACGGATGGCAATGGCTGCCGCCTGCTCACGCGTAAGCGGACTGGACGGATTCACCTTGTTGCCTTCCCCGAGAATAATGCCGTTCTTGATGCTCATTGCCACTGCTTGTCTTGCCCATGCCGGAACCTTGCCCTTGTCAGTGAAGCTGCTGAGGATCGAAGTGACTTCAGCCTCGCTAAGTTCACTGCCCGGATTGACCTGATTCAGCAATCTTCCGAGCATCGTCATCGCTTCAACTCTTGTCAGCGTATCCTTAGGCGCATACTTTCCGCCTTCGAGTCCGGTAACAATACCCATTTCAGCGGCAATGGAGACACTGCGGTTATACCAGCTGCTGCCGCTGACATCACTGAAGCCTGCCGAAGCTGCCTGCTTGTTCATGAGACCTGCAACGCGCAGCAGAATGGTTGGATATTCTGCCCGGGTCACTTTGCCTGCCGGATCGAACAGATCCGCAGATTTCCCTAGAACGAACAGCTTGGCGGATGCAGCCGCAATGCCTTCCTTGCCCCAGCCTGAAGGCATATCCTTGAAGGTCTTCTGGTTGCGGATGAAGAAGAGGCTACCTTCACCGGTCAGTTGTACATTCACTGCCGTACCGCTGCTGTCCAGCTTCCACGGTACCGTTGTCCAGTTGCCGTCTTTGTCCTTAAGCACCATAGCTGTAATTTCCTTGCCCGCAAGCGGCGCAGGAATGGCAATCTTGGCTGCAAGCGCCGGTGTCCAGCTGCTCTTCGGCAGATTAACGTTAACCGTTACACCTTGGCCTGCCGCCATCAGCGTGAAGCCTTGCTGATCGGCAATTGCCTTCATCGCCTGCTGGTCAACAGTGCTATTACCGCCGATGCCGATAGTAAGTCCGGCAGTCACACCTGCAAGATTCTCAGGAGCAATGATCAATTGGCCCATAGGAACTTCAATCACAATCTTCTTCTTCGCGCTCAGCTGCTGCTGAACCACACTCTGGTCTACACGGATACTGAATGCTTTGGCATTCGGATCGGTGGAGCTTACCGTGAGTTCACTGCCTGCTACAGCTTCTTTATCCGTAATGTGTACGATCGCAGTAAGTCCATCCCACTCTGCTGTCGCGGCCTGGCCGTTGACGGTAATCTGAGCTGCCTGCTCCGGTGCTTGTTCTTCAACAACTCCCGGTACGGCACCACCGCCACCGCCACCGCCTCCGCCAGCACCGCCTCCTCCGCCTGAACCGCTGCTGGTCCAGACCGATGCAGGAACACTGCCGGATGCCCTTACGAGCTTGTCCAGGGAGGTACGCTTGGCCACCACAACGATAGCACCTGGATGGGCTGTAACGATACCATCAAGCGGAAGCAGACTCCATGAGCTTACATTGTCATCCTTTTTCAGTTCCACCGGGTTGGACGAGAAGACCTTGTAAGCGATCTGCTGTCCAGTCATATCTCCGGCGGAAGTCACCGTAATCTTCGTATGGTTGCTGTCTCCGCCAATCGGAGAAGATACGGCTTGTACAGTACCTAATTCTTTCGTATCCGGAACAGCTACGGTTGCTGCAAGCATGCCCTTAAGCGTAACACCCTCGGACACCTTATACTCTGCCTCAATCAGGCTGGAGCCGGTGGCAAGTGCGGTAACACTGCCGTCTGCGAGCAATGACACTGCATCACCTACGGCAACTTCATAAGTCAGATTGGCCAGATCCTTGCCAGTAATCGGCTCTTCCTTGAATTTCGGCTTGCCGTTCCCGTCCTTGCCATCCGACACCTTGAGATAGGCCTGAATTTGGCCTGCCGCACCCGGCGTCAGCGTCTCCGCTCCCTTCAGAACGAGAGCAACCGGTACTTTGAAGCCGGCATTGGTAATATCCACAACCGCTGTGTTCTGATTGGTCGCATCGTCAGTTGCGACAATGCTTAGCGCCACTGAAGGCTCCTCAGAATTCACTTCCACCATTCCATTGAAATCTCCCGTCTTCGGATCTACCGTAAGCTCCTTGGAGATGACCTTGTCTTTGTATTTGCCGTCAGACTGTAATTGACTCACGGTATAAACTGCACTCAGCTTAGTTCCTGTAGTTGTCGTGCCGGCTACACGAACGGCGCCCTGTGCGGTACGTTCGCCCGTTACCGGCTCCGTCAGATAGAGGACCGGTGCGATCGTATCTACCGTCAGATAGAGCATGGTCACTGAGATATCCTTGGTCACCGTATTTCTGGCTCTCAGTTCAATCGCATACGGACCGTCCGTCTGGAACTGGTCTAGATTCAAGGTGCCTTCGCTTCCGCCGCCGGCCTTGTTCGTCAGGGCTACAGTCCCAATGGATTTGTCAGCATAGAATGCTTCCACCGTCATATTGGACTGTTTGGAAGAGAGCATCAGCTTCTGCTTCGTTTCATTCGTTAACAGGTTCACATAGTTCCCGGAGGAGGCATCTACCGTCCCCGATGAACTCAATACCGTCAGATCCGGCAGATTCGGAGTTGGCAGCAAGGTGCTGCTGCTCTCACGCCGCTCGGCATAATGATAGTTCTGATGCTTGTCGGCATCCTCGGTTGGAACCGTTGCGGCACTGACGCCGATGACGTAATTCTTCTTCACTTCCAGACCGACATATTTCACCTTGCTCAGATCAATCACTGAGCCTTCAAGGCTGCCCTTATAGACTTCATCTGTTGTAGATACAGCCTTCCAGCCGCCAATCAACAGACCTTCGTATTTGCCTGTGGAGGCGTTCCAGTAAGGCTTAAGCTCCTGTTCGGTATACAAAAGCTCTCCAAACGGAGCATATTCACTCAGTTTGCCTTCAGCATCCAGCTTCGCATCGACCACGTAGCTGTGCTCGAAGCTGCTGTGTCCCGATTTCTTCGCTCCCGGCTTGAAGGAGAGTGAGAACAATCCGTTGCCGGCAGGCTCAACCTTCACCTCACTCACACTCTGCGGTGCCAGCGGATCAATGATTTCAAAGCGTTGCGGGGAAGTCTTCGTTCCGAAGTTCGAGCTGGATTTCAGCTCGGCCCGCAGGTAGTAGTTGCCTTGTCTGAGCAGCCCGCGGATATCCTCGGGATTGCCCATCAATGTTACATTGGTTACATCAATCACTTTGCTGCCGCTTGTAATTCCGCCGCTGACCGAGCCGCCTGCTCCGACTGGCACGTCCTTGGCAATCAGCATACCAGGATCACCTGTCTGCAGAATCTCTTGACCATTCAGCATTTCCTTACGGTTCGTCACGGCATCCTCAGCCAGATACAGGTTCACTGTATCGCCTTCGGCTGCATTGGCAACTTTCCAGGAGGCTGTGAACTTATTCGCATTCGCGCTGTCATTCGCCAGGTTGACTTCATTCAGCGTAGGCAGCGTAGGAACGTTGAGCAGCTTGGTGTCAACCGCCGAGACGGCTGTCAGCTTCCAGGTACCGCCCTTTGTGGCTTCATTCTCCGGAATAATGATATACGCTCTGCGAATATCCACTTCACTGCTGAGCTTAGGCCCATTCTCCGTTTTATAGCTTGCAGGAATATATTGTGTAAAAGCATTTGCCGTAGGATCAGTGTTCGTGTTGTCGAATTTCACCGGATAATTTTTGCCTGAGGCATCCTGCAGCTTGAATTCCGGCATTTCCTTGCTGCTGTACTCCATTTCAATAATGGCATTACCGGCTACGCCGTCCATTGGAATCTCATGGATTCTGCCACCGTTCTTGACCGTAATGCCGCCTACACCGACATTGATTGATCCGTTCTCGACATATTTGACGCCTTCTTCTACCTCACGGTAGATAATTTCCTGATTCTCTTCCTCGGAAGCTACCTTGGAGGTGGCCAGCGTCTGCACGCCCGCACCAATCACCATGAGACGAGGTCCAAGCTCTGGATCATCCACCACCAGATGGATCATTCCTTCCGGCAGCTGATCGGTCGAAGTACCGAATTCAATGCCGCCACTCCAGTAGTAAGTAATACCTAAGGAGATCAGCAGAATACCGATGCTGCCCCAGACCTTATCATTGTTGACGCCAAGGAACATACTGGACAGCGGCATGCCGCCGACAACCGGTACATCGTTCGGAATCTGCACTTTGGAGCTGATATAGCCTTCAAAATCAGTGCGGTTCTTCTCCAGATTCTGTCCGACGAAGATACCCGCCTTCCCGATGATGATATCCCATCCGCCGATATCCATCTCTGCTTCCACGCGCACGAACCATGGGGTTACCCACTGCGCCTCGAGCAGCGCTTTAGTCAGCATCGGAAGCCGGTCATCTTTCTCCGCATCGGCTTTGGCAGCGAAATCCAGCCTGCCTTCCACCTTAAGGCCGGTACGCTTCACTGTCAGGTCCACATCGCCGAAGAAATACGCCGGAGCAATCCCGAACCGCATGCCTACGCCTGCTTGAATGGTTAACGGGAACGGGTCCTCTGCCGTGCCGCCGGCAATAGTGTCCGCCAGTTCACGTACTGCTCCCCGGATGGCTGTCAGGTACGTTGCACCCGTCACCAGGATACCCGGCTGCGGAAGCTCTGCCCCGAAGGCAATCACATCCGGAAGAATCCGGCCGTCTTTTACTTTTTTGAGCGAGAATTCAATCTCCACGCCCATCATATTCTTCAGCTGTGCTGCGAACTCCAGGCCGTATTCATTGCCTATGCCCCCGCCTTGCACAGCGTGCTTAATTGTAACTTTGCCGCTTGGAGCATCCGGACCTTTTTTCTTATCCGCATCCTTCTTCTTATCCGGTCCGAATAAGCCCATCTCCTGATTGAGATCGAAGCCCAGGGAGGCATCGACGCCATAGAAGCCGGCACTGTTGAAGATGACATTCTTGATCTCGGAGTTAATGATCTTCAGGGACAATGAGCCTCCGAAGGAAATCCCATTCTCTCTAAGAATGAAGTCATTGAAGGAGAAGCCAAAGCCGTCAATGGAGAAGCTTGGTGCCCCGAACAGAGACTGCTTGTTGAAGTACACATCCTCAATCATAATCTGGCGCAGCGGATTCAATCTGTCGCCCACGCCGCCGACAGCCCATTTCAGACTGCCGTTCTGTGTATCATCTTCCGGGTTGCCGTCATTACCTTTCTCATCCTTCTTATCGTCATCATCGTCTTTATCTTCTTCTTCTTTATCCTTTGTGGGATCGAAGTCCTCTTCTCCAAGCGACTTGTTGAAGCCGTTGAAGAAGTCGAGGGTCCATTCTCCTTTATGGAAAACGAATCCGCTGCTCGCTACACTCAGCGTTCCTTCACCCTTGACGAACAGGGTATCCAGGAAAGGCAGATCGCCGGGAAGGGTGTTGCCGAAGATATCCAGCTTACCGCGTACAAAAGACAGGTCCTTACCTTTATAAGCTACAGCATCATTAATAATTGCCGGTTCTGTCTTGGTATCCACGATGACCTGCTCTTCGTCACCTGTGCCGACCTGCTTGATCATGCCGCGGACGGTAACCAGAATCTCACGGTCGAATTCCGGGTCCTTGGCTTCCGCTTCTTCCTTGAATTCCTCGAAGTCCTCTTCTGTCGCAAACAGCTTGTAAGCATACATTGGAGTCTCTTTCAGCGCTTCCTCATCCATGAATTCGCTGATATCAAACTTCGGATCAACTGCTTTGCTCGCTGCGCCGAACAATGCCTTGGTTTTCTTGTACTCGGTAACAGCCTTGTACAGGAACGAACCGTCCTTGAAGGGCTTGCCCGGGAACAGAGAGTTCAGCTGATCCAGCAGCTCATCCTTTACCGTAGCGCCGTTCGCAAGACCGCTGATATCTACAGCTTCCTTGTAGACCGCCATTACTCCGGCTTCACGGATTCGTGTGTCGTTATTATCAGTGACCAGGAACGATTGCGGAGTTGTCATATCATAGAGAGCCGCTACTTCCTCATCTCCGCCGGCATCGCCTTTGTAATCAATCTCCACCTGGTATTCACCGAGCGGCAATTCCGGTCCAAGCCCGGCTTCGAGCACATTGCCGCCTGAATCCACCTGCTCACCGCCGCGGTACGTAATCCGCATAGCGCCGGAGAATCCATCGTCTGTCGGCTGCATCACCACTGCATCCTGAACATTGACCTTATACCTGCTACCATCCGCCTTATTCTTGAGATACAGGTCAAAGTTCGGAGCGGTCGTTGCATTGCCTGTATTGTAAGCTTCAATATTCGACAGATTGACCGTCAGATATTTCACATCTGTGCTGTACAGCTCTGCCGGTGCTAGTGCGTAGGAATACGTAGCTGTTGCTTCTCCCACCGGCGGCAAAAGAATGAAATTAGTGCGGGTCGATTCATACTGGGCTTTAATGCCCTCATCCTTGACGCCTTCGATTTTGCCTTGCGTTTCCGGGCTTCTCGCGGAAATCATATACTCCCGGGTAACCGGCCAAGGTCTGCCTTTGGCCTGAACGCGGAAGGTAGCGGTAATCGCATCACCCGGCTTGTACTTCGGCTCAATGCCCATCGCCGCTTCATCAGGTGTGGCTGACTTTTTGAACTCTAGCATTTTGCTGCGGGCATTCTCCAGGACCGGATTCCCGTTTGCATCCAGGACAGTTTCTCCCTTTTCATTCTGCCTGACGAAGCTGAGGCCGCTCTCCAGGGTCATCTCGACTTCAATTTTGGAGTGCTCCATATTGTAAGCCTGAAGGTTCTCTACTTCTGCTATAACGTCGAAGACACCATTTTTCTCATATTTCGTCGGTACGCCTCCGCCTTCAACCGGCTCGGTAGCCAGTTGCTGTACCTGATCTACATAACGGATCGAGAACACTTTATCAGGGGCTGTCAGCTCACCGAGACCGTATACAGTCTCGAAGCTCTGGAAGCCTCCCGGCGCCAGCTTCTCCGGGTTCCAATAGAAGGCAACCGCAGAATCCGCTGTGCCGAAATCATTGGTATCTCTGGTGAAGTCCAGATTCGGATTAATTTTATAATCCCATTTCGTATTCGCCAGGCCGTTCCAGTGCCCGACGATCATTTCATCCACAATATTAATATTCTGTTCGGCAAAGTTATTGAAGCCGTAGGCCACCACATTGGTTGCCTGAGGATTCGTCAGATCCAGCTTGTCGCGCATCACCCAATAAGCAGGAATCTTGAAGTAAGCTCTATCTTCAAAGGGAATCCCCTTATCGTCCTCCGGATTGTGGACCAGCTTCCGCTCCACCTGCAGCGGTGACTTGTAGGCTGTGCCAATCTGGAACTGCGGCCCGTCGTTGCCGCCGACCATCGTATCCAGCAGAATCCGGCTGCCGATCTGCACCTGCGCACCGCTCTTGTTGTTCACTTCATAGCGGATGTTGACATTCCCGGAATTCACAGCATCCTTGCTGTCGGTGTAGAGCATTAGAATCTGCTTGATCTCTACGCCTTTAATCTTCCAGATCATCTCCAGCTGCTTGGTGCCATTTGAATTCTCCACCACTTTAGGTGCACTAGTCTCTGAATAGTGGCTGGCGTCGAACTTGTATTTATTACCGTAGATATAATCCGTTCCATCGATCCGGAACGTCGTGAACGACGTCTCCGGGTCATCTCCCTGGAACAGCAGGTTTACATTATTGTCGTTCTTGCGGATCGGTTGACCCTCTACAGTGCGAATGCCGTAGCGGCCCGTTTCGTTATCCACGGTGACCTTAATAAAGTCATTCTGGATCATGGTTGTCTTGGTACTGCTGGCCGCCTCGACGAGAGCATGGAAGCTCTCGGAGGTGGACAGAAATACCATGATTAAGGTGAGCATTACCGCTACTGTGCGTTTCAACAACTTCACCAAGTATTCCCCCTGTTCTTGTTTCAACTATTTCAGATTGCCGACAAAGAAGGTAGCAAATTCGCGGTCACGTTCCTGGGTTCTCACCACAATGGTGTACCAGCCTGTTTTCGGGAAGGTGACCTTGAAATTACTGCTCACCAGTTCAGCATAGGTCAGCTTCTGCTTCACCAGCTTCAGCTGTCCTTCGCGGTACAGACCAGGGTAATACAGAATATCGAATGTTCCAGCCTGGTTGACCTTGTCTACTCCGCCTACCTTCATCAGATTGAAGCCGGATACCTTGAAGGTAATGGTGTTGGTATTGAACAACGCAGATTCGCCGGAGGAAGCCGAGATTAAGGTATCGTTACCGAAGACCAGCAATCCGCCGTCCTTCACGACCACCACATCCTGATAGACCACCGTCTTATTGCCTACCTGATCAACTGCTGTGTAAGCTACGCGCTGGCGTCCAAGCTTGCTCAGATCCAGCCCGCTGACCGATACTTTCACGTTAGCTTCAGCCGATACATTATCAGAAACGGTGAACCCGCCGAGATCCGTACGGAAGTTAAAGTCTTTCTTGTTCTGAACAATCCCTACGGTTTCCTTGTTCAGTGTCAGCTCAGGTGCTGTGTTATCAAGTCCTGCAATGGTCACCGGAACCTTGTTCACATTGCCCAGCAGATCCGAGATGGCCATCACCGCTGAACCGCTGCTCTCAAAAGCACGCGAGTAGCTGTACGTTCCATCCGCTTTACTGATCTGGTTCGTATAGGCGGCTCCATCTGAAATAGGTCTTACGCCTGAGAACATGTGGTTAGGGGCAGCAACTGTGCCGCTAAGCGTAACCTTCACTTTGCCTTTGGCATATTTCTGTCCGCCGATGGTCACAATCTGATCGGCCGGAACCGCTTTGCCTTCGGCATCTACAAAGGTATAGGCCACTTTGTCCGGTACTGGCGGCGCAGAGAGAACATTCGTTACCTTTTCTTTGATAACTGTTGTATTGCCGTACACATCCGTCACAGTGAATGAAGCCGTTCCATTCTCCATGAGTGTAATGCTCTTATCGGCACTGATGACATTGAATGCCTTAGCCGATGCATCTGCCTTCTCTACGTTAAGTGTTACACCTGTGGAGAACAGCACATTGCCGCTGTTATCCTTCAGGGTGCCGAAGGTTTGGCTTCCATTCTCGCCATATTGGTAGGAACGGACTACTTTTACTCTAGGCACTTCCTTGTTAATGTTCGCAACCGTTGCTTCAACCGTATTGACATTTCCGGCCGCATCCTTAATTTCGAATTCGAACTTGCCGTTCTCAGTGAAGGTGTAGGCTGTCTTGCCGCCATTGTTCACCACCGTCACCGGCTCAGAGGTGCTCTGGAGGAGGGCAACCACATTACCATTCGTACTCTCCATGTATGAATATTCAATGGTTCCTTCAGGAGGCGTACCGTCAATATTCTTCACGACCAGATACAGCGTATCTGTCCGGTCCGGATCACTTAGATCGGTCAGATCGAAGCTGTAGTAGCCGTTCTCGTAGATCTTGAATGAATTGCCGGTCCGTACAGGCACCGAAGGATTAATCTTCGATGGCATGACGCGGATACCCGGCGGAAGCGTAATCTCAATATCTGAACCCACCTTGGCATTAACCGGGCTGTTCACGCTGAGTGAAGCAAGCGCATAGACCGGCTGTACGGTAGTAAGAGGAAGCTTGATTTCAAGCTGGGCCGGCTTGCTGATCAGACCGCCCGGCGTTCTGTACTTCACCCACACCTGAAGCTCCTCAGCCTTACTCGTCGGAACCTTCACGGCTACGAAGTTCGTATAAGGCTTCCAGTTCAGCCAACTCACTCCGTTATCCGGTGAGACTGAATATTCGTAACCGGTCTTGTCTTCCGTTTCGAGACTCAGCTTCATAATGGCTGTGTAGCCGTCCGCTGTATCACCGGACAGATAGATCAGAGAAGACTTGGCATCCGACACCGGCGCATCAGGCTTGGTCGTTGCCGAGACCTTGAAGGTTCCTGCACTTGCCTTGATTGTGCTGTTGCCTGCTCCATCAACCGCAAGTACATATAAGCGGAACTCAGAGATTTCCCCCGATTTCAGCGATTTGTCATCGATGGAGACTGAGCCGCCTGCCGGAACATCTGCCCATTTTGTCGACGACTCTGTAGGTACTTCTGCGCCTACTTCTTGTTTGACCCATTGATACTTGCTGACCAGTCCTGTTTTGCTGTAGAATTCCGACACGCTAATCTTCGTCTTCTGCAGCGGCAGCGGATAAGCAACACTATCAGGGCTGAAATACACTGCCGGTGCTTCATTATCAAAATAATAAGCCTTCGAGTAGTAGTACGTTTTGTCGCTGTGTTTGACCATAAGATGAATGTATTGCGTTCCGTTCAATACTGTTTTAGCAGCAGGAACGATATAGCTGTAAGTAGCTTCACTTACAGAAGCGCCAAGGCCCTTGGCTGCCAGCTTGGCATCGGTGCCGGCTTCTGGCGAAGCAGCAGGCGTCGCTGACGGTTCAGTTGCTTCTGCTGAGCCAGTTGGTGTCGCTGACGGTTCAGTTGTTTCTGCTGAAGCAGCAGGTGTTACTGTCGGCTCAGCACTGTTATCCGGTGCCGGAGTCTCTTCCGATTCAAGCGGCGTCAACGAAGGCGCTGTTGGCCCGGAGGACAGGAACTTCATAATGGCTACCGGCCCGATGCTTGCTATAACTTCCGGCTCGGCCGGAGAGTTGGGTTCAGTCGGCGCGCCAGGCTCCGCCGGTTCGGCTCCGTCTTCAAGCAGGCTTTTCTCAGACAAAGGTGATATATCCGATACCATAGAAGCATCCAGTCCGGTGAAATCACTATCCTTTGGACGAAGAGAGCTGTCGCTGATGGCATAGCCTACATAATCGGGATGCACACCGCTGATCTGGAAGGTGACATCATGACTTTTCACATAGTTAGGATTGGCTTCCGGTGTGAACTGTGTCGGAATAGCCGCTTCCGAACTCACAACTACCGCTCTTTCCTGCGGAGTCTTAATCGTCTCATTGCCCGCATTATCTAGCGCCTTCAGATAGAGCCAGTATGATCCGTCCTCATCAATATCCTCATAGGTAGACCGGGTTACGGTTGTGCCGGAATATGGCGTAGCTGCCCACTTTCCGTCCGCCGGGGAATCCCCGTCCTTCACCCATTGATACTGCACACTTTTGACGCCGCTATGCTGGTCCTTCACAAGAGCCTGTACCGTAGCTGTATCCTCTGCGGCCAGCGTAATGGCAGGTCCCTGGTTGTCCAGCTTCAACACGCCAACTTCGTGCTTCCAGTTAGAGTCGTCATTCTTGAAATCCTCAAGCGGCCAGACACTCTTATCGCCGTATTGTCCAACAGCCGCCAGCGCCTGATTATCGGCATAGAAGATTTTATCTGCCTTGGAACCCGGTGCTTCTTCTATCCAAGCGTCATACTGCGCCTGATGGGTATTCTTGTAAATGTCTTTCTTCTTATGCTGCATCAATTCTCTGGCAGAATCCCAAGACATATCGGCAGTCCATGTATGCAGATACCACTCGCCGCTGTTCCCTTCCTCGAAGGCTTCCGCCGGAGGAGCGAGCAGGTTCGTCTTGTTATTCACTACCGACAGCTCTACATTCTCGAATTCTCCCGGATACAGCTCTTCCGACGGCTGCTTGGCGGAGAGTGCGTAACGCTTAAGCGCTGCATAATGATCTCCGGCTACACCAGCGAATGGATCAGCCTTATCCTGGCTCCACCAGTAGTACACCAGACCTACCGAAGGTGAGGCTTCCGCACTCATATTGGAAGGGCGGTAGATCCCGCGGCTCGGCCGCTCTGTTCCACGGTCAGCTACAGTAGGATCAAGATGCGGTACTTTAATGGAAGGATCGTTGGCGTCAATCGTAACTTTTCCTTTTTTGGCATAGGTTGTATCGGTTGCTCCGCCTGTCTCGAACCGGTACCCGATCACCGGCTCTGTGTTGTCGATGAACAGGTTCGCCCAGTCAATCTTGGAGTTGGCGAGTGAGAGATCACTGCCGTAAGGATTAATTTTCTCTTCGTGTACTCCATCGAAGTTAGCAGGCTGAATCATCAGGTTGCCTGCGTAATCCTGAATGACATCGGTATCCATCTGGATCGGCTCGCTGCCGCCCTTGGCATCATTGGATATGGCTACGGCCTTAAGCAATGGGGTTTCCACCGTTTTGCCGTCAGGCACGGTCATGCGGAAGGTCCAATTTTTTGTATTCCTGCCTATAACATAATAGGCTTTCATTCCGTTATTGAAGAGGATGAAGGTTTTCTTCTCATCCCAGCCGGTTTTGGCAATCGCCTCTTCGGTCATCTGCAGGGTGAAGTCAATGACATCTCCCTTGTTGAGCGTAACCCCGGTCAGAATCTCCGGCTGAATGCCGTTCGCGGTCTTGGAATACTTCGGACGCACAGCATCGACAATGACGCGGTATCCGCCCCGGTCGAAGTCAAACGGGTTCCCGGCTTTGCGCTCCACCCAGGAATTGCTGCCGCTGCTTGGCACAGCGTTGAGATTGAAAACCGCTTTATTGCCAGCTGCATCACTGAGCACGGCTTCTTTCAATTTATTCTCCAGCGACAGATCCATCTGCGCACCGCCAGTGGTTCCCCCGGTAATTAAGGGTCTCAGCGGAAGGTTACTGCTGTTATGGAAAGGAACTCCCGTATATCTATAGGCAATTTTTTTCTGGTATGAACTCAGATTGTTCTCATTAAAGGATATATTCTGCAGATACTGCTGCTGTCCGGCCGCCGGAAGTCCGGTGTCCGGATCATTAATGAACAGCTTGTGCCGCAGGAAATAATCAGAATTGGCCTTCACTACCGTGCTCGGTCTGACCGGCTCGCTGAAGTTGTAGCTTAGGGTGATGTTCTCATCTCTTTTGACATACAGCTCTTTCTGGTTAATATTCTCGTTGAGCCGCTCTGCACCATTCCCGGTGAAGGTATAGTTATCTATGACCGGACGTTTGAGATCCTGGAACTTGAGGTAAAATCCGCGTACACCGGCTGCTTCACCGTCGTCGTCGCCTTCACCCCAGACCTTAATGGTAATAACAGAATTCGGTTTGATGAGGGACTTGGCCGACTTGTTATACCGCTGGCTGCTGCCCGTTCGTTCATTAATAATATTTTTTCCGTCAATGTTTACTGTAATGGACGAATGACGGGTCCATAAGAACCCGGAGTGACGCCGCAGCACGGAGAATCCTGTAAGCATCTCCGCATGTCCGCTCTCCGCCATATTCTTTAGAATGGTATTGTCGGCTACCTTCACCTGGAATTCAACCGTTGCTTCATTATCATCGACACCCGCAAAGATATCTCCCTTGACCCAATCATATTTGGCATCTTTGTCTTTCTCTGTCTGCTTGAAGCCTTCCACCTCGGTATAAAAGTTGAGGAATGTATTGTCCGCAGGATAGCTTAGGTTCCCAACATGTTGTCCGTTTGGAAACGTGACTTCATAATCATCACCCGCAGCCTGTGCCAGTCCGCTAAAGGAACTGGGTATTAACGATAGCAACATACTAAGAATTAAGCTTAGCGAGGTATATCTCTTCAATCTCCTGCTCATTAACAATTGGTGCTCCCCCTTATTCGTTCATCATGTCCTGTCCGGCGTGCAGCAAGCTTCGCTGTAGTCTAAGATTCACTCCCTATGCTTCCGCATTCTCCTTTCGGCCTGCCCTCCCGTGGACAAAAAATACTAGTTATAAAACTACCTATTTTTTCATATCTGCGTTTATTCTATCAGGCGGCTCTAAACAAACTCTTAACAAATCTCGACAAAAGCTGCGTCAAATGCCCCAAAATAGGGTTAATACACTCGGAAAACGAAAAAAGTCCTGAATTTTTAAGAGAAAATGTCTGAAAAGCAAAATAAACCGCACTGAGAACGGCTCAGTTGCGGTTTATTGGTGTGGATTAGTTATTTTTCTATCTAGTATTCTTCAGCAAGTCAACCATGTTATGATAATGAATTTCACTCAGATGGTCGATAAAGTCATCCATCTTATAATTCTCACGTTCAACAATCCATAGACAAATCGCACCTACCAATCCCGATATCATGTACTCGAGGCCAATTTCCATCCTTTCATCGTGGCGGAAATCGCTGTTTCCGGCGAAGATGAACGTTTTAAAAGCGTCTTTTAAGTAGATGGGGAAGTTTGGGTGAATGTTTTGAGTGAGCATGGTTTTAAAGAATATCATGTTTGCATCGATATTGTCGAAAATCGTTTTTATCATCGTACTGAACATATCCTTGTCCATCTCATGGATCGAGCTCACCTCCAGGCTCAAGCAAGCATTCAAATTCTGTACGCTCTCCTGAAATAACTTGTCCATGAATTCAGGTTTATCTAAATAGTGTAAATAAAATGTGTTTCGATTTATCATCGCTTCGTCGGCAATGTCTTGTACAGTAATTCGTTCGTAGCCTTTGGTTTGCACTAGTCTCAAGAAGGCTTCCTTAATCGCTTTTCGCGTTTTAAGAATACGCAGATCCACCCTATTCTTGCCCAATAAAAAGCCACTCCTTCATAAATAATAGTCAAATATATATAAAATGATGTTTAAATGTCATGTTGACTCATATCAACCATTGAACGTTTTAATTGTAGATTTTACAATTAAAATTGTCAATTACACTCACGTATTCATAAAAGGAGAATCAGATATGAAAACACTAGCGATCATTGGTGCAGGTAAGGGATTAGGAATGTCTATTGCGAAGAGCTTTGGAAAAAATAACTTCCAAGTAGCATTAGTCGCAAGAAACGCCGCAAAGCTGCAAGAAATGGTGGATGAATTGAAAGCGGAGGGTGTTGTGGCCTCTTATTTCATAGCGGATATTTTCAGTAAAGAACAAATTGAACAGGCGATCAGTAACATTAAAGCACAGTATGGCCAGATTGATGTGCTGGAATTCAGTCCTACAGCAGGCAACTATCCTCCCACCTCTGTATTGGAGTTAACCGTAGAGAATGTAAGGGACGCATTTGAGGCCAATGTGGTCAGTGCCATCCAAGTTGTCAATGCTGTTCTCCCTGATATGCTCGCTAAGAATGAGGGTTCCATACTCTTTACCACAGGATTATCTGCCATGTACCCCGTCCCAATGATGGGGAATATCGGTATTGCTCTTTCAGGACTGCGCAATTATGTAGCTAATCTCCATACTTCATTGGCTGCTCAAGGCATTTTTGTTGGTCACCGTTCTTTAGGCTTGTTGATTAAGGAGTCGGGTACTGGCGCAATCAATGATCCGGATGTGATTGGCGACATGTGGTATCAAGCCTATATGGACAAAACCATATGGGAGGAAGAATATCCCAAGGGTGTAACCCCCGAAACCATTGTATTTTAACATTCTGTGATGGATTTGGCCTCATTGGAGGAAGGCGGATCAAAAAAGCAGCTCCAGGATAAACCCCTGGTGCTGCTTTTTCACTCTAACTATTTATTTCCCCACCGCAGTCCGGTTAATTACCGCGCTGACCCGGGTCAGAATCTCCGACACCGAAGCCGGGTCCTTCACATCATACTCATCAATATTCAGCCGCAGCACCGGGCAGGCGCTGAATTCGTTGATCCACTGGGAATAGCGGTCGTGCATATGCTCCCAGTAGGAGACGTCGGTCTGAATCTCCATCTCACGCCCGCGCTCATTGATGCGGGTCAGGATCGAAGGCAGGCTGCCTTCAATATAGATTAGCACATCGGGATGCGGGAAGTATGGCGTCATCACCATTGCCTCATAGAGGCTGGTGTAAGTGGCATAATCGGTCGGGGACATGGTGCCTTGATCGGCGTGCATTTTGGCGAAAATCCCGGTGTCTTCATAAATCGAACGGTCCTGCACGAAACCGCCGCCCAGCTCGAACATCTTCTTCTGCTCCTTGAAGCGTTCCGCCAGGAAATAGATCTGCAGGTGGAAGCTCCACCGCTCGAAGTCGTGATAGAACTTCTCCAGGTACGGGTTATGATCTACCTGCTCCAGTGAGGTCTGGAAGCCCAGGCGCTCCGCCAGTGCTGCGGTCAGTGTCGATTTGCCGACGCCTACGGTTCCGGCCACAGTGATAATGGCATTGTTCGGGATATTGTAACTGTTCATTTCATAAGCTCCTTTACTTGTTCCGCGATGGCGGTGAAGTCTTCGGGGTTCTCCACGAAATCCACCTGGTTTCCGTCGATCGTGACGATTACGGTGGATGGTTCGCGGAGGGCCAGTGATGCCATCGCATCGTCGTAATCCTCAATTAACTGCTCGAGGTAGGCAGGGGCAATGATCTCTTCGAAGGTACGCGCACGCTTGGCAATCCGGGCCAGCAGCGTATCCAGATCCGCCCGGATATACAGAATAATGTTCGGCTTGGGGAAATCATCGGTCAGAATATGATAGATCTCACGGTATTTGTCCCGTTTCGATCCCTTCAGCGTCCGTTCCCCGAAGATCAGATTCTTATAGATATGATAATCCGAAATGACCGGCTTCCCTTGATCTATGTACTGCACAGTCGTGTCTTCCAGCTGCTTGAACCGGTTGCAGAGAAAGAACATCTCAAGCTGGAAGCTCCAGTCGTCCATATTCTGATAGAACTTGTCCAGAAACGGATTCTCGTCGACAATTTCTTTAATGACCGGAAGCTGCAATTCGGTGGCGAGCATCGTGGCGAGGGTGGTTTTACCGGCTCCAATCGGGCCTTCCACGGCTATAAAAGGTGCATGTTTCATTAACGCTAATTTCCTCCTCAAGTACGGACAATTCCAAAAAACAGACTAAATTATTGTACCACAGGAGCGCCGCCAGCAACGGTTAATTTTCAAAGAAACTTTTCGCACCTATGCAGCGTCTATATTCAAGGTAATATATTCATTTATTTACCTAATTCAGTAATTTCCTAAAGAGAGTAGAGGATATCTTGATGAAAAAAAGAAATTTGCTTGTGAGCATGGTGATGGGTTTGACGGCGTGTCTGACTGTTGGGACTCCCGAGGCTGCAACAGCAGCAGCTAGTGGCGGTAGCTCCGGCATCGCTTCCTACGGACCCGATTATCTGATTAAGGATGACGGGAGCCTGTGGGTCTGGGGTGAGACGAAGTCTGTACCTACACAGGTACATGGACTAAGTGATGTACAGTTTTCTTTCCCGCTATATTACAGCGCAATGGTAACCACCAAGGATGGCTCGGTCTGGAAGTGGGAGAGCAACGCCCGGACGATGGCCATCGAAGTTACGCCAGTGCCGGAATTGAAGAATATAACCAGTTTCCAAAGAGTATACCCGCGTCATTTAGCAGTCACCGGAGAGGGTACGGTATATACTTCAGTTACGTCAACTGACGATAATACGACCCCACCGTTTGCGCCTGTTCCGGGCCTGGATCACGTTGCAGCTATCTCTCAATATTACGAGAGCAATAAGCTTAACGATAAGGTTAGCAGCTGGGATCGTTATCTGTTCCTGAAGACAGACGGGACGGTCTGGACCAGCATTGACGAACTTGCCACTTTTACACCCGTCCCCAATCTGAAGGATATTGTGCAGCTCGAACAGAATTATGCGCTCAGCAAGGATGGCAGCGTCTGGACCTGGCCGGACCAGGATAGTTATTTACCTGAAACCTATAGTGACCCGGCGCAGATAACTGCAACCCCTTTTTCCGGCTTAAAAGATATTCAGGCGCTGTACAACAATGGCCGCAGCCGGCTCGCGATTGACAAGCAATCCCGTCTATGGTTCTGGGGCTCCACGGTCACCGGATATTCGGATGGAACCACATATCAGGATGAACCCGTTCCGGTAGTCTTCTCAGGAATCAGCAAGGTGACCGATGCCTACATTGTTGAACAATCTATTGTCGCCCTGACCTCAGACGGCAAAGTCTATGCAGCTTCGATTGCTGCAGAGCTTATGTCGCCGAATGCAAAGTTCACCTTACTTGCTTCCGATATTCAGTCGATAAAAGGCGGCGGAAGACATGTCATTATGCAGAAAAACGATGGCACGCTCTGGGGCTGGGGCGTGAACAAGAATGCTCAACTAGGGTACGGTACTTATGAATTCAGCTATAAGCAGCCTGTCCCGATGCAGAAGCCGATCTCCGTTACCCTGAATAGCGAATCCATCGCCTTCACGAACGGAGTAATTACCCGTAACGGACAGAATTTCATTCCGCTGCGTTCGCTGTTCACCAAGATGGGCGCTACTATCGGTTATTCCATGGACAAAGTAGTAACGATCACCGGTACCGCTGCCGATAAAACTCCGCTATCCATCGTCATCAATACCGTGAACGGAGCCACCACCGTCAATGGCAAAAGTGTCACTCTGGCCACGCCGCCGTTTGTAGTGAATGGCACCGTCTACCTACCGCTTCGCTTCATCAGCGAACAGCTTGGAGCGAAGGTTGACTGGCTGCCGCAGGAGAGCAGAATTGCGATTAGTATGAAGTAAGGGGATTCTCTCCTGACATAAGAACATAGCGGACTATTCTCAAATGGAGAATGGTCTTTTTTTAATCTAAAATTCGCCTTTTGAGATATTTTGAAACCTTCAATCGTGTTGTTTATAGGAGGCGAAATAATGAAATCCAGCTCTTTGTTAGACACAGATAAAGAATTCGCTGAACTCTATCAACGACATGCAGATATGGTCTACCGGCTTTGCTATATATATTTAAAAAACCCTGTTGATGTTGAAGACGCTGTTCAATCTGTATTTCTCAAACTAATTAACACTCCAATGGTCTTTAACGAC
This sequence comes from Paenibacillus sp. FSL R7-0128, assembly GCF_038002245.1. Lineage (NCBI taxonomy): Bacteria > Bacillati > Bacillota > Bacilli > Caryophanales > Paenibacillaceae > Paenibacillus > Paenibacillus sp. FSL R7-0128. Next base: position 2,522,576 of record NZ_JBBOCD010000001.1, on the reverse strand, counting down.
CACGAGCATGAAAAAGCATGGTTGACAGTAACCACTAGGAATTACTGCAAAGATATCCTTAAACATTGGTGGAGAACCCGCCGTGTGGCATTGGAACCTTTGCCGGAGATTGTCATTTGGAATGGTATTGAGCCTTCGGGTAAAGTCGTTTCAAAACTTCTTTCACTCCCCGAAAAATACAAAACCGTTTTGTATCTATATTATTTAGAGGAATACACAGTAAAGGAAATCGCTGAAATGTTAGGTCGCAAAGAAAGCACGGTCCAAACACAATTATTTAGAGGCCGCAAACGACTTAAGATGGATTTGGGAGGGAATTATATTGAAGATTAAAAATATCCGTAAGGTTTTTGAAGCTTTGACTCCAACAAATGATCAAAAAGAAAAAATCTTTCAAAATCTTTTAACAAGTAGCCAGATCGAATATAGAAGTCAAAGAAAAACTTCTCCTATAAAACTTAGAAGATATACTATAATTGCTGCTGTACTGATGGTTGGTTTAACCACTACAGCTTTTGCAGCAGTATATACAGGACTTGATGAAGCACTGATTCAATTTCTTAAACCATCCAATAAGAATCAGGTTGTACATATGTCCAATGGCGCTTATACAATAAATAAAATAATTAAAAATAAGCAGGGGTCTGTTGCCATGAAGCAGGTGATCGGTGACAGCAATCTAACTTACATTTTAATGGACTTTACCGCTCCTAAAGGCACTATTTTGAATGCAGCCCGCTATCGTTTGCATGCCCTTATCAACTCTAATCAAAGCTCGTACAGTACAGGATACGAGGTACTCGATGACGGGAATCCTTATGACAACAAAATTAGCTTGGTTATGAATATAATGACCGATAACTCCTTAGCTGGTCAAACTGTTGATATTACTTTTAGAGATCTAGAAGCTGCTGATCCGTTTCCCGGTATTTTTGAAACCGTAGTATCTGGTTCCTGGGAAACCTCACTTAAGCTTGATTTCAAAGAGTATTCTACCCTTCATCAGATTAATCAGGCCATTTCACTGTATGGTTATAAGGCAATCTTAAAGACGATCTCTGTCTCCCCCATCTCAATCACCTTAAAAATTGAGAGCGATTCATTAAAGGAGATAAATAAATTCGTCTTCAAATCAAAGGAAATTGGTCCAAATATATATTTGGATGACTTACCTATCACAATTAACTTTAAGGACGGCACTTCAGAGACAACCCGCATTTTTACCGGAATGTCTTCAAGTCATTATGTGAGCAACCAGCTGATTACACTAAAAACGTTTGATAATGTTATAAATGATAAAGAAATCGAGTCTTTCGTATTCTTTGGTAAAAAGATTCCGATTAACACGGTTCCGCGCTGATTGTTAGTCCGGTTTAAATTATGCACATAATGCAGGATTTCTGGCTGGTTGAGGAGCAACGGTGGATATTGTTTCACTTTTTTCAGGATTCCCCCCAGTTGGCACAAAAGCGCCCCAACAGCCAAAGCTGAAGGGGCGCTTCTATTATGCATCTATATATTCGCAGCTATTCCTTAAGACAACCGGCCGCTGAAGTCACTATATTCGAACTCGCGGATCACCTTGAGTCCTTCTGCTTCATTATAAGAAGCGATGGCCGGGAGGTTGACGCCGTTGAACATGTGGTTCTTCACCATGGAGTAATGCGCCATGTCGGTGAAGATCAGCTTGTCGCCGTATTTCAGCGGCTCCGGGAAGGAATAATCGCCGATAACATCCCCCGCCAGGCAGGTCATGCCGCCCAGCCGGTAGGTGTGGGCGAATTCACCCGGTTCTCCGGCACCGATAATGCCCGGACGGTAAGGCATCGCCAGCACATCCGGCATATGGCATTCCGCCGAAGTATCGAGAATCGCAATATCCATGCCGTTATGCATGGTGTCGAGTACCGTTGCAACCAGATAACCGGTATTCAAGGCAACGGCCTCGCCCGGCTCCAGATAGATCTCTACATTATAAGTCTCTTTCATGTGCAGAATACACTTGATCAAGGTGTCGAGATCATAGTCAGGACGGGTAATATGATGCCCGCCGCCGAAGTTCAGCCATTTCATACCGTGCAGATATTGGCCGAACTTCTCCTCTACGACCTTAAGCGTACGCTCCAGCGTATCCGAGTTCTGTTCGCACATGGTATGGAAATGCAGGCCGTCAATGCCGTCCAGCTCGTCCGGCCGGAAGTTCGGCAGGGTTACGCCCATGCGGGAGAAGTTGTAGCAAGGGTCATAGAGCGGCACTTCAATCTCGGAATACTCCGGGTTGACGCGAATCCCGCAGCTAATCTGCTTCGGCGCGTTCTGCACGCGCTGCTTGAACCGGCTCCATTGGTCAAACGAGTTGAACACCATATGATCGCTGTAGCGAAGCAGCTCATCGAACTCGCGGTCGACATAAGCCGGTGCATAGACATGGACCTCTTTGCCCATCTCCTCAAAGCCCAGCCGGGCCTCGAACAGGGAGCTGGAGGTTACCCCATGCAGGTATTTGCCCACCAGCGGGTACACGGCGTGCATGGAGAAGCCTTTTTGCGCAAGCAGAATCTTGGCTCCGCTCTTCTCCTGCACATAATTCAGGGTCTCCAGATTCTTCGTCAGCAGCCGTTCATCCACCAGATACGCAGGGGACGGCAGATTGCTGATATCAATATCGATGTCCTTGTTCTTCATGGTCATACGCCTTAATCCAGCAGCGTCGGCGAGAAATCTTCTTGCCAAGGCAGGCCGTGTTTGTTAAGAGCATCCATGAACGGATCTGGGTCGAACTCTTCGATATTGTGTACACCCGGCTTGTTCCAGATGCCTTTGATAATCATCATTGCCCCAATCATCGCAGGAACGCCGGTAGTGTAGGAAATGGCCTGGGAACCAACCTCTCTATAGCACTCTTCATGATCGCAGACATTGTAGACATAATAGGTTTTGGGCTGGCCGTCTTTGGTGCCCTGAATGATACAGCCGATATTGGTTTTACCTTTGGTTCTTGGTCCCAGGGAAGCCGGGTCAGGCAGAATGGCCTTTAGGAACTGCAAAGGAATAATCTCTTTACCTTCGTAATTAATGGGCTCAATAGAAGTCATGCCGACATTCTCAAGCACCTTCAGGTGAGTCAGATAGTTCTGCGAGAAGGTCATCCAGAAGCGGATTTTTTTGACGCCAGGAATGTTAACAGCGAGTGATTCTAACTCTTCATGGTACAAAAGGTAGATATCCTTCGGGCCGATCTCCGGGAGATCGTATACTTTCTTCTCGGACAGCGGCGCTGTCTCAATCCACTCGCCATTCTCGAAGTAACGTCCGTTCGCAGTAATCTCGCGGATATTAATCTCAGGATTGAAGTTAGTGGCAAACGGATAACCATGGTCGCCCGCATTCGCATCCACAATATCAATCGTATGAATCTCGTCAAAATAATGCTTCTGCGCATAAGCCGTGAACACACCGGTTACGCCAGGGTCAAAGCCGCTGCCGAGCAGCGCCGTAATTCCGGCCTTCTCGAATCTTTCCTTGTAAGCCCATTGCCAGGAATATTCGAACTTCGCCGTATCCTGCGGTTCATAGTTCGCTGTATCCACATAGTGCACTCCGGTAGCCAGGCAGGCATCCATGATCGTCAGATCCTGGTAAGGAAGAGCCACATTAATCACGACATCCGGCTGGAAGCTCTTGATCAGTTCAATAACCTCTTCCGTGTTGTCAGCATCCAGCTTGGCCGTAGAAATCTTAGTCAGGCCCCCGTCCAGCTTCTCCTTGAGCGCATCGCACTTCGACACCGTACGGCTGGCAATGCAGATCTCTTCGAATACATCCGGGTTCTGGCAGCATTTATGAACAACAACGCTCGCTACACCGCCAGCGCCAATAATTAACGCTTTTCCCAAATTAATAACCCCCTAATTATGCTTAAGTTATTAGTTATTAGCCTCGCACTCTGGAACAGGCTACATCCTATGAAAAATCAACAACGCTGATTATACAGAAACTTTCTCAATAAATCAATAAAATCCGACAAAAACTGTGATCTTCCGTGTAAAATCTGCAGTTTTCTACATTAATACTCTGTAATTCACTTCATTGCACTGAAATCCTTCATTTTCCTTCGCTTTTAAGCTTAATAAATTGAAAATCAGCTTAGAGTCCCTTCCACATTTCAGTCCATCAGGCCAACCGGATAATTATATCACAACGGCGGTGTTGTTCAACTTATTTATTTCAAATTTAAGCAAGGTCAGCCGGACAAAAGTGCAAATGATACACATGATAATAAATTACCCGTTTTTCGCTGCTGTTAACTGATCATTGTAAAGGCCGCCCAGTGTGGACTACTCTGATCTTGTCCATCCGTTTATTATGCGTAACCCTCTCTATCCCATACCTCTGTCGTGCCTAGCCGTTGCGGGATTAGCGGGACCTCATCGCAGACGGCGGCTGTCCGCTGAGCTGCTTGAAGGCTTTGCTGAAATGAAACTCATCGCTGTATCCGCAGGCGGCAGCAATCTCCTTCAGGGTTAGCCTGGTATACAGCAGCTGCTTCTTCGCATGCTCATAGCGGATTTCACTTAAATACCCTTTGGGACTCTTGTGCAGATATTGCTGAAAAAGACTGCGCACATACGAGGAGGAGATGCCGTAGCGCACCGCCAGCTCATGGATCTGCAAGGGTTCACTGTAGCGCCGCTCAAGCTCCTCCTTCATCCGTAAGAACAGTTCATAGCCTTGCCCCCGGTCAGGATTACCGCCATCCTTAGCCTGAAATATTTCGTACAAAAGCTGATAGATCAGCGCCTGAGTCTTAAGCTGGCTTCCGGGATTACCTGGAACAAAATCACCGGCAATCTGGCGGAACAGCTGACTCAGCTGTCTGCCTGGCTCCCTCCCCGGCTTCAGGTGGAACGGCAAAGGCAGTGCATGAAGCGGCTCCACCCTCCCCTGATTGTCCGCCGAAGGCGACAACGTATACAGTGAGAGCAGGATCATGGTGATCCTCAGGGGCTCCCCGCCTCCGCTGCTCATCTCCATGGACAGGCCCGGCCGCAGATAGAACAGCATGTCCGGCGACACCTGGTGCTCCTCTGTGTCTGTCCGGAATACTCCCTCCCCCTCCTGAATCCAGTACAGGCTGTGTACATGTATATTCTGACGGATATCCTTCCAGTGCGGGAAGGTGGTCTTGTCATGAATCCAGTGGATATCCATCACCAGATTCTGTGGAATCTCCTCCATGTATAGCTCCTCCGTTTCTCGGTTTGCCATTTACCAGAGATGGGATCAATCAGGAATGGGATTAACCAGAGATTAATACTGAAGCGTTTTTGACATGCCAATTCTGTTCATTATACCATGCCACTCCCCTGCATTCATTGCTACACTTAGGACATTAACGGCTGGAATGATGAAGGAGAGATACCAGATGACTGAAACCCTGTCCACCCAAGCACAAGCCCTGGATTACATGCCTTGGATTGGCTTGTCCGAGCAAGAACGGCTTCAGCAGGACCGCTACCAGCAGCAGCTTGCTGCGGATTATCCCTGCACCTTCGGAGAAGCCTGCTTCGTCTCGCCGCAAGCCATCGTGCTGCCGGATCAGCTGGCGCTCGGCGACCGGAGCTACATTGCAGGAGGTGCGATTATCCGCAGCACACGGCTGGTCACAGGCAGCGACTGCTCTATGAACAGCTATAGCATATTGTCAGGCGATATTACCATGGGTAATGGCGTGCGGATCGCTTCCCATGCAAGTCTATACGGCTTCAATCACGGCTACGCCGTGACGGATGTTCCGGTCTTCCGCCAGCCTTTGACAGTCAAGGGCATTGTCATAGGAGATGATGTGTGGATCGGGGCTAATGCCGTGATTCTTGACGGGGTGCGGATCGGCTCGCACAGCATTGTTGCGGCGGGGGCGGTAGTAACCCGCGATGTGCCGGCGTACAGCATTGTCGGCGGCAATCCGGCCAAGCTGATCCGCAGCCGGCTGGCCGGGGAGGCAGCTGCAACGGCTGAGCCCACCAAGGACAAGGAGGAATCAGTGATGAAGATGAAGGATGGAATGGGAATTGAGGAGGCTAATTTGGGGGGAGAATCTGGGCAGAGGGAGGAAGGAAGTAAGGGGCTGGGGAAAAACGGTGAGCGGTTGGAGACAGGCGTTGAACTGTTCGGCGAGGGCGTTGAGCCAGCGGGAGATAACGCAGGGCCGGGTGATGGAGTTGCCCCCTCTTTTAGGACACTTTATGGACTGTTGGCAGACTTCAGCAAGCAGGTGCAGGAGCAGCTAACTTCCCTGCTGGAGTTCTACTCCGAAACAATAGAGGGAGAGAAGCAGTTCCGGGACCGGCCGGGAGCGGGGCGGACCGTACGGGCCTACTGCGATGCTGTGGAGATTGCTGCGATGTTCGGCAGTCTGCCGCCAGGCTGGACGAAGGAAGAGCTGATCGCCACATTAGAGCAGTTCCAGAATAACCGGACCGGATTATTGCCCGACCCGTGGTCGCCGCCCGGACCGGAGGATCAGCCGGAGCGGTTAGCTGATCATCTCTCGCGTTATCATCTTCTTGCTGTAGGCTACGCGCTTGAGGTGTTAGGTTCTGCTCTGCCCCATCCCGTTGCTGTTGCCGAGAATATGGATACTGCTACACTGTATCATCAACTTAATAGTCTGCCATGGGCGGACAATGCCTGGGGCGCTGGCGACTGGATCGACTGTTATGCTACCGGCCTCTATCACAACCTGAAGTCCTTCGGCTCCGGCAAGCGCCCGGATGATCTGTTCGGCTGGCTGACGACGCATTGCCGCCGGGACTCCGGGCTGTGGGGTCTGCCTACTGCGAAGGAGGGGTGGCTACAGCCGGTGAACGGCTTTTACCGGCTTACCCGCGCTACCTACGCCCAGTTCGGTCTGCCCCTGCCGTACCCGGAGCGCAGCATTGATACCGTGCTGGCTCACAGCCGGGACCGCCGCTTCTTCCGCCTGGATGCGCTGAATGCCTGCAACGTGCTGGATGTCGTCCACCCGCTCTGGCTCTGCCAGAAGCAGAGTGATTACCGGCAGGCGGAGATCCGCGCGTGGGCGGAGAAGCTGCTCGGAGAGGTGCTGCCATTCTGGGTTCCCGGACGCGGCTTCGCCTTCCAGCTGTCCCGGCAGCAGGAGACCGGCCTGCAAGGCACGGAGATGTGGCTAAGCATTATCTATCTGTTGGCGGACCTGTGCGGGTTAAGCTCAGCCCTGAGCTACTCCCCGAAGGGAGTACACCGCCTGGAGCCTGCCTTCTCGTTATCCGTATAAGCGGGACTGGCGTTCATACGGCTGCCAGAACTTACTTCCATAAGTGGAAACGGCTTTGCCGTCCTTTTAAAAGACGGTACCGTTTCAGTGAGAAGTAGAAGGCCGCGTGCCACCACAATGTATGCTGTTTTTGGCATACATTCGGGCCATATGCAGACTCTACGAATCATTCGAAGAACTCTTATCCATACCTCTACACCTGCCTTATCCTCAGCAGACGGATACTATAATTTCCTATACAAGCGCAAAAACCCCGTCGTCTCCGCTCGTTCTGAGCAGGGATGACGGGGTTTTGTACGCTTTTACCTGCAGCTCCCGGTTATTGCCCGAAGCCGACGCGCGGACGCTCGCGTTCCTTGGTCTGCAGCTCTACCGCCCGGATCGAGGTAATGGGAATGTAGAGGGTCTGATACTCCGTACTGTATTTCACGAACCGATCATCCAGTTCCTCCAGTACGCCTCCCCTAACACTTGTACCATCCAAAAAATGAATATGAACTTCCTGTCCCTTCAGCGCTTCCAGCATGCTCTTCCTCTCCTTCGTCTCACAGATGGGTGATGATGGTGTCAATAATTCCGTATTCCAGTGCCTCCTCAGCCGACATGAAATAATCCCGGTCCATATCCTTCTCCACCTTCTCCGGCGGCTGTCCGGTCCGCTGCGCGGTGATCCCGACAATCTTCTCACGGATCTGGAGAATACGTCTGGCGCTGATGGCAATATCGCTGGCCTGCCCCTGCGCCCCGCCATGCGGCTGATGGATCATAATCTCGCTGTTGGGCAGCGCGGACCGTTTGCCAGTTGCTCCCGCCAGCAGCAGCAGAGAAGCGAACGAAGCAGCAAAACCGGTACAGATCGTGTTGACTTGAGGTTTAATTACCTGCATCGTATCATAAATACCGAAGCCTGCGGTAGTCGAGCCTCCGGGGCTGTTAATGAACATCTGAATATCCTTCTCCGGCTCATCCGCCGCGAGGAACAGCAACTGGGCAATAATGCTATTGGCCAGCCCGTCATCGATTGCCGCACCTACGAATACAATCCGGTCCTTCAGCAGCCGGGAATAGATGTCGTAGGACCGCTCTCCTCTAGCCGTCTGTTCAATCACATAGGGTATTACACTCATTCTGGTGTGCCTCCTCTGATCTGTTTTAGTGTGGATACCCTGTAAACGGTCAGCCTGCCCGAAAAGATACGGAAGACGCAGCGTGTGCGGAAATAGCGGGAGTGCGTATCTTTTACATTGTGCCGTTCGTTTATATAATAGAAGCAACACAACCCATCGAAGGAGAGGGCCACTATGACGATGCTTGAACATCACCGGACATCCGATAAGATAGCTATGGATACAAGACATCTGCAGGAGCTGGGAACAACACTCCAGCGGTACTGCCTGTCGCTCACCCGCTCCCGCTTCGACGCCGACGATCTGGCGCAGGAGACTTGGGTCAAAGCGCTGGGCTACCGCAAATTCACCATCAGCCCCAATCCCGAAGCCCTGCTGCTGCGGATTGCCAAGAATACCTGGATTGACGCCTCCCGCCGCCAGGGGTCGCTCATCCGTGCCATGGAAAGGTCTGGAGTGTCATCCGATCCAGCTTCTGCGGCGTCAGCCCTAGAGGAGCTGACCGAGACGGAGCTGACCTTTCAGGCGCTGCTCGCCCATCTCTCGCCGCCGCAGCGGACCGCCTGGGTCCTCCGCGATGTGCTGGGGTATTCAGCCTCCGAGTCCGCCGGACTCTTGGCAACCACGGAAGGCGCGGTAAAAGCGGCGCTGCACCGTGCACGCCAGGCCTTGAGCAAGGTCCGGGAGGAGCTGCTCCAGCATGAAGGACCCGCGCTTCCGCAGGATGCCGATTACCGGGGTTATCTGCGGGCTCTGGCTGGGGCTTATGAGCAAGGGCGGATTCCAGTATTGCTGGAGCTACTCCGCCAGGAGAACGCCGGGGAGGTGACCGCTGCTGTAAGCACGTTTACGGTTCAGTCCGTGGATTCCATGTATACAGACAACGCGAGATACGCCTATACCTATGGAGCGCCTGCATACGGTGAGCTTCGGATGGCTGCATAATACGGCTGAATGGAGCAGTAGCTCTGACTATAACTTAGGAGAGGTGATCCCATGAAGAAGGTGCTTGTGCTTGGAGGGACGAGATTTTTCGGCAAAAGGCTGGTGGAGCTGCTGCTCCAGGACCAGGACAGCGAGGTCAACATTCTGACCCGGGGCCTAACAGAGGATTCCTTCGGTGAGCATGTCACCCGGCTGGCCGCGGACCGGACGGATGAAGCGGCGCTTGAGCAGGCTGTCGGGGACACTGTATGGGATATCGTCTACGATAACATTTGCTACACGCCGGATGAGGCGGCGGCAGCTGTGCGGATCTGGGCGGGGCGAGCCAAGCGGTATATCCTGACTTCCAGCTTATCCGTGTACGATCCGCAGCCGGAGGCGCTGGCTGAAACGGACTTCGATCCTTGGCATTATCCGCTGAAGTCTGGCGGGAAGACGGATATCAGTTACCAGGAAGGCAAAAGACAAGCCGAAGCCGTTCTGCTCCAGACAGCCGATTTCCCGGTGGCTGCGGTACGTTTTCCGATTGTGCTGGGCACGGATGATTATACGCGCCGGTTGCATTTTCACATCGAGCATGTTCTTGCGGGAAGGCCGGTTGGCATCCCTAATCCGCAGGCGGAGATCTCGTTCATCCGTTCGGATGAAGCGGCTGACTTCCTGCATTGGCTGGGCCGGGAAGGCTCAGCCGTCACGGGACCGGTGAACGCCTGCTCAGACGGTACCCTCACCATTGGCGGCGTTATCTCCATCATCGAGCAGATTACCGTAAGGAAAGCTATCGTCCAGAGTGAGGCGGCGGAGACGGATCAATCGCCTTTTGGCATCGGTGCATCCTGGTTCATGGATACGGCAAAAGCCCGCAGCGCGGGCTTCAGCTTCCTGTCCTTATCAGAGTGGTTCCCGGAGCTGGTCTCTTCGCTGACCCATTCACTTCGCCAGGACCAGTAGCTCCTCCTCCAGCTCTTTGGAGATCTCTTTATCAGGTTCGTTAACAAGCGTACTCAGGCCGGGCGCAGGCTTATCTTGCACCGGTATTCCCGCAGGCAGGGGCTGGTGAATTCCGGCTTCTGCCCTTTTTGCTGTCTGTTCCGTCTGCTTCGTATGCATCTCCCGCTGTAGCTTGGGCTGGATTTCCCCGGCTGTCTCCGCTTCCTGCTGCTCTTCCGATTCCTGCACCATCCCGCGAACCTTTGGAGCTGCATGTGTTGAACTTGCATCTGAACTTGCATTTGAATTTGAATCTGAATCGGAATCTGGGTCTGCCTCTAGCTCAGACGCTGCTCCCAGCTCGAATCCGGCCTCAGCAGCCTCCGATATTTTGAACACATTGATCTCCCGGAACAGCCGCTGCGAGATTTCATTAATCTCCCCGGCCTGCTTGGCGATGTCCCCGATGGCCTGATCCTGCTGGGTGCTGGAGGCGTTCACCTCCTGAACTCCGGCCGCCGTCTGCTCAGCTACAGCCGCAACAGAATGTACAGATTCGGCAAGCCGCGAATTGAGGGTACGCGTCTGTTCCACCTTGTGGTGAATTTGCCCGATCTGTATGCTGATGCCTGTAATCGATTCGTCGATAGCGGCGAAGGAAGCCAGGGTCTGTTCCACCTGATGGTCCTGCTGCTCCAGACGGTCCCGGGTCTCCATCATATGTCCCTGGAAATCCGCCATACCGGCCCCAAGCTCCTGAATAATCCTGCTGATAAGTACCGAGGAGTCATTCGTCTGTACGGACAACTGCCGCACTTCATCGGCAATCACGGCGAAGCCTTTGCCTGCTGCCCCCGCCCTGGCAGCTTCAATCGCTGCGTTCAGTGAGAGAATATTCGTCTGCTTCGAGATTTCGGTAATCGAATGGGTAATACGCGAGATATCCTTGGACTGGCTCACCAGCTTGTCCAGCGCACCATAGACCTTGCTGATGGACACCCGGGAATCCTGGGAGCTCTGACGCAGCGCCGTAACGGTCTCCGAGCCCTGCTGCCTGTTCTGGTTAGCGGCTTCACTCGTAGTCAGCATGACATCCGTATAATCGGCAATCTCCTGAACCCCGCAGGCCAGCTCCTCCAGCAGCTGTGAGCTCTGCTCCGACTGGACAGCCTGCTGGTCTGCTCCAAGCGAAATCTCCTGGATGGTTCTGACAATATTCTGGTTCGTATGCGCTGTAACGGCCGAAGACCCCTGAAAAGATTGCGCGTAATCGGCAAGCGAGCCTGCCGCTGACAAGGTCTGCCGCAGCATCCCCTGTACCCTGCTGACCATATGGTCGAAATGATGGCTCAGTTGTCCCAGCTCATCATTGTACGGGGAGTTAATCTGCTGCCGCAAATCGCCCTCCGCGATCTGTCTGAGCGCCGCCTGCAGCTTGCGCACCGGTGACAGGAACGAGCGGATCAGCAGCCAGGCGAGCACCAGCATGAACAGGGACACTGCGATCGCAGCGTACGTCACGATGGATACCGTATCATCCAGCAGGGCGAAGGAGACCCCCTGGGCCTGATCAGCATTGGCAGCAGCAGCGGTGTACAGCTCACCGTTAGTCTTCAGCATGTCCTGATTCAGCGCAAGCGCCTTCGTATGTATACCATCGATTTTCTCCAAAACACTTAGCGGGTCAAGGGTCTCGTCCGACATTGTGGTTACCAGTTCCTTCGTCAGAGCGCTGTATTCTGCGGCCTGGGCAGACAGCAGCTTATAGCTCGCAGAAGCAGGCGTACCCAGCTCAAAATTTACCTTGGCCAGCTCCGTGGATAGCTGCTGCTGCTTCTCCTTCAAAGGCTCTGCCTGCTCCAGGTCACTGGATTCCGCCAAGGAAGTCTCCGCACGGTTCAGCTCCTGCAGCTGCTGGGTGATGGTTGAAACGGTAATTCTATTCTCCATCTCGCTCTTCTGCCGTTCCATAGATCGCTCGACCTGCTTGATTTTATGTCCCTGGTACACAGCCACGCCCAGAAAAATAAGTGTAATCGCCGAGAAACTCAAGATCAGCTTCCATTTCATCGAAAAGTGCAGCCGCTTCCCCTTCAAAAGTATCATCCCTTCATATCAAGCCTGATTATGCAATAGGTATATTATGCTAATAACCTCATTGTAAAAGCCGGATATTAATTACTCTCTCAAGTTGTGTATGCGCAGCGTAAAGAATGTGTTGCGAAAATGTTAACAAAGCGGCAAAATTTAAGGAATTAGGAGGATGTTGCACTAATTGCAACTTTGCTTTATGGATACTGGTGTAGGGGCAGGAATGTTGTATAAAATGCAGGAATTCTCGCCGCCTAGCCACTTAGAGTAGAGGGAATGCTGTCATTAGTGCAACAATTCCGGATTAGGGGCATTTTCTTGAAGGAGAAGTTGCATAATCTGCAGGATTTCGATCGGGCAGAGGGCAGACAGAGAGACGGAAGCAGAAGACAGAAGGGAATGAACCCTATCTATGAGTAGCGAAAATAGACTTGAAGCTGCAACGAGAGAAGATTTGAGAAAGTGGCTGATTGCAAATAGCACCACAGAGGGCTCTTGCTGGGTAGAGGTCAGTCTGAAGCCGCTCCCGGGGACAATACTGTATCTGGACGCCGTGGAGGAAGCGCTGTGCTTCGGCTGGATTGACGGGGTGAAGAAGGCGGCGGCTGACTCGAAGCTGGTACAGAGATTATCCCCGCGCAGCAAGCGCAGTTCATGGACCGAGCTGAATAAGGAGCGCGTCCGAAGGCTGGAGAAGCTGGGGCTGATGCGCGACGAGGGACGGCGATGCCTGCCGGATATGGATGTCGGAGCTTTTCGAATCGATCCCTTGATTGAACAGAGATTGAAGGAGGACGAGCAGGTGTATCGCCATTTCCTGGCCTTTCCGGCGCTGTATCAGCGGGTGCGGATCGACACCATTCAGAGCTATATCCGCCAGCCGGAGCTGTTCCAACGTAGATTGGACAAATTCATAGAGAACACCAGAGTTAACAAAATGTACGGCCAGTGGCATGACAACGGGCGTCTGCTTGATTATTAGTTCTGCTGTACTCCTATAGCGTTCTGGAGGGATTCCGCAAACGGTACGGGTAGATGTAGATGTGCGACTTGGCGGAAAACCGAATACAACGTGCTGCGCAAAGGTAATCAGGGCGGATGTATGTTGAAAACCGAATACATTTACTATTAATGTTACTGGCGTGGAGCAGACGCTGGCGCAACAGCCATCCCCTTGCTCAGCCCATGCCACCCCCGCCCTCTGCAATCGTTCAACTTGAGCGATTCACTTCCAAATCATAACAGGCCCCCGTAACCGGGGGCCTGTGCTCACCTTACCGCCGCTCACTCCCGGCGGTACACCCAGCCGCCGGCCTGGCACAGCGCCGTCAGTGCAAGCCCGCCGCCACCCGGCCCGGTACGGCGGATCAACGCCAGATCCGCCGGCGCTCCGGCCGCCAGGCCCGCGGCCGCAGGCAGGGCCATGAAGCCTGCCGGATGCACGGACGCCATGTCCCAGGCGTCCGGCAGGCTGGCCAGGCCCGCGGCGCTAAGGCGCGCGATGTGGCGCAGCAGCATCTGCGCCGAACCCGCCAGCAGCCCGGGCTCGTCGGCGAGATGCAGCCGGCCCGCCGGGGTCAGCACGACACGGCCGCCGACCGGCGTGTCATAGCTGCCGGGCGCAAGCCCGGCGAGGGCAACGGCATCGCTGACCAGCAGCGCCCGCCGGCCCTTGACCTTCATCGCCACCTTCAGCACCTCATCAGGGAGGTGGAAGCCGTCGGCGATCAATGTGCACCACAGCTCATCTGCGGCGAGCTGGGTCCACAGGTAGTTCGGATGGCGCGGCAGCACGGCATGCGCGCCATTGCCCAGATGCGTGGACAGCCGTGCTCCGGCGGCAACCGCCCCGGCAATCTGCGCAACATCCGCTGACGTATGCCCGATGGAGACCGTCACTCCCCGCCGTACGCAGTGGCGGATGAATTCCGCGCTCCCCTCCCATTCGGGGGACAGCGTCACAATGGAGATTCGCCCGCCCGAAGCCTCCTGCCACTGGTCGAACAAGGCCGTATCCGGCGGACGGATATGCTCCAGCGCATGTGCCCCGCGCGGACCGTCCTCCGGCGAGAGAAACGGGCCTTCCAGATGGATGCCCTTGATCGTCGCAGCGCTGGCCTCATCCTCCTCACAGGCCCGGGCAATCGCCCGCATCGCTCCGAGAATCGTATACGGAGCGCCGGTAATTACAGTCGGGTAGAAGCCGGTCACCCCTTCCCGCCACACCGCGCGGACCGCCTTCTTGACATCCTCTGCCCCCAGTGCCGGATGATTGAAATCATATCCGCCATAGCCATTAATCTGCAGATCCACCAGGCCAGGCGCAACAATTGGAAGCCCCTCTCGTTCCTCCAGCGGCAGCTCCCGTATGCCCAAGGCTTCAATGGCAGCAATCGCCCCATCCTCCACGTGAACCCGAACGGGTTCGCCTGTCCGGTAATACAGTGCGTCAATGTTCATGAAAAGACCGCCCCGAAGGAGTCGGTGTCCACGAACATCCGGCAATCCCCGTGCTCCCGCAAGATGGTGGACGGACATGCCGTGGAGATGGATTCATGCAGTGTGCGGGTAACCGCACCGCGCTTGGAAGCGCCCGGCACCATGCAGAACAGCCATTGCGCAGACAGCAGGACCGGAATCGTCAACGTTAAGGCCTGCTGCGGCACTTCCGCCAGGCTGGGGAAGCACCCGTCATTCACCTGCTGGTTCCGGCAGACCTCATCCAGTACCACCAGCTTCACAGGAAGCGGGTCATTGAAATCTGCCACGGGCGGATCATTGAAGGCCAGGTGACCATTCTCCCCGATGCCAAGGCAGACGATATCGATCGGCGCTTCCGCCAGCAGCCGTCCGTAACGCTTGCATTCGGCTTCCGGGCTGGCGGCAGGGTTCAGATAATGGACCGTTCCCGGCCGTACCTTGCCGAACAGCGCCTCCCGGAGGAAGCTGCCGAAGCTCTGCGGAGAGCCTGCCGGCAGGCCGATATATTCATCCATATGGAACGCGGTAATCCGGCTCCAGTCCAGATCCGGCGCAGCGGCAAGCTCTGCAAGAAATTCATTCTGGGAGGGTGCAGCGGCGAACACGATCCGCACCTGTGCCTTGGAGGCCAGCAGCGCCCGGATGGCCGCCGCTGCCTCACGCCCGGCAGCAGCTCCGAGCTGCGAGCGGTTCTTGTATACGCGGACAAGCATGGCGCCCGACAGTTCCGTATGAATCGGTTTGATGCTCAGCATGGGTATTGCCTCCTTGTGCCTAATGTCTGTGCAGACCGGCTGCCTTCCTCCCCCCGGAACTCTCCGGGCGTAGTGCCTGTATGCAGCTTGAAGAGCTTCGTGAAATAGCTTTTATTCTCATATCCAAGCTGCTCCGCTACCTGCTCAACACTTTGCGGAGACTGGTCCAGCCATTCTTTAGCTTGCTCCATTTTGGTGTGGGTGACATAGTGGATGAAGCTCATTCCGGTTTCTTTTTTGAACAGGCGGCTGAAATAGCTCGAATTCAAATGTGTGTATTCCGCCACCTCCTCCAGGGTGATTTTACGGTTCAGATGGCGGTCTACATACTGCTTCACCTTCTTGATCTCATCCCGGCGGGTCTCCTGGTACATCTCCCGGATCACCGGCAGGCGTTCGCTGAAGAACTGCTGAGACCATTCCTCCAGATGATCCATATGATCAATGGCCGTCAGGGTATCATGCAGCAGCTCCAGCGAAAAGGTGGACTGGTATTGCTGGCGGGCCATCAGACGCATCTGGTTATCGTAGAGCAGCTTGAGCATCCACTCCTTCACCTGGCGTGGCGCATACCGTCTGGCACGGATGGTATCCATCCATTTCGACAGCAAGGCCGCAAGCCTGTCGGCAGCTTCCTCCAGGAAGGCCTCACGGATCTCCTGCGCGGCTTCGGCATAATAGAGGAACAGATCCTCCTCCGTGAACGGCGGGAGCGTCTTCAGACCGCTCAGCTCTCCCGGCTTCAGATAGAAGGCATATTCGCGGCCTTGGCTAAGCAGATCAATAATCCCCTCCCGGAAATGCCCGCCGCCCGCCGGTATACATAAATATTGAAAGGAAGCCGTAACCCCCGGCAGCGCTTGAATGGCGGAACGCAGCCTGCCCAGCATGGAGATATGGCCTGAGTCCGCTCCATTGCCCATACCGCCGCTGAAGACCAGCACACAGTCGCGGCCGCTGTAAGGCAGGCACACGGCAGCGGTATCCTCCTGCCGCACGGCTTCGGCGGCGGATTCCACCCATGACATTAGTGAAAGCTCCTCCGGTTCATTCTCCCCGGCGTTGCCGCTGATCCGGCAGAGCACGGCTACATGGGCCGTGAGATCCGGCATAATTCCCAGCTCGGCGGCGTCTGCCCGCCATTCGCTGTCCGGCAGCTCGCGGGCAGCGATGCGCCGCAGCACACTTTGCTTCAGCAGCACCTTCTGATGCTCGGCCATGCTTTTCCACTTCAGCGTCTGGGCTTTGTCCGCATCCCTGCGGCGCAGATCCTCGCCCAGCTCCCGCAGCAGCCCGGTAATCAGCTCGCGGCTGATCATCTCCTTCAGAATATAGTCGCTCACCATCAGCTTCACCGCCTGCTGGGCGTACGTGAAGTCATCCATGCAGGACAGCACCACCACACGCAGCTCTTCGCTGCGTAGCTTCAGCTCGCGGATCAGCTCCAGACCATCCATATAGGGCATGCCAATATCCGTAATGACAATATCGGGCATATCGGCCTGCGCTTTCTCCAGGGCAACCAGACCATTCTTGCAGGCCGAATGCAGCGTTAATCCAAGCTCGTCCCAAGGAATCATTGCCGAGAGAAAGTCCAGTACCGGCTGATCATCATCCACCAGCATTACGCTATACATCGCTTCCACGCTCCCTTTCATAGCCTTGATCCGGAATCTCTTCAGGCAGCACGAACCGAAAGGTCGTCCCTTGTCCGGGCAGGCTGTCAATCGTGATCTGGAAGGCTGCACCGTAAGTCAGATACAGCCGCTCATAGACATTGGACATGCCGATATGGGCCAATCTGCTGGACGGCATCGCTTCCTTCTCTTGCCATTCAGAGCTTAACTCGGCGCGCAGGCGGTCCAGGGTCACCTCATCCATCCCCTGCCCGTTGTCTTCGATCTCGATGAGCAGCCGGTGATCCTGCGTCCGGGTCCGGATCAGAATACGTCCGCTCTCCTGATGCAGACCATGAATGTAGGCATTCTCGATGACCGGCTGCAGCAGGAATCGGGGGATCTTCACGCCAAGGCTCTCCGAAGTACAGTCTGTATCCAGCGACACCTCCTCGGACTGGCGGAAATTCAGCAGCTCCACGTAACTCCTGACAATATGCAGCTCATCATGCAGGGTGGTGTACTCGTCCCGCTGCTGAATGGTCATCCGCAGCAGCCGGGAGAGCGAGAACAGCAGCTCCGCATTCTCCTCATCGCCCCGCATCATGATGCGCAGGCGGATCGAATTCAGAATATTGAACAGGAAATGGGGATTGATCTGCGATTGCAGCATGGCCAGCTCGGCCTTGCGCTTCTGCGCCTGCTCCACCTTGATCTGGATAATCATCCGCTCCACCCGGTCCAGCATATGGTCGAAGGACTTGCCCAGCCGTCCGATCTCGTCATAGCCGCGGACGCCTGAACGGATGCCCAGCTCTCCTCTGTCCACCCGTGCTGCCACCTGATCCAGCCGGATCACCGGCTTCGTGAACTGCCGGACCAGCAGAACCAGAATCAGCAGGAAAAAAGCGCCTGATACGATCTGCACGGCACTGCTCCAGCGGTGGGTGGCACTGATCTGGCTCACGGCCTCACGGTATGGCGACAGGCTGACAATCCGGTAATTCCCGTAAGGAATCTCCAGGCTGCTCAGCAGATATTGCTCGCCCCGGTAATCCATAAACCCGGAACCTTCTGAATGCTTCACAGCATCCATAAGCGCGAACGGCCGGCCCAGCCGGGTCTTGTCCCTGGCGGCAAGAACGGTTCCGTCAGGCGCAATCAGCAGCGTCTCCTGGCCCTGCCGGTTGTCATTAAAAATCTGGCTGATCCGGCTCTCGGCGATGCTGATGATCAAGGTAGCATAGGTTGAATTGGAGGACAGCTTGAGATTCCTGGCAATGGTCAGCACCTGCGGGCTGCTTGGGGCAGCGGTCGGATTATAGTTGGCAAGCACACCCGCCCAATACAGCTCGAAGGCAGGCTGCCGGCGGGCTTGTTCCATCCAGGGCTGCTTCAGCAGTGCGCCGATATCCAGCTTGGCGTAAGCATAGTTTGAATAATATTGTCCATCTGAGGTGAGGACGGTGACGAACGTTTTTTCCATCATGGAAGTGACGCTGTTCAGCTTGTCCGTAACCTCTTTGAAATCGAGAATGTGCTTGGCAGTATCAGGCTCGTGCAGCTTATTGCGCTGCCAGTTTTCTTTGAGAATAAGAGTGATGCCGGGGTCGAACTGGATATAATTCGCCACCAGCACCATATTGCTGAGAAGGTTAGAGATATATAGGCTCTCCTGCTCCAGCGAACGGCGTTCATTCTGAATCACCTGGGAGCGGAGGATATGCTCGGTGTAGGAATTGGAGATATACAAGGTAATAGAGGCGGGAAGCAGCAGACAGAGCAGAGAAGCGACGAGCAGCTTATTGCGAAAACCGAGTCTCCATCCTCTAGGCAGCAATGGCAATCCTCCTTCACAATCAGACTATCGTTTTCTATGCCTCTATCATATCAGCTTTCCGCCTCCAGCAGCTCATTTCAATCTATTATTCCGGGTAAAAAAGGGCTATTCAGCGCTTCCAATTTTTTACTTGTTGGCGTCTACAATCTTCTGCAGCTCAGCCTGCGCCTTCTTGATGGTAGTCTCCAGATCCTGCTGTTTCAGGATGTACAGCTCGGTTTCTTTGGTAAAGGCTGTTTCCAGTTCGCCTTGATAGGTCGGCGGCACGCTGAGCGGTGCGGGCTTGGCATTCTTAATTACATAGGCCAGTGAGGCTTCGTCAATCTTGTCGGGGCTCATGGCACCCGATTTGACGCCGGCAATGAACTTGTCCACATCCTGCTTCTTCCACGCGGAATATACATTCTGCATCTGCTCGCCCTCTGTGGAGTACCAGCGGATGAAATCATAGGCTTCCTGCTGATGTCCCGACTTCTCCAGGATGCCTACATAGTTGCCATTGGCAATGCTGACTCCTGCAGGTTGTCCGGCACTATTGGACGGCATCGGAGCGAACGCGGTAGTGAAGGTTGCAGGGAATTCTTCCGACCCGCCTGCTTCGCCGATCATCCAGTTGCCGGTCACGATCATCGCGGCATGTCCGGTGAAGAATTCCGAGCGGTACGCGAGCTTCTGGGAGATGGTGTCGGCATACGGCACCGCTACTCCCGATGCCTCTGCCTTGCTGCGCAGCTCCAGGGACTGGCGGATACCCGCACTATCGATGTTTACGACACCGTTGTTGACCAGATTATTGTCCTTCTCCTGGTTGATGACGGCCAGCTCCCAGTACATAGCCCAGGTATGGAAATACGTACCGAAGGTCTTGGACGGCCCGGTGCCGCTGGTCAGCTTAGCTGCGTAATCAAGGTAATCGTCCCAGCTCCATTCGGTGGGAACGGCTAAGCCCGCCGCATCCAGCTTGTCCTTGTTCAGCAGGACGAAATAATTCTCCAGCGTATCCGGCAGGGCATACACTTTACCGTCAACGGACGGATCAACCGTATACTCATCTGTCAGCGTGATGCCTTCCTTGCTGATCAGGTCATTCAGCGGAGCCAGCAGTCCGAGTCCGGCACGCTGTGAATAATCGGTTGCCCCCGGCATGAATACCACATCCAGGTTCTCGCCGGATGCAACGAGCAGATCCAGCTTCTTCATTCCGGCCACTGAATCACCGTTGTCAGCCAGCTCCACGTATTCCAGTGTAATTCCCGGATGGGAATCCTCGTATGCCTGCAGAATCGGTTCCATATCCGCCGCAGGCGACCAGTTGGCGACTTTGATCGTTACCGGTTCTGCTGAAGGTGCGGCACTCTCCCCCACCTCCGGTGCAGCCGTGCTGCCGGAAGTGGGAGATGCACCATTTGTGTTGTTTGAGTTGCCGCAGCCCGCCAGGGCTACCAGAAGCACGATGATCCATACCAGAGCGAACACATTCTTTTTCATAACTAACACCCCTTCTAATGTGGTCTACAGTTCCATGCAGTTCTCATGCACATCCTGACCGTCCTATCCGCCCGCCTGCCTTCCGGTTATGCAGCTTCCGGGAACTTGCCAGCCCTCACCCCTTCACCCCCCCCAAGGAAATACCTTCGATTACCTGTTTCTGCCCGAGGATGAACACGACCAGCAGCGGGACAATCGCCGAGACCGAAGCCGCCATGATAAGCGAATAGAAGGCGCCGTTGCGGTCAGCGAAGGCATTCATGCCAAGCTGAAGCGTATAGAGTGTCTTGCTGTTCAGGAAGACCAGCGGCGTCTGAAAATCATTCCAGGTCCAGATGAACCGCAGAATGGCATAAGTGGCAATGGCGGGACGGACCAGCGGGAACAGAATCGAGAGGAAGATACGGATATGTCCCGCGCCGTCGATCTGCGCCGATTCGATATACTCATTCGAGAGTGAGGCAAAAAACTGGCGGAGCAGAAAGGTGCCCAGCACGCTGAACCCGCCAAGCAGGATCAGGCCCAGATGCGTATCGTACAGGCCGGTGGAGCGGAAGATAATGAACAGCGGCACCAGCGTGGCTTCCGCAGGAATCATATAAGTGGCCAGCACCAGTACGAACAGTGCATTTCTGCCGGGGAAGCGGATTTTGGTGAAGCCATAGGCCGCCATGCTGGACACCGCTACGGAGAGAAGTGTCGTGAGCGCCGTGACTTTAATCGAGTTCCAGTAATACAGGGTGAAGTTTGCTTTGCCGAACCAGACGGAATGATAGTTGAACGCCGCTCTCCATGTCTGCGGAATCCATTCGATCGGATATTTGAACACATCGGCCTCAGGCTTGAGCGAAGCGGACAGCATCCATATAAAAGGGAGCAGAAACACAATGCCCAGCAGTGCCATGATCAGGGTGATGATGGCTTTTCCCCAGTCCAGATTGCCTATTCTCACAGGTATGTGCCTCCCTTATCTAGTAATTGACCCAATAACGCTGTCCCAGCCACTGCAGGCCGGTAATGGCAAGCACGATGACGAACAGAATCATGACCATGGATGAAGCATAACCGGTCTGAAGATCGACAAATGCGGTCTGGTACATATCGTACACTACGACAGAAGTGGAGTTAGCCGGTCCGCCGTCCGTCAGCACCTTGACCAGGGCGAAGGATTTGAAATTGCCGATAATGCCGGTCACGAGCAGGAAAAAGGTCGTCGGCGTCAGCAGCGGAAAGGTAATGGAGCGGAACTGGGCGAGCTTGGAGGCGCCGTCAATCGTCGCCGCTTCATACAGATCGGCAGGGATATTCTTGATCCCGGCAATGTAGATAATCAGCGAGACCCCAAGGTCAATCCAGATCATAAGCAGCATGACCGATGGAAGCGCATACGTTGGATCGGCCAGCCATTTGGGCGGATTGTCCACCCCGATCGCCGACAGGAAACCATTGACCGGACCGTACGAAGGATGGAAGAGTACCTGCCACACTACCGCCACAGCAACTACACTGGATATCTGGGGCATGAAGTAGATGACCTTGAAGGCACCCGGCGCATATACATGACTCGTGATAATTACCCCGAGGATCAGCGCGATCGCCATCCCGACGGGTACGGCCAGCAGCATAATGAAGTTATTGCCCAGCGACTTCAGGAACACCTCATCCTGGAACAGCTGGCGGAAATTATCGAGGCCGCTCCAGCGGATCTTATCAAACCCGGTAACGAACGACCATTTGGTGAAGCTGAGCATGAAGGAGAATATCATCGGAATAAGCGTAAATACCAGCACCCCCAGCAGCATGGGACCGGTGAAAAAGTAGCCCATCCCCGCTTCTATCCGTTTTCTTTTTCTGCTGCCGGCGGTTGGTGTCTGATGGGACTGCGGTAAGGTAACTGACGTCTTCAAAGGCTCTGTCCCCCCTCTTGCGTGATCTTATCTCTCATTATAGAAAAGCAAAGAATTTTACATAAGTCACGATCCTGACCCGTTCAGAAAAATTTTTACCTGCCGCTGACGGGAGTTGTCCATTAGAGCGTCTGGCCCGGCATAACGGACTGAGGCGCGCTTATTCCGGATGAAAGTCTCCACTTTGGCCAAGGAACGGACCCTATGGTCCTTATTCTTGGAATTTCTACTTGAAAACATCTTATAGAGAGACGATAAGGGCTACTCTGGGATTAGAATTGAAAGTAGACGACAGTTAACGGACGGAGGGATAATAAGGGCAACGGAGGTGCATCCCTATGGGAGAAAAACGACAACGGTATAACGAAGAATATAAGAAGCAAACGGTAAAGTTCATTCAAGAGCAGACGAAGAGCATAGGGGACATCGCGCAAGAGCTGGACATTCCGAAAAGTACGCTGCACCAGTGGATGGGGCAATACCGGGAGCTAAAGAATGAACCGGTAGCCAGTATGGATCGGGTACGGGAACTCGAAGCCGAGCTCCAAGAGATGCGCCGTCAGCTCCAAGAGAAAGACAGTCGACTTGCCGATACAGAGGAAGAATTAGCAATCGTAAAAAAAGCAGTGCACATCTTCAGCAAACCAAGGAACTAAGATTCCAGTTCATGAAGGACCATCGCTCCGCGTTTCGCTTGGAGAAGATGTGCAGTACCCTACAGGTATCCAGGAGCGGATATTACAAGTGGCTGAACGCCAAAGTCAGTGTGCAAGCCCTCCGCAAGGCTGCCGTTATGGAGCGAATCCGGTACCATTTTGACGACCATCAAAAACGGTATGGAAGTCCGAAGATCACCCGCCTGCTGCATCAGGAAGGCTATACGGTCACGGAACGCACAGTGAGTGTGTACATGCGAGAAATGAAGCTCCGCTCTATTGTATCTAAGCCATACCGTGTGCAGACGACCGATTCCAAGCATAATAATCCCATTGCACCAAACACACTGAACCAAGAGTTTAAGGTGCTTAAGCCCAACACCGTATGGGTCACCGACATCACGTATATCCCTTGTCGTGGAGGTCGCTTATACCTAGCTAGCGTCATGGATCTATGCACGCGAGAAATTGTAGGGTGGCGGCTGTATAACCATATGGAGACGAGCCTGGTCTTAGACGCGCTGCAGGCGGCGTACACGGCGAAGCGACCCGGCGAGGGCCTACTGCACCACTCTGACCGAGGGTCTCAATATACCTCAAAAGAATATGTCGACCAACTAAAGACATACCACATGAAATCCAGCATGAGCCGTAAAGGAAACTGTTACGATAACGCCTGCATTGAGTCTTGGCACAGTATTTTAAAGAAAGAGCTCATCTACTGTAATCCGCGCTTCAAAAACCCGGAACAGGCATATGATGCTATTTTCCAATACATTGAGTTCTATTACAATCGCAAGCGAATGCACAGCTCACTGGGGTATCTTTCCCCCGCCCGCTTTGCTAAGCAATTCACTAAAAAATCCGTTGCGTAACAGTCTACTTTCTTGACAGAAGTCCACTCCGTCCGTTAAACCGCAAAAAGTGGCGTTTTCCAGGGAGTAGGGGCTCTCAGGTCCGTTAGAAGCAAACTCATCGGCCGGTGCAGTTTCATTTTACGGAACCTCAGGGATCTGATCCTATTCACAGATTACATCTGATGCTGCTCTATGACATCCGGTTGGCCAAATCGGTCAAAAACGGTGCAGATTTGCGCAAAATAGTTGATTTACTTGGTTTGCCCGCTTTGTTATCTTCTAGGCAAGCACACACGGGCTTGTACTTATAAACTTTTAGGAGGAATCCAGATGAACGCCAAGCCAGATATTATGTCCGCTTATATGGATACTATTGTTGAGCTGCTGAATGAGATCCGGAACGAACCGCAGGACAAGCTGCAGCAGGTGGCAGAGCTGCTTGCGGATCATATCGCACAGGACAAGCTGGTCTACCTCTACGGCCCGGGCGGCCATTCCAATATGAATGCGACTGAGGTCTTCTTCCGCGCCGGCGGCCTGATGCATATTAGCGCCATATTAGATGAAGGCACAATGATCTCAAACGGCGCCCTGCGCTCGATGGCCGTTGAACGCACTCCCGGCTACGGAACGCTTGTTATTGAAGACAACCGGCTAGGCGAGGGCGATATTCTGATTCTTGCCAATGCTTACGGCATTAACACCGCCTGTGTCGATGCGGCTGTAGAAGCCCGGCGCCGGGGAGTCACAACGATTGCCGTTACTTCGGTCGGTCATGCTGAAGCTACGCCTAAGGATCATATTGCCCGCCACCCTTCAGGGCAGAATCTGTATGAGCTGTGCGACTATGTCCTGGACAGCAAGGTGAAGCCCGGTGACGCTGCGCTGCATATTGACGGGATTGAACCGAAGATGGGTTCGACCTCCACCTTCGCCAACGCTTTTCTGCTCAATTCCCTGATGATGACTACAGCGGCCTATCTCGGAGCGAAAGGGATCGAGGTGCCGGTCTGGCGCAGCGGTAACGCTCCCGGCGGGGATGAGTGGAATAACCGCTTCATTGAACGCTTCAAAGGCCGGGTCCGCTGGCTATGAACCTTCAGCTGATTCCTGAGCCTCAGGTGGTGCAGAGCCGGGGACCGGAGCCGGTCAGCGGTATTCGCGGCTGGACGGTGCAGCTTCAGCTCCCCGTGAAGGATGTCCGGCTGCTCACGGCAGCGCAAAGGATATTCACAGAGGTGACGGTGCGTACTACGCATGACGGCAGCGGTGTATTCTCCCTGGTCACGGGCGGTACCCCGCTCAACCCGCTGATGGCCCGGCGGGTTGAGGGCAAGCATGACGGCTACGTGCTGATTACAGACACGGACCGGATTGAGCTGTATGCGCTTAGTGCGTCCGGCCTGTTCTACGGCATTAAGACGCTGGAGCAGCTGATAACCTCCGGCAAAGGCACTGTGCCTGCACTTACGGTTGCCGACTGGGCGGAGCTGAAGCTGCGCAGCGATTATCTCGATCTGCGCACGGTCTATCCGACCTATGAGCATATCCTGGAGTATATCGCGGAGCTGGCCGATTATAAGATCAATACGCTGGTCATTGAATATGAAGACAAGCTGCCCTTCCGTAAGCTGGGCTTCCTGCGCCATCCTGAGCTTGCCTTCAGCGAAGAAGAACACCAGCGGCTGCTGAAGGCCGCACATGACCACTTCGTCACCGTGATTCCGAAGCAGCAGTCCTTCGGCCATCTGGAATATATCCTGAAGCATCCGGCTTATATCGGTCTGCGCGAGGTTCCGGAGACAGTCTCGGAGCTGTGCCCGCACCGCCCAGGCTCCTTCGAGATGATGGCCGGCATTCTGGAGGAAGTGGCTGCCCTGCATCCCCACAGCGACTATCTTCACCTGGGCTGCGATGAGGTCTGGACCCTCGGCACCTGTGAAGACTGCAAGCGGTCCGGGCTTACCCCGGAGGCTTCGTTCATCCGCTTCGTCAATCAACTGGCGGAGAAGACGGTCAGCCTTGGCAAGCAGCCGATGATCTGGCATGATATGATTATGCACGCTACTGCGGAAGAGATTGCGGCGCTGGACAAACGGATTGTAGTCGTCGTCTGGATCTATGGCGGACACCGGATGAAGGCCGATGCCCGGCTGATTCTCCATAAGCTGCGGGATGCGGGCATCGAGACTCTCGGCGCTTCCTCTGTCCGCTGCTGGGATGATAACGGGGACCAGAATTATCCGGTCATCCATAACCGGGTCAAGAATGTGCTGGACTGGATTGAGCTCGCCCGCTCCGAGCAGCTGGGCGGCATTATTCATACGAATTGGGGTTGCCCGTTCTCGCTGGGCAGTCCTTACGGGCTGTTCGAGACCTCACGTTATCCGGCCTTCCTGGCCGCAGAGCAGAGCTGGAATTCCGGGGCAGATCTCTCTACCTACCTGGTCCGGTTTCTGCACCGCTTCCACGGACTGCCCGCCGCTCTCCTTAGCGGGGAAGAATGGGCAGATTATGCGGTAACCGACTATTATGCCCTGATCCCGCAACTGCTGCCTGAGGTGAGGAAGAACCGCTTGACCGCCGAGCTGATCGACGCCATGATCCAGTATGAGATTCCGGCGCAGCGCCGTTCCCCGTTGCATACCTTCCTCTTCCGGGGCGCGATGTCGCCGGACAGTGAGGAAGTGCTGACCTTCCTCCGGGACAAATACAGGAGCGGATACGGAGATCTGCGGAGAGCCAAGCTAAGAATGCAGACCGTGCTTGCCGAGCTGCTTCCGCCACAGATGGCGGAGCTGTTCATCCGCTCCCGCTTCTACCGGCCGGAACTGTTTGAAGCAGACCTGCATGCCATGATTACCGATCTTGAGATCATAGAACAGAAAGCGGGGGATAGCTGATGCCTGATATGCTTGTGAAGCTGTACGATCTGCCGGACAACGGGGCGCTGCTGGAGCGTCTGCGTGGACAAGGCATTGTTATTAAACGGGCGATGACCGGAGATAAGCAGGCCATTGTGGATTTTGTCGGCCGCCATTTCACGGAGAGCTGGCGGAATGAATGCGAGGTAGCCTTCGCCCACCTGCCCGTCCACTGCTATATCGCAGTGAAGCAAGGCGAGGTGATCGGCTTCGCCTGTCACGAGGTTGTAATGAAGAACTTCTTCGGCCCGACCGGCGTGCTGGACGATTACCGGGGGCTGGGCATCGGGAAGGCCCTGCTGCTGGAATGCCTGTCCGCGATGCACCAGAACGGCTACGGCTACGCCGTCATCGGCTGGGTCGAGGACGCACAGCCGTTCTATGAGAAGACCGTCGGTGCGATAGCGATCCCTGATTCTTTTCCCGGGGTATTCCGTGACATGATCAAACTGGGCTGAAATCGGCCCTGATGCAGCAAAACAGCGGCACTCCGGGGCTTAACCGTCCCGGGTGCCGCTGTTTGCTGTTGAGCATGTACACCTCCATCAATATATAGTCGGCACCATCCCTCCATCCATGCGGATGGGAGAACCTTTAAAGGCCGCCGCATAAGGACTGCATACGAAGGCAGCCAGCCTGCCGATTTCCACCGGCTTGATGAAACGCTGTAATTCCGATTGCGGCAGATTGGCCGCCATGAATTTCTGCTCTTTTTCTGCAAAAGTTAAATCTTCGTCAGGATACATTCCCTCAATGATGTGATGCACTTTTTCAGAGAGTGTTGGTCCGGGCATGATGGTATTCACTGTAACCTCTGTTCCTGCTGTCACTTTAGAGATACTTTTGGACAGGGAGAGCAGCATGGATTTGGTCATCGCATATTGAGGCATTTGTCCTGAGGGCATGACCGCCTCTTCGCTGGCAATGAAGATCACACGGCCATAATTCCTCCTCAACATTCCAGGTAAATATAATTTCGTTAATCCGTTTGCAGCCAGCACATTCGTGCGGAAATACTTCTCCCAGATGTCATCGGCCACTTCCTCATACTGCATCAATTCATAAATGCCCATACTGTTGATCAGAATATCAACGCTGGGGAATTGGGCGAATAAGGCTTGTCTTTGTTCAGGATCGGCAAGATCGGCTGCGGCATTCTGAGGAGCGGTGGCCGGGTAATTCAGCTTCAATTCACGGACAATCTGTTCTGCCTCTTCCCTATTCCGCCCATTGACCAGCACGTTGACGCCTTCCTTAGCAAGCTCTATGGCGATGGCTTTTCCTATACCCTTCGTTGATCCTGTAACTAGTGCTGTTGTATTGTGTAATCCCATCTCCATAATGCACTTCTCCTTATTCATATCTTGTTGTGTTGCGGATAGTGATTATATTATCTTGTTGGGATCGTTCAGTAACTAGCACCTTACGCCAAGCTTCTTGCCGGACACGCCAAAAGTTACAGCTCAGCAAATTCGTGCATTCAGGTGCTCCGCACGCCACTGTGAAGGCGTAACCCCTTCCCAATGGCGGAAGGCACGGAAGAAAGAGTTCTGATCCTCATACCCGGTCAGAAACGCCACCTCTTGAAGATCAAGCGAAGGATTTGCCAAGTACTCCCGTGCCTGCTCATGTCTGACTTGTGTCAATAGCTGCTTGAAGGTCGTCTTCTCGTCAGTCAGCCGGCGCTGCAAGGTCCGCCCGCTCATCGTAAGCTCCTTCGCCACTGTCTGGAGGTCGGGACATCCACCAGCGAGACAGTGTGCAATGATCACCTTGACCCTCCCGGATACAGAGAAGCTGCCAAGCTGTTCGTCGAGTGAGCGGTCCAGTGCGGGAGCAAGAATCTCCAGCAGTTCTTTGTTATACGAAACAAAGGGAAGGTCCAGATGGCTTTGCAGCAGGGTCAATCGGTTATACTTCCCGCCCGTTTGAATCGCGCAGCCGAAATAAGCTTCGAGCACTTGTTCATCGCCCATGGAGTGGACAAATTCAGCGGCCTGCGCTTTCAAGGGCTGACCCGTCCCCTTTCTTCCAAGCTCCAAGAGAAAAGCCAGCGTGATCCCCGCCAGCACCGGCGGACCGGGCAGCCCTGTAGGCCCCCACTCCAGTTCTATGGTGCACTGCCCGTTCTCCTCAGTCATCCGCAGGCTTTCGGGCGGACACATCTGTTTGTACCTGACCATACGGTGCAAGGCATCGCGGTAGTCACGGGCGTGATACGTCGCTAATACGGCGGGAGGATACTGCGCGGTGTCAAAGGCGGCCGCAAGCCTGGTAATGCCTGACGCAAGATCCCCGGCGAGCTCGGAATACGCCTGCCAGATTGCGAAATATTGGGCAGTGGTAACCGTGGCTTCTGTTGTTATCGTTACAGGGAGCTGTGCCTGGCGGGCTACGTCGCGGGCAGCAATCCCCAGGCGGCTTATTCCTGTCCAGAATCCCGGAGGCATTTTAACGCGTTCAGAGGAACGGGACTTCATAGGTATGGGCCTCCTTTTGCCAGTTGCATATTACAGTGTTATGGTTGTCTTAAGGCCATATAAGAATACTCTTGTGCCCGTGATCATGTCTACCTTAATGTACGGGAATGTACAGCTCTGCCTAATTTCACACATATTTCTTATTTAGTTTTAACATATAGGCATTACAATGGATTAGATTATCACTGCATGGTATCCATCATAACTAGTAGGAGGATCAATCATGCCCAATATTTGGATGCATATCGAATTCGGTCAGCAGCTGGCCAGAGAATTCAGCAGCCGTTTCCCGTGTCTCCACCTGCTGGAACAACAGCCGCGGCTCTATAATCTCGGCTGTCAGGGTCCGGATTTCCTGTTATATCACAGCTTTCTTCCTTGGAGACGAGATACCGGGGCACTTCATCTCGGAGACCAGATGCATACACAGAGCTGCGGGCCTGTACTTGTTGATTTCTGGGAGGCTGCCCGGAGACTTGAAGGAACGGAAGCGGCCCAGGCCCAGCTCTATTTCCTCGGTTTCCTGACCCATCATCTGCTGGACCGCAACCTCCATCCCTATATTAACTGGAAGGCGGGCTATAAGTACCGTGCCCATCAGCGGTTTGAGATTGACCTGGACACTTTGTTCATGAAGCGGCTGCACGGGATGAACACCTGGCAGCACGCTGCCTGGGCTACAATTGACACAGGTGCCCGGCTGCCTGAGCCGGTTCATCGCATTCTTCATGCCACCGCCCTTAAGCATTACCCGGAGACTATGGATCTGCTGCCCGCAGAGATCTGGCAGAGCGCGTACCGCGATATGGTGCTGGCTCAGAAATGCCTTTATGATCCGAAGGGCTGGAAGAAGGCTATAACCTGGGGCCGGACCCGCCGGTTGTTCTCACGGAAGCTCACTGCCCGCGAGGAACGGCTGGATTATCTGAATGAGCGGCACTCCCGGTGGCGGCATCCCGCACTATATTCCGAGGTGCAGACCGAATCTGTGTGGGAGCTGTGGGAGGCAGCCCTTGCGGAAGGACGGACGGTGCTCGGAGCGCTTACCGATTGGCTGGAGTGTACGGAGGACTCCGCTGCGGCAAGCCGCAAGCTTGAGCAGTTCACACTGGCACTGGGCAACCGCTCCTACGATACCGGCAAGGATTGCAGCATGAATCTGCAGAATCAATACGCCGAGCCGATCTGGACAAGTCTCCCTGGGAGTTGAGGTTGGGCCTGCCAAACGTCAGCCAACGTCTCTATTACCGCCGAACCCTTTTCCAGCTGAGGAGACGGCTGCCTGCCGCAAACAATTGGAAAAACGTATCTTAATTTCGCCGGTTTCTCAAGAATATCGGGTAAGAAGTGCATTTTGTACATTTATTCCAGTTACTTTTCGCTACTTTGGAGGATATGTGCGAATTAAGTGTTGTTATTCCAACTATTGGTGCAGCAGAGGACTTTTGGTCATCAGCAAGTGTACAAAATCCACCTATTTCCCTTTACAGTGACTTCTTGCTTGTCCGAACGCCCCTCCTGCTCGCGAACACAATGTATGCTGTTTTTCACATACATTCAGCCTTCTTTCCAAGAACTCATATCCACAAATTTACACTCACCTTTTCCACAGCAGCAGGAAACTATAGTTTCCTATATAATCATAAAAACGCCCGGTTCCCCGGGCGCTCAGCACCATCTATACATTATCCTTCTGTCAGACAGCATTCCAGCTTACAGCGGATCATTCGGAAGAATCTCGGGCGGGGCCGGCGGCACCATATCCGGCTGCTCCGGCGGTGCGATTTCGGGATGCTTCTCCGGCACAACCTCCGGCGGGATCACAACCGGCTCCGGGAGGATATCCGGCTTCACATCGGGGACAACCTTCGGCGGAACCTCGGGCGGCAGATCTTTGCTCATCTCCTTATACCTCCTTCATTCCTGATACCTCATTTATACCCGCTCCACGCTTCCTTTAACCTTATTGCCCTAGTCCTCCCCGTTCTTCCCCAGTCCTCCCTTGTCCTCCTGGTCTTCCCTTGTCCTGTCCTTGTCCTTGTCCTCCCTTGTCCTCCCTTGCCCTCCCTGTAAATTCCCCTCTTCATGCAAGATGTTTAACCTGCGGTTGATCTCCAAGTAATAGTTGGTTGTTAAGATCAAGGCAACAAGATTACTGGGAGGGATACCGATGCGTCTGGCTCTATTCACGGACACTTTTCTTCCGCAGACGAATGGCGTTGCCCGTACACTCGGCCGGCTGACCAGCCACCTGCACCGCCGGGGAATTGAACATCTGCTGTTCACGCCAAAATCCGCCCCGGAGAGCAGCTACCCCGATCCTGTCAGACCCGTGGCCAGCATCCCCTTTTTCCTCTACCCCGAGTGCAGGCTTGCCCTGCCCGGCATGTCCTCCATGCAGAGTGAACTGGCTGCGTTCGCCCCTGACCTGCTCCATCTCGCCACCCCGTTCAATATCGGCTTAACCGGCCTCCGGTATGCCCGCAAGCAGCAGCTCCCCCATGTCGCCTCCTATCACACCCACTTCGACCGTTACCTCGAATATTACAAAATGAGAAGAATCCTCCCGCTCTACTGGAAATACATGAAGTGGTATCACCGGTCCTGCGATGCCGTCCTGGCCCCTTCCCGCGAGACCCTAACCAGCTTGCGCATGGAGGGCTTCACCCGGCTGCGCTTATGGTCCAGAGGCGTGGACTGTACCCTCTACTCGCCGGAGAGACGAAGCGAAGAGACCAGGGAGCGTTACGGCAAGGGGGCAGCGCTGATGATGCTCTATGTCGGACGGATTGCCCCGGAAAAAGATCTCACCACCCTCCTTCAGGCTATGCAGCTCCTGCCGGAGTCCGTGCGTTCAAAGGTTCAGCTGGTGATTGTGGGCGATGGCCCGCTGCTGCCTGAGCTTAAATCGCAGGCACCGGAGAATGTCACCTTCACCGGTGCCAGACACGGCGAAGAGCTGGCAGAGCTGTACGCCTCCGCCGATCTGTTCGTCTTCCCCTCCTGCACGGAGACCTTCGGCAACGTCGTGCTTGAAGCCATGGCGTCGGGGCTTCCCGTGATCGCCGCAGATGCAGGCGGAACGCGGGAGCTGATCGCACCCGGTGTCACCGGCATGCTGTTCGGGCCGCGCAGCCCGGCAGCCATGGCAGAGCAGATCTGCACCGCCGCCGCCAGGCCCCTGCTGCGGAGCGCAATGGGCCGTGAAGGGCGGCGCCAAGCCCTCCAGCGCTCCTGGGAGCAGATTTTTGACAGACTGATTAAGGATTATGAAGAAGTCATCGAACGCCGCAGGATCAAGAATGAAGCAGGGATTTACACCGCCTGATCCGCTGTCTGCCCGCCTATGAAGACTAAGCGTTCCTGGGACCACGGGAATGCTTTTTTCCATTGTTCACGGTTTCTCCCCATCACTCTATTGACCATTGGAATAATGACTTATATTATACACATATACAATAATCCAAAATATGGAATTCAGTCAGGCGGTGATCCCTTGAAGCCTCTCACAACGATTCGCAGTCATCTTGAGGCTTATCTCTATTCCCAGCAGTTGTCCATCAACCAGTTCTCCATTCAGTCCGGCGTTAATTCCGGCACCTTAAGCCGTATCCTTAGCGGCCAGCAGCCGATTGCCATGAATCACCTGAAATTGATCACCCGGGGCATGTCATTGCCGGAGGATCATTTCTATAGCATGTATGTCGATGAGTGCTTTTTATATTCGGCACCCACCTGGCGGCGGCTGCGCCCCTTCATCCTGAATTCGGCGGAGCTGGGGCGGCTGGACTGTATAGAGCTAGTAGTCAAAAATCTGCTGGACAACCTAACCTATGCTCCGATGCTTTTTGAAGTGGCCGAGGACTTGTTCCAGCAGCATCACTGGCAGGCGGCAGCCGTGCTGTACAAGAATATCAGCGCGAGCGAGAAGTATCAGCATTCCGAGCGGCTGGCCCTCTGCCAGTACCGTTTGTTCCGCATTGCCCTAGGAGACAGCCAGACACTCAACCTCCAGGCTGCTCTTTTATTCGAATGTTATATTGAACGGCTTGAGGTGTCTGATCAGCTCGATGGACTGAAAGCTCTGATGCATGTCTATTACTCGCTGCACAAATGGGACAAGGTGGACGCGCTGGCACAGGAGATGCACCGTCTTGCCATGCTCAGCTACCACCATCTGCACCGGTCGCAGCGCAGAGACCGCCAGGATAAATGCCCGGAGAAGCCGGTATTCTTCTACGCGCTGTATTCGCATCTGATGCGGGCAAGCGTGTGCGAAGAATTCCGGGACTATGAATCGGCGCTGAAATACGTAGCTCTATATATGGATAGGAGCTGGATACGCGAAAAAGGGGAAGACATCCAGCACATCCTGGACCAATTCCAGGAGTGGGGCACGGCCAATACCCTCCTCTACCGGATGATGTCCGGCGACTATGGAGTGCTGCCTGAATATGTGGCCTATATTGCTCCGCATGCCAGTGAGATCTTTGTAGCCCTGTACCATATTGTGATCTCAGCCAACCGCTTCTCCTGGAATGTGGATGAGGTGCTTGAACAGTTCCCTTCCTATATCCCTTACCGGACCAATCTGAAGGACTTCGGCGAGCTTCACAACCAGCAGATCCTGGCCGACCAGTACTCTACCTTTCTAGCGGAATTAGCCAACTATTATTTACGCAATCACCGCCTGGAAGGAATGGCCTTCCTTCTGCAAAGTCTGGAATCTTCTGCTAAAATAAAGAGTGATAGCATAATCATTAAATGTGTGAATCTGTTTGAACAATTCCGGCATCAAGCCACTGAGGAACAGACAGAACAATACAGACTTCTGATTGGAGAGGTGCAAGAATCCAATGATAAGAAAAATGATTATGCTTCTAATGTCATGTAGCTTGGCCGTTATAGCTATTCACCCCCTGGAGGGTTATGAATCTGTAACAAAGGCTACTGTACAATCCGTGGTTCAGCCTATGGGTCACGGTACGGGGGACGGCTGATTTAGCAGCCGCCGCGCCCCCAGAAAGGATGATGAATATGAAGTTCACCCGGAGGTTATTACTCCTCCCCGCACTTGCACTGGCTCTGGCCGGAGGAGCTGGAGCCGTTCCGGCTTCGGCCAAGCCCGCCCCGGACGTGCAGCTCCAATTAACCTACAACAACGGAAGCGGAACATCAGGCATGGCCGGAGGCACCGCACAGATCAAGGACGGGGTCTCTTATATGCCAGCTAACCTGGTCACAATCATGGGACTTAAGGTCAAGTGGAATAACGCGGACAAGACCGCCACCTTCAGCGGGTGGAACAAAAGCTTCAGCATGAAGCTTGGTCAATCCACCGGCGTACTGGACGGGAAGAAGGTCTCCCTTGGAGGTACACCTTATATGGCGGATAAGCAGTTGTATGTGCCCGTCAAGTTTGTGGTGGCGGCCCTTGAAGGCGGACCCGTAAGATGGGATGCCGCCACCAATACAATACGGGCCAACGGTCTGCATATGTACCGCGGTTATTCAGAAGTGTTCGACGGCGGAGTGTACTCTTTGTCGCTGGACAGCGGGGAGCTCTATCTGACTACGAAGCAGAACACTAAGCATAAGCTTGCTCTTCTCGGCAAAGGACTGGATGTAGTGGATTTCACTTTCGAGCGCACACCCGCCGGTCTGACACTGCTTCAAGTCGTCAATTCGTATGGCGAGCCCCATGTGCATGCAGAGTATTACACCTATCTAGTGAAGAATAACAGTGTGATCCGCCAGGGGCATACGAATATCCATACCTCCTTCGGCACAGCCCCGGTCTGGGCCGACGGCAAGCTGGTATTCAATGACGGCCGCACACTAAGGCTCATTGAGGATGGGACCGGAGCGGTCAGCGAGACCGTAGATATACCGAAACTGCTGGGTGCAACCGTTGCCCAGGATGTCTACTACAATGTCGAAGCCGTATACCCGGATGTTCTGCTGGTACGCCCTACAGACACTGCCTTCCTGACCCTAGTTGACCGCGCTACCGGTAAGCAGACTGTGTTATATAAGCAGCTGCTCAGTGCAGAGCGCCAACGCGAAGTAGAGCAGCCCGATTTTATGTTCCCGGGAGACTATATCTACTTCACCGGACGTACTGACAACGTCTTCACCTTCAAGCTTCACAGAATGGACGGCAGCCAAGACATCATCAAGTCCTACACATGGCCAGGCAGCCAGAACTGAGCAGCTACACTCCACATTCGATTGCACTCTGTTTTTCTGTGAAAATACGTCTCTTGCGATAAACGCACGACCTACGCGGCACGCCCGGTCCAATTATGTTCGGTTTTTCGATTATATTTGGTCCGCACACCTCCGTGCTGCGTATTGTGATCGGTTTTTCGATTACATTTGGTCCGCACACCTCCGTGCTGCGCATTGTGGTCGGTTTTTCGATTACATTTGGTCCGCTCGCCTCCACGCTGCGAATTGTGGTCGGTTTTTCGATTACATTTGGTCCGCTCGCCTCCACGCTGCGCATTGTGGTCGGTTTTTCGATTACATTTGGTCTGCACACCTCCGTGCTGCGCATTTTTATGCTGGAGTTGTGTCTTGAAAGACATATTTGTTTTCGCATACATTTTCGGCAACGACAAAAAAAACGCATAAACGTCATTATTATCATAAATGACGTTTATGCGCATAACATCCAACAGCCACCAAATGAAAGACAAGGCGTCTACAAACGCCCCTGCCGTTTCATTCTCCGCGCTATTCTTCGCTCTCTTCTTCGTTCTCTTCTCCGTTTACGGTCCTTACGGTAGAGCAGGAAATCCAACATAACTTCGAAAAGCACCCCGAATAGCTCAGCCATACAACCCCTCTTTTCAGCGGTTATAGAAGTGCTGCTTCACCCCTTACGGCTCCGCAGTCCACCCAAGCTTGCTCCTTCACTAAATACCCGTTCAATCCTCTGCTGCACCTCGGGGTCAGGAATTAACGGCGGCGCTTGATGCGGCTTCACCCGGGCATCGATGATCACATTATCACAGGCCCAGTGCTTATGCTCCACCGTGCTGTTCACCCCATGGATGTCATGGGACGGATTGCTGCGGGTGAAGGTCGCCCACAGGAAGTTGTTCAGCGACTCCGACATGAAGCTGCTGTCATCGCACAGAATAATCATCGGGCAGGAATCAAGCGCCCCCTGAGCTGCAATCGCAGCGCTCAGGCCGGAGATTTCCTCTGCCGCCGAGGAGTAATCCCGGAACGGCTTCCCCTGCATGGCGACAATCCCCGGCATAATCATCGCCGCCGGGCCCCAGCCCTGCTCCACCCGCTGAAGAACCTCAGGCACCTCCGTGCACAAGCTCCGCTTCTGCTCCCCTACGGCTGCGAAGACTACCTTGCTTCCGCTGTTGATCCCGGTGCCGGAATAATCCAGCGTATCGATCGTTGTATTCGTCTGGAAGTGAATATCACGTCGCAGATTGATCCGCTCCAGGATGTAGGTCAGGAACCCGGCGATATCATGTGTGCTGACCGGCTTGTCCTCTTCTGCCGTGATGAACAGATATTTCGCCAGACTGAGCTGGCCGGTTCCGAGAATCCGGTTGCTGATCGTCAACAGCTCTGCAGGCTGCTTAAGCTGCTGATACGGGGTATACCGCTCACTGCCTATCGCGAACAGCAGCGGGTGCACTCCCGCAGCATCTATCGCATGTACCTCCTTCACGCCGGGAATCTCCGAGCGGATCGCCCCGCCAGTCAGCTCATGAATGAGCTCTCCGAAGGCAGTGTCCTCCTGCGGCGGACGGCCGACCACCGTGAAGGGGAAGATGGCCCCTTTTTTGGCGTAAACCTTGTGTACCCTCATCACCGGAAACGGGTGAGTCAGGCTATAGTAGCCCAGATGATCGCCGAACGGCCCCTCCGGCTTCGTCTCCCCGGGATGAATCTCTCCGGTAATCACGAAGTCAGCATCGCTGCTGACGCAGAAGCCGTCTACATAGCTATAGCGGAAATGACGCCCCGAGAGCAGCCCGGCAAAGGTCATTTCACTTAAGCCCTCCGGCAGCGGCATCACCGCCGAGAGCGTATGCGCAGGGGGGCCGCCGATGAAGCAGCTTACCTTCAGCGGCTCGCCGCGTCTGTTCGCGTGGGCCTGATGAATGCCGATGCCGCGGTGAATCTGATAATGGACGCCCACTTCCTTATTCAGCTCATATTCGTTGCCGCTAAGCTGGATACGGTACATCCCCAGATTGGAGTTCATAATGCCCGGCTTATCGGGATCCTCGGAGTATACCTGCGGAAGCGTGACGAATGCCCCGCCGTCGCCCTGCCAGTGCTTAATCTGCGGAAGATCGGAGATTTGAATCTCCTCGAATCCGGCCGGCACGCCGCTGCCCTTCTTGATCGGCAACGCTTTACGGGCGGCAAGGCCTGTCCCGATATACCGCAAGGGCTGCTTGAGCGCCTTCATGGGATTGCTGCGCAGGGCGATGACCGCCTGCGACGATTCCCAAGTGTCGCGGAAGATGAACTTGCTGCGCTCGATTGTTCCGAACAGATTCGAGACCGCACGGTACTTCGAGCCCCGGACCTTCTCGAACAGCAGGGCGGGACCGCCAGCCTCATAGACCTTCATATGTATCGCCGCCATCTCCAGATGCGGGTCCACCTCTTCATGTATGCGAATTAAATGCCCGTGCTTCTCCAGGTCAATAATACATTCTTCCATATTGCGATATGACATGCTTCTACTCCCATTCTCTCAAGAATATGAACCTCTTTATTATCAATGAGTGTGCCCGTCAGGTCAATTGCCGCCAGGGCAACCTCTCCAGTTGTCACAGATATTCTTGCCTTCTTCTGTGGAGAGCCATTATTATACTTGTAAACCGGACGGCTCCGGGCAAACATTCGGCAAGCAAAGGGGACTAACGCAATGATCATCAAAAAGGTAACCTGGCTGGAGCTCTTCTACGATCTGCTGTTTGTCGCTGCGGTCTCCAAAGCCAGCCATGTGCTGCTGCATGTAGAAGACGAGGCCCTGTCCCTTGAGACACTGGGCAAATTCGTACTGATCTTCATTCCGATCTGGTGGGCCTGGGTCGGCCAGACGCTTTTCGTTAACCGCTATGGTCAGGATACGGTGATGCACCGGATTTTTCTGATTATCCAGTTGTTCTTCGTATTGATTATGACAGCCAGCCTGTCCGTAGATTTCGATGCCAACTATCTGCCGTTTCTGATTGGCTACCTCGGACTCCGGATCATGACCGCGGTCCAGTATCATTACAGCCATTCCAGAGAAAGCGGGCATCTGCGCGACACGGCCCGCTATCTGGGATCACGCTTCTGGATTGGACTTGCGATTTCGGCCTGCTCCCTGTTCTTCGATTCTTGGCTGCGGTATGCGGTACTGTACGCAGGAATTATGCTGGACATCATTCTCCCGCTGACGGGACGGAGGATTCTGGTGAAGACGCCCCCCAATACCCATCACCTGCTGGAGCGCTTCTCCCTGTTCGCCTTGATCCTGCTCGGCGAATCTGTGGTCAGCATCCTCGCCGTGCTGCAATCCAGCCGCTGGACCGGGCCATCTGTCGGCTTCGCTGCGCTCACCTTTGTGCTGATCATCGCCATATGGTGGCAGTATTATGACAACCTGGAGAAGAAGGTCGATATGCATATCCAGACTGCCGGACAGACCATTATCTACGGGCATCTGTTCATTTATCTGTCGCTATGTATGCTCGCTTCGTCAATCCAGCTATTGTTCCTGAATCAGCTTCATTATGGGCAGATGCTGAACCTGTTGTTCGGCTCGGTGCTGCTCTACTTCGCTTCCACGACACTGGTCTTCCAGGTCTACAGGCATAAGCAGCATCGGCTGGAAATGAAGCCGCTGGCAGGGCTGACCGTCATTCTGGCCTGCTTCTATGTGCTGGATCTTATAGTCCATGTACCGAATGTCCTGATCATGGGCGAGCTGGCGCTGTTCTTCGCGCTGTACGCCAGAATTACTGCCTGACCCGGCTGCCCGTCAGCTCTCGGGCACTGGCCCCATCTATTCGCTCTGCACGCCAAGAGGCTGCACCAGAGGTCATAGCCCGCCTCAGGTACAGCCTCTTCCGGCCGTCTTACTGGCCTGTAAATTCAATCTCATCGTACTCATAATAAGCCTGTAGGATCTGCTGCCGGTCATCCAGGAACAGCTGGTCAGCCACGCCGCTGACCAGTCTAGGAATCGCATTCCGCAGGCCCGAGATGGCCGATGCTGATAACCCGCAGCTGGCCAGAGCGGAATAGTTGAACACGAATAAGCCATGCAGCAGCTTGCGGCCTGCTTCGTCCCGGCTTTGAAGTGCAAAGCCTGGGCTAAGGTAAGGGTGCGCATCCAGCAGCGGATTCGCCGCTCCCGCAGGCGCCGTGTACCGGTCGCTCCAGCGGGCAATATGAGGCTCCACCTGCCGCAGCTCCGGCCGCAGGGCAGGATCGCTAAGCAGGCCCGTGCTGACAATCAGATAGTCGAAGCTGAACTCTCCCGCGGGCGTAGTCACCACCGCCTGCTCCCCCGAAGCCTCCACCTTCAGCCACGGCGAGCCGAGGTGCAGCCGGAAGCCGGGCCATGCCGCTGCACGGCGGAAGGTATCGCTTGTCGGCGGCTGATTATACTGGAAGAAATGCGAGATCACTGCATATTTGTCCGCATCCGCCAAGGTATGGAACCGCTCAATCATACCTGAGCCCTCCATCTGGCGGATCGGGTTCACCCCCGGAAGCTGCGCCCGGCGGACGAAGACCTGGGCCTCAGCCGCGCCCTCCTGAAGCGCGTAATTGGCATTGTCGAAGGCGGACGCCCCGCCGCCTAGAATCCCCACCCGCTTGCCGCGCAGGGCAGCGAAGTCAATCTGCCGGGAGGTGTGGGCGTACAGGTGCTCCGGCAGATGATCTGCAATCATCGGCGGAACATGCCACTGCCCTCCGCCTTGAATACCTGTAGCCAGCACCACCTTACGGGCCAGCAGTGTTCCGGCCTGCGCACCCGCTCCTGTAACCTGCAGACGGTAGATTCCATCGTCACCAGGTTCAACCAGCCTTAGCTGCACCTCGTTACGTACCGGCAGCTTCAGAACCTGCCGGTACCAGCGCAGATACTCCATCCACTGGCCGCGCGGGATTTTGTCCACCTCACTCCAGGCCCCCGCCCCATGCTGAGCCTCCCACCAGGAGCGGAAGGTCAGCGACGGAATTCCGAGATC
The DNA here is from genome assembly GCF_038002245.1 of Paenibacillus sp. FSL R7-0128. Lineage (NCBI taxonomy): Bacteria > Bacillati > Bacillota > Bacilli > Caryophanales > Paenibacillaceae > Paenibacillus > Paenibacillus sp. FSL R7-0128. Next base: position 2,481,945 of record NZ_JBBOCD010000001.1, on the reverse strand, counting down.
AATCGAGGTCAGATGCTTGGGTGTGCGCAGCGTCACCATCCGGGCATAGGTCTCCCACGGCCCCTCCAGCCCGTCACGATTCTCATCGATGATCAGCAGATTCGAGATCCGTTCGCGCAGCAAGCCAAAAGCCGCACCGAGCCCGCTCTGGCCCCCGCCCACAATGACGACATCATAGACATGGCCTTCATCATGCTCCACAGGGCGGACCCAATCTGCGCCGCCATAGGCGAGATAAGCGAGATCCGTGTTCACGCGTTCATTCAAGGCTTCCAGGCTCATCATTCCTCAGACCTTTCCGGGGCATCTTCAGCTCATAGCTGCTGCTCACTTTGCATTCTGTTCCATAATCCCTGTATACATCTATGGCGATATTATATAGGGTATGCCCCCGCTTTTGAACATTGATGGAAGGTTTATTGTCATAAGAGCTGAATTCAGTGGACGGGATTGTACATTAAGCCAATATTTTAACGCCAACTCGCCTTAATGCTTGACAAACGAAATATTATCTCACACGTATCCGCAAAATAAACCCCACAAAGTGAGGCTTTAGCTTCGATGATGACTCAGATACTTTGCGGGGACCCCAAAACATATAAATTCTTTCAAAAAAGAGCTGCCCCATCAGCCCTCCGGCCCCGGAAACAGCTCTTTCGTTCAGTCATTCACAGCTACACTATGCAATCTGGCTCTCTATCTTCCTCTGTTCATAGAATATAAATAGGTCCGCCACCTTAGAAGCGTGCTACAAAAAACTCGCGGTTCGACGGGACGAACTTCTGTGTGCGCTGCACATTATCCGCATCGATAATTCGGAGCGTGTAGCTGACTGTTGTCAGCGTACTGATCGTATTAAACTGGGCGACGCCGAATTCATCGAACTGAGCCGTGATCACAGTGCCGGAGCTCCTGGTCAGTGTAGCCGTCCAGCCCTGCGTTTCGTAAGGGACATTGTTATTGTTCACGGCAAGCACGATGAAATTATTAAGCACCTGTCTGATCCGCCGTCTCTTGGGTCTTACTACCGCCGCTGCTCTTGCTTTTTTAGCCATCAGTTGACGTTTTGCCAGCAATGCCTTCTTCTCTGATTCTTTCATTTGCTTCACCACTTTCTATTGGAATACAGTAGTAAATGCAAGAGAAGAATCAACCGAAACGCACGATTGCCTGTTATTTACATAAATGTATCGCTGTACTCATTCATGGTTTCGTACCCACGAGGCAGCTTGCCGCATACACTGCTTCATAGAGGTGATTACATTATGAAGAGTGTACCATCATGGGTCAGGCGTCACGCCGCCAAGCTCAACCGGCCCTTGAAGCATAAGATCCGCAGTGCTTATTCCACTAGTGCTGCAAATGCTGCTATACCGGTGATCATACAGTTCAGACAACCGATTACTCCAGCGGGACTCCGCGAACTAAGGACACATCTGGGACGGCATGTCCTCCCGGTCAAGCATCATCTGCGGCTGCACCAGGCCGTGGCTTCACAGGTATCCCTGAAATGTCTGGAGCATGTATGCCGCTGGAACGGAGTCCATAAAGTCTATCTGGACGGCATTAAGAAGGCTACGCTCAACATTGCAACTCCATCCATAGGCGCTACAGCGGTTAGACGCTCAAGAGGGCTTACCGGCAAAGGCATCAACATCGCTGTGCTTGATACCGGAGTCTATCCGCATCCCGATCTGACCCGGCCGGTGAACCGCATTCTGGCGTTCAAGGATTATATCAATCACCGGAAATGCCCGTATGATGACAACGGACACGGCACGCATATCACCGGGGATGCCGCTGGTAACGGCTGGTCCAGCCGGGGCAAGTACCGGGGACCCGCGCCGGAAGCGGGGATTGTCGGAATCAAGGTGCTGGATAAGTATGGGGACGGCTATGACTCCACCATTATCAAGGCAATTGAATACTGCATTACCCGCCGCAAAAAGCTGAAGCTGCGCATCCTCTCCATGTCCTTCGGAGGACCGGTGGCTCCGCATGTCAAGGATGACCTTCTCGTCCAGGCCGTTGAAAAAGCCGTCAAAGCCGGGCTCACCGTAGTCATCGCCGCCGGTAATGCCGGCCCCAGGCGCCGGACTATTGAGTCCCCCGGAATCAGCCCCTCCGCGATCACCGTCGGAGCCGTCAATGACCGCCGGACGCTGACGCAGAAGGATGACCGGATCGCTGTCTATTCCAGCCGCGGGCCCGCTCCCGGCGGCAAGGTGAAGCCGGATCTGGTCGCACCCGGCGATTCAGTGATCTCGCTGCGTGCCCCCGGCTCCCAGCTGGTCCGTGAACTGCCGCGCAATAAGGTCGGCAAGCGGTATTTCAAGCTGTCCGGCACGAGCATCTCCACGCCCATCGTGTCCGGTGCCGCCGCCCAGCTGCTCCAGCTCCGCCCATGCCTCACGCCGCGGCAGGTGAAGCTCTTGCTGAAGCGTAATGCCTTCCCCCTCCGCCTGAAGCCGAATACCGGCGGCAGCGGAGAGATCGACGTACGTTTCCTGAAGCGGCGCTGCTCCCCCAAGAAACCCTACAAAGCGAGACTTTAGCTTCGATGGATATTCAGGTACTTTGCGGGGACCCCAAAACAAAATAACCGGCACCGTAACCAACCGGTAACCGCTCCTTATTCCACGGGGAGCGGTTGCTCACCCGCCAGACACGGCCATAGCTGCCGTGCCCAAGCTAACAACTCCTCGTCTTCTCCATATCTTCCTATACACTGGAAGCCTAGCGGCATGCCTTCAAGCGTTGCCGCAGGCAGACTGACCGTGGGCACTCCCGCGAAGCCCCAGACCGCAGGCATCCCTGCCCAGCCCGTATTCCGCTCCTCAATCTTCGGCGCAGTCCCCCCCTGGGCCGGAGAGACCCACAGATCGATTCCTTCTTGTTCCATAAGCTCCATTAGGTCCTGCCGCAGCTCCCTTTGCCGGGTTCGGTACTGCTCCAGCTCCTCCTCCGGAATCTGCTGCCCTCTAAGGATCGCTTCCTGCACGGGAAGACCGTATTCCGCTCTATGCTCCGCGAATCTATGCTCATGCTCCCGTGCCAGCTCACCCTCAATGAAACGCAGCATCGCATTTCCGTAGATGAGTTCATCCTCCCAAGGCATTTGGACGTAACGGACTTCATATCCAAGCTGTTCAAGCCCTGTGATCTGAGCCCCGAACAGCCCTTTGACTTCCGCGCTCATCAGCTCCATATAGACTCCCTTGGGAATACCCAGAACCGGCTTGCGGGGCATTGGGGCAGCAGGAGCCTCCCAGTCTGGGACAAGCAAGGCCGCCGCAGCCTCCATATCAGGCAAGTTTTGTGTGAAGAACCCTACTGTGTCAAAAGACGGTGAGAACAGCAGCACCCCATCCAGCGGAACCCTCCCGTAGCTGGGCTTGAAGCCGACCACTCCGCAAAAGGACGCCGGGGCGATCACCGAACGCAGCGTCTGTGTGCCCACTGCCAGCGGACAGAGCCCCGCAGCCACCGCTGCGGCGGAGCCTGCACTGGAACCTCCAGGAGTATGCCCGGTATTATGCGGATTAAGCGTAGCAATCGACCCGTTATAGGCGAATTCCTCGGTCACCGTCTTGCCTGCAATCACGGCCCCTAGGGCACGCAGCTTAGCGACCAGAGATCCCTGGGCACCGGCTAACAGCTCAGCGGATAGCTGTGATCCCGCCCGGGTCGGCAGGCCGTCTACATGCAGCAGATCCTTAATGCCCACAGGAATGCCGAAGAGGGCCGGTTTACGCTCATCTCCGCTGTAGGTACGTTGCAGCAGAGCTTTTTCCGAATCCAGACGCCCTTCAGCCTCATCCTCAGGGACAAATGCATGGATATGCGGCTCAACCTGTCTGTAACGCTCCAAGTACGGGTCAAGCACAGTTTCGGGTGAATATCCGGGTTCGTGAATCCGGCTCATCATTTCTGTCAGGGATACCTTGTGAAGCAGCATAAGATCATCTCCATGGAAGATTATGTATAGCATTTGGCTTATTACGGTTCAGTCTGCAAAAGGTAACAGAAATCCCCAACCTTACTTAGCACCAAAAAAGCCACCCGGGCCGCTTCCCCTCCAAGATGGCTTTCATAACCCCTATCACCAGAGATTCCTAAAGCTCTTCTTCTTTTTGCTCCCCGTCCTGCTTATACTCATTCAGCTTCTGATTAAGCTGCCTGGCTTCCCGTTTCCCGTCGATGTGCATCATCGCGTACACCATACTTTTGACCACCAGAATAACAATAACGAATGGCACCAGCACTCCCTTATCCATCAGCGGACCGTCAGCGAACAGCCATAGCCAGAGAATCACCAATACATCAGCAAGGATGAAGCAGAGGTAGAAGCTGATCGTCTGCACTTTGGGATCAACCTCATACGTATTCACCAGCGCATAGCGGAAGCAGGTAAATGCCGCAGCCCCCAGGAACAATTGCACCAGCAGCGAGCCCCGGATCATCTCCGTTGAGTTCAGAGCCAGCACAACCGCCGCGAGCACCATCAGACCCCCGCAAGCCACCAGCAGATCCTTCACGAACAAAGACACATACTTTCTGGTTGTAATCATGAGTTTTCCTCCTAGTCAAGTTTGGACAGCACAGCTATAACCCTAACTTCCGTTTGAGCACCGGGACGTATTGTCTGGAGATGTAGACCTTCTCACCGTTGTGCAACAGCGCCTCGTATCTTCCGTAGAGCACCGGGCGGAGCGACTCGATCTTGGCCACATTCAGAATACTGGATTTGGATGCCCTGAAAAAATCGCCAGACTCATACTCCGTCTCCAGCTCATACAGCTTCAGCCTTGACTCATACACCTTCTCCTGGCAGTAGATGAACACCTTATGATCCACCGCCTCGAAATAATAGACCTCATGCGGATGGATGATATGCATCTGCAGCCCGTTCATACCAATCAGCTTCCTTGCGCCTGCGTTCACCGAGTAGATCAGCCCCAGCAAGGCTTCATCCGGGTCATTGCACCTGAGAATAATTTCAGGCTCACCGCCCTCCGGCACCTGTTCAATTGTGATTTTCACCGCCACCGCCTCCTGCCTTCTCTCCCTACAGCTACAGTATATTTTTGTAAAATGACTTATACAATGGCCTTTGCGCAAGCTGCACTCTAGCGGCTTCAAGCTGCAAAAACGGAATCTCAGTCCGCAACCTCGTCTGCAATTGGCTACACTTCTAATGGGTCCGCCTAATTTACAGGATTCAGTCGATAATGGCGTATCATCTGAGCAGCAAAAAACCCGCAGATCAGCTCTGCGGGTTCTTGGAATATACAATTTTGCGGATGCTGTCGATGGATAACCCGTATTGCTCGCACAATTGGTACAACTCTGCACCTTCTTGGAAGCGGCTACGGATCTCAGCATTGCGGACTTTATAGTAATCGGCTGCTCCTGAGCTTTCACCCCATTTTCGGCGTTTGCTCGGGCAGGTTGGAATATACAGGGCTTCCCCTTGAATATATTGCTGAATCTCCTTCAGCAGGTGTTCTGGCAATAGCTTTGCTGCATTTATACATTGCATCTCTGGCTCGCTCCTTAAAATATATTAATCTTTTAAGGGCAAAGCCTGTGTATAAATAACTGTATTTCTTAAAACATACTACAGGCGAATAAATCCGCTCCATGCCAAGCTTTCGCCTTAGTTATTTCACAGGCTTTGCATGGAGCGTGCCGTTCACATACTGACTCATCCGAAACATGGGTCATCACCTCCCGGGATTCTGGAATTGGTGCAGATTACCTCTATTCTAGAATAATTCCCATGTCCATTCAACCACTAGACGCTGCTGCACCCACAATTAGCTATAATCAAACTTTACGGCCTGAACATTAGTTTTTTGCGGGCGCCGATTATATAATAGAATCTATATGGTAAAGAAAGGATGCGATACAGCAAATGAAATTCTCAGAATATGTATACGAACGCCCGGATGTGGAGCAATTCAAGCAGGAGTTCACCACGCTGCTGAAGGACCTGGAGACAGGCAATCTGGAGGAGCAAAAAGCTGCCGTGGCAGCAATCAATAAGCTGCGCAGCCGCTTCGATACGATGGAGACGCTCGTGAGTGTCCGCCACTCCATTGATACGGAGGATGCATTCTACAAGGCAGAGCAGGATTATATGGACGAGACCGGACCGGTGATCCAGGAGTACATCACGGATTATTACAGAGCCCTCGTCAACTCCAAGTACAGAGCCGAGTTCGAGCAGGAATGGGGAACACAGCTGTTAAGCCTGGCCGAAATCTCACTGCGTACCTTCAGCCCTGAAGTGATTGAAGATCTGCAGCTGGAGAATAAGCTGTCCTCCGAATACTCCCAATTGATCGCGTCCGCCAAAATCATGTTCCAGGGCGAAGAACGCACCTTGGCACAGCTGATTCCGTTCGATTCTTCCACGGACCGTGAAGTTCGCAAAGGCGTATTCGAAGCCCGTAATGCCTTCATGGCAGAGCATGAACCCGAATTCGACCGGATCTATGACGAGCTGGTGAAGGTCCGGGCGGGAATCGCTGCCAAGCTGGGATACAAGAGCTTCGTGGAGCTCGGGTATGACCGGATGGGACGTACCGATTATAATGCTGAGATGGTAGCAGGCTTCCGCAAGCAGGTGCATGAGCATATCGTACCGGTTGCGGGGAAGCTGAAGCAGCGCCAGCGCGAACGCCTTCAGCTGGACGGACTGAAATTTTACGATGAGGGTATTAAGTTCAATTCCGGTAACGCTACCCCTAAGGGAGACCCGGACTGGATCGTGGCGAATGGTGCGAAGATGTACCAGGAGATGTCCCCGGAGACCGGTGAATTCTTCAGCTTCATGCAGGAGAACGGGCTGATGGATCTGGTCAGCAAAAAAGGCAAGGAATTCGGTGGCTACTGCACCTTCTTCAGCGACTACCGTGCTCCGTTTATTTTCTCCAACTTCAATGGAACCTCCGGCGATATCGACGTGCTGACCCATGAGGTAGGGCACGCGTTCCAAGCGTATTCCAGCCGGAATATGGAGGTTCCTGAATATACGTTCCCGACCTCCGAAGCCGCTGAGATTCATTCGATGAGTATGGAGTTCTTCGCCTGGCCATGGATGGACCTGTTCTTCAAGGAGGAGGCGGACAAGTACCGTTTCAACCACCTGGCGGACAGTTTGGAGTTCATTCCTTATGGCGTATCTGTCGATGAATTCCAGCATTTTGTGTACGAGCATCCGGAAGCTACGCCGCAGGAACGCAAACAGGCTTGGCGGGATATTGAACGGAAATACCTGCCGCACCGCGATTATGACGGCAACGCATACCTGGAGCAGGGCGGGTTCTGGCACAAGCAAGCCCATATCTTCCGTCTTCCGTTCTACTATATCGACTATACCCTGGCCCAGCTCTGCGCCTTCCAGTTCTGGAAACGCTCGAATGAGGACTTCGCCTCGGCCTGGCCGGATTATCTGAAGCTCTGCCAGGCCGGAGGCAGCCGCTCCTTCACGGAGCTGGTGAAGCTTGCCGGATTAACCTCCCCGTTCGAGGATGGCTGCATCGGCTCCGTCATCGGTGAGATTGAGAGCTGGCTGAACAGCATAGACGATAAGGCGCTGTAGGGACTGGGATTCATACACCGAATACAATTAAGTTATATTCACCATCAAGCGTAGCGTCAACTATTAGGGGCTGTCCCAAGTAGCCAGTTCACGGCTTCGGGACAGCCCCTTATTTTAAATTGGATCGACATGAGCCCGTCCTCTTACTTCTTCTTCCGCTTCTCTGCGGCCTGCTGCTGATTCTCTTCCACTCTGTAATTGACGATTCTGGTAATGAGCTCATAAGGGAGCGGCTCCTTGATGGGAAACTGCACCGAACCCTTGGCTCCTTTGTACTGCGCCAGTTCCTCCTTGAAGGCTTCGATTCCACTAGGTGCCGGGTAGAACCCAATATGCGTCTTGTAGGCGGCAAAATGCACCAGATTCTTATGCAGGAACCAGGTCGGCATCTGATAGCTGATCTTCTCCACTGCCTCCGGCGCAGCTTCCGAAATGACCTTACGCAAGCTCTGCAGAAGCTCCTGGATCTCCGGCGCAAAGGCGGCAATATACTGGTCCACCGATTCATAGGTAACTTTATTCTTTTCCACTTCGGCTTCATCTCCCTTGGGTTGGTTCAAAGATACAGCTTCCCTCATTCAGCAGTGCAGAAAGTGCGTTCACTCCCTGGCTGCGGGCCAGCATGGCTACCTTTTCGGCTGCTATCATATTGTTCATCACAGCTTCCTTCCGCATCAGCTGCGGGTTAAGCGCCTTCACTGCATACTCTGCCTGATTCGTGGTCACACGATACATCCGGTGGAGGAAACCGCCGAAGATTTGCTCCGGCACACCACTCAGTAAGCCCAACTTATATGTAGCACACAGCTTTTCAAAATTCAATGTGTAATTCCTAAGCGTCATGATCCATCTGTCCTCCCGGCATAGAACTTCAAATATTCGTCCATGTGGCTCTTCCAATAGTCCCCGTCATGCTGGCCTGCTCTGAGGTGATATTCTACCGGCACGCCCTTCTCCTTAAGCAGGGTATACAGTTGCTCCGTGCCTTCATAGAACCGGTAGCTATCCTCCGCCCCGCAGTCCAGGTAGATACTCAACTTCGATAAGTCCCTGTTCTGCGCCAAAAGAAGCGGGTCACGCTCCTGCCGCAGCGCTTCCGTCGGATAGAGAAACTGGACCAGGCCGTTCTCGCCTCCGGCAAGAGACCAGTCATCCAAGAACAGCGCCGGGCTATGCCCGCCAACCCTGCTATAGACATCGCTATGCAAAAACGCCGAATGCAGGCTGATAAAACCACCCATCGATATACCGCCAATATAACGGGAACCGCGCTCAGCCAGAGTATTGAAATGCGAATCTGTATACTCCACAACATCCTTAACCAGATAATCCTCATACCGTTCACCGCCCAGCGCTGCGGGATCACCTGGATTAACTACAGCATTCAGTCCATAGCTGTTGTCCATCTGTGGAGCAACGATAATGATCGGTTCGATTTGATCGGCCTCAATCAGCCGGTCTGCATTCTGCTGAAGGTTCAGTCCGTCAAAAATATCCGTCTCCCGGCTGCCGTAGCCATGGATGAAATAGAGCACCGGATAACGCTGAGAGGCATTATACCCTGTAGGAAGATAGACACTGAGCTGCATATCCCGGTCGAGGGCCTCACTGTGAAAAACCAGATTCTGTACGCCCGGGCTATGCAGCGGTGCCGTCTCAACCTTGTCTGCTGCCCCTTGAGAGTCTTCGCCTGAGTTCCGTGAACAACCTCCCAGCACTATACACAGTATGATCAGAAGCAGATACAGCCTGGAGCTTGGAGAACCTTTCATATCGACCGCCTCCCGTTCTCCGCCACAATCGCAGCGCTTACAATTAACAGTACCACAAATCTGGATATTTATAGTAGTACAATTATACCGCTTGGCTGCGGCCTGTTTGTCACTGGTCGGCCTATCTGATATGTGTTTTAATAAAAATCAATCGTTTTTCCGGTCAGCTCCGTCTTACTTATGAAAACATATTTCGAGGACGACTTCTTCCATAGACCAACAGAACAAGGAAGAGGGGATGGTGAATGGGGGGAAGACAATGAACAAAGCCAATACAGCAGATCTGGCGCTTATGGATGAAGAGGTGTTCTATGAGCGGCTTGCAAAGGAGCACCGTAAACTGTATGCACTCGCGTACAGCTATCTGCGCTCAGAAGCAGATGCCCTGGAAGCGGTGCAGGAAGCCTCGTGCCGGGCCTGGATGAAGCGTAAACAGCTTAAGAACGAGCAGGCCTTCACACCGTGGCTGCTCCGGATTACCATCAACTGCTGCATGGATGAGCTAAGGCGTAAAAAACGCGTCGTGCTGGCGGAGAAGCTGGAGGAGAAGGAAGCCCAGGAGATGAGGAGCAGCGACCGCCTCGATCTGGAGCGGGCATTGAATCGGATGAAGCCGAAATACCGGCATACCGTGATGCTTAAGTATTACCAGGATATGACGACCACTGAAATTGCCAAGGTACTGAATAAGCCCGAAGGCACGATCAAAACCTGGCTGCGTGAAGGACTTAGGCTGTTGCGGAAATATCTGTGAGCAAATCGGAGGTGACAGAAATGTTGGAAAAAGAAGAGCGTGTCCTGAACCAGGATGCCCAGGAGGTCCATCTTCATACAAAGGAGATTCAGGAAATGAAAATTTATAATGCCATGCGCAGCGGAATGGCGCAAGGGAAAAAACGCAGCAAACGGCGTTTCTATTCCTATGGGGCCGGAGCCGTATTAGCCGCGGCCGCAGCCATTTTTGTGCTTGTCTCATCCATCGGCTTGCCGGCCGAAGGTACAGACGATTCGGTCCTCGGCGGTTCAGTGCAGGCGGCCAGTACCACAAGCTGGAATGATTTTGCGGACTATCGCAAACAGCCATTAAAAAACCAGCTGGTTGGCGGCATCCTGGAACGAAATCTGGTCCAACCGGTGCGTCAAAGCGCATCAAACAAAGGATATCGTATGGATGTGGATGGCGCCGTCACAGATGGCCGTAAAGTGTATATCCTATTCAATGTGCACAATGGTACGGATAAAGTAGTCAATCCTGGGCATACAAAAATTCAATTCGGTGATTATGAGGTTCCGGATCCGCATCGGGGCGCAGCCCTGGAATTAGTGTACAGTGGCGAATCCAGAATTCAGCCCGGCGAAGACAAGAAATTTATTTATTCCACTAACTATCCGGCTGCCATCACTGCATCCAAGGAGGTGAAGTTCACTGTAATTCTAACCGGAACGTCCGATCAGGCGCTCGTTTCCAGCAGCAACAAGTATCGGACCAGCCTGGAGGTATCGTTTCAGCTTGACCAGGACGAATTCAAAGACCAGGTGCACACTCTCTCTGTGAATCGCACGCTTACAGTGGACGGTCAACAGATCAAAGTGCGCCAAGTGCAGTATACTCCGTTCAATACTTATGTCGATCTGGAGTATGACGAGGCGAACACCAAACAGATTTTCAGCCTGCTGAATCCTGTTCTGATCGCAACGACCGGGAGTCAAACCGAGAAATTGGTTTATCCGGGCAGAATCACGGCCGATAATTCCGAGGTGTACAAAGACCACTCTCAGGCAACGCTGGTGTTCAGGTATACCCAGCTTAACCAGCCAGACTCCACCACGCTGAAGATTGCCGGGATCTCGGCGCTGGAGCCGGACCGTATGAAATTTGTGGTCGATCTGAATAAGCAGCAAGTGATTGAAGCACCGGCAAACGATTGGGAAATGATCACCTCCAAACAAGAACATAATGCAGCGGCTGAAGAGATTCTGCTCCGGCGCAAGGTGACCGACATGTTTTATTATACCGATTCGCAAGGGGCGGTACAGGCAGAGTCCATCGGCGTAGGACTGGACGACAAATTCACCGATGCCAGCGGCCAGGTGCATGATAGAACCAATCGGGAAACGCCACTAATCGAATTCGGCGGAACCACGGTCTCTAGAGATGGTACGGGAATTGTCGAGATGAGTTTATCTTTTGGCAGTCAAGCTGCAGATTACCCGCAGCCGCTTACCCAATCGGTCTGGCGCATTTGGAATCCAATTATGGAGACGCATAGTATCGAGTTGTTCGCGAAGAAATAGAAGCTTGCCGCAAACAGCAAGAAGCCCCGCCCAGCCGACAGGCTTGCGGGGCTTCTTGCTTATTTATCTGGACTTTGGAACTTCCACTCCTAATTAATTTTGGTAAGCTGCCATTTCTGGGCGTCGGTTCCGTTGTCCGTCCATTGCTGCACGACCGCTCCGTCTGCGGTAGAGGAGTTAGAGACATCCATGGCCAGCCCGCTGGCTTTGGAGATCAGCTTGTAATATCCGCCGCCCACATCGATGATGCTCCACCGCTGGGCGTTGCTGCCGTTGTCATTCGCCTGCTGAAGCTGGACTCCGCTTGCCGTGGAGGCATTCGGCACATCCAGCAGTTTGCCGCTATGCATCGCTGTAAGCTTGTAAAAGCCGTCCCCCGTGCTCTCCACTCTGAATTGCTGATTGGCGGCGGTGTAATTAGTCCACTGATGCATTTTGGCCCCGTCTGCCGTAGAGACATCCGTCACATCCAGTACTTTGCCGCTCGCCTTGTTCATCAAGGTGTAGACTCCGCCGCTGACAATTCCGCTCGAAGGAGCGCCCGCTTGATACACCCGCACAAAATCCACGAGCATCTGCGCCGGGAAGGGGGTGGAGCTGTTCGGAGCGCCCGGCCAGTTGCCGCCCACCGCGAGGTTCAGCAGCAGGAAGAACGGTTTCTGGAATTCCTCCGTATTGCCGGTTCCGTTCTCAATATAGAATTCATTGAACTGGTTGCCGTCGACGAACCATCTGATGTACTTCGAATCCCATTCCACACTGTATACATGGTATTGGGAGAAGTCCAGATTACCGGATACCCTTCCGAATTCAGCATGGCCGCCTGCATCCCAGTGCACCGTACCGTTGACGGCAGCGTTATTATTTACCCGCTCCATAATATCGATCTCTCCGCAGGCCGGCCAGCCGGGCGGGGTGTTGATATTGGAGCCGAGCATCCAGAACGCAGGCCATAATCCTTGCCCGGAAGGCAGCTTGATTCTGGCTTCAATTTTGCCATAGGTGAAATTCTTGAGTCCCTGTGTCTTAATCCGCGCCGAGGTATAATTCATGCCTTCATAGGATTCTTTCTGCGCCGTGATGACCAGGTTGCCGCCGGTAACCTTCAGGTTCTGTGAACGGTTCGTATAGTATTGCAATTCATTGTTGCCCCAACCGCCGGTACCTGTGCCAATCTCAGCCGTCCAGTTAGCGGTGTTCAGGGAGGAGCCGTCGAACTCATCGCTCCAGGCCAGATTCCAGGTTGCTGCGCTTGCGCTCCCCGCAGGGAGCAGTGCGATGAATAACGTGAACAGCATGAACAGACTTAAGAATTTACCTCTTTTAAGCATTATTGCCCTCCTCTATTGATTTCAAAATGGCCAGCCTTATTTCAATGCACGCGTACGTTCGTGCAGTTGAAACCTTACCCAACCGGTTTCGGACATGGATAATGGCAGCGCCTTCTTCTGCTACATCCCATATATATCGTTTTTGCTTCCTGGAAGAACCTGAAATTTGACAATTCAGCGAACCTGGAGGAAAAGGGGGGCCGGCCTTTCGTAAGACACTGCCTTGTCAGCCCCAAGCACAGCAAAAAACCGCTCTCCAACGGAGGCGGTTCATGCTTTTGCAAAGATGATACCTTGATTGTCGTACTACTCGAGTCCGTGCTCTTCGCGGATCTTATACATCCCTTGCACGAGCAGCTCCGAAGGATCACGGTTAAGCTGCAGATGCGTCAGTAACAGATGGAGCGGGATAGCGCATACGTTATTTCCGTCCGTGATTGCAGGGAAGCCTGCTTCAAAGACCGGTCCATGCTCCTCGTTCCAGGCCAGTCCGGCATGCACCTGCTCCGGTGCGAACTCCTCCGTTACAGCGGCGATACACATCGGAACCAGCACATTATCGACAGCGGCCTTGGCTTCCTCTTCACTGGCGAGCGGCTTAGGCATGGAGTTGCCTCCCTTGGTCTTCATCAGCTCGTGGAAGAAGGAGGCCATCCAGATCTCCGGACTGTTGCCGGACTGGAACCGGGCAGCCAGCTCACGAAGGAAGAAGCCGCAGTAATAATCAGCGTTATCTTTATCCTTCACACGGAATACAAATACCGGCCCGTAGTTGTCCAGGTTCAGCACCTGTCCTTCCACATCGCTGAAGCTCATTTTGAGCGCTACAATGCCGTTATGAAAAACAGCCTTGAGCAGCTCATTCCAATTCTCTTCGGTCATGGCCTGCCCGGCAGCTTCCGCTTCACCGTTCACCGGCTCATTCGTGGTCTCATTGGTAGTTTCGTTTGTCATAATTAAATTCACCCCACTTTCTATCATACCATCCTATTGAACAAGGTAACATACCATATCTCTCAACTCAAATGGAAAGCTCTGCCGGACCCGGATGTATGTCCTTATGCGCAAGTGCTATACTAGACAGGGTACAGTAACCATCTCATTTTGCAGAAGGGAATGAACCTAACCATGAATACTGAACAATTGGACCGGATTCACACTGGCCAAGGCTTTATAGCTGCTCTGGATCAGAGCGGAGGAAGCACCCCCAAAGCACTGCTGCAATACGGTATTAAGGAAGACCGTTATTCAGGGGACGAAGAGATGTACACCATGGTTCACAGCATGAGAACACGCATTATTCAGAGTCCCGCCTTTAACCGGGAGCATATTCTAGGTGCAATTCTGTTCGAGAACACGATGGACCGCCTCATAGACGGGCAATATACCGCCGATTACCTGTGGGAGCAGAAGGGCGTCGTGCCTTTTCTCAAAATAGACCAAGGACTGGCCGCTCCTCAGCACGGAGTCCAGCTCATGAAGCCTATCCCCGCCCTCGATGATCTGCTGAAGCGGGCAGTCAGCAAGCATATCTTCGGCACCAAAATGCGCTCCGTAATCCATGAGGCGAACCCGGAGGGTGTCCGGCAAGTCGTGGAGCAGCAGTTCGAGCTGGCCCGGCAGATCGCCGCCTTCGGACTCGTTCCGATTATTGAACCGGAAGTAGATATCCTCAGCAAGGACAAGCAGGAGTCAGAGCAATTGCTGAAACGGGAACTGGCCGCACGCTTGTCTGAGCTGCCAGATGGCGTGAAGGTCATGCTCAAGCTGTCGATCCCGACAGAGGATAATTTATACAGTGAGCTCGCCGCAGATCCCCATGTGGTTCGGATCGTAGCACTCTCAGGAGGGTATACCCAGGCTGAAGCCAACGAGAAGCTGGCCCGCCAGCATGGAGTGATTGCCAGCTTCTCCCGCGCCTTATCCCAGGGGCTTAGCGATCAGCAGACGGAAGAGGAATTTGGCCGCACCCTCGCTGCGTCGATCCAGGCCATCTATGAGGCTTCGATTACTTGATCAGATCCATGCTCATTTAAGCTCACAGCTCCATATACAGAAGAGGACCCCAGGCCTAGTGCCGCGGGGTCCTCTTCTGTATATTCCGAATATAAGTTCCGAACTCAAAACTACGCCTGATAAATCACCGGCTGATCGCTGCTGGTACCGCAACAAATCTAAAGTGTTGCAGGATCTGCAACTTCCAGCCCTGTATACCTGGGTATGCGGGAGAGATGTTGCATGATATACAGGATTTCTCGAGCTAATCCGCACAAAAGAGGGGGAAATGCTGCCTTTCCTGCAACAATCTTCGATCAAGACCTGTTTAGTGGAGAGAATGTTGTATTTCAGGCAGGATTTCATAGCAGTAGCGCTCTTGCTCTAGCAGGAGCTATGCTTGCTTCAACCGCTTAATTCCCTCCCGCACCCTAGGCGCTACCTCTGTCCCGAAGAGGCGGATGGCCTGCATCACCTCGGCATGCGGCATAGAGCCGTGCGGGACATGCAGCAGGAAGCGGGTGATCCCTACGTGCTCGTAGAGGTGGAGGATTTTACGGGCAACTGTGTCCGGGTCGCCCACATATAGAGCACCGTCAAAGCTGCGGGCAGCATCGTAATCCGCACGGTGATACGAAGGCAGCCCTTTCTCCACCGCCCGGATATTCGTCCGCGCATGTGTAGACGGGAAGAAGCCCTCTACCGCAAGCTCGTCCGTCTCCGCAACATAACCATGAGAGTGTGAGGCAATAGGAAGCTTGGACACATCATGACCGGCCTTGGCCGCTGCCTCCTTGTAGAGCCGTACATGCATGGCATAATCAGAAGGGTTCACATTGCCGATAATCGCCAGAGCAAAGGGCAGGCCCAGGTTACCCGCACGGACCGCAGACTCCGGAGTTCCCGCACTCGCAATCCATACCGGCAGCGGATTCTGCTCCGGGCGCGGATAGATCTCCAGATTCGTTATAGCCGGGCGGTGCTTACCGCTCCAGCTCACCTTGCCGGGCTCCCGCAGCTTGAGCAGCAGGTCCAGCTTCTCGTCAAACAGCTCTTCGTAGTCCTTCAGATCATAGCCGAACAGAGGAAACGACTCGGTGAACGAGCCCCGGCCCACCATAATCTCGGCACGGCCCCCCGATATCCCGTCCAGTGTTGCGAAATCCTGAAATACCCGCACCGGATCGGCTGAGGACAGAATCATGACCGCACTGGTCAGGCGGATTCGGGTCGTCAGCGGTACAGCCGCCGCCATTAGCACAGCAGGCGATGAAGCTGCAAAATCAGGCCGGTGATGCTCACCCACGCCGTATACATCCAGTCCGACCTGATCCGCAAGCACGATCTCCTCCACCACTTCGCGCAGCCGCTCCGCATGGCTTAGAGTCACTCCGGTATTCACATCAGGCGTTGTCTCGACAAAGGTGCTTATTCCAAGTTCCACTTGTGTTCCTCCTAAAAGTCAGTAATCTTTATATTCTAAAACTAAATAGTCAAATATTCAAAGAAAACTTTAACCCGCAGCAAACAGGGCGCCCCGGCTGTGTCAACAGCTCTTGAGGCACCCTATTGTGTGTTAGCTGGTTAATCGTAGCCGCTCCCGCTTATTTCACCAGTTCCTCCAGGCTGCCAAAGGCACCTGAAGCCGATTTCAGCTTGGATTCGCCTCCGACCACACAGAAGTAATTCTGCTGCGTTACCGCCTCAAGCAGACTGGCATAGCTCCTGATATCCCCGGCGGTGGCCGACAGGATTTCATTACGCTCCTGCTGAAGGTCTTCCGCCGTAACCTGCTCGAAATAATGCCGGTCCGCCTGACGGCCTGTAGCGCCGGGACTCAGCGGCTGGTCCAACATGGCCAGGGTCCCGATAATTGCCCTCTCCATCTCCGCTTCATCTGACGAATATTCTCCGGCAAACTGAGAGGCCCGGTCATAGACCTCCAGCGTCTCCAGCAGGTTCGGATCGCGGTAGGAAGTGAACAGGATTACCCCGTCGCGGCGCAGGAGCAGATTGCCGCCATACGCTCCGCCCTTGACCCGGACCGTATTCCACAGGTAGGTCAGGCTGAGGATCTTCTTAAGCACCTGCAGCTTGCCGGAATAGGCGAAGCCCAGCTTCTTGTAATCATAACCTTTGACTACATATTGCACCTGGCTCGCGGACATGAAGCCTTCGTTGACCGCCTGCCCCTGTGCAGATAAGAGCGACTGGGACTCTACTACCCGTCTGCTCAGGTCCAGCTCCTGCACATGTGCGGCGAATTCCGCATACGAATCCGCCGTACCGGTGAGGGAGAGCGTCAGATTCTGCGTATTGAACAACAACCCGCAGATTTCCTTCAAGGTATCTGCAAGCCCCTCAGCCTGCTGGTCAATGCTGCGGGCAAGCTCCTTGATAAAGCGGTAATACGCCACGCCGCCAAGCTGCTCCTCGTACATCCCCCGGTCCGAGAAGTAGGACAGCACCCGGCTGGCTGCAATCTCATTGCCTTTCTGGGTCAGCATCGCTTCCATGCCGGAGGCTTCCCGGCGGACAATCTCCTGCAGCTTGGACAGGTTATCCAGATTGCTGCCGTAGAGCAGCTCATGCAGCAGCTTCAGGGAACCGCCGATGTTGCCCTGCATGACCTTGATGCGCGCGCTGAATTTGGCCTGATAGCTTCCTTCCGCAGACTTCCCGGCTCCGAACACCTCATTCTGGAAACGAATGCCGCCCGTAGTAATCCCGATCTCACTGGTCAGCTCCTCAATACTGTAGGCTTCCGTCTCCAGCTGTCCGAGCACTCTCGCCAGCAGCTCCAGATAAGGAATCTGCTGCGCTGCAAGCACGCTGGTGTCCCAGTACAGCTTGATATAGGCAATTGCACCGGCAGCCACTTCATGATGCAGCACCTTAATCCCGTCCAGCGCAACCTCCACTGTGGGTACCCCGGCCGGGGCAATAGGGTTAACATCCTGGAGGGTCAGCTTCGGCAGCTTCTCCAGCTCCTCTGCGGGGTCCGGTGTGTTCTGCCGAGCCAGCAGCTTCTGCGTGCTAAGCACCAGTTCATCCAGCTGGGCCGGGGCCAAAGACGCTTTGTATGACGCCAGACGGCTGCGGACCGCCGCATCCTTTTCCCCCGCCAGGGTCTGAGAGGGATGGAGGACAACGACACTACAGTGGTTACTGTTCAGCAGGTAGGTCTCAATCAGGCGCTCGAAATAACGGTTGGCACTTTGTTCACGGATCGCCGCAAGCGCCGCTTCATATTCCAGATACGTGGACGGCAAGCCGTCATACAGCCAGGCCTTCATCACTTCCATGTTGTAGGTGAGACCCTTCGGATATTGGCTGAAATCGGCTTCACGCAGTTCAAATTCCTTGCTGTTCACCGCAGCGAGCACCAGCTTCTCATCCAGACCGTCCGCAGCAAGGCGGCTCAGAGTTGCTCTGACCAGATTCACGAACTCCTCCATGGCTTCAGGATTAGAATGTGTCAAGGCAATACCCAGCATAGGTTGAACCATACTATCTGAATAAAAAGCAACCACATCCTTGCCCAGGCCGCTCTCCAGCAGCGCTTGCTTCAGCGGGGCCGCATTGCTGTCCATCAGCATGCTTTTCAGAATGGCAAAGGCCAGATTCAGCTCCCGGTCCAGAGAGGTCCCAATTACATAATTCAAGCTCAGGTATGTCTTGTCGGCAGCCGTTTCCGTCTCCAGAATGGGATACTCCCCCGTAAGCTGGGTCATGCCGGTCGGTGCCTGTAGTGCAATCGAAGTATCCATAGCCTTGCGGGTATAGCGGCTGAGATATTCTTCATGGATAAACTGCAGCCGTGCTTCGATATTCAGGTCACCATAGAGATAGAAATAACTGTTCGAGGGGTGATAATAATTCCGGTGCGCCTCCAGAAACTGTTCATAGGTCAATGCAGGGATATGCTGCGGATCGCCGCCGGAGGAGTGACGGTAGATCGTACCCGGGTAGAGCGATTTTTTGATCCGGTCAATCAGCACCGTCACCGGCGAGGAATACGAGCCCTTCATCTCATTGTAGACGACACCCTTATAGATCAGCTCATCCCCGGAATTGGGCAACTCATAGTGCCAGCCCTCCTGCTCGAAAATCTCCGGCTGACTGTAAATGTTCGGCTGAAAGACGCTGTCCAGATAGACCTCCATCAGATTGGCGAAATCCTGGTCATTCTGGCTGGCTACCGGATACATCGTTTTGTCGCCAAAGGTAAAAGCGTTCAGGAACGTCTTCATCGAGCCCTTCAGCAGCTCCACGAACGGTTCCTTTACCGGGAATTTGCCGGAGCCGCAGAGGACCGAATGCTCCAGAATGTGAAACACTCCCGTGCTGTCCGCAGGCGGAGTCCGGAACGTAACACTGAACACCTTATTGTCATCCTGATTCTGTACATAGAGCAGCCGTGCGCCGCTCTGCTGATGCTCCAGCGTGTATACGGAGGATTCGATTTCCCGTATGTACTCCTTGCGTATCACTTGAAACCCGGAATAGACCTCACCTGCTATTAAGCTGCTCATATCTTTCCCCTCCTTAGTTCAGGGCTGCCCTGATTCCATGAGCTTATCATATCCGGGGTTTCCGGTTCCACTATGAGCTGCATAGAGGACCAGGCTAACGGATGCAGCCCTCAGCTCTTAAGCTGCGAGAATCTAGACCCGGCTCAACCGCTCAACTGCCTGCTGCTCATCCGCTACGAAAAATACATCCTTCCCTTTGTTGCATTCATAGATGAAATCACGCAGGCTGCGGCTGGTATAGCTGCTGAAATCACCCACCACGGCTGCCTTCACCTGATAGTTTATGAACTTCTGCAGAATCTCACCGGCCAGCCGAGTCTTGAGGTCGAAGAACTCCTCGCTCAGCAGCGCCTTATGGATCACAATCCGGTCACAGTCGGTCTCATAGCGTACCGTTGCCATAAGATCCAGCGCACTCTGGACATCACTTACCACGGCTTCGTTGCCGCTCACTACAGCGATGATCGTGCCGCCAGCTTCTATAGTTGTTATGTTCATTGTTATAACCTCCTGATCAAATATGTTAAAATATGCGGATAGCTTATCTTAGCAGCAATTGAAATGTACAGCAAAGGATGGATCATGATGGAGCTCACGATGAATTGGATTACACTCAGGGTACGCAATCTGGAGGCTTCCCTTGATTTCTATCACCGGATTCTAGGGCTTCCTGTGGAGCGCAGATTTGAGAGCAGAGGGAAGCAGATCGTCATGCTGGGGATAGAGGGGCAGCCGAAGCTTGAGCTGATAGAGGGTAATGACCCGCCGGTGAAGCCGGAGTGCGGAGTGTCTGTAGGCTTCGAGGTCGCATCGCTCGACAAGGCTATGGCCGAACTTGCTAAGGAAGGAATCCCGGTAGCCCGCGGCCCCATCGCGCCGAATCCCAGCCTGCGCTTCTTCTATATTCTGGACCCAGACGGGTTCGAGGTGCAGCTTGCGGAGCATATGTAACGGCGTTCGGATGGGCTTGCTATCCACGGACTAGCACTAGTAGTGTACCTGATTTGCTGATTTAACCTGCGATTGGGCCTAATGAGATGCATTAGTGCTCCTCATTTGACCCACGCGCCTGCATGCCAGCACAATGTATGCTGTTTCCCGCATACATTTGGCCTATATACCGCTGTACCAGCCGTTTGTACTCGGTTTTTCGCATACATTCAGCCTTTTACCGATGAAATTAGATACACTCCTGCTCTCCCGGCGACCCTTCAGTCCCATTAAGCAACCAAGTCACTCTACGAATCATTCAAAGAGCTCTTTTCCACAAATGTAGACTGACCTTGTCCACAACAGGAGGAATTATAATTTCCTGCACAGCAAAAAAACGGCATTTCTGCCGTTTTTTAAGGTATGGACTCTCAGGGGCTCGAACCCTGGACAAATAGATTAAGAGTCTACTGCTCTACCAACTGAGCTAAGAGTCCGTATGGTGTCTATGTATGATTCTTCTAGACGATGATCTCTAAGCTGACTGCGTCCGCTCAAAAGTACTTTCATAGTATACTTTTTTGAACGGGCGCTGTCAACTGTTTTATTAAAAGTTTCTCACCCCCGGCTATGAACAGCTGTCTACACGCGATTCTTCCGCATCATCATCACCACATACACGGGGAGTCCGGCAAGCGTGATGCCAATCCCAATAAGCGAGCGCAGCGGATCACTGATGATCGTGCTGGCCAGAATATAGAGCCCCCCTGCTACGCCAAGGATCGGGGTGAACGGATAGAGCGGCACGCGATAGCGGCCTTGTACGGGCGGCAACTTCCTGCGCAGGAGGAACACGCCGAACACGCCCATGGTGAAGAAGATCCAGAGCACGAACACCAGCAGATCCGTCAGCGTATTGAAGGTCCCGGAGAAGATATAGATCACGGCCAGTATACTCTGAAAAACAAGCGCATTCGCCGGTGTCTGGAACTTCGGATGAATGCTGCTCAGCACCCGTGAGAACGGAAGCTGTCCCCGCTCCCCCATCACATGCGGCACCCGTGCTGCGGTCATGAGATAACCGTTCAGCGCACCCAGCACAGAGACAATAATGCCTGCCGTAATAAAGGCTCCGCCGCCGCTACCGAACAGCGCCTCTGCTGCATCGGCACCCGGAGTCGGGGACGACACAATCTGGTCATAGGGCAGCGCCTGGAACACCGCAATATTGAACAACACATATACGGCAATGACAAAAATAACACCGATCGAAATGACCTTCGGCAGCGTCCTGGCCGGGTCTTTGATCTCTCCCGCCATATTGGTTACGCTGATCCAGCCGTCATAAGCCCAGAGTGTGCCGAGCACTGCAGCCCCGAAGCCTGCACCCGCAGCCGCTGTACCGATGCCGCCGAAGCCTGGAGCCAGATCCGAGAACAGTCCGACGCCCACAATGCCCACCACCGGAATCAGCTTCCCAACCGTAGCCACCGTCTGAATGATCCCGCCGAACTTCGTCGCTATAACATTCATCAGCAGAATAAAGGCCAGAATGCCCACGGCAAGCAGCTTCTGCTGCCATGCATTCAGCGGCAGGAAGTAACCCGAATAGGTCGCGAAGGCAATAGCCAGCGCCGCCACAGAAGCCGGATAGGAGATCACCGCCTGCACCCAGCCAAGCAGATAGCCGAATACCCCTCCGTACAATTCACTTAAATAAGTATATAGGCCTCCCGACTTTGGAATGGCCGCAGCGATCTCCGCCACACTAAGCGCCGAAGCCAGCGTAATGATCCCTCCAACACCCCAGGCCAGAATACTCATCCATGGGCTACCCGCATTATTCAATACAATTCCGGGCTTCAAAAAAATCCCCGATCCGATAATCATCCCGACCACCAGGGCCAGGGCTTGCATGAACGTAATACTTTTGGTTAACGGCTTTGTTGTCATGATGTGATTCATTGTCCTTCCGTTCTGTGAAATATTTATCATGCTTTTATTTCTCTATTTGTCCTGTTCACCCCTCTTTTTGAGACGGAGAAATTGGTTATAAACCAAACTTCCCATTGTAACTAAAACTATATGGAAGATATACTGAAGCCTGGGCGTATTTCCCTGGGCATAGCTGGTTCGCTCAGCGCCACAACCTTCGAGGAGGCATATACCTTTATGCTGTACACTCCAGGCATTACCGACTGCTCACCGGCAGAGGTGAATTATGACGCAACAAGAATCGGGGTATTGCATACCCACTTCCAGCAACTGATCGATGACAAAAAGATTCAAGCCGCCTCATATTGTATATCCAGATACGGCAAGACGTTCATGCACGGCGCCATCGGCCCCCTCTCCTACCGCGAAGAGCGGACGGAGCCGTTGTTGCCGACTACCGTTCATAGAATTGCTTCAATCACCAAAGCCATTACCTCCGTGGCCATAGCCAAGCTTGTGGAGGATGGCGTGCTCCGGTTGGACCTTCCCGTCGGCACTTTTCTGAAACCGTTTAACGTGGAGCCCTTTGCCAAAATCGATATCTACAGCCTGCTTACCCATACCTCCGGCCTGTTTCCCGACTGCGCGGGCAGCATGATTCCCTATCACAAAAGCTATTGGCAGCTTATCGGCGAATACTTCGACAGCTACAGGCCGGAGGACGGGGAGCCGGACTGGATCACCGCCGCGCTGAGCTGCGGCGTGAATAAGAAGGTAGGCGAGGAATGGCAATACTGCTCCTTCGGCTTCTGTATTCTTGGCGAGATTATCAAGAAGGTGACTGGCGTTACCGCCGAGCAGTACATAGAGGAGAACATCCTGAAGCCGCTCGGCATGAGGGATACGATGTGGGAGCCGACGCCGGAGCTGGCGGGGCGCTTCATTATCCGCAACGAAATGCGGGAGAAGCAGTTGAATGAGCTGGCCCAAGGCATCCAGCCCGAGGTCTCTGCGGCAGAAAAGCTGTGGGAGACGGTATCCAGCACCGGCGGAGGGCTGTCCTCCACACCGGCTGACCTGATCCGCTTCGCCAACATGCTGCTGGGCATGGGCCGACTGGGCGAGACCCGCATTCTCGGCCGCAAAGCCGTCGAGAAGCTCACCACCCGTACACTCTACGGGGTTCCCGACTACTGTTGGGGCAATGATGTCAAAGACCGGAGCTACGGCATTGGACTGGATATGCGGAAGGGTCCCGCCTTCTTTTACTCCGAGGGCAGTTATTTCCATGAAGGAGCCGGAGCCTGCTGTATGGTGATGGACCCTGCCGAGCAGCTTGCTGCGGTATGGTTCGTGCCGTTCAAGGACGATAACTGGTATGCGGAGGCGCTGTTCAATGTCACCAATATTATCTGGTCAGGCGTGATCTGATGAACCGCCTTAAGCATAATTGGAGGATCTGCCGCTCCGTGGCGGCGGTAACCTATAAGGAGTGGAGTGCCTACCGCACCCACTCCCTGGTGTCCGTAATCGTCGGTCCTGTCTATTTCATGGTGCAATATTTCATCTGGACCGCAGTCTATGGAGGGCAGTCTACACTGGGCGGGCTTGATCTCCAGCAAATGATCCGCTACTTCGGGGCAACGGCGCTGATTGGCTACCTGATCATGGATTTCGCCGACTGGAATCTGTCGATGCTTGTCCGCACCGGCAAGTTTCTGACCTTCCATCTGCGTCCGGTCGATCACCGTTCCTTCGCGCTGTTCCAGAAGCTCGGACACCGCTTCCTCGGCTTCGTGTTTGAATTTCTGCCGTGCCTGCTGATTTTCATCTTTATCTTCGGCATCGATATGCGGCCGGCAAGCCTGCCGTGGACCATAGTGTCCGTGCTGCTCGCTTTTCTGATGAATTTCTATGTCAACTATACGATTGGCCTCACCTCCTTCTGGCTGGTGCAGTCAGGGGGCATACGTAGCGCGTTCATGCTGGTGTCGGGGATTTTCTCAGGTGCGCTCATTCCGCTGGATTTCTTCCCGCACTGGCTTCAGGTGACCCAGTTGTTCCTGCCATTTCAATACATTGCTTATATGCCTGCCATGGTGTTCACCGGCCATTATTCACTCGGCGGCCTGGAGTTATCCATCCCGGAGGCTGTCGGCATGCAGGGAGCGGCTGTACTGGTAATGTTCGGGTGCAATGAGCTGGTCCGCCGCCGGGCCATGAAGCAGTTTACTGCGGTCGGCGCGTGAATGAATGCCCTGAAGAAAGGAACATTCTTGACATGAAAAGGTATGTAGATGTATACAAGCAGTGCATGTACTCCGCCGTGCAGACGGCTTCGGCCTATAGAATGAACTTAATCGTCAGCAGTCTGATTACCCTCATCGGTAATATACTGTTTCCGCTGGTGACCCTGCTGATCTACCGGGCAGGCACCAGCTTCCCCGGCTGGAGCTTATACGAGGTCTTGTTGATCCAGTCCGTATTCACGATGTCCAGCGGCCTCTCCAGCCTTGTCTTCGGAGGGGTCATGTGGACCACCATGTCGCATGTCCGGGAGGGCAGCTTCGAGGTAGTGCTGCTTAAGCCGCTGAATCCGCTGTTCTACCTTGTGGCTACGACCTTCTCCACCGAAAGTGCCGGGCTGTTCCTGGGCGGAGCGGCGTTATTCGTGTTCTCCGCCTGGCATGTAGGCGCGATTCCGGCCTTAGCCTGGCTGCAATTCGCAGGCATGTTCTTCGCCGGAACGGCAGTCCTGGCCGGGTTATCACTGATGATGGCGGCGATGTCTTTCAAATGGGTCGGTAATTCGCGGATTTCCGAGCTGGCCGACAGTGTACTGAGTGTCGGCAAGTATCCGCTGCCGATCTTCCCGAAGGCGGTGCAGGCGGCAGCGACGATGATCATTCCTGTGGGCATGGTCGGCTTCCTCCCGGCCTCGGCGCTGCTTGGCCGGGTAGGAGCCAGTGATTTTGCAGCGATACTGCCCTGCTTTGTCTTTCTCTGGGCAGGCATTTGGGTCTACCGGCACATGATCAGATTATATGAGGGGGTTGGCGGCTGATGCCGGTTATAGATGTGAAGCATTTAACGAAGACATACACCACTTATAAGCGGGGCGCAGGTATGGGACAGACTTTCAGGAGCTTCTTCAAGCGTGAAGAAGTCTCGGTCCAGGCTGTGAACGATATCAGCTTTGCCATTGAGCAGGGCGAAATCTGCGGCATGCTGGGGCCTAACGGGGCCGGCAAATCGACGACGATCAAAATGCTCTGCGGCGCACTCTACCCGACAAGCGGGGAGATTTCGGTCCTCGGCTATTCCCCGGCCCGTGACCGGAAGCGGTATGTCGGCAAAATCGGAGCTGTCTTCGGCCAGAAATCCCAGCTCATTTGGGATATTCCGCCCATCGACAGCTTCAATATGAACAAGGCCATCTACGGAATCTCCACCCCGGATTTCAATCATCGGCTGGAGGAGCTCGCGGCGCTGCTGGAAATCTCCCAGGTCATTGAGAAGCCTACCCGGGTGCTGTCGCTGGGCGAACGCATGAAATGCGAATTCGTCATGGCCATGCTGCACCAGCCGGACATCCTGTTCCTGGATGAGCCGACGATCGGGCTGGATGTGATCGCCAAGGTCAAGATCCGCGAATTCATCCGCCAGATGAACAAGAAGCTGAATATGACCTGTATCCTGACTACCCATGATCTGGAGGATGTGGAGGAGCTGGCGCACCGGGTCATCGTCATTAACCATGGCGAGAAGGTGTTCGATGATTCGCTGCAGCGGCTTAAAGTCTTTCTGGGAGAGAAGAAGCAGGTCAGCTTTACCTTTGTAGAGTCTGTGCAGAACACCCCCTTCGACAACGATTACACCAAGGTGGTAGAGCGGCCGTCAGACTTCCAGGTTACGCTGGAGGTGGACACCGCCCGCATCTCGATCAGCGAGTTCATCGAGAATATCTCCCGCAAGCACGGCTTCTCGGATATTTCGGTCAAGGAGCTGCCGATTCAGCAGGTGGTCATGAATATTTATGAGAGTGCACAAGCATAAACCAACAAACAGCCTGAACCGTCACTTTACCGTGACAGCTCAGGCTGCTTTTTTCCAGGCATTTATTAGCTCTTATGGACGGAGTAACTCCCGCTTAGGCAGCTTCGTCTTACTTCCCGGCAGCCAGCTCAGACGCAAGCTTCTCCGCCCCGTCAAAGATGGAATAGCTATATCCCCAGAACTGGTTGAAGTCAATCTTATAGATCGCTTTGTTCTGGATCGCCTTCAGACTCTGCAGTGACGGATCGGCATAGAACGCTTTTATCGACTGGTCAGCATCAATACCGCCTGTGTACACCGAAATCAGCAGGACATCAGGGTTGGTCGCGATCAATTGCTCCTTGCTGATCTCACCGGTCACATCCGCGTAGCTGTTGGTCAGTCCAAGCAGTCCCAGCACATCTCCCGCAAAAGTATCCACATTCCCGCTATAGACGGCGATCGCGCCGTTGCCCCCGTCAGAGACGTAAGCAAAGGTCTTCCCTCCTGCTGCTGCCCCTTCCTTCAGCTTCGCTGCACGCTCCTTCAGCTCTGCAATATATGCAGTAGCCTTCTCCTGCACATCAAAGATCTGGCCGAGCTGTTCAATATCCTTGTACAGGCTGTCGAGCGTTGCCCCTTGCAGACTGGTGCTCTGCACGAAGGTCTTGATGCCCAGCTCATTGAGTCCGCCTACCGTCCCGACTCCCCAATCCGCATCCGCGAACAGGCCGCCGCGCCCCATCACCAGATCCGGACTTGCGCCTACAACGAGTTCTTTGCTGGCATAGTCCTGGGAAATCACAGGAATCTTCTTGAATTCCTCTTGAACCGCCGGATCGCCTGCACCGTAGAGAGCCGCAACTCCGACCATTTTGTCGGTAAGCCCCAGCTTAATCAGCAGTTCAGCCGCACCTTGGGTATTCGCTACTACCTTCTCAGGAGCCTTATCGAAGGTCTGCGATTTAGTCGTCCATTCGGTGCCTTCCCCGTTATTCGTATGGTTCTCAACAGTAAGCGGATATACCGTCTTGGCCGCCGCAGGTGCAGTCTCCGCCGGTGCGGGACTGGCCGATGCAGGTGCAGCCGTTGCCGCCGCTTCCTTCTCATTACCTGCATTGGAAGAACAAGCTGCCAGCATGACCGCCATCACCAGAACCGCCAGCAGCGGTACATATCTTTTGAATATTTTCTTCATTCTCTTAGGTCCCCTTTTCTGTATGTACGTTAGTTATCCTGCGGGTAGGGCATTAAGCCCATAGCCTTGCAGGGGATACCTCCGTAGAATATAGAAAGTTGGATCACATGTCAATGAGAATTATTATCATTGACAATCGTTCTCAATATCCTTTATATTTAAAAACATGTTACGATATTCTGCTCACAGTGTCTTCTGATGAGTCAGTCCATACTAATCTTTTAATGTAAAGGAGCCTTCCCATTGTCATGCATACTGATCTAGCCGTACCTTCACAGCCTAAGCAATCTCTCATTCATTCCCGTTACGGCTTCATGGCTGTTATAGGCGTCCTGTTCATTATCACCCTGCTGTCTGCCGGGGCTGCGGTCTCCTTCGGCCAGGTGGACATTCCTGTCTCGCAATCGTACCGGATTCTGCTGCATCACATCACAGGCATCCAGATTGGAGATATGCAGGAGCTGACGAACGGCTCGTTCGTGGATATTATCTGGAAAATCCGCTTCCCGCGTGTCCTGTTGGCGATGTTCATCGGCGCCGGACTTACGCTGTGCGGGACGATCATGCAGGCGGCGGTACAGAATCCCCTGGCTGATCCATACATACTCGGTATTTCCTCCGGCGCTTCGCTGGGCGCAACCTTCGCCATCCTGATCGGCTTCGGCTCGATGGGGCTGCTCGGCCAGTCGGGAGTCGCCTTTTGGGCTTTTGCAGGGGCGGTTGGCGCTTCTCTGCTAGTCCTCACACTTGCCAGTGCGGGCGGCAAAATGACCTCCGTCAAGCTGGTGCTGGCCGGGATGGTCATTAACGCGTTATGTACCGCTTTTGCCAACTTTATCGTCTATTTCGCAAACAATGCCGAAGGCATTAAGACAGTTACCTTCTGGACGATGGGCAGCCTGGCCGCCTCCAGCTGGGACAAGCTGCCGCTGATCTCGGTCACCGTTCTGCTCGCCGTTATCCTGTTCCTCTCGCAGTTCCGCGTGCTGAATGCTATGCTGCTTGGGGATGAGGCGGCGGTTACGCTGGGCATTCATCTGGGTGCCTACCGCAGAGTCTACATGATTCTCACGGCGCTGATTACCGGAGTTATGGTAGCAAGCTGCGGAATGATCGGCTTCGTGGGACTGATTATCCCCCATCTGGTGCGGGGACTGGTGGGCTCGGACCACCGCAGACTGCTGCCGGCGTCGATTCTGTTCGGAGCGATCTTCCTGATCTGGACGGACGTCATTGCCCGGACCATCGTCCCGAATGTGGAGCTGCCGATCGGGATCATTACCGCCCTGATTGGAGCGCCGATGTTCATGTACATGCTGATTAGAAAAGGCTACGCCTTCGGAGGGAAAAGCTGATGAATCTGAATGTTGAACGGCTAAGCGTCTCTTTCGGTGAGGCGAAGATTGTGCAGGAGGTCTCGCTGAGGGTTCAAAATAAGCAATTCGTCGGTCTGATCGGCCCGAACGGCTGCGGCAAATCGACGCTGCTCAAAAGCATCTACAAAGTCATCAAGCCCCGTCATGGAGAGGTCTTCCTCTCTGAGCTTAATGTGATCAAGGCCAGCCCAAAGCTTGTTGCCCGGAAGCTGGGCGTAGTCGGCCAGTTCAACGAGCTGAGCTTCGACTTTACCGTTCGTGAGATGGTGGCGATGGGCCGGACGCCCCACAAAGGCATGCTGGAAACGGACAGCCAGCAGGATGCCGACATTGTCTCGGCCGCACTCCGCAAGGTCAATCTGGAGGGGCACACAGGCCGCAGCTATAACTCCTTATCCGGCGGCGAGAAGCAGCGTGTCATTCTGGCGCGTGTGCTGGCCCAGCAGCCGGAATTCATGATTCTGGACGAACCGACCAACCATCTGGATATCAAATACCAGCTGCAGATTCTGAATATCGTCCGAAAGCTGGATATCGGCATTCTCGCCGCCCTCCATGATCTCACCCTGGCCGCTGAATACTGCGACTATCTGTATGTTATGAAGGAAGGCCGGGTCGCAGCCAGCGGAGTCCCTGAGGATATTCTAACGAAGGAATTAATCCGCGAGGTCTTCGATGTGGAGTGCGAGACCTACCGCAATCCGGTCACCGGAGCGCTGGGCATCGCCTATCTGGAGACAAGGTAATCCTTCGGACAAATGGAAACGGCTTTGCCGTCCTTTTAAAGGACGGTACCGTTTCAGCGAGAAGCTTCTACAGCCTGCGGCTCTGTGCCCGCAGGTTTATTCTTTTTGCAGGATGTTGAAACTATTTTCACCCCTTGACGGTCTAATGGTCAATCAAATGCTTCAAGAAGCCAATAAAGGAGTGAAAGAACTGAAAGCCCAGCCGCAAGTATACCAACCATTCGCTGAACAGCTTCAAGACTGCCGGAACAACCTGTTCCGCAAGGCCTACTGTTATGTTAAAAACGAGCATGAAGCGCTAGAAATTGTCTCGGAGGCTACCTATAAGGGGTATCTTGCGTTCGGACGGATGAAGACACCGCAGTATTTCGAGACCTGGATGACCCGGATTGTCATCAACACCGCTATTGACCATCTTAACCGAAACAAACGGGTGACTTACATGGAGGATCACCCGCAGAGCTATACCGGGGATGAGCATGCAGTTCCACTGGAAGAGAAGCTGGATCTGTACCAGGCTCTTGACAGACTACTGCCGGAAGAGAAGGCTTATATTATCCTGAAATTTTTTGAGGATCTGCGCTTCAGGGACATGGCGGACATTCTGGAGCTGCCGGAGAACACCGTCAAGACCAGGTTCTACAAGATTATCGGCAAACTGAAGGCTCACTTAAAGGATGGGGAGGTCGAGGGAATATGACAGGAAAAGACCGCTATGCACAGATCGAAATTCCCGCACAGCTTGGAGACATTCTGGAGGCAGCGCAGAGAAAGGCAGTGGCCCGGAGAAGAACAGTCCGGCTGAAACGATACAGCTCGCTGGCCGCAGCCATCATTGCCTGCCTGCTTGTCGTTAATATTCCCGATGTAGCAAACGCCCTGTCTAAGGTTCCCGTAGTCGGAAGCATCGTGAAGGTGCTGCAATTCGGGACTGGAGGCGAGCGGACCGACGGAGCCGCCGTGAGCACCGTTACTGCAGAGGATACCGTCCGCATTGTATTCGATCAGGAAGGCGATACAGCCGCAAGTGTACCTTCCTATACAGTCGACCAGAGGGAGGCTCCGGACCGTCTGATCTTCACCTTTAACGGTGTCCGCAGCTTCGATTATGATGCGCTGGAGCAGGAAATCCTGGCCTCTCCGCTGGTCAGTGATGTGTACAGAAATATCATCCTGGATGATTCCGCCATGCGGTTCGTGGTTGAACTGAAGGAAGGCACCCGCCATACCCTTACCGAGTACAGCAATCCGGGTACGCTTGAGCTGAAGCTGACAGCAGAGGGCAAGGCCCCTGCATCTAAGGAAGTCTACTATGTACGCAGTGAAGGAATGCCTCCGGGAGAATCACTGGCTATCCTGGAAGAGATCTATCTGGATGACGATGTTACCTTCCTGAAGACAGCCTCTGGTGATTTCGCTGCTGTCATCGGCGGCTTCACCACTCGTGAAGAAGCTGAGCAGAAGCTTGCTGAAATCTCTGCGCGCGAGGATTATACTGGGGATCTGCGTGTGGACAGCTGGATGAGCAATGGGCATCCGGAGGATTAACCGCATTCCCACAGGCAGGTTGTGAAGCAGCGGCCGCTTTTCATGCTTTACCCCATCCACTTTTTAAGGAGGGGCCAGGCATGAAGGCGGCCTTTTTGTGCGGCAATTGCAGCTCCAGATGAATTTCCCTCTATACACCTGATGGGCGATCGCTCATCGTTACGGACTTAAATGTAAAGTATGTGTCATTTATATGTTTTGTATAATCACATAAAATTAATTTTTATTAAATTTTTATGCATATTTATGAATTTATTTTACATATAAGTAAAATTATCATTTTGACAATTATGAATAATGTCATATATACTTACACATAAATCAAATTAAGAGGAGGTCACTTATGAATCTTATGCACAAAAGAAGTCTAAGTCTCTTTACCGCTCTGTTGGTTCTCTTCACCATGTTATCCTTCCCTTCTATCACGAAGGCCGCCGAAGTCACCACTCCCGGGAGAATCATACCGAATGTCGTAGTAGTCGGTGTCGGAGGAACCATCACCTCCACTTCTCCTTCCAGAGAGCTGTTTCAGACGTACGGAACGCCAAAGGTACCCATTAATGATATTATCCAAAGACTACAGCCCGAGCTATCCAAAATAGCCAATGTCACCAGTACAGAGCTAAGCAATATCAGCTCGGCGCAAACCACCTCCAAGGACTTATACAACCTTACCATCGCTATCGACAAGGAACTGGCCAACCCGGCTGTTCATGCTGTAGTTGTTACTACCGGCACCAACATCATGGAAGAGTTGGCTTACTGGACTGATCTCACTGTCCGCAGTCCCAAGCCTGTTATCTTCACCGGGTCCATGCGACAATCCAATACGATCTCCTTCGACGGAGAAGCTAATCTGCTGAATGCAATCCGGCTGGCTGCAAGTCAGAAAACCACTTACTATGGTACAGTTTTGATGATGAACGATGAATTCTTTGCAGCCAGGGAAGTTACCAAGACGGATGCGCTGCGCCTGGATACCTTTGACGGGGGCCGGTACGGCGCTCTGGGAACGGTAGACGAGAACCGGATTCGTGCGGTTCGTGCGCCAGCCCGCGTCAGGGATGCCGGAACAGAGAAGTGGAAAACTCCTTTTGATCTCAGTACGATCCAGCCAGAGGATTTGGCTAAGGTTGATGTTGTATACAGCTATACAGAAGCCTCCGCTGCGCCCATTACAGCCTTGGCTAATGAAGGAGTTAGAGGGATTGTAACGGCGGGCCATGGTGCCGGCGGGATCTCTACCGCGCAGCAAGCAGCCCGTACGGCGGCTATCGAGAAGGGTGTTCTATTCGTAAGCGCTACGCGAGCAGGCTCAGGGGCAGTATACGACACCGGAGCCAAAGGCATCATCGGTGCAGGCGATCTACTCCCGCAAAAGGCAAGAATCCTGCTTCAGCTGGGCCTTACCTTCTCCAAGGACCAGGAGCAGATCCGTCAGTGGTTCTCTACCATTGGAATGCCGGATTACGATATGAGCAAATAATAACCGGCAGCTCTACAACTGACATTCAACTAGAAACATTTTGAGCGAAAATACAGAGCAGCGAGCCTCCAATCACAGGAGAATCGCTGCTCTGTTTAGCTTTTACTGTTATAACATATGAGTGGATCAAGTCAGATCAGATCCGGCAAATACTCTTCCTTCATTTCTTATCTTCACACACTCATTGAACCGAACCTGCTACCTGATTCAACTGGTCTAGCAGCTCGGGCAGCAGTTCCTCGTTCATCTCCCCTCCAACAAGGGACAAGAACGTGCGCAGCGGCAGATCCCGGAGCATGGCAGCCATCATCTCAGATGAAACGGCGTCGGAGGGTGCAAATCCCGTCTGCTTGTTCCTGTTTCTCAGCTGCTCAAGAATCGGTGCGGTCTTCGGATTGCCCATCAGCTCGCCAATCGTTGTATTCCGGTGGATCGGTGCGATGAATTCTTGCGTCGATTGAACTGTAACAGAAGTCCGGCTTGCAATATCCCGGGAGGAACTTCCGATCAACAGTTCGAACTCACCCGATTCCACGTGCCAGTCGCTCAGGTCAACGTTGTAATAGGCAAAGCTGCGTTTATTTAGCGTAAACGTTACCGTCTTCGTCTCAGAGGGCGCTAATTCTACCTTCGTGAAGCCCTTCAATTCTTTCTCCGGACGAATAACGCCGGATTCCACGTCGCGGACGTACAGCTGAACCGTCTCCTTGCCGGACCGGCTGCCCGTATTCTTCACATCTACGCTGACTTGCAGCGTATCCCGGTCTGTAATCTCCTTCGAGGCCAGCTTCAGATTGCTGTATTCGAATGTTGTATAGCTCAAGCCGTAACCGAAAGGGAATAGCGGCTTGATATCCTTCGCTTCATAATACCGGTATCCGACGAACAATCCTTCCCGGTACTCAACCCGATCCCTTTCCCCTGGAAAATATGGATGTGACGGATTCTGCTTCACATGCTTAGGGAATGTCTCGGCCAGCTTTCCGCTTGGATTCGCGTCGCCGAACAGCAGGTCGGCGATAGCTCCGCCCAGCGCCTGTCCGCCCAAATATGCTTCCAGCACTGCCTTTACCCGCCCGAGCCAAGGCATAACCACCGGGGCTCCGTTGCTCAGCACCACTACGATATTCGGCTGGACGGACGCGACTTGTTCGATCAGGCGGCATTGATTCGCCGGCAAGTCCAGATGCTTCCGGTCGTAGCCCTCCGATTCATACCGGTCAGGCAAGCCGATGAACAGAACAGCGGTTTGCGCTTCGCCCGCGATTCGCTTTGCTTCGTCCAGCAACACCTCATCACTGTCATCACTATCCAGATCATAGCCTTGTGCGACAATTATCTCTGCACCTTCGCCTGCCGCTTTCCTGATCTCCTCTTGAATCGAATCAAGCCTGGTAGGATTCACGTGAGAGCTCCCGCCGCCTTGATAACGTACCCGCTCCGACAACGCGCCGATGATCGCAATCTTGCCCGTCTTCACCAGAGGCAGCAGCTGATCCTCATTCTTCAGCAGCACCATCGTTTCCCGCGCGACTTCACGCGCCAATTGGTGGTGAGCCTCTTGATCGTATGCAGCACCCGATTGCTTCTGGTCTGCAGCCTTGAAAATAACCGTCAACAGCCTTTCCACCGAACGGTTCAGGACCTCTTCACCGAGCTCCCCGCTTTCCACTGCCGCTATGATCTTCTTCTGCCCGATTCCATGGCTCGACGGCATCTCCAGCTCCATACCTGCAGCAACGCTTGCAGCAGCTTCGTTCACAGCCCCCCAATCCGACACCACGATTCCCTCATGGCCCCATTCTTCCTTCAAGATAGAAGTTAATAATGCCTCATTCTCTGAGCAATAGGTTCCGTTTACACGATTGTAAGCAGACATGACAGTCCAGGGTTGAGCTTTCTTCACAGCGATCTCGAAGCCGGGCAAATAGATTTCCCGAAGCGTCCGTTCGTCTACGATTGCATCTGCCGTCATACGGCGATGCTCTTGGTTGTTCACGGCGAAATGCTTGATCGACGAGCCGATCCCCTGACTCTGTACGCCCTCAATATGTGCAGACGCCAGTTCGCCGGTCAGATATGGATCTTCAGAGAAGTACTCGAAATTCCGGCCGCACAGCGGCGAACGCTTGATGTTCGCACCCGGGCCCAGCAGAATCGAAACCCCTTCTGCCTGAGCCTCCTTCCCCAGCGCTTCCCCGACGCTGCGAATCAAATCCCGGTTCCATGAGCTTGCTAATCCGGCCGCCGAAGGGTAGCAGGTCGCCGGCACGCTTTGGTTCAGTCCGAGATGATCTGCCGCTCCAGCCTGCTTCCGAATACCATGCGGACCGTCCGTCATCATAATTGAAGGAATGCCGAGACGCAGAACCGCCTTCGTCGTCCAGAATGTATCTCCGGAGCATAGTCCCGCCTTCTCCTCAAGCGTCAGCTGTTCCACGATTTCACGGATATTTCTCCCCATAAACTTCTCCTCATTTCTGATAAATGGTATGCTGTTCCTTAGCCCTGTGCCCTCTTAAGAACGACTTTGAGAAGATACCACACGTTCTTCTCCAGACGAACCCGCTCAATTCTTCCTTCATTCACGCCATTCACAATGGGGAGAACATACGTGTCGTCGTTCGTACCCGGCGTCATCCAGCAATTCCCCGCCTGTACAGCTTCAACTATATCTGCGGTTTCATAAGATCCCCAATCCGTCATGACATACCCGCCAAATCCGAGTTCTTCCCGGAAGATGCCTTGAATCATCTCTTCATCGGCGGCTGCAAACACGCCGTTCACTGCGTTATACCCCGTCATGATGGAATCCGGCTGATGGACTTCAAGCGCCACCTCGAAGGCTTTCAGATAGATCTCTCTCAGTGCGCGCTCCGTGATCAAGCTGTGATTGCGGTTGCGGACTGTCTCGCAGTTGTTCGCAACAACATGCTTCAAGCAGCTGGATACCCCGTGCTCTTCCAGACCTTTGCTGAAATAACCTGCCATCATGCCTGTAAGGTAAGGATCTTCGGAGAAGTACTCCGGGTGACGGCCGTTAAGCGGATTCCGGTGAATATTCATCCCTGGAGCGAGGATCATATGAATGTTATTTTCCGATGCTTCCTCGGCTATGACTCTGGCTACTTCATAGGATAATTTCGTATTCCATGAAGAGCATACGACAGTACTGGTCGGCATCCCTATATTCGGTTGTTTCAGATTAACCCCGCTGTTGCCATCGGCGACCACAAAAGGCTTCATATCATAGCGGTCCAGCAGGAATACCCTTCCGGCCTCGCCCTTCTCATGCATGCCCCAGCCGCTGGATCCGCACACAGACAATCGTGCCAGCTCTTCGTCGGAAAGCTGCTTCACAAAGCTGTCCAGCCGCTCCGGCTGCTTTATCACATCCGTAAATTTAATAATGGTGTCCGGTACTTCTGTGGCAACCGGCAACTTATCTTGATATTTCGGACGATTCGCCTTCGGTGTAAGCTCAGTAGCATCCGGCTTTAACCCGGAGAAGGCCCCTTGGGGATAGGTCGCTTCGGGATCAAGCTTGGACAGCGTCTGAATAGGAACAGGAGGGACCATTCGGTTAACGACTTTCTTCAGCGTACGATTCTCTGTGAGCTCGAATTCTCCGGCTTTTTGCACATGCATCACTGATGTACCCGCCCAGATGATATAGCGGCCTTCTTCCATCAGCCAGCAAGCCGTATCTGAGTCGAAGGAAGCATAACGTACAATAGGAATATGGCAAATAATCTCCTGCGTTTCACCAGGCTTCAAGGCTTCCGTCTTGGCAAAAGCAATCAGCTTACGGGACGGCTTCTCCAGCTTTCCGTCCGGCTCTTCTGCGTATACCTGGACGACCTCTTTCCCTGAGGTATTTCCTGTATTCTTAACCTGCACCTTCAATGTCGTTCCCTCATCGCCATGCTCCAAGCTGCTGATATTCAGGCCAAAGGTCGTATAGCTAAGCCCGAATCCGAAGGGGTAGGCTACCGCTTTCCGGAATGTCTCGAAATAACGGTATCCCACATAGATATCCTCTTCATAATAAGTGTCTACAAATTGCGGCAAGCTGCTGTTCAGAACCGGCTTCCCGTCCACAGCATCATAGAAGTTGCGGCTTGCCGGATGATCGTAATAGTCATAGCTCCATGTATCGGGCAGCTTGGCTGAAGGATTAACTCTTCCGTCAAGAATTTCAACCAAAGCCAGCCCGCCGAACATCCCGGCAAATCCGCAATTGATCAGCGTCTTGATGTTATACTTCTCCACCCAGGCCATATCCATCGGATACCCCGAGTTCACAATAGCAATCGTCTGTTCAAAGGTTCCGGAGACAGCGCTAATCATTGCCTCCTCGTCGGAAGACAAGTAATACTCGCCCGGGACGGCACTGTTGTCCAGATATTCTCCGGATCTCCTGGAGATCACGATCAGGGCAACCTTAGACTGCCGATATGCGGATTCCAAAATCCCCTTGTCTGGTAGTGTTTCTGTTCCGTTTCCATATAAGGCCTGGACTTCAGAATTCAAAGTGAACTCGCTGTGCTCCTCAATGGCCCGAATCATACTGATCAGGTATCGGGGGTTAATTTTACCCGCACCTACAGTACCCGCGCGAAAATCGAACAAGCCGGTGCCAAACACATTCAGCAGCTCACCCTTGCTTAGTGGAAGTATATTGCCTTCGTTCTTAAGCAGCACAATGCCCTCTCTGGCGGCCTCTAACGCCACACGGTCATGCTCTTCATATCCGGATACGGGTTCTTTACGGGGCAGAGTCGTAACGGTGATCTCTTGCGGCTCCATCATAACCCCTGTCATGTCTACGAATCCCTCGATTCGAACCTTATATGTCCTTCCATACTCCCGTATGATGTGACGTACAGGCAATCCAAGCACCTGTGTATTTTTTATTTGCGTGAACGTGCGCAACCAGACCCTGTCCAGCTCGATATCGTTCACCGTGACTTTCCCCTTAATAGTCTCATCCATTTTCCTGAACAGCGGAAGAACAATGCTTCCCGCAAAGCTCCGGTCGAACATGGAAATTTGTCCATCAACCTCATCTATATCAAACAAAACATCACCTTGTGTTATGGCAGCAGGAATTTCTTTCTCCATCCTAATTCTCTCCTTCACAGATTTTTGGGGTCGTAGCGGGGAAGAGTTACAATCCAATATATGAGTTCAATCTCATTTAAAACGGCCCTGGAATTTCTTAACCAAGGCCGTTACACCGTATTATTTTACAGAATCATACCATTCGTTGACTTCCTTCGTGATTTCGTCACCACCGGAGGATTTCCACTTACTGACGAACTCATCGAAAGCTTCCACCGGCTTCTTCCCATATAGAATTTCTGTATAAGTGTCCATTTGAAGCTTCTTAAGCAGCTCGCTTCTGGATAACATCGTGTCTGTAGTTGGACCCTGGAAATAATCCGGTACATCCGCGGATGTTTGTTCAGAAATAACCAGTAATCCTTTTCTTGTCGTCATGTCCAATGGAGTAATATCACCCGATACGATCCCGACATTCGCCAAGACTGCCAGATCATTATTGGTCAGTTCCTCACCTCTTGCCAGTTTGAGATCAACTGCCAACATTTTAGATGGATACATGGCATATACACCCGTCAGCGTATACTTGTCCGTCCCTATTTTGCCGCCGGGAATATCCTTGGTATCAGCGGTAGCCTTACCATCTTTGATTACATAGTCGTAGCCCTCTTGGTAACCTTTGAAGATAAACGGATCGTCACTTTCATAAGCGGAAAACATCTTATTCTGGTAGTGAAATAAGGCTTGAAGCGCTTCTTCCGATATATCCTTGCTGATCAGGATAACACCGTTATAAGGATCATTGACAGTTCTCATATTCGTACCATCGGCCCCTTTAGGAAGCGGGAACGGGGTAAACATTGCATTCGGATTCGAGCCAAGCGCCAGCGCTCCCGGATAGGTCATAAACCAGCTTTGGCCGCCAATGATACCCACCTTCCCCCCAGCAACCAATTCCACCATTTTATTGATATCATGAAGCGCGACATCGGTTGCAATATAACCTTTGTCTTTCCATTCCTTAAGCTTCGAGAGCGCTGTCTTCACACCGGGTTGAACAGATCCGTACTGAAGTTTGCCGTCTTCTCCCGGATACCATCTTTCAGGAATTGCTCCAAACAACCCATAAATCCACGATCCATCTCCAATGACATAGCCGCTAACTTTATCCTTCATGCCGAACGCCAGCGCAACCGAATCCTTCTGTCCATTGCCGTCAGGATCTTGGTTCGCGAAGGCATCCATGACCTGCTCCAATTCCTCAACGGTCGTGGGAGCCTTCAAATTCAGTTTATCCAGCCAATCTTGGCGAATCCACATCGCGGATTGGCTTCCCATCGAATTACTGATAATCGGAATGCCGAATTTTTGTCCGTCTCTGGTAAACGGAAGCCATGCCCTTTCATTCTCAGCCATCGCTTCCTTCCAGACCGGAGAGGCGTACTTCTCAAAAGCAGCCCCTGCATCCAGCACTTTGCCAGATTCGATAAACATGTTCGCAACATCTTTATCGTAGACGACGAATACATCCGGTAATGTATCATTGGCAGAAAGCATCAGCTTTAATTTCGTATTGTATGACCCATCCGCCATGGCCGATCCCCACAAGGTTTCAATATTGACTCCAAGTGTATCTCTAGCCCAGCGCGTGTGTACATTATCAGACCAGCTCTCTCCTTCTCTGAAGCTCCCGGTCGGATCCTCAGCTCTGATGGTTTTTATGGTGACCGCAGGCTCAATCTTGCCGTTTACGATGTTTAACTCCGCTCCGGCCGTGCTCTCCGGACTTGCTGCATCCGAGTTTTTGTCTTGCGTGGAGCAAGCCGCCAGTGTTCCTAACATGAGGACTGCTGCGAGTAATGCTGACAACTTCTTTCTTGTGTGATTCATACTGAACCCCCCGTATTTGTTTTCTATCTTACCCTTTGATTATAAAATCGCTGTCACTCCACAGATATAACGCATTCTTAACTTCAGATAACCTAATCCAAACATAGGTGTCACTTATTCCAGCCGAAAGCTCACCTCTTGAACATCCCGCGAATTCGGACCCACATAAATCTTGAAATCACCGGCTTCCGCTTTGAAGGTAAGATCCGCGGCATAATATTTCAGATCCTCTTCCGTAATTATAAAATGGATTTCCCTGCTTTCACCTGGGGATAAGCATACCTTTTCGAAGCCCTTCAGCTCCTTGACCGGTCGGACGACGCTGCCGCAGATATCCTGAATGTACAGCTGAACGATTTCTTCACCCTGAGCCTGCCCCGTATTCGCAACTGTAACTTGAACTGTCAGACTGTCTGCCCGCTTCAGTACATGCTTATCCAGCTTAATCTCCGAATAGTCAAAGGTAGTATAGCTTAACCCGAATCCGAACGGATACAGCGGATCATTGGAACCATCCAAATATTTGGAACTGAAGTGCTTCTCCTGTGATGCCGGTCTTCCCGTATTGAAATGATTATAATAGACTGGAATTTGACCTGCATGCCTAGGGAAGCTCATCGTCAGTTTTCCCGAAGGATTATACTGGCCGAATAACACGTCGGCGATAGCATGTCCAGCTTGGGACCCCAGAAACCAGGTCTCCACGATAGCATTGACATGACGATCGAACCAATCCAGTATCAAAGGACGCCCATTCGTTAAGACCAGCACCGTCGGCTTGCCGAGCTTCGCTATCTCTTCGGCCAGCTTCAATTGAACCTCAGGGAGTGTAATATTCATACGGGAAGCGGCTTCTCCGCTCATCCGGCTGGATTCTCCCAACGCCAATACGATTACATCCGCTTCTTCAGCAACCTGCAGTGCAGCCTCATATCC
Source organism: Paenibacillus sp. FSL R7-0128 (assembly GCF_038002245.1). Lineage (NCBI taxonomy): Bacteria > Bacillati > Bacillota > Bacilli > Caryophanales > Paenibacillaceae > Paenibacillus > Paenibacillus sp. FSL R7-0128. The sequence continues at coordinate 2,441,264 of NZ_JBBOCD010000001.1, read as the reverse complement.
ACCGTCAATGGGCTGGTCAACTGCGCAGCCGTCGGCAATGAACACCCGTCTTCCGCTAACAGCTTCCGTTACACCTTGTTCCAGGGTAACCGTCGCATTCCCATGTCTCGAGAATTGCCATGTACCCAGCAAATCCTTGCTTCTTGCGAACGGACCGATCAACGCAACCGTACCGGAACTTGCATTCAATGGAAGAACTCCGTCGTTCTTGAGCAGCACGATCGATTTACGCGCAAGCGCCCTGCTCTCCTGCAGATGTTCCTCAGAGAACTGACACTCCAGTGCTTTCTTCGGCCGGATATACCGGAATGGATCATCCATAATGCCGATTCTATATTTGTAGGTGAGAATACGCCGGACTGCCTCATCCAGCTGCTCTTCCTTCACGATGCCTTCCCCGATCAATTTCGGTAATTGGTTCGCAAATGCGCGGGTTACCATCTCGATATCCATCGTAGCATCAAGCGCCATTCGGGCAGCTTCGGCCTCATCCTCGGCGCAGCCATGAATCGAGATTTCTTCGATAGCCCCATAGTCGGAAAGCAGGATGCCATCGAAGCCGAGCTCGTTCCTGAGCAAATCCTTCATCAGGAACTTGCTTCCAGCCGCCGGAACGCCTTGATAAATATTGAATGCATTCATGACCGAGCCGGCACCGGCCTGAATTCCCGCTTGGAACGGAGGCAAATGAACATTCCTTAGCGTGCCTTCCGAGATATCGACTGTATTATAATCACGGCCGCCCTCCGCCGCACCATAGGCGATAAAATGCTTTAAGCAGGCAATAATCGTGTCCTGATCAAATAGGGAATTGCCCTGAAAGCCTCTTACTTGTGCTTCTGCAATCCGGGCGCCCAAATAAGGATCTTCTCCTGCACCTTCAACGACACGGCCCCATCTCGGATCACGCGTAATGTCTACCATCGGGCCATGATTATAGGTAATGCCTGCGGAGGAAGCTTCTTTTGCCGCAATCGCGCATGCCCGCTGAATTCCTTCTGTATCCCAACTGCAAGACCAGGCGAGTGGCACCGGAAAGATGGTCTGATGGCCGTGAATGACATCGGCATTGAAGAATAACGGGATGTTATGCGGTGATTGCTCAACAGCAATACGCTGCAGCTCAAGCACACGGTTGATATCGAAAGCCCCGAGAATGGAACCGGCCTTCCCCTCTGCAACGAGCTTCTCCGGCGGTTCAGAAGCAACCTCCTCCCCAAACGAGAAGTCCGACGCCAGGCACTGGCTCATTTGCCCCACTTTCTCTTGCAAGGACAACTGGCCGAGCAGTTGCTCCACAGCTGCCGCAATACTCTCCTCTGTTCGTTCCACGACTCCAGTCATACGATACTGGTCCAGTTCTTGTTCTAACAAATCAGTCAAAGATGTCCCTGGGCCACGCTCTCCCGCCAAGGAAAGGGTTCCAAAAGTTGGAATATTAAGAGTTCCTGTGAACTTATTTTGTGAGAATATCAGTTCAAGGTAAGCCTCCCCCTCCTGCAGGGACTTCGCTCTCCCGGATGCCCGCAGACCGCTGCCTTCCACTGTAACGTGATCGAAATCCAATGCTACCGGGAAGGATTCCACTACTGCCGATATGGAATACTCTCCATTTGTATCCTTTATGCTGAAAGTAATTTTCAGCTTGGCAATCTTCGTTTCCACTATCGCATGCCATGTTCCTATCATTCTCGTGACCTCCACAATATCCATGATTTTGTGCTTACTCCTTGACCGCCCCAATCACCAAGCCCTTCGTAAAGAACTTCTGCAGCACCGGATAAATGAGCAGGATGGGCAGCGCTCCAACCAGAATTTGTGCAGAACTGATCGAACGGCTGTTTAATTTGGCAATGTCTGCGGCATTATTCCCGTTCACCATCGGAACGGCGATAATCGTCTTCAGGAACGAGCTAAGCGGAAGATTATCCGCCTTCATATAGATCGAACCGGCAAGCCATTCATTCCAGTCATGAACAACCGTGAACAATCCAACCGTCGCAAGTACCGGAAGCGAGAGCGGCAAGAACAATTTCGAAAAAGCCTGCCAATGATTGGCACCATCCATGAAGACCGCTTCTTCCAGCTCCTTCGGTAATGCCTTGAAGAAGTTCATAATCAGGATTAAATAAAAGACATTCACCAAGCTTGGAAGCACAAGCGCCCAAATGGAATTGTAGAGCCCCACCTTGGTCACAACCAGGTAAGTGGGGATCATCCCTCCATTAAAGAGCATAGCGATGACGAAAAAAGCTACAAACGCTTTATACCCGGCAATTCCGCCCCGTCCCCCTTCTTTCGATAAAACATATGCCGCCAAACAATTGATCAGCAAGCCCAGGGACAAGCTTAGAAAGACCCGCTGCATGGATACCCAGAGGGAGTTGAGTAAACGGGGGTCCCCCAGCGTTTTCTCAAAAGCGTTAAAATTGAGACCAATGGGCCAAAATGTCACCTGGTTCGACAGGACAGCAGGGCTTGAACTCAATGAAATGGATACGACATGGATGAGAGGTAAAATACAAATCGCTGCCAGAAACAGCATGAATAGATTATTTATGGAATAAAACCATCGTTCTTTCGTTCTAGTTGCATGCATATGATACGCTCCTTAGAATATTTTGTAGCCTGCCACTTTATAGGCCAGCCTGTAGCCTCCGATGATCAAGAACAAGCCCACAACAGACTTGAATAACCCAATTGCCGTACCAAAGCTGAAGTTGCCGCCAATCAAACCGATTCGGTAAACGAACGTGTCGATAATGTCTCCTTTTTCATACACCAGAGAGTTATACAGGTTAAATACCTGATCGAATCCGGCATTGAGCACCTGGCTCAGCGACAGCGTAAAGACTACACAAATCGTGGGCAGAAGTGACGGGAGCGTAATACTCCGCATTTGCCGCCACTTCCCTGCCCCGTCCAGCTGCGCCGCTTCGTAAAGGGCCGGGTTAATCCCTGCCAAAGCCGCAATGAAGATAATCGATCCATACCCGAATTCCTTCCATACCTCACTCGATACCAGAGTAAACAAAAACCAGTTATTATCGCCAAGGAAGAAGATCGGTTGCATACCTAATGCTTGAAGCAGCCGGTTGACCAGCCCGTAATCCGGGTTCAACAATTCAATGAAGACACCTCCAAGCACGACCCACGACAGGAAGTGGGGAAGAAATACCAGAGTTTGAACCGCACTGCGTACAAATTTTACGCGCACCTCATTGATAAGCAAGGCGAAGGTTAACGTTGAGATCAATCCGAAAATCAGCTTGAGCACTGAGATCCGAAGTGTATTCCAGATCACCTGAACACTGTCCGGATACTCGAACAGGAACTTAAATTGATCGAGTCCGACCCATTTGGAGCCTGTGATGCCCAGATAAGGTTTGTAGTCCTGGAACGCCATGACAAGGCCTCCCATGGGTGCATAAACAAATATAGCGGTCAGCACAACAGCAGGAAGCAGCATTAGGTAGAGATGCCAGCTGTCATTTCTGTGCACTTTTTTCAGGCGCACCGCTTTCTTGGATGATGTGTTAATATAGGTTTCCATAAGCTCCCCCTGTGAAATGAATTTCTATGTCTCCTTTATTGTAAGACCCCTAAACTCCATACAGATATAGCGCGATCCAAAGGTGAATAACGCGATCTTAATATCCGCTCCGGGGGACATTGTAAAAAGACATAAGGAATCCTACAATGGGTGTACACCAGTCTATCTAATGAAGGAAAGATGCCTCATGTTCAAGCAGTACCGGACATTCTATACGATCCTTTCGCTCATCCTGCTATCCACAGTCATTGTGATGGTTATGTACACAGTCACCATTAATACCAGTCTTACCACCGTGAAAGAGGATATCAAAACTAACAATTTGAACAGGATGCGTTTTCTAATACAGAACCTGGATCATAACGTAGGACAACTCTCGATGGTAGCTACCGCGCTGGAGACGGATTCTAAGGTCGGCCTGCTGCCCTCCATCGATCTAATGGACAAATATGATCAAATTAAATTGATTCAGGATCTGACGGACAAAATGAAGCTGCAAAGCTTCTCTGAAGGATGGAACAATCAGATTTCCATCTATTCTTCCCTGCTGCATCAATGGATCGGCTCCCCATCCTCCGACAGCAGCCCTCCGCAGGCTACGCCGGATAATCAATGGACATTGGAGACACAATCCGGGCAGTTCGTTGCTTATAGGATTCATCCGTCGTACTCCATTCGGGTTACTTTCCCCCAGGATAATCTGCGTGCAATGCTGAGCAGGTCCGACAGCAGCAGTAATAATTCGTTCTTCTACCGCAAGGGTGACTCCGTTATTCTAAGCGGCTACTCGGGCGACGACCAAGTGAACGAGCTCTTGCCGCAGCTGCTGCCTCTCCTGAACAATCGAATGGAAGGCTCTGAAATCATAACGGTAGGCGGGATCGGATATATGGTCAATTTCCTGCAATCCGACAAGCTGGGGTGGTACTTGGTAGATTATCTGCCATTGGACGAAGCACTGCGGCCTATTGAGAGAACCCGGAATTACTTCTACGCCGCTTGCGCTATGCTCTTTATGGGCGGCGTGGTAACAGCACTGTTCCTGTACAGGAAGGTACAAATTCCGATTCTCGAGCTGCTTAAGGGCGTGAGACTGCTGAAGCACGGAGATTTTTCGCACCGGATTGTAAGACGCAGCCACAACGAATTCGATTATCTCTATATTAACTTTAACGAGATGGCCGCGCAGATCGAGGACTTGATCGAGAAGGTATATAAGGAGAAAATCATGTCGCGGGAAGCCTTGGTTAAACAGCTGCAAGCGCAAATCAATCCGCATTTTCTGTATAATTGTTTGTTCTTCATCGACAATATGACGCGCCTCGGCAATGACGAGGCTGTCACCGCGATGACGCAGAATCTCGCTCAATATTTCAGGTACACCACCCGGCTGGACAAGCCGACGACGACACTGGAGAAGGAATTGGGAGTCGTCGGGAACTACTTAAACATTCTGTGTCTGCGCATGGAACGTTTGAATTACGAAATCAGGGTGCCCGATTCGATGAAGCTGCTGTCCGTACCGAAGCTGCTGGTGCAGCCTCTGGTGGAGAACAGTGTCATTCACGGGATTGAGAAGAAGCAAGGCGAGGGGCTGATCCGGATTACCGGAATCGAAGACACCGGCCATTACCAGCTCATCGTTGAGGACGACGGCATTGGAATGTCGGGCGAAAGCATCCAACAATTGATGACACGTATCAAGCAGCCACCCGGGGAGGAAATGGGCTGCGCGTTGTGGAATATCGGGCAGCGCATGCAGATTTATTTCGATGCGCCCTCCCGCATGGAGATCGAACCCAGCACTTTAGGCGGCTTATGTGTTATTCTGCATTGGCCCAAGAGGAAAGATTAGGAGGATGGCCCCGTATGTATCAATTACTTATTGTCGATGATGAAACATCAGTTGTCGATAGCTTAGCACTTACCATTCCATGGGAAGAATACGGCATTGAAGAGGTGCACCGGGCTTACTCGGCCCAAGAAGCACTCCAGACCGCGACGAGACATGCCATTGATATCATCATTACCGATATTCGGATGCCGGAGATGGACGGTCTTGAGCTCATCGAACGCATCCGGCATTTCTCCCGCAAGATCAGGTGCATCATCTTATCCGGACATGACGAATTCGAATATGCCCAGAAGGCGATTCAGTATGGAACAATCCGTTACTTGTTAAAACCGGTTGACATCGCTGCCTTGACGCATGCCGTTGGGCAGGCGATAACCGATATTGAGCTGGAATGGGCCGAAATCAGCTCCTTCCAACGGATTAAACATACGCTGCACGCCAACAAGCCGCTGCTGCGCAGCCAGCTGCTCACAGACCTGCTCCAGAACAAACCGATGCAGGCCGACATATTGGAGGAACGCCTGGCCATGCTTGATATCTCGTTCCTCCCGGGCGACTCCTATATGCTGATGCTCATCCGGTTGGAGGAGGATTTCTCCAGATACAATCTTCAATCGCTGTCCCTTCTGGAGTTCGCTGTCGGCAACATCACCGAAGAGGTGTTTCAGGAGCTCTTCGAGCTATGGCATTGCAATACCGAGCAAGGCTATCTTGTTTTTCTGATCAAAAGCAACGAAGCGCCAGACCTTTCGCTAATCGATTCTTATGCGGTCAAGGTACAAAACAACGTGCAAAAATTCCTGTCAGGCTCCCTTTCGATTTGTCTAAGCAACATCCAGACATTCCCTGAGAACATATCAGAAACATACCTAGCCTCTGTATCCTCACTTATAAGAAATGTCGGCAAAAATAAAAGCTACTTCATTACAATTGACGAATCCGAGTCACAATCGCAAGGGCAAAACCTCAACCATTTGCACCTCCCCCCTCTTCTTCCTTCCTTACTGGAATCGGAAAACTGGGATGAGGCCCTTGCCAAGATCGGCCGGATTCTGTCCGTGAGCGAGCTTGACAACGAACCGACACATGACCAGTTATTTACAACGCTTCTATATCTATCATCCTCCTTCGCCGTGACGTTCTCCTCCGGGGAAGGAGATGTGGAAACCCAGCTCGGTGAAGAGTTCTACCTGCTCCTGCGGAAGAAATCGCAGCTTTCAAGACAGCGAATTTTCCAGTGGGCCGAGAAGCAGATCGCTGCCTTGCGCGCAAAGGCCTCCCGTCAGGTTGAGGATTCCCACCAGAAGATCGCCTCCAAGGTTCGGACATTCATCCAGGAGCATCTTGCCGAAGGGATCTCCCTTCAGACGGTTGCAGACCATGTGAAGCTGCATCCTGTATATTTATCCAAAGTGTATAAGACCGTGTCCGGCGAAACAATCGGCGATTATTTGTACCATACCCGAATGGAGCGGGCCGTTCACCTGCTGCGCAGCACCGACCTCAAAATTACGGAAGTCAGCGGGCAGCTTGGTTTCCTGGCTCCTCCCCACTTCATTAAAATCTTTAAGAAGCATTATGGCTGTACGCCGCAGGAATACCGGAACAAGTGAATGCATTGTCCGTTTCCCATCGTTCAGGCAGGGCTCAACCCGCATCATTATACCTCAGCCTGCGGATCGACCAGACTGACAGAACTACAAGGTACACTCCATTCATCAGAAAGAATAGCAGATTCTCCATAGCCGTCAGTCCGCGCTGGGTAAGCACGCCCATGCCAATGGTCAGCAGCGAGTATGGGAACAGCAGCCCCAGCTTCAGCACATACAGGCCCAGTCCCACAAAAACGGCACACAAGCTGATGCCGATCGGCGTGGCAAAGCTGCGGATACGGATGGACAAGCCGAGCTGGAGGGCAGCAATACTCAGCGAAGCCACCCAGCCGCGCAGGGTCCACAGGATGATGTCCTTTGGAAAATCCCCCGTCATAGACAGCATCTGTCCTGCCGCCCAATACATTAGAAGGAATAGCGCCTGCGCTCCGGCAATCAGCACGCCCACAATAATAAGCTTGGCTATAAAGAGACTGGTTATGGATACTGGAGCAGCCAGGATCATGTTCCAGTTCCGGTTCACATGCTCCAGCCTGCAGACAAAGGCGCAGCAGATGGCAATCAGAATCGGCAGGAAGAACTCTCCATAAAATAAGCTTACCTGAGTCCATAAGCTATACCACTCTCCCTGCAAGGCCTCACGGTTCATCACAAAATTAGCACAGCCGATCATCAGGCTGACCACAGGCAGACTGACCAGCACCAGTCCCATCCGCGAGCGGCGCAGCTTGGGCCATTCGGCAGCAACACTTCTAAGCATAAATTCTCCTCCTTAGACCGATTGTTTGGAGACATGGGTATTCCCGGCAACATACAGAACCAGTGTCAGTATCAGAGCTGCACTTAACTGAATCAGAGGCATGCTTCCGGTAACATAGGTTCCTGATGAAGCCTTATACACATAAGTCACCGGACTGAGATCCAAATAATAAGACCAGACGACCAACTGCCGGACAGCGGCAGGGAACAAGCTTGCGGTCGTCCCCAGGAACCCGCCCAGCATGCCAAGACACAGGGCAAATGCCTGATTCTTCACCGCCAGCGATATCCATTGCTGCATCGCAATAATCAGCAGACTGGCGATCAGAGTACCCGCAGTGAACTGCAGCAGCAGGCCTGCCGGAAGCGGTTCTGCGAGTCTATGGAACATACCGAAGCCGGCAATAAAAACAGCCTGGGCCAGAATGCCGTAGAGGATCAGACTTCCGGCACAGACGAATTTGGCGGCATACACCGTCTGGCGTCCGACAGAAGTAGTCATCAGCATTTTCCAGGTATCCCCTTTATGCTCCATGTCGCAAATCCTTGACACTACAATCGCCGACAGAATCGGCAGGAACAGCCCGTTCATCGACGAGAGGCTGAAAATCAGCGCTTCCCAGGTGGCATTGTCCGCACTCCGCGAGATCGAGATGCTCATGGACATGGCCGCCCAGCCCAGCTCGGCGGCCAGAAAGAGCGTCAGCATCGCCCATACCTTTCTCCGCCGGATTTTGTAATATTCCAGGAACAAGGCTTTCATCACAGGCTCCGCTCCTTTCCGGTGAGATCCAGGAAGATATCCTCCAGACTCTTCCTCGACTCCACGATCCGGCTCACAGCAATCTGGCCGGACACCAGAATCTCATTGACCCGGGCCACCTCAGAGTCCGGCATGGCGCTGAACACCAGCTGCCGCTCCTGCATTATGGGCCTATACCCGTGCTCCGACAGTATCCGGACTGCCCGGGCGGGATCATCGATCCGAAAGTGAACCGCCGCCCGGTTCTGCGCCTGAAGCGCAGCCATCGCCCCCTGGAACAGCAGCTTGCCGTCACTGATGATGCCAACCGATGTAGCAGTCTGCTCAATCTCCGACAACAGGTGGCTGGATACCACAATCGTCATGTCATACTGGGCAGGCAAGGATTTAATCAGCTCCCGGATCTCTCCGATCCCCGCAGGATCGAGCCCATTCGTAGGCTCGTCCAGAATCAGCAGACTCGGGAAAGCCAGCAAGGCCATAGCCAGACCCAGGCGCTGCTTCATTCCGAGTGAATACTGCCCGGCAGGCTTGTGCCGGTGATTATCCAGCCGGACAATCTGCAATACCTTATCAATATTTTTGGCAGGCAGGCTGCGCAGCCGCTGCATGACTCTCAGATTCTCAAGGCCCGTCAGATGTCCGTAATAGGAAGGCGACTCAATCAGGGAACCCGTCCGGTTCAGAATCTCCAGCCGGTGGTTCCGCAGCTCTTGGCCGAACAGCTTAACGGTTCCTTGGGTGGGTTGCACCAGTCCCAGCAGCATCTTGAGCGTAGTCGTCTTCCCTGCTCCGTTCGGACCAAGGAAACCAAAAATCTCTCCCTGCTGCACCTTCAGATTTACTTGATCCACCCGGGGCGTTCCCCCATAGGTCTTGGTCAATTGCTGTGTCTCAATAATTGGATGAGTGTTCATAGGGTTCAGTTCATCTCCATTTCTATCAAGTTGGCTCTTGCTTCCAAGCATAGAGGCCTTCCCTTGCTCCAGACTGAAGATAACCTTACGTCTACCTTAAATACACCGGCACCTCCCATTCTTCACCGCCTGATCGTGTATACTAATTCATGGGTGATGACGATTGAATAACATGAAGAACCGCAAAATAATGATCGTTGAGGACGAACCGAAGATACGCGAGATGATCGAGCTTTTTTTACGAAAAGAAGGGTATTACCGCATCTATGCAGCTGGAGATTATAGCAGTGCCCTCGCCATATGCCGCCAGGAAAAACCGGATATCGCCATTCTCGATGTGATGCTGCCGGATGGGGACGGGTTCTCGCTCCTCTCCGCCATACGAACCTTCTCCGATATGCCGGTACTCTTCCTGTCGGCACGGGGCGAAGATGAGGACCGCTTGCTGGGGCTGGGCCTGGGAGCCGACGATTATATCGTCAAGCCTTTTCTGCCGAGGGAGTTAATGCTGCGTCTGAGCGCTGTGCTGAAGCGGGTATATGCCTCGCCGATTCCAGAACGGCTGCCTGTCTTCAGGTCAGGTGAGCAGGTGGTGGATCTGAACAGCGCTGTGGTACGAAGAGACGGCCAGGAGCTGCCTCTGACGGCTAAAGAGCACGCCATTCTGGTCAAGCTCTATGAGAACCGCGGCCGGATTGTGACCAGCGATGCTCTCTGCCTGGCGGTATGGGGAGATGACAGCTACGGGTATGAGAATACCTTAATGGTGCATATGCGGCGTATCCGCGAGAAGATCGAAGCCGATCCCTCGAAGCCGGTACAATTGCTGACGGTCAGAGGGCTTGGGTATAAGCTCTTGGTGCAGGAGGCGCTCTAATGGACAGCGCGGTCCGTATTTTACGCAAATTCGTAGGTTCTACCCTGCTGGTCTCTACGCTTCTGCTCCTGTTCAATCTGATTCTGCTGGGTTCCCTGATCTTCAAGGAAACGCATCAGGAGGCTTCACCGGAAAAGGTTGTGCGGGAGATATCCTCAGCTCTGCAAGGGTCTGACGGCAAGTATTCCCTCAATCCCAAGGGGGGTGCCCTGCTTCAGCAGAACCGGGCCTGGGCTATGCTGCTGAACGCGGAAGGCAAGGTGACATGGAGTGAGCAGCTGCCTCCGGAGATTCCGCACGCTTACAACATCGTAGAGGTGGCGAAGTTCTCACGCTACTACTTGCTGGAATATCCTGTGTATATCTGGGAGCATCCAGAAGGACTTATTGTCGTAGGCTATCCTAAATATTCATATGAAAAATATCAGCTCGGATACATGACGGACTGGCTGCGCTCCCTTCCCTTAAGAGTGCTGCTGCTCCTGATCTGCAATGTGGTACTGGCCGTGGCCCTCTCCTTGTTCATCGGCACCCGGCTGATCCGCAATATCCGGCCCCTGATCAACAGCATTCATGCCCTGGCCAAAGACAAGCCGGTTAACCTGGAGACTGCCGGACTCTTCAGTGATTTGTCCGAGAGCATTAATTCGGCTTCCGCTACCCTGCAGACCAGGAGCTCGCAGCTGAAATCACGGGATGAAGCCCGATCCAACTGGATCGCCGGGATCTCCCATGACATCCGCACCCCGCTCTCGATGATCCTTGGCTACGCGAGCAATCTGGAGGAACAAGACAACCTGACCGGAGAGCAACGCCAGCAGGCTGCCATTATCCGCCGCCAAGGCGAGCAGCTAAGGTCGCTGGTCAGCGATTTGAATCTCGTCTCGATGCTGGAGTATGACATGCAACCGTTGCAGCTTAAGCCGGTACGCTTATCCGCTCTGGCCCGGACCGTGGTATCCGACTTCATTAATAACGGCCTGGAGGAGCGTTATTCACTGGACCTGTGCATTATGGACGAGCGCCTGCAGGTGATGGGAGATGAGAAGCTGCTCTACCGTGCAGTAAGCAATCTGGTCCAGAACAGCATCCGGCATAACCCGGATGGGTGCGGGATTACGGTAACGGTTTCCCGCAGCCCGGAGGAGCCGGAATGTTGTCTATCCGTATCCGATGACGGGCCAGGGGTTCCAGCAGAGCTTTTGCCTGAGCTGGTCCTCCTGCCTTATTCCGGGAAGCGGACCCATCCCGTCCGCCAGGGCCACGGGCTTGGCCTCCCGATGGTCGCCCGCATTGCCGAAGCCCATAAGGGCAAGCTTGTTCTGGAGAGCAACACCGACCATGGACTGCGGGCCACCCTGCAGTTTCCCCCTTTGGCGTGAAGACGGATGGACAGCGAATGGAAGAACCTCTTGCGGCGCAAGAGGTTCTTCCATTTAGGCTAAAATCCTCTCTCCAAGATTCCCCATTTTCTGCTATGCTAATAGAAATCCAAAGTAGAAGCAGGAGGCGCGCAATAGAATGGATGCATTTCAATACGAGCTTACATCTGAGACAGCTATCAACTTGAGATATGAGTATGGGGGTGAATATTTTACATTCAACCTGTTCCGGGATGACAGCGGGTGGGTGCTACATCCGTTTGACGGGATGCTGCTGAGGAATCAGGCAATGTGTACGCTGGTTGCGCAGGAGCTGTTCAAGCACAAGCCTTTTCAGGTGATGCTGGCCAAGGAGGGGATTCTGTTCACCGACATACGCTCCACGGTCAATCTGGATAATGTCAGCGCGCCGGTTGCCGCACGCAATGAACGCGAGTCACGCGGTAATCCTGCAGACGACCTGATGGAATTCGTTCAGCAGCACTCGATTGAAGAGGTCATTGACTACGAATGCAAGCTGGTGGGGAGCCGTATCTCCTTTTACCAAGAAATTCTACAGCGCATGTTCATGGACAACCTGGGCCCCTCGGACCCCGAGTTCCAGAAGATACAGGATATTGTACGGATCTACGAGCAATCCTTGGAGCGCCTGACGGATCTGAATGGTCCCAATCTGGATGCCGGAAGCCGGGGCAGATTCTGAGTCTGCCACCCGCACTTATACAAGCTTGAACTACTCATAGGAAAGGCTGGTTCTCATGACACTTGAGCTTATCAAGGGGCAAAAATGCAGCTTAACCAAAGACAATCCTCTCCTCGGCCGCATCATCGTAGGCATGGGCTGGAATGAGGCAAGGGCTGGGGTCGAGATTGATTTCTCCGTTTTTTTACTTACCGCGTCGCAGAAGGTTGCAACAGAGAAGGATCTTATTTTCTATGGCAATCCTGCGGCTCCGGACCAGTCTGTAGTGATATTGCCGCCCGCGCAACGAGTCCATAGCGGACCCGCTGACGATACACAAATTGCTGTAGAGCTTAGTCTAATTCCTGCGGAGGTTGAGCGGATTGCCTTTGCCCTGACGATCTATGAGGCGGAATCAAGACAGCAGAGCTTCTCGCTGCTCTCCGATCCCTATCTGCGCATTATGAACGCTGCGGATGGAACGGAGCTCCTCCAGTACCGCCTGGGCGGCGGTTATTCCGTGGAGACTGCCATTGTGGCAGGGGAGATCTACAGATATCAGAACGAATGGAAATTCAGCGCGGTCGGCTCCGGTTATGCGGGAGGCTTAGCCGCGCTCTGCCACAGCTTCGGAATACAGGTCAAGGACATCCTGCCCGTTGTTCAAGCTTCCAGAACAGCCGAACCTGCCCGCAACTCCCCCTTTGTTCTTCCGGAGCTGCGGTCACGGCCTAAGCCGGTCGATTCATTGCCTCCCGCAGCACCAGCCGCTCCTTCCGCTTCGCCCTTGAACCCGGACACCATCGTACTCAGGCGGCACGGGGAGACCCTCCGTCTCCAGCAGGGAGCAGGAGCCGCAGGAGAGATTCTTATCAATCTTAACTGGCTTCAGACTCCATCCTCCGGGTGGTTCGGAAGCAGAGGCATTGACCTGGACCTCGGCTGTCTGTTCGAGCTGAAGAACGGCCTTAAGGGTACGGTCCAGGCGCTCGGCGAATCGTTCGGCAGCTTGAACCGGCCGCCCTACATCTCGCTGGACGGGGATGACCGCACCGGCTCCATCGTCACAGGCGAGAATCTGCGGATTAACGGACATCACCTGTCCGAGATCAGCCGGATCGTCATCTTTGCTTTTATCTATGAAGGCGTTACGAACTGGTCGCAAGCCGGCGCGGTTATAACCATCAGCCAGCAGGGCGGGCCGGAGATTAAGGTACAGCTGGACGAGCATAACAACGATAAGGGGATGTGCGCCATCGCCATGCTTCGGAGCCAGCCAGATGGAAGCTTCAGCGTGGAACGGCTTGTAGAGTATTTCAGCGGGCACGAGGAGCTGGACCAGCGTTACCACTGGAATCTGCGGTGGGAGTTGGGCAGTAAGTAGGGAGTAAGTAGCGGCCAGCATGATCAGGAACAACGTCCCCTGGCGGGCGGGTGATACCGCCGATAGCGCTGAGCCACCTTCTGCCGGACCAATGTGGTCGGTTTTTCGACCACATTGGGCTCACTCGCTCCACGCCGGACAAATGTGGTCGGTTTTTCGATTACATTAGGCCCACTCGCTCCACGCCGGCCCAATGTGGTCGGTTTTTCGATTACATTGGGCCCACTCGCTCCACGCCGGACCAATGTGGTCGGTTTTTCGATTACATTGGGCCCACTCGCTCCACGCCGGACCAATGTGGTCGGTTTTTCGATTACATTGGCCCACGTGCTCTCGTGGCAGCCTATAGCTTCAGCCGCACACAAAACAGCCCTTCCCCGTCTAAGACGGTTGGAAGGGCTGTTTGTTACGTGATTTTTTATTCCGCAGTATGATCTACAGATGCTGCCTGGATGCTGCCGAATGCCCAGTAGCTTGCCGGGACATCTGCCCATTTCTGGGCTGCGCTGGTCAGAGGAGCGATCTTCAGAGCACGGTTGATGATGGTTACGGCTTCCGCACGTGTTAAAGTCTGGTCTGGACGGAATGTTCCGTCCTGATAGCCGGTAATCATGCCTGCCTGGGACATCCGCTCAATCGCGGCCTGTGCCCAGTGTCCGGCAATATCGCTGAAGCCGGCCGATTGGCCTTCGCTGCTTGTAATCAGGCGCGATAGAAGGGTCGCCATCTCAGCTCTGGTAATCGTCTGGTTCGGCTTGAAGCTGCCGTCCGTGTAACCTTTCATCATGCCGCTTCGCGTCACTTGACCGATTGCTTCTGCCGCCCAGTGTCCGGCAGGAACATCGGAATACGCTACACCAGCAGTGACTGCGGACTGGCTGAAAGTGCGGGCAATGATGCTGGCCGCTTCTGCCCGGGTAATGCTGTTGCCTGGCTTGAAGGTACCATCGGCATAACCCGTCATATACGCCTTCACCTGTACCGCAGGATCTTGTGCAAGTACAACGGTAAAGGTACTAAATTTGCTGATGCTAAATTGAATGCCCGACTTTCCGGTCTGGCCGAAAGGTACGATCTCTCCCTTGACCAATTCTTTGGTGCCGTCGCTGTGCTCGATGAAGACCGCCAGTGCCTTCAGTTGCTCCGCCGTTAACGAAGAGTTGCCAAGCGGCAATACCAGTGTAACCGGACGGCTCTGCAGATTGGTCTCAATCGTTACAGGACGGCTTACTAACGTAACTGTCGCACCGCGGGATACACTCTGCACCTGTGCTTTGGCAAGTGCTTCAACCTCTGCGCTCTGCTGTGATGTCTTCAGTGGAACGAGGTTGAAATAAATATCTGTACCGAATCCAGCCATTGAGCTGCCCGGCACCTTCACCTCAGCATTCACTGTGAATAGATCCAGCATGATCTGATTATCAGCAAATTGCTTACTGGAAGCTGCTGGAATGGTCAGTCTGGTTCCGGCAACCTCATCATTCTTATCAGGCACGATGATTCTGGCAATATTGGACCCGGCCGCCTTAAGCTCATTGACTGCCCGGATCGCCTGCTCCAATGTGAACGTAAGAGTATCACTCTTCACGCCGTTCGCATCCTTGGTGCGGGTAATGACAACGGAGGATACCATGGAGCCTTGAGCAGCCCCGTTTTCAACGTTTGCGTTAATACTTTCTGTCTGAGGACTTGGTGTTGGAACCGGAGCCGGTGCTCCTCCCCCTGATCCTGAACCGCCGCCCGGTGCCGGTGTAGGAGATTCAGTTGGCGTGACTGGAACAGGAACTGTTGCGAAGCTCCAGAGCTTACTATCCGCAAGTCCTGCATAACTGTTACCTGCTTCATCTGTAAAAGCACCCGGTTGTATAAGCACGTAATAGCTGCCGCCCTGCTTCAGCAGGCCGTTCGTGTTGATGCTGACGGTTGAGTTCGCAATCGAAACTAGCGTCTTGTCGTCCGCTTTAATCGACTTAACGACTTCACCATTCTCTGCATTTACAATCTCAATATTGCCTTTTCCAGCAAGCACATTCTCGTTAAAAGTCAATGTGAGTGCAGCCGATACAGGCACATGCGTTGCATTGCCTGCCGGACTGTAAGAGGTCACTACAGGCGCTGCTGTATCTGGCGCACTGGTGGTCACAAACCGCCAGGCGTTAATGCCTGCAATACCGGCATAGCTGTTGCCAGCATTATCGGTGAATGCTCCTTCAGAGACCCGCACAAAGTAGCTGGTACCATGCTCCAGATTGGCAGCCGGATTAATGGTGACCACATTATTTAGAATGGTTACCATGTCCGAAAGTGCTTGAATCGTCAAGACCGGATGAATATCATCGGTGCTGCGGAAAATCTCAATAGTACCCGCCGCTGCCCGTACATTTTCGCTGAAGGTAAGGGTCAGATTCGCGTTAACTGCTATTTCTGTGGCCCATGGCTCCGGCGAATAGGTAATCACCGTTGGCGAGATCCGATCGGGTGCATCTGTAGTTGTGAACTGCCAGACTGCGCTCTCTGCATTGCCGGCATAGCTGTTGCCTGCGAGATCAGTAAATGCCCCGGCTCCAATCTGTACATAGTAGCTCGCACCATACTTCAGATCATCCGTAGGATTAATCGTCACTACATTACTATGGATAGTTACATTCCCTGAAGCCGCAGGAATCGTCGCTGCCGGTGTATGATTCGCACTATTGTAAATGACGATATTGCCTGCTCCAGCCTTTACATTCTCGCTGAAGGTAAGGGTCAGATTAGCATCTGTTGCTACATCCGCTGCCCCATTTACAGGCGTAAAATGCTCTAATGCAGGAGCTGTCGTATCCGGCGCAGCCGTTGTGGTGAAGTGCCACGTGGTGTCGTCTGCGATACCGGAGTACAAGTTGCCGGATAGATCTGCGAAAGCATCTCCGCTAATCTGTACATGGTAGCTTGTACCATATTCCAGATTGTCAGCCGGGTTAATCGTGACTACATTGTTCAGAATGCTTACGTCCTTCGCAGCAATGGTAGCCGCTATTTGGTCAGACGAGTTGTTGTAGATAACAATACTGCCTTCCCCTGCTTGTACATTCTCGCTAAAAGCAAGCTCCAGGTTAGTTCCGATAGCTACCTCTGTTGCCCCATTCATAGGCGAGTATGTGCTTACGATTGGCGCGGTCGTATCCGGTTCGCTGGTGGTACTAAAGCGCCAGGTTGTATTGTTAGTGATACCGGCATAGCTGTTGCCCGACATATCCGTAAATGTACCATTATCAATCTGGACATAATAGCTTGCACCATAATCCAGATCAGCCTCGGGGTTAATCGTTACAACTTTGCCGTCAACGATTACTTCATCAGAACCAACAGGGATCGTCACAGGAGGAACTTCGCTGTTCGTGCTGTTGATTATCTTAATTTGGCCTTCACCCTTCTGTACATCCTCATTAAAGGTAAGAGCCAGATTGGTGCCAATTTCTTCATTCGTTGCTCCATTCTCAGGAGTAAAGCCGATTGTTAACGGCGGTGTAGTATCAGGCGCTTCTTCTGTTGTGAACTTCCAGGTGTCCTTGTCCGAGATACCTTCATAATAGTTAGCATTGTCTGATAGATCTTTGAAAGCTCCTTCATCGATGTTTACAAAGTACGTAGTACTGTTTTTAAAAACTTTATACGGAACAATGGTTACCACGTTATCCTTAACCGTGACATTCTCTGAGTTAACCGGAATTACCATTAGGTTTCCTTCGTCCATACTGTCATAAATCACAATGTTGCCGCTATCTGTCGTTACATCCTCACTGAAAGTGAGCGTCAGATTTGTGTCAATGGCTACTCCTACCGCCCCTGGCACAGGAAAATAATCACTTACAGTCGGAGCTTCCGTATCTCCTGGTCCGGCAACTGTCGTGAAACTCCACTCAGCCGCTGCGATTGCTGCATTGCCGCTTGCACCGTTAGTGAAAGCATTCGCTTCAACTGTAACGGCATATTTAGCCCCTGCATCAAAATCCTTACCCGGATTAATCGTTACCGTATTGGTAGCTGGATTTACTGTTACTCTGCTGGCGTCATCCGCCGGGATGGTTTCAACCGGAGTGGACAGATCCGCAGCCTTGAAAATTTTAATATTATTGTCGTCTCCAGTGGCTGCCGTCACCGGCTGATTAAACATGATCTCCAGATTTCTATCTATATCTACATCGGTCTCATCATTCCCTGGAGTCAGACTGAGCACCCTCGGGATGTTGGGAACGACATAAGACATAATGATTTCTCCGGAATCACCCGCTGCGATAAATTGATTAAGACCTTGGAAAAATACGATACCGTTAAGATTAGCCGTTGCGTTTGTAGTCTCTGGCTTCCACGTTTGCCCCAGATCGGTGCTGGAAAACACTTTCCCTCCATCTCCTGCGGCCATAAATACGCTGTTTCCGAAAGTTATTCCATTCAGGTTCACTTTCGACTCAAGGACCTTTGCTGCGCCTTTCGAACTTTCCGGAGAAGTAATAATAGTTCCAGACGCACCAACCGCTACGAACATTCCGCCGCCAAAGGTGATTCCGTTCAATTTGTTGGTTGTTTTACTTGTCACCTTGGTCCAATCAGATCCATCTTTGGACATTACCACTGTACCGTTATCACCCACCGCTACAAACTTACCGTTACCGTAAGCCACAGCGTTCAGATTCTCATTAGTGGCTGAGAATACGATCTCCCAGTCAGGGCGATTGTCATTTTTGATCATAATCATTCCTGAATCGCCGACTAGAACTAATGTTCCATCGCCGTAACTGACTCCATTCCAGTTAAAACCGGCGGAGCCATCGGAGGGTGTCCAGGACACGCCATCTGTTGACGTCAGGACTATCCCATTGTCACCGACTGCAACGAATTCGCCGCCTGCGCCCTTATGAATAATACTATTCAAATCCTCGGCTACCCCAGAATCACGAACAGCCCATGTCGAAGTTCCGCCTGCGGTAACAATTTTCCCTGCTTCCCCCACTGCAACTAAAGTATCTGAGCCAATAGCAACTCCGTTTACGTTGATGTCGTCTGGCAGCGGACCAACATTGTCCCAGCTTGCCGCACCATTGTCCGTTGAACCCGCATATACCGGAAAGGCTCCGGTCCAAACCAAGCTGATCACGAGTAACAACGAGAAATATTTTTTCAATCCCTTACCCTTAAACAAATGTATCGTTCCCCCTTGTTCATTCATCCTGTGCGCTATATTGCAAGTTCTGCTGGAGTCTAGCATCTGCCCCCTTAGAAAATTTCATTTCTGCGCCCATTCTATCAGACAGCTCTAAACAAACTCTTAACAATTCTCGACAAAAACCGATTCATCAGGACCTAATTGGGGTATAGCTCTAAAAAAAATGAAAAAACAGCGATTTTCTAACCTCTTATCATAAAAATTGTCTAAACCAAAAAAAGCGCACGGAGCTTTCGCTCACATGCGCTTTTTTTGGTTATATTTCCTCAAAAATTCCCTTGGCAACCTGTATCGCCGATGCGGCACGCGGCCAACCTCCATAAAAGGCGAGGTGAGTCATTGCCTCGATCAATTCTTCTTCGGATAGACCGTTCTCCAGGGCCAGACGGATATGAAAGGGTAACTGCTCGGTAAGTCCACCGGCAACCAGGGCCGATATCGTCAGGAGACTGCGTTCCCGAAGCGATAACTGCTCCCTTCTCCATACCTCCCCAAAGAGCACCTCCTCCGAATAACGCGCGAACGAAGGAGCAATGTCTCCAAATGCTTCAAGAGCATTCGATGCAATTCTCCGATGCTTCATTCCAATACCTCTCTTCCTTATATGAACATTCATTCAATCATCTGTGCGATGCCATTGCCAAACGTCCAGTCCTCGAATTCTGTATCGACCAGCACGACGAAGACGTCTTCTTTCCTGATGCCCAGTGTGCTCGACAACGTCTCGGCCAGCTTGCTGTAAAAGCCCCTTTTCTGCTCCTTGCTTCTCCCGGATTTGAGCGTAATCTGAATATAGAGCAGCCCATCCGTTCGCTCTATGTTTAAATAATTCGGACTGTAATAAAATTCGCTTGCTTTATGGGCATGGTAGACTTGAAAGAAATCATCTTGCGGCACGCTAAAATATTCCCTTAGAGCACTCATAATTTCGCGGCTAATGATAGGCAGCTGTTGGTCATCGTATTTGTTCTCCAAGTAACTGACTCTGACAAAAGGCATGTCACTTCACTCCTTTACTGGTGTAACTTCATTGTACTCCCCGCCTTTTATTCTGTATAATTGAATTAAATGATACGTAAATTCAAATTATCCGATGGAGATATCTGCTAATGGACCTAAAAGAACTAACTACATTTCAAACCATCCTGCAAGAAGGAAACTTCTCTAAAGCAGCCGCCAAACTGAACTACGCACAATCCACAATCACCAATCAGGTTCAACGTCTGGAGAAGGAACTGGGCATCAAGCTGTTCAAACGGGGCTGGGATTCTGAGCTTACAGCTTCGGGGCGGATATTTGCCGCTGAGATCGACAGTCTGATCCGACATTGGAACTATGTTGCGGACCAGGCAAAAGCTCTGCAAAAAGAGGAGATCGGAACGCTCAGGATCGGAGGGCTGGAATCATTGACAGAGCAGATACTACCAAAGTCACTGCTGCGGTTCATGGAGCATAAGCCTAATGTATCCTGCCATTTTGTGATCGGTAACACCGCTTCGCTCTCGCATGCCCTGCTTCAGAATCAATTGGATTTTGCCATCTGTGGAGAGCCTGTTGACCTATCTTCGTATCACTTCGAACCCTTGTATCAGGAGCGGATATCTTTTATCGCAGGGAACAACCACCCTTTGGCCGCAAAAGATGAGATCGCTTTCGAGGAATTGCTTGGTTATCCAATCATTGCCGGGGGAGCTACCTGTCTATATCATTCCCAATTATCGAAGCAGTTCTCCCGGTACACCGGAACTCCCTTTCTGCATACCGTAAGTCAAATCTCTGCCATTGCGGGCTTCGTCCAGCAAATCGATTTTATAGGAGCCGTCCTCGAATCTACGCCGTTACCACCGAATGTGGTGAGACTCCAGGTCACGCTGAAGGAAGCCTCCATTCCCGTAGGCCTGCTGCAATTACGTAACGATGAGTATCTCTCCTCATCCAAGAAGCTTTTGATGCAATTTGTAAAGGAGGAGCTGGAGTCTATTCACGATTAAGGCAGGTGGAGTAACGGGGATGCGAGCAGCACTGCAGTGATAAAAACGAGCTGAATTCCTATGCGGACCGGTAATTTTGGCACAGGCTTGCCCCCGATTGTCATATTCATGCGTGCTGCATAGATATTGGCGGGGAGCATGGCAATAAGAAGCAAGATCAGGCATACAGAAGCAGTTGCTGAGAAAGCGGGCAGCAGGATACCTATAGCTCCGGCCATTTCCAGCATCCCGGTAATCGTCACGATCCATTCTTTCTGCGGAAAAGCAGGCGGCACCATTCTGACCAAATCCGGCCGCCGCCGTCCCCAGTGAGCCGAAGCTCCGAAAAGCAGCATCACAGCTACAGCCCACTGAAGGGCGGTTTGCCAGTCATTCCAATACGTCAAGCCTAGTAGACCTATTCCCCGGAACAGTAAAAAGGATACGATGAGCGCTATAAAAGGAACCATTTAACCTCTCCCCTTCTTGTTACTTCATATTGCTTCATCTCAATTCTTCAGAATACCAGCCATAATACCGGATATTTCTTTCGCAGAAAGGGTCCCGGAAGAGGCGCGCAGGGACGCCCGCACACGCAGACCTAATGACAGCAGAACGAACAGCTCCGCCATCTCATCAGGGTTCACCGTTTCTTTAATCACCCCGTACTTTTGCCCCGTGATAATCCACTGCCTGGAGACCGACACCGACCGCTCATGAAAATGCTCAAGCACCTCCGCTACCGCCGGTTCATTCTCCTTGCCCAGCAGGTATAGAAGCACCTTGTTAGTCGCTTCATGGCTGTCTTCCAATCCGGCAAGACTTCTGGCGATGGCATGCATCGGCCCGTCGAAGCTTTTATCAATACTGCCTCTTACTTCCTCCTCAAAACGATCATTCACAGCGTCAAGCCGCTCCTCCAGCACCCAGGCAAAAATCTCATCCTTGCTCTTCACATAATGAAATATCGCCCCCTTAGATAATTGCGACTGCTCCATAATATCCTTCAAGGTAATGGCATGACAGCTCTTGTCCCGCAGCAGCTCCTTGGTCCCCTCCAGCAGCTGCCGGATCGTCTGCTTCCGCCGGTCTGCATTCTTCATTGCTATTCTCCTCTTCTGCCTTACATAGGTAAGATTAGATTAAATTAAAATATGATTACTGTTGATTATACATACCGACCGTTGGTTTGTAAATTAGTGCGTAAATAAAAAAAAGGTTCGGAATGTTCCGGATAACGTGGATTAATTCCTCCATCATTTCTCCGGCTCCCGAGCCCATGATTTTAATATCTATCCGATATGTATATTATTTCCATCTATGCCTCTTCATCCTCTTCGTCTTCATCTTCATCAAAGCCGCCATATTGATCCGGTGCCTCTCCCTCGATCTCCGTGACCATAGGCAGTTTTTGTCCCGGCTTCACTTCAGTCTCTCCCAGATATTGAACAATCATTCTCCACTCATCGCCATAATCGAATAGGAGCAGCATCTTTTGTTTGGGGGTATGAAAAACTTTACTGATTGTTGCTTTTTGCACTCCAGGAAACCTATCCCCCGCCCCCACATCAGCAAATAATTCATAGCCTTCCTCAGAGCGTGTCCAGTTTTTGAGATTATCATAGAATCCAAAGGCATGATCCAGATCAAAATCAAAAGATTCAATCGTAACTGCCGCAAGATCGTACAGCGACGCCTTTGCAGAAATTGCAATCTTCCGGGTAGGCCGACCACGCACCGCACCGTTCCAATCGCTTAAGGTTACTTTGAATAATCTGGCTTGTTCGTTGTTAGTCATCGGACTCTCCCCTTTTATCAATTCATTCTTCCTCACGCATTCTCCGAACCTCATTGTACAGTTTTTTTGCTTCATTAGGCGTCAGTATACCTTCAGATTCAAGAATATCGTCAATTGAATAGTCATCTTCAGCTAGCTCACTAGTTGTTTGTTTATCCATTCTTTTTGGCACAAGCATGTTTGATTTCAGCCTCCTATGAGGATTTAAGGATAATATACATGCAAACAATAAATAAAAGAAAACAAAAATATAAATCCTCTATAGTATACTGCACGATTAGAACCTCTGTAACTACTTATTGATTCCTGGATTTGTAGCGCTATAATAAGAAACATAGGTTGTGAAGCACACGCCGCTTTTAATGCTCTGCCCCTTCCGAGTTAGATTCTTGGAGAGGGTTGAGTATTGAGGCGGCTTTTTTGCGGGAAAAATAAATACTAAGTTGAGCGTTCGAGGAGGAGTACGGATGCCGCGATTTGAGCAGCAGTACGAGGAATGGTTAGTTAGCAATCTTAAGAATGAGAGCAACCACAGGCGCAAGGAGTTACTTGGCAAAGGATTAGGCCACGGAACAGTTGAATTTCTCCGCAAGGTATGGTTTCCGGCAATCGGCAATTTCGATCATTTGTTTCCAGAATGGGAAGTGCGTGATTTCAATAACGGGTACCGCTATCTGGACTTGGCTTATATGCCTGGAGGTGCAAAAGGCGGGATTGAGATTCAAGGCTATGGACCTCACGCCAGAGATCTGGATGTCAGACGCTTCAAGGATCTATGCCGCCGGCATTGCTTACTGGCCCTTGATAGTTGGACTTTTCTTCCTATCGCTTATCCTTCAATTATCGAAGAACCCAAGCAATGTCAGCAGTTGGTGTTGTCTTTTATCGGCAAATTCATTGCGACGGATGTTTCTTCCACATTAACTTGGCTGGAAGCGGAGACCCTTCGTTACGCAAGACGTCTGCTCAGGGCATTCACACCTTTCGAGCTTGCTAAGCATCTCAGGGTAACGGATAGGCACTCCAGACGAATTCTGCATCATTTGGTCGAACAACAGTTACTGGATGTGGCCGGAGGACAGCAGCGTTATCGGACATATCAGCTTAGAGTTTAACGTATGTTTAGGAGCATGAATTATAAAGCTGATATGGTAAAAACACTTGAATTCCGTGGCTGTGAGCGTGAAGAAGTAGAGGTATCAATCAGCTGTAACGGACCGAGACGCACCTATTTCTACAAAAAGCACAATTTTACCAAGCTTACGGACTCAGTGGGATTAGAATTGAAAGTAGACGACAGTTAACGGACGGAGGGATAATAAGGGCAACGGAGGTGCATCCCTATGGGAGAAAAACGACAACGGTATAACGAAGAATATAAGAAGCAAACGGTAAAGTTCATTCAAGAGCAGACGAAGAGCATAGGGGACATCGCGCAAGAGCTGGACATTCCGAAAAGTACGCTGCACCAGTGGATGGGGCAATACCGGGAGCTAAAGAATGAACCGGTAGCCAGTATGGATCGGGTACGGGAACTCGAAGCCGAGCTCCAAGAGATGCGCCGTCAGCTCCAAGAGAAAGACAGTCGACTTGCCGATACAGAGGAAGAATTAGCAATCGTAAAAAAAGCAGTGCACATCTTCAGCAAACCAAGGAACTAAGATTCCAGTTCATGAAGGACCATCGCTCCGCGTTTCGCTTGGAGAAGATGTGCAGTACCCTACAGGTATCCAGGAGCGGATATTACAAGTGGCTGAACGCCAAAGTCAGTGTGCAAGCCCTCCGCAAGGCTGCCGTTATGGAGCGAATCCGGTACCATTTTGACGACCATCAAAAACGGTATGGAAGTCCGAAGATCACCCGCCTGCTGCATCAGGAAGGCTATACGGTCACGGAACGCACAGTGAGTGTGTACATGCGAGAAATGAAGCTCCGCTCTATTGTATCTAAGCCATACCGTGTGCAGACGACCGATTCCAAGCATAATAATCCCATTGCACCAAACACACTGAACCAAGAGTTTAAGGTGCTTAAGCCCAACACCGTATGGGTCACCGACATCACGTATATCCCTTGTCGTGGAGGTCGCTTATACCTAGCTAGCGTCATGGATCTATGCACGCGAGAAATTGTAGGGTGGCGGCTGTATAACCATATGGAGACGAGCCTGGTCTTAGACGCGCTGCAGGCGGCGTACACGGCGAAGCGACCCGGCGAGGGCCTACTGCACCACTCTGACCGAGGGTCTCAATATACCTCAAAAGAATATGTCGACCAACTAAAGACATACCACATGAAATCCAGCATGAGCCGTAAAGGAAACTGTTACGATAACGCCTGCATTGAGTCTTGGCACAGTATTTTAAAGAAAGAGCTCATCTACTGTAATCCGCGCTTCAAAAACCCGGAACAGGCATATGATGCTATTTTCCAATACATTGAGTTCTATTACAATCGCAAGCGAATGCACAGCTCACTGGGGTATCTTTCCCCCGCCCGCTTTGCTAAGCAATTCACTAAAAAATCCGTTGCGTAACAGTCTACTTTCTTGACAGAAGTCCACAGATGGCGCTATTTATTAGATTTCATCTCATATTTGGATGGTGAAGAGGCCTTAAGCGCGATACGGTCCGTTAGCCCTTTCAATTATACTGAATAGAGAAAATAAGGGCTGT
This sequence comes from Paenibacillus sp. FSL R7-0128, assembly GCF_038002245.1. Lineage (NCBI taxonomy): Bacteria > Bacillati > Bacillota > Bacilli > Caryophanales > Paenibacillaceae > Paenibacillus > Paenibacillus sp. FSL R7-0128. The sequence continues at coordinate 2,415,830 of NZ_JBBOCD010000001.1, read as the reverse complement.
GGGGTCCGTAGCAATCCTTTAGACACATCTAGAACCGAAGGAACTCGATGGAAACCATATTTCGCAGTTTGGGTTCGGGGGTTCGGGTTCGGGGGCGGGGTCGGGTTCGGGGTTCAAGGTTCGGGAATGGACCTCAAGCCCTTGCTGTTCCCCTACTTAATCACCCATATTCCATGAAACAGCAAAAGAACGGCATCTCTGCCGTTCTTCATGTGATGGACTCTCAGGGGCTCGAACCCTGGACAAATAGATTAAGAGTCTACTGCTCTACCAACTGAGCTAAGAGTCCGTATGAAATTGGTGGAGCCAAGGGGGATCGAACCCCTGACCTCATCGCTGCCAGCGATGCGCTCTCCCAGCTGAGCTATGGCCCCATATTTTTTACAATTTTGCCAATTTAGAATTACATTATGTATTCTACAATCTGATCTGAGCGAGAAGCTCAAGTCGCTTATTCATCAATGTGTTTCGTAGGCGACTTCTATATAATACAGAAATCTGCTTTCAGTGTCAACACTTTTCCGAAATTAATTTTGATACAAGACGCTCCACCCGGGAACTGACCTCTCAACCTCAAGGCCAGCCCCACTACCCCAATCGAATCCTTCACTTCTAAACGGCGAAGCTTACAGCCCGTCCAGCTCCTCAGTCTTGGACAGCAGTCCCTTCAGTTCCTTCATGAACATGTTGATGTCCTTGAACTGGCGGTACACGGACGCGAAGCGGACGTAGGCTACCTCGTCGACAGGGTAGAGCTGCTCCATGACCAGCTCGCCGATCTGGCGGCTCTCGATCTCGGCGAGAGCGATGCCGCGCAGGCTTTTCTCCACCTCAGATACGATGACCTCCAGGCGCTCTACAGGGACCGGACGCTTCTCGCAGGCACGGATCAGGCCGCGGAGGATTTTGTCACGGCTGAACTCTTCACGGCTGCCGCCTTTTTTGATCACAATCAGGGGGGTCTCTTCAATCATCTCGAAGGTGGTGAAACGGCGGCTGCACAGTTCGCATTCCCGCCTGCGGCGAATGGACTTATTCTCGTTGGCAGGGCGCGAGTCCAGGACTTTGGTATTGGTGTGGTCGCAGTAAGGACATTTCATAAGCTTCTTCACTTCCTCATCATTAGAATGGTCAGGCCCCGTCCCTTGATACACAAGGGCTATGCGGGCATCATTTAATTTCCAGAAAACACCGTTTATTTGTTGTTATGAATCTGACATGTCCGGCACATAATACAGTTACCAACCGATAGGAGGTGAACAGCAATGAGCCAAAATAACAACTCCAATAACCTGGTAGCTCCAAACTCACGCGGTGCCTTGGAACAACTGAAATATGAAGTTGCCCAGGAACTAGGTATCACCCTCTCCCCAGACGGATACCAAGGCAATAAAACTTCTTACGAAAACGGTTCGATCGGTGGTTACATCACTAAACGTCTTGTAACCCTGGCTGAACAGCAACTGGCAGGTCAGTACAAATAATACCTGCCCACACGACATAAGCTTGCCTAAGAAGTATCGAACGGCCTCCGGCCGTTTGATGCTTCTTTTACATAACAGCAGCAGAAGTAACAAGCACCCTAGAACTCACTATAGAGCTCGGTGTATTGATCATAATAATAAATTACACGCTGTACGTAGTGACGGGTCTCACCGAACGGAATGTCCTTCACAGAGGCTTCTGTTCCGTCCCATTGCCCTTCATCCAACCAGCTCTGCACCTTACCAGGTCCGGCATTATAGGCGGCTATGACCGCTATACGGTTGCCGTCGAACTGCTTGGACAGCGTAGACAAATACCAGGTGCCCAGTTCAATATTGGAGGAGGGCTCTTCCTTCAGCCGCTCCAGCGACACGTCGGGGAGCTTGGCCTTTTCGAGCGCCCACTTGGCGGTATCCGGCATGAGCTGCATGAGCCCCAGTGCGCCTTTTTTGGATTCGCGGCCAGTCTTATAATTGGTCTCCACACGGATGATGGACGCCACCAGGAATGGGTCCATCTCATACGTCTGGCTGTGCTGGCGGATCTCTGCTTTAAAATAAATGGGATAAAACCATGACATCCAGTTGGAGCCAAGAAACAGGATCGCGGTGAAGCCGATGAACAGCAGCAGCAGGACTCTTTTTTGCGCAGCCACTTCATCATATCAGACCCAGCCTGTCCCACAGACGGGCAACCTGAAGCTCGGCAGACTCAGGATCACCGCTATTGTCGATCACAAATGTCGCTTTCCTGCGCTTCAGTTCAATATCCATCTGCGACCTCAGCCGGTCCTCAGCCTGTTCCAGCTTCATTCCGCTGCGCTCCATGAGGCGGGCTAGCTGCACCCTCCTCGGAACATAGACCACAATAATCTGATCGAACAAGGAATCCAGCTCTGATTCGTAGAGCAGCGGAATGTCCACAATGACGAGCCGCTGCGGATTCTCTTGTTCAAGCGCATACATTCTGTCCTTAATCTCCCTGCGGATTGCCGGATGGGTCAGGTTATTCAGTGTCTTGAGCGCCTCCGGGTCCCGGAAGACAATCTCGCCAAGACCTGCCCGGTCCAGCGAACCGTCAGGCAGCAGAATGCGGTCTCCAAAAGCCTCCACCGCCGCCGCCAGCACCGGGTGCCCGGGGAGCATCACCTCTCTGGCGATGACATCGGCATCCACCAGTGCAGCTCCCTTGCGGACAAACAGTGCAGACACGGTGCTTTTTCCCGAAGCGATGCCTCCGGTTAAGCCTATAATCATGTACTCACCTCATAATAACTTCATTATACCCATTACAATTAATAATATCGCGGGCAGCGCAGCGGCATGCTTCATCCAGTAGCTGCCTGATAATCTCAGTCCTGTCTTCATTCCCATCAGCAAAAAGGTCCCGCTGAATACAGCGATCATCAGCGAGGTGGACCACGGGCTGAATCCGAGTAGTGCCGCACCGAGGCCGGCACCGAAGGCATCCAGCGACAACGCGATCCCCAGGATCATGGCTTCCATGGAGGAGATGCTTCCCGAGGCATCCATATCAGCGGAAGACGGCGTGCGGAGAATCTGTATAACCACGCCCAGATGGCGAAGCTCCAGCGAGAATACAGCCGGCTTCAGCTCTGCCTCAGCACTCTGTGCGGCAGCAGCCGTCTCCCTCCTGATCTCCTGCCCGGGCGCAGCCTCTTCCTGCTCCTTCTCCTTCTGTGTCAGCATCTGGAACAGGGACCAACAGCCCATTAAGACGAGAATAACCGCTCCGACACTGGAAGCGGCATTCGGGGAGACTACCTTTGCCAGCAGCACGCCGACCTGCATAGAACCATAAATGACGACCCCTGAACAGAGCGAGATAATGATAATGGAGAGCAGGGGAATTTTCATTTTACGCAGTCCATATGTAATGCCTACACCAAATCCATCCAGACTAAGCGCAAACGCAAGCAACAGCAGTGACAACAATGGGCTAAGCACCCGCAATCCCTCCCGTGAAGAACCGGAGCCGGAGCTCCGTTTCGCCATAATCAGCAATCTTCACACATTATATGGGCGGGACGGGCAGGAAGTGCCTGCCTTTATACATAACGGTTATAACTCAGATGTAACTTGCCTGGAAACGGGCTGTAAATGCGGCGCTGACTCTAAATAAATATTACAGAATCAGTACAGGTACCGGCTGGCAGCTGGGACAATAATGCGTTCCCCGTCCGCCGACCACACTCTTCTCAATCAGCGTGCCGCAGGTGGCACACGGCTGATCCTTGCGTCCGTAGATCTTGTGCTGATCCTGGTAGCTCCCGCTCTCTCCCTGGCCGTTGACATATGACTTCACGGAGGAGCCTCCGGCATTCACTGCTTCCGTCAGTGTTGCGACAATAGCATGATGCAGTCTGGCCAGCTGATCCTCCGAGAGGGACTTCGCGGTCTCCTCCGGGTGGATGCCTGCACGGTGCAGGGACTCATCTACATAAATATTGCCGATACCTACTATATATTCCTGATTGAGCAGCAGCGGCTTGATCTTGGTGCTCCGCTTAACGACAATCTCCTTGAACCGTTCCAGCGTGAAATCGGCATCCAGCGGCTCCTGCCCCAGCTTGTTCAGCGGCTTCAGCTGCAGATCCTCTCCCGGCTGGAATAGATGCATCGTCCCGAACTGGCGCACATCCGTATAACGCAGCTCCGTCCCATCTGTGAAATGGAAAATAACATGCGTATGCTTGTCCAGCAGCTCGCCCTCACGGTACACCCCGTAACGGCCCTCCATCCGCAGATGGGAGACCATCACCAGCCCGTCAAATACGAAACGCAGGAACTTGCCTCTGCGCTCAACCGTTACCACTGTATGGCCTGCCAGCATATGGGCAAAGACCTGAATATCATCCGGGCGCTGAATGATCCGCGGCAGCCGGACGGTGACATGCTCTATCTGCTTGCCTGTAATTAACTCATTAAGTGTTCTTCTGACTGTTTCGACTTCCGGCAATTCCGGCATCATGGCTCACCTCCACTCCATTATACCGGATATCTGCCATGTGCGGGGAGCCTATTTCGCTTCGTACCAGTTGCTGCCATAACTTACCTCTGCCTTCAGCGGAACAGACAGCTGCAGCGCTCCGGCCATCACCTCGGGCAGAAGCTGCTTCATTTGCTCCAGCTCCTCCTCCGGCACCTCGAATACTAACTCATCGTGTACCTGGAGCAGCATCCGGCTCTTCAGGCCGCGCTCATGCAGCGCCTTGTCCATATGAACCATGGCCAGCTTGATAATATCCGCAGCGGTTCCCTGAATCGGCGTATTCATCGCCGTACGTTCTGCGAAGGACCGCAGATTGAAGTTCTTCGCATTGATCTCCGGCAGATAACGGCGGCGTTCCAGCAGAGTAGTAACATACCCCTGCTTACGGGCCTCGACTACGATATCATCCATGTAACGGCGCACACCTTGGAACACCTCGAAATACTGCTCAATGAACCTGGCCGCTTCCTTGCGCGGGATGTTCAGGTTCTGCGACAGGCCGTAATCGCTGATGCCGTAGACAATCCCGAAGTTAACTGCTTTGGCGGAGCGGCGCATATTACTGTCCACACTCTCCGCAGGGACGCCGAATACGTCCATGGCGGTCTTAGTATGAATATCCATATCCTCGACAAAAGCTTCCTTCATCCGCTCATCACCTGAGATATGCGCCAGCACACGCAGCTCGATCTGCGAGTAATCCGCCGCCAGAATCGACCAGCCCGGCTCGGAGGGCACGAATACCTTACGGATCTTGCGGCCCTCTTCGAGCCGGATTGGAATGTTCTGCAGGTTCGGGAACTGGCTGCTGAGCCGGCCCGTGGCCGCAATCGTCTGCCGGTAAAAGGTGTGTACCTTGCCGGTCTCCGGCGAGATTTCCTTCATCAGGCCTTCCACATACGTGGATTGCAGCTTGGCAATGGTACGGTATTGCAGAATCAGGCGCACAGCGTCATGATAAGGCGCAAGCTTTTCCAGTACCTCGGCATCCGTCGAATACCCGGTCTTCGTCTTCTTCACGACCGGCAGACCGAGCTTCACGAACAGAACCTCGCCCAGCTGCTTCGGAGAATTAAGATTGAATTCGGTTCCGCAAGCGGAGTAGATCTCAGTGACCAGCCGGGAGATCTGGGCTTCAAATTCCCTGCCGAGCTGGACGAGATCATCCTTGTTAACAGCAATGCCCTGCTTCTCCATATCGGCGAGAATCCGTGACAGCGGCATCTCCAGGTCCTGGAACAGACCGGTCATGTCCGTCTTGTCCAGCTCCTCCTGCTGCTTCTGTACAATGCCAAGCACAGTCGCACTCTTACGGGCGACATGCTCACCGAGAATCTTAAGCTCAGGAATTCTATATTTGGCCCCTTTGCCGAAGACATCCTCATCCGGCGACAAGCGGGGTAGGCCGTATTTCGTGGTCAGGTCATTCAGATTCTGGCTGGCTTCGGTCGGGTCCAGCAGGTAGGCGGCCAGCTGAACATCGTTAGCGGCTCCGGCAAAAGCAATCCCCTGCCAATGCAGCGCCAGATCGGCACGGTGCAGATCATACCCGCTCTTCGGCGCCTGCTCGTCACCGAGCCAGTCCCGCAGGGGTGCTGCCGCCTTACTCTTCAGCAAGGCAAAAGACACAAAGTAATGCTGCTCCGGCGAAGACAGCCCGAGACCGATCACTTCGGCACGGTGCGGGTTCTCCCCGTTAGATTCCACATGCAGGGCGGAGATGCCCGGCAGTGCCTGAACCAGCTTCTCTATTCCGGCTTCGTCAACAATTGTAATATTAAGCTCTGCGGCTTCCACCACGGGGGAACCCGTCAGGCTGCCGTCCGCCGCATGTGAATAGGCGCTCAGCGACAGGCGCTCCAGCAGCGAGCGGAATTCCAGCTTGGCGAGCGCCGGCCCAGCCGTGTCCGTGTTAATCCCGCTGAAGACCATATCCTCCCACGTATGCTCAAGCGGAACCTCGCGGTAGATCGTCGCCAACTTTTTGCTCATGATGGCGCTGTCCGCATGCTCTTCCAGCTTCTCTTTCATCTTGCCCTTCAGCTCACCGGTTCCGGCCAGCACGCCCTCCACCGATCCGAACTGCTGGAGCAGCTTAAGCGCTGTCTTCTCCCCGACTCCCGGCACCCCGGGAATATTATCGCTGGCATCGCCCATCAGCCCCTTCAGATCAATGATCTGCTCTGGGGTGAGATCATATTTGTCACGGATCTGCTTAGGTCCGTAAAGTTCCACTTCCGTAACTCCCTTGCGCACCAGCGCTATGGTGGTATGCTCGGAAGCCAGCTGCAGCATATCCTTATCCCCGGACACAATCATCACCTGACGGCCGGCGGCATCCGCTTCCCTGGAGATGGTGCCGATAATATCGTCGGCCTCGTAGCCTGCAATCTCGAACTGCGGAACTCCCAGACCCTTCAGCAGTTCCTTGAGCAGCGGGAACTGCTCGGACAGCTCCGGCGGGGTCTTCTGACGCCCGCCCTTATAATCCTCATAGCCTTCATGCCGGAAGGTAATCTTCCCCGCGTCGAAGGCTACAATCATATGTGTCGGTTTATGCTCCTCCAGCAGACGCAGCAGCATCGTCGTGAAACCGTATACCGCATTCGTCTGCTGTCCCGCTGTATTCGTCAGCGGCGGCATGGCGAAGAACGCCCGGTAAATGATATTATTTCCATCAATGAGTATCAGCTTGTCCACACTAGCACCTCGCCTTTTTCTTGCTTTCTCCTTACATAGTAACATATGCTCCGCACCAAGACGAAATGGCTCTGCCACGAATCGCCGCTTTATGCCAAAATAAAAAACAAGCCCCCGGAATGAAGGCTTGCCTCTGGCAGTCTATACTGTTATTGGTTCAAATCCGGACGTTTACCTGTAACCAGATACACTACACTCTCGCCAATATTCGTGGCATGATCGGCAATCCGCTCAATGTAACGGCCAACCAGTGTGAGCAGCATCGCCTGATTCACTGTCTCAGGCCTCTGAACCATATAAGTGTACAGTTCGTTAATCATCGCGCTGTACAGACCATCGACCTGATCGTCATCCTGCGCCATTTTGTAGGCCAGATCCGTATTCTCGTCCAGATAAGACTGAATAGCCTCCGTGGTCATGATCGTAACAAGCTCAGCCATGCGCGGAATATCCACAAGCGGCTTAATCAGCTGCTGTCCCTGGATGCGCATCGTTACCTTGGCTACATCCAGTGCCAGATCGCCCATACGCTCCAGATCGCTGGAGATTTTGAAGGCTACAATAATGCGGCGCAGGTCCTTCGCCACCGGCTGCTGGGTGATGATCAGCCGTGAGCCGATCTCCATAATCCGGTCTTCCATGGCGTTCAGCCGCAGGTCCGCTTTGACAATCTCCTGCGCCCGTACCGTATCAAGGGTCTGTAGGGCCAGTACCGCACCGTCGAGTGCATCCGTTACATGCTCGCCCATCTGCTGCAGCAGAGAGCGCAGTTCTTCCAGATCTTTATCGAATTCTTTTCTGCGAATCATATCGAAAGTGATCCTCCTCACAAACATTTGGTCATATCGGGTGAACAAGAGTGAACCTAAGACTTACGAAGCAGCCATTCTTAGCCGAAGCGGCCAGAAATATAGTCTTCTGTGCGGGAATCCTTAGGGTTCGAGAACAGCAGCTCCGTGTCCGCAGCCTCCACAATAACACCGTTCAGGAAAAATACAGTGCGTCCCGATACCCGGGCGGCCTGATGCATATTATGCGTGACCATTACAATCGTATACTTATCCCGCAGCTCCTGGACCAGCTCCTCAATCTTGAGTGTGGACACCGGGTCTAGCGCTGAAGTCGCCTCATCCATCAGCAGAATATCCGGCTGTACGGCAAGGGCTCTGGCAATACAGAGACGCTGCTGCTGGCCTCCGGACAGACTTAAGGCCGACTTTTTGAGGAAATCCTTCACTTCCTCCCAGAGTGCAGACTGGCGCAGACTTTGCTCTACCAGGACATCCAGCTCGGCTTTGCTCTTCACACCGTGCAGACGCGGGCCATAAGCCACGTTATCATAGATCGACTTGGGAAAAGGATTGGGCTGCTGGAACACCATCCCCACCTGCTTGCGCAGACTCTCCACTTCAATCTCGTCGCTGTAGATGTTTTTGCCGCCGATATTCACTTTACCTTCAATACGTGTTCCGGGAATCATGTCGTTCATACGGTTAAGGGTACGCAGCAATGTGGATTTCCCGCAGCCGGAGGGTCCGATAAACGCAGTCACCTGCTTCTCCGGAATCTGCAAATCCACCTTCTTCAGGGCATGGAATGACTCATAGTAGAGATCTAGCTTCTCTATGTCAATGATGGATTTCATTAGTTTCTGTTGTCTCCTTCTCATCATCTTCGTTCCCCATGATAAGCTTTCAGTGTAAATAGAGCTCCAGAGAATTGTTAACGCAGTGTAAAAATCCTTGTACAGTTAGACAATGCCGGAGGAGAAGATGCTTATCTTGTGAGAAAAGAACACCGTCATGTTAAATGACTGGTGTTCTCTTCTTGTTGACAACCAGCTTGTAGCCCACGCCGCGGATGGAATCAATATGCACGGATTCAGGGTCAAGCTCCAGCTTCTTGCGCAGGGAACTGACATGCACATCGACGGTACGCTGGCCTCCGATATAGTCGAAGCCCCAGACCGCATTCATCAGATCATCCCGTGTCAGGACAACGCCCGGCTTGCGGGCCAGATACAGCAGGACTTCAAATTCCTTCGGCCGCAGATTGATGCTCTGTCCGCCCAGCGAGACTTCATAACGCTCAGGGTAGATCTCCAGCTGTCCGAGAATAATCGTCGATGCAGACACCGCCGTCTCGGGCGGAGCTTCTTCGGCAATACCGGAGATCCGCCGCAGTACAGCGCTGACCCGCGCCAGCAGCTCGGATACGCCGAAGGGCTTCGTAATATAGTCATCCGCCCCGGACTTCAGCCCGCGGACGACATCCTCTTCCGCATTCTTGGCCGTCAGCACTATAACCGGTGTGCGGATGCCTTGTCCACGCAATTTATCCAGAATGTCAATGCCGTTCATGCCGGGCAGCATCAGATCCAGTACGATCAAGTCAAAAGGTTCTCTAGTCGCACGGTCATATCCTGCCGTTCCATGATCCTCCACCGTCACCTCGTAGCCTTCCTGTGTCAGGTTATAAGACAGCAGCCGGGCCAGTGTCGGTTCGTCTTCAATGACAAGCAATCGTTGTGCCATAGGTTCCCCCGTCTTTTCATAGGTTATTAATTTTACAAAACTGCACACATGCACATCATAGCACCACAATGTTAACTTGGTGTAAAATCATAAATTTATTCTCTATTGATCCGTTATGATCCGCAGGGTTATAGATTCTCTTCCTGCAGCAGCGGCAGTTCAAGGATGAACGAGCTGCCGATGCCCAGATCGCTCTCAACGTTAATTGACCCGCGGTGCAGCTCAACCAGATGCTTCACGATGGATAGACCGAGGCCGGTTCCGCCGGAGCTTCTGGAGCGGGCTTTGTCCACCCGGTAAAAGCGTTCAAAGATCCGGGGCAGATCCTTGCGCGGAATCCCCATCCCCGTATCACTGACTGTAAAGCGTACGCTCTCGGTGCCATCCTTCTTCTGGATGCTCACTGCGGTGACTCTGACATTCCCCCCGTCCTGGGTGTAGTTGATCGCATTGGAGAGCAGATTCATGAAGATCTGGCGCAGCTTGTCTTCATCTCCCTCAATGAATAGCTCCGCAGGCACATCCGAGCTAAGTGTAATCTTCTTCTTCTCCGCAACCTTACTGAGCGTTTCCAGTACGGAGTCGAAGAATTCGATCAGATGAACCGGGGAGCATTCCAGCTGAACGCGTTTGGATTCGATTTTGGACAGCTCCAGGATGTCGCCGATCAGGCGGTTCAGCCGTTCATTCTCATCGTAAATAATCTGCAGGAACGAACGCGCCGTCTTCTCATCTGTAACGCCACCGCCGAGGAGGGTCTCGGCGAAGCCTTTTACCGCAGCGACAGGGGTCTTCAGCTCGTGGGAGACATTGGCGACGAATTCGCTGCGCATTTTCTCGAGCCTGCGGATCTCTGTAACCTCCTGAAGCAGGAACAGCATGCCCCGAGAACAGCCGTCCTGAATCATCGGCACCCCATCCAGACGCACAATCCGCTCCACCGGATTATAGATGCTGCGCTCCTCGTGAATAGGTTCACCTGCGGACACCCCATCATCAATTAGCCGGGTAAGCTCATAATGATGCTTAATCTCCTTGTAGGAATGTCCGGTCATCTCGCTGTGCTTCACATCGAGCAGCCGTTCGGCGGCCCGGTTAAGCAGGGCAATCTCCCCTTCAGCGTTAATCATCACGATCCCGCCGGTCATATTGTCGAGTACGCTCTGCAGCAGGTCCTCATTGTCGCGGATGGTCTTCAGCTGGGCCTGGAGACTGTCGGCCATCGCGTTGATGGCTGTAGCCAGCTGGCCGATCTCATCCTTGCGCTTCATGGGCACCCGGGCATCGTAATCGAGATCGGTAATCCGCCGCGCCACTCTGGTGATCTGCTCCAGCGGTGAGGTCATACTGGAAGCCACCTTGTAGCTCACCAAGGTTGCGGCAATGAACAGCAGCACCAGCCCCCCTGCCATGATCATCCACGCCCGGTTCAGTCCTTCGGATACGGTATCGAGCCCCATCGACAGCCGGATATACCCGTCAAAGCCCTGATCGGAGGACACGGAACCCGCCACATACATCATTTCACGGTCTAATGTATCGCTGTAACGGATCGCCCGGCCAATCCCTTCCTTCGCGGCCAGCAGCTCCTCTTCGCGGGTAGAGTGGTTGTCCATATCACGCGGATTCTTCTCCGAGTCCCCAATGACCCGGCCTTGCTTCGTAATGAAGGTGACACGTGATCCGGTCAAGATGGATATCCTCTCTGCCTGTTCTGTATAGTAGTTCAGGGCATCCGGGCTGCTGGTATCCATGAATGAGAAGGTGCCGGAGAGCAGCTTTATTTCCCGGGACATGTTCTCTTCCAGCACGGAAATATGCGAATCCTTGAACAGCTGAGCCATGGTGATCCCGGCCCCGGTCATTGATATTCCTATCAGTGCCATAAGTATGATGGTAAGTCGAATGCGGAATGGTTTCATCTGCGGCGGTCCTCTTCCCTCGTGTTTATGTCCATGAGAACACTCTACCTGCATTTTCGGCAAAATACCAGTTCCGGCGGCGATTATCAACGGGGTGTAAAATGTGCGGGGGGCGAGGGAGGAGCGTTGTCTAAGATCCAAGAGCCTGGGCCGAGGATGGAGCGCTGTCTGAGATCCAAGAGCCTGGGCCGAGGATGGAGCGCTGTCTGAGATCCAAGAGCCTGGGCCGAGGATGGAGCGCTGTCTGAGATCCAAGAGCCTGGGCCGAGGATGGAGCGCTGTGGGATCTATAATGGACGCTCCGCAAACGGACTGTTGTTCCGATCGCTGTTGTGTCCAGATTTTTATTATTTTTACCTGATCGGTGAAAATCCGGACACAAAGGCGAACGCTACCGCTTCTCCGCGGGTCAGTCCGCCCGCTGCGCTGTTTAAGTGGTGGGAGATACAGGAAAACCCTGTAAACCTCAGACCCTCGCACACATCCAGCACGCTCACCCTTGCTCCTATACAATGTATTCGGTTTTCCGAATACAATCGGCCCGCGTACCTCGCCGCTAAACATTGTGTTCGGTTTTCCGCATACATTCGGCTCGCACACCTCACCAATGCGCATTGTATTCGGTTTTCCGCACACATTTAGCCCGCAGACCCAGCACGTGCACATTGTGTTCGGTTTTCCGCATACATTCGGCCCGCACACCTCGCCACTGCCCATTATGTTCGGTTTTTCGCCTATATTTGGCCCGCATACCTCGCACCTGCGCATTGTGATCGGTTTTTCGATTACATTTGGCACGTGCACTCCCAACCTGCGCATTGTGATCGGTTTTCCGATTACATTTGGTACGTGCACTCCCAACCTGCGCATTGTGATCGGTTTTCCGATTACATTTGGCACGTGCACTCCCAACCTTCGCATTGTGATCGGTTTTTCGATTACATTTGGCACGCACACCTCTCCAACCAGAAAACGCCCTTCCTAATTGGCATACTACACCACTTAGAAAGGGCGGCCCCGTTTTGTTACTTACATGCGCTACTGATCCTTCCAGCGCTGCACGGTCAGTGTGACCGTCTGCGACCCGCCTGACGTCGTGAGCGTCCGGTTCGCAATATCTGCACCGCTGGATGCGGTCTCTACTGTGCCCCAGCTTATACGTCACGGCGCTGCCTGCCGGAAGATTCAAGGTGATGGAATAGACGCCGTCACTGCCACGGGTCAGCAGATAGGCTACATCTGCCGCATTCCAGCTGTTGAACGAACCCGTCAGATAGACCGGAGCATTCGCCGGAGTCGAACCTGGTACGTTAACCCGGAAGGTTACGCTATCCGCCTGCGGTTCCCCGGAGGTCAAGCTTCCCCCGACCAGACTGGAACTGCCGGTGCCAAAATGATAGTTATTCCCGCCATTGTTATCCCAGGTCCCGCTGCCGTTATTAAAGGCTGCGGTTAGACCTGTGGCGCTGCCAAGCGGGATGGTAATGGCTTTGTAGCCACTGAAAGTAGAGGCCTGCATCTGCACACCCGGTGAAGTCGTCCAGGTGGTCGCCCCATCCAGCTTGTAATGAATGTATGAGTTACTGAATGCCGTATTCTTGTAATAGATGGTCGCGGTGTTGCCCGCCGGTGTGGCGGTTGGCACAGGTGTCGCCGTTGGCGCTATGGTTGGTGTTGCACTCGGAGCTACCGTCGGTGTTGCGGTCGGCGCTACAGTTGGTGTAGCTTTTGGAGTTGCAATAGGCGTTGCACTTGGTTTAACTGTCGGTGCCACCGTTGGCGTAGCACTCGGCTGGGTCGTCGGGGTCGCAGTTGGTACTGTTGTCGGTGTTGCGGTCGGCGCTACAGTTGGTGTAGCAGTCGGTGCTACGGTTGGTGCCACCGTAGGAGCCACGGTCGGTGTAACCGTCGGAGCTACACTCGGCGATGCAGTTGGCGCAGCAGGACCGCCCGGCTGGATTTTGCCAGAGCCGGTGTAGGTCCAGGTGCCGGTGCCGAACAGATAATTGCTGCCCCCGTTACTGTCCCAGGTGCCGCTGCCATTGTTGAAGCAGGCTTCGAGCTGGGTAGCTGCGCCGATGTTAATGGTGATTTTGTGATAGCCTGCTACCTCAGCGGCCGGAATCGCTACGCCTGGGGCTGTCGTCCAAGTCCCGCCCACTGGACGGTAATGAATGTACGGATTGGTGTAACCCTGCTTATAATAGATCGTTACATTATTGCCCGCCGGTGTGGTAGCAGTTGCTGCGGCACTGAAGCCGGAGAGATTGCCGGAGGCATCATAGGCTTTAACTCTGTATTCATATGTTGTACTGGCCGACAAGCCACTGTCTGTATATGAGGTGGAAGCTGTTGTTCCGATTTTGATGCCATTGCGGTAGAGCTCATAGCCGGTAACACGAATATTATCTGAAGCGGCATTCCAGGTCAGCCCGATAGAAGAAGCATTAACCACTGTGGCCTGAACATTGCCTGGAACAGCCGGAGCTTCAGTATCCGGGACAGCGGGCACATCTGTGATGAACGGATGCGTCCCTTCAATAGTACCTTGCATGCTCTCCGTATATTTGCCGTTCGCCAGCTTATATTTGCCGGCACCGACATAGACCTGCTGGATATCACTTTTGGTCACATTGCCTTTAGCATCCTTGGCTTCAATGTAGTAGTCCAATAGCTGATCGCGGTAATCGGAGATGTAGGAGAAATACAGATTCCCGATATCCGTGGCCGGAACCTTCTGCATAATCGTCTTGCTGCTTGGCTGCCAGTCAACACCGTTAATATCGGCGCTCAGGTCGCGGACATTCATCGGGTATTCCGTCCACGCGCCAACCTTGGCAGGGTCAATACCAGGTACTCCGGCTGCGGCCAGACCTGCGGGATCATATACTTTGAAGGTATTATCCGCTGCGTCTGCCGTCTTATCACGGTGTGCCCGGACCTTCACCTTGATCTCGCTGATTCCGCTGGTGTCGAACGCATACGTATAGATGGCAAAAGCATTATTGTAATGCTGCAGGGTCCAGCCCTCTGCCTTGCTGACATTGGCGCTGCCCGGATTGTACGGGTAACGCTGGGGCCACCAGACGGAGGGGCCGGTTTTGTCTTTGGCCAGCTTTTGCGATACATAGGGCTTGGAGAAGTATAACGATTGATTGAAGGACAATGCCGGCTTCACGCTGTCATCCACATTCTCATCGTAATAGCCGAATCCCGAATCCATCGCAGGCAGCAGGAAATACCAGGCCAGCTCAGCAGGATTGGCACCTCCAGCATAGTCATTCGCCGTGTTGCCCTTCACAGGATAGGAGAGCATCCACGGATTCAATTGATTGCCTTCGTAGGTCACCTCACGGTCCAGCGGGTTCGCAGGCTTCCAATAATTCGGGTGCTCCTCCAGCCAGATCTGCTCAGCGGTCTTGGCATAGTTCAGGGAAGCCTGTAACAGTGCGAAATTACGCTCCAGATAATGATAGCCCTTCTCGAAGGATACCGTCATGCCTTCCTCGACACCCGCCAGATTCTTCTTCGGGGCGTAAGCAGTCCCATTCACCTGATTGAAGGCCGCGAACTGGCCTTTCCAGATCCCAAACGGCAAATGCCAATGGTACCAGGTCGGATCAGACGACGAATCCCGGGTATCGATCCAGGAGCCGTCCTGCACATGGACCACATCGGATGCGGCCGGTGTATTGCTGCGCAGATACTCATCGATCCCCATACCGGTCACGCCGCTGCTGGCATAGGTAACATTCCCGGCATTGCGCCAGGTCTCCTCGGAGCCGGCCCGGCCTGAAGAATTATCCCCGTCATGGGCCACGACAAAAATCTGCTTCTGCGCAACCAGATTCTCATACGGCTTAAGCGCATCTGCTTTTACCTGGCCCAGATACCCTTCTTCCCAGGACTGCGCCTGGGCGACAGGCACGCCGACCACTCTCGATTCTGCCCCGGTTGCCGGGTCCACATAACGGACCCAATGGGCCGTTGAGGCAAAAGGATATTTATTATAGACCACCTGCTGCTCATTGAACATCGGCTCACTCACCCAGGCTCCGGCTGTACTGACATTCTGCAGATCGCTGCGGTTGGGCGGTGAGATCATCGTATCTGTGCCCGGACTGTCCAGCAGCGGATAATCCTTAAGGGTGCGGGAGAAATGGTTGTTGCCGATCACGGACCACTGGATGCCAAGCTTGTTCAGCACCGGGATCATCCGCTCTGAGAACCCCAGCTCTGTCGGAAAAAATCCCTTAGACGACTTGTAGCTGCTGCCCAGGAAATAAGGCTGAGCCATCGTGGCTCCATGATAAATCATATCCTTGAGCAAATAGTCATTGCCGACCAGCGGTCCCATCGAATGGTGTCCGGAGAAATGGATCAGGTCGAGCATGTTGTCGCCGCCTGTGGTCCGAAGCTGATTTACGGCATTCTTCCACGGGGTTCCCCAGGCCGGATTATTGTATCCGCTTACATTTCCTTGTTGAATAATACTGTTCACATTGTTCACCACGGACCCCGACATAGTAACATGCATCTGCGCCTGGGGATGATTGCTGTGCAGCGTGTTCGCCACACTCCAGGGCCAGGTTAAATACGCGCCCGTCTTGGCGTGATGGGAATAGTAAGAGACCAGATCATCATGGGGCATGGGAGATCCATTCGGCAGATAATAGGGATATCCAGCGGGCGGATTCTGCTTCAGTTGGATCACTTCACCATCGTAGGTATAGCGGATCGGACTGCCTACAGGAGTGGAATTGTAAGTGTTCAAGTCATAGTAAGCCCAGAAATTCGGCATATGATTATGGTAGACATGCGTAGCGGCAATCTCTGCCGAGACAGGGGACACTAATGCCGGAACGCTCAGAAGCCCGCCCAGGAGCAGGGCTGTAATCTTGCGCAGGGACCTGGAGGTCTTGGTCATGGTTCAACTCCTTCTTATCGGGTTCATTCTTCGTCAAAAAAACGGGGGCGGCGGACATCCATCCCCCGCCCCCTCAAGCGGCTTACTGATCCTTCCAGCGCTGCACGCTTAGTGTCACTGTCTGTGCTCCGCCTGCCGGTGTGAGCGTCCGGTTCGCAATGTCCGCCCCGCTGGACGCGGTCTCTACCGTACCCCAGCTTCCGCGCGTCAGCTTATACGTCACGGCGCTGCCTTCCGGAAGGTTCAAGGTGATGGAATAGACGCCGTCACTGCCACGGGTCAGCAGATAGGCTGCATCTGCCGCATTCCAGCTGTTGAACGAACCCGTCAGATAGACCGGAGCATTCGCCGGAGTGGATCCCGGTACGCTAACCCGGAAGGTTATGCTGTCTGCCTGCGGTTCCCCGGAGGTCAAGCTTCCCCCAACCAGACTGGAACTGCCGGTGCCAAAATGATAGTTATTCCCGCCATTGTTATCCCAGGTCCCGCTGCCGTTATTAAAGGCTGCGGTTAGGCCTGTGGCGCTGCCAAGCGGAATGGTAATGGCTTTGTAGCCACTGAAAGTAGAGGCCTGCATCTGCACACCCGGTGAAGTCGTCCAGGTTGTCGCCCCATCCAGCTTGTAATGGATATACGAATTACTGAAGGCTGTATTCTTGTAATAGATCGTCGCAGTGTTGCCCGCCGGAGTGGCGGTTGGCACAGGTGTCGCCGTTGGCGCTACGGTCGGTGATGCTGTTGGTGTTGCACTCGGTGCTACGGTTGGTGTAGCAGTCGGTGCTACGGTTGGTGCCACCGTAGGCGTCAGGGTTGGTGTCGCTGTTGGTGCTACGGTTGGTGTAGCCGTCGGCGTTGCCGTTGGCGTTACCGGACCGCCTGCCTGGATATTGCCTGTAGGCGTATAGGTCCAGGTACCGGTGCCGAACAGATAATTACTGCTACCATTGCTGTCCCAGGTGCCGCTGCCGTTATTGAAGCAGGCTTCGAGCTGGGTGGCTGCGCCGATGTTAATGGTGATTTTGTTATAGCCCGCTACCTCAGCGGCTGGAATAGCCACACCCGGAGATGTCGTCCAAGTCCCGCCCACTGGGCGGTAATGAATGTACGGATTGGTGTAACCCTGCTTGTAGTAGATTGTCACACTGTTACCGGCAGGGGTAACGATCAGAGCGGCTGCGCTGAAGGCCGACAGATTCATGGCGGCATCATACGCTTTTACCGTATAAGAATAATTAGTGCTGCCTACAAGTCCGTTATCGGTAAAAGAGGTCGTAGCCGAAGTCCCGATCTTCACTCCATTGCGGTAGATTTCGTACCCGCTCACCCCGACATTATCGGTGGAAGCTGACCAGGACACCAGCGCGCTGGAGGCATTCTGTACGGTTGCTGTTACATTTCCCGGAACACTTGGTGCTTGCGTATCGGTTACCGGCTGTGTTTTGGAGTAGATTTTGGCCGAATTGGCACTTAGAGTAACTGTAATTTGCTTACCGGTAACACCGCCCGCCTGCACGGTCACAGTATCGGAGGGGTTCAACTGGTTCACCAGAACCGTACCTGCGGTTAGTGTGCTCTCGGCGCGCAGCGGCAGCGTTACCGTCTGTGATCCGCCGGATGCATTACTGAATGCGGAGATGACCTCCTGGCCGACATTCGTTCCGCTGTCAATCCGACGGGAGAATGCGTACAGGTTCTGTGCCGACCACATTTCGCGCTGGGTGCCGGTGCGCAGGGCCGGGTTGTTTTTGCGGATCTCATTGAGCTTGGCTACATGCTTGAAGGTGCTGGCATTCTCATTGAAATAATTCTCCAGCACATTGCCGCTTGCATCCCGCTTCACCATCGACCAGCGGTTCCACGTATCCGCGATGCCGCCCGTCATGATCTGCCCGTTGCCATTGCCCTTGTTCTGCTCCGTTCCCTGGAAGACCACAGGCGTTCCGCGCACGGTGAAGATAAAGGACAAAGCATTCTGCAGCTTCTCAACACTGCCCCCGGCCTCGGTCAAGAAGCGGTTGCGGTCATGATTGTCGATGAAGGTAACCATATGGTTGGTGTTGCCGCCGTAGTAGGAGTCTTGAGCCAGGGTGCCTTTAATATTTGCGTCAAAAGACTGCCCGTACGCGAAGCTGTTCAGCACGGAGAAGAACAACGGGAAGTCGAGCATCCCCCACTCCTTATTGGTACCGACCCAGCGGGAGACGAATTCGGCATTGCCGTCGAAATTCTCCCCAAAAGTGTTCACGCCCAGCAAATTTTGCAGCTCGCCGATATCGGTCGGCTTCATCAGCTTGGCCGCATCGACACGGGCGCCGTCTGCTCCCGTATAGTCAAACCAGCCCTTGATCGAGCTGAAGATGGCCTGCTTGGCGGCAGGAACATCAAAGTCGATATCATCCAGACCACCCAGATCATGATTCTCCAGATAATCCTGGGCCCACTGATCGTACCGTCCATCGGCAAGTGACCAGTTAATGTCCCCATTGTGATGGTACCAGGCCGGATTATTGAACGGAGCCGCAGGCTGCAATGTCGGGATATCATAATACGCCTGTGTGCCCAGCATATAATCGCCGATGTGATTAGGCACGACATCAATGATCACCTTAATCCCGAGCGCATGTGCGGAGTCTACAAGTTCTTTCAGCTTTTCTTTGGTGCCGAAGTAAGGGTTCGCCTTGTTCGGATCTTTGACATTGTAGCCGTGGTAGGCCGTGTTCTTGCCGGTACCGTTGTTCTCACGGTTAGTCATCTGCGGCTCGGCTACCGGTGAGATCCAGATTGCGGTATAGCCCATATTGTGAATATACGGGAGCTTGTCAATGACCCCCTGCCAGTCCCCGCCCTTCATATAACGGAAGTCCTCCTCGGAGTTCTCCCCGTAGCGGATAGCCGCGCCTGTTGCATTATTGGAAGAATCACCGTCATGGAAGCGGTCAACCATAATCTGATAAATCGTGTCATTCTCGGTTACGGTGCCAATACTCGCAGCCTCCGCCTTAGAAGGCGGTACAACAAACAGACTCATCGTGATGGACAGTACAATGGATGCGATTAGAACGGGAACAAGCAAGCGGTTACGTTTTCTTTTCATTCCTCATCTCCCTCTCATGTAAACCGAATGCAATACACTTTCAGTAACGAATAAGCTGCCGTCAATAATTTCAATCTTTCTAATATAGGGAAACCGGTTTCCCCACTAAAAATTAACATGTCCATGTATGCGCTGTCAAGACATATAATTTATAACTTCCACAAGCCGCATCCTATAGGGGCTGCCGACTCTGCAAAACTTGAAAAAAATATTATTCGGCACAGCCGAATAGCTGCAGGTGCTTTTCAGGAACCGGTTGCCTCCAGAAAATATAGTGTTAGACTGATAAATAAAAATGCTGCAATATAAGGGGAGCGATATTATAATGAGCCCATCTATTCTGCGGGACGGATTAAGAATCATCTCTTCATGTAAAAAAGACACAGGGGATATCTGGCAGGCTCACTTTGGTGCTGCCGCTATTGGCAGTTATTTTTTTATTAAAACGAATAATCCGGCACCAGAGCTTGCCCGACTTGTAGCTTTGCAGACCGAAGCAATGATCCAAAGGATAATTGGGGAGAACGGTATACAACATCGTACCGGCTGTGACGAGCAGCTGGCTGTAACTGCCATACTTGAGGCCCTCGATGCAACGGTTGATGAGTTACACTGGGTCGGTCATAATGTGATTTACAGCGCATCGTGTCTGCTCTCCATCCACGAACTTAAAGGCTGGGGAAGTACGGAGGATCTTGCAGGAATAACCGATCTTATCCGCTCGTTTGAGCGGACAATTCCGGGGCGGTCATGGATTGGCTTCTCTGCTTCCGAGGTGAAGAGGATGGAGGTTACAGACGAGGACGGCTTTCCGGTCATCTCGACGCCCGGCGAGCTTTCTTTGCTTGTGCTGGAAGAATTAGCTCATTTCCCTGTCATTTACCGGGCAGAAGCACATCATGATCTGATCGGTCATATGCTGACTTTCTCCCACGCGTTAAACATCCTGTATGACCTTGGCCATGTCTCCTTTTTCCAAAGAGGGTTACCGCCTTTAATGAAATTGATTACAGTTCTGCGCCACAGCCGTAACCTTGTACCTGGAGAACCCATCAAGCTGGTTTCACCTGTCGATCATTTGCCCCTGAAGCCGGCTGAGCGTGCGGACGTATTGCCGACCGACATTAAGTTTTGGCAAAAGGACTATAGCGGGCAGGATTGGGATTATGGTCACGTGTTTAAATTCACCCATAGCTTCTATGACCATTTGCAGCGTGTAGAGCACAAGAAAGAGTCGTATATTGAAAAATTCCGGTATACGCTAATTCAATAAAACAGCGTCAGTCTATGGACATTACTCTCGTCCATGGCTGACGCTGTTTCTTTGTTTGAGGTCCTGTTACTTAAACACCGGCTCGCGGAACTGGGCCAGCTTGGCGGCGGAATCCTTTTCGACATCGGCATGGAGGCTGTTGCCGTGCGCATCCATGGTCACGATCGCTGCGAAGCCGTCCACCTGCAGATGCCACATCGCCTCAGGAATACCGAATTCCATGAAGTCTACGGCGTTGACCTTCTTGATACATTCTGCGTAATACTGCGCCGCACCGCCGATTGCATTGAGGTAGACGGCGCCGTGCTCCCCTAAGGCTTTGAGGGTCTTGGGTCCCATACCGCCTTTGCCGATTACAGCGCGGATGCCGAACTTCTTAATAATATCGCCCTGATACGGCTCCTCGCGGATACTGGTCGTCGGGCCAGCCGCCTTCACATGCCAGCCTTCATCATCCTTCAGCATGACCGGGCCACAGTGATAGATGACGGCACCGTTCAGATCGACAGGGGTGTCATGATCCATGAGGTATTTGTGCAGGGCATCGCGGCCGGTGTGCATCTCGCCAGAGAGGATCACCACATCGCCGACGCGCAGGCTGCGGATATCCTCCTCGCTGATCGGTGTGCTCAGGCGGATCTCGCGCGAGCCGCCTGAGCCAGCGGAAGCTGCCGCAGCCGGTTCAGATCCTGCCCCATTCCCTGAAACGGCTGCATCCGAAGCTGCTTCACCCGTCCCGGATACAATAGCCGGTGCCGCAGGAATCGTAGCATCCTCTGGCACCACGCCGGAAGCTGTCCGTTCTGCCGCAGCTACACCCACAGGTTCAGCAACCGGCTGCGGTGCAGCTTCCCCCTCAACAGATATCCCGGTGCCGCTCTCATACAGCCAATCCTGAATGTCACCAGTAGCCGGATGAACCAGAATGCCCTGGCGGCGGAAGGCCCAGCAGTTATAGGCTACAGAGACAAAGAAGCTGGCAGGCAGCCGGTTCATTACCCCGATTTTGCAGCCCAGCAGCGTCACTTCACCGCCGAAGCCCATCGTGCCGATTCCGAGCTTATTGGCATTCTCCATAATGTAATTCTCCAGCTTGCCCAAATCTTCATTAGGATTCACATCCTCAACCTTGCGGAACAGCTGCTTCTTCGCCAGCTCATAGCCCGTGGTACGGTCACCGCCGATGCCTACACCAATGAATCCTGCGCTACAGCCCTGGCCCTGCGCCTGATACACGGAATGCAGGATGCACTTGCGGATACCGTCGAGGTCGCGTCCGGCTTTGCCGAGTCCCTCCAGCTCTGCCGGAAGGCTGTACTGGATGTTCTTATTCTCGCAGCCGCCGCCCTTCAGGATCAGCCGGACGTCAATGCTCTCTTCCTCCCACTGCTCGAAGTGAATCACCGGAGTGCCTGCTCCCAGATTATCCCCGCTGTTCTCGCCGGTTAGCGAATCCACGGAATTGGGCCGCAGCTTCCCGTTCTTCGTAGCGCGGATAATTGCGCTGTGAATATCCTTCTTCATCTCTATCTGATTCACGCCCACCGGCGTATGGATTATAAAAGTCGGCATCCCCGTATCCTGGCAGATCGGTGATATTTGCTGCTCCGCCATCCCGATATTCTGCGCTATCGTGGTTAGTGCCAGTCCGGAGCGTGTCGCCCGGTCTTCCAGCGCCCGCCCTCTGGCCACTGCCCGGCGCACATCTCCCGGCAGGTTCGTGGAGGTCTCTACAATCAAATTATAAATGCTCTCTTCAAAATGCTGCATCTTCATTCAGTCTCCTCTCCATCTGGTTCAAGCGGCCCTAACTCTGGTACAATTAGTTACTATAATAGCACATTAAGCTGCTCATGAAAGGGGTTACTTCAAAATTGAACTACCATTTCTCCGCCTATCTCTACCGGCTGCAATATATCCAGCGCTGGAGCCTCATGCGCAGCACCGCCCCGGAGAACGTGGCGCAGCATTCATTCCAGGTCGCCCTGCTGGCGCACATGCTGTGCACCATCGGCAATGCCCATTTCGGCTGCTCGCTGAACGCCGACCGCGCATCCACAATGGCGCTGTTCCACGACGCCACCGAGGTCTTCACCGGCGACATCGCTACGCCGGTGAAGCATGACAACTCGCGTCTGCTGTCCAGCTTCCGCGAGATGGAGCAGGTGGCCGCCGACCGGCTGGCGGCCATGATCCCGCCGGAGCTGAGCGCAGTCTATGCGCCGCTCCTGCAGCCGCACACCAGCCCGCCCGGCTCCGAGGATGCCGGACTGCTCCGCTACGTCAAGGCAGCGGATGTGCTGGACGCTTACCTGAAATGCGTCTGGGAGGTCGCCGCAGGCAACCGCGAATTCGCCGCTGCCAGGGAGCAGACCGCCGCGAAGCTGCATGTGCTGGAGATGCCTGAGATGGAATATTTCCTTAAACACATGGCTCCGGGCTTCGAAATGTCGCTGGACGAGCTGTCTTCCAGTGCGAGTCAGGGACAGTCTGCCGTAGAGCCTGAATCTATAGAGTAAATAGAGTACAGCATTTGTATATGTTGGCTCCTAGCGTTGGCTGATATACTTACGTGTTAACAATGCTATGCGAATGCCTCTCTTAAACGGCCCGCATTTTCTCCTTCCGCACCAATTGTGTTCGGTTTTTCGCACATATTGGGCCCCACCCAGCCTTCTCGTTAGCGATTGTGTTCGGTTTTTCGCCTACATTGGGTCCACCAGCCTTCTCGCTAGGGATTGTGTTCGGTTTTTCGCCTACATTGGGCCCACATGCAACTTATAACCCTTATACAATGCAAATAACCCGCCATGAAGCGGGTTATTTGCATATGGTCAGGTTAAGTTAGACACGGTTAGTCTAGTCAGCTTAAGTTAGACACGGTTAGTCTGGTCAGTTTAAGTTGATTCGCTTAGTCTAGTCAAGTTAAGTTCATTCGTTTTTCCTGATCAGTTTAAATTACATCCGGTTTGGTCACATCAGGCTCAACCAGATTCAGCCTGCCTACCTCAACCCAAGCGGCTCGGACAGGATATCCCAGTCCTTGAATACCGGCTGGAGTCCTTGCGAACGCAGCATCTCGGCCATCTCGTTCACGCTGCGGTTGTCCGAGATTTCAAACTGCGGCGTTCCCCCTTCCAGGGAATGTCCGCCCACTTCGGTGGATACCCCTGCGGACATCTTCGTGATGCCGAGCTGGACCAGATGATCGCGCAGGGCCGCAGGCTCCCGTGTAGACAGCGAGATGCCGGAGCGCGGCAGAAATAGGCGGTAAGCCAGAATAATCTGCACCAGCGCACGGTCGGTTACATCGCTTGCGGGATTGAATTCGCCTAAGTAAGGCCGGAACCGGGGAGTCGACAGCCCGATTTCGCATTCCGGGTACTTGTCCTGCAGATATCTCGCATGCAGCGCAGTGGCCAGCGCCTCCTGGCGCCATTCGTACATGCCAAGCAGGGCTCCGATATTCACCGAACGGAACCCGGCTTGACAGCCCCGTTCGGGAGCGTCCAGACGGTTGCGGTAGACGCGTTTGGGTCCTTTTACATGCAGCGCACGATAAGTTTCCTGATGGTAGACCTCCTGATAGAGCGTCAGACCGTCCACGCCAGCTTCTCTGAGCTCAGCATATTCTGCTGTCGAGAGCGGATTCACTTCAATGCTGACGGAGGCAAAATAGCGGCGCAGCACATTCACGCAGTCCCTCACATAACCGGCCGGACTGTCCCTGCGGGATTCTCCGGTCAGAATCAGAATGTGGCGCAGGCCTGTGGCTGCGATGGTCTCCGCTTCCCGGGCGACCTGCTCCAGCGTCAGTTTTTTGCGCGGAAAATCATAAATAGAACTGAAGCTGCAATACGTGCAGTGATTCACGCAAAAATCAGCCAGGTACATCGGTGTAAACAGCTGCATCACATGGCCGAAATGCGTACGCGTTAAGCGGTGCGCCTTCTGCGCCATCTCCTCCAGATAAGGCTCCGCTGCCGGTGACAGCAGTGCCATCAGCCCCTCTTCATCGACCCGCTCTGCACGAAGCGCGCGCTTCACATCCTCTGCCGTATACCGGCTCCATAACGCTTCGTAAGGCAGCTGCTCCAGCCGGGTCATCGTCTCATAAAAGCTCATAACCGTTCTCTCCTCCCTATTCCATCTGTCAGGCCAAGAACCCGGTCAACGGTGAAGAGGCTGCCGCCGTCTCTTCCACAGGCCCCAGTCCGGCGAGATAAGCCTTGCGCCCTGCGGCTACCGCGTCACGGAAGGCTTCTGCCATCAGCAGCGGATCCGAGGCGGTGGCAATCGCTGTATTAAGCAGCACCGCTGCGGCCCCCATCTCCATCGCCTCAGCCGCCTCGGACGGTCTGCCGATTCCGGCATCCACGATCACCGGCAGATTCGTCTCGGAGATCAGAATCCGGATCAGTTCCTTGGTCTGCAGTCCGCGGTTGGACCCGATCGGCGCTCCCAGCGGCATCACGGCCGCAGCCCCCGCTGCCTTCAACCGCAGGGCGGCGGACAGGTCAGGACTCATATACGGAAGCACCACGAAGCCCTCTGCTGCAAGGATCTCGGTCGCCCGGATGGTCTCGGTATTATCCGGCAGCAGATATTTCTGGTCGTTGATGACCTCAATCTTCACCCAGTTCCCCAGCCCCGCCGATCTCGCCAGCCGGGCAATCCGTACTGCTTCCTCTGCGGTGCGCGCACCGGAGGTATTAGGCAGTAAGGTCATATGGGAAGGAATATGGCTGACAATATTGTCACTGCTCTCCGGGTCCACCCGGCGCAGAGCAACGGTAATGACCTGTGAGCCTGATCGCGTAATCACCTCGGGAATGAGGGTGTTGCGGCTGTATTTTCCGGTACCAATGAACAGTCTGCTGGTTAGAGTCACTCCGCCAATCATCAATGGATCTTGCATGTTAACGCCTCCTGGGATAAGTCTTCGTGTTCAGCCTCCGCCTACAAAATGAACCAGCTCCACCCGGTCCCCCTCACTGAGCAGTGTTTCTCCGTAAACCTCTCTGCCAGCAAGCTCACCATTCAGCTCGACAATCACCAGCTTACCGGCCCACTCGGGCCGGGAGAGCAGATCCTCCAGTGTCCGGCAGCTCTCTTCGATTCTTTGCCTCTTTCCGTTAACGGTCACATTCATGCCTGTTCACCTCCTGCTGTGCCCTGTGTTTGAGCCATATCCAGCGCTTCAGCCAGCTCCGCTGCCCTGTCCCTGTGGACCGCTTCCCTGTACGCCATGGCCGCTGCCACCGGGTCCGGGGCTCCGCAGATCCCCGACATGACAGCAATGCCAGCCGCCCCTTGGGCCAGCACCGCTCCGGCATTACCCGGGGTAATCCCTCCAAGCGCAATCAGCGGGATGCGGCTCCAGCGGACAGCCTCGGCCAGTTGCGCAAGTCCCCGTGCCTGCTGTCCGGGCTTACAGGCCGTCGGGAAAACATGCCCGTAGAGGCAGAAGTCTGCTCCCCGCCTTCCAGCCTCCGCCGCCTCTTCCCGCGAGTGTACCGACCTGCCGATCCGCAGGCCCGGTGCAAGCCCGCGTGCTGCGGCTGGCGGAAGGCTATGCCAGGCCAACTGTACACCGCCTGCCCCAGCGGCCAAGGCAATATCGATCCGGTCATTAATGACCAGCTTCGAAGGCGGAACCCCGGCCTGAAGCATCTGCTGCGCCGCCGCCAGCAGTTCGCGGGCGGACATGGCTTTTTCCCGGAGATGGATATAATCCACCATGGGATGTACCGCCGCAGCCAGCTCCGCAAGCTTCTCAGGGTGGAGCCGACCGTCTGAGATGACATGAATTTCGTGCAACGCCTTTCCCCCTCCCGTCTGTCCCAGCTCACACTACACCTCTCCACAACACAAAAAAGACCGCCCCCGTAAAGGAAGCAGTCTGGAATAGAAACAGGAATACCGGTATTAGCCGTATACCCCCGCTGCAATATTCGTTCTCCACTTCCCTACGCTGGTATAACCCAGATCAGGTTCAAAGGGTCCGAGCAGATACGCCCGTCTCAGCCTTGCGGCTCCCCTAGTGATCGTTCTATGCGGTTGTTTGGCCTTGCTTTTTGTATATTAGCATATAATTCCTGTTAGAGCTATTCTTTCGTAGATTTTACTTCAATTACAAAAGCCACGGATGAACTCCCTTCTGAAAATTTACCATCCTCGGATGTCCAGAATGCTGATATGCCGTAGTAATAAACGCCTTGTTCTTTTGGAGCATTAAAAGAGCCGTTCTTCAATGGAATTTGCACTTCTTTATCATCGACAAATTGCTGAACGGTTAACCCGCCGGGTGCCGGTTTATAAGTAAAAGCAACATCGATCCCCCCCTCAGGGGCTATAACAGTGGGAGTAACCCCCTGTACCAAGGATTGTCCTCCTGTATAATCTGCACATCCTAATTTTCCCCAGCAATAGCTGCCTTGGGTAACCGGAATTTGGGTTTTCCCGGAAGTAACAAGGGGTAGCGGCGGCGATTCCTGTGTAATTCTAATCCCAATGCTTTTTGCATATCCTTCCAATCTTGTGTTTTCCACAACTCTCCCTGCAAAAGGAGTCCAATAAATGAACACTACCAGAAAAATTAAAATCCCCGCTGCAGATAGAATGAATCCTTTTTTTCTAAGCATCCCTATCCCCTTTTCATATCAAATTATCTAAATAGACGGAAATATATTGTAATAGTTACAAGCGCAGAAAAAAAGCCTGCCGGCAAGCGGTTAGGCTTTTTTAAAATAAAATTTATATGTTGCACACAAATCTGCATCCAGATCTTATTCTGCACCCATTATCCGTTGACAACCTCGCCGCCGTTCACATGCATCACCTGTCCGCTCACATAGGAGGAATCGTCCGAGGCCAGGTATACATACGCCGGTGCCAGCTCTTCAGGCTGCCCCGGGCGCTTCATCGGCTGGGTGCCGCCGAACTCACTGACCTTCTTCGCGTCAAAGGTGGACGGAATCAGCGGGGTCCAGATCGGTCCGGGCGCTACCGCGTTCACGCGGATGCCCTTATCGGCCAGATTCATTGACAGCGAACGGGTGAAGCTGAGAATGGCTCCTTTGGTGGACGAATAGTCCAGCAGCTGCGGGCTGCCGCGATACGCCGTGATGGAGGTCGTGTTAATGATCGTAGCGCCTTTTTTAAGATGAGGCATAGCTGCCTTCGTCAGGTAGAACATGGAGAAAATATTCGTCCGGAACGTACGCTCCAGCTGCTCCGCTGTAATGTCCTCAATATGGTCCTGCGGATGCTGCTCCGCCGCATTGTTAATCAGGATGTCAAGCTTGCCGAGTCCTTCAACGGTTTGGCGAATCAAGCTCTGACAGAAGCATTCGTCCCCGATATCCCCGGCGATCAGAATACACGTTCTGCCCTCCTGCTCCACCTGGCGCTTGGTCTCTTCCGCATCCTCATGCTCGTTCAAGTAGGAGATCACCACATCCGCGCCCTCCTTGGCAAAATGCACGGCAACCGCACGCCCGATCCCGCTGTCGCCTCCGGTAATGAGCGCGGCCTTGCCCAGCAGCTTGCCTGCTGCCTTGTACGCAGGTGTCTCAAACTCCGGGAGCGGGTTCATCTCACTCTCAATTCCCGGGCGCTGATCCTGTACCTGCGGGGGCAGAGTTTTGACAGGTTGTTTGTTAGTGTCTGGCATAATCCATTCTCCTTTCGCTGTCCACAGTATTGTTGATTAATCATGTTAGCATGGCTTAAGGTCTGGTGTTTATGCACAGGCAGTGTGCCTGCTTGACTGTACGTTATGTTACTTACCACACTTGGCAGCCGCCCAAACAGCCAATCTTCATTCAACGGTGCCTATATCGGAACGGTAGTACGGTAAGCAACGAACGTTTCCAAAAAGAATATTATCTATATCCGCTAGGGGGAATGTCCTATACTTTGTGGGGAACGACAACTACCTTAACTGAGGGGACGCTTCTATCATGGGAAATGAGCGCATCTTGCTGACGAACGGAACTGTAATCGATGGAACCGGACAGCAGCCGCTGCATCATGCAAGCATTGAGATTGTTAATGGCCGTTTCGGCACCATAACACAGTATAGTGACATTAACGGGAGAATCGGGCATGACTCCGCAACAACAGTGATCGACCTTGAGGGTCTGTTCCTTTTGCCGGGGTTTATTCACACCCATGCCCATACCAGCTTCAAGTACATACAGAATGAGCCGCTGCACGGATATCATACGGAATATTTGGCCGCGTGCCTTGCGGAAGGAATTACTACGATCCGGGATGAGGGGATGACTACGGCAGCATCGATTGATGATGTGGTCACATATACGCAGCAGTTGGAGGACGCTAATTCTCCCAGAATTCTTACATCCGGCAAGGTATTCACCGCTCCAGGCGGGTACGGTGGTCAGGAGCCTATCGGAGTAGGGAGTGCAGAGGAGGCGCGGCTTAAGGTCCTTGAAGTCTTGGGACAAGGAATACATTTCATCAAAACAGCGCTGGAAGACGGCTACGATCCCGCAACCGCCGGACTGCCGCAGCTGAATCAGGAGATTCTCGAAGCGATCTGCCAGGAGGCCAGGAGTATGGGTGCTTGTGTGTCTGCTCATGTTACAAGTGCACGCAATCTTCAGATTCTGGTGGATGCAGGGATCAGCGATGCTGCGCATATGGTCTACGACCGGCTGGACGATCAACTGATCCGGCAAATGGTGAGCGGGAGCATCCGTATCGTCCCCACCCTCACCGTACTCCAGATGTTCCAGGACAAATTCGGTGCGCCGCTGCTGGAGCAAGGGCTGGATAATGTCCGGAGATTTATTCAGGCAGGCGGGGAGATTGGGCTGGGGGATGATTTTATTGAAGAAACTCCTCCGTGGTACAGAGCCGGTATGCCGTGGAGGGAGATCCAGCTGTTAGGCCAGGCCGGCCTCTCCCCGATGCAGATTATTGTGGCTGCCACTTCAACCGGTGCCAAGATCTGTAAGCTGGAACATGAGCTCGGTACCATTGAGACAGGCAAGAGGGCCGATCTGTTGGTCGTCGGGGGAGATCCGCTGGCGGATATTAACAACCTGCGGCAGGTCAGCTGGGTAATGAAAGACGGCAAGATCGTATCGAAATCATACTAACAGGAGGTTTTGCAAAATGAATGCAAGAATCACACTATCTCCGGTCACCCCGGACGATATCGATTTCATCACAGAACTGGAGACCAATACCGCCCTCTGGCCCTTCGAGGATATGATTCCAACTGACAAGGAGGCAGTCCGGAAGACGGTGACGGAACGAATCGCTAGCGACTGGCATAGACAATTCCTGATCCGGCTAGCTACTCCCGAAGCAACCCCTGTAGGGGAACTGAGCATACACTGGTATGTAAAAGAGCGCGAGAGCTGGGAGCTGGGCTACAGCCTTTTCCCTGAATACCGGGGGCAAGGCTACTGCACCGAAGCGGCGCAGCTGGCCTTGAAGCTTGCTTTTGAAGAATGGAAGGCCCACAGAGTCGTGGCTATGTGCAATGAATACAATACCGCATCCATCAAGGTGCTGGATAGGCTAGGCATGGTCCGCGAGGGCGTATTCCGGGAAGAAATACACTGGAACCACCAGTGGGTCAACCAGTACTTTTATGCGATACTGGACCGGGAGTACCGGGCGATTACCGGGATATAGAGGAAGGATGCTGTATTCTGTTTTTAGGCACGTTGTTCATTTTCATGCTGGAGCTGTGCCTTGAAAGACATGTTTGTTTTCGCATACATCGGGTCGATGTCTCTTCATAGCAGTACATCGCCCCTCATGACAAGACCTCACTCCTTGGGATAGCGGCCTTATTTCCAGAACTCTATTCATCTTCCTTCACAATTGCATCCTGAACCTTACCCGCACCCCTAACCTTTGTTGACATATTCAGAATCGCCTGCGTCACTGTTGTCCCTTCATCCAGCTCTATCTTAACCCCTGTTGCAGTGGCAGCGGTCTTAAGCGTGCGTATGGAGCCTTTTTGCAGGTGGAGGACGGGTCCTTTGGCTTCAATATTCACATCTCCGAAATTGCCGTTAAGCGTCACTACGATCCCGGCTGCAAGGCCGGATGGCAGATCAATATCTGTGAACCCGTCTCCGGTACCCTCCCCCTCTTCCAGATTTACACCGGACTGTACCGACAATGCCTTCACCCAGGCTGTACCTTCGGTGACCAGGCGGGCAGTTCCACTATTCTTCTGCACAATCACTTGGTTCATGGTTGTGTTCTTGAGCTGCACTGAGGGATCTCCGCTTCCCTGTATGATGACCTTTCCTAGCACTTCAACACTATCCAAGGTTACCTCTCCGTTGCCAATACCTTCTTCCAGGACCAGGTCTCCAAAAATCTTCAGATTCTGCAGCAGCACATCATGGCCGGATACAGTGACATTGTTATAGTATTTGATGGCTCCCGGTTCAAAACTTCCGAGCCCCTCAGAACGGCCGATAGTTACACTCTGCAAGCCGCCGCTTGTGACATTGTAATAATCCAGCAGTGCAATCGCTTCGGCCCGGGTCATCGCCTGTTCTGGAGCAAACCGCCCGTCCGGGTACCCCTTCATTCCTCCGTCATTGATCAGTGCAGCGACATCGGCTTCACTCCAGCCTGCAATCTGATCCTTATCGCTGAACATGGATAATACCTCCGTGCTTCCCGTCTCAAAATACATCATTCTGCTCACCATAATCGCCGCCTCCTGGCGCATAACGGGATCGCCCGGACGAATCGTGCCTCCGTAACCCTTGATGATGCCCACTTCCAGCGCTTTCGAGATTTCTTCGTATGCCCAGCTCGTCTTAGGCAGATCGCTGAAATCGGCCTTCACCTTGCTCTCAGCCGTCAGCCCGGCCAACTGGTTGATTAACGCGATAAATTCCGCTCTAGTGATCGCCTGATCCGGCCGGACTGACCCGTCCGCGAATCCCTTCAGCCATCCCTTTTCCAGCCAGCGGCTCATCTGCTTCTGCGCCCAGTGTCCTTCATAATCGGCTGCCGCAGACATATGCCCGGCTGAACCCAGCAGCAAGCTCAGACTCAGCCCGACCGTTACTAATTTTCTTCCTATCATTACTGCGCTCACTCCTAAGTATGTGATGCCAAATGAACCAAGCACCTAATCACAGTGTAGCGGAATACACAGCCGTTGGGAACAATATCCAACTATGTGATCCAGACATGCGAAACAGCCCTGGAGGCCGAGACTTCCAGAGCTGTTATCACACTACCCATCCGGCAGCAGGTTATTTAGATAATTGTGTTGTATACCATGAAAAAGATCATGACGACCAGCGAGACCATCAGCAGCAGGCTCATGGTACGGATCTTGGCAGTCTCCGCAGAGACATCGCGGTTCTCTCTCATGCCAGCCGCAGCAAGGCGCAGAGGCTTGGTCATAATCCCGCCGAACGCGAACATAGCCAGCAGAAGCACCGTAACAATGATCATCCAAGGTACAGAATACTCGCCCTTAGTCATCATGTAGCCGCCGGTCAGCAGCTGAATCACCAGCCCGTATTGGGCAAAGCGGTTGAATCCGCCGATTGCACTGAGCGTGCCTTCCTTCGCCGGGGAGGACAGCTTAGCCGTCCCGCTTAAGATAAACGGCAGCACCAGATAGAAACCGAGTGCCAGTGTCCCGATCATATGCAGAAAAAAGAAAATATGACCCATTGTAATCTCCTCCAATTTTGAATGTGAGGCCTTCGGCAGACTGCCGGGGTTACATGGTTACAGAGGAAGTCACCGCGCGGACCGAATCAGCGGACTGGTCGAGTGCCGCCTGTTCCTCCGCCGTAAGCTCCAGTTCAAAAATCCGCTCAATGCCCTCCGCTCCCAAAAGCGCAGGAACTCCCATGAACAGGTTCTCATAGCCGTATTCACCCTCAAGCAGAGCGATTACCGGTATGATCCGTTTCTTGTCCTTGAGAATAGCCTCCGCCATCTGAACCAGGGATGCTGCCGGAGCATAGTACGCGCTGCCGTTCCCAAGCAGGCTGACAATTTCACCGCCGCCCACACGGGTACGCTGCACAATCTCTGCAATGCGATCTGCCGGGATAAGCGTCTCGATGGGAATACCGCCTACGCTGGAATAGCGCACTAACGGCACCATATCGTCGCCATGGCCGCCCAGCACGAAGCCGCGTACATCCTCTACCGATACATTAAGCTCCTGAGCGATGAAGGTGCAGTAGCGGGCCGTATCCAGCACCCCGGATTGCCCGATGACACGGTTCTTGGGGAAGCCGAGCGCATGATAGGCCACGTATGTCATCGCATCCACCGGATTGGTCAGTATGATCACAATGGACTCTGGGGCCACGCGCTTCACATTCCCGCAGACCGATCTGACGATATTAGCATTGGTATTGACCAGATCCTCACGGCTCATGCCGGGCCCCCGGGCAATCCCTGCGGTAATAATAACGATGTCAGAATCCGCTGCGTCCTCATAGCTCGAAGTTCCGGTAATTTGAGCATCGAAGTTCTGCACGGGTCCCGCTTGGAGCATATCCAGCACCTTGCCCTTGGTAGGATTCTCAAGCTGAGGAATGTCAAGCAGCACTACATTGCCAAGCTCCTTCTGGGCAAGCATAAGCGCCGTGGTCGCGCCGGTGAATCCGGCACCTACGACAGTGATTTTTGAACGTTTGATCGCCACGGTAGCCCTCCTAACCTGATGATAGTCTGAAGGCGGCCTACATAGATATAAGCTACACGGATGTGCAGCTTATATCTGTAGTATTTACCGGCCCGGCCTCTTACAGATGGTTGATGATCTCGTCAGCAAAAGCAGAGCATTTCAGCTCAGTCGCGCCTTCCATCTGGCGGGCAAAGTCGTAAGTAACCGTCTTGTTGTTAATCGCCGTACTCATTCCCTGGTAGATCAGGTCAGCCGCTTCCTGCCAGCCCAGATGCTCAAGCAGCATAACGCCGGAGAGAATAACAGAGCCCGGATTCACTACATCCTTGTCAGCATACTTAGGTGCCGTACCATGTGTAGCTTCGAAAATAGCATGTCCCGTAATATAGTTAATATTCGCTCCCGGAGCGATACCGATGCCGCCAATTTGGGCAGCCAGTGCGTCGGAGAGATAGTCACCGTTCAGGTTCAGCGTTGCAATGACATCGAAGTCTGTCGGGCGTGTCAATACCTGCTGAAGCGCAATGTCCGCAATGGCATCCTTCACGATGATCTTGCCTGCTGCTTCGGCTTCCTTCTGGGCAGCATTCGCAGCCGCTTCACCGTCGCGTTCCTTGATGACATCGTACTGGTTCCAGGTGAAGACCTTATCGCCGAACTCTTGTTCAGCCACTTCATAGCCCCAGTTCTTAAAGGCGCCTTCAGTGAACTTCATGATGTTGCCTTTGTGTACCAGGGTTACGCTCTTGCGTCCGTGCTTGATCGCATACTCTACTGCTGAACGAACAAGGCGTTTCGAGCCTTCCTCGGATACAGGCTTGATACCGATACCGGATGTTTCCGGGAAGCGGATTTTGTTCACGCCCATTTCCTTCTGCAGGAATTCGATCACTTTTTTCACTTCGGCAGAGCCTTCCTGATATTCGATACCAGCATAGATATCCTCTGTATTCTCACGGAAAATAACCATATCCACCAGCTCAGGATGCTTCACCGGAGAAGGAACGCCGTCGAAGTAGCGCACCGGGCGCAGACATACGTACAGGTCAAGCTCCTGGCGCAGCGCTACGTTCAGGGAGCGGATACCTCCTCCAATTGGAGTGGTCAGCGGGCCCTTGATGGCCACAATATACTCACGGATCGCTTCCAGCGTGTCGTTCGGCAGCCATTCACCATATGTATTGAAGGCCTTCTCGCCGGCAAACACTTCGTACCACGCAATTTTCTTCTTGCCGCCGTAGGCTTTCTCTACAGCTGCATCCAGCACCCGCTTGGAGGCTTTCCAAATGTCACGGCCTGTCCCGTCACCCTCGATGAATGGAATGATCGGCTGATCCGGAACCAGCAGCTTGCCGTCTTCGATTGTAATTTGTTCGCCTTCTGTGGGCAGATCGTATTGTTCCAGTTTCAACATTGGTAGATATTCCTCCTAAAAGTATGATGTATAAGCATTCATATCATTCATTGTACTAAAGGGGTAGAGCAGCCCGCAAGGGCCGCCCTCCCTGACGGCCTGTTATCGCTCGTCTACAGGGACGTACTTCATGTCGGACATGCCTGTATATTCCGCACGCGGACGGATGATACGGTTGTCTTCGTACTGCTCCAGAATGTGCGCCGTCCAGCCCGAAGTACGGCTGATCGCGAAGATAGGGGTGAACAGCTCCCGTTCAATCCCCAGCTGTGTGTAGACCGATGCCGAATAGAAGTCGACGTTTGGTTTCAGCCCCTTTTGGCTGGTAATCAGCTCTTCCACCTTGACCGACATGTCATAGAGACTGGTGTCATTCTTCATCGTGCCCAGCTCGCTGGACATCTTCATCAGGTGCTTGGCGCGCGGGTCGCCGTTCTTGTAGACACGGTGTCCGAAGCCCATAATCTTCTCGCGGCGCTCCAGCTTGCCCTGGATATACGGCTCTACCGCATCCAGGCTGCCGATCTCCTCAAGCATCTTCATCACAGCTTCATTCGCCCCGCCATGCAGCGGCCCCTTAAGCGCCCCGATTGCTGAGGTCACACCGGAATAGATGTCGGACAAGGTCGCTACCGTTACCCGTCCGGCAAAAGTCGAAGCATTCAGCTCATGGTCGGCATGCAGCACAAGCGCCGTATCCAGCGCCTTGACGGATACCGCATCCGGCTCTTTTCCCCACAGCATGTAGAGGAAGTTCTCGGCGATGGTCAAGCCTTCCTTGGGAGCTACCGGCTCCAGGCCTTTGCGGATGCGTGCCAATGCGGCAACTACGGTCGGAATCTGCGCCTGCAGCTTCAGCGCCTTGGTCTGGTTCGCTTCCTTGCTCATATCATCGGCGGCTTCATCGTACAGCGCCAGACTCGATACGGCAGAGCGCAAAGCGGCCATGGTGTTGGCTTCCTTGGGATACAGCTTCATTTGAGTGAGCACCTGCTCCGGGATCGGAGCGTGAGCGCTGAGGTCGCGCCGCAGAGCTTCAAGCTCCGGCACTGTCGGCAGACTGCCGAACCACAGCAAATAAGCGGTCTCCTCAAATGTGGCATGGTCCGCAAGATCGTCAATATCATAGCCGCGGTAAGTGAGCACTCCATCTACGATAGAGCTGATTGAGGAGGTCGTTGCAACAATGCCTTCAAGTCCTTTAGTAGCTGTCATAGTATCTCTCTCCTTTGCCAACAAGAGTGTATAGTGCCGCTTCAAATCTCATGTAAACATTTACATTTCCAAGTATTTCAACTCTCTCAGAAAAAAAGCTTCAGGACCGGCTCAGAAGATTGCAACTAAATTTCTGCTCTTTAACCTTTAATTATCATACCGGATTTTGACGGTTATGTGAACAACGTGGAAGCTTTACAGGACATCAAATGATTTTATCGGAGGGATAGAAAAAAACGAAGGCAAAACCTGTTTCATGAACGCGCTTCCAGGTTATGGATATGCCCGCTGTCTGACCTTTTCTAGCGTTGCTAGTCTTTTCACACCCCCTATGAATATATATAAGACGAGCCGTTGTTTCTGGAATCCGCCAGAGTAGGAGGGACCTAAGATCGATACACTTGTGCTTAAAAGATTGCTGCGCGGCCTCTGGGTCGTGCTTGCCGCCGCCCTGATTCTGCTGGCTGTATATGTACTGCTGCCTCTCCTGTACCCCTTGCTGATCGCCTGGCTGCTGGCTTATCTAATGCATCCGCTGGTCCTGATCCTGAAGGGGATGAAGCTCCCCAGCTGGCTCGCCGTATCCCTCTCGCTGCTGTTCTACATCGGAGGCATTGCTCTTGTCCTGACCGCACTCATCACAAGGCTGGTCAAAGAGCTGATCGGGCTGCTCCAGACCTTCGATCTTCATACCGATCAGTGGCGGGAACTGCTGCTGTCCCTGAGCCGTAATGCCAGCATTCAGAATATTATTAACCAAATCAACCAGTTTTACCACGACAACCCGGGTTATCATGCCACCATTGACAGCAATATCAACCGGACCACTGAAACGGTCGGCCAAGCCGTGACGCAGATGATCACCGGATTCTTCAATATCATCCTGAAGCTGATCTCCTCGCTGCCGAGCCTTGGCACCATTCTGATTGTCATCGTATTGGCCGCCTTTTTCCTCAGCACCGGCTGGGAACGGCATAATGCCAAGCTGACTGCGTGGCTCCCAGCCCCGCTGCTAAGACCGGTGTCGGAGATCTGGAAGGATCTGCGCAAAGCGCTGTTCGGCTACATCCGCGCCCAGCTGGTGCTGATCTCCGTAACGGCGGTAATTGTGATCATTGGCCTGCTGCTGCTGGGGGTCAAATCAGCCTTCGCCATCGGCCTGACCATCGGCATCGTCGATCTGATTCCTTATCTGGGTGTCGGTATCGTCATTCTGCCCTGGGCCTTGTATTCATACATGACCGGGAACATGGCGCTGGCCATCGGGCTGCTGGTGCTCTACGGCATCATCCTGATCACCCGCCAGGTCCTGGAGCCCAAGGTACTCGCCAGCAGCATCGGCGTCGATCCGCTCGCCATGCTGATCGGCATGTTCGCCGGCCTTCAGCTGATGGGCATGCTCGGCCTGATTCTCGGCCCGGTGCTGCTCGTTATTCTCGACGCATTCGCCCGCGCCGGCGTATTTCGCGCCCTGCGCACTTATATCCTCAGCGGCAGGCTGCATTAGGGGCGTCCGAAACAACTTTGCTCCACACCACTCCCTGACACCAAAAAGGCATCCAGCCGCAGCACCTGCAACTGAACACCTTTTGGCAAGCCTGATTACTTCCTTATTACCCGCTTACCTGCGGTAGAAGGTGAACGTGCCGTTCTTCATCTTCTTCTCGATCCATTTCAGCAGAAAAACCCGGTAAAGCGGCCGGGTCAGCGGAAATACCAGAGTAAAGCCGATCAGATCCGTGACAAACCCCGGCAGAATCAGCAGCAGACCGCCGAAGAAAATACATAAGCCGTCCAGCATGGTCCGTCCGGGCACCCGGCCCTCCTGCATATGTGTTCTGCTGTCCTGCAGCACTTTCTTGCCCTCGAACCGCATCATTAGCAATCCGATGACTGAAGTAGCCAGCATGATCAGCAGCGTCTTGGGCGCTCCAAGAAAGCTTGAGACATAGATGAAACCGAATAATTCCACGGCAGGGACTGCAAATAGGGCGGCCCACAGCCATTTGTTCCTGATCATACTGCTCCTCCTTCTTCTTTACGTTAACGCTATTCTTCTTCCTTCAGCGCAGCCAGGATGGCATGGAACAGCTCGGGCTGTGCCCTGTCGATCCGCACCGGCCTCCATTCCCCGTTCAGCCAGACATGGCTCGTCGAGCCGCTGACCAGAAGCTCGCCTGCGGTCCGCTCCTGCCCTTCCTGACCCGCCGCCATCCGGCGGATTTCATATTCATACACAACCCTCAGAGCCGAGAAGGTCGTTAACCGCGCATACACGGTAATAAGATCATCATATCGCGCGGGGCTTTTAAATTGCAAATCTGCAGAGGTTACCGGCAGCAGCAGACCGAGTCCCTCCAGCCTCTTGTAGTCGAAGCCCAGCTCACGGAACATCTCCGTCCGGCCGCACTCAAACCAGATCAAATAGTTGGCATGATAGACGACGCCCATCTGGTCGGTCTCCTGATAACGTACACGGATGGAGGTACTATGCCAGCGGCTGGCCCATCCCGGTTGATGAGGATTCATATTCATGCTCCTTTCTAAAATACAATCTACCCGGCAGCCAGCAGTCCGCTACGCGCCGACACCGCCGGATGCAGACTTCAGCGGCAGCTTGCGGCGAGAGCTTCGGGCGACATAGAACAGAAGGGCCGCGCCCGCAGCCGCACTAAGCATACAGGAGAGATTCATCAGCCCGACCCCGCCCTGATTCAGCAGCATCCCGTTCAGCAAATTGCCCAGAATGCCGGCTAACCCGGAGAATACGATGTTAAACACACTTTGACCAGTCGCCTGCATCTCCGCCGAGGTAATCTTCGATACATATTCAACCGCCGCGATATAAAAGAACCCGAAGGAGAGGCCGTGGAGCACCTGTACGCCGATCATGACGGAAGGGTACGGGAAGGCCACCTGGATGCCCCAGCGCAGCACATAGATCGTTGCGCCGAGCAGCAGCGTCCGCTCCATCCCCAGTCTGCGGATCACTTTGGAGGCGAAGAACATTGAAGGCACATTGGTAATCGATGCCAGGAACAGGGCGATTCCGGCAGTGCCGGTCGAACCGCCGACCGACTGGAAGGCAATCACGAAATAGGTCCCGAAGGCCGTCATGGTCTGGTTGACCAGAAAGCTCCCGCCCAGGAAGGCCAGGAATATGCGGTTGCCGAGCAGCTTTTTGATCCCCTGGGAGAAGGACTGGCTCATCATATGATTCTCCTCCGCCTGCTTGGGAAGAGTGAAGGCAATCACTACAGCGACGCTATTCAGCAGCAGAAACGGCAGCCAGATGGTCGATACAGAGAACTTGGATACATACTGCCCCCCCGCAATGGCCCCTACGGCGGCGCCTATGCTCATCATCATGCGGATGCTGCCGTAAGTGGCCCCAGCCTTGTTCGCTGCCGCTATGGCGTATGAGTCGGCTATAGGCGCCTGTGTAGAGGAGAAGATCGTGGACACGGTATACACCAGCATCAGCACGATAAAATATTCCGAACGGTAC
Organism: Paenibacillus sp. FSL R7-0128; assembly: GCF_038002245.1. NCBI lineage: Bacteria > Bacillati > Bacillota > Bacilli > Caryophanales > Paenibacillaceae > Paenibacillus > Paenibacillus sp. FSL R7-0128. The sequence goes on along the minus strand of NZ_JBBOCD010000001.1, from coordinate 2,376,076 downwards.
AGGACCGCAAGCACCGCCGGAACCGCCACGCTCAGAATCAGCACCAGCCGTGCCTGGTTATACCGGTCGGAGACCATTCCCCATAAGGGCTGGACACAGATGGCGATCAGCGTACCTATAGCCATCAGCACGCCGATCTGGCTGACTTCAAGTCCGTTCGATTTCAGCAGCAGCGAGAGGTAGGAGCCGAAGGAGCCTCCGGCCAGTCCCAAAAATAGATAGAACCCGCGCAGCTTTGTTATTTTTTCCATGGGGATTACAAGTCCTCTCTCATTCTTTTTAACAGAATACCCAACCTTCATAGCCGCCTGCTGCATTAAATAGAGCACAACCTATTATGAGGCGGTGGACAAGTGGGCCAAGTCAATAGATTAACACGAAGCAAACCCTGTCTGAAGGATAAACTTAATACGGGCAGAGCCGCCAGTTCAGGCTTCGGCTGGACATCAAGCAACTGGAGCGGTTATGCCATTTCCGGCAAAAAAGGCAGCTACCGGCAGATATCCGCCGACTGGATCGTCCCTTATGTAAAGCCTACGGTAAAACCTACGTTCTCCTCGGCCTGGATCGGCATCGACGGCTTCAAGAACAGCAGCTTGATTCAGACGGGCACCGGCCATGAGTCGGTGAACGGAAAAGTCCGGTATTATGCCTGGTGGGAGATTCTCCCCGCCTCCGAAACCGTCATTCCTCTTCCCGTCTCTCCCGGCAACCATATGCGTGCTTCCATCGTCAAGCTGAGTCCCGGCAAATGGTGCATCACCCTGCGCAATCTCAGCAAATGCTGGGTCTTCCGTACCGTACAGCGCTACAACGGACCGCAAAGCTCGGCCGAATGGATTGTCGAAGCGCCGCAGGTGGGGTTCGATATCGCTCCGCTGTCCAAGTTATCCACAGTCTGCTTCACCTGTTGCCAAGTCAATGGCCGCAGCCCCAGACTAAAGGTCTCAGACGGCGGCATTATGATCCAGAATAAGAAGCTGCTGGCCGTGCCTACTCCTCCGCGCTCTTGCGGAAGCGCCTTTTCGGTCAGACGAATCTATCATAAAAGTCCTCCTGCTGTGTATTCCAGGAACCCTATTTATACGACTCCCTAACAGGCTGACATGCCGTCTGCTCCAGACACTCAGGTCCAATATATCCATTTGCATGATCGATATCAAAAAAGAGCAGCGGCAATCAAGCGCCACTGCTCTTATCATTATATCTTATTCGTGCTGCAGAAGCTCTTCCAAATCCTAGTCGGCTGGAATCGTATCTACCTTCACCAGGTTAGTGGAACCGGAACGTCCAAGCGGGATACCTGCAGTGATGACTACAAGATCGCCAGCTTTAACCAGACCGGAAGCTTTACCGCCGTTAAGAGCTGTTTCCAGCAATTCGTCAGTAGAATGAGCTTCAGGACCGAATACAGGAGTTACGCCCCATACCAGCGCCAGCTGACGCATGGTTCTTTCCTGGGTGGTAACAGCAATGATCTGTGATTTAGGACGATATTTGGAAACCACGCGTGCAGTGTGGCCAGTTACCGTTGAAGAAATGATCGCTTTAGCATTCAGATCCAGAGCGGAGATCGCTACGGATTGGCTGATCGCTTCAGTTACAGTAGTTTCTTGAGCAATCTGCTGCTTCATGAAGATCTCACGGTGGTTCAGAGCAGACTCTGCTTTCTCAGCAATACGGGACATAGTCAGTACGGATTCAACCGGATATTTCCCGGCAGCAGTCTCACCGGACAGCATGATTGCATCAGTTCCGTCGAAAATTGCGTTCGCTACGTCACTTGCTTCAGCGCGGGTTGGGCGCGGGTTGCGCTGCATGGAATCCAGCATTTGGGTAGCTGTGATTACCGGTTTGCCGGCGATATTACATTTTTGAATCATCAGCTTCTGTGCCAAAGGTACATCTTCAGCAGGGATTTCTACACCAAGGTCGCCACGGGCAACCATCAGGCCGTCGGATACTGCCAGGATTTCATCCAGGTTATCGACACCTTCCTGGTTCTCGATCTTGGAGATGATCTGGATGTGGGAAGCATCATGCTTCGCAAGCAGTTCACGGATTTCCAGAACGTCGCTGGCTTTGCGTACGAAAGAAGCGGCAATAAAATCAATGTCCTGTCCGATCCCAAAAATGATATCATTGGTATCTTTTTCCGTAATACCCGGCAGGGAGATGGATACTCCTGGTACGTTAACACCCTTCTTGCTCTTGATCGTACCGCCGTTAACAATACGGGTCTTGATTTCGGTGCCTTGAATGTCGACAACTGTAAGGCCGATCAGGCCGTCGTCGATCAGGATCGTCGATCCTACTTGAACATCGTTAGGCAGGTTGTTGTAAGTGATGGAGATACGGTTGTGGTCGCCAAGGATCTCTTCCGTAGTCAATGTCAGATACTCATCCTGAACCAGTTCAATCGGTTCTACTTCCAGCTTGCCTGTACGAATCTCCGGTCCTTTGGTGTCGAGCAGGATGGCAACAGTCTTGCCAAGTTCCTTGGATGCTTGACGGATCGTGTTGATCCGGGCTCCGTGCTCATCAAAATCGCCGTGGGAGAAGTTCAGACGGGCCACATTCATACCAGCCAAAATCAATTTTTTGATATTCTCCAACGATTCACTTGCAGGTCCGATCGTACATACAATTTTACTTTTCCGCATTAGGTTTTCCTCCGTTTTTTCGTTCTCTCTGTCTCATCTTTTCCAACTACAAAATCTACTATAAGGCTTGCTCTTTGTATAGGAACTTTATCACATGTAAAGACATGCACGTTTTATTGCGCCCTTATGAATATTACTGCATGTTGAACACAAAATCAATGTTAGTGCCTGTTTTTGCTGTAAATTAAAGTCGAATAATATAGGATGGCCGATAAAAGAAAAACCATCCCGCAAGAAGCGCAGGATGATTAGAATGGGAATAAATGTATAACTGGTCTTGTCCCGTCCGCGGCCTGGAATAAGCTGGAATGTGTTAAAAAGTGCAAACCGGCGGTACCGGCATTGCCGCTAATTCCCCGGAGAGAAGCTCCTGCTTACTCTACAATTTGCGCTTCATCCTGATCGGCATCCTGCTCCAGCACCGCCTCGGAAAACTCGCCGATTTTGCGGAATTTCAGGTAACGGTCTTCCTTCAGCGCCGCCGCATCCATACCGGACAGCTCCTGCAGGTGACGCCAGACTGTGTCCTTAACCGCCTCCGCCGCAGCTTCGTAATCCCTGTGTGCACCGCCTCTGGGCTCCGGAATAATCTCCTCGATCACTTCCATCTCCAGCAGATCGGTGGCCGTAATCTTCATGGCCTCTGCGGCCTGCTCCGCCTTGGTGGCATCCTTCCACAGAATCGACGCTGCACCGTTAGGGGAGATCGCCGAATAGATCGCATTCTCCAGCATCAGCACACGGTTGCCGACAGCCATCGCTAAGGCTCCGCCGCTGCCGCCCTCGCCGATAATCACGCAGATGACCGGCACGGCCAGCTGGGACATCTCGAACAAATTGCGGGCAATCGCTTCCGATTGTCCGCGTTCCTCTGCGGTATTGCCCGGGTAAGCCCCCTTGGTGTCCACAAAGGTGATGATCGGACGGCCGAACTTCTCCGCCTGCTTCATCAGTCGCAGTGACTTGCGGAAGCCTTCCGGATGGGCGCTGCCGAAGAAGCGCAGAATATTCTCCTTCGTATCCTTGCCGCGCTGTTGACCGATGACAGTTACAGGCCGGCCGTTCAGCTTGGCGATTCCGCCGACTACAGCAAGATCGTCACCGTACAGGCGGTCACCATGCAGCTCGATAAAGTCCGTGAAGATAAGCCCGATCAGATCCAGCGAGGTCGGGCGTACGTGATGCCGGGCCAGATGCATCTTCTGGGCCGGGGATATATTGGAATAGATCTCATTCTCCAGCTCGCTGTAGCGCTCCTCAAGCCGGGCTACCTCATCGCTGAAATCAATGCCCTTCTCTTCGCCGAACTGCTTGAGCTCGGCGATTTTTTTGCGCATTTCTACCAGAGGCATTTCAAAAGGCATCTCTCCTGCCAACCTAAAATCCCCCTTTCACATCATGCAGCTCCAGCAGCTTCGTGAGTGTGGAGCGCATTTCCTTACGGTGCACGACCAGATCCAGCTGTCCGTGCTGCAGATTGAATTCGGCCGTCTGGAAATCCTCCGGCAGCTTCTGGCGGATCGTCTGCTCGATGACAATCCGTCCGGCAAAGCCGAAGACCGCTCCGGGCTCGGCAATAATAATATCGCCCAGGCTGGCAAAGCTCGCCGATACCCCGCCGGTGGTCGGATCAGTAATGACGGAGATATACAGGCCGCCCGCTTCACTGAACCGGGCCAGCGCGGCACTTGTCTTCGCCATCTGCATAAGACTGAGAATGCTCTCCTGCATCCTGGCTCCGCCGGAGGTGGAGAAGATCAGCATCGGCAGTCCCCGCTCTGTCGCTTCTTCCACCGCTCTTGTAATTTTCTCGCCAACCACGGACCCCATGCTGCCGGTGAAGAACTCAAAGTTCATCACGGCTACAATAACCGGATGTCCGCCGATGCTGCCCTGGCCGGTGATTACAGCTTCAACTTGTCCGGTTTTGGACTGTTGCTGCTCCAGCTTCGAGGCATAGCCGGGAAACTTCAGCGGATCGATGGACGCCATCTCGCTGTCGAACTCAATGAACCCTTCCGGATCAAGTATCATCGCAATCCGTTCGGTCGCATTCAGGCGCATATGATAGCCGCAGGACGGGCATACTTTCAAATTCTTCTCCAGTTCCTTGCTGTACTGGATTGTTCCGCATTTGGCACACTTGCTCATTAGACCTTCGGGAATCTCCCGCTTAGGGCGCTCGCCTTCTGCCGGTCCGCCGCTTCGCTCCAGACGCTCTGAAGGAATAGTCGCGTACTTCCGTTTTTTCTGAAATAAATCTTTGAACAAGGGTCGCACCTCTTCAGCCGTTTATTTGCGTAAATAGCAGCTTGCCGCTGTCATGAATGTTCTTGAATCTCTACGCCATACTCTTCAGGGATGCAGGATCAGATTGAGGACCTCCTGCACTTCTTCAAGCTCTCCCGAAGGAACCAGAATCTCAAACTGCTGCTTGGACATATTGATGGGACGGCATTTAATCAGAAATCCTTCTTCCGTAAGCTTCCTCTCAATCATCTCCGCCACTTTGGCGGTCGGCGCTATATAGATTACCGTCCACATGCCCTGCAAGGCCTCCCTAATCTCGAATCCAGCCGTATCCTGAATATAATGAAATTATGATAACACAGTTTTCTTTTTTCCCGCAAGCAAGCCCGGCAGGAAGGACTTAGGCCCGGGAGGCCGGTCGCAGCGCATCAGGAGCAGCCGTTATTCGGTCCCGGTCACATGGGGATAGACCTTCGCACCCTCATGCCCGTGGGCGATCCGGGCTGAAGCTGCAGCCGCAATTCCGGCCACAAGATCATCCAGAAATACATGAATGCTCCCCTTATCATCATTCAATTTGCCGATAATTCCAAGCTTTATTTTATCGAGGTAGCCGAAGCTGGTCAGACCGATCATTCCATACACGCTCGTGATGCCCAGCGCCAGAGTCTCGTCCGCCCCATAGAGCGACTCATCCGCTTCCATTACCGCCTGAAACGGCTGGGGCAGCAGCTTCTTCTCGGCCAGCTCATCCAGCGCAATCCCCGTCATGAGCGTATACTGGACCTCTCTTTTGTTCAAGACCGACTTGACGCTGCTCAGGCACTCCTCCTGCGTTAAGCTGGGATAATAGACTGATTGCAGGATATAGACGATCTCTGCGATCGAATCCAGTGATACTCCCCGGCGCCCCAGCAGATCCTCCGCCATTTGATAGGACATGATGTCATTCCCCTTCCGCACGGGACAATGCCCCGCTATGATTTAGCTGAACTTGAGAGTGAAGCCTGACAGATTCATAAGTTCACTCTATTGGTTCCCTAATGTATGCGGAAGAGGGGACAAATGTGCTAAAAAGATCAGTGTATCTATGGCCGGGTTATGGTGCAGCGCGTATGCTCAAGTGCATTCTGTACAACTAAATCGTCTGATTTACTGCCGGCTATCCATTTAGCTGTAATCGATACAACAAAACTGCCTCTATATGCGGGTTCTCACCTATTCGGGCAGATTTAGTTGTACAGACTACAGTTAGGAGAGGAAAGCCGTCCTTTTTACGGTTTTTAATTGCACATAATACACCTATGTGAATGTTCGCTTTGAACATGCTCCTAGTAGCGCATCAGATTAAAAAAGCGGGTCTGCATGATGAGGCCTGAACCACTAAAAAAGTAAAGTGTTTGGGACAAATGTATGCGAAAACAATCATGTCTTTCAAGGCACAACTCCAGCATGAAAATGAGCAGCGTGGCTAAAAACCAGAACATCGTCTGTTTGTATATAATTAACAAATTTCAACATAAAACCGAACACAATTGGACCGGGTGACTAGCGTAGGCCAAATGTAACCGAAAAACCAAATACAATTGGACTGGGAGCGCTACGTAAGCCAAATGTAATCGAAAAACCGAACACAATTGGACTGGGAGCGCTACGTAAGCCAAATGTAATCGAAAAACCGAACACAATTGGACTGGGAGCGCCACGTAGGACAAATGTAATCGAAAAACCGAACACAATTGGACTGGGAGCGCCGCGCAGGCCAAATGTAATCGAAAAACCGAACACAATTGGACTGGGTACGCCGCGTAGGCCGAATGTAACCGAAAAACCGAACACAATCGGACTGGGAGCGCTACGTAAGCCAAATGTAATCGAAAAACCGAACACAATTGGACTGGGAGCGCTACGTAGGCCAAATGTAATCGAAAAACCGAACACAATCGGACTGGGAGCGCTACGTAAGCCAAATGTAATCGAAAAACCGAACACAATTGTAGGTGGTATCGTTGTACTGATTCAATCCATAAATTTAATTCTGACGCTACACAAGGATAGCTTGGCTGCTCCTATCTGAGGCGGACGGTTCCGGCACCCAGCATCTCCTCAATGGCTGCGAACAGCCCCTCCGAGGGCTCGATCCGGTAGCTGTCGCTCAGCGCAAGCACCTTCTGGTTGCGCTCATAGAACAGCAGCGTCGCTGCGGGTCCCGGATGGGTCTGCAGCAGCGCTTGGAGGCGCGGCAGCAGACCCTTCAGCTCAGCGCCCGGCGTGATCTTGATGAAGACACGCTGGGCGCCTGGCTCCTGCCCCGTGCGCAGCGGGGCAGAGCCGTCCGGCTGCGCGTCTGACGCGGCCGGGACCTTAGGCGTGGCCTGCGCAGCGGCCGCAGAAGCGCGCGCACCGGGCGGCTGTGCCGCCGGTGTGCGCGTGCCCGGTGCAGCGGCGGCGCCAGCTGCACCGACGGGCCGGGCGCCGGGGCCACCGGCGCCCGTGCGGGCTGCAGGAGCGGCCGCAGGCGCTCCTGCAGGGGCACTGCGGCCCGCGCCGTAGGCGGGCCGGGACCCGGCGCTGCGGCGCTGCAGCAGGCCGCGCACGCTGTCCGAGGTGAGCGGAGCTACCTCCTCGGCCAGCAGCTTGAAGCCCTCGTCCTCCTGCTGCACCTTGGCGCGCAGGGCCAGCAGTGCGCCCTTCTCAATCAGGGCGCGGCTGCGTTTCCACACCTCAGGGAAGAGTACAACCTCGCAGCGCTCGATCTGGTCTTCCCACTCCACAAAAGCCATCGCCTTACCGGCTTTGGTCGTGATCTCCTTCAGCGACACGACCATACCGGCCGTCACGGTCATACTCTCATCCGCTGCTTCGCCAAGATCCATCAGCTTCTGCACCCCCGGCTCCTCCAGCAGCCCCGCATGATCATCCAGCGGATGGCCGGAGAGATAGAGCCCGAGCAGCTCACGCTCCAGCTCCAGCTGCTGGGTTCCGCTGAACCTCGGAATATCCGGGTAGCGGATCTCCCAGTTCGGCGTCTCGATCAGGTCATCGAACAGCTGGATCTGCAGCTCATCGCGCTCCTTGCGCCATTTGGCCGCCGCGTCCACTGTCTCATCCAGCATCGCGAGCAGCTGCGCCCGGTGTCCGGGCAGCGCATCGAACGCCCCGGTCTGCAGCAGCGATTCGATCACGCGCTTGTTGCAGACCCGCAGATCGACCCGGCGGCAGAAATCGAGCAGGCTGTCGAACGGCCGCTCCTTGCGGACTACCATGATGTTCTCTACAGCCTGCGTGCCGACATTCTTCACCGCAGCCAGCCCGAAGCGGATATGCCCGCGGCCTTCGCCGGGCACCGGAGTGAACAGCACCCCGCTCTCGTTGACATCCGGCGGCAGTACGCCAATCCCGGACCGGCGGCATTCCAGGACATATTCCGCCACCTTGCGGTGGCTCCCCATCACAGCAGTCAGCATCGCGGCCATGAACTGCACCGGATAATGCGCCTTAAGATAAGCGGTCTGGAAGGCCAGCACCCCGTAAGCAGCCGCATGGGCGCGCGGGAAGCCGTAGTTGGCGAACCGCACGATCATATCATAGACCGCATGGGCATCCGCTTCGCTGTAGCCCTGCTTCAGACTGCCCTCCACGAAGTGGCTGCGCTCCTGATCGAGTGTCTCCCGCTTCTTCTTGGATACTGCACGGCGCAGCAGATCTGCTTCGCCAAGCGAGAAGCCGGCCATCAGGGAGGCAATCTGCATGATCTGCTCCTGGTAGACGATAATGCCGTACGTATCGGCCAGAATCGGCTGCAAATCCGCATGCGGATAGACAACCTCGAACTCCCCGTGCTTGCCCCCGATGAATTTCGGGATGAATTCCATCGGACCCGGACGGTATAGCGCTACCACCGAGACAATATCCTCGAACCCGCTCGGCTTCAGGTCCTTCAGCACCCGCCGTACGCCTGCCGATTCCAGCTGGAATACGCCGGTAGTCTCGCCTGCTCCAAGCATCTCATAGGTTAGCGGATCATGATCCGGAATAATGCGGAAATCCGGCACGCTCCCGGTCATCTCCTTCACCCATTTCATGCAGCGTTCAATAATCGATAAGGTCCGCAGCCCGAGGAAGTCCATCTTGAGCAGCCCAACGCTCTCCAGATGCTCCATGGAGTACTGGGTGAGCGCCGTGCTCTCATTGCCTGCCTGGAGCGGAACAGCATCGGTTAGCGGCCCCTTGGAGATGACCACGCCAGCCGCATGCGTCGAAGCATGGCGCGGCATGCCCTCCACCTTCATCGCCGTATCCAGCAGCGCTCTGGTCTTCGGATTCGTCTCATACAGCGCCTTCAGCTCAGGTGTACTCTCCAGCGCCCGGGTGATGCTGATGCCGAGCTGGCCCGGAATCAGCTTCGCCGCCTTGTCCACCTCGTTATATGGCAGATTCAGCGCCCGGCCCACATCACGGACAGCAGCCCTGGCCGCCATCGTACCGAAGGTGATGATCTGCGCCACATGCTCCTTACCGTACTTGTCCACCACATAGGCAATAACCTCATCGCGGCGTTCGTCGCTGAAGTCGATATCAATATCGGGCATCGTGATCCGCTCAGGATTCAAGAAGCGCTCGAACAGCAGATTATATTTCAGCGGGTCCACATCGGTAATCTTCAGCGTGTATGCGGTGAGACTTCCTGCGGAGGAACCGCGGCCCGGACCTGTAACAATACCGCTGCGGTGACAAAAAGCGATAAAATCCCACACGATCAGGAAGTAATCGCTGAACCCCATGCTCTCAATGACTCCCAGCTCATAGTCGAGCCGCTTCTCGGCCGTCTCCTTCTGCTCCGGCGACTCCCAGAGCGGAGTATCCGCGTAGCGCTGCGCAAGTCCGCTGCGGCACAGCTCGCGCAGATAAGCAGCGGCATCCAGCCCTTCCGGCAGAGGCGAGAATTCTGGAAGAATATGATTGCCGAACGTCAGCTCCAGATTGCACGCTTCAGCGATCCGCTGCGTGTTCTCTATCGCCTGCGGCACATGCGGAAACAGCGCAGCCATCTGCTCCCCGCTTTTGAAGAACAGCTGGTCCGTTCCGATCTTCAGCCGGTCCTCATCGTCTACGGATTTGCCCGTGCCGATGCAGATCAGCACATCCTGGACCTCGGCATCCTCCTTGTCCATATAGTGGACATCATTGGTCACTACCAGCGGAATGTCGAGCTCTTCAGCAAGTGCTATCAGCTGCGGATTCACCCGCTTCTGCTCGGCAATCCCGTGATCCTGCAGCTCCAGATAGAAGTCGCTTCCAAAAATCTCCTTATACCGCAGCGCCGCCTTACGCGCCTCATCCTCCCGGCCGTGCAGCAGATGCTGCGGTACTTCACCGCCCAGGCAGGCACTGAGGCAGATAATGCCTTCGGAATGTGCTGCCAGCGCCTCCATATCAATGCGCGGCTTGTAATGCTGGCCCTCCAGATGGCCGATGGAGATCAGCTTCATCAAATTCTGGTAGCCGGTCATATTCTTCGCCAGCAGAATCAGATGATAGATCGGCTGATCCTTACGGCTCCCCCGCTCACGGCGCGAGCCTGCGGTCAGATAAGCCTCACAGCCGATAATCGGCTTGATTCCCTGCGCCCGGCAGGCTTTATAAAAAGGGATGGCCCCGTACATCACACCATGATCCGTCAGCGCCAGCGATGTCATGCCGTATTCGCCGGCCCGGCGCACGAGATCTGTAATGCGCGCCGCCCCGTCCAGTAAACTGTATTCGCTGTGCACATGCAAATGCACGAATGGGCTCATATTCCCCACTTCCCTTCAGCTCCAAATCAAAACATAAGATGAAACTATTTTATCATATTAGAGGGGGAGCCGCCCATAGAATGGATTAAGAGCATATGGACAGGCAAAAGCCAGGCAGCCGCCTGATCTAAGGAGGGAGCTTTTCATGGATATTTTCTTAAGCAAGGCCGTCCTCGACTTCTTCATCGCGTTCGGCATAGTGCTGGGCGGAGCGATGTTGGGCGGAATCGGCGCCGTCGTCTCTCTTCAGCCGCCAACCGATACCATGCTGGAAATCGCAGACCGGATTAAGATATGGGCACTGGCTGCCGCCGTAGGCGGAACGATCGACCCGATGCGGGTCATTGAGAGCAATATGCTGGGAGGCAATCTCTCCCCGGCGATCAAGCAGATTCTCTATCTGGTGTTCGCCTTCCTGGGTGCTCATATGGGCAGTGAGCTGGTCAAGTGGGTCTGCGGCAAGTAGAACCATCACGCCTCCAACCAAATGCCTATAGACCAAGGGGTGAAAAGTTACATGCGACTTCCGCCGTTTGACCGCTACCGCCGTTTCTCGCAGATTGCTGCTGTGTTTGTGCTGGGGATGATTGTGGGAGCCGCCCTGTACAACGCCATTTATCATATGGGCTATAACATACTCTGGGTCAATAACCAGGCTCTACGGCTGGAGATTGAACAGAACCGGAAAGACATTCTGACGCTCAAAAAATACAACAACACCTCCACCGTCATCCGTGAGATTAAGGTGCGTACCGAGGGCAGCAAGGTCAAGGATAATACGGCGGCACTGGACCCGGTGATAGCCAAGGAGGTCCTCAGCAAGCTGGCAGGCGATCTGGAGCCGCTGCGCGGACGCAGCATGTTCGATATCGACTCCGACGGCAAGCTGGCGCGTCTGCTGCTGGACAGCAAAATCTATCTGGCCCGCGAGAAGGAATACACCGTCAAAATCCGCACCATGCTGGTGATGGAGGGCGTGCTGCAAATCTGGGTGGAAATCAGCCCTTATAAGCGCAGTTGAGGCGCAAATCATGATACAATAGTGGACAAATCACAATCACAGGATACAGAGTGCCCGGCTGAGGCTACGCTGACTGCCCGGTCTTCCACAAAGGAGCTGTCCGTTCATGATTATGTTCATTAAGTATCTGCTGTTTGCCCTGCTCGTTATCTTCATGGTATGCGCCGCCGCGTACAGCATCTCTTCCCGCAGAACCGCCGACCCGCTCATACAAGGCACTAGGCGCTCAATCATGAATATGCTGCTGGGCGGAATGCTGGTCACGCTTTCACTAATGTCAATGTTCATCTTCCGCGGCTCAACGCTTAACGTGGTCATTGAGGCTGCTTTTCTGCTGCTGGGCCTGTTCAATATCTTCTCGGGACTACGCAGCTTCAGCTACTACAGCCGGATGCGCAGCGGAAGCTGAGGGTTCAGCCGCCGCCCATACAAATAGACCAGTTGCCCCTCCTGATCGCCTGCAGGACAGCCTGGTCTATTTAGATATTTTCGCGAAAATCGTTATTCACCCGTCATTACCCGCTAATCCAGCTACCCATGGTCAATTGACTGCAGCATCAGAACGGCCTTGGCTACAATGGTATCCATATAGCTGATCTCGATCTCCAGCTTGCAGGTGCGGCGGCTGATCTCCAGCAGCTTCGGCATGACGGTGATCGAATGCTCAATCTGTACCGGACGGATGAAATAGGTTGACATATTGTCCAGTACATAGTCATTCCCGGTGATGTCCTTGGCTGCTTTGAAGGCGGACAGGGTCATCAGGGTGGACAGAATTCCTTCCGAGATCGTTCCCAGATCAGTCGCCATCTGCGGGGTAATGAAGCCGTGGAAGAATAGTCTTCCCTCCTCATCCCGCTCATCCGCGAACCCGTTCCAGATCAGATGATCGAACGTCTCTCCAAGCTGCGGCTGATTACTGGCGTCGCGCAGGCTCTGCAGCACTTCACGCCGGGTGACCGACCCTACCAGCTTGCGGTTGCGGTCCACAATGGGCAGAAAATCAATCCCCTCCCACATCATAATCTGCGCCGCCGAAGCCAGCGAGGTCTGAAGTGCAGCGGTAACCGGACTGCGCACCATCGCCTTCTCGATGCTCTGCCCTTCGCTGAGATCCTCCACATCACGCCGGCCTACAATTCCGATAACCCGGTTCCACTCATCCGTGACCGGAAACCGCTGCTCGCCGCTGGTCTGCGACAGTTCACGCAGCTCGCCTACAGTGCTGGAGATTTTGAGTGTATTCAGGCGCAGCTTGCCCTCCACAATATCCTCTACCAGCATGATCTTCTTCTTGATCAGCCGGTCAAAGATCGCACGGTTAATCATCGAAGCCACCGTAAACGTATCATGTCTGGACGAAATCACCGGCAGATCCAGCTCATCAGCCAGTGCCTTTACCTCTCGGCTGGTGCCGAAGCCCCCCGTTACAAGCACCCCGGCCCCCTGCTCCAGCGCAAGCGAGTGCACATCATCGCGGTTCCCTACGATCAGCAGACTGTCGGCATCGATGTACCGGATCATGGCATCGACCTTCATCGCACCGATCACATATTTATGAAGGTGCTTGTTCAGACCCTCTGCTCCGCCAAGCACATGCCCCTCAACAATATCTACGACATCCCCGAAGGTCAGCTGTTCGGAAATATTGCGCGGCTTCTTCTCCACCCGGACTGTGCCAATCCGTTCCTTGGTAATGACGATCCCCAGGTTCTCCGCTTCCTTCACTGCACGGTAAGCCGTACCTTCGCTGACCCCCATCTCCTTCGCCAGCTTGCGGACGGAGATTTTGGTTCCCACCTTCAGACTCTCAATGTGCTGCAGCAGTTGTTCATGCTTTGTGATATTATCTCCTTGACCTTCCAACTGTTACACCCCCATACCCCGATCTGTACTATTCTGTACCCATTATACATGCTGGGCACACCGGAGTACAACAGGTTACACTGTATCTTTCAAAAGTTATGACAGCTCTATGACAAGCCATTATAAATGTATGGGAGGTATGCGGAAAGAACGGGCCTTCCCAGGAATGACATCAATGAGTACAGCCGGGAATATATATATAACACCACGTACGTTACTCCCGGCAAAAGTGGCATGCACAGGTAACCCCCGGTCCGCCGCACAGGCAAACAGGGGGTACTTTTGCACCGTTAGCTTAATCCAGGAACTATGATCTCTGCGACACCCGGCCTTCTTCGTTCCACTGGCCCTGCCACTTTGCAAGCTTGGCCTTGCGGACGGCATCCAGGCGCTTCTGCTTCTCTTCATCCACTCCGATAATAAAATGCAGATGTGAGGCAATAACCAGGAATGCGAAGACACACCAGACAAGACCGAAGCCCAGCACCCAGCCGGAACCATTCTGAAAAGACAGCTTCGGCAGCGCGTATAACAGCATGGCCAGGGCAACCAGCAGATACACAGAATGTTTGAATTTACTTCTTTTTCTCATTGCAGGACCGCTCCTTCGCTCTACAGGATTGTTAGAATGAATCTATATCTCTATTCTATGAACCTGCGTCCTGAAATATGAGACAAGCTGCGTAATTTTTCAGCAGGGAGGTTTTTAATTATTGGCAGGTTCTAGCCTGCCTGCCTTCCGGTACAACTTCAACCCGTTTGTCACCAAAATCACTGCCGATTTCTCAAAGGACACCCACGGCAAGCTGGACCGCCGTCTCGGGATGGCTGCTACTATTCTGCTGTGTCTGGTAGAGGGCAAGCAGGATTAGCGGATTGCAAGAAATGAAATCATTTCATAAACGTGCTAAATGTGCGAAGTTGCGTTCGAAGCGAACGTTCAGAGATAGGTGTATTTTGTGCAATTAAAAATTGTGAAAAGGAAGACTTTCCTCTTCTAAGTGTAGTCTGTACAACTAAATTTGCCCGGATGGGCAAAAATCCAGGTATAGAGGCATTTTAATTGCACGAAATACAGCTAAATGGATATTTGAGAGTAAATCAGACGATTTAGTTGTACAGATTGCAATTACGCATCCCCACTACACCTTAACTAGGACACAGCCAACTCTCGGCAAGCGGTTATAGGCGTTCTCACACGTTTAAACCTGCTGTACTACTAGTACTGCATCAGATTAAATATTGTGAATATGACCATTATCGGACCTTAATGAGGCAGCGCTCAATCCCGCAGCAGTCATTAGGATGCAGTAGGCGTTGGCACGATAGCAACTGCATTTTGTACAATGGAATGCTGTAAAAAAGGCTTCGAAATAGAATCTATTGTATTCGGTACAATTGAATGTTGAAAAAAGGCCATTTTTCACCCAAAACACAACATTCCACTGTATGAAATACAATAGAATCTCATTTTACGATCAGTAATGCATTTTCTATTGCAGGAAATACAATCAACTACCTGAATGTAAGAAGAAGAAGTCGGTAACGGGTGCAGGATCAGTCTAATAGTAGCTCGATGTTCATGTTCAGCCTTTAACACCCTGAGGTTCATTCTTACAGTTTTAAGCGGATGCTGCACTAGACTAAAAGGGTGATTCCAGAGCCGAATGGCCCTGAAATCACCCTTTTTCTGTATCAGAGAATCCCTGATGCGCTGCCGGTGCTTATTGTGCGCCGTACATTTGGGACAGGCTGTCTGTGATGATTTTGTTCACGTCTTCGATGACCACACTAAGGCGGCGTTCTGCGTCGAACAGACGGCGGATGCCGAGGTTCAGGTTAAGCACCTCAAAGAGCTTCTCCATCTTCTCCATGTCCTCCTGTGGAGGCATGTCCCCGCTCATCATCCGCTGCTGCAGCTCAATCTGGCTCTGGCGGAAGTTGTCGAGCATCTGCTTGCTCTCCGGATCTGCTTCGATCACCTTCATTGCACTGGTAATATCAGATACCTCACTGCTGTCTTTAATAGCACGCGCCAATTCATGCGCCTTGTCAATCACGTTCATTCTATTTCCTCCTCCAAATAATGTTCGTCTCTGCTTCGCTTCAAAAGCCCCCGCTCATCCAGCAGGCAGCGGATCTATGCCTGTCCAGCAGCCAGCCCGGGGGCTGTACGCGCCCAAATTTGACAGCCGCGCAAGTTCCTCCCGGGCACGCCTACTTCCTTCTGTGCTCCCGCCCTCCGGTCCAGGGTGCGCCTGCCAGCCCCCTGGCTGCCGGCGATATTAATCCGCCCGGCACGGCTTTTTCGGGAATAGGTCAATCACCAAGGGTCAGATGTCTCCATATGATGAATGATATGTAACCCTCAAGATTCATATTGCCGGCACCATGCTTGCCTACCGGAAGGAGATTCACGATGTCTAAGCTAAAGATCCCGGTTCAAACGGTCCACTCGGGCATCCTGCAGGAAAATGCTGTAATGCTAGGCGACAAATCCATGAAGAGGCTCAAAATACCGGCGCACGGAACCATTCAGCTGAACTTCGGCTCTTTCCGGCAGGAGGTTACTGTAATTCCTGTCCCCAAATCCGACAGCCTGCGTGTAAGTGAGGCACTCGGCCGGCGGCTTGGCTTAAGACAGCGCTTGACGCTTAACGCTTCCTACAGCACCGGCAGCCGCATTCTGCGTCTGGGGCCGATGATTGGCGTCCTGGTGAGCCGGGACCATCCCGAACAGCCGGAGCGGGTCTTCGGCCAGATCACCATGTTCTGCCGGGAGCTGACTCATGCCTGTCATGCACAAGGCGCCTATGTCTATTTCTTCACCCCGGAAGCGCTGGAATCACGCACCACTACCATCCAGGGCTGGGTCTACGATGAGGGCTGGCGGAAGCTGAGTCTTCCTGTTGCCGATGTGATCAACAATCGGCTGACCACGCGAAAGGTAGAGAATAAACCTAGCGTACAGCATTTTTTGGCAGATGTAAAATCCCGCTACGGAACCCACTTCTTCAACGAAAAGTTCCTAGACAAGACAGAGGTATTCGAGGCGCTGGCTCTGGACCCCGCCCTGCAGCGGTACTTGCCCGAATCGCATGCCCTGAACGGCCTCGCCATACTTAAAAAAATGTGCAGCAGCTACCCCAGTGTGTTCCTCAAGCCGGTACGCGGCAGCCTGGGCAAGGGCATTCTGCGCATTTCCAAAGAGGCAGGCGGCGGCTACCAGCTGCTGTCCACCACTCCGATGGGCACACGCAAGCAGAGCTATTCCAGTCTGGCGAAGCTATTTCAGGCCATTGCCCCCAAGATGAAAACCACCCGCTTCCAGATCCAGCAGGGTCTCTCCCTGATGGAGCTGGGACGGCGTCCGGTCGATTTCCGGGCACTGGTACAGAAGAACGGCACCGGCAAATGGGGCGTCACCTCCATCGTGGCCCGGACCGCCGGAAGCAATCATTTCGTCTCCAATCTTGCCCGCGGCGGCACGCTCAGTACGGTCAAGGAAGCCGTCGGCAAAAGCAGTCTTCCGGCCGGTGTCAAAGAGAGCACTCAGATTCAGCTGCCCCGAGCGGCGCTGGCCATTGCAAGAGGGGTTGAGACCTACATTCCCGCCCATTTCGGGGAGCTCGGCATCGACCTTGCACTTGACCAATCCGGCCGGATCTGGCTGCTGGAGGTCAACTCCAAGCCGTCCAAGAACGACAACACACCCCTGAATGATCAGAAAATCAGACCCTCAGTCAAACAAATGATTCTATACTGCCGTTATCTGGCCGGATTATAAGGAGGACATCATGACCACAACAGCAATGGGGTTCCTTGGCATTATGACAGGCCGTCGCCACGGGATTCCTCCCATCGCAGAGCCGGAGTTCTGCAGTCATCTCTGCCGTGCGGCCCCGCTGTATGAGCTGAAGGTCCTTGTTTTTCATCCGGAGGATGTGGCTGCGGACGGCTCATATGTCCGCGGATATCAATGGCAGAACGGACAATGGGAGCCTGCGCAGGCTCCGCCGCCCGACATTCTTTATAACCGCTGCTTCTACCGGACACCGGAGGAGAAAAGGGCAGCTTCCGCTGCCCTGTCTGTATTGACCCGCTGTCTGCCCTGGTCACGCGGGCTTCCTGATAAATGGGGAGTCTACGAGATTCTGCGGCGCAGCCCCGCTGCCGCCCCCCTGCTGCCGGAAACTGAGCTATACAGCAGCAGCGAAGCGCTTGGCAATATGCTCGCCGGAAGGGAATACGGCGTCTTTCTGAAGCCCCGGACCGGCTCCCACGGCAAGCGCACCCTGCACGCTGTACTGCTCGGCAGAAGCGAAGGCGGCGGAGTGAAGGTGCGGGGCAGAGACCGGGATAACAAACCTTTTCAAAATGTTTTCGGTACGCTGGACGAAGGTCTGGACTGGATCGGCCGCTTCATCGGCCAGCACCGCTATATCATACAGCCTTACCTGCATCTCACCGGCAGCGGAGGACAGCCGTTCGATGTACGTGTGCTGATGCAGAAGAACGGCACTGGTGCCTGGACCCTGACCGGCATGGCCGTCCGGCTCGGCACCCGGGGATCACTGACCTCCAATCTGCACGGCGGAGGCACGGCCGTTCCTGCTCTCCCCTTCCTGCTGGATGAATACGGCGCGGCAGGAAGAGACCTGCTGGAGGAGCTGACCCTGGCGTCTGCGCTCCTGCCTCCGCTGCTGGAAGAATCCTGCGGAAGACTCGGAGAGCTGGGCCTGGATTTTGGTATCGATGCCGGAGGAAGAATCTATCTGCTGGAAGCCAATTCCAAGCCAGGGCGCACGGTGTTCCGGCTGACGGGTGACCGCCGGGCTGCTAGACTCGCCGCCGAGAACCCGCTGCGCTATGCGCGCCATCTGCTGCTTAGCTCAAGCAGCCATCACAAGCTGCCTCCCGGGCAGCTCCGTTCACACGGGAGAATGATATCTATGGTTCCAAAGGAGGATTCATAAATGGGTCTCACTTTTTGCAATGTCCATTTCACCAAGCAGCCTGATCGAGTAGTATATGTCTCGGGTGAACTGATGAGAAGCCTGAAATTATCCGGCAAGAAAAATATCCGCCTGCGCCTCGGAAAAGATGCCATCCCGGCCACGATCAAGCCGATCAAGCGTGCCGGCAAGCACCTCTTCCTGGCCTCGGGCGTCAAAAGCGCCATCAAGGTCCCGAAGTCCGGCGGCATCTACCTGCGCAATCTGCAGAATGACGAGGTGCAGCTCGGGCCGCTGGTCGGTGTGCTCTCAGACGGACCCGCTTCTGCTGCGCAGCCCTTCGGCTCCCGCACCGGCTTCATCAAGCAGCTGCTGCGCGAAGGCAGCAACAAATGCTACATCTTCGCCTTCATGCCGCGCGATATCGACTGGCAGCAGGAACAGGTCAACGGATATTTTCTGACGGCAAGCGGCCGATTCGAGCGCAAGCTGGTGCCCCTGCCGGATGTCGTCTATAACCGCCTGCCCAGCCGCAGAGCTGAGACCTCTCCTTACATCAACCAGTTGCGCGAGCGCTTCGGACGCAAGAAGATTCCGTATTTCAACTGGAGCTTTTTCAACAAATCGGATGTCTACCGGCTGCTGGAAAATGACGGGGCAGCGAACCGCTTCGTGCCTGAAACGCACAGTAACCCCAGCTCCGAACAAATGCGGGATATGCTCGACCGTCACCACTTCGTCTATTATAAACCCTCGGCTGGCAGCCTGGGACACGGCATCTACCGCCTGACCTACCTGCCGAAGAAAGGGTATTTCGCCCGGTACCGCCGGAGCGGCAAGAATGTGCTGCTGCGCTTCACCAGCTTCGACAGCCTGATGCGTATGCTGCGGGGACGCCATGGGCAGAGCATGCAGAACTATGTGGTCCAGCAGGGTATCCGCCTTATTGAGATTGACAACTGCCCGATTGATTTCCGCTTCCACATGCACAAGAACGGCAGCAATCAATGGGTCGTCGTCGGAATCGGGGCCAAAAAAGCCGGACGGGGCAGTGTCACCACCCATCTGAAGAACGGCGGAGCGCTATTGACCCCTCAGCAGGCCCTCGGCCGTGTGTTCGGGGCCAGATCAGATGAGGTCCTCCAGCGCGCCAAGACCACTGCCGTCAAGCTAGCCGAATCTCTGGAGATCCAGCACCGCCATCTGCTCGGCGAGATCGGGTTCGACCTCGGCATTGACCAGGATGAGGATATCTGGATGTTCGAGGCCAATGCCAAACCGGGACGCTCTATCTTCCGCCACCCCTCCCTGCGCGCTGAGGGCAAAGCTTCCATTGAGCACATCCTGGAGCATTGTCTGTATCTCAGCAAATTCCGCAGGAGGGATGACTTGTGAACAGCCGGATACCCGATCCCAGCAAGCCCGTAATCGCCATTCTGACCACCAGTGACCGGCTTAAGCAGTTCCGCGGTAACCGCAATAACTTTCGCGACATTATCCGTACCGGCAGAGAAATGGGCTATATGGTCTATGTCATTACGGTCCGTGACCTGAAGCTGAATGAACAGACCGTGACCGGCTACGTGCCCTCCGCCAGCGGAAAGCTCTGGTACGCCATTCCTGTTCCGCTGCCGCAGGTCATCTATAACCGGATTCCCAACCGCGAGGAGGAGGAGAAGGCACCGGTCGCGCGCAAAATTGCCGAGTGCCTGGAGCATCCCGAGATCTCGCTGTACAATCCGAGCTTCTTCAATAAATGGAACCTCTTCGAGTGGCTCAAGGAATCCAAGGCCACCTCGAGGCATGTGCCCAAAACCCGCCGCCTGCGCAGCGCAGCGACCCTTACCGCGATGCTGAAGAATCACGAGAGCCTCTATCTCAAGCCGGAGAAAGGCAAGGCGGGCAAAGGCATCATGCGGCTGGGATACCGGCCTGACACTCTCCTTCCCTACCGGCTGCAGATTCAGAGCGGCAAAAAAAACACCACCTACAAAGCAGCGTCTGTCGAACGGCTATGGGCACGAATCGGCCGGGAAAAAGGGTCCGCCCGCTATATTGTCCAGCAAGCGATCGTGCTTGCCGGACACCGCGGCCGCCCCTTCGATCTGCGGGTGCTGCTGCAGAAAAACGGCCGGGGCGCCTGGGCGGTAACCGGCATCGGCGCCCGGCTGGCCGGGGCCCGCAGCATCACCACCCATGTTCCGCGCGGCGGCAGCATTGAAGACCCCTCCAGCATGCTGGAGGGAACCTTCGGGCCCGAGCAGGCAGAGGTTATCCTGAAGAATGTCTCTACCACGGCGCTGCTGGTGGCCCGGCAGATTGAGCGGGCTTCATCCAGCATGCTGGGCGAGATGTCGATGGACCTTGGGGTCGATGAAGAAGGCGGAGTATGGTTTTTTGAAGCCAATTCCCGCCCGATGAAGTTCGACGAGCCGGCAATCCGCAAGCTGTCACTCGAACGCATTTTCCAATACGGCAATCATCTGTCCCGCCAATCCAAATAATCCATTACCCGTCAAAGGAAGTGACACCATGCAGATATCCTCACTCTACGACAGCAATCCCGTACAGTGGGAATCCAGGCGAAACGGATTGCTTGAGTTCCTGAGGGAGTATGGGGAGCAGCGGATTACACTTCGCGGATGCAGGAGGCTGGCCCGGCTGACACCGGATCAGCTCGCCCTGCCGGGGGTCTCCCTGCTCGTTGCCACGGTGCGTGGTCAGAACGGCCGCCAGCTCGCAGGCGTCAGCTTCGTCTCCGGCTACGGCAAGGAGGCCTGTGTAGTCGCCGTACACCCCCTGTACCGGAACAGGCATACGGGCACAGCCCTGCTTGCTGCACAGCTGGAGCGCCTTGGGCATCTGGAATGCCATGTCGCCTGCGACAATGCAGCCAGCCTCAAGATGTGCTTCAACATCGGCCTTTCCGCTGTTGATCTGGTCACCGGCCCTACAGGCAAGCCCACCCTGCTCTTGCGTTCCCCGGGGAGCGCAGTTGATCCCGCCATTCTCCCGCAAGGAGGTGAGCTCCTATGCCAGAGCCCGTCCTAGGCATCCTCACCCTCTATCTGAACGACGCCAAGCAGCTCGAAGAGAAGAGTGTATACCGGAGGATGATTATTGAAGGCAGCCGGATTGGATTGGATGTCTTTGTGTTCACCCCGGCAGATGTACATGTCAGCAAGGACCTGATCAATGCCATGGTCTATGATGTCAAAAGCGGAGTATGGTCGCGCAAATGGCGCTCCTTCCCGAATATGATCTATGACCGCTGCCGGATTCAGCGCAGCCAGCGCTTCCAGCAGCTGCTGCGCTTCCGTGCGCGGTACGACCATCTGACCTTCCTGAACCGCCCGCTGCGCAATAAATGGACGGTGCATCAGACCTTCTCCCAGCGGAGCCGCTTCCGGCCCCATATGCCGGAGACGCTGCTCTACCAGTCCTCTGCCGATCTGCACCGGATGCTGAAATCCAGCCCCGTCGTCTACATCAAGCCGATTAACGGCACCGGGGGGCGCGGCATCCTGCGGATCGAACGCCAGCGTGAAGGCAAGTCCCTCTTCGATATCCAGGGACGCCGCCAGAGCCGCCAGATCATCGCCCCGCGCAAGGTGTCGCTGAACCGGCTGGAGACCATCGTCCGCCAGTGGTGCATCAGCGGTAAATTCCTCGTGCAGCAGGGCATCCCGCTGCGGCTGCCCAGCGGCCGGTTCCACGACTACCGGATGCTGGTGCAGAAGAACGGCCAGGGCGACTGGGAGTTCACCGGCATGGCCGGCCGGGTCGGCGCCGCCCGCAGCGTCACCTCGAACCTGCATGGCGGCGGGCATGCCATGAAGGCAGAGACGCTGCTGAAGCAGTGGCTCGGCAGCGAAGAGCGTGCCGACAAGGCCATGCGCGCTGCCGAGAAGCTGGGGATCGAGGCTGCCGCCTATCTCGAAGACAGCTTCGGCGCCCTCTGCGAGCTGGCCCTGGATCTGGCCATTGACCGCGAGGGCAAAATCTACGTACTGGAAGTCAACCCCAAGCCCGCCCGCGAGGTCTTCGCCCGCTCCGGCGACAACAGCACCTACCGCAAAGCCCTGGTCCGCCCGCTGGAGTACGCGATGTGGGTGTATAAGAATAAGAACACGCCTAGTTCTTCTAAGGTGGTTGAGGAGTAGGGGTTATTATTAATCTATAAACGACAAGCGCCCCTCCGGATATGCGGAGAGGTGCTTGGCTTGGCGTAACGGACTGAGGCGCTCTTATTCGGGAAGAAATTCGTCATTTGGGCGAGTAACGGACTTCAAAGGCCTTATCCTTAGCACTTCGGCTCCGAAACGTCTCATAGAGAGACACTAAGGTCGCCACTGAGTCCGTTAAACTGCAAAAAGTGGCGTTTTCGCGGGGATAAGATCTCTCTGGTCCGTTATATTCCAAACAACTATGTGGGCTGGGTGCAAATTATTTATAATCAAGAGGGGTTTACCGCTATCGAATAGGCTAATGGGAGAAACATTTTTACCATTCCTGAATCTGGAGTATTAAAAGTAGTTCCGGTACAATCGAGGGGCCTACGGTGCAGAGCTTTTTTGTAGGAACAGAAGCTGAGCTTAAAAACACTCCTGATCCTGACTATCCTGTTGAAACTCTTTGATATTGAAATAAAACATTTTGATTGGTGATACGCAGTGCTCCCGAACGTTCAAGAGTTCCTTCTAAATAATCGCAGAGTTCATTGAACCTGTCGGTCAGGATATGTAATTGGTCTTCGCTAAAATAGGAGGCCACATATAAAATGAGCGGCGCAGCCGATTGTATGACAATATCATTTTGCAATACGTATTGGGCTGTTACCTTAAAATATTTGCCGAGGATATCCTGGCCATTCTCCAGGTTGAAGTTTTTAACGGCTTCGTTAAAGAAAGACAGTCTGCCGTCAAACTCTAATATGAGCTGCAATAGTTCTCTATAATTGTTCGCGCTTACAGTTGAGGCGTACGCCGTTCCATTAGGAACCAATACGCGGTTGATTTCAGAGAAAATCTTCCTGTGGTCCTGAAAATGGTACAGCAGGTGGTTCGCAATCAAAACTTCAAATGAATGATCCGGCCAAGGCATCTTCTCAGCATCAACGACTTCATAGTGAAACCGATTTAGGGGATCATTAATACTCCCTTTTGCCGTCTCTACCATTCCTCTTGAAGCATCAGTCAAGACAATTTCCGATTTGGATTGTAATTTACTCATGTTTTTTTCCCACAACACACCGGTCCCACAACCGATTTCTGCAATCTTCAGACCCTTGGTAAGTCCCAAATGCTCAAATACCCATTCATGCCAATCCTTCTTATGTTCACAATACTGATACAGTTGTATTCTTGCATTCAAGCGGTGTTCATTGGAGTACTGGTCTTCAGAAAATTTTTGGACATGCGAAAATAACTCATCCCTGTTCATTAATCTGCACGGCACCTTTCGAGAATAGGATCAAAAAGCGTTCTTTCAAGATCATACTCTCCTTCCGGCAATGAGCATATGAGGTTCCGCATTAATTCACCTGCCCTCTAAATTATAAATGTGTTTCTTTTATGTAATGGATTATTTAATCTCTAACCCTAAATCCTCGCATATTTCATACGGTTCACAGTAACTAACACTCTTATCTGTATCTATTACCAAATCTATCATCAGGTTTTCATAATTTTCATTTAAAATCCCAAGCCTAACCCTTTCTCCATACGTCATAGCGAGTAATTTTTCCATATCGTTTATTGAAATATCTTTGTAGGAAGCTTTATTCAATACAATAATGTTAGTACTTCTTATATCCTTGAATCTTTCCCTGCTCTTATCAACATTAACTGAATACGGCAGTTTTTCTTGGTCTATCATAACCTCTACTTTTTCCATAAACTTTTCATGATTCGAATAGCTAATGTTAGAAAGTTCTCGCTGTACTGATGATTTTGCTTCGGCAAGCCAAGGTGCAATGAAAAAGAAAATAACGGTGGTCCCAAAACAAATAGCAAGCAAAAGGGGTAGTTCTTTTTCCATTAAGTGTTTTGCAAAAAAAAGATAGGCTATAATGCATAACAACAAAAGGGTAGCGTAAAAAAATAAAGAATCATAGTGTGTTACTATGTATAGGTCCCCACCTCCAATAGAAAAGACTATCCCTATAACTAAAAACCAAACGCCTACACCCATGGCTGCGCTTAACGCAACAAAAAACAAACTCATTATCATTGTATTCTCCGGTTAAATTGAATTTTTTTCCTTCACTTATAATTATCGGGTTCTCCCTATGAATCTTATATATTAATGTTAAATTCCGTAGGTAAAAAAATTGAAAAAGACACTTTTGCTACTAATACCGTTAATTTTGATACTTGCATCCTGCAGCTCGAATAAAAGCAATCTAAATACATATCTTATTCCAAACAACTATGTGGGTTGGGTCCAGATTATTTATAATCAAGAGGGGTTTACCGCTATCGAACAGGCTAATGGGAGAAACATTTTTACCATTCCTGAATCTGGAGTATTAAAAACATCCACTCCAGATGTTGAATATGGGATATCTTTCGAAGAATTTTATTACTATGATGAACAAAATAAGCAGCAAAAATTAGATGTGGATCAAATGATCCACGGTCACACTATAGGCGACGGCGAGTCGGTTAGTAGTTCCGGTAAAATCGAGGGGCCTACGGTGCAGAGTTTTTTTGTAGGAACAGAAGCTGAGCTTAAAAATACTCCTGATCCTGACTATCCTGTTGAACTAATGAAATAAGGAGTTTAATCCGCTTGACTGCATAGATGAAGTGTACCGCTATTATGCTCCTTAAGCAGCTTTGAGAAAAGCTGGCTAGAGTAATCTATCTTACGCTCAGGGAAATCGCCGGTAAGTATAATTTTCAACATCTGAAGCAGACGCTTGCCCGTTAATTCCGTAGGCCCGGAAGACCATTGATTGATACTGGGGTATAGATAGATCAACCCACTGTAACGAAAGGCAGCCCTCAATCTTTCATAAAAATCAGCATAGCTGAGGGAGACACCGTTTGCGATAAGTTCGTTGTAATACATTTTGGCATCCTCATGGTTGAAATAACCGACCAGATCTATATAAAAAGGGGCGTAATGGCAGAAGCCGAAATCAATAATATACGGCTCTCCCTTATAATAATGGACATGTGAACCATCCACCGATTGTAAATCCCCATGCGTAAGAGTCAGACTGTTCTTCTCACTGTACAAAGAAGCCATATCACGGGCAAAAATGTTGGCTTTCTCACGCAGTAATGGCAGATAAGCGCCAAATTCCTGGCAAAAATCCGGGTTTTGCTCAGCACACGCTTCAAAATGGTCCACAGTCAATTGGGTAACGAAATAATCCTCCCAATACTTACGGTCAGCGTGGGGAAGCCACGGCATCTCAGAACCTCTACGCAGATTACGGGCATGGATTTTTGCCAGTGCTTCTGCAACCCTCGATGTCCAATTTGGGCCAGGCGGAGGTGTCTTGATTCTCCCCAAGTCCTCCATCGCCATCCACTTAGGCTCATCTGTCTCGATATCCGGTGAAAAGGCTGCTGGCGTGTTCCGGTGTCCCTGGTCAGTTAACCGTTCCATCGCCAGGCGTTCTTTCAAGGCCGCTTCTTTAAAGATCATACTTCCCCTTTGACCCTCTTCATAAGTAACTCCTACGCGGCGCACTTCCGCACCAGACCACCCGCTTTCGTCTTCTGTCATGGACCCTTGCTCCAAATGAAGGACCTTTCCTAGCCCTAGTACATCAGCTAAACCTTGCGCAGCGAGGAGCATATCATGTCTCAAATAAACCTACCACCTTGGCCTTATAATTAAAGTTCATTAGCTAAAAAATAAATTAAAATCCGATGCAATTACTCTAACTATCCTCTAGCTTCTTTTTATAAAATAAATCCCTATTCCAAGATTGTAAATCGCATGTACAAGGATGGCAGGAATCAAGGAACCCGTATAATAAAACAATAAAGCACAGACCAGCCCATTAATAAATACGATAGCGTAGGCTACATAAATGCCTTTATATTGCGGTACGTGTATGATCCAGAATAGAAAGGAGCTTATAAGAATGACGACTCCGTCGATGATCGGCCTATAACCAATAAACAACCCTATTAATACACCCCTGAAGAAAAACTCTTCAAAAAAGCTTCCCCCCAGTGAACTAACGGCAATACCGCTTGGAGTCTTCAATAATTTATTGATCATTTCCGCACCTTGCGATGGAGGAAGCTCTGTGTTTGTTTTTATGATGAGACCTATGCTAATTAATACTATAGTCGTACCGACGATCAAGCCCAGTAAGGTGACTGAAAGATAAGAGATCTCATCCGGGACAAACAGCGAAACCATAAAGGGCATGATCTCTCCCCACCTAAAAATCCCAATAAGGATCAGACCCAATATTAAAAACGGTGTTAATCCCAGCAAGATTTGCAGCAATAGCTTATAATGCTGTCTCGAACTTAACGAACTCATACCTAAAGTCACCCCTTTATTCATTACCCTTTTTATAAAACACTTGGATCGCTTGTCCTGCAAACTCCACCACATCAACAGGCAATAAGCTTTTATAGATGTCCAGCTGTTGTTCCAGGTACTGATTTGAATCAGACAGCTCATCTATAGCTACAGGTACCCTTTCTAACAGTCCTTTTAATTCTCTCTGTACTTCGTGACTTTCGGGGGTTAGTTCATTTTGGATTGCTGCTCGGAAGAAAGATAACAGTCTCCTATTCAACCTATCTAATTCGGATTGTTGAGCTTTACCTTTTGGCATTATAGTATCTACCGTGTTTGCTGAGAAATATTGATTTAATATCACTCTTTGATCTTCTTCTAACCGGATAGAATTCATAAGTAACATAAGATCTTCAGTAGTTAAGTCACCGGCCTCGTGGATTAGATTCTTGATTCTGGTTATCATATCGAGAGACTCGTTTATTCTATCTCTCTTATCGAGAAGCATTGCTTCTTGAACCTCTAACATGTCGCTAAAAGAATACTCCGGCTCTTCAAGCCTTTGTTTAATTTCGTCTAAAGGCAGGTTCAAGCTTTTGAGCAGCTGGATATTGTAGAATCTCTTCAATTCATCCCTGGTATATATTTTCTGATTGAATTCATTTCGCTTACCCGGAACAAGCAGCTCAAGTTGCTCATAATGTCTAAGCGTCCTTATCGTTGTATTGACAGCGCTGGCGAATTTCCCTATTGTAAGCTCCAACGAATACCCTCCTTTGCTTTTCTCTAATAAGACCTCTTATGATGTCTATAGTAGACTGTGACGTTACGTCCTTCGCAAGCACATCTTTCGGGAATGTTCTTTCAAGCAGGTTAATGGGAAAAACATACAACAAAAAATAGATGTCGATCAAATGATCCACGGTCACCCTGTAGGCGACGGCGAGTCGGTTAATAGTCTGAGTTATCCCGATGAGCTTATGAAATAAAAACTCGCATGAATTATAAATTCAGAAGCAACGAAAGGATAGTGTACATGGAAAATGTATCTAATGCAGATTAATTAGAATCCATAACCTCTATGCAATCCACAGTCAAAAAACTTGAGAGCGCTTTGTCCCAAATGACTCAAAGTGGCGCCAATACTACCCTGGTAACCAAACGGCTCCATGCTGTATCCATCGGTTTAGCGGTTCTGGAAAATGTCTGGAATCAAAAGCCTCATTCATATACACATGAAGATTTAGCAGAGACCGGCAAGGTTCTCACTGGTTTAACCCCTTCAGTGGAGAACAGTTATGCCAAGTCAAAGGCGGGCAGTCCACAAAGAACGCTTTTGGAGCGGAGAATTAAGGCTTTGAGGCTGGCTGTTCAAGCGATTGAGGGAATGTAATCTGATCCTCGGATTCCAATTTCTCTGTCGAAATACGAAAAAAGCAGTCTTGAACTACAAAGTCCTAGACTGCTGTTGGTTTATCGAATTTTAATATTCTTCTACACCTGTAGGCAGGTTTTTACCTGCTGCATTTGGCTTCGTGTACATTTTATTCAGTAGGATCGTCTGCACGATAATGAAGATACCGCCCACCACCCAATATAAGGTTAGCGCAGCAGGCATCCCAAAAGAAAATACACCCATCATAACCGGTGACAACAATCCGATGAAAGCCATTTGGTTATTTGGATTGTGCTGATTCTGTGCGGAAGCGGATTGCGACAAGCGGAACTGAACGAAATACACCGCAGCAGCAATAAACGGCAAAATCATATCGGTCTGCCCCAAGCTAAACCACAAAAAATCGTGAGCGGCAATCTCCGGGGTACGGCGAATGGCATAGTAAAATGCAAGAGTGATCGGCCATTGGAGAAGCATCGGTAAACAGCCCATGCTTAAGGGGTTAAATTGATGCTTCTGGTAGAGCTGCATCATCTCGGCTTGTTGTTGCTTTTTTGCATCCACACTAAGGTCGTTCTTGTACTTCTCCTGAAGTGCAGTTAACTCCGGCTGGAGGACGGTCATCTTCTCTTTCATGTCCATTTGTTTCTTGGTTTGATTCATCATGAGCGGCATGATCGCAAGTCTTATGATGAACGTCATCAGCACGATAGATAATCCGTAGTTTCCGTGAAATGCATCGGCGAAGAATTTGATCAGGAATGATAACGGATAAATAAAAAAGTGATTGAATATCCCTGTTGAATCAGCAGTAATCGAGTTTGCTTGGGCTGCTGTCGAACACCCGCTAAGCATAATGACCGGAATAACTGCCATCAACAGGACGAGAATGGGCTTGGCCCATGGTTGGAGCCGAATGATCTTTTTCATCGTTGTCCTCCCTAATTGAAAGTAAGAATATCAATGTGGGGAAGGACCATTGTCCTCTTCATCCGGTGCTTCTCTTCGTCTGGCAGTACGTATGATCCAACGCTGAATGCTGCTCGGTTGCGAGAGTCTGACAGCCACATACCAAGTTGAACCCGCTGCAGCAATGTCATGATCCCAGTGAATCTCCCGTACAGAAAAATGGGCAAATGGAAATGATACTAAGGAATAGATAAGTGCGATTGAGAACGCCAATTGAACCAAGTCATAAAAATGCTCCAGCCAGGTTCACCTCCGTATGAGCAATATGGGATAAAGTTGAATACAGTTCATACGTTAGATCGACGTTGTCGTTTCACTTATCTGCACGTTAGATTGACACATAGCAGCACATCCTGCTCCTCACCCTTTTGATCCACAATAGAAATTTGCTCAGGTGGTTTTTCCAGGCTTTTCCCTCTAACTAACAGCTGTTGTTCCCCTTCGATGGGGTACCTCCTTATATACACTCCTGAACCGATATCCTCATACGGATACTTGTCAAAATCGCTCCAATTCAGTGCGGCTCCCTTGTCCGCTAAGCTCTCTAATTCATTTAACGAAATATAGCCGCTCGTTCCTGGCTCCTTATGACTTTGGCAGGCTGTACATAAGATCAAGACAAATAACAATATCATTGGAAGCTTGAGGCATTTGGATAGTGTCATACAATCCCTCCAGGTTCTTATCATTCCATTGGTAATCTTAGGGATAATTATATCGTAATTTAAACAAGGAAGTCATAAAAACCGCCATATTAAATTCACTCCGGCCTTGAGTAAAGCTTTTCAATCAAATGATTTCTATACAGTTCAAGAGATTGCTGAGGTGGAACTCGTTAATACATTAACTTAAAAAGGATGTTAAGAGTGTATGCACACTCTTAACATCCTTTTTACTATCTTCACTTCACTTCAGTCCCATAGCTCTCCTTCCAATGCTCCAGCCACTGCGAATAATCCAGCCCTTTGATCTCCTTCAGCGTCTTCCCTTCGATGGAGTACTCTCCGCCGGCCACGATGAGATTCTTGATTATGCTTAGCGGACCCGAGGTTCCGCCTATGACCTCATGATCTGCAAGCATGACATTTACGGCAATCCTGTATTCGTCCGGGGGATATTGCTGTTCCAGGGGATGATTCTCTACGAGGAATCGGTAAGTTATGATTTTTTTGCCGAAATAGGCATCAGGTTCTTGCTTCTGCACCGACCAGAGCTGCATGTAATCCAGATTCTCAAGCATGGTCTGATCCAATGTGTATTGGGCAACTTCTCCTGCAGGGTCAACGATCCTGTAACCAAGAGTCTCAACATATCTGGCGGCAATTTGCTCGTCAGTCTCACCTTCGGCGGCGCCCCCCTTGTTGCTGCATCCCATTATGACCAGCAGTGCCAGGCTAAGCATTAGGAATAATCCTATGAGCCGGTTCATTCGTTTCGTCCCAATCTCATTGCAATACGTCTGAGGCTCTTCTTCTCTGGACAGCGGAGATTACAAGCGGGACAGCAAAGACAAGAGATAGTCCGAACAGGACGATAGCTGTAATTAAAGAGTTATGCCCTCCGTCAGAAGAAGCAGCATGATGGCCACCACCCACCAGGATTGCCCCTTCATTGGAATTGCGGTTCATAGAATTCAAGGCATCTGCCGATTCGCTAACCGCATCCCTAACCTCTGAAGGACTGATATTCTGCTCATTCGTTAAATCAATATAGGTCTCGTTAACCTCATTGTTTATATAGAGATAATCCAGCTCGTAGCGTTTGTCGTCAATAAGCTCTACAGTGCCCTTTCCGGCATACTCTGCTTCCAGCCGCTTCACGGTGTTGTCAAAATCATTATGATTACTGATGTTATAGATGGTCCATGCCCCTGACTCCAGTGTAGCTTCGATCACTCCAACCTGGGCCTCTTCCAGATAAAGAGGAAATTTATAACCTGCCATTTCATGTGAAATGGAGTTGTCATGGACATTCAACTGGTAATAGGGGATTCCTTCCCCCAGAGTGGCCTCATGAAAGCTTGTTTTGCCCGTACCATGAAAGTTATTCTTCTGGGCTTCAAGGCTATCCGCATAATACTCTTTATATTCCTGCTCAATGGCCCCTTTGATCTCTGCCCCAGCCTTCTCAAGACCAGAATCGGCATATGCCGCATTTCCAGCCAGTGATAGAGCCAGGACAGCGGTTAATAGCAACGCACGAATTTTCAAAAAAAGCCCTCCAATTGTTGTTTGTATTAGATCATTAATTTCAATTAATATTGTTTACTGTATTAACCCACTTATAAGTGGAATTGCTCTTGAACGTAGAATAGCCTTGAACGTTGCTCGAACCATCTGCCGGATCAATATAATATAAGTTCTGAATATTGTTAGTGGTGTTGTAGTAATACCCTTTAACTACAAAGGCATGGCCAATACTCGAGCCAGCCTTGCTCGTGAACGCAAGAACATTGGAGTAAGTATCTATATTGCTGACTAAACTATTGTACGACGGCACACTTAGTGATGCAGATGAGCTTACGCCATAGGCGGCAAGTCCTGCCTGGGCATCGTAGACCGTCCCGGCCGTGTCCATGTATATGCCCTTTGCAGCCTTCACTATATTTTGCTGGGTGGCGCTGGATTTCCCCAGATATTGTCCAGCCATGCTGGATACAGCCGCCCAGCACAGATAGCTGCCCTGTTGTACTTGGGAGGTTACGTCATGAATACGGGCTCCAGAAGCGGCGTATACGCTGCCTGCAAATAGAGAAGCGGAGATTATCGAACTAAACAGAATTGACAGCGATTTCAATTTCATTTTTTTCACTTTTTCAAATCCCTCTTGGAGTATTGATCTATCGGCCGACAGAACTGTAGATAATACTATCATAAAATACTATATTTGGAATATCTAAATTAAAGCTTTTATATTGATAATCATAGATTTAACAGTCCGCCAAAAGCTTATTTTCAGCTTGTCTCATCAGATTTAAGTATACACCTTGTGCAATTAGTTAACTAGACGTATACTTCTAGTAAGGGGGCGATGAGATGAGCAGAATGAAGAAAATCACGATATTTACGGGTATTGGATTGTTGAGCGTTGTTGTCATAGCCATTATTGCGGTCTACGCCTTCGTAATCCAGCGGCCGGTGACCACTATCCCCGTAATCGCAGAAGCGAAGCCCTACGAGTGGAATAAGGTGAAGCTGGGCGGGAATACCCTTTCCAGTGATGGATCGGAGTATTTCATCTGGACTAAGACCGGTGAGAGCAACAACTGGATCATCTTCTTTTCCGGCGGCGGGGTCAGCTGGGATGCCCGGAGCGCTGCACATCCTATTAAAATTATGAACTTTATTAAAGGCGGGGATACAGGCAACTATTTCGCTGACATTCCGTTCTATATGCTGACTTTGCTGGGCGGGATGATGGATACGGACAAACCGGATAATCCTTTTCACGGCTGGAATGTGGTCTACCTCCCTTATTCCACAGGTGACTTCCACATTGGTAACCGCGCCGCTACGTATTCGCGTGAGGACGGGAGCACCTTCACCATGCGGTATAACGGGCGTACTAATGTGCGCAGCAGCCTCGACTGGATCTATGCGAACGTGGCTAAACCCGATAAGCTGCTGATTGCAGGCGAAAGTGCTGGCGGATTCGGGTCCGCCTTCTGGGCGCCCGAAATCGCCTCTCATTACAAAGACTCGGAGATCTTTCAATATTCAGACAGCTCCTTCCTGAAGTCAGACAAGTGGCCGCAGGTGATGGAGCAGGAATGGGACTCGGATTTCACTGCAAACTTCGGGTATGCGCCGGAGGCAGATATCATCGGGGCTGCTTTTCGGGCGGATGGCCGGCTGCTGCCTGCAGGTACGGTGCTTTTACAAGCATACTCGGTATATGATGAGATTCTGATCCACTTTCAGAACAAGATTAACGATTACAACGGGCCACGGGACCAGAAACTCATTAAAGAGTGGTCAGAGGAAATGCGGCAATCAGTAGCTGCTCTAGCGGCAACGGTTCCTAATTATTATTACTATCTGACGGATTACGGGCTGAACGCTGAGAACGGGACAACTCCGCACACTTTTTCCACCCGGGAGACCTTCTATCAGACGGAGCAGGATGGTGTGAAGCTTGTGAAGTGGCTGGGGGATGCGGTCAATCAGCAGAAGCGCTATTCGGTAGGCAGCGAGTTCTTGGGGACAACAGCACCTGCTCAGGAGTAGCTTTTGCAGCAGCGGTATTTTCGCAGGAAGATAGGAGAGAAGATCATTGAATTTACGTGAAAAGCAAATGCAAATGACCAAAGAGCTCATTAAGGAGGCCGCACTGGGCCTATTCTGTACTCAGGGGATCGAACGTACGGATATGGCACAGATCGCCGGACAAGCCGGTGTCTCCCGCCGCACGTTGTACCTTCATTATAAGGACAAGGAAGATTTAGCCGCTAAGCTCTATGTGGATAATCTGGAGCGGATGTTTGGCAATCTGCTGTTTGATTTCGATTTTGCCCGGCCTGTTCCCTCCCTGGAGAAGATTCTGGATCAATATCTGGCATTAAAAGATCATCACGAGGCACTGATCTATTATGATGCTATTTTTGGAGTGTATTTTAGCACCCTGTCCAAGGATCCGGCGGAGCTGCCTGATTTCAAGAGAGCTATGGAGGTCTGGTATTCCCGGTACATCAACCTTGAGACAGCAGCGGTGGCTCCAGAGTATCAAAAAAAGTGGCTGGATCTTCTGCAGAAGTCCACCCACCTGTATTTCATGTATTTACAAAAAGCCGTTATTCTGTCTCATCAGCGGGGCGGTTCCGTTACGGAGGAAGACCGGGCAGCGGACCGGCAATTCAAGGATTTCATTATGGCTGGCGTGCGGGCAACCTGACGATAATCGTTGTTCCCTCTTTTGCCGCACCGTCCAGCTCAATACTGCCCTGATGCAGGTAGACGATTTTTGAGACAATTGCCAGTCCCAGGCCGTTCCCGTTATTACTTCCATTCCGCGACTTGTCTATCGTATAGAATCTTTGGAATACGGCACCCCACTCTTCCGGGGAGATCCCGATGCCATTATCGCTGATCGTGACCGCAACTTCTGCTGCATTGTGATCTATACGGATGCGGATCTTTCCGCCTTCAGGCGTGAACTTGATGCTGTTGCCCAGCAGATTCATCCACACCTGCTTCAGCTGATCTTCATCGCCAATGATATAGACCGCTTCCGGCAGCTCCAGATCGATAACGATGCTACGGGCTGACCATTGCGGCTCACAGGTCACCACGATGGTTCTAATCTGCTCATCAAGCCGGAAGGAGACTGCCGAGAAGGGGTGATGCTCGGAATCCAGTGAAGCCAGCTTCAGCAGATTATCACTCAGCCGTGACAGACGTCCACTTTCCGCAATGATGATATCCAGATAGTCCTTACGCTCCTCTTCCGCAATCAAATCATTGTTCTGCAACGCCTTGGCAAAACCCGAAATGGAGGTAAGCGGTGTCTGGATTTCATGGGAGACATTAGAGACGAAATCCTGCCTCATCTGCTCCAGCTGCTTCAGTTCTCCCGCCATCTCCACATAGCTCTGTGTCAGCTCTCCAATCTCGTCTACACGGTTCATTCTGAGATCCACCTCGAAATCACCTTTGGCCAGTCTTCGGGTGGCATTCGTCAAAGCCTTAATCGGCTCCACCAGGTATCTGGCAGCAATAAGAATGCTTACACTTCCCAGCAACAGCACGAGCAATAGCACAAAGAGTACCAGACGGTTGACGATATGTTCGTTCTCGGCTGAGTACTGCAGGAACATCGCACGCCACTCCCCCTTGAGCATAAAGGGCATTCCAATGAACGTATCATTATCTTCCGTGGAAGAACGATAGACCTTCCCCTGCAACACTTGCCGGACAGCCCCGGGAGTGATGGTAACAGCCGGACTATCCGCGAGCCCATAGAAAGTATGTTCCCCCGACCGGTCGTACAAATGGATAGGATGCGCCGATACCTTAACCATACTATTCAGGAACTCATCCGTATCTTCAGGCCTGGCGTCATCATAGCGGTGAATGATCTCCCTGCCCACTGTAATCATCTCGTTCTGTCCCTCATAGCTTATTTGCTTCTGAAATACATACAAGCCGATGAAAAAGGAACAGATCAGACTAAAGACAATAATGCCGAGAAATGTGAGAATGACCCGAACATACAGTGTCTTGATCATGACTCAGGGATCAGGCGGTAGCCCAGACCGCGGGCAGTTTCGATATGAAAACCCTCGCCATTGCCGCTGAATTTCTCTCTCAGCCGGCTGACATGCACATCCACAGTCCGGCCATCCCCTTCATAATTCAAACCCCAGATTTGCTGGATCAGCTGTTCTCTGGTGAATATCTGCCTGGGGTGGCTGACCAGCAAAAACAGAAGATCAAATTCCTTCAAAGGTAACGTGACCGGCATTCCACCGCGTGTAACCTGAAAAGTCCGGCGGTTAAGCACCACATTGCCAAGCTGTACGGACTGGGAAGTGACAACCAGTGAGCGTTTGAGCAGTGCTTTTACCCGCATGACCAGCTCAACCGGATCAAAGGGCTTGGTCAGATAATCGTCCGTTCCGAGCTGAAATCCTTTCACTTTGTGGGCCGATTCCGCTTTGGCTGTCACCATGAGAAGGGGCAGGTTGGCATCCGTACGCCGGATTTCCCGGCACAGCTCCCAGCCGTTCAGTCCCGGCATCATAATATCCAGAATCACAAGATCGACATGCGAGTTCTCAATGATGGACATCGCCTTGGTGCCATCCCCGGCTTCTTCGAGGTCGAACCCTTCTTTGCGCAGATATAGAGACATCAGCTTCCGGATATTGTCATCATCATCCGCGATCAGTATAGTAGCCACGATCATCCTTCTCTCTTAAGCGTTATCCAAACTGCCAGCCGAGCAGATTCCAATAGTAGAAGAAGAACGTCAGTTGGGCAGCCGACAGCATCACTAATGTGTAATGCACCCGCCTGAGGGCGGTCCAATATTTATTTTTCCATACCAGTATAGCTGAGACCAGCATTGCTAAGGTCAAGCCCGCCATAATGATTGGCATAACCAAGCTGACAGACAGTAAAGGGCTGATACTGCTGAGCTTCTGCATAATGTCCATGGACATAATAATCATAAACAGAGTCATAAAAGACAACAGCGCCCAAACGGCAGTTCCCGCAGATAATCGGATGGCCCGCTTTTCCGGGAGCGTCATCGCCTTGAACCTGCGTCTGAAGAAGATAGGTCCGGGCAATGCCGTGAGGAAAATGAATCCCAAGACACCAAGCAGGATAAGCCAAAACTTACTCTGATCCAAAAGCGGCGTACGCTCCAGCGGCATCTCCGGAGCCATGTCCAGGAGCATATGTGTCACTGCGCCGGACTCATCCGTCAGGAAGCCGATCTGGTCGGTCCCTTCCTCCAGCTGGAACAGGTTAGGAGCGACTGCTCTGTACAGCTGTTGTTCACTACCGCTTCCCAAGGATATCTTGTTATCCACAATCGTAACATTCAGTTGGGCAAAAAAGTTAAAGAACTTGTCAATATCACTTATGTTGCGGCGTGTAAATTGATAGGAGCCGGCATATTTCTGTACGGATTCCGCGGAAGCGGAGAACTCCGGCTGCTTCACTTCAGGAGCGGGATAGTACTTGTTGAACAAGGCCTGGACCAGATGGGTCGCAGCTTCGCTGCCTTGACCGCCATTGTAGGATAAGAAAATCCCCAGTTGCTTGGCAGGTGCGAGATACAATTCCGTATTAAACATGGGATCGGAGCCGCCATGAGAGATTATTCTCACCCCGTTCACCCGCTTCTCTGCGAATCCGAGAGCTACTCCCGGCAGGCGCTTATCAAGCTGGAATGCCGTTGAATGCATCAATACAGCCGTCTCAGGCTTCAGAATCTGCCCGGTGCCATATTTCCCGTTCTGCAGATGCGCGATCATGAAATGTGCCATGTCTATTGCAGATACAGTACCCGAGCCGGCAGGACGAAATCCGCCCTCGAAGGTAGGTGTGCCCGGAATAAAGCTGCCGTTCCCGCTATTATACCCTACCACCTGGTTAGGGATGAATGACTCCGGCAAAGGCTCCACGACCGTTGAATGCTTCATGTCCAGCGGATCGAAGATATACTTCTGAATATAATCATTATAAGGAATACCGCTGACATCCTCCACGATCATACCTGCAAGCGTTGCTCCATAATTAGAATAAGCACTCATCTCACCTGGCGGTCTGATCCGTGCCAGCATATGTTTATTGAGTGTCTCCGAGATGGAACCGGGCAATCGGGCAGGATCAGTGACGATCTGATAACCGACTCCGCCCTCTTCAAAGCCTGCTGTATGGGTCATCAAATGACGCATGGTGATGGGTTCAGGATAAGTAGCAGGAATCTTCACGGATTTCAGGTAGGTATTAATGTCCGTGTCCAGATCAATCTTGCCCTGTTCCACCAGCTGCATCACTGCTGTCCAAGTGAACAGCTTGGTCGTTGAAGCGATTCGGAACATGCTGGTTGCAGGGTCAACCGGAGCCGCCTGCTCCAGATTGGAACTGCCATACCCCTTGCCCAGAATGATTTTGCCATCCTTGACGATGGAGATCACCGCTCCCGGAATTTGCAGCCGGTTCATATACTCTTCCATCATTCCATCCACGAAGGCTGTCAGACTTGCCGTATCCTCAAGATTGGCAGGCGCTTCAATCCGGGAACCCGGTGAAGCGGCTTGCCCTGTCTCCGCACTGGCATGTTTCCCGGGAAATATAAGGCTCGCACTTAATCCCATCACAGCCAATATTGCCAGAGCAGCGTCCCGCCATTTTTTCTTAGGTGTTAACATGATTACCCTCCGCATCATCTTCTATATTTAAGGTTAGGGTCAATCTCCCTAACACTTCTAGAGATTATCAGAGTAGTGTGAATGGAACGTTAACAGAACTTCTAATCGTTATGTAACGATTAATTTCTTTTCCATACCCTTACACTGATTAAATAATATAAAGTCATAAGAAATTGGATTATTAATATACCCAGCGGAAACAAATAAAGCATTTCAAACTGATATTTTCGGAAAAGCTCAAAGGAAACTACAGCATAGCCTCTGGGTTCAATACCTTGCAATTCCACGAAAAGAAATAAGAGTAAACTGCTTGGAATGACCGTAAATAAAAACCAGGTGATTTGCTCCTCTCTCTTATTAGCCCTAATAAACAATAAAGAATTAATAAAACACATGCATAAGGGCAGGAAGTAGGTTTTGCAAAGTAATATTATTATTCCTGTTGCCCATCCCTCAATTCTTATCTCAAGAAAATAGATTAAAATCAGATGTACTGCAATTGCTGCTAACATATAAAGAACGGCTTGGTATATTGGCTTTATGAATTTCCCCATTCTCTTTCCTCCTTGCTAACATTGTATGAGGTAAAATGATTATTCTTTGGATAATATCATAAACCACATGGAAACCCACAGGAGTAACTGGATAACTGAATAGATAATGGGGAAGAAAAACATCAATTCCCAATAACCCTGTTCAAAATGGAATTCTATAAATACAGGTTCGCTCGGCTCCGCACCTGTAATTTCTTTTATTTTAAAAAGGATGGCCGCACTGGGAAGCAGACTGGTCAATAGCCAAACCAGATTATACCTGATCTTCTTCGTTTTCAAAGACCTTACACAAGTTGCATACAACAAAAAAACCGGAGCGCAATATGTCAATGCAATTTGCAGACCCCCTACTTCCTCCCACGCACCCTTTTTTAAATTCAAAAAGCTAATAATCAGCAAATGAATTATACCCACCACTGCAACCTGCGCTAGTCCTTTAATCCTAATCATCATCCGCTCACTCAACTTATCTCCCCCGAGATTATATATATTTTCCTTTTACACCGAATATCGGATTCTCCGCTTGATTTATGTATATCAAAGAACATCAAAAAAGGAGCCGTATACAGATACGGCCCCAACTCATATTATTCTTCTTACAAACGAGATGGTACAGACAGAATCAGGATTGCTATACTTTTAACTTAATTGCATAGTAGTCAGGCAAGTATCATCACTCTCAAAAGTGGAAATCTCAGACTGGGCCTGCTTACCTTCATGAGTAATGGTCATCTTATAGTTCTGATCACGCGGCAGCCATAGGTCGATGAAGCCGTTCGGCTGGGACTTGACGGTCTGGTTCATGATCTCCTTACCGTCCGCATCTTCGATTGTTACCCCGAAGGATTGGCCGGCCATCTCTCCCTGGCAGCCGGTCAGGCTGTGGGTGGCACAGGGATGTGTATTCTGCACATAAGGGGCAACCGACAGGAAGAACTCATCCTCCGGCAGCCCATAGACTGCTTCGTTAGAACCGCCGCTGTCCACAATCAGCTGGGTCGAGGTAATCGAAGCGGATTCCGCCGTCAAGGTACGTGAGCTGAAGTCAGCCACCATTTGCTTGATGTCCTGACTGGCAGCCTGACTGCTTCCCGGAGTTGTAGCAACCTCCGTTGTCTTCGTCCCCCCACTTCCCGCGTACAGGTAAATTCCCAGCGCTGCAATAACCGCGCAAGTACCCGCTACTACTTTATTGTTCATGTTAAAATTCAGCT
This sequence comes from Paenibacillus sp. FSL R7-0128, assembly GCF_038002245.1. NCBI lineage: Bacteria > Bacillati > Bacillota > Bacilli > Caryophanales > Paenibacillaceae > Paenibacillus > Paenibacillus sp. FSL R7-0128. Next base: position 2,336,013 of record NZ_JBBOCD010000001.1, on the reverse strand, counting down.
CCTTGTAGATGGCATTCAGCCCATTTCTTCCCGCAGATCATGCTCCATGAACAGAATATCACGTTTCATTTCCTTCATGCTAGCTCTGGAGATCCGTCCAGCCTCGAACATCAGCTGAATGTGGTCACGTTCGAGCTGAATGCCTGCTCTCGACAATTCCTGCAGCGATTCTTCGAACTCCCGTTTCGTGGAGGAAATGGACTCTGGACGGGTTAACCGCATTCTTCCCCGCTCATAGCGCAGAATCAGGGCGCTAATTACTTCAGGCTCCATCCCTCCCGTAGTCTGCAGCTCTCTCAGCCGCTCAAGAACATAAGCGAAAATCCCGGCCTGCAGCCGGTTTGATTCCTCACGCCGCTCCTGCGCGCTTAAGCGGACCTGCTGAATGACACCTGTGATTTCTTCCCAGCTTTTGAACGGAATCAGATCATTCTTGTACTGCGGATCACGGGTGTATATGAACAGCTGCCGGTTCAGGCGGTTCAGATAGCGGTATGCCGTATACGGGTTCACTTCGTGCTGCTTGAGCGCAAGCATAGTGTATTCCCGCTGCCACTTGAGTGCTGTCACCCCAAGCTTACGTTCCATTTCCTCAGCGTCTTCATTCTTCTTCAGCAGACGGATTCTTGCGTTATAGATCCCGGTTAGATGATTCAAGGCGAGGCGGGACTGATCTGTAGCCTGCTCATTTAAGCCCGCAACCACACTGCGCAGAATTTCGATTTTGGCCTCGGCCTCCTCGGCATTGTGCTCTGCTTCATGATCTGAGCCAAGCAACAGCGGCAGCAGAAAGTTAGACGCCAGCAGAGTCCATAGAATGACACCCGCCGCCAGGAAAATAATCAGGTCTCTCGCCGGAAAGTAGGAGCCGTCATCCAGGAAAAACGGCAGTGACATCGTACTCGCCAGGGTAATCGTACCTCGAACCCCCGACAGTGTAAGAATGAGCGCCTTTTTGAATTCCAGCTTCCAGGGTCCGCGCGGCTCCTCCCCTTCGGGAATATCCATGACTAGCATCCAGATCAGCCTCAGACCGAGAACGGCAGCGGTTAATAGCAGGGTATACAGGATAACCTGGACATTCCCTATATCCGGGTTGTTCCAGACGGTCTGAATAATCTCCGGCAGCTGGGTACCCAGCAGCAGGAAGACCAGGCCGTTCAGGACGAAGATAATGACGGACCAGGTGCTTTTGGACACGATACTCAGCTTGGCTACTTCAGGATTCATCTGCTTGTACCCGAAGGAATGGGCGATCCCTGCACTGACCACTGCCAGAATGCCATTGACTCCCAGCTCCTCAGCGGCCATGAAAATTGCAAAGGGTGTCAGAATCTCAATCAGCATATGTAGCGTGACATTCTCCATCCCGAGCCTGCGCAACCACCGCACGATCCCGTATTTAATGAGCGTGAGCACAAGACCCAGCACCACACCGCCTAGGGAGATGCCAATAAAGCTCAGACTGGCCGTTTTGAAAGAGAAGGCGCCTGTAACCATAGCTGCGACTGCAAATTGAAAGGACACCAGACCCGACGCGTCGTTAATCAAAGATTCTCCTTCGAGAATTTGCATCGTCTGATGGGGGATTTTTACTTTTTGTTCCAAAGCGCCTACAGCGATCGCATCCGTAGGGGCCAGTGCCGCAGCCAGCGCAAACGCAGCCGCCAGGGGCAATACCGGCAGCAGCCAGTGCAGGAAATATCCCAGCACCCCTACCGTTAGAAAAACCAGCCCCAGCGCCAGCAGCAATATCGGCTTTTTCAGCTTCCATAAGGCCACTTTATCGGCAAGCCTGCCGTCATTGAACAGCAAGGGAGCAATGAATAATAGCAGGAACAGCTCCGGGTTCAGCTCCAGCTCGAAATGCAGGGGCAACCAGGTCAAGGCCATACCCAGCGCGATCTGAATGATCGGCACGGAGAGCGAGGGGATAAACCGGTTCACCAGATTAGACAGCGACACGGCAGCCAGCATCAACAAAATATACTCAAATAATTCCAATCGGACAAACCTCCATCTCTGCACTTGTATGTGCAGATACTAAATTACGTTATGTATTTAAACTCAGTATAAACGATCTGGAAGGAAATATCCTCTTGGTGGCGGACTATAAAGCATCTATTGCCGCTCCCCCGTGTGCAGGCGTATAATTAGCTCAGACGAAGAACGTCCCAAGCCATCGCTGGCAGAGGGGCGTTCTTTTTTTGCGTAAAGGAGAGATGGAGGGAATGCAAATGGATTTTGAAAAAGCGCATCAGCTGCTCTTGGACCATCATTTGTCGATCAGAACAGGAGAGCGCAGAGGCCGGCTGTCACGGGGGCATCAGTATGCAGAGAAGCTGCTGCTGCGTAACGTCTGGTGGCCGCTGTTTGGCAATCTGGATGATCTGCATCCGGAGTATGAGGTCTACGACTGGAACCGTAAATCGCAATTTCTGGATTTTGCATTTCTTCCGTCGTACGGAAAATTCGGCCTGGAATGTGATGGTTATCAGAGCCATGTGAAGGATATGGACCGCGAAAGGTTCAGCTACTCACTGAATCGGGAGAATTATCTGAACGGACTGGGCTGGAGGATTGTACATTTCTCCTTCGATGATGTACAGAATCGTCCGGAAATCTGCCGTATGCTGCTGCAAATGGTCATTTCCCCTTCTTTACTCCGTGTTCAGTCAGGACCCTCACTTTCACCGAGGGAAAGAGAGATTGTCAGACTCTCCTTGAGTCAAAAAAAGGGGTTACGGCCCAAAGATGTGATGCTTCAATACAACGTAAGCTTTCGGACGGCTCGCAAACAACTGCAGGAGCTGGTCCATAAAGGACTGCTGCGCCCTATCATACTAAACAGATACATTTGCTACTATGAGCCCGTGCAGGGATTACCTGATTTGTATCAGTAAGTACTGATGACTAGCCTTGGGTGAACCGCTCTGAACATAGGTAAGCCTTATGAGTAAATCCTCAGTATGCAATTTGGCGGGGATTGTAGCGGGTTGACAGTCTAGCAGCCTTAATAATGTTGCAGATATTGCAACTTGGCTATCTAGATACTGGGGTGAGCGGGAGAATTGTTGCAGGAAATGCAGGAATCTTAACGTGAAGTTACTTAAATGCGGAGTATTCCTGCTTTTTGTGCAACATTTTCTGATTATGGCCCCTTAATGTGAGGCAATGTTGCATTATGTGCAGGAATTGTAATTGCGCTGCCGCCTCCACTTCCAAATCAGCAGGGGATGGCTCAATGTACAGTTCAGCGGATGGTCAGCGGATGGTCAGCGAATGGCACAGCGGATGGCTCAGGGGACGACTCAATGTACAGTTCAGCAAAATGACTCAGCAGGTGAACACAATTACAGAGGAACACCCCGCTTATTTCATAAGCGGGGTAACTTCCTGTTCCATTTGCCCGAGCAACTCGTCAACGGTGGACGTTTGCGTGTAGAGACCGTCCATCAACAGCTGGATCTTCGTATCAATCTGCTGCCAGTTCTTATGTCCTGGCGCGATCCGCGCCGTGGCGATCTGATCGAGCACCGCCTGCTGGATGCTCTCCGGTGAAGGCTTGGATGCTGCCCGCAGGAAGACATCGGATTCCAGAACAGACTTGCGTGACGGGACAAAATATTGCGCGGTGATGCTCATAGACTCTGCACTGGTGATGAACTTGAGGAATTCTGCAGCCTCTGCCGGATGACTGGTCTCGAAAACAGATACTCCCGCATAACCGAGGGAGGTCCCTGTCCCCTTAATGCCTGACGGCATCGGAGCGATGTCCCAGGCAAAATCGGTAACCGCGCGGGCCTTGGAAGTATAGCTGTAACGGTCCGTATACATTCCAATCCGGCCGCTGTCGAAGGCAATCTCATCCCCGGGCAGCGGGTGCACCTTGCTCTTGAACATCATGTCACTGTAGAGCTGGAGCGCTTCCTTCCCTGCGGGAGAATTGAGTGCAAATGATGCTCCGCCGCTGTCGAACAGCTCCGCTCCATGCGACCAGAACAGCGGCAGCAGTGCGTCCGACCAGTTGTTCCAATCGCGGACCAGCTTCACGCCGTAGATGCCGCGCTGCGGGTCGGTAAGGCTTCGCGCCGCCTTGAGGAATTCATCGTAGTTCCACTGTCCTTCTTCATACAGCTCCGTTGGCGTCTTCAGTCCACGGGCCTGGAACAAATCCTTATTGTAATAGATCAGCACCGGGGGCGTGGAGAACGGGATGCCATATAAATGGTCTCCCCGCTTAAAAATATCAAGGGTAGACGGATAAATATCCGCATACCGGTAGTCAGAGTCATCCTGAACCGCTGCGGCAATATCAGCCAGTTGGCCTGATTCAAGCAGCTGCGGGATCATCCGCTCCGCCAGCCAGCCGGCATCCGGCGCGGTGCGGGAGGCCAGCATGATTGACAGCTTCTGCTGATAATCCGCAAAGGGAATCATCATAATCTCGACCTCGATCCCGGAATGAAGCTGTTCAAATTCAGCTATAAGCTCCTCCACCATCGCCTTCTGCGCATCATTGCCCCAGATACTGAACTTTAGCTTCACGGGTGCCTGCACAGCAGCCGTCCCGCTCTCCACTTCTCCCTCCCCGCCTAACCCGCCGGGCGCCCCGTTTCCGGCATCCGAAGAACAGCCCCCAGCCAGCAATACGGCAGCGATAAGCGCTAACAGCCTAATCCGCATTATTCCTCTCCTCCTTGCCTGTCCCCTGCGGGTCCGGCATCATTCATCGCCTCCCAGTTCATCGGCAGGCGCAGCGAGACCGTTACGCCCTGCTCTGCCGAATTATCCAGTGTCAGGCCGTAAGGCTCCCCGTAGAGAAGCCGCAGCCGCTGATGCACATTTCGCAGCGCGAACCCCTTGAGTATCCGGCCAAAGCCTCCTTGCTCCGCATCGGCTGCGGCCCGGGGCTGACGGCTATATAGCTGTTCTTCAAGCTCCAGCATCCGTGCGCGGGTGATGCCGAGGCCATTATCCCTAACCGACAGAATCAGATCCTCTTCTTCTACAGAGGCGGTCAAGGTAAGGCACAGCTTGTCCGGTCCCATGGCATGCTCAATGACATTTTCGATCAGCGGCTGCAGAATCAGCTTCGGCACCACACAGGAATCAAAGGAAGAATCAATATGGATCACGGCCTCCAGCTTGTCCCCTAGACGCATGCCTTGAATACGCAGATAGGCTTCCACGAATTTCACCTCATCCAGCACATACACCATCTGTTCCCGGTGGCCTACGGTATAACGCAGCAGCTTGCCGAGACTGGTTACCACACCGGAGAGCTCCCGGGTATTGCCCTGAAGTGCCAGCATGTTCACCATCTCCAGCGTGTTGTACAGAAAATGCGGATGAATCTGGCTCTGCAGCGCCAGCAGCTCTGCCTCCCGCTCCTTCAGCCGGGTCTCATAGACCTCCTTGACCAGACGGTCAATCTCGCCGATCATCGTGTTGAATCCTTCGGTCAGCTGCCCGATTTCATCGCTGGTGGTGACCGTCGCGCGTTCGAGGAACAGCCCCCGCTTCACCTGCCTCATCTTCGACTGAAGATGAGCAATGGGCTTAATCAGGCGGCTCGACAGCAGTATGGCTGCTACGTAAGCCGCCATAAGGGCCACTATGGAGACAATCAGTGTAGAGTTTGTCAGCTCACGGGCATCCTCCCGAAGCTGCGCCCGGGGCATCAGCGAGGTGACCTTAAGTCCTGTGTACGGTGATTCCGCAGAGGCAATAATATAAGATTCGCGTGAATCGGGAAGCTTGCCGGCCCCGGAGTACAGAACCACCTGATCCTTGCCTGTAATCTGCAGCAGGCCGCTCCCGCTTGAGCGCACCGTCGAGACAATTGATCCGAAGCCCCGGGGCATCAGATCTACCTTGACAATCCCCAGCATGGCATGGGTGTAAGGTTCACGGATGACTCTGGCCACGGAGATGATCCCCTGCTTCGCCTTTGTGTAGTAAGCTGCGCTGTGCGGCGGAAGAATGGCAAGGCCACCGTCCGCCTGCTCTACGGTCTCCATCCACTCTGCCATGCTGCGGTCCCACCGCTTCCTCACACTCTGGTCCAGATTACTGAAGATTCCGCCGTCATTGGTGAACACCAGGATGCTCTCAATTTCACCCCGGTCAAAAGCCAGCGAAGAGATAAACAGGTTCATCTTCAGCGTCTCATCCGTGCTCAGATAGGTGCCGCCCGAACCCGGCCCCCTGTGCTTGCGGAGAATCTGCATCATATCCTCATCATACAGCGGCGCAAGCGTCAGACGGTCCAGCTCCTTAATATAATGCTCCAGATTAATATTAATCTGGCTGACGACCTGATTGGACAGTTCTACCGTGCTGCGTTCTACTCCGGCAATATATTTCTTATAGCTGATGGTGCCGATGACCAGGAACGGAATGGTGATCAGCAAGCAGAATAAAATGATAAACTTCGTGCGCAGCGGCACATAAGCGGATCGGTTGAATCTTTTACCGGATAACATGCGTAACATGCGGACAGCCTCCCCGAACTCTGGTTCTACATCAACATAGCATAATCCGGGATGGAAGTCAGAGCTATCCGCCATGCCCTGCCCAGGCTCAGAGATTCCGGCTCAGCTATTCTCAAGCTCGCTTGACCAGACCTCCGTCTGCCTCCAGAATTCGGCGGCTGTCAGTGTCCCGCTGTGAATCATATACGCGTAATCCAGCAGATTCGGCAAGCAGGGCAGGTCCAGCAGATAACGGCTGAACGCATGCGCAGCGATCTCCGAGGTCTTCGTTACGCCCGCCCGGATGCGCAGCGGCCCCAGGGAGAGGCTGCTGATGTCATCCAGCCGCTTATTGGTGTATCCCAGCTCCGTGAACTCCAGATCATGGAACAGCTCATGGGCAAGATGAATGTCGGTAACCTCCCTGAGGCTGAAGGAACGGCCGGGAAGCAGCACACCGGCACATTGCCGCAGCTCCTCCATGGAGGACCGGTACAGTGTAATGACACGTTCCTTGGCCGACAGCTCAATCTGGGCGCGGAAGCGGATCTGCCCGATGGTGCCTTTCCGTTCATTGAGGTTCACCTGGATGCCCCTGTCCCTGCAGATGGCTCCGACATCCGTGCCATAGCGGGCTTTGAACGCCAGAGCCTGCTCCTTCCCGATGGCCAGCGGACGCTCTACATAATAACGCCGTTTACCGCTCGGAATCCGGTGGAACAGCAGGTCGTTCTTCAGTTCGGCATACCCCAGTACATGATCATCCGGCAGTGTACGTGCATCTGTCTTCATCATCCCCTGCACCTCCTACTGGTAGACGACCGCGAGCAGCTCGCTGTTGTCCTCGAGCAACCCTGTCTCCACCTCAAGAATGGAGAACAGCTGCTCCTTGGTCTGCATCCCGGTCAAATCGAGCATTTTTTCCTTATAGAAAACAAAGGTCTTCGGGATCGTGGCATTTGCATCCGAATAGATCGTATTCTCCTCCAGGAACGAGGCGAACCGGTCAGCCATATTCTTCTTCAGAAAAGCCAGGTGATACGCATTCGTCTTCTTGAAGCGCACCACCCCCTCACGGTCGAGCACGCTCACATGGCTGAGCTTCTTCTTCACCAGGCCGAACATCGACTTCTTGATCTCGCTGGCTTCGAACAGATACCATCTGCCGGAGGCTGCCTTCAGCTCCGTCTGCTCCGCAGGCTGGCCCAGCGCATCCGCCGCCGTCTGCATCAGCTCATTCACCGGCACCGCGCGGCTGGCCAGATCCTTCGAGCGCAGCTCCGTGGAGCCGGTGGCGATTGCCCGCAGAATATTGCGCTGGGAGTCGATCTCGATTGTGACATCGACCGTGGATTCGTTCGCCCCGGACTGGACGATTCTCTCCATAATCTCTGCCCGGATCAGCTTGATGTCATGCTCGGTGGCACCCACGACCGTCTTCTCGATCTGCTCGCGGACCATCGCCATCCCGACGCCAATCGTGGAGATATACGGCGCATTGTTCGCAATCTGGTGCTTGAAGCCTTCCTTCGCAGCCATGGCCGGGACCAGAACTGCACCGCTGCCTCCGCCGCCTACCAGCGTAATGAATCCGGTGTCCAGCTCATAATCGCTGATCATCTGGTTCACCACCGCCATCACCTTGCGGATGGCAATGTCCATGGCGGCCCGGGCCGCCTCCTCCGCAGACATCCCGAGATGAGAACCCAGCGCCTGCCAGGCGATCCGCGTGCTCTCCATATTCCCGCGCGCATAATCCGTCTCCGGCACATGGTTCAGCAGATTCGCCGCTCCCGCCAGGGTCAGCGCATATTCATGCCCCCCCCTACTACGAACCGTAACATAATCCGGGTCTCCTTCGCGCGGTCTGACGAGACCGATCGCAGGCTGCTCCAGGTTCTCCTTGCCGGTGAAGCACTCGTATTCCAGTCCCGCAATATGCGCACTGCGCGGGCCGACATCCGTGATCTTGCCCCCGCCGATCTGGATCATGCTGCCTCCGGCAACGGCCAGCGTCCGCACATCCAGCGAGCGCAGATAGGTCTTGTGTCCGCCGACCTGGGCGTTCTCAATCATGACCTTACCGTTCTTGATCACGGAAATATCTACGCTGGTGCCGCCGACCTCGAAGAAAATGCCGTCCGATATCTTCTCATACATCAGGGCACCGGCCACGCCAGCCGCCAGCCCCGACAGCATCGTCAGGATCGGGCGCTTGCGCACCTCGTCGATGCTCATGACCCCGCCGTCACAGCGCATGATCATGAGCTGTGAGGTAATTCCCGCTTCTTGGACCGCCTGCTCGGTCATATTGGCCGTCTCCATCATCTTCGGGATCAGGCTCGCATTGACCACTGCTGTGCGGGTCCGCGTCTTCAGCCCGTAGAGCTGGGAGATCTCATGTCCGCCGGTGGCGTACACTCCCCGGCTGCGTGCCGCTTCCATCACTCTCAGCTCATTGGCCGGATCATCGACACTGTAAGCTTCCGAGGCTACAATGACCTCTGCACCCTGAGCCAGCAGCTGGTCAATCGCATCTTCAATGGCTTCCGCTGTAAGTTCCCGGGAGTCAATGAACTTGTGATACGTAGTAAGATACTTGCCCGCAGCCAATTCAATATCCGCCACATTGGTCTCTGAGCGGGCACTGCGGGCATCCAGCCCCGTACCCATCCCCACGATGCCTACACGGGCAACATCGCCTTCCAGCAGCGCATTGGTAGCCTGCGTCGTCCCGTGGGCGATGAACTTGATATCGTTGGGAAGAATCCCGTTCTCGCTCATGATCCGCTGGATGATCTGGACAATCCCGCTGGCGACTCCGCGTTTATCGTGGTGCGTGGTGGGCATTTTGACCTTGGACAGCACCTCAAAGGTTTCATTATCTATCGCAACGGCATCTGTGAAGGTTCCTCCGACATCGATGCCGATTCTGATTTGTTTATTGCTCATAGCAGGTTCTCCTCTCCATGAAGCTTAGGTCTCTAAGAGTCTCTAAAAGGCAATCATCCCCGCGATAATCATCGAGATCATCACCGCAACGAACATCCATGGCAGCGTCTTGCGCAGCGTTTCAATAATATCTGTCTTCGTGTAATCGGCGATCCAGACATTGTGCGAGTTGGTCGGATCACTGACAGCCTGCAGATTGCTCACAATACGCAGGGCGAGCATCGCTGCCACAGGGGCCATACCACCAGCCACGATCAGTGCCGCAATTCCGCTGCCGAGTCCCCATACATTGAGCGGACCACGGTAGATTGCCAGCGGAGAGAGCAGCGTGAAGACGAGAATGTACATTAGCGGACTCGTCGGAATAATGACTTCGATCAGCGGCTGGATTAACGAGGCCACCTGTGGCGCAGTTACCGCACTAAGCAGCATCCCGATTCCGATCATCAGACCCAGCGCACCGGCCACATCCTGAATGCCTTCAACCAGCGCACTCGACAACACATGGAACGGACGCTTAGGGGTGGCCAGCAGCAGGGTGACCAGAGCCCCCATGAAGACCGCCGAGACAATATCCACCTTCAGGAAAAACACGAGCAGCACCGGAACAAGCGGACTGATGAGCGCAATCGCTCTTACGTTCTTGTTATCCTGAGCCTGGAATTCCGGCTTAAGCGGCATGGCCCAGGCGCGGCGGACCTTACCGTCTTTGCGGGTGTAATAGACGATCATAATCAGGGCAATCACAATCAGCGGGACGGCACAGACGAGCGAATAAGAAGCAATCGTGTTCGTCGGTACCTTAAGCACATCGGTATAGATCGCCCAGGTAGAGACGTTGAACACCACACCGACCGCATTGGCCAGTAGTACTACCAGACCGCTTACAAAGGGCTTAAGTCCGGCTGTCAGCATAATAGGGATAGCGATGGTCCCGACCAGAATAACCATACCCAATCCGTTCGCGGCCGAGAAGATCACAGAGGCGGCGAGGAAAAAGATAATGGCAATCGCCAGCGGCTTATCTCCCGCCAGCTCCGCTGCCTTGCGGATAATGGTCTTCGTGATACCGACCTTGCTGAGAATCTGGCCGAACCAGGCGCCGAAGATCAGTCCGGCGATGGCGGTAGACAGCTTCATGGCTCCGCCTGCAAGCACACCCTTCGTGATGGTGAAGGTGTCCGGGTTATCAGACAGGAGCGGGATGCCGGCAATCGCCGCCAGCAGAATCGCCATCATCGGCAGCGCGAGCAGTGTGGTCAGCTTGCGGGTCATCATCAGACCCACAAACACAATGAATACAAGTAAAATCCCGATAATTTGCACGGTTTCCAAACCAATTCCTCCTAAATTTTTGTTGAATATACGTTGTTATAAGAATTATTATTTAATTGCAGCCAAGGGTAGATGCTAACAACAGCCAACAACAGTTAGATGTATTTCTACAATTAAACTACACACAGCTTAATAACTGGCCACTTTAGTTGCACATATTACAGTTATGGCGCCGCGCGTTACACTTCCAGATAAGCGCCGTGCGCGACAAGCATCTCCTGTAGTCTCTTATAGTCCACCTGCTGCACTGGAACTCCTTCCCGGACCGCCAGCGCCGCCGCCGTACCGCCCGCCTGCCCGATTGCGCCTACCGTCGGTGTAGTCCGCACAGCCGCCTGGGCTTCAAAGGTAGCCGAGAGGCATCTCCCCACAACAATCAGATTGTCGATCTCGCTGGTGATCAGGCAGCGGTAAGGGATGCTGTACATCGCGCCCCACTCCAGATGATCTGTTGCGGTTCCCTCGCCGTCCGGGCTGTGGATATCAATCGGGTAGCCGGAATGGGCGATCACATCCTCGAAGGGCTTCACCGACAGGATATCCTGTGCGGTCAGTGTGTACACGCCCTTGATCTGGCGGGAGCCGCGTACGCCGATGGACGGGCCTGTAGAGACAACCACTGAATCTTCGAACCCGGGAATATATTTTTTCAGAAAAACCTCCAGCTCCCGGCACTGCTTGCGGCCCTCAATCTCGGCCTCGCTGAGGCTCCACGGGTCTGTGCTGTCCTTGCCGAGAATCCGCGTCGTGTTCATAATAATCTCACCGGGATTGCTCGTCTCGAAGAATAGCACATCCTCTCTCGGAATACTGATCTCACCGCGCGCCTTCGCTTCACGGAATTGCTTGTCGAAGCCGACGACAGAGAGTCTGGCCGCCGAGTCCATCACCGTAATATCCAGATTCATGCGCGGAAAGTCCTCACGGTGCCCGCGGATGTACGCCTTGATTTTCTCCGTGTCCACTCCCCTCATCTTCATCTTCAGTGTCATCGGCTGCGACTGCTCGTCGGATTCGCGCCCTTTGGTGAACGGGACGCCGGACCAGGCCGCCAGATCGCCATCCCCCGTAGCATCGATGAACACATCCGCCGAGATCCTGCTAAGCCCGCCTTTGTTGCACAAGGTAAGCGATGTAATGCGTCTGCCGGATACTTCAGCACCAGCCAGCATCGTATGATACAGCACCTCGCCTCCGCTCTCCTGCAGCATCAGATCCAGCTCGTATTTCATCGCTTCCGCATCGAACGGTGTCACTGAATAGGTGTAGTTCGTCGCGTCCGGGATATGCCCCGGCGATTTGCCGAGCGCCCGGAGCCGCTGAATCAGCTCATCGGTGATTCCCTGGATAGCCTGCTTATCCCCCGCGTGAAAAGTCATCATCGGTCCTACGCCTGCAGCAGTCAGGGTCCCGCCCAGGAACCCCCCCGCCTCGATGATCAGCGTCCGGGCGCCTGCTCTTGCTGCCGCGATAGCCGCGATGGAGCCGGAAACCCCGCCTCCCGCCACAACCACTTCATATTTCCGCATCCTTGTTCCTCCTTCTTCTAAGTGAACGGTTACATTACTGCTGCTCCCTGTATTGGGTTGGGGTGCAGCCGGTATAGTCCTTGAATACCGCCATGAAATGCTTCGAGCTTAGGTAGCCGGATAATTTGGCAACCTCATAGATTCTGAGATTCGTCTCCTTCAGCAGCTGCTTGGCCCGGTTCATCCGGCACCGGGAGACATAATCCGTGAAGTTCTGTCCGGTCTCCGTCTTGAACAGCACCGACAGGTACTGATGATTCAGATGCACCTGCTCCGCCATATATTGCAGCGAAATTTCCTGATCCAGCCGCTGGGCAACCAGTTCTTTCACTTTGCGGATCAGTTGCCTGCCCTTCTGGTCGGTCTCCCCCTCTTCCGGCTGGCCCGGCAGAGCATTCCGGGCTCCATGCTTGCGCTTGAACTCCCCTAAGGCCTGGGCCAGCTCCGTGCGGTCAACCGGCTTCAGGAGATAATCGCTGATGCCGTATTTGATGGCCTGCTTTGCATATTCGAAATCGGCATACCCGCTCAGAATCAGGATATACAATTCAGGGTACTGGTCACGGACCCGCCGGATCATCTCCAGCCCGTTCATTTCATTCATCCGTATATCCGAGATCAGGACATCAGGCTTCACACTCTTGAGTGCCTCCAGTGCAAGTCTTCCGTTCTCTGCCTCACCCACCACCTGAAAGCCGCCGATGACCTCCTCAATCAAATGCTTGAGGCCCGTACGGATCAGGGCTTCATCCTCAACCAGAAACAGCTTGTGCAACCCTATCCCTCCAAACACAGTATCTGGCCGCCGCTGCGCTTCGCCAAGCTTCTGAGGCTCATTCCTGGTGAAACGCTTACAGTACCAGTATAAAATTTGAGCACCTGCAATGAAACGGCCCTCATTCGAGAAAAGGTATGAAATTTCGAGATGAATCCGCGTTCGCTCCGCCAGATATGAAACCGGATGCCCTTCACGCCTATAGTAAGGCGGAAATGACATCCGGTTCTGCTTGCTTGTATATACACAGCCCTCTTCTGGCCTGGCTGATTACAGGCTTTGCGCTGTGCTGTTATCATACAGCGCAATCAATTCATCGAATGATGAGATAATGACATCCGAGCCCTTCAGCTCATCCTGCCGCCCGAAGCCGGCATAGGCGCAGCCGATCACGGTCTGTCCGTTGCCCTTTCCCGCCTGTACATCGGAGGAACGGTCCCCGACCATCCAGGCACTGCCGATCTTGTGATTGTCCAGCAGAAGGCCGAGCAGCTCGGTCTTCGTTGCCGTGCCCGAGCCGCCTGCGCTGTACAGCCCCTCGAACAGGTCCTTCAGCTCGTGTACGACTACGATGCTATGGATATAATCCTCCAGCCCGTTGCTGGCGACGAACAGCTTCACTCCGCGTGCGTGCAGCGCACGCAGCGTCTCGACTACCTTAGGGTACAGTACCGTCCCTCCGGCCTCCAGCCCCTCAATCTCCAGCTGCAGGAGCAGTTCATCCGCCCGGCGGTGTACCGCCTCATCCGCTTCCGGCATTACGTTCTTCCAGATATCCGCAAGCAGCATGCCTAGACTGCCCAGGATGCGCTCCTCCGGCGGAGTCGGGCCGGAATGCAGGCCTTCTTCCCGCAGAATATCGAACATTTTATGATAGGCGGGCAATAACAGGCTTTCTGTCTGAAACAGCGTACCATCCATATCAAATACGATGGCTTCCGGCTGGTTTAATTTCGGCAGCGGTCTGTTCCCCGCCTGTGTCTGTTCTTCGTTGCTCATGAGGTGAATCATCCCTTCCAATTGTTCTTCGGTCACACGCCCTAATGATATAGGAAGCAGCAGATGTTGTCTACGAACCCCTAATTACAGAAAGGGACCGCAGTGCAAACACATGGAGTGCTTACACTGCGATCCCTTCTGTTCATACTGCATACTGCCTCAGAACCTTAACTTATACGTTGTCGAAGCTTGAGATCAGTTCATCGAGAACATCTTTGCTGACCATTTTACCCTTGAAGTTGATCAGGTTCTCGGAACTTCCGGAGAAGATGCAAGTAGGTTCATATTTTCTGAGAATGATCTTTTCGCCGTCCACAAAAATTTCGAGCGGATCCTTTATGTCAATTCCCATTGTTCTGCGCAGCTCAATCGGAATCACAATACGTCCCAGTTCATCTACTTTTCTTACTATGCCAGTTGCTTTCATCATTATGCATCCTCCCTTGAAATAACACTTGGATCATCATTCGGTGTTAAAAGCTATCAAAGCTTCTAATAAGTAGAAATGATTACTCTATAATTGCATTGTAAAGTGCTATTTCTTTCCTGTCAATTTTATTTCTACATCTTTTGATATTTATCGACAAAAAATTCGACAAAGTTTAGAGTTTTTTCGACAAATTTATAATCGAAACCGTTTTATATCCATTTTATTCTTTTCATTCAATTTTTACCCGTAATTCTGTAGGGGTATGGCTGAAGCGGTTTTCCCCTTAGCTTACGGCTGCTCCTTAGGAACTATGCTCTTCCTTTACTTGACAAGAAAGATATACAATCTATATATTTTACGTAATATACTATATTGGAGTGTTTCCATGAGCAAAGAAGCTGAGAAAGAGCAAGCCGTCTATACCGTCATGGAGCATATGGCCAGCGTGCAGCAAAAGTCACAGGCGTTCATAGACCGGATTACGAAAAAAGGGTCACTCTCGCAGAACCAGATCATGCTGATGTTCCTGCTGCAGCTCACCGGCTCTCTTAATATTACGGATATCTCAGAGCGGCTGGTCATTACGCCTGGAGCCGCTTCGTTCATGTGCGATAAGCTGGAGGATCTGGGATACATCGAGAGAATTCGCACGAAGGAAGACCGCAGAGTCGTCAATATTGTTCTCACCGGATCAGGGAAGCAGCACATCCTTTCTCTCTTCGACACCTTTGCATTGACTGACCTTGACAAAATATCGGCAGCCCTGCAGAGAATTGATGAGCTGATGGGCGGAATGTTACAGTAGCATCAACGGCTATCCTTTAAGCACAGACTGCATTTCCCATCGGGGAGTGCAGTTTTTTTGTTAAAGAACATATATTGATTAAATATTTCATTTAATATATATTATAGTTACTAAAATAGTATAAAACGGTGGTGATTGAACCTATGCCTGCACTGAACCCGACACCTGCGGCCAATAAACCTCTTAAAATCAACGGCTCACGGATCTGCCGGGGGGATATGGATGCCTCCCATGTGGAGGTGCTGGGCCACCTGCATGTCAGCGGGAGCTTGACCACAGCATGCCTGAGGCTTAGAGGAGAATGCTCCATAGGGTTATCTTGCAATACGCAGGAGCTGAGCAGCTTCGGCAGTCTGCGCGTTCCTGAACTCAGGGGCGTGAGCATCACGGCCAATGGATACCTGTCTGTTACCGGTGAGGTTGCCGCAGAAGAATTCAAAGCCGAGGGCTGCGTACGTATAGACCGCTTGTCCTGCATCGGCACCATCCGCATCAAGCTGGGGGCCTTGTGCAAGATCAGGCACATGACCTCGGCAGGTGATATTATCGTGTCGCCCTCCTCCAGGCTGCTCCCAATTCCGCTGAGTCCTTTCCGCAAGCTGCGCTGCGGGATCATTGAAGGGGCTGACCTCACCCTATACCGGACGCAGGCAGACCTTGTGTGCGGACAGAATGTTACGCTCGGGCCGGGTTGCTCCATCCGGGAGATCCGTTACCGGGAGACGCTGACGATTCATCCACATTCCCGGATAGGCAAGATTATTCAGATGAATACATAACGATGGAGGTACACGACATGAAATCTTCTTCTTCTGGTGCAATGCCTATACTGCTGAACTATCTGGCAAAAGGATTCGTCATCCTATTTGCATTGCCCGTACTGGGCGTCTGGGTGGCAGGGAGCCTCATCTGTGCCATCATCGCTCCGATAGCCGGCTTGCTGCGGACCTTCGGAGTCAGTGCCATAGGGATGGGGCTGACCCCATCCTATTCCGTCCCGGTCTTTCTCAGCTTGCCCTTCAGCCTAGTTCTCGCGTTCCTCCTGCTCTTGTCCTTTTATTACACCCGCCGTTTGCTGCTGTTAAGCCTAAGCTTCATCAGGTAGCAGAAAAAGGGGTATTTCAGCAGCCATTCACCGGTGCAGAAATACCCCTTTTTGTATGCAAATCACCCCGTATCAGCTGTTCAGCCTCTTCTAGGTGTATGAAGCTGGCCCTACGAACGAAGCTCGAAGAGCCTCGCAGTCTTGCCGGCGGGCAGCGTAACGCTCAAGCTGCCTTCCGGGGCGTCCCAGCTCCACTGCGCCCCGTGCGCCTCAGGATACGCACACCGGGCCTCCGCCCCGCGGCCCCTTAGCTCAGGTATGGGCAGCGTGACCGCAGCCGCTTCTCCGGCAATCCGCCATACAGCAATATAGCGGATGTCTCCATGACGGAGTCCGAAGCTGACCCATTCCCCTCCACCGTCAGGCATACCGAGCGGCCAGAAGGCGAAGGCTTGCGGAATGCAGGCGCGGATAGACTTGTAATAATCCAGCGCCTCCTTCACCAGCGCCCGGCGTCTTGGCGTTAGCTCGGCCAGATGGCCGCTCTGATGAACGCGAAGCAGCAGCGAGTTAACCATATTGAAAATGACCTCTTCATCGTCGCCTTCGCGCAGCGGATACGACCAGACCGCCGATTGCTCGGGAGTCAGTGCAGCCGGAGAGCCTGCGGCAATGGCAGCATACTTCACATAATCCTCCTGATCACTGGTGGACTGGATGCTGTGGCGGCTGAGCATGGCGTAATCCATCCGCATCCCGCCGCTGGAGCAGTTCTCGATGACGAGCTGCGGATAACGGGCGAAGATGCTGTCCAGCCAGGCCAGATAAGCGCGGTTATGCTGCAATAGACCGTCCCCGAAGCTGTCCGCCCCCGTCTCCGTACCAATGCCTGCATTGATATTATAGTCCATCTTGATATATCCGACGCCGTATTCCTCAACCAGCCGGGCAATCACGCTGTCGGCATGCTTAATGACCGCCGGATTACGGTAATCGAGCTGATAGCGGCTGCGGTCCTTGACCCGCTTGCCATGGCGCATGAAGAACCAGCTGTCGTCGGTCTCCGCAAGCTTCGGACTGTTGATGCCCATCACCTCCAGCTCCAGCCAGAGGCCGGGAATCATCCCCTTGCTGCGGATCACATCCAGCACATACTTGATGCCTTCCGGGAAGCGCTCAGCCGAAGGCTCCCACTCGCCGACCCCGTCCCACCACTCGCCGGGAGCATACCAGCCCGCGTCGATACAGAAGTATTCACAGCCGACCTCGGCAGCGGCATCAATCAGCGGCAGCAGCTTCACCGTTGTCGGGCTTCCCCACAGACAGTTCATGTAGTCGTTGAAAATCACCCGCAGCAGCTCATTATCCTCATTCGGTCTGCGGATCAGCCGCCGGTATGCGGTAAGCTGCTCTGCCGCCTCTCCGAACCCGCCCTCTACTGCACCTGCGGCCACTGGCACAGAGGTGAACGCTTCGCCGGGGGCGAGCCTCCGCCACCAGTGATTGTCATGCTCCGTAGGCCCGCTGACCAGCAGCGTAAGCTGATCTGCCTGATCTGTCAGCTCCCAGTGCCAGGAGCCGTTATGTTCAATCTGCCAGAACAGGCTGCTTCTGCTCTCCTTGTTGCGCAGCACGGCCATTGGCAACAGCTCAGCCGCCGACCAGGAGCCGGTATTGCTGGCGGCAACCCGCTTCGATCCACGATCGGCGAGATGGGACATGCCCAGCTCGGGCAGGCTGTAGCTTTTCCACTGCAGCTCACTCTGCCACCCGCTGTGAGCAATACTCACTTCTATTTTGTCATTGCGGTCTCTGCTGCCCTCTTTGTCCACTCCAGTGAGTGCGAATGAAGAGATATACTCCACAGCCGCTTCCGCACTGCCTTCATTTCGAACCACTGTCCAGGAACGGACAATCCGCACACCGGTATAGAACTGATAATGCTGTACTGCCTTTACACCCGTCAGCGGGTCAGCCAGTGTAAGCTCCAGCTTCCGTCCCAGCGGATTCACCGTGTCCCTATGCCCGTCATACACCATGCGCAATCCCGGATAAGATGCACGGTGCGTCCGCCCGTGATATTCCGCCCGGTCTTCACCCGACAGCTGCAGCTCCAGCAGCCGGAAGCTTGCCTTATGCTTCTCTTCTATGCTCCCTGCTTCCAGCGGCGCTGCGCCAAAATGCAGCTGCCGCACATCCTGCTCCCCAGTAATCTCAATCGTAAGATACAGCCCGTTCTCGGCTATGTCTATGAGCCTGCTGTCCATGTCTATTTAGCCTCCTGACAAAGATTCTTGCCTTTGGTATCTTTGGTATCTCTGTTGCCTTTGGTATCTTTGGTATCTCTGTTGCCTTTGGTCTCTTTGCTCTCTCTGTCTCTTTGATCTCTTTGGTCTTCCTGCCCCTCCTGATTATGAGGCCTTCTCTTCTATTCGTAACTCCTAATTTCCCTGCGGTGCTCGTGTAAGTGGTGAAGTAACGGAGGGAGGTTTGGAATTGGAGGAGCGGCAGCGACCGCCTTTATGTTTGGATTTCTACTGCGGCCAGCAGTTTAAATCGGGAAATCCAAACATAACAGCGGCCGGAAATCCAAAGCTCACGCAGTTACGTCCAGCCACTTACACCCCCCACCCTGAAATCCGCGTTACACAGAAAGAAGGCCCCCTCTGTAATAAAGCTTACTTCGGAGGCCGTTAAGGTCAAATCAAAATTTTATTCCGCAGACCCGAATTGAATCCAGGCCTTCTGAATTTCATCCATCGCCTGATCCTTCGTCTTGCTGCCGCCGATATAAGCCTGCATCAGCTCACCGAATTTCTGGTGGAACGTATCCAGAGAGTAGTTCACCGACAGATCGCCGGATTTCTCCGTCTTCAGAATTTCTTCCATTTCCTTAGGCATCTGCAGGTCAGGCATCGGAGCATCCTTGATTGGAGGAATAACCTTGGCTACGTTAGAGAACCAGCTCTTCCCGTAGTCGGAAGTATACAGCCAGTTGAAGAATTCAATCGTCTCTGCCGCTACTGCAGAATCCTTGTTGATCCGCAGTGCCTGATCGGCACCGGTGATAATCTGGGACTGCTCCGGTTTGTCACTGACAGGATACCCGGCGATGCCGAGGTCAAAGTCAGGGGTGATTTTCTTAATCGCTTCTTCATCCCACGCGCCTTTACCGGTCATGAAGGCTGTTTTGCCCAACGCGAAATCACTGACCTCAGCATTGCTGTCGCGTTCAAGCGGCTTGTCTGTGCCATGCTTAACGGTTGTGTCAATGAAGCTGAAGAAGTTGTCGCTCAGCACCGGATGATCCTTGAAGGTCGTCTTCCCGGCGATGAAGTCCGCTACGAGCGTCTTGGCGTCGGTTCCGGCATCGGTCGCTGCGGCATCTACGAAGTGCTGGAAGATATGCTTCCATACCCACCACTCTTTGTAGGCGTTGGCGAAGGGGGTGATGCCCTTGGCTTCAAGCTTGGTGATTGCATCGTCCATTTCAGCAGTTGTCTTAGGCACTTCAGTGATGCCGGCATCGGCCAGCAGCTTTTTGTTGTACATCAGGACGAACAGGTTACCCTTCACCGGCAGTCCGAGGACTTTGCCATCTGTAGAGCTCATGTTGGAGCGGACTGCATCCGTCATCGCTGCGGCCAGCGGTTCATTGGTAAGATCGGCACTGTATTCGGCAAAAGTATCGATATCCCCGCCCGCCGTGGTCTGGAACACATCCGGTGTGCTGCCGGCGGCAATTTTGGATTTCAGCACCGTATTGTAGTCTGCCTGCATGATTTCCAGATTGATCGTAACATTCGGCTTAACCTTCTTGTATTCCGCAATATAAGCATTGAAGGCATCCGTGTATTCGGGAGAGGCGGTGAACATATTAATCGTGACGGGCTTGGCGGAATCCGTAGGTGTATTGCCTGCCCCGGCCGTTCCACCTGTGTTGTTAGCGGTATTATTGGTGCTATTTCCGCCGCAGCCGGCCAGCAGTCCGCCCACCAGCAGCAGACTCGCAGATAATGCCATGAATCGTTTTAACATGATGTTGCCCCCTTTTTCCTTATGCATCTTGTGGTCTTGCTCATCATTCTAAATAAAAAGAAAAAGGATAAGAATGTACATAAGTGAACTGATGAGGGTAAAAAAGTGTCCATGTAACCGTTTCACTTTTCTACCCCTGGCAGCTGCAGCCGGAACTCTGAAGGGGAGCAATCATAGTAATTGCGGAAAGCCTTGCTGAAATAGTTCTTGTCCTTGTATCCCAGCATTTCAGAGATATCCTGAATTTTGAGGGCAGGGTCGCGTAGCAATGCTTTAGCCTTGTCCATCCTTACCTTTTGCACATACTCGTGAATGCCGTAGCCGTATTGTCCCTTGAACAGCTTCATCAGATACTCTCTGCTCAGGAAATATTGTTCCGTGAACATCGATATTTTAATATCCTCGAAATAATGGTTATCAATATACGCCTTGATGTTCTCCAGCACGCTGCTGCGGTCTCCGGCCACTGTCCGGCTGATCTCGCCCGCATAACGGTCGAAGATATCATTAAGCACGCCCGCAAACTGCTCAAAGGAGGAGAAGTCGCTGAGGATGCCCAGAGGTGCCAGGCTGCTGTCCTTCCCGCTGCGGATCTGCGGCGGCATGGCACCCAGCTGGGCAGCAATCTCGCCCAGCAGCAAGAGAAAGCCCTGCAGGGTCCGGTCCGCTTCACCAAGAGTAAAACCTTCCGTCTCCTGGCATTTGCGGATGAATTCGCTGAGGATGCTGCGGGCATGGTTCACATTCCCGCCCTCCAGCGCGCTGCGAATCTGCGGCATCCGCCCGGTCAGGGAGGGAATATCCTTCGCTACGGGATTCATCACGATGCCCTGCACAATCAGGCTGCCCCTCAGGCTGAGCAGGTCAATCGTATCTAGTGATGCTTTGGCCTGCTCATAAGAAGCGGCAATGCTGAGCGAATCACTGCAAGGCTCCCCGATTCCGCCTGCACAGATGATCCCGAACAGCTCCTTCAGGGTAGAGGCTGCTTTCTTCATATGGTGCAACGACAGGAAGGCCGCATCCGCTTCATAACCGCCCTTCATGGTGAAGATGGCAATGAATTCGCGTTCCCCCTTGGGGCTGGCGAAGCTGAATGACTCGAACTGCCCGTCCGTGTTCTCGTTCATTACATTCGTTACGGCGAAATGCAGCAGATCCCGGTCCCCATGGAATCTTTCCTTACGCACCTTCTCCAGATTCAGCATCCGCAGAAGGCCGACAGCGAAGTGGCTGGCCGCCCCGTCCGCCCCGATCAGCGGGAGAAAAGCCTCATTGGACTGGGTCTTGAAGCTCCGGTCAATGATGGACAGATACATCTTCTCCTTCAGCTTCGGCAGCGACATATTGAGTGTAATATTGCGGCTTATGAACTCGCTCTCCCGCTTCTGCTTGGCCTCCAGCACCCCCACCGCCTTGCGCAGTGCATGGTTAAGATCTGTGCGGTTCACCGGCTTCAGCAGGTAATCCACCACCTTCGAGCGGATGGCCTGGCGCGTATACTCGAAATCATTATAGCCGCTGATCACAATCAGCAGCAGGTCCGGGAATTCCTGCTCGGCAATCTGCAGCAGCTCGGCTCCGCTCAGCTCCGGCATTTTCATATCGACCAGCACCAGATCGAACCGCTCACGGCGCAGCAGCTCAAGCCCCGCCTTACCGTCTGTCGCCTCCCGCACCTCGCTGACACCGAGACACTCCCAATCCCCCAGGATATGAATCGCTTCGCGCAGCGGCTCCTCATCATCAATAATCAGCACTCTATACATGTTGTCCTACTCCTCCCCGCGGCAGCCGCATATCCATTCGTGTTCCCTGCTCCGTGCTATGAATGACCAGACCCGACTCCTCTCCATACAAAAGCTTCAGCCGGGTATTCAGATTCTTCAGCCCGATACTCTCCATACCGTCCTCTTCGGCCGTGTCCGCTACGCGGTCCTCCCACTGCATCTGAAGGGAGCTGAGCACCTGCTCCAGCCGTTCTCCGCTGATGCCCGGCCCGTCGTCCAGCACAGAGATGACGCTGTGTGTGCCGGTGATACGCGCCTCAATGGTGATGGTAACCGTACTCGATACCTTTTCCAGCGCATGCTTGATGCAGTTCTCCACCAGGGTCTGGATCGACAGCTTGGGAATTCGCAGCTCCATCAGGCTCTCATCCCAGGCGTATACCACCTGCATCCGGTTCCCGAACCGCGCCTTCTGCAGCGCCAGATACCGTTCAATATGCCGCAGCTCCTCCCTTGCCTGCACGACATCCTTGCCGCTAATGCAGTATCGCAGGGTCAGGGCCAGGTTGTCCACCATCTCGACAATATCGTCGTTGTTGTTCTTGAGTGCCTTGGTAGAGATCGCCTGGAGCGCATTGTACAGGAAATGGGGATTAATTTCAGCCTCCAGGGCTTTAAGGACGGCGTTCTTTTCAACAATTTTCATTTTATAGCGTTCATTGATCAGCTCATTCGTCTTCTCGACCATCTTGTTGAAATGGCGCGACAGGTAGGCGATCTCATCCTTGCCTGCAACCGCAGCCTGCGCATCGAAGCTCCCGGTACTGAACCGCTGCATTTGGAGCGACAAATTCTTCAGCGGATGGGTAATCCGGTTCGAGGTGAAGCTGACCAGCACCACAGAGACGATCAGGAACAGCAGGCCAATCGCCACACTTAACGTACGCGTCGTTGTAGCTGCTTCATAGATTTGGGTGTAGGGAATCGGCTTGACGAGCTTCCAGCCTTCCTTTTGGCTGATATCGTAGATTACCAGGTACTTCTGCCCCTTAGCAGACCAGGTTACGCGCCCCTTCTGCTCCGGTGTCAGCAGCTTCGCCAGTCCCGCCTCCCTGCTCTCCCGGTAGAATTCCTTATCATCCACCTTGAAGGGCTCGCCGTCCGGGCTGATATACATCAGATGCTCTCCGGTGCTGAACGGGATATCCCGCATAATCTCATCGGTCACGGAGGAGTTCAAATATAGCGATAATACCGCCTGCGGCTCGCGTGAGACAATGGAGCGGATCAGCCGGTGGTAGCCCATGAACACCTTATTATGGTTGACGGGGTAATCGGCGCTGTTCACGCTGGCCGGCTGCTCCTCCACGAACGACTGATAGGAACGGTTATACGGACTCTTAAGCGCCCGCTTATACCACGGCAGGTCATCAATAGGCGGGTGCTCAGATACCCGGACGGTGATGTTATAGTTCTCCTTAGTGACATAATAATACTTCTGCTCCTTGATTACATAGAGATAGGCAGCCTCCAGATCATTGCGCGAAAAATACAGATTCCGCAGATAATCCTCCACGTACATCCGGGAGCTGTAGTCTTCCGATTCATGCAAAAGCGCATAATTGAACTCATCGTAGGAGATTTGCGGCAGAGACAATTGCTCAATCCCGCTCAGATAACTCTCCAGATTCCGTCCGACCAGGAGCAGGTTGTTGCTAGTACTGGCAATGCTGTTATCGACCGATTCCCGCTGCAGCATGCTATAGGATATGTAGGTGAGTGAACTGACCACCAGGATGATGATAATCGTAAACAACAGAATCAGCTTGTTAGCCAGGCGGCGGGACACCCGCGCCAGTAAAGGCTCGATCAGCTTAACCCACACTTTTCTCATGATGCTCTCCGCTCTCCCCGCTGCCGGTTTTGGGGGCTTTTCCGGCCTCCGCAGTCCGTTCACCTTTTTACCCTTAACTGTACTCTTAAATCCATTTTTGACGATACGGGTCTACTCTATAATACACAATATAGACTAACCGGAATGGTTAAGTGTGGCAAGCCAGGCCTACTACTCCCACCCTATAACTCAAGAAGAGGTGCATCCATGTTAAAAACACTCGGCAAAAGATGGCGCGAGAAATTCGAATTCGGAATCTTCACTCTCCCGGTTCTGATCTGTATCGCTGTAGCCTTCTATATTCCGTTCGCCATGACCATCCGCTATTCGATGACCAAGTGGAACGGGATCTCCAAGCACCCCAAGTTCGTCGGGCTGGATAATTTCAAGCAGATCTTCTCCGGCGATACCAACTTCTCGGATGCTGCCTGGTTCACGATTAAATACGCGGTGCTCTACATTATCATAGTCAACGTGCTGGCGATTCTGCTGGCCGTGCTGCTGGACATGAAGCTGAGAAGCACCTCCTGGCTGAGAGCGGCCTTCTTCATCCCTTATATCCTCAGCCTTGTGATTGTCGGCTTCATCTGGAAATTCATCTTCATGCAGGGCTTCAACTCGCTGGGTGAGAGCACCGGCTGGGCAATCTTCGATCTAAGCTGGCTCGGGACACCGGGACTGGCCTTCATCTCCATCCTGGGCGTATCCATCTGGCAGTCCATCGGGTTCTATCTGGTTATCTACATTGCCGGTCTGCAATCTGTGCCTGAGGATCTCAAGGAAGCCGCTACAGTAGACGGTGCCGGACCGCTGAGACGATTCTTCAGCATTACGCTGCCGCTGCTTGCCCCATCGATCACGATCTCTGTGTTCATGGCGCTCACCAATTCAATCAAGGTATTCGATGTCATCCTGTCGCTGACCGGCGGCGGTCCCGGCGGAACTACCTACAGTATTGCTTATGATATCTACAGGGATACGTTCCAGAACAATCTGTACGGCTACGGCACGGCGAAAGCGCTTATCCTGTTCCTGGCTGTGCTTGTCGTGACGATCATCCAGCTGACAGTCTTCAAACGGAGAGAGGTAGAGGCCTAATGAAAACAAACCACAACAAGGCGGGCAAGATCATACTGGAAATTGTCCTGGTCCTCTTGTCTCTGCTGTTCCTGTATCCACTGTTCCTGACAATCATTAACTCGTTAAAAAGCTTCGGCGAGGTCATGACCGATGTCATCGCCCTCCCGCAGAAGCTGACCTTCAGCAACTATGCCTATGTCTGGGAGTTCATCAACTATCCGCGGCTGTTCCTGAACAACTTCATCATTACGGGTGTCGGCCTGCTCGGTATCGTATTCATCTCCTCCATCGCCGCCTATAAGCTGGCCCGGACCAAGACCAGATGGAGCGGTGTCCTGTATTTCCTGTGCATTATGCCGATGCTGATCCCGTTCCAGTCGATCATGCTGACGGTCCTCCAGACCGCCAAGAACCTCAATCTGTCGGAGAGCACCTGGGGACTGGGTCTCCTATATTGGGGCTTCGGCGCTCCGCTGGCGGTGTTCATCTATCACGGCTTCGTGAAGGGTATCCCGACAGAGATTGACGAGAGTGCGACGATTGACGGCGCTTCCGGCTTCCGCCTGTTCTTCAGCGTGATCTTCCCGCTGCTGAAATCGGTCACCACGACCATCGTCATCATCGATGTCATGTGGATCTGGAATGACTTCCTGCTCCCGCTGCTGATGGTCAACGGTTCACCGGAGACGAAGACGTTAACGCTGGCCGCTTACACCTTCGTGGGCCAGTATACCTCGGACTGGCAGTATGCCATGACCGCTATGGTAATGGCGGTGCTTCCATCAATCGTGGTCTTCATCTTCCTGCAGAAATACATTGTGAAGGGCGTTGTCGCGGGGGCGGTTAAGGGCTGATCCTGTTCTCACTATGCAAAGAGGCGTCCCCATAAGCCGTGTAACGGCTTCATGGGACGCCTTTTCTTTTTGTCACGGGATATACTAATGAGCCTGCAGCCATTCATTCTTGATTTCCGGCGGCAGCTCAAGCCCCAGCTCATTTTTACAAGCCGCTTCAAACTGCTCATACCGTCTATTGATATTCTCTAATGCGCCGCGTCCTCTATACATGCTAATCAGGAGGCGGTTCATTTCCTCCTCCAAAGGATACAGCGACAAGTATTGCTCAAGACGTAATTCCGCTGCTGCTCCATTTCCAGCCGTAAGCTCAGCCGCCGCCAATTCCCGGACCATTGCTGTATATTGCTTGAAGAAGGCTTCCTCTAACGGGATCTTCCATAAGTAATTCTTGCCCTCCAGCAGCGGCCCCTGATACAGCGAACAGAGCTCTTCGGCTTGCTCTGTGGTCAGTCTGCCCTCACTGTGAACCTGCTGCAGTTGATGATACTGCAGGAGATCATATTGTTTATTTGCCGTATCCAGCCTGTAACCGTCATTAAGCTTCTGTATGCTCATCGGAATTTTGTTCTCTTTCAGGACCTTTTTTAACAGGTACAGGGTATTATGCAGATTGGATAATCCCCGCTCTCCCTTCGCATCCTGCCACAACAAATCAATGAGCTTCCACTTGCTGATATACCGTCCAGGGTGGCAGAGAAGATAAGCGAACAATTCCTCGGTCCGGCGGGTTCGGAAGTGGACCGGGAGTCCCTCCGGATTAAGGACTTCAAATTCACCGAAGCAGCGGATGGAGAAGCTAGACTTGACGGTCTCTGCGGGAATGTGGGTTGTCCGGTGCTTGAACAGCCGCCCGGTGACCCGCTGAATCGCTTGCGGCGTGACAGGCTTGAGAATATAATCAAGTGCACTTACTTCGAATGCTTCAAGCGCATAATCCTTATAAGCCGTAGTGAACACTATCTCTGCCTGACCCAGCTGTTCATGGATGTGCACTGCAAGCTGCAGCCCGTTCATCCTCGGCATCTCCACATCAATGAACACGATATCCGGCTGCAGCTCCTGCAGATTCGCCAAGGCCTCTACCGGATTCGTAAAAGCTCCTACAATGCTGTAATTGCTATTTTGGCCAACCAGCACCTTCATTAAATCCAGGATTGGCCGTTCATCCTCAACAATCATCGCCCGAAACATGGAAGACCCCTCCTTCACGCAGAATCATATTTACTCCTACTCCTCAGAAGCCCCTTGCCCGGAGCCGCCGCCGCTGAGCGGCAGATAGATCGTTACCTTCGTACCGCTGTCTGCTTCAGAATGAATGCTTAAGCTGGCTCCCGGAATCATATCCAGACGCTTGCGGATATTCTGAATACCAATGCTTCCTTGCAGCTCTCCCTGACTGTTCAATGTATATAACAGATCAGCGGGAATGCCTACACCGTCATCTTCGACTATAATCCTCATGTAGCCGTCACCAGCCTGAATTCTTAAGGCAACCTTGCCTTGCCCCTCCTTCTCGAACAGTCCATGACGGATGGCATTCTCAATAAATGGCTGGATGCAGAGGGACGGGATATTCACTGCCTTCAGGGAATCATCCACCTGGCTGCTATAGTCGAACCTCTCCCCGAAGCGGGCTTGTTCAATTTCAACATAGGCTTGAATCAGCTCCAGCTCCCGGTACAACGGAATGACAAGTGTGGAGCGGTCCATATCCAGAATAAAGCGCATATATTGGCTGAGCATGGTTAACAGATAAGCTGCCTTGACGCCATCGGTATAACAGAATGAGATGATACTGCTCATCGCATTATACAGGAAATGCGGTTTGATCTGGGCTTGATGGAACGCATGCTCATGCCGGATCGCTTCCTGGATCGACAATTTCATGGCCAGCAGGTTATGAATCCGGGCCATCAGCGTCTCGCTCTCAAAGGGCTTGGTCACAAAATCATTCGCCCCGGCCCGGAAGCCCAGCGCAATATCGGAAGGTGCATCCTTGACTGTGGCGAACAGAATCGGCAGATCAAGTATAGAATGACGGCTGCGCAGTGATTGGCATAATTCTATCCCCGATGTACCCGGCATCATGATATCCAGAATGACAAGATCCACTTGCTGATATTCCTGAAGTTTGGTCAATGCTTCCTTGGCGGAGAAGGCTACCAGCACATTATAATCATGACGACGGAGAATATTCAGCAGGGTATGGATGTTGGAGGCCTCATCGTCTACAATCAGAATGGTCTGCCCTTCCCGGTCCAGTACATCAAGCACCGTATAATCAACATCGGCATGCAGCGCGTAAGGTTCGGATACGGCAGCCTGCTGATATTCGGGAATAGGGTCTACTAGGGGCAGCGTAAATACCATGCGGGTTCCCTTGCCCTTCTCGGACCAATCCACCCGAATCACACCGCCCATACGCTCCACCAGCTTCCTGCTGATATACAGCCCTACCCCCATTCCGGTATATCCGTCCTGCGGCAGCAGCCTGTCCACCTGCTCAAAATATTCAAAGATCGCCGCATGGTTCTCTTCGGATATCCCTGTTCCGGTGTCCTCCACTTCAATGAAGACCTCACTCCCGGCTACTCTTGCTGTAATCTGAATCGATCCCTGAAGGGTATGCTTAATCGCGTTATGAACCAGGTTATACATCACCTGCCGCAGTCTGCTCTCATCCGCGAGTACCCATGTATCGGCATCCACCTGGTTGAGCAGCTGCACCTCTTTGCCCGCCAGCTCGAACCGGAGAATATCATATACAATTTGGACAGCCACTCTTAGATCAACAGCGGTCTGGTGCAATCGCAGCTCTCCGTGCCTCAACCGGCTGACATCGATCAGATCCTGGATCAGCATCGACAGCTTCGTGGATGTATCCTTAATCAGCCACAGATTCTGCTTCTGGCCTGCATGCAAATTCTCTTCCTGATTCTCCAGTAAAAAAGAGGTCATATTCATTATTCCATGGAGCGGTGTCTTGATCTCATGAGAGGTGTTCATCAGGAATTCATCCTTCAGCTGGTTCGCTGTCCATAGCTTACGGGATAGAATCTCTGTTTTGGCATACGCATTCGAGAACCTTACGGCCAGCAGGATATTAATGAGCACAATAAATGCAATAACTCCGCATCTTCCTGTAAAATTGCTCTGCACAATATTCTCGGAATAAAGGCCGTCATTCATCAGATAGATCATCAGCGCAGTGGCTCCGCCAATGAACAGCATCAGCTCCGCACGGTCTGCCACCTGACTCTGCCTGCGGATATACAAATAGACCATTCTCGCTACAATGCCGAGCATAACGATCCAGAGATAGAATATAAAGAAATATTTCACTCGAATATGCACCGCATATGGCAAAAGCACAACCATAACAAGATAGGCCATAAACGGGGTAAGAATCAGCTTCAGCCTGCGCAGCGACATCAGGTGCGACTCTACGGTACAAAAGAACACAATAATCAGTATCGCGTTAAGAAAGTGGCTGACATCCAGCAGCTTATACGAAAAATCAAAGGGGACCGACGGCAGGAGACGCTGAAACATCTTTTCCCCGTACAAGGAGTTCTGCAAGGCCAGAAACAATAAGAAAAATCCGCTAAGCAAATACTCCTTCTCATGGCGGCCAATAAAATAGAAGCTGAGGTGATAGGCACCGAACATGGCCAAGATCAAAATGATTCCGATATCCGCACCGATCTGTATCATGTTGCGCCGGGTGATGTCCTCTTGTGCTCCAAGCGTGAGGGAGTTCACAATTCCTCCGGTGACAAAATTATAGTTAGAGACTTGGATCACAATCTCGAGCCTGCGGGTATCCGGATGAAAAAATATCGAATACGGTGTGTTTCCGGGTTGAAACGCGCCTTTGTCCGTAGAAGGAAACCCGCTGGCCCCCTCCTCCTGTCCACCAATAAACAGACGGTGGGCCATGCGGATGCTTCTTATTTTCAAGCCGAGTATTTCATCGGTATCCTTCAATAATACCTGCAAACGGTAGGTGCCTGAACCCCTGCTGCTCATCCCGCCAGCGGGATTCTTGCCGCG
The DNA here is from genome assembly GCF_038002245.1 of Paenibacillus sp. FSL R7-0128. Lineage (NCBI taxonomy): Bacteria > Bacillati > Bacillota > Bacilli > Caryophanales > Paenibacillaceae > Paenibacillus > Paenibacillus sp. FSL R7-0128. The sequence goes on along the minus strand of NZ_JBBOCD010000001.1, from coordinate 2,306,015 downwards.
CCAGGTACCGGGAACCTTCAAATAGGCAGGCGGAGAATCATACCGGCCTTGCCGGAAATCCTCAGGGCTCAGCAGCTCATCCTGGTAAAACTCCCACTCACCATCCAAATTCACGACTCCCTGCTGCTCAAGATTCCATGAGGACAGATCCAGTACTCCCTTCTCCACGCTTACCTCATTTTGAGGAGGCCGGGTCAGTGAGAAGATCATGAAGATCAAAGAAAAGATAATACAGAAGAATATGCCGATTCCCGCAAGTCTGCGGATATTTACCTTTCTCACAAACAGCCTCCAGTTCAAATCATCGATGTTCTCATTCTAACTTAATGCACTTATAAAAATCTCACAAAATACTTAAACAGAAAAAAGCACCATCCAGCGGAGCTTCCTGGACAGTGCTTCCTTCTTGCATTATCTTGTTAGTCCGATCCGGTACACCTTTGTTGCGGTCACACTATGGAACACGGCGACGGCTTCGCCCTCGAATACCTTCTCCACAGCCATGGCTGCATCGTCGGCCAGCTTAACAGCACCTGTCCGGCGAGGTGTCGTTTCCAGAACGATCTCGCCCCGGCGCAGTACCTCCCGGAACCGCGACAGGCCGATTTCCCACGGCAAGCCGTTATAGAAATGGTCGTGGAACAGCTGCCCGGCAGCGAAGGCATAGCCCACATTGCCTGTATAATCAATGCTCAGCAGGACTTCTTCCGAACCCTCCAGGACTTCTTCGGGCAACTGGAGGACAACCTTGTGATCCTGAATCCGGCGCATCGTAACGGCGACTTCCTTCTGCGGTACCTGTACCTCGTAAGCCTGGAACCAGCCATCCTGTCGTCCGCTGACCGTTGCATCCGCCTGTGCGGTATTCCACTGCGTTGCCGCCTCAGTTCCGCCCGTGTATTCACGGAATGTGAATGCATGATGCCCCTGGCTGATGAATTCAATTCCGCCCGGGGTCTGAACCGGAGGAACCGGTGAGAAGATGATGCGGCTGCAGCCGTTCTCCTCAAGCTCCCACAGAGCCGCAGCTTCACGAGCACTCATGGCATAGATACGGACTTCTCTGGCTCCGTCCCGCCGGATCACAATCATAGAAGATTGGTGATGCGGAATCAGCACATTATAGCCGCCATTCTCTGCTACGTCTCCGCTCTCCGCGCTCACCTCCAGAATACCGGTATCTGCGTCAATCTGGAATTCAGCGTCGATGCCCTCCGGCATAGAGAAGAAGTAGGTGGCTGCTTCCTCCGTTTCAATAGCCGTAACAGGCTGGGCCGTGGCAGCCTTGAGATTAAGACCATCCAGCGCGAAGTTGAACGGCAGCAGGAAGGAAGCCTTGGGCTGAACCGTCAGCTTGCTCCGCTGCGGGAAGCTTAGCGTCTCCTCTCCCAGTTCTACCGCAAACACAACCTCCTCGTGCGTATCCATCTCCACATGGTCCTGATAGTTATTGACGAACAGGAACCCGGACTTGCCGTCCGTGCGGACTGCATAACGCAGCGTGTGCGCATCCTCCGGCGTAACTGCTTCTGCCCCTTCAGGAAGCACAGTTGCCATCGGTGCAAGCCGGTCTGCGAACCGGCGCAGGAAATAATGAAGCGGACGAAGCAGGTGATTCGACTCACGGATCTGGCCGAATTCCCCGATTGGCGCCTGGAAGTCATAAGTCAGCTTCGGCGTAGTGCTCTCATTCAGGTATCCCGTTCTTCCCACCGGATTGGTTCCGCCATGGAACATATAATACCCGATGAAGTTGCAGCCTCCGGCAAGCTTCATTAAGGTCATGGCGATGACACTTTCCGGCTCAACCTGGAACCGGGACAGATACCAGGTCTGCATCCCGCCGCCCATCTCACAGCAAGCGAACGGGTATTTCGTCCGCGCATACGGCGGATTGAATTCGCCGCCCGGCGCCTTGTCATCATGGAAATTCACGAATACATATTCCGGCGTCGGCTTCTGAACCTGATTCGGGTCACTGATGCTCCACGGAGTATAGGCATACCCTCCGTAGAGCGGAAGCACCTCATCCTCCAGGAACGGCGCCTCGCCCCAGCCGGTGCTGGTATAGATCGGAGCGATCAGACCGGAATCCACCGCATACTGCTTAAGCAGACGCATATGCTCAGATCCCGCTTCACCGCTCGCTCCGCCGCTGAGATATTCGTCACCCTGCTTGGCGGTCTCTTCCCAGAGAGCGGCCGCAGCATTCAGCTCATTCTCCAGCTGAATCCCGATCACCGGGCCGCCATCCTTGAACATCTGTCCATCGGCCTGATTGCCGATCTCCTTGAACAGGCGGTTCACATACTTCAGGTAGCCCTCGTCATTGGAGCGCACAGCGAATTCCCGGCCGAACAGCCAGTCCGGCAGTCCGCCGTTACGGACCTCGCCATGACAGAACGGACCCACACGCAGGATGACGTATAGGCCATTATCCCGGCACAGCTCCACGAATCTCCGGAGATTGCGGTTGCCTGCCCATTCGAACGCTCCTTCCACCTCTTCATGATGATTCCAGAAGATATAGGTCGCCACCACATTGATGCCGGACAGCTTCATCTTGGCGATTTCACTCCCCCAATCCGCTTCGGGATACCGTGAATAATGGAATTCCCCGCAGATGGCGAAATAAGGCTTGCCGCTGCGCTCCATATAATAATTCGTGAAGCGGATCTCATCCCCTTGAGGATTGCTCCCGCCCAGCTTCAGTGTGGACGGGTAGATTTTTTTGGGAGACACCCCAGCCTGTATCGTATATCTCATGAGAATTGCTCCTTTGCCATATTGTATGATCCTTGTACAACCTATACCTATAATTTCATAAAAACTGCCCCAAAGCTATTGCTTTGGAGCAGCCCGTAAGCTTATTCTGTTATTTCTGCGCTGCGAGGAACGCATCGATCTGTGTCTGCATTTCAGTCTGCACCTTATCCAGACCTGCTGATTTCAGCTGCTTGATCAGGTCTGCCTGGCCTTTCGCCAGATCTTCGATCAAGCCATATTCAAGCGGAATCGCATAACGCAGCATCACGTTGCCGATATTAGCCACTTCGTTCTTCACTGGCGTAGTGTCGAAGACGAAGGTTTCCAGCGGGAAGTGATAGATGCTGGACTGCCAAGTGTTGAACATATCGTCCGCTTCCTTAGGATACGCTGCATCCTGACGGTTCAGCGGGGAGTTCCAGCCCCAGTTCGAGAAGCCTGTGTAGTTAGCGGCAGCAGGACCGGCGGTGAACTTCTTGTCGCCTTCCGGGTTGTAGTTGCTTCCGGCGATACCGTACATAGTCAAGTCGTGAATTTCCTTGTCATTCTGCAGTAAATCCAGCAGCATCAGTGCGCGCTCAGGATTCTTAGAGGTTGCATGCACGGACATCCCGTTCTGCGTTGAGATCGCAGCAATTTTCTTTTTGTCCGGGGTAAGGTCAGCAATGCCCAGCTCTACATCCGGTTTGTCACGGCGCATTTCAGCCAGGTTAGCAGCTACAGTACCCAGATTGTGCGCATAAGAGGATACTTTGCCTGCTTTCACATCCTGCCATACATCGTTTTTGTTGCTGACTACGTTCTTGGACCAGGCGCCGTTATCGGCCAGGTCTTTGTAATATTTAAGCAGGGAAGTGAATTCCGGTGTGTCATAGATGTTGAAGACTTTACCGGTTGCATCATCCAGCTTGTACGCCAGCGGCAGCAGGCTGGCATCTACCAGGTTGAAGTTGTTGTTCTGCTCCAGCAGCGTCTGATCCAGCTCATGGAATTTCCAGCCGTCCGCCGGCTTGGCTCCATAGGCAGTAATGCCCTTTTCGTCCTTGGCAATCGCCTTCAGGTAAGTCGCGTACGATTCAGGACTGTTGATTTCCGGCAGGTTATGCTTTTTGCGCAGATCCTCACGGTACAGCACCACTTTGTCGGTTACTTCAACATTGTTGTTAGGAACCATGTAGAGCTTGCCGTCCACCTTGGCTTGCTGCCAGTTCACTTTCGGCATCGCTTCCCAGGTCTGTGGCATGTATTTGGTCAGCATATCATCCGTTAGCTCCAGGAATCCGCCTTTCAGCGCCTGATCGTTATAGAAGGCCCAGTTCGCTGTGTATACGAGATCGAAGTCTTCATTCGCTGCGAATTTCAGCGGGTATTTCTGGGTCCAGTCAGACCAGTCGAGGAATTCGGTTTCTACGGTAGCATTGATTTTTTCCTTGAGCTTAGTGTTCAGCTCTCTGAAGACCTTGTCATAATCCCCGGGCTGTGGCCCGAGCAGAATCATCTTGAGCTTCACTTCCTTGGAGGTGTCCACAGCGCCGGAATTCGTTCCCTCGGATGCTGCCGGAGCCTTCGTAGCCTCCGCTCCTGTATTACCATTATTATTGCCGCCGCAGGCACTGAGGACCGTTCCAAGCGCCATCATCGTTGCAAGCGTAACTGTCAATTTCTTTTTCTTGTTCATCATGACCTGTATTTCCCCCTTAAATAATAGTTGCTTTAAGTCTTATATTGATAACCAGGTTGCCCTGTAATCATCCTTTGACTGCACCAATCGTTAGTCCTGTTACAAAATACTTCTGGATGAACGGATACGCCAGCAGGATAGGCCCTGTAGCCACAATCGTCATGGCCATCTTCAGACTTTCGGTTGGCAGGTCTGTGTTGACCACCGCACCGGAAGCCATCATCGCCTTACGCATTCCATCCATATTGCCTAACATTTTGTAGAGATAATACTGCAGCGGCATCAGCTCCGACTTGGAGATGAAGAGCAAGGCGTTATACCAGTCATTCCAGTAGGCCAAGGCAATGAAGAGGCCAATGGTCGCCAGGGCGGGCTTGGACAACGGCACGATCAGCTGCATGAAGATCCGGAAATCGCCGGCTCCGTCAATTTTGGCGGATTCTGTAATCGCATCCGGGATGCTGCTCATGAAGGACTTCATGACAATAATATAGAAGACGTTCATCATCATCGGCAGAATCAGTACCAGAAGCGTATCCTTCAGATGCAGATAGTTGATGATCATCAGATACCATGGAACCAGACCACCGCTGAACAATGTAGTGAAGAAGAAGAAGAAGGAGAAGCGGCTGCGCCATTTGAAATCTCTCCGGGACAGCACGTAGGCTGTCATTGACGTCAGGAACAATCCGACGATAGTACCGATGGCCGTAACGGAGATCGTCACGCCATACGCTCTGAGCATCTCAGCCGGATACTTGAACAGCAGGCTGTACGCCTCTGTCGAGAAGGCGGTCGGGAAGATTTGGAACCCTTTCTCGATAATCGCGCTCTCTTCACTCAGAGAGGAAGAGATGACCAGAATGAATGGGAAGATACAGAATATGGCCAGTACCGTTAGGGTTACGTATCCGATGATGGATAGCACCATCTTGTCCCGGTTAGCAGGCTTTCTGCGTACTTCCGGTGATTGAATATTTGCAGTGGTTGAACTCATTGGGCATTACCTCCTTGTCCTAGAATAGAGCGCGATCCTTGTCGTATCGGCGTACTGCATAGTTGGCCAGCATGATGGTTGCGAAGCCGAGCAGGGATTGGTAGAAGCCGGCTGCCGCAGACATCCCGATTTCATTGGATGTGGTCAGCGAGCGGAAGACGAAGGTGTCGATTACGTCTGTGGATGAGAACAGCAGGCCGTTGTTGCCGACCATATTGTAGAACATCCCGAAGTCTCCGCGGAAGATATTACCGATCGCCAGCAGCACCAGAATGATGACAGTCGGCATCAGGTTCGGAATCGTAATTTTCATAATCCGCTGGAAAATATTCGCGCCGTCAATTTCGGCGGCTTCGTACATCTCGGTGTCTATGCTGGTGATGGCGGCCAGATACATGATCGTTCCGTAGCCCAGTGTCTTCCAGGCGGAGACAATGACCAGGATAAACGGCCAGTAGGCTGCCGTATTATAGATATCCACCGGCTGCATACCGAGTCCCTTCAGCAATACATTAACGGTACCTACATCGAAGTTGAACAGGTTGTACGCAATGGCTCCAACTACAACCCAGGAGATGAAATAAGGCAGGAACAATACCGTTTGGGTCAGCTTGCGGAACCATTTGCCCGCTACCTCGAACAGCAGGATCGCTGCGAAGATCTGAAGCCCGTTGTTCACAACGATGAATGCGATGTTATATAACGCTGTATTTCGGGTTACGCGCCAGGCGTCACCGGAATCAATGAAGAATTTGAAGTTATCCAGTCCGTTCCACGGACTGCCGAATACCCCGCCAGTATAATCAAATTGCTTGAATGCCAGCACTATGCCCGACATGGGCAGATAAGCAAATAGCAGAAAGAACAATACTGCCGGTGTCAGCATAAGAAGCAAGGATCTGTATTTCTTGACGTCATCCCAGAATCCGTGTTGTTTCTGTTTCATCTTGAATCCCCTTTCCCATTCCCATTTCTCTATAGCCTTATTATAAATAAGCGTCCTTCCGGTGTGGATTAGGGCTATCAACTAAAAGTAATACTTTTTCAACGATCCGTTTAAATATATACTTTCCAAAAAAACAAAAAACGTTGCCTCTGATTTGGAAATCAGGACTGGCAACGTTTGGTAATCATCAGCTTAGATTTTCTGCTTCTTGCGGTATTCCCCCGGCGTCATGCCGGTGATCTGCTTGAACTGCCGGTTGAAATAGATAATATTCTTATAGCCCATCCGTTCGGCTATCTCATAGATCTTAAGCGTCGGATCACTGAGCAGCTCGAACACTCTGCCTGTCTTGCGTTCGTTAACATACTCGCTGAAGGGAACCCCATACTCTTCCTTGAACAGGAAGCCCAGATAATTCGGGGTGAAGTCAAAGTGGGCGGCTACCTCCTTCAGCGTGATCTTCTTCTCCAGATTCTCCTCCACATAATTCATAATCTCGTCGATCAGCTTGCGCTTCTGCCGCTGCCGTTTCACATACAGCAGCTCCGACAGCTCGAAGAATCTCCGTCTCATCCACGACAGGATATCGTGAATCGTCTCGAACTGGAACAGGATGTCCGGCTGATGAGACTCCCACTGGAGCAGCTCATACAGATTCTCATTCTGCTGCTGCAGGTCCGCATGCAGCTTGGAGGTGATCCGGATAATCAGCTCATAGACATCCTTCTTGCCCGCATTCGTGAACAGCTCCAGCAGATGATCGTCAATCGCCACCAGATCGTACTGGATGATAGCCTCCAGCAGCTGCACAACGGTCTGTTCAATCCTCGCCCCCGGCGTCCCGCGCGGGGAGGACTCCAGATTATCGCGGATCAGCCGGTTCTTGCCCAGCAGCCACTTCGCACTGAGTGCAGCCGTTGCCTGCTGATAGGATTCATGCAGCCCCGCCTCATCCTGGGCGTAACGCCCGACCCCGATGGTTAAGGTGCAGGGTGAGCTCCCGGCCATCTGCTTAATCAGCTCGTCCAGCAGACTGAGGAAGCTGTCCTGCGGAAGGCTGCACAGAATGACGAACCGGTGATGATGGACAGGAATCAGCGTTCCCAGCTGGGTGCTCTCTACGAACGCTCTGATCAGTCCGGCCATCTGCCGCGTCTTGACCCGCGCATCCTCCTCGGACAGGTCGCGCATTTTCCATTCCAGATCATCAATCTCAATAATCGCTGCAGCCGCCCCCTTCATGAGCAGCGGATTCAGGGCACTGCGCAGATGCTGCTCCGCCGGCTCAGGCGATGCATCCTCGAACCAGCGCAGAATCAGCTCCTTGTTCACCAGGGACAGCGCCTCGGTAAATGAACGGTTCTTCTCCCGTTCCTGCTCCAGAGCAGCAGACAAGGATTCCAGCATGTCGTAGAGATCCTTGTCTTCCACAGGCTTCAATAAATAACCGGAGGCATTGATCTCAATCGCTTCCTTGGCATAGCTGAAATCCTCATGGCCGCTGATGAAGACAATTTTGACCTTTGGATGGATGACCTTCGCCCGGCGCGCGAATTCCGTCCCCGTCATAATGGGCATCCGTATATCGGACAGGATGATATCCACCCGCTCCTGTTCCATGATCTTAAGCGCATTGAAGCCGCTGTTCGCCGTTCCTACCACTGCAAGATCCAGCGGGCTGGCCAGCACTCTGCGCCGCAGCCATTCCAGATCAATCGCTTCATCGTCAACCAGCAATACATTGATACTCATCGCAATCTTGTCCTCCTGTAGGTGTAACTGACCCTAAGTTTTACAGCTCCTCATCACCCTGAAGCCCGGCAGGGAGCAGCAGCCGCACGGTTGTCCCGCCTCCGTAGAAGCTGGCAATGCTCACCCCGTAAGCATCGCCGTATCTGAGCTTGATCCGCTCATCCACATTTTTCACACCGTAACCGCCTGACTGGCTCGGCCCCTGCATCATACGCTTAACCACTTCAGGACGCATGCCAATCCCGTTATCGATTACCTTGAGCTCAATATTGTCCCCCACCCGCTTGCCGGTCAGCCGGATGGCGATGGTCTCACCGAACCAGGCGTGCTTGAATATATTCTCGACAAAAGGCTGAAGCAGCAGCTTAATCACCTGCATGTGCAGAATCTCCTCGTCCACATCCACGTGCAGCGTGAAGGCATCCGCATATTTGACCCGCTGGATCTCCAAGTAAGTAGCCACCTGGTCCAGCTCCTTCTCCAGTTCAATATAGACATTGCCTTGATTAAGCGTCAGCCGGTAGAACCGGGACAACCCCTGGACCATCTCCGTGACCTTGCCGATCTCACCCAGATTGGCCAAGCTGCTAATGGTAGAGAGTGTATTATATAGAAAATGCGGATTGATCTGTGCCTGCAGGGCTTCCAGCTCCGCCTGCTTCTTCTGGATTCCCTGCACATACACGCTGTTGATCAGCCCCTGGATGTTGGAGGCCATATCATTGAAGGAATCCGCGATCTGCACGAATTCATCATTACCGGAGAAGCGGATGCGCTTCTGGAAGTTCCCGTCCTGGAAGGAGCGTACCAGGCCTACGATCCGGCTCATTTTGCGTCCCGATATCCGTGCTACCACATACCCGATCAGGGTCATAACCAGGAAGCTCAGACTGCAGACTGCGATAATCACACGGCGCAGGCGTCCGGCATCCTGAGTGAGATATTTATGCGGAACCATCGCTTCAATAATGAAGTTACTGCCCGGAATCTGCTCCTGCAGCCTGAGGAAGCTCCCCTCCCCGCTGCTATTATTGGCGGGACCCCGCTGGAACAGAACGTCCCCAGTGGTCTCCTCCACCAGCCGCAGCGTAATTCCTTCCTCCAGCGGGAAGGTGTCGAAGCCGCCGAACAGGTCCTCCAGCGATACCGTAATCCGCACATAACCGATCAGCGACTTGTAATCACTGAAGTTGACGAGTCTGCGTACATGCGAGAGGTTGCCCAGCTTCTGGTCCGTATCAATCTGCAGCCACAAATTATCACGCTTGGAATCCTTCAGCGAGCGATACCATGGACTGCCTGTAATATCGTCCAGCGGCAGAATATAGTAATCGCTGGTAATGATCGGCTCATCCAGATTATCACCGGACACAATGTTCAGATCTGAGTTCGGGGTGTAGAGCATGAAGCGGATCTTGTTCCCGAACAGCTGCAGCGGCGCGGTAATCTGGGGGATAATCTCGTCAAGCATCGTCAGATAGATCTCAAACGGCGTCCCCTTCAGCTCAAGCGCACGCTGGAACGGCTGGCTGCCGAACAGGTTGTCCGACATCCGCTGTATTTCATCCATCTGATAGCGGATATTGTTCCTCGACTGCTCCATGCCTGTACGGATGTTGGACTCGGCCATCTCTGTCCTGGAATCGGTCAGCATGGAATAGGAGATATAGCCGATGAACACATCTGTAAGCAGAACCAGCAGCAGATAAGGAATCATCATTTTATAGGTGAAAGGCATGTACTTCTTAAGCTTGGGCATCATTCACTGGACATCCTCTGCATGGAATTCGTTACAGCTATTCTATAGAACTAATATTCATATTGTAGAGCAGATTCACTCCGCGCTGTTAGCACAATGCTAAGAATGAATAGCACAAAATGAAGAATACCGGGAAAACGCAAAACAGCCCAGGGAGGATTAGGAAGCGGCTCCCCGGGCTATAAGAGATGGATCATACAGATTCATGGATAAGAACTGTTACGCCGGCTTATTTCACAGCTTCTCACCGACTGCCCCGTTCGCTGCAATCTTCGCATTGAAGGAGAGCTGGTTCAGCTTCTTAATGGTTTCTTTATTGTAGGCATCCCCCATGAAATTCGGCTGGCCGCCAATGATTTTGACCGGTGTAATGCTGCTGGTTACCCCTGACGGGTTAATGGTGAAGTTAACCAGCATGGAATGCAAGGTCTTGTCTCCGCCCCGTGTAGAACGGTTGAACACAAAGTTGCCCAGTGAATAATAGATCGGCTTATGCTTGTAATATTCAATACCCATCAGACAATGACTGTGCGCGCCCAGGATGATATCTGCCCCGCTGTCGATCATCTGCTTGGCCAGCTTCCGCGCATACGCTTCCGGGTAATCCTTGAATTCCTGATTCCAGTGAATATAGACAACCGTATAGTCATTATCCTTGGCAGACTTCTTAATCGCACTTAGCAGCGGCTCTGCCGTATAGGCTGAGGCTGCTCCCGGGCTGTTCTTGCCTGCATACCAGGAAGGGTCAGACAGCACACGGCTTGTACCCAGAACGGCGATCCGCTTGCCCTTGACGGTCTTGACATACGGTTTGAAGGCTTCATCCATATTAGCACCCGCACCGGTGTGTCCAATATTGTTCTTATCCAGATGAATCAGCGTGTCCAGCATCGCGATCCGGCCGTAATCCAGAATATGATTATTGGCTACGCTCACGCCGTCGATCCCCGCTTTGCTTAATCCCGCAAGTGCCGCCGGCTTGGAACGGAAGGCGAACGTCTTGCTGGCCGCAGCCCCGCGCACGGAGACTGGAGTCTCCAGATTGGCAAAAGCAAGATCGGCCTTCTGCAGCACAGGTGCTACCTTGGCGAACGGGAAATCCACGCCATGCTTGGCAATCTGGTCGCCGACAAAGCCGTCCAGCAGAATATCCCCGGCAAACGTAAGGCGGATCTCCTCCTGCGGAGCAGTCCCTTGGGCGCTTATCCCCGCAGCGGGGACCAGCAGAAGCAGAATCATGAATATAACAGCATATCTGCGCAACGTTCTCTAGCTCCTTTTTCTAATGTAATATAATAATGACTGTGACTAGGAAATATAGAACACAACGCAGGATGCACTCGCGCTTGCCTGCTGGTAGAACTCCCGGATGGCCTTGAAATACGTATAGATATAATCAAAGAATTCTTCCGCCTCATCATCCTCCATAAGGGGGTAGATTCCTTCCTCCATCATCTGCCGGAAAGGGTAGTGTTCCCTCAGCCAGGCTTCTTCTATTCCCTCCAGAGCTGAAGCAATTCAGCATGTACAGCCAGGTAATTGCCGATCATCCCCATGAGATTGTCTCCTTCTTTCTTCTGCCCTTGAAGCTATTCTACTACAATGGAAGGAAACAACCAAATGATGGGTGAATTTTGCTAGATTTGCGCTTTTTTAAGCACTGCCCGGAAGCAGCTCAGGCCGCCCCACTGGTCTGTACGCACGGCATCTGCCGGAAGATTGAAATCCGTCTCGCCCCAATACTGAAATCCGGCCTGGAGCAGAATCTCATTCATCCGCGGCAGGTTGACGGTCGGATAATCAAAGGTCAGCACCAGCAGTCCTTCTCCATTAAGCGTTCTATGAAACTCACGGACGGCCAGGACCGCTTCCTGCACAGACAGATGCTCCAGCACCGAGATACAAAAAACCGTATCAAAGCTCTCATCCTCATAAGGCAGTGATGTCAGATCAGCCTGGGCCAAGTGCAGCCTGTTCACAGGTCCGGCCTCTACCTGACGGGCTGCAGCTGCTCCGACATCCTCGGTGATATTCTGCATAATCGCTTCATGCGACAGAATCCGGGCATCCTTATCACAGGCATAGACCTCAGCGCTATGCTCGGCAAGATAGAATTTGAGCGGATGAGAGATCCCGCAGGCGGCATCCAGCACGACATCATGCGGTGATATGAAATGGGTACACCATTCATATTCATAAGGACGGCTCCACCAGGCTTCCGGCAAATCATAAATCAGCTTGTCACGGCGTGCATCGGTATTCACAAAAAAACGGGAGACGTAAGGATGTGTCGGCATGACCAGGACTCCTTTACTCGTGGGGATTTCGGTAGTCAGAGTATATTCACGAATCCGGGTTTCATGCTATACCTGGGTTATAACCTGACACTGCTTATACACAAACAGGCACCATCCTCTATGGACAGCACCTGTTCCGGTATGAAGAAATATTCTGATAGATACTATTAGTTCTCTTTACACGTAATAGGTCAAAAGCTTCGCATCAACGCCGTGCCTGGCGATCAATCCGTCCAGCATTTTGGACCAATCCTGGTCGACTGTGCACAATTCTGGATGGGCCTCGAACCAGGCAACCGACCGTTTCACCCCTTCAGCGAACGGCACAGTAGCGGCGAAGTCAGGAACGAGACGCTTGATCTTGCTGTTGTCGAACACACTGCTGACCGCCTGATCCCCGATCAGCCCGTCCGCTGTTCCCGGCGGGGTATTCGCAACGATGAAATCCGTAGACATGTGTACAACCTTCGGCTCACGGCCGGCTGCCTCCCCGATGGCCGCATAGATCTGATTCCAGTTCAGTACCTCATCCGAGGTAATATGAACCGCTTCTCCAATCGCCTCCTGAAGTCCCAGCAATCCAACGAAGCCTTTGGCAAAATCCGTATTATGCGTCAATGTCCATAGAGAGGTACCATCGCCATGGATAACGAGCGGCTGGCCCTTGCGGATGCGTTCCACCAGAGACCATGGATGGCTCCAGCTGGTCAGCGCCGCCGGAATAGCTGTATCTCCGTACGTATGGGATGGACGGACAATGGTCACCGGGAAGCCGCTGCTCTGATACGCTTCCAGAAGCAGCTGCTCGGAGGCAATCTTATCCCGGGAATACTGCCAATAAGGGTTCACCAGCGGAGTCTCTTCGGTAATCAGATAATTACGCTGGGGCTTCTGGTAAGCGGAAGCCGAGCTGATATAGATATACTGCTGCGTCTTGCCTGTGAACAGGTCAACATCTGTCTGCACATGCTCCGGCGTAAAGGCAATCCAGTCCACAACAACATCGAAGTCATACCCCTTCAGCGCCTCGGCTGCCTTCTCTTTGTCACGGATATCGCCCTGAATCACCTGTGCGCCCTGAGGCACGAAGCCGCTGCGCTCTCCACGGTTGAACAGATACAGTTCTATTCCCCGTTCTACTGCCAGCCGGGAAACCGCCTGACTGATAAGTCCCGTACCTCCGATAAATAGAACCTTCATCTGTATCCTCCCTCTCTCTTAACCGATAATTTCTTCAATTCGGGCCAGTATATCCTCATTCAGCTCAATGCCGGAAGCCTTTACATTCTCCTCCACCTGCTCAGGGCGGCTCGCGCCGACCAAGGCACTGGATACATTCGGCTGGCGCAGAATCCAGGCCAGTGCCAGATTGCCTACAGAGATATCCAGTTCAGCGGCAACCTTGCCCAGCTCCTGAACCTTCGTAAGCTTCTCCTCCGTAATTCCTTTGCGCATCCAGTCGAGCCGGGCAGCCCGGCTGTCTGCCGGAATCTCGGAGACCGAGCTGTATTTGCCGGTCAGCAGACCTTGAGCGAGCGGAGAGAATACGACTTGTCCGATTCCCTTGCGCTGCCCAAGCGGGATAATCTCCTTCTCGATATAACGTTCAAACATATTATAGACCGGCTGATTGACCACGATATGATCCAGCAGATACCGGTCGGCAACCGCAAGGGCTTCGGTCATCTGCGCCGCTGTCCATTCACTGACCCCCACATAGAGCACTTTGCCCTGACGGACCAGATCATCCAGCGCCCGCAGCGTCTCCTCGATCGGGGTCTCCGGATCATACCGGTGACAATAGAGCAGATCCACGTATTCAGCGCCCAGCCGCTTCAGGCTGGCATGGCATTGCTCGGTAATATGCTTCCGGGACAGACCACGGTCATTGGGACCGTCACCCATGACCCCGAACACCTTGGTCGCCAGCACGTAGGATTCGCGCGGATAGCTGCTCAGGGTAGCTCCCAGCACCTTTTCCGCCGCCCCCTTCTCATAGACATTCGCGGTATCAAAAAAATTAATGCCCAGGGAGTAAGCGGTTTCAATGGCCTTAACGGCATTGTCCTGCTCCACATATCCTCCGTAGGTCAACCAGCTTCCCAGGCTAATCTCACTGACCTTAAGTCCGGTCCCACCTAATCTGCGGTATTTCATTAATCCTCTGCTCCTCTCTGAATCCGGCAGTTCCCACCAACCGGTTGCTATATGCACCTATTCATTCTAGAACAATTTGGTAGAAATAGAAAGCGGAGCGGACGGCGGGACCATCTGGTTACGCTCCATGAGTGCCCACAATTGCCCGGATAGCTCTGTTGCTGAATAAGGCGTTGCACGCGTAACCAGCTGTTCGATCATGCCGGTCATTGCCACAGCCAGAAATTGCACCAGGATTCCCTTGTCCATCATCTTGTTAATGCCGCCCATATCCATCTGTTTGTCGAATCCCCGTATCAGTACCGCCTGCAGACGATTTCGGAACGCGGGAACCCCTTGGTTAGCCAGCGCCGCTGCATAGAACGAAGCATGCTCATCGAGGTAACGGAATGTATAGTGCAGAGCCGCCTCAGTAGGAAACAGCGCCTGTTCGCCGCACGGCAGACAGCTGTCAATCAGCTTGACAAAATGTGTCCTGATGCACTGGTCCAGCAGATCGTATTTGTCGGTATAATGCGAATAAACGGTGCCCCGGCTTACATTGGCCCGCTCGGCTATTTCGTTTATCGTAATTTGTTCGAAGTTCTTCTCTGCAATCAGCTGGATAAAGGCTTCAATAATAGCCTCCTGCGATTTACGTATCCTTCTATCCATAAATAACCCCTTCTTCGCCCCGTTCGAATTGATTTGAACACTTCTACAGATTCTGTACAATACTGAACACATTCCGAAATTCTAGCAATTGATGCAGCTATACCACACTGGTAGGATCATTATAGTGAACGTCTACCCGTAAATCAACAGAGACTCAAAATACACGGATCGGAGGATTCAGCTATGCATGCAATTGCTATTCAGCATTATGGTAATCCCGAAGTATTCACAGAAGAGGTACTCCCTACTCCCGCTATCACCGAGACTCAGGTGCGCATTGAAATGTACGCCACAACTGTCAGTTCCGCTGATCAACTGGTGCGCTCAGGCGCATTCAAGGAGGTCATGCAGCTGCAGTTCCCCCATGTGCTGGGAGTAGAAGTAGCCGGAATAGTGAGGGCGATTGGGAAAAATGTGTCACGGCTGAAGGTGGGCGACCGCGTCATGGGGCTCTCCAGGTCCGGCGGCGGTTACGCAGACTTCTTAGCTCTGGAAGAGAACTCAGCGGTAGTTATTCCGCCTGAGCTTTCCTTTCAGGAAGCTGCCGCCCTGCCCGCCTCTGCCTTGTCTGCCTGGCAGTCCTTATTCAAGTACGGCAAGCTGCATTCCGGCCAGCGGATTCTTATTCACGCTGGCGCTGGAGGGGTAGGACATCTTGCGGTGCAAATGGCCAAGCAGCACGGCGCCTATGTCCTGGCCACCGCCCGGGAGTATAATCATGAATTTGTGCGGCAGCTTGGAGCCGATGAGGTTATTGACTACACGACCACTGATTTCGCAGAAGCAACCGGCACAGTAGATATTGTATTGGATATGGTGAGAGAAACTTCCATTGATGCGGACACTGGATTAGGAGCAACCGAACAGAAGAACCTTCAGATTCTGCGGGACAACGGCAGGCTAATCTCCCTGGTAGACCCGCTGATCACCACCCACCCCAAGGTTCGCGGAATCGAGGCCCAGTTTGCCTATATCGAGCCGAACCCAAAGGATCTGGCTTCCATTATCCAGCAAGTCCGCGAGCATAAGCTTAAGGTGCATGTGGAGGAGATTTTCCCGTTTACAATGCAGGGGATAGTAGGTGCGCATAATCATTATGAGACCCGGAAGGTTCGGGGGAAATTAGTGATCCTGAGACAGGGATAGAACATTATACAGAACCAGGCTGTTATGTCGTACTTGGAGTGCAGATAGATTCCAGGTGAACATTCAGCACCCGGATCACACGTTGTTTATTCATCCTGTCAGGCTCAAGCATGGCATGAAGGGCCAGGCCGTCAATCAGGGCATACAGCCGTTCGGCTTCATCCCCCTTATCCAGCCCCTGCTTGAAGAGTGCGTGCTGATCCAGGTAGTCAATAATCTGCACAATCAGCGGATAGATCGCATCATTAAGCTCAACAGGCTTCTCCCCACCAGTCTTGAGATGGAAGGTAAATGCGAACCATACCTCCATCTCAGCCATGCTGCTGTCGTCCGTAGGGAGCAGCTCCAGCAGCACCTTCATAATCTGCTCCCGCGGAGGAAGCTCCGACTGCATAATGTCCACAATCCTCGCTGTTACGCGCTCCTTCACCAGATTCATAGCAAACTCCAGCAATTCATGCTGAGTGGAGAAATAATGGCGCAGTGCGCCCAAAGAAACACCCGCCTCGGCAGCAATATTACGCACCGTAGCCCCTTTGATTCCCTGCCGGATAATGACCCGCCAGGTGGCTTCGGCTATATTCGATTTTCGTTCGGAATGATCTACAATTTTTGGCATGACCATATTGTAGCATACCCGAAATGATAAGCACAATTTAAATGATACGATTGTATTATTTAAAATCCGCTGTTATACTTCGACTAGGCTATAACTACTATCAACAATAACAAGGGGTGCTATATGAATCTGGTGGCATGGGCGATTGTGACCTGTGAGGTCTTGTTCTGGGTGGTCATTCTTGCAGGCTTTACAGCACGTTATATTTTCAAGCGGCCTACACTGGGGCTCATTTTCCTGGCGATGACTCCGGTCCTCGATATCCTACTGTTACTGATTTCCGGCGTGGATTTGGCACGGGGCGCTACCGCTACGACAGCACATGCTCTTGCGGCTGTGTATATTTCTGTGTCTCTTGTATTCGGTAAAAGCATGATCGCCTGGGCCGACGAACGCTTCCGCTACTATGTTACCAAGCAAGGGACGAAGCCGGCCAAGCGTTACGGCATGGACCATGCCAAGCATTATTTCAAGGGCTGGGTGAAGCACTTGCTCTCTTTTGTGCTCGCTGCCGGTATTCTGTATGGATTGATATTGTGGATCGACGATGCCGCCCGCACGGAGGCGCTGTTAAGTATCCTGACTGTATGGTCCGTGGTGGTCGGCATTGACCTGATCATCACTGTTACCTATTTCATCTGGCCCAGACAGGCCAAAGGTTCGAACTAAGCTCCGGCAGGAGCAGCTGGTTCATCGAAAAAAAGCCGGCTTATATGCCGGCTCTTATATTTTTCACCGTCCGCTGTTCCAGTGAGAAATGCTTGTAGATTCTATCCCCGCCATCGCCAGTAGGGGCCTGCGCCAATAACCCAACCTTGACTGAGTCTCCCACCGGAAGGTTAAAGAAACGCATCATGTCAAACCGTACGCCGTCGGTCGAATAATGAAAAGCAAAGGCATTCCCGGATCTGGCGGCCTGCAGCCATACCTCATTACCCTCAATATTGCAGCCGTTCGCATCATCCGAGGTCTGGTTCGTAACTACGCTGACCACCGCATGGGTATCAAAATCTGTCAGCTCGAAGCAAGCCTTCGCCCAGACCGACAGATCCTGCATAATCATAATGGAAGAAGAATCGTACGTGTCCCGGAAGTCATGACTCACCTTCACCCGCAGCACGAAATCCCCGGATACTTCAGTATAGAAGAAAGGCGCGTTGGTCAGACTCTCAGGCGTCAGCCCTTCTTCCGCAACCGCCCCGTTATTGCAGAAAAAATCACTGTTAGCAGTGGCCTCTATTATAATACTGTCATCCTCAAACCTGATGTTCCCTTCATTCATCCATTGGTACGCTGCAAAATCAGTCTTAGTCATTTGGTAGTCCTCCTATTTTTGGATAATTTTCATGGAATGCAAACGCATTCTCATAATATAGCAAAATGGAAAACTAACCAATAGTAATATTTTGACAGACTCTTATAAATTAGGTTGAATTAACCCTTGGTTTAAGTCGTATCCTATAACTGTCGACACCTAAACAATCAATTGGAGGCCTCCAGATGAACTATTATTCCATTGGCGAAGCGGCAACGCGGTTAGGGGATTCGGGAATCTACCATACGTTTTTATGAGAAGCAGGGGTTACTGCCCCGGATGGAGCGGGATGGAGCGGGATGAAGCGGGCAGGCGGATTTTTACGGAGGATCACCTCGTTTTCCTTAAGATCATCCTCTATCTGAAAAACACACAGATGCCCATAAGCCAGATCAGGCAATATGTAGACTGGATGGCGGAGGGGGACAGCACGATTGCATTGCGGCTTGCCATGTTTCAGCTCTCTGAGTCTTCCGTTGAAGTCATTGAGATTGCCCCGCCTGCTGTGAATACGGATCTCGGCGGATCAGGACTGCATGTCCATGGCGAGCCGTTAGATGCATTCACGGACGGGATCTTCCAGGGACTCACTGAAGGACTCTTGGAGATCGGATACGGCACATCCGTAGACCGTCTGCGCATGTCACGGGAGCAGATTGACAAATATGCAGTGCAAATGTATGAGGCGACAAGGAGCTATATTGAATAAAAGATTGAATCGGAACATACGAAAACAGACCGTCTTAGGGTAGACGGTCTGTTTGGGCGTACGCATAATATGATAGAACTCCGCTTACATCAGCTTCTTAATCTTCTCTACCGGTAACTCCACCGCTTTGGATACCTCTTCTGGAGTAAGTCCGTGAAGGAGTAATTTACGGATGATCTCCGTCTGGCCTTGTTCAATTCCCTGTTCTATGCCTTCAGCTATACCTTCTTCATATCCCCAACGCTTCCAGGCTGGCATGAGTTCCATAATCGCTTCACCCTCCTCCGGGTATTGTATCATTAATTCTTTTATGATCTCTTCATCCTGGGCCCGGTCCGGCTTGAAATATAAATCTGCCACTGACATCACAAGCGCCAGCCGTCCTTGATCGAGCCGTGTCTTCAGCTTCATGAACATGCGCAGGAACTCCCGGCGCACATCTCTTGCTTCTCTTGTAGTATACCCCATCTTAGCTAGTAACGCAGCAGCTACTGCATTGTCTGAATCAATAAATCTTCGCCAGTTCTGCTTACGCAATTCTACCTTGAGAAACTGAAAGCGCAGAATCTGGTGCTCAGGAATAACCATCTCCAAGGTGTCCTGCTCCTCCCTGATCTCATCTGAAGTGAAGATGGCAATCGGAATAATCAGCTTATGTTCTTTGCGGTAGCGCTCAAATAGACGGCTGAAATAAATAAACATCCGTTCATGAAACCGTGAATCCCGATACGACTGCGGCTCCAGGTGAATGAGAATATAACCGTCCAGTCCTTTGTAGCGGATTTCCAGCAGGAGATCCAGTTCCCGCGCTTCCTCACCAACAATATCCACCAGCAATTCCTGCATCAGAAACCGGGTCTCATTATAATCCAGCATCGAATCAAGCTCAGGAAAAAACAACTCAATAAATTCCTGAAAAAACGTCTCCAGCAGCTTCTTAAAAGCCTCATCATGTGGTAAAGGTATTTTACCTTGCTAAAAAAAGAGCAGCCCCGAATAAATGGGGCTGCCCTT
Source organism: Paenibacillus sp. FSL R7-0128 (assembly GCF_038002245.1). Taxonomy (NCBI): domain Bacteria; kingdom Bacillati; phylum Bacillota; class Bacilli; order Caryophanales; family Paenibacillaceae; genus Paenibacillus; species Paenibacillus sp. FSL R7-0128. Next base: position 2,286,203 of record NZ_JBBOCD010000001.1, on the reverse strand, counting down.
GTCTGCTCAGAAGCTTTAGCTTTGTCTACTTATCCTACTTTTCACCCGCTTCAACAAGCTTATCCATGAGCCGGACGATCATCACTACGGCTTCAGCGCGGGAAGCAGAATCCTTTGGTTTGAAGGCGCCATTGCCTTTCCCTGTGACAATGCCTGCATTAGCGAAGGCATTAATTGGCTCTGCCGCCCAGCTTGCCGGGAGGTCGGAGAATGGTGCCGGTGTGCCGGGAACATAGCTCGTAAGACGCGCCAGCATAGTCACAGCTTCCGCGCGGGTGATCTCCTGTTTGGGGTGGAAGGAACCATCGGCGTAGCCCTGAATGACTCCATGCTGTTGAAGCGCCGCAAGTGCCTTCGAAGCCCAATGTCCCTCCGTATCGGAGAATCCGGTCCCCTGCGACCCCGTGAGGCCAAAAGCTTTTGTGAGCATTACAGCAAACTCAGCGCGTGTTACTTTGGCTTCAGGATGGAATGAACCATCCGCGTAACCCGTTATCATCCCCATCCGGGCTGCACGATCAATGAATGGTGCACTCCACAGAACGGCAGGTACATCCTGGAACTTGACAACTGCAGCCGTCCGGCCTTTTGCAACGATAGATTTAAGCGCATCTAAGTCCAAGGTGTCTTTCAGGACAGGCCTGGTTACCGTTGGCTTTGCGGGACCGGCAGTTATAGCCGGTGTTGGTACCGGTGTCGTCGTTGCTGTCGATGACGGTGTTGCTGTCGGTGTTACCGCCGGCTTTGGTGCTGGCGTTACTGCCGGTGTTCCTCCCGATTGTGGCGTTGGCGTTGGTGTCGGCGTCGGCGTTGCCACCGGTACCGTTCCGCCCTCAACCACGATGGGAATCGCAATGGTTAAGCCGCCGAAGGAAGCAGTAATCGTTACCCCGTCCCCCGCTGCAATACCCGTAATGATCCCCTTGTCCGATACCGAGGCGACCGCAGGATCTGAAGTTGTCCAACGAACCTGATCCGTAACCACTATATTTGCTCCATTGTCATATACCGCTGTAATCACGGAAACTGCTTGCTTGTTCACCTGTAAGGTGTGTGTGCCAGGCTCGGCGGTCAGCTTCAGCAGCTTTGGCACCGTACCTTCTGCCTGAACCGTTACCGATAGCTTCACCGGCGGCATGTTACCGTAATTCGCCTGGATGGTAGCTTCTCCCACTTCAACGGCATGAATGATACCCTGGGCGTCTACTGTAGCTGCCCGCTCATTAGAAGATGTCCATACCGCTTGATTCGTGACATCGGCAGTGGAGTTATCGCTATAGGTAGCCGTAAGCACCGTCGCGTGCGTGTCGCCGACATTCAGCTTCAATTCGGCCGGGGCTACGGCCACGGAAGTCACTGTCCGCTCATCCTTTTTCACAATCGTATAGTTGTCAATTAATTCTGCGCTCTGCGTAGTGCGGGCTTGGATGATGATCTCATCATGTCTTACCTGAATGGCAGAATAGACGGGAACATCCTCGTCAAACATGAAATCAAGATACTCGTATTTGCTTCCATCGTAGAACTTCCAGCCCGACGCTCCGCCGTCCAGATAGACTGTTCCTTGCTCTCCGCTTGGCAGCGGCTTGCCTTTGCTCATCGGATAGGTGCGCGCATATACATGGTCATGGCCTTCCAGCACCAGATCGACCTTCAATTCTTCCAGAATAGGGGCAAAATAAGTCTGTGTGTATTCAATCAGATTGCCGCGTCCATCTTCGGTATGATAGGCAGGTTTGTGGAACATGACAATCTTCCATTTTTTATGACTGTTCAGAAGATCCTCCCGCAGCCACTCCGCTTGCTTGCCCATCGTGACTTCGTCTGCTTCGGAGTTCAGTACCACGAAATGCACCTCTCCTGAATCGAACGAATAGGCATACTCCTTCTGGAGCTCTGGCCCATTATTAGGAAGCCCCAATCCTTTGGCGAAAATGTACTTTCCTCCCCCTTTTACATCATGATTCCCCATGGCATACGCTGAAGGAACAGAGGAGGTATAGATCGACGAGGCTTGCCAGAACTGGTTCCATTCATTCAAAACCGCCCCATCATCAACCATATCACCGCCATGCATAACGAACTGGGTATCGGGATAATTCGTGAACGCATTCTGGATCAATTGCTGATAGGTCTCCAGCCCATTGTCCCCTTTGGTATGCGAATCGGTTACAAATACAAAGGAAACAGGTTTGTCCGGCGCAGCCTCCACCGTCTTATAATTGGACCAATCGCTCCAATGGCCTTCGTAGCCAACTCTGTAATGATAGCCCGTACCTGGCTCAAGACCCGTGACTAATGCGTTATGAAGCTTGATTTCGCCCATAGGTCCGCCTGCAACCTCAGGAATGACCTCCACCTCGGAGAGCGCGCGCTGCGTGGCTGCTTTTGCCGGAGCATTCGTCAGATCACTATCCACCCAATCACTATCTTTCATATACTGGATGTAAGCTTCTTGAACACTTGGCGCGCTCTGCCACCCTACGCTCATCATCGTCTTCATATCTTCGGTCACAAAGGTCTGCACATATTGCGGATCTGCCCCGCCAAACGGAGCTACAACATTCATACTGGTACTCTCGCTGGTCCCGCCATCCTTGACAGCCTGAACGCTCCAAGTGCCAATGGCAAGGTTCGTCAGGGACGTATAGATCTCTCCCTTGGCATCCGTCAAGCCTATTCCTGCGGTAAGATCACTCTGCTCCACATCTGCGGATGAGATGTACCCTGCCTTGCTGCCATCCGGCAAATACACCTTGATGAATCCGGAGGCACTGCCTGTTGTGGCGAACATCCGCGCGTCTTTCTCTACAGCAAGCAACACTGCGGACGATGGATCGGCTTTGGCATATACTTTGGACCCATCGGCGGTTACACGCACATAAGTCTGAGGACCGCTGGTATCGCTAAAATCAATCCCGGCTCCTTCCACCGGCGCTCCTGCGCGGGAGGTAACCGTGATGATACTCTGAGTGTGCAGCGCTGATCCCTTGATACTGAGCTTGTAAGGAAACCCGATCTTATACCTATGCGGGGAGGCTAAGGAAGGAACTCTCGTCCCGCTTTCATACCCGAAACTGCCTTCCACCATAGCCATCTGCTTAGCCGTCTCGCCGCGTTCCATTTTCGCAGAGCGGTTCACCTCAAAATCAATACTTGCCAGCGCATCCGCCTGATCCCCTTGCAATCCCTCGGCACTGACTTCAACATAGCCGCCTGTATTATCAAGAACTGTCTGCACTTGGCTGAGGCCGGAGCGTGCATTAATTACATTGGCCTGCAATGTCTCTGGATCGAACTTGATTCTGGCATGAAAGCTCTTAGCCTCGCCTACATCCGTTGCCTTCAACTTCAGCCGGTAGGTCTCATTACTGACGGCCTCCTCCGGGGCTTCCAAGGTAAATCTGGCTCCATGCTCAATCTGAAAAGCATATTCTGCCGCTGCCGGATTGCCGGCCATATCCTTCACTTCTGCCAGCACTTGATGATAACCTCCGGCCAGCGGAAGCTCCGGGTGATAGGTAATCTGCTTATGATTCAGATCATAGACATAAGTTGACGGTGCCGCAGGCTGACCATCCACCGTTAACCGGATGGAATCCGGGTCAATGCCCGACTTGGCATCCTCCGCTGACAGAATAATGTCAGAGACAGGGGCGCTCAAGGTTTGATTAGGAGCCGGTGCCGCTGGACTTAACACAGGCACATCCATATCTTCATTAACCGGCTCATCATAGATCAGCCTGACGTCATCAATCCAGATCGAGCCTTTATTCTTTTTGCTCATTTGTCTTTCTTTCATCTGGAAGTAGAAGGCCAGTGTACCCGGCATGGTCAGGTCTGAACCTATATCCGCCTCAACATACTTCCAGCCGCTCCAGTCGATCCCGGTCTCTTCACTCCTGATTTCATACGTTTTGGATTTGCCGGTGGAAGACACGTAGAACTTGGAGGTCAGGCCATGGCCTTCCTGATTGGCATATACCCACATCCCTATTCTCTTAGGTGTTCGGTTAGAGAGCGGCAGCTGAGTCGCCGGACCCACGGCAACCTGAGACGGATTATCGGTTATGCCAATGAAGTCATAATCAATCCGCAGGGACTTTGCTCCGCTATGTACGTATTTCGGATTGGTCTCAAGCGCCAGACTGCCGCTGTGAATGCGGGCACTGTCAAAGGTTAGATCCGCTAAGCGTACCTGTTCAAAATCCTCTACCTTCACGACACCGCTGGGTTCCGCCGCATCCCCAAAGGCAGTCGGTAACGGAGATAGAGCAGGTGTAAGGATGGGAAGCAGAACCGTCATAGCCAAGATCCCGCTTAATACTTTCTTTACAAATGGATGATTACTCACGAACTTTCACGCTCCTTGTTGTCTGTTCTAGTAGACAGCATAACGGCGTAATATGTTCGTAGAGTCATCACAATGTAAACATATTAAATTTTATTGTATTAGACAGCAATCCCCTTCAGGTCCGGGGAGATCCATAGCTCGGCCCCTGTAGCCTTCTGAACGTCTTCCACCGTCAGACCCGGTGCAATTTCCATCAGCATCAGCCCCTGGCCCGGGATCACCTCGATGACCGCCATTTCAGTGACAATCGTGTTTACGACATGTACCGCCGTCAGGGGGAGCTTGCAGTCTTTCACTATTTTCGGCTGTCCGTCCTTGCTCACATGATCCATGGCGATAATGACCCGTTTAGCCCCGACTACCAGATCCATAGCTCCGCCCATGCCTGGTACTTTTTTCCCCGGAATCATCCAGCTTGCCAGATTGCCCTGCTCATCGACTTCAAGCGCACCCAGCACAGTGATGTCCACATGCCCCCCACGGATGATCGAGAAGGAGACCGCGCTGTCAAAATAGCAAGCTCCGGCCATCGTGGTCACGAAGCTGCCGCCAGAATCGATGCAGTCGATGTTTTCTTCTGACTTCGCCGCTTTGGGGCCGACTCCAAGTATTCCGTTCTCCGCCTGTAGCATAATCTGAACATGATCAGGAATATAATCGACTGCCAGGGTCGGCATACCGATCCCCAGATTCACCACATCGCCGTCCTTGAACTCCTGGGCGATTCTTCTCACAATGAATTCCCGGTTATTCATGCGTATTCCCCGCCTTTACAATGGCATCAATCAAAATTCCCGGGACATTGACATGATTGGGATCAATCTCCCCGAGCTTCACATAAGTATCTACCTCAGCTACTACATAATCCGCCGCCATCGCCATCACGAAATTGAAGTTTCGGGAAGAGCCGTCAATCACCAGATTCCCGGCCTCGTCCGCCTTGTGGGCCCGAATTAGTGCCACATCTGCATGGAGAGGCAGCTCGAGTAAATATTCCCTCCCTTCAATATCGAGCTTCCTCTTACCTTCCTCTACAATCGTCCCTACTCCTACAGGGGTTAACACACCACCCAGCCCCGCTCCACCAGCCCGGATTTTCTCAGCTAACGTGCCCTGCGGATAGAGATTCACCTCAGCTTCCTTGGTCATCAGCAGTCTTCCCGTTTCCGGGTTAGAGCCGATATAGGAGGCATAGATCCGCTTGACCCGGCCGCTTTTGACCAGCTTATAGATCGATAATTCCGGGGTGCCGGTATCATTGGAAATTAGCGAGAGCTGACCGGCTGACTGCGTCTCGACAAGCGCACGCACCAATTCTTCGGGGTGGCCTCCAGCCAGAAAACCGCCGACCATCACGGTATCTCCATCCTTCACTCTCTTCACGGCGTCTTCGGCAGAGATTAATTTGTTTATCATAGATTTCAGGCTCCTTGTTTATTATTGGAGAAAAGCTGGCTACAGGCTACTGGATGATATAGTCATGAATGACTTTGCCGTAGGGCAGCGTTAGATCAGCAATGAAATGCTTTCCCCCGCGGTACGTCTTCACCGGCAAATCGGCCACAGGGGCATTCACATGGGGGATCAGGCTTAAGCGGGCCGGCCCGGTCCAAGCGCCTTTTACGTGAACATCTTCAAGAGTGTAGGCAACCAGCTGCGCAATCTTGGGGGTCCCATCCACATCGGGAATGAGCTTCAGATTCACTTGAGTTTTGGCGATAGCTCTAGCTGTGTCCTCTGTATCCAGCAGGTTATGCTTGTAAGGCATGGTTCCCACAGCCACCAGGACATCGTTATAATGCAGCGTGCCAGTCAGCGTCTCTGTTCCTGCAACTGTCAGGCGGGGAGAGGCCCACTTTTTGGGGAACCCCCAGATCTCCCGTCCTCCCAGAATGGCAGGCGCATTATTCAGATACATCTGGGCCACGAAATTGCACGGCTCCCCCTGAAAGGTACACGGAATCACGATCCCGCTCTCCTCATAGCTTCCCAGACCCGACGAATCGGGCATCTTGATCCATTCATAAGACACGGTGTTACTTCCATCCGGCTGCAAGGGTTCCGGGACCGCCTGTCTGATCGCCGCAGGGTCAGATTCATAAGTGATGACCATAAATTCACGGTCAATGAAGCGGTAAGGCGGACGCCCGTAACCCGGACTGGCCGCAGGCATGGATTGCATTACAAGAACCTCTTTTGCATTCATAATGATCTTAAACTCCCTTTCTGTCAGCGTTGTGTTAATAGCGTGCGTTCTCGACCAGCATGGCAATGCCCATCCCCGTTCCGATGCACAAGCTGGCTATACCGTAATGCGACGATCTCCGTACCATTTCATGCACCAGTGTAACTAACACTCTGGCTCCGCTTGCCCCGACAGGATGTCCAATCGCAATCGCGCCGCCATTGACATTCACCTTCTCCGGGTTAATCTCCAGCTCATGCAATACCGCTATGGCCTGTGCCGCGAAGGCTTCATTAATCTCGAACAGATCGATAGCTTCTTGAGGGATATCCTGATTCTTAAGCAGCGACTTAATGGCTCTTACCGGACCCATTCCCATGTAGGCAGGATCTACGCCAACCAGTGAATACCCCTTAATATAGGCTAAAGGCTCTACCTCATGCTCCTTGCATTTGTCTTCCGACATGACCAGCACAGCCGCCGCACCATCATTGATCCCCGAGGCATTTCCGGCAGTCACCGATCCGTTTTCTTTAAAAGCAGGCTTTAGATGAGCAAGCTTCTCTTTGCTGACCTCTCCTCTTACATGCTCGTCCTCCGCGAACCATACAGTTTCCTTTTTGCTGGTGGTCATCACAGGCACAATTTGCTCTGCAAACACCTGCTTCCGTTTAGCTTCGGCGGCCTTGATCTGGCTGTCATAAGCAAATTCATCCTGCTCCAGTCGTGAAATATGATATTTCTCGGCAATGTTCTCGGCTGTAATGCCCATATGGTAATGATTGATCGGGCAGGTCAGCCCGTCAGCGACCACGGTATCTATCAGCTCGCTGTTTCCAAGCTTATAGCCGTTTCTTGCATTTCTCAGCACATAAGGGGCATTCGACATACTCTCCATCCCTCCGGCCATAAGGACACTCCCTTGTTCAGCCCGAATAGAGTTGTAAGCTAAAGCGACGGCATGAAGACCTGAACCGCAAACGGTATTGATAGTTGTTGCAGGGACTTCAATAGGGATACCGGCTTGCAGTGCCGCCTGTCTGGCAGGATTCTGGCCCTCGCCCGCCTGTAGGACATTGCCCAGATAGATCTGCTCCACTAACGCAGGCTCTACATGGCTTTGCTGAAGGCAGGCCGTCATCACGTTCGCTCCTAATTCTGTAGCACTCAGTGTCGAAAGTCCGTTGTTAAATGAACCAACTGCAGTCCGTAAGGGACTTACCAATGCAACTCTGTTCACAAAATCTCACATTCCTTTCTGATTGTAGTGGACTTACGTGCGGGTATGATCACGATGTATGAGAGAGTATGCGTTACGGCTTAGATCGGCTTAATCAGCTTGATTAGCTTGATCCGCTATGCCGCCTTGATCGCCTTCCTCCATTTGAATATTTGGTATTTATTTACATATTCAGTGTAAGCCTAAACGCCGGTTTCCTCAACACTCAAAAATATACATAATTTTACATACAAATAGCTCTCGGCCCTTGTACACTCCCCAACGAGGTCATGCTATCATTTCCTTTGATATTCTGGTTATTAATGGTTATTTCAGAAAAACGCATGAAAACATACCAAAAGATTTCACACAAGCGGAAACAGCTTTGCCGTCCTTTTAAAGGACGGTACTGTTTCAGCGAGAAATAGAAGGATAATTTAAAACGTGAAACATATAAATTCTTCTATTTAAAAAAACGCCTCCGACCCTTACTTGGGTCTGGAGGCGTTATCCGTAGCTATTCAGATCCTTAGAACACCCTTCTTATCCTTCTCCTCAATCAAAATCTGCACCGATTCCTTGAACCGGATCGCAATCTCGTCGCTCATACAGTAGTAGACACAAGATTTGTTTGAATGAAATCATCACCAAGAATAACGGTTGTCCGTGAGTGAATTTGAGGTGTTAAAACATTTCTTATCTTTAACATTCACGTACAAGATTGAGCTTAGAGAGTTAAACCCACTTTATAAATTGGAATATAGAGTAAACTCCATCAATAAAAAAAATTTCCCCATATCAATATGTTTGTTTGAATTATAATTATGATTTCAGCATGGGAAAGGTATTTGTTGAAAATAGCGAAACAGCGTATCGATTCATTTACTCCTGTTCTTCAGTGGAAGATATAATTTTTTCAGTCCTGCATTATTTGGTGTTGTTTGAATATAAGTTTTGGAAATGCAATCATTGCGGCAATTATTTTGCCACGCAAACCTTGAAACAAAAAGACTGCAAAAGGAAAAGCCCATACAAGGAGTATGAGCATCTGGATTGCGAACGGACAGTTAGAAATATTAAGCAAAAATGTGTTCGACGTCAGGGGCATATATACGATCGTTTAAAAGATTTTTATAAAGAGAGGGTATCTGGGAAGTTTTCTAATGAATACGAATTATATAAGAGAGCAGTTGATGATTATTCATCCGTGGAAAATCTTTTCGTGCTCGAACAGTTTTTGAGCAATAATAACGTAAAGAAAAAATGGTATACAGAAGAGAATAGAGTAAAGCCAACACTCAATAATAGGCGTACAACTCAATCCGAGTAATATGCCTTTATCTTCATACCTACCATAGCTTTGAAGAACTGAAGAGACCAGTTAATACTTACATCCATTTTTACAATTACGATCGTTTGCAGGCAAAACTAAACGCCATCTTTTCCATGGAAAACAGGACGAAGACCGCGTAATTGATATTTTTATTTATTGTACTGTCTACTTGATGGGGTGCAATTCACAACCCATAACGTCTCCTTTTATTTTTTCGCTTTCGCCGCTCCTATGACAATAATTGGCGGTACAGCCTCCGGCTTCTCACGCCATTCATTGTCATTCATCTACGTCGTCCTTGGCAAGAAAAAAAACACCCTTTTCCCGACAAGGAAACTCGGCAACAGTAAGGCTTGTCGAAAATAAAACGATACCCCACTGTGTCCAGCCTGGAGGCACATTAAAATGCACCTACATCCTTCGTCTTATACGGTCAATTATATCGTGAACAAAATATGTTATTTGCTCTCTAAAAACTATGACTAATATTATAATAATTATTATAAATAAAGAAATACCTATTATCCATATTATATTATTGTTTTGATTAGGATCGGTAATATTAATCTTAAATATAAAATGATACGGTAAAGCTTTATTTACACTTGCAGGATCAACAAATAGAATATTTAAGTTTGTTGATCCTATTTTTATTGTATCTATGTTACGATATAAAGTTGAAGCGACTGTTTCATTATCTATGTATGTTATTGGTATTGTAGTTATATCCAAAATTTTTCCAATTTGCTCACTTGAGGAGTATACAAAAGGTATAATATCATTGCCACGTATAAAAACATACTTATATGGCTCCCTAGACAGAGGAATATCTATTGTATCTCCATCCTTATAAATCATCTTTTTGCCACTTTGATCTTTTAACGGATTCCCATTATCATCTTGAAACTCCACATAATAGATATCTTTAGACTCTTTGATAGACTTATCAATTGTATATGTAACAGGTTTTTTAATGTAAGATGGAATTCTTGAGTTCAAGTTCACAAATGCCTTATAATCTTTCAGAGTTTTGACTCCTAATACTTGAATAGTATTTAGAATATCGTATATATCATATATAGGATTATCTGGATTTATTGCTTCCCTTAGTTCAATAGTATCTGGTGAATTGTCTTTTAGAACATTTTTTTGCCATGTTTGAAATCCCACTGTCTTATTATCAGCTTCACTTTGATTTTTTTCAATAGAATTGTTGAATATTATAATCCCTATAATAATCATAATAAATGGAATAAAACCCAAAATTTCTTTATAATTATTCCTTAAATAATTCACACCCACACCTACTTTTTTTATTTATGGATCGGAGATACTTTTAACTACGCAATATAATAAATTCGGTTCCCAAATAAATATTTACATATCCGATAATACACCTTAAAAGCCACTGTTTCATATATACATTGCCTTAATTGAGAGTTTCTTATCACATTTGAAGAGTAGAAACTCTCTATCCTTATGATATACGAAATATTGAGGCACAAAGTAAACTAGACAAGCTGACGCCAGCTTGCAACTTAGGGCTTTTTCCAATGTCTACTAATTGGGGACTTGACCAATTACTATGGGACGGGTCAATTTTAAGGAAACGCGCTCAGTTTGGGTCTTTACCTGTATAATGGAAATAGAGGTTTTAGCGTTTGGCAAGGTAGCATTCCACTAGAATGGTGAAAAGTGTCACTCTTTTATAATGATTTTCAAATTAATCCCGTTTTCTTCCTTCGTGTAGATAATCGTATCAATAAATTCACGCAAAATATCACCCCAGAACATAAAAGACCGCTCTCTATAGTAGAGAACGGTCTTTTAAATGTACTATAATTCTTGCTCAGAACACCCGCTTCTTATCCTTCTCCTCAATCAAGATCTGCACCGATTCCTTGAACCGGATCGCATGAATGATCTCCCGCTCGCGCAGGAACTTGAGGCTGTCCTGCAGATCCACATCGTCGGTCATGTCAATCAGCCACTGGTATGTAGCCCGGGCCTTCTCCTCGGCGGCGATATCCTCATACAGATCCGCGATTGGATCTCCCTTCGCAGCGATGTAGGCAGCTGTGAACGGAACACCCGCAGAGTTGTTATAGAACAAGGCATGATCCCGCTGCGCATAGTTCGGGCCTAAGCCTGCGGCTTCCAGCTCCTGCACCGAGGCGTCCTTGGTCAGCTTGTAGATCATGGTGGCAATCATTTCGAGGTGGGCAAATTCCTCAGTGGAAATATCCGTTAGTACACCAATTACCTTATCGGGTATAGCATACCGCTGGTTCATATAGCGCAGCGCCGCAGCCAGCTCGCCGTCCGCACCGCCGTATTGCTCCATCAGATACCGGGCCATCCGCACATCACATTTGCCGACACGCACCGGGTATTGCAGCTTTTTCTCATAGATCCACATTCGTGAACTTCCCCCTCCTTAAGGCTATTTCATTCCCCGCTTCATGCCTTAGACTTGCCAAGGCCAGGGACTCTCGCTCCATTGCCATGGAGCCTTGGAATAGGCGCGGCCGAAATTCTGCAGCGGTCCGTATAGCTCCTGGAACTGGTTCGCCAGCTTGGTGCGCTCATACGTCAGCTGATTGAACTGCTCAATCGCCTTCACATCCTGCGGATGAGTGTCCAGGTACAGATTCAGCTCTACGAGTGCAAAATCAAGTACCTGCAGCTGCTCCAGCATCTCGTAATAACGGGGCTCGCAAGGATTAGCTTCCATAGCCTACTTCCCTCCTTTGAACTTGGATTCATAAGGGCTGTATAGCGATGGCCATAACGTTCCATGCTTGAGCGCCTCCGGCAGGGAGAACTGCGGCAGATTCGGGGGCTGAAACGTGACGAATTGATTCGGCGGCACAACATACGTCTTGAACGGCACCGGCGGACAAGGATCAAACGGTCCCCTGTACGGTGTCCATACGCGATCCTGGGAGTTCAATGATCATTCCTCCTCGTAAGGTTTTGACGGCATTGCCTGATGGATGTCCAGATCTCTGATCGTTACCTTCGTAACTAACTTATGACAGTCCAAGGGTGGAAAAGAACAACTGCCCAATAAAATCGCCCTAAGCAACAAAAAAACAGGGACCCCAAAAGCCCTGCAAACCGGCTTCTGAAGTACCCTGCTCTATTAAAAAATACGAGTTACACTTCTGCTTACTCCTTCTCCTCTTCCACGGCTTCCGCATCCTCTTCGGACTCTGGCGGCGGCTCGCGGTGGATGTTGATCCGGGTGATCCGCAGCCGGGTGGACTCCTCCACCTCGAAGGTGACATCGCCTACCACAACTTTCTTGCCCTTAGACGGATTGCCCTCCAGCTCCTTGAACAGCCAGCCGCCGATGGAATCCACCTCGTCATCCTCAATCACGACGCCTGTGAGATCGTTGACGTCTTCAATCAGCATCCGGCCCTCTACGGAGATGTAATCGCCGTTACGCTCTACGCTGGGGCGTTCATCCTCGAACTCGTCATGCAGATCGCCGACGATCTCCTCCAGAATCTCTTCAGCGGTCAGCAGCCCCGCCGTTCCGCCGTACTCGTCAACGACCAGCGTCAGCTGGGCCTTGTTCTTCTGCATCAGCCGTAGCGCATGGCTGATCTCCATCGATTCCGGCACGTTCAGAATCGGCCGGACCAGGGAAGCCAGATCATTCTGCTGCTCCGGCGGGGCGAACAGCAGATCCGTAATATGGATGAAGCCGATAATCCGGTCCTTGTCCTCGAAGGCCACCGGATAACGCGAATGCTTCGTTTCCGTAATGATCCGCATGTTCTCCTCCAGCGGAAGATTGCTGTACAGTACATCCATATCGGTACGCGGCAGCATCACCTCACGGGCCAGCAGGTCCGAGAATTCGAAGATGTTATCCATCAGCTTCATCTCATCCTGATCGATCACCCCGCTCTTCGCGCTCTGATTCATCAGAATGCGGATTTCCTCCTCCGAATGGGCAGCCTCGGCTTCACTGGCCGGCTCCACGCCGAACAATCTCAGCAGAGCGTTCGCTGACGCATTCAGCACCCAGATGAAGGGCAGAAACAGATTATAGAAGAACATCAGCGGAGCGGACAACAACAGTGCTGACCCTTCCGTTTTTTGAATAGCCAGAGATTTCGGTGCCAGTTCTCCCAGCACAATATGTAAAAAGGTAATAATCGAGAAGCCGATAATCACAGATACCGTTGAGATTAGCGTCTGGTCAGTAACACCGATCTGGTACATCAGGGGCTCCACCAGCAGCTCCGAGATCGCCGGTTCCCCGACCCAGCCGAGTCCAAGGGAAGCGAGTGTGATCCCGAACTGGGTGGCCGACAGATACGAATCCAGCCGCTTGTTGACCTTAAGCGCATATCCCGCCATTTTGTTCCCTTCGCTGACCAGCTGGGTCAGACGGGACTGTCTGACCTTAACCAGCGAGAATTCCGCCGCAACAAATACACCATTTAATAATACGAGCACCAGAACGAGCAAAAGATTAAGCACTAATCTTCCTATTTCAAATTCCGTATGCACTATAATAACGCCCCATTTCTACAAGGTGATCGCTTTTCTGGTTTTGAAATCGACCCCGGGATAATACATATCGGCCACGAGCAGGTTAGGCCCGCAGCAGCCTGCCGCATCACAGTAACAATTCACTTGCTGATTCAAGGGATGCTTAGTCTGCCACTCCGTGAAAATGTCATCCAGCTTCGAGTCGCTGATATTGCCAAAGGCGGATATGTCGGCGAAGTCTGTTACAAAGACATCGCCCGTGAACAGGTTGACATTGACCCGGTTTCTTCCGTCCGGATCATTGCGCAGCGTTACATTCTTCTCGCTGCGCAGTCTGCTCAGCAGCTGCTGGTCTTCCTCCAGGAAGCTGCAGGCGAAGAACGGCAGCGTGCCGAACAGCATCCACATCTCCGGGTCACGATGGTCAAGGAGGGAATGAATAGCAGTATTCATCTCCCGGAGCGACAGCACAGGCAGCTTCGAGGCGAAGCTGGATGCGTACATCGGGTGTACCTCATGCCGTCTAGCCCCCATGTCCCCGATCAGCCGGTGAATCTCGGGAAGCTTGGTGTGTGTACGATAGTTGATCATCGACTCGGCAGAGATCAGCATTCCGTCGCTGCTCAGCCGGCGGGAATTCTCCAGCATCGTATCATACAGCCGGTAGGCGGCCTCCTTCGAGACCGGGTGCCCGCTGTTCGCGAAGCCCACCTCGTGGAAGTCATCGCCGTTCACATAATTGAACGAGATATGCATGACATCCAGGTAAGGGAGCAACTGCTCATAACGGGAATACGGCATGGTCAGATTGGAGTTGATCTGCGAACGGATGCCCCGCTCCCGCGCATATTTCAGCAGCGGTACGATGGTATTCTCCACCGTCCCGGCACGGAACATCGGCTCCCCGCCCGTAATGCTGATAGTCTGCAGGTGCTCTACCTCGTCCAGACGCTTCAGCATCTTGGTTAAAGGCAGCAGCTCTCCCTCTTTCATCGTAAGACTGTCGCCGACGGCGCAATGCTCGCAGCGCATATTGCATAGATTCGTGACCGTCATCTCTACACTGGTCAGCACATGCTGCCCGTATTCGCGGAGTGAAGTAATCGGATCCCATGGATCGTACTCCGGCGACAGCTCTTTTACAGGGATTATAGATGATGGCTCTAATATACTCATTTCTTAATGCTCCTTTAATGCTTATTCCTTATTATTAACCCAAAACAAAAGAAAAAGAACGATAACTTAAGCTATATCATACCACGACTACTCAAAAAAACAGCAAGGCGGAGAATACAGCTCCGCAATTCCTGCAGATACCCTATTCTCTCCTCGCTGCGCAGAACACCTATCCGGTACTTTTCACTACAGGTTCTCCCCCGTCTGTCACATCCACAATGACTACAGAGAGGGCTTTGCTGAGATCACGCTCATAGGGGGTAACCGTTTCGCCTTCGGGTCCATTCAGCACCCGGACAACAGGCCGATGTGGTGTGCTGGGGTCAATCTTGACCACCACGCCACTCTCGCCGGAGCTGAGCTTCACCGTAAGTCCCAGCGGATAGATGGCCACGCGGTCTCTGAATAACTCCAGTTGCTTCTGCTCATACAAAGTTCCTGAGCCGACATACAGCGCTTCTACCGCCTGATGGGGCAGCATGGCTTTTTTGTAAATCCGGTTGGAGGTCATCGCATCATAGGAATCGGCGACCCCCAGCCATTTCGCATATTCATGGATCTGCGGACCCGTCAGGCCGCGCGGATAGCCGGAGCCGTCAATCCGTTCATGATGCTGCAGGGCACAGTGGGCCGCCAGCAGAGGAATATTCGGCTCTTCCTTGAGAATGCGGTATCCGATCTCGGTATGCGCCTGCATATGGCGGAATTCCTCCTCGCTGAGCATACCGGGCTTCTGAACAATTTTGACAGGAATCTGCGTCTTGCCGATATCATGCAGCAGCGCACCAAGCCCAATGACCCGCAGCTCTTCTTTGCTGTAGCCGTGGGCAATCCCCAGCACCAGCGTATACAGGCATACGTTCAGGGAATGGACATACAGGTAGTTATCAGCGGTGTGCATGTCAAGCAGCATGATCATCGGGTCCTCCTGCAGGGACATGTCATCAAGGATGGAATCCATCACCTTGGAGAACTTCTTATCCAGATGATAAAAGCCCTTGGTAATTCCCGAGGCGCCGGACATCTGCTGGAACTGGTTCCGGATGACCTTGAGCGCCTGATTGCGCGTCTCGTCCTGCAGCATTCCGGGGATCACAATATCCTCCGTGAGCGAATCCTCAATATAGATATAGCCGATATCGATTCTGGCGAGCCGCTTGATCAGGGAATCGGTAAGCTCCACTCCGTCCGCAAGCAGAACCAGCCCTTCATCATTATATATTTTTTTACCCAGCTTCATTCCGGCCTGAAGCCGATTGACGGATACTAGACGCACCTTGGCTCACTCCTGCCTTTAAACGGTAAAATTGCTTTTCTGTGATGCCAAGCTGAGAATCAACGCATAATAAACAGCCAGAAGGCGGCTGCAAGGATAAAGCGGTAGATGGCAAAATGCGTCGGTCTGATCTTCTGGATCATTCTCATGAACAGAACTACCACCACATAAGCCACGATGAAGGAAATAATGAAGCCGATGACAAAATACCCGATCGTCTCACTCGTGAAATTCTTGTAGGAATCCAGCAGCTCATACCCCGAGGCCGCGCACATAATCGGAATCGCGATGAGGAAGGAGAAGTCGGCCGAGGCCTTGTAGCTCACTCCGCTCAGCATCCCCCCGGAAATGGTCGAGCCGGAACGGGAGAAGCCAGGCCAGAGGACGGAAATAATCTGGAACAGTCCGATCGAGAGTGCCTGCCCGTAGGACAGATCATCCAGATCATGCGCCGTCACGCGGATCTTGCGTTTGTTGACCCATTCGGCAATGATCATCAGAATACCGCCTGCGACCAGCGCCCAGAGGACGGTGGATGCCCCGAAGAGGCTTTTAATGAAGTCCCGGGCAAAAAAAGCTACAGCAAGCGCAGGCACAATGCCCAGCAGCACATGAATCAGGTTCAGACGGGCTGCCGGCATTACGCCCCCTCTGTCTCTGCGGCCGAATCCGAGCAGATCCACAATCCGCTGGCGGTAGACCAGCGCAATCGCCAGTATAGCCCCCAGTTGAATCACAATTTCATACGTCTTCATAATCGAATCCTGCTCGTTAAATCCCAGAAGCTTAGTCGTTAGAATCATGTGTCCCGTCGAAGAAACCGGAATGAACTCCGTGATTCCTTCCACAATTGCCAGAATAATGGCTGTAATTGTATCCATATTACTCCTCCTGATCTAGTCAATGAAACCTGGTACTGTGTTAACTATCAATTTAATAAAACATGGTGTGGATCATCAGGTGGATTGCCTCTCCCAGCGAACCGCTTCACACTCATCCAGACTCCCCGGCCGCTGCAGCTCCATCCGCAGCAGATCGCGGAGGAAATGAGGCAGCAAATATACCGCCTCCCGGCCATTGGCTATACTCTCGTAGCCTGTACGGAACGTAAACATATCCAGCGTGCCGACACTATATACCTTGGTATCCTCCAGCTGCTCCCCGCCGGCAAAAATCGCAATACCGTTATCATAAGGCATGACCCTTGGATCGTACAAGATTTTTAATCCGTCCACGGCCAGGGTGCCCAGCACCTCTCCGCGGAAGCCATATCCGTAGATGACTTTATTCCGGAACTCTGCCATCAGACTTTGTTCAAGTGCGGTGCGGATATCCTTGCCTGTCAGCTGTACAATACAAGGATTAATCGGAGAAGGACATAAGGCATGCAGCATGCCTGTGGTGATATTCCCTTCCGGCAGCGGGCCAAGCAGCTGGCCTGTATTCACGAGCGAGATGGGACTGCCTGTGAACTGGCGGACCGCCTGTGCCAGCAGGTTGCCAAACGGAGACTCCCCCTGCAGATCCAGCGGCAGCATGCGGTCGCTGATGGCAACCGTCTCCTCCAGGGCCTCACGCCCGCGCAGCAGATGGATCGCTGCCGCCGGAGCGATCAGCTCCTCCGTCAAGGCAGGATCAACTTCCGTGCAGCCTCCTTCGGCCAGGTGAAACGCTCCGTCCGGCTGTTCCCGCTCGAAGACCACCCGTCCGGCGTACCGGCCGAATTTGCCGGCTCCGCATACGGCTGTCCCGTTAATCATCTGCGGCTGCTCCAGCATATGGTGGGTGTGCCCGCCCAGAATGGCATGCACGCCCTCCAGGTTCTCTGCCAGCCTCTGGTCTGCGGGTAACCCCAGATGTGACAGAATGATCACGATATCCACCTGCGGGGCAAGCAGCTGAACCTGCTCGCGCAGCGCCTCTTCCGGGTCCAGCACATCCCAGCCGAGCAGGGAATAGAAGGAGGTGAACGCCGCCGTAGCACCGGTCAGTCCAATCTTGATGCCGTCCTTCTCCAGAACCGCGCGGCGCTGCATCCAGTGCGGCGGCTCACCGGTAGCGGACTCCAGGAAATTGCAGCATACCACAGGACACTGGATACCTGTAAATATGGCTGAGAGCATCTCCTTGGAGAAGGTGAGGCCTTCGTTATTGCCGATGGTGACTGCATCGTATCCGGTCAGATTCATAATGTCTATGTTGGCCTGTCCCATCGTGCCTTCCGTCTCTACAGCAGCGCGGTCCATATGATCGCCGATATCAAGCAGCAGCACCGGATCCTCGCCTGCCGCTGCCTTCATTGCGGATATCACTGCCGCAAGCGGACTCATCATTTCAAAGTGGCTATGTATATCATTGGTATGAATAATGGTTAATCTTTGCGGCCCAGGCTTCATAAGCTGGCTTCCCTCCCACTTGTACAGCCGTTTATAAAGTAAGCGGCAGGCTTGTTCAGTTCTAGAGTTAGCATAACATTTTCAGACCCAATATGGTATATTGTAATCATTATAAGCTGTCCTAAGCTAAGTCCAGAAAGGGTGAAGAAAGCATGCATATCTCCATCCGGCTGTTCGCCGGTCTGGCCGAAATCATCGGCTCCTCCACTCTGGTCTTCCACGCCCAGGAGTCCCCTTTGACAGCAGGCAGGCTGAAGGAACTCCTCTCCGCCTCCTATCCCGATGCCGCGCCGCAGATCAGCGTGTCTCTTGTAGCCGTTGATCAGGAATATGCGCCTGATGATACGGATATTACCGAAGGTTCAGAGGTGGCCTTCATTCCGCCCGTATCCGGCGGTTAACCGGACCGTTCCCCTTCCGCGAATCTGCATAGATACACAACAGGGTAGGACCAGCGGGTTGCACAATCTGCAAGCTACAATCAGTACTCTTACACCATTGAATATTGCGGACTTTGTTGCTATGCTGTAAAAAATTGCTATAGTAAGGTGGCCTAGTCATTGAGAGTACACGTGATGGATCTTAAACCGGGTGATCATCTGCGGATGGATACCTTCAGCTCCCGCGGGCTGCATGTACTCCCTAAGGGATCACGGCTGCAAATGGAGGAAATCGCCAAGCTGATACAGCACGGCGTGGATTATGTAGACATTGAAACGGTACAGGAAGAGCCCGCCCCTTCCAGCCGGACATCAATCATTCAGGCCGCAGCCAGCAGCTTCGATACCACGATTGACGGTTTTGAATCTCTATATATGGAAGCGCTCAGCAAAGGCAGCTTCAATCAGTCCGTAGTGGATGATATTCTGCAGCCGACCTTGTCCACGCTGGACAAACATAAGGACGTAGTGACACTCCTGCTGCTGCTGGACCGGGAAGATAACTATACCTACAATCATTCCCTGCAGGTAGGCATGCTCTCGTATTATCTTGCCTCGTGGCTCGGATATTCCAAGACAGAGTGCTACGAGATCGGGCGTGCGGGATACCTGATTGATATCGGCAAATGCCGCATCTCCCCCGCAATTCTGAATAAGCCTGGTAAGTTAACCCCTGATGAATACGAAGAGATCAAATTACATACGATTTACGGGTACGAAATCATACAGAACTCCATGAACGATCCTTTCACTGCTCTGGTTGCCCTGCAGCATCATGAACGCGAGGACGGCTCCGGCTATCCCAAGCAGCTGACCAAGACAGATATTCATCCTTACGCCCAGATCGCAGCCGTTGCGGATATTTACAGTGCCATGACCACTCACCGGGTCTATCAGTCCAAGCAGGAGCTGATTTCCGTTCTGCGTGAGATCAACTCCCTCAGCTTCGGGAAGCTGAACGGCAAACCGGTCCAGGCCTTCATCAATCACCTGATGCCTAACTTCATCGGCAAGCGCGTTCTGCTGAGCACCGGTGATATGGGTGTTATCGTGATGAACAACCCGCTGGATGTCTTCCGTCCGCTTGTACAGAGCGAAGGCAAGTTCCTTGACCTGTCCCGCGAACGCAAAATTGCCGTCGTTGAGATTTATATGGAGTAGAGAGATTTCCTCTACGCAAAATAAATCAAGCAGCCCCTCCTGCGTTACCGCAGAAGTGCTGCTTGAAGTTGAATACCAACAGAAGCCTCCCCCGGCCGGGGGAGGCTATCCTTTTATCGGATAAGTGTAAGCAGCAGCTCACCGCTAGGCACTTCTGTCCCTGTGCTCTTAAGCACATCAAGGTATTGTGCCGAGTTGGTGACAATCACAGGCGTGGCGGTTACAAATCCGGCTGCACGGATGGCTTCAAGGTCAAATTCAAGCAATAGCTGACCCTTGACTACCTTGTCGCCTTCCTGCACTTTTTTGGTAAAATGCTGACCCTTAAGCTTCACGGTATTGACACCGACATGAATCAGCAGCTCCGCACCGCTCTCCGAAGTGATGCCGATGGCATGTCCTGTCGGGAATACAGTAGTTACCGTTCCGTTCACAGGGCTGGTTAAGATGCCGGAAGAAGGCTCGATTACAATGCCCTTGCCCATGGCGCCGGAAGCAAAAGCTTCGTCAGGCAGGGTGTCAAGCGGTTGCAGCGTTCCTGCCAGCGGGCTTACAATCAGTTCTTTATCAATCAGCGTCGGTGTAGTCGTACCCGAGGTTGCACTTAAGTTAACCGATGCAGCAGCATCTGTCTCAGGCTCCTTGTAGCCAAACACCAGCACCAGTACAGCGGCCAGTACAAATGCTACCAGTATACCAATGACTACCCAGACAAATCCGGTACCGAAATAGGTCGGCAGAGCCAGCAGACCCGGCAGTGAGAAGGATAATGCTCTTGCGCCGCCTGTTGCAATAATTGCACCGCCGATAGCGCCGGAGATACACGCATAGATGAACGGTTTTTTGAGCTTCAGGGTAACTCCATAAATGGTTGGTTCAGTAATCCCGAAGACCGCAGATAGTGTAGAAGAACCGGCGAGTGCCTTAAGCTGCGGGTTCCGCGATTTCAGGAATACACCGAATACAGCCCCGGCCTGCGACAGAACGGCCGCACTGAGAATAGGCAGCATGGTATCCTGTCCCAGTGTAGCAATATTGCTGAGCATGATCGGTACGAAGCCCCAGTGTACACCGAAGATTACGAACACCTGCCAGAACGCCCCAGCTATGGCTCCGGCCACAAGCGGACTTAGATTGTAGAGCCAAGTATAACCGGAAGCGAGTCCCTCACTGATCATTGAACCTACAGGTCCGAAGGCCAGGAACGTAAGCGGAATAACAATGAGCAGTGCGAACATGGGAACAAGAATATTCCGCACGGACTCATGAATGAAGGAACGGAACCAGCGTTCCACATACGACTGCACCCATACCGCCAGAATAATCGGGATCACGCTGGAGGAATAATTGATCAGTACGATCTTGATCCCCAGGAAGTGCAGCGGGTCAGGTGAGCCTACAGCCGCAATGACTGCGGGATAGATCAAGGCTCCGGCTATGGCAATGGACACGAATTGATTTGCCTTGAATTTGCGCGCTGCCGTAACCGCCAGGAAGACAGGCAGGAAATAGAACACGCTGTCGGCAGCCGCATTGAGGATCATGTATGTGCCGCTGGCAGCACTAATCCACTCCAGTGACAGAATCAGGGCCAGCAAGCCCTTGAGAATCCCCGCCCCGGCCAGTGCACCCAGTATCGGCGAGAAAATACTTGAAATGATGTCCACCGCTTTACCCAGAACTCCGGTGCTTTCCGAGCTTTCGTCACTGCCGCTTTTCTCCGCATCCTGAAGCGAGGTTTCCTTCATAATCTGCTCGAATACCTGGCTGACATTGTTGCCGATGACCACCTGGAATTGCCCGCTGTTCTCAACCACTGTAATGACTCCCGGAGTCTTCTCCAGCGCTGCTTTATTGGCTTTGCTGTTATCCTTCAGCTTGAATCTTAAGCGTGTGGCACAATGGAAGACGGAATTCACATTCCCTTCTCCGCCAACGAGTGTGATAATTTGTTTGGATAAGTCTTTATTGCTCATTTGGGTTTGCTCCTTTTGAGATCTGTAATATAAGCATCGCTGCAGAGGCGAGTTGTGCCAGCCCTTCTATCTTTCCCCTCTGCAAACAAGAAAAACCTGAACTCAAGGCAAAAAAGGCGTAGAACACACGCTATTTTGCCATCAGCTCAGGTTTTGCCTGCATGACCAGTTACACCCTGACAGATGATATGAAAATATATGAAATATTGTAGTCTTACGTATGTTGCGTGTTACTCCAGGCTATTGCGTTCAGTTACACGCTGAATGTGAATCGTCAAATAGACATATTCATCCTTACTGAGGCTCTGGCCATGGGATTTCTCCAGATATTCATTGATCTTGCCAACGCATTCGAAAGCCTTGACATAGGTTAGCCTCACCTGGTTGTAGAGGAACTCTTCCCCGCTGTTATTGGTCTCCTTCTTCAGCACCCGCATGGAAAAATACTGCAGATGGGTCAGGAACCGCGAGTAGTTAAGCGAGGTCTCGTCCAGCACCACCTTATAATGATAGGTAACGATGTTCAGAATGTTCTGGACGATCTCCGTCATCTTGATCGTCGATCTTACCTCGGTGCCATCCATTCTGGCGTTAACCAGGTGAAGGGCAATGAAGCCGGCTTCATCCTCACCCAGCGAGAGGCCGGTGGTCTGTTCAATCATCTTCAGGGCATCCAGCCCGATCCCGAATTCCTTCCGGTAAAAGCGCTTGATCTCAAACAGCATCGCATTCTTAAGCTGAATCCCCTTCTCAAAACGCTCCAGCGCGAAATGAATATGATCCGTCAGCGTCAGATAGAGATTATCGTTCAGCTCTGTATGCAGCACTTCATTGGCGTAGGTGACGATGCCGCTGGCCAGCTCCAGGTGAGCTACCGGAATATCATTCAGCAGTTCAGTCAGCCGGGCAGTGAATTCATTCTCGTTCAGCAGAAAAATCTTATCCACCTTGGCAGGATCAACATAATCCCCCGCCACCTTATTGAAGGAAATCCCTCTGCCCATCACAATAACCTCCTTGCCCTTCTGGTTCTTGGTCAGGAGCACATTATTGTTCAGCACCTTCTCGATAATCATCTCAATTTCACCTCCTGACGCATAGTTTGTACAAAAAAAGCCTAAGTTGATCCCAATATCATTCATAAAATGATACTCGCATCAGCTTAGGCATTGCCCGCGTTACCGGTCACAATCCTGTATTACTGTTATTGTAGCATAAATAAAAGCGATTTCAAGAACTTTTTTTATTCTAAAGATCTGAATATTCATATTAGGCTTCATTCCGGTTTGAAACCGTATTTCCTGGGTCACGCTAATAGAAGACAGTAATACAAGGAGGAGATATGATGCTTGCGGTTCATCAGCGCCTTGCCGAGCTATATACCCTTAGTCAGAAGCGTCCGCTGGCTCCGGCGGAGCAAGACGAGCTTCAGCACTGCCTGCATGTCAACACCGTCTATTGCTGGGAAATGGCCCGCCTCCATATCGAAGCTCTGTTGGCAGAGGGTACTCAAGATACCGGATGGCAGCAGGAGATCAGCACGCAGCTGCTGGAGGTCCGGGTAAGCGGGAAGCCGGGAAAACGGCCTTAACGGGAAGGAACTCTACGCTCCCCCTTATCATTCCAGACGCAAAAAAAACAGCAGCCCCTCCCCCACATCGGGGCCAGGCTGCTGCATGTGCTTCTATAAGAAGCGG
The DNA here is from genome assembly GCF_038002245.1 of Paenibacillus sp. FSL R7-0128. NCBI lineage: Bacteria > Bacillati > Bacillota > Bacilli > Caryophanales > Paenibacillaceae > Paenibacillus > Paenibacillus sp. FSL R7-0128. The sequence continues at coordinate 2,262,478 of NZ_JBBOCD010000001.1, read as the reverse complement.
AACTGTGCTTCTATTAATCCGTTATAAATACCGTCGTGTTTGGTCAGCTCGGCATGGTTGCCTTCTTCCTTGATCTCGCCGTGATCCAGCACCACGATCTTATCCGCATGGCGGATGGTCGAGAGGCGGTGGGCGACGATGAAGGAGGTCCGGCCCTGAAGCAGCAGCTTCAGCGCTTCCTGAATCTTGATCTCCGTCTCCGTATCAATGCTGGCGGTCGCTTCATCCAGAATCAGAATCCGCGGATCGGCCAGCAGCGCCCGGGCGAAGGACAGCAGCTGGCGCTGTCCCATGGACAGTGCGCTTCCCCGCTCCTCTACTTCGGTATCATAACCGGCAGGCAGCTTGACGATGAAATCATGGGCGTCTACAGCCTTAGCGGCCGCTTCAATCTCTTCGTCCGTGGCATCCAGCCGCCCAAAGCGGATGTTGTCGCGGATCGTTCCCGAGAAGATGAAGGTATCCTGCAAGACAATCCCGATCTGTTCGCGCAGACTCTGGAGTGTAACCTCGCGGATATCCCGTCCATCAATGGTGATGCCGCCGCTCTTGATATCATAGAACCGGCCGATCAGGTTGATGATCGTGCTTTTGCCGGAGCCGGTATGTCCTACGAGTGCAATGGATTGGCCTGCGTGGACATCCAGATTAATGCCCTTGAGTGCCGCACGGCCCTTCTCATATTCAAACACAACATTATCGAAGTGAATATCTCCCTTAATCTTGGACAGCGGGGTTGCTCCCGGCTTATCCTGAACCGCAGGCTGTTCGTCGAGATATTCGAAGATCCGCTCGGAGGAGGCCATCGCCACCAGCAGCTGATTGTACATCTGTCCCAGCCGGTTGATCGGGTCCCAGAAGTTGCTGACATAACTGCTGAAGGCGACCAGGAAGCCGACCGTAAGCTCTCCCGACTGAATCAGGTAAGCCCCGAACCAGAAGAGAATCATCGTCCCGAAGCCGCCGGTGACTTCAATGATCGGACCGAATGCCTGGTTCATGGCTGAGGCCTTGTTCCACGACTTCCGGCTGTCCATATTCATGGCATCGAAATAGTGCATGTTCTCTTCTTCCTGCGTGTAGGCCTGGGTGACGCGAATCCCCTGAATCGACTCATTCAGATGGGAGTTGATCCGCGAGTTCTTCATACGCACATCCTGCCAGGCAATACGGATTCTCTGCCGCAGCTTGGTCGAGATCAGGAACATAAGGGGCACCGTAATCATCACAGCCAGCCCCAGCTTCCAGTTGATCAGCAGCAGAATTATCATAATGCCGAACAGTTGCACACAGTCAATCATTAGATTGACAACCCCGTTGGTGAACAAATCCTGCAGCGAGTTGATATCATTCGTCACCCGGACCAGGACTGATCCGGCCGGACGTTTATCAAAGAAGTTGAAGGACAGCTTCTGGATATGCCGGAACAGGTCCGAGCGCAGGTCATAAATCACCCGTTGGCCGATCACATTCGTATATTTGATCCGGTATACGCCGGCAATCCATTGAATCAGATACAGAATGATTACACTGGCTGTTAATGTGTAGAGCAGCGTCAAGCTGGTGTTTCCGTCTTTTGGAGCAATCGCTTTATCAATCGCCATACTGGTCAGGAATGGAACCGTCAGCTTGGTAATCGTCCCCAGAATCATCATGATCGAGACCAGCGGCAGCATCTGCTTCGCATATGGCTTCATATAGCTGAATAAGCGGGTGAACTGCTTCCAGTCAAAAGCCTTGTCGATCACATCATCGTCTTTGTAGATAAAACGTTCTTCAAGCGTCTGTTCTTCAACCTTACTGTTGTCGGTATTTAATACGCCGTCAGCGGTCTGCTTGGAGGTCTCAAGACTCATGCCGGATCACCCGCCTCTCGCTTCATATCCCTGGCTAAATAATCGGCATACTGAATCCGGTACACATCCTGGTAAGGTCCCGGGACCGCAATCAATTCCTGATGGGTGCCCTGCTGGACCATTCTCCCTTCATTCATGACAATGATCTGATCGGCATGGCGCAGGGAGGAGATCCGGTGGGCAATAATCAAGGTGGTCCGTCCGCGCATAACCTCCTGGAACCCGGCCTGAATCTCATGCTCTGTCTCCATGTCCACCGCACTGGTGGCATCATCCAGAATAAGAATCCGCGGATTCTTGAGCAGTGCGCGGGCAATGGCAATCCGCTGCTTTTGGCCGCCCGAGAGACCCATTCCCCGCTCCCCGACTACCGTATCGTAGCCTTCCGGCATCTCCATAATGAAGTCATGCGCCTTCGCCAGCTCGGCGGCACGGATGATCTCATCCATGCTGACATTCTTCAATCCATAAGAGATATTATTGCGGATCGATGAGGAGAACAGGAAGGTCTCCTGGAATACCGTCGATATTTGCGAGCGCAGACTACGGACCTGGAACTCGCGGATATCCACGCCATCGAGCTTGATACTGCCCTGATTCACATCATAAGCACGCATCATCAGCTGGGTAATCGTGGATTTACCGGACCCCGTTCCGCCAAGGAATCCAATGACCGCACCAGGCTCCGCATGGAAATGAATATCCTTGACTGCCGGCATTTTGTTGCCGTAAGCGAAGGTGACATGATCGAACTCCACCTCACCCTTCACTTCTGCCGCTGCAAGCTCGCGGGCATTCTCTTGATCCCGGACATCGATTGTCTGATTCAGCACTTCCAGCACACGTTCTCCAGAGGCCTTCGACTGGGTATAGTTGTTGATGTGGAACCCGAGTCCCCATACCGGGCCGATAATGTACCAGATCAGGCTGAAGAACGCAACCAGCTCACCCAGCGACATCTTCCCGTTGATAACCAGCGTACCGCCGACACCCAGCAGGATCGCTACACTGACCGAAGCCAGCAGCTCCATGAACGGGAAGAATTTACTCCACAGCTCGGCCGCAAAAATCTGATTATCTTTATAACGTTCATTACGGTGTGAGAATTTCTCAACTTCGTAGGCCTCTCTGGCAAACGATTTGACCGTTCTTACCCCGGTGACATTCTCCTGTACAGCCGTTGTCAGGGAACTTAACGCCAGGCGCATCTCCTGAAAGGCCGGATGAATCTTGGATTCAAATCTGAGTGCGACTACCGCCAGAAACGGCATTGTGATCAGAGTAACCAGCGTCAGCTGCCAATTGATGGTAAACATCATAATGGAGCCGAACAAAACCATGAAAAACACATTCAGCAGTTGGGCAAATCCGAAGCCAATGAACATCCGGATCGCTTCCAAATCCCCGGTCAGCCGGGACATCAGGTCACCTGTCTTCGCCGTATCATAATAACGGAAGGACAGAAATTGCAGCTTCTCATAGCAGGCATTGCGCAGTCGGTAGGCCAGGAAATTCCCCAGCCGTCCGCCGAAAAATCCATGGGCAAACTGCAGGCACGCCTTGACAATAATGACAGCAAGCACACTGAGAGCGAGTACGGGCACCTCAGTAAACTTTAGGGGAACAATAACATCATCGATCAATCTCCTTAACAAATTGGGGGTAATAAGCCCCACTGCAGTTGCGGCCGCCAAACATACAATCGACAGAATCAGATAGTGCAGCTTCTCCCGATAAAAGCCCCGCAGTTGCCTGAGAACATCCATATCTCTCCTCCTTAAAGCTTTACGAAGTAAAGCTGGCTCCGTAAGCATAAACTTAGCTTTACGAAGTAACCTGCTCCGTAAGCATAAACTTAGCTTTACGAAGTAACCTGCTCCGTAAGCAAAAACTTGGTCTCTAAATATCGCACCGTAAGCTAGCTTTTTTAGCGCTTCCAATTTAGTGACTTTAAGCAGTTTATCATCCCTAATTTAATGCGGCAAAGGGGAGAAACCACCGTTTTCCCTCTTTTTCCGGAATAAACCGGGCTTAAGCAGGGGCTAATGGACGCCCGTAGTTTTAAATGCTGCTATTTCCTCGCAAATACTGCTCAATTAAGATATAGCAAGATTCAACGATGCAAAGCAGCTTTTTGAAAGCCTAATAAAAGGTATTTTATGTTCCTATAAAACACAAAAGTGCCCACAGAGCTTTGACCAACCTGCATCAAAGTTCTGTGGACACTCACTGTATATCGCCTGGTTATTGAAAGAGGCAGCTAGTTACCCGATACTGCCTTCCATTTCGAATTTGATCAATCTGTTCATCTCGACCGCATATTCCATCGGCAGCTCTTTGGTGAACGGCTCGATAAAGCCCATAATAATCATCTGCGTGGCATCAGCTTCGGAGAGACCGCGGCTCATGAGGTAGAATAGCTGCTCCTCAGATACCTTGGAGACCGTCGCTTCGTGCTCAAGCACAATGTTATCGTTCATGATCTCATTGTAAGGAATCGTGTCCGAGGTGGACTCGTTATCCAGAATGAGCGTATCGCATTTAATATTGGATTTCGCGCCTTCTGCCTTGCGGCCGAAGGAAGCGAGTCCACGGTAAGTGACCTTGCCGCCGTGCTTGCTGATCGACTTGGATACGATGGTTGAGGTGGTATCCGGTGCCAAGTGGATCATTTTGGCGCCTGCATCCTGATGCTGATTCTTGCCCGCTACCGCGATGGACAATACAGAACCCTTGGCTCCACGGCCTTTAAGAACAACCGCAGGATATTTCATAGTCAGCTTGGAGCCGATGTTGCCATCTACCCATTCCATCGTAGCATTCTCTTCGGCAACCGCACGTTTGGTAACGAGGTTGTAGATGTTCGGTGCCCAGTTCTGAATGGTGGTATAGCGGACACGGGCGTTCTTCATGCAGAGAATTTCAACCACTGCACTATGCAGAGAGTTCGTGCTGTAGATTGGGGCAGTACAGCCTTCAACGTAATGCACGAAGCTGTCTTCGTCTGCCAGAATCAGAGTACGCTCGAATTGTCCCATATTCTCGGAGTTGATGCGGAAGTAAGCCTGCAAAGGAACTTCACACTTCACACCCTTCGGAACATAGATGAAGCTGCCTCCTGACCAAACGGCACTGTTAAGTGCGGCGAACTTGTTGTCTGCAGGCGGAATGATTGTGCCGAAGAACTTCTTGAACAGCTCAGGATGATCACGCAGTGCGGAATCCGTATCTGTGAAGATCACACCCTGATCCTCCAGGTTCTGCTGCATGCTGTGATAGACTACCTCAGATTCATACTGTGCAGAGACACCGGCAAGGAACTTCTGCTCCGCTTCCGGAATTCCCAGCTTGTCAAAGGTCTCTTTGATCTCGGAAGGTACCTCCTCCCAAGTCTTGCCCTGCTTCTCGGAAGGTCTAACATAATATTGGATATCTTCGAAATCCAGATCATCCAGATTGCCGCCCCACTTCGGCATTGGCATCTTACGGAACTGCTCCAGGGATTTCAGCCGGAATTCCAGCATCCATTCCGGCTCGTTTTTGATTGCGGAGATTTCCCGGACGATTTCTTCCGTGAGTCCTTTACCAGACTGAAATATCGACTTGTGCTCGTCACGGAATCCGTACTGGTATTCCTCCATATCAGGCGCTTTCTTAGCCATGGTGTCAGCCTCCTTGTGTGTAATATTATTTTATAAGCTTCTTTGCGTATCTATGCCTTTGCGAAGCGCGTTCCAGGCCAGAGTGGCACATTTGATCCGCGCCGGAAATTTATTAACACCGGACAGGGCTTCAATATCTTCGTAGTCACCGAAATCTGCTTCCTCACCCTTCATTAGAGAGGAGAAGCTGTCGGCCATCTCAAGCGCATGCGCTATCGATTGGCCCTTGACCGCTTCCGTCATCATCGAAGCCGACGACATGCTGATTGAACAGCCTTCGCCGCTGAAACGGGCGTCCTGGACGACGCCATCCTCCACCTTAAGCTGAAGCGTAATGCGGTCGCCGCAGGTAGGGTTATTGAGCTCAATCTTAAGTGCGTCATCTTCAAATGAGCCGCGATTCCGGGGATTTTTGTAATGATCCATAATTACGCGTCTATATAAGTCATCCAAGTTCATAGCTGAAATACTCCTTTGCCTTAAGTAAGGCTTGAACCAGCGCATCTACATCCTGTTCATTGTTGTACAGGTAGAAGCTCGCCCGGGCGGTGGAGCTGACCTCCAGCCAGCGCATGAGCGGCTGGCAGCAATGATGCCCCGCGCGGACAGCCACGCCTTCTGCATCCAGCACGGTGGCCACATCATGCGGATGAACATCACCCAGGTTGAAGGTGACTACCCCCACCTGACGGTTGCGGGGACCATAGATCGTCAGATCACTGACCTCCGACAGCCGCTGCTCCGCATATGCTGCAAGCTGCATTTCGTGGCGGTGGATCTCATCCATCCCGACCTCCTGCAGGAAATCAATCGCTGCTCCTAAGCCGACGGCACCTGCAATAATCGGTGTTCCGCCTTCGAACTTCCACGGCAGCTCCTTCCAGGTAGACTCATACAGCCCGACATCATCGATCATCTCGCCGCCGAATTCAACCGGCTCCATAGCTTCCAGCAGCGCCTTCTTGCCGTAGAGAGCACCGATACCAGTAGGTGCAAGCATCTTGTGCCCGGACAAGGCGTAGAAATCGCAATCCAGGTCCTGCACATCCACCTTCAGATGCGGTGTGCTCTGTGCACCGTCCACCACAATTACTGCACCGTTCCGGTGGGCAATCGCTGCAAGCTCTTTGATAGGATGAGTAACGCCCATGACATTGGATACATACGCAATGGCTACGATCTTGGTCCGGGCAGTAATCGTCTGCTCGGCATCCTCCAGCGTGATCGTACCGTCCTTTTGCAGCGGCAGGAATTTCAGGGTAGCCCCGGTGTTCTTGGCCAGCTGCTGCCAGGGAATGAAATTGCTGTGATGCTCCATCTGGGTAATCACGATCTCATCCCCTTCCTTCAGGACGGAAGGACCGTAAGAGGAAGCTACAATATTGAGCGCGGTCGTTGTCCCGCGTGTGAAGATAATTTCCTTCACACTGCGGGCATTAATGAAGTTCTTCAGCTTCTCGCGGGCACCTTCATACGCATCGGTTGCCCGGCTCCCCAGGGTATGCACCCCGCGGTGTACGTTGGCATTATCCCATTCGTAGTAAGACTTGACCGCCTCAATGACCTGGCGCGGCTTCTGTGAAGTGGCCGCACTGTCCAGGTAGACCAACGGATGGCCGTTGATCTTCTGGTTCAGGATGGGAAATTGCTCCCGGATCTGACTGCTAATCATTGGCCTAACTTCCTTTCCACAAGAGATTGGAGCTGATTGCGCAGTCCCTCCAGTGGAATTTGCGATACAACAGGTGCAAGGAAGCCGTATATGATCAGTGTTTCTGCGTCATGCCGCGATAATCCCCGGGACATCAGGTAATAGACTTGCTCGTAATTGACCTGTCCTACGGAAGCGGCATGGCCTGCGGTTACATCATCTTCATCTATAAGGAGGATCGGGTTGGCGTCTCCGCGCGCTTTGGGGCTTAGCATCAAAACTTTCTCTGTCTGCTGTCCGTCAGCTCTGGTAGCACCCTTCTCAATCTTCGTAATTCCGTTAATAATCGAGGTTGCTGAATCCCGCATAACAGCACGCGTGATCATGTCACTTGGTGTATTTCTGCCGAAGTGCTGGGCTTGTGTAGTATAGCTCAGCTTCTGCGAACCGGAGCCTACAGCAATGACCTTCGCATCTGAGCTTGAGCCGTTGCCTTTAAGCACCGATTTGGTATCGCTGGCTGTATCTCCATAGTTCATCTCACCGATGATCCATTCAATGGTGCCGTCATTCTCCACAACGGCGCGGCGGTACGTCACATCCGTTGTATCCTGCCCCAGCTGATGTACGGTAGCGTATCTCACAGTGGCACCTACACCTACGAATACTTCAACGGCTCCGTTATGCAGACCCGCTTCAGTCTTATCGGATACGTAGTTATCCACGTAGGTCAACGAACTGTTAGTATCGGCAACAATCAGAATATGCGGTACAAAGGCAGCTTCAGCGTCATCCGTGAGCAGAACCGCCTGCAGCGGAGTCTCGATGACAACATTCTTCGGAACATAGAGGAATACCCCGCCGTTCCATAGTGCTGCATGCAGTGCGGCGATGGAGTGCTCTTCCGGCAATACTGCCTTATGCAGATAACGCTGAACAAGGTCTCCATGCTCTCTGACTGCAGTCTGCAAATCGGTGAAAATAACACCTTGCGCAGCCAGCTCCGGAGCCAGGCGGGCATATACAGCCCCTGAATTCCGTTGAATAATCAGGCTGCCTTCCTCTTGTCCTTCAATCAGCCCCGCAATAGAAGCCGGTGCATCTTGAAGTGCCGCCAGCGCCTGGCTTGGCTTGTATTCCCCGTAGTTGTTGATATTCCAGCGGTCAATCCGTGTCTTCTCCAGCTTCGGCAGGTCAAGCCCTGCGGCAAGCTCCAGAGCCTTCAAACGGCTGTCCTTCAGCCAGCCCGGTTCGCCGCTGCTCTGCGATTGTGCGCCGAGCTGCTGTGCATCCACGGGAAGAATGGTTTGCGTCGTCATAAGTGATTTCCTCCTTCCAGCGTTTCTAAGCTTCTTGTCCTACAGTTTCGTCTTCAATGCCGAGCTCTTCCTTGATCCATTCGTAACCTTCTGCTTCCAGTTTCTGTGCCAGCTCAGGACCGCCGGATTTCACAATCCGTCCCTGCATCATGACATGCACATAGTCAGGTTTGATATAATTAAGCAACCGCTGATAGTGGGTAATAACAAGGAATCCGCGTTCCGGGCTGCGCATGGAGTTCACGCCATCAGCAACAATTTTGAGTGCGTCAATATCAAGGCCGGAGTCAATTTCGTCAAGAATGACGATCTTAGGGTCCAGCATCATCATTTGCAGAATCTCGTTACGCTTCTTCTCCCCGCCGGAGAAGCCTTCATTCAGATAACGGTGCAGGAATTCAGGGTTCATATCCAGTTCTTTCATCTTGGCTTCCATCTGGCGGATGAAGCGGATCAGTGAGATCTCACTGCCCTCTTCACGGCGCGAGTTAATCGCACTGCGCAGGAAGTCGGAGTTCGTCACTCCGCTGATTTCACTTGGATATTGCATCCCGAGGAACAACCCGGCGCGGGCGCGCTCATCCACTGCCATCTCCAGCAGATCTTCACCTTCGAGCAAGGCCGTACCTTCTGTAACCACATACTTGGGATGACCCATCAGAGCTGAGGCCAGCGTACTTTTACCAGTACCATTCGGTCCCATCACGGCGTGAATTTCTCCGCCCTTCATCTGAAGGTTAATCCCCTTCAGAATTTCTTTTCCTTCAATCGTCGCTTTCAGTCCCTCAATGACAAATTCTGCTGCCATAATTATTATTCCCTCCATTGATCGATTTGCGAAATCAGAAAGTTGTATTGTCACAGGTTAACCCTGATTACAAGCAATTAGATTTTATATCACATTATAATTATTATAAAGTGAATCAGGATGATTATCAATGATTCTCACTAATTTTATTACATCGGCCCTTTTTTATCAAATTAATTAATGGTTATCTTCACTGCGGGAATAGGAAAAACGGAATTTGAATAACGCTTATGTTCCCCCGCTTCAAGTACTGCGACGATCCGTTCCAGCGGACGAAGCCCGAAGGACTCACACTGCTTCCGGTCATAGACCCATTCCGGAATCCTGCGGCGCAACTGCCACCCTTCAGACCGGGCCAGCAGTTGAAAATTCTGTATCAGGCTGCACACCGCGGCATAATCCTCATCCTGCTTGTGCGCGTCCGTCTCTTCTCTGGCTACGACCAGCAGAAACGGCGGTGAAAGTGCCTCTTCAGAGAACTGCAGTTTGCCTGATGCCTCTGTCTTATCACCCGTCACATAGATGAACCGCCAAGGCTCCCGCATGCCGTCATTCGGTGCCCAGACCGCCTCGTTCAGCAGCCTAAGGACATTGTACGCGGAGAAAGGAGCGGCATCCTCAAGCTGGCGGCTGTCTTCCCCGATAATTGTCCATTTCCGTTCTGCCGGTGTTCTTTTTCGTCCTCGCGGCGCTTTGTCGAAGGAGCCGATTTCCAGTATCCCCGCAAACCGCTCTCCTTCACGCCAGCCGATGAGCTTATAGAACGATTCGCTCAGAATCAAGGGATCTGTGTACCACAGCATCCCCAGCCCCTGTTCCCAGCCCAGAAGCTGAACCGTTTGCATGATGCTGCAGACCGCCGCGTAATTCTCATCCCGCTCCCGCTCCGTGCCGGCGGACTCGGCGATGAAGATTACATGAGCGGGAGTACCCGTGATTTGTCTTCTTAGAAGATCTGTCATGCGGGCAGGAAGGAGCTTCCCGAGCCGGCCGCCCGTCACCTTCGCCATCATGGATTCAGCCAGCTCTTCACGGGACTCGGGAGTGCCGAAGTAAAGACAGCGCCAGTGCGGCGTATCTTCGGACTCGTATAAGCCAGCCGCCTCTTTTATCAAGGAAATAATCCGTTCTTGTTCAACCGGTGCAGCGCTGAATCTCCGTATGGTCCGCCGTTCCCTAACCGTTGTGGACACATCCTTCATCTTCATCCCCCCCAAAATATCGTTTGGCATTCAATAATTCATATTGTTTACCAGTTAACTATATTTTGAAAGAAATACGATGTCAATCTATATTATTAAATTTAATATCAGCAATTTATTATAAATAACTCGTCTGAATATTTAGTTTACACGTTAATAATTTTAAGTTAGAATAAAGGTACTTTGCAGAAAGGAGATGCTAAGCCCTATGCATTCCTCTGAAGGACTTAAGCGGCTGCTGTATGACCGTTTTCTCCACCTCTCCCATTTAGTTGAAGAGACTTTCGTAACCGAAATGGATGTATTTACGGATCTCACACGGAAGTACGGGATTACTCTCACTTCAACCAGCTTGACCAGTATTCATGTCATCGACTGCATCGGCAATTACGAGCCTGTCAACAGCACTACCATCGCGGAGAGCTTGAAATTGTCCAAGGCGAGCATCACTAAGATCAGCACCAAGCTTCTCCAGGATGGTTGCATTAAGCGGAGCCGGATGAATGACAACAAGAAAGAAATCTACTTCAGCCTTACTCCTAAAGGCAGACAGCTCTTTGAACTCCACGCCCGGATGCACAAGAACCTGGAGGAGAAATTCATTGAGAAAATGGGTGAATTCTCGGAACCGGAGCTGCAGGCTTCACTGAAATTCATTCAAATGATGATTGATGAGAATAGAATGCTCCCCCTGAATCTTAGTGAATTCGAGTAGAAAGGGCTACGCTGCCCTTTAAAGGGGATCATGCGAAGCACATGAATCCTTATATTTTGAAAAATAAATAAAGCCTCCCTTCAGGGGAGACTTTATTCCTATATTCAAATCATTGTGCTATTTATCCCGCAATCAGCCCAGGAAAGCGCGCAGCATCCACTGGTTCTTCTCCAGATCCGTGCGGATCTTGATGAACAGGTCTGCCGTCGGCTGGTCGCTGATTTCTTCCGCCAGCTCGATGCCCTCTGTCAGTTCTTCCGCTACTGTAGCGAAATCTTCGATCAGCGCCTGAACCATACCGCGGGCATCTTCTTTGCCGGTGGCTTCCTGAATGGTAGCCAGTTCCAGATATTCTTTCATAGTTGCTGCAGGGCTGCCCTTGATGCTCAGCAGGCGTTCAGCCACCTCGTCCATTTTGAGTGTAATATCATCGTACAGCTCTTCGAACTTCACATGCAGGGCGAAGAACTGCTCCCCCTTCACATACCAGTGATAGTTATGCACTTTCACATACAATACGTTCAGGTTAGCAACCTGACGGTTCAGTACCTGTTCCAATGAAGCGGTGTTCACTTTGTTTGATGCTTTAGCCATGAGATGATCCCTTCCTTATCCATTGAATTTAGCCGGCTGCTTGTCCATTGTCCGGCCTTGCAGTTGTCTATTCTCCATTTACCCTTTTGCCTGGAGGGCGAAACAAGCCTGACCCCGGACAAGCCTTCTTCCCCGCCGCTAGCTGAATGCTTGTGTCTTCACCCGTAGGATGAACCAAGCAAGCGCCGGTTATGCTAAATGATACGGTTCAAGACAGAATAAAGTCAGCCAAGGGGCCGGGAAGCTCCTTGGCTGACTACACATCGCTATGTGCCTTACATCATTAGCAGCAGGGCCTCTGCACCGGACATGCCCGGAACGATTCCCAGCTTCTCTGCTTCTATAGTTACGGACTCCAGCGGCGCGGCCAGCAGCTGTTGAAGCGTGCGCACCCCGACAGCCCTTGCCGCAATAATCTTCCGGTCGCTCAGCACCTCGTTCAGCAGTCCTATGTCCAGCGCCCCGCACATAATATATCCCTTGTCTGTGCTGATGCTGAGCAGCGTCGTTTTGGGCAGCCTCACCTCAACCCCCACCAGGACATGATCGCCCACCTGCATGGGCTCTATTGTTACCATCTGCAGCACCTCCTCCTTTCACATTCACGTTGTAGGTTATGCGTACGGTTCAGGCCACGTGTGGACGATTGTCCTAGTTCATGGAGAAATCGGAGGGTCAGAAGTCCTTATTTCTATACAGGAGGGTATATAATTTCCGCTTATTTAATGGTATAGTTTATACACTAATTTAAATTAAAGAAATCGTGATTAACGATTAAGCTGGGGGATTAATGGATAAGAAACTACAACACACCGACGGCAATTATCTTTTCAATGTCGACATCCTGATTAATGCCCGCACCAACCCGCTTGCGCTGCAGTTCCTGCTTGAAATGTTGAATTCAAGCGACAAAGTCACTGATTTCAACATTAACTCCGGGCTAGAGCTTGGAAGAGCCATTGATCATCTGCTGAAGTCCGCAAAAATGGCTCTGAAGAATGACAACTTCACACCTGCTCCGGTGCCAGTGAAATTGCCGGAGAAGCCGGCAGACCCTCAGGCAGCCAAGCCTGCGGAGAAGCCCGCAGCCAAGAAGCCTGCAGCAGCTCCGGCAGAAACTCCAGCAGATGTATTCGGCAAAATCAGACAGTACATTCAGAATAACCAGCTCGTCCGGCTGCGTGCGAACCGGCATGGCAAACAGGTATCCATGCCCTGCCGTATTCTGAACTTAGACGAAACGGAGAATTCGCTGAGTGTATACCATGTAGACGAGAAGCAGGTCTACACGTTCAAGCTTAATGAAATCGATGAATTTCTGTAAGAGAAAGAAGCACCCGCTCCGGGTTCCGGGGCGGGTGCTTCTTTCTCTTACGATTATTTTGGCGGATACGCAGCTCTTGCCGCACTTATTCACTTCTTGCGCGAGAAGGCCTCCAAGGCCAGGCAAATCCAGCCCGCAATGAAGCATACGCCTCCCAGCGGAGTGATTGCTCCGAGAACCTTGACACCGGAAATACTGAGGATGTACAAGCTGCCCGAGAACAGGACAACCCCGGCAACCATCAGCCGCCCTGCCCAGCGCAGACGGACACTTTCGCCCCACTGCCCAGCGGTAAGCCCGATAAGTATCAGGGCCAGCGCATGGAACATATGATACTGGACGCCCGTCTCGTACACCTGCAGATAGTGCTCACTGATTACAGGCTTCAGGATATGCGATCCGAACGCGCCGATGGCAACAGACAGCATACCCAGCAAGGCTCCCCAGCCCACCAATCTTCGTTGCATGGATATACAGCTCCTTCCCTGAGTTGAACTTCTCCTATCTTAACAATCAGCTTCGCCTTTTGCCAGCCGCATCATTCTGTAGCTTGTATTCCTGAGGACTTGCATTTAGAGCGCTGTTATGATGAAGTGGTAGTAATAACCTATTACACCCCAAGGAGTGCAGCCAAATGGACTATCATACACCTCCCAAATCGGACACCGCCGCAACCGAGCCTGCAAGATGGGGCTCTTCTGAACAAGACATGAACCCGGATTATGTATACCAGGAGAACAAACGCGACTATAAGCACTCGGGCCCCGGTATCGCTTCGTTCGTAATAGCTCTACTTACATTGGTCTGCTATGCCATTACCTTCGTGTATGTAGGAGCGCAAGCGTCTTCTCTGATGAATGAGCATAATAAACTGATTGCCGATTCGGCAGAAACGATTATGTATTTGGGCCTGACGATGCTGATCCTGGTCGCAGTGAATATCATAGGGGCGGTTACCGGTATTATCGGCCTGACCCTGCGCAGACGGCGCAAGGTTTTTGCTATTATCGGCACCATCATTAACGCCGGCTTCCTCCTTCTGTTCATGCTTCTGCTGTCCGTTGTTCTGGTAAATGCCGGAGCATCATGATAACTCGTGTACGCAAACACAGCATATCCCCTTGAACCGGGACATGCTGTGTTTTGTTGTGGAGCCTTATATACAGAGCTGGACGCTTAGATCTCGAACTCTTCGCTTGAATCGGACAGTCCGCCGTTCTGCACTCCAGAGCTGTTGGCTACCGCAAGCACGTATACCTTATACTTGGTGCCTTTGACAATCGGGTTACCGTTAATATCTCTGGCTGCAGCCGCTATAGAGAGACTGCTTCCGTTAGGAACTGCTGATCTGTAGTAAGACGATTGCACGTTAAGAGCTTCTGCAGTGCCGAAGCTCTGCTTGGAAGGGACTACGAATACCCGGTATTCGGAAATATTCGACTCACGGGCAGACTTGGTGAAGTTAACCACAAGTTTGCCATTATCCATGCCGTAGGTCACATTCGTCACGGAGGTGACGGGAAGCTTAGCCGATAAGGTAATGGCTGCCGATCCCTCCGATAATACATTAGCTCCCTGGTAGCTGCCGTTTCTGACAGTCAATACATATACCCGGTAGCTGATTCCCGGCTTGATGGCTGCGCCGCGTACGTCTTTGGCTGAGCTATCGAGCACCTGATTGGTGCTGTCCCCGGATGTACCTGCGGTTGTATAATTCCCCGCATTATTCGCATCCGACAAGCTGAAGCTGTTGTAATAATTCATAGGCACCACCAGAATCCGGTAATGGCTGATGTAGGATTCGTCTCCGGCATGATTGAACAATACTCTCAGATCACGGCCGTCTCCATAATCGTTCACATCACTCACACTTAGATTCGATATGGCACTGAGGCCGGAGGTATTCACCAGCGTAATCGCCGGAGAAGCAGCGGATAGCACATTCGAACCCGAATTGTTCCAGTTGCCTGCCGCGAGCACATACACTTTGTAGCTGGTTCCGTTCCTGATCAGGGAACCGCGAACATCTTTGCTGGAAGAATTCAGGATCTGTTCGGTATAGGTTCCTGATGTGTTTACCGCCGTATAATTCGCACTGGATACATTATTCGCATCATTTAAGCTGAAGCTGCTGTAATAATTCACAGGCACCACCAGAATGCGGTATTGGCTAATATTGGTCTCGTCTGTGGCATGGTTGAAGGTAACCTTCAAATCCCGCCCGTCATTATAATCATTCACATCGGTCACGTTCAGGTTGGATACCCCTGCATTGGCCAGTGTAAGGGCCGTTGAAGCAGGTGACAGCACATTATTCGCAGCATTGCTGCTGTCAACCGCCAGTACGTATACCCGGTAGCTCACACCCGTCTTGATCAGCGCTCCATCTGTATCTCTGGAGCCGGAGGAGAGGTTCATACTGATGTTGTTCCCCGTCTTGTTGATCTGCGTGTAATTGCTGCTGGAGACCGCATTGGCTCTGCCCAGGTCAAACACTGTGGAATTGGACGCTTTGACTACGAAGATCCGGTAAGAGCTTATCTTACTCTCATCGGCCAGCTTGTTGAAGCTGACGGAGAGATCCCGGCCATCCCCGTAATCACTGGTATCCGTTGCCTGGACGGTGCCCAGTGCCGGAACTGCCTTGTTCTGCAATGTAATAACGGCAGCTGCACTGGAGAGGGCACTGGTATTATTGCCTTTGCCGACTGTCACTACATATACGCTATATCCCTGATTATTCTTAATCAGGTCACCGTCGATCGTTCTGGCGGCAGCGTTCAGCTTCACAACAGGATTAGCTCCTGTTACCAGAGCAACGGAGTAGTTATTGGCACCTACTGCCAGTGCAGACGACAGGTTCAGTGAAGTACCGGTCTTGGCGACAAGCACTCGGTATTGATCCACCAGCGATTCGTCGGCCGCACGGTTGAAGCTGACCTGCAGATCCCGGCCGTCTCCATAATCGCTGATATCCTGAGCGGTTACTCCCGATACCGGAGCCGCATTCCCGCCTACCGGAACCGGAGTGGTGATCGTGACAATCTGCGCAGCCGGATTCCAGCCGACCTCGCGGCCGAGCGCTTCACTTACGAAGCGGGTAGGCACCATTGTGCGGCCCTTCAGATTCTGTCCCGGCACATCCAGGCTGACTGCCTTGTTGTTGATGGTTGCGATCTTGGAGCCAATCTTCAGTACAATCGTTGTATCGTTCTGGGAAGCTGTTACTGTCTGTGTCTTCTGATTCCACTTGATGTCGGCATTGAAGGCTTCAAAGATAGCCCGCAGCGGAACCATGGTCCGTCCGTTCACCATTACCGGCGGCTGGTCTGTGGACAAGGTCACTCCATCAATAATAACTCTGATGGGTTTTGCTGCTGCCTGGGCCGGAGCCTGAAACAACATCGGGAACACCAATAATCCTGCTACAATCGAAATCCATAACTTTTTCACAAGCTCACCCTCCCGGATAGGAAACCAATCTCAATTTCTATCTCTTTGACGCAAGCCGGGCGGAAAAAGTTTCTCTTTGAACCGGTTACAAAAAAATAACCTTTGGAGCCGATTCCAAAGGCGGCAAAAAGAACTGCAACAGGCGGATACCCATGGGGTATTCCGCCATTGCAGCCCGGGTTCGGGTTCAGGGCACTCTGCCGGATCAGTCCGCTTTGGTCAGACTGGACAATACCCGCTGAATCACGACAGGATCTTTTCCGACTATTTTTTCCACATAAGTAAATACTACAGGATCATCCATCTCAAGCCCTTCCGGCGCATCCGCTGTGCCTGCACCGAGTTCAAAGGCCGTCGGCCCTTCTTCTGTCACAATCTCCACGGAATGGGTATCCATCTGCCCGACATAAGTGCCTGAGCCCTGGATCTTCTCTGACTCTGCGGCTGCGGAAGGACCAGGCTTCAGCACCGGACTGGCGAGAGGTAACGCCGCTGTCTGTACAGGGATTCCCGATGAGCCTGCTGAGGACGATTCTCCGGGGGCTTCCGCAGGGCTGTTCCCGCCGCAAGCCGTCAGGGTGAGCATCAATACAGCGATTGCTGTCATAGCGGGTAGCGTACGCTCTAGTCTCATGATGTGTACCTCCTCTGTTGGTTGTGTGCTGCTTACCTTACCTATGGATTACCCCATAAGCCGGGTAGTGTAAACTTGCCGTTACGGGCTGGGCATCAGCCGTACGCACAGAAGCGCCGGACTAATACAATAGATGAAGAGCCTTATTCAGCATTTGAAGGAGTGGTATCCCTTGAGAATCGATATCGGCTGCGGCCCCGGCAAAGAGTCCGGGTATCTGGGAATCGACCGCACACAGTACCCCGGGGTGGATATCGTCTGCGATATTTGCGAAGGAATCCCCCTGCCCGACAATACGGCTGAATTCGTTATGGCCAGCCGGGTGATGCCTTATGTGAACGATCTGTTTGCAGCGATGTCAGAGATTTATAGAATAAGCACACACCAAGCGGTTGTGTGTATTCTCTCACCCTATGCCCATAGCTTCCCGCATGCCTCCAACCCTATGTTTAAGCAAAAGTTCGATGAGTATACCCCACGGTATTTTACCGGCCGCTTCTTCCAGCCCTATCAGAGCCCGCTGTGCCCGGAGATCCCGGATTATCCCGTGCCGCTGCCGCCGTTTGACTTCAGACTGCTGCGGATGGAGCTGTTCTATCAATATCCGTATGACGACAATCTGTATGATGCGGAAGAGCTCGAGGTTCTGAAGACGCTGCAGTCCAATGTCGTTCACGAAATTATGTACCACTTCGCCGTCATTAAGCGGGAGATTACCGATGAGGAACTGGAGGCGATGAGCCGGAAGGTGCTGCCTGAACCACAGGCACTGCTAGAGCGCCGGCTTCGGCTGCAGGACAGGAAATATATGTTATAAAATTCGGGATGGACATACAAGATTGCCCAAAACGGAACATAGGTTAATACAACACAAGCAAGATGGCATATCGGCGCACACAGGAGCCGGTCTGCTTTTTTTTTGAAAATAGAAGAATTTATTTGTTTCACATGATAACTTATCCTTCTATTTCTCGCTGAAACGGTACCGTCCTTTAAAAGGACGGCAAAGCCGTTTCCACTTGCTGTCTGAGCTTCTATTCAAAAGGAGGTGAAAATTATTCCTCTAGTCGTTCGGTCTACGGTTAATGCAACAGGCGCCATCACTTTCACTGGCAACACGCTGGGACTAAGCCGCTCTGAAACTGCCGGTGTACCGGGTACACAGGACAGTATCGGAGGCTTCTCTACGATTAATACAGCTTCTGTATACGGCACCTATCCTGCTGGCACTACCAGTCTATATCAGAGCAACAGTTCAGCAGCCATTCTGGTTCTCCCTGCCGGAAGCACAGTTCTGTATGCCGAGCTGATCTGGGGCGGTTCCTATGTTAACGGTACCGTCAATCTCACTGCGGCAATCAACAATCCTGTATCCTTCACTACACCGCTAGGGAACACGGTCAGTGTAACCCCCGATTCAGCCACAGCCAATTCGGTGGATCTGGGCGGGGGTGCACTCGCATATGTCCGTTCCGCAAATGTCACCAGCACCATTCAAGCCTCCGGTGCCGGAACCTATGTCACTGGCGGTGTAGTCGGAACTATTGTAATTCCCGGAGATTCCACTGCCAACCATGCCGGCTGGACACTTGCTGTCATCTACCAGAATCCGTCGCTGCCCTTCCGCAACATGTCCCTGCGCGCAGGCGCTGTCCTTGTCCAAGCCTCCTCGGCCCCGGTGGTCACCACCATTACAGGCTTCGCCACACCTGTTACCGGCGCGCTGGGCGGACGTATCCAGTTCAGCGCCCAGGAAGGAGATGCCAACCGCTCGGGAGACCAGGCGCTTTTCGGCCCTACCTCCACCACTCAGGTCGCCCTCTCCGGGCCTAACAATTTTGCCAATAACTTCTTCGCTTCGCAGATTAATAATGATACCGGCAATCTGAATACGACCGGTACGTTCGGCACCCGCAACCAGACCAACGGCAGTCCAGGCTCTAACATTGTCGGCGGGCGGCAGGGCTGGGATATCACGAATGTGGATGTCTCTGCGCGCCTGGTCAATAACCAGTCCTCCGCACTCCTGACCTTAACAACTTCGGGCGATGCGTATGTCGTTAACGCCAACGGGCTGCAAATTGACATCAATGCGCCCAAGATCTCCTTGACCAAAAGCGCAAATGTCGCCGGTACCATCGTTGGCGATCTGGTCACCTACACCGTAACGGTCAACAATACCGGTACGGCAAGTGCAGCCAGTGTTGTATTGTCAGATACTTTACCGGCAGGTCTTACTTTTGTCGCAGGAAGCGTGGTGGTTGCCGGTGTTTCCAGGCCGACTTATGATATAACCTCCGGCATCCCGCTGGGATCACTGGCCCTTGGCACTTCTATAACGGTTACCTATCAAGCCAGGGTAACTTCCTTGCCTAATCCGCAGTTTGTTCCCAACACAGCCACTGCCGCCTTCACCTTCCAGAGTGTGGCCGGAGGCCCGATTGTGAGCGGGGTTATTCCATCCAATACACAATCACTGCCGGTCTATTCTCCGGTTCTCGGCATTGTCAAAAGCGCCAATACTACCAACGCAACCGTCGGAGACCAGATTCTCTACACCCTGCAAATCTCCAACACCGGCAATATCGGAGCCACTACTACGCTCACGGATAACATTCCTGCCGGCAGCTCCTATATTCCGGGAAGCTTCACGGTAAACGGCACGCCTGTGGCGGGTAATCCCGCCGCCGGGATCGCCATTGGCACCATCGCGGCGGGAGGAAGCTCTACAGTCCAGTTCCGTGTACTGGTGAACAGTCTGCCTTCTCCCCCGCAGCTGGTGGACCAGGCTACAGCCGCCTATACCTTCCAGGTTCCTGACGGGCGGACCGTGAGCGGTACGGCTGCCTCCAATACGCTCACCATACCGGTCAGACTGCCGAATGTTGCCCTTGTCAAAAGCGCCAGCTTCCCGGATGTCGCCGTAGGCGATACCCTGCAGTATACGTCTGTGGTTACTAATAACGGAATCGTCGCCATCACGAACGTTGTGCTCTCTGATCCGATACCCGCCGGCAGCACTCTGGTGCCTGGAAGCGTGGTGGTAGCGGGAACCGCACGGCCTGCCGCTGATCCGGCTTCGGGGATATCCGTGGGCACCATTGCCCCGGGAGCCAGCGTAACGGTAACCTTCCAGGTAAGTGTCACCTCTGTGCCGGGAAACGGCCAGCTCGCCAACCAGTCATCGGCCTCTTACAGCTCTGGGACATTTAACGCCATCACACAGTCCAATACAATCCTCACTCCTGTGTACCAGCCAATAATCGCTATCGTCAAAAGCTCCAGTCCAAGCAGCGCCACGGTTGGAGGAAATGTACAATACACGCTGCAGGTGCAGAACACCGGTAATCTCGCAGCGAATGTGACCCTAACTGACACGATCCCTGCCGGGTCTGCCCTCGTCGCCGGAAGCGTCACAGTAAACGGTGCGGTCCGTCCGTCAGATTCTCCGGTAAGCGGAATCCCGCTCGGGTCCGTAGCTCCAGGTGCCGCCTTGACCGTAACCTTCCTGACGAATGTCCAGTCCCTGCCGTCTCCGGCAACCTTGACCGACCAGGGCAGCAGCAGCTATACCTATCAGTTGCCCAGCGGACGCTCTCTGTCCGGCGGAAGTGTATCCAATACGGTGACTATTCCAGTCTCTGCCCCCAACATCACGATTCTCAAAAATGCCAATCTCACCTCAGTGGCTGTAGGCGAATATCTTACCTACACCGTCTCTGTATCCAATCCCAGCGGCGTAGCTGTTAACAATGTAGTGCTGTCTGATCCGGCTCCGGCAGGCAGTGCCTTTGTAGCAGGAACTGTCACGGTGAACGGGACGGCCGTACCCTCTGCCAATCCAAATGCCGGGATTGCTCTCGGAACACTTGCTGCGGGTGCCACAAGCATCGTTGTCTTCCAAGTGAATGCCAACTCTATTCCAAGCCCGCCTCAACTGAGCAACCGGGCCAGCGCATCCTTTACGGCCGGCTCATTCAGCGGAGCAGCCCTATCCAATACAGTGTCTACCCCGGTCTTCATTCCAGTCATTGGACTGGTCAAAAGCTCAAGCCCTGCGCAGGCCTCTGTCGGCAGTCTGCTCTCCTTCTCCATCCTGGCCAGCAACACTGGCAATATCGCGGCAATGCTGAATCTGACCGATGCCCTGCCGCCGCAGACGGTATTCGAGACCAACAGCGTAAGTATAGGCGGGACCCCGCTGCCTGGGTATAGCCCATTAACAGGCATTCCGGTGGGGCCGCTTGCTCCCGGAGACAGCGTCGTAGTCAGCTTCCTTGTTACGGTTACTTCGCTTCCCCCAAATCAGCAGCTGCTTAACTCGGCAGCAGCATCCTATACTTTCACCCTGCCGGATGGGCGTCAGCTTGGCGGTAACACCGTGTCGAACACACTTACGGTTCCCGTCTCGGCACCGAATGTCAGTGTTGTCAAAAGCGTCAATGCCATTGATGCCGTGACCGGCGACATCCTTACATTCACCTCCGTGCTGACGAATAACAGCATTACCTCTGTCAGCAATATCATTCTCAGCGATCCCTTGCCAGAGAATGCAGCGTTCCTTCCCGGAACCGTAATTGTCGGCGGCGTCTCCCAGCCGTTGTCAGTTCCGTCGGCCGGCATCCCAATCGGCAGCCTGGGGCCTGGAGCCTCCGTTGCCGTCACATTCGAGGTGAGAATAACCATGCCGATTCCTTCACAGGTGAATAACCAGTCCACCGTCAGTTTCACCTCCGGGGTCTTCTCCGGCTCTTCATCGTCCAACGTCACCACCACACCGGTCACACAACCGCAGATCTCCCTTGTCAAAAGCGCCAGTGACCTGAACGCCACAGTTGGCGATACGGTCATCTATACCATTGTGGTCAGCAATAGCGGTAACCTTGCAGCCAATGTTACGTTAACCGACAACATCCCGGCGGGTACTACATTTGACCCCAACAGCGTCATTGTCGGCGGATTCCCTCAGCCGGGGGCTGCACCGGATACCGGAATTACTGTTGGAACTGTAGCTCCCGGTGCCAGTGTATCTGTCAGCTTCACGGTCTTCATCGTGTCTCTGCCTTCACCGCAGCAGCTTGTCAATCAGGCAAACGCCACCTATACCTTCACTCCGCCTGACGGGCGGCTGCTCAGCGGAAGTGCCATCTCCAATACCGTGACCATCGCAGTCTCTGCCCCTAACCTGTCGGTGGTTAAGAGCACCTCCTCCACTTCAGTGGCACTAGGTGACACTATTGCATATTCCGTAAATATCACGAATAACGGTATAGACCCGGTGAACAATGTGATCCTCAGTGATCCAACACCAGACGGGGCTGCCTTTGTGCCGGGCAGCGTATCGGTGAACGGGGTGCCTTTTCCGAATGCCAACCCGGCATCAGGGATTACACTCAGTACGCTTGCCTCCGGGGCTAGTGCCGTCGTCTCGTACAGTGTCACTGTCACCTCTGTACCCGGGGATGCCTCCATAGACAATCAGGCTACAGTAACTTACACCTCAGGTGTATTTAGCGGCTCCACCTTCTCCAATCCCGTGGCGGTGCCTGTCTTCCAGCCCAATATCGCTGCGGTCAAAACAGCCAATACCGCCAATGCAACAGTCGGTGATACCGTAACCTACACGATAACGGTCAGCAATACAGGCAACTACGCAGCAATTCTGACCGTAACGGACAATATCCCGGCCGGAACTACCTTTGAGGAGAACAGTGTACTGATTAACGGGCTGCCTCTGCCGCAAGCTAATCCCTCCACAGGAATTGCTGCCGGAACTATCGCTCCGGGGGCCACTGTAGCTGTCTCATTCTCGGTGGTGATCACTTCACTGCCATCGCCGCAGCTGCTGGTGAATCAGGGAACGGTTGCTTACAGCTTCACCTTGCCTGACGGAAGAACCCTGGGAGGGTCGGTGCTCACCAATACCCTGACCATCCCTGTCTCGAATCCGAATCTGGCTGTCGTCAAAACCACCGCAACCACCGCAACCAATGTGGGCGACACCATCACTTATTCCGTGACCCTGACCAATAACGGTATTGCTACGGTTAATAATGTGGTATTCACAGATGCTCTGCCTGCCGGTACCGCCTTTGTACCGGGCAGTGTGCTCGTAGACGGCGTGTCTCGTCCCGCTTCTTCACCGGCTACCGGGGTGACCATAGGCAGCATCGCTCCGGGCGCTTCTGTAACGGTGGCCTTTAACGTAACGGTTACGTCTCTGCCGGCTTCAGGTGTACTGAACAATCAGTCATCCGTCAGCTTCACTTCCGGTGCCCTGTCCAGTGTAGCCTTCTCGAACATTGTGACCACCCCGGTCTTCCAGCCGGTTATCGCTGCAGCCAAGAGCTCCAGCTCTCAGAATGCAACGATAGGCGATACCATTGTCTATACCGTTAATGTCAGCAATTCAGGGAACTATGCGGCATCGGCCACGCTGACTGATACCATTCCCGCAGGTACAACTCTGGTTCCGAACAGTGTACTGATTAACGGCTTCCCTGCTCCGGGTGCAGATCCCGCTACCGGAATCCCTCTGGGCAGTGTTGCAGCCGGTGCATCACTGACCATAGTATTCTCTGTAGTGATCGACACGCTGCCAGCCAGCCAGCAGCTCAGCAATCAGGCCATTATCGCCTTCAACTATACGCTGCCTGACGGACGCGTCTTCAACCAGTCGGCCAGCTCGAACATCAACCAGATTTCCGTATCTTCGCCGAATGTACTTGTGGTCAAGAGCACCACTGTTACCGATGCCGTAGTGACCGATACCATTCCGTACAGCATCGCAGTCACCAATAACGGAATTGCACCGGTTAACAATGCAGTGCTGAGCGATCCGATTCCGGCCGGTTCTTCCTTTGTAGCCGGCAGCGTGGTCGTGGACGGCACTCCGCTGCCGGGGGGCAACCCTGCGAACGGGATCTCGCTCGGAACGATCGCCCCTGGTGCAGTGGTCCAGGTCACCTTCAATATTCTCGTCAACAGTCTTCCTAATCCGGCCACACTGAACAATCAGGCTTCGGTCAGCTTCACCTCCGGGGCATTCTCCGGCGCCTCTTATTCCAATAATCTAATTACCCCGGTATTCCAGCCGATTATCGGTGTCCTGAAATCTGCGGATACCACTAATGCCACGGTTGGAGATACTGTCACTTATGCACTCAGCGTCACCAATACAGGTAATCTTGCGGCAGTCGTCACCTTAACCGATTCTATCCCTGCGGGAGCTGTCTTCATACCGAACAGTGTACTGGTTAACGGCCAGCCCGTTCCCGGCGCTGATCCGACTACCGGAATCAATCTGGGTACAGTTCCAGCAGGTGCCACAGTTACTATGCTCGTCACCCTGCAGGTTACGCTGGCTTCCCTGCCTTCACCGCAGCAGCTGGTGAACCAGGCGGCGGCAACCTTCACCTTCACACCGCCTGATGGACGTCTGCTCTCAGGCTCTACACTATCGAATACACTCGTCATTCCGGTCTCTTCACCGGACGTAACGGCAGTCAAGAGCACTCCGGCTGTCGATGCTGTAGTCGGCGATATCATCACCTACACGATTACCGTAACCAACAACGGCATTGTTCCCGTCAACAATGTGGTCCTTGTTGACCCGATCCCGGCCGGCAGCCAGTTCGTTGCAGGCAGCGTAACTGTGGACAGCACTCCGCGTCCCGGAGCAAATCCGGGCACCGGTATCGTGATCGGAACGATCGCCCCGGGAGCGACCACAACGGTAACCTTCCAGGTTCAGGTCATCGTCATATGACAGACGGCTCACAGCTCCAGCCTGTCGTAAGTAATCAGTCCATGGTTCTGTACAGCTCGGCAGAGGGCACTGAATCGGTTACCTATTCCAATACCGTCAATACCCTTGTCGTCGGTCCGGTACTGTCGCTGCAAAAGCAAGCAGACCGCCTGAGCGCCTCCCTGGGGGAGACGCTCGTCTACACTGTGACCGCCAAGAATAGCGGCAATACCGGGGCGGTTGTCACCATCACGGATGTGCTTCCCCCAGGCGTCTCGTTCATTGCCAATAGTGTGCTTAGAGACGGAGTCCCCCTTCCGGGGCTCACTCCTTCTTCCGGCATTCCCCTTGGCCTACTCGCCCCCCATTCGGGAGTCAGTATCGCCTTCCAGGTCATTGTCATCTCGCTTCCGCCTTCACTCGCGCTGCATAACAGGGCGGTTGGCACGTATTCCTTCACTACACCTGAAGGAAGAACGGTGAACGGGGAGATCCGTTCCAACCCGGTTAGTGTCTCCTTGCTGTCTTACCAGTTGTCCTCACTGCTCTCGGCCAGCACTCCCACTACCTTCATTGGGGATGTCGTCACCTATACCCTTCAACTCAGGAACGAAGGCACCCGGCCGCTGACCGGAGTCATGGCCACGCTTCCCGTTCCGGAAGGCACCACCTTCCTTCCCGGAAGTGTTATCGCTGGCGGGATTTATCAGCCTGAGGCCGACCCACATTCAGGCATCGGGCTGGGCTCGCTCCCTGCAGGCGCAGCCGCCGAGGTCTCCTACCGTGTGAGGGTGGCCTCGAACCCTCCAGGATCGGCGATTATGGCGAACGTGCAGATCTCTTATGAGGTCAACGACAACAGAACCTCCACTGCAAGCAATACGGTTCAGGTTACGGTCATCCAGCCCGGATTATCGGTAAAACTGAAGGTTGATCTGTACAGCGCGGCGCCCGGTGACAACTTGCGGTACGAGTTCACTGTACAGAATAGCGGTAATATGGCGGTGAACGCACTGCTGACGGACGCCATTCCGCCAAGCGTACTGTTCATCTGGGACAGTGTCCGTATTGACGGGGTTCCCCAGAGGGGCGTCCGCCCCGGGGACGGAATTCCGCTGGGCACCTTACGGGCAGGCGCTGTTATGGCAGTAGATTTTCTCGTATCTATTCCAGGTGCCACCGATATCCGCCAGACGCCGGCCATTCAGAATCAGGGAGTGGTCCAGTATACGTTCTCCCTGCCGGACGGGCGCAATGTCGGGCAGCTCTCCCGCTCCAATGCGGTGACCACGTTGCTGTTCACGCCCATCATTTCCATTCAGATTGAGGGCGAGCCGCCCATCGTCGAGCCTGGAGGTATCGCGGAATTCAACATTTACGTGTCCAATAGCGGGAATTATCCGGCAGAGGTCTCGGTGATCCGAATTGTACCGCAGGGTACCGTCATTAATCCCGATATCGTTACCATAAGCGCTATCGCCGTGCCCGGTACGCCATATAGCGGAACAGTTGCTCTGGGAACGCTGGAAGCGGGGCAGACCGTCACACTCACTTACTTTGTCACAATAAATTCGGATTATATGGGCAAGGATCTTCAAGGCTCCACGGCTGCCCTGTATCTGTTCACCATCGACGGACGCCGGTACTCCGGCGAAGCCCGTTCTAACACCTACAGGCTGCTCATGGAAGAAATCAGTGAATAATACAGCTCACATATCCCCCATCTCCCTGAATATACTTTAGTTACAACCTGCTGCTTTGTCTTAGTCTCCGTAGTGACATTACCGAATAACACAGTCCATGGGAGGTGGTCATCCTTGTCCCAGCCGTCCGGTCCATACGCATTTGTCGTATCCAAAGAAGACTGGTCCCTTCACCGCAAAGGCCATCAGGATCAGGAGCGTCACCAGCAAAAGGTCAGAGAAGCCATCAAGGGCAATTTGCCCGATCTGGTTACCGAGGAGAATATTATTTTGTCAGGCGGCAAGCAGATTGTGAAGGTGCCGATCCGCAGTCTGGATGAATACCGGATTATCTATAATTTCCGCAAGCAGAAGCATGTCGGACAGGGAGACGGGGACAGCCAGGTGGGGGATGTACTTGGTCGTGATTCCCAGTCGGCCCAGCCGGGCAAAGGGGATAAAGCGGGCGATCAGCCCGGAGCGGATACCGTTGAGGCCGAGGTCGATCTCGAGGATCTGGAGGATATTCTGTTCCAGGACATGGAGCTTCCCCATCTGAAGCCGAAGGATAAGGAAGAGATTGAGGTCAAATCGATTGTCTTCAATGATATCCGCAAAAAAGGCATGATGTCGAACATCGATAAAAAGCGTACACTGCTTGAGAATCTGCGGCGCAATGCCAGCAGCGGCAATCCCGGAATACACAGCATCAGCCCTGATGATCTGCGTTACAAAACCTGGGATGACATCACGGTCCCTCACTCGAATGCCGTGATTATTGCCATGATGGACACCTCGGGCTCCATGGGCACTTTTGAAAAATACTGCGCGCGCAGCTTCTTCTTCTGGATGACCCGCTTCCTGCGCCGCCAGTATGAGAAGGTGGATATTGTGTTCCTGGCCCATCATACGGAAGCCAAGGAGGTCAGCGAGCATGACTTCTTCACCCGGGGGGAGAGCGGGGGGACGATCTGCTCCTCGGCGTACCAGAAAGCACTGGAGATTATCGACAGCCGCTATCCGCCTGCCAAATACAACATCTATCCCTTCCATTTCTCGGATGGCGACAATCTGACCTCCGACAATGAGCGCTGCGTCAAGCTGATCGGCGAGCTGCTGAAGCGCAGCAACATGTTCGGCTACGGCGAGGTGAACCAGTACAACCGCAGCAGCACCCTGATGTCCGCCTACCGCCACCTGAAGCAGGAGCAGTTCATGCATTATGTGATTAAGGATAAGAAGGAAGTGTATCTGGCGCTGAAGGCTTTTTTCGGCAAAAAGGTTACTGAAGCTTAAGCAGCCTGACATTAGACTTGTCAGCCCAAGCCACCCCGGGCTATGCGCATTCTTGTTGTGAGTTCCCGCCCCGCCCTGCCGCTTATTGCGGTGTGCGGGGTTTTTTGTGCTGTCGAACTTGCACCGCATAACCCTGTTGACTATTATATCGGCAGCCGATATACTAAATATATCGGTTGACGATATAACGACACATGGTATAACGTCAGGTGCTATAACGCCGAATGATACAAAGGAAATTCCCGGTCTGTGAAATGAGACTCAAAGATGCGCGATAAGGAAGGTGATGGCATTGTCCGGCAACAATGAATACGGGGCGCTGACCGAAGGCGTCTATTATATCCTCTTGTCCCTGCTCACCCCGATGCACGGCTACGGGATTATGCAGAACGTGAAGCTGCTGAGCAATCAGCGTGTGGAGCTGGGTGCAGGCACGTTATACGGGGCGTTAAGCACACTTGTGGAACGAGGCTGGATCAAGCTGCTGGCTGGCGGAGAAGATTCCCGCAAGAAAGAGTATCAGATTACGGAGCTAGGCAAATCGATCGTCCAGAGTGAAATGACAAGGCTTGACGAGTTGCTCACTAATGGAAGAAAACTAATGGGAGGCGAAGTGTAATGAGTCAGGTGGTGCGCAAATTTTTCATGGATTTCGAGAAGGAGGAAGCGTGGCTGAATGAAATGTCGGCCAAGGGGTTGGCCCTGGTGGAGCATTCTTGGGCCCGTTATGTGTTCGAAGAGAGCGCTAAGGGGGAGTATATTTACCGGATTGAGCTGCTGGAGAAGGACCCGAAGGAGGCGGCAGGCTACTTGCAATTCATGGAGGAGACCGGAGCCGAGCGGGTGCCATCCGGGACCCCTACCAAGGCCAATCGTGCCTTCATGAACCAACGCTGGGTGTTCTTCAGAAGAAAGGCCTCTGAAGGCCCCTTCCAGATCTATACCGATGCAGATTCCAAGATCAAGCACTATCAGAGAATCTATAAAGTCTATCTGTCCCTCGCATTCATGGAGCTGATCATCGGCTCTTTAAATCTCATGCTGATTATGCTGAACACTTCTTCTAACATCTACAAAATCAACCTCGTCGTGGGAGTGTCCGTTGTGATTCTGGGCCTGCTCTTCATCTGGCTCAGCCTGCCTATCCGCCGCAAGATCGCGCGGCTGCAGCAGGAGAAGCTGATTCGGGAGTGAGGAACTGCTTTACAATCTCGCAAACCAGCGGAAATAGTAGAATTAATACTCCTGCGGGCTAACCATAGCTACAGCATCCACAACCACTGCAGATAACAAGTGGATTAATGCAGCTTAATTCTTCAACGTTTGACGATTATAGGGAACTAAGTGGAAAAACAGCATCTGCTATTGCCGATTTGGCTGCTACCGGGAGAGATATGAATATTTAAGTGTTGTTTTTCCAACTCTTGCCGGAGTATCGTCTATTTATTGGTTAGCAAGTGCCCATTATCCACCTATTTCCCCCATCACAGCAAGGGGAGCCGTTTTTCGCATACATTTGGCCCGCGTGCCTGCTCTCCAGCACATTGTGTTCGGTTTTTCGCACACACATACACCCGGACCCTGCGCGCTCGCCCCACACCTCTACCTACGCCAAAATAAAGGGCTATCCCAAGCAGTCATCATGACTTTTGGGACAGCCCTAATTCCAATATTTCTTCACTCCGGTAGACTTATGCTTACTCTACCTTCTCCGCTTACTGCACCTTCTCGCGGTCCTTGCCCTTGTCGGATTCCCCGGCGTTCTTGTTCGCGGCTTCGCGGTCCTGCATCATCTCGTCTACTGACTTCACCTTGAGCCGGGCGGCGCCTTCGTTGCCGGCATTCGTCGGGATCAGGTCACCGGAGGCAAGGCGTTCCTTCGCTTCCGCAATGGCTGCGCTGTACTGCGGCAGCCACTGTTCTCCGGCCACCAGCATCTCGTCAACCATCTGCCAGATCTCCTTCGGATTGCAGACGGCGCCGACCAGCGGGTCCATCATGAACGCCTGGCGCAGCAGCTTGTCGTCGCCATGCACAGCCGCTTCTACCGCCAGGCGCTGCACGGAGATGCTGACATTGCAGACAGCCGCCAGGCCGAGGGGCAGGTCGCCGACCAGCGGCATCGAGATGCCGTTGCGGTCCACGTAGCCCGGTGCTTCAATAATGGCATCATCCGGCAGATTGGAGATCACGCCGTTGTTCACCATGTTGAAGTGGCCTCTGTACACGCGTCCTGTCTCCAGCCCTTCGATAATAAACGAGCCATGCTCCTCGCCCCGCTTCTCCGGGATGTACTCCAGCGCCGGGTCCTTCATCCAGTTCGGAAAGTCCGTCTCGAACCAGTTACGGCCTTCGGTGCAGACCCGCAGGTAGCCGCCCGTCTCCCCGTTGATCCATACGCCCAGATCAATCCAGTCCATGATCTCGCTCGGGCGCTTGCGGTACCAGGGCACATATTCGCTCAGGTGACCGTTCGATTCCGTGCTGTAATAGCCGAAGCGGCGGAGCATATCAATCCGTACCTTCTCGGTACGGCTGTACTCAGGATGCTTCTCGAAAGCCTCGAGCAGACCTGCCGTCAGATCCTTGCCTTCATGCTTCGCAGAGATATACCAGGTCTGGTGATTGATCCCGGCACAGATAATGTCCACCTGCGATTTCTCCAGGCCGTACACCTGAGCGATTTGCTGATGTCCATGCTGTACGCCATGGCAGAGCCCGATGGTCTGCACACCGCCGTATTTATTACAGGCCCAGGTCAGCATAGCCATCGGATTCGAGTAGTTCAGAAGCAATACATCCGGCGCAGCTGTCTCACGGATATCACGGCAGATCTCCAGCATCTCCGCAATCCCGCGCTGCCCGTACATAATCCCGCCTGCGCACAGCGTATCTCCTACACACTGATCCACGCCATACTTCAGCGGAATATCCACATCGGTAGCGAAGGCCTCAAGGCCACCCATACGGATAGTACAAAATACGTACTTGGCCCCCTTGAGCGCTTCCCTGCGGTCCGTAGTGGAAGAGATGGTGATATCCAGACCATTCTCCTTAATATCCCGCTGGCACAGTTCGGTGACCATGTCCAGGTTATGGCTGTTTATATCCATGAACGAAACTTCGATATTACGGAATTCCGGCACAGTCAGCAGGTCGCGCAGCAGTCCGCGGGTGAACCCGATACTGCCTGCCCCGATAAAGGTTACTTTAAAAGACATAATAATCATCCTCCGGCAATGAATTATTGACTCCTGTCCATTGTAACAAGGGGACTGCCGGAAGCGTAACCAATATCATGACCATTTTGCCGGCATCCTGTCAACAATCCTAACTTTCTATACGCCATACCCTTCCCCGGTAGAACACGAAACTATCCTTCACTCCAGTAATGGCGTTCGATAGAGTTGCGGTATTCGATAGGAGTGCAGCCTGAATATTTCTTGAATAGCAGATGAAAATACTGCCTGCTGCTGATCCCCACATAGTCGGCAATCTCCGCTACCGGAATCTCCCCCTGTCCCAGCAGCATCCGGGCCTTCTCCATACGCAGCTGGTTCAGGTAGTCCGTCAGGGTCTGCCCTGTGTGCGTCCGGAAGATGCGGTGCAGATAACCCGGGTGAACATTCACGGAGAGCGCAACCTCCTTAACCTGAATGCTCCGGTCATAATTCTGGTGCAGGAATTCGATGGCCCGCCGCACGTAGAGCTGTGAGGGCTGCTGGCTGGACGGGAGCGACTCCATGCGCAACCGGGCCAGACGCAGCAGCAGCTCCGCAAAGAGCAGATGCACCATGCTGCTCCCCTTCCGCCCGCGTTGATCCAGCTCCAGCACCAGCGCCTTCAACACATGGAAAACCTCCTCCTGATCGGACAACACCAGACTATCGAACGGATGCCGCAGCAGCTCTGCCAACACCTCCTCCTCCCGGGCCAAGCTGCCAATGGACGGAACTACTCCCCCATATTCGGTAAAAGCAAATTCCACATTTAGCATCCGGCATGAGGAGCCTTCTTCCACAATCAGCCGGTGCGGCACCTCCGCATCCAGCAGAATCATCTCTCCCCGCTTCAGCCGGAAGGGCGTATCGCCGCCCGCTTCATCCCGCACCTCCACTACACAGCTGCCCGAGATAAGATACATGATCTCCGTGGAGTTGTGATGATGGTAAGCCATCGTATAATTGCTCCATTGCTTATAATAGTAAGCCAGAAAGTGCGGGCTATAATCCCGCTCCAGCAATCCCTGCTCAAAAAGACTCCCGTTCATCTCCGCCACACCGCCCGCCTCCCCTCTGCCAGTATCGATAGCACAAGTGTATCGCTTGAGCGCAGGCAGGACAAGAAGCGAGTTGCCCCCTCCCCCCATCCACAAGCCTACGCACCCCTCGCCAGCAAATTGTGTTCGGTTTTTCGATTACATTCCGCCCACGACCCTCTCGCCAGCAAATTATGTTCGGCTTTCCGCATACATTCCGCCTACGCACCCCTCGCCAGCCGATTGTGATCGGTTTTCCGATTACATTCCGCCTACATGCCTTCATACCAGTCTGGAGCTTACATGCCCAGATTCCCCGGCGCAAAAAAAAGAGCAGAAGGCCCGCGCCCTCTGCTCCCGTTCATCATCTTCAATGAATCTTTGTCAATATTCCATTCACCAGACTGTACACCGCGCCACCCTCTATCTCTTCGGGCTGTCCATTCAGCAGGTAGATGCCGGTCTCTTCGTCAATTCCGTAATTCGGCAGCTCCCCGAGGGTACGGACCGCTGTCCGCAGATGCTCCTCCTCATCCCACTGGGTGAAATGGACGGATAGCAGCAGATCAGGAATCAGATTAAGGCCCTTGCGGTGTTTGAATTGTCTGCTCTCATTATCCTTGGCGGAAATTACACAGCACTCCGGGCTAATCAAGGCTCCTGCCGAGAAGCCGGTAACCGGCACACCGGACTCATACCGCTGTCGGATCACCTCCCCGATAGCTGTATCCACAATGAGGTCGGCATACAGATCCGTATCCCCGCCTCCGATAAAGATCCCGCCGCAAGCCCGCAGACTCTCCATAGCTGTCTCCACCGCTGTGGATTTCAGCGGCAAATAACGGATCTCGGATATCCCCGCGTCAACCAGCGGCTGCATGCAAGCTGCCATATAGTCCGGCCAGTCTTCGCCTTCTTCAAATAATACAGCGACTGGTCCTGCTGCCATCACGCTTACGAACCTCCGTGCCAGTCCACGGGTAAACGGAGGACCGCCGCCGTTCAGAAATAAATGCTTGTCCATGACATCACCTTCAGTATTCAAGATATCCTGCATCTTACCTCATCCATCTTATAGAAAAGCGCAGGTTCCCGCAATACGCTTCCTCGCCCGCTCCCCCTCAGCCTTTTATCCCTTCAGCCCTGAAAAGAAATCATCGACTGCTTCAGCTGCTCCGCCAGCTCCTCCAGCCTGTGCGACAGGGCGACCAGCTCCCTGCTGACCGTGAATTGCTGTGAGGACATGGACGCCACCTCTTCCGTAGAGGCGCTGGTCTGCTGCACCACCGAGATCACACTCGCCATGGATTGTCCCACTTGCTGCTGGTATTCGGCCAGCTCGGAGACCGCCGCCGAGGATTGGTTCAGAACTCCGCTGAACACCTCCATCTCGGCCCTCACACTCCCGAAGATGAGCGAGGATTCCCGGACCGAGGCCAGCTGGCTGTGGAACATCGGCGCAGCCTCACTCACAACCTTGACCGTGTTCTCGATATGGCCGCTGATCTCCTCGGTAATCCGGGAGACAGAAGCAATCGACTCACTCGATTGATTGGCCAGCCCTCTGATCTCATTGGCAATGACTATGAAGCCTCTCCCGGCGGCGCCTGCGCGCACGGCTTCAATTGAAGCGTTCAGCGCCAGAATATTCGTCTGCTTGTTCATCGCAATCATCGGGGAGAGAATGCTGCGGATCAGCACCGTGCTATCCCGCAGCATGGCTGAATTCTCCTGAATCAGGTCCATCAGCTTCAGCACATCCTCACTCTGCGATACCAGCCTCTTCATCCGCTCCGCTCCCTGGTCACTGACCTCCATGACCTTCTCAGCGGAAGCGGCCATCACTGCATTCCTTTCTGCTACTTCGCTGGTCTTGCCGCCCATCAGCTCCACCTTGGCATTGCTGCTCTCGGCCTCGGCTGCCAGACTGGCGGCTCCCCCGGCGATTTCGCCGGTAGCAGTTGCGACCTCACTGGCCTGGCCGCTGATCGCGCCGGAAGCGGCAACGAGCTGCTCCGAGGTCACCAGCACTTCAGCAGCCGAGTTGCTGCTCTGCCCGGCCATCCGGGAGATCTGCTCCATCATCCGGTTAAAGCTGTGGCCCAGCCGTCCGATCTCATCCCGGCCCTTGAAGCTGGTCCGCACCTGCAGATTGCCCTGCTCGCCCTCTTCCATCAACCGGGCCAGCTTGCCAAGCGGACGGCCGATCAGCCGCACCAGAACGTAGCCAATGATCAGAGCAATCAAGGCTGCAGCCAAGACTACCAGCAAGGTAATATAGAGCAGCCTGTCGGCCGATTTGGTGAAATCGCTCACCGGCGCATAACCCAGCAGCGTCCAGTCCGCTGTACTCAACGGCTGGTAGACTACCAGCTGCGCACTCCCCTGCTCATCCCCGGCTGTGAAGGACCGCTTCCCGCTCTCCCCTTGCCGTGCTCCGGCCGGCTCTTGTCCCTCATTCTCCCGTTTTCCGGTCAGCTCCCGCTCCTCACTCTTCACTGCCCCAGGCAGCTTCTGCTCCTCACCCTTTTGCACTCCCGTCAGCGCCCCGTCCTTTAACGCTCCAGTATGTATGTAAGAAGCCTGCCCGAGCAGTGCATCGTCAGCACTGTATGCAACCCGGCCCGAAGAATCGAGGATGCGGATCTCCCCACCCAGCCCGATATGCAGGTTGGACAGCACATCTGTCAGTGCCTGTCCCTTCACCTCGATCAGCATATAATACTCTGCCGCCGGATTCTGAATATTCCGCAGCAGACGGCCCATCGTCATAGCGGACTCGCTGTACGCGTCGAAGAAGCCTTTAGCCCGGACGGGGAACCAGACCGGATTGCCTTTACCGTTATCAATCTCCTTCATCCGGGCCAGGATGCCTTCATCACTGCGCACTCCGCTAATCCCCGTCGATTTGTAGGATTCGGCGTCCACCATGCTTCTTGCGACCAGCCGGACTCCGAGCAGCCGCTCATCCGATCCTCTGACGGAGTCCAGCTTGCGGCGTATCCGGTCCTCTGCGGCTGACCTTGCAACCGTACCGGCGGACGGGCGATTAACCGTCTCCATATCAGCCTTTAACGCCGGATCTACAGCGAATTGCCTGGAGAGCGCTTCATATTCAGCGAACAGGAAATCCAGCTTGTCCGCCGCCTGGACAATGGACTGTGAGGAGGCTGCTGCCACCTCATCGGTAATGATCCCTTTTGCCGCATAATAGGAGGTTAAGCCCAGAACTGAGGACAACAGGACAATAGTACAGAACAGAATTACGAATAACTTGACGCCAACCGAGCTGAAATTAATGAATCGCCGGCGTTTCATTACACTCTCCCCTTATCATGCAGATTACGATTTCTCCTCCATAAAAGAAAGGTGCAGCCCCTCAGAACTGCTTCAAGGCCGCACCCGTTATTCGTACATACATTGTCTAATTACTATTTTCTACCCCTTGCTTGCCCCCGCCGTCAGGCCGTCAACCAGCAGACGCTGCAGGAAGGCAAAGAGAATCATTATGGGTACAGAGATCAGCACGGCTCCCGCCGCGAACAGCGTGAAGTTGGAATTCTGCATCGTATTGACCATATCCCACATCCCCACGGCAACCGTCCAGTTCTCCTTGGTCCGCAGAATCAGCTTGGCGAAGATGAAATCGACCCACGGGCCCACAAACAGGGTCAGCGCTATATAAGTAATCATCGGACGGGATAAAGGCAGAATAATCCGGGTAAAAATCCCGAAGTTGCTCGCCCCGTCAATCCGCGCGGCTTCATCCAGCGAACGCGGAATCGTATCCAGGAACCCCTTGGCGATCAGCGTTCCTCCAAGCGGCGCTCCGGCCGCATAGACAATAATCAGCGCCAGATGGGTATCCAGCAGGTTGAATTCCTTCAGGAGCAGATAGATGGCAATCATGCTCATGAAGCCCGGGAACATCCCGAGAATCAGCAGTGTGGACATGGTGGTCTTGCGGCTTTTGAACCGGAACCGGGATAAGGCATAGCTGGTCAACAGCGTCAGCACCACCCCGATCAGCATCGAGAACACCGCAATCTTAAGCGTATTCCCATACCAGGTTCCAAACATATAGACCGGTGAGGTGAACAGCTCCTTATAGTGGGCGAGGGTGAATGTCTCGGGAATCAGCGTCTTGCTGTACAGGGATTTACCCGGCCGGAACGAGGCAAGCAGGATCCAGAGTGCCGGATAGATTGCAGCAACCGCCAGTGCAACAAGAACGATATAGCTTAAGCAGAGACGAATAAAATTCGCTGCCTTGCGTCCGATGATCATTGAATCATATCCTCCTCTTGGAACGATTTGGTCCGGCGGTAATTGTACAGGGAGAACCCGGCAACAATGATGAACAGGATAATGCCGATCGCAGACGCCATATTATTCTTGTTCTGATCCAGCGTCAGCTTATACAGCCAGGTGACGAGCAGATCCGTCGAGCCGGCGTACTGGTAGTTTCCGTTCACCGGGTTCCCTCCCGTCAGCAGGAAGATCGCGTTGAAGTTGTTGATATTCCCCGCGAACTGCATAATCAGCGTAGGTGCGGTAGAGAACAGAATCATCGGCAGGGTAACGATACGGAATTTCTGGTAATTGGTCGCACCGTCCACCTCGGCCGCCTCATACATATCGCGGGGAATCGTAGTCAGCACCCCCATAATCAGCAGCATGGATACCGGAATTCCCACCCACATGTTGACGACAATAACCGTAACCTTGGCCCAGAATGGATCAGTCAGCCAAGGCAGGCCGCCTAGTCCGAAATAGCCGAGATACTGATTAATCGGGCCGAATTGCCCGTTGAACAGGTTGCGCATCAAGAGGAGCGAGATCATCTGCGGAATGGCGTAAGGAATGATCAGGAGCATTCTCCACATGCCTTTGAAGCGTATGCCTTTTTGGCTGATCAGCAGGGCAACCAGCATCCCGCCGAAATAAGTAGTTACAGTCGAAAGAACCGCCCAGATAATGGTCCAGGTAAGTACACCGTAAAAGGTATGGCTCCATGATTTCAGCACCAGCAGATTGCGGAAGGTCTCGAACCCTACCCAGTCTACAAGCTTCGCCGGAGGAATGTGGTTCGGTGCAGCATAGTTGGTAAAGGCCAGCATGATCATAAAGATGATCGGCATAATGGTGAAGAACAGAATGCCCATACCCGGGAGCAGCAGGAAGCTCTGGGCGAATTTATAGTCGAGGATGTAACGTACAGATTGTTTAAATGTATTGGACGGACGGCCGTTTTCGCGTTCTGCTCCGATTTTATAGGCATCCCTAATATTCATGTACCAGATGATCAGGAATAACACAAAGAACAGCAGGGTGATCAGGCTTTCAATCAGAATGACGATGGAATGGTCCCCGGGAACCATTTTGGCAATCCCCTTTACCTTTTCCAGACGGCTTGGAGATTCCCCGAGCGTAGTAATCCCCCAGAAGGCTCTTCCCAGATTGCTAATGAAATAGATAAGTGCCACAGCTTCTACAGCTATGAACATAAGCCCTTTGATGAATTGGCGGTTATATATTTGCCCGAGTCCCATAAAAATGGCCGACAGTATTCCAGCTCTCGCTTTGTGTCGCTGCATTTCCCTTCCGTTCTCCTCTCCGTGCGGAATTCAAGGAAACTGCCCGCCGCAGGCTATGCGGCGGGCAACTCTAATTCCACGGTAAGCTGTTGATTGTGTAGTTACTGGGCAGAAGCCCCGTTGTTCAGGTCTTTAATCTGCTCTACGGCTTTGTCCATGGCTGCCTTCGGATCAGTATTGTTATCCCAGATGGCCGGAAGTGCAGCATTCACCGGGCTCCAGACGTTCCCCATCTCAGGAATCGAAGGCATCGGCTGGGAGTTCTTCGCCTGTTCTGCGAACGCGGATACGAACTCGTCACCCGTAATCTGTGGATCTTTCAGCGCTTCGAGGTTCGTCGGCACGGAGCCGACCAGCTTGTTAAGTGTCAGCTGCGAATCTTTGCCGGAAGCAAAGTGTGCATAGAGTTTAGCCGCATTCGGATACTGAGTGTAGGCGTTGACGGTGAAAATTTTGATCCCGGAGAAGGTAATGGCGGTTTTGCCGTCAATAGTAGGAACCGGAGCAATTCCGAGGTTGTCGCCCAGCGCTTCTTTATATCCCGCAAGCTCCCAAGGTCCTGTAATATCCATGGCGACATCCCCGCTGTTGAACAGGCTGCGCTTGATGTCCGGGTTGATGTCACCGCTCTTGATCGGCAGGACTTCCTTCAGCTTGGCAAATTCAGTCAGGCCTTTGATCGCACCTTCATTGTTCAGGCCGATATCGTCCTTGTCGGTACCGTCTTTGCCGAACAGGTAACCTCCGGTAGTGGCGATGAACGGATAGTTGAAGTACATGTTGCCGACTTCCCACATAATGCCGTAACGGTTCTTGGCTTTATCCGTGAACGTTTTGCTGAAGGCAATAACGTCATCGAAGGATTTGGGAGCTTCTTTGACCAGAGACTTGTTGTAGAACAGCGCATAGGTCTCCGCCGCTCTCGGATAGCCGTACAGCTCGCCGTCATAGGAAGAACCCACGATGGAAGCCTCAGTGTTCTCCGCCTTGGTCTGTTCTGCAAAAATATCATTAGGGAGCAGCAGACTCGCGCTTGCCGCCTTGCCGAGATTATCATGAGGAATGATGATGACGTCCGCAGCCAGACCGGAAGGGCCATCCTGGGTGAGCTTGCCAACCTGATCCGGCGGGGCTACCTCTTCAATTTTGACCGGAACGTTATACTTGGCAGTGAACTGCTTCGCAACTTCTTCAGCGAACTGTCTTTCTTCCTTACTCTCCCAGATCACAAGTGAAGCGCCCTCTTCCGGGACGATCTCACCTGCTGCCGGTGCGTTGTCGCTGCCTGCCCCCGCATTATCGGTAGCTGCTGCATTATCCGCAGGAGCATTAGTGGCTGCCGCATTTCCTCCGGCATTGTTGTTTGAGCCGCACGCCGTAATTGACATTGCCATCGAGCACGCTGCGGTGAGAACCATAAGTTTTTTGAGATTCATTCCTTTTAACCCCTCCTGTGTGTGTATATCACTTGATTTGACGATGATGCTTCTTTTGACTTGACTGACTTGACGTTGCTGCTCCCTACTTTGCGCAAACGATTTCAGAGGATTCAAAAAAAATTCTGCTTTCTCCAATTGCCTCTTCCGAATACGTTATACCCGGTTTAGAAAGCGCTTCATTCCTGAATCCATAATACATCAGCTAACTCGCAGTTGTAAAAACGTTTGCACATAGTAAATTCAATTGAATTTAGCCGTTTATTATGGATAATGTTACCTTTACTATTTTTATCGCATGATTTCTTTAAATAACTTGGATATACTTCGGTTTCAAAATTCTTTTCTGCATTTTTTGTCGTATTTGAACGAATATTGTTATATAATTGCTAAATATTATCAATTTACAGACTTTGGAAATCGGTTTCCCCTTCCTAAAACTTTGTGCAACTGTTTGTACAAACCTCTTGAACCTCATTTTGTTCCGTGCTATAATCCAAACCATCATGAAACACCTCATTCTTCACCAATCTAAAGGCACTGTCCCTTCTCGGGTACAACCTCGGCGTAATCTAACCGGCGGTTGTGCCTTTTTGTTGTGTGCAGAATCGGGTGTGGAATCTATATAAATTGAACTACTGGTTTTTATGTTTTGGGATTAGCCGTGACTCCAGAGAAGTTTTGGACTTCCGGCCGCTGTTGTCTGCAGATTTCATTATTTTATACCGCTGTTCGCGGTCGAAATCCGCAGACAAAGGCGGTCGCTATCGCTCCTCCAGTTCCAAAATTCCCCTCCGCCACTTTTCCCTTAACTTAAATTTTAAAGTTCAATCTATATAGCCAAACTAAATCTAGGAGGAATTAATATGTTATTAGAAGCCGTGTATCATCGTCCCCGTCTGAACTGGTCGTATGCCTATGATCACAACACCATCCACCTGCGGCTGCGTGCCAAGAAGGGGGATCTGACCGAGGTCTTCGCCTGGGCGGGTGATAAATATGCCTGGGATACCACCAAGGAATTGATCCCGATGACCCTGTTCACTTCCGATGCGATGTTCGATTACTGGGAATGCGAATCGGTTCCGCTCTACCGCAGGCTGAAATATGGCTTCCTGCTTCAGCAGGGCCAAGAGCGCATCTGGATGACAGAGAGTGATTTCCAGAAGGAGCGTCCCGCGAACCCCAACCGCCTGTTCGAATTTCCCTACATAAGCCGCGGTGATGTCTTCACGCCTCCGGCCTGGGTCAAGGATGCGGTGTTTTATCAGATTTTCCCGGAACGGTTCGCTAACGGCAATCCTGACATAAGTCCCGCTAATGTGGAGCCTTGGGGCGGAACCCCCCGGCCGGATAATTTCTTCGGCGGAGATCTGCAGGGTGTCATAGATCATCTCGACCATCTGACGGAGCTGAGCATTACGGGCATTTATTTCACACCGGTCTTCACTGCCACCACCAATCACAAATACGACACGGAGGACTATATGCAGGTCGATCCGCATTTCGGTGATGTGGACACGCTGAAAAGATTGGTCGATGCTTGTCATGAGCGCGGCATCCGTGTGCTGCTGGACGCGGTCTTCAACCATGCGGGCCGTACCTTCGCCCCGTTCGTGGATGTACTGGAGAAGGGCGAGGATTCGGAGTATAAGAACTGGTTCCATATCAGGGAATATCCGCTCCAGGTCGTGAACAATATTCCAACCTACGATGCCTTCGCCTTCGAGCCGCTGATGCCGAAGCTGAACACAGAGCATCCTGAGGTGAAGGAGTATCTGCTGAAGGTCGCCGAGTATTGGATCAAGGAGGTGGGCATCGACGGCTGGCGTCTGGATGTGGCCAACGAGGTGGATCACGAATTCTGGCGTGATTTCCGCAAAGTCGTGAAGCGTGCCAATCCCGAGGCTTACATTCTGGGCGAGATCTGGCATGAATCAGCCCCTTGGCTGGAAGGCGACAAATTCGATGCCGTCATGAACTACCCGTTCACAGATGCAGTGCTTGACTTCTTCGTCTACGGAACGCTCGATGCGGAAGGCTTCGCCCATTCGATCGGCAGACAGCTGTCCCGGTATCCGCTCCAGGCCAGTGAGGTCGCCTTCAATCTGCTGGACAGCCATGATACTGCGCGTCTGCTGACTGTAGCCGAGGGCGATAAGAACGTCATGAAGCTGGCTGCACTGTTCCAGTTCACCTTCATGGGCACGCCCTGCATTTACTACGGAGACGAGATCGGAATGGATGGCGGAGGCGACCCGGACTGCCGTAAATGTATGGAGTGGGACCCGGAGCGGCAGGACCGCAATTTATTCAACTTTTACCGTAAGCTGATTGAGATCCGCGGCAGCCATCCGGCGCTGCGCACCGGACGCTTCACCTTCCTTGAAGCCGCAGCCGGGGGCAGCAAGCTGGCCTACGAGCGCAGTCTGGGTGATGATCTGATTATCGTACTGATTAATACGGAGGAGACGGTGCAGACCTTCCGGCTGGACGTCCAGGAACGCAATTGGAAGAATCTGTGGACCGGCGAAGCGCTCCATGCCGAACGCGGCAAGCTGTCACTGAGGCTGCCTGCATACGGCTTCGCTGTGCTCCAGGCCAATATGTCCTAAACTCTGATCGGTTTCTTATGGGCTGATCCAGAACATTTTGGAGCAAACGTTTGTAGAATGAAATAGAGCTACTACTTAGTACAGGACACAATAGAATCAATTCTGTTGTGTCCTCTATATAATGAGTATTTATAGGTGTCTGCTAAAATTTTCGAACCAGCTATTCTTCCGGAAAAGTAATGTTCAACTGCTTACTTTTTAGAGATTGATAAGACAAACTCTACTCTATTTGCACTAATTTTGCACAAAATCCCCTTGTTCATTGCACAGATTTGCATCCCCCTCTGCTCCACTTCCAGATTCACAATAGCTTAAGCCGTATCGCCGTATAGTGCTCAGAACGTAGAAGCCACGGGGATTACGCCCTATGCGAGGTTTCACTATTTACAATCATCCCCGCTTCGATTAATATTACTGTGTAAAGCAAACGGTTCCATTAGGAGGTTTCTATGACAGTTACCATTAAGGACGTTGCCAAGAAAGCGGGGGTCTCACCCTCCACGGTGTCCCGGGTGTTGTCAGGCCATCCCAGAATCAGCTTAGAAACTTCCCGTAAGGTCAAAGTGATTATGGAAGAAATGGGCTACACCCCGAATATGATGGCCAAAAGTCTGGTATCCAAGACCACTAACAGCATCTGCATCATTCTTCCGAAACCGGCTGAAGAGCTGTTCTCCAATTTGTTTTTTATGGAATTAATCCGCGGGATCGTCACTCAGTCCAGCCGTTCCGGCTATGATGTGCTGATCAGCTCCGGAGCAAACGAGAAGGAGGAGCTTGAAGCTGTCTCCCGTCTGCTCAAGGGACGCCGCGTGGACGGCGTTATTCTGCTGTATTCCCGAAAAGACGATGCGGTGATCGATTTCCTGCAGTCGGGCGGTTATCCCTTTGTCCTGGTGGGACGGAGCGACCGCTACGAGGATATTCTGTCAGTGGACAATGATAATATCATGGCCGCCTATGATGCGACGAATCATCTTATCTCCATGGGGCATGAACGCATCGGCTTCGTCAGCGGGCCGCCGAACCTCATCGTCTCGCGCGACCGGCTGGAGGGTTACCGCAAGGCCATGCAGGGCAAGGGTCTGGAAATGAAGGATGAATGGATCGTTGAAGGCGAATTCCTGCAGGACAGCGGCTATAGGGCGATGTCCTTCTTCATGAATCTTCCGAACCGTCCGACAGCGCTTGTCGCGGTGGATGATATGGTCTCATTCGGGGTACTCCGCGGATTGAACGAGCTGAAGTACAAGGTCCCTGAGGATCTGGCGATTGTCAGCTTCAACAATATCCCGCTTTCCGAGCTGTCCAGTCCTCCGATCAGCAGCATTGATATCGGGATTTATCATCTTGGCTATACGGC
This sequence comes from Paenibacillus sp. FSL R7-0128, assembly GCF_038002245.1. Classification (NCBI taxonomy): domain Bacteria; kingdom Bacillati; phylum Bacillota; class Bacilli; order Caryophanales; family Paenibacillaceae; genus Paenibacillus; species Paenibacillus sp. FSL R7-0128. The sequence goes on along the minus strand of NZ_JBBOCD010000001.1, from coordinate 2,219,266 downwards.
CTCTCAGGTGTTGATCCAGAACATTCAGAAGCCGGATAATCAGGACGGATATACGAATCGTTTTGTCATTCCCCACCGTCTAATTGTACGGGAGTCCTCTATGCATACTCCGGGAAATTAAGGCATGTACAAGAAAATGAATGAAGCAGAGTTACGCTTCATTTATTTTTTGGAACTTTGTACAAACGTTTGCGCTAAAGTTCAGAATGTTGCTGGTAGGGGGATTCCCGCCTGCGGCTACTGGCGGTGAGGCTGGGGCTGATACACACTTTTTTAGTTTTCACTGTTCGGCCCTCGTGTGAATAGGAATTGTTGCACATTTTGCAGGAATTCCACCAGCAGGGCACGATTCGCAGAGAAATGTTGCATATTTTGCAGGATTCTTGCCCCGTTGGCACCCAGCTTTCACCGATTGTTGCATTTTGTGCAGGATTTCCGCCAGCGGGGCATGATTCGCAGAGAAATGTTGCATATTTTGCAGGATTCTTGCCCAGTTGGCGCGATAACCACATCTAATTGTTAACTAATCATATTAGGAGGTTCAACATGTCAGATATCAAAGCCTGCCTGTTCGATCTGGACGGTGTTCTCGTGGACACTGCCCGGTATCACTATATTGCCTGGAGGGAGCTGGCCGAAGAGCTTGGATTTGTCTTCACAGAGCAGGATAATGAGCGGCTCAAGGGCGTCAGCCGGGCCGCTTCGCTGAATATTCTGCTGGAGATCGGCGGCATCACACTTGGCGAAGACGAGAAAGCCCGGCTGGCGGAGCAAAAGAATAACCGCTATGTCGAGTATATCGCCAAGATGGACAGCTCGGAGATTCTGCCCGGCGCCCTGGACTTTCTGCAGGAATGCCGGACAGCCGGCATCAAGGTAGCCCTCGGCTCCGCCAGCAAGAACGCGATGACCATCCTGAACAATACCGGCCTGACCCCATACTTCGATGCCATCATCGACGGCACGCATACCAGCGCGGCCAAGCCTGACCCGGAGGTCTTCCTGCTGGGTGCGCAGGCTCTGGATACCGTTCCCGCACACTGCGTCGTCTTCGAGGATGCCGCTGCCGGTATCCTGGCCGCTTCCCGTGCCGGTATGCGCAGCGTGGGCATAGGCTCACCCGAGACGCTAGGCGGAGCCACACTAGTTGTCCATTCCCTGCGGCAGCTCACTGTTGCCACACTGAAGGAATCTTTTGCCACTGTATGACGAATAGTAACAGAGCCTGTGAGCCTAGCCGTGAGCCCTTCCGCTCAAGCGGCATCTCTAGTCCGCCGGACAGCCTAACTGTACTTTGTACAACTATATTGCCAATTTATCCCCCGGGTATCGGCTTAGTTGTACTTTGTACACCTATGCTATCCCTTTTAAGCTGATATGACCTTTTAGGGCAGATTTAGTTGTACAGACTACAGTTATACGACTCAAGTCCCTCTAATCGCACCTTTTAAATGCACAGAATACAACTAACTCTAAGTCTGAACCTCTGAGCTTCGCTCATGGTGCAGAAAACATCCACTTCTCTATACATTTATCAGTTCAATTCATCAGTTCAATTAATCAGTTCAGTTCATTAATCAAAATCATCAGCAGATCATCAGTCAGATCAGATGCTGCACTTGCATCTTCTACCCTACCATCAGTAAAAGAACGGTGTGTGAAATCTCCTAGGTGCGTGATCAGCGCAGAAAGCGAAAGGAATGTGCAGAAGCGCCAGCGTTCGCCTTTGTCCCCGGATGCTTACCTTATAGCTTGAATACAGGCATCCGGGGACAACAGCGATCGTAACATCCTTTCGCATTCGGAGTGGCCTGCACGTACCGGCAAGACTGAGGCACACGGTTCATTTTATATCCCCATCCCCCCTTAAAGGAGCCAAAATCATGAAACAATACTTAACAATCAACGAATGGTCCATTATCGAAGAATCCTTTGATCCGCAAACCCAGGAAATATCCGAAAGCGTATTTAGTATCGGGAACGGATACATGGGCGGCAGAGCCAACTTCGAGGAGCAATACAGCGGGCACAGCCTGCAAGGCAGCTACATGGCCGGGGTCTATTACCCTGACAAGACACGGGTCGGCTGGTGGAAGAACGGGTACCCGGAGTATTTTGCCAAAGTGCTGAACAGCACCAACTGGATCGGAATTAACATCGAGCTGGACGGAACCCCGCTGGATCTGGCTACCTGCACAGTTACAGAGTTCCGCCGCGTACTCAATATGAAGGAAGGCACGCTCTCACGCAGCTTCACCGCAACCACCCAAGACGGCAAAGAAGTGAAGGTTGAGAGCATCCGCATCGTCAGCATGGTCCGTCAGGAGATCGGGGCGATCCGCTATTCGCTCACTCCGCTCAATTTTGCAGGGAATATTACCGTAACCCCCTACCTGGACGGCGATATCAAGAACAAGGACTCCAACTATGACGAGAAGTTCTGGAACGAAGTGGAGAAGAAGGCCGGACCAGAAGGCGGACATTTGACCCTGAAGACCAAAAAGCTTGATTTCCATGTCACCTCCGCCTTCGTCTTCGACATTCTGCTGAATGGGGAGCCGGTTGCGGCCGAAGCAGAGGTGTTGGAGCAAGACAAATATGTGGGCAGTACAGTGAATGTTCCGGTACAATCCGGCGATCAGCTGGTTATTTATAAGTATGCTGCGAATGTCACCTCCCGCAATTACGGGCTGGGACAGCTCGTGGATGCCGCCGGGTCGGCACTGCAAAGTGCGCGGGAGGCGGGATTTGTGGCGCTTTTGACAGAACAGGCTGCGGCTTGGGGCGACAAGTGGAAAGAGAGCGACATTATTATTGAGGGCGATGTGTCGGCGCAGCAGGCGATCCGGTTCAATATTTTCCAGCTGAATCAGACGTATACGGGTGAGGATGACCGGCTCAACATCGGGCCGAAGGGCTTCACCGGGGAAAAATACGGCGGCAGCACCTACTGGGATACGGAAGCTTATTGTGTGCCGTTCTATCTCAGTACCGCCGACTCCGCGATTGCCCGCAATCTGCTGATCTACCGCTACAAGCACCTGGAGAAGGCCAAGGAGAACGCCCGTAAGCTCGGCTACCGCAAAGGCGCGCTCTACCCGATGGTCACGATGAACGGTGAGGAGTGCCACAACGAGTGGGAGATTACATTCGAGGAGATTCACCGCAACGGCGCGATTGCCTATGCCATCTATAACTATGTGAATTATACCGGCGACAAGGCTTATCTGGCTCAATACGGCCTGGAGGTGCTGGTGGAGATTGCGCGCTTCTGGGAGGAGCGTGTGAACTACGTGGCGCATAAGGACAAATACGTGATGCTGGGCGTCACCGGCCCGAATGAATACGAGAATAACGTCAATAACAACTGGTACACGAACCGGATGGCCGCCTGGACGATGGAATACACGCTTGAGGCTCTGGCCTATGTGCAGGAGAATGAGGGTTCGCGTTACGCTGAGCTGGCCGACAAGCTGGAGCTGCTGGAGAGCGAAACGGCCAAGTGGAGTGAGATTATCGCCAAAATGTACTATCCCGCTGACGAGGAACGCGGAATCTTCCTCCAGCAGGACGGCTTTCTTGACAAGGAGATCATTCAGGTCAAGGATGTGTTGCCGGAGAACCTGCCGCTGAACCAGAAATGGTCATGGGACCGGATTCTGCGCTCCTGCTTTATCAAGCAGGCGGATGTGCTGCAGGGACTCTATTTCCTGGGCGACCGCTACGATCTGAAGACCAAGAAGCGCAACTTCGACTTTTACGAGCCGATTACCGTGCATGAGTCCTCCCTCTCCCCTTGCATCCATTCCATTCTGGCCAGTGAGCTGGGCTACAAGGAGAAGGCGTATGAGATGTACCTGCGGACCTCACGCCTGGATCTCGACAATTACAATAACGATACGGAGGACGGCTGCCATACCACCAGCATGGCGGGTACATGGATGTCCGTTGTTCATGGCTTCGGCGGACTTCGCGTGCTGAACGACCGGCTGGTTCTGAACCCGTCCAATCCGGGACACTGGACCTCCTATTCGTTCAAAATTATGTTCCGCGGCTCCCGGCTAAAAGTGACCGTGACCGATGCACAGGTTACCGTCAGCAACGAAACCGAGGTTCCAGCCTCCCTCACCATTCACGGCAAGGAGTATATGGTGAACGGACTAGGCACTGTCAGTGCCGGGGGCGCTTCTGTCACGGTGTAAGCTTATCAGCCCCGAAGATGTGTGGCTTCTTCGGGGCTTTTTTCAATAAGAGCTCCACTAATTCTGCCAAATCATCAATGACTGCATCCGCTTCGGCCACTGTGACAAACTGTTCACTCCGTTTCCAGACGGCCTTCATTCCCGCTTCGCGGCTTGCCCGAATATCGTTATCCGGATGATCGCCAACAAAAAGAGCATTGCCCGCGTCTACACCTAATCTTGTTAATGCACGATGAAAGATGGCCGGATCTGGTTTACGGAGTCCCTCCCATTCGGAGATAAGCACCTCATCGAATAAATGGACGATGTTCAATGCCTTGAAATTATCGTATTGAAATTGACCATAACCGTTCGAGATTAACGCAATCTTCAGATCATGATTCTTCAGCTCAGTAAGCATAGTTAACAAATTCGGGAAGCCTGTACAGTGTTGCTGGAAGTTGTATAAGTAATCATCCAATAGCAAGTTCCAGTCCAGCTTCGAAATAGAGAACTCTTGTATGATCTGTTGATATACTTTGTCCTTCCACAGGTAGCCGTGATTATCAAGTTCGATAAAACGATGAACAAACAAATCATGATCAACGGTTTGAAGCTCCGGGTAACGCCTGTATTGATCTTGTACGAACTTTAACAGGGATGTATCCCGGTCTAGCAATGTTCCATCCAAATCAAAAAGAACCGCTTGAATTGTCAATCCAATCCCTCCATTCCCTTGCAACCTATAAACCTAATATACCATGGTAATGGAGCTACATTTATGAAAAGAACCTTTTGGAAAGAAGCCGTAGTCTACCAGATCTGCCCGCGCTACACCGAGATTAATGGGGAGCAGGCACCGGCTGATGCGGACTCGGTATTTTATTATTATCAAGAATTGATTCGTCTGCGTAAGCAGCATCCCATTATGGTCTATGCCGATTATGAGCTGCTCTTGCCGGAGCATGAATATATCTATGCCTATACCCGCACCCTGGAAGGTGAAAAGTGGCTAATCCTAGAGCCTGCCGGATCGGGTAGTCTAACGGATGCTGACAAACCCCTTCAAGTATGACATCATAGGTGGATAGGACGCAGGCAGAACCCTGTCATGAATGAGCAGAGAATAACAGGAACATCTGTGCGGTGGTATGATAGGATGATTTCAGAAGGAGATGGGGAGCTTGGAATGGCTGATCCGAATGAAGAATGCACTGGACTATATGGAGCTGAAAATGACTGAAACGCTGCGCATTGAGGAAGTGGCTGAGGTGGCCTTTGTCTCACCGTTCCACTTCCAACGCATGTTCAGTATGCTGACCGGCTTCACCGTGGCCGACTATATCCGCAAGCGCAGATTGACGCTGGCCGCCCAGGAGCTGGCCGTGTCCAAGGTCCGTGTGCTGGATGTGGCGCTGAAATACGGTTACGACTCGCCGGAGTCCTTCGCCAAGGCGTTCCGCAAAGCCCATGGGATTACCCCCTCGGAAGCGCGTAAGTCCGGCGTACAGCTCAAAGCCTTCCCCCGCATCTCGTTCCACCTATCATTGAAGGGAGATCAGGACATGGACTACAAAATCGTGGATAAACCAGCTTTTACCGTCATCGGCAAATCAATAGAGGTAACTACCCGGGACGGGGAGAATCTCCGGAGAATCCCGCAGTTCTGGGACGAATGCAATGAGGACGGCACTTCCGATAAGTTGATCGAGCTTGCGTCTTCCCGCGAATGGCTTGGCATCTGCACGGATATGGATATGAAAAAGGAACAGCTTACCTACTGGATCGGGGTGGAAGGAACGCCGGAGACAGATGCACAAGGGTATGAGACCACTGTCGTTCCGGCCGCCAGCTGGGCAGTCTTCCGGTCCGAGGGTGCTTTGCCGCATGCCATTCAAGGAGTCTGGCAACGCATTTTCCAGGAATGGTTCCCGGGAACCGGCTACGAGCATACCGGCGGCCCTGAGATCGAGTTATACCCGCCCGGCGATACGAGATCAGAGGATTATGTCTGTGAAGTATGGATTCCGGTGATGAAGAAATAAGAACAGTGCTGATATTTGGGGAACGGCTTCGCTGTCTGCTTGGACAGTGGAGCTGTTTTTTTGTTTTGAGATTCTTCCCAAGCTTGGTATAATAAATAGATTATAGTTTTCATAATCTAGTGTATTCTCATCCGAGATCGGTGAAGGAGATATTCATGTCTATCGTAAAAATCTTTTCAGACAGCACTTCCGATTTGCCGCAAGGCTGGAAGGACACATATGATATCGGCATTGTGCCGTTATATGTAGTTTTTGAGAACGGTACCTTCAAGGACGGGGTCGAAATTACCCCCGAGGAGGTCTACCGCCGGGTTGCTGCGGGCGGTGCCCTGCCTAAGACCGCTGCGCCTTCCCCTGCTGATTTCATCGCCGCGTTCCAGCCGGTGATCAGCAGCGGCCATGATATTGTCTATATCAGTCTATCCTCTGCTCTATCTTCTACATATCAGAATGCTCTACTGGCAGCGGGTGAATTCCCGGAGGGCCGGGTGCATGTCGTAGATTCTGAGACCTTATGCGGCGGAATCGCGCTGCTGGTCATGAAGGCTGCACGTGCCGCAGCCGCAGGCGAGAGCGCTGCCAACATCGCAGCAATGATTACCGAAGCCCGTAACCGGGTAGAATCGGAATTCGTTGTCGATACGCTGGACTACTTATACATGGGTGGCCGCTGTTCTGGGATGCAGAACTTTATCGGCAGCCTGCTGAAGATCCGTCCGGTTCTCCGGCTGGTGGACGGAGCCATTGTCCCCGTTGCCCGCATCCGCGGCAAGAAGGAGAAGGCCGTGGAACAGATGCTCCACCATGCGCTGGCGAATGCCGCCGATATGGACAAGGAGCTGCTCATTATTGCCCATACGCTGGCTGAAGAGGATGCCAAAATTCTGGAGACCGCGCTGCGCGCGCAGACCGGTGTTGAGGAAATCGCCGTCATTCATGCCGGCTGTGTCATCGGGAGTCACTGCGGACCTGCTACGGTGGGTCTGATGTATATGCGCTAGAACGGTTGGACCCCGCAGCAGGCATCAGGTCCGGTAGTTGCCGGATCAGGCAACTGCCGAACAGCCACAGCTTACCACAAGAAACAGCAAGTCTCCTGGCGGGGACCTGCTGTTTGTTCGTGTTCATGGGTTGTCTGACGTCTCTGCAACAAGCAAGCGTCCGCAATTGTATGCGGTTTTCCGCCTACATTTGGCCCATGTGCCACCGCGACAGCAGCAAGTCTCCGGGGGACCTGCTGTTTTTCTTTTGCATGGGATTGTATTACGTTTACGTTGTTGTATCGGGATATAACGGGCTCAGCGGCCCCTCAACAGCATCGGCAACCAGCGTGTAGAATTCGGGGAATCCCGGGTGCTCGGCACTCTTGATTTCTTCGAAGGTACGGATATATAATCCTTGCGAAGCGACAGAGGTCAGGATATCCCCCAGCGTCCAGCTCCGCACCACCACTTGTCCTAAGCCGGAACGCTCCTCTTCAGGAAGCAGCTTGGCGAACGCAACTTCACTTTCTCTAAGCGTATCGTCAAAATAATTGCCGGTGGGATGCTGAAGCGTCTTCGTGGTCAGCCATGCCCTGGCGAACGGGTGGAAGTCGGTCAGCAGAAGTCGTCCATTTGCCTTCAGCCGTCTGCGGACCAAGGCAAACACCGCATTCAAATCAGTGAAATAATGCAAAATCCCAAACTCCATCAGCACCACGTCGAACGTTCCCAAGGCTTCTTCTCCGGGGATATTCATTGCGTCTGCACAGATGTAATCCAGCTTCACCCCCGCTGCTTCCGCTACCTCGCAGGCATATAAGCGGTTCTCTTCTGAAATATCCACGACGGTAACATCAGCGCCAAGCAACGAGAAGCAAATGGCCTTCCTGCCGTGAGAGCCAAGCAGATTCAGCACCTTCAAGCCTGACGGATCGCCCGTGTACTTGAGCCAATACCGCAGCGTATGTGCGGGATCCTGCTGCAGCTGCACTGCAAGCTCCTCAGGTGAACCATGGTACTGCGTCCAAGCCTGATAGGCTTTTGTCTCCCAAGCCGCCTTATTCGTACGTGACATCTGCTCTTGCATGTTACTCCCCCTTGTAAGAAGAATTTGGAAATGGCACTTTCTGATTTTACTACAATCCGGTTATAATGCAACAAGCTGAAATCTAATGGTTTACGCTACCCATGCGTTAAAGTCGATATAACGAACAGAAATAACCCGCCCCACTGTATCTTGGGGAACGGGTTGTCTGGCTTGAGAGTTGAGAATACAGGTGATTGTCCTCGATATACGAGAACACAAGTGAGCGTCAGCCCCCGGCTCAGGTTAACCCTCAGGAGAGTAACTCCGGCTCCAGCTCCGCCTCTTCCTTCATAAAAGGCAGCATGAACCGGAAGATCGATCCCCGGTCCTCCTCGCTCTCCACGAAGATCGTTCCGCCCATCAGCTCCACGAGCTGCTTGCAGATGGCAAGTCCCAGTCCGGTTCCGCCGTATTTGCGATTAATGGACGGATGCAGCTGGGAGAAGGACTGGAAGAGCAGATTCAGCTTGCTGTCGGCAATGCCTACACCGGTATCACGGACCGAGAACTCCAGCAGATATTCCGGTGAGGCAGGCAGCGGGATGTTCTTGACTGACAAGGTGACACTGCCCCGATCGGTGAATTTCAGCGCGTTGCCGACCAGATTGACGATAATCTGGCGCAGCCGGCTCGGATCGGTCGTGACGATGTCCGGCACACTGGTATCTGCCCACCAGCGCAAAGAGAGCTTCTTCTCCTCCGCCTTTGGAGTGAACAGATCAATAATGCCCTCCAGCATCTCCCGCAGATCGAAGCGTTCGGATTGCAGCGGCATCTTGCCCGCCTCCATCTTGCTGAAATCAAGGATGTCATTGAGAATCTGCAGCAGGCTGTAGCTGCTGCTGCGCAGAATCTCGGCGTAGCTGCGCTGCTCCTCCCCAAGCTCGGTCTCCAGCAGCAGGTCGGCCATACCGATCATTCCGTTCATCGGCGTACGGATCTCATGGCTCATCATTGCCAGGAAATCCGACTTGGCCTGTGCGGCCCGCTCTGCCGATTCCTTGGCGCGGAGAATCTGCCGCTCGTTCGTAATATCGCTGAAGGAAATAACCACACCGCAGATCATCCCTCTGTCCAGCAGCGGAGCGATCCGGTAATTCACGAAGAAGCTGGTCCCATCCTTGCGCCAGAACACTTCATCCGCCTTGCTGCGGGTAACTCCGTCTTGCAGGGTAAGCGTGATGGGGCACTCCAGCAGAGAATGGAGGGGCGCGCCTCCATGCATGTAATGGATTATCTCCATCATCGGCAGCCCGGTCAGCTCTGACGGCTCGTAGCCCAGCATCTCTGCCCCTTCACGGTTAATGAATATGGTCCGGCCGAGGTTGTCCAGGCCGAAGATTCCGGCAGAGACGGAGTTCAGAATGAGGCTAAGCCGTTTGTCCTCGGCCATCTCGAACACGAATTCGGCCTGCGGCAGCTCCTCGTCATCCTTCGCGGCGGCCACTTCATCCGCATACGCAGAACACTCGTCTCCTGCCTGCACATTCCGCTCAGCACCTGCCGCAAGACTGCTGCTCATGCTCACCCAGCTATGCAGCAGACTGGACAGGGGGCGGTTTCCGGGATCATGGAGGATAGCGAATACACCGGCAATGCCCTCGTCTGTGTGAAGCGGCACATAGCGTACCGTAACCCCTGAACCGCAAGCATTTCCCGTTCCCTTGGCACTTCCAGAACTCCCAGCACTCTCAGTACTTCCAGCACCAGCACTTACCACATTTCCAGCACTGGTACTTCCCGCACTTCCAGCACCATAATTTCCCCCAGGCTCAGCACCGCCGGCCCCTCTCCCCGTCTCTTCATGTCCTTCCGAGGCTTCCACGGCCAGCTCGAAGCTCGATGTAATCCCGGCCAGGGCAGCTGCGAAATGAGCCTCACCGGGCGGATGCATCCGGCAATCGTTCAGTCTGCCTGCCTCCTCAGCACTTAAAATCCGGTTACTGTCCCTGTACCTTCCCTGCCTGTCCAGCACAATAATGAAGTCCGGATGATGATCGAACAACGCCCTATAAGCACTTTCACCAGATAGCGCGTTGTCCAGAATAGAAGCCCAGTCCTTAAGCATAGCCCACCTCCTCCGCTGCTCCTTCAACCCTGCTATCGTTAGCGTCCGAAGACTGCAGAAACGCTCTGATTATGTAGAACTCTCTGAATTAGTTCCTATTATAGCAAAAAAAACGTTAGCGGTCGCCAGAAAAACATAGCACTAACCAGGCTGTACAACAACAAAAACAGTGCAAATCCTTCAGGAGGACCGCACTGTCTGCTGCATTTCTAAGAGTGGACCGGCTTCGATTCCGGCAGCCTCAGCTTATATCCTGATGCTCGATCTTGCGGATGGAGAGGTAGGCAATCGCCATACCGGCCAAGGCAAGCGTGATCGAAATCCCGAACACATCCCCCATGCGGAAGCCGCCGAAGCTGTTGCCGGAGGATATCAGCGAGACGATCAACACGGCGGACACAATCGTGGCGGATACGGATTTGCGGCGCATTCCGAAGTATAACGGAATCAGCCCGATGCCTGCCGCGTATAGCGCATCCGTCCCCGCGCTGAGTAGGTGAGTAGTAATCAGCTCCCGGGTCAATGTCTCCTGAATAACATTCGGAAACACATACAAGCTTCCTGCTAGAAGGCTGCTGATGGCAATATCCGACAGCAAAATGCCGAAGAAGGTAAACAAAAAGACAATGATCAGCTTGGCGGCCATGAGCATTTTGCGGGGTACCGGGTACGTGAACAACACAGTAATCGTATTGTTTTTGTATTCGTCGATGACCAGCTTGCTAAGCAACACAGAGGCGAAGACGATATAAGTCGCTTTTACAAATATGAATACTCCTTGAAAAATCTCGCCATAAGTATCGAATTCCCCATCATCCATCCCTGTAAAAATCAGCAAGATCATAGCAGTAAGAATGGCCAGATCCGCAATCAGCACGCCCTTAAGAAAAGTGAATTTACTCTTGCGCAGCTCCAGCCGGATTAACTTAAACATGGTTGACGCCCCCCATCAGTTCCACAAAATGATCCTCCAGCGAATGATGCTTCTTGCTCATACTCTCCAGCTCCACCTCTGCTGCGGACAGGGCCCGGCTCAGCTCTAGCTGCGGGATGTCTTCATAGACACGAATGGTCCGCGGGTCAAGCACCTTGTAATTGCGGAGACCCAGCTTCCCCTCCAGGACGAAGACGGCTTTCGTGCACTCGCTGGTCACCAGCTCGATATACTGGGTTTGCTGGCTCCGGATCGTATCCATTGCCACCTGCTCCACCAGCACTCCTTCACGGATTACGCCGATCGTGTCGGCAATCTGTTCGATTTCACCCAGAATGTGGCTGGAGATCAGCAGGGTCATGCCATAATCACGGCTCAGCATACGGAACACCTCGCGCAGCTCCTTGATTCCAAGCGGGTCCAGCCCGTTAATCGGTTCGTCAAGAATCAGCAGCTCCGGCTTGGTCATGACCGCTCTGGCAATGCCCAGCCGCTGCTTCATCCCCAGGGAGAAATTCTTCACCGGTTTGCTGTCCACGGCTCTCAGCTTCACTAATTCGAGCGCTTCCTCTATTGCATTGGCATCATAAAAACCCATATATTCCCCATGCAGCGCCAGATTCTCGCGGGCACTCAGCTTGTCGTAGAACACCGGGTATTCAATAATGCTGCCCATGCGCTTAAGCATGTCGTAAGAGCGGTGGGTCATTTTCTCCCCGGCAAATTCAATCTCGCCCGCCGTCGGCTTAACCAGATTCGTGATCATTTTCATCACCGTTGTTTTGCCGGCGCCGTTCGGTCCCAGGAATCCGTAAATTTCACCCTGCTTAATCTCCATATTCACACTGCTAACAATTTCCTTATCCTCATAGACCTTGGTCAGATCCCATGTCCGGAGTATCGTTGTCATTTTCCGTTATCCCCTTTAGCATCGTCTTGTTCTTCCTGGTATTTATTCTACAGGGCGGAATTTGCTTTTTTCTTACTGAAATCTTACTTAATTCTTAAGAAGCTTCAGAAGGACTGTCTGGGAAAAGAGAGCGTAAATGCCGTACGCACATTCGGCTGGCTGCTCAGGGAAATAGTCCCGTTCATCTGCTCGGTCAGTCGCTTCGTAATCGTCAGTCCCAGGCCGCTGCCCTGATAGTCGCGGTTACGCGAATCCTCCAGGGTGTACAGCCGCTCGAACACCTTATCCTCGTGGCCTTCGGCGATGCCCTTGCCCCGGTCCCACACTTCTATGCAGACTCGTCCGGCGTCCGGATACAGCTTCAGCCCCAGCACTCCCCCTGCATTACCGTAGGTAATCGCGTTGGAGAGCAGATTCGTCAGAATCCGGTCCAGTGCCTCATCGTTGCCCATGATATGAAGCGGCTCTTCCGGGATCTCGATCTGCACTTCCGTGCCGCTCTCACTAAGCAGATCATAGAAGGAGAGAATATTCCGGCGGCAGACCTCGCCCAGCTCTACCCGCGAGAGCGGGATATCCCGGTCCCCCGACTCCAGCTTCGCCAGATCAAAGAACCGGTTCATCAGCACAATGACCTCACCTGCCTTGGTATGAATCGTCCGCAGCATCCGTTCCTGCTCTTCCTTGGATATCGCCTCATCATGCAGCAGCGTCTCAATATAGCCCAGCACCACCGTCAGGGGCGTCTTCAGATCATGCGACACATTCGCCAGCATTCCGCGCATGGATTGCTCCAGCTTACTCCGCTTAGCCGCTCCCTGATGATTGACATCCAGCAGCCGATTCAGGTCGGTCAGCAGCTGCTGCACCTGCGGACTGCTGCTCATCAGCAGCAGCCGCTCATACGATCCGCCTTCTATAATGCTCTCCAGCTTATAGTGAATGTAGTCCAACTGGCGGGCATGCTGCCGTGATTTCAGGAACTGTAACGTAGTGACCACAAGTAGCAGTACAAGCAGAACCAGCAACAGAATGATCACAGCAGCACATCCCCCAGCTTGTAGCCGATCCCCCACAGCGTTTTGATATACTCCGGATGGGAGGGATCATCCTCAATTTTCTCGCGCAATCTGCGCATATGTACATTAATTACATTCTCATCGCCATAATAATCCTCTTCCCAGACTTGGCTGTAGATCTGCGCCTTGGTGAATACCCGGCCCGGACTGCTCACGAACAGCTTCAGGATGTGGAACTCCTTGGCGGTCAGCTTCAGCTCTTGCCCGTTCTTCCGCACCGAGAAATTATCCAGGTCCACACTCAGCCCGCGCAGCTCGATTCCTTTCGGCTTCTCCGGCTGTGTCTCTCCGCCATCCTGCACCCCGCTCGCGGCAGCAGCCTGGCTTCCAGATGCAGCATACCCCGCCCGGCGGATCGCCGCCTTCACCCGGGCCGCCAGTTCAATCATCGAGAACGGCTTGGTAATATAATCATCCGCGCCGAAGCCCAGCCCCAGCGCCTTGTCCACATCGCTGTCCTTTGCTGACATAATCAGCACCGGCACAAGGCTGCCGCTGCGGATCATCTGCAGCACATCCGTGCCGCTGCGCTTCGGCAGCATCAGATCCAGCAGCACCAGATCATAAGGAAGACCTCCGACGAACTTGCTCACCGCCGCTTCCCCGTCATATGCGGTCTCTACCTCATAGCCCTCTTTGGTCAAATAAGAATGAACCATTTCGCTGATCGCTTCATCATCTTCGATCAGCAGCACCCTCTGTTGCATAATGAACCTCCCGTACTCCTATTTGTTAAAGTATATCAATGCTGCAGACGCGATTCTACTAAAAAGAGCTAACCATACATACGGTTGTGTACTGAATGACTATTGAATAAGGTTTACATGCAACAGAGCAGCGGCTCTCCGGCAATGGGAGAAGCGCTGCTCTGTTTTCCTGATCATCTGCTGTATTCGGTTATTATTCCTTAGCCAAAATAATATCGAGGGGATCAACAAGCAAGCCCTCTTCAACTTTAAATTTACGATTTATATCGATTCTCTTTTGATGCTCAGCATCCCAATAGAATAATACATCGTATTCCCCATCCGGCAGATAAAAATCAAAATTGCCATTGGTAACTGTTGCTGCATAGGAAAGCGGAGAATCCGTACCGGCCTCAGTAATCATTAGCACTCCATTAGCATGTGGAGTTCCATCCTCATTATAGATCTTGCCTGATATTGCTAAAGGTACCTTGATATCAATCGGTCCAGCGGCAGGTTCACCATTGACAATTGTTATCTGTGTGCGTAAGGCTATACTTTCTGAATTCTTAATGTTCAGCAGTTGTATGTTATAATCGCCATCCGGTAAATAAAGATCAAACTTACCTGCAACCACAGGGACCCTGTAAATTCCGTAATTCTGAGCATTCATTTGTCTAATTTCCAGCCATCCGTCGTCAATCGGGGAGCCGTCCACGAAGCTAATATTCCCTTCAATTTTTGGAGGCAATTTTATATCCAGATTGCTCTTCCCGTCAATGACCTCAAATAAATAATTAATTCTTAATTGATTGTTGGTTTCGCCATAGATTAACATTTCTACGTTATAATGACCGTCCGGTAGATTAAAGTTGAACCTGCCTGCTTGGATTTCGGCACTATACCAGCCAAGCGGTCCGATGTCTAAGCGCTGTACAATAATTTCACCATTCTCAAATGCGGTCCCGTCCCAATACTGGATCGTACCGGCCTGCTGCTCAGGAATGAGAATATGCACTTCTCTATCTGCCTTGCCATTCATAACGTAAAACATATAGTAGAGTGAAATGATCTCTTGTGTAGTTGTGGAACGCATGGAGTAAATTCTGTACGTCCCATCCGGCAAATTCATCAAGAATTGCCCGTTCATCACTCCAGCGGTGTAAATCGTATGATCGCTATCGCTATCGCTATCCCGTTCTACGTATATAGTGCCTGAATCTACAACCTTCCCGTCTGCACGCTCAATGACCCCTTGTATAAGACTAAGATTAAGAACAGGCGGTGTTGGAGATGCCGTTGCCGTTGACCAAGGTGTGGGTGTCGGTGTTACTTCCGGCCACGAGGATGGGGACGGCGAAGGTGTCGGTGAAAACACCGCTGTTGGTGTCGCTAACGGCGACGGTGACGGTGAAGTTTCCGCCGTTGGCTTCGCTGTTGGTGCTGGTGTTGCTTCCTCCGTCGGTACTGGTGTTGGTGCTGGTGTTGCTTCCTCCGTCGGTTCTGGTGTTGGCACTGGTGTTGGTTCCTCCGTCGGTTCTGGTGTTGGCACCGGTGTTGGTTCCTCCGTCGGGACTGGTGTTGGTGCCGGTGTCGGTTCTTCCGTCGGGACTGGTGTCGGCGTCGCTGCTGGCGCCGGTGTCTCTACCGTACTGCCACCTCCGCCGCCTCCACCAGCTCCTCCCCCTCCGCCGCCAACTAGTACAGCCGCTGTTGGGGCCGCCGAAGACGCAGCAACCGTTAGATCAGAACCGGCTATATTTACTTTCACATCTGCCGGAACACCTGTGCCGATCGTAAGTTTACCTGGAGCATTCTCCATTGTAATGCCCGAAGCGTTGACAACCGCATTCCCGATGTTGCCTTTACCTGATATTTGTATACCGGCGTTCATTGTCATGGACTTGATATTGCTGCTATTGGACAATTTATTACTGCCCGCTGTTTTATCAAGATTGACTGCCTCCACAGTGCCCCCGCTGAGTTCGATGTTAAGGCGTGAGGCAAGAATATTTACAGCCTTGAAGCTGCCGGTCAACAGAATGCGGGCATCCGCTGGAATTTCAGGAGATAACGTGAGAGTGCTGATCTCAGCTCCGGTGAGGGATTCAACGGCAGCAGCGGACTGAATCTGAAGGTTATGGATTTGGGTCTTTCCTTCAGCGACCACTCTTACACTGCCATCTTCCTTGTCAACACGTACAGAACCCAGTGTGGAATCGGCAAGATGAATACTGTTCACCCCGCCGCCTTCAATTGCGGTATTGCCTTTTACTGTTACATTCTGGAGCCGCACATCGCCTTCAGCTATGCCTTCTCCCAGCAGCAGATCTCCAGTGATATTCATATTACGGAGTGTGATACCCGGCACGCTGACCACTACATCACTGTCTACTTCCGACATTCCTGACAACGGACCATATATACCTGGTGTTTCATAGATGATTACATATTCATCGGAATCTGCATTTAGCACCGATAGAGCCCTATCCAAAATGACTACGGTCTCTGCCCGGGTTGTATAAGCGAGAGGCCGAAAGTTCCCATCACCGAAACCCTTCATGATACCTTGTTCACTGACAGCCCCGATCGCACCTTTGCTCCAAGCTGCACTCTTAGTAATATCCTTGAACTCAGGAGCCGCAGCCGATGCTGTCAGCTTGAGCAGCTTGCTGATGATCACAGCCAGCTCTTGCCGGTTGATCTTCTGATCAGGCTTAAAGGTCCCATCCTCGTAGCCTTGAATGTAACCTGCAGCATTAGCCTGCAAAATACTTGAATAATACCATTTACTGCTGGAGATATCGTTAAAATTAGCTTTTTTCGTTTCAGTGAATCCAAAAGCCCTATTAATCAAAACCGTTAATTCCGCCCGGGTGACCGGGTTATCCGGCTTGAATTCCCCATCCGGGTAGCCGGAGATCAGACCTTGATCCATCCACCTGCTGATTTGATCCTTCGCCCAGTTTCCTGCCAGATCCGGCGCATTACCCGCAAAAGCTGCGCCTGCCGGCAATATCGCAAGACATATGGCTAGTGCTCCAGCGACTACTTTTTTGCTTACACTTCTTTTGATAAACAAACTGATTCCCCCGACTATGTAGTTATAAAAGCATACAAATTATAAATTTCCTTGCTCTAACTAATCCTTAAGCCCTATGAATCCGTTAAAATTATAGCATGATTCCGGTAAAAGATTGGTATATTTCCGGATTTTATTTTCTAACCGGGAAAGTGAAAATACCGCCTAATGACTGCCCGGTTCTAGTCATATCATCCAGTCTATGAATTCTGCGAACCTGACAGGCTGTCGTCCAGTTCCTCCTATTATAATGAGTGATATAAACTCTTATTCAATCTGACAGACAAGGTGGTATGATCATGGCAGCCAAAACCAACAAGCAGCTCATTCTTGAATTCGAATCCTTCATCCCCTATATTCAATCGCTGGACAGCATGGAAGATGCAGACTGGGAGGCTCCGCTGGAGGCGGGTAAATGGTCCCTGCAGGATGTCCTTTGCCACATCATGCTGTGGGACAAATACTTTTATGAGGAGGCCCTGGTCAAAATCCAAGAAGGCCTGCCGCTGACAGCCGCACATCTCGACTTCAATGCATTCAATGCCAATGCGGTATTATACGCCAGAACTGTGACCCGGCAGGAAGCCATCCGGCAATTCGTCCTGTACCGGACCAAGATTACCGGGCTTGCGGCCTCTTTCAGCGATGCGGCGCTTGAACAGAACCATCCCGATGGTGACGGCAAGAAATTCAGTATCCGCAAGTATCTGAGAGATTTCATCTCCCACGACAAGCATCACAAGAAGCAGATAGAGAAATATGCAGCAACGGTTGCGGTCACTAAAGCATAAAACTGCGGCCCCGTCTGTCCTCTGAAATCTGGATAGATGGAGCCGCAGCTTTTGATCATTCTTTTGGATATAAACGATGCTTAATCTTGATTCCTAATCACAATATCGAACCTCTCATGAACCGGATGCATGAATAATTCATACTGAATTCTACGCTGTTGATGGGACTTCATTAAGTATCCGATATCCGTGCCCCGCTCAGCCACATCCCGGATTCCCCTGCGCCTCAGCTCGGTTTCCCCATCCGTATGCAGGTATACTTTGAGGTCATACAGCCTATTGCCCGGCAACGTACCTCTCCACTTCAAGAGAAGCCAGCAGCAGCGGTGCTACCCCCATAGGTACATCTGATACAACCGCTTCGGAAATGTAGTAATCGTAGGAGCCGTTGCGGTCCTTGCTGAGCCCTGCCCCGTGACAGATCTGATGCAGATGAACGCCTTGTTCATCTTCGGTGATCAGATGCTTAAGGATTCCCTCGTAGCCGCTTAGCATCGCTGCCTTGAAGGAAGGCTCCAGATAACGCAGCCGCAGGGCTTTGGCCATCGCATAGACGAACATGCAGGAGCCTGTTGCTTCAAGGTAGTTGCCCTTACGTCCCGCCTGATCCAGCACCTGATACCACAGGCCGCTCTCCTTATCCTGCACCTCAACCAGTGCACCGCACATCCGCTGAAAAATCCCCATGACCGTTCCCCGCTGCGGATGGGTCAGCGGGAAATGCTCCAGGCAGTCCACGGCGGCCATCGCGTACCAGCCCATCGCCCGGCTCCAGAAATGGGCCGACAATCCGGTGGAGGAATCCGCCCACTCCTGCTCCCGGGATTCATCCCAGCCGTGATAGAACAGGCCGGTACGGGGATCACGGGTTCGGCGCTCAATCAGCAGCAGCTGACGGGCAGCTTCATCGATCAGCTCCGGGCGCCCGAAGACTGCCCCGTATTCGGCCAGGAACGGCGAAGCCATGTATAATCCGTCCAGCCACATCTGGAAGGGATATATTTTCTTATGCCAGAAGCCGCCTTCCGAGGTCCGGGGCTGTCCGATGAGCTGCGCTGCCAACAGATGAGCGGCTTCCGCGTAGCGCTGCTCACCCGTCTGACGGTACAGCCAGAACAGATTCTTGCCCTGATTGATCTGATCCAGGTTATATTCCTCCAGCGAATAGGAGCGGATGCTTCCGTCCTCCCCGATGAAGCTGTCCATATGCCGCTGCATGAACGAGAGGTACTCAGGCTCGTTATGCTGCATCCCGGCCCGGGCCACTGACATCAGCAGCATACCGGGGACATACGCCCAGCGCTCCATTACATACTCGTGTTCCCCTTGTTCATTGCATTGACCGATGAAGGTATCCGCGATTCTGCGGGATAAGCCTGTGCTTACTGCTTCTGATATAGACATCTCTATTCCTCCTGTCATTTGCGCTAACTGTTACCCTACTCCTGCGGACCGGCAAGCTGCTTAAGCAGCCAGGCATACGCCGGTTCCCCATGAATCTCATGACCCCCTGTGAAAAAATCCGCCGCAAGCCGCCCTCCATAGCCCTCTGCCGCATAAATCAGCTCAAGCCGGTCCAAGGCTTGCCTCGCGGCGGCGGGACCAAACAAATGGTCCGCATCCCCCGCCTCCAGGAACAGCCCGCGCGGTGCAATCAGGCCCAGCAGGTCCGGCATCTCCGCTTCCAGCAGAATGCCCGGAATGTAATTGTCCAGACAATGATTCCGCGTGAGAATGCTGTCTTGGAACGTATTGGCGTAGCCGCTGACCACCGCACTGCTGATCCGTTCATCCAGTGCAGCCGTGAAGCCTGCCACCAGCCCGCCGCCGGAGATGCCCATAATGCCGATCCGCTCACCGTCCACCTCATCCCGCTGCTGCAGATAATCCAGCGCCCGCATCGTCTCATAGATGCGGAAGCCTGCCATCGTCTGCCCTGTCATCAGCAGCGCCGCGGACAGGCGGAAGCAGGAATTACGTCCGGGCTCGCCGCTGGCAAGATCCTCAGCCAGACGCCTGTCTCCGAAACCGAGTACCTCGGGAGCCGCAACGACGAAGCCTTGCTTCACCAGGGAGACGGCAAAATCCTTATGCAGTCCCGGGTCCCCCGTCCGCTCCGACCCGTCCGGGTTCAAGCCGGTAATCTCGCGGCTGCCGTAGCCATGCCCGTGAATAGCCAGCACAGCCGGGCAGGGAGAGCCTGCCGGCTCTTCCGGGATCAGGAGATACAGGGCCATTCTAAGTCCTTCATAGGTGGTGATCTCTATACGTTCACGGATATATCCGCTGCAGACTGTACGCTCCAGCCGTACCGGTTCAAGTGCCGCCCTCTGAGCAGGGAATCCGCCCAGCCGCTCTATGAACCTCGCGGTAAGGGATGCCCGCCATTGTCCGAATGGAAGGTCTGCGCTGAAGGCAGAGCTGCGCGGTGCAGACGCCGTTAGTTGATTGATATATTGTTCAAGTGATTCCATCAGGGAAATCCTCCAATCCTGAATGCCTGGGTCCGGGTGTACCACGGTCCAAGTGATTAATAGCCCTCGGGATGCCAGCCGTCCAGCACAGACAGGATCCGGTACTGTGCGGCTTCCTCCGCAGTTAACTGGCGAGACCACGCCACCCGGCCTTCGGGGCAAGCGCCCGGGCCGCTGCTGCCGTACTCTTCATAGCGGCTGGACTGCTCCCGGTCCGGCTGCCCCCAGTTATGCCAGCCTTCGCCGGTCACCGATCCGTCCATTACCGTGCGGATGAAGGCGACATGCGCGTAAGGGCGCCAAGGGCGTCCGAGATAGACCTCACTTACCCCTTCGCCGCCGGTAATCCGGCAATCCAGGAACACATAACCGAAGGCGGCTCCCTCCGGCGTTGAAGCCGCTGTGATATACCCTCTCGAGCGCTTGTTATGGAGATGGCAGCGGTCAAACAACGCGGTGGCCGGGCCAAAAATATAATCCACATCCCCCTCAATGTAGCAATCATCATAATATTGCCGCCCCGGCCCGGTATATAGGGTATCCTGGTCCCCTAACAGACGTACACGCCGGAACACAGCCTGCCCGGCATCCACGAACGCCGCGACCGCCTGTCCTGTTCCCGGGCCGGAAGTGTTGCGGATGGTCAGATTCTCGGCAGTGAAGCCTTCTGCGAACACGTTCAGCGTCCCGGTGCGGAAGGTACGCAGCGGTTCACCGTCCGCACCGAGCGTATGGGCATTATCATTCCACGAGATAATCGTGGAATGCTGATCCTCTCCCAGCAGCAGGATGGGCGGGGCTTCGCGGACAACCGTAACCTTTTCCTCATAGATCCCGGGCTTAATCCGTATGGTTACGGCTTGCATCTCCCCCGGCGGAATGGAATCCAGCGCCTCCTGCAGACTGCTGAATCCTTCTCCGGCATTCTTCGAGACTATCATTAACATTGAACGGCTCCTTTCACAGCAACCTGAATGTATTCTATAATAACCGTAACAGCTTCCAGGAGAAGAGGAGATGTATGAACAGCGTATCTGGCCCTAATCCCAAATATTATCTTGAAGACGGACGCTTCAGCATCCAGCATATGAAGCGCAAAGGCATCACTGCCATGCCGCGCCCCCACAGCCATGAATGGACTGAGCTGTATTATCTGACGGACGGGGAGCGTGTATATTTCGTGGACGACCGGGTGGTTACGGTCCACAAAGGCGAGCTGATTCTGATTCCCGGCCGTGAGCTCCATTCCACGGCCAGCTCTGAGAAGGCCGAGTTCGAGCGGATCCTGATCAACTATGACCCGCTGCTGCTGCCCCCGGTGCTGAGGGACGAGCAGCAGTGGTTCCAGAGCCGCCGCTACCGCTTGTTCAGGCTGACCCTGCGCGAGCAGAATGAAGCGGAGTCCCTGCTGAACCGCATGCTGGAGGAATCCCGCCTCCGGCGGCCCTTGTACGAAGCCTGTGTCACCGCGCTATTGACCGAGCTGATGATTCTGCTCCAGCGTTCGGAGAGCACGGCCCAGTCCGGCGGGACCCTCCATCCGCTGCACCATCTGGTAACCGATGTCGCCACCTATATCCGTGCCCATTACCGGGAAGCGCTTACGCTGGAAGAGACCGCCAAGGACTTTTTCATCAGTCCGTCCTATTTGAGCCGGGTATTTCATCGCCTGACCGGCTTTCATTTCCGGGAATATATCGTCCATATCCGGGTCCGCGAGGCCCAGCGCCTGCTGGCCGGTACCCCCGCCAGAATCCAGGAGATTGCAGGGGCAGTCGGCTTCGAGCATCTGTCCCATTTCAATAAAACTTTCAAGAAATCAACCGGCCTGACCCCGCTCCAGTTCCGCAAGGAAGCGGGGGCACTGCCTGCACCGGAGTCTGGAGGGTAGTATCCGTTCCGCCCCGTACCTCTGCTTAATGCTCTGTGATGGCCAGCTCTCCTGAACGGACAAGCTCAACATCACTGCACTTATGCATCTGTACCTGCGGCTCCTCCTGCGTCTGCAGCCTAATCCGGTCCAGCTTCAGACCTGCGGCATGGCGCAGGATGATGCCCCGCCTGCTTATGGCGCTGAAATTCTCCACCGTAAGCGCAGCAAGCGGCATTTCCGGCAGCCCGTTCACCAGCAGCGCGGTTGCCGCCCCGTAGCAGGCCATATTCCGCAGCGTAATGTTACGGAACTGCGGAGTCTCCTCCGTGACCGGGACCTCCTGCTCATCATAGCCCTCAGACCCCTCAACCCCGGCATAGAACAGGTGGAAGGAGACCGCTTCATGGACGATGCCTGACATCTGTATATTTTCTACCCGGATATCCTCTACTACGCCGCCTCTTCCCCGGGTACTCTTGAAGCGCAGCCCGATGTCCGTACCCATGAACACGCAGTCGTTCACCCGGACTGCATGTACACCGCCCGACATTTCACTGCCGATCACTACCCCGCCATGTCCGTGATAGACCGTACAATGGCGGATCGTAATGTACCGGCAAGCTCTTCCTGCCCGGCGGCCCTCCTCATCCTTGCCCGATTTCAGACAGATGGCATCGTCGCCTACATCGAACCCGCAGTGCTCGACCAGCGCATGTGTACAGGACTCCAGATCCAGCCCGTCCCCGTTCTGGGAGTACCACGGATTGCGCACTTGAATATGTCTGATCGTAACCTGCTCACAGCCCACGGGGTGCAGACACCAGGCAGGAGAATTCTGAAAGGTCGGCCCCTCCAGCAGCACTCTACGGCAATTCCGCAGGCTCAGCAGCGCTGGACGCAGATACGCACGGGCAGGGAGGTAGGCTTCCATTGCTGTCTCGCCTTTTTTCTTCAGGCTCAGATAACAGGCTTCTCCCGCAAGCGCTTCCTTGGAAGGCCACCAGATCTCACCCTGTTCATCCAAGGCCCCCCCGGAGGCAAGCAGGCTATTCCACTCCAGTTCCGTCCGCTTGAAGCGCTTCACCGGACGCCAGGCCTCACCGCTGCCATCGAAGATGCCTTCACCGGTAATGGCTACATCGCTCAGATCCTCACCGTCCAGCGGAGCCTGGCACCGCCAGCCGGCAGTCCCTTCGTAATGGGAGAACAGCAGGGGATACCGCGAATAGTCGGGTTCAAAGCATACCAGTGCCCCCCGCTCGGCACACAGATTAATTCGGCTGTGCAGCGTCAGCGGCCCGGTACGCCAGATTCCAGGCGGGATGATCACCGTTCCTCCTCCCGCAGCTGCGCAGGCATCCAGGGTATCCTGTATAGCAGATGTACAGAGCAGCCCTTCAGCTTCTGCCCCATAGTCTGTAATACGGAAGGTCCGCTGCGGAATCTGCGGCAGCTCCGGGATTGGATAAACTTCGAAATCATGTATATTAGTCATCGTATTCCTCCATCTCTGTCTAATCAAGATCTATTCAAGCTCTTCATAGCTGAACCAGCCGTAATCCGCAACATTGCTGCTCTGTGCTCCGCCCGCACTGGCATACATTCCGATATAGGCCCCCGTAAATCCTCCGGCCCAATCCGTGCTCAGCACCCGGCCGTCAGCCTGTTCATACAGTGCGGTCCAGGTGTCTGATCCTGAAGCTCTATAATAAAAGCTGTAATCCTGCCCCCTGGCTTCTACCTTAAGCTGTACGGTATCCAGCGGATAAGGCGCAGAGGCCAGCAATTGCTCAGCTCCTCTGCTGCGCACGGTCAGCTTCAGCAGCTGCCTGCCATCCTCTGCCACCCGTTCATAGCGGAAGTGGTTATCCGCATTCTGGATCAGGGCCAGTCCGGCGCTCTCGCCTGCGGCCTCCGGCTGGAAGCGCATCTCCGCTGCGGCTCTGAAGCTGAGATGCTGCTGCCGTCTTCCGATATAAGCCGGATTGCCGGTCTCTGCAAGCACCTCCGGCTTCAGCCGCAGCCGCAGATGTCCCGGATGCTCGCTGAGGCTCCAGAATTCACCGCGCGGCGTGCGCAGGAAGTTCCAGACGGGGCTAAGCTCCCCGTCAGCAAAATCATCACGCACCGGCAGCAGCGGCCACTGCGTCACCGGCAAATCCGGTGCTGGCCCCTCAAGCTCAACTACGCCCTTGCCGGGATTCACTACCGGCCATTCGTCCTCCCATTTGACCGGTGCCAGGAAGGTCTCCCGGCCCAGGTTGCGGTAATATCCCCCGCAGGTCCGGGAGGCCAGGCAGAGCATCCACCACTCCCCATGCTGCGTCTCGACAAGTTCCCCGTGACCCGTATTCACGATGGGGTACTCCCTGCCGAGATGGCGGTGGGTCAAGATCGGGTTCGCCCGATATCCTTCATAAGGCCCCGTCACGTTCCGGCTTCTGGCAACCGTTACCGCATGGGTATGGCCGGTGCCGCCCTCAGCGATCAGCAGATAATACCATCCTCCTATGGAATACAGATGCGGCCCTTCCTGGGCATGCGCTTTCTTCAGCGCACCTTGCCAGAGACTGTGCTTCGGGCCGGTAAGCCTGCCTTGCGCCAGATCAATCTCCTGCAGCCAGATGTCCATATGCTTCGGATAATCCTGGCCCCCGGGAGGCACCCGGTTACCAGTGTAGTAGACCTTGCCGTCCTTATCGAAGAACAGCGAGGGATCAATGCCTGGCGCATCCTCCAACCAGACCGGATCTGACCAGTCTCCCGCCGGATCAGCTGTGGTTACATAGAAATTATGCGGCTGCTTGTGATTATCAACAAATGTCGTGATCATATAAAAGAGACCTTGATGGTACCGGAGAGTCGGTGCCCAAATCCCTCTCGACGGGAGAATTCCGTCCAGATTGAGCTGGGACGGACGGTCCAGCACATGGCCCAGCTGACGCCAGTGGACAAGGTCCCTGCTGTGAAAGACCGGAACCCCGGGGTAGAATTCAAAGCTTGAAGTAACCAGATAATAGTCCTCTCCTACACGGATAGCCGAAGGATCGGGGTAGAAGCCCGGCAGCACCGGATTACGGAATGTTCTCAAATTCGGAAGTCCTCCTTCATACGGGCAATAGGTACGAATACTAAATCAACGATATGTAAGCATAACCAATTATAGTTCGGATAAGTTTAATTTTCTTGCGCTTTCTATGTTCTTTTTCTTGTTTTTTATACTTTCTTGTCCTACAAACAGAAACAGCGACAGCAGAGGACGGATAACGTCTCTGGCTGTCGCTGTACTATCGAAGCAGAATTCACTCTGGCAACGGCTTACTGGAATGGATGAATCAGATTGCATTAATCAAGTGTTTTAGCATACTCTCTCAGCTGTTCAGGCTCACTTGTGTGATACACCATTTGTTCATGATCAAAAATCACAATTAAGGGCCGTTTCGCTTCCAGGCCCAGTAGCTCCAGCCACTTCAGCTTCTTCTCCTCTGTATGCACAGTCACATGCGGGATATGCTCCACAAGCGCAGGCTCGGAATTAAGCGCCTCATTTACTTCATCATCCCAATCCCGTGAATTGGAGAACATATGCAAGTGGAGTACATTCTCTTCCTTGGACACTAGCTGATCAATGACATCTGCTTTCGTAGGGCCGCAGCCAGCAATCAATAAGAATACTGCAACCAGCAAGAACAGTCTATGCCAATGCTTAAGCATGCAATTCCCCCTCCCTATTCCATCTACATACCCATATATTACTACAATAATTCAGCCTTACTTCCTCACATAGAGCGAATAGGTCTCTGGAGCGGCAAAATGTAGTTTCTGCGCTAACCGGATAGAGGCAGTATTGTGAAGGTCACAGTCCCATCTTGGCGTGATCTGACGTTCTAAGCACTCCAGGATAAAAGCTTCGGCAACACATTGAGCCACGCCCTTTCCCCTAAACAAAGGATTCGTCACTATATCAATTTCAGCGTACTGTTCGGACGAGAATATAGAGACACATTCCCCAGCAAATACATCGTGTTCCGTAACAAAGAAACCGAAGCCCTTGTCCGCAAAACGCTCCACCGATCCCCAGTATTTCCGGATGTACGCTGCATCGAACTCTCTATTCACCTCAAGCGATTCCTTGTTTGTCCTGTTCAGCCAGAAGCCATCCGGTATACCCACTCTTTGCGATTGCATGAAACGGTGCTCATTGAATGTAAAAGAATACCTCGGCATCCGCTGCAGCTTCGCCCCTAAAAGCTCATTGATTCTGCGATCCCATCGTTCAGAGGATGAAAATAACGTAAATCTCTGATTAAGCATCTCTCTACGCTTGAATTCGTGCATAAGCATGGGTGCAAAATCATCATTTGTCTCATCCCCAACCACTGTATAAATGCCTGAAGAAGTACCGATCAGCGCCGAAGACTTATCGACGATGATGTCCCCGTCAATGTAACTGTCTAATACCGAATACGCAAATGTGGGAAAAGTGTTATCTTGATCAGCATCCATTATATTTCTTGCGGCGATGGCAGAAGCTTCGTTCTCAATCATTTCAAAACGTTCCTTTCTAGAGAAAACAGTATGGTTTACAACAAATTAGATAAACAGCTAATTACATGATAATATAATTCGTTGATCCATACAATTGTTATTATTATACGCGGTGCAGCTTACGGTACCGGGATGGTGTTAATCCCAGCTTCGCCGTGAACACCCGGCTTAGGTAGAAGCCGTTCTCGTAACCGCACTGCTGGGCGATCAGTTCAATGGGCAACCTTGAATCCTCCAAGAGCTGGCAGGCGCGTCTGAGCCGGAGTCCAGTTACAAAGTCTGAAGGGGCCGTCCCGAAGGCCGCACGGAATCGCCGCGTTAATTGTACCGGAGTAATATTAAGGGTAGCGGCCAGCTCCTGCAGGGTCATAGGTGTACAGGCATGCTCCAGCAGCCATTGCTTAGCCTGTTGCATCAGCGGGCCCGGGCTTGTCTCTCCAGAGCGCAGCTCCTCGGATGCACTGCTGCGCTCGATTTCAAGCAGCCTCCACAGATCCTCCAGCATATGCTTCATCCGGCTATAGCCCGGCTCCTCCTGAATCCCTCTTCCGATACTCCGCATATAGCGGTAGGTAGACATCAGGCGCTCCACATCCCTGACAGTCCATCTGCCTCCAAGCGTTGCGGCGTCCTCTGGTCCCCCCTCTTCCTCCCATTCGAATTGTATGAAATGAAAGGTCAACGGACTAAGCGTTCTCCGGTAAAAGGTTGTCCCCGGCGGACATACAATGATGTCCCCGGACCCTCCTTCCCCTTCGTGGTCTCCGAAGCGGTAAGCGAATTGTCCCTGCTCCACCGCAAATAAGGTCCACACAGGGTAGGTGTCGTGCTCCAGCAGGAACTGTTTTTTCTGCTCCCAATAGATGTGGGCTGCCGGACGAACCGACCAATTCATGCGCATGTTCTGACTCCCCTCAGATGTATTATTCAATGAAATAAAGTGTATAAATCAAGAAATTATATGCATGTCATTTGATTATTGATTATTCTATCATGAAACTACGGATATATTAACACACACCAAAGGAGAGGTTCAACAATGCGTAGTGAAACGGTCAACACGGATGTAACTGTGGTAGGCGGCGGACTGGCAGGGGTATGCGCGGCGATTGCGGCAGCCCGTCTGGGCCAGCGTGTGGCGCTGATTAATAACCGTCCGGTGCTCGGCGGTAACTCCAGCAGTGAGGTGCGGGTATGGGTATGCGGTGCAACCTCGCACGGTATCCACCGGTATGCCCGTGAAACGGGGATTATGGGCGAGCTGTTTGTGGAGAACCAGTACCGCAACAAAGACGGCAATCCGTATCTCTGGGATATGGTTGTGCTTGAAGCGGTTAAGGCCGAGCCGAACATTCAGCTGTTTCTGAACACGGATGTTCATGAGGTCGATGCTTCCGAGGATGGCAGCGGCCAGCGGAGCATCCGGTCCGTGACCGGGTGGATGATGGGGTCGGAGCGGAGAATCACTTTTGAAAGCGCGGTCTTTCTGGACTGTACGGGAGATGGCCTGGTAGGCTTCCTGGCAGGGGCAGAGTACCGGCTGGGCCGTGAAGCACGCGAAGAATATAATGAGGAATGGGCGCCGCTGGTCGCAGATGATATTACGCTCGGCAGCACACTGCTCTTCTATACCAAGGACGCAGGTCATCCGGTCAAATATATCGCTCCAGCCATGGCAAAGGATATTACACAAACCTCTATTGCCGAGCGCCGCATCATCCGCAGCGGCGACAACGGCTGCGCCTACTGGTGGATCGAATTCGGCGGCGAGCAGGACACTGTTCATGACAATGAGGCCATCCGCGACGAGCTGTGGTCTGTGATCTACGGGATCTGGGACTATATTAAGAACTCCGGCAAATTCGACGCTGACAACATGACGCTGGAATGGGTCGGCTCGACTCCGGGCAAGCGGGAGTACCGCCGGTTCATTGGCGATTATGTCCTGAATCAGAACGATATCCTGGCCCAGTGCGAATTCCCGGACCGCGTAGCGTTCGGCGGCTGGTCCATTGACCTGCATCCGCCGCAGGGAGTGTACGCTACAGAGTCAGGCTCGAAGCATATGTATTCGGACGGCAGCTATCACATCCCGTTCCGTTCGCTGTATTCGGTGAACGTCAGCAATCTGCTGATGGCCGGCCGCGACATCAGCGCCTCGCATGTCGCGTTCGGCACGACCCGCGTCATGGCTACCTGCGCCGTCATCGGCGAAGCCGCCGGTATCGGCGCGGCACTCTGCGCCGCCAAGGGAAAATCGCCGCGCGAACTGCATGCGGCCCACCTGAACGAGCTGCAGCAGACGATGCTGCGCCAGGATGCTTCCGTCCTCGGGCTACGCAACGAGGATGATGCCGATCTGGCGCTGAAGGCTGCGCTCAGCGCTTCCAGTGAGCGGAGCCGGTTCGGTGTGGAGCAATCCGCGTTCAGCGTCCCGCTCACAGCGAACATCGGCATCACCGTTGCGGCCGATCCGGGGCTGGACGGAATTGAGCTGCTGATCGATGCGGCCGAAGCCGCAGAGCTGACGGTCGAGCTATGGGAGACCGGACGGCCCGAGAATTATATTCCCCATACGCTGATTCAGTCCGCGTCAGCTCCCGTTCAGGCCGGAGCCGCCCAGTGGGTGAAGCTCCCGGTTCAGTGGAAGCCGGAGTCACCGCGCAATGCATTCTTGATCGTCAAGGCCAACGCTGTACTGTCGCTGCATATGGCAGATGAGCCCGCTTCAGGAATGCTCGCCTACGGGCATAGTGACACCCCCGCAGCCTCGCGGGACTTTGGCGAGAATCCGCCTGCACAACCCGTAGTGCAATGGGACAAAAAGAAATTCGACCACAAAGCCCCGTGTCTCCGCCTGTCCGGGATAACGAGTGCCTTCGCTGCGGATAAAGTTATCGACGGCTACCTCCGCCCGTACGGCGGTCCGCATATGTGGTCCTCTGACCGGATGGCCTCCGATCAGCCGGAATGGCTGGAGCTGGCCTGGAACGAGCCGGTAACTCTGCGCGAGGTTCACGTTACCTTCAACGACGATGTCAACGAGGACTTGATCAACCTGCATCATCATATTACGCCTTACGAAATCCTGCCAACACTCGTTAAGGAGTATCGTATTGAAGCTTACCTGGACGGCAAATGGACCTCAGTTGCCGGGGAACGTGACAACCACAAGCGCAAGCGGGTACACACGCTGAACGAAGCTGTGACAACCGGCCGCCTGCGCGTCGTGATTGAGTCAACTAACGGAAGCCAGTATGCGGAGATTATTGAGGTGCGGGTGTACGGTTAAGGGAGCGGACTAAATTTAATACATTGAAATTTGAAGCGGAAGGCTATAGCATTTAAAATGTAGACTTCGGTAATACAGCTAAAACAAGTATGGATGGCAAACATGGTCAGTTAAGAATATCCCGCTTAATGCTGGAACCGCTGTAGGAACCCATACGGTATATGTTACTTTTGTGAAGTCCGATTCAACCACAGTTGCAAATTCAACCTGGTTCCAGTTCAAATAAAATGCAAACTGTTTGATGGATGTTGAGCGGGGCCTGACTGCGGTCAGGCCCTTTTGACGCTGAAGGAGCTATTGATCCGTCCACTGCTCAAAGAGGTTGTACAATTCATCAAGGCGTTCCTCGTCTTCGGCCGCGAACATTAGCAGATGGCCCCCGTTGTTGTTCATAATCACAATCAATTCACCCGGCCGGCCAAAAAAGCGTACGCCCGTGTACAAATCCGAATCCGCTTGGCGGGATGGAAAGTTCTGCTCAATTCGCTCCGCAACAACCTCATCGATATCCCAATATTCTTCGCTGCTATACTCCATCGCCAGCACTGCCTGCAAATGGGCCATGGCCAGCAAAAATTCCTTAACAGACGAACGCAGGCGCTCCCATTCCGCTCCGCTGCGCACATAAACGGAAGGATTATCAAGCTTCATATCCGCTGCACGGATTCCCCACACGCAGGCTTCTTGATTTTCGGTATAAAAGATGCAGTAATCTTCTTCCATATAACGCGGAAAATTGTGAGGCTGAACCAGAAAATCCTGAGTCGCGTTCAATGCAGAGTGGGCCCCAAGCTCCGTATAATACGCCCGCAACACCTGCGGAATATGTCCGTAGCGTTCCATCCACGGCGTTAACGATTCATGATCAAATCCGCACGGTTCCGTAATATGGAACAGGTCTCGAATCACTGTAAAGTCTGTCATTACTTATCCCTCCCCGTTCGTCGATATCCAAGTGTTAATTAACGTAATCTTAACATAGTTTATTGTGAAAAAAGCCTAATCCTTTGCTCAAGGATTAGGCTTTTTGCCGTTTAGTTTAACGCTTCATATAACGCAATAAGAGCCAAGGACTGTCCGTACGCCATAGGTCTGAGAGCAATGTTCTTGTAATGCTCCTTATCCATTCCCATACCGGTTCCCGCTGACACATTCAGTACGGTTCCGTCTCCGCTAATATTTTGACATACCGACTGAATGGCCTTGTCTGCCGCAGCCTGATAGGAGGAATCCAGAATACCGGCCTTAATGCCTTTGATAATCCCTGCGGCAATTGCGGCTGACCCGGATACCTCTTCATAGCTGGATGGGTCCTGCAGGACGGTATGCCAGAGACCGGAAGCTGCCTGGAGGGATACCAGAGAATTGACCTGAGCCGTATACGTATCAATCAGAAATCGGCGGAACCCCGGACTAATCGAATCCTGGCAGGCTTCCAGGTAATCGACGATACCATAGGTGAACCAGGAATTGCCGCGGCACCAGAAGATACTGCCGAAATTATCATTGCGTTCGAAGCTCCAGCCGTGGAAGAATAAGCCGGTATGTTTGTCGAACAAATACTTGATATGGAGCAGGATCTGGTGTTCAGCCTCATGCGCCCACTCCGGCCGGTTGAACTTGCGCCCCGCCTGGTTCAGAAACAGAACCGCCATAAAAAGCGTATCAATCCATAACTGTCCATTGTGCAGGTGAATTCCATCCCGGTTGCCGATGGCAGTGACCGTATGCTGAAAGCCGCCTTCTTTGGTTTTGGGCAGCTCATGAATGAGCCAATCCGCATGTTCCCGGCATAGCTTTTCCAGTTCACTGGAAGACTCAAGCCGATCCAGGAGCAGCACCAGAGGCAAATAAGGAGCTGTTGTATTAATGTTTTTGGAAGGCAGGCCTGCCTCCAGGTTACGCGAATACCAATTCCGGAAAAATTCCATATAGCGCGTATCGCCATAATACTTTTGCAGCTTGTACAGACCATAAAGACCTACGCCCTGAGGCCAATCCCATTCTTCAATGCCGAAATCCCGTTGCACAATCCCTACTCTGGTATCGGCCTGAACCACAGTTTTATCCTTTTCATAGTCGCTGCCGCCCAGGTTCATAAGCCTGTCTACGACCAGCCCGATCTTCTCAAGCAATAGTTCATTTGTCATCGATTATCAGCTCCTTATTATTCCTTAGGTCCGCTTAAATGGTCCGCAGGTGCCACTGATCATTAATTTCTTTAATTAACGCCAGATCGCATTTGGGTGTCCGGTCATAGGCCAACAGGCCGTTAATCTCCTGCTCCACATCCGTTAACTGCGTATAACAATATCCATAAATAATCTTGGACGCGTATACCGCCTTCATAATTCTTCCGTATTCCAGAACAAGATCCTCTGCAGATTGTGCACTGGTATATCCCCAGCCATCGTCAGCGCCAGCCTTGTAGCTTATACCACCGAATTCAGTCAACAAGATCGGCTCGCCCCGATGCTCATAACCGCCTGCATACACACTACGGGCTGATGGATTGGAAGCAAGCATCGTATCTTTTGTAGAAAGAATCCGCTTGAACTCTTCATACTTATCAGGCTCATCTGCTCTGCCATGCTGATAATTGTGTACCGCACAGATGTCAGTCAACGTCATTTCCCATCCGTCATTCGATATCACTAACCGGGTATTATCCAATGAATGAATAAGACTATACATAGCTAAGCTGTGATACTGCTGCTGCTTATCCGATTTCACCAGCGGAATGCCCCAGCTTTCGTTAAGCGGAACCCATGCCACAATCGAGGGATGATTGAAATCACGGTCAATAATCTCAATCCATTCTCTGGTTAACCGGGCTACCGCATCACTATTAAAAGAGGGGCTGGCAGCACATTCTCCCCATACAAGGAACCCTATCTGATCTGCCCAGTACAGAAAACGCGGGTCCTCAACCTTTTGATGCTTACGGCAACCGTTGAACCCTAATTCTTTGGCTAATTCAATATCTGTCTTCAGGTGTTCATCCGTTGGCGCTGTAAGCAGTCCTTCCTGCCAATACCCTTGGTCCAGTACAAGCTTTTGATAATAAGGTTTGTTATTCAGATAGACCATACCATTCTCTGTATGCACCTTCCGCATGCCAAAATACGATTGAATCGAGTCCACCTCAACCCCGTGATCGTACAGCTTCATTTCCACATCGAACAAATTAGGAGCTTCCGGGCTCCATGTCCAGCCGGCCCGATGGAAGTTGGTGCGGAATATTTTCAGACCAAACAGATCTACCATTCTGCGTGTTATAGGCTGTAATAATCGTACACGGTCCTGAATAACAGGTACTCCGCCAAAAGAAATACGAAGTTCCAAATCTAATTCTTCTGATCCATGTCCCTCCGATTTAACCTCTATCCCAACACTCCCTTGATCCAAATCCGGCGTAAACTTCACCTGCTGAATATGCACAGGGTTTACCGCCTCCAGCCACACAGTCTGCCAAATCCCGCTCGTGCGCGTATACCAGATGCTTTCCGGCTGCTCGATCCAGAACTGTTTGCCCCGGGGTATGGTCTCGTCTGTTGATGGGTCCTCCACGTGAACCGTTACCTGTTCCTCTTGTCCGGTTAAGGCATGGGTAATATCAAACGAAAATGAAGTGTGTCCGCCCTCATGCATCCCGATATATTGACCATTCACATACACCCAAGCTCTATAATCTACCGCTCCAAAATGTAATATCACCCGCTTCTGATACCAGTCCGGATCAAGTGTGAAATTGCGTTTATACCAGACATAGTCGTGAAAAGTGGTATCATGTATTCCGCTGGCAGGGGTCTGAAAAGCAAAGGGAACCTGAATGGTCTGGCTGAAGCTCTCACCTGGATCAAACCACCGCTGTGCGGCTCCCTCATTCCTGTCATCAAATTCAAATTGCCAGGTTCCATTCAAGTTAAGCCATGCGTCTCTGACGAACTGCGGACGCGGATATTCCATCCTGTGTGTCATCCAGCTTCAGCTCCCATCTTAGTAGTCACAACAATAAAAGTTAACTTTTTGTAGTTTAGATAGTAAATCTCCCTCGCGGGCAAGCAAATACTACCATGATGAAAGCGTTCTTTCAAGCTTATATCAGCGTTATCTTTGATTTTCAACTTTGTGGTATACAAATAAAAATCCATACTTAATTAGATCGTTTATTGTAAACTAAAAAGTTAACAATATGTTATACTATTCAACAATCGGCGGAAGCCACAGATATGACAAGGAGGTATAATTATGTTCTTAGAACTCGATGAGAATGGTATTTCTGTTTTGAAGGCATTGGCATCTGATACAAGAGCTTCGATGCTTAGACTATTGTTACATACACCGCTTACTGTCAGTGAGCTGGCCGCAAAACTTAACTTAAGCAAAGCGATCGTCTCACGCCATATCCGGTTACTGGAGGACGCCAAAATCATCAAGCTCCAGGACAACCTGGAGGCTGCCGACAGCCGAAAAAAGAATTTCATTGTTGCTGTGGATCATATTGCCCTCAACTTACCCCAGAAGCTCCATCTTCCTTTTAAAGTCATTACGAATGAAATCAAGCTGGGATACTATTCTAATTTCTCAGTCACCCCTACCTGCGGATTAGCCAGCCAGGCTAAAATTATCGGCAAGTTAGATGATCAACGGACCTTCGTCTCCAATGACCGGATCGATGCATCCTTACTTTGGTTTGCCGAAGGCTTCGTTGAATATATGATTCCGAATGATTTCAACCATAATTTCACTGCAGAATTATTAGAGTTATCCTTAGAGCTCTCTTCAGAGTTTCCTGGCTCCAACAATAATTGGCCCAGTGATATCGCTTTTTATATCAACGATGTTTTTTTAGGCACCTGGACGGCTCCGGGTAATTTTTCAGATGTGCGCGGGAAATTAACACCAAACTGGTGGGATAACGAACTAAGCCAGTATGGCCTTTTGAAGCATTTAAGAGTCACCAAGAAAGATACCGGAATAGACGGTCAAAAAATATCATCGGTTACACTCGCCCAATTAAAAATCGAAGATTCCCCCTTCATCAAGCTAAGGATTGGTATTGACGGGAATTCTAAGAACAAAGGCGGACTTACCATCTTCGGGGAGCACTTTGGAAATTATCCGCAGAATATGCTGCTTAAGCTATTTTACACAGAAGCAGAGTAATGGATATTTAGGCTGGGCCTGCCCATCATACTCCCTCCCCTCCCCCCATATACATAGGAAGAACGGTTCACAAGCTGGAAGGAGAGATGGATGCATGCCCGGTGATGATGAGATTAAAGCGCTGGAGAGGTCGATTGCCGAGATTACGGAGATTGCTTCCGGGTTCGGGCTCGATTTTTATCCGATGCGTTATGAGATATGTCCGGCGGATATTATTTATACCTTCGGTGCGTACGGGATGCCTACCCGGTTCGGGCACTGGAGCTTTGGCAAAACCTTTCATAAAATGAAGGCTCAATACGATTTCGGCCTGAGCAAAATTTATGAGCTGGTCATTAACTCTAACCCCTGTTATGCCTTCCTGCTTGATGGCAACTCCCTGGTGCAAAATAAGCTGATTGTTGCGCATGTGCTGGCGCATTGCGATTTTTTCAAGAACAATATGCGCTTCTCCATGTCCAACCGGGATATGGTCGAGAGCATGGCGGCCACCGCCGACCGCATCAATGATTATTCCGTCACTTATGGCACAGACACTG
Source organism: Paenibacillus sp. FSL R7-0128 (assembly GCF_038002245.1). Classification (NCBI taxonomy): domain Bacteria; kingdom Bacillati; phylum Bacillota; class Bacilli; order Caryophanales; family Paenibacillaceae; genus Paenibacillus; species Paenibacillus sp. FSL R7-0128. The sequence continues at coordinate 2,183,525 of NZ_JBBOCD010000001.1, read as the reverse complement.
TAGAAAGCTTCATTGATTCCGTGCTGGCGATCCAGGAGCATATCGATCCCAGCTTGATCCAACCGCGCAAGCTGGGCAAGACCCATCTGCTTGAAGCTAAGATGAAGGAGCGCAAGGACGCCCCTCCCGGCGGGCCTGGACCGGCTAATGCTTACAGTGAGCTGTGGGACTTGGAAAAGAGTGATGACGTCCCGCCAGTGCCGGAAACCGCTGGCAAACGCACCTTCCCCCCGGAGCCGGAAAAGGACATCGTCTGGTTCATCCAGCAGTATTCCACCGCTCTGGAGGACTGGCAGCGCGATATTATGACTATGCTGCATGACGAGATGCTCTATTTCTGGCCGCAGATGGAGACCAAAATCATGAACGAAGGCTGGGCCTCCTACTGGCATCAGCGGATCATGCGCGAGCTGGACCTTACCCCAGAAGAGACTGTCGAATACGCCAAGCTAAATTCATCGGTGGTGCAGCCCTCCCGTCAGAGCCTGAATCCGTACTATCTGGGGCTGAAAATCTTCGAGGATATCGAACGCCGCTGGGACCGGGACAAAATGTTCGAGGTGCGCGAGCTGGATTCCGACCTCTCCTTCATCCGCAGCTATCTCTCAAAGGAACTGGTGAACGACCTGGACCTCTATGTATTCGAGAAAAAAGGCCCGGAGTGGAAAATTACCGATAAGGCATGGGAGAATGTCCGAGACCAGCTGGTGCTGGCCCGGGTGAACGGCGGCTCCCCGTACCTCGTCATCCAGGATGCCGATTATGAGCGGAACGGCGAACTGCTGATTGCCCACCGCTACGAGAGTATCGAGCTGGATCTGAAATATCTGGAGCGCACGCTCCCGCATATCTACGCCCTCTGGGGCCGGACCGTGCATCTGCAGACCGTCGTGGAAGACAAAAACGCCCTGTTCACCTATGACGGCAAAAAGGTGCAGCGGCGGTTTATGTAAAGAAACGTATGAGTTCGCACAATAAGCCGCAGTGTAGTTGCTATGTGCAATTACGCTGCGGCTCGTTTTTGATAACATAAGAATTTATACCGTCCCATGACAACCAATCTGATACGAATGCTGCTTCTGCTCCAAACTTCAGTAAACTTAAAGATTGCTCCCCCGTATCTTTAGATGGTTCCCATTCGTTTATATAGTAAAGAGTACTAATTCATATAATAGGAGAGAAGAAATGATGAAAATTTCAAATGGAGTAGAAATGCTGGAATTGCAGGTTGAAGTATTCGGCAGTCGTCAAGAATTGAATCCTACCCTGCTTTGGGACGATGAAGCTGCTATTTTAATTGATACCGGCACACCCGGTCAATTCGAGCAAATACGTGCAGCCATGAACGAGTGTGGAGTCTCCATGGATAAGTTGAAGGCAATCATTTTAACTCATCAAGATATTGACCATATCGGCAGTCTTCCTGAAATCCTGCAGGAACTTGATGGAGATATTAAAGTATACGCTCATGGGCTGGATAAACCATATATTGAAGGCCAATTGCCCCTTATGAAAGTGAATCTCGATAGTATGGCTTGGCAATTAGAATCCCTTCCGGAAGACGAACGTTTGAAAATAGTAGCCTACTTGTTAAAGAACTCTCCTAAGGCCAAAGTTGACAGAACCTTAGCTGACAGACAAGAGCTTCCGTATTGCGGGGGAATTCAAGTTATCTTTACACCCGGGCATACGCCTGGACATATTAGTCTTTATTTGAAACAAAGCAAAACCCTTGTTGTTGGTGATGCAATGTTCAGTGTGGAAGGCATCTTGAGGGGACCCCACCCGCATTCCACACCGGATATGAACACAGCTTTCCGTTCCCTAGAAAAATATTTAGACTTCGACATTACATCGGTTATTTGTTATCACGGAGGATTATGTAAGGGTAACGTTAATGACCAGCTCCAAGAGCTTGTCAGGAAAGCGTAAACGGCTTAAACAAATACTAAAGAAATGTCGAAAAGTATGACAAGCGTGTTGCCCAGAAAATAATAAATCCGCCCTTCCCATCGCCCCCTCTCCCCCATATCCCCTGCTGCAAAAAATACTTAAATATAAATTATCCCAATTTTGTTTTAATAGTATCCGAATGGGTTAAATATCTCCTGTGATTTATAATGGGTAATTCTGGATGGTCTATAATTACCCTCATACAGAAACCAGACGGGAGAGGACGTAAGTGAAAGTGAAACAAATGGCAATACTGCTGCTCATCATGTGTGTGATTCTGACAGGCTGCATGGGGGGCAGCAAAGAAGGAAGTCCAGCGCCTTCATCCAGCCCCGCCGCCACGGCAGCTGCCGAGACGAAGAACACTTCGGGGAACCCTCCGCCGGAGGCTTCACAGACCGTGTACGATCTGAAGCAGAAGTATGATTCGGACGAAGCAGATCACAATCCGGGCATCATGCCTATGTATAATGTGGAGCAGGATATGGAATTCATCTTCAGATTCAATACCGATCTTGGCTCAGAAGCCATTGGCAAGACGTTATCCGTACATACCGATATCGAGGCGCTGCCGGAGAGCAAGGTCGCGACCCTTGAGGATTCACAGCTCGTAGACGGCAAAAGCGTGTACTCAATCAAGCCGCTCGGCTTCGGCGTCCTTCCCTCCGATTCTCTGCGTGCCACGGGAGACAGTTCCTGGGGGAACGCCCCGGTCTACTACATCCGGCTCAACTATGACCTGGATGCCAAGTCGCCTACTCTGCTGAAGCAGCCGGTGATCATCCCGTTTACGGTGAAATCGGATCTGCCCACGCCGACGCTGCAAGCCGACATCAGTCCTGACGGAAGACTGACTCTGGTATGGAATGAAGTTCCGGGCGCGGAAAGCTACAATATTTACAGCGCCTCCCATATTACAATGGAGAACATCAATGAGCCGCTCAGCGGCGCCGAGCAGGGCTATGCGGATCAGCGTCCGCTGAAGATTGCAACGGTACAGGGCAATGCGTATAACGACTTCATGAAGGACGGCCGCGGTGCGCTCGGCATTGTGGATGAGACCATTACCAGCGTCCAGAACAACAATGTGCAAGGAGAATATTACGTTACTGCCGTTCAGGGAGACAAAGAATCCAGATTCAGCCGCTCGGTGGACACCGTGGCATTATCCAAACGGCTGCCGCGCACCGTGGCTCCTGAGGATAACATCAACCTGAAATTGTACAAGAATGCCAAAGAGCTGCCCAAGACCGTCCCGGTCCAGTTCATTGACGGTTCCAAAGCCTCAGTAACAGTGATGTACGATACCGGAGCTGTGACTCTTAAGGCTTCCGGTCCAACCGATGTCCCGTACACGATACAAGGTACTGCGCTCAAAGGCTATGTCCAGGTTACGCAATTGACGGAAGCGGATATTACCAGTCTTGCCGCCGCCCAGAGCAACAAGGCGAATCCCGGGTATGTGGAGCCGCAGAATGACACGGATTATGTACCTGCACCGGATGTACCGACCATCATTGACAACAACAATAACGGCAACGCCAGTGAACCTGTAGATAATGTCATCGACCAGCAAAAAGAAAATACCAAGAGCAAGGTAGAGGAAGGCAACAAACAGGCGGTTCCGGGCACCACGATACGGGCAGATCTGATTCATGCAGACTCTGCGCTAGAGGAGTATCTCGCGTTGACCCTGATGAACGGCGACACCGAAATCTCGCTGCAAGCCTTCCCGGAGGCGCAGAATGCCCGTACCCTGGTGGATGTAATTGAGAAGGTAGTCTACCAGAACCCGCTCATTCTCGGCTTCCGCGGCTATGGCTACGATTATGAGAAGCTGACGCTGAATGTGAAGTACGATGATTCTGCCGAGATCATCCGCTCAAAGCAGAAGGAGATCCTTGCCGAGGCAGATAAAGTAATCGCTGCTGTGATCAAGGAAGGCATGAGCGCGGATGAGAAACAGATGGCGATCTACGATTATCTGAATGATAACACCGCCTATGACGATGCTGCACTGGAGAATGCCATGGAGCAGGAGTTCAAGACAGTAGATGCGAAGTATAACGATTCTTTCAATACCTATGGCATTCTGGTTAAAAAAGTCGGCGTATGCATGAGCTATGCCCATACCTTCCAGCTGCTGTCTGATCTCGTCCAGGTCCCTTCGATGGTCGTCACAGGAACCATGAGCGGCGTGAATCACGCCTGGAACAAGGTGAAGATCGGCGACGAATGGGTCAATGTTGACCCGACCAATAACGCCACCAATACCGGACTTCCTTATCTGCTCTATAACTCCAATGACGCTACAGCCACCGATGTAGAGTATGTGATGGACAATGCCTACTGGCTGGACCATGAGCTGCCTCAGTTCAAGGCCACCAGCAATGCCTACGATTATTACGTGACACAAGGACTGGAAGTAGATTCTTTGGAAGCCTACAAGACCAAGCTGGCCGAACAGCTGAAGAAAGGCGAGACGCTGGTAGTCCTGCGCGTTCTGGGCAATACCGACAGCTCGGAGCTCATGCAGAAAACCGCCGAGGTCATCAAGCAACACGATGCCGCCAAGCTGGATAGTGCAGGCATGGTTGAGCTGGGAAGCTACGTTGCGGTTCAATTGGACGCTGCAGCCGGGCAATAAACGGACAAGAAAAGGCAAGCCCCTGCTACGGGCTTGCCTTTTTTGCTGTTAGGGAATTATGATTTACGCCTGCCCATGGATAGGTGCTCTTACGAATGAGGAATCCAAAATGTAGACGAAAAACCGACCACATTGAGCTGTGACACAGGCATATGACCAAATGTAGACGAAAAACCGACTACATTGAGCAGTGGCACAGGCATATGACCAAATGTAGACGAAAAACCGACCACATTAAGCAGTGGCGCAGGCATATGGCCGAATGTAGACGAAAAACCGACTACATTAAGCAGTGGCGCACGGATATGGCCAAATGTAGGCGAAAAACCGATCACATTGAGCGGCCGCAAAGGTGCATCCACCGGATATATGGGCAAAAGGCAAGCCCTGATGCAGGGGCTTGCCTTTCTTGTAGAATCACACCGCCCTCTGTCTATTCCACTTCATACGGATAGTAGATATCGCTCAGCTTACCTGCCTGGTAGTAAGGGTACTCCAGTTTTTTTTGCACCAGGCGTGCAGTGTCTGTATCCACTAAGCACTCAATCAGGTACAGACCAAGATCGATCGAGGACGTTACTCCGCCTCCGGTGAAGGTATCACCGTCCCGGACGGCCCGGGCCTTAATGACTTCCCCGCAGTAAGGGGCAAGCAGATCGTAGGCTGACGAGTTCGTGGTCGCTTTTTTCCCCTCTAAGAATCCTGCCGCCCCTAAGAGCAGTGCCCCCGTGCACACCGACACTTTATAACGTGCGCCTTCTGCCGTCCGTATCCAGCTTATGAACTCCTCATCATTGCGGAGTGTCCGGGTCGGCATGCCGCCCGGGAGGAAGACCAGATCGAAATCCCCCAGATCAGGCAACACCTCATTAGCCTTCATGGTCAGCCCCCGGTCATCCGTCACCTCCGCTTTGTTGGCGCAGAAGGTCCAGGATACATCCTCCTTCGCCTTCAGGATCGCCACCCAGCTCACCGCTTCATAGAACCCCACAAAATCCATGCTGGTCATGCCGTCGAACAGAACAAATGCCATTTTCATAACCGTCACCCATCCTCTCTGAATAGAAGATCAAGCACTCATTGCCAGAAATACTGCATCTTCTTATACCCCACATCCCATACTTTCAAGCCGCCTTTAATCGTGATCTTCAGCTCATCCCCGGGCTCAACCGGCATCTCATATACCACAGGGTACTGTTCAGGATTAGTACGCTGAAAATCTCCAGTATAATTCAGAATCTCCTGGCCATCCCGGGTAATACTGATCTCACCGGAATAATCCGTTGGTTCGGGGTTTCCGAAAGTGAAGGAGAAAATCGTCTGTCCCTCAGACTTGTACGTGAATGTTCTGGAATCTCCGCCTTCAGCGCCATACAGATTAGAGCGGAGCGGTATCTTCTGTCCGTTGATTTGAATACTATCCGGTTTGTCTGCGGATGAATTGCCCGAGGTGTCCGTCCATTCCATGATCGCCGTAAACGGACCCTCTACTTTAGTTAATATTTTGTCTACCGCCGCGCCTAGTCCCCATAAAGCTATAAAAAGAACCAACCCTGATATAGCCGTTGCCACCAGATTGCGCCCGAGGCTGCGGTTACGGAAACCAAGCTTGTACGCTCCGAAGCCGAGGGCTGCCCCAACCGAATTCTGAAGAGCGTCGTTGATATCGAAGCTGCCCAGGAAGGTAAGAGCCTGGATCGTTTCAAGCACAAGAATCGCGATGAAGAATAAGGTGATGAACCGGACGAAGCCGACCCGGTACAGCCATGGAATCAATATGCCGAAAGGAACAAACGCAAGCGTGTTCCCGAAACCCACCATACTCATGAGGCTGGGATGTAGAAGATCAGATGGATACGGCAGCAGAAGGAAGTTATCGGGCATGAAAATAAAGGTGTAGACGGTATGATCCGATGCCTCACCTCTGCCGAAAGCAAAGAACATAAAATAAAGAACAAACAGTGTGTACAATATAGTTACCGTTAGCAAATTCTTGCGTTGTTTGACCATGGTTAACTCCTTCACTCTACATTTCCACTTATTTCAATTAAACGGTTAGTGGTTTCATGAAACCCGTTCCCGTACAGGGACATAAATCTCCATCACGGAATCCACGCGGGCGTGACAGCGTTCGTCGTAGAACTCAAAGTTCAGTTTATCTTCGTCATGCATGTAGCCGCTGCCCGGGAACCAGTCCTCGAAGATATATCTCCAGGTACTCTTGACCACCTCGGCAAAAGTCTCCGGTCTCGCCTCATCAGTAGCGTCCACCGGAGGTGTCGTGAATACCACGTACTGCGCCGCCGGTACAGCAGCCGTAAGCATGTCAGGAGTGACCTTACTGAAGTCCTCCACTATAACCCCCAGCAGATACACAGCATTACCGCCAGCGTCTGACGGTATACATAAGCCGACCTCCCCGTGCTTCGGCGGATTCAGCTTTGCGTACATCTGATCCTCCAGATTGTCACCCTCATAGTAATACCAGAAGGAAGCGACATCCTGCGTTGCATTCCCGGCCTCTACATCCGTCTCGATTCCATACCCCGCTACGTTAAAAGCAGGCTTCGTCACCAATACAGGCTCCGCGATGTATTCCTTGATGTCATACGCCAGCCGGTCCCGGACATAGCCGTTCATCCGCGCCGCATACTGGGAGGGGCTGTAGCCGTAAGACTTGCGGAAGGCTTTGGCGAAGCCGCCGGGAGTCTCGAACCCATACTCCAGCGCGATGTCCGTAATTCTCCGCCCGTTGAACAATTCAACGGCAGCCCGCGACAATCTCCGGGTGCGCACATATTCCATGACCGGCATGTCCTGAGACTGGCTGAACATCCGGCAAAAATGAAACAGCGAATAACCCGCATACGCCGCAATCTGCTCCGCTGTCAGCGGGTCCATGAGATGCTCCTCAATATAATCAATACTCCGCCCGATCTCTCTGCTGTAATTCAGTGACTCCACCGGCCTTTCAGTATACATAGGTGCATACATTATAGCAGATGGCGGCCTGCGGGACTGATCCAGTCTTGCTATATAATCAGCTCTTCGTATCCGTCAAGCCTTTCATGATGAATTCCACTATATAATCCAGAAGCTGCGGAAAATGGCTTGCCCCGATCTCTTCCTTGTGAATGTCGATATACGGAATAGAGTTGAACAAAGCTAGAATCATCCCGTCCTCCAGATCTGTTCTGATTTTCCCCCTGGACTTCCAGTGCCGGATTAATTCCAGCGTGCCGCTGTTCATCATTTCATGAATACCCTCTATTCCGCCATGCTCATAGAACTCCTTCTCCAGCTTGCTGAAAAGAGCTTTGTTGTACCATTCCTTCAGGATTGGATTCGTATTGATCCCGCTGTAATTAAGCGCCATGATTTCTTTGAGCACTTTGGCAGGCTCGTCGTCCAGATTGACCGAAGATTGCAGGATGCTCCGCTTCAGCTTCTCGTTCTCCTGCAGATAAATATCGATGAACAGCTTCTCTTTCGAAGCGTAATAATTATAGAACGTGCCTACGGCATATCCGCACATTTTGGTGATGTCGGAAATATTGGTGTCCTTGAAGCCCTTGGAGCTGAACAGCTCTTTGCCGCATCTGAAAATCTCAGCCTTCTTATCTTCCATCCGTAAGCCCTCCGCGCCTGAGTGAATAATATATAATTCATTCATAATGGTAGCATAGCCTTGCAGGCATTACAATGCACTTTTATATTCAGCTGACACGAATCACTTCCCATTTCGGTGAATAGGCTATTGTAATGACTTCAAGAATGGAGGGTTCCCGCATGAATTACAGGAACGAAGATTCGAACAGCTCAGCTCATCCGTCAGGCTATCGGCATCTGCCGCAGCCCTACCCTTATTCGCATTACCACTACCTGATACGTTCGGAGTCCACTGAGGAGACCGCTCCGAGGATTGCTAAGAATTCCACAACTGCCGGGAATACGCAGACTGTCAGGGCCTCCGAACCTCCGGCCGCTCCACATAAGCTCGAGAATGACCATGCGGAGGACAACATGGACGGCTGGCAGCAGATTCAGAATGCCAGCAAGCCGCAGACGGTCCTCGAAAGCGGACATCCGGCTGCCGCGAACAAGCCGGTGGACGGCCATCCCGGGGCAAGTCAGGCCGGCGGAAAGGGAATTCATGTCGATGTAGGAGGCGAGTTAGGGGGTAAACACGGCATCGGCATGAATGCCGGAGGAAACCTGGCGTACAGCGGCGCAAGCATGCAGGCAGACGGCCATATCGGCAGCAGCTCCTACGGGATCGAAGCGCAAGGCGATACCCATGTGGGCAACGGGCAAGGCCTCGGAGTGAACGCCGAAGCCCAGGCCTTCGGCAAATACGGGGTGGCTGCACAAGGCAAGGCCCAGCTCGGCGGCGGGCAAGGCGCAGATGTCAAGTTGGGCGCACAGGCCGGGGGCGATCACGGGCTGAATGCAGATGCGGGTGCTCATCTGGGGCTTAGTCAAGGTGCAGGCTTTGACTCTCATGTTCAGCTCGGCGGCAACAAGGGCATCGGGGCTGAGGCCAAAGCCCAGTTCGGCGGCGGCGAAGGTGCAGGCATCGGCGTGGGCGGACAGCTCGGCAAATATAACGGCCAATTAAGCTTCAAGATTGGCGGTAAGGAGCAGGAGCCTAAGGACTCTCAGGAGGATTAGAAGAATTAGTTATCCAGTCCGCACGGATTCGCCGATCAGGCGCTTCGCTAGACTAAAGGGAATATCCCTAAGCCATCACCATGGCCTGGGATATTCCCTTTTGGCTGAGCATACAAGTCTTAATTAGCTCCGGGACAGACAAGAGGACTGCCTGATGGCAGTCCCCGGTCTCCAGTATCCGTGAAGCTACCTCCGTCAGCGGTTCAGCAGGCTTCCGACATATTTCAGCAGCTCATTGGCACAGATCGGGCAGTAGTTGTGCTCGTCGATCAGGCGGCGGCTGACCTCGTTGATCCGTTTGAGCTGGCTTTCATCCGGTGTCTTGGAGGAAGTGGTGATTTTGACGATATCCTTGAGGTCCGTGAACAGCTTCTTCTCGATGGCTTCCCGCAACCGGTCGTGATTGTTGTACTCGAACTTCTTGCCCTTGCGGGAGTAGGACGAAATACGGATCAGGATCTCCTCGCGGAAGGCCTTCTTCGCATTCTCCGAGATGCCGATCTGCTCTTCAATGGAGCGCATCAGCCGCTCATCCGGCTCCATCTCCTCATCGGTAAGCGGGTCGCGGATTTTGGACCAGTTGCAGAAGGCTTCGATATTGTCGAGATAATTCTCGAACAGCGTTTTGGCGGATTCTTCAAAAGAGTAGACGAAGGCCTTTTGCACTTCGCTTTTGGCGAGAATATCGTATTCCTTGCGGGCAATAGAAATAAAGTTCAGATAACGCTCGCGCTCCTCCTTCGTAATCGAAGGATGCTGATCCAGACCGTCCTTGATTGCCCGCAGCACATCCAGCGCGTTCATGCACTGCAGATCGCCTTTGATCAGGGCGCTGGAGATGCGGTTAATAACATAACGCGGGTCGATGCCGGACATGCCTTCATCTAAGTATTCGGTCTGCATCTCCTTCAGATCCGCTTCCTTGTAGCCCTCGACCTCTTCGCCGTCGTACATGCGCAGCTTCTTGATCAGATCCATCCCCTGCTTCTTGCTCTCCTTGAGCCGGGTCAGGATGGAGAAGATCGCCGCCGCGCGCAGCGCGTGAGGGGCAATATGCACATGCTTCATATCGCTCTGGCCGATCAGCTTGGCGTAGATTTTTTCCTCTTCAGAGACGCGCAGATTATAGGGAACCGGCATGACGATCATGCGGGACTGGAGTGCTTCGTTCTTTTTATTGGAGATGAAGGATTTATATTCGGTCTCATTCGTGTGGGCAATAATCATCTCATCCGCCGAAATTAACGCAAACCGCCCGGCCTTGAAATTGCCTTCCTGAGTCAGCGACAGCAGATTCCACAGGAACTTCTCGTCACATTTCAGCATCTCCTGGAATTCCATGATCCCGCGGTTGGCCTTGTTCAGCTCCCCGTCGAAGCGGTAAGCCCGCGGATCGGATTCCGAGCCGAATTCGGTAATGGTGGAGAAGTCGATACTGCCGGTCAGATCCGCGATATCCTGCGACTTCGGGTCGGAAGGGCTGAATGTACCAATCCCTACCCGCTCCTCTTCCGACAACAGCACCCGGGTAACCGCCACACGTTCAATATCCCCGTGGTAGTCATTCTTCAGCCGCATCTGGCAGGACGGGCAGAGATTGCCTTCAATCCGTACATCCAGCTCGCGTTCGATCTCAGGCCGCAGCTCCAGCGGAATCAGATGCAGCGGGTCCTCATGCATCGGGCAGCCCTCAATGGCATACACCGCACCCGCATCCGTGCGCGAATATTGCTCCAGGCCGCGCTTCAGCAGCGTTACCAAGGTGGACTTTCCTCCACTGACCGGTCCCATCAGCAGCAGAATCCGTTTACGCACATCCAGCCTTCGGGCTGCGGAATGGAAGTATTCCTCCACCAGCTTTTCCACCGCACGATCCAGTCCAAAGATCTCCTGTTCAAAAAACTTATACCGTTTACGTCCGTTAATGTCCTCGACGCCGTGTGACTTGATCATGTCGTATACGCGGGAATGAGCCGTTTTGGCGGGAGAGGGGTCTACTCTAAGCAGTTCTATATAGTCCTTGAAAGTGCCGCTCCACGCCAAACGGTCGTTCTCAGCCCGATGCGTTGCTATACGCTCAAAAATATCCATGGCTCGCTGCCTCCTCTTGCGCTCCTACTTGCTCCACCAAGCTTAGAAAGTGTATTACATACCTATGCGGCGAGCCCGGAATAGTTGACCTCTTTTTTGCTGTGCTATAATAGAGAATCATAAATTCTCTATTATAATTACGCTGCAATTCAGGGCAGGAGTGAATACGAATGGCAATCAAGCAGGAGACGGAGCTGTATGCTCCTTTGAAGAGTTTTTTTGAACGGCAAGGCTATGACATCAAGGGTGAGGTGCGGACCTGTGATCTGGTGGGCATCCGGGAGGACGAGGCACCGCCACTCATTGTGGAGATGAAAAAATCGTTCAATCTCGCCCTGCTGCTGCAGGGGATTGAACGGCTGCGGCTCAGCCCTAACGTCTACCTCGCGGTAGAACGCGTCAGGGAGAAGAAGGGCGCGGTCAACCAGCGCTGGGGCGAGCTCACCGGGCTGTGCCGCCGGCTCGGCCTCGGGCTGATCACCGTCGTCTTCTACAAGACGAAGGCCCCGCTCGTCGAGGTGCTCGCGGAGCCGGGCGACGCGCCGCCGCAGGCCCGCAGCGCGGTGCGCCGCCGCGAGCGCTTGCTCTATGAGTTCCGCGAGCGCAGCGGGGACTACAACACCGGCGGCAGCACGCGCGTCAAGCTCGTGACTGCCTACCGCGAGAAGGCGCTGCGCGTGGCCCTCGCGCTGCAGGCCCTGGAGGCCGAAGCCGCCGGAGCGGCCGGCCTCGGCGGGGGGCGCGCGGCGCTAAGCGGCGCGCCGGGCACTGCCCTGGCCGCCGGGGAGTCGGCGGCCGCGGGTACGGCAGCAGCGGCGGCGGGTGATGCCGCTGCGGGTGCGGGCCCGGCGGCTGCGCACAGCCAGGCGGAGAGCGCGCGCGGCGTCGGCGTCACGCCCGCCGCGTTGCGGAAGCGCAGCGGCGTACCCGGCGCCGCTGCGATCCTGCAGAAGAACTACTATGCGTGGTTCTTCCGGGTGCAGCGCGGCCGCTACACGCTCACGGCCGCCGGACAAGCCGCGCTGATCGAGTATGCAGCGGTCGCGGAGATCAGCGCGGGCAAGCTGTAGGCCCGCGCCCGGCCGGAGCGGATCTCAGCGGATTCTGGCCGCCCTCAGCCCAGGTCCCGCCGATTCGTTCGCAGCTCCTCTGCCGGACCTGGGCTGCTGCGACAGCCTATCCGTTCGCAGCCCCAATAGCCGGACCCAGGCCGCCGTGTCTGCCCATCTGTCCGATCACTGCTCCACCTGCCGAACCCGGGCCGCGCGCCTACCCATCCGCTCACTACTCCACCTGCCGGACCCGGGCCGCGCGCCTACCCATCCGCTCACTACTCCACCTGCCGGACCCGGGCCGCGCGCCTACCCATCCGCTCACTACTCCACCTGCCGGACCCGGGCCGCGCGCCTACCCATCCGCTCACTACTCCACCTGCCGGACCTGGGCCGCTGCGACTGCCTATCCGTTCGCAGCTCCACCTGCCGGACCTGGGCCGCGCGCCTACCCATCCGCTCACTACTCCACCTGCCGGACCTGGGCCGCTGCGACTGCCTATCCGTTCGCAGCTCCACCTGCCGAACCCGAGCGGAAGCGCCTCCCTTTACATGGGCATTCACACAATTGTGAGACGTTCCCGCTCTACTGCCCGGCTAATAGATGGAAAATCAACACTTAAATCATTGAGTTTTTCCCGGCGCAAAAGATTAGTTGGATAAAAAACACTTATTTTCCATCATTTTGTCTCAAGTAGCATATTTCAGCTGAATAAATGTACTTTTTCCAACTAAAGTCCCAACTCTCAGGAATCCAGTCAAATTAGATGCTCTTTTTCCACCTATCTCCACAGAATAAAGTTACTGGATAAGCGCCAATACATGTATTCGGTTTTTTACACACATTTGGTCCGCTTACCTTCGCCCCATCGCCCCAGCACATTGTATTCGGTTTTCCGCACACATTCGGCCCGCTTACCCTCGTCCATCACATTGTATTCTGTTTTCCGCACACATTCGGCCCGCTTCCCCTCGTCCATCACATTGTATTCGGTTTTCCGTACACATTCGGCCCGCTTACCCTCGTCCATCACATTGTATTCGGTTTTCCGCACACATTTGGTCCGCTTACCTTCGCCCCATCGCCCCAGCACATTGTATTCAGTTTTCCGCACACATTCAGCCTGCGAATCATCTCTCGCGCTAACTATACAAGCACAAATGGAGTTGTCCCCACGCAGACCTGCTGCGAGCGACAACTCCTTTGTACCTTCTCTATCCACTTACCTGATCTATACTCTAGAATATCCTACTGGTTTATACCATGCTCTTCACTCATTCACTCCAAGCCCCCAGCCCTTCGCTTATTCGCTCCTGGCTCGCCCTAAGCAAGCACCGTATACAGCAGCTCCTTCTCCTTAACCCAGGTGGCGCCAGCAGACTGGATGGACTGGTACTGCTGGATGTTCGTAATAATAACCGGCGTAATCGTGCTATAACCAGCCTTCTCGATCTCGACCAGATCGAATTCCATCAGGAGATCGCCGACAGCCACCCGGGTTCCGGCGGTTACCTTGGGCGAGAAATGCAGGCCTTTCAGCTTCACCGTGTCGATGCCGATATGGATCAGCATTTCCGCTCCGCTGTCGCTGACCAGACCAATGGCATGTCCGCTCTTCGAGAGCGAGAACACCGTTCCCTGGACCGGCGAGACTACGCGGCCTTCGGACGGCTGAATGGCATATCCTTTACCCATAATCTCTTCCGAGAAGGCCGGGTCGCTCACTTCGCTGAGCGGCTTCACCGCTCCGGCAATCGGACTGAACACCTCTTGATTCACCATCGTAGACTCAGCAGTAGCGCCGATTACAGTAGTGTTAGCGTCAGATGCGACAGGCTCGGCAGAAGTCACCGCAGGCGCAGCAGCAGCAGCTTCCGGCTCATCCTCGAAGCCGATAATATAAGTGACAATGGCAGCAACTGCCGCCCCGATGGCGAAGCCGATGACCGAATAGACAAAGGTCGCACCGAGAACCATCGGGATGCCGGAGAGCCCGGCGAGTCCGCCGATGACATACGCTTTTACCTTGAACAAGCTGAGGAACGCACCACCGGCGGCTCCGCCGATCAGGGCGGCGATGAACGGTTTCTTAAGCCGCATATTCACACCGTACATAGCCGGTTCTGTAATCCCCATGAAAGCCGTAATACTTGTGGACAGGGAGAGGGACTTCAGCTTGCTGTTCTTCGTTCTCAGTGAGACACCGAGCGCACTGCCCGCCTGGGCGAAGTTCGCTACCATCATAATCGGAATCATATAGTCATAGCCAAGCTGTGCAATGGATGCGATCATGATTGGAATCAGAGCATAGTGCATCCCGGTAATGATCAGCAGCGACATGGTTCCGCCCAGCAGCAGGCCTGCGAACAATCCCGTATTCTCGAACAGCCAGCTGATCCCTCCAGTCAGGCCATCTCCGATAATTACTCCCAGCGGGCCTACGGCAATCAGGGTAAGCGGCACAATGACCAGCAGCGTAACCGTCGGAACGATAATCAGCTTCAGGGAAGCATGGGTTACTTTATCAACGGCTTTTTCCACATAGGAGGCCAGCCATACTGCAATCACAATCGGAATGACGGACGAAGCGTAGGTTGCAGCTACCACCGGCAGTGAAGCGAAGGTAACAGGCTCCCCGGACCCCAGCAGCGTGGTGACGGTCGGATGCAGAATGGCCGCACCTATCGCAGCAGCGATGTACATATTGCTTCCCAGCTTACGGGCAGCGCTGATGGCCAGAACAATCGGCAGGAAGTAAAAGGCACCGTCCCCGATCGCCGAGAGAATGATATACGTGGAGTTCTCTGTCCCCATCCAGCCTACTGCGACAAGCAGGGCGACAATCCCTTTGATCATCCCCGCACCGGTAATGGCCGGCAGGATCGGTGTGAAGATTCCCGAGATGAAGTCAAACAGCTTGCTGAGCGGATTCTGCTTCTTTTTCTCCACCTTGTCACCGGAAGCCTTCATCTCAGGAGAAACGGACATATTGCCAATCAGCTCATTGTAGACCACCGGCACATCATTGCCGATAATAACCTGGAATTGCCCGCCGTTAATCATCACGCCCATAACCCCGTCCGTCTTCTGCAGCGCCGCTTTGTCCGCACGGTTGTTATCATTCAGGTTGAAGCGCAGACGGGTCATACAGTGGGTTACCTGATCGATATTGTCTTCTCCGCCGACAAGCTTCAATATTTCTTTGGACAGCTCTTTTGTATTCATAAGATGTTGCTCCTTAGATGTAGTATGTTTTCCGCACAAGCAGAAACGGCTTCGCCGTCCTTTCAAAGGACGGTACCGCTTCAGCGAGAAATAGAAGGATAATGTATAGCATGAAACATATAAATTTTTATATTTAAAAAAACCTAAACGCCGATCAGCGGGGAAAGGCAGTCTTCTGCCTCCAGCACTGTCCGGGTTTAGGTTTTGCCTCTGTTCCGAGTTGCAATCCTGCACCACATTATTCTGTTATATCCTCATTACGGATAATCCGTTCAATATGAATGGTCAGATACAATATTTCTTCCTTGGACAAGACCCGTTTGTATATCTTGCGGGAATAGTCCGCTATCTTCACCGCAACCGCATGGGCAGCCGGGTACTGCTTCATGACCAGATCATGCAGCGCATGATCATGGTCCCGCTCCTCCATCGGAGTGCCCTGAACCACCCGCTGCGCAAAGAACTTAAGGTGGGTCAGGAAGCGGTAATACCCGAGTGATTCTTCATCCAGCTCAATCAGGAAGCTCCGCCGGACAATATTCAAGATGTCCTTCACGATATTCGTGATACTTACCGTCTCCCGCATCTCACCGTTCATCTGCGCATTAACCAGATGCATCGCGATGAAAGCGCACTCGTCCTCCGGCAGCAGAACCCCAAGCCGTTCCTCGATAATTTGCAGCGCCTTGAGTCCAATTGAGAACTCCTTGCGGTACATTCGCTTGATTTCCCACAGCAGTGCATTCTTGATTTGAAGCCCCTGACGGTGGCGGTCGATGGCGAAATGGATATGGTCCGTCAGGGAGATATAGATGCTGTCATGCAGCTTCTCCCCGAGCACCGTCTCGGCATAACGGATCACTTCATCGGTGCATTCCACATATTCCAGCGGGATCTCCGAGAGAAGCGACATCAGCTTCTGTGAACCTTCTTTATTCTCCAGGGCGAATACCTTCTCGACCTGAGCATCCTCAACATCATCCCCGGCCTGCTTCTTGAAGGCGATACCGCGGCCCATTACGACCCGTTCCTTCCCGCTGGCATCGAGTACGGTGACCACATTGTTGTTGAGCACCTTAGCAATTTTCATTCCATCACCTTACACCGTCAGAGTAATAAAATCCCCCCGCAGGCGCGGGGATACAACATTATCGTGTTAAAAAAGGCAAAACCAAAACGGCATCAAAAGAGTGCCCGTTTCTGGTTTTGCCTGAATGAACAGTAACAATCCAGTTATTCTACCTGTAGCAGCATCTTAGCATATCATTGTTAATATGACAACACTTTTATGAAAACGGTTTATTAAGACCTGTGCTTCTTAAGCTTGCCCCATTTCACCTACAATATTTCACCGTTCGACGAAATCACCTGCTTGTACCACTCAAACGAATCCTTCTTGCTGCGGTTCAGCGTGCCGCTTCCCGTGTCGTCCAGGTCTACGTAGATGAAGCCGTAGCGCTTGGACATTTCCGAGGTCGACATGCTCACCAGGTCAATCGGGCCCCAGGCCGTATAGCCCATCAGCTCCACGCCGTCCTTAACCGCTTCCTTCATCTCCTTGATGTGTTCCCGCAAATAATCAATCCGGTAATGGTCATGGATCGATCCGTCTTCCTCCACCTTGTCATATGCGCCCAGCCCGTTCTCTACGATGAACAACGGCTTCTGGTAACGGTCGTACAGGTTGTTCAGGGTAATGCGCAGGCCCGCAGGATCAATCTGCCAGCCCCAGTCGGAGGCCTTCAAATACGGGTTCTTGATGCCGCCCAGCAGATTTCCTTCAGTCGCCTCACCCTCCGGACCTGCGGACACCGTAAGCGTCATATAATAGCTGAACGAGATGAAATCTACTGTATTCGCAGCAAGAAGCTCATCATCCCCCGGTTCACGGACAATCTCAATATGGTTCTCGGCAAAATAACGGTTCATATAACGCGGGTACTTGCCGCGCGCATGCACATCCGTGAAGAACAGATTCAGCTGGTCCTCCTGCTGTCTCTTACGTACATCCGCCGGATTGCAGGTATGCGCGTAGCTCTCCATACGGGCCAGCATACAGCCAATCTGCGAGCCTGGAATAATCTCATGTCCGAGTCTGGTAACCAGGGCGCTTGCTACGAACTGATGGTGCAGCCCCTGAAAGACCGCTTGCAGCTTGTTCTCCACGCGGTCTGTAAGAATACCGCCTCCGGTATACGGGCTGAACAGCATGACATTGATCTCGTTGAAGGTCAGCCAGTACTTTACTTTTTTCCGGTAACGTGTAAATACAGTCTCAGCATACTTCACATAGAAGCCGACCACTTCACGGCTGGCCCAGCCGTTATACTTCTGTGTAAGACCGAGCGGAGTCTCATAGTGCGAGAGAGTAACCAGCGGCTCAATGCCGTATTTCAACAGTTCATCGAATACATCGTCGTAGAATTGCAGACCCTGCTCGTTAGGCTCGGCATCATCGCCGTTCGGGAAGATCCGTGCCCAGTTAATCGACAGCCGGAACACCTTGAAGCCCATTTCGGCGAATAGAGCAATGTCCTCCTTGTAGCGGTGATAGAAGTCAACGCCTTCGCGTTTCGGGAACCAGTCATCCGTCTCTCCGGCAAGAATCCGGGCGATACGCTCCGAAGAGATCTCCATGGAATGATCCCCTATGCGCTTATCCTTTGGCACGAAGGCGATCATATCTGCGGTTGACAGCCCTTTGCCTCCCTGATCAAAAGCGCCCTCCAGCTGATTGGCAGCGGTTGCCCCGCCCCATAAGAAATGCTCAGGAAATCCGTTAAGTACTGTAGCCATAGTCCTTACCCCTTTTCATTATGATCTTTCTGCATGGCCTATATAACAGAAAAACCTAAACCTATGGCAAGATCATCGAGCCCGGCGAACGGGTTCAAATCAGTCACCATCAGTTTAGGTTTTGCCTGGCACGGCCAGTAACAATCCAGTAAACGATGTGTTTATGGAAGATTTAATTGACTCCAGCCTAACATAGCATCCGGCAAAATTCAAATGAAAATCCGCTCAATTTCTGTGAAGCTCATATTTGCGCCCGTTCCTTCTCCCCTAGCTGCGCGCCGTGAACTCGGTCACCGCTTCGCTCATCAGATTCATTCCAAGCAGCAGCTCATCGCGGCCGGGATGGCTGAAGTTGAGCCGGATACGGTCTGAGCCTCCGCTTACACTGCAGAGCGGACCAGGCAGGAAGGCTACCCCCTTGGACAGCGAAGCTCGCAGCAGAGCCATCGCGTCCAGGCCTTCAGGCAGCGATACCCAGAGGAACATGCCGCCGGCCGGCATATCATACACGCTGTGCTTCCAGGCCGGACGCTTCAGCAGCTCCGCCATCAGCTTCAGGCGGGTATTGTATTCGCGGTTCAGCAGCGCGATATGCTCCCTTAGATCAAAAGCCGACACACTGAGCAGATGATGCAGCAGGCGCTGGTTCAGCGAGCTGGACTGCCAATCCGCCATCTGCTTGGCGGCAGCCATCATGCCGATCAGCTCGCGGCTTCCCGCCGCCCAGCCCGTCCGCAGCGCCGGCGCGACCGTCTTGCTGAAGGAGCCGATGTACAGCACATGCCCGCCCTCGCTGACATTCTCCAGCGCATATAGAGTAGGATATTTCTTGAAGGGGTGGCCCTCACTCCGCTGGAAGTGCAGATCGCCATAGGAATCATCCTCTACGATCAGCACATTATGTGAGATACACAGCTCCAGAATCTCTTGCCGCCGGGCAAGGCTCCAGAGTACTCCGCTGGGGTTGGTGAAGCTTGGCGCAGCGAACAGCATCTTGGGCCTATAGCTGCGGATCGTTCGGCGCAGATGATCCGGCAGCAGGCCGTCCCCATCCCCCTGGACCGGAATAATGACGGCTCCCTGCATCCGCAGCGCCTGCAGAATACCGGGAGAAGTCGGATTCTCAACCAGCACATGATCCCCGGGATCGATGTACACCCTGGACAGCAGATCGATGGCCTGCTGGCTGCCCGTTGTCAGCAGCACTCCGCCTTCGGTTACCGCCACCCCTTTGCTGTGGAGCCAATCTCCGGTCAGCCATTCGCGGAGCGGGCCATACCCTTCAGGCTCCCCGTACTGCAGCGCACTTGCATCTGTGGAGATCACGGTAGATGCCGCCTCAGACAGCAGCGACAGCGGAAATAATTCTTCTGCCGGGAGCTCCTCTGCCAGCGAGATCAGCGTACCCCGGCGTGTCTCCTTACGGATACTCAGCAGCGGTGAAGATAACAATGTATGTGCGCGCGAAGAAAACTCATACTTCATACGCTTCCCCCCTTTATCTGGTTTAAGAATATTCCAGTCCTGACGCCATTATGTCGTAATACAGGGATTATGCGTAGATTTGCTTGTTCTGTCTTGAGAAAAGCGCGAACTTCTCAATTGCCTGCGCTCTTGTCGATACTTCCAGCTTCACATAAATCTTTCGCAGGTAGTTATCGATCGAACGGCGGCTGACTTCAATTTCAAGTGCGATTTTGTCGTATGTAATTCCTTGCACAATGCGTTCCATGATGAACATCTCCGTCTGTGTCAGCTGCAAGACACCTTCCAGCCCTCTGGAGGAGGCTACCGGACGGAAGCCCTTTTCGATCCATTCCAGCGGAATGGAGAGGAACCCTTCGCGGATGCCGCGGATCATCTGCAGAAGCTGATCCGGGGTGGCTCCCTTCGACAATACCCCGCTCGCTCCCAGTTCAATCAGGGGCAGGAATATCTCCTTATCGTTCTCCTCCGTCATGATAATAATGTGGGAGCACGGTGAGCTTTTTTTCATGTCCGGCAGCACCTGCTCTACGGTTCCGTCATGCATCTGATAATCACTCAGCACCAGATCAGGCCTTAATTCCTCCATGCCCGCGAGACATTCTTCCCAGGTAGCGAACATGCCATCTACCGTTAGTCCCTCCTCATCTTCCAGAATTAATTTTGTTCCCAGCATACTTGTGGGATGACATCCCACGATGACCACCTGCCAGACCTTCGTCATTAATGCCCAGACCTCCTGCTATCTATATAATTTTCCAGAATGGAAAGCGCTGTAAGCGTTTCCTGTCAACACGCAAGCAAGGATCTATGCTGTCATAAGTCTATTCTTCCTACTTTTACCTTGAATACGTCCATCAGATATTCCAATCTATAGAAATTGTATCGCAGTAGTTTAACAGGATGCAATTACTTTTTGTCGTTTCTGCGCGGCTCTTTCACTTTTGCGAAAAACCTGAAAGTCTGATAGAATGAGAACTTGAAAAAATATGGCTTGAGGTGATGAAATGCAACCGCTAGCGGAATCGACCCGGGTACACTCTCGCCGGAGTGCAGAGAGAAGCGGCTCGTCCGTCAAATGGTTTCTACTGTTCTGGATTCTGATGATCACAGCCGGCGTATATGCCGTGTACAGCTACACCAATCATCTGAAGGATCAGGTGCTGAGCGAGCTTGGATCTCAAAGCCAGCAGCAGCTTACCGTTTTGAAGACCGACTACGAGTCGAAGATCGCCGTCCTGTCAGAACAAGTGAAGGAGCTTCAGAGCACCGTGCAGACGTTCAACGAGCTGCTGACCTTCACCAAGGATAATGCCAGTAACAAGACGGACAACAGCAACAAGTTGTACACGCAATTAAGCGAGGTCAAGAAACAGCTTGATACGCTCAAGAAAGAGATGGATCTGCTGAAATGATGACTCCTGTCAAAAGAGTGAACCGGTTCTTCATGCTCCTGACCGCTCCATTGTTCGGACTGCTGCTCTGTCTGTGGCTGTACCAGCCTCCGCTTGAGCTTAAGCTGAATACCGCCCCCTTCGCAGCTGACCCCGGACCCGTGAATGAAACCGCGCAATTGAAGCAGGACCTGGCTGTAGCCAAGAGCTATGCCGCTTACACCATAGACTCTATCGGTACCAGCGCACAGCTCTACAAGCAGACCACGAACGCTATGAACACACTGGTCAGCACAGCAACGGCCCAGACCTCCCGTCCTGAGCGGATCTACAACCGCCGGATTAGTTCCCGGCTCGGCATTCCTGCCGATGTGATCAGCAGCGACCGGATTACCATTGAATTATACCGGCTGAACCCCGGCAATTATACAGCATACGCAATGAAGATTAAGCTGAAGGATACCTCAGCCATGAAGATGAGCCTGGCCGGTGACGGCACGGGCGCTTCCGAGACCACACTGCAGGCCGTGAACCGCTACGGTGCCTCGGCCGGTATTAATGCCGGCGGCTTCGCTGATCAGAACGGCAAGCGTTATCCGCTCTCGACCACCATCGTCGGCGGAGAATATCTGTACGGCTTCGAGCCCAGCTACAAGGATCTCAGCTTCGTCGGCCTGAACAAATCCGGCCAGCTGATCGGCGGCAAATTCACCAGTCGTGACCAGCTCGATCAGCTGGAGCCGGTATTCGGAGCAACCTTCGTCCCTGTGCTGCTGAAGAATCAGAGCAAGACAGCCATTCCGCTGAAATGGCAGCTGGCCCCGAAGCGGGCACCGCGGACCGTCATCGGTAACTACAAGGATAATCAGCTGCTGATTCTGGTCGCTGACGGATATAACGAGAACGGTAACTCGGGAGCTACACTGGCTGAGCTGCAGGATAAGCTGTACAATCTCGGCGTCATCGATGCTTATAACCTGGACGGCGGCGGCTCATCGTCCATGATTTTCCGCGGCAAGGTCATTAACAAGCCTTCCGACGGCAATTTGCGCCGCGTCCCAACCAACTTCTTGTTCTTCAAGTAATTCCGAGTATAACCGTCAATGCTAAATATCACATTTTCATTTATTTTTACAGATTAAAAGGGTATACTCAGGGTAACGAAGATCGTCAATAATGGAGGTGCCTGCATGTCGTTCTCCCTGACTTTTTGGATCGTGACCCTGGTATTTGTACTGTTTCTGGCTGGTATTCTTACTTCTTCCTACAACGACGACAAGACTAAGGGGCTGTGACCCGCCCTCCGCGAACCATCTGATGGACGTATACCACAAAAAGGAGCACCGCACTGATGTGTGCGGCGCTCTTTTTGTGTTCTTCACTATTCACTGAAGCCGAGTCCAACCAGCATCCATGTTATAAGACGCGCTTACGCGTTTTACCCTATGTAGATAATTGATGCGCTCTACGCTTACGCGTGTTTTGGCAGTTGGGTCATCTCGGTAAGGCAACTTGAACAAATGTAACGTTCTTTATATTCGCTTACGCCTTCCATAGATCCGCAGAAGACACACTTCGGACGGTAACGCTCCAGAATAATGTGGTCGCCCTGAACAAGAATTTCTACAGGATCACCTTCATTCATTTGATACCTTTTACGCAGAGACTTAGGCAGAACAATTCTACCCAGCTGATCTACTTTACGTACAACGCCAGCAGGTTTCATATCTAACTTACACTCTCCTGTTCAACTTATGATTAGTAGTGCCATTTCTGACATCCAAGTTCACGTACCCTATTACTTTCTTCGGCACTAATCAACTATTTCGTTACTAAAATGTCGAATCCTGCTGAAAAAAATAAAAAATGATGTCAACTTTTAGAAAAGTTGTGGGAAATCGAGCTGCCGGAGCGCTTCATAGACCACAATCGCTGCCGAATTGGACAAATTAAGCGATCTGACCGCCTCGCTCATCGGCATCCGCATCGCCGTTTCCTGACCAGCCTCCAGGATCTCTGCCGGCAACCCCTTGGTTTCTTTCCCGAACACGAAGAAGTCTCCATCCCGGAAGGCGAAATCGCTATAGCGCTTCTTGGCCTTGGTGGTCGCGTAGAAGAACCGCCCTTCCTGATACTTCTCCAAAACTTCACTGAAGGAATTATGATATTCAATATTCACTGCATGCCAATAATCGAGTCCGGCACGCTTCAGCGTAGCATCGTCTGTGCGGAAGCCCAGCGGGTGCACGAGATGGAGATGGGTTCCTGTGGCCGCACAGGTACGGGCGATATTGCCGGTATTCGCCGGTATTTCCGGTTCCACCAGCACAATGTGTAATGCCATAATACGAATGCTTCCTCTCTGTAGGGTCTTAAGGAGTGCGGCGGAGTAAGTATCCGCCGTGTCCTCCATGGCCCTGTGTTGTGTTCTTGATGCTGCTTGCAGATACAGGCCGGACACAGGCCGGGCTCTATGATCCTGGCTGCGGGCAAGAAGAAACCTTCCGCTGCAAGGCGGAAGGTCAGGAACGTTCTTTCATTACCCTTGAGTTTGCCGGAAATGCTTCATGAAATCAGCCAGCGCCTTAACGCTCTCATGTGGGACTGCGTTGTAGATCGAAGCCCGTAAGCCGCCTACGCTGCGGTGTCCCTTGAGGCCGACAAAGCCTTCCGCTTCGGAAGCTTTGATGAACTGCTTCTCCAGCTCCTCCGATTGCATCCGGAACGTTACATTCATGATGGAACGGCTGCCTTCTTCCGCAACTCCGCGGTAGAAGCCGTCGCTGCCATCGATATAATCATACAGGAGACCTGCTTTGTCACGGTTCTTGGCTTCAGTGCCGGCAAGCCCGCCCTGTTCCTCAATCCATTTTAACACTTCGTTAACCATATATACAGAGAAGGATGGCGGCGTATTGTAGAGAGAGTTGTTCTTGTAATGAGTATCATACCGCAGAATCGTCGGAATATTCGCCGGAGAACTTGCGATCAGCTCTTCCTTGGCAATCACTACGGTAACGCCCGACGGTCCGAGATTCTTCTGTGCACCGGCATAGATCAGACCGAATTGGTTCACATCGAAGTCGCGGCTCAGAATATCACTGGACATATCGGCAACCAGCGGAATGTTACCGGCATCAGGATACTGTGCATACTGCGTGCCTTCAATCGTCTCATTCGAGGTGATATGCAGGTAAGCGGCATTGTCCGCAGCCTTGATGCTGCTAAGCTCAGGAATAGCCAGGAATTTCTTATCTGCGGAGGATGCGGCTACATGACCGCCGCCTGTCAGCTTGGCTTCCTTCAGGGCTTTGTCCGCCCAGCTTCCTGTCATGACATAACTGCCGACCTGGCCTTCAGCGATAAGGTTCATCGGAACCATGGCGAACTGTGTGCTTGCTCCGCCCTGAATGAACAATACCTTGTAGCCCTGCGGATTGCCGAGGAGCGAAAGCAGGCGTTCCTGAGCTTCATTATGCACGGATTCGTATATCGCCCCGCGGTGCGACATCTCCATAATGGACATTCCGCTCTCCCGGAATTCAACGAACTCCGCCTGTGCACGTTCCAATACTGCCAGCGGCAATGCGGCCGGACCGGCATTAAAATTGTATGCTCTCTTGCTCAAAATAACTCCCACCCTTTCTCTCCTATGAATATGGATATCGCTATGATAGCAGATAACGATAAACACCAGCAAGTATAATTATTCACATATGAGGTAAGCTAGGCCGCAATCAGGAGGCTGAAAACAGGTAGCTGCGGCTCCAACCCTTGCTGTGACGCGGTAAAATAGTGATGTCTGCAAAAACCTCGGGTGAAATTACATGCTTGTCTCCCCACAGCGCAATCCGCTCAGCAGCGAAATCTCCGCTCTCTCTGATGCAGGCCCCAGTAGGCTTATGGATCAGTTCCCAGTAATAGTCCGCCTCCTGCTCCCAGCCTTCGAGTCTGCAATAGAATTGGCGGTCCAGTTCCCCGGCCCATGTCAGGCTATTCCCGTCTATGCTGAGCAAATTCTCCGTATACGCCGATTCCGGGGCTACGATCTGGGGCGTTCCCGGCAGCCTAAGCTCATAATCCGTCCCTACCAGCGCCCCATCAATGCCGACAAAATTATGAATATACTCTTCAATCCGCAGCGCTTCGGTCCCTGTATTCTCTATCCTGTAGGAAATATCCAGCCGGTTATCTTCAAGCTTCAATGTCTTGACCAGCCGCATGCTGTAGCCCCGGCATTCCAGCGGCTGCACAGTGTATGTAACCGAGTCTTCGCTCCACTCTTCAGTGATCGGGAATGGCTTAAGCGGATACTCCCCGACGAATGAATAAGGCTCATCACTTTGCTTCTGCAGCAGCCCGATGCCGGGCTTGGGGAACCATTCCCCAGGAGCAGCATCTTCATAGCCAATTGCCCGGGAAATGCCAAACTCATTGCAGAGGCCTATCCCTCCAGTACCCTGCCCAGGCACCAGACTTTCCGGAACACAAAAGGTATGCCCGCCCTCGTCCAGCTTCACGCCTGTAATAAATCCTGTCCAGTCAAAACGGGTGCCTCCATAGGCTCCCACATCAGCAATCTCTACGGTCAGTACTCCATTGGATAGTATACGTGTCATTGATCTCTTTCCTTTCTGTCCTGGTTGGACGCAGCACATCCTATCATAGCATTTCCAAGCCCATTCTATACGGGTTATTTGGATATTAAAACGCCTGCTCCGCGCGGACCGGCAAAGCAGGCGATAGAATTCAGCAGCTCCGGCTTTAGGCCAGCTCTACCTCCAGCAGATGAATTTCTCCTTCAGGCAGGTCTGTCAACAGGCTGCGTGGAATCACAGCACCCTCTGAGACGCGCTGAAGCGTTACCTCAGCCCCGTTCAAGCGGGCTGCGTGTATTTGATACTCTCCGTATTCCGTGCTTCCAGAGGCCATATAGACGACTTTCAGCTCGCGTCCGGCAAAGATAGTCTTGATCGAGGCGCTCTTATCGCCGTCAAACTGTTCATTCACCAGCTTCGGCTGCAGCAGCAGGTCGCCGAGCTTGCCTTTGACGCCAAATACCTCAGTTACCATCGTCAGCAGAAGCCAGCTTGCCGAGCCTGTCAGATACGTATACATTCCTCTGCCCTGCTCATTGATATATTCCGGAATTCCGGGATACATCCGGCTCACCTCGAAGTTCGCACTCAGATTATACAGTGAATCCAGCACCTTGCGGCCTTCTTTGACGTATCCGCGCTTATACAGCGCATTGCCGTACATAACGGTCATGTGGCTGAACATGGCTCCGTTCTCCTTGTGTCCGAAGGCGAAGCCGAATGCCCGGCCCAGATTCTGCTGAATGCCGCCGAAGTTGCTGTTCAGACGGTAGCCGATTTTCTCATCGTACAGATTGCGCTCTACCGCAGAGATGATCGCAGGAATCTGCTCTGGAGCAGCAGCGTGGCCGAGGAGCGGGAAGACCTGACCGGTAAGCGTCATCCGTGTGCTCTCCGCCCATTCCCCTTCTACACGTTCACCGTCATTATTATAATAGCCGTTGAACCAGCCGTCACCGTGTCCGCTCTCTACCCATTCATTGCGGCGCAGGTGATCGAAGATCCATTCCGCCTTACGGGAGAGATCTGCTGCAACCTCTTCAAGCGTCAGCACGGCTCTTACCCCGCTCACCTTATTCGGTGCAGCAGCATAGAAGCGGCTGAGCAGCTCATGCTTGGCCGTCACCGATTCATAATCGACAGCTTGGCCGAGCGAGTCAAGCAGCAGCACCATCTCTTCGGCCAGCTCCAGCGTATCTCCGCCAGTCCGTTCCTTCAGGGTAACCAGCAGTTTGGACAGATCGAGCAGGTTGCTGGCATAGAAGGCTGTGAATGTAACACTTTCGCCCCGCTGTGCAGCCATATCGAGGCCATCGTTCCAGTCTGCGCCTTCCAGCAGGATGTTATTGTGCTCACCCACATTGAAGAAAGGAACCAGATTCTGCAGCAGGATATGCTCCAGAATAGTACCTGTATATTCTTCGCCCGCAGTTGTCCGCAGACTGCTTCCTGCCCCCGGCTCCCAGGAGGCGTCGCGGTCCTTACAGCGGTTCATGAAGGTATCACGGAAATAAGTCTGCTCCTGCAGCAGGAAGTCCAGATCCCCGCTCTGATCCAAGTATAGCATGGTAGTCAGGAACGGCCACGCACCATGGTCCATCCAGACCCGGGGAATATTGTTGCGGTCGGCAATGAATTCGCCCGGCTGCTGCCCGATGATCGTCGCATTGCTGCCGTCAATTCGAACTCCGGCATAGTTGTTCAGCAGCAGGCTGCGCACATCCGCAGGCTCCATAATCAACAGAGCCAGGCAATCCTGCCAGAGATCGCGCCAGCCGCGTCCCCCTCTGCCATAATCGTGGTAAGGCAGGAACGAGTTGCCGTATAGCCTGCGCAGCACCGGCTGCAGCGTGACCCATTTCATCCATTCGTCGGCGGCGTGATCTCCGGTATGGAATTTTACCGTATTGACTTTATCCGCCCAGAAGCGTTTATTCTCATCAAGCAACGCGTCAAAAGCCGCAGCAGAGCCATATTTGGCCATCAGCGCCTGCACATCGATTCTATCATTGTCAATCGCCATGACTACGACATAAGAATGACTCTGACCCGGCTCCAAAGTGATTGCGGCGAACCGCAAACCACCCAGCGCCTCATATCCTTCCCAAGGCACTCCGCCATCTTCCCCAATCGGCGGCGCCAGATTGTTCACGACCGCTTCCGGCCAGTCCAGACTTCCGCCCTCGCCGATGAATTCCTCCTGCACCGGGAATAATCCGGTTGGCAGCGCTCCGCCCTCACCAGCCCCGAATACCCCGTACGAAGTATGATTCACCCGGTGGCCGCGTTCGTCGAAGGACAGCGCAGGCTGCACCTCTACGCCATACGCCGAAGTATAGATCCGGTTCAGCAGCGAGGTGACATGCCGGTGATCGCGCAGATCATCCGCAGAACGCGCATACAACGGAATAGCCGCTGTAGATGTCAGCGTAAGCGCCTCTGTACCGCTGTTTGTAAGTACCACCTTCATCAGCTCAACCTTGTCGTTGCCGCAGGGTACGAAGCTTGTGATCTCCGCTCTCAGCCCCAGCTCCTTACTCTCCCGCGTCACCCGATGCCACAGAAGTCCTGCCTCCAGCAAGGATTCATCTGCTGCTTCGCCATAGAACGCCGCATTCTGCCGTGCAGAATTGCCGGCAGCCGACCAGGCGCCCTTGCCTTCAATGTACACCCAGAAATTGCGCGAGGCGCGGGAGTTATGCAGATCCTCCACGGAGATTGGCGGTGTCAGAAAGGTATTATGGCCCGAAGTGGCCTGACCATGCAGCTTAGGACTGACCGAGGACATCATGCCCCCTTCATTCACCAGCGGAAAATATAAAAAGCTGCTCCGGTCCGGCTGCTCCAGTCGAAAGTCCCCGTTATTCCCGGTGAAGCTCCAGCCCGATCTTGACACCTTTAATTGCTCCTTCAATACATTCATCCTCCCTTTTCCTAACAGCAGACGTATTCTTGATTGCGTATGACCACATAATCGCAAAGCCCGGTACCGCTTTCCGAAATCGGTTTCGGTTTCATTATTACACCGTTATTTTCCTTTGTAAAGCGTTATTTGTGACTTATGAGCAGAGATTAATGTGCAAAATTAATACTCTAAAGCTCAGATAATCACATATAATTGTAATTTCATTACATTAATACTATTTTAGTAACGAAAATTTACGAAACCACAATATTAAGCTATTTGTAACAAGTACGAACGGGGTTCCACATTTGCTCAACTAGCACACATTCTCCGAATTCGGGTGCACTAGTGCTCCTCATTTAACTCATTTGCCAACTCCCCTCTAAATCAGAGGGATTTATCCCTTTCACCTTCCACCATTCACCTCACCCTCCAGCACGATCAGCTGTCACCGAAGTTTGTTTACACGATAAATACAAAAAGCCCCCGGAATCAAAAGATTCCAGGGGCCTCTCTATCCAGCTAGTTTTACACTAGCTTATCTTATAAGCTTATACGTCGAAGTACAGGGAGTATTCATGCGGATGAACGCGGATGGCAACGGCTTGAGCTTCGGAACGCTTCAGGGCGATATAGTTATCGATGAAGTCTTTGGTGAATACGCCGCCCTCTGTCAGGAATTCGAAGTCAGCCTCCAGTGCATCCAGAGCTTCGTCCAGGGTACCCGGAACGCTGCGGATCTTCTCTTTGTCTGCATCAGACAATTCGTAGATGTTCTTGTCCAGCGGACCGTAGCCCATTTCTTCAGGGTTGATCTTCTTCTTAATTCCGTCCAGACCAGCCATCAGCATAGCGGAGAAGGCCAGGTATGGGTTAGCCGTAGAGTCCGGTGTACGGAATTCGATACGACAGCCCTTAGGTGTCACAGCAGCTACCGGGATACGGACAGCAGCGGAACGGTTCCCCTTGGAATAGACCAGGTTGACCGGTGCTTCATAGCCAGGAACCAGACGCTTGAACGAGTTGGTGCTTGGGTTCGTCAGCGCGATCAATGCAGGAGCATGATACAGGATACCGCCGATGTAGTGCAGCGCCATTTCACTCAGGTTGGCATAAGCACCTTTTTCATAGAACAAAGGCTCGCTGCCGTTGAAGATCGATTGGTGAACGTGCATTCCGCTACCGTTATCGCCGAACAGCGGTTTTGGCATGAAGGTGGCTACCTTGCCGTATTGGCGTGCAGTGTTCTGCACAATGTATTTGTAAGTGAGGAGATTATCAGCTGTTTTCTTCAAGGTATCGAAACGGAAGTTGATTTCCGCCTGGCCTGCTGTTGCTACTTCGTGATGGTGACGCTCAATTTCGAGACCCGCTTCACCAAGCAAACGGCACATTTCACTGCGGATATCCTGCTGGGAATCCACTGGAGCTACAGGCACGTATCCACCCTTCACGCCAACCTTGAATGCCATGTTGCCGCCTTCTTCCTTACGGCCTGTGTTCCATGCTGCTTCTTCGGAATCCACATAGAAGGAGGAAGTGTTCATTCCGCTCTCGTAACGGACATCGTCGAAGATGAAGAACTCGGATTCAGGTGCGAAGAATGCTGCTGTACCTACACCGCTGGATTGCAGGAATTCTTCAGCCTTCACTGCGATACCGCGCGGGTCGCGCTCATAACGTTCGCCATCAGGCGTGAAAATGTCGCACATAATGTTCAGTGTCGGGTGAGCAGTGAACGGGTCAATGTAAGTGGTGCTTGGATCAGGCATCATTACCATATCCGACTCTTCAATCCCCCGGAAGCCTGTAATGGAAGAACCATCGAATGCTACTCCATTTACAAAGGTTTCTTCTTCAACTGCGGATGCTGGCAAAGAGA
This sequence comes from Paenibacillus sp. FSL R7-0128, assembly GCF_038002245.1. Classification (NCBI taxonomy): domain Bacteria; kingdom Bacillati; phylum Bacillota; class Bacilli; order Caryophanales; family Paenibacillaceae; genus Paenibacillus; species Paenibacillus sp. FSL R7-0128. The sequence continues at coordinate 2,152,825 of NZ_JBBOCD010000001.1, read as the reverse complement.
TATGGTGAGCACGTCCACCCAAATCTACAAACCGGAAATCCACCCACTCGATATTGTTTTCCTTGATCGTCTGCAATACTTTTTCAACCGACATGCTTAATTCCTCCCCAGATTCCGAACATTAGGCCGCTCATCGTATCAAATGTTCTTGTTTTTATTTTTTTGCTGTCGTCATTATAAATCGCATACCTAACATCGTCAATGCTTATGTCAGGTATTTCTTGCGACAATGTGAGATATTCTGACGCTTTGGTGAAAATACCAATTTCATCCGGATTCCATGTCACCTTTGTCCAATATGCAGCAAAAACAGCTCTCATCCTCCAGCCTGAAGCGGGAGAAGAGAGCTGTTCAATAGTCATTATTCGTTGACAATCATACTACAGGCGCAGCCTCCAGAGACGGAGAGAACTTGCGGCCCACCAGCGGTGCCAGCTTCTCCAGATCCCGCAGCAGGCTGTCGAATTGCTCAGGGAACAGAGACTGAACGCCGTCTCCGGTCATGGAGTTATCGGGGTCGGTATGCATCTCGATGATCAGACCGTTGGCGCCTGCAGCAACCGAGGCCTTGGCCATAGGGGCTACCAGTTCGCGGCGTCCGGTGCCGTGGCTCGGGTCAGAGATTACAGGCAGATGGCTGAGGTTCTGCAACACAGGAATGGCCGACAGATCCAGCGTGTTACGCGTGTAAGTCTCGAAGGTACGGATGCCGCGCTCGCACAGCATGACATCCCGGTTGCCCCCCGCGAGAATGTATTCTGCCGCGTTCAGCAGCTCATCATAGGTCGCACTGAACCCGCGCTTCAACAGCACAGGACGGCCGCAGGTCCCCAGCTTGCGCAGCAGGTCAAAGTTCTGCATGTTGCGTGTACCTACCTGCAGAATATCCGCATGCTCAGCACAAATATCCACGTATTCCGGCGTCATGACCTCAGTAATGGTCAGCAGGCCGTGACGTTTGCCGGCTTCCGCCATCATTGTCAGCCCTTCCACGCCAACCCCTTGGAAGCTGTAAGGTCCGGTACGCGGCTTGAAGGCACCTCCGCGCAGTACCTGGCCGCCGGAAGCCTTGACCAGCCGGGCAATCTCATCGATCTGCTCCGGAGATTCTACGGCACACGGACCGCCCATAATAACCAAGTTCTCCCCGCCGATCTTCACTCCGCGGATATCGATAACCGTATCCTCCGGATGGAAGTCGCGGCTCGCCAGCTTATAGGATTTGGTAATCTTAACTACATTCTCCACGCCCTTCATCTGGCGAAGATGCTCGGCTAGCTTCGGAGTGACGCCCCCTACCAGTCCGATTACGGTATGGTCAGCCCCTACAGAGAGATGGACCTGCAAGCCTTCCTTCTCAATCACGGCAATAATCTCACTCACCTGTTCCTGAGGTGTTTGGTTGGATGTAATAACGATCATATTATAGCTCCCCTTTTGGACCCGTATTAGTGTTGTTGGATAGACCGGCACACTGCTAATTCTCTGATTTACTATTTCGCTACGACGCGTGTACGCTTTTAAGCACTAAAGTAATTTTATCGCATATTCCCCTTTCAGTCAACCATTATTCCCCGTTCCGTGTGAATTCTATGTGGCAAAAACGAAGAAAGCAGCACAGCCCTCTCAGGCCGCACTGCCGGTTATCCGCTATGAGTTCATCGTTATTGTTATGCAGACCTGTCAGCTGGTGCTGGCAGTCTTGTTCTTCACAGGAGGCAGAAGCTTCGCCATATTGACTGTGCGCTTGATCTCCCAGGTCTCCGGCTTCGCTTCGTCATACTGCTCCAGATAATTAATGACTTCCTTGGTGATCGGCGTCGGCGTAGAAGCGCCGGAAGTCACACCTACCTTGGTGATTCCCTTCAGCCATTCTGTATTCATCTCGGATACATCCGAGATGCGATAGGCTGTAACTCCCGCGATCTCCTCTGATACCTGCGCCAAGCGGTTGGAGTTATTGCTGCGCGGATCACCGACCACAATAACCAGCTCGCACTGGCCCGCCTGCTCAGCGACAGCCTCCTGCCGCACTTGCGTAGCCATACAAATCTCATTATGAACTTCGGCACCAGGGAAGGTCTCCAGCAGCTTGCGCATAATATGCTTGATATCCCACTGGCTCATTGTGGTCTGGTTCGTAATGACAATCCGTGAGGAAGGGATAGAGAGGCCGGCAATGTCCTCTTCTTTCTCGATCAGATGGACATGCTCCGGCGCAATTCCCACCGCACCTTCCGGCTCCGGGTGGCCTTTCTTGCCAATATAGATAATCTCGCAGCCCTCATCAACCTTCTCCTTGATCAGGTCGTGCGTCTTCGTCACATCCGGGCAAGTAGCATCCACCGTAGTCAGGCCTTTGGCGCGTGCCACCTTACGTACTTCAGGCGATACGCCGTGGGCTGTGAAGATGACTGTTCCCTTATCTATTTTATCTAGAATATCCAGACGGTTATGCCCGTCCAGCGTAATAATTCCGTCATCCTCGAAGGAGTTCGTGACATGGCTGTTGTGCACAATCATGCCCAGTATATAAATCGGCCGGGGCAGATCCAGATTCTGCGCAGCCTGCCGTGCCATCACCATAGCATCGACGACGCCATAGCAATAACCCCGGGGAGAGATTTTGATGACTTCCATGAATTCACCGCTTTCTGCTGTCAATGACTGCTGTAATAGGAGCCACTCAATTATACCCTATTCCAGCGGCGGGGCAAAGAGAAGCGGCAGCCAGATCACAAAGGTCGTCCCTTCCCCCTGACGGGTGACCACCTCAACAGAGCCTCCGTGCTCCTCAATAATCCATTTGGCAATGGACAGTCCTAGCCCGATGCCTTCCGTAATTCCTCTGGATTCATCTGCACGGTAGAAGCGGTCGAAGATATGCGGCACCTCATCTTTGTCCATCCCGATTCCCGTATCAGCAATGCGGATTCCCACCTGATTCTGATACAGCAAGGCATCCAGCGTTACCTCACCGGCCGGAGTGTATTTGAACGCATTGTCAATGAAAATAAACATCATCTGCTGCAGGTAATCCTTATTCCCCAGGATATACTTACCATTCAGATGGCCCATCTCACCTACAGACCACTCCGCTTCGCGCGTCAGGAAGGACGCCCGGCGGGCTACCTCAGTCATCATCGGCTCCAGCGCTACCGGCTCGATCTCGAAGGTCCGGCCGGTATCCGCCCGGGCCAGGGAGAGCATATCCGCTACCAGACGGCTCATGCGTGCCGCTTCATCGGCGATATCCTTCACCGATTCAATTGAGAGCTGGCGGATATCCGCCTCAGACATCCGGCTGTCATCCGGCTTCATTTCCCAGACCTTTTGCAGCAAATCAATATTCCCGCGGATGGTTGTAAGCGGTGTCCGCAGCTCATGCGAAGCATCCGAGACGAAGCGGCGCTGCGTGGCATAGGCCTCCTCCAGCCCCGTATAGAAGCCTTCCATCCGCCCGAGCATACTGTTCACCGTCTCAATCAGCCGTCCGATCTCATCCTGCGGACCGTCATATACGATCCGCGAGCTAAGGTCAGTTCCCGTCTGTATTCCATTCGCAGCTTCAATGACCTTGCCAATCGGACTCATCGCCTTGCGGGCCAGGAAGAGGCCGAAGGTGAAGGCTGCGAGCAGGGTAGCGAAGGAGCCGGCCAGCAGAATATTCTTCAGCCGGTTCAGCAGCGTGACCTGTTCCCCCGTATAGACGGCGACCTGAAGGACAGCAGGCGCAGGCAGACTGTTGTTGAGCGTTACATCAACCGCCCGCTGATAGATCAGGAAGGGGTTACCGCCATAGCTGGCCTGCAGGAATCCCTCCTGGTTATGCAGGTCCTCCTTGGCGGGAACCTGGAATTTCAGTTTAATTTCGGTCATATTTGGGCTTAGAATCAGCCGGTCCAGATCATAGATGTACATTTGGGCGAACAGGCTCTGACCCGCTGGTCCCCCAAGCACAGGCTGCAGGTTTCCGTCCGGGCTCAGGCCCGCCTTCAGCTCTACCTGATGCGATTGATTCTGGAGCCGGTTTTTCAAATCGCCGTACGTATTAATATAGACGAACGCATAGATCACGCCGGACAAAACCAGCAGCATGACAGCCAGAATTCCCGAATACCAGGCAGTAAGCCGCAAACGTATGGACATATTAGTCACCTCTTAGGATGTAACCGGCTCCCCGGATCGTCTGAATCAGTCGTTTGCCGCCATGCTCCTCCGTCTTCTGACGCAGCATTGCAATATATACCTCCAGGACATTCGATTCCCCGCTGTAATCGTATCCCCAGATCTTATCCATAATGAGATCGCGGGAGAGCACCCGCTTCGGATTCTGCATGAACAGATGAAGCAGCTCGAATTCCTTCGCCGTCAGCTCCAGGCGCCGCCCGGCGCGGGTCACTTCCCGGGAATCCACATCCAGCGTAATATCCTCATAGGTGACGGCCTGATCCGGGCTACCGCCCTGCTCGCTTTTGCGCCGGAGCAGTGCCCGTACCCGTGCAAGCAGCTCCTCCAGCGCAAACGGCTTCACCAGATAGTCATCCGCGCCCAGGTCCAGCCCCTTCACCCGGTGCTCGATTTCATCCTTTGCCGTCAGCATCAGCACAGGAACGCTGCTCCCGCCCTCCCGCAGACGGCGGCAGACCTCGAACCCGTCCACCTGGGGCATCATAACATCCAGAATGACCACATCTGGGTCACTGTTCAGAACGGCACGCAGCCCGTCAGCCCCGTTGGACGCCGTCTTGACATCATAGCCCTCAAAGGCCAGCCCGCGGCGGAGCATAGAGGTTATTTTCTCATCATCATCAATTATCAGTATATTCGGTCGCATCCGGCAGCCCCCATTGTCTCATTCATATATCTCTATTGTATCAGATGCACCAGTCTCTCCGCATCCGTACACGAACAGCACAGAACGGAAGGGTTGCCCCTTCCGCTCTAACGCCCACCGCATGATGTGCTTATTGCTTCTGAGTCTGCGTGGTCTCGAAATCATTCTTGTTGCCGATCGTTACCGGCAGATCCAGCTTTTTGCCGTCACGGACCACATTCAGAGTCGCCTTATCGCCTACCTTAAGCGTCTGGATGTAAGTGATCAGATCCTGGCTGGTAGCATAGCTCTTTCCGTCAATTCCTGTAATGATATCGTAAGGACGCAGATCCGCTGTATAAGCAGGAGATTTAAAGACAATTTCAGCTACTACAGAGCCTTCTTTAATCGTTGTCCCCATTTGCTTGGCAACTTCATCGGTAATCGTCATCAGAGTAGCCCCAATGAACGGCACCGGTTCCTTAGGAATTTCCTGATTGGCTTCAAGCTTATCTACCACGCCTTTAATGGTATTTACCGGAATCGCAAAACCGATCCCTTGGGCATCTCTGCTTACTGCAACGTTCATACCGATGACCTGGCCATTCATGTTGAGCAGCGGTCCGCCGGAGTTCCCCGGGTTGATCGAGGCGTCGGTTTGCAGCAGATTTTTGTAGGTTTTTGTACCACTACCGTCTTCTTCGGCAATATCAATACTGCGGCCTCTGGCACTGAGCACCCCGGTTGTCACTGTATGGTCGAAGCCCTGCGGGTTCCCGATCGCCACAACCTCTGAGCCGACCTTAATGCTATCGGAATCGCCAAGCGCCACAGACGGGAAGTCCGAGCCTTCAATCTTCAGTACGGCGAGATCCAGATCCTTGCTGGAGCCCAGCAGCTTCGCTTCATAAGTCTTGGAGGTGCCGTCTACGGTAACCTGAATGACATCGGCACCATCTACCACGTGCTGGTTGGTCAGGATATAACCGTTCGAATCATAGATGAAGCCTGTACCAATACCGTAAGGTGTAAGCTGCGGAGAAGAATTATTCGAGCCCGGCTGGGATTCCGAATTATTCGAACCGGAACCTCCGCCGCCGAATTGATCACCGAAGAAGAACTGTGAGAATGGATCGCTCATATTCGGGCTGCTGCTTCTATTCCGCGAGTTGTTCGATTTCACCAGCGTCTCAATCTTGACGACTGCCGGCCCTACCCCTTCAACTACGCCGGATACATCTCCCGAGCCGGTGACCAGCGCCGCTGCGGAAGTGGAAGGTGTAATATTAGCATTGCCGCTTGCCGTCTTCCCTGCCGGATTCGTTGCAACTGTGGCTGCCTCCTGGCCTCCGGTGAACCAGTTCCCCCGGTCTGCCATGAACATGGAGCCTGATAAGACTACCATTCCGGCGAGAAAAGATACCAGTACCGCCTTCACCGGCTTCTTCGGCTTACGGTTGTACTGCCAGCCGTTGCCCCCCTCAGGAGGATTGCCGCCGCGTCCGCCGTTCCCGTCATTGCCGGTAGTGCGAAGCGATGTGTTATACGGTAAGGACTTCACCGGCTGTGGCGGTGTAACCTCTACCCGCTCAGGATCGCGGCGGTTATAATGCTGCGGGTCATTGCCGTTCATCTCATCATTGTTCAGCGATTTGAAAGGTCCGTAAGAATAGTAGTAGGAGCCGCCTTCTGCGGTTGAATTAGTGCTGTTATCAGTATCATTATGATTATTGTCCCATTCACGATCCGGTCCCGGTTCATGATCACGATTGTAGTTGTTCTCACGATTGAAGTTGTTTTTGTTATCGTCCATGTTTACTTTCCTCCCGCGCCTTGCCGTGTCAGGCAAAGTGTTATTTGTTTTGATGTCCTTATTTTGTACTGTAAACCTTAAGGTCACATTAAAAACAATTTAAGCGGAGATAAAAGATACCAAGACGATGATGGATCGTTGATTAATCAAACAGATCTTCTACACTACGGATAGGCTTCACCTCCATAGGTTCTTTGAATGCGGCCATATGAAAGTAGGCGGCCAGCCAGATGATTGCGCATATAAGAATATAAGCCATCCGTTTATTCCCTCCCTAAAGTGGATTGGCCCAATAGCCGGTTCACACGCTCTGTACTGCCGAACATGAAGATCAGTAACGTAAGTACAGCAAAGGGGAAAACGGCAATGCTGGTGCGCACGGATAAAAGTCCGAATAACGGCGGAATTAACGTTGTCCCCGTATAGGCTACCGCCATCTGATACCCGATTAAGCGGGCTGCATTCTCCTTGCCGAACCGGACCGGCGTCTCATGCAGGAGACCCGGATAAACCGGTGCGAGGCCAAGACCAATCAATATCAGGCCTGCAAGCGAGAGGGCCGGATGGAGCGGGATTACAAGAATAGCTCCGCCTATAATGGTCACCAATTGACCGTAACGGATAAGCAGGCGGTTATGGACTTTTAAAGTGATGAAGCCGGTAATCAGCCTGCCAACTGTAATGCCCGCATAGTATACGGAGATCCAGGCCGCTGCTGTATCTGGCGCAACTCCCCTTGCGCCTACCAGATAACTGGCGCCCCACAGTCCAACCATTGCTTCTATCCCGCAGTACAACAAGAACGTCAACAGAGTAGGCTTAACGCCCTGCAAGCGGAGGGTGTTCGCCTGCGGCTTAAGGTTCACTGCCGTTTCCTCTGGAAGAGTGCTGCTAAGCGCTGCGGGAAGCTGAGGCTCGCGCGTGGCAGCAACCTTTTTCCATAACGGAAGTGTCACTAACAGAAGCATTGCGAATCCGAACTGAATGATGGCCACAACCGCATATCCCCCTCTCCAGGACTGGGCGTGTACGAGATTGACTGCCATAATCATGGGTCCCAGGGTCGCGCCTACGCCCCAGAAGCAGTGCAGCCAGCTCATATGATGAGCCTTGTAATGTTCAGCCACATAATGATTCAGTGCCGCGTCCACTGCACCTGCCCCAAGACCCAGCGGAACGGCCATTACAATGAACCACAACACAGATGGAGACACGGAGAATCCGAACAATGAGGCGGCGGTTAAGAGGCAACTGACAAAGGTAATTCGTCCTGTCCCCAGGCGCTTCACGATTGTGTTGCTGAACAGACTGGACACGATGGTCCCTCCGGCAATAATCATCGAGATGATTCCCGCCGACCCCAGCGATGAACCCATCTCTGGCCAGATCACAGGCCACGCAGAGCCAAGTAAAGAATCGGGAAGTCCCAGACTAATAAAAGCCAGATAAATAATAATCAAAAAATACGTAGACAATGATTCTCCTCCTAAAACCACTTAATAAATAAACTTTATAAAGTATATATACTAAGTATGTTCTCTCTCTTATTTTTTGTCAAGGAGTGGATTGAATGATTCAAAAACAACAAAAAAACCCCTGTATAGTTAACAAGGGTTCTTAGTACGTTAGGTCTAAACGGGCTCCGGCTCTAACTCCTTCAGGGTCAGCCTGCGCAGACCGTGCTCGAAATCTTCCTGAAAGGTATGCTGTAAGATGACTTCCGGATAAACAGGCATGGGGTGCTGAAGCTGATAGGCTGTCCAGGCCGATGTCCAGACGGCATCCTCCACTCTGTCCTGATAGATGACAATTCTATCCGGGGCCAGCACAGCATTCACCGTCTGTAAGATCCTGCAGGTTGCAGCTATGAATGTGTCCCGGGGGATCTCCAGGCTCCACTCAGGCATATCAGGAAGGAACTTTACCTCTCCTGACATCCCCTGATTTCCTTTTAGAAGGCTGCCGTGCAGGTATATCCCCATACCCGGCGGGTAACCGTTCGGAAAGTAGAGACCCAGTAAATATTGCTCTTCGCCTTCGCTATGCTTCATGCAATATCCGCTGATCGCGGCATTCACATCATTCTCCACCAGAATAGGCAGCCCAAACCGGGTTTCAATCTCTTCTATTAACCGGGTGCCCGTCAGCTCCCGGAGACTGCTAACCTTAATTTCACCGTTTACCGCCTGTCCCGGAATACCTATGCCAATGACCTTGATGGAAGGATACCGGTTCAGGGCATGTTCAATAATTGTATAGCAAAAATCTCTTTCGAAAACCGGGATGATATGCTCATCCTTCATCAGAATATCGTCCTTCAAATTGATAACTGCGGCGGAGATCAGTACTTTTCCCGCTTTTTCTGTCACGTACATCACCAACGCGAGACTGAAATCGTAATTAAAGCGATAGGTCTGTGCGGGTCTGCCCCCGTTGGAAGGCACCACCAAGTCTTCAAACAACTCCCCTAACTCGGACAGCTCCTTAACTAATGAGTTCACAGTTACTACGCTTAGCTTGGTCAGTGCAGCTAGCTGGGGTTTTGTAGCCGTCTCCATCCGTTTCATCACCTGGCGCACATTATTCAGGTTAATTTCCTTCATCAGATTGGCGTTTGCTATTCGGATAGCCTCCTTATCGGTTCACTATATAAATTGAACTAATGTTTTTATGTTTTGGAATTAGCCGTGACTCCAGAGAAGTTTTGGACTTCCGGCCGCTGTTGTCTACAGATTTCATGATTTTATACCGTTTTTAACGGTTGAAATCCGTAGACAAAGGCGGTCGCTACCGCTCCTCCAGTTCCAAAATTCCCCTCCGCCACTTTTCCTTTAACTTAAATTTTTAGTTCAATCTATATAGATCATTAGATTTAGTCAAAAAACCGGCAGCTGCTACCCCTGCGCCCAGCCCTTGCGGTGGGCGTAGATCGCCAGCTGGGTGCGGTCATCCAGTTCGCATTTCATCAGCAGGTTGCTGACATGGGTCTTCACGGTCTTGATGCTGATATGCAGCTCCTCGCCGATATCCTTATTCGTCTTGCCCTCGGCGATCAGCAGCAGCACTTCCTTCTCCCGCTCGGTCAAGCCGGAGGTGTCGCCCTGGACCGTGCGCTGGCGGATGCCGCGGGTCAGCGCCTGCGACACATCGCCGGTCATCACCGGCATGCCGCGATAGGCGCCTTGCAGCGCATAGATCAGCTCTTCTGCCGAGACGGTCTTCAGCACATAGCTGACAGCCCCGGCTTCAATCGCATCGACCACCAGATCGTCCTCCAGGAAGCTGGTAAGGATGACGATCTTGAGCCCGGGGAATTCGGCCAGGACCGCGCGGGTGGTCTCAGCCCCGTTCATCACCGGCATCATCAGATCCATCAGCACCAGATCCGGCAGCGATTCCTGTCCCAGCTCGCGCAGCATCGCCAGCGCTTCATGACCGTTGGCTGCTTCTCCGATCACTTCAAACATCGGGTCCAGCATCAGATAGGTTTTGAGGCCCATCCTCACCATATCGTGATCATCTACAAGCAGTACTTTTACGAGACTCATTCTGTACTCCCCCTAACATTGTGTAAAGCATGATTCAGCCCCGGCTTCATCACCGCTGAGCCCATCAAGCCTCTTCAGAATCGGCTTCAATCCCGTCAGCAGCGGTCTCCGCGCGGCCTTGGACAAACTTTGGAATATGTACGCGGATCGTCGTTCCCGCTCCCCTGCGGCTGATAATCTCGACCTGACCGCCGAGCTTCTCGGCACGCTCACGCATAGTTGTGAGCCCGTAGGAGCCTTGCTTGTGCTGCACGTGCTCGAAGCCCTGACCGTCATCGCTGATGCTCAGCACCACCTGGCGCGGCACCTCCCGCAGGGACAGACTGACCACCCGTGCACCGGCATGCTTCACGATATTCGCCATTGATTCCTGAATAATCAGGAACAGCTGATGCTCAATCGCTTCGGACAGCTCACCCTGAAGCTCGAGCTCCTTCACCCCTTTGAGCCCGTTCTGGCGGCAGTAATCCGGGAACCACTTCTCCAGTGCCTCGAACAGATTGCGCCCCTCCAGCTCCACCGGACGCAGCTGTGCGATCAGCGCCCTCATCTGCTTCTGTGCCATCTGGGACATGCTGATCAGCTGATCCATCACCGTCTGCCCGTGCTCTGCGCTGCGTTCAAGCACTTTAGGCAGCGAAGAGGCGGACATGTGAATAGCGAACAGCTGCTGGCTCACCGTATCATGCAGATCCCGGGCCATACGCCTGCGCTCTTCCAGTACCGCACTCTCCGCTGCCTTTTCCTTCTCAATAACTTCCTGTTCTCCGAGCTGCTGAAGCCGCTTCATCTTCTTCTCGACCGTATCCATCATGATGTTGAACTCATGGTAGACACGTGCGAAAGACTGGTCCTCGCTCTCCGGCATCCTCACCGACATATTGCCCTTAGCCACCTGCAGCATATTCAGATCCAGATGATCGATCCGCCGCTGAATCCGCTGACCGGCGATGTAACCGATGATAACTGTGAACAGTACAATGCCCAGACACAGGTAGATCCACATCCGGGTATCCACCACCTGAATATAGCCCAGGCATGTCCCCGCATACATCAGCCCCGCGCTCACCCCGCCGCTAAGCAGGAAATACACCAGCAGCATCCACTTGGTATTACTGAAGATCCCCATTTAACCCACCGTTTTAACTTTAACGTCACCGATGAAGCAGCTAACGTTGATACGGACCTTTTTGCCCGATTCCTTGTAATACGGCGTCTTGCACTGCACATTGCTCATGAACCCGCTGCGCGACTGCTCAAGCACCTGCATATCACCGATGAACGAGCTGCCATTCACAGACACCCCGAGATCCATATCGTCTGGAATGTATACCTTAATGTCGCCGACAAAAGCAGAGATATTAATCTTGGTCTCGCCGTAAGGAATCTGCGCATTGGTCAGGTCCAGCACCGTATCCCCGATAAACTGGGAAATATTGGTCCGTTTCAGTTGAAAATGCTCCTTGCCCATATGCACATCACCGATAAAAGCCGAGCGGTTCGTCGCATCCTTATCATTCCCGGAATCCTGGAACTCCTCATGCCATTCGCCATGACGGCGGGCATGCCGTTCCTGACGCTCCTGACGTCTGCGCTCCTGACGCTCCTGCTTCTCCTGCCAGCGGGTATCTGCCGAGTCATGCAGCGGGTTACCGTCTGCGTCTTCCTCATTCTTATGCAGATAATCATTCCAGTTCCGGTCCACGCTGCCTGCCGGCTTGCCGAATTTCTGCTCGAACTGCTGATCGAGCGTAGATTCGAGCGGAGCGGGCGGCGCTGTATCCAGCGGACTCTTACCGGGTCCAGGCGGGTAATAGCCGGGCGGTGAAGGCGGTGCCGGAGGTATAGGCGGAGTGCCCGGCCGCGGTCTGAAAATGACGGATAAGCCGCCGCCGATCAGCATGACCGGAATCAGCATTTTGAAGAAGTCGCTTGCCGAATAGTAGAACCAGTCTAAATTCCGTCCCAGGAAAAATACACCGATCGCCAGATATATAAATCCGCCGAGTGTTGCAGAGAATCTTGAACGCTCCTCATCCGGGGCCAAAAACCGTTGTACGCCCATCACGATCAGAATAACCGGCCAATAGGTGGAGATCAGTGAACCCAGACTGAAATCCGTATAGCCCATCTGCCGGAGCAGGAACATTCCTCCAAGACCTACGAGGAGCAGGCCTCCGAGTACCTGGCTGGTGAACCTTCGTTTCATAATGTCATCCTCCTTGTCGTAAATACAACTCTTCCTTTTGAACACTTATAGCCTTAGTCTACAGGAAGAATGCGGCGGAGAACAGCGGCGTAAGAAGGAACCGCATCTCAGTCTCCAGACCGAGACAACTGGAATAATAAGTTGAATTATAAACGCATAAAAAAGCTGCCCTCCAGCCCGTAATCCGGACATGGGAGGACAGCTTGTTGCTTCAGGAGCTTACCGGGAACCCAGCATTACTGCTGCGGTTTCTGAGCCGGCTTGGTCATAGAAGAGCTGCTTTGCTTAGTTGCACCGTCATTTTCAACAGCGAACTCTGCATTGTATTTTTCATTTGGTGTTTTGAAGTTTTCTTGTACCTTTGGTTTCTTGGAATTAGCCACGAGATTCACCTCCCTATTGTATCGGAAGAAGCAAGTATTTGCCCCAGTCGATATTATGGGAAGCAGCCCGCTGTATTATGCATGCTCACGTGAAAATAAATTCAAACTCCCGGATTGTCCAGCGAAAGCATCCGTTAAATAGCTTCTTCCAGCAAATATTGCGGAACTGCATTATAAGTCTGGATGGCATGGCCAAGGCTCTTCAGCATACTTTCCGTGCATTTGCCGTCGCCACGTTTGATCACTTGAACCACGACCGACTTCTTGCCCCATTCCTTGTAGACCTGCTTGGTGGTGCTGAAGTAGAGATCGATCTTTCGCCCTTTGATTGCCGATCCGGTATCGGCCACAATTCCATATCCATAACCCGGTATATATAAAATACTCCCCAGCGGCAGCACCTTCGGGTCCGCTGCAATCGTGGATACCGCATTCTTGTCCCGCCGTACCTTCACTCCTGAATACGTAATCCCGTACTCCGGATGCTTAGCGGTCTTGCCGGTGGATTCGTATCCGGCTGTATAGCCGGTCGCCATTACTTTCAGCGAGGTGATAATCTGCTCTGGAGCCGGAGCGGCTACCGGTACCGAGCCGGGTGCTTTGACAGCATTCTTAGGCTTAGCTGCCTGTACCTCTGGCTTAGCAGCTTTGTCTGCAGCATCCGGCTGTACGGCTCTTGAAGAGCCTCCAAGACGGGATGCTGAGCCTGCCTGCTGACGATCAACGGGTGACTGCTTCTGTATGCTGCTTCCATGCTGCCCTGCAGTGTCCTCCATCCCTCTCGCCTGGGCTGACTTGCGCGCGTAATCCGGGAAGATCCCGGCAGCGGTCAGCATAAGGACGATCGTGACGAAAAGACACCAAAACCTCTGGTATAAGCCCATTTTGTTCATTAGTTAAACCCTCCCCATAGTACGAGGGTTTCCCGATTCACAAAACTTTATACATGACACCGCGCCATAGCGGTCTCACGAGGCTTATAACAGAGGTTCAGTAATCAGACTGAATTAAATTACACGTCCGGCAATTTCCTGTGCAAGTGAATCAATCGCTTCCTGCAGAGGTTGGGCACCGATATCCCCTTCACCGCGTTTACGTATCGCTACGCTGCCCGCGTTCATCTCGTTCTCGCCGACCACGAACATGTACGGCAGCTTCTCGAGCTGAGCTTCACGGATCTTGTAGCCCATCTTCTCATTGCGTAAATCCACTTCCGCACGGATGCCGCTGCGCAGCAGCTTCGCTTCCACTTCCTTCGCATAGTCGTCGAAGGCTGACGATACCGGAATAATCTTCACCTGCTGCGGAGACAGCCAGAGCGGCAGTGAACCGGCAAAGTTCTCCAGCAGGAAGGCTACGAACCGTTCCATCGTTCCCAGAATCCCGCGGTGCAGGACAACCGGACGGTGCTTCTGGCCGTCGTCGCCTACATATTCCAGCTCAAAGCGTTCCGGCAGCAGGAAGTCAATCTGTACGGTCGAGAGTGTCTCTTCTTTACCGAGTACAGTCTTAATCTGCACATCTAGCTTCGGACCATAGAAGGCTGCTTCGCCTTCGGCTTCGTAGAACGGCAGGCCGGCTTCTTCGACTACCTCACGCAGCATACGCTGTGCAGTTTCCCACATCTCGTCGTTGGCATAATATTTCTCAGTATCCTTAGGATCACGATAGGACAGGCGGAACCGGTAATCTTCAATCCCGAAGTCGCTGTATACCTGCTTAATCAATTCCAGCACGCGGATGAACTCGCCCTTGATCTGGTCCAGACGGCAGAAGATATGCGAGTCATTCAGCGTCATGGAACGCACGCGGTGCAGACCAGTCAAGGCTCCTGACATTTCATAACGGTGCTGAATCCCAAGCTCAGCAATACGGATCGGCAGATCGCGGTAGCTGTGCATCGAGCTCTTGTAGATCATCATATGGTGCGGGCAGTTCATCGGGCGCAGCACGAACTCTTCGTTATCGATAGTCATCTTAGGGAACATATCTTCCTGATAGTGCTCCCAGTGCCCGGAAGTCTTGTACAGCTCTACGTTCCCCAGTACAGGAGTGTAGACATGCTGGTATCCGAGGCTTGCTTCCAGATCGACAATATAACGCTCCAGAATACTGCGCAGCTTCGCGCCCTTAGGCAGCCAGATCGGCAGGCCTTGTCCAACTAACTGGTTGAAGGTGAAAATCTCCAGCTCCTTGCCCAGCTTCCGGTGGTCGCGCTTCTTCGCTTCCTCCAGCAGGCGCAGATGCTCATCCAGCTGTGCCTTTTTGATCCAGGCTGTGCCGTAGACACGCTGCAGCATCTTATTCTTGCTGTCCCCGCGCCAGTAAGCCCCGGCCACATTCATAAGCTTGAATACCTTGATCTTGGCCGTAGACGGCAAATGCGGGCCACGGCAGAGGTCGAAGAATTCGCCCTGCTCATAGATCGTGATGACACTGTCTTCCGGCAGAGCTTCAATCAGCTCCAGCTTGTAAGGATCACCCAGCTCGCCGAAGCGCTCCAGTGCTTCCCCCCGGCTGACCTCATGCCGGACAATCGGCAGATTCTCCGAGACGATACGGTCCATTTCCTTCTCAATCTTCAGCAGATCCTCGGGATTGAGCGGATGCTCCAGGTCCATATCATAATAGAAGCCGTCTTCGATCACAGGACCGACTCCAAGCTTCACTTCCTTGGTGCCGAACAGGCGTCTTACCGCCTGCGCCATCAGGTGGGCTGTACTGTGGCGCATCACTTCAAGACCTTCCGGCGAATCAAGAGTTACGATCTCTACCAGATCGCCTTCCTGCAGCGGTGTTGACAGGTCTACGACAATCCCGTTGAGCTTGCCTGCTGCGGCGTTCTTGCGCAGTCCGCTGCTGATAGAGGCGGCTACATCATCAATGCTGCTGCCGTCTGCGTATTCCCGGACCGATCCGTCCGGAAGCTTAATATTTACTGACATGATTACTTCCTCCTAAGGTTTGTTGGGCTATACTTCCTTGAACTCTTCACACAAAAAACACCCGTCCCGCAAAGGGACGAGTGATTGCACCCGTGATTCCACCCAAATTCGATCTATCCTTGCAGCAGTTGCTTATGCTTCACTGCAGAATATAATCCTTCGTTAGCATGGGGATAACGGCCATGAACCGGCGGTTCTTACTATCCGTTAAGGTTCCGGAGTACGGAAGCCGTCAGGGGTTCATAACCGCAGCTACAAAGGGGTAAACCGACAGCCGGTACCGGAGGAAGTTGCAGCCTGAGGCTTCCTCTCTCTGAAACGGTCCAAAGCAAGTGGTTCATATCTTCGTCAACGCTGATAACATGAATTAAGGCAATTATAAATCTCAGCTTATCTTCCGTCAAGCGCAAAACGGCTGTCCGTCTTCAGGCCAGAAGGGCCGCCGCCCCGGGCAGATTATTCTTCTTCCCGGCGTTTTTTAACCGGCAAGCGGCCTGCACGCTTCAAAGACTCACGCAGCAAATATTCGATATGTCCGTTTACGCTGCGAAACTCTTCTCCGGCCCAGCGTTCCAGCGCTTCGTGCAGCTCGGGATCGATCCGCAGCGGAAAGCTTTTTTTGGCCGCCATAATATTACCGCCTTTAGTACAACGAGCCGGCATTGATTACCGGGCTCGCGCCGCGCTCAGACACAATCGCGACCATCAGGTTATTGATCATTGCTGCCTTGCGCTCTTCATCCAGTTCAACTACACCGCTCTCCTTAAGCTGACGGATCGCCATATCGACCATACTGACAGCTCCCTCCACAATGATCTGGCGGGCGGACAGAATGGCCGAAGCCTGCTGGCGCTGCAGCATCGTGCTGGCAATCTCGGTAGAGTAAGCCAAGTGGGTCAGCCTGGCTTCAATGACCTCTACACCTGAAAGGGATAAGCGTTCCTGCAGCTCTACGGCAAGCTCTTTGGCAATTTCATCAGCATTGGCCCGCAGGGACATGCCGGTCTCATTAAAGTTATCGTAAGGGTACTTACTCGCCACATGACGCAGTGCTGTCTCACTCTGAATTTCCACAAATGCCATATATTTATCTACATCGAACAGCGCTTTGGCGGAATTAATGACCTTGAACACAATCACCGCAGCAATCTCAATCGGATTACCTTCCACATCATTGACCTTCAGCTTCACGCTGTTGAAGTTGCGGACCCGGAGAGATACCGTCTTACGGATGCTGAACGGAATGACCGCGAACAGTCCGCTTGCTGCAATAGTGCCCACATATTGGCCGAAAAAAGTCACTACCACCGACTTGTTAGGCTGAACCACGGATATACTGGTGCTCAAAATGAACGCCGCTACGAACAGGATAACAGGCAATGCCACATATTCCTGAACCGCACCATAAATCCCGCCGCCGATACAAATGGCAATCAGAGCGATGACCCAAAAACCGCTGACCGGATGCAAAATTTTCTCTTTCATAAAGCCGCCTCCATTAGATATGTATTTGATATGATTATGATATCACTTTTGGATACAATTGTAAACCAAAAAAGGCCCGCGCTATTTCTGCACGGGCCTTCTCTCTGATGGATTATCATTTCATGATCACATGATGAAACTTTTACTTATGATGCTTTGTTCTCCAGCATACGGAAGATAATGACCGCAGCCTGGGCACGGTTAGCCATACTCTTCGGTGCGAACTGCTTGGCATCCACTCCGTTGACGATACCAATCTGAGTCAGCTGTGCCACTGCCTGCTGGGCGTAAGGGGCAATCTTGGCCTTATCCGTGAATTTGTTCAACGTTGCAGCGTCTACCGGCTGCAGCTGACTCTTGAGGGCATTCGCGATCATAATCGCCATTTCCTCACGGGTAATCTCACGGCCCGGCTCGAACTTACCGTTGCCTGAGCCTTTGACCAGACCTGCATTCACAGCCGCAGCAATCGTATCGGAGTACCAGACTCCCTGCTTCACATCGCTGAATTTTGCAGGTGAAGCCGAATTGCTCAAATCAAGTGAACGAACCAGCATGGTTACGAATTCTGCGCGGGTTACACTTTTCATTGGTGCAAAGTTTGTGCCATCCATTCCTTTGATAATGCCTTTGGCTGCCAATGCATTAATGGCATCTGCGGCCCAGGCTACCTTGCCCAGATCCTTGAAGGCTACAACAGGTACAGCCGGGCTTGGCGTTGGAGCTGCTGTTGCCGCAGGTGTAGCTGCCGGACTTGGAGTGGCCGAAGGCGAAGCCGTTGGCTTCGGTGTTGCAGTTGTAACCGGTCCAGGGTTACCAGGGTTCGGATTAACCGTTCCAGGGTCTTTCTCTACATTAGTGATCCGGCCTTCAATGGCAGCAGTGATCGCCCCGCCGTTGAATGTGTCCCTAATGTATTCATAGAATACATCCAGGTCAATCGGTCCGGCCAGCGAGGCGCTTGCCTCAGTCAATACCTTGTAATTGTCGCCGCCCGCAGCCATGAAGTTATTGACTACAGCCGTGTAGCTCTTCGACATTTCAATAGGTGTTCCGTCAGCCTTAGTCAGGTTAGCCACACGCTCTGCAACCGGCAGATACATGTTCGCTGTATATTTCAGCCCTGAGATTTGCAATGTCTTCGTGTCTGCGGTGCCGTCAGCCTTAACAGCCCATTGCTGCTGCAGCAGGGTCTTGATCTGTTGACCAGTCAGGGTCAGCTTCACCAGTGTGTTGCCGAACGGCTGGATCTTCGCCAGATCTCCGAACGCTACATTGCCTTTCGGAAGATCCGCACGGATACCGCCCGGGTTCATGAAGGCGAAATCAGCAGGATCTTTCTCGCCCTCTTTGAAGATAGCATGACGCATCGCATCTGCAATCAGGTTACCCAATGCTGATTCCTTAGTGTAGGCATCTGTACGGGTGATGGTACCGTCAGTAGTTCCTACAGGCTTGGTTAATTCAGGGTGCCGACTCAGATAGTAGTCCACCAACGCCTTGGTTTCGGCATCCGGTGTGATTTTACTCTGAACCGTGTTCGTTACAGTGGCTGTTTTACTCTTCACTGTACCTGTAGCTCCGTCAATCACCAGCTTGATGTCTTCAAAAGCCGTTCCGTAAGAGTAAGCCTGAACGATCAGCTTACCGTTCACCGTATCATTGGCATAGCCATGATTGTCTCCGGCTACGATCACATCAACCGGGGAATTGGCAGGAAGCGCATTAGCCAGATCTACAGCTTCACCGGTGGATACATTTTTTTTGGTAACCGGATCAACCTTGGTTGTTGCCGGATCATGGGCAAGCACCACGATCGTCTTGACGCCTTGAGCATTCAGCTCGGCCGCATATTTCTCAATCGCCGCGACCTCTTCCTCGGCACTCAGGAATTTCACACCAGCTGTACCGGCTGGCGATACTTTGCTTGGCGTTGCTTTGGTCACAACTCCGATGAAACCGATCTTCACGCCGCCAATTTCTTTTACAACATAAGGGGTAATAATAGGTTTGCCAGTAGTGCTGTCTACTGCGTTGGCATTGATATAATCGAAATCTGCGCCATTATGGACGACCTTCTCGTTCTTAGGGTCCTTACCGCCATAGATTTGAGCCTTCATCGCCTCAACACCTTGGTCAAACTCATGGTTCCCAAGGGTGCCGACGTCGAACTTCATGAGGTTCATCCATTCCATCGTAGGCTTGTCGCGTTCCAGCGAAGATACCGGAGCGGAGGCGCCCACAGAGTCGCCGTTGTGGAACAGCAGTGAATGCTCATATTTGGCACGGGCTTCCTTCAAATAAGCAGCAAGTGTAGCCGCTGTGCCTACAGCTTCCCCGTTCACCACCGAGGTAGTGTCCAGTTGGCCGTGGAAGTCATTGATGCCCAGTAGGTGAACTTCAACATCTCCCGTTGGGGTTGGAGGAGCTTTTTTCAAGTCAAGGTTGTAGATTTCAAAGCCTCTGACATCTGTAGCACCCGTAGCTTTAATGTTAGCAGGAGCGACTGCTTCTGCTTTAGGTGAAGACGGGAACGTTACAGTGACATTCCCTTCGATAGGAGCAATCGACCAGTTGTTGTCTGCTGTTGGATCAACTGTTCCCGCTTCCTTGATGTAATCCATCAGCACCTGGCGGTTCTCCATTTGGGAATCAATAATCATTTTCGCTTCTTTGACACCTGGGAAGTTACCCCCGCCGCTTGCACGGTAGTTGTTGGTAACGACCACGAATTCCTGATCCAGGTCCAGCGGCTCGCCACCATAAGTGATGGAGGTTACCCGGCTGGAGGATTTATCGTTGATGCTTCCATCGGGCTTGTACTTGGCATTGCGGGTGACATCAAGCGTATATTGGATGCCGTCAATCACATCGAAATTGTACACAGCAAATGCTGAATTTAACAGAGATTGCGGTGTAGAGATGGACGGCTTGATGCGGTTGAACGCTCCTGCACTCATCTCTACCCATTCTTTGACGGTCGAACCTTTCACTACAATCGCCTTAAGCGTATTGTCATATAGATACAGATCGCTTGCACTGGCTATTGTAAGGTCGCCCTTCTTGATATCTGTATACTCTTCAGGGCCGTTGCGTCCAGCCTTGAACGGTGCGCCGACGCTCAGGATCGGCAGGTTTCTGTAGCCGGCCAGATTCTCGTTCGTATGAATTAAGTTAGATACATACTGCTGCTGGGCATAGGTTACGATCTGGACTGTCGGATCATCCTGTACCATAGCAAAATAGCTGTTCATCGGCGCAGAAGTTACACCAAGCGGCTGATTCACGTAATCAATCGTAGCTTGATGTGCCGCTCCGGCAAGATCATCGATAGCGGTGTCAACGGCAGCGCCAGCAATAGAGCGCGTAGAAGCCTTGGAAGCTGCTTTGTCTACTGCCCATTTGCCGCTGCTGTTCTGGGCGATTTTCAGATCGATAAGGCCCAGGTAACCTCCGCCATAGCCCGCTTGTACTGCCGGAGTGCCATTAATATGGCCGTTGAGGTTGTCTACCTTGGCTACATCATTATTGTAAGGGAGCTTGGTGGATGGATCTTTGAAGGAAGCATCCAGCTTGCTGTCATCCCCGTTCGTCGGGAATACCTTGTGGGTATGCGAGAAGGTAATGGCATCGATGCCAGGGACCTTGCTCAGCAGGTTAATGACATTCTCTGCTCCGGTTCCTTCTGCGGCAGCAGCGTCGAACCCGGAATGAGTCATGGCGACGATAACGTCCGCACCAGCCGTCTTCATTTCAGGAACAAACTTCTTCGCCGTTTCCACAATATCTTTGGCAATAACCTTTTTCTCCAGGTTCACCTTGTCCCACTCCATGATCTGCGGAGTAACCAGACCCAGGAGGCCGACTTTAATGGTAACGGTGTTGCCGTTGCTGTCCTTTACCTCTTTATCGATGATTTTATAAGGTTCAAATGTATTATCATTATCGGATACATTATAAATATTTGCATTCACATAAGGGAACTTCGCTCCCGTAGACTCCTTATAAGTTGCGCTGCTTACATTGCCTTTAACTGTCCGGTCCAGATAATCCAAACCATAATTGAATTCATGATTGCCGAAGGTTGCTGCATCATAACCCATGAGGTTCATAGCTGCGATGATCGGATGAATCTGGTCTTCGCTAGTCCTGAAATCAGACACTTGGGCCATATACGTTCCCAGCGGTGTTCCTTGAATTAAATCGCCATTATCCAGCAAAAGGTTGTATTTCCCCTCTGCGTCATTGCGTGCAGCCTTTACTAAGGTTGAAGTACGGTCCAGACCTACAGTCGCGGAGGCGGCACCCTTGAAATAGTCCCATCCATATACGTTCGTATGAACATCAGTCGTGCTCATCAAGCGTAAATTAATGGTTCCCGGATTAATCACCGGAGAAGCCTCCGCCTTTCCTGCCGCCAGCACAGGAACATTGAATACTCCGCCCAGCATCTGTGCTGCCAGAACTGTGGTAGCCAATAAAGAAGCTATCGGCTTGTTCCATCTTCTCTCTCCCATAAATCTAATTTCCTCCCTGTGATTGCTATATTATTCTACCACTGTCCGAAAAATTGTATCATAGCCTTCCCTATGAATCTATCAAATTCCATTAACTCTTATAAATTGTTGTGTAAAATCTCACATTAATTCATCGTTTTTTGTAAAATATAACGATATCAATTTACAATCAAGTGAACAATCGAGTGAAGAAAGCGTAAAAAGCCAATTCAATTGGACTCCACCCTGTTAGACAGGTTAAACAGGAAATAAAAACAGATTAATTACTCTTTTATAAATGGATTTTTACCAATATCATAGGATTTATAGGGGGAGTTGAAATGACTATACAAAAACCTGTACGTGGTATATTTCTCGACCTTGGCTGGACGATTTTCCGCCCTGCAACAGGTGATTGGAGGATAACATTAAAAGCGTTGGAATACATAAATCCGCAAATACTAGGGTCAATACCACAAGAACAATTGAATACAGCAATTTCAAAAGCAAATGAGCACCTCAAAAATGAAGTTTACAAAACTGAAGATGAGGAGCTTGAAAGATATACAAATTACTATAAAACAATGGCTGAAGGGTTACCTGAAATTCACCTTACCAACGAACAAGCTGAAATCATTGCATATGATAGAGTGTATAACGATTCTAATTACGTTTTTTTTGATCATACAAAGCAGACCCTTGAAAGCCTGAGAGAAAAGTATATGATTGGAGTTATTTCAGATACAGACCCGTCAATCAAAAGGGTTCTTAAAAATGCTGGTATTTATGAGTATTTTGATAATATGACACTTAGTTTTGAACTTGGAGTAAACAAACCTAATCCCGGCATGTTCAGCCATGCACTTAATGCGATGCATTTGCCGGCAACAGAAACAGTATTTGTCGATGATTATGAGCAGAACTTAGATGGTGCATCAGCTCTGGGTATACAATCCGTATTAGTCCTATCAAGACCGAATTCTCAAGCAAGCACAAAGTATCTAAACCTCAAAAAGCTATCCGATTTATTATCCTATTTATAGAAATGGAACAAGCATTGCAGTTGAGCATAAAAAAATAACGGAGTCAAAACTACAATTTGTAGATTAACTCCGTTATTTTTGTTTTCTTTATTTATTCTAGTTCTGCATCACAAAATCATTGTCAATCTTGACACTCGCATCCTCGAACGTCCGCAGGATGTCATAGCGCGTGTTGCGCTGCGCCGGGATCTTGCCCGCTTCGCGGATGAGCTGGGTGATCGACTCGATGTTGACCTTGTAGGTGGCGCCCGCCGAGGAGACTACGTTCTCCTCAATCATCGTGCTGCCGAAGTCATTGCAGCCGTATTGCAGGGAGAGCTTGCCTACTTCAGGCCCCATCGTTACCCAGGAGGACTGGAAGTTCTTGATATTGTCCAGCACCAGGCGGCTGATCGCTACGGTCTTCAGGTATTCCTCCGGGGTCTGGCGGTCCAGCTTCAGGTTCGTATTATCCGGCTGGAAGGTCCAGGAGATGAACGCCAGGAAGCCCTCGGAATCATATTTGTTCGCAATACATTCGTCCTGGGCCTCACGGACACGCAGCAGATGCAGCGCCCGTTCTTCCATACTCTCGCCCAGACCGATCACCATCGTGGCTGTTGTATTCATGCCGATCCGGTGTGCGGTCTGCATGACGTCCATCCACTCGCGCCAGGAGCCCTTGAGCCGGCTGATCTTGCGGCGGGTACGGTCATCGAGAATCTCTGCACCGCCGCCGGGCAGGGAATCGAGGCCCGCAGCATGGATCTCACGCATGACCTGCTCCAGCGGCAGGCCGGAGACCTCCACCATCTTCATAATCTCCGCCGGTGAGAAGGAATGCATCGTAATCTCCGGGAACCGCTGCTTGATGCCGCGCAGAATATCCGTATAATAGCTGAACGGCAGATTGGGATTCGTACCGCCCTGCATCAGAATCTCGGTTCCGTTTACGCTCATGGTCTCGGCAATCTTCTGGTAGATCGTCTCATCGGGAAGCACATAGCCTTCCTCCGAACCGGGTCTGCGGTAAAAGGCGCAGAATCGGCAGTATACATCACATACATTGGTGTAGTTAATGTTGCGGCCGATGACGAATGTCGTCACTGGCTCCGGGTGCCAGCGCTTCATAATAATATCTGCGGCAGCGCCCATTTTCTCAATTTCATTGCTCTCGAATAATGTGATCGTATCTTCCAACTGAAGACGTTCACCCTTCAGTGCCTTATCCAGTATAAGATCGACTGCACTCACTGTTGACGGCCTCCTCTTCATCTATGAAGTCTATGAGATAAATACAATTTGAAATAAAAATAGTCCGTTCTCCCATCGTATCACAATCGGCTGTTCTTGAAAAATGTTTCGCTGCACAGGACCGAATAAATGCCCTTGTTCCAGGCAAATTAAACAGCAGTGCCCGAAGGCACTGCTGCTTGTACGTTCTGTGAATCTCGCATGCCGGGCAGGTCCGGCGGCGCATCGCCTTATTCCAGCTCGCTCCCGGCGGCCTCCAGGGCCTGCCCGAGATCGGCGATCAGATCATCTACATGCTCTATGCCGACAGAGAAGCGCAGCAGCCGGTCATCCACGCCTACAGCATCGCGGATTTCAGCCGGAATATCGGCATGGGTCTGTATCGCCGGATAGGTCATCAGCGATTCCACACCGCCCAGACTCTCGGCGAAGGCAATTAGCTTGATATGGCGGAGCAACGGCTCCACATAGCTGGCCTCTTTTACCTTGAAGGAGAAGATCCCGGTGTTGCCGGAGGACTGGCGGTTCTGAATGGCATAACCCGGATGGTCCGGCAGGCCCGGGTGGAAGACCTCGGCAATAGCCGGATGCTCCTGCAGATAACGGGCAATAGCCAGGGCGTTGCTCTCATGCCGCTCCATACGCAGGGCGAGGGTCTTCATGCCCTTCATCAGCTGGTAGCTGTCATTCGGCGCGAGAACGGCTCCCAAGGAGTTATGCAGGACAGCCATTTCAGCCGACAATTCTGCACCCTTGGTCACAATCAGCCCCGCCAGCACATCGTTATGCCCGCCCAGATACTTAGTCGCACTGTGAACCACGATATCTGCGCCAAGCTCCAGCGGGCGCTGGAAGAACGGGGTCAGCAGCGTATTGTCCACAATTGTGAGTAGCCCGTGACGGCGGGCCCAGGTACATACGGCTTCGACATCCGTAATCATCATCAGCGGATTGGTCGGTGTCTCAATGAATACAGCCTTCGTGCCCGGCTGGCGGGCCGCTTCCAGGCCATCCAGATCATTCGTATCTACATAGGAGGCGCTGATGCCGTATTTGGAGAGAATCCGTTCCAGCAGCCGGTAAGTACCGCCGTACAAGTCCAGCGATACAATGAGATGGTCCCCTTGTCCAAACAAGGTGAACACTGTAGTCAGTGCAGCCATACCGGAGGCACAGGCGAAGCCGGCATCCCCTGATTCCAGGGCCGCTGCCGCTTCTTCTAGGACAGAGCGGGTAGGATTTTTGGTGCGGATGTAGTCAAAGCCTGTGCTCTGTCCAAGCCGCGGGTGACGGAAGGCTGTCGCATGATAAATCGGGTAATTAATGGCCCCGGTGGCGGGGTCCTCCATTGAACCAATCTGTGCCAGTCTGCTCTCAATTCTCAGTTTCTCATCCATCTCCATTGCCCTCCTGATTAATTACTTCTATTAAGAATAAGTCAACCTCTTAGATAAATGCCCCGATATCGTAAGGAGTCTCCTGGTATACATAGTAATTGAGCCAATTAGCGAATAATAAGTTAGCATGGGCGCGCCAGACTGCCGGCGGTGTGCGTGTCGGATCATCCTTGGGATAATAGTGCTTCGGCAGGGCAACCTCCAGCCCCTTGGCGATATCCCGGTCATACTCCCATTTCAAGGAGAAGGGATCATACTCCGAATGTCCGGTGACAAAAATCTGCTTCCCGTCATGCGTAGCCACCAGGTACACCCCGGCTTCCTCGGATTCTGCCAGAATCTGCAGCTCCGGGTTCTGCTCAATATCTTCACGGGAGACGTCGGTATGGCGGGAATGCGGAACATGGAACACTTCATCGAAGCCGCGCAGCAGCTTGACATTATTATGGCTCATTGTATGCGGAAACACTCCGAAGCATTTGTCCGGCAGACTCACCTTGCGCACGCCGAAGTGATGATACAGCCCTGCCTGCGCCGCCCAACAGATGTGCATGGTCGAGGTTACATTCTGCTTGCTCCACTCAAAAATCACTTTCAGCTCTTCCCAGTAGTTGACATCCTCGAACTCAAGCTGTTCTACGGGAGCGCCGGTTACAATCAAGCCGTCGAACCGGCGGTGGCTGATCTCATCAAAGGTTTTGTAAAAGCTCTTCAAATGCTCTGCCGAAGTATTCTTCGACGTATGGGAGCTGGGGTGCAGCAGAACAACATCCACCTGAAGCGGGGAATTCCCGATAAGGCGCAGCAGCTGGGTCTCAGTAGTTTCTTTGGTAGGCATCAGGTTCAGGATGGCGATCCGGAGAGGACGGATATCCTGATGGAAGGCCTGGCTTTCATCCATTACAAAAATATTCTCACCGGATAATACTTCTTTGGCCGGCAGGCTGTCGGGAATTTTGATAGGCATTGCTGTTCACTCCTTAACTGAAATGGGGTTCCACTTGGTGGTTCAACCTGAGGCAGGGTAGCGAAAAAAGACCTTTCCCGGGCGAGAAAGGTCATATCATGCAGTCATATGCGCCTCTCTCATCTGCCAGAGAACTTCCGCCGGACGAACAACGCCCTGCAAAGCTTCCGCAAGAATTAGCACCGTGCGTTCACACGCCGGTTGCCGGGTTTCATCGGGCTAGTCCCTCCACCTGCTCTTGATAAGATTTAGCTGTATTCAGTTGAATAACCTTAAGCATCTGAACGATGCTTTTTCTTAAATTTCACTTTAAATCATGAACCTCCTTTTCGTCAAGTCCATACAATGCTGAAGGGGCCTTATAACAGAAAACAATTTCTCTTGTAAGAGCCATATCCCGGCGTTATACTAGACAAGTGTTTCAACCAAGTGGAAACGGCTTTGCCGTCCCTTTAAAGGACGGTACCGTTTCAGCGAGAAATATAAGGATAAGGGATCGTGTGAAACCTATACATTCTTATATTTCAAAAAAAACGGCGAAAAGAAGAGGTGAGAGAACAATGGAAGGCGACCCGGGCTCGCGAATAAGCGTGCAGAATGAACAACCACACAGGATTAACATCAGCTTGCCGGCGGCGGGAGCCCTTTTTCTTCATGCTCTCGGACCGTCTTTTGGCCTTCGTCCATGATTGTACCACCGGCCAAGCTGATTTTTTCCGTGTGCTGAAATTAGCATACCCCTGGAGAAGACCAGGGACATAAGGAGTGAATCAGATGAAAATCCGGCTGGTGAATGCAGGGGTTTTTACGCCTATTGACAATATTGAAGAAACTTTAACCGCCCCTGCTGAGGGGTTCTACTGGATTGATGCCGATGTGGAGGACCTTGTAGAGCTTCAGCCTATATACGGCCTGCATGATCTGGCTGTGGAAGACTGTCTAAGTGAAGAGGATCAGCGTCCGAAGCTGGAGATTTATGAGAGTCATTATTTCATCGTGGTGAACAGCATCCGGTTCGATGATGAGGAAATCTTCCTCCGTGCACTCAATGTATTCCTTGGCAGACATTTCATTATTACCGTTACGAAGCAGAAGATCCATGAACTGCGTGTCCTGAAGCCCGTACTGTGGGAGCAGGAGGTCAGTACGCCTGACCGCTTCCTGTATCTGCTGATCGACCTCGTTGTCGACAACTTCTTCTCGGTCGGTGACCGGATTGAAGCGCGGATCGAGAAGCTGGAAGAAGACATCCTCATGCATACCAAGAAATCGCATCTGAGCGAGATCATCGGTCTGCGCAGTGAGATTCTCTGGCTGAAGAAGATGCTCGGCCCGCAGAAGGAAGTTATCAACACACTCAACAAGAAGGATCTTCGCCTGATCGACGATCAGCTGCAGAAGTATTTCAGCGATATTTATGAGAATGCGGTCAAGATCTCTGAGACCTTCGAAACATACCGCGATCTCATGGGCAACTTGCGCGAAGCTTATCAGTCCAGTATTGCGAACCGAGCCAATGAAATCATGCGTGTATTTACAGCAATTACTACCATATTCATGCCGCTGACCGTGATTACCGGAATCTACGGCATGAACTTTGACAATATCCCGGAGATCCACACCGAGTACGGCTACTATGGCGTCATTGCCGTTATGGTGACGCTAGGCTGCGGAATGCTAATTATCTTCCGTAAGAAGGAGTGGCTATGAAGCAGAGCGGACGAATACGAAGGACGAAGGCACCGTATACCCGGCTACCGGGACTCGGAGAGCCTTCGTCTTTTTGGTATGTCACCAGTATGTAATGCGTCTGCGCCGATCAGGAATTCCGGTCATCAGGACCGTAGATTGGGACTGATGCAGGCCATCAGACTCAATAATTATTGAGGGGTAACTATCCCTAACGCCGCCGGATGCTCCCGCCGGAAGCGGATGCGGATCAGCCGCAGGCGTTCGTAATACAGATCAAGTCCGTCAGCAGGTACGAAGTTGTCGCCGTAGGCTTTGTAGAGGACAGGCTTCAGGAAGTTGTCGCCGATCAGTTCATAGGCTGTCCAAATATTGTTCTGTTCTTCGGGACTCACCTCTCTCAGCTCCAGGGCAATAAGCTTCTCGGCCGAGTAGCCGTCCTTCTCCAGCTCCTCTACCACTTCAAGCACTTCACGGCGGGAAACTCCGCTAAGCACTCTGAGCTGCTCCATCCCCTGTCCCTCTTCAATCCCCTGTAATAGAACGCGCCGCAGTCTCAGCCGCTCCAGCTGCTTCTTGTACTTAAGCTCCTTCTGCTTATAGTGCCAGGATACGAAGCTCTCTTCGTCTATGGCATGATTCACCCAGCTTAGCGGAAAATCATGCTCACGCTCAGCCGCCGCGGTGATGCTAAGCCAGTCTGCACCATACTGTGAGACTTTGCCTTCACCCACACCCGGGAGCTGCAGCAGCTCCTCCTCCGTGCGGGGAAGAAATGCGCTGATCATGCGCAGCAGTCGGTTGCTGGCCAGGATATAAGGCGCCTTCCGCTCACTGGAGGCCTTCCCTCTGCGCCAGGAGCACAGCTCCTCGAAGATGGCTTCATTCCCGTATTGCTCACTGTAATACTGCAGCTTAAGCTGCTCCTGGCTGCGGCTGCTGAGGTTATCGTCATCATGAAATACCCCGTCAATCAGCGGGCGGTAGCCATCCCCCATCTTCACGGCAAGCTCGTGCCGGTAAACACACAGCATCTCATTCCATGATCCGCCTTCATACCACAGGCTGTCGCCCGTCTCCTCTTCGCCGGAGAAATCACGCCAGCCAAGACGCCACTGACCCTCTTCCTCTCCAATCCACAGCTGGGCAAAATTCTCTTCGTCCATTCCTGATCTTCTGCACAAACGGTTCATAAATACGATCTGCATATGAATCCCTTCTTTCGTCGTCTTACAGTACGCATGAGCGCTCTGAACGCAAAAAAAGCACCTCTCCCACGACATTCGTGAAAGAGGTGCTTCCTCTTAAATGCTATACTGTTAAAACCTAGAATACCATATATTACGTAACAGTCAATCTCTTTTTGACAAAATATCCTACTTGCGGTCTAAAGCCAGCTTGGCCAGACCCAGTGCTCCCGACAGACCGGCGTTATCTCCAAGCTGCGGAGGCACAATGTAGCTGCCAATCTCTTCATTGAGCGCTGGATGCTGCACATATCCGCCGAGCAGCTCCTGCAGCTTGGCATGGATCAGCGGGAAGAGCTGGCTCTGCTTCATCACACCGCCGCCCATTACGATCTTCTGCGGCGAGAGGATCAGCACATAGTTCATAAGAGCATGAGCCAGATAGTGGGCCTCCATCGCCCAGGCCGGATGATCCGCAGGCAGCTCGCCCGCGGGCTTACCCCAGCGCTTGCCGATGGCCGGACCCGCCGCCAGACCCTCCAGGCAATCGCCGTGATAAGGGCAGAAGCCTTCGTAGTGGTCCTCGGGATGACGACGGACCAGAATATGGCCCATCTCCGGGTGGGACAGACCGTGAACGAGCTTCCCGCCTACCACAGCACCGGCACCAATCCCGGTGCCCACCGTGATATAGAGACAACTGTCCAGCCCTTGCGCTGCTCCCCAGGTGTACTCGCCCAGCGCTGCGCCGTTTACATCTGTATCAAAGCCGATCGGAACCCGGAATTGCTCCTCCACGGCTCCAACCAGATTATATCCGCCCCAATGCGGCTTCGGTGTGGTTGTAATATATCCATAGGTGGGGCTGCCGATAACAGGGTCAATCGGTCCGAAGGAACCGATCCCGATAGCCTCCACTGATTTTCCGCTGAAATAATCCATTACCTGGCCCATAGTCTCCTGAGGAGTAGCCGTCGGAAAGCTCACCCGGTCGATAATCGTCCCGTCCTCATTCCCGATACCGCATACAAACTTCGTTCCCCCTGCTTCAATCGCTCCCAACAATTTCACTGCAGCGTTCCCCCTTCTCCTGATGCATCCATATGCTGTTGCTTCTGATAATTTCGATAGACTCCTGAGATACGATAAATACAATGATAGTTTCCTGCGCTGGAACTTGCCCGTTGACCAGCCCGTGCGCGATAATGAAGCGTTCTCTTGTCCTATTATACGTATCAAATATACGTATGACAAGCGGTTGACATACAGTATGAATAAGTGATTTGCTGATGAGGCTTAGGCCGCATTGAACGGGACGGGGGTAGTTGGATTTTCTACACTTGCTAATGAACGAATAGCCGATGCTAGAACAACAGTTGGAAAAACAACACTTAATGTTGCCCATTTTAGCCCAAGTAGCTAAAAGTAACATGAATTGATGTTGTTTTTCCACTTGTTGCCGGGCATCCCATGAAAATTAATAAATTAAAATACGTTATTCCACTTGTTGGTTGCGGGAGCCGGGAACATGCTGCTGCACAGCCTGTTTGCTGTCACGATAGGCCCGGCAGGCTGCTACAAGCCGGGCTGCTGCCGAAAGATGGGAGGCCAGATGGATATGCGCATAAGCAGCCATAATGCTGCCGCTGATGTAGCCTTCCGGCTGGCTGCCCCCTCTGCCCTTACTCTCGTAGGCATAGGTCCGGGCTGCCCCCTCAGGATAGCTCATGACGGAGTAATGAAATTCATGGCCGCGCAGACGCTCGCCCTGCTTCAGCAGCAGACAGTCGTGAAGTGCCGTAACTTCACGATACCCGAGTGCCGCCCGGCGTTCCTGCATCACGGTATGCGCCGGAATGATTCCGGCCATCTCATGCACCGTGCCGGTGCGGTCGGTCAGACTGCGGGCCAGCACCATATAGCCGCCGCACTCCGCATACATTGGCATTCCAGCGTCTGCGGCGGATCTCAGGCCGCTTAGGAAGAGTTGGTTCGCGGCAATCACCGCCGCGAATTCTTCCGGGAAGCCGCCGCCGAGATAGATGCCGTCCGCTTCCGGCGGAATGCCTTCACCGCTGAGCGGGCTGAAGTAAGCCAGCTTAGCACCCGCATGTGCAAGCAGCTCCAGATTATCGGCGTAGTAGAAATTGAACGCCGCATCCCGGGCTATGGCAATGAGCGGGCCAGGCCCCGCCGGGCCTGCCTGTGTCTTATGTATCTGAGCAGTGGGGTTACAAAGTTCAGCCGCATATGTAAGGGAGCGGACTTGCTGGTCCGGCGTCTGCTTGCAGGCAAGCAAGGCTTCTTGCTCCGGCGACACAGGCTGCCCCTGCACAGCAGGAGCGGCAGCCGCAAGCTCCAGCAGCCGTTCCAGATCCGTGCCTTGCTCCAGCATATCGGCGGCATGCTCGAACAAGGGCGCAAGCTCCCCTCGCTCCACAGCGGGCAGCAGGCCCAGATGCCGCTCCGGGATGTCCAGCCCGCTGTCGCGGGGGAGCCAGCCAATCACGGGAATCCCGCAGGCTGCTTCAATGGCAGCCTTAACTAACCGGTAGTGACCCTCGCTGCCGCAGCGGTTCACCAGAACGGCGGCAATCTGCACCTGCGGCTCCAGCTGCCGGAAGCCCAGCACTATCGCCGCCGCACTGCGCCCCATGCTGCGGACATCGACCACCAGCAGCACAGGGCTGGCGGTCAGGATGGCGATCTCCGCCGTGGATCCGGTCAGTGCTGTGTCTTCCTTGCCGTCATACAACCCCATCACGCCCTCAATGACGGACAGGTCAGCATCCGCCGAAGCCTGCAGGAAATACTCCTGCAGATAGTCGCTTGAAGTCATCCAGGAGTCCAGGTTGCGCGAGGGATGGCCTGTGACCGCAGTGTGATAGGCGGGATCGATATAGTCAGGGCCGCATTTGAAGCCCTGAACGTTCAGGCCCCGCCGGGCAAAAGCGCGCATCAGCCCCAGTGTGACCGTTGTTTTGCCCGAGCCGCTGCCTGTGCCTGCGATGACCAGGCGGGGATGCGCCTGCGGCTCACGGGGGGCTGATCCAGGCTTTTTTTCATATCCGGCTGCATTCCTCAGCTCATTCACCGCTCTTCCCCTCCTTCTCTCCGGGATAGACAATCCGGGCTACGGCGATGGTCACATTGCCGCTCTTGAGCTTAGGCTGCAGGAGCGAATGCGCACCTGAAGACAGTAGCGCAGCAGGTTCACAGACACCGTAAGCCCCGGTTGCCCTGAATACCACCTCAGACGGATGGTCCAGCTCTACTGTATTGAGCTGCTCCGGGGTGTACAGAACCAGCTCCCAGCTGTATTTGGCGCACAAGGCCAAGAGTCCCGCTTCATCCCCCTTGATCCCGGCTGTCGCCACATTCCGCACACTATCGAGCGACAGACGAAGCTCATTCAGAGTGCGCAGAACCACCGCTTCCAGCTCTTCCGCAGACGTCCCGCGGTTACAGCCGAGTCCAAGCACCAGACTGCGCGGGCGATACACTACAGTGTACTCGGCCAGAGTAGTATCTGCCGGTGCGTCCTCCTCTGGTTCCTCCGTCACCCGGTCGCTTACCACAATCGCTGCGCTGAAGCTGCGTCCGCTATGCCGAAGCTCGGCTCTGCTTGCGAACATAGAGACATGCTCCGGCACCTCAGCACCCGGCGGCAGCCAGTCACGTTCCCCGCTCTCCTGCACAAAGGCTACCGGCTCCCCGTTAACGAGCGCAGCACTAACCCCCTTCATGGAGGTGAAGCTGTCGGCACGCCAGCCGTACTCCCGGCCCAGCAGATCGACAGCGAAGGTGCCCTGCACATCCGAAGCCGTGGTGATCACCGGATGGCTGCCCAGCAGCTCCGCAATCTCCAGTGTCAGCTTATTCGCTCCGCCGAGATGGCCGGAGAGCATGCTGATGACATGCTCCCCGCGCTCATCGATGACGACGACGGCAGGATCGGTTCTTTTATCCCGCAGCAGCGGAGCCGTCAGCCGGACAGCCGCCCCCAGTGAGAAGAACAGAATGACCGCCTCATAGCTCCCGAAGAGCCTAGGCAGCACCCCTCTGACCGGTCCGTCAAAAACAGTGATCTCCCCGCTCCGCGCCTCCAGCTCTCCGCTATACTTGGCATAGGCAAAGACCTCAGTCCCGCCAAGCCGCCCGCCGAGCTTCACAGCCAGCTCTATGCCACTCCGCGTAATGGCAACAGCCGCATACCGCTTACTCACCGGAGCCGATTCCTTCCCGGCAGCCGTGGGTGAAGGTCTTGTCATACAGCTTGGAGCGGTGCTGATCGCGGTCCGTCAGCCCGGGGTCCAGCGCCCAGCCGGCCAGGATCATGGCATGCATGGTGATGCCAGCACCTTGCAGGTCCGCCTCCAGCTTCTCAACCGTGGTCCGCAGAATCTGCTGATCCGGCCAAGTGGCCCGCTTCACGACCGCCACCGGGGTCTCCGGGCTCCAGCCTGCGGCCAGGAATTCACTGCTCACATGACCGGCCAGTGATGCACTCAGAAACAGCGCCACCGTGCAGTGATGCTCCGCCAGCTTGCGCAGCTGCTCACGCTCAGGCACCGGCGTGCGCCCTTCCGCACGGGTCAGAATGACCGTCTGCGTCAGCTCCGGCACGGTCAGCTCTGCGCCAACCGCCGCCGCAGAGGCAAAAACCGAGCTGACGCCCGGTACAATCTCGTAAGCGACGCCACGTAGCTTCAGCAGCGACATCTGCTCCAGAATCGCGCCGTACATGGCGGGGTCTCCGGTGTGGACACGGGCTACGCTTTTACCGGACTGCACGGCAAGCGTCATCAGCTCCACCTGCTGCTCCAGATCCATGCCCGAGCTCTGAAGCACCTGCGCACCGGGCTTAGCGCTGCGGATCAGCTCCTCGCTGACCAGCGAATCCGCATACAGCACCAGATCAGCGGAGCGCAAGATTCGGCTGCC
Organism: Paenibacillus sp. FSL R7-0128; assembly: GCF_038002245.1. Lineage (NCBI taxonomy): Bacteria > Bacillati > Bacillota > Bacilli > Caryophanales > Paenibacillaceae > Paenibacillus > Paenibacillus sp. FSL R7-0128. Next base: position 2,118,669 of record NZ_JBBOCD010000001.1, on the reverse strand, counting down.
TTTTACAGTAATCAGCTCCGGGTCGCCCGGTCCGGCACCTACAATGTATACCTTCGACGCAAGCTCAGTCATTTGCTCACCACCATCAGACTCAGGTACTCCACTTCCTTGCCCCGCAGGTCCCGTGCATCGCGCCAGACAGTCTCATAGGGGGAGGTGACCTTGGTTACCACCGAGGCGCGGCCGGACAAGCCCAGCTCATCCAGCACATCCAGCACCAGATCCAGCACCTTCGCCACCTTAAGGAACACCACCGTATCATGATGCAGCAGCGCTTCCCGAAGCGCCTCTCTGTCGTCCGTAGCCGGGATGATCCCCACCCGCTGATTGCCGTCCGCCAGGGGCTGCTCCAGCGCCGCCGCCGCGCCCAGCACCGAGGAAATTCCCGGAACCGAGACGACCGGCACGCCGGGATGCAGCTCCTGCATCAGCCGGGACAGATGTATGAAAGTGCTGAAGAGATTAGGATCGCCTTCCGTCACAAAAGCCACATCCCGCCCCTGTCTCAGCTCTCCCCAGCACAGCTCTACCGTACGGGTCCAGCCGCCAGCCAGCAGCTCCGGGTCCTTCGTCATCGGAAAGACCAGTCCGAGCATGATTTTGTCCTGCGGGTCTACATGCAGCTCAATGATTTCATAGGCGTAGGATTTGCCTCCCTTCTTGGTAGCCGGGTAGGCAATCACCGGACATTCCCGCAGCAGACGGCAAGCCTTAAGCGTAATCAGCTCCGGGTCGCCGGGGCCAACGCCTATGCCGTATAACGTTCCGAGCGCCCGGGGAGTCAGTCTTTCCTCCAGCTCCAGCTCTTCTGCATCCAGCGGGTCAAATAACGCACTGGCCGCCTGTATCGCTGCTTCTGTCCACAGCGTCCCTGCAGCTTCTCCTGACGATATTTCCTGTCCCTCCGCAGCCTGCTCACGCGGCTCAGTTACATCGGTCTTCATTGCGGGTTCCTCCTTCGTTATTGTCTGATGATTAATGAAGCCTCCGGCCGCTGACCACATAAACGGGATTCATCCCGTCGAACCGGGTCATGCCGAGAATCAGCTTGCCGCGCGACGCCTGAAGCATCGTCACCTCGCAGGCCAGCCCTGCGGCCTTAAGCGCCTCCATGCTGCCATGCAGCGTCTCCACCGTAATCGCCCCAACCACAATCCGTCCGCCGGGCTGAAGTCTCGCAGCGCTATGTTCAATAATGGCCGCCAGCTCACCGCCGCTCCCGCCGATGAAGACGGCATCCGGGTCAGGTAGAGCCGCTAAGCCCTGCGGCGCCTTCGCCTGAATGATTTCGAAATCCGCCCGGAACTTCAGACGGTTCGCTGCCATATTCGGCAGGTTCTCCGCACTTTTCTCCAGAGCGTAGACCCTCCCGAGTCTGGCGATCCGCGCACATTCCGCAGCCACCGCACCCGAGCCGGAACCGATATCCCACACGACTGCATCCTCGGACAGGTTCAGCTCCGAAAGCACCAGAGCGCGGACCTCGCGCTTCGTAATCAGGCCTTTCTCCGGCTTACGCTGCCGGAACTCCCCGTCGGGATAAGCGAATCCGCGCCGCACGGGAGCGGAGACCTCCTGCTTACGGCGCAGGATCACGACATTAAGCGCTGCGAACTCCCTGGTCTCCATTTCCTCCAGCGTCCAGAACCGGCAGATCTCCTCTGCGCCGCCAAGCCGCTCGCAGACAAACGCCTCATATTCCACCATCCCGAACTCCTGCAGATAAGCGGCAATGACCGCAGGGGTGTTGTTCTCGTCTGTCAGCAGAGCGATTTTGTGCCTGCCGTCGATACGCTGGGCCAGTCCCTGAATGGGACGCCCGTGCAGACTGATCAGCTCAGCATCCTGCCAGCTGTCCCCGAGCCGCGCGAACGCAAGCTGCACACTGCTATAATGGGGGATCACCTCCACATGCTCCGGTCCGAACCTGCGGACCAGATAACCCGCAATCCCAAAAAAGAACGGGTCCCCCGAGGCCAGCACCACCGTCCGCCGCTCACGCCACACCTCCTCCAGCTTGTCTGTAAAAGGCTTCAGCCCGCCTTGCAGCACGATTTTCTCCCCTCTATACCTGCCGAAAAAATTCAATTGCCGCTCGCCGCCCAGCAGCACCTCGCTGTTGTTCACTATACTTAAGCTATCCGGTGTCAAGCCGCCGGCGCCATCCTCACCGATCCCGATTACATAAATCAGGTTATCCATGAATCTCCGCCCTTCCCAGCACCCGGCCCTTCATTGTAATGAGCACCATTTCCACAATCATGCCTCCGTTCATATGCGCCAGACTCTGTTCACAGGCATGCCTGCACAGCTGCTCGAAAAAAGTGTGATTCCCCGCCTCAGTCATCATATCCACGACCTGTGAGGCTGTGTTGGCGGCAGCAATCTCCTGCACCTGCTCCGGGGACGCTCCCGCCCCCGCCGCAACGGTTGCCAGAAATCCGAAATCGACGGGCGCGTTCTTGGAGTGAATCAGCATGGCCCCCTGAGCCACCTTGGAGAATTTGCCGGCCATCCCGACGAAGGTAACCTTGCGAATTCCGTATGCCTTGGCATGCTCCAGCGAGAAGCCCACATATTCCCCCATCTGTATAAAAGCTTCCTCCGGAAGCTCTGCGAACATCGCGATGGCGTATTTCTCGCTGCTGCCGCCTGTGGTGAGCACAACCTGCCGGTTCCCCGCCGCAGCCGCCACCGAGATAGCCTGAACCACACTCGCCTTGTAGGCCTCGGTGGAGAACGGGGTCACCACGCCCCGCGTGCCCAGGATCGAAATGCCGCCCAGAATACCCAGCCGGGGATTCAGCGTCTTCATGGCGATGCTCTCGCCCTCCGGCGCGCTGATGACTACCCTCAGGCCCCGCACTGCACCGTGCTCCTCCAGTACGGCGGATACCGCCTCCTGAATCATCCTCCGGGGCACTGGGTTAATCGCCGCCTCTCCGACGCCCACCGGCAGCCCCGGCTTCGTCACCCGGCCAACACCGCGGCCCCCGTCAATCTCCACGCCGGGCTGATCCCGCCAGCTCACCGCCGCCTCGATCCACGCCAGATGTGTCGCATCCGGGTCGTCTCCGGCATCCTTCACTGTGGCACAGCTTGCCGTATGCGACCCTGCGCACTGCCAGCCAGTCAGCTCAAAGGTATGACGGAACCCGGCCGGCAGATCAATCTCTACCGCAGGCAGGCTCTCCCCTGTAATGAGCAGGGTGGCCGCACCTGCGGCTGCCGCTGCGGCACAGGCCCCTGTCGTGTAGCCCCTGCGCATCGGAGGAGCAGGGGGCGCTTCTTCGGAATCGTGATCGGGCGATCCGGTATCGGGCGATTGTGCGAACTCAGGCCCAGCAGACTGTTGTACACGATCACCCTCCTGCTCGATCTCGGGGCCGTCTGCTTGCTCCACCTGCTGGGCTGCCTGATCGAACTCGGGGCAGCTGGCTTGCTCCGGTTGCTTAGTTGCCTGATCGAATCCGGGCAATCCGGGTTTGATAGCCTGCTGTACCTGCCCAGCCATCTGCTCGATCTCGGAGCCGGCTGCGTGCTCCAAACGTTCAGCCGCCTGTGCGAATTTGGGGCTGCCTACTTGCTCCAACTGCTCAGATCCCTGATCGAATTCAGGTCCGGCTGCTTGCTCTACCCGCTCTGCTTGCCCCGCCCCTGCCTCCCCGCTTTCTTGGCTCCGGTTCTGCCTGACGGCGTGACCGGGTATTTCCTTGGTCATGGCAATCCCTCTTTGCTGTTGGTCTAAGAATAAATCCTCAGAATCTGAACTATCTTCACATCGCTGATGCTTATCCGCTGAGCTTTCGCCCTGGGCAGGTAACCTGTCTTACTCTCTATATAACCTGATTATACTGCTGCTTCTAAGCAAATCAGGAGATTTTTATACAAATTCTGGCTCCACTGCACTTTGTACATTAGTTGAACCCCAAATCCGCCAAAAAAGTAAGTCTGCTGCATTTTGTACATTAGAATTTGGCGGGGGAGGTGTTTTGGAGCCTTTATCCAGAAATCAAGTGTACGAACTACAATAGAACCGGATTTTAACTATAAAATCACGAATTCTGTTGTAAAGAATACTATTAGAACTAAAAAAGTAAATAATTTGAGATAGTAGTTGTATTCTGTACATTTAAAACCCGCAAAAAGGGAGGATTTCCTCATCTAACTGTAATCTGTACAACTATATCTGCCCAAATGAAGGAGAACACCGATTATAGAAAAGTTTAATTGTACGTTTTACAGCTAAATGGCTATTCACTCGTACATCAGAGCATTTAGTTGTACAGAGTGCGATTGAGCATACCACTTGCACCTTAATCGGGATATGACAACTCACCAGCCCTACGCTTCAGCGATCTGATTCTCTGATCAAGCTACCCCAGCTCACCCGCCGCCCGGCGGACGGCCAGCAGACTTAGTGCGTTCACTGCGGCGACCACGATTGTACTGCCGCCTTTGCGGCCGATATTCGTGATGTATGGAATATCCAGCTTGCGCAGCTCATCCTTGGATTCCGCCGCAGAGACGAAGCCAACGGGCATGCCGATGACAAGTCCGGGCTGGGCGGCGCCTGCCTTTACCAGACGGATCAGCTCCAGCAGGGCAGTCGGCGCGTTGCCGATGACATAGATCCCCCCCGGTGCCTGTGCGCAGGCCTTGCGCGTTGCGATAATCGCCCTTGTGGTTCCCAGCGCCTTCGCCTCGTCCACCACATCAGGATCTGAAATATGTACCCGGACCTCGCCGCCGTACCGCTGAATCCGCTCCTTGGCAATGCCCGCCTCCACCATCCGCACATCCGCTATAATCGGCTTGCCCTGCAGAATGGCGTGAATCCCCGCCTCAATCGCCCCGGGATGGAACACCAGGCTGCGCCCCAGCTCAAAATCAGCCGAAGCATGAATAATCCGCTGTACAATCGGGTACTCCAATGCACTAAACGAATGTTCACCCAGCTCCTCCGTAATCATCTGAAAGCTTAGACCCTCTATCTCCTGCGGCTGTACGGTCACCGGCTTGAACTCTGTCCCGAAATCCACATTCATCCCTCTTCCCTCGTCATTAGCAGCGCATTCTTCACAGCAGCCGTAATCTCGTCAAAAGAATCAAACACCGTTCCGCCATCCCCGAAGGACAGCCCCGGCCGCATAATCAAAATCACATATAACCCCATATCCAGCGCGGCATGCAGCTTCTCATCCACCGAGCCCTCGGCCCCGCTCTCCTTGGTAATCATCACCCGGGTGCCATACTGCCGGTATAAGGCCTCATTCATCTCTCTGCTAAAAGGGCCCTGAAGCGCAATAATATTCCGCTGCTCTATCCCAAGGGCCAGACACTTCTCCAGATTCTCCAGACAAGGCAGCAGCCTTACGGTCAGCCGGATGTCCGGATCTCCCAGCAGCTCCTCCGCAAAAATCTCCAGCGTTTTGCCGCCGGTAGTCAGCATCACAGAGCCCTTCAGCTCCTTAGCCTTGCGCGCAGCCTCTTCATAGGAATGCACTAGCAACAGCCGGGGATGGCTGTTATAGATAAGGCTCTGCCGCTCGTAGCGGAAGTAAGGCAACCCCAGCGCAGCAGCAGCTTCCATTGCATTAGCATGGGCCTCCAGCGCAAAAGGATGGCTGCCGTCCACCACGGCTCGGTACCCGCCCGCCTGCAGCAAAGCGATCATCGCCGCGCGGTCCAGTCTGCCGACGCGGGTGCGGATGCCTGCGGCCATAAGGCGTTCTGCCCCGCTGGGCGTCACCACGCTGGCCTGCAGCGGCAGGCCTTGGCGCAGGAGGCTCTGAGCCAGCTCGCGGGCGTCGCTGGTGCCGCATAACATGAAGATCATCGCGGCTGGCGAAGCGCCAGATCGTCTGCCGGAGCCGCCGCCTCCGTTACATCATGCCGCCCATGGCAGTGATGCTCATGCGCGTGATGCGTGTGCCCATGTTCATCATGCCTGTGATGCGCACACTCGTGATGCCCATGCTTCCCATGGCAGTGGTGCCCGTGCCTATGTTCCTCATGCTCGTGATGCGTACATTCATGTCGCCCATGCTCGTGCGTGTGCCCGTGATTCCCATGCCCGTGATGCGCACATTCGTGATGCCCATGCTTCCCATGGCAGTGATGTACGTGTCCGTGCTCTTCATCTCCATGCTCATGGCGCCCGTGTCCATGTCCCTCATGACTGTGATGCCCATGCCCGTGATGTCCATGCCCATGCTCCCCGTGCTCCTCCTCACCATGATGGTGATGGTGATGATGCAAAGAGGCTGCATCGCGGTATTTGCAGTTATCGCAGTTGCTGAAGGCACGCCCTTCCAGCGTCTCCTCGATCCGCTCTGTCAGCATATCCGCCAGCAGCGGATGTGCGCCCAGTGTGCCGCCGATCTCCACTTCAAGCCCGGGATGCTCCGCTGCGAATTGCGCCACTCTCTCTGCGAACTGCTGCATTAGCACTCCGGTGAACAGCAGGTACGGCAGAACAATAATTTTGCGCGCACCCAGTGCAAGGCAGCGCTCAAGCCCGTCCGGCAGCGAAGGCTTGGCGATGGCAATGAAGCAGCTTTCCACGCTGCGGTAGCCTGTTCTCTCCCAGAGCAGCCGGCTTATTTTATACAGATCGCTGTTAGCATCCGGGTCACTGCCCCCGCGTCCCATCAGCAGTACGATGGTGTCCTTATCCTCAATCGTGGATGCACCGTTCCCGCGCAGGTCCAGGTCCATTCCGCCAGCCGCCTTCACCGGCGGGAGTGGAAGTCGTTCTGCTTCCTGAATCCGCTCCAGCAGAATATCGACGGCACGGTCCTGCACCCCCAGCGGGCGTCCGTAGATGAACTTCACCCCGGGATATCTCTGCTTGGCCTCATCAATCGCCATTGGAATATCGAGCTTGGAATGACCTGCCGCGAACAAAATAATCGGCACAACGTATATCTCCGCCGCACCGCCCTCAATGCATCTGGCAATTCCGCCAGCGATGGAAGGCGAGGCCAGCTCTATGAAGCAGGTCTCAACCTTCAGCTCCGGCTTACGGGCTGCGAGCAGTCGGGTGAATTCCAGCAGCTCCTCATTTCCCGCTTGAACCCGGCTCCCGTGTCCCACCAGTAATACCGTTCTCATCGTCTGCACTCCTTCTTTGCTGTTATCGTTATCGGATGTATGGGCTGCACTCCCTGTTGCGCTGTCCATCCGTTCCCGGAACGCATGATACCGCTCCTGCTCCCGGCCATGAGCCCTGTAGTCCTCAACTGCGGCAGCTACAGCGGCTACCGCTTGCTCTTCGTCCATCCCTTCACGCACCAAAATCCCTGCATGGGCACCCCGCCCGGACTTCTTGCCGCCGAGATACAACTCATAGCTGCCGCGCGACATTACCAGTCCGATATCATCCAGCACAGCGGAGCTGCAAGCCATCCCGCAGCCGGCTACACTGATGTGCAGCTCTCTGGGCACAGCCATTCCATACAGCAGGGTGTGGAGCCGGACAGCAGCACTTAACGCCCCGCTTCTGCGCAGCTCACAGAATCCGCAGGTCTTCACCTTCACGTAATCTCCAGGCGTACTTACATTCAGTCCGGCCTCCAGCAGCCTTGCTCCTGCCTCTGCCTCTTCATTCCGGCTGCCGCGCAGCAGGAAATATCCGTCCTTCGTATAGATCAATTGCCCATCGCTGCCTGCAAGCTCAGCCAGCAGCTTCATCTGATCACCGTTGAAGCTGCGGCTGCCGGTTGCGGGAGCAATCTCCAGCTCGAAGGAAGAATCGGTGGATGCCTTCAGGCGACCGGACAAGCTCCGCAGCCGCTCCACCTGCGGAGCAGCAGCCAGGCTCTGCGCAGCAGCCTCTTCCGTCTGTCCTGATTCCGCTTCGCCACAGCCCAGCGCCCATTCCATCCGAACCGAACCTGATGCTTCTGCACTTTTCACCTGTCCCGGCTCGGTCTCGCTTCCAACATCTGCTGCATCCCTCTGCCCAGTCTCTGCTGCTCTCCCCGCAACAACAGCTTTGGCCGCTCCGGCTCCAGCTGCCTCCTCTGCCTGCCCGGACTCCGCCGCAGCCAGCGACCACGGTTCTGCGGCTGTGCGCAGCCGCTCGTGCGGCTTCAGCGTCTGCGTCTGTGCCCCGAGACTGTACTTGCGTTCATATCCGCGCGGCGTAATCATAAGATCCTCATAGACAACGGTAGCAGAGTTGCCGACCACCACGGTTGAGAGCATGCCGATTTCATGCTCCAGCATATCCTGCAGCGTCGTTACGACTGTCTGCTGGCGGTCACGGTAGGCGCTTTTGACAATGCCTACCGGTGTAGCCGGATCACGGTAACGCAGCAGAATGGTGCGCGCTTCTTCAATCTGGCGCGTCCGTCTGCCGCTGCGCGGATTATAGAACGCAATGACGAAATCCGCCGCCCCCGCCGCTTCCACACGCGCAGCGATGCTCTCCCAGGGCGTAAGATGATCGCTCAGGCTGATCGTGCAGGAATCATGCATAATCGGGGCTCCAAGCAGCGAGGAACAGGACTGGATCGCCGATATTCCCGGGATCACCTCCACCTGTACCCCCTCTGAGCGGCTCCAGCCGCGTTCGATCAGCACCTCGTAGACCAGCCCGGCCATTCCGTAGACACCGGCATCGCCGCTGGAGATTACCGCAATTCTCTGGCCCGCTTCAGCTCTGCGGACGGCCTCCTGGGCCCGGCTGACTTCTTCAGTCATCCCCGTGCCGACAATCTCCTGGTGCCGCAGCAGCGGCCTGATCAGATCTACATAAGTGGTATAGCCGATGACCGCCTCGCTCTCATCCAGCGCAGCCAGTGCGCGGCCGGTAATATGTTCCAGCGCTCCGGGGCCGAAGCCGATAATCAGCAGCTTTCCTTGTTTCTTCATTCTTCTTCCCCCGTTCATGAATAGCTGTGGTTAAGCGCAAGCAGCTTATGCAGCTTCACCTTGAATTCCCCGGCGGTGCGGGGAGCGCTCTGCCCTGCGGTCAGGCTGGCAGGCAGGCTGAACCATAAGTCAGCCAGCAGCGGCAGTCCCAGCCCGATGGACAATAGCTCTTCCCGTCCCGCAAAAATCTCCTCCGGCGTCCCCGCCGCCCGGCATCTTCCATGCTCCAGCACAATAATCCAGTCCGCCCAGCGGTAGGCTAGGTCCATATCATGCGTAGCCATAACTACGGTTGTCCCTTTAGCATGTATGGCTTCAAGCCCCTTCAGCATCTGCGTTTCCGATAACGGGTCCAGATACGAGGTCGGCTCATCCAATAGAATCAGCTCCGGCTCCATAGCCAGTACACCGGCGAGTGCCGTGCGTTTCTTCTGGCCCAGACTAAGCTGGTGAATCGGTTTATCGCCCAGGCCGGTTAGATTCAGCAGCTCCATGACCTCCCGGCAGCGCGCAGCGATAGCCTGTTCAGCCATGCCGCTGCCGCGCAGCCCGAACGACACATCCTCCAGCGGAGTGCTGAGAATCAGCTGCTGCTCGGGGTCCTGGAAGACCAGGCCCACTTTCCGCCGCAGAGCGGCCAGCTCTTTTTTGGAGTAGGATAACGCCTTCCCTCCTTGCACAACCGTCCCCTGCTGTGGGCGCAAAATGCCGACGGCATGCAGGAACAGCGTGGATTTGCCTGAACCGTTATGACCGAGCACCGCCGTCTTGCTGCCTGCGGGGATGGAGAACGTCAGTTCATGCAGTGCAGGCTCCTTCGTATCCGGGTAATGGAACACCACTCCGTCACAAGCCAAGCTAGATTCCTGATCCATGGGTGACTCCTTTCATGTGTTAGTGATAAAGTACGCCTCAGCCAGCAGCAGTAGCGCAATCCCGGCATAAGCCTGGATTGTATAGCGCCGCGGCACAGGACGCGCCGTATAAGGCGGGAGAATAATCTCATCTGTGAATCCGCGGGCCAGCAGCCCCTGCGATAATCCGTAATACCGGTGCATCGTGTTGCCGAACAGCGCTCCTGCCATAGCCGCAGTCTCCCGCATTCTGGCCTTGTAGCCCCGGCGGCCTCCGCGCAGCCTGCGGGCCAGCAGCAGACCATGCGCTGCATCACTCAGCAGGAATAAGAAGCGGTACATAATCAGCATCAGCTCCAGGACAATCTGCGGCATCCGCAGCCTGCGCAGCACCTGCAAAAGCTCACTGAACGGAGTCGTAAACATCAGGAAGAAGAAACAGCTCATGCAGGCAGAGATTCTGGCCAGCAGCTCCCCTGCCCGCTGAAGTCCCGCCGCTGTGACATATACCGGCAGGTTCAGTCCCGGAAGCGGGAATATCCCTGCCTCTCCCGCAGCCGGATGCCCGAATTCCACGAGCAGCGCCGGTACGCTAAGCGCATAGAACAGCAGCGCTGTGCCGAACAGCATGCCATAAGCACGGAAGGGAATACGGGCCTGCAATACACACCAGGACATCATCCATAGGGTAATTGCAGCCTGTAGTACCGGATGTACGGTGTAAGAGAGAAGGAACATCAGGGCTGCGAACGAGCTTTTCCACATCGGGGACAACTGGCGCAGAGCATTATTGTAAGAGAGAACGTCAATCCGCCGGATCACTTGCTGCTATGCTGCTTCGTCCCGCCTTGCTTGCCCTTGAGCAGCCCCAGGGTATAACCGATCACACCGGCACCAATCGCGGCCTGCAATGCAAACAGCATACTCTCCGTCTCACCCGGCAGCTCGGTCAGCGGCTTGAACCACGGCTTATAGTCAGGATTCATTTCGGTAATCACACCTTCAGCCGCATCATCGGCCCCGCCGAATTCCCCATTAACCAGCAGCAGCGGCAGAATGACCAGCAGAATAACAACCAGCAGCATCAACCCATTTTTCCATTTATTGCTCATTAGGCTCTTCCTCCGTTCACCTTGCGTTTCAGCAGCGACAATTCATTCGGGCTATACGATTTCAGCCAGTTCCAGAGCAGTACCGTCAACAGCCCTTCACTGATAGCCAGCGGGATTTGCGTCACGGCAAAGATTCCCCCGAATTTGAGAAAAGAAGCCAGAACGCCGCCATCCGCCGCCGGAAAAGCCACCGCCAGTTGGAAGGAAGTCACTACGTACGTACTCAGATCAGCCACCGCAGCCGCACAGAACAAGGCTAGCTTCTCGCGGTCCGGCATTTTCATCATCAGCTTATACACTGCATATCCGGCAAAAGGACCCGCCACCGCCATCGAGAACGCATTGGCTCCAAGCGTAGTGATCCCGCCGTGCGCCAGCAGCAGCGCCTGAAACAGCAGGACAATCGAGCCGATTACGCTCATGGGCAGCGGCCCCAGCATTACCGCACCTAGTCCGGTACCGGTGGGGTGGGAGCTGCTTCCGGTCACGGAAGGCATTTTGAGCGCAGACAGTACGAAGGTAAACGCCCCGGCCAGACCCAGCAGCAGCTTCAGCTCCGGATTCTCCCGGGTCATGGCTCTCAGCTTGAAGATTCCAAGGACAAAGAACGGGATAAACGCCGCCCACCAGAACACCGCCCAGCCAACCGGCAGGAATCCTTCCATAATGTGCATCGCCCGGGCCGTCCCCGGTTCGTTCAGCATAAAGTACACCGTAAATCCGGCAACCAGTGCCGCAAAGCTCCACCATCTGTGCTTTTTCATTTGTCACCCTCCATGTTTGTTGATTTCCCATTACAGATCATAAAGCCCAAAAAACCCACCCTATAGGGTGGGAGTGTATGTACGCAGGCAAGTTCGATAGAGCGCGCAACCCGTGGCGAAGCGGAACAAGGTGCTTTTCACCGTCCCATCACTATGGGCCGTATCCTTGTATCCAGCAGCTATAACCGGGGATCACCTTGAAGCACCAAGCTTTCTCCGGTCCATCAGGGCAGAACGCCTCTTCTCATTAACCTATCCGTACACCGCTCCTATCCGCGTAGAGTCGTGGTGTGCGTAGACAAGGTAGGTCTCCTGGCTTGGAATACAGGCGCTGCAGACTTCGTCTTCCCCGGGGGCTTCCCGAGTGACCTCATGAAGTGCAGCTCTTCCATACAGTGGCGGGACCGCTCGGGAGTTGCACCCGATTCCCTGTTATCCCTTGCCGCTTCCGGCAAGAGCACCTTGTTTCATTGCTAATTCATCTCACATCATAGCGGACAGAGATTGGCCTGTCTGTGATATAAATTGGAAAAGCTCGCCTGCAGCCAATCATGGCTTGTAGAAATTTTATTTGAGTAATATAATTATTAACTATATAACCTGAACGTGGAGGCATCCGATGAAACTTGATCTAACCGAACAATCTTTGCCCGTGTACGAGGCCCTGTCCAGTACCGTGCGCCTGCATATGCTGCGGCTGCTGTCCGATAAGCCCATGAACGTGAAGGAGCTGGCCGCAGCCCTCAAGCTCAGCAGTGCGATTATGACCATGCATGTGCGCAAGCTCGAAGCCGCCGGGCTGATCCGCAGCCATATGGCTCCCGGTAAAAGCGGTCTGCAGAAGATCTGTACACTGGCCGCCGACGGGGCTGAGATAGTTTTTCCGGGACAGGCCCGGACTCCGCGCAGAGGGTACCGCAAGGACATCCCTGTGGGGCATTATTCCGACTTCCAGATCGAGCCTACCTGCGGACTGTCTACGACAGAGAGGGTCATCGGGCACTTTGACGATCCCCGTTATTTCTGGGACCAGGAGCGGGTGAACGCCGGGATTCTCTGGTTCGGAAAGGGGTTCGTGGAGTATAAAATCCCGAATTTCCTGCTGTCGAGCCAGCAGCCGGAGGAGCTTGCCATCACGATGGAGATCGCCTCCGAAGCCCCGTCGGTCAACAACAACTGGCCGTCGGATATTACCTTCACACTGAACGGACAATCGCTCGGCTTCTGGACCAGCCCCGGTGACTACGGAGATAATCCGGGAAAATACACCCCGGCCTGGTGGCCTGCACTCACCAATCAATACGGCCTGCTCAAGCAGCTGCGGATTACTCAGACGGGTACCTTCATGGATGGGCAAAAGCTGTCGGAGGTCACCCTGGATCAGGTAGGCATCCGCAACAAACAATGGACCTTCCGGCTCTCTGTCGAGGAGGATGCCGAGCATATTGGTGGCCTCACCCTGTTCGGCAAGGGCTTCGGCAACTACAACGAGGATTTGGTGTTTGAGTTGTTTTATACAGATGGCGTGGCAGATTTGCCGGGTCCTATATGAAAGCCAGATTAGGGTGTGTAGAAGGTAGGTAGGTAGGTAGGTAGGTAGGTAGGTAGGTAGGTAGGTAGGTAGGTAGGTAGGTAGGTAGGTAGGTAGGTAGGTAGGTAGGTAGGTAGGTAGGTAGGTAGGTAGGTAGGTAGGTAGGTAGGTAGGTAGGTAGGTAGGTAGGTAGGTTAGTTTTCGTTTCAGCTACTTTTAGAGCTAATACTCCTTATTTCTGCTTAACGCTCACTTTCAGCAAAATTCAGGTGCATTAGTGCTCTTCATTTCTGCTCAACGCTCACTTTCAGCAAATTCAGGGGCACTTATGCCCCTCGCAACATCCATACAGCCCACTTCCAACCGCACCAAAGGGATTTTTCCCTCTCATTTCCTCATCTAGCCCACTTTCCGCCGCATCAGAGGGATTTATCCCTCTCATTTCCTCCTCCAGCCCACTTTCCACCGCATCAGTGGGATTTATCCCTCTCATTTCCTCACCCAGCCTACTTTCTGCCGCATTAGAGGGATTTATACATCTCATTTCCTCACCCAGCCCACTTTCCGCCGCATCAGTGGGATAAATCCCTCTCATTTCCTCCTCCAGCCCACTTTCACGCCGCATTAGATGGATTTATCCCTCTCATTTCCTCTTCCTCCCCCTCACCTCCACAACGCAAAAAAAAGCCCCTCCAACCGCCGCATTGTGCAGGTTGGAGGGGCTATCGGTGATCGATCCGTCTCTTATGACAAGAGCGGCTTCTAGCCTATCTTTTCGCCTGGCCCCTAGCCGTTAGGCGTGGGCCGTCATTCCGCCACCGGCTGCCACTTGCCGCCGCCGCCCGGCAGCGGACAGCTGCGGGCCTTCAGCCGGGCCACGACGGGAATGATACAGCCGCAGGCGGTACAGGTTACGCCATCCTGCAGCTTGGGGCAAGCCCCGCAAAGCGCAAGCCGCTCGGCATAGACCTCGTCTGAAGCGGTATTGCCGGGGTTGAACATGGAGGACGCCAGAATGCGGGCAATCTGTGCTTCCGTGACCTTGTACTCCTCCCGGCATCCTTTGCAGGCTGAAGTGGTTGTCATGCAGTTCTCTCCTTAGGCTTGTGGAGTGATGGCCAGTACCGTTACCGACATTGGTGGCAGCTCTACAGTCAGCGTATCCCCTTCAAGCTTGAAGGCGCTGAATGCCTGCGGTGTTACAGCTTCCGGCTGCTCAAAGCTATTGTGGGCATCGATGGAAGCTCCGGCCAGCGTTGTTCCGCTTACGGATGCTTGACCAGCCAATCCGCGCAGGGCAAGCGGCAACACTGCCGATGACGCGTGATTCAGGTTACACAGGCTGACATGAATGATGCCCTCAGCATTGACTGAAGCCGAAGCCGATACTTCAGGAATCTCTACGCCATCATAGCTGTATACCGGGCTGTCCACGGTGAACTCCAGCAGTTCTGCATCCTGATGCACCTTATACATGTTGAATACATGATAAGTAGGAGTCAGGAGCATTTTCTCGCCTTCGGTCAGAATAACAGCCTGCAGCACGTTCACGGTCTGGGCAATGTTCGCCATCCGTACACGGTCACTGTGCTTGTGGAAAATATTCAGCGTCAAGCCGGCCACCAGCGCATCGCGGATCGTATTCTGCTGGTAGAGGAAGCCCGGGTTCGTACCCGGCTCAACATCATACCAGGTGCCCCACTCGTCAACGATCAGGCCGACTCTTTTCTCAGGATCGTATTTGTCCATGATGGCAATATGGCGGGTAACCAGCTCATCCATGAATAGCGCCTTCTTCAACGTTGTGAAGTATTCGTCTGTTCCGAAGCCTGTAGCCGCGCCCTTATGATTCCAGTCCGAATTAGGCAGGGTGTAATAGTGCAGGGTAATTGAATCCATGAAGCGGGTAGCTTCACGCATCAGCACTTCCGTCCAGTTATAATCATCCGAATTCGCACCGCAGGCGATCCGGTGGATCTTGTTGTCTCCATAGTTACGTACATACGTCTGATATTGGCGGTACAGATCAGCATAGAACTCAGGACGCATGTTACCGCCACAGCCCCAGTTCTCGTTGCCCACGCCGAAATACTTAACGCTCCAGGCATCTTCCTGGCCGTTCTTCTGACGCAGCTCAGCCATTGGCGAGACTCCGTTGAAGGTCAGATATTCCACCCACTCGGACATCTCTTGAACAGTTCCGCTACCTACGTTACCGTTGATGTACGGCTCGCAGCCCAGCATCTCGCAGAGGAGCATGAATTCATGTGTACCGAAATGGTTGTTCTCTACCGCGCCGCCCCAGTGTGTGTTGATCATCCGCTTGCGCTCTTCGCTCGGGCCGATACCGTCCTTCCAGTGGTATTCATCGGCGAAGCAGCCGCCCGGCCAGCGCAATACCGGAATTTTCATTTCTTTAAGCGCTTCCACTACGTCGTTGCGGATACCTTTGGTGTTCGGAATAGGGGAATCTTCGCCCACCCAGATGCCTTCATAGATACAGCGTCCAAGATGCTCAGCGAAATGTCCGTAGATGTTGCGGTCAATCTTACCTTTGCGGATGTCGGTGTTCAGTACAATGCGTTCTGCCATGGGAAGTTAACGCTCCTCTTTAGATTAATATATTTGTTAATCATTTAACACTTATATTAACATTATAATCAAGCTTCCTCTAGTTCGTCAATCTTTATCTTAAGCAGCACCTCTCGCATTCCCGCATTTCACTTCCCCGCCAAAAATGATATTATGGACACACAAATACAGCATAATTGGAGAGTATGATGATTAGACCTATCAATAAAGATATATCGCTTCTTAGCCAGAAATCTGCGCCGGCCACGGAGAAGGATCTGCCCGTGTTAATGGATCTTGTGGAGACCCTGAACGCCAACTCCGACCGGTGCGTCGGCATGGCTGCGGACATGATTGGCGTCAACAAACGCATCATCGCCATCCGCGTGGAGCAGCAATTAACCCTTTCGATGATCAATCCGGTGATCGTCAAGCGTGCCCGTCCTTATGACACTGAGGAAGGTTGCCTGTCGCTCGAAGGCGTACGTCCTGCGAAACGATACGACTATATTGAGGTAGAGTACCTCGATTATAATTTTAAAAAGCACCGGGATAGCTTTACCGGATTTACGGCGCAGGTTATCCAGCATGAGGTGGATCACTGCGAGGGTATTGTCATTTGAGCCGGGACCTGAGAGCGATAACCTTCAGCAAGACGGCCGCCGAGCAAATTCTGAGGAATGAGACCGATACCCGTACGCTTTTGTCAGAATATCCGGAGTACAAGGAAGAAGTGCTGCTTGAGATCAATGCCCTATCGAGCCAAAAGCGCGCCAACCTGATCCATAATCTGCTCGCCAGCTATACCAGCAGCGCCATAATAGCGAAGAACAAAATTGTCAAAAGCGGCTTTAATCAAACCACTATCAACGCTTTTCTTCCTAATATTATTAAAGCCCGCTTTGCCATTTATCTGATCGAACAGCTGCAATTAGCGGTGTCCGCCGAATCAGCCTCCGGGCCTGTCCGGTTCAATCTCTGGGACGGTTATATTCTGCAGAAGCTCCTGTTCAAGGAAAAGCTTGTACGCAAGCCCGTATCGCTCCCTCTGTTCCGGGTATGCTGGAAGCTGATTATCCGCCCCAAAGTGCTGATGCCGCTTGTCAACAAACAAGGGATCTACTGCTTCTATTCCCGTACGTTAATCAAGCGCTTGTCCGCTCTGATCGGAGACAAGGCATGCCTGGAGATCGGTGCGGGTGACGGTACCTTGACGAGATTCCTTAACGATAACGGCACGGCCTGCCAGGCAACCGATGATTATAGCTGGGCGCATTATATCACCTACCCGGATTTTGTGGAAAAAGCCGATGCCAAAGCCGCCCTGAGCAAATACGCTCCTAAGGTTGTGCTTTGTTCCTGGCCGGTGCCCGGCAACCCGTACGAGAAGCATGTTTTTAATACGGAATCTGTAGAGTTGTATATTGTAATCGGCACAAGAGATCCGGCGATCACCGGTGACTTCGACGCGTATGATAAGGCTAAGCATTTCAGCATGGAGCTGAATGAGGAATTATCGCGCCTGCTTGTGCCGCCCTCCGGGGACAATGCGGTTTATCTCTTCACACGCAAACAAGACAGTACACACTCACGATAGGTGAGTATCTACTGTCTTGTTTGGTTTGCTGTCTATTCCGGCCTCAGCCCAGATCTCCCAGCTCAATCTGCACGATCCCCCGGTCATCCCGCACCTCGGCGATTCCGCCGATCAGATGCATCAGGCTGCCGAACTCCAGCTCCTGGAACTTGCGTGCCGCCGTATCCCGCTGCAGCTCCCAGAGACATTCGGCCAGCTCGCAGACTACCGGCACATCACAGCGGATCTCCGCCAGCTCGCGAGAGAGATGCAGCATGTCGAGATCCGCTTCAATCTTGGCACGTACGCCCTTGGGCAGCAGATGCAGGTTCTCAATGACCCCTTCTACCGTGCCGTATTCGGTCAGCAGCTTGGTGGCCGTCTTCTCGCCTATGCCCTTCACTCCAGGATAATTATCGCTGGTGTCGCCCATGAAGCCCTTCAGGTCGATCACCTGCGCAGGAGTGAGGCCCCGTTCTGCCAAAAGCTCAGCCGGATCATACACTTTATAGTTAGAGCGGCCTTTTTTCATAATCACGACCTTGACGCTGTCATTCACCAACTGGAGCATGTCGTGATCCCCCGTCAGAATATAGACCTCCGACTCCCCGCTGTAGCACGAAGCCAGTGTACCGATGCAGTCATCTGCCTCGTATCCGACCAGCCCGATATTCGGCACGCCCAGCTCTGCCACAACCTCCTTCACGAGGTCGAACTGCGGGATCAGCTCCAGCGGCGCGTCAATCCGGTTCGATTTGTAGCCTTCGTACTTCTCCGAACGGAACGTGCCCTTGCCCATATCCCAGCAGCAGACCACATGTGAAGGCTCAAACGTACTTACCGCATCGAAAAAATACTGCAAAAATCCATACACCGCATTCGTCGGCAGTCCGGCGCGGGTCTTGCGGATATATCCACCATAAGAGGTAGCATAAAAAGCGCGGAACAGCAGAGCCATTCCATCGACAATCATGACCCGGCCCTTCATTTCTGTTGCTGTGCTCATGTGTAACCTCTCCTTGTATTCCTTAATTTAGGCGTTGCTCCAAGCTTCGGCGTACTGGTCTTCCTTGTAGCCTACGGTAACCTTCTTGCCGTCAGTGACTACCGGACGCTTAATCAACATTCCATGTGCAGACAGCAGTGCAAGCTGCTCGTCTTCGCTTAAGTCTGCAAGCTTATCCTTCAGGCCAAGCTCCCGGTAGACCTCACCACTCGTATTAAAAAACTTCTTCAGCGGCAGGCCGCTGTGCTTCACCAGCACGCGCAGCTCCTCCACAGTTGGCGGCTGCTCTGCGATATGCTGCAGCTCCAGCTCATGCCCTGCTTCCTTCAGCCATTTCACTGCGCTGCGGCAGGTGCTGCACTTGGGATATTGATATACTTTCAAGTTACTCATCGTCTTCTCCTTCTATTATAATGTGCAGCAGTGATGCTAGTCCTACAGGTCGTCACTGCTGCTTAATCGTTGACTGGACCGTCTGCATAGCTGCGGCTATTCCCGACCGGCAATACACCAGGAATCATTAGGTGGAAAATGTACAACTATTCCATTCAAATCCGCATTGTGAGAGGAAATAGTTGGATTTTCGGCACTTAAATCGGGAACAATCGTTACTTTGCGAAGTATGGGGCAATATTAGTTGTACTTTTTCCACTTGCTTGCCGCGGAGCTGCCATATAGCCGGGAATAAGTGCAGCCTGGCACTTATTTGTCTGCTGTTGTGCTCCTGCGGTGGCAGAATGGTTACTCTATGAACAGTCGGAGCATATAAATTGCTGCCCGCTGCGGCAGCTGACAGCTGCGGCCAGAACATGTCCGGCGCTTACTTACCGCGCCGACTGCCGGAGCTTCTCCTGCAGCAGCGCCATATCCGGCGGCAGCGGAGCCTCGAACACCAGCTCGGCATGCGTCACCGGATGCCGGAAGGCCAGCCGCACCGCATGCAGCGCCTGGCGCGGAATGGCCGCGTCCAGCTCCGCGATCTGCGCGAGCCGGGCGGCGTCGCCTGGCGGCAGCGCCGCGCCGTCTGCGGTCACCGCCAGCTCTTGCACCTGTTGCTCCTCGCCGCCTGCGGTCACCGCCGACTCTCCCGCACGCCGCTCCTCGCCCGGCGCTGACGCCTCCGCCCGGCTGTCAGCCGCCTGCCCATACAGCGGGTGACGGTACATCCCGTCACCGATCAGCGGGCAGCCGACCGACCCCATATGCACCCGGATCTGGTGGGTGCGCCCGCTCTCCAGCTTCAGCTCGACGCGTGAAGCGGCGCTGCCATAGACCTCCTTGACCTCATACCGGGTCAAGGAGGGATAGCCGTCCGGCGTTACAATCCGCCGGTGCGGCTCCAGCGGGTCGCGGTCGATCGGACCGTCGATATCGCCGCTGGGCAGAGCAGGCACGCCGTGCACGAACGCGGTATACCGCTTGTCCACCGTTCCTGCGATCATCTGTTCAGAGATGTGCTGGTGGCTGTACGGGTTCTTGGCAATCACCAGCACCCCGGAGGTCTCCTGGTCCAGCCTGTGTACGGGGCGGAAGCGGACCCGCTCGCCCTTCTCTGCCCAGTAATGAACCACACCATTCGCCAGGGTCTCGGTATAATGGCCGTGGGTCGGATGGACAATCATTCCTGCGGCTTTGCTTACCACAAGCAGATGCCCGTCCTCATACAGAATCTCGAAGGGAATCGGCTGCGGTAAAATATCCTCTGACGTCTCCTCCTCCATCCGGATCTGGACCTGATCCCCGCTGCTCACCTTGACGCTGATATAGACACGCTCTCCGTTCAGGGTAATGCCGAGGTCCGTCATTTTGAGCCGGGAGAGCAGCTTGCGGGAGACTTCCATCCTCTTTTGCAGGATGGTTTTGAGCAGCCAGCCGTCCTCGGACGGCGGCACGATATAGGAGATGGGGGGATAATAGCTGGTCATTTGTTCCGGAACACCTTTTTGCTGCGCAGATATTCTACTTCAGCAATCTCCAGCCGGGTATTGGCGGCACGGGCCAGAGCGAAGAAATAGTCGGACAGCCGGTTCAGATAGATTACCGCCTCCGGGTTAATCTCCGCACTGCGGCCCAGCGTCACTGCCCGGCGCTCGGCCCGGCGGCAGACCGTCCGGCAGACATGCAGCACCGAGGACAGCTGGCTTCCGCCGGGCAGGATGAAGCGCTCCAGCACCGGATTCTCGGCCTGAAGCGCATCGATCCAGCCTTCCAGGCGGGTGGCCATCTCGCTTTTCACCTTATAGCGGTTCTCACTCAGCTTCACGAACGCCAGATCCGATCCGCAGTCAAACAGCTCGTGCTGAATCTCCAGCAGCTGCTCGCGGACATCCAGAAACCGTTCGTCCTCCATCAGGCTCCGTGCCTGGCCAACGAAGCAGTTCAGCTCGTCAATGGTGCCGTAAGCCTCGACGCGGACATCGTCCTTGCCTACCCGGCCGCCAATCACCGAGGTCTCCCCCTTATCCCCCGTACGCGTATAGATCGCCATGATACTTCCCTCCTAAGTTGCAAAATCACATAGTAATAGTGTAATCGTTCTTAGGTAGGGTGGCAAACAAAGATCAACATTAAAGACATGTAAATAAAACCCTGAGGAGGAAGTCCGTAATCGTCCTGCCGCACAATTCGCCTCAAGGCTTACGAAAGGTAATGCAATACATCAGGCCCTTGCACACTTCCTTGTACTCTACCTCCAGCATCTCCGGCGGAATCAGCCCAAGCATCTCCGGCATGTCCGCTCCCTCTGCAAAATATCCCTTAACCACCGGCACCTTCCCGTACGTTCCCTTCACCAGCTTCTGCGTCTCATCGGCAATCATCAGCCTTGTGCCCGGCTTCGCCACCCGGATCATCTCCAGTACCGCAGCATGCGGATCGCTGAAACAGTTGATTCCGCCGACATGGTACACGCAGTCAAAGCTGTTGTCCTGAAAAGGCAGCTCCTCAGCAGTCCCTTGGAACAGATGTGCCTCCAACTTCCACCGCCGCAGATTGCGCACCGCCTGCTTCAGCATTCCGCTGGAAATATCCAGCCCGTACAGCTCGGCCTGCGCGTTCTTGGCCTTCATGTTAAGGTACGGGAAATTATCACCGCTGCCCACCGAGGTCTCCAGCACACGCTGACCGCCGCGCAGCTCAAGCGCAGACAGGAACTGCTCTCTATAGCTGCGTTCTCCGCCGAACTTCAGCGCGAAATACAGCTTGTTGGACAGCCGGTAGAAACGGGCAATCCGGTTGTACAGCTCCAGGTACTTCCGGTTACTGCCTGTGGCATCCGCTTCCTCCATAAAAGCCAAATACCCGTGCTTCCACGGGTACTTCCGTCCATTTGCCGGATTGACCGCCCCCGTACTAACCAGCTTAAGCTCTTCATATGTATTCGGGTCCCTCAACAGCTGATCATGCAGCATGAATATCTTCCTCTCCTGACACAGTACGGTTCAAGCCCATACTTTGTGATGTTCGTGAATATTCATTATATGCCTACAATTGGAAGCGGACATCAGCCCCGGGTCTGCCGCCGTCTCCGCCTTTGGTCGTACCCCACAGACTTAGATATACGACATTTTTTTATTTTTTTCGACAAAAAGTAACAACAAAATCAGCTCTCCAGCCGATGATATTCAATACAGGTATAAATAGCTTCACTATCTAATGGGGGGATTAACATGGCTAATGTTGTTCACAAGGGGATTTCCAGGCTCCGGTTCAAAAGCATACGTATGAGAACATTTGCATTCATCCTGCCCATCTTTCTGATCACGCTGGTGCTGGTCGCTCTGTTGTCGTACATGTATTCCAAAAGCATTATCCAGCGCGAGGTTACACAAAAAATGAATGTGCAGATATCAGATATTTCTAACGAAATTAATGCGAACTTAAATGTGCACAGCAAGGTTCCCGAGGTTCTGGCAAGGACGCTGGAGAGTCACGCTGCGGAATTCACACTGGATCAATACCGGACGATGCTGTCTAGTGCGCTGGAGGCTAATCCGGATACATATGGTGTGGGTATTTATTTTGAACCCGGACGGTATGACAGCAAGCTGAAGTACTTCTCCACCTATGCCCACCGAGACGGCGACAAAATTGTGACAACCGAGCAGTACAATGACCCCGATTATAATTATCACGGGCAGAACTGGTACACTATCGGCAGAGACCATGCAGCGTTTACAGATCCATTCTATGACACAATTACAGGGACAACGATGGCTACGTTTACTGTTCCTTTCCGGGATACCACGAATACCTTGCTGGGTGTCATGGCCGGAGATATCGATCTCAAGACGCTGCAGAGCAGGATCGAACAGACCAAGGTGGGGAATACAGGCTGGGCCTTCCTGCTGGACAAGCAGGGGAATTACATTGCCGGACCGGATGACGAGAAGAATATGCAGCTGAAAATAACAGATGAAAAAAGCGCAAGTCTGTCCGCAGCGGGAGCAGAAATGCTTCAGCAGAATCAGGGGATGGTAACCTATGCCGATTCCGGCGGGACCATCCAGATGTATTATGAAAAGCTGCCGGATACCGGCTGGATCGTGGGTCTTGCCATGCCGGAACAGGAGCTGTATGCGCCGCTTAAAGGGCTGCTAAGGTCTATTCTGCTGGTTAGCTTTGCAGGTCTTATCCTGACGGTAGCAGCCGTATATCTATACAGCCGCTATATTACCCGTAAGCTGACTCGGGTCAATGAGATGTCCCGGCAGATGGCTGCCGGAGACTTCACCGGGAAGCTGGAGGTAGACAGTGAGGATGAATTCGGCAATATGGCCGGGCATTTGAACCAGATGATTACCAATCTGAGCAGACTCCTGGGGACCATTGCCGATCACTCGCTGCAAGTCGCCTCGACCTCGGAGGAATTAATGTCTAGCGCCAACCAGACCAATCACACCACAGAGGCTATTGTGGAGAATATTCAGGATCTCTCAGCCGGAGCGGATCAGCAGATGCAGTCCACCCGCGAGTCTGCAAGAGCGATGGAGGAGATGGCCGCCGGTGTGCAGCGGATCGCGGAGGCCTCAATGGACACCGCAGCAGCGGCTGGGCGGGCGGCAGGCCAGGCGCAGAACGGGTATTCCGTCATTACGGAGGCGGTGGACCGGATGGAAGAGATGGAGCGGACCGCCGCAGATGCTTCCAGCATGATTACCTCTCTTAGCGCACAATCCCAGCAGATCGGCAACATCATTGGTCTGATCAAAGGCATCAGCGATCAGACCGGCATGCTGGCCTTAAACGCGGCGATTGAGGCTGCCAGAGCGGGCGAATACGGGCGGGGCTTCTCCGTGGTTGCCGGTGAGGTGAAGAAGCTGTCCGAGCAGACAGCCGAAGCCGCCGGGCATATCAGCACCCTGATTCTTGAGATCCAGCAGGGCAACCGTGCCGCATCCGATGCGGTGCTGGCGAATGCCGGTGCCGTTCAGGAAGGCTCGCGGATGGTAGGCGAGGCCGGGCGTCTGTTCACGGATATTCTTGGCGGCATCGGCGAGATTAACACCCAAGTTCATGAGATGTCTGCTTCCTCCGAGCAGCTGCTGGCCGGAACCGAGGAACTAACCTCCTCGGTGGCGGAGATGGCAGAAGTGGCCAGGCAGGCGGCAGAGCGTTCCCAGAGCGCTGCCGCGGCCTCCGAGGAGCAGCTCGCCTCCATGGAGGAGGTAGCCGCAGCCTCTACCGAGCTGGCGAAGATGGCCGATGGGCTACAGCAGGCAGTGGCCACGTTCAAGGTTAACTAACAGAGCAACAGTGCTAACCCCCTGATAGGTCTTCGGACCAGCACAGGGGGTTATTTATATAGATTCGCTCCCCTTCCTTCCCTTCAAAAAAGCCACCAGCTCGCGGTTGACCCGCACCGGCTGCTCATGATTCACGCCGTGACCGGCGTCCGGGATGACCGTGTAGCGGAACCCGCCAGCATCCAGTGTTCCAGTGAGCTCCCGCTTCTGCTTCAGCTTATAATCTCCCAGCAGGAAGTATAGCTGATCCCGGAACGTAACCGCTTTCTCTTGTTCGTAGGGCTGAAGCTTATGGGCGAACATCGCCTGCTGGTTATGATTCTGCATTAACAGCACCAGATGCTCCCCGACTTCGGGATGCTTGTCGAACAGGCCTGAGGCCGGGGAGCTGAGCTTGCGGGCTGCCTTGAGCAGATTGCTGCGTGTAGGAACAAGAATCTCCGGGAACATCATCATCAGCGTATGTATCATGCTTTTAATTGGAGAAATGATTATTCCTCCCTCCATGCAGACAGCCTTCAGCGCTATTCCCGGCCCGTTCACCATGTAATTGAAGGCCATATATGCTCCGTTAGACACTCCTGCCACACAGAATTGGTCAAGCTTCAGCCCATCTGCGACCTTGTTAATCCAATCCACCTGGTCAAAGGTCCGTTTATGGAACAGCTCACCTGGAACACTCTTCCCCGGTCCTCCCAGCGTATCTACCGCAATGCAGCGGAAATGCCGGGACAACTCCTTCATATTCAGCAGCCACATCACCGCCGAATTATCGCCTACCCCGTGTAATAGGAGCAAGGGCGGTGACTCCGGCTCTCCCGCTGTTATACAATGAGTTGTCCCATAAGGGGTCTCCACATCAAGCTCCTGAAATTCCGTCCCCCACGCGTCAAGAAGCTCGTTATAGGACCTTAGAACCTGTTCTTTGCCGGACTCGCTTTTAAATACCTTGATCATTTTCATACTCCACCTTCCGGTACTTCATTATTCAAAAAAAACGGACATCTCCCCAAAGGAAGACATCCGCTTGATATAATCGTGCCGTATTAATTGCTCTTGCGGTGGCGGCCTCTCATATACTCATTAATCTTGAGATCCAGCAAGCTGCTGATTGCTATTACATTATCCGAGGTAAAGGACTTCTCCTGCATAAAGAGCTGTTCCATTCTGCTGCGGAGCATCTGAATTTCATCTTCCAGCGAGAGCCTGCGTGCATTCGCATCTTCTCTGGCAGGAGGTCGCCCGCTTCCGGAGCCACATTTCCCGCCAAAGGAGGATAAGTAATAATCTGCGCTCAGCACAATCACCCTTCCTGATGTAGTATTGCGCGTCATCCAGATAAGAACTGTGTGGTTCTATGCAACCAGATATGAAGCGCCTTTATTCCCGGAATAAGAGGTCCATGTAAGTGTATTACAGGTGTTTCTTGTCCTTAGAGTAAAATAATACCATATCAGAAGGTGATCGGCTATAGTTCTATTTACTTCTTTGTCGAGCCTTGTCAGGCCCCTTCCCGGGCCAGCTGTGAGACAAATGCCCCAATTCGCTCAACCGCTTCATTCAACTGGGACACCGAGGTGGCATAGGAGCAGCGCAGATAGCCTTCTCCGCCCAGACCGAAGACACTTCCCGGAACGGCGGCGACCTTATATTCAAGCAGCAGACGCTGGGCGAACTGGTCGGAGGTCAGGCCGGTGGCCTGGATACTAGGGAATGCATAGAAGGCACCCTGCGGCTCATGACACTCAAGTCCCGCCTCCCGCAACCCCTTGACAATCAATCGGCGGCGCTGGTTATAAGAGTCTGTCATGCGGTCCTTCTCTTCCATTCCGTTGGTAAGGGCCTCCAGCGCAGCCACCTGGCCCATCGAAGGCGCACACATGACGGTATACTGGTGAATCTTCAGCATGGCTGAGATCAGGTCCGGGTGACCGCAGGCATAGCCCATCCGCCAGCCGGTCATGGCGAAGGCCTTGGAGAACCCGCTGACCAGGATCGTCCGGTCAAGCATCCCCGGCAGCGAAGCGAAGCTGACATGGTTGCTTCCATACGTAAGCTCGGCATATATCTCATCCGAGATGACGATAAGATCATGCTTCTCTACCACCTTGGCAATCGGCTCCCAATCTTCACGGCTCATGATGGCACCCGTCGGATTGCTTGGATAGCAGAGAATCAGAATCTTCGAGCGCGGGGTAATCTTGGCCTCCAGATCCTCGGCAGTCAGCTTGAAGTTATTCTTCCCGAAGGTCTCAATGCCTACCGGAATACCGCCGCCGATAGCCGTAATCGGAGAATAAGAGATGTAACATGGCTCGGGTATCAGAATCTCGTCTCCTGGAGAGATCAGGGCACGCAGAGCCAAATCAATGGCCTCGCTGCCGCCGACTGTGGCGATAATCTGATTCGCCGGATCATACTTCACGGCGAAGCGGGTCTCCAGATACTCGGCAATCCCCTCGCGGAGCTCGGGCATTCCGGCATTGGAGGTGTAACCGGTGAAGCCTCGTTCGAGCGAATAGACGCAGGCCTCTCTCACATGCCAGGGCGTCTTGAAGTCCGGCTCGCCGACACCGAGCGAGATAATATCCTTGCTGCCTGCCGCCAGATCAAAAAACTTGCGGATGCCCGAAGGCTGAATCTGCTGGACCAGCGGGGCCAAATAAGAGTTCATCGACTTGCCTTTATCTCCTGTGTGCTGAGCGTTATTAATGATCATGACATTACATCCTTCACGGAGATATCATCAGACGGTTGTCTTCCTCATGCTCTTCAAAGATGATACCGTCCTGTTTGTATTTTTTGAGCGTAAAGTTCGTCTTGGTAGAGAGCACAGCATCAATCGGTGACAGCTTCTCAGACACAAAATTAGCGACCTCGCGCAGATTGCGTCCTTCCACTTCCACCAGCAGATCGTAAGCGCCGGACATCAGATAGACGGATTTAACCTGCGGATACAGATAGATCCGTTCGGCAATGCCCTCGAAGCCGCGGCCCCGTTCCGGCGTAATCTGCACCTCGATCAGCGCCGTCACCCGTTCATCATCGACTTTATCCCAATTGACTACCGTCGCGTATTTCACAATGACATGATCCTGCTCCATTTCAGCGATCACGGTCTTCACATCTTCTTCCTCCGCACCAAGCAGGGTCGCCATTAATGCCGTTGAGCTTCGCGCGTCCTCCTTGAGCAGTTCCAGCACTTTCCTCTTCAATTCATTCATTCTCAGGGCCTCCTGCAAAAAAGAGTTTAGTATTAATATGACATGAAAAGTGCCGTTCTGCAAACAAAATAACCCCGCCGAGGCGGGGCTATTTGACTTCATTCCCTTTATATTTTCTCCTGCATGGCCGGGTAAGCGCTCTAATGCTTCACAGGGCCATCGCCAGGGTTACATATAATAGGAACCGTTATGATGCTGCTGGACGTTCGGCTGGTGCTGCGAAACATTCGAATGCTGGTTATACGCTCCTGCCCCGCCTGTTTTCTCACGCACGAACTGCTGCAGCTTCTGCTGGGTCTGCTGGGCACTCTGAATCTGCTTGTCCACATCCTGGCGCAGCGCTTTGCCCGGAGGGGTGTACATGTTCATTTGCGACATCTGCATGTACAATTCCCCCTGAATTCTGAGGGTATCCATAGTCAGATCATTGAATACCCGTCTGACGGCGGGACAATTCGATTCTGTAGCTGCTGTGGTGTACTCGCGGACAGTCCGCTTCAGATCAGCCAAAATTGTGTTCAGTAAATCTTCATCCGCCATAAACGGTGTTCCATTCTGTGCGTACACAGTAAAACCTCCTTCAAAGTTTGTGGGTTCTGTTATTGCGGCTGTGATGGTGCGTACTGCTGATGCTGATGGAGCAGCTGGACCAGCATATCCATGTGATGGGTATGACTCTGAATCTGCTGGATGCAGATCCCCTGCACGGCAGAGTTCTGAGTGGTTCCGGCTGTAGCCGCGAGCTGCTTAATCAGCAAATCCTCATTGGAAATGGAATCGGCAATGTATTCCAATTCTTTTCCGCTAAGTGCCTGCATTTGGTTAGATTGCATGTTCGGTAGTCCCTCCTTCTGGTTGTTCAAGCGTTCCTTAGTATGCTTCAGGAGAAGGCTGTTTATGTGCCAGAAGGTACATTAAGCAAGCTCACATATGATGAATAATCCTTAAGGTCTTGACGCATGAGACTCTTCAATAGTGCAAATAATAATACTCTGAATGACATAAAGGAGCGAACAGATCTATGAAACTCGTCAGCGGGCAACTGCCCTGGGAACACACACTGCCTGAGCCTCCGGTATATCCGGTGCTTGAGGAAGATATAACCTGCGACTGTCTCATTGTAGGCGGCGGGATGGGCGGAGCGATGATGTCTTACCGCATGTCCCTCAGTGGAGCAGATACCGTTCTTATCGATAAAAGAACGATCGGTACCGGAAGCTCCCACGCCAATACGGGACTGCTGCAGATCGCCAATGACAAGTCGCTGACAGCTTGCATGAATACTTTTGGGGAAGAGAATGGCGTGCTGTTCTACAGACTCTGCCAGCAGGCCATGCGTGCGATTCTTGACCTGCCCGGCAAGCTGGACATCGATCCGCAGATCATCGAACGCACCAGTCTGCTCTATGCCAGCGTCCCGGAAGATGTGGATATGCTGAAGCTGGAGAATGAGAATCTGATCAAGCACGGCTTCGACTCGGAGTTCTGGGAGGCGGAGAAGATCCGCGCCCATTACGCCTTCTCCAAACAAGGTGCGCTGTATTCCAAAGGAGATGCGGAAACCAATCCGCTGCGGACGGTACACAGCCTGATTCATAAAGCGCACTCCGGCGGGGTAAGGGTCTATGAGCATACCGAAGCCCTTCATTATGAGTACAATCCAGACGGCGTAATCTGTCATACCGGACAGGGGCGGATTGTTGCAAAGAAAGTCGTCTTTGCTATGGGGTACGAGACCCAGGAGATGAAGAAGGACCGGGGAGCAGAGCTGATCAACACCTATGCTATTATGACCGAGCCTCTGCCACATCTTCCAAAATGGCATGAGCAGAGCCTGCTCTGGGAAACGGCCCGGCCTTATCTGTATTTCCGGACTACCCCGGAAGGCCGGATTATCGCCGGCGGCAAGGATGAGCAGCTTACCAGCGTGGAGCGGCGTGAGGTAAGGGTCCTCTCCCAGTGTGAGCGTCTGGTCGAGGAGCTTACGGCCCTGTTCCCGGAACTTCAAGGAATCAAGGCCGAATATTCCTGGGGAGCGGTCTTCGGCTCCACCCGTGACGGATTGCCTTATATGGGGCCGCACCCGGAATTCCCGCATTGCTACTTCATTGAAGGCTATGGCGGAAACGGCACGGTCTACAGCATGATTGCCGCCGAGCTGCTTGCCGATACGCTGGCCGGCAAAAGCCGTCCGGAGCTGGAGCTGTTCTCGCTGACCCGGTCGGCCAAGCCTGCGCCCTCCCCGGCGATACAACCTTAGAGCTGCAACACAGAAAGGGATGCCCGCATAGCCTGATGGCTGCGGAGCATCCCTTTTACATGAGAACAATATAGGATAATAGCTTATTGCGCTTTTACAAATTCAGCCGACTTAATCCCTGCCTGACGTCCGAAGATAATAATCTCGGCTACCGAGTTACCGCCGATACGGTTCTCGCCGTGCAGCCCGCCGACCACTTCTCCTGCCGCGAACAGGCCCGTAATCGCCTTGCCGTCTTTGTTCAAGACCTCAGTGTTGGTGTTGATCACCACTCCGCCCATCGTATAGTGAATTCCAGGGCCGATCTGAATCGCATAATACGGAGCACCGGACAGATCATTATCCATACCGGTTGTTCTGCCGAACTCGGCATCCGACTTACTTTTCACCGCACTGTTCCATGTTTCCACGGTGGTCTTAAGTGCAGCGGCTGGAACCTTCATCTGATCCGCCAGTGCCTCGATGGTATCTGCGGTCTTGACTACACCCATCTTGATGTATTGATCTACCGCCTTGACACGGGATTTCACTCCGGCGTCGAACACGAGATAAGCGGATTTCTCAGGAAGTGTATTAATTGAAGCCGTCACCTTGTCACGGGTATCCATCTCATTGCCGAAGCGCTTGCCCTCAGCAGATACAAGAATAGCCCCTTCTCCCCGGACCGCTTCACCGATCAGGTAGGATTTCTCCTGCTGTACAGTCGGGTGAACCTGAATCTGATCCAGGTCTACGGTAGTTCCGCCGACCTTCTCAATCATGGCAATGCCGTCGCCGGTGCTGCCAATCTGGTTGGTCGTTACCAGTCCTTGCAGATCCGGGCGAACCTTGGCAATCAGTTCCTTGTTGGCACCGAAGCCCCCGGTGGTTACGATAACTGCTGCTGCGCTGATCGTTTTGTCATCGGCCTGGTTGAACAGCACCTTCACGCCGTTCACCTTACCATCCTGTACCGTAAGCTCCTTCACATCCGCATTGACGAACAGCGGAATTCCCTGCTCCTGAACATTGCGGACAAGTCCTGCTACAAGATATTGTCCCACGGCCGAGCCGTCCTCCGGACGATGGGTACGCTTCTCCTTCATACCGCCGGTAATTGTAATATTGTTCAGGCGGATTCCGATGGAATCGAGCCAGTCAATGGCACCTGCGGATTGATCCACAAAGAAGTGCAGCAGCTCCTTATTGTTCGTATCATGTCCGCCCTTAAGGGTCTCTTCATAGAACAGTTCGTTGCTGTCTTCGATGCCCTGCTCCTTCTGGAACTTGGTCTGCGAGGCATTCATCCCTGAGGAGGATTTGGTCGTATTGCCGCCGGCAACCGGCATTTTCTCTAAGATAACCGGGTTCATGCCGGCTGCTTTGGCTTCCAGCGCAGCAGACATTCCAGCACCGCCCGCGCCGACGATGACGATATCATATTTATCCTTTAACTGATCGTACGGAGTATAGCTCGCTTCGGATGCTCCCGACACGGCCTCCGGCTTCTCAGTAGGTGCAGTGGTTGCTGCCGGCTCTGTAGCCGCGCTGCCTGCCTCCTTGCTCTCATTCTTGCTGCTGCCCGCATTGTTGTTTCCGCAGCCTGCAATGACCAGCATCACGGAGAGAATGAGGATAAGCGCCGCTGTTAATCTCTTATTCATGTGAGTTGTGCCCCCTTGTGCATATTTTCACAATTATCATAGCGCCAAAGAAGCGGTTTGTGGAACCTTCCGTAAATTATTAAAGAGTTTTGTAACTAAAGTAAGCGGGTATGCGGACCTTAAATGTTCACACACCCTCCTCCTCCTTCACCTCATAAGGCACATCCACGATAAAATGTGCTCCCGGCCCGCAGCCGGCGGCAAGCTCAAGATGACCCTTGAGTTTGTCTACACTTTTCTTCACCAGATATAGGCCGATTCCCCGCTGTTCACCCTTGGAGGAGTAGCCCTGAACGAAGATCTTCTCCCCCAGGCCCGCCGGAATTCCCGGACCGTTGTCGCTAACCTCGCATAGCAGACGCCCTTCTTCATATTGAAAAGCAAGCTCCACCCGCTTCACGGGTTGCTCACAGAGCTCCCCCAGCGCCTCCAGAGCATTATCCAGCAGATTGCCGGCAATCGTAATCAGCTCATGAATCACCTGCGGATCAGCCGGCTCCGGCAGATAGCTGTCTCCGGTCAGCAGCAGCTCCATCCCCGCTTCGCGTGCCCGGCTCAGCTTCCCCAGCAGAAATCCGGCCAGCACCGGGTCCTTGATCTGTCTTGTGATCGACCCGATCTCCTTCTGGTAATTGCTTACCGTTCCCAGAATATATTGCTGCAGCTCATCATACAGACCCATATGCGTCATGCCCATAATGACATGCAGCTTGTTCATGAACTCATGGGCACCGGAGCGCAGCGCTTCTGCATAGACCGAGACTCCCGACAGCTTCTCCGCCAGCACAGCCAATTCGGTTTCATCCCGGAAGGTAGCAATCGCGCCAACGATGTTCCCGTTCACCCGGACTGGCAGGCTGTTCACCAAAAGAGAGCTGTCTCCCAGCTCCAGCTCCCGGTCCTGTATCCCCTCTCCCTCAGCCAATACCTGCTCAAGACCCAGCTCCGGCCAATACTCGGCAATCTGCCGGTTCATGGCGCTCCCGCCAATCCCCGCTGCCCGCAGAAGCCGCTGTGCTTCCATATTAAGGATGGTAATCCGCGCCTCCTGATCTACGGCAATAATTCCCTCACGTGTGGATTCCAGCATCGCACTGCGTTCCTGGAGCAGCTTGGAGATGTCCTCCGGCTCCATCCCGAACACCATCCGCTTGATCCGGGCCGCCAGAATGAATGCTCCTCCCGCTCCAAGCAAGGCTCCCGAGACCAGAATCGCAATAATCGTCCACTCATTCATCAGGACCAGCCGCTCGACCCGCTCCAGGGACAGACCGGCAATGACCACACCCACCTGATGCCCCCGGTTGTTATAGACTGGCACGAAGCCGCGCAGGGATCTGCCGAGCGGACCAGCCCCTTCGGAGATGCTCTCCCCTCCGCGCAGCGATATCTCCTGGCCGCCTCCCGCAAAGGGCAGACCGACCAGCGAAGCATCCGGATGAGAATAGCGGATTCCCTTCATATCTGTCACGACCACGAACATAATATCATTGCGGCGGGCGATCCTTGAGGTGTAGTCCTGAATCTCCTTGCTGTTGCCCTCACTGAGTCCCTCAGAGACCAGCGGAATCAGGGCGATGGTACGGGCAATCGTAATCGCCTTATCCTCCAGTGCCTGCCGGGTCTGCGGAATAATCTGATTCCGGAAAATAAAATATAAAATCAGCAGTACCAGCAGGACAACGGCAGACACCATGACGGCAATCATTGTGCGCAGACTGTAGCTTTTTTTCCTGGCCACTGGTGCGA
This sequence comes from Paenibacillus sp. FSL R7-0128, assembly GCF_038002245.1. Lineage (NCBI taxonomy): Bacteria > Bacillati > Bacillota > Bacilli > Caryophanales > Paenibacillaceae > Paenibacillus > Paenibacillus sp. FSL R7-0128. The sequence continues at coordinate 2,085,755 of NZ_JBBOCD010000001.1, read as the reverse complement.
AGACCTCCCTTCATATCCCATATTCCTATACCATTCGAACTATATTATTTGAACTAGAATTTGTAAAGCTACTCCAGAGTGATTGTTTCTGGGGATGGAACTATGCAGCAAGCCCAGCCGTTCTGCCGGAGACAGGAGGGCTGGGCTTGCTGGAATGAACTTTTCACAACTCTTGTATAGACAAATAGATGATAGCTTACTGCTTCTTGGCCTGTTCCAGCGCCTGGGTCACCGCTTCAATAATTCCGCCGCTGGAGCCGGAAGCCCCGGAGAGGGCGTCTACGCCTTCTGTGGTTTGCTTTTCAATAATTTCAGGAATCGTATTCTCTACAGCCGCATCGATCATCGCCTGCGTCTCCTTATGCTCCTGTACGGTAATGGCGTCGATCTTCTCATCTTTGATCTCTACCGCCACTTTAATATCACTCTTAACCCCTTTGCCTGTTCCATCATATGTCCCGTCCACATACTTGCCGGAAGATGATGAGCATCCAGCTGTTAGTACTGTTGCAGCCGCGAGGGCAGAGAACAGCAAGGTTTTTGTCCACTTGTGCATGAATAACTCCTCCTTCTGAAAGTTCCTATTTCTTAAGTGCCTTCACAGCTTCATCCGCTGCGATCCGCCCGAAGGTAGTGATGTCTGCCAGTGCATTACCGCCCAGACGGTTCGCGCCGTGTACTCCGCCGGTTACTTCGCCCGCAGCATACAGCCCGGCAATGACCTGATCCTTGGTATCCAGCACCTGAGCCTGGGTGTTAATTGCTACTCCGCCCATGGTATGGTGGATTCCCGGTGTTACCTGAATTGCATAATATTTACCCTTTTCAAAAGACAGCTCAAGATCCGGCCGTTCAAACTCTGTATCCTTGCCGGAAGCAACGAAGCCATTATACGTTTTCAGTGTATCCGCAAGCGCTTTGCCATCTACACCAATCTGTGCCGCCAATTCTTCAGGTGTTGCCGCTTCTTTGACCAAATCCATTCCAAAGTAAACCTCAGTTGCCTTCAGGTTCGCACGCAGCTCATCATTGAAGATCAGGTAAGCTACTTTACCGGACTGGGCCAAAATATTCTGGGACACGACATCGCGGGTCAGCAGTTCATTCGTGAATCGCTTGCCTTCGCTATTGACCAGAATCGCACCGTCTCCGCGTACCCCTTCCGTGATCAGCACGCCTTGATTCGGAATGGTGGTCGGATGAATCTGGATTTCTTTCATATCTACCAGCTTGGCACCGATCTTCTCTGCCATCGTTGTACCATCGCCGGTTGCGCCCGGGTGGTTAGTGGTAGAGAACCCTTCCAGCTTCGGCTGGTACCCCTTGATCATGTCCATGTTAGCTCCAAAACCGCCAGCCGCCAGGATAACGGAATTCGCACTAATCGTGTACTGCTTGCCATCCTTATCCGTCACCTTCACTCCAGTAACCACGCCGTCCTTGTTCTTGACGATCTCATCGGCAGTCGTCCGCAGGCGCATATCAATCTTGTACTCCTCCAGCTTCTTCTTCAGCGCGACTACGATGAAATTCCCTGCCGCTTCCCCGCCTGCCGGACGGTGAATCCGGTTCACGCTTGCCCCGCCTGCGCGTCCCACTTCAGACAGCTCGGCTCCATTCTCCTTCAGCCACTCCACCGAAACCGCCGCACCGTTCGTAAGTGTTCTGACCAGATCCGGGTTATTAAGGTTCTTGCCGCCCTTCATGGTATCCTCGAAATGCAGCTCCGGACTGTCTGTAATGCCAGCCGCTGCCTGATAAGGTGTTCCTGCCGCATTCAATCCGCCTTCCGCACGGACGGTGTTGCCTCCAAGCATAGGCATTTTTTCGATCAATATCACTTTGGCTCCCTGATTATGCGCTTCAATGGCAGCAGTCATTCCCGCGCCGCCGCCGCCGATAATAACAATGTCCGTAGACTCCCCTTTGGTGCTGTTACATGCAGGCAATACCACCAGACTTGCCAGCAGCAACCCCTTGCCCAGCAGACTTCCCCATCTCTTTCTGTTCATTCAGTTCTCCTCCAATTGTTATTGTGCATATTTTCACAATCATCATAACCTGAAGGAGCCCTGACAAGAATATTTAGTAATTAAAGAAATGATAAAGTAAATAAAGGTAGTGAATTTGCTTGAATGTGTTTATAGATTTATAATTAGAGCTTATACAACCGTATCACTAGGAGGAACAGAAACTATGGAAAAAAGCGAAAAATATTGGCTGGCCGGTGCTGTTCTGGCAGCAGCCGGTGTCTCCCTGATGAGCTACACCGCGAGCCGCTATACTTCATTCAAAAGAGTAGTTACCCGAACCATCCATCTGGAAGATATCGCCGCTCTGGAAATTACCCGCCTATCTTCTGTTCCCGGTGAACAGAAGGATATTGTGCTTACTGAGCCGGAAGCGATTAAGCGGATCTACGATGATTTCTCCAGCGTCCGCCTGATGAAATCCGCCCGCAATGTGAGCACAGACAACAAGTACAGCTATTACATTACCATCGTCCAGGCCGACCGGAAGCAGCGGTTCGACATTATTTTGAAGGGCAAGCATCACATGATTATCTATGACAATGACATGAACAACCCGCACCTGGTAGCCTATAAAATCATTAACGAGTTCAGTCCGCTGGCTCTGCAGCAGGCCTTCGATTGATTCTGCGCACGCTTATGTATGGCATAGCTTAATAACCTTCACAGCTAATGTGACGGCTATATGGAGTCATGGAACGCCTGGGGCAGCCTCGGGACACCTTGACTCCGTTTTATTTTAAGAGAACGCTCATAGATATTTACGGATAAGCTCATGCCCTTCAGGTCTCACCTTATACATATACACCGGCCTGCCTACCGCCCCGTAGCTAAGCTCCATTTCCAGAATACCTGCCTCCGTTAGAAAAGCCAGATATTTGCGGACCGAGATCCGCGAGATGGGCGCATGACTGCTGATATCCTCCGTGGAGAACACCGGGCTCTCCAGCCGGTTAATTGTGCTCCAGATGCTCTCCAGTGTGCCTTCGGCAAGCCCTTTGGGCAGCGGCAGGGCAGCGTACTTCTCCTCTTCCGTCCCGAGCGAATGCCGCAGCAGCTTATCCAGCTGCTCCTGGCTTAGGTGCTCCTTGTGCATTAGCTGATAATCTTCACGATACGCTGACAAGGCCGCCTGAAACCGGGCAAACTCAAACGGCTTGATCAAATAATCCACGGCCCCGTTCTGCAGCGCCTTGCGGATGCTGGCATTGTCACTGGCGGCAGAGATCACAATGATATCCACCTTGCTCCCCTGCTCCCGCAGAGCAGAGAGCAGCTGCAGCCCGCTGACACGCGGCATATAAATATCCAGCAGCACCAGATCTACCTGCTGCTCCTCCAGCATAGTTCTCGCTTCATCCCCTGTCGCCGCCCAGCCCGCATACTCAAAACCCGGAACCTGCTCCAGATAATGCCGGTTAAACTTCGCCACCATCGGGTCATCTTCAACGATTAGTACTTTAATGTTCATGGGGTCTCCTTGTCTTTTGTGAAACTATAACTACATATAACTACAACTAATATAACATTGCGGCGGAGAATTTTGGAGGGAGGTGTGCTGAGACATAGAATCAAAACTAACAAAAAGACACCAATTCGAGAAATTAACCGAACGGTGCCGAAAAAATTAAAATCCCAGAGATTCACCAACGAGGATAACCTTTATTCTCCCCGCTGTTTTACACATTCTTGTTTCGACGATGTAAGAACAGATACAATCCTCTGATTTACAATCTGCACAAGCACCATTGATTAGGCAGGGCGTTTTTTGCGGTGAATGTAAAAATGGGCTGGACGAACTCGAAAGACGGTTTGCGTTAATGGGAGCGGCATAGGTTCTGGCTCTTATCACTGCATCTTCAGCGGTCTTGCACACCTTATTCATCCCCACGACAGCAACCACACTTCTCGGTCCAAAAGTAACCGCTGCCGCCCGATTGCCCACACTGTCGATATTGACCAGTATCCCATCTTCACTAACCGCGTTGAAGCTGGTTAAATAGGTGTCGCACAAAAGAGATTGGCGCATGAGGTCATAACGTTCCTCCATCGTCTGCGCTGTATCACGATCAATGACTGCATAGTTGCCTTGGCGTACCCGGTCAAGAAGCCCGATGTCCTCAAGCGTGACTGAACCGCCCCAAGATACCGAAGACTGTTCCGGAATTAAGGATAGCGCCTTTTCCGCAGCTTCTATGGCGTTGTCACAGTAATAGGCCTCAAATTTTCTGCTTTGCAGATTTTTCATAACCTTGGAGGCTAACAGCCGGTTTCTCGCTTTGATTGAATCTTCTTTCGTTTGCATTGCTCTTCCTCCGTTCTGACGTTAGACAAGGTGGCTAAACTTCGTGTGTATGTATGATTAATATAGTATAGTAAAAAGAAAAAGGATGTTGCACATGCAACGCGAAGCCGCTCAGAATAACTTAAAATCCCTCTGCCAATCACGTTTATTTACAGGGATTGCTCCAGATGATATTCCCCAAATGCTTGAATGTCTGTCAGCCACACGCAAAGAATATGCAAAAGATGAGATGGTTGTCCGTGAGGGCGATTACGTTGATGATGTCGGCATCATATTGCAGGGCCTCGCTCAAAGTACGAAATTGAACGTCAAAGGAAAACAAATTATTGTATCCCTCCATTACCCGGGTGGATATACCGCTGTTCTCACAGCTGCCAGCCGTGGAAGAAGATGCCCGATGTCAGTACAGGCCATAGAACCGCTTGAGGTTCTCTTTATTCCTATCCAAAGCATATTGAGCCGTTGCACGAAGCTATGTATGGGTCACGAACAATTACTTGGCAATCTTTTTGATAGTATTGCCGAACGTGCGTTAGAATTGCATGACCGGAATGATTGTCTAATTATGCCGACTATTCGGGATAAGGTTCTAACTTATTTAACAAGAGTGATGCGTGATGCTGGAACAGAAACTTTTACGATTCCCTTTGATCGAGAAGCGATGGCCGAGTATCTGGATGTAGACCGCAGCGCCTTGTCCAGAGAGCTGGCATGGATGAAGCGGGACGGCTTGATTGAGTTTTATAGAAATGAGTTTAGGCTGCTGGAAGAAGCAGTGGAAAAGGATGTTCAGTAATAGCAAGCAGGGCTGGTGTGGTCTTTGCTTATGTGACGGCAGTTACTATGGGGGAGTTCACCGATTTTCCAGTTTTGATTGGATGATATTGGGGGGTGGTTTTCTATTGAAAAAAACTTTGTTTCGCACGCCCTTAATTTTCGAACTTTGGACGGTTATTTATATTACAAATGTTGCGCAGAAGGGTATATTTAGTTAACCATATATCTTTATATTCTATATAGATTAGTAAATTTCGCCAATCAAAACAATCTTGAAAGACTCTAGGCCTCCCAAGGTTGTTGGTTAAATCTAAAAATCGAATGGGTCCGCTATTGTAAACTCATCTTCATGCCATAATTTTTTTGACTAAGTGTCTCAAGAACCATCAATATCCTACATGGCAGTATTCAAGTTTTTCACTTACTTCTTGGAAAAGGATCTCCTTCTAATATTTTGAATGATATTTTTTTTGCTGCTATAAAAATTGGAATTTTATCAAAACCCTCTACACTGATTTTGAAAATATAATTCCCCAGTTCTACCCTATATTTTTGATTCAAGTCAATGATTTCATCATCATTGGCTAGTTCAATAAAAACTTTGGCTGTATCCGTATGCCATAAAAATAAAGTTGAAACAAAATAAGGTTCTTCAAACTCAATATCTATCGCATATTCATTACTACTTTGGTCAATGCTACCTGACAAAACAATTTGTCCTGCATCCATGCGACAAAATTCAAAATCCATCCATAAGCATCGACTTAAATGCGTATTGATTCTCTTGATCTCTAAGTTAACTTCATCTACACTCATTGCAAACATATGAATCCTCTCCTGCTTGGTCACTATAATATGTCATCCTCCACGACCGGAACAAACGGTGATAACCAGACATCCTCTTGCCGCCTTAGAGTTCCTCGGGCTAGTACGTAGACTTTGAACTCGTTATCGTAGCCTTCGATATCCTCATCATCTCTTGTATAGAGTAAGCCATAAGAACCCGGTGCTTGGTCTGCGATGAATTGAAATAGCTCAATGATCTCCCCGGCCTCGAAACTTTTGTGATTCAAAAATCCTCCTACAGCAAGATGATACGTCCCATTTGCGGGATAGACTTTTAGGAGTCCATCACTCCAACCCAACTCTAAGATAAAGTTTTGTATATTTTTGAACACCAATTCTAAATTTTCAGAATCTTCTTCAAATGTCTCCCGGATCGTAGCCCAGCCATGAAACTCGTACATCTTCTCACCCGCTTCCTAGATATTTGATGAAAACAATCAAAACCTCCCCCTCTGCCCCAGCAACCCCCGCACCACCACCCAGCTCCCCAGCGGCGCGGCCCCCAGCAGGAGCATGAGCAGCGTGATCGTCCGCAGGGACTGGTCCAGGGACAGCACGGCGATGAAGATCAGCAGGCCGAGGAGGCGGCCGCTCATCAGGCTAAGCTCCCTGAGCACTACCAGCTCCACGCGTTTGCCGGCGCTCTCCTCGGACACTCCCATCAGGTCGAAGCTGGTGGACAGCATCGGCAGCATGTAGAGGGGCAGGCAGAGTGAGGTCCCGATCCCCATGATGAGGAGGGTCGTAAAGTTCACCTTCCATAGCAGCGGAAGAAGGAAGGCGATGAGCAGCAGGCTGCCTGCCAGCATACCGCCGAGGCGGGCGCGGGGCTTGAACCATCTGCCGGCCGCATAATAGCTGATCAGGGAGACGGCGGAGGTCAGCAGGGCGAACTGTCCCAGCTTGCTCTCCTCTTGTGCTGCAATGTAGACGAGCAGACCAATCAGGAAGGAGAATACGCCTTCCCGGATGCCCTGAAATACTAGCGCCGCCGCAACTGGCCGCCAAGGACTGCGCCTGCGGGTAAGCTCGCGCCAGGGCTCCAGCCAGAGATAGGCTTCACCGCGCGGCCGTTTGCGCAGGCCGAAGCTGAGCACAGCAGCCAACCCATAGATACATAACGACAGTATGAATACCATACGGTAGCCTTGTCCGCCTTGCCAGCGGGAGATCATCCAGCCGGACACCCAGGGTCCGGCTATTCCAGTCAGGGAACCGAGCAGGCCCATCCACCCGTTATAGAAATCGCGGTTCTTGGCATCGGTAATCTCGAAGAAAACAATATTGAACGCCAGCCAGTACAGCCCGATGGATAGCCCGAGGACCCCGCCCAGCGGCCAAATGTAATGAATCGCGTCGCCCCGCAGCCACAGCACCAGCAAATAAAAAAAGCCCGATACGGCAATTCCCAGCCGTAGGGCATTCATTTTGTTATGTTCTTTCACCCACTTGCCGCCCAGCCAAAAGCTGAGACCCACCGCAAGCTGCTGGGCCACGGTGAACCAGCCGATCATGGCGAAGTTCTGCCGGCTTTTCCACAGATATACGTTGAGGAACGTCCCTGCAAGCACTGTAGCCAGAAGGTATAGCCCGCCTACAGCCAGCAGCAGCGCCGCCTGTCCCCGTTCAGAACCTCTCATGCTTAGCCCTCCCTGCTCGTCCTAAGACACATCATCTATTACTAACATGTCCAGACGGCAGGGAAAGCATGAATCCGAACTTTATTCGGCTGCGGTGCTGAGATTGCGGACAAGCTGGATGCGGTCTTCCTGCGCCAGACTATGCTGCACATGGAAGCAGGAAGGACAGACGTACAGATTCAGCGCAAAAGGAGGCTTCAGCACGGCTGCGCCGCCTAGCGCTTCCGGCGTTGCCGGGGTGAACCCGTCCACCTGCTGCGTACCGGAGTGAAGCATCAGCTCATGGCATTGCGGACATTCCGGAGCTTCCAGCTGGGCAGCCAGCAAGCCTGAGACCTTGTCCTCATAACGCTTCAGATCATAGTCATCGCCGAATTGGCCCAGCGTACCCCATACAGGCACCACACTATCCTTGTCGTCGTCATCCCACAAATTATCGTCGCTGATCTCTTCCTCCCCGGAAGCTTCCTGCGTATCCGGCTCTTCATCCTCCAGATCCTCTGCACCTATCGTTACTGTGCGGTAGCCGCTAAGCTCGTTATTGCAATGAGGACAGGTATCCTCGGGGCCAAACTCCTCATCCCATACAATCTCGGTATGGCACCATGGGCAAACTGTTGTCTCCATCTGTATAATCTCCTTCGCTTACTCACATTCGGTTCAATTCACCGTTAAATATATAATGCCGGCCGCTATAAAAGCCAGGGCTGAAAAAAACAGAATCCGAATCAGCAGCTTCATCTCCCTGCCCCCTAATTCAGAATATGGCCGCGCCGATAACATAGGACAAGGATATGGAGAGCAGCATGGCTGTCAGTCCTACGGCCCGGTTATCTGCGGCAATCTCTTCATCAATTGAAAAGACCGGAGTAAAAAACTCGAACAGGAAGTAAGCCAGCAGCAGCAGCAAAAAGCCTACAACCGACCATTTCATCGTCTCATAGATGGATGCCCCCGCTTCAATGCTGAAGCGTAAGATGTTGCAGATTCCGAAGATTTTGCCTCCGGTTGCCATGGCTACGGCCACATTCCCCTTACGGATTTCTTCCCAGCAGTTGTATTTCGTCACCATTTCGAAGAAGGACAGGAATACGACCAGCCCCAATATGGCGACAGTGAAGTAGCCTAGCAGCGCCCCCAGCGGATGTTCCAGCAAAAGATCAATATTATCCTGCACACTTTTCCCTCTTCCCTGCCGGACTATGGGCGCTACTCCAGTTCAGCTACCGTCACACCCGCGCCGCCTTCATTATAGTTCCCGAGCCGATAGCTTTTGACATGCTTGTGCTTGCGGAGGTATTCCTGTATTCCTGTCCGCAGGACCCCCGTCCCCTTGCCGTGGATAATGGAGATCTGCCCCAGATTGCCGAGAAAAGCTTCGTCGATGAAGCGGTCGGTCTCCATAATGGCTTCCTCCAGGTTCGCACCGCGCAGATCAAGCTCATTACGGATATTCTCATCGCGTGTACGCTTGACCGTTGTGGCCCTGCGCAGAGCCGGCGGAGGAGCATCCGGGGCGGAGGCCAGGAATTCCAGATCACTCAGATTGACCTTCATCTTCATGATGCCGAACTGTACCACCGCTTCCTTGGTACCACTCAGCTCAACCACAAGGCCCTTCTGATTCACATTCGCTACCTTCACTTCATCCCCTGGCTGAATCTTACGCGGCGCCTTGACCGCGCTGCGCGGCACAGCCTTCTTGCGTGGCGCAGGCTCTGCTTCATCCAGCCGGCGGCGCGCTTCGATCAGCTTATGCTCCTTGACGGATGCGCCTTCCTCCAGCGCCAGGCGGCGGAGGTCACTGATAATCTCCTCGGCTTCCTTGCGCGCCTTGGCCAGAAGTTCGCTGGCATCCTTCTCTGCCTTCTCAAGGCGTTTGTCGCGTGAGCCCTCCAGCTTCTCCAGCTCCTGCTGCTGCCGCTTACGGAACTCCTCCGCTTCACGGCGAATCTCTTCCGCCCGTATGCGTTCGTTCTCTGCGGTAAGGCGGTTCTCCTCAAGGGATGCAATCATATGCTCAACACGCATATCTTCTTCCTTCACTTCACCGCGCGCATGCTCAAGGATTGCATTTGGCATCCCGAGGCGTTCAGCAATAGCGAACGCATTGCTTCGTCCAGGTACACCGACCAGCAGCCGGTAAGTAGGACTCAGGCTCTGCACATCGAATTCCATGCTGGCATTAATAACGCCTGCCCGTTCATAAGCGTATGCCTTCAATTCACTGTAATGTGTAGTGGCAACCATCCGGGATTCCGTCCGGTGAATATTCTCCAGAATCGCTATCGCCAGTGCGGAGCCTTCGGCCGGATCGGTTCCTGCACCGACCTCATCGAGCAGAATCAGACTCTTCGGTGTCATCCGCTTCAGAATGGATATAATATTTGTCATATGGCTGGAGAAGGTACTGAGGCTCTGCTCAATGCTCTGCTCATCGCCGATGTCGGCGTAGATCGCATCGAAGACACACAACTGGCTGCCTTCCTCGGCCGGAATGAAGAGACCCGACATGGCCATCAGGCTGAGCAGGCCGATCGTCTTCAAGGTCACCGTCTTCCCGCCCGTATTAGGGCCGGTCACGATGATGGAGCGGTAATCATTGCCCAGCTCCACATCCAGCGGCACAACCTGCTCGGCCGGAATTAGCGGATGGCGGCCCTTGCGCAGGCGCAGGTATCCGCGGTCATTCATCCGCGGCTGGGTAGCCTTCAGGTCGCGTGCCAGACGTGCCTTGGCGAAGATGAAGTCCAGCTCGCCGAGAATGTCGATATCATAAGCCATCTCCTCGGCAATATCGCCGACCAGCGCAGTCAGACGGTGCAGAATGATCTCAATCTCACGTTCTTCGCGCAGCCGCGTCTCCCTCAGCTTGTTGTTCATCGCTACAATGGATTCCGGCTCGATGAACAGCGTTGCCCCGGAGCCCGACTGATCGTGCACAATACCGCCGAAGTGGGCGCGGTACTCTGCCTTGACCGGAATGACGAACCGGTCACCACGGATCGTCACGAGCTGATCCTGGAGCATCTTCGAGACCGAAGACGAGCGGATCATCGAATCCAGCTTCTCACGGATGCGCGTCTCTCCCCCGCGCAGCTCGCGGCGGAGGGAGGCAAGCTCCGTGCTCGCCGAATCCATTACATCGGCATTCTCGTCAATACACATGCGGATAGCATCCTCAACAGGCTTCTGCTCCGACAGCAGATCACTCTGTGCGAAGAGGGTAGGAACGCTCTCATCGTCATGCATGGCATGGATGAACCGCTTCACCCGGCGTGCCCCGCCAATCGTGTTGCCTACCGCAAGCAGCTCTGCTGTGCCCAGCATTCCGCCAATTGATGCACGCTTCAGCGCAGGACGGATATCGGTTACGCCGCCGAATGAAGGAATTCCCTTCAACCGGTCAACATTTACCGCCTCATCCGTTGCCTGCAGGAGCTTCTTCACCCCTTCGAAATCACCGGAAGGCTTCAGGAGCTCGGCGGTCAGCCGTCCCATCGGCGTCTGCGTATACTGCATCAATTTATTTAAAATCTTGCGATATTCAAGCGTATGCAAAATTTTGTCGTCCAATTACTGTCACAGCTCCCTTCATAGATGGAACCATTATACCTAATTTAGCCCATTTTCGCTATTTGGGTATGATTTCTGGGCATAGAAAACCGGCTTCGGGCCACAATAACAACGCACATATCCTTAAGCGAACGCCAAAGGAGGTTAGTTCATTGAGATTCTTAGCTCATGTAGTACGGTTCGTGGTCGCTGCAATCGTGCTGATGGTGGTCGGCTGGATTGTTCCGCAGTTCACGGTCGGGGGATTCTGGAGCGCATTCATGCTTGCTCTGGTAATCGCTCTGCTCGGCTGGGTCGTTGAAGGCATTTTCGGCAAAAAAACCACGCCCTTCGGCCGTGGTATCGTCGGCTTCCTGGTCAGCGCCCTGGTCATCTGGATTGCCCAGTTTGTCGTCAGCGGTGTCAGTGTCTCGGTGCTTGGTGCCCTGCTTGCCGCACTGGTCATCGGGATCATCGATCTGTTCCTGCCGGTATCCACTCCGTTTGAAGCAGGCAAATAACGGCGCAAGGCACATGCAGACAATGAAACCCCCAGCTCCCGGTCTATATCGGAATTTGGGGGTTTTCTGTAAGTTTATGCCCTTTAACGGAAGTGACCGCAGAGGTCACCACAGCATTTTTCCCTCCGCGCTTGGCCGAATACAGCGAATCGTCCGTCTTGCGGAACAGCAGCTCCTTGCCGTCTCCAAGCTGGTAGTGACACAGTCCGATGCTGACCGTAATGGGCTTGTTCCCGGCATACGGATGGCACATGGCAGCAATGCTGATACGCATTTGCTCGACAGCAGCGTAGGCTTCCTGGAAGCTTTTATCCGTAAAAATCACTGCGAATTCTTCCCCGCCATACCTTGCCGCGAAGTCATTCAACCCGATCAGGCTGCCCATCTTGGCCGCCACCTCTTTCAGCACAAGATCGCCCACCCAGTGTCCGTATCTGTCATTGACCTGCTTGAAATTATCGATGTCCATTAACGCCAGCTGCAGCCTCAATCCGTTGTTCTCACACTGCTCCAGCAGCGAATCCAGATACTCATGGAACGTCTTGTGATTATACAGGCCGGTTAACGCATCCATCTTCAGCAGCTTGTCCGAAATCGCCCGCTCTACCATTAGCTCCTGCTCCGACTTGGTGAGCTGCTCCAGATATTCGCGCGTCTCGCGGCCACGGAGGATCACCGCCTGCGCCGTCAGGGCAAAAACAACATACACACACTCCACCAGCACGAACTCCAGCAGCGGCTTGCCAAGCAGCGGCCGTTCAAGCCCAAAGTATACCCCCGCGTAGAATACAATGCTAAATGCTCCAAGCGAGTACAGCAGCCGCTGGTCGAAATAGATGAGGGCCAGCATAAGGGGCATCAGCAGCATCATCTGGGCACCGTCTACATAAGGCTCCAGCACAAAATACATCAAATAGGAAACCACAAAGCTGCAGACCACAACCGCCTGCTTATGATAACGGAGCGAGCGCCGCAGCCAGACCTCGGCAGAAGCCATACTCAGGACAATCATCAGGTTGCAGACTATGAACATATGCCCCTTGCCGGGACTGAAGATCGTCTCCATCTCAGCCGAACGGGAGTACAGCATATACAGGAACTGGGCGAGCAGCAGACAGAGTACGATGATCCAGTAGCCATACAATATTCTCCGGTGCCATCTCTCTGCACTTTGCAACGCGTAATCTATAATGATCTGACTCCCCTGCTTCTAGCCGAATAATATGAAGCTTTAATTATATTAGGCTTAATTATAATTAATTTTAAACTCTTTTGCATCATATTTTTGCAAAATTCGACAAAGTTTGCAGCGGTGATGACGGCGGCGGTCGGAGTCTTTTTCATAGATTGATCAAGACAACTTGACCGATTTAGGCTATGCTAAGGACAACTGCCCAAGTAGATGAGGAGGATGCATATGATCAGAAAGTCGGCTATTCTATGTTCTATTATATTTGTGCTTCTGCTAACGGCCTGCGGAGGGAACACGAGCAATTCTGATAGCGCAAACAACGCAGCTGCCGGGAGCAATCTGACGGCGGAGGAAGAACTCGTAATTACAGCCACCAATTATAGCTTTGACCAGCCGGAATACCATTTGAAGAAGGGCGTCCCTGTCAAAATCATCTTCGAAAATGAGAGCGGCAATCACGGCATACTAATCCCGGAAATGAAGCTGCGGTTGGATGCCAAGAACGCCTCGCAGGTTGTCCTGCCCGAGGAAGCCGGAACCTTCGAGATGACCTGTGCCATCATGTGCGGCTCCGGCCACAGCGGAATGACTGCTAAGATTATTGTGGAGTAAGCGACGTCCGCGAATTCAGGGGTATTAGTGCACCTCATTGGGCTCGATTGGCCCTCATCCGAGGAATTCAGGTGCACTTTTACACCTTATTGGCTCGTTTGGCCTGCACCCTCCCCCTTCACCTTCGCGCCGGCCCATTGTGTTCGTTTTTTCGCCTACATTCTCCACAGCCCCTCACCCGACACATTGTAATCGGTTTTTCGATTACATTTGGTCGCGCCCCCCTACCGTGCCCAACTTTACAACAAATAAGCCGGCCGGGATATTCTCCCTGCCGGCTTATTTACTCTACATACACGAGCGGCTGCTACAGCCACTTCTCTTACTTCACACCCTTGCTGCGGCCAGAAATATCCAGCCAGACGGCGATGACCAGGATCGAGCCTTTGACCACATACTGCCAGAACGACTCCAGTCCCATCAGCGACATGCCGTTATCGAGCGAGGTCATCACCAGCGCCCCGATGAGAGCGCCGATGACCGTTCCGGCTCCGCCCATCAGGGAGGTTCCGCCTATGACGCAGGCGGCAATCGCGTCCATCTCGGCCATATTGCCTGCGGTAATGGTCGCAGAGGCCAGGCGGGAGGTCAACACGATGGCGGCGATGGAGCCGAGCAGGCCGCTGAGGATGAAGACCAGCATCGTCTTGCGTCTGATGTTAATGCCGGAGAGCCGCGCAGCCTCAATATTGCCGCCGATGGCGTAGATATGGCGGCCGAAGGTCGTCTTGGTGGACAGGAAGTAGAAGATGGCCGCCAGCACAATGACGAAGATGATCGGGAACGGAATCCCTTTGTAATTGTTCATCAAGGCCACAAAGACTACCACGAGCAGGGACAGTCCTGTTACCTTCGCGATATCCATGCCGAGCGGGGCGACGGTGAACCCGTATTTCTTGCGGGAGCGCCGCTTCGTGAAGGCGCTATACAGCAGCAGAGCCACCGCGAGCACGCCCAGAATGATTCCGAAGCCTGAGGCAAAATAGGCATTGCCGAGCAGCGCCAGCACCGGATCAGATACCGGAATGGTCATGGATTCAGTCACGCCCATCAGCACCCCGCGGAACACCATCATCCCGCCGAGGGTGACAATGAAGGCGGGGATCATTTTATAGGCGACCAGCCAGCCCTGCACCAGACCCAGCACCGCACCTGCGGCAACCGTGCCCAGGATGACCACGATAGCGGGCAGCTCCAGCCAATTGCTGAGAATCGCCGCCATCCCGCCGGTCAAGCCGACGATGGAGCCGACGGACAGATCGATATGGCCCGCCACGATAACCAGCACCATGCCAATGGCCAGTATAGAGGTCACCGACATCTGCGTGAACAGATTGGACAGGTTCCGTGAGGTCAGGAAGGTCGGATTCAGCACACCGAACAGAACCCAGATCAGAATCAATGCGCCAATCATCGTATAGGCGCGCATATCCATTTTGCCGAACAGGGTACGCAAGCGCGATCCTCCGGCGGACGGAACCGCTTCAGGTTCCTTAAGCTCTTTTTGCAGCTGCATCTCTATCTGCCTCCTGTGGCGGCCAGCATAATATTCTCCTGGGTTGCCTCGCGCCAGTCATATTCCCGTACCAGTTGTCCTTCGCACATCACCAGAATCCGGTCGCTCATCCCCAGCACCTCGGGAAGCTCGGAGGAGATCATTATAATAGCTACTCCCTGCTCCACCAGCTTGTTCATCAGGTTATAGATTTCGTACTTCGCTCCGACATCGATGCCCCGGGTGGGTTCGTCCATAATCAGAATCTTGGGGTCACTCATCAGCCATTTGCCGATAACCACCTTCTGCTGGTTCCCCCCGGAGAGTGTGCCGACAAGCGTCTCCAGCGAAGCTGTCTTCGTCTTCAGATCCTTCACGTACTGCTCAGACCACTTGATCTCCTCATTCTCATTGATCACTCCCAGCCTTGAGACCTTGCCGAGTGTGGCCAGCGTCGTATTGCGCTTGACATCCATCCCCATGACCAGCCCCTGGCGCTTGCGGTCTTCCGTGACCAGGGCAATCCCGGCCTTGATCGCTTCGGCAACCGAACGGATCTTGACCGCCTTGCCTTCGATCAGAACCGTACCTTCACTTCTTCCGCCATACGCACCGAACAGGCTGCTGACCAGCTCTGTCCGTCCGGCCCCCATCAGCCCGGCAATGCCCAGAATTTCGCCTTGACGGAGCGTAAATCCAATATCTCTAAGCACCTTCTGCTGACGCTTCTCCGGGTGCCAGACATTATAATCTGCGACCTCAAGCACCTTGTCTCCGGGTGAATGCGGGACGCGCGGATAGCGCTCGGTCAACTCACGGCCGACCATCAGCGATACCACCTGATCGTCGTTCGTCGCCTGGCGCTCCAGGGTTGCCACCGTCCGCCCGTCGCGCAGCACGGTAATCGAATCGGCCAGTGCGAACACCTCGGGCATTTTGTGGGAGATATAGACACAGGTAACCCCTTCGCGCCGCAGCTGGTTCAGAATGCCCATCAGGATGGACACCTCACTCTCGGTCAGCGCCGCTGTCGGTTCATCCAATATGAGAATCCGGGTATGCTTGGAGAGCGCCTTGGCGATCTCTACGAGCTGCTGCTGGCCGATGCCCAGATTGCCGATCTTCGTATCCGGCGACAGGTTCAGCCCTACCTTCTTCAGCCACAGCGAAGCCTGATGGTACAGCTCATTCCACTGGATCGCCCCGCGCTTCACCGGCTCTGCCCCCAGGAAAATATTCTCGCCGACCGTCATCTCCTTCACGAGCGCCAGCTCCTGATGGATAATCGCAATGCCGGCCTGCTCGGCATCGGTAATTTGGTGGAATGCCTTCTTCTCCCCGCCGATGCGGATTTCGCCTTCATATGTCCCCGCAGGATACAGTCCGCTCAGCACCTTCATCAGCGTGGATTTGCCTGCGCCGTTCTCCCCGCACAAGGCGTGAATCTCTCCTTGCCTCACCTTGAAGTTCACATGGTCCAGCGCCTTCACGCCGGGGAAGCTCTTGCTGATCTCTACCATTTCAAGTACATCCATGCCTGCCGTTCCTCCTTCCCGCCCTCAAGCAGCAAGCAGATGCGGGTTCGCCACTGGCGCCGCATCTGCTTGCCGTACAGGCTGCCCTTATTGTTTCGGCCACTGGTCCTTCGGAACGTTCTTATACACATCCTCCAGCTTGTGGAAGCCGTCCTTGATCAGCACATCCAGGTTATCCTTGTTGACGGCAAGCGGATCAAGCAGCACGGATGGAACATCAATTTTACCGTTGTTAACAGTCTTATCTGTCGAAATAGCCTCGCCCTTGGCAGCTGCCACCGCCATTTCCGCCGCCTTCGTGGCAATCGCGTTGATCGGCTTGTAGACCGTCATCAGCTGTGTGCCTTCCGCGATACGCTGTACAGCAGCGAGGTCAGCATCCTGACCGGATACCGGAATTTTGCCCGCCATGCCCTGCGCCGTAAGCGCCTGGATGGAGCCGCCTGCTGTCCCGTCATTCGCTGCTACAACGCCCTGTACATCGTTATTGTTCGCGGTCAGCGCATTCTCCATATTTTTCAGCGCTTCTTCCGGCTTCCAGTCCTTGGAGAACTGGTCGTAGACGATTTTGATATCGCCCTTCTCTTCCAGCGGCTTCAGAATATTCATCGCGCCTTCCTTGAACATGTGGGCATTGTTATCGGTATCTGCGCCGCCGATGTAGACGATATTGCCCTTAGGAGCCTTGTCGATAACCGCCTGAGCCTGGAATTCACCGACACGCACATTATCGAAGGAGATGTAATAATCCACCTCGGAATTGTTGATCAGCCGGTCATAAGCAATAACCTTGATGCCTTCCTTATGCGCCTTATCCACGATGGGAGCCGTAGCCTCCGCATTATGGGCAATGACCACGAGCACATCCACACCCTGGGAGATCAGTTGCTCCGCCTGGCTTAGCTGGGTAGCATCATCCCCGTTCGCGGCCAGCACCTTCACTTCACCGCCAAGCTCCTGTACTTTTGCTGTGAAAATATCCCGGTCCTTCTGCCAGCGCTCCTCCTTCAAGGTATCCATGGACATGCCGATGACAATTTTGTCCCCGTCCTTGGCCGCTCCAGCAGACTCCTTCTTCTCGTTGTCACCGCTTGAGACCACACCGCAGCCCGCCATCGATGCAGCCAGCACCATCGCCGCCAGCCCGAGGGAAATTGCTCTTCCGTATTTTCTCACGATTACTACGCCCCTTTTCGTCAGTCCTATATTTGATTGCGCTTACAAAAAAAGTGTAGCATGGAAAAACCGCCCCGGGAGCAGCGATTCCCTGCACTTATTTGCCCTCCACCCGCATTCTTGGTCTTGTCTGCTGTAATGTAATTCTCCGCCCCGGCTTTCATAGGATAATCCGGGGCAACAGCACAAAAAAGTCCTTGCTCACTCAGCAAGGACCCGGCTTCTCCTGCTGCTGGCGGAATTCGCTTGGCGTCATCCCCGCAGCCTTCTTGAAGACCCGGCTGAAATAATTCGGGTCCTTATAGCCTACTTCATAGCAGATTTCCTTCAGGTTCAGCTGATCCTCAGAGATCAGGCGTTTCGCTTCATTCATCCGCAGCCGTGTGACATAGTCGATGAAGGTCTCTCCTTCATGCTGCCGGAATAATTTGCTGAAATAATGCGGGCTCAGATTCACATATTCAGCCGTCTGCTCCATGGAGATATCCTCTTTATATTTCTGGCTGATATAGAGCAGCGCCCGCTGATGCACATGGGACCGGTGATGCTCCTGCTCCTCCTCCAGGCCATCGATCAGCCGCTCCAGCCAGGACTCCGCGCTTAACCGCAGAGCACGCGGATCTTCCGCTGCGTTCAGCGAAGCCAGCAGCTCTGCACCGGCCGTGGAGTGAGCGCCTCTGGCCAGGAACAGCAGCAGGCCTGTTACCTCCCCACGCACGGCGGACAGCGGCTGGTCCCCTCCTTGCTCGAAGGAGTCATACAGCAGGCTGAAGCGCTGGGAGGCCTCCTGCTTGCTGCGCTGGAGCAGGGCGGTAAGCAGCTTCTTCTCTTCATCCAGAGAGACCGCCGTCTGCCCCGAGCTCTGGATCATATCATCGTAATGGTGCACACCGAATGAATGCTGGTGGTCCGCACATACGCGGACGGCTTCGCGGTAGGAACGGCTAAGCCCGTCCCAGCCTTCACGGATCGAGCCGATCCCGACGCCAAGGGGCAGGCCGAAGCGCTCCCGGGTATAGGTGCGGAGCCGCTCTCCCCAGTCCAGCGAGCTGACGCGCTGGGAATATCCGGTCCTCCCCGGCGGCAAGGGAATGAACAGCGCCAGCTGATGCCCGGCCAGCGGTCCGGCGAGGCAGCCCAGTCCTGTTTTGGCAAACTGCTTGACCGCCTCATAGATCTCCCGCTTGGACTGCCGGAACGTCTCCCAGCCGCTCTCCCCGTGCCGGGGGAATGACAGGACCATCGCGTAGCCCTTGCTGAAATGCAGCTCCAGCAGCCCGGCCAGCTGCTCCGGCTCCAGATCCTGCACATGCTCCAGCATGAGCATCAGGGTCAGCTCATTCTCGGCCAGCGGCAGCAGATGGGCCAGCTTTTCCTGCAGCTCCAGCTGTTCATTCCTGCGCCGCCGCTCCTCCCCGATGACCGCCATCAGCTTCCTCAGCACCTCCGCCACCTCTTCCCGCCGGGCCGGCTTCAGCAGATAGTCGCGGACACCCAGCAGCAGCCCCTCCTTGGCATACGCGAAGTAATCATGGGCCGTAATCATCACAATCTGCGCCGCCGGAAGCTTCTCCCGAATCTGCCGCACCGCCTCCAGCCCATGAATCCCGGGCATCTTAATATCCATGAAAATCATATCCGGCCGGTGCTCCTCCGCCAGCTGAATCGCCTTCCGCCCGTTCCCCGCATGCAGGAATTCGAATTTGTCCGGGATCAGATGCCGGATCATCAGCTCCAGCCCCTCCCGCTCCAGTGCTTCATCATCTGCGATCAGCAGCTTGTACATCGTTATCGCTTCCCCCTTCACTTCATATGAATGCCTCTAGGCCGAGGTCCGGAAGGGCAGCCGGAACAGCACCGCCGTCCCCTGCCCTTCACTGCTGTTGATCTCGATGAGCTGCTGGCCGTCGAAGAATAAATGCAGTCTTTTGAAAACATTATGTGTCCCAAGCCCGGTAGACTGGCCCTTGCTGCTGGAATGCGGCGCCTCCTGCTGAATCGATCCCATCAGCCGGGCTACCGTCTCGCGGTTCATGCCCGCTCCGTTATCGCTGATTACAATCTCCACCTGCCCGCTGCGGTAACGGATCGATAGCGTAAGTATAGCCCCCTCCTCCATCTGCTCCAGACCGTGAACGAAGGCATTCTCGAAGATCGGCTGCAGCGTCAGACACGGCACCATCCCGTCCATCGCCTGCTCATCAATCTCCATTTCAAAAGCAATCCGGTCCCGAAAGCGGGCCCGCTGGATGTTGATATACTCGTTCACATGCTCGACCTCCTCGCGCAGCGGAACAGCCTGGTCCAGCTTTTGCAGATTATAGCGGAGCAGACGCGAGACCGACACGGTCAGATCGCTGGTTCTCGCCGCCCCTTCCAGATACGCAAGCTTGGCGATGGAATTCAGTGTGTTGAACAGGAAATGCGGATTGATCTGGCTCTGCAGCATTTTCAGCTCCAGCTCCTTGACCAGCCGGTCCTTCTCCGCACTCTTGATGTTCTCCTTCATCAGCTCCTGGATATTATCGATCATCCCGTTAAAAGCGCGGCACAGTATGCTGATCTCATCGTTATTAACACTCTCCGGCGCCTTGGTATCCATCCGTCCCTTCGAGATTTGCTTGGCCGTTGCCACCAGGCGGCGGATCGGTCCGGTAATGCTGCTGGACAGCCAGACGGCCATACAGATGCTAAGCAGCGCCGCGGTGATCACCAGCAGACTGCCCATCCGGTTCAGCTTCGCTGTCGTAGACATAATCTCGGCGTAGATCGGCTTATATTGGTCCAGCTCCAAATCGACCAGCTCCTGGGCCTCCTCACGGATGAACCGCTGCGTCTGCTCCGCCTCGATATAGGCACCTGCCAGCGAATTCGCATCCTGTCCGTCAATCTCCGTGATCATCTGGCCCGCCTGCTCGACAAAAGTATCAATAAGGTGGCTGTAGTTCATCAGCGGAAGGCCGCTGCCCCCGATGGTATTCATCCCGTCCAGCCTGCTGCGCAGCTCCAGTACCGCGCCCAGATGCTTCTCCACCTCCGGGAAGCTGTCGGTATCCACCTGCATAATGAAGCGGTTCAAGGAGCGCATATTCTCGCCGACCTCATAGGATACCTCCTTATACAGCATGATCCGGTTCATCATCAGGTGGTAGCTCTCCTGCACATTCTTCCCGCTCTGGAACAGTACGAAGGAGACCGAGCTCATCAGCAGCACCAGCAGCGGAATACAGATCAGCAGCTTCAGGCGGATACTCATAGGCTCTCTCCCTCCTGCACATTGGTCTTATCCAGTACCTTCACTCCGGTATAATACCGGGTTTGTAAATGGGCACCATTAAAATAATCATGGAGCAGCCGGACCGCCATATTCCCCATAAGGTAAGGCTGCTGTGCGACAGTCGCTGTGATCGCTCCCCGGCTGATGGCATCCAGTGTCTCCGCCTGATTATCGAAGCCGATAATGGTCAGCGGACCGCGCTTCAGGCTCCTCGATGCCTGCAAGACGCCCAACGCATCCGTTGAACTGGTGCCGACCATGACATCGATCTCCGGATGATAGCGCAGCATATCTGCCGCCTGCTGGATCGCCTCCATATGCGAGATGTTGGAGCTGCGGACATCGACAATCTCCATGCCGCCGTAGTCCTTTACGATGTTCTTCAGCCCGTCCAGACGCTGAAGCTGGTTCTTGGCCAGCTCGCTGCCGATGATTACGCCTATTTTGCCTTTTCCGCCGGTCGTTTTCACTACCATGCGCCCCAGCGCCTCACCGGCAGCTACATTGTCAGTGCCCACATAGGCCAGTCTCCGGCTGGCCGGAGCATCCGTGTCAATCGTGATCACCGGAATCCCCCGGTTCACCGCCTTATCAATCACCGGCGTGAACTTCTCGTCGTTGAGCCCCTGGACGATGATGGCATCCGCTTTAGCGGCAATCGCTTTTTCCAGCAGGCTGATCTGCTCCTCCATGTTATTGCGCACCGGTCCCGTGAATTCGATCTCTATCCCGTATTTCGCTGCGGCCTCTGCGGCCCCCTTCTCGACCATCTCCCAGTAAGGGTGGTACCGCTCCTGCTCGATCAGCACAATATGATATCCGGGCTTGTCCTGACTGGGCTGGCCGCTTAATTCCTTGACAATATTGCCCATCCGGGCAGAATGGCGCGCGAAGCCTATAAACAAATATGACAACAGTATAAAAAGCACAACAACCCCAACGCCGCTGACCCATTTCTTATCCATCCCGTTCACCTCAACCAACATCCTACCCCGGGTTGTAACCGGTTGCAATACTTATTATGTCAAAAGCACTCCATGCAGGGGGCAGTTAGGCTAATGTATTCTTCGTAGATATGTTCGAACTAATTTAGCTCACATCTGGTGATTTAGGGGCACTTGTGCTCCTCATCATGAGCTGTTATCGCCAAGTGTTGCACATTTTGCAGGATTCATATCGGATTGTAGCTTGAGAACGCCAAATGTTGCACATTTTGCAGGAATGTTACCAGTGGAGCGGTCGTTGGCTGAGATATGTTGCATTCTGGGCAGGATTTCCCGCAATTTGCTGCCTCAGAAGTACGAATGTTGTATTTATTGCAGGATTTGTCCAAGATAGCAGCCTAGATGTCTTCTTCACTCCCCCCTTGCAGTCCCCCTAAGGAGGAATCCGTTCCCCGTCCCTGCACAGCAGAAAAAGCCGTTCTAAGCATTCCTGCTTACAACAGCTCTTCCTGTGATGCATCCGCCATTCAACTGTCCTGTTCGATCAGTTGAATCCATTCATTATATTCACTCTGTAGCTTGGAATATTCCGCCTGCAAGCTGCGATGCTCCTGGGACAGCTTCTCGAGCTCTCCCTGCTGCAGCTCGAACTGGGCCTGAACCAGCCGCAGCTGGCCTTGGACCATCTCATAGCTCTCGCCGATCTCATCCAGCTGCTGCGCCGCCTCAGTACGTGAGCGGCTGACTGCTTCCGCCTGAGCCTCGGCTTCACCGGCCTCCTGCTGCCAGATCTCAATCTCCTCGCGCAGCTGTGCTTCCTGCTCGTTCCACTGCTGCTCGCGCTGCTGAAGCTCCTCAACTTTCTGCTTCCAGGTAGCTTCGTACTCCCGGGTCTCACGGAGTGCTTCCTGCTGCTCCGCCGCCGCAGCGGCAGCTTCACGGCCCGCCTCATACAGCTCTTCCAGACGCCGCGCAGCTTCCTCGCCTTCGGCTTCCAGCAGTTCGTAGCGTTCCTTCAGCTGCTCCCCGTCCTGAAGAATCTCATCGTACTGGGCGATAAGTTCCTCGTAATGGCCGCGCAGCGCAGCCAGTTCCTTGCGGGCTGCTTCTGCCGCCTCCTGCTGAACAGCAAGCTCCTGCTCCGCTTCGGCACGCAGACGCGCCTCCTGATCAAGCTGCTGAACCATTCCGTCTGCCTGTCCGCGAAGAGTCTCCACTTCGCGCTGCAAGGCTGCCGACTTCTCCCCTTCTTCCAGAAGATTCATCTCCAGCTCGCTGATATCCTCCATATGCTTGTTCGCACGCTCCTGCCAGGATGCCGCTTCCTCTGCCGTACGGTCGAATTCGACCTGTGTCCGGCTGAGCTGATCTGCGGTCTCCCGCAGCGATGCGCGCAGTGCTGCCGCTTCTTCCTGCGTCAGCTCATAACGCTGGCGCAGCCCTTCCAGTTCATCGTTCAGCAGATTGCCAAGCTCCTTAGCAGTATGCAGCTCCTCCTGCGCTTCACTTAGCTTGCCCTCTGCATCCCGAAGTTCGCTGCGGATATCCACCGCCTCGCTCTGTGTAGCCGCAACCTGATTACGCAGCTCATCCAGTTCTTCGTTCAACAGGGTGCCGAGCTCGCTCGCCGTGTGCAGTTCCTCCAACGCAGCGCTTAGCTTGCCCTCTGCTTCCCGCAGTTCGCTGCGGAGCGTTTCGGCCTCGCTTTGCGCAGCTGCAACCTGCTGGCGCAGTCCTTCCAGCTCTTCGTTCAGCAGGGTGCCCATCTCGTTCGCCGTGCTCAGCTCTTCCAGCGCAGCGCTTAGCTTGTCCTCTGCTTCCCGCAGCCCGCTCCGGAGCGCTTCCGCCTCGCTCTGCGAAGCCGCAGCCTGCTTGCGCACTTCCTCCAGCGCCGCACTCTGCTGCTCTCCTTGCTCAGCGGCAAGCTTCAGCTCTTCGCCAAGCTGCTCCTCCCGCTTCAGGACAGCTTCGTACTGCGCCAGTAGCGTCAGCCGCGCATCGCGTTCACCCTTAAGCCCGGCTTCCGCCGCACGCAGCCGGGACTGGAGCTGCCCGGTTCCGCCGCGCAGCTCGCCAAGCTGCTTCTCCAGCTCCTGAAGCTGCTGCTTGTGCCGGTGCTCCTGCGTCCCCTGGGACTGCCGCAGCTCCTTGTTCTTGGCCAGCTCCTTCTCAAGCGCTTCCCGCTCCCCGGTAAGCTCACTTGTGAGCGCAGCCTTGGTATCAGCCAGCTCCTTGCTTAACGTGGAGCGGATCTCCACGATCTCGCTGCCCATCGACTCCCGGGTCTCATGCAGCTCCTGCTCCAGGGCAGACAACGTCTCTGTCTTCTCGCGGATCAGTGTCTCGCGCAGCTGCTCCAGTTCCTGCTGATGGGCAGCCTTCATCTCTTCCAGCTGCTGCAGCCGCATGGCTTCTGCGGCTTCCAGCTCCTGACGCGCTGCCTCGCGGCCTGCAGCCTGCTCTGCTTCATGGCCCTCGCGCAGCGCCTTCAGCTCTTCCTCGCGTGCCTTCAGCTCCTGCACCAGTTGCTCGCGGCCGGCGGCCGCAGCCTGCTTCTCTTCCTCCAGCAGCTGGGCTTGCAGCTGCCGCTCCTGCTCCTGCTGCTCCAGATGTCTTGAGCGTTCTTCTTCGGCAGCGGCAATCAGCCGCGCCGCCTCTTCCTTCGCAGCCGCTTCCAGCTTCTCATATTCTTCCTGCTGTTCACGCTGCGCTTCCTGAAGGCGTGACACCTCCACGCGAAGCTCGGTACGTTCACCGGTCAGCATATTCAGCTCATTCTTGAAATCCTGAACCTGGATTGCCTGCTCTGCCATATGTACAGCTGTAAGCACCGCAATCCGCGGCGTATCCAGTCTGGAATGTGATTTCGATATTGCACGCATATGCTCATCGACATGACGGGCGACCTGTTTCATATATTCTGTGCTGCTTCCTACAAGCTTGTAGGAAGTTCCGTATATCTCCACGGCGACACGGGTCCGGTCCATAGCCACAGTTGTGCCCTCCTTTGTATGTGTGCGGATTCTAAGTTGGTTTCTTTGCTCTTGCTCCTATTGTAGCGTGATTTCCTGACCTTTGGCAAAAGCACGCGTCCATTGCATTTATTCGCATGTTCCTCCGCACTTCACAAGGGTACAGAAAAGCCGCAGGGAATCTCTGTTTCTAAATGGATTCGCTGCGGCTTTGCACAATTCCTGCTATTTTCTTAATTCTGCACCAAAAGTTTGTTCAAGGGCAGAGACCACTTTGTCATGCACTTCCACAACCTCTTCGTCAGTCAGCGTATGCTCGGTATGGCGGTACAGGAGCGACAGGGCAACACTCTTCTTGCCTGCCTCCATCTTGCCTCCTGTGTAGATATCGAATACCTGCACATTTTGCAGCAGAGTGCCACCGTGCTCACGGATCGCCGCGATCAGGTCACCTGCCGGAACCGCGTCATCGACTACCACCGCAATGTCCCGCTCCATGCCCGGGAAGCGGTGAAGCTCGCTGTACTGCAGCCCGGCGCGTGCCGCATCATAGAGCGGCTGCAGCAGGACTTCGGATACATAGGTATCCTCCAGATCCATCCGGCGTTGCAGCTCGGGATGAATCTGCCCCATCGAACCGATCTTCACACGGCCCTCTGCCTGAAGCAGATAGATGGAAGCGGAGCGTCCCGGATGATAGCCTTCAGGCGCGTCCCCTTCATAGATTACGCGATCCGTAAGGCCCAGATGTGCAAATACAGTCTCCAGCGCACCCTTAAGGTCGAAGAAATCCACCGGCTCAGCAGCCACGTTCCACTGCTTGGCTGCACGCGTACCGCTCAGCAGCAGCCCCAGCACCGGCAGCTCGCTCGGCTGGCGGGTAAGGACTTCCTCCTCCGTGAAGAAGACGTTGCCGATTTCGAATAACGCCAGATCGCCTTGGCGGCGGTTCGTATTGTAGAGGGCAATGTCCAGCAGCTGCGGCAGCAGGCTGGTACGCAGCACGCTGCGCTCCTCGCTCATCGGCATCGCCAGCTTCACTGACTGTTTGCCTTCCGCCAGCATAGGGAAGAGCGTGCTCTGCTCCGGCTGGATGAAGGAATAGCCCATAACCTCCTGATATCCGCCCAGCGAGAGCATGCGGCGCAGCTCGCGGCGCAGAGATTGCTGTCTGGTAAGCGCGCCCGGTGTTGTTGTGCCTTCGATCAGGGTGGTCGGGATGTTGTCGTAGCCGTACAAGCGGGCGATCTCTTCAATCAGATCCACATCCTGCGTAATGTCTCCGCGCCGTGTCGGCACCTCGACCTCGACGATTCCCTGAGCCGCATCACCGCACTTGAAGTGCAGGCGTCCGAACAGGGTTTTCACTTCCAGCAATGACAGATCTGTCCCGAGATAGCGGTTCAGCTTCTCCAGCGATAAGTTCAGCACCTTCTCCTGAGCAGCGGCGCTGCCGGCCTGGACAATCCCTTCATGCACCGTTCCTCCGGCATACCGGGCAATCAGTGCAGCCGCACGGTTAAGCGCAGGGATGACCGCATTCGGGTCAACTTCCTTCTCGAACCGCTGGGACGCTTCCGAGCGCAGACCGAGCTGACGCGAGGTCTTGCGTACCGTTCCACCATCGAATTTGGCTGATTCCAGTACGATATTAACGGTGTCTGCGGTAACCTCTGTAGACAGTCCGCCCATCACTCCGGCCAGGCCAATTGCGCCTGAGCCGTCGGCAATGACCAGCATCTGCGGCGCAAGCTTGCGCTCTTGTCCGTCAAGGGTAACCAGTCCTTCCCCTTCACGGGCAAACCGTACACCGATGGTTCCTCCCTGGAGCTGCCCGCCGTCAAATGCATGCAGCGGCTGCCCGTATTCCAGCATCACGTAGTTGGTGATGTCTACGATATTGTTAATCGGACGTACCCCGGCCGCCATCAGGCGGTTCTGAATCCACAGCGGGGACGGCGCGGTCTTCACTCCGGCAATATAACGCACGGCATAATGGCTGCAGAATGCCTCATCCTCAATCGTAACCCTGATGGAGTCCGCAGCCTTCCCGCCCGTTTCTACAAGCTCTGCCACCGGATCAGCCAGCTTCAGCTCACGGCCCAGTACCGCACTTACCTCATAAGCGGCACCGATCATGCTCAGGCAGTCGGAACGGTTCGGCGTTAGATCGAAATCAAGAATTTCGTCATTCAGTCCAAGCACCTTGAGAATATCCTGGCCCACCTCGGTCTGCTCCGGCAGCACGAGAATGCCCTCCTGCAGCTCTTTGGGCAGCAGCTTGTCGTTCAGGCCCAGCTCTTTGGCCGAGCAGATCATCCCCTGCGACAGCACGCCGCGCAGCTTGGCTTTTTTGATCTCCAGGCCCGGCAGCTTGGCACCTACCAGCGCGACCGGAACCTTCTGGCCCGCTGCGACATTCTTCGCTCCGCAGACGATCTGCAGATCCTCGCCCTGCCCGGCATCGACGATACAGATATTCAGCTTATCGGCGTCCGGGTGCTTCTCCTTGGATTTCACGTAGCCGGTCACAATCCCGGAGATCCCTTTGTTGCGGCGTTCTACTCCGTCAATCTCGATGCCGGCGGTGGTGATTTTGTCCGCCAGTTGATCAGCGGTCACTCCTTCCAGCGATATATAATCGGCCAGCCAGGCGGTTGATACTTTCATAATCGCACACTTCCTTTTTGTTTCAGATGTATTGATCTCCATGCCGGTTGTGCTGGGGAGCGGAAGCGGATATAAACAAGCCCACGTCAACTTCGCGCAAGAAAATTCTGCATTGCAGTGTTCCTACAGAGAATATTTGGACTTCCGGCCGCTGTTGTGTTTGGATTTCCTGATTAGAACCGCTTCTCGCGGTAGAAATCCAAACACAAAGGCGGACGCTACCGCTCCTACAGTTCCAAAATTCCCCTCCGGTCCTTCAATCGCAGTCATTTAATTAGCACTGCCGTCATCCCTCCGGCTTAACAATATCCGTCCAACGCCCCCGCGCACCCCCGCCAAATCCCTAAATACCCTTGAACTGCTTCACAAAGCCCATATCATTCGTGTAGAAGTAGCGGATGTCATCGATGCCGTATTTCAGCATCGCTATCCGTTCCGCACCCATGCCGAACGCGAAGCCGCTGTAAACTTCCGGATCGTATCCGCCCATCCGCAGCACATTCGGGTGCACCATACCGGCGCCGAGAATCTCCAGCCAGCCGCTCTGCTTGCAGAGACGGCAGCCTTCGCCGCCGCATTTGAAGCAGCTCACATCCACCTCAACGCTAGGCTCGGTGAACGGGAAGAAGCTTGGGCGCAGGCGGATACCCGCGCTAGGTCCGAACATCTCCTTGGTGAACTGCTGCAGAGTACCCTTCAGGTCGCTCATGCGGATATTACGGCCGATGACCAGACCTTCAATCTGATGGAACTGGAAGGAGTGGGTCCCGTCGTCGTCGTCACGGCGGAACACCTTGCCCGGACAGATGATTTTGACCGGAGTCTCCCCGTTCTTGGCCAGCATGGTACGGACCTGAACCGGTGACACGTGTGTGCGCATCAGAATGTCTTCCGTAATATAGAAGGAATCCTGCATATCGCGGGCCGGATGGTTCTTCGGCAGGTTAAGGGCTTCGAAGTTGTAGTAGTCTGTCTCTACTTCCGGTCCTTCTTCAATCTGGAAGCCCATCCCGATGAAAATATCCTCGATCTCCTGGATCACCCGGCTGAGTGGATGAATCCCGCCCTGCGGCAGGCCGCGGCCCGGCAGGGTTACATCGACCTTCTCCGCATTCAGGCGGCTCTCTGTCTCCTGCTGCTGGAACAGCTCCTGCTTGGCGCTGATCACCTCTTCAATGGCGCTGCGCACCAGATTGGCCACCTGGCCGATCACCGGACGCTCCTCCGCGCTTAGTCCGCCCATACCGCGCAGAACCTCTGTCAGCTCGCCTTTTTTGCCAAGGTATTTGACGCGCAGGTCATTCAGAATCTGCGGATCGTTTACCGCCTGCAGCTTCGTCAGCGCCTCAGCCTTCAGTGCTTCCAATTTGTCTTTCATGGCTTGTACTGCCCCCTCAAATCTCGTATTGTTCAACAAAAAAAGGCCTTTCCTCCCGGTAAAGGGACGAAAAGACCGTGGTACCACCCTTGTTAGACGGCCGTACGCTTCCCTTAAGAGCACTATTCCCTCTTTCGGTGCGGCAAAGACCTGTCTCACTTTATACAGAAATAACGGTCTGCGGCCGGTCCCCCCTACTAGTGCTTCAAGCACATTCAGGGAACTGCTCCGGAGTGAACTTCGGCAGCTCTGCTCTCTTAGAAACGCTCTCAATCTGCGGCGCTTCCTCCCTGTAAGCCAGGCACTGCGTACTCTTCTCCATCATTGCATGTATGCGGATTATAACCTCTGCACTTCGATCCTCCACTTGGGAAGATATGCCCATCTATTATATGCAAAAACAGCCAGTTTGACAAGCCGCACAAATTCCGCTTATTTTTTATCTTTTTTTAAGCTCCCTTTAAGCTTCAGCGCGGTTTGACGGCTTTTTTTTCAGCGGACATTCAGTCAATGTTGATATTTTCCCTTAAGAGATCACACAAGGAGGAAATTACATGCTTACACGAAAAAAAGCATTTGTTCTGCTGCTGCTCAGCACATTTGCCGCAAGTCAAACCACTGGAAGCCCGGGAACCGCGGCCTATGCCGCTTCATCCGCTTCAACGGCTGCCACAGCAGCAAGCGCGGTCACGGAAGTCTCCACACTTAACGGTCTAAGTGCGCTCAAGCTCGGTACCACGCTTCAGGTGAAGCTGAGCCATGTAGGGATTCAGAGCCAAACCGGCGGTAATATTCTCACCTACACGCTTACCTATACCAACACTGCCGGCAGCAGCGTCAATCTGGCGGACTATTTCTCCAAAATTGTAACTGCGGGCGGCAGCATCATTAAGGGAATTCCGGTCAGCGCAGACAGTGCAGTCAAGAAAATCCCTGCTAAACAAAGCACCAGTCTTACATACTATGCGAATATTGGAACCACCGCCTCAGTCAAAGGACTCAAAATCAACATCTACGGCTGGAATTTCAGCGCCGCTAATTATGAACAGCGTATAGGCACGTTCACGATTCCTTCCAATTATTCTCTGTCCTCGCTTACAGGGGAGACCCGAAAGGTTGAACTCGGCGGCATTACTGCCGGCACCAAAGCCGAATCCGTGCAAATCTACAAATATAACAGCAAAGTCTATGCCAAGGTCGGGCTCAGCCTAACCAATCTGGGTACCAAAGTGCTTACAGATCCGGGCTATACGTTGTACCTGAAATCCTCGGGCGGCTCTGTCTTCACGCTTACGCTGGATGACAGCAGCTCCGAATTCAAGCTTCAGCCTCAGGAGAAGAAGACGCTCTATTATATGACCGAGATCCCCTCCTACATGAATCTCAGCAAGATGACGCTGCAGATCGCCAAGCTGGATGAAGGACTCAAGCTGTACCTGCCTGTCTCTTCCTACGCACTTCCGGCTGCGGTAACTGCAGATTTCACTGTAGCAGCGGGCTATACCAAAAAGGTCTCCATCGACAGCAATCTGGTAGACTTGCAGCTGCTGAAGGCAAGTGTGCATGCGGATAACGGGAATGGTGTCTGGAGCTATCAGCTCCGGGTGAAGAATACCGGCAGCACAGCCGTTACTTTGCCTGCTTATGAGCTTAACGTCAAGTCGGCGGAAGGCTATAGCTTCCCGGTGACGGCCACTGCCTTGAGCAGCCTGACCCTGAAGCCGCTGGAAGAAAAGCTGATTGAGCTGAGCGCCAGTGTTCCGCTGGAGCTGGCTCAGAATTCGCTGGAGCTGCGAATGATCGCTCCCGCAGCCAGCGCGGATAAAGTAACGCTGCCTGTGGCCTATTTCCGCATCCCTTATACGCCTGAGAGACAGATTCATCTCGCCTCTGAGACCAGCGTAACCAATATCTATGGCACCTTCGCTGTCTCTCTGGACTCGCTGCTGCGTCTGCCTTGGGGCAGCGAGGATCTGGTACAGGCTGTACTAACGATACGCAATGCAACGTCCAAATCCATTGCCTTACCTGCTCTTACCGGCGTACTCCTGGCGGATCAGAAGGATCTCAGTTCCTCTTCGCAGACTTATACGGACAACAGCTCTTCGGTGCTTGCCCCGGGTGCCAGCACCCAGATCACGGTTCAAGGCCATATTCCATACACCCTGGATGTCAGACAAATCAAGCTCATCCTCCAGGAGACCAAGGGTACAGAGGTGTCGCAGTTCCTCACTCTCAGCACAAGCGACAGCACCGTTAAGAGTGTAGCTCCGGTGGCTGCAGGGGAAGCCTTCAAGATCACCGCCACCGGCAAAAAAGCCACCGTGAAGGAGCGCTCCACCCTCCTGTATACAGGAACCGGCTCGAACCTGGTGTACAGCGAAGTAGAAATGAACAGCGATGAAGTCCGGCAGGCAGATCTGGCCCGTCTATATGCACAGTTCAGGACTGCTGACGGGCAATATTTTGAAGCAACTGCCAACCAGTCCGAGCTGTCGACCAGCCCTGGGGGCAAAACACTGGTTACCTTCTGGGCGAAAGTCCCGGCCACCCTGGACACCACAGGTCTTGAGCTGTATATCAGCCAGTCGATTGCGGATGGCAAGCTGACTGCCGCAGGAACGGCTGCGACGGGATACGTCAATACGGCAGCGCTGACACTGACACCGGCAGAGGTTACGCCTCTGACCAATCTGGCTTCTGTTCCACTTTTCCCTTATACACTGGCAGTTACCAGCTCTACAGGGGAACTCACCAAGGGCGCAAGCAGCATTGCTGTGACGTTCAATTACAATCTCAATCAGGATAATACCTACCAGACAGGCGCTTACCAGCATAAGCTCATCCTTCAGGTTATCGATCCTTATGGACAGTCTCACGAGAAAGCACTGACGCTGGGAACCGACTTGACACTGGGAACCAACAACTCTTATTCAACGACTCTATCCAGCGTCCTGTTCAAAAACCTCAGCTCCGGCACCTATGCCCTTAAATTCTACGATGAATTCCAGGGAGTACGGACAGAGCTCGCCAGCCAGGCCTATTCCCTTGAGGTTACCGCCAAAGCAACCACCTCTTCCCCCGAAGGAGCTGCACAATGAATAAGAAGAAGAAGATCATTATTATCGCTTCAGCGATAGTCCTCGTTGCTATTGCAGGGATTGCGGGCTATAAGCTCTGGCCGGATCAGAACCGGCAGATCAATGCCGCTCCGCTGAATACGGCAGTTGCCAGTAAGGGGGATATCCTGGTGGGTGTCTCGGGTTCAGGTGCAGTATCGGCGATCAACAGTGAGAGCATCCGTACCAAAGAAGCCGGGAAGGTCGATACGGTCATGGTTAAGAAAGGCGATGTTGTTAAAAAAGGTGCTGTGCTGATCACATTTGTTGCGGGCGATCTGGACGATAAGCTGAAGGAAGCCACCAAGTCACTGGAGAATCTCAAGACGGAGCTGGAGAATAAACAGGAGAGCTACAAGACGCTGGCTATGAATAACGCGACAGAGGAAGAGCTGGAATCGGCAAAAAAAGCCATTGATAAAGCCAATAGCGATATCGTGGACGGGCAGGAATCCATCGCTGCCATCCATGAAGATATGGCTCCGCCTGATCCGCTGACCGCTCCGATCGATGGAACGATCACTGCCGTGAATATTACGGACGGTGAGCAGGCCCAGAATGGTACAGAGCTGTTCACCATGACCGACTACGTGAATCTAAGCGTAACCGTGCAGGTAGACGAGCTGGACATCCCCAAAATCAAGCTGAATCAAGCCTCTACCATTACACTGGATGCCCTTGAGGACAAATCTTTTACCGGTAAAGTTATAGATATCGCCAAAGAAGGGACCTCCTCTAATGGCGTCTCCCTGTTCAACGTCACTGTAGGATTAAATAACTCGGAGGGTGTGCTTATCGGCATGTCTGCGGAGGTGGCGGTTACGATCGAAGAGAAAAAGGATATTCTGACCGTTCCCATCGAAGCTGTAACGAAGATAAACGGGAAATCCTTCGTCAATGTGCCGGGAACCGGGGATGAGCAAGCTAACACAACAGACAGAGATGCTGCTGACTCCAAACCCCCTGCTGGCGCTGCAGCGGACGGTGAACCCTCCGGTAGTGAAGCGGGGACCCGAGGCACAGGCGCCCGCGGCGGCAGAGAATTCCAGGGCGGTGAACTTCCGTCTGGAGAGTTCCCTGCTGGTGCGGAGTTCCCCGGCAGAGCAGCCGGAAGCAAAGGGGCAGCCGGTTTCGCCTCAGGCATGAAACGGATAGCTGTAGAGGTTGGTATCCACAATGAGAGCAGCATCGAAATCGTCAGCGGCTTAAGTGAAGGGGATGAAGTAATCCTCCCGACCGTGATCTCCTCAGGCAATGCCACCTCCCCGCAGCAAGGCGGTATGGGTGGTATGGGCGGCTTCAGCGGCGGAGGAATGACCGGCGGGAGCGGTGGCTTTCCCGGCGGGGGCGGCGGCTTCGGCGGCGGTGGCAGCGGCGGAGGCTTCGGCGGAGGCGGTGGCGGACGATGACCGCACCAGAGCCGCTGATCCGGGTTGAGAAGATGCAGCACAGCTACACGATGGCCGGAGAATCGATGACGGTTCTGAAGAGCTTGAGCTTCAGCATTAATCACGGTGAATTCGTTGCGATCATCGGCCCGTCAGGGTCAGGCAAGTCCACCCTGATGAACATGCTGGGCTGCCTCGATGTCGCCAATGAAGGCGATTATTTCCTGGACGGCCAGGAGATCCGCAGGCTGTCTGACAACAGGCTGGCCCAGATCCGCAACGAAAAGATTGGCTTTATATTTCAAAACTTTAATCTATTGCCGAAGTTATCAGCGGTAGAGAATGTGGAGCTGCCCTTGATCTATCGTGGAATGTCCCATAGGGAGCGCAGAGAAATTGCCCGTAATGCCCTGGTCCGGGTAGGCCTTGCGAGCAGAATGAATCACCGTCCTTCCGAGCTGTCAGGGGGCCAGCAGCAGCGTGTGGCTATTGCCCGCGCCTTTGCCGGAACCCCACCGATTCTGCTTGCCGATGAGCCAACCGGAGCGCTGGACTCCAAGACAGGCAAGGAAGTTCTGGAGATGATTAAGGAGCTTAACGTACAGGGGCATACCATTATTCTGATCACGCATGACCTGGAGATTGCCGAGCAGGCCAAACGGGTGATCCGGATTCAGGATGGGGATCTTGTAGAGGATCGGAAGGTGGTGCCCTCATGATGCTGTACCAGAGTATGAAAATGGCCTTCAAAAGTATCCTCAGCAGTAAAATAAGAGCCTTTCTTACCATGCTGGGCATTATTATCGGGGTCTCCTCCGTCATTGCACTTGTCGCTGTGGGCCAGGGCACCACCTCGCAGATTACAGAGTCCCTAAGCTCCCTGGGCACCAACCAGCTGACCGTCAACATTATGGGCCGCGGAGCCACCACTTCGCTGACCTACGAGGAGGCCCTGGCCCTGAATGAGATTGAAGGGGTGGACAATGTATCCCCGGTAATCTCCGGGAACGTTACCGCCAAGCACGGTACCGAGAACGTTTCCGTATCCGTAGAAGGCATTACACCTGCCTACGAAGAGGTTCAGGATTTCCACGTGCAATCCGGAAGATTCCTGCTTGAGATGGATACAGAATACCGGCAGAAGGTTGCGTTAATCGGATCAGATACGGCGGAAGATCTGTTCGGTACAGATAATCCTGTAGGCCAAAAGGTACAGATCAACGGAAGCAGCTTCAAGATCGTCGGACTGCTGGAGAGTAAAGGCTCCACCAGCGTCGGCTCAAGCGACGAGAAGCTGCTGATCCCCATCTCTACAGCCGAACGGTTCCTGCAGAGCAAGGGAGTCCGCTCCATTACCCTCACAACCACTTCCAATGACAATGTGGATGATGTCAAAACCAAGCTGGAAGCCAGCCTTACTGCCAAATTCAGTGCAGCCGAGAATGCCTACTCTGTTTTTGATTCCCGGGAGATGCTGGAAACGGTTAATGAAACCAGCGCCACCCTGTCCTTGGCCCTTGGCGGTATCGCCGGTATCTCCTTATTTGTAGGCGGGATAGGGATTATGAACATTATGATTGTCTCGGTCAATGAGCGTACCAGAGAGATTGGCATCCGCAAGGCCATCGGGGCCAAGAAAAAGAACATTATGATGCAGTTCATGATCGAGTCCGTGGTCTTAAGCGGCACCGGGGGCCTGATCGGAGTCGCACTGGGACTTGGCGCCAGCTGGGCTGTCGGTCATTATACCGCCTTGAATGTGGTGCCCTCCTGGAATATGGTCCTGATCTCCTTTTCATTCTCCTTGATCATCGGTGTCGTATTCGGAATGATTCCTGCAAGCAAGGCTGCAAGAATGCGCCCGATCTATGCGCTGCGCAACGAGTAGCGCCATCCTAGACGCTGCGTTATCATCAGCTTTTCAATCCGCCAGTCTCAGATCCCTGGGCTGGCGGATTTTCCTGTTTTATTTTTAATGCACAATTGATACCAAAGGGGTATCGTTTGCAGCAAAAGTGGGTAATAGGACTCAAAGGTCAGAATACCTTGTACATAGTAGTAGGGTATACATAATAGTTCTTTGTATCGGCTGTAACAGATATGTCTCCACTGTTTCCCCCTCCGGCTCCAGGGTGTGCTTCACGGCCTGTCATCCGCAGCGGAAGCTGACGGGGCTTATTATTTTTTCAGCAATTGCTCTGCTTAAGGGATGTCCTATATACTGGTGAAAAGAAACCGCGATCTAACCGGAAGTTATTCTTTCCATTGCCTCCTTCTTCCCCTGCTTTCTAGGACTCGCTAACGTATACTCTCTTACATGCCTGCAAGAAGCCATATTCCGCATAAGGATAAGTTTCGCATGCACCAAAGCTACACCCATGAGATTTGCAAAAGTTCTGTGCGGGGAGAGGATGACAGTGGCAGTTTTTTCGGAAAACAAAAGTACACGCAGACTGATTATATTATTCACATCCATCACCGTTCTTCTGGTTGGGATCAGTGTGGCCTCCCTGCTGTTTCTGAATCATACGATGAACAAATTATCCGATTCCCTGTATAGTGACGTCTACCAGAATTCCGAGCTCATTCTGAACGCCGACCGCGATCTCTATCAGGCAGCCCTTGCGCTTCAGACCACAGTCGGCGGGGCGCTGACCAGCGCGCAGCGCAGTACGCTGTCGCAGGAATTCGAGGACAATAATGCCCAGGCGCTGCAGCGGGTCAATACCGCCCGCTACAATCTGGATGCTGTGAAGAGCCCGTTCAATGGAATGAAGCAGAGCGAGCTGCTGCTGGACGAGCTGAGGAACGAGCTGGATCACTTCGGAACCACGCTTACCGTGTGGAGGGATAACGGCCGGGAGCTGATCTCGCAGCGGGTTCAGAAGAGCTGGAATCCCGACTCTTATTCTGCCCTCACCATACATACGGAGCTGAATGAGGTACGGGAAAGCTTGAATCAGGCAGAGGACAAGATTGACACCTATGCAAGCCAAGTGATGACAGAGTTCAATAATCTCAAAAGCTCCCTGTTCGCCGTCTACTCTGTATTTCTGTTCCTGCTTGTTATGGTCATCATCTATCTCAGCCGCAGACTGATCTCCCTGCAGAACGAAATGCAGGACGAGCAATCGCTCTACCAGCTGATCGGTGAGACAATGTCCGACTTCATTGTGCTGACAGATCCGAACGGTCTGATCCTGTATGCCTCGCCTTCCCATGCAACTGCACTGGGCTATGTGCCTAGCAAAGGGGCACCGCTCTCCAACTATATCCGTGAAGCCGAAATCTCCTGGGCCAAGCTCAAGAGCGTGGTGCAGTCTTCACCGAGAATATCCGAGCTGCGCATGCGTTCGGCCGAAGGGCACTGGGTGTGGCTGGAGACCAAGGTTACCCCTATTGCGGGCAGCCGCAATTTCCCGGCACAGTTCATGCTGGTCTCGCGTGAGATTACCCAGCGCAAGCAATATGAGGAGCGCCTGCACAAGCTGGCCTTCTATGATCATCTGACCGCGATTCCCAACCGTGCCCATTTCAAAATGTACATGGAGAACCTGATCAACCAGCCCGAGGAGCGCCGGCAGGAGATCGCCGTGGCGCTGCTGGACTGCGACCGCTTCAAGCAGCTGAACGATACGCTCGGCCATCTGGCCGGAGATGAATTCCTGCAGCTGCTCTCCCGGGAGCTGCAGCAGACCGTGAAGGGCTCCGGCCAGGCCTTCCGGATCGGCGGAGATGAATTCGCGGTGGTGCTGCACCGGTTCACCAGCCCGCAAATGCTGGACGAGCTGCTGAACCGTCTGCTCCAGCTGTTCAACAAATCCTGGTCTATCAACCAGGGCTCCAGCTTCCACACCTCTGCCAGCATTGGCGTGGCCCTGTACCCGCAGCACGGCAGCAGCATCAACGAGCTGCTCCGTGCCGCCGATCTGGCGATGTACCGCTCCAAGAACCATGGCGGCAATGAGGCTAATCTGTACAGCGAGCATGTGGATAAGAAGTACAGCGATCAGCGGAACTAGCACCAGCGGAAGCTCACTCCTATACTAAGGCTTCTTTAATAACTCTTAGCCAAAAAGAGCTGATTGGTTCCATCCCTGGGGGAGGAACTAATCAGCTCTTCTTATGTTCTAGCTGGTCTGCGGCAGCGGATCAGCCAGCTCTGTCCTATGCTCCGGACTACGCTCCCGAACCGTCACCTTGATAACCTGCTCCCCGCTACCCGAGCAGTCGATGAAGCGGTCAGCGGTGCCGTCTTTCTCCTCCCAATCGTTCAGCCGGAGGATGTAGCCTATCGTGGAGGTCCCCGGCAGCACTTCAATCCGTGCTACGGCATGACCTTCCTCCATGTGCTGGAAGTCCCGTTGCCCATCCTGAATGCCTGTACCCCACACCCAGAGATTCCAGCCCCGGTAATCGCCGTCCGGGCGGTCATAATGAACTTCCACAATCTTCGATCTCGGCTCAGGCTCTCCGTATTTATCATAGAGTACCATCATCGACAGTCCGAACACCTCAACACTGCCGTTCTCCGTTTGCCGGAAGGCCTCCGGTCCGGCATGGGTATGATCGACTACGATGTTCCAGCAGCCGGAGGTCTCCGGGAGGCACTGGGTGACCGGCTCCATATTGGCATTATAGATCACCACGATATTATTCCATGGATCTCCGCCGGCGTTATCCTTCAGTCTGTAGGCAACGATTCCGCTGTCACAGCGCAGGAACTCCAGACTGCGTTCAATCTCCTGGCGTCCATGCAGGCGGAAGGCCGGATGTGTCCGGCGCAGCTCAATCAGACCTTTGTAATATTGAAATACTGCAATGAATTTGCTTTTGTTCTCCCAGCGGATCGCATTGATACAGTCTGGGCTGCGGTAGCTGTTATGATCTCCGTATTTGCTGCGCAGCAGCTCATCCCCGGCATGAAGGAACGGAATTCCCTGCGAGGTCAGAATGATTCCATTAGCCAGCAACGAACGGCGTACTGTCTCATTATCCAGCACATTCTCGGGATCTACTCCCACATACGGATTCGCCTGCTCTAGTGCGGCCTTGAGATCCCCGCCGCCCCGCAGCTTGCCGCCCTCAAGCTCCGGCAGTCCGGCTTCCCCGCGAAGTCCCCGG
The DNA here is from genome assembly GCF_038002245.1 of Paenibacillus sp. FSL R7-0128. Lineage (NCBI taxonomy): Bacteria > Bacillati > Bacillota > Bacilli > Caryophanales > Paenibacillaceae > Paenibacillus > Paenibacillus sp. FSL R7-0128. Next base: position 2,047,199 of record NZ_JBBOCD010000001.1, on the reverse strand, counting down.
GTCGCCAGAATTTTGTCCCACAGGTTGAGATTATCATGTGCGGTTACATAGTTCACAGTCTCTGTAGGCGCATCGGTGAATTCATGAATCGCCCCGCTCACTCCGGACGCGATCGCACCTTCCTTGCCGTATTCCCCGGTCACGAAGCCTTTGCCCCAGCCGTCGCTGTCTCCCTTGATGGCTGCGCGGAAGTTGTCGTTAAAGACAGCGTAGCCTTTGCCGCGCTGCACGCCCTTCAGCGTCTTGGAGGCAAGCGGCGAGTCGCCGCCAATCCACGGTTCACCATAGATCAGCAGCCCCGGATTAATCTCCAGCCGCAGCTCCTCGGTAATCTCTCGCATGGTCACGCTGTCCATCAGCCCCATCAGATCGAAGCGGAACCCGTCAATATGGTACTCCTTAGCCCAGTAGGATAGGGAATCCTTGATATACTTTCGGACCATCGGCCGTTCTGTAGCCAGCTCATTGCCGACGCCCGAGCCGTTAGAGAGCCGGCCGCTCTGATCATGACGGTAGTAATAGTCCGGCACCAGCGGCTGGAAGGGGCCCTTCTGGAAGCTATAGGTATGATTGTAGACCACATCCATAATCATCGAGATGCCGCGGCTGTGCAGCGCCTGGACCAGCTCCTTGAATTCCCGGATACGGGCTAGCGGGTTAGCAGGGTCTGTGCTGTAGGAGCCTTCCGGCACATTATAGTGCTGGGGGTCGTAGCCCCAGTTATAGTCTGTGAAGATGGAGGATGCCGGTTCTTCCCCTGGCTCGCACAGCTCATCCACCGTCTGATAATCGAACACCGGCAGCAGATGAACATGCGTGATGCCCAGCTCAGCCAGATGATCAATGCCCAGCAGATGACCCGCCTCATCCCGCAGGCCGGTCTCGGTGAAGGCCTTGAATTTCCCCTTATACGTCAGACCGGAGCTAGGGTCTGACGAGAAATCGCGGACATGCAGCTCATAGATTACTGCATCTGCCGGATGCGGCAGCACCGGAGAGGCATCGCTCTGCCAGCCGTCCGGATCTGTCTCGGACAAATCCACAATGGCTGTGCGTGTTCCATTGGCCGATACAGCCGTAGCGTAAGGATCGGCCGCTTCATTAATCGACCCGTCCGCAAATACGGCGCGGTACATATAATATTTCCCCTTGAGGTTACCGGAAACCTGGATCGTCCATACTCCGCCCTCAGCGCGCTCCATACTAAGAATTTTGCCGCTGTCCTTGTAATCCGCGGTCTGCGGGGTCAGCCCGTTTCCGCCTGTTGCATATAATACGAGCGACACTGTGAAGGCTGTTGGCGCCCAGACTTTGAATACACAGTATTCCGCTGTGTAGGTCAAGCCGAGGTCATTGCCTTGATAGGTATCGATTTCTTGTTCTGCTTGTATATAATTGCTGCTCATTGCTATTCACCATCCCTACGCTCATCCGTAATACTCCCGGAGAACTATCATTCTATTACTATCAAGCTATGTCCACATTCTCCTTAACTAATACTTTGTACTTGCACAGCTCTGCAAGCGGATGACGCCGGAATTGCTACATAGGGTTCATTATATAATATGTAACACTATGTTCACAGGTCTGGGTTAAGGGTTGAATTGTGTCACCGGATATATCCTATATCGGCATGGATCGCCGGGGAATTAAGCTAATGAAGTTCCAAAACATCATGACCGCTTCCGCAGCACCCTGCCATATAACGCAATCACAGGTAGCAGCAGGAAGCCCGCCGACAGCAGCGAAGCTCTGATAGAGATCCGGCTGCCGATATATCCTACAACCGGACCGCCTGCACTCTGACCCAGGGCATCGGACTGGCTGATCATCGACAAGAGTGTAGCCCGGTTCCGGGATGGCAGCTTTGTGTTCAGCCAGGTGGTATAGATCGGGTCGCTGACCGAAGCGACCACCCCCAGGAGCAGTACCGCCCCGATAGCCCAGTAGAAATTAGGCGCAAGTGCCACCAATATAATGCAGCAGGCACGTACGGAGGTCAGGAGGAACAAGGCGGCCGCTACTTGACGTTCCTTTTGCAAATCAATGATTGTCCCGGCCATATAGACAGCCAGCACACCCAGCAGAGTCGTCGCCGCACTGATCAGCCCGAAGCCGGCCGCCATCGAGACTCCAATCTCCGGGAACCCGACTTCGTTCATAAGAAAGACTGGCCATAGGCGATCATATCCTTCAGACGCAGCACCGCTGAATAAAGTTACAACCGTCAGCAGCAGGAGCAGCGGATGATGCCTCAGGATAGAGATGCCGCTGACCCAGGTCTTGCCCAGCTCACGGATAGCGGAGGAATGCGGCGCACGCTCCCGGCGTATGAACCCCGTCTCCTTCATGTGCCGGATCAATATGAACCCCAGGACGAAATAGATGACTCCACCCGCCAGAAAAGGGAGATTAGACGCAACCTGGGATAATCCTACGCTGACCGCAATGCCTAGCAGAGAGGCGCTTAAAGAGAAGATTTTGGAGCGCATAAAGATTCTTCCAGCCTGCTCTTCCTCAAGTTCATCCATGATCCATGCGGTATCCGCTCCGCTCAGGAAGGTCCAGCCGATCCCGTACAGCATCTGGGAGATCAGCAGCCAGCCGAAGGCAGGCAACAGGGAAGCCGGATGCATGATCCAGACAATACTCCCTTCGAGGACAAAGGCACTCCCCAGAACGAACACGGCAATAATGACGGACAGTCTGCGGCTATAGGTATCAGCGACCACTCCGGTGATTCCCTCGAACACAAGCACCGTTATCTCCAGCACCGTTCCAATCAGCACAAGCTGAAGCGGATTCAGTTTAAGGTCAACTACATAATAAATACTGTAGGTTGTGAATATCGTACTGGCGGCAAGCGACAACATAAACACATGGAACAAATAAATCTGTGAAGCACTGAATCTCTGCACAATGGTTCCACCCTCCGAAAGTAATGGACACATTATATAAAATAACGCCCGGGCGGGCGGTTCCAGATTTGCTGAAATTCAAATAACCGCAAAAAAAAGCCCCCTGTAAAGGGGGCCGGAAAGTAGTTGGAGTTATAAACCAATGCTTGAGTAAAGAATTAATTCACGCGGGACTGCACCAGTGCGGCTACTTCCTCGGCCGTGCCGAGCTGCAGGGCCTGGGCAGCCATTTCCTTCATGTCGGCCGCAGACAGCTTCGAGATCTGGCTGCGTGCTGGCAGGATGGAGGTAGCGCTCATGCTGAATTCATCGAGGCCAAGACCGAGCAGCAGAGGAATAGCTGTGGCATCCCCCGCCATTTCTCCGCACATCCCGGTCCACTTGCCTTCGGCGTGTGCAGCATCAATGACGATTTTGACCAGTCGCAGAATTGCCGGGTTGTACGGCTGATACAGGTAGGCTACCTGTTCATTCATACGGTCCGCAGCCATTGTATATTGGATAAGATCGTTGGTTCCGATACTGAAGAAATCCACTTCCTTGGCGAACTGATCCGCCAGTACAGCCGTCGAAGGAATCTCTACCATGATGCCCAGCTGGATGCTGTCGGACACTTCTTTGCCTTCTTCACGCAGCTTGGCCTTCTCTTCCAGCAGCAGATCACGGGCTGCACGGAATTCACCAAGGGTAGCGATCATCGGGAACATAATGCGCAGGTCGCCGTGGGCACTTGCTCTGAGCAAGGCACGCAGCTGGGTGCGGAAGATATCCTGACGGTCCAGACAGAGACGGATCGCACGGTAGCCGAGGAACGGGTTCATTTCCTTCGGCAGCTCCAGATAAGGCAGCTCCTTGTCTCCGCCGATATCCAGCGTACGCACTACAACCGGCTTGCCTTGCATATTCTCAAGCACGGTCTTGTAGGCATTATACTGGATCTCTTCGGAAGGCAGCTTGTCGCGGCCCATATAGAGGAACTCGGTGCGGTACAGACCTACACCTTCGCCGCCGTTCTCAATAACGCCAGTCACATCATTCGGAGTCCCGATGTTGGCTGCCAGCTCTACATGCTTGCCGTCGGCAGATACCGTTGGCTCGTCGCGGAGCTTTTTCCATTCAGCAATCTGAAGATTGTAAGCTTCCTGCTTCGCTGTATACTCGGCTACCTCAGCTTCGGAAGGGTTAATCAGCACATCGCCGCTCAGACCATCCACGATAACCAGATCGCCTGCTTTGACCAGGGACATCACGTTCTTCGTGCCCACAACCGCCGGAATCTCCAAGGAACGGGCCATAATGGCCGAATGGGAAGTCCGTCCGCCGATATTGGTGGTGAAGCCTTTGACGAAATTGCGGTTAAGCTGTGCTGTATCCGATGGGGTCAGATCCAGGGCAATAACGATAACCTCTTCACTGATCTCAGCCGGGCTCACATAGTGAATGCCAAGCAGGTGGTTCAGCACACGTTTGGTTACGTCACGCATATCTGCTGCACGTTCCTGCAGGTAAGCGCTCTTCATGTTCTGGAACATTTCCACGAATTGATTAGCTACTTCATTCAGTGCGTAGTCCGCATTTACCGATTCCTCACGGATTTTGTCCATTACAGGGGTAATGAGCTCAGGATCATCAAGGATCAGCAGATGTGATTCGAAAATCTCCGCCTTCTTCTCGCCAAGCTCAGCCAGGGTACGCTCTTTGATGGTCTGAAGTTCGCCTCTGGATTTGTCCAGGGCGTCATTCAGCTTCGCAAGCTCAGCGTCCACATCCGTGACCGCTGTTTTGGTAATGGTATAGTCCGGGTGTTCCAGGATAAAGGCACGGGCTACTGCAATACCTGCGGAAGCCGCGATTCCTGAAATTTTATTCATGAACTTCTCCCAGCCCTTCTTTAACCATAACCTCCTGCAACGCGTTCAGTGCTTCTGCTTCTTCACTGCCTTCAGTAATAAGAGTCAGGGTATCTCCTGCTTCAAGGCCCAGGGAGAGAACGCCCAGGATGGATTTAAGGGTAACTTTTTTGCCTTTAGCTTCTGCAAAAGCTTCAGTGCCTTTGAATTTTGTAGCTGTATTTACCAGCGCTGTTGCCGGGCGTGCGTGAATTCCGTCTTCGTCAATAATTCTGAAAGTTGTTTGCATAATATAATCCAACTCGCTTTCTGTTAATTTGGGATGGTGAATTATAGTGAAGGCTTGCGCTCCCCTTCATTATAATGGAAGCGCTTCGCCATTGCACATTTTACTGAATGGTGATGATATCCTTGTCGCCGATGACGACTCTGCCCGGCTTATTCAAGGTAACGGAGGAGCCTTCCGGCAGGTTGGAGAAGATGACCGGAGAGATGACAGAAGGTGCATTCGCCTTCACATACTCCATGTCCACTTCCATAATCGGCTGTCCGGCAGCTACCAGATCGCCTTCCTCCACCAGAACCGTGAAGCCCTGGCCCTTAAGCTTAACGGTGTTGACCCCGATATGCACAAGGACTTCCTTGCCGCCGTCTGACATGATGCCAATGGCGTGCTTACTAGGGAACACGTTGAATACCTTGCCGTATACCGGCGAAGCAATCTTGCCGTCTTCGGACAGGAAGGCGAAGCCGTCACCGGTCATTTTCTGCGAGAAGACCGCATCAGGAACCTCTGTAATATCCATCAGCTGGCCGTTTACCGGAGATACGATATCCTCAGGGATAATAGCATCGCCCTGCTCGCCGGCCTGTTGTTCAAGCTCCGGCTTCGGAGCAGCAGGGGCTGCAGCCGGTGTTCTGCCGTTCATCACATCCTGAATCTGTGACTTGATCGTGTCCGAACGTGTGCCGAAGATCGCTTGTACGTTGTTACCCACTTCAAGAACACCAGACGCACCCAGCTTCTTCAGCCGGTTCTTGTCTACGCCCGCTTTGTCCTTCACTTCGACCCGCAGGCGCGTAATGCAGGCATCCAGATGGGTGATGTTCTCTTTGCCGCCCAGGGCGGACAGAATGTTGCGCGGCAGATCGTCGCCTGTCTTGGACACACTCTCCAAGCTTACCTCCTCCTCCTCCTCGGAGGCATCCTCACGGCCGGGAGTCTTCAGGTTGAACTTACGGATGACGAAGCGGAACCCGAAGTAATAGATCACGGCCAGTACCAGACCTACCGGGATAACCAGCCACCAGGCGGTACGGTTCGGAATGACGCCGAACAGCACATAGTCGATGAACCCGCCGGAGAAGGTCATGCCGATTTTGACATTCAAGAGGTGCATGGTCATGAAGGACAAGCCTGCGAATACAGCATGGACGGCGAACAGCAGCGGAGCCACGAACAGGAAGGAGAATTCCAGCGGCTCGGTGATCCCCGTCAGGAACGAGGTTAACGCAGCGGAAACCATCAAGCTTCCGACAATCCGTCTGTTCTCAGGCTTCGACTCATGGTAGATCGCAAGAGCCGCTGCCGGAAGACCGAACATCATGAACGGATATTTACCGGTTGTAAATGTACCCGCTGTGAACTCCACACCGTCACGAAGCTGCTGCATGAAGATCCGCTGGTCACCTCGGACCAGATCGCCTGCCTTGTCAATATAGCTTCCGAATTCATACCAGAACGGTGAATAGAAGATATGGTGCAGGCCGAACGGAATCAGGGAGCGCTCGATGACCCCGAAGATAAAGGCCGACAGCGTCAGGTTGGTATTAATCATACTCTGTGACACATAGTTCAGACCGTGCTGGATCGGCGGCCACACAATCGTGAGCGCAAGACCAAGCATCAGGGAGGTCACTGCCGTCATAATCGGTACGAAACGTTTACCCGCGAAGAAGCCCAGATACGACGGCAATTCTATACGGAAGAACCTTTTGTACATGGATGCGGCCAATATCCCGACCAGGATACCACCGAAGACCCCGGTTTGCAAGGTGGGAATCCCCAGCACACTGGAATACGAGAAATCCTTCCAGGTCAGCACGTAAGCATTGACACCGACTACCGTACCCATGGTTACGTTCATCACCAGGAAGCCGATAATCGCTGCCAGCCCGGCCACGCCTTCACCTCCGGCCAGCCCGATAGCTACGCCGACTGCAAAGAGCAGGGACAGGTTATCGAATACGATTTGCCCGGAGTTCATTAGTACCGTGGCAATGGCCTGTACGATATTATTCTCCAGTGCAGGCACGTATTGCAGGAAGTCCGGATTCACCAGCATGTTCCCGATTCCAAGCAGCAGGCCCGCTGCAGGCAGAATGGCAACAGGAAGCATTAGCGCTTTACCGACTCTCTGCAGAACGCCAAATAATTTTTTAAACATTCAAGGTCACTTCCTAATCCTTAATTTCTGTCAACAGAAGCCAAAAAAGGCATGAGCAATACAGCACATGGATTGCCACACTAACGCTAACGTTAGCGTACCCCAAGTTGGGGCAGGACAACCATAATACTGTAAATCACTCATGCCTGATCGTATCAGTTACACGTTGGTATTCTGCTTCTGTTTCATAACAGGGATCATTGTAGCACCATTGATTTGAAGTTGCAAGCCCCAAAATCGCCTAAAGCCGGTCTACTCCTCCAGCTCCGGCTCATCTTCCTTCTTCTGGGCAATACGCTGCAGATGAATCGTCAGATAGCTGACCTCGGCCGGATATACCGGAATGCGCACCCGCTGCTCAATCACCTTCGTCAGCTTCCAGGCAAGCATGTACATCTCGGGATACTCCCGCTTCATTAGTCCATCCAGGGACGAGGTCTCGCGCACAGTCTCTCCCCGGCGCAGACGCTCCAGAACGAACCGTAAATGGGTCACCAGCCTTGAATAGTCCAGAGAATCCCGCGGAATGCGGTATTCCAGGCTATCCTCGACCAGTCCCACCATGTCCCCGATGAGCTCGGAATGCTGCTTCACCTCAGAGATATGGCGGTTGCTAAGCGCACTGACAATATGCAAGGCCACGAAGCCGATCTCATCCGGCGGCAGCGTCACCTTCATCGCCTCATTGATCCGCTCCACCGCATATTCCGCCAGACTGTATTCCTCAGGATAAATCTCCCGGGTCTCGTACAGAAACGGATTATGAATAGCCATATGCTGCTCGCTTCTGCGGATCGCAAAGGAAATATGGTCGGTAAGGGCAATATGGATATGCTCATTCAGCGTCTGGCGGCTGCTCTGCATAATATGCAGCACAATCTCCTGGACCACCTCAATCAGCTTCTCATCTACCTGCGGCACCAGCTGCTTGTATTGCTCCTGCTCCTCCTGGCTGCGCAGAATGAACATCTTCTCTACGGAGGACAGATTGATCCGGTCCCGCGTTTTACGGTTGAAGCCGATCCCCTTGCCGATCACCACAACCTCGGCATATTGGGGATGCTCGGCAATGATAACGTTATTATTAAGCACCTTGCCCACGGTAATGCTGCTCACTTGCGACACCTCTTTTACTTCTGAATCCTGATCTATTCCAGCAGCACGATACATGTTTCAACGTGTGATTCGTTACCTTAAGCTCCTATCATAACATCAAGAATCCCAAATTAGAAGGGTGCCGCAAACCGCCCGCGGGCTCCGTTCATTTCACCCGAAACGTCCGGCCTGAGAACCTGTATACCATGATAAGCGCAGCCAGCATATACACCACAGCAGAAAGCACTACGATCACGGCAAACATTCCAGGCTCACTCTTGAACTGCATCGCGATGAATCCGACCCCCAGCACCACACTGTTCACAATCGTAAAGAACGGATTCTTCACATTCAGCTCCGTGCTGTAGGGCTGGAAGATATAGTACATGAACAGATGATGCACCGAGAAGAACAGGGACAGCGCCACAATCGTCACGCAAAAGAGTACGGCATCCCCCGCGCCCCAACTCTCCGCTGACAGCACCAATAGCAGGTTCACCGCCAGGCAGATCGCGGCAGCCGGGATCAGATTAAGCACGCTGATACGCAGCAGCCGGATACGGAAGTTGCTTAGAATCGCCGATTGTTCACGGTAGAATCCGTAGCGCAGCAGGCTGAGATCACAGTTATAGAACATCGCCTTGCAGAGGCGTTCGCCAATGGACGTGTAGTTCATAATGATCAGGAAGGTCGGCAACGCGGTAATCAGATAATGAGTCAGTTTGGTAAAAGCGGATTGCGACAACAGCATCGTCAGCAAAGCAGCGGCAAAGAGCGATCCAATAATAACCAGCCGCCGTTGAATCGGACTGGTGATCAGCCGCCGGTGACGTGAGAAAAAGATTGCATTCAGGTAAGCGTACCCGCTTTTCCCCTCGAACTTCTCTTGATTCTGTTGTTCCGCCGAGTAGTGCTGATCTTGGGTGGCCACATCTTTCACCCGTGCTTCTTTCATCATCCGTCCCATGTCGAGCAGGGGATCATCGATTTTGGTGACGGCATCGACGGCATTCGTATAGTCCTTATAACGGGCGATATAGACCGCACTTAAGGTTCCCAGCACCAGCACGCCAAGCACCACAGGCAGATTGAACAGCATTCCGCTCTCTACTACCGCATATCCGGGGAGCAGCGGAAGATAGGCCAGCAGATAGCCAGCGCCGATGGCGGTCCAGATCCAGCTTGTTTTTTTGACAATAACCATGCCGTAGCGGTCAAACACCCACAGATGCAGCGCCTCGCAAGCCGTACGCCAGAACGTCAGCAGCAGCGTAAGAACTGCCCCATGCCACAGCGGAGCACCCAGAAGATTCCCGAAGACCAGCATCGCCGGAATAAAAGTAACCAGGAAGCTGATCCCGCGCAAGGTCAGTGTGGTCCGCATATACCGCTCTGCCGGCAGCCTCATCAGCTTTACGAATATGTATTTATCCCGCTTCGGCTCCAGAATAACCGCGCTGGAAACCCCGGCCGTAAGGAAGCTTATACACAGCAGCATCTGCAAATAGAGCTGGTACTGAACAGAAAGGGATAAGCTGATATCATTACCGATGAACTTCACCGGCAGATAGATCATGATCCCAAGATAAGCGAACTTCGTCACAAAGGCCATAAGTACCTTGAGGATATGCACGATAACAGATAAGGTCCGCTTCAGCGTGGTTTCCGAGTAGACCGAGGCCGGGATCAGCTTACCCAGCACCGGGAGCTTACGGATATAGAACATCAGCCGGTTAGCGCCGGACATCCCCCGCACTTCCAGAATCGCCTTCAACGTCCTAATCATGATCCTCATCCTTCAGCAGGGCAATAATCTGCTCTTCAAATTCCGGACTGTGCAGGGTCTCCGCCGGAATCTCCCGCAGTGTACCGTTATTCAGAATAACCAGCTCATCGCAGAGATCGGCGGCCAACTGCAGAATATGAGTGGAGAAAATAATGATATGATCCTGCTTCATCTCCCGCAACAGCTTCTTGATCTCCAGTGCCACTACCACATCGAACGAGGTTAACGGCTCATCCAGCAGGATCAGCGGCGGACGGGAGATGATAAAGCACAGCATCTGAATTTTGTTCTTCATCCCGTGGGAATAGCCTTTGATCAGACGGTGCCTGTCCGCCTCCTCGAAACGGATGATATCGAAATATTCCTCGATGGTCCGGTCCGCTTGTATCTTCCCCTTATTGATGTCCATGTAGAACTTCACAAACTCATAACCGGTCAGAAAGTCAGGCAGAATCGGCAAGGAGAAGACGTAGCCGATCTCCTCCTCAAGCAGCGGAAGACTCACCTCATCTCTCCGCAGAAAAGCCCCGCCGCTATCCATTTGGATCTCCCCGCTCAGGCAGTTGAATAACGAGGTCTTCCCCGCGCCGTTACGGCCGAGCAAGCCGTATATCTTGCCTTGCTCAAAGGTAAAGTCAATCCCCTTCAGCACCTCTCTGCCGTCAAAGCTCTTGCGTATATTATCCAGTATAAGCTCCATGCCTGCCTCCGTTTCAGCGCGAATGATAAAGAATCTCTGCTTATATAAGACGCACTTAAGTTTTGAACTTGAAGCTTCATCGTCACTGCGGTGAACATTTGGACTTCCGGCCGCTGTTGTCACCAGATTTCTTGATTTATTCCGCCTTCGCGGGTGAAATCCGGTGACAAAGGCGGTCGCTACCGCTCCTACAGTTCCAAATTTCCCCTCCGCTTCTTTTGCTTTTTGTTTATTTCTATAGTGCCTTTTATATAGTTAAATTCTTGTAAAAAAGGTATGGCTGGCGTTACTGCTGCCTGCCATACCTTGGTGGCTTGCTCTGCTCTTATCCTTCAGGGTGTTCTGAAGGTTCCACCGGTTGTGCCGGAGTAACCGCCGGAGCAGCCGGGGCCGGTCTGGTGACGACAGAGGTTATGGGCGCCGCTGTATGTCTCACCACGTCCTTAGGCTCCGCCTTGCCCTTGGTCAGCCCTTTGATCAGCGCCTCGACATCAATGCCGGACACGCTTTTGAGCATTTCAGGGGCTGTGGACATCAGTTGGGTCACATAATTACTGACACGCGCAGCTCCTTCACCATTGCCGGTATCCACCACAGTCAGCTTGTCGATAGACGCCAGCGGCTCGGCAATCTTCCCGGCCAGCTCAGGCAGCATTTTGACGATAATATCGAGAACCGCCGCTTCGCCGAATTTCTGGAAGGCTTCTGCCAGCTTCTCCTTGGCTTCCGCTTCCGCCAGACCGCGCAGACGGATAACTTCAGACTCTGCTTTACCTTTGGCCAGCTCTGCATCCGCAATCGCCTGACCTTCCAGCCGCTTCTGCTCGGAGGTTGCCTTAGCCTGAGTCTCAATGCTGTACTGCACAGCATCGGCTTCACGCATGCGCTTGGCCTTGTCGGCTTCCGCCGCCTGCTCGACCGCATAACGGTCTGCTTCCGCTTTCTTCTTCACTTCTGCATCATACTGCTTCTCACGCACCTGGATTTCCTTCGCCTGAATATCGATTTCGCGTTCCTTGCGGACCAGCTCAACCTTCATCTGCTCTTCCACCACGGTCTGCTTGGCACGCGCCTCCTGAATGTGGTACGCCTGGTCGGCTTCCGCTTTGGCAGTATCCTGATCGCGTTTGAACGCTGCGACCTTGAGCTGGTTCTCCTTCGATGCTTCGGCGATGTTGGTATCCCGCAGCAGCTCCGCCTTCTGCCCCTGCTCCTCGGCATTGGCCTTCTGAATCCGCGCATCACGGACAGCTTCCGCTTCCGCAATCTCCGCATCCCGCTTCACTGCGGCAATCCGCGGTTTACCCAGCGCTTCCAGGTATCCGTGCTTATCACGTACGTCCTTGATGGTAAATGAGACAATCTGGAGTCCCATCTTCTTGAGGTCACGGGCGGCAACCCCCTGAACCTCCTGGGCGAAGCGGTCCCGGTTGCGGTAGACCTCTTCTACGGTCATCGTACCAAGAATCGCCCGCAGATGTCCTTCCAGCACTTCCTGCGCTTCACTCTTCAGGGATTCAATCGGCTTGCCCATGAACTGCTCGGCTGCTGTTGCCACATCTTCCGTGGAGCTGCCTACCTTGATGATGGCGACCCCGTCGGCAATGACCGGCACGCCTTGCTCCGTATAGACCTCCGGGGTCGTCACATCGAGCTTATGGGAGAGCAAAGACATGAACTCCGCTTTCTGGAAGACAGGCAGAATGAACGCACCGCCGCCGCGGACGATTTTGATTTTGCGGCCGGAGCCGTCATCTGATATATGATTGTTGCCCAGGAAGGAACCGGTGACGATCATGCCTTCATCCGGGCCAACCGTCTTGTAACGCGCCCAGAAGGCGAGTCCGAGGACAAGCAGTACAGCGATTACTATCGCAGGTATAAACAGGGATTCTGGAATATTTTCTAGCATCATAAGTCCACTCCTTTTCTCTCTTCGAATTCAGACACAAGTGCTACACCCTCACGTACCTCAACTACTACAACCTTGATTCCGGCCGGCAGTGCATGCTGCTCGAAGCTGGCCGCCGTATGCAGGCTGTTACCTGCACCGAACTTCACCATAATCTCACCGTAGCCTGTGCCGGGGACCGGGACGGTAACCTCACCGATCTTACCCGGCAGTTCATTCATGGAGAAGCCGTTCGACATCTCACTGTTCCTCATTGGCTTCACTACCACCAAATGCATCAATACGCCCATGAATGCCGCAACCAGCAGGGACAAGGCAAGAATCACGCCATCTTCCAGTCCGCTGTAGCGGCCCAGCAGCATGCCTGCTCCACCGAATACAGTGATCCCTCCTGCCAATAGGGTAGGATTCAGGAAATCAAAGGATACGATGTCAAAAATCCCGTCCAGAGCGCTCCCGATCAGGTCGCCCAACACTACACTCACTAAGGCAAATAAAATACCCAGCGCCAAACAGCCCAAATACAGCGTTTGCATTATAGTCTCCTCCCGTCGATACTTCCGGACTGTCATACTAGTATAAACGCAACTGTCATGCCCTTGGTTTCACAAAGTTGGGTATTGCTCTCATTAATGTATGCCGGAAGCGGGAAAATTAACAGACCAAAGAAGCCGCCCCCGTAGATGGGAAGCGGCTGTACTGTCGATGGCTGACTTACAAAGCCAGCTTATAAATTTCAACTACGTCCTGACGCTCCAGCTTGCGGAAGTGGCCGAACGGACCGAAGCGGACCGCCTTGTCGGCCATGCTGCCGATTTCACTGTCGTCGATGTCGTAATCGCCGAGCGTCTTCGGAGCGCCAATGGAATCCCAGAAGCGGCGGAGCGCTTCAATGCCTTCGAGGCCGGTCTGTTCATCGGTTTTGCCGGAAGGGTCAATGCCGAACACGTTCACAGCCAGCTGGCGGAAGCGGGCAGGATTCGTGCTGAGGTTATATCTCATCCACTGCGGGAAGAGAATTGCCAGGCCGCCGCCGTGAGGAATATCATACACAGCGGATACAGCATGCTCAATGTTGTGCGTAGCCCAGTCACCGGCAAAGCCCATGCTGACCATTCCGTTCAGCGCCATCGTCCCGCAGTACATAATAGTCTCGCGAAGCTCGTAGTTGTTCAGATCTTCAATCAGCTTAGGAGCCGTCTCAATCACGGTACGAAGCAGAGTTTCCAAGAAGCCGTCCTGTAAAGGCGTATTGCTGTCTGTATGGAAATAATGCTCCAGCGTATGGGACATGATGTCCACCATACCGTACACCGTCTGGTCGCGCGGCAGGGAGAAGGTGTTCTCCGGGTCAAGGATCGAGAAGGCCGGATAGGCATGGATGCTGCCCCAGCCCATTTTCTCCTGGGTCACTTCGTTGGTGATGACCGAGCCGTTGTTCATTTCGGAGCCGGTGGCTGCCATTGTCAGCACGGTTCCCAGCGGAAGCGCACCTTGAGGTGCGGCCTTGCGTTCTACGAAGTCCCACATATCCCCTTCATATTTCGCTCCGACGCCCACCGCCTTGGCACAATCGAGCACACTGCCGCCGCCGACGGCAAGAATCAGGTCAATCTGATTCTCACGGCACAACGCTACACCTTTATGTACCGTTGAGAGACGAGGATTCGGCTCCACTCCGGCAAGCTCGGTAACTACGGCACCAACCGCAGCCAGCTCGGCAATGACGTTATCGTACAAGCCGCTGCGCTTGATGCTGCCGCCGCCGTACATCAGCAGTACGTTCTTACCGTATTTCGGCACCTCGGTACGGAGTGCCTGCAATGTTCCCTGTCCGAAAATAAGCTTGGTCGGGTTATAAAATTCAAACTTGCGCATATGGGTAAACCTCCATGAGTATGTGAATGTGAAGCACTGTCTATTATAGTCCTCCAGCTTGGCGCATTCAAATCGCTGAGTTCTCCTCAGCAGGACACGCAGAAATGCCCCGCCGGTACTCCGGCAGGGCGATATCTTATGAAACGGGCTCAAACCTATCCAGACTTAGTTAAAACCGCTGCTGTTCAGGAACCGGCGGAAGGCCGCCTGCCCTTCCGGCGTGCGTTTGTAGACTCCGGCATGCTCCAGAATGTGAGTGAACTTCGTACCCACCTCATTCTGGATGGTCTTCACCGCTTCTTCTCGGTTCAAGGAGGTGCCGAAGCGGCTTACCAGTTCGGTAATCCATGAAGTGTGTAGCGCCATCGGATGCTCCTGGCCTTGGCTCTGGACATCTCCGAGAAGCGCAGTGTCGCCCGCCAATATGCCAGCGATGGCGTCAAGCTCTTCCTTGAGCCGCCCCGGTAGAATCGCCAGACCCATTACCTCAATCAGGCCGATGTTTTCCTTCTTGATATGGTGCATCTCCCGGTGCGGGTGGAAAATCCCTTCGGGATATTCTTCGCTGGTCCGGTTGTTGCGCAGCACCAGATCCATCTCGTAGCCGCCGTCCTCTGCCCGGCGCACGATAGGGGTAACGGTATTATGCGGAACACTCTCACCGTCCTCTTCACTGAACGCCAGCACTTCGGCGGCCGGATCGCTGTAAGTCTTCCAGGATTCGTAGATATGGTTGCCTGCCTCCAGCAGCACCGCCGGATCTTCGGCATGCATCCGCAGCACGGACATCGGCCACTTTACTGTGCTTAAACTGACGCCGGGATACGAGGCATGAGTGAAGGTGTCCTCTTTGGGCGCCTTCTGGATCGGGAACGTATGCCGTCCGCCCTGGAAGTGGTCATGCGTCAGAATGGAGCCGCCGACAATCGGCAGATCGGCATTCGAGCCGATGAAATAATGCGGGAAGGCTTCCACGAAGCTAAGCAGACGCTTCAGCGTATCCTTCGTCAGCTTCATCGGCACATGATCATGGTGGAACACAATGCAATGCTCGTTATAGTAGACATAAGGCGAGTACTGGAAGAACCACTTCTCGCTGTTCATCGAGAGCGGGATCACGCGCAGGTTCTGACGCGGCGGGTGATTGACCCGGCCGGCATAGCCGACATTCTCGCGGCAGAGCTGGCACTTCGGATAGACCGGAGGCGGAAGCAGCCGGGCCATGGCGATTTCCTTCGGACTTTTCTCCGGCTTGGAGAGGTTGATCGTCATCTCAATATCCCCGTACGGCGACTCCTGAAGCCAATACACATTCTTCGCAACACGATCCATACGGATATAGTTGGAATCAATGCTCAGCTTATAAAAGCGGTCCGTTGCCGCCTGAATGCCCTGTGCCGCCTGGATCGCGGCGAACTCCGCATTCACCTCAGACGGGCGGGCCATCAGAAGGCCCATAATCTTCGCATCCAGCAGGTCGCGGTAAGTATCCGTATTCTCCGGGATCAGCCCGAGACTGAACCCGTAATCAATCAGCTGGTCCAGCGGGGCCTGCGGGCTGTCCAGCGGACCTTCAGTGAACTCGCCGGGATACGGCTCGCTGAAGCCGAACTGGTCCAGGAGTTCATTGCGGCTGTAATCCACATCTGCTGGCTGAATAAGTCCCGTATGTCCGGCAAACAGAACCAGCTGTTCAATCGCATACAGCGCCTTCTCAGCGGCAGCAGCCGTACTATTATCGTTCTGCATTTCATTTCTCCTTCTATGGTGCCTTATGCGGCGCTTTGCATTCTGTCTATTTCACCTTCGGGCAACAAGCAGAATTGCTTCTTACTCCCCGTATCCTTGCGGATTGGCAGAGTGCCAGCTCCAGGCGCTCTGAATAATGCCTTCCAGATCGGCATGCTGCGGGTCCCAGCCCAGAACCTTGCGGGCTTTGTCAGAGGAAGCGACGAGTACTGCCGGATCTCCGGCGCGGCGGTCCTGAACCACAACCGGAATGTCCAGGCCGGTAACCTTCTTCGCAGTCTCAATGACCTGCTTCACAGAGAAGCCCAGGCCGTTGCCCAGGTTGAAGATATTGCTTGCACTGCCGCTGCGCAGATAAGTGACTGCACGGACATGCGCATCCGCCAGATCGCTGACATGGATGTAGTCGCGTACGCAGGTTCCGTCCTCTGTCGGATAGTCTTCCCCGAACACTGCAATATTCTCGCGCTGCTTCAGCGCAGCCTGGAGCACCAGCGGAATCAGATGGCTCTCCGGACGGTGGTCTTCGCCGATCTTGCCGCTGGCGTGTGCGCCTGCGGCATTGAAGTAGCGCAGCGCCACATATTTGATGCCGAGCACTTTGTCGAACCAGGCCATCATGCGTTCCATGGTCAGCTTGGTCTCGCCGTAGACATTCGCAGGCTCGGTGCGGTCAGTCTCTTCGATAGGCACCTTTTCCGGTTCGCCGTAGGTGGCGGCAGTGGAGGAGAAGACGATTTTATCCACACCAGCATGCTGCATGGCTTCTAGAAGACACTGCGTTCCATACACATTGTTGTCGTAGTATTTAACCGGGTCCTTCATGCTCTCGCCCACCAGGGAGCTGGCTGCGAAGTGAATCACCGCTTCGATCTCATTCTCGGAGAACAGCTTCGCCAGCAGCGCCTTGTCGCGCAGGTCGCCCTCGTACAGCTTGCCGCCCAGCAGCGCCTCGCGGTGCCCTGTCAGCAGATTGTCGATCACCACAACCTCTTCCCCGCGGTCCAGCAGCTCTGCTACTGTGTGTGAACCGATGTATCCTGCGCCGCCCGTTACCAGAATCGCCATCTTATTTCACTCCTTTCAATTCTTCCACGCCGTTGCCGATGCCGCATACATAGAATTCGCCGGTCAGGCCGGTTCTGTTCTTGTAGGCTTCTCCAACTTCCGTTATGAACCGCTGCACATCATCCTCGTGTACCAGCGATACCGTGCATCCCCCGAATCCGGCCCCTGTCATCCGTGATCCCAGTGTGCCAGGAATGCGCTGCGCTTCTTCCACCATTACATCCAGCTCCTCGCAGCTGACTTCATACAGGTCGCGGAGGGAGACATGAGAGTCATTCATGTACAGGCCGAATTGCTTCAGATCATTGTTCTTCAGCACCTCCACCGAGTCAAGCACACGCTGATTCTCCTCCACTACATGGCGGGCCCGGCGTCTGACGGTTTCGTCCGTAATTTTATCCTGATGAAGCTCGAATTGTTCAGGTTTCAGCTCAGCCAGATAAGACAGGCCCGGCACCTCTTGCTTAAGAATAGCCAGAGCCTCGTCACACTGGCTCCGGCGCTCATTGTACTTGGAGTCCACCAGACCGCGCTTCTTGTTCGTGTTGCCGATGACCAGCTTATAGCTGCCTGTCACGAATGGGACCAGGCTGTATTCCAGCGTATCGCACATCAGCAGGATGGCATGGTCGCGCTTGCCGTTGGCTACAGCGAACTGGTCCATAATCCCGGAGTTCACGCCGACATACTGGTTCTCCACACGCTGGGACAGCAGGGCCAGCTCCACCGTATCTATCTCTCCGCCAAGCAGCGTCAGGAAGGCGAAGCCTGTGACTACCTCGATCGAAGCGGAAGAGGACAGACCCGAGCCGTTAGGAATTTCACCGTGGAACAGGAGGTCATAGCCGCCGGATAGCAGAAGATCCTTCTTGGCCAGTTCTACCAGCACACCCACCGGATAGTCAATCCATTCGCCGGTCTTGGCTTTGCCGATCTCGCTATAGTCAATAGAAGCTTCGTAAGGTAAATTCGTCGATGCGAATTGAACCTTGCCGTCTGCACGCGGGCGCACGATCAGCGTGGTGCCGAAGTCCAGCGCCGCCGGGAAGACGTAACCTCCGTTGTAGTCCAGATGCTCTCCGATCAGATTCACGCGGCCCGGAGCGTAGAATACCCTTGCTTCTTCCTTGCTTTCCCCATATTTCTCAATAAATTTGCTGTTCAGTTCCTGTGTGCTCAACATTGCCACTCCACCCTTTCGCTGCTTGCGCTTTGGAATTCAACTTACGTCCTTCATGCTTACATTATAATAAAATCAGACTTGCCCTGATAATGCAATCATGTGTGCAATATATGGACAAATGTGACTTTCGTATCTGAAAAGACTATACTCGGTATGAGGAAAAGTGAACGGGCGCTCCCTATACACTTAGCTGTGGAAGCGTTCTGCTCAGGAAAGGCGGCTTGCAGTGCAACATACCTATTCAGTAGGATCAAATCCTGTCTATTACGATAAGCAGCTGCTGCATGTACTCTTTGCGGGAGAGAGCCAGACCCTCCCGCTGCATCAGGCAGGTCCCAAGATCTACGATTACTATCTGCTCCATTATATTGAATCAGGCTCCGGGGTCTTCCGGACAGAGGAGCATACGTACGAGCTGGGAGCCGGAGACTGCTTCCTGATCCACCCGGGCCAGCTGGTCAGCTACATCTCGGATCAGCAGGCGCCCTGGCGTTACCGCTGGGCCGCCTTCACCGGCGCCGATGCCGGACAGCTTGCGGAGCAGGCGGGCTTCGCGCCGCTCGCCCCGGTGCTGTCTACCGCAGGCGGCAGTGTAATACCCGGAGCGCTTGCCGGGATGATGTCCGCCTTCTATGCCAATAAGGAGAGTGCCGCCCTGACCTCTCTGGGGTATCTGTACCTTATCGCCGGCGAAGCGGCGGAGCTGCTGGTCTCCTCCACCCGGCTGCCGGGTGCGGAATCACAGATCAAGCGGACGGTGAAGCAGATGATTCACTACATGGCTTCTCAGTATGCCCATCCGGTCTCGATTGAACAGATGTGCGGCTCTCTGGGGTATAACCGTGCTTACCTCTCCCGCATCTTCAAGCAGGAGACGGGGCTCTCTCCGGTCACTTACCTGCTGAAGCTGCGGGTGGAGAAATCCCGCCAGCTGCTGCGTGAACGTCCCGAGCTGTCCGTGGAGCAGGTAGCGGCATCGGTCGGACTGACTGATGCCCTGTATTTCTCCCGGCAATTCAAGCGTTTCTACCGCCAGTCCCCCACCGCTTACCGCCAGGCCACAGTGAACCCTGGAGAGAAATAGCTATATCGCCTAGAGCAACAGCCCGTCTCCTGAACAGGAAGCGGGCTGCTTGCATTGTTATCTATGGAAGCCGGACCTTATGGCAGCTCTTAGGCTGCGCCTTAAGCTTCACTCCTCTGTCTTAAGAATCGTTTCGATCCGGTCCAGCTCCTCCTGAGTGAAGTCACTGTGGGACAGCGCGGCGATATTCTCTTCGATCTGGCTGACCCGGCTGGCGCCGATCAGCGCCGAGGTGATCCGGCCACCGCGCAGCGTCCAGAGCAGGGCGAACTGGGCCAGACTCTGGCCGCGCGTTACGGCCATCTGGTTCAGCGCGTGGATTCTGCGCAGCACCTCCGGCGTAATCCGGCTCTCATTCAGCGCTGCCGAAGGTCCGGCTGCCCGGGAATCTCCGGGAATGCCGTTCAGATATTTATTCGTCAGCAGACCTTGCGCCAGCGGAGTGAAGGCAATACTGCCCACCCCATGCTCCTCCAGCACATCCTGAAGCCCGCCTTCAATCCAGCGGTCCAGCATGGAATACCTCGGCTGATGAATCAGCAGCGGGGTGCCCAGCTCCTTCAGGATCGCAATAGCCTGCTGCGTCTGCTCCGCCGTATAGTTGGACAAGCCGATGTATAATGCCTTGCCTGAGCGTACAGCATGATCCAGCGCTCCCATCGTTTCTTCCATGGGGGTGTCCGGGTCCGGACGGTGGGAATAGAAGATATCCACATAGTCCAGTCCCAGCCGCTTCAGGCTCTGGTCCAGACTGGACAGGATATATTTACGTGAACCCCAGTCCCCGTAAGGGCCGGGCCACATCGTATATCCCGCCTTGGTCGAGATCACCAGCTCGTCACGGTACGGCGCGAGATCCCGGGCCAGCACTTTGCCGAACAGCTCTTCCGCCGATCCGGCCGGAGGCCCGTAGTTATTCGCCAGGTCGAAGTGGGTGATTCCAAGATCAAAGGCACGGGTAATCATCCCGCGGCCATTCTCAAAGGCATCAATGCCGCCGAAATTATGCCACAGGCCCAGTGAGATGGCTGGAAGCTTGAGACCTGACCTGCCCGTGCGGTTGTAACGCATTCCTTCATACCGTTCATCACTAGCCACATATACCATGTTATATCCCTGCCTCTCGTATCTCTTTTGTGAATACCCTTCTTTAAACACACGGCCTCATAAGTAATCTTGTTCTATAAAAAAAGACTGACTGGGCGTTAGCCCAGCAGTCCCTGCACTCTACCCAGCACCTCTCCGATCCGCTCTGTTATAATCAGATCTGCCTGATCGTCATACGGGGTAGGCTCGCCGTTAAGCAGTACTGTATGCTGTCCCCTGAAGTAAGTGACCAGGCTTGCAGCAGGCTGAACCGTAAGCGAGGTACCGCCGATGATCAGCAGATCCGCCGCTGCAATGGCATCCACGGCTTCAACCAGCACTTCATGATCGAGCGCTTCCTCATAGAGCACCACATCCGGCTTGATGATGCCCCCGCAGTCCTCACAGCGCGGCACAGAGCCTTCCTGCTCCAGCCATTCCTCCAGGCCGTAATAGCGCTGGCACCCCATGCAGTGATTGCGGTGGATAGAGCCGTGCAGCTCCAGAACCCGGCGGCTGCCGGCAATCTGATGGAGGCCGTCGATATTTTGCGTAATGACCGCCTTCAGCCTCCCGCTCTCCTCCAGATCCGCAAGCAGCCGGTGGGCCCCGTTCGGCTTCGCTCCGGGATGAATCATCTTGCTGCGGTAGAAATCAAAAAAAATGTCCGGCGAGGACATAAAAAAGCTGCGGCTGAGCATCACCTCAGGCGGATAGGGGGAGTTGTGCTGTGTCTGGTACAGACCGGCTGCCGAACGGAAGTCCGGGATGCCGCTCTCCGTCGATGTTCCGGCACCGCCGAAAAAGACGATATTATTGCTTTTTTGAATCCAGGAAGCCAGTAGCTGTAATTGTTCCATAATCTACACCTGTCCTCTCTGTACCTCATTCGTAATGCATTCAGATTGTTAAGCGGAGCGCCGGATAGCCGGATACCACAATATCCGCATCCAGCAGATGGTCTGTCCTTCCGTCCGGTGAGATCCCGACTGCAAGGCGCAGTCCCGCCCCACGGCCCAGCTGCATATCCGCATTACTGTCACCGATAATCACTGTGTCTTCGGGACGCAGCTCCAGCTCCCGGCAGGCCTTCTCGGCCATCTCCGGTGCAGGCTTGCCGTACTTTACCCTGTCGCGGGTAACCACCGCCCCGAAGTACCCGGAGATGCCAAGCCATTCCAGATGCTCACGGGTAGTGGACAGATTGTCAGAGGTCACAACGCCAAGCTTCAGGGAAGCGGCGGCACACTGCTCCAGGAATGGCAATACTCCCGGCATGGGTACAGCCGTACGGCGGCGGCGAAGCTCATTCATGGCCTCCTTGGAGATGGCATTCACGCGCGTCACCGCCTCATTCCATGGAAGACCTGCTGTATAGAGCTGCCAGGCCAGAATTCCGGTGGATTCCTCAGCCGTTGCCATCGAGAGCGGACCGGCGGGATCATAACCGGTAATTCGTCCGGAAGCATCATGCGTCGTCCCCAGCACCGGGGCCAGATCGGCTCCCGTAACGGGTCTGCTGCCCATTAAAGTCAGCTGGCTGCCCAGCCCCTCAAGCACCAGTTCGGCCCAGCTACCCCAGGTGGCCAGGAGATCAAGCAGCGTGCCGTCCTTATCGAACAGGATGCCGCTTACGGGAACGGAGAGTTCATTGATGTGCAATACAGGCATTCCAGCGCTCCTTCCGCATAAGTTATATTACTTCAGGTATTCGTTGTTCATTTGCTCTGGCGCAGATTCCCCAGCCAGTCCAGCATCGCCCGGACGGTCCGCGTCTGCTGTTCATCTTCGGTAATCGTAGCGGTCCCGTCACCCTTTTGCGCGCCATAGCTGCCGAATTGGGCATGGTTACCGCCGTCAACCGACACATATACGGTATTGCCCGGCAGATAGGAACGCCCTTTGTTATAGCTCTTCTGATCTACGACTTCATCCTGCGTGCCAATCACAGACAAGACGGATAGCGTGGTGTCCTTCAGGCTGCCTTTCTCATCGGGATACGAGGCCAGAAAAAAAACGCCTTCCAGCTGGCCGGCATGATCGGCAGCGAAGCGTGAAGCCATTACGCCGCCGAGCGAATGTCCGCCCAGGACGAAGGACTGCTTCGGATGCACGCGGATAATCTCTTCGGCGGCATCCCCTTTGATTACAGCCAGATTAAGCGGCATTCTGGCAATGTAGAACGGGTGACCGGCAGCGGCAACTTTACGGGCCAGCGGCGCGTATGCTTCTGCCTTGACCAGTGCTCCCGGATAAAAGATTACGGCGGTGCCGAGCACCACTGAGGGCTCGAACGAGATCCAGTTGTCATTCTGCTCTACAGTGACTCCCCCGGCAGAGATCAGAGCGGTTTCAGCCCGTGCCTCCGGCTTATACGGGGTCAGATATCTCCATATAAACACCCCCGCCACCAGTAGAACCAACACCACTCCAATAAGCACACGGCGTCTGATTATATTCTTTTTCATTAGTGTTCACTCCCGATTCCTGCATACTGAAAATTATAAGGGAATCGGTGAATTCAAACAACCTTCAAGACTTCGCCACATCTGGCCCTATCCATTTCCAATGATAGCGCTTACTATTGTGATGTATTTCACAATTTATTGTCCGGAAATCATGTATTTTAAAATTAAAGTATCGAACCCTACGCAAACCCTAATTTCATTGGAGGTTACGTCATGACCGGGGAAAGCCCGCTTAACACGCGCGGAGAGACCTTTTTTCTTAATCTGCGCTTCATGCTTATTGTAACTGTCTTTGTGGCCAATGCGATCGAACCCCTGATTCAAGAAATGAGCGGACTTCACACGCTTTACCAATGGATCTTCAGTTTTCATATGCCGCTGTTTGTGCTGGTAACCGGATACTTCGCCCGTTCAAGCTTACACGGAGCGCCAGGACGCAAAGTCCTGCTGCAGATTGCCTTGCAATATGTTATTTTTCAGAGCCTTTACTCCCTACTTGACGCCTCCCTGTTTCATGTAAATAATATACAGCATTCCTTCTTCGCTCCTTATCTGCTGCTCTGGTTCCTGGCCAGCCACATCTGCTGGCGCCTGCTGATGCTGGGCATGAGCCGCTGGACCCGCAGCGCCCAGCTGGCCTTCGCTGTTACCGCAGGGGTGGCCGTAGGTTATCTGCAACTGGACGGGATCTGGTTCAGCATCAGCCGCACCTTTGTCTATCTACCTTTTTTTGTGATCGGGTACCATTTCTCCTTCGGGGCTTTCGTGAAGCTGTATCAGCGGTATGTCAAAAGCTTCGCCGCCGCCGCTTCGCTCCTGCTGCTCCTTGCTATCGGCCTGCTTGGCAGTAATCTCCCCATAGGCTGGCTATACGGCAGTATGACTTATATGCAGCTTGGCGCCCATGAATGGTACGCGGGTCTGTTCCGGCTCGCGGTCTATGGCCTGCAATTCATCGCTTCTCTGGCATTTCTGGGCCTGGTGCCTTACGGGTTAAGCCGCATGACCGGCCTGGGACGCCGGACCCTCTATGTTTTTCTGCTGCATGGCTTTGTGGTTCGCACGGCGGTGATTTCCGGATTGTATACCTATATCGGCAACCCGGCCGGAGCAGCGCTGCTGCTCGCCGGTGCAGTAGGATGTACAGTGCTGCTCGCCCAGCCTGCGGTCAGACGTCTGCTGAACCCGCTCGTGGAGCCGTCCGTAGAGTGGATGCTCTCCCTGCAGCGTGCCGCCATCCGGCGCTCTCTATAGAATGAAGCTGGCATTCTATATCAATTTGCCGAAGTCTATCCTATACGGAATAGGCTTCTTTCTGTATATTAGCCCAGACTTTACATGCGTGACCCCCCGACAAACTTCACACTGCCCGGTAGAAAAAACAGGATTTTTGTGATAGACTCTCTATTAACGTTCGTAACCAATCACCGCAGGGTACGTATATTTCGGGATTGCAATGCGTTAATGCGGCACTATATTCGCTTTACCAATATTGTTAGGGGGAAAAGTCATCATGGCAAACAAGAAAATGCGATCAGATATGATCAAAAAAGGCTTCGACCGCGCTCCTCACCGCAGCCTTTTGCGGGCAGCAGGCGTTAAAGAAGAGGATTTCGGCAAACCGTTCATCGCGGTCTGCAATTCCTATATCGATATTGTTCCGGGTCATGTGCATCTGCAGGAATTCGGCAAAATCGTGAAGGAAGCCATCCGTGAAGCCGGCGGGGTTCCATTCGAATTCAACACGATCGGCGTTGACGACGGGATTGCCATGGGTCATATCGGTATGCGTTATTCGCTGCCAAGCCGCGAGATCATTGCCGACTCTCTGGAAACGGTAGTATCCGCGCACTGGTTCGACGGTATGGTGTGCATTCCCAACTGTGATAAAATCACCCCGGGCATGATGATGGGCGCACTGCGCGTCAACATCCCGACAATCTTCGTCAGCGGCGGGCCGATGAAGGCCGGCGTAGACAGCAAAGGCAAGAAGCTCTCCCTCACTTCTGTATTTGAAGGCGTTGGCGCGCATCAGGTCGGCAAGATCAACGATGCTGAGCTGCTCGAACTCGAACAATACGGCTGTCCTACCTGCGGATCATGCTCCGGCATGTTCACTGCCAACTCCATGAACTGTCTGGCTGAAGCTATGGGCCTTGCGCTTCCGGGCAACGGCACCATCCTGGCCGTAGCCGAAGAACGCAGAGACTTCGTCCGCAAGTCAGCAACCCAGCTCATGGAGCTGATCAAGCTGGACCTGAAGCCGCGTGATATCGTAACCCAGGAATCGCTGGACAATGCCTTCGCGCTGGATATGGCAATGGGCGGCTCGACCAACACCGTATTGCATACCCTGGCACTTGCTCAGGAAGCCGAAATCGATTATCCGCTGGAACGCATCAACGAAGTAGCCAACCGGGTTCCTTACCTGGCCAAGCTGGCTCCGGCCTCCGATATCTTCATCGAAGATGTGGACCGGGCGGGCGGCGTAAGCGCCGTGCTGAACGAATTACTGAAGAAGCCGGGCGCAATCTTCGGCGATTGCATGACGGTTACCGGCAAGACACTGGCCGAGAATGTAACTGGCCATGAGATCCAGGATACATCTGTTATTCATACCATCGACAACCCCTATTCCCAAGTTGGCGGACTGGCTGTACTCTACGGCAACCTGGCTCCTGAAGGCTCCATCATCAAGGTGGGTGCCGTGGATGCTTCTGTTGGCGGCTATCACAAAGGACCTGCCATCTGCTTCGACTCTCAGGAAGAAGCACTGGAAGGTATCGCGAACGGCAAGGTCAAAGAAGGCCATGTAGTCGTTATCCGTTATGAAGGTCCGAAGGGCGGACCGGGCATGCCGGAAATGCTGGCGCCGACTTCGCAGATCGTCGGTATGGGCCTGGGCGCCAAGGTCGGCCTGATCACGGACGGACGGTTCTCCGGTGCCTCCCGCGGGATCAGCATCGGCCATATCTCGCCGGAAGCGGCTGAGGGCGGACCGATCGCTTTTGTAGAGGATGGCGATATCATTGAGCTGGACCTCAACAACCGCAAGATCGAGCTGCTGGTTGACGAGGAAGTGCTGGCGGTCCGCCGCCAGGGCTGGAAAGAATTCGAGCCGAAGGTGAAGACCGGTTATCTGGCCCGTTACTCCAAGCTGGTTACCAATGCAAGCAAGGGCGGCGTGCTGAAGATCTAATCGTTAGAGCCGCAGCCTTAAGCAAATGTTATGATGATATGAGCAGCACCAACCGCAAATTCGGTTGGTGCTGCTCTTTTTGCTGCAGGAATTGAAGCTTTGAGGAGAAGAATGTTGCATCATGTGCAGGAACTAAAAAACCGCCAGCCCAAAATAGGCCAGCGGAGATTGTAATCAATATAAGTGCGTTAAACTGCGTATGCTTCGTCGTCAATGAACTACCGTTGCTCCGGGAAGCTCAGCTTCAAGCGTTCGTTCCTCTTCGTGTACCCGCTCCACATGCTTGTGCGGAAGCTGACGGTTCATCTGGTCCAGAAGCTGCGATACCGGCATCAGTATCATCTTGGGTACCAGTTGGTCACTGCGTTCCTTAAGTCTTGCGCCGCCTGACGGATGAATCACACTCATGAGAATACTAAGGTAGAACTTGGTGCTGCTGGCGAACAGTCCGCTGGGCAGATCCAGTACGATGAAGCCGAACTTCTCCGGCCCGCGGTTGATCATGCTGACTCCGTAGAGCGCTTTGGCTTCAGCTAGCTCCACATCACCGCAAATCCGCTCGGCCAGCACCGGCAGATCCTTCTCCATCCGGCGGATCAGGCGGATCGCAAGCTGGGCAGTGGAACGGGAATGAACTCCCAGCTCGAATAGCTGCCTGTTATCGAAATGCAGCTCGATCACCTTGTCGCCCTTGCTTAAGGTCTCGCCATTATCCATGTGGACCGTTCTGCCCTGGTACTTGCGCAGCCGGTAATGCAGGAACGGGTCTTCCTGCGAGATTGTCTTGATCTGGAACAGCAGTTGAAAGAGCTTCTCCCAGCCCAGCCATAAACCGACAAGCAGCCGCTTGCCGAAGGACAAATGCGTGATCGGGGAGCGCTGCACCGCCTTGATCATCTCGTCAATTCGGACGCTGTGCAGTCCGCGCCGCTCGGCCTCGGCCAACATCCGCTCCAGCGCAATCAGCATATGCTCCGGTGCATTCGGATCAGCGCCGATCGTCGTACCGCAGTCATGCAGCAGCAGCACCTCCCCCGGGCCGAGCTTCGCAATAAGCTTCTCGGTCAGCTTCTCCGCTCCAAGCTTCTCCTTCCAGTCGCCGAACATCGCCGACCACAGCACAATCTGCACCTGACGGCGTTTGGAGAAGTCGAACAGGTTCACGATTCCCCAAGGAGGACGGTAATACGTGCTGCGCTCGCCGGTAATGGAGAAGATGATCTCGTCCGTCCGGTCAATCTGCTTCCTCACCGTGGCGGGACGCATCAGCCAGTTCGTTTTGTGCACATAATTATGAATTCCGATCAAATGCCCTTCGTCATGCATTCGCTTGATGATCTCGGGGTGCTGCTCCGCGTGCGAGCCAACGACAAAAAAGGTCGCCTTCGCATCGTAGCGTTTAAGCAGATCGAGCAGCAACGGTGTATAATGCGGGTCTGGCCCGTCATCAAAGGTCAGGCCGTAATCTGTACGCCCAATTCCTTTACGGAAGACACGATAACCAAATAAACGGCTGATCATACCGGGAATAAAAGCATAAAAGGTTGAGATATAAAATAGCCAGAGCAGCAAAGTCTGCATGTACAATCACCGCTTTTCCAGAGTTGACTTTGGCTCGCCTTACGTCTGTTAGGAGATAGATGTGATACGGCCAAGTAGAGTGAGTAGAAGCGACAGCTTTAAAAAACATCACCTCCTAGTTTAACACAGCTGCCAAAGAAATAGACGTTTTTTATTAAAATCGTGTACAATGAGTTGAAGTGCAGGTTACAAATTCATCTTCACAAAGGGGTCGTTTAAATCTATGCTGCCGCTGTACAGAAAATATTGGCGCACCTTTTTCGACATTGGGCTGCTTGTTCTAACCGTATATTTAGTGATGCTCGGCTTCAGTAAATTGTACCAGCTGGCTGCGCCGGTGTTCCTGTCCTTTTTTGTATTTCTGCTGATTGAGCCGCTGGCCCGCTTCCTGAACCGCAAGGGAATGGCCAAGCCCTTCGCCTCCGCGATCTCCGTGGTACTCTTCCTGGTCATCCTGCTGGGCGTCCTGTTCGGTGCCGGACTGCTGATTACGACCCAGGCGATTCACCTCCAGAATAATCTGCCCAAATATACATATGTGGTCCAGCAGCATTTCGCAGAGACTACGACCTATCTTCAGCACAAAATCGATTCACTTCCATCCGATGTGACAGATAAGCTGAACGGTTATTTCACAGATGCCACCAATATTCTCTCGAAGTGGATGGTCGCCTTCTTCAAATATATGGTCGGAGTGCTTGGCTCTTTCTCTTCCTTTATGGCTAATTTCGGGATTGCGATCATTCTCGCCTTTTTCCTCAGCATGGAGATTAAGGACTGGCGCCGAATTGCCCACGAGAAGCTGCCGAAAACGTTCAAGACGGCCTACGCCTTCCTGCAGGGAAATGTATTCAAGGCTATCGGTTCTTATATCAAAGCACAGATGATCCTGATCAGCATCACCTTCGTCATTATTCTTGCTGGCCTGCTGATTCTTCGGACGGGCAATGTACTCACCATCGCGCTGGTCTGCGCCGTGGTCGATCTGCTGCCGCTGCTCGGGGTACCTGCGGTGCTGATCCCTTGGATCATCTATCTGTTCATTGTTGGAAATACTTCGCTTGCTATCGGGCTCATCGTTCTGCTGGCTGTAGTAATGGTGGTTAGACAGCTGTTGGAGCCCAAAATCACAGGGAATTCGATCGGTGTCTCCTCTGCCTTCCTGATGCTCTCCTTCGTGATTC
The DNA here is from genome assembly GCF_038002245.1 of Paenibacillus sp. FSL R7-0128. Taxonomy (NCBI): domain Bacteria; kingdom Bacillati; phylum Bacillota; class Bacilli; order Caryophanales; family Paenibacillaceae; genus Paenibacillus; species Paenibacillus sp. FSL R7-0128. The sequence goes on along the minus strand of NZ_JBBOCD010000001.1, from coordinate 2,018,011 downwards.
TGTCCTCCTCCCTGTTCGGGATAGCAGGACTCATTCTGTCGCCGATTCTGCTGATTCTCCTCAAGGAGCTGCTCCAGCAGGGATATCTCCAGCAGTGGATCTATCTGCCGCAGGAGGAGTTCGTCGTCTCGCCCTTCGCGGCCTCGGGAACCTCTACGGCAGGCGCTCCCGTAAGCAGCAGTCCTGCCGGGAATGCCGAGTCTAATGAGCAGCCTGCCGGTCCAGGCCCTCAGACCCCGGTTGATCCGCCTTCCAGCCCCGACAACAGCTCGAACACCTGACCGAACAGGCGGGTGGCGGCCTGCGGACTGTCTGGAGCCACATTCTCTATCGCCACAGACACCGCATATTTCGGATGGTCAACCGGACCATAGCCGATGAACCATTGATTGTTGCGCGGCGTGCCATGCACCAGCGTCTGGGCCGTGCCTGATTTGCCGGCGAGCGGCCAAGCTGCAGGCTTCAGCATCCGGCCTGTGCCCTCTGTGACTACACTGCGCATCATGCCCAGCAGCACACGGGCAGTGGCCGGAGCGATCCGCCCCTCCGGCGCTGGCGCCAGATGTCCCGGAAGCTCCTTAAGCGTCTGTCCATTGGCAAAAGCAACCCGCTGTAGAATCCGCGGCGCTCTCACCTCACCGCCATGCAGCAGTGTGACGACCAGATTCGCCGCCTGCAGCGGAGTGATTCGCACATCGCGCTGGCCGATCGCCGTCTGGACTCTCGCCCCGCCGTCATCCGGCAGGAGCGTGGTGAAGATGGTTCCCGGCTGCTCTCCGGCCAGCGGCCGGAGCAGCGGCAGACCGAGCGTATTCTCCGCCTGCCACCCGATGCTCCGGCCCAGTCCAAGGGCAAGGGCGGTAGCTTGAAGCTTCAGACCGCTCAGCCGCTCGGCCAGCGTAGCAAATACAGTATTACAGGACACGGCGAACCCTTGCTTAAGCGTAAGGGCGCCGTGTCCTTTGCCGTGGGGACATGACAATCCGTATTTCCCATATGCTCCTGCACAGAAGAAAGGCTCCTCCGGTGTGGTGAGCCCGGCTTCAAGTGCGGCAGCGGCCGTAACAATTTTGAAGATGGAGCCCGGAGCGGCCGCTTGAAGAGCACGGTTGTTCCATTCTCCCCCTTGCGGTGAGACCTGCTGCGGATTGTAGAACGGCAAGGAGACCATCGCTGCGATATCACCGCTCCGGCTGTCCATTACCACAATCGCCCCTTCCTTCACCCCGGCTTCCGCCGCCAGCTGCTCAATGCTCTCCTGAAGCTTCAGATCAATTGTGGTATATAGTGACAGCGGATAATAGGGGTTGCCCGGCGCCTTGACTGTGATCGGGCTTCCCGGAACCCGTTTGCCGCGCGCATCAACCTGGGCAACGGCCTCCGTGTGCCCCACGCCCTGCAGCAGCGGCTCCAGCGTCTTCTCCAGCCCGTCTGTGCCGGTTCTTGGAATTCTCAGTCCTGTAGGGGATTGAGTGACAGCTTCGCCTGAAGCTTCAGACAGATAGCCGAGCCACTGTCGGCCGGATGCAGAACCGTTATATCTGCGGGCAAAAGGCAGCGCCCGGACACCTTCAATCGCAAGCGCCTCCACTTCTCTGGCCTGCGGCAGGGTCAGGGCCAGCGGCCCCGTGCCTTGGCCGGAAGGCCAGAGCAACGGCTCCTTCAGCCCCAGCCGTCTTGCCTGCAGCTGGCTGTAGCTGACGCCAAGAATCTCCGCCAGACGGTGAAGCTGCTGGTCATCGTTATATTCACCTGCACCATGATGCCGTTGAAGCTCTTCCTCCGGCGGGAACAGTGCAGCGGTCCAGACCGTCTCTCCAGCCAGCGCCCTTCCGTGTTTGTCATACAGCCGTCCTCTTCCGCTGTCCAGCACCGTCTCCCGTTCACTTTGCAGCTCTGCCATCTGAGCTACTGTGTAACGGGTACCGCTTACTACACTATCCTTCAGCAGCAGCTGTACCCAGGCCAGCCTGATCATCAGGCCCGCCAGCAGCATACACAGGATCAGGCATCCCCAAAATATGCGTGTATGAATCAGCTTGTGCAAATTGCTATTCCTCCATCCAGTGGACTGAAAAACCTTGGCTACTAGCAGCTCATCAGATTTAAAAGTGTGAGAATCACTTTAACTAATTGCTTGCTGAGGGTTAGCAGCGCCCCGATTAGGTTCCAAGGGGGAGGCTTAATTGCAATCTGTACAACTAAATCGCCGGATATGCCGCCGAATCTCTGTTTAGTTGTATTTCGTGCAATTAAAATGCCTCTATACCTGGATTTTCGCCCATTCGGGCAAATTTAGTTGTATGGAATACAGTTAGGAGAGGCAGGCCTTCCTTTTAACTGTTTTTAGTTGCACCGAATACACTTATCTCTCATGGTTCGTTACAAACTGAATATTTAGTTTAATCCATGGGGTTCTTTACTTGCTAAAGGTGGCTTCCTTCCAGAATATGAGCTCCCTCGTTCGTTACACCGAGTCCTCCATTTTAAATCTGATGCTGTACTAGTATACCCAGCTCTAAAAGCAAAATAACCGCTTCCCATAAAGGAAAGCGGTCTGAAGAAGTTAGGCTCATACATTGAACTTGGATAATCGCTCCCGCAGTCTGGAGGAGGCATTCTCCAGCTTACTGGAGAGGGTAACCAGATATTCGCTTACATTCTCCTGTTCTCCGGTAAGGGAGGCTACCTCTTCAGAGGCGGCCGAGGATTCTTCGGCGAATGAGCTGACATTACCTATCGTCTCTGACAGGACCTGCTGCGAGTGGTTCAGGCCGTCAATCGAAGTAGATACCGAATCCAGCCTGGTAATCAGCTGATGCATCTGCCCCTGTACACTAATGAAGATCTCACTGGTGTTCTGAACATAGTCCATCTGCTCCCCGAACAGCGGCGCAACCTCGGACAAGGCGTCTACCGTCTCATGCATATCCCGCATGATCCGGTCCGTGATCTCGCCCACCACGGCAATCGAACGCTTGGACTGCTCCGCCAGCTGGCGGATTTCATCGGCGACAACCGTGAAGCCTTTGCCCGCTTCGCCTGCCCGCGCCGCTTCAATAGTGGCGTTCAGCGACAGGATATTGGTCTGTTGGGTGATGCTCTGCATGACCTCCAGCACCTGAATGACCGATGAGGCGGTATCCTTAAGCTCATTCACCTTAAGGACCAGCTTGCCTGTCCTGTCGCCAGTCTCTTGCGTTCTGCCCAGCAGCTCCTGCAGCTTGACTACCCCTTCCGCACTGGCTTGCTCCACGCTATGCGCAGTTCCGCCAATCTCATGGGCTACTGCAATGACAGCTTCCATCTTCTCCGAGATCTGAGCCGTCATCTCATTACCCCGGTCCGCCTCCAGTGAGAGGCTGCCGGCACCGCCGGCAATCTCTTCCGTGGCTGCGGCAATATCCTTCGCTGCCACCGCTGTGTCCCGCGAGGCATTGCCAAGGGCTTCCGCTGCTTCCGTAACCTCACGCGCGGTCTCATTGGTGTGGACGACCAGCTCTGTAATCTGCTCCATCATCAGGTTGAAGGAGCCGGACAGCTGGCCTATCTCATCACGGGTGACGACATCGGTGCGTACGCGCAGATCCCCATCTGCCCCCTTGACCATCAGATCCCGCAGACGTGAGAGCGGACGTGAGACCATCCGTACCATCCAGAGTCCTATCAGTACGGCAACGGCAGCAGCGGCGGCCACCGCTATGTAGGTTGTGTTAAGGATCCGTCCCGCATCCTTGGTCAGATTGCCGGAAGGCACCACACCGAGCAGTCTCCAGCCGGAGGTATGCAGCGTACCGTAGACCGCAAGAATGGATTTGCCCTTCTCATCCTTGGTCGGCAGGGAGCCGGAGGTGTCGCTTAATCCCTTGAACAGGGTTCCCCCCAGGCGCAGATAGGTGTCCGTCTCCTCTTGCTGGGAAGAGGCAATAAGCTCATCTGTGGCAGTCAGCAACTGGATATAGGAACCCTGACCCAGATCAACCATTTTCAGCTGGCTGTCAAGCTCTGTACTCTTAATATCGCAGACCGCCAGATAACCGGTGTGACCCGCTTCCGCCGCCACAGACTTAGCGAAACGCACCACTCCTTCAGCCTCTCCCTGCTTCAACGCTTCGGTAATCCACCGGCTCTGCGGCTTCTCCTGCAGCTGCTTGTACCATGCTGCATCACGGATAGCCGCTAGGAAATCATTATCCACTTCACCAGCTCCGGCTGCGGGCAACGCTTCATCCAGCGGAACCAGATACACTGCCTGCACGCCGGGTACAGCCGAGAGCCATTGATCGAGCTCCCCGTTAATCGTCGTGGACAGCTCTGTACGCTTCGCAGAATCTGCGGCAGCAGGGCCTGCCAGTGCGACCGCCTGCTGAATATCCTCATTGTAGAACAGCTGACCCAGATTATCTTCATAGCGCAGCAGGACGACATCCAGCTTCTCAGCCGTCTGCTCCACAGTCTGCTGATTAGCAGACAATGCATTGTTCTCAATCGTATGTCTGGCCACAGCGTAAGAAATATAACCCAGAGACAGCACAATTCCCATGGTCGCGATGAAAAAAACCAGAAAGAGCCGCATCCCCAGCGACTTGGAGGGATGCAGCCGAGAAAGAATAGAGGTACTCCGAACTGTTGACCTGCTCAAAAAACCACCGCCAGATTCTATGTATTCTTGGTATTCATGACCCTATTCATGATATACCATCAGCTCCTTGGTGGCTGTGATTTTGTTGTATGCAGCAAATTACGTCAATGGCGGGCAGAGGATTCCGGCTTACATTCTGCCAGGACCGGCATCATCGCCAACCTCTTCATGAGTCTCGATAACGTAATTGACGATTTCCTGGACAGTGGTGTAGGCAACGCCGACATAGGTGTCCGCAGCCCCGTAATAGATGGCAATCCGGCCGGTATCCGCATCGCTGAGCGCAGCACAAGGGAAGAGTACATTGTTGACGAAGCCTCGTTCCTCATACCATTCTTCCGGGGTCAGCACGAAGTTCCGGGAGCGGTATTTCACTCTCGAAGGCTCATCTGCATCCAGAATCACAGCGCCCATGCTGTAGACGAGACCGTTGCAGGTCCCGGTAACCCCGTGATAGAACATCAGCCAGCCTTCCGAGGTCTCAATGGGCGCAGGTCCGCCGCCGATCTTGGTGCTCTGCCACCAGCCTTGTCCGCCCTTGGTCATAACATGCCGGTGCTTGCCCCAATACACGAAGTCCGGGCTCTCACTGAGGAAGACATCGCCGAACGGCGTATGTCCGCTGTCGCTTGGACGGGAGAGCATGACGAAATTGCCGCCTATTTTCTTCGGGAACAGTACACCGTTACGGTTGAACGGCAGGAACGGATTCTCCAGACTGACGAAGTGCTTGAAGTCCTGTGTCTTGGCAACGCCGATCGCTGCCCCGTAGAAATCCGTGCACCAGATGATGTAATACGTATCCTCCACCTTCACCAGACGGGGATCATATGCGTAACGCGGCATATACGGATGGCCTGCCTCGTCCTTGAATTGGATCGGCTGCTCATCAATAATCCAGTCCAAGCCGTCCGCGCTGCGGCCCATCCGCAGATGGGGGCGGGTCGTGTGATCCTCCACACGGAAGACTCCCAGGAAGCTGCCCTCGTAAGCGATCACCGCGCTGTTGAAAATACGGGCGACCCCCTTCGCCGGATTGCGCTTGATCACCGGATTATCGCTATGTCTCCAGACCGGATTGTCATTCCCGGCAGGTCTGTCCTGCCAAGGCATATTCGGCAGACTTTGGCTGGCCGTCAGTTTAACTTCTCTCATAATAGAATCCCTCCAATGATAGTTGCAGCAGCCGCTGCGGTGGTGTGTTGCTCCCCGGCTTGCCGCTTTATTTGACCGACCCTTGGGCGAAGCCGTTATAAATGTATCTTTGCAGCGCTACGAACGCGATCAGCGTCGGAATGATGGCGATCATAATCGCGGCGCAGATAACCTCCCACTGGGAGCCGTAGGGTCCTTTGAATTTGAACAGTGCGGTAGAAACGACCTGCAGGCTGCTTTTTGGCATATACAGGAACGGGGTATAGAAGTCATTGTAGATATTAACACCCTTCACGATGATCACCGTCACAATGGCCGGACTCAGCAGCGGAAGAATGATTCTCCAGTAGATCGTCCAGTAGGAGGCACCATCCAGCATTGCGGATTCATCCAGCGATTCAGAGATCGAGTCCAGGAACTGCATGAAGATATAGACAGCGATAATATCGGTCCCCAGATACATCAGAATCGGCGCCCAGCGGGTATTGAACAAATCCAGAGCATTGATAATCTGAAAAGTTGCTACTTGTGTAGTTACTCCGGGAATCAGCGTAGCCAGCAGAAAAGCCCCCATCAGCGCCTTACTGCCTCTGAATTTGAAGCGGGCCAGAATATAAGCCATCATCGAGCCGGTAAGCGTAGCGCCCGCAATGGAAATAAGGACGATAATGATCGTGTTCATGAAGCCGAGCAGCATGTTCCCGTCTACGAAGGCTTTGGTGTAATTGGTGAAATTCAGCCAGTTCTCGGGCAGGGTCAGCGGACCGGTTGAAGCGTATTCGGCATTGGTCTTTAAGGAGGCGAAGAAAACAACGACAATCGGGATCAGCGCCATCAGCGCACCCAGCACCAGGGAGAGATATTTGAAGAAGGCCGCCACGTTATATTTGAAGGTGTGCATCGCTCTATTTCTCCTCCTTGATCAGAATGCGCTGCAAGATCGTGACAAGCACCACAATACCAAGCAGTACCACAGCCATTGCAGAAGCCAGCCCCAGCTTGCTGTATTTGAAGGCCACATCGACGGTCTGGATGACAAAAGTGCCGCTGCCGTTGGAGCCGCCGGTCATCACGTACGGAATCTCAAACACACCGATCGCCCCGCTGACCGCGAGGATCAGATTGAGCTGGAGGATACGCTTGATGCTTGGGATGATAATATGCCGGAACTGATGCCAGCGGTTAGCGCCGTCTATCTCCGAGGCTTCATAGATATCGCTGCCGATCGAGGAAATTGCGCCAAGGAAGATAATAAAGTTCATCCCCATATACCTCCATACCGAGGCAAAAGCGAGAGAGATGTTAATGAGCTGCGGATTCAGCAGCCATTTCTGTTGCAGCGCCCCGAGTCCAAGCAGATCAAGAATGGTATTAAGAGTGCCTGCCGGCTTGAAGAAGAACAGGAAGATGAACCCGATCGCCACACCGTTCAGCAAGGTCGGAAAGAACAGAATCCCCTTGAACCAGTTCTTCATCCGGACATTGAAGCTCAGAATCGTGGCAAAATAAAGCGCCAGCCCCATCTGGACAAAGGTGGCAAAAAAGTAATACAAGCTGACCTTGAATACGGCGAAGTACTCCGGCTTGGTAAAGATCGTCTTGTAGTTGTCAAAGCCGATATACTCCATATTTTTGCTTAGCCCGTTCCAGCTGGTAAAGCTGTACTGAAACATTTTAAACACAGGTAAATAGGAGAACGTCAGCAGCAGAACTACGGGTACTAGCGAAAATAAAAAGATGATCAAAATCCGTTGATTTTTATAGCTCATGTTAGACAATTTGGGCACTCTCCACACCTCCAGAAAACTTACTGCTCTTAAGTCCGCTTCCATCCCTGCAAAAGTGAAGGGGACTATGCCGTTACGGCATCTCCCCTTTCTTTTGTTCTTTAATTTACTTGGCAGTCACAATTTTGGCTCTGGCTGCTTTCCATTTATCATTCAGTTCTTTCATAATGTCATCATAGGATTGCTTGCGGTTGCCAATCGCCGCCTCGATGATTACTTTCTTGAAGTCAGGCTGCCAGAGACCGATTTCAGCTTCTTTATCAATGGCATCCACCCAGCCCTCTTCACCGGCTTTGGCTGGAGCAAGCGTGTCAAAGGTAATGTCAGTTTCTGCAAATTGCTTGAGAATTTCAGGCAATTCGGCTCCTTCTACCGGACTCATGCCCCCGCCTTCCACTGTCGGATAACCGGATTCATTGATGAACCAGTCTACCCAGGCTCTGGCGGCCTCTTTGTTTTTACTGTGAATGCTAACCCCCAGATTATAGTCGTCAGACAGAGGCACCAGGATCTTGTCGGCGTTGGTAGGGAATGGCATGAAGCCTATATCATCCGGGCTGGCAGCGAGCCCTTTGATCTGACCGATCGCCCAGGAGCCAAGCATCATGGTACCGATTTTACCGTTCGCCAGATCTGCCTTGGAGGATTCCCAGTCTGTTGTAGTAGGGTCCTCTTCAATCAGACCGTCTTTGGCCGCATCGTACATTACCTTGTACAGCTCGTAGTGCGGCTGGCCTGGAACGAAGTTATCGTCGGAGGCCACCTGGCCGATGTTGACATATTCACGGTCTCCGGCAACGGTAGCCAGATCCGCTTCCCACTGGGTCAGCGTCCAGCCCGCAGCATAGTTCGTGTAGAGAGGGACGGCATCCGTCTTCTCCTTGATGCTCTTCAGTGCGGCGGAGAACTGGTCAAAGGTTCTTGGAACCTCGGTCACTCCGGCATCCTTGAAGACCTGCTTGTTGTAGATCACGCCGGAGAAATTAACCGTAATCGGAATGCCGTAGGAAATCCCGTCTACTGTCCGCTCTTCCAGGCCTGTATATTGCTGCTCCAGGTCAGACTTTTTACCCAGCGGCTCGAAGAAGTCCGGCAGATCCTTAATCGCTACGCTGGTTGGCAGCAGCAGAACATCCCCGTAATCACTGGTGCTCATGCGGATTTTGATCTGATCCTCATAGTTGGATAAGGCTTCGAAATTCACTTTGATATTCGGATATTTCTCGTTGAACTTGGCGGCGTAGTCTTTGAACACGGTATCCACGATATCCGTCCGCTGCGTAATCACCGTAATATCACCCTTGAGATCCTTGGCGGCACCTCCCTCTGGAGCGGCTGTTGCCTCCGCAGTGGTACCTGTGTTGCTGCCTGCATTGGTTGCTGCCGCATTAGTGGCGTTATTGTTGTCAGATGCACAGCCGGAGAACAGCCCGGCCATCAGTGTCAGCGCTGCCAACCCGGTAACTGCTTTGGTTTTTTTCATCATATTTCTGACCCCTCTCTTCATTTAGAACGAAATAGATTAATAACAAAAAAATAACAATACGATCCGTTATTCCAATAAACAGAACTTAAATCATCTTGTCTTCACCTTGGATTCGCTGTTGTTATCGCTTACATCGCAATTATAGACCGTATAACCCCTCAAAACGATGGTTTCAATTGCTTTTTCTAGTCTTAAATTTGTTATTTTTGTTATATAAAAAATACAATAAAGAAAAACACTGCTCAATCACCTCTGGGGAGGTGAAGGGCAGTGCAAATGTGTTCGTATCATTCTAAGAGACGCATATCATGATCTGTACCGGCCTTTATACTCCTTGGGCGTCATGCCGCACATCTTTTTGAACAGCTTATTGAAATAGACCGGATCACTGTAGCCGACTTTGTCAGCAATCTCATAATTCTTCAGGTCCGGATGATGGAGCAGCATCTTCTTGGCCTCCACAGTGCGGATGCCGATCAGGTAGTCCGTAATGGTCTGCCCTGTCTTATGCCTGAACAGCCTGCTGATATAACTCGCATTCATTCCCACGGCCTCAGCCAGCCGCTCAAGCTCGAAATTAAGCCCGTATTCCAGTTGAAGAATACTCTTCATCTGCTCTACCACATAATGCTCCCCGCCTTCAGAAGGCTGATGCAGCACTTCATCCGGGAGAGCAGCCGCAGGCGTCTGCTTAGTCGCTTCTACGCTTTTGAGCAGATCATATAATTGGGCCTTATCAATGGGCTTCAGCAGATAATCAAGCACACCGAAGCGCATCGCCTTACGGGCGTAGTCGAATTCACTGAAGCCGCTCAGTACAGCTATTGGCAACTGCTTGAGATGCGCTCTCGCCTCTTCAATCAGCTTGAATCCATCCATTCTTGGCATCTTGATATCTGTAATAAGAAGATCGATCTCTTCCAGGCTTAGCTCCTGCAGATGGTTCCAGGCCTCAAGCCCGTTGCCGTATGAGCCGATTACCCTGACTTCCACATCCATTCTGGAAGCAATCTTCTCAAGCCCGCGGCGGATCACTTCCTCATCATCCGCAATCATGATCCGGATTACCACCTTATCGCCCCCGTCATTTGATCCGCTATGATAGCGTTATCAATAATTATAAACTTTACAGATCCAATAGAAAATGTGTCCATATCCACTTTTATAGTCTTCAATTTACTTCATCCATTTCCCGCTTGAATTCCAGCCCGAAAAGGGTTATAACATGGTTATATATAGTTATTATTATACACTAACATAATAATAACAATTATAAAAAAGACAACTCCCATACCAGCAAGCAATATTAAGGAGTGAACAGAACAGGATGAACAATGCAACCGAAGTGTGGCGCACCCGGCTGGAAGCTGAGCTGTTAGACAACATTCTCGGCTTCTGGATGAAGCAGACCATCGACGAAACTCATGGCGGCTTTATCGGTGAGATGAACAACCAGCTGCAGGTGATACCCGGTGCAGACAAAAGCCTTGTACTGAATGCACGGATTCTCTGGACATTTGCAAGTGCTTACAGAATCTATGGAACGGCAGAATATTTGACTATGGCGGAACGCGCCTATGATTATCTCATTCAGTATTTCACAGATCCCGAATTTGGCGGATTCTTCTGGATGGTGGATGAGCACGGCGCTGCTTCCCAGCCTAAGAAGCAAATCTACGGACTCGCTTTTGTCATCTATGCCTTGGCTGAGTACCATCATGCCACCGGCCGGAAAGACGTCCTGCGCCAAGCAACCCAATTGTTCCATTTGATTGAGAAGTACGGTTATGACCCTCTTCACACAGGGTATATCGAAGCCTTGTCACGGGAGTGGGAGATGACCGACTCCCTAAGCCTCAGTTCGAAGGATATGAATGAGAAGAAATCCATGAATACGCATCTGCATGTACTGGAAGGGTACACCGGCTTGTACCGGGTGTGGAAGTCAGACCTTCTTCGTAACAAGCTAGCTGAGCTGATCGAAACCATGCTGGAGCATATTCTGGATTCGGACGGCAAGCACTTCCATCTGTTCATGGATGAAGAGTGGCGGGTGAAGTCAGAGCTTATCTCCTTCGGCCACGACATAGAAGGAAGCTGGCTGCTCTATGAAGCTGCGGAGACTCTCGGGGACGAGGAGCTGCTTGGGCGTGTGCGCAAGGCATCCCTGTCGATGGCCGAAGCTGCGCTGGCAGAGGGGATTGAAGTGGATGGCGGAATCTGGAATGAGGCCGATCGTAGCGGCTTCATCGATAAAGCCCATGAGTCCAGGGACTGGTGGCCGCAGGCTGAAGCCATGGTCGGATTCTACAATGCGTATCAGTTAACCGGAGATTCGCGGTTCCTGGAAGCCGCTGAGAACTCATGGAGCTTCACAGAGAAATATATTATTGATCATAAGCTGGGCGAATGGCACTGGGGTGTAGATGAATCCCTGCAGCCGCTGGCTCATACTCCCAAGGTGAGCGCCTGGAAATGTCCCTATCATAACAGCCGGGCCTGCTTCGAGATGATTAGACGGCTTGGCGAACCATTACATGTAGAGGAGATTATTTAATGAGCACAATCTTTGAACAACGGAAGCAGGCGTTGACGCAGCGCTATGAAGCTCTCATCGGCCGCACCAATGAGAAGCTGCCTTACGGCAACGGTATTTATGACCGCTACAAGTATCCCCTGCTCACTGCGGAGCACGCCCCCCTGATCTGGCGTTACGACTTCAATGAAGAGAGCAACCCTTATTTCGCAGAGAGAATCGGAGTGAACGGCGTATTCAATCCCGGCGCCATTGAGCTGAACGGCAAATTCTACATCATTGCCCGTGTGGAAGGCCATGACCGCAAATCCTTCTTCGCTGTTGCCGAGAGCAGCAGCGGGGTGGACGGCTTCCGCTTCTGGGATCACCCGGTAGTGCTTCCCGAGACCGCAGACCCGGATATTAACGTCTACGATATGCGCCTGGTGAAGCATGAAGACGGATGGATTTACGGCCTGTTCTGTACGGAACGCAAGGACCCGGACGCTCCTCCTGGCGATTTGTCCAGCGCGGTTGCCCAATGCGGCATTGCCCGCACCAAGGATCTCAAGACCTGGGAGCGTCTCGCCGATCTCAAGACCGGCTCCGCCCAGCAGCGCAACGTGGTCCTGCATCCAGAGTTCGTTGACGGCAAGTATGCCTTCTACACGCGCCCGCAGGACGGGTTCATCGACGCCGGTTCCGGCGGCGGCATCGGCTGGGGCTTAGCGGAGGAGATTGAGAACGCCGTTATCACCCGTGAGACGATTATAGACCAGCGCTACTACCATACCATCAAAGAAGTGAAGAACGGTCAAGGCCCGGCCCCGGTCAGAACTCCACTCGGCTGGCTGCACATCGCCCATGGTGTCCGGGGCACCGCTGCCGGACTGCGCTATGTGCTGTATGCCTTCTTGTCTGATCTTGCAGAGCCTAACCGCGTAACTCATGCCCCAGGCGGGCATTTCATTGCTCCGGACGGCGAAGAACGCGTCGGTGACGTATCTAACGTTGTCTTCTGCAACGGTATAATCGCCCGTGATAACGGCGAGGTCTTCATCTATTACGCTTCCTCCGATACCCGCATCCATGTAGCCACCACTACCATAGATCAACTGCTGGATTATGTCGTGAATACTCCTGAAGATCCGCTTCGTTCCTACGCTTGCGTACAGCAGCGTATCGCTTTGATCGAACGGAACCTGCAATTGAAATAACGCAAACAAGCGGAAACGGTACCGTCCTTTTAGAGGACGGTACCGTTTTAGCGAGAAATAGAAGGATAAGTTATCGTGTGCAACATATAAATTCTTATATTTAAGCTAAAGCTCCACTTTGTGGGGTTATTTTGCTGCTTCTAGCCCGGGGATTTCCCACAGAGTCCCGGTGGACGATATCTGCGGAGATCAGAATTTTCTCCAGCGGCACAGCGGGATTCTGGATACGGTTCAGCAGCTTCTCTACAGCTGCCCGGCCCATAGCCTCCTTAGGAACATGCACGGTTGTAAGCGGAGTAACCCCCCGCAGGGAATCCTCGATATTGTCAAAGCCTGTAACCGAAATATCAGCGGGAATAGCAAGCCCGGCTTCCCGCAACACTTCGCTAACAGCAAGAGCGGTGAAGTCGTTCGCGCATACGAGCGCAGTAGGCAAGGTATCCGACTCTTGTCGTGCGGCGACCCAGCGTCTGAATTCTTCACGGAGCGCTTCGTCATACATCCCTTCCAGCAGCAGCTCATCATCGATAGCCGGGGGCTTCAGCTGACTCTCCTCCAGCGCGCTGCGGAACCCGATCCAGCGGTCACGGAAGCTGCGGGAGTAACGGATACTGCCGACAAAGTGAAATAACGTATGTCCGGTGCCAATCAGATGATTGACGAGCCGGGTCATCGAATCGATGTTATTCGCAAATACCGTATCACACGGAATTAAAGCATCCTCATGGTCGATCATGACCAGCGGAAGCCCGATCCGATGCACTTCTAGCAGCAGTGAGGTGGAGATCTGCCCAACTCCGATCAGACCGAGCAGGCCGTCCGGATTAAGGACATTTACGAAATTATCGGCCCGGTGCTCTGAGATGATCACCATGCCCAGCCCCTCCTGATCCAGCGCCAGCGCAATGCCATCTACGATTTTGCCCCAATATAGTGAATCCTGGGTCTGAGAGCGGATATTGGGCATCAGCACCAGCACGGACTGCTTATTGCGGTCTTGCTCTCCAGACAGAGAACGACGCTTGGGACTTTGCACATAGGCGTTTTTTTGGGTGAAATATCCAAGCTGAGAGGCGGCTTGAATCACCCGCTCACGGGTGGTCTCATTGACCCCCTCCTTGCCGGAGAGCGATTTGGATACGACGAACTTGGAGACCCCAAGATGATCGGCTATTTTTTGCATCGTTACTTTTTTGGCCACAACACTACCTCCAGAATTTGATCTTGCTTACTGCGCAGACCCCAGCGGTTACGGGACAGACTGCTGACTCATGCGCGCTTCCTTCCATTTCGCATTCAACTGGTCAAAGGACTTCTGCAGATCCGGTGCCGCGAGCACATCCTGAATATAATCGCCCGACCAGAAGCTCAGCTTCGTCCGGTTCGCCAGATCAATGAAAGCATCCGTCTGCACCGTAGCCTCAACCAGCTTTGGGTGATAGGAGAGGAACTCGCTGTATTGCTGTAAAGCGGGTTCGTCCGAACCCTTCGCCGGAAGAAATCCCCAATCTTTCGCATACGACGTTTCTGTAATGAAATACTCCAGCCAAGCCATCGCAAGCTCTTTATTGCGGCTGTACCTGCTAACCCCCATGAACCAGTCGGGATTCAGCGCAGCATAGTGGACCTGGTGATTATCATAGGGAAAAGGAAAGAAGCCGATATCCTCCAGTGAAGCACCTGCATCCATAATCTGCCGGATGGTCCAGTTCCCCTGGAGATACATGCCCGCTTCTCCTTTGGCCAGCCTGGCTTTGGAGATCTCCCAGCTGTTGGAGAATAGCTGTTCCTCGACATAGCCCTTGGCCAGCATCGTCCTGGCAATTCCCAGAGCCTGCCCCCATTCGTTACCGATCTGCCAAGGGCTGTCCTCATGGACCATATCATTCAAATAATCAGGGTTACCCGTCATATAATTAACCAGGTTATTGCCCCACTCCCGCAGCGGCCAGACTGCCCCGTAATTCATATACAGCGGGATAATGCCCGCCTGCTTCAGCTTGGCACAGGCCGCGTAGAACTCATCCAGCGTCTGCGGTACCTGCTCAATTCCCGCCTGCTCAAAAGCCTTTTTGTTGTAGACGATTCCGCTCGTAGTCGTACCTGTAGACAGACCGTATCGCTTGCCGCCAAAGGTTGCAAAGGTCGTGAATCGCTCCTGCGCCGCCAGCTCCCCGCTCAAAGGCTCGAAGAAAAGCTCCAGCTCCTTCGCAGGCAGATTGACCGGCAGCAACAGCACATCCCCTGTATCCTTGGTGGACAAGCGGACCAGGATATCCGTGGCATAGTTAGACAGCCCCTCGAATTCCACATGCGCCTCAGGATACCGCTTCCTGAAATCATCCGCGTAGTCCCTGAAGGTCCCATTCTCAATCAGGTCAATCCGGTTCGTCAGCATCACAATGGTCCCGGACAGCCCGGAAGCCGCTTCCTCTCCGGCAGAAGCCGCCGGGACCGATGCCGGCCCTCTACTGCTCCAGCTGCTACAGCCGCTTGCCAGCAGAAGCAGCATTAGCAGCAGTACAGCATACACCGGAAAGCGTACAATCCTCCATCTCAAGCTCATTCCCCCTTAAAAGGATCTTCCCTTCCATTCCCGGCGGCAAGCCCCGGCAGCGGTAATGACAAGATTACATCCGTCCCCTCGCCCGGCTTGCTGAACACCTCAATCCCATAGGCCGGACCGTAATGAAGCTGAAGGCGCTGGTGTACATTGGCCATGCCAATCCCTCCATTAATGCTCTTCTTCGGGGGGAGCTCGTGCCGGAGCCGCTCCCTTAGCTTATCTAGTGTAACCTGATCCATTCCGCAGCCGTTATCACGGATATGGAACAGAAGCTTCTGCTCTGTATACTCACACTTGATGCTCAGCTGCATCCGGGACTTGGTATCATCCAGCCCGTGATAAGCAGCATTCTCAATAATCGGCTGAAACACCAGCTTAATCATGGAATAGCTGTCAAGCGCCTCTGGAACATCAATCGTCAGCTCAAATCTGCCAGGATACCGGCTGCCCAGCAGCTCCACGTAGTTACGCACATACAGCAGCTCCTGCTTCATCGTTGCCCAACCGGTCAAGTCACTGGTGCTGTAGCGGAGCAGCTTCCCCAGAATGGAGATCATGTCAGCGGCTTCCACATCATCATTAATCTCTGCGGTCATCCGGATGGTTTCAAGCGTGTTATAGATAAAATGCGGATTGATCTGGCTCTGAAGCGCCTGGAGCTCCGCCTCCTTCTTCTGTTCCTCAATCTGGTAAATATCCTGAATCAATTGACGAATACGGGCCAGCATCCGGTTGAATTGATGCCCCAGGAGACCAATCTCGTCACGGCGTTTAATGCGGAAGGTCACATCAAGGTCGCCGTTCTGTACCTTTTTCATAAGCTGGATCATCTGGGTTAGCGGCTTGGTCAGGGCAAACGACAGAATGAGCGAGATGATCAGGGCCAGCACAATGATGATTAGAGTAGCGCCTATAGTTGCATTGCGGGTCAGCTTCACTCCACGGGTCAATTCGTCCACCGGTATGGAAATAATCACCTTCCAATTCGTCTTGGTTGAGCTTGAATAAATATTAAGCCGGTCTTTGCCGGATACGGTGTCATAAAAGCTCCCGGAGCTCCCTTCCGCAGCACGGAATAAGGAGGACCGGGAAATATCCGCAGTCAGCAGCTTCTGCTCACTGTCATAGATGACTTTGCCCGCTTGATCCACAAGGATAGATTTCCCCCGGGTCACCTTGTCCAGCTCTGCCACCTGATTCTCCAGATTACTGAAGTTAGCCTCCACTGCGATAAGGCCGGCTGGCTTCCATAGCCCGTCCAGAATGGGACGCACCACCGTAAAGGCATATCGGGTACTCTGCAAATTGCTTGTATATGCCTGTGTTCCCAACAGGGTCGCTTCTCCGCCGGAGCCCTTTACCTGCTCGCTCCAGAACCTGTAGCTCTGCTGAAGATCCAGCCGGACTCCTCCATCCTTGGCAGAATAATAACCATTCCCGTAGGCATCAAAAATATAGACCGAATTGGTTCCCCGCTTAATATTGTTAATAAATGATATATTCTCTTCGATGCCGCGCTGAATGGACAGCAGGAGATCCAAATCACCGGGAGCCACCTGAGCCGTGTCCTGCTTGCCTTCCATCATCTGCTTTTGCTCATAATAGCGGTTCGAGCGGATCAGGTTCTGCTTAATCTCATTGACGTAAGCGGGCATGGAAGAAATCCGTTTCATATCTTCTATGTAATCATCGATGGAATCCATCATTTGATCAATCAGCTTCTCGGAATAGGCGATCGTATTCGCCTGTATGGATTCGGAATAGCTCTTGAAGCTGATCACACTGATGAAGGACAGCGGGAGCGTAATAATGACCAGAAATACCAGGAACAGCTTGCGCTCCATGGACATGTCCTCGATATAAGACCACCAGTTGTGATTGCGTGCTGCTCTCATTCGGCCTTCTCCCAGGTTCAAATTACATAACTAATCCAGCAAACAACAATAACAAAACCCTAACAAAACCATTATACGCATTCGCTTAAGGATGTACAAGGACCTATAACCCTGCAAGGCCAACTATGCCAAAACCCCAAAACATATAAATTCTTATCTGTTGAAAAGGGCGTCACGCAGCCAAATATCGGCTTGCGTGACGCCCCTGCTTCAGATCCGGAACGGTTCTGATGTTTATTTGATCGTAAACAGCGACAGCTTGCTCTCCAGCTGGGTGGAAGCCCCTTGCAGCTTGTTCGACAAGGCTACCAGATGGTCACTGACATTCTGCTGCTCACTGCTGAGGGATGCAACCTCTTCAGAGGTTGCCGAGGATTGCTGCGCTACCGCACTCACATTCCCCATAGCATCGGACAGCACACCCTGTGAATGGTTCAGACTGTCGATGGCCCCTGTTACAGACTCCAGACTCATAATGAAGTCTTCCATCTGACCCTTCACGGACACGAAGATCTCACTGGTACTCTTCACGGACACCATCTGCTGCTTGAACAGCGGAGCCACTTCAGACAGGACAGCAACCGTCTCATCCATCTCAGCTACGATCTTATCTGTAATTCCGGCGACCAGAGCAATGGATTGCTTGGATTGGTCGGCAAGCTGCCGGACCTCCCCTGCGACTACCATGAAGCCACGGCCGGCTTCGCCTGCTCTCGCTGCTTCAATCGTTGCATTCAGAGACAGAATGTTCGTCTGCTGGGTAATATTCTTCATCACATCCAGCACCTTGATTACGGAATATACCGTTTCCTTGAGGTTATTGACTCTATCCACCAGAGCAGAGGTCATTTCACCTGTGCGTCCGGTCTGATCAAGCAGCTCTTCCAGCTGTACAGCACCCTGTCCGCTGGCTTCCCCAACTCCACGGGCTGCCTGATCCATCTCAGAGTTGGCTGCAATAACACTCTGCATCTGCGTAGCAATCAGGTCAGTCAGCTCATTGCCGCGCTCGGCTTCCTGGGCCAGACTTCCGGCACCACCGGCAATCTCTTCCGTGGCCGCAGCAATCTCCTTGGCGGAGATCGCCGTCTTGCGCGAGGCATCCCCCAGCTCACCCGCAGTCTCAAGGACTTCGCGGGCTGTATCTGTAGTCTGGGCTACCAGCTCCGTAATCTTACCCATCATCATATTGAAGGAGGCCGACAGCTGGCCGATCTCATCCTTCGAGACATACTGCGTGCGGACACTCAGGTTGCCTTCGGCTCCCTCCAGCATCAGGTCCTTCAAGCGTGCCAGCGGCTTGGCGATCATCTGGACCATCCAGAAGCCGACAACCATAGCAAGCAGAGCTGCCGCTCCGGCAGCAAGGAAGGTGGTAAACAGAATCGGCGTGGCAGCTTGAACCAGTTCTCCGGTAGGAACTACACCGGCAAGCTTCCAGTCTGCCTTCTGCATCGGGTTGTATACAGCAAGGATATCCTGGCCGTTCTCATCCTTCGCTTCCGTGCTTTCATTGTTCACCTTGCTGTCCTTGATGAAATTCAGTACGGTGGCTTTGCCGTCCTCTTCAGGCTGCGAGGAAGCTACTACCGTTCCATCCGGGGCAACGAGTTGAATCCGCGAGCCATCGCCAAGCTCTACGCTCTTGAAGGCTTCTTCCAGGAGGGTGCTCTTCAGCTCCAGCATGACTACATATGAGGCATTGGAGCCCAGATTCTTAAGCGTTCTGACCATGGCCAGATTCTTGCCGCCGCTGCCTTCAACGGCTGTAGGGAACCAGTAGTTCTGGGCGGATTTGGCTTCTGCCGTATAATAAGGCTCATAAGAGCTTGAATTCTTGACCACGGTCTTGTACCATTCCTGTGCTCTCACATCATCACCTGCGAGACCGGTGCTTCCGCTGGAGACGATCCCCATCTCAGGGTCCTCCGGAATAAGTGATATGGCGACGATATTGGCATCTGTTGTAGTCTGGCTGGACAGCTTCTTGCTGATCGCATCCGTAGCCACGAACTTATCATAGCTGCTCTTCGCCGAAGACAGCTCTGTCAGATTCGCCTGCATCTGTGTATCAAAATATAACTGAAGTGCGAGACTCTCATACTGCTTCAAGGTAATGTCCAGCTTCTCTGAGGTCTGAATAATCGTCTGCCGGTTCGCTTCAGACACATTATCTTTAATTGTATTCTTCGCTTTGTTGTAAGACAGAAGTCCTAAGAACAGGACCACCACCACGATAGAAGATAAGAAGATCAGGAACAGCTTCACCCCTACGGATTTGGTCGGGTTCACCCTTTTCACCTGGCGTAGCGAGCCGTTCAATACTGTCTTGTAATTTCTCTTCTCTGCCGTGTTGCTTGTTATCTGTGATGCTTCTGTCTTCTGGGCCTTAGCCTTTTGTGTGCTCTTTGGCTTTTTACTGTTTTTCGCCACTTTTACCCTACTCTCCTTCGTTTTATCTGTCTTGTTGTCCGGATTGGGAGCTCCCATAACCATCACCTGCCTATCGCTTAGATTGGAAGATATATGTAAGCGTTACCTGCCCTATATATCGGCACAAAGTCTCATTTTTCTTAGCATTATTTGCAAATTGCTTCAATACTCATATATTTTTGTCGAATTGCATAAGCAATTTGGCATATAATAACCCCACAAAGTGGAGCTATAGCATCGATGTTTACTCAGGTACTTGGCGGGGGCCCTAAAACACCTCCTTTTTTAGCATGCAAAAAAAAAGGGATGCCCTTGTGTAAACGGGCATCCCTTAGTTTGTAAAGCTATTATTTTCGCTTGCGCATCATATCGAAATAAGCAACAGGCTGTTCTACCTTCATCCGTACACGCTGAAGCGGGTGACGGGCCACATCCAGCGGATTGCCAGCCTCATCCCACAGCTCTCCAACGGTCTGCTTGAAGAAGGTGTCATCCGGGCCGAAGAATTCAACTTCCTGTCCCGGCTTGAAGTTATTGCGCTGCTGAACGAGCGCCATCCCGCTCTCTGCGTCATACTCCAGCACCAGTCCCGCGAAATCATACGGAGCCGCCTTCTCTTCCGGTTCATAGATATGGTCCTCATGGTCCGGTGTGTCGTAGAAGAAGCCGGTATTCAGCGGACGGTTAGCCGCCTTCTGCAGCTCCTCCAGCCATTCGGGCTTCAGTACATACCCTTCCGGGTCGGCCATGTAAGCATCTATGGCTTTGCGGTAGGCATTCACTACGGTCGCCACATAGTGAATCGATTTCATCCGGCCCTCAATCTTGAAGCTGTCGATCCCGGCTTCAATCAGGTCGGGAATACTCTCCAGCATACACAGGTCTTTCGATCCCATAGTGAACGGGTTGTCCTCGGGCTGATGCAGCGGCAGCTGGGTAATTCCGGGCTGCAAGGCCTGAGGTGCCTCAGCTTGCTCCTCTTCGGATACCCAGTTCCCTTCGGGACGGGCATCTTCGAACAGATCATACTTCCAGCGGCAGGATTGGCAGCAGCCCCCGCGGTTGGAGTCACGGTCGGTGAAGTGGTTGGATAACACACAGCGTCCGGAGTACGAGGAGCACATCGCACCATGGATGAAGCTCTCGATCTCAATATCCACATGCTGCTTGATCTCGGCGATCTCCTCCAGGCTGGTCTCCCGGCCTAATACTACGCGCGGCAGACCTTCCTCCTTCCAATAGGACACTGCCTGCCAGTTGAGCGTGGACTGCTGGGTGCTTAGGTGCACCTCAAGACCCGGCACCAGGCGCAGGGCAGTATCGACAATCACCGGATCGGCTACGATAATCGCTGCAATTCCGGCCTCATATAAATTACGCAGGTATTCTTCAATCCCCGCGACATCTTCATTGTGAGCATAGATATTGGTGGCTACGAATACTTTGGCACCATATTTCTTGGCAAATTCAACGCCCTCGCGCATTTCCTCGAAGGTAAAATTATCTGCGCCTGAGCGCAGGCCGTACTTTTGTCCTCCGATATAGACTGCATCCGCGCCATAATGCACGGCGAATTTCAATTTCTCTAAGTTTCCTGCCGGAGCCAGGAGCTCCGGTCTGTCCAGACGGTAACGCTTGCCCTTGAACTGGGGCTTGGTCATGGTTCCCATTCCTGTTCTCCTTTCGTTGTCTCATCTTCTGCAAGATTTAAAAGCATACATCGGGTGGTACACGCTGCTGCGGTGAATTTGGACTTTCGGCCGCTGTTAGGTTTGGATTTCTTCATTTAAGCTGCGGTCCGCAGTTGAAATCCAAACCTAAAGGCGGACGCTACCCGCTCCTGCAGTTCCAAATTCCCCTCCGCCGCTGAACCCAATGATGATGGGATAAACCTTACAAGAGCTGAGACAATACCTTTTATTTATATATTAATATACCTGCTCTTTATAGAAGAAGCCGAACGACAGTTCACGCTCAGGGTCCTGCAAGGCACGGACCTCGTCCAGCCAAGACTCCTCGAATGCATATTCAGCCGGATCAGCGGCGTAGACGTCCATGGCGTGACGGTAAGCCTTGACGACAGCCACATTATAAGCCACCGGCTTCAGCAGACCCTCGATCTTCAGGCTGTGTACGCCAGCTTTTAACAAGAAATGAAGATCCTCCAGAATGCAAATATCATCCGAGCTCATAATATGCGTACCGTTCTCGTCTTCATAGATCGGGAACTTCTCATTCGGACGCTCCGCTTCAATCAGGAACAGCCCGCGCTCCTTGCCCAGGCTTCCGCCATCGCTTGGACGGCCCTGGTGGGACATATAGCTTGCAACCAGCTTGCGCTTGGAATGATAGATATTCGTCATGCCATGTACCTGAACCTGGGCTTCCACTTCCAGATGAGGGACCATCTCGGTCATCTCATCCATATTCAGCTCGCGTGCCAGAACGACCCGCGTGGCTCCCTTGCGGCCCCAGTAATTGGCTGTAGCATAGTTGGTCGAGGTCATTTCCGCATTCCAGTGCAGCTTCATTCCCGGCGCTTCGGCTTTGACGGCCGCCAGTACGGCGGGATCACCGAACTCTACCCCATCCACACCCAGCTCGCCGATCGCCTTCACATAAGCCGGAAGCTCCTCCAGCATGGTATTTGGAATCAATCCATTGATGCTTACATATACCTTACCGCCCCGGGCATGTGCCAGTTTAACTACTGCGGCCGTATCTTCAAGTGTAAAATGTCCGGCAAGACGCATACCAAAGCGGTCATCGCCGACCAGCAGCGCACTCGCTCCTGCATCCAGCAGCGCTGCAGCTTCTTCCAGAGAAGCCGCTGTCGCCAGCAGCTCCGGTGTGTTATTCATTGTGTTACCTCCTGTGCGTTGCTCATCCTTACTATTGTAGCGGGTTCTTACGGATTTTGTTTACTTTTTTGAATATTGGCTAAATGTTCCTTGTAGGTTCTGGCAAATAAATGCCCCTGTGAGCCGTCCTTCTTAGTGACATAGAAGAAATAATCCGAGACCTCCGGCGTCATAGCTGCTTCAATCGACGCCAGCCCGGGGCTGCTGATCGGTCCAGGCGGCAAGCCTGCCTGCTTATACGTATTATAAGGACTATCTACCTTCAAATCCTTCTCATACAACCGCTCTTTCTGCTTGTCCAGTAAGTACTGGACGGTAGCGTCGATCTCCAGCTTCTGCCCTTTATCCAGTCTATTATAGATAATACCGGCCACCAGCGGACGTTCCTTGTCTACTACCACCTCACGCTCCACCAGTGAAGCTACGGTCAGCAGCTCATGCAGGGAGAGCCCGCGGTTCGCCAGCTTGGCCTTCCACTCTGGAATCGTATCCAGCTTCTTCACCAGCTGCTCCAGCATCGCCCCGATGACTTCCTGCGGGGTGCTGTCCTTAGCCAGTTCATAGGTCTCCGGGAAAAGGTACCCCTCCAGCCGGTGGCGCAGCAGCGGATTGTCCGGAATCTCAAGCTTGCTTACGGCTTCCATGCCCTTACCGGAATCAATCAGCGCAAGGAAGACCTCCGGCTTCTGATTCCATGCAGCGGCCAGCTTCTCTGCCACCTGGACCGCAGTATACCCTTCAGGAATTGTAAAAGTAACGGTAGCTTCCTTCACAACATCTCCGGCATTCAACCGGCTGATCAGCGTATCGTAGGAGTCGCCGGGGCTTACCTGATACGTGCCGGCCTTGAAGCTGGAGCCTTCCTGGACCCATTTCAGATAGCCTTTGAAGAACAGGCTGTGCTTGATAATGCCCTCTTGCTCAAGCAGGTCGGCGATTTGCGAGCTTCCCATACCCTTCTCTATCGTAACCGTTACGGCCGGCCCTGCGGGCTTGACCGGCTGCATTCCATTCCAGATGTACCATGCTCCTCCTCCTGCAGCTGCTGCCAGGACCAGAATTAAGATAAGCACAGTGCGGATCACGGCTTTCAAATGTTACGCCTCACTTTCCGACTATAAAGTATAAAATTGTATTGTCCAAAATTCAACCTATTTTTATAGCATAAGCTTTTTTCAGGCAAACGGAAAGATCCTTTCGCTCCTCATAAGCAAAAAGAGCGCGGAAAATTTCCGCCCTCTTCCGTATCTGCCATACATGAAGTTGCTACAGACGCCTACTCGCTATCCGCAGGGAAGGTGAGCTCATCGTACAGCTCGGAAATATCCTCCCACTCTTCATCGTCCATAATGCTCTCCAGTTCCGGAAGTCCGTCCGGAGAAACTACGATGCGCAGAATTTCCTGCTCCGCAGCTCTTCCCGATCCGGCCAGAACGGCATAAGCACGGTCACCCACAGCAAATTCTGCAATAATATCGTAAACGGAAGACTTGCCCTGCTCATCCTCCAGTTCTACTGTTTCTCCATATACTTCCTTGAGCTTAGAAGTCCATACCGCCTGATCAGCGGAAAACTCAGTCATTCTCTGCTCCTCCATCAAGCTCGTCAACCAAGGTATTGAAGGTCTCCTCTACGATGGCCCACTCCTCGTCGTTCTCAATCATGAAGAGCTGCAGATCGTCGCCGTCTTCCTCGTAACGGAACGCGTAGACCTCATCTGTCTCCTCATCCTCGGAATCAAGCGGAACCACCATCATATACTTGGCATCCGATCCGTCCACTTCAAACTTCATGATGACCTCAAATTCCTCTTCATTACCTTCCTCATCGGGAATATAGATAATTTCCGGTTCCTCTTCTTGGCCGATCTGTTCGTTTGTCATATCCGCACACCCCTCACCTTTTACTGTTAGCATCCAAAAAATTTTGCAAAATCAGCGCTGCGGCCATTTTGTCCACCAGCCCCTTGCGTTTCTTCCGGCTGACGTCCCCGTCTATCAGCACCCGCTCAGCAGATACCGTCGTCAGACGCTCATCCCAAAGGTGTACGGGTAAATCGAGTTGCTCCCGAAGCTTATCTGCGAATTCGATGCAAATTTCACCACGGGGTCCTACGGAGCCGTTCATGTTCTTCGGCAGCCCGACAACAATCTCGCCGATTTCGTACTCCTTGACCAGTTCACGGATACGTTCGAATTCATTGCCGTTTCCGCGCCGCTCAATAGTCTCCAGAGATTGTGCTGTCCATCCGAAAATATCGCTTGTGGCGACACCGATTCTGCGGTCGCCGTAATCCAGTCCCAGCTTCTTCATCATTTGGGCTGGTCCACCCGATGATTGGCCAGATAGAAACGGACCAGTTCTTCGATCAGCTCATCACGCTCTTTCCTCCGGACCAAACTTCTCGCATTGTTGTGGCGTGGAATGTAAGCCGGATCTCCTGAAAGAAGATATCCTACGATCTGATTGATCGGATGATATTCTTTCTCCACCAGCGCGTCGTACACGGCGAGCAGTATTTCCTGGGGAGAGGCTTCCTTTTCGTCGCCCTTCACATTGAATTTGACCGTTTTGTCCATGGAGTCCATGTGGTGACACCTTCCTTCTGCAAAATCACCCTGATTCGGGCGGCTTCGCAAAGTTGCTGCTGTACAGCTCACTTGCTGCCCTCATCATAACATATTCATGCCCCAACGAGGAAATCCTGCCATGGTTAAAGCGCTTTTTTTGGCATTTTGTCTACAAAACCAGATGTTTTTTTGGGTTTTAAGCTATTGCAAGCCCTGGGTCAATAATGAATAACCCCAAAAAATATACATTGTGTGAATAAAGCAGCGGCACCGAGGAAATGCCCTCAGTACCGCTGCTTCCCAACCCTTGATAGAAATCCACAGTTTCTTACAGACAAGAATCACTGCATACTGCTTAAGCCTGTGCGGCTACCAGTTCCTCTGCCTTCTTCAGGGCTTCGCCCAGCTTGGAAGCGTCCTTGCCTCCGGCCTGCGCCATATCCGGACGTCCGCCGCCGCCGCCGCCGCAGACGGCAGCGATCTCTTTCACCAGCTTGCCGGCGTGGAAGCCCTTCTTCACCAGCTCCTGAGGCACGGCGACCACGAAGTTCACCTTGTCCTCCATTGCAGCACCGAGCACCAATATGGCCTCCGGGAGCTTGGACTTCAGTTCGTCCGCTGTCGAGCGCAAAGCATCGATATTGCCGGCTTGCACAGAGACCGCAAGAAGCTGCGTTCCTCCGCCTACTGTGACTACACTGCTGGTCAGCTCTGCTGCGAAGGTTGCGCTCAGCTTGGACTGAAGCGATTCATTCTCACGGCCCAGCTCGCGTACCTGGGCATGCAGCGCCTCGATCCGCTTCGGCACATCGGTCAGCGACGATTTCAGCAGGGCTGCCGATTGCTTCAGCAGGTCCAGCTGACTCTCCGTGAACTGATAGGCATAACGGCCAGTCACAGCTTCAATCCGGCGCACCCCGGAACCGATGCCGCTCTCGCTGAGCAGCTTGAAGATTCCGATCTGCGCTGTATTAGACACATGGCATCCGCCGCACAGCTCCAGGCTGTAGTCGCCGACTTGAACGACACGGACAACATTGCCGTATTTCTCTCCGAAGAGGGCCATCGCTCCCATGGCTTTGGCTTCATCTATCGGCTTATTCTCAATGACTACAGGAAGGCTGCGCCAGATCTGGGCGTTCACGCGCTGCTCGATATCGCTGAGTTCCTCTGGAGTGATGGCTCCAAAATGCGAGAAGTCGAACCGCAGGCGTGAGCCTTCTACTAAAGAGCCTGCCTGATTGACATGGCTGCCGAGCACTTCCTTAAGCGCCTTGTGCAGCAAGTGAGTGGCCGTGTGGTTCTTCACGATATCCTCGCGCTCCGCCCGGTTCACTTCGGCACGGACGGTATCGCCTACCTTCAGATCGCCTGCTTCCACCGTAACCAGATGAACATGCTGTCCGTGCGGTGCTTTGAATAGCCCAGTTACCTTAGCTGTCACCGATCCGCCGGTCAGAACGCCGGTGTCGCTGACTTGGCCGCCGCTCTCTGCATAGAACGGTGTTGACTCCAGGATGACCTGGCACTCAGCGCCTTCGCTTACTGTATCCTGAAGCGCACCGTCTACCACAATTGCCAGCACCTTGGACTCTGTTACCGTGTCATTATATCCAACAAATTCACTTTTAACCGTCAGCTCGGCCAGGGCACCGCCCTGAATCTTCATGCTGGCGCTGTCCTGACGGGCAGCTCTCGCCCGGTCACGCTGCTCCTGCATCGCGGCATCGAAGCCGGCGCGGTCAACGGCAAGCCCCTGCTCGGATGCAAAGTCCTCAGTCAGGTCAAACGGGAAGCCATACGTGTCATAGAGCTTGAATGCATCGGCACCGGCAATGGTGCTCAGGCCGTCCGCTTTGGCTTTGGCGCTGATCTCCCCGAGGATCGCCAGACCATCGGACAGCGTCTCGTGGAAGCGCTCCTCTTCCAGACGGATGATTTTGGCGATATAATCGCGGTTCTCGACCACGGAAGGATAATAGACTCCCATAATCTCTCCAACGGTCTCAGTCAGCTCATGCAGGAACGGACGGTCCAGTCCCAGCGTCTTGCCGTAGCGTACGGCGCGGCGGAGCAGACGGCGGATAATATAGCCGCGTCCTTCATTGGAAGGAAGCACGCCGTCCCCCACAGCAAATGTAACGGTACGTACATGGTCAGCAATGACTTTTAGCGCGATATCCTGTTCAACATTATCCTTGTAGGTTACACCGGCAAGCCCGGCGGTCTTCTGGATAATCGGCTGGAACAGATCGGTATCGAAGTTGGAGTCCACATCCTGCAGAATGGAAGCGAAGCGCTCCAGGCCTGCGCCGGTATCAATATTCTTGTTGGGAAGCGGCGTATAGCTGCCGTCCTTATTATGGTTGAACTGCGAGAATACGAGGTTCCAGACCTCCAGCCAGCGTTCATTCTCACCGCCCGGATACATCTCCGGATCACTCATATCACTGCCGTATGCTTCACCACGGTCATAGAAAATCTCCGAGCACGGGCCGCACGGGCCTTCGCCGATATCCCAGAAGTTCTCGTCGCCCAGCTTGATGATGCGTTCTGCGGGCAGGCCGACCTTCTCATTCCACAGCTTGAACGCTTCTTCGTCCTCAGCATACACGGTAACGGAGATCCGGTCGCCGTCGAAGCCGATCCACTCCTTGCCGGTCAGGAATTCCCAAGCCCAGGTGATGGCCTCTTCCTTGAAATAATCGCCGATGGAGAAGTTGCCCAGCATCTCAAAGAAGGTATGGTGGCGGCGCGTCTTGCCCACATTCTCAATATCATTGGTGCGGATACATTTCTGCGAGTTCGTCAGGCGGGGATTCTCCGGAATCTCCCGGCCGTCGAAGTACGCCTTCAGCGGCGCCATACCTGCGTTAATCCACAGCAGCGAAGGGTCATTGTGGGGCACGAGCGAGGCGCTCGGCTCAATACGGTGGTTCTTGCTCTCAAAAAACTGCAGCCATTTGGAACGGATTTCACTTGCTTTCATCATGTACAGCTCCCGTCTCTTCATTAAAATGCGGCACGCTGGCCGGAAAACACATTCTTGCCGTAACCGTTACACGAAAAATCAAAAACAAAAAACGCCCCTGAATGAAATTCAGGGACGATGATTATCGCGGTACCACCCTGGTTATCGCCTTAATCCGTGTACACGGACAACTGCAGACGATCGCCTTGTGCGGCTGTTAACGGGTGCCCCCGGCGGGATTGTCCCCGCACTCCGAAATCAGCTTTCGGCCGGTCTGTCTCCCAGGTTCTCACACCCGATGCGGACCATCCGCAAAGGAACCTGTTCTCTGATGAAGCATTCTCCGGCGTACTTGTTTTCATCAACGCTTTGTCCGATTTGCTTTTTAACATTTCAAGTATAGCCAGCGGGTGGATATCTGTCAATCACAGGCCGTAATTTGCCGCAACAGAAGCCCATAATCGCTATGAAAAAGGTTATTTACAGCGCTTACACACAGGCGTATAATTTAATTATTCATAGCGTCGAGACGTAGCTCAGCTTGGTAGAGCGCTTGCTTCGGGAGTAAGAGGCCGCAGGTTCGAATCCTGTCGTCTCGACCATAACTAATTAAGATTCGCGGCTTTGGGGCCGCGATTTTTTGGCGTTTAAGAGCGAAGTACCAATATAAGCTTTATTTTCACTCTCCTTGTGGGTCTGTCATCATCCCGTGTTACTGTACAACAACAATTATGGTTAACCGTTCATACTCCGGAAGCAATTCCTCTTCTTCTGTCATATCAAGCACCGGTGAACCGTCAGAGCGGAAATGTACAGGACGTATGCTTGCATGCCGGAACCCGCCGTTAACCTCACAAGCATGGTACACGTTGAACCAATTACCATCCTCGTCCTGCACGAACGAATTATGCCCGGGGCCATACTGGCCCGGGTGGCTCAGCGAATGCATCCATGGATAATTGGATTTGCGCCAGGCTGCCGGATTCAGCGGATCGCCAGCCTTTATTAGTTCCAGCATGCCGACCGTATAGGTAGGCCCTACACTTGATCCGGAATATACCATATATACGGCATCCTCGTGTTTCAGCACATAGGGCCCTTCCGCTACACCAGAGGCTACCTTACCGTTACGATCCCAGCCATATTCATTTTGACATATTTTCACGGGATCACTGGTCAACCGCCATGGCATGTCCGGGTCCACTGTGGCGATATACAGAGAGGCCAGCTCTTGAACTTCCTTGTGCCACTTCGGCTGCGACCAGCATACATAAGATTGTCCGCCATATTCAAAATAAGTCATGTCCAGATTAATGTTGCGTTCCCGTTCCGCCAAATCACCTAATACCTTTCCATGTCGGTCCAGCACTCGTAACGGTGTCTCCCAATGGTCTCTGTTTAGCGGATCATTCCCGGTAAGCACCGCTACATGCGCCTGAACACCTGTCCAGCTGTTATTGACACTTATCGCCAAAAAACAATACAATCTTCCATGAATAAGATGCAATTCTGGCGCCCAGTGTTCCCCTCTCCGCTCGCCGTCTGGAAGGGTTCCATCCCATAATAGAGTTTCTGCAGCCTGTCCATCCTGAAGCCCTTCAAGGGTGTCTGCGGAGCGGATATAGATTCTTCGCTGTCCGTCATCATCCGTAGAAATGAAGTAATACCGGTTATTCAGCCTGATGATCTGCGGATCTGGCCGTGTCATCATCATGGGGTACGGGAAGCGGTGACGAAGCACTTCTCCATCCAGCTTGTAAGTACCGGGCTGTGACAAATTTACGGTGGCAAGTGCAGCAGGATCAATGATGAGCCGCTTCTCATTGACACTGCCATCGGAATATACGGTTGTCACACGCCAATGGTCCGGCAGCGGATCTCCCGCCTGCAATTCAATAACCGGCACACTCACCGATACATTGCATACCCGTCCCAGCTTGTTTTTTAGATAGGTCGCTTCTGATCGAGTCAGTGCAATCCGTTGTCCTGTTAGCGCACCCTTCATACTCAGTTCTTGGAGTTGAACCGGAAACCCCTCTCCCGGCTGACAATCAATTAAGGTGATAAAATCCTTCGTCATTCCAAAATAAGATTCGCCGCCTTCATCTTTCCATCCAATCCGGTATAACCTAGTAGCAGCATCCAGTTCACAAGAATAATCCAGGATAACCTTGGAGCTTAATACTACGCGGTCCTTCTCTTCATAATGAACGAAGTCTTTGGTTTCAAAGTAGAGCAGCTCACCTGGCCGATCTCCCTTTCCTTCATAATTAAGCGGAGTCGCTAAAATTCCAAAGCCCCCATCGGTAAGCCGGAAGCACCGCGGCATACCTAGCAGCCTGGTTTCCCCCTGTACTGAATGATAATAATCGGCTTTGGCGAATAGTACGCCATAGTTATCGTTAAGAGCTTCATAGCCTTCCCCTGTCATGTCAAGCGCCAGATGAAGGCTACTCGCAACAAAAAGGCTGTAGACATTGGCATTCTCATCCGGCTCACGTGTGTAACCGGCCAGCCAGCAACTGCGTTCTCCCAGCATGCGCACGGTATATGTGTAAGACTCCTTCAATGTAACTGCGGTCAGCTGTATTTCCGGACCCAGCTCATCTACAGGTGAGACGAGTCTCCCCGGCCCGGCCCATACATCCGGCTGCGAAGACTTCCATTCCACAGCTTGTCCGCTAATGGTGGAGGGAAGCACCGTGCCGGGAGGCAGATAGTAGGGCAGCAATAAGGGAGTGTCGCTGAAACTCCAATTTCGAATGTGAGGATGATTCATGGCAGATAGCCGCCTTTCACTAAGATGGATTCAGGATTTCACAGAACGAACAGGAGGGAACTCTTTCCCCCACCTGTCCAATATTGTCTCGTACTCCGATTGGGTAATCGGCAGAATTGTGCCATGCCGTTTCTTCAGATGGCCGAAGGCATACTCTCCCGGTGCGGGTATGCGCCAGCAGTCTCCGGTAGTGTCACCGATATTCGATGTAAGAATCGGCAGATAGCCCTGTTCAGTGGCGTATTGATCTACAAGCAGCCCCCATTGCTCATCGTGGTTGAACTTGAAGAACTCCGGTCCTTCCACATCTTTGCCGGTCAAACCAAGCCCTAGTGACTCCAAAGTTGAGATGATCTTCCATTCTCCCAAAAGATGATCGCTCGACTCAATCGTGATATGACCATCGCCAGAAGCACGGTAATATCTGCCCTCGGCTCTGATGATTGTCGTATCGATAACAGTCTGATGTTCCCCCCGGGTGATAAACAGCTCTGCCTCCGTGAACGTGCGGAAATCTTGTGTTTTGCTGGCGTAAATATGCAGCCCCCTGCCCATACCGTCAGCAGCCTCTCTGCTGGAAGCCCAAAACACCAGATAATCCTCTGCTTCCTCATCATAGATCGCTTCTGGAGCCCAGGCGCAGCCGGCTTCCTTGGGAGCAACCTCCACCCTCCGGGGCTCCGACCATTTCACTAAATCCGGAGATTCCCAGACTATAATAGAGCGGCTTCCAGTAACCGTTGCATTCGAATCTGTCCACCCTCCCCGGTGATAAATGCTAAGATCGGTTGCTAACAAATAAAAGCAGCTGCCGTCCCCACTCCGAAGTAAAAATGGGTCCCGTACCCCCCGTTCTCCAACGGTAGAGTACAGTACGGGTTGTTTGTGGTTTAAATCCTGCCAATGCAGACCGTCCTGGCTAACCGCAAAGTAGATCTGCTCACCGTCCTCTTGTTCTCCAATGAAATGGGCAAACAGATAAGCATGTAAAGCTTGCTTGCCTGGCAAAAAAGCTAGTGTATCCATAAGAACCTCCCCCAAGAACAAGAAGAGCGCTCCTGCACCCTACTTGTTGTCTGATCCAGTCAATATCCATTCATCCTTTAACTGATCCCAACAACACTCCTTTAATGAAAAAGCGCTGCGCGAACGGATATAAGATGATCATCGGAATGGACGCAATGACCATAGCGGCAAGCTCAATGGTATGAGCCGTGACCAAGCCTTGTCCTCCGGTATTATTCAGTAATTGTGCTACCGCAAGGTTGGAGCCGTCCACCGTATTCATCATGTTCTCAACCGCGCGATTCGACTGAATTAATCTGAGGATGACATACTGTAAAGTCTGCAAATGGTTGGATTGTGTGAAATAAAGTGTTGTACCGTAATCATTCCATATATTCACTGCTGTAAATACGGATAGTGCTGCCATGACCGGTTTCGATAGCGGTAAGACAATCCGGAAAAAGATTCTGAACTCACTGGCTCCATCCATCTTCGCCGACTCAAATAAAGAGTCCGGGATGCCCTTGTAATTCGCATTAAAGATGATGACATTATAGAAGCCTCCAAAAATACTCGGCAAAATGTAGACGAGGTAATGATCGTATAAGCCCAGCCAGTTCATCAGCATAAAGGATGGAATCAACCCGCCACTGAAATACATGCTGGCAAAGCCAATCACCACGTAGAACTGTTTCCCTTTTAGATAAGACCTGGAGAATGCATACGCGAACATCGATGTATAGAGCATGGATACAACCGTAACAATAATCGTCCGCGACGCCGTAATCCAAGCTGCCTGAAGGATTCCCGGATCAATCAACACCTTTTCCCAGCTGGCCCATGTCCATTCTCTCGGCCATAAGAAGATTGGACCGCGAAGCAGATCCTCTCCACTGTTCAGGGAACTGATGAGGGAGAACCAGAACGGGTAGATAGTTACAGCCATAAGAATCACCATAATGATGATTGTAGACAAATTAAACGTACGTTCTCCTAAACTTTTCCCTCCAACCATACAACGTCCTCCTTAAAACAAACCTGTCTTAGTCAATTTATTGGAGACAGTATTTGCACCAACCAGAAGCAACAGGGCAAACACAGTCTTCATCAACCCTATTGCCGTCGCCGAGGCAAATTGGAATTGCAGCATTCCCGTTTGATAAACATAAGTATCTATAACCTGGCTTGCCGGTAGATTCAATGTATTCTGTAAAACATAAATCTGGGTGAAATTATTGTTTAGCATGCCGCTTACGGCAAATATGACCAAAACCATCAACGTAGGCATGATTCCGGGAATCGTAATATGAAGCATTCTTTTCAAACGGCCCGCTCCGTCGATGGCAGCCGATTCATATAGACTCTGGTCGACACCGGCAATGGCCGCAAGATACAGAATGGCACCCCAGCCGAGATCCTTCAGCAGTCCAGTTCCAATGGCTATACCCCAGAAGTACTTCGGTTCCGCCAAAAACTGCAGCGGTTTGTCAATAAGATGGAACTCCAGCAGCAAGTAGTTAACTATACCGTCAGTATTCAGCAGTGTAATAAAAAGTCCGCCAAAAATAACCCAGGAGAGAAAATGGGGTAAGTAGGTTATGGTCTGAACCAAGGATTTGAACTTGGGAGACTGTATTTCATTGAGAATCAGGGCAAAAAAGAGCGTTACCGGTATTCCTATTAAACCGCTTAGCAGGTTGATCCCTAAAGTGTTCCGTACCATCGGCCAGAATTGAAAATTATGAAACACCCTGGTGAAATGCTGAAAATGATTCCAGTCACTTGTAAAGATTCCCTTGATGCCCATAGCGGGTTCGTAGCTCTTAAAAGCCATCAGAAGACCAAATAACGGAGTAAAGTTAAACACAAAGATCAATACCACTGCTGGAAACAGCATTAATTTGAGTTCAAACTGCGTTTTGAAATCATATCCCAGCCTGTATCCTTTTCTACGCTTGGATGGCATACTTACCCTCCTATCTTTACATTAAGAGTGCCAAAGCATCATGTTGTTCCACGTGCTTTGGCACCATTCATCCTCTGGTAATCAGGAGTTGATCCCTTTAACCTCTACTCCATACTGCTTACTCTTTTCTTTAAAATATTTATCCCGCTCATTATCCAAAGCCTCGATGCCAAGCTTCTTTAATTGTGCGATCATTTCATTATATTGCTGCTCAAACTTCGCATCATTTTCCGACATGATTATTTTAGCGATCTGGGCAGTTTTGTAGTTCTTAATCTGCAATTCATCATTGGCAAATTGACTGTCGGCAGGGAATAGATCCTGCGGCAGACTGAGTGCCGCATTATTATAGATCTGAATTTCTTCAGATTTGCCATAAGCCGAAGCAACCCGGTTGGCAGTTACAGCCGCCATGTCTGTTTCTTCGGTCGGAGCAGACTCTAGACTATAGGAGAAGGAGGTATTATTAAATGGCCAGAATGCACTCACGCCCGTAGTCATATACTGGGTCGCATCCTTGAGCCCCTGCTCTGTCTTCACTACATGTCCCTGATCGTCCAGATTATAATGAACACCTTCAATCCCGTAGTTGTGCAAAAGCATACCTTCTTTACTGCTCATGAAGCTTATGAATTTAGCCAGCTTCTCCGGTTCTTTGGCAGATTTCGAGACAAAGGTATGCATCCAGCCACCGCCTGCCCGCTGGTTCTTCGCAAGTACAGGCTTCGCTCCCTTATCCGAAAGAATAGGACCGGAGGATGTCCAGTAATTATTGAGCTGGAAGGAAGTATTGGCCATATTACCGATAAAAGTAAAGACTCTGCCCGATGCCATATCGGCCTTCACTGCAGCATTATCCACCGTCATCTGTCCAGGTTCAAAATAGCCTCCCTGCATCGCCTTGTACAAGAAGCTCAAGGCCTCCTTCGTTTCCGGTGCCAATAGCGGGTCTCTGTAGTTACCATTCTGATCTACCGGCATGGCCCCGAAGGTGCTCTTCAGGAAGTCGAATGTAGGCTCCTGATAGCTTTTGCCATCGACCAGAAGCGGAATCACCGCAGCCCCGGATACCTTCAAATTCATATCTTTAATCTTTTGATAGGCGGCAAGCAGACCGGATTCCGTCTTGATGTCATCAAGGGTCAAACCTGCCTCTTTGAGAATATTGCCATTCACCACAATCCCATTGTTATCCGCGTAATCAATAGTATCGATATAGAATTGTCCGGAAGGAGGATATTGCTTTCTGGCATCCTCTGAGTTGATATGGCTTGGGAAAGCATAGAAGCCGCCATCCCGGTCAATGATCGTCTGCTTCACATCCGCCGGAAAATCCTTCAGCAGATGAGAATCCGGATCGTATTTTTGCAAAAATTCATCCAGTTTCCACACTTTATCAGCCTCAATCAGCTTTTTCCCCAGTACATCACTTGTTATGGTCAGCAAATCCGGGAAGTTTTCACCTGAGGAAACCAGCATCAAATTCAACTTCGTCTCTCCGTCTTGTGCCGGTATGTTGAAATCAAAGGTTAAACCGGTCTTCTCGGTGATTATACCTTGAACAGTGCCGGGATCGGTGCTCCATGTGGATGGAGGATTCCAGAAATCCACTGTCGAGAACCACACTGCTTTGCTTACAGCTGGTGCCGAATTTTGTGTCCCTTCCGGTTTGTTAGCGGTTTCATTTTTGCTCGTTGAACCACACCCCGTTAGTGCCAAAGCCAGTGTCAGAACCGGAGCCATCATATACTTTAGTTTCATAGCCTTTTGTGACCTCCCTTAATCTGTGTGTTTGGAACATCTCTATCGTAGCTCAGATTCATGAGGATGAAGATGTCTGAATTTTTCTATTTTGGTGTTTTGTTCTTCTTTCAACGTTATATTTTCCGGTATTGGCTAGGCGTGATTCCAAAGTTCTTCTTAAACAGCTTATTGAAATGGTAATAATCCTTATAGCCAATTTGCTCGACCACCTCTGCCACAGACAGGGAGGAATCTCCAAGTAGTTCCTTAGCCATACTCAAGCGCTTATGCATGATGTATTCCGAATAGGTGACTCCCGTCTCCTTCTTGATCAACGTGCTTAAGTAGCCCAGGCTGAGATGAAACATTTTGGCGATTTCACTGAGCGACAGATCATGCATATACCTGCTGTTGATATAGGCGATAATCTTCTCGACGGCCTCATTGGAAACGTGGATATCTTGCTCACTCAACTGCTCCAGCAACGACTTCATTCTGGTAAACAGCTGTTCCGGCGTATGATACATTCGAATAATCTGTTCATACGATAAGAATTCCAGCTCATTGTCCGGGCTTAATTGATGATGATACTTATGAATAATGGAGATCACCTGATTATAGATGATTGCAATCTGATCAATGTATATAAGGGAATGGCGGCATTCCTCGCTGATCTGCTCCAGCAGAACCTCCACTTGAATGTTATCCTTTTCCTTAATGGATTGCTCCAGCTTTAATAGACATTTTCTAATCAGCGTGGAGATAACAGGCGGTTTGTAATGCGCGAGTTGTTCGGTTTGATGAAAGCATGCGCTGAACATCACAATCTCCGATTCTTGATACAGCCTGGAGATTGGCGTGGTAGCTCCCCCTATACCGCTTATCCCGATATACCTGGCATCGGACAATTCATTGGTAATAAAATCGAGTAGCTCCAAAGGCTCCATATGCTCGTCATAATTGAGCAGCAGCGAAATTTTATCATAACCCGTTCGTAAGGAGGTGACACTCAAATGGGGATATTGATGCCTCCCTTCCGCTATTCCAGGACTGGAGTCTGCGGGATACAGGCAGCATATGAAGCGATAATCCGGAAGCACTGCGGTGACTTCTTGGTTGACCTGAAAATCCTCGATTGTGAATTTGTTCGCCGGATTCAGCCACTCAAATAAATCTCCCAGCAACAAATTATATTCCTCGTAAGCCTCCCGTTTTCTATTCATCTCTACGGTAAGTCTATGGATAGCCTCTTCCAGTTTGATGGCATCAATCTGTTTGACCAGATAGTCGAATGCCCCATAACGGATCGCTTTCTGAGCATATTCAAAATCGGTATATCCGCTTACAAGAATAACCTTCGTCTCTAACTGCAGCCCTCTTATTCTCTCCAGTAATTCAATTCCGCTTAATCCAGGCATACGAATATCGGAAATGACCAGATCCGGCAATAGCTCGGTAATCATCTCCAAGGCGTGCTGACCGTCATACACCTCACCGATAATCTCATAACCCAGACTGTTCCAGTCAATCATGTGGGCAATTCCGTACGCTACCCAAGGTTCATCATCAACAATCAGGACTTGAAGCATAGTTCTCCCTCCGTTTCTCCGGGCTCCTCCATGATCGGTACCGTCAAGATCACCGTGGTCCCTTCGTCTACTTTGCTCTCGATCGTCATTTGGGCATTTTCTCCATAGAACAGCTTTATTCTACGATAGATATTGGCCAAGCCGATGCCCACGCCTCCGTCATTCATCACAACAGGACCTTCAAACCGGTTTAATTGTGCCCTCACCTCTTCCAGCCGTTGCCCGCTCATTCCTACGCCATCATCTTTGACTGTGAAGCAAACAAGCTCATCTGTCAGCAGGTTTACCTGCACAGTAACCAATCCAGAGCTGACCTTTGTCTCCAGTCCGTGAAAAACTGCATTTTCTACGATCGGCTGCAGTAATAATTTCAGAGTGTAGAGCGATTGCAGGCGCTCTTCCGCTTCCACTCGAATTTGTATTTTCCCTCTAAAGCGGTAATCAATAATTCTCGAATATTCCCGAAGGTAGAGCAGCTCTTCACCTATACTGACAAATCCGGCCCCTTTAATGGAATAACGAAACATCTTGGATAGAGAAGAGGTGATTTCCGCGATATCCTCAGCTTTATGAAAAAGGGCAATCGCACGTATGCATTCTAAGGTATTGTACAAAAAGTGAGGATTAATCTGATTCCTGTAGGCCGATATCTCCATTTTCTTTTTCATCAGCTCTATATCAAAGGCTTTTTGCTGAACGACCTGGATATCCCGGCTTAGATGATCGATGTCATCGAGCATCTGGTTCAAGCGGCTGCCCAGGACTCCGATTTCGTTGTTGAACGTCACTGAGAACCTTCTGTCCTTCCCTTTTTTCGTGTAGGATTTCACAAAATCAAGGAGCGCTTTGACAGGCTTAAATACCTGATTATAGAACACAACCAGGAAGAGCAGCAGCATGGAAAAGATTACAATATAGGTAGCAATATTAAGGTTCTTGATGGTACTCACATCCTGGAGCACTTCGGCCTTGGGCAGGACGCTAATAATCTTCCAGCCGGTATTTTTAAGAACCGCTTCCTGAACCAGATATTTATGACGATTAGAGTAATTCTCAGAATGAAAAACTTCGCCGTAATTTTGCGGAGCGGTTCCCGCAATGATGACATCCTTCTCGTCCAGCAGCAGGAATTTGGAATGGGGGGATTGCTTCGATGTCTGTAACAGCTCATTAAAGCGGGCTCCATCCATTAGAAATACGCACATTCCCCGGTAATCCTTTAACTTGATATTATTCTGCAGATTATAGACAGGAACAGATATTGTGTAGTAGGAGCTGTTGGGTAATATGGAAGTAGTATATTCAATGACAGATGCCTGATTTTTAGGTGTAATATTCGCCTTTTCCCCTAAATTGGCAATCAGCTTGCCCGTGTTGTTATAGAGCAGTATCCCTTTAATGTCTTCTTTCAAAGAAAGTGTACTAGAAAATTGGGAGACAATATCATCGTCCATAAGAATATGTGTCAGTGCATCATTTGTGCTCAGATATTGCTGAAGCGTCGGACTGTACAACAAGGAGTATGAAATACCATCCATATCTTTATAGAAATTCTTCATGGTTGCTTCCAGCTGAAGCATCAGCTTGTTAACGGATTCCGTAACCTTGTCCTCGACAATACGCTGCGCGATATAATTAGAAATGAGAAAGGATACTAGCAGAAAGCTTAGCATCAGCACATTCAGATAGATAATCTGTTTCACCAGGCTAACTCTTTGAAACCGCTTGATCATATACACATTCCTCCAATCTGCCTGCAAAGATAGCGCTTTCTATAAATTCCAGAGTCATCCTTACGCGCTTTGTCCGATATTATACCTTGAATTCAGATAAACGGATACACCACTCTACCATTCGCAACAATGGATCTCAGGGAAATGAAGTATAATTGCACTTGCGCACCAGCCGCACTATTTCCTTATTCTTGGCAGGAAGGCAGCCGGAATTAACGCCACAGCCGAGAAGGCAATCGTCCACATAAACGTATGATCGAAGGCAACGGCCATTGCGGCCGGGTCAGGAGTCAGGACGGAATTCAGCTTATTTTGTAAAATAATTGCGATAACTGATACGCCGAAGGCACCGCCAATCTGCTGCATAATACGGGTGGTGCTGCTGGCGTGCGGGATTTGCTTCGAGGACAGACCGATATAGGCAGAAGCCATAACCGGCAGAAAAACAGCTCCTAATCCAGCCCCCCTCACGATAAGAACCGCACTCAGAAAATAGTAACTCGTATCTGCGCCAAGCTGCGTCAGCGGCCAAGTGCCAAGGATGGTAAGGACCGTTCCTACAAGAACCACGGGTCTCGATCCGATCTGATCTGTCAGTTTGCCGGCCAGTGATCTGGTCAGCAGCATCCCGATACCTTGGGGAACGAGCAGCAGGCCGGACATAAGCACAGATTCACCGCGGACTTGCTGGAGATAGAGCGGCAGCAGCAGCATTGCCCCATAGGTGGTCAAGCCGGATAGAAACAGCAGCGATGAGGACACGATTAAAGAGCGTACCCGGAACAGCGTGACATCAATCAACGCTTCGTCTCCCTTGCGGAAGGCATGGATCACGAATACTGCCAAAAGCGCCACACCTGCTATAACGGGAGCAAGGACTGCTGCATGACCGAAGCCGTGGTGGGAGCTGACTTCTCCAAGGCCATAGAGTATAAGCACGATAGCCGGAGACAGCAATAAAAGTCCAGGCACATCCAGCCGCAGCGTCCGGGCATTATGCTCTTCTTGGGGGAGCCCCTTCCACGCAACAATTATGGCAGCCAGGCAGAGGGGAATATTGACAAAAAAGATCCATCGCCAGCTCAGATGATTGACGATCAGTCCTCCCAGCACCGGTCCCAGAATGGGCCCAAGCAGCGCTGGCATAGCTATGGTCGCCATTCTTTTGCCCATATCCTGACCTCCATAGGCACGTACGGCCAAGGTCTGCATAATCGGCATCAGCAAGCCCCCGCCGATCCCCTGAAGGGTACGGAAAATAATCAGGCTCTCCACGTTCCACGCCATGCTGCACAGCACAGAGCCGAGCAAAAACAGACTCAGCGAAAATAGCCACATCTTCCTTCCCCCAAACCGTTCCACAGCCCAGCCTGTTATAGGAATAACCATCGCAAACGACAGCAGATATCCGGTCATCACCCACTGAACAATGGATACCGAGGTGTTAAATTCCCGGACCAGCGTATC
Source organism: Paenibacillus sp. FSL R7-0128 (assembly GCF_038002245.1). Lineage (NCBI taxonomy): Bacteria > Bacillati > Bacillota > Bacilli > Caryophanales > Paenibacillaceae > Paenibacillus > Paenibacillus sp. FSL R7-0128. The sequence continues at coordinate 1,977,631 of NZ_JBBOCD010000001.1, read as the reverse complement.
AATCGCCACATTGGTTATCGTCGTATCGAAGATCGGAGCCAGAATACCAAGCATAAGAATCCACATCAAATTCTTGGCTGCTGCCTGCTGTTCAGCTGGTTCAAGTGCTGGTTTAGCTTGATTTTGCAAGTTGATCATCTCCCTTTGGTCGCTAATAAGAAACTTAAAGTTTCTTAATTGAGCCTATGATATACTATCCTCATAAGAAACGCAACGAAATTCTCCAAAGGTGGTTGAGACCGGTATGTCCACTTCTCAAGAACAGGATAAATTGAAGAACAGACGCAGAGGCAAGGAGCTCGAAGCCGCTATACTCCAGGCCGTACGGGAAGAGTTGACAGAGCAGGGGTATTCCAATCTTACGATGGATAGTGTGGCCGAGCGGGCGGGAACAAGCAAAGCCGTACTCTACCGCCGGTGGGCCAACCGTGCTGAGCTTGTGCTTGCTGCTATCCGGGAGCGTGTGCCCCTGCCGCTGGAGGAAGTGCCGGATAACGGGAACTTGAGGGATGATGTATGCGGGGTGCTGCGGGCCATGAACCAGAATAATATTCAAGTCATGTTGAATGCTTTCTACGGACTTGTAGCAGAAATGGGCGATATGCCGCTTGCCTCCTATATTTTCCCCCATGGGCGTCAAAACAGGACCATGTCGATTTTGCTGGAGCGGGCTGTTGAGCGGGGAGAAGTATCTGCCGAAGCCGTGACTCCCCGAATGCTCACTCTGCCGTCCGATCTGGCCCGCCATGAGCTGATGCTGTATAACGCACCTATGTCGGAGGAGACGATCGCCAATATTGTGGACGAGGTGTACCTTCCGCTGGTGTTGAAACGGTAATTCTTCATTCCCGTCCATCAGCTTTACGGCTGTCATTCGCCCTTAATTTCTTTGCTGTGGGGCTAATGTTGCATGTATTGCAACTCGGCATCTAGGATATGGGGATTCCCCGGGAGATTGTTGCAGGAATTGCAGGAATATCTTCGCTAAGCCGCTTCAAGACAGGATATTCCTGCTTTTTGTACAACAATACGAGTAATAGTTGATGTAATGTGAGTGAATGTTGTAGTTTAAGCAGGATTTTTGAATCGGAATTATAAGTTGGAGTTGGAGGAGCAGCACGATAATCCGGCTGCAACCACAAACAGCCAGTCACCGGCAATCTGCCCGGCGGCTGGCTGTTTCTCTGTCTTATTAGAAGTAACTTTACAGCTTCCAGATCCGGTACAGAATTACCGCTGCTTCCGAACGGGAGAGGGTGTCCCCCGGAGCAAGCTTATTGTTCTTACCGTTCACTACGCCGTATTTCAGCAAGGCTGACACGCTGTCCTTGGCATAGGCGGAGATTTGACCGGCATCGGTGTAAGATGCTATCGATCCGCTGCCTTCAGCCATGATTCCGGCCGCCTTCAGGGCACGCGCTGCAATCACCATCATCTCCTGGCGGGTGATGACGCCCGCTGGCTTGAAGGTATTGCCCGCATAGCCTGTGACGATACCGAGCTGCTTCGCGGCCGCAAGCTCCTTGCTATATGCCGCATTACTCTGGACATCGCTGAAGCCTGCAACTGCTTCAGCAGCAGCCTTAAGCTCCAGCACCTTCACCAGCGAGGCTGTGAAGTCTGCTCTGTTCATAGGTGCCGCCGGCATGAAGCTGTTACCACCCGGAAGGATATCGCGCGCAGCCATGGCAGCAGCTGCCTGCTTCGCCCATGACAGGCTGCCGAGATCTGTAAAGGCCGGCGGAGCGAAGGCTGCGGCAAATATGCCGAACTCTGTAGTACGGAACACCAGCGCTTCCTTCACTGCATCATAACGGCTGTTCACCACAGCAGACCACGCGCCGTTGCCGGTGAGTGAACGGACCAGAAGAGACTCCAGGCTGTCAAGCTCTGCTACTGACGGTTTGTAAGGAATAGAGACGGTCATCGCGCTGCTGCCAGACAAGGCTACCTTCTGCCCGCCTGCAAGCAGACTCAGCTCCACCACCGGACGGCTTCCGGTCTGCTGGAGAGCAGCGCCATTCACGCCTTCAGCTGTGGATTGCTTGACCCGGATGCTAACATATTCAGTGGTTGCTGTAATCCCTGCGAGCTGCTCACTTGGAATAGACAGCGTAGCAAGGCCGTTCTGAAGGACAAGCACGTACTTCTCCTGCGTCTTCAGGCCTTGAAGAGGCAACTGGGCTTCATAGGAGACCACGCCGGTCAGGTTCGCCAGGTCGATGATAATCTGCTTCCGTCCGTCTGCTGCCGGGGCCGCCTGCTTCAGGGCTTGCTGCCATAGCTCAGCCGTAACTACGGCCTTCGCCTCTGTGCCTTCGGTCTTCACGACAGGTCTGAGCGTCACCACACCATCCTTGCTGTCAATCTGCGCAGGCTTAGGCGCAGGCGTGCTGCTGCTATAGCTGGTGCCGCCAGAGACTGGTGCAGGTGTGGCTGTTGGTGCCGGTGTTGCTTCCGGTTCTGGCGTTGGCGTTGGCGTCGGCTTCGTCGGGGGCTCAGCGCCGTCTTTGGCCTTAAGCGTCAGCACGCCGAAGACGGAAGTGTCCTGATAGCCGTTGCCGGTGGTATCATTCCAGGCGGCCACACTTTGCCGGACGCCGTTCTTGGCATCGTTGATCTGAGTGTCGAAGCCGACCTTGGTGCCGCCGGCTGGCATGATTGTTTTGAACGGAATCTTCATTTCAAGCGTATAGTTAGTTCCGGTTACCTTGGTTACCGACTCGAAGCCTGCACCAATGGCTGCCGGACTGAAGGAGGCTTCATTGTCGTAATTGACCCGGTATTGTCCGTCATCGCTCTCATAGAAGGTCGTGCGGCCGAAATTTTCATCCAGGAAAATCTCTACAGAGTCCTGCTCCCATGCATTCACATTACTCTTATCCAGCCCAGCATCACTTACCTGGACCAGCACATACAGATTCTGGTCATCCCATAGGGTACGTGCGGTTCCGCTTGCGCCCTGCCAAGCCATCTGATAACGGTTCACAGCCATCTCAGGCGCAGAGGCCCAGATTCCATCCGCTGTTCCGTCAATAACCGGCGTGCCGTAGACTGCCTCTGACACGTTGGCTTCTGCCGTATTCGGCTCATGCTCAGCCATGAATTTGGCCGGATCAATGACCGCGTAGTAAGCCGGCTTCGCCTGCAGATCCCTGTCGAACAGCAGCGGGCTTGACTCCGCTCTCCAGCTTGTGCGGTCATCCATGCCCCAGAAGGTTACCCGCGCAATATGGTCGGCATGGGCCTTGTAGAGATCCATCAGCCTCGCATACAGATAGCCTTGAGCAATCCGTTCCTTCTCTGTCTGCGTATTCTGGCTGCCGGCCTGAATATCCAGTTCGGTAATACTGACCTCTACGCCAAGGGAGATGAACCTCTCCAGCGATAGCTTGACGTTATCTGGATTCGTATTGATATTGTAGTGCGCCTGCATCCCCACACCATCAATCAACAGCTTGCCGGGATGGGTCAGCGCGTACTTGTCATTCAGTTCCTTGACCATACTGTAGATGGCCTGGGCCTTGTTCTGGTTATCGTCATTGTAATCATTGTAATACAGCTTGATATCCCATTCCGGATGCTGGTCCAGCACCTCTCTGGCCGCCAGGAATGCCTGCTCCAGATAATCCGGACCGATGGCTTCATACCACGGAGCCTTACGCAGCGCCGCTTGCCAGTTATTCGGATTGGACGGGTTATCGTTCATTGCCTCGTTGACTACATCCCAGGAGATGACCCGGTCTCCGAAATGCTCCATAACTCCCTTGATGTGCGCTCTCAGGTTAGCGAGTGCTTCGTCACGCCCCAGCGGAACGCTAAGGCCTGCTGCATCCGTGGTCAAGTTCATCCAGTCAGGCGACTGCTGATACCATACCAGCACATGCCCGTGCATCTTCATGCCTTCGGCAAGCACCTTATTTACCATCGCATCTGCCGCTGTAAAAGTGAAATTGCCCTTGGTTGGCTGAAGCGCATCCGGCTTCATGGCATTGCCTGCGGTAGCAACATTGTGATGCATCTTCAGCAGGTCCAGCCGTACGCCTTCCAGATCCTCGGCGGATAGCGCGTTGCCGATCAGGAAGTCATTTTGATAGGCTGTTTTTAGCGGAGTCAGATCTCTCTGAATATCCACCGGAGCGGTACCAGTATGCTCGAAATTAATATCATCGATATAAAAGGAAGCGGTTGCATTATTGGAACTCTCAATGTACAGGGTCAGATATTCGCCGCCCACGCTGTTATAGCGGTAGCTGCCCTCATATTTCACCCAGCCGTCAGCCGTACTGATCGTCTTAGGGGACAGGGTCACATAACTTGCACTGCTGTCTGTGCCTACTTGTGTAGACAGCTGGAGCTGTGCGCTAGCCGGTTCGATCAGCTTCACCCAGGCAGACAGGGTATATTCACTGCCCTTGTCCACGTACTTCTCCACACGCAGGGATGGGCCGTGCCAGGTATTGTTTCTGCCCTCGACCTTCAGGGAATATGAACCGCCCTCAGTATGATTCGCTTCATTCGTTACGGTCAGCGTCTCGGTTCCGGCTCTGCCGGTGAAGCCGCCCAATTCCTGATCTTCAAAAGTAACCTTGCTGAACGGCAAAGCCGGTTCACGCACAGGCTCTTCCCCGCCGCCCGGAGTAGACTCTGTCGTTATCAGAAGATCGCCAAGGTAGAAGGGTACTGTGGCTCCCTTATCGTCTGACTGGATGCGCAGCTTCTGCTCCGCGTCCACCGTAAAGGTCTTGGTCAAGGTCACGGCTTGACCCGCATGATATTCGCCACCGGCGTAATTGCCATAACCGTCCAGTGTCAGCATCACTGCCTGTGCGTCCTTCGGCACAGTTACGCTGCCATCCACATAGACCACCGCTGTTACGGTATAGGTGCTGCCCTTCTTCATGCCCATATCCGAGAGGTTGAAATCAGCCGCATCCCAGCTATCCTTCCGGTTGCTTACGTGCAGCGCTGCCCCATCGCTATTTCCGTCAAAAACAACGCCCTTAACCGCCTCCAGCTTGGCGCCTCCCGACTGAACTGCCTTACCTGCGCCATTCGCAAACGTTTCGTGATATACCGTGGTCTGTGCCTCGGCTGCCTGAGCAGCCGGAAGATATCCGCCTGCCGGAAGAAGCAGAAGGGCTGCCAGCAGCACCAGAGAGACTTGCTTGATTATTCTCTTCATGCGTTGCACTCCTCTGTATGAATTTGGGTTTCAATGAGTTAAGCGCTTACAGCTAATGTGGAAGCCTCCCCCTTCACCACCCAAATCGTAGCATACGGACCAAAGTGCGTCTTACCTGAAACTAAAGGTTGTACCGTGCTTTTTATTGATGATTCCGAGTGACTGCATAGCAAAGAAGACCCCTGAATAAGGAGTCTTCTAACCGGCAGTATCTATATCAGCTTGTGCGCATACCACTTCTTGCCCCGGAAGCGCCAGAGGAATACCGCTCCGCGCACTGCCCATTCGCAGTTCATCGCCAGCCATACACCCAGCACTCCATAGCCCAGCACGATCCCGAGAATATAGCCGAAGACCACCCGGAACAGCCACATCGTCAGCATCGAAGCGATCGAGGTGAAGCGGGAGTCTCCCGCTGCCCGCAGCGCGGACGGCAGAATGAAGCTGAAGGCCCAGAGCGGAATCTGGGCAATCGCATTGACCAGCAGCACCACGAACAGATCATCGATAATCTCCGCAGGCGGGGAGAAAATAGAGACAAGCGGGTGGAACAGCGGCATCAGGATCAAGGCCACCAGGGCGTAAGAGGCGGAACCGATCCACAGGAAGGACTTGATGAACTTCCGGGCATCCGCTACATCCCCCCGTCCGATACACTGGCCGACCACGGTTACAATCGTCAGCGACAGTGCACTGGCCGGAATCTGAAAGACCATCGCCAGCGATCCGGCAATCGCATTGGTGGCGATGGCATACGTACCCAGACTGACAATGAAGATCTGCGTCAGCAGCTTGCCGCCGTTGAAGAACATCTGCTCTGCGGCGAACGGTACGCCGATGAACATGATTTTGCGCAGCATCATAAGCGGAACATGGAACAGGTCGCGGAACTGCACACGCAGCACCGAATCGAACTTGAACAGATAGATCAAGGCACAGGCCATCCCCACATAACGAGCAATATTGACCGCAAGTGTCATGCCCAGCACACCCATGTCCAGCAGGTTAATGAAGACAACGTTGAGGATAACATACAACACGTTCATAATCAGCGACAGCATCAGCGAAGCCCGCGTCCGGCCCACGCCCCGCAGCGCACCGCATACAGCCTGAACCACGGCAATCCCCAGATACGAAATGCTGCTGCCGATCATATAGACCCGGGCATTGTCCAGCACATCGGCGGAGGCCGTCCCGAACAGCAAATTCAGAATTGGCGTATGGAAGGACATCAGCAGCAGACCGATTCCCACCGCAAGCAGCGAGACCGAGGTAACCGATCCGGCCGTGGCCTGGGAGACCATGCTGTCATTCCCGCTTCCTTTATACTGCGCAACCACCACCGTCCCCCCGGTCGCAATCGCCACAAATACATTGATCAGAAAAATATTCAGGGAATCCACCATATTCACCGCACTGACTGCCGCCATACCCGACGAGCTGATCATCGCAGTGTTGACCAGATTCAGCCCGATAATGAAGGCCTGGTCAATGAGAATAGGCAGAAACAAGGCGATAATTTGCCGGTAATCCATGCTGTCTCCGGACAGATATTTTTCCAGCCATTTCTTGGCCGGTTGAGGAGCTTGAAGCTGCATACATTGATCACATTCTTTTCTGTAGAATAATTGCAGGCGTACTATACATTCCTTCCAGTTTACTACAGATTCCGCTTCAAGTCTGTGATAAGAGTGGAATTCGTTCAGATTACCGGATAACATTCCCTGCTCCCTAAGTAAAATCCTGGGTCCGGCCGAAATATAGAATGAGAGTATTTACATTCGGAAGGAGGAGCCTATTATGAACAATGAGATCGTTAAAAGTCTGATCCAGCAGGTGACGGAAGAAGTGTTATCCGAGAATCAAGCTGCCTTGGAGCAGAGCGGAAACAGCCAAGCCAGCATTCAACTAGCTGTGCAACTGTCCGCCGTTACCACCCTTAAGATCCTTGAAAAGCTGGAGCTGATCGATAAGGATTAACCGCACAGCCTGCCTGTGCTACATACCCGTAAGGCACTCCGCGCAAAAAAAACCGCAGGAAGCGAATTTCCGCCTGCGGTTTTTTGCGTGGATATGGGGGATTCAGGGGCATTTGTGCTCTTCATTCTGACGGCTCAGAGGGATTTATTCCTCTCATTTTCGCTCACCGTCCATTTTCAGCGGAATCAATGGGATTTATCCCTTTCATTTCGCTGTATTCTGTATACGCGCGATTCCCGGGTTCTGCGGCTATACGGCTACATGAAGAAGAGGCTGTCGTACTCAAGCAGATTGAAGATAACTCTGCATGAGTAGTAACAGCCTCTGATTGATAAATTACTTTTTTCAGCAGCACTATTACACTACAACTCTTACATGTGCTGCGCCTCCAGTTCCCGCCTAAGCTCAAGCGCTTCAATACCGGCCAGCAGCACAATGCCGATTCCGTGAGTATCGTTGAGCTGCCAGGTGAGCTGTTCCTTGTAATACAGTTTGTTGAAGGAATACCCCGATCCCCGGCAGACGCCATAGACGTTCCCCTGATGGTCGATGCAGTATTCGGCCAGTGCCGTCCAGCCGCGCAGCGCTGCATCGGCATATGGATACGGCTCTGGCAGCCAACCTCTGCGCACACCGCGCGCAAAAGCATATACGAACATCGAAGAACACGATGCCTCCGCATAAGCTTCGGGATCGGTCAGAACCTGATGCCATAATCCTTCCGCATCCTGCAGCCGTAAATAACCTTCGCACAACAGCCGGTAATAATCCAGCAGTTCTTCCCGCTGCGGATGCTGCTCCGGCAGTACCTCCAGCAGCTCAGTCAGCGAGAACAGTACCCAGCCATTGCCTCTTCCCCAGGCTACCCCGTTCGGCTTGCTGAATTTGTAATCATACACATGATACATAATGCCAAGCTCCGGCTGGAACAGCCGATTACGGTAATGGAGAAACTGTGACACTGCATCATCCAGATAAGCGGGATCGCCCGTCAACAGATAATACCGGCTCAGGAACGGAGTGCTCATATATAGATCATCGCACCACATCGTTCCCTGCATGAAGTCGGTGGTGCCCCGTGTACGGTAGAGCGCCCCCTCCTCATCGCGGGACTGCGTATTTTGAATATACCGGGCGATATACGCCGCTGTTTCGGACGCTCCATGCAGCGGCTGTTCGGCATGAGCGGCGAGCATCACCGCACCGAAGGAGCCGCAGTCATCCAGTGAGTCCATGAGCGCCAATTGCTGGTTAATACCCGGAGCACCATAGCGGCTGCGGTCCCATAGCGAATAAGCATGGAGCCGGGTACACTGCTCAATATGTCCTCTGGTATATGCGGAATAATGAGGATCGCCCAGAGCCTGACCGGTACGCAGCAGACCATAGAGGGTCACCCCCAGCGGATAATTCCAGCGTCCGTACAGCGCACTCTCCAGATAGGGCCTGACTGCGCCACCAGGACGGTCCACCCGCCAAAAGCATTCCTCCGCCCCTTCACCGAAGGGAGCATCCATAGAAGCCGCTTCCGCAGGCTGCGGTGCCGCCGATTGCAGAAACGGACCCAGGTACAGCCATGGCCCGGTCTGCCCTTCCACCGGGAAAGGACTCACCAGCTTCACTGTGCCGTGGACTCCACTGGCGCCAGCTCCCTTGTTCAAGGTTCCCTGCGGAGAGCAGCAGGGTGAAGCTTCCGCAAGAGCCGCGCTACACTCCGCTTCCACCTGCACCTCTGCTGTGTTCCCAGCCTCCGCCGCTTCCAGGCGGAAGCCCCACCCGGGGCCGCCGCACACGGCCTCGACCAGCAGGTCATGGCTGCCGAAGCTCAGCGGCAGCACACACTCAAGGCCGGCACTCGCTTCGGGCTGGATGGCGGCAAGCCTGCCATCCACGCAGACCTTGAGTGCCGCTACATCCCGGCTGCGGAGGACCAGCCGGACGTTCATTCCGCCCGGCGCACTCACCGCCAGCCGGCTCCAGGCCAGCGCCTTCGCGCCGGGCACCGCGCCGAGCACGCGCGCGAGGTTCCCGCCCTGTGCCTTGGTATCCGGCCATCCGGCCGCCGGATACCAGGCACAGCGGGCCGCCAGCGCAGCTTCGGCGGCCTCCGCGGCTTCGCCGCAGCGCACACTTCCGCGCTGCGAAGGCTCCGCGCGGTGCGCCGCAGCCTCTCCCTCAGAAGCGCCGCCGCCCTCCGGCTGCAGCGTCCATCTGCTCTGCTGCGGCGCGCTGTAGATCCAGCCCTCGCAGCCGCTGCGCTCCGCAGTCGGGGCCAGAAAATGCAGCGGAGCCCCCTTCACGCTCCCGGTGCCAAAAATCCCGCCGCAGCCGGTGCCGACGGCGGTACACTCCAGCAGGAACTGATTCCAGCCTGCCTTCAGCCCGGTACGAAAGAATGCCTTGCGGTCCGGGAACACATCATCGTTCAGATTGGACGCGAACACGGCAATGCCGTTGACATAGACTGTCACCGGACCGAAGCAGCTGAGCGCGAGCGGGATTTCGCAGTCTGCATCGCTCCACAGCTTCCCCCAGGCATAGACAAATTCCCCGTCCCGCAGCTCAGGCAGCCGTTCTTTCAGATTCATCTCATACCGGCAATCCGGCAGGCGCGGGAAGCTGTTCTCCAGATGAACGCGGTAGACCGGAGGCTGCGGCGGATTTGCACCAATATAGCGATTCGCTATGATGGCAAGCATCGCTTCCGTATGCTCTCCGGCTGTGCGGACGATGGAATGACGCGGATGAAAGTAGGCGGGAACATTGGCCTGCTCGGCATCACCCTTCACGTCATGCCCTTCCTCTGCACTCACCGCTGCATTCTCGTCCCTGCCCCCCATCACAACGCCACCTCACCGCCGGGGTACAGGGTGGAGCTGTACAGCCGTTTGGGCTGGGGCAGTTGCTGCCCGGGATAGACCGCTTGCAGCGGAAGAGCTTCACCGGCATAGACAGCGGCCAGCTCATCCGTATAAATAATGACCTGCTCGGTTCCGCTGCCCAGCAGATCCCCGTGTACGGCGTAGCCCTGCTCGGTGAACTCGACAACGATATTCATATAGCCGTCATACAGTGCGGGAAGCACGGCTTCCCCACGGCGGTACGCCAGAATATAGTCGGGTGCATCCGGCCAGAACCGGCTGACGGCTTCGACAATGGTCAGCCAGCCGTCAGTGGTACGCTCTTCCTTCCACAGCTCCCGGCCGGATTGGTCCAGCAGGAACATAGCGTCCTTGCCCCGAAGACCCTTGCCGTCGTCCTCGCGGACCAGACGGTCAAGGCCCGCAATCTGCAGGCCGGGCAGGTCCGGGCGGAACCGCCCAAGCGCCAGATGCTGCGACTCGACTGAGCCTTCATACCGCCATAGCTCATGCCCGTTACGGTCGTACATCACCGTCACACTACCGCCGATGACCAGCTCCGGTACCCCGTCTCCATTCACATCGCCCACCCACAGACAGTCGGCATGATCGTCCAGATCCTTGCAGCTCCATAGCCGCTTGCCCTCCGCACTCAGCAGATCATATCCGGCCATCACCTCATCGCGCCCGTCACCGTCCAGATCGTACACCCACGGATAATGCCCTACATTGCCCTGATGGGTCCAGAGCAGCCGGAAGTCCCGATCCAGCGCCCACAGCTGATGGTAGCGGTCTTTGAGAATAATGTCGGAAGGATAGCTGCCGCCTGACAGGTTGGCAATAATGATGCAGTCATGAGCCTCCTTCGCCGGCAGCGGATGAACCGCTTTGACTTTGCCCGTCGCCCCCTCCAGAATATGCAGCTGATCCTTCATCACACACAGCACCTCCAGCGCCCCGTCACCATCGATATCGGCAATCTGGGCCGGATAATCGGAGCCTTGGCTGCCTGCGTTCGAATCCGGCTTTCCCGTCTGCCACAGCAGACGGCCATCGAGATTATAAGCCGTCAGGCACTGCACCTGATGCGGAATATAACGTACATCCTGGCGGTTATCCGGCTGCACCAGCAGCAGTTCAGCCCGGCCGTCCCCGTCCAGATCGCCGAGCAGCATTTTACATCTTGGACCGGCGGCAGAGATATCCAGCCCGGCCAGCCGGTGCAGCTTTTGACTATGATCCTTATGATTCACAATACATCCTCCTTCACTCTATCCCTGTTCTGTATCAGCCTAGATCCACAGTCTGTCCCCCGGGCACCTCGACTATCGTACCGTCAATCTCCAGCCAGACAGCAGCCGCTCCCGGATTATAGACCCAGTCCCTTGCCGCCGAGAACAGCAGCCCCCGGCAAGCCTTCATGTAATGCACCAGCTCCAGATTCGTTGCATACCAGATGTCGCCGCGTCCGCCCGCCATGGCGCAGAAGCGCTCCATCAGCTCCCAGTTGTTGTCATTGTCGAACTCGTAGCTATGTCCCCACACATACATCAGGTACAGATACTGCCGCTTATGCAGCCCCACAAAAGTCTCCGCGTGAGCCAGCAGCTCCCGGTTATGATGACAGGTCGCCTGCCACTCCAGCCAGTCCTCCGGGAGGGCGAACCCGCCGGTAGACTGCACTGTGCGGGCATACTCAATGCCCAGGTGCGGCAGCAGCGCCTTGATCTCCTGCGTATAGGAGCCGTTCGGGTAAGACATACCGCGCACAGGCTGGCGGACCAGCCCTTCCAGCACCCTGCGGTCCTCCATAATCTCCTCCACGACCAGCTCCTGCGGGCAGCGCGCCAGCGTCGGATGGCTCCGCGTATGCACGCTGACCTCATGTCCGTGGTAGAGAGCCGCAACCTCGTCCGCCCTGATGCGGTCTCCTTCGCCAAGCAGCCCCGAATTCAGATGGAAGCTGCCCTTGATTCCATACTGATTGAACAGGCCGACCAGCCGTTCATCCGCCCGCCGTCCGTCATCATAGCTCATGGTCAGCGCCTTATGACGGCCTTGCGGATAGCAGTAATACACTCCCGGCATTGCAGTTAAGCCTCCTTCGAATAAAATCGTCCGTCCCTAAGAGGGACGCATATGTTCATCCGCCCAGCCAGCGATCCTCACGGAGCATAGACAATCAGATCGCTATATTCCGCAATCAGCGGGGCCATCTGGCGGAAGCCTAGTCGGCCTGCGCCGAGCAGCGGACCGAAGGACGAGCCGTCATCCACCCAGTGCAGCACCGGCAATTCATTAATTGTGAAAGTTACAGCAGTCCCCCGCTTCACCATCAGCATCCGGTAGGCCTCAGTCATATCGGAGGTATCCGGGAGCGGATCGGCTCCTTGGGCGACAAGGTGGAAGCCGTAGCTTTTGCGCAGATTACAGGTATGAAAAGCCCGCTCCTCCTCCCACATCCGGCGAAAATACGAGATATGATAGGCATCCATCTCCCCATGATGGTACTGGTCATATTCGCCCGTGCGGACCGGCAGGGACGGGTCGAACAGATCCTTGCCCCCGGCACCGGCAGCCGCGAAGAACAGAATGGCCAGCCCCGGCTCCCGCAGCGGACGGAATCTCCAGGAGACGGCAAGCTCCGCCGGAAACACCTCAGGGCACCAGAAAACCACATTCGCCTTCTGTCCTTCCTCAGCCCCCCGGGTGCTCTCCAGCCGCAGCCGCCCCTGCGGAAAAGTAACTGCACCATCGCCTTCCATCCGGAAGCCTTCCAACTGGGCGGGACCCTCCAGCTTATTACGGTAGATCTCCCGCCAGCCCTCAGGAATGCCTGCATCAGCCTGCTGCGTAGTCATTGAACCACATCTCCTTTCCCGGCACCCGCACGCTTGTCAACTCTGGCACCAGCCCTCGCACTAATCCCAGATTCTGAACCAGTTCCTGAACCAGCCTCCTCACCAGCTCACGCACCATCCCCAGCACTTCCGCCATCTTCCACATTAGCTAAGGCACTAGCTGCATCACCCGCTCCCGACACTCCTTCCCGTGCAGGCAGAGCTTCAGCGATCAGCTCCAGCGCAATAATCGTATTCAGCGACCACTGTGAGGCCTCATTCGTATTCATCCAGTCCACTTCATCCAGCGCTTCCGTATACGTAACCCGCTTCAGTTCCTCCTCCAGCCGGAGCTTCCCGAACGGATTCTCAAACAATATGCTCCAGCAACGTTCCGCCGTAGCCCGGTCATCCTTGACCCATGCGCCATAGGCGGCAATAGCCACGCTAAGCACCGGATGCTCAAACCGCTGCTTGCCTGTAATCGCGCCCCCGGATCTACGCAACTGTTCTTCCTCAGGCAAGTTATAGAAGACACCGAACTCCGCCAGCATGTCCTCCCACTCCGGGTCCTCCAGCATCATCGCCAGCTCGAACCACACCTGCGGACCACCCATGCAGATCGCCAGATGCCGCCCCCAGTTGTCATCGCCCATTGGGCTGAGAATTCCCGTTGCGGGGTCGTATCCATAGGTTGGGCCGGAGATCAGCCGCAGATTGGCCGCTTTGATGCGGTCGATGCCTGTGAGGATTTTGTCGCGGTAGGCCGTATCCTCATAACGTTCCCAGCGGGTCATCCAATTGGAGCTGAACGCCGCCCAGTCCGGTCCCACCCGCACATGGGTCTTGAATTCGTCCTTCGGAAAATATGCCCGCATCGGGTCCAGATTCACCGTGGAATAATCCGCATCCTTCACACTGTCCATGATGTCGCCGGTCCGCTCATCACCGGTTAGATAATAGTAGTAGCGGTGCAGACCCGCCATAGCAATCCGCGCTTCCTTACAGCCGCAGCCCCAATGCACGACATTATGCCGGGAGCCAAGGCCCGCATATTCTCCGAAATGATACATATCCACCTCGCTGGTATGCCGGGTCATTGCTTCGGCCATCCGGTAAATATCCGCGCGTCCGGTCCGCAGGAAGCTCACCCACAGCCACATATTCGGCACCAACTCGGCATTCTGCCAGGCACAGCCGCCCAGATCATAATTCCAGACATGGCGGACCGGATCATAGCTGTGCATGAAGTCGCCGTAATCCCACAGGCCGTACCACTTCCGCTGCTCAATCTCCTTCTGGTAAAAACGGGTGATCCCGTCCAGCCGGTCCTCCAGGTATGCCTTGGCCGGCGTGCTCCGGTCCGGCAGGCTCCACAGTCCAAACGCCCGGCTGCGGTGGTAATACTCGGGCTCACAAACCAGCAGCGGCGTTTCATCCGCCTGCTGCTGCATCTGCTGAAGCCGCGCAGAATCCGGTGTCCGCGTGGTACACCACAAGGTCAGTTCATTCGTATTGGCGATGCCGTAAGGGGTGGCCCGCAGCTCCTCCGCGCCTTCATAGGAGGACTCGACATGCGTCTTCGTATCATAGTGCCGCAGGTCCATTGCCGGAGCTTCCGGCGTCCAGAACCAGACGGTTAACGCCGCTTCCGCGCCGGAGGTACCGCTGATCTCCAGCCCGGACGGGTACTTCTGCCAGAAATCCTTCACTCCGGCAGCCAAGCCTCCGCTGTCACAGCCGATATAACCCAGCCCTCCGGCCCTCCGGCCTTCAGCGCCCTTAATCCAGGTGCAATCCGGCCCTGTACGCTTGTGAACGGCATAATGCTCGGAGGAAGACTGCACCAGCCGGAAGTCATTCCATACCGCAGAATCCTGAAGCAGGCTGGTGAAATAGGCATCCTCCACGGGATCGAAGTGCTGGCTCTGCCCTTCGAGCTGCCCGGCGAACATCCCGGCATATTTGCCCCGGGTTCTGCGGGTCTGGAGCGTCTTGGGGGATTCGCTGAAGATTCCCCCGCTGCCCGCCAGCCGGACATGACGGTTGTACAGCGGACCGCTGAGCGGCACCTTGAACAGCAGGCCCAGCCCCTTGATGAAATCCTGCTGCGGGTTGCCGTCATAATGGAAGGTATGCACCAGCCGGATGGACGCAAGCCCGGCATAGAAATAGAGCCGCAAAGTATAAGGAAGCCATTCCCTGGCTCCCTTTGTGCTTCTATGCCGCCCGTCCAGCCGGATCACGGCACGCACCGGTCCCCGCTCCTCCAGACTGGCCTTCAGCGTCACTCCGGTGAACCGCTCCTGCCGCAGCGTCAGCTCCCCGCTGAGGATGTCCCGCTGCTCGCGGAGACAGACCAGCTCGCTTCCGCTGCACACCATCTTACCCGAGCCTAATCCCAACCCCGCCTCCGAAGCTCCAGAATATCCACAATCGCTATCCGGTCCACCGGATTCTGCCGTGTCCCGGCGCATGATCCGCGAGATCACACCCGGGCCATGCTTGACCACGGTGCAACGAATGCTGCCGGTATCGACGATATAAGCCTCCTCCGTCTCTGCCACGGACACCCCGAAGACTGCGGGCACAGCATTCTGCCCGGCAGAGCGTTCCAGCCTATATCCTGCCGTACTCCCTTCAGGGCATACGGCAGAATGCAAAGACCATTTGATGCTGCCGTCCGGCCAATACGCGGCCGGGCGGCTCTGCAGCGGCAGACAGGAGCCATCGTCTGCTCCGCTAAGACATAGCGCGGCCAATTCTCCGCGCTTCAGATCTCCCTTAGACCAGGGAACACCCCAGGTCACCCCCGCAGCCGCAGCAGGCGGATTCAGCCACCGTAACTGGACTGGCAGGGCTGAGGATAAAGAGGTCATCTTCTGTCATCTCCTAGATGGGACATCACCCGGACGAATGAACCGTTCCCGGAGCAGGAGGCTTGTGGACGCCGGGATCACAGGAAGTGAGCCGCAGTCATTCTGGAGCCGGTCCCTGATTACCGGGTCCCGTTCTCCTTCTCCCCCTCCTGCCGGCTCAGCTCACGGTAACGTGTCGGCGTGATGTCCTCCTGTTTTTTGAAAATCCGGTTGAAATAGCTCTGCTGATAGCCGACCTGCAAGGCGACATCGTTCATCTTCAGATCGGTGTCCCGCAGCAGCTCCTTCGCCTTGGTGAGCCGCAGTTCCGTTACATAATCGATGAAGTTCTGCCCGGTGACCCGCTTGAACGACTTGCTGAGCAGAAAAGGGCTGGTGCCTGTATAATCCGCACAGCTGTCCAGCGAGATATTGTCCATATAATGCTGCTGAATGTACAGCATCGCCTGGTCGATCGTCCGTCTGATCCCGGCGTCCGACCGTTCACACAGCTCCTTCAGGAAGGGGGCAGTCACCTGCGTGCGGAACCAGGAGAGAATCAGCCCTGGCTCATGAATCTGCGAGAGACTGGCATACAGATTCCTGCCGCCGAATAACTGGCTCTGGGCCATCCCGGCCTCCAGCACCGCATGAAGGATCGCGCCGAGCAGATGCAGCATGCCCTGCTGTACGTCGATCACCTTCGCGCCGCCTGCGGAGAGCGTCTCCAGGAATTCCTCCAGCAGCCGGTCCGCCTCCTCTGCTTCACCGGTCCGCAGCGCCTGAATCAGCCCGCGCTCCAGCGCGAAGGAATACTGCGGCAATGGGGCGCCCTGCCCCTCCCGCTCCAGCTGCTCCAGGCTGATGATCTGGTTCCCGCCTCCGTACCTGCTGTGGCTGGCCGCCTGCTTCGCCGCCTCGAACGCCCGCGGAATCGCGGAGATGCTCCCGATCCTTGCACTGTACGCCACCGTGGCCTGAAGCTTAAGCATCCGGCTCAAGGTAGCCGCCAGCTCTTCACCGAAGGCGCCCACGCGGGCCGGATCAGGGCCGCTTCCCGGTTCCATCAGCAGCATACCGGAGGTGAGGTCATGCAGATTGACCGTCTCCGCCCGGCCGAAATGCTCACGGGCAAGCTCCAAGGTAATATTGACGGCCGCGAACGATACCAGACTCTCGTCGCCGCTGCGGAACTTGGCCTCCAGGCTGGAGATTCCGGTCAATTGGATATACAGCACCACGAACGTACAGTTCTCCACTTCCCACTTATACTGCTTCATCCGGCTCAGGAGATCCTGTTCGGAATAGGCATACAGATACCCCTGGAACAGCTGGTGCAGGAAGCTCTGCTGCACATGCGGAAGCTGCTCCGAGAGCGTGTACTGGAGAGCATGCTGCTGTCCGTGCAGGTTCTGCCAGTGCCGCTCGATCAGCGTCAGCTCATCCACCCGGTCCCCGGAGGCCGCATGCTCAGGGAGCAGCGTCTGAAGCAGGCGGCGGACCGGCGAATAGATTCTGCGGGAAGCAATCCAGGACAGGACCGCCGCCAGCAGCAAGGCGCACAAGCTGACCAGGATAATCATCCGGGACAGCCAGACCACTGGAGAGGTTACGCTGGAGATCGGAGAAGCCGACACATACCGCCATTCACTGGCAATCCGCGAGAAATCACCATAGGTCACCGCATAAGTAACCCCATTCCAGTCATACAAAAAGGATCCGCTATCCTGGCTGCCTTTGGCTGTAATCGCCGTCCGCAGCGCCGTAACCAGCGGCGTGGGCGCATCCATCCCGCCCCCCGAGATGAACAGTCCGCCGGATTTCTGCTCCATGAACACCTCCCCCGTGTTGTACGGGGTCATGGTCCGCAGCATCGCGGATACCTTCTCTGTATCCATCCGCAGCAGCAGCGCCCCGAAGGGCTCCCGGCTGCCGCCGGGGATATGGTGCACCAGCGTCAGCTCCTTCTGCTCCGGGTTCACCGGATCAAAAGCCCATTCCGTCCAGTACGTGCTCCGCTCCTGCTTCAGCAGCTTCCCGTACAGCACTTCCTCCTCCGCAGACAACGTCCCGTACTCCGTTCCGAAGCGTACCGGCTGATTACCGGCCAAATACAGTTCAACCTGCCGCACCATGGAATTGGAACCCTGCATGACTACCAGCGTCTTCGTAATATCCCAGGCCCGTTCATGATTCCGGGTGAAATCCATGTTGCTCAGTCCGTAATCGAACTTCGGATCGAACGCCCAATGGGCCAGCATCAGCTCCAGATTGGACAATTGATCATTAATGTTGTCCGCCCGCTGCTCAATCTGCCGGTTATGCATCCGCAGCAGCTCCTTCTCAAGACTCCCCCCGGCCATAAAATAGACCAGCAGCCCGATGATCAGCCCGGGAATGGACGAGACGATCAGCACAATAATGAGATTATGGCGGTAATAACGGCCTTTGCGTCCCGCCCGGCCTCCGGTATACCTGTTCCGTGCTCCTGCCTCTTCATTCTCCATTCGTTTCACCAGCCGAATCCTTAGTTTAGAGTTGCAGCCATGCAGCCGCAGCGGGGACAGACCGGCCGGAGACTGAAGCAGGACCGGACTTTACTTGCCGCCTGAGGCGTACAATTCATTCATTTCCTTCACAAGCTCATCCCCGCCAGTCTTCCGCCATACCTCAAAAGCGGACTTCAACCCGGCCTCATCCATCTGGCCGACAATGAATTTGATACGCGCATCGTTGATTACGTTATCCAGCTGCGAGCCTTTTTGCGTATAGACTGCCGAGATCAACGCCTCCGCCGGATTGGTCACAATCGTCGCTTCATTCGTCTTCTGCACCTCGGTCTGCTTCAGCCGCAGCGGCGTCTGCTTCACCTGCTTCGCCTTGTCCTCAGGGATAAACGGCAGCATCTGGTTCAGGCCTTCCACTTCCGATTCCAGCAGAACGGTATCACTGGAGCGTTCGATATATCCGTCCACCAGCTTGTAATGCACCCCTTCAAGACCGTAATTCAGCATCGTCTGCAGATCCTCATCATTCAGCCGGTCCAGGAAGGCCAGCACCTGCTTCAGCTCCTCCTCGGTTTTGACCGAGGACTTCGGAATCGCCAGCATGCCGGAGAAGCCTGAGGTCGGAAGCGTATGCAGCGCGCCGTCCGCTCCATTCACACCGCCGATAACATCCATATAATGGCGTTCCGGCTCGTCCTTGCCTTCTTTTAGAAGGGCCGCATGAATCTTGTCATCCAGCCGGGCTGCGTTATCGACCACATCGACAATGACGCCGGCCTTGTTGTTGACGACCGGATCATTCCATTTAGAGCTGTCCATCACCGCGAAGTCGGCGTTGATCAACTGCTCGTCGTAAAGCTTTTTCATGAATTTAAGCGCTTCCAAATAACCGGGGTATTCATGCTCAGGCACAAGCTTCCCTTCCTGCACACCCCACTTGTTCGGTGCTCCGAACCACAGCTTCATCGTATCGAAGCCGCTGGCCCACTGGCCGGTCCACTTGACCAGCACCATGCCATACGTATCCGCCTGGCCGTTGCCGTCCGGGTCCTGCTCCTTGAACGCTCGCAGCATATTATAGAAATCGTCCACGGTCTTCGGGGTCTCCAGCCCCAGCTTCTCCATCCAGTCCTTGCGGAACACCACACCGTTGCGTCCCAGCGCCCGCCCTCTGTAGATTCCGTAATTCTTGCCGTCGATGGCCGAGTTATTCAGAATAACCTCCTTCGCCCCGCTGAGATTCGGATAATCCTTGAGATACGGACCCACCTCCCAGAAAGCGCCGGATCTGGCCGCATTGACGAAGCTGGACGCCTTCACGTCACCTACATACATAATATCAGGCAGCTTGCCGGAAGCGAGCGTAATGTTAAATTTGTCGGCATAGGATGCATTCGGCACCCATTCGAAATGGATTTTGGTGTTCGTCAGCTCCTCCAGCTTGGCGGCGACCGGACTGCCGTCCTTCGGATAATTGGTTTTGAAAATCGGCAGCATCAATGTCAGCGCAAGCGGCTCCTCAGCCTTGGCGGTGCCGTCCGCCTTCCCGCTATCCCCGGCAGGCTCCTTCTGTCCCGCTCCCGTATTCTCCCCATTCCCGCCGCAGCCGGACAATACACTTAGAATCATAATCATAGCCAGCAGCATGAACAACCCTTTTTTCACAGACCGTGAACCTTGGCTCCGCTTCATCTTCTTCATCACTTGGCCTCCCTTTATATGTTGACTAACCGGTTACCCTTTGACTGAACCCAGCATCACCCCTTTGGCAAAATGCTTCTGCAGAAACGGATACACGCACATAATCGGCAAGGTGCCGACCACGATGACGGCCATTTTGATCGACTGCTCCGGCGGCTGCACGAAATTCGGGTCCATGGAGCTGAGATCCCCCGCTGCCGACTGGGACAGCATGACGATCTGACGCAGCATCACCTGGAGCGGCCACTTGGATGGATCATTAATATAGAGCAGCGCCGAGAAGAAGTTATTCCAGTGTCCGACCGCATAAAAGAGGGTGAACGTCGCCAGCACCGGCTTCGACAGCGGGAGCACAATCCTCCACAGCAGCCCCAGCTCCGTACAGCCGTCGATGCGTGCCGCCTCCTCCATCTCGGCCGGAAGCTCCTGGAAGAAGTTCTTCACAATAATCAGATTGAAGGCGCTGATCGCCCCCGGAAGAATCAAGGCATTCAGCGTATCGAGCAGATGCAGCTCGCGGATCACCAGATAGGTGGGAATCATCCCGCCCCCGAACAGCATGGTGAAGATGACCAGATTGAGGATCAGATTGCGGCCCATCAGGTACCGCTTCGCCATCGGATACGCCATGGTAACCGTGAAGAACAAATTGACTGCCGTCCCGATCACTGTCACGTACAGCGACACCCCGATGCTCCGGACAATGGTATCTGTGGAGAAAATAAACCGGTAGGCGTCCAGCGAGATCGTCGTCGGAATCAAAAAGACAGCGCGCTTCGTAATTTCCGCCTCGGTGGCGAAGGAACCAGCGACTACAAACAGGAACGGCAGGATGGCTGCGATCCCGATGATGCCCAGCACCACGTAATTAAAGACGTCAAAGGTGATCTCTCCGGCGCTGCGGTAACGTTTAGCCACACATAATGCCTCCTTTTCAATATAATCCGGATTCGCCCGACTTCTTGGCGAGCCAGTTGGTGCCGAGCACCAGCACGACCCCGATGACCGATTTGAACAAGCCGATGGCGGTGCTGTAGCTGAACGCTCCCTGGGTAATCCCCAGCGCATACACATAGGTATCGAAGACCTCGGCCACCTCACGGTTCAGCGCATTCATCATCAGATAGATCTGCTCGAAGCCGTTATCCAGAATCGTACCCATCCGCAGAATCAGCAGAATAACAATCGTGCTGCGGATCGCGGGCAGTGTAATATGCCAGGTCTGGCGCCAGCGGCTGGCCCCGTCCACCACGGCTGCTTCATATTGCTCCACATCGACACCGGCCAGAGCAGCGAGGAAAATAATCGTCCCCCAGCCGCATTCCTTCCAGATGGTCTGCAGAATAATCATCGGGCGGAACCAATCGGGATTAGCGAGGAAATCAATTTTGCGCCCGGTAACCGTGAACAGGAATTCATTGACCGCACCACCCTGTGTCGTAAGGAACACGTAGGAGATACTGGCGACGATGACCATCGAGATGAAATGGGGCACGTAGATCAGCGTCTGAATCGTCCTTTTATAGAAGGAGAGCCGGATCTCATTGAGCAGCAGCGCCAGAATAATCGGTGCCGGGAAAAAGAACACCAGATTATACAGCGACAGCACCAGCGTATTGCGCAGCAGCATGAAGAAATCAGGGTTCTGAAAAAACGTGCGGAAATGCTCCAGGCCGACCCAGCCGCTCTTCCAAAAGCCCAGAAAAGGCTGATAATCCTTAAAGGCGAGCAGCACTCCCCACATCGGCACATATTTGAACAGCAGGAAATACAGGAGTCCGGGGCTGAGCAGAATGTAAAGCCATTTGTCCCGCTTCAGACGTCTGAAGCGCTGCTCGCGCCTGCTGCGGCGGAAGCTTGTGCCCGTGCTGATCTCTGCTGCCCCCATTGCCGCTCCTTGCTTCATTGACATTCACCTCCGTATGGATAAGCAGCCCCTGCTACTACACTTCACTACATTGCCGTGGCTGCGCTTTCTATTATGGTTGGCGGGTGTTTTTCCGGCAATCGGACTTTTTGGACAGCGCTTTGAACGCCCTCTGCGCCGCTTCCGCAATAAAGTCCAAAACCGGCAAAACTTTACTATTGCATGTGGGGGGCGGACACTATATAGATTGAAATGATAATTACATTTTTGGGAGAGTCGTGACTCCAGAGAAGTTTTGGGCTTCCGGCCGCTGTTGTCTGCAGATTTCTTGATATATACCGTTTTTAACGGTTGAAATCCGCAGCCAGCTGATGCTTACGATGCGAGCTTTCCTGCGGAAAGCTTTCAGGCGGTCGCTACCGCTAATGCAGCTCCAAAATTCCCCTCCGTCACTCCTCCTCAAATTTATGTTTTCAAATTCAAACTATATAGCTTGGGGACTGGGGGTAAAAAGATAAAATCATACAGAGCCCGTATGGGCTTACGGGAGGTCAAAAGAATGCAGCAAAAGTTATATTACGGTGCCGCGTGGTACCCCGAGCTGTGGGGGGAGGCTGAACGGCAGCAGGATCTTCAGCTCATGCAGGAGACCGGGATTAATCTGGTACGCATGGGCGAGTTCATCTGGTCGCTGCTGGAGCCGGAGGAAGACTCCATCGATGTCCGGCCGTTCGCTGAGCATATCCGGCAGCTCCATGCCCATGGCATCGACACGGTTATGTGTACGCCCACCGCGACCCCGCCAATCTGGCTCACTCACGGGCACCCGGAGCGCCTGTTCGTCCGGGCAGACGGGGCGCTAATGAGTCACGGGTCCAGGCAGCATGTCTGCACGAATAACCCTTATTTCCGCCAGCGGGCTGCGGTAATTACGGAAGAGCTGGCCCGTGTGCTGGGGCAGCTCCCTGGCCTAGTCGCCTGGCAGCTCGACAATGAGCTGAAGGCGCATGTGGCGGAATGCATGTGCGCGTCCTGCCGCTCCCTGTGGCATGAGTGGCTGGAGCACCGTTACGGTAGCATCGGCGAGCTGAATGTAGCGTGGGGAACCGGCGTGTGGAGCCACACCTACCAGCGGTTCGATCAGGTGCCGCAGCCGGTGGCTACGCCTTTTCTGCATAATTCATCGCTCGTCACCCAGTACCGGCTGTTCCAGATGGAGAAGGTTGCGGAGTTCTCAGGGGAACAGGCGGCGATCATCCGCCGCTATTCGGCGGCTCCGATCACGCACAACAGCAATGTCCCTTTTCATCTGGACAATGAGCAGCTGTTCCGGGAGCTTGATTTCGCTTCGTTCGACACCTACGCCTCTCAGGCCAACAGGCACGCTTATCTGCTGAACTGTGATCTGTGGCGCGGGTTCAAGCCCGGGCGGGATTTCTGGCTGATGGAGACTGGCCCGGCCTATGCCGCTTCGCTTACAAGCTACGGCGAGCCGCACCCGGACGGCTATCTCACCGCTGAAGCCGTGGCCGCCTACGCGCTAGGGGCAGGCGCCTTCTGCTACTGGCTGTGGCGGCAGCAGCGCACGGGCAGCGAGCAGACGCACAGCTCGATTATCAGCGCCTGGGGCCAG
This sequence comes from Paenibacillus sp. FSL R7-0128, assembly GCF_038002245.1. Lineage (NCBI taxonomy): Bacteria > Bacillati > Bacillota > Bacilli > Caryophanales > Paenibacillaceae > Paenibacillus > Paenibacillus sp. FSL R7-0128. The sequence continues at coordinate 1,954,199 of NZ_JBBOCD010000001.1, read as the reverse complement.
CCTGCGCTCGGGTATGACAATGTGCGCTCGGCTTCCTCCGCCAGGCTGCAGATCGAACCGCACATGCTGAATACCCGGCCGGTGCAGGCCGAGGTGGCGATTACTTATTCGGACCGGGCCAAGGCGTTCCTGGCCACGGAGCCGCACCGGCAGCTGAACTACCGTTCCCTGCTGGGGGACTTTTACAGACGGATTCTCGATCTGGGGATTCACCGTGACCTGCTGCCGGAAGGCGGCGATTTAAGCGGCTATAAGCTGCTGTTCACGCCTTACATCCATTATCTGTCGCCGGAATACATGGAGAAGGCGCTCACCTTCACGGAAGCAGGCGGCATCTGGATCGTCGGCCCGCTTAGCGGAGACCGCACTGCCGAGCATACCCTGCATACAGATGCTGCGCTGGGGGAGCTGGAATGCTTCGCAGGTGTGAACACTACCTTCGTCTACCCGATGGAGGGGACGGGCAGCAGCGGGGAGGCCTTCGGCTGCTCCGCGCCGCTGTCGCTATGGAGCGCCGTCTTCGAGCCGCTGCCGGGCGGAGCCACCGTGATCGGCATGATCACGGAAGGCCGGACGCCGGGCCTGGCCTACCTGACCGAGCAGCCCTATGGCCGGGGAGCCATCGTCATGCTCGGCTCCCTGCCCTCGGGCAGCGAGGGCGACAAGCAGCTGTGCGCACTGATTGAGCATTATGCCGCCCGGGCCGGAGTCACCCGGCGCAGTGATGTCACGCCGGGCACCATTCTCTGCCCGAGAAGCGGCGCTGCCGGGGAGCTGTGGACGCTCGTCAACATGGACGGCCTTGGCGGCAGCGTCACCCTGCCGCGCAGCGGGCAGGATGTGTTGACCGGCACTCCTGTGCCCGCCGGTCCGCTGCCCATTGGCGCTTATGAATACAGGCTGATCTCGCTGTAGTAGTGGAATATCCTCCTGCCGATGGCGGAGAACGCTGCCTCCCAGCAAACAAGTGGAAAAACGCAGCTTGCTATGCTGGTTTCCAAGGAATTTCCGGAAGCAAGTGGATAAACAACAACTAATTATGGTCGTTTAGGCCAGTTTGGGGGAAACGGGTTCATTTAAGTGCTGTTTATCCAATTGCTGTCCTGGCATAGGACCGTTGCCGGTCAGCAGGTGGAGTTTATCCAACTCTTTCCCTCCCGCATCATACGCGAGGTGTCTAGTCATACGGAGCGTGAAGCTTACGCTGGCTGGGCCCCTCCCCCTTAGCGGTGTTTCACCAGCAAGAGGAGTGTTACCTGTGCCCATGCCGGACACAACACAAAAACACCCGGCAGCTTCTCCCGCCGCCGGGTGTTTTTCCTTTTACCATATCTGCTTATACGTTAGTCTTCTCTGCTTCTTCCGCCTGCTGGAGCAGCCCGATCTGATGCAGATGATTCAACAGCTGCTGGTAATGGTCGGCCTTCTTCTGGACGGTAAGAACCAGCTTACGGAACTGGTCTGTGTCCTGGCCCGATTTCTCCAGAATACGCAGCAGGTCGCTATTGATCTGCTCCACATCCTCCATGCTGCTCTCCTGGGACTCCTGGATTGCCTCCAGATGTTCGAAGACCTGCTCCTCCGCGACTACGATTTCATTCATATATACGGTGGACTCACCGATCTTCGCCGTGGTCTCGTTCATCGCGAGCATTCCATCCCCGGACTTGCTGTGGATCTGCTCCATGACGCGGGTCATTCCTGAGAGTGAACCCATAATCTCCTTCACATGGCTGCGGGTGCTGTCAGCAAGCTTGCGGATCTCCGTGGAGACAACGGCGAAGCCGCGTCCATGCTCACCAGCCCGCGCCGCCTCAATCGCCGCATTCAGCGAGAGCAGATTCGTCTGCTCGGCAATATCCGTAATGATCTTGGCCAGCTGCTCAATGCTGTGGAAATGCTCCCGCAGATCCTCATTCAAAGCAACGAACTCAGTAAATACCTCCGAGGCCTTCTGCATTTCCGCAGAGATCTGGATATTGGCTTCCTTGGCAAATTCGATTTTGTTGGATGAGTAGGACAAGCTGCCATACATTTCATTAATCAGATCTTCAGTCTGTCCGTTGTTGGTCTTCAAATGTTCCAGGAGCTGCTGAGTCCCGGCGATTTGGCCGATCATCTCCCCGCCGCCTGCCCGCAAGGCCTCGAAGTCCTCCACCAGTTGGGCCTCTTCCTTCAGGATAGCTCCAGTCTCAAGGCGGATCTGCTCCGCCAGGGCATATGCATGTTCCCCATAAGACACCGTGCCTGAAGCATGTACAGACGGTTCTACGCTATCGTTACCGCTGTGAGGTACATGTGCGTTAGTGCCTGCTTCCTCTACTGCGGCTTTTCCCTCTGCTATAACCGTTTCTGTTAATGCAACCGTATCCTTAGCTGCGATCACACGCTCTGCTATGGCTCTCTCCGCTAACCCGCTTGTATTACTCTGACTTTGAACGCCTTCAGCAGAGGGGGTTCTCCCCCAAGCTGTGCGCAGTTTGCTTAACCACTCCATCCGATTTCAACTCTCCCTTATTCAACCAGCAGCAGAATCATAGTCTGATTGGCATGCTTAGTATAATATTGCTCTCCATAGCTGATGAAGCCTGTAGTGTTACCGCAGAACCCAAGCATCTTCTCGTCAAAAGCTCCCCAAAGACCGTCCCGTGTAAACAGCTGGTCCCGCAGCGTACAGTTAATATTGAGGACAAACGAAGGCTTGAACGGACTGCCGCCCAGCGTCTCCTCCAGCACTGCCAGCGGATCGGCTGAACTCAGCAGCTCCACATAAGTACTAGACATAATCTGACTGTAAAATGTGACAGAGCCATCCGGATGAACCGCCTCCCTCCAGATGGTGCCTGGCCTCGTCCAAGGTGTTAAAAGATACAGCAATCATTATGTATACCAAACCTTCCTTTGCGGAATTTTCTCCCGCATACTGTTACTGAAAAATTAAGTTATAATTTTCAATACTACTCATGGTAAAGCCAGAACCGGGTTCATTGTCTGTGAACAATGTCGCAGCCTGTGCCGGGTTCCCATGTAACAAGGTTGAGCCGTTCCTGCAAACCCTGTATCATGAATATATCACAGATCACAGAAAAGAGGCCTCGGCATATGACCTATTCCCAACGCTCCACCCACCCTGCCGCCGCATCCGACTACACGTATCTGGAATATCAGATCAGCATAGCTGCCGATGAATTAGCAGTCGCGGTGAAAGCGCAGGACGAGCCCCGGGCAGAAGCTATCCGGCTTAAGATTGCTGAACTCGAAGACAAGCTTGCGCTGCTTGAGGATTAAGTACAACTACTCTATCCCCACCACGGAAGGAAGGCTGATACAATGGCTATACGCGGATATTACTTTGCAATGGAAGATGAACTGGTGCAGCAAATTGCCGCAGGCAGCACCCCGCTGGCGAGCTTGAACATAGACAAGTACCCGGGACTGGATATCGACCGTACCTGGGAGGCGATTCACTACCTGCTCTGCGGTGATATATCGGATGGGCCTGCGCCGCTTGGATATGTGGTTCCGCTGCATTCAGACCAGGGTATTGAGTTCGGGGCATACGGGGCATTCTGCCTGCGTGCCGGACAAGTGGCCGAAGCGCTTGACGCTATTTCCCGGCTGGATGAAGCTCAGCTGCGCTTGCGTTATGATTTCCGGACCATGGCCGAGGAGGAGGTCTACCCGCTGGACCCTGATACGGTGTCTGACGATGATGCGGATGCTTTCTTTGCCTATCTGCTCCAGTTCTTCACCGAGATCCAGCGGTTCTACAGCCAGACTGTCGCTGCTGGTAAAGGCATTATTTTCTATTTGTTTTGAAGCCTGGCTCTCTCGTCAGATGGCGCGCTGGACTAGGTGGTTTATGGCGAGTGAGGTGCGTGCGCTGAATTCAGGGGCATTTGTGCCCCTGATTCCCGTGTCTAGCCCGCATTCGGCGAAATCAAGGGCACTTATGCTCCTCATTTGCTCGTTTCAGCCGTTTGTGCCGAATTCGGGTGCACTAATGCACCTGATTTGCTCATTTCGGCCGCTTGCGCCAAATTCGGGTGCACTAATGCTCCTCATCGGCCTACCTCTTCCCACCCGGCAGCTATTAGAGGGATTTATACACTTGATTTCCTCACTCAGCCCACTTCCAGCAAGATTAGAGGGATTTATACACTTGATTTCCTCATTCAGCCCACTTCCAGCAAGATTAGAGGGATTTATACACTTGATTCTCTCATTCAGCCCACTTCCAGCAAGATTAGAGGGATTTATACACTTGATTTCCTCACTCAGCCTACTTCCAGCAAGATTAGAGGGATTTATACACTTGATTTCCTCATTTAGCTTACACCCAGCAAAATCAGAGGGATTTATCCCTGTGATTTCACGACGCAGCCACGCTTCCGGCCTACGGTGATCAGGGGAGGAAGGCGGGAGACCGTCTCACCTTCCGCGACCACCAAAAAAGGCTATCCCTGTCACTGCTGACAGTGGGATAGCCCAATCACTCAGTTACTTCACACCATTCTTACTCTAGCTCAACCTAAGTCATCTATCTTACTTTAGCTCATCTAGCTCAACCTAACTCATCTATCTCACTCTACCTAATCTAGCCAAATCTAACTCTTCTGTCTCACTCTAGCTCACCTAGCCAAATCTAACTCTTCTGTCTCACTCTAGCTCATCTAGCCAAACCTCACTCATCTCTGTCTCACCCTAGCTAATCTACCTCACCCTAGCCACCATCAACCTCGTTCCAGTTCACCCTCAGCCTCGCTCCAGCCTAACAACGCTCCAGATCTGGCTCAACATCCGGCCCGCTCTACTCGCCTTCCGCAAACCATCGCCCGGCAGCTTGCGCTTAGACCAGCTTCACCAGGCTGTAATTCTTCTTGCCCTTGCGGACGATGATGAACTTGCCGCCGATGGCATCTGCAGCTGTAATCTCCGTCTCCAGCTCATTCACACGCTCCCCGTTAATCGAGATTGCGCCTTTAGTAATATCCTCACGCGCCTGGCGTTTGGATGGCTCCACTCCCAGGTCCACCAGCCAGTCTACAATGTTCTTGGTCTCAGTGCCCGCTGTGAAGGTCGGCATTTCCTTGAAGCCTTCCTCGATTTCGTCCGCAGTCAGGGAGCGGATATCGCCGCTGAACAGTGCCGCGCTGATACGTTTGGCCTGCTCCAGCAGCTCCTCGCTGTGCACAAAGCGGGTCATTTCCTCGGCCAGCGCTTTTTGCGCTTCGCGTTTATGCGGCTCAGTGGCTACCTTCTCCTCAAGCGACTCAATCTCTTCCTTGCTCAGGAAGGTGAAGTACTTCAAGTATTTAACCACATCACGGTCATCGGTGTTCGCCCAGAACTGGTAGAACTCGTAAGGGGTAGTCTGCTTCGGATCAAGCCAGATGGCGCCGCCGGCGGTTTTACCGAACTTCGTACCGTCAGCCTTCAGCATGAGCGGAATGGTCAGGCCGAAGGCTTTGGCTTCGTTGCCTTCTTTTTTACGGATCAGATCGAGGCCGCTCGTAATATTGCCCCATTGGTCCGAGCCGCCGACCTGAAGCTGCACATCCTCGTTCTGGAACAGGTGCAGGTAGTCAATGGACTGCAGAATCTGGTAAGCAAACTCCGTGAACGAGATGCCGCTGTCCAGACGGCTGGCGACTACATCCTTGGCGAGCATCGTGTTGATGCTGAAGTTTTTGCCGAAATCACGCAGGAAATCAATGACGTTCATATCCTTGGTCCAATCATAGTTGTTGACCAGCCGGACCTGGTTGTCGTTGTCAGTCAGGAACAACTTCTTCATCTGGGCCGTCAGCGCATCCACATTCTCCTGCACCTGCTCCAGCGTCTGCAAAGAGCGCTCACTCTGGCGTCCGCTCGGATCGCCGATTGTTCCCGTAGCTCCCCCGATCAGAATCACCGGACGGTGACCCGCCAGCTGGAAGCGCCGCAGCACCATGAACGGAATCAGGTGGCCGATATGCATACTGTTGCCCGTCGGGTCCACGCCGCAATACAGTGACACCGCCTTACTCTCCGTCAATTCACGCAGTCCGTCCGCATCTGTCTGCTGGTTAATGGCATCGCGCCACAATAGCTCGTCGATAATGTTCAACATGTACAGCCCCTTTTGTGTAAGTGATTGTTCTATATCCCTTGGTATCCGTCAAAAAAACAGCAGCCCTACCGCAGCAGCCTCAGAAGCTTAAGCCCGCCACGCACCCAGCCAGCAAACCGCACAGACAACAAAAAAATCGCCCCTTGTCTATTCAGACACAGGGACGATTATCATTAACCGTGTTACCACCCAAATTGCACAGACCTGATGCTGCACGCAGGTCCATACCACTCTCAGGCGAGTTATCGTTCGCTTAGCTCCGCTTGGCATTACCCAAGATACTCCCGAGGCGTAATTCGCAGTCCGCTTGTATGTACCGGGTTCCATCGACCCCCGGCTCTCTGGGAACAGGGACAAGGCTGCTACTGGCTCGTTCAACGTATACCAACTATAAGATTACAGAAAGTATAGCCGCTCCGCAAAAGGTTGTCAATGCAGAGCACCACCGCAATTAAACCGCCTGCTCCGGCAACGAGAAAAATGTTACATGCACCTGAATCCGTGATACATTAGGTAGAGGAAACAACCGTTCTTCAAAGCACATTACAAATTATCTTAAGACAAAGGAGAGTCAGCAGCTTATGAAGAGTATCGCAGTGTTCTGCGGTTCCAGTGAAGGGGCTTCGCCCGTATACAAGGAATCCGCTATTCTACTCGGCAAGGAGCTTGCCGCACGTAACATTACGCTGATCTATGGCGGAGCTACTGTAGGCTTGATGGGCGCTATTGCAGATAGCGTGATGCAGGCGGGAGGCCGCGTGATTGGGGTGCTGCCGCATTTTCTGAAGCAAAGAGAAATCGAGCACACCCGTCTGACAGAGCTGATTATGGTAGACTCTATGCACGAACGGAAGCTTAAGATGTCTGAGCTGGCGGACGGATTCATTGCTATGCCCGGCGGCCCGGGCACGATGGAGGAGTATTTCGAGATTTTCACCTGGGCTCAGCTCGGCCTGCATCAGAAGCCCTGCGGACTGCTTAATGTGAATCATTATTATGATCCGCTGATTGCCCTGTTCAGCAACATGGCCCGGGAACAATTCATGCAGGAGAAGCATCATTCCATCATGCTGAACGCTACCACGCCGGAGGGCATTCTGCAGCAGTTCGCAGAGTATACGCCGCCTCCAGTGAAGCAATATCTTACAGAAAAGCGTACTTGAAAAGTCTCTGCCCTCCTTATAACGCAATATACTATGCGCGAGACTGCAGCTATAGCCTGACCACTATGTAGCCTGCCTGATCCTGCCAGAAAGAGGTTATACCTATGTCGTTGTCTGCTTATTCCGGTTATGATGCGCTGGGGCTTGCCGCTCTAGTAAAGGCACGGGAGGTCTCGGCGCGTGAGCTTGTGGAAGCCGCCTATGCCCGGATGGATGAGGTGAATCCGCTGCTGAATGCGGTGGTGCGCACCCGCCGGGAGGCCGCGCTGAAGGAGGCTGCGGAGATGCCCCTTGATTCCGGGGATACCCCCCGTCCGTTCGCCGGCGTCCCCTTCCTGCTGAAGGATATCTCCCAGGCGATTGGCGGCGAACCGCTGACCTCGGGCGCTCTGCTGATGAAGGACAATGTCGCGAAGCGGGACTCTAACTATGTGGCCCGTATCCGGCGCGGCGGCTTCATTCCGCTGGGCCATACGAATACGCCGGAATTCGGGCTGAAAAACATCACCGAGCCCCTCCTTCACGGCCCGGCCCGCAATCCCTGGAACCCCGCCTGTTCACCCGGCGGCTCCAGCGGCGGTGCGGCGGCGGCGGTTGCCGCCGGGATCGTGCCGGCCGCCGGAGCCAGTGACGGCGGCGGCTCCATCCGCATACCGGCCTCGTTCACCGGCCTGTTCGGGCTGAAGCCGACGCGCGGGCGTACGCCGGTCGGCCCGGGGATCGGCCGCCAGTGGCAGGGCGCGTCGATTGATTTTGCGCTGACCCGCTCTGTGCGGGATAGCGCCGCGATGCTGGATCTGCTGCAGGTGGTGCAGCCGGAAGCGGCTTTTCAGACGCCGCTGTATCCGGGCGTCTACCTGGACGATTTGCTGAAGCCCGCACAGCGGAAGCTGCGGATCGCCTTCACCACCGCTTCGCCGGTGGGAACACCGGTATCCGCTGAGGCGGTAGAGGCCGTGCGGAAGACGGTCAAGTGGCTGGAGTCCGAGGGCTATGAGGTGGAAGAGAAGCTGAGCCCGGTCAACGGGGTCCGGCTGATGGACAACTACTATACGATGAACGCCGGAGAAGTATCCGCCATGTTCCTGTCGCTTGAGAGCGCCATGGGCCGTGCAATTAAGGCAGAGGAAGTGGATATTGTCACCTGGGTGCTGGCCGAAGCCGGGAAGCAGGTCTCGGCGGCAGAGTTCGTACACAGTCTGCACGAATGGGATGTAGCTGCTGCGCAGATGGCCGCGCTGATGGACCGCTTCGATCTGTATATTACTCCGGCTAATGCAGACTCTGCCCCGAAGATCGGAGAACTGACCCAGACCACGGCGGAGACAGAGAAGCTGATGCAGGTCAGCGGGCTGCCGAAGGACGCGCAGAGGCGGATGATCTACGAGATGTTCGAGCCGAGCCTAACGTACACGCCCTTCACCCAGCTCGCCAACCTGACCGGCCAGCCCGCCATGAGCGTTCCGGTGCATCTTACGGCCGAAGGAATGCCGATAGGCGTCCAGGTCATGGCCTCCAAAGGGCGCGAGGACCTGCTGCTCCAGCTCGCCGCTTGTCTGGAGCAATCCCCGCTGTGGGTGGGGATGAGCGGGAATGCAGGCTTTGCTTGATGCCTGTTCCGTTGCCTGAATACTATGAAAAGGGCCGTCCGCAGCGTGAAATAACGTTGCGGACGGCCCTTTTGCTGTGATCTCTCCGGGAGCTTCCAGAGACTTCCGCGAACCATCAGCCCTCCTCCAGAAAAGCCGCATTGAACTTCCGCAGCAGCTCCCCGAAAGAATGCCCCTCCTCCTCCGACCAGCCCTTTAGCAGTTGTTCGATCATCTCCTGCCGGACCTGCCGGTTCTCCTCCAGACTCGCTTTGCCCGTCTCTGTAATCTGCAGCGAATAAGCCCGCCCGTCCACAGGGTCCGGTACCCGGGTGATGTACCCCTTACTCTCCAGTGAGGCAGCCTGTCGGCTGACCGTAGAAATATCCAACTGAAACTCATCGGAGATTGCCTTTATCCCGGCAGTTCCTTCACGAGAGGCAATGTGATGCAGCAGCAGGTAGGCCGCACGATCCAGATTACCTATTTTTTTGAACGTGGTAATTGAAGTGAGACGGCGGAACAGAACCGCCATTTCCAGCTCTATTGTCTCAATTGAATGTTTGTCCATGCCGGTTGCCCCTCTTCTCTTTTATTCATTGACTTTACTCTTTCCACTTGTATAATACAAGTATATACTTTCATGATACAACTTATTTCTGCAAAAGCTAATTTTCAGGGGGAACCGGTATGAAAGCCCATGAATTCATGGTCCGTCAGGTGTACAAGGTTAAGCAGGAAGACACCGTACGGACTTTTATTGAGAAATGTATTGCCCACCGGATCAGCGGTATGCCTGTCGTGAATGACCGGAATGAGATTGTCGCCTACCTCAGCGACGGGGATATTATGCGCTATATCGGCAGGCATGAGGATCTGATTGTGGATTCTTTTTTCCAGATTAATGTGTTCGTCGGGGATAATGATCTGTTCGAGGAACGGGCGCAGAAGCTGCTGGGTCTGAACGTAATGGCTATCGCCAAGAAGAAGGTCATCACTGTACATGCCGAAGAAGATATTGAAGCCATCGCCACCATCCTCGGCAAAAAGCAAATCAAAAAGGTTCCCGTTGAACGGAACCATGTGCTGGTCGGCATCATCAGCCGCGGCGATGTGATCCGCCATTCCTTCAAGGCGCTGCTCTAGGATTAACAATCCTCGCCACTAACGCCTGCTTATCCTCATATGCTGCCTGACCGTCCTGTGTCTCTCCCCGGCAGCGGCTACATATTCGAAATGGCGCTTACACTCTCCTTGTGATAGTTGCGGCACCCTGCTTTTTATGTCATTGTTGAAGCAGATGTAGTCCATTCGTCAGGTATAGTCTTTTCATAAGGAGAGAACCATCTGTGCTGCCTATTCATGAAATCATCGCCAATCCCAAAGCCAGAGAGATCTATTTCACGGTCAGAAAACACGGTACCGTCTCCAAGCAGACCCTGCTGGACGAAAGCGGACTGACCATAAGCACGTTAACACGCATCCTGGATGAACTGTTGTCCCAGGAGCTTCTGGTTGAGGTCGGCTTCGGCGAATCCACCGGAGGACGCCGCCCTACCCTCTATGAGACGAATCCATCTTACGCTTATCTGCTGGGGCTGGAGATCTCCCGTACCCATGCCAAGCTTGTGCTGACAGACTTTCATCTGCGCTTGCTGGGCGAGCATACCTGGAGCATGGATGCAGGGCTTACCCCCGAGCTTCTAATGGAGTCGCTCCACAGACAAGGCTTACAGATGCTTGACGCAGCCTCTGTCCAGCTTAGCCGGGTCGCCGGTCTGGGCATCGGCGCGGTTGGTCCGCTGGACCGCACAGCCGGAGTTATCCTGAATCCGGCCCGTTTTCCTGCAGAGGGCTGGTCACAAGTACATATCAAGGAACAGCTGGAGCAGCGCCTGGGGGTGCCTGTCTATCTGGATAATGGAGCCAATACGGCACTGCTCGGCGAATACTGGGCCGGCAGCAACCGGATGCAGCAGCACCTTCTCTATCTCCATGCCGGAATCGGCCTGCGCTCCGCTATTATGAACGATGGGCGGCTGCTCTACGGCATAATCGATACCGAGGGAGCGGTCGGGCAGATGATCATTGACCGCGCGGGAGTACCGCCGCAGCTTCCCGGCGGCAACGCCGGGGCCTGGGAGAGCTATGTGTCGGTCCGGACGCTGGAGGGACAGGCCCGCGAGGCCTGGCGGCTGGACAGCAGCACAAGCCTCCGTGCTCTGGCAGAGCATGCGGAGGCTTTGGAATTCGTCCATCTGCTGGAAGCGCTCCGGGAGCGCGATCCTGTGATGGTCCGGTTATTTGAAGAGATGGCCGTACCCTGCGGCATCGGACTGGCGAACCTGATTAACATCCTCCACCCGGAGGAAGTCATCCTCGGCGGCCCGCTGTTCCTGGCCGCAGATTTCTACGAGACTGCCACCCGGATCGCGCTGGAGCGGACCTATTACCGCGGACAATATAACGTCCGCTTCACCCGGAGCAGCCTGGGCGAGCGTGCTGTCGCAACAGGCGCATGTGCTCTGGTGCTGCACCAGTTGACGAGCTGAGAGGGCGTACCGCATTCCCGCCCTGCGCCTGCTTTAGGCCGGGATAAGGTGCACTTCTGCACCTTACTCTGCCCAACGCCAACTTGAACTCAAGTGCACTTTTACACCTCATTCTCACCCATCGCCAACTTTCGGCCAATTCAGGTGCACTTTTACATCTTATTCCCGCCCCAACGCCCGCTTTCAGTTAGCGGGTTTGGCTGGGTTCCGGCAAGGTTGCACCTTTTGCAGGATTTCTCTACATTGGTTACTGGCTGTGGAGCTATTGTTGCAGATTTTGCAGGAATTTCGGCGAACCGGTGCTAATTGGATCTGTGTTGTTGCAATTTGTGCAGGATTCCTGCGCTGGCTGCTCCTATGGGGCTGCATTGTTGCACTTTATGCACAATCTGCCTACGGTCGCTGCAATTGAGCTAGAAATGTTGCATTTTAAGCACACTCCCCGCTCAAGTCGCTCCCATTGAGCTGCAATGTTGCACTTTTTGCACATTCTGCCCACGGTTGCTACTATCGTACTAGAATTGTTGCACTTTATGCACACTCTCCGCTCAAGTCGCTCCTATTAAGCTACCATTGTTGCACTTTATGCACCATCCCACCACTACCGCTCCTCATTCCCTCCTTCAGCCAGCTTCCAGCTCCATCTATTCCCCCGGCTCCAGACAGAGCCGGAGCAGATCATCTACATGCGCAGTCGCCAGGCATTCTACCGTATCCGCAGAGCCGTAATAGATCTTGACCTCACCGTCATCCTCCAGAATCATTCCTCCGGGGAAAATCACATGATTACGGAAGCCCCCGCCAATCTCATAATCCGTCTCCGGTGCCAGCAGCGGCTGCTTGCTCATGCCAATTACCTTGCGGGGGTCCTCCAGATCCAGCAGCATAATTCCGGCGGTGTAGCGCTTCTTCCAGGTGTCTTCCCAGCCGTGCTTGCCCCGGGCCGGGTCTACATCCACCGCATGGAAGGTGGTCAGCCAGCCCTTGTCCGTCCGGACGGGAGGCGCGGCCGGACCGACCTTGTCATTGGCAAACGGCACCTGCTCGACGGCGAGCAGCAGGCTGGAGTTGCCCCAATGCACAAGGTCCGGCGACTCGGAGATCCAGGCGTCGAAACGATCCCGGCCGCCGCGGCTGTACACCGTGAAGGGACGCTCCAGCCGGACGTATTTGCCGCCAATCAGCTCGGGAAACAGCACCATATTGCGCAGGTCCGGTGTGGACAGGCTGAGTACCTCGAAGTGTTCCAGATCATCGGTGACGGCAATTCCGCCGCGGATGCCATGGCGTGTATCCACGGCAAAGCACATATAACAACGGCCGCCGAGCACTGTCAGGCGCGGGTCGTAAGCACGGATAATTTCCTCATCGTGCATTTTGAACACCGGCTTCGGGCTGGCGGTCCAGCTCAGCCCGTCGTCGCTGTAGGCAATGCCGAGATCCGTGGTGTGGTGCGGCTCAAGCGTCTGATCGGCCAGTGAGCCGTAATCATTGCGGAAGATCATCACATATTTGCCGTTGAATTTCGTTACACCGGCATTGAATACCAGTGCGGTGGGGTAAGGAACCTTCGCTGCATCCAGCACCGGATTCCCCGGATACCGCCGGATGAACGGGGCGGATTGCAGAATCGCCGGAATGTGTAGTGTCATGGGGTGTACCTCCTTAAATGTTGAATGTTGATTGTTTCATGTTGTCTATAGTCTGTGCAGAGCCGTACAGCTACCCCTTCAGGGAACCGGCGGTCATCTGCATGAAGGATTTGTTGGCGAACAGATAGGCGACGAGAATCGGCAGAATGGACAAGCAGGCGCCCGCCATCATGTAGTGGGTCTGGGAAGCGGCCGAAATCCCGTATTTCAGGTTCGCCAGCCCGACGGTCAGCGTCTGCAGCTCCGGCTTCGTCATCGTGAACACGAGCGGCAGCAGATATTCATTCCACGCGCCGCGGAAGGTGAACAGGGCACCAACGCCAAGTCCGGGTCCGAGCAGCGGCAGAATGATCCGCCAGAAGGTCCGGCCCGGAGAGCAGCCGTCGATCAGCGCCGCCTCGTCCAGCTCGCGGGGAATCCCCTTCATGAAGCTGAACAGAATGAAGAAGATCGAAGCATGGGCGGAGATCAGAATCAATATAACGCCCCACAGGCTGTTGTGCAGATGAAGCTTAACCATCAGATCGAACTGCGGACGCAGCACAACCGCCCCTACAGCCACGAACATGGTGAACGATTGCAGTCCGATATACAATTTTTTGCCGGCAAAATCCATCCGGTCCACTACATAAGCCGCCATGGATGATACCAGAAGCGTGCCGACCACTGCCGCCAGAGAAACCATCAGGCTGTTCAGCGTATATCTGGAGAAATTCGCCTGCGACCAGGCTTCGGCATAGTTCGAGAAGTGCCAGCTCTCCGGCAGGAAAGTCGCTCCCGCAGTAAGCTCAGCATTGGTCTTGAAGGAGCCCAGGATGGTGATCACGACCGGAATCAGGGTGACAAATGCAACGGTCAGCAAAAAAATCCACAGGATGATTTTGCCCAGTATGGTTCTTAGTCTCATAATAGCCTCTCTCCTCAATCGGTCTGATTCATGCGTCTGGATGCGTAGAAATAAATGAGTGATATCATCCCTACAATGACCGCAGACACAAAGGCGACCGCACTGCCGTATCCGAACTCCTGGACCTGAACCGCCGCGCTGCCCCCGCCGACAGGGAAAAATAATTTGTACAAATACAGGAACATGACCTCCGTCTTGCCTACAGGACCGCCTTCAGTCAGTACCATGATGCTCTCGTAGCCCTTCAGGGCTGTGATGATCGCCAGCATAATAACCATCTGCATGACAGGCCCGAGCATCGGCAGGGTGACATAGCGGAACTGCTGAATTTTCCCTGCCCCGTCCAGAGAAGAGGCCTCATACACATCCTCGGGAATATTCTGCAGACCGGCGAGGAAGAGCAGCATGTAATTGCCGACCGCCCCCCAGGCCGCAACCAGGATGACAGTGAGCATGGCATATTTCGGCCCCAGCCAATCGACACCGGAATCAGAGATGCCTGAGCGGATCAGGAACTGGTTGAGAATTCCGTTATACGAGTTGAAAATCGTGAAGAAGACTACAGCCATTACGGCAGTACTGATGACGGTCGGCATGAAGAAAATCCCCCGCAGCAGCTGTCTGCCCCGCAGCCCCCGGTTCAATATGGCGGCCAGCAGCAGGGCCAGCGGAATGGTGATCAGCAGCTTGCCGCCTGCATAAACAAATGTATTCACCACCGAATCCCAGAACTGGGTGTCCTTCAGAATGCGGCTGAAATTGGCCAGACCGGTAAACCGCGCCGTTCCGAACCCTTTGTAATCATAGAACATATAGCGGAACGCCCAGGCAATCGGGTAAATCCCGAGGACCAATGTGAGCAAGGCACTTGGAAAGATAAAGCTGTATGAAAATAAGGCATGTTTTGTTTTGTTCATCTGGTTTCTTCCGGCTCCTTTCCTTTACGGCCAGAGCAGAGGGATGAGGAAGCTGCTCCCTCATCCCCCGCTATCCCGGCCTATATATCTCTATCCCTAACCTTTTGTCTATTTGGCGAACTTGCCGCCCAGAGCGGCGGGATCGAAGCTTGCATCCGGCTCGGCCTTCACGCCGTCATTCGCAATTACACTGTCCAGTGCAGCATTATAGCGTTTGTTCAGATCAGCGATAATCGCCTTCAGGTCGCCGCCATTCAGCATATATTTGAAGAAGGCGTCATCCGATTTCATCCCTTCCGGTGCTACAGACGGATAGACCGGCCACACTCCATCGTACTTGTTCGGCAGGAAGCCTTCGATGCCGTTCACATCCGGTGTCTTGGCTGCTGCGCTGATGGACGGAACCATGGAGATGCCGAAGCCTTTTTCCTGATAATCCGTCAGCACCTGATCGCCGTACATGAACTCCATGAACTTCCAGGCTGCTTCTTTGTGCTCTGATTTCGAGCTGAGCGCCAGCCATTGGCCCCCGAGGAAGCCGGAAGCCCCCTTCACATTGCCGTCGATGGTCGGAACCGGAGCGGCCGCCCAGTCAATCTTGGCCGGGAACTGATTCTTGTAGACGCCCGGCTCCGAGGAGTAGGACATGTACATTCCGATCTTGCCTTCCGCAAACTGCGCCCGCAGCGGATCAATATCCAGCGATTCTACACCCGGCAGCATACTGCCGTCGTCCTTGATCTGCTTAAAAGCATTGATGATCGGCTCGAAGCCGCTGAAGTCATAGCGGGCCGTCTTGAAATCATACCCGAAGCCGCCATAGCCGCTCATCTCCGCAACCACCCGCGCTGAACGTGCGAACGCACTGCCGGGATTCTTGAAGTTAAGGGCGAAGCCGTAGGCGCCGTCCGCTTTGCCGGCTTCGGTCAGTTTCTTGGCTGTATCCACCAGCTCCTGTAAGGTAGTCGGCGGATGCTCAATGCCCGCTTTGGCGAACAGATCCTTGTTGTACACCAGACGCATGGTCGTTCCGTAGTTCGGCAGACTGTAACGCTTGCCGTCAAATTCATTCAGATCCGGCATGGCCGGGAATTTCGTCTTCATCTCATCGCTCAGGAACTCGTCAATCGGAGCGAGAAAGCCTTTTTTGTAGAAGGTCTGGATGGTATTCTCCTTCGCCCGGATCACATCCGGCGCATCCGAGGTCTGGAAGGACAGATCGAGTGCGGTATCGAAGTCATCGCCCTTGACGACCAGCTCCACTTCAATCCCGTCAGGATTGGATGCGTTGAACTCGGCTACCTTCTCCTTTATAAAATCCGCATCGTGGCGGTCGCCTGTCCAATAGCTGATTTTAGTTTTTTCCCCCGAACCGGCCTTCGCCCCTTCTCCCTTGCCTTCAGCTGCATTGCCGCCGCCGCTGTTACCATTGCCGCAGGCTGCCAAGCCGAGTGCCAGGACCAGGCTCAGAGATGTCATTAGCGTACGCTTCATCATTGGTAGTGCCCCCTTATATACCCTGCTGTATTCGCTTACAACTTGATTATAGTTCTATAGGCGGATTCAGATAAGGCGGGTAAGCCCACATTAAGGGCAGATTTCTGTAGGAGTTGTATACAAACAGGGGAGGCAATCTCCGCCCTGCGGAAATTCCTCCCCTGCTGATTGCTATTCTTTTCCAATATAATGCAATTTGAACTCCGACGGAGTCATGCTCGTATATTTCTTGAATACCTCACTGAAATAGCGCCTGTGCTCATACCCGAGATCCTGGGCGATCTCCTGAACCTGCCGGCCGCTGATCAGCATCGCCTTCGCCTTCTCCATCTTCTCATGCATCACATACTGCTGGAACGAAATTCCCTGCACCTTCTTGAACAGATTGGAGAAATACCCCTGGCTAAGGTTAATCTGCTTCGCCATCTGCTCCAGTGACAGCCCCGTGTCCAGATGACCATGGATGTATTCGACGGCTTGGCGGATAATCCGTGTGGACTCCAGAGAACGGGCCTCCGTAACCAGCGCACAGGCCTCCCGGCACAGCCAGGACAGCAGGTCCCGGATATCTTGCAGGGAAGGATGCATCTGGTTCTTCAGGGCGGAAATTCGGAGCTCCAGCGGCTCCACCTGCCCGTAAGGGAACTGCTCCAGCAGGACCCGGCAGATCCTGGAGCTCAGCTCATAGCCGACACTTTCCACATAACGCGGCTCAGGCCACAGCCCGCTGTCCAGCAGCTCCGCGAACAGCTGGTCCAGCACCTGCAGGCTTTTGGCGGAATTGCCGGAACGCAGGGCGAACAGCAGCTCCTGCTCGGCGGCGGCGGAATAGCTGTGAAGCGAGAGTGGTTTATTCTCGATATTGCTGTAATGATATACCCCGTTGCCCCCGGTATAGAAATGATACCCCAGGGCGCTCAGCGCCTGCCTGTACGCCGTACCCAGCCCCTGAATCGCCGCCGTGCCCAGCCCCACGCCAATAGAAATGGTATGACGCGAGAAGCGGCTTACATTCGTGCAGCAGGCCTCCGTAATCAACGCGGCGGTCTCCGGGTCCGAGCCGTTCATGATGCAGACGTACCGGTCTGTCGCCTCCCGGATAATAATGCCGCGGGTCCAGGCGGAAATCGTCTCTTCGAGAATATTGTGCAGGCTGAACCTCAGCAGCTCGACCTCCTGCACAGGCTGGCCGCTCAGCTTCTCCGCGAAATGATCGATCTCGGCGACAAACACGAAGAAATCATGCTGGTCCAGCGGGATATCAAGATAGGCCCAGCGGGAACGGGCATCTGTCTCTGTCGTCTGGTGGTGCAGCAGGAAGGTGAGATATTCCTGGCGGAGAATAGGCAGACTTTCCCTGATTCTCGCCTCCATCACAGCAAGTCTGGCCGTCTCCTGACGCTCCTCCCGGCACAGCTCCCTGGCCTTCAGCACTGCATTCACAATCTCCTCCAGGGAAAAGGGCTTCTTCACGAAATCAAGTGCCCCCAGCCGGATCGCTTCCTGGGCATAAGAGAACTCCGAGTAGGCGCTGAGAATAATAATCTTGCAGTCCGGCAGCACCTCCAGAATCGCCCGGGTCATCTGCAGGCCGTCCATTCTTGGCATCCGGATATCCGTCAGCACAATGTCCGGCCGGGTCTCGCGGATGATCTGCAGCCCCGCTTCGCCGTCAAGCGCCGTACCGGCGACCTCAATACCGTACTCCTGCCACGGCGGCTTGCGCGAGACCATCTCCACCACACTTTTGATATCGTCGATTACACATAATTTGAACCTTTCCGGCTCCAGCTTCCGTTCCATCCTTCAACTCTCCTCCCTAGGCGGAATCCACAGATCCGTCCGTGATCCCTTACCTGGCTCTCCGCCCACATCCATACGGGCTTCATCCCCGTAATACAGCGCCAGCCGGTGCCTGATATTGAACAGGGCATAACCTTTCCTCGACTGCGGAGCCGTGGCCATCCCCTGCTTGACCTGTGCAGCATCAAGTCCCCGTCCGTTGTCGGTAATGCAAATATGCAGCATCCCCTGCTCCCGGCTGACCGTGATGTCTATCCTGCCTCCTATGGTCCGGTCGCTGAAGCCATGCTGAATGCTGTTCTCCACCACCGGCTGCAGGATAATCTTCGGCAGCAGGCAGGACAGCAGGGCCTCGTCCTCTACCGTCACCGTGTATTCGAACAGACCTTCATAGCATTTCTGCTGAATGGCGAAATACTGCCGCATATGGGACAGCTCATCCGCAAGGGTAATCAGATCCTTGCCGCCGCTGAGTCCGATCTGGAACATCTGCGACAACGACAGGATCATCTCATTTACATCGTCATTCTCGCCCATGACCGATTTGCAATAGATGGTATTGAGCGTATTGTACAGAAAGTGCGGCTCCATCTGCGCCGTAAGGGCACGGATCTCTGCATGCCGTTTGCCCTCCTCCTTGGTCTTCACATCCGCGATCAGCGTCTTAATCTCCGACATCATCCGGTTGAACTGAAAGCCGACCTGGGCAACCTCATCCTCATAACGGCTCTCATACACCACACTGAGCTGGTTCTCTTCGACTCTGCGCATCAGCCGCCGCAGCTTGAACAGGGGCTTCAGCAGTACAGATGTTAGCTTATTCGAAATGAGCCAGGTCGCCAGCAGGAAAACAACGATGACATAGAGGGTGATCCGCTGCACCCGCTGCAGCTTGCCCAGCAGCTGGTCCCGCGACTGCATGCCGGAGATGATCCAGTCGTGTGATACGGCTGAGCTTGTATAATTCACCAGATATTCCTTGCCGCCATAGCTGTAGTAGTGATCCTGCGGATCGGCCGCTTTCC
This sequence comes from Paenibacillus sp. FSL R7-0128, assembly GCF_038002245.1. Taxonomy (NCBI): domain Bacteria; kingdom Bacillati; phylum Bacillota; class Bacilli; order Caryophanales; family Paenibacillaceae; genus Paenibacillus; species Paenibacillus sp. FSL R7-0128. The sequence goes on along the minus strand of NZ_JBBOCD010000001.1, from coordinate 1,934,982 downwards.
CGGCTTCTGCAAGCACCGGCTTCCAGGGGAACCTGCCCCGGAACGGCCAGCGGGACTCCACGACAGCTTCTCCTTCCCCGCTCACCAGATAATAATTTCTCCCTGCTTGTTCTCCGCCTGTATTCAGCAGCTCATCGATCCGGTTCTCCCTGATATTGACCACAATAAATACATTGCTGATCGGCGTGTAAGGGTATTCATAAATTCCCCGGACTACGAAGGAGACCACCCTCTGGCTGCCTGTAAACAACCGGTCATAATGTCCTTTGGCCCAGTAGCCGCCCGGCTGCTCCTTGCTCAGATCATATAATTCCGAGCCGTAGAACGAGTTGTCCTGGGCCCGGATCTGCGTAGTGGGATAGAAATCGCCAATCGGGGTTACGATCAGCACACTCTCAATGATCGGCTGATTGAACATTGCCTGAGAGAGGACATATTGCAGATCGGACAGGTGTACATAGTAATTCGACACATCATGGCTGAACACATCGAGCATCATCTTGCGGTACGCATCGCTCAGCATCAGGGACTGTACAGACAGCGCTACATCATTTAGGCGGGAATCCAGCAGTTGGGCCGTTTTGCTTACGGTCTCCCGGCTGCCGGCGTAAGCATTATCCTCGATCTCCTGCGCGGCAATCCAATATGAGAAGGTGCCCATTGCACCGATGGACAGCGTGATCAGTACGATGAACGAGAACAAAATCCTCTGTTTGATGGATATCCGGTAATACCTGCCGGCGATCTGCCGCCCGAGCTTGCGGCCATAGGCTGTGAATGTATTCATAGCTTTTCCTTCTGAAGCATGTACCTTGTACCTCCCTTTGGTTATCGGTTCTTGTCACTTGTACGATACGGCTGCTCCGGCCCGGCGTCAAGATAGGGCGTGAGATTTCAGCGGATTCCGCTGCATATGTACATAGGCAAGAGGCCCCCCGTATAACGGAAGGCCCCCTGCCTATATAACCGGTCTATATAAATTGAACTAATGATTTTTGGGTTTTAGGATTAACCGTGACTCCAGAGAAGTTTTGGACTTCCGGCCACTGCCCTTCTGCAGATTTCTTGATTTATCCCGTTTTTAACGGTTGTAATCCGCAGACTGCTGATGCTTACGATGCGAGCTTTCCTGCGGAAAGCTTTCAGGCGGACGCTACCGCTCCTCCAGTTCCAAAATTCCCCTCCGCCACTTTTCCCTTAACTTGAATTTTTTAGTTCAATCTATATAATTATCACTTTTTTTCCTCCAGGCAAAGCCTGAGCAGATCGTCTACATGGGCCGTGGCCAGGCATTCCACCGTATCGGCTGCACCGTAATAGATTTTGACCTCGCCCGAGTCCTCCAGGATCATCCCGCCGGGGAAAATGACATCGTTACGGAAGCCACCTGAAGTTTCATACGCCGCCTCCGGCACCAGCAGCGGGGCTTCCGCCCGGCCGATAATCTTGCTCGGATCTTCGAGGTCCAGCAGCATAATTCCGGCAGTGTAGCGCTTCTTCCAGGTGTCCTCCCAGCCGTTCTTGCCCCGGGCAGGGTCGAGGTCCACCGCATGGAAGGTGGTCAGCCAGCCCTTGTCCGTCTTCACCGGAGGCGCACCTGGACCTACCTTATCGTTAGCATAAGCCACTTGCTCCACGGCCAGCAGCAGCTTATGGTTCCCCCAGTACTTCAGATCGGGGGAATCGCTCATCCACATATCGAAGCGGTCCCGGCCGCCCCGGCTGTAGACCGGAAGCGGGCGCTCCAGCCTTACATACTTGCCTCCGATGGTTTCCGGGAAGAGCACCATGTTGCGGTTATCCGGCAGCGACAGGCTTAACACTTCAAACGAACGGAAATCGTCAGTAACAGAGATCCCTCCGCGCAGCCCGTGGCGCGTATCAACCGCGAAACACATATAACAGCGGTCTCCGACGACACTCAGGCGCGGGTCATACACCCGGACCACCTCTTCATCATGCCAGGACCAGCAAGGCTCCGGCTGTACCTCCCAATGGACGCCGTCATCGCTGAAGGCAAGCCCCAGATTGGTAGTATGATGGGGAGCCACGATTCCCTTGCTCTCATCCCCGTAATCATTGCGGAACACCATGACATATCTGCCCTTGAATTTCGTCACCCCGGCGTTGAATACCATCGCCGGTCCATAGGGTACATCAGAAGGCTTCAGAATCGGGTTAAGCGGATGCCGGACCATCACCGGACTTGAAGTCAGCGTTCCTGTTGTCAGATCGTTCATTGTGCAGATTCCCCTCTGTAAGTTAATAGATGAAAGCGTAATCAGTGTCTTTGCATCCCCTATTATGCATCATCTTGCATAGTTAATCTATAAAATGTTCACATGAAATCTTCCATTTTCAGCTAGTAGAGCATAGAGCACAAGGACTGAATTTAGTTAATAATTATGGTAACGTTAAAGTTGCATTTGAACCGAGTATTCGGCGATAGTTGTATTCTGTACATCTAAAAACCGTGAAAAGAAAGGTTCGCCTCTTCTAGCTGTACTTTGTACAACTAAATCTGCCGGAATGGGCGATAACCCAGGTAGGGATGCCAGTTTAAATGTATGAAATACAACTAAATGCATATTCAGCGGTACATCAGAAGATTTAGTTGTACAAAATACACTTAAGCCTATTGCTGGTACTTAATCGGGTCATAGCAAACCCTCAGAGTGAGATTGGATGCTCTACTGGTGCAGCATCAGATTTAATATTGTGAATATGGGACCATTACCGGACCTTAACGAGCCAGCGTCTCATTCGCGCAGCAGTCATTCGGATGCTTAGGCGCTCGAACGATAGTAACTGCATTTTGTACATTAGAATACTGTAAAAAAGACTTCGAAAGTGAATCTATTGTATTCCGTACAATTGAATGTGGAACAAAGGCCAGTTTTCACCCAAAACACAACATTCTACTGTATGAAATACAATAGAATCTCATTTTACGGCCAGTAATCCATTTTCTATTGCAGGAAATACAATCACCTACTTGAATGTAAGAGCAGAAAGCGGTAACGGGTGCAGGATCAGCCCAACATCTAGCTTGATGTTCATGCTCAGCCTTTAACACCCCTGAGGTTCAACTTACAATTTTAAAGTTGATGCTCTACTGGTGCAGCATTCCGCCCTGAAGCGCAGCCGCCAGTCTGCCGCTGAAGCGGCTACCCAGCAACTCATAGCCTTCGGGACCGGGGTGCAGACCATCGGTCAGCAGCTCTCCGTCCGATGGGCCGAACCACTCCAGCCCATCGAGGTAATGCAGATGGTGGTCTCCCCGCGCCTGCAGCAGCGTCACTGTATCCGCGATCTCCCGGCGCATCAGCGGCAGGGTGAAGCCGAGCGGATTCTCCTCTGTCTCACGCTCCGTTCCGTAAATAGGCGAGATGACAACCATAGGTGTCTCTGTATGCTTCTCCCGGATGGTCTCCAGCAGACCGATCAGCAGCGGCTTGAACATCCGCGGGCTGGAGGACACTGCGCCGTAGATGTTCACACCGACGCACAAGGTAATCAGGTCAGCCGGCAGATCCCGGATCAGCCGGCCCGCCATCGGCTCCATCAGGCAGTTGCCGGAGAAGCCTAGATTGGTCAAGTGATAGCCGATCTCCCCGGCGGCGATCACCGGCCAGGTGCGCGACGGGCTAGAAGCCGCTACGCACTGGGTAATTGAGCTTCCATACGTCACCCAGCGGGGCCGCCGATCTGCCAGCGGTTCGGCAACAGCATTATCATCAATCGCGAGACCGCTGATCGTCATGCCGGTGTTCTGCGGCAGATAGATTTCCAGCTCCTTCACACCAGGGGGAAGTCCGGTGAAGCGGGCCTCTCCAGCCCCCGCAGCAAGCCTGAGCGTCTGGACCAGACGGCCGTCAGCAACGCAATCCAGCGAAGCCTCCTCCGCCAGCGGTTCAAACCAGAGGAGAAGGACCCCGGAATCGGTGGTCAGCCGCAGCCGGATACCGGAGCAGATCTCCGCCTTGCCGCCGATCCCATCCGGCGGATATAGATCATAGTCCCGGAACGGAATCCGCCAGGGCTTGATCCCCTCCTGCCGGTGCTCCAGTGAGACCGCCCCATGAAACCAATCCTCCAGCAAAGGGAGGCTCCTTACGTTCTTCAAGTTCTTCCCGTTCCCCACACTCTTCCCGCTCTCCAGGCTCTTCCCGCTCTTCACACTCTCCGTTCGCTCCGCGCTCTTCACGTTCTCCAAGTTCTTCACGCTCTTCACGCTCTTCACACTCTCCGCGCTCTTCACGCTCTCCACGTTCTTCACGCTCTCCACGTTCTTCACGCTCTTCACACTCTTCTCGCCCTTCTCGCTCTTCACATTCTCCGCGCCGCTCACTGCGCCTGCCCCGCTTCCGCATCCTGCTCCGCCGCCCCCGGAACGAAATTCTCCCCGAGCCACACATCCTGCTCCAGCAGACGCTGCTGAAGCTCAGGAATCGAGATACTGCGGGAGTCCGTGCCGTCCCGGAGTGCAAGCGTTGCTGCTGTGCCGCAGGCTTGGCCCATCGAGAAGCAGTTCGGCATGACGCGCAGGGAGCCTTGCACCGCCCGGTCCGAGGACACCGAACGTCCCGCCACCCACAGATTGCGGATGCCCACCGGCAGCATCACCCGGTAAGGCACCCCGTGGGAGACTCCCGGCGGCAGATGATTGAAGGTCATATCACTTTTGCTTGTCGCCAGATGAATGTCAATATAGTAGGCATTGCGCGCTATATCGTCAGGAAAAGAACGCGCGGCCACGAAGTCGTCCACAGTCAGCGTATAATCGCCCTGGATACGCCGCGTCTCCCGGATGCCAAGCTGCTCTCCGCTTGCCACCAGATGCGCCTGTTCGAAGCCCGGCACATACTTGCGGAAGAATTCAAGCTGCCGCAGCACCGTCCGGCGGCCTTCAATGGCTCCGCGTGTCAGGTCCTCAGCCTTCGTTCCGTCCACCCCGAACACATGGCCGAAGTTAACGCCGACCAGCTGATCGCTCACCCAGGCCAGGCCGGAGATCGATTTGCGGCCTTCCGGCAGCGCTCCTTCCAGGATGGCCTGCTCCACCGTCCGGTGCAATTGACCTGTATCTCCGGTCTCCGCCAGGAAGCGGCTGAATCTTGGACGGTCTACATTCGCCAGCAGATAACACATGCTGCCAGGCTGAAGCTCCCCGTCTCCGCCCCCCTTCTGGAACGGCACACCCGACAGGGCAGCAATGTCGCCGTCCCCGGTGCAGTCGATGATATAACGGCAGCGGATGAAGGATCTTCCGGATTTGTTGACAATCATTACGCCCTCTATGGTCTGGCCGTCCGGCGACCGCACTACATCGTAGACAAAGGTGTGGAACAGCGGCGTCACACCGCTCTCCAGTACCGCATTGTCATAGACGCGCTTCAACACTTCAGGATCAATCGGCACCCAGTCCAGCTGTTCGCGGTATTCCTCCTGATAGCCCGGATCACAGGCCTGCTTCATCCGCTCCATCAGCTTCAGGCCCAGGCCGCGGATAATCGGCTTGACCTTGTCCGTATAGGGGCAGAAGGCAGGCACCAGCGCCACGGTTCCCATTCCGCCCAGATACCCGCGCTGCTCCACGATCATGGTGCTCGCCCCGCCTTCGGCCGCCGAGATGGCAGCGGCAATCCCTGCCGCCCCGCCGCCGATGACCAACACATCCACCTCGCGGGAGACCGGCACCTCTGCCTGCGGTACTGTAATATGTCCGTAATTCATTGTTATCCTCCTAAAAGTTTTGATAGCGTAGCTTCACCTGAATCCACCTCGCAAAACTCGCTTCGGAAGCATAAGCTTATCTTAAAGTTTATTACCCCTTCACCGAACCCGCCGTCACCTGAATGAAGGTTTTATTCGCCAGAATATACGCCAGCAGCATTGGCAGGATGGACAGACAGGCCCCGGCCATCATCAGGTGAATCTGCATCGCAGCCGAAGAGCCATAGCGGAGATTCGCCAGCCCGACCGTCAGTGTCTGCAGCTTCGGATTGGTCATCGTGAACACCAGCGGCAGAATGTATTCGTTCCAGGCATGGCGGAAGGCGAACAATCCGGCCACCCCAAGCCCAGGGGTCAAGAGCGGCAGAATGATGCGGAAAAAGGTGCGGATGAAACCCGAGCCGTCCACCATTGCGGCCTCATCCAGCTCCCGGGGAATCGCTTTGAAGAAGCCCTGCAGCATGAAGAAGGTGCTGGAATGGGCGCTGACCAGAATCAGAATAACCCCCCACAGCGTAGTATTCAGATTCAGCGCAACCATCAGATCGAACTGCGGGCGCAGGACAATGGCCCCGACTGAAATGAACATCATGGACGCCTGCACCGTTACATATATTCTTTTCCCCGGAAAATCACGCCGGTCCACTAAATAAGCAGCCATCGAGGCCACCAGCAGCGTCCCCACCGTCACCATTACGCTCATAAATGCACTGTTCCAGGTATAGCGGGCGAAATTGGCCTGCTTCCAGGCTTCAGCATAGTTATTGAATTGTAGCTTGGCGGGAAAAAGAGTTCCGCCCGTCATCATCTCAGCCCCGGTCTTCAAGGAACCGGTCAGAGTCATCAGCAGCGGAAACAAGGTCAGGACCGCCGTTGCCAGCAGGAAAAGCCACATCACTGTCCGGGTTACGATTCTCCCGGCAGTACCGGGCGTCCGGTCCACCGTCTGCGGCCGCCTTCCGGGCTGCTTGGATATCACAGATTCGTTCATATGGATAAGCCTCCTAATACACCTTGTTCATTTTGCGGCTGAAGAAGAAATACAGGCCGGTTACCGCTCCGACAATCACAGCGGTGGCGAAGCCCACGGCGCTGCCGTAACCGAGCTGCTGCGTTACCGGTGAACCGGTGGATACAGGGAATAGCAGCTTGTAGAGATAGAGATACATGACTTCCGTTTTGCCGATCGGTCCGCCTTCGGTGATGACCATGATGCTCTCATAGCCCTTCAGGGAAGCGATAATCGCCAGCATAATGACCATCTGGGCTACCGGAGCCAGCATCGGAAGCGTAATATTCCAGAAGCGTCTTCCGGCGTTCGCTCCGTCGATGGACGCGCTCTCGTACAGGTCCTGCGGAATGCTCTGCAGCCCGGCGAGAAATAGCAGCATATAGTTCCCGACGGCACCCCACACCGCCACAAGAATAACCGTCAGCATGGCGTGCTTCGGACCAAGCCAGTCGACCGGCTGGGAGACGAGATGCAGCTTCATCAGAACTGTGTTAACCATACCGTTATAGGAATTGAAGATGTTATAAAAAACAACGGAGATGACCGCAGTACTAATGACTGTCGGCATAAAGTAAATTCCCCGGAGCAAATTCGACCCGCGCAATCGGCCGTTGAGAATAACAGCCAGCAGCAGCGACAGCGGCAGGGTCAGCAGTAGCTTCCCTCCGGCATAAATGAAGGTGTTGCCGACCGACTCCCAGAACAGGCTATCCCGCAGCAGCCGGCTGAAATTGTCCAGCCCGATGAACAGCGCCTCGCCATATCCGGCATAATCGTAGAACATATAGCGCAGCATCCAGAATAGAGGATAGATGCCGAGAGTGAGCGTCAGAATGATGCTCGGTGCAAGGAACAGGGAATTCTCCCCAAGTCTTTTCCATTTATAGATCATGATTGGTCTCCTTCAAGGATAGCAAAGGGGCTGATCCGGGAATCCCGTACAAGCCCCTCTGTAACCCGTTATTCTCCCTGCGGCTTCATTGGATCAAACGCCGGGTCCGGCGTAACGGTAACCTCGCCCTTCTCCACTGCTTTGGACAATGCGTCATTGTATCTTGTATTCAGGTCAGCCGCAATGGCCTTGGCATCTCCGCCCGAGAGCATATATTTGAAGAAAGCATCCGCATAGGTAGCGCCTTCCGGCGTGACGTTCGGCACAGCAGGCCAGAGCGAGTCATGCTCACCGACCAGGAAGCCTTCCATACCGCCAATTTCCGGCTTCTTGGCCTGCTCCACAATGCTCGGCACCACCGCAATCCCGAAGCCCTTCTCGTGATACGTCTTCAGAATATCGTCGCCATACATGTACTGCATGAATTTCCAGGCGGCCTCCTGATGTGCCGATTTCGCGCTGATCCCGAGCCAGGTACCGGCGGATACGATCTCCGAGGTTCCCTTAATCTGCCCGTCCAGCGTAGGGGCCAGCGTACCTGCCCAGTTGATCTCTGTCGGGAACTGGTCCTGGTATACGCCCGGCTCCGTCGAGAAGCTGAGGTACATGCCGATTTTGCCTGCGGCAAATTGGGCGCGCAGCGGGTCGATATCCAGCGTCTCCGCACCCGGCAGGATGCTTCCGTCCTCGTACATCTGCTTGAAATATTCAATAACCTGAGAATAAGGTGCGAAGTCAAATTGTCCTGTCTTCAGGTCAAAGCCAAGACCCTGGTAGCCGCTTAAGGAGAGAATCTCGCGAATCGAACGGTCAAAGGCTGCCTTCGGACTTTTGAAGTTCAACGCAAAGCCGTATACGCCCTCCGATTTGCCGGTTTCAGTGATTTTTTTGGCGTCATCGACCATTTCCTGTAGCGATGCTGGAGGATTAGCGATGCCTGCTTTGTCAAAGAGATCCTTGTTGTAGATCAGGCGCAGGGTGAGACCGGTATTGGCCAAAGAATATACCTTGCCGTCAAAACGGTTGACACCATCGATCAGCAGACTGCCGAATTTCGTTTTGATCTCATCGGTCAGGTAACCGTCAATCGGAGCCAGATAGCCTTTTTTGACAAATTCGGGGGTATTGCCGCTCTTCAGACGGAGGATATCCGGTGCCTGGTTGCTGGTGAAGGCAATGTCAACGCTCTGCGCGTAATTCTCAGACATGACTGTCAGTTCCACCTGGATATTCTCGCCGTTCGTCTCATTGAACTTGTTGACCAATTCCTTGATATATTCCTGGTCATGACGGTCATCCGTCCAGTACTTAAGCTGTACCGGCTCACCTGTTTCTGCTGCGGCCGAAGCTGTGGGACTCGCTGTTGCCGCTCCGGGTGTCCCCTCTGCCGCACCGCCGCTCTTATTATTGTTAACGTTCCCGCCGCAGCCGGCGATTCCGGCGGCCAGCATGAGGCTCAGGCTGAGACCCAACCATTTTTTCTGCATACGTTCTACCCCTTTGATTAACATTTGTATTGTGAGCTCGTTCTCTATTATAGGCTACCCCTCCCGCAAAAGGAGTGCGGCAGACTCACTCTTGAGGGACAGAATTCTATTCTTTGCGGCAGGCGGCAGCGGCCGGGCTCTCCCGTTACAGCAGGATGCCGTTCTCATCAAATGTCCGGATGTACTCCAATAACTCCGCAAAATGAACCCAAGCGATACCCGCCTTCTGATCCGCAGCGCCATAAGACATGATTAGATCCTCCCCCATGACAATGCCTCCTGTGGTAAACAGACAAGGCGTAGGGTAATCCTCCGGCATCTCCCAATCCCGCTCGGCATACATCAGACGTTCGGAGCAGCGGTGGATGATGACCGGGAAATCATTCTCCTGCTCCCTGAGGATCATGAAGGACTGCGTATATCCAAACTGCACATTCTTCTTCCCGTGATAAGCTACCAGCCACTCCTGATTGCCCAGGGCGACCGGCGGCCAGCTTGCCCCCACTCGGTTCTCCTCCCAATCGAACAGCGGACTGGCCAGCAGCCGGTGGACTGCCGCAGGTGAAGCGAAATCCGCGAATGATTCCGCCGCTGCCAGATAAATGGAAGGCTTGCCCGCCTGCTCCCCTCCGGCAAAGGGAAGGACATTCATTGGCCGGTGCAGCATCACATATTGCCATTTACCTACAATCCTCATCTGCTCAGGAAACAGGAACACATCACGGTTATCGCTGATATGCCCCTCGGTAAGCGGACCTACGTACCCGAAAGCGTCTTCATATTCCCCTTCCTTCAGCTTGGCTAAATTCAGCTTGTACAGAACGCTGACCGTATCATTCGCCCGGGCTGATTGAATGAACGGGTCCGAACCCTCTCCGGCAAAAATCCAATCCGGCACGTATTCAAAGCGCGTCTGGACCGGAGGCTGCTGGCTGCTAAGCCAGTAAGGGCCAGGGGGAAACGCCCGGCAGGCCACCGTGACATACAGCTCGTTCCCGACATAGAAGATACGGGGGTCCTCCACACAGCCGTTGGCATAATTCCGCACTCTTTTTCCGTAAATGTCCGTAATGTACAATTCATGCTCTTCATACCCGAGGGCCGGAGCCAGAGCAGGTCTTGAAAAGTCCGCCTCCCAGGTCTCTCCCCCATCCCTGCTCCGCGCATAGCCCAAAAAAATCGGATAGGGATCATGGCAGCCCTCTCTTCTCTTCTGCGGCCACGGGCCCGTTGCCCGAAACAGCATATGAATGTCATTCGAGTCAGGGTCCTGGATGATCGCCGGATTTAGAACCATTTTGTCGGCCCAGTCACAGCCTGGTACAGGTTCAAGCGCCGGTTTGTCCAAATAGCGAAATTGTGGTTTCATAGTTCCTCCTGGTTTACCTCCTGAAGCAGGGGCATATTCCGTTTTTCAGCAAACAACTTATCATAGGCTATCCGCGAATTCAAAAGACTTTTCTCCTGAAACCCGCCTTCCGGGCAAAACAGTAAGATCCGTCAAATGAAACAGGAAGATCCATCATTCACGCGGGTCCGGGCAGCGGCTTATAATCATTTTTGCAGGCAAAATCGTTACCAAGGAGGAGGGTACGCCGGATGAAACAATATGATCTTGTCATATACGGCGGAACGGCTGCAGGCATTACAGCGGCTGTCCAGGCATCTATTATGGGCAAAAGTGCGGTAGTCATCGAGCCGAGCCGGAGAATTGGGGGCATGACCACCGGAGGGCTGGGTGATACGGATGTAGGAATGAAAGAGGCAGTCGGCGGCTTATCTCTGGAATTCTACCAGCGGATCGCGCAGAAATATGCGCAGGACGGGGCTTGCTGGCTGTTCGAGCCTAAGGTTGCGCTTGAGGTGCTGCAGGACTGGGTGGCGGAGCATAACCTTGAAGTCGTCTGCGGGGAAAGGCTGGAGCTTAAGAATGGGGTGACCCGGCAAGGCTCAAGAATCACGTCCATTACTATGGAATCCGGGAAGGTCTATCACGGCAAAATGTTCATTGACGCCTCTTACGAGGGAGACCTGATGGGCCATTCCGGTGTGTCTTATGTGGTCGGCCGGGAGCCGAACGCACAGTATGGAGAGACATTAAACGGCATTCAGCCCGGCCCTGAACTGAACGAGCTCCCTCCGGGAATTGACCCCTATGTCATTAAAGGAATGCCTTCAAGCGGACTACTCCCGCGTGTAAATGCGGACCGTGGCGGCGATGCCGGCGAGGGAGACCGTAAGCTGCAAGCCTATAACTTCCGCATGTGTCTGACAGACAATCCGGGCAATCGCCTGATGATCAGCAAGCCTGAGGACTATAACGAAGCCGATTATGAGATTCTGTTCCGGGCCATTGAGCAGGGGCAGCGCTCACGCTTCTTCAAGCTGAACCGGGTCACTGCGGACAAGACCGATTCCAATAACAATAGCGGCATTTCTACGGATTATAACGGCATGAACCACAGTTATCCGGAGGCGGATTATGCGGCGCGGGACAAGATATGGGAGGCCCACCGCATCTACCAGCAGGGGGTTGTCTGGACGATCCAGAACCATCCGCGGGTGCCGGAGGAGATCCGGGAGGCCTACAAGCCGTGGGGCCTGCCGCTTGACGAATTCGGGGACAGCGGCCACTGGCCTTCCCAGCTCTACATCAGGGAGTCCCGCAGAATGACCGGAGATTATGTGGTGACAGAGCATGATGTAAGGCGGGAGCACCCGGTGCCGGATTCGGCCGGAATGGGCTCCTTCGCCATGGATTCGCATCATACGCAATACTATGTGAACGAAGACGGGCATGTCAGCACGGAGGGCGGATTCTATATCCGATTGGCCGAGCCTTATCCGATCAGCTACCGGGCAATGGTGCCGAAGCGGAGCGAATGCACCAACCTGATCGTACCGGTATGTCTGTCGGCCACTCATGCGGCCTACGGCTCCATCCGGATGGAGCCGGTCTTCATGATTCTGGGGCAATCGGCGGCAGCCGCTGCTGTACTGGCGCTTGAGGGGAACGGCATGGTTCAGGATGTGGAGTATGGACAGCTGCAAGCGGTACTGCTTGAGTTCAATCAGGTGCTGTACACCACCGGACTCAGCCAGGGTTGAACCGGAAGCCGAAGCTGCGCCGGTACTCTCCCGGGGGAGCGCCATACCGTTCCCGGAACATCCGGCAGAAATGGGCGTAGCTCTGGAAGCCCGCATTGTCGGCAACCTGCTCCAGTGACAGTGTGCTGTAGAGCACCTGCTGCTCGGCAGACTTCAGCCTGACATCAATGCAGTAGGCGAACGGCGATTGGCCAAAAGCGGCTTTGAACAGGGAGGAAGCGCGGGAGATACTTAACCCGGCGGAGGCGGAGATCTGCTCCAGGCTGAGCGGTTCATGGGCATGATTGTCAATGAACTGCTTCAGCCTGTAGGCGGTCTCCGCCCCTTTGGTGCGCCGCCGTGCCTGAACGATCTGCTCCAGCGTCAGACAGAACGTTCTAAGCAGATAATCCAGCAACTCCTCCTGATGCTGCATTACTTTCCTCTTCTCGCCGGCAATATGCTTCCATAAGGTAATGACCGTATCGTCGAAGCCGATATTCGTCCGGGCCGGCAGCCTGCGGTCCTGCCACCAGGAATCCAGCCACTCCCCTTTGCCGATCAGGAAATAATCCGAGGCGGGCTGAACTCCCCCAGAGCCTGGAGCGCTGCGGGGCTGTACAATCAGCTCATACGGCTGATCCGGAGCATAGATCAGCAGATCCCCGGGGATGATCGTCTCGTATTTTCCGTCTACCAGAGCACGGCAGGTCCCTTCCATCTGAAGTCTGAAGAGATAGAAGGATAAGCCGTCCTGATACTGAACGGAGTGAGGCTGGGTATGTGTGAAATAGTTAGCATACAGGATGCTGCACCGGTGCGGATCGGACGCTGTCAATGGTAGGGCTCCTCCTGGCGGTCCGGGTGGTACCCCGCCCTGAACTCCGACGGTGTCTGCCCGGTGATCTTCTTGAACATCTCGCTGAAGTATCTGCGCTCCTCATACCCCACAGCGAAGGCCACCTCCTGTACCTGTGCCCCTTCCACCAGCAGCAGCTTGGCCCGGTGAATACGCTCTGCGGTGATATACTGGGTAACGGTCACTCCGTTCACCTTCTTGAACAGGCTGGAGAAGTAGCTGGTGCTGAGATGAACATGCGCCGCGCATTCACCGACACTGATATCCTCGGACAAGCGGCCCTTAATATACTCTACCGCTTCATAGATCACCTTCTGCCCTTCGGACAGGCTGCTCCTGCGCACCAGGGCGGCCCCCTCTGTACACAGTTCCAGCAGCAGCCGCTGGAGAGTCGCAAGCGGCAGCCCCGCTGTTCCCTGCACCGCCCGGAACCGCTGGATCAGCGGCTGAATCTCCCCGTACGGAACCAGCTCATAGAAGGTGCGGATCGCTGATGCGGCCAACTCCTCATACAGAACGAGCAGATAATCGGGATTATGCCCGGAGCTCAGACTCTGCAGCGTTTCTGAAATGGCTGACAGAATTGCGCCTGTCCGGCTGACATTGCCGGAGCGCAGTGCCAGCAGCAGCTCGTCCTTGTACTCCAGCGCCAGCGGCTCCTGGCTTCCGTTCTGGTGAACATCATCATACATAATGGCCGCGTTGCCTCCGGTGAACAGATGGTGGGCCAGCGCCCGGTGCGCCTGGCGGTAGGAATCCGGCAGCTCGCTGGTCTCCTCCACCCGGCCTCCTACACCGGCAGATACCGTGAACTTGGTATACCGTTCAATGTTCTTGCAGCAGCGTTCGGCAATCTCCACTGCACTGGCCGGACCACAGTCATTCATCACCGCAAGATAGCGGTTATGCTTGGCCCGGAACACCACGCAGCGCGTATGCCCGGCAATGGTCTCCTGGGTGATATTCAGCAGGGAGAAGCGGATCAGCTCCACCTCGCGGATCGACAGCTCTGCCGCCCGCTCCTGAAAGTGATCGATCTCCAGCAGCATCACCACGAACCCCTTGGGGTTCAGATCGATGCCTAAGAATTCCCAGCGCGCCTTCGCCTGCTCCCACGACGTTCGGTGGCTGACCAGCAGGGCGAAATATTCCTGCCGCAGCACCGGCAGACTCTCCCGCAGCTTGTTCTCCATCTCCCGGAGGGTATCCTGTCTGGAACGCGCCTCCATAATCTCCGACTTCGCCCGCAGCACCGCCTTCATGATCTCCTCTTCCGTGAACGGCTTGACCACGAAGTCGAATGCGCCGAGTTGTACCGCCTGCTGCGCATATTCGAAGTCGGCATACCCGCTGACCAGAATAATTTTGCAGTCCCGGTGGTGTTCCAGTACGGCACGCAGCATGGCCAGCCCGTCCATCCTTGGCATACGGATATCCGTAATGACCAGATCCGGGCGCAGCTCCGCGATCAGGTCCAGCCCATCCTCACCGTTGGCCGCTGTTCCTGCCACCCGGATGCCGTGCTCCGCCCAGTTCATGCAGGTCAGGCCTTCCACCACGCTTTTAATATCATCAATGATACAGAGGGTTACGCTATGATCGTCCATCCTGATGCTCCTCCCGTTTGGGTAAAGATATAATAACCGCCGTCCCCCGGCCCGGCCCGCTGTCCACCCGTAATGCTGCACTGTCCCCATAGTAGAGCTGCAGCCTGCGGATCAGATTGGATACGGCATAGCCCTTCTCCGATTCCCGCCGGAACAATGCACGGACCGCCTCCTCGTCCATACCAGTTCCATTGTCGCTGACCTTGATACACCAGCGTGCTCCCTCATCGAAGACTTCGAGATCAATTATCCCCCCGCTCTCCCGGTTGCGGAAGCCATGCAGAATACTATTCTCCACCAGCGGCTGCAGCAGAATGCGCGGAATCGGGAGGGTAACCAGCGCTTCATCCTCGACATAAATCTCATAACGGAACAGCCCTTCATAGCAGCTGCATTGCAGTTCCAGATACATGCGGACATGCTCCAGTTCCTTAGACAGCGTAGTGATCTCCTGCCCCTTGTTCAGCCCGAGCTGGAACAGACGGGACAGCGACATGACCATGCTCTGCGACTGCTTCACTTGCTTCAGATTCAGCTTCCAGTAGATCGTATTCAGCGTATTGTACAGGAAATGAGGGTCCATCTGCGCCGACAAGGCCTTGATCTCTGCCGAGCGCTTATTGGTCTGTGCCTGTGTGACCTCTCCGATCAGCACTACGATCTGCTCCAGCATCTGGTTGAACCGCATCCCGACCTGGGCCAGCTCGTCTCCGCCCCCGCTCTCGAATCTTGCCGTCAGATCATTGCTCTCCACCCGCTTCATCACCTTCATCAGACCTTGCAGCGGACGCAGCAGATAACGGGTAAAAGCTCCTGATACCATCATGGTAACAGTAAAAGCGAAGAGGGCTACCACCACGAGCAGCCATTTCACATAGATCATATCCTTCAGCACACCGGACTTGGACTGGATCGTGGTCATCGTCCAATCAGCAATACCCAGATGCGCATAGTTCAGCAGATACGATTCGCCTCCCAGCTTGAAGGTATTGCTGAGATTCCGGCTGCTGCTGATCATGCCGGTCAGATCACTGCCCTCCACCGCCTGCAGAACGAGCGGGTCCTTCACAGAATAGACGGGGCTGCCTGCCGCGTTCAGCAGGAAGCTGCGCGCCCCTCCGCCGGTATCCCCGCTCACCAGCTTGCGGAAGCCGTCTTCACGGATGTTGACGATAATATAGACCCCGCGGACCGCTGTATCAAATATAGGCTCCAGAATCAGTGAAATAACCCGTTCCTTCCCGGAGAAGAGCATGTCCTCATGGCCTTCAACCCATGTATTCTTCTTCTCCTGTTCGATCCGCTCATATAGTAAGGTATCCTTGAACTCCGTCAGACGGTTCCGGTTCATCGAGGAAGGGTAAAACTCCCCGATCGGCGTGGACACATAGATCGAATGGATCAGCGGCTCCGCAATCCGCGCTTGTGAGAAAACGTTATCAAGATCATTCAGATGAGTATAATACCGGCCTGTATCCCCGGTGACAACATCCCGCATCATATCGTGAAAAGGCTGGCTGATCATGAAGGTCATCATAATCAGCATCAGCTTGTTCAGCTTCTCATCGATGATCTGCGCTGATTTAACAACGTTATCCTGGGTAAGCTTCAGCGCATTCTTCTCCAGAGTCGCCGCCGAGATGGAATACGACAATCCCCCGGTCATCAGTACGGAGAGGAGGATCACGGCTAAGAATGCAGTTTTTAATTTACTGCGGAATGATTGCTTCCGGAAATAGTTCAAGTCGTTCACGCCTTCCTGTGTGCAGATGCCCTGCTCTTCGATTATGTCACCTGAACGTTCGGTCCGACAATACGCAGCGGATGAAATAGTGAATTCACCGTATGCGGAGCATGAATCTACCGTATGTACAGGGCAACCCTCCGCCTCCCTCTCCGCCTGCACCAAATAGCCTGTTTGAATTCCGGCAGGCACCGGCTTCAAACAGGCTATATTAAGTATGGCTATGAATATCTCACTGGTTGCAGAACACCAGGAGGAGTATGCGCCATCAGGACTCCGGCTTACTGTGCTTCAGCAAAGCCAATATGTTATTGAGCAGATGCACCTTACGGATGGGCTTGATAATGATGGAGGAAAACTGCGCTTTGGTCTCCTCGTCCAGATTCGTCCCCAGGGGAGCAAGCAGAATAACGGGCAGCTTCCTGCCCGGAACAAGCTGACGCATGTGCTTGGCAAGCTCTGTGGCTTCTGTCCCCGCAATATCCTTATCCATAAGGATTAGATCATAATCGTTATTGGCCGCCAGAAGCTCCAGGGCCTCTCCGGCAGTCCGGGCAGAAGACACTGCCACGCTCCAGTCCTCAAGTACCGAAGAGATGACATCCAGACTGGTCTGATTATCATCCACAACCAGAATCTTAATTGCGTCAAGCACATCCTTCTCAAAGGGAATCGAGGGCAGGCTTGTATATTTCTCAAGATACAGCGTGACCTCCAGCTTCGTCCCTGTCCCTTCCTGGCTTTCCGCAGAGATCTCTCCCCCCATCAGCTCCACCAGCTGTTTACAGATGGCCAGCCCCAGTCCGGTACCTCCGTAATGATGCAGCTCGCTGCTCTGGTGAACCTGGGTATATTTGTTGAACAGCAGCTTCAGCTTGTCCTGCGCTATACCTATACCAGAATCCGTAACCGTGATCCTAATCCCTATTTCTTCACGGTGAACAGGCAAGGATTTCAGCTCAATCAGAATTTCCCCGGCGTGGGTGAACTTCAGGGCGTTGCTTACGATATTCATGATGATCTGGCGTATCTTGGGGGAATCCCCCAGAACATACAGGGGAATCTCCGAATCCACATTCAGAATAACCTCCAGGTTTTTCTCAAAAGCCTTGGTGGAGAACAGATAGACGCTCTCTTCCAGTGCGGTGATAATATCGAACGGTTCCTTTTCAATGAGCAGCTTGCCCGCTTCCATCTTGCTGAAATCCAGAACATCGTTCAGGAATTGCAGCAGCTTGGCATTGCTCGATTCAATGATCTCCATGTAATACTGCTGCTGCTCGTTCATCTCAGTCGTCATCATCAGATCGGTCATGCCGATAATGCCGTTCATCGGGGTGCGGATTTCATGGCTGAGCATGGCGAACAGATCCATTTTCGTTTGTCGCCGCTGTTCCAAATCTTCAAGCTTCCGTTCCAAGTTCATAATATAGGTGAAAAAATAAGCCATAGCGCTTAAGAGGTCCAGGTCTTCCTTCGTATGCCGCCCGGCAGCAGGGTCCAGCAGGCAGATCGTTCCCAGAGATTCGCCATCCTCAGTGAGCAGAGGAACGCCAATGAATGAATGTACTCCCTGTGTGTGTATGAATTCAAGTGCAGGGGACGCGGGCTGTTTATGCGTATCAGAGACCAGTAACGGTCCATTGTCATTGAGAAGGATCAGACTGCCAATAGCATCAAACAACACAGATCCATGTGTATCCGGCCCCAACAGCTCTTCCCGGTTGAACACCCGCAGCAGGGGATCTGAGCTTACACCATGCACCGAAATCAGAATCGTGTTTGACTTGAAAAGTTGGCTTAACAGCTCTATCATCCGGTCTGCGGCATCCTCTATATTGCGAATCGCCGAACTGCCGGTATCGTTCATCTCCATCGTCGTTCCAGAACCCCATTTCCAAAACCTAAATATGTTACCATAAACTTGACTGGTCCTTATCATAACAGAAAAAACACAGCAACAACCTGCAAAATCCACAAAAATAGGCTGAGGAAGGAATTGGATGGGATGAAAAAGATACTTCGTTACTCCCGCAGGGATTCTGTGGTCCTCTTCCCTCCGGTGTGGGCCAGCTGGACTTTATTGATCAGACGCTTATACCGATCCTGCTCTTCCGCTGAAGCGTGCGGCCGGAATTGCTCGAATAATCTTACACAGCGGATCACACAGGCTATGCTGCCAAGTGCGGCGGAAGCCTCCAGGCTCCCGAAGATATAACGTATCCCCTGCTCTATCTTCTCTGCTTTGAGAGAGTACAGCGCCAGCTCATAGAGCAGTACCGGATATTGCTCCGGCGTCTCCCTGCCCGGAGTTCCTTCGGCTTGCCCGAGCGCCGTTCCCTCCGGCGTAAGCAGCGGCTGGAAGCGGCTGATAAGCTCATCTACCTTCCAGCCATACCGGTTAGCCGCTTGAACTGCCTTAAGCAGCCCGTCCAGCAGTCCAAGCCCGGGGGTGCCGATAGATTCCATCACCTCGGGAAGAGCCTCCAGCTCACCGCACATCAGGCGGTATAGAGACTTGTAGACTGTTCCCAGCCTGCTGAACTGCGCCCGGATCTGCTGAACCTCTTCCGATTCCTCGACAATCCAGCTCATTTCAGTGTAAAGGCCCACATATTCCAGCGCCCGCTCATATTCACCGGATTCCTCGCATACCTTGGATTGCAGCCAGTAAGCATACAGTATATAGAAGCAAAGAGGTCTGGGCGCCTGCCTCAGCTCCTTCTTCTTTTTCGTTTTGTAGAATCTGATTTCGTACTGGATAGATGTCTTATGACGGAGCTCCTCTGCCAGTAGTCTGGCCTTCTCCCAGTGCTGTAGAGCAATATAGATATCCGCCAGCTGCCGAAGCGCTTCCAACTGGTCTATTTCCTCCAGGCGCTCTACAAAATATTCAAACCGGGTCGCCGCACGGAAATCCGCCTCCGGGCTCTGTCCGATCCGGATCATGAACAGCCGGTACTGACACAGGGCCAGCCGCTCCGAATGCTGATATTTCTCAGTGTCGGCTACCCCTTCATACAGCAGTGCCGCTGCCTGAAGCTTGCCTTGCCCGTAGAATTCCTCCGCCGTATCGAACAGGAGCGGGGCATATGTAATATTGTCCATGATGATTTGAACCACCTGCCGGATACACTCCAGCTTGTCCAGCTCCGCACAGCGGTGCAGGAAGGGTCCCAGCCGCCGCCAGTCGGGTGCGGAATGTACGACACATTCATCTATATATAACTCATAAAATGTTCCTTCAGGAAGCCCCATTCCGGCGGTAATCCGGTCCAGCTGCTGCATGGCAATAGGACGGTTACCATTAATAATGCTGCTGAGCGTTCCCGAATTGACACCGGAGATTCCTGCGAACTGATTGATTGTCTGGCCTTCTTTTCTCAGAAAAGCAGCCAGTTCTGTTTGAATTGTAGTGTGCTGTTGCAAACCAATACCGCCCCTCAAGAACCAGATATTCTAGTAAAAATCCAGATATTCCTATATCATAAATCCCTTAATTAGGCAGGTCAATCTGGTTTGAACGGTTCAAAAGAGGTTGACAAAGACGGAATATTTGTTATATATACCCAGTTAAAAAATCTTTTGCAACATTTCTGCTGATCCAACGTTTATTAGGGTATAAACAAGTTTGAGAATATTCCGGCAGGGTAAATAAAGAGTGTAGACTCACGCCGTGTAAGATTACGCCAAGGGGGAAATTCATAATGTTAAAAAACAAAAACGTCTACCTGCTTCCTGTTCTGGTCCTGTTGTTCCTTTCCCTCGTGACTACGGCAAGCACAACCATAAAAACCGCTGATGCTAAGAGCGAGGGGGTGGCCCAGCATCTGACGGTGTATATACATTCCTTAGAGAATCATAACGGTCAGACGACCCTTACCGGGGATGAGATCGAATGGTATGAAGGCGCAGCCGCCGACGCAGTCTTCGCCCAGCGGGAGCCGGAATCCGCAGCCGAAATCGGCGGTGCCCCGGACGGTTACTATATCGTGAACGACAGCGACACGCTGACTACTTATACGGTAGCCCCGGATGCCAAGGTCACCATGCAGATCTATGACCGCACCGGCAAGCTCGAAGACCTGGATACGAACTGGAACGAGTCGCTCACTTTGGAGAAGTTCATTCATGAATTCGCCAAGACGGATGTATTCGATCTAAGCGGTTCGCCTTATCACCTCACGATCAAGGATGGCCAGATTGTATCGATCGTGCAGCAGTACACTCCATAAGGAGCTGCTATCTTAATCCCTTCCATAAAATAACCTCAAGCCATAGCCTGTTGCCCAGCAGCGGTTGTGGCTTTTTTGCGTCTAATCTCTCTCCCCAATCTAACCTTTTCACACATATTCAATCCTATCACTATTTACCCGAAAGCCCTTTATCTATAAGCTTAAATATAGGATATTCATCCAGCAGTAACCCTACAGAACCCATAGGAATGAGGATACAAAATGACAATTACACCCCATCAGCCTCTGGCGGCCCCGATTCAGGGTAAGCCCTTGTACGAGGAATACCGCATGGACCAGGTCCGTGTGTCCGATCCGTATATCGCGAACGCCTTTGCCAAGGAGATCGAATATCTGACCAGCTATGATCCAGACCGTCTGCTGGCGGGCTTCCGCGAGAACCGGGGACTGCCGAAGCGTGCCGACAAATATCCCGGCTGGGAGAACACAGAGATCCGCGGACACACGCTGGGCCACTATCTGTCGGCGCTGTCCCAGGCCTATGCCTGTACGCGGGATGACGCGCTGGCGTTCAGGCTGAACTATCTTCTGGGAGAGCTGGCCCTGTGCCAGCATGAGAGCGGTTACCTGTCCGCGTTCGAGGAACGCCTTTTCGATCATGTAGAGAACAAGCAGCCGGCCTGGGTCCCCTGGTATACGATGCACAAAATCATCGCCGGACTCACCGCGTCCTACTCTGCCACCGGCAGCCAAACGGCCTATGACCTCGCGGATACGCTCGGTGACTGGGTGTACCGCCGCACAGCCTCCTGGTCTGAAGAGGTTCATCAGCGTGTATTATCGGTGGAATACGGCGGGATGAATGACTGCCTGTACGACCTGTACAGAATCACCGGAAAAGCAGGCCATTTAAGCGCCGCACATAGCTTTGACGAGCTGACGCTGTTCACTCCTGTTCATGAGGGCAAGGATATTCTCAAGGGCAAGCACGCCAATACCACGATTCCGAAATTCCTCGGTGCGCTGAACCGTTACCGGACGCTCGGGGAGAGCGAAGCCTTTTATCTGGAAGCGGCGGTGCAGTTCTGGGAGATGGTTGTTCATCATCACAGCTACATCACCGGAGGGAACAGCGAATGGGAGCACTTCGGTGACCCGGATATGCTGGACCGGGAACGCTCCAACTTCACAGCGGAGACCTGCAACACCTACAATATGCTCAAGCTGACCCGCGAGCTGTTCAAACTCACGGGAGATACTCGTTACGCCGACTTCTACGAGAACACCTACCTGAATGCCATTGTGTCCTCACAACACCCACATACCGGGATGACGATGTATTTCCAGCCGATGGCGACCGGGTATTTCAAGGTCTACAGCTCGCCGTTCGAGCATTTCTGGTGCTGTACGGGAACCGGCATGGAGAGCTTCACCAAGCTGAATGACAGCCTGTATTTCCATGATGCGGACAGCATAGTGGTCAACCAGTACCTTAGCTCTACCCTGGATTCTGCTGCGCACGGCCTGATGCTGATCCAGTCGGCCAATCTGCCTTATAGCGATATTGTAGAGTTCAAGATCTCAGTGATGCAGCCTCAGACTCAGTCCACCACGCTGAAGCTTCGTCTGCCGGATTGGCTGGCCGCAGAACCTGAGCTTCTATTGAATGGGCAGCCTGTGAACTCAGCGGTCAGCGGAGGTTACCTCTTGACGGACAGAGTATGGGAAGACGGCGACACGCTTCAGCTCAAGCTGCCGATGAAGCTGACACATTTCAGCCTGCCGGATGCCCGTCAGGTGGTCGCGTTCAAGTATGGGCCGGTGGTGCTGAGCGCCGCTCTGGGCCAGAGTGACCTGTCCGTGTCTGCTACAGGAGTGGCTGTAAGTGTCCCGACCCGCAACATGCTGGTGAAGGACTTCATCACAACGGTGAACGAGAGCCCGCAGGAGTGGCTGGAGCAGCTTGCGGACCGCGTAGTCCGGCTGGAGCAGGAAGAACTGGCCTTTGCACTGCGGGGAACGGATGAGGATCAGCGGCTGGTCTTCACCCCGCATTATAAGCAGCATAGTGAGCGTTACGGCATCTACTGGCGTCTGGTAGAGGCGGATTCGGCTGAGCTGCAGAAGCATATTTTACAAGGGAAAATCCGGCAGCGTGTGCAGGACGCTACACTGGACAGCCTGCCTGTCGGCAATGATCAGTATGAGCTGGAGCATGGCATTGAGGGAGAGAACACCTCTGTAGCCACCTGGGACGGATATAACATCCGCAAAGCGGAGAACGGCGGCTGGTTCAGCTACCGGATGAAGGTGGCACCGCGCACGGACAACTACCTCTCAGTCACTTATTTCTCAGGAAATAATGGTAAGAAAATAGCGATTTATGTAGATGCGGAGCTAATTGCGAGCGAGGTCCTGCATACGGATGAAGCCCGCAGCTTCTACGAGCGGAGTTATCTGATTCCTGCTGAAGCGGTTGGCGGCAAGACTGAGGTGGAAGTCAAATTCGTGGTTCCGGGTAAGGAGAATGGCATCTTCGACCTGCTGCGCATGATGACCGGTTATGATCACAATGCCGGACTGCGCCAGCTTGCCTTCAGTGAAGGAACGTTGTCTACCTCCTTCAGCAGCGGCATAACCACGTATAGCCTGAGTGTTCCGCTAGCGGCACGCCTGGTACAACTGAACGTTACACCTCACCATCACAATGCCCTGGTCTATGCAGACGGGATTCTGATTGAGGATTCACTCCCGCGCGAGATCAAGCTGCCGCACAGCCGCACTGAGGTGAAGCTCACGGTCAAGGCGGAGGATCATGTCACCGTGCAGGAATATAAGCTTCAGATTGTGAAAGAATAACAGTTGGCATAATGCAATACACTGTTCCACACAAGGGTTATCTCGGATGCAGCTTCTGCTGTATTCAAGATAGCCCTTATTTGATATGGTAATAGGATAAGACTATTTCCACACCGAGGGGGATTATGACATGACTGCATTCACACTGCTGGTAGATAAGCCGGTACATCTGGAGATGACCGGCAAATTCGTGGCCCCCTCGGCGGAGTGGATTCACTTAAGCCGGATTTTGCAGGATTATGAGCTGATAGTTATGACCGAAGGCGTGCTCTACCTGGCGGGTGACAACCAGCAGTTCACCGTCTCCAAAGGCGAGTTCCTGCTCCTGCCTCCGCTTACCAGACAATACGGGTACAAGTCTTCAGACTGTAGCTTTTATTGGCTGCATTTTCATGCTGCGAACGGTAGTCAGACTGCGGGCCCCCCTCCGTCAAACGGCGACAAGGAAGAATATGTAATTCACCTACCTCAATACGGAACCCTGCGGAATGTCGAGAAAATCATCGTCATGATGAAGCAGCTCCAGGACTCGGTGCGGAGCTACAATCAGACGGTGCTGGGCAACTATATGTCTACCGTTATTCTGTGCGAGCTGTACAGCCAGACCCTGCCAACCGATGCCGATCCGTTCAAAAGAACCAAGCAGGAGCAGCTCTACAACGATATTGTAGATTACATCAAATGGAGCCGCAGCGAGCATATTAAGGTATCACAGATCGCCGCCTATTTCGGCTATAACGAGAAGTATCTCTCCCATCTGTTCACCGTCATCTCCGGGATCTCCCTGAAGCAATATATTCTGCAGCAGAAGATGGAGCTGGCGAAATTCCTGCTGACCGACACCAACCAGAACGTCAGCGAAGTGTCATTGCAGCTAGGCTATAAGGATTGCCATAATTTCATGAAATCGTTCAAAAAAATTGTCGGCCTTACTCCCACCGAGTTCCGCAACGCTTATGCCAAGCGCCTGCTGTTCTATGAATGAGCGTGAGAGCATTCGCCAGCTCCTGCCTCTTCTTCGCTCCCTCCACAGCCCTTCCAGAGACTAGGAATTTCTCTGGAATAGGCTGTGGATATTTTTTTGAGAGCATAATGAACTTTCCGGGCGGCTACGCACTCTTATCTGTGAAAGGGGTGAGCATATGAATATAAGACGTCTTGTCAGAGCCGCACAGCGCGGTAACAAAGAAGCATTATTAGAACTGATCCTAGCCGAACAGGACGCTTATTATCGTCTTGCCTATAGCTACATGAGGAATGAGCATGACGCGATGGATGTAATGGAGGATATGATCGTCACGCTCTATGAGAAGCTGGCGCAATTGAAGAAGAGTGAGGCCTTCTATAGCTGGAGTAAAACCATTCTGGTCAACCGCTGCAAAACGGTCCTCCGCAACCAGAACCGGTTCGTTCCCCTGGAGGAGGACGAGGCGCCGGAGCCTGCAATGGAGGCATGGACTGCCACTAACCCGTACCGCGATACCGAATCTGAAATGGATCTGTCCGTCCTGCTCGCACATTTGAATCCCCGACAGCGGGAGGCGATTGAACTGCGTTATGTCCACGATCTGCCGTATCAGACCATTGCCGATATCACCGAAGCGCCGGTCGGCACGATCAAGTCCAGAATATCGCAGGGAATACAGAAATTAAAAGCTATGATTGGAGGTGACCGTTATGAGAACGATCGAGGAGAGATTACAGGAGCATCAGCAGACCATGACGCCGTCAGAACTTGAAGGCAGATTGCGGAAGGCGCTGGAGCAGGCTCCGGTTAGACGGAAATCACGGGCTGGACGGACACGGACCTGGGCCGCCACAGCCGCCGCAGCCATGTTACTGACAGTGGGCGTCTATCAGTATCCGGCGTTGGCCTATTACGGCGGGAAGCTGTTCAGTCAGACTGAGCTGAATACAGTGAACTTCGCTCAAGTGGTTAAGCAGGGTTACGGACAAACGGTCAACCAAAGCAAAACACTTAAGGACGGGACCGTCTTCACCATCAAAGGTGTGATTGCAGACGATAATAATCTGCTGATGCTTTACAGTATACAGCTTCCGGCCGGCCGGGTGTTTGATGAGACGGCCTTCTCGAATTACTCCTTCAATAATATTAAAGGCTTGTTTACTGACTCTGATCCTATCGGAGGCGGCGGAGATTACAGCCCGGACAAGACCCGGTACGAGGGTGTTTACAAATTTGAGCCGGTCAGCCCTTTTTCCAGAAATTTAACCGTGAATTTCAATGCAAAGCTGACAAGCGGAGAACTGGTTCAATTCCCTATTTCTTTCAAATATGACCCGAACCTTGCCATGAAAAGCCTGCTCGTTGCGGATATTGACCAGGCTGTAGCGGTGGATCAGGGAACCGTCTACTATGACACGATTACGGCTTCTCCTACGTCAACCATCGTAAAGGGACATTATAAGATGGATAATGGAGAAAATCCAAGATTCTCTGCTGTAACCAAACTGTATGTGAATGGGACGGAAATGAATTCCCGGTCGATGCGGGGGACGAATTCCAGCAAAAAGGGAACCCCGGAATTTATAATTGAATACGATGTGCTGCCCACAGACAAGCTGCAAAGTGTTGAACTTGTACTGGATAATTTCAGCGGATATCAGAAGGTCGGGCAGCCGATCCCGCTGGCCTCACCCTCAGACCACTCCGTTACAGTCGGCGAGGAGAAACTCTGGATTCGCAGCGTCTCCCGGACTGCTGACGGCTATGATATTGTGGTCGCCGGGAAGCAGTTCACTATGCTGGATAAGGATACTTTGGCTGTTCAAGCCGGAGGAGCCGCCGTTCCCGTCAGTTCGATATCCGATTCCCGCCCGTGGGACCTCAAGAACGGTAATATCCTGTGGGAACGCACATACTCCTTCCAGACCACAGAGAAGCCGGAATTCCTGGAGATGGACGGCTTCCACTATATTAAGTTCTATAGACACACTATTCCGGTTCCTCTAGGGGACAAATAAAACAGTTCGTGCAGGAACGTAGTTAGCCGATGAAGGCAGCGGCTGATCAGAATCCAATAAAAGCCTTTAGCCCCACGCTGCAAGTGGGGCTAAAGGCTTCAAGTTTTTATAGGCTTTATATCTGCTGATCAGATGATTACTGCAAATAAGCTTTGGCGATCTCAAGCAATTCCTCCTTGGTAACCCCCTTGGTAGCCTCAATATAATAAACGATGTGGAAATCACTGCTGGGAAGATTGTGAATGAAACGAATCCCTTGGCTGCCGCTTGTATATAAGGAATATAGCATTTCAACACCATCGACTGTTATAGTCTCTGCTGACGGCTCCTCAGAATGGTGTATCGTTAACTTCTCATTCATTTTCATCGGCTGAACGAGAATCATTTGTCCCTCCCCTTTATACGTAACGATCATACTCCAGCCCTCTTTAGACACATCAAGCATTCTCATAGCATATCCATCTTTGGAATCCCGGGCTTCTTGCGCTAATTGTTCTGTCAATTCAGCTTCTTTCTGGTCGGTGAGCGGATCAGGATTATAGGTCAAAGCACCTGTAACAAAATCATATTTATCCTGCAGCCTATCATAAATAAGTGCGCCGGACTGCTTCAGCTCATCGCGAAGTGTAGCTGCATCCGAGAACCCGGATGCTGCTCCTCTCCTGATGTAAAGCTCTCCCTCAGTATTCTCTCCTGCCATATAGATTGCTGCTGCCTGGCCCGGCTGCAGCAAGTCGTTTCCTAGACCGTGTGCTTTTAAGCTGCGTAGCTGCTCTTCCTTCGTATAATCCGGAAAATTTGAATCCTCGAATTTCTTTTCCTCATAGATTACATCCCCTTTGTTGTTCGTGAGTGTAATCAGCTGTGTAGCCGCAAAGGCTGATGAAGCTAACAACAGTGATGCCAGTACGATAAGAGTACTCAGCTTATATTTAGAATAGAAGGTAACCCGTTTATTCATTTTCTCATCCTCCAATATATTCATCACAGCTTTCGTTACATCTGCCTCAGGAACTTTGACGTTATGAAATATGGTTCTGAGGTCTTGACTGCTGTCGTGATCCATCCGATATCCCTCCTGTAAGATGAGCATGATACTTTCTGAATTTAGCTGCCGTGCGTTCAAATTTCTTACGGAGACTGCTGCTGTTTTGCTGCATAATTTCTCCGATTTCCTTATAGCCCTTATCTTCCACACATCGCAGAATCAGCAGGCTTCGTTCCTCAGGTGTCAATTTGGACATTGCCCGCAGAACATGCTCATTGTAATAGTTATCCTCAATGGCTTGATCTACATGCTGATTCTGTTCATCGCTGCGATACAGGAATGGAAGATATTTACTTAACCTTCGCTTACGAATGGTGTCGATACAGCAGTTAGAGGCTATCGCATACAACCAGGCTTCAAAAGGCTTCTCCAGGTTGTATTGGCTTAACTTCCGGAATGTCTTAATAAATACCTCCTGCGTACAATCCTCCGCTTCTGTATAATGACCTAACATATGGTAACAATACGAAAAAATCCGTCTCTGATACCGGTGCATGATCTGTTCAAACTGAGCAGTATCCCCGTTGAGGATATCCGGGATGATCTGCTGCAGATCAGTTTCATCCATTTTCCCACCTCTTTCCTAAAGTCCCTGTGAACTCTTTATATTCTGTACTACGGATGAGCCCTGCCCTGATGTGACATCCCGGCTAATAAAGTTGAATCCGCGCAAGGTCAACTTCTCCAGGCTGAACCTATGTAAAAATAGAGGTAGCCAAGGACATCATCATAATGTCCTTGGCTACCTCTATTATAGTGTATTTCTAGGGAGTCAACCGCTTAAGCAGCGCCGCAATAGCCGCGTTCCTGATGCATTGAATGCTTCGGAGCTGCCGGATCTCCGTTTATTATCAGAACTTGCTCAGGCTATCCTTCACCGGCACCCCGAAATCCGGCGTGCCGTCCGCGTTCCACCGCAGGCGCTTGGCACGGGTGTGGCGGTTGGGGTCGTAGAGCGGGTCTCCGGTGATCTCCTTATAACTTCGGGCATGGTAGATCAGCACATCCTCGCCGTTCTCGTCCACTGTGAAGCTGTTATGACCCGGACCGTACTGCCCGTTCTCCTCACTGGTCTGGAACACCGGCTCGGGATGCTTGGTCCAGGATGCGGCGTCCAGCAGATCGCTGTCCTCGTCTGCGGTAAGCAGTCCCAGGCAATAGTTATGATCGGTGGCGCTGGCCGAGAAGCTCACGAAGATCCGGCCGCCCCGCTTCAGCACCGCAGCGCCTTCATTCACCTTGAAGCCGATGACCTCCCACGGATACTCCGGCGAAGAGATCATCGTCTGCGGACCCTTGAGCGTCCAGCCGTTCTCCATGGCTGAGATATACAGATTGGAGTTGCCGCCAATCTCAGGGTCCTTTTGCGCCCATACATAGTACTGTACTCCCTTATGCCCAAATGAGGTACCGTCCAAGGCAAAGGATTCCC
Source organism: Paenibacillus sp. FSL R7-0128 (assembly GCF_038002245.1). Taxonomy (NCBI): domain Bacteria; kingdom Bacillati; phylum Bacillota; class Bacilli; order Caryophanales; family Paenibacillaceae; genus Paenibacillus; species Paenibacillus sp. FSL R7-0128. The sequence continues at coordinate 1,906,038 of NZ_JBBOCD010000001.1, read as the reverse complement.
AGGCCGTTTTTATCTGGCCCTTCTCCACCCACTCCCCTTGCAGCGGGTCCGCCGAAGTATTCTCCAGGGCGTACATCCGGTGGTCGAACAGCCCTTCCTTCGTCTCCGTGGTCCGGGCCGCCGCGAAGTAAATATACCATTTGCCGTCAATATAATGGATTTCGGGTGCCCAGATATTGGCGCTGAGCGGGCCGCTCTCATATTTGCGCCAGGCAACTACCGGCTGTGCTTCCCGAAGTCCCTCAATCGTTAACGCTCTGCGTACCTCAATCCGGTCGTACTCCGGCACGGAAGCGGTGAAATAGTAATAGCCGTCGGTATGCTTGTATATCCAGGGATCTGCACGCTGTTCGACAAGCGGGTTAGTGTACTCTCTATTTGTATTCATTATGGTTTCTCCTTTGGTCTTGAACTGGTGGCTGGTGGTCTCAGCCGGTATTTCGGTATTCCGAAGGAAGGGTCAGCCCTTCACTCCGGAGATGGCAACTGATTCAATAATTTGCTTTTGGAAAACAAGGAAGATAATCAGCATCGGCAGCAGGGCAATAATCGAAGCCGCCATAATCAGCGGATAGTCCGTCTGGATCGCATAGGTCGCATTGAAGTTGGCGATAACCAGCTGGAGGGTCTGCTTCTCCGGTGAATTCAGATAGATAATCGGAGACAGGTAGTCGTTCCAGATGCCCATGAACCACAGGATCAGCTGCGCTGCAACCGCCGGCTTGATAAGCGGGAAGGTAATCGAGCTGTACAGGCGGAAGTACGAGCTTCCGTCGATTTTGGCCGCTTCGATAATGGCATTCGGCACACTGCTCAGATACTGCCGCAGGAAGAAGATCATGACGATATTGCCGAACAAGCCCGGCACGATCAGCGGCAGCAGCGTATCAATCCAGCCCAGCTTCGAGAACATGAAGAACTGCGGAATCATAACTGCCGGATACGGAATCATCAGGGATGACAGCATCAGCAGGAATATTTTATTTTTACCCGGAAACCGCAATTTAGCAAACGAAAACGCCGCAAGACTGGAGGTGAACGTACCCACGATCGTTACTGTGACGGCGATAATCAAGCTGTTCTTGATCCCGCTCAGCAGCGGACCCGCTTCCCAGATCTCACTATATTTATCGAAATGGAACGGCCGCGGAATCCACACCGGAGGCAGGGCGAACACATCCTGCTTATCCTTGAATGAGGTGGACAGCATCCAGAGCAACGGGCCGATCATGAACACCGCGCCGATTAAAAGTAGAACAAAGATAATGCTATGCGTAACTCTTCTTCTGCTCGTCATATTTATGGTCTCCTCCCTCTTCAGTTAATCGACATCGAACGATTGCTTCTCGTTCATTCGGAATTGGATAAGAGTCACAACAAATATGAACACGCCGAGGAATACCGCCATAGCAGAGGCATAGCCCATCTGGAAGTTGCCGAAGGCTTTTTGCCAAATGTAGAACACCACGGAGGCTGAAGCATATTCAGGCCCGCCTGTAGGGGTCATAATGTTCATCTCGGTAAAAATTTGCGATCCTCCAATAATGTTGGTCACGATGATGAAAAAGGTTACCGGGCGCACCATCGGCCAGGTGATATGCCAGAAGGACTTGAAGCCGCTGGCTCCGTCCAGCTCCGCCGCTTCATAATAAGATCTGGAGACACTCTGCAGCGCCGCCAGATAGAGCAGCATCGTATAACCGAGGCCCTTCCATACCGCCATAATGATCAGCGCCGGCTTGACCGTATATTTATTCGCCATCCAGTTCGGCCCGCTGATTCCGAAGAGATCAAGGAACTGGTTGACGAGACCATAATCACCGTTATAGGCCCAGTTCCACATGATCGATACTGCGGCCAGAGAAGAAATGACCGGAACATAATAGATGACCCGGAACGCTGTAGTCCCGGGCACCCCCCGGTTAAGCCCAAGCGCCAGCAGCAGCGCCAGCGTAATGCCAATCGGAATGCCAAGCATCATAAACAAAGTATTGAATAAGGCCTTATGGAACAGCTCATCCGACCACAGATCCTTGAAGTTGCCGAGGCCGATGAAGTTCATCTGGCCGAGCCCATCCCAATCCGTGAATGAGCCATAGATCGAATAGATCATCGGATACAGTGTAAAAATCAGCAGTCCCAGCAGCGGAGGCAGGATAAACAGAAATCCGTAGATTTTCTCCTTGCGGTACAGACCCAGCTTAGTGTTCATTAGAATCACCTCAAATTCGGATAGTCTATAACTTTCCCCACAAAGTGATGCATCAGCTCCGATGAGTATTCAGATACTTTGCGGGGTCCCCAAAATATATACAAGTTCATCTCAGAATAAAGTGATGCCGGCCCGCTGTTACAGGAGACCGAGCATCACTTTGTATGCTGGATAAGAACGATGCGTACCGCTTATTTCTTGGATTTCGCCTCTTGCTCAACCGCTTTATCCAGCAGCTTCTGCATCTTCGGCTGTTCCGTCTTCACATACTCCTCAGGGGTAACCTTGCCGTCAAGCACTGGCTGGATGTCCGTGTAGAACAGGTTATACCATTCAGCATTGTACGTGTAGTGGCCAGGCAGCACCCGTCCATATTCATTCACGACCTGGAGGAATTCTTCCTTGTTCGCCGGTTTGGTCGTAGTATCAGCAGCCCATTCCTTAGCCATATCCATCAGGTTCGGAATTTGCACCTTAGCCTTCACCAACGCTTCCATTCCCTCCTTGGAGGCCGTCAGATAGTTGATCAGATCCACGGCTTCATCGGGATGCTTGGTTTTGGCGGAAGCACCGATACCGAGTGAGCCGGTCCATGTGGCGGATTTGCCTGTAGAGCCGGCAGGATATGGAATCAGGTCATAATCGAAGGGAAGCTTCTCGTAAGTGCTCATATCCCAAGGACCTACAGGGAAGAAGGCCATTTCACCTTTCATCCAGCGCTGGTAGGTATCCAGAGTCTGAGCTTGTTCCGTTGATGGCGTAATTCCGTATTTAAGCTGCATGTCAGTGAAAAATTGCAGGGCTTCGATAAACTTCGGATCATCAATCGTAACCTTGGTCTTAGTCGCATCCAGCCAGTCCGCCCCGTTGCTCCAGACGAAGGAAGGCAAGGCCCACTGCACGTTGAAGCCTGCGCCGAATTGATCCAGCTTGCCGTCCCCGTCCTTGTCAATCGTCAGCTGCTGGGCGACTTTGATGAATTCATCCCAGGTGTACGGTTTGTCTTTGTCCGGCAGCGGGATACCCGCAGCTTCGAACATGGTCTTATTATAGCCGAGTGCAAAAGGGCCTACGTCCTTGGGCATCCCGTACAGATTGCCTTGCCCTGCCATGGTGCCGTCGTAACGGTACAGATCCACGCCATATTTCCAGATATTATTCAAATCAATGTTAGGGTTCTTCTCCACATAGCTGGTCAGGTCCAGCAGCACACCGCTGTTCACATAAGCCTTCAGATCACCGGATTCAAAATAGAATACGTCCGGAACGCTGTTTCCCGTAATAGAGGCTTTCAGCTTAGTCGCATATTGATCCGCCGCAGTCACAACGATCTTAACCTTGACGTTTGGATGATCGGCTTCATATTTTTTCACTACACCCTCATAGGCCTTCTGCTCATCGGTTCCCCCGCGGAACATAAAGGTAAGATTCTTGGTTTCCTTGGAATCCTTGCTCCCGGCATTCGCCGTAGCTTCGCTTCCGCTATTGCCCCCGGACGATGCATTGTTCTTCCCGCCGCAGCCTGTAAGTACAACCGATACCATCAGAACCAACGACAGCAGTGTGAACCAGCCCTTTTTCTTTAACACTGTAACCCCTCCTAGGATTTGCTGAGCAATTCAATTGATACAATCTATATAGAAGAACTAGGGAACCTCACCGGCTCTGTTAGTTCAAGCTACCGCATGATGTACTATATTTCACACTTTAATCAAATAATTGAGAAACAATTGAATGTATTCGCTTACAGGTATAAAATAGCATATATAAAGTGGAGTGTAAATATAAAAGTTAAATCTTTTTAAAGATATTCAAACTAAACGTTGTAAATTGTCTTTTTACTGAAAAAAATCATTTAATATTGACTTAACCGCGCATTAAGTATTCATATTTATGTAAAACAAACAGCCTTAAACTTTTGCTTTTAACTTAAATTTAATCGTTTTCTACAAAAAAAGGCAGAATACTTTCCTTTTAGGGTGGGTTAGTTTATAATTTTATAAAATAGTTTCGATTCTCATGACCTCAGTGGAAGAAGGTATTCTAAATATGATTTATATTAAAGATCTGATGAGCGGGATTGATATCTTCAAGGCGCTCAGCTCGGAAATCCGCATTCAGATTCTTGAGCTGCTGGCGACCAATCAGGCCCTGAATCTCAACGAAATTGCCAAGAAGCTGAATCTCAGCAACGGGGCCATTACAATGCATATCAAGAAGCTGGAGGAGAGCGGCTTAATTGAGATCAATACGGCCGTAGGCAAACACGGAATTCAAAAGGTCTGCTACCTGAATAAAGATAAGCTGATGGTGGATCTGCGCAGCAAGGATGTCGATAATCTGTACGAGGTCGAGATTCAGGTGGGCCATTACAGTAATTATCAGGCTGTTCCGACCTGCGGTCTGGCCACCAAGGACAGCATCATCGGGGACTTCGACGAGCCGCGTTACTTCGCCGATCCCCAGCGGATCGATTCCGAGATTATCTGGATGGCCGAAGGCTTCCTGGAGTACCGCATCCCTAACTATCTCAAAGCCAACCAGACCTTCCGGGAAATCCAGTTCTCCATGGAGATCGGCTCCGAGGCTCCCGGGTTCAGCGACAATTACCCCTCGGATCTGTACTTCTATGTGAACGGAATTGAGATCGGCTTCTGGACCAGCCCCGGGGACTTCGGCGATGCACGCGGCACCTTCAACCCGGACTGGTGGCCACCCCACCTTAACCAGTATGGCATGCTGAAGCTGATCCGCATTAACCAGGAGGGCAGCTTCATTGACGGCTGCCGCATCTCAGACATCACCTTGGATGACATTAAGCTGGATTACAAGAGCGAACTGACCTTCCGCATTGCCGTCACCGACAAGCCGGTTAACAAACGCGGCTTGACCATTTACGGCAAGCACTTCGGCAATTACAGCCAGGATCTGCTGGCGCGTGTGCTCTATAATGTGCATGAGGTCGAAGATCCTGCCGGCCGGCCGGCGACCACAGCGGGAGTGGCTGATTGACTGTTTATGACAGATAGCCGCCTCCCTGCCGCCGCTGGCATAAACTCTAAGTATAATTGTTCCCTCCGTAACCCACACTAACGAATGTCTTTCAAACTACCGTGAGGGAGTGTTTCGAATGCGTGAAGGGATGATACCCGCCGTACTGGGGACCGTAGTTACTGCTTCGAGTGCAGCTTTTCTGGGAAGCAGATATAAGATCGCGGCAACCGGCATTCTTGGATTTGGTCTGGCGCATATTGTACTCGGCACCATCGATTTGTTCGAACACCGGTAAGCCTGCTTGAAAGATGACCGGACCGTATCCTTCGGATAGGGTCCGGTTTGCTATGTCTTGCAGATTAGAACGGCTGATGCGTCCCTTGTACATATGGTACTTGTACATCTGCCTCACTCGCCCTCGCATCAGCACATCGCGCCGATTGTATGCTGTTTTCCACATACATTTTGTCCATGTACCTCAGCAGCGCCCATTGTATGCTGTTTTCCACATACATTTTGTCCATGTACCTCAGCAGCGCCGATTGTATGCTGTTTTCCACATATATTTTGTCCATATGACCCAGCAGCGCCGATTGTATGCTGTTTTCCACATACATTTTGTCCATGTACCTCAGCAGCAGCGCCGATTGTATGCTGTTTTCCACATACATTTGGTCCATGTACCTCAGCAGCGCCGATTGTATGGTGTTTTTCACATACATTTGGTCCATGCACCTCAGTTGTGCCGATTGTATGCTGTTTTCCACACACATTTGATCCATATCAAGATCAAAGAAGGCCCTTACCTAATTCAGGTAAGGACCTCCAATACAACCTCAACCATATATGAAGCTCTAAAGAATTCAACAAGAAGCAAAAAGGAACGGAGGGGAAATTTGGAACTGTAGGAGCGGTAGCGTCCGCCTTTGTCTGCGGATTTCTACCGCGAACAGCAGTATTAAATCATGAAATCTGCAGACAACAGCGGCCGTAAGTCCAAATGTTCACCGCAGTGACGATTACGCTTCAAGTTCTCATCTGTGCTCTATACAATAAAGAACTCTGTTGACCAGCGGCTAAAAGTCCAAATGTTCTCCGCAGTGACGATTACGCTTCAAGTTTTCTTTAGCAGCTTCATTTCACAGCCACATAGAACAGCCGCTGCGCCGAATCATCCGCCGCCACCCACTCGAAGTCCGCATACACCGACACCTCGCTGAATCCGGCGGCAAGCAGCTCCTGCTTCATCCACTCCGGGTCATAGGCACGCTGGGTATGAGTCTCTTCGAAGCGCCGGTACGTGTCTGAACGGCCCTCCTCGCGGGCGAAGATGGACAGGTGATGCTCAATCTCCCGGCGCGGCACATCCAGCTCACAGGTCCAGATGTAGGATACCTCCGGCTCATCCAGTACAAAAGGCTGCTCTTCCTCATAGCGGATCAGCGTGTTCGGATGATGCACATCGAACAAGAAGGTCCCGCCTGGCTTCAGTCCGTCATATGTACTGGAGAACACAGACCGGATGTCCTGCTCCTCCAGCACATAGTTCAGGCAGTCGCAGAAGGAGATGACGGCGTCTACCGGCTCCGGCAGCTCCCATTCCTTCATGTTCTGCTGAACCCACTGCACACTGCCCTCCCGCAAAAAGCGCCGTCCCTGCGGCTGCTGCTCCAGCTTACGCTGGGCAACGGACAGCATGTCCGAAGAAAGATCAATCCCCGTCATGTGGTAACCTGCCCCCGCCAGCGGAATCGTCAGGCTGCCGGTACCACAGCCGAGTTCGGCTACCGTGCGCGGCTTGCCGTATTTGCCCCATGCCGTCTCGGCAAAGGCCAGCCAATCCGGATACGGCATATCCGCCATAAGCGCATCGTATACATAAGCAAATTTGCCATAGGAAGACACTGCGTACACCGCTTTCTCTATACTATTGATTGTCAGAATCGCTGTCCGGTCCGGCCTGCTCCTCTTCGCGGGCAGCCAGATAGGTCCAGTTCTCCTTCTGGACAACCATCCCTTCCTTCATCAGCTTGCCAAGCGCGCGCTTGAACGCTGATTTACTGATGCCGAAGCGCTGCTTGATAATATCGGGAGGTGTAGCATCCGAATATGGCATTCCGCCGCCTGGACGGGAAGCCAGAAAATCCAGCAGAGCCGCCGAATCCACATCACGGCCCACTTCCTTGCGGTGGCCCATGCTAAGGTTGACGCGGCCATCCTCACGGATATGGGCCACGCGCGCTTCAATCACTTCACCCAGACGCAGCAAGCGAACGCGTTCAGAGGAGTGGACCATACCGATGATGCCGAAGCCGAGCACACCGGCATCTACAAGCACGAAGGTGCCCATCTGCAGCGGCTTGTATACCCGGGCAGTGACCGTCTGCCCCTGCCACGATTCCGGTGCAGGCAAGGCCAGCGGCGCAAGCTCCTGCTCTCCGGCCAGCTTGGCACGGAGACGTCCCTGCTTGTCATGCTCCATAATTGCGAAGACCTTGTCGCCAATCTGCGGACGCAGCTCCACCAGCTCAGGAAGCTCGCTGAGCGGCAGCAGCAGCTGCCGTCCAAGCCCCATCTCCAGAAAGCAGCCCAGCCGGGGATGGATATCCGCCACTTCAAGCAGCGCCATCTCGCCAAGCGTCAGATAAGGCTTCTTCATCGTTGCCGCAGGACGGTCCTCGGTATCGAAGAAGAGGAAGACCTCCACCTTGTCGCCGATCTTCGGCTTGCTGCCCACAAGCTCGGTGTAATGAAGCATGATATCCTGGTCACCTGCGCTCAGGAAGTATCCGTAAGGGGATACCTCCCGCATCACTTCAAGCGTAACCGTAGTTCCTGCAATCAGACTCATACCGTCTCCACGACCTTGGCATCCGACCACAGACGCTCAATATTGTAATATTCACGTTCATCGCGGTGGAAGACATGGACGATCACATCGCCAAGGTCCATCAGTACCCAGCGTGCGGCATCCATCCCCTCAATGCCTTTGATCATTCCGCCAGCTTCATGAACAACCTTGCGCACCTCAGTGGCAATTGCCTGAACCTGGGTATCGGAATTACCGTGGCAGATGATGAAATAATCGCTGATCGGCGACACACTGCGCAGATCGAGGGCCACCACATTCATTGCTTTTTTATCCTGAACGGCGTGTAACGCCAGTTCAAACAGCTTGTTTGATTGTACACTCATAGTTTATCCTCCAATGTTCTAACTAAATCGTTGCGCGCCAGCACCGTAAGCGGAAATACGACCCGGCGCTTCTCCAGCAGTACGCGTATAGTGGAGTCCAGTCCGGCAATCAGCCCTTCCTCCAGGCTTACCTTCGATAGCCTGCGGATCTCCTCCACACCGGGGAAGTCCCGTCCAGGCTCAATATAATCAGCCAGACAGACGATCCGCTCCAGCAGGCCCATGTTCTCCCGGCCCGAGGTATGGTAACGGATCGCATCCAGTACCTCCGAATCCGTAATGCCATAATCATGCTCGGCGGTATAAGCACCAACCTCAGCATGCCATAGCTGCTTGTCATATTTCAAAAGCTCAGCGGATAATCCGTTCTGTTCAATGATCTCCCGCATCCGTTCCACCGGCCAATATTTGGCCACATCATGCAGGATGGCGGCGGTCTCGGCCCGCTGCGGGTCAGCGCCATACCGCTGCGCCAGCTTCACAGCAGACTCCATCACACCGAGTGTATGCTTCCAGCGTTTGTCCGGCATCTGGCCGGAGACCGCCTCAATCAGCGCTTCACGGCTGTACTCCATACAATCCACTCCTTTGAACATATTCATATACAGCATCCGGAACCATATAGCGGATCGACTTTCCTTCGGCGGCCCGGGCTCTGAGCATGGTGGAGGAGAGATCGACCAGCGGCATATCCGCCAGCAGCACTTTACCGGCAATGAACTCCGGCAGCAGTCCCAGATCCAGCGGAGTGCCCGGACGTCCCACACCGATGAAGGTCAACCGCTGCACCAGCTCTTCGATCCCCTGCCACTTGGGAAGATACTGAACCATATCCGCACCCACGATGAAAAAGAATTCATGCTGCGGATACTCCTCCTGCAGACTAATCACCGTCTCCAGCGTATAGGATACTCCGCCCCGCACGATTTCCCAGTCAAGAATGCCAAAGGAAGGGTGATTCTTCACCGCTCCCTCCACCATAGCCAGCCGTTCTTCACCGGTTGCCCCGGCCTCATGCTTATGAGGCGGAATATGCGAAGGCATGAACCAGACCTCCTGCAGACTGTAGCTCTCGCGCGCCGTCTCAGCAGCCATCATATGGCCGATATGCAGAGGATCGAAGGTCCCTCCCATTATGCCTACTCTCAAGAGGTCAACCTCCTATCTTGGAAGCTCGATCGTTTTGTTGTCGCGTGATTCCTTGTACAGAACGATAGTCTTGCCGATAACCTGAACAAGCTCCGAACCGGACTGCTCGGCAAGCGCGGTACCAATTTCCTTGGGATCATCAGCGTTGTTATTCAGTACACTGATCTTCATCAGCTCGCGTTTCTCAATAGCTTCTTCAATGTGACGGATCAGATGATCGTTTACGCCGCCTTTGCCAACCTGAAATACAGCATCCAGATGATGAGCCAAAGAGCGCAGATAACGTTTTTGTTTGCCTGTTAACATAAATGTGAAAACTCCTTAATTAACATATATTATTACCCTGTTTAGTGAAAATCATTTGCCCGGCACCTGGCCAAGGCAATCCGCAATAGTCTGCCGCATAATCGCTGCGGGAGCCACAAGCCCCGTCCAATACTCCAGGGCGTAGGCTCCCTGGTAGACGAACATGCCCAGCCCGCCGTGAACGGTGCAGCCGCGCTTCAGACTCTCTGTAAGCAGCCGGGTATGCAGCGGATTATAGATCAGATCGCTGACGATCATCCCTTCATGCAGCCCGGCCGGATCGATCGGCATGTCCTCCATATGCGGATACATGCCTACGGATGTTGTATTAATTACAATATCCATGCTGCCAAGCACGCCGGGAACGGCATCCATCCCTGCTCCGGTTAAGCTGCCCCGGCTGCTGAAGCTATTTGCCAGCTGACGGGCCCGTTCCTCATTTCGGTTCACAATCAGGACCATTGCCGGCTGCTCCTTCAGCAGCGCCGAGACAATCCCTCTGGCCGCACCGCCGGCTCCAATCACGAGGATGCGGGTGCCGGTAAGATCCGGCGCAGCCTCTGTCTTCAGTGAGCGGACATATCCGATGCCATCCGTATTGAAGCCGGTCAGTATACCATTGTCGTTGACGATGGTATTGACTGCGCCGACATCCACCGCACTTGAATCCAGCCGGTCCAGATACTCCATCACGGCAACCTTGTGGGGGATCGTTACATTCACGCCCCGGAAGCCAAGCGTCCGTATCGCCTGCACCGCATCGCCCAGCTTGTCCGGCGTAATGTGCAGCGGCACATAAGCGCCGGAGAGACCGAGCGCCTGGAGCGCCGCCCCGTGCATCAGCGGGGATTTGGACTGGGCAATCGGGTCACCCATCACGCCCAGCAGGAGCTCCCCGTGACTCTGCGTGTTCCTGTTTGTCTCAGTCATGTCGCCTTCCTCCTGTACAATTAGATCAGCGAAGGACGGGTAAGCACCTTGACGCCGCGCGGCACATGGACAGCTACTACTGCTCCGGCTGTACCGTTCACCTTGATCCAGCCCAGACCGGAGATGAACAGGTCGGTCTCACTATTCCTGGCGATACGGAATTCATGGCGCTGCCACTGCGGCAGCTTGTCTATGTCGGCAGTCCCCGGCGGAGACAGCAGCTCACCCCGGTGGTCTTGATACAGGGAATCTGCACGCTCCAGCTTCGTGCGGTGAATCTTGAGGGTGCCGCTGATGAAGCAGGTGAAGGACTGGCGTTCCCCCTGGATGAAGTCGAAGCGTCCCAGTCCGCCGAAGAACAGCGACTGGCCTTCATTCAGCTGATAGACCGCAGGCTTGAGCGGATTCTCGGGCATCACTGCGCCCAGATCCTTGCGCTCAACCAGCTCGCTGTAGCGCCACGGGTAGACGATTCCCGGCGTATCAATGATGGAATGGCCGTCATCCAGCGGGATTTTGACCATATCAAGGGTCGTGCCCGGATAACGGGAGGTCGTCAGCTCCTCTTCCAGGTCACTGTAATCGGAGATCAGCCGGTTAATCAAGGTGGACTTGCCTACATTGGTAGCCCCGACAACGTATACATCACGCTGCCCGCGCAGCTCGGTAACGGCCTCCAGCAGACGGTCGAAGCCCTGATTGCGCTTCGCGCTGACCAGGACAATCTCCGCCGTGCGCAATCCCTCTTCCTTACAGCGCTGCTGCATCCAGTTGCGCAATCGGTTCCAGTTGGTCACCTTCGGCAGCAGATCGATCTTGTTCACCGCCAGAATGACCTGATTATTGCCGACAAACCGCTGCAGCCCGGAAATCAGACTGCCTTCGAAATCGAACAGATCCACAATATGGATCACCAGTGCATTCTTCTCGCCTACTCCGCTTAACAGCTTCAGGAATTCATCCTGATTCACCGATACGGAAGAGGCTTCATTGTAATTCTTGATCCGGAAGCAGCGCTGGCAAATTACCGGCTCCCGTTCGAAGGCGACCTCCGGGATATAGCCGGGGAGCTCCTTGTCCACGCTCTGTAGCTTAATGCCGCAGCCGCTGCATTTCTCAGGCCGCGCTGTTCCATCATTCATTGCATTCATTAAGATTTATCCTCCTCTTGCCACAATCCTTGCTTCCGCAGACGGGTCAAGGCAATCTGCTCCACTCTGCGGTTAATTCTTGTTCCTATTCCCTCATCCTTGACGGAGATCGGCAGCACGAGTACCGTGAACAGACCCAGCCGGTTGCCGCCGTATACATCGGTCAGCATCTGGTCGCCGACTACAATCGTCTGCTCCGGTCCCAGCTCCATCAGCTTCATGGCCCGCAGGAACGGGGAATTGCTGGGCTTCTTGGCCTGATGTACAAATTCAATATTCAGCGGGGTGGCAAAACGCGACACCCGGTCCATATTGTTGTTGGATACGATCACAAGCTTGAAGCCCAGCTCCTTCACCTTGGCGAACCAGAGCAGCAGCTCAGGAGTAGCCAGCGGCGCCTTGGCGCCGACCAGCGTATTATCCAGATCCGTAATAATTCCCCGGTAGCCTTGGCGGTACAGCTCCTCCAGAGCGATATCAAACACCGTGTTTACCCGGAGCTTGGGGACTAATCTTTCAAACAATACATTCACCTCATTTTCATACAGGAAACTTGTAACCCGGCTCTATAGGACTGCAAAAACCCCAGGGTCCGGCAGCATTTCATCACCAGTGGGCATTACTTGCCGGACTTCATGCTTTTTCGCAGCCGCAAAGCTTCAGTATACACGCTGTGCCAGTCTTTGTCTTCAATAACCTCAGGGCTGTAATTCGCCCGCTCGAACATCTTCAGCAGCGCAGCAAGACTGCCTGCAGCTTGCGGGCGTTCCACGCTCCACCGTGCCACGGATTCGCGCAGGGTTTCATGCTCTTTCTTCAGCATACCCTTCCTGCGCATATACCTTACCCAGCGCTCCGTTTCTGCGATAACTTTTTGCGCCGGACTCGGCTGACCGCCGAGACGCATACGGGTAATCAGGAAGCGCAGGCTCAGCCGGCGCTGCCAGATCAGGAATAGGGTCCAGAGCAGGAGTACAGCAGCTGCTCCAGCCACGGCCCAGGTGCCGGGATGGAATCCGGAGGACTTGTCCGTCTGGCCCGCTGCCGCCGGTTCAAGCTCCTCGGGCTCCTCAACCTCTACTTCAGGCTGATCCGGATTATCCTGCTCACTCTGCGTCAGCACCGGAACATCGAAGCCCGGCGTTGCCTCTACAGGAACCCAACCGTAATCGCCGAAATAGATCTCAGCCCAGGAGTGGGCGTCCGCATTGGTAATCGTGTAGTTGTTATTCACATAACCGGCAGCGCCCTGCTGAAGCATTACGCTATCCGGAATCTCGGCCTGCTCCCCGGGAGCATATCCCTTCACCCAGCGGGCCGGTATATCCAGTGACCTCGCCATGGTGACAAGCGCCGTGGAATAGTAATCGCAGTATCCCTCCTTAATCTCAAACAGGAAGCTCTCGACCATGTCCTTGCTTCTGGCCCGTGAGGTATCCGGCTGATTCGTATAAGGGAAGGAAGCTTGCAGATATTGCTGCAGCAGAATCGTCTTCTCGTAAGGCGTCTGCGCTCTCGCCGTAATCTCCTTGGCCAGCGCGCTCACCCGCTCAGGATAGTTATCCGGGAGCTGAAGATACTGCGGGTCGATATTCTTGTTGCTGTAGAGCTGCTCGAAGGTCTGCATGCTCAGTTCCTTAAGGGGAACCACCGGCACCTCCGAGGTTACCACATAGGTCTGCGGGTAAGCCCTTGTTTTGCCTCCGGGATTCCACAGCAGTTCACTGTCTTCACTACGCCAGGACAAGCCGCTGCTCTGTTCCTGCCCGTCCACCGAGTCTACCCCCGAGATCGAATAGCCGCCGAACAAAACCGGATAGCTGTTCCCTCCGAGCAGCTTGACAGTCTGCTTGAGCGTACGGGTCTCCGTCTTGGAGGCGGCAGCACGTTCCAGCGGCTCGCCCACCTGCACCTCGTTATGCGTTCCCCGGCCGGAGGTATCATCGTCTGTCCAGCCTTTGCCCGAATACACGCTGCGGATCTCGCCGCGCATATAGGTGCGCAGATCGGAGGTCACTTGCATGACCGGCGAATAATCGAAGTTGAAGCCCCCGCCCAGATTGTCATCATTCAGGCTGTAGCCCGAGGTCGTCCCGTTCGCCGCTGACCCGCCGCTTGCAGCGTCCCCGCTCCCGGAGGAGGGTCTGGACGAGACGGAGTTCCCGTTCCACTTTTGCCAGGCGGTATAAGGGTCGGTCAAGGTGGGACGCACGCCCGGCATATTCACCCCGGCAAGGATAACCAGTGAGAAAATAATCGCTATATTCAAGGCAACCTTCATCGGATACCTCAGCATATAGGTCCAGCCGCGCGGATAATGCAGCTGGAAATTCCTCAGATGCCGGGTGACCAGCCAGCCCATACCGGCAAAGACCGTCCAGGCTACCTCCTGCCACATGACCGCTGTCGTGAATGAATCCAGCGCGGCGAAGGCCGTGATATTCGCCGCGATGAACATCAGAATCCGCGCCTTGCCGTTCACCCACCAAGCGGACATAAGCAGCAGCGCCCAAGCCCCCAGCGCAAACCAGATGTAAGGAATCATCGATACCGCTATCCCGGGCAGCCGGTCAAGAAATGCCGGCAGCAGAGGATCGGGAATGTAAATCCCGTAGCTGATAATCACGTTGTATACAATAAATACCACTGCCGCGCCTTCCAGCAGCATGCGGTACACTCTTTTGAACGGAAAAATGATTTCAATAGCTGTAACAGCCAGCAGGGTTAGCGCCACAGAAACGGTGGTCTCCTGCAGCCAGAAGGGCACCGTATAGGACACCCACTGCATAGCGATAATGCTCAGCCATAGCAGCGTCAGCCCGTGATGCCATGAGGAACGTATCGCCTGGAACCAGTGCTTCATCGGACAGAATCACCTCCAAGTACCGCAGGAAGCTCCTGAAGTGTACTGATGCTATGTCCGGTAACGCCATGCGAGTGCAGAATATTCTGCCACTCTCCGGCCCGGTATTTCCCGGAAGGATGCAGAACATGAATATGGGAAGGGGTCATCCCCCGGTTCTCCGCCCAGCGCAGCGTATCCAGTACCGCTCTGCCGCTCTGCGGACTGATCAGTACGAAATACGATCCCTTGGGGAACAACCGCTGGACACTCTCCAGCCTGTCAATCAGCGGCCCCTTGCCTTCCGCGTTGATGTCTATTAAATATTGAATCATCTTTTGCCGCTCGGCATTGCCTTCCGCCGGACTGAACACCTTATTATGCTTATCCAGACAGCACAGGCCGATGCCTATCCGCTCCCGGATGCCGAAGCCGAGGAGAGAAGCCGTGACCGAGACTGCCAGCTCGAATTGTGCGGAGTTGTAATAGCCGCTGGAGGTTCCGTCCAGCACCAGAATGGTTCTAGGAACGGATTCATGCTCGAATTCCTTCGACTTCCACTCGCCGGTCTTCGCCGTTGCATTCCAGTGAATGCGCGTCAGCCGGTCCCCGTAGACATAATCACGGACACCGTTGATCTGCGTGGTCTCGCGCCTGGACTGAAGCAGCGATACCTGCGGCCCCGACAGCCGCGCCTTGCGCTCATACAGCTGCCAGCGCGGCACTACGACGGCCCGGGGCATCACCCGGAATTGGCCTTCTGCCTTGAAGGTCCCCTTATGCTCCATCAGACCGAAGATATCCTCGCTGAGAATATCCGTATTCTCAAAAGAATAACGGCCCCGCTCCAGCAGCGGCGTCTGGAACAGCAGCTCGCCCCGTCCGCCCATGTTCGGAATCAGGCTCTCCTCGAACACCCAGGACTCTCCGTTATGGCGCTTCAAAATTTCTCTTACAACCACGTAGGGCAAAGGCAGAAATCCCGGAATGGTCACTTCCAGCTTCACCTTTAAAAAACCCCCGGCATAGAGCAGATCCGGCTTATCCTGTTCGGAATAGAAGCTGCGTGCGCCTCTGGCCCGCCGGACCCCTTCAAGACCGCCAATGAACAGATACAGAAAAAGAACAGAGACCATGATGAACAGCATGAACGAGGTTTTGCCGCCCTGAAACAGCACGTAGAAGAGTGTAATGACCCAAATCGCCAGAACGCCCGTGAACTTCCTCAGCTGAACCGCAGCGGCAGCCCGCGTAAGTAAGGCCCTCATCTTATTGCCTCATGGTTACAGGCACGTTAATGCTCTGAAGCAGCTTCTGCAGCAGGGAGTCCATGCTGACGTTGTCCAGGCGTGATTCCGGCCGCAGCAGGATCCGGTGTCCCAGTGTATACGGGGTCAGGGTCTTCACATCATCAGGCAGCACATAATCCCGTCCCTGGAGAAAAGCGTAGGCCTTGCAGGCCATCATGAATGATAAGGATGCCCGGGGGCTTGCGCCGAGCAGCACCAGCGGATGCACCCGCGTCTGGCGGACCACATCCAGCAGGTAGTTCAGCACCGGCTCGCTGATGAACACATCGCGGATCTCCTCCTGAATGGCAGCAATCGTCTCCATGCTGGTTACGGGAGCCAGCCTGTCCACCGGTTGGCCCTGCTGATGGGTTAGCAGCAGGTTTTTCTCGGTATCGGCATCGGGGTAGCCCAGGCTGATCCGCAGCATGAAGCGGTCCAGCTGAGCTTCGGGAAGGGTATAGGTTCCCTCGAAATCTATCGGATTCTGGGTCGCACAGAGCATGAACGGATGTGGAAGGGGATAGGTCTCTCCATCGACCGTAACATTGCGTTCTTCCATTACCTCAAGCAGTGCGGACTGGGTCTTGGTGGTCGCCCGGTTGATCTCATCGGCCAGCAGGATATTGGTCATCACCGGACCCGGACGGAAGTGGAACATCTCATCACGCGGATGATAGACGGATACGCCGGTAATATCACTCGGAAGAATATCCGGGTTACACTGGATGCGCCGGTATTCGCCGGACATCGACCGGGAGAGCGCGCGGATAAGCTGGGTTTTGCCAGTCCCCGGAACATCCTCAATCAGGACATGTCCGCCTGCTAACAGTGCAGTCAGCAGCAGTTCTATTTCAAAGCTTTTACCAAGAATACAGGATTCCAGATTAGTGCGGACAGCGTTCATAATTTGCGTGGATTCTTGACGTACGGGCATGTATATTAAACCCTCCTATATCAGAATAAGCAGTAATATATACATTTTACATGATAGGAGTACCGAAAGTACATGTTAGGCCAAGTGAATTTATAGAGTCGCATGCTATATTCGTCCAAAAGAAACCCGCATCAGGCGGCGTAACCCACCTCCATATAAAAAGGGACCGCCTTAGGCGATCCCGGAATCAACTTATCTATATACACTCCATCTATCGTCAGTTACCCCTTTGGCCGGACCACCAGCGCAGCCAGGAAAGAGAAGACAATCGCCGAGGAAATCCCGGCGCTGGTCACATCGAAGATCCCGGTGACGACACCGACCCAGCCATCGCGCTCCAGCTCAGTCAGCGCGCCGTGCACCAGGGAATTCCCGAAGCTGGTAATGGGCACGCTCGCCCCTGCTCCCGCGAATTTTACCAGCGGATCGTAGATTCCAAAAGCGTCGGCAACCGCGCCCAACACAACCAGCGTGCTCATGGTATGGGCCGGAGTCAGCGCAAACACATCGAACATCAGCTGGCCGATTACACATATTGCTCCCCCGACCAGAAAAGCCCATAAATAAATCATGCTCCCTCACCTCCACTCTCTAGGGCTACCGCATGGGCTACACACGGAATACTCTCCCCTTGCTGATAAGACAACGGTGACAGAAGCGCTCCGGTCGCTACGATCAGTACCCGCTTCAATTCCCCTTTCTTCAGCCGGCCCATAATATGACCATAGGTTACTGTGGCTGAGCAGCCGCAGCCGCTTCCCCCGGCAATAACATACTTTTGCTTGTCCAGGTCATAGATCATCAGGCCACAGTCATTAAAGACCGTCTCCTCCATGGGGATGCCTTCCTTGGCCAGCAGATCCTTGGCAATCGGCAAGCCGACAGAAGCCAAATCGCCCGTAACAATCAGATCATAGTGACCAGGCGACAGCCCCGTATCGCGGAAATGTGCCGTGATGGTATCGGCGGCTGCCGGGGCCATGGCCGTTCCCATATTGAACGGATCTTTCAGCCCCAGGTCCATGATGCGCCCAAGAGTTGCGTACACCACATGCGGGCCTTGAACCGTCCCATCGTTCACTCCTACCACTGCGCAGCCGGAGCCTGTAACGGTGTACTGGGCGGTGGGAGGCTTCTGCGAGCCATACTCTGTCGGGTAGCGGAACTGCTTCTCAACCGTACAGTTGTGACTGGATGTTCCGGCCAGCGCATACTTTCCACCGCCGGAATCTATAATCATTGAGGCGATCGCCAGGCTCTCCATCGAGGTAGAGCAGGCGCCGAACACTCCCAAGTAAGGCACGCCGAGCTTCCGCGCGGCGAAGGAGCTGCTGATGATCTGATTCATCAGATCCCCGCCGACGAAGAACTCCAGCTTCTCCTGCTCCAGATTCGCATTCATCAGGGCGAGCTTGGCGGCTTTTTCGAACAGGGCGCGTTCTGCCTTCTCCCATGTCTTCTCGCCCATCTCCAGCGAATCATAGACGAAGTCGAAGCTTGAGGCCAGCGGCCCTTCTCCCTCTTCAGGCCCCACCACAGCGGATGTCCCAAGGATCACCGGACGGTTCGTAAATTCCCAGGTCTGACTACCGAGCTGCTTCATCGTTTAATGCGCACCTCCCCAGCCCATAACGGCATACACTACACCCACGATAAAAGCGGCAACGACACCGAACACAATAACCGACCCGGCCAGCTTGAACATGTTCCCGCCCACGCCCAGCACCAGCCCTTCAGCCCTGTGCTCCAGTGCGGCAGAGCACATGCTGTTGGCGAATCCTGTGACAGGCACCGCTGTACCTGCACCGCACCACTGGGCGAGCTTGTCATATACCCCGAAGCTGGTCAGTATGACGGAGAGTAGAATCAGAATGGCCACGGTCGGACTTGCCGCCTCTCTTGAGGTCATATCGAATATCGCCATGAATGCTTCCTGGATGCCTTGTCCCAGCACACAGATGAGTCCCCCGGAGAGGAAGGCGCGTATACAATTTTTGAATACAGGACGAGAAGGCACGTAAGGCTTGGCCAATTCCTGATAAGCCTTCGGGGTCAGACCGTCAAGGTTCAGCTTGACGCCTGACTTTTTTGTTTTTGCCGGCAATGCAGACACCCCCTGAACTGTTGGATACGAAAGGGAACGGGCAGCGGGTAAGCTGTAGTCCCGTTCCTTCGTGCTATGCGGAATTAAGTTTTCCTTATTGTTCACTTCAGGCGGCCCCGTTATGTCCCTCCTGCTCAGGAAAAATAAAACAGCACAACAATCAGCAGCAGAAACAGCACCAGAATCAGCACTGCCTCATTCTCCCGCCCGTACCGGCGGCGGTACCGCCTGGGCAAGCCCTGCCTGCGGACCGGCACTTTCCGGAAACCGCTCCGGCTGCCTGCCTGGGCTACGCTACCCGAGAGCCACATTCTCCTCGCTTCCTTTCTCCGGCCCCTGCCTGCAGAGCCCTTACCGTATAGTATTCGCACAATGAGCCTCTGTGTTCATTTGCCCTTCCAGCATGGACAAGCGGCGCAACAATGTTCATACTAGATGACATAAAGGAGCGATATATGTATGAATACAGACACACTTGAATTATTTAAGACATTGACTGAATTCCCCTCAGCCTCCGGCTTCGAGCGCGAACTGCGCGCTTATGTCAAAGAGGCAATGACGCCTTATACGGACGAATTTGTACAGGACCGACTGGGCAGCCTGTTCGGCGTGATGCGCGGTGAAGCTAACGGTCCAAAGATTATGGTGGCCGGCCATTTCGATGAGGTAGGCTTCATGGTTACTGGCATTACAGACAACGGGATGATCCGCTTCACACCGCTGGGCGGATGGCTGGCTTCGGCAGTGGCCTCACAGCGCCTGCAGATTATTACGCCGAAGGGTACGCTGAACGGCGTGGTCGGCAGTACACCTATCCATCTGCTGAGCGCGGATGAACGCGGCAAGGCCGGGGAGATCAGCAAGATGTACATCGATATCGGCGCAGACAGCCGGGAAGAGGCGCAGAGCTTCGGTGTAGCTCCGGGACAGCAGGTCGTGCCGGTCTGCCCGTTCACACCACTCGCCAATCCGAAGAAGATTATGGCCAAGGCCTGGGACAACCGCTACGGTGTCGGCCTGGCTATTGAATTAATGAAGGAACTGCACGGACAAGCCTTGCCGAATACGCTTTACTGCGGGGCTACCGTTCAGGAAGAGGTGGGACTGCGCGGTGCCCGGACGGCTGCCAATCTGCTGCAGCCGGATATTTTCTTCGGGCTGGACGCCAGCGCCGCTGCCGATATGACCGGCGACCGCCAGGCCTTCGGCCATCTGGGCCAAGGCGCGCTGCTGCGTATTTTTGACCCGACGATGATTACCCACCGGGGACTGATTGAATATGTGCAGGATACAGCTGACACCCATAAGATCAAATACCAGTATTTCGTCTCCCAGGGGGGAACGGATGCGGGCCAGGTGCATCTCAGCGGAATCGGTATTCCTTCAGCGGTGATCGGGATCTGCTCCCGTTACATCCACACGGCAACCTCGATCATCCACAGTGATGATTATGCGGCAGCCAAAGAGCTGCTGATTAAGCTGGTACAAGGACTGGACCGCACGACACTGCAGACGATTCTGGAGAACAGCTAGAGAATCTCCCGATAAATTGGGGCTTTAGCTCCGAAGCCTATTCAGGTACTTTGCGGGGACCCCAAAATATATAAAGTCTTTTCTTTCAAGCGAAAAACGGTATTGCCACTCTTTTAAGAGTCACAGACTAACGCAAACAGCCGCAGGGATAAGCTTATAGGCTTTCCCTGCGGCTGTATTTTTATGTTGTTAGCTCATATGTTCTTAGCTCAGCTTCGCGTATTGCTCCATCGCCGACTGATGAATAGGGTGATCCGCAGCAAGACCCGTGTACTTCGTCAGCGCTGCTTCTGCTCCAAGCTCCGCGATTGCGGCTTGCAGCTCCACCGCTTCCGGGTCATCCCCCTCCTTGAACAGCAGCGCACCGGCCATGGAACGTGTCAACGCGGTGTAGCTCAGCCCTCTGTCATACGCCTGCGTTGCAGGGGATACCAGACGGTCATTTGGCGACAGCTTGCGCAGCGGCGAACGGCCTACACGGGACACCTCATCGGTCAGCGCCGGATTGCGGAAGCGCTCCAGGATTTTATCGATATACTTACTGTGCTCCGCTTCATCGAAGCCATGCTTCTGGACCAGCACTGCGCCGGTCTCCTCAAGTACCTCACGAACCTTCGCCGTTAACGCCTCATCCGCCATAGCCTGCTGTATGGTCTCGTAGCCCTGCAGATAGCCCAGGTACGCCGCAGAGCAGTGCCCCGTGTTCACAGTGAAGAGCTTGCGTTCAATATACGGCTCCAGATTCTCTACATAATGCACACCTTCAACCGGCGTATAGCCCGGGATCATCTGCGAGGCGTCCACCACCCATTCATAGAACGGCTCAACGACCACCTTCAGAATATCCTCATGCTGCTGGAGCGGAACGATCCGGTCCACTGCCGCGTTAGGAAAAGCAACCGAAGATTCAGCCTTCGCACGGGCAGCTTCATCGAGCTTCGCGTACACCAGCTCCTTGAGCTGTGCACTGCCGCCAATCGCATTCTCGCAGGCGATCACATGCAGCGGCGCGGAGGAGACAGCTACTCTTCTGCTGATGCCATCAGCCAGTACACCCGCGATATGCTTCAGAATCGACACGCCGACCGCCGTAGTAACCAGATCCGCTTCAGCAATAGTCGCCGCCACTTCATCCGCATGCGTGACACTGCTAAGAGCCGTTACATTCTTCACGATGACCGTTTCCTGACCGTCGCTGGCCAGCGTGACCGGATACTCGCCGCGTTCCTTGAGCTGGGTAACAAAGGCCTCATTCACATCCACAAAAGTAACTTCATAGCCCGCCTGCGACAGCAGTAGCCCGATGAAGCCCCTGCCGATATTGCCCGCGCCGAAATGGACCGCCTTCATTACTCCAGTCCCCCTTCGAAGATTGCAATAACATCAGCAGCCGTAGGGGCGTTCATGACGCGGTCAATGGCATCATCCTCGGTGAAAATCATCGCCACGTTCGTCAGAACCTCCATATGCCCGTCACCTGCGGCTGCAATGCCGATGACTACAAACGCCGGCTCATCGCCGCCGAAATCCACCCCGTCCGGAAAGCGGATGATAGACAACCCAGTTGACTTAATAAAAGGCCGCGCTTCTTTGGTACCATGCGGAATAGCCAATCCGCCGCCCATATAAGTGGACACCACTTCCTCGCGCTCCAGCATCTTGGGAACATATTCCTCCGTTACATGCCCTGCATCGACCAGCAGCTTGCCCGCCATCTTGATGGCTTCGTATTTATCGTTTGCCGCACCGTGCATAATCACTTTATTTTCTGACAGTATACTCATATGGTTTTTCCCACTTTCAACTTTTATTTTGGAAAAAATGAAGCAGCTCCGAGGACAAATACCCCCGGATCTCAGACTCTGAACGTTCTTCTAGCAATTGAACCAGCTCGGAATTCAGCAGCAGTGCGCTGATCTCGCTGAGCACCTCCAGGCTCTCCTTGGAGAGTCTGCGCGGAGCCAGCATGAGCAAAATGACTCTGACCTCTGTATCCCCCTCCAGAATTACGGGCTGATCAAGCCGGTACAGGGTCAGCGATGACAGGTGAATATGGCTGCTTCTGGTATGGAACAACGCCAATGCGGTATCGGGGATCACTTGGCTGGTCATCCGCTCCCGTTCGAGCAGACGCTCCAGCACAATACCGGCATCCCCGACCACGCCGTTTCCATTCAGTGTCTCCAGCATCTCCACTATCGTCGCTGACAGATCCATCCCCTTATTATCAATCGGATGGAAGCGGAACCGCTCCAGCAAGCTGACGATCTCATCCAGAATACCCTTGTAGCTCCTGAGCCGTTCAAGCGAGGCTTCCTCCCGCGCCGCATGTTCCGGTTCACCGGACATCCCCTTCCCTCGTTCCCGCAGCGTAGTATTCTGGATGTAATTCAGCAGCTTCTCAATCTCCTCCGCTGTGAGCAGGGGGCTGATCTTGATGTAACGCTCCTTATCAATCGGCAGATCAATGGTAGATATAATCAGATCGTAACTTTCATCCGGCAGGCGTGCCGCTTCATACCAGGAGATGTTGCCGAGAATCTCAATCTGCGGCATTTCCTTGGTCAGCCGGGTGGCTAGCAGCCGGGAGGAGCTAAGGCCGCTGGCACAGACCAGAATGGCTCTTACGTTGCGCCTTAGCTGGTTCAGCCGCTCTGCGGAAGCTCCGAAATGCATGACCAGAAATCCGATCTCTTCATCCGGAATCTCCAGTTCCAGCTGCATATCCTCCACGGCTGCGCGGATGATGTTGAACAGATATTCGTAATCCCTGCGGATCGGGCCGAGCAGCGGGTTGCGGATGCGTGTGCCTTCCCGGATCCGCTTCAGCGCCGGATCAATATGCTCCAGCAGCCCCTCGCGCAGAGTACGGTCACTCTGGAAGGGCAGCCCTGTCCGCTTGACCACACTCTCCGTCAGCTTATAGACAATCTCCATTAATTCAATATCGCCATAGGCGTAGCCCGACGAGGAGAAGGAATCCTGGACCCGGTCGAACAGCCCGGCGATATACATAATCTCTACCCGCGGGATTTTCAGCTTAAGCACCTCAGCGAGCTGCCCCACAAATCGCTCGGCTCCGGCAATGTTCCGGTGATCGGACACCCTGGAATAGCCCGCTTCCGCCCCGCTGTCGATGCTTCGGCTAAGCTCAATCCGCCGGGTAGTGACAGCAAGGGCCAGGAGCATCTCCATATAGACAATTTCGGGCAGCTCCGCCGTCCATTTCCATTCCATATCCCACAGTGTATTCTCTACTTCCATAAGGTTGGATTGTCCAACTGTAGTTAATAGAACACGAAAAGCCGGATTGCTCTCAGCCACAGAACCATGGCCGACCAGATCAGACAAATCCAGATGCTCTGCGGCTAACCGGCCAATCGCCCGGCGCTTGTCGATCTCGCTGCCGGTGATTTCTACGCCGTAGCCTCGTCTACGAACCAGCTCCAGGCCGAACTTACGAACCCATTGCTCCAGTTCATCCAGATCGTAGCTAACAGAAGCAACTGTAACCTTGAGGGAATGCGCAAGTGTGAACAGCTTCACCGGCTCCTCTGCCTCCAGCAGCACGCAGAGCTCGAATACCTTTCGGTCTTCGCCGGAATAATCCGCCGGCTTCTCTTCCCGCAGGAATAGGCGCAGCTCCGCAAGACCGGCCTCCGGGCCGCTCAACTGGATACCTTTGCCTGATTTTTTGATCAGATCAAGACCAAAGTCCTCAAGCGCGGACTCTATATCCTCCATCTCCCGGTGTACGGTTCTTACGCTTACCCCGGTAGCCTCGGCAATTTTTACAGCGGTAATCTCTCCGCTTGCTTCAAGCAGAAGCCACAGGATCTGGCGCTGTCTGGCGGTAATTTTCGTCATTTCCGCTAACCCTCCGCCTTGCATCAAATACAAACGGATATGCCGTCCTATAAGGGACGGCATCCGTTTCAGCGAGAACTATATACTTAGATTTTACACTTGTGCCGCTTACTTCAAACGTTCTACGAGCTCATCATATTTCGGACTCTTCAGGAAGTTATCGATCGAGATATGCTCTGCCTTCGGATTGCTGGCAATCGCCCGGTCGGTAAGCGTCTTCTGGGTAACTACGATATCCGCGTCAGCAGGAATTTCACTAACAGCAGAGTTCGTCACCGTAATGTTGACCCCTGCGTTCTGCAGTTTCTTTCTCAGCACCGAGGCCCCCATGGCACTGGAACCCATCCCTGCATCACAAGCGAAGACGATTTTGTTCACATTGGCTTTGCTGCGGACATTGGAAGCTACAGCTGTAGTTGCGGCGGTCTGTGCTGCTGTACCGGCCGACTTCATGTCTCTCATTCTGGCTTCTGCCGCTTCCAGATCCATCTCCTCTTCATCATTACTCTTGGAAGATCTCAGAAGCACAGCTGCAATCAGGAACGATACGATGGTAGCCACGACAACCCCGGCAATCATCGGAAGATATCCGCCCTTAGGCGTCATTGCGAAATAGGCAAAGATACTGCCTGGTGAAGGAGAAGCTACCAGACCGGCGCCCAGCATCTGGAAGGTGAATGTACCGGACATTCCGCCACCGATGACCGCCAGAATCAGACGAGGGTTCATCAGGATGTAAGGGAAGTAGATCTCATGAATCCCGCCCAGGAAGTGAATGATAATAGCGCCCGGTGCAGAGGATTTGGCAGAACCTTTGCCCGCCAGCCAGTATGCAAGCAGGATACCCAGACCAGGACCCGGATTCGATTCAAGCATGAACAGGATGGATTTGCCGATTCTCTGGGACTCTTCAAGCGCAATCGGTCCCAGTACCCCGTGGTTAATCGCATTGTTCAGGAACAATACCTTGGCCGGCTCAATGATGATGTTGATGAGCGGCAGCAGATTGTGGTTAACCAGGAACTCCACGCCATTCGAGAGGATATTGGTCAATCCTTGAACCAGCGGTCCAACGCCCTTTAAGGCTCCAAGCGTCAAAGCGCCGCCGATGATACCCAGCGAGAAGTTGTTGACCAGCATTTCGAACCCGGCTCTGATTTTGCCGTCCACAGCTCTGTCGAACTGCTTCAGCACCCAGGCAGCCAGCGGACCGACAATCATCGCACCCAGGAACATTGGAATCGTCGAGCCGACGATAACCCCCATGGTCACCAGCGCGCCGATGACAGCACCGCGTTTGCCGTGAACCATCTGTCCGCCGGTGTACCCGATCAAGAGAGGAAGCAGGTAGTTAATGATTGGGCCTACTAGAGCTGCAAGGCTCTCATTGGGATACCAGCCCGTTGGAATGAATAATGCTGTAATCAATCCCCATGCGATAAAAGCGCCGATATTCGGCATAACCATACCGCTGAGCATACGTCCGAATTGTTGAACCTTCACCCTTGCACCGCCGGATGAAGCTTGTTTCGTTGCCGTTGTGGCCATTTAAGATGCCCCCTTATTGTAATGATCGGGAACCTTCCGCACCGCATACTGAAAGGTGTTTTCCCTTTGAACACATCGTAAATCAAAGCGCTTTCTTTGTCACCAAATTGAAAACACGGTTTCGGCATGAACATTGTTGACAACATTTAAGAGTTCCTGCCAAGGGGCTTAAGTCCGGTATCCGCCCTGCTCCCATCGGCCTACAAGCTTCCTCATAGGATGCACAATTTCACGTATAATATCATTTAAGGCTTAGGTAGTGTAAAGAACAGAATCAACCTGCGGATGGATAATGTAAGAACTTAGGGCTGTAGCTCATACGGCTATGTTTCCCAGACAACAAAAAAGCCGCCCCCTCAGCGGAGACAGCTATGCCATGCAACAGCGGTTAAGCTATGATTAAATCATGTCCAGCGGAACCTTCCACGACGGCTGGGGAAAAGCATCGTCGAGCTGCCACAGCTCGTCGTCTGTGAGCACAAGCCTAGCGGCAGCCGCATTCTCATTCACATGCTCATGGGTGGCAGCCTTGGGAATAGCGATGACCTCCCCGTCCCGGATGGTCCAGGCCAGCAGAACCTGCAGCGGAGTGACCTCATGATTCCGGGCAATCTGCTGCACAGCTTCATTCTCAGTCAGCCCTTTTCTCAGCGTGCCTGCCTGGGCCAGCGGAGAATAGGCCATGACAGGAATCTTATGTCCTCTCAGCCAGGGCAGCAGATCATGCTCGATCCCTCTTGAGCCCAGATGGTAGAGCACTTGATTGACTGCGCAGTGATTGCCGCCGGGAATACTCAGCAGCTCCTGCATATCTGCCGTATCCAGATTGGATACGCCCCAGCGGGCGATTTTGCCGGAAGCAACCAGTGCCTCCATCCCCTCCACGGTCTCTTCCAGAGGAATGTTGCCGCGCCAATGCAGCAGGTACAGGTCCAGATGGTCTGTGCCGAGCCGCTTCAGGCTGGCTTCGCAGCTGTTAATAAGCTTAGTCCCGCCCGCATTATGCGGATAGACCTTGGAGACCAGAAATACGCTGTCGCGGATTCCCCGCAGCGCTTCACCAACCAGCTCCTCGGAGCGGCCGTCCCCGTACATCTCAGCCGTATCAATCAGATTCATACCCAGTTCCACGCCATGGCGAAGCGCAGCAATCTCTTCTGCCCGCTTCGCCGGCTGGTCACCAATCCGCCACGTCCCTTGCCCCAGTCTGGGCAGCACGACTCCGTCCTTCAGACGGATACTTTCAGATACAGGTCTGCTCATATGTGATAAGTCTCCTTATAAGAATAATGTTCTTACTTACTATACTTACCATATCCAGGGCAACGAAACATCCGTTAAGTGTCCAACTCAGTAACGTTTCAGCGGAATTCTCAGCCGATCAGCTTCAGGCCTGCTACGGCTCCCAGAATCACTACAATACAGGCAATCCGCTTCACATCCCTCGCTTCACCGTAGAACAACATGCCCATAATCGCTGCCCCTGACGCTCCAATCCCTGTCCAGATCGCATATGCAATCCCCATCGGCAGACTCTCCATCGCCAGAGACAGCAGCAGGAAGCTTGCCCCGAAGCCTAGAACCAGCAGGCAGACAGACTGCCAGTTGCGGTCCTTGTGCAGCTTGCCAATCATGGCGACCCCGAACATTTCACATATACCAGCGGCAATCAGCATCACCCATGCCATATCAGTTCAGCTCCTTTGTCTGTTCAGATTCAGCCTGAGCCGGGGTAACCAGCTTCAGTCCGACGACCCCGGCCAGCAGCAGGCCAATCAACAACAGCTTCAACGGCCGCAGCGGTTCACCGAATAGAACTCCTCCCGCCAGAACGGTACCCGCGGTTCCAAGTCCGACAAATACAGCATAGACCGTCCCGACCGGCAGCCTGCCGCTGGCCCAGATGAGGGCGTAGAAGCTGATCACGATAGCCGCTACAGTAACCGCCCATTCCCATGGAGCGGAGGCGTGCTTCAGCCCGATGACCCATACCACTTCAAAGCAAGCAGCGCCTGCAATCATGATCCAGCTCTTAGTGCTCTTTTTCATTTCTCCTGCCTCCTGTTTCATAAAATAAGCCCGGAAGGTTATCGTCATTACCTGACGATACCTCCCGGGCTTTTGTCCCTCCGTGTATACACGGATTAGCTTCATCCGTGTGTTCTCCCTCGGACCAGGCCAGCGGTGTGTACCTGCTGCGGAACCCTAGAGAACTATTAACTGCTTATGAACTTACAACGTATGTTAGCAAATTACGTTGCCAAAAGCAACTCTGTATCTCTTACTCCTGTCCGGCCAGCCTGTTCAGCTCCTGCAGATCCGCTTCCAGATCCGCCTCGGTATACTTGCCCTGACCGAAGCCGATCATGGCGCGCAGCGGCATGTATTTCATCATGGCCAGCAGCATCTCCGGATTGTCGCCAAGCACATCCTCCAGCCCGAACACGCTGCTGAAGCTCTTCGCCTTCTCCTCCGTCAGCGGATTGGCAAGCAGGTCACCGACGGTGGTGTTGCGGTGGAACCGGGTGGTCAGCTTCACGGTGGATTCCACCTCAAGCTCCGTGCTCAGTCGGATATCGCGTGAGGAAGATCCAACAGAGATCTTGAACCTCCCGCTCTCCACATGCCAGTCGCCTAACTGCACATTATAATAAGCGAAGGAACGCTTATCCAAGGTGATGGTTAAGCTGCGTTCTTCCCCAGGCTGCAGCTCAATCTTGCCGAAGCCCTTCAGCTCCTGCAGCGGACGGATCACACGGCTCTCCACATCACTGACATAGAGCTGCACGACTTCTTTGCCCGCTCTGCTGCCGGTATTCTTGACAGTGACCGATACCTGAACGGTATCTGTGTCCTGAATGCGGGTCTGATCCAGCAGCAGGCGGCTGTACTCGAATTCCGTGTAGCTGAGGCCGTAGCCGAAGGGGAACAGCGGCTCGATTTCTTTTTTGTCATAATAACGGTAGCCTACGAACAAGCCTTCCTTGTACTCCACCGTATCGCCTTCACCGGGGAAGTTCAGGAATGACGGATTGTCGCTCAGCTTCATAGGGAAGGTCTCCGCCAGCTTACCACTCGGGCTCACTTCGCCGAACAACAGATCCGCAACCGCACCGCCAAAAGCCTGACCGCCCAGGTAGCCTTCAAGCACCGCCTTCGCCCTATGCAGCCAAGGCATCTCGACCGGCGCGCCGTTGCTCAGCACTACAATAATTTCGCTCTGAACCTCGGCCACCGCTTCAATCAGCGCCTTATGGCTCGCAGGAAGCAGCAGATGGCTACGGTCATAGCCCTCCGATTCGTAGCGGTCAGGCAGACCAAGGAACAGCACAGCTGCATCCGCCTTAGCTGCTGTATCACAGGCTTCGCGCAGCAGATCATCATTGATGTCATCGCTCTCCAGCTCATAGCCCTGTGCGTACAGGAAGCTGGCCGCATCCCCGGCAACGGCCTGCAATTCAACGAAGGCATCATCCATCCGGGATGGATTCACATGCGAGCTGCCCCCGCCCTGATAGCGCGGCTGCTTGGCGAATTCACCGATCACGGCGATCCGGCCGCTCTTCACGAGGGGCAGAATCCCGCCTTCATTCTTCAGCAGTACCATACTCTCCCGGGCCACTTCGCGTGCAAGCTGATGATGCTTATCTGCATCGAAGACAGCGTGCGGGTTGCGGTTTTCGACACTTTTGAAGGTAAAGGCCAGCATCCGCTCTACAGCGAGATCCAGCGTCTCCATAGCCAAATCACCGCTCTTCACAGCCGCTACAATCTTGGCGTCTCCGATTCCAGCACTTGACGGCATTTCCAGCTCAAGCCCTGCTGCCAGTGCCTTTACCCGCTCATTAACAGCTCCCCAGTCGGACACGACGAAGCCTTCGAAGCCCCATTCCTCACGCAGCACCTTGGTCAGCAGCTCATAGCTCTCGGAAGCATACTCTCCGTTCACCTGATTATACGAGCACATCACACTCCACGGCTGGCTCTGCTTCACGGTGCCTTCGAAGCTGGCTAGATAAATCTCGCGGAGCGTCCGCTCATCAATAACTGCATCCACTGACATGCGGCGGTGTTCCTGGTTATTGGCAGCATAATGCTTCAGCGACGTCCCCACTCCCTGGCTCTGCACACCCTTCACATGATTTGCAGCCATCTCTGAGGCCAGGAACGGGTCCTCCGAGAAATATTCAAAGTTCCGCCCATTCAGCGGAGAACGCTTGATATTATTGCCTGGTCCGAGCAGAACGGCGACATTCTCCACCTGGCATTCCGTTCCCAGCGCCTCGCCCACCCGGAAGATCAGATCACGGTCCCACGAGGAGGCCAGTCCGGCTGCTGACGGAAAACAGGTTGCCGGTACACTGTTATTCAATCCAAGATGGTCTGCGTCACCCTGCTGCTTGCGGAGACCGTGGGGACCGTCTGTTACCATCACTGAGGGGATACCCAGACGTTCAATGCCTTTGGTGTTCCAGAAATCCAGCCCGGAGCAGAGTCCGGCCTTCTCTTCTAGTGTCATTTGCGAAATGAGCTTTTGAAGCTCTGTTACGTCCTTTGCCATTATATAGCCTCCTATGAATACGGTTTCTTGACTTCATTCTATACGACTGTCCCGGCCAATTATGGTACTCTAATTCGATTTTTGGTATTCTAAGTAGACAAAAGAGGGGGTGGCCTATGGCGAAGGAAATCGGGAATGACGAAGGTATACAATACATCTGCAAACTGATCTACGAAGCTTACCGGGTCCCGGTCTTGTGGCTGGATGAAGCGGCTGCGCCCCGTCTAGCCCTGGGACCGGCTGCACTAAACCGCCCCTCCGTTCAGGGAACAGGCGGCCTGCCGGTTGAGGTGATGGAGCTAGTGCGTGCGGACCCCAGCGCGGAGGCGGCCGCACCCGCGTTACCGCGTCTGTACGCAACTGGCTTCCTGGAGAACTTCATTATTCTCCAGCTTCCCGGCGCTGACGGTGCCATCGTCACCGGCCCGGCGCTGAACGCACCTGTTACCGGTGATAATGCAGCCAGCCTGCTGCGCGACCACAACATCCCGCCCGGGCAGCAGGCAAGCTGGCTAGAGTATTACGGCAACCTGCCTATAATTAGCCGGAAGCGCTGGTATCATGCGGCGCTGCTGCTCTACACGCTTGTCACCGGGCAGGCATTGTCCGTAACGGAGCTGCTGCTGGCGGCGGGTCCGCTGGCGGAACCGCTGCATCCGGCGGACGACAGCCCGGATCTGGACTTGTCCTACCGCCGCGAGCATACATGGCTGCACCATGACCCGATGCAGGAACGCGAAATGTTCCGCTATATTACCAATGGGGACAAGGCGGGGCTGCTGCGGACCCATGCTTCTTTTGCCGAGGAGAGCTTCGGAAGGTTGTCCCGCAAAAGCCAGCTGCGCAGCAAAAAAAATCTGGCTGTCTCCTCCATCACGCTGGCCACCCGCGCGGCGATTGAAGGCGGACTGTTCTGGGAGGCTGCCTATACCCTGAGTGACTTCCATATCCAGTATATTGAGGAGCTCCGTGATATTCCGGCGGTGGATCGTGCTATGCTAGCCGCACTCTGTGACTTTGCCGATCAGGTGGAGGGCAGCCGCAGCGCAAGACATTCCCGCATCTCCGACCGGTGCCGGAATTATATTTACAATCATCTGTATGAGGAGCTTCCACTCGGCAGGCTGGCTGAATACGCCGGAATGAGTGCCAGTTACCTGTCCCAGCTGTTCAAAAAAGAAACTGGAACCGCCATCAGCGACTACATCCAGCAGCAGCGGGTCGAAGAAGCCAAGCGTCTGATCCAGCTGCCCGGGATCACGCTGTCGGATATCGCTACCCGTCTGCATTTTAACGACCAGAGCTATTTTACCAAGGTATTCAAGAAGTATACCGGCCTCACCCCGGGACAATTCAAGCAGCATTTCAAGTAGTTTCCAGAATTATGGTATGATTCAGCTATGAGGGCAATCCTACATTTAGTTAAAGGAGAGGTTCTGCATGATGGGAAGCTTAATATTCGCAGGAGCAGTTATCTTCGTTGCGGTGAAGTTGATTAATCGCAGTAATCGTAATGCGCGGTACAAAAATTACGGCAATAGAACCCGCTCTCACTCTGGAGATCATTATTTTATCACAGGTACCGGAGCCGATGCGGGCAGCTACAACGAAAACAGCCCACACAAAATCCATCCGGGCACGGACGGGCACAGCGGCCCCAGCCATCATCATGGTCATCACCACGGGAATCATACCCATGATCATCATCACGGCAGCCACGGAGGCTGGGATAGCGGAGGTCACAGCAGCCATGGAGGAGGCGATTTCGGAGGCGGTGGCGATTCTGGTGGCGGTGATTCTGGTGGCGGTGGCGGAGACTGACGGATAGAATTATGGAGCCTCTCAGACTGCCGGGAAGCGGCAGCTTGGGAGGCTCTTGTGCTGATTATGATTACGGTGAACGCTTGCTGCGTCTGAATGGGCTACTCTTTAACGCTCATCCCGCCGGTACATCCCGGGTTAGGCTGTTACTGGGACGGGCTGATGAACTCCTGCTGTTCGGCACGGACTCTCCGGGCCGGGGAGAGTACAGACTGAAGGCTAAGGGCCAGCAGAAACGCCATGAAGAACAGCATAGTGGAGATGCCGAAGATCAATCTGGCGCCAGTGTACACATACAACCATCCGAAGAATAAATAAGACAGCATATTGGTCGCCAGCGGACCGCCTTCAAACACGGAACCGACGCGTCCGAGCAGGTTCTCAGGAACATAGGTCATTAACAGAGTCGACAGCGTAATGCTCAGCAGGGATATGCCAATCCCGATAATGACACGGCTGAGCAGCATGGACCAAGAGCCGAAGGAGAGCGTGAGCAGCAACAACCCCAGAGTCATGACCGCTGCTCCCCAAATGTTGATTCGCACATAATTTTTGAATTTTGCCCCAAGCAGGTTCAGACCGAGCGCCCCCGCGAACATACCGATGCCCCCGGCGGTGCTTGCCCAGGCTAAGTAATTCTGGTCTAAATGCAGCTCTTTCACTACGAAATATATATTTAACAGATTAATCGCTCCTGTGCACGCCCCCATTACCGCCAACATGATAAATAAGCGTTTGGTGAGCGCAGAAGCGAAGATATACCGGAAGCCTTCCAGGACATCCACCCAAAAGGAGGTTGCCGGACCGGAATCGGAGGGTGCTGCCAGGGGGGCCGGGCTCACCTTAAGACTCAGAATGAACAGGCTGCCTGCGATGAAACAAAAGCCGTCCACAATTAAAGAAGTTGACGCCCCCCACCATTGGTAGACAAAGGCTCCGATTGCAGGCCCGGCAAGACTGATCAGCGTATCTACCGTCTTTACAGAGGAACTGGCGGTACCGTAATCCTCGTTGTCCACGGCTGTGACCGTTAATTTACTGATGGCAGGCTGAAAAAATTGCTGAACCGTACACGTGAAGGCCAGCATGACCAGCAAAAGCGGAACCTGCTCCATCCAGATCAATCCGGCCAGTACAAAAGACATCGCAGCCCGGATCACCAGCGTCGCCTGCAGCACCTTCTTTGGTTTCCTGCGGTCAACCCATGTTCCGGCAAGAGGAGCCATGATAAAGACCGGGAGCATCTGGGCAAACAAAAGAGCCGTCCGGTAAAAGACAGCTTGATCCGCTTCCGCAAATACCCAGAACAGGATGGCCCAGTTCCTGATCTCATCTCCTACAGAGGATAAGGTCTGCGTGCACCATAATCGGCGGAACACTCCGTTCTTCAGCATACTCCACAAGGAAAGGCCCCCCTCTCTTTCGGTATTGTCACCCTAGGAAGTCAGCAATTCATGCGTATGGAAATGATCGTACACCCGGCTGATCCATTCCTGCCGATCCTGTTCGCTGGCAGCAAAAGGATTCTCTAACGCCAGGTTGTGTACAACCGTACGGAAGTCGCTCCCGTCCTCCATCTGTTGAATAATAGCAATGCTTAAAGGGTCCATGCTCATCACCCGGACGTAGCGCCTGCGTCCTTCAAGAGCCGGTGCGCTCTCCAGCACCAGCAGAATCCAATCTTCATGCCCTTCCGCAAGCTCAAGCTCTGCAGGAAGGGGACTGTGCAGCTTCAGCGCAGGGATGGAATAGTGCGGCTGCATCACTTTGACAGGCTTCATAGCAGTTGTGTCCTGCGGTGCTGTATCCTGCTGCATCAGTTCCATCACCGCACGCTCATAAGACAGGAAGTCCTTAAGGACCCGTCCGGTTTCCGGCACAAGACCCTGCACCAGCTCATCAAGAATGAGGGCCAGCTCCGCTTCCGGCGGCATTGCCTCATGCATATCCAGCCTGGCAGAGACATAATCGATTGTACGGGTGTATGGAACAGCCGCCAGATGATTGAGATAATACAAGGTACGGAAGAACGAACGGGCCAGCGGGTAGTAGAGCTTTCTGATCCTGTGCAGAGTGTGTGTATCCACAGACCGCAAGGAGTAATAGTTGCTGAAAATTTGCGGGTAGCTGGCAATCCAGTTCTTTTCAATGCCGGATAGCTGGAAATCACTGTTCATATCGTTCGTGCTCCAGAACTGCTCGTCCAGCACCAGGCTGCCCTTCGCTGCGTCAAACAATTGGGTTCCGGGAAAAAGGGACAGTTGATGCAGCTGCACATCCGCTATTCCTATGGAGAGCAGCCGGACAATCATATCCAGCGTCTGATTAAGGTCTTCGGTTGTCTCTTCGGGAAATCCGGTAATAAATGAAGCCGTACATGACAGACCCAGCCGATGAAGCTCGCGGAGCAGCTCATAAGCCTGGTTCAGATCGAGCTTTTTGCCAATGACCTGCTGGATGGGCTGGCTGCCGCTCTCAATCCCGAAGAAGACACCATTACATCCAGCCTGCATCATCACCTCAAACAGTTCTATATTGACGTGGTCCGTCCGGGAGGAGCAGCTCCAGGTGAAGGGCTCGCTGCAATCCAGCAGCTCCCGGCAGAATTGTCTGACAAACTTCTGATTAACCGTGAAATTATCATGCGTTAAGCTGAAATGGGTGATTCCCCAACGATCCCTGACGTATCTCATCTCGGCGATGATCCGTGCAGGACTTTTAGTTCTGTATTTTCGTGAAAAGAAGGTCGAGGTGCTGCAAAAGCTGCAATTAAAGGGACAGCCGCGTCCCGCCTCAACCGGAAAAAACCGGCTCTCCGGAGTGGTAAAATAAGCTTCAATATCCTCGATTAGATGAAAGGCAGGGAAGGGCGTATCATCGAGATTCCTCAGAATCGGCCGCGGCGGATTGGTGCGGATTGTCCCCTCTTCACGGAAGCAGATTCCTTCTACCTCTGAGAGCGGATGGCCCGACTCCAGGACCGCAATCAGCTCCGGCAGCGTCAGCTCGCCTTCTCCGGCAACGATATAGTCTATCGCTGGGAAATGGGTTAAGGTTTCAGCCGCTACGAAGCTCGCATGGGGTCCGCCAAGAATAATGATTCTGTCCGGGTCCAGCCGTTTGCATTCCTCCGCAATTCTCAGTGCGATCGAATAATTGCCGCACATCGCCGTGAATCCGAGAACTCTGGATGGCTTGCCGATGATTAATTGGGCAATACCGGCAAGGGCTGCTGTATCGAAATGGCTGGTGCCTGAATAGAGTAATGCCAGATCAGTGAGACATACCCCGTACCCCGCTTCAAGAAGTGCAGCGCCTAGCACAAGCAGGTTGAGCGGAGGATCAACGGTATCCACAGCTGCATTATAGGGCGGACATATCAATTGAATCATTTCCCAGTCACCTCACGTAAGAGAAGATTTAACTTAAGGCGGTGAACGAAGCATTCAGCAGCTCCAGATGGCTGTCAAGGTCACGCTTCACATTTCCGCAGTAGGCGCCTAAGATCGAACCGGTGGTCCGGTCGGCTTGAACCGGACAATTCCCGGAGCATAGAAAAGCGATATTGCATCCTTTACACTCCGGCTGATTCAAGACATGACGTTCCTTCCAGAGCGCCAGCTTCTGGTCATCCAGCTTAAGCTGAGGGTAATACGTTCCAAGACTCCATTTGGGATTACCTATAATACTGGTG
Organism: Paenibacillus sp. FSL R7-0128; assembly: GCF_038002245.1. Taxonomy (NCBI): domain Bacteria; kingdom Bacillati; phylum Bacillota; class Bacilli; order Caryophanales; family Paenibacillaceae; genus Paenibacillus; species Paenibacillus sp. FSL R7-0128. The sequence goes on along the minus strand of NZ_JBBOCD010000001.1, from coordinate 1,869,905 downwards.
CAAGGGTAGACCTGGTGGTCCGGCGAGAAGGTGAATGTTTTTCCTCCGGCCGCCTCACAAAAATAATAGTTAGGGAAATAGTTATCTTTAGCGAGGCCTGTTCCCAGCACGTGCTCGAACGGCAAGGAGAGTCTGGTTAGATCACTGTTTAATACGACATTCAGCCTTTTTAATTTATCGTTTGGCACATGCACTTTGATGAATTCCGTGAGCTGATAGCTGGGCAGCAGGCCCGGGGCGGAATTCCCTGCATAATTCTCAACGGGAGACAGTGAAACCGAGAAGTTAGGGTAAGCATTCCATTGCCGTTCCTGGAAGAAATCCAGGAGTTCATTCAGATGCTCTATATTCTCACCATCCAGATTGACACGAATAGCGATGTCGAAATCATGCTCCAGGAAGGAGTCAATCTGAGCGGTTATTTTCATAAAGGTTCCCTCATTGGCCCGGGTGATCCGCCGCCGGTCATGAACCGCCTGGGGGCCGTCTATGGTTAACTGGATTCTGAGCATGTCCTTGTAAGGCTCTAGCAATTCCTGATAGTGTGACAGGAACACCCCATTGGATATGACCGTTCCTGTAATTCCCCTAGCTTTGGCCTGCTCAAGAATAAGTCCGACGATAGAATGGTTCAGGGGCAGGAGTGGTTCCCCGCCAAAAATAACAAAATGATGCCGGGTAGACTGTTGCTGCTCCATGATTTGATCCATGGCCAGGAAGGCAGCCTGCACCTGATCTTCAGTCATCTGTTCATGGCTGGAGCGGATCTCTTGGGGCTCAAAGCAGTAGACACATTTCAAATTACAGGTCATGGAAGGACAGAACACAAAGGAAATGTCACCCGATCCATGCTGATCCAGGTATTCTTTGTACCGGCGGATCAGGGCTTGCTCCTCTTCACGCTCCCTGTACAAATAACCTCTGCCGGCCAGAAACTGTTCTTCATCAGCGGTGAGAGTATAGGCAACAGGCTGATGTTTCTGGAGGAACCGGCTGATATGCTCTTCCACAATATCCATTGCGCCTGACAGGGAATTGAAGATAAGATGACGGCCGTTTCTTAAGCGATACGTAAGAATATATTCTGAAATATACAATGTCTATCCCCCCTGGTATGAACAGCGGGAAGGCATAAGGATGCGCTTCCCGCTATTTCCCAAATATAAGGATGCTGTTAGATGGCTTTTTTGGTAGGATTGTTGATTTGAATGGATGCTTTCTGGCAACATGCCATTGGAACCGTAATTTCTTCAAGGTCTTTGGCTGAGAGATTCGTCCAGAGATCCTTGTTCTTCGTCAGTGATTTCATGTACATTACCTCCTCTCCTCTAAGAATATTTATGGCAAGGTAAATACCTTGACATCAGGGTAATGGTGTTCACCGGCAATAGCTTTCGAGCAGACGGTCCCGGTGAAGATCGAGATAGGTCTTCAGATATTGCCTTGTATCGCTGCAGTTCGATTCGAAATCCCTTAATTCCCCGTCTCTGCTTCCTTTCAGTACGCAGCCGCCCCCACAGAGAGGCGCAAGATTACAGTGTCTGCATTTGTCATTCACCACGATATCCCGGTGCCATCTCTGCCACTTCTCTTCATCCAAATGCAGCCCTTGAAGGTAGCTTCCAATCGAATAATCCGGGAATCCGACGGTTTCAACACAAGGATACAGCCGCCCGTCTGCACCAAATACGAGATTATGACGCTTTGAAGCACTGCAGCCGGACAGATCGAAGTAATAGTGGTCATCGTCTGTGTCAAACATAGCTTTGCGGAGTATCCGCAGCTTCTTCTCCATGAAATACCCCAGGCTGACCTTATACCTGCGCCGGGTGGCTTCCCAATCCGGGAAGAGTAAATGAAGCTGCTTCAGAAGATCAGATTCAGGCTGGAAGCCGGCAACCTTCCCCGTATTGAAATTATCATTGATCGGGGCAATCTGGCAGGAGAAATCAGGTGAGCTTGTCCACTGAAGCCGCTCGAACCCGGCGAACATCTCCGGCAAATGCCGGACATTCTCCCGGCCTGTGTTGATTCGGACGGTTACGGGTATATGGTGCTCCAGGAGAAAAGTAATGTTTGAGCAGATAAGATCATAGCTGCCGCTGTTGTTCCTGTATTTACGCAGCTGGTCGTGGATCTCCTTCGGGCCGTCCAGTGTGATTTGCATATGGCGGAAATGCGCCGAGTGCTTCTGCAGAAAAGGGAAATACGCACCGAGTTCGGTACCGTTCGTAATGGAGAGAATAGGCCAACTCCGCTCAATAGCCTGCTGTAAAATATACTCCACCTGAGATTGATTACGGGCCAGGAAGGGCTCACCCCCGAAAAGCTCGAACTGGACGGCCGCCTCAGGCTTCAGATGCACCATCTGATCCATCGCCTGAAATATCTCATTAATCTGTGCAAGGTCAAGCGTCGGCGAGTCCTGGTGAATGTCCGATTGGAAGCAATAAGGGCAGGCGAGGTTGCATTTGTAGGTGGGGCAGATTGTGAATTGTAAGGCCGGATGAGAGCGGTAGTAGGTTTCAAGTGATTCGCGGACATATTGTTCTTCACTCATATCCGTGAGATACCCTCTGCTCTTAAGCAGGGTACGAGTTTCCGGATCCAGATCGTTTAATGCAGATGTATCAGAGCTTCTATTAAAAAGAACACGGGCTACCTTAGGCTCAACCAAGTCTACAGCGCCGGTTAATGTATTCATGATCAGCAGAACATCATCGCTTAATCTGTGTTTGTAGTTATACTTAGACAATCTCATACGCCCTCATCCTCCTCAGGACTGATAGAGTTGCATTTACTAACTTGTAAATAATGTAAAACTTTTCCTGATGGACAACTATGATAAAAGTCATAAAATAGGAAATAATCTATTAAATGATAAAAAAACAGAGAAATAGAAATTTCCAATTACTCTTGCAATAAGTAGATAGAAGCGGTTTACCACTCCAGTCCGCACCTGCCGCCAACTTTCTCCGAAATCAGGTGCACTAATGCACCTCATTGTGCCAACCGTATCCTCACGCCAAAGACACCAGCCTCCGAAGATGCTGGTGTCTTTGCGCATGTCCAAGCGAACATGCCATCGCCCACACGCTACTACTTCTGCCAACTCTACTGCGCAGGAGAGAGAGTTAGCGTAAATGTCTTGTCAAACGGGGTCACCAGGTTAACCTGCACGGTTTTGTAGCTCTTCGGCGGGCCGGGTTCCGGGGATGTTCTGCCGAGATGGGCCATTTCGCCGCCCGTCAGGTCGATCCACTCTCCGCCAGAAGTATACCGAATCTGCCCGCCGCTCCACAGGAAGTTATCCTCGTCCACTGACTGCAGTTCTCCCAGGGTGAAGTTGTTCTGATCCGCTGGCTCTAGCTCACCTGAAGCGAAGTTACCTTCCCAGCCGAATTTGAAGGACAATTGAGCCAGGACCTGGGCAGGCTCCGCGCAGCGCAACCGGATAGTCCAGCCCGTCTCCGTACGGTGTACCTCAGTCTCCACAGACAACGTCTGTTCATGGGTCAGCGGACGGCTCTGATGCGGCAAAAGATACCACGGACTGACAGCCGTACCCGCTTCCGGCGGGAGAAGCGCACCCTCCACCGGACCGTAGTAGCCCTTCTTCTGCACGCCCTTCAGCAGGTAGCCCTCCGGCAGCCGGGTCATCTCCTGCATCGGCACGAATCCGGGGTAGAAGCTGGTATTCAGCTGCACGGCCAGCAGCCTTACAGCACCGTGACGCATCGCGAAGAACGAAGGCGTCTCCGTGATCAGCGTCACGCTGGTCGCCCCGTCTCTGAGCCGGGCCACAGGCGCCCCGAAGTCGGTATGCAGCCGGCTGTGGTAGATCCGTCCCTGGTGACCCGCCGACTCCATTCTTTGCAGATAGCGCTCCCGCAGGAAATCACCGTTCAGGATTTGCTCATACTGTACAGGCAGCTCTGCTGTAGCCTCCGGCGGCTGCTGCAGCTCCGGCTCCAGCAGCATACGTACCAGGGCGTTCACCGAGCAGACGCCCGGATTGGACAAGGAGCGTCCGGCCCATTCCGCCATACCGGCCAGCACGGCATCCTTGTCCGAACGGGCAAGGATCGCATACGGCAGATAATAAGGAGACAGATCATGGAGCACCCCCAGATCCTGCCGCCCGGAATAATCGGTCACGACTTCGCCGGACGGGTGAACAAGGTAGACCATCATGTGCAGGTTCCGGCGCACCGGTTCCAGCAGCTCCGGCTTATCCAGCAGCCGGGCGGCATGAATCAGCATAATATCACTTACGGCGCTGTAGATGCCGTTGCTCCGCTCGGTCCATTCCCCGTCCGGCGTGATGTCCATTCCTTCTGCCAGCCATTCATCCGCCCGCTGCCGGGCCTCTTCTCTGCCGAACAGCTCATAGAGAAACCCTAGCGCCGCGCACATCACCCAGCGGTGATTCGGAGTATGGACCCCGCCCGTAAGCATTACGGGGAGGGACTGCTCCAGGAACAGGAGCATGTTGTCCAGCACCGGCTGAAGCGGCGGCCACTCCTGCTTCGCCAGCAGCTGATATAACTGCGCGTAGCCGACCACAACGAAGGCCGTATCCGGCGGCGAATGATAATTCGTCCAGCCCGGGGAGATGGAGCCGTCCTGATGCTGGAAGCGCAGCACGAACTCCGTCGCCAGCTTCAGCCGTTCCAGCAGCTCCTCATCCCGGTAATACTTCGAATCCGGGTTCACCAGCGCCGCACCCCAGTAACACATATCCGTCGGGGTACCAGTGGTGTGATTCACCCAGGCAATCCCCGTATGGGGATCAAGAGTTCCTCCATAATACAGGTTGCTCTGATCCAGCACCTGCCGGGGGATTCCCTGTTCTACTGCTCTGTCATTACTCTCTACCAATTGCTTATACATTAGGGTTCCTCCTTGCGGGAAGCTCTCTGGCTAATTTCTCTGATTTCTCTGATTCCCATCCGCCTTCTGCCTATCCCCTGCGCGCCAGCTTAGCTGTAAGCAGACGGTGGCTCTCATGTATCTCTTCCGGGCGGCAGGCCGCCTTCAGCTCATACACCTTGACCTGCGCCCGTTCAATCATCGGCAGATAGGCATCGTAGAAATCCGGATCTCCGCTGTTCACATAAGGGCACCAGTGGTCGGCAAGGCCGATCGTCTCATGAATATGGACACCGACGATATCATCCATCAGCCCTTCCATTTCCCCTATACTGTCATACAGGCCCAGACGGTCCATCAGAATAGCGTGACCCGTGTCGTACCAGATGCCGACAGGCGCTCCCTTTAAGGCATGGATGATCGTCTTCGCTTCCGCCAGTGTCGGAATCTGCTGCGGCTTGGAGCGGGTCTCGATGCCGAAGCGGATATTCAGCCCCTTGGACACCGCGCGGTTACACACCTCGTCCAGACTCTCGATAATGGTCTGCACATAGCCTGTACTATACGCTTCACGCCGCTCCATCAGCTCCGCCCATTTGCTGCGGTAAGCTGCCGAATCCCTGCCCTGCCCCTCGTAGATCTGCTCCAGCTCCCCGGAGATATCATACGGGAACGGTACCTCGCCCGGATGCACTACCACTGCTTCGCCGCCGTAACGCTGAGCGTATTCTGCCGAGCGAACCAGCAGGTCTATCGCCCGCTTCCGTTTCTCCTTGTCCTCGAAGCCCAGCAGGACCGAATCCGTGCCGTAGTCAGGGTCCGGGACATGGGGGAACGTATTATGAACGCTCGATATACCGATCTCCCCGCGTTCAATCATCGGCTCGATGGTAACCAGCATTTCCTCCGTCACATTATAATTCAGCTCCACCCTGCGGAACCCCAGCTCCCGGATCTCATTAAGTAATCCATCACCTGTAGAATGACGTCTCATATTCCAGCAGGTGGAGAAGGAGAATTCTCCCTTATCCTCCACGACCGTCTCTCCTCTCGCAACGCCTAAGTAATATCAATCAGCCCTTCACAGCTCCCAGCATAACACCACTGACGAAATATTTCTGCAGCCAAGGATAGACGACCAGAATCGGCACCGTGGCGAAGACGACAGTGGCGGCCTTGAGGCTCTCCGGCGGCAGCTTGGTGCGGGCCGCCCCCTCCAGGTTCGTCAGCTCAGTGATCATATTGTTCTGAACCATCTGGAAGAGCTTCAGCTGAAGCGGATACAGATCGGGATTATTGATATACATCAGGGAATCCTGGAATCCGTTCCAGCGTCCTACCGCATAGAAGAGCGCAAGTGTAGCCATAACCGGCATAGATAACGGCAGAACGATTTTGAGCAGGGTGCGGATATGCGAGCTGCCGTCAATCTCGGCCGATTCTTCCAGACTCGGCGGAATGCTGCGGAAGAAGGAGATCAGGATAATCAGGTTGAACGGGCTGACCAGACCGGGCAGAATCAGCGACCAGACAGAATCGATCATATGCAGATCACGGATCAGCAGGTACTCAGGAATAATACCGCCGCTGAAGAACATGGTGATGATGATCAGGTACATGAACATCGTACGGCCCTTCAGCTTGCTTTTGGTCAGCGGGTAAGCAGCTGCAACGGTGAAAAGCATACATAATACCGTAGTCGCAACCGTCAAAATAATGGTGAAGATCAGCGAGCGGATCATCGCATTGTCGGTGAAGACCTGCACATACGCCTTCCAGTTCAGCTCAATCGGGAAAATCGTAACTTCCCCGGAAGTAATAGCCCGCGTGGAGCTGAGGGACACCGCAATAACGTGTATAAACGGAGCCAGGCAGAACAGCACGAACAGCGCAATAAAGGTAACGTTAACGATATCGAATATCCGGTTAGAGGTACGTTCACTCATTGTACTCCGCCTCCTTTCTGTATAATCATAGAATGCCGTCGCCGGTCACTTTTTTCGATATATAATTGGAACCAAGGATGAACACCAGTCCAACCACCGCCTGGAACAATCCAACTACAGTTGCCAGCGTATACTGGCCCGATTCCAGACCAATCCGGTAGACGAAGGTACTAAGCACATCGGAGTATTCGCGCACTGCCGTATTCCCGATGATGTAAGGACGATCGAAGCCGATGCTGACCATTTTCCCCAGGTTGAGAATGAGCAGGGTAATAATGGTTGGTTTGATACTGGGCAACGTAATGTAGAAGATCTTCTTCATCCGGGTAGCCCCATCCACTTCAGCAGCCTCGAACAGCTCGCGGTTGACACCGGTAAGCGCCGCCAGATACAGGATGGTCCCCCAGCCGGCACTTTGCCAGACACCCGTGAACAGGTAGGTAATCAGCCATGGATTTTTTTCGGTCAAAAAAGGAATAGGATTCAGCCCCATGCTCTCCAGTACACCGTTCACCATACCGGATTGGTTGCCGAACAATTGATAGACGATACCCCCGATAATCACCCAGGAAATGAAATGGGGAATGTAGAGGAGGGTCTGTGATATTTTTTTGAACCATACCGACTTCACTTCATACAGCATAATAGCCAGAATAATCGGGGCCGGGAAAGACACTATCAAATCGAGAAAATTCAGCATAAACGTATTGCGCAGACTGCTGTAAAACTCCTTCATGCCAAACACTTCGCGGAACGCATCGAAGCCGATCCACTCACTGCCGTTGATGCCTTGGAACAGGTTGAAATCCTTAAAGGCAATCTGTACCCCGTACATCGGGCCGTAGCGGAAAATCAGGAAATACATAATGGGCAGTGAAAGCAGCGCGTATAGTTGCCAGTACCTTCTGATGTAAGACGCTTTGCTCAAGTTCCTCTCCTCCTATGGAGAAAAAACCGGGCAGAGCAGCATGCCAGCTCCCCCCGGTTTTCACTTTTTTTAGTTTATTTGGCTGAAATCTCTGTAAGCGCCTGCTCCAGCTCCGCTTTCAGCTTGTCTCCGCCCAGAGACATGTAGTCCTTCATTTCCTGTTCGAAAATAGTATCGAATTGATCCGGCTTCGCCATCGCAGTCTTCACGATGATCACGTTAAGCTTATCGCTGAGCGTAGTGCCGTATTTCGATTCCGATTCAATCGGCTTACCGAAGACGATAGGACCCACAGTATCTGTGTTGGCAATATCAATAGACTGCTTCAGCGCCTCCTGGTTGTTGGCAGGGAAGCCCAGAATCCAGGCTTTCTCATTGGTAGCCTGATCGCCGAGGTTCTTACCGTTGGAGATAATTGCGGTGTCCCCGGAAGTGAACAGACGGTCTTGGAATTCCTGGGAAACATCAGCCTTAACGACCGGGATGCCGTCCACCATATCATAGTTCTCGCCTTCAACACCGTTGTAAATGTCAATCAGGTTGTTGCCAGTCGCCATCCAATCGAGATATTTCACCGCTTCCACCGCACGCTTGCTGCTCTTAGGGATCATGATGTACATACCGTTCGAGGCATAGCGGGATTTGATATATTTATTGTCCACCTTGGCATTGGTGAGGATATCCGCCGGCAGCACCTTGCTGCCCGGCACATTCTTGTAGAGATTATCAAGAGTGCCATCGGCATAAAACATACTATCCACATCCTCCGACCAGAAGCCGACGTTGCCGTTCTGAATATCCTTGGATACCTGGGCTTTGTCTTCATCCAGACTGAAGTCCTTGCTGACCAGCCCTTCATTGTAGAGCTTGTTGAGGAACTGTGCCGCATCCTTGAAGCCCTCATGCAGCGGCAGCTCGTAGCGCTGGCTGTAAGTAAGGTCGCCGCTGATCGGCTTGATGAAGGAGTAGATCAGGGTCTCCAGCTGAGCCGAGCCGAGGGACATGCCCATCGGAATGGTTTTGCTGCCAAGACCGCCCGGGTCCTTCTCTTTAAACGCTTTCAAAGTAGTGTATAGCTCATCGGTGTTCTTCGGTACCGGCAGCCCCAGCTTATCCAGCCAGTCCTGGCGGATGTATGAAGCGTAACGGCCTGTAATCGCCCGTTTACCAGGGATGGCGAACTGCTTGCCGTCGAGCTGGCCGAAGGCCATCGTCTCGTCACCAATGAATTTCTTCAGCGTCTGGCCGTGCTCCTCTAATAAGGAACCTACGTCGGTCAACCCGCCCTGCTGGGCGTAACGGTAGAAGACACTGGAATCATAAGTGAAGACAATATCCGGCACATCCGTATTACTGGCCATCAATACGTTCAACTTGGTCACTTCTTCCGAACGCTGTACCGGGACAAATTCTACATTGATATTATTAGGATCACCGAAATTTTTCTGAATCATCTGGGACACGAAGTTGTTGGTAATGGTGTATTGCTTCGGCGTTTTACCGCGGTCGAAGATCTCCACCTTCAAGGTTACGCGTTCCGCGCTCTTCCCCGGTGCGTCTGTACCTCCGGCTGCCGAATTCGATTTACCGTCTGAGGAACAGCCTGCAAGCAGAGTAGCTCCCATTACTGCGGTCAAGCCGATGCCGATTGCCTTCTTCAGAACTCTTTGGTTTACGTTCACTGTCATTGTTCCATCTCCCTCGCCTTAGCAGGCTATAATGGTGACTTCATGATACCCCCGAGCTTGATGATGCCCGTATGTCTTATTCGTTCATCCCGTTCATGTAGGCCGGCCTCAGTGTTTCAAGGCTGCTTGCTGCTGCGGGATGACCACAGTATTCCATAACATTCGGAGGTCTGACAATAAACCTGTTTCGGATGCGATAAAGCGCCTGAATTCGGACATCCGGTTTATCAGACCAACGATTTTCGTACAATAAACCGCTTTCATATCAGCAAAAACACAGGCCGCATCGCTATTCGCCCCCCTTGTTCAGCGGTTGGCGTAAGAGAAATGCGGCCTGGACCTTACACGAATGCGGCAGATGAATCCCATGCTTCACCATCAAACGGAATTCCTTCATTTCCCCAGCTTACGCTAGTCCTGCGGCTCCAATCTGGAGGCTGCTTCGCGGCGTCTGGAGGAGCGGTAATCGCCCGGCGTGATGCCGGCAATCCGCTTGAAGACTCTTCCGAATGAAATGGCATTCCCATACCCTACTTGAAGTGCGATATCCTGGAGGGAACAATCCGTATCTATCAGCAGCTGCTCCGCTTCCTTCATCCGCAGCTCGGTGAGGAAATCCACGAACTTCATTTTGAATTCGGTCTTGAACAAATAGCTGGCATATTTGCCGGAGACCTGGAACCGGTCACTCAGATGCTTCAGCGAGAGATCGGGATTCGTGAAATTCTCTTCGATATAATCCTTCATCTCATTGACCATGGCCCGGTAGCTCTTCGTTTCGCTGGCAGAGACATAGGTGCGGAATAAGTCGGTGACATATTCGAATAGAACCGTCTTCACTTCATGGAGCGCCTCGGCCTCCTCCAGCTGCTTCAGCCGGACCTCAGCATTCTCTGCCGACAGCTCGTCCTGCAGCTGTTCAGACATCACCGCCACTTCCCGGCTCAGCATCTGCAGCATAGCCTGGATCAGGGAACGGATATCCTCGTCCTTCAGGAAATCCTGTTCAAACGACCCGAAGATCCGTTCCAGCTGCTCCCGCCACTGGCCGCTCGACATGCGGAAATACTTCACGAATTCAGCAATCATCTGCAGATATTTATACGTCTCAAGCAGCGGCTGGCGCGCTTCGCCGCTGCCTGCCAAGACGATATCCTCATGAATCAGCAGCTTGTGCTGCATCACATATTCGGCTGCCGCATAAGACTCCCGGATCATCCCCGGCCCGGCGGCAGCGGAGCCGATACCGAAGCTGAGCGAGATCCGCAGATTCTGCTCGACCCAGGAGCGGCAATCCTCCGCGAAGACCCGGAGCTTGGCCTCCATCTCCTGATCGCTGCCAGTCGCCAGGAACAGAATCGCTGCGCGTTCGGTGCCCACCCATTCTGCCCATCCCTGCAGCTCCGCATTCCGTGCCAATTCCTGAAATACATTCATCAGAGCAAACTTCAGCGTATTCTGATCCCCCCGGGTATACCTGTCCTCGAATACCTGCTCATAGCGGTTGATCTCCCCAAGCACAACGATGAAGCGCGAGGAAGCATTCGCACCAGTAAGCGGAGACAGCTCCTCCAGCCGCCGGGTCACCTGCTCCAGCCGCTCGCTATGCAGCAGATCGGTGAACAGCTTGCTGCGCTGCAGCAGCAGGTTCTCCCTGGTTTTGGTATCATAATCGGTCATGTGGTTAATCAGATTCTCCAGCACGCCGTCAATCAGCATCATCTCGTCCGGCCTGTCGGTAGACTGATCCATCGTGCGGATCTGATGGCCTTCAATCCGGTTCATAATCACCTGGATCGGCTTATAATTGCGCCGGGTTACATAGATTAGATACAATACCGCACAGAGCACGGTCCCCACCGCAATCGCTACCCAGAGATAAGAGATCACAGAGACCCAACTGAACAGATTCCCCGCCTTGATTCCGCTCTCGAACGTCCAGCCGGTTCTCTCCAGCTTAAGTGTGTTCAGCAGCTTGCCGTCAGCCGCACCTTCCGTATCGGAATGGGCCTGGTACACGGTGTTGCCATTGCCGTCCACAATAGTCATGAACGAGAGCTGCTGGTTAACCATGCTGTCGATGAGCTGCTCCAGGGCACTCACTTTAATGTTAATGACCAGTATTCCCCCGGAGCCGAAGGGAAGCGGCATTGCTTTATTGGTTGTCAGCACACGAATTTCTGTACGCTGGGACAGACCCGAATGATAATCCCTGACCGGTTGCCAGCCTTCCGGTACTGCCGGAGTCGAAGTCATGGCCCTGATCCAGTCCTCATCGGCGAATCCCTCCAGCTCCTTCAGCCCCGTATCGGTAAGAACGCTTCCACGCACCCGGTCATACAAATACACCGACTGGATATATGAGGATTCCTGTATCAGATTGCGCAGACTCTGGGCAACCGCATAGACCGTCGCCTGGTCCGGCTGGCTCTGCGTATTGAAATAACGTTTGTAGACCTCGCTCCGCTCTACCGCATCCAGCACCGACAGCTCGGCTTCCTTGATCGTCCGGTCCACACTATCCCTGAGATAGCTGGCGGAGATGCGGTCTGCCTTCTTCGTCTCCGTCCGGGAGATATCATTAATAAACACAAATGAGGCAAAGATCAGAATCGTCACCGTCAGCAAAAATATAGGGAAATAAGACAGCAGCAACCGGCGATACCAGGAACGGGACATTCGACAACCTCCTCCACAACCATCAGAATACCCGGCCGCATCCGGCCGCTTCATATACATATCGTCCAAGGCTGCTCTGGGGCGGCTATGGACTTCAGATCTATTTCATCTGCGGCAACCGGCCATACTGACCGCCGTTCGAATTCCTGCCATTATAGCACATGCGCTTCCCCTCCAGCTAACCAGATAAAGTCAACTCCCCTCGGGCCTTTTCCCGCCATTCTCCTGTGCTGGTGCAGGTTGTAACTGCCTCCACAAACAGTCAGTAATTAGCGCTTCAACCGCTTCGGCGGGTGCCACTGTAACTGCGCACGCACTACCTTAACAATCACAGCGGCCAACGCTGCTGTAACTGCTTCACAACCACCTTGGCATACCTCGGTAACCAACTCCGGCACTGTCTTCAACCCACTCGTCCACCACCCCTGCAACCGACTCCGGCCACAACAGGTGGATAAATGCATCTTATTTATTCAATTTATTACATTTATGCCCAAGCAAGTGGAAAAACAGCATTTAATAGTATCGATAATGGCACTTTGAATGAAATGTGATTAAATTAAGTGCTGTTTTTCCAACTGCTGTTGTACCAGGATTCATTCTTCCGGCAGCAAGTGGAGTAATTCCAACTAACTCCGCCCGTAGCTTCCACCTGATCTATGGATTTCATGAAAAAACGGAGCGCGCACAGCCGCAGCTGTGCACCCCCGCATATTCCTGCCCTTCAGACATACAGGCTGCCACCCGGATGTCCTACAAACCGCTATGCTCCCGGATATACCGCCGCGCCTTGATCGCATATTCCAGCGGATCGGCCAGCGCCGGGTCCTGCTCCGCTTCGACGACGAACCAGCCCGTATACGGGGAGGCCGCCAGTTCGGCAAAAATCTCCCCGAACACGATGCAGCCATCGCCCGGTACGGTGAAGGCTCCCGCTTTTACCGCCTGAAGGAAGCTTAGGTTCTCTGCCTTCACCCGCTTGACTACCTCCGGACGGATGTCCTTCAGATGCACATGCTTAATCCGCGGCAGATGCTCACGCAGCACCTCCAGAGGATTCTCGCCGGAGAAGGCCAGATGTCCCGTATCGTATAGCAGCGATACTTCATTAGGATCTGTAAGCTCCATCAGCCGGGCAATCTCCGCTGCAGTCTGCACCCCGGTGCCCATGTGATGGTGATAGACCAGCGTCATGCCCTTCTCAGCCGCCAGCCGTCCCAGCCCGCTAAGACCTGCCGCAAGCGCAGCCCAATCCGCTTCGGTAAATACCGGCTTGTCAGCGAACAGCGGCGTATCCATCTGCCCCTGAATACTCCGGCCCTGCTCGGATACTACAATGACCTTGGCACCCATCTCATGCAGGAAATCCCGGTGCGCACGGAAGGCTTCCGCTGTCTCCTCATACGGACGCACCGTCAGGAAGGCGCTGAACCAGGCACTGGCGATACTCAGACCGCGCAGTTCCAGTGCCTTGTGCAAAAGCTCCGGGGAACGCGGATACTTGTTGCCCACCTCGCTGCCCTCATATCCGGCAAGCGCCATCTCGCTGATGCATTGCTCGAACGTATTGCCGCCACCCAGCTCAGGCATATCATCATTCGTCCAGGCAATCGGAGCGATCGCCAGCCGGACGGCATTGTCTCTGAACATGCTCATGTTCTACCCCTTCCACAATCCCAAGTATGGCAGAATCCTTGATCCACTGTGCGCCGTCTGCCTTGGTTCGCGCACATGCAGCGCCCGCTTAGTAGCTCCGGGCTTTCTTGAGTCCGCTGTGCTTCCGGTCATAAGCCTCCTGTACCGCTTCCTTGCCAGACACTTCCGCAACCCCGACATTCCACCAGGCCCCATAGCCATGGGTCATCGTCTTCGGCAGCACTTTGATGTCGATCAGCGTGGAGCGTTCCGATTGGCGGGCCGCCGCCAGGGCCGTGTGAAGCTCCTGGGCTGTAGACGCGCGGAAGGTCTGCACCCCATAACCGGCCGCACTTGCCGCATAGTCGATCCGCATCAGCTCACCACTGAGCTGGCCGTCCGTACCCCGGTGGCGGAATTCTGTGGCCATGCTGTCCATTCCCTGCTCCATCTGCAGATTATTAATACAGCCGAAGCCTGCATTATCCAGCAGAAGGACGTTGATCTTCCGGTTCTCCTGCAGGCTGGTTACCAGCTCAGAATGCAGCATCTGGTAGCTGCCGTCCCCGACCAGCGCGTAGACTTCACGCCCCGGCTCAGCCAGCTTGATGCCCAGCGCCCCGGCAATCTCATAGCCCATACACGAGAATCCGTATTCCATATGATAGGTATCCGGCACCTCCGAGTTCCACATCCGCTGCATATCTCCAGGCAGACTGCCCGCCGCTCCAATGACAATCGCATCCTGCGGAATCGCTTCATTAATGATCCCCAGCACCTGCGTCTGGGTCAGCGAAGTGCCTAGCACCTCTGCATATTCCGGGAGCTTCTCATCGAGATGACCGGCTACCTCCGGGGTGAACGCACCTGTGTTGCCGGTGTTCACCGGATACTCCACACCAGCCAGGCGTTCTCTCTCCGCAGCCCACGATTTCTTCGCCTGGGTGATCTCATCCGTATACGCAGAGCGGTATCCCCGCTCTTCCAGCGCTGCGGCTAAGGCGTTCAAGCCTTCAGCAGCATCGCAGACCACCGCAAGCGCATCCAGTTTGGCCGCATGATATGGCGAGGCGTTCAGCGTCAGGAATTCCACCTCAGGATGACTGAACAGACTCTTCGAGGCGGTGGTGAAGTCCGTAAACCGGGTGCCTACGCCGATCACCAGATCGGCCTCAGGGGCCAGCTCATTCGCGCAGCCGTTGCCGGTGACGCCAATGCCGCCGAGGTTGTACTCGAAGCTGCTGGCTACGGCGCTTTTACCGGCCTGGGTCTCTCCGAACGGAATGGCGAATTTCTCGGCAAAAGCGCGCAGCGCCGCTCCGGCATCCCCATACCGGACACCCCCGCCGCAGACCAGCAGCGGCCGCTGCTTGCTGGCGATCAGCTCAGCCGCAGCCGCAATCTCCTGCGGATGAGGCAGCCGGGCGATGACCCGGTGAATCCGCTTGCGGAAGAAATCAGCCGGGTACTCCCAGGCTTCGCCCTGCACATCCTGCGGCAGCGCAATCGTAACCGCCCCGGTATCTCCCGGATCCGTCAGCACCCGCATCGCGTTCAGCATTGCCGACATCAGCTGCTCCGGCCGGGTGACACGGTCCCAGTATTTGCTGACCGCCTTGAAGGCATCATTGACCGTGATCGACAAGTTATACGTATGCTCCATCTGCTGGAGCACCGGGTCAGGCTGGCGGGTAGCGAAGGTATCTCCCGGCAGCAGCAGCACAGGAATCTGATTCGCCGTTGCTGTTGCAGCAGCCGTCAGCATATTGGCAGCCCCCGGCCCCACTGAAGCCGTACAGGCCATAATCTTCCGTCTGCGGCTCTGCTTGGCGAACGCGGTCGCCGCGTGAACCATCCCTTGCTCATTGCGTCCCTGGTAGACGGTCAGTTCACCCGGCGCTTCCTGCAAGGCCTGCCCCAATCCAAGTACATTACCATGCCCGAACACGGTGAATACCCCGTGCACGAAGCGTTCCGGCCCGCCGCCGTAATCCACATACTGCTGATTCAGAAATTTAACCAGCGCCTGCGCTGTCGTTAATCGGATACGTTCCACTTCATGTCCTCCCTTCGCCTTGTCTACTGCCAGCGGGCAGTGACGACTTTTTTGCGCGTATAGAATTCTACCCCGTCGCTTCCGTTCGCATGAAGATCGCCGTAGAACGAATCCTTCCAGCCCGAGAACGGGAAGAAGGCCATCGGTGCAGGCACTCCAACATTGACTCCCAGCATGCCGGACTCGATATGTTCGCGGAAGTAACGGACCTTCCCGCCATCATTCGTGAAGATACAAGCTCCGTTCGCAAACCGCGAGCGATTCGCAATCTCCACCGCCTGGGCCACATCCTTCACCCGGATCACCGACAGCACCGGCGCAAAAATCTCCTCCTGCCAGATCTTCATCTCCTCTGTCACCCCGTCGAACAGCGTAGGTCCGATGAAATAACCGTCTCGCTGTACCGCCGCATCCTCACGGCCATCCCTGAGCAGCTTCGCGCCTTCGGCGATCCCCTGTTCAATGTAGCTAACTGTCCGCTCTTTATGGCCTTGACGGATCACCGGCCCCAGGAACGTATCCTCCTCCAGTCCATTCCCGATGGTCATGCTGTTGCACTCCCGCAGCAGGATCGAGATCAGCTCATCGGCGACTTCCTCCTGCACCGTTACCACCGAGCAGGCCATGCAGCGTTCCCCGGCAGAGCCGAAGGCCGCATTCACAATCTGGGAGGCCGAAGCCTCCAGGTTCGCGTCCGCCAGCACGATGGAGTGGTTCTTCGCTCCGGCTAGCGCCTGAACGCGCTTGAGATGGTCTGTTCCTTTTTTGTATACATATTCCGCCACCGGCTGCGATCCGACAAAAGAAATCGCCTTGACATCCGGGTGCTCCAGCAGCCCGTTCACCACCTCATGCGCGCCGTTCACCACATTTAGCACACCGTTAGGCAGTCCGGCTTCCTCCAGCAGCTCCGCAAGGCGGGCCGCCAGCAGCGGTGTACGCTCCGATGGCTTCAGCACAAAGGTGTTGCCGCAGGCAATCGCCAGCGGGAACATCCAGCAAGGCACCATCATCGGGAAATTGAACGGGGTAATCCCGCCAACCACTCCAATCGGATAGCGGTACATGCCTGACTCGATGCCAGTCGCAATATCCGGCAGCTGCCGGCCCATCATCAGTGTCGGAGCACCTGCTGCGAATTCTACGCATTCAATGCCGCGTTGGACCTCGCCGTAGGCTTCTTTGAAGCTTTTGCCGTTCTCCAGGGTGATGATCTTCGCCAGCGGCTCCCAATTCTCTACTAGCAGCTGCTGATATTTGAACAGAATCCGTGCTCTGCGCGGCACCGGTGTTGCAGACCAGCCTGCAAAAGCTGCCTTAGCCGCCGCCACCGCCCGGTCTACATCGGCTCTGCCGGATAAAGGCGTTCTGCCCAGCAGCTCACCTGTGGCCGGATTAACTACCGGCTCCGTCTGCTCCGTATCGGCTGTTACCCATTGCCCGTTGATATAATTTTTGAGTACTTGTGCCGTTTGCTCTGTCATTCTGTCCACTCCTTCTGTTCTATATAAAGTCTGCTGACTAACCTTACTTATTGCGCTCCTGCTGTAACCTCCTCGTTAGTTCGCAGGAATTCCTCCAGCTCCTCCAGGGTTGGCATAGCATCGGAGCAGCTGTGGCGGGAGATGACAATCGAGGCCGAGGCACTGCCGCGCCGCATCGCCTCGCTTACACTGTGCCCGCTCATCAGACTGTGGATGAAGGCTGACGCATAGGAATCGCCTGCGCCGAACGTCTTGAGCACTTTTGCCGGGAAAATCCCGCTCCGGTGGCTCTGCCCATCCGCTGTATAGCCGATCGAGCCGCTGCCGCCGTGCTTGATGACCACCAGCTCTGCCTGATGCGAGAACCAGCGGGCTGCGGTGGCCTGATCATCGGCGCCAGCCAGATTATACAGATTCTCCATCATATCGAATTCTTCGCGCGTGCCGATGATGCAGTGGCTTTTCTCGGCTGCGAGGTTATAGTAGACCGCCGTTTCAGCGGCTGATGTCCAGGTATAAGGGCGGTAATCGAGATCGAAGAACACGGTCACGTTATGCTTGCGGGCAAATTCCAGTGCCAGGAACACCGCTTCGCGGGAAGGGCTCTGCGCCAGCGCCGTACCGGAGATGAGCAGCGCCTTGGAGCTGGCGATGTACTCCTCCGAGATCTCCTCCGTGTTCAGCAGCAGATCAGCCACATGGTCGCGGTACATTAGAATGCTGCACTCCTGCGGGCTCTTAATTTCTGTAAAAGCCAGCCCCGTCACCGCACCCGTCCGGTCCACGCACACCTGGCTGTCGTCAATGCCATCCTTGCGCAGATAGCTGCGGATGAACCTGCCCATCTGGTCGTCGGCCAGCTTGCCGATAAAACCGGTACGCATGCCGAGCCGCGCTGCACCAATGATAATATTCGCCGGAGAGCCGCCGACATATTTGGTGAAAGTCATCGTCTCTTCCATCGGCCGCCCGGTCTCATTGGCGTTCAAATCAATACACAACCGGCCAACAGCAACTACATCCAGCCGCCGGTCAGAGTCGAACTGTAAACCGTTCATAGTGATGCCTCCTTGATCAAGCTAGGGAAAAGGTGGTTCATTCGGTAATACGAATGGCTGTAAAACGCTGTGAATGGGACAATGAAGTTGAAAATCACACAGTGAAGTTGTAGATCGTACAGTGCAGCTATAAATCGCATAATCGTAAGTTTAATTTGATACGCAGCTGTAAGAGTCGCTTGGCGTGCGGATTGAATATTTCAACATTTAATCGTTTCCTTCGGCACAGAATGTTTCATTTCTTTTTGGGGGAGGGTAAGCGCTTAACCTAATTTTCTACTTTAGTATAGTTTAGAAGCGAGCTTTTGGCAATCCTCAATTTGAAAGCGATCTCAACAAGCAGGGTGAAGGAATTGAAGGGGAACCTCACCCCCCGGAAAAACAGGTGGAAAAACGCAGCTTAATTTCTCATTTTTTGATACTTAGGAGCAAGCAAGTGGAAAAAAGCAACTACTGTGATTGATTTTGCAGCCAAGGTGGATGTCGGGATTATTCAAGTGCCATTTTTCCAACTACTGCTCCTCCGGCGGGCAATTGTTCGCCAGCAGCTGTAGTAAATCCACTTGTTCTCCGACTTAGCACATGCTGCTGCCTAGCGGGGAGAGTCGGCTAGCCCATTGTGTTCGGTTTTTCGCCTACATTTGGCCCACGCGCCTCGCGCCTGCCCAATGTGTTCGGTTTTTCGTCTACATTTGCTTCACGCGCCTCCGCACTGCCCATTGTGTTCGGTTTAATACGAAAATAAAAGTCGGGATGCGACTGATGTACCCGACTTATTTTCATTCCTGGGGGTGACAAGGCCTCTGTCTTGTCATGCCTGTTTTTCGCCTACATTTGGCCCACGAGCCTCCGCACTGCCCATTGTGTTCGGTTTTTCGCCTACATTTGGTCCATGCGCCTCCGCAATACCCATTATGTTCGGTTTTTCGCTTACATCTCGCCCACACACACTCGCTCGGCCCATTGTGTTCGGTTTTTCGCATCCCTCCAGCACACTCCCCCCACACATCTCGCTCTTCCCCAACTACAGCACGCAAAAAAGACCCGCTCCCAGCCGCAGCCGGAACAGGCCTTGAATAGATAATGTGTGCTTAGTGCGGAACCGGACCCGTCGAATGGCGGATGACAAGTTCGGGCATCAGCATGATTTTGCGCTTGGGGCTGGTGGGGTTACTGATTGATTCATTCAGCAGAAGCATCGCCTGCTCGGTCATCTCGCGCAGAGGCTGGGCGATACTGGTCAGCGAGGGATGGCAGATTTCGGCCAGCATCGTATTGTCGAAGCCTACTACGGACAGGTCGCGGGGAATGGACAGGCCGGCACTGCGCGCCTCCTTGAGCACCCCGATCGCCAGCAGATCATTGCAGCCAAAGATGGCTGTCGGGCGTATGTTCTGTGCCTGGTTCAACATTTCTGCTGCTGCCGTACGCCCGTTCTCCAGCGTTGCCGAGGTGTGGATCATATTCGCCGGATTGTCAAAAGAAATCCCGGCCGCCTTCAGCGCATCCAGGAACCCCTCCACCCGCAGCCTGCTCCCCGGCAGATTGTCAGAGATCACTCCCAGCCTGCGGTGACCGAGGGACAGCAAATATTCCGTAGCCTGATAGCCGCCCTTGTAATCATCGACGGTGACACTGTTGCCCTCCAGCATACGGATATCGGCTGAGAACAGTACGAGCGGCACATGATCAGCCACCATTCCGCGAATCAGCTCAGGATTCCCCGTATGAGAGGCAATAATCAGGCCATCCACCCGTTTGCGCAGCAGCAGCGAGATGTACCGGGCCGCCTTCTCATCGCTGCGGTCCGTACTGCACACGATTAAGTCGCTGCCCTGCTCCTGGGCGTAATCCTCGATGCCGCGGGCCGTCTCCGCAAAAAAAGGATTGGCAATATCGGGGATCATCAGCCCGATGGTACCCGTCCGGCGGCTGGTCAACGCAGAAGCTACCAGACTGGGCTGGTAGTTCAGCTCCTCCATGACCCGCCCTACCTTTTCCCGCGTCTTGTCGCTGATCCGGCCGCTTTTATTCAATACCTTGGACACCGTAGCGATAGAGACGCCTGCTTCCCGTGCCACATCATAGATCGTAGGTTTCATTGTTATTAAGCCCGCCTTTGCGTTCATGCCTTCTTATCCTTCGATTATAAGGAAGTCCTCCCACGCTGTCCATCTATCGGGTATGTGTGTCTTCTACAGACCAGCTAGTTCAAAAAGGCTCCCGCTGCGCGGAAGCCCCATAATAATCCATTCGCTTATCTGCCAAGCTGCATAACTTTCTACACTCTTCAGCTCTATTTACTCTGCCGCTGCCGCAGAGCCGCTCTGTCCCGGCTTGAACAGCCACTCATGATCGGGATCATTGTGGAACACCCATGTGCGCACCGGTCCGGCCATCACGTTAAGATAATACGAATCATATCCCGGCGGTGCTGAGACAGGATGATAGCCCTCCGGCACAAGCACAATGCTCTTATCCGGAACAGCAATAGTCTCGTCGAGACTGCGGTCATCATTATAGACCCGCTGCACCACGAAGCCGTGGGCGGGATTAACCCGGTGATAGTATGTCTCCTCCAAATAGGATTCGGCCGGCAGGTTATCCTGGTCATGCTTGTGCGGCGGATAGCTGGACCAATTGCCGCCGCCCGTGCGCACCTCGACCACCAGCAGGCTCTCGGCTACGCTGTGTTCTGGCAGGATATTAACAACCTTGCGTGACATACTGCCATAGCCGCGATCCTCGATTGCCGCATCTGACGGGGTAATCAGCCGTGCCGGATATTTGCCGCTTCCCGGAGCAAGACAGACTCCAAGCTCCAGCTCTGTCAGTGCAGTAACCTCATAATGCGCTCCCGCCGGAACATACACAGCATAAGGAGCCATATCTTCAAAGACCGACATGCGTCCGCCGATATCGGCGAACCGCTCGCCATCCACCTCTATGTCTGCTTTGCCCGCCAGCAGCACCAGGCAGATCTCGTCCCCCCCGCTATCACGCTCCAGGGTAGCCCCGGCCTGCAATTGGTACACCTTGAACCCGACATACTTCCATCCGGCACTCTCGGGGCTGACCGCAGCGATACAGCCATCCTTATCCGGCGCTCCGGCCTTAATCAGTAGATCAGACATCCTCGTTCATCCTCCTCTGTCTTCAGAATCTGTATCCGCTTACAAGGCCTGCAGTTCAGAAAATCCTGCTTCCGCAGCAGTTACAGACAGCTTGACGGGAAGTCCGCTCAGATACGATTCTCTGGCTGCTTCAGCAATGAGCTGTGCGGCTTCGCCGTCACGGCCGCTGCAGATCACCGGCTCCTGTAGCCGCACGGAACGGGCGAACGCAGCAATCTCCTCCGTGAATGCCTGGTTATAGCGCTCCAGGAAGAAATGCTCCGGCTGATCGCGGGTAACCGAAGTCGCGGTGGATACCTCAACTGTTGTCGGGCGGCAGTTGTCGGCGGTCGCCGAACCCAGCGTTCCGAAGACCTCGACCCGTTGATCATAGCCGTATACGGCCTGCCGGCTGTTGTCGATCACGCAGATCGCCCCATTCACGAACGTCAATGTAATGACGGCGGTGTCCACATCCCCGCAACGGCCGAACATCGGATCAATCAGGTTCGCCCCCCGGGTATAGACCTCAGCCACTTCACTGCCTACGAGATAACGGGCCATATCGAAATCATGAATCGTCATATCCATGAACATCCCACCGGAAGAACGTACATAAGCTTCACCGGGAGGCTGCGGGTCACGCGAGGTAATCTTCACAATATGAGGATTTCCCAGCTCTCCGGACTGAACCAGCCGCTTCAGCTTGCGGAAGCTGGGGTCCATCCGGCGGTTGAAGCCGACTTGCAGCAGCACGCCAGCGTCCTCTGCCGCCTGCAAAGCCCGCTGGGTCTCTTCCGAGGAGAGGCTAATCGGCTTCTCACAGAAGATATGTTTGCCCGCGTGCGCAGCCCGCTCAATCCAGGACGCATGCGAATCAGTCGGCGTGCAGATGAACACCGCTTCAATCTCAGGATCATTCAGTATATCTTCACCCGCAGCAAAAACAGAGCCAAGCCCCCTGCTCTCTGCCCAGGCCAGCAATTCCTCACTCATCATAGCTTCAGCTATGGACTTCAGTTTGAACGACGGCATCGCACGCAGATTGTCTGCGTGGAGGCGGCCGATTCTTCCCGCTCCGATAATGCCAACTACAATCGGTTTAACCATGTTCGCTTATCCTCCTCAAAGGGTAAGCGCTTAACCTTCCCGAGAACAGTATACTTCATGCCCGGGAAAGCTTCAAGCAAATCTTTTCTCAAAAAGATCAGATAAGCGTAGGCCGAAATAAAATAGGAAATAGATACAGTAAGATTTCTCTTTAACACCCCATGAATTCCTATATTATCTAAACTAGAACAGCAAATGAGGTGACTTATGAGCAAAATTAATTTTACCGAAAGCCTTCTTCGTGTCATTATTTCTCTGATCGGACTTCCATTCACAGGGATTCAAGCGGCTCTTTCCAGATACCTTCTGTATAAATATAAAGCTCCAGGAGAAAAGATTTCAGTTGGCTCACATCATCTCCATGCGATGGTTACCGGCAGCAACACAAGTAATCTTCCGACGATTCTATTAGAAGCAGGAATGGGTGGTTGTGCTCTGGATTGGTCATTGGTTCAACCCGCATTAGCTAAGCATACCAAGGTCCTCTCCTATGACCGGGCCGGTTTCGGTTGGAGCACTACACCTATCAGTGAGCCAACTTGCGAAGGCTATGTTCGTGATTTGCGGGAATTATTGACGCAGCTTGAATTAGAACCCCCATACATTCTTGTAGGGCACTCCTATGGCGGAATGATCATGCGGCTGTTTGCTTCTAAGTATCCTGAAGAGGTCTCCGGGATTATTCTTGTGGACTCCACACATGAGCAAAGATTCATAGAATCCACTTTTAATCAAATCAGATATGAAGAACGGCTGCGGCACCTGAGACGGCTAAGAATGGGTTATCTTTTATCCCCTATTGGGTTGCCCCGTCTATTAAAACAACCTATTGGTGCCAAACGGCTGCCTCCACCAGTTCAACATACAGTGAATACACTCGGATATCGAAATAATGCGTATAAAGCGGCATATCTGGAATCTCTCTGCACTATAGAAAGTGCCCTCCAATTAATAGAGTCAGAGCCTTTAGTTCCGGAATTACCAATCATCGTATTATCTGCCGGAAGGCAGAATGAGGATTGGCAACAATCACAGAAGAAGCTCCTCCAGTTAACCGCAAAAACCCGGCAGATCATCGCCACGGATAGCTGGCATTCCATTCAACTCTATCAGCCGCAAGCTGTCGTAGATTCGGTACTGAGTTTATTAAGAGAAAATCATCGCAACCAAACAGACAAGCAGGCGTCTATTTAGTAGGAATATATATCCATTATGAAAGGTGAGCTAACATGATTGGGAGATTCATAAGGGTTGTGGAAGGAAGTTCCAGACTCGTTATTAGTATTTTTCATCCAGCCATCGGGGGAGAACCGGTGAAGGGTATAGACCTGTATGCCCCTTGTCAGGCGAAGGCCGCCAAGCTTTTGACAGAGATGGGCGTGGATCTGGACAACTTGAATATTACCAGTGTAACAACCAACGGGGCCATAGCTCCAAAACAGGGAGGGTATCCCGTCGTCCTCTTCTCCCCTGGTTTCGGTGTAGAACGCGATATGTATCTTGGATTGATCTCCAAACTAGTCTCCAAAAACTACGTGGTAGTTACAATTAGCGCTCCGCATGAGTCCGTGTTCACCGTATTTCCAGATGGCAGCTATCTCAAGCAGGCACCGGAAATGGCGGAGCTGGCAAGCAGTGACTACACCAGTTGGTCCCGTCTGTTAAACAACCGGGTTCAATATATACACGCAGTTATGGACGTTCTTGAGACGCTTAACTGCTCCGATGATGCTGAGCTCGCCGGGCTGTTCGACCTGGATAAGATTGCTGTCCTGGGACATTCGCTCGGAGGTGCCGCCTCCCTGGAGGCCGCCAAGCAGGATCACCGGATCAAGGCGGCTGTCCTGCTCGATCCCAGTTTTCACCTCATACGCCGCGAAGACGTCCCCTCTTCTGTTCCAGTTCTGCTGCTGCGGCAAGAAGCTTCGGCGTACCGGGAGATGGCAGCATCTATGAATGAGACCATTGCATCCGATTACATCGATGGGCAGCGCTATGCCTTCAACTCTCTGAATAATGTCCATTTCTATCGGGTAAAAGGGGCTCAGCACATGTCGTTTTCGGATATTCCGCTTCATTACGGTGATCAACACGCAGTTCCCGTTCACGCCGTTACCGCAGAAGCTGCAACCGCATTCATGGAGGCGGTCTTTTGTAAGGGTGAGGCGGGCCGAAATTTCGCTTTACAGCCTGGAGAAACCGTTGTTCCCATCAACGCAGAGGGTGAACCTGTAGGAACTTAGCACGAAGACACCCTGCACATGACGGACCCTCTTAGATTAGTTACAGGGGCAGTATTGCTTAATTTTAAATGTTCTTTACAGCTAAATACGGGTACTCAATGATACACTTAGGCTATCTTAACTCTTGCTTGAAGGAGTGCTCCAAATGCAATTACAAATAGTGAAAGTGCCCGGCACAAACGATACATCTTATGTTACAAACAAAATGATTGAATTCAATCTCAAGCATTTCCCTGACGAATTGAAGGGCAGATATCAAGCCGTCAACCTTCTTATGAAGGATAGCGATGGAAATGTATACGGCGGACTAGTTAGCCAGCGTTTAGACTACCGCCCCCCCAGGAAAGCAAACGTCTATTCAATTGGGAAAAGCAGATTGGAAATTAAAGGTGTTGCCGGAAGCATCTAAGAGAAGGATAGATTACTTATGAAAGCTAATAGGAATATAGCACTTATTCTTAGTTTCATTGCCTTAACTGGAGGCATGTTCATCTCGTCGCTGATTGGTGTTGTCTTTGGAATCATTAGTATAGCTTTGAGTTTGCAACAAATGAAGGCTGATAGAAAGAAATCCTTAATCGCTATAATAATCAGCACAATTGCAATGTTAATTCCAATAATCCTGGCGGTCACTCTAGCCACTATACTCGATGAGTAGGATAACGCGGGAGTATTTTCATAAGGGTGCTGTGTCTCGAAATGTAGCATTACAGCCTAGCGAAACCGTTGTTCCAATCAATTCAGAGGGTGATCCTGTAGTAACTGTATCGTAGGAGGGTTTTTCATGAAAGTTAGACTAAGCGATTATAATCCGGACTGGGTTAACCGTTACCAAGAGGAAGCTTCGTTTTTAACTACAATATTTGCGGATGAAATCGTACGTTTTGAGCATTTTGGCAGCACCTCAGTGCCCGGTTTAAAAGCTAAACCCGTCATTGATATGATGTGTATTGTAAAAGACATAGGCAAAATCGACTCGTACAACGATAAGATGACACTGCTCGGATATGATGCAGGTGGAGAATGGGGAATTCCCGGCAGAAGGCTATTCCGCAAAGGCGGAGAGGCAAGGACGCATCATATTCATTGTTATCAGGCAGACAACCCTCAGATTGAACGGCATCTCGTGTTCAGAGATTATTTAAGAGCCCATCCGTCGGAAGCGGCAAGATACAGTCAGTTCAAACAAGAATTAGCGGATCGCTTCGAGGATACCAGCCAGTACGGCCCGGCCAAAAAAGCATTTGTGAGCTCAATGGAACAACAGGCGCTTTCCTGGTACACAAGCCTGCGTTCTGATGCGAGGTGAGCCGATGAATTTCAGATGTGAATGCGGACACCGAATCCACGACAATACGGATTATTTGCCCTATAAAGGATACTTCCTTGCGGACCAGGATCAGGATGATCTTATGGATGAGATTGACGATGCTATTGAGAAATCGGGTCCGACGCCGCGGGATAAGGAAGAAGCTGCTATGAGGATTAGATCCTTAATCACTAGACTGTTCAAATCCGCTTACCAGTGCTCCAATTGCGGGAACCTCTTCATGGATCTTGGTCCTGCCGGACTGGAGATGTTCAGGGGAGTTGATCCTGTGAATAAGAATCTGTTACGGTCGGCTTTAGGGGAGCAGTGGCGGGGGCATGTATATGGAGAATGGAAGGACATCCTGCCTGAATGGCAAACTTCCCATGGCATCCTGTACAATGAGACCAATGTCAGCTGTCCAAGCGGAGAATCGGCGGGGAATGGACATTATAGCGATTGGGAAGCCTTGGAACGGGACTATTATCAGTTGTTTCATGAACTCAAGAACAGGAATGCCATACGTTACAGCCAATTGGAAAAGAACGGGACCCTAATTCATTCATGGAGCTTACCTAAATAGCTTTTCTGTATAGGCTGAATGAGTGGAAATAAGCTAAAAAACTCTAAGGAGGAACTCCAATGAAGACAATCCTGCGCATGATGGACCACCTGTACTGGGCGGACGGGCGGATCTTGGATGCGCTCGAAGCGAGTCACACGAAGGACGCGGAGCTTCTGAAGCTGGTGCGGCATGTGGCGGTGGCGGAGCAAGTCTGGCTGTCGCGATTGCAGGGAAAGGGCAACGTACAATATTGGTTATGGGAGGAAGCAGAAAACCTGCCGGAGATTCGGCGAATGTTCGAAGCTAACGCTAAGGAATACCGCAGCTACCGGCAAGCTGGAAGAATCTGCGCTGGATCAGATGATCAGCTACAGCAGCCAGAATGGACGTTCGTTCCAGACCTCCATCCGGGACATCCTGCTGCAGGTGCTGTTACATGGGCAATA
This sequence comes from Paenibacillus sp. FSL R7-0128, assembly GCF_038002245.1. Lineage (NCBI taxonomy): Bacteria > Bacillati > Bacillota > Bacilli > Caryophanales > Paenibacillaceae > Paenibacillus > Paenibacillus sp. FSL R7-0128. The sequence goes on along the minus strand of NZ_JBBOCD010000001.1, from coordinate 1,842,773 downwards.
TCACCGGGGACAGATCAACCGGGCCCTTCGGATGGAATCGGCAGAGCCTGCCCCTGTTGACTACATCGCATTCTCAAGGCTTTAACCTCGCAACTATTAATGAACAAGGAGCGATGCAAGAAATGGAGATCAGAGCATTACATACGGGTGAACAACCACCAACCGGATTACTCTTATTGGCGGACCCTTCCCCGAAGCTGGTTGAAGACTATGTGGCAAGAGGGCAATGCTTCGTTGCTGAGGCGGATCAACAAGTGGTCGGAGTCTATGTGTTACTGCCTACAAGACCGGAGACTGCCGAGCTGGTCAATATTGCAGTGAATGAGGAGTTCCAGGGGCAGGGAATCGGGAAGCAACTGGTGAATCACGCGATTCAGGAGGCTAAGCGGCTCAGATTCAAAACGCTGGAGATCGGCACAGGCAACTCTAGTATCGGCCAGCTTGCGTTGTATCAGAAATGCGGCTTCCGGATCACCGGGATAGACAGGGACTTTTTCATCAGACATTATAGTGAAGAAATCTATGAGAACGGGATGCAGGTGGTGGATATGATCCGACTGTCTCAAGATCTGTAAGTCATTCTCGGATACGGAACAGCTTCACCAATGTTAATGCAGTGCAGAAATTACCGCGGGAGGTAACGCATCTTATGCAAGCACAAATATTGCAATTCCTCAATAATACCTATCCGGTTCAACTCTCCAGTATGGAGGCCGTCACCAATGAAATGTACCGTTGCCACTCGGAGAAGGGGACATTCTTCGCCCGAATCACGAATTATAAGACCTATGAAGAACAATTAGCTGAAGTGAACTGGACTACTTATCTGTTTAATCGGGGCGTACGGGTGCCTGAGGTTATACCTACAATACAGGATTCGCTTGTCAGCACCCTGCTGATGAATGAAGAAGAGAAGTGCGTAGTCTTGTTCCAGGCGGCAGCCGGAATTCATCTGCCCCGGGCCAAATGGGACAAAACCATATTCAGAACCCTTGGACAGCAGATAGGCAGAATGCATCAGGTGAGCAAAGAATACCAGCACTCTGAAGCGGCCCAGCCGATTCCGCATTGGTATGATAACGATGAATATGATTTTCTCAAGTCTATTCCTGCAGAAGAGAGGGCCATACGGGATATTGTGAAGGATGTGCTCAAGCAGGTCCGAAGACTGCCCAAAGATGAGGCGAACTACGGCATCATCCACGGCGACTTGTGGCTGAACAATACGCTTGTGGACAGTGACTCTGCGCTGACGATGATTGACTGGCAGGATTGCGAGCGGCATTATTACGTCTATGATCTGGCGGTGCCTATCTACTCTGCCCTGGAGTTCTCGTTTGCGGGCGGACAGAACCTCATAGACTATAAGCGTGCGATAACTAAGGCAATCACGGACGGATATAAGGAAGAGCATTCCCTCTCCGCCGAGATGTCCAGACAGCTGCCGCTGTTTATGAGACTGAAAGAGCTGTTTGAGTACAACCTGATGCATATGTATTGGAACTTCGAGGAGCTCAGCGAGGAGCAGGTGCGCATTCTAAATCTGTACAGAAGCAAGATTGAGTATATGCATACGTGAGGTGAGTGAGGTGTATGACTATATCAGTATTCATTCTGCGGGCTACGCCAAGACTGTAAGGACGGAGGTACTGGTGCGGTTTATCGTGCAAACCTTGGGATTTGAGCAGACTGGACCGCTTCAATTCTCCAAAAGGCTTCACGGCACGCATGTTGGACTGAAGGGAATCTCCGCAAATTCGGATGGCAGTTATGCTTACTACACCCTGGAAGGGATTGAAGAGGTGAATCTGGTCGAGGTCATCCTGCCGGCGATGATGGATGAGCAGCTCGAACATGCCATAACCGGTCTGGCGATGGCCATTGCCGACGAATTCGGCTGGTGCATTGATGAGGACCACGGTTTGGATACTTGACGCAATCATACCTATTCTCCGTGCCTGCACAATGTATGCTGTTTTTCGCATACATTCGGGCCATATGCCTGCTTGCGAACACAATGTATGCTGTTTTTCGCATACATTCAGGACATACGCCTGCATGTGAGCACAATGTATGCTGTTTTCCACATACATTCGGGCCATGCGCCGGTATGTGAGCACAACGTATGCTGTTTTCCACATACATTCGGGCTATGCGGCGCTGCTGTACCAGCCGATTGCATTCGGTTTTTCGCATACCTTCAGCAACACAGTTACTCTACGAATCACTCTAAGAAATCTTATCCACAAATTTACACACACCTTATCCACTGCAGGAGGAAACGATAGCTTCCTATGCAAAAAAAAGCGGCAACCGAGGACGATTCGTCCTTCGCCGCCGCTTGTCTGATCCGCTGGCTTCTGTCACCTGCCCACTTCCTGTTCCGACTCTTCTCGCCTAAGCAGAGTTTCCCCCTCAGCAGTAATGCAGCGCTTCGCCCAGCGCGACCAGCGCCATCGCCTGGCCGTAGGCCATAGGGGCAATGATGATCCCTTTGTAGTCCTCCTTGGCTGCGCCGATGGGAGTACCGCCGGACACGCCGAGCACTGTGCCTTCGCCGTCAATTCTGTCCAGGATAGCACGGATTGCCCGCAGAGCCGGTTCGCTATAGGCCTCCGGGAGCAGCCCCCGGCGCACACTGTTCAGAATACCAGCGGCAATCGCAGCCGAACCCGAAGTCTCGGTATAGCTGCCGGGGTCATCCAGCAGGGTATGCCATAGTCCGTCCCCGCTCTGACAAGCGAGCAGGGCTTCGGCCTGGGCCTGTAGCGTCTGCTGGAGATAGCTGAAGACTCCGTCTGCCAGATAGGGCCGCATCAGCTCCAGATATTCCGGCAGGCCGAGAGCGAACCAGCCGTTGCCGCGGCACCAGAAGGCTTCACTGAAGTTATGGCGCTCTGCAAAATGCCAGCCATGGAAGAAGAAGCCGGTTTTTTTGTCATACAGATATTTAATATGCAGCAGCAGCTGATGCAGCGAGGTCTCGCGCCACTGCGGGTTGTCGTACTTCACACCCATTTTGGCAGTGAACAGAATCGCCATGAACAGCGTATCAATCCATATCTCGTTCTCATGGAGCGAGACCTCATGCTTCTGAGTCCCCGTAGTCACATGCTGATAGCCTTGCTCCAGCGTCCGGGGCAGGCCGTGCATTAGCCATTCTATCCATTCGAGACTCAGCTCTCCGGCCTCTTCCAGCTCCATCAGCGAGAGCAGCGGGGCAGTCGTATTAATATTCCGGCTGGGTAGTCCCTTCGTAAGCTGCCGGGCCATCCATGGCTTGGTGTATGCCGCATAACGGCCGTCCCCGAAATGCCGGTCAAGCTTTTGCAGGCCATACAGCCCCACTCCCTGCGGCCAATCCCACTCTTCCATCCCGAAGTCCCTGGCAAAATACCCCCGGCGTCCCGCATCCTCCCCCAGGTTCTGCAATTCCGCTTCATTATCCGGCCGGCCCAGCTTCAGCAGCTTATTCGTGACCAGGTCCAGCTTCTGCATAACCTCTTCCTTGCTCACACAGCTAACCGGCACCACTTGCTTCTCTCCTGCTCCCATCCTAGCCTCTCTCCTCTCAGCTCTGCGCCCCGCGCAGCTTGATTCTGAACGTCCTGATCTCATACGGCTTCACCTGGAAGCTCAGCTCCTCTGCTTCCTGCCAGTCTCCCAGCGGCTCCTCCATCAGGTTGCATTCCTGCCAGGAAGCCATAGAATAGGCGCTATCTACAGTAATCTGTGTCCGGGAACCGGCGTACTCATGCAGCCGCAGCACCACATACTTGCCGTCCTCCGAACGTTTGATAGCATCCACTGTCACATGCTCACCATCAATATAGAGCAGCGGGGGCCCTTCCAGCTCACCTGCCACACTGCGAAGCGGATTATTCAGCTCCCACGCCTCCTGGACCACCCTGCCTTCGACGAAATCACCGGTATGCGGGTACAGGGCATACGTAAATTCATGATGCCCCTGATCCTGCTGCGGATCGGGATGAACCGCCGATTTCAGCAGCGTCAGCCGGAGCACGCTGTCCTTGATGTCATAGCCGTATTTGCAGTCGTTGAGCAGCGCTATCCCATAGCCCTTCTCGCTGATATCCGCCCACTGATGGCCCACCGTTTCGAAGCGGGCGTAATCCCAGCTCGTATTCCAGTGTGTAGGACGCTTTACGTTACCGAACTGAATGTCATACGTAGCCTCCAGCGCATGAATATCCACCGGGAAAGCCACCTTCAGCAGCTGGTTATACCCATGCCAGTCCAGCTCAGTGCGGAAATCAATCCGCGCGGTATCGCGGTAGAAGATGATGTCCTGAGTTACCGCTGTGCGGTGATAGGTCCAGGTCATGCGCAGCACCGCCCGCAGCGGTCCGTTCTCGGTCAGCTCACATCCGGTCAGCTGTGAGATCTCGGTCATCTTTTCCTGGTAGAAAATATCGATATCCCATGCTTCAAAATCCAGCGGCTTATCCTCGAACACCTGTAGCACATTCCCGCGCTGCCCTGGCGCCAGCAGCTCGCGGCCGCTCTGCCGGTCGATCATTGAAGTGAAGTGGCCCTGTTCATTCCATACCACTTCCACAAGCGGTGTGCTCAGCGTGTTGCCGGATACGGCTGCAAGCGGCTGAATCCGCGCCTCCAGGGAGGCCTCGGTTGCTTGCCCGTGAACTACCTTCAGCACTGCCGTGCCCAGTGCAGGCACAGACGGAACATAGACCAACACTTCCCCGTCTGCCGTCCGCTGCTGCCACAGCCGGTTCCCGTCAGCGTCATGAACACTTGCGGAATCTGCGGCACCCATAGGAAGCAGCGCATAACGCGGGCGGTTCCAGTTCGAGCTGTTCAGCAGAGTGAAGCTGCTGTCCGTCTTTTCTTGGGCTACACCGTTAATCAGAGCTAGTGAGCGCGCCTCGCCTTCCGCATATTCAGCATCACTGTCCTCGTAGACCTCAGCGATCGACGAACCGGGGATGATGTCATGGAACTGGTTGCGCAGCAGGATCTCCCAGATCCCGGTCAGTTCAGCCGCAGGATAAGCGGTTTCAAGTTTCCCCTGTCTAACACCCATCAGTGTATACAGCCACTCCGCATCCCGCAGCAGCAGCTCCAGGCGTCGGTTATATTTCTTGTTGCGGGCTTGAGAGGTATACGTGCCCCGGTGGCATTCGAAATACAGCTCACCGTTCCAGGTGTGTACGAACGCCTCCGCATTCCCGATCCGTTCATGCAGCCCGGTAAAATACTCCCCGGCACTGCCCATCTCAATCTTCGGAATGCCCGGAAGCTTATCGAAGCGCCGGCGAAGCTCCAGCATCTCCCGCGTCGGCCCGCCGCCTCCGTCACCCCAGCCGTATGCAAACATCAGATGATCGTTGATCTCCTTATCCTGATAGGAATTCCAGATCCCGCGCAGCAGCCCCGCCGTCATCCGTCCGTTATACGTGTACTCCGCCCCATCCTTCTCAGAGGTCGTGATGAAATGGGTCAGCACATCCGAGCCGTCCATCCCCCGCCACCAGAAGGTGTCATGCGGCATCCGGTTGAACTGATTCCAGCTGATTTTGGTCGTCATGAACGTATCGATGCCCGATTTGCGCAAAATCTGCGGCAACGCCCAGCTGTATCCGAAGACATCCGGCAGCCACAGGTACTTGCTCTCTACGCCGAATTGTTCACGGAGATAGCGTTTGCCCAGCATAATCTGGCGGACCAGCGACTCGCCGGACGGGATATTACAATCCGACTCCAGCCACATCGCCCCTTCCGCTTCCCAGCGGCCTTCCTTCACCTTCTCGGTGATCCGCCCGAATAGCTCCGGATAATCCTGCTCCAGATAAGCGTACAATTGAGGCTGCGTCTGCAGGAACTGGTACTCCGGGAACTCCTCCATCAGCCGCAATACGGTGGAGAAGGAACGGGCTGTCTTTTCACGGGTATGCTTCAGCCTCCACAGCCAGGCAACATCAATATGGGTATGGCCCACAGCCGTAAGCGTTACGTCAAAAGTCTGCGGCATCGCCTCTATCGCCTGATTCAGACTGGCGCCTGCCTGATACAGCGAAGCAGTATGCTCCGGTGAACCCGGCTCCGACCAGTCGATCAGACGGAAGGCCTCATTCAGCGCTCTAAGCAGCCACTGCTTCTCCGGCTGGTCTCTGCCAAGGTAACGGAAGGTGTCGAGCGCCGCCTTCGACATGTAGAACAGATCATCAATGCCCTCGTCCAGATAGCCGATGAACGCTTCGCTGAGCCGGTGCTCCTGAATTCTGGGCAGCCCGCCGCCCTCAAGCCCCGACCACAGCCGGAAGGCCAGCTCTACCGTCTGTCCGCCCCATTCATCGCCGAAGATTACCTCTCTATGGTTGTTATCTACGCCTTGATAAGGCGACCCGTTCACGAACAACAGCGATTCGAAGCCGGAGTTATTGAAGTCCCCTGTTTTGCCAAAATCAAATCTGCCGGCAATTTTGAAGCCTGCCTGACTAGGCGGCAGCACGATCTCCGTGCGCAGCCAGATGTAACGGTCCCGCCCGCGCCAATGCTCCTGAAGCCTGATGATGCCATCAAAGGACACCGACTCCGGGTATACACCGTTAGCCCCTTCCTCATCCTCAGCGAACGCGAACTCTGTAAGCTCCTGGACCTTAAGATATCTATACTTTTCTACTTCAGCCTGGCGTTTGATCAGCTTTTCTTCTGTGAATAACATCTCTATCACTCCCTGTATCCGCTTTCATATGGTCACTATAGCAAACCTTCCAATCCAAAAACTACCCTACTCTTGCTGTATTCCGCCCTATTCATTGCATATTTTGCTTTTTTGAGCCTATAATATACAGGATAACGGCAATAGTGAGGAGAGAGGATATGCTTGACAGCGACCTGTTATACGAGCAAGGATACAGCATACGCATCAATACTCCGGCTGATCCGCTCTTTTACTATTTTGACTACGATCAGCGCTCTCACGACATCAATATGGAGTTCCAGCACGATCATGACTTTTATGAGATTCATATTCTGCTGGATTCCAGCGCTACTCATATTATTGAAGGTAATGTACATGCCCTCCAGCAATATGACATTGTTCTGCTTGCTCCGTACCGGCTGCATATGACCCAGTATCCCGCAGGCCCGCCGCATAAGCGGCTGATTATCAACTTCAACCTGCCCAGGAATACACCCGGACTTGAGACCGCTTACAATGCAATGCTCCAGCCGTTCGCCGAGGAGGTTCCGATCTACCGGTTCACCGGAGGGCCGCGCAGTGCCGTGTTCGAGCCGCTCAATGCTATTTTCAACTGCTCCCGCAGCACTTCACCGCTGAATCCGGTGCTGATTCATAGTCTGTTCCAGCAGTTCCTCTGCAGTCTGTCCCAGCAGAATGACAAGAATGCTTACGTGCTGGAGGAGATCGGCAATGCCATGATGCAAAAAATCTATTCAATCACCGCCCACATTCACAGCCATTACGGCAGCGAGCTGTCCCTGGACTCAATCTCCAAGGAATTCTATATCAGCCCTTATTATTTATCGCACCAGTTCAGAACCGTCACCGGCTTCACCTTGACCGAATACATCCAAATGACCCGCGTCCGCAAAGCCCAGCAGCTCCTGCTCCATACCCGGCACAAGATCTCCGACATCGCCGGACAATGCGGCTTCAACAGCTTCTCCCAGTTCAACCGCATCTTCAATAAGCAGAGCGGCATGTCCCCTTCCGCGTTCCGCAAGGCGCAGGGGGCGTCTGGCGGGGCTTCGTCTACGCTGTCGTATTGAGTAATTAATATAGAATCTGAACAACATATAGTCGTTCAAGGTCGATTCATTAACTACTTTAGCGGGTCTCTATGCCATTTATCGTCGCCCATAATTCTATCAATTATATGTTCTGCCTCCCACACTGCAGCAACTTCCAGGCCATCACATTCTTGCTTACTAGCTGCTTTTAGTTCTCCTTTATAATAAATTGAGTATTGATCGGATAACTTATCAATAACACACGCAGGGGGAGGCCATGCTTCCTCCTCATCCTTAAACGGCCGGTTAGCAACAACTGGCCACTGACCCGATTTAAGTACATCATCATAAACTCCGACTATAAACTGATAATCCTCGTCTTGAGGCAAATCTTCAACCGATTCACCTATGTAACGATAGAGTGCAATACTTGCATCCTTTAACCTTCTTCCGAATGCAAATCTATTATTAGGTAAAGGTATCGCATAAATATCTCCAAGTTTTGTTCGCTTACGTTTCGTACTTTTCATGGTTTACCAAACTCCTTTATTGCAGCATTAATATAAGCATTAATTTTGTCGTTCTTTTCTGAAATCCCATTTATACTGTTCCCCGAAGTCCCTTTTTGAGATTTTGCACGGCCGTGCTTCTCTATCATCATTTGCTCCCTACCACGGATTGCAAAATAGTTACTTGACGTTTTATCAAGAGTTGCACGTCCAAATCCTTTCTTACTCATATGATGATTGGCATCCCTTTTCGCAATATTTTCCAACGGAGTCCCTTTACCACTCGTACGACCCGTATACACCTCATTTATAGTAAGATTTGTTTTTGTGTATGTTTGATATGTGGTTTTACTCTTCCCCTCAGCCCCACCCTCTTTTTTCTCCAGATACTGTTCAACCGCTCTAATCACAGGCACTACAGTTTCTAGATCTGAACTCGCTAAATCATCTACCGGCGTTGCCCCGATCTTTGCAGCATATCCTTTCAATTGATTGATCAGATCTGCTACGTTAACTTCAGAAGCATCTTTCTCAGTTTCTTTTTTCCCATTTTTATCCTGATTTAATTTCTCTATGCGTGTCTCAAATCCCTTTATTATGACAGTTAAAGGTTGTGGATACTCACTAGCCATCATCACCACATGCCTGCTGCCGCGTTTCTCGACCCAGAGCTGGTGGCTTTCCTTGCCGATTTTGAAGTTGACCAGCAGACCGGTAATGGCGTTCTTCAGTTTCCCTGCACCCGCGACTACGAGATTAACCCCTGATTTCAAAAGCTTCTTGCCGAAGGCTAACAGGCGGGTATGCACGCCTCCCTTGACAGTGCCGAGGAAGTCACCGGTGGTTTCATTTTTGGCAGCGCCCGCTTTTCCGCTGGCCTTGGGTTCTTCTTTTTTGCCTGAGCTGTTTTTCCCTGGACTGTCTTTGCCCGCACCGCCGGTGATCCCGGACAAATTAGCCAGCAGCTTCGTGCCGTTGCCGAAGACCTGATTGGTCTGCGACTGGGCTTCATCCACAAGTCCCGTTGCTCCTTCTGTGGCTTCGTCGATCAATCCGCCTACCTTATCCACTGGCCCCTGAAGCGGCTGAAGCAGGCCCTGGACCGGGCTGGACGCTGCAATTTTGTTAATCAGCTTGTCTGCGAACGGAATATGCTGGCGGATCAGGTCAACCAGTGATTGGCCCGCCACGGCTTCAATCCCTTTGAATACGGCCTTAATCAGTGCTGACGGCGGATTAGTGATGATAAAATTCAGTACCATATCGACGCCTTTGTTAGCCAAGACGGACATAAGCTGGGCCGGTTTTCCGAGCAGCTGAACCTTTGCTTTAATGCCGCTGGCGGCTTCGGTTACCTTCTCACGAATTCCCTTGAACAAGCCTCCAGCCGCTTCCTTCAGCTTGCCTGCCCCCTCACTCAGAGCCTCGGTAGGGTTCTTCAATACCTCCAGACCCTGAACCATACCGGCATACACCATGCTGAACGGATTGAACCACGACTTGCCCGAGATGTTGATCACCGGCAGAGCCTTATTAATCGCGCCTGCCACCTTGCCGACTGTCTTTTGAAGAATTTCGAACACGCCCTGAAGAAGCTGCAGCACCTTCATCAGTCCTTTTTCCTGGCTTCCGCCCTTCGGAGCCTTGCCCCCATCCTTGTCATCTCCCTGGCCCGTCTGTAGTGGCTTCAGCTCACCGAACAGCCCCTTGACCAGAAAGCCGCCCAAGCCCGCCGGATTCAAAAACTGCTTCAGATTCTGCACCTTGAAATTCCGCAGGGTGTTAACCACAGTCATGACCGTGTTCGCCTGACGCAGCAGCTTAGGGAGGGTCGAGGTCAGCCAAGTGGCGATCTGCACCAGGACACTTCCCCCGCCCGTAGCAAAAGCAGCCGCAACCTCCGCAGCAATCTGCGCAACCTCCAGCGCCTTGCCGAAATTAATTTTGAATTCACCACTCAAGAACTTCCCAATTCCCGATAATATGCCGTTATACAGCGACTGTACGCCAGCGAACAGCTTATCCACCGTTATCCCCATGACATCCAGCACGGCACTGACCCCCTTCTTCAGGAGAGCAGCAGCCGTATTCACAGCTTGAACTGCCTTGTTGACCGCACGGTCGATCCAGCCGTTAATCTTCTTGGCAATGCCCGGGAAGCGGGCAAATAGGGTATTCGCAATTCCCTTCAGCACGTTCCCGAAGCCTTTGATCGCACTGACAATCAGCTTCCGGCCGGCTTCAATCAGCCCAACAACCGCTTGTTTAGCTTTATCGAAAATGGCTTTGACGGCCTTGCGCAGCTGTGTGAAAAGGAAATTCATCCCCTTTTGGATGGCCTCGCCAATCTGCTTGCCTTTTTGCTTGAGCCACTCCCAGGGATTGTTGGCCTTTTTCTTTTGTTCTCCTTCAGCCTCCCCTTCCTTTTGCTTCTCCTCTGCCTGGCTCTTCGTGTTCTTGTATTCCTTGCGGGAATCAGCTTCTGCAGCAGACAGCTTGCGCTTAACCTCGTCTTCCTTCTCATCCTTGATTCCCTTGATTTCCCGATTCTTCTCAGCTGTGGCTGCCCCTGCTTCGCGGTCGTACTCCCCGCTGGTAGCCTTGATCTCTTCCTGCCACTGCGTCCTATATCCTAAGACCTCCGCTTTAGCCGCAGCCTGTTCAGTTTGCTGCTTCCCGGATGCTTCAGTCTTCAGCCGTTCGATCTCTGCCTTGGTATCGCCCTCTGCAGCTGTGACTCCCGCATCAAACGGCGCCTTTCCTTTCTGGTACTTCGCTTGACTATTCTCCATATAGACCTGAAGCTGAGCCGCCAGCTGCGGGTTGAGGTAGCCAGCTACATCGGGCGGAATTGAACCCGCGGGTTTCAGTTGAAAAGCTGGCGGCGCCACCGCGCGGATCGTATGCGCAGAACGCAGAATGCTCTTATCAGGCTTGGGCTGAATCCGGTTTTCTCCGAAATCCTGCCGGGTCTGCTCCAGCTCGGAAGCCTGTACAGTCTGCACATGCTGCTTGGCTTCTGCCTGAAAGCTCTCCACCTGGGATGGATCAGCTTCACCAGTGAGAGCAACCTCCGGCGGATTCGCCGCATACCTGCTTGCTTCCTCCATCATCTGATCCGGATCTGTCTCCTCGGTGACTTGAGGAAAGCTGTTCACTCCAGCTGACGTATCCCCGCCTTGCTTACCGCTCTGAAAAGCAGGCAGCTTGGCGGCGGGCAGCGGAGCTGCCGCTGTGCGCTTCATAGGATCAGCAGCCGGGCCGGGTGCAATGCCAGTGGGTGCCGCAATGACAGGCAGCGCCTTCTCTGCCTGCTGTCTTTGCTGCCCCAGCGCCTCACCGGAGACACCTACCGCCTGGTTGTACGCCTGAGTGATTTCAGCCGGAGCAACGCTGCTTAGCTGCCCGATTATGCCGCCCGGATTGCTGCCTTTAATATGAATAACCGGAGCTTTAACACCTGTTCTCCTGGCTTTCAGAAGCGAGGCAGAAGACTGTGGACCTGCTGCTGTAGACTTCTGTCCTGGCGTAGCTGGCTTGTCTGCAGACTTTTGCTCCGGCCCAGCTAGCTTGTCTGCCGGCCTCTGCCTTGGCGCAGCTATTCTAGCAGAGGTCTTCTCCTCTGCCTCAGCGCCCATCTTAGCTTCCGGTTTGCGTTCCGGCTTCGCACTGGAGCTCACTTTCACCGGAGGCTTGAGTCCACCTTGTGACCGGGCATGGATGGCCGCCTCCGCTTTTCCAGTCTTCTCTGCCTGTGCTTGGACTACGGCAGGCTTGACCTCTGACTTCCCTCCCCGCTTGGCTTCCGACTGTGAGGTTTTCCTGAAGGCATGGATGGCCCGGGCCGTATCCGGTTTTTCGATGATTGGTGGAGACTTGATTTCAGCCGTTTTTTTGGAGCCTAATTCAGGTAAGCTAGGTTTGTCTGCTTTCGCGCGGGTCTGTTCAGCCTGTTCAGACTTGGTTCGCTTGCCTTGGTCCAGCAGCATAAGCGCGCTCCGCAGGCCAATTACACCGCTGAGCAGATTGAACTCTCTGGAGCTTACAGTCTCCGGGGCTGTTCGAAGGCGGTGGGCCAGCTGGTTGAGCTCAAGCGGGGTTCGCAGCGGCGGCTTCAATGCCGCCTTGTCTGCGAGCGGGACTTGCACTGGTCTTCTGTGGGTCACGTTCTGCGGCTCTGCCGGTTTATGCACTGCAATCTTGCTTGGCATAGAAGGTCACTCCCTGATTATTCCGTATACAAGTAATGGTATTTTTAGGGACTGATTCACAGCCAGTTCAACAAAAAAGCTTCTGGACCGCCCAAAGGGCCATCCAGAAGCTTTTTTCACATCTATACAAAGGTCCCGCAATGCAAGAATACCTACACCGTAAACTGAACGCGGCTGAGCAGAATCTCACCCCGCAAGACAAGATATATATCCGTGATTCCGGCGTCCACACCCGCTATAGCGGACTGGCCATGCCACTGCTGCTCACCGCCTGCCGGAACCGCGAGCGTTGCTGCCAGCTTGCCGGACGGACTGCCGGTCCGGACTTCAACCACGCCTCCCTGAACGGAGGATACAAGCATCTCGACGCCCGCTGCACCCTCTGCAAACCGGACATTATGGAAGGCGATCCATGCCCCTTCCTTCACCGGATGCACCGCAGCGCCGCCAGCCTTGCATTCATCAAGGAAGACGCTATCGTAATCATCGTAATTCTCAGCCTTAACCGGCGTATACAGATCACGCGGCGGAACGGTCTCGCCATGCAACCTGATTGTGGCTGACAGCCGGATATCTCCCGAGGAACGGCCTGCCATCAGCATGTATTCCCCATCCTCCACACAGTACTGTTCGCGGCTGACGTCCCAGAAGGAAAGTTCAGCGGCCGGTAAGGTGAAGGTGACCGTCTGCTTCTGTCCGGCAGCCAGCCGGATTTTGTCAAACCTCTTCAATTGCTTAAGCGGACGCCTGATCCGGGTAGACAAGCACTGGACATACAGCTGAACTACCTCGTCACCGTCTACACTCCCGCTGTTCTCAAGCTCTACGTTCAGACTGATAATACCATCCTGCTGTACTTCCTCCGCTGCCAGTGATAGCTTGTTATAATTCACCTGCGCATAGCTCAGACCGTGACCGAATGGGTAGAGCGGCTCACCGTCAAAGTACATATAGGTTCTCTTGCCTTTGATAATATCGTAGTCCATGAATTCAGGCAGCTGGCTGACGCTGCGGTACCAGGTCATATTCAGCTTGCCGGACGGGCTGTAATCGCCGAACAGGACATCTGCGACTGCATGGCCCAACTCCTGTCCGCTGTGCGAGGTGTACAGCACAGCCGGAATATGCTCGTCGATCCAGGTGGAGGAAATCGGATAGCTGCCGACGATCACCACGACGGTGTTCGGGTTGGCGGCATAGACAGCCTTGACCAGATTCTCCTGCTCTGCGGGCAGTACGATATCCGGCCGGTCAATCTCCTCCTTGCCGTTCAAGAGCGGATGGTTACCGACGAATACAACGGCAACCTCAGCGGCCCGGGCCGCTTCCGCCGCTGCTTCTACGCCGTTCACGACAACTTTCTTATGGAATTGGGCTGCTTCGGCAGACGTTTCTTCTTCAGCAGCGCGAATGGTTCCGTCCTCAGCACTGATAACGAGCGGCTGATTGTTCCAGGTACGCAAGCTGACGGTGCCTTCCCCCTCCGGGACCAGATTCAGCGATTCCTTCACATACCAGCCATAGATTTCATCAGCGGAAGCGGTCAGTGTGCCGGCATCTGTCAGGGTAACATATTGTCCCCTGCTGGCAGATTCAAGGGTATGAGCGGTCCAGCCCCACGCCGTATGGCGGAACATCTCTCCCCGCTCCGGCTGATCATGCAGCACTGCGAGCCGTCCGTCCTCGCCCGTGATGCCCACTGCTTGTCCGCTGGCAGCGGAGGTCAGAATGATCCGGTCATCCCCGCTCTCGAAGGTGACCTGCTTACCTGCCAGCTTCTTGATGATTCCCTGCAAAGGGGTCACCGCATATGGCAGCGTACCGGAATACCAGTCTCTGAACGCTTCGTCCCCCAGCGTGCCGATCACAGCGACCTTGGACAACGAGGCTGCATTCAGCGGAAGGGCAGCGTTGTCGTTCTTCAACAGCACTATGGATTCCTTCGCGGCTTCGAGTGACAGCTCGCCATGCGCTTTGCTGAGAATGGCTGAGTCGTCTATCTTCGTATACGGATTACCTTCCTCCGGATCGAACTCACCGAGCCGGAAGCGGACGCGGAAGGTGTTCGCCAGCGCGCGGTCCAGATCCTCCTCGGTCAGCAGCCCTTCACGAAGCGCCTCGTGAATGACCTTAATGGTCTCCTCCGTCTCTTCGGTCACACTGTCAATACCATTCTTAATGGATTCCGCCATGGACTGGGCGAAGGAATCATAGTACTTATGGTCCTTCACAATCCCGAACAGGTCTCCGGCATCGCTGACAATGAAGCCGTCCATCTCCCATTCGCCCTTCACAATCTCCATCACCGCCGGATGGAGGATAACCGGCACGCCGTTCACCGAATTGTAGGCGGTCATCATGGATTGTGCGCCGCCTTCCTTGAAGGCAGGCTTGAACGCTTCCAGATAATATTCGCGCATATTGCGCGGGTCAATGCTGGACGAAGCCACGCCACGGTCGATCTCATTATTGTTCCCGAGGAAATGCTTCAGGGTCGCTACCGCTTTCAGATACACCGGATGATCCCCCTGAATTCCCTGGACGAGCGCTGTACTCAGCCGGCCTGTCAGCTCAGGGTCTTCCCCGTAGGCTTCCTCTGTTCTCCCCCAGCGCGGGTCCCGTTCCATATCCACAGTCGGTGCCCACAGAGTCAAGCCGTTAATAGTGGGATTCTTGCGGTAAAAGGCTCTGGCCTCATCCCCGATCGCCGAGCCGATTCTCTGCAGCAGCGCCGGGTTCCAGGTACAGGCGAGGCCGCTTGGCTGCGGGTAAGAGGTGGCTTTGCCCAGCCATGAAATCCCGTGCGCTCCCTCCGTTCCATGCTTGTAACCGCCTACACCCAGCCGTTCAATGGCAGCCTGATATTGCGGCATCAGACTGACCTTCTCCGCAAGCGTCAGCCGGGAGAGCAGATCCTGAACACGTTCATCTAATGGCAATTCCGTTTGTCTAAAGGGATATGCAGCAGCGTCCAAATGTAATCTCTCCTTCATTCTTCATGATAACGGTTTCATCTCCAGCCAAACCAGCGTCCTCTTTCCTCCGCACAGCCCGGCTGTCCTATCCTCCTCCATCTTAAAAGATCCTTCCTGACAATAACACCTGAACAATTGGCCCAAAAATCAGTTCATTATTAGGGATTCCGTACTGTAAAGACGTTAATCAGATACATCACATACTATTGACGTTATACTATAGATAAATCGAAGTTAAGACTAAACAATGCTGAAAGGAAGTTCACACACTCTATGCTCAAAAGAACCTATGCTCTGCTCCTCATTCCAACCTATCCTATATTCCTGCTCTGCATGCTGTTCCAGGGAATGGCCATCTCGATCAGCGCTCCATTCCTGGCGGTCTACTTCACAGAAGAACTCGGCGTATCCGCCGGAACCTTCGGAATATTTACAGCGGTGACGCTGCTTAGCGGAGTAGCCTTAAGCATGTTCATTGCCAAACGCTCCGACGCCGGGCTGAACCGCCGCAGGCTGATGGTGATCTGTATGATGTTCAACGCGGTGGCTTTTGCCGGATACATATTCATCCATGACTTCTACCCGCTGCTGGCCTATATGACCATATTCACCGCAGCCGGCGCCCCGGCGATGCCGCAATTATTCGCCAGTGCCAGAGAAGCTGTGAGCGCCAGCAGCTCTCCTGATCATGCCTTGGCTAACTCGGCCCTGCGCTCGATGTTCTCCCTTGGCTTCATCAGCGGTCCGCTGGTAGGAGCCGCCCTCCTGAGCCGCTTCGGATTTCAGGGGATCTTCTCTTCGACCACTCTGATCTTCCTGCTCAATGCTCTTCTGGTGTTCAGCTTCGTACGGCCTTCAGCCGCTAAGCAGCAGCTTCAACAGCGTGTCCGGCAGCCCGCCGGGGTGCAAAGGAATGCCAGGGTACTGGTTCCTTTTCTCATCCTGACCCTGCTCTATACCGGACACTGGGCCAATAATCTGAATATCTCCTTGTTCATTGTCAATACGCTGGGAGGCACTACACAGAATGTAGCTTCGGTGGCCAGTATCTGTGCGTTAATGGAAATTCCGTTCATGCTGGTGCTGGGGCTGCTGTCAGCCAAATACACAAGCAAGGCGCTGCTGGGCTGGGGAATGGCAATGGGGGGAATCTATTATGCGCTGGTGATCGGAGTAGGTGAGCTGTGGCAGCTCATCGCCGGACAGGTACTGCTGGCTTTTTTTGTCGCTGTGATCTCTGCAATTGGCATCAGCTATATTCAGGATCTGCTGCCGGACCTTCCCGGCTATGCCTCCACGCTGTACACCAATGCTACAACCATCGGCAGACTGGCCGGAAGCCTGGCGGGAGGAGCCGCAGCCCAGTGGTTAGGATACCGCCATTCCTACCTGCTCTGCGTAGTGCTGGTAGTCTGCTCACTGGGATTGCTGCTCTGGCCCCGCCGCTCTCCGGACGAGAACATTACAACTCCACTCGCCTCTTGACAGGTGAAGTGCCGGGCATGGCGGCTAGATATCCATATCCTTACCTGTGTAATCCACGAATCTGAAATGGCCGGACGGCTCGGCTCTCTGCCCGATCAGGTCCAGAATCCCTTCGGCACTGGTGCGCGGGTGAAGCGGTGCCTTAGCTCCGCCCATATCCGTAGGCATCCAGCCGGGATGGACGCTGAGCACATGGATGCCGCGGTCCTTCAGCGTGACATGGAGCTTCTGCGTGAACATATTGAGCGCGGTCTTAGAGATCGTATACGGATAGCTGCCCGGGTAAGCATTGGTGATACTGCCTGCCTCTGATGAGATATTAATGATTGAAGCATCCGGCCCTGTCAGCAGAGGTAGAAGGTGCTTGACCACCCGCATCGGCCCGTACAGATTGATGTCCATGGCATGCTGCATCTCTTCCATATCCAGCTCTTCAAGCGGGGTGTCCGTGGCATTCAGCACTGCGGCATTATTGATGATGACGCCGAGTGTCCGGGCCTGCTCTGTCAGGCTGGCGGCAAGTGCTGCTATTCCGGCCTCGTCCGTCACATCAAGCGTTACTAGAGTCAGCTTATCCCCGTGTACTGCCGCCAGATCAGCTAAGGCTGCCTGCCCGCGCATCAGATCCCGTCCCCCGGCAATAACAGCATGTCCACGCTCCAGCGCAGCCGCCGCCAGCTCAAGGCCCAGTCCGCGTCCCGCCCCTGTAATCAGAATATTCATTGTATAATTCCTCCCGTCTGAATTCTATTTGTATTACTGATCCTTATTATTACTGTTATCGTTGTCATTCTCCAGCAGTTCCAGCACTACCTTCAATTCCTTGAACGTATCCAAGTAGGCATACCGTCCGCCGGTATACTCGCCCTTCTGCTGGAGCGGGAATCCCTTGCCTTCGAGCAGCATGATCTTGTCCTTCATGCCTTCGACCACGAACGCAATATGGTGAACCCCTTCCCCGTGCTCATTCAGGTAATCGCGCCAGGTGCTCGGTTCATGATCCGGTTCAATCAGTTCTAACTGCAAGGAGCCCATGTCGAAAAAAGCCAGCTTCGCCCTCGACCCTGTCCCTCCGCCGTTATACTCCGTCCGGGCAATGTCTGCCGTGTCCGTGATGCTGATCTGAGGCTTGTCCAGTCCGAAAAAGTCTGCATACGCCTGACTCACCTTCTCGATATCGTGAACCAGAATCCCAATCTGTGTCATGAAGTGATTTCCAAGTAATCCTGACATTCTGTTCTGCCTCCTTTATCTGCTGACCAGACAACCATACCCAACCTGTGAAAGGGCTGTCAAGTTCTCATAAGGCAGCAAAAGACAAAAGAGAATGCCTTGAAGACATTCTCCTCAGTTATGCTCCGTCTAATAAGCTTAGTGGGCAATAAAAGCCTCGACTTTATAGCCTGATCCGCTGCTGGTTAATGTGGCGTTATAATAGCCCATATTCCCGCCGAGCTTGCATTTGTAGTCCCCGGAGCAGCCGGTGACGAAGAATTTGGTCTTCGTGTACCCCGGATAGATGTTATTCAGCTTCCGGTAGAATTTGTGACCATGATGTGTGAAGATCGCCAGCACCTTCTCTCTGGCTTTTGCCGGAATGGCTGTGAAGAACTTGGAGGTCTCGGCCGCACTGAGCACATGGCTGGAATCCACCGTAATGCCCTGTACCCGGAGCGGCCAGTGGAAATCAATAATATAGAAATACCTGTCATCCAGATTACGCAGCAGATTGAGGCTGGCCGGCGTGAACTGGCCCAGTGCGCAATCCAGCCATACATATCTCACCTTCCCCTGCGTTCCCGGAAAATTCATCTGTCCGGACACCGCCCCCAAGTATTGAGTGAACAACGACCGTGTGCTGGCCTCCCAATTTCCAATAGAAGCCTTGTAAGGGATGCTTCCCAGCGTACTGGTAACGGTGTCCTTGAATTCCTTATAGTACGTCCCGGCGTTATTCCCGTGATCCGCCCCCGCCTGGGTGTTATCTCCCCCGAAGATGATAAACCGTTTGTTCCCGCTGCTCACTGCCTTAGGCAAAAGACTCTTAAAGATGCTCAAGCTGTTACCATATCCCACATGGCTGTCACCAAACACCGCAAACTCAACTGTCTGTGCCTTGATTCTGCGCTTCACTCCGGGTACAGCCTGCCGCTTGGCGCGAAGCACCCGCTTCCGTGCCGGTCTTGCCTGTCTCTTCATCTCGCACCACCCCACCTCATCAAAAATAGCTTCAGAATACATAGTAGTCTCTACTATTTATATGCGGGAGGAATTGGCTGCTCTTGGACCTGTGGAGCCATCCTGATCTGCCCCTCGCAATCAATTCGCCCGTAGCGAAGTGATCTGCTTGGCCAGATACTGCGGTGTATACGGCATATCCTCCCGGAGCCAGGCGATGATGGTACCAATGAGGGCCGCCGAGCCGTACCACACAGCGATGTCCTTCTGTACCGTTACTTCGGAAACGTCATGTGCGGTAACCCTGCTCTCCACCCGTGCAGAAATAATGTCTGCCATCAGTTTAAAAAGCCGGTCGGTAAATATCGTGCTCTTCCGCGACGTAAGTACGATTTTGTAGAATTTGGCGTTCTCTGCAATATGCACAAGCAGGTGCTCCAGCATCGGCCACTTCTCTTGTTGTGCGGCTTCCATAAAGTCTGTATCCTCTCTCACTACTTCCAGAACCTCCTCAGCCATATCATCCGCCATTTTCTCCAGCATATCCGGGATATCCCGGTAATGCAGATAGAAGGTCACACGGTTAATTTGGGCCCGCTGCGCAAGGCGGTTGACGGTAATTTTCTCTATACTCATCTCTTCCATCAGCTCTATTAGAGCCTCTTTAAGAAATTGGCGTGTACGAAGGACACGCGGATCTGTCCGCTCGGCGGGATTCGTCATTTCTGTTCTCTCCAATCTGTGCTGCCCAAGAGCAGGCTACATTTTCAGTCAAAAGTGTCGTTTTTCAACTATATACACTACACATATCCTCAAAGTGTAAACTAATTTACATTTTCACGAAAATCGTTGCTTGATTACATGATATTTTCATTTATAATCTACTTTATACATTGTAAACTATACGACACATTGTAAATTTAGTCCATGAGTTGGCGGTTTGAAAGGATGAAGAATAGTGAGTAACAAGACAGCAAGCAAAGAAGCCCAATCCATTTCCAAGGGACCTATTCTTTTCGTAATGATTCTGGGTGCCTTTCTGGCTACACTAAATCAGACCATCATGAGTGTTGCTACACCGGAGCTGATGCATGACTTCAATATTACGGCGGCCACGGCCCAGTGGCTCACTACCGGCTATATGCTGGTTAACGGTGTGCTGATTCCCATTACGGCCTATCTGATGCAGCGATTCACTACACGGGAGCTTTTCCAGGCCTCGATGTTTATTTTCTTTGCGGGTACCCTTGTATCAGCGCTCGCGGGAAGCTTCCCGGTGCTGCTTACCGGACGGATGATTCAGGCTGCCGGTGCCGGCATTATCATGCCGCTGCTCACCCAGGTTATTTTGACCCTCTTCCCGCGTGAGAAAAGAGGAGCCGCCATGGGGATGGTCGGGCTAGCCATTATCTTTGCCCCGGCTATCGGCCCTACGCTGGCCGGATATATTATGGAACGTTATTCTTGGGAGATGATGTTCTACGGCATGCTTCCACTCACGGTTATGGTCATCGTATGCGGTTTTATTTATCTGAGAAATGTGGCCGAGCGATCTTTTCCCAAAATCGATATTACCAGCGTGATCCTGTCCACCATCGGATTCGGCACCCTGCTCTATGGCTTCAGCCGGGCAGCCAGTGCTGGCTGGTCCAGCGCAGAGGTGCTATTGTCGCTGGCCGCCGGCGCCGTGTCCCTAGGATTATTCATATGGAAGCAGCTCACCTCCGTGAGCCCGCTGCTGGATCTGCGGGCCTTCCAATACAATATGTTCTCCTTGACCACCGTCATCAGTGTGGCGGTTACGATTGTGATGTATGCGGATATGATGCTGCTGCCGCTCTATCTGCAGAATGCCCGCGGCTTCACCGCTATGGAATCCGGCCTGCTGCTGCTGCCCGGCGCGGTGATTATGGGGGCGCTGATGCCGGTCACCGGCAAGCTGTTCGACCGCTTCGGAGCGAAATGGCTCGCCATTATCGGCCTGACGATCACGATTCTGACTACACTCAGCTTCGTGAATCTTACAGACTCGACAAGCTACGGGTATTTGATGCTGATGTCCACCGGCCGCCGGATTGGCATGGCCTTGCTGCTGATGCCGATTCAGACCCTCGGGCTGAATCAGCTGCCCTCCAGGCTGAATTCACATGGTACAGCGATCTCCAATACCGTAAGGCAGGTTGCCGGCGCAGTAGGCACTTCTCTGCTGGTCACCGTGATGACCAGCCGTACCGCCACTCACTTCCAGGAACTCGCAGCCAGCGGCGGAACTGCCGGCGAGAGTCAGAAGCATATGGTAATGGAGGCTTCCATCCAGGGCATCAACGATTCCTATCTGGTTATTGTGGGCATCGGCATTATCGGGCTCTTACTCTCCTTCTTCATTAAGCAGGTGGGTCAAGCCAAGGAACCGGCCCTGAAGCAGCAGACCGTTGTCGCCGAGGAGGTCTGAGGAGAGCACCTGCCTGCTGTGCTATTCCATAGGCTGCTGACAGAAGAAGACCCGCGGAGCGCACTCCACGGGTCTTCTTCTACACCCTCGCATATACGTAGCGCTTATAGTACAATGATATCCTGACTGCTTATTATATTAATAAAAGTAAGAGGTGCCCGTATGGCTATTAATTTCACAAAACCGGTGCTGGATCGTTTAAACCAGGAGATCGCAGAGATGGAAGCCGGTATTACAGAGCTGCAGAAGAAGACCCGCAAGACCAAGCTCAAGATCAACCAGCTGGAAAAAGACTGTAAGCTAAGCCCATCCCCAAGCTCCCTCAGCAGTAAAATGAGCCGTATCACCAAGCTGCAGGCTGAGCTCAAAAAAATCTCCCAGCAGCAGTTAGAGCTGTCCAAGGAGATTAACAAAAAGAAAACGCTGCGCGCCCAGCTGCCTTCTGCGGAGTAATCCCAGACTGCTGCTCCGGCTACATCCAATGCAAGCGGCTGCTTTTATCTTGAGGGGCTTAGCCGGGCACGCATCCAGATTAACAGGTAAATTACGCACATGAAAATCCAAAAATCATTAGCGAATACGCTCTGCTCCAGAACTACGGACAAAAGGATATGGTATGCGCAAGTGAATATCAGCAGTGATACTAACGCTACCGTCATCGTTTTGCCGGATACCTGCTGCGGAAGACTGATTTTGGAAAGAAAATAAGCAGCGGCTACCGCTACAGTGATCGATAATACGATTCTCAGAGTCTGATTCTCCAGCACATCGTGCAAGGTAATAATAGCCGCCAGCATAAGAAAACCTGCAATGACCTGCAACCTGCCTCTGGTCTTCATTTAATCCCTCCTGGATACATGATTAAATCTCTATTTCCTGTTATTTTATCCCACAATATCCCTGTCTGTCTGTGATCTATGACAATTTATCATGCGGAAATTAAATGCAGAAAGAACCAAAGGAACGGATTCCCTTGGTTCTTTGTTATTTCGTTATTTCAGTCTGGCTGATCTGGACTACGGCTGGTTATTCACTGCGCAGGGCAGTCACCGGGTCCTTCTTCGCCGCCATCTTGGCCGGAATAGCTCCGCCCAGCATAGTGAGCAGGACGCTGATGACACCAAGAACGAGCGCGTGGAGCGGATTCAGCTGGGCAACATTTTTCAGCTCCGTCAGGTTGTAGAGGACTGCATTGACAGGGATGGTCAGCAGATAAGTGATGCCGATGCCCAGAATCCCCGAGCATGCTCCGATAATGAAAGTCTCGGCATTGAACACCCGCGTGATATCCTTCTTACGGGCACCCAGTGCACGCAGTACGCCGATCTCCTTCGTACGTTCCATCACGGAGATATACGTAATGATCGCAATCATGATCAGGGAGACCACCAGGGAAATCGCCGCAAAAGCAATCAGCACCATCGTAATCCCGTCCATAATTCCGCCGGAAATGTTGGTGACTATAGCTGCGAGGTCGGTGTACTGTACCTGAGCTTCGGCAGCCTTCCCTTCATTCCACTTATCGAGATAAGCCGTTACAGATTCCTTGGCGCTGAAATCAATCGGATACAGCGAGACTGCGCTTGGAATATCCGTGGCCCCCAGCGCTGCAAGGGCATTCTCCTTCGTCATGGACGACATGCTGGCTGCCGCTGCCATCCCGGCGTTCACTAGCGGCATCTCGCCCATTCCGGTACCGGAGCCTCCGCCTGCGACCCCCTCCGACAGGGCTTGCCCCGTCAATACATTGATATCGGATTTCTCTTGTGCGAGTACAATTTTCGATTTCTGTGCATCTGCAATGAAGGAAGCCGCCAGCTCATCGGAGTAGACCAGGCCGGGCGACAGCGTTGAGATTGTCGACCCCTCCTGTGCGCGCAGCACACCGACAATATTAAGTGTTACTGCCTTAGGGCTGTTGTAGAGGTCATTCAGATTCCCTCCGGTTGCATTGACTACAAACTGTTCACCATTTTGCTTATAATAATCATTGTTCATGACCAGCTTGAGCGGAGTTCCGACCAGATCACTCAGATTGATACTCTTTGCTTTATAATCCAGTCCAAGCGCATTCACTGCTCCATCGGTCAGACGGTTGTACTGATCCACGATCAGCACAAGATCCGTCTTCTCTGTCGGGAATTTCCCCTCCAGCAGATCATAGTATTGCTCCAGATAGCTGCCCGAGGCACTGCCCTGTTTGCTTGGATACGGTGCTACTGTGATCTTGCTTTTATCCAGAACCGACGCCTTGTCCCCATTCTTCACCAGCCAGTTCATATTCACGGTACGGGTGTAAGAGACGCCGTCAATCAGCTTGGGATCGATTCCGTCAAGGTACTCGATATACTCCTTGGTCAGCACGTTCGTGTGGATGGCTGAATTCACCGTAGGGTCGTATGGATACAGCTTTTTCTCAGCCGGATAGGAGGGGAGCTCCGTTGTTTCCTGGCCTGGAGGGCCTGCATTCTGCAAATTCATTGCCGTCTGGTTGATGGAGATCGGGAAGTTGGATAAGGCCCCGGTTTCATAGGAGCTGATCTGTTTGTCGAAGCCATTGGACAGGGACAGGATCAGGGCAATACCAATGATTCCGATACTGGAGGCAAAAGCGGTCAACCCCGTGCGCCATTTCTTGGTGGCAATGTTTTTGCCGGATAATTTGAGGGCTGTGAAAAAGCTCATGCTTGTCTGCTTCAGCTTATACGCACTTGAGGTCTTCTGTGTAGGCAGCGGATTGCTGTCCGAGATCGCATGACCATCCGAGAAGCGGATTACGCGGTCTGCATAGTTCTCTGCCAGCTCAGGATTATGGGTAACCATGATGACGAGCTTATCCTCGGCAATCGACTTGATCAGCTCCATGATCTGCTCACTGGTCTCCGAATCCAAGGCTCCGGTAGGCTCATCGGCCAGGATAATATCCGGATTGTTCGCGAGTGCACGGGCAATCGCCACACGCTGCATCTGTCCGC
The DNA here is from genome assembly GCF_038002245.1 of Paenibacillus sp. FSL R7-0128. Taxonomy (NCBI): domain Bacteria; kingdom Bacillati; phylum Bacillota; class Bacilli; order Caryophanales; family Paenibacillaceae; genus Paenibacillus; species Paenibacillus sp. FSL R7-0128. The sequence continues at coordinate 1,818,251 of NZ_JBBOCD010000001.1, read as the reverse complement.
CTGAGAGCTGGTTCGGCTTTTTGTGCACATGATCCTTAAGTCCGACCTTCTCCAGTACCTCCAGCGCCTTACGGTGCTTCTCGGCTGAAGATACCCCGCTGAGTGTCATCCCCATCTCCACGTTGTCTGTGATGCTTAAGTGCGAGATCAGATTATAACTCTGAAAAATAAAGCCGACACTGTTATTGCGGTACGCATCCCATTCGCTGTCCTTGAAGCGCTCCGTCGATTGGCCGTTAATGATCAGCTCTCCGCTGTCATACTGATCCAGTCCGCCGACGATATTAAGCAGCGTGGTCTTGCCCGAGCCGCTTTGGCCCAGAATCGCAACGAACTCACTTTCTCTGAAATTGAGATTTACTTTATCCAGTGCAACTTGAGTGAATTCGCCGGTCTTATAGCTCTTGGTAATGTTTTTTAATTGCAGCATTGTCCAGTCTCCCTTTCCATTCCTATACTCTTATTCTCTGTAGGTGCGACGCACTTCCTGTCCTGCTGTTCCCCAGTATAATCGTCCAATATAAACTAAACCTAAACTCCCGGTTGAGATTAAGTTGATCTTGATGAGGTATACTTAAAAAAAACCACAGAACATATATACAGGCTATACGTTCTATAACATGGAACCGTTCCAGGAGGAGAATCTATGTTTACTATTCTTGTAGTTGAGGATGACGCCAAGCTGCGGCAGCTCTTCTGTACTGTACTGACCAGACACGGCTACCGCACGGTTCCGGCTGTGAATGGCGAGGATGCGCTGGCGATGCTGGATAAGGAATATATCGATCTGATGATCTGCGATATTATGATGCCCATGATGGACGGCTTCGAGCTGACACGGATGATCCGGGACAACAACAGTCAGCTTCCGGTCCTGATGGTGACGGCGCGGGAGAATTTTGCCGATAAGCAGCAGGGCTTCCTCGTTGGCATTGATGATTATATGGTCAAGCCGGTCAATGTGAATGAGATGCTCCTGCGTGTCGGGGCGCTGCTGCGCCGGGCCAAAATCATCAGCGAACGCAAAATCGAATGGGGAGAAACGGTGCTGGACTATGATGCGTTAACCGTGATTCAGGGGCCTGAGCGCATCGTGCTGCCGCAAAAAGAATTCTATCTCCTCTATAAAATGATCTCTTATCCGAATAAAATTTTCACCAAGCAGCAGCTCATGGATGAAATCTGGGGGATGGACTCCGAGTCGGATGAGCATACGGTGGTGGTTCACATTAACCGGCTGCGGGAGCGTTTCAGGGACAATCCGGATTTTGAAATCGTCACGGTCAGAGGGCTTGGCTATAAGGTGGTGAAGCAGGGATGATTCGGGGAAGAGACAGGGGGCTATGGTGGTATTTCGTCTCAATGGTGTTCGTGATCATTCTGTTCTTTGTCTTCATCCTGGGAGTCATAGCCCTCCTGTATTACCGGCTGGGCAATCATACCAGGGAGCACGGCAATCCGTTTCCGCCCGTTCTGACGATGATACTGTTCAGCCTGGTCGTCGGGACCACGATCACTATTATGGTGGGCAAGAAGATCCTGGCCCCGATTACAGACTTCAGCAGGGCAGCCAAAGAGATTGCAGACGGCAACTTCAATATCTATCTGAATGAGTCCCACCGGATCAATGAGATCAGTGAGGTGGCACATCATTTCAACCTTATGGTTCAGGAGCTTCGCAGCATCGAGACCCTCCGCAATGACTTCGTCGTGAATGTGTCTCACGAATTCAAGACGCCCATTGCAGCAATCGAAGGGTACGCCATGCTGCTGCAGGAAGAGAATCTGAGCAAGGAAGAGCATAACGAATACACCGGAATGATCATTGAAAGCTCACGGCAGCTCTCCAACCTGTCCGGTAACATCCTCAAGATATCCAAGCTGGAGAACCAGGAGATGCTCTCAGAGCTGGCCGAATATCCCCTGGACGAGCAGCTCCGCCAGGCCCTGCTGCTGCTGGAATCCCTCTGGTCCGCCAAGCAGCTGAATCTGGATATTGAGCTGGATGAGCAGCGGTATTATGGCAACGAGGAGCTGATGATGCAGGTGTGGCTTAATGTGCTCGGCAATGCGATCAAGTTCACGCCGGAGGGCGGAACGATCTCGGTCGCGCTCCACTCGGACGGGGCCTGGATCTCGGTGGTCATCGCGGACACCGGCATCGGCATGACCCCGAAGGTGCGCAAGCACATCTTCGAGAAGTTCTACCAGGGCGACCCCGCCCGCGCCGCCGGGGGCAACGGCCTCGGCCTGCCGCTCGCCGCGCGCATCCTCAGCCTGAGTAAAGGCACCATTGAGGTGCGCAGCGAGCCGGGCCAAGGCTCGGCGTTCACGATCAAGCTGCCGGTGGGCGGGGGGTGAGGGTTAGTTGAGGGGTGCGCTCCCTTGCGGCCGCTTATGACGGGATCAGGCGGAATCTGGTGCACTAATGCTCCTCATTTCCGCCTACCCCACTTTCTGCGAATTCAGGGGCACTAATGCCCCTCATCTCCGCCTCGCCGCCGACTTTGCCGGATTCAGGGGCACTTGTGCCCCTCATCTCCACCTCGCCACCGACTTTCTCCGCATTCAGGGGCACTTGTGCCCCTCATTTTCGCTCGCCACCGACTTTCTCCGCATTCAGGGGCACTTGTGCCCCTCATCTCCGCCTCGCCGCCAACTTTGCCGGATTCAGGGGCATTAATGCCCCTCATCTCCGCCTACCATATCTCTGAATCAATGAAACTATGAATCAGCTCGTACCGGCAGACTCGACTACTATCCTGCGCCAAAACGGGTTTAAATTTGCCTTTCTCACATAGAATATTGATATATTTCCTCGCAATCCGCCGATTTACTCCAAGCCCCTCCACCACATCCACCGGCCGAATCATCCCATTCATCCGGCTCGCCATCCGCAAGATGTCGCGCTCTATCCTCGTAAATTGACTGCTCCCCTCCGAACTGGTTTTCAACAAACTTGGGGTTAGCAAAGCTTTCAGCAGGGAGATGGTCTGCTCCGGTGCAGACTCCAGATCATCGTACGGGATGGCGATGACGCGGTATCCGGCAATCTGCAGATACGTCTCCCGGTTCAGCTCTTGACGGTATCTGGTCCGGTCCGTGTTCTGAACATGCGGCCCATATCCCTTGATCTCAATAGCGAACTTAACCTGTCCAGGCTTCCACACAAAATCCACAAAATACGGCCTGCCCCGCCAATCGGCAACCTCGTACTCCGGATGAAGATCATCCAACTTCCCGAAAATCGGCCACCATACCCGCTCCACAAACATTTGCTCCCCATGCCGGTGGCCCCGGTCCAGCCGGTCCAGACGTTCCCCCGTCCTGCATTTCTTATGATATTCCAGCCATCTCTGATGCTCTTCAGCAAATCCCATTTCTCTCTTCCTCCTCTATAAAATCAACTCTCCCCCCGCAAACTGAGCTTGATCATCCCACCTGTCTCCACTCACTTCCGGGGGCGTCAGAACCTAAAGTTACAGGCATATTCACGCACAAAAAATCCCGCACCCAATCAATCAGGGTGCGGGATGTGCTTCATCCGTTTTTCAGATTATAGTACCGGCTTGCTCCCCCCGTCAATAACATACTCCACACATTCAGCCACAGCAATAGCTCAAGCCGGGCCAGAATGCGAGCAGCATAACCAGCAGCTACACTCCCGCCACTACCCTACTTCCCCTCCGCCCAGCACATCCGCTCTGCTCTTACGGCTTCGCCGGACTCAATGGCCTTCTCAATCAGCTTGCCGAGGTATACATCCTGCGAGGCTTCCTCCAGTCCGTAGAAGGCGGGGCCGCCAGCCGCATAGAGGGCCATCTTATCCAGACAGGACGCAATGGCGAGCTCGTCATCGTACAGCCGAGCCGGGGCGAATGGGTTGTTATACAGCCATTGCTCTCCACAAATTATCCCTTGGAGGTAATAGCCTTCGGCATTCTCCTGTTCTCCACGGTTGATGCGCTTCAGCTCCATTTGCAGAGGCACCAGATTCTCCTGCTGGATCAGCACCCGGTTGTCGAAGATCTCCCCGCGCTCTCCGCGCACGCTAAGATGATTCGAGCGCGTCCAGGAGCGGTGCTGGTCCTTGGTGAAATCGTAAATGCCCAGCCGGTCTCCGAAATCCAGCCAGGCCAGATCCCTCTGCAGCGGAATCAGCTTGTCTTCAACCGGAGGGCCGCTGCGGGTTGGTCCGCCAACCCAGCTGGAGTCGAACCGCATCCCCCGGATGACCGCCTCCTCGAACCCGATGCCGAGCATCCTGCGCATCAGGGCTGCCCCATGATACAGATGAGATACCGAGACCGTCGTCTCGGTGATTCTGCCCAGCCTGCCGGAGCGGATCAATGACAGCCGCGCCTCCTGGATCGGATGGTACGGGTACTGCTCTGCGACTTGTATCCAGGCCCCGTGCACAGTCAGCTCCTTATGCAGCTGCTCCAGCTCTTCCAGACTGGAGGCAGGCGGCGTCTCTGTCAGTGCCGGAAGGCCAATCTCGGCCAGCCGGTACAAATAGTTCATTGCCGCCCCGCAGCTGACGGAGACTACTGCGAAATCCGGGTCCTCATTCCGCAGCAGCTCGTCAAGGGAACGGTATGTCTGAACACCCCACGCAGCTTCTATCTCCTGTCCCTGGGCCCGGTCCCTGACTACAAGGCCGCCGATCCGAAACAGGTCCGGCAAGACCCGGGCAATTCGTAAATAATACTGTGCGCGGAATCCTCCTCCGCCGATAATGCTGAAGTTAACGGGCATACCCCTGTCCTCCTTGATGACACATTGATGTTGATGCAGCTCAGCCGCAAATCCCTGCTCTGTCATCGCGGCTTCTATCATCATACTTGTCTCTAGCGGATTATATGTGTCATCATTTGATCAGCTCCGTGGGATTCATGCCGGTGATCTTCTTGAATAGAGTACTGAAATAAGGAATGTTCTTGTAGCCAACCCGCTCCGCCACTTCATAGACCAGCATATTGCGTTCCATGAGCAGCTCCCTGGCCTTCTCAATCCGTACCCGGGTCAGGTAATTGTTGAAGGTCTCCCCGGTAATATTCTTGAAAATAATCGACAAATGATTCCGGGAGATGAACACCTTATCCGACAGATCAGCCAGCGTAAGCTCCTCGGCATAATGCTCATGAATGTAGTTCGTCATGAAATCAACGACCTGCCGGTGCTTACTGCTGCCCTTCCATTGACGGCTGGCACAGATGGCTGTGATTTTGGCGGACAACCAGCTTGCCAGCTGGTCGGGTATGGCCAGGTTGCCGATCTCCTGGGCAATCTGGTCATTGGTGAACAGATCATCGAGCACGAATCCGGACTCATACAGGGAGTAGGTGATAATGCCCCATAGCTCGCTGCCGAGCATCTGCACATAGCTGGCGGAGACCCCTTGCTGCGCTTGCAGCTCGGTAATGTATCCGTATACAAGCTGCTGCGCCTCCGCCTCCTGTGAAGCCTTCATCGCGGCGGCCAGCTTGTAAGAGAACTTCACCGGGAAGAGCACCCCACGGTCCTGCCCGCTGCTGTGGCTCTCCCGGTAGCAGTACACCTCATAGGCCGGACTGATCCGTAAGGCTCCGTGATCCATGGCGCGGAACGCCTCCTCCGTCGATTCTGGAATCTTCGTCCATGTATCCTTCAGTCCTCCAATCCCTATGCGGACTACCAGCCTGAGATACGAGTGGATGCTGTCGACTAGCCGGGTCCCCAGCTCCTCCAGCTGCTGTGTGCATTCTGCCTCGGGGTGAATAATCAGCAAGGCCCGGTAGCTGTTCAGCTCGGTGTATTCCATATTAGCGTAATGCTTGCGCGTAACCTCACAGGCAATGTTACTGACTGCGAAGCGCAGCAGATTCCAGTCCGAGACCGAGAAGGAGCTGGCCCGGTCATCACGGATCAGCTCGATCCCTATGCTTGCATGCCTGCCTTCCAGCCAGTAATGATACGAAGGCGGAAGATGGGAATTGTTCCGGTACGAAGGCTCCAGGGTGCCGACCGCAGCGGACCGGACCCATTCCTTCTCGACAAAAGGCTCATACAGCATCATTTTCAGCTCCAGCTCGCCTTGTCTGATCACCTTCTCCTGCTCTCTGAGCAGCTCTGCAATAACCTTGTGCAGGATCGTTCTAAGCGTAGGCAGACTGATCGGCTTGGAGACATAGTCACTGACCTGAAGCCGGAGGGCTTGTCTGGCATGCTCGAAGTCTGAATAACCGCTTAGAATAATGATTTTGCCCTTGAAGCCCTCGTTCCTTAATTGCTCCATCATCTCCAGGCCGCTCATCACCGGCATATAGATATCTGTGATTACAATGTCCGGGCTGGTTGCCCGGATCATCGCCAGACCGTCCTCCCCGTTCAGCGCCTCACCGGCCCATTCCGCACCCAGCTCCTCCCATGGAATCGCCCGTTTCATCCCCTGAAGTACTTGGCGCTCATCGTCAATAATAGCGATCTTCCACATCATGTCTGCCTCCTTAAGCTTCTCTGGCCCGCAGCAGCCGTCCTCAGCCTTCCTTCGCAGCGAGAGAAGCAGTCAGTATCTGTGCCGGAGCCTCTGTGAGCAGCGGCAGAACAATCTCTACCCGGGTCCCTCCCTCTTCACGTTCACTCAGTGTAACCCCGTAGTCATTTCCGAAATATCCGGCAATCCGCTCTCTCACATTCCGTATGCCATAGCCGCCGGTATGCCGCCTGTGCGTCCGCGCCTCCGGCTGCTTCAGGCCTGCCCCGTTATCATCAATTATAATCTGCAGCGTCTCCTCTACCTTAGTTAAGGAGATCGAGACATGGCCGCTGCGCTGCTTATTGAAGCCGTGTACAATGGAATTCTCCACGAACGGCTGCAGGGTGAGCTTGGGAAGATAAGCCTCCTGAAGCCCCGGTTCCACCTCGATGGTGTACTCCAGACCGTCGCCCCAGCGGAGCTGCTGGATTTCGAGATAACACTGGATATGCTGCAATTCCTCCGATACCATAATGAAGCTTGCCCCGTTGGATAAGCCGATCCTGAACATCTGGCCCATCAGCTCCAGAATCCGGCTCAGCTCATCCTGTCCGGCCTCAATCGCCATCCAGTTGAGCTGGTCCAGCATATTGTAGAGAAAATGGGGATTGATATTGGCCTGCAAGGCCTCAATCTCCGCTTTGCGCTGCTGCTCGTACCGCCGCTCCAGCGACAGGTACAGCTCCTCGATACGCTCGGTCTGCTTGCGGTAGCCGGAGAATAAATAACCGAATTCATTCTCGTAGTCGCTTGGCAGCTCCTCCTTGTGCCCGCCGACTGAATATATTCTCATAGCGCTTACAAGCTGCTTAATGGGCTTGGAGAATTGCCTGCTCAGATAGTGCGTCAATAGCAGGACCAGCAGAATCGCTCCAATTCCGATCAGCCCGATCCATTCCGCCAGCTCCAGACTGCTTGCCGTAATCTGCTTCCAGGAGGTGAACTCAATCAGCGTCCAGATGGAATTATCCATTCTGGAGTAGACCAGCAGCGTATTGCCGGTATCCTTATCGCCGGGAATGTGGACATAGCCGGATTTGTTGCTCTTGAGGTCGATCCATTTCGACCACTCGCTCTGCTCCAGCGTCTCCCCGATGCTCAGAATCTGCTTGCCGGCGCTGTCCGCCATGATCCGGTTCGACCCGGAGGAGTTGCCGGTCAGCAGCGCACGGATTTCCCTGGCTTTAATATGAACGACAAGCACACCGAGATAGTCGTTCTCGTTCATGATTTTCCGGGCGAAGCTAAGCACCGGAATGTCTCCCTGCACACTGGGAATGGAATGTTCTCCCGACCAGGCGAAATCGCTTTTCACCAGATTCCTGGCCCAGGACTGCTTATCCAGATCGCGAATATTCCGGAATTGGATATAGCTCTGGCCGTCGCTCGGCATCGGCTCATCCATATACAGGTCAATCCCCTGAATCAACGGAATGGCATAGGTCAAATTGCCAAGCGCACTCTCAACGCTTACACGCTTGCGGTACCGCTCGAAATCATCCTGCCTGTTCAAGAGAAAGGTCGTCAGCTCGTTGTCCCGGGAGGTGGACAGTGAGATCTGCTCAATCATATCGAGCCGGGTGGTAATCTCATTGTTCAACTCATCCAGCAGCCGCTGCTGATAATGGGAGGTGGTCTGTACAAGGGCCTTGGAGGAGTTGCTGTAGCTGGTCCAAGCCGTTACCGCTATCACCAGAATAATTATAATGGCAAAGCTGTGAAAAAACAGACGGTCGATCCTGTACTTTTTAAAAGGATTGGTCAAGTGATCCCCTTCCTTCGCCTCCGCTTCATACGAAATAAACGGTAAAGCGTCGAATAAGGCCCAGGCGCTTTACCGTTATCGGACGGATGTTTTTTACATCTTATCCCTTTATGCCTGTTGTCGCAATCCCGTCCACGAAATACTTTTGCAGGAAGGTGAACACAAGCGTTGCCGGAACAATAGAGACAAGCGACATGGCCAGAAGCTGGCCCCACTCGGCTGCAGACTGGGAGTCATTAATCATGCGCAGCGCAAGTCCCACCGTGTATTTGTCTACCGTGTTGATGTACAGGAGGTGTCCCAGGAAGTCATCCCAGTTCCACAGGAAGCAGAAGATCGTCACCGTAACGACCGCCGGGAAGGCGAGCGGCATGACCACTCTCCAGAAAATCCCGAACCAGGAGCAGCCGTCGATTTTGGCCGATTCGTCCAGCTCCTTGGGCACGCCGCGGATGAACTGGATCAGCAGGAAGACGAAGAAGCTTCCGCCGGCCCCGCCCGCCAGCAAATGGGGAACGACAAACGGCAAATACGTGTTCACCCAGCCCAGCTGATGGAACAAGGCGTACTGGGGAATGATCAGCACCTGACCAGGCATCATCAGCGTCAGCATCAAAATCGAGAACCAGAATTTCTTCAGCGGAAAATCCAGTCTGGCGAACCCGAAGGCAACCAGCGTACAGGATAACAGCGTTGCGATCAGCACCATAATTTCCAGCCAGAAGGTGTTGAGGTAGAAATCAGTGAACGTATGTCCGGGAACTGAGTTCCAGCCTTTGGTGAAGTTCTCCCACTGCGGGACGGACGGGAAGATTCCCGGTGAACTCAGCTCGGTGCTGTCCTTCAGCGAGGCTCCGATCCACCAGACAATAGGATAGACCATGAGGAAGCTGAAGAGAATCATGAACACATGCCGGAATGCAGGCTTCCAATTCAGAGTTGTCATTTGCGTTTTTTCCCTCCAGTGTCAGTCTCATAGAATACCCAGTACTTCGAGGTGTAAGAGATCAGAAGTGTTGCGGCCACAATGGCGACCAGCATAATCCAGGCCAATGCAGAAGCGTAGCCCAGCTCGTACCGGCTGAAGGCCCGTTCGTACAAATACATGGCATATACATATGTAGCGTTCATCGGTCCGCCATTCGTAATCACGAAGGCCGAGGTGAACATCTGGAAGGCGTTGATCACGGCCATAATCAGGTTGAAGTAGAGAATCGGCGACAGCATAGGCAGTGTAATGCGGAAGAATTGAATGAACCTGTTCGCCCCGTCTACCGAGGAAGCTTCATACAAGTCATTGGGAATCTGCTTCAGCCCTGCCAGGAAGATAACCATGGTGGAGCCGAATTGCCAGACCGTGAGCAGAATCAGTGTGCTAAGCGCGGTGTCCGGGTTGGTAATCCAGCTTTTCCCTTCGATGCCAAAGACGGCAATCAGCTTGTTAAAGATCCCGTCTACCCCGAAGATGTTACGCCAGAGCAGCGATACCCCGATACTGCCTCCGATTAGAGAAGGGAAATAGATCGCTGTGCGGTAGACGCTAATCCCTCTGACCGCTCTGCTGAGTACCATGGCCACGAGCAGGGCCGCAATCAGCTTAAGGGGCACAGAGGCCAGCACATACATGACTGTGACTTTGGCGGATTGAATGAATTTGGGGTCTGCGGTGAAAATCCGTTCGTAATTGCGGGACCCGATCCATTTCATCGGCTGCATCAGGGTGTAGTCGGTAAACGAATAGTACAGGGATAAGAACAACGGATACGCCGTCAGTACCAGGAACCCGATCAGCCAGGGCGAAATAAACAAATAGCCTGCAAGCGGAGCGTTCCACCGGCTTTTGAAATAGGAGCTTTTTTTCGGCGCTGGCGAGGCTTGGGCTAAAGTGGTTGTGGAGCGGTTCATCTGTGGTCACCTCTTGTGGTCAATTTGTATAGCTTAAGTATAGTATTGGCCCACACTTTGGCTAAAGGAGGGCAATGCTCGAATTCTTTCAAAATATAACGATTAATTCGAAAACACGAGTATAACCGCGTTCCAAGTGGAAACGATATTTCAAAAGATAAAGCCCGGAACATCGCTGTCCCGGGCTTCTGTACATAAATTATTTCTCGTAGGATAGCGAGGCTTCCTTCAGCTGCTTGAACGCCTCTTCTGGTGTAGACTTGCCGAAACTGAGCTGGTCGCGGACAAGTACCCAGTCCTTGTCGATGAAGTTCGTCCAGCCGCCGGCTCCGGCCGACCAGGTCTGGCCATCCGGCTCCGTAGCACGGAGCAGAGCCAAGCCTACCTTATCCAGATCGCTCATGTTCGCTTCCAGCAGGGCCGCATTATCCTTGTTGGCCGGCAGACCGCGGAAGGTTTGGGTAATATTGGCCGCTTCAGCATCATTCACGAACCAGTTGATGAATTTCTTGGCTTCTTCAGCATGCTTGGAGTTCTTGGAGACCGCCATGTACATCGACGGCTTCAGCCAGCCTCCGGCCTCTTCGGCACGCGGCATGGTTACAAGTGCGTAGGCTCCCGGCTTAATGCTGTCCCAGGTTCCCAGATTGTTGGAGAAGCTGTAACGGAACAGCACCTTGCCTGCTGCGAGCAGATCCATTTGCGGATCATTTTCCTTATCGGAGGCATTCACATCCGCCGGAGGAACCAGTCCTTCCTTACGCAGCTCTTCGAATTTACGGGTCCAGTCCAGATACGTGGCTTCATCCACGTTGAAATGACCCTCATTCGTGATAACCTGCCCTTTGCCTTTGGCATACTGATACGCCGAGTACATGAAATAGTTACCTGCATAGTCGAGGGTGAAATACTGTCCCTTCGGCAGCTTGGACTTGGATTCCTTCGCTAAGGCGAAGAACTCATCCCAGGTCCAGCCGTTGGCCGGGTTCGCGATGCCCAACTTATCCATAGCCGCTTTATCATATACCATACCGAAGGCTACCGAACCGAGCGGAACAGCGTACTGCTTGCCGTCAAGCTGTCCGCCGGACAGCAGCTTCGTATCGAATTTGCTTACATCCACCTCAGGAGCGAGGTCTGCCAATTGCTGGCGGGCCATCCAGTCCGGCATCCAGCCCGGGTCAAGCTGAACCACATCAGGTGCATTGTTGGCCGCAGCCTGCGTGGATAATTTGTCCAGATAACCGTCCATACCGGAATACTCCGGCTCGAAGGTTACGTTCGGATTGTTCTTCGTGTACAATTCCAGGGCCGCCAAAGTGGCTTCGTGACGCGGCTGGGAGCCCCACCACATAATCCGCAGCTTGACCGGCTCATTGGTGCTTGGTGCATCAGTTGCAGCAGCCGTCGCAGCAGCATTGGTGCTGGCAGGTGCTTCTGTAGCCCCTCCTGCATTGTTTACTTTATTCCCTCCGCCGCCGCAGGCAGCCAGTGTACCTAATATCGCTGTCATCGCCAGGACCGAAAGAGAACGCTTCCATTTCAACATCTTTAACCCTCCTGTATACATCTGTATTCTCTTGCTACATTGCTATAGTAACAATATGGAATTGAAGTTCATAGGAGAGCAATGCACGAATTCTTATAAAATCTTACGAATATGCCTTCCTGCAGACAGTCCAAAAACGTTCAAGGGCTGCTCCGCTATCCTAAGATAGGGAAACAGCCCTGAGTGTCAACTCTGCGTTACTTATTTCATCATACTGGCGGCAATGCCGATAAGCTCGTCTTTCGTTAGCTCCGTATTCTCCTGGCCGGCGATCACAGAATAGATAACCTTTGCACCCGGATCAGACCAAACTAACTCGTACTTAAATCCCAAGTCAAGCTCCTTGTTGCCGGAGTCATCCGAAAAAATAGCTTGTCTGCCTTTGATCTCTATATTCTCCATCTTTGTATGTTCACTCCACGAGAGCTTATCAGCCGGGTTTTGGTAGTCATCCACACGTGAGACACCGATTCTCACCTGAACCTCCCCTTTCTTGTATACCAGTGAGGAATACGGGTAGTCAATGTTCTCCGCCTTCTCCACTCTCCAGGCCAACTGGAAGTTGTCTCCCAGGTCTCTCTCGTTTCCGCCTTTAAGCTCCTGCACATCCGGAACTTTTAAGAAAAAAGGCTTGATGATTGCCTCATGCAGGGCATATCCTTCCGGCAGATACGCCGGCTGCTCCAGGATCGGAGCGTTGTGCTCCTCTACACTGGTCTTATAGGCGGTATAGTCCTTGAACGTGAGGGGCGGGCGATACATATTCATACTCCCCTCTCCCTCGTCACCTTCACGTGTAATTAAATAGGTGGCATACTCTCCGGGAAGCAGCAGCTCCTTCATGAGTGCTGCCCCCTTTGAATATTTCTGGTTATAGAGAATACTCAGCTTCTGGTTGGCTTCATGCTCAATACCCGGCTGTGCTTCCGGGATATAAGGCTTCAAGGGTTCTTTCGCCTTCTCAATCAGCGTTCCGCCGGAAGCCGTCGCCGGAAGCGGCTGATAAGGAAGCACCTTATATTGGGCTCCGGCCCCTTGCCGGACTTCACCCGAACTCTGGGCTTCAGCTCCTTGCTGGAGTTTGCCGGAGAACTGGGTATAGCCGCCGCCCAGCAAGACCAGTGCCAGGACCGCCGCCGCCCAGCCCTTCACCGGAATCCGCTTCTGTCTCCGCCCGGTTCTTGTTTCCATTCTGCGCATTACTTTTGGTGCCTCTCCGCTTGGCGGAAGGGTCTGAAGCAGGGTCTCGTCTTCTTCAGCAGTCAATGCCCCCTCAAGCCCGAGCGCCTTCATTACTGGTTCATGAACATCAACGGTGTTCCAATGTGCTGAACGGTCTCCCTCCTTCAGAAACTGCTCCTCTGGAGTTAATTCACGCTTGCCCATAATTGTTTCTCCTTTCTCTCAATCGCTTTTTTAAGTTTTTCCCTGGTCCGTTCATATCTTTTGCGTACGGTAGCCGTACTCACACCCAGAATTTCACTGATTTCCGCAAATGATTTATCTTCATAAATCCGCAGGATCAATAAATTCCGGTCCTCCACATCCAGCTTCCCCAGAGCAGCCGAGACCGGCTCGCTGAACAGGCGGTTCTGGGCTATTTGCTCTGCACTTTTCTCCGTAACCTCCTGCCGGAGCAGTTTCCGCACCTGCTGCTGGAATTTCTGCCGCCGCAGCAGGTTCAGGCAGTGATGATAAGCAATTTTGTAGAGCCATGAGGTGAAATCTGCCTGAGGCTTGTACTGCCCGATATTCTGGTAGGCCTTGATCAGGATGTCCTGTACCGCATCTTCCGCATCTTCCTTGTTATTCAGCAAGCGGTAACAATAGAGGTAAATCCGTTGCTGGTACAGCCTGATCACATCCGAGTACAGGCCTCCTTCCCCGTCTTGTATCCTTCTAATTTTCTCTTCAATAGGGTCCACGATAATCTCCTTTCTGCAAATCATATAGATATAACACATGAGCCGTATGTAATGTGACAATTATCTTTTCCCGGCTCCACAGCAAAAAAAGAGACCCACAGATGAATTCTGTTGATCTCTCCGTTGCAGAACCTATGAACCTAAGGCTTCCTAAAACCGTCTGTCTGTCTACTCTACTCTACTCTACTCTACTCTACTCCAGCTCGACCGTCTGATTCAGATTCAGCTTGTCAGTGTCCTGGCCGGTCATCCGTTTGAACATGTATACTGCCTTCTCGGCCAGGTTGCCGCTCTTCCAGTATTCAGCCGCTTCGGCATGGACTTTAATCAGAATGACATTCGGGTCATCATAGCTTGTCTTCAGGAACGCCTCGTACCCTGCACTCCAAAACTCTTTTTTCTTACTTACATCGGTTACAATCTCGGCCGTTCCACGGATGGAGACATAGGACTTGTCGGCATACACGACATTGACGCGCGGGTCATACAGTATCTCCCCGAACTTGCTCGTATCCTTCTTGGTCAGGAACCACAAGTCTCCGTCGAATTCAACCTCCTGTGTCTTCATAGGCCGGGAGACCAGCCCTTCCTCCGAAATCGTGGTAAGCATAGCCATATCAATACCCTTGATCAGCTTGCGGACCGTCTCAACGGCTTCCTCGTGACTATGGTGTGTAGTTGACATCTTAACCGCCTCTTTTCTTCCGGGATAGGGAATAGGTTATCCAAATGCATAGCATTTATTAACCAGAAACGGCGAAGCATTACCGGATGCCGGTGAAAACCGGGAAATCAGCAGCGTACATGTTTGCGTTTGAAGCCGGTCCGTCCTTTGCCGACAGCCTTCATAATATTATCGTAAGCGCTGATGAGCTTGCTCTTCGGCTTGTCCTTGTCCACCTCGACCGGACCCACCCGCTCCGCCGTCTCACATGCCAGATCATGCAGCGGTAAATAGGACACGGCTACGGTATACATAAAATTGTTCATAGAGTACCGGGTACGCTCCGGGGAGTCATGAATGGTCCTACCTACAAGCTCCAGCATCCCGGCCAGCTTGTCGCGCTGGAACTCCTGATCGGGGCGGCTTCCCAGCAGCCAGCAGTAACAGCTCCAGCCTGCAGACATTCTAAGGTCCTCTCCGCTCCTGATCCACTCATCCGCCACCTGCTGGGCAATATCTGCTTCAGCCAAGGTTACAGCCACCACGAAATCAGACAGCATATAGAAATAAGCCCCGTCCATCCAGCGGTTATAGTCCGCTTCTGTCATCCCGTTCGGGTCGGCAATGATCCCGGCAAAATACATCGCATCATAATTACCTGTAGCATACAGCTCCTCAGCCAGCGCCTGATCGATCTTGGTTTGCTTGAAGATCGGCTTCATTGCACCGGTAGCCACACCAAAGAGCGGCTCCCGTGCGCCGTTTGCGGTATACATCTTCTTGGTCCGTTCCTTGCCAAGCGCTTCAAGCTCCTGCATCACTTGTTCTGCATTCATTGAACGTTCCTCCTTTTAGCTACCTCTCGTCTTCCGCCGGAATATCTGGCAGCAGCGGACGGCCCTCAGGGTAGGCATTTTGATTCAGCTGGTCGCCAATCCACGCTTTGCCGTCCTCACCGGTTTCTTTTTTCCAGATGGGGACGATTTGCTTGATCCGCTCAATCACGTATTCATTCGCTTCATAGGCAGCCTTACGGTGGGGCGAGGAGACTGCGATGACCACTGCAATGTCGGTAATCTCAAGCTTACCTATCCGGTGGGTGACTGCAACCTTCGTATCCGGCCAGCGCTCCAGCACTTCCTGCCCGATGCGCTTCAGCTGCGTTACAGCCATGGACGGGTATGCTTCATATTCAAGATACAAGGTTTTCTTCCCCTGTGTGAACTCACGCACCGTCCCAATGAATAAGGTAATCGCCCCGGCTTCTCTGCGCAGAACTTTATCGGATACCTCAGCGGGTATAATTGCGGACTCTGTAATTTCAAATAACGAATGGCCCATTCGCTCACTTCCCTTCGATAGATGCAGCAGCCAGCTCTTCCGATTATAACACTACTCCGTTGTTTATCTGTCATCTGCTGATTTATCCAGTAGAAGGATAAGTTATTGAGTGAAACATATAAATTCTTATATTTTCAAAAAAACTGCCCCAAGTTGGAGCAGCCTGTTGATCCTCTCAGCAATCCCTCAGCCTTAGCACCATTCATTCGTGACGCCTCATCACGTAAATACTTCATCCGGGCATCATATTCCATACGTGTAGCGGCATCCTGACTCAGGAACTCGAGCGTATCCATTGCTTTTTTCAACATCGGTTCATTCATGGTCAGCACCTCCCAGTTTGGTTGTTCAACACCCTTGAGGAATAATAGCCAGTTGATCAGACCACCAGTTAATGGAACGGCCTGCTCCTCGAGCTTCGTTAATTCCATCACATGAATCTCAAGATCGTTATTAAGAGAAATTCCAGTGTGATCTTCCCGAAGATGAAACACATTATGATGACGGTCATTCGGCAGACAGGAGTAGTTCAGTATATTGATCATCGTCGCCTTTTTGAATTTGGTGGTAATACATCTCACTCCAGTAGAAAAGCGTCCGCTTCTCCATATTGTATGGATTGAACAGCTGCATTTCGATGTTGATCCGTTTGCCCTCAGCCGTCTTGGCCTTGATGTCCAGAATAGACTGTTTTTCTGCGATTATATCATGGCAGAACTACTCGTTGTAGACAAAGCCAGCCCATTTGGGCCTCATATACTGCTATTCTGTCCCCAAAGCTCTATAAAACATACAGCCAAGACAATGCGCTCTCTCGTGTTACTTCGGAACGGCTGTCCGCCCCGGAGGGACGCGGCATGACAAGCTGCCGGTCTGCCGCGCTGACTACGCCGCTTCACTACTCCGCTACTCCGCTTCAAGAATGTACCGGTTCCACCGCTGCTGCCAGGCCACATCCTGCCAGAACGGATGATGCGGCGCACAGTTGGAGCACAGCGTCATGCCCCAGAAGCCCAGCGCCATCCCCTTACGCAGCGCATACTCGGCAATGAACTTCCCGACCGGGCCTTCCTCGAAGCCTGCAAGCAGCGGGGTATAGCCGACATAGCCTTCGCCGATCACTACCGGCAGGCCCGAATGTACCGCCCATTCCTGCGCTTCTTCCAGGCGCATGTCCGCTTTTTGCAGCATCGCCAGCTTATGGGCTCCGTAGCGGTCATATAGATAGAGATCCCATAGATCAGGGTCGGCCCAATCATGCAGATAGATCAGCTTCATCCCGACCGGATTGCCCTCCATCCGCCACTCCTGCCCTGCGGGCAGGGTCCATTCTCCGAAGGGTGGGGCATCTTCCCTCAGCATAGACCGGACAAAGGTATTCGGAAAAGGCACCCCCTCATCATTCAACCCCGCTGCGTCCATAAGCTCATTCAGCACGCCTTTGATATAGAGATGATAGTGAGCCACCTGTAAATTACGGGCTACATATGCCTTCGGATAAGCTTCGTTCAGTGTATAGCTGGCTGTGATCAGAACATCAGGATGCTGTTCGCGGAGATACCCTACCGCTTCCTCGATATAAGGCTGCATGGCCTCCACCAGCCTGGGCGTATCCGCTGCGCCGATTCCCTGCACGGTACCCACGGCGGTAAGCTGCCCGAATTCCACTTCATTATGCAGCTCGGCATAAACAATTCGATCAGCGAAGCCTTCCCCCTTGACATACCGGATGAGCTGGTCCATCGACCGGGCCAGGGCCATGAACCGCTCTGCGGGAGCAATTGCTGCCAGCTCATCACGCAGTGCGGGATAGGCCAGGAAGCTGGGGCTCTGCTGATATTCCCAGGAAGACAGCATAATATAGAGTCCGTGCGCCTTGGCCTGCCTGAACAGCTCCAGCAGATGCGCATGCCCGTCCAGCTCGGCACCGCCGCGACAGTTGTACCAGCGGGTACGCTGGCCCACTTCCCCCAGACTGCCGAAGTGCAGCGGTCCGGGGCGTTTGCCTTCCGCTGTGAATAACAGGAACGGCATGGCGCAGATCCGGATGGTGTTATATCCTCTGTCGGCTGCCTCCTTGCATCTTGCCGCCAGATCATGATAAGGCTCGCCCGGCAAGGTCATGGTGTACCAGGAGAAATCCCACATGGTAAGAGTAAGCTTGCGGGGCAATCTGTTCAGCACTGCATCCATACTGTCCATGCTAATCCTATGCCGTCCTGTTGTATGCATAATCTGTTGTCCTCCTTCTGCTTAGAGTTGTCCCCGGTTCAGGGCACTATCGGCCATCCGTCTGTGAACCCCGGCTCCTTGATGATTAGGGTCCAGGGCAAGAGCTGAATCAAGCTCCGCTGCCGCAGCTTCATACCGGCCCAGCCCGAGAAGCCCGAGCCCCCGCATGTAGCGGCAATGTATGACATTGCGCCGGTTGAGGTCATCCTCAAACACCAGGAAATCCGGCAGCGATACGGCGAAATAGTCCAGCTTGATATCATCGAAAAGATGACGCTCGGCATAATCAATCAATATATTGAAGCGGCGCTTGGCCTCCTTCGGCTGCTGGAGCCTCAGCCAGGCCAGCCCCTGGTAGAAAATCATCTCCGGCGGCTGGTCATTGTAGAACACCGCACTTGCCGGCTCCGCCAGACCTTGTGAAGCCGCCCTGTAGCAGCGCTCAGCCTCTTCTTCCTGCTGAAGCCCTTCGTATACCCGGCCAAGAGCATATTGAATATTATTCTCCTGCGCCCCTTCCAGCTTCCCTTCGCCCAGATTATGCGGATAGGCCAGCGCCAGCCGGAAATGCTTAAGCGCAGCGTCATACTGCCCGTTCTCCAGTGCCAGTCTGCCAAGCCCGCTATGGGCGAATTGGTATTGCCCGGTCACCTTCCCCTCTCCGCCCTCCCAGGGATGGAAGGTACGCGAGCTTAATGCCCTAACCGCTTCGTCATAGCGCTCAAGCTGGTTAAGCATCGTTACATATTCGATATACAGATCATCCCGCTGCTCCACCAGACTGCGTTGTGCTTCAAGATGACCCAGCCGTTCCCCGGCAGACCACACGAGCTTCTTGCGCAGCTGGTCCAGCTCATACAGAATCCGCGCATCCTGCGGCGCACAGGCGAAGGCCTGCTCCAGTGAAGCGAGCGCCGCCTCAGGATTGTTCTGCTTGTTGTAATAGGCCAGAGCCAGATTGCGGTGAACGATGGCGAAATCCCCTCTCAGTTCACGTGAACGTTCCCAGCTTGCCGCCGCTTCCTCCGGCCGCTTCTTGTCATAATAGAGATTGCCGAGATAGTAATAGGCCTTATCATCCAGGGGATTCGCCCGGACGGCGCTTAACAGCCATTCAAGCTCGGACAGGGAGTTCGGGAAGCAGTGCAGCGGGGAGGCTGCTTGCCCCTGGCGGCGGGCCTCCCGTGCCTGCTCATTTTGTCCCGTACACTCATAACATTCGCCAAGGGCATAATGCAGCATCGGATAGACCGATTCGGATTCTAGTTCCAGTCCGGGTTCAGATTGAGGTTTGGAGCTGCCCCGTTCGACCGCTCTCTCTCCTATAGCAAGAGCTTCCGCATACAGTCCGCAGCCCATATAATCTGCCATAAGATTAAGGTAGTTGTGTGCGTCACCACGCATAAGCCGTTCCAATTCTGTCAGCGCCTCTTCTGCCGCAGCAGGGTCACCCAGTGCTGCAAGGACCAGGGCCAGTTCGTTATATGCGCCAAAATCAGCAGGATCAAGCTGCACAGTCTCACTTGCGAATCGCCTCGCCTGCTGCGGCCGGCCAAGCCTCCGCAGGAGAGCAGACTTGAGGTTCCTCGCCTTATAGTTACGCGCATTGCGGATCAGCGAACGCTCCGCCAGCTCCAGCGCCTCGGCATACCGGCCCTGCCGGCAGGCAATCTGAGCTAGTGAGTAATACCCTGCATCCTGCCAGGTTGCCGACCATACCGCTTTGTAATAAGCAGCAAAAGCCTCATCCAAGCGGTTCTGGCCGCGCAGGGCAACCCCCAGCTGATAATAGGCTTCGCTGTCATACGGGTTAGGATTACGCGAGGTCAGACGCTCAATGGCGCGGCGGAGCAAAGGCTCACTCTGAGCATATTGCCCGCGGCGGAGCAGCAGCGTTCCATACGCTACATTCAGCCGGATATCCCCGCTGTCCCGTTTAAGCCCCTCCAGATAATAGGCCTCCGGCTCAAAGGTGGCATGCCGGTACTGCTCCAGATGCAGGCCGGCCAGATACAGCTCCTCTGCTGAGCGCAGCTCTTCCGGCGGGGCCAGCGGCTTCGCCGCCTCAGGGATACGCCCAATCTCCGGACGCTTCGGCTGATAGGCGACCAGCAGCCTGCCCTCCCCGCTATGGACTGTCAGCTTGAGGTCATGCTCCTGCTCTCCATGGTCCAGCATAACCGTAAGCTCTATAGCCTCTGCCAGAGACAGATCGGCAGTCTCCCGCAGATATTCGCCTGCGGCTCCACTTAACCGGATAATGGCCTGTTCAAACCGTGAAGTCACGTATACCTTCACCACCGCCTGAGCTAATGCCGCATCCACCTCCAGATTGACCGCAGCGTCTACCGAGGCATTTTTCACCAGACCGATGCCTTTATACGGCATGAAATACTGGTTGAAGCTCTTCTCCTCATACGGCTGCAGCCAGGTGAAGTCAGGCTGGTTATCCGTGTACACGCCCGTCATGAGTTCAATATAAGGTCCGTCTTCATCGGTCAGCTGGCGGTCCCAGGCCTGGCCGAACTCCCCGTTCCCCCAGGTCCATTGCTTCTTCCCCGGTGAGATGTGATGATCAGCCACATGCAGCAGCCCCGCCTGGACGCCGTGATCATATCCACCGACGAAATTATAATCCGACTTGTAGGCCATATAGGAGGTCGGAACCGGAATATTCTTATAGCGGGAGATGTCCACGCCTTCCGAATAATCCTGTTTGTAGTAGGTACCGGTCGCAATAGGGAACCGCGATACATCCCTTTTGCCATGATCGAAGACGGCTGTGACATCAGGCGGAAAAACAGACTGCGTCTGATCATTGACCGCAACCGCCGGGTTGGCCCACCACAGGAAGGTCTGCGGCAGCGGCGTCCGGTTATAACACTGCGCATGGACATCCAGATAGGCTCTCCCGGGATAGAGTCTGAACGCAGCCGTAACCTTCGTTCCGTACATCCGGTCAATCTCGCTCACCCATACGGTAGCGCTTCCATCCTCAGCAGCCTCAAGTTTATATTCAACCGGGCCGAACGTATTCGGGCGGTGATGCTGCGGCCAGTTGAACTCAATGCCCCCGGAGATCCAGGGACCTGCAAGGCCGACCAGCGCTGGCTTGATTACACGGTTATAATAGACAAAATCATAATTGTTCGTCTTGTCGAGCGCCCGGTAGATCCGCCCCCCAAGCTCCGGCATGATCTCTATCCGCAGATATTCATTCTCCAGAATAATCAGCTTGTACGTCCTATCCTTCTTCACATCCGAGATGCTCTCAATCACGGGATGCGGATATACACGCCCTGAGCTTCCCTGATAGACTCTTTTCTCCAGAAACATGGGGTTCGGATCAGCGGCGCCTGCCTCATAGGTTGGTATCATCACACTGGTCTCCCGTACCTGTACCCGGTCCGCGCTGTCCGTATTGTCCCTGTTGTCTGCGTTGCCCGCATTGTACGTATTGTCCACATTGTCCGTATTATCCGCATTATCCCCATTGCCACCGTAGTCAGCGTTGTCCCCGGCTGCCTCCGGCTTCTTACCGCCACCTGCATACTGCATGCCCTTCACTGCCTCCCTTGACTTGATAGTTCTACTCTAGCCGCTGGCCGGGGAGTTTCCAATTGACGAAATGCGGGAAGTGATGGATTATATTCTTATTCTGTGTAAGCTTGTTAACCTACTATCTGTTAGGGGGAAGCGGCATGAATCACGGTCATATCCGCAAGCCGGAAGGGTTTGTGGAGGAGAAGCTGTATGTGCTGCCGGAGTACTGGATGAAGGAATTGGAACAGGAGGAGCTGACCGCCTCCTTGTTCATTACGGACATTGGTTATTTCCCGAATGCCCGTTATCATTTCAGGGAACGCCTGGAAGGCAGCCCGTCGCATATCTTGATCTTGTGTGAAGCGGGGGAGGGCTGGGTGGAGCTGAATCATGGGGAGCAGATGACCATGCAGCCGGGGGACATGGTCATTATTCCTCCACACACCCCGCACCGGTACGGGGCCATGCAGGAAGAGCCATGGAGCATTTACTGGTTCCATTTCAAAGGAAATCATGCGGACCGGCTGGTGAAGCTGTTCGGATTGTCGGGCGCTCCCCTCGCCCTGGCCCCGAGCGGCAAGGCCCGGCTCATCGAATGGTTCGTTCCTGCCTATGAGCTGCTGGCTGAGCGGACCTACGCCCTGGCTACCCATGTGCACATCGCCCAGACGGCCAGACAGCTGCTCTCCGGCATCGGCATTACGGCAGGCCCGTCCGCGCAGGAGAAGAAACGCGGGACGTATCTGGAACAGGCGATCCAGTATATGAACGGACGGCTGGGCAGCAACCTCACCCTGCCTGAGCTCGCTAAGCAGGTCGGCGTGTCAAAGCAGCATCTGATCTATATCTTCAACGCTGAGACCGGGGTCTCCCCGATCGGGTATTTCCTGCGGCTCAAAATCCAGCGGGCAGGCCATCTGCTCGATCTTACCGAGCTCAGCATTAAGGAGATCGGCTCCGCTATAGGGATCAACGACCCTTATTACTTCTCCAGGCTGTTCAAGAAGATTTCGGGGTTCTCTCCTTCAAGCTACCGGAAGATCCCGAAGGGCTGAATCTGTACTCGAACGAAAAGGGCCTTCCAGGCTAATTTCTTAGCCGCAGAAATGCCCTTTTTGAATATCTCTGAATATCTGCCGCGTAAGCTAAGCAGCTCTGCTATTCAATCTCCTTCCCGGTAAACAGCGAGACTCTCGCTTTAACCAGCTCCGTATATTCCTTCTCCATTTTCTCTGCACCCGCTTTGTTCAGCTCCGCAATGAAATCATCGTAGATTTTATCGAAATCGGCTGTGCGGGAGAGGATGGCTTCGGGAATCCTTTTATGGACGATATCCTGCGTCTTTTGATAGATTACCTGATAATCCCCATCTGTCGGCACCGGCATATTGTACAGCGCGCCCCATTCCTTGACCGGGAATTCATCCTCCGCCGGGAACAGGTCTTTCCAGGTTGTTGCGTTATACGCAGCCAGACTCGCCTTCTCCGCATCCGAATATTCGGCCAGAATCTGTTCCGGGAAGTTCGTAGTATAGTAATTGCCTGTAGAATCCTTCACACCGTCCCCATAACGGACTCCCAGCGTGGAATACAATCCCACCCCTGTCGCCTTGGTGAAACTTGCTGCATCGTTGACCTTCTGATCGAGAATGTCGGCAGGGATGACGCGCTTCCCGTTCTCCACATTATAATGCTTGCCTTCGATCCCCCAGTTTCTCAGCACCTGGCCTTCTTCCGAGGAGAGCCAGTCCAGGAATTTAATCGCGCGGACCGGATCTTTACAAGCCGTGGTGATACTGATCCCGTAGCCGTCCACTCCGACAGACTGCATGGCGTGATCCTTGTACTCCTCACTCAGCGTAACCGGGAAGTGGGCGTACGTATATTCGTCTTTGCCCGCAGCCTTCAGGGCGTTCTCCGCATCCTGATACTCCCATTCCACTGAGGTGAGCCCCAGCACCCGGCCGCTGGAGATTTTGGATTTGTACTGGTCATCCTTTTGAACAAAGGATTCCTTGTCGAGCAGCCCTTCATTGTACATATGGTTCAGCCAGCGGAAGTACTCCTTCTCTTCAGGCTTCTTATAATGCAGCATCGTCTCGTACGTCTCAGGGTTCACATAATATTCGCCGTCATTGGTTCCTCCGGTGGTGATATCGCCCTGGTTGGTCACCGTAATCATGATCTTCCAGCCGTCAGCATTGACGGTCAGCGGTATGGTCGGCTGCCCGTCCGTCGTTGGATGCTTAGCCACATACGCCTTGAGGACATTCTCGAAATCCTTCACCGTCCGGACTTCGGGATATCCAAGCTCTTTCAATACGCGGTGCTGAATCTGAAATCCGTTCGTCGCATCGAAGCTCTGTTGATCAATGCCGACATTCGTCGGGATCGAATAGATCGCCTGATTATCCTTGCTGTATTTCATCCGGTTCATGTTCCCATCCATGACTTTCTTTATATTCGGAGCATATTTATCAATCAGCTCGGTCAGGTCGATAATGGCTTCGGCATCCACCAGCTTGCCCAGCTCTCCCTTGGCATAGATCATATCAGGATACTCTCCGCTGGCTGCCATCATTGAGATTTTGTCCTGTCCCCCTCCGCTGCCCACATCATATTCCGCGTTCAGGGTAACACCTGTTTTGGCAACAATCTCCTTGCCGATATCATCCTCCATCCTGTTCCAATTCGGACTGGCATCGGCGCCAAAGAAGGTAAACGTTACGGGAGCTGTATCATTTGCGCTGTTATTTCCGTTCGTTATATTCTTTGTGTTATTTCCGGCACTGCTGCTGTTGCTGCAGCCTGCCGAAATGAGCAGCATACTTGCCAGCAGACCCATCCCTAATCTTCTTGGCATTTGTTTTTTCATCCGTCTCATCCCCTTTGGTTGAATGCGTTTACAGTTATATTTTAGCGTCACCTTTGGCGGATAACCTTGATTTTCAAGTCGCAGACTAGCATTATATAGACAAATACGTATTTCTGAGGTGGGAGCTTTGTGAGCAATGTTTATTTGAACTGGTTCACGACTGACGAGCATTTTCCTTTCTTTATCCAATATGGCGGGCACGAAGAAGACACCTCCCTCCATCAGCATGCAGACTTCTCCGAGCTTGTCATTGTGCTGAACGGACATGCTGCGCATATCGTCAACGACGAAGAGGCTTTTATCAAGAAAGGCAATGTATTCGTGATTAACGGCGGCACTCCCCATGCCTATAAGGACCCTTATGATTTCATAATTTGCAACATTATGTACAAATCAGGCATGCTTAAGCTGGCCGGACCGGACTTAAGGACGCTGAACGGCTATCAGGCGCTGTTTGTCTTAGAACCCTTTTACCGCAGCATTAACGCCTATAAAAGCAAAATGAACCTCCCCATCGTCAGCCTGGAGGCTGTCTCATCGCTTGTGGCCGGCATGATTACCGAATATGAACAGAAGCAGCACGGCTATCAGACCATGCTCGCCTCCAAATTCATGGAGCTGGTCGTGTATCTGTCCAGACATTATGACATTCAGGAGAAGGGCGTGGACAACAGCCTGATGCACCTCGCCAGTGCGATCTCCTATATTGAGGATCACTATCATGAACCGGTTACTCTTGATGCCATTGCCGCCAAATCGGATATTTCCGTCCGTCATTTGAACAGGATATTCCAGGCGTATTATCTGACTACACCGATTGCTTATATTCAGCGTCTCCGGCTGGAACATGCATGCTCACTGCTCAAGCAAACCAGACACCCTATTACAGACATCTCCTATAGGTGCGGATTTAATGACAGTAACTACTTCGCCCGTCTCTTCAAAAAAACGTACGGCAAGTCCCCGAAGGCCTACCGCAATCAGCAGTAGTTGTGCAGCAGCCAGGTCCATACGTGTTTAACGCAAAAAAAAGCAGCATGTCCCAAGGAACTGCTGCTCACAACTTATACCGCCGGCTGATCCAGCGGCTCATAATCGAACCAGTCATACGCTGCCGGAGCGCCCTGTCCCGTCACGGACGTTGCATACATGGCGACGAATACCCCGGTGAACCCTCCTGAGATTTCGGTGCTGAGATAATGTGTCTCTCCAGCCCCCAGCTTGATCACCCCGGAATCCGGTGCCTCAACCGAGGCTTCTATGCTGCCGGGCAGCGCCTTGATTCTCAGGATGACCGGCCCGTCAGGACACTCCTCCA
The DNA here is from genome assembly GCF_038002245.1 of Paenibacillus sp. FSL R7-0128. Classification (NCBI taxonomy): domain Bacteria; kingdom Bacillati; phylum Bacillota; class Bacilli; order Caryophanales; family Paenibacillaceae; genus Paenibacillus; species Paenibacillus sp. FSL R7-0128. Next base: position 1,792,618 of record NZ_JBBOCD010000001.1, on the reverse strand, counting down.
CATGCTCCACCCGGAGTGAACCGACCGTCCGCCGGAACACGGCGGCTCTCCGCCCGCTGACAGAGCGGATCACCAGCTCATAATGATGCTTCTCGTTCTTGTATACTGTAATTCCGGCTTCTTCCCCTTCATGCTGCGGCTCATAATCCAGCTCTGCTGCTATATTGGCCGTGAAGTGGCTGAGGCGGCGGCCCGCAAAGGCAGGTGCGGCGGCTTCATTCAGCGTAGCCTCGTGGCCATGCAGAACGAGATGGCCCGGCCGTTCTTCAAGCGACCAGCTTCCTTCTGCCGGATTACGCAGAAAAGTCCAGTCCAGCCCCAGCCGGGTATCATCGAAATGGTCTCTTACGGGCTTCGCCGGCCAGCGGACTTCCGGCAGCAGCGGCGAGTCCATAACCGGCTCGATGTGGCCGCCGTTCCCGATAACCGGCCAACCCTCGGATGTCCAGGTTACGGGAGCCAGGAAGCTCTCTCTGCCCAGATGATGGCCCATCGGATAGGAGACCGGACGAATGCCTAAGCACACCGCCCACCAGCTCCCGTCCTGCGCCTCAACCAGATCGGCATGGCCTGTGGCTTGTATGCTGATTGCCGTACTGCGGTTGGACAGAATCGGATTATGGGGACAAGCAGCATACGGGCCATACGGCTGGCGGCTTCTGGCGATGGTCTCCATATGTCCATACTCCGTTCCGCCTTCGGCGATCATCAGATAATACCAGCCGTTCTTCCGGTACAGATGCGGAGCCTCGGGATGAGCGCCGCCCGTTCCTGTCCAGATCAGCACACTCCCGGTCAGCATTTCCCCGGTCCCGATATCAATCTCGCACTGGTAGATTCCTTTCCCCTGTCCGCCGTCCATGGCGGACTGGAAATATACGCGCCCGTCCTCATCGAAGTACAGGGAAGGATCAATTCCGCTCTGCGCAACCAGATAGGGCTCCGACCAGGGGCCTTCCGGATGCTGTGTTTTGACGAAGAAATTGCCCATCCCGCTTACATTCGTGGTCACCATATAGAACCAGCCGTTATGGTAACGGAGGGTCGGCGCGAATATTCCGCCTGAGCTCCACGAATTCTCCAGCGGCAGCTGTTCTACCGTTGTAAGGCAATGGCCGATCTGACGCCAGTGGACAAGATCCCTGCTGTGAAAGACTGGTACTCCCGGATAATATTCGAATGTGCTGGTTACCAGATAATAATCATCCCCTACCCTGCAGATGCTGGGATCGGGATGGAAACCGGATATGATGGGATTGGTATAGTGCATGAAGCCGCGCTCCTGTCCATTTTCAATTGAATTCTAGGTTCTATATCGATTATATCTGGAATCGCTCTGCCAAACCTTCACTTTCAAGTCACGGGAATAGCAAAATCCAGACATGGCCGCGCTTAGTTCCGTGCAGATGTTATATAGTTACCTTTTCAAATGATTGAAGCCGCTCCGCCTCTGCTTCCGCCGCCGCCAGAACCGGTACCCTCTGCGGACCGTCTCCAGAATCAGGCGCGGAACCGGAAATACCCGGCGGGAAGCCACCGGCTGGTACAACCGGTAATACAGCCGCTTATAATCCTCCCACATGCTGCAGTCGTCATCCTTCAGGAAATCCGAGACATCTACAATCAGTCCCCGCCCGTCCCGGAGCATCACATTCTTGGCATGGATATCATGCGGGCGCAGTCCCCGGGATCTCGCATACTGAAGCGCGTTGTCGATGTCTTCAATAGCCTGTCCGGTAATGAGAATGCCGCGTTGCATGGAATCGTAGAAGGTGACTCCTCCCAGCCTTTTGAGGACCAGGAAATCCGCTCCGGCATAATAGCACTCCGAGAAGGCCGGATGCTGTCCAAGGCGGCAGTACACTTCTGCTTCTTCCTCAATGCCCGGCCTGCCCGGCGCGTAGATCTTCACTGCGAATTCCTCGGCTCCCTGCCGGCAGAAGACAGCCGCATAATTTCCGGTTCCGAGCACACTCCAGGGCTTTGGTACACCGCTGACCTTCACCGGCTCCAGCGGATTCACGCTCTCAATACTAACCTGTCCCAGCAGCTCGCCCGTGATCTGCTCCAGCAGCTTGTCCATCCTTCTCACCCCGCAGCTTAAGTTCAGTAATGACTCTACCCACCCAGTGTACGCTATTCCCCGGAGATCAGCCAATCTTGCCGGTAAGCATGGCGAAGAACCGGACAACAGCTCTCCGGCTCTTCGTATATATGAACGTACCTGTACACTCGCCCATTATCCACGCCGCCACCTTGGAGTTAAGCTAAATGAATGACCTCATGCTCCTCCGCACTTCGGTAGGTTCCGAATACAAGCTCCAGCGTCTTCAGATTATCTTCGCCGCTCGTCTGGAATTCCTCACCCTTATTCAGGCATTCAATGAAATGCGACTGCAGGCGGTAATGACTCTCTTCAAAATCAAGCCCGTTGTCCTCCGAAACCACCGTCTCGGCTCCGCTGTTATCAATCAGGCTGAGTGTGCCGCTGCTGTACAGCTTAATTGTAGCCTGATCGCCTTCAATAATCAGCTGCTCCTTATGGTCCGGCAGCACCGGAAGAGTTAGCGGGCCGGGCAGATTCTGCCGGGTGGCCCAGCTCATATCCATCAGTCCCATATAATCGTCGTAGCCAAGTGTAATCAGCCCGGCATCCTCTCCGGCAATATAAGAGCTGACCTTCCGGGTCTCCGCATATAGCCGCTTAGGCTCCCCGAACAGGAAACGCCACGTATCATACCAGTGAACCCCCATCTCATAGAATAGCAGCTTCGGCATCTCCCGGAAGAACGGCTGCGGAAGCTCATTCTCCGGGGCAAACCGCGGTGAATAATAATCCGTGTGGATATAGCGGATCGTCTGGAGCCGTCCTGCCGCTCCCTCATCCAGCAGCTTGCGGATGGCCTGAATCGGCTGCAGCCAGCGCCAGTTCTCTGTAACCATCAGCCGGACGCCCGCAGCACGGGCCGTTTCCACCATCTCACAGGCTTCCTCCATGGAGCGGGCAAAAGGCTTTTGGCACAGGATATGCTTCCCGGCCCGTGCGGCCAGTCCGACCAGCTCAGGATGAGTATCCGGCGCAGTAATAATATCTACTATATCCAGTTCCGCAGAAGACAGCATGTCTTCCAGCGTAGAGTACAGCATGTCCCGGGGAATCCCGTATGCCTCACCCTTACTGTGCAGCTTAACCGAATCCAGGTCACACAGGCCTTGAATCTGAACGCCGGGGATACGCTGCCATGCCTGCAAATGCTTGTCCGACCAATACCCTGCGCCCACAACACCAACCTTCCACATCTTATTTCGCCTCCAGGTCATGCTCATCGCGCAGACGCGTCATTCTCACCGCCATATATGTCCGTCCCGGCAGATCGACCCTGAAGGTTCCCTGATAGCTACCCGCAAGCTCATCCACCGTCATGTTCCAGGTATCCAGCAGCTCCACCTTATAGCGGAACTCCGGGTTCATCGTGAACTGGCGGAACTTCGGCCGGTTGAATCCGAAATAATAGAGAACATATTCATCCTCCACCCCGGCTCTGGGCAGATCCCACTCCGAAGGCAGCGGGTTCAGACCCTCAGAAGGCCCTTCTTCCAGCACGCGGCGCAGAAAAGCAATCCGCTCAGGGCTCGTACCATACAGCCGGCCACCCTTGGCCCACCAGAGCTTATCCTCCGGGTGCAGATAGGTTTCCCCATGTCCGACATACCCTCCACGGACCGCGCCTTCCCAGAAACGGCGGACCATCTCTTCCCCGGTAATATTCCCCCAGCCATGCTCGACATTGCCCTCGTAGGCACATTCATCGATCACGACAGGCTTATTCCAGCGCCGTCTCCATTCATCCGTATGCTCAGAGGTCTTGTAAGCATCCACACGCTGAATGCTACAATGCGTAACCCAGGGCTGGTTGAAATCATAGAAGGCAATGCCATTGTGATTAGAGATCAGGTGCCCGTAAGGATCATACGACGTTACAATGTGGGCATACCGCTCCCAATCAGCCAGCACCTTGTTGCTCATGAAGTCATATTCATTGGCCAGCGACCACCAGACATGACGGTACGCCGAGAGCCTGGCTACAAGGTACCGGAGATAGCGGTCATCCGCCTCCTTGCCCATATCCGCGAAGCCCCAGCGGTCATACGGATGGAACAGGATCAGGTCGGCCTCGATGCCCAGCTCCCCAAGATCTGCAATCCGCTCCTCCAGATGCCGGAAGAACGCCGGGTTGAACCGACTGTAATCCCAGCCTGCCTCGACCGTGCCTTCATAGGGATAGTACTCCGGTTCATTCTCGTTATAGGAGTATGACTTCGGGAACACGCACATTCTTATTTTGTTAAAAGAAGACGCTTTCAGCGTGTCCAGCGTCTGGCGCTCCATCTCATCCCCCTGATGGGTCCAGGCGTAGCAGGTCGTGCCGACAGGAAGATAGGGCGTTCCGTCCGCATAGGCAAAATGAAAAGTATTCCGCACCCGGACCGGACCGTGATTCCCGCCTGCCGCAGCCGTGCATTCCAGTCCCCCTTCAAGCTCATGCAGCGCAGGCTCATTGCTGCTGGTCCGGAACGTCCACTTCCCCTGATGCTCTGGCATGAAGCGGATGCGATATACCCCGTCTCCATCATAGAAGCCCAGAACAAGAACCGAACGTTCTCCCATCGAAAATTCCGCCTGCAGCGCTACCTCCGTAAACGGATTGCCCCCGGCAGGGCCTCCTTGCAGTACAATTTCACATACGCCCCACTGTGAAGTCTGGTCAGGCACCGATACGGAGACCCTCCCCTGGAATGCTTCAGCCTGCCCTGCTTCCTTCGGATTAGCCATAAGTCCTGCTCCCTTCTGTATAAATCCTAAGATATACAAATAGCAACATCAAACTAAACAACAACTAAAAAAAACTAATATCACTAACTATAAATTTATTATAAAGCAATCCTACAACACCTTCATGCCATCGTCAACGTTCTTATTCAAGCTAAAAACCAGCTTATTCAACTATTATATTAACCTCGATGATATGCCAAATTCACTAAACATAACTAAACAAAAATACAAATTACGCTTCATTGCTAAAATTAGCGCCTTCCCTTACACTAAACATACTTAAGCTACGATGCTGAATGGAGGTCTTGTCATTGAATATGGAGGAGCTTGCCCGGCTGGCCGGGGTCTCCAAAGGGGCCGTCTCGCTGGCGCTAAACGGAAAGCCGGGGGTCGGGCCGGAGACACGCGGGCGAATCCTGCGCCTGGCGGAGACCTACGGATACACCGGCAGGGGAAGAGCAGCGGCCGCCGAAGCGAACGCCACCACCCTGCGGTTCCTAGTGTTCACCAATGCCGGACTGGTTCATGAGGAGTATTATCAGCAGCCCTTCTTCCGGGAGCTGATTCATCATATCGAGGAACGCTGCCGGATGGGGGGCTACAGTCTGATGTTCTCCGCGCTTGAAGAGAAGAACTATGAGCAGGGCATTCAATCAGTGATGGAGGAGCCTACCAGCGGCGTGATTCTGCTCGGGACCAGCCTGGATGCGGCCAGAATAGCCGATATCTCGGACAAGCTGCCCGGCTTGATCGTGCTGGACACCTGCTTCGATGCGCTGCCTGTCCATTTTGTCGAGATCAACAATTATATGGGTGCTTATCAGGCAGGCACCTATCTGACCGGCCACGGGCACCGGAGAATCGGTTATATCGCATCCGAGGAGCGGATTCATAACTTCGGGGAACGGGAGCGCGGGTTCATGGACGCCATGGCGGAGTCGCAGGTGGAGATTCCCCGGAGCAGCCTGCTGGCGGTGCCGCCGACTTTATTTTCCTCTCAGGGACCGTTACGGGACAAGCTGCAGCAGCTGAAGGACAGCGGACAGCCTTTTCCCACCGCCTTCTTCTGTGAATGTGACTACATCGCCATCAGCGCGATCAAGGCGCTCAGCGAGTTGGGCTTCTCCGTCCCGGAGGATGTATCCGTCATCGGCTTCGATAATATCAATGAATCACAGATTGTAGCCCCGGAGCTGACCACGGTTCATGTAGAGAAAGAACGGATGGCCGCATGGGCAGTGGATCTGTTCACCGCTTCTCTTCACCGGCAGTCCGCAGTCAGCACCAAGGTCAAAGTCGACACCCTCTTGATCGAGAGAGCTTCCTGCCGGCGGCTCGAACCCTCTACGGATTAATAAGCTACACTCACAGCCTATTTGCAAAAAAACAGGAGTCAGCCCTAACCGCATCATCGCGGCTAAGGGGTTGGCTCCTGTTCCTGTTCCATGGACCTGTTTTAGGGTCCGTACTAATCGTCCTGCTCTATTCGTCCAGCCAGCTACGCATCATCGATAACAGCTGTCCGCTGTTTACCGGCTTGGTAATATAATCCGAGCAGCCTGCTTCCAGGCACAGCTCCCGGTCCCCTTTCATCGCCTTGGCAGTAAGCGCAAGAATCGGGAGGTCCCTCCACTCCGGCTTCTCCCGGATCGCCCGGGTTGTCTCGTAGCCGTCCATTCCCGGCATCATGATGTCCATCAGGACAATTCCGATATCCGGCGTCTGCTCCAGCAGCGTGATCGCATCCTGCCCGTTCTCCGCAGGGATCACCTTCATCTGATGACGCTCTAGAATAGAGGTAAGCGCAAAGATGTTGCGGATATCATCATCCACGACAAGCACCTTTTTATACTCGATCATCTCATCCGATTGATACAGCTTCACCAGCTTGTCTCTGGAGAGCGGCGGCAGATCCTCTGCCTTGCGGTGCAGGGCGAGGGTGGATTCATCAATCAGCTGGGCATCCGATTTCACCTCTTTGAGCACCGCCATCTTGGCCAGCTCATCCCATTCGGTTTCTTCCTCCGGCGTCAGCTTCCGGTTCATCTGCACCAGCACAGGGATTCTTTTGTTCCTGGCGTTCTTGTACATCTCCCGGAGGAAGCGGATCAGATTCATGTCTGCCAGGCTGCTGTCCAGCACGATCGCATCGAACGTCTTGCTGTTCAACTGGTTCAAGGCTTTGCGCCCGGTCTCTACGGCGGTGAGTGTAAGATCAGGATTGTCCAGCAGCTCGGCTATATGCTTGCGCTCCTGTTCATCCTGGACGGCGACCAGCAGATTAGCCGTGGTGTGATCCGCGAACCGGTTCAGCCGGTCCAGCGCATTCTCCAGCTCCTCATTGGTCACGGGCTTGCGGAAGTAGTCGTAAGCCCCCTTCTGCAGCAGCTGCACCTCGTCTTCATCCACGGTCATTACGCAGACCGGAATATGCCGCACCCCGATATCGTTTTTGAGCTGCTGAAGCACCAGCCAGCCGTCCGTATCTCCGCCAAGATGCAGATCCAGCGTGATGGCCGACGGCTGGTATTTCTGAACCAGCTCCAGGACATCCCAGCCGCTGGTGGCGATAACCGCTTTGATTCCTTTTTTGTGGAGCATCCCCAGAATGATCTCGTTGAACTTCTGGTCATCCTCAACGATCAGGAACACCCGGTCTCCCGGTTCAATCCCATCGCGGTCATCCGCGAAGGGCTCCTCTTCCGGCTTGACAAGGCTGCTTCTGCGTTTGGCCGGGGTAATGTCAATGACCTCCGGAACATGAACCTTCGGAGGCTCCGGTTCAGTGAATTCCGCATCTGTCGGCAGGTACAGGTTAAATACGCTTCCCTTGCCCACTTCGCTGTACAGGCTAATCTCTCCGCCGAGCATCTCGGCGATCTCGCGGGAGATGGCAAGCCCGAGACCCGTTCCGCCGTATTCCCGGTTCGTACTGCCGTCCGCCTGCTGGAACGCTTCGAAGATAATCTGCTGCTTCTCCGCCGGAATGCCGATTCCCGTATCACTTACCGAGAAGCAGATTACGGTGGTGGCCCGCTCAAGCGACTCCTTATCCGGGTGCCACCCGTCAGCCGCTTTGCGGATCTGCAGCATAATCTGCCCCTGCTCGGTGAATTTGAAGGCGTTCGACAGCAGGTTCTTCAGGATTTGCAGCAGACGCTTGGAATCCGTGGCGATGCTGGCCGGTACACCGGGATCAATCTTGATCCGGTAGTCGAGCTTCTTGGCATCCACCATATGGCGGAAAGAACGGTCCAGCCCGTCCGTCAGCTCCGCCAGCGAGACTTCGCTGAAATCCGGCGTGATCGTGCCGGATTCGATTTTGGACAGATCGAGGATATCATTAATCAGGTTCAGCAGTTCCAGCCCGGAATCCTGTATCGTCTTGGCGAACTTCACCTGCAGCTCATGCAGATTCTCATCCGGATTCTCGGCCAGCTGTTCTGCCAGAAGCAGCAAGGAATTGAGCGGCGTGCGCAGCTCATGGGACATGTTAGCCAGGAATTCGGATTTGTACTTGGAGGTAAGGGCAAGCTGCTCCGCCTTCTCCTCCAGGTAACGCTTGGCCACCTCCACCTCATGGTTCTTGCTCTCCACCTCCGCCTTCTGGAGTACGAGCAGCTTCGCCTTATCCTCCAGCTCGTCATTCGTGCTCCGCAGCTCCAGCTGCTGCTTCTGCAGCTCCTCGGTGAGCGACTGGGACTGGATCAGCAGCTCCTCCGTACGCTGGTTCGCCTGCATCGTGTTGATCACACTGCCGATGGATTCCGTAAGCTGATCCAGGAAGGCGATGTCGATATCGCTATAAGGCCGGAAGGTCGCCAGCTCCAGAATCGCCAGCACCTGATCCTCGAAGATGATCGGCAGCAGAATGATATTAAGCGGCGTTGCTTCGCCCAGTGCGGACGAGATCATCACATAGTCGCCCGGAACATTGGTCAGCAAAATCCGCTGCTTCTCAATCAGGCACTGGCCGACCAGCCCCTGCCCCGCCCGGAATTCATTCGCCAGATGCTTGCGGTTCTGATAGGCATAGCTGGCGAACAGCTTCAAGACCGCTTCCCCGCCGGAGGGTTCATTAATGTAGAAGACGCCATGCTGCATCGATACCAGCGGAGCCAGCTCGGACAGGATCATCCGGCTGACTGCATACAGATCACGCTGCCCCTGGAGCATCCGCGAGAACTTGGCCAGATTGGTCTTCAGCCAGTCCTGCTCGGTGTTGATGCGGGTCGTCTCCTTCAGATTACGGATCATCTCGTTGATGTTATCCTTGAGCGTGGCAACCTCCCCGGAGGCGGACACATCAATCGCCCGTGACAGATCGCCGTTAGTCACTGCGGTAGCCACATTGGTGATGGCCCGCACCTGTGTGGTCAGTGTACTCGCCATGTAATTGACGTTGTCCGTCAGATCACGCCAGGTACCTGCGGCCCCCGGCACACTGGCCTGACCGCCCAGCTTCCCTTCGGCTCCAACCTCGCGGGCCACGGTAGTCACCTGATCGGCGAAGGTGGCCAGCGTCTCGATCATGTTATTAATCGTATCCGTCAGCTCGGCAATCTCGCCCTTGGCCTCCACCGTCAGCTTCTGCTTCAGGTTACCGTTCGCCACTGCTGTCACGACCTTGGCGATTCCCCGCACCTGATCGGTCAGATTGGTAGCCATAATATTCACGTTGTCGGTCAGATCCTTCCAGATGCCCCCGACACCGCGCACCTGGGCTTGTCCGCCCAGCTTCCCGTCCGTGCCGACCTCGCTCGCTACACGCGTTACCTCAGAGGCGAACGAATTCAGCTGATCCACCATCGTATTGATCGTGTTCTTCAGCTCAAGCAATTCGCCTTTGACATCCACCGTAATCTTCTTGGATAGATCCCCGTTCGCTACCGCTGTGGTTACACCGGCAATATTGCGCATCTGAATCGTCAGGTTGCTCGCCATGAAGTTGACGGTATCGGTCAGATCCTTCCAGGTGCCGGACACATCCTTCACCTCGGCCTGCGCTCCCAGCTTGCCGTCCGTACCCACCTCGCGCGCTACACGCGTCACCTCGGAGGCGAAGATGGAGAGCTGATCCACCATCGTGTTGATCGTATTTTTCAGCTCCAGAATCTCGCCCTTGACGTCTACGGTGATCTTCTTGGACAGGTCACCCTTGGCTACCGCCGTGGTCACATCTGCAATATTACGCACCTGGTCCGTCAGATTGCGGGCCATGTTATTTACGCCTTCGGTCAAGTCCTTCCAGGTGCCGCCGACTCCCTTCACCTGCGCCTGGCCGCCGAGCTTGCCGTCTGTACCGACCTCGCGCGCTACACGCGTCACCTCGGAGGAGAACATGGAGAGCTGGTCCACCATCGTATTAATCGTATTCTTCAGCTCCAGAATTTCGCCTTGCACATCCGCAGTGATTTTCTTGGACAGGTCCCCGTTCGCCACCGCTGTCGTTACGACCGCGATGTTGCGCACCTGATTCGTCAGGTTGGACGCCATATAGTTCACGCTCTCGGTCAAATCGCGCCAGGTCCCGGCTACGCCCTTCACCTGCGCCTGTCCGCCCAGCATCCCTTCAGTGCCGACCTCACGCGCCACGCGCGTCACCTCGGAGGCGAAGATCGACAGCTGCTCCACCATGGTGTTAATGGTGTTCTTCAGCTCCAGAATCTCGCCGGTCGCATTCACCGTAATCTGCTTGGACAGATCCCCCTTCGCCACTGCAGTCGTCACTTCGGCGATATTGCGCACCTGATCCGTCAGCGTACCAGCCATGAAGTTCACGCTGTCGGTCAGATCCTTCCAGGTGCCGGAGACTCCCTTCACATCGGCCTGTCCGCCGAGAATTCCTTCTGTAGATACCTCGCGCGCCACACGCGTAACCTCGGAGGCGAAATTGCTGAGCTGGTCCACCATGATGTTAATGGTGCTTTTCAGCTCCAGAATCTCGCCCTTCGCATCGACGGTAATCGTCTTCGACAAGTCGCCCTTGGCTACCGCCGTGGTCACTTCCGCGATATTGCGCACCTGATTCGTTAAGTTGGACGCCATATAGTTGACACTTTCGGTCAAATCCCGCCAGGTGCCGGACACGCCCTTCACATCAGCCTGCCCGCCGAGAATCCCTTCCGTACCCACCTCACGCGCCATCCGGGTCACCTCGGAAGCAAAGGTCGATAACTGGTCCACCATGATGTTGATCGTGTTCTTCAGCTCCAAAATTTCACCCTGCACATCGGCGGTAATCTTCTTCGACAGATCGCCGTTGGCCACCGCCGTGGTCACCACCGCGATGTTCCGCACCTGGTTCGTCAGGTTGGACGCCATGTAGTTGACGCTCTCGGTCAAATCCCGCCAGGTGCCGGAGACATCCTTCACATCGGCCTGTCCGCCGAGCTTGCCTTCGGTCCCGACCTCGCGCGCCACCCGGGTCACCTCAGAGGCGAACATGGAGAGCTGGTCCACCATTGTGTTGATCGTATTCTTCAGCTCCATGATTTCGCCGCGTGCATTGACCGTAATCTGCTTCGACAGATCGCCGTTCGCTACGGCTGTGGTCACCGCCGCGATATTGCGCACCTGATCCGTAAGATTCGTCGCCATATAATTCACGCTGTCCGTCAGGTCCTTCCAGGTGCCGGAGACCCCCTTTACATCAGCCTGTCCGCCCAAAATACCTTCGGTACCCACCTCACGCGCTACACGTGTAACCTCGGAAGCGAACGTGCTGAGCTGATTGACCATCCTATTGATATTGCTTGCCGTTCGCTGGAACTCGCCCGTAAGCGGCCGTCCTTCAATCGCCAGCTCCACCTGCTGGGACAGATCGCCCTTGGCTACGGCGTTAATCACCCGGACCATCTCGCTGGTCGGCTGAATCAGGTCAATGACCAGCCCGTTCAAGGAATCAGTAACCGTCTCCCAGGACCCGCCCAGGTTCTTCTGCACGAACCGTCTGGACAGATTCCCTTCCTTGCCGACCACTCTGGCCACCGTCTGAACCTCGTTCACCAGGCTCTCCTGAATCTCCATAATCTCGTTGAACGTATCGGCTACCTTACCGGCGAGCCCTGTCCGGTCATAAGGCATCCGGTGGGAGAAATTGCCCTTCTTCATCGCCATTAAGGCGCTCAGCAGTTCACCTGCGTCTATTCCATCGCCCTGGTTTTCTTTGATTTGGTTGTCATCGCTCATAATATCAACCCTGCCCCTTATTCAGCACGTATTTTTGCTCCAATCCAAGATGCTCACGAACGACAATTGTAAAAACAAACGTAGCCCCGGGCTCCTCCGATGGCTCGACCCGGATGCTTCCGCCCATCAGCTCAACCAGTGCTTTGCTGATCGATAAGCCAAGCCCCGTGCCTTCGAACCTGCGTGTGGTAGAGGCATCGAGCTGGGAGAAGGGCTGGAACAGCTCGCCGATTTTATCCGGGGGAATCCCGATTCCTGTGTCTCTGATCGTGAATTCAAGCGTAAGCTTCTCCGCCGGTCCCTCCTGCTTGTTAACCATTATGTATACACTGCCTGCATGGGTGAACTTCACGGCATTGCCTACGAGATTATTCAGCACCTGGCGGAGGCGGTTCACATCTCCCACCAGATCAGGCGGCACAGCAGGATCAATCTCCACTACCATGTCAAGCTTCCGCTCACGGATCTTAGCAGTGAACAGAGCAATAGTCTCACTCAGGCAGTCCTGCAGAGAGAACGGCGCATCTTCCACCACCAGCTTCCCGGCTTCCAGCTTGGAATAATCGAGAATGGGATTGATCACCGACAGAAGGGCATTGCTGCTCGTGTGGATAATCCCCGCCATCTCACTATATTCCTCCGGCAGATCAGAGGCCAGCAGCAGATCAGACATCCCGATGATCCCGTTCAGCGGCGTGCGGATTTCATGGCTCATCATCGCCAGGAATTCCGATTTCACCTTGGAGGCAACTTCTGCCGCTTCCTTCGCTTCCCGAAGCTCCTGATTCGTCTTCTCCAGCTGCCGCGCCTGCTGCTTCAGCATTTCGCTCTGGAGCTGCAGCGTCTTATTCGCTTCATACATGCTGACATAGCCCTCAATCTTGGACTTGAACAACTGCGGGACGAAGGGCTTCGTCATGTAATCCATCGCACCCACAGAGTAACCTGAGAAGATATCCTCCATCGTCGTACTGTTAGCGGACATGAAAATAATCGGCACCACATGATTCTTCTCCCGGGTACGGATTAGGCGCGCCGTCTCCAGCCCGTCCATATCCGGCATTTGCACATCCATCACAATGACGGCGAATTCCTCCTCCAGCAGACAGCGTAAAGCTTCAATCCCGGAATAGGCCCGAAACAACCGGTAAGGCTCTCCGCGGAGAACGGCCTCAAGGGCAAGCAGATTCTCGGGATGATCGTCTACGAGCAGGATGTTGACCGGAAAATCCATGAGAACCCTCACTTTCCAGCTTGTAGCATGCCTTGCGTTTATATTTCGAAAATATAGCTTATATACCCAAAATTTCAAATAACGAAACCCCATTATTCTTAGTGTGAACTTTCCCTGAGCGCAGATAATCAAAAGAGCAGCGGGGTCTGGTCTGACCTCACTGCTCCGTTTGGATACCGCTTATGTATGTTGTAATTCATGAAGCAAAGGCAGCGTAATCTCAACTATTGTTCCCGTCGGCTGGTTGGTTTTGAACTGTAGAGTCCCCTTATGATTATGGATAATTTTCTTACTGATCATAACACCTAATCCATTCCCTCCGGATTTGGTCGTGAAGAACGGAGCACCGATCTGCTGCAGAAGCTCTACCGGTATGCCCGGCCCGGTGTCGATGATGCGAATAATGGCTGTATGCTCCTCATGTTTCAGCTCCAGCGTAATTTCTGCTCCGTGCGGGCTTGCTTCTATCGCATTTTTCAGCACATTGATGAACACCTGCTTCAGCTTGTTAACCGCGCACCGGACAGGCAGGCTGTCGAGATCCGTGTGCATGACAATTTCGTTATCTGTCATATGCGCCTGCGCATTCAGCAGGACAATCACCTGTCCGAGCAGCCGGACCAGGTTACAGTCTGCCAGCTCGGACGGCATTTCCTTGCCCAGCAGCAGCAGCTCGCTGATGATTGAATTGATCCGATCCACCTCTGACAGGATGATCTCGTGCAACTCCCTGTTCATCTTGGAGCGGGAATACAGCAGCTGGACGAACCCGCGGATGCTGGTCAATGGATTGCGGATTTCATGGGCAATGCCTGCGGACAGCTCACCGATCATGGACAGGCTCTCGCTATACCTCAGGAACTCTTCCGTTTTTTTTCGTTCGGTCATATCGCGGGTAATCGAGATTACCAGCTGGCGGCCATTCAACCTGAATGGCTTCGCACTGATCTCCACCGGAATTTCCCTTCCATCCTTCGTAACCTCAACCCATTCGACGAACATTCCTTCTCCGCTAAGAATGGACCCGAACATCTTATTCACCTCCGGCACCAGAGCTTCTGCGGCAATAGAGCGCGGGGTCTTGTCCAGCAGCTCATGGCGTGTGTAGCCCAGCATCCGGCAGCCCGCTTCGTTCACATCCAGGAACTTCGAAGGCTTGCCCTCCTCATCCTGCTCATAAATGAAAATGGGATCGTTCGCTTCATTAAACAGCTTGTAATATTTCAGCTCTGAGAACTTGATCTCCGTTACATCCCGTAGTACACATACATATGCTGTAATGCGTCCTTCCGGATCTTTGACAGGGGATATGGTTATCTTGACACTGATCAGCTCTCCGTTCCGCTTAATCCGGAAGGTATCGAGGGCAAACAGAGGCATCCCCCGATCGATGAAATTATACATCTGGTTAAGCTCGTCCCTGAGCTCTGGGGGAACATGAGGGAAATCATGGAGGTTCAATTCCTCTGTTGACCAGCCGTACAGCTCCACGAATTTGGAATTGGCGTAGCTCACTTTTTTGTCCATACCCAGAATGTAAATCGGGTCCGGGCTGTGCTCGGCAAAAGAATACAGTGAATAATGCATCATCTGATGAACTGAGAAACGACTCATATATCAGCTCCCGCAGCCAGTTTATTTTTCATTCCATGGTAGCACTTTACCTGTAACTTATCTGTGACAAAAGCAGGCTCAGGTCTGCTGGTAATTCACCGCTGTAATCAGGCACTCCCGGCACAGAAAAGCATAATAAATTCCCTCGTCCTCCGCCACCTGGCCCATATCCGCCTGCGCCGCAAAAGTCATCGTCTGTGCGCAGCAGGGACAGGCCGGATAGTCCGCATCCTGAATCCAGGCCGGATGACCTCCGATCTGCGAGGCCGGTGCCTCCAGAACCCAGTATGCACTCTCATAAGTACCTGCCGGCTGTTCCGACAGCTGCATTACATGCCACGTGTTGAACGCCAATGCTCCTCCAGTATTGTCAGGCAGATATCCAGGAACAACATTATATTCACTCCATGCATACCCGCCCTCCAGATCAGCCTTCATATATACAGTGCCATAACAGTTGCAGTGCATACAGGCTGCAATTCTTAGTCGCTTGCCGGGAAGCTCCATGAACCTAACCTGCGGATGCTGCAAATCATAATCAAATAAAACAGTTAGCGCACCTCCGCACCAAGGACAGGCGTGCGTTCCTGTCTGGAGCATTTGAACAGCCGCCGGAGCACCGGGCGCTTCCAGAGTGTCTTCCCTGCTTACCAGGAAGGGGTAACATTCAGGATGATACAGCTGCCTTTTGTCCCCTCCGGCATCCAGCTCCCAGCCCGCTTCACGGGCATACATCTCGGGAGCTATATATAACGCTGACGCCCACTCCGGCGGGGACTGCCGCCATGCCGATAACAGCCTGACCACCTCTTCATCGCCAATCCAGGCCAGCGCCAGCAGCAGCAGATTACGGTTAGCCGGATCGGACTCCACCTGAGCAATGAGCCGGTCCCTGACCTGCGCGTCAGCATCCTTGAAGAGGATCGCGGGCGCATAATTCCCTGTGTGGAGGAGCATTTCCAGACCCGGCCCAAGCCGTGTATCCGTGAAGCAGAGGAGTGACACCAGCACCGTCTCCGCCTGGTCTATATCCTCTTCTTCTAATAAATGAACGGCGTAGCTCTCCATCCGCCCTCTCTCTTCCTCCGTCAGTCCGTGATACAGCTCCTGTGCGGTCCGGGGGTAGGGGACTTCCTTGATCAGCGGATCAGGCTTCCGCGGGCTGTGCATCATGGTGAGAATTTCAACCGGATCATGGATACCGGCGTACCTGTTCACCTCTTTACGGTTCTGCTCAATATAAGCTTGTCTCTCCTCTGCAAGCTTCCGCTGCTGGCAGGGCATACAGATACCCCCGGTCTTCAGTGCGGTTGCAGGAAGAATGCTTCCCGTGCAGCCCGGGGTCTGACAAGGCAGACGTTCGCTCATATGTTCTCTCTCCCTTCGTGATCAGTACGCAGACTATGATTTTATTAACATTATAAGATAGAGGACTTCCGGGATGCCAGCAGACGGATTCCGCCCTGGCCCTTGACTGTTCGCCCGCCATCTAAGATAATAACAACCTCTGCCGTATATCATGCAGGACAAGACTAACATTGACAGGAAAAGGGGCGGTCGTTATCAACTGGTTAAATGATCTCTACAAATTACAGAAGCAGGAGCCGGCCAAAGACGCCGAGCCTGCTCTGGTCAATGCCATCTTCCGCATGTATGACCGGTTCAAACGGCTCGGTCTCACCGAACGGCTCGGCCAGCAGGATATGTCGCTGGATATTGCCGACGCTTATGTCCATGGCCGAAATGCCATGATTGAAGCCGGAGTCGGTATCGGCAAATCCTTCGCCTACCTGATTCCCGGCCTGCTCATCAACCAGCTCTCCCGGCAGCCGGTCATTATCGCCACCTCGTCCATCCAGCTCTCCGAACAGATCCATAAGGATCTGCGGTTCATCGGCAGCCGGCTCGGCTTCTCCATGGTCCGCTCTGTAGTCGGCAAGGGCATGGGGCAATATGCCTGCCGGTACCGGGCAGCGGACCTGTTCCCGTCCGGGGAGTCCGGCTCACCGCTCACTGTAATGGCAGAACGTATCCTGAATGCAGAAATCAGCGAGCGGGCAGATCTGAAGGGCGGAGTCAGTGATGCCTTATGGTCTAACGTGTGTGTGACAGATTGTAAGTTCGAGCACTGCCACTACAAGCATACCTGCGCCTTCTACGACATGCGGGCCAAGATCAACGCCGGCCCGGGCGAGATGGATATCATCATCGTGAACCAGGACCTGCTGATCCGAGACCTGATCAAGAAAAAGGAAGGGACCAAAGGCCTGATCACCGAGCGGCCTGCTCTGATCGTTATAGATGAAGCACATAATCTTGAGGCCAAGGTCAGGGATGCCCAGACGCTCGAATTCACCTTCCGGCAGATCGCCCGGGTGCTGGAGGATGCCATGCAGCTTCTGTTCAAGCAGTCGGCGGACCGCAGCCTGATGAAGTCCTGCCAATTCGTCCGTCGCTGTGCCAAAGAGTTATTCAGACAGATAGAAGCAGACCTGCTGCACACGGCCAAGCAGGACACTGACCGGATTAAAGTATCGGCGATTACCGGAGTCCCGCTGCAGCAGGCCGTGCAGATTCTGCAGGAGTTCCGCCTCAGTCTCTCGGTCCTGACCTCCCGGCATGAGCGGGAGATTGATAATACCTTCGAAGCGGTTAACGGAATGATTGACCTCTTCCAGGTGCTGGCCGGGACGGAGGACAACTATCTGCTCTGGGCCAGTGAGCCCCGGGGAGAAGCTACCGTCAGCATCTGCCCCAAGGGGATCAGCCAATTCCTGAAATACAGTCTGTTTAGCGGCAAGACCTCTGTCATCCTGACCTCCGCAACCCTCAGCCAGTCCGGCGGTACGCTGGAGGAACAATACGCTTATCTCTCGCGTTCGCTGGGCTACAGAGGGGAGTATATGGAGCGTCAGGCTTCACCGTTCGATTACGACAACCATACGATGATGTATATTGCCAAAGACGTTCCTTACTATAACCACAACAACCGGGAAGCTTATCTGGAAGCGGCGTATAAGGAGCTGCTGCGGCTGTGCAATGTAACGGACGGGCGGACGCTGGTGCTTTTTTCGGCCAAAGAGGATATGAAGTACATTCACAAGAAGCTGAGTGCGGAGAAGCTGAACTGGGCGCTGCATATGCAGCGGGAAGGCTCGTCGCAGGACGGTGTGATCGCTGAGTTCCGGGCGAGTAAGGGCGTGCTGCTGAGTACCGGTGTATTCTGGGAAGGGGTGAATATCGAGGGTGCAGATCTGTCGCATCTGATCGTCTTCCGGCTGCCGTTCCCGGTTCCGGCTGATCCTGTCTACGAATACAAGGCTGCGCAGGCGAAGAATCCGCTCATGGAGGTCTACGTGCCGGACATGCTGCTGCGCTTAAGACAAGGTACCGGGCGCCTGATCCGCAGCGAGACAGACCTCGGTGTACTCAGCATCCTGGATTCCCGCCTGGCGGCCGGAGCCCGTAACCCGTACCGGGAGCAGGTCCTTGCCGCCCTGCCGTTCACCAAGGTGACGGAGGAGTTCGGGGTGCTGGAGAGGTTTGTGCGTGAGAAGGGAATTCATCGGTGATGAGGGACGGAATGGCAGGTTGGAGTGCTGAGACGTATGTGCCTATTGCACTTTGTACATTAGATCGAGCTATAAAACTACCCTTCTAGCCTTTCTACTGTATTATGTACAGCAGAATTTAGAGATTTTGCCCATATTGGGCCTCTCTCCAGTATTCTACTGTACTAAATACAATAGGGACTATTTTTAGAGGTGTTTTATGAATTTCTATTGCACATAGTGCAATCACCATTGGACTACTGGACTACCCGCTCCATTTCTTCACCAGCCAGATCACCACTTCATCAGCTTCCTGATCTCTGACGCCAGTCTATCCGCCGCTTTGCGGTGGGTCACCCGGGAAGGGTGGAAGTCGACGGCGTAGCCGTCCTCTTCGCGCTGCACCTCGAATTTCATCACCGAGATTCTACTGTCACCGGTTTCCCGGACATAGCGGTCCACCGCCTGCTCCAGGATAGGATACAGCCTGTCCCCCATGATCCCGAGCGTACACAGAATGGTCGAATCGGGATTATTCCGTCTGACCATTTGTAGAAAAGCGACATAGTTCTCTGCATAATCCGCCTGCTTGGCAGGGTCATCCTTCGTGTACGAATCGTCGTTGGTCCCCAGATTAATAACGATCAGCTCCGGCGTGAATCTGCTGAAATCCCAAGCTATCTCCTGAGGCAGCAGACTGCCGCCGAACCTCCCTTCAGACTTGCCTACCTTCTCGTAGTAATCGGGCAGAAGATGCGTGGTGAGCTTCTGATCATTTTCTGTATAGCCGGTAATAATGCCGTATCCGCTGTAACACACCATACTGTAATCCGCACCAAGCTGCTCTGCGCTCAGGTAGGCATAAGCCTTCGTTACATTTTCTGTAGCCGTAGAAAAGGTATGCAGCGCTTCTTCATCATCCACACCATACCCGCAGGTAATGGAATCGCCGATGAATTCGATCGTATGCTGCGGAGATGGAGTCGGCTTAATCCCTTCCTCAGCCTGCACCGCGATCTCCGCAATGCCAACCGTTGACATGGCTGCTTCAGACAGCTTCGTTATTCTTACAGTAACCTCTTGCCCGGTGTCGCTTTCAAACACTGTATACGTTTTGCGTAGCTGATCCACCTGATCGTCTATCACCTGCTGGCCGTTAACACTGATTCCAATCCGGGCCAGATTGTTGCCGGTTGCAGCGATATCATCGCCTTGCAGAGTGATCCGGGCCGCCCGGCCGTAGAATGAGAATTCCACCCCGCTCCCGGAAAGAGCCAGCCACAGCACCTCTCCCATCCAGTGGGTCCGTCCGATGAGTCTGACATGATTAGCTGCCGGTTGGTACGTCTGCATCTGGGACATTCCATAACCTTCCTTCTCTCGTTTCTATTCGTAACAGTAGCAAAGGCGCTTTATATTTTCAATGATATGTTAAGATATTAAGTACTTGTTGAGAAAAGGAGGCTATCCATGGACATCCCCAGAGGGACCTATGGCTTTCGCTTTGCCGAAGATAAGGAGCTGCAGCTGTGCGTATTGTTCGCAGCCGGTTATGATTCCGTCTCCGATCCCACATACCGCTGGGACGGGATGGAGCGCAGCGACGGCCCGCTGCTGCTGTTCCAGTACACGCTCTCCGGTGAGGGCGTGTTCGAGTCAGAGAACCGGACCTACCGGGTCCGGGCCGGACAGGCTCTGCTGGCGGAAATCCCGGGACCTCACCGGTATTACTATCCGCCGGATGCGGCAGAGCCCTGGGAGTTCCTGTTCCTCCTGCTGCGCCCAAGCCTGATCCTGCCCCACTGGCGCAGATTCCTGCGCGAAGCGGGCGAGGTGCCCCGGCTGCCCGCAGATTGTGCCCCTGTCCGGCTGGCGCGGATGATTGTAATGGATGCCGGAGCGGGCAGAATCTCCGATCCGCTGATCGCCTCATCCAGCGTCTATCAATTCATGACCGAATTGACCCGAATGCAGACAGCTACGCTACGCGACAGGGACAAATGGTCAGAGAATATTAAGCGCGCCGCTGCATTCATCGAGCAGCATTACCCGCAGATGATCAGCATCGACCAATTGTCGGAGCATGTCTCCCTGTCCAAATATCATCTCATCCGCCGTTTCTCGGCCAGCACCGGCCTGACACCCGGCGCTTATCTGACCCGGGTCCGAACGGAGAAGGCGATGGAACTGCTGCGGGGGACAAGCTTAAGCATTGAAGCTATTGCACAGCAGATCGGCTATTCCAGCGGAAGCTACTTTATCAAGGCCTTCCGCAGCCTGACCGGACTGACACCAGGCGATTTCCGCAGCGGGGGCGAGAGCCTGATCTACCGCCAGCTCTTTTTCGATTAAGCGCAATATAGTGCTATTCCACTTGCAACATTACTATAGATATTGGGTTTCTCCTTGATTATGATGGACTTATGAGGAGCAATAATCCATCTGATAAGGAGATTACACAATGAATCATAAGCTTGCAGCACCTATCCCCCCGCTGGGCTGGAATAGCTGGGACTGCTACGGCGCAGCCGTAACCGAAGCGGAAATCCGCGGCAATGCGGAGTATATGGCCGAGCATCTCAAAGACTACGGCTGGAGCTATATCACCGTTGATATCCAGTGGTATGAGCCTGGTGCCGTGTCCTCCCTGTACCGCCCCTTCGTCCCTCTAATCATGGATGAATACTCCCGGCTGATGCCAGCCGAGAACCGCTTCCCTTCGGCAGCGGGCGGGCAGGGCTTCAAGCCGCTGGCTGACTATGTCCACGGCCTAGGACTGAAGTTCGGTATTCATATTATGCGCGGCATTCCGCGTCAGGCCGCCCATGCAGGCACCGCGATTCTGGGGACGGAGGCAACTGCCCGCGAGATCGCGCACACGAACTCCATCTGTCCATGGAATACAGATATGTACGGTGTCGATGCTTCCAAGGAAGGCGCTCAGGCCTACTATAATTCACTCTTTGAACTGTACGCGCAGTGGGGCGTCGATCTGGTCAAGGTGGATGACATCGCCGCTTCCAGACTATACGATACCCATCAGCCGGAGATTACCCTGATCTCCCGGGCAATCGAGAACTGCGGCCGCCCCATGGTCCTGAGTCTCTCCCCCGGCCCTGCTCCGGTAGAATATGCACAACATTTCATCGAGCATGCCAACATGTGGCGCATCACGGATGACTTCTGGGACCGCTGGGAGCTGCTGCTGGACATGTTCAGCCGCTGCCGCAGCTGGCAGGGCGTCCCGCAGGCCGGCTCCTGGCCGGATTGCGACATGCTGCCGCTCGGCCACATCGGCGTCCGCTCCGTTGACGGCGGCGGGGATGACCGCTGGACGCGCTTCACCCGGGATGAGCAGCTGACGATGATGTCGCTGTGGAGTATTTTCCGTTCGCCGCTGATCTTCGGCGGCGAGCTGCGGGACAATGACGACTGGACCCTGTCGCTGCTCACCAACCGCGAGGTGCTGCGCATGCAGCGCGAGAGCCATGGCGCCAGGGAAGCCCTTCACCACGATGAGCTGATCGTCTGGACCGCTGCTCATGACGACGGCACCCGGTATGCTGCCGTCTTCAACACCAGTAACAGCCCGCTGCCGGTTGACCTGAACCTCGAAGAGATTGGCCTCGACGGCGTGGCCGCAGGTACGGAGCTGTGGAGCCAGACGCCTGCTGAGCTTAGCGGCGGCGTGCTGCAGACCACCGTGCCTCCGCACGGGGTGCGATTATATAGCTTCTCGTAGGAGAAGCTAGGCAGAAATATCAACAGCCTGCGGGAATGGAGTAGTTCCATTCCTGCAGGCTGTTTTTCAAACAATATAGATTAAGAATCTTTCTTGCTCCTCTAAAGACTTAAGCCTTCCCCATCGTGCTGATATCAATCACAAACCGGTAACGCACATCCGAGGCCAGCACACGTTCCCAGGCTTCGTCAATCTGGTCAGCCGAAATCACTTCGATCTCGGAAGCAATCTGATGTTCAGCGCAGAAATCAAGCATCTCCTGTGTCTCGCGGATTCCCCCGATCATCGAACCGGCAAAGGAACGGCGGTGTCCGATCAGCGAGAAGGCATTAACAGCCAAAGGATCAGCAGGCGCACCGACATTCACCAACGTCCCGTCCAGCGCCAGGAGTGACATGAAAGCATTGATATTCACCTGCGCACTGACCGTATTAATGATCAGGTCGAAGGAACCGGCCAGCTGCTTAAATGTCTCCGGATCAGTGGTGGCATAATAATGATTTGCGCCCAATTGCAGGCCGTCTTCCTTCTTCTTCAGGGATTGGGATAACACCGTAACCTCAGCCCCCATGGCATGAGCAATTTTTACTGCCATATGCCCCAGCCCGCCGAGACCCACTACAGCCACCTTTTTGCCGGGAGCAGCTCCCCAGTGGCGCAGTGGTGAGTAAGTAGTGATTCCGGCACACAACAGCGGTGCAGCAGCGTCAAGCGGAAGGCTGTCAGGAATCCGCACCACGAAGTCTTCAGTGACAACGATATGCGTGGAATATCCGCCTTGCGTATAGTGCCCGTGGCGGTCAGTCGCTCCATAGGTTCCCGTGTTTCCCTCCAGGCAATATTGCTCCTCGCCTTGCCGGCAGCTGCTGCACTCTCCGCAGGAATCGACCATACAGCCTACCCCGACACGGTCGCCAACTGCATATTTCGTCACTCCAGAACCGATCTGGCTGACAATACCTGCAATTTCATGCCCCGGAACCAGCGGATATTTCACCGGTCCCCACTCCCCGCGGACGGTATGAATATCGGAATGGCAAATACCGGCGTATTTAATCTCGATCAGAACATCCTGCGGCAGCAGCTCCCGGCGTTCGATCGTAGTCAGCTTGAACGGGCCTTCCTGGCTGAATGCAGCACGTGCGTTAACTTGTATCATAGTGAACCTCTTTTCAATAGAATAGTAGACATCATTCTTTAAGCTTTACAAAGCCTATGATATTCCTTAAAGTTAACTCTAAGTCAAGCCCGAAATATCCAGGACAGGAGAACGATGATGAAGACCTATTCCATAAGCGAAGCGGCAGCGCATTTCAACATGACCCCGTATACCCTGCGTTATTATGACAAAGAGGGCCTGCTCCCTTCTATAGAGAGAACTCCCAGCGGCAAACGCGTATTCAAGCCCTCCGATATGGAGGCCCTGCGGATTATTGAATGCCTGAAGGCCTCCGGGATGCCCATCAAAGAGATTAAGCATTTCATTGAATGGTGCTCCGAAGGAGATTCCACCCTGCAGCGCCGATACGACATGTTCTTGGAGCGGAAGGCTTCCGTAGAAGCGCAGATGGAGGAATTAAGAAAAACGATGGAAGTCATAGACCATAAATGCCACTATTATAAGACTGCCCTGGAAAAGAGTATGGAAGTGGTCCACCAATCCTAACCAGCCGTATGGTTCATCAGCCTCCGCTGCGGTTATCGATACATAGAACGGTTACCGCAGACACATCCTAAGACAGAACCTGCACTTAGAAGGGAGACTGACAGATGAAGGATGATAAAAAAGCACCGCTCGACGGACGCACCGCAGGCGTCCACCCGATTCCGGAGGGCGAACCCAGTCCGGCGGACGGTCAATCGGAAACAGATAAGCTGGATGAGGTCGTAGGCGCCGTGCTGGGGAATGACCCCGAGGTGTCAGCTCCTGGCCTTGCACCAGATCCGGAAGAGAAGAAGCACCGCAAGAATCCATAGCCTTGTGATGAGGCAGTACACAGCCGGGCCGGACAAGAGGATATCTCTTATCCGGCCCGTTTATTTTGTATGCTGATTTTGCCCCCTGCTCCTACTCCTCCAACTCCTTACCACACCCGCGATTCAGCGCTTCACGATAATATAGTGATCCAATGGCAATATCAAAGGCAGCCATTCCCATCGGATTGAACATGACCGCTTCCTCCTTCGGGAATTTCGCCAGCGCGTTGCCGCAGACCACCTCGACGATGGACGCCGTGTCTTCCTTCCGCAGCCCTCTTTGATGATGCATATGTTCAATATCCGTATTCGCACGGCACACTTCATCCCAGTCATCGACAATAATGGCCGAGGTGTAGCTTAAGATCGCCGGGGTGAAATCGCGCAGAGACACGTTCAGCAGCAGACTCTGTTCTTTGGGCTTGCGGTCAATATAACCGGAGCTGGAAATTGTACAAGTGATGAACAGATCAGCCCCTTCGTAGGCTTCCTTCCAGGAATCCACAGGCCGTACCCTTGTCCCAAGCTCTTCCGGGATATGATCCAGAGCACCCGGATTCTGATCAAAGATCCGAACCTCCTCCAGCCGGTCCCCGAGCAGCTGATTCAGCATCGACAGATGGAGCTGACCGATCGGTCCGAACCCGACAATACCGGCAATCATTTTACCGGCAAAAGGGTGTACCTTCTCATATTCCTGAATCATCAGCCCGCTGACCGAAGCCGTGCGAATCCCGGAGATAAGCGGACTGTTGATGATAGCCACAGGCTTCCCGCTGCCGGAATCATTCAGTATCGTCACCGAGTGGGCACGGGGAAGCTGCCTGCCATGGTTACCGGGAAAACTGGCGATCCACTTGATGCCTGCCATCCCGATCTCTCCGCCCACATAAGCGGGCATGGCAATAATCCGGCTGCTTGGATCTTTATCAAAGAGCAGATAGGGTTTAATCGGCTGGGAGAATTCATGCGCTGCCATCACTTGGACAGCACTCCGTATCGTATCCATGCATAGTGCCCAGGGAAGATTCATCTGCTCCAGGTTTGTGGTATTCAGATATAACATGCTCAAGGCCTCCTCAGCTTATAGGTCTGGCTGCAATGTGCAAGCCGATCGTATTCTGGATTTCACTGCACTTCTGCTCAGCCTGCTCTGCATCGTCCCCTCCAACCATCACTCGGCCAATCCAGTCAAAATTAGATCTCGGAAAGGACACCTCGCGCCCGGCAGCAATGAAATGCGATCGCAGAATGTCCGCACGCCCCTCTAATTCCTTAAGCCCCGTAACCTCGATCAGCCTGCCGTCAACCGGCGAACAGAATTCCCGTGAAGCAGCACCACGCGTGACGCTCGGCGTCAACTCCGGGGCCTCCCCCATATGCATACGAAGCACTTCACGCGGCAGGTCAATGCCGGTTGCGTATTTAATCATCTCCGGAACAGGCCCGCCTACCATCCGCGGATTAAATTCAATAATCTTGGGACCTTCAGGAGTGAGAGCAACCTCTGTATGTGTGGGGCCAAAGTCAACCCCAAGCGCATGCAGTCCCCGGCGGACCACCTCCACGATCTCCGCCTCATGGCTTAACCGAACCGGAAAGCTGGCGCCAGTCTCTACAAAATAGGGAAATCCAACCAGACGGCGGTCCGTAATCCCGATCAGGTGATCCTGCCCTTGATAAGTGACCATCTCCACACTGACCAGAGGTCCGGCTGCATATTCCTCAATGAGCACATCCGTACTTCCATAGAGATTACGCCCAAAATTCCGGTTGTTCACATAGCTGTCGTAAGCCTGCCGCAGCTCTCGCTCATTGTTGACAAAGACCACCCCGATACTCATAGCCCCGTCACACGGCTTAACGATACAGGGATAACCCATGGAATGGGCGTGCCGGCAAGCTTCCTCTATACTGCCTGCGAGCAGTGAACGGGGAACCGGAACGCCGCTCTGAACGCAGATTTCTCTGGATTTATATTTATTCCGGGCATTCTTGGCCGCCAGCGGCTGCATGGTCGGCACACCAATCGCATGCGCAGCAGCCGTTGCCTGAACCACGTAGAATTCCGCAAAAGACATCACTCCGGTCAAAGGGTTCGCTTGATGGTACGCTTTGACAAAGTCAACCACAGCTTCTTCATTAAAGGTGTCCACTTCATGAATGTAATCTACCAACCGGAGCGGGTGGGACTCCAGCGGCTGGCCCTTCAGGTAATGCTGAATATTCTGGGTCAGCAACGTTACGGTGTACCCCATCTCCTGGCAGGCCTGGATACCTGCGATAGACTCATTGCTCTCAACTAGTAACAGGTGCTTCATTGGTTGTATCCTCCTTATAGGCGGGCAGAATTTGCACTTCTTGCTCCAGATACCGCAGCAGCTGTGACAGCCTGGCTTGCAGCGATGCCGAATTCTCGCCTACGATGATTACGGTCATCACGGCATCCACGCTGGAATGAGCCGCGTCCAGCTGTTCGCCTGCTCTGACACGGGGAACATATTCCGCCACCCATTCAAAGGGCAGCGTCTGCGGAATGGTCTCTACCGTTCCCGGGCGTTTCGGCATTAGATATACCCCCGCTACCTGTGACGGCCTTGGCACCGGCAGCTTCAGCGGCAGTCCGCATTGCCCCCGGACCCACTCCCGGTTCAGATCAACGTCATACATGGCGCTGATTGACTCACTGATCCGCCCGCCTGCGGTCCGGCTGGCAATTTCACAGAATACCCATTCATCCTCCGGGGTATGGAACATTTCACAATGAAAGGTTGAGACTCCCGGTGAGGGCAAGGCTTCAATGACCTGCTGAACTTCATGAACCAGCCGCTCATACACCGCGCAGCCGGGGCTGAGCAATTCCACGAAGCAATCCTGCTGGAGTATCTCCAGCGGCTTGCAGGAATATTTGCCGACAGAAGCGAAACGGATCTCCTGGCCCATCATCAGCCCATCGATCTCATACATTTCTCCCTCTACGTAGGCTTCAACCATTAAGCCGCTGCCGAGGCCGCGTTCCCATACATCGTTCAATTGCTCCCGGGTCCGTATAATGTCCGTATTCATGGAGCCCATGCCGTCCACCGGTTTAACCACAACCGGCAAGCCGTGCTCCAGCACAAAATCATACAAGTGAAGCGGTGAAGCCAGTCTGCGGAATGCCGGGCAGGATACCTGCGGGCTGACTAAGCTTTTCATCACCGCCTTATCCCTGTAAGCCACTGCACTCTCCAGCTGTTGACCAGGCAGGTGCAGCCGTTCACGCAGCCGGGCCGCACGAATCAGATCACTCTCATCGAGAGCGATGATCAGACGGTAAGGATGTTCCTCATACAATCGTAACGCATCGATCTCTACCCGGTCATTGCTCACCCAGTTGTCGAACACTTGCACAAGGGCAAAGGGTTCCGTTATCTCACCATATGCCGGCGAAGTATACAGGTATACTTCTTCATCCAGATCCTCCAGCCAGGTCAGATAAGGAGCGAAGGCCCGCCTCCTCTGATTCAGAATTAATACCGCCATAGTTTCTCCTCCTCCTTGTGATGAACAGGTGACCGGTTTAGCATTACGTAAAGTACAAGAGACAGTCCAGACAGAAGAGCCAGGGACAACCAGAAATAGGACAGCTTTCCGTAGATGCTCCACATATGTATGAATTGCAGCCCGGTATATACACCGATTCCTTCTCCAAGGGCTGTGGACAATCCGATGACACTGAAATATGTGATACGCAGATCCGGGTGGGCAGCGTTAGAGACATACGCATCTATCGTAGGGATGAATAATATTTCTGCAAGGGTGAACAACGCGACGAATACGTAGTAGCCCCAGATCGAACCGATGATCGCATTCATTGAGAAAGAAACACTAAATAGCAGAAACGCCAGCATCAGCCGGTATCCCTCACGCTGGCCTGACAACGCGGTATTCATCCAGCGCCCGACCGGAATCTGCAGCGCCACCACGAGGATTCCGTTCAGCATCAGCAGACTTCCCAGCCTTTCCGGAGCGTTATAATAAGTGCCGATTAAATAAGGAAAGGAATTGAACAATTGGGTGAAGAAGAAGCAGCCGATCATATTGAACAGCAGCACTTTACGGAAGCTTTTATCGAGCAGAACGGTCTGATATCCTTTCCAGAAGCTTACCGGCTTCCGCTCCCGGCCCATCAGACTACACCCGGGCGGGAAGATATTGAGCAGGATGGCACCTAACACATAAAACCCTCCAACGAAGGTCAACGTGAAGCTTTTCAAGGAGCTAGTCAGCAGAAAGGAGCCGATTAAGGGCCCGGCAATGGCTGCACCGTTCGTATACATATTGGAATTCGCAAAATAAAACAGGGCATTGCCATCCTTACTCCCCACGAAGGATAAAGAAGCCTTCGAGGATAAGCCTCGGACAGAGTAGCCGATCCCGGCAATGATAAGCTGTATAGTAATCAACACCGGAGACTGCCAGAAATCTACCATAGCGATGGAGACCCCTGTTAGCAGGCAGCCGAACCACATGCATTTGAACGGGTCCATGTTGTCCAGCAGGGGTCCGGTAAGGAATCTCGCACTGCGGTAAGACACCGTGAAGATCATGGTAACTACAGCGGTAACCGACAGCGGCAGTCCTTTGACCTGAGACAGATAGACCGTTAATATCGCCGTCATAGCGTAGAAGCCAAGATGGGTAACCAGTGTGTTCAGACAAATGGCAAACACCGGCCGGGGCACCTTTAAGTTTCGGAAAAGATTCATGTGACTGCCTTCCTTGCCGCCAGATCAGCAGCCATACGTCCGATTAATTCCTCTGGCGAATGATGCTGCAGGAATCCGCACACTTTAGCAGGCTGCCCGCACAGATAACAGCGGCGTGAAGGAGCCCCCAGCTCATGCCTGCCCATTGCTTTTCCCGATGAATCATAAATATCCATATCCCAATAAGCGCTAAGCGGATGCTCCCCTTCAAAGGACAGACAGAATAGCTTCAATGCCGCCGCATCCGCAGATACCTGAAGATAAGCAACCGGACCAAGCGCCAGCCCGATCCGCTCCAGCGCAAGAATCTTATAAGCTGCAACCGCCAGAGCTTCCTGTAAAGCCTCCATACAGAGCTCGAATAGTTCATAGGCAACAGCCAGCCTCTTATCCGGCCCCGGAATATTCATCATAATCTGGATCAGCGAGCCTGCTGCCGGATACCTGGCCTCTCTTAGCTCATGGAGGCGCTCCCGGTCGCGAAGGATGGCTGATACAGCGGAATCGTTCGCCACACTCTTTCCTCCCCCTGATTCTCAGTCCACAAATGCAAAGCAAGCGTCATCGCCAGCAGATCGGCTGATCCGCCGGGAGATAAGGAACGGAGACGAAAATCCTCCTCCATGGTGCGGATATAGGCTCTGCCTTCAGAGGTGAACAGACTCCCCCGGTCCAACGCCGCTAATGCACTCGCCTGAGTATAGTCAATCCTTGTCCTGTCGAACTTGCGGTTCAGCAGCGTGGTATCCTGTACCACAGCCATCAATGATAGCAAGCAGTGGATCAGCGCCGTCCGCAAATCTGCTCCTTGTTGAAGCGCCTCCCGCAAGGCAGGCAAGCCCTGCTGAAGAATGGACGGAAATCCGTCTATAACCTCGCCCCGTATGCCTCTAATCCCCCACTCCCTGTAGGCGCGTCCGCCCGTGCTTGCACTGTGCGTCTCCTCCAGAATGTCCGCCAATTGTGCCCGCAGCGGATACTCAGCCAGCCTTCCAGCCAAGCGGCATATCTCCTGCGGTTCTACTGCACTGGATGGACTTTGACTCGTCATTCCGGCAGCCGCGCATAGAATCAGTCCCAGGAAGATCGTTCCTTTATGGGTATTCACTCCCCCGGTAGCCCTTAGCATGTCAGCCTCGGCCCGCCGCCCGGTCTTCTGGAGCATCCTGAACAAATCCTCCCTGCCGGTTCGGCCCCCGGATTGTTCTATGCCCAGGCGCGCAGCTTCCTGGTAATACGGCTGAATGCGGAGTGCGCTTCTCAGAAAAGTGTAAATATCCATATCCCCGTGACATCCGTTGCTGACCGCCGATACCAATCCGGGGGAAGGCCAGCTCACAGCCTCGGCCAGAACACTATAGACAAGCGTTTCGGCAATCCAGACCGATGCTGCTTGGCCGGAAGCAGTCACTTTACGCTCTCCGGGATAGCCGCAGGCCAGTGTTCACTCTGTAGACCGTACTGCTGAAGGAAGCTCCATACTACCCGTTCCAGGCCAAGTCCGATGCAGCCCGACCATGTCTCAGCGTTGTCCCTCAGTCTAAAGTTAAAGGTCTTTGCAAAAAAATCGCCGTGCGTGTCATAGGAAGCAATCGAAATCGTGTCGTTTTTATACGGGATATCCGCACGAACCTCGTATTTGACATGTTTGGGCACTTTGAAATTCTGCTTCACCTTACCCGGCAGGAAGAATGGATCATTGGCTAAGACACACCCGCCTTTCAGCCCTACCGCTTCCATCCACTCCACGGTCCACTCTAATGTCAAGTCACGCATCCGGGTGACGTATTCGGGAGTACCCAGAAATACGAATTCCCGCATGGTGAAATTCAACAACCGTTCCAGCAGATATACACGTTTGCCCTCATTGCGGAAAGACTGGCCTTTGAGTACAAAAGCGGTATTGTCCTCAAACACCTGATCCTCCATTTCCATATAGACTTTATAGCAGGGGGCAGATTGCAGAATATAGGGAGGCGTCTCCAGATAAGGGCCGCAGTCCTGCGGCAGCTTCCCGTTATTCGCGGATACATCTGCAGCGAAGGATTTCATTGTCTCATGATCATGGCTTAAATGGGTGGCCAGCAGCAAATGCATTGGTGCGCTATGGAAGTAATTCATCTTCTCGGCGAACGAAGCAGGCAACAAGACCGAATACTGCCGCTGCTGACAATCCCCAATTCTCCGGCCGACATAATCCACATAACTCTGGTCAAAATACTCCAGCAGAGTGATGATCGGACGATGGTACGCCAGCTCCTGATTCTTCAATAAAGTCAGCCATCTCTGCTCCAGCAGGTCATCCGAGATATTCCGCTGATTGCCCGGCGTGCAGCAGGAGCACAGCTTCTCCAGCGGCGGCTCATGCAGCTCCACCATATTCAGCTCAGGCTCCAGTATTTCAGCGGATGATGCGGATGCCTCATCATGCTCCGGGGTGAAACGCTCCAGGAAAATAGCAACCTCCCGCTCAATCTGCTCCCTGGGATAAGACGATAGATAGGTGACGCTGATCCGCTTCCCTTGAATCGGGTCGACCTGCACCTTATGGGCAGATACATTTTGCAGGAACATATGGGTGAACACAGGGATTTGCAGCTTATTTAGAGTCACAGGCTCAGGCAATTCCAATCGGTATGTTGTGAACATAACAGCCTCCTACGCTATTGAAATTCCGTATATGTCTTGGACGACGGCAACCTGGTCCGGATGGATTACGGAACGCCCCGTGAAGCCGTATTCCCTGGAGAGCAGACAATCCTCGCGGAACCCCTCCAGATCACGATAAGCCATGTAAGTGGTGTCAAAGCATTGAAGGCCCACACTGCGGCAGTATTCCCCCAGCTTCTGCTTGGCCTTCCGGACCTCCAGGGCCGGGTCCCCAAGCCCCTTAGCCACACAGTCATTGAAATAATCTGTTCCTCCAAAGGTAAAAGCATAAATATTCCGGCTGGCCTGATGAATCTCTCCGAGATTGGCAATAGCCTCACAGCATTCAATCATGACTTCATAGCTGGGTGAATAGTTCAAGCTACGCTGGTGTATAACATCCTGCACCTTGCGTTCCACTTGCCGTAAATCCTCAGCCGTCCGGACCATGGGCAGCCGGATTCGGGCAGGGCGCTCTGGCACAAGCTCTTCCAAATCCTGCTCCCAGTGAGGGGTATGAACACTATTCACGCGGACAATGAGCGTATGCTCCGAGTCGCTGCTGAATTCCTGAAGGGCATTCTTGACCACGTATCTTGCTTCAAGCTTCTTCTCCTCCGGCGTACCGTCTTCCAGACAGAGAATAATATTCATAGGATAGAAGGTCATAGCGTACTCTATGTAATTCGGTTTGTATCCCGGAACATAGAAATAGACTAAGGGTTCGGCAGCTACACTCATCCTGTTACACCTTCCCGCTGATTAACCGTGTTCAGAGAGTAGGCCAAGGCTTCGCAGCGGCTGCGGATGACCCACTCATTGGCTCCATTGAACCAGATCTGGGGGGACAGATCCGCCAAGCCATACTGCTTCAGAATGGGAACAACATATTCATAGACTTGGCGGTCCGTAAGCTCCGGCACCATATTCATGCATTGCATTGCAGCGTGGCCTTCTTCGATGACAATTTTAATATCGCTAGATTCTATCGATCCGGCACTGACATTCATTAAGAACCGACCTCCAATGAGTAATATAGAGCCTCCAGCAGAAAATAATCGCCCCAGATCTGGGACTCTCCTGCGGCTTGAACGACATGCAGCGGCGTGCTGGCATGCACCAGCAGTCCCTCATGCTCCGGACCCGGGGGCGCATACTCCGCAGAAATCAGAACATCGAGCACCCTCTCTGCTTCTTGCCGGAACTGCTGGCGTAAGGGATCATCAGGGCTTAAGGCTGCGGCAAACTGGTAGAATGCAGAGCAAGCGATCGCAGCAGCCGAAGCATCCCTCATAGCCGTCTCCTGATGGGACAGCATCAGATCCCAGGCCGGAACACCATCCGAACAGACATGGGCTAAGTAGAAGGCAGAGAGCTGCTCAACCTTTGTCCTCCACTCCTCTTCATGACCCAGCACATACATTTGAACTGCTCCATAGAGTGCCCATGTGTGGCCTCTGGCCCACACCGATGCTGAGCTGAATTTGGCGTTCTTGTTGTAGGGCTGCTCCGGGGCTCCCGTAAGTGAGTCCATTCTCATATATTCGTAAGTGAAGCCGTCTTCCCTCATCAGCGCAGCACTTGTAATCTGTGCTGATTCGATGGCAGCGGCGCGATAGCGCTCCTCACCGGTTATCCGATAGGCCCATAGCCACAACCGGATGTTCATCATACTGTCGACGCCTGCATAGCGCTTCCCCTCGGGCAGCCAATTGCATTCCAGATAACCGCCCGGGAGACGCGAATCAAAGAGGCTGTCAGCAGCTTCAAGCGCAATCGTTCTGTATGCTTCCTTACCGGTCAGATCGTACCCGAACGCATAAGAATAATAGAACAGGAAGCCAATATCCTGATAATCCCCCTGATTCTTATAAGTCTCAATCCCGCCTATCCAGCGGTCAGCTTCCTCAATATAAAGAGTATCGCCGGTCAACTGATAGAGCTGGTAGAGGAGTCCAATGAAGAATCCGGAGGACCACTTATCCTCCAGCATATATCTTCCGTTGTTCGTAACATAAGGAAGCCTAATCTCACCGGAGGATGGCATAGAAGCAAGCTTGTCAAGCTGCCTGCGGGTCTGTCTGACGGCACGGTCAATCACCTCATTACGTAAGGAAACGGTAATCTCCAGCACCCCCGATCATATTTTCACAGCGCTTTTACCCAGTTCAATTCCAATCTGCTCCAGCCATTCATCCGAAAAAATAGTATTGTAGTACCGGTCTCCGCGATCTGGAAGAATCGCAAGCACTTTGTCCCCGCCAGTCAGGCGGCGGGCAAGCTTCAGGGCCGCGAACACCGCTGCACCTGCGGAGCCGCCGACCAGCAGCCCTTCTTCCTTAACCAGCCTGCGGGTGGTGGAGAAGGCCTCTGCATCCGAGACATGCGTAATCTCGTCATACAGCTCTCTTCGCACATTGCCCGGTACTATAGCTGAACCAATGCCAATCTGATGTCTGACACCCGGCGGCTTCCCGAAGGTAACCGAGCCGGCAGCATCAACAGCCATAATTTTTATGTGCGGGATATGTTCTTTCAGCCCCAGGCTGCACCCGGTAATGAGACCGCAGGTGCCTGACGGTATCACTGCCCACTGAAGCTCATTACCGAACGCCTCATAGATTTCAAGCGCGGTCGTTTGTCTGTGTGCCTCAGGATTACTCGGGTTATTATACTGATTAGGCCAAAATGCTCCCAGTTGCTTGACGAGCTCCTGTACCTTGTCCAGGCGGGCTCTAAGATAGTTGCCATACTCATCAGCCTGATCAACCATTACCGTCTCCGCACCATAGGCCTGGATAATACTGAGATTGACCAGACTGATCTTGGGATCGACCACACAGATCAGCTTGTACCCCTTTTGCCGTGCCACAAGCGCCAGTCCGATGGCCAGATTCCCGGAGGAGGATTCAACAATCGTGCCGCCGGGCTTCAGTTGTCCCGCTGCCTCCGCTTGGCTGATAATGTAGAGCGCCGTGCGGTCCTTCATGCTGCCGCCGGGATTAAGCCCCTCCAGCTTGATGAATACCTGCGCCCCATACGGGTCCGGAAGATAATTCAGTTTAACAATAGGCGTGTTCCCAATTAATTGCAGCACATTGTCGTAGATCAAACCTATCACCTCCCAAGGCATATTCTCATAGATTTTTCTATAAAAAGTAAAATAAATACATTTGCATCATACACTTCTATCCTAATAAATGTAAATATATTAAAAATTTTTATCACTTTGATTCAAAACTTCTATAAAAATCCATCACCTTGTATTTTCTATTAGTGAACATTTCGCAACGACTTCCCTCTAAAGCGTTTGCCCGGACGGGTTCCCGTTTAATGAATGGGAAGATTTGAACCAGAGGAGGCGACTGACTTGGCGAAGAAGCAGGACAAGCTGTGGCATGCCATGGACAGCCAGCGTACGCTGGAAGCATTGGAGACAAGCAGGGAACAGGGATTGAGCGGCAGCGAGGCAACCGCGCGGCTGAACCGCTATGGAAGGAATGAGCTGCCGGAAGGTAAAAAATCGCCGGCGGCCCTTAAATTTGTAAAGCATTTCAATGATGTGCTGATCTACATTTTGCTGGTTGCTGCCGTCATTATGGCCCTGCTCGGCCATTGGACCGATACCATCGTCATCATTATCGTAGTCATCGTCAACGCGGCCATCGGTTTCGTGCAGGAACACCGGGCCGAGCAAGCGCTGGAGGGCATCAAGAATATGCTGTCCCCGGAAGCTCAGGTACTGCGGGACAGCAGCCCGGCGGCCATCGAAGCGGCAGAGCTGGTGCCGGGCGATATCGTGCTGCTGAATCCAGGCGACCGAATCCCGGCAGATCTCAGGCTGCTCAGCAGCAGCAATCTGAAGGTCGAGGAATCGGCGCTGACCGGCGAATCTACCTCGGTGGAGAAGCAGACGGAAGCGCTGGAGGAGGACTGTCCGCTTGGTGACCGGACCAACATGGTTTTCTCGGGCACAACCGTTGCTTCCGGGACAGGAATTGGAGTAGCGGTGGCAACCGGCGGCAAGACGGAGCTCGGGAAAATTAACCAGTCCATCGCCTCCGTGGAGGAGATCCGCACCCCGCTTTTGCAACAGACCGCCCGTTTCGGCAAAATGGTGTCGGTTGTTATCGTAGCTGTGGCCGCCTTGATGTTCGGCTTCGGCTACGGGCTGCGCGACTATGAGACCGGAGAGCTGCTGCTGTCGGTCATCGGACTGGCTGTAGCGGCCATCCCCGAAGGCTTACCGGCCATTCTGTCCATTATATTAGCGATCGGTGTGCAGAATATGGCACGGAGAAAGGCCATCGTCCGCAATCTGCCTTCTGTAGAGACGCTGGGCGCGGTCTCCGTCATCTGCTCGGATAAAACGGGAACGCTGACCAAAAACGAAATGACCGTCACCTCTGTAGTAACGTCCATGCATGAATACGGGATTACGGGAACCGGATACGCGCCTGAAGGTGAAATTATACGGGATGAAGACAAGGAGGCCGATCCAGAGCAGGACCGGACGCTGAAGCATCTGCTGATATGCGGGGTGACCTGCAACGATTCTGTGCTGACGGAAGAACAAGGGGAGTGGAAGCTTCAAGGCGATCCTACAGAAGGCTGCCTGCTGACGCTTGCGGGCTAGGCCCAATCTGAAGTTACTGAACTGAAGACGCGCTCCAAGCTCCCGTTCGACTCCGAATACAAATACATGGCGGTCCTGAGCGAATACGAGGGACGTTCAGTCATTTATGTCAAAGGTGCGCCGGACCGTCTGTTTGAAATGGCGGACCGGCAGGCGGACGACGAAGCCGAGACTCCGTTCGATGCTGATTTCTGGTACGGCCAGATGCAGGCCCATGCCCGCAAGGGACAAAGGGTCATCGGACTGGCGATGAAGGAGCTGCCGGAGGACTCCTCCCCTGAGCAGATAGACCATGATGATCTGAAGGAAGGACTGGTGCTGCTGGGGCTGGCAGGGATCGTCGATCCGCCGCGTGATGAAGTGGTGGATGCGATCCGCGAGTGCCAGAACGTCGGGATCGAGGTCAAGATGATTACAGGCGACCATAAAGAGACAGCGATGGCCATCGGTGAACAGCTGGGCATCGGCGATGGGAAGCATTCGATTGAAGGCCGGGAGCTGGACAACCTGTCTGCGGAAGAGTTGAAGGAAGCTGCACAGAAGTATTCCATCTTCGCCCGCACCAGTCCGCAGAACAAGCTCCAGCTGGTCGAAGCGCTTCAGAGCAGCGGCAGCATTTGTGCCATGACCGGTGACGGGGTCAATGATGCCCCGGCACTCAAGCGGGCAGATGTAGGCGTAGCCATGGGCATCAAAGGCACCGAAGTATCCAAGGACGCCTCGGAAATGGTTCTGGCCGACGATAATTTCAGCACCATCGTCAAGGCCGTCAAGGAAGGCCGGCGTGTGTACGACAATTTGAAGAAAACCATCCTGTTCATTTTGCCGACCAACGGTGCAGAAAGCTTCCTGATCATGGCGAGCATCCTGCTGGGCACGATGATTCCACTGACACCGATCCAGATTCTGTGGGTCAATATGGTCAGCTCGGTCACGGTCTCCCTGGCACTGGCGTTTGAGCGGATTGAGCCCGGAGCGATGAAGCGGCCCCCGCGCAATCCGGCGGCCCCCCTGCTCAGCGGCTATTATATCTTCCGCATTCTGTTCGTATCCGTATTGCTCGGCGGGGGAACCCTGGCCATGAACATGTCCATGCTCAGCAATGGATATGAACAGGCTGTCGTCAATACAGTGACCATGCAGACCATCGTCCTGGCGCAAATGTTCCATCTCTTCAACTGCCGCACCGAGCTGGGACCGGCAATCCGCAAGGGATTTTTCGACAATAAAGCGGTCTTCGTCGTATCCGGCCTGCTGGTCGTACTCCAGCTGTCCATCACCTACCTGCCGTTCATGAACCGGGTGTTCGGCACAGTGCCGATCGGCCTGTCCTACTGGTCCTTCCCGCTCATCATGGGAGCCGCGCTGTTCGTAATTATTGAGCTTGAAAAGGCGGTTACGCGCGGAATTATCCGCCGCCGACGCCAGTGGGAATGGTGACCGTTCGGCTGCTGCTTGAGTAGAATAGATACTGTTCTTCCTTTCTATATAGCATCAGTAACAATACTTCTGTAATACCGGATGGTCACCACGGTAAACATCAGATAGATGACGATATATGCAGCCATGCTGATGAGGATGGGGGTGAGCATACTTGCGGCGATGAGGACCGAGCCGACGTTAAGCGCAAACGCAGCATGAATTAACCCGATCCCCAGAGGAATTAAATAGACAAAAAGCTGTTTGCGGATGATGCCTTTCATGATGTCGCCGACTTGAAATCCAAGCTGCCGCAGGGTGCGGTAATGGGCTTTCTCTTGTTCAGCCTCGGTCATTTGCTTGAAGTATAGGATACTTCCCGTGGACAATATAAACACAAATCCCAGGAATCCGGCAATAAAAATGAGCAGCCCGAAGGTCTGGCGCGATCCCTCATAGGCGGATTGGAAGTCCGTGAGATACCGGTCACTGTCCACATTCGACAGGAAGATGTCAGAAGCAGCCCCTGCTTGCTCAGGGTCCAGCACATTAAAGACCTCATAGGTCAGGAATTCTTTGTACTCCTCCTTCTGAATACTATCT
The DNA here is from genome assembly GCF_038002245.1 of Paenibacillus sp. FSL R7-0128. Lineage (NCBI taxonomy): Bacteria > Bacillati > Bacillota > Bacilli > Caryophanales > Paenibacillaceae > Paenibacillus > Paenibacillus sp. FSL R7-0128. The sequence continues at coordinate 1,754,417 of NZ_JBBOCD010000001.1, read as the reverse complement.
CTCATTCGCTCGAACGTATCACCCGAGACCAGCAATTGATCCCCATAGAAAATGTAATTCATCACGTTCGCAAGCTTATACCTGGAGACGGACAGGCGGTCTGCTTGATCGCTTGATTCATACAGCACCTCTTGGGGAGAGACAATCTCCCTTCCTTCTATCACCGCCCGTGAACTATAATAGATGCCTTCACCATCCTGGGGATGCTCCAGATCTAACCCAGCCTGCGCCATCTGCTCTGCGGAGAATAGCAAAAACGTGCTGTCCATCTCATCTGCTGTTGAACCCTGATCCACCCATACGCCATGAAACCGGATGGCCTCGACTTGATGGCGGTCGAATGCAATCTGCTCCTCTTCTAACCGGCTGGATATCTTAGCGGCTTCCTCAGGCATATTCTCCACGGCAAAGTCAAAGGGCATCGACAATCTCACATCGCTCCGCGTGGAATAATATAAGGAATAGGACAGGGACACCATCGTAATTGTCATCGCAGACAACACGGTAATTAAGGTTAGGGAATTGGCGTGACCCTTGATTCTGTGCATTAACGGGGCGACCGACAGGCTGTTATACAAGCCCAGATTTCCGTTCCTCCTGTTCCGGTATACATTGAGAATCCAGCTTATGGTCGTATGGAAAATCAGATAGGTTCCCAGTATCGTACTTGCGAGCACGAGCAACATCAGGAACATCAGTATATCGGTGTTGGTAACAATTAATGTAGACAGATAATAGCCACACCCGATCAACCCTAATCCGGCTATTCCCAACATGCCTGAGATGATGCTTGGACGTTTGACCGGGGAATCCTGCCTATGATTAGCCTGGAACAATTGCAGTAGCGTACTGCGGTATACCGTCCATATGATCTGTACCGAGGTGACCACAATTAAGCAGGTAAACACAGCAAGGGTCTGGAGGGCAGCCGTGCCGGAGAACGTTAAGCCAATCACCGCTTCAAGCCCTAACAGGTTCATGAACAGCAGCTGGAAGAGCCGTGAGAGCAGCGCCCCGACCCCCATGCCAATCAGCAGTGCACCCAGACCCAGCATAGCGTGCTCCAGGATCAACACCCGGGCAACCCAGGCTTTGGATAAGCCGATTAACTGATACAATCCGATCTCTTGACTGCGTCTTCGGATGAAGATGCCCGTAGCGTACATGGTAAACACAATGGTGATTACAACGAGCAATATTCCGGCAACTTGTAAGGTTGTGGAGAAGTCCATACTGGATTTCACCATCGTTACAATCGTCTGATCATTCTGCAGAGTCGAAAAGATAAAATACAAGCTGATGCTGAAAATCATCGCAAAAAAGTAGAGGTAGTACATCTTGAGGTTCTTGCGCATACTGCGAATGACTAATTTTCGTAGAGTCATTGCTGGCTGCCTCCTCCGAGTACGGCCTGCATATCGAGAATGTCCTTGAAGAAGGCTTCCCTCGTCTTGTCACCCTTGTACAATTCCGCGAACACTTTACCATCCTTGAGGAAAATGACACGGCTGCAATAGCTGGAGGCGAGCGGGTCATGCGTAACCATCACAATGGTGACCTGCCGGGTCTGGTTAATCTCATGCAGATTCCCCAGCAGGTTAGAAGCAGCTTTGGAATCAAGAGCTCCGGTAGGCTCATCCGCAAAAACAAGCGAAGGCGAGTGAATTAACGCCCGTGCCGCAGAGGTACGCTGTTTTTGGCCGCCTGAGATTTCAGCAGGGTACTTGCCCGCCAAATCCATAATATCCAGAATCCCGGCAATGGCATTAAACTCCGCCTCGGCCTGACTATTGCTTATACGGGTTAACGACACCGGCAGCAGGATATTCTCTTTGACCGTTAAGGTATCGAGCAGATTGTAATCCTGAAAGATAAAACCCAGGTGCTTACGGCGGATGTCGGAAAGCTGGCTATCCTTCATTTTGGAAATCTCGTATTCTTGTATAAAAATCTGCCCCGCTGTGGCACGGTCAATCGTAGCTAAGGTATTAAGCAGAGTGGTCTTGCCGGAGCCTGAAGGCCCCATGATTCCCACAAACTCCCCCTCCAACACCCGCAGGTCGATCCCCTGTAACACCTGCTGGGCATTTCCTTTGGCACCATAAGATTTATGCAAGCCTTCAGCCAATAAAACAGTCTTCGTTGCGCTCTGATGTTTCATCTGAGCCCCTCCCATCCGGTTGTTCTATACACAGTGTAAAGGGTTCTACGGCCCCGGGTCGCAAGCTTTAGGTGATAAAAAGAGGCCTAATGTGATATTTTTGTCACCTTCACGTAAATTAAAAAGCAGCCAGGCTGTAAAAATCCTGACTACTTCATTTATGCCCATTTTACACTAAGGAGCGTCTAATGCGTTCAAATGGATTATCACTGGAGAATATCATCCGAACCGATGTACCTTCGCCAATAGCCGAGTCAACTTCCAGCCGGATGTGCAGCTTCCTGCTTATTTCTTTGGCCAGGTACAGTCCCATGCCCGTGGCGGAGTGCTGGACTCTCCCGTTCTCTCCGGTAAAACCTCTATCAAATATTCGCGGCAGGTCATGCGCCTGAATGCCGGGCCCTTCATCTGTAATCGTTACGGTGACGAATTCATGCTCATCGGGGGCGATATGAATAGTTACCTTTCCATCCGCCCGGCTGTATTTAATCGCATTCGTTAGCAGCTGTCTTATCACGAACCCGCACCACTTTTTGTCCGTGTACACGGTACACTCTGTGTCCCCCGTCAGATCGATGGATATATTCTTTTCCATACACCAGGTGGCCAGCTCGCGAACCTCTTCCCTGATCAGGTCCTGCACCCGCTGCTTCTCCGGGAGTAAGTCGGAGTCTATGTTAGCCAACCGCGAAATATACAGCTGCCGGTCAATTAACAGGTGCATCCGGAGCCAGGGCGCGTCAAGTTTCTGAGCTAACTCATTCGATCGATGGGCATCCATGATAATCTTCATCGCTGTAAGCGGCGTTTTCACTTCATGCACCCAGGAGGACAGATCATCATGCTCCATCCGCTTGGCAGATTGATACTCACGGTGCCTGTGCTCATCATGCTTATGAATGTTCTGCAGAAGAGTATAGATCATCCCCTCTGGATAACGGCTGCGCGGTTCCGGGATATTCACAAACCAGTCCTCTTCCACCCCGTTAGACAAGCTAAGCAGAGACTTATAATAAGCAGTTTCCTTCTTGTACCTCCAGATCAGGAAACCAGCACAGACCGTCAGGAACAGAACATTCAAATAGAGCAGAGATTGAGGCTCCACACCGATACCATCGTCGAATTGGATCAGAGCGTTGGTAAGCAGCAGCAGCAGACCCATTAAGCCAATCCAGCTTTTTTTATAAATAAGATAAGCGATGAACAACGGATTCCTCCCTCCTACAGCGTGACGGCCATATAGCCAAGACCTTTTTTGGTGACAATCCCTTCAGCTAATTGGAGAGCAGCAAGCTGTTGCCGTAACCTGGTGATGTTGGCAGTGAGCGTATTGTCATTCACATATTGATCATCGTCCCACAGCTTCTTCATCAGTTCATGACGGGAGACGATCTTATGATTAGACCGGACTAACGCCGCCAGAATCAGCAATTCATTTCTCGTCAGGCTAATGGTCTTCCCATCCTTATAAATTTCGCCGCTGTGTACATCAATCAGTGCCTGATTCCACTCCATCATATCCGGGGATACCTCTTCATACGTATACGTGCGGCGCAGTACCGCCTGAACCTTGGCAAGCAGGACATCCATATGAAAAGGCTTCTGGACGTAATCGTCCGCCCCTAGGTTCATCGCCATGATCATATCCGTTGGATGATCTCTGGAGGACAGAAAAATAATCGGAACCTTGGAGACGGCCCGGATCTCCCTGCACCAATGAAAGCCATCGAATTTGGGAAGCTGGATATCTATAATCACCAGATGCGGCCGATGCTCAGCAAAGGCTTCCATCACCCCAGCAAAATCACTGGGGCTGCTTACTTCATAGGACCACTGGCTTAAGCTTTCTCGAAGCGCTTCCAGAAGCAGAGCGTCATCCTCAATAATAAAGATGTTCCTATTCATGATTCGCAGCCCTTTCTGTCAGTATACTTAGCAGACAAAGCAATACGCCCGTCAGCTAATGGTACCATTTTGGCAAGGATTGCAACAACAAGGGTAAGCAATTATGATTAACCACATAATTGTTAGTGCCCCGGGAGGTAGTCCAATGTCCAAAACAATACTAGTTGTAGACGATGATGCAGAAATTGTGAAGCTCATCACCAAGACGCTAAGGTACGAGCAATTCGCTGTAATTACGGCATGCTCCGGGAGAGAAGCCCTATCTGCGGTGGAGGATCACCCTATTGATTTCATTGTTCTCGATGTCGTCATGCCAGATATGAGCGGACTGGATGTCTGCAGAACGATCCGGTCGTCTTATAATGTTCCGATTATGTTGTTAAGCGCACGGGATCAGGACATTGATAAAATTGTCGGTCTGGAAATCGGCGCAGATGATTACATGACCAAACCGTTCAGTATTCAGGAGCTGGCCTCCAGGATCAAGGCGCATTTCCGCAAAGTGGACAGGCTGCACAAAGAGTGGGGCGAGCTTAGTCCTGCCAAAGACAAGGCGGATGCTCCACTCATTTTGAATGACAAAACGTATGAAGCCTTCCTCTACAGCCGGAAGCTCGACTTATCCGCGAAGGAATTTCAAATTCTGTCTGTCCTGATGCGTCACCCCAACCAGGTACTGAGCCGGGAGCAGATCTATGAGAACGTCTGGGGAGACGAATACGGCGAGATCAATACCGTAACCGTTCATATCAAGAATATCCGCAAGAAGCTGGGTCCTGAGCAACACTTCATCAAAACCATTTGGGGCATAGGCTATAAATACACGGAAAGAGAGCAATAGGATGAAACTGAAAATCAAGCTTCCCCTGTTATTCCTGCTGATGCTGCTGATTCTGATGTTCTCGATTGGTTTGTATTTAAAGTTTATCTTTGCTGTATATTCCCCCATACGTACCACTTTGCTGGACTCACCATATGTAGTATTACTGCTGCCCATCTTCGTCATCGCCGGCTGCATATTTTCCATTCTGATCATCTATATTCACTTCCGCATCGAGCAGCCCATCCGGCGTCTGAATGCCCGGCTGGAGGAAGTCAATGTGGTCCGTCCCCTGCCTCCGCTGGCTTTGAAGCGTAAGGACGAGATCGGAGAGCTATATAATCACTTCAATAAGATGGAGCATCGGCTTCAGCTCGCCCACAGAGAACAGACCGATATGCTTGCCGCCATCGCCCACGATTTGAAGACACCCCTGACCTCGATTAACGGCTTCACTGAACTGCTGGCTACACACCAGAACTTACCCGAAGCTGAGAAGCAGGAGTATTATGAATTAATTCAGCGGAAGTCCGCCTATATGGTGGAGCTCCTCAATGATTTCTCCAGCTTCACCAAAGAAAAATCGGAGCTTGAATCCATGACCGCCAAGCCTGTAAAGGCGACAGAATTATTCGCAGACATTGCTTTTGAATATGAGTATGAGCTGGCGGGACTTGATATTGAACTGGTTTGCCGCCATTCCTTCACGGACAGCATATGGCTGACGGTTAATGAACCGATGCTCCGCCGGGTGTTCGGCAACCTGTTCAGCAATGCCGTCAGATATGGCGGGAAGCCGGATCTGAAGGTGTATATGACCGGATATCTGCGGGAGCATCATGCCTATTTTCAAATAGAAGATAATGGAATTGGCGTACCGGATCAGGACATGTCTTCACTGTTCCTCAAATTCTTCACGGTGGACCCGTCGCGGCAGATCCGGAAGGGCGGACTCGGGCTGGGGCTGGCCAGCTGTAAATCGATTATTGAGCACCATGGAGGCGAGATTACGGCCTTCTCCTCGGAATATGGCGGTCTCGGGATCAGATTCAGCCTGCCTTTATAGTTTTTTATATTCTCTTCAGATTTGTTTATTTTTCCTTTAATGAAGCTTCATGTTTGGATGTGACAATACGTTGTAGCAGGATACAACAATCACTGGAACCAAGCAGGAGGTCGGAGGAAGAATGAGTATTCTATCCAAGAAAAGAATCGGCAGCACGCCCGCGATACAAATTGACGGAGTGCACAAAAGGTTTGGCGACTATACCGTATTAAACAATCTTTCGCTGGAGGTCACCCGGGGTGAGATCTTCGGATTCCTGGGACTGAACGGCGCCGGGAAGACAACGACGATCAAGATGCTGCTGGCGATGATCAAGCCTAACTCAGGCTCGCTCTATATGTTAGGTGAGAAGGTCGACGCCGGAAACTCTAAACTATGGAGCAAAGTCGGGTATTTGGAGGAGGCGACCTTTTATCCGGATCTGACTGTAACGGAGAATCTGGAGATCGCCAGACGTATGCAAGGGGTGCCTGACAAGGATGCCGTACCGCAGGTAATCTATAAGCTAGGGCTTGAGCCGCACAAAAAGAAAAAAGCAAAGCATCTCTCCCTCGGGAACAAGCAGCGCCTGGGACTGGCCAAAGCGATGATTCACAACCCGGAGATTCTGATCCTGGACGAGCCGATCAACGGTCTTGATCCCGCAGGCGTAGCAGAGATACGGAATATGTTATATAATCTGGCGCACAATTTCGGCATCACGGTGTTTATATCCAGCCATCTGTTAGAGGAGCTCTCGAAGGTGTCCACACGGATTGGCATTATTCACGGCGGCCAGCTGGTGCAAGAAGTCGCAATGGACAAGCTGGAGCAGTCGTTGGAGAAAAGCCTGGTGGTAAACGGCCGGAACAAGCCAGCCTTAAAGAAGGTGCTGGAGGAGCATGGCTATGACTTCGTGGATACGGCGGACGGCTCTATTAAACTAACCAATGAACATGCGGCAGATCATCCCGAACGGCTGGCCGAACTGCTCGTGCAAAGCAATCAGCCGCCAACGTCGCTCCGGGTAGTTACGGAGGATCTGGAAGGCTATTTTCTCCGCACCATCGGGGTTAACAGGGGGATTAAATAATGAATATTCTATCGGTGCTACATTGTGAGCTTCGCAAGATTATCCGCTCGAATGTGTTCTGGATTATGTTCCTCGTTCTAGGCTTCGGGCCCATCATGATGGGCGTCGGAAATGTATTATCCAGTGAAGCCGGCGGTGTTACCTGGGAAGCGTATTTAAACGGATTGCTGGAGACGCTTGCCCCGCTGGGACTGATCGGATACACCTTTGTGGCGGCATGGGTCTTCGGACGGGAATTCTCAGACCGGACCATCAAAGATTTACTGGCCAAGCCCATTTCCCGAGCGAAAATTGTATTGGCCAAGTTCCTGGTCATTTTGGCATGGTGCCTGTTACTTTCCATCTATATGTTCGCTATTGGTCTTGCTGTAGGAGCTATCCTGGGTGTTACAGGCGGGTCCGCTGCCTTCATCTGGAGCTCGTTCCTTAAGTTCCTGATCACCTCACTGTTGTACATTTTTGTAACCGCACCAAGCATTCTGTTGGCTAATGTGACCAAAGGCTATCTCGCCCCCCTGGGGCTCATCCTGATCATCGTCATTCTGTCCAACGTGCTCAGCTCCTTCGGATTCGCGCCTTATTTCCCATGGACGATCCCGTCGGTATTCCAAAGCACCGGTTCGCTGCAGCTGAGCAGTATCATCATCATTGCCTATACCGGGATTGTCGGAATCGCCGGAACCTTCGCCTGGTGGAGATATGCTGAGCAGCCATAAGCGGACCGGATCGTCTCAAATCATACGAAGAAAAGAGCTGTTCCCAAAGCCATGAAATGGCTGCTTGGGACAGCTTTTTTATTGCGGAGCAGGATCAACGTAAGCACTTAGATGGACGCTACGCAAACGGACCGTTGTTACAATCGCTGTTGTGTCCAGATTTTTTTCATTCCCCTTAGCGGTGAAAATCCGGACACAAAGGCGACCGCTGCCGCTTTTTCACAATCGTTCCGTCCGCTCCGCTGTTTAAGCGGGAAATGATCACTCTTCATCACCTACAATGCTTTTCACCGCCTCCTGCTCACGGAAGGCCGAAGGGGTCAGCCCGTACTTTTTCTTGAACAAGGTGGAGAAGTAAGTGATGTTGTAGATCCCGACCGCTTCACTGATCTTAGCCGCCGTGTCCGAAGTTCCAGCAAGCAGCTCCTTCGCTTTGTCCAGCCGGGTGTTGTTCAGGTATTCACTGAAGGATTGCCCGGTCGCTCCTTTGAACAGCTTGCCCAGATAGCTGGGAGACAGGCCGGCGATTTTGGACACCAGATCGAGTGAGATGTTAGGCTCGGCATAATGCTCATGGACATAATTCTGCACCTTTTCAATGAGACTATTATGCTTCTTGGCATTCAGCCAGTGATTCTTGTCTTCAATTAACGTGCAGATGGTGGAGCAATAGCGGTTGAATATGTTACGGATCTCCGTCAAGTCCTCAGCACCTTCGATATCGGTTACCGTCTGCAGATAATCATTGAAATTGGAATCCGGCACATGCTGTAAATAGTCAAAAGCTTTAAGCAAAGACAACATGAGCTGCGTGCTGAAGGTGATGATCTGATGCACAGATCCGCCGGATATAGTATCGATAAATTCTTCGATGGCGCTAGCAATAAGCTCCGGCTTGCCCTGCTGCACGGCTTCAATCAGCTTCTTCTCGCAGCTACTTGGATAGCTTAAGGCCGTTAACACATGGTGCCGTGTCGCTGCTGCGTCCAGAATCGCTTCCTTCCCATAGATTAAGCGGTATTTCACATACTGCTGGGCTGATGTATACGAGGACGGAATATTCCCCTTGCCAAAGGAGATATCTCCTACACCTATCGATACAGTCACCTTGAAGTAACGGTTCAGGAAGCTTTGAATATTGCGCAAGGCAGGCTTAAGCTCCTCCGGGAGCTGATTTTTCGTATATTGAAGGATGGCGGCAGCCTCGTTTCCTCCCATAATAAGAACATCGCAGGGGCCGATATGCTCCAGCAGCTCTTTGGCGATATTCCCAAGTGCGAAGCGCAGCAAAGACTGCTGTTTCCCCTCTGCCCTCTCCCCTGCAGGCTCAAGCTCATTAATCTTGAATACCAGCACGCCGAAGAACGGTCCCGCAACCTCCTCGCCAATCTCCTTAATCATGTCGCTTGAGACCGAGTCCTCCAGGGATTGACCGCGCAGCAAGGCATGAAGATAATGCTCACGGACCGTCCGGGAAGAATGGCTGATAACGAACTGCATCGATTTCTCACGTTCATGATAGGATTGGAACACCTCGGTCACCATCTTGTATTCATCAATCAGTGCCAGGCCGGATGCGGGTTTGACTGGGCTCGGCATGACCTTCTCCAGCAGCGCCGATAAGGGCTTATTCATGCTCGAGGTCAACAGGATAGAGATCAACAGACCTGCAAGTACAATACCGGCTGTGACCAGCAGCGTAATCCCCCGGAGCTGGTCAATGTCAGTGATGAGCTCAGAATACGGTGAAACGCTTACAAAATACCAGTCCAGTTCCTCTGATTTCACATAAGTGACCAGATTCTTTTCGTTTGCGATCGTTGTGGTGAAGCTGTTCTCCGGTTGGTTCTCTATTAATATGGTCCGTACATACTCCTCCCCGGATAAGTCATCCAGGAACAGATTGGAATCGGTATGAGACAGCACTTTACCTTCATTATTGATCACGAAGACATTATTGGCCGCGTCCGCTTTGCCGATCTTGCGGATCGTCGTCAGAATCGACTGTTCCTCCACATTGATATAGATCAGCGGACTGCCTCCGGTCTGGTATGCGAAATTCGGATACAGCAAGAAGGTCAGGAACTGTAACGGCCTGCCGTTATTCCGGCCCGCAACCTTCAGGCTGCGCGGATTGAACTCCATATACTGTTTCGCACTGAGTGCGGTGAGCGATGCGTCGAACGGAAGTCCGGCGGTATCGATGGTCGTGCCTGTAGAAGGCCGGTGGATTCCGATGCTGTGAATATACGGGTTCAGATTGGCAATCTGTTCGATTTGCTGATGAATATGGTAATTGCTCACCTTATTCTCCACCGTCTCATCCAGAAAGGACAGGATCTCCGGTTGAATAAGCAGTGTATTTCCGATCGTCATGACTTGGTTATAGACGACATCCGAGGCATAAGTGATCTGGGATAACATGGCCCGGGAATTGCGTTCGATCTCCTTAATGGCGCTTCGGGAGAACAGGGAGAAGAGTACACTGGACAGCAGACTAACAGTTAGCAGAACGAGCAGGAAATATGAGATGGTGAGTTTTTGAAAGGCCTTGTATCGAACAAGCCGCTTGATGGTTGCCCGCATGCTGTATTCCTCCCCTGCTGCTCGGTATCATTTCTAAATATAGTACATTTCCGGCTGAAACGGTACTGAATCAGGCGAAAATGAAAGCCATTCCGTTTTTTTGAAAGCCTCGTGAGCGAATTTGAAAGCGTTTGCCGGGTTTTAAAATAGACTCTTACTGCGGCTATAGCTAAGCTGAAATCAAGGCAACAGTCATCTACAACAAACAAATAGGGGGGAACAGGAATTGAAGAAAAAACGGCGTCCAGGACTCAGCATACTGTCAGACATCCGCAGGAATGGCACATCCTATTTGTTGGTTTTGCCGGCCATGGCTTACACGTTTATTTTCGGCTATATGACCTATCCTTATATGGTTATTGCTTTCCAGCGCTTCAATTATACAAAAGGAATTTTCCATAGCGAATGGGTCGGCTTCAAAAACTTTGAGTTTTTCTTCCGTTCCAATAAAGCGCTTACAGTTACCTTTAATACCATTTACCTTAATTTACTGTTTATTGTTTTCGGTACGCTGATGGCGCTGGCCATTGCACTGGTGCTGAACGAGCTGCGCAAGAAGCTGTTTGTGAAGATCAGCCAGTCGCTGATGTTATTCCCGAATTTCATCTCATGGATCGTCATCAGTTATGTGCTGTACGCGCTTTTCTCCATGGATATGGGCGTAATTAACAGAATTCTGAACCAATTTGGCATAGCCTCCGTGAACTGGTATACCGAAGCCCAGTCCTGGCCGGCGATTCTGACCATCATGCATGTGTGGAAGGGCGCCGGTATGAGCGCGATCATCTACCTGGCAACGATCACCGGCATCGACGAGACGTTGTATGAAGCAGCCGAGATTGACGGGGCTAATCGCCTGCAGATGTGTTTTCGGATTACGCTTCCGCTAATGATGCCAACAGTTATTATTCTAACGATGCTCTCGGTCGGCAAAATTATGTACGGCGATTTCGGGATGATCTACGCGCTCATTGGGGACAACGGCACCCTGTATTCGACTACGGATATTATTGATACGTATGTGTTCCGCTCCTTGCGCCAGATCGGTGACCCTTCCGAAGCTATGGCCGTGGGACTGTTCCAGTCGGTTATCGGATTCATCCTTGTCTTTGGTACCAATGCCATTACCCGCAAGTACTTCAAAGATGGCGCTTTATATTAAATCCAGGAAGGAGGAGACGTATCAATGAAAAGAATTTCAATCAGCAGGACGGTCATGTACACGCTGACTGCGGTCTATTCGGCACTATGCCTGCTTCCGATGCTGCTGGTGCTGATGATCTCCATCACGGATGAGGATGCCATACTTAAGAACGGCTACAGCCTGTTTCCGGAGAAATTCTCTCTGTATGCCTATAAGCTGATCTTCACAAGCGGCTCCCAGGTCATTCAGAGCTACGGCATTTCGATCTTTGTCACTCTCGCCGGCACCACGCTGGCCCTGCTGATCACTTCTATGGCAGGCTATACCCTGGCGAACAAAAATGTGAGGCACCGCAATCTGCTCGCCCTTTACTTTTTTATCACCATGATTTTCTCAGCTGGCATTGTGCCCTGGTATCTGATGAACCGGGCGCTCGGATTAACCGATAATATTCTCGCTCTGATTATTCCGTCCCTGCTGTTCAGCCCGTTCAATCTCTTCCTGGTGCGCAATTTCATGAACGGCATTCCTGACTCGCTGCGGGAATCAGCCACCATCGACGGAGCCAGTGATATTGTCATTGCCTTCAAGATTTATCTTCCGTTATGCAAACCGGTACTGGCGACGATTGCCCTCTTCTATGGACTGGATTATTGGAACAACTGGTGGAATGCGATCATGCTGATTGACACGAAAGACCTGTATCCGCTGCAATTCATGCTTCTGCAGATGCAATCGGAGATCAGTATGCTGAACGATATGGCCATGCTGGCCGGAACAAGCGACGTTACGCTTCCTTCGGAGTCGGTCAAGATGGCGACAGCCATCGTAACCATCGGGCCGATTGTCTTCCTCTATCCTTACTTACAGAAGTACTTCGTGAAAGGGCTCGTGATCGGTTCGGTGAAAGGCTGATGTCATCCCTTAGGGGTTAACATATAGAAGACAACATAAGAGGAGGTCCGTATTATTCATGAGAAAATCCTATGCAACCCTGTTAGCCGTGGTGCTTGCCCTGTCCACCCTCGTTGGATGCGGCAAGTCCGATAATGCCAGCCCTGCCGCAAATGGAGAAAGCAATGCTTCATCCCCGAATGCAGAGAAGACTAATTCCTCTGAGGTCGTCAAGATCAAATACGTGGTTCCCGGCACCGAGCCCAAAGACTACCAGAAGGTGTTCCAGAAGGTCAATGAGAAGCTGGCTGCTGACGGTGTCGGGGTTGAGGTGGAGAAAATCTATATCCCCTGGGATGCGTGGGACCAGAAGCTGAACCTGATGCTGTCCACCGGCGAAGATTTCGATCTGTTCCATGTCATGCAGGACCGTACTCCGTTCTCCAACTACTATACCCGGGGAGCACTGGCAGATATCTCAGAGGAAATTGAGAAGTATGGAGCTAACCTGAAAAAGAATATCCCGGAGGACATCTTTAGCGGCGCTACCATCGGCGGGAAATATTATATCGTCCCCTCCTACTGGGTTGAAATGGCCAGTGAAGGCCAGTTCAATATCCGCCGCGACATTCTCCGCGAGAACCATTTGCAGGAGCCCAAAACTCCGGCTGAGCTGATCAGCGCCTGGGAGACAGTGATGAAGAACTGGAAGGGAAAGAACAAGCCTTACTTAGGCACCCGGGCCGATTTTGACCCGATCAATCTGCATACCTCCATCCTGCACCGGACCTATGACACCTTCCCGTTCACGGTTAAGGATAAGTTCTTCTATGTCAACCAGAACGGAGAGGTCAAATCCTGGATTGAAACCGACGAATTCAAGCAGGATGCCGCCTTCATGCACGAGCTGTACACCAAGGGAATTACGAATCCTGACATTCTGGTTATGAAGCAGGAGCAGGTAGATGCCCAGCTCGACAGCGGGGAATGGTTCGTACGCCTGGGAACGGGCGGAAGCTTGAACGGACTCCAGAAGTACAACCCGGATGCTACAGTGGACGATATCGGCGTAGTGTGGTTTAACCCGGAGAAAGAGTATCTGCGCCCCCTCTCCTTCAAGAACGGCAATGCCGTACCGGCGAACAGCAAGCACCCGGAGGCTGCGGTGAAATTTATGGATTGGATGCTGGCCAGCCAGGATAACTACGACCTGGTTCAATACGGCATAGAGGGTGAGCATTACACCAAGGATGGCGACAAAGGCCTGAAGCCGATCAGAGACCCCAACAACAACAATAATCCGCGGTACAGAGGCTCCGATTCGCAGAACGGCAATGTGAACTTTATGCGCTTTGACAAGGAGAGCAGTATTCCTGAGAATAACAAGGTCTTATTCGAGCCTAATCCGAGTGCGGTCAACAGTATTGCAGCCAACTTTATTTTTGACCCGACGAATGTCAGAACCGAATATACCAATATTCTCTCGGAAGCTTCAGCCAGCATCACTCCAATCTATATGGGGGTGCTGGACTATGGCAAGGCCTTCCCGGAAGCTCTGGATAAAATGAAAAAAGCAGGTCTGGACAAGGTCGTTGCCGAATACCAAAAGCAGTTCAAGGAATATCAAGCCTCTCAGCAATAAAACGAGCTGCAACACCAAAGGAGCGGAGAAATCGTGAGCCTGCATCAGCAAAAACAACAATTTGAAGCAACAAAAACCATCTATGAGAGTGCAACCCTGGTATTTAAAAACGTGGACGGATTCGATGTCTATAATATTTCGATTCCTTTTGAACGGGATGGCAAGCGTTACTTGTTCGGCCGGGTAGAACGCCGGGAGGAATGGGCCCGCTCCTGGGTCCGTCTGTTCGAGCAAACAGGCCAGGATGAATGGACTCTTGTGGAGAACAGCATGATCTATACGCTGGAGGACCCGTTTATCAGCGAAATAGGTGATGAGCTTGTACTGGGCGGAACCCATGTGCAATATCAGAGCGGCAAATACAGCACGTTTTTCGGTTATTTTTACCGGGGGACGGATCTCCACGACTTGTACTACTTCACTACCGGTCCTAACAAAATGAAGGATATCCGCCTTGTTGCGCTGGCAGACGGCAGAATTGGCGTCTTCTCGCGTCCGCGCAATCATGAAATGAAAGGCCAATACGGCAGCGAGTCCATGATCGGCTTCACGGTGATTGACAAGCTGGAGGATTTGACTGCTGAAGTCATTGAGAATGCACCTTACATCCATGGTATCTTCGGAGCTGGTGAATGGGGAGGCGTCAATCAGGCTTACCTGCTGAGCAGCGGAAAGATCGGGATTATCGGCCATATTTGTTATTCGCATAAGGATGAGAACGGGCAGGAAATCAAGGTCTATCTGAACATGTCCTTCATCTTCGATCCTGTGACCCGGGAATCCCATGACCTGCATCTGATCGGAAGCCGTTCTTGCTACCCGCCCGGACCTGCCAAGTTACCCTATTTGACGGACTGCGTCTTCTCCTCGGGGATCGTGATGCGGGGGGACGGCAAGACCGATCTGTACAGCGGTGTTGGCGACTGCCAGGCCGGGCGGATTACGATTGACTATCCGTTTGCATCCTATGGAAGCATTGTCTAAATAGATTGAACTAAAAATTCAAGTTAAAGCAAAAGCAGTTCCACATTCAAGGAGGATATTCAACGATGAATTTTAACAATACACCCATCATAGGAGCATTGGCCTCCAGTCCGCTCATCCGCCGCCATCCGGCCAACCCTGTGCTGGATGCGGCGCGGGTCCCTTACCCTACCGCACTTGTGTTCAACGCGGGAGTGGTGAAGTTCGGCGGCCGGTATGTGATGGTATTCCGCAATGACTATGGCTCCCTTGAGAAGCAGACCCTTGAGCCGTCTCACACAACGGATCTTGGGATCGCCTTCAGTGAAGACGGAATCCACTGGACGGCCGGGCCGAAGCCGGTGTTCAAGCTGAACGACGAAGAGTTTGTGCGCGGATACGATCCGCGGCTGACGGTGATCGGCGGCCGTTGCTACATGTGCTTCGCTGTAGATACGCGGCATGGGATCCGGGGCGGGATCGCAGTCACGGATGACTTCGAATCCTTTGAAATCTTGAGCTTGTCTACGCCGGACCTGCGGAATATGGTGCTGTTCCCGGAGAAGATCAACGGCAATTATGTGCGGCTGGAACGGCCGTTCACCGTCTACAGCCGCGGAGGCAAGGACCGGTTCGACACCTGGATCGCGGAGTCGCCGGATCTCATCTATTGGGGCCGGTCCGATCTGTTGCTGGCGGTGGAGCAGGTCCCGTTCGCCAATGACAAGATCGGTCCAGCAGCACCGCCCGTGAAGACAGATAAGGGCTGGCTGACCACCTTCCATGCGGTGGATGTTGATCCCGCCAGAGGGAAGAACGGCTGGGAGCCGTCCTGGAAGAAGCGGTATACGGCAGGCATTATGCTGCTGGACCTGGACAATCCGAAGAAAATCCTCGGAATGAGCGCCTCGCCGCTGCTCGCCCCTGAAGCCCCCTACGAAATCGACGGAGGCTTCCGTAATGATGTCATCTTCCCCGGCGGCATGATCCTGGAGGACGATGGCGAAGTAAAAATCTATTACGGCGCCGCCGACACCGTAGAATGCCTGGCCACCGCTCATGTCGATGATTTGATCAGGCTTTGTTTGGGACAGTAAAACTGACATCTTAACTAACAGAAGCGGGTATCATCCATCAATGAGGATGATACCCGTTTTTTCAAACTATGCTTCAACCGCTTGCGGTAACGTTCTTTCATACTCCTTGTATAACACATAACGCTGGACCCCTCTTGAAGCCTCCACCGCTTCCCGCGCATACCTGACCGCGAGCTCACTGTTGCCCGCTTTGCGTTCAATTCCTGCAAGCACCGCTGATCTCATCCATGGCTTTCGGATTGACTTCAAGTGTTCCCGCGCCTGTGTACTTTTCCCTTCCTCCAGCAAAAGAGCCGCTTCATAGTACGCCCGGTAATCGGGATAGCGGATATACGGCACGGCTTCCTGAATAGCAGCCATATCTTTGCGGTACCATCCGTAAGCCGCCTTATACGTTGCCTGTACCGCTACCCTTTTATGCTTGCTCATCAGCTGCTCCATAACCGTTCCCGCTTCATCCTCAAGCCTGTTCGCAAGAACATACTGAATATAAAGGGCTGGATTACTTTTTTGGCTGCGCAAAAAAGACTCCACGCGGTCCACACGCTTGTCCAAAACTGCCGGATAATAGAATTGGATTGTAAAAACAATGAGAGTAGCCACCACAGCGCCCACTACGATCAGGATTGGTGAATAGTCATTGAATAATGTGAATAAGACAAACACGAACAGCATGAAATAAACCGTAATGCTCCATCGATAGCGTTTCATTCTAAATCTCCTTTGAGTGTCATCCTATACAAGCAAAAATTCCATTTAAAATATTGTAGCACATTCCATAATCTATCAGCATAAAAGTAGGCCTATGAAAAAAACTAATCAAAATAACTACCACATACATAACATAAAACGTTATATAAAACACCTTTATATTATTTTTCATGCACTTTTCAATAAATAAAGTACTCTCCCTTTGTTAAAATCTCTAAAAATAGTTCAATTTCATATTATTCATTGACTGAATTAATATACAATGTTATATTTCTTAACACAATTAATAATATACATAGAGGAAAGGGAGATTGCCTACATGAGTAAGTTAAAACGTCTGCGTAGAACAAAGAGGCAAGTTATAGCTACTTCCATTGCGTTATCTGTTATTGCTTCAGGAGTCATTCCGTTTCAAACGGCCGATGCTTTAACGAGGGTTACTTCATCTAGTGGCACCGTATGGGAGATTCACGATGCTTTTGCACCCAGCTTGGACACAGGGAGCTTGCGTACCGTCGGTACTACACAAGTGCAGGGATTCGGTAATATCTTTGTTAAAGTATCCTCACCTTCAGCTTCCCTGATGAATGGACAAATGATGCGCGGGTTCGACCTCAAATACGATGGCGTTAATAGATTCACTTCGTCTCAATCTGTCAATCTGGGAAATGTCACCGTCACCCGTGATGTGTATGTGGACACTATCAATAATCGGACCAGATTCTTTGATACTTTTACCAATAAGAATGATATGGCTGTAAAAGTAGATGTATCCTTCGGCGGCTCCTTAGGCTATGGCACAGCGGCCAATGCTTCAGTGGTCAAGGCAACCTACTCCAATGATCTGGAGGTGACTACAGACGATTCATGGATTGTGGTCGATAGCAGCGCCAGAAACAATAAACCTCTAGGTGTTGCGGTCGGGTCTCCACATCCATTTAATAATGGATTAACCGCTCTAGGGAATCAACAGCAGAATCCATTCACCACACCTCTAGCCAAGTCCGGTAATGAGGCGAATTTCTATGGCTTCATTAATACCTTGAACCTTGAACCGGGCCAGTCGAAATCCCTGGTGAATTTTGTACAAGTTGGAGAAGCTGGTGAAGCCGGGCTGAACAATCTGGTTGCCACGCTTAATGGACTTAATCAGCAGCTGGATGTATCCGGCTTAACACCTGCACAGATCCGCTCCATCAGCAACTGGGATATCTCAGGCATAGAGGGACTTAATACTGGAGATAACCTGTTCATTCCAGAGGCTCCTGCAGTGCAAAGCTTCATCACTTCCTCCCCTTACGATGTTGTGAATAAATCCATTGCACAGATGCAGCAGGATCTGATTAGCGGTACAACGACTTCTGTACAAATTACTCAAGCGTATCTGGATCGAATCAAGGCATACGATATGGGGCAACTCGGCTTCCATGCCTTCCTGCATGTATCCGAAACTGCGCTGGCTCAGGCCAAAGCGGCTGACGAAGCCCGTGCACAAGGCGCCAAGGGCGATCTGCTGGGAATTCCGATTGCGATCAAAGACATCTATGACACCAAGGACATGCCTACAACAGGCGGCAGTAAAGCACTTGAAGGGTGGCGCCCTGAATCGGATGCCTTCCAGGTGAATAAGCTGCGCGAAGCCGGCGCGGTCATTATTGGTAAAGTGAATACTTCGGAGTTCGCGAACAGCGGAAGCTTTAGTGAAAGCGGCTGGATGCAGACATGGAACGCACTCTATCCATCCAAAACCTCTTTTGGCTCCAGCGGAGGATCGGCAGTATCGGTTGCAGCTGATTTCGCAGCGGCAGCTATGGGATCGCAGACCGGGGTATCTCTCTATGCTCCGACAACAGGCGCCAGCTTAAAGAGCTTCCGTGGTACAGACGGCATGGCAAGTACGACAGGTGTGCTGCCGCTCACTTGGGGACAGGATTATGCGGGGCCTATCGCCAAAACCGTAACAGACCTGGCCATTATGCTGAATGCTACAACAGGTACGGACCCGCAGGATATTTTCACCGTAACAGCAGATGCAGATCATAAACGTCCGGAGAACTGGAAGGAGTCGCTGGATGCCGGCGCATTGAAAGGAAAGAAAATCGGATACATCCCCGAATCCTTTGTCTCCAGCTACGCAGATGATGATACCGGAGTGGCAGTAAAGAATAAGTTCTCTGAGCTGCAAGCTGCGGGAGCGGAAATGGTTGAAATGTCAAAAATGCCAGCAGCCCCTACCCGTCCTCAAGGCATTAACGGTTCTACCGAAGGCTGGGCGCGCTATATCGAGCTTCATAAAGCCTTCCCTTACGCGGATGGAGCAAGTGTACTCGCCTCAGATAAGGTGCTTATCTATAATCAGAGAGGATATACCGCCCCTACGCGGATGACGGAACAGGCTGTACAGGATTACATCAAGTATAGAACGGACTATAAAGAAGTGATCAAAGGCTGGATGGACGAGAATGGCGTGGATGCCATTGTCTATGCAGGCTTCATCAGTGACGTGTATAACAATGACGCATCAGCCTCTCAGTTAAGCTCTGACCGCAACACGGGAGTATTAACGTCTAATGTCGGCCTCCCTACCGTAGTGGTTCCTGTAGGAACGAACGACAGCGGTTATTCGATCTCGATGCAGCTTGTGGGCAGAGCATGGGACGATGCCAAAGTTCTAGGTATGGGCTATGCGCTTGAGCAGCAAAGTCAAGCCAGACTGCTTACCGCTTTTGCTCCAGCACTCCCATATGTTCCAACCCCTACTGATCCTGATCCAGTAGATAATGAACCAAGCAATCCAAGTCCTGGAGGAGGTACCGGAACTCCACCGGTAACAGCAACACCAACGCCAACACCTACAGCTACACCGGCTCCTACAGCTACACCAGCACCAGCAGAAACAACAGCACCGACACCTGCGCCGGAAGTGGTAAGTTTTACAGATACACTGAATCATTGGGCAAAAGCAAGCATTGACCTGCTGATCTCCAAAGGATTGCTGACGGGTTATGAAGATGGAACCTTCCGTCCGAATGCAGGCTTGACCCGTGCCGAAGCCATTAAGGTCATTACAACGCACATGGGGCTTGACGGACAAGCAAGCAGCTTCACCGATGTATCTGGAGCACATTGGGCAAACAAGTTCATCGGCGCAGCCGCCAGTGCCGGCCTGATGAACGGTTATAGCGACGGCACCTTCCGTCCAAACGTGAAGATTAGCCGCAGTGAATTAGCCACACTAATCACCAGAGCCTTTAAGCTGACTGGTACCGGAACCACCTCATTCAAGGATGTTAATAAAGAGGCCTGGTATTATAACTCCATTGATGCACTGGCATCGAATAAAATTATTACCGGATACGAAGACAGTACATTTAAGCCTGCAAAAGACATTACCCGGGCAGAGTTCGCTACTATGGTGGCGAGGCTGTTGGAGAGCGGGAAGTAAGAGGAGTTATTATTAAAAGTATAGAATTCACAGGAAAGGCCATCCCGAAAGGGATGGCCTTTAACTTGCTGTAACAAATTCTTGATTTGTACTGCTGCTTGTGGTTAAAGTTTCATTTAGTGAATGCAAAAATAACGAGAATTATAAACATAACAAAAAAAATTGTGAATATTATCAAGCTAATTTTTACATGATTATAAATCCTCATCAATTCCGGTTTTCTTTCTATCAACTTTAAGGAGGATAGGGATAGTAATGGGATACTCAGTAGTGCTATAAACGCTGGTATTATAGTAATCATGCTTGATGGATCAACATAATTGTACTTTTTCAAAATAGTAACAGTGCCTATTCCCATCATTGCTATCCCAAATAAAATTAATGCAAAACCCATCATTTTATTTAGTCTGCTTGCATAATACGATATGGCTAGCAAGCATGTACCACATCCAAAAGTGAATATTAGTACACCATTGTAAGAAAATGAATTAAAAAAAGTTAACACTTTAACACCTCTAATAATTAATCCAATCTGTTACTTCACCGATAGCATACCCAGCAGCGCCTCCTATAAGTACAACAGCTCCTGACAAATAACTAAAGGATACAGTAGAGTTATTGTTTGCATCACAGAACAAACCAACCCGCTAGACCCAATAATGTTAAGCTCACTCTAACGGGCCAATTCTATTCACCCACTCTCATTCACGCTTTAGAATCAACCCCGTCACCTTACTCCAAGGTACGGTAGGGTCATGTTGCACAATATAGGCTTTGGAGAAGCGGTCCAGGTAGGAGTTCTCATGTGACTTCGGAGATAGGATAATTAATTTGCGCTTTAGCTCGCTCGCATAGAGATCAAATACTTTTAACTTCCGCTGCTCATCTAACGCACTATCGAATTCATCCATCACAATAAACCCCGGTGCCGTTTGCAGATTCTGTAACAAAGCGAGTGCAAACAGAAGTGAACTCAGCGACTCCTCCCCGCCAGAGACACCCTTACCAACTCTTCCTCCCCGTGCCTTCACACTGACATCCTCTAACGTTCCCCGGTGCCCTTCCTTACGGGCTCTTATGAATAAATGGAACAGCACCCGTCCCTTGCGGTCCTCTTGCTGCTTCCAATCAATCTGCCCCTCGAACTGAAAACCGCTCATGTAGTTCTTGAATCGCTGCTGAATTTCAAGCACTCTCATATTAATGGTTGTCTCCAATTGATCCCTGAGCGTCTCAGCCCGTTCTTGATTCTCTTCATACAATAAGCTTGTCCGCTTATACTCATCCTGCAGCCGGTGAACCTCTTCTTCAATGACTTTGTAATTCTCAGGTGCAGCAGGGTCTAGACCCGATTCATACCTGGCATTATCAAATGTAACCTTCCCAGACTCATATTCTTGACGGAGCTTGGTAACCGACTGCGTTTTTTTCACATTACTAAGTTCTGGTCCAGGCTCGTTAACCAGCTCATCATAAATAAATCGTGCTGTTCCTTTGAAATTCTCAATTTCTTCGATGGCCGTAAGCAGATTTATTTGTGATGTCTCAAGCGCCTCATGGGTTTCTTTTAGTTGGATATTCATTTGCTGCAACGTACGCGTTACCTGTTCAACATCGTCTTGATTCTTGGCAAAATTCCGGTTTTGTCGGCGTTCATTACCCTCTATACGATCAAGCTGTTCTTCAAGAGTGTCAGATTGCTGCTTTATCATATCCTGTTGCGCGGCTAAGCTCTGGCGGTGCTTTGTCTTCTGCTGCAACGTTTCATACTTTTCCTTCTGCTGTCCCAAGCGTACATAAAAATCCGCTTCCTGCTGCAAAATTCCCTGTGTATGCTCCAGCTTGACCTGTTTCTCGAGGATTTTTTTGTGCACAACCTTTATTTCCTGAAGCTGCTGCTTCTGCTCGTCAAGACGCAGCACTTCAAGTGCATATTTCGCAGCCCGTCCTTCACGTTCATGCTTCTTGGTGAGGAAAGCTTCGGATTCACGAACAGCTTGAATAATCGCATGCAGTTCCTGCATAGTCTGTGTATCATTCTTAATGGAGTCTTCGATATCCGCAAGCACTGTATTTAATTGGCTAGTGTTCTTCTGAATTTCCTCTTTGCGTTTCTGCAGAGCCTTCTGGCTTAGGATATAGTTCTTCTTCTCCTGTGGTCCGCGAATCCCCCTCGGATCAATCAGCAGACCCTTCTCTACACGTATTTCTCCTGCCTGATAGAATTGCTCTACCCACCATAGAGCTTTAACTGCATGCGGGAATACATCATCACTGATGCCTTTTTTCACATGAATCTGAAGCTCCTGAATGTCAGTAACCGATCGATCCGGCACAATACTCCGCAGAGGAACATGATACAAATCATTCGGAGCCTGTACATGCATACCATCAAAAAATACTGTATATTTAATAGCTTCGAATTGCTCCTCTGCTGCGGGCCGGGCGGACTCGTCTAATTCAACCAGCTCATTTAAGGTATAAGCACGCACCCCATTCGCTTTAAATAGCGCAAGTGACTCCTTCTGGCGGTCCGACCATAATTGATTATACTCAAGCTGAAATCCCTCTTCCGTTAATGCCTGAAGCAGCTTCGCCTTCTTATCTCGTTCATGCTTAAAGTCTCGAATTCTTTGCTCTAATGCTGCAATATTCTTACTCACATCATAACTGCTGTGATATTGCCATAACCGTCCCTGGTGTTCGTACTCCAGTGCCTTATCCTGCTGAATCTGCGCATGCAGAATATAGCTTGAATTCATTGATTGCGCTATCATACCCTCGGATTCCTGGATGTCTGCTTCAGCCTTCGCCAAGTCACGATTCCGTTCTTGAAGCTGTAAAGTGATTGCCTCGAGCTGCGCCTGTACCTCTTCTTCAGTGCGTGTAATTCCAGACTTTTCTTGATTCAGCTCCTTCAGCTGGTGGTTCAATTCATTAATAACGTTCGTGGTTTCATTTATTTCATTATTAACAAGAGATAGCTTCTCCTGTAATAAAGTGATTTCCTCGTTAATCTGCTCTTTTTCCGCTTGGACCTGCGTTAGCTCATAAGTAATCCGCTCGGCTTGCTCTTGCAATAGGTCAAGGTTGTCCTTCGTTGCTTCCTGGTCCACGAGCAATTGTTCTTGCTTGGCTAATAAATGCTGTTGTTCCTGCTTATAAAAGGTTTCTAATTTCAGCAGTGCCCCAGCGTACATCCGGCCTCCTTCTACAAGGCGCTTGCGATTATCCTCATACCGTTCCAGCGCTGCCTTAGCAATTCCCAGCCATTGCTTTTTATTGGAAACGTTAATGTCAGCTGTTCTTAGACTCTCCTGCACTTCCTTCAACTTCTCCATACTTTCTTCCCAGTTGTGCTGTACCTGATTAATGCCATGCATTTCAGCAAAAATACGAAACCGCTCCTGCGGGTCCATGACCGCGAATTGATTAACCTCCTGCTGATACCAAATCAGGTAGAACAGGTCGGGATCAATTTTGTATTTGTACTGGAGGTCCTTCTTGTACGTAGTGAAATTGTATTGCCGGTCACCTGAAGTATACTTAATAGTCTCATCCCATTGCTCCGGATCATCCCCCGATTGAATGATAAATTCCTTCTTGGCCGGCTGTCCCGGTTCCTGCACAATATAAATCGAGAATTCGATAAAGGCAGGGGCATCCATGCGCACGCTTCCCTCATTCTTAAACAATAGCCGAATGTGAGCTTTCCACGTATCATCCGGAAGGAGATTGCGGGATTTCAGACCCTCTAAATCTACCTTGGAAGAATACAAAACAACCCCCATGCAGTACGTTATGGTAGATTTCCCTGCTCCATTCGGGCCGGTGATCAAGATATGTGATTCTTGTCCTGACAAGTCCATCATCGTTGGCTGATAATCCCGAATGCCAGTAAACCACATTTTCCAAGGTATCATTATGCTTCGTCAGTTCCTTCCTGATACAGATTATATCGTTTGAAAAACTTCAGAACTTCCTCTTTGTTTAATTGATTGGATTGACTGAATTCAACCGTACGCCGCAGAAAGGAATCCGAGAACATATTAGCCCCAATTCCAGTGATGGTATACGCCTTCTCATTTGAATTGGTATCATATTCTTCGAGTGCCCCGATTTTTTTCAATTGGTCAATATTTAGAATCAAACGCTGATTTGCCTTTGTCGTCTCATGTCCAAGAGCATTTAACAATTGATCGAATAGCGTGAACTCATGCTGCAACACTTCTTGCTGATAAAAGATAAACAAGAGAATGGCCAGACTTTCTTTGGACAATGTACTGCGTGCCGATCGGGCAGGAACCCGCATCATCACGATCACCTGATCTCTTTTCACATCATAGATTACTTTGAAATACCGGCTTACCGCCTGATTAACCCGCATTAAAAATGAATTGAACTGCTCATCATCATTAGATATCTTTAACTGCTTCTCTACCTCGCGCCGGGATAAGCCGAAATTGCCCACACGTATTGTTGCAGAGGATGAGAATAAAAGATTCATGAACACGATCTCTTCCGCCTCGGTTAGCATGCCTTTGATTGCCTGCATGACATTAAGCGGATTTACATTAAATTCATCCGTCAAGCTCATCGTCACTCCTCTTCTGCCTGTTCATTGAAGCTTTGTTATGCTTAACGACTTGATTAATATCCTTCGGATTCATCCAGTCCCATTCCTTGTCATATCGGGGGGCTTGGGATTCTGATTCCGCCGCCGCTTCCTCCATTGTCAGCTTCTTGCTGCCTACTAACGCAGATAACGCCGTAAGTGCGTTAATCGCATCGCCCCACTCCGCAGATGTTGCTTCAATGATTACCGTCTCTAGCGGAGCTTGCTCCACTTCCTGCATGAATCCTTCAATGGCGTCCGTCTCAATCATAGATTTCGTCAGCAACCACGCTGAATCTCCCATCATATCCTCTAATTGTGTAATATCAATCTCCTCATGGATATATTGGGTGTCCTGGATATCTTCCTGCATCCGGTCCACTAGCGGCTCATAGTCCTCCAGATAATGAATAGCTTCACTAATAGCTGCACCGGACAGCGGCGCGGCGAATTTAACAGGCATCCACAGACCATCCATGGACTCCCCCTCGTATTCATTCTGCTCCATAAAGCTCATAATCTGATGAGCATTAGGAATGTCCGATTCTGGAGGCGGGTCATACATTTGAGTAATGAACATCCGAACTTTTTCGGGATTAATCGAGGACAAGAGCATCGTTTGCTTCATCATCGTAAATTTGAGATATTTATTAATCATCCCCATGCTCAGATTCGTGCCATCGGCAAGCGCAGATGTTCCTGCCTGCATTAAATCACTGAGTACCAGACTGTCCTCTAATGTATGAAATTGACGGAAACGCTCCGTCAGCTTCATCTCCAGCTCCTGCATCAACTGATGGATAATCTCTAACTGAGGCAGTGCATTGCGGTCCGCCAGCATTTCTAATTCACGTTCCTTCATCAATTGTATAGCATTTTCCACGTTGCGAATCATACTGGCAATTTTGTTACCGCCGGAAATGCCATGATCATCATAGGCTTCGCTAAGCTCGGCATCCCGTCTGGCCTGGAATAACGATCGACCAATATCATCATGCATGTAATAGGCTAAAGAATCATTAGCAAGCCGTATGAGCGTATCCATCATCCGCTTCCCTACATCACGCATTTTTAGCTGCCTGGTTTGTTTGGATATCCAGTTATACTTCACCAGGACATTTACAATCTGTTCAACCTTTTTCTTGCTTGGCGGGTCAAGGTCCTCATAGCGGTTCCGGTAACGAAAATACAGGGTATCTACGTTCTCAATCGGTTCATCCAGTCCCAGGGCCTCCTCATTGAGCAGTTGAATAATACGTAAGAACCGTAAAATTTCGATAGGCGTCTGCAGAAAGTTCTGGGAGCCCAGATCATTCAATACCCCTGACAACAGAGCAATATCCCTTAAGGCCTGGTGCATTTCCGGCCCGGATTCGTCAGTCTGAAAAATTGAAATTAATGGTTGATCCAGCTTCTCCAATCCTCTGCCTCCCCTAACACAATCTCTTGTTCCAACTTCATATACTGTAGCAAATCCTCCATGCGCTTTTGATACTCCGGCCAACTGGTTAGTATGGAGTGATCAGGGCAGATCCATTTATGCCGCACATCATGTCCACTAAGCGACTGGTACATTTCTCGTGCAATTTGCAGCCCCGCCTCATCATAATCACTCCACAAGATCACTTGACCGATTGAGCTACTATTCATTAATTGCCTGATAAAATACCGGTGCACACTCCGGATATGGCCGTCCACACATATAATCACAGAATTAGTCTCCTGCAAGAAATGGGGTTCTGCTGACATCCGCGTCAAAACAGCCCGATTCTCGACTAACCATAGCGTAGTTGCTGCGGTTGAATACTGGTCTTGGGATACTGAAATATTGGTTAAGGCATGAACAGGTCCTGCCTGGAAATTGGACCATTTCCCTTCAAGGGTACCGGCAAAATAGATCGGCGTAATCTGCCCTCCGCTTATCATTCCTAATGCTTCAGCTGGCTGACCGCTTAGCGTCTCTAGCATGTTAAGAAACTCTATTTTAGACAGATCAAATGCCTTAGAGCCTCCAATACCCGGGTAATACTGCGCGCCAATTTCTTTCCAGTCAAATATTTCTTTGGTACAAGAAACCATGCCAAAAGCCAGTAAAAAGTGTAATGAATGGATTCGTTTTGATACACTCCAATTCGCAGGGAAAACAGCCTGATCCTTCAACGTACCAATACTCCACGCTAAACTATCCGTTAAGAATACTGTCAAACCCTTTAACTGAAGCATCCGTTCGCCCGGTACACACATTATTTCTTCCATTCTCCGGGCAGCTTCTGACTGATAAAACGTAAATTGATCTATTATATCCCTTTCTGTGTCTTTTTGCTTATTTATCAGTTGAACATATAATAAATACCCCATACGGTAATATATCCGGTCTACCGATTTCCCGTCTTGCTTGAACCTGACCTCCTTCACAATCCATCCCTTACTCAGCCAGTCAAAAGTTTGTTGATTGTCATCTAATAAGGCGCGCTTCCCCACTGTCCAGCGTAACAGCTGCTGCTCCGGAGGCTCCTCAGCACTTAAGCCATCCTGCCATGCAACGGTAATGATCCCTACTCTTCGTAGCGTACGGGCAGTCCTTTTTACAATATCTATATCAATAAGAGAATCATCACTTATTAATGTTGGCATCTCCAGTTGCTCATCTTTTTTTAAATAATTTCGGCTTATAAACGAAAGGATATCATCTGAAGTATTCACTTTTGCCTCCTACCCTAAGCTCTTTAATTACATATTCAAGCTGCTTAGATAAGTATAGCGGAAAGTAGAATGCTCTACGATGATACCCAAAATTTGTTCATGATATAGAAACATAAATAGCCTGTAGTAATGAGACGTTATTCTCTCATCTCTACAGGCTATTATCCTCAGCGGATGCTTCTATGTCGTCCGCTAGTAAGGTTATAGAAAATCCACACTAATAAATAATATTAGCTCGGGCAATCTTTCCAAGATGATAAGCGCTAGGTTTAGGAGTGCGCTCCTGTGTCTGGCGGTTTACTTCAACTAACCCGAAACGCTTGGAGAATCCAAGCTGCCATTCAAAATTATCAAGTAGTGACCAATGCAAGTATCCCTTAACTGGAATCCCGTCAGCAATACATGCAGCTACACCCTTTAAAGCCCGATCAATAAAAGCAACACGGCGTGTATCATCATCTGTAGCAACACCATTCTCCGTTACGATAATCGGCTTGTTCAGATGCTTCGAAGCACAACGAATAACATTCTCTAGAGCTTCGGGATAGAATTCGTAACCCATCTGGGTACGCTCACTATCAGCCGGTACAGGGATGAGACCATCCGGTCCGTAGATCTCACGTGAATAGTTCTGTAAGGCCAGGAAATCATCGTCCTCCATATAAGGAAGGAATTGTAGAAATTCCTCATGTAATTCATGAGCAGCCTGTTCTTCTCCACCAGGGACGGACTGAAAATCAAAGAGCGACATGCTTAATCCGATTTTAGTGTTCGGACTAACCTGCCGGATAGCCGCCCTTGCCTCCACATGCGATTGGAAGATGATGTGCAGGCCTTTTTCGGAACGTGGTGACAGGAAGGTATGCACCTCCATGGGTGGTATACCAAATGCTTTGGACAATTCAGCATAGTAGTCCCGCATTTGTTCCTGAAAATCCATGTTCATGCCAAGTTGTCCTGCTGCAGATCCCCCCTGCTGATACTGCTTCATAACTTTTGCAATTCCAATAGAAATATTTGCCTCATTGATTGTACATACATAAGGAATTTGATCTCCTAATTGGCTCATGACATGAGCACAATAACGTGCAAACCTTGCTGGCGTACCTTCAGCTTCCCAGCCTCCGGCGCTAATAAGCCATTGCGGGGAGGTGAAATGATGAAGCGTTACGACCGGGGTTACATTCAAGTTGCTGCAAGTTCTTAATACATCCCGGTAATGTTCCATGGCTGCTTCATCGAATTGCCCTTCCTCCGGTTCAATCCGGGCCCACTCGATGGAAAAGCGATAAGAATTGAGGCCAAGTGCGGCTAAACGTTCAATATCCTCTCTGTAGAGTCGATAATGATTTACTGCAATTCCTGATGGCTCCTTGTAGCTCGTGCCTTTCAGGTTTTCCATCACCCAGCTATCGCTATTTGTGTTATTGCCTTCTACTTGGTGGGCGGCTGTTGAAGCCCCCCATAAAAATTTGTCTGGGAATTGATATTGCATGGTTAACTTTTTACTATTATCGTTCATAATATATCTCCTCGTGAATCTATTTGAGATGACTCTTCCCGCGACAGGCGGCTCCCGCCCATTGCTATGATCGTCCTTAGGGGGTAATGTCTCATATCAAACCCTCCCTATTTACAAACTTCAATTTTCGCAGTTTTTGTCGCACAACCCTCAGCCTCAACCCTCATCTCAATACTTCCGGCCTCAGTAGGACGAATGACAGCCAAGACTCTTCCATCGTAGGTAAAGTGCGTAGAATTTACATAGCTTTCTTCATTTTTGGGATTCGCGCTTCCCAGACCCTGAAGGATTCCCGCACCCTTTACGGTGACGGATACTTTCCGGTCGGCAAGGGGTTTCACCACTCCTTTATCATCCACGAGCGAAATCGTAACAAAGGCCAGGTCAGTATCATCTGCCTTAATTTGCATGCGGTCAATCTCAAGCTGGACGTTCACTTCGCTCTCAGCCGAAACCAGGGTCATACGTCCGGTTTCCTTTCCATCCGAATAGGCGATCGCCACCACTTCACCGTGTTGGTATACGGTATCAAACAATGCTTTAAAGTCATGCGCTTCACCGGCCTCTGCCTTGCCAACTGATTTTCCATTGATCAACAATTCAACTTCCGTCGCGTCAGAGTATACCTCTACCTTAACAGGCTTACCCTCAAAGCCCTCCCAGCTCCAACTGGAAACGGCGTCACTCCAGCTCCAAGGCATCATTGTAGGCTGCTCACCGTAATGTGCAGGACGCTGAACGGCAATATACGGCTCTTTGCGCAATCCGAAGACAATTTCACGATAATAAGAAACAGGAAGACGATGACCCGTAATGTCGATATCGCCACAATGTGCTGTCAGCCATGGAAATGCTCCGGACGCCCCAAGCCCTCGGCTGACTTCTCCATATTCAACCCTGCCAAGACCTGATTCCCCTAGATAATCCCATCCTGTCCAAGTGAAATCACCAATGACGTGTCCATTTTCTAGTACCAACTTCCAATTATTGGCGATATCTTTAGGGAAGGTTTCACTTCCGCAGATCACCCGGTTCGGAAAAAATTCTTTATCAGGTACATAGCAATTGTCCGCATAGTTATATCCCGCGATATCCACCGCCGCAAAGGATTCAGCTGTTGCATTCTTAACAAATTCCAAACCTTGCACGTATTTAATCATATCGCCGGCAGAGGCCATGGCCGTATTGACATCACCTGAGAGTTGGCTGCTCATGACATCCTTCAATTTATCCATGATAGAAACAAAGCCGTTAATCGAGTTAATTACATATCTTGTGCTATCCATACGGCGAATCTTCTCTGCAAGCTTTCTGCCCCATGCCGCACCATTGGCACTCCCTGTCTCTTTGATCTCATTTCCAATGGAATACATGATCACACTCGGATGGTTAAAATCCTTATTCACCATAGCTTCGATATCCCGTTCCCACCATACAGGGAAATTCAAGGCATAATCGAAATCTGATTTTGTGTTCGTCCATATATCGAAGCTTTCATCCATGACCAGCATACCCAGACGGTCACATGCATTCAGCATGGCCTTACTCAAAGGCTGATGCGAGCTACGAATGGCATTGAATCCGGCTTCTTTCAAAATCTCAATGCGGCGTTCCTCAGCACGGCCGATCGTGGCTGCTCCAATCACACCATTGTCATGATGGATACAAGCTCCTCGGAGCTTTACAATTTCTCCATTGATAGATAGACCTTGTTCAGCATTTAAAGAGAGAGAACGGATTCCAAATGTACTCATCTCCTCATCCAGAATGTTGTCCCCATCCATTACTCTGCTGTTGCAGGTGTATAGATACGACGTCTCTACACTCCACAGCTTTGGCAGCTTTACAACCAGGCGCTGGCGCATTGTTGTAACTTCTCCCGCAAAAACAGTTAATGGGGAATGGTCAAAAGCTACTACGTTGCCCTCAGCATCCAGGATTTCCGTGGATATCCGGGTCGTTTGCGGATTCACGCCCTCATTCTCTACAAACGTTGCCACGTTCACAATAGCATACCCGTTAGAAATTTCAGGTGTTGTAATTTGAAGGCCATCCACTTGGAAATGCACCAGATTCGCTACCATCATTTTTGTATCACGGTAAATCCCTGTTCCTGTATACCATCGTGAATCGTCACTGCTCTTGGTAACCACTTTAATCTCATTGTCTTCCCCATATTTCAGGAATCGATCTGCTTTGATATAGAAATTGGAATACCCGTAAGGATGCTGTCCTGCGAAGTCCCCGTTGATGTATACCATGGCGTTCATATATACACCTTCGAATTCAAAAGTGATTCTCTTCTCCTTATAGGTCTCGGGTACATGAAATTGCTTTACATAATCGTAAGTTCCATCAGGAAAATATCCCTTTTTGCCTCCACTCACGGCATTCTCACTTCTTAACTTAGAGATCATAGCATCATGGGGCAAAGTAACCTGCTGCGGCATTTGATCTGGAGCCATGTTAAAGAATCCACTATTTGGACCGACGGTCCAGCCCTCATTGAAAGAAACTCGAATCATATTTCACAACACCTTTCGTGATTATTTAGAAAGCAGCACAAAAAATAAGCCCATCAGGAGAAATGAGCTGCTATAGCACATTCTCCCTGCGGGGACGTTATAATATCAATCCTATTCGTTCATTGCGAATTCCGAGAAGTTGTACCATTGCGTTATACATACGAATCACTTCTCCTTCTGAGCTGAGTATTTGATGTTCATTTGCTCTAATATTTCGTTGATAGGTTGGCCATCAAGCTCTGGAACAAAGGCCGTCATGATCGATATAGGCTGGATCATTAATGCTGAGTCGTTATTTCCAAGCTGCATACCCGCTGCAAGCGCCTCTTCCTGGACTAAGCCGGTTCGCACCATTCCTTCTGCCATCTTGCCAAAGTTCGCTTCCCAAAAGGTTTTACCAATCGGATGACGTATAAAGTCCTTTATAGGTGTGAACATTGTGTATTCCATTCCTTCGGGGTTCTCTTTCCCTTCGATATGCAATGTGGTTTCTTGTGCAATCGAATAAGAGGAATACCCAATTTGCACAGTGTATTCACCTGTTTCTACTGCCCAGTCTTGCGCAGCCATGTTCCAATAAGCAAAATCCCGCTTACCCAGTGTAAAGGTCACCGTTTTCATTTCCCGTGGGTTCAGTTCAATTTTCTCAAAGCCCTTTAATTCACGTACCGGGCGGATGATCTCCCCTTTATGAGGTGCGATATATAACTGTACTACTTCTTTCCCTGTCATACTTCCAGTGTTAGTTACGTCAACCGAGACAGTTACCGTATCATCTTCCGTCATGTTTGTTGCGCTAACCCTTAGGTTACTGTACGAAAAAGTCGTATAGGACAACCCATGACCGAATGGAAACAGCACGTCCATCTTTTTGCTCTCATAATAACGGTATCCAACAAACATCCGTTCACTGTAATCCACTACCCCATTTTCCCCGGGAAAAAATAGATAGGAAGGGTTGTCCTCCAGACGAACCGGGAACGATTCCGGTAGCCGTCCAGAGGGATTCTCCTCACCAAACAACACCTGGACTGTTGCTTCGCCGACCGCTTGCCCCCCGAGGTATACTTCGAGAATGGCTTTCGGTGCTTTAACCCATGGCATTTCCACAGGCGAGCCGTTATGCAGCACAACAACAGTATTGGGCTGGGCAGCGCTTACAGCAGCAATCAGTTCATTATGATTGTGTGGCATCCGCATGTCACCACGGTCGAAACCTTCCGATTCCATCGAATCCGGCAATCCGGCAAAGATTACAGCAACGTCTGCATCCTTGGCTGCAGCAACTGCTTCCTGGACTAAATCCGCATCCGGCTCCAAACTGTCCAAGTGATAACCTTGAGCATAGGTTAAGTTACCAGACATGAGTTGAGCAGCAGCATCGAAAGCATTTGTAACTTTATAACTGTTAATATGACTGGAACCACCGCCTTGATAGCGGGGCGCCTTGGCAAACGCACCTATAAATGCAATTTTTGCATTCTTCTTTAGCGGTAATACATTATTGTCGTTTTTCAAAAGCACCATTGATTCAGCTGAGATCTTACGCGCCAATGCATGGTCGCTGTCGTAATCAAAGGTAACATCTTCTTTACGGTTATCCATTGATTTAAAGACAAGCTTCAATAAATGAATGCAGGCTCTGTCCAGTTCACTTTCGGATAGCTCACCTTCCTGCACAGCCTTTACAATCTCCTGATCTGTTTTGGTAGCTGAAGGCATTGTAAGATCGGTTCCTGCGGCCACAGCTTTGACCCGGTTGTGCGTCGCTCCCCAATCACTGATAACAAGACCCTCAAACCCCCATTCCTCACGTAACAAATCGGTGAGGTATTGTTTGTTTTCTGTAGAGTACGTGCCGCCAATTTTATTATAAGAAGCCATAATGGTCCACGGCTGGGATTGCTTGACTACCCGTTCAAATGCCGGCAAATAGATCTCACGCATGGTACGCTCATCCATTTCAGAAGAAGCGTCCATGCGGCGGTACTCCTGATTGTTGGCGAAGAAATGCTTAAGGCTTGTGCCTACACCCTGGCTTTGAACACCATTTACAAATGCAGCACCAAGTTCTCCGGACAGCATAGGGTCTTCGCTGAAGTACTCGAAGTTACGGCCACAAAGCGGACTGCGTTTAATATTGATACCAGGTCCAAGCAGCACCTGCACATCCATCGCCTGAGCCTCTCTCCCTAAAGCCTCCCCCATGCTACTCAGCAACGCTCGGTCAAAGCTGGCTGCCGTGGCACACCCTGCCGGGAAGCAGACTGCTGGCTTACTATTATTTGCACCAGGCTGATCATCAAACGTCCGTAGACCATGAGGTCCGTCACTTGTACGGATGGAAGGGATGTTTAACCGCTCTACCGCTTTTGTCAACCAATCGTCTTTTCCGGAACACAGTCCCGCTTTTTCTTCAAGCGTCAATGTACCGACCAGTGTTTCGATATTCATTCTTCTACCTCCTGATTTATACTTTTACTCTTGTTGATCATTTTCCGTATTGTTTCCCGATACCTACACCAGTTCGAAAGCAACTTCCATTACATCAACTGAATTTGAGCCAATATATAGTTTGAACTCTCCGAGCTCTGCTTCGTATCTATGATTGCCTGTGTAGTAGATCAAATCTTGCTCCGAAATTTGGAATTCTACCATTTGACTTTGACCCGGCTCCAGCCATATAGAGCGGAAGTTTTTAAGTTCTTTGACCGGACGAACAGTGCTGCCGTATAGATCTTGAATATAAAGCTGTACAATTTCTTCACCGGCATAATGTCCCGTATTGGTTACTGTCACGCTCGCATGAAGTACTTCTTTCCGGGTCATCTTTGGTGAGTCTAAATGGAGATTCGAGTATTCAAATTTGGAATAACTAAGTCCGTATCCGAACGGGTATAACGGATCATTAGGACAATCAATATATTTTGAGATATATTTCTGATCCCGAGTTGCATTCGTCACTGGACGTCCAGTTTTAAAATGATTGTAATACACCGGCACTTGTCCTACGTTCTGTGGAAAGCTCATTGTGAGTTTACCAGATGGATTGTAGTCACCAAATAAAACGTCGGCTATGGCATGACCTGCCTGGGAACCCAAAAACCAAGTTTCAACAATCGCATCCGTATGCTGTTCAAACCAATTAAGCGCAAGAGGCCTGCCGTTAGTTAATACCAGAACAACTGGCTTTCCTGTTGCTACAACCGCTTCAGCCAATTTCATCTGAACCGCTGGGAGTGTAATATCTGTCCGCGAAGCTGCTTCTCCACTCATATCGCTGTGTTCACCTAATGCGAGAACAATGACATCTGACTCCTTGGCAGCCATAATGGCTTCCTCGATACCGTTCTCAATATCTGTCTCTACACCGCATCCCTGCACGTATTTCAGCTGGCTCTTGTCCAACCCTTTAGCCGATATCCCTTGTAATAAGGATATGGTCTCGTAAGCATATTGGGAGAATTGCCAAGGTCCAAGCAAATCTCTGCTCGCACCAAAAGGCCCAATTACTGCAACCTTTTGTTCTCTTTCCAGAGGGAGTACTCCGTTATTTTTGAGCATTACAACCGATTTACGAGCTAATTCTCTACTCTTCTCCAAATGATCTGGATGAAGATGGAGTTGAGCTTCTTTCTCTGGCTGGATATAACGATAGGGATCATCCATAATTCCTATTTTATATTTGTAAGTTAGAATCCGGCGAACAGCGTCATTAAGTTGTTCCTCTTTAATAGTACCTGCTTCTACCAGGCGAGGGAGCTCATCAGCATACGCTCTTGTGACCATCTCAATATCCATCGTAGCATTGATGGCCATAGCCGCCGCTTCTCTTTTATCCCGGGCTGCTCCATGAATCTGTATCTCTTCCACAGAACCATAATCCGAGATTAACATTCCCTCAAATCCAAGCTCTTCACGCAGCAACTCACGAAGCAAGAATGAATTCCCGGCTACAGGCACACCTTGATAAATATTGAAGGCATTCATCACTGAACCCGCCCCTGCCTCTATACCCGCTCGGAATGCCGGCAAATGGAAATTCCGGAGTGTTCCCTCGGAGATATCCACAGTATTGTAGTCGCGTCCTCCTTCAGTCCCTCCGTAGCCAATAAAATGCTTCAGGCAAGCAATCAAGGTTTCGTCGCTAAACAAACTATCTCCTTGAAATCCCTCTACTTGAGCCTTAGCGATTTGAGCTCCAAGGTAAGGATCTTCTCCCGCTCCTTCTACGACACGTCCCCAACGTGGATCCCTGGTCAAATCAACCATAGGTCCGTGATTATAGGTATTGCCGGAAGCTGTCGCTTCCTTTGCTGCAATGGAACAAGCATCTTTAATTAATTCCATGTCCCAACTGCATGACCATGCCAGCGGAACAGGAAAAATAGTCTGAAATCCATGGATAATATCCGCGTTGAAGAATAACGGAATTTTATGAGGAGACTGTTCTACCGCAATCTTCTGCAGCTCATATATACGCTTTAGATCAAATGCTCCAAGAATAGAGCCTGCTTTTCCTTCCGCAACTAATACTTCAGGTGGTGCAGATTCCACTTCACCGCCAAAAGAGTGATTGGACGATAAACACTGGCTCATTTGCCCAATTTTATCTTCTAGAGACATCTTGCTTAGCAGCTTATCAACTTCTTCTTTTATCTCCGCATCTGTTCGGGGACTTAGATCCGTTTTACGGACCTTTTCCGCTAGAGCTGCGAACTCTTCGGACAGAGCGGTTCCTCTACCTTTTTCACCAATCAGCTCAAGCTCTTGACCCATCATATCTAATTTTCCTGTAAAAGAGTTTTCTTCAAAATATAAATCGAACGTAAGGATACCAGGCGCATATTTATTATGTCCCTTAGCAAAAAGATGATTTCCCTCTATAACCGTCTCATCTATCTCAACCATAGGGACGGGCTCAGACCAGACGCGGAGCTGCAATCCGTTCAGTTCCTCAATTTGAAAGATAAATTTAATACTAGCAAGTTCTGTTTCAATTTTACTGTTCCAAATTCCAATTATCATAATAACCCTCCCTGGGCTTATCTGATTTGTCTAGCCTTCTAGCCCTCATTTAAATATGCAAGAAATTGCTCCAGCTGTTCCTGCGGCATTGCTCTTTGGTTCTCAATAATTCTGAGCTTAATACTGTTCAGTAAAGATTCCATGTCCATTCCAAATGGCCCCTCAGATCCTGAGCTTCCGAAGCCCATCCCTGTCAATAACGATGAAATAAATGAAGCAGCAGCTGGTTCAGACTTAATATCGCCTAAGGTAGAATCTAAGGTATATTTCTTGCGTAATCTAACGGATGAATTGACCTTGATTGTATCTTGCAGAACGATCTCTTTAGAGGATTTACCAATAAGAAGTTCAAAGTCACCGCTTTCCACATGCCAATCCTTTAATTCAACGTTATAATAAGCAAACGCACGTTTCCCCAGTTTAAAAATAACCCGCTTTTCCTCTCCTGGAGCTAACTCAATTTTTTCAAAGGCCTTTAATTCTTTAACAGGTCTGATAACACTAGACACAATATCCTGCACGTAGAGTTGTACAATTTCTTTCCCTGCTCTGCCTCCTGTATTCTTCACCTTTACCGAGACTATGACTTCTTCGGAATCTGTAATTTCTTTCTTATTCAATTGAAGCTCGGAATATTCAAACGTGGTATAGGAGAGACCGTGCCCGAACGGGAATAAAGGTTCAATCTCAACTTTATCGTAATAACGATAACCTACGAATAGGCCCTCTCTATACTCTACCTTGTCACCTTCACCCGGGAAGTTAATGTAAGATGGGGTTTGGCTCAGTTGAACCGGGAAGGTTTCCGCGAGTTTTCCGGATGGATTCTTATCACCGAAAAGAATATCAGCTACAGCACCGGCCATCCCTTGTCCACCCAAATATGCTTCAAGCACCCCCTTCACCTTGTGAATCCATGGCATTTCAACAGCAGAACCATTGAATAGAACAATGACAGTGTTGCTCTGAATCTCGGTAACTGCTTCTATCAAAGCATTCTGATTATCTGGAAGCTTTAAGTGCTCTCTGTCCACACCTTCAGCATCATATTTCTCTGGCAGTCCAACGAACAAAATCGCTACTTCCGATTCCCCGGCAACCTTTTTAGCTTCCTGAATCAATTGAGCATTAATCTCGCCTGAGTCCAATGAATAACCTTCAGCATATTGTACTCGTGCTTGCGACGCTGTTTTAGCTATTTCGTCCATTGGGACTTCTAACTGTGTAGGATTTACCCGTGAACTTCCTGCGCCTTGGTATCTTGGATGCTTTGCAAAGGCGCCGATTACTGCGAGTTTTCCTTGTTTTTGAAGCGGAAGAAGCTGATCGTCATTTTTCAATAACACCATGCTCTCTGCTGCTACGGATCTAGCGAATTGGTGATGAGCTTTTTGATTATAGGTTACGTGATTCTTTTTATTGTCTATCGCTTTATATATAGTTGAAAGAATTCTTTCAACAGCAACATCCAAGATTTCTTCAGACATAGTACCACTGCGCACGGCGTTAATAATCTTCTCGCTGCCTACACCATTACTGTCGGGCATTTCCAGATCCATACCTGCTGAGAGTGCAACATCCCTCTCACTAACAGCCCCCCAGTCAGAGACAACTATTCCTTCGAACTCCCATTCCCCTCTTAAAATATCATTTAATAATTTCTCGTTTTGTGAGCAATATTCACCATTAATCTTGTTATAAGCAGCCATTACACTCCACGGCTGTGCTTGTTTTATTACATTTTCGAAGCCCGCAAGATAAATCTCACGTAACGTTCGCTCATCAAGAATGACATTGATATTAAACCGTTTCGTTTCCTGGTTATTGACTGCAAAATGTTTGAGTGACGTTCCTACCCCTTGACTTTGAACGCCTTGAACATAACTGGTCGTTAATTCAGATGATAAGTAGGGGTCCTCAGAGAAGTACTCAAAGTTTCTTCCGCACAGCGGCGATCGTTTGATATTTGCCCCGGGTCCAAGGAGAATATGAACATCTTCTGCCTGACATTCTTCGCCAAGTGCAGCTCCAACTTGTTCTAGTAAAGTCTTATTCCACGAACTGGCTAGTCCTGCTGCTGTAGGAAAACAAGTTGCCGGCACACTGTTGTTGAGCCCCATATGATCTTGGGCTCCTGATTGTTTTCTTAGACCATGCGGCCCGTCTGTGAGCATTAGCGATGGTATTTCGTGTTCAGGAAGAGCAGCTGTATTCCAAGCGCCTACTCCTGAGCATAATTTCACTTTCTCTTCCAAGGTCATCCGTGAGATGATTTCTTTAAGATCTCTATTCATTTCAAGCATCTCCTGTCGCGCTAGACGTATTAGATCGCCTTGTAAACTTCGCCTTCAGTTATCCCGATCTCATTGAAACTATCTACCCGGACATATAAAGGCTGATCTTTGATTAATGCCTTAATTACCATCTGATTTTTTCCGAATATCATGTGACTATGGTACAGTTTATCTGGAGCAAATCCCCAGAGCACATTGTAACCAACCGCTTCAACACTGTTCCATGAAACCGAAAGATCAAGATCATTTAAAAGTTCGAGTTGAATTTCGCTCGTTTTATCAGGGAGTGTTCCAACGCCAATCCCGAACACGCGAAGACCCGAAATACATGCCTGTTGGTTAAACGGAAGCTCCTTTACAATGCACCGGAGATACCTTGCCTTTATTCCGTCTTCTTTCACTATGAGATCATGTGACAAATCCGTAGTTGCATCCGACTTATCCTCAATTACAAAATATTCTTTTCCATCCACTGATCCTTCGAGAATCCATCTGGTATAATGCTGACGTTCGTCGATGAATCGTCCCTCTGTCATAGCCGCTCCCTCTGGAAGCGAAAGATTCAACTGATCGTCGGCAAAATTGATTTGGATGGCATGTACGTCGCATGAATGCTTCAAATCTACTTCGATCCATTCTCCGGAACCATTAGAGCCTGCTTGCCACCATGTTTGAACATTCTCATCCGTCGCTTTCGAAGCTTCTTTTCCTTCTGTACAGGAAGATGCCTTAGCGGGTTTATTGTAAGACAACAGCATCCATTCCGGCTTGTCCCATGGATTCATCTGTGCCTGTTCGATCCTGAAGGGCCAGTCCCCAAATCGCTGATTGCAGAATAATTCCCCGTCCTTATCGAAGCCTGCAGGCCATAATCCCAATCTTCTTTCAAAAATATAATTGATGCTGATTCTCATGGTTGAAGAATGCCAAAGATTCCCGTATTTATCTTCCATTGTCGATCCGTGCCCAGCACCTGGGATGAACCCCCCCGGCTTGTAGGAGAAAGGATTATTATTCGCCAGCGTAAACGGTCCTAATGGTTTATCGGATACGTAGACCCCATCCGAATAAATGTTACACTCCGTCCCGGGGCTAGAATATTGAAGATAGTATTTTCCGTTATGCTTATCCATCCATGCGCCTTCAATGTATGGATCACCCCCTACCGCCTGCCTAATTATATTCAGATGCTCATCAGTAATACCCGGATTTGCATTTGCATAGCCTTGCACTATCTCCTCAATTTGCTCGAGCGTTTTTGGGATATGATTTTCGCCATTTCTCTCATAACCAATAACCGTAGTATTGCTATAGATCAGTTCTAGCGGCTCCCCTTTGGGTTTCATATCCCTTGGATCCAGCTCGACCCCATAGATAGGCGTTTGACTGGAACATCCCCAGTAAAAATAAACCTTACCATCATCATCTACAAATAGATTGGGATCCCAGAATGGAAATGTCCCTTCTATTTCCTCAAACTCACCGCGAATCGGGTCTTTTGTTCTGTAGAAAGAGCAATTCTTCGATCGGCTGGATGCAGAAAAATACATATACTCCCCGATAACCCGCACATCCGGAGCATAATCATGAATAGGCAAACCCTTCAAAGGATAAAATTCCCAGTCATGCAGATTATCGCTTACTAGAAATCCCGCTGTCATTGAGGGAAACATATAGTATTTTCCATGAAATACAATCATAGAAGGATCAGCAGCTTCCCTAAAAGTAAGCATTTTCCCTGCTCCTTCGATAAACTGATATTTGTATTCCATGTTAATAGGATTGCAAACGTACATCTTATATCCACTCCCTTTAATTGTTATATTCTCGTTTCAAATATTTCTACCCTTTAACTGCCCCATCAGTTGCCCCTTTAACGAACCATTTCTGGAAGATTGGGAACAACGCCAGCATCGGCAAGACACCGACAACAGCAATAGCCATACGTATGGTAACTGAAGGTAAATCTGCTGTTGTTACCGCTGTCCCTACATTATTTTGCTGTAGGAATTTGATATTCTCATTAATATTATTAAGAATGGTTTGAATACTTTGAAGTTTACTGTTCGTCGAGAGGAAATACATCCCGTTCGTCCAGTCGTTCCAATAGGTCAATGCTGAAGTCATCCCGACCGTCACGATCATTGGCATAGACAGCGGTATTGCAATTTTGTAAAAGACCTTAAACTCTGTTGCCCCATCTATTCTTGCAGATTCTACAAGCGCTCCCGGAAGAGTGTGCTCAAAATAATTTTTGAACATGATAACGAAATAGGCATTCATCAACAAATTTGGCATCATCAAACCAAAAATTGTGTCTTTGACATGCAAGATCTGTGTATACACAATATAAGTTGAAGTCAATCCACCATTAAAAAGCATCGTAAAGGTTAGCAGAAACATTAGTAGCCGGCGTCCAGGCAGATCATGTTTACTAAGCGTATATGCAAGCATAGCCGATATACTTACGCCAAGGATTGTTCCAACTACGGTAATGAAAATGGATACCAAGTACCCTCTCCCAATAAGCTCCCATTGCCCCAGAATATAAGAATATGCATCCAGAGAAAATTTTTGCGGAAAGAAGCTGTAGCCGTCCTGTAATGCCGTTGCTTCGTCCGTTATAGAAGACATAAACAGCAAAATAAAAGGTGCAACCGCGAGAACGCTTAAAATTATCATGAGAACATGTCCAGCAATGGACCATCTTTTATCTTTGTTTTCTATCATCGTTAATCGCTCCGTGTTCAGAATAAGGAATCTTCTTTGCTAGCCTTTTTAATCACTGCATTTGCAATTAAAATCAATATGAACCCGACTGCTGACTGGTATACACCTGTTGCAGTTGACATTGTAATGTCACCAAGCTTCATGAGCGCCCGGAACGAATACGTATCGATTGTCGTCGTAACGTCATACAGTGCACCTGAGTTCATTGGCACCTGATAAAACAATCCGAAATCCGAATAAAACATTCTTCCAATAGATAAAATTGTCGTCAATATAATTACTGGTTTGAGAAGCGGCAGCGTAATGTTCATGATTTGCTGAAACTTTGTTGCACCGTCTATTTTTGCAGCTTCATAATAATCAGTACTGATCGTAATAATTCTCGCTGTATAAAACATTAGATTGTATCCCAAACTTTTCCATATGTTTATAAATAACAGAATGAATGGCCAGTACTTTGATTCGGAGTACCAGGATATAGGCTCGATCCCTAATGGCTTCAAGATGGAATGATTAATGAAGCCATTATCACTGCTAAGGAATGCGAAGACTAAATACCCTACAATAACCATTGAGATAAAATAAGGAATCAATACAGCAGATTGATAAGCCTTGGATATCTTCTTACTAATGATTTCATTAAAAAGAATCGTTACAACGATAGAAAATAGGGTTCCTACAACGATAAACAGAAGATTGTATAAAACTGTATTTCGTGTCATGATCCAGGCATCATCAGTTGCAAATAAAAACTTGAAGTTCTTGAACCATACGAACTTTCCGCTGAAAATACTTCCCGAGAAATCAAGCTCCCG
This sequence comes from Paenibacillus sp. FSL R7-0128, assembly GCF_038002245.1. Lineage (NCBI taxonomy): Bacteria > Bacillati > Bacillota > Bacilli > Caryophanales > Paenibacillaceae > Paenibacillus > Paenibacillus sp. FSL R7-0128. The sequence goes on along the minus strand of NZ_JBBOCD010000001.1, from coordinate 1,711,963 downwards.
AAAAGCAATCTGCATTCCGTACAATGGCATGTAATTGTTAATAAACAGATAAATTAATGCGGGCAGAGCCATAAGATATAAAGGAATATAGGACTTCCACTTAATCTTTTTTCCACCTCTGTTCTGTAATCTTAAATCTGATATTGCTTTCACCGCTTCCGCCTCCCCATTCAAGTTACTCTCTTCATTTATCTTACACAAAGAATAAAGGCTAACGTTATACTTTGAACGACGTATAATATATCCTTTTCCGACTTGTTACTTGCTGTTTCATCTCATTCGGAGATAAAAAAAGAGCCGCTTCACCTGCAAAAAACGCTACAGGAAAACAGCTCCAATTATGATCATTATCGTTTGACTTATTTCCCGTTTTGTGCCAGCCAAGCATCTAATTGACGCTGTTTTTCATCTATTACCTTTTGCAGGCCTGCTGCATATAAACTTTCATTAAATGTCTTAGCCATTTCATCCGTATCCACAGCACCGTTGCCTATCACCTTCACATATTGTTCACTAGCAGCGTCCAATGCCGAGATTTCCGTTTTTACGGGTGTCGGATCGAATATAAATCCATACCCAGGAGATTTCGCCGTTTTGTCATTCCACTCTTTCAGTTTCGTTTTATATTCCTCGACGGAAAGACCGGTTGGTTCAACAAATTTAGCAGCTAACGGTAATTGATCATAATCCCCGAACATCAGCCAGCTGTTTTGATTGTAATTTGTATTTTTGGACTCATCAATGGTCCCGTCTTCGTTTATCTCGTAATGTTCGCCTTTAATACCAAAACGAAGCAAGGTCGACAACTCAACATTGGAGTTCATCAGGTTCAAGAATTGAACTGCCTTGTCGGGACGTTTACTAGAAGAGGCTACCGCCCAAACGAATAACTGCGAATCTACAGTTGAGAGAACAGGCGGATGCAATGCCACTGTTTTCTGCTCAATGGGCTGTGAGAATCCGCCAGCAAATCCGACAGAATTAGCTGCTGTTGCAAAAACTTTTCCACTCTCAAGTAGCGCAGCGCCATCATCTTGCGAAGTGCTTACATCTTTGGAGATATACCCTTTTTTGTACCATTCCCGAACTTTTTTCGCTGTGTTCATCCACTGCTCGGATTCATACATGTTCACCAGCTTCGTACCGCTGCCATCCATGAGCACACCATATGAATTCCCGAGCCCATCTCCATATACCAGGGAGTTTGTAATATTGGACGAACTTACTTCAGGAGCAAACGTGATCATTTTGGGTTCCCCCTCGTGAACCTTGGCCAACACGGAGTCCATGTCAGCGATCGATTGAATAGAAGTAAGATCAATATTGTACTTATCCAAGACTGCTTTGCTCATATTAAAGCCAAATGTAAGTTTTTGATCCATCTTTTGCGGAATCCCGAATTGCTTCCCGTTGAATTGGCCAGTTTTGATTATATCCCCCAACGTTTCTTTAAGCGCGGGTCCCCACTTCGCAAGTTCATCGTCAATGGGACGAATCATTTTGTTGTTCGCAAACGGAGCGAGATAAGCACTTCCGGGCATAAGGAGCATTAGGTCTGTTTTCTCGCCGCTGGAAGCTTTTAGCGCATATGCATTGGCCATATTATATAGACTAACACCTTCAAGATCGACTTTTGCATTAATTTCTTTTAGAGTGATTTCATTTACCTTTTCCTCGATTTTAGGCAGATCCACTTGTTCTTGCCCCAGTACCGCATAGTTGACTTTTATCGTGTACGGTTCTTCCTTGAAATCAATTCCCCCAGGCTCCACACCTTCACTTAGTGAACCATTCCCGTTGTTTGTAGCTGATGAATTCGAATTGTTACCGTTTCCACATCCTGCTAAGGCTAGCGTTAGACTGGCTGCCAGTAATACAGGTGTTATTTTTTTCAATGTTATTTCCCCCTCATAGTAAATGGATTTATTTTTTCTGTCTTGTCTTCATTATAATAAGCGGGGGAACGCCTACGTTATACTTGTTCCGACTATATAGATTACAAAAACCGACTTTTAATATATCGTTTAATTTCTGTTCCTGATTTTGAATTCTTGAGGAGACATTCCCGTCTCTTTGGTAAAGATGCGATTAAAGCTCGAGTAATTGTAGTATCCGACAAGTGAAGCAATCTCCCCAATACTCCTGTCAGTATGGATTAGAAGTTCTTTTGCAACTTCCATTTTTTTGTTGATAATGTATTTACTAATCGATATTCCTACCTCTTTTTTAAAAATCCTCGTCAGGTAATCGGCATTTAGATGCACATTCTGTGCAATTAATTCCATCGATAATTCCTCAGAAAGATGAATATGGATATACTTTTTTGTCTGTTCAACCGGTAAATCTCTATTTGCATTTTCCTTATCAAAATTCCGCATGAGAATTATGGCATGATTCACCCATTTCAGCATACCTTCTAATGATTCCGAAGCGTTCTCAAATAATTGATTAGATTCCTCGTCGCCCAACAGCTCATTAATAAAGATACTTCGATCATGGGTAAATCCAAAGATCAAATAATAGAAATCTCTAATGAATTTATTCAAAAATTCCCGGTTAATCTTGAGCCTTTGTTCTTTAGAGGTTAACCTGGTCGTAATATCATCCTCTACTTGGTTATATCTTCCTTGCCTTAACCATTCTCTCCACTGGGCAATAGGGAATTCTGATTGTACTGAACTATGCGTACGGCGTTCTTGTTTCAGATAGAATACTTCGGATTCATGAATTACGTTATTAAAATCCCTCTCTTGCAGCGCTTCAATAACGGAGGGCATTTCATAAATAGTATCTTTATCGCCAATATAACAGCAGATAATCTCCTTAATGTACTTCGCAGCTGTATCACTTAATTGGCGGCAACAATCATTAATTTGATTATATAGACGATGTTCATCTTGGCTTGCATCCATCTCTAGCATAACTAATATGGTCGTTTCCGAAAAAGGGATCACCTCTTCAGCAACTCCAGGAATTACAAAAATCTCCTCCGTTATATTCCTCAAAGCATAATGCAGCAGTTTTTGGTCTTCTTTGGTTACAGACTCCGTGAATTTCTTCGTCACAATCAGAATAGGAAGATAGGCGTTCTCCAGATTAATCTCCAATCGTTTCTGTCGAAAGTAGTTCGTCAGGCTATCTTTATTCGGCGATATCTCACCAAGGAAAAAGTCTTTCCAAAATTGTTTTACTACAGATTTTTTATTCTGGATCCAAGAGTTACTATTTTCATTCAGAATCCGGTCCGCCAGGATATTGTCCTTCGTCTCCTTTAGAACGAGCTCCATTTTATCAAAATTCAAAGGTTTCAGGATATAGTTAACACTCCCCAATTGCATAGCTTCTTGTAAGAAGCGGAAATCTGCGTGACAAGTCATAAAGATGCATTTCACATGGGGATGATGCGTATTTACCCATCTCAACAATTCCAGGCCTGTACCCATCGGCATTTCGATATCGCTAAGCAAAATGTCTATTGGAACATTATCGAATTGGCGGGTAGCCTCCTGCACATTCATTGCGGTAAATACATTTTCAATTCCGATCATTCCCCACTGTATACCGTTACGCACAGCTTCTATGGCACTCAGCTCGTCATCAACTATCAGCACATTCATGATTTTGAACCTCCTGTTGCATTTTTTCTTGATTTAATCTTACAATATGATGTACTGTAGCACGGTAGTTTAATCACAAACAATAAGGGGCCGAGCGATGAAGCGATTTTACCATAAGGAGTTCTATAACTCTATTTTTTTTAAACTCATATCCATCTTCACGCTCCTTATACCGGTAATCGGGATGTTTATTTACAACAATTATGAATCCCGGTCTACACTGCTGGGGCAAGTGCACAGCACTCATGAAAATATGTTAGAGTCCTATTGGTTTCAGGTTGACAATCAGCTTAATAATGCAACCACCTTTATAACTACTACAGCGTTGTTTGATAATGATCCCCAGTTGGCAATGAGCAATAATGAAACAGACTCAATGTTAGCTAAGCAAAGAATTAGCCTGACTCTCTCTGAGAAAATTATAAATATAGGCAGCAGCATCGATATGTTATTTGTCTATACTGATGATAGTTTTATATCGGGAAGCCAGGCCACCTTAGAATTGAAAGAACGAAGTGAAATCCAAAACTATGTTTTAAATACCGCCCATGCTGAAGATACAGATAATCTGAAATCAAATTGGCAACTTATGAATATCAACAATCACTTCAGTATGCTAAAAATCATTAAAAATGGCAATGGCGTTTTAACCGGGGCTTATGTTAATCTGGACAGGCTTTTAAGTCACTTTGTACCTAATCAGGAAAGCAAATCCCTAAGACTGGTAGCGGAGGGGGATGTTGTAAACCCCAAACTTTCACAGCATGATAATGCTTTGGTTGTTACAGCTTCTTCCTCTGCTGCACCCATCACCTTCATTGAAATCATACCATTCAATGAGTTATTGAGGACCCTTCCATTCATGCAGAAGTATGTAGTGGCAATATCTGTAATCGTCGCCTTGATGCTTCCCTTTGTTTTTTATATTTTGAGAATTACGGTTGTTCAACCGCTACAAAAATTGAATAAAGCCATGAAACATATTCAACGAGGCGATTTGCAATACCGGATTCCCCATTACCGCGCGTCCAATGAAATTGCCATTGTCAATAAGACATTTAACCAGATGATCGATGAGGTTCAGCATTTGAAAATAAGTGTCTACGAAGAAGAAATCAAGGCTCAAAAGTCACAACTCCGGAATCTTCAACTTCAAATCCAACCTCATTTCATTATTAATTCGTTAAATATGGTTTATAATCTCCTGGAGAATGGAGATTCGCAGACCGCTCAGAAATTGATTGTTCATTCTGTCGACTTCTATCGGTACATGATCAAAATAGAGGTCGATTTGCTCCCACTTTATGAAGAAATCAAACATGTTAACACTTATCTTCAGATTCAGTCAATCCGCTATAAAGACAGGTTTACCTATTCCATTGAAACCGATAAGATGATCGAGGATATGCTTGTTCCACCTATGCTTATTCAAAATTTTGTAGAGAACTCCATTAAATATGCTATACAACCCGATAAATCAACACATATTTCAGTTAAAATTGTCGCGATCGAACTCGATTTCTACCCATTTGCTAAAATAATGATTTCCGACACAGGAAACGGATATCCTGCAGCTCAACTAGAGCAATTGAATCAAGGGAAAGCTATAGTTGATAGCAAGGCTGAGCATATTGGAGTCAGTAATACCCTGCAGCGTCTCTCCTTGTTATTTGAGGGAAAAGCAAAATGGCGCTTTTATAATCAAAACGGCGCCGTAAGTGAACTCATCTTGCCTGCGCTCTTCCAAGAATAAGTAAAGTCACAGTTAGCAGCTCGGACGTCATGAGTTGAGTGCGGCGTATTACGATCGACTATCCGTTAGCACCCTATGGAAGTATTGGCCTAGAACACTTTTCGTACACTTTGTTTGGGACAGTGAAGCAAAAGCGGGTATCATCCTTGAATGAGGATGATACCCGCTTTCTCTATCCTTCCAGTTCGACCGCAAGACAATGCACGTACGGCGTCGGCAGATCTTCCGGCAAAGATACAACCAGCGGGCCTAATGCCTGGCTGAATTCTACCGGTCCTGCACCGAGCAGACGCACGTGTCTAACCCGTTCTTCCGGCCCGAATGACCGTATGACAGCCATCCGGTCACCGGGTGCCTTCATCTGGAAGGCGTAGACCGTATTCCCTTTCTGCGTGAACCGGAAATCCGTCGCATCCCACTCCACCCTGCCCTCTTTGTATTGCTCGATAACCACGCGCGAATTCCCTTCGCCAGACACGTGGAACGGCCTCGTCCCGTAGACGCCTTCCGAAGATACAGCCATCCACTGAGCCATCTCCTGAAGAATATATCGGCATTCGTCATCAATTGTTCCATCCGGTCTCTGGGGTATATTTAGCAACAGATTGCCGTTCTTGGAGATGATATCGATCAGGATTTCAATCACGTGATCCGGTCTCTTGTATACGGCTTTGGCATTATAGAACCAGTCACCGACACAGGTGTCCGTCTGCCAGGGCTCTTCCTTGATACCCGGCTCCTGGCTGCGTTCGATATCCAGGACGCCGACCGAGTACACTGCTTTCCTGCGGTCTTTCTGATTATAGACCGCCTTATTCACGCCTCCGTTACGGGCGGCGCTGCTGTTATAGAGATGGGCAACCGCATGAAGCCCTGCCGCCATAACCGCCTCGTCCGGCGCAGTGGCCGCATCCTGAAAGATGTCAGTGAACGGAAGTGCTCCGTCGGAATACAGCAGATCCGGCTGGTACAGATCGATGAGCTCCATCATCACATCCAGCCAGCGCTGATGCCACTCCGGCTCGGTGGCATACCACGGATCCAGATCGTACATCTTTTTATCTGCGTGATAATACATCTGGTTGGGCAGGTACAGGTCTTCGTATTGCGGATCATTGCCATCGTATGGGACACCCTTGTACAGGCCTTCCTTATCCTGTCCCTTATTGCTCTGGAACCAGCTGAAAGTTGCTCCAAGATGCTCGGTCAGGCCGAATGGCAAGCCCCGCTTGTCTGCTGCTGCTTTCCACAAGGCCACGATATCCTTCTTGGGTCCCATCTGAACGGAATTCCAGCGGTGCAGCCTGGAATCGTAATTGAAGAAGTTGTCATGGTGCATCGCCTGCGCCACGAAATATTTGGCACCCGCAGCCTGATACAGATCCATCAGCTCTTCGGGATCGAACTTCTCTGCCTTCCAGAGCTGGACAATGTCCTTGTAGCCAAAGACCGACGGATGGCCGTAATGACGGATATGATAGCGGTATTGGTCCGAACCTTCAAAGTACATGTTACGGGCGTACCAGTCACCGAACATCGGCACGGACTGCGCTCCCCAGTGCGACCATATTCCCAGCTTCGCATCCCGGAACCAGGCTGGACATTCGAAGGTTTGCAGAGAAGCAAGCTTCGGCTCAAACGGTCCTTTGACCCTAGCAGATGTCTTCATTGAACGTTCCTCCAATTCGCTTTGTGTTTTAGAGACGGGTAATATGCCTGTACCTATTCTTTCACCGAGCCGATCATGACCCCCTGTACAAAATACTTCTGCACAAAAGGATAAATGATCAGAATGGGAACAGTTGTAATGACGATCAGTGAATATTTCAAAAGCGTCTCCATGTTCTTCATCATGGTCAACCGCTGAGGGTCGAGCGACGCGGACATGCTGGTGTAGTCGATTTTGTTCTCGACCAGAATCTGGCGAAGCACCAATTGCAGCGGATACAGAGACTGTGAATTCAGAAAGATCAGTGCATTAAAATACGAGTTCCATAACCCCACCGCCGACCATAACATCAGGACAGCAAGAATCGGCTTCGATAACGGCAAGACGATACGGGTCAGGAACTTGAAGTCCCCGCAGCCATCCAGTTGGGCAGCCTCGTACATTTCCTTCGGCAGCGAATTCTGGAAGAACGTCTTCGCAATGATAATCGAGTAAATATTGAGTGCCGACGGCACGATAATCGCCCATGGCGTATTGAGCATCCCCAGATCCTTGACTACAAGATAGAAAGGAATAAGTCCTCCGTTAAACAGCATCGCGAACAGAATCGCCCAGATCCAGATGTTGCGTCCAACCATCTCTTTTCTTGACAATGGATAGGCCATCATGACAGTAAGCGATACGCTCAGCAGGGTGCCGCCCACCGTGTAGAGCAGCGAGTTGACGAATCCCGTCCACACCGCATTGTATTGAAAAACACCAATATAGCCGTCCAGCGTGAAATCCACCGGCAGCAGCCAGACCTTGCCTCCCTGTACCGCCGCTGCCGAGCTGAAAGAGGAGCTGACGATAAAGATCAGCGGGTACAACACCAAAAGCAGAACTATTGTTAATCCGGTGTACACGCAAAATAAAAAGATGCGGTCTGAGCCGGACTCTCGAATCGCGGATGTGCGACGCATGAAATTTCCTCCTAACCTAGAACAGACTGCTGTCTGAAACTTTACGGGCGCTATAGTTGACCGCGGTAATCAGGATCAGGCCGATGACAGAGTTGAATAAGCTGATCGCTGTCGCAAAGCTGAAGTCGGCGTTAACCAGTCCGATCTTGTACACATACGTGGATATAACTTCCGAACTGCTTAGATTAAGGTTGTTCTGGAGCAGGAATACTTTCTCGAAGCCGATACTGAGCAGCCCACCCACGCTGAGAATCATCAGGATAATAATGGTGGAGCTGATGCCTGGCAGATCAATATAGCGGATCTTTTGCAGCCGGCTGGCTCCGTCAATTCTTGCCGCCTCGTACAATTCAGGATTGACGCTGGCCAAAGCCGCAAGATAGATAATTGCCGCATACCCGGTTTCTTGCCAGATGCCCGACCAGACATAGACCGACGAGAAGCTGTCGGCGCTTGCCAAGACATTCGGAGGATTGTTGTTGCCGAGCAGACTGGAGAACAGCGCCAGAGGGCCGCTCGTCGGAGACAGCATGATCTGGATCATACCGACCAGGATAACCGTCGAGATAAAATACGGCGCGTAAGTAAACATTTGCACGGTTTTTTTGAAGCGGACATGCTTCACTTCGTTCAGCGCCAGCGCCAGAATGAGCGAGCACGGGATCGACACGATCAGATAGTACAGGCTCAGGACCAGCGTATTCTTGACCAGCGGCCAGAAATACGGTGACGAGAGAAACAGCTCGAACTGCTGAAGGCCGACCCAGGGACTCCCCCAGATACCCTGAACCGGATTAAAGTTGCGGAAGGCAATCTGAACGCCAACCATCGGCCAATAGCTGAACACGAGCAGAAAAGCTGTCGGGAGCGCGATGATGGCGTACAGCGGCCAGTGCCGGACTATGCGTTGCCGTAATTCAGAATTCGGTTTCATCGTCGATCATTCCTCGCTTAAAAAAGTTGCATCATCCGCTCCGGAGTACCGCGGAGCGGATGATGCCCATGCCGCTTTATTGCAGCGATTCGAGATTCTTCACCACTGCATCATCGCGCTGGTAGCTGCTCGTATCAAACGGGCTCACGATCGCTTCTTCGGTGATGCTCAGGAAGTCTGCCAGACCCAGCTTCTTCACACCCTCCACATATGCATCCCAGTCCTTGTCGATCGATTTATTGCCGACGATGAACTCGGCGGTCCATTGGTTGACGTATGAAGTAATGTTCGTCTTCAGCTGGGAATATTGCTGCGACTTGGCGGGATCGATCCAGATTGAGGCTGGCACAACTTGCGCCGGCTGCTTGCCTTTGTAATCCTTCTCCGTATAGTAGTGCAGCAGCGCTTCCGAGCCGGAGCCATCCGGCGTGAACGGGGATTTGGCGACGATGCTGTTGCGCCATTCCTCCGACTGGTAGATCGGCCCCAGCTGATTCCAGCCCCGGGTGAACGGTGTCGGCGGCTGAAAATCAATATCGAACAGCGCCGGTGTCCCGACCAGTCCGGTTTCACCTTCCTTAGCTCTAGTCCAGTATTCGCCTTCCGGCCCCATGTTCGCCATGGTCGCGCCTTCCGGCGTCCAGATGAAATTCAGCAGCTTCATGATGGCAATTTTCTCTTCTTCTGATGCTTTATTCGTAATGGTGAAGACGGCTCCACTGACACCATTGCCGCTGAATGCCGCGTATTGGGCGCCCCCCGGACCTTTGAGCGGCGGGATGGTGACCCAGTCAATGATTTCACTCATGTTCTCGGCTCCGACGACGCAGTTGATGCAGCCCCAAGGCACTACGCCAACTTCATGATTGACCGCTTGCTTGCTGAGTACGTCATTGGTCTGGGTAAATGCCGCACTGCTGATCAGACCTTTGCTGTACAAGCGGTTGATATAGGAGAGCCCGTCTTTCCATTCATCCTTGATTGCGGCAAATTCAAGCTTTCCGTTATTCATCTCCAGGCGGTTCCCGCCGTCGTTATACACGAAGGCATTCATCAGGAACGTCGTCGGATCGGAGTTCCAGCCGTCCGTGGACCCTGTAAGCGGCAGGATGCCGTTCGACTTAAAAACCTCCAGCATATGCTCAAATTCATCCGTAGTCGTCGGAATACTAAGACCGTACTTTTCCAGGAGCGGCTCATATACCCACAGCTTGCTGGAGTAGTAGCAGTGCAGGCAGTAGTTATAGAACGGCAGGCCGTAAATGTTGCCGTCCGGAGCGTATACCCCTTGCTTGAGCGCCGGCGTGTTCTCGATTTCCTTCCAGACATTAGGCGCATACTCTTTCAGGAGATCGTTTAAGGGCACAAATACGCCTTGCTTGCCGTATTTCAGCAGGTCCTCATTGGTGAACTGCCCCGCCCAGAAGATCGAAGGATAATCTCCGCTGGCCAGCAGCAGCGGCTGCTTGGTCGTAACATCCGTATTAGGTACAGTTGACCACTTGATATCTATATTAAATTTCTCTTCGGCATACGTTGTGAACCAGTTGGTATCCATATTCCCGTTGGTGCTCGATGTGCCGGCGAACAGATTGACAGTGACAGGCTTGCCTTGTCCGGATGAGTCCGTCGGATCCGTTGCGTTTGTACCCGATACACCAGCCGGAGTGGTAACGCTTTCTTTTTTACCGTTATTACTTTGCGAACATCCGGCTAACAGTATAATGACCATGATCGTTAACATTAAAATTACGGTTTTGCGTTTCCCGTTCATCCTTGAAGCCCCCTCTATTTTATTCATGCTGTACAACGATACTGTGAATCACCCCCTTAAACTGAATAATCCATTCTTAAAATTATATAAGATTATCACTGCTGCTTCAGACAAACAATAACTGTAGCGGAATGAAAATGAATACCCTTTCAAAACTGTTGATAACGGATAAACAGACCTCTATCCATTGTTCCAATCCAATAATCAGAAGGTTAGGTGCTGCATTTCGTTCAAACTTTGTCTTGATTATAAGGGATGGCAGTTCAGAGTAAAATCAGGTAAAATTAAAGTATCATATAAAAAAATGAAAGTTGTTGATGGTCCATGGAGCGTTATATGAAGCATTACATGAAGCAATTTCTCGTCACCACTTTGGATCGGACACTGCCGATTTATATAGAACTGACGGGCTATAATGAATGGCAAGAGGAATTTGACCGGCCAGAGGGCTATCACTGCTATCACTGGCTGCATACGGTAAGCGGGGAAGGCCAATTCGAATGTTCGGGAACCACGGTTACGCTTGGACCGAACCAGGGAATCCTGCTTCCTCCGCATGTCCCGCATCGTTATGTCACCTTATCACACCCGTGGTCCACCTGGTACGTTACCTTCAATGGTAATTTAGCTCCGACCATTATCTCCTCATTGGGATTGGCTACATCTACGGTCATTAGCTGGGAGCCCGGCTCCAGGCTGTCCAAGATTCATTACAGAACGCGCCATCTGGAGCAACGGCCATCCGAATTCAGCGGAATGGACAGCTCGGCTTTCGTCTATCGCTTCCTGATCGATCTAAAGCGCTTTGGACAAGTGGATAACCAGCGCTCCTATTCCCAGCATTCGAAACGTCTGCTACCCATGATTCAGTTTTTGGAGAATAATTTTCATGATCCCGGCATCGGTCTAGCCAATCTTTCCGAGTTCACCGGCCTCAGTTCGCAGCGGCTAAATTATTTATTCCGCATAACCACCGGGATGAGCCCTTATCAATATTTGATTCATTTACGCATTCAAAAGGCCAAGGAGCACCTGATCCTGGACAAACACCTGACCATCAAAGCCATTGCCACACTTGTCGGTTTTTTGGACGCGAGCCATTTCATCTCCACCTTCCGCAAATTCGAGGCCGTTACACCCCAGCGCTTCCGGGAGCTTAATTGAAGATGCTGTAAATATCAATAAACCGGAACCTCTTCTGGGTTTATTACTCGTTATTTAAATGTGACATTGTTTATAGACCAACAAAAAAGACCCGCCTATGGCAGGTCTGCTTTGTCTCTCACCGCTTCGCCTTATAATACCCCAATACGGTAATATATCCGGTCTACGGATTTCCCAGCTTGCTTGAACCGGACCTCTTTCACAATCCTTCCCTTACTCAGCCAGTCAAAAATTAGTTTTTCTTAAGAAATGATTTCTATAGTTACCGTATAAACATAGATACCTTTCTTAATTTGATAGGGATCGTGAATATTTTTGGTCCAGCCGGTATCTCCGCCAAGACCTGCATGTTTGTGATCAATATGAAGATAAACAGAATCTGAATCTCCCAGCTCGTCTTCATAGGCGGCGTTGTCATATTGCTCAATACTGTGTCCATGAATATCGAAATGGAAATGTCCCGCTGCCGAGACTTTTACTGCTTGTTCTTCGGATGACAAATATAAATACCGGACATCCTCCTTACCACCGCATTCTACCGGTAAGATATAGGGTACGTGCTGCTGTTCTACAGTACTCTCATATACTCCAACGAATGCGGCAGATTTACGATCCGCGTAGTTCTCCCATGGCCCGCGGCCATACCATTTCATCTTCTTCCAGGCATCAGAGAACTTAAAGCTTAGTCCAATTCTCGGGAGGGTGTCGACCTTGGCATTGTTCACAACTGTATTGGTGATTTCTATACCTTTGCCGCCGACGGTATAATTGGTTTTGGTTTCAATGCATCCATGATATATACAATGAACTTGAATGATAACAGCAGCCGGTGCTGCAAATACCCGAATATTCTTGATTTCTTTCTCATTGGAATGGAGCCCGAGAGCTTGCCATTCATCTGCATAATTGGACGTTTCGAGATGAATACCTGCATCAATTCCTGTTGGAGGGCGATAGAAGTTATTGGTTCCTCCCGTGAAATAATTCTTGTGATTATATTTTACAGCAATGAACTCTGCCGTTTCTTTCGAGAAAAGAACCGTTGTATTTTCATTATATATACGAATTTCATTTGTCGTTTCATCATACTTCAAGCTATCCTTTTCAATATCTCCGGTATGCACTTTATTCACAGAATCCTTAATCTCTATCTGGCAGGCATAAATACAGGCTCCCTTCTTCGAATAAAAGGTGTCCTCGTCTAAATAAGCATAGAAATTAAGAAAAGCTTCCCCGGAGACTTTAGACGAATCGTATGGCGCTTGCAGCTTATCAACGGATCCGGGTGCTGTGTGATATCTAGGCAAACTACCGCTTTCTATCACATTGCCATCGCAAACCAGTTCCCAAGCCATATTCAAATGGCTTAAATCCCGATGCGTGTAATGATTATAAATTCGATAGCCATCATTCCCAGGCATGTAATCCATTTGGATAGGAGCTTGTACATTTTTGATTTCATTCGCAGCCGGCTTGAGAGTGAGATCTGGGAAAACTATACCATTCAGGCACATATCAGGTGCAGGATCAGTAACCTCTTCCTGGAATGCCCCGCCATAGACATACTTTTTATTTCCGTCTTTATCCTGCTTAACCAGCGCTTTATCCTGAAAATCCCAAATAAATCCTCCTTGAAACCGCGGGAATTTATGAATGAGATCCCAAAATTCCTTAAAGTTTCCGTTACTGTTACTTTTCGCATACGCATATTCACACATAATAAAAGGACGCAAATCCTCGCTTTCAGCCATGACATCCAGAATCCAATCTTTCTGAGGATACATAGGCGCCATAATATCGGAGATGTTTGCCGGAGGATTCAGAGACTCATACTGAACGTACCTTGTTTTGTCATACTCCTTAATCCAGCCGTACATCGCAGCATGATTCGCTCCATAACCGGATTCATTACCCAGAGACCAGAGAATAATGGATGGATGATTTTTATCTCTCAGAACCATCCGTGTAGCCCGTTCCATATACGCATTTGTCCATTCGGGGGATGCGCTTAACTGGCCGCCAAGACCGTGTGTTTCAATATTGGCTTCATCCACCAAGTAAATGCCCAGTTCATCACACAAGTCATACCATTCGATTGCGTGCGGATAGTGACTTGTTCTTACCGCATTGATATTCAGCGATTTCATGACCTTGATTTGCTCGCGCATATATTCTGTTGTTACGACTCGTCCGGTTTCAGGACAAAAGGCGTGAAGATTGGTTCCCCGTATAATGAGACGCTTCCCATTAATTCTCAGGACCCCTTTTCGATCGATATTCACTTCACGGAAGCCGACATTCGCGCTCTCAATATCAACTACATTTCCAGACAAATCAATCATTTCTAACACCAATTTATAGAGATAAGGGCTCTCGTCGCTCCACAAGTGAGGATTTGAAATGGTTTTCGTAACCTTTGCTACATATTTTTCTCGCAGGTAGGAATCACAATCCGCAAACTTTGGCGTTTCAAACTCAGTAACCAATTTCTGTTCGCTATCATACAGGGACAACCGCACATGAGCCTCACCATAACCATTCACTTGATTATTAGGTGCAACCGTCACTTTTAATTCGGCATTGTTGTAATTCCCTGAAAAGAGGGTTTCGATCTTATAATCATGAATGCGCATACGTGGTTTTGCATAAATGAGAACATCCCGGTAGATCCCCGAGAGATGCCAGTAATCCTGATCCTCCAGATAAGTCCCGGCTCCAAACCGCATCACCTGAACAGCTATAAGGTTTTGTCCCTTTTGAATGTAATCCGTGATATCAAAAGAAGCGTTAAGCTTACTATCCTGAGAATAACCAACCAGTTTGCCGTTTAACCACAGATAAAAACACGATTCTACACCTCCAAAATCGATAAATATATCCCTTTCGTTAAAATGTTCGTCAACTTCAAACGTTCTAACGTAACAACCGGTAAGGTTACTCTCTGGAACATGAGGCGGATTCAAAATGTATTCATTATTCCTGAGTTGAATTTCGTGACTTGAACCCTCCCCTTTTTGAACAAAAGGATACAACATATTGGTGTATACAGGTTTTCCATACCCCGAAAGCTCCCAATTGGAAGGAACCGGAATATGATCCCAATGGGAAACATCATATTCAGGACTATAGAATTCATCCGTTACTTCATCGGGAGATCCGAACATTTTAAACTTCCACATTCCATTCAGGCTTTTTACGTATTTAGACTTTCTCCGGTCTCCGCTTAAAGCCTGTTCAACGGTTTCGTATACTCCGTAGGGCTCATGCATGGGATAACGGTTTTTTTGAGTAACATATTGATTTTCCCAATCTCTGCTTAGCTTCATCGGCTTAAATAACACTCCCATCCATTGTTCTAATTGGTTGATCTTTCAATGTAGATACCCCTATAATATAAGGAAAATTCCTAATATTAAATGTTGAGTATGGTATTTCATTTATCCATTTTGGTAGGAGTGTGAATACATGAATTTTGCAGACATTAATGAAAATGATGTAATCTACCGATGTATCGGCAAAGACTTTAATCAGGGTATTTTATCTTGCGGCTTTATGCGGAAAAGATCAGCAGAGCGTTCTCAATATGATTTTAAGATAGGATATTACAGCTGTTTTGTGGTATTGCAAGGCAGTGGAACATTTATTTCTGCGGACGGTACCGTTACTCCTATGCAAGCAGGCGATCTTGTTCAACGTCTACCTGAACGTTTGCACTCTACTGCAATTGAATCAGATGGGAATTGGATCGAGTTTTATATCAGTGTCGGGTATCCTGTCTATTCATACTTAAAGACACTTGGAATTATTAATTCCGATAAGGAAGTCCAATCGGCACAGCATACGAATGATTTTTTCTTTGATTTTGTTTCCTTGCTGAAAGCCTTGAAAAGTGCAACAGATGAAAGTCTTCCCTCCCTGCTAATGAAGTCTCAGGATTTGATTATCAGATTGCACAGTAGCATTCATAATGCTCATAGCAATGAAATTGAAAGTAAAATAACAAAAGCCTGCGAGCTGATTAGTGTCTCCAATGATATTCACTTTGATATTCAGGAGGTGGCATCTGCCGTGAATATGGGCTACGAGAACTTCCGGAAATTTTTTAAAGAGACTACCGGGATTTCCCCTAAGCGGTACCACACTGAACATTTAATGAGACAGGCAAAAATGATGCTGCTATCCGGACTTCCCATCAAACACGTAGCCGTTAGCCTTGGTTACGGGGATATATATTCATTCACCAAACAATTTACGAAGTCAGAAGGGGTATCTCCAGGACGATATATCCGTAAAACAAAACCTGTTCAAAATTAAGTTTGAAAAACAAAAAGCAACTCATCCGCAGACAAGTTGCTTTATAAATGCTCTATTGTTATCGGATTACGGATGCATTCCCTGGCTATTCTTATGGCTTCCTTTCCAGCGGATACTTTACTCTTTTCAGGATGCCCATTATTAATTTTACGGGCCAGTGCATCGGGGTCAATATTTACACTTACCCCAAGCCTGTCAACAATCAAGTTGCGGATTGTGCTCTTGCCACTTCCATTATTACCGGCAAACACAAACATCGTTACCTTTGTCTCATTCATGGATGAAATCCTGTTCATTCATTTTCTCAATTTCACCCGTACTATATTCTCTAACAATTTGCCCCTCATTTGTCTTATATACTATATATGTTCCATTTGCTTTAGCATCCAACTTCGCCCGGTCACCTGTTAACCGAATCAATTTAGCAAGGTCCTTCGTAAGATTCATCATTCCACAAACACCTCATTTCGCACTTATAGTTCGAGTATACCACAGTACAGCGCATTTTATATCCGCTTCAATCCTTACAGATAACACAGTGATTTTTGAATATCTTATTAAAAAACACAAACAACCTGCAGGACCGAGATATCTAATGTCTCATTCCTACAGGCAATTTTCTTACCTCACCGCTTCACCTTATAAAACTCATGATACAGCTTCATCAGCGCCCTCTTCTCTATCCGCGACACATAGCTCCGCGAGATCCCCAGCTCCTTCGCAATCTCCCGCTGCGTCCTCTCTTCTCCACCTGTATCAAGCCCAAACCGCCCGACCACAACTTCCTTCTCCCGGTCATCCAGGATATCCAGATTACGATAGATCTTGCTCTTCTCAATCTTCAGATCTACTTCCTTAATTACATCATCCGCTTCCGAGCCTAGGATATCGATCAGGGTGATCTCGTTGCCTTCCTTATCCGTTCCGATCGGATCGTGGAGGGATACGTCTTTGCGGTTTTTTTTCAGCGAGCGTAAGTGCATCAGGATCTCATTCTCGATACAACGGGCAGCAAAAGTAGCCAGCTTCGTGCCCTTGTTCGGGCGCTAGCTCTCGATGGCCTTGATTAGGCCGATGGTGCCGATGGAGATCAGGTCCTCCATGTCTTCGCCGGTGTTGTCGAATTTCTTGAGGTTATGGACACGATGCGATGTCATTTCATTAATCAATTTTAACTTAATGAAAACATGCATTTCTGAACAAAATCTAACTATAGCACTTTTTAATAATTCCCATAAAAATTCAAGTTTTCTACTTTAGACCTCGTTGTTGTAGCGTGATTTATACTTAGCAAAGCGTTCATGGTTCATAAATCCTTCTCGATACTTTTGGTTTATTTTAACTGCTTGGACAAATCTCATATGGATTTGTTGGTTTCTTTTTGCGAAAGAACATTTTTCAAGTGCTAAATACCACAAGTCAAAAATAACGATAGTAAGATACCCGATCTCCCAAAGGAAAGCTTTTTGCATCACTACATCACGACTATCGATAAAACCAAAATGATCCTCTTTACTAAGCGAATTAAACATATTCCCATGTGCATAAAAATTATTTATCATATCTTTAATTTGCTTTAGCTTTTGAGAATGACTTGGAAATTCTTTTTCCACATATTTAAAAGAATTAACTAGGGCCGCCTTTATTGGCTTTGCCCCATCTTCATCCTGACCAAGGAATTTCTCAATGTTTGGTTCGACAAGAGAATAAGCCGCCAAACATGCTTTTTCAATAGCTTGACGTTTCATTAATTTTGATTGTGTCTCATGTCCTCTTAGAGCAGATAGTAAACAAAGATACAAATCATTTTTAACCTGGTTACTTAGAAGAAAAAAACTTCCTGCCTTCTTATCTTCAAATATAACAATATCCGATAAAAGAACAAGTAGCTCATTAATATTAGAAATAAGATCTTGACTCTTTTTTAATGAATCTTGCAATACCATTTCCTCTTTATGAATATAATCACCGATATCATTTTTTCTCATCAGGGCCTCCCTTCCATTCCCTCCGGAGCCTCTACCCGGGCATCTATATTATAATTTTCCTAGTAAGACACGTTGACGATAATCTCTAAGCATTTGATTCAGGACTTTTCCCGTTTTCAACCGAACCACGACCTGCTCTTCTTGACGTTTGGTATTAGCCTCAATCCATGGCCATTCACCATCAAGAGCAGTTAAGCCTTCTAGGAAGTCATCTTTGTAACGGTGTATATTCAAGAAATGCATTCTCCATTGTATCTTCAAACAACAAGATGACCTCGAAGAACCTTCCTCGAGCAAAGCTTGCTTCAGGTTCTTCTTCATCATACAAAAACTCATTAAGCTTATAAGCGGGACTATTCTTAATAAAATATTTCAAGGCATAATCTGCATGAACTCTATATTCTCCAAAATAAAGGAATTCCCGTTCTGGTGTAGGGGTTACATACCGTCCACTGTCTAAATAAACTATCTGTTTACCATATAGTTATATTCTTTCTTAATAAGAAGGATAAGAAGGACTCAATCATGATACCTGTGCTTGAGGAATCTTATTTTCTTCCTCAATGCCCATCATCATATTGTAATGTGCATGATGATTTGTAACCTTGAATATTTTCTCGAAAATATTCAGGTACCTAGCATTTGTATCTAATGGATGCTCAATATACAAATCATCACTTGCAAAATGAGACCCATCATTCGCCCAGGACAAAAGCGATTTACATACTACCTTTTCTTCTTCATCGAATTTATTCAGTATATCATCTTCACTAAAATTTCCAAATACTTTGAAATAGTTTTCTATAATTCTACGAATCAAGTTTTGAACCGTAGTTGAAGAACTAATCTGTGTTGCTGATCTAAGTTCTTGCCACATTAACTCGTACGAAGTTTTAATTGGATTTGTATCGTAAGATTGAGCCGCTGTAACATCATTATTAACTTTTCGAATAATCCAAAAAGTTTCATCATGTAATTTAACGCCCTTTGAACGCTTTTTATTAAACGTTACTTCCTTGTGAAAGTAGACATTATGGGTTAAAACAAATAATTGAACAACATTGTTTTTATTGTTCCTGCTATCCTCTATAAGTTTCAAAATGAGATTGCTAACGATAAATAATACGTTGCTATCCAAGCTAGAAATTGGGTCATCTATCACAACGACTTTATTCTCTGAAATAAGATCTCTGTTATTACTTCCATTCAATAAATGCATAAAATATAAAAAGGTTACGAATGTTTTTTCTCCTTCACTTAACGTCTGATTTACATCTTCTCCAGTGGATCGTACCAATCGATAATTACCCTGGTTTTGTGTATGCGCAAATTTAAAATTTGTAAAATTATATGCTTTTAACAGACGGTTCATCTCATTAACGGATGGAATTACACTAGTGATTTGAGCCTCCAACCCCTCAACTTCTGAAATTAATCTGTTTTTCTCAGATGTTTTTGACGTAATCCTATCCTTTATCCCCGTTATCGCATTCTTAATGTTAAATTCTTTTCGTACATATTTTTCGTGATTATGCAGATTCTCATTTGCTATGAATCTCAATATCTGATTCTTTAGTAGTTGTTCTTCCAGAGTCCGATTACCAATCAACCTATTATGTCCATGAATCTCCTGATTTACTCTCTCAATTTCCAGATTGATATTTTTTACAAATTCATCAACAGGAACTAGTGTCATTCCTTTACTCGGTTCTTTTTGTTTTTGTTCAATCAATTCGAGATTGATTTCATTCTTCGATCTGATTAGTTCAAACTGTTGATAAATTTTCTCTTTATCGATATATGGCAATTCCTTTTCCAATAGGTCCTGGATTGAAGTTTTAAGAATACTATAAGATTCCATGTACTGATCAACACACTTTTTTAATTCCTTCATCTCATTTTCATAAGTTTCATTAAAATACTCTTCTAATTGATGTAGAAAACCAACCGGCAATGACTGTTGACAAAAAGGGCATTTACCTTCTGAATTATGTACATGATCATATCCTCTTTTTACCCAATCGCTTATTGCCAGTTTAGAAATGAGAGCGGCGATATCAACCTCTTGTTACCAACAATTTGATTTTGGTATATCTGACTTGAACAAGCAGCGTCTAGTTCGTCATTTTTTATTGATTGTATAGCTTGAATTATCACTAAACTTCCATTGAATAATTTATTTGAACGAGCGCGTAAATTTTCAACATCACATAACATACCTTCAAGTGAATGCGACTGTTTACATTTATTCATAAAGTTAATTTTATTATTTCGAACACCTGAAAAAGCTTGCAAAAACTCGTTATCATATTTTCTTTTCATTTCCCAACAATCATCTATAAACTCATTTTCATTCGAGGTATATTCTTCTTCTTTATTGGATAAGTTAGTGCGCATTTTCCGAATCTCTTCATCTAATTTATCAACCAGCCTCTTTTTTTCAGTAATTTCGTTTTTTATTTCAGTTGACTCCTTACCTAATGTGAATATACCTTTTATGTTCGATTCCTGATGGAAATTTTCCTCAACGAATTTCTGGTTATATACCAATGTTTTTAATGGTTGAGATACCCAATTAATATTACAATCTGAAAAGTTATCAATATTCTTCATAACATTTGATAATGATGTTTTCCCACTTCCATTAGAACCGTAAAAAAAATTAATTTTATTTAATCCGCTAAAGACAACACCTATATCGTTATAAGTGGCTATCTTCTTAATGGAAATCTCTTGAATCATTACTTTTCACCCCTTAACCGTTAATTGAGCGTGATACGCCATCAGATCATTATCTGTTCACGAATAGCAATATTCCTGGATTTTACAGCTGCACGTTGCGCTTTCGCAGTTTCTTTAATCAATTTAATAACTGTAATTCCAAAACTCCTAGCCACCTCACCCCCTCTAAATTACCTTGTATTGAATCACATATATCCAAATTATAACATCAGATTTCAAATGTTTTACATGGAAATCCGACTTTTCACATAATTCTTTTGAACTACTTATCCATATTTCGACAACAAAAAGAGCCTGTCAAAAGACAGACCCTATACTCTTACCGCTTCACCTTATAAAACTCATGATACAGCTTCATGAGTGCCCTCTTCTCTATCCGCGACACATAACTCCGCGAGATCCCCAGGTCCTTCGCGATCTCCCACTGCGTCCGCTCCTCGCCTCCAGTGTCCAGGCCGAAGCGGCCGACGACAACCTCTTTCTCCCTCTCGTCCAAGATATCGAGGTTACGGTAGATCTTGCTCTTCTCTATCTTCAAATCCACTTCCTTAATCACATCGTCCGCTTCCGAGCCGAGGATATCAATCAGCGTGATTTCATTACCTTCTTTATCTGTCCCGATCGGATCGTGCAGGGATACGTCCTTGCGAGTCTTTTTCAGCGACCGAAGATGCATCAGGATCTCATTCTCTATACAGCGAGCTGCAAAAGTAGCCAGCTTCGTGCCCTTGTTCGGGCGGTAGCTCTCGATAGCCTTGATCAGACCAATGGTGCCGATGGAGATCAGGTCCTCCATGTCTTCGCCGGTGTTGTCGAATTTCTTGAGGTTGTGGACACGATATGATATCAAAGTCCACTAGCGGCATATTTTGTTAGTATCTCACCAAAAAAACTGTTTTTAGGGATTAACTCTTTAAGAAACTCTATATCCCAAAAATATTTCAATATTGTTGCCCCATACGGAATAAGTTGCTCATATTCCAGTTCCATAAACTCAATTTGATACAACTCTTCCATTTTATAATTCTCGATATCTTGAGAAAAGTACTTTTGCTCAAATTCAAATAATTCAACTATATTAAAATCTGTGCATAAAGGGCTATTTTTAAATAGTCCCTTTTCATGGATTCTCTTAAAAAAGATTAATATGATGTATCTGGTAATTTTGGAATACCAGTAATGATGAATAGTACAATCAGTGTTGCAGATCTTATACTGTTTACCATAAACAAATGACAGAGCAAATTGCTCTAAAATGCGGTAATGAAACTTCTCATAAATCGTATCTATCATTTCCAGGACCTCATCCAGTGAAGAAAGATGGGATTTATTAAGTCCAACTACACCTGAATTCCACATTTCCATAGTAAGAGGTACTTTAATTTCTTTAGCACTTGTGGTCATAAAACTGTTATCTTTAATAAAATTCAACAGACTGAGTTCAGAGTTCTGCTCTTTGGGGTCGATGACCACTTCCTGATGAATCCGCATTCTTTGCTCAAGCGTATTTTCCTGAGCATACATATGAAATTGATTTTGGCTAATTCCGCAGAATAACTCCTCCAGATTATCTTTTATAAAGATGGTATCTGTATCTACTAATAATAGATTGCCCGGATATTTGCCCATACAATCTTGGAGTAATTTAATTTTCGCTCTATAAACATAACCTCCTTTCATCCAAGATTCTCTCAGTGTTTCTGTCAACTCCTGATAGATAATTCTGTCGTTCTTTCCAAACACACGTGTGAAAAAATCGCTTTGATCCGTATAAATTATAATGCTAATGTCTTTATGGTCTTCAAAGCCAGCGGAATAATAAAGTGACAGAATTGAATAGACTGCTTCCAGAGCAAATTCACGTTTTCCGTAAGCCAAATAGGCAATATAGTTCATTTCTCGCCTCCGTCCAGAACAGTACTATAAGTAAGTTTTTTGGACATTGGGAAATATTTAATAACACTCCTGGTCTCGCCCAGCAGCTGAATATATATATCCAGGTCTGTAGATTCAATGTAATCGTACACAACCAGTTCCAGGCCTTCTTCATTAAGACATTTTATAATAACCTGCTTGATTTCTAGTAATTCTTCAGTTTGCTTGAGATTAAGTTCAATTCTTCTGAGAATAGCATGAGCAGGAGTAAGCAACTCCAGCATTTGATCATTCATAAAATAGTCAGTTAAATTTTCAGGCAACTGATTCAGCGCATCCGGGTATTTCTTAAAAAAGAGGCTGATATTGTTTGTGAATTCAATTACTTTCACGTTCTCAGGTGTATCTCTCATCTCGTTGTGAGGCTGATGCAAGACTTCGATTTTATGATTTATAATAAACTTAACGCCCGCTTTAAAAAGTCTGTACATTAGTTCTGACTCATCAAAGCCCCAGCCTTTTATTTCTTCACTAAAGAGCCCTACCTTATTAATATAGGCCTTGGGAATGGAAACAATATTTGTATGCGCCATAAGCCAGGGGTGCCTCATAGCATTGGAGTTGTAAGAAAGCACATTATATTTTCTGTAGCGGTCATCCAGAGATTCATTATTACTGCCGTCAAATCTGTGCTTCATGAATATACTTTGATCATGCACCGCTTCATACTCCACATTCCGCTCCAGCATAATCCGTGCTCCAGCAACTACAATATTACTGTCCATCGAATAACATCTATCAAATTCACTCAATAGATTTTTATTGGCTAAAACGTCTCCGTCCATACAAATAATAATCTCACCGCCGGCTTCCTTGATTCCCAAATTTCTCGCCCTATTTCGGCAGGATAACTGGCTTCTTTCCGTAAAGATATACTTCATTTCATAATTTCTGTTAATCCCCTGTACATATTCTTGCGTTCCGTCCATAGATCCGTCATCTGAAACAATAACCTCAAACTCATCCCTTCCGAATCCTTCCATATAGTTTAACGCTTCTAATGTATTTCTCAAGGTTTCTCTCATTTGATATGTAACGATGACAATGCTATATTTTCTCATACACAGCCTCTCTTTTCTCAAAGATAAATTTCATTGTCATTGGATAGTATCTTATAGAGCTTTTTCTTTTCCCCAGCAACTGGATCCAAATATCTAAATCTGTATCCTCAATGAAGTCATAGATCTCTAATTCGTGTCCCTCCCAATCAGAGATCTTTTCAATTGTTTCTTTGAGCATTTCCAGATCCTGTTTTTCACTGAACTCGAACTTCAATTTTAATGGATTATTTTTGCGGGCCTCCAACATATTATACCTCGTGGCTATACTGCTAAAGAATGCATACACTTCCTCATCCGACAGCGGCAACACACCGCGATGCTTGCGCAGGAATACATCAATATTTTTATACAGTCCCTCTATTTTATCTTCTTCAACGAAATTCCCATGATTTCCATGCAGTTGATGCAAAACCTCCAGCTTACTATTTATTATTACTTTCACACCTGCTTTATACAGTCTGTAGGATAATTCAATATCTTCAATCCCCCAGAATATTAACTCTTCGTCAAATCCGCCAGCCAGTTCTATTTTGCTTTTAGGTACGGCCAGATTGCACGTTAAACCATAGATATAAGGGAATTTCATCGCAGAGCTGTTATAAGAAAGTTCATCAAAGATGGGAAGGCGAAAGTCAAACATTTCCGGCTTATCTGCTGTTAAAGAAAATTTATTAAAAACACTTTTATTACATATGTCCTGGTATGTAACATTATCTCTAAGCATTAGCCGTGTACCCACTACCATCGCTTCCGCTTCCATCCGATAGACACGATCCAGTTCGGCCAGGTAATCAGGTTTTACAATAATATCTGCATCAATAAATATAATATATTCTCCTCTGGCTACCTTCAAGCCGTGGTTCCTGGCTCTAGATCTGCTGGATAATTCATCTCTATCAAGATATAAATAATCCAAATCATAATTTTGATTTATATTTTCAATAAAGGGATATAACGGATAGTTCGAGCCATCATCTATCACTATAACCTCATATTCGTCTCTCACGTAACCTTCTTGATAATTAAGCGCTTTCAGACAATTAAGAAGAAGATCCTTATTCTGGTAAGCAGGTATAATAAAGCTAAATCTCATTGAACAACCTCCTTCCCGTTCCTGAATGCATTTGTCTGTCTGATCTTCTCCAGAAGCTCCGACAAAATCATTTGTTCTTTATGAGCAATATCGTCTAGTGAATTCACAATAGTATCGATGCATGATTTATTCCCTGTTAACATATATTTAATCATAAGCCCATGGAAAATAACGAACCTCTTTTCTATTTCGACATAATGTTCATATAAAGGTTCTATACCCATGAGATATCCTTTGTCGTGCATGTGCTTTATCCTTTTCAACATACATCTTTTATGCTCAACTAAAATACTAGTAATTCTTGTATCATATTTTATTTTACGATTTATCAAATGCATATAATATTTTTTCAAATAAGGATACACCTCCATTCCAAAAGCTTTGTTCTCATTTGACCATGGATTACTTGATGCCCGATGTTTTTCGGAGGTATTTATGCCAAATAAATAATCATGGAGCAGTTCTTCTACCAGCTTCAAATCAAAATTGTACTGCCCATGATTATTGAATTTGAAAAGATAGACCCAATCGTGCCAATAAGGAATATTTTTATTAATAGAATAGCCTTGCAAAAAACCCTGTTTAAATGTATCGAAACTAATCTCGAAGTGATCAAAGAGCGCATTTTTGTCATACGCTATGACCATAAAGATACTTTTTTCCTCATCATAACCATAAATCATCAGATCATGTAAAAAATGATGTTTTCGATGATCCATTCTAAATGGAACATAAAAATCATCTAAATGACCATAAAAATAGTAGCCAAGATCGATATGGCCGATAATAAACTTGATGATGTCCTGCTGTGTTTTAGCCAATGTACATCCTGACAAATGCTGATTTTTAAGCCAAGGGGAGGTGAAAGCCTGATTTTTCCCGTAAAACTCTAGAAATAAATACCCATCCTCCAATATATTTTTACTACAGAATAACTGAATATAGTTACTATAGAACCAATCCAGATAATCTTCTGTATTAGCCAAGATAGATAGCGGACAGGCATCGTATAGATAGCATTTTACTAATGGCTTACTAATGGGCAAAACATTTCGACTCATCGCTATCCTCTCCAAATATTCAAATTCATAGAACTTTCCAATAATTATCCCCACACTATGTTTCTCTAGTTTGTTTTCAATTTTATACCAATACATGCCAAGTAAAGTATGATAAATGATATAATTCTTATAAAATGAAATAATATTAGATGATCTATACTCGTTGGATCAGGATTTTCTCACCGAGATTCAAGCTAAAGAAAAAGAAGGACAGTATAATGAGAGACAAAATTCGAATTATTAATTATGTTTAGATAAACAGAACTTTCAGGTGGCGAATTCAAGAAGCAAAATTGAAGTTTGCGACCAACTATCTAAAGATAAACATTTTGTTTGAGTAAAGAAAAGAACACGTTCAGCGACCCTAAGTCACCTCTTTGCTCATGATTCTGTTTCAATGGTCTTATTAAAAGATTCATCTGATTATTTAAATTTTGTAGTAGAGCAAGCGAATGTGAAGTTCCCAAACGAGAACTTTAATCAGGAAAACCTCCCATATAATGATTGCACATTAGTTTATGTTATTTCCTCCACGAACCCGAATGACATCAAGGCAATACTCCCATACTTCAGTAAAGTAAACCTTTTGCATCATGTTAACCTAATTAAACGTTTAGGTATCAAGGTTGCCTTGTTCAAAATTCCTGTAAATGGAGAGGCTAATGAGACTGATGAGGGCGAAGAAGAGTAAAAGTAATTTATTTTGTCATACAGTAGGACGTTTAAAGGGACGAGTCATTATGATTTGTCCCTTTTTTTACTTGTGACTTATTTTAGTTCATCTCTAGACCACTCTCATTTTAACAGGTAAAAGTTTATTCAAAGAAGAATCTCAGCCTTAGCCTTATCGAAGTATTGGTTTAGCCAATTTGGAATAATGGGAAAGTCGTAATTCAAATCGGTCGTCTGGACTTTAAATTTCCCCATCGCCTGTGGCCGCAGAAGGTGTGCCCGTATGGCCGACCTGGTTTTTTCACGCACCGCAAATCCAGTTCTCGAGTGGCCATTTTGGAATGTTTAGTTCCAGAGCAATCTCATCCATAGACTTCCGTTGTTCTTGAATGTTCTTTACCGCTTCTTCTTTAACCTGTTTGTTGTATCGCTTCCGTTCGGCCCTGGTTACCACCTCTTTTAGTGATTAATCTATTATCCTGAGTTAGATTTACCATATCTATCTACTAATCTAATTCAAACCTTCTGATGAAAAGCTTTGCAAGGTCCCGGTCGCGTTGTTTTGAAGAGCCATATAGGCATCACGCTACTCCGATATTGTTCTTATAAGAATACATAGAGATCATGTAAAAGCCTGTTGAGAATTACAATCTCTTTTCTCACGTAAGAATCAAGCATACTGCAAAACAATTTGTTTTTCATGTGTTTTTTTAATAAGTTTCCTTTCAATACAACATTACGCAGTTTCAAAAAATCGCGTTGTAAATCCTTTGCATCCACTATGTATTCAACTTCTCTTTTGAATATATTTTTTGAAATATATTCAATTCTGTCCAGCATTACTTTTTTATGTTCCCACAATAAGTAAAAAGGGCGTATATCAAAATCGTGAAATTGTAGTTGATAGTCATAGAATTCTTTAAGTGCTTCATACACATTCCGCATTTCTTGAAATGAAGTGGAATTCAGATAGGCGTCTAGTAAAGAAACAACTTGCTTCAGATCGAACGCAAGATCGGCATTTTGGGGAGCGTAAAGATAAATATACTGCATCCAATGATATTCTTCCCGATCAACTCTAATAAGCCGATTTGCACTCATAAATGCTTCTTTGAATTCATTAAAAGTAATTTGGGCTTCAATAAAACCACTCTTTTCGTCATATCCAAGCACATGAAAAATCATTAAATCCGAATCATAACCATATAAAAACAATTCATGCGGAGTATGATTTTGATGAAATACACGTTTGCGAAAAGGTATAAAATAATCATCGAGATATATTTTGATGTAATAGCCGTTTTCAATAAACTGAATAATGGCAACAACAATATCTTTCTCAATTAAGAAACCATTTTCTTTCATTTCGATAGCATAAGGAGAGTAATTGTGAAATGGCGCATTGGTGTCATAGTTAAAAAAATCTATAACTTTGTTTGTTTCTTGAGGAAATTCGGGAGGGCAAGCAATTTGAATATAGTTCGAATATAGCCACGCTTCGTGATTTTCGCATGCGGTCACAATGGATAAATGAGAGGGATGAACCGGATACGAGATGATGGGAGGCTTTCCAATACAAAGTTTTTTTTCACAATTAATCTCCTCGAAATCATTTAGATTAGGAATGAAATTCCACCTAGGATTAGCATACGTAGCCCTGAAATAATTTGCCGTCAAAAATTCCGCTCATTGTGGAACTATCTCGGTCAATAGCTGAATAACCTCGGATAAAGTACGGATTTCCCTTTCTCGAACCTCCTCTATAACGTTTACAATATGCTCCAGCACTACTGGATTTTTATTCATCTGATACTTCAAACCAATATTACGGGCTTTCAATGCGTCTTGTTCGATTTTGCAGTATTCATTTATTAAGTATTCCGGTATGTCTAACGTTGATGTATCCAGCAAATATTTCAACCTGGATACCATGCATTTTTTGTGTTCGTAAATAATATGAAGAGGACGAATATCCAGTTCGTCTGTTGATTTTCTGAGATACTGTACAACGGAATCATATACATCGACCCCATATATGTTTTCCGATGGATCATCGTACATCCGAAATCTGATCGAAGTATTCCGCGATAATAAATAATCCTGCATGAGTTCAATAGTAATCTTCAAATTAAAATGAAAGGACTTTTCGAATTTCACTTGAAACAAGTGCATTCCATTGGCCCATCGGACTAAATAACCATCCGAAGTTTTTATATCAATAAAAGCTTGCTCGAAGTCACGTAAATTGACTTGCGAATATCCGTACTGCATTTTTGCATTAAAACCAGCGACATCTAGAACTCCTTTCGTCTCGTCGAAACCATATAGGAGAATATCATGCACATTATGAAATTTCCGATATGCCGACCGATTCGGGATATAAAACTCATCAACAAACGTAACAATATAATGATCGTTACTTATGGAATCGATGAGAAACCTCATTGGGTCAGCGTATTTGAATATAAAAGTTTTCGGTAAATACATTTCTTCCAATAGAGGCGACTTAGGATTCAGTCTCGAAAATTCATAAAAGTTTAAATTAAATTGAGGAGTATCGTTATTACAGTAGAGTTGAATATAGTTGCAATAAAACCAATCGTAAAATGACGGATGCAGTGAACTTATTGATAACGGGTATGCGTGATGTTGATAACCTATAATTGGTGACTCACCCAACGGCAACTTTTTAATCATACTGCTAAGCACCACCCTTATATTTTTTTATCTCTATCAAATAGACAACCTTCGTATGATCAAATAAACACAAGCATATCGCACAATTCGTGAGGATAGCTAACAGTCCGCTATAGTAATTTCACCAGTTTTCTTAATGCAATTTCTTCGGTATTTACAACTTCACTAATAATAGTGTCTATTTTGTCTAGGATACTATCATTTTTAGTCATATTATATTTTATAGTCAGGTTCCGGATATTTAATGAACTATTTACAATTTTCTCATAATCACTATAAAAATCGTACACTCTTAAGTTTAGATAATTGATTCGTTCAACCATACACTTCTTATGTTCCCATAGAAGGTGGGGAATTCGTATATCCAAATTTTTAGTATCTTTTGTCTCTTTTACTTGCTTGATGAGTTGCCGCATATAGCTATAAACTTCATGGCCAAATATCCAATATTTTATATTCTGCGCATAAGCATGAGGCCCATCAATGGGATTTTGGTCCCAGTAGACTCCATTATTGATAATGTTCGATGATAAATAACCTTCTATTTGATTTTTGAGATGTGTGGTGTTAAGTTTATATTCGCCTTCTTTAAAATTAATTACTCGAAACAATCTTCGAAAGTGTTCGCAAATATCGCTTTCCCAGGCTTCTATCAGTTGTTGATATGAAATCATTGTTTTTATAAACTTACCGTTGTCTAAATTATCAGCTATATAAAATATATTTGCTTCATCATCATACCCATAGACAAGTATAGAATGTTCTTTATGAATTTTCTGATAAGAGTTGCTTTGGGGAATATAAAACTGATCCAAATAGAGCCACACATACTTATTTTGGTTTAAATAACCAATTAAAGTATCCTTAATCCGAAATATGTACTCATAGTAAATTGTTTTATGTGGCGGCTTATAAACCTCTAGCCACGGACATGAGCTTAATCCATCCCCATACTCAAAAAAAGTGAAATGATCAGTAAAATACAAAGTATCATCACAAGTATTAATTCCTAATGATATAAAATTACTATAATACCAGGGAAGATAGCTTTCATCTTTCGCAATAATTGAAAATAATGCAGCATATACGTTGAAGGTATTTAGTTTGGGTTCATACATCGGCAGAATAACGCTCTTCACTGTTAAATCATCTCCCAAATATGGTGTTGTAGGCATGATGCAGATTTAGAAAGGAATCCCTTTTTCATATTTCGATTGAAAGATGTGCACAATGCATCGCTTATCCCATCTTCCTTTTGCTAGTTCTCTTCCCGTAAAGCAATCAGCTCCTTCTCTTCCGAAGAAGGATTTCCCTCTTCAGAGAAAGAGCCTGCCGTTTACGCTCACAACAATATGGACCTGTCTATTCTAGTAAAGTATATATTTTTAGCTTGGATGGCAGAGGATACAATGCACCCGATCACTTGGTCATTCTCCCTAACAAATTGGACAGACCTGAACCAGTAGTGTTCCCCGGAAAAGTGATCCCTCTGATAATGAAACAATTCCATACTTCCATGCTTCATATGCTCCGCGTAAAGCTCTTTCTCCCGTACGATCATTCGGTAAGCAACGTTCAGCCCGCTGTTATAATACACACCTGCATAGGCCTCAACCCCATCGGATACAGGCACAATCTTCTGCACCCGCTTCTCTTCGCCGCACCAAATAAGTGTCATACTGTCTATCCGGTTATCCCCGTTCCGATAAAATACAACAGGATCACCGTCTTGATCTATGAAATTGTCCTGCAAATGCGGAACCAGTTCGAACTTGGGCCCGCCTGTTATTTTCCAGAAAACTTGTCCGTCCTCAATGCCAATAACCGCAACATGTCCTTCGCAGATGAGGTAATGGCCCGAAATCTCTTGATCCGGTACATGCTGGACAGACCGCAAGGGCTGGCCGGATTGAGCCGCCACCTGCTCTTCCTCACTGTCATTTAAGAGAAACTCTATAATCCCTCTTACAATATCCCATTCCTTCAACGAATCGAGATTGCTAAGCAGCGCGACGCCAATGCGTTTCTCTGGAATAAAGCTAAGTGCGCTTCTGTAGCCTGCGTACTTCCCGCCGTGTTCCAGCACCTGTACCTTGTTATGCTGGCCGAGAAACAGACCGAAGGCATAATTGGTTACAGACCCATCTGCCAGTTGGCCCGGTACGGCCATTCGCTCCACAACGCTTCCTCCGTCAAGGAGATGGCCGAGCCATTGCCCCAAATCCTCAATGGTGGTGTATAGGCTGCTTGAACCAGCCACGCGCAAATAGTCCCTGCACTTCGCATACGTTCCGCGGTCTGCCAGCCGATAAGAATACGCCATACCCGGAACAACCTTATACAAATCATCATTGAAGAAAGAATGCTTCATTCCGATACTGCCAAACACATTCCTGTCCATCCATTGATGAAAAGGCTCACCCGCAATTCTGGATATGATCTCCGCCAACAGCGTGTATCCAGTGTTGACATATTCGAATTGCTCTCCTG
Source organism: Paenibacillus sp. FSL R7-0128 (assembly GCF_038002245.1). Classification (NCBI taxonomy): domain Bacteria; kingdom Bacillati; phylum Bacillota; class Bacilli; order Caryophanales; family Paenibacillaceae; genus Paenibacillus; species Paenibacillus sp. FSL R7-0128. The sequence continues at coordinate 1,680,037 of NZ_JBBOCD010000001.1, read as the reverse complement.
GCGCAAAATTGCGAGAGTTCATGCGGGGAATCAGCGCTCTCACATCATCCATTGTAATTTCGTCCCCAAAGCGCCAACCGGCAATCTGCAGGATATCGCCCCATTCCTGCAACCCGCTGGTGTGGTACAACAAATGACCGACGGTAATTTTACCGCTTGATTCCGGAAATTCCGGCAGATAGGTGCGAATGTCCTCGCCGAGGGACAGCATATTTCGTTCAATTAATAATGAAACCGCATATGCGGTAAATTGCTTTGCCAAAGAACCGGAGTCAAAAACCGTACGGCCTTGAATAGGCATCTCATACTCCAGATTGGCTGCCCCGTACCCTTGGATAAGAACGGGTTCGCGGTCCACATACACTACAACCGCAGCTCCAGGCGAGTGTTGGTCGATCGTATCTTGCATCAGAGAGTCCACGTACCGCATCAAAGATTTCTGATCCATGCTTCACCTCGTATAAATGACTTTTTTAATGCGTTTTTATCATAGCCGAGTGGCAAGCTGCTCTAACCCGGCAAAGGCTTTTCTCTCCGACTGAACGGCATGCATAACCCGCTCTATGATTCTGGCTCTTAAATCCTCTTCCATGGTATGGCTTAGTTTAAACAGCAAATTAGCGATCATTCTCCACTGTTCCGATAAATCATGAAACTCTTCGTCTTCACTATCGCCGTAAATATCCCGTTCTCTTTTTATCTCGGCTATAAATCTGCTCATGAGCAGCCTGCTTTGCGCCAGTCCTCCGGGTCTTTGAAGTTGAAAATAGATTGGGTAGATCTGCTCTTCCCCCGTATGTGTCCGTATCGTCTCACAAAGCTTATTCAACCCGTCATAACCCAACAGCATGTCCCCGTGTGATGTCATATTCATATGCTTTACCGCACCGAGCAGTCCCCTCCTCTCCATAAGGTACCGGTCTTCCTTCCACACCGGTAAGCCGTCAAAAGTGTATAAGGTAACCAGTCCATCTCCGAATCCCGCCGCTTTTGCAAAAATATCCGTATCCAGCTCTCTGATGCCGTTGTCGTAATAAGTAAACCGTTCCTCCGAAAGATGAAGGAAAACTACGATCCTGCCGCAATCCTTCACACCGTAGTTTGGAGAATACTCCAGATAGAAGTCATTGACCCATATGAGGTATGGAGTCCTTCTCATCTGTTCCAGGTCCTGGATCACCGGGACATCTATGCGGGTAAGCTTATGCGTGAATAAAGCTTCGAATCTTATAAACAGCTCCTGAAAATCACCATTAAATCCAAATAAATAGTCTGCTCCCCGGACATCTTGATTAATGCGGAAGCCAACCAGCCCCAGAATGCCCCCCAGCCAATCCTCTGACACATTTAAGCCGTGGAACTGGAGATAATTCCTTACGTTGGCAAGAAAACAAAAATTGCGGGTATCTTGCTGGAAATTATCGGTCATTTCAGTTCGGACTCCTTAATGCTACTTGAGATAAGTCGCTCATTGTTGAGCTGTACGCTCTTGCCAAGACTGGTCTTTGTAATCTCATTAACGAAATAGACTACCCTTGGTGCTTTGTATAAGGCCAGTTTCTCGTAACAATACTGCATAATCTCTTCTTGTGTAACATTGGCAGCCGGATGGGGGATTAGATATGCCGCTACAATTTCTCCAAATTCGGGATGCAGGAGGCCGCCTACCATCACATCAGCCACCCCGGGATGTGCCGCTAGCACCGCTTCCACCTCTTGCGGATTGACTTTAAGCCCGGCGACATTAATCATCTTCTTGAGCCTTCCCAGAATGAAGATATTGCCCTCACGATCCATTTTTCCAAAATCACCTGTAGGCCACCAATCGTCTTCGAAAGGAGCATCGTTTAAGTACCCGTAAGCATGCCCTTTTTTACGGACGAATAGCTGTCCCTCTCCGCTTCCTTCATCCGTAATCCGTATCTCAACATTAAACAGCGGCTTTCCGACAGATTCAATATTAAGCTTCATATCGGGACTTAAATTCACGGCCATAGTACCTGTTTCAGTGCTTCCATATTCCTGATGGATAACATGACCTGTCTGCTTGTAGAATTCGGCCGCCTCCATCTCCTTGATTGGAGCACCTGCTGAAATGCATAACCTTAATGATGACAAATCATATGTACGGGATTCCAGCTGTTGGATTAACAGATGATACATGAATGGAACCCCTTGAAAAACCGTCGCTTTCTCCTCCTCTATAGCCTTAAGGATTGGTCTAGGAATAAAGGTGTCATACAACAATAAAGTCCCCCCAATAGCCAAACACGACAGGAAACAAGAGCCAAACGCATAGGAATGGAAAAAAGGGGTAACTCCTACAAATATATCATCAGACGTAAACGGAAGCGTTCCCAAATAGTTGGACAATGCTTCGTTCAGCGTACGGTAGGTATTGACGATTCCTTTGGGATATCCTGTTGACCCTGAAGTATACAGAATCAGCGCGATATCGTCCTGACTGGGCACCTCCAAGGCGTTGGCTTCCGGTGAATCAGGGCTAAATCCGGTAGCGTCAGGCTGGAGCCGTGAATTGACATCAATGATAATCTCATCGCTTAGATCTACATATTGCCGTAAATGCTCCAGACTCTGTCCATTTCCGATAATGCACTTCAATTGGTTCTCAGCAAAAATATGTTTCATTTCTTGCTGATATTTAATATCTGCAAGCACCGGTATCGCTCCGATACCGGTGCTTGCAAAGTAGTGGACAACAAAATCAATGCTATTGGGGAGATATAACAGAATTTTATCCGTTCTGCCGATGCCCTTATCCGCCATATCATTCATTACTCGGGTAATCTCCTGGATTAAGGACCGGTATGTCCATTCCTTTCCTTGATATTTGATGGCGGTATGGTCCGGCCTGTTGCAAGCATGACTGTGAAGAAAACTGAACGTCATTCAGGCTCCTCCCCCGACTGTTTTTTTTGGATGCTGTCAAGCAAGCTGCTGACGGATGCAAAACCGCCCCTTGCCCAGTCTTCATCATCGATACTGATGTGAAAGGTTTGTTCAATAAGTGTCATGAGTTTAAGAAATGCAAGAGAGTCCATGACAATTTTCTTATCGCAATACAATGTATCTTCGGCGTCCAACTCCAGACCCGGCAAATCTCTCAGCTTATCTAAAATATCTTGGCGATTCATCGAGTTCCTCCGTCTCAATGCGAAATAAACAGTCCTTATATTCGTATTCCCGGTGAATAAGCCTGCTTAACGTTTGCGTTACCGATTTGGGATTCGGATGCTGGAAGATGTTCCGTCCCATTGCAATTCCCGAAGCTCCCCCAGCCAAGGAATTTTCCACCATTTGTAATAATTCAATTACGGGTTGCTTTATTCCTCCAGCTACTATGACTGGAATGTGAACACTATTCGTAATTTTCATAACCGCTTCCCTTGAACCCGGATATTCAATCTTGACAATATCTGCCCCCAGCTCTTGTGCAACTCTGGCCGCATGTGCAGGGGTATCTGCACCGCCATTTTTCGCATATATCATGACTAAAAGCGGCATCCCCCATTCCTCACAGGAATATGCCACCCTGCCTAAATCCTCCAACATCCGGGGCTCATATTCCACTCCAAGATTCACATGCATGGATATCCCATCTGCCCCCAGCTTTACCGCCTCTTCTACTGTCGCAACAAGCACCTTGGCTCCTTGTGCCGGATTCAGTACGGTTGAGGCAGATAAATGAATCAACAATCTGCAGCGCAACGGTTTTGGCAATGTCAATACTTGCCGGAGGAGGCCTTTGTGCATCACGACTGCATCAGCCCCTCCCTCATCCACTTGTGTAAGCATATGTGCGATATTCTCCAGGCCTTGCAATGGCCCATTGGTTACACCATGATCCAAAGGAACTATACATAGTTTACCATCTGATGGAATTAATCTTTGCAATCTAATTTGCTTTCCGTTCATTTTCCAACCACCTCTCTCTGAAGATACAGCAGTATTGGATTATTTCTCTTCAAAGTGCTCATCAATTTTAATCCCGACATGCCGGCCTCCCGAACAAATATAAGCCGCCAATTCATCCCCTGGCTTCAATGTCGAAGCGTTATAGGGTTCTCCATTAAATCCTAAAATGCGGATATGCCAATCATCCTGTACAATTGTATTGATAACCTCATTCCCGGCATCAACCTCAATTTTTATTAAAGGTCTCATTTCCGTTTTCACTCTGCCAACAGATACTTCCCTCGTATTCCCTTCTACATCCACACATAGCACTCTACTGCCAGCCTTCAGGTTAGCCAAATATTCGGTCATCCCCTGCGGAGTCCAAATATATGAATGAATGGCTCCCGCATTGACACGGAACGGCCTTAGCTCCATATAGGGAAGATAATGGGTCTCCGAACTGACCAATAGCCCTCCTCTTGAAGTAGAGCCGATGATCATGCCCTCAATTTGCGTCATCAGACTGGTGGTATCTACACAAGCTCTGTACCCCATACCAATGTGTTCTATACTTCTAACGACACCTTTGACTAGATTCAACTTGCCTTGTTCCTGTTTACCGAGTAATTCATTCATTTTCACCAATTCGGCAGCCTCTTTCGTTTCTAGAACTACACCATGACATCCCACTTCCATTACACCGAATGCAATTTCCGCATCCTGTGCGCTATCCACCGCCTTAAGAATTTTCGTGTCGGTCTGTTGAAGACGGGCGATTAACAGCTCCAAGGGGATGTTGGTAACATCCTTAAATTCTGCGATCAAAAAGTCATGCTTCATTCCGGCTTGCCAGGCGCTGTCCATTTCCTCTTGATTTCCAATTTGTTGAATAAATGCAGTGACATAGCCCTCTGCTTTTTTGGATTCCAACAGTACCCTGTTTCTGGACATGATAATGACCTCCATGCTAAGGTCCTCGCAGTCCTCTTCATTCCGGCACTCCACAATAAATTTTAATTTGCTGGGAGCTTTCAATATTCCCAAGGCGCTCCGCTGAACGATTGCATATTCAAACCGCTGGCTGAACAGCAACGGCCAAAGATTGCTTGCAGCTTCAATTTCTCTTCCGTCAAACCATACCGTTTTATTCATAGGTCATCATCTCTTTCACTAATGGATTGGAGTTGTTTCTTGGATTTCATAAACGTAACCAGATCTTCAACCGTACTTAAATGGTCACCCGCTAGCTCTCCGTCGTCAAAGGCAATATCCGTAATTTGTTCGATAATCACGATCAGCTTGATGTATTCCAGTGAATACATGCCCAGATCATTCAGGAGTACCTTCGGCTTCACCAGCTCTGGCTCAACGCTCAGAATATCCACTAATATCTGCCGAATGTTCATAAAGTCCTCATCCTCCAAATAGGACATGTCCTCCTGTTCCATGGCAATCACGCTGGTTGCAAGCTCCCGGGCCATTTGGGCAAGGACATTTTTATGAATCTTTTCATTAGCAGTTAGAGGAAGCTGGTCTACCTTAAAAAACTGCCCAGGAATCATATATTGCGGAAGCAGCTGCTCCAGCCGCTCCCTTAGTTCTGAAGGGGTCACGGAAGTACCCGAAATATAGAACGCTACGATTTGAGAATGTTCATTATCGTCATCGGTCACAACTGCAACAGCATTTGTAATTCCAGGCAGGCCCAACATGACATTTTCAATTTCTCCGAGTTCTATTCTGTAACCGCGTATCTTGATCTGGTCATCCATTCGCCCCGCTATTTCCAGCTCACCATTCATCCCCCATCTTGCGATATCCCCGGTTTTATAGATTCTGATATCTTGGGAATGTCTGCTGTATACGAACCGATCAGTGGTTAAGCCGGGTTGCGTATATCCTCTGGCCAGTCCGGTACCCGAGATATATAACTCTCCGTACACCATCGGCGGCTGCAGACACATATTGTGGTCCATAATATAAATCTGCATATTTGTGATCGGGCCGCCAATTGTGACATCGTCCTTATCTGTCATATCTTCCACTGTTGCATATACAGTGCATTCGGTAGGGCCGTAAACGTTGTATACTCTTGCTCTGGTATTCTCCCTAAGCTGCTGCAGCAGCGGAGGTGACAGCGGCTCTCCGCCGGTTATCACAATATTCACCTTTTGTAAGACAGGGGCTGATATATTGTCGCTTAGTATAAGCTTCAGCTTAGACGGGGTGAATTGCAGTATTTTAATTCGTTCATTTCCAATTAATTGAGCCAGCAGCCTTGGATTTTTTTGCTCCTCCTTCGAGGCGATGACAACCGTCATGCCTATACATAAAGGCAGAAGTGTCTCCATTACAAAAATATCAAAAGAAAAATTAGAAGAACATAATATGGTCTGCTGGGAAACAAAATCAATCTTCTCATTCATCCCCTCAATAAAATTGACAACCGCTTGATGTTCAATTACAACTCCTTTTGGAGTTCCGGTTGAACCCGAGGTATAGATGAGATAAGCCATGTGGTTTCGTTCTGCCAGCGGGAGCAAATTAACATCGTCATAATCTTCGTATTTAATGTCGGCAAGGTTGATCACATCTTGATCAATTCCGGGCGGGACTTCATCCATGTTCGTCAATACCAAGGCAGTCTGGCTATCCTGCAAAAAATACTTAATTCTTGCTTCCGGCAATTCAGGGTCAATAGGAAGATAGGCCCCCCCTGCTTTTAAAACGCCTAAAACGCCCACAATCATATCAACAGAAGGCTCCAGTAGTAATGCAACAACACGTTCCGGTCCAACCCCCCTGTCTCTTAAATACCGGGCAAGCCTATTCGCGTGACGGTTAATCTCGTTATAATTAAATGTCTTATTATCAAAGACGACCGCAGCGGTACTTGCTGATAGTTCTGCCTGTTGCTCAAATATTTGATGGATGTTCTGTGTATAGTAATGATTGCTGACATTATTGAAGCTATACGGGATGAGATGCTGCTGCAGAGACGATATCTCCATATGTTCCACCGGCATTTCCGGTTTGTCCAATACTTGCTGGATCAGACTTCGTAGATGACAAGAGATCGATTCGATAAATTCCGGCTGATAAACATTTGCATTGTATCTGAAATGAAAGGTTATTCCATCCTTCATAATCGGAACCGTTACAGTGCAGTTGTAATTAGTCTGGCCGGTCATATGAGTCTCTTCAATTTCAAAAGGAAGCCCGCTCTCTTCACTGCCAGCTCTTATATTCTCGTTGATGGGATAATTCTGAATGACCAAGATATTATCGAACAGTTCCTTCTGAAGCGGGCTCATAGCCTGTATAGAATTCAATGGGTAATGACTATAAGCAGTTGTTTCAATCGACTCTTTTTGTATTTGTTTAAGCAGATTGCTGAAGGGAATTCCTTTCGGAATATTCATTCGCAACGGAACCGTGTTTACAAACAGTCCCGGCATTTTTTCGATTCCCTCCACGGCGGGATTTCTACCGGAAACAACCAAGCCGAACAATACATCGTTTGTACTGTTGTAGCGGGACAAAAGTATTCCCCACAGGGCTTGAATCAAGTTGCTTATGGATATTTTGTTGTCTTTGGCAAATACAATCAACCAATTCGTCCATTCTTCACCCAAACTGAATTCAAATTGCTTCTGAAGAAACCCGGATTTTTTTTGCTTTAGCAGCGCGGGTAAGCCTGTCGTCACTTTTAAGCCGTCAAGATATCCTTTCCAGAACAATGAACTCGTTTTATAGTCTTTTTGTTCCTCCACCCACTTCACGAATGTTCCGAACGGTACAGCTTCGTCCAAGCTTGGCTGCTTACATTGGGACAAGGATTGATAAACAACAAGAAACTCATTGAACAGAATCCCCATTGACCAGCCGTCCAAAATAATGTGGTGGTAAGACCAGATCATCATATAGCGGTTCTGCCCAAGTTTCACCAGTGTTGCCCTGATTAACAGGTCTTCCTGTAATTTGAACCCCCGTGTCCGATCTGCTGCCTTTAAGCGCTCAATGTATGCGCTCTGTTCCTCCAATTCCAAGTGCGAGAAGTCATGACAGGCGACGCGGGCTATTCTTTGCTCCAGTGTAATCTGCAGGAAATCCTCTACGTTCTCATAAACAAATATGTTGCGAAGCACCTGGTGCCGATGGATTAAATAATTTAGACTTTCCTCGAATATCTTTAAGTTTACTTCTCCTTTTACCATAACGCTGCATTGTTCGAAGTACGTTTCCGGGTTGCCGCTCCGCAGAGAATGATATAATATTCCTTCCTGTGTAGGTGTCAACGGTAAAATACTTTCAATTTCATTTATCGTCGTTTCCAAGGCTCCAATCCTCCGCTATTTGAGATTTTTGATTCGTTGAGTGAGCTTGTCCAGATCTTCAATTCGCAGATTCTTCCGATACCCCAAATCTGAAGGAGTCTTCATTTGCGTATCGCGCAGCATGCAATAATCCAGAATCCCCTTCAATTGTTCAAAGTATAAATTCATCAAGCTCTGCATTGATTCATACCGGTATTGATTGTTGCTGAAACGGACGGATGTCACCAGCTCATCGTTATTGATCCAGGCTTTAAACTCCAAAGCAACCGTCTGCGGAAACAACGGGCTTATCGTCTGACCGCATTGACTGGATACAAGGAAACCCGGTATCTTCTCAGCCGTTCCCTTCTCGGATTGCCCACTATACGAAAAACTGATTGCAGGCGTGATTTCAATTTGTTCGCGGTTTGGAGTTAAATAGGCAAGCATTCCAAAACCCGCTCCTTGATTAGGAATTCTTCTGATCGTCTCCTTGATATTTCTGATGTTGTAGGATAAGTCGCCGGCTTGTTTCATCTCTATTAAAACCGGAACCCTTGTATCAAAGCAGCCAACCGTCCTCTCCGTGCTCCCCCCGTTATGGACATTGCTTCTTCCGCTCAACTCCATCTGTAGAAGCAATCGTTCCATTCCGGACCACTTATGAAAAGCCAGCATCAGAGAGGTAATCAGAAGATCGCTGATCTCGGTATGAAATGCAAGATTGGCTTTCGTAAGCAGAGCATCGATATCCAAGCTCGGTATTGCAACCTCAATGACTTCACTTTCTCCAACTGTGCCTGCTGTTCCGCCCAGTTCATTCTTCAATTCAATTCCAGCCGCTAGTTTCTTTAAATTTCTCCAATACGGCAGTTCGTTGTCCAAATTAGAACTGGCATATTCAATGGTTTGTATTGCCCAATCCTTATATGAATGCGTTTTGTCCGGGAATGTAATGCTCTTGCCCTGGAGAAGCGCTTCATACCCTGAAACAAAATCCTCATAAATAATATTCAAAGAGATACTGTCAGCAAGAAGATGATGAATAACGACAAGCAACCGGCTATCTGTGCCACACTCATACAGGGCCAAGCGTACAAGCGGTCCTTCTAACAGATTCAAGCTGCTGTGAATAGCATCCGCACTCTCCCGGAGGATACGCTTAGAATGCTCCTCGTCCAGTCCGCAAAGGTCAAAGCTCTCTAATGAGAAAAGACCGCTATCCCATCCCCTGTTGATCTGAACGGTTCTTGTACCCTTCCTGGCAAATATGCTTCTTAAGACGTCGTGATGCATCAGGATAGAGTCGAAGGTACTGTGTACCAAGGCCTCGTCAAACCCGCCCTCCCGATGAATCATCATGGCTTGATTGAAGTGGTTGACCTGGCCGTTCGCAACTTCAAAAAACCAATGGTGAATCGGCATCAGAGGAATCTCTCCTACGATGAGGCTCTGGTCAATGCTGCTGTTGGTATCCTTAAGACATTCACTTAGTTTGCTGATCGTCTGAAATTCAAACAAATCCTTCATATCGAAGTACATCTGATGCTTATGCAGCTGCGACAAGATTTGAATAGATTTGATGGAGTCTCCGCCCAACTGGAAAAAGTTCTCCTCCACTCCGATTCGCTCGTAACCGAGCACTGCCTGCCAAATCTCCGTTAATATCTTCTCGTGCTCTGTTACAGGCGCTGCATAAGGAGTTGTGTCCGGCTGATGGTGATTCTTCTTTACGGCTGGGAGCTGCTTTTTATCCACCTTGCCATTTCCGTTAAGAGGAAATTGATCCACTTCAATAAAGTAAGAAGGAATCATGTAATCGGCCAGCTTCTCCATCAGGTACTCCCGTAAATTCAAGGATATGCCCTTGATTACTGGGAGATAATACGCGACTAAGGAACGATGACGGTCTTCATTCAAGAAATCCGATACAATAGCCTCTTTAATTGCCTCATGCTGCCTTAACTGGTATTCGATCTCTCCGAGTTCAACCCGGAATCCTCTGATCTTGACCTGGTTCTGCTCTAACCTTCCCATAAACTCAATATTGCCGTCCGCAAGAAATCTGCCCATATCACCGGTTTTGTACAACTGCTTGCCAGTGTAGGGATCACTAAGAAAGGCTTCCTTCGTCATGCCCTCATTCTTGTGATATCCCAGGGAGAGCCCCGCACCGCCGATAAATAGTTCTCCGACAGCTCCATAGGGCATACGCTGCAGGCTGTTGTCCAAAATGTAAAACTGATTATTGTCAATCGGCTTTCCGTAAGGAATGCTTACCTCATACGCACATGATTCCTCTATCGGATAATATATCGACCATATTGACGCTTCTGTAGCACCGCCGAGGCTGATACATTGGGCATTTGGAAAGAAGCCCTGTATGCGGGCCGGCAATCCGACACCGATCCAATCTCCGCTCATAAACACCAGCCGCAGATACGTCTGCTTGGTCGTCAACTCGCTGTCTTCCATGTATCCGACCAAATGCGATAACGTTGAGGGAACAGAATCCCAAAAGGTGATTCTCTGCTCGTACAAAAGATTATGCAGCTTACGTGGATCCATAACGCTTTCTTTATCTGCTATGACAACTTGTCCACCTGCCGATAAAATCCCGAATAAATCATAAACTGATAAATCAAAGCTAATTGAAGTCACAAATAAAAGCCGATCATCCCGTCCGATGTCAAAGCGCTGATTCACCCAACAAATCAAGTTCACCACGGAATGATGTGCGATGGTTACCCCTTTGGGGGTTCCTGTCGAACCTGATGTGTAAATTATATAAGCTACATCCACTCCGCTTACTCTTACATCGTTGTTATGCGATGGAAATGACCTGAAGTGTTTGTCGTTATACCGTAAGAGACGGGGATGATATATCCCTTCCTCCGCGTCACCTGACACCATTAAGCGGACTTCCGCATCCTTCATAATCGCTTCTTTTCTTTCCTGCGGATAATCAGGTTCGATTGGAACGTATGCCGCCCCCGATTTCATGACCGCAAGTAAGGTTACGATCATATCGAACCCGCGATGCATACAAATAGCTATCCGATCACCCGGTTGTATTCCGAACTCCCGTGTTAAACAGTGCGCTAATCGATTGACCTTCCGGTTTAATTCGCCATACGTGATCGTTGCATCTTCCAAGAGAAGTGCAATATTCTCCGGGAACAACTCCGCTTGCTCCTCAAAAAGCTGATGGATGGTTGTATTCGATGGATACTCTTTCTGCGTCTCATTAAGAGCGTTCATCCGCTCCAATTCCCGGTCATTCAGAATCTGTTCTTTATTAGTCTGGATATCGGGATTCTTAATGAATTGCTCCAAAATAGCAAGATAGTAATCGGCATATATTTCGACTTCGGCAACCGGCAAATAGGCTTCTTTATAAATCATTCTGATTTCCAGTTCTGAGTCAAAATTGCTGATCGTAAAATCAAATAAAGTATTGGTCCGTTCATAGTTACTGATCGACAATTCACTCTTCGCTGACAGGTCCTGCTTCACTTCGTTATAGACATAGAAGTCTACATAATTAAACAGGGTATCGAAAAACGGATTGGAGTTGCCCATTTCACCCAGATGTTTGGAAATCTCATATAACGGCATTCTTCCAAAATACTTTAGCTTTGTTAACTTCTCTTCAACGCGATGGATGAGATCCCTCCAAGTCAACCGGCTGTCCCCCAACTGAAAGCGAACAGGAATCGTATTCAGGAAGCAACCCAGTATCTTATGACTATCCTCAGACATAAGCCTGTTCTGATCTACAATACCTGCTACAATATCATTATCGTGGGAATACAGGTTCAACATATACAGATAAGCGCTGAATAAGACGGTTTTCAAAGAAACTTGATTCTGGGCAGCAAATTGCTTCAGCGATTGTGTTGTAATCTCATCAATCTTAAATATGGATGCCTTACTCTCCGCCCCTTCTCCCGCCTCCTTACTGCGTTTAGGGAATTGAGAGCGCTTATACTCGTTTAGCTCTTCCTCCCAGAAGTGATAAATGTCGTTCTTTTCCTTCAGCGATAATTGATAGAGAACGTAGTCATAATACGTACTGCTTAATTTCTCAAACACGGCGAAGCCATCTGATTTCATTTGGAAATACGTATTAATGATTTCCGTACTGAAGGTTGCGTTGCTCCAACCGTCCAGCAAAGCATGATGGAAGCTCCAGCAGATGCAAACGGATTGAGTATTAATTTGGAATGCCTTCATTCTCCACAACAGCGAGAACCCTTCCTGCAACGGGTAAATAAAAGGCTTACGCTTATCCTCTTCCTGGTATGAAGCGATGATTCTTTGCTGATCGTCTTTGGAGTACCCGGTTATGTCTATGTAATCAATAATATAATCCATATTATTGTGAACGATCTGAACCGGCTCGTGAAAATGTTGAATATCAAATGTGGTTCTGAGAATAGGATGCTTCTTCAGCATTAATCCCATGGATTTATTAAGCGCTTCCAATACAAAGCAGTCATCCTCAATTTCATAAACAAATTGTTCATGATAAACAGCATCCCCGGAGTTTTTCAATGAGTAAAAGATCATGCCCAACTGAATATCGCTGATCGGGTAAAAATCTTCATATTGCTCAGGAAGAAAAGCTGCCTGCAGCGGATCGTTTAAGATGGTGTCCCTGAGCTTTTCGACACGCTCGATAGCACCGGATAAATCGTTCGCAGGTGATTCATTTTGTTTCGCATGCACGGCTAATCGGCGAATCGTCGGATGTTCATATATATAGCTGATATCCAATTCAATGTGTGATTTCTGCAAAGCTGCCACAATCTGAATAGCCTTAAGGGAATCTCCCCCCAAGTTAAAAAAGTTATCGTCAATTCCAAACTCACTCAAACCTAAAATCCCCGCCCAGGCTTTATGGATTCTACGTTCCATTTCATTTGCAGGCTGCTCCTGGCCGTGATCTACTTGCTCTGTTAACATCTTCAGTGCATGCCGGTCAATTTTCCCATTGGCATTCAACGGCATCTCATCCAAATGGATAAAGCGGGCAGGAATCATATAACCCGGTAAATAAGCACTTAAGAATGCAGCGAGCTCCCCCGCCGGCGCGGCCTTACCTGCAGCATAATACGCGGTCAATTCCTTATTGCTGGAACGGTCCTCCTGAACCAGCACCACTGCAGACTTCACCATTTCAACCTTCAAAAGCTGCAGTTCAATTTCAGGAATTTCGATCCGATTTCCTCGAATTTTCACTTGATAGTCGATCCGGCCAATGTATTCCAGCTCACCGCCGGCTGTCCATTTTGCCCAATCGCCGGTTCTATACATCTGTCCCTCATGGGTAATGCAGTTATCTTTAAATCTGGCATCAGTGAGGTCCTGCTGATTCAAATAACCTCTGGCAACCCCTACACCTGTGATGACCAATTCTCCCGGTACCCCGACAGGCTGCAACTGATTACTGCGGTTAACTACAAACAATCCGATGTTATCAATCGGCTTGCCTATTGGGACTGCATCAGCCTGATGCGATTCACTGCACACATGATACGAAACATCAACGGTTCCTTCAGTCGGCCCGTACAAGTTCACCAATTGCTTATTCCGGAAGACGGAGTGGAAATTTTGTACATGCTTTCCGTGCAAGGCTTCTCCGCTGGCAAACACTACTTTTACTGTATCCATAAGATGTGCGTTCCCGGTTTGTTGAACATAATCGACAAAGATATCAAGCATCGACGGAACAAAGTGCATCACCGTCACCCCGCCCTGATGAATAGCTTCCAGTATTGCAATGGGGTTTTTTTCGCCTTCCGGCTCTAGTATGCATACCTTCGCACCTTGGAAAGACCACCAAAAAATCTCCCAAACCGAAACATCGAAGGTATAGGGGGTCTTCTGCAATATGACGTCATTGCGCTGTAACGGAAATTTTTTTTGCATCCAATGCAACCGGTTCACAACGGAATGGTGCTCAACCATAACCCCTTTTGGCACTCCTGTCGAACCCGATGTATAAATGACATATGCAAGGTCTGCCGGGGAATTGACAGGAGCCATATTGGTAGCTTCCCCGGAATAATTCGCCGCTTCATCAAGGGCAATGATCTCCAGGCCTTGCTTCTCAAGCCCGGGACAGCTGTGGTCTGTCAAGACCACCCTCACACGGCTGAAGTCCAGCATATAATCCCGTCTTTCAATGGGACATTTGGGATCAATCGGCAGGTAGCATCCGCCCGCCTTAAGAATAGCCATGATACCGACCAGCATCTCAGGAGAACGCTGGCAATACATCGCAACGGATTCATTGCATCCTACTCCCAGTGAACGCAATTTCCTGGCCAGTTGATTGCTTCTCCGATTCATTTCTTTATACGTCATTCTTTCATTCTTGCAGATAATGGCCACTTGATCCGGCGTTTTGGCCGCCTGCTCTTCAAAGAGCTCATAGAGGAGTTTATCCTTCGGATAGTAGGCTTTTGTGTTATTGAACTCATATATGATTGTATTTTTTTCTTCAGATGTAATATACTCATACTCTTGTATCGGGCGCTCCATACTGCTCATCACCTGCATGAACAGTTGAATGAACCATTCTGTAATCCGGCAAATGGTAGCTTCGTCAAAACTGCCCAAGCGGTACAGTACCTTCCCTTTAATCAGCCCGTCAGTCTGAGCAAAGGAGAACACTAACTCATTATTTGGGTTGGAGCTAAGGCTGGTGATGAATTCTTCCCGGTGTAACCCCTGCATATGCAATGCCACCCGGAATACAGATTGCGCAGCTTCTTCTCCAAGAAGCTCACTTAATCTGCGGATAGAGAAATAATGATGCTTGTAGGCATCCATCAAGCTTTGCTTCTCCTGAAACAGCAGACTCTTAAATGTTTGTTCAGGGTCGATTTCTGTTCGGAGAAACAAATACGGATTCAGCGATTCTTCTGCTAACGCAGGAATAACAACCGTCATGTCATCCTGATCGCACCATTTGTTTAGGAAAACATGCAATGCGCATAAGATCACGGTAAACACCGCTAAATTCTGATTTTTCCCGAGCCGCAAGATTTGCGCCGATAATTCGGCTGGTAGGTTAAAAAGATACTCACCCTTTTCATTTCCCTGAGCAGAATAATCTTTTGGAAGTCTCAATTCCTGGTATTCCTTCCTGAACTTTTCGATCCAGTAATTCATCGTTTCACTTTGTAAACCTGATGAAAGAAGAGATTCATTCATTTTTGCGCCTCCAAAGAGATGTTTTTAACTTAAGCCGATGTATGGGAATAAATGTGTATGCATCGCCTCCATAGGATGGCGGAACCGCTTCAGATGTTTAGCTTGAAAAACAATAACCATATCCGCTTGAGGCAGAATGATTATGCTTGTTCCCCCGGCCCCTGAGGCATAATAGCCATGCGGATGCAGCCACCACAAATATGAATAGGGACCGCTTCCGGCGGTGGATTCAGTTACCCAAGTGGAGGGGATAACTTGTACACCGTTCCAATCCCCCTCATTTAAGTACAAATAACCGAACCGGGCCATATCTTTTGCAGTTAAATGCAAGCTTCCGGCCAAATGCTGCTGCGGATCCTCGCATTCCCAAGCATCGGCGTGTATACCGATTGGACCAAACAGCCACTTGTTGGCCAATTCGTAAATTGACATTTGGCTTACTCTCTGTAACACAGCCGAAAGAAGCCAAGCATCGAAATTATTATATTGAAACCGGTTCATCGCCCTGTTCTTGACAGGAAGCTCAAGAATATACCTTAACCAGTTATCAGACCTGCGCATCCTGTCAACCATTGGCTGACTGTCGGCTGCAAGTCTGGGATAGTAGAAACCCGATGTCATCGTTAATAGATGCTTGATGTTGAGACAGAGTATCCTTGGATCACAATCCTTGCTGAGAAACTCGGGAAACAGTTCTATGATTTGCTGATCCGTATTCGACAGGTATCCTTTAGCTAAGGCTATACCGGCCAAAGCTGACAGTATACTTTTATTCACAGACAGAATATCCCGTTTATCAGTCTCTCTTGTTCCTCTGTAATACTGTTCAAAGGCGATTCTTCCATGTTGTACTACTAAAAAACTGTATACATGGGGGAAATCTCTCTGAAGATGCTTACTGGCATTCCATAACAGCTCCGGATCGATTCCTGCTGAGCTTGGAGTGCCGTATTCCCATTCCTCCGCCGGCCATATCTTTGATCCGTGAACCACCATGGTATTGCTAGCCTCCGTAGTTTTAGTTTAGATATAAGAAGCTTCCTATAACCGAATGCGGATTATGGACTAGCATCTCAGGCGTCCCCTCCGCAATGATAGAGCCGCCCTGTTCCCCGCTTCCCGGACCCAATTCCAAAATCCAGTCACAACATGAAAGAAACAAGGCGTCATGCTCAATCACGATCACGCTATTCCCTCTTCCAACCAATTCATTTAATAAGGTCAGCAGCTTGCCTATATCATGATAGCTAAGGCCCGAAGTAGGCTCATCAAGAACAAACAGCTGTCCTGTATGCTTGTGATCGGCTAATTCCTTAGTCAATTTTATCCGCTGGGCCTCTCCGCCGCTAATCGTTGTAATCGGTTGCCCCAATGCAATATAACCTAATCCTACATTGACCATGGTTAACAGAATCCTTGCGATTTTTGGATCATGAACAAATACTCCAGAGGCTTCTTGTACGGTCATCCGCAAAACGTCACTGATGGTATAGCCTTGATACCGGATTTGAAGAATTTCAGGCTTAAAGCGCTTCCCTTCGCAGCTGGGACAAACATGGCTGAACCGGGCGATCTCAACGATACCGTCACCACGGCATTGCTGGCAAGCTCCCCTGGAGTTGAAGGAGAAATCTCCTTCGGTATAATGCTCTCCCTGATCAATGGCTTGCTTGGAAAACGCCTGCCTGATAAGGTCCCAAACTCCGATGTAACTGGCAGGAATGGACGTTTTGGCCCTGCCTATAGGCTTTTGTTCAACTAAATGGCACTTCCTAATATGCTCCGCTCCATCTAAATGTGTGGAACCGGCAACACTCTTTCTTCCCTTGGACAAGTGCTCTTGCAGTGCCGGAACAAGCGTGTCCGTGATCAAGGAGCTTTTGCCGCTTCCGGATACGCCAGCAACTCCAACCATTGTGCCCAGTGGAATGGCAACATGGATATCCTTCAGATTGTTTGTGTTAACCCCATACAGGCTAAGACGCGGTGTATCTGCAGTTATAATCAGATCTCTTCTTCTCAGCAAACGCTGCACTTGTTCCTTTGCAATATATTGGCTGATCACACTCTCCTTACAGCTGATGAACTGTTCATAGTTTCCCTGGAACAGAATCTGTCCGCCTTCTTGTCCACCGCCGGGTCCGAATTCAATAATGTGCTCCGCTGCCCTTAGCATCATATGGTCATGTTCAACGACTATAACGGTATTACCGGCTTCCTTTAACTTAAGAAGCTTATTAATAACCTTATCTTTCTCAATTTCGTGCAGCCCGACTGTAGGCTCGTCAAAAACATACATGATCTCATTTAATTCAATATCAAAGAATGAAGCCAGATATAGTCTTTGCAGTTCTCCTCCGCTTAACGTTGGAATTCTGCGTTGCAAAGAGAGATAGGACAATCCGACATCCAATAAATGCAGCAGTTTTCTGCACATAAGCTCGGCAAGCTGCACGGACCGCTCATCGTGCCCGTGCTCGGCTGCCTCAGTCAGAATCCCGTAAAGCTCCTTAACCGAAATGGATTTCAGGTATGAGATATGGTGGTTCAATACCTTTACCTTCAGAACCTCCGGAGCCAGTCCGCTGCCCTCACACCCAGGACAAACCGTGGTTTCTGCCCAGTCTTCAATATCTTTTTGAGCGTAGATTTGATTAATGTAGGGAATATAGCCAATAAAATAAAATTCATTGCTCCCATACAAGTAGTCACGCTGTATTGCGGGAGACTGCTTGGAATACGGCAGATTGGCATCAAACCCTGCCAGCTTCGCATAACGCAGAAGCTCCTGTTTCAAATTCCGGTTCGTATCGTTGTACAGGCTTGCTTTGGATAACATTAGCTTTTCAAATATACTTTTTTCATCCACATGGGAGATAACGCCCCGTCCGTAGCATTGAAAACACATGCCGATGCTGGAGTTAGGCGAGAATGCTGAAGGGACGTATTCCCCGTGGCGGCTCCCACAAACCTTACAACTTGTATTGACGGCTACGGTGTTACCGCATACCGTACATTCCAACGTTCCGTAAAGTGAAAAGAACAACTCCAGCAACCGGTTCATTCCCAGCTTCGTCCCGACCGTGCTGCGGGGATTGCTCTGCCGGACAAGCTTCTGTTCCACCGCAACCGTCGGGTTAAGTCCCTCCATCTTGTCGAAGGAAGTAGTCTCATATTCATAATTCAGATCCCATTCTCCAAGTGCGCTAAGGTAACGTTTGGTGCCTTCGTAATGAATCAAATCAAAGGCAAGGCTTGATTTACCTGAGCCGCTCGGTCCGGTAATGACCGTTAACCGGTGCTTCGGTATTTCAACATAGATTTCCTTTAAGTTATGCAGGCGCGCTCTGTGGATTTTGAGCGATGACATCGTAACTCCTCCCCGGTATATACAAGCTTAGAAATCAAACTCGATTTCGATACCGCCTACAGTGCTCGAAGCTTCTTCTTTCTTGTCATGATCAACAGCTCGCACAAATTTCTTGTAATCATCGTATTTGGTATGAAAATCCTTGGCGAGTGCGCTTATTTCATTGACTCCGTCACTCACAACACTTTTGCTGGCATACCTGTCGCAGTAACTGCATCTTGTACAGTCTTTTTTGCAATATCCCTGAATGTCGTAGAAAGGTTTGAGGAAACCATCGAGCAGCTTATTGTCAACTGAAAACTTATAAGCATAATTCGATGAGAACATATCCAGCAATTCCATCAGATTCCCGTCAAATGACCCTCTGAAATATGCTTCCACTGCCTTAAGCGGATTCCCGCGGTTCACGTATTCTCTGCCTTGTAATTTGTAATAGCGGATTCCGATGCTTTCATAGTAATGCAGGTCCTCAGGACGGATCCAAGACAACTTCATAAGTTGGTTTACATCCTGAAAAATTTTCAGCGCACACCTGGTTGTATAGTAGTTTGTTCCTGTATCCATAGGATCCCGTACAACACCGCTTGTCTGGTTGTAATGGAACATCCGGTACGTACACTCCTGATGGCACAGGGAGTTAATAATGATTTCCGATTTGTCGCCGAAAGCGCTCGCGATTCTCCGGAGCATGTCAAAATCCCGGTTGATTGATTCGTCCAGCACGATACGGTCTACACCATTCTTCTTGTAGTGCAGAGCTTTGTTTACGGAATTGATCTGGCAGATGACAGACGCTTTAATCTTTATGTCCAACTCCATGGAGTTCACAAGATCCATCAGCGATGGGAGTGTTACGGTCAACGATCTGACCCCTGCTTTATATAATGCGGATATAAACTGCTTCGTCTCCTTCACGCCTTCTGCAGTAAACTCACGGTTATGCATGTAAGGTGCATTGAAAACATAGTTAAAACCAATGCCCTTCGCTTCACAATACCGGATGTATTCTGTCAAATCATACATGTCAATCTGGGGTAAATATTCGTTGATCCGTCCCGATTCAAAAGAGTTATTAATGGATATTTGCCCGTAAGTCTCGAGTACCTGACTACCGGGATATTGCTTGGCAAGCTCAACATACCCGTTGATTGTAGTCTCTTTGAAATCCGCCGGAATACTGAAAAACCTCATTTTAGCATAACCTCCATTTTAGTCCAGTTCAAGTTCAAAATTGAAATCCCAGCTGTCTGCCAGCGGCTTTTGCTCTACAGCACGGGAGGTTAGGCTCCCGATATCCATGGAAGGGTCGTTCAGGGTTAATTCAATCAGCTTGTTGTACTCATCGGCTATGCTGCGGATCGTCTCCTCTTTATAAAGAGCCGTTTTGTAAGTAAAATTAATCCGCAGCTGCGCGGAAGTTTCCGTAACTTCAACCTCCAAGTCCATTTTGGAAGCAGTCTGGTCAATGGAATAAGGGACCAGCCTCACATCCTGGAACTGCCCCTGGATCTTAGTAGAATTTTGCAGTACGAACAAGGTGTCGTATAACGGGTTGCGATTGGTATCCCGCTGTATTCCCAAGGCGTTAACCAACTCATCGAATGGAAGCTCCTGATTATCATAAGCTTCCAAAAGACTCGTTTTTACCTCAAACAGAAAATCCAGAAAGCTCTTGCAGGGAACAGGATAGTTTCTTAGCGCCAGGGTGTTGACAAATAAACCAATGATCTTTTCCGTCCCCATTTGCGTTCTTCCTTCAATAGGAAATCCCACCACAATATCCTCTTGTCCGGAGAATTTGTTTAGCAGCACATAGTAGACAGACAGTAACACCATATAGAGAGTACATTCTTTCTCCGCAGCGAAGCTTCTCAGCCGATCCGTCGTCTTCCGGTCTACCTCGATAGAAAACATACGTCCTTCGAAACCTACATATGATGTTCTTACATAGTCCGTCGGAAGTTCCAAAGGCGGAGCCAGTGTTTGATACCGGCGGAGCCAGTACTCGGTTTGCCTCTTGAAGTACCCTTCCTTTTGCATCTCGCTCTGCCAGGTGGAATAGTCTTTGTATTGCAGCTCCAATGGAGGCAGCGTTCTTCCTTCGTAGCCGTCTCCCAATTCACCCAGAATAATTCCCCGGGAGGTTCCGTCGGTAACAATATGATGGATATCAATAAGCAGCAAATGCTCGTTCTGCTGCAACTTGATAAGCTTCGCCCGTATCAGCGGAGAAGTGCCTAAATTAAAACAGCTGATGAAGGGGCGAATACAAGCCTCAACCTCCATGCTGGTATCCTGGGAGAGATCCGCCCATTCAAGCCTAAAGCTGCACTCGCTGGATACTTTCTGTACTACCTCTGCTCCCTCAACTAAGAAATACGTTCGAAGGGTCTCATGCCTATGAATCAAAGAAAGAAAGGCCTTCTCCAATCTTTGGCGGTCCAGATCGCCATCTATCCTGAAGGCATCCAGCATATTGTAAGCCGTGTTATTTCTGCTGATGCTTTGCAAAAGAAATATTCTTTTTTGTGCAGCCGACACCGGATAATATTTCTGTTCCTTGGCTGGAACAATCGCCTTTAACATGGATAATTGTTGCCACAATGTCTCCAAATGTCCGGATAACTGATGGACGGTTGGATATCTGAAGATATCCGCTACCTCCAAGCTACAGTTCAGCTGATTCTGGATTCGGTTGATAATTTTGGCCGCAATGATAGAATCAACACCCAACTCAAAGAAGTTCTGGTTATAATCCACATGCTCATAAGATAAGAGCTCTCCAATCAGACTTCCGATCTTCTGTTCAATTGTCCGTGTTGCGGTCTTATTGTTCACCTGAATACGACTGTCTGCATCCGGCCTGAGCTGTTGCCGTTTATGAAACTCCTCGTTGACGGATTCCGAAAAACGGATCGGCAATTGTTCAGAGATTTCATACAACTCACATCCCCAATTTATCCTGCCCGGGATCAAATCGTGGACATTATGGTGCAGCACCCAGTCAAAATAACGTATGGCCCTCTCCAGTAACAGTGGCTCAAATAATTCTTTGCGCAGATTGGTTTGCTTGCATTCTGCCAGCCCGGTATCCGTCCATTCAGGCCACCTGATGTTAATAAACGGAGTCGATGCGCTGCAGCGCATACTCGCGTAACTGTTCATGTAACTGTTAGCTGCTGTGTAACCGGCAGCCCCGTATCCTCCGATCAGGGTCATGGCCGAAGAGAATAGACAGATAAAGTCAGGCGGTTCGTTACATGTCAGCCGGTCCAATATCCAAGTGCCCTGCACCTTAGGACGCAGGATTCCCCTAAGGCTGTCTTCCGACAACTCATGGATTTCTTTGACCATCCCGTTTCCGGCACAATGAACAATGCCATTCAACGGGCCATGTATCACCCTGATCTCCTCCATTATTTGCTTCATCCGGTCAAAATCCGCAATATCCGCAGCATAATGGATAATTGTACTGCCGGAGTTCTCCATCTGCTTAATCATGTCCATCTTTCGGGCATCCGTATCGGGAAGTCTGGAACGGCCGAGAAGAATAAGCCGGACTTTCTTTTTACCGCTCAGATACTTGGCCAGTTCCAGCCCGATCCCGCCAAATCCCCCGGTTATCAGATACAGCCCGTTTTCCTTTATCCCCACATTGCGTAATTCAGCATGGACGGTAGTCTCGGACATTGGGTTCAGCTCTTCATAATATCTTCTTCCAGCACGGAGAGCCGTTATGAAATAAGGTGACTGGCAGAGCACTTCACGCGTGATAACGGAAAGCTCAGTGGCATCGTCTATATCAATGCATTTGCAGCCCACCTGGGGAAATTCCCAATGAAATGACTTGGCAAACCCGTGCAAGGCCGCATTCACAGGTTGTACCAGGTCTGTTTGATTCACCAGATAGGCATACCGGGTAACAATGACCAATTCGGCCTCTTGGATTTGATTCATCTGAAACGTTCTAATCAGTGTAAGCAGATTGATAACCGGGTCTATCATGGATGTTCCCAGTTCCATATAATCATCCGCAGCGTTGACTGAGCCCACGGAAGTCATATGAACCAATTGTACTTTCCCGCTTATGCCGATTTGTCTGAACAGCCATTGATACCCCGTTCTATCACCTGTGATGAAGAACCTTTCCCCCTCCTTGGCGCAATAATCCGTTATCGTCACAGGAATTACATTCTCGGTATCTGCCTGCAATGATGCTAGAATCGCCCTCTCCCGCTCTCCGCCTCCGCCCAACACTATGGTGACTACATCATTACGGGCAGCAGCCGGCCGGTTCGGGCTCAGATCCTCCTTCCAGACCACCTCATAGCCATCCTGCATTTCAAAACACTTCCCAACCCGGCTATGTTCCGGTATTTGGATCCAGCACCGCTTCCGTTCAAAGGGGGTAACCGGAATTCTGACCCTATGCCTGCTCTGGCCTCTATATAGGGCGGAGAAATCAATCGTCATACCAGCAGCATAGCGCTGCGCAATAGTCTGAAGCGGCAGGGGGGCCTCTTCGCTGCAAGACAACGCCTGCTGTGTGAAGGCTTCCTCACCGCCAATATATATATCCGGTTCCTGAATCCACAAAGAATCATCCATGCAGTTCAATTGTTCCAGCTTTGACAGCAGATCTTCTTTGCTCTTAATAAGCATGGATAGTCTGTGTTTGTAATGCGTTCTGCCGTTGTTAGCTGTAAAACAGAGATCTTGGATATTCAATAAGTCTAAATGGGTTCGAAGGTGTTGTTCATATTGCTTCATTAGCTCAATCAAAGATTTCCTACTTTTTGCGGAAAGACAGAGAACATCGGGCAGTTCCTCCTCGCGAGGTGGAACGGAGGGCTCCTCCTCCACAACAATATGACAGTTGGTTCCGCCAATTCCAAAAGAACTGATCCCACTTCTTCTAGGCACAGCATTCCAGGGCTCGTTCCTGTCGCTGACATAGAGAGGAGAATCAATAAACCGGATTCTCTTATTCGGTTGCAGAAAATTTATTTGCTTGGGTATCACTTTATACTGCATAGCCAATATAACCTTGATCAGTCCCGCCAAACCGGAGACACAATTTAAATGGCCCAGATTCGTTTTGACTGAGCCGATGGCACAGAACTGTTTTTTCGAGGTATACGCTTCAAATGCTTTTCTGATTCCTAAAACTTCAATCGGATCCCCGATTTTGGTCCCAGTACCATGCGCTTCGATATAGGTAATGGTCTCTGGATCAATATCCGCATTCTTCCACGCCTTTCTGATGACATTGCCCTGTGCCTCCGCACTGGGAGATGTCAGGCCGATGGTTTTACCGTCCTGGTTAACCGCACTGCCCCTGATCAGGGCATAGATATGGTCCCTGTCTTCCTTCGCCTGATTGTAGCTCTTCAATAGAAGCGTAATTACACCTTCGCTCTCAACGGTACCGTCCGCTGAGGCATCGAATGTCTTCGTCTTGTTGAATTCCGACTCAATTCCAATCTTTACATCACTCTGTATCGGATCAGGCATGATATAAGCTCCACCGACGAGAGCCATGCTGCAGTCGCCTGAACGGATAGCTTGGCATGCCAGATGGAGGCCGACCAAAGAGGAAGAGCAAGCGGTGTCTAGGGTCATGGAAGGCCCTGTGAGATTGAGCAGATAACTCACTCTATTAGCTACTATAGCCGTTGCGTTCCCCGTCAAGAAATTTCCATACCCCTCCGGATCAACTTCTTTTGCAATCGTTGCATAGGCGGAATGATTCAAACGGACTCCCGCATAAACCCCCGTATCGGTTCCTGCCAATCGTTGTACGGCATAACCTGCGTCCTCAATTGCTTCCCAGCAAGACTCCAAGAACATCCGGTGGGTGGGGTCCATCACCGAGGATTCTTTGGGTGAGATCCGAAAATGACTGTTGTCAAACTGGTCTATATTTTGCAAAAAACCGCCCTTATTGTACCTAAGCTCATGATCATATCCCGCGGAATAATCCCGGTAAGCTTCAATATCACGCTTCCGGGCCAAAGGCAGGTCAGAGATGCACTCCTTCCCCTCTGTAATAACTCCCCACAATTCTTCCAGACTGCCGGCTCCAGGCACTTGCATAGCGATTCCGATAATCGCTATGCTCTCTTGATTGTATTTGTCAGATTTATTCATCCAAAGATGCTTCCCTCCTGCACTAAACCAGACTTAATGGTAAATAAAATCGGCGAACAAGGCTTTTGTACCGGTCTCTTCAAAAATTTGATCAAACCGCTTTACTCTAAGCTCCGCGGGAGTACGTTTAGTTTCAAATACACTCATCAGCATCGCAAGCGCTTCTTCCATGTGTTCCTTCGTCGGCATACTCTGCTCTTTCTCCAGTTGATCCTGAAGGGCTTGTATTTTCTCGTAAGGCATAATTACGCCGGTTTCGTATTCTTCG
Organism: Paenibacillus sp. FSL R7-0128; assembly: GCF_038002245.1. Taxonomy (NCBI): domain Bacteria; kingdom Bacillati; phylum Bacillota; class Bacilli; order Caryophanales; family Paenibacillaceae; genus Paenibacillus; species Paenibacillus sp. FSL R7-0128. The sequence goes on along the minus strand of NZ_JBBOCD010000001.1, from coordinate 1,654,791 downwards.
TTGTTGTCATTATTATTTTTTGTACAAACCGCGATTGCTAGGCAACGGGTAATCACCGTAAACTGATTGTCCTCTGGAGTGTTGACATGATGAGTCTGAAATTTATCCATTACGGAGTTGCGGTCGTCAATCTGACCAAAGGAGTAAGCCTGTACGTTGCTGCAGGTTGCCCTAATGACATTGGTCATGATGGATTGCGGTCCCATCTCAATATACAAATCTGTGCCTTGTCCAGACAAGTATTCCATCGTCTTGTCCCATTGAACCGGCTTGTACAGCTGCTCGGTCAGATTGGTGATGATTTGCTCTGAGGTTGTATATGGCATTCCGGTAACATTTGAAATGACAGGCCACTTTACGTCGTTCAGTGTAATTTTTGATATTTCTGCTCTCAATTGATCCGAGACATCCTTCAACAACCCGCTGTGAAAGGGAGGACTCGAAAACAACGGTGTAATCTGCACGTCGTCGGCAAGTTCAAGCAGTTCATTCTCCGCATCCGTGATAGCCTGTTCACTGCCGGCAATCACCTGCTGGTCTTTGAGATTGAAACAAGCAATAGAGACGGTATGTCCCAACCGGGACAGGCAATTGCATACTGCTTCCACCCGGGCTGAATCTAGTCCGTTCACCACCGTCATCCAGCTTGGATGTGTATCCTTGACATTCATCGCCAGTGAACCCCTTAACCGGACAAGCCGGAGGGCATCGGCAAACCGAAGCCCTCCCGAAGCAACCAAAGCTGAGTATTCTCCCAAACTGTGACCGGCCAAATACCTTGGTTCAAGTCCGACCTTATCCATAAAGGCCCTGAAGATGGCATAGCTTGCCGTCAATAAAGCAGGCAACATGTTCTCAATGGCATTCAGCTCCAAGACAGGCCCTTCAAAGCAAAGTTTTTTAATATTAAACCCCAGGATATCATTCGCTTCCTCGAATACTTCCCTCGCTACTGAATAGTCATCACAGAGTGTTTTGGTCATACCGACAAATTGCGATCCTTGTCCCGGAAAAACAAACGCCAGCTTGTTATTCATTTATTGCAGCTCCTTCGTCATTGGTTAATCATTGATGATAATGCTTACATAATCGGGCAGCTGAGGAATTTGATCCGTATTCCGCTCCATAATTGTACAATTCCCTTGTTGTTCAACTTCTTGGAACCCGGCAAATTTATAGGTAATCAGCATAGGCCTGTTCCGGTCATTGGAAATAAACTCTGCCCGCAGCTTCACTCCGGCGTTGGCAGCTTCCTGCATCAGATAGGTTAACATTATGCTGCCGACACCGCGCGACATGACACGGCAAGACATCAGCAGCAGCTTAATATTCCACACCTTGTCCTGACATTCCAGCAGGACAATACCGATTTTTCCATATGTGCCGTATTTGTCGCTGAGACCGGATATAATCAGCCTGTGGCTGTCCGATTTGATAAACTCTCTTAGCTCCTCATATGAATAGGTATACCCGGTAGTATTAAGCTGGTGTGTGCGGACAGTCAGCTCCTCGACTCGCTGTAAATCTGTTTCGGTTGCGGAAGATATTGTGAACTCCATATCCAAGGAAGCCAAAAAATCCTCCTGGGCTCCCTCAAAGCGTTCTTCCACCAGCTTACGTTCAATATCATCCTGATACATTTTCCGTCTAATCTTGGAATCTTCCGTAATAAAGACAGGGTGCAGCTCTGGTAGATCAAGCAGACCGTCCAGCCCTTCCGCTAGAATGCAGAAAACATCAGGATGAACAAACTGTACTTCATCCAATTCAAAAGGCTGGTCATCTATAAAGGCTATACTGTCCAGACTGATATTTAAGGATTTTGCAATTGTGCCGATGGAATCCGATTTATTATTCCAATTGATCTGCGGGTACAAGAAATACTCGTAAAGGCCCAAATCTCTTAGCTTTTGTTCCGCATCCGCATGATTGTTTTTACTGGCGACCGACTGCAGTATTCCCCGTTCATCCAATGTACGTATGATCTCGCTGACATTGTCCTTGACCGTAACTCCGAAACCTTCCAGCAGTACGCCATCCCACAGGGTATGATCCAAATCCCAAACGACACATTTCATTTTCAGCGTTTTGTGTGCTGCACCTGCAATACTCATTTCGCTCGTCGCCCCGTTTCTAATCTATTCTTCAGATATTCCGAAAGGCATATGTTGCAATCAAAATCTCATGCATTTCGTTTGTGCCTTCGATAATCTCATTGACCTTAGAGTCCCTGTAAAAACGCTCCACATGATACTCTCTGCTGAAGCCGTTGGCTCCGTGGATTTGAATAGCATCGCTGGCGACTTTGGATACCATGGTTGAAGCAAAATATTTTGCCACCCATGTTTCCATGATTGAATCTGGCTCTCCCGCTTCTTTTAAGCTAGCGGCATGATGGCATAAAGCTCTCGCCGCTTTGATGTTCGTTACCATGCCGGTAATCATTTTTTGAATCAACTGATGTTGTCTGAGCGATGCACCGAACTGCTTCCGTTTTCTGGCGTATTTTAAGCTTGCATTCAGACAGGCTTGGCCAAGTCCGACGCATCCCCATGCTATTGTAAACCGCCCATAGTCCAGCGAAGCAAGAGCTACGTGGGATAACCCCGTGCCCAAGCTGCCTACAAGATTTCCCTTCGGGATTCTGCAGTTCTTAAAGTCTATTTCGGCTATCATTGAAGCTCTTGCTCCCAACAAACCCTCAATCGGCTTTATCTCCAGGCCAATGTTATCTCTTTCAACGAGGAAGGCAGTGGGTAATCCCTCGACCTGGGCAAAAACCAAAAAAAGGTCGGCGATTTGCCCCATGGTCGTCCATTTCTTCGTTCCGTTTAAAACGTATTCATCCTGCTCCAGCGTTGCAGACATGGTAATATTTTTTGCATCGCTTCCAACAGTAGGCTCAGTAAGGGAAAAGGCTCCAATAACCTCTCCCCGGGCTAATTTTCGAAGCCACTTGTCCCTTTGTTCCGGCGTACCCCATTTTAAAATAGCGAGTGCAACCATCCCTTGAACCGTCAACAGGCTTCTTACACTCGAACAGCCTCTGCCGATCTCCTCATTTAATAAGCCAACTGTAACCATATCCAGCCCCAGGCCGCCGTAATCTTGAGGCAGCATAGACCCCAGATATCCCGCATCTGCAACCTTTTGCAGCAGCTCCGCTGAGATCTTTTCCTCTCGGTCATTCTGTTCCGCAACCGGAATCAGCTCACGATCGACAAACAGACTGAAGGATTCCTGCCATTTCAATTGAGAAGGTGTAAATTCCATTTCAAGGCCTCCCTGTATATTTAAAATTGATCAAACAGCCTTTTTCTGTTCTACGAACTGCGCAATGCTCTCAATGGATCTGAATTTATTCATGTCCAGGTCATTGTTTTCAACCCGGATGGAAAACTCTTTCTCCATGAACATAACCAGCTGCATTGCAAAGAGTGAGTTTACAAAGCCCAGCGCAAAAATATCTTCGCTATCAGATATTTCTCTTTTTCTATAAAACTTGCTTAAAAAACCTTTTGTTTTTTCCTTGATCTGTTCCATGTGTTATAACCTCGCTTTTTTTAGTATATAAAGAAACCCTGGCCCGATTTCTTCCCGGTCAGCCCTGCACTGACCATTCTCTTTAGCAGCGGACAGCAGCGATACTTCGGATCCTGAAAATCCTGATAGAGCACTTCCAGCGAATCCACTACCGTATCGAGGCCGATCAGGTCGGCAGTCTCCAACGGCCCCATCTTATGTCCATAACATCTCTTGAATATTTCATCCACATCATGCGCAGACGCAACCTGATCCTGGACAACAAATGCCGCTTCATTCATCAGCAGATGAGAGATACGGTTCGACACAAAACCCGGTGAATCCTGAACAATCACACAGTCCTTATCAATAGAGGAGAGAACGTCCTTCGTCTTCTCTATGGTCTCATCGGAGGTGTAGAATCCTCTTATTACCTCTATCGTTTGGATGAGGGGAACTGGATTCATAAAATGCGTGCCGATGACACGCTCTGGCTGCTTGGTCAATGCTCCGATCCGGGTTATTGAAATACAGGATGTATTTACAGCAAGAATGCAATCCTGTCTGACTGTCCGCGATAAAGTAGCATATACCTGCTCCTTTACCTCCCATTTCTCCGACACATTCTCTATAACAAATGTAACGTCTGCCAAGTGATTATAGGATGTTGTAAATTCGATTTGGCTCAATGCCTCTTCAGGCTTTACTGTGAGCTTGTCAGGATGGAACATAGTATACAGGCGGAGGCTGTTGCTGATTTCTTCCTTCGCTTTGGCCAGTATTTCTTCAGAGATATCAATCAGAATAACTCCATAACCATTCTGTGCAAAAGTTTGTGCAACGCCTCTTCCCATAACTCCTGCGCCAATCACACCGATTTTCCGTACACTTATTTCACTCATGGGAATCTTCCTTACGACGCGCAATATAGGTAATCAAGCTTTCCAACGTTTCAAAGTTCTCGGAATCGAAATCTTCATCTTTGAATTGAAATCCGAATTGTTCTTCAACAGCTAAGATCAATCTCAGCAGCCCGGCTGAGTTTAATCCGTAATCGGCCAAGCTGTCGTTCACTTGGATACTGTCAACGCCTTCAATGTTCAAGTCTTCCAGAATCGCTTTCAATTCCAGCAGCATCTGTTCGTCCCCCATGACTTTAACCTCCTTGTATTGTCTTCGAAGACTCCAAGACCATGTCTACCTTCTCAATCAGTCGCTGTTTCAGGCCTTCCATGGTTTCCTTTGCATAAACCAGTGAGTTGTATACAAAATTCACCTGATATTCATCTTGCGGAAGAATAACAATATTCAGGTTGTGGCTTGTCTCCTCATAACTGTGTATTCCTACCAAGCGGAAGGTGCTTTTCACCTTGGTAACTACCTCTTCCAAACGCGGATAATTCTCATATATAATCATGTGATCTATGATTATGTTGTCAATACCTGCGTTGCTAAGAACCTCACTGAGAGGAAGACAACCGAATTGTTCGGATGACAAGATAATCTCCTGAACGGAAGCGGCTGTTTCCGGCACTCCGGATGTTAAGACATTTTTGACTCGTACCGGCACAGCATTAATGAACATCCCCACCATTTGGTCAATTTCGCTGATCTCTGTGGGTCTTCCCGATATTACCAGGCCAAATAATGCCTCATTCGTCCCGCATATGTCTTGGAGGAGTAATCCCCATACTGTTAAAAACAATGCACTCTGCGTTACCCCTAAATGCTCGGCCAGCTGTTTTAGACCTTGTGTTCTGGCCTCCCCCAGAGAGGTTTGAATCTCTTCTTGAACATACTGCCGGGTCCCACCTCCCTTTTTGAATTTCGACAGCTGCGTCCCAGCCGTGGCACCATCCAGCGTATGTCTCCAGTACGCAATCGCTTCCTCCCGCTTGTTATACTTCTGGAACCATTGGAGGTAGTCGCGGAACAGCCGGGGCTCCCTCAGCCGAGGTGGATCTTGGACCGACAAGGCTTGATAGGTTTCAAAAAACTCCCTCATGATGATACTTAAGCTCCACCCGTCCAGGAGAATATGATGAAAGTTCCATATTAATAAATGCTTCGTATTGCTTCGCTTCACTAATACAATCCGAAGAGGAGGGGAGCTGCTTAAGTGAAATCTGGCATTTCTGGAGCTACAGATAATCTCTTGAATGGATTCAGACTGTTTCTCCTCGTCCATGCCTGAGAGTTCAATTATTTCCAAAGGAACCTCTGTCTCTTTCAGCACTATTTGAACGGGAACCTCGATAGTACGGAATGTAAATACTGATCTCAAGGTCGGATACCTCTTGATTAGAACAAGCAGACTTTCCTGAACCAGGTCATTCTGTATGGACCCTTCAAAATCAAAAGACATCTGATTAAAATACGAATTCTTCTCTTTATAGAGCATGGAATGAAACAAGATCATTTTCTGCGTCGGCGTAAGCGGGTACACATCTTCCAATTGAGCATTTATTCCCCCGGCAAAACGGCAGAGCCGTTCCAGCTTGTGCTCATTCAACCCTTGAAGGGTAAGATCGCTTGGGGTTAAGGTTTGCTGCTTTCTTTCCATGCAATGGACGATCATACCCGAAAGATTGTTCTTCATCACATCGGCGAACCGCTCCATGGTTGCCTGTCCAAGCTGATGCTTGTTATAGGTCATAGATATGGAGAGCTTTCCGCCGATATGGATACCTGAAATGTCGAGATCATGCTTTCGCTTCCAGCGAGGCGAGACCATTTCCCCCATAGAGATGCCGGAGAAATGAAACCCCTGATAATCAGACACGTCAAAATTCCCCAAGTAATTAAAGCTGACTTGAGGTTTTCGCGCTCTGTGTTCTCTTTTGCCGGTCCCGTAGTCAAGCAGCATACTTCCGATTCCTTTGTTCGGAACGGCTCTTAAGGTTTCTTTCGCCAGTTTGATATATTCGGAATAGTCGTCCGAGAGTTCTTTGACCCTTAATACAACCGGATAAATACTTGTAAACCAGCCGACTGTTCTGGAGATATCCGCTTCTTCAAACAGCTCCTGATTCCTGCCGTGCGATTCCATATCCACTGCAGCCTTGTCTACATTAAAGCACTGTTTCAGGGTTAATGCGGTCGCGGCCAGCAAGATGTCGTTGATTTCGGTGTTGTAAGCGTGATGGACAAGCTTCATCATTGCTTCCGTTTCGGCGGCAGACAACTCAAATTCAACCCTGGCAACATCCTGAAAGCAATAGCCCTTTCCTTCATGATTACTTGGCAGGAACGGTTCGATCTGCTCCTCCACTGCAGTCCAGTAATCCTTCTCCCTGTCAGCTCCGGGCAATTCAAAATACCTGTTCAGCCGCTGAATCCACTGCACATAGGAATCAGTTTTTCCAGACAAAATCAGCCCCTCACCTGCAATTGCCTGATTATAAAGGGTAGTGAAATCCTCCAGAATAATTCTCCAAGAAACCCCATCAACCACAAAGTGATGGATCAAAGCAGCTACATAATCTTTGTCTTTGCAGCGAAAATGCACTACCTGCAGCAACGGGCCATCAACCAGACGCATGGCTCTTTGTTTCCCATTCAAATGTCCCGTAATCCGCTCTTCTGCATGTTCAAGCTGCGACAGGTCCACCGTTTCAAAGGCAAATAAAGGGCGAGCACCGGGTTCTCTGATTTGCTGAACGGTACCTTGCTCATAGACGCGAAGAACACTACGCAACGCATCGTGATGTTCCATCAGTTTGTAAAAAGCCTGTTCTATACAAACTGCCCTCATCCGCTCGACTGAGGTTAAGAGTATGCCTTGGTTATAGTGATTGGCGATCTCCAAGGAGCATTCCTCCAGAAACCATTGCTGAACAGGTGACAATGCAGCCTCGCCGGAAACGCTGTCATAGTTGTCCAGCTTCTCCGCCGGCTCCATGTGGTTACTGATCTCCCGGATGGTGGGAGAATGAAAGAAGTGCTTTAACTCCACCTTCCAGTTTTTTTGCCTTAACTTAGAAAGAATTTGTATAGCCTTGATCGAGTCTCCGCCCAACGTGAAAAAGTGGTTGTCTATACCGACCTCAGCCACCTTAAGGACATCCTGCCACACCCCGGCCATAATCCGCTCCGCTTCGGTTCTGGGCTGGATCACACCCTGTTCCCTCATTAAGACTGGGGAATTCTCCATTAATTGTTTTCTGTTGACCTTCCCGTTACTCGTCAGAGGAATCTCCCTGATGCGTGAGAAGAAAGCCGGAAGCATATAGTCCGGGAGCTGCTGCCCTAAGTGCGATCTGATATCCGTAAGGGTTAATTGATCACTGCCGGTAAAAAAAGCATGCAAGTACCTGCTGTCTTCCCCGTCCTTCATATCAAGGACAACTGCATTCCGCACCCCGCCCAGCTTCAACAACTGGTTCTCGATCTCTCCCAACTCAATCCGGTGTCCTCTGATCTTCACTTGCTGATCTATCCGGCCCAAATAGAGCAGTTCGCTGCTTTTTGACCATTTTACCAAATCCCCTGAACGGTACACCCTCGATCCGTGTTGAAAGAGATCCGGAATGAACTTGTCCTCTGTCAGTTCTTCACGGTTTAAATATCCCCGGGCAACTCCTAGTCCGGCAACCAGCAGCTCTCCCGGAATTCCTTCCGGCACCAGCTGCAGGTCTTCATCAACAACATAGGCAGATAAAGTGGGAAGCGGCCTCCCTATATTGGAATGTCCCTTCGAGATCTCCGTTTCCGTAATCTCTTTATAGGTCACATGAACAGTTGTTTCCGTTATGCCATACATATTGATCAGTTTGGTTGCCTTATATTTGTTATGCCAGTCCCGGAGAATTGAGGGATTCAGCGCTTCCCCGCCGAATATGACATAGCGCAATTGCGATAGACCTGCATCATGATAGCTCTCATCTTCCCGAATCAAGGTATGAAAAGCCCCCGGAGTCTGATTCAGAACGGTTACCCGCTTCTCTATAAGCAGCTTACGAAAGCGGGGAGTATCCCGGGCAACCTCCTTGGGGACAATGATCAGATGCCCTCCGTTCAGAAGCGGGCCGTACATCTCCCATACAGAGAAGTCAAAGCTGAAGGAATGAAACATGGTCCATATATCATCATTATTGAAATCAAACAGGCTTTTGTTATTGCTCAGCAGCCCCGCCACATTTCGATGTTCAATCATGACCCCCTTCGGTCTGCCAGTCGATCCTGAAGTGTAGATCACATATGCCAACTGCCCTGGATTCCGATCAGCTGGCTTAGAAGCGGTCTCCGGTTCTTCATTCAAGCGGGCCAAGTCCTCGGTATAGATGACGGCTGCTTGTCCTGATTCTCCCCCTGTATCTGCGAACCGTCTGCTTGTGATAATGACAGGGGACCGGCTGTCTTCAATGATTTCCTTCATTCTCGCCGCCGGCATTTCCGGATCAATCGGCAGATAAGCTGCACCCGATTTCAATATTCCTAACGCAGCTGCCACCAAATCAATGCTTTTATCCAGCTTCACTCCAACTATAGTTTCCTGCGGAAGGTTGAGCTTGCGAAGCTGCCGCGCGTATACATTTGCCAGCTGATCGAGTTCTTTGTAAGTCAATGAGCTGCTGTCGCAGGTTATGGCAACCCGGTCTTGGTAACACTCGGCAACCCGTTCAAAGAGTTGGTCGATGGTATGGGCCTCCGGGTATTCTGACGCCGTCTCATTATATTCGGTTATTATCCGCTGCTGCTCTTGGTTCGTTAACAGTTGAACATCCTTCAATAACGTATTGGTATTGCTCAGGACCTGCTCAAAAAAAACATTTAACTGACCGAAGATACGGCGAATAGTACCGGCATCGTAATATCCGGGATGAAATTCGATATCCAATGCAATACGGCCGCAATCATCCGAATAAAAGGAAAAGCAAAGGTCCGCCTTCCACTTTTCAAGATAATGGATATCCCGGTGAACGACTAAGGCGGGCAGAGACATCTCCGGTAGAGGGTGAAAACCCGAATCCGGGCTATTCAGGGCCTGCTGCAGCGTTTTTCTCACACCGTCCATATAGGATTTAAAGGTCATCTCCCGCTTTAAATGAAAACATACAGGGATAAGCAACTTTTTGACAACATCAACGTCCGGTTTATCCCACTGATTCATTAGCGGAGTTACAGCAATAACCTCGGAAACCCTTCCATATTTGGACAGCAAAAAAATGACTCCCGCATTCAGCATCATAAACTCTGCGTAGGGAGATTTCTTGGTGATCCGTTTAATTTCGTTATTTATTGCATCCGGAAACAGGAACGTTTCAACTGATGAAGGATAATCGGAACTGCCAACGTGTACACAATCTCGTGGAAAACCGCTTACTTTCTCCACCAGCGTTTGTTTGTCCTTCCAGTAGTATTTGCCATCCCCTGGATATGCATCTTCTAATTCCATCTCATTCCCCCCTTACCAATCAAATTCAACGCTTTCCAAATCAACCTTGCGCGATATCTTCGAAGGATCATCCAGATTGATCCGGGCCAGCTGAATATCCCCGTTGCCTGCAACTGCTTCCAATATTGTTGTATACTGGCGCAACAGCTCCTCTGCCGTTTCCTTTTGATACAATTTGGTGTTGTAATCCATATTGCAGCTCAATACCCCATCGTAGTCCTGAATATTTAACGTAAGGTCATATTTGGAATTCGAATTCTCATACCTGTACGGATTGGCCTGCAGACGCCCGAAGGAAGCTTGGGGTATCGGAATATTTTGCATGGCAAACACAACATCGAATATAGGATTGCGGCTGACGTGACGCGGTGCATTCCATAAGGATACCATCTCATCATAGTACAACTCCTTATGCTCAAAGGATTGCAGCACTTCACTCCTAAATCTGGCAAAAAAGCCGTTAAAGGTATCCTCAGGGACCGGACGGGTCCTTACCGGCACAACATTGACCAGGTTTCCGACCAAGCCTTCCAGGGCTGGCTGATCCCTTAAAGCTATGGGTGTACCGACGATGACATCCTCATAACCGGAGACCCGCATGAGAAGAATGTGAAAAGCCGCAAACAAACTCATGAACAAGGTGCCTCCTGATTGATGTGCTAACCGGAATAAACCACGATTTACGTCCCCGCTGACGTCCAAAGTGACTGTGTCTCCAGCAAATTCTCTGATTGGTCCCCGCGGGAAATCGGTCTGAAGCTCAAAAGAAATTGCCGGCCGGTTCAATTTCGCATCCCAGTATTCCAGATCAGCCGCCATCTCATTGTGCTCACATTGCTTGCCGCGCACATAAGCATAGTCCTTAAAATGAATTCTCACCGGTTCGAGCCTCTCTCCGTTGTACAAACTTGAGAGCTCCTTAGTGAGAATGCTAAGCGACACTGCGTCAGATACAATATGATGGATATCAAAACATAAGATAAATTGCTCTGTACCTGCTGCCAATACCTCTAATCGTGCCAGCGGAGCGCTTAGAAGATGGAATGGGCGGATAAAAGCCTTTAAATAATGTCTGATCTCCTCCTCCGTCTCCACTTGTTTGACAGTTACGATTCCCGGTACATCCGATTGGACGGTTTGAACAACCTCGCCGTCGGCAATCCGGAAGGCAGTCCGCAACGCTTCATGTCTCCGAATCAGAGCTCCAAAGGCCTTTTCCAGTCTGTTCAAATCAAAGTTACCGGTAATTCTGACTACATTAGTCATATTGTAAGAACAACCGGCGTTTCCCAGCTCTTCGATAATGAAAATCCCCCGTTGAATTGGAGTAACGGGATAATAATTCTGCTCAGGTGCCAGGAGAATGTCTCGGCTAATATCCCTCGCCGTGTTCTGTGAAGAATCTTCAACCATGGTCTGCTCCGCAATAAACCCGGTGAAAGCATGAAGGTCTGGGAACCGCAGCAGATCCGTTACCTTAAGTGCCGTCTGGAAGACTTGATTAATTTGCACTATTACTTTCATGGCAATGATGGAGTCCCCGCCAAGCTCAAAGAAGTTGCTCTCCAGATCAAGCTTCTCCATGCCAAGGACGCCGCCGATGATTTGTCCAAGGCTTTCCGAATGTCCATGCGGTGGTACCTTTTCCCCCTTGTACCTTACCTCGACCACACGTTGATACGAAGAAGCCTGTTCAAGCCCGCCTTTGATTCTTTCAATAATGGAATCGGACAGACGGAAGGAAAACTCCTTATAGTAAGGAAGAAGCTCGCCCTGGTAGTTTAATCCTCCAATAATGGACTCCTGCACGTCATGGTTTAAAATGTCGTGAAACGCTTCACGTACCCTCTCTGAAGAAATGACCTGGAACAACTGCTTCTGCGGATTAAACCGCTCCCCCATCAACTGCACTGTGAACTCCCACGGTGCCCAGCTCATGGCAATCGTTCGCTTACCACCAGTATTTCGGTAATGAACGAAGGAATCCAAGAAGGAATTGGAACAAGTATAACCTGAAAGTCCCACACCGCCGATCAGGGTGACCGGTGAGGTGAACAGCACCATAAAATCCAGCTTATCCTGCTGTGTTAAGCGATCCAAGAGCCATGTTCCCTGAACCTTTGGGGCTAATGTGCGAAGGAAGTCTTCTTCTTCCTGCTCTTGAATACTCACCCCTCTGGCACCCGTTCCTATTCCTGCACTATGGATAACTCCGTGAATGCTGCCGTAAGTCTCACGAACCTCATCCAGAACAGAAATCATGTCCTCCGGGCAGGAAACATCCGCCTGGTAACACCGGACCTGAGATCCTCGTCCCTCAACTTGTTGAAGCGACTTCACTTTATCGCTTAAGGCATTGGCAGGATCGGCCGCTATTGCTGCCCACTCTTTCTTATCCGGGAAGCAGGAGCGGTTAATCAGAATCAAGGTTACCTGATTTTGAACCGACAAATAATGGGCAACCTGAAGCCCTAGCCCTCCCGTTCCCCCTGTAATGACATAAACACCTTTGGGCCGGATACCGGTCGGTTTCAGCTCCATATCCAGAGGCTGGAAGGTCTCCAGCCGTTCCACATATCTGATCCCTTTCCGGTAAGCCACGTTCGAATCCATTGCCGCTGACGCAATCTCATTGGCGATGACTTCGGCTTCCGTCTCGGAATCTATATCGATGCATTTGCATTGGGTATTGAAATTTTCGTACTTCATTACTTTCGCCAGCGCGAACATCGGCGCGAAGACCGGGTTGATTACGGGATCACTGCGGTGTATAGCGTTGACGCGCTCCGCTATCAAATAAAGGTCCAAGTCTGCAAAGGTTTCTTCTGCCAGAGCCAGATGGAGGTTTCTAAAACTGTACACTCCCCGCTGAAGACCTGCAGTCAAATCATTTTCGCTGTCCATCCCCCCCTGCTCGGAAAGGCTGGCTAAGTGCACAATCGCGGTCAAATTCATGTCCTTCATTTGCGCAAGCAGAGCCGAGAAGTCCGCTGCCGTATTCCGAATTAGATACTCCATCGCACTGATCTTGGAATATTCACGGCCGAGTTGTGCCGTTACAACATATCTTTGTCCACGGAGCTCCTTCATTATCGCATCGGAGAGACAACCATCCCCCACAATGACCAGAACAGCACCTTCCCATGTTCGCCCGGGTGGAACAGCCTTCTCTGCCTCCACCCAATTGAGTTGATAATACTGTTCTTCCCCTCTGTCTTCCGTCTCCTTGGCAACCCAGCACCTCTTTTCATCAAAGACGTAAGGAGGTAATGGGACTCTGCGAAATACCGTATTCTTGTACATCGCGCTCCAGTTCACTTCATGTCCTTGAACATACGATATTGCAAGCCGGCCCAGCCGCTTCGGATCATGGCCTTCCGCCAATACATCTTCATAAGCTTCCAAGAGAGCTCCTGCAGCATCGGCAGCCGCTTTATTGACTGAGCCATAATAAATTTGCAGCTCCGGGCAGTTTTTCTTCCCGGATTGGAACAGCATTAATTTATTCTGAAGATCCAATTGGTCGTTCGTAATGATCGCCAGCCGGTATTGATAATGCCCCCTTCCAATATTTGAAGTGTAGCAAACCTCTGCCAGACTACAAGGATCATTGAAGTATTTAATGTAGCTTTGCACAAGCTGATATAATGAGCGTTCTGTTTTGGCCGACAGTGTAAAAAGAGAATCCCCGGTTGCTGCTGCACCAGGCCACTTCCTTGTGTACTCCTCCAAGACCATGTGACAGTTGGTTCCGCCGAGACTGAAAGAACTTACACCGCACCGAACCGGTTCCTCGCTCTCCTCCAGGTCCCGCAGCACATCATTCACATAAACCGGAGATTTGTGAAACCCGATATTCCGGTTGGGATAACGAAAATGCAGGGATGAAGGCAATTGACGATTTTTCAGAGAAAAAACAGCTTTCATGAACCCGATCATTCCCGCCGCATTGTCCAAGTGGCCGTAATTGGATTTGACCGATCCAATCGAACAGAATTGCTGCTTCTCCGTGAATTGGCGGAAGGCCTTCGTGATTCCCTCCACTTCAATCGGATCCCCCAGCTTAGTCCCTGTGCCGTGAGCCTCTATAAAGGACAAGCTTTCAGGGTTAATTCCGGCGGCCTTCCATGCACGAACGATTACTTCTTCCTGGGCAAGCGGATTCGGTGCCGTAACCCCCATGGAATCGCCGTCATTATTAACCGCACTGCCCTTAATGACAGCATAGATATGGTCGCCGTCCTTCTCCGCCTGGACTAGGGGCTTAAGCAGCACCGCACCAACCCCTTCGCCACCTGCTGTTCCATCGGATGACTGGTCAAAGGTCTTCGTAAGCTGATCCGCGGATTCAATTCCCAGCTTCTCTGGCGGCTCAACGGGGAGCATATTCAGTTTGATGCCTCCTGCGATCGCCATACTGCATTCTCCTTGCATCAGAGCCATGCACGCCATATGAATCGCAACAAGAGAAGAGGAGCATGCGGTATCCACCAATATAGAGGGTCCATGTAAGTCAAGCAAGTAGGCTATTCTGCCTGCCAGCAATGACTTCAGATTACCCGGTATGGACATCGCAGTATATTCAGGACACAGCTCGGCAATAAGCCGGCTGTATTCACTGTCGCTGCCGAAGCCGGCGTATATACCGGTTCTTGTCCCCTTTAAGCTGTGCCCTCCATATCCTGCGTCCTCGATCGCTTCCCAGACAGTCTGTAAAAAAAGTCTTTGATTGGGGTCCATCAGACTCGCTTCTCTGGGAGAGAGATTGAAAAAATTATAGTCGAAGCGGTCAATGCGCTCCAAATACGACCCACGGGAATATTGGATCGCAGCGGGCTGTCCAGACATAGAGCCCAGAATGTCGTCGAGATCTTGTCTGCGGCTTAACGGAAGTGACTTCACACAATTTTTCCCACTGACAAGATTATTCCAGAATTCAGTCTGATTGTCGGCATCGGGAACCCTGAGCGCCAAGCCGATCACGGCAATATCCTGGAAGTTTCTGATTTGCTGTTCTTTCATCATGGATAACAGCTGTGAAGCAACTGTACGGTTGATAGTGCCTCTTTTTGTCTCCTCAAGAATGAACCGGTAGACGGACTCCAATTAATCTCCCCCAATACCCTTTAAATCCTGGAGCATTTGCTCCACATCAAAATCGTCACTGTCAATACTGTCCAGCATCTGGTCAATCTCATTCTGTATAACCGTTTGGTTCAGGACTGTCTTTAACGTGCCGCCCTCCCCCTTCTTGCCGATATAATCGGCCAATGCAGAAATGGTGGTGTAGTTGAATAAGTCAACCAGCTTAACCTGTTGCGGAAACACCTTCTCCAGACGGTTATGCAATCTGACAAGTGAAATAGAGTCGCCTCCCACATTGAAGAAGCTTTCCCGGGGATCAATCCGGTCAAGCTGAAGAATCTCTTGCCAGATCAGTGTAATCTCCGCTGTCAGCCCGTCGTCGGCAGGCCCGCTCTGATTCTCAAGCCTCAGGGGCTCTTCCAGTGCAAATAGTACATCCGCAGCAATTTTGCCGTTAGCATTCAACGGTAACTCATCCACATAGGTGAAGCTTGCCGGAATCATATACTGAGGCAGTACGCCGGCCAAAGCGGTCTGGAGCTCTTCACGGCTCATCCGGTTATCACCAATCAAATAAGCCCTTAATTGATGGACCTCATCCTTGCCTTGCTGCACCAGCACAACCGCCTCATGAATTCCTTCAATCCCGCCGAGTTTTGCCTCTACTTCACCTAATTCGATCCGGTAGCCGCGGACTTTAACCTGCTTGTCTTTTCTCCCGCCATACTCGATTTGGCCTCTTGCATTGAACCGGCCCAAATCCCCGGATTTGTACATCCTTCCGTTTGGAATGAACGGGTCGGGTACGAAGTATTCATCCGATTTCTCCCGGTCATTTATATATCCTTTTGCAACCCCGTCACCGGCAATATAAATCTCACCCATGACCCCCACGCCACAGGGAACCCGGTGCTGGTTCAAAATGTAGATCCGTACATTATCCGCAGGTTTCCCGATCGGCACAGAGCGCCCTGTATCCTCCGTTTCGTCATACCGGTGGATCATGCATCCGACTACGGTTTCCGTTGGACCATATTCATTGTAAATCTCGATCCGGTGCTGAAATTTATTAACAATACTGCGGGCCAGAGAAGTCTTCAAATCCTCCCCTCCAACTATAAACCGTCTAACAGATGTATTGCCGATATCAACATCCGTTAACAGCATCAGGTGAGACGGAGTCAATTTCACAACCGTTGCCCTATTATCCTTCATTACTTTGTACAAAAGAAATTCATTTCCATCATTTCTGTATACCTCAATTGTGCCGCCGCAAATAAGCGGAGTAAAGATCGACGTAAGTGTCAAGTCAAAGGCTAGGGATGAATACAAAGGGAACACCGCATCCCCCTCATTGGCATACATTTTTTGGGCCCACCAAATATAATTTAGCAGTCCCTGATGCTCCACCATGACCCCCTTCGGCCTTCCTGTTGAACCCGAGGTATAAATAACATAAGCAAGCTGATCCGCAGCAATTCGGGCAAACACCGGTGTAGCCTCCGTCTCCGGTTCCCCTATCAATCGCAGGTCTATGATCTTGCCTTCAAATGCTGTGTCTTCCTTCATGTCCGTATTGGTCAGGAGCAGGCATACTTGCGAATCAGCCAGCATGTAGTCCACTCGCTCCGCAGGGTATTCGGGATCAATTGGCAAGAAAGCCCCTCCCGCCTTCATAACGGCAAGCAGCCCGATAATGGTTTCCGCCGAATGCTCTGTCATCATGCCGACAATCGCTCCCCGCTTAACTCCCTCTGTCACCAGCCGGGAAGCCAAATGAGTCACACGCCGTTGCAATTCCGAATAGGTAACCGTAAGCTTATCCTCCGAAACGGCTGCTTTGAAAGGTTCTCTCTCCGCTTGCTGCTCAAACAATTCCACAATGTTGGAGTGACTGGGATAAGGAGCGCCGGTAGCATTGAATCTGTTCATGTAGATCTCCCTGTCATCCAAAGTGAGAAGCTCCATCTCTTCTAGCTTTACGGATCTAACCACGACTGTGTCTATCATTTTCTCGTAGAAGCGGGATAATCGTTCAATCGTTGACGGACTATATAGATCACTGTTGTACTCAAACCTGATTTCCGTCATCCCCTCCACTTCCCGGCAGCTCAGGTATAAATCAATCAGACTTGTATCATCACTAACCTGGGCATGCTCGTAAAATTGAAACATCGTCGAGTAAATTGGGGATGTTGTCAAATCCCTTTCAGGGTTAACCTTTTTCACCATCAAATCAAAGGGATATCTGCCGTTTTTGAATGCCAGCACTGATTTTTCTCTGACAACATTCAGCACATCCTGGAAGGTCTCAAGATTACGGAATTGGGCCCGAATGCATAACGTGTTGATAAACAGACCTATCAGATTCTCCACCTCTTCAGAATCCCTGCCTGCGATTGGGAAACCTACGATGATATCCTCATCGCCCGTTACCGAATGCAGAAGAAGGAAGTACACACTCAGGAAGAAGACATGCTGAGATGTCCCCCATTCCCTGAGTTTACTTTTAACCGACTGGGTCAGCTTTTCATCAAGGCGGAACGTATGGGAGCCTCCATTAAAGGTCTGTATGCTGGGACGGCTGTAGTCGGCAGGTAAATTTAATGCTGGCAGCGGCTTAACTAATTCACCTAACCAGTAGGATTCCATCGAACGGGCCTGCTCGCTTTCAAACCAGCTTTTCTGCCTCATCATCCAGTCTACATACCGCATGGCCGGCATGCTCAAATCAGGTACTGTATCTTGTGCCAGCGCCTTATACATGGTCATTAATTCTTCAAAGAATATTTTTGAACTCCAGCCGTCTGTAATTAAATGATGCAAATTAACATAAAAGCACCAATCCTGGCGGTTCAGCCGGAACAAAATGAACCTGTGCAAGGGCTTGCGCAAGTCAAACGGCATTCTTTTATCGGCATTGATCATTGCAAGCAAAGTTTCTTCCTTATCTGCGTCATCTGCCAGGTCGATAACCTTGATGTCAGCATGGCAGTGATCGACTATTTGCTGGCGCGGAGAACCATCAGCATCCTCTACGAATATGGTTCTCAAGGTTTCATGGCGGGCCAAGAGCCTGTCAACCGCATTGCAGACAAGCTCCGTATTCACCTCCATTTCAAGCCGGAATGATGACGGAAGATTGTAGGCAGTCAAGCCCGGATGAAGCTTCTGCAGGAACCACATCCGCTCTTGTGCATGGGACAGCTCATAATCAATATTGACTAGGGCGGTTTCCGGTTCGCCGGCAAGAGAAGCCTGGTTCAGTTTGTCTTTGACATGACCCTCCAGTTCCCCTATGGTTGTGTAAATGAACAAATCCCCCATGTCTATATCAATGCCGTATTCCTTGTTTAAAACATTTGAAATTTTTATGGCTTGAATGGAGTCCCCACCAAGCTCATAAAAATCATCAAATACATTAATGGTCTTCAAACCCAATACTTCTCCCCATATTTGGCCAATCCTCGTTTCAAGCGGGCTATAGACCCCATTGGCTCTTCCTTTCAGTTCCAGTTTCTCCAGTGGTCGCGCCTGCTCTTGGAAATCGGCCTGCAGACTTCTGTAGTTAACAAGCCGGCTTTCAATATTTTCGCAAAACCGATATGGGATTCTGTCCAAGCTTCCTAATAGTGGATAATTAAGTTTACCGACCATGACTTGATGCTCATTCAAGCTTAAAATATCTTTATACGCCGCTACTCCTTCCTGTGGATCGATCGGATGAATGATTGCCTGATCGTGTTCCAAGGCGCTTCCGGCAGCCATGCCAACAAATTTCCATGTAGTCCATTTTACACTTATTGCAGGAACTTTCTTACAGTTCCTAAGATAGTCGGCAAATGAATCTAAATAAGTATTCGCCGCTGTATAATCGCTCTGGCCTGCTCCGCCGGCCAGACTCGCGACAGAGGAGAACATCATAAAATAATCAAGCTCATCGTCCTTCGTCAACTGATGAAGGATCCATGTCCCGTTAACCTTGGGTTGTAGAACCGCCCGCAGCTTATTCCTATCCTTTCGGCCTATTACACCCTCTCCCGGAACTCCGGCAGCATGTATGACGGCGTTAATGCGGTGGAACTCTTGGCGGACCCTTCCAACGATTTCACGCATCGATTCATAATGGGAAACATCCCCGGCATAGAAAACGATTCGTGCGCCTAGACTCTCGATTTCCCGCAGCTTCCTGATTATGCTCATCAGTTTGCTATCGATGCCTGCGGCGAGAATCCCAGCCCACTCCTCCTTGGATGGAATGGCAGTACGGCTCACAAAAGCCAGCGAGACCGGGCCGCTTCTCGCCATTTCCAAAGCAACCTCTAAGCCAATCCCACCGGTTCCGCCTGTAATCAGGTAGACTCCGTCTTTTTTCACTTTTATCGAAGAAGAGTGCTCCATGACTTCGATTTCCGCTATTTCCTCCTCATACGCTAAGTCATTCCTCATAGCGGTAAGGTAGGATGACGGTGTGCGTCCGATTTCTGTAACTAATGAAGGAACTGATGTCTCATCATCCAGATCGATGCACTTGACTGTCAGATTGGCGTACTCTTTCTGAATCACTTTTCCGAATCCTGCCATTGTTGCATTTATGGGAATTACCGTCCGCTCATTTCCGGTTACGGAAAATGCATATTTCGTAATAACGGTCACATGAATTGGCTGAGCATGTAGATGCTGAGCAATGGCTTTAGCACAGAAGAAGAGACTGTCAATCCCGTCTGCTTGGGCGTCCTCCAGCTCATCCAAGGTGTCCGGCTCCTGTCCGGTATTCAGAGAGAACAGATACAAGATACTGTTTATCTGGTTTCGCTTCAGGTCTTGGAACAGCCGCTGAAAGTCGTCCTCGCTTGAACTAATCGTATAATGCTCCTCATCCGTCTTCTGATAGACCGGGCCCCTTTCCACATGAATCACCGGGAAGCCATGGCCTGTAAACTGTGTAATCAATTCTTCCGATATGCCCTGCCTGTCTTTCATAATTACCGTTACACCTAACCTGGGCGCTGATTCCCTGGGAGCCTCCTCCTTCTTCTTCCAGCTGATCCGGTGTAACTTTTGTTGTTCCCGTTCTTGAATGAACCCGCTTTCATGATTTTGTAGCCGGCGCATTCCATAATCCGTTACTTCTAATATGACATTCCCATCCGTATCAAGAAAGGTAATGTCAAACAAGGCCATGCGGGAAGGAGAACCCTCCTTTCGTCTGATATAGCTCAAAAAACGGGAAGGGATCGGTGCATATGCAACCAATTTTTTATAGCTATAAGGAACATACAGGCCCTCGTCGATTAATTTCCCTGCAAAGTTTATACCAATATCCATCAAGGAAGGATGCAGATGAAACTGCCCCAATTCCCGAAGAACATCCCCGGCAGCTTGCACCTCCAGCAGCAGGCTATCCTTCGTCTGCTGTAGCATCAGTTCATTGCCATGCCAATGCTTGCCGAATACGAAAGGTCCCCCCATAGAGCTTATATTAATCGGCTGCTGCTCTTCTCTGAAGGCTTGCTTTAATATCCCTACCGCTTTCTTGTCCGGGGGAATTTCCGCTCCCCGCCGGAAAGCGCCCTTAGCATGAACTGTCCGCACACCACCGTCATCAACAGACTCAATTGCGAACGTCAGAGCATCCTGCGGACCAGAATGAATAGCGGCCACTAGCTTTTTCTTGCCTGGAGCGTCAACAAAATACGGGCTCAAAAAGGTAACATCCCTCAGCTCAAAGGATTCCCCCTTCCACCTCTCGTTCACAGCCTCCAGCGCCATTTCCAAATAACCAGTGCCCGGCAGCATACTTCGCTCATGCCATTTATGCTCATTCAATACCCAACTTGCCTTGGTCTCCATGTCCAGACGAAAGATTGTTTCAGATTCACTACTCTTTATTCTCTCTTTAATGAACGGCGCCTTATTGAACCTCTGCTCAGCTCTCTGCCCGATACCTTCCGGGGCGACCCAATAGCGCTCTTTTTTTAAAGGATACGCCGGTAAGGGAAACTTAGTACATTGCTGCGAGTAGAGCCTGTCCCAATTCACGTCCGCCCCCTGTATGTATAATTGGCAAAGAGAGGTCAACAGAGAAGAGTCCACACCACCTGCTAACGCGGCCCGGTCCAGTATCTCGGACGATAACCGATTTAGTCTGTCCAGTTCCCGGACGGTAATGCCCCCCTCCTCCGCTAAGTGTCGATTGTTCTTTGTCACATGATGTGTCCCGGTAAAAATCCCCCGGCCCTCTTTCGTTAGCCCGTGAATATATACATGTATCAGTTTTTTCCGCAAATCAATCCAATCGGTGTAGAGAATTGCCAGCCTGTTTGAAAAATGCGGCCTTCCTACTGAAGCACTATACGAAATATTGTCCAAAGGCAAGGAATCTGTGCCAATGATGAATTTAACGAACCGCTCGACATACTGAACCAAGGAATTATTGTCCCTTGCTGACAGGGTCAGAACCCTCGCTTTGACGTCGTTCTCTGCAGCAGCCTCCCGGGGGGCTTCCTGCAGAACAACGTGGCAATTCGTTCCACTGAAACCAAAAGAGCTGACACCCGCCAAAAGAGGCTTGTCCGGCTGTTTCCATTCTTTAAGCCGACTGTTCACATATAGAGGCGATTGGCAGAAATCAATGAAAGGATTGGGCGACTCAAAATTAACAGTAGGCGGTATCTGCTTATTTTCCAAAGATAAGATCAATTTAATTAATGAAGACATTCCGGAAGCTCCCACCAAATGGCCAATATTCGGCTTTACAGACCCGATGCCGCAAAATTGGCTTTTGGAGGTGTACCTTCTGAACGCATTGGAAAGCGCCCTCACTTCAATAGGATCGCCTAATTTCGTTCCGGTTCCGTGGGTCTCAATATAGGTAATATCCTCCGGATTGATACCCGCCCTCTGCCATGCAGTAACAATGACATCTTCCTGCGCCTCGGCATTTGGGGCCGAAATCCCATTGGAGGTGCCATCATTGTTGATGGCGCTGCTTTTAATTACAGCCCTTATATGATCCCTGTCCTTTAGCGCCTGTTTCAAAGGTTTCAGCATGACAATGCCTATCCCTTCTCCCCACACGGTGCCGTTCGCATTTTTATCGAAGGTGCGCACCAAGCTTTCCGCCGATTCTATCATACTGTCTCCACTTACAGGAAACAGAGAAAGATTTATTCCTCCGGCCAAAGCCATCTCACAGTCCTTATTCTTCAGTGCCTGACAGGCCATGTGAAGCGCCACCAGACCAGAAGAGCATGCTGTATCGACGACGATGCTTGGACCCTTTAAATTCAAGTAATATGAAATCCGGCTTGCCATAATGCCGGCAGTCGATCCGGTTATCGCTAAAAAATCCGAATCATGCACCAACCGCTTGTATATCGTATCGCTCGAATGATCCCGTCCAGCAAAGACACCAACCTTTTTCCCATGAATCTGCTTTCCGGCGGAGCCTGCGTTCTCAAGTGTTTCCCATGCCACTTCTAGGAAAACCCGCTGGTGGGGATCCATTAATAATGCTTCTCTCGGTGAGATCCGGAAGAATGCTGGATCAAACTGATCAATATGCTCCAAATATCCCCCTCTGCCGTAAAAATCCTCTGGAGAATCCCCCTCGGGGATAAAGCAATCTGTATCCTTTTTGCGCGTAAAGGGAAAGTCCCGTATCATCGATTTGCCATTTTTGAGATTCGACCAGTATTCCTGTTCATTATCCGCCTCAGGGAATCTACAGCTCAATCCGATAATGGCAATGTCTTCGTCTTGGTGTTCATGCTGGGCTTCATCCTGTTCATTGATTGTTGTAAGAAGCGTCAAAGCGGTGTCTTCATTTAACCCGCCTTTTTGCAACTGGTCCAGAATATATTTATTCAGCATTTCGATTTCCACAGCTTAGTTCTCCTTTCTGTGCTGCTTCAGAATCTGCAACCCATTTTCAACGGATACCGCTCCTGCTTTCACACTACCGATCAGAGCTCTTAAGCCCTCATTATCCAGAGCGGCAGTTAGTCCCCGCTGTTCTGCTTTATTCGGTTCCGGCCTTTTATTTGAAGCAGCCTCTAGCTGTTGTTCAATATATTCGGAGAGCAGCGACACCGTCGGATAGGTGAATATATCCGAAATATTGATTACGCCAGGAAATCTAAGCTCCAATTCTTTGAGCAAGTCGATAGCCAGCCTGGAGTCCCCTCCAAGCTCGTAAAAATTCATATCGACATCAATCTCATAGATATCCAGCACCTTTCCCCATAAAGAGGAGACAGTGATTTCCGTCTCAGAATAATGAATTTCGTTTCTTCCCATCAATGTTACTGATTCGATGGGCACGGGAGCAGAAGGCACTCCATCCTGATTCATGCGAACCCGCTCGATCGCCGATACAATGTCCTCGGATAACCTGATACCCAACTTAGCCGGGTCATCGGCATGCAGGAACAAGGCATCGTTATAATTCACCCGTGCCGCAATAATCCGTGCGCCTGTGTGGTTGAGTGACTGCAGTATTAAGGAGATACCCCCTTCCTTTTCTAATGCATGGAACAATGTATCTTTGTTAACCCCGTGCCGGACAGACATCCCTACATGTTTCCATGTAGCCAAATTCACCGAAACAGTTTTGCGCCCTGTCTTACTCCGCTTCATAGCATAAGCATCCATGTAGGCATTGGCTGCTGCATAATCGGCCATCCCCAGCCCTCCGGCAAACGATGCAATGGAGGAGAATAAGACCATAAAGTCCAGTTCATCCTTTGCCGTTAACTTGTCCAGAATCCATGTCCCATCTACTTTTGCCTGAAGTACGCCGGATATATCGGCATAGCTCTTATGATAGATCATATTCGTCCCGGAAATACCCGCGGCATGGAAGACTCCCGAGATCCTTCCGTATCTGCTTCTGGCCTCCTGCAGAACAGCCGCAACTTGTTCTTCATCCGACACGTCGGCAGAGAAATAATCTACAGTTGATCCATTTCGTTTCATTTCAAGAATAGCATTATGCTTATCCAGCCATTCAGCGTCCTCTGATTGAGCAGGAAATTGCTGTCTGCCAAGCAAGATAAGGTGAACCGGGCGCAAGGCGGCTATAGCCTGCGCCAAGCTGAAGCCTATTCCGCCAAATCCTCCGGTAATTAAATATACGCCAAATTCATGAATCCAGTGCCCGCGAGCTTGAACGGGATTAGACTTTTCAGCTTCAATGATTTCAACATATCTGCGCCCTTCCCTATAAGCGGTCAGGTACGACTCTGAATGATGCATAATTTCACTGGTAAGTTGTTGCAGGGAGGTTAACTCATCATAATCAACACATCTGCAGGAGATATGAGGCAATTCCTGATGGATTACCCGGCCCAGGCCAACCAGTAGAGCATATTCGGGAATAATATACGGCTCCGTCCCTGTCACTTCATGCGACGACTTCGTTAACAGAACCAGATCAATATTTGAACTGACATTATTGTGAACCAGCGATTTGATTAAATTCAACAGGCTTTGGATGCTTTTATCCTCGAAGCAGTGGATGTCATTCAATGAAGCAACCGTCGTTTCCATGAAGACTGACAGGATGATCTTATAAGGTCCTGAACCCTTAACGGAAGAGATGAGCCTCTTGAAGCTGTCCTCCGATAGGTCTACCATATAACGCTCGGCTTCCAGCCGTTGAAATTGCTTGCCTAACGTTATATCGAGCACCCCGGGGATGCTCTGCAGCAAAGAAGCTGCTGTCGGGTTTCCGTCATGAATCAGCAATACGGATTCCTCGGGAGTTAGATTCCCGCTTGCTTCCACCGGCGCTTCCATCCAATTTATTCTATAGAAGGAGTCCTGCGATTTGTCGGTGCCGGCAGATTCCTTTTCCCCATACCGCCGGAGCTGCAGCCAGTGCCGTTTGGATTCAAACGGATAGGTTGGCAGGGATGTCTTCCGGTACCCCTGTTTAAGGTACAGTACTTCCCAGCGAACATCAGCACCACTAATATACAATCGGCAAAGCTCTGTAAGCATGGACTCCTGAGTCTCTTGAGATTCCATCATCTCTAACCAATGATCGACCGTTCCGCTAAGGCTTTTTTTCATATCCTCGGTCAGATCGTTCACGGATAAAGCCTTCTTATTAAAAACTAAATTAAAATGGCCATAATGAATTTGTTGATTTGTTCTGCTTGCCGCTTCCAATCCTATTCCATTAATCAAAATCAGCAGCGACTTCAATTCATCCAAATCCTTCGCAAGCAAAGCCATACGATGATTGTAGTGTTGTCTGCCGGTGTTAGCTGTAAAACAAATGTCCCCCAGACTCGATTCGTTTTTCTCCAGAAAAAGTAAATATTTCTTAATATACTGCATTAATCCTTTTTCGCTGTAAGCAGACAATACAAACACAGAGCTGCCCGATTCGCTCTCCGGAATCACACGTTTTTCAAGTGAAGGTGCTTCCTCAAAGACCATATGACAATTAGTTCCGCTAAAACCGAAGGAACTAACGCCACATCTTCTAGGGAAGTGGGCCGGCTCCCAAGGAGTCAACCGGTCAACGATATACATGGGCGATTGGATAAGCTTCACCATCGGGCTGGCTTCTTGAAAATGAAGGGTAGGCGGAAGCATCTGATGCTTAAGTGCTAACGCCACCTTGACCACTGATGCCAGGCCTGATACCCCTTTGGTATGACCGATATTAGTCTTTACAGAACCTATCCCGCAAAAATTACGTTTGTCGGTGAATCTTCTGAAGGCCACATTCAGGCCCTTCAGCTCTACCGGATCACCCAGCTTTGTCCCGGTCCCATGAGCCTCAATATAGCTGATGGTTTCGGGATTTATCCGCGACGCTTTCCATGCCTTCTCGATTACCTCTGTCTGAGCAACGGGGTTAGGTGCTGTTAATCCGTTTGAGGATCCGTCATTATTTATCGCACTGCCCTTAATCACCGCATATATTTGATCTCTGTCCTTTAACGCTTTATCCAGGGGCTTAATTACAATGGCACATATACCTTCACCCCACACTGTACCATCCGCTCTTCTATCAAAAAAACGCACCTTACCCTCCGGCGAATTCAGCATTTCATTTTGCTCCGGGGTCAGTGTAACTGAAATACCGCCTACAATCGCACTCTCACATTGCTGGTCCACCAGGCTTCGATATGCGGTATGAAGCGCAACCAGACTTGAGGAGCATGCGCTGTCCAAGACAAGGCTTGGACCGGTCAGGTTCAGCAAGTAGGCAATTCTGCTGGCAGCAATGCTGGTGTTCGCTCCTGTTGCCAGCAGGGGATCAGATGTATCAATTACATTAACGTAACGCAAAGCACTTGTATCCTGTCCGACAAAAACACCGGTTCTGGTTCCTGTTAATTGCTGGGTAAGCCCTGCATCTTCTACTGCCTCCCAGGCGACTTCAAGAAACAGCCTCTGGCAAGGATCCATTACCTGTGCTTCTCTAGGCGATATCTTAAAAAAACCGGCGTCGAACTTATCGATCTCTCTTAAGTATCCGCCTACACAATCCTCACGCTTAGCGTCTTTAGCTAATAGCTCCTTCGTATCCGCCCATCTTGCTTGGGGAAACGGAGCCAGACAGCTCCGGCCTTCTGAGAGCTGCTTCCAATATTCATTAACCGATTCCGATAAAGGCAGTCTGCAGGCCATACCAACGATTGCCACATCCATGGCTTCTTTCCGTTGATCCTGCATCTGCATCATTTCAGCTAATATTTTCTTTGACTCTTCTTTGGACAAAGCACCCGATGTAATTTGCGAATAAATATATTTTTTTAGGTGTTCCAACTATCTTCACCAACCATCTTTAAATACTCGCCAAATTGCTCCTCCGATACTTCACCTTCGGTAATTTGCCTAAACAGCTCATCCAGGTCCATCGCTTCATTTTTTTCTTCCTGCTCTGCTTGTCCCGAATTCCGGTCTAAGAATTGAGCCATGCTAGAAATCGATGAATAGGAGAAGACATCTACTATCTCGAGTCTCCCCGGGTATTCAAGTTCCAGCTCTTTAAACAATTGGGCAACCATGATAGAATCTCCGCCCAGATCATCGAAATGGTCATATATGCTGATCTCCTCAACGCCCAGCACTCTCGACCATATTTCCGACAACCTCTGCTCGGTCGTTGAGCATTTATTACCGCCCCCTGATTGGGCCGCCTGTTTGTCAACAGCAGGGGTTCTATGCTTAGTTTGACGCTTTTCAAGCCTGGCAAGCTTCCTTTTGATCTCAGGCGAGAATTCTATCGGCAAAAAGCGTTCAAGGTACATCAGATTCCCGGAATAATTAAGCTCACCTATAATCAACCGGCTGACACTCTTGGAAACCGCAGCCTGAAATCCACGTAAAGCATCATCCACTTTCAGAAGCTTAAATAAATGCTTCGATTCGTCAAAAGTAGTAAGCGTGTGTTCAACCGAGTGCCTCCAAGTCGGCCAATTAATAGATAGTGTTCTTTTCCCTCTCCGGCTCCGCCAGGAAGCGAATCCATCGAGATAAGCATTAGCTGCAGTGTAGCCTCCAACACCAATGCCTCCGGTAAGTGCTACAACAGATGAGAAGAGTACAAAAAAGTCCAGTTGATCCTTTTCGGTCAATCTATCGAGAATCACTGCACCTTTTACCTTCGGCTCCATCACCCTTTCAAGTGAATCCCTGCTCTCATCTTTTAGTAGAACAAGCTCACGGCCCGCGACCCCCGCACCATGTATAATACCGTTAATTGTCCCGAACTTTCTCCGGAGATCATTCAGAATCGCGCTCATATCGGATTCAATGGTTACATCACCCGCATAGACAGTTACGGACGCACCGGTTGATTCAATTTGCAGCAAGTCTTCAATTTTATTCCTCAAGGCTTTGCTTTGGGCTTCATCACGCACTAAGGCAGTCCAAGCATCTTTTGGCGGCAGTTCCGATCGATTGATCAACGCAAGATTAACTTTGGCCTGCGAAGCTAAATGTTTCGCGAATAGAAGTCCAAGTGAGCCTGTCCCCCCAGTAATAACGTATACTCCATTCTCCTTATACACGACTGGATGATGGTCATCCACCATATTTATGCTTACGCTCTCCAGCGAACCTGTATACCGCTTTCCTTCTCTGTAAGCAACATCCAGCGCCGTATGCCGTGCTCCCATTTCATCAATAATTTTATTAATAAATACATGCTGGTCAAAATCAATCGCACTTACCTGTAAACGATGATTTTCGAGATTTACTGCTTTGCCAAGTCCCAGAAAAGCTGCATTCCCAGGATTCATGTTCTCTTTAAAGGATGTGATTTCATTTGCATTCTGGGTAATAAGATACAACTCCGCTTTATTGATATGGCTCAGTGCTTCTATCGCCTTTGATATATGGAACAGGCTGTACACTCCAAGCTCCGGTTGTTCATCTCTTTCCCCTGCAATTGAATTGCCAATCGTGGCCATATGAACAATCCGCAACGAAGACGCCGGCTGGATTTCATCTAATAACCGGAAGATGTCATTCTCCGAATATCCGATAATGTAGCGGTTATCACCGGCCCGCTGAAATCCATGGCCGTACTCAACCTCTACAACCCGTTCACACCCGTAATTCCTTAATCCCGATGCCAGTTCACCGGCATACCCTGAACGGTCCTTAAATATAAGGACTATAGAGGCTTCAAAAGGGGCCCTGGGATCTTCCGACTCATTCACACTCCATGAAGTGCGATACATAAAGCCCGGTTCATCCGGATACCGGACCCAGCACCGATCCATTTCAAACACATAGGAAGGCAAATGGACCCGCTGAACGTCCCCCTCATATAACATATTCCAATTCGTGTCCGCCCCCAGCGAATAGAGCAGCCCTATCCTATTGAGATCTCCTTCTCCCTGCAGAAACAATTGGACCTCTGATGCAAGCTCCATGTCTATTTTCTGTTTCTTTGGCAAAGTCATTTCCCATGGGTCAAGTTCAGGCTTCTCCGCCGGAGCAACTGTGTAAAACCCCCAGTGTATGGACTGATCTGCAGCAGCATCAAGCCCATGTTTGTGAACATGGTTTAGCTTGTGGAGTAAATCATCGAGACTGTCACAGACAATCGACAATCTGCACGGATGATGATCCCTTCCAGTCGATGCAGTATAGCAAATATCCAGCAGCCTTAACCGCCTGTCACGATGTAGCGCGTTTGCATATTCGTTGATTAGAGCAGTAAGACTATTTTCAGTTTTCGCAGATAACACGAAAAGCTGGCAGTGCTGATCCGTTTGGTTAACCTCCTGATGCTCAACATACTCCTCGAGTATGACATGACAGTTGGTCCCGCTGATTCCAAATGAACTTACGCCGCATCTTCTGGGGAGAGCACCCTCTTCCCAATCCATTAATATGTCATTAATATAAACTGGCGATTTGTGGAACGGTATTTTTCGGTTCGGACGTTTGAAGTGTATGGAAGGCGGTATTTTCTTCTTTTGCAAAGACATAACAGCTTTCACAACACCAGCCAAACCGGATAAGCTGTCCAAGTGCCCCAGGTTGCTTTTTACGGAACCGATCGCGCAGAACTGCTGCTTTTCCGTATAGTGATCAAAGGCCCTTTTGATTCCGTCTATTTCAATAGGGTCACCTAGCTTAGTAGCTGTTCCATGGGCTTCAATGTAGGATAAAGATTCCGGTTTAATCCCTGCATCTCTCCATACGCGAAGATGAAGCTCTTCCTGGGCTAGGGGGTTCGGAGCAGTTAAACCGGCTGAAGCGCCATCTTGGTTAACGCTTGAGCCCTTGATAATAGCATAGATAGGGTCTTTATCTTCAACTGCCCGATCATAGGATTTAACGATCAGAGCAATGCTTCCCTCACCCAGGCCAATCCCCTCACAGTCATCGCTGAATGACCTGGATCTGCCGTCGGATGACAAAATGCCGATGCTGTCCTGCAAATCTGCAATAGGCGCAAGCGTAATTTTGACCCCCCCGACGATGGCCATCTCACAATCGCCGTTTCTTATCGCCTTACAAGCGGTATGAAGAGCTACCAGGGACGATGAACACGCCGTATCAACAAGAAGGCTGGGGCCTCTAAGATTCAAAAGATAGCTGATCCTGCCGGCGATAACCGATTTTATATTTCCCGCCGTTGCCAAATGGGATAATTCTTGTTCCATATCATAAACAACTCGCTTGTATTCCAAAGGCGAATCGCTGTTATGGCCTACATAAACCCCTGTTTTTGTCCCCCTGATCCGGTCCCCCCCGTATCCCGCATCCTCAATTGCACTCCACACGGTCTGCAGAAAGATCCTCTGTTGCGGATCCATCAACCGTGACTCCTGGTAGGATAGGTTGAAAAAACGGTAGTCGAAACCGTCTATTCTATTAAAATAGGAACCTTCCATATACTGGTTATCAGTGACTTGGTTTCCACTTGCTCTAAAATAAGCTTCCATATCGTCGCAGCGGTCTTCAGGGAATTTCCCAATGCAGTCTCGGCCTTCAACCAATGCCTCCCACAGCTGTTCGGCCGATTCCATGTCGCCGATCTGACAAGACACACCAATTATAGCCATGTCCTTTATCGTTTCACTCTCTACGACCACCTCCTTCTCCAGGCCCTCCAAATCCAAATCCGAAAAGTTTATCATGTTCACCCTCCTTAAACATTACACTCTATCTGCGATTTCAGTTCTATTTGTTCCTCTGCAGATACTCCTTTGGTTACCAGTATTCTTTCAAGCAGCATCAAGCAGGTATCCGTCTCATCATGGGTGACCGTTCTGTTCTCCCTCTCAATGGCTCCTTGAATTTCGACCAGCTTCTTATAAGATTCAATGACACCTTCGGAATATGCCTGAGTGTCCCAATTATCATTGATAGTTGAGACAGCAACGGCCATGCACCTCTCCACAAACCCTGCAGACCGGGTAGAGGGTACAGACTTGCACAGCCTGCTTGCCAGCTTGTCCTTTAGCTCTGCAAGGTCTTGATCATTGTCAAAGGAGAAGGCG
Source organism: Paenibacillus sp. FSL R7-0128 (assembly GCF_038002245.1). NCBI lineage: Bacteria > Bacillati > Bacillota > Bacilli > Caryophanales > Paenibacillaceae > Paenibacillus > Paenibacillus sp. FSL R7-0128. Next base: position 1,623,798 of record NZ_JBBOCD010000001.1, on the reverse strand, counting down.
TCCGCGTTCCATGATGATTTGCGGATTAATTTTGTCAGTACATCTTTGGGTCCCATTTCAACAAATAGATCCGCCCCGGCTTGAACAAGATAAGCCATTATTTGTTCCCATTGCACTGGCCGGGTCATTTGCCGGAGCAGCGAAAATCTGATATCTTCCGGTTCCTGATACGGTTTGGCTGTAACATTGGATATAACCGGCCACTTCGTAGGCCTCCACTTTATTTCCAGCAAATCAGTGGCGAAGCGTTCAGCGGCAGTTGCCATTAAAACAGTATGAAAAGGTGCAGGCACTTTTAAGGGAACAACCGATGCCCCTTCTCTCTCTAAGGCTCTCGCCGCTGTGGACAGAGCTTCAGTATGACCTGCGATGACGTATTGTTCCTTAGAATTGTAATTTGCAACAGAAACGAACACTCCTTGTTCGGAGTGTTCATGGCACAAGTTATTAACAGTAGACAGCGGTACTCCCATAACTGCTGCCATGGAACCGGTCCGTGAAGCAGCAACTTCCTCCATATATCGGCCCCTTGCATCTATTAGGCGTAAGCCATCCGCATACGAGATACCGCCGGAGCATGTAATCGCTGTATATTCGCCTAAGCTATGCCCTGCCATGAATGAAGGAGCCGCATTCGTTTCTGTCATGTACGCATGGAAGGATGCAACACCCATGATATAAATTGCAATTTGATTCAAATGTGTGCCTTGGGACAAATCCATCTCTTCATCTAAACATATTTGCGCTACATTCCGATGAAGAATATCGCTTGCTTCTTCAAACACCCGCTTAGTGGAAGGAAAACGCGACATCAGCTTGCTTCCCATACCCTTGTATGGAGAGCCTTGACCTGGAAACAGCAGACATATCATCAGTTCGACTCACTCCGTCCTTTTCGTGACAGTATAACTAACGATTTTGCATAGAAGCGGATAAGTTCCATCATTCGTTGCTTCTTAAGCTTCGCGTTGTTGAAATGGCAGACGATCTTGACTACACCGTTTCTTTGCTCTATCACTGTAACCACTAGATCCGTCCGCATTGCTTGATTGTGACGGGTAAAGACAGGAATCATCCGATCCTTATCAACCGGCTGCTTTAAATGATTCATAAACGTATCTCTGTCGTAATGATTGTCTGTTTCACACTTCCGCTCTTTATAGGCAGATCGGACTGTCTGCAGAATGTCGGCAAAATCAGCCTTTTCAAAAGGCAATGGAACAATGGATGAATTATGATCATAGCTGCCATAGACCATCACTTGCCCGTAGCCGGTCTGATCCAGCAGACCATAAGCGAACATAGATACGAGTATATCGAATAAGCCAACATCTATCTGCTGCGCAATCAGCTTTAACGATGTAACAGAATCGCTGTCCAATTCAGTGGATATCGACACTGTATCCACATAATCAGTTTTACCTGCCAGGAAGTTATCCGGGACGGCCAGCTGCTTCAAAGAGGCTTTGCTTGGATCAAGACCTCCCGATGTAGTATCCAATATATTTACCAAGCTTTTAATGGTCGGGTAAGTAAATAAATCGGCAACAACAATCTTGCCGGGGTACATTCTGTTAATTTCGTCGTACATATGGATTACCTGGATCGAATTACCTCCAAGCTCAAAGAAATGATCGTATACGCTTATCTTGTCTCTTCCCAATATCCTCTTCCATAAGTCAACGATGAAGGTTTCCGTTGCTGTCTCCGGAGGCGAGAATTGGCCTGCCGTCTCTTCTGCCAACTTTTGGACTTCCCGCAATTGCTTATAATCGACTTTGCCGTTGGCCGTTAAAGGAATCTTGCTGATTAAGGTAATAAAATTGGGAATCATATAATGCGGCAGCCGTGAGCGGATACTCTCCCTGATCATTTTAGGGCGTTCTTCTGCGACTGTATAAGCAACGATATTGTCTTCGCCATCCATCGTCTCCACTGTAACTATGACGGATTCTACACCGCTGACATTTCCAATTACGCGTTCAATCTCCTTAAGGTCAATCCGGTAACCCCTGACTTTGACTTGATTATCAGTTCTTCCGATGAAATCGATACGCCCATTTGACAGCCATCTTGCAGCATCGCCAGTTCTGTACAGAACTTCGCCCTTTATGAATGGACTTGGAATAAACTTCTCCATTTGAAGCTCATCTCTGTTCTGATACCCCTTAGCTATGCCCGTTCCGGTTAAATAGAGCTCTCCAGGTATTCCCACAGGTTGCGGAACCAGCATTTCATTAAGAATATAGACCTTTGTGTTGGCAACTGGGATCCCGATAGTTATTGTTGTCTCGCACTCCAACCGGCGTTGGTATGTCGCTACTACGCTGTTTTCTGTTGGTCCGTACGCGTTTACAATTTCTATATGGGGCATCAGCTCTACACATTTTTTCACGAGCTTTTCATTTACCTGGTCACCGGCCAACGTAATGACTTTCAACGATTGGAGGTGCTCCGGTTCAGAACAATCCAGAAGCAGCCTCATCATTGCCGGAACCGTGATGAAGTGGGTAACTTGCTCGCTTTTGATTAGGTCTCTTACTTCAAATACATTTCGTGGATCATTCACAAAAACCGACTTAACACCACTTGTCAACGGCGTGAATAAACTGGCTACATAACCGTCGAAGGCCGGAGAGAACAATTGAATGAAGCTGTCTTCCTGCTTCAACTGATATTCCGCTCTAAACCATGAAATTGAGTTATGTATCCCCTGATGAGAGATCAAAACTCCCTTGGGATAACCGGTTGTCCCCGAAGTGTAAATGACATAAGCAGTGTCGCTCGGTCTAACCCCAGTCTTAAATGGTGTGCTGTATCCATTGGTCAACCTGTGAGTGTCAATAGCCAGCACGCGGCCTGTAAATTCAATTCCCTTCAAATAGTCCTGTTTTGGTGACAACAGGATCTGGCTTCGGCTATCTTCCAGCATAAAATTCTTTCGTTCGGCCGGATATTCGGGGTCAATTGGCATATAGGCGCATCCCGCTTTAAGAATTCCCAATATACCTGCAACTGTCTCAACCGAGTGATCTGTCATGATGCCGATCACATCATTAGCCCCAACCTCCTGCTTATGCAGCATACTTGCTATACGCCCGGAAATAATGTCTAACTCCCCGTATGTCATCTGTGCAGCATTGGTCTTTACAGCAATAGATGACGGGTTGGCTGTTGCCTGCTGCTCAAAAAGGTCTACAATCGTCTCATTCTCCTTATAGGTACAGTGAGTCGAGTTCCACTCATCAAGAAGCAAACTTGTTTCAGCTTGGGACATAAATTCAAATTCCAGCAGCTTTTTAGCCGGTTTATGAATAATTTCATGGAGAAGACGTACATAATGATCAACAAATCTTGACATATCAGCTTCTTCATAAAGATCCGTGCAATACTCCAAATATAGGGTTAACGAGTCGTTCTTCTGGACGATTTCGAGCGTTAGATCCAACCGGGAAGTCTGCTTTTTGTAGGGATAATCGCTAATATGCAGCCCCTCTACCGTCTCCTGTTCTCCGAAGGCATTCTGCAGCACAAACATCACATCGAAAATCGGATTGCGGCTTACATCCCTGTACTTATAGAAATTTGTCACCATATCCTCGAATTGATAATCTTGGTTATCATACGCTGATAAGGACATCCTCTTCACGTACTCCAGAAACTCATTAAATGAAAGCTCACCGTTTACCTTGGCACGCATCGGCAGCGTATTGACAAACATCCCGATAATATCTTCAAGGTCCGATATAGAACGACCTGATACAGGAGTTCCAACCACAATATCCTCCTGAGAGGTATATCGCATAAGCAGCGTGTATAATCCGGCAAGTAAAACCATAAATAAAGTGGTTTTAGAGGTCTGTAAATAAGTGTTGATTCTTTGGTACAGCTCACTATCAATATCATAGATGATCGTGTTCCCTGTGAAGCTCCGCTCGTTAGTGCGTGCATGTGCGAACGGCAACTCCAGCAGTGGAATATCACCTTCCAACTGCAACTGCCAAAAGTCGGCTTGCTTCTTTAACGCATCATTCTGCAGCAGCGAACGCTGCCAATTGGCGAAATCCTTGTACTGATAGCCGGGATCCTGTAAGGCCTTGCCCAAATAAATATCGATTAATTCCCGGGTGAAAATGTTCATGGAGATGGCATCCGAAATTATATGATGCATATCCAAAATCAACATATGCGTATTGCATACATCACGAAGCTTTAGTAATTTGATTCGGAACAACGGCACCTGCCCTAATTGAAACTGTCTTACGAGTTGACTGATTTCCTCTGCAACAGAAGCATAATTGACTTGCGCAAACTCCAGTTTGATGTCTGCATCCGGATTGACCTTCTGAACCACTTCTCCATCTCTAAAGTGGAAGGAAGTCCGCAGAATAGCATGCCGTTGAACCATTTTTTTGTACGCGCTTTCAAGTCTGGCATAATTAATTTCACCTTCAAGCCTTCTGACAATTGTCATATTATAGCTCAAGTCCTGTTCATTGACCTGATTTAATATATACAACCGTTTTTGGGCGGAAGAGGAAGGATAGTACTCACGATCTGCTATTTTTTTGAGAGGGGGAGTATTCGCCCTTCTCTTTTTTGAAGAAACTTCCGCAACGAATTTAGAGAATTGCTCCAAAGTTCCATGCTGAAAAAGATCCGAGATCATTATGTCGATAGTGAAGCTCTTATTGCACTGATTGATGATTTTCATGGCACTGATGGAGTCTCCGCCGATTTCAAAAAAGTGATCATAGAGATCTATCTTTTTGAGGCCCAGTATTTTACCCCATATACCGGCCACGGCATGCTCCTCTGGAGTGTAAGTGTTATCCTCTCTTCCGGTGAATTCAAAGGCATGGATGGTCCCATCCTGAGAATCCCTTCCATATAATTGACGATATTGTCTAACCCTCTTACTCAAACTGTTTGATAGAGAGAACGGCAGATTGTCCAATATGAATATTTCACTGTTATAGTTCAGTTCGCCAAGATATACTGTCGTGCACGGAGACCGAAGAATATCTGCCAATCCGCTTAATGCCGAATCAGTGGAGATCATATTAAACAATAAGCGGTTCTCATACACCATGTGCGGATTGCTTACAGTCTCGTTCCAAATCGGCCATCCGATGGTTACCGCTGGGGTCCCTGCTCTTCGCCCGTATGTGCTGAAGGAGTCCAGATAGGCATTCGCCGCCGTGTAATCCCCTGAGCCAGCCTGAGCCAGTATCGTAATGACAGAGGAGAAGGGAATGAAAAAGTCCAGCCTCATATCTAATGTTTTTTTATGTAACAGCCATGTCCCATGAACTTTGGGAAGCAATGTCGCCCGGAATTCATCCACGGTCTGTTCCGTCACTGGAATCCCTTCCCTGTCGAACCCGACTCCCGCACAATGCATAATCCCGTGAATGATACCATGCTTTTCTCTTATTGCAGAGATGGCCTCCTCCAATTGCAACTCATCAGCTATATTCCCCCGGTAGATCTCAACCACGGAGCCATTGGCCTCGATTTCTTCGATTTGCTTCACTATTTCCCGGTGCCGCTCGTTTCGCACTGTATGCCATTCGGCTCTGTCCGGAAATACGGACCGGTTGACTAAACATAAAGTAACATTTTGCTGTGCGGAAAGAAATTGCGCGACCCGCAAGCCGATTCTGCCAAGTCCGCCGGTTATCAAATAAACGCCATTTCCCCTGATTTCAATAGGTGCCGCAGATCCAACCTGGTTATCGGCTTCCGCTAAAATTTCTGTATAGCGGATACCGTCACGATAAGCAACTTTAAAATCGGAGGCAGCAGAAGCAATCTCTCTCGCAACTATTTCAGCTGTTGTTGAAGCATCGATATCCACACATCTGCATCGGCACAGGTAATGCTCCATCTCGATTACTTTGGCAAGCCCGAAGAGAGAAGCATTCTCAGGCTTGATCGCTTTTTCCCGGCCGTCTACTTCATGCACATGATCCGAAATAATAATAATTTCATGCTTTCTATGGGTCTGGGCAAGTCTCTGGACCAACGGCAACAATCCGAGCACACCATTTCGCTGGCTGTTGTCTAATTCCTCCAAAGTTTCAGGTGTTCTTTTGTGTAGGGTTGCCATATGAATGACTCGGTCTACAGCACCAAACGGAATTTCATGCAAAGTCCGCTCCCAATCAGGACTTTCCAAGTCAATCTCTGTGACATTGAATCCATTGTCCGTTAATCTCTTCGTAACTTGCCCACATAGAGGAGATTTATTTTTTAATAGCACAATACTTCCGGTCTCCCGGGCTTGCTTATGCGGGCTTTGTTTTTCTATCCATTGTGCCTCGTAAAAACTCTGCAAAGGCTGCTCATTGCTACGTACCGCAACATTGCCTTCTAACCAGCACCTTAGATCATCGAAGGAATATGTCGGAAGACTCAGTCTGCGGCGAAATGTACCCGAATACATCGTCTGCCAATCCGGTCTCGCTCCTTGTACATACAAGCTGCATATCTGATTCACAGCATCTTCCGAGCACTCCCTTGCCCGGGCCATTTCGGCCAGCAGCCGGTTTGCTTCAAGCGTCATTTCTTTGATCTGGAGCTCAGAGAGATGATGCGGATTCCGTTCATCCTTCTCAAAAACAATTTTATGCACACCATAATAAATCCCTCTGCCTGACTGCAGGTATTCACCATCGGCAATTACGCTTTGCAGGGCTGCTAACAGTTCTTCAGTACTTGAGACAGCAACCGCCATACGGATCTCGTAATGCCCCCGCCCGACATTTGTTGTGTAACAGAGATCGTGGTAACAAATATCAGGATTCTCGGTTAAATAGACCATATAGTTCTTCACCAACCGCTGAAAAGCAGTATGGGATTTCGCGGACAATGTGAATATCGGAGCACTATTATTCGGATTGGACTGCATTTGGTAATGGTCATTATATTCCTCAAGAACAATGTGACTGTTTGTACCGCTCACCCCAAATGAACTGATCCCGCATCTTCTTGGCAATTGGTCAGTATCCCAGTCATTCAGCCCATCGTTAAGATAGATGGGCGTATGTACGAAAGGAATATTCTGATTGGGATAACGCACATGCAATGTTGGCGGAATTTGTCTGTGCATCAGCGATAGAACGGCTTTGACTAATCCGGCCATACCTGCGCAGTTATCCAAATGTCCGATATTACTTTTGACGGAGCCGAGTGCACAGAATTGTTTTTTATCGGTAAATTTAGAGAAGGCATTTTTGAGTCCTTCAATTTCTATCGGATCACCCAATTTCGTTCCGGTTCCATGTGCTTCCACATATGTCACCGTCGCAGGATCTATACCGGCATCCTTCCATGCTCTGCAAATGACGTCTTCCTGGGCAGCGGGGTTAGGAGCTGTTATCCCAATGGTATTCCCATCCTGATTTATTGCACTGCCTTTTATGACTGCATATATATGATCGCCATCATCCACCGCTTTGCTTAAAGTTTTGAGGACAACAGCTATGGACCCCTCTCCCACACCAATTCCATCGGATTGATCGTCAAATGCTTTACAGCGGCCGTCTTTTGCTTCTATACCGTACTTCTCCGTGCTTTCCACGGGCAGAACATGCAATTTGATACTGCCGACAATAGCTGTATCACACTCCCCGTTGCGCAGCCCCTGGCAAGCATAGTGAGCGGCTACCAATGAGGATGAACAAGTTGTGTTAAATACAACACTTGGCCCCCGCAAGTCCAATTGATAAGATACCCTGCTTGCAATGATCGCCGATAAGTTACCGGGTACAGCGTAAGTTAGCGAATCTTTGCCCAACTCTGAAATCATATGGATGTAATCATTATCGGCACCGTAACCAACATACACCCCGGTCATGCTGCCGGCTAACGTTCTCCCTCCATAACCCGCATCCTCTAAGGCTGCGTAGGCGGTCTCCAGAAAGACCCGCTGATTCGGATCCATTAATTCAGCTTCTTTGGGCGATAAATTAAAATAAAGAAAGTCAAAAGTATCAATACGGTCCAAGTATCCCATACGGGCATATTTAAACCGCTGACCGCCGGTGAAGGACGATTCAAGGTCTTTTCTTCGGATATCCGGAATATGACTGATGGAGTCGATTCCTCCCTTTAGATTGTTCCAAAAGTCATGAATCGAGTTCGCTTGAGGAAGTCTGCCGGAAATACCGATAATGGCGATGTCTTTCCCGTTAATCGACCGCCCGTCCCATTCCGCTTCCCAGTTTTTTGTTACAGGCTCTTTCGTGAACAGATTCTTTTTCATATTATTTCATCCTAGTAGTAAGATTTTACATTCCTTCAAATACTATATTCGCATAAGATTTGATCAATCGTTGTCAAATACATTTCAAGCAACGAGGATATTTCTTCAGCATTATCTAGTAACGAATGAAAAGTCCATTTCAGCTTAATGGTTCCCTTAACCGGCTTATCAACCATCAATAGAAAATCGAATAACGAATTCAGCTCCGATTCCGACCTACAGCATTCTTTGAGATACACCATGGGAAGCAGCGTATTTTTCACCTTGCTCTTTATGACATGTGAGAGCGGAATTATTCTTCCATTCCCCATTGTTTGCCTCCGTAATTCGTTGACCAGCTGTTGGATATGGTCTATATTGCCGAAGTCCACTGCAACCGGTGTGATACTGTCTAAGGAATGAACCATCGTATAGAGATAAATCTGCTCAGAGGCTGCTATCTGATAGAGAACATAAATGTAGGCCGACATTATGATTTCCGTCGGCTCGATTATATTTTCCGCAGCTCCTTGCTCTAACCTCCGGGTCAAGCTTTCCGGTATCTGCATATACCTTATACTTAAATGTCCCTTGTCCGAAACAGGATGGTCTTCCCTGAGGATTTCAACGCCTTCGGAAATGGCCGTTTCCTTGAAAGACAGATCGGCTCGTTTGTTGTTTTGACTTGTGATCAGCAGAGATTGGGCCTTAATTGTGGGAGAAGTGAACAAATCCGTTATTTTAACCGTTCCCGGATATGTTTTCTCAATATAGTTAAATAATCTTACCAGCATGACCGAATTGCCGCCGATCTGGAAGAAGTTATCCTCCATTCCAAAGCCGCCTGCCCCAAGCGCTTGCTCCCATCCATCCCGCAGAAACAGCTGAATTTCGTTCTCTGGTTGAATACCCTCACTATCCTTATAGACTGATACTGGTTCAATCTGCGGGAGAGATCTCTTGTCAACCTTTCCGTTGGGTGTAAGCGGAAGCTGCTGAAGCTGCATCCAATATTGGGGAATCATATACTCCGGCAGTTGTTCCGATAAATACGAGACGATTTCAGCGGACCGTAAGGGATTGTCGTTGTCGGTTACATAATAGCCAAGCAGGCAATCCTCGTTAAATGGATCCTTGCCCATAATGACAGCGCATTCCTTAATATGGGGATGGGAGCCGATATGCATTTCAACCTCTGTCAACTCAATACGGTAACCTCGAAGCTTGACCTGACTGTCAAGACGCCCTAAGTGTTGTATGTCTCCGCCGGGGAGCCATTTCCCCAGATCCCCTGTCTTATATACCTTTGTTCCATCTGCTCGTAGTGATACAAACCTGCTATCTGACAGCTCCGGTTGGTTATAATATCCTGGAGATAAACCATCCCCGCCAATGCAAATTTCTCCTTTAATGCCCGGAGGCACGAGATTTCCGAATTCATCCACAATAACGATCTGCGTATTGGCGATGGGTCTTCCTACAGAAATCTTCGTATCCCCGGTTAATTCCTTAATGGTTGACCAGACTGTAGTTTCAGTTGGACCGAAGAGGTTATATATCCGGGCATTGGTATGTTGATTCAAATAAATCAGCAATTGTAATGGAAAAGTCTCTCCTCCCAGCAGAATCTCTTGAACGCCTTGCAGGAAACCTGTATCCTCTGTGCCCTGAATCAGCAAGTTCAAGCGGGAAGGCGTCATCTGAAGCATCTTGATCTGATATTTCTTAATAGCAGATTTCAACCGCTCAGGATTCCTCTGCTCGTCATCAGTAGCCAAGATGATCTTCATTCCACGGGTAAGCGGCAAAAGCGATTCAACAAGAAATATGTCAAAAGACATACTCGTAACGGCAAGTATACTCTTCTTACTTGAGAAGCCGATTTCTTTGGTAAGCCCATGAATGAAGTTCATCACAGATCGGTGGGTAATCTTTACCCCTTTTGGTTTCCCCGTTGACCCGGAGGTATAAATCACGTACATGAGATCCTCAGGTACAGGCGCGGGGAACTCCGCCGGTTCGTAATCCATCATATGCTCAGGGTACTGCTCCAAAAAGATGTTCCGTACCTGGTGCCCACAATCAGCTGTCAAATCATTCCGGGTGAGGATAAACAGCATGCCCGAATCTTCAATCATATGGTTGAGTCTGTCTGCCGGGTACCCGATATCCAGAGGAACGTAAGCAGCCCCCGTTCTGATTACTGCCAATATTGACACAATCATATCAATGCTGCGCTCCATGCATATTCCGATAAGCATACCCGGTTGTATATCTTGCTTAATGAGGTATCGTGCAAGCCGCTCTGTCTTCTCATATAAATCATGGTAGGTTATCGCAGCTTCTCCGCAGATAACCGCGATGCTATCAGGAGTATCTTCTACTTGTCTCTCAAAGAGATCATACACAGTTGTATCTGTGTCATATTCTGATCCGGTAAGGTTCCATGATGCCAACTCATTATATTCTTTATGGGTCAACATGCTGATTTCATCAATGCCAAGATGCTGATGGGTAATAACTGTACCGATCAAATGTTTGAAGTGCTCTGTCATTCGTTCAATGCTGGAACGATGGAACAATTCGCTGCAATATTCGAAGGAACCCTTAAGTCCCTCGTTTGTTCTTCTCATATAAAGTGTCAAGTCACATTTGGACGTATTATTGTCGATCTCAAGGATCTCCACCGTAGCTTGACCAAGCTTCATTGGCTGAATCGGTGAATCTTGCATGATCAGCATCACTTGATACAAGGCGGAATGGGACAATTCACGTTCCAGCCGAAGTCCGCCGATTATCCGGTCAAACGGGAGTGTCGCATTTGACATCGCTTCCGCGGTAGTTCTAATTACTTGCCTTATGACGTCACGGATGGCGGGATTTCCCGACAACCCGATCCGTAGCGGCAAAGTATTAATGAACAAGCCGACCAGGTTTTCCACTTCTTTTGCATCCCTGCCGGCTACCGGAGTTCCAATAATAAGATCAGGATTACCCGAATACTTATACAATAAGATACTGAATAAGGACAGCAACACCACAAAAAGCGTGGTATTCTCTTCTCTGGCAAGTTGCTGCAGTGTGTTGGCGGTATCCTGCTCTATATCAAAATAGAGGGTGTCCCCCTGAAAGGATTGAATTGCAGGGCGCAACAAATCGGTAGGCAAATCCAAAAAGCCCGGAGCCTCTTGGAGTTTACTCTTCCAATAGTCCATTTCAGCACTCAGCTCATTCGTTGTATACTTTTTCCGCTGCCATTCAGAATAGTCGGTGTATTGAATAAGCAACTCAGGTAATTTATTTCCTCTCTCCTGATAATACCGGTATAACTGGGTCAACTCCCGTTGAAGAATGCCTACTGACCACCCGTCTGAAACAATATGGTGTACGCTTGCTACCAATATATGCTCATCATCACTGCACTTTATCAGAAGTACACGAATTAGCGGAGCCTGTGACAAGTCGAACGGAGCCCGAGTTTCACGCATGATCCATTCATCTGCAGCTGCCTGCCTTGCTTCTTTGGGCACATTTTCAAGACTGACCAGCTGCATCTGAAACGGAACTACTTCCTCTATTTGCTGAAGCACCTTTTCTCCATCTGCTACAAAGGATGTTCTTAAGGTTTCATGCCTGCGGATAATCTCCTTGAAGCACTCTTCGATATGGGACACAACAACCGGTCCGCGCAATAAAAGAGCCATTGGGATGATATAAGCCGGGTTACCCGGCTGAAGCTGATCCATGATCCACAGTCTCTGCTGTGAAAAAGACACACTTGGATTTATGTTGCGATCTCTTATGGATATAGGATGAATATCCTTTGACTTCAAACCTTTTTTCTCCATAAATTTCTTCACGAATTTAGCCTTCTCAAAAGCATAGCGTTCCAATGGATCAGTAAGCTCCACATCTTCACCCCAATTTGTTTACTTTTATTTGCCAGCGATTTTATCGAAAAAAGCTGCTATCCTCAGTTTGTTGATGCAGTCATCTGCATAATTTTCCAATTCTTGAACATCTTCCTTTCTCATTATGTCATACCGGTTCATAAGATCTGGCAGCATGTAATAAAAAATTAAAGCGCGTTTCGAGACGTTGAAGGGATTGTACAGCTTGGTGTAAATTTCCTTCATTCTTCCGACAGAATGAAACGTTCTTAAAGGCCTTGGTAAAGGTCTATTCTCTTCGTATTCGCCGTGACGGTGAAGTTCAACCCTCATACCATTAACATAAATAATCTTGAAATTTTTCCGGAGTGCAAAGTTAATCGCTTCCTCAATCCGGTCGATGATGGGTTCAGCTTTATCATTTAAAGAGGTATTGCATACAATCGGCACACCGGTCTCTTCGTTAAATTTCTCTATCAGTCCATACAAGAGATCCTTCTCATCTTTTTTTATCGTTTGTATTCTCGCACTGTTATCCAAATGCAGGATGGCAGGTACCTGATTCTTTTTATCCTCTCTGATGTGGTAAGTATGAAGCATGTAAGGTGATTTTTCTGAACCATCAAACCATTCCTTTAAATGCTCTTCTAAAATAATCGGAGCAACGGGCCTCCACCATTGTCTGTCTTTAACCTGATTCAACAGCGTTTTGGCATCATTGTACCTCGGGTCGGCAATAATGCTTCGATTTCCTAGTGCCCTTGGGCCTATTTCGGACCTTCCATAAAACCATATAAAAGGCCCATTGATCAGGTCCCGGACAGCCTCTTCCGGATTGAACTCACTTATGGAAAGAATGTGCTTCTGATATGGCTCTGATTCTATAACAGTTAATAATCCGTTGTGCTGATTACCGTAATAGCTGTTTCCCAATGAAAAATGAAAGGTATGTATTTTTTTGTAGAAAGCATATAGTGCAATCCCCATGGACATACCGGTATCACTGACACAAGGTGTACTAATAAACCCTTTAAAATTATATTTTTGCATTAAATAAGTATTTGTCGGGCAATTCAGCGCAAAACCACCAGTAATGGAAAGATAGGTATCTTTTCCCTCTATGCCGGACCGCTCTAATAAATTCTTGACATTTAGGTCCATGATCCGAATTGACATCTTCTGAATTTCTTTCATTACCATACTGATTTTATTGTCCTGGTAGTCAAAGGCTTTGTCGAAACCATTGAATACAATGCCGATATCTTGTTCCGTTGCCTGATCAATGTTTTTCTCTAAACCGTCAATATAATCGGAAATGACTTGATAAGAATTATTGAGAACTCCGGTCGTTTGGAATAAGAAAGTTTCTTCTTCCACATCAAGAAGCTCACTGGTACTTGCCGAAGCAAGCGCCATTAGCGTTCCCTCCCGCAGATTGTACCGAAGTCTGCAATAGGCCCACAGCAATGCCGGCGAGTAAAGCGGATAAAACTCGATTTGTCCATTCTTCACTATGCAACCAATATAGCAATATTTATTATCTCGATAAACATTTGGATCATTAACATTATCGGGACCGTGGTCAACCGCAAGACCGATAATGTTGTCATGTTGAAGAAGCCGAGTTTCGGAATAAATAGCGGAAAATAAATGTGCTACGCTGTGATATGCATATTCGGGAAAATCTTCGACAGAATGGTAATCATCTACTGTGTCCAGCCCGGGTGAACCCCAAACCTCATTCATATCATTCAGCGATAACTGGTACGTATCCAACAGGGAATTAATCACTCTTCTCGCCTGATCAATGTCCAGAAATGAAGTGGAATGTTGTTTATAGCCCGTCAATCGTTCCAATTCCCAATAATGAATAAGCTGGACATGATCCCCCTCTTTTTTCCATAACGATACATTTTGATCATGCCTGATTTCCAAATCCAGAATATGTGCCTGTGTATTGATATCTATATAAGCCGATAAGTAATATCCATCTTTCATTGCCAATACCTCCAGCCTAAGGTTTGATTTCATTAATCAGGATAATAACAAAATGCCGGGCAGCGGTTATTGAATATTTCCGCTTTGACTCTGACCTCGTATTCGTGCGGGTCGGTTATTTCGTTTGCCAGACGAATCAGGCTCTTCATAATCTTGATATCTTCAATCATGTACTCCAGTACATAGCCTCGTCCTACAACCTTCAAATGGGTAACCCCTATATCCATAAGCTTTCTGATCTTGCATACACCGCAGCCCTCGTTTCCAAACCTCGGATAATCATAACCTCTTTTCTTTTCCGGGTCCGCGAGTTTTAGACGGTCTCTGAACATCTCCATACTTTTCAGCTTATCTCCAACCTTTGGAAAAATATTCGATTCATCGTCCAACTTAGAGGTTTTTTGCGGGATATAACATGCCGGTAAAAGCTCGTCACAATGCAGCGAATTACAAAAACCTCCGGAAAACGAACAAAGTGCGTTGAGTATAAACGCTTCGAACTCGATCTGGCCTTTCACGCCCGAACCATTAATCAGTTGTTCCATATTCGCAATGGGTATTTTTCTCGGGAACACATACCTTGAGACCTCAAATTGGTTTAACAGCTGAATCGTCCGGTGATTAATGGCTTCAATCTCGCCGCTGAAATGAACCGTGCATTTAATTCCAGCTTCCCGCAGATAAATGACCAAAGCCAAATCGGCAATAATGAACGTTTCAAATCCGATGTCCATTAAACTGTTTACAATTTTGGTAATATAGGGATATAACTCATTTTGGTAATAATGTGCATTAAAAGTTATTTTAACGGGAATTCCATAGGAATCCGCCATTCGCTTCAGGATCTTCATGCTGCTATAGCTGGTCATATTGGTTGCCTTCGCCAGATTTTCTCTCCGGTTCAACGGAATAACGGAAGAAAATTTATTGAGCCACTCAAAAGGAATAAATCCGCAAAAAAATTCATCCGCTCCAGCTTCGGCCAACGGTTCAAAGTTCCTGATCTCTGATAAAGGAGATAAAATTTGCATACCAGTATCCTCCAATGATAGTTAATACACTGACAAAACAATCCTATCAATCCCGCTGGCGATATAATCATCCAAGCAGGATGAATCCTGCAGCAATGACGTTTCAACCCCGATAATACTGTTGCCGAATCCGAATATATCCAAATGCTTCGGATAGCTGAAATAAAACTCATTGCAATACTGCTGGCATTTTACGGCAAGTCTCTGGTCGCTGCGGTTTGTACTGGTACACTCAGCATACAAGGGACAATAAACCGAAGTATTGATCTGGTAAAAGGGAAAATGTAAGCTATGATTCCCCTCCGGAATACGATTTTTCAGCTTATGCGACTCGAATTCGTATCTCTCGATCCGGTGTTTCAGCAGAAATTGTCTTAAATGCTCTGTGTTTAGATTATTCTCTTCAAAAGCAATGGACCTTTCTTTGAAGCCCCACATAAAGCCTACTCTGGAATCTTTCTTTCGCTTATTCAGCAGCCGGCCAAGAATGGGCTTGAGACGTGTCGTTTGTTCGTTGATTATCCCCAACATTCCCCAGTCATTGACGCTGAATTCCACCTCTGTGTCCTGCTCGATGCACCAATTGTCGATAAATTGGATGATTCGCTCAACGCTTTCCACAGAATTCTCAAGCAAATAGGGATATGAAATCACAATTTTCAGTCCCAAGCCATGGGCTTTAGCAAGAATTTTTTCCAGCAATGGCTTTGCCGGAAATAGATTGTGACAGAATTCGTTTCCAATATAGATTGTACGGACCGCTTGAGTGAACAATTCATGCTCTTGAAGATTTAACTTAGTAAGCATCTTGTACTTAAACGCAGAGAAATCCATTTGAAAAAAATCAATATATTGGAAAAATCCTGATATTGAAATAGCTAAATCTGTTTTTTCCGATAGGGAACGAAATTGTTGCTTCTCTTCTTCCGATAAGGTAAAGGAGAACAGGCCTTGCAGATGCTCTTGGTATTGCTCTGAAAAAACGGCATCCTCTTCAAAGGGATACTTCGGTTGCTTGGCATCCAAAAAGTCTAAGTCATTCAATCCATCCGCACTAGCTTGTTTGGCAACGTTCATTATCCGGTTGATTCTGGATAAAAACTCATGAAATTCCGCTCCATCCTGACCCTCAATCTGAAAGGAAGCGATAATTATCTTATAGAACCGCATATCTTCTATATGTGATGTCTTACAACAAAGGCGGAATTTTTTATACTGGAAATCGGCATAATCAAACATTTGTATATCCAACCCAAAAGCTTCCTTTTCTATTATGGAAGGGCTTTCAATAATAACCTCATCATGTGTAATACTTCTGACTCGAATATCTTCTCCATTTCTAAAACCAACAACCAGCGTAGGAGACATTTGTTCGGTGTTAAATCTCATTTTATTCCTCCTGCCCATAGTAGGCTTCGCTTGTAATTATCATAATCACAACATGCCCTGATACTGTTCTTCCCACTTTGAGAGCTCCTCTAAAAATTCATCCATGGTATCCAGATCGCCGAAAAATTCAATAATTTTGCCCGAAATGTGATGAATCGTAGGGTAAAGAAACACATCCTGTACTTTCAGTTCCAGATGAAACTTGTTATTGATGGCATTAATCAAGCTTATGCCAACCAATGAATTACCGCCCAAATCAAAGAAATCATCATACATTCCAATGTTCTCAACCCCGAATATATCCTGCCACAACTCACTAATAGCCTTCTCAAGGTTATTACTGGGCGGGGCATATCTTACACTTAACTCCGGTCTTTGATACAACGTAGTGATGTTCGGTACATCCGTGCCGCTGGTGTTCAAATGCACATTCATCCAGGAGACCTTGTCCTGAGCAGTAATAAGATAAGCTCCATCGCTCATGCTAAGTATACTCCGCAGAATATTTAGAGTTTGTCGCTTATCCGAACCCCACTCCCACGCGGCCGTCTGATATGGACGACTTGCATAAGAGCAGTTGTTCAACAACAACCAAGCCGGTAAGCCGCTGCTGATATCCTTGTCAAATAAGTGGAGGTGTAAATGCAGCATAGGCTTCATCCCGTAGTCCTTGTCAGTCCAACGCAGGTTTGGTGCAGAACCCTCTGATGAATCGGAGAAACAAATGATGCCATTAACACCGAATTCGGATTCACAAGCATCGCGGTAAATTCTAAGCGTATGCTCCTCATCATTTCTCTGAATCTGTTCCCATCTGACTCCATCTAAGCTTCTATACTCTCCGCTCGAACTGTCAGCCACCGCAGCAATTCTGCAGCCCATCTCTGTGAGTAAGGCGATCATTTCCGCTTCCCGTTGCTTGATATCCCCCATAATAAACAAGGACATAGCTTCATCTCCGGCAGAGCTTGAACAGACGCTGTTCTCTTCGGTCCATTCTATAACCCATCGATAGCCGTTGCGGTATACCGCGATGGTCGAATCCTGTCCCTGCTCAAGCTCCATAAGAAGCTGCGCCGCACACTGCTGGTATTGCTGTTCGATCTCCATATCAATCAGCTTGCAGCGTAGATTCTTTGATATGTTATTGAGTGTTAAGCAGCACTTGTTGTAGATGGACGCATCCGTTCTTGTCGGTTCATTTCCTATCACATGGAACAATCTTGACCCGATGAGATAGATCCGGAGAATCTCATTAACCAGCACCTCCCGGAAGAGCCGTTCCAGAATGGACAGCGACTGTTCTACAACTGCCTCCTCCTCATTGAGACCCCACATATACAATATTTCATCCGGCAGGGAGCCAATTCGATCCATGATGCTGATATAATCATTCATTCTTGTGGAGTTGATGTAATATATCCCGTCCGCCTCAGAGAAGTCCTCTGCAGGGAAAATGCAGTATACCTCATTTCCTTCGTCAACCAATTGCCTTTGAATGGAGTCAATAAGCTCTGAAGGGTACCCGAAGATACATACCCGTCTGGTATTTTGCTTAACCCGCAAGCCCCCCAACGAAGCTCTCTTCCAGGTAAGTGAATACAGCGATTGTGATTCATCTCCCTCACGGCGGCTAAGCGTGTCTTGAGGAAGCCAATATCTTTGTTTGAAGAAGGGGTATGGTACCAAAGGCACCCTCCTGCGCTCTTCATTCTGATAAAAACGTTCCCAATTAAACGGAACATGCATTCCCGCTAGCATCCCTGCCGATTTTATGAGACTATAATGCTCACTGTATCCCCGGACGACATGTCCCATGGAGGCAATACATGGGACATCAGCCGATGGCTCCTCGACATTTTGTTGAATCAGGCTTGATAAAAAACGTCCTGGACCTACTTCTAGCGCAACACCTAAGCCTTCTCTCAAAAGCGACTGAATCCCCTTTGAAAAGTTCACAGTCTCACACATATGCCTGATCCAATACTCTGGGTCTGCCGCATCTTCATCCTTCATCCAATGACCCGTTACATTTGAAATATAAGGTATCGTGGGTTTTTTTAACGGAATGCTTTGAAGGAGCTCCAAAAACTGTTCCCGGGCAGATTTCATCATGTGTGAATGAAAAGCCTTGGAACCTTTAATGGCCTGATAGGCCACTCCCTGTTGCTGAAGTGACACCTTAAGAATATCAAGTTCGTCTAATGAACCTGCCACAACTGTTATACTAGGGCTATTTACTGCTGCAACGGACAGTCCCGGTGTCAAGGTTAAGATCGGAAGTGTCTCCTCAACACCCATGCAAACAGCAAGCATCCCTCCCTTTTCCGTGACCCTGTCTATTATCTGTCCGCGCTTCATAATGAGAAATAAGGCATCTTGAAGCGTAATGACCTCTGACAAACATGCCGCTACGTATTCGCCAATGCTGTACCCAATCATTGCTTTCGGTACAACGCCCCAGTGAATGTAGAGAACACTAATTGCGTATTCCAATACAAATAGAGAAAGGTGTATTTGACATGTACTCCATTCATCCGCTTGCCGTCTAAACATTATGTCTCTGATATCAAACCGAGCATGCTGCATAATAATCTTAGCGCAGCGGTCAACTGCTTCACGGAAAACAAGCTCGTTCTCGTACAAATCCTGTCCCATACCGGTATAATGCTCACCTAAGCCCGGGAACATAAATGCGACGCCATGCTGCGTATCTGCACGCTTCAGATAATGAAGTTCCAGCGGGTCTTTGGTTTCGAGTACTTCGATCAGCTCATTTACATCACTGCAAACAAGCATATAGGATTCTTTGAATCTCTTTCTCCCCACAGCCAAAGTGTAGGCGACATCCGCAAGCGATAACTCCGCATGGTTTCGAAGATGACCGATAACCCCCTCCACTGTATCGGTTAAGCTCTCCCACTTTTGGGCGGACAGAATAACTGGCAGATACCTCCTGGATTCTTTTGACGAATGTACAGCTGGTGCTTCCTCCAGAATAAGATGCGCATTCGTTCCGCCAATACCAAACGAACTGACAGCCGCCCTCCGCGGGCCCTCATGAACATTCCACGGCTTCGCTTGGTCGATAACGTAGAAGGGGCTTGTTTGAAAATCAATGTTCGGATTCGCAGACTGATAGTGCAAACTTGGGACAAGCATTGCGTTTTTAAGCATAAGGGTTGTTTTTATTAACCCGGCAATACCCGCCGCTGCATCAAGATGGCCGATATTGGTTTTTACCGATCCGATTGCACAGTATTGGATTTCATTTGTATAGTTCCGGTAAGTCTGGGTTAATGCCGCAACCTCTATCGGATCACCCAATATCGTTCCGGTTCCATGCGCTTCGACATATTGGATGGATTGGGGGTCCACACCTGCACGTGCAATTGCCTTGTCAATTACCTTGGATTGCCTGTTGACACTAGGAGCAGTGTATCCGATTTTCTCGGCTCCATCATTATTAATGGCTGAACCCTTGATCACAGCATATATGTGATCATGATCGTGGAGAGCATCCTCCAACCGTTTCAGTACAACAACACCTGCACCGTTCCCGCTGACAGTTCCATTCGCGCGTTCATCGAAAGCCCTGCACTGCCCGTCTTTAGAAATAACTCCGCCTTCGTCATGATACACAATTTCATCCTGCGGAATTTTCACAGCCACACCGCCGGCCAGAGCCATGCTGCACTCATCGTTAATAAGACTTAGGCAGGCCTCATGGACACACACCAATGATGATGAGCAAGCTGTTTGAATATTAATGCTTGGCCCGCTAAGATTCAACTTATAAGACAATTTGGTGGAGAGGAAATCCTTGTCGTTCATAAGCATGGTCTGCAGAACCCCATGTTTTTTTGCGATGCCCCAAGCTTGGCTGGAGTTTAACAGATATGTATTCATTCCTGTGGTGGCAAATACACCTATCTCACCGGAATACATCTCTGAATGATAACCCGCATTCTCAAGGGCATGGTAGGCACATTCCAAAAAAATACGATGCTGCGGGTCCATTAACTGCGCTTCCATCGGCGTATAGCCAAAAAAACCGGCGTCAAACATATCGATGTCAGAAATGACTCCCGAAGAATATGTTCTCGCTGCGCTCCCCGGCTCTTTCGGGAAAACGCTAATACTGTCAACGCCGTTCACCAGATTGCTCCAGAATGTATCAAGGTCTCCCGCTCCAGGAAATATGCCTGATATACCGATAATGGCTATGTCTGTTTCATGATGAGGGCCCATCTTATGAACTGGAAGCCGAACGTCAGACTCAGCCATGGTCAAGCCACTCAAATGTGACGATAATGCCTCTATCGTAGGATACTGGAACAACGTTGTTACCGGCAGATTCAACTGGTATTCCTGATTGATCCGGTTCATGATCCTCATTACGGAGAAGGAATTGCCGCCAAGATCAAAAAAATTATGCTGCGTATTGATCTCACTGCATTCCAGCTCTTCCCGCCATAATTCCATTACCTTTTGTTCGTAACTGCTCTTGGGAGCAGACCGCTCAATCCTCTTCTCCTCTGGACGGGTTATCTGAAACAGTCCTTGACGGTTTATTTTACCGTTTGGAGTTTTAGGGATATCATTAAGCTGTACCAGAGTCGAAGGAATCATATAAACGGGCAGGAAGCTAACCAAATAATTACGCAGGCCGGTTGTATCCAGCGGTTGATCGGATGTAAAAAATGCATGAAGATTGTCCTCTCCATGCTTGTTCTTCTTCGCAATCACAACCGCCTCTTTTACGCCCCCGAACCTTGCTATAAACCTTTCAATTTCCTCAAGCTCAACCCGGAAACCTCTGATTTTAATCTGGTTATCGAGCCTTCCAAGAATCTCGACACTCCCATTCGGAAGCCACCTTGCGGCATCTCCGGTTTTATACATTCTGCAGTTTTCTTTAAAGGGATGCTCTATAAACCTTTCTTTTGTTAAATCCGGGCGGTTAAAGTAGCCTTGTGACAGTCCCTCACCGGAGATATACAATTCACCGGCCACTCCAATTGGTTGCGGTTGAAACTTATGATTCAGAATATAGATCTGTGTATTACGGATCGGGGTTCCTATGCTGAGTTCCGCGCTGTCAGTCAGCCGCTTGACTGTGGACCATATAGTTGTTTCCGTCGGACCGTACATATTATATATTTCGCCCTTCATGCTATTTTTTAACTCTTCCAGGAGCGGTTCATGAAGGGGCTCCCCGCCGATCAACAAATGCTTGATCGCGTTTAGTGATTCTTTACCTGCATTTTTGTTCAGCAACAGCCTTAAGCGGGACGGGGTGCTCTGAAGAAAATCAATCTTCTTTTCCGTAATCATTTGGCCCAACCGTTCCATATCCGTCTGCTCAACTTCACTGGCAAGAACGATTTTTGCTCCGACTGCCAGCGGCAGCAAACCCTCCAGGGCAAAAATATCGAATGAAATCGTAGTGACTGCGGCAACTACACTAGTCTCATCCATTGGAATGCGTTGTAGCATGCCCTCTATGAAATTATAAAATGCCTTATGTTGAATCATTACCCCCTTGGGAGTCCCGGTTGAACCGGAAGTGTATATCAAATACATCATATCCGAAGGAAGAGGATGCCCATGGGTAAGCACGGAGTCATCCTCGGAAGATTGAACGAGTTCTTCCATAGAAATTGTATCAAACTTTGAACATACATCTTCATATCCGCTCTTGTCGGTAATGATAAGCTTTGTCCCGCTATCCTCAAGAATACTTGTAATTCTTTCCTTAGGATATTGAGGATCAAGCGGCAAGTACGATCCGCCGGCTTTGAGAATGCCCAAAAGGGCAATGAGCAGTTCCGGCTTCCTGCCAACCAATAAACCGACAACCTGATTGGCCCCTATTCCATGGCGACGCAGCAATCGGGCAGCCTGGTTTGATTTTTTATCAATATACTCGTATGTATATCGGTTCTCCCCTTGCTCCACTGCGATGGAATTCGGATATTGTTTGACTGAATCCTGAAGAAGACTAAGAAATGAAGTATTTTCCCCGTCCCCGTTATCCGTTTGGTTGAAATCATGAATTAGCTTATGCCGTTCGGCTGTTGTTAGTATGTCAATGGACTCCACCCATTCATTTGGATCAGCGGCCATTTGTCTCAGTGTATTTTCAAATTGCATTGCAAGGCCGGATAAGGCCTCTGCCGTAACTTGTGTTTTGGGTCCCCCTAGGAAATGCAATTCTATGACATCGGTCAGGACCACTTGCAAGGTAATATCGAAATCACTGCCTTCAAACATCGAGTAATTTCCCAACCGAAACGGCAGATTGTATGTTTTTTTGTTTATATAATCAATGGGGTAGTTCTCAATGATGATATTGGTATCAAACAGTTCCCCGGGAACAGTGGCATTGCAGAATTGTTTGATGTCAATCAGCGGTGTGTTATGATATTGCCTCCGTTCGATTAATTCTCCTTTCACTTTCAGCAATAGCTCTTGCACCGTTAGCTCTTCAATGAGATTGATTTGCATAGGTACCGTATTGATGAACAGTCCAATCATTTGCTCTACTCTCGGGATGCTGACGGGTCTGTCGCTTATAGTTGTTCCGAATATCACGGAATCGGTATTTTTATACTTACTTATGACAATAGCCCAAGCGGAATATAGAAAAGAAGCTGCAGTCAGTTCAAGATTTCTGCATACGCTCTCCATCTTTTCTTTAATTTCCGTAGAAACGACATGTGTATGCTTGAGATTAAGGTTATGTTCTTGTCTCCTGGAGTCCTTATCGGGAAACAGGAGTACCTGTTCTTGTAAATCAATTAAATGAGCACGCCAATATTCCCGCTGTTCTGCTGTATTGCTCTGTTTACTGGCTTTAACATAATCCTTAAAGCTGCTCTTGTTATTGGAATACTCGGAATAGCCCGCTAAACTTTCATAAGCAGTAAATAGATCATCTATTAAAATCACATTACTCCAACCATCAAACAAGATATGGTGATAGGTAAGCAATACTTCATAAGTATCCTTTGCCAGTCTTATCAGCTTCAGCCGCAATGGTTCTTTTTGGAGATCAATCAATTCCCTCCGGTCTTTCGTCTTCAAATCATTGACCAAGGAATTCCTTGTCTCAGCCTCAACAGCTGAATATTCATAGACCTTCACAGGGACCTGCATATGTTTCAAAATGATTTGTACCGGCTCTTTAATATTTTCCCAGCGGAATATCGTCCGCAACATTTCATTCCGCTGTACAACCATATTCCAAGCTGCCGTAAACATATTCACATCAAGAGTGCCTATCAGCTGCAATGATAACTGCTGGTAATACAATTGGCTATCAGGGTTGCTGATGCAATTGAAGAGTATCCCCTTCTGTAAGGGCGTTAATGCCAATATGTCCTCGATTTCGCGGCTAGGCGCCAATTTCATCCCCACCCTCTTATTGTGACACAAGGATTCGGCTGTTCAGGTATCGGATCAGTTCCTCTTCTCTATCATTTAGGTAGAAATGTCCGCCGTTGAATAACCGAATCTCCGTAGGTCCATCTGAATATTCCTTCCATTGCTCCATGATCGGATAAGAAACCAGTGCATCCTCTTCACCCATCAAAGCATACAGATCACAGGTAAGCTTATTCTTCTTGTTATATGTGTAATTCTCAAGCATCTTAAAGTCGGACCGTAAAATGGGGATAAAGATTTTGGCTAAATCCTCATTCTCAAATACCTCCGGGTTCGCGCCTCCCAGTTTCAACACCGCTTCGATAAATTTATCGTTGGAAAGAGTGTGATACACTGTTTTATCGCCCGCTACGTGAGGAGGCCTTCTGCCTGACAGAAATAATCCTTTGGGTTCAGGATAACCGTGCTCAATCAGCTGATAGGTTACCTCGAGTGCCAGCCAGCTACCCATACTATGTCCAAATAGAAAGAAAGGGGCGGAGTCCAAGGTTGACGTTATTTGTTGGAATACATCTTCGACCGCCTCATCAAACCGATCATACAAAGCATTTGTAAACCGTTTGCCCCTTCCGGCCAATTCGATAGGCATGATCCCTATCTCCGGATTGAAATATTTTTTCCACTTGTGGTACATCATCGCTGAACCCCCGGCATGAGGAAGACAATAGATGCGCATTTTTTCATTCATTGAACTAATTCATCCTTTGCGGCAAAGATAAGAGCTGATGCTATGTATTGCGATTGGGGCACAATTTTCCCCAAATCCATCTTTATAATTTGATCTGCCAGATGGAAGTATTGATCATCATGAGTAATGACAATTACACATTTCGATTTTTCCTTCAACTGAAACAACAAATGACTGTAGAAGTAGCTGCGGAATTCGGGGTCTTGATCAGACGCCCATTCGTCAAAAAGAAAAATCGGTTTATCCTCTATATAACTTACAAACAGCGCCAATCTTTTTCGTTGTCCGGTAGAGAGATCTACGGTGCTAAACTCTCCGTTTTCAATTCTTACTTTGTCCGCAACCTGCAATTCAGCAAGCAGATCATCTACTAAGGCATCCTTCAACCGGTTATCTTCGTTCATTCCATACAGCTTTTTGAACAGATAATAGTCGTTGAAGACGGTTGTGTATAAACCCTTCAATTGCTCTGACCCTGACTCCTCCCCGTTAAGCGAGATGCTGCCGGAATGTTGGGAATACAACCCTGTGATTATTTTGGCCAGAGTGGATTTGCCGCTCCCGTTTCCTCCTGTTATGAAAGTTACCTCTCCAGACTTAAACGAACAAGAGAGGGGACCGAGCAGAAACTCATGCCCACTTTCGGTATTATATCTGAATGCAACTTCCTTTAACTGGAGGTCTATTCTCTTTCGCTCTCTGTCAGGGGTTGCCGGAGCGGGTTCTATTGAATCCACCGTCCCGTTCCCCAGCAGATCAATCAATTGATTTAATCTGTTCCAGCTAATTCTGATCTGAAACAGGTTAGGGATCGCATTCAGAACTCCGTTAACAGGACCTGTCATGTAAAGAAAGACCAATACATAGCTGCGCAAAGAGTTATTTTGCACATTATCAAATATGACCGGAAACAAAAATACTACGACACCAATTACAAAAGTAAACAATAGCTCCCCAATAACAAAAACGTTCGTGAATTTCAAATTCCCGGCAATTTGCTTTCTTTTGTAATTATCGCAACATTCCATCATATCCTCATGAAATTCGGAGCGTTTTCTCCTATTCAAGTTGAGTTCTTTAAATCCGTCGACCATGTCACGAATGAAACCGAAGAAAAGGTTCTGCGAATCTCGGGTTTCCTCCCATAATTTATTCGCTGATTTACCGGTGGCAAAATACAAACCCGCAGCAATAGCAATAAAAATGATTGAGGATAAAAGACCATAAAAGTTGATAACACCGAGATAGATAAAGCAACAAAGCAACGTTACAATATTTGTAATCAACGAAACGAAAATATTCACAAAATTGCTGATGTTCTCTGTATCGTTATTAAGCCCGGCATACAGCTTGCCGTTATCGATCTTCTCGAACTGCTCATAATCCGAACCTAGAATTTTGGTAATCAGCTCGGATCTTTTTTCGTACACCAGGTTATTTGTTATATGAATAAATTTAGATCTTACAATCCTCTGACCGAATACATAAATCAAGATCCCCAGAACAAAATACATAACCAAAGCTGTATCTGTATCACCATTACGATTCAGCGCTTCGTTGATGACAAAGATGATTAGGGCGTTGCCAAACCCGCTTAGTAAACTTAAGGAGATCAGAGAGAATATCAATCCTTGTCTTTTTTCTTTCGCTTCAAAGATTGAAGAAATCAGACTATAGACAACAAACAAACCCACCGTAACGTATAGCAGAGCAACAGCGTAAATTACGCTGTTTGGTGCCCATACGTTAACAAAACTCCAAGGCAATCCCCAAAACAAGAGGGCCGGCATTTTGTATAAGGAAAAACCGACGGAGAGAAGAACAATAAGGGCAAATAATACTTTTAAAAAGGATTGAATGAAATTCCCCTTTGCTCTCCAGCCTTGCCTGTGAATTTGAATCAGAGACATGATCAAAAAGAACATAATAGCTAAAGATGCCGGTACCGCTACACAAAAGATTACAAAGGATATTGTGTCAGCCGACTTGTAAGTATCTCCGGTTATAGCATTCGAAGGTTCATAGCCCTGTAGAATTTCTGTAATTCCTTGCCCGATCAGCTCTGTATATGAGCTGTTCAGATTTGCCAAGACAGCTACTCCCACGCCATCCGAGGGACGAATTGAAAAGAATGAAGAATAATTGGGGTTCGAGCCAGCATGTGAAAGCTCCCCTCCGCCCTTCTGAAAAACGTTCCACCCTGCGGCATAGGAAGAACCGTTCGGCCCAGGCATAACCGATCTGTCCGGCTCATGAGATGCACTAATCAGTTTTGCCAATGAAGATGGCAGTTCGGCTTTTCCAAGCTGGATCTGCAGCCAACGCTCAGTGTCACTTGCGTTAGAAATAATATAGCCTGCAGGTGTATTTCCGCGGTATTCCGGCGCCTGATAGGCTGCAGCTCTTAAAAATTTCAGCTTATAGCCCTCTGCAATCCGTCCACTGTCCGATTTATTTCGGCCTAGGTAGGTTTGATTCATTCCCAGTTTCAGCATGACTTCATTCTGCAGATAGTCCTCGAAGGACTGGCCGGTACATTTCTCTATGATGAGCCCAAGAATGTCATAATTAATAGTCGCATACAAAAAACGCTCACCCGGATAAAAATCAAGATGAACGCCACTCACATTTTTAACAGTGTTCTCCAGCGCCATGGATGTGCTGTCAATAGGGATATCCCCAATCGTTTTAAAAGGAATGCCACTTGTGTGATGAAGCAGCTGTTCAAGGGTAATTGGGACCTTCTCCGATATTTGGTGCCCTTTATATTCACCGGAATAGCTTGCCTCAAACCACGGCAGATATTTGGTCACAGGATCCTCTAAGCGGATTAATCCGTTTTCTACTAATTGAAGAACTCCTATCGCTGTAAAAGCTTTGCTTGTCGAGCCCAATTCAAAGAGAGTATCAGGAGACACCTTGACTTTGTTCTGCTTATCCGCATATCCGTAACCCTTTTTTAATATAGTTTTGTTATCCTTCACTACGACAACGGAAATACCGGGTATTCTCCCCTCGCGCATTTGTTTATTGATATACCCTTCAATCTCTTCGAGTTGACTGGAAGGATCGCCACTATTGCCTCCGGAAGCAAATGCATACCCTGTACATACAGACATCAAAAGGATAATGCAAACAGCCGCAACTATAACCCCATTGCTAAAAACAATCCTCTTCATTATGACGTTCCTTCCTCACTTATAATGAATCTAGAATGTAATTCACCTCATCCTGCGTTAAATCGACGGAATGAAAATCTAAATTGGAACGTCTGCCTGCTGCCCCTGAATCTGCCCCCCATTGGGCGATCCTCTCAATATTCTCCTTGAAGATTGCCGCTAACCGGTGAATAGACTTCATTGTATAGCGCTTATGGTTATAGCATATTTCTGTAAAAAGCCGGCGGTTGATTATATAAATATTGATGTCCATCAGGGATGTACATTGATTGCCCGGGTGATTCTCATATTTCCGCTTGGTTAGGTCGAGATCAAAACTGTCCATGTCAAGCGCCAGATCTCCCAGATAATTGAACCGGATATATTTCTGGCATGTCCCTGTAAACAAACCCTTATGATATTGTAAAAGACCAAATCCGTTACCCTTATTCGGAATTGCCTGGAGTTGGTCTCTCAACTCGCCCAGTTGGTTCTGCAGGCTGCCTGACCCTAACGTTATTCTCACCGGATAAATGGAAGTGAACCATCCCACCGTCCTGCTCAAATCAATATCCGTATCCAGGCCATCTCGTCCATGCCCTTCTAATTCAAAGACTATATCGAGTTCCCCTGTTAAATCGTTCATGGTCCTTATAAAGGACAACAATAGCAATTCATTCATAGAAGAATGAAGCCTCACGTTGGCTGCAGTGGTCAAATGAAGCGTGGTTTCCTCACTGAATCCCCATTCATGCACAATACAATTTGCGATGATATCATCTTCCCGGGCTACTTCCTGATCATCCCCTTGAAAAGAAGCCGACTTAGCGGCAACCACGCTCCAATATTCTTGCTCTTCCTGCTCCAGATCGTCCAGCCTGCAAATCATCGCATCGGACCATTCTTTAAGCGAATGGGTTCTCACCAAGGAATTGGCAGAAAAAGCTCCCCCTTTCCCGATCAGTCCGTCCAGGTCGCGCAAGAGGATCCGCCAGGATACTCCGTCTATGATAAGATGATGGGCCACGATCATACATACTTGTCTCTGTGCGCCTAAATCCGCCAAGCATACTCTCAATAAGAGGTCATTATTCAGGTCAAAAGCCCTGTTTAACTGGAAACTGATGTGGTCCATTTGCTCAGCTTGCTCCCCTGCGGACAGCCCGCTGAGGTCATAAGAGCCAACTACTAACGGAACGTTTAAATGCCGGTTATTATAGAACATGCTACCCGATTCTTTGTCCAGGTTAATTCTTAAGCCATCATGTACACGGATGAGCTCTTGAACCGCCCGTTGCAGCATATTCTTATCGGTGTTCCGCTTCATGTTAAGTACCACCGATTGCATATAGTGCCCCGGGCTGGCTAACTGCTGCGACTTAAACCAGCGCACAATCGGTGTATCCTCAATATTTCCTTGAAGCACTTCCTGTACGCTACCAGTATTCAATTCTAAACAATCTATCATCTGTTCAATAACAGGAAACGACAAGATATCCCGTACACTTATTTTTAAGCCGAACTGGTCTAATAATGCGGAAGCAATTTGAATAGCTTTTATGGAATCGCCCCCCACATGGTAAAAGTTATCCTTTAGGGATAATTGGGAGACATTGAGAATATTTTGGACGACAGAAAGAAATAACCCGCTGATGTCATGTTCCGCTGCTCCCCTCTCTGTCACTAGGCGCTCCGTTGAATCAGAAGCACCCTGCTCAGGAACCGGAAGTGCCGAACGGTCAATTTTCCCGTTGGGGGTAAGGGGCATTGTATCCATCCTGATAAAGTAAAGCGGACACATATAATCCGGCAGCTGCCCGGATACAAAACGTCGAAGGTCCTTATCGTTAATATCCTTCTTGGCAACATAATAAGCGACTAAAGCAACAGCCCCGTTGATATTATGGTCAACAATCGTCACATGCTCAATATTCCTGTGCTTCAGCAAAAGGTTCTCAATTTCCGGTAATTCCACCCTGAAGCCTCTAATCTTCACTTGCTGGTCCATCCGCCCGAGATACTCCAAGCAACTGGCTGAGGCTAATAATTTTCCCAAGTCTCCTGTGCGGTACATCCGGTTCCCTTTATTAAACGGATCTTCCATAAATTTATCTTTAGTTGTCTCTGGTTGATTCATATAGCCTCTCCCGACACTATCCCCTGAGATATAAATCTCCCCGGATACCCCTGTAGGAACTGGCCTTTGTTTTTCATCGAGTATATAGATTCGGTTATTATGGCTGGGTTTCCCGATAGAGACCGACGCAGCCCTTTCCAGTTGCGGCTCAAAGCGGTGGATCATACAACCTACCGTCGTTTCTGTCGGACCATATTCGTTGTAAATGCGGATGTTCCCGTCAAAATTGTCATAGACGGCCTGTGCCAACGCCTGCTTCAAATCCTCACCGCCGACGATTAATGTATGGACACAGGACTCCTTATATATTTTGTCCTTTATTAAGTTCAAATGTGAGGGTGTGGCCTTCACAACCGTCGCATGTTTGTCTTTAAATATCCGATAAAAAACATATTCATACGCATTATCCTCATACACTGCGATCTCGCCGCCGCTCAACAATGGCGTAAAGACGGAGGTTACTGTTAGATCAAAGGCGAGTGAAGAATAGAATGCAAACACCTCGCGGGGTGCTTTAACATAAACTTGCTTTGCCCACCAGATATAGTTCACCAAATTGCGATGCTCAATCATGACACCTTTGGGTCTCCCGGTTGATCCCGAAGTATAGATCACATACGCAAGATCTTCTGGGGAATTCACAACGTTCAAATTCCTGTCTTCCCCATTGTACAGGGATGAGTCTTGAACATGGACGACTTCCCCCCAGAAATCATTGTCGGGAAACGATGTATTATTAACAAGAAGTATCTGTACATTCGCATCCTGCAGCATATACTTTATTCGATCCGGCGGATAAGACGGGTCCAAAGGAAGATATGCGCCTCCCGTCTTCAAGACTGCAAGTATACTGATAACCGTCTCAATGGAATGTCGGGTAAGGATGCCTACTACCGATTCCACACCCACATTCCTTGACCTCAGAAATCTTCCAAGCTGGTTGGCCTTCCGGTTCAGTTGGTCATACGTCATAACCTCTGAGCCGAAGCTTACAGCCCGTGCATCCGGACATTCATCCACATACTCTTCAAATAATTGATAGACAAGCTTATTCCGGGGATATGCGGATTCTGTACGGTTATACTCTTCCCGGATATTATCACTCTCAGTCGGGACATGAAGGCCAAGTATGCTATTAAGAGGATGCTTTATCATTTGTTCCGCGATATCTGTAATTGTCCCATACATATGATTGATCTGATCCCTGCAATACAAATCTGTTTTGTAGTCAATATCAATTGT
The DNA here is from genome assembly GCF_038002245.1 of Paenibacillus sp. FSL R7-0128. Taxonomy (NCBI): domain Bacteria; kingdom Bacillati; phylum Bacillota; class Bacilli; order Caryophanales; family Paenibacillaceae; genus Paenibacillus; species Paenibacillus sp. FSL R7-0128. Next base: position 1,592,568 of record NZ_JBBOCD010000001.1, on the reverse strand, counting down.
AAGAGCGCCGTCTGCGTCCCAATCTCTGATGATGACATGCAGGTCGTACAGCTGACATCCATTGTAGAATTCCTTATTTTCAACTTTCAGATCATTGATAGCATTAGGCAACGCCGTATTGTAATAATTGATGCTTATTTTCATCAGTCCGTTTATATGTGGGTGTCGTTCTTTGAGGTCGTGAATCATCATGTCATAGGGATACTTCTGGTGGAAGTAGCATTCCTTGAGTTCCCTTTGGATGGATTTAAATGTCTCCAATACAGATGTACTAGGCTCCACCCTGAACCTGAACGGCATCGTACTTGTGAACATACCGAAGATTCCTTTTTCCTTTTTCCCTGAACGGTTCAATACCGGAGTTCCGATTACCAGTTCAGACTTGTTTAAATACAAATAAAAATACGCAACGAACATACTTATAAAGAATGTGTTAATTGTAATTTCATTATCTCTAACATATTGTTTCCATTGAGCAGCTGTATGCGGGTCTAGAATAAATGATTCTCTACACCCTTTCTTTACCTCTAAATGGACTGAGCTACAATCTTCTGGTATGATGTTAAACTTGTCACACCAGAACGCTTTATCCTTTAAACGCCGCTTTGAAGATAAATAATTGTTTTCAATTGCAATATACTCACTGAACGGCAGTGCGTCTGCACCCGCATATTCCTGAATTCCTGTAAATTGCTTATAGTGATCTGCAATCTGATTTGTTAACAAATGGATGGACCAGCCATCCGCTATAATATGATGTAATTTAACAAAATAACCGCATTGTCTATCATTTAATATGTACATCACAAAACGGAAAAGATTACTGTTTTCTTTGAAGAATGGCAGTTGCGCTTCTTCCTTCACCCAGTCATCGAATGCTTGTTCCGGTACTTTATGACTGCGGAAATCAATAATAGGGATGTCAATATCCTCACTTCTATATTCCGCTATAAACTGCATGACAACGCCGTTTACTTTTTTTAGCTGTACCCGGATTCCTTCGTTGCTTCTGATGACGGATTTTATAGCTTGCTCCATTAATTTGAAGTTAACCATCCCTCCAATGTTTACCGGGCCGCCAATATTATGGACGGATGTTCCTGAATAAATTTCCTCAATAACCCAAACCCTGCGTTGAGGATGGGTTAAAGGATAATATTGTACGTCCCTTTCCTCCATAACTAACTACCTCCGTACATATAATAATATAAAAAAAAGACAAGACACTGGGTGTCTCACCTTTTTCGTTTCAGAGATGCATTTATTAATTGATTGCCTTATAAAGACATAGTTTCACCATGTCATCCAAGTATCCACCTGCACTACGGGAACTATAAATATATGATCTCCATTAGCGGTTATCGTGCCGAAACAACGTATAACTTATAGAGACTTCTATTAAATTATCAGCTTGAATTATATATATATCAATAGATAAATTCGACAAAAATGGAACATTTTTAAAATGTGTTAATTCTGCGGGAAACTTCAAAAAACTCTACTACACTTATTAGTTGTCTATATAATTACCTTCTATGTAAAAATCCTTTTCTTCGTAAAGTAATGAGACATGTATTTTCACCTTGTGCTTGCGCTTATCAATCTTTTTTATCAAATATTCTTTTCCTACCAGAGGCCCGGAAACCACTTCTATTATACCGTCTTTAATTCTAAAATTAGAGGGCTGAATAATATGGCCATCATCGAGCAAGTTAGTTATAAATAATAAATCCTTTTCATCCACCTCTTTAAAATAACTATTTTGAAATGCTTCACTTTTTAAAGTTTCACAGTACTCTTTGTTAACTTTCTTCACGTTTTTTAACTCTAGCTTTAAATATTCTGTATCGTAATTAATTAAACGGTATAAATGAGGTGTTTTTTTTAAGTCGTAATACTTCTGGAAGTTTAGTCCTGAATCGATATTCGCAAAAATATAGCCTGGAAATAATAATTTTAACGTTGCAACCGTTTCTCCGCCTCTCCTTTCCGTCAAATAACGTCTAGGCAGGACAAACTTGTAACTCGGATGCTGCTTCATTAAATAGTCGGTTACTATTTCTTCCTTACCGCTTTCAACATACAATGCGTACCAACCCACAGAAGATCACCTTCACTAATTTAAGAGTATTGGCTTTACTGGCAGGGAATTGTTCCAACTTTATTAGTCCAATGTTTGCGTTTACAATATTAAATTCTTCAGTATGATTATTGTATTGCAGCAATGTCAGATATATCGCGTTCACACATCAATTCATTCAATACTTTAGCTAGTACTTCCCTTTCGTGCGACTGAATTTTTTGTAGGTTATTGATTATTTTATCTTTAACGATTCATTCTTTGTAAATATATACTTAATATATAATTTGCTGACCAAGTGAGAATCACGTTCAATCTCCAAGTAATCGCTAATATAGGAATTCGTAACTATTCTTTTTGGTTCCAAATATTCTAATCTCATTAACATAACTTTTTTGTGCTGCCACAATACATATAAAGGACATTTATTCCAAACCTCTTTGGCACACATTAAAAAGTTAACCATAATGTGATATTTTCCCATATAAACCCCATATCACTTACATGACTCATCCATTGATCATTAGGATTACAATATCTCTCTACGGTTCCCATTCTTTAAATCCCAAAGTAGTTTTCCACCTCGTAATTGACAAGTTTAATTCCTTCCAACCAATCTTCAAGATCCAAAATATTAAAACTTTCGTAGGCTGCATTCAATTCGCTAAACAAAACTTCTGTATAGCTATGTCTTCCATTAGCATAGTTATCTGCAGTATAAAATACCATTCTGTCAGTATCTACTCCAAAGATAAAATATCATGTTCCTGATGTGTTTGTTGGAAAGTGTCGGTGTATTTCGAAATATAAAAAGTATCAACCAGCAGATAAACATAAGACTTTTTAGAATATCTTTAAGAAAATCAGTGAAAGACCTGTAAAGCCTATCCACCATTTTTCTTGACACTTTTTGCAGATTAATCCATGAGCAAAAATGGAAATGATCATTTGTATAAAAGTCTAATCTCAGAATATCTTTTATATAGTCATTTTTGTCGGCGAATAATTGCAGATAAATATTAAAAACCCAGTCTAAATAATTCTTATTTTGTGAGATTATCGATAGTAAGTTTGCATGATTTGGATAGCAATCAATAATTGGATACTTCATATACAATTTAATTTCCAAACTCTTGCCTCCCTAATAATATCCCCCCCATATTAATCAAAATATTTCCTTATTATTCATATTACTTTGTTTTTTTAAAGTTTAATGTACTAAATATCATATTTCCCAAACCCTGTTATTTTATTGATAATACAAATACCTGATGCCCCCACCTTGTTCATATCAGGGCGTGAGGGCATCAGGTATAAGACAAATTGGATCAATATTTGTTCATCCCTTACTCAAACATGCTCTCCAGAACTATCTTCCAACTGCCTTACAGCGTCTAATAATTGATCAAGACCCCATATTATGAATTTTGGCGGAAAATCCTCACTTAAGCTGCACACAGCTAACTTGTACTGAGGATGTACCTGATATTGACGAAAATAATAACGCTCAGGGCTGTGCCTATTCTCAAATAAAATATCATTACCGTTAACCGAAAATGATACTAAATTTAATGGGATGGTCAAGCCTTGACCATAAGCTTTAATATAGCTTTCCTTTAATGTCCATAAATCATAAAAATACTGAATTTTCTCCTTTTCATCCTTTAAAATTAATTCTTTATATTATTTCTCCGCGAAGAACCTTTTAGCAATATCCATCTCTATTGGTTGAATCTTCTCCACGTCTATACCGACAGGACTTTGACCAACTACAGCTACAACCCATTCTCCAGAATGAGACACATTGAATTCTACCGGATATGTCGCTAAATATGGCTTACCATAAGCATTTGATTCAATTTGAATATCTGAATTTTTCAAACCTAATTGCTTACCGAGAAGTACACGGATAAGAAGGTCTGCGGCCAGCGACCGGAGAAAGTCCCCTTTACGAATGTATCGACTTAAACGTTCACACTTTTCTTCAGGTAAAAACTTTAAGTAAACCATATATTCACTTATTGAAGTTATTTGTTCAAGTAATGTAAATCTTATACAAATAATGTCCACAGTTTTTCTCTCCTAATTAAGATAAACGGAAGCTTAAGCCTTTTTTACTTCTGTGAGAAAGAATTTTTTATACTATTCACATTTAGGTCGTGTCTGAAAACTCTTCATTGAGTCAATTTAAAAATGGAAGCCACGTATACAAATGCCAAGAATGACTTGGCTTGTCTATCGTAGCGAGTAGCCACACGGCGAAAGTGCTTGATTTTATTGAAAAAGCACTCCACTAAGTGGCGTTCTTTATACCGATACCAATCGACGTTCCATGGGTTTTGACTATTCGCTTTAAGCGGGATGGTGTAGGATGCCTGTTTAGCTGTGATCCAATTCCGAATCGCTTCGGAGCCATAGGCTTTGTCGCCAAGAATATGCTATAAATCGAGTAGGAGGAGGCGGTGAGCCTCCCTCCTCTCACACCACCGTACATTCGGCTGTCTCTGCTCTTCATACTGTTTTTTGCAAGTAAAAAACAAGCGATATCTCTGATCGGATAGTTGCTGAGATATTATTGGACAGTCATGATAGATACTCGATAAGTTTTTTATATAACTTAACCGATATCTTAAAGCCGCAAGGGTAGCGTCAAGAAGTTTGTGTAAGAGAAGTAGAAGTACCTCCCCGGGGTTACGGGTTGGGGGTGTAGTGTTTCTGGGGGAGGGGGAACCCTTGATCTGATTAACAAACTTCACAGGATCAGTTATTATTCAGATTACCTGCCCCCAAATGTAGTCCTCAATTTGCTCAGCATTAAAAGAAGGTGCTATACATTTTTCAATCTCGGGTCCATATTTCTTGGGAACCGTATTAGGGCAACGATATCTTCGACTTTTACCAATCTCACCGGTTTCCTTATCTTTAGCACCTTTAGTAGTGGTCGCATCATATGTTCTTCCGCAATGTCCACATTTCAATAAAGACTTTAATAAGTACTGATACTTCTTATTGCCTACGTATTTATTTGTATCATTTTGAACTCGTTGCATCTGTGCCAGTTTCCACATCTCGCTATCTATAAGCGGGGGAACATCGACGGTCAACCAATCCTTACGGTCTCGAAAGGTGTATGATTTTTTGGGATTACCTCCATCAGTGAGTTCGCCTTTAACCTTCTTAGTTTCTCAGCGATTGTAATAGTACTTTCCAATATAAATTTCTGAAGTCAAGATCTTACTGATACTGGATGCTCCCCAGTTTGAACTTTCGGCTCGTTTAGGTTTAACTTTACCGTAAAGACGGTCTCCGATTTGACGCAAAGTAAGTTTCTCAAGTACATACCATTCATAAATCATTTGAACATACTGACGTTCAGTTTCATTTACTACTAGTTGACCTTCCTCATACTTATCAAAACCAAATGGGGCTACACGCATGGGCATAATCTTCTTATCATTTCTAACTTTTTCCAATCTGCCTCGGATCGTCCTTTTTCTTATCAGTTGCAACTCATATGATGCGATTGCAGACATTATTCATCGCGGTCTGGTTCAGCAATCCAACAAGCTGCGTATAGACATGCATCTCCTCGGGTGTGCGTTCAGTTGGGAAAAATTCAAAACTGATCGTGCTGCTGTCAAAACTGAAGGTGATGCCTGGGTAATATTGTTTGCCAATTTCAAATATCGCTGTCTTGAATTTTTCCATTGTATCGACATTAGCATCATTGATGGCTTTAGCAAAACTATCTTCGATAAAATTCGCTTCAATACCAAGCGATCTCTTTACAAGTACTTGTTTGCCGTAAAGCAAATTAATCAAATTTCTAAGTGTTATCCCTGTGTGACCTTCCAGCGGGACAACTACTTCCAGTGAAACATTCGTGTTTGCCGCGGGCTTGTCTGGAGTACCTGAATCAACATGTCCGACTAGTCTGACTGGTTCTTCTGATTTTAAAGGTTTCTCTTGTTTCTCAATAACCTGACTGGTCAGTAAGCTGTCAAGAGCAACCTCCGTGCCATTCGATGTGGTGATTTTACCCGCTCTGTCAATCCAGTAAATCTCCGTATCAGTCTCAATCTGGTAAGCGAAGCTCGGAACTCCCATGTACTTAGGCTCTATTCCTAGATGGTCGCTCAGCGCCTTAACGACTTCTTTTCGGTCCATATTAACCTCCAATTAGAATCGATGTTCTCAACGAGCTTGGGGATAACCCCTTCCATTGAGGTTGTAACCGTTCTAACTTGGACGGAGGTTTAATGCAAGTAAATTATCGAGCATGCCCTGATAAACGGATTGACGGATATGTATGACAGGTGTAGCATATAGCTACTAGCTATATGCTATTAGCTACTACGAGAAAATCTCGAACAGAACGGAGGATGTAAAATGCTAATCGATAAGAACACTTCTTTGGAAGACTTGATGAACATTGCCAAAGCAACTGTTCCAAGTCTGGTTCAAGGTGAGGTCTTCCTTGTCAAAGATCTGTTTCGGGGCTTTGAGTGGAACCGGATCGCAAAGGGTAATCGTACTAAGCTTGGCTCCATGTTCCTAAACTACGCTGAGAAGCATGCAAGCAATTCCCTTAAGATATTAGGGAAAACGCCGCAGAATCAGCAAATGTACGAAAAGCTGTAATCAACTTTATAAATTAAAAGAACAGGGATGGTGACTCTTATAACACCGCCCCTGTTCTTTTGAGTTTAACCCCTGCCTGCTTTTCTTACCCCTGTCTCAAAGTCATTCCGACACCATCTGACAAATGTAGATGAATGACGTAGGTACGTCTTAGCCGCGCTAGGTTCAAGTTGACCCGCCTTCAGCTTCTCCGTTACTTCTTGCTCATACTGCTCATATAATAGCTCCAATTGCTTGATAAATTCCTGCGATGCTTTCATTCGGATAACCACCTTAGAATATTGGCATAAGCTCATTATACTGAACTGGAAGCATTTGCATAAGTAATTGGAGATATGTGATTCACAGTTGTGATTGAACTATGTGAGTCTAGGATTAGGATTAAACACAGTACACAAGTCATCTAGAGTAAAGGGCTGGTATGACCCAGCCCCTCCTCATCAAACCGTACGTGAGGTTTTCCCTCATACGGCTTTCCGATGTTTGTCATTCATGGGCATGCAGATTACAATAGCGTTTTTAGTCCACACTTATTGGCCATATACTTGACCTCCGGGAATGAACTCATCCATCTCCTCCGATTTCTCTTCTTTGCATACCACCGGGTGAATCGCTGCAAAATATACCAATCCAGCTTCGCTAACCTCTTTTGGCTGTAGTTCGTGTAGTAATAATTTCTCCATCCCTGTATCTTTGGATTGAGCCATTCCACGTGTTCCTCAAACGATTTCCAGCGCATGCCAGGCGGTGCTAATCGGTCTTTGACCACGCCTCGGATGCGTTCCTCTGCCTTCTTCGTTAGCCACTGCTGGGTGGTATAGTACAACTTCCCTTGAGAAGTTTCTGCTTTCGTTTTTCGGTGGTGCATTCCTAAGAAGTCGAAGCCTTCGTCTCCTGTCCACAGACCTACAATGCGGGTTTTGGTCGGATGTAGCGTGAGTTCTAGACATTCCATAATGTTGCGGATGAGTTCATATGCATGTTCTGCATCCTTTTTGGTTTTACAGACCACGACAAAGTCGTCTGCATACCTCGTCAGTTCTCCCAACCTACTTCCGTGTTTCTCCCATAACCGGTCAAAGTAGTTCAAATATCTATTCGCCAACAGTGGCGAGATGACGCCACCTTGGGGTGTACCTAGATCGGAGCGCCGTAGGTTTCCTTCTTCCATCACTCCCGCATGAAGCCACTTCCGTATTAATTTCAGGATTCGCCTGTCATTGATACGCATTTGTACCCATTTCATGAGCTTCTCCTGATTAATGTTGTCGAAGTAGCCTTGGATATCGACGTCGACTACCCAATTTTCTTTGCGGTTGCAGGCTTTCCGGATTCGTTCCAGCGCTCCTTTCGCACTTCGCTTCGGACGAAATCCGTAGGAGACTTCTTTAAAATCGGCTTCAAAGATGGGTTCAATCACCAGCTTGGTTGCCATCTGCACTACTCGGTCACGCACGGTGGGGATGCCTAGCGGTCTTGGCTTCCCGTCTTTCTTCGGGATATAGTGCCGCCGTACCGGCTGCGGATGGTAGCTGCCTGCTTTCAGTTCTCGCTCACATCTTTTGAGAAATCTCGTCACTCCCTGTTTCTCGATTTCAGCGAGCGTTACGGCATCTACTCCCGCAGCTCCCTTATTCGCTTTCACCCGTCTCCAGGCTTCGCACAGCACATCCCACCGGTAGACTTTGTCATACAAGGCGTGGAATTTACGCTTGTTGTTCTCCTTGGCCGCATGACCTAGCTTTTCTTGGAGTTCTTGAACTTTTTCCTTGGGTGTCGTTAGCCGTTTGGCATTCACTCACTCGTACCTCCTCCAAAAGCGTAAACAAAGCAGGGCTCCTTCCCTCCCTAAGGTTATGTTGTCCTTAGGTTCTTCGGTACTATAAGCCCCTCGGACTCCCTTCCCACAGACGGTTCACTTCGTCTTCTGGACTTATAGAGCGTCTCTCTACGGGTTCCTTAAAAAAAATTTTTTTCTCCCGTGTGGGGAGGGTCTCCCCAGTTCACTGCATTATCTTTCAATCCATGCCGTTCCCTATACGCCGGAGGATTCTTCACTGCTGTTCCAAGTTCTGAACAGTTTCCTTGGCCTTCGTCTATTGTTTCGAGACTCGGCATCCTCTCTTCCCCTTCGCAGGGCCTTTTTGACGACGCGGCAAGATTCACTTCATGTTGCGGCCTGGATTGTTGCTCGCCCAGTCTCTGACTGGTACTTTTGTCGATGCGCTTTTACACACAGATTTCGCCATGCGCAAGCATCCTAGCTACAAAGGTGGCTTGGTCCCTCCTTTGGTTGGACTTTCACCAACTAGGTAATGCGTGCCTCTGGGCACGCAAACAAGAAAAGAGGTGCAGATTTTCCCTGCACCTTGTAAGCATTACTCGGAACGGAACTGAAACTGACTATCAATCCATTCCTTAACCATTGTCTTTGATTGAAAAAAGATTTGGGTTATCACGAGCAGGTCGGAGAACATAATGTCGTCAGCTCGAATCAGATGAGTGCGATAATTCGCGTCTGTAATTCGCTTGCCTTTGGTCAAGGTAGAATTCATTCGCTCTTCGATACTGTCCCCTGTATAAATGTTAATCGCAAGATCCAAATGATTAAGTCTCACCTGATCGAATGGTGTGTCATACGAATCCATTGCATCCAAGTGAATCATTCTTCCAATCAGCATCCCGTCACCAATTGATTCTTCGGAAAGTTCCTCTAGTGACATGCTGAAATGTTTCTGGTTGCCTTCATTCTTCATCGTGGCTACAATTTGTAATTTACGAATGCCATCAATTTGGTATTCCCACCACTGCTTTCGTTTCCATTCATCTCCTTGTATATCTTCAGCAGTATATTCTGGTAAAAACAACTCGCTACCTTCATGTTGATCAGGATGAATTATTAATCGTTCGATCCAATACGGGTTAGGGGGTTGAATAAACTCTTCTTCTAATGATAGTGGCGGTGCCTTTTTAGATACAATGTGTGGATCGACTCGAATGTATAATTTTTTGGTGCCATATTTATGTATTAAATAAGAAGGAACCATTGAGTTGAGGTATCTATCAATAAGAAGAAAAGAGTCTTTGTACTTACAAGTTCTGTGTTTTGGTAAATCGGGAATCGGTTTATATCCAACTGCATCTAATCGAATTAACTCTAGATCAGGATTTCCGTTCGACTTCTTTCTGAGCTTATCATAAAGCTCTGGGTGCGCCTGAAAAATTGGCTGTGAGGGATTATACTCCTCAAAAGATTTAACTTGATGATAAATGCGACTAGCCTTAAAAATCTCTCCTAATATACTGGTAAGTGCAGAATTATCATCACCAATTAGAGTAGGAAAATTATTACCAACTAGATGAACCAAATTATGGTCTTCCGGCGTAAGCATCTGCTTTCTTACCGAAATCAACCGTGTTATACTATCGGTTTCGTTCTGCAACTTGTCTTGTAAAAAAGCCGCTGCTCCGGCTAAGTCCAATCTTTGGCTTTCTGCATATCGCTGAATACACTGCTCATAGAATTCTAAATCATCCATTTTGCCGCACACCTCTTTCAGTAAGGAACCTACATTTCTCTTATCTTATCCCATTAAGGATCGTGTCTCAATTTACACCCACTATAAATAAAGTATGTATGATAGTTGCGAACGTAGCCATCGAAAAGCTTCATTAAAATAATATTCAAAGTAACCCCCATAGAGTAAATAACAATATAATACAGATCAAGTAGTCATGTAATGTTGTCTTACCCAATTAAACGTTCTTGTTGGTGCATTACTCACCTTGCCTATTTCACTATCTGGATCAAGATAGTCATGAATATAATTTTCGATTTCATCCGGTAATTTTTCTAGCTGTAGTAAATCGTTGATTCGCTTAGAAAGTTTATCAAGACCTTCCCTACTATAAGATTCATAATGATAATAAGTGTAATAATCCCAAGTCCCCATCTGAGCACCTATTCCGAAAATTTTAACCTCATTCGGCTCTAACCATCTTGTCAAATTTCTAATTGAATCTTCTAAGACCTCAGCCAACTCGTTAGCTTCTTTCCACTTTTTAATCTTCCCATCAACTATGGCATTAATTTCTTTCTTGAAATTATTAAGAGCCTCAATTCTTTTCGGTAGCTGTTCCGTATTTGCAATCACTGAAAGAGCTTCCTCTATTAATTCAAGCATCGAGTAAAACTCCCTAATATCTTTATCGGTACAACCAAACAATCCAAATGAAATCCCCATTATACCCCTAACATTCAATCCATAGAACCCAAGATCAAGCGCACTTACCATCCGATTTCCTTTTACAATCGATTCTTGAGGTAGCTGTGTCATAAATTGACTGTAGTATTTTTGAAAGAGCATAGTGTTTTTAGCTAACTCTGATTGAATGTCATCCCAAAATAATATTTGAATACTAAACGTTCCAGACGCTTTTCTTTTTATATTCTCTAATCGTACTGACTCTTGTAATACACTATCCCTTTTACCTGTAGTGGCAACGTAATAAGCATTAATAGCAGGTTTAAAGGATTCTGCCTTTTGTGCTTCATCAATTATTGTTTGAAGGTTCAAGTTTTCTGTATTCTTACATTGAACTCCAACAAACTCACCTTTATGGTTTTCTCCGAATATATCAACGCCAGCTTGGTCTTGTCCTTGCCTCCCGTTCATTTCTAAGTCAGGAGAACTCCACTTTTCACTTAACGCATCACGAGTCAGTGACTCAAATTCTTTCCAATCTTGTGGTGGTGCAAGTTTAGAAGTTGCAACTAGTGGCATTCAACATACCTCCATGCTAATAATGTAGTTTACATTTCTAGTACAACAAAGAATTGCTTGATAGAGTTTTGGTGATGCTTTCATTCCGATTAGCCCCCTTGAGCTAAGTCTTAAGCTTATAATAATGGCTGGTATTATCGATTTTTGCCTGCTGATCCTCAAGCCGATTTATTTCGTTTACAGCTGCATGGAATGAATTTTTCACTTGTTCCAAATAGTTATATAGCTCGTTTACTGGATCTTCTGCTACTTCAGCTAAGTCATATCGACGTTCAGCAGCCTTATCTACTGCATCTTGTGAAACATCATTCATGTCTTCGTTATGAACCATCTGCTCAGATAGTAAATCGGACGCATACTCAACTGTATCAAATTCAGCAAGTTCATAGATTGGTTTACCATAATCACAAAGATCACGGATTGAAGTAATAGAATCCATGTCAACAAGATTCGCTACGTTTTCCAAACCTGCGACCTCTCGGAACTCATTATCGAGTTCACCTTCGATTTCATCAAGCACATCTAGTAAACTCGCTAAATCGCTTACCTTCAAATAAGGATCGTGAATGTTGTAGATTTCCTGATCCTCATATGGATAACCTACAAACGTAAAAAGTCCGTCACGAATAACAGCAGCTGCCCCCTCTAACCTTGACAACAGGAAGAAAGGAGGATTTTCTTATCATCCAACATGCTTCCGAAGTAAGGAATACCTTCATTGATTAAGATAGGGACAATACTCTCTCTGATAATACTTACCAAATCCTGTCCTCGGACAAAGAACCCCGTTTCCCTGCTTTGTTTGCTCTCTTCGGAATAGTTGGCCGAACCAATATAAGCGATATTATCCGTCATAATCACTTTGGAATGATTACTGAAATTGAAGGATGTAGCTAAGTTATCAATGTTCGATGGATCAAGGCGTTGTGTATAGCGATCAATACTTTCTGATGCACGTTCACGTGGTGCGTCTCCATAGTACCTCTCATATCGGTCAGGGATATTCGTAATGATACGAACCTCGGCATGGGAAGTCGCATCTTCAAGTGCACGAAGCAGTTCCTTACGACGTGCTGAAATGTTGTATGTTGTTACGAATATTCTCTCTGCATTGGGGAAATCGTCCAATACCTCTTGAAAGTTGTATTCCCCTTTCGAAGTGACAATATCAATCTGCCCTGGGATTAATGGGATTATCGTGGTTCTACTCATTCAAATCCAACTCCTTACAATTTTATACTAAAAGAGTAACCCCTTTGAGTACAATGTCAAGCTATTTATTTGATATGGATGTTACTTCCACTCCCTCACCTCTGACCTCAGAGGATATGTCCTTATAGAGTTTCACTACAACTCCCTTTACCGCTTCATAATGCTGCATCGCCATTTCATACGCCGAAAGACCAGTATCCGAGTAATGTGCCATTACGATGTAGAGTCCTACCGTTGCAACCGCGCTGATCACGAGGAATTTCAGGATACTGCCGAAGAATCCAAAGAGACTGATGACCCCATTATGCAGGGCTTTGAATAACCCCTTTACTGGTGCTACAACAAAGGTCTGAATTGTCCAGTTCACCGCTTTACCAGCTCGGTCAGCGGTCGTTACTTTGTCTACCTCAACAACTTTCTCTTTGATCGCTGCGGTCTGATCGATATATTCGGCTTCTAATTGCTCGATAACAGGCAACAACGGAGAAGCTTCAACTTCATCCAACATATCGGGTTGCTCTAATGGCGATTCTGCGATATTGTCCGGAAGAGGTGCTGTATATTCAATTGCTTCCATTACCACTCTCGTCTCGGCAAATAGCTTTGCGCTGCTCTCGGCTACGGTCTCCTTGGCTTCGAAATCTTTTTTTTCTTCTGGCTCTTCATCTGTGTAGATGCTTACTCCAACAGGTTCCTTATGGTCTGACTCTGCCGCGGGGAGGTCTTCGCTGGTTGATGAATCGACTGCGATGGCAGCTACTGGCTGTTCAGGCTCAGCATCTGCAGGACTGAAATGGTCATTGGGTATCTCTGGCTCGTCAAAAGATGCTCTTCGACCAAAATCGGTATTCGAGTCAATGTCTACTCCAATTCCGGCATCAATCTTATCACCGAACGAGTCAAAGAATGAGTAGGTTTATTTTCGGGAGTCGGTACTGGCTCTGGTGTTGGTTCAGGCTTCGTCGTTGGCTCTGAACTCTGTGGTGTTTCTGGTTTGACTAGTATTTCTGGCTTGGTGTTGGCTTGGGACTTGGTTCAGGACTTGGCTCGGGCGTTGGTGTAGGCTCTGGACTCCGTGGAACTTCTGGTACTTCTGGCTCTGGATTTGGCGATGGTGTCGGTGTCGGAATAACGGCTTCCTGTTTATAAAAAAAGGGCAACCTTTTGAACGGCTCTGTGGCTGACAGCACCACTTGTTTGACCGCATCACCGATTAACTTGTATATCCCGATTATCGAGTCCGCTGTATACGATTGGTTTCCTAATGGCAAGTCAGTTAGTGTGACATCCGCTTTAACTTTACTGTTCGTATCTTGATCAACAAACTCGACCGTTATCGAGCCTTTCGGATCGGGATGAACAATGACAGGTTCGAAATAAGCTTGTACGAGCTTATCCTCATCCATGATGAATTGAAGCGACTGGTCGGATACTTCTAGATCATTTAGCACCCATTTTGAGAAGGCATACCCCTGACCTGGACTCATTACTGCATCTACCTTGCTGCCCTCATTAAATTGTCCGACTGTTCCCTGCACATCTTGATATACGACAGTTGTTTGATCGTTTGTAACATCGATTTTGCCTTGACCTACGACCTCTACGACCAGTTCAAATTGCTTCGGCATAACAGAGATAGGAGAGAAGTATGCAATAGCGTCCATGTCCCGATCCATAAATACGCTAATAGTCGGGCTTCCCATCTCAATACCGTTGATCATCCATTTCTCGAATTTGTATCCTAGCGAGGGACTAGCAGTCAGGTTTAACGTTTCAAACTCAGGAATTTTGTCAAAGTCACAGCAGCATAAGGGGCTACTGTTCCCGTACCAACTTGATCGACGGTCAATGTGTATTCCACAGGCTGCGGTGCCATTTGCTTGAAATATGCAATCGCTACCTTGTCACTGTCCATCTTCACATTTTTCAAATTAAAAGCCTGGCACTGTGTCCTGAGTCGATACAGATATCCATGCTCCATCATCGTAATCATATGTGCCGACCGTGGGGAATGTTGTGCCTTGCCCTTCCATAGTGACTGTTAGTTACTTTTTCCAGTTCGGTATGCTTGTCCATGACGTTCCCCACTTGTCCGTTTTTTAGATTTGTTTCTTATTCGACAAATGGTTCGTTTTTCCTTGTCAAGGTTTGCTAAGAACTTTGATTCAACTTATATAGATGTTTAAGAATACTACACATTTAATGTTTTCCGCCCTTCTCGTATATCTTTGTTATATTTCTCATATGATTGTAGTAACTGAATATGGAGACCATATATATCTTTGTATGTCATTCAATTGCTCTTCTCTACTAATGAAATAGTATTTTCTAAATTCCATTTCCTATAGCAAGAATAAAAAAGCAACTCATCCGTAGACAAGTCGCTCACTATACAATTTATTTCAAAGAATATTAATTTTAGTTATTCACATGTTGCTCACCGCTTTACCTTATAAAACTCATGATACAGCTTCATCAGCGCTCTTTTCTCAATCCGCGACACATAACTCCGCGAGATCCCCAGCTCCTTCGCTATCTCCCGCTGCGTCCGCTCTTCCCCACCTGTATCAAGCCCAAACCGCCCGACCACAACTTCCTTCTCCCGGTCATCCAGGATATCCAGATTCCGATAAATCTTGCTTTTCTCAATCTTCAGATCTACTTCCTTAATTACATCATCCGCCTCAGAACCGAGGATATCGATCAGGGTGATCTCGTTGCCTTCCTTATCCGTTCCGATCGGATCGTGGAGGGATACGTCTTTGCGGGTTTTTTTCAGCGAGCGTAAGTGCATCAAGATTTCATTCTCTATACATCTAGCCGCAAAAGTAGCCAGCTTCGTGCCCTTGTTCGGGCGGTAACTCTCGATGGCCTTGATCAGTCCGATGGTGCCGATGGAGATGAGGTCCTCCATGTCTTCGCCGGTGTTGTCGAATTTCTTCACTATATGGGCAACCAGCCGCAGGTTGTGCTCAATCAGCAGGTTCCGTGCCTTGGCATCTCCCTCGGCCATCATGCCTAAGTATTTGCTCTCATCCTGCTCCGATAGAGGCTGGGGAAAAGCGTTGTTCCTTACGTAAGATACCAGCAGCGTCAGTTCTTTGATCAGCAGCGCAATCGTGCTTATGATTCCAGGCAACTTGGCGACACCTCCCGCACATGTACAATGAAACCGGTCAGCAAGGAGAACTACGGGTTCATGGTCCTTTTATTCTATGTGGGTAGGTGCCTAGAAGTGCATGTACGGGGAAAATAGGTACGGGCCTCCTATACCCGAAGCAGCTCGCGGATATCCTCCTCCGACAGCCGGGTGGTCTTGTTCTCGCCAGCTTCGATGACTTCTTCGATAAGGTCCTTTTTGCGCTGCTGGAGCTCCAGTATCTTCTCCTCAATAGAGCCTTCGGTAATCAGCCGGATCACCTGGACCACATTCCGTTGCCCCATCCGGTGTGCCCGGCCGATGGCTTGCTCCTCGACTGCCGGATTCCACCACAGATCGTATAGAATCACCGTGTCCGCTCCAGTCAGATTCAGACCTGTTCCACCCGCCTTAAGCGAGATCAGGAACACTTCACCTTCACCTTCATTGAAAAGCTTGCACAACTCCACCCGCTCCTTGCTCGGAGTGGAGCCGTCCAGATACAAGGGCTGAACTCCCGCTTCGTCCAGGCGTTGCCGGATCAGCTCTAACATACTGGAGAATTGTGAGAACACCAGCATTCTGCGGCCGGAATCACGGTATTCCTGCACAATCTCCAGCAATTGCTCAAGCTTGCCGGAGCCGCCCGTATAATTCTCGATGAACAGCGAAGGATGGCAGCAGATCTGCCGTAAGCGGGTGATACCCGCCAGAATCTTCATCCGGCTCTTGTGGAATCCGTCCGCAAGCAGATCCTGTTCGGTATCGTCACGGAGCCTCGCTAAGTAAGCGAGATACACCTGTTTCTGCTCGTCCAGCAGCTCCGTGCGCTGTTCAGTATCAATGCGGTCTGGCAGCTCCTCCAGAACCTCTTTTTTGAGCCGCCGCAGAATAAAAGGGGATACGATGCTGGCGATACGTCCGGCAGGCA
The DNA here is from genome assembly GCF_038002245.1 of Paenibacillus sp. FSL R7-0128. Classification (NCBI taxonomy): domain Bacteria; kingdom Bacillati; phylum Bacillota; class Bacilli; order Caryophanales; family Paenibacillaceae; genus Paenibacillus; species Paenibacillus sp. FSL R7-0128. The sequence continues at coordinate 1,575,781 of NZ_JBBOCD010000001.1, read as the reverse complement.
GCTCCTTGAAGGTCAATCGTCCGGTGAACAGCGCCGGGAAGACTGTGCTGAAAATCGCCTCCAGCTCATCCACCGAATTCTCAATCGGTGTTCCCGTCAGAGCGAATTTACGCGCGGACATAATTGATTTAACTGCCTGGGCCGTTTGGGAGGCCGAGTTTTTGATCGCCTGGGCTTCATCCAGAATTAACGCATGAAAGGTTATACCGGAATACAGATCAATATCCCTGCGGAGAAGAGGGTACGAGGTAATAATCACATCCGCTTCTTCTACGGCCTTTCCCTCCAGCAGTCCACTGCGCTCCTCCTTCTGCCCTGCCGCCACTAATACGTTAACTGCTGGTGCAAACCGGGCAAACTCATGGCTCCAGTTATAGGTTAAAGAAGCCGGACACAGAATCAGCACCGGAGCTTTCCCTTGTACCTTAAGCGGCATCTCAGCCAGCTCGGAGCAGATATAAGCAATGCTCTGAATTGTCTTGCCGAGGCCCATATCATCTGCCAGAATTCCGCCGAACCTGAACTTCGACAACGTCTTCATCCACTGGAAGCCTCTGGCCTGATAATCGCGGAGAACCGGCTTCAGCTCAGCGGGCAGCTCGAATTCCAGACTGTCCGGTTCCCGCAGCTGGTCCAGGAATTCCCGGAGGGACTTGCCCCACTTCGTATGCTTGAAGCCATGTCCCCGCTCTGGAAGCTGAAGAGCTTGTACGGAGGGCAGGCGAATTACCGAGTGTTTAAGATCCCTTTGCCTGAGATTCAGCCGTTCGGCAACGGTGCCGAATTCGCTGAAACTGTCCACTTCAATGGGCAGAAACGCCCCGCTGCGCAGGCGAACATACTTCCTTTTCTCCACAATCGCCTGCATGACCCGAACAGTCTCCTCCTCATTCAAGCCTTCCAGCTCAAAAGAGATATCCAGCCAATCCAGACCTTCGCTCAGCTCCGCTTTCACTTTGGGATAAGCTTTACGCTCCAGCACAAGTCTCTGAACAGCAGGTGTGACAAACAGCTCGGCAACCTCTTCCAAAACCGGCACAAGCTCATATAACGCCTCGTAGATGACCGGCTCACTTACGGAAACCCAGTGCTGCCGTTCCCGTCTGAGCGGAGAGTTGTCCAGAATATCAACGATCTTATTTTCCCGCTGCATATTTCGGATCAGGATCTTCTGCTTGCGCGCTTCATCCACGCTATTCTCTTCCAGCGGATGAATCACAATCTCCTCATAATGAAATTCCAGCCGGAAAGTTAAGGTGCCATCCGCATAATCCAGATACAGCTTAGCCTGCAGTTCAGGCTCCACAATTCGCTCGCTTACTGCCTGTTCCACACTTACTTTCCCCAGCTTTCTTAAGGCTGGCAGCACCTGCTGTACGACCGATTCGATTTGTCCGGGAGCGATCTCAATGTTCTGCGATGCCGTGAACTGCTGCCTTAATAGTGAAATCATGCTTATAACATCACTGTTTATGGAATATATCTTCCCGTTCATGATCATAGTGGAGTAGTCTGGAAACAACATCAGCTTATCCAGCGCTGAAGCTGACAGAACGTAGTCCTTCTTCTGCCCTGGTCCAATCGTAAATTCAAGCGGAGGCGCCTCTCCTGCAAGCTCAGCCCGAATTCCCGGGTTCCCCGATCGCCCCATAATGACATTCACCTCCGGAAAAAGCAGTTTAAGCTTGTCCCAGGCCAGCGGGGTGACGACAATTGTTTTCCCGTCCTTTAAGGAGTTATTATGATAGCTGGGGAGATCATTTCTATAAATCTTCTCAGTGTTTTTCATTAGAAGCAACAGTTCAAGGAATTTCATATCCTCAGGATTAATGTGCTGGTTTTCAGAATCAAAGGTAAATATACTCTTAAAGTATAATGGCTTACGCTGCTCGAAATACTCTAGAAATTCGTTTATTTTGGACACTACATACAGACGTTTGATTCCCACACGCATTTCAACGGAGAAATGCGGATTGCTATTGTAACCACCATGAACGTTAAGCGTGAACTCGAACTGCAGCGACTCTGCATGACCGAATAGCACAGGCTCACTCTCACGGGTAAGAACTGATTTCTGAAAAGAAGAAATAAGCTGCTCCATCTGGTTGTATTTAGACTTATTTACGCGTCTGGATGGAGCAGCTTGTGCATCGGTAGGCTCCTTAATCTGCTGCATGTGTATAGCAATAAGTGTTGCCGCCACATGTTTACAGCAGCCATAGTTCTCATAGGCAGGACAAGAGCAGTCTGCTTTGAAGGTATCGGTACGGTCATAAATATCAATATTTACCTCATATACCTTTCTTCCCTTCACCTGTGCACCATAGCTGCTATCATCCGGATAGAAGGTAAGGCTGCGGACACGCCCCTGTTCATAATAAGACTTCCCCCGGTTATAAAAGTCAGTTCCGCAAAAATCTCTAATTGTTCTCATTGTAATCTTCATATTAAGCACCTTCTCAATATAAAATTCATCTTCATCATTTATAGCTAATCACTCGGCATCGCCGCTTCTCTACTATTATCATAACTCCAGGCAACAACCGTAGCACTGTCCCGGCCTAACTGCTCATGTACATCCTCTAATACCTTGTGCACACATCCCTCCAGATCCTCTTCACCTGTAAAAGCAAGATAAAGCCTGCGCGGGTCCTCCATTACCCTTGCCCCAACCTCCAAAAGACCGTCCGTCGTTAACACGATCACGTTACGGCCCTGCCGCAGCTCACGGATGCCTGAAGAGTAACAGGCGACGGGCTGGGCGAAGGTGTTGACGAAGCCAATCCATTCGTAGTAATTGCGCTGGTTCAGCAGATATTGCCCGCGGGCAGCCAGCTCAGGGTGGAGTACATAGAGCGAGTTATCCCCTACCGAGAACCACCAGAGATAATTCTCCATCCGCACGCAGATCAGGCAAGCCGTTTCCCCTGTAACCTGCTTGCACTCGCTGATGAACGTCTCAGATGTGAAAATAGACAACAGAAATTCCTCCAGCGCCCGGAACGCCCGCTGAACCGGGAGCGACAGCAGCCTGATGATCTCATCAGCTTCATTGTCGATTGTGTGGATCAACAGCTCCGCGCTTTCTGCCGTATGATGCGCATCCAGGAGCATTACCCACTCCCATCCGCCGCCCGGCCCGCTTAATACGTAAGCGCCATCTTCATTTTTGTCGGCACCAGCCGCAGTGTTTCCGCCGTAACGGCCGATAACCATACTCTTATATGCACATATAGTGGGTTGATCCAAATACATCTCATCACTGCCCACCCAGCTAAATTTATGAATCTCCTGTTCCATCCTGCTCCTCCTGTCCGTAAGTACACGGTTTTGTATTTCTAGTATTATATACTTATACGCTTCCTGCGTTAAGCCTGCACCCAAGCAGCCGTCATTAGCTGCAAGCAAATAGGATCACAGCAAATAGCCCCCGGACCGTCCATACGGTCTGAGGGCTATTAATTGTCTTACCTATTTAGATCAGCTTACACTGCCGGCTCTCTCCATATACTCTATCTTCTCCCGGCTGATTCTGTAGAGCCTGGCATCCGGCCCCGGATTCAGGCTGTCGCTTGCAGACAGGAATCCTCTATCCGTGTCCCGCAGAATATACACTCCGCTCAGAAGCTCTCCCCCAACCAGCTTGATGTTCATCCTGGAGGCCTGGTAAACATTCGCTCTGTACCAGCAATACAGCGGCCGCATCAGCAGCTTGCCGATCACGAAATAGAGCGCAGTCATAATCAGCAGCACCACATACACCACCGCCCGGTCCTGTCCATAGACGAAATAGAGTATATCGAACTGATTCGTCATGTTAAGATTATACGTGACAATCAGCCTGCTCATCAGCAGCATACCAAACAGCAGGTAGAAGCTTATGCCAAGCACAACATGGATCAGCAAGATCCAAGGCTGGTATGGGGAGAGGCGCTTGCGCATACCGGAGGTCATAAAATACGTAACGAGCAATCCCGCAGCAACCAGCGAAATCAGCAGCGGATTGCTCAGAGGATGAAGTACATACAATAGCAAGCTGTTAATCCCGGCAAAAATTAGAATATCCGCAAGTATGGATTTGGTCCGTTCCCTGCGGCTGCCCGCCGGAAGCTGAACAGCGGAGTCGCCCTGCAGGAAGTCTACAGCCCATACGATCAGGAGCAGAACACTGAACCATAACAGCGTAGTAGAGAACGGAATAAGATTGAAATACTGCAAAAGTGATACACCATCCTTATTTTTCCTTTATCGTATCATTTCCACCGATCTTCCTGCCGTAACATTCATCTCCTACATTGTTATAAGATTTGTAATTGCTTTCTAACTGCAATGCTGCAAGAATAGATACACTTACGTTCTGATACAGACTTACCATCCATACTTACACTCCGACTATCTCTGAGGGGGCACCACTTATGCTGTTGCTGGGATCATGCGTTATTGCTGTACTGCTTTCTTTTTCATACCGGATCTTCGAGAGGATACTCGGGGTTATCTCTAAACCGCAAGAACGGTATACGATTTATTATTGGGGAGCTGCCATGATTGGAGGAAGTGTTCTCTGGAGCAACAGTTATACGTTCAGCGCTACACAGCATGTGATGAGAGTGCTTCCGCTGTTCCTTATTATTCTGCTTGTGAACCTGATCATCTCCAGATCCTCCGGCTATAATCCAGTGGGCACATATAATACAGTCAATTTCGTGTTGTGCTTCCCGATCTTTGAAGAGATTGCCTTCAGAGGACTTATACTGCCCATCCTTGCGCGCCATCCGGTACTCGGTCAGCTGCATTCTACTTCGATCATTGATGTCAGCGGGGCGATCCTCCTTACCTCACTGCTGTTTGCGGTGTCCCATTTGCAGTATTACAAGCTGAACCGCGAGAGCGTCAGATTCATGCTGTTTGCTTTTAGTGGAGGGATCTTCTTCGGGCTGTTCGCGCAGGTTACGGAGTCGCTCTTGCTGACGATTCCGCTGCATATTGCTTTTAACGGATCGGCCGTGTGGTATGCCCGGGCTTCCGTAAGCAAGCACCTTCAGGCCTGAGGTATTTCTATATGTATATATGAAAAAAGAGCCACAGCTCCTCTACAGGGCCAGCGCCTCTTCCGTAATCTGCCTGATATCAATCGGAGACAGCGTCTCCTCGTTCACCATGTCCGGCAGAATCTCTGCCAGGAAGTACTCCACGCATTTGAGGTCAATATGCTTGATCTTGATCAGCGCATTGCGGTACATCACCACGAATTCCTTCTCCGTGTTCCCTCTTTGCAGCTCGGCAAAAGCTTCGTACACCTGATCCATCTTATCGGCAACCTCCAGAATCAAGCCTTCTAGCGAATCGTCCTTGCCCTCACGCAGCTGCTGGTAGAAGATGCTTTTGAATTCGTCCGGAATATGCTCCTTGATGAAGTTGTCGATCATGCCCTCCTCCACCTGCTGGATCAGTGATCTGAGCTGGAGCGAGGAGTGCTTCACCGGCGTTTTGATATCCCCGATAAAAATCTCTCCGTAATCATGGCTGCTCGTGATCTCGTACAGCTTCTTCCAGTCGATCACCGCGCCGTGCTTCTCTTCAATATCCGCCAGCGTCTTCGCGTATTGCACGACCTTCCAGGAATGGGCCGCAACGCTATGCTCCTCGAATTTGAATTTGCCCGGACAGCGGATAATGCGCTCCAGCTCATTCAGTGAGCGAAAATACTTGTGAATTCCCATGGCTAGTCCTCCCGTATGTTAGTTAGGCTACGCTAGAGTTCAGTCTAATCCTCCAGTGTTAACCCCGGATGAACCTCAGCACCCCATTGTGTAAAATTCGCACGGCTGCGCGTATCTAAGGTTTTTCCCGGCCTCTCCCCGTCCTATTGCGGTCCCCATCCCCGACTAAGGTCGGGAACAAAGAACAGTCTGCAGGCCGTTTTGCCAGAGAGGATAAATTCGTACAATACATACATAGACAACGCAGTGAACACGCCGCGAACCGGCGATCACCATATAAGAGAGGAAGATATCACTATGACAAAAAAATTAACCCGTTCCTTAACAGACAAGAAGCTCACAGGTTTATGCGGAGGACTGGCACGCTATTTCAATGTTGATGCGACCCTCGTAAGATTGCTTGTTGTTGTCGCTACGTTTTTCAGCTTCGGTACTGTTGTTTTTCTCTATATCATCGGCAGTCTTATTATCCCTCAGGAATCCTACGGCGGATTCGATGACGGCTTCAACTACTAATTCCTTCTATTAAATACTTGCGTCATACCTTAACCAACCCACATAAAAAGGAGATCATTATTATGAGTATATTCCAAAGAATCACCACGTTAACGAAGGCTGCCATTCACGAAGGGCTGAACAAGCTGGAAGATCCGATCCTGCTAACCGGTCAATACCTGCGGGATCTGGAGGACAAGATCGCTAATGCCGAAGGCAAACAGCGTGAACTCAAGGCAGCAGCCAGTGTGCTTGAGCGCCGGATTTACGAATACAAGGTGCTTGCAGAGCGCAGTGAAGCGGAAGCAGTCCAGTTCATGAGCGAGGGCAATGAACCTGCTGCCCGCCTGGCGGTAATGGCTAAGCTCCGCTACACAGAGAGCGGACAGGAATGCACCGCCGGACTTCAAGAGACACAGGCAGCACTTTCCTCGCTGGAGGTACAGCTTGCCGGTGTTAAGGAAGAACATACGCGCCTCAAAGCCAAAAGAGCCGAGCTGGCTGAACGTGCCCGCAAAGCTGCGGAGATCAAGCAGTGTGCACAGGCCAGCGCATCATGCTCCCCGGCCGGATACGGCGGTCAGGTGCTGAACGCCGGTGCCGCAGCCCGCGGCTTCGAACGGATGGAAGACAAAATCGCCATGCAGGAAGCACTGGCCGAGCAATCCGGTCTGGCTGCAGCCGCAGCCGTTCCTGAATCCCCGCTGAACAGCGCGGTTGAAGCCGAGCTGGAGCGCCTCCGCAACCGTAAATAAGCTGACGGTGTATAGTAAGCAATAAGGCTGCCTCCCTTTTTATCAGGGAGGCAGCCTTTTGGTGCAATGAACTTTGTTCCAATTAGGACTGAACAGGTTAGTCTATGCAAGTACAACAGCAAAAGCTTCATAAGGCCGTAATTGCAGCTGCTTGAAGTCCACATCATCTCTGGAGTAGTTGCCGATAATGAATCCGGCGTGACCCAGCTCCGGCAATTCCAGTGTGATGGGCTCCCCGCTGAAGTTGGCCGTTACCAGCCAGGTCTGTCCTTCATAGCGGCGGAAGTACATGAACACTTGATCCGGCACGCCGGTCACCAGTTCGAAATCGCCCCATACCACAATCGGGTTGTTCTTCCGCAGTTCAATCAGCTTACGGTAGCAATGGAACACCGAATCCGGGTCCTTCAGATTCGCCTCCATATTAATTTCCTTATAATTCGGATGTACAGGCAGCCATGGCTCTCCGGTTGTAAATCCTCCGTTACGGGTAGCATCCCACTGCATCGGAGTCCGGGCGTTATCTCTCCCCTTTGCATTAATGGAATGAATGATAGCTTCCTTGGCGTATCCTTGCCCGATCCGTTCATGATACATATTGATCGCCTCAATATCCTGCGCTTCGCTGATATCCTGAATCGGATAATTGGTCATTCCGAGCTCCTCGCCCTGATAAATGTAAGGCGTACCCTTCATCAGGTGAAGGAGTATGGCGAACATTTTGGCGCTCTGCACACGGTACTGCTTATCGTTGCCCCAGCGCGATACAATTCTCGGCAAATCATGATTGTTCCAGAACAGGCTGTTCCAGCCCTCGTTCCCCAGCTCGGTCTGCCATTTCGCCAGCACCTGCTTCAATTCGCTTACATCCAGAGGCTTCAGATCCCACTTCTCTCCCCCGCCCTGCTGATCCAGACCGATGTGCTCGAACTGGAACACCATCGACAGCTCCTTACGGTCCGGGTTGGAATAAAGCTTGGCTACTTCCGGAGTCGCCCCCCAGGTCTCTCCCACCGTCAGAACATCATGCGCTCCGAAGGTCTCCCGGTTCATCTCCTGCAGATATTCATGCAGCTTCGGACCATTCCCTGTGATCTCCTGATCGGGAATTTTGCCGACCAGATCAATGACATCCATGCGGAATCCGCCGACACCCTTATCCAGCCAGAAATTCATCATGTCCCATACCTCTTGACGGACCTTGGGGTTCTCCCAGTTCAGATCCGGCTGCCTGCGGCTGAACAAGTGCAGAAAGTACTGGCCGCTCGCTTCGTCAAGCTCCCAGGCCGATCCGCTGAAGGTTGAACGCAGGGAGTTGGGAACCCGGCCGTTGACCGGATCACGCCAGATATAATAGTCACGGTACGGATTATCCCTTCCTTTGCGGGCCTCAATGAACCATGGGTGCTCGTCCGAGGTATGGTTGACGACCAGATCCATAATAATCCGGATATTGCGCTGCCTGGCCTGTTCAATTAATTCATCCATGTCATCCATGGTTCCGAATTCGGTCATAATATCCCGGTAATCGCTGATATCATAGCCGTTATCGTCATTGGGTGATTTGTATACCGGACTAAGCCAGATTGCGGTAATGCCAAGCTGCTCCAGATAGTCCAGCCTGCTGATAATCCCCCGGAGGTCGCCGATTCCATCCCCGTCGCTGTCTTGAAAGCTTCGGGGATAGATCTGATATATTACAGCTGTCTGCCACCATTTTGTATTGTTCAACCCATTCACTCCTGTAAGCTAAATTTAACTACAACCATGGACCAGATGCGCAGGGACGGCAAAGTGAATCTGGCCGCAAGTCCTTGCCCGTGAGGAACTACCTCATAATCCAGGACAATCACTTCCTGGGCCTCATCATCCGGGCTGGCCGTGTAAATGCATTCAATCGGCTGTTCGATCAGCAGTGTGCACACCACATCATTTTGAGCTTCAGGCCGCTGTTGCTTGCCATGCTCCCAATAATCATCTTCAAGCCCGGCAAGATTAATCAGCTGCAGGATCTGATAGCCCGGCTTGCGCTTAATGATCGTCCAGACAGAGTCAATATCTCCGTTCGGGGCAAATGGCACCTTGCCTTCGAAGGTAATCTCGGTGTTCACCCCGGCGGTATAGGTATAAGACACATCTTCCAGCTCTGCATCCTGGATCAGCACACCAAAACGCACGATGAAATCATAGTAGCGTCTGACCTCGACGGCAAATTCAGGCCGCATCACTGCATAATCGGGATAGTAGGGCATAGTCAGCATTCCATGATCCTCACCCAGCAAAAGGTGATATCCCCCGCTAGCGAATATGGAGGCCATCGTCAGCAGCGCCCCGTTCTCAGCCCATTCCTTGTCATGTCCAGCTTCCGGGTAGAAGGAGGGCAGATAGGCGGAGAGGATCACCGGCTTGTGAGGGTCGAGTGAACGCGCATGATCAATCAGTCCTTTAAGCTCACACAACCGGACTACCGGCGGCCACACTTCAATATATAGCGCCTCCTGATCCGCCGGGGCCGTCTTGTGTATAGGATAATTACCCACATTATTGAAAATAACCCCGGCCTCTGCCTTGATTTCCTTCACGGCCGCCTGGGTCCGGTTAATCAGAGCCGGATAACATTCCGCCAAATCGACCAGCTCTTCTTTTCCTGCGATCCGGCGCACGGCTTTCTTCGGAAAGCCGTATTGATCCATATGAATTCCGTCGAATCCGGCATGTACGGCCTGACGGAACTGTTCAACAATATGATCGGTCCAAGGAGAATCCGGCGTAATATCCATAATATAGAATAGATCTATTAATTGAAACGGATCTCCCTGGCGATTATACAGTCCCCATTCCGGGCGTGCCTGCAAGAAGTCCTTAAGACTTGCATATACCGCTCCATAGGCCATGGCAGCCATCCCTTTATCGTGTACGGCTGCGATCTTTTCACGAACCACCTTATAGGACATCGTCCGGCCCATCGGATCAATAAATTCATCCTCTTTCGGAACCAGATCATCATGCCTGTACATCCAGTCATAGAACTGTATGACATTCAAGTGGAATTTGTTCATGCTGTCAACGTCACGGGTGTCTCCGGATTCTTCACTCCGGAAATCGCTTAGAAATCCATACCGTGGCGCCCGGCCCCAATGATCGGCAATATCGTAGGAGGTATAGGCGGTTGACACTACAGCTTCATTGCACAGAACTGTAGCCTTGACCCCGTAACCCGCCCACTCTGTAGCTTCAGTGAACAAGGGAACGGGCACTCTTTGTCTCAAGCCTGGTTCCGTACGGATGCTAAGTCTTGCTTCAGCAACCTGCTGCTCCAGCTTGTAGAAGCTGACCACCAGCTGCAGAAACGCTTTCTCCCCGGTCTCTACTTCAATAATAATACTGCCGGATTGGCCGGTTTTGTACTGGGCCTGATCGGGATATATATCTATATGTGTCAATACTCTATGGTCCATATGAATTCTCCAATCCTTGTAGATCGAGCTTGGTCACTTCCACTTATTTCTTTCCATTTTCCGCCAGCCAGGCATCCAGCTGCTTTTGCGCCTCCGCGATGACTTTGTCTGCTCCAGCCGCTTTTTGTTTTTCCAGCATTTTAGGAAGAGACTCTTCCGGATCGAGCTGACCGGACTTCAGACCGTCAACAAAGGCTTTGTTGGCGTTGTCAATCGAGATCAATTCATTTTTTACCGGCTCCGCATCGAAGACAAATCCAAAGATCCGTGAAGGATTAGAAGACACCTGTTCGTTGAACTTCTCGTAGTTCTGGTATTTATTCGGATCTTCGCCTACACGGGTATAGTTGAGCATTTGATTGCCAAGCTGCCACATAATATCGTGATAGTAGCCGACATTATCTGTAGTTTTGCCTTCCGGCAGCGCAACTTGTCCGTCTTTGAGTACATAATGGGTTCCTTCAATCCCGAAGTTGAAGAGGGTCAGCAATTCCTTGTCCTTATAGAACAGGTTGAGCAGCATCATGGCACGTTCCGGATCTTGGGAGCTTTTTGAAATCGCATACATGGTTGCTGTCATTTTCCCTGTCTGCAAGCGGTCAATATTAAGCGGAATTTGCAGCATCTCACGGCCCGCTTTAATCGAACCATTCGGTGATACGGCTGCTGTGCCGATCTCCATATCCGCGATAATATCCATATCAGAGACAAAGGCGAAGCCTTTACCCGCTTGAATCTTCTTCCAGGCGTCCAGACCAGGTGTCAGTGCATCCTTGTTAATGTATCCTGCCTTGTACCACTTGTTGGTAAGCTTGGCAAGCTCCATATACCGCGGAGTCGTGTAGGAATTGATGACGGTATAATCATCTGCCGCTGTTCCCACGGTGTTAATCGCTGCAATACTGACGATAGAATCCAGATTCGTCGATGAATAGTACGCTTCGAGAGGAAAGCTCGGTGCCACCAGAGGCGTAACCCCCGGTTCGTTCTCCTTGATGGTTTGAAGCATGGGCTCCAGATCCTCGACTTTACCAGACTTCAGTGCAGTCAGATCAAATTTGTACTTGTCCACAAGCTCTTTGTTCAAGTAGACCCCTTGTGCACCGCCCAGCTCCTGGTGGGTATGAATACCGTATAGCTTGCCGCCGCGTTTAGCCGGCCCGTGATAGTCCTTCTCCACAGCTTCGATGTCCGGGCCGTATTTAGCGAGCAAATCATCCAGCGGCAGCAAGCCCCCTTTGGTCACCTGCTGCTGGAACCCGAGCCAATCCGCTGTAAACAGCAGGTCCATTTTGTCGCCGGAGGCCATCATCAGATTCGTTTTATCACTCCAGGCGCCCCAGTCGATGGGATTCAGCTTGACCGTCATGTTCATTTCCGGATAGGTCTTTGCCAGATAATCATTCATCGCATCCTGTACCCGCTGATTATCGTTTTGCGGCGCATCGGGGAATACCATTACAACTTCGTAAGGCTTCAATTCGGAGCTGCCCTCGCTTCCCGGCTGGACTGTGCCCCCCGGTGAATTCGCAGCATTATTCCCACCGCAGCCGGTTACTAGGGCTGAAGTCAGCACAAGCGATGTCAATACAACAGAACTCTTTTTCAACCACTTCATAGATAATAGACCTCCCTGAATGATTCTGTATTCTTGCCTTTGTTCTCTAATTCTGAACTTGCTTATACTAATCCGGTCATATACCGGGATCAGCCTTTCACAGCGCCTACGGTAAGGCCTTTGACGAAATACTTCTGCAAGAAAGGGAATACCAGCACCAGCGGTCCGATTGCAATCATCGCCATCGCCATCCGGATGGATTCAAGCGGCGTTGTGACCTGTGCGGTTGAACTGTAAGCCTTATTGGCAATCGTCTGCAGGAACGAAGCGTTCATTAGGGTTTTGGTCAAAAGATATTGCAGAGAGAACAGCTTCTCATTCTGGATGAAGACCAGGCTTGTAAACCAGTCGTTCCAATAGGATACGGTGGTGAATAACCCGATGGTGGCCATTACAGGCAAGGACAGCGGCAGAATAATGCTGAAGTAGGTCCGGAATTCACCTGCACCATCGATCTGAGAGGAATCAATCAGGGAAGGCGGGATGCTGTTCGTGAAGAAGGTCCGCATGATGATCACGTTGAAACCGCCGATTAGACCCGGAATGATAAGCGCCATCAGCGTATCCTGAACATGCAGGAACCGGGTGTAGACCAGATACCAGGGCAGCAAGCCGCCCGAGAACAGCATCGTGATCAGGATGTAGAAGCTCAGAGCACCTCTGAGAGGAAACTCTTTCCGCGATAATGCATAGGCCATGGCCGAAGTCACAAACAGACTGACTACAACTCCAATCAGTGTTACCGAAGCAGAAACACCATAAGCCCGCAATATTTTTTCGGCATCTTCCAATAAATACTGATAAGCGACAAGGCTGAATTTGCCGGGCCAGAAGCTGTATCCATTCGCAGTTACCCAGTCTTCATCAGCAACCGAGATCATAAATACAAGCCAGAACGGGATCAGGCAGGCAAGACTGAACAATGACAGGACAATAAGGATAAAGGGATTGGTTCGTTTTTTCTCCATGGTGTTCTCCTTCTAGAACAAAGCATTTTCTTTGCTGAATTTACGGACAGCCAGGTTGACGGTAATGACAAGTGTAAAGCCAACCACAGATTGCAGCAGCCCTGCCGAGGAGGCGAGTCCCGTATCCCCGGTAACCATTAACGCCCTGTATACATAGGTATCGATAACATCCGTTGTCTCCTTGATCATACCGGAGGCCATGGTTGCCTGATAGAACAGACCGAAGTCAGCGTTGAAAATCCGGCCGATCGCCAGCAGTGTCATGATGATGATGATCGGAGCGATCAGCGGAATCGTAATTTTCGTCATTTGCTTCCAGCGGCTGGCCCCATCAATGACGGCCGCTTCATAATATTCAGAGTCTATCCCGACAATGGCTGCCAGATAGACGACGGCCGAGTAACCCACACCCTTCCAGGTGTTAACAAGGGTCAGGATATAAGGCCAATGCTCTGCTTCCGCATACCAGTTTCTAGGATCTATCCCGAAGGGCTCCAGAATGAATTTGTTGATGAAGCCCAGCTCCGGATTGAGAAATCCATACACGATATAGCCGACAATGACCATGGAAATGAAATTGGGCAGGATCACTGTGCTCTGAAAGAACTTGGAGGCAAACTTATTTTTGACCTCGTTAAGGAGAAGTGCCAGCATCACTGCGAGTATCGTATTGATGATCAGGAAGCTAAGGTTGTACAGCAAGGTATTCCTGATGATCAGCCAAGCGTCGTTCGAAGCAAACAGAAACTTGAAGTTGTCCAGTCCGATCCATTTGCTGCCCCAGATTCCTGCCGTATAATTCAGGTCCTTGAAGGCGAGGAAAATACCGAACATAGGGAGGTAGTTATTGATCAGCATCAGCAGCACACCGGGCAATGCCAGCACGACCAAGGCCCTGTACTTCCATATGCTTTTCCATTTTGATCCAGGCCGCGAGCTGCCTGATTGTGCCGTTAGTGCTTTTTCCGAAGCCATAGTTCCACACCTTCTTATTGGGTTATGGCTTCATTATAAGGAGTTGCCTGCATCTGCTCTGCCGTTTTTATAACCTTAATCTATTCGTTTTGTGACATTGCGGTATTCCTGGGGATTGACGTCGAATTGCTTGCGGAACATTTTGGTGAAATGGGAAAAATTGCTGTATCCTACCTGCTGCGCGATCGCGCTGACCGGCATATCCGTGGTGTCCAGAAGCTCGCGTGTGCGGTCCATCTTTACCGAAATCAGGAAATCAATAAGGTTCTGGCCGGTCTCTTTCTTGAACAGCCTGGAGAGGTAAGCCGGGTTCAAGCCCACATAATCAGCGACACTGGCCCTGGAGATCTCTTCCTCCACATGCTGCTGGATGTAGCGGATGGACCGCTCAATCACACCGCCCTTCTCCTGCCGCTCAAATTCCGCTTCCATGACCGCCGATACAATTCCTTCCGCCCAATGCCTGTATTGAAGCAGTCCCCGTATCCGGGCGGTTGTCCAGTCTGGAAACAGAGCTATGCTTCCCGCATTGATTCCTCTGACCTGCAGGAAGTGATATATAATCTGCAGGGTATCCTGATGCAGGGCGTCCAGATGTCTTCCCTGAAAAGAAGGATTGGCTTCCAACTTCGCTGTCAGATGATGAATGAACTGCACAGCGGACTCACGCTTGCCGTTCAGCATATAAGAGATCAGATCACCCAGCAGGATATCCTCCGAATTAGAATTGGCGGACAGCATCTGATCCTGTGGTAAGTATAAGAGCACGGATTGGGTCCGGGAGATATTATCACGCTCCATGGTCTTTAGACTTTCACACATTCCCGGCAGCTCCTGGATGGGTTTGAACGAACCGACATAGCAGGTTACGATGCTGTAGAACAACTCCTGGCAAGCTTGGATAAAACGTTTACCTGTGGCCGTGAGCTGCTGAAGGCTAACCTTCTTAGCCGCAGGTCCTCCCTCCACACCTCCGGCATACAGCAGAATGAACAAAACCCCGCTCTTATCGGTGATGGCCTCCCCCGGATGCTCTTCTGTAAAACATTCCTCCGCCGCTTTCTTCACCGCATACTCCATGATTTCCTGATCACGCGGGCTGAGCGGTTTGGACCACTCCTCAATACTGATCAGAATCGGGAGCACCTGATCGTCAGGATTTAACCCTACCCCTGCACCCGCCAGCTCCCGGTCAAAGAAATCCCCAAACGACAGGATGCTGCGGGACAGCAGATCCTGCCAGAAGCGTTCTACACGCTTCGGCTTTTCCTGTTGCCACAGATTCAGATACTTATGATACATCTGGTTGTAGGACTCATACTCTTCCTTCTCACGGATGGCCGCCATCATCCCCGATACAGCTGACAACAGCTCCTCTGTGTCAACAGGCTTCAGCAAGTAATCAAAGCTCCCGAGGTTCACGGCTTTCTTGGCATAGGAGAATTCGGAATGACAGGTCAGAAATATCGATTCAGTCCAGGGAGAGTGCTCCCTCACCCAGCCAACCAGTGAAAGTCCGTCTTCATCCGGCATCTCAATATCGCAAATCAGCAATTCTATTCTGTGATCATTCAGCAGCTCCCTGGCCTTGTCGGCCCTGTTCGCCGTTAAAACCTCTTCAATCCCATACGCCTTCCAGTCACAGCAGTAGAGCAGCCCCTCCACAGCGAATTGTTCATCATCTACAATCAATAATCGCATGGCTCATCGTTCTCCTTCTGTATATTCAATAGGCAGGCTAAGCCGCACCCGGAATCCGGACGGCTGATTGCCGCTGAAGTGAATTTCGGCTCTCCCCTGATAGATCATAGCCAGCCGTTGCTTCACATTCCAGATCCCGATTTGTCCCTCATCTGTGTCCGGGGTATAATCCGGTGCATTCAGCTCCTGCAGCTTCTCTGCACTGCTGCCCTTTCCGTTATCAGAGATTTCAATGATCATGGTACCTGCCGCTTCTTCTGAGAGACCTGCCGAAATCTCCAGCTGGAAGATCTCTGCCTTCAGGCTCATGCCATGAAGCATGGCATTTTCTACAAAGGGCTGTACCAGCAAGGACGGTATGGAGGCGCGGCTAATCGCTTCGGCTACGGTGATCTGGAACTCAAACGACTGCTGGTAGCGCATCTTTTGAATTTCCAGGTAATTGCGGAGATGTTCCAGCTCTTGGCCCAAAGTAATGCGGTTATCCTTGACCTGAAGCATAAAGCGGAAATACTGCACCAGATGCCGTACTGTTTTTTTGACCAATTCGAAACGCTTCAAATCGGCAAGCTGAAAAATAATATTGAGCGTATTCAAAAAGAAGTGCGGATTAATTTGCATCTGCAAATGCTTCATTTCTGCCTTTTGCGCATTAATCCGTTCCTCGTACACATCAATTTTCAGATCCTGGATTTCCACAACCATGCTATTAAATGCCTGATTCAGCGCCTGAAACTCCACCAGGTTCGAATCGGGAAGCTTGGTTTCCATGGCGCCGTTGCGGATCCGGTGGATGCCGCTGAGCAAATCCAGAATCGGGCGGATGACCATACGGCGGAAATAATATAAGTAAACCAGTAAAATGAGCAAAATAATAAAGGGCAGCACATTAATAATCGTTTGGAAGGTATTGAGTCCCTGGAGCAGCTCGGAAGCAGGGATGACCACGGACAGATTGATTCCCAGTGCAGAGGACTGGCTGGACACCACAAACCACTTCAGCCCATCATGCGTAAACGAAAAGGAAGAATTCAGATTCATCTTCTCACCCGGCAGCTTGAAGTCGTAGCCCATGGATGCCGAAGGACGGGTTAAGATATTCCCTTCATTATCCACAATCAGCACATCACCGCCCGATTGCAGGTTCAGATTGCCCAGCGGTGAACGCATGGAGTCGATTCGGATCAGAGCGCCAATACAAGCGGTATTGTCCAGATTATTGCTGACGGTCCGGTTTAAATAGTAATCTCCGGCAATTTTAACGATTGTCCATTTGTACTGAAGTGTTTCCAGATTATCTTCATTTTGAACCTTTGTCGTAATCCAATCCCTTATCTGGTCCATATATTCCTCTGTCGTTCCTAGTACATTGGATAGTGTCAAAGTATCATTAACGCCGGAGTATAGATAAAACATATCCACGCTATGGTAATAGGCCTGATAAGCCTGATTTCTCTGCATAATCCCCATACGGGCAAAATAATAGTCGGACTCTGTCAGCCCCGGCTGATTCAATTGAAGAAAATTCACATCATGATCGACAATATCGACCAGATTAATCGTAATGTCATTCAGGCTGCTCTCCATCATCTTAAGATTGGAGTTGACCAGATTCTGATAGGATCTGGATACCTGTTCGAGTACAATTCCCTTGGCATAATATCCCCCGGCAAAAAGAACGGCGAGCAGCGGTATCGTTATCGCAGCAGACAGTTGAATCAGTCTTACACCCAGCGAGTTTTTTCTGTTTTTCATAATGCCTCCTTTCTGCAACAGAACATAAGAAAGAGTCACCTCAGTGACCCTTATCCTATGACCTTATTTGCGGATTAATCAATTAAATGCTCTATGACCTGAGCGGCTTCTGCCCGGGTTGCGCTGGATTCAGGTGCAAAGTTTCCATTCGCGTATCCATTCATCAGACCCGCTGACTTCACCTTCTGAACTGCTGACTGTGCCCAGGCAGAGATCTCTTCGCTGTCCCTAAAGGTTAGGTTCACCTCTTCGGTCTGCTTGATACTTCCATGGATGGCTGATGCTTTGGCAAGCATCACCGCCATCTCCTGACGGGTTATCGCTTCATCAGGTGCAAATCGCTTCCCGTTCCTTCCGTTCACCAGACCTGCCTGATAAGCAGCGGCAACATCACCGGCATACCAGCTATCCGCAGTTACATCCATAAATGGAGCTGGTCCTTCGGCTTTTAACCGAAGTGCCTTGACCATCAATGCAGCGAACTGTGCCCGGGTAATCTTCGCCGCTGGAACGAACGTATTCTCCGTCATTCCGTTGATGACATGCTTCGCGGTCAAGCGGCGGACAGCCTTATATGCCCAATGCTCCGCAGGTAAGTCAGCATACGTTTTGTCATATGCAAACACGGTATAACGGCTAAAGTGACTAAGCTCAGCTGTAATCTCATGTTCGGCCGTGTTGGCTCTGCCGCCGGTATATTCCCATTTCTTCAGCGGCTCACTGAAAGTGTAGATGCCCAGCAATTCATTCAGATCTTCTTGCTCCAGATCATCAACCTTTAAGGTAAGCTGCACCGGGCTTCTAAAGGAAGCGAGCCTGGATAATCCTCCGTCAGCCGTCGTTACTCCGAATTCAAATTCATAGGTCGATCCAGCGGGAACCCAAGGCTTCACAGCCGGAAGGAAAGCTGCCTGCGGCTCGATTCTGTTGAAGGTAATTTGAATTTGTGAATCGGCTGTTATTTTCCCTTTATTCTCTTCCAGAAGCTGAAGAATATGATCATGGGTGAAGTTCAGGCTGAAATGACTTCCTTGAAGCTGCAGCTTCTTCCCCTGCAGCCCTTCCGCAACAGAGACAGGAATCTGAATCCGGTTGTACTCATCCTCATTGACCGCAATTGTGATTGTCCCATCAATCGCCGGATTCAAATCCTTCGCCTGCAAAACAAGAACATCCCTTTCCGCTGCTGCTGGAGTAGGCGTAGGCGCAGGTGTGGCCGATACCGTCACTGTACCTATATCTGCCCCTCCGGGAGCAGGTGCAGGAGTTGCCTCTGCAGTCGGTGACGGGCTTGGAAGGCCCGGTTCATCATCACTGAAGATCGGCTGAACCCATGCTGTCCTCGGCGCCTTGTCGATATAAATCATCGTCCAATACTGCATCGATGGCAGTTCAATCTGCAATTGTTCACCATTCCAAGTATAATTCAGCTCTTGTGACAGACCATGCCCGGCGTCAGGACTGGCGGCATAGACCTTCAGATCCGGTGCTTCCGTCTCGGTGATGCCGATATCGTAAGACACTTTTAAATGGTTGAGGACCGCTGGCTCATTGGCTGCATTTCTCCAGTTGTCATCATTATGAAGCAGATTGATCAGATGCAGTACATCATACCGCTCAAAGCCTGTATTAGTATCATTTTTTCTGACTGTTGTCCAGAGTGTATTCTCCGTTCCGTCTTTGCTTGTTGCCAGATTGCCGCCGTCCGCTTCCACGGACACAACAGCGGATGAATCGGCTTTGCTGCCGAACAGCAGGTTTTCATATGCAGCATTGAATTTATAATACTCCTGCATGGATTCCTTGGTGGATTCCAGCATTTTTTTGCTGCGGTTCGGATAATATTCATGGGCTAGCATGTTCGGGCCTTCCGATTGCTTCTCGGCGGTTCCCAGCTCAATATGGGTTGCACCCATCGATGCCAGCCCGGCATCCATCAGCCGCACGGACGGCTCGTTGAAATAGCCAGCCGTTACCCCGCGCAGCCGGACGCTTCCGGCAATATCATCCGCTTCCATCTTCAATGTAACGGTATGGGTCCCCGCCTCCATGTGTGGAATAATCACGTATCCGTCCCCGCTGTACTTCTCACTGCTCTCAGTTCCATCCAATCCAATCTTCAGATCGTTGCCATGTTCATCCTTGGCGCGCACGCCGTCAATATAGACCGAACGTGTGGTCATGCCGCCTGCATTGGAATAGGTGAAGATCAGACTCTGTTCCCCTGATTGAGGGATGTTCACCGGATAGGTCACCTGCTCTCCGATTGCACCAAAGTTCAGCACGGTATCCTTGTAGAGAGAGAACGGTGACTCCGTATCCGTACTTTCGGCTTCATAGCTGCGGGTTACCGGGTCCGGATCACCGGATAATGCAACGTTCAGCTTATCCAGCCTGATTCCGCTGTCCTGCCCCTCCGGCATTTTGATGATTATGCGATTTATGCCTTCCTCCATTGGAATGCCGCTCATTGCCGCTTCTCCCCATTTGGAGCCAGCGGTTGGTGCAAAGCTTACAGGAGTGCCCGCGCCATTGTTAATATACACACTGCGGCTGACGGTCGCTGCCCCCTGGGCATTATTTTGATAGATCCAGCCGAGATCGTAGATGCCTGATTGCGCTGTATTCACTGTAAAAGTCAACCGGTCATTGACATTATTGAACTCGGAGGCATATCCGATGATAGGGACAACCCCGCCTGTTGTTTCAGCGCCGCCTGTACTGTATTCATACCCTCCGGCAATGATCCCGCCCACATTGATATATTGTCCGCTTGATTCCATTCGCAGCGTAACCTTATGGTGTCCCTCCTGGACAGGGACAGATAATTCACGGGGCTGCATAGAGCCCTCCCAGCCGCCGGCTGTTTTAGCAAATGTGATATTCTGGGCCTGTGGAGCTGGTTCGCTATCCACCAGAACCGACATTACAGGATCATTATCGCCATGATACAGGACCGTAATCGTGTCCAGCGGATGTTCTGCATATACATCGTAGGTGACAGTCTGTCCTGCCTGCCCGAAATTGTCTGTCTTGCTCTGGCTGTAACTCAGGCTGCTGGTCTGCGGAACATCCGCATACAGTGCATAGTTTCTCTGTGTGCCGACCGTCATATACCGGAGCTTAATACCCAGGTCATTTGCAGACGCTCTCAGCGTTATGATATTATCGCCTGCGTTCAGATGAACCTTGTGCAGATTGCCAAGCTCCGAGAATTTATCCCATGTACCCGTGCCGGCAAACGAGACCTCTCCCTGAGGCACATCATTCACAAGCAGCTCACGTTTCACCTCCTGCCAATCCGAAGCGTAGCTGAATCCGAGCGGATATTCTCCTTCAGCAGGAACATTTACATGGAATTTCACATAATCGCCTGCGGTATCAAAATAATACACATTGCTGTACTGATCCACAATTACCGTATCCAGCTTGGCATCTGCCGCCTCATAGCGCTCATTGATCCCCTGCCCTTGGACCTCCAGGCCCGCCAGATTGAGCCAAAGGCTATTTGTATTCAGGGTAAGCTTAACGGAATTTTCACCTTCCTTTAACATTGCCGTTACTGCGGCTTGTGCTGTCGGGTTCCCCCACCCCGTATTGGCCTCAAAGGGAATTGCCGCTGCGGCAATCTCATCATTAACCATCAGCTTGCCTTCCGGAGAACCGGCGCCATTGCCCTGTCCATAATTCAGGACAAGCGTATACATTCCGTCTGCTGGAGCATTTACGGTAAACGTCACCGAATCCGTATCTTTGCGTCCAAAGTTGCCGACCCAGCCGTAAGCTTTGGCAATCCTTGATTGGTAATCCACGGTTACCGGAACATCCTGGGCTTCCGTGCCTCGTGTCGGCAGACCTGTAGCCTCTTTGTAGTTTATATAACCGGCGATCACCATCGCCTTACCGCCATCCTTCTCCCGGGTATCTTCCACGACCTTCTGAATATCCCGGTAATTGTTGCGGTCCTGCCAAATCTCACTGTAGTCGAAATCGGTTTTTGTACCCGGATCGGGTACAGCGCTGTATTCGGCATTGCCTCCCACCATATTGAACGTAACCTTGCTCTTTAAGGGGTTATTTGCGAGCAACGAGTCCTTGACGGAATGAATGAACCGGGCATAATCCAGGGAATAATAACGTTTATTGCCGTTATAGTCATACAGGAAATTGTTATCATTGGCTCCCCACTGATCCAGGTGGATGCCGTCAAACCCGAATGTATTAATGGAACGGTCAAACTGTTTAGTGATATAGTCCTGCCAGAACCTGCTTCCCGGGTCCTGCAGGAACAGGGAGGTCGTCTTCCCGTTCACATCGAAGGTATACCCGTTCTGGTCTTTGTGCGGATTGTTCTGATCGAGCTGAGCACTGTTATAGAGTCCCCACTCCGGACTGACGCCGAAGTCCTCATAGTTCTCACGCGCTGCATAATTCATCTGATAGGCCATAGCTGCGGAGCCGTATTTCTGTGCAGCCTCCACCTGCTGCTTAACGCTGAGCGGATACAGTGAACGTCCCAATAGATCCGAATAGTGTGTATCCGCATTAATGTCTTCATCAATGAAATTGCCGTCTGCATCTGTGACCGGCTGTCCATTGCTGTCGGTCTTGGAATACACCGAAACATCATGCCGCCACATCCAATCATAGAACTGGTAGGCATTAATGTAGTAGTCCCGGGACAATTCCCGGAGCTTGGAGTCACTCTCCTCCGCCGTCTCCTGCGGAAAATCAGCGACATATCCGTATCGTGGGAATTTCGTCCAATCGCTGGAGACATCGATCGCTGCGGTCACATACTCTGATGGCGCATCTCCCTCTATCCACGCTTTCGCCGTGTAGCCGCGGAAGTCCTCAGCCGGAGGCGTCCACCCCACGGTTAGCTTGTTGCTCCCTTCCTGAAATACCGTCAGCGCTTTGTCGCCTTCAGCAACAAGGGTATTCAACTGATAAATTTGCAGATGCAGCTGCCCGTTCCAATCCGCAGATTGATCCAGGGTCATAATCAGCTCTGCGGCTTCCCCCGGAGCGAATCGTGCCTTTGAGGGTACCATTTTTAGTATTTTGGGATTCCCCGTCCCCGTTGGCTCTGCCTGGGCCGTTCCTCTGCCGCCATAGCCTGTTGTACAAATTTGAATCAGCAGTAATAAACAGAGACAGATAACAGCTTGTTTCTTAAACATACAGCATCTCCTTTATATCCATATTGTTGAGAATACATGTTGCTGAAAGACTGAATAAGGATGTTAGGTTTTGCGAAGGTATCGAAGGAATAATAGATTTCAAGGAATCCTATTATTTTTCACGTAAACGTTTACTCAAATAGGCAAAGAACATCCCCTTATTAAGGTCTTTCCCTCCTCCTCCAAAAAATTCTTGGTGTAAATTTATACGTTTACTTGAATGTAAGTTATGTATTTTTGTACCTACAATCCTAAATTCCCATGACGTAAACGCTTACCATAAAAGTTATCTCGTTTATTTTTCCTTGTCAATGCTTATTTTACAGAATGTTTAATTTCAGTTGACAAAGAAAAAGCAAGGACTTATATTTTCAGTAAGCGTTTACTGCTAAACGACAGGTAGGAGAGTCCATGAATCCCACAATTAAAGATGTTGCCCAAAAGGCGAACGTATCCATTGCCACCGTCTCACGGGTTCTGCATAACTTAGGCGGATATTCAGATAAAACGAAGCAAAAGGTAGACCAGACCATCAAAGAGCTTAAATATCAGCCGAACGCTATCGCCCGCGGACTGATTAACAAGCGCACCCAAACCATCGGCGTATTATTTCCTGATGTGTCGAGCACCTTCTCCTCCGATCTGCTCCACGGAATCGGCGAATTCGTCCATGACCGCAATTACAGTGTGATAGTCTGTAATACCGATCAGGACGGCAAACGTACGCTGAAGTATTTGCAGCTTCTGCGCGAGAAGCAGGTTGACGGGGTTATTTTTTCCAGTGAAGTGCTCAAGCAAGAGTACTATGACATGCTGGAGAGCATGAACGTTCCAGTGGTGCTGGTCTCTTCCCAAACGGATTATGCCAATGTACCTTATGTGAAGGTTGATGATTATCAGGCGGCCTATGACGCTGTCCATTATCTGATCACCAAAGGCCACCGCAGCATCGGCATGATCAGCGGCACCAAGGGCGATCCCATCGCCGGAACTCCACGGGTCGAAGGATACCGCAAAGCGCTGGAAGCACAAGGCATCGCCTTTGATAGCCGTTACCTCGTGTATGGGGACTTTTCCTACGAAAGCGGCTGCAGAGCCATGGAATCCCTGTTACGGAGAACACCTGAGGTTACTGCTGTCTTCGCGGCCAGTGACGAAATGGCGATTGGTGCCCTTTCGGTCGTTACGAAGCATGGAATGAACGTGCCTGAAGATATCTCCATCATGGGATACGATGATCTCCGGTTAGCCCGGATGGTCAATCCGCCATTGACTACGGTGCGCCAGCCGCTGTATGACATTGGAATGCTCGCTTCCGAGAAGCTGATCGGCATGATTGAAACGGGGGAGCCTGCGGAGAGTCTAATCTGTGCCCACTCCATTGTGGAAAGACAAACCGTTCGGGCAATTACCTGAACAGGGACGCATAACTGTTCTTCCTGAATCCAAAAAGGTTGCTCCTAACGCCATAATGGCAGAAGGAACAACCTTTTTCTGTGCTATTGCTATTTTAAATTGTATCCCTTTCAAGGATGTCCTAAATTGCATCGACCTAGAAAAGATACGTTTTTACCATTATTTGTAACTTATCCTAGGCATTCGCATAGATATATTCTATAACTATTTCAATGCCAAGGAGCGATTCTGTTGGAAAATCAAATGTTGTCCCCGCAAACCTGCAATTCAGAGACTGTTGGCCTGCCGCCGCAGTCTAATCCCAGCCCGCCGTTCATCCCAATTCCCCCAACCCCCGAAACCTTGTGTACAAACACCTGGGTGTATATCTGGACGAATACCAATGTGGGAAATCTCTGGGTTTATGTTCAGCGGGTCATTCAAGGCAAACGAAACACCTTAACCGGCTGCGCCTTGTTCCAGGATTGGAGCGGCAGGCACTATTATCAACAAGTCACCGTGGACTTGGCTTATATTACGATGTATGTATGCCATTCGCCGGCCTCTGACTCCATGGGGCTTTCCCCTGACAGCGCATCTTCAGGAGCATTACCATCCGGTAAACCCTTAGTCAAGCTATGCCTGTACCAACAGTTCCCGGTAGGCAATTTCGTCTATGAACTTACTCCGCTCAATACAACATGTCCAACACGGCCTGGGGATGAACGAATTCTTAAGGGCTCCATTATTATCCCTTACGATCCTGCGATGCCGGTTACGGGCGAGTTCAAATAAATTCACTAATAAGAGGGAGCACGCTCTAAGCCGAATAGGTGCCAAGAGCTTGCTCCCTTTTCCATCAATGGTAGAGTACTGAATCCTCCTGCGCGGACTGCGGTTCATCGCTGTAATAGGCTGGAACCGGTGAGGTGGCGTTCTTGTCCCGAAATTTATGTTTATAAGCTTCAAAATCCCATGTGCTCAGAAACTTCTCTGCTGCTGTGTGGCCCGAGGTCAGTAAGAACTGCTTATCCGCATCCGTCAAATCAAATTTGGTCGTCGTCACCTCCCGGGTTGGGATGAAGACGGTCCGTTCTTCCGCATGCTCATCTACATGACGCTGATCGTGTGCTTGGAGCATCGTTTTGAACATGCCTTTTAATAAAGAGACAGGACCGTTGATATCCAGGGTCTGGGCATACGTGCGTTTCTCCGACAGGCGGAAGCCAAAGGTTGGCCACCGCGGAACCCCCTCTACATCAAACAGCCAGATGGGATAGTTGCTCAGCATTCCTCCATCCAGCATGTAATACGGCTTCGGGATAAGCGGTGTATGCCACTGATAGGGTTTGAAGAAGAGCGGCAAGGTTGTACTCATTCTTACAGCCGCAGCAATCGGGAAGGTGGTTGATGACAGCCCGTAATGCGGGAGATCTCTGGGGAAAATAACCATTTTTCCGTTACTGATGTTCGATGCTATAATGGACAGCTTGCCTTCCGGCAGATCGCCGAATGTCTCTACACCCCTGCGCTTCAGCCAATCACTCATCACCCCCTCAAGAACATGGTTGCTGTAGATCCCCGAATTCAGGAGCAGCGGAAGGGCTTTGTTCAGCAGCGGTACATTGTTCAACCCTGTCTTGCCCAAGAGCTTCACATAATCGAGCGAATGCATCAGCTCCCTGATCTCTGCACTATTGTAGCCTGCCGCCAGCAGCGCCGCCACAATCGCTCCCGCCGAAGTCCCCGCCAGCTTGTTCCAGCTGTACCCCTTACGCTCCATTACCTCAATCGCACCGACAAAAGCAATACCTTTGACACCGCCGCCCTCAAATACAGCGTCTGCCTTCATAACCATCCATCCCCCTCCATCCGAATTATGACCGGGTACAATTGTTGCTGCACCTTATTCTTTGCGAGAGGGAAAGTTCTGATTCACAGCGGCTGCCCAGCCGGTTCAGAAGCCTTTGTATAACGGTTCTCCGGAACCGGAAGTCCGAGATTGCCCCGCAGCGTATCACTTTCGTATTCGGTGCGGAAAAGCCCGCGCTCCTGGAGAATTGGAACGACCTGATCAACAAATTCCTCCAGCCCGTTCGGTACGGCGGCCGCCAGCATGAAGCCGTCGGCGGCTCCGCCCTCGAACCAGGCCTGAAGCTGATCGGCCACCTGCTCTGGTGTACCTATGAAGCTGCTGCGCGGCGTTGCCGATTGCAGGGCAACCTGGCGCAGGGTTAAGCCCTGCTCTCTGGCATCCTTTTTGATTTTGTCCGTGCCGCTCTGGAAGCTGTTTCGGCCCAGATCACCGACATCCGGGAATGGCTCATCCAGCGGATACTGCGAGAAATCATGATGCTCGAAGAAGCGGCCCAGATAGTTCAGCGCATTCTCAATCGTCACCAGCCCGGCAACCTCCTGGTATTTGCGCTCCGCTTCCTCCGGGGTAGCCCCAAGAATAGGTGCTATTCCCGGGAAGATCAGCACTTCATCGGGATTGCGCCCGAAGGAGGCAACACGGCTTTTCACATCCTTATAGAATTCCTGCGCGGACTCCAGCGAGTCATGACCCGTGAAGATGGCATCCGCCACGCTGGAGGCATAATCTTTGCCGACTTCAGAGGAACCTGCCTGGAAAATAACCGGCTGCCCCTGCTTCGAGCGGGCGATATTGAGCGGTCCCTTCACTGAGAAGAATTCACCCTGGTGATCGAGCGTATGCATTTTCTGCGGATCAAAGAAGACGCCCGTGTCCTTATTGCGGACAAACGCGTCGTCCTCCCAGGAATCCCACAGCCCGCGTGCCACCTCCAAATATTCGGCGGCAATACGGTAGCGTTTGCCATGGTCCGGATGCTCCTGCTTGCTGTAATTGAGCGCAGAGCCTTCGAGCGGCGAGGTCACCACATTCCATCCGGCCCGTCCGCCGCTGATGACATCCAGTGAGCCGAATTGCCGGGCTACCGTGAACGGTTCACTGTAGGAGGTAGATAAGGTACCTACCAGACCGATGCGGCTGCTGACTGCCGCCAGCGCACTGAGAATCGTCAGCGGCTCGAAGCGGTTCAGGAAATGAGGGATCGACTTCTCATTGATGAACAGACCGTCTGCAATGAAAATCAGGTCCAGCTTGCCTTCCTCCGCTTTGCGTACCCATTCCTTGTATAGCTCGAAGTTCACACTGGCATCAGGCTGCGCATCGGGATGACGCCACATGGAGGTACTGCCTCCAACGCCGTGCAGCAGGGCCCCCAGCTTCAATTGTCTTGGTTTCGTCATATTCATTCCTCCTCGAATTGGTATTCAGTCCGCTTGGTTCCTCATGAAAATATTCTTACAGGGCCGCTTGCTGCGAAGCTTGAGCGGCTGATGCAGCTGGTGCAGCTTGACTTGCCTGCGCTCCCCGCTTCACTCGTTCAATCTGGGCCAAATGCCGCTCTACATGTGCAGTGAATCCGCGGACAATATCGGTGATACGCACCGTTTCGCCCTTAAAGTTAATTCCGCTTTTCTCCCATTCTGCGGGACTCAGCCTTCCCAGCAGCAGACTGTTGTAATGCAGCAGGCTGCGGAACAGCTCCAGGCTGTCAGCGGCTTGCCCCTGATTACTATGCTGACCACTGACCCATGCGTCCTGCTGGAATGCCGGGAGCTGAACCTTCGTATCCGCCAGAATATCGCGGATGCGGAAGGAGACTACAATGCTGTGATCCGCTAAATGGGCCAGCACCTCGGTCACGCTCCAGCTTGACGGCTCCGCCTTCCACCTCAGCTGCTCATCCGATAAGCCTCTGGTTGCCTGCACTAATTGCTCGTGCGTGTTCAAGTAGCTGGCTAGCTCCACACTCACACTACTCATTGCGATTCCCTCCAATATAGGTTTGAATTATCGTTGTTACCCGCTGATGGGATATGCTTAATTGCACTTTGTACATCTAAAACGTCTGATTTCCAACCCATTATCTGTTTAATTGTAGTTCGTACAATTAAAAATCCATTTGCTTCAGATATTCACCGATTCGGGCAGATTTAGTTGTACAGGCTACACTTATACGATGCACGTAAGTCTTTTCGCTGTTTTTAAGTGTACCTTCTACAACTATCCCTGAATGGAGGTGTGTTACGCCTAGCCAAACGCCCATGAAACGCATAAGAACAACAACTCCGGCCTGGGAAGGGCTCTCCGAAGGGGAATCGCTCCACTTCCTCGGTCCTCCAGGTATCATCGCTCGCCCTCTACGATTTCAAATCAGATCTGCTGCTATTGAAGCGTGACAACGAGAATGGAGCTATATTCTGCCTGGTATGTCCCTGAACAGCCATGTCCGCGAGAATCTCTCCGACCGCGCTGGAGAATTTGAAGCCATGTCCAGAGAAGCCTCCGGCCAGCAGCACATGGCTGTGAGAAGGATGGCGGTCGATGATGAAATCCTCATCCGGCGTATGCTCATATTTACAGACGGAGCCCTTAAGCAGACGCCCGGCTGCTCCAGGCATATACGCTTCGAGAACCCGGCGGAGGTCGCCTTCATCACTCTCCAGGCTGCCGAACGGCTGCAGCGGTTCGCCGGGCTTCCATTCTTCGCCTGTATCATGGCGGCCGATCTTCAGTCCCGCCCCGCTGATACTGGGAAAACCGTAGAACCCGCCTTCCTCTGCACCCAGCGTGAAGCCGGGGAACCTCCCGGTCTCGAAGTCCGGCGTACTCCCAAACCAGCCTACTACCTTTCGTACCGCCTTAATCGGCAAGTTGACGAAGGGCGACAATGAACTGAACCAGGCCCCGGCGCTAAGTATAGCAGCGGCTCCGTGGTAATCCCCCTGCTTCGTCTGGACTGTGACACTTCCTTCGCGGGCCGTCACCTTCAGCACAGGAGTATTCGTCAGCAGCTCCGCACCGTGATCCAGCGCAAGCTGCCGGTAAGCGGTAATGCACCGCTCACTGTAGAGATAACCGGCATCCGGCTCATACATCGCCTCGAAGGATTCGGGGAGGTTCAGGGCTGGCCAGCGGCGGCAGATTTCCTCGGCATCCAGCTGCTCAGCCCGGACCTTCCGCTTCCGCGCCTCTTCCAGACGTCCGGCGAAGGAATACACCTTGCTGTCTGCCAGATTGAGCACGCCGGACGGAGCCAGCAGCTTGAGGCCGCTCTCTGCCTCCGCCTCTTCCCATAGCACCTGGGCACGGAGCGCCAGGTCAATATAGGCCGGATCGCCGCTGTAAGCGTGCCGGATCAGCCGGGTCTCCCCGTGATGGCTTCCTTCCGTATGCGGTGGATCGAAGGCATCGATCAGCAGGATCTTCACCCCGCGCCGGGCCAGATGATAGCCTGCGCTCATGCCCATGGAGCCTGCACCAACAATAATCACATCATATACGGGAGGGTCAGCGATGATCTGCACCCCCTTTAGCCGAGAGATGCTCAAGTACACGTACCGCCAGATCGCTGAAGAATTCTGCACCTACAGGCAGCGCTGCTTCGTCCAGATCGAAGGCGGGATGATGCCATTCCCGGCTTCCGGCGGTGCCGGTGAAGACAAATAAACCGGGAACCGCCCGCTGATAGAAGGCGAAATCCTCCCCGGCCGGTGACGGCACCGGCTGCACAGAGGTATAGCCCAGCTTCGCCGCCGTCTCTTCTCCAAGCCGGGCCAGCAGCGCATCGTTGATGACCGGCGGCGGACCGCCGATCCAGCGCACGCTGGCTTCAGCGCCGAGAGCGGCAGCCACACCTTTCACTATATCTTCGAACCGTTTCAGCACCCTGCCGCGCACCGCTTCATCGAAGGAACGGATCGTCCCCTCCAGCACCGCCGTGTCCGGGATGATGTTCCACGAATTTCCGCTGTGGATCTGCGTGACGCTGATTACGGCGCTATCCAGACTGCCCACATTCCGGCTGATGATGGATTGCAGCGCCGTTACAATATGCGAGGCGGCGACAATAGGATCAATCCCGGCCTCCGGCACGGCTGCATGGGTACCAAAGCCCCGGATACTGACTGCGAAGCCGTCTGCGGCCGCCATCAGCGGACCGGCCTTGATGCCAAGGGTCCCTACCGGCAGATCCGGCTTATTGTGCATACCGATCACTGCGCGCACCTGCTCCAGCCCGCCGGCAGCGATGATCTGCTGTGCCCCCTTCGCTTTCTCCTCGGCAGGCTGGAACAGGAAGCGAACCGTTCCGCTCAAGGCGCTCTCCTGCTCCTTGAGCTGATACACAGCTCCAAGCAGCGCCGCCGTATGGAAGTCATGTCCGCAGGCATGCATTCTGCCCGGATACAGCGAGGCATAGGGCAGCCCGGTCTCCTCCTGGATCGGCAGGGCATCAATATCTGCCCGCAGCGCAACCACCGGTCCGCCCTGCTGGCCGCCTACTTCGGCAATGACTCCGGTCTTCAGACCGTAATCTACGATCTTCACCCCCGCCTGCTTCAGTAGCGATGTGATGTACGCGGTAGTCTCAACCTCTTCCCCTGACAGCTCCGGGTGCCGGTGCAGATGACGCCTGATTTCAACCAGCCGCTCCTTGAACGCCAGTGAATGCACTTCACGGGCAGCGGATTCTGCCGCTGTACTGGTCATAGTGAAGCCCCTGCAATAGCCCCGGAGAGCGCCTCACTCAGCAGCTCGAAGGAACGCTGCCGCTTCTCGAAGGGCTGCACGTTAGTAGTGACGATGAACTCCTCTACGCCGGAAGCTTCAGCTAAAGCCAGAAGCTGCTCACGGACCGTCTCCTTCGTCCCCTTGGTAATCTCAGGCTCCCGCTCCTCCAGCGTGTACGCTTCCTCACTCTGGCGGGTGAACTCCTCGGCCTGCTCCCGGCTGGCCAGAGTCAGGGTCTTGCCGCTGGCGAAGCGGATGCGGATCAGCTTATGCGCTCCAGCCAATTCCTTGGCCTCCTCTTCCGTATCAGCCACGATAACAGCCAGCGCAATAATCACCTGCGGCTCCTGCCCGCCGCTTCGATTGAAGCCGTTGCGGTAAGCCCGCACCGCCTCTAAGGCAACGGCCTGATCGCCGCCGATGAACAGGGAGAACACGTATGGCAAGCCTAGGCTGGCCGCGATCTCGGCGCTGGCGACACTGGCGCCAAGCACATACAGCTCCGGCGGGGTTGCGGGGAGCGGTCCTGCCTTCAGCCCGTGCAGCGGATGCTCCGCCTCCAGCCGGTTATGCACATATTTCTCCAGCTCCGTGATTTTGTCCGTTAATGAAGCGGCTTCCCCGCCTCCCTGCTGCAAGGCCTGTGTGCTGCGCGGCAGGCCGCCGGGAGCGCGTCCTACCCCCAAGTCCACCCGTCCCGGAGCCAGCGAAGCCAGCACGTTGAAATTCTCAGCCACCTTGTAGGGGCTGTAGTGCTGAAGCATAATTCCGCCAGAGCCGATGCGAATACGCTCCGTCCTAGCCAGCAGGTGCGAGATGAGCACTTCAGGAGAAGATCCGGCTACCTGCTCAGAATCATGATGCTCGGATACCCAGAAGCGGCGGAAGCCGAGGCGTTCCGATAGCTGCGCCAGCCTGATCGTATGTGCAAAAGCCTCTTCCGGTGTCTCCCCCGGATAGATCGGGCTTTGGTCGAGTACGCTGATTGTAATTGCCATAGATATGCCTCCTAGATGGAATAGTTCAGCTCCGGCGTAATCCGCTTCAGGAACTGCTTCGTTCGTTCTTCACGCGGGTGGTTGAATACTTCCGTGGGCGTGCCCTCCTCGACAATCACACCGCCGTCCATGAAAACCACATGATTTGCCACATCGCGGGCAAACCCCATTTCATGCGTCACCACAATCATCGTGATGCCTTCCTTGGCGATCTTGCGGATCACCGCAAGCACTTCGCCCACCAGCTCCGGGTCCAGTGCCGAGGTCGGTTCATCGAACAGAATCACTTCCGGCTCCAGCGCCAGCGCCCGGGCAATGCCGACGCGCTGCTGCTGCCCGCCGGAGAGCTGGCTCGGATAGGCATTCAGCTTGCTGCCAAGCCCGACCTTTTCCAGCAGTGCGATGCTCTTCTCTCTCGCCGCCTCCTTTGGCAGCTTCTTGACGATTAGGAGGCCTTCCATCACATTCTCCAGCGCGGTTTTGTGCCGGAACAGATTGTACTGCTGGAAGACCATCGCCGTCTTTTGCCGGAGCTGGTGGATATCCTTCTTGCGGGCGTGCCGGAAGTCCAGCTTGAAGTCCCCGATGGAAATTTCGCCTCCGCTGGGCTTCTCCAGCACATTCACACAGCGCAGCAGCGTGGTTTTGCCGGATCCGCTGGGACCGAGAATGACCACCACCTCGCCCCTCAACACCTCCAGATCAATATGGTTCAGCACCTGATGGCGCCCGAACGACTTCGATAGCTGTGTCAGCTTAATCATGCGACTCCCCCCCGGTTATACAGATTGATCCGTCTTTCAATGACGGCAGTTGCCCGCTCAATGAGGAACGTCAGTCCCCAGAAGATCAGCGCCGCCGCCAGGTAAGCCTCGAAGAACTTCCAGTTGGTCGAAGCGACAATCTGCGCCTGGGCATTGATATCCACCACCGATACGGTAAAAGCCAGCGTAGACCCGTGCAGCATCCCGATCACAGAATTCGACAGATTCGGCAGGCTCGCCGCCAGCGCCTGGGGGAACACAATCCGCCGCAGCGCCTGAGGCGTGCTCATTCCGATGGAATGGGCCGCTTCGAGCTGACCTCGATCCACCGCGAGCAGACCGGAGCGCACCACCTCGGACATATAGGCACCCGCCGTAATGGAGAAAGAAATATAGGCGAAGCCGATCATCGGTATCGATACCGAGCGGAAGCTCCAGCCGAACTGTGCAGCAAGCCCGTCGATAATCATCGGCAGTCCGAAATAGATCAGCAGCAGATGCGTCAGCATCGGGGTGCCGCGTATGAACGTGACATACCCTACGGCCAGCGGATACAGCCCGGGGACTCTATAAATCCGGATCAGGGCCACGACCGTACCGATCACGAAGCCTGCCAACACCGACACAACCGTGATATACAGCGTCGTAGGAATGGCTCCCAGAATTTGCAGAAACGCCGTCCAGATAAAAGATGGGTCCAGCTTCATTACGCACCGCCTCCTTTACCCGCTCCCACATCCGCGACAATTGTGCGGTAGGACGCTTTTCGCTGAAGAGTGAACCGCTTCTTGGCCGGACTGTCCTGGGCTTCATGCCTGAGCAGACGTTTCTCCGCAACCAACAGCAGCTTTTCAATCGTAAAACTGATCACAAGATAGATAAGAGCAAGTGCAATATACGTCTCAATGAAATGCTGGGTCGCACTGCCCAGGGTCTGGGCCTTGCCCGTCATCTCCATCACTCCCAGCGTGAACGCCAGCGAAGTATCCTTCAGCAGCGCTATGAGCAGGTTCGAAAAGACAGGAATCGCAATTCCCAGCGCCTGCGGCAGCACAATACGGGTAAAAGCCTGGTACGAGGTCATCCCCGTAGCATAAGCCGCTTCCACTTGGCCCTTATCGACTGCTGTCACTGATGCGCGGATCATCTCCGACATGAAAGCCCCTGTGTGCAGACCGTAGGTCAGAATCACGAACACCAGCACCGGCGTCCGCGTCATATCCAGATTCACCAGCTTCAGCACCTCAGGCAGACCGTAATAGAACAGGAATAACTGAATGAGAATCGGCGTCCCCCGAAAAAAAGAAATGTACACCTCAGCGCAGGTCTTCAGGACCGGCACCTTATACAGGCGGGGAAGCGCAATGATAAATCCGACAATCATTCCTGCCAGCAGCGAGCAGGCTACGATCAGCAGCGTGGTACTCAGCGTAGTCAGCAGCTTGGGCAGGAACGAGAAGACAAAACCTAGATCAAACGGTGCACCCATCCTGCACCTCCTTTCCGCTGTACGGGCCTGCGCATTATTGAACCGATGAGGTGGTAACGTCCGCCCCCAGCCACTGTGTGCTTATTTTGCCAAGTGTGCCGTCTGTCTTCAGCTCCTTGACCACTCCGTCAATGGCCTCCGACAGCTTCTGCGAAGGGGCATCATCCTTGCGCAGCACATATAGAATATCAGCAGAGGACAGCTCGGGACCCACCGCCTGCAGCTTGCTCTGCGGGTCAATGATCGGCAATACGAAATCCGCAGCAAGGGTAGCATCCACCCGGCCCGAATCAATCTGGTTGACCGTATCGTTGGCGGCACCGTTCTGATAGACAATTTTGATCGAATCCGCACCGTGCTCCTTGTTATAGTTCTCAAGAATTTGCGCTTGCGCGCTGGTGGCGCCGGTCAGTACCTTCTTCCCTTGCAGATCGTCCAGTGTCTGGATCGAGGTATTGCCTTTCGCTACAACGATGCGGTTTCTCCAGTGGGCATAAGCTTCCTTGTTAAAAGCGTACTTTTGCTCCCGTTCCGGGTTCTTCTCCATAACATGGGCTACCAGGTCAATCTTCTTCGTCTCAAGGCTAAGCAGCAGATTGCTGAAATCCATTGTCTGGAATTCAAACTCATACTCCGGCAGGCGCTTGTCAATCTCCTTCAGCAGTTCAACATCGAACCCGGTAAGCTTGCCGTTCTCATCGATGAAGCAGACATTGGGAAAAGCTGTCCCGGTGCCGACTACGATCTTGGTCACCTTAGCCGGATCGGCGGCAGCAGCCGTGGACTCCGAACTATTCGGAGATGCTGCCTCCGCTACCTTGCCGCTATTAGCGCTGTTATTATTGCCGCAGCCAGCGATCAGCAGTGTTAGTACAAGTGTGGATGCGAACGAAATGGTCTTGTTCATCTCTCAAACCCCTTTTCAATTTAGATAATCCCTATCTGTTTAGTGGTGATTATATGCAATTAACTTTATCACTGCATGCTGCCATGCGCTAATAGAGTTTCTTAATATGGTTATTCAAGAAGTCAATTCAGCTTGCTCAACGTCCCCGTCCCCAGCTCCAGCAGGGTGTCCAGGAACTCCGCGTTCTCCCCGTTCAGCGAGATCAGGTGGGTCCGCAGGGAGATGCCTTCGGTCTCCGTGATATCCACCCTTACCAGCGTTCCCGCCTCTACCTCCTCCTGCACACTCAGGGCTGGAAGGAAGCAGATTCCCGCTTGCTTCAGCACCAGCTTCTTGGCGGTCTCCAGGTTATCCACCTGATAGACAATGCCCGGCGGACGCTCCATGCTCTCGAATACCCGGTGCAGACGCATCCAGTCCAGCGAGCCGCATTCGAAGAATACGAGGGTCTGCTCAGAGATCTCCCGGATCGAAGCGCGGCCCTTGCGGGCCAGCGGATGACCGGCATACACATACAGCGAGATCGGGTCTTCACAGAAGGGGAACGACTGGATGGCCGGATTCACTACCTTGCGGATAAAAGCGAGATCGATCTCCTTCGCCTTCAGCTTCTCAATCAATACTTCCGTAGGAGCAGTCGTCAGCTTCATAAGGATGTGGGGATACCGCTGCTTCAAATGCAGCAGCAGACGGGGCATCAGATAATTGGAGACCGATACTGTGCTGCCGATTCTCAGCTCGCCGGGGATTTGGCCTTTGGATTGAATCTGATGCCTCCCGTTCTGATAGACCTGCAGAATTTGCTGCGCATAGGGGAGGAACTGGCGGCCTTTATCCGTCAGGTTAATTTGCTTGCCCAGCCGGTCGAATACCTTGCAGTCCAGCTCCCGTTCCAGCGACTGGATACGGGCAGTCACTGTCGGCTGCGAGATATAGAGCACATCTGCCGCTTTGTTGAAGCTGCCGTAGTGGTTGATGTAGACAAAAGCTTCAATATTCTCGATGTTCAAGCCTAGTCCCCCTCCGCATTTTATAATTTTCACTATTCCTATCGTTTAACAATGAATTAGATCCGCACTTTCCTATAGAATTTGTTTATATCTTAGTCACCGGCCCTTTTTTTGTCAACAGACTTATTGTGTAGCATACGGCCTTAACCATTACATTGATCACAATTACAGATAGAACTTTTCTATCCATTAATCAAAATCATTAAATCCCTCTTATACTCATCGGATTTATAGATTATAATAACAAAAAACCATTACCGGACAGGAGGCACCAGATGAATCACTCAGCAGAAATTGTAATCCGTGAAGCTGCAGCTTCCGATCGTGAAGCCATTGCCAGGGTCTTGCTCGAAGCTTACAGCGAATATGCAGCCGTGCTGCCCGGGCCGTTCTGGGCGGAGTACCGGGATTCCATTCTCGGCTCGGTTCATGGCGATGCACCCATCTCCCGGATTGTAGCGGAGCTGGACGGACAAATTGTAGGGAGCGTGCTGCTGTTCACCTCCTCAGAGGCTGCTTATGGCAGGCCGGAGCTGGGTATCCATACACCGATCATCCGTCTGCTGGCTGTATCTCCGGCAGTCCGGGGACGCGGGGTGGCCAGACTTTTGATTCGGGAAGCTGCAGGAAGGTCCATTGCACTGGGGGCAGCCAGTCTGAATCTGCATACTTCGGATATGATGGCCTCTGCGATCAGGCTCTATGAGAGACTGGGCTTCAAGCGGGCTTATGAGACAGATCTGAAGAACGGGGATACTCTGGTCAAAGGCTACCGCCTGGAGCTGCAAGCCCCGCCCGGCCTGCAGAGCAAAAAAACCTCCACAGCCTGAGCGGGGAGGTTGGTTGCCTGGGGGCCGTTACGGTGGGCGTTGAACACCTTCCGTGGGCCGTGAGGTCCGTTACGGCGGGGCGGTTGGGCGGCGGGGCTATGAGGTCCGTTACTGCGGGCGATGGGGACTGTTCCGGCTGGAGGTTAGGGACTGTTCCGACGGGGCGGTGGGGACCGTTCCGGCGTGACGCCCTAAAGCTCCGCCTGGCCGGGAAATTTTGCACAATCCTGCCCAAAGTACAACACTCCCCTCCTCATTCCGGCCAAAGTCCAACATTGTTGCATAAATGGTTTATTTATCAAAAAAGGGACAAAAAGGGCCGCCATTTCGAATAATGGTAAGTACGACCAAACCAAACCGAAATGAGGCGGACCTCATGAATAAATATACCCTGTTCTTGACCGTCTTCAAACAAGTATTAACTTCGGAAGAAGTCCAAAGGGTGACCGGACAAACCGAGGATTACGAGGATACTGGAACCAAAATGACCGTTGGTTTGTTGTTCGACTACTTTGTCCAAGCCTGCTACCACAAATGGGGTGGCTTCCGTCAACGTGCCCACTGGGGCTCGAACTACGATTTGCCCAAAGTTCATTACTCCACCTTTTCGAACAAAGCCAGTGAAGTCCCTTATAATATCTTCAATCGTCTTTTTGAAATGCTCATCCAGAAATGTAACTGACAAACTCGGCGGTATCTGGATCTGCCTAAAGATCTTCTGCACATTGACTAGGGCGACGATTATGGAGGTAAACTCCCGCATGACCTGGGCTCCATATAAAAAATTCAAAGGGGCATTAAGCTGTATGTCGTCCTTTCACAGGGGCAGCATTCGCCCGTGAATGTGGTGGAATCGATTACCAAGCGCTATGACGTTCCGTTTGGAAAAGTCTTAGCAGATAAGGACTACCTCTTAGTTCAAGATCGGGCATACGGAAAACGGTAGATTGGATCAAAATGTGCGGCAGGTTCAGTCTTTTATGATTCGGACAAGGCACGCTGGGAAATTGAAGTCTTCTTCCACTGGATTAAACAACATCTAAATGTACCTTGTTTATTTGGAACCACCGAAAATGCGGTATATTGCCAATTGTTTGTGGCCCTTGCAGTCTATGTGCTGATGAAAACCATTTTTGATGAAATTCATTCAAAGGTGCCTGTCTTTGCTCAACTGACCCTTTGGAATTTATGCAGTATTGGCGTATATTTTATCTCCCGCTGGAGTGGCAGGTTTGGTTAGATCTGCTCAGGCGTAAAGGTCAGCCTGGTATTTTACCCATCCCATAATATGGGTAATCAACACACCTATTGTATTAACAATAATCAGTTATGGGAATTATTCCTTTTGGTTTTGCGAAATTCTATTCATTCTTTCAATTGAATCCCTTAATTTAGCTTGTTCTGATTTTAAAGTAATTAACTCTTTATGGATTTTTCGACTTGCAAATCGAACAATATAATATACCAAAAAACTAAAAATAATAATTAAGATAAGAACCATTAAAATCCCTAAAAAAATTAAATGATAAATCCCTCTCTCCATAATTACCCTCCTGTTAAAGTTTCATATATATCTTTTTGAGAATATTCTAACTTAGAATAATTAATTTGGTAATACTCATATGTTTTTCAAGTAAATAACGTAATAAAAAGGGTGGAATAGCTTGTCAGAAACCATGAACCATTTATACAGCTAAGCATTTCTTTAGCTTTAAAAGTGTTCCATCAAAAA
Organism: Paenibacillus sp. FSL R7-0128; assembly: GCF_038002245.1. Lineage (NCBI taxonomy): Bacteria > Bacillati > Bacillota > Bacilli > Caryophanales > Paenibacillaceae > Paenibacillus > Paenibacillus sp. FSL R7-0128. The sequence continues at coordinate 1,537,424 of NZ_JBBOCD010000001.1, read as the reverse complement.
TATGCTATCCAAATGTATTGAGGTCATTAGGATAGCATATTGGGGCCAATGCATTATCAATGATTGTTAATCAAATTTCAAGTATGAAGTAGGTCTATATATCTGTGATCCCAGATAAATATCAGCAACATCAGAGAAAGTTACCGATGTAAAACCAAGGGCAGTGGCTGTTAGGGAAGAGTGTGATGCTCCTGCTGGATTTGAATTTGTTATGGGTTGAGATACCCAAGTTTTAGAAGTTGGTGTTCCTGTCATTGATGCAGGCCAACTAACGGTAACGCTAACTCCGTTATAAGTTGCACTCTGATTTAAAACTATTTTGGATGGAGAGCCAGAACCAAACCATCCCCCCGACATGCCTCCGGTACTTGTAATTGTTGTGTTAAAAAAAGCTAAACTTACATTTATTGTTGAATGTGTATATACAGCAGCGTCTGTGGTCCTTGAATCAGTATTATAATCGTTACCAGAAAATTGTCCAGTAGCTCCACCTGTATCAACAACAGTTTCAGGTTGTGCATTAGCTATTTTATTTTTCAAATAATCAAATGCCTGAACCCTACTTTCAACCGGGATATCTTGAAATGCATATACTGTATGACCATCATCAAGATATTCGTTCAATGTATATAACTTAGGATTGACACTTTTTGCCCCATTGTTTAAATCAACTTTAGTAGTTTCCACTAATACCGGTTCATTAGCTGATTCCGCGAATATTTGAGAACTTATTGACAATGACAAACAAAGTGTTAATAGAACTACAGTAAATTTCCTTTTCAAATTAAATTCCTCCATTAAAATCTATTTTTTAAAACATCGGCCCCTTAGTTATCAAACTGATGAAAGATACTCATTTAACCATAGAGCAAAAAAAGTTGATTGAAAACTTGCTAAGTCATCATTATTGGGTCCACTTTTAAAAAGACCATTAGAAAGATAAGATTTTTCTTTTAAATGATATATTTTTGTTTTCATTGTCTCATTAGGAGAAAAACCAACAGAATCTAAGGCACTAATAATGTAGTAGAGTAATATTAATTTTGAATTCTTGGTTTCGTCTTCATTAAGAAGTATTGAATCTAATTCGTTAAGCAAATATTTTTTGTTTTCAATCAAATATTCTTTCTTCATTTCCAATTTCAATAAATTAATTAGCTGAAAGTTGTAATTGATCAATAAAACATGTTTTTCATTCATTGATTCTATATGTTTAGCAACACTTTCTTTTTGCTGGGAGTTTAATTCCCCACCTAATTCATAAATTATCTCTATTAAATAATAATAATTCTCATATATACTTTCTATTTCCCATGAGTCATTAATCGTGTTAAAGTCGTTCATAAATTGGTTTAATAAATTTTCTTTTTTTTCCTCAGAGATAATATTTATTCTTAGATTTTTTATAATTTTGAAGTAAAAAAATAGATTCTTTAAATTATCAATAGTTTCTATTCTATTTTCATTTGTGAAGTCTTCTATTAATTGTTGTTTTTCTTCATTTAAATTTAAAACATTTAAAATACTGCTAACATAAAAGGTATTACTATAATCACTTTCTATTTCTCCGAACGGAATATAATATCCATTTGATAATCTAAACTTATCAATATTACTTATTACAGGCTTAAATCTAGAAATATCATAATTATTTTCACGTAAAATGGATAAGGCTAAATATGTTGACAAAATGTCGGGCGGTGAATTCTGAGTCAATTTAAAACTATAGTTATTATCATACAATTTTATAATTATCTGAAATACTTCTTTGTTAATAACTTTATCTATGTCGTTATCTAAAAGTACATTTAGATCAAATATATCTTTTAAATTAATAAGATCTATTTGTGAACCACTTTTGTATAACTCATTTACTTTTCTATTATAAAAATTTAGTTGTTTGTGATATTCCTCAGTTAAACTAATTGATTTCTCACCAACTAATAAAGATATTCGTAAAAAAGTGAGCATGTATCCGCTATCAGAAATTTCTGCAGGTTCTTTAATTTTCTTTGAATTTGACACTGCAATAAACCAACTCTTCAATTTTTCGTTCGAATTGTAATCTAATTCAACATTTAAAAATCTCAAAATTTCCAATGCATAATATGTAGATAAAAGTTCATTTTCTATGGGGTCGTTATTTTCACCTTTCACGGATTGTGAAAGTGCAAAAGAACCTCGACTAGTTTGTAATTGCAAAATGTATGTTTCTATTGATTTGGCCAATTCATTACTAATATTTTTTTTGTCATCAAATAATTCACACAAATAATAGATGTTCATCAAACTTCTGTTGTCAAAATCGAATAGTAAAGATCTAATTTTCTCCTCTGGTAAGGATAATATTTCTTTCTTATGTTCTAAATCATTTATTTCAAAAATCCCATTAATTTCTTGAGCATAATATGTCGTATATAAATCAAGATTATTAGAAAGTTCATCATTCAAAAATCGATAACCATCTTTTATATAAGACTTTGATATCATTTCAAGCACTTCAGAATTGTTATACTTCTTTTGCTCAATTGCCACATTTCTATTTAAAGAACATGAAGTTAGAAGAATAGAAATTATTAACATCCAAATTGTCACTCGCCCTTTAATCATCCCTTCTCCTCCAGACACATAATTTGAATAATTATTCAAAAGATATATTTTTTATAATTTCAAATATTTTGCTTATTGTAATATTTTCATACTTTTCAAATAATAATAGTGCTATACCAGAGACAATAGCAGCAGAGTAAGAAGTCCCTGATACACTAACATAATTTTCATCTGATTTTCTTAAAGCACCTAAAGGAGTATTGGTTGTAATTATATTTCTACCGGGAGCATATAGATTCGGTTTTTTAGAGACTGTCTCTTTAGTAGAATCCTCTATTAAATTGATTTTAATCATACTAGTACTCCCAACTGATAAAACTTCCGGAATATTACCGGGAGCGCTTACACGAAAGTCTCCAAAATTAGTATTCCCAGCCGAAGTAACTACTAACACTCCTTGGTTTATTAAATTAATAATTGTCCCATAGAGAGGATCTGTTTGATAATCTTCATAAAATCCATATCCCAATGATAAAGTCAATACTTTAATATTGTATAATTTTCTATTTTCTGATACCCAATTTATTGCCTTTTTAAGTCTATTCAAATCCGTTTTCCCTTTAGAATCAAACACTTTTAGTACAACTAAGTTTGATTGTGGTGCTATTCCTACGTTCACTCCATTAGACAAACTTCCATCACCTGCAATAATCCCAGCAACTTCAGTTCCATGTCCAAAATCATCATATGGTGTTAAATTCCCATTAATAAAATCCACGAACTTTATAATTCGAGAATCAAAGTCTCTATGTTCGTATATTCCAGAATCAATAATTGCTATATTCATCCCTTCACCTTTGAAGTGTTTCATTAAATCTTTTATTTCACTATTTTCAACTAAATTATTAATGCTATTCTTATTTTCGTAAATGTACTGAGACTGGGGTATATTTACAGATTCCACACTCCCAAATATCAAAAAAATTAATATAAAGGTTGAACAAATAATTAAAAATGAGACAATTAATACGAACCTTTTTTTCATATATATTACCTACTCCATTACTCAAAAATAAAAAACCGTGTCTCACTTGTTGCTTATTAATTCATCTTTTTTCCATTTATCTATTTAAAAATAACATCGTTTATATTAAATGTAAAGTATTAGGACTATATTTTATATTAAAGATTAAATGAAACTATAATGTAAATTATTGAATAACGAGTAAAAAACAATTTGCCCTAAAACTGGCGTTAAGGTAGAGCGTAGTTAAGTAACGATCTTGCTTCATTTGGTAAAGTGAGGTTGTTGAGATCCACTAAACCATAGTAGCGGTGTCATCCATATTGATAAAGCAATAGTCATCCCTAGATTAAGCGTGTTGATTCCAAAAAAAGGGACAAAAAAGGCCGCCATTTCGGGTAATGGTAAGTACGACCAAACCAAACCGAAATGAGGCGACCTCATGTATAAATATACCCCATTCTTGGCCGTGTTCAAACAAGTATTAACCTCGGAAGAAGTTCAAAGGGTAACCGGGCAAACCAAGGACTACGAGGATACGGGAACCAAAATGACTGTCGGTGTGTTGTTCGACTACTTTGTCCAAGCCTTTACCACAAATGGGATGGCTTTCTTCAAAATGCTCGGGTGGGCTCGAACTACGATTTGCCCAAGGTTTATTACTCCACCCTTTCGGGCAAAGCCGGTGAAGTGCCTTACGATATCTTCAAGCTTTGTTTCAACTGCTCGTCCAGAAATGTAACCGGCAAACCCGGCGGCACCTGAATCTGCCTAAAGATCTTTTGCTTATTGACTCTTCAACGGTTACGGCGACAAACTCCCGCATGTCTTGGGCTCCGTATAAAAAGTTTAGTGGCGGCATTAAGCTGCATGTCGCTTTTTCGCAGGGACAGTCTTCACCCATGAAGGTGGTGGAATCGATTGCCCGGCGCAATGACGCTCCATTTGGAGAAGTCTTGGCTGATAAAGACTACCTTTTAGTGCAGGATCGGGCGTATGGAAAAATCGGTCGATTGGATCAATAGGTGCGGCAGGTCCAGTCTTTTGTGATTTGGACAAGGCGCGCTGGGAAATTGAAGTCTTCTTCCACTTGATTAAACAGCATCTAAATGTAGATTGTTTATTTGGAACCACCAAAAATGCGGTATATAGCCAATAGTTTGTGGCCTTTGCCGTCTATGTAATGAAAACCATTTTTGATGAAATTTATCTAAAGGTGCCTGTCTTTGCTCAACTGAGCTTTTGGAATTTATGCAGTATTGGCGTTCAGTTTAGTCTGCTCAAGCGTAAAGGTCAGCCTGGTATTTTTTCCATCCTATAATCTAAGTAATTAACTCGCCTGCATAAAAGGCAGAATTTCTCCACCTCCGGACGGTTTGGCGGTATAATTCCTGCATTTCGTGCAAATTGAACTTGAGAATATACCGAAAGAGAAAAGCGATGGAAGGCGAAGTTTTGAATTGTAGCTGCGGTAACATCTTCCTGAATTCCGCAGGAAACATAAGCTACGAAAGCATTATCAGTACTGAATTTCACTCCTATGAAGAATTACATAATTTTAGCTGTTAATACTATTTTACGACCTTCCATTTCCTTCGCGCCTTTACAGAATACTCTTCGCCTTCGCGGCCTTCAGCCACTGCGGGAATTCATTCAACAGCTGGTCATACAGCTCCTCATCGGATACGTCTTCAATCCGGTCCAGATGGATGAAGCTGGCGTTATCCACCAGTCTGCCGCTCATCGTGTCGAGCTGCTTCAGCACCTCGAAGTCAGAGTCGCCGATGCCGACAAACTGCCAGAAGATCGGAAGGGCGGATGCGGCCATAATCACCTTGCGGGTCGGCTTCACTACGCCGCCGTCATTGATGAAGATAATGAACACTGGTGTCGTGTCCGGCTCCTCCTTGATGTATTTTCCGATGACATCCTGCATTACCGGCGGTTCGTTATTGCGCCCGAACTTATGAATTGAATCGTTGTTCATAATATGAGTAAAGACATAGCTGCCAAGCTCCTGCTCGGTAACCGGCGGAAGTCTGCTGAATTCCGTATCATAGACCCACACATCCAGGGAGCCGTTATCATCGAACTTGCTGGCAACCGCAAGGATACGTTCTACCACCTCCTGCACCACCCCTCTGGCATAGAGGCTGCGCATGGAGCCGGTGATGTCCAGCACGATACCCACTCTTGCGGTTACACCGGTGAGCTGTTTTTTGACCAGGGTGAGCTCCACGATCTTTTTGCGCAGATTAATCGAAGACAACACATTCACCGGAGGCTCCGCCTCGGGCTGACGGATTACCTTCGGGGTCTTATTCACCACCTCAGGTGTCTGCTCCACTAGCTCAGATGTTTGCTCCACCACTTCAGGTGTTCGCTCCAATACCTCAGCCGCCGCTGCGGCTTCGTTCCCGGACTCCTGTTCCACCTCAAGCCCGTAGCTTCGGCACAAGGCTGCAAGTCCTCCATTATACCCGCTGCCAATTGCACTGAACTTCCACTCTCCCTGATGGCGGTACAGCTCCCCGGCTACGACAGCTGTCTCCTCTGACAGATCCACCCCATACTCGAAGCGGTACAGCTCTTGCCCAGTCCTGTGGTCTGCCAGCGTTAGCTGTAAGCCGGACAGATCCTTCATCCGCTGGTTACGCTGCTCTCCCTCATAGATCGTCAAGGTTACCGCAATGCGGGCATAATGCTGAGGTATTCTCGATAACGAAATGGACAGGTCTGCCCCGTTCTCCCCCTCCGCAGAATGAGCTACTCCCCCCTCCCTCGACACCGGATTTCCGTAAAATATAAAATCCTCATCCCGTTCACACCGGTTCTGATCTGATAATAGAAAGGCTGCCGCATCGACGCCCACTCCGCTATGCTGCGTGTTCCAGCGGAGCTGGATGGATATCTCTTGAGCTTCTCTTCCTTTGGTGATATCGACCTTTTGACCTTTTGACAGCTGCAAGTCTTTCATCTCCTCTTCATAGCAGTCTATTCCAGAAGTTCATAGATAAGGTATACCCCATTGAGGCAGCCTTGCACAACCTGAACAGATTGTATTTCCAGCTTTGCTCCTTTAATATGAAAGGTAATAGATGATAGATAGGGGCTTTACCTGATGAATTTCACTGCGATAGATTTTGAGACTGCCAATTCCGGCCGCTCCAGCGCCTGTGCCCTGGGGCTTGTTCAGGTCCGTGATGGTATCGTTACAGCAGAGCACAACTGGCTGATTGACCCGCAGCAACCGTTCGACGGGATGAATATTGCCATTCATGGAATTACACCCTCTATGGTTAGAGGCCAGCCTACTTTCGCTGAGCTGTGGCCCACGGTGGAACCGCTGCTGCAGGGGGAGATTGTGATCGCGCATAATGCCGCCTTCGATATGAGTGTGCTGCGGTACTGCCTGGACGACTACTCTCTTGGCTATCCCGGCTTTCAATATTTATGTACCTACCTGCTCGGCAAAAAAATGCTCCAGGACCTCCCCTCCCATAAGCTCAATGTCATCTCGGCGCATTTCGGCATCCGGCTGAAGCACCATGATGCCCTGGAGGATGCCAGAGCTTCTGCACTGATTCTCCTGAAATTGATGGAGCAGTGGCAGCAGTTCGATCCGCTGCTGTTAGCCGGCAGCCAGGGCTACAAGGCCGGGACGATGTATGACGGCGGGTATACGCCGTTCAAGGCAGCGCCCAAGAAGGCCGCGAAGAAGCCGGCCTCCGGGAAGAAGGCTGCTGCCAAGACAACCAGCAAGGAGGCCAGCACAACACCGATGCCCGCAGCATCCGGCCTGCTGGATAGCGAGGCTCCCGTTGTAGCTGCTCAGGATGTCACAGCTTCTGTGACTCACCCGGCTACAGTCAAGGAGCCTACTCCTGCAGCTCTGCTGGTCCCTGAGCTGGTTCGCGGCCAGCGAGTCGATATCGGCGACAAGCTTAGCGCCTCCAGACTCCTTGCCGCTGTGGAGTGGGACGCTCCGGCTTCGCACCTGGAAGTCAGCCAGCAGCCGGAGACCGCTGCCTTCCTGCTCCGGGAGAGCGGACGCTGTGAGCAAGAGCGGGAGCTTATCTTCTCGGGGAATATGGAAGACCCTAGCGGCTCCGTCTTCTGCTCTAAGCCCGCTGCGCACATGGGACATCTGTATCTTCAGCTGTCCAGCCTGCCTGCAGCCATCACGCGGATTGCGCTGGCCTTCACGGTTGCGGAGTTCAGCGGTGACCGGAATCCGGACCCGGTCTGGAACGCTTCCGTATCACTGATTGATTCCCGGACGGGAGTCAGACTGGCCGTATTCCCCTTAAGCCGGAGTGTTATGCCAGGTATGTCCGTTGTTATCGGCGAGTTCTACCGTTATAAGGATAAATGGAGATTCGCTGCTATCGGAGAGTTGCTGCCGGGCGGCCTTCCGGCCCTGTGCAGCCACTACGGCCTGGAAGCTGACAGCGTCACGAAGGCACAGGCGGAGTCCGCCGCAGCGGCGGAGGCTGAAGATCCTAAGTAAAGCAATCCCCCCAAACCGCAACTACGGGATGGGGGGATTGCTTTATTTTCAGCGATACCAGTGTCTCAATCGTTATATCTTCAGCCGGTAGACGGCCTTATTCTCCAGTCCACGGATGAACGGCGTCCATTCCTCCGTCTCCGGAGTGGTATCAAGGGCGTCCTCCACCATTTGCAGCTTCGCATCCATCGCATCGATATGATGCAGGGCAACTGCTTCAGCCGTCTGGGGCTGGACCGGGCTTCCCCACTCGCCCAGATTATGATGAGATAATACCAGATGCTGAAGTGCCATGACCTTCTCGGATTCCAGATCAATGCCGGTGCGGATGGCCGCTTCTGTAATCCAGCTTGAAGCCATCGAGATATGTCCAATCAGCTTTCCGTGCACACTGTAATCCGACACAATGCCGTACTGCGAGATCATCTCTTCCGGCTTGGCGATATCATGGAGGATAATGCCCGCTCTCATCAGATCAGGATTCAGGAACGGACGCTGCTTGCACAGGAAATCCCCAATCTCCAGCATGCGGACCATGTGATAAGCAAGCCCGGCGAAATAGGCATGATGGTGGGTCTTGGCTGCCGGATAATGCATGAGCTTCTCCTCAACCTTCCCTACACAGAAGTTCACAATCGCTGCAATCTCCGGATCGGCAATACTCTCCATCTCGTTCTTAATCGTATGGACCAGGTCCACAGGACGCACCGGGGCCGAGCGGATGAAGTCGGTCAGCGATACGCCGTCGGATTCATTGACCAGTCTTAGCTTGGTGATTTTGACCTGAAGCTTCTCGCGATACGTATGAGCCATCCCCCGGACCTTCACCAGCGCCATCGGGAAAAAAGTCTCCTTATCCGTCACGCTGACGTCCCAGTATTTCGCCGAAATCTGGCCGCTGGCATCACCTAGTACAATATCGAAGTAATCCTTGGGAGGAGTTCCGTTCGTCTGTTTCAGCACCAGTTCTCTAAGCAGATAGAAGCCGGTGAATTCATCCTGCGGGGCTAGCTGTTTGATTAATGTCATTGTGAAGCCTCCTATGACTTACAGGCCTGAGCCTGCTGGGTATATTAGTGTGTATATTAGAGGTTTGACACTCCCTTCCCAAATCCCTTTAAATTACTATACGATTGGCATTCCTATTTATGTCCACACCTGCAAAAAGGGCTGTCCCGGCCATTTGCATGACCCAGGACAACCCTTAGTGAATGGATTCTGTTATTTGCCGGCAGATTCGAGCGCTGCTTTGATCGCTTCTACCGCTTTGGCAGAGATGGCTTTCTGGGCATCATTCGCTCCGAAGGCTGCTGCACGGTACCCGTACTTATGCAGTCCTTTGCCGTTCGAGGTATTCTCGATCTCGTATTTCACCAGCAGCTCATCATCCGTCAGATTATATCTTACCTTACCTTTATCATCCAGGTAGTACACAGCCATAGTTACAGGCACATTATACTTAGTAGTAACCATGACATTTACAGTCTTATCCACACTGGCACCGATGAAAATGCCATCAAAGTACGCGGCCTTATCCGTTTCCGTAATTTCCGCTTTACCATAAGCTCTGTCAACGGCTGCCTTCAGCGCATTGCTGCTGCTGGTAGCGCCGGATACGGCATCCACATCCTGAGCGCCTTCTCTTGTGCCTGCGGCCAGGAAGCTGGCGGTCAGCACCGGAATAGCTTTTTGCACCTCAGCATAAGCGGATTTACCCAGATCCACCATGTTCATGCCTACACGGGAAAGGGCCACATTTACGATCTTGCCGTTACGCAGTGTAACATCTGCTTTGTTCGTGCCTTTGTCATAAGCATCACCATAAGCGGTGAAAGTGCCGTCTTTATAAGTGCCTTGTACCTTGGACGCATTGGTCAAAGCATCCGTCAGTGCTGCCTTCGCTGCAGCCGACAGGGCTTCCTGTCCGGCGATATCTGGAGCCTGCACGCCGCTTGCGAGCAGTCCTGCAGTCAGCTTGTCGACCAGTGATTTCTGTTCTTCGGTCCGCTTGTCATCTGCAATCAGCTTACCGTCTGCGCCGAACAGGCTCAGCTTGATGCCCGTTACCTGATCCGCATCGATATCAACCAGCAGCATAACCTTGGACTGATTATCCACACCGGCAAATTTACCATCGAAGGTTTGACCTTCACCCGGAGTCTTCAAGGCTTTCTCAAAAGCGCGCTCTACGGCCTGGTTCCAGCCATGGCTGCTCTCCGTAGCGCCGGAGATTCCATCTACCTTCTCATTATAGTTAGCGATAAAGAATCCGTTAGCCAGCAGTTTGGCGGTCATCGGAGCATTCGCCTTCACAACTTCCGCATAAGCGGTTGCCCCTCTGTCGATCAGGTTGCTGCCCAGTCTGAACAACTTCACATCTACCAGCTTGCCGTTACGGATCACAACATCCGCTCTCTCCACGCCCACACTTCTTGCTGTACCGTAGGAAGAGTAGAATCCGTCAACATAAGCAGCCTTGTTGTTGATGGTGGCATTCTGTTCGGCATCCCAGAAGGCGTTCACTGCGGCTTTGGTCTCTGCCTCGAAGCCGGCTACCGGCTGCGCACTAGCACCTTTGGCAAGCAGTGCAGGAGTGATTGCTGCAATCGCTGCGGTCTGTTCAGCCGTATATGTCTTCTCATCCACGAAATCTCCGGTAGCGCTCAGCGGATACATTTTCACCGCAGTCAGCTTGTTTGCTTCATAGGTAGCAAACACTGCATATTTGGCCTCAGGGTCTACGCCCATATGGACTCCGTTAAAATAAGTGGCATCAGCCGCTTGGTGCGCAAGGGATCGCTCAAAAGCTCTGTCTACAGACAGCTTCCAGCCGTTACTGGTACGGGTTGCACCGGATACAGCGTCAACTGCAGCCGCGCCGTCTCTGGTTTTACCCATCAGTCTGTCTTTCATCAGGCCATAGGCTGCCCACACGCCGCTGTAATTCTCACGGGCATTGCGGTCGATGATCTTCGGGCTGGTTCTGAGCAGCTCGATATCGGCGATCTTGCCGTCTTTGATCGTTACCTTTGCACCCTCTGTGCCTTTGGAATACGCATCTCCATAGGCAACATATACTCCGTCCTGATATACAGCCTTGTGCACAGTAACTGGTGCTGCTGTTGCTGCCGGCTTAGCAGTTGCCGCTGGCTTCGCTGAAGCCTTGGCAGATGCTTCCGGTGCAGTGGTTGCTGCCGGCTTAGCGGTTGCTTTAGCCGTTGCTGCCGGTGCAGCTGTCGCCTTAGGAGTGGCTGCCGGTTTGGCTGTTGCCTTCGGGGTTGCCGCCGGTTTGGCTGTTGCCTTCGGAGTTGCCGCCGGTTTGGCTGTTGCCTTCGGGGTGGCTGCCGGTTTGGCTGTTGCCTTCGGAGTGGCTGCCGGTTTGGCTGTTGCCTTCGGAGCTGGTTTAGCAGTCGCTGCCGGCGCTTCTTCCGAGGCTGCTGAAACCGCATCCACCTTCAGGTTCAAGGCCGGTGCGTTAATCGTGTAGGCTAATGGCGCGAGCAGCAAGGCTGCGCTTACAGTCAAAGAAATTAATTTTTTCAAATGCGTATTCTCCTTTATTATTCCCCAGTAGTATGTAGCGTTTTCAAACCGTCTTGTTCCGTATCATTTCCTTCTGATTACGAAGAGCAGCCAACTCTTCCTGAACGTCATCCACTCCTTCCTTCATTCCTGCTCGGCCCAGCCCGTGTAAGAAAAGATTCATCTATATATACAATCTTTCAAAAGGTGAAACAATTCACATAATGGAGTGAATTAATTCACATAAGTGGACTTCAAGCTGCTGGTGAATATTTCTGGCTTGATGGTAACAAAATTGAAACTCTTTTCTCTGTGTAGAAAATCACATACCCTATAAGAAACATCACTTTTTTGCAATAGCACAAAATATATACTCCTCCGACCTCTCATAATCTCCCATATCCTCCTTCATATGATAATCGTGAGATATATTATATTGTGTGATTGGGCTTGAATATGATATTTTAAAACGATGTCATGTTCATGGAAGGGAGTAACAGCTGCTGATGAATCAGTCGTGTATAGGCGTTATTCTTGCTCAGATCGGAACCCCTGACGCCCCGAGCGCCAAGGCGGTCCGTCCTTATCTGAAGCGGTTTCTGTCTGACCGCAGAATCATTGATTATCATCCGCTGCTCTGGCAGCCGCTGCTGCGCGGCATTATTCTGCGTACCCGTCCGCGCCGGTCCGCGAAGCTCTATCAGGAGATCTGGATGGAAGAGGGATCACCGCTGCTCGTCCATTCCAGAGCTCAGCAGGCAGCGCTCCAGGCACTGCTGGGCAGCAGTTATCAAGTCGAGCTGGGGCTTGCTTACAGCACACCCGGCATGGCCGAAGCCTTCCGCAAGCTGGAAGCTTCGGGAGTGACCCGTATCATAGTTCTTCCGTTATTTCCCCAGTATTCCTCAACAACAACAGCTTCCGTCTATGAAGCTGCAAGCTTCGCCGCTCTGGGACGGCATAGCCGCTACGGGCAGGTGTCCAAGCGTTTCGTACCGGCGCTGCGGTTCGTAGAAGCCTACCATGATGCCCCCGGCTACATAGCAGCAATGCAATCCTTATTGCAGCGGCAGATCCGCGCGATGAGTGAAGAGCCGGATTATTATGTCCTGTCCTTCCATGGCATTCCCCGCCGTTATGCCGAGACCGGAGACCCCTACCCGCAGCAGTGCCAGGAGACAGGCCGTCTGCTCGCAGAAGCGATGGGCTGGACCCCGGAACGGTGGCAGCTCTCCTTCCAGTCCCGTTTCGGGCCGGAGACCTGGGTAGGGCCGTCGACTGCGGACACGCTGAAGGAGCTTCACGGACGCGGAATCCGGCGGCCGCTGATTTTCTCACCCGGACTTGTCACAGACTGCCTCGAAACACTGCATGAACTGGCCGTAGAAGGCCGGGAGCTTTTCGCCATGGGCGGCGGGAATGCTGAGATGCTGGAGGTGGCCCCTTGCCTGAACGATACGGAAGAATGGATCAGCTTCCTTGCGGAACGGGTAGACTGCTCGGCCCAGGGCTGGCTGTCTTCCGCCGAATGAAGATAACAAGAACGCCCGGTCTCACGGATGCCATCATCCTGTGAGCCGGGCGTTTTATTTTAAATAGTACGATTACTGAACCGTGACCTGTTTATATTTGGCAGTCAGTTCCTCGAACCACTGCTTATCCTGCAAAGTCAGGGCAAAATCAATCAATTCGGCAATTTCGTCAGGCTGCAGATCCGGCGAATCCTTGAAGCTGATCTCGGCCGAAGCCGCCGCCTCCCCCTCCGAGCCCTCCGCAAAATCATAAGAGAACATCAGCTTGATGTCACTTTCCAGAAACTCATTGCGCAGGAAGTAGAGCACCTCACACATCAGAACAGGTCTGACATGGTTCTCGAACACACAATCCATAACCTTAGCCCAATAATGCTGGTTGCTGAGATGCAGCTTATCGTTGGTCAGCAGATACTGCTCACCCTGATAATCATTGACAAATTTCAGTTCAACCGGCTCCATTTTAAAAATACCGGCAATTTGCTTCCTGGTGATATTCAAGATGTCCTGTGTTTCTAATCTCAACATTCTCATGCACCCCGTTCCTCAGGTTTGGACGATCTGTATATGCTGAATTTTCATGATTCGACAATAATTTTAACTAATTTAAAAGTATTATCGTCTTTTCCGCCCCTATTGTTAATGCTTTTTCATTAAAAACTTAAAATTTTCTGTTTCACACTGCAAAAAATCGGTTAATTATTATCTTTTTTATGCCCACAGAGTAAGGACAAAGCAGTGCAGGATATGGAGTATGAATTACGGCGGCGCTTAGGAGCACGCTCCGCAAACGGAATGTTGTTCCAATCGCTCTTGTATCCAGATTTTTCTCATTCCCCTAATCGGTGAAAATCCGGATACAAAGGCGACCGCTCCACTTTTCCACAATCATTCCGCCCGCTCCGCTGTTTAAGAGTGGGAGTATCAAACCCTAATACAAGTGCACTTCTGCTCTTTACTTACGTTCGCCCACCTCCGGCGAGTTTAGGTGAACTATACGTGGATCCAATGTTGTCTCTTCCTTTCCTGGCGGTGCTCCGCCTATCTCTTGCCAATTCTAAGTGTTTTCTCTCACCGACCGATTGTATGGATAGCATTGTTGCATTTTTTGCAGGATTTCTTTATAAATGTTATTGGCTGTGGAGCATGGAGCCATACGCCATCGCAGCAGCACCGATTGTATTCGGTTTTTCGCATAATTTCCTAAACAACAAAAAGCCACCCAGTCTGTGAAAGACTGAATGGCTCAAGATTAGAATACTAGTATATCTTCCCCGGCAGGTTCTCCCTCTGCCTTAGCTGACGAACAACGGTACCAGCTGAATTCCCTCTTCGGGGGAGATCCGCACCAGGCCTTTATCGGAAATCCGCAGTGCGGGGATAACCGCCAGGGCCAGCAGAGACAGGGTCATAAAAGCATAGTTCAGCGTACATCCCGCATCATATAACGCTTTGCTGATGGCAGCGGATTGCGCGGCGGCAATCTCAAATGGCTCTGCGGACATCAGTCCGGCAATCGCCAGCGGGAACAAGGTGGTCCCGGCAGCGGTAATCACCGCAACACCACCCTGCGCTTCCGCCACGGCAGCCGCCGCCTGCGCCATCAAGCCATCATCATTGCCGATGACCAGCACATTATGGCTGTCATGAGCTACAGTCATCGCTATAGCCGCAGGCTCGCGGAAGCCAATGCCCTGCACAACCCCTACGGATTTGTTGCCGGTTCCCTTGTGCCGCTCCAGAACAGCGATTTTGCACAGGCCGCCCTGCACAACCAGCTCCGATCCAGACACTGGCAGGCTCATGATCAGCTCGCCGGTCTCCACATGGTTCTCAATGACCTGGATGACCCGCGTAGCCAGAACACCTTCCTCAATGGGCGCGTGGATCACGAAGTCTGCGGGAACCGGAGGCTGCTGCAGATGCACAGAGGCCAGTACTTCATCCGGGTAGGTGTAAGGACTCAGCTCAGCCGTCATGCTGCCGTTCTCAGCCACAACAACGCCAGCCGCAATTGTCATGACCACATGAACATCGGCCAGATTACCGTCCAGCAGAATGATATCTGCGCAGGAGCCCGGAGTGATGGAGCCGATATCGCGGGCTACGCCGAAGCGCTCGGCTGTGTTGATCGTTGCCATCTGAAAAGCCGTGACCGGCTTCACCCCCTGGGAGATCGCATGGCGCACGACAAAATCCATATGCCCCTCATCGCGCAGCGATTCGGAGCTGCGGTCATCTGTCACCAGCATCATCCGGCGCGGGTCCAGCCCGTGCTCGGTATGCGCCGTGATGGTTTTGGCGACATCATGCCAGGCAGAGCCGCGGCGCATTTTGGCATACATCCCCAGACGTACACGTTCGATCACATCCTCCGCTGTCACACACTCATGATCCCCAGTCACCCCTGCTGCGGCATAGACCGGAAGTCTCCAGTCACTCGCCGGCCAGGTGAAATGCCCGTCAACATACCGTCCCGCACGCAGCGTGGCCTGGATCTCTCCGATCATCTTCTCATCGCCGTAAACCACACCCGGGAAGTTCATGACTTCGCCGAGCGCGATCACATCCTCGCCCCAGGTGTAGGCTTCCGCTACTTCCTCCGGTCCGATGGACGCACCGGTTGTCTCAAATTCTGCGCCCGCAGAAGGGACACAGGAAGCCACCTGCATATAGGCAGCCAGCGGTGTTCCCCGCATCTCGTCCAGCATCAGCTTAATTCCCTTTAGCCCGAATACATTGGCTATCTCATGGGCGTCGAAGAAGCCTCCGGTCGTCCCCAGCGGCAATACAGCGCGGGCGAATTCAGTCACCGTCAATTGAGTGCTCTCGATATGGCAGTGTCCGTCAATCAGGCCGGGAGCAATGTATCTGCCGGCCGCATCAATAACCTGCGTTCCCTCCCCGATCGTATGAGAGACATCCTTGCCGACATAAGCAATGCGCCCGCCCTGTACAGCGACGGACATGCCGTCCAGAATCTCCCCGGAGCAGACATTGACCAGCTTGCCGCCTGTAATTACCAGTGTAGCCTTCTGATCTCCCCGGGCTGTAGCTACCAGCTCAGGCACGCAGTCGGCCAATGGTTGTCGTGTATAAGTCATCATGTGTACTCCCTTCCGGTTATTATATAAATTGTACTTGATTGTTTTCCGTTCTGGGATGGCCGTGACTCCAGAGAATGTTTGGCCCTCCGGCCGCTGTTGTCCCCAGATTTCTTTAATTCAAACCGCTAATCGCGGTAGAAATCCGGGGACAAAGGCGGACGCTATCGCTCCTACAGTTCCAAAATTCTCTTCCGCCACTTTTCCCTGTCTGTTTTTTTCAAGTTCAATCTATATTTTTTCTTTTCTTTTAGAAAAAACGGCCCTGACGCCCCTCAAGGGGCGCAAGCCGTCACTTAAACAAATCGCATTGTATGATTATCTTACTTTTGAATCATATACGTCAAGTGCCGCCTGAACGCCCTGTCCGGCAGGTACCGCGTACCCGTGGCGGATAAGCACCGCCTCCAGCGCACCAAGCAGACGCAGCACATTATTCTCCCGGCAGCTGAAGCCCATGGTACCGATCCGCCAGATCTGGCCTTGTAACGGCCCGAAGGAGCTGGCGATCTCAATACCGAAACGCTGCAGCAGCATGGAACGGACGGCTTCCCCGTCTATCCCCGCCGGAATGAGCACACAGGTGACTACCGTCAGCTTGCTCTTCGCCTCCCCATACAGCTCTAGCCCCATAGCTGACAGTCCGGCAGTAAGGGCTTGCTCATTGAATCTGTGCCGGGCATGCCGCGCTTCCAGCCCTTCCTCCAGGACCAGCCGCAGGCCTTCACGCAGAGCATAGAGCATAGAGGTCATCTCCGTATGGTGATTGAGCCGCCGGGGACTCCAGTAATCCTGCAGCATACTCAGGTCGAGGTAATTACTGCGCACTACGGGCAGCTCGCTGACAGCAGCAGTGTCAGTTCTAAGTCCACGCTCAACCTGTTTGCGCCTGAGCAGCTTGGCCTCGGCCCGGTCATTATACGTCACCGGGGCCATGCCCGAAGGGATGGACAGGCATTTCTGCGTTCCGCCGACCACGGCATCCAGCATCCAGGCATCTGTCTCTACCGGCACCCCGCCGATCGTCGCCACCGCGTCCACAATCAGCAGCGCATCCTGCTCCCGGCAGGCCTGCCCGATCCCGTCCAGCGGCTGCACACGGCCTGTAGAGGTCTCACCGTGAACCATCGCCACCACATCCGGCTTGAAGCGTCGTATAGCCTCAATTACCTCCTCCGGCGGAAAGACGCGGCCCCAGGTCTGTTCTATCGTGAGGACCTCAGCACCGCAGCGTTCAGCAATCTCATGGAGCAAATGGCCGAAACGGCCAAAGACCGGAACCAGCACCCGGTCCCCCGGCACAATCAGGCTCACCATCACCGCTTCAATACCGGAACGCGAAGTCCCGTCTACCGGATACGCCCACTGATTCCTGGTGGCGAACAGCTCACGCAGCATCTCCATCGTCTCGTTCATGATCTCTGTGAATTCGGGATCGAATTGTCCCAGCACCGGATAAGACATCGCCCGCAGCACACGCGGATCAACCTCCACGGGGCCGGGGGTCATAATGCACCGCAAGGACGGCGACAAATCTTCGTACCGCTTCATGATTCTCTCCCCTCCAGACTTTCAGGTGATCAGATCTCGCGATTTATAGCGAAATTAAAATTACAACTCGAAGCTTGGTCGTCGCTGCGGTGAACAGTGTCTCTTATTCGTAAGCTAATCTATATAATATGGCTGTCAGCACTTCCAGTCCAGCAGCGAGTTCCTCCGGGGAGGTATACTCCCCGGGGGAATGGCTGATCCCGCCCCGGCTCGGCACGAAGATCATCGCAGCCGGGCAGCGCGGGGCGAACAGCTGGGCGTCATGCCCCGCACCGCTGACCATGCTCAGATAAGGCTTCTCCTGCTGGAGACAGATCTCTTCAAGAGCCGCGCGCAGCTCCTGGTCCATAGGAGCAGGGGCTGTCTCCAGCAGCATCTGTACCTCAAGCGTAAGGCCGCGCCTGCGGCCAAGCTCTGCGAACTCCGCCAGGACCGCTGCGCAGAAGCGCTCCAGCACCCCGGCTTCGCTATGCCGGATATCCAGCGTGAACTGCACTTCGCCGGGAATCACATTGGATGTACCCGGATAGACCTCTAGCCGCCCCGTTGTGGCTACCAGCGGATCACCCTCCGCCAGAGCGGAGCGCTCCAGCGCCAGCAGCATCTCAGCACTACCGGCGAGCGCATCCTGTCTTAAACCCATCGGCGTAGTCCCTGCATGATTGGCCGTCCCGCCGACCTTGACAAGATACCGCCGCTGTCCGGCGATAACCTGCACGACCCCGATTCTCCGGGACGTCCGTTCCAGAATAATCCCCTGTTCAATATGCAGCTCGACATATGCGGCAATATCACTGCGCACAGGACTATTATTACGCCAGAAGCTTCCCTCCAGACCTGCCATAGATTCAACTTCTGACCCCTCACTCCCACATCCGGCACTCCTACTTCCGCCACTCTGCTCCAGACCCGCCGCAGCTTCAGCAGCCAACCCTTCATCCCCTGCCAGGCCACAGGCCGCCATCGCTGCCCCCAGCGTGATCCCATCCGCATCTGTGCAGTCTATACATTCCTTCCCGCTATACAGCCCGGTCACATTCCCCGAGCCCCAGAACGTCAGCGGAAAGCGGCTGCCCTCTTCCTCGCAGAAGGATACCACCGCAAGCGTCCGCAGCGGCGGACCGAAGGTCTCCAGAAGATAGTGCAGCGCAGTTATAGCTGCCGCTACACCATAAGCACCGTCATACCGCCCGCCGTTCACCACCGTGTCAATATGCGAGCCGGTCAGAATAACCTTGTCGCTTACCTGAGAACCGGCCAGTGTGCCATAGACATTCCCTACCTGATCCATCCTGACCTCAAGCCCGAGCCCGGCCATTCTCTCCTGCAAAAAATGCTGAACCCCTTGCCACTCTGGCGTATACAGCAGCCGGGTAACTCCAGGACCCGGAGCGCTGTAGGCTGCGAGTTCATCCAGCAGCTTCAGCATCTCCCCGGCGGGGACATGCGGGACCGGCGGTTTCATATCCCCGGCTGGCTGTGCCGGATACGCAGCCATTCTCCTCCGCCGCCGGCAACTACGCCTTCCGCGGCAGTATAGACAATTTTGCCCCGGCAGATCGTTGCCGTTACCTTGCAGGATAAGGTCATCCCGACATAAGGGCTATGCCGGTGGCGGTACAGCAGATCCTCTGCACGCAGGGTATAGGCCGCATCTGGATCAAGCAGCACCAGATCGGCATCCAGCCCCGGTGTGATGGAGCCCTTGCGCCCCTCCAGCCCAAACCGCCGGGCAGGAAGGCCGGAGATCAGCGCTGAGATCTGCGTAACCGGCAGGCCGCGCACATGAACGCCTTCATGGAACATCAACTCCAGACTGCTCTGGGCTCCCGATATCCCGCCCCAGGCTTCCATGAACGACAGCCCGGGCGCCAGCTTCAATTCAGGCGGACAGGGGGAGTGATCGGAGGCGACCAGATCCACCCGGCCCGCAGCCAGCGCCGCCCACAGCCGGTCCCGTTCACTGCTGCTGCGCAGGGGCGGAGCGCATTTCGCCAGCGCCCCGAGAGTCTCCATGCTGTCTTCATCCAGGATGAGATAATGAGGACAGGTCTCTGCGGTCACATCCAGACCGCGCAGCTTGGCCTCATGAATCAGCTCCAGGGCTGCCGCTGTGCTGATATGGACGAAATGCAGCTTACAGCCGGTCCGCTCACTGTACAGCAGCGCCCTGGCTACAGCCTCCAGCTCCGCTTGCGGAGGGCGTGAAGCCGCAAAATCCCGCGCACTGCTGCGCCCGGCACGGAGTGCCGCCGCCCCCAGCACCGAGGTTATCGCTTCGCTCTCCGCATGCAGGGCGAGTATCCCACCGGTTGCGGCGATCCGAAGCATCCCCTGATACAGGGTATCATCGTCCACCTCACGGAACCGGCCCTCGCCTTCACCGCCGGGATTCGAGATGAACGCCTTGAACCCGGTAACACCCGCTGCAGCCAGTCCCTCCAGCTCCTCCAGATTCCCGGGCATAAGGCCGCCCCACAGCACATAATCCACCGCCGAGTTCCCGGCTGCGGCCTCCGCCTTCAGCCGGAGCGCCTCCAGATTCACTGTCGGCGGATTCCCGTTCAGCGGCATATCCGCATAACAGGTGCAGCCGCCGGCCGCAAGAGCAGCCGACCCGCTGCGGAAGCCCTCCCAGTGACCGAACGCAGGCTCATTGAAGTGAACATGCATGTCGATCATGCCGGGCAGCACATATTGTCCTTCCGCATCCAGAATTCTGGTCCCGGGCGATGCCTGTAAGGCTTCGCCCAGTGCAGCGATTTTGCCATCCTTCACCCCGATCTCAAGCCTGCGGACTTCTTCGGGCAGGACCACCTGTCCGTTCCTGATGATAAGCTCATAATCTTCTTCCTTCATGATAGGCCCACCTCCGGTCTATTGGCTTAAGATTAGATGCAGCGGTACACTGAATTGCCGCGTTAACTCCCGCGATAAGTGCTGTATCCTCCAGGTGCAACCAGCAGCGGTACATGGTAATGGGCGGATGGGTCCGGCATATTGAAGCGGATCGGAATCTGGTCCAGGAACGGGACTACAGCGCCTGCTCCCTCCTCCTCAGCCTCCGGTTCTCCGGCACCAGCCTGAGCGCCCCGGAAATAATCCCCTGCCATGAACAGCAGCTCATAGCTTCCGGCCTGCATTTCTTCTCCCGCCAGCAGCGGAGCGTCCAGCCTGCCATCCTCATTCGTCACCGCCTTACGCAGCAGCACAGGCCCTCCGGTACTCAGCCGCCAGAGCTGAAGCGACAGGCCCGCAGCAGGCTTGCCCTGTGACAGATCCAGCACATGAGTTGTCAGCCGTCCGTTCCTTCCAGACATTTGCGTCACCCTCCTCCTATAATATGCAGTGCCCTGCTCTATTCCGCCCCCAGCAGATCCTCCAGCCGAAAACGAGTAATCCCACTAATCTCCAGCAGCGCCTGTTCCTGCTCCTCTTCAAGCGAACGATCCACACGCTCACCGATGGCGCTAAGGATCTCTTCTTTAGTTTTGCCCCGTACGGCGAAGATGAACGGAAAGCGGAATTTCGCTGTATAGGCGGCGTTCAGCCCGGTGAGCTCCGCGAATTCCTCCGGTGTCAGCCGGTCCAGTCCGGCCCCCTGCTGCTCTGCCGCCGAGAGCGGACTGACCGCAAGCCTTGTCGCCAGATCCGGGTGAGCTCTCAGCAGCGCCAGCACCTGGTCCGGCTCCGCCTGCCGTGCTATCTCCATCATGGCAGCATGCAGCACCTGCACCGAATCGAACGGACGCCTGCTGCACACCCCCTCAGCTACCCAAGGGGAATGCTCGAAGATGCCGCCGAGCTGCTCCACGAAGTCATTTTTTTCCATCGAGTTCATCTGCTCCAGAGTCAACCGGTCCGCCGGTATAGTCATAGGTCAGCCTCCATCCCTCTAATTTGCATATTGCCGCCCGCGCCCTTCCAGCCTAGAACCGCTGTTCGCGAATATAAGGTGTTCCCAGCGATTCCGGCGTACCGGAGGGCTTGTTGCGGTTGCGGTATCCCAGATACATCAATACGAGAATCGTTACGACGTAAGGAATCATTTTCAGAAAATAGGACGGAACCGCACTCCCCAGCAGCTGAATACGGAAGCCCAGCGAATCGAGTGCTCCGAAGAAGTAGGCACAGAACAATGCGCGCAGCGGATTCCATCTGGCGAAAATCACCAGACCCACGGCGATCCAGCCCCGTCCGGCGGTCAGCCCTTCATTCCAGGTCGGCGCATACGCCAGCACCATATCCGCACCGGCCAGACCAATCAGCGCCGCTCCTGCAGTAACATAGCAGTAACAGATCAGCTGCACACGAATCCCCATGACGTCCGCAGTAGCCGGATTGTCGCCGACCGCCCGCAGATGCAGCCCCCACGAGGTATGGTGAATCAGCAGATGCAGCATAAGGACGAGCAGAAGACTGAACCAGGTCAGCATATCCAGCCTTCCAAAAAGCTCCCCGAGCACCGGCACCGGCTTCAGTATCTCCAGATCCAGCTTGGGCAGACTGCCGGGAAGCGGAATGCCGCTGATCGACTTGCCCACATAAGCGCTAAGGCCGCTGCCGAACAGCGTCATAGCCAGACCCGACATCGTCTGATTCGCCCTCAGCGTGACACACAAGAACGAATGGACCATGCCCAGAAGAGCGGTAATGGCTACCGCCGAGAGCAGCGCAAGGATCAGATTCCCGCTGCGGATGTAGACAATGCAAGTCGTCACTGCCCCCATCAGCATCAGCCCCTCCGCGCCGAGCTGGATAATCCCGGCCCGTTCGGTCAGAATGCCTCCCAGCGTAGCCAGCAGCAGCGGTGTTCCGGCGGAGATAGCGGCGATTAATAACTGTGTAGTGAAATCCATGAGTGAACTCCCTCCTGTAAGAGAATGCTGTTATGCGCTCCGGCGGATGCGGAACCGGTGAATCATGTCGCCGGCAATCAGGAAGAACAGGATCGCGCCCTGCAGCATTTCCGATATGGACGAAGGCAGTCCGATAGTCTGAACACTATAGCCGCCCACAATCAGGCCGCCGAACAGAATCGAAGTCACAATCAGGCCCAGCGGGTTCAGCTTGGCAAGCCAGGCTACGATGATCGCCGTATAGCCATAGCCCGGAGAGATCCCCTGCATCAGCTTATGCGTAACCCCCGACACTTCAGCCATGCCGGCAATCCCGGCAAGACCGCCGCTGATCAGCATGACGATGATAATATGCTTCTTGATATGGATGCCTGCATAACGGGCTGCTGTGGGATTGGCGCCGATCAGACGCAGCTCATAGCCCCAGCGGGTGAACCGGATCATCAGATAATAGATCAGCACAGCCACGAGGCCGAAGACCAGCCCGATGTGCAGCCGGGTGCTGCCAAGCACCGGCAGGGACTGGGCGGCCGTGAACATCGGCGAACCCGGGAAGTTGAAGCCCTTCGGGTCTTTCCAGGGGCCGAACACCACATAATCCAGAGCCAGCAGGGCCACGTAGTTCAGCATCAATGAGGTAATCAGCTCATTGACACCGAAATGGGTTCGCGGCACTGCCGTCATCAGACCCCACAAAGCTCCGGCTGCTGTACCGAAAACCAGCATCAGCATGATGGACCAGAAGGAAGACAGGTCCGGGAAATAGATCGTTACCGCAGTAGCCGCCATAGCGCCTACTGTCAACTGACCCTCTGCCCCGATATTCCACACAGAGATCCGGTAAGCTACAGCAATGCCTAGCCCGCAGAGCAGCAGCGGAATAGCCTTGACCATGGTTTCAGTGAAGCCGTAGGAGGTGCCGAAGGCTCCCCGGAACATTTTCTCGTAGACGACCAGCGGGCTCATTCCATTAGCGGCGATGAACACCGCACAGAGCAAGAGCGCCAGAACAACGGACAGGATGGGCGTCCACCACGGTGAACGGGTACGGCTTGAATCATATTCCAGCCTGAGGGAGTACCACCTCCCGGTGCGCCCCGCCAGCGGCGTAAGCGTTGCAGACTCATTTCCAGGCTTCGGACTCATACAGCACTTCCCTCCCTGCTCCGGATGCCGGCCATCATCAGGCCGATTTGTTCACGGTCCGCTTGCTCATGATCGCTCTCACCTATAATTGACCCGCCATAAATCACCAGAATACGGTCGGATAACTGCAGCAGCTCATCCAGATCCTCGGAGATCAGCAGCACCCCGCTGCCGGAGCTGCGCAGCTCCATCAGCAGCTCATGCACCCCTGCCGCTGCGCCGACATCCAGCCCTTGCGTTGGATGCACGGCCACCATCAGCTTCGGACGGTGGCTGACCTCGCGGGCGAACAGCAGCTTCTGCTGGTTCCCGCCGGACAATTGCTGCACGGGAGTATCCAGCTCAGGCGTCTTCACATTGAAGCGGCGGACCAGCTCCTGCGACCAGGAGCGGTTCCTGGCCGCCTTCAGGAAGCCGAACCGGGAATGCTCCCCGCTGCGGTAAGACTTGAACAGCAGGTTGTCAACTGACCCCAGCCGTCCGGCCAGACCGCTCTTCATCCGGTTCTCCGGCACATGCGATATGCCCGAATCGATCGCTCCTCTTACCGAAGCTGTTTTTACAGGACTGCCGTCAAACCGGATCTCGCCCGTCCTCCATGCTCTTAGCCCTGTCAATACCTCCGCCAGCTCCTTCTGCCCGTTGCCTGCGACACCGGCCACGCCCACAATTTCGCCTTCATGAACCGTAAGCGACAGGGCATCCAGCGCCTTGCGGCCATGATCCGCAGCCACCTCCAGATCGCGGACGATCAGCAGCGGCTCTCCAGCCGTCGCCGCTCGCTCCTGACGGCTGATCGTAACCTCCCGGCCCACCATCAGCCGGGCCAGCTCCAGCTCATCCGTCTCGCCCGTCATCAGCGAAGCAATCATTTTCCCCTTGCGCATCACGGAGATCCGGTCCGAGGAGGCCATGACCTCCTTCATTTTATGCGTAGTCATAATCACCGTCTTACCCGCCTGCTTCATCACCTGAAGCGTCTCGAACAGCTGCTCCGCCTCCCCCGGCGTCAGCACCGAGGTCGGCTCATCCAGAATGATGATATCTGCCCCCCGGTACAGCGTCTTGACAATCTCAACGCGCTGCTGCTCTCCAACAGACAGCTGCCAGATTGGCCGGTCGACGGGAAATTTCAAGCCAAAGCGTTCACCAAGCGCCTCTATCTCTTCATGCTTATGCTTAATCCATCTGCTGCCGCGCCAGAAAGACGACTTTTCGCCAAGCACGATATTCTCCGCCGCTGTAAGGCTCTGCACCAGTCTGAAGTTCTGAAAAACCATGCCTACACCGAGCAGTGCCGCATCCTTCGGGGAACGGATTCTGGCCGGTTTTCCATGAATGAGAATCTCCCCGGCGTCCGCCCGGTACACTCCTGACAGCATGCTCATGACTGTGCTTTTCCCCGCCCCGTTCTCCCCGAGCAGCGCGTGAATCTCTCCCGCATTTGCCGAAAAATCAACTTGATCGCTGGCCGTTACAGCACCGAATGTCTTCACTATCCCGCGCATTTCAACCGAAGGGTCCTGCATAATACTACGCTCCTTTCCGGGTAGTTATAGTACAGGTGGGGAAGGCTCCGGTATCCGGAACCCGCCCCACCCGTAAGGCTGTGCTGTATGAAGATGTGTAGCAGCTGTTATTGCGGAATCGTGCCCTCGACACCCTTGACCAGCCAGTTCATGCCAAGCACCTCTTCAAGGGTCAGCTTCTGGCCGTCCTTAACGGTTACATTGCCCTTGTTGTCCGAGATTGGTCCGGTGAAGACCTCCAGCTCGCCGCTGATGATTTTGGCCTTGGCGTCCTCCACCAGCTTCTTCACATCCTCGGGAACCTTGTTGCCGAATGGCGCCAGCTCCACCATGCCGTCCGCCATATCGCCGGAATACTGCTCACTTTTCCAGGTTCCGTCCATCACAGACTGTACAGCTTTTACATAATAAGGACCCCAGTTCCATACAGGGTTGGTTAAGTAGTTGTCCGGTGCATACTTGCTCATATCCGAGTCATTCCCCCCGGCAAAAGCTCCCCGTTCCGCCGCAGCCTGAAGGGTAGCCGGTGAATCCTGATACGCCAGCAGGACATCCGCCCCTTTGTCGAGCAGGCTGATGGCCGCCTGACGTTCAGTGGCAGGGTCATACCAGGTATTCGTCCACACTACATCCACTTTAACCGACGGGTTGACGCTCTGCGCGCCCAGCGTGAAGGCGTTCAGATTATAGATCACCTCGCTGATCGGGAAGGCTCCCACATAGCCGAGATGGTTTTTCTTTGTCATTTTTCCTGCCGCGATCCCCGACAGATAGCTTGCCTGATAGTTTTTGCCGAAGTAGGTTCCCATGTTCTCAGCGGTCTTGTAGCCGGAGGCATGCAGGAACTTCACGTTAGGAAATTTGCCGGCCACATTCAAGGTGAAATCCATATAGCCGAAGCT
Source organism: Paenibacillus sp. FSL R7-0128 (assembly GCF_038002245.1). NCBI lineage: Bacteria > Bacillati > Bacillota > Bacilli > Caryophanales > Paenibacillaceae > Paenibacillus > Paenibacillus sp. FSL R7-0128. The sequence continues at coordinate 1,511,195 of NZ_JBBOCD010000001.1, read as the reverse complement.
TGTGGTGAACACGATGTCATGGTTCTGTGCAAGCTCTGTGATGATCCGCTCGGCATCGGCGCTTTCCGGTACATTTTCTACGAAATCCGCCTTAATCCCGAGCTCCTTCTCCATATACAGACGGCCCTGGTCATGCTGATACGTATACCCGCCGTCACCCGGAGGCCCGATATAGACAAAAGCAACCGTCGGCTTCTTTGCTGCCGGCTCTGTCGTTGCCGCCGCCTCGCTGCCTGCCGGTGTACTGGCTGCCGAAGGCTCTGCCGTTGCTGCCGCCCCCGTATTAGACGCCGTATTATTCTTCGCGCATCCCGTCAGAACCACCGCCAGCAGGAACATCGTGATGATGCTGAATTTGAATGCCTGACCCCTTTGTTTCATAATTCTCCTCCTCCAGGATATCTCTCCTAATGGCTACAGCCATTAATGTATCTCTACTATACTGAGGCGCAGCACTTACGTAAATTTATATAACATAGCTTTGTGTGGTTGGATAAGAAGAGGGGGCCGATTTTGTGCTTCATGCACGAAGTCATCTCAAATTAAACTTAAATACTGTGATATTACCTTACATAGCTTTAAAAAATAGCGAATTCACTGTCTATTCCCGCTCCGCACGCTCCATTCTCTGCTGTACTCTCCGAAGCTCTCCGGCAGCCCGGTCTCTGCGAAGGCCTGAACAGACTCTTGCGGCAGGATGAGCCCCTTATACTCCTTGGTCCGCATAATGGCAGCTATCCCCTCTTCATCGTCCAACTCCTGAAGTCCGCCGAACAGCGTGCTTGAGAAAAGGGTAGGCGGCATCAGCAGCCCTTCCTGTGCACTCGTGACATAATCAAGCTCCGGGTGCTGCTCATACGCCTGGATGAACCGGCGGATCTGAGCCGCTGTCACAAACGGCTGATCTGCCGCCGCAATGACCACCGCATCCGGCTGAAGCGAAGCTACAGCATTCAAGCCGCAGCGCAGGGAGAAGGACAGGCCTAAATGGGCCGTCAGGCAAGTCTCAATCCGCCGCATATTCTCCGCCTTCCCGGCCGGCGGCAGCCAGCCTAAAGGATCATCCGCACGCACCACTACAACCAGCGGCGCGAGCCCGCAGGTCTCCAGCTCACTGAGCATCGCCGCACCGGCTGAACCCGCGCCCGCCCTGTTCTGAGAACCTTCAGAGGCCCCTGCTCCATTACTGCGGCCTGCCGCCAAAAAGATTCCGGCCACCTTCATTGTTCTCCACTCCTTTTTTTGGGCAATCTGCTGATGGACGGCTGTTATTCACGCTCCAGCATTCTGCGGAACAGGAATACCAGCTTCAGCTTCATGAGATCATTGATTTTTTTGAAATCGACATCCAGCAGCTCACTGAGCTTCTCAATCCGGTAAGTGGCCGTATTACGGTGAATGAACAGCTTCTTGGCCGTCTCGTTCACATGGCCGTCATTCTCCAGGTAGACCTCCAGCGTGTGGAGCATCTCCTTAACATATTCCGGTTCCCGGCTAAGCAGCCCCCGCAGGCTACCGTTGTAGTAACGCTCCATGGTCTCCGCCGGAATCTTGCTCAGCAGCAGATCAAGCTCCAGCTGGCGGTAATGCACCACATTTCCGTGTGCGCCCCATTGCCGGGCCATGCCCATACATTCCTTAATCTCGGCAAAAGCTTCCTTCAGCCCCTCCGGCTTCAGCTTCACGCTGCTGACAGCCGCCTGCGGATAATACCCTTTATCGAACTTCAGGCTGTCGAAGCATTCCTGAATCATTGCCCGGAACTCCTCCGGCTGATGCGGCCCGGCCGGATACAGCGACACCAGTCCCTCCTCCACCAGGAAGTGAACCGCCTGCAGGCCATGCAGCACCGGATGCTCCGAATACTCCTCCTTCAGCCGCAGCAGCTCTGCCTGACGGGCTTCTCCCTCAGCAGCCACATCGGTAAGCAGCAGTTGATACGGGGACTGGAGCAGCATAATCTCCAGCCGGAGCGCCGCCTGCGCCAGCTCAGCGTATTTCAGCCCGTCCTTCAGGAACCGCCGCAGCAGCCCGCTGAATTCCCGGTGTCCGGCCTGCTCGAAATAATCCTCCAGCCCGGTATGCATATGATAAGAAATCAGCTCTGCCCCCTGGACGAACAGACTTTCCTCCACGGGCAGCAGCAAGGGATCAATATCGCAATAATGAAGGTAACCGAGGCATTTCCCAGCCTGTAGCAGCGGAAGCCGGTAGCCAGTGCTCCCTCCAAGCCGAAAGCGCTGATTGCGGGGCGGCCAGGGCCACCCTTCCAGCTGCTCACTCTCCGTATATCCCGAGTTGTTGAATACTACCGCCCCCCGGTTGCTGATTACAGCCAGCGGATAACCGATGATGTCAGAGACGGTGTCCAGCAGCGGACGGCTGCGACCGGAACGCAAGGCAAGACGCATCAGCAGCCGCTGCTTCTCCATCATGCTCTGCAGGGTGCCCACGCTGCGCGACAGCTCCGCGCGGAACAAGCCGTTCATCTGGTCGGAGAAGGTGAACTGGAACGGCAGCTCGATCAGCGGGAAATTCAGCTGCTCCGCTTCCGCAATCAAGGGCGGCGGCACAGCCTCCCAGAACCGGCCCAGCTTAATGCCCAGCCCCGCTGACCCGCGCCGGTTCAGCATCTGCAGCAGTGCCGAGGCATCCTCCGGGCTGTCCTTGATCAGATAGGCTGTGGTCAGCAGCATTTCTCCTTCCTTGATCCAATCCGAGATATCGGGAGCATCCATGACATTAATCGATTTCACGATCCTGTGCTTCCCCTTGGACCCGGCAATCAGCTTCGCTTCGGATAAAGGATAAATGGACAACGCTTCTTCCACCGTAAGATGCATAGCCACCCCTCCTTCTCTACCTTCATAATAGGTTTATTCGAGTCATATGTTACTTTATGTAACATTATAGATAAAATGACCGCTGTTGGAAAGAGAAAAGTTAGAATTAGGCTCAACAATGTTAGGTAATATTACACATCGGGCGGCAGTGACTCTCATTTGGTCCCTAGAAGCTGCATAATTGCCACGTATCTTTGCACCGGCCGGATGTATGCTGTTTTTCGCATACATCCGGACCACTCACCCCCGCAGCTGCCAAATGTATGCTGTTTTTCACATACATTTGGCCTGCTCACCTCGCATCGGCCCATTGTATGCTGTTTTCCACATACATCCGGACCACTCACCCTCGCACTGGCCAAATGTATGCTATTTTTCACATACATCCGGTGCGACCCCCTTATCCCGGAGTCCTCCGTATAAAATCGGTACTTGTCGTAGATATGCTCTTTATTTCGCTTTTTCTCTCGGCCAGAAGAAGCGGGAGCGGTCTTCTAGAGTCTGGACCCACTCCGCAAAGGTAGCTGGCGGCATGTTCCGAAGGCTTGTATGCATTCTGCGATTGTTGTAGAAGTCCATGTACCGGTCCACCGCTTCATAGGCCTCTTCGAACGTGTCGAAGGCCTCTTTGCGGAATAAATCCCGATCGATATTACTGTGGAACGATTCAATAAAAGCATTTAAATCCGGCGTTCGAGGCGGAATGCGTTCATGAGTCATTTCCCAGCTTTCACACATGTCGCCAAACAGATGGCTGACGAACTGTGGGCCGTTGTCGGTGCGGATCACCGGGCGTGCGCTGTCAGGGGCGCAGTGTTGCTCCATGGCGCGTCCCAGCGTCTGGCAGGCGTGCTTGGCCTCACACGACGATCCGCGGTGGTAGCCGACGATGACACGGGTAAACACATCGATAATGCTCAGGACAAAGAAATGCCTATCGCGGCCCGCCACGTAACCGTACTTAATGTCCATCTGCCAGAGCTGGCCCGCCCCTGTAATGACCCGGTTCTCCGGCAGCTTCCGAGGGTGCTTAAACGCTTGTGACGCTGCGGCTGCAGGATCTCCAGCGCCTGACACAGCCGGTAGCTTTTCTTGTGATTCAGCCTCAGCCCGTGCTGGTTCCACAAGCACTTGGCCAGCAGTTTGTACCCGTACACGTGCTCCTCTCCAGCGATTAATTCCAGCAGCCATTCCTGGATTTCCTCGTCGCTAATCTTCTCTCCAGACTCGGTCAGGGAATAGCCGGGTACGGGTCTTCCGCGCCCCTGGGGTACGGCCTGTGCCTCCTGCTTCTTGCGTTTCTTACGGTCGTAATACGTAGACTCTGCGAGCCCCACGAGACGTAGTACCAACGCTGCGGTATTCCCCTGCTTAATGAACATGTCGGCTACCTCGATTTTTTCGGATAAGCAGGGGTTGGCTTTTTTAGCAGTTCACGCAGAATCTCGATCTCTAACTCCTTTTCGCCGAGGATCTTGACGGCCTTCTCGTATTTCTGCTCCACGTCCAGGAGGCGCTTCAGTTCTTCCACTTGCTCCTGAGGATACGGATGATCTTGTTCCCCATGGGCCTCTCGGTAGTCCCTCACCCACTGATTCACTGTCGATGGGGTCACCCCATATTTCCGGGCAACCACCGCTGCCTTAATGCCAGACAACACCTCTTGCGCTGCCTTCTCTCTTGTCCCTGATAAGTGTCCCATCCCGTTCATCCTCCTCCTATATCTAGTCTACATTTTTGTGGGGGAGGACTCCAACTTCTTTAGGGGGCTGTGGAGCATCCGGACCCACTCACCCTCGCACTGGCCAAATGTATGCTGTTTTTCACATACATCCGGACCACTCACCCCCGCACCGGCCGGATGTATGCTGTTTTTCACATACATTTGGCCCGCTCACCTCGCTGCTGGGTATTGTATTCGGTTTTCCGCATACATTTGGCCCACGCACCTCGCGCAACTAGCGGATCTCCTAGCGATCAGCAAAAAGCCCTGGTTCTCTACGTTCAGAGAACCAGGGCTATGACTTCCTACTTCCATACCTCCTGTATCCAGGACAGGAGTCTCAGATCTTGTCCGTGTCCGCCGATGACGGACAATCCCAGCGGCAGTCCGCCGGGGACGGGCACCGGCAGCGTAACCTGCGGCAGCCCGGCCAGTCCGGCCAGGCAGCTGAGCATCATGGCGCTGCTGCGGCTCCGCTCCAGCTGCCCGGGTCCGGCGCCGCGCAGCGGGGCCGGACCCGGCACGGTCGGAAGGACGAGACAGCCGTCCTTCCCGAGCAGCGCCCGCAGCCGCTGAGTGATCCGGCTGCGCAGCATAGCGGCCGGGCTGTGATCCGCCCCGGCCAGCCCCGCCGCCCAAGCGAACCGGGCGGCAATATCCGGCCCGAAGACCGGCTGCTCCCGCCCGATCCACTCCCCATGGGTTGCCCAGATCTCGGCACCCTGCAGCTCGCGGAAGGCGTCCATCCAAGTCTTCAAGCCTTCAGGGGCAACCACGGCTTCAGCAGCCTGTAGCGAAGCGCCTGCCTGAAGCTTGTCCAGCCCCCGCCTCAGGTAGTCTGCACAGTCCTGCTCCACAAGCGCCCAGCCTTCCGGGAGAATGAACATCCGGGACATTCGAAGATCACCAGCAGACTCGTCAACCGCCTCACCACCTCTCTGCTCCATACTATTCTCCATGCTCTGGGCACCTACGCCGCTGTCCACAGACCCGGACAGATCGCCCGCCTTCTTCCTATTTTCCTCGCACCGGGCATCTCCGCCGCTGTCCACAGCCCCAAGCAGAACGCGCCCCGTCTTCAGCAGCAGCTCCGTGCTTCCAGCGATCCAGCCCACCGTATCAAAAGCCGGGGCCAGCGGAATAACCCCCTCCAGGGATACCGCACCGTGAGTCGGACGATAACCGAATACACCGCAATAAGCGGATGGAACCCGGACAGAGCCGCCTGTATCCGTTCCGAGGGCAAAATCCACGCTCCCCGAGGCCACCGCCACCGCCGAACCGCTGGACGAGCCGCCGGGAATCCGATTCTCCCCGTGCGGATTCACCGGCGTACCGTAATGATAGTTCTCTCCGCCAAGGCTGTACATCAGCTCATCCGTATGGGCCGCCCCCCGCAGCGTAGCTCCGGCTTCCAGCAGCCTGCGTACAGCAGTTGCATGGGAGACTGCCGGTTCATGGCTGCGCAGCCAGTCCGGGTTACCGGCGGATGAGCGGTGCCCGGCCACTGCGAAGACATCTTTTACCGTGAAGATCAGGCCGTGCAATGCCCCGTGCCCGCTGCCGGAAATCTCCAGCTCCGGGACCCGGAATGCGCCGTGCCGATTATCAAGAACCATGCTGCTCCACCCTCTCCCTCCCGGACAAACCGGGTTTCTCTCACCCTGCTGCTTACCTCCTTAGCTCCCTATCTCCCTACCTCCTTACCTCCCTATCTCCCACTCTCCCATTCCCCTTATCTCCTTGTCTCCCTATCTCCTTATCTCCTTATCTCCCTATCTCCCTATCTCCTTATCTCCTTATCTCCTTGTCCTCCTATCTCCTTATCCTCTTACCTCCTTGTCTTCCTATCCCCTTATCCCCTTATCCCCTTATCCCCTTACCTTCCTATCTCCCACTCTCCCATTCCCCTTATCTCACTATCTCCTTATCTCCTTGACCTTCACGCCAAGAATCCAAATCGCTTACCACCCGATAGCCGCTCCATCAGAGCGGGGGTCCGTCCCCCCGCTGCGGTAGCCGTTACCGTCAATCGAGATGGCGTGGGCGTGACCCATCACCCCGTCATAGCTCTCTGCCTCACGGACCAGATGCCCCGCCTCCGCCAGCTCAGCCCGCACGGCTTCCGCCACCCGGTTCTCGATCCGTAGCTCCTGGGTCGGCTCTCCCCAGGTTCTGCCCCAGACAAAGCGCGGTTCACTCACCGCAGTCTGCGGGTCCATCCCATAGTGAAGCATGCGCGTGAGCAGCAGGGTCTGCGTCTGCGGCTGTCCTTCGCCGCCCTGTGTGCCATAGAGATAAGCAGGCTTCCCGTCCCGGCAGGCCATCGCAGGCATCAGCGTGTGGAAGGTGTGCTTGTGCGGCTCCAGCGTATTGATATGGGCGGGATCAAGCGAGAAGAAGGACCCGCGGTTCTGGAGCAGAATTCCCGTATTCCCGGCCACAACCCCCGACCCGAATTCGAAATACAGACTCTGGATGAACGACACCGCGTTACCCTCTTCATCTACTACCGCCGCATAAGCTGTATCCCTTCCAACCGGTTCGCTGCTGAGAGCAAGCGCCTTACGGGGAGAAATTGCCGCCGCGAGTTGAGCCGCATAAGGCTTACTCAGCAGACGTTCCAGCGGAATGCTGCTGAAGGACGGGTCAGTGAGCACCTGATCACGGTCACGGAAGCTCAGCTTCAGCGCCTCCACCAGCAGATGATAATATTCATAGGAGCCATGCCTGATCTCCGCGAAGTTAGAATGCTCCAGGATATTAAGCGCCATGAGCGCCGTGAAGCCCTGCGAATTCGGCGGAACCTGATAGACGGTATGCCCATGGTATCCGGTCTGAAGCGGCTCTTCCCAGCTCCCCTGGTGGTCCGCGAAATCATCGCGGGTCAGATACCCGCCGGAAGCCTGCATATAATTACTGATCTCTTCCGCAATGCTCCCTTTATAAAAAGCATCCCGGCCTCCCGCCGCAAGCGCCCGCAGCGTCCCGGCCAGCTGCCGCTGCACAAACCGCTCTCCCGCCGCCGGTATCCGGCCGCCGGGAAGATACACCGCCGCCGCTTCAGGCGACAGCGCGGCTCCGGCCAGAACACTGCCGCCATGCTGGTCCGGCGACAGCGGAAAGCCCCCGGCGCTGTAGCCGATAGCCGGCTCCAGCACCTCGGCCAGGGTCAGCCGTCCATACTCCCGCTGGACGGCCTCCCAGCTATCCGCCATTCCGGGCACCGTAATGGCGCTGCGCACACCCCGCCGGGGAATGGCCTCTTCCCCGGCATAGCAGTCCCGGCGGACGGCGTAGCCCGAGCGTCCGCTGCCGTTGTAGGCCCGCACGCGCCCTTCGCTGGCGCTGTACCCCAGCCAAAAGGCGTCGCCGCCGAGCCCGGTCATATGCGGGTAGACCACAGCCAGCGCCGCGCTGACTGCAACGGCCGCATCATAGGCGTTGCCGCCTTTGGCCAAAACTTGCGCGCCCGCCGCCGAGGCCAGATAATGCGGGCTGACCACCATTGTTTTCGTTCCGGTCACCGGTCCTCTCCTCATGTTCCGCCTCCGCCTCCCTTCCCTGCCGCTTAAGTTAGTGTCATTTAACAGCAGGACCTGAACCCCTGTCAACGGCTTCCGCAGGACTCTACATTTGCTGCCGCTTATTTTGTGAGCCATGCACAAATTTCAGGACGGAAGCAGACCCAGGCGGGCATTCGTTCTACCCGTCTGTTATATGGAGCTGCAGCAGGCTACAGCCTTAGTACGCCCTCTGTGCGCCCCCTTACTTCAGGATATATTGCGACAGCACAGCCTGCACTTCGTAGATATCGACCGATTTGTTGAAGGTTTTCTTCAGCGGCAGCCCCGCGCCCGAGATATACAGACACAGCTCCGCATCCAGATCGAAATGCCCCGCCGTCTCCACAGAGTAATGAGTGATGCTTTTGTAAGGAACAGAGTGGTATTCGGTTTTCTTGCCGGTCATCCCCTGCTTGTCTACAAGAATCAGCCGCTTGTCTGTAAAAATAAACATGTCCCGGACCAGCTTATAGGCGCGCTCAATCTTTTCATTCGGAGCCAGAATCCGTCCATATTCCCGCTGCACCTCCCCCAGCTCCACCTGAGTTGCATTGCCGAGCAATCCGTTAAAAATCGCCATAACTCTCCTCTTTTCCCGCAGCTGTTATAAGGGCAACGCCCCCTCGCCACACTCCATACTACTTGCAGTGCCATGCATTTATGTCTCTGCGGGAACAATTCTCCCTTGCTTATTTCGGGATTTTTGGTTACACTAGCTTTAAATTTATCAAAAAGGAGGTGTAGGAGAATGGATCACAATCGGACCAACAGTGTTAGCAGCCGGCTGATTAATATTATGGCTGGCGTTATTCATGCAAATCTGGACAACGGGAGAAGTCTGTCCATTTACATGAATTTAATAACACTACAACATTGTGAAATGCCTTTCTCGCCTACACTTCAACGGATATCCTAACCCGAAGAATACTCAGGCCGCAGGGAAATTTCCCTGCGGCCTTTTTATGCTGTTTTGACCGGAATCCGCAGAAGCCAAAGGACGGCGAAGGAGAGTGCATTCCTAATTAAAGGAGAAGAATAACGATGATTATCTCATGTCAAAATATCCAAAAATACCACGGTGCCCAGCTCGTTCTGAGCGATATCACCTTCGATATCCGCCAAGGCGAAAAAATCGGTCTGATCGGCCGCAACGGCTGCGGCAAAACCACCCTCTTCCACCTGCTGAGCGGAGAAGAACGCCCGGACCAAGGGCAGCTCTCCATCCGCCGGGGCAGCGTCATCGGCCTGCTTGCCCAGATTCAGGAGGTGAACGAGAGCGACACGGTCTATGCCGTCCTCCAGCGCAGCTTCGCCGAGCAGCTCGGCTGGCAGCGCCGCCTGCGGGAGCTGGAGCAGGAGATGTCTTCCTCCGGCGCGGGCGAAGACGGGCAGGCCTGGAACCGGCTGCTTAAGGAATACGGCACCCTGCAGGAGAAGTTCGAGGCCGCAGGCGGCTATGAGCTGGAAGCCTCGATCCAGCGTGTAGCCTCAGGGCTGGGAATTGGAACGGGACAGTACGACCGCCGCTTCTCCTCCCTCTCCGGCGGAGAGAAGACCAAGGTAGGGCTGGCCGAGCTGCTGCTGCGCCGTCCCGACATCCTGCTGCTCGATGAGCCGACCAACCATCTGGACATGGAGGCTATCGAGTGGCTGGAGCAGTTCCTCCAGAGCTATGACGGCACGGTGCTGGCGATCTCCCATGACCGTTACTTCCTGGATGCCGTGGTGAAGAAGGTCATCGAGATTGAAGACGGGGAGGCTTTCACCTTCCATACGAACTACAGCGGTTATCAGGTGGAGAAGGAAGCCCGGCTCCTTCAGCAATTCGCTGACTACCAGGAGCAGCAGAAGAAGATCAAGCAGATGCAGGAGAGTATCAAAAGGCTGATCGAATGGGGCAACCGCTCCAATCCGCCGAACCCTTCCTTCCACCGCCGTGCGGCGTCCATGCAAAAGGCGCTGGACCGGATGGTCAAGGTCAAACGCCCGATCCTGGAGCGCAAGTCCATGGATCTGCAGCTTCAGCAGGAGGACCGGACCGGCAACCAGGTCGTCATCCTGGACCGGATCAGCAAGTCTTACGGGGAGCGCAGGCTTTTCTCGGCCGCCAGCGATATTCTGAGATATGGCGAGACCACCGCACTGATCGGCGGCAACGGAGCAGGCAAAAGTACCCTGCTGAAGATCATCCTTGGCCAGGAGTCACCGGACAGCGGGAGCTGTACGCTTGCTTCCCGAGCTGTCGTCGGTTATCTTGCCCAGGAAGCTGTGCCGGAGGAGGGCGACCACTCCGTGCTGCGGTATTTCCGCGAGGAGGCCGGACTTGAAGAAGGCGAAGCACGCGGCCAGCTGGCCCGCTTCCTTTTCTACGGCAGCGATGTCTTCAAGAGCATCACCAACCTGTCAGGAGGAGAATGGACCCGGCTGCGCTTCGCGATCCTGATGCACAAGAGGCCGAATCTGCTGATTCTGGATGAGCCGACCAACCATCTGGATATCGATTCCCGCGAAGCGCTGGAGGAAGCGCTGGAGGAGTTCCCCGGCACCGTGCTGGCGGTATCCCATGACCGTTACTTCATCAACCGCTGCTTCGGCAAGCTCTGGCATATTGACGGCGGACGCTTCTCCTCCTTCTCGGGTAACTACGAGTATTATAAGGATAAGCAGGCTGAACATGCCGCAGCCGCCCAGCGGCAAGAGGCCACGCAGCCGGAATCTTCCGGGGGCGGCACCGGCAAGCCCCGCTCCTTAAGCGGGCAGGTAGACCGCTCCCCTTCTGCCTCCGCCTCTGCCTCAGCAGGTTCGGGTACGGAATCCGCTTCCTCCCGCCGCAAGAATACAGGGGGATCACCCTCCAGCCCTGCCAGTCCGAACCGCAAGCCGCGTCCGGCAGCTTCGTGGGAGCAGGACATTGCCGCAGCGGAAGCGCAGCTTGCTCTTATCGATGCCGAGATGCTGGACCCGCAGCTGTCGAGCAATGCAGAGAAGCTGGCCGAGCTGCAAGGAATGAGAGATGCTGCACAGCAGAAGCTCGATGAACTGTATAGCGGCTGGTTGAGCGAAGCGGAGATGTGAATTGTAGACAGACTAAATACTAAATCTAAGGTAGAGGTGACCGTAATGACATTAACTCCGGAAATTGCGAAATATTGGGAGAGTTATCTGGTGAAGCATCCGGAAGCGGCAGACAAATTCGACAGCGCCTGGGCGTTCGGCGACAATCCCCGGCTGGCAGATGAGCTGCTGGATCTGGTTCTTAGAGGAATCAAGACCGGGACCGCGCAAAATTATGAGTTGATTGAAGCGCAAGGGCTGACCATGCCTTTTACAGGCGGTTTATCCATCCTGCTGGACAGCACAGGGCAGCCGCGCGCGATCATCGAAACAACGAAGGTGGAGGTCGTTCCATTCGCTGAGGTAACCGCTGAATTCGCCTACTCCGAAGGGGAGGATGACCGCAGCCTTGAATCCTGGCGCTACGAGCATGAGGTGTTCTTCACCAGGGAGCTGGAGCGTGAGGGTAAGCCCTTCGACCCGGATATGCGGGTGGTCTGCGAGACCTTCCAGCTGGCGCATATCAACAACGACTTGTAATTTCAGCATAAAAAGGCTGCTTCTTCACTTCGAAGAGGCAGCCTTCATTGTATATGTGTAAGTTAGTAGTGGAATATAGCTTCTGCGGACGGGTCTTAGAATTTCCAGATGCCCATCATCCAGCCGATCAACGAGATCCATAAGGGAATACTGATCAGGACACCCCATACCAGGCCCGTGGCGATATTGCCCTCTGTAGGCCGGGTCATCCCCTCCTGCGCAAGCGGAAGTCTTAGCTCTTCTTGTTCCATGCGATCCCCTCCTAAAATTCTTATCGTCAAAGCAGAGGAAAAAATGTAGACCGCCAGGCCCAAAAAGAGATGTTTTCGATAAATTTTTAGATATAAAGGCTCAGCGGATCATCACTGTAAAGGCTTACATAAATAATATTAACCAAAAAATGTATTCATAAAACTTATATACACTCTTGGTTATCTATTATATGCAGTGCTTTAGTCCAATATTACTTCTTTTTCGGGATGATGTAAATATTGGAACATAGTGTGTAGCTGCTCTGCCGTGTTGCGTTCTTCAGACAATTCGGGCAATGCATCCTCGGCAAAAAATCCAACACCGCTCGTTTCCACACCACCCGCCGCCTCCCCGCCGGTAATTCTGCACAGGATGAACATTTTATAGGTATGGTATGGCTCCGGCGGATGCTGATGGAACTTCTTATCCAGTACAGCAAGCAGACGAACCGCTTCCGCCTGGTAACCGGATTCCTCGGCAATCTCCTTGACAGCCACCTCACTCGGTGACAGGCCGATATCCGCCCACCCTCCGGGCAGCGCCCATTTTCCGTCGAGCTTCTCGTGTACGAGCAGAATTTTATCCTCCTGAAAAATCACTCCCCGGATATCCACCTTAGGTGTGCTATACCCGCCTTCACCCGCGAAAGAGAGCCGTATACGCTCCTTGCTCTCATACGTATAGTTCGCCAGAATATCCACGCTCAGCTCGCGCAGTGCCTGATAACGCTCAATATCATATACATCCTTGGCATACGTCAGTCCGGTCTGGGCAATCGCTTGAATTTCTTTGGCCCAGGTTAACCATTTCGGTTCCATAAGCACACCGCCTTTATTCGGATTTAGTTACACTACTTCTTCCAGACGCTCTACTCGCACAGCATCAGATGACGGGAGAACGCACCTTTTCGCGCCACACAACGGTCTATAATTGTAAAACCGGCGGCAGCAATCATCTCATCCACAGCCTCAATCGCTACAATGACCACTCTGTCCGCAATCCGCCGCGTATGGCTCAGAATCGCAAACTGCTCTTCGGGGGTAATCCGTGAATACAGATTATAAGGCATATCCACGATGGCCGCATCGTAATGCTCCTCTATGTCTGCGATATCTCCGAGCGTAACAACACTCTCGAAGCCGAAATGAGCAATGTTCGTCCGCGCACCGGCTGCAATGAGCGGGTTAATATCACGGCCGACGACATCGATTCCCATCGACAAAGCTTCCACCATTACTGTGCCAATTCCGCAGCAGGGATCGATCAGCTTCACACCGGGTATGCGCGGAACCGCCATATTGACCGCCGCCCGGGCTACCCGTGTGCTGAGCGCTATGGAGTAGCTGCGGGGCTTGTGCATCTGCCGGAACCAGGTTGCATTGTTCTTATGATAAGAGCCGAAGTACCAGCGTCCGCCGAGCGTTACAATCCCGTACACCAGCTCCGGATGGTTCACATCCGCCTCTCCCTCAATCCGCAGGCCAATTTCCCGCTCAATCACTCTGCGCTCACCGTATTCGATTTTGTGTTCAGGAGCCAGATCATTAGTCTTCACAAAAATAACCTTGAAGCTCCGCCCCCCCAGCTCTACCTGCTCTGTCTGCTTGTAGATCTCCGGGAGCGTGTCCCCTTCGTACATCACATCTATCCGCTCTTTGATAAAAGGACTGCGGCTGACATCCGCCTCTACCCCGCTTGCAAATATAGCCGGAGGGATCTCCCGGCCGAACAGGCAGCGCAGCTCCATCCCGCACAATGAGGTCTCATCCGGCGAATGGGCATACGTATAAATATATATCGGTTCAACACTTGCAGGTATGTTCGTTGACACTACAATTTCGCTCCTGTCGCTTCCGCCGCGCTCGGCGGTTCCTTTGCTTAAACTAAGTAAGTCTATCACGGTTACTGCCAGTAATCAACAGCCTGCAAGGAAGTGTTACCTAAGCTACGCAGCTCCAGTCACCCTATGTTGAAGGGCCGGACAATCCTTTTTTGATCCATCGGGATATCTCCAGTATAATGAATGCATTACACTGCCGAACCTGAGCCGCAGAGACCCTCCGTTATGCATGTTGCCGCATAATACGGGTAGCTGTGGTATTAAGCAGCGAATTCCAAGGAGGTACATACCCACTATGTCTTACGAAACTTACTTTCAGGCTGAGCGTGAAGCCCAGCTGACCGAGCTTAAGCAATGGCTGGCGATTCCCAGCATCTCAGCCCTCTCCACCCACAAGGAAGATATCAATGCTGCTGCCGCATGGCTGACTGAGACACTAAAGCGCGCAGGACTTGAGAATATTGAGCTGCATCCCACTGCCGGCCATCCGGTGATCTATGCAGACTATCTTCATGCGCCCGGCAAGCCGACTATTCTGGTATACGGGCATTATGATGTACAGCCGGTGGATCCGCTGAACCTGTGGACTACCCCTCCGTTTGAACCGGAGATCCGTGACGGCAAGCTGTATGCGCGCGGCGCTACAGACGACAAGGGCCAGGTATTCATGCATATCAAAGCCATCGAGGCTATCCTGAAGCAAGAGGGCACGCTGCCAGTCAACATCAAGCTCTGCATCGAAGGGGAAGAAGAGATTGGCAGCATCAACCTGCCGCCATTCCTGGAAGCTAACCAGGACAAGCTTGCGGCAGATGCCGTTCTCGTCTCGGATACCTCCCTGCTGGAACGCGGACGCCCCGCCATCTGCACCGGGCTCCGTGGTCTCTGCTCCATGGAGGTCACAGTGAACACCGCCTTGACTGATTTGCACTCCGGCTCCTACGGCGGCGGCGTTCCCAATGCGCTGCATGCGCTGGTCTCGCTGCTCAGCACCCTTCACGATGACAAGGGCCGCGTATCTGTAGAAGGCTTCTACGAAGGTGTGCCTGCCCTGTCCCCGCTGCTGCGCGAAGAATTCGCCAAGCAAGGTGTGGATGAAGACAAAATCCGGACCGCCCTCGGCCTGGAGCAATTGTACGGCGAAGAAGGCTACACCTTCGTGGAACGGGTCGGCGCGCGTCCAACGCTGGAGCTGAACGGCGTATACGGAGGCTTCCAAGGCGAAGGCAGCAAGACAGTAATCCCGAAGGAAGCCCATGCCAAGATTACCTGCCGCCTGGTCGGCGACCAGGACCCGCAGCACATCCTGGATGCCGTTGAAGCCCATCTGAAGGCTAATATCCAGAGCGGCGCCAAGGTTCAGGTGAAGCAGATGGAGAAGGCACGCGCCTTCAACATCGATCCGTCACACCCGATCCTCCAGACCGCTGCCGATGCTTATGGCAAGGTCTACGGCACACGTGCCCTCTTCACCAAAGACGGCGGCTCCATCCCAATCATGGAGAGCTTCGCCCGCATCCTGAAGGCGCCGGTCGTCCTGATGGGCTTCGGACTCGATGACGAGAACCTGCATGCGCCGGACGAGCATTTCAATCTGGAGAACTTCGACAAAGGACTGCTGACCCTTGTTGAGTTCCTGAAGACCGTCTAACGTCCAAGGCAGACGGCTTACCTGTCACATCATATAAGTAAGCCAGGCCCCCGAAGGATCGGAGGCCTGGCTTCTTTTTGTTTTATTTTCGCCTACATTTGGTCCAATCGCCCTCATTTTCACAACAAAAAAACCCTTGCGGACAAGGATTTCGGAAGTTAAATATGGAGCGGGTGATGGGAATCGAACCCACGCTATCAGCTTGGAAGGCTGAAGTTCTACCATTGAACTACACCCGCAACTCGAATTGAGTACAAGAAACATTGTAGCACCACTACGAATAAATTGCAACCCTATTAAATTCAGATAACGGAGGTCCAGAGGTTACGACGGCATTTCCAGCAGAGGCCTGAGGAAGGACTGCTCGAATTCGGCCGCCTTCACCGGCTTGCTGAACAGAAACCCCTGGGCTTCATGGCAATGCTGCTGACGCAGAAAGTGGAGCTGCTCCTTGTTCTCCACACCTTCGGCGGTGACCTTAAGCTTCAAATGGTGGGCCATCGAGGTAATTGTAGAGACAATCGCGGCATTGTTGCTATCCTCCATGACATCGGATACGAAGGAACGGTCGATCTTCAAGCGGTCAATCGGCATATTTTTCAGATAATGCAGAGAGCTGTAGCCTGTGCCGAAATCATCGATGCTGATGCATACGCCAAGTCTTTTGAGGCGGTTCAATTGGTCGAAGGCGGTCTCCTTGTCCAGGGTCATACTCTCGGTAATCTCCAAATCCACGTAGCAGGGATCTAGACCGATATCCTTCAGGATGGCATCAATTTTGCCGGCCAGATTGGGCTGCAGGAACTGGCGCATCGAGAGGTTAATGGACACGCAAATCGGATGATAGCCGGCATCCTGCCACATTTTATTCTGCAGACAGGCTGTCTTAAGCACCCATTCCCCAATGGGAACAATTAGCCCGCTCTCTTCAGCGATAGGAATGAAATCCACCGGAGAGACCAAGCCGCGTTTGGGATGGTTCCAGCGCAGCAGCGCCTCCATGCCGACAATCTCTTCTGTCTCAAGCAGTACCTGGGGCTGATAGACCAGATAGAACTCCCCCCGTTCCAGCGCCCGGCGCAGATCGTTCTCCAGCTTGAGCCGTTCCTTCGCCTTCATCTGCATAGCCGGAATATAGCGGCGGATCTCCACCCCCTGATCCTTGGCATTGTGCACCGCTGTGTCTGCATTCTGTATCAACTGCTCTGCCGTATCTCCATCCCCGGGGTAGATGCTTACCCCCAGACTCAGCGAGATATGGTATTCGCCCGACTCCAGGCCTACCGGTGTCTCGAACAGGCGCAGCAGCTCACCCGCCCGGACCAGACAATTCTCCAGACCCGTCCGCTCCGTCATCAGAAAAGCAAACTCGTCCGCTCCCATACTAAAGAGCTCTTCATTGACTCTAACCTCATCCCCGATCCGCCGGGCGACCAGCTGCAACAGCAGATCTCCTGCATAATGGCCAAGAGAGTCATTGATATTCTTGAAATGGTTGATGTTCATAATGACCAGCCCGGCGAAGCCGCGGCTTTTGTCCTGCTCACTCTGGAGCACCACCTCTTCCATGCGCTGCATCAGGCGGCGTCTGTTCGGAAGACCTGTCAGCTCATCGTGATACGCCAGATAATTAATCCGCGCTTCCGCCTGCTGATTCTCCTGAAATGGCTCCTCAATCGTCAATCTGTAGACCCCGGTCAGCAGAAGATAATAGGCCGCTGCGCTGCTGAGCATCCCGAAGAGATAATCCAATTCTCCGACACTGAACAGATTCATGAAGAAGACCTGAGCCAGTGAGAAGAATACAAGGGAACGGATAATAATCAGCAGAGAGGCTGACTTTTCGCTTTTGCCAGGATAGATAATAATCGCAGCACCAAGTAAATAGACGAACAGTATCGCCATGTTCATCAGGTCTCTTGCCGTTTCTGCCCATGGTTCGTCCGCCAGCCCGGAGACAATCAGGTTGCCGAGACCAAACACAGCCAAAGACAGCAGAATCACCACAAAAGCATTCCGAAACACCTTCCCCTTGACGCCGTTTCCTACAAGCTGGTCTTCTCTGCTGAAAATAAGCATAATCCCCAGTGCACTAGCCAGCCGGGAGAACGTCAGGAGCCATAAGGACTGCTCCGGGCTGATATACGAGGTGATTCCAGGAATACCTACAAACCCGAGTACATGCAGGAAATCAAAAATGCTCACCCCCAGGAACAATGCAGAGGTGTACAGCCTAGCCTTAGATAGACTATTGGCGAACAGCAGCCAGCCCTGGGCAAAAATCGCAAAACCGAACGCGACAGTACAGCAGCCCAAAATAAGGTAAAAGGCTATCAGTAAATCCTTGTCCTCGATTCGGCCCAGCGGTGTACGAAAAATCTGGATCAGAAGGAATAGCACAGCCCCCAGAATAGCCGCATGAATCGTCTTTCTCTCTTCTTGTCTCATAAGTCCCTCGCGTCTAAAAATAATATCTATAAAGTCAGATGGATGTGTATGATGTCCTATGTATAAATATCGGCTAGATAGCTCTGTAAAGTTACATTGATCACCTACTAATATTGTAAGGAAGCAGATTCGGCAGAAAAAAAGCACCTGCCTACAAACAGAGGCCAGTGCTTTCTCCTTCCAGACGGTTATTTGTCCCCGAAATTGACCTCGGGTGTTGTCAGTGTGTCATAGAAGTCAACCGCCTTATCTTTATCGGCCGAAGATCGCAGCGCCATTGCCGAGCGGGGATGCTCGTCCAGCGTTCCTGTAATCATATACGGAATGATATAGCCCCACTCTTCCTTCTCCCGCAGAGGGATCATCAGGTTCTCAATGATATCCAGAACAGGCCGGAGCGTATAATTCGTATTCTTCAGATGGGTAACCAGCAGCTCTGTAGGACAGTTACCTGCGGCGCGGCCCATTCCATAACAGGAAGCATCCAGCAGCTCTACCCCCTTCTCGGCTGCAATCAGCGTATTGGAGAAGGCCAGCTGAAGATTGTTGTGGGTATGCACACCGAGCCGCTTCTCCGGAAGATGTGTCTTGAACTTCTCTACCAGGTAATGAAAGTCATTATGATCCAGGCTGCCGTAAGAATCCACGATATAGACTACATCAACTACGCTCTCACGGATCTGCTCGAAGGCTTCCAACAGCTCATTCTCCATCACATTGGACAGGGCCATAATATTAATGGTCGTCTCATAGCCCAGGTCATGGAAGGTCTGCACCAGCTGAAGGGCCTTGTCCACATCCTTGCTGTAACAAGCCACACGGATCAGATCGAGCATGCTCTCGCTGCGTGGCAGAATATCATTCTCGTCCACCCGGCCGATATCGACCAGAGCCGACAGCTTCGTATGCCCCTTTTGCGGAATGACCTTGCGCAGGAAGTCATCATTTAAAAAGCGCCAAGGGCCTGCACCCTCTGCCCCTTTGAGCAGCTTCGGCGAGTTCTTATATCCGATTTCCATATAATCAACACCGGCTTCATTCAGTCCGGCATATAATTTCTGAACAAATTCAATACTGAAATCCCAGTTATTTACCAATCCCCCATCACGGATGGTACAATCGACAATTTTACTATGATTAGTCTTCACAATCTGTTCTCCCTTCGGGGTATCTCTTTAGTACTATGCTTATATTATCGTTCAATCATACTTTAACGAAGAAGATATTGTAAAGAAAATTTCAGTAATTTTCATATCGATTTTCGCTAACAGAAACAATGACATTAATCACAGAATAAATGGCAGTAAAATGCTACATTACAAGAAATCATTGAGATTGATTATCAGTCTCTTTCGGAGGGATAACAATGGCTCTAACATCCTGCTCCTTGCTGCGTTTGCAACCAGGCACTACCGGCTCCATTCAAAGAATTGAAGGCATGAATCCAATTTTGCGCCGCCGTCTGGCCGATCTGGGAGTATCTGAGGGTGTAATGATCCGTCTCAAGGGCAAAGGGCCGTTCATGGGTCCGATTACGCTTGAATGTAACGGTCAGCTATTTGCTATCCGGCGGAAGGAAGCATCTATGATAGAGGTGAAAGTATCATGAGCTCCATCGCACTTGTGGGGAACCCCAACACCGGGAAAACCTCGCTGTTCAATACCCTGACTTCCTCCTACGAATACGTAGGGAACTGGGCAGGCGTTACGGTTGAGAAAAAAATCGGCAGTCTAAAGAACGGAGCCGGGAAGCTCATCGATCTGCCTGGAATCTACTCCCTTCACCCCCTCTCCCGTGATGAGGGCGTAGCCGCACAATACTTAATCGAAGAAACCCCTGAAGCACTTATCAATATTGTCGATGCCTCGCAGTTGGAACGGAACCTGCTGCTTACCCTGCAACTGCTGGAGTATGGCAAGCCGACGATCCTCGGACTGAATATGACCGATGTCGCCAAGGCGCGCGGCATTCAGGTGAACCCCGACATTCTTTCGGAACAGCTTGGTATTCCCGTGCTGCCGCTGATTGCCCGGACAGGCAAAGGAACCAGTCAGGTGCTTAGCGTGCTGGAGCAGCCTTCCCATATCCCGCCTGTTACCTTCCAGTTGAATTATGGGGAACTCGCTGAAGAAGCCATAGCCTCCATTGTTACACATTTGCAAAAGATCTCTGGTCTGCCTAATCTCCGCTGGGTTGCTCTCCAGCTGCTGGAGCAGAACCCGGTAATCCTGGAGCTGCTTAAGAAGCGGACGGATATTTCCGGCTTGCTGCTGATTGCAGATACCGCTCAGACCCGGCTGCAGCGGGATAAGCTTGCACTCACTCTTCCCCAGTTGATTCGCTCGGTCCGCATGGACTACATCCGCAAGGTGTGCGCTGAAGCGATAGACTCCACCCTGCAAAAACCGCATAATTTGACCGAACGTCTGGATTCCATCCTTACCCACCGTTTTCTCGGACTGCCCCTGTTCATCCTGTTTATGTATGCCATGTTCAAAACTACCTTTGACTGGATTGGCGGGCCGTTGTCAGATCTCTTGGATGGCTTCATCGGCGGTCAGCTCAGCGATTGGACGAATTCGCTGCTGGGGGCCATCGGAGCTTCGGAATTCACGCACGCACTGATCGTTGATGGTCTCATCGGCGGTGTGGGCGGCGTACTCGTATTTGTTCCACAGATATTCATCCTGTTCCTGATGATCTCCTTCCTGGAGGATTCCGGGTATATGGCCCGTGTCTGCCTGCTGATGGACAGCACGATGGAACGGATGGGACTGAATGGCAAGGCCTTCATTCCGTTCATTATCGGCTTCGGCTGCAACGTACCGGCGATTATGGCGGCCCGAAGTATTGAACAGCCCAAGGACCGGATGCTGACGACACTGCTTATGCCGCTGATGTCCTGTTCTGCCCGGCTTCCGGTCTATCTGCTGTTCGCAGCGGTCTTCTTTCCTGCCCAGCAAGCTACAGCTGTACTCTCTATGTATGTCATGGGTGTTGTATTTGCCCTGGTTCTGTGTAAGTTCTTCTCCAAGTACCTGTTCAAGAATGAGGCGTCTATCTTCATTATCGAGCTGCCTCCTTACCGGATGCCGCAGCTCAAGACACTGAGCCGCAGCACCTGGGAGAAGGGCAAGGGCTTCCTGCGCAAAGCAGGGACCATTATCCTGGCCGGCTCGGTCCTGATCTGGCTGATGTCCTATGCTGGTCCTGGCGGCCTCAATGTGGACATGGATCACTCCTTCCTGGCCAAATTCGGCGGCTTCATTGCCCCGCTGCTGCAGCCGCTCGGCTTCGGAACATGGCAGGCGGGATCAACTCTGGTGCCCGGCTTCCTCGCGAAAGAGGTTGTGGTCTCTACCATGAACATCATCTACCATGCTCCGGATACAGCGGGACTGGAAGGCCAGATTGCTTCAGTCTTTACACCGCTTAGCTCGATCAGCTTCATGGCCTTTATCCTGCTCTACATTCCTTGCCTGGCCACTGTCGGCGTTATCAAGAAAGAGACTGCGTCCTGGAAATGGACATTCTTCTCCATGGGTTACTCTCTGGTATTGGCCTATGCGGTGTCACTGGTGATCTATCAAGGAGGACGTTTGCTCGGATGGTCGTAGCCCCGCAGCAAGTCCAAGTTATTAAGAGAGGAAGCGATGACGGCAATGATCGTTAATATTGTGATTGTGGCGCTAATATTCGGGTATTCCGGCTGGATAATCTACCGCCATGTGCAGAAAGGCAAGCAGGGGGCCTGTGCGGGCTGTGACAAGGGCAAGACCTGTCCCGCAGCAGCGATGGATTCACCTCTGTCCTGCGGCAGTGCTTCACTGGGCAACAAGCGCTAGGATGCAGTTCTAGCGGATACAGACTTAGTATTCTTTCGTTTAGAAACCTTGGCATGCGGGTATGTTAGTTATAAGCTTTTAACAACCAGACTATTGCCAAGGAGGAATAACCATGAACACCAAGAAGACTTTGTTTACAACGGTAGCCTTGGGAGCCGCCTACTTGCTGAAGAATAAGAATACACGGGATAAGATTATGAATGGCGTCCAATCCCTGACTGCCCAGATGAAGGCCCGTAAATAGGCTGCTATTCCCGCAGTTATGAGAAGCAGGATTCCAAATGAACAAAGAGCCGCAGGTCTCAGGAAACTGAGAATCTGCGGCTCTTTGTGTCTGTTTGGACGATTCGGTCTAGGCCTCAGGGGAGCGGTGATCTGGTTCAGCCGCAGCGCTCAGCAGATATTCCAGCAAGGTGCGGACCATGATACCTGTGGCACCCTTAGGATTCACACCCCGTTCCGCAGACAGAAAGGCAGTCCCTGCAATATCCAGATGCACCCACGGCAATCCCTCGGCGAATTCTCCGATGAACAGCCCCGCCGTGCTGACAGCTCCATATCGTCCGGCAGCATTGCGGAGATCCGCAACCTCGCTTGTCAGCATCTCCCGGAATTCAGGATAGGCAGGCAACGGCCAGATGTGCTCCCCTGACAGCCTTGAGGCTGCCAGAAGCTCTTCCAGGAATGCTTGATCATTCGTTACTGCCCCTGTAGCCACATCTCCCAGAATCGACACCACAGCTCCTGTCAGCGTGGCTACGTCAATGATCCGCTGTGCTCCCCATTCCCGGGCATAGGTGAGCGCATCTCCCAGAATGATCCGTCCCTCCGCATCAGTATTGATGATTTCGACCGTTCTTCCACTGAGGGTAGTAATGATATCGCCCGGTTTATAAGCATTCGCTGCCGGCATATTCTCTGCCGCCGGAATCAGCATGACCACATTGACCTTGGGACGCAAATGCCCCAACGCATCCATAACCGCAAGAACGGCTGCGGCCCCGGCCATGTCACTGAACATGCTCTCCATGCCCGGTGCCCGCTTCAGGGAGATGCCCCCGGTATCGAAAGTGATTCCTTTGCCGACCAAGCCCACTGCGTTCTCCCATTGATTCGTCCCCTGATAGCGGATAACAATCATGCGGGGAGGATTCACACTGCCGCTGCCGACCGCAAGCAAGCCGCCCATTCCCTTAAGCGCAAGCTCCCGTTCATCCAGTACTTCAGCCGGAAGCCCGTGCCGCTGTGCAATTTCGATGGCAGCCACTGCAAGACCCGAAGGAGTCAGCAGATTCCCCGGACGGTTGGTCAGATCACGGGCAAGGTTAGCAGCCTCCCCGAAAGCCTTCCCCCGCTTCATGCCTTGTCTCCAGGCTTCCTCGTCTGCTGCTTCGCTCTTGCCTTCCGTACGCAGATGTACCGTATCTATACCCGTATAGGCTGCCTGGTCCAGCTTATAGTGTCTTCTGCGGTAAGACCCCAGGACCAGCCCTTCCGCGATGGCCTGGCCGGCCTGCTCCGCCTTCAGCGCCCCAGTCAGCCCGCCCGGTACCGCCAATATCTGCACAACCAGCGTAGCGGCCTTCAGCCTATAAGCTGCCCTGGCGGTCTGCGCCATCAGCTGCCGCAGCTCGTGCATACCCATCTGGCCCTTTCCGCTTCCGGCCAGAATGACCACAGGCTGCTCAGGCTGCTCCATTACGGGCAGTATATACACTTGCCCTTGTTTGCCACTGAACAGGCCCGCAGCGGACAATAGGCGGACTCTCGCGGCCCAATCTGCCGGAAGTCCTTCTCCCTGTGCCTGTGCCTCTGAGATGATTAGACATACAGCATCTCCTTGCGGCGAAGCTTTACCGGCATCACTGCTCCATTCAAAGATCAAACTTCATCCCTCCGACTAACGCAGATAAGGCTGATCTCCCGCACTTGTTCGTGCATCGCAGGAATCAGCCCTTACATATTAATTATAACCCGTATGCACTCCACCGAGAACAAAGGGCTTAAGATAGCATTAGTGAGTAAGCGGAAGCGAAATGACGAACCGGGTTCCTTCATTCAGCCGGCTGCTGACCGAGATGCAGCCGCCATGATTCTTGATGATCCGGTCACTGACGGAGAGCCCGAGTCCCGTCCCATTCTCCTTCGTGGTGAAGAACGGATTGAACAATCTGTCAAGCGTGCAGATATCCATTCCCTTACCGTTGTCAGAGATGAAGATGCGCACCTCTGTTCCTTCTTTACGTGCACCTACCTCAATCCGGCCTACAGAATCATCCACCCGCTCCGAGATCGCTTCCATCGCATTTCTGATCATATTCAGCACAACCTGCTTCATTTGCTTAATATCCCCTGAGATGACCAGGTCCTCCTGGAGCACCTGCAAGTTGATCTGGCAGCCCTTCATCAGCGCCTCGCTCTCTGTCAGCAGGACCACTTCCTTCAGCAGGGCAGAGACAGGAATCATGCTGATCTGCGGCACAGAAGGCTTGGAGGAAGTCAGAAATTCATGAATAATGTCATTGGCACGGTCAATCTCCGCTAATATAATCTTCGCATATTCTTCTTTGCCGAGCAGATGCAGATGGGGATGAAGCAATTGTATGAACCCCCGGATAGCCGTCAGAGGATTGCGGATCTCGTGGGCGATGGAGGCCGATAACCGGCCCAGCATGGCCAGGCTGTCGTTCTGGTAGGCCGTCTGTTCAATCAGCTTGTAGTCGGAGATCTCTTTGAATGTGAACAGGTAGCTGCCCTTCATTTCCTCTCCGCTGGACAGGGTTGCGCGCCAGTACCGTCCATATTCATCCACAAATTCATAGCTTGGCTTACCTTTGAGCACCATTTCACGATAACTCCTGAGCACCTGTTTCTTCTTGAAGCGGCTGAGCTGAATATGGGATAACAGATGATGCAAGGTGCAGCCCAGAAGAGAGTGACGGTTAAGCTCCAGAATGCCGTACATCTGCTTGTTGACGAAAGTCAGCACACCCTCATCATCAAAAAGCAGAATCCCGCTGTCGATGTGCTCCAGCACATCCTCAAATGTGGTATCCATCGGACCAGATTGAAACGTTCTTGCCGATAATAGCAAGCTTTCCTGATATTGGCTTATCACGATACGAAGTTCCCCCTTTTACTGCAATTGACGAAGACGCTTAAGCGACATCAAATTACTATGTATCTGAGTATATGACGAAGCCGCCAGAACATTCGAAAATCGTATTGTATTATCCAACCGTTTCAACTATATTCCAATCATATCCAAGAGAAGAAGACAACGCAATCAGAGAATCTGTCGAATGGCAAAAATATTCCTAAAATGATTCTTAAGACACATTTAAGTGGGAGGGGAATGATTTGTTTCCTGCAAATACATTGAAAAGAGCCCCCGCCAGGCGGCGGGAGCTCACTGATTTATAACATGATGGTGGCAGGATCAAGACAGACATTCAAGCCTTCTGCTGGAGCCGGTGACGCCGCTGGCTCATGACAGCCAGACGCTTCTTCAGCTCACGTTCCCATTTGGAGTCGCCGATCTGTTTGGCAACCGCCAGCAGGTCCAGCGACATATCGATCTGGCTGCGTATGATCGCGAGCGGGTCCTCGCTCTCCATATTGATGACGTTCTCGAAGATCGCTTCCTCTTCCTCCATCACATAATCCTGGAAATCCACATCCGTGACGCCGTCGCCATGGGCATATTCCGCCAGAATTTCATATTCATTCTCGACTTTGTAATGTACCTCTACCCGGTGGCATACCGGACAAAAAAGCAGGGGAACATTATGGACTTGCGTGCGATAATGCTTTAGGGTCCCCTTCGTTCCAACCATACTCGCTCCACAGCAAAAGCTCATTTTTGTTCACCCTCCTTGAGTGTTGTCGTTGATTTGATTTCCTATTAGTATATTACAAAACAGCGGGAGAGATTCCTCTCCTTACAAGCTATATATTAACCTTTATGCCTATTTTCAAACGTCTGTCCATATCTTTGCAAAAAACCTCCTTGAAGGGAATAATGCTTCCCGCAAGGAGGTCCTCTTAGTATATCAAAGATCGCGGTTCATGAGGCCCGGAAGCTTACAGGTTCTTGTCGCCTGGCTTCCAGTTCATAGCGCACAGCCCGCCGGATTGGAGAGCCTGCAGCACACGCAATGTCTCTTCAACGCTGCGGCCCACATCGTTATGGTTAACAACCTGATACTTCAGTTCACCTTCAGGATCGATGATGAACAGTCCGCGCAGCGCAATGCCTTCTTCTTCAATCAGGACGCCATAATCGCTGGCAACCTTCTTCGTGATATCAGAAGCCAGCGGGAAGTTGATCTGGCCAAGACCGTTCATATCCTTAGGTGTAGACAACCAAGCCTTGTGGCTATGGATGGAGTCGATGCTCACACCTAGAATTTCTGTATCAAGCTCTGCGAAATCAGCAGCAGCATCACTCAGGGCTGTGATTTCAGTTGGACATACGAAGGTGAAATCAAGCGGATAGAAGAAGAATACAAGCCATTTGCCGCGATAGTCAGACAAGCTTACCTTACCGAAATCCTTACCGTCGCCTGTTACTGTCTCCATGAAGAAGTCAGGAGCGGGTTTACCTACCAAACGTTCTGCCATTGCTTAAATCCTCCTTTTGATTATGTAAGAAAAACAGCTACCGGACCGTTGCCGGATGCAATATGCTTTTCTTGATTTTATTGGATGGTTACATTCTTACGGGTACAGACCAAATGTTATCATCGTACAAAATCAAAGTCAATATTACATTGATTACTTTTTTATAATAATTATAAATAAGCAACATTTTGTGAAGTTTTTCTTCATTCTGCGTCAAAAGGGATACATGTGGTAGAACTAGGCTTTGCGGATAGCGGCTACAATCAGGTCGCCCATCTCTGTGGTGCTGATCGCCTTGCTCTTATCAACTGCGATATCGCTCGTCCGGTGACCGGCATCCAGTACCTCCGCAACTGCGGCTTCAATGGCTGCGGCTGCATTCTCGTAGCCGAAGGTCATACGGAACATCAGTGCAAGCGACAGGATCGTAGCGATCGGGTTCGCCAGCCCCTGTCCGGCAATGTCAGGCGCGGAGCCGTGAACCGGCTCATAGAGTCCGTAGCTGCCTTCTCCCAGTGAAGCGGAGGCCAGCATACCAATGGAGCCTGTCAGCATCGCTGCTTCATCGCTCAGGATATCACCGAACATATTCTCGGTCACGATGACATCGAAGCTCGAAGGACGGCGCAGCAGCTGCATCGCACAGTTATCCACCAGCACATGCTCAACTTCAACCTGCGGATATTCCGGCGCCAGTCTGTTCACCACTTCACGCCACAGACGGGAGGTCTCCAGAACGTTGGCTTTGTCGACACTCGCCAGCTTGCCCCGGCGCTTCCCGGCAATCTCGAACGCCTGGCGTACGATCCGTTCCACTTCAGTGACGTTGTAGACACAAGTATCTACCGCTTCTTCCCCATGCTCACCTTGACGGCGCAGCTTGTCCCCGAAGTAGATCCCGCCTGTCAATTCACGCACGACCATCAGGTCTGTGCCTTCCAGGACCTCCGGCTTCAGCGTCGAAGCATCCTTCAGACAATCGAAGACCACCGCCGGACGCAGATTGGAGAATAGGCCAAGCGCCTTGCGGATACCGAGCAGTCCGGTCTCCGGACGCAGCTCCTTAGGATTGTTATCCCATTTCGGTCCGCCTACGGCTCCAAGCAATACAGCATCGGCGCTGCGGCAGATCGCAAGCGTATCCTCAGGCAGCGGAGTTCCGCGTTCATCAATGGCGATTCCGCCGAACAGGGCGTGCTCTGTTTCAAATGTATACCCAAACAGCTCTTCCGTTCTTTTTAATACCTTTTCCGCTTCCGCCACAACTTCAGGTCCGATACCGTCCCCGGCAATTACGGCGATTTTTTTGACCTCGCTCATTCCTGTCACTCCTTAGGTAGTCCTGCTGGTCGCAGACATAGTTCTTCTGTATATTGTTGTATCATAACGAAGGACAAAGGACAAAGATATAGATTCTATCACGTTCATAGATATAGCCTATAAGTGAGACAAATCCCTAATTTGCCCTTGTCCCGCCAATTGATTACAATTAATGGGTAGGTGAAATTATCGGATCTCTAATCATATGGAAGAGGAGTGATTCAAGATGCAATACGCGAAGCTTGGCAAGTCTGGTATGAAGGTAAGCCGCCTCTGTCTGGGAACGATGAACTTCGGTCCCATCACCGACGAGAAGGAAGCCTTCCGGATTATGGATGCGGCGCTGGACGCGGGAGTCCAGTTTTTTGATACCGCCAATGTGTATGGATGGGGTGAGAACTCGGGTCTGACCGAGACTATTATCGGCCGCTGGTTCAAGCAGGGCGGCGGACGCCGTGAGAAGGTTGTCCTGGCGACCAAGGTCTACGGGGCGATGAGTGACAAGTTGGATGGACCCAATGATGAAGGCGGCCTCTCCTCCTACATTATCCGCCGCCATCTGGAGGGCTCCCTGCAGCGTCTGCAGACCGATCACATCGAACTCTACCAGATGCACCATATCGACCGTAACGTGTCCTGGGACGAGCTGTGGGGCGCCTTTGAGCTTGCGGTCAGCCAAGGCAAGATCGGCTACACCGGCTCCAGCAACTTCGCCGGCTGGGATATTGCCGTTGCCCAGCAGGAAGCGAAGGCCCGCGGGTTCCTTGGACTGGTATCCGAGCAGCATAAATACAGCCTGACCTGCCGTCTGCCGGAGCTTGAGGTTCTGCCTGCGGCGCAGCATCTGGGCCTCGGCATTATTCCGTGGAGTCCGCTTGACGGAGGACTGCTGGGACGCAATGCGCTGAAGAAGATCGAGGGCAGCCGCAGCGGCGGCAACGCGGAGCGTGTGGAGCAGCACAAGAAGCAGCTTGAGGCCTTTGCGGAGCTGAGTCTGGAGCTGGGCGAGCCGCAGGATAATATCGCTCTGGCCTGGCTGCTGGCCAACCCTGCCGTAACAGCGCCAATCATCGGACCGCGTACGCTGGAGCAGTTCGAGAGCGCGCTGCGCAGCCTGGAGGTCGTTCTGGACGAGTCCGTGCTGAAGCGTCTGGACGAGATTTTCCCCGGACCCGGCGGTGCGGCTCCGAAGGCTTATGCATGGTAATCAGGACTAACTGGCTGCAGCCCGCATAACCTCCCGATATCATTTCTTCTCTTACAATAAAGAGCTGTTCACCGGCATAACGTATCCGGTGAACAGCTCTTTATGCTTCTATGTCTTTTATTGCGCCGTATCCACTGTTATAGAACCATTGCTGGTGGACAAGGTGACCTCATGGGTGCCTTTTCCAAGTACAGCCGTTCCATGGTCCTCATCGTCGCCGCCCCAGTCCACGTTGCCTTTAAGTGATCCGTTACTGGTATCTGCCGTAATCTTGGCATCCGTTACCGCCGGAAGACCCAAGACAATCTTGCCGTTGCTGGATTTCAGTTCCCATGCACCTGTGATTGCCGAATTGACCGTAATCTTGCCGTTGCTGCTTCTGGCCGACACAGCGCCGTCAATATTCCCCAGCGTAATCGCACCGTTCGAGCTAACCAGGTCTGCTCCGCCCTGTACATTCTTTACCGTCAGCGTGCCGTTGCTGCTATGAGCCTTCACCCCTCCGGAGACATCATGGATATCCATCGTTCCGTTGCTCGTATCCACATTAATGCCTGCGGCCAGCCCCCCGGCTTCGATGGAACCGTCACTGGTCTCTACCTGAGCGGCCAGATTCTGCGGAATGCCGACATTCAGATATGGCGCATTGTTATTAAAGCCGATCTGGATATTGGAGAGCCAGCCTGAATCTCCTTCCAGCTCCATCACAAGCGTGTCGCCCTCGGTCGTCACTTTCCATTTACGCTCCAGAGCACTTGCTGCTTCATTGTCTGTATTGCCCGGCAGCTCCAGCTTTCCTTCATACGTCAGCGTGCTCCCATCCACACCCTGGAGCTTAACCTTGCCTTGAGGCAGATCAATCCGCACATTCTTAATATCCTGTTGCACTTCTACCTTCCCGTTCACCGGCACCAGCTTGGTATTGCCGAAGATACTACTCAGCGAGCCTCCGGCCAGCACCGTCTGTGCCCCGCTTGCCGCGATAAGCACAATGATCAGCAGAATGGCCCAGCCGCTTACGCGGCTTTTGACATCTGATTTAATGAAGAGCCTAAGCAGCATCTCCAGGCCGAACAGGATAAGCAGGGCCGGCCAGATATAACCCAGCACATCGTACGTGATTACACCATATTGAGCCATGACTACAATAACGCCTACTATTATGCACCCTATTGCGGCGGTAAAGCTGCCGATTTTCCATCTCCCCATCGTTTAATTCCCCATTTCACTATACTTTTGAATTATTCTTCAGCATTCTGAATCCATACCCGATCAAGGCAAGCGACAACAGAATCGCTCCGATATTCATATCGCTCAGTATTTCCCACAGAGCGGGAAATGCAGTGATGAGCAGCAGCAGGATGCCCGCGATAACACACCCTATACCGACCCACACTGGATTCACGTCATCATGCGGGTACATCGGGGGCGCAGACATTCCCATCGACCAGGGTGCTCCAAAGCTATCCGGATGGAACATCATCCGCTCATGCTCGGCAGCCGACACCTTCATCCAAGCCGCCTTTTGCAGCGCATCGAATAATTGATAGAACCAGAGCGCAGCAAGTGCGAACGGAAACACGGCGGGCATAGACGGAATGAATATAATACAGAGCGATGCTCCAATCATATACTCCAGACCCATTTTTTTAAAGCCCAGATACATGTGGCCCAGTCCTGGAACCATAGCCAGGAGAAACGTGAGCCAGCGTCTTTTTTTAATCATATGTTACCCTCCCAAAAGTTTTGTTGAAATAAAATAGATAACCGGCGAAGCCGCTATGGATTTATTTATTGTTACCTTGCGGGCCGAACCAGGAGCTGACCGATGTGGACATATGCCCATTGATTTCAGTGATGCCATAGGCCAAATTCTCAAATACGCCAAGCTGCAGCAGGAGAAACGTCAGACCGACCGCCACGCCGTAATGCATCCAGGAGGTTCCCCGGGTCGTACGCCGTCTGGTCATGGTGGATTTCACGATCCGTTCTCTGCGTCCGTTCTCCAGCTGGCCGATCCTTGCCATAACATCCCCGGTCAAATCAGGGAAGTCATGCGTCAACACGGGCTCCTGCCCGCTAAGATCCAGCCCGGCTTCCATCTCACTCCACATCGCCGCAAGCTCCCGCGCCTCCTCCAGCCATTCCGCGCAGCCGGGACAGGTCTGGGTATGCAGATAGATCGCCTGCTGGGCCTCAGGTGACAACTGTCCATCTATATAATGCGGCATCCACTCTTTTACTGTTGAACAATTCATCGCCATTCCTCCCCGCTTTTGCGCATCATCTGTCTGGCCCGATAGAGCTGCGATTCAACCGTTTTAACCGAAATTCCTTTTTGCTCCGCGATCTCCTGATAGGAGTGGCGCTGAAAATAGTACAGCTGCACAACCGACCGGTACGGTTCCGCCAGACTATTCAGGTTCTCACCCAACTCCCGGGAAGCCTCCTTGCGAAGCACTGCCTGTTCAGGTGTCTGTGAAGTCACCCAGTCATTCTCAGTGTAATCTGCTGCACTCCGGTGCCGCCATTCCCGGTCATTGGCCCGTTTCCAGTCCAGACAGGTGCGGTAAGCAATCCGGTACAGCCAGGTGGAGAAGGAAGATTGTCCTCTGAAGGTGGGAAGGGCTTTATAGGCTTTGATGAAGACTTCCTGAGCCATATCCTTGGCAGACTCGGCTTCTCCTGTAATTTTGATGCATACGCTATATACCATGCCTTGATAACGGGTCACCAGATTCCCGAAGGCCTGATGCTCTCCGCTTAGCACAGCACTGATCCACTCCGTCTCTTCCAAGTCTTTCTTCCCTCCTTCAGCTACATAACGTTAGACGTCTGACTTTAAGGTTCCCCTGCATAGTTTTTTAAAAAGATAAGAATTTATATGCTTCGCGCTATAATTATCCTTATCTTTCTCGCTGAAACGGTACCGTCCCCTCAAAGGACGGCAAAGCCGTTTCCACTTGATTATTTTAGAATAGCAGCATTTCTATTCAAAATCAGCCTCAAGTGCAAGCTCAGAGGGAGGATAACCCGCATCCTTGTCGAATTATCCTTAAACAGCCTATGACAAGACAACATTCCTTAATGAAGTGGTGGGATAGACATGATTCAGGCCTTGCTGGTAGATGATGAACGGCTTGCTCTTATGAAGCTGAAAATGATGCTGGAGGAACTGACAACTATAAATATAATCGCTGCTTATACTGATCCTTCCGAGGCGGTCAAAGCAGTGCCGCTGCTACGCCCTGATGTGATTTTCCTCGACATTGATATGCCTGAGATGAATGGCGTCCAGGCTGCGGAAGCCATGCAAAGGCTGTGCCCGCAGGCAAGCATCGTATTTGTAACTGCACATAACAGCTACGCCATCGAGGCGTTCGAGCTTTATGCGCTTGATTATGTTCTTAAGCCTGTACAGCGGGGCCGTCTGCTGAAGACCATCGAGCGGCTGGAGGAGCGTCTCAGCCAGGCACAGGAGGATTCGAGCAAGCCTGCACAGACGGTAATGATCCGCAGCTTCCAGTCCTTAAGATTCGAACGGGGCGGCCAGCCGCTGCCCAATATCCGCTGGCGCACCTCCAAGGCACAGGAATTATTCGCTTATTTATTTCATAACCGCAACCGGTTCGTAAGCAAAGATACCCTAACCGATCTGCTGTGGCCCGATTTCAATCTCAAGAAGGCCTCCACTCATCTTTATACAACGATTTATCAGGTTCGGCAATGCCTGAAGCAGGCGGAGATCGATCTGCAGATCAGCAATGCCAGCGGAGGAGAAGGCTACACCCTGGAGACCGGCAGCCTGCTGATAGACAGCTACGAATGGGAGAAGGGCATTCTTACCCTGGATGCCATCAATAAAGACAACTATGAGGAACATCAGCGGTTGTTCGAATTCTATTCCGGCGATTATCTGAACGATTACGATTACCTCTGGGCGGAAGGGGAACGGCAGCGTCTGCGGACCATCTGGCTGCATCACGCAATGAATATCGCCGAATTCTATGTCGGCAGCGGCCGGATACCGGAAGCGGTGACCGTGTACCAGAGAGTGGTGCAGCTCCAGCCTTATTTTGAACAGGGGCATCTCGGGCTGATGAAGGTCTACGACAGCATTGGAGAGCGTTCAGCGGTAGAGGAACAATATCATATTCTGACGGATTTACTGAAGCGGGAGCTCGGCGTGAAGCCGCCCGCGAGTATTAAGCGCTGGTATGAGGAATGGAAGCATCTTAACCTCAGAAGCATGTGATTCTCCGTAAATAGAAACGGCAATACTGACCTTTCTGGGGACGGTATGATTTCAGCGACTTTATATTTATAAGAGCAAAGACACCCGCAGCCTGCTGCGGGTGTCTTTGTGTATGCTGCCATATTAGCTGGTTAATACCTGCTAAGGTGCATTCTCCTACATTTTCTTGCGGGCATTAAATCTTCTGGCCAGTACAGCTCCCAGAATAATCAATCCGCCGCCAGTCAGATACAGCGGGAGAGGACTTTCTTCTCCGGTCTGCGGAAGCTTGCCGGGAAGTCCGCTGTTGTTGCCTTTGTCAGTTGGTTCTGTAACCGTGCCCTTAGGCACTTCATCGACTCCAACTTCAATTGTAATCTCTTCCTCATTGCCGTCTTCATCTGTTACGACAATCGTGAATTTATCCTTGCCGGTGTAGCCTGGATCAGGAGTATACGTCCATTTGCCATCCGGTGTAATAGTTACCGTACCATGCGCCGGCTCTTCGCCGATGCTAGGAATACCTCCCAGCGGGATCTCGCCGTCGATAGGCACTTCCTCAATCGTAGTGACCTGTGTGGCTTGCGGCGTTGGAGTGCTGACCGTTCCAGGCTGGGCCGGTGTTGCTGCTGGCGTCACCTGTGGTGTTGCCGTTACTCCTGGCGTACTGGAAGCAGCCGGAGTCCCCGTTGGTGCTGGCGTTACCGATGGTGTCGGTGTTGGTGTACCGATAACTCCAGGAATGCTTGATGGTTCAGGTGTCGGTGTATAGTACACCGGCGGTGATGTTGGTGCTGGTGTTGGTTCTGTTGTTGGCGCCGTAGTTGGTTCTGTTGTTGGTGCCGTAGTTGGTTCTGTTGTTGGTGTTGTAGTTGGTTCTGTTGTTGGCGCCGTAGTTGGTGCTGTAGTTGGTGCTGTTGTTGGCGCCGTAGTTGGTGCTGTTGTTGGTGCCGTAGTCGGTGCTGTCGTTGGCGCTGTAGTTGGTGCTGTTGTTGGCGCCGTAGTTGGTGTTGCTGTTGGCGCCGTAGTTGGTGTTGCTGTCGGTGCTGTTGTTGGTGTTGCTGTCGGTGCTGTTGTTGGTGTTGCTGTCGGTGCTGTTGTTGGTGTTGCTGTCGGTGCTGTTGTTGGTGTTGCTGTCGGTGCTGTTGTTGGTGTTGCTGTCGGTGCTGTTGTTGGTGTTGCTGTCGGCGACGGTGTTGCTGTCGGCGATGGTGTTGGCGTTGCTACCTTCTGGTTTTTCACAGTCATAACCATTTCCAGTGTAGAATCAAACGTTACCGGGTAACGAGTAGGATTAAGAACATAACCAGTTGGTGCAGTAATTTCCTGCAATGTATAGGTCCCCGGCCATAGATTGTTAAAGTTAATTTCACCCTTAGAATCTGTGGTAAGAGTGTTAAAGACAGTCTCTGTTCCTCCAGCCTTACGATAAAGTGCAAATGTAGCACCGCTTAGCTTAAGTGAAGGATTAGCCGAATCCTCTTTAACAACCTTTAGATTTTTTCTAGTGCCTGTTCCTACACCGTCTGCGTCTGACAGTGCAACCGTAACTTCCTTGCTGGTTTGTTTGGTAATAGTAGTGGAGTTTTCACCACTGATTGAGACATGATTGGACACTTTTTGCCCATTATTGGCTACAATCAGAGACTCATATTCCAAAATATAAGGTTTCTCTATAGGAGCCTTGAAAGTGAGTACAAACTGTTGTTTACCAAGATCAGGGTCCGTAGTGATGACCAGATCATAATCTGTTCCCTTAATTAGCGGTGTAGAGACCTTAGTAACAGAACCTCCTGAATTAACTGTAGTACCATACAGTTTGATCGAATCCGGAATAAGGATTTGATTATCACTTGGATCATCAACTATTTTGGCTGACTCAATGTAAGACTGATTGTAGTTAATATTCACAGTCCATTTAATGTTCAAATTGTTCTGTGTACCCGACTTTGTAACATATTCGCCAGCTTTGGGAATCGTCACTGAAGCCTTGAGGTCTTTGGACTCCGGTTTTGTACCACTATACAGGTTAGCAGTGTTGTTCAACGTTGATGTGTTAGTCAATTGGCCTTTAAGGCTTGTTTTAAAAGTAATAACATAACCCGTTGTGATCGTTTTTGTAAAATCTATTTGTAGCTCTTTGCTCGTTTCGTTATAGGTAACATTATAATCTGTACCCAGAACAAGCTTAATTGATCCTTTGGAGTAACCACCATCTCCATTGACATTCATAGAGTAAATTTCTACAGAAGAAGGAACGAATTTTTGATTATCCTGCAATGTATCTGTTACTTTAGCATTTGCAAGTGAATGCCGGTTATAGTTCACCCCAACCGTCCAAGTAATTTCCTTTTCTTGTGCATTGTAGTCTCCACTCTTATAACCATTAGCTTTCTCTGCAGAGACAGGATCAAAGTTTGCCGTTACAGTTTTTGTTTTAATAACTGTGGAGCCGGGATCATTCCACTCCACCGTCGCTTGATTTACAAAATAAGCATCCTTTGTAAGCCAATCATAATTCAGCCACTTATTATCAAAATAAGTATCGTAAGTTATCGTATAGGGTCCACTGATTGGTGAAGTGAACACAATATCAAAACCTGTAGTATTATTTAAATTCTTGATAGTATAGCCTGTAGTAATCGTAGATGTGCCTTGCTTGACAACAATAGTTCCGGGAATAATCTCCAGACCTTTATTGGTGAAAATATCCTTAACTACTACATTCTCCATAGGATAACTATCACCATTAATAGCCACTGTCCAAGTAACCTTTTTACTGTTGTAGTTTACACTTGCAGACTTATTAATGATCACCTGATCAATAGTTCTTACTCCAGGTACAGTTGTAGATCCGGATGTAACTGTGTTGTTAATAGTCTCAGGTCCCTCTACTCGATTAATCGCCTTCGTTTGATATCGGATTTGGTATGCACTGTTGATGTTTTCATTGAATTTCAGTTCAAATCCGTTCTTCCCAGGCTGGGTTGCAGGAGTAACCGTATAATTACTAACCTCAGTGCTTCCAACAGTTCCAGCTGCATTCGTCAGGAAATTCACAGGGAATACTTTTACAGAACCCACTACCAGTTCCTGCGAGTCATTAAAATAATCCTTTAACACGGCATCATCTTTAAGAACCGATGACTCGTTATAGTTATAATTGATCTCCCAGTAAGTTACCTGAGTTGCGGAATTATAAGAAGATGATTTTTTGCTCAGATAAGCTCCTCTAGAAACATTCACTGTTGCTGATGCAGGAACAGCCTGTAAGTTTGTTCCACTGAATGAAGCATTATTCGTGAAGCTTGTTTTGGTTGCATCCGTGATATCGGTAGTGAATTGAACACGGTAAGCGCCAGTAATTGGCGATTCATTAAATGCGACATTCAGATTACCCGAAGGAGTTGTAACCGAATATCTGGAGTTTGAAATTTCAGACCCTTGTGTAACTGATCCATTTAACTTCACATTCAGATCATATACCTTAACATCCAGCGGATTGGTCAAAGTCAGACCTGCAGGAATCGTATCAAGGACATTAGCTCCATAGACACTGTCCAATACTTTATTAACATCGACACTCCAAACAATTTGTTTAGCATTTACGTTACCTGAGTTAGTTCCTTTAGGAACACCGCTTTTGGAGATTGTCGAGTCTACCTTAGGCTCGAAAGTAATTGTAACTGTCTGATTGCCGCCGTCTATAGGGAAGACAATCGTCTGCACTGTTGTTTCTGTGAATTTGCTCATATCGAAGGAGGTTTTAATTGTAAAGGAACCATGCACTCCGAAGAATTTATCAACATCATTGCCTAAGGTCATTACAACCTTATTCGGGCTGCCTTTAAGTACATCAAAGTACCCCAAATTCATTCCATCCGCCACAAGTGCCACATTTTTAATATCTGAAGCGAGCACAAATTTGTCAGGCAAATCAAAGGAGTAAGTATCTCCCCCTTTATAATTATGGTTATCTGGAAGCTCCCAATTATAAGTTAGCTTGACTTCAGCTCCCTGCTTGTAGACAACATCCGTTACAGGAACACCATTATCGTAGACCGACATAGTCACACTCGTAATTAGTGGATCTGTTATCTCCGTCCCATCCGCCTTAACCTTCGTCATGAACCCGAAACCGTTGGCAAACTGTGTAATCAGCATTACAACAACCAACCAGGCGCCTATCGTCTTTTTCTTCATGTAATTATAACCTCTCTCTCTTTCTGCAAAATGATTGTTCCAGCGTCGCAATTCCCCGTTCCGGCCTGCTTCTTCCCGATCGTCCCCCTGTCACTAATATGTATGTGGGCCTTCGATTTCGCTTTTACTGTACTTTCGTAACTTTACTTGCCGCCTCTGAACAATTTCTGAACAGATTATGAGATAAATCATAGATAACTTAAAAATAAAATATTTTTATCGACAAAAAAGTGGTTTCAAACGCTGATAATGTGGAATCCACTCTGGATTATGAACTATTTTTCATTTTTCCGACTCATCTTGTTCATTCTTTTCATTTAAAACTTGTTTCAAATCCCCTTCAGCTGGATTCTACCCCGGAATGCTCAGCGTCAAAAAAATTTCAGCAGATTATTGAACAAAAAAAAGAAGCCTCCCCGGACAAAATGAACTGGTCCGGTGAAGCTTCTTTTAAATAGTTGAATTATAGATTGGCATGCTCCCGCTTGGTGTAGGTCTTGCGCTTCTCAATCAACTTGTTCAATGCATCCAGGTAGGCTCTGGCACTCGCTTCCAGAATATCGGTGCTAAGTCCGCGGCCCTGCGCAGCCACCTCGCCTTGCGAGAGCACGACATGCACCTCACCCTGAGCATCCTTCCCTCTGCTGACGGCTTTGATCGAATAATCACCCAGTGTGACTTCTTCCCCTGTAGCCTGGTCAATGGCATTGTAGATCGCATCTACCGATCCGTTGCCTTCGGCAACCGCCACAATCGGCTGCG
Source organism: Paenibacillus sp. FSL R7-0128 (assembly GCF_038002245.1). Lineage (NCBI taxonomy): Bacteria > Bacillati > Bacillota > Bacilli > Caryophanales > Paenibacillaceae > Paenibacillus > Paenibacillus sp. FSL R7-0128. Next base: position 1,473,083 of record NZ_JBBOCD010000001.1, on the reverse strand, counting down.
GGTCCTGGCCGTGAATAATCACCTTGGCGGTTGGAGTAGCCTCATTGCCATACGTAACATAGATCGTCTGCAGGCTGAAGGTCTCCGGTGTATCGATCAGCTTCTCTTCCAGAAGCGCAAGGATATCCTCGTCTGAGACTTCTTTTTTCTTATCTGCGAGATCCTTGAACTTGGCAAAAGCGGCATTGACCTCTTCCTCAGAGATGTCATAACCCAGATCACTCAGCTTATCGCGGAAAGCGTGACGGCCCGAATGCTTGCCCAGCACCAGCTTGCTTTCTTTGAGGCCGATGGTTTCCGGTGTCATAATCTCGTAGGTCGTCTTCTCCTTCAGCATGCCATCCTGATGAATCCCGGATTCATGGGCGAAGGCATTCGCGCCGACAATCGCCTTGTTCCCCGGCACAACCATCCCTGTCAGCTTACTGACGAGGCGGCTGGTACGGGAGATTTCGGATAGGACCAGAGAGGTCTTCGCGCCGAAATACTCACTGCGGGTCTCAAGCGCCAGAGCCACCTCTTCAATCGCTGTATTGCCGGCACGTTCCCCGATCCCGTTGATCGTACCCTCAATCTGGTCTGCGCCATTCTGAATGGCAGCCAGCGTATTGGCAGTAGCCATCCCCAGATCATTATGACAATGGGCGCTAAGCTGTACCCGCTCGATATCCGGCACCGTATCCTTCAGGAATTTGAAGATGGCACCGTATTCCGCCGGATTCAGGTAACCGACCGTATCCGGAATATTCACCACATTCGCACCCTCGCGGATCGCCATGGATACCATTTCAGCCATGAAATCACGCTCGGTACGGCCGGCGTCCTCCAGGGAGAATTCCAGCTTGGGAAAATACTTCTTGGCATAGCGGATCGCCGATTGTGCCGTTTCCAGCACTTGTGACTTCTCCATGCGCAGCTTATGCTGCCGGTGTATCGGCGATGTAGCCAGGAAAATATGAATGCATGGGTCCTGTGCCCCCTGCAGCGCTTCCTTGACCGCATCAATATCGCTCTCTCTGGAACGGGACAGACCGATTACGGTGACGTTCTTGACCGCTCTGGCCACTGCATTCACCGCAGCCAGATCTCCTGGCGAAGCGGCTGGAAAGCCTGCCTCCATCCGGTCAATTCCCAGCTTCTCCAGCTGGTAAGCGATTTCTACCTTCTCACGTGTATTGAGGTTCACACCCGGCGACTGCTCCCCGTCACGCAGCGTCGTGTCGAACACATGAATTTTCCGCATGCTGAGCACCTCCTGAAGATTGTCCATAAACCCTCAAATGCGGCCCGCAAAATTACGGCCGCATCTGAGAATCACACTATGGTTACTTGTATTCTGAATTATATGATTTTATTTCTTAATCCAGTGCATCATTTCACGCAGCTGGCTGCCAACCACTTCTACCGGATGAGCGGCTTCATTGCGGCGGGTAGCGGTCAGGAAGGCACGGCCGGATTGGTTCTCAAGGATAAAGTCGCGGGCGAATTTACCCTGTTGAATATCAGACAGTACTTCTTTCATAGCTTTCTTAGTCTCAGCAGTGATGATGCGTGGTCCAGTTACATAGTCACCGTATTCCGCTGTGTTACTGATGGAATCGCGCATGCTGGACAATCCGCCTTCATATACCATGTCAACAATCAGCTTCAGCTCATGCAAGCACTCGAAGTAAGCCATCTCAGGCGCATATCCGGCTTCAGTCAATGTCTCGAAACCAGCCTTTATCAGTTCGGACACACCGCCGCAGAGAACAGCCTGTTCACCGAACAGATCCGTTTCTGTCTCTTCACGGAAGGAGGTTTCGATGACTCCGGCACGGGTACAGCCGATGCCTTTGGCATACGCCAGACCAATAGCCTTGGCATTGCCGGTTGCATCCTGTTCAATAGCGATCAGGCCGGGAACGCCGAAGCCTTCAACATAAGTGCGGCGAACCATGTGTCCAGGAGATTTAGGAGCTACCAACAGCACATCCGCATCCTTAGGAGCTACGATTTGTCCAAAATGCACGTTGAAACCGTGGGAGAACATCAGAGCCGCGCCATTCTTGAGGTTCGGTTCGATATCATTCTTATATACAGATGCCTGAGTTTCGTCCGGCATGAGGATTTGCACCACATCTGCACGGGATACTGCTTCTGCTACAGACAATACTTCAAAGCCGTCATTCTTGGCAGTTTCAAAAGATTTACCTTCACGCAGACCGATAACCACCTGAAGACCACTGTCACGCAGGTTCTGTGCCTGGGCATGTCCTTGGCTACCGTACCCGATTACTGCAATTGTCTTTCCCTTCAATACGCTAAGCTCTGCATCCTGTTCATAGTACGTTGTAACTGCCATTGTCAAAATCCTCCTTTAATTTGGGACCCATCGTAAAGAGCGGGTGCTTCAAGAGCACACTCCTGTTAGGCTTACTCTATTATAGCGTGCTCCTCAAGCCCCCGCTCTTTAGCGGGCAAAGTCTGTCCTAATCTTAATTAAATGAATGTCTTAATTAAATTAATGCACGCAAGCAGCAATTCGTTAAAGCTGTAAAATGTGACGATTAGGCATTCCCGCGGATCATCGCCGTTACTCCTGTCCGGGACAGCTCCTTAATACCATAAGGCTTAAGCAGCTCAATCATTGCATCAATTTTGGTGGTTTCTCCGACTACCTGCACCAGCAGGCTTGCCGTACCGATATCTACTACCGAGGCACGGAAGGTCTCGACTACGCCCATAATCTCAGGCCGCTCAGAGGGCTCAGCCTTGACCTTAATGAGCGCCAGCTCACGGGCAACCATAGGCTTTGAACCCAGATCAACTACCTTAATTACATCAATCAGCTTGTAGAGCTGCTTCTCAATCTGCTCCAGAGTATGCTGATCACCTAACGTTACAATGACCATCCGGGACAATCCGACCTCTTCGGATTGCCCAACAGTAATACTCTCAATATTGAACCCCCGGCGGCCGAATAATCCGGATACCCGCTGCAGCACGCCAGGCTGGTCATTCACAAGCACAGCAATCGTATGTCTCATCACTGTTATTCATCCCCCATCAGCATTTGATCAATGGTAGACCCTTGGGTTACCATCGGGTAGACATTCTCGTCTTTGGGGACAACGAATTCTACCAGGACAGGTCCAGGTGTTTCCATGGCTTCTTTCCAGGCGGCGCTGGCTTCTTCCTTGTTCGTTGCCCGCAGGCCCTTCACACCGTAAGCCTCAGCCAGCTTCACAAAGTCCGGGCTGCCGGCCAGATCGGTATAGCTGTAACGCTTCTCATAGATCAGGTTCTGCCACTGACGGACCATTCCGAGTACCTGATTGTTAATCACAACGATCTTGACCGGAATCTTATTGATCGCACAGATCGCAAGCTCCTGGGAACACATCTGCATGCCGCCATCACCATTAATGGAGACTACGAGCCGCTGCGGATGGGCCATTTGCGCCCCGATCGCTGACGGGAATCCGAAGCCCATTGTTCCAAGGCCCCCCGAAGTAATCCATGAACGCGGATGGTTAAACTTGTAATATTGAGCAGCCCACATCTGATGCTGGCCTACGTCAGTCGTCACAATAGCTTCACCTTTGGTGGTGTCATTGATCATCTGGATGACCCACTGCGGCTTCAGCTCCGTCTCCGAATCCTTGTACCGGTACGGCTGGTCCAGCTTCCACTGGGCAATCTGTGTTCTCCAGGCATCAGCCTTCGAGGCACGCTTCACATCCGGGATCAGCATTTCCAGAACCGTCTTAACATCGCCCACAATAGGAATATCAGTTGCTACATTCTTGCCGATCTCGGCCGGATCAATATCGATATGCACGATCTTCGCTTTAGGAGCGAAGCCGTCCAGCTTGCCGGTTACGCGGTCATCGAACCGGGCACCGATGTTAATCAGCAGATCGCATTGCTGAATGGCGTTATTGGCCGTGTATGTGCCATGCATTCCCGGCATTCCCATCCACAACTCTTCGCCGCTCGGGTAACACCCCAGTCCCAGCAATGTAGTAGTGATTGGAATCTCCGTGCGCTTCACGAATTCATACATGGACTCATGCGCTCCAGAGTAGATGACTCCGCCGCCTGCAATAATAATCGGACGCTCCGCCGCCTCAATAGCCTTCACCAGCTTATCGAGCTGCAGCTTATTGGGAACCGTGCGCGGATTGTAGCCGCGAAGGTTAACTCCCTGGTGTTCTGCCGGAGTGAACAATGTCATCGCCGCCGATACATCCTTCGGAATATCGATCAGTACCGGACCTTTACGTCCCGTATTCGCAATATGGAAGGCTTCATGAATAATGCGCGGCAGATCCTCAACATCCCGCACCAGATAGCTGTGCTTCGTAATCGGCATCGTTATCCCGGTAATATCCGCTTCCTGAAAAGCATCTGTGCCAATCAGGCTGGAGAATACGTTACCGGTAATGACTACCAGCGGAACCGAATCCATAAAAGCTGTAGCGATTCCGGTTACCAGATTGGTTGCCCCGGGGCCTGAAGTAGCAATACATACGCCAACTTTACCGCTCGCTCTTGCGTACCCGTCAGCCGCATGGATCGCTCCCTGCTCATGGCGTGTCAGAATATGATTGAAATCGTCGAATCCATAAAGAGCATCATAGATATAGAGTACAGCCCCGCCGGGATATCCAAATACAGTATCTACACCTTCCAGTACAAGACTGCGCAGGAGGACTTCGGAACCCGAAACCACCTCTGGATTTTTCCATTTCTCACGTAACTGCTCTATCGACCGCACTTCTTCCGGTAATTGCGCGCTCATCAGTATTCCTCCCTTCGATCGTTCACATGCATTATTCAAATGACAGGACGTCAGTATCCAACCTTTAATATTAGCGAACAGGCTTAAATCTTTCCTGTTTCAACAAAAAAACCTTTCGCCTCCCACGCGCAGAAGAAGCGCGTGAGGGACGAAAGGTTTAGCTTCCGTGGTACCACCCATGTTTGCATAACATCTCACGATGATATGCCTTATCAGGTATACAAAAATCCATCGATGTAGGCAGGGCCCAAATCTTCGTAACCTGAAGTCCCTAACGCGGACCAAACGATTCCCCCTAATAATTCCACCGCTCCTGCTGGTGGGCCTTTCAGGGAAACAGCTCCGAGGTGAGCTCGTATATAAGGGATTCTGGTGGAGGTTGCAGCAATTCCTCTCACTCTCTGAACAAAAGAGCCCTTAAAACTTCGTCCTCATCATTGCCGATACATGTATGCTCGTTAAATGTTTAGACACATTATATGATTCCTCACACGGTTAGTCAATACCCATCTGCGGGTTATACATTAAATTGTTCATAAAATCTTGTTCTATTCTTGCCGGAACGCCCACACCGCCCGGGGCATATGATGTACGACAATGCGTGGAAAGGGGGCAATATTTATGATTCGTTACCGCAGACCCAGGCAGGATGACACGATTATTTATGACTTAATTGAAAAGCAGCTTGTCCCGTTATCCCATCTTCCGCAGACAATCATTAATCAGGTCAGGAAGGATCTGCCCCGCCGCCTGGGACAGGGAGTCACACTTGTTGCTTGTCCCGACTACGACAGTGATCCGCTGGGGTTCGTGCATTTTCTGCTGCATGGCGATTTATTATACATTGATATGCTCGCCATTGCCCCGGATGCAAGGCGTAAGCGATACGGAAATATGCTTATGGACAGGGCGGAGCGGTTTGCACTATCCCGTGCATGCCACAGAGCAAAGGTCTCTGTAGATACCGGAAATACCGCCGGTCTGAACTTTTATGAAAAACTGGGCTACAGCGTAGCCCGTTATCAACCGCAAAACTACTGCTATGAGCTTGAGAAACAGTTCCGCTGATAAAGCAGCAAGTTATATGGCTTAAAAGAATCCGATCGGCGGAATTCCATAACCAGGACCTGGGCCGTAGCCGCCATAAGGGCCGGGAACTGGACCATGGCCATAACCATAACCGCCCCCGTAAGGAGCACCGCCATACCCGTAGCCTCCGCCATAACCGTAAGGAGCCGTACCAATGGCCAGCAAATCAAACAATACGAGCGGAATCAGTGCCTTGGTTTGTACTTTTTTACCACTGATACGCTGCAGAATCAACCGGTTGCCTGAGATGCGGATCAGTTTGCCCGTCACTTTGGACCCGTCTTTTTTTACCGCCACGATATGTTTGCCTATCAGCTTGATCACTTGTTGCTTCGTAACCGGGTGTGCCATAATATCCCTCCTGTAGTTGTTTCTTAACACTCTATTCGCCTCACCCGGTATTTGCCTGTACATCTGCCCGCCTCCGGGCTGAAAGTATTCGCAGCTGCTACCTGCAATGATTACAAAATCCCCCCACAAAGTGGGACTTTAGCTTCGACGATGACTCAGGTACTTTGCGGGGACCCCAAAACATATAAATTCTTATCTATTAAAAAAGCGCATCCCCGGAAATCCGGAAATGCGCTCTGTTCTGTTAAGCTCTGGAATTGGTATACCGATAGCCTTAGCGTTTGCTCGGATCGTAAGGTTCACCAAGCGCCTTAGGTGCCGAGGAACGGCCCACAGCACTCACCAGAACGATAATGGTTAACACATAAGGAATCATGAAGATGAATTCCTGCGGAATGCTCTTGGACCATTCAAACAGCTGGACATAGTTGCGGATCGCCTGGGAGAAGCCGAAGAATACCGCAGCACCGAAGGCACCAAGCGGATTCCACTTCCCGAAGATCATCGCAGCAATGGCAATAAAGCCTTGTCCCGAGATCGTATTGTGCGCAAACGTACCTGTAGTAGTCAATGTAATGGTGGCTCCGCCGATACCCGCCAGCAGTCCGCTCAGCATGACGCCGATGTATCTCATCTTGTTGACATTGACACCCAGGGTATCAGCCGCACTCGGATGTTCACCGACTGCGCGCAGACGGAGTCCAAACGGAGTTTTGAACAGGATGAAATAAATGACAATGACTAAGATAATCGCCAGATAAGTGGTTGGATAGGAGTTAAATATCCCCTCGCCGATAACCGGAATCTTGGAGAGCCCGGGAATCGCCACTTTGCTGAATCCGTCGATCAGCGGAGTTTCGCCTGATCCTTCGAAGAACAGCTTAACCATGTACAATGTGCTGCCCGCGGCCAGGAAGTTAATAACCGTACCGCTTATCGTCTGGTCAGCCTTGAAGGTAATCGCAGCCACAGCATGGATCAGTGAACCGATTACTCCTACAGCCATGGCACAAAGCACCCCGACCCAAGGGGCCCATTCGCCCATACCTGCATCTTGAGCATAGTAGCCACCTACTGCAGCTGCAAAGGCGCCAAACATCATTAAGCCTTCAAGTCCGATGTTCACGACACCGGATCGTTCAGAGAAGATGCCGCCGAGGGAGGCAAATATTAGCGCTGTGGAAAAAACAAGCGTCGTATTGAGCAGTTGGCCTAAGACTACGAAGTCCATCTATAACACCTTCTCTTTCTTGCGCTTGAAGTAAAACGGTTTGAGCACCCAGCGTACAATGCCTTGCGCAGCAATGAAGAATATGATCGAACCGATTACAATACGGATCAGCTCCGGAGGCACATCCGCACCGAAGCTCATGCCTGCCGAACCGTACGTCAGCGTGCCATATAGAATAGCAGCGAGAATGACACCCAGCGGATGGGTCAGTCCAAGCAGGGCAACAGCGATACCGTCAAATCCATAACCAGGTGAAGCTGCAAATACGGATTGATAATGGAATACACCCAGTACTTCACCAGCGCCTGCGAGACCTGCGAACACGCCGCTGATGAACATTGCCTTCACCACATTGCGTCCGACATTCATTCCTGCATATTCGGCAGCATGCGGGTTCAAGCCTACTGCACGCATTTCGTAGCCCTGCTTGGTCTTCCAGAGATAGACATAGAAGAAAGTTGCTGCCGCCAGGGCAATCACGGTTCCCCAGTGCAAGCGGGCATTATCAAAGGTGGAGAAGAGGAAGGTCATGGATAGAGAAGCCGGATTATCCTCCGACCGGTTCTGCCCTTGCAGAAGCAGGAACGTCCGGACAATATAATTCGACAGGAAGAGCGCAATCCAGTTCAACATGATCGTTGTGATAACTTCATTAATTCCGCGCTTGGCCTTCAGATATCCGGCAATACCGGCCCATAGTCCGCCGCATACAGCAGCTGCAATGACCGCAAGCGGAACTAACAGGAAAGCCGGCAATACCCCGCCAAGCTTAATGCCGACAACAGATGCAGCCGTCATCCCGATCATGACCTGCCCGTCCGCACCAATGTTGAACATCCCTGAGCGGAAGGCAAAGGCTACAGCCAGACCCGTCAGCATAAGCGGAGTCATCTCGCGGATCGCCTCACCGAAATCATACGGGCTGCCGAACACGCGCTTGAACAGCGCAGAATAAGCCGCAATAGGATCATAACCGCCAATCAGCATGACGATAGCACCTACAAGGAAACCCATCAGAATTGCTACAAGAGGAATTATGTAGCTGTCTGTTGCGAATATTTTCCGGAGTCTAGACATCCGCATGACCTCCCCGCTTCAAACTGCCCGCCATCATCAGACCCAGCTCCTGGTCATTCGTATCCTGCGGGAATACCTCTCCGACAATCTGCCCTTCATAAATAACGGCAATCCGGTCGGACACATTCATAATTTCATCCAGCTCAAATGAAATCAGCAGTACAGCCTTGCCTTGGTCACGCTGCGCAATCAGCTGCTTCTGCACAAATTCAATGGCTCCGACATCCAAACCGCGCGTTGGCTGAGCGGCAATCAGAAGAGTCGGATTCTTGTCTATTTCCCGCGCAATAATCGCTTTTTGTTGATTACCGCCGGATAAGGAGCGGGCTTTATTCTCTATAGAAGGTGTGCGCACATCGAATTGTCTTACCAGATCTTCGGCATGCTTGTTAATCACATCTGTGTTCAAGAACCCTTTCTGGTTATATGGACTCTTATAATACGTCTCCAGAACCATGTTCTCGCTCACGGTGAAGTCCAGCACCAGACCATGCTTGTGACGGTCCTCCGGAATATGGGAGACATTCATTTCAGATACCTTGCGCGGTGACAGATTGCCAATCTCCTTACCGGAGACCTGGATCGAACCTGAGTCAATCTTGCGCAGCCCGGTAATGGCCTGAATCAGCTCACTCTGGCCGTTACCGTCCACTCCGGCGATTCCGAGAATCTCCCCCGCCTTAACTTCAAAGCTCAGGCCATTCAGCACAGGCACGCCATCCTTGCTTTTGCTGCTGACATTAGACAGCTTCAGGATGCTCTCGCCAATATGCGGCGGCTGCTTGTCCACTTTGAAGGTTACTCCGCGTCCGACCATCTTCTCAGCAAGCTCGTTAGGATTGGTCTCGGTGGTCTTCACCGTATCAATCACCTTACCGCGCCGGATAATGGTGACACGGTCGGAAATCTGCATGATTTCTTTCAGCTTATGTGTGATCAGAATAATGGATTTACCTTCTGCAACGAGCCGCTTCATAATCGCCATCAGTTCCGTAATTTCCTGCGGCGTTAGTACAGCGGTAGGCTCATCGAATATAAGTATATCCGCTCCGCGGTACAGGGTTTTCATAATTTCTACCCGTTGCTGCATGCCTACCGAAATGTCATGAATTTTGGCATTTGGATTGACTTGGAGCCCGTACTGCTCAGATAGCTTACGAACCTGCTCCGCAGCGGATTTATAGTCAATTTTAAGACCTTTCTTCGGCTCCATGCCCAGAACAATGTTCTCGGTGACCGTAAAAGGATCAACAAGCTTGAAATGCTGGTGAACCATACCAATGCCAAGCTCAATAGCTTTATTGGGGTTATCAATAATAACCGGTTTCCCGTCGATTTCGATGCTGCCTTCATCGGGCTGGTACAGTCCGAATACGATATTCATCAAGGTTGATTTGCCTGCCCCGTTCTCACCAAGCAGCGCATGGATCTCCCCTTTTTCCAGCGTCAGACTAATGGAGTCGTTCGCAACGATACCGGGAAAGCGTTTTGTGATTTGCTTCAACTCTACGACAGGAGCCGCAGCACTCATGGAATCACCCTCATCACAGAATATATATAATATTGCCTTTTAGACACGGCTGTACCGCCCCACACAAGGACGGTACAGTTGTGATTGTCTATAACAGATGCTGACAGAGAACAAGGCCAGTGTTTGAACCGGCCCTGCTCTTCGACGTTATGTTAAATCGGGTTAAGCTGAAGCAATGAATTACTCGGAAGGAACAACGATTGTTCCATCAATGATTTGTTTGCTATATTCGTCAACCTTAGCCAGAATATCTGCAGTAACGTTAGCTTTGGATGTTTCAGGAAGGCCTACACCGTTGTCTTTCAGACTAAGAACAGTTGTAGTTCCGCCTTTGAAGGTACCGTCAACAACCTGCTGGGAAACCTTCTTAACCGCTTCGTCAACACGTTTGATCATGGAAGTCAGCGTTACATCATCGCCAAATTCCAGGGACTGGTCTTTGTCAACGCCGATAACCCATACTTTGCTGCCGCCGGCTTTGTTGCGGGATTTCGCTTCGTTGAATACGCCGTTGCCTGTTGCGCCTGCAGCAGGGAAAATAATGTCGTTGCCATCATTATACAATGTTGCCGCCAAAGATTTACCGGTATCCGGCTTATCATAAGCACCTGCATAAGTGATTTTTACTGTAGCATTAGGGTTAACCGCTTCTACGCCGGCTTTGAAGCCCACTTCGAAACGTTTGATAACCGGGCTTTCCATACCGCCGATGAAACCTACTTTGTTGGTTTTGGTTGTCAGACCAGCAACAACACCCACCAGGAAGGAGCCTTCATTCTCGGCAAAGGTTACAGATTCAACGTTAGGAGCGTCCACTACACTGTCGATGATCGCAAGGTTAGCATTCGGGTTCTCTTTGGCAACCTTCAGTACAGCATCGCCAAGGTCGAAGCCGATTCCCCAAGTGAGGTCATAGCCGCCTTTAACGAACTGGTTAAGGTTAGGCTCATAGTCTGCATTGGATTTACTCTGCAGGTATTTGATCTCAGCGCCGAATTCCTTCTCCATAGCCTCCAGTGCTTCCCAGGAAGACTGGTTAAAGGACTTATCGTTTACTCCGCCTACGTCAGTTACTAGACCCAGTTTGACAGCCTTAGGAGCGTCAGTTGCTGCTGGTGCTTCTGTTGCAGCTGCGTCTGTTGGTGCAGTAGTTGCTGTTCCAGCATTGGAGCCGGAATTAGCGCTGTTATTGTTACCGCAACCTGCCAGAATGACAGTGAAGGCCATAACCATAACCAAAGATAGTTGGTAAAACTTCTTCATCGAAAGTGATCCCCCTTAGTAAATTGGATGTCTTCTGTGTTCTGCTTTGGACATACCATTAGTACAAATTATACCTGCAAAAAAAGCTAAAATCCAGTCTATTAATGACCTCAGGTCAATAATAATTTGCATTTTTCAACAAGAAATCGCTTACCTTGACACGGGCTGTTATTTCTGTGTCCGTTATATGTTAGAAAACCTCAAAATGTAGCTTATGGTTCCAAGTGCATTAACATTATTATTGCACAGGGAAGGCTTTTCTATTATCATGTATGATTACATCTTGTACGCAAAGGGAGTTACTGAAAATGGAACAAGAACACACACCACAAGCTGCACCCGACTTCAAATACTGTCATGAATCCCGCGTATTCAAAACCGGCCGCGTCTTCCCGAATGATGTGAACAATCACAAGACACTGTTCGGTGGCAAGCTCATGAGCACCATCGATGAAGTAGCCTCCATCTCGGCCATGCGCCACTGCCGGGTCAACGTAGTAACGGCATCCGCTGACTCTGTCGACTTCCTCCTGCCGATCCGGCCGACGGATTCCGTCTGCTTCGAATCCTTTGTCTCCTGGACGGGCCGCACCAGCATTGAGGTATTCGTCAAGATTATCTCCGAGAATCTCTACACTGGCGAACGCGCTGTTGCTGCAACTTCCTTCCTGACCTTCGTAGCTATGAATGAAGACGGCACTACAGCCCCTGTTCCGGCCATCGTGGCCCAGACCGACGAAGAGAAGCTGATCTGCCAGTCTGCTGACGAGCGGTCTGCGCTGCGCAAGCTGAGACGCTCCAGCAGCAAGAAACTTGCTTCGCTGCTTAGCACAACGAAATACTGGGAATAGCCGTCCATCCGGCGGTTCCCACCGCGCAAAAAAAGCACCGTCACACGGGAGAACCCGCAGGCGGTGCTTTTCGGTTTATAGCGTCTTACGCGTTGATCTTCTCTTTGGCAACAACAGCCAGGGAGTTGAAGGCGTTCAGATCATTCACTGCCAGATCAGCCAGCATCTTACGGTTCACTTCTACACCAGCCAATTTCAGGCCGTATACAAGCTTGCTGTAAGACAGACCGTTCAAACGGGCTGCAGCATTGATACGAACGATCCACAGTCTGCGGAAGTTACGTTTCGTCTGACGACGGTCACGGTATGCGTAAACCATCGATTTCATTACTTGCTCTTTAGCTGTTTTGAAAATGCGGTGCTTGGAACCGAAGTAACCCTTTGCCAGCTTCAATACTTTTTTATGTCTACGACGAACTACAAATCCGCCTTTAACTCTTGCCATATTAATAAACCTCCCAAAAATGTGTGATTAACTATTTCAAGTTAGCGAGTCCTTGTTTCAAACGTCTTACATCCCCAGGGGCCATTACCGGATTGCCGTTCAATACGCGTTTTGCACGTTTCGATTTGTGGGACAGCAAGTGGTTCTTGTGAGCTTTGTAACGCAATACTTTACCAGTTCCAGTGATCTTGAAGCGGCCTTTCAGGCTGCTATGTGTTTTCATTTTAGGCATGGTGTTTCCTCCTTGAATATTATGCGGCGCCAAATTGCTATGCAAGTGACTCCAGGATTATTGGGGCTTCGGAGCCAGAATCATAATCATGCTGCGGCCTTCCAGCTTAGGCTGGCGCTCTACAACAGCAATTTCTTCTACTTCGCTCTTCACGCGCTCCAGGATCTTCTGGCCGATACTAGCGTGGGTAATCTCACGGCCGCGGAAACGGACGGAGCACTTCACTTTATCGCCTTCGCCCAGGAACTTGATTACATTGCGGAACTTGGTCTGATAATCATGTTCCTCAATGTTTGCACGGAACCAGACTTCCTTGAGATCCACGATCTTCTGGTTCTTGCGGGCTTCCTTCTCTTTCTTCTGCGTTTCATAACGGAACTTGCCGTAATCCATGATGCGGCATACCGGCGGCTTCGCCTGCGGTGCTACGTTGACTAAATCCAGATTAAGATCGATCGCCATTTGTAACGCCTCGCGGATCGGCTTGATCCCGATTTGTTCACCCTCTGCTCCGACCAGCCGAACCTCTTTGGCACGAATTTCATCATTGATCATATGTTCCTTACTGATAATCCTCCACCTCCGAATAATTTTCAGATAATATATTACGGTTCTCCATAAAAAAGGGATGCCGGTAATTCCCCGACACCCCGTTTGATCAACGTTCATGAATTGTAACCATTCATAAAGCATTGAGATCAAAACCAGCAGGCTGTTAGCCTGTCAGGTGAGAAGCCGGTGCTTCTGCTTGCAATCCCTATGTTTTGCACACTTGAATACTATACATCATCAGACTGAAGATGTCAACATCCTCAGAAATTATTAATTTACAGTGCGAATTATGAAACCTGCTTGCTCTGCACTTCCTCCAGCCGGACTACGCGCGTATGCTTGGTATGACTCCACTGCTTGTTGTTCTGCGTGAAGAACGCATAGAACGTGATGGGATACCACGAGAGCAGATAGACCGGGAACACCAGCAGGTACAGATAGACCTTCTTGAACTTCACCCGCTCCAGCGCCATGGCCAGCAGGAAGGTCAGAATGTTCGCCCCTACGGCAAAGTACCCGAGCCACAGCGGCAGATGTCCGTAAATATTCGCAATATGCGGACCGCCAAACACAGCATTATCCACAAACATTACGGCAGTCATCAGGAACGTAAGCAACACAATGTATACGTTAGCTCCATACAGTGCCAGGTCGAACTTCGTCAGGCTGCGTTCCTTGATCCCCTGCCACAGCAGCGGGAAGAAGTAACGGCGGGCTACGGTGAAATGACCCTGCATCCAGCGCAGACGCTGTCTGGAGGAAGCCTTGAAAGTAAGCGGCTTCTCATCGAATACTTTGGCATCATAATTAAACTTTGGATATACGCCCTTGGAGGCGCTGCGCATGGTGAATTCCAAATCCTCAACCAGACTGGTTGCCCCCCAGCCCATTTCCTTCAGCAGATTCGTCTCGAAGCACATGCCTGTACCGCCGAGGAAGTTGGCCATCTTCAGATTATGGCGCGACAGCTGCCACAGCCGGTTGATGTACCAGTAGGATACGCCGTAAGCAGCCGTGATCCAGGAATCCTCCGGGTTCTTCGTATCAATGTAGCCTTGAATGACCCGTCCGCCTGAACACAGATCGTTGTTCATCTCTGTCAGGAACTCTGTATGTGCGAGGTTGTCGGCATCGAACATGACTACAGCGTCGTACTGGCGGGGCAGCGCCCACAGCTCCTTCAGCATCCACTCGATGGCATAGCCTTTACCGCGCAGGTTGCTGTTGGTACGTACACAGGCATTCATGCCGTGCTCCCGCACGATCGCAGCGGTATTATCCGTACAGTTGTCACAGATGACAAATACATCGTAAAGTTCCTGGGGATAATTAAGCTGCTTCAGGTTCTCCATCAGAGCGCCAACCACTTCTTCCTCGTTGTGTGCGGCGACCAGTACGGCAAATGACTTTTGCGGCGCATGCCTAACCTTGTTCTTCTTCTTGCGCAGTCCAAACAGCGAAAATGCAAACTGATAAACTGCGATTGCCGCCAAGATCACTTGGAGCGTAACAAACAATGCGTCTGTCATGATCTTTAGATGCCCCCTTTTTCCAAATCTTGATGTTTTTTCTCTTTTTCTCTCTCTAACTTGCTAACGTTCTATCTGACCCTTTTGTTGCATCCCTTACTGTAGACAAGAATTTCCCCTTAGTTCCGGGCAGGATTCCGAATTGTGTTATGTCCCGTTTCACAAGATATGAATATGGATTCCAGTGTACTGGCTGGCTCCTTATTTCTCTGTTACCTTATAAACGCGATCTTCCTGCTTGAATCATTGTAGTCGCTTTGGGGCTCACAAGTCAAAAGAGACATTTTTCGAGCGGACCCGAGCTTTTTCTTGAACGGGCTACCTTAAAAAAGTATGATAAAGACAGCTTCAGGCCGTGAAATCTGCTGCTTAAGCTGCGCCAGAACTCTTTTAGCCGGACTATCGGAGGGACATGATATGAGACCTTTATTCAAGAAACTGCATCTCCTGGAGCAGCGGGTGTTTCAATGGATTAACGGACGGATGCACAATCCGTTTCTGAACTTCTGGCTCTTCTACCTCACTCATCTCGGAGGTGCAACAAGCGCGATCGGCATCAATCTCCTGGTCTGGGCAGTGTGCCCGCAGCCATGGAGAACTACAGGACTTCAGGCACTGGCCGCGCTGGCGATAAGCCATGTGCCCGTCGCTATCGCCAAAAAGCTCTACCCGCGCCTGCGGCCCTATCTGGCCCTGCCGGACACCAATACGTTCCGCAATCCGCTTAAGGATCATTCTTTTCCTTCAGGCCATACGACCGCTATCTTCGCCTCAACGGTTCCTTATATGATAGCCTTTCCTGTCCTGACTGCGGTCCTGCTTCCTCTGGCCTGCACAGTCGGCTTCTCCCGGATCTACCTCGGGCTGCATTATCCATCTGATGTCCTCGCAGGAGCGGTCATTGGGTCTGGAGTCGCAGCCGGTACGCTTGCCCTCTGGATATGATGCCTAAGGGGCGCCGGCCGGTCAATACCTCTAGGGAACAGGTGAACTATACATTGCGCAAAAAAAGAATATTATTGCTGTCAGAGGGCTTCGGTGCCGGGCATACCCAGGCTGCATATGCGCTGTCGAGCAGCCTGCGGAAGCTGTCTCCAGAGGTGCAGACCAAGGTGCTGGAGCTGGGGAGCTTCCTGAATCCCAAGGTGGCCCCGCTCATTGTCTCGGCATACCGCAAGACGGTTACCTCCCAGCCCCGGCTGATGGGCTATGTGTACCGTCACCAGAAATCATTCAATCGTCTTACCACACTTGCCCTGCACCGCTTGTTTTATACGCATGCCCAAAATATTGTGAAGCAGCTGAATCCGAACATTATCGTCTGTACCCACTTCATTCCCGGTGCTGTTATCTCACGCCTGAAGCGGCTTCACCCGTCGCTGAAGGCTCCGCTGATTACAGTCATTACAGATTATGACGCCCATGCCAGCTGGATCAGCCCGCAGGTGGACCGCTATCTGGTATCCACCCCTGAGGTCAAGGCGAAGCTGCGCCGCCGAGGCGTTGCCGCCTTCAAGATCCGGGTAACCGGCATTCCTGTCCACCCGAGCTTCTGGGAGCAGCACGGCCGGGAAGACATTCAAGAGCAGTTCAAGCTGCTTGGTGTTCCGACGGTCATGGTCATGGGCGGTGGATGGGGCATGATGAATGACGAAGTAGTCAATGCGGCTCTGGCCGGATGGCGGGACAAGGTGCAGATTGTGTTCTGCCTCGGCCAGAATGACAAGCTGCTGCAGGAGATGATGCAAGACCCGCGGTTCAGGCATCCCAACATCCGGCTGCTGGGCTTCACCCGGGAGATTGACAAGCTGATGGAGGTGTCCGACCTGCTGGTCACCAAGCCGGGCGGCATGACCTGCAGCGAAGGCTTGGCCAAGGGCATTCCGATGCTCTTCCACTCTCCGCTGCCGGGCCAGGAAGAAGAGAACTGCCGGTACTTCACTGCCGCCGGACTGGGAGAGCCGATCAGCTCCCTCGATGTAGTTGACCGGTGGATGGAGCGGCTGCTGAATGATTACGGGAATGTCCGTGCGGCGCGCAAGGCCCATCTGGAGGCCATCTCCAGGTACAACCCGCTGCAAAGCGCCCAAAGCATTATTGATATGCTGGATAAACCGCGCGCAGAACATGGGGAGTAGAGAAGCAGGTAAGAACGCAAAAGGCAGTCCGGTATGAATGAACCGGACTGCCTTTTGCTGTAATTGCAGGTAATGCAGCCTAGAGGCGGTACTTGTCCAGACGGGTGGCCTGATATTGCTTCAGCGCCTCGTCTCCGACAATTGCCTCGCAGCGGTGAATGTTCACGCCCCGTCCATAGAACTTGGTCTCGTATTCGGTCATTACATGCTCTTCGTTGATCACGCCGCCCTCATGCAGGTCAAGCGAAATATTCTTCATCTGCAGGCCATAGTCCGCAAAGGCATTAAGCGAGAATTCAAACAGGCTGCGGGAATCCGTCTTCAAATGGATCTCGCCGAGCGGACTGAGCAGTCCGCGGTATTTATCCAGAAAACGCGGATGCGTCAGACGGCGGCGGGCATGCTTGCTTTTCGGCCAGGGATCACTGAAGTTGAGATAGATCCGTTCCAGCTCCCCTGGAGCGAACACTTCCTCCGCGTAATCGATATTGGCCAAGGCCACTCTCACGTTGGGCGGTGTCTCTTCTCCTGCCGGCTCCCATACATTCCGGGCCTTCTCGGCTGCGCGCCGCACCAGCTCGTCATACATATCCACGCCGATGAAATTAATCTCCGGGTATTTGAAGCTCATTTGACTGATAAACTGTCCCTTGCCCATTCCGAACTCCACATGAATCGGATGATCATTGCCGAACAATTCGGACCAGCGCCCCTTCAGGCTGCGTGGTTCCAGGATGACCAGATCGGTCTGCTCCTCAAGACTTTCACGTATTCCTTTTCTTCCGCGTAAACGCATAGGTACTCCTCCGCTTATCTCTTTATTGCCTTATCTGTGAATAGGATAAATGCCACTTGCAATATTGTGCCGAACTTACCGGCAAAAGTAAAGGGATTTCAGCAAAAGAAAAGGAACCTCCATCCCGCCCCTGTTGGACTGGTCGAAAGTTCCGTGCGTGTTGTATCTGTAATACCGGCCCGCCGTTCAGCGGACTGCCATTTATTTATCGAACTCGAAGGTCTTCTCGAACGCATTGCGGATCTTCCGCTGCGCTTCTGTCTTGATCTTGTGGTTGCCGTTGAATTCTACGCCTGTCAGGGCGAGAGCTTCATCGGGAGTCAGCTGCACATCAATCGAACCTTTGTTATCAGCAAATACCGTTGGAGAATTCATCGTTATCACCTCTAAGGTTTAGTATGGACCGGACGACACGAAATTATGAATTCAAGCATAAGATTGTGGTTGCTGCAGCGGCTTTTTAACACTTTAAATATAACATAATGTGTAAGCATTTTCAAGCCGAATAGCGGTAATTCACAGCCTATTTTTAGTTTTTTTTCGGCGGAATTCCGGGAGGGATTGTTACGTTCATCACGGATTTTTGATACAATGGGAAGGTTAATGAAAGGAGCTGCACATGTCTAATCTTTTACAGGCCTCCTCTCCGCTTCTGTGGGGGGATAAACGGTTCCATACCTGGAACTACGAAATGCGCGGGCAGATGGATACCAAGGTGTTCAAGGTCATGCTCGATGCGGGCTTCACCTGTCCGAACCGTGACGGTTCCATCGCCAAAGGAGGCTGTACATTCTGCAGTGCCAGAGGGTCAGGCGATTTCGCCGGAAGCCGCCGGGATGATCTGGTCACCCAGTTCAACCATATCCGCGACCGCCAGCATCAGAAATGGCCGAATGCCAAATATATCGGCTATTTCCAGGCCTATACCAATACGTATGCTCCCGTCGAGGAGCTAAGGGAATATTATGAAGTCATTTTGCAGCAGCCCGGGGTTGTCGGCCTCGCCATTGCCACCCGCCCCGACTGCCTGCCGGATGATGTAGTGGAGTATCTCGCGGAGCTGAACCAGCGCACCTATCTATGGGTGGAAATGGGGCTTCAGACCATTCATCAGTCCACTTCGGATCTGATTAACCGCGCGCATGATACCGCCTGCTATACTGAAGCTGTTGCGAAGCTCCGCCGTCACGGCATCCGGGTGTGTACCCATATCATTCACGGTCTTCCGCAGGAAACGCATGAGATGATGCTGGAGACTGTAGCTGCTGTAGCGAATATGGGGGTTCAGGGGATCAAAATCCACCTGCTTCACCTCATGCGCAAAACGCCGATGGTGAAGCAGTATGAAGCCGGACTGCTGCGGTTCCTGGAGCAGGATGAATATGTGAAGCTCATTGCCGACTCGCTGGAAATTCTGTCGCCGGACATGATCGTCCACCGCTTGACCGGCGATGCCCCGCGCGATGCTCTGATCGGCCCGATGTGGAGCCTCAAGAAGTGGGAAGTGCTGAATGCCATTGACCAGGAGCTGGTTGCCAGGGACACCTGGCAGGGTAAGTACTGGAGGAAGGGCTGATGGGCTTCCTGTCTGTCCTTAGCTTCGCCCATAAGCTGACCGCTGAGCGGCTCCCGCCCGGCGGACGGGCTATCGACGCCACCGTGGGAACCGGCGCCGACACCCTGTTCCTCGCCAAAGCGGCCGGGCCGCGCGGCGGGGTGTACGGGTTCGACATCCAGCCGCAGGCGCTGGCTCTTGCCGGCGAGCGCCTGCGGCTGGCCCGGGAGGAAGCGCCTGCTGCGCTGGCTCCCGTGACGCTGCTGCTGCAGAGCCATGCAGCCATGGCTGCAGCCGTTCCGCCCGCTTGGCGCGGAACGGTCTCGGCGGTGATGTTCAACCTCGGCTATCTGCCTGCAGGCGATGCCGATAAGACTATCATCACCGAGCCGGGAAGCACGCTGGCCGCGCTGGAGGCGTCGCTTGCGCTGCTCCGCCCGGGCGGGATCATCACGGCCGTGCTGTATCCCGGCCACGAAGGCGGCGGCCGCGAAGCCGCCGCTGTCGAAGCCTGGGCCGCCGGACTGGCCCAACAGGACGCGCAGACCATCGTGTACCGCCAGCTTCAGCGCGAGTCTGCACCGTACGTAGTAGCTGTAGAGAAGAAAAGAAGCTGATCAGAGATTGCAATCGCCCAGTTTTCGCAGCGATTGTATTTTCCCGGGACACCATCATCGGGTTGACAGACCGGGACAAGACAAATCGCCAATTCTATTATCAGGAAGGAAGATGTTGTAATGACGAAACCATATCCTCTGAAATTTCAGCCGGAATTCAAAGAACGTGTCTGGGGAGGCCGAGCGCTGGAGAAATTCGGCCTGGATCTGCCGGAAGGCCATATCGGCGAAGGCTGGATGATTGCCGATCATCCGAACGGCACCTCCTCAGTAGTCAACGGCGAGCTGGCCGGACAAGGCCTGGATGCCATCCGTGAGCAGTTCGGGCACGAGTGGTTCGGCAGCAAGGGCATCACGGAAGAAGGCGGAAGATTCCCGCTGCTGATCAAGCTGCTGGATTGCAATGACAACCTCTCCGTGCAGGTGCATCCTACGGATGATTATGCCGGACTCCCCAAGGGCGAGCTGGGCAAAACCGAAATGTGGTACGTGCTGGACGCCAAGCCAGGCGCCAAAATCATCTACGGCCTGAAGGAAGGCGTCACCCGCGAGATGCTGAAGGACGCGCTGGAGAACGGAACGGTTATGGACAGCCTGCAGGAAGTGACTGTAGCTGCCGGTGACTCTTTCTATATCCCCGCAGGGACAGTACATGCCTTGTGCGCTGGTGTCGTTGTAGCGGAGATCCAGCAGAACTCTGACACTACATACCGGATTTACGATTATGACCGTCCGGGTCTGGACGGGAAGCCGCGTGAGCTGCATATCGAGGATTCCCTGAATGTTACCGCTTATGAAGGCGCAGGAGCGACTTCGATGAAGACCGATGGTGCAGTGGCCGGTGAATGGCTGCAGATTGCCTCCTCCCCTTATTTTATCGTGGAAAAAGGTCTGGTGTCCGGCGAATGGCAGCTCGCCACCACCGATGACAGCTTCACCATCCTGGTGATCTGCGAAGGCAGCGGCCACCTGATCTGGGACGGCGGCTCCCAGCCATACGCAGCGGGCGAATGCTATCTGCTTCCGTCCAGCCTTGGCGCTTACAGCATTGAAGGACAATCTACGGTGCTGCGCTCCTATCTGCCGTAAGAAGCCAGACTGCATTTCACTTGGATCAGTGTAGCACCAGGTACTCTTTACGCTAGGAATGCTGAATTTCACTTTCAGGAGGACAGGCGATGACTGAGAACACTTTTACCATGACTGATCCCTTAGATGTCAAAATCCATGTCTATGAATGGCTGCCGGACACGGGAACGGAGATCCGGGGGATTGTGCAGATTGCACACGGGATGTGTGAGACGGCTGCGCGGTATGCCCGGTTCGCTTCGGCGCTTACCGCAGCCGGTTATGCCGTGTATGCCAATGACCACCGGGGGCATGGACTTACCGCCGGCAGAGTCAACCTGCTCGGTGACAGCGGGGAGAACGGCTTCTACTGGATGCGGCGCAACCTGCTGCAGCTTGCGGGAGTTGCCTGCTCCCGGCATGAGCATGCCCCGATCTACCTGTTCGCGCACAGCATGGGTTCGTTTCTGGCTCAGAAGCTCATGTGCGAAGAGGGGCATGAGATTTACAGCGGCTTCATCCTCAGCGGCACCAATGGTCCCCGGAGCATGCTGCGGCTGGCAGAATCCTTGTCGGCTATGCAGTTAAGGCTGCAGGGCGACCATCACCGCAGTGTACTGCTGAATGGCATTGTTTTCGGCGCTTATAACCGGTCCTTCTCTCCGGTCCGCACAGCTTTTGACTGGCTCAGCAGTGATCCGGAGGAGGTAGATAAGTTCATTGCAGACCCGTACTGCGGGGCGATCTGCACCACCCGCTTCTTCCGGGACTTCTTCCATTTGCTGCGTGAGCTTCATACCAGGTCCACTCTTCAGCACCTATGCAGCGACAAGCCGGTCTACCTGTTTGCGGGCGAGAAGGACCCTGTGGGGATGAACGGTCAAGGGGTGATGCGTCTGGCTGAGCTATACCGGAAGCAGGGGCTTCAGGATGTAGAATGCAAGCTGTATCCGGGAGGAAGGCATGAGATGCTGAATGAGGTCAACCGGGACGAGGTCACGGCCGATGTGCTGGACTGGCTCGCCCGCCATCTCCCTGCCGGGTCCATGATTAGTTATTAACAAAAACAACAAGGCAGCGATTCCCCTCTTATTGGGAGGATCGCTGCCTTGTGTTTATTGGAATTGCGTAACCGGTCTCTACACATTAAAAGATATCAGCTTCAGCTGTGTCATCTCCTGTACGGCGTAAGCAACGCCTTCGGTTCCCTTACCGCTGTCTTTCACACCGCCATACGGCATATGATCCACTCTGAACGTCGGAATATCATTAACGACTACACCGCCGGCCTCAAGTTCACGGGCAGCCTGAAAAGCGCGCTTGATGTCAGAGGTATACACCCCCGCCATCAAACCGTAGCGTGAAGAATTCACCTCGCGGATTGCCTCCTCCCAGTGGTCAAAGGGCAGAAGCACCGCAACGGGTCCGAATATCTCCTCTGTCCATACCTTGGCGCTGCGGGGCACCTGAGTCAACAGGGTAGGGGCAATAATATTTCTGGCTGAGCGCAGGCCGCCTGTTTCGATCACAGCGCCGCCTGCCACGGCTTCCCCGATCCAATTCATAATACGGTCTGCCGCCTTCTCCGAAATCAGTGAGGTCACATCCGTAGCTTCTTCCAGCGGGGACCCGGTTATAAGCTTTGCTGCTGCTGTGACAAAATGTTGTTTGAATTCTTCATAGAGCGATTGATGGACTAGAATCCGCTGCAAGGAAATACAGACTTGCCCGTTATAGGCAAAAGCACCACTGACACACCGGGCGGCAACCGCCGCAATGTCTGTGTTCTCATCAATAATCAAAGCAGCGTTGGACCCAAGCTCCAGAGTGGTGCGGCGCAAACCCGCCTGCCGCTGAATCAGCTGGCCCACGGCATAGCTCCCGGTAAAGCTGATCTTGCGGACCAGCGGATGGGTCGTCAGTACTTCCCCCAGCTCCGCTCCCTCACCGGTCACAATATTCAGCACTCCGGCCGGCAGCCCCGCCTCTTGAAACAGCCCGGCAAGCAGCAACCCGCTTAGCGGTGTCTGCTCCGCCGGTTTCAACACAATGGTGTTGCCGGCCGCAAGGGCCGGTCCCACCTTATGGGCTACCAGATTAAACGGAAAATTAAACGGAGTAATAGCTGTTACAACCCCGATGGGGACCCGGATTGTAAAGCCGAAATGCTGGTGTCCGCCTTCAGCCGCATCCATCGCAACCTGCTCACCGGTCACCTGTTTTGCAGCTTCGGCTGCAAAACGGTAGGTCTCCACGGTCCGGGCAATTTCGCCTCTGGCTGCCTTGAGGGGCTTGGCCGCTTCCATTGCTATCACCCGGGCCAGTTCTTCCCTGCGCTCGTCAATCAGCCCGGCCACCCGGTATAGAATCTCGCTGCGCTGATAGGCCGTCATCCGCCCGAAGACAGCAAAGGCTTCGTGAGCCGCCTCGATTGCCCGCACTCCCTCAGAGGCATCTGCCTGGGCAATCCGTGCCAATACTTCCCCGCTGTATGGATTATATAAGTCCTTGTATTTCCCGGCCTTGTGCCACTGGCCGGACATCCATAAGCCGTAACATTCCTGCAGCTTCAAATTTTCTCACTCCCTATTTGCAAGTTGCAGCCATGCTGTATGAATATCGGCTGCCCGAATCTCGCCCTGATGACCGGCGAGATGACGGTGGACCTCCTGCTTCCGGTGCCAGCGCAAGGCTGGTGGCAGTTCCAGCAGCAGCACCGCTAGCGCATCGCTGGCTTCAGGAGTAAACCGCTGTTCATAGCTTTCACGGGCAGCTCCAAACTGCCATAGCGGCTGTACTATACCCGAGATTTGCCAGCGGCCCGACATATCCGAAGAGCTTCATTCCGTCCAGAGCCTGAACCAGGATTTCAGCATCTTGTTGGCCTAACTGCGGCCGGTTGCCGCGCTAAAAATATTCTGCTAAAACCTCCGCTAAAGCCTGTTTGTAGGCATTTAAATCATACGAAGAGTTATTTGCTTTTTTCTTGGCGATAGTTAGGCCGTCATATATCTTCTCTTCCAGTTCCCGTCTTGCCTCAAGAACCTGAAGCGTTCCTTCTAAGCCCTGGTGGCCCTGTCCTAAGCCATACCCCTGGGTGATGTAATATTTGATGAACCCTTCCGACCACTCTTGGGGTCTCTCGCGGACAGCTTTGCGGAAAGAATGCTCCAGATCGTCCTGTTCAATAACAATCAGCAGCGGATTCAATGGCTTAATGATGGCCTCCAGCTCCTGAATGTAGCCTATCATGTACTCCTCGGCAACATCGTGCTTGATCATCCCCATGGTCACAGGATTCTGGATAAAACAGCAATCAAACACATACGTGTCCGTTCCCTGTAGCGCCTTCTCTGTAAACTGCCGCCATTTTGCTGTGATCAGTTCTCTGTGCTGAGCCAGCGGCAATTCATAGATATCCTTCCGGGCTAATGTGTCCATCCATTCCTTTGGAAGGAGAGGCTCGTGTTCATTTACTATTTTCCGGTATTCGACAAGGTAATAGCCGTCATGAAAAGTTGTCCGCGGACTTAATATATGCCTTGAATCGGCCCACATCCCCAGCAGCTCATCGTACTCTGCCTTTGTAAGACAAGCGGCGCCGTCATAATCCGCCGGATGATCCAAATTCCCCTCAAGGAATAGCTGAGCATTATTGCCCGCCTCCGTAAGAATTTCGTAAACCAGCTGTGCCGCTGTGGACTTCCCGAAGCCGGGTAGACCCTCGATTAAGATTAATTTCGGTTGCATGCATCGTTCCCCCATTCACGATTTAGAAGGATAGGCAGGGAAAGAGCCAATACAACTAGGTGTTCACTTTAGTATACTCGCTGATTGAGGCATGTGGAATTTCAGCTAATTCTCCTAACAAGGTACGAAAAGCCATACCGTGTCCGGCAATATCACCTTTTGGAAGCCCAAATATTGGTTAATCACCTTCTCCACACGCTTCCTCATCAGTTCCTTGGATTCCCACAGCTTAGTTGCCCCGGGAGGGTACACTCCATGATGAGCATCGTAATCACTCCCCAGTTCTGCCAGCCGCTCCAATGAATCATATTCAAAAGTTAAGTCGGGCTGCCATTCTCTGAGACCGAATTCAATCCTTATGTCCAAACCCAATTCCTTGGATAAAATTGCAGCGGTCTGAAGAGCACGTGTGTACGGAGAAGAGACGATCAGTTCAGCATCCCGTAGACGCTCATCCCGTGCTGCCAGAGACACCTGTTCAGCTCCTGCATCGGTAAGCGGAACCAGGTCCCGGCCATGCCCCTTCAACTTGTACTGCTCGTTAACATCCCACTGCGGTTCACCATGGCGGATAAGATAGAATTGCGTCACTGATATTCCCCCAACTTTACATATATTCTACCAAGGAACCGCCGTAAGCTCCGGCCACTTCGACTTCCATTTCTGCGTCTTCGCTTCGTAGATCTTCTCGCTGATCAGTGCTTTGTTGGGGCGTAGAATTAATTGAAATAAATCCTCCAGACCAAATGGGGCATAAACCTTCCAGTCACCGTTCAGCTCAAGCCGTGCTCCCAGAGAAGTCACCGTGGTTGGCCAGCTATTAATTGCAGCTTCCAGCGATGTGTAGGGCTGGATCTCCACACCGAACTTCTGGGGGTACCACAGATGAACTCGGGCCTGATTCTTGAGATCGACCGGGATAGCAATTCCCGCAAAAAGCTTCTTGCCCTTCGCAACCACCTTATCCTCAGCAGCATAACTCAGATCAGCTGCATCATAGTAAATAATATCGATGTCACTAATTCCGTACCCCGGCGCACGCCCGGTAAGCTCATTCCACACCGTTTGCACCAAGCATCCTGCACCTATGTAGTAAGGGAACGGGGCCAAGCCTTGGGCACGCTTAAAAATATCCATTAGCAGTGTATTGCGGGTGAATAGCTCCGTAAGACGGTTATACATTTCATCGCAACTATCCATCGCCCAAATCCCCCACACTCCCGCCAGACAGCGCATATTGCAAAATCAGCTGTGTTCCCTTGCTACCACTGCGCCGCAGGCCGTGATCCTGAAATCCGGCACGGAGATATAGCTGACTGGCGGCGGTATTGCGTTCATTCACAGCCAGCACAATCTGCCGGGCTTCAGGGTAGTGACAGCGCACAAAATCCGGCAGCAGTGCCATCGCTGCTTTGGCGAACCCGCGGCCCTGGCTGGCGCAGTCCATCAGGAAGGCCCGGAGAAGAACTGCTCCTTCGTAGTCCTGGTAGAAATTCGAGATACCTTCACCAGTATGAAGGATGAAGAAGCCCACCGCCCGTTCTCCACAGGTAATGACCACTCCCTCCTTACCGGCATCCTCCTTGATATCCTGAAGCGTCTCCTCCGGCAGTCCGGTGAACTGCAACTGCTCCGCCGGAAGCTTAAAGCCAAGTAACTGGTCCTTGAATTGCTCCCCGTGCTCGTCACCGTATCTAAACAATGATATGTGCTGCTCCTGACTCAACTGTATGCCCCCCATAGGTAACCGACTCCCGCTCATGCTCCCTTGCGGCCGCTTCGCCGAATGTGGTCGGTTTTTCGATTACATTTCGACCACGGGCCCACTCAGCGCCAAATATGGTCGGTTTTTCGATTACATTTGGCCCACGTGGGCACGCAACGCCGAATGTGGTCGGTTTTTCGATTACATTTGGCTCACTCGCACACGCAACGCCGAATGTGGTCGGTTTTTCGATTACATTTGGCCCACGTGGGCACTCAGCGCCAAATATGGTCGGTTTTTCGATTACACTTGGACCACGTGGGCACGCAACGCCGAATGTGGTCGGTTTTTCGATTACACTTGGTTCACGCGCCCACGGAACGCCGGATGTGTCCGGTTTTTCGCATACATCCGCATCGGCAGGCAGGTGTCCAGTGTAGTCAGGGGCATTCCCCTACAAAGGCAGCGTATAATACTGCGCCCGCTGGCTCTCGTCCTGCTGATACAGGACGACCAGCAGCGTGCGGCCATCGCTTGCCCCGGGGTGCGGACCCGGCAGGGCCGTCCCGCTCCCGGCGGCGACCGCCGTTGCAGCCGCCCGGCCTTCACTCCCGCCTCCCCCGGCAACCGCCGGAGGCGATACTTCTGCCTTGATTGCGGCAACTGCTTCACCTTCGCCAGAAGCTCCAACCTCCGCCTCAGCGCCAAGCTCCCCGTCATAGCGCAGCCCGCTGATCGATTCCAGCACCGGATCGAGCCGGAACGGCAGCTCGTCGAGCACGATGAACTTCTGGAGCTCCCGCTCGCTAAGTCCGGCCTCCGCCAGCTTGGCCGAGATTAGCTCCGGCTGACTGGCGATCTGCTTCAGGTGCTTCGCCCACTCCGCTTTATCAAGCACATCGTCCCACCAGATCTTGCGGGGCTTGTACTTGTGGGCGAGGAAGTAGTCCAGCTTCATCAGGCCGGTGACTATGTCCATAGAGGCCGTGCCCCGGTCCGTCAGGAAGTCATGCAGCCGGGTGAACAGATCCTCCAGCTGATGCCCGATCTTCTGCCAGCCCCGCTCTTCCCAGTAGTCACCGAACTCCTGGAAGAAGTCGAACGGAGACGGGAAGACATGGCGGATCAGGTACTTGACCGAATGAGCCAGCCGCTGGCTGTTCCAGTACTTCTCCAGCACATCCTCCAGCCGCTTGAGCCGGATAATATCGGCGAACGGCATCACATGGCTGCTGAGAATTTCGTATGGCGCATGCTCCATATACGTATAGTCATATTTGGCGGCCTGGGCGCGCAGCCCGGTGCCGCGCAGCATTTTGAGGAACCCTAATTGCAGCTCCTCCGGCTCCATGGCGAAGACGTCATTAAACGTCTTGCGGAAGGTGTCGTAATCCTCCATTGGCAATCCGGCGATCAGATCGAGATGCTGGTCGATGTTGCCGCTGGCCTTGATCTTCATCACAGTGCGCGACAGCTTGGTGAAGTTCTGGCGGCGCTTGACCAGCTCATTGGTCTCGTCATTCGTCGACTGGACGCCGATCTCGAAGCGGAAAACGCCCGGAGGGGCGTTCTGCGCCAGGAAATCCAGCACCTCGGGACGCATAATATCAGCGGTAATCTCGAACTGGAACACGCAGCCCTGATGATTATCGATCAGGAACTGGAACATCTCCATCGCATAATTGCGGTTGATATTGAACGTGCGGTCCAGGAACTTGATCACCTTGGCCCCGCCCTCAATCAGATAGAGCAGATCGGACTTCACCCGTTCGATATCATAATAACGCACGCCCACCTCAATGCTGGACAGGCAGAATTGGCAGTTGAAGGGACAGCCCCGGCTCGTCTCAAAATACACGATACGCTTGCTAAGCTCCGGCAGATCCTCCGCGAAGCGGTGCGGGGTCGGCAGGGTGTTAAGATCACTTTTGGGACGGGGAGGATTAACGATAAGCTCTTCCCCCTTGCGGTAAGCCGCACCGTATACGAAATGGTACTTGTGCTCATCCCGGATCTCCTGCAGCAGATGGTGGAAGGTCTCTTCCCCGTCACCGTTCACGACAAAGTCCACTCCGGCCTCCCGCTTCATCCAGTAGAGCGGCTCATAGGATACCTCCGGCCCGCCCAGCACAATCTTGACCTCCGGCATGACCTGCTTGAGAATACCGACCAGCTTGATGGTCTCCTCGATGTTCCAAATGTAACAGGAGAAGCCAATCACATCCGGCTGCTTCTGAAAAAGGTCAGACACGATGTTCATCGCGGGATCTTTGATGGTATATTCCGCCAAAAGGATATCCTCGAACTCATGCTCGCTATACGCCTTCAGCAGCCGGATCGCAAGCGAGGTATGAATATATTTGGCATTTAATGTGGCCAGGATGATTCTCATGCCTTATAACCTTCTTTACATGTCATTTTGAAAAAACTCCAGGAAGGCCTTGCCGTACTTCCGGTACTTCACTTCACCGACACCCTTCACCCTCAGCATCTCCGCTTCTGTCTGCGGACAAACCACGCTCATCTCACGCAGCGTCGCATCATTGAAAATGATGTACGACGGCACATGCTCGCGCCCCGCCAGCTCGCGGCGGATCAGACGCAGCTGCTCGAACACCGTCTCGTTGACCGCAGACGGTGAAGTATCGCGCGAGCGGCTGCGGTCCCGCGTGCCGGAGGTGACCAGTGTGCGGGCCACGCGCTGATGCACCTGGCGCTGGCCGCGCAGCACCTCGGCTGCCAGCGGCTGCAGCCGGACCACCGGATACTGGCCTTCGGACAAGGCCAGATATCCTTCCGAGATCAGCATATTGATGATCTCGGTAATCTCCTTCTCGCTGCGGCTGGACATAGCGCCGTGAGTCGGCAGCTTCTCGAAGCCGTATTGCAGCACCTTCTGGTTACGTGAGCCCTTCAGCACGGATGAGACCAGCGCCACGCCGTAACGCTCCCGCATCCGGTGGATGCAGGAGAAGATCTTCTGCGCTTCAACGGTGATATCGACCAGCTCACGCTCGTCGGTACAGGAGCTGCAAATCCCGCAGTGATCATCGTCATGACTCTCGCCGAAATAGTCGAGCTGCGCACTGCGCAGGCAGCGGGTGGTATAGCAGTATTCAATCATCTGCTGGAGCTTGCGGTATTCGTTGGCTTTACGTTCCGGGTCCTGCGGGTTCTGCTCAATCAGGAATTTCTGGGTCATGATATCCTGCGCACTGAACAGGAGGATACAATCGCTCGGCTCCCCGTCACGCCCGGCACGTCCCGCCTCTTGAACATAAGCTTCCATGTTCTTCGGCATATTGTAATGGATGACATAACGCACGTTAGACTTGTCGATCCCCATCCCGAAGGCATTCGTGGCGACCATGACGCGGATATCGTCATAGAGGAAGCCTTCCTGGCTGTCCGCCCGCTCCTGGTCGTTCATTCCGGCATGATAGCGCCCGGCGGTGATTCCTGCGGCCTGGAGGCGCTGATAGAGATCATCCACCTCCTTGCGGGTGGCGGCATACACGATGCCCGGCTGATGGGCATGCTGAGCCGCGTAATCCAGCACGAACTCGCGCTTGTTCTCTCCGCGCAGCACGGACATCGCCAGATTGTCGCGGCCAAGTCCGGTCATGAAGACGCCCGGCTCGCGCAGGCGCAGCAGCCGGACCATATCCTCCATGACCTCCGGGGTAGCTGTAGCGGTGAAGGCCGCCAGAATCGGACGCTGCGGCAGCTGCTCCACGAACGGGGACACTGCCAGATAACTGGTGCGGAAGTCATGGCCCCACTGCGAGACGCAGTGCGCCTCATCCACAGCTACGCAGGAGATGTTCAGTCCCGCCATCTCCAGGCGGAACCAGTCCAGCTCCAGACGCTCGGGAGCTACATAGAGCAGCTTCAAGTCGCCGCGGCGGGCCGCACGGATGCGCTCATTCACTTCCTTGCCGCTCAGGGTGCTGTTGATATAAGCAGCCGGAATCCCTGCCGTCGTAAGAGCATCCACCTGATCCTTCATCAGGGAGATCAGCGGTGAGACGACCAGGGTAAGCCCCGGCTGCAGCAGCGCCGGAACCTGATAGCAGATGGACTTACCGCCTCCGGTAGGCAGAATGCCCAGCGTATCGCGGCCTTCCAGCAGATTGTTCACAATTTTTTTCTGGCCGTCCCGGAAATCGGGATAACCGTAATATTTTTGCAGCTCGGCCTGGGCCTGCTCCATTAATGATCCTTGCATCTCCATATCTCTTCAAACTCCTTAAGGCTTTCTACCTTTTAGTTTACCGGGCAACCGGCTGCCAAGCAACCGCCTGAAGCAGATATCATAGCACTCCTTCCGGGCCTTACACATAGAAATTACATAAAAACCGTACGATCAAGCAACACTTTATATAGATTCATCCATCTGCCCTATGAAGGAGGTCGCCCGTTTGCAAGACTGGAAAGATAAATATGCCTCCTACATAGATAAGCAACAGTCTTCTTCTTCAGAGCAGAAGCCTGCTAGCGGCAGCAGGCTGAGCGGCAGCAGGCTGAGCGGCAGCAGGCTGACAGGAGAGCTGAAGACCGATCTGCCGGAGCTTCAGGCGAGGCTCGGAGAGAACGGCGACCTGGTCGTACGCGACTTCCTGCTCTTCGGGGCTTATCCTGCTGCAATGCTCTTCTTCTCCTCACTCGTGAATATGGAGCAGGTGCGCGAGCATGTGCTGAAACCGTTAATGGCACCGCCTCCAGGGCAGTCTGAGGTCCCGGAGGATACGGGCGGAATGATTCATTATATCTGGAGTACAGCTGTCCAGGTCACTCAAGGCACCACGACTGCCGATCTGTCCGCACTCCCCCAAGCCGCCGTGAAGGGCGACCTGATTCTGCTGATCGACGGGATTCCAGAGGCGCTTCGCATGGAAATGCGCCAGATTGAGATGCGCGGGGTCGAGCAGCCGCAGACGGAGCAGGTCATCCGCGGGCCGCGTGAAGGCTATGTGGAGAAGCTGGAGAACAACCTCTCCCTGCTGCGTTACCGGCTGCAGAGCACGGACTTCCGCATTGAGATCAGCCCGCTCGGAGAGCGCACCCAGTCAAGGGTGGCTCTATGTTACATTGACAGTGTCACTGACAGCAGTCTGGTCGCTGAAGTCATGCGCCGAGTCTCGCTGATTCATACGGACGGCATCCTCGATGCCGGATACATCGAGCAGTTCATCGAAGACCAGCCGCTGTCCCCCTTCCCTCAGGTTCAGAGCACCGAGCGGCCGGACAAAACTGTGGCCGCCCTTCTGGAAGGACGGGTCGCCATTCTTGTGGATGGCTCCCCGTTTGCCCTGATTGTTCCCGCCCTCTTCAACCAGTTCTTCCAGACGGTGGATGACTATACGGAACGCTTCATTATGGGCAGCCTGATCCGGATCATCCGGCTGATTGCTTTGGCCTGCTCGCTGTTTTTCCCGGCGTTGTATGTGTCTGTCATCTCGTACAACCCCGAACTGCTGCCTACAGATTTCGCTGTGGCGATCTCGGGCGGCCGGGCGGGCGTGCCGTTTCCGGCTGTGCTGGAGGTGCTGATTATGGAGGTATCCATGGAGGTGCTGCGGGAAGCGACGATCCGGCTGCCGCAGATGATCGGCGGGGCATTATCTATTGTAGGCGTCCTCGTCATCGGACAGGCTGCAGTGGGCGCAGGACTCGCCAGCCCGATCACGGTTGTCATTGTGGCTCTGACGACCATCGGCTCGTTCGCCACCCCCGCCTACAATGCAGCGATCGCCCTGCGTATGCTGCGGTTTCCGCTGATCCTTCTGGCCGGTATGTTCGGCCTCTACGGGGTTATGATTGGTACGATTCTGATTCTGAATCATCTGCTCTACCTGGAGTCCTTCGGAGTTCCCTATATGTCCCCCTACATTCCCGGTAAGTGGCGTGATCTGAAGGATACGCTGGTGCGGGTGCCGCTCTGGTGGATGCGCCGCCGCCCCAGCTTCCTGCATGTCCGGGATACCGACAGACTGCCCCGCAGTGTACCCACCGCAGAGATTGACCAGATTCTCAGGCAGGGAGATGAGACCGATGAATAATCCGCGCCAGATTACGAGTCTGCGCGCAGCAGCCGTGATCAGCAGCACCATTATCGGAGTGGGCATCCTCAGCTTCCCGCGCTATATGACCGAAGCAGGTAACAGCAGCGCTCCCCTTGTTGCATTCTGCGGCGTACTTTTCTCCTTCATCAGCTACTGGCTGCTGGCCTCTCTCTGCCAGCGGTTTCCGCAGGAGACCCTGTTCGTGTTCAGCCGCCGCCTGATCGGACGCCCGCTTGCTGCTATTTTCACTGTGGTGATTATGCTGCTGTTCATTGTACTCACCGGCCTCACTGTACGCCAGTTCGGGGATGTTGCCACAACCGTGCTGTACAAAAAAACACCGATCGAAGCAACCATCTTCCTGATGCTGCTTATCAGTCTGCTGTCCTCCAGGCGCAACGTTGTGAAGTTCTCCTATATCCACTTCTTCTATCTGCCGCTGATTGTCGGCTCTATTCTGGCCACCATTCTGCTCTCGCTCAAAAATGTGGATATGCTCAATCTGCAGCCTGTCCTGATGGCTCCCGGCCTCCAGTTCTGGAAAGGGGCGCGGGAGGCCACCTATCTGTTCCAAAGCTCCTTCGTCATCGTGCTGCTGATTCCATTCATGGAGAAGCCTGGGCATGCCGTCCGCGCGGGGGCCTGGGCCATCTTCCTGTCGGGTGCAATCTACGTGCTGATCGTCATTGCTTCTGTAGGGATATTCGGTGCCGAGGAGACCAAGCTGCTGATCTACCCTACTCTGGAGATGGCCCGTTCGGCGGCTTTTGGCGAGGGATTCCTGGAGCGGCTGGATGCTATCTTCATTATTATCTGGGTCATCTCTGTCTACACGACGATCTACACTACTTATTACATATCTGCCTATCTGCTGCACAAGCTGCTGCGATTCCGCGACCAGCGGATGGCCTCCACGGTCCTGCTGCCGGTGATGTTCATCCTGGCCATGCTGCCCTCAAATGTGTTCGAATCTTACCAGTGGGCCCTTCATCTGGGCAATGCCGGCATGATGCTGATGTTCGGCTATCCGCTGCTGTTATGGACAGTCTATCTGCTCAGACGCCACAAGGAGAAGGTGACCTCATGAAAATACAGCTTCCGCGCACGCTCGCCCTGCTCCTCCTGCTCACTATAGCCGCCCCGCTGCTCAGCGGATGCTGGGATCAGGTGGAGATTGAGGACCGCGCGCTGGTTCTCGGCCTATCCATTGACAAGATCCCTGCAGACGATACGCAAAAAGAAGACCGGGTCACTCACATCCATGATAACTCTCTGCCTACGGAGATGATCAGTGTCACCGCTCAGATTGCCGTCCCGGGCAGAGTCCCGCTGGGCCCCGGCACCGGCGGCAGCGCAGGGGAAGGCAAGACCAGTCCCGTCTGGGTAGTCAGCGTGCGCGGCATCTCCCTCGACGATGCCATGAATAATCTGCAGCAGCAGATAGCCGACCCGCGTTATCTGGTTCACCTGCGGATCATCATCATCAGCGAGGAGATTGCCCGGGGCAGTCTCGCCGAGCTGAATGATTATCTGCGGCGCAACCCAGAAATCCGGCGCAGAACCTGGCTGCTCGTCTCCGAGGGCCGCGCGTCCGCCTTCATGGATGTGAACCCGCCGCTGCAGCGTGTGCCTACTCTTTATATTTTGTCCATGATGGAGAAGTCCGTCTCCTCCGGCAAATTCCCCCGGGATTATATCGGCACCTTCTGGTCAGCCGACTCCAGGTGGGGACAAAGCGCTTATCTGCCTTATGTGGCACTTCGCAACAAGGATAATATTCTGATCAAAGGGCTGGCTTATTTCAGCCGCGGCAAGATGGTCAGCAAGACTGCCCCTATAGAGATCGGCGGGTTCATGGCGATGCAGGGGATGGACCCCGGCGGCTATTCCACTCTGCTCCGTACGCAGGAGCTAGGGATTGTCATGACCAAGATCAATGAACGCTTCACCCGCACCCGGAGCTATATCAAGGACGGCAAGCCCTATTTGTCCTATGAGATCTTCCTGGAGGGGGATTTGGACGAGCATTACAGCAGTGACATTCCTGTCAATTCCCCACAGAAGCTGCATGAGATCGAGCGGGATTTCGAGCAGCAGATCCAGACGGTGCTGACCGGACTGGTGAAGCAGACCCAGCAGGACCACTCCGATATTTTTGGCATGGGCGAACAGATCCGAAGCCATCATCCCGCCTACTGGAGGAAGCATATCCACGGCAAAAACGACTGGGAGAGCCTGTACAGCAGTGTTGGTGTAGATATCAGACTGACCCTGCATATCCGCAGAGTGGGCCTCAAGCATGATTAAGCGCCAGCCCGTGCAGGTAACCGCCTATGGAGGAGGAAGCGTATGATCCGATTGCTGGGAAGCCTTGCCGGGATGCTGTTCTTCTCGGCCATGCTTCTGCTGGTTGTAGATATCCGAATTTACAGTAACCGGGGCTGGCTCCGGGAGAAAAAGTACGCAAAGATCATAGCCTGGAGCTATATCCTGCTCTCCCTGATAATCTGTATCGGCCTGCTCCTCTATATCTAGTGCCCCACGTCCCTTCGTAGTATTTCTTCACGGCCCATGGTATATTGAGGAGTAACCTATTAAAGGACGGAGAATGCGGTCATGAATACAAGAAGAACCAGAAATCAGGGGAACAGAACCTCTAACCATAAACAGGGCGCTAGATCCGGAGCCCCGGCCAAGCCGGCAGCTGCACCCAAATCCTATACGGTAGCCGAGCCTGCGGAGCTGCTTGCTTTTCTGCTGAAGACGATTACGAACAAGGGGCGCAACTCGATCAAATCCATGCTCTCCCGCGGACAGGTTGCGGTGAACGGCAAGCCGGTGACGAAGCATAACCATCCGCTCCATCCCGGCCAGACCGTGACGATTGACCATGAGAAGCCTGCCGAAACCAAGGAGATGCTCGGACTGACCATTGTCCATGAGGATGACGATATTATCGTGATCCAGAAGGATGCGGGGCTCTTGTCCATCGCTACCGGTGAAGATAATGAATTGACGGCTTACCGCCAGCTGATGGAGCATGTCCGCCTGAGCAACCCGAAGAACCGCGTCTATGTGGTGCACCGGCTGGACCGTGATACCTCGGGTGTCATGATGTTTGCCCGCAGCGAGGCGATTCAGCAGCAGCTCCAGAACAGCTGGAAGGAGACCGTCAAGGAACGCTCCTACGTGGCTCTGGTGGAAGGCGCCGTTAAGAGATCCGAAGGCACGATCAGCTCCTGGCTGAAGGAGACCTCCACACTGAAGATGTACTCCAGTCCGCATGAGGGAGACGGGCTGCACGCCGTAACCCGCTATAAGCTGATCCAGGCGAACCGCCACTTCTCCCTGCTGGAGGTGCACTTAGAGACCGGACGGAAGAATCAGATCCGTGTCCACATGTCCGACATCGGACATCCGATTGCCGGGGACAAGAAGTACGGCGCTGAGACCAAGGCGGTCGGCCGCCTCGGCCTGCATGCCCGCGTGCTCTCGTTCGTCCATCCGACCACAGGTGAAATTCTAACGTTTGAGAGCGCGATTCCGAAGAGTTTTCTGAAATACACGGCACCGGCACCTACGAACTAATTCCTAAGCTGTGAGTGCCAACAGCAAATCATAATATATTATAGAGAAACGATAGAAGGTGCCGCTCTTGTTCCACCCTACTGTTTTTGACAATATCAAAATCGCCCTGGAGAACCAGATCTACGACTACGATAATCTGGATGGGGTTCTAGTTGTAACTGACCGGTCCGATCTGCTCAATCTCGCGCTGATGTCGCGTGAATTCAGCCTCGCGTTCAAGCTGACCGGAGGCCTGAATGTGACGTCCGAGATTCTGCTCCAGTCCACAGTGAAGGACCTCAGCGATGAGATTCTGGAGACGCCGGGCAGCGATCCGGGATGCAGTCTTTTCTTACGCTTTTATATGGAGATAGAAGATGTGAATGTGCAGTGCCCGGCCATTGAAGAGATTCTGACCCGAATCTGGGGACCCGAATTCCAGCCTGTGCAATCGCTCAGCTTCCGCTATGGACAGACAGACGATACGTACAATAACTGTGTTGAACTGCAATTCAAACGGCAAATTACCGAAGAGCAAATGGAAGACCTTCCGAACCTCCTGAAGTTCATGCTGCAGAGCGCAGAGGAACTGGAAGAGGTATAACGCTATACATGGGGTGAGCTGATAATGAATTTCCTGCCTCCTGCCCGGACGGGCCGCTGGCTGGCATGGTCTGCCGGTTACGCGCTGCTGCTGTGGCTATCGCTGATTCTGCACCGGTATATGTGGTTAGGTGAGCCTTTCAACCTTATTCTTGCCCTACGCTGGGCCATCCTTGCCCTTGTCATCTCCGGTATAGTCAACGGGTTCGGCTGGTTGGGTGCACAGCTTGTGTGGATTTTCTCAACCGCTGGAACTGTGGCGGGGCTCTTCCTGATGTACCTGTACACTTACCGTGAGATGTCGGGCTTCGAGGATCTTGCGGGCTTTCTTTCCTTCGGCCTGTTTACAGCAGGCGGCTTCGCTCTGGGTCTGATCGCCGAGGGCGGCCGGCTGCTGATACACTATTGGCGCACACGCTGATTCCTGTTAGGAGCTGATGACCCTTATGTCCAATTCCCTGCTGACCAAAAATGCGCTCGCCCGCTCGCTCAAAGACCTGATGGAGGAGCTTCCGCTGAACAAAATCTCCGTCCGTCATCTGGTCGAGGATTGCGGCGTGAACCGGCAGACCTTTTATTATCATTTTCAGGATATCTATGATCTGCTGGGCTGGATCTACAGGACGGAGGCTGTCGAGAGCATTGCCCAGTACCGCAGCTACAGCACCTGGACAGACGGTTTCTACCGGATATTCTGCTATATCGGGAACAATAAGGCGTTCTGCAGCAATACCTTGGACTCCCTCGGACGGAGGCATCTGGACGCGTATCTGTATGAGGTGACGAATGATCTCGTTATGGGCGTCATCAACGAACTGGCCGCGGGGCTGGATGTCGGGACGCCGGATAAGCAGTTCATCGCCAACTTTTACACGCTGGCCTTCACCGGACTGGTCATTCAGTGGATGCAGGACGGGATGAAGGAGCCGCCGGAGCAGATGATCGGGAAGCTGAGCGTCCTGATAGAAGGGAACTTTCTGAAGGCGCTGCATAAATATGAGAACATTGTGTCGTAACCTTAGAGGCTGCGGCTTTTTTTCCGCTCAAAAACGTTACACTTTGTTCCATATGTCCAAATTTTATACAGATCAAGCGCTTTGATGATACCCTCCAGGGCGGGACTGGATTACACTCGGTTCAGGTCTAGTATTCAAGCAAATCTATGGAGGCGGTAATCAGTGAAAAAAGAGTACGGTAACGAGCAGGTATATTTCGTAGGCGGTGGCATTGCATCCCTTGCGGGTGCGGCCTATCTGGTCAGAGACTGCGGTTTTCCCGGACAGAACATTCACATTATTGAAGAAATGAAGATCCTTGGCGGCAGCAATGACGGTGCCGGCGATGCAGAGCATGGATATGTCATTCGCGGCGGCCGGATGCTGAACGATGAGACCTATGAGAACCTGTGGGAGCTATTAAGTACCATTCCGTCCATTGATCAACCAGGGCTGACGCTACGGCAAGAAATCATTCAATTCGATGAGTCCAATCCAACCCGCGGCCAGGCACGGCTGATCAACAGCAAGGGTGAGGTTCTGGACGTCACCTCCATGGGCTTCGATATGGCAGACCGCCTGGCCATGGGCAAGCTGATCATGACGCCGGAGCCAGCCATGGGCACCTTGCGGATTAACGACTGGTTCGGACCACATTTCTTCACAACGAACTTCTGGTACATGTGGGCGACCACTTTTGCCTTCCAGCCTTGGCATAGTGCAGTTGAGTTCAAGCGGTATATGCTCCGCTTCATGCACGAGTTCCCTAGAATTCAAACCCTTGAAGGCGTAACCCGGACCCCATATAACCAATATGATTCCATTATTCTGCCGCTGCATCAATATCTGGAGCCGCTGGGCGTAGATTTCAACTTGAAATGTACGGTAACTGATTTGGAATTCAAAGAAGGCGACGGCATCACTGTGACAGCGATGAAGGTCGTCCGCGATGGCGTGGAGGACACGATCCAGGTTCATGAAGGCGACCGCGTCATTGTGACGAACGGCTCGATGACCGAAGGCGCAAGCCTTGGATCAATGACCTCCGCTCCCGGGCTGAACGGTAAGGGCAGCTCATGGAAGCTGTGGGAGACGATCGCCGCGAAGAAGCCGGGTCTCGGCAATCCCTCCTCCTTCGATGATCATGTGGACGAATCCAAATGGGAATCCTTCACGGTGACCTTCCAGGACTCGAAGTTCTTCGACCTTATGGAGAAGTTCACCCGCAACCGGGCCGGAACCGGCGCACTTGTAACGTTCAAGGATTCCAGTTGGTTCATGTCGGTCGTGCTGGCGTTCCAGCCGCATTTCCGCAACCAGCCGGAGCATGTCAGGGTCTTCTGGGGATATGGCCTGTACCCGGACAAGGTCGGCGATTATGTGCATAAAAAAATGTGCGACTGTACCGGCGAGGAGATTATGGAGGAGCTGATCGGACATCTGCACTTCGAGGCGCATAAGGAAGAGATCATGGCTACCGCCAACTGTATTCCTTGCATGATGCCGTATATCACCTCCCAGTTCATGCCGCGCCTGAACAGCGACCGGCCGCAGGTGGTGCCTGAAGGCTCAACCAACCTGGCCTTTATCGGGCAATACTGCGAGATCCCGGACGATATCGTTTTCACGGAAGAATATTCAGTC
The DNA here is from genome assembly GCF_038002245.1 of Paenibacillus sp. FSL R7-0128. NCBI lineage: Bacteria > Bacillati > Bacillota > Bacilli > Caryophanales > Paenibacillaceae > Paenibacillus > Paenibacillus sp. FSL R7-0128. The sequence continues at coordinate 1,433,643 of NZ_JBBOCD010000001.1, read as the reverse complement.
CGTGCCGCCCGCATCGCCGTCTACACCCTGTTCGGCCTGAACCGTCCGGTAGAGCCGATCAATGCGTACCAGAACGATGTCCGCACACTGTTCTCCAGTCTGGTGACCTCGTTCCGGTAACGGAATGATTCGGTTTCCCGCTCCAGGCCAGTGGTCTCTGTAAGCAAGTGGAAACGGCTTTGCCGTCCTTTTAAAGGACGGTACCGTTTCAGCGAGAAATAGAAGGATAATTTATCGTGTGCAACATATAAATTCTTATATTTGAACAAAAAACCCCCGCTGCATGAAATTCATGCAGCGGGGGTTTGGTGCGTCCATTGATGCAAACTTGCCAGTCCGGCACGCCGCTCCAAATGGCCTTTTGGCGCAAAAAGCGGAACTATAGTCCATAACCAGAATGAATCGTACGTCCCGTCCAGGCACAGCTTGCTGCAACGCTTATCTCATACCTGCCACTGATCCTAATCAGATGCTGCAGGAACCGTCATCGCAGCCGTCAGCAGACGGTGCAGCCCCGGACTTCGGCTGGCCGACCACCTGAAGCTCTGGACCCTTCTGTTCCTCCGCCCATACCGTGTCCAGCACTTCAGTAAAGACCGGACCCGGCTGTGCGCCAGATACGGCGTACTTATTATTGAAGACGAAGAAGGGAACGCCAGTGATGTTCAGCTGCCGGGCAGCTTCAATGTCAGCCTCAACGCGGTCGCCGTAAGCCTCACTGTCGAGCACCGCAGCCACTTCAGCCTGATCCAGTCCGGCCTCCGCAGCCAGCTCAGCCAGCACTTTACGGTCACCTACATTCAGTGTATCGGTGAAATAAGCACGCAGCAGCCGTTCGGTCATCTGCGGAGCCTTGCCCTGAGTAGCGGCATAGTGGCTCAAGCGGTGAGCGTCAAAGGTATTCGTGGACTGAATCGTATCGAAATTGAACTCCAGACCCACACCCTGCGCCTGCTCGGCCAGCTGTGCGTTCATCTCCTTGGCCTTGTCACGGGTCATGCCGTATTTACCGGCCAGCAGCTCATGGATATCTCTCGTCTCATCGGTGCGTGCATTCGGGTCCAGCTGGAAGCTGCGGAACACGACCTCCACCTGGTCACGGCCCGGGAATTGGCTCAGCGCGTGCTCCAGCCGTCTTTTGCCGATATAGCAGAACGGGCAGGCATAATCAGACCATATATCTATTCTCATGGGAATTCCTCCTGAATGGTATTGATATTGATATTGCAATTCACTTACTATTATATAGTTAAAAACCGAAAATTACAAACAAACTTTCTGAACGGCCCCTTCCCATTGAATGTCCCATACATTCTCTTCCCTGCTGGCTTCCGGGAGAAAAGTAAACGAAAGAGGTATATACGTACGCCCGGCCGGGCAGGTAAAATTAAAGCAACATCTCTAATTCAAAGCGGACGGTCTATGGCGTCCCGAAAGGAGTCAGCGGCATGCATGACCTGTCTATAGTCATTCCCACGCGTAACCGGATCAGCGATCTGACCCTCTGCATTGAGTCCATCGGCGCGCAAAGCGGGCTGGAGAATGTCTCCATCGAACTGCTGATCGTGGACGACGGTGAGATCGAAGAGCAGGTGCTGGAATATTTCCGTGAGGTGCTCGGGCGTCTTCCGGATGCCAGCCTGCGTTATTACCGCAAAACCAAGCCCGGCGTCTGGCTCTCCCGCTATGAGGCCCTCGGGCTCATCGACGGGGAGATTCTGCTCAGCTTCGATGACGATGCGGAGCTGGACGATCCGCTCTATATCCGCCGGTTGCTCGACACCTACGCCTCAGATCCGTCCATTGCCGGAGTCGGCGGAATCGCCAAGGGTCTCTCCAGCAGCAAATCGGGCAAGCTGCTCGGCAGGCTCACCTGTCAAATGTCGGCTTCGCCAGGCAGACTGTCAGCCAGTACACTGGCCGGGTCTCTTCTCTTATGGGGGGAGACCGAGAATATTTTTGAGACGGATTTCTTCCACGGCTGCAATATGTCCTTCCGCAGCTCGGCGCTGCGGGATATGAAGCCGTACCCCTGGATGACCAGCTATGCAGTAGCGGACGATATCTATATGTGCCATCTGGCGAGCAGATACGGCAAGCTGGTGATTAACCCGGAGCTGAAAATCATGCATCATGAATCGCCCAGCTCTCGCGACAAGGCAGGCCGGGTCGCCCGGGCGACCGCAGTCAACCATTATTATCTGCTGAATCTGCGCAAAGCACCCGTGAAGAATTATGCAGCTCTGCTCTGGACCTTGTCTTACCTCGCCGTCAAGTCTACGCTCAAGCGGAACTTCAATGCCGTCTCCGGCTACGCCAGTGGCATCCTCTTCGTCCTCAACCCCCGCAAGAACAAGTACAGGGAATTCATGCTGGATTAGGTACAGCATTCCGCGAAGAACCGCTAGTGTGCACAGAACCAAACAGTTTAAGGATGCTGGGGGCCCTGTGCCCCATACATCCGGTTCATACACCCTCTGGTCAGTACATTAAAAAAGGTGCCACAGGCAGCTGCTTCAATGCGGCCTCAGTGGCACCCTTATATTATTCTTAAGCCGTGTAGCCAAAGCCCAGGATCGTGAAGCTCTTGTCCTGATCCTCCGGCGCCATCCGGATCTCCACCACATGCTCCCCGCTCTGCTCATTGTTGTATAGAATCACAGCGTTGCAGTGCGTCCAGCTATTCACATGCGGATCTGCCGTCAGAACCAGCTTGCCGTCCACATAGACCTCCGCCTTGCCTACATCCGGGTTGCCCGAATCCTTGAAGACCAGGATCAGATTCTTGCTGGTGATTGTCAGCCCGAAGCGATCCTCACCGGACGCAGCCGTGTGCATCCAGTTATGCGGAAATTGCGGAGTGCCGAACGGATTGGCATCCATCTCCACCTGCTGCAGCTCCTCATCCGTACCCTGGAAGCCGCCTGCTTCAATAGCAATCGCAGTACCTGCGCTGCCCAGATCACTTATACGGTCCAGCAGCCGGACATGGGCAAAATCATTGCCGAGCTCAGGCGGTCCCGCCAGCATATCCTGCTCCTTTTCATCCAATCCCATCCGGGCGGTCTCGGCGAAAAGGTAGCCCAGGGAGTCCGCCATTACGCGGTGCCCGTCATTCGTGGGGTGATAGATATCGTAGAAGAATTGCCGTTTGGAGATGATATTCCCTTCGGACTTGCTCAGCCGGAACTGCTCTGTTACTGCATCCTTGACACTAACCATAGGAAGATTATAGCGTCTGCCTACCGGGGAGAGGCGGTCCTGCAGGTTCCAGTCATTCACGAAGACACTGAACAGCAGAATGACGGCAGGCTGGTTCGGCGCAGACAGGATTTTGAGACAAAGACTCTCGAAGCAGTTGCCCTTCGTCTCGTCCCCTTCATCATTCACGGCAAACTCCACCACTACGATGTCGGGAGCGGCTGCACCATCTCTCAGCACATCCCGCTCATAGCGGATCATCCCAAGCTCAGAGGGCGTCCCGCCAACCCCAGCCTTGATGAAATGAATATTCTCTCCACCCTCCTTGCCGAATAGCTCCTTAAATCTTAAGTACGACTGATAGGCATAGCATTCTGTATGAATGGGCTTAGCTCCGGCCCCCTGTGTGATGGACCCGCCAATATAAGCAATCGTCACATCCTCTCCGCTTGCAGCCTTGTCCATAGCCCGCTTCAGCCGCCGGTTATTGCCCGCATACAGCAGAGACTTCGCAATCATCGCGCGGTAAGCAGACGACTCGAAGTCTACGGAAGGTTCCGCTGTCAGCTCAGGCGCCGTGTACCCGTCATTCAGGTAGAGAACGATGCTCGCTGTCGCCAGTTCCCCCTCCTTACTGAATTCAAAGGCGTATTTGCCGGGAGCCACATCCTCCTCAGACCACTCGTGCTCTTCCAGCTTCACTAGGATTTCCGTTCCATCGCCCGGGCAGGGGGCCCGCAGCTGCGTGCCGGTCTCATACTTGCTGGTTCTGCCCCAATTCTGCATAAGAAAAGTGACCGCAGCCCCTTCCTCCGCCGTCTTCACAGACACTCCAATGCTGTGCACCAGCTTGCGGAAGCCAGTCCAGTCTCTAAGCATCGCCAGCATCTGCTCATCCGTAACCCCGCCTATGTATTTGGCCTTATCAATCAGATAATTGCCTTCCAGATAGACCTCCTGTGAGGGCTTGCCCTCCGCCCGGGCGGTTGCCTCAATCGCCGTCTCGAACATGACGAAGAAGCCGTTACGGCGCTCCACTGGATCTTGGGGTGCCGCCGGACCCTCCTGCCCGCCAAGCCCGATACCGCTGTTATACTCTTCCATAACCATCAGCCTCACTTTGTCTGAAGGCGCTCTCATCCATCTGGAACAGGACAGCAGTACCCCGCCGCCATGCCAGCTCTAGACTTCAGCTGCGCCATAATCGTCTTCATTAACGCTTTCATTATAGCCCGGGGTGCCGGAACAGCTCAACGTACAATCAGAAGCTCTGTTTAGTTATTACAACAATTAGCTAGTTTGCCTCTATTGCAGTATTCCGGTGGAGATAAACAGAATCATATGCTCTTTGATTTTGTCCTGATCCAGCGGCTCATGGGATTTGTTCCATTCCGTGGTTAGAGCCAGATACATCCGCAGAATCATAAACGCCGCCACACTGGCATCGCAAGGCTTCACTTCTCCGCTCCCGATGGCCTCCTCAATCTGCTGCTGCAGGAAGTCCAGCGCATAGCCCTCCATCCGCTTCACGCCTTCGAGCGCCTGGGCCGTACCGATGTCCCGGACCTCCTGGGCCAGCTTCACGAACAGCTCATGGTCCAGGCGGAATTCCAGAATGGAATCCAGCAGATTAAGCAGCTTATGTACGAAGGAAGTTTGCTGCGCAGCCACACGGCTCATCACCGATGTTAATTCAGAGGTGGCCTTGTCCAGAATTTCCTCGAACAGTTCTTCCTTGGTTTTGAAAAAGGTATAGATCGTGCCTTTGCCCACATTGGCAATTCTGGATACCTGATCCATAGTAGTAGCTTTATAACCAAATTGAACAAAGGACAGGGTTGCTGCCTGCAGGATTAATGCTTTACGGTCAATGGACATGGGTAACACTCCATTCTCTAGAATACAAATTGACTAGAATTTATTTCCGGTCATTAATTACCACCCAATTTACCACGCCACCGGGAAGAAGACAATATTTTCATCAAAATATCACCGGATTCGGCACTCCGCAAGCCGCTCTTCTGCACAAAATGTCACCAAATGAGTATCCATTGCCGTTCTTTCTGGGGTATGATAGTAAAGATGCAACCACGAAACTAATTGTATGGATGGTGGAATATGTCTGAAATCAAAAAAACATCTAAGAACAAAAAAACCGTTGTAATTCTGGCCGCTCTAGTCGTTATTATCGCTGCGGCTGTGGTAATCTGGCTTACAATGGGCAACAAGAGTGAAGACAGCCCTGCTGCTACCGGAACCCCTGGCGCTACTGCCTCCAAAGACGGCGATACGAAGTCCCTGGAGCAGACGTTTTATATTTATGATACGGTTGTGAATATCAAGGTGTTCGGCGATACGGTGGAACAGAAGAATATGGACGACATTCAGGCTATGCTGGAACGGATGGATATCGAGTTCAGCCGCACCAAGACGAACGGGGAATTGTACGCGGTGAATCAAGCCGCCGGCAAAGAAGCCGTTGCTGTGTCTGATGAAACGCTGGATATCGTGAAGCTCTCCCTCAAATATGCTGAGGAAATGGACGGGCTGTATGATCCGACGGTTGGCCCGCTTGTGGATCTATGGGCGATCGGCGAAGGCGGGGAGCATGTGCCTGAGCAGGCGGCGATCGACAAGGCCCGGAGTCTGGTCAATTACAAGGATGTGATTGTCGATGAGGCTGCGAAGACGGTCAAGCTGGCCAAAGAAGGCATGGTACTGGACATGGGCGGAATCGGCAAAGGCTATGCGGCTGACCGGATCGCCGACTATCTCAAGGCTCAGGGCCTGAACAGCGCGATGATCAATCTCGGCGGCAGCAGCATTATCGCCCTTGGCAACAAGCCGAATGGTTCTCCGTGGAATATCGGCCTGCAGGACCCCGATCAGAGCCGCGGCAGCCAGCTCGGAACCATTAAGGTTGCCGATGAGGTGGTTGACGCGTCCGGGGTATATGAGCGCTTCTTCATGCAGGACGGAGTGCGTTACCACCATATCCTCGATCCGCGTACAGGCTTCCCTTCCCAGAACGGGCTGAAGAGTATCACCATCATGAGCCCCAACGCGACAGACGCGGACGCTCTTTCCACCGGTGTGTTCCTCATGGGCCTGGAAGAAGGCATGAAATATCTCGAAGCGCTGCCGGAGAAGGTGGAGGCCTTCTTCATTACAGATGACAACAAGATCTATGCCACCTCTGAGCTGAAGAAACGGCTGAATCTGACCGATTCGACTTATAGCTTCGCTAATTAATAGTCTGTGGTGCGGGAGATGCGGAAACGTAGCGGATGAGGAGCTGAAGATAACCCGGCTCAACTTAGCCACGGATCTGGTAGCTTAACTATTATAGCTGATCCGATGAACAACAACAGTAAAAGGTGCCTTCCTTTGGCGGAGGGCACCTTTGTTTGTGTTACTGACTACCATCTACTGAAGGCCGCATTCACCAGCGGCCCCTCATTCCATTGCGTTCGGGTTATCGCATACATTTGGCCCGGTCGGTGTGATTCAAGCAGATTTTACTTTCAATTATCCGTTTCGCCAACTTCCGGGCGATTCAATGGGATTTTTCCCTTTAAATTGTCCGTTTCACCTACTTTTGTGCGATTTAATGGGATTTTTCCCTTTAAATTGTCCGTTTCACCTACTTCAGTGCGATTTAATGGGATTTTTCCCTTTCAGCGCTCCAAAGAGAATGGGCCGCTGAAGCACCGGCCGGAAGCAAGGCTTCACACCAGCGGTAACGCACCGAACTCCTTATAATTCTTGAAAATATAGCTCGGCGTATGGTCCGTGCCCGGCTGCCGCTCGCGCGGATTGTACCAGCATACCTTCCAGCCTGCCGCCAGCGCGCCTACTACATCGTTGGCCCAGGTATCGCCCACATAAAGGCTGTTCTCCGGTGTAGTTCCCGTCACCCTGTTGACATGAGCGAAGATGGCCGGGTCCGGCTTCGCCAGACCGACAGCATCCGAGATGAAGATCATCTCCGGGGGAATGATCCGGTCGATGCCCAGCCCGCGCAGCTTGCCCATCTGGTGCTCCTGCGGGCCGTTGGTGATAATGCCTACCGGATGGCCCAGGCTAATGAACCGCTGAAGCTGCTCTGCTACGCCGTCAATCATCTCAATCGTGTACTGGCGGGCAATATAGGAGGCCTGTATCTGCACCGCCTGCTCCTGGTTGAGCGGCAACCCATATTCGGCAAAAGCCAGCTCCAGCCGCAGCACCCGCGTCTCCTCCAGCTCCATCTCCCCGCGCAGATACTTCGGCCACAGCAAGTCGCTGTGATGCCTTACCGTGTAGAACAGCTCCGCATAATCCAGCTTGTCCTCCTCAGGAGCCAGCACCTCACGTACGGCTTCCCTGAAAGGGATCAGGTGGTCATATAGTGTATCATCCAGATCAAAAAATACAGCCAGCTTACTGCTTGTCTCCACCACTATAACTCTCCTAACTATATCTTCAGAAATATAAATGATAAGTGAAAAAGCTCTCGTCCCGCTCATATCCATGGGCTTCATACAAACGCTGGGCACCGGTGTTGTCCATCATGGTGGACAGTGTCAGACCTTTGGCTCCTGTCCCCTGGGCGAAGCCCTTCACGCCTTCAAGCAGCAGTGAGCCCAGTCCCTGGCCCCGCTGCTCCTTCGTTACGAACAAATCGTTCAGAATCCATACCGGCTGGACCGTGATGGAAGAGAACGAGGGATAGAGCTGTGCCAGACCATACATCCTCCTGTCTTCACCCTCACCGGCAACAGCCATGAAAACAACAGACTCTCCGTTCTCCAGTCTTGCCTGCAGGAATTCCCTGGCGGCTTCCCTGTCCGGCTGCTGGCCGTAGAAGCTGCGGTATTCATCGAACAGCGGTACAAGCTCCTCCACATCCTCAAGACCTGCCCGTTCAAAACGATAATTCAACAAAGGTAATCCCCCTTATTCCCTGGAATCATAAAAGACATGACGGGCGGTAATCTTACCATCCTCAATGTCCATCAGGCCGAAGGAATATTGCTTCTCCCTGCGTTTGTCCGTGGGCGATCCGGGGTTAAACAGCAGAATCCCGTTCTCCCGGCGCATCAGCGGCTGATGGGAATGCCCGAAGAGAATGCAATCTACGTCCTGGCCTTCAAAAGCGAGCAGCGCATTACCGTCCGTCCCTTTGCGGGAATACGGAGCGTGTCCGTGAATCATTCCGATGCGCATGCCTTCAAGCGTAAGGATCTTGCTCTCGCCGAAGCGCTCAATAATCTCATAGCCATCGTTGTTCCCGGCAATCCCCTCTACCGGAGCAAGCTCGGCGAGCATATCGTAAATCTCCGGCGACACCCAGTCGCCCAAATGCAGAATGATATCCACCTGGCGAAATTCCTTCATAAGCACGGACGGCAGCCCCTTGGCCCGGCTTGAGAGATGTGTATCCGATACCACTCCAATCTTCATCTGCATTCTCCTCCTTATTCAAAATGGCTAAGAAGCGCGGTAAAATGCGATCCCCAGCCATTTTTATGTTCAAATCCAAGTTTACGTTCTATCATTGTACGATGCCCTGAAGAGGGAATGCAAATTGAAGCTTCAGGGCACCGCGATCTGATCCTTTAGCCATTTTCATATATAGCGATCCTCACTCCGTCCAGTTCCAGAGCCGTACTTCCCCTACCTGGAGGTGGCTTACCCACGAAGCCTCGCGCAGCTTCAGCAACTCCTTGACCGGTCCAGTGACAACGGCTCCGTAGAGCTTGACCCCGTTCTGCTCCAGATAGGCCACGGAGGTGTCTAACTGTTCGATATACACCGCTTTGCCCGCGAGTGTCTGATGCTGCTGCAGCAGCTTAAGGGTCTTGATGAAATTGGCATCTCGTAGTTCTCCGCTCCCGTATGCCTCAACGGAAGGCGACACACTGCTGTAGGAGGATACGGAGCTGAACCAGCCTGTTTTTTCCTTGGTGACCTCTGATCTCTTCATATCATCCTTATGCCAGATAGGATAATAGGGGAAGCCAAGCGGATATACAACCACATCGTCATTCCTCGTTGAAGGTCCGGTATCGGCACCGAACCAGACAGGCTGAAGGTTCAGCGGCTCCAGCTGCTTCAGGAGTTCATCTGTGGTATATAAATGGCCGAGTGACAGATACGCCTCAGCAACCGTACCTTCAGGAAGCTTCGCAAGCCTCTTCCACTGGTCATTATCATCCCCTCCAACGGCGCCGCCCTTCGCAGACGGATAATAGAACACTTTTCCAGACCCGTTCCGCTCATCCATCCAATTATATATACCATTATTGGCCAGTCCCAGAAGGAAATTCTGTGAATAATTACCGACCTGAATGCTCTCGCTGCCCACCTGCTTCAGCATATTCCCGGATAACTCCATCCGGAAAAAATAATGTGCATCCGATGACAGCCGCACCGTGGTGTTGGGGCGGGTAACGGCAATCGCTGATTCTACCACATCACGGTAAGTGTCACCCCGGTCTCCGGTGTTGTAGAAGACTACTGTGATAATACTGCTAATGACCGTAAAGATCAGGAACGCCGAAAATACAGTAAGTGTATTGTTAATCCGCGCCTTCCATTTGCCCCGGCGAATAATGGACTTCTCTCTTCGCTTCTTTTTCGCCTTCTTGAACCCTGGTGCTGCGCTTCCTTGCGGGTCCGTCTTGGTCCAACTCCCGGTGACCTGCCCGTCCTGCTCCTCCCGTTCCATCTGCTCCTCCAGATACAACTGATACGCTTCAAGCTTCGCCAGCTCACTCTCCAGCTCCTCACGCTCTTCCTCCGGGAGGGTACCCTCGCTGTATTGGCGCAACTTCTCTTTGAATTCCTCACTCATGCTCGTTCCTCCTCCGATCCGCCTCACGCAGCTTCTGCCTGGCGCGGAATATGAGTATCTTGTATTGGGACAAGCCCACCTCCATAATGCCAGCAGCTTCCTTATAGCTCAGCCCGTGCACATCGTGCAGCAGCAGGGCATGGCGCTGCCCCTCCGGCAACAGGCTAAGCGCCCGCGCCGCTTCCTCCCACCGTTCCTGCCTGAGCAAGGTGCCCTCCGTAGTCTCCGGGTGGGGCAGGCTGCTGAAATATGCGCCTTCCTTCGCCACGCTCCGCTTCTCTTTGCGCTTATAATCCACGAATGCATTATATGCGACCCGGAACAGCCACGGCTTAACCCGTTCCTCCCGGCAATCCTCCAGATACAGATACGCCCGGTAAAAGGTATCCTGCATCAAATCTTCAGCCGCATGATGGTCCTGGCAGAGGGAGCGCAGATAGCGGTAGATGTCGTCAACATATTGTTCATATAGTTCATCCAGCGAATTTGGCTCCATCTCCTCCCCCCTTACTCCATCCACGTATGAGAATGCGAAAAGTTACACCTCTGTACGAAATTTCCTGAAATCATCCATTTTGTTCGCAAGCAAAGTCCATCTTCCCCGGAGGCGGTGGTGCGGGATCCGCTAGGGTGCAATGGGCCGAGATGCGATGGTGCAGGGGGCGACGTGCAGGGGGCGCGATGTGCAGGGGGCCATGTGCGGGGGTGCGAACCCCGCCACTCCCGTTGCGGACTGGAGATCCCTTATTTGGCCGGAACACAGCATTTCGCATGCCTGGCGGACTCAGATGCCGTTAAGCCCCCTCTCCGGCCTCCGTTTACGCTCCACAATACAATATAGGGGCTCCTGAGTCCGATACGAGCAGAAAAGCCGTCTTTTTCGCCAAATAACGTCCTCTGTGTCCGCATAACTCCCCAGATGACCCCAAAAACTCTAATTTGTAAACACCGAAGGCTAGCAGCCAGCAACGGCGGAGGAGCTCAAATTCAGCACAAAGGGAGCCTCCCGGCCCCCTGTATGCTAACTCTGGCGATTCATTCCCCAGCCTCATTCGCGCTGGCAGCCTGCTCTCCACGTATTTTACTCAATAAAAGCCGATGCTGGACGATGCATCCTTCATCCATTCCCGTTTGCGGCCCTTGTCCAGCTCGCCGCGCATGCCGCGCACAAGAAGCTCCACATCTGCCGTGCCGTTCTCATGCCATTCCAGTGCGGCACTGACATACAGCTCGCCGAGCTGGGTCAGGGAGAAATCCCCGGTCAGACGCGCAGCAGTGGCCGTGCCTTCCTCACCTGCGAAGGCGGAGAAGCCGCGCAGCTGCAGATATTCAAGGCGCAACGCCTCGCTTGGCATCTTGATCTCATAGGCCCGGTCGAAGCGCCCGGCGCGGTTCATGAGACCCGGGTCGATTTTGTCAGGGTAATTGGTCGTGCCGATCAGGAAGATCCCCTCCTTGGAGGTGGCCCCGTCCAGCGTGTTGAGGAAGAAGGAGCGCACCTCCTGCGGCATGGAGTCGATGTCCTCAATCACGAGCACCATCGGCGCCAGCCGGGCCGCAGCCTCGAACACCTCATTCACCGATTCGCTGCTCGTATACTCCGTAATCTGCCAATAGAGCACCGGTCCCGGCACGCTTCCGGCAATGGATTTGACCAGGGTGGTCTTGCCGTTGCCCGGATGCCCGTAGAGCAGAATCCCCCGCTTGTATGGGATATCATAGGTCACATAGAAGCTGCGGTCGCTGTCGAAGAACTGATCGAGCGAGCGGTAGATCTCTTTTTTGATACCGGCGTCCAAAATCACCTCTTCACGCCTAACCGCACGCGTAATCGGCTCATCCTCACGGGAAATCCCGTTCCGCCGGTCGGTGAACACCGTCACCTTGTTGATATTCTGCTCCCGCTGACGCTTGCGCACATTACCAAGGAAGAACTGCAGCTGCTGATCCGATGCGGCAAATACATAATCCTGAAAGTTAATGCCGTTCTCCTGAAACACCGGAACCCGCGCCAGCGCAATGCCCATCGCCGGATAAGCGAGCACATTATTGCGGACCGACAGATGGATATGGTACTCCGGCTGCTCCTTCTCATCATCGAACACGAAGGTCCGGTCCTCCAGACGGTCAAAAATCCGCGCCACATGCTCCACCCCGGCATTCCCGCTCTGCACATCGTTCTCCAGCAGCTTCCAGTATTCGCTGTTGGGATCATCGCTGGCATACAGCTCGTAACGGACACCGTACCGGGTGTAGAGAGCTTCAAGGATACCGTCCACCAGGCGGGCATACACATCGTAGCCTTTGATAATGCCGGCTCTCTCTTCATCATATTCATAGATTACAGCCGGTTTCTTGTTCTCCTGCTCCATCCTTATTTCGTCCCCTTTATCGCTGCGAGCGGCTTGCATTTGGCCACAACGGCAGCCAGGCCGGCCCCCGTAACGCTTTCTATGATCTCATCTACATTCTTATAGGCTTGGGGGGATTCGTCAATGATAGATTCCAGGGAATGCTGGTTCACGACAATCTCGTCTTCCGTTCCCACCTTCATCGACCGGGAGAATTCCTGGACACTCACCAGCCGCTTCGTGGCCGAGCGGGAGCGGATACGTCCTGCACCATGGCAGATGGAATAATAATTCTCTTCCCCTCCGGGCTGGCCGACCATGATATAAGAGGCCGTACCCATCGAGCCGGGAATCAGCGCCGGATGTCCGGTCCCCGCATAAGGGCGCGGATTATCCGCATGCTCCGCAGGCAGAGCGCGGGTGGCCCCTTTGCGGTGGACGAACTTGCTGCCTGCGGAAGTCTTCTCTTCCCAGGCATAATTGTGCATCAGATCGTAAAGGGTTCGCAGCTCGCACTTCGGGCCGAAGACGTCTCGGAAGCCTTCACGGACTCCATAAGCAATCAGGTGACGGTTCACTACCGCATAGTTCAGTGCCGAGTACATCAGATTAACATAGCGCTGCGCCTGCGGATGCGCCAGAGGCGCATAGATCAAGCGCGGGTCGGCGCTGCCCAGCCCCAGCTGGCCCATGACCTTGGCGAAGGCCGGGGTACAGAATTGATTGACCATGCCGCCCCAGGCCCGTGAGCCGGAGTGGATCATGACGACAATCTGCCCGTCCTGAAGCCCCCAGGCTTCCGCCACCTCCCGTTGCTCCTCTGCGATCTCAATCGCCTGAATCTCGACGAAATGGTTGCCGCCGCCAAGAGTTCCGAGCTGGCGGTGGCCCCGGTGCCAGGCCATGTCCGGCAGCTCATTCAGAATCTCTTCGTCGAAGCCCAGCTTGCTGATCTCCACATGGGATAGCGCACTTGATTTCTTCGGCGTGTAGCTGTCCGGGATATACTTGTTAGGCAGGCCGTGCAGTCCCTTGCGTACGATATTCTCCAGCCGGATATCGCTGTAGTGGCCGCGCTGCTGGGCTTCCATCGGCAGATACCGCTCAATGGCGCGGACCAGCTTGCGGCGCAGCTTCACTTCTCGCAGATCATCCACGTGCAGGTTGGTCAGATGCACGCGCATCCCGCAGCCGATGTCGCTGCCTACAATGGACGGCGACACATAGCCTGATTCGGCATCCCAGACAGCCGTAGTGCCGATACAGGTTCCGACACCTACATGTACATCCGGGGTATAGCTCATATATTCGATATTCGGTATCTGAAGATTGTTATTAGCCATCTCCAAGACCTTGTAATCCAGCGTGCCGAATAATTGCTCACTGGCGTAGATTTTGAGGTCGCCGCCCGGAAGGGCCACCTCATGTTTATAGCGGGACATCTCCTCCGCTTGTTGCTTCATGCTATTCATATCTATTTTCATTTCCTCTCAGGTTGGGTTTCCAGGTACACAAAAAAGAGCCGCAGACCAGTTCTGATCATGCGGCTCCCGGCGTGCTAAGTGCAGCTTCCCGTTGAAGCTTGCACCCGTTCAAAGCACACCCGTATTCAGTTCAGACATCAGCAGCAGCAATACCCTGCGCATTATGTCTTCCGGACGAAGGCGATGAGATCAGATCGTACATATGCGGTTGTCAGGTGATCCTGCTGTCTGTTCCGTTCATTTGTTCCAATCATGATCCGTCAGCCTCCCTTCTCTAAATGATAAACCCAATAATATATGGCCTTGCAGCAGATTGTCAACCCTTATTCTGGTAAAAAACTATTTTACTTAAATTTGGACCAGTCCTGATTGCTGTTCTCCAGCAGATGGCCGAAATCATTCTCCAGCCGCTTCTGCTCCGCCTTGCGCTTATCCTCGGCTGCCTTTAGGACAGCCTCCTTCTTGTCACGTTCTTCTGCCTTGAGCGCATCGGACTGCGCCTTTAGCTTCTCCAGAACCTCGCCGCTCAGCATATCCTTCAGGGTTGCCGGAGCATCCGCCTGCGCAGGACGCGGAGCCGGGGTATTTTTCTTCTTTTTAGCCAAGAGAAATCATCCTTTCAAGCCGTGCTTTTCGTTCAAATTTGTTTTAGGCACAGGGCTTTTCGTTTATAATGTACAATAAGAGGTGAGCCTAATGAAATCCACAGAGTTATGTCCAAGATTACAAAAAAGCATGGATATTATCGGCAGACGCTGGACGGGCTTAATCATCTATCAGCTTTTGCAGGGCCCCCAGCGCTTCGGGGAAATCGAGTCCTCGCTGCCTGTCAGCGGCCGGCTGCTGTCGGAACGGCTGAAGGAGCTGGAGCAGGAAGGCATCGTGCTGCGCGAGGTATTCCCTGAGACCCCCGTCCGCATCCAGTATTCGCTTACAGGCAAAGGCCGGGCGCTGGAATCCGTCATCCGCGATCTCCAGGTCTGGTCGGAATCATGGATTACGGAAGAGGAATGCCGTTCCGCCTTCAGCGCTCCTCCGCAACCTCAATAACGCCTGTCGATTTATATATTTACAGCTTGCGGCCGATGATGACCAGATCGCGCGGGATGCCGTCAAGCACCGCGACTCCCGGCAAAAGACCCCATTCTTTGAATTCGAACTTCCGCAGCAGGGCGAGGCTGGGCTCATTATGGCCGAAGACGAACCCGACCAGATTCTGCAGCCCAAGGCGCGGACATTCCTCCACCGCCTTGGCCAGCATAATGCTTCCCGCACCGCTGCCACGGAATTTCTCATTTACATAGACACTAATCTCTGCTGTTCCATTGTAAGCCGGGCGTCCGTAGAACGACTGGAAGCTGAACCAGGCGGCGATCTCGCCCCCCTGTCTCAGTACCCACAGCGGCCGGTGATGGCTGTTATGCTCATGGAACCACCCTACCCGCTCCTCTACGCTTACCGGTTCAAGATCCGCAGTCACCACTCTTCCAGCAACCGTCGAATTATAAATCTCCACAATCGCTTCCAAATCCTCAATTACTGCATCCTCTATACTGTAAGCCTGCCAATCCATCCAAAGTATCCCCCTAGTTGTGGTTTAAACATCCGTTACAGTGATTATACTCCAAGCCGGTCTTATTACGCAGCAGTTCTACAGTTTCAGTAAAGCTGAAGCAACCTCACTGAAACAGCATTATTCAAGCCCGGTCTGCTCCAGACTCCATTTCCATAATCGTGCGGCCGCTTCAGCATCCTCCGCCCGTGGCGTCAGTTCCTTGATCTTGCGGCGGTAATAATATTGCCCGCTTACCCCGTCCAGCTCCGGCGCAGTCGCCAGCAGGATGGCCGTATCCGCCCCCTGCTCAGGCGTCAGGAAGAAGCGGGACAGCAGCTTCAGCACTCCGCGCCCGAAGCCGGTCTCCCGGTTCACCCCGATACTCGTTCCCACCGCGCCCGGATGCAGACAATTCACAGTAACCCGGGTGTCCTTCAGGCGCGAAGCCAGCTCACGGGTGAACAGAATATTCGCCAGCTTGGAGCGGCCGTACGCTTTGGCCGGATTGAAGCCGCGCGACAGCGTATGATCCTCCAGATAGAGCTTGCCGATCTTATACGCTCCCGATGCCACGACAACAATCCGCCCCTGTTCAGCAGCCTTGAGGTTATCCAGCAGCAGGTGGGTCAGCAGAAAGTGCCCCAGATGATTCACGCCCAGATCCAGCTCGTAGCCGTCTGCTGTCAGCTCACGCTTCAGCGCGACTACCCCTGCATTATTGATCAGAACATCCAGCACAGGATATTCGGCAGTGAACTCCCCGGCAAAAGCGCGAATGCTATCGAAGGAAGCGAGATCGCACAGCATCAGCCGGATCTGGCTGGAGCCGCTCTGCCGCACCGCTTCGGCAAGAGCCTCTTCCCCCCGCTTAAGGCTGCGGCAGGCCATAATGACAGTTGCTCCCCTGCGGGCCATTTCCACGGTTGTAGCCAGCCCCATCCCGGAGTTTGCACCAGTGACCAGCACCGTTTTTCCTTGCATGGACATCTTCCCCTCTCCTGCATATAGGTCCTATAGGCAATTGTAGCGGCCTGGCCTAATCCGAGTAAGTATATGCTAGTTAAGGTTATGTTACATCATTTCAGAGGGTTAACATAGTCAAAAAACGGCCATTCTTCACTTCCAGTCCGGACGCAGCGCAATCAGCCGGTCATCCTGCGCCTGCGGATCTCCTCTGCCGTCGCGGTTGTTGGTCATAAGGTACAGGGTACCATCCGGCCCTTCCGCCACATTACGGATTCGCCCGTACTTGTCCTTGAACAGGCTGGTCATTGAAGGCGTTCCGCCCGCAGGCGGCAGCGATATCCTTAGGAGCTGCTGTCCCGCCAGATTGGCAACCAGCAGCTCACCGGCCCAGGGTCCTTGCGTAATGAAGGTCATTCCTGACGGAGCCCAGGTCTCCTTCCCGCTGTGAACCAGCGGAGTCACAAGCTTGGGCTGGCCGTCTTCGGTCTCATCGCCTTCGATCAGCGGCCAGCCATAATTGGCTCCGGCCTTGATGAGGTTCAGCTCATCGTGACTGGACTGGCCATGCTCGGAGCTGTAGAGTGCCCCGCTCTCCGGCTGCCAGGCCAGCCCCTGGGCATTGCGGTGGCCCATGCTGTAGACCGGCGATCCGGGCCACGGGTTGTCTTCGGGGATAGAGCCGCTAGGCATAATCCGCAGGATTTTGCCGCCCAGACTATTCTTGTCCTGCGCCAGCTCCGGATCATAGCGGTCACCTGTGGTGATGTACAAGTACCCGTCCGGGCCAATCTTGATCCGCCCGCCGTTGTGGTTGGTGTCGCCCGGGATGTGATCCAGCAGAACCCGGCTGATCTCTGCTGAGCTGCTTCCAATCTGAAGCTGCAGCACCCGGTTCGCCGTCCCGCCCTCTTCTGTACGGTATGTGTGATAGACATAAGCCCGTCCGTTCTGCTCAAAATCAGCATCAAGCGCGAGGCCCAAGAGCCCGCCTTCTCCCTTGCCGACAAAAGAATCAGAGAGCTTCAGCAGCGGAGCATCGCGCAGCTTGCCGTTCTCCATGACACGCAGGCTGCCGGTACGCTCCGTAATAAAAATCCGTCCGTCCGGTGCAAATGCCATCTCCCAGGGAACCTCCAGCCCGCTGGCCAGCGTCTGGGCAGTATAGGGAAAGTCCGGGGATGCACCCGGAGCTTCGTCAGGCTGCGCATTAACCTGCGGACTGCCTTCTGCTCCATTCTCCTCTAGCTTATCCTCCTTTGCAGCGGAAGTGCAGGCTGACAGCAACGTCATCAGCAAGACCAGTGTTACACGCAGCAGACAGGTACGGGAGAGCAGCCTTATTTTGGCTCTAGTCATATTCCTTAACCTCCTTCAGGTATTATCAGATCCTGATTGTGGCAACTATTACCCTGTGCTTCTCTTCCTCAAACGACTGAGGCTGCAGCGATAACAGGAGGTGCAGCATCCATTTGTATGAATTATAATGGGAACATTGCTGTTCAAGCGTGTAGACGAAAGGGGAACTAATGAAATGAATGCAGCTCTGCAACAACTGGAGCAGGACATGGCAGCCGGTAAGCTGGATGCCCTGCTCGTAACCGATCCCAAGCATGTGTACTATTTGACGGGCTTTGCCAGCAACCCGCATGAACGTTTTCTGGGCCTGCTGCTGATCCGGGGCGAGAACCCGGTGCTGATCGTGCCGGCGCTGGACGCCGAAGCCGCGCATGCCGCCTCCTCGGTGAAGACGATTCTGACACACAGCGACACGGACAACCCGTACGCTCTGCTGAAGTCACGCTTCGGCAGTGTTAGTCCGGGCAGCATCGGCATCGAGAAGGAACACTTCTCCGTCAGCCGGTATGAACTTCTCGCAGAAGCGGTCGCCGCCGGTTCCTACCAGGATATCGGCCATCTGCTACGGGCGATGCGCGCGGTCAAGACCCCGGAGGAAGTGCGCATCATGCAGCATGCCGCCGAGCTGGTGGAGGAAGTTCTCCGTCAGGGTCTGGCGCATGTCAAAGCCGGAGTCAGCGAGATTGAACTGGTAGCGGAGCTGGAGTATCTGATGAAAAAAACCGGTGCCTCCGGCCCCTCCTTCGACACGATGGTGCTGTCCGGTCCGAAAACGGCCCTCCCACACGGCGTACCGGGCGAACGCCTTATTCAGCCGGGCGATCTGCTTATGTTCGACCTCGGTGTGTATGCCGGAGGCTACGCTTCCGATATTACCCGCACCTTCGCGGTAGGCGAAGTGGACAGCAGACTGCGTGATATATACAATGCTGTGCTGGCTGCCAATGAAGCGGGCATTGCCGCCTCCGTGGCCGGAGCGTCCTTCGGTTCTGTCGACAAGGCGGCACGTGATGTGATTGAAGCCGCAGGTTACGGGGAGTACTTCATGCACCGTGTCGGACACGGGCTGGGCATGGACACCCATGAATATCCTTCGCTGCACGGGCTGAATACGGATATCATCCAGAACGGCAACGTCTTCACCGTAGAGCCGGGAATTTATGTGCCGGGTCTCGGCGGTGTCCGCATTGAGGACGATGTGCTGGTCACCGCCGAAGGTCCGCAGACGCTGACCCGCTTCCCCAAAGAATGGACAGTACTTAACCTGTAATTCTGCTGAGCGTTCAGGAAGCCTCAAACTTAGCGCGCGAGCCCACTATACATCACGGCACACAAAAGCCCCAGCTCCGGATCTTCGGGGGCTGGGGCTTTAATCATCGGGAGGCTTAGTCCCGGCTAACAGGCTTCTGCTCTTCTTCCGCAAACTTGAAGGAACGGCCCAGATACAGCACCGGCGTACCGGCGGCCGTGAGGATGAACTTGGACAGGTAGGTGGTCAGCAGAATCTCGGTCCATACCTTCATGTCATAGGTTCCGGCAAAAGCAATCGTGCAGAAGATCAGCGTATCGACAAAGGAGCTGATCATCGTGCTGCCGTTCGAGCGGATCCATAGCTGCTTAGAGCTGCCGTAATATTTTCGTATCCAGGCGTAGAGCCGTACATCCAGGAACTGGCTGATAAAATAAGCGGTCAGACTGCCCAGCGCCAGTCTCGGCATCAGGCCGAATATCGTCTGCAGCGCAGATTGGGCAATGTCCGTCTCCTGCGGCTTGAACACCAGCACCATCTGCATAATGACGGTCGTCATCAGCAGCGTGAAGAAGCCGAACCACACAGCGCTCCGCGCTTCAGCCCGGCCGTACCGCTCATTGAGCAGGTCACTGGTCATATAGAGCGTGACATACATCGTATTGCCCAGCGTCATCACAATATCGAACGGCATCGCAATGGTCTTGGCAACCTGGATATTAGCGACTACGGTCGCCATGCCGACCCAGGCGTAGAGCCCCTTTTTACCGAATAAGCGGTAGCACAGCAGAAAAAAACCAAAATTAACGACAACAAAACAAACGCCCCACAACAAATTAAACATAATGCCTGGTATTCCTCCTAGTTTTGGTTACGCGGGATGGTTACGAACCGCGGATCGCAGTAGTCATGAAAACAAAACATTACTACTCTATCACATACAAAGCTAACATGCTATGAAATTTTAAATTTTCAGAAAAACGGCATTTCGTTGCATCTTTTTGGCGAATTGGTGATAGAGTCATTAAATATTCAGTTATTTCTGAAAATAATGCAGTTTATTGCAAATTTTCACTATTCAACCGGAGGTTAATTCTATAGAATAATGAGATTAAGATGCATTTCACGTAAAAAGGAGCGAATGCCATGTTTGGCTTCAAAAAATCAATTAGTCGCAAGTTTACGCTGTTGCTGTTCGTCGTTCTGCTACTCACTTCTCTTACGTTGAGTATCAGCTTCTACATTATATCTATCGGCACCATTAACAGCTATGTCATTCCGCAGATCAACAAGTCTCTGACTGCCGCCGCCCAGGATACCTATAAGAACCTGAATGCTACCAGTGCGCAGCAGACCCTGAACAAGAACGAGCAGGCCAGGACCAATGTCGAATTCTATCTGGAGGACAAGCGTAAAAAGCTGGATGTGGATACCCTTTTCCTCATCAATCTGAAGGATGGCCAGGCCACTGTCCTGACTGCAGATCACGGCGCCAAGCTCAAACCGGATGAAGCGATAGAAGTATCACCTGCCATGGAGCAAGCCTCCAAAGGAAAGACAGGGCTTAGTGAAATCTATAGTGATAGCCACGGTATACATAAAAGTGCCTATGTCGGCGTTCCCGGAACGACCATGATTGTAGCCGCAAGCGCAGATATGGACTTCGTCCAAGACAAAATGAGCAGCATCCTGTGGACAAGCGCAGGAATTACCCTGCTGGCGCTGGTGGTAGGCGTCACTGCCGCTGGCTTCATGAGCCGCAGAATTACCCGCCCGATCACTAAGCTTGCGGCCTACAGCAACAAGCTGGCAAGCGGCGACTTCACCGAAGCGCTCACCCTCAAGGGCACAGATGAAGTTGGACAGCTCTCCGAGAGCTTCCGCATCATGAGTGAGCGCCTGAAGGAGATGATCGGACATGTGCTGGATACCTCCGGGACCGTAGTGGCCGATTCCAATGATCTGAAGACGCGTGTCCAGATCCTTAATGAGATGGCTGAACATTCAGCGGCCTCTGTGGAGGAGATCGGCAAGGGCAGCACCATGATCGCCAGCAGTGCCATGGATAACTCCCGCGCGATGGATGAGATCAATATGGGCATCCAGCATATTGCCTCCGCCGCCGGTGAGGTCACCGAGCAGATCAGCGAGGCGTCCACCGAAGCCCAGAGCGGCAATGATATTGCCCAGAGTGCAGTGGAGCAGATGCGCCAGGTAGAGCAGGCCTCCGAACAGTCGCTGGAGCAGTTCCGCTTGATGAACGAACGCTCGCTGATGATCGGTGAAGTCGTGCAGGGGATTACCGAGATTACCAAGCAGATTCAGATGCTGTCGCTGAATGCTTCCATTGAGGCTGCCCGTGCCGGGGAGCATGGCCGCGGATTCGCTGTGGTGGCCGGGGAAGTGCGTAAGCTGTCCGAGCAGTCCAAGGAATCCAATGAGCAGATCCGTGAATTCCTGCTGAGTCTGCAGGAGGATATGAACCAGTCCGTATCCGAAATGAACCATGTCAACGCTGAAGTGGCTTCCGGAGTGAATAAGGTGGTCGAAGCCGGCAACGCCTTCAACCACCTGCTGATCCTCATTCAGAGCATCAATCACAGCATCCAGTCCGTCTCTGCCGCAACCCAGCAGATCTCAGCAGGTACCGAGGAAGTCAGTGCCTCTGTAGAAGAAACGGCGCAGATTACCGCCAAGTCTCAGCAGAACGCAGACACGCTTGCCGACAACTCGGCACGCCAGCATGAAGAGCTGGAGGGCCACGCCCTAACTGTCGAGCACCTCTACCAGCAGGCCGTGAAGCTGCAGAAGGCCGCTCAGCAGTTTAAGATTTGAGGGTGCTAAGAGCGGTTATGTGGAGATAGCGGGAGCGCTTATAGTGTGAATTGATTTTCAAACGGTATCTTGTTTAGTGGAAGGGAGTGCTGGGACCTCTGTGAATGCTGTTGCCGTTAGCGTGATGCAGGATTTAGTTGGATAAATGTATCTTAATTCGGCAATTTTGGAACGTTAGAGGGTTTTAGTTGGAAAAGTGTAACTTATATTCGGATGAATTCTCTTTTTTCGGTAATTCCAGCTTTTTTAAGTGCCTTTTTTCCAACTATTGCTTGGTAAGGTGCCAGTGGTGCATGAACAAGTGCCGAAAATCCAACTATTTTTGACGCTGATACTGATGCTGATACAGAGCTTGAAATCCGCCGGACCAGCTAATACAATAGAAAAGCAGTTCCCGAGGCGATGTGGCCTTTGGAACTGCTTTTTTTTGGAAAAGTGAAGGTTGTTGCTCAGTGCCTTGGCGCCCATAAAATGACGGATACCCCGATGACACAGATGCCCGCTCCGATCCAGTCGTAGAGATCCGGCGTCTTGCGGTCCACCAGCCAGCCCCACAGTACAGCCAGCACGATGAATACTCCGCCATAAGCGGCGTATACCCGGCCAAACGAAGGGAACTTCTGCAGGGTCGGGATGATGCCATAGGCGATCAGGATAACAGAACCTGCCAACCCGTACCATAGCGGACGCGATTCCCGCAGCCAGAGCCAGACGAGGTATCCGCCGCCGATCTCGGCGAGACCAGCTACGACAAACAGCAGCACGGCAAGCAGCATCGCTATTCTCCCCCTCCCGGCAGGCCCATGATTGCATATACCGCAGCCATATTCAAATGGGACTCCACAGCATCTGCCAGCCGGTCAAATTCCTGTTCACGGAGTTCGGCAGCCGAGAAGGTCGCCGTTAGCGGTGTCAGCCCCTTGGAGCTGCGCAGTCCGTTCAGCCAGCTCCGGCGCAGGGCATCGTTATGGAACAGCCCGTGCAGATAGCTGCCCCAGACTCTACCGTCCCGGGTTCCCCAACCCTCCGGCACAGCCTGTCCTTCCGGTCCGGCCAGCGTAAAGAGACTGAGTACAGAAGACGGATCGTGGTTCGTGGTTGTTCCCATATGTATCTCATAACCAGCGATAGACAAAACTTCCGGTGTTACACCATTGGCTGTGGTGCTTAACCGCAGGGGATGATCCGCAGCCAGCCCGCCGCTCACCCGCACCGTGGTCTTGTACTGGAGAAAAGCTGTCGAGAGCGGCAGATAGCCCAGCCCCTCGCTCTCTCCCGGCTCCGCACTCTCTACGGCATGGGGATCTAGCAGCTTCAAGCCCAGCATCTGATATCCGCCGCAGATTCCGGCAAGCTGTTGCGTTCCCCGCTCCAGCGCACGCTCGATTGCAGCAGGGAAACCCTGCTCGCGCAGATAGTGCAGGTCAGCAGCGGTATTCTTCGTGCCCGGCAGGATAATTACATCGGGCGTTCCCAGCTCATCTGCCGACTGCACGTAGCGTAAGACGGTATCCGGCTCCTCCTCCAGCGGATCGAAGTCGGTGAAGTTGGAGATCCGCGGATAACGGATGACCGCGATATCAAGCTCCTTCGCGGACTCCTCCCGCTGGCGGCGGGACGTTCCTTCCAGTACTACGGAATCCTCTGCCTCAATCCGCAGCTGCGGCAGGAACGGCAGCACTCCCAGCACCGGAATGCCTGTCCGTTCCTCCAGCCAGTCCAGTCCGGGCTGTAACAGGGAGACATCCCCGCGGAATTTATTGATGATGAAGCCCTTGACCCGGGCGCGTTCATGCGGTTCCAGAAGTTCCAGGGTGCCGACGATGAAGGCGAAGACGCCGCCCCGGTCAATGTCGGCGACCAGCAGCACCGGCGCATCTGCCCAGCCGGCCAGATTCATATTGACGATATCCCGGCTCTTAAGATTGATCTCCGCCGGACTGCCCGCACCTTCCATCAGCACAATATCATAAGCCTCCCGCAGCCTCCCGAGCGCATCCATTACGGTGTCCTTAGCTTCGGGAAGGAACTTCTCGCGGTATTCCCTCGCGCTGAGGGCGGCATGCGGCACCCCATGCACGACAATCTGCGCACTCATCTCCCCAGAGGGCTTCAGCAGAATCGGATTCATATCGCTGGTAGCCGTAATACCGAAGGCTTCCGCCTGCATCCCCTGGGCGCGGCCGATTTCCTTGCCGTCCGCTGTGACATAGGAATTCAGCGCCATATTCTGCGACTTGAACGGGGCGGTCCGGTAGCCGTCCCGGGTCATAATCCGCCCGATGGCGGCGGTGACCAGGCTTTTGCCGACATCGGAGGCCGTCCCCTGGATCATCAGCACCGCGCCGGGCCGCCGAGACCCGGATTCCGCTGACCGGGCTGCGCCTAGTGCGCCTATTGCGCCTATTGCGCCTATATATGAGGCTGTATCTTCCATGTTCATCTTCCTCGCTTTCTTGCTGCTGCCGGCGCTTAGCGGCTGCGCAGGTGTTGGTCGCCGGCGATGCGGCGTATAGGTGTAGGGCCGGCGCGGCGCACAAGGACAGGGCGAAGCAGCGATTAGTTACACGAAATCACATAGTATGTCTTCGGTTTTCCGCATACTTTGGCCGGATTACCTTCGCGCTACCGATTGTGTTCGGTTTTTCGCATACATTTGGCCGGATTACCTCCGCACTACCGATTGTGTTCGGTTTTCCGCATACATTTGGCTGGAATACCTCCGCGCTACCGATTGTGTTCGGTTTTCCGCATACATTTGGCCGGAATACCTTCGCGCTACCGATTGTGTTCGGTTTTCCGCATACATTTGGCCGGATTACCTTCGCGCTACCGATTGTGTTCGGTTTTCCGCATACATTTGGCCCATCGAATTTACTTTTTCAGTCCTTCAGGGTTCGCCGTGCCCCGGTTAGGGTGCAAGGGGTGGCCTAATTGCAGTTTGTACAACTAAATCGCTTGGTCTGACGCCGAATTTCCTTTTAGCTGTATTTCGTACATTTATACCGCCTCTATATCTGGATTTTCGCCCATTCAGGTAAATTTAGTTGTACAGACTACAGTTACAAGAAGAAAGCCTGCCGTTTCACTGTTTTTAGTTGCACAGAATACATGTATCACTAATTGTTCGCTACGTGCGCGGCGCGAAGCGGCGCTTAAATGCTGCGTAGGCACGGCGCATAATTCAGACGGACGCGGGCGGTTGCCGCGCAGCCCGCTAAGGCAGGTTGTGCTGGGCCAGTACCAGCACAAGCAGGACCACCGTCTCCAGCAGCTCGCCCAGCGCGCCGTAGACGTCGCCGGTGAGCCCGCCGAGCCGGCTGCCAATCCGCCGCGCAGCGAGCCGGCCGCAGGCCGCCGCAGCCAGCGGCGCCAGGATGGCCACAGCCGCCAGCAGCGGCCAGGCCCCGCCGCCCGCGCCCAGCGCCAGAGGCGCAGCGGCAGCGGCCAGCGTCAGCAGTGCGGCGCTCAGGCCCGCGCGCCGCTCCTGCCGGGCAGGCAGCCCGCCGAAGGTGGCGGCCAGCCCTTCATTGCCGCGGGCCAGGGGATAGCGGGCCATCGCCCGCACCATGTACCAGCGGCCCCAGACCGGCGGCAGCAGGAGCAGCGGCAGCAGGCTGAAGCTGCCGCCTTCGAGCCATGCCGCCAGCAGCGAGGCCTTCAGCAGCAGGAGCAGCACGCAGGCCAGCACGCCCATAGCGCCGACACGGCTGTCCTTCATGATCTCCAGCATCCGCTCCCTGGAGCGGTAGCTGAGCAGGGCATCGGCAGTGTCCATCCAGCCGTCCAAATGCAGCCCGCCGGTCAGCCCCACCCACAGGATGAGGGTGACGACAGCGGCAGGCCAAGCCGGCAGCAGCCAGCCTGCCGCTGCGGCACCGAGCGCCGTGCTAAGGCCGATGGCTGCCCCCACGAGCGGATAATAGACCACACTCGCGCGCAGCAGCTCCGGCGAGAACTCCCCGCTGCTTCTGACCGGAAACCGCGTCAGGAACTGAAACGCGGCTGCGGCGCTCCCCCGCGCACTCACAGAAGATACTCCCGGCTTCTCAGCTCAACCGGGATTCCGGCGGTAACAAGAAATACCTGCCCGCACCGGGCAGCAAGCCGGGCGTTCATCCTTCCGGCCAAATCACGGTACAGCCGGCCCAGCGGATACTCCGGCACAATGCCGCCACCAACCTCATTGGTAACGAGGATCACCGTTCCCTCGAAGCCGGAGACCGCCTGCTCCAGACCGGCAATTTCATCCTCCACGAATTTTTGCCTGTCGCTCCTCTCCTCCACAGCCAGCAGCTGATTCGACAGCCAGAGCGTCAGGCAGTCCACCAGCACAGTCTGGCCGCTGCCGGAGAGCTGCTCCAGCAGTGCTGCGAGCTTAAGCGGCTCCTCCAGTGTCTCCCACTGGAAGCCGTCCGCGTCCGCCTGCCGCTGCTGCCGGTGCAACGCAATCCGCGCTTCCATCTCCGCATCAAAAGCCTGTCCGGTTGCCACATAGACCGCCTGCCGCGAGTCAGCCAGCTTGCGGGTCAGACGCTCGGCGAAGCCGCTTTTGCCGCTGCGTGCCCCGCCTGTGACCAGAATGCTCATACGCTCTCCGATCCGGAGACGCCCGCACTCTCGAAGGTTGCCATCTCACGCATAATCCGGCAGACCGCTTCGATGAAATGCAAACACAGCGCGCCCCCAGTGCCTTCTCCCAGCCGCAGGCCCATATCGATCAGCGCTTCCAGACCGAGGCGGTCCAGCATCAGCTTATGCCCCTGTTCACCAGATACATGGGAAGCGATCATATACGCTGTAGATTCCGGTGCCAGTGCCCGGGCGATCAGGGCTGCCGCCCCGGAGATGAAGCCGTCCAGAATGATCGGAATCCGCAGGGCCGCCGCTCCGAGAATCAGCCCGGCCAGACCGGCAATCTCAAGCCCCCCGACCTTGGCGAGCACATCAACCGGATCAGCGGGATCGGGGTTATTTACCTGGAGGGCACGTTCGATTACCGAGATTTTGTGCTGGAGCCGCTCATCGTTAATGCCTGTCCCCCGCCCAGCCGCCGTCTCTGCCGGAATGCCTTCGAGTGCGCACAAGACCGCCGCACTGGCTGTCGTATTCCCGATGCCCATCTCCCCGGTAATGAAAATCTCCGTTCCGTTCTTCACCGCCTCCTGCGCCACATGAACTCCGGCCAGAATCGCGCGCAGTGCATCCTCCCGGCTCATCGCCGGGCCTGCTGCCATATTGTCTGTGCCCCGGCGGACCTTACGGTTAATCAGCTGCGGGTGCTCGATATCGCCGTTGATCCCGATGTCCACGAACTGTACCTCAGCACCGCCCTGACGGGCCAGCACATTCACAGCCGCCCCGCCGCTGAGGAAGTTATAGGCCATCTGCATGGTGACCTCCTGCGGAAAAGCACTGACGCCTTCACAGCAGACCCCATGGTCTGCGGCCATAACCACTACCGTTCGTTTGCTGTAGCAGGGCTGCTCTACTTTGGAGATTCCGGCCAACCGGACAGCCAGCGCCTCCAGCCGCCCGAGGCTTCCGGGCGGCTTGGTCAGACTGTTCAGGCGGAGCACCGCGCGCAGGGTAGCTTTTTCGTCAGGCGGGGCGATCCGTCCGGTTACTTCTTGAATGGCTGAGATCATTAATAATGCCTCCTATTAGATAGTGCGGAAGCGGGCTCCCGCTGCAAGAATACATCTGTGTCTGCTGATCAGGTTACGTTGAAGTTGTGTAACAGTCATTGAAGTTTAAATTCGCAAGTATTGCAGGCCATGCCGCTCATTAGCGAACAGAAGGGGCTAAGCCTGTATGAGAAGGAGAAATTTAGTCAAAATGCTTCTTTGGAGGTGATGCAACTGTATGAGCATACAGTGTAAAAGTTGCAGGATGCGGGTGCAGGTGTGCGGGGGTGGCGGAATGGTGTAGCGTGTGGTAGGTCAAGTTAGCTGAAATCAGGTGCACTAATACCCCTCATTCGATCGCCTAGCCCCATTTCGCTGAAATCAGGTGCACTTATACCCCTCATTCGACCGCCTGGCCCCATTTCGTCGAAATCAGGTGCACTTATACCCCTCATTCGATCGACTGGCCCCATTTCGCCGAAATCAGGTGCACTTATACCCCTCATTCGATCGCCTGGCCCCATTTCGCTGAAATCAGGTGCACTAATACCCCTCATTTGACCGCCTGGCTCCATTTCGCTGAAATCAGGTGCACTAATACCCCTCATTCGATCGCCTGGCCCCATTTCGCTGAAATCAGGTGCACTAATACCCCTTATTCGACCGCCTGGCCCCATTTCGCCGAAATCAGGTGCACTTGTGCACCTCAGCACAATAGGATCAAAAGGATTTCTCCCTCTCTTTCCTCCCCCGCCTACTTTGCTCTCTTACGCCAGCCTACATCCCGCCACAATTACCTAGTTACCTGCCAACCGCCTACCCGCCCGCCAACTTTCAGCACCATCAAGCTCCCACTGGCTCCCCAGCCTTCCCCCAAAGACAAGCCCAAAAGCCCCCCTCCAAATGAAGAAGGGGGCCTCCTGATCCAGCACAGAGCCGGAATGCTGTTACAATATCCCTATTTCTTCCTTTAAGGATTATAGGTGATATGAAATCATCTTACAATTACATTTTTACCTGCAACACTATGCAGCATTGACATCTTCATGAAGTCGTCCAGCCGCTCCAGCGCTTCGGTCAGCTTCGCCGTAGAAGCGGCGTAGGAGCAGCGGATATAGCCTTCCCCTCCAGTTCCGAACACATGGCCCGGCACCACGGCAACTCCTGCCTCCTGCAGCAGGCGCAAGGCGAACTCTTCTGACCCGAGCCCGGTGCGGCCGATCGAAGCGAAGGCATAGAAGGCCCCCTGCGGCATATGGCAGGACAATCCGGCAGACCGCAGGCCCTCCACCAGCAGCGAGCGTCGTTCTTTGAAACACGCCTTCATCCGTTCCATATCCGGCAACGCACTGCGCAGGGCTTCAGCAGCAGCAATCTGTCCCGGTACAGGGGCGCACATGGCGGTGTATTGATGAATCTTCAGCATGGCCGAGAGCAGCTCACGGTTCCCGCAGGCATAACCCACCCGCCAGCCCGTCATGGCAAAAGCCTTCGAAAACCCGCTGATCACCACCGTCCGCTCCTGCATCCCGGGCAGGGAAGCGATGCTTACATGCTTGCTGTCGTAGGTCAGCTCGGCATAGATCTCATCGGAAATGACGATCAGGTCATGCTCTCTCACCACTTCAGCCACCGGCAGCCAGTCCTCGTAAGTCATAACCGCCCCCGTAGGATTACTCGGAAAATTCACAATCAGCAGCTTGGAGAGTGGGGTAATCGCTCTGCGCAAGGCTTCTGCCGTAAGCTTGAAGCCTTCCTCCACCTTCGTCTCCACCGGTGCCAGCGTCCCGCCGTTCAGGTAGGCGATAGGCGCGTAAGCAACATATCCCGGAGAAGGAATCAGAATCTCATCCCCGGGAGCCATGAAGGCCCGCAGCGCCAGATCCACCGCTTCACTGCTGCCCACCGTAACCAAGATTTCATCCGCAGGATCGTAACGCAATCCGAAGCTGGTCTGCATATAACCCGCAATCTCCTCCCGCAGCTCCGGCAGTCCGCTGTTAGAGGTGTACCCCGTCTCCCCCCGATCCAGCGCACGGATACAGGCTGCTCTTACCTGCTCGGGTGTAGCGAAGTCCGGCTCACCTACACCGAGTGAAATAATATCGTTGTTACCCGCAGCCAGATCAAAAAAAGCCCGGATGCCCGAAGGCGGAATCTCTTGTAACCGCGGATTAATGATGAAGGCATTGTCCCTTCTCATCGTGTTCATAGCCTGACACCTCCATATTCTACAGTCCGCGCTCCCTCTCCAGATGCACCTTGCAGCCCCCCGCGCTCCCGCAGTGATCCGGTAATAATCTCATCCAGCAGGCTGCTGAAGTCCATCCCGGCTGCCTCTGCACTCTGGGGCAACAGGCTGGTTGCCGTCATTCCTGGCAATGTATTTACCTCCAGCACATAAGGGATGCCATCCTGCAGCAGCATATCCACCCGTGCATACACTGCACATTTGAGCGCCTGATAGCAGGTTAACGCCGCCGTCCGCACCTGTTCCTGCAACGCATCCGGCAGACGAAAAATCCGTTCCTCCGCTCCGCCTTGCTCGTATTTGGCCTCATAATCGAACCAGTCCGCACCCAGCGATTGAATCCCGATGACCGGCAGCATTTCTCCCCCCAGAATGGAGCAGGTAATCTCCTGTCCCGGGATGTAGTGTTCAATCAGCACCGCGCCTTCTGCCGCGCAAGCAAAAGCCTTCTCTACCGCGCCCGCCAGCTCCTGTGGATGATTCACCTTGGTCATGCCGATGCTGGACCCGCCGGAATTCGGCTTCACCATCACCGGATAACCGAGCCGCTGCACGGTTTCCGGGGCATATTCGTCCATGCTGTCCCAGCACAGCCAATCGGGTGTGGGGATGCTTTTGCTGCGGATGACCGTCTTGGCCAGCCCTTTATCCATACATAAGCTGCTTGCGAGCACCCCGCTACCGGAATACGGGATTCCGAGCGTCTCCAGGGCTCCCTGCACCGTACCATCTTCCCCGTAGGCCCCATGCAGGGCGAGCAGAGCGAAGTCCAGTCCCGCTGCCCCTTCCAACAGCTCTTTGCGCGAGGTAATGTGTACCGGAACCGCTGTGTATTTTGCCGGATCAAGCGCCTTCAGCATCTCCCTGCCGGTCTTCAGCGACACCTCATATTCGGACGACACCCCGCCCATAATCACACCTACTCTTAGCATATCCGCACCTCATTCTCCCATGATTTGCCGTGCTGTCTTCCCGATGATTGCAATGCCCCTCACGATATCCTCATCCGCCACCCTGGAGAAGCCCAGCCGCAGCGTGTTCTGACCTGCACCGTCGGTGAAGAAGATGTCTCCCGCCGTAAAAATAACCCCCTGCGCATGGCAAGCCGCCAGCAATTCCCTTGTGTTGAAGCCTTCCGCGAACGTTACGAACAGATGCAGCCCCCCATCACCCGACAAGGAGGCATATGGAATATGCTCCTTACAGCAGGCCAGGGTCAGCTCGTATTTGCGTTTATACTCCAGCCGGGCTTTTTTGAGATACTTCTCCAGATTGCCGCCCAGCAGATATTGATACAGTATGGACTGGTCCAGCGTCGAGGTATGAATGGTCCGCGCCCGCTTGACGCTCTCCAGATAATAGATCAGCTCCTCATCCGCCAGCACCCAGCCCACCCGCAGCCCGGGGAACAGGACTTTGGAAAAACTCCCCAGATACACCACGCCGTTCCCGCCGCCCGCCGCCGCAATTAAAGGAGCCACATGGGCGCCGGAATAACGCAGCTCCTCGTTGAACCCGTCCTCAATCACCGGCACGTTATAGTCCTGCATCAGCTTCATTAGCCTTTGTCTTTTCTCGGGAGACATGACGATGCCGGTGGGATTATGGTAGGAGGGAACCAGATAAGCACAGTCGTATGGCCGCGCCTCCAGCGCCTGCTTCAGCTCCCCGAGGTGGATGCCGTCCCGCTCCATCGTGACTCCGTGAATTCCGAAGCCGTGCAGCTTCAGATTCTTGATCGCCGTATGATGCGTCGGATTCTCGCAGACCACTGTGCCATGACGCTTGCCGAGAGCCGACAGCACCAGGTCGAAGCCCTCCGTGAACCCGTTCGTAATCAGCAGATCCTTCCCGCGCAGATCCACGCCTTTATGCTCCATATATTGTTTGAGATAGTCTATTAATGGCTTATAGCCTTTGGCATATCCATAATTCAGCAGAACGTTGCCCTCTACGGACATACGCTCCAGAAACGCTCTGCGCACATGGTCCAGATCGAAGAGACGCTCATCCGGGGCGATGCTGGTAAAAGAAATCGTGCCCTTCTCCGCGCGTATCCCCCGCTTCATAATGTCCAGCTCCTCCGCGAGCAGCGCCTGGCTGCTGAGCCGCTCTGTCCAGTCCAGCGTCCATGGGGAAGCTTCCGCACCGTTCTGCGCTGCCGCGCCTTGTGCGACATAACTGCCCTGGCCCTGCACGGTGTAGGCGAAGCCATCGTCTTCCAGCCCCTCGTAAGCCGAGATCACCGAGTTCCGGCTGACCTTCAGCAAGGTGCTCAGCTCACGTGTGGAGGGCAGCTTCTGCCCGCCTTGGAGCGCACTTTTGATGATGAGATGCTTCATGTAATCCTTCACCTGGATCGATACCGGACGCCCGGCAATGAGCTTGAAATCCTTAAACATCCTGTGATCGCCTCCATAGCTATCATGGCACAGACTTTGCCGTAAAAAAAGAACCACCGCCCCGGGATTTTCTTCCGGGCGTGGTTCTGTGGGAGATGAGGGGCGGGAATGTGCCGCCTGCGGTGCTGGTAGGCGTCCCCGCCTGTTGAGAACGGAATGTCTGATGAGAGGCTGCCAATGCTCCCGGACCAGACGTTCCAGATATAATACTGCGAGTGCCCGCATGGGACCCGAATGCTGATGTGCTGCTACGAGTACCCACATGGGACCTAAACGACGGGTGCGGCGGGACACGGACATGATGTGATTATACCAGTTGGCTCTAGACACCATTCGGGCGCTCTCTTGAGGGTTCTATTGTATTTCGTACAGTCAGATTAGCGTATATTGACACTTTTTCGTGTTCTGCTGCATTATGTACATTAGAAATTTGGATTTTGCCCGTTATGGATGCAATTGCTGATATTCTGTTGCAGGAAATACAGTAGAACGTGTTTTGGCACGGTTATTAGACCAATCTGATGTACATAGTGCAATCACCCGTTAGCAGTTGCACGGAATCATCAGCGGTTGCGTTATCGTCAGGGAAATCGTCAGTATCTCGTTAGCGATAGCGTATTCGTTAGCGGAATCTTCAGTATCTGCGATAGCGGAATCGTCAGCGTTAGTAGTTACGCCTCATTCACCCGTTAGCATTCTCCGCTGCCATCCGCCAGCTTCCTCCAACCTTCCGCAGATGCAGGACCGTAACCTCACCTGGAGCCGGTGCTGCTGCGGTATAGAATGTCACGCCTTCGATGATCCGCGCCAGCAGCTGCCGGATGACACCGCCGTGGGTCACCAATAGCACACGATAAACCACGGGTGCCTGCTTTGACTCTAGCTCCCGTGCTGTGGTCTTTGGCATATCTCTTCCTTGGACGCACTCTTCTCGACTTGCCGAATCCGCACCTGGCAGCGCAGCAACAGACCCTGTTGCGTCTGTCTCTGCTCTTGCTTCAATTCCTAGCTCTGCTTCCCGCTGGAGTTGACCCCAGACAGCCTCCACCCGGCCCGTGAAGTCCTCCCATGACTCCCCTTCCGGCGGCGTTACCGATTCGGGATGATCGATCCAGTTGCGGTAATGTCCATTATCCTGTAGCTGCTCATAGGTGCAGCCTTCCCAGGCACCGAAATCCATCTCCCGCATCCGGGAATCATAGACCGCCTTCTGCTCCAGGTGCGGAGTCAGGATTGTTAGAGTCTCTCGGCACCGGCGCAGGTCGCTGCAATAGACTTGCTGAAATTCCCCGCTAAGTGCAGACTGCAACCGAAGATCAGCAAGCCGATGCGCTTCCCCCGGTAGCAGTGGGAGATCTGTCCTGCCTAAATAGCGCCGCTCCTTGTTCCACTGCGTATAGCCGTGACGCAGCAGCACCAGTTCCATTTGCACTGGCTGTAACAGGTTTCTTGGCGCGCTGGAATTTCCCCGAGGAGAACCTCCACTCCATTCTGCTTGGCAATGGTCAGCTTTCACCCCGCTCAGCCCCCGATCCCGTGCCATAGCAGAGCAACGGCTGCACAGATGCAGACAAATATTGCGGATGACCACATCATCATCCGCGAAGTCACAATAATATCCTCCGGCTCCATCGTCCGCAGCGGATCACCCATGTAAGCGCGGAAGGAGACGATGCCATGGTATACATTCTCGCCGCCCAGCCGGATGCCGAGGGCCCCGGCAACTGCCGATTCCGGATAGCCGCTGTTCGGACTGGGATGAAGGCGGGCATCCCGGCGCACGGTGCGCCAGCATCTCCGCCAGTCCAGCCGCAGGAGCGCAGCACATAAGGTTAAGAGCAGTGCGGTCAACCGCGCCGGTATGTAGTTGGCGACATCGTCCAAGCGGGCCGATGCCCAGCCGAGGTCGCGGTATTTATCGTTCTTGTAGCCGACCATGGAATCCAGCGTGTTCACCGCACGGTAAGCCATAGCCAGCGGCGCCCCGCCCAGCAGGGCGAAGAACAACGGCGAGATGATTGCATCGACGATATTCTCTGCGACCGTCTCCACCGTACCGCGCACAATCTCCGGGCTGTCCAGATGAGCCGTATCCCGGCCCACGATCATCCCCAGCGCCCGGCGCGCGGTGTGAATATCTCCTGAACGCAGCTCGGTGTATACTGCCATGCCTGCATCCTTCAATCCCTTGGAGGCGATGGTGGTCGAGATCAGCCAGACTTCGGCAAGCCCGGCAAGCCAGGGAGACAGGCGGGCGAGCAGCATAACAAGCAGCGCGGTCAGCGCCCAAGCGCCGCCCGCCACCAGCAGCGGAAGAAGAATACCGGCACGCTTCAGAGCACTTGGAGCTGCGGCGAAGCGGCGAATCCCCCGCTCCAGAGCACTAATGACCTTCCCTATGTAAATAACCGGATGGGGCAGGCTGCGCGGATCACCAACCACCCGGTCCACAATATAAGCAGAGAGCAGGATGATAGCAAGCTTCACCTTGGCTCACCCCGCCGCTCTGTATAGCAGTCCGTGTTCGTCATTCCCGGCCGCCGCTCTGAGCGGCATGAGGCTGAGCAGACCGTGCATCCTGTGAAGCTTCCGCGTGTACTCCGTATGCTTTCTGTAACACATCCGCTTGTACTCCGTGCCCAACCTGCGATACCTCAGCGTGCCCCCCATGTGCAGCCTGTAACGCTCCCGCGTGTACTCCTTGCTTTGCCTGCGATGCTTCCGAGTTTACTCCGTGTACAGCCTGCAATGCTTCCGCCTCTGCCCTGCTCTCGGATTGCGCTGCCTTCACCGAACGCAGGCTCTCCGTCACCGCGCTGTACACCAGTCTGCCAATGGCTCCGCCGAGGTCAGTCGCCGTTCCGGCATACACATGCTCCGCAGCATAGCGGCGGCTTCCGCTCACTGCGATCACAATGGCATCCGTAGTGGTTCCCGTTGCGCCAAGCCCATTCTCGGAATCCGTGATTCCGAGGTCTGTCAGCGCCGCAGCCTTCGCTTCCGTGGCCGTCATGATAGCATTGACCATGGCCGACTGGGACAG
This sequence comes from Paenibacillus sp. FSL R7-0128, assembly GCF_038002245.1. Classification (NCBI taxonomy): domain Bacteria; kingdom Bacillati; phylum Bacillota; class Bacilli; order Caryophanales; family Paenibacillaceae; genus Paenibacillus; species Paenibacillus sp. FSL R7-0128. The sequence goes on along the minus strand of NZ_JBBOCD010000001.1, from coordinate 1,398,485 downwards.
CCAGCCGTCGATGCCGAGCATAATATTGATTGTGCCCGCGCGGTAGGCTGCCAGCACGCTGCGCTGCGACCCGGCCCGGGCAGCATTGCCCGCAGCCGCTGTTACGCAGCAGAAAATCCCCGCTGATCCCGTATCCTCCTCGGCAACAGCGGCGTGCTCCAGCGGAACTGCTGTCATCAGACCCGCGCAGCCTTCCAGCGGGTAGCCCCATTCCTGAAGCTTGTTTTCCAGATCCTGCACCGGATTGCTGCATTCGTAGTCCCGGCTGACGTATTGGTTCACCGCACGTTTCAGACGCCCCGCGCCTCCGCCATATACTGCACTCGATATACTATCCGCTTCAGCCGGAAACTCCATCAGCAGATGGCCCTCCCGCCATTCCAGCGTCAGCCCGGGCCACACCTTACTACGGTACGTCTGCTCCCCGTCTTCGGCCTTAAAGGGCAGCTTTACCTTCGCTTCCTGCACTTCCTTTACTTCCTTCATATCCTTCGCTCCTCTCCGTTCGCTCCGATTAGCCCTCTTCGCGCGCTCGCAGCCTGCACTGCCGCCGTTCTTGCTCACAATCCCGCCCGCAGCAGCTCCCCCATCTGCCGCAGCAGGCGGTCGTTGTCTACGCGGCCCTTGACCGCGACGCGGATATGCCCGGCTTCAAGGCCGGGGTACATCGCGCAGCTGCGGACGAGGATGCCGCGCGCACCCAGGCGCTGCTGCATCTCCTGCGCGCTCCACGGAGCGGGCAGCCGCAGCAGCAGGAAGTTCGCTTCGCCCGGCGGCACGCCGCAGCCGAGCTCAAGCAAGCCCTCCCGCAACCGCTGCCGCTCGGCTGCGATCAGCGCGCGCGTCTCCTGCCCGTAGCCGTCGCCGCAGCGGAGGCAAGCTTCCCCGGCCAGCAGCGCCAGGCCGTTCACGCTCCAGGTCACCTGCTTGCCGCTCATGGCCGCGGCAAGAGCCGGATGCGCGGCAGTGAAGCCCAGCCGCAGCCCCGGAATAGCAAAAAACTTCGTCATCGAGCGCACCAGCACCGTATGACGGTAAGCCCCCAGCTCCGGCAGCAGAGATTGCCGGTCCGCCTCCGGGATGAAGTCGATGAACGCTTCATCCACCGCCAGCACCGTCCCGCAGGTCTCCGCCTGCTGCGCGAGCTGCCGCAGCGCGTCCAGCGGATACTGGACGCCGTTCGGATTATTCGGCTGGCCGAGGAACAGCAGATCGACCTGCTCCAGCAGGCCGGAGATGCTGTCCACGGCAGCCCGGTAATCCGTCCGGCTGGTCCCCTGAACGGACAAGACCTCCGCACCGAACTGCTCCGCGAGCTGGCGGTACTCGGAGAAGCACGGCTCCACGATGCCCACCCGGCGCGGAGCCACCGCCAGCAGCAGCAGCGCCATCGACTCTGCCGCCCCGTTCGCCACGGTAATCCAATCCGTGCCAAGACCCAGGTCCTCCGCCAGCAGCGCCTTCAGCCTGCGGTGGCCCGGATCGGGGTACGCGGTGACCGCTGAGCCCGCATCCCGCAGCAGTTCCAGCACACCCGGCGGCGGACCCAGCGGGTTAATATTGGCGCTGAAATCCAGGAAGCCGCTGCCGCTGTCCCCGTATAACTCGGCTGCGGTCAGCAGATCACCGCCGTGGCCGTATTTTTCAAGCATATGTATAGCCTCCATGTCCATATTTCCCCATTGTATATATCCGCCGCGTCCATCTTTCCAGTCCTATATATCTTCCGTGTCCATATTTTCCCATCATACATCCTCCCTGTCCACACTATTCATAGTCCATTCAAGCTCTATCAGTTCATTCAATTCTATGTAAGGCCCGCTATACTAATCCATAGCTCCAACGCCGTTCTCCCAATTATTGGCCAATTCCCGGAAATTCGTCAATGCTATATCGCCTATGCACCCTGCCTTGAACCCGTAAACTTTCTGCATAGCCCCGTAACCCCGACTTGATCTCAAGGCTGATGCTATTTGTGACGGCCGCTGCGAACTGCGAATACTCTAACTGCACTTTCTACAACTAAAGGGACCGATATTCACGCGGAGTGCGTTTTAATTGCAGTTTGTACATCTAAAACTAACCCTATCTCAAATAATAGCCGCATCTCCTATTTTTAATTGTACAAAGTGCATTTAAACGGATAAACCCGCTGATTTCCCATCCTTTAGTTGCACGAAATACATTTAACTGCTATATACATGCCGCACCTGTTCATGCTGCTCAGACACTCATCCGTCAACCGTTTCAATCCGCCACCCACGCCAATTCATCTTATTCCCCTATCCTACCCGCCAATAGCCCCCGCCCCTCCACCCGCCATTCCCGTTCCTTTTTGAAGAAATCTCTCTTTTAGTTTAGAATAAGTACAGCAGTTTACTATGGTCACGCGGAGGAATCACGAATGCTTTTTATCGATAATACTGGAATTACAGACGCATCGATCAATCTGGCCATTGAGGAGTTTGCGCTCAAAAACCTGCCGATGGACGAGAGCTACCTGCTCTTCTATATTAACAGCCCGTCGATCATCATCGGCAAGCATCAGAATACGATCGAGGAGATCAACCAGGAGTATGTAAAGGACAACAACATTCAGGTCGTACGGCGGTTGTCCGGCGGCGGCGCGGTGTATCATGATCTCGGCAACCTCAACTTCAGCTTCATTACCAAGGATGACGGCCAGTCCTTCCACAACTTCCTGAAATTCACCCAGCCGGTCATCGACTATCTGAAGTCTATGGGCGTGAATGCCGAGCTAAGCGGACGCAATGATCTTCAGGTCGGGGAGCAGAAAATCTCCGGCAACGCCCAGTTCTCCACACGCGGACGCATGTTCAGCCACGGCACCCTGATGTTTGACCTGAATCTGGACGATGTGCAGGCTTCCCTGAACGTGAATCCCGAGAAGTTCAAGTCGAAGAGCACCAAGTCCGTGCGCAGCCGGGTCGCCAATATCAAGGAGCTGCTGGGCAATCCTGACATGACGATTGAACAATTCCGCGAGGGGCTGCTGCGCTCGATCTTTGGCATGGAGGCCGCTGATGTGCCGCAGTACAAGCTGACGATGGACGACTGGGTGCGGATCAATGAAATCTCCAAGGAGCATTACCAGAATTGGGACTGGAACTACGGTCTTTCGCCGAAAAGCAACGTGAAGCACACCCGCAAATTCCCGGCAGGGCTCGTGGATATCCGCATGGATATTGAAGATTCGGTCATCCGGGAGATTAAAATCTACGGCGACTTCTTCGGCGTCGGCGATGTGGCAGATGTGGAGAACGCGCTGCGCGGCAAGCGTTATGAGGAAGCAGAGGTCCGCCAGGCGTTGGCTGATCTCGATCTGAAGCATTACTTCGGCCGTATTGAGCCGGAGGACTTCATCGGACTTGTGTTTCTTGAGGAATAGCTTTTAAAAGAACCCCGCTAACCTGCCGCATCCTGCGCAGAGCTAGTGGGGTTCTTTGCCTTCGTATGCTTGCCGGGTTCGCTGCTATACAAGCACGAACACATACAACACCAGCGCCAGCGTAAGCATCACGCATACTTTCTCCACCGCGTTGCCCTTCTTCGTGCCAGTGCTCATCAGCTTCAGCCGCAGCTTAAATGGAATCGGAGGCAGCGGGGTGATCCCGCGCTGGGTCAGGGAGTCGGCGAGGAGATGCAGTCCGTAGGACAGGCTCCCGGCAATCCACAGGCTGCCGCCGTCATTCATGTCAAGGGAGACGAAGTACAGCAGCGCGCCCCATCCGGCAACGGCATACAGCGTATGCGTGATTCCCCGGTGAGGAACTATGGAAGCTACGACCAGCACACAGGCGGCGATATAGTTCCATGGATCATAGGCATCGGCAAAAGCAAACAAAGCCAGCGCAATCAGCAGCATCACCAGATGCCGCAGCCTGCGGCTGGGCAGGAAGGATACGCTGCCCACCAGCAGCGCCAGTGCGATATTCCAGGGCGGCTCCGCTATCCCGGCAAAATAAAGATAAATGCCCGCTCCGATCAGCGACACCTGCAGAATACGCAGCAAAAACTCCGGCACGGCCTTGCGTACCAGCATGGAATTCGGCTCGTCGATATCGGGCAGCAGCGAGCTGACGACGGCGACAGCAACAGCAGGAAGGGTAATAGCATGCCCTAGCAGGCTCATGGCGGACAGGGTAACCCCGGTGCTGATAACTAAATGGGATTTGCCCATCATGGTGAATCCGCTCCTTAGATGAAAGTATAAATGCTTCTGGATGTCTTGAAATAAGAACAGGTGTGCGGTTACCGAAGTATACCAAGGCTTTCCTTTTTTGTCCAGCTTATATGTAGTTTCCAGGCTCTTCACGCCCGCAGGGCCAAGGATGCCGCACAGTTTCGGCTTGTCCTGCCCCCTGTTTTAGGATACAATTTGGACAACTCAACTGGCCCTGAAAGGATGAACCCTGTGAATCGCTCCCGAATCGCCGATCTAAGTCTGCTACTGGTGGCGATGATGTGGGGATGCACGTTTCTGATCGTGCAGTCTGCCGTGCGGGTGCTTCCACCACTTGCTTTTAACAGCATCCGGTTTACAGGTGCCGCCGTGCTGCTGGCCTTGATTACCGCTGTCTTCTACCGCCAGGAATGGCGTAAGCTGAGCTTACGCATGGTGATGCATGCCCTGCTGCTGGGCCTCTTCCTGTTCCTCGGCTACGGCTTCCAGACCGTCGGGCTGCTGTACACCACCACCTCCAACACGGGATTTATCACCGGGCTGTCGGTGGTGCTGGTGCCGTTCCTGTCTCTGGCACTGCTGAAGACGGCCATCTCCAGATATACCTGGCTGAGCGCCGGGCTTGCAGCGGGGGGCTTATATCTGCTGACCTTTACCGGCTCTGCCTTCTCCCTGAATAAGGGCGATGGCCTGATTCTGCTCTGCGCCGTGGCTTTTGCGCTGCAGATCGCGTATACCGGCAGATACGCACCGCGTTATCCGGCCCTCCCGCTGGCGGCGCTTCAGCTTGGCTTCGTAGGCCTGCTCAGCATCGCCGCCTCCCTGCTCGTGGATGGAAGCGGCCCGCTGCTGCATAGCGGAGAGCTGCTCCGCCAGCCGGAGGTGCTCTCTGCTATGCTGATCTCCATCGGCCCGACCAGCGCCTTCGCCTTCTGGATTCAGACGGCCTGCCAGAAGTACACCACCCCGTCCCGGGTGGCGATCATCTATGCCATGGAGCCGGTGTTCGCTGCCGTCACCGGCCTGCTCTTCGGCGGAGAGACGCTGGGCGTATCCGCGCTGCTCGGCTGCGGCTGCATTCTGGCCGCAATGCTGCTGGCGGAGCTCAGCCCCGCTCCGTCAGGAACGCAGGCGGAGGGCTGAGCCCGAATCCGCGAACCCTTTTACCAGATTAACATTAATAAGTTCCATTGCTACAGACAAAAGAGCCGTGCTTCCGTCCCCCTTCCTATAGAAGTTATAGCGGATAGCCGGACTACAAACCATACTTAGGAGAGAACCCAAATGTACAAATTGATTGCCATTGATATTGACGATACCCTGATTAATGACGACAAGGAAGTGACCCCGGCCACCCAAACCGCGCTGGAGCAGGCTGTAGCCGCTGGCGTAGTAGTTACTCTGGCTACCGGACGCGCTTATGCTTCCGCCCAGGCGATTGCCCGCCAGACCGGTCTGAACGTGCCCATCATCACCTATCAGGGGGCGCTGGTGAAGAATCTGCTCGATGAAGCAGTGCTCTATGAGCGTTATGTGCCGCAGGATGCGGTGCGCAAGCTGTTCCAGTATTGTGTGGAGCATGATCTGCACCTGCAGACTTATATCGACGACAAGCTGTATGCCCGCGAAGAGAACCAGAAGCTGATCGATTATTCCACCCTGAACGGGACACAGTACTACATTGAACCGGATTGGGAAGCGAAGCTCGTTCCGCAAAAGACACCAAAAATGCTCATCATCGACGATCCGGATTTCCTGGATGAGCTGTCCCCGATTTTGCGCAGCCTGCTCGGCGATTCGGTTCATATTACGAAGTCCAAGCCGCATTTCCTGGAGATCATGCACCATGAAGGCACCAAGGGCCTGGCGCTTGAATTCCTGGCTAAGCATTTCGGCTGCGACCTGTCCGAGACCATCGCTGTAGGCGATTCCTGGAACGATCATGAGATGCTTGAAGCTGCCGGCCTCGGTGTCGCAATGGCGAACGCCATTCCAGCCTTGAAGGAAATTGCCGATTTCGTTACCCTCAGCAACAATGAGGACGGCGTGAAATACGCCATTGATAAGTTCATTCTTAACGCAGGTCAAGAAGCATAAGCTCCTGCAACAACAGCAGAACATCTTATGCTAAATACCCCCACAAAGTGGGGCTTTAGCTTCGATGTATATTCAGGTACTTTGCGGGGACCCCAGAACATCTAAATTATCTTTCCAAAAAGGGTGGCCCCCCGCAGGTTCATGGTACGAACTGCGGTGCGCCACCCTTTTATACTAAGTAGAAAGGAAGTGCCTTCATGGAAGAGATTTCGAATGAGGAACAACTGCAATCCATAGCCTCTATACAATCGACAATCCGTAAGCTTGAGAGCGCCTTAACCCAGATGACACACAGGGGCACCAGCACAACTCTGGTTCAGAAACGCCTAAATGCTATGCACATCGGGTTAGCTGTTCTGGACCATGTCTGGAATCAGAAGCCGCTCTCTTATCCCCCTGCCGAGCTGGCAGAAGCCCGTCATGTTCTTCTCGGGTTAACCCCATCCGTAGAATCCAGTTATGCTAAGTCTAAGGCCGGGAGCCCGCAGCGGACGCTTTTGGACAGAAGATTGAAGGCGCTCGGACAGGTCATCCAGGCCATGGGTACTCTCTAAGAAGCTAGGCTATAGGGGCTAAGAGTTCCTCCGCCGCCTCCTGCTCAAGCTGGGAATGATACAGATCCGAGTACCGTCCCTCCGCCGCAAGCAGCTCCTCATGTCCGCCCCGCTCCACAATCTCCCCGTTCTCCATCACCAGGATGACATCGGCATTCTGGATCGTTGAGAGCCGGTGGGCGATCACAAGCGTTGTCTTATCCTTCATCAGCTTACGGATCGCCTGCTGGACCATTCGCTCCGACTCATTGTCGAGGGCAGCCGTAGCTTCATCCAGCAGCAGAATCGGCGCATTTTTGAGCATCGCTCTGGCAATGGACAGCCGCTGCCTCTGACCGCCGGACAACCGGGAGCCATGCTCGCCAATATCCGTGTGTATGCCTTCCGGCAGCTCCGTCACGAACTCATACGCATTCGCCTGCCGCAGCGCCTCGATAATCTCTTCGTCTGACGCACCGGGCTTGCCGCTCTCGATATTGTCCCGGATGCTCCCGGAATACAGGCCCGACTCCTGAGGCACATAGGCGAAGTAGCTGCGCAGCTCTGCCAGCGGTATTCCGCTGATCGGACGGCCGTTGATCGCAACCTCACCTGCATCCGTCTGGTAGAAGCCCAGCAGCAGCTTGAACAGGGTGGATTTCCCGCCGCCGCTCGGACCTACTACGGCCATTTGCTGGCCGCGTGCCAGCTCCAGACTAACCTTGTTAAGGCTCTGCTTCTCACTGCCCGGATAGCTAAATGACACCTCTGCGAGCTGAAGCTCCCCGAACCCCGGCAGCTCCGCCTGGACCTCAGGCAGCACCTCAACCTCAGCAGGCGCATCCATCACCTCGAAGATCCGCTCCGCCGCACCCAGCGACTGCTGCATGGAAGCAACCAGGCCCGGCAGGGACGAGAACGGCCCAACCAGATAATTCATCAGCTGAATGAAGGCAATCATCGCCCCGACCTCAAGTCTTCCATTCGCCACGAACCACCCGGCAATCACCAGCGCCAGCAGGAAGGTCAGATTCCCCAGCAAGGAGGAGATCGCTCCGGTGGCTCCTTCGATTCTCGCTTTCTTTTTCTCTCCTGAGGCAATATCCTCACTGTAGCCAACATATTGCTTCTGCAGCCTACGCTCCATGGAGAATGCCTTGAACACCATGCTGCTGCCCAGAATATCATTCAGAAAAGCCGTAGTCCGGCTCATACTTTCCTGCACCCGCACACTGTTGATACGCATCGCATTGCCGAAGATTTTACCGGTCAGGAACAGCAGCGGTCCAATGGACAGGCAGATCAGCGCCAGCAGCCAGTTAATATAGAGCAGATAGCCGAAGGAGGCTACCGCCAGCAGCGGGTTGCGCAGCAGATCCAGCATCACCTGCCCGCAGGCTTCCCCCACCGACTGATTGTCATTCGTGAACCGGGACAACAAATCACCGGAATGATTGCGGTCGAAATAAGACTGCGGCAAGGCCAGCGTATGCCCCATCATGTCCTGACGCAGCTCATTTCTGATTTTGGCCGATACATTGGTCTTGAGATACGCACTGACGAAGGTATTCAATCCCGTAACCAGCAAGAATAGAATCCCGAACCAGGTAAGCCCCTTGAACGCCTCCACATCCAGCCGGACCGCAGCATCCGTAATCCGGGCCAGGAACCAGGCCATCGTAAGATCGAGCACAATACTGAATAACGTCACCAACAGCAACACGGCATAAATCAGCTTATGTCTAAGCATGTATGTACTTAATCTGGCAAAAGCACCTTTCTTCTTCACAACATCAGCTCCTCTTTAGAATTCTGCACCCCGCACCTTGGCATATACCTTGCTGTCATGGAGTTCCCCGTCCGGCTCACGGGTGCTTTTGCGGAGAATGCCATCCCCACTGACACATCGTTTTAGTATAGTACCTCCTTCTCTTTTTGAAAATAAAGAAATATACGCATCATATTCATAAAACTGGAAGTCGACCCCGTCGTGGGCTCACTCTCTGCGGCTCCGATGCCACTAGTGTACTAGACCCCTGGCAAGGGCCCCAGCGGCGGGGGGCGGATTCCCGTATCGGTCTTAGGGCTGAAATACATTGGAAGATAATCACTTGAAGAAATACAGGGGAGAACCTCTCCCCTATTTGCCTGCGGCTATGCCGGATAACAGAAGTTCAATCGCATTGACATGCATAGACGCATATTGATCGCTGCTTAAGTTGGGCATGGCTAAACATAGCTGGGTTGCACCTACAAGCATGGACAATATGGCGAAGCTCAAGGACTCCGCATCCGTTCCTGTGAAGAGTTGCTGATCCACGCCTTTTTGTACAGCTTCATTGATAGAGTTAGGGATCAGCTCCAGACTTTCTGCTACTTTCAATGTCTTGGGCGAGTCCTCCGGGAGTGTCTTGAAGTACTCTTCAGCTACGGTCAGCAAGGGATTCTCACATTCTCTGCCAAACAGATCCGCCAGCGTTAACAGCTGATGGGCAGGCGAGAGAGACTGATACTCAGCACTATCCCACTTGAGTGACAACTGCTCCACATAATCTTCGAGCAACTGAAGGAAGATGTCCTCCTTATTTTTAAAGTGATGATAGAGGTTGCCTTTGCTGAGGTTCGTAATTTCACACAGACCGTCCATGGTCGTTCCTTTGTAGCCGTTCTTAATGAATAGTGTGCGGGCCTGGGATAGAATGAATGATTTCGATTCATCAGCCTGTAATCTTTGTCTAGCCATCATAGCCTCCTGGGGTTGTTCTTAAGTTTCGTTGTACCCTATCATATCTGAATTCCCCCTGAACTCAAACTAATTCCCCGGCGGCGCAAGCACAATCAATTCAATGGCTTCATACACGCCCCCGACGACCAAAAGGAGAATAACCGGCAGATAGAGCCAGGCGCTCTGGATCAGGCCTTGTTTGTATCCGTTCCAGCGGGAAGCGAGTCCGATACGGCGCGGAAACAGAAAAGATCTTCCCTGGATAACGATGGCGAACATAGCAATAACGTAGGCCTGCTCTTCTATCAGCAGTGTCAGATAATGCGGGAGCAGTCCTGTAACACCATTAAGCGGAGCAAAGGTCATCCCCCAGAAAATAGCGCGGTATCCCCCCATGATAAGCCCCGCAAAAGGGATCACCAGCGAAGGCAAGGTCATGCTCAGGAACGTGCCGAGAATCAGATTCACCAGGAACGTATATATGCCCGCCAGTCCTACATTTCCGTTCGTATAGGCAGCCACCACCGTCGATTCCAGCCAAGGGGCCGAGAGCTGCTGATTGGCATTATCAATCGTCTTCGCCTGCAAGTCGGGGAATATAGCCGTAACAATCATGGTGAGCAGCAGCAGCCCGTAGAATATAGCATTCATCAGAATGAAGGCCTTCTTGTTCTCCTTAATAATCTCGATGGGCTTGCGGATGAATTTTAGCTTGCGTACAGATTGCTTCATGGTGACCCTCCTGGAAAATGTATTGTAACACTACCGACTAAATAGTCGGTAGTGTTACAATACATGAATTCTTATGCTTCGTCAATCTGAATATTGTATACTTGCACCAAGCATGGATGGTTGATGGAGAGAGGATGAATGAATGGTCATGGCCAAAACACATATGGAGGTAGTAGCAGAAGAGCAAACACGGCAGGAAACGCTCCGGCTGGCCCGGCTGATCGAGGCTCATGTTACACGTGACGGGACTGCCGAGACAGCGATACAAGGATTGTACTTCAACCGCTACTCCAGAACAGAGCCGTCCGATTACATGTACACGATGCAGTGGCCAACCGTGGGGATTGCAGCGCAGGGGACCAAAATCATCAAGATCGGCAAACAGACCTCCGAATACAGCGGCTCACGTATCCTTGTTGCGCCCGTAGCGGTGCCCATCAGCATGCAAACGATTCAGGCAAGCTCTTCGGAGCCTTTCCTTGGAGTAGGCGTCTATCTCGATCCGCACAAAATCGCTGCGCTCATACCGAAGATCTACCCGAACGGTCTGCCAAAAACCGGCAAGCGCAGCGCAAGCTATGTGCTGGAAGGTGAACCGGCCTTGATCGGCGCGGTAGCCCGGCTGGTCGCGTGTCTGGACGAGCCCGGCGATAACGGCCTGCTGGCCTCGCTTGCAGCGGATGAGATTTTCGTCCGGCTGCTGCGTAGTCCAATCGGCGTGTATGTGGCCGAGACTGTGCTGGCCGGATCGAATGTCCAGCGCGTCGCCAAAGCGATCGATTGGCTGCGGAGCCACTTCGCGGAATCACTGACTATTGCCGAGCTGGCCGCCATGGTTCATCTCAGCGAATCCTCGTTCCGCGAATATTTCAAGTCGGTGACCTCAATGAGTCCGCTGCAGTATCAGAAGGCGCTCCGGCTTCAGGAGGCGCGGCGGCTGATGCTTTCCGGCGGGCGGGATATCACAACAGCTTGCCGGCTGGTCGGGTATATCAGCGATTCCCAGTTCAGCCGGGATTACAGCCGCTTCTTCGGCAATCCGCCGAGCCGGGATATCGCCAAGTGGAAATCGGGCCTCATCTCCTGAATGCTACCCAGCAAGCCCTCCGATCTTGTCAACGGGGGGCTTTTCCGTTGAATCGGGCAAGAAATCAAGCAGAACAGTCAAATGAAAGGGTATCGGGCCGTCTATACTGATCTTATCCGGATAAGCCAAGCGGCGAGGCGGAAATCATCGTTGGAACAAGCTGCTTTGTACAGGGATTTAGAGGCTTGATTCTATAAGGAGGATACCGGAATGCGGATTTTTGTAACGGGAGCAAGCGGCTTTATCGGGTCGGCAGTGGTCCGGGAACTGCTTGAGGGCGGACATGAAGTGGCCGGGCTGGTACGCTCCAAGGAAGCGGCCGAGCGGCTGGAGGCGGCTGGAACAAGAGCTGTTCGCGGCTCTATTGAGAATACGGAGCTTTTGCGCCGGGAAGCAGCTCAGGCCGATGCTGTTGTGCATACGGCATTCTATCATAAGTTCTCCCATGCCGGCCTGCCGGCAAAACTGCGGATTATGCTGGGCGGAAGTCCGGGGCGGGCGGCGGCCCGTTTCATGGCAGCAGCAGTCGGCACGGATTGCCGCGCCATTCAGGCATTGGGAGCCGGGCAGTCCGGGCGGTCTGGAGCGCTTGTAATTGCGATCCCCACTATGACGCTCACTCCCGGAAGGCTGGCGACCGAGGAGGATGCAGGAGATGCCTCATCTATCGGAGGAGGACGGGTGGCGTCGGAGAAGGCTGTGCTCGCACTTGCCGGATCCGGCGTCAGGGCATCGCTGGTACGTCTGCCGCCGATCGTATACGGCAACGGCGACCAAGGCGGCCTGCTGCCCTCCCTGATCCGGGCCGCAAGATCCAAGGGCGCTGCCGCCTATATCGGGCAAGGAACCAATCATTGGCCCGCCGTACACCGGCTTGATGCGGCGCGTCTATTTAGGCTGGCCGTAGAGCAGGCTCCGGCGGGCACGCGGCTCCATGCTGCCGGGGAAGAAGGCTTGCCCTTCAGGCAGATTGCCGAGGCGATTGCCCGGCAGGCGAACTTGCCGTCCAAGCAGATTCATCAGGAAGAAGCCGGCTCCTATTTCGGCTGGCTGGGGCCGTTTGCGGCAACGGATAATCCCGTGTCTTCAGCATTGACCCGCGAGCGTTTCGGCTGGAACCCGCAGGAGCGCGGCCTGCTGGCCGAAATCGCACAGGGTGATTATTTTACAGGCCAGTCGCTGCGTTAAGCAAACCCCATAAATAATCGTACAAAGAACAAAGTTACTGGCTATGGAGCATGGAGCCCATCCCAACAAAAGAAAATTATAATTCTTAAACAACGAGCAAGGGCCTTCCAAAAAGTCAGTACAAACTAACTTTCTGGAAAGCTCCTTTTTGGGTTATCCGTGAACCTGTTGCTTCCCTTCAATACTCAGATCTGCTCCCGGCACAGCGGAAGCCTCATCCCCGTAACGGCCAGCGTAACCTTCTCCGGCAGAATATAATCCTTCTCCAGATTAATATCATGCGACATATGCGTGTAGACCGCACGGCGCGGCTGAACCGTCTCCAGCAGGTCAGCGGCTTCGGTCATATCATATACAGAGCGGGTAGATAATTCAGCTGCCTCGTAATAAAAGCTGGTTCCCAGCACCAGCAGGTCCGCTCCATGCATACGCCTGGTTTCCTCCGTGGTCAGAGAGATCGAGTCCGGGCAGTACACCCAGATATATCCCTCCTTCTCCAGCCTGTAGGCATAGGAGTAACCATTCTTGCCATGGTTCACCCGCCATGTGCTAATCTGCCAGCCATCCAGCGTAATGCCGTCATCGCAAGGGATCATGTCGATATGCCCGCTGAGCCACGGGTATTGGCGCTGGATGACGGGAATGACCTCCGCCGGAGCGTACAGCTCTCCCCGGAAGCCCATCCAGCGGCAGCTGTCCGCCCATTCCGGCAGCCCGCCGATATGATCGAAATGCGCATGTGTCACGAGCAGACGCTTCATGGTGCGGTTCCCCTGCAGTTCCATCTGTCTCCGCCAGTCCGGTCCGCAGTCAATCGCCAGGAAGCCGCTGCCGTTATCTATAAGCACAGAAGAACGCAGGCGGTTATTGCGCCCAGTAGTTCTTGCTTCCGTACAGGTCTCACAATCACAGTAGACCCGGGGTACACCCATGGCATCCCCTGTTCCAAGGAACACTAATGTATCCATATGCCTGCCCACCTCATCGTCTTTTTTCTCGAATATCCGTCAGTTCATTATAGAACAGCAGCCGGTCCTTTGCACCCCGGCCTGTAAGACAGTAAAGAGCCGTCCTTCAGCCTGATCCGGCCGGAGAACAGCTCCCTTAATCCTTCGCACTCCACAATAAGCAGGTGTCTCCTAATCCTCTTCCGTCTCAACTACCCGCCTAGATCCCGGCCAGCACCTGATACCATATGCCCCGCTTGGAGTACAGCGTGGTGCGGACTTCCTCCCAGCCGCCAAGATAGCTGATATCGAACAGCCCGGCAGGAACCGGATACTGGCTCTCATGTGCCGCATAGACCTGCTGGTTCACGGGACGGAAGCCGAACTTGGCGAATATCTCCTGCGCCTCAGGCGTCGTCAGATAATCGACCAGCGCTTCTGCGGCCGCACGGGTACCGTGCTTATCCGCGTATTTATCCACCACGGCCGCAGGATTCTCAATCAGAATCGTATTGCGGGGGATGATCACCTCATACTTCACACCCTCTGCAATCCGCGCCAGCAGCTCATTCTCATAAGTGACGATCACATCGCCCACCCCGTACTCGAAGGCAGCCATGGAGGCCCGCCCGCTTTTATCCAGAGATTCGACGTTCCTGTGTATGCTCTCCAGGAAGGCCTTGGCAGCCGCAGGGTCCTTCGCCCCCTCCTGCTCCTCAGAACGCTTCAGACCCGCCCCGTAGATCGCGTTGATGTCCCACTGGGCACCGCCGGAGGTCTTCGGATTAGGGTAGAGCACCTTCACCCCCGGCTTCGCCAGATCGGCAAAATCATGAATTCCCTTCGGATTGCCCTCCCGCGTTCCCAGGGCCACAACCGACCGCGTCACCATGCCCGCCTCGCCGCCTCGCTGCTTCCAGTCCTTCTCCACCAGACCGGCCTTGACCAGCTTCCCGACATCGCCTTCCATGGCAAGCAGCGTAACATCCGCCTCGAAGCCGCCGGCAATCGCCCTCGCCTGGGTTCCGGAAGCCTCATAGGACTGCTGGAATACGATAGTCTGACCGGTATCCGCCTTCCACTTCTCCGCGAACCCGGGGAGAATCTCGCCCATGGCATCCTTCACCACGCTGTAGGTACCCACCACAAGCGTTAGATCTCCCTGCGGCGGTGCACCTGCCTCTCCTGCAGCCTGCTGCTCATTCCCGCAGCCGGCAGCGGTCAGGGTGAACACCGCCAGCAGTAAGACCGTCAGCCATCCGTGCAGTTGTCTGCTCCTTCTGATAAGCCTCATACCGGCGACACATCCCACATCATTTATTTTTTAGATAAATACAGGCATCGGATCTTTCTTAAGGCCATTCTCCTGAATCCAGCTCCGCTCCTCATTGAACAGGTAGGCGCGGTGTACCAGCACAGATATTTCCTGGCCCGGAGTCAGCGTTTCTTTCTCCAGAGAGCGGTAGGTGACCAGCTTATGTCCATTGATCTCAACTTCCACCAGCCATTCACTGCCGCGGAAATGCAGATGCTTCACAACGCCTTGCTCCGTGGCCGAAGCTATTTTGAATTCATGCAGATGGCCCACCTCAATATATTCCGGACGGATCAGCGCCTTGGTCGGCTTACCGCCGCCTGCGCCTTCGAAGCCCTTCAGCTCGGAAGCACTCCCGATCAGCGTCGATTCCCCAATGAAGGTTGCCACGAATGGTGTCTTCGGCTCTTTATAGATATCCCAAGGCGTACCCTTCTGCTCCAGCCGCCCCTGGTTAATGATCATAATCTCATCCGCTACTTCAATCGCCTCATCCTGGTCGTGGGTGACGAAGATAGAGGTGATCCCGACACGTTCGATCAGCTCCCGCAGCCAGGAACGCAGCTCCTGGCGGATCTTCGCATCAATCGCCGCGAACGGCTCATCCAGCAGCAGCAGCTGCGGCTCAGGGGCCAGCGCCCGGGCAAAAGCCACCCGCTGGCGCTGCCCCCCGGACAGCTGATGCGGATACCGGCTCTCGAAGCCCTTCAGTCCGGTCAGCTCCACCAGCTCGGTGACGCGGTCACGGATGACTGACTTACTGGCTTTCTTGACTTTCAGGCCGAAGGCGATATTCTCGAACACCGTCATATGCTTGAACA
Source organism: Paenibacillus sp. FSL R7-0128 (assembly GCF_038002245.1). NCBI lineage: Bacteria > Bacillati > Bacillota > Bacilli > Caryophanales > Paenibacillaceae > Paenibacillus > Paenibacillus sp. FSL R7-0128. Next base: position 1,382,836 of record NZ_JBBOCD010000001.1, on the reverse strand, counting down.
GCGCATAGTTCTGGAAGACAAAGCCGATCTCACGCTCCTGCGGCGGAAGATGGTTCACCGCCCGGCCGTGGAAAATAATCTCGCCGCTGTCCGGCGTCTCAAGGCCCGCCAGCATCCGCAGGATGGAGGTTTTGCCGCCGCCGCTTGGGCCAAGCAGCCCAATCAGATGGCCTTTGGTAATGCCGAAATGGACATCCTTCACCGCATGAAAATCGCCAAAATGCTTATCGAGTCCCCGGACCTCTACATGCATAATTAGTGCCCTCCCTTTCTTCTCTTGCTCCATTCCATAAGCAGCAGCAGTCCTGCGGAGAATGCGGCCAGCACCAGTGCTATCCCGCCCGCAGCCGTAACATTGAAATTCTCGACATCCTGATAGACCAGTGTGGTAGCCGTCTGGGTCCGGTTCATAATATTGCCTGAGACGACGAGCACTGCACCGAACTCACCCAGTGAGCGGGCCACCGTCAGAATCACTCCATAGATGACCGCCCAGCGGATTGAAGGCCAGGTCACCTTCCAGAAGGTCGTCCAGCCATATGCGCCAAGTGTGGACGCGGCCTCTTCCTGCTGGGACCCGATCTCTTGCAGTACCGGCATCACCTCACGCACCATTAGCGGGAACGTGACGAACAGCGTAGCAATCACCATTCCCGGAAAAGCATACACAATCTTCACTCCAATTTGCTCAAACAACGCACCCAGCGCACTGTCCGGCCCGAGCAGCAGAACGATCATCAGCCCGCCGATAACCGGCGATACCGCATAAGGCAGATCCACGATGCTGTTCAGCAGGCTTTTGAGGCGCCGGCCCAGCCAGTTCGCCCGTACCAGATACAGGGCCGTCATGATCCCAAACAGCGTATTCAGCAGCGTCACAACCACTACAACATATCCGGTCATCAGCAGCGCATGCAGCGCCTCGGGCCGGGTCAGGGCGTTCCAGAAGCCGCTCCAGCCTTCGCTGAAGGCCCCCATTGTCATCCTGCCAAGCGGAGCTGCAATCAGGACGAAGAACACGAGGTAGGTCAGTCCAATCCACAATCTTCTCATGATCTTCTCCCCCGCATCTGCATGAGGCTGATCAGCCAGAGAATCAGGAAGGATAAGGTCAACAGAATGATCGACACCGCGGCAGCTCCCGCCGGATTATCACTTTCGACCTCTCCGAAAATATAAACAGAAGATACCAGCGTTCGCCCCGGAATATTGCCTGCCACGAGAACTACCGCACCGAATTCAGCGAGCGCCCGCGAGAAGGCCAGCATCCCGCCGCCGATCATGCCAGGTGCCATAGACGGCAAGATCACCTGTAGGAAGACCCTGCTTGGCTTCGCTCCCATCGTGTAGGCTGCCTCTTCTTCCGAAGCGTCCAGCTCTTCCAGCAGCGGCTGCACCGCCCGGATGACGAAGGGGAATGTGACGAAGACCATGGCAATCACGATGGCAGGCTGGTGAAAAACAATCGTGAAGCCCAGCGATTCCGCAAGGCCCCCAATCAGGCTTCCAGGGCCCAGCAGCAGGAGAATCATCAGTCCGCCAACCGCAGTTGGCAGGGCAAACGGGAGATCAACAAGGCTGTTCAGCAGCGCCCTGCCCCGGAACTTATAACGGATAAGGACCCAGGCGATCATCGTACCCAGCAGCACATTCGTAAGAGCCGCAATGACCGCCAGCTTGAGTGTTAACAGGACCGACTTCCAGGCAATCGGATCGCTCACACTTTCAGTGAAGCTTCCGAGCCCGGATGAGAATGAATTGTAATAGACCCCAAGGATCGGCAGCACAATCAGAATGACGAAATACAGTACAACCGTTGATCTAAATCCCCAGGTCCAGCCCTTGTGCCTGATCAGCGAATTCAATGGTCAACCTCCCACCTCCGGATAACCGGTCGGTATACTCGACTTTAAGGTTTGATTATTCCTATTAATATACTTGGTTTAAAGTTATTCCTACTTTACCAAATACCGCTTGCTGCCGTCAATTACTTTGTTAGTTTTTGGGTAAAAGTATACGTAGCACTTGTTATATCCAAACCAGAGAGGGGCTGTTCATGATGCTTCATACTATGGAGATCACCACCAGCAAACGGGATGAAATGCGGGATATTACCCGCGAGGTTCAGGCTTATGTGAAGAATAGCGGAGTTCTTAACGGACTGCTGATTGTCTATTGTCCGCACACCACCGCAGGGATTGCGATTAACGAGAACGCCGATCCTGATGTGAAGCGCGATGTGTTGATGCGTCTGGATGAGGTCTATCCCTGGGAGCATCCCAAATACCGCCATGCCGAGGGCAATACGGCTTCCCACTTGAAATCCATTACGGCCGGTCCTTCGCAGACCCTGATTATTCATGAAGGGGCTGTGCTGCTGGGCCGCTGGCAGGGCATCTATTTTTGCGAGTTCGATGGTCCAAGGCAACGCCAGTGCCACCTCAGAATTATGGAAGGCTAACACTGCCTGCCCTTGTAGAAGAGCAGCTACGCATGAACCGCGAAGCTGCTCTCTATACAATTTATAGTTCCTGTAACACTTTCACCATGCAAAGTTATACCAATGCAACGCTCTAAAGTACGAGCTGTTAAAAAAAACAGCTTTTTATAAACTGCGGCTTAATACCTTGACATGTGTCAGGGCGGCTTGCTTCACATCTTCAAACAACACTTTGTCCTGAATATAATACGATATGAATCCGTGAGCCGATAAGAATAAGGTCAACGGCACGTTCTGCCAGTCCTCCGATACATATCCCTCTTCCTTCATATGACGGCGGACAATGCTTGCAAATAACTCGAAACATCGGCCCTGTTCTGCCCGGCAATACGCCAGCAGCTCTTCGTCGCGGATCATGAACATGATCTCATACTGATACGGATGGTCCAGCCCGAACCGGATGAATTCCATAATCAGCTGCTCCACCCGGGTCATTCCCTCTTCAGGCGGAGAGGTCATTGCTTGATTCAGCAGCGAAGCCACATGATTGAAATCCTCAACTACAATGGCGTAGAAAAGTTCGGCCTTCTCTTTGAAATGGTAATATAGGGAGCCGTGGCTATAACCCAGGTGCTGACCAATGCTGCGCATCGAAATGGCACGGTACCCTTTGGTGATGAAAAGATGCCTCGCCGCCTCCAGAATTCTTTCTCTCGACAACTCCTGTTCCACTGCTCTTCTTGCCATAATCTATTCCCCTTCGCTGTAGTAAAGCCGCCGCCCTTCCGTAACGAGGGATTGCCCCTCCGTAAGATCGGTTATCCATGCGATAAATGCGTCACCTTCATCATTGCGCGGAAGACACAGCAGTGTAACTTTATCCGTAAACAAAGTCTCTCCGGTCTGGATATTCCGGCCCCGCAGTGCATTCTCCACCTTGCCCAGCCAGGTGTACTCGATTTCCACGAATACCTCCCGTCTCAGCACACGTGTAATGACCTCTCCGGCTTCCAGCGCCAGTACAGCGCCATCGGTATAGGCCCGAATCAGCCCGCCTGCACCCAGCATAATGCCTCCGAAATAACGGGTAACTACAATAGCGACATTCTTCACCTGTTGGCTGCGGATTACTTCCAAAATCGGTTTCCCGGCCGTTCCACTCGGTTCCCCGTCATCCGACTGTCTCTGGATCTCATCCCTCTCCCCGATCATATAAGCAGAGCAGTTATGCGTAGCATTCCAGTGCTGCTTCTTGATCGAATCGATAAATTGCACAGCTTCTTCCTCGTTCTCCACCGGCATAACATGCCCGATGAAGCGTGATTTACGGATTACGACCTCCCGCGAGCCGGGGGTACGTACCGTCCTGTATTGTTCCAGCATTGTTGTCCATTCCTTACTTTGCATGTGATGACTTGATATATATTAGGAGCAGCCCTGGTAGTGGTTACCTATGGACTGCTCCCTGATGACTTACTTTACTATGAATGATCTGCGGTTAGAGTGGGACTATTCGGTAAGTCTTGCTTCCAGTTCTGCCTTTTCTTTCTCGTAGCCTGGTTTGCCCAGCAGTGCGAACATGTTCTTCTTATAGGCTTCAACACCCGGCTGGTCGAACGGATTCACACCCAGCAGGTATCCGCTGATCCCGCAAGCCTTCTCGAAGAAGTACACCAGATAGCCGAAAGTATACGGCGTTTGGTCAGGAATGGTAACGATCAGGTTCGGCACCTGTCCATCGGTATGCGCCAGCATAGTTCCCTGGAATGCCTTCTTATTAACGAAGTCCATCGTCTGGCCGGTCAGGAAGTTGAGGCCGTCCAGATCATCCGGATCATTCTCGATCGTTACATGGTGCTGTACCTTCTCCACTTGAATAACCGTCTCGAAAATGTTGCGGTTACCCTCCTGAATGAATTGGCCCATGGAGTGCAGATCTGTCGAGAAGTCCACCGAGGACGGATAGATTCCCTTGAAGTCCTTGCCTTCGCTTTCGCCGTACAGCTGCTTCCACCATTCAGAGACAAAGTGCAGGGACGGCTCGTAGTTCACGAGGATTTCTGTCGTCTTGCCTTTGCGGTAGAGCGCGTTACGTACTGCAGCATATTGATAGCTCTGGTTCGTAGCCACATCGGGATTGTTGAACTCATCGGCTGCGGCTGCGGCCCCTTGCATCATTTCTTCAATGTTAATTCCCGCTACGGCGATAGGCAGAAGGCCTACCGGTGTCAGTACGGAATAACGTCCGCCTACATCATCAGGGATGATGAACGACTCATAGCCTTCTTCGTTAGCCAGCTTCTTAAGTGCGCCCTTCTCCTTGTCTGTTGTAGCGTAGATCCGTTTGCGTGCTTCTTCCTTACCGTATTTCTTCTCCAGTGCTGCACGGAAGATACGGAAAGCAATAGCAGGCTCGGTAGTTGTACCGGATTTGGAGATTACGTTCACGGAGAAGTCTTTGCCTTCTACCAGGTCAAGCAGATGCGTGATGTAGGTAGAGCTGATGTTATTACCGGCAAAATAAACCTCCGGTGTCTTGCGCTTGTCCTTGGACAGGTTATTGTAGAAGGAATGCGAAAGCGCCTCGATAGCTGCGCGTGCCCCCAGATAAGAGCCGCCGATACCAATCACGATCAGCACTTCGGAATCACTCTGAATCTTCTTGGCGGCCTGCTGAATACGGGCGAACTCTTCCTTGTCATAAGCTGTAGGAAGATCAATCCAGCCCAGGTAATCGGAGCCTGCTCCGCTCTTGTTATGCAATTGTTCGTGGGCCAGCTTCACCGGAGCGGCGAAGTAGTCGATCTCGGTCTGGCTGAAGAAGGAAAGGGCTTTGGTGTAGTCAAAATTAATCTTCTTGGACATCGGTAATGGTAGCCTCCTGTTTATCTCTTTAGATTTGACACCGTGTGTTGCAACATTATAATCTAGAATACTTTAATTTGCCTTGACTGGCAAGGTCTTAAGGCATATCCCCGGCTTTCCGAACCCTGTTTATGAAAAAATAGCTGAAAGCGGTTACTAAGCAGATAAGCAGACCTGTTCTGTGGAACAGGCCGTAACCTTCTGATAGAATGAAGGCAAACTTAGTTTCTATAATATGATCTCAGGAAAGCAAAGGTGGAATTGAAATGAAGCACATCGGCTTTATCGGACTCGGAACAATGGGAGCACCTATGGCGTCGAACCTGCTGCGAAGCGGCTTTGAGGTTACAGTGTATAACCGTACAGCAGAGAAATGCAAACCTTTGGAACAGGAAGGTGCGAAGACAGCCGCCACACCGCAGGCAGCAGCGGAAGGCAAGGATGTTATTATTACCATGATCAGCAACGATGATTCGATCCGTGAAGTCTTCCACGGTGACCATGGCATTCTCGCTACCCTTCAGCCGGGAACAACCGTAATCGATTCCAGCACCATCTCCCCCGGCCTTGCAAAGGAGATCGCTGCTGAAGTTGAAGCACGGGGCGGCAGCTTCCTTGATGCCCCTGTAACCGGCAGCAAGCCGGCAGCTATCGACGGCACACTGGTCTTCATGGTCGGCGGACATGCCGAAGTGATTGAGAAGCACCGGGATCTCTTCGACTCCATGGGCCGTCTGCTGCTGCATATGGGCGCTAACGGCAGCGGCGCTGTAGCCAAGCTGGCTCACAATGCCATGGTCGGCATTCACAATGTCGCGCTCGCCGAGGGCTTCTCCATTGCGGTGAAGTCCGGGGTACCCGCAGATAAGTTCCTGGAGCTGGTGAAGAACGGATCAGCAGGCAGCAAGCAGGCCGAGCTGAAGGGCCAGAAGATCATTGATAACGACTTCAGCAACCAGTTCTCCCTTGCCCTGATGCTCAAGGATCTCAAGCTGGCATCCTCGCTCAGCGATTCCACCGGCGTCCCTTCCCCTATGCTCGGCGTAGCCAAGAGCATGTTCCAGGCAGGCTTCAATCACGGCTACGGCGACGAGGACCTGTCCGCTGTGGTCAAATCCTACGAAGACTGGATCGGCCGGAAGATCGGCGAAGGTAACTAATGTAACGGCGGCTTTTCCAGAATCTGTTTATGATGGTGTTTCACACACTATTGTAAACAGGGGAGGAAGTTTCAATGCTGACCTTTGAACTCGCCCGGCCTCAAGATGCGGCCATGTTGGCGGATGTTCAAAAAAGAACCTTCGATGATGATGCCCGCCAATATCAGGATAAAGAGGAGGATGGCCCTCCCGGTTATAATTCAGTGCCCTGGCAGGCGGAACAAATGCAGCAGGGCCATTACTACAAGCTTCTGAAAGACGGTGGAATTGTCGGCGGGATGATAATCTTCCCGTCGCCCACAGAAGAGGAATGTCATCTGGGCCGGATTTTTATCGATCCCTTATATCAGAACCAAGGGTTCGGGCATGAAGCTTTGCATTTCTTATTTGTACAGTATCCTGCTGCCAAGCGCTGGACGCTGGATACTCCCTCGTGGGCCGTCCGGAACCATCACTTCTATGAGAAGCACGGCTTCATCCGTACCGGAGAGATCTATGATGCGGAGAGCAGCCAGAGCATCTGGGAATATGAGCGGACAGGTCCGCTGGCAGAGGCAGGCCGCTAAGAGCAGAATCACTTTACCGAGCGAACCATGATAATGGACCATGTGCCGGTGCGCAGCCAATCGTGTTCGGTTTTCCGCATACATTCTGTATATGTAACTCGTAATCAGGGCGCAGCCAGGCAGTATCGGCTGCGCCCTTTTACTATGCGAGCATGGCCTTCTTGTCAGGAGTGAGAACGCAAAAGTACCGGTGATTTAATCACCGGTACGGGAAGTTTATTTTACAGTATATGTACAAAAAAACATACGTTTTCCTTGCGTTAACTATAAAATTAATATAGCACAGAAATGTCAACATAACAAGCATTTTTATGGAAAATGAAGAAAATAAATGATTCTCCCCCTGTCAGCCTGTCGGCAAGGATCCAGAAGGCGCCCGACGCGGCTGTCCCCCTCTCCTCCCCTGATGATATGATCTTCTGCACGAAGGAGGCGACTGATATGCAAATTAGACTGAGAGATATCCGTAAAAGCTTCAAGGTGTACAAACGGCCCGAAGGAAAATGGGGACTGCTGAGAGGAGCGTTTATGCGGAATGTTACCCAGGTGGACGCGCTCGGCGGCATCAGCTTTGATATTGAGGAGGGTGAACTGGTAGGTTACATTGGCCCGAACGGCGCCGGCAAATCCACCTCCGTCAAGGTAATGAGCGGCATCCTGACACCCGACAGCGGAGAATGCACTATCTTGGGCAAGATTCCATGGAAGCACCGCGTAGAGCATGTATCCCGGATCGGCGTTGTGTTTGGCCAGCGCTCACAGTTATGGTGGGATGTTCCGGTGGCAGACTCTTTTGACGTGCTGAAGGATATTTATGCCATTCCTCCAGGCGACTACCGCTTAAGATTATCCGAGTTATCGGCAACACTTGGTGTGGAAGCGCTCTTAAGGACTCCGGTGAGACAGCTTTCGCTCGGGCAGCGGATGCGATGTGAGCTGGTGGCAGCACTGCTGCACCGGCCGAAGCTTCTCTTTCTGGATGAGCCAACCATCGGACTTGATGCGGTATCCAAGCTCGCGCTGCGCAATTTTTTGAAGGAAGAGAACCGTAAGTACGGGATTACGATGCTGCTGACTACACACGATATGGACGATATTGAGGCATTATGCGAGCGGGTCATGGTGATCGGGCACGGCCAACTGCTCTATGACGGGCAGCTCTCAGGTCTGCAGCAGAAATATGCGCCGGAGGTCGTCATGAAAGTGAACACGGATGCGATGATTGCTGCTATGTACAATGACTTGGCTTTGGGTTAAGCCCATCCACCCATCAGGAGGTGCACAATGAACTTTAGATATACATGGCGGGCCTGCAGCTCCCTCTTCCGAATCCGCATGGCAGAAGGGCTCCAGTACCGGGTGTCCGCTATATCTGGCACGATGGTCGGTGCGTTCTGGGCGCTTATAGAATGTGTGCTGTTTACCGTGTTCTATACATACAGCGAGAATGGCTCCTGGAACAATAACGGACTCAGCCTCCCTCAGGCCATATCCTATGTTTGGCTGGCTCAGGGGCTGTTTGTACTCCAGAGTATGAACATCGACAGCGAAATTATGGGCAAAATCAACAACGGCGACGTCGGTATCGAGCTGTGCCGGCCCATGAACCTGTACACCCACTGGTTTGTTAAAAGCTCGGCCGGCAAGCTCGGCACCAGTTGGATCAGGGGGCTGGCCACCGTACTCGCCGGGCTCCTGATGCCTGCCGGGTATGCCCTAGGGGGCCCTGCCTCATTGCCTGCACTATTCTATTTCCTTCTGTCGGCGGTTATGGCGTTTGTGCTGTGCTCAGCCTTCGCTATGCTTGTGACTGCGATCCGGCTGAATATCACTTGGGGGGACGGACCGACCTATATGCTTCTACTGCTAAGCGGCATATTGTCCGGCACCTACCTCCCCCTGCGGCTGTGGCCTGATTTCATGCAGACCTTCCTATACCTGCAGCCGTTTGGCGGATTCGCCGACATCCCTCTGCAGCTATATATAGGCAGCGTCGCTCCTGCCGCCGCATTGCCCGGCATCGGCTTACAGCTCCTCTGGAGCCTTATCTTTATCGCGGCGGGCCGGATGATCATGAAACGCAGATTACACAGCATTATCGTCCAGGGAGGGTGAGAGTAACGTATGCTTGCTGAAGGTAAAATTTATTGCAAATACTTGCGGATGCATCTGCTGTCCGGCATGGAATATAAGGGCTGGTGGCTGATGCTGATTCAGGTGCTTACTGTGGTGATCTCCGATCCCATAGCTACCGTCCTGCTGTTCTCCCGCTTTGGTAATATCGGCGAATGGACCGTCGCCCATATCATTCTGGTGTACTCGCTGGCGGTGGCTTCCTTCGGACTTGCCGAGAGCGTATGCCGCGGCTTTGATTATTTCCCGTGGCATCTGCTGCGCTCCGGCGATTTCGACCGGCTGCTGCTCCGCCCGCGGTCCCTGTTCGTGCAGGTCGCCGCTTCCAGATTCCATCTGCACCGGCTGGTCCGGCCGTTTACAGGGATCTGTGCTGCGGGCTGGGCGCTGGGACAGCTCGGCGTTCCCTTGACGCCCGGCAGACTCGGCATTCTGGCGATGGCGCTGGCCGGAGGCTGTCTGATGTACTGCGGAGTGTTCGTGCTAACCTCAGGTCTTGCTTTTTTCACGATCAAAGGGCTGGACTGGATCTTTCTGCTGACCAACGCCAGCTACCAGATTACCCGCTGCCCAGAGCCCTATTTGCCGCGAATGCTAAAATCCGTGTTCAGCTTTGTGCTCCCAATGCTGTTCATCAGCTTCTATCCGGCGGCCACCGTCTGCGGCTGGGATTATCCCCGCTGGCTGGGCTTCCTCTCGCTTCCCTCTGGAGCTGCCTTCCTCGGAGTGTCTCTGCTGGTATGGCGCATAGGCGTGAGGCATTACAAAAGCACGGGGAGCTGAGCTCCGCTGAAGCTGACAACACAAAAAAAAGCACCCCGGGACCATGAATCTTCCAGGGGTGCTTTTTTCTACCAGTTTCTTTTACACAATCGGGTAAGAACAGCAATAATCAGTTAATGCGAATACTTCCAGGGCAAACTTGGAGTTGCCGGGAACATGGAAGGTTTCCGCTCCGTCAATGTCCTTCCACACTTCAGTACCGGGAAGCAGCACCTTAAGCTTGCCGGAGAGAATCTCCATCGTCTCGGGGCCATCGGTGCCGAATTCGTATACGCCAGGCAGCATAATGCCGAGTGTCACCTTAGTGCCGTCTTCCAGTGTAACTGTACGGCTGGTCACTTTTCCGTCGTAATAAATATTGGCTGCTTTTTGAATTGTCGCGCCTGTAAACTGACTCATGTGCTTATTCTCCCCTTTGTCGTTAGATCCGTCTATTATAGCAGCGCTTTTACGCGGCTGACTACATTTTCTACAGTGAAGCCATATTCTCTGATTACGGTGTCGCCAGGGGCGGAAGCGCCAAAGGTAGTGATTCCCAGAATGTCGCCCTGGTCGCCTGTATAACGTTCCCAGCCGAAGGTTTGCGCCATTTCGATAGCCAGACGGGCTTTCACTTCAGGCAGGATAACGGAATCGCGGTATGCTTTATCCTGCTTCTCGAACAGATCCCAGCTCGGCAAGCTGATGACACGAACATCAATGCCTTCTTCGGCAAGCGCAGCCTGAGCCTTAACCGCCAGCTGTACTTCAGAGCCTGTAGCAATGATCTGTGCCTGTGGAGTGCCGTTCTTAGAATCAGAGACCACATACCCGCCGCGTTTGATGTTATCGCGTACACCGTCTACGGTTCCAGCCAGGATCGGCAGGTTCTGACGGGTCAGGACCAGTGCTACCGGATTGGCGGTATTCTCCATAGCGTATGCCCAAGCTGCAGAGGTTTCGTTGGCATCAGCCGGACGAATGACCGTAAGACCCGGAATGATACGCAGGGAAGCAAGCTGTTCAATCGGCTCATGGGTAGGACCGTCTTCACCGACAGCGATACTGTCATGGGTAAGCACATAGGTTACCGGCAGCTTCATGATGGAAGCCAGACGGACAGCCGGACGCAGGTAATCTGTGAAGACGAAGAACGTACCGCCGAACACCTTAAGACCGGTGTGCAGTGCAATCCCGTTCATGGCTGCAGCCATTCCGAATTCACGTACGCCGAAGTAGATGTTACGGCCGTCATAGGATTCTGAGGTGAACTGGGACAGACCGTTCAAGTGCGTCATGGTCGAGCTCTCCAGATCGGCAGAACCCCCAACCAGCTGCGGGATACCGCCAGTCAATCCGTTAAGCGCATTACCGGAAGCCACACGGGTAGATACAGCTTTGTCTTCTGCTTTGTAGAATGGCAGATTGGCATCCCAACCCGCAGGAAGCTCACCGCTTAGTGCAGTTTCGAGCTGTGCAGCAAGCTCAGGGTATGCTTTTTTGTAGGCTGCAAATTTCTCATCCCATGCTTTGTTAGCGGCGATTCCTTTGGCCTTCACTTCAGCGAAGCTGGCACGGACTTCATCCGGTACATAGAAATCTTCTTCATATACCCATTTGTAGTATTCCTTCGTCAGCTTCGTTTCATCAGCACCCAGCGGGGAGCCGTGGGTACCGCCGTGGCCGCCTTTACCTTGCTTGTTCGGGCTGCCGTAGCCGATGACAGTCTTCACTTCGATCAGCGTAGGTTTGCTGCTGTCTGCTTGAGCCTCTTCAAGAGCCTTAGCCAGTGCAGGAAGATCGTTACCGTCTTCTACGCGCAGAACCTGCCAGCCGTAAGCTTCAAAACGCTTAGCAACATTCTCGGAGAATGCAAGGTTGAGCTTGCCGTCTAGGGAGATATCATTCGAATCGTACATTACAATCAGCTTGCCCAGCTTCAGGTGTCCGGCAAGTGAAGCAGACTCGGAAGAGATCCCTTCCATCAAATCACCGTCGCCGCAGATGGCGTACGTATAATGGTCAATCACGTTATGTTCATCTTTATTGTAAGTCGCACCCAGCTGCGCTTCAGCCATTGCCATACCTACAGCCATACCGATACCTTGTCCAAGCGGACCGGTTGTCGCATCTACACCGGCAGTGTGGCCGACTTCCGGATGTCCCGGAGTTAAGCTGCCCCATTGGCGGAACTGCTTCAATTCTTCCATAGGCAGATCATAGCCGCTGAGGTGCAGCAGGCTGTAAAGGAGCATGGAGCCATGTCCGGCAGACAACACGAAGCGGTCACGGTTGACCCAAGTCGGGTGATCCGGGTTATGATTCATCGTCTTGGCGAACAATTGGTATCCCATAGGTGCGGAGCCCATCGGCATACCCGGATGTCCGGAGTTTGCCTTTTCAATGGCATCAATGGCAAGTGTACGGATTGTAGTGATGGCCAGGTTGTCCACCGTTGAGTTTTCTTCTTTATGAATGGCTTGATCTTTTGCTTGTTCAGTCATTACAATAATCCTCCTCGAATCAAGAATGTCATTTTGACTATTATTGTATCACGGAAGTGGAAGCATTTCCAATTGTTTTTGCTGCAGCTTATATTTAGCGGCTTCTGCCGGGTCTATGCACGCCTGTGCCAGATTAACGGTGCTACAGGAGGTTCTTTTTTGGAGATACGGATAGGAATCCAGAAACTTAGCCTTAAGTCTAGTTTCTAATTAAGACTAAAGTTTGTTTTACAAAGCGGATTTATACAGTAAGATGGAAGTACCTCAGCGGAATTTTAGCCGGATTATCCATAATTTCCAGCAGAAAGGAATTCAGAAGATGACTGCAAACAGAGATATTTATATTGTGCTGACCGGAACAGGCACAGCCTTCAGCGGAATTATTAAATGGTTCACCAAAGCGGAGCTGAATCATGCCTCGATTGCTTTTGACAGTGAGCTGCGTGAGGTCTACAGCTTCGGCCGGAAAAAAGTGTACAACCCTTTTATCGCCGGACTGATCCATGAGAACTTTATCCATCCGTTCTACAACAGTGCAGACTGTGCCATCTACCAGCTCAGAGTCAGTGAGGACGAATATGATACCATGTACAATCATGTCCAGGGCATGATGCAGAATCAGGAGCGTTATAAATATCATCTGCTCGGTCTGGTCGGCGTACTGTTGAACATCCGGATTGACCGGGAGAATGCTTTTTTCTGCTCCCAGTTCGTCGCCTCTGTATTGGAGGAAACTACTGTTCATCCGGTAGCCAAGCCCTCCTGCTTCGTCACTCCGGAGGATTTCGCTTCATCCCTGTGCGCCCACAAAATATTCAGCGGCAAACTCTCTTACTATATGGACCGGAGTCATTCTGCGGACCTCAGAAGTTCCAGTCTACATAACCCCCAAACTACTAATCCGGCAGATTTTGCGGCCCCAAGGCTGCGGCTGCATGAAGAACGGACCGAGGGAATCGTCTGAACGATCACCCTCCGCCCGCTTGATGCCAAGTAAAACAAAATCACAGTAGTACATAAGGCATAAGGATTGCGTCCCGCGTTATTTTACACGATGGCTCTGATAATATTCTGTCCAATCTCCGAGAATCGTTACTGCCACTGTATCCACCTTGGTCTGGTACTCATTAGTTGCGGTAAAGGTAAAAGTAACAGGACCATCCGGCAGCTGTTCGAACGATGGGTCGGCCAGCTCACCCGTCCATAAGGTCTTTTCACTCCCGGTCGGACTCAGCGCCGCCGTGTATCCTCCAGTCATTGTGACTTGCACGGTATCCGGTAGTCCGGTAGCTGTCCCCTGCAGCACAAATTTCTCGCCAGCCCAATAGACACTATACCCCCGCGGGCTTTCAGGCGAGCCGCTCTGTTTCAGATTGTACGCCTGACGGTTGCCATTCCACTCCTCTGTATGACGGACAGCCCCCTTGATGCTAAGCAGGTTAACCATAAAGTACTTTCTTGCGGACACAACACTCCACTCAAATCCATCGAAGACCTCAACTTCTACAGCATATTTTTCGTACTCTGCTAAGGCTCCATCCGGTACCTTCCATTGTTTTGAACTGGATACCTGGTCACCGGATTGAACTTTGATTGCACCGGTTGCCATATTAATAATTTTCACTCTGAAGCGCTGCTGCAGATCGCCGTCCTCATCCTGGTAATCCCACTTGATGATCGGTGTCAGCGTGCTGGCAATCGTTGGCTTGTTGGGACTATCACTTGTCGGATAGGTAATCGTGACCTTAGGTAACCGGTTCAACACGGTAATGCTATGGGACAGCTCTCTGAACAGTCCCAGGGAGTCCGTAACGAGCTGCCGATACGTAAAAACACCGTTTGAAGTAAACTTTTTGTTAAAATCGCCTTCTGTGCTCACAAGCCCCTCTACACCAGCCGCCGGTTTCAAGAAATACTGATGACTTATGGTGTCTCCTTTCGGAATATCCTCATCTGTTGCCGTGCTCTTGATATTAAGCACATCCGTCCGGTAGATCGGTACCTTCGTGGCATCTTTTCCTGTATCCGTGGTTAAGGTGAATCCTGGCTTCGGCGGGTTGTCGATGATGAACATTTTTTCATTGGAAATCTCCGACCAGGAGCCCTTGGAATACGCCCGCCCCAATACCGTGAAGTACTCGAAGCGATTGAATGTTGGGTTTGGAACTTGATACTGACGGATCGATCCGCTGCCATCTGTATTCTCTACCGTTTTCTCCAATAGCCCTTCTTTGGTGAAAAATTCAAGCCTGTACTTTTCCTGAGGATCATTCTCCGGATCGGAGTAGGTCCACTGAATCAACGGGTCCCCCTGCTTCTCTGCATCCAGGACCGTTGGGCTCGCGGTTGTACCCGGAGGAGAAGTGATCGTCATGGACGGGGCTTCGTTTTTGATTACATTCACTTTGAGTGACTCAATATTTGACTTCGCCCCAATCTGGTCCACTGCCCAATGTTCCAGGGTGTATATCCCCGGTTCCGGGAAGCTGATTTCGATGCTCGGCGTCTTATATAATTTGGTGGTGCTGTCGCTATCTGTCACCTTCCAAAAATATTGAAGACTGGCGATATCCGATGGATCATCATCATGATCTGACGATGTATACAGCTTCGTATCGAACTGATACGCCGTTGCAGGACCATTAATGGCGGCCGTAGGCACATGGTTGAGGACCTTGAACATCCGTGTCGCATTCGAGGAAAGCGATCCGTCAGAGGCGGTCAGGCGCATTTCCCAGCCATCTGAAATGGCTTGTTGCTGTGATATGCCGCTACGTGCGATCAGGTCCCGGATGGTCATCACCTGGTTTCGGTTACCCCCGGCGTAATAATATGGGCTGTTATTTATTCTGGCGTTCCAAGCATAGCTCAGCCAATCCCCGTCCTCGTCCGGATCCGGTGTCATATTCTCCATGGTTATGACAGTGTCCCGGTACACTTCCACCGGCATATTGAAGGCTGCTGCTGGGGGATGGTTTATAACTTGTACCGTTTGGCTGTAGGGCTGTGACCATAGGCCGCGGTTATCATGGACCTGAAGCGTCAACAGATACGTCCCCACGCCGTAGGCAGCGATATTCGGCGGCACCGTTGGATTGCCCCAATGGCTCCATACCTGCTGCCAGCCATCCTTAATCACTGTCCAGCTGTATACATCCAGTGGATCATTGTCCGGGTCGAAGGACTTGTCCGTGATTGTGGTAGCCTTACGGTACGATACGATGTTGGGCTCGACGGTGAACAGCGCTACCGGCGGCAGGTTGCCGGCTGCCCCTACCGTTTGCTGCGACCAGTCACTCCAGACGCCAATCCCATTCTCGCCATCGATGTCCCGCACTCTTAGCCGGATATCATACTGGTCATTAGTCGGTAGCTGTGCCGGCGGATATCCATCCGTCCAGACCTGCCCTTCTGTCTTCTTGTATTGCCATTGCCAGTCCATGATCCCTTTATTGGAGGCGGTGACATGATCCAAATCGTAGGAGCTGTCCGTGATCTGCAGCCAACCGCCTGACAGCCTGGCACTGAATAGCGCAATTGGCTTGCGGTGCACATGGAAGGTCATCGAAGACAGGTTATTCCGGCTCCATTTCCGGTACACATCGAACCGGTCGTCATCCTTGGGATTGTCGCGACCCTGGAACGTGGCCACGTAGGAACCGCTATACGGGAAGGTCGTATAGGGTGAACTTCGCCATAATCCAGAATCCCAAATGATCCCCATCGAATTATCAAAAAAGTACGGGTCATGATCGAACCGATACCGTTCTTCCCGCTTAGGGTCCCACTCCGAGTCAAAGAATTTCGTCCTTGTTTCCACTGGTGTATTGACCAGGACAAACGACTTGTTCCTCATCTGCTGTTTGACATTAATCGTAAGCGCCGCCTTCGCCGTCATTCCCGAAGGGTCGGATGCCGTGATGTTCACGGTGTAGGTTCCCGGCGGGATCGAGTCTTGCAGCACGTCCAGTGGGATATTGAATGGTTTGGACAGCTTGGCTTGAGGCACCACCGTCTTCTTGTAGAAGACACCAGGGATCTCGGCGGTGACGGTAACGTCCTCGTTATCTGGATCGCTGACATACCCCTCTATGTTGATTCCGCTGAGGCCCGGAGCATTAACCAGCGTAATTCCATTCGCTGTTCCTACGGACAGGCTAGGGGCATAATTGGGTATCAATTGAGCTACTCTAGTCATGTACGGCGACCACCAATAGGTTTTCGTCCAAGCCAACACTCGAATGCGGAACATTTCTGGATCTTTATCTAGTCCTGGCGTATAATCACTTGGCTGATAATAGTTATATCCTTGTGCATATTCATTAGGATAGGTGTTCGCCATTAACTCCCGTATTTTGGACATATCTACATCAAGAACAGCAGGCATATAATATCCTTGTGATGCTACTGCATTGGCGTGTAACATCCCCCAATCTGCTGACCAGTTGTAATATTGACCATAATAATCAGGTGTTCTAGGATCGTTACAGGTCCATAAATTATCATCACCATAAGCATTTCTGTTTAATTCATATTGATATGCAGCTTTGGTATACACGGTACTACACATTTCGATTTTCATTGGCTCAGTATATCCGCCCCAATCAGGTCTTCCCGTTGTATAAGTAACATGCAAATTAGATCCTGGAATAATATCATAGGTCATTCTTTTGGTCGTTTTATTAAATTTAAGATTGGTTACCTTCAGAGCAGGGAAATCAATGACAACCTTATCATCCTGATTGGCATGTCCCCCTCGCCCAGCTTCAAAAATAATATCCCGATAATAAATGAAATTATCCTCTGCAGCCTGCACTGTACTGGCCAGTCTCGTCACTTCGACAACTGGTTGCGGCAGTACGGGAATCAGCAGCAAATAGGCCATAAGCAAAATGATACTTCTCTTGAATCTCTTCATGATCTGCCTTCCCCCCTTACAAGTCCCAATCGACTTCTGGCGCGCGGTTATCTATTTCTACCGTCCGCTCCACTAGCGCTTGTTTGATGGGGTCGGTATACGAATCTGCAGAACGCCGGTCCGCCTCCGTCACGTAATCCTCGATGGTCGGCTGGCCAAACTCTTCAAAGACCGTCAACCGGATCTCATATCTCCCCACCTGAGTCAATTCCAGCTTAGGATTAATCTCATTTCCATTATTGAAAATCTCCCAATTCTCATCGGTAAACCGCCCGTCATTATTGGAGTCGTACCGATACTCCCAGATTCGACGGTTCAGGACGTCCTTGTCTGTGGAAAAGGACCTGTCCGTAATTTGGATGATCGCTCTATTCCCCTTCTCCGGGTCCCGATACATTTTTTGGGCAACGTCAAAATAAACACTTGGGACTTCGTCCGGTGCAATATCGAACGTGATCTCCCCATCTGCACCATAGCCGGCTGTATTCTCAACATGAATATTCGCTTTGTATTTGCCTGGCTTCCGGAATAGTACGTCCTTGCTCTCCAGCTCGGCCAGACTGCCGCTATACTTGATATCTGCATGGGTCCCGCCGCTGACTGCGCTGATCGTGACCTGAGTTTTGGATTTAATGATCGGGAACCGTGTTGGGCTTGTACTACTGTTGGTGAGCGTGGTTTTCCGGTTCTGCTTCAGCGATCCTGTGATCTCCAAGGTTGCGGATGGGATAGGTTCAATGACCGTCACCTCGGTACTGGTGCTCCCGATCAGCCCGTCATTATCAACGACGGTAAGACTGATGGGGAATGTCTGTCCTACCTTATCCCGTGTGTACCAGACATAACCTCTGGCCGTATTTTCAATCCCGCCTTCTGCTCCAGGAGTTCCCCAGGCATAATCGGTGATATAACCGTCCGGGTCGGAGGAATTTCCTCCATATACCATCATGTCAGACCCGGCTTTGACATACTTAGGTGCGCTGATCCGGGCAATCGGTGGCTTGCCCTCGGGCTTGGTCGGCTTGTTCGGTACGGATGGATAGCTGACCGGATTGTCCTTCTTGTACACCCCGGCCGAGACTTCCATTTTCTGCTCCAGGGACGTTATCGTCCCGGTCTTCGTAATGACCGGATTCTTGAACCGAATGATTACCGTCAGCGCGTAATCCTGTTTGAAGCTGTCACTGGTCACCCGGCTGGCTGGGATCTGGAAGTCAAAGCTTTTCGATGCGGTGAGCATTTTTCCGTATTCTTTCTTCATGTCAGCCTTCGCTGAACTGTCTTTTTCCTTGGCATAGAACACCCATTCTTCGATGTTAGAGGAATTTGTGTAACCCAGCAGCTCGCCTTTAACGTTGATCTTCACATCGACCTTGCTGCCTTCCAGCTTGATTGGGTTTGGACTCGGCTTCTCTAGCGTGGCCGTTCCGTTTAGTGTAACTTGGTCGGGTGGGGAATAATCAAAGGTGACCGAACCGGCGTAGCTGTAGGATGTGACTTTGGCTTCGGCATCGTAGTGATATGGAAGGGTAACGTAATAAAGCCACCCCTTTGCATGACCACCTCTTCCAAAACCTTCCGATACTTCTTCTGGCACTCTAAGCTTCGACGGCATAGAATACGTTATTATAAATCCCCCATTTTTTACACCAACAGTTCCTTTAGCATCTTGTAAATTATGGGCGTTAAGCCGAATGCTCGATTGAACCACGCTACTATATGGAACGGGAGTTTTATCTAGCTTAAACCAGGCTGCAACATTAGGATTTTTGGGATCAGACTTAGTAGAAACCGTAGTTGTAGGTGGTACTTCAGATGGCGTTCCGTAATCTTCTGCGTTTTTGTTTGAGCTTTCGTTATAACCCTTGTATTCATTGTAATTATTAATTTGCCAGCGCCGTCCATCAGAATACCGCCAAATCGAGTTCCCGGGTACGCTTATAAATGGTTTGCCAAACTCTGCATCCATTCCTACAACAGGAAAGATCTCATCTTTCACATTCCCCTTCAGCGTTACTTTGATTTTCCCATTCTCAACAGTGAGGCCTCCTACAACAGTGTTTTTTCCTGAATACTTGAGTGTCCCTGCCTTAATCGCGGGGCCGGTGGCCCCGCTAGGCAAATCCAGATAAAACGTCTTGGCACTATTTCCTGATCCGCTTAACCCGGTAGTCACCGGCACGCTGACGCTGCCTTGCTTAGGACTTTCTGCTTGTGCCGAATAAATATAGTTCGGCCTCATGATTAGGCAAGCTACAATTAGCACAGCAATCCAAAATTTCTGTTTTTTCATTGCTTACACTCCCTACCTCTTCTCATTCACAATGTATTTTGTGGTAGAGTTGCTTTTGTTATCTAGCCAGATTACAAAATAATTAAATTTCCCGGTGTAACGAAACCCTTGGTATGTGCTGAGTTTTTCTCCAGGGTTCAAAACCCATGTCCACAACGCATTTTTATTATTTACAGAGTCATCTAACTTACCAGGCATTGCTGCGGAAGCTTCCCCCATGTTTAGATCTCCAAAATTCAGACGCCATTTGTTACTCAAATCTTTAATATTTCTTTGTACTACATTCCCACCTTTATTTTCTACAGTGATTTTAGTCCATACAAAATACTGAGCACCATCCAGGTCATAGCCGTATTGTTTAGCCAGCGCCTGAGCATCCTTTGACTTGGAATCAAAGATCATAATCTTCTCCAACGTATAACTAAGCCCCCCAGACGTAACTGTCACCGGCAGCTCCACATCCTTCACCAATCCATACTTAGACAGGTTGTCCCTCATAATAGGTGCTGCCGTCGGTTTTGCAGCTGTCGCATGTGCAGATCCGACTTGGCCTGAAATCGAACCTGCTAACAGTGCAGTTGCTAACATTGCTTTCATCATTATCTTTTTCATCTGAATCTCTCCTTTAGTAGTTTGTACGACCTGCTAAGGCTCGCCTCGGTGCAGGATTACCCTGCCGGATAGTTCATCGATTCAGCTTATACTCCTGAACCGCCGGCACTGTGATGGCCTCCTGAACCTTGCTTCTGGA
This sequence comes from Paenibacillus sp. FSL R7-0128, assembly GCF_038002245.1. Taxonomy (NCBI): domain Bacteria; kingdom Bacillati; phylum Bacillota; class Bacilli; order Caryophanales; family Paenibacillaceae; genus Paenibacillus; species Paenibacillus sp. FSL R7-0128. The sequence goes on along the minus strand of NZ_JBBOCD010000001.1, from coordinate 1,362,444 downwards.
GATCAGCACCGGATGCTGCGTTTGAATAACGGCGATGACCGAAGGACCTTGTATGTATTTGGTGATACCGTAAGTACTGTCCTCATAGAGCAGCGGAAAAGTATCGCCCGTAGATTCATCCAGGATGTCGAACTTGACGATCTTCACTTGAGCCTGAAGCCGGCTCCCCGCCAAGGGGGATAAGCCGTCATCCAGTCCCAGATTACTCTGCAGGGTGTGGCGGAAGGTGACATAAGCCTCAGCGGGGTCAATGACCAGACGGCCTTGGGCCCTCGCTGCTTCGTTCAACTCCTGTGATGCGTCATGGACGGCCATATTATTGGCATCCTTAAGCATGCTGCGCACCTGGTCCCATTCCTGATTCTGAATCTGAAAAAACCAGGAATAAATAAAGATCAACAGGACAAAGGCCAGCTTAATAATATAATCCATAGGTTAGCTTCATCCCTTAATTAATCGAGATATTCACTCATGATCGAGCCATGTCCATAGTACTGTGCCGGCTGGGATACAGCGGAGAAATTGTAAGGGAACAGGTTCACCCGCGGCGCGGTCACGTACACATCAATCCGCTGTTTGCGTTCAAGGATCACTTCTGTTCCGCTCGTGATCTTAATCGAGCCTTCGGGAAATCCTACAGCCTTCAGGTTAGAGATGACCTCAGCCTTCATGGAGGGAGTGACCATCCCTTCTGTCGCCGCCTTTTGCGTGATATACGAGGTGTTGGCTTTGACCTGCAGATCGAGCAGATAATCGATGTACGTAAAAATCGGCTGCAGGATAATGAACAGCACCAGCCACATGAACAAGGCCCGGAGGACGGTTGCCTTCAAGCACAGCGCCTCCTTTTAATACTTCTCAACAGCTTTGACATGGGTGATAATATCATCCTGGCTGCCGCCGATAATGCTTGTAGCCCCAGCGATAAAAATTCCGGCAATCACAAAGCCAATAGCCAGAAACAGCGCGACGGAAATTGAGTCCTTCTTCATCTCCGTTAAACCAAAGGGCCAGCGATTGTGTACGTTACTGCTGCTTCCACGGAATCTGCGGGCTGAACCAGACTAACCTTCGGGATTTCAGGTCTGTTGTCATCCGCTTTATCGATTACGTCCCGTACTACAGGAATCAATACAGCAATTACGATAGCCACACACAGGAACCCGATTGCGATAAATAAACCAGTAGAAATAGCATCTTTTTTCATTGTTAATATCTCCCTTTTGATTGTATATTTTAAAATGATTCTTGAATATAACAAAAATTTCATTTGGTTCTTTTTCTTGCTGTCAGCCTGCCTGAACTCGTCATTGGAACATCCCTACGCCGTTAAAATTCCCTTTGATCAGCATAATGTACTGCATCGCCAGCGACACAATCATCAGAAAGGTGGCGATCGACGGAATGACATTGATGATCGTGGACATGTCCCCGATAAAGGACCACTTCTTCAAATATTGGTCACTTGAGATTTTGGTAATAATTTTGCCCTGCTCCTGCAGATACTTCGCTGCTTCATGGTCATCATCCATCCCTTCTGTCGCAAGCAGAATCGAACGGATATCGTTGATAAACATGTGGTTCTCCGGGAATTTGCTGCAAAACCATTCAATGGCCCGCTCCGTCCCCTCATCCACCGCCCGCTCCGACAGCTCATACAGATCCTGGCGGATGTAACTGAAATGGTTGGCCGTCCCGGCGCAGAAGGCGCCAAATTCCACATATCCCCGTTTGCGCAGACGGTTGTTCTCATAGAGACGGATGAAGGAGATCAGCTCCCCGTCTTTTTGAATCAGTGTCTTCTGATGCAGCCAGCTCAGCACCCAACCGAACGGCAGCACCCGCTGCGGGCTGGTAATTACGAGAATCAGCAGAGCAATCAGAGGATCGTATATGGACAGTGGCTCTAATCGTACGAAGTCTCCCGTTACCTGGGCCAGCAAATAGAGGAAAGCCGCCGCATATCGGAACAGGGTGATTTTGGCTGCTGATATAGAGAGTCCGCTCTGATTGAGCAATTGCTGCAGCCGCTCATTGTGCACACGTTCCCCGAAAGCCTTCCACTGCTGGCCCAGACGGAGCACATACCGCTGCTGACGGCTGCTGCTGCTGACAAAGACCAGTAAGGCAAGATACACAATACCTGTTACAGCTATCAAAAGTAGTAATCTATCCATCATTCATCACCTTAATGGTAGTCCAGTTTGGGTCTGGCGAGGATGGTACTGATCATGAACGAGATGAATAGGCCCGTCAGGATCACCATCATAAATGTAAGTCCAATCGTTGTCTCGAACTGCAATTTGAAATACACATCCGGCTTCAGCATGTACATGAACGTTCCAACAGAAGATACCAGCACTATCAGATTACCGTACAGTCCCAGGCTGATTGCATCTCTGCTGCTGGCCTTCACCGTCAGAATAGTCTCCCGTTGCAGCTCCATGGAGCGGTTAAGCGTCATGAGCGAGCTTTTGAGATAACGGGTGCCTTCCTTCTCGCAATAGAGCAGATCCGATAAGAATTCTACGGCAAACGTCGTGCCAATCGCTCCGGCAAAACGCCCGGCTTCCTCGTTCAGCTCCCGTTCATTGCTATAGCCAGCGAACGCTGCCCCCAGCAGTCTCAAGGGCGTCTTCAACACATTCTCCACCGGCAGCAAGTCACTGGTCTTGGACAAAATGGAATCCGCAGACAAATGCGTAAATTTGGTGGCAATTTTGATCACATCGAGCAGATCGTAGCTCCCCCGCACCTTGCGCTGGGCATAGGTATATCTCATCCGCAGATAAGGAATACAGGCCGAGAGCACCGCCAGAAACAGCGGAAGCCGCCAGGCATTCGCCACAGGTGCGCCGTCATTCAACACCATGCCTTCCAGAAAAGGATTGCTGAAGCTCATCTGCCCCGGCAGCTCTTTAAGAGTCAGCAGACTCGATAGGAATACACCGAGGAACAGCATCCCCGAACGGGTGACGAAGCGCAGCACACTGATGCCCGGCTCGTATCGCTTATGGGCAAAATACAGCAGATCATCCAGATGGCGGTACAGCCACATTTCCCTCTTCGCGCTGCTGACCTTGTGGCCGAACAAGCTCATCCGCAGATCCAGCTTTTGCCCCCACTGCCATAGATGCCGCTCAATCAGCGGCTTGACCAGCAGCCAGAGTCCGGCTGCAACGAGCAGGTGAAGCACAAACTGAATGATATAGAACAGCAGCTCCACAAGCACTCTCTCCTCTCATTCATTCAAAACGATTTTGGACTTCAGACTTTCCTTCAGCGGGTCAGTCATCGGCTTCTGCGCAGCGAGATGTCCAAGCTCCTGCAGCAGCATCCGTGCCGCTCTGGCATTCTTCTTCTTCATCTTTAAGATCAGCGCTTGGGTTAGCTTGTCATTATAGGTCCAGCCCGTCTGCTCCGGTTCCCAGCGCATCAGATCATTGGCGAAGACTGAATTACTAGCCTCTTCATAAAAGACCTCGGAGATCCGTGCCAGCCGTTTCTTCCCATCCGGGACACTCTCCAGTATGAACACCAGCTCACAGGATTTAAGTGCCGAGATTAAATGTCCCTTCAGGCTGCCGCCAATCCGTGTAGATACAGCAAACGCCCCCTGATAAGGAATGTCCTCCGAATCTACGGTATGGAAGGTGCCCGTAATGCCGTCATAGCCCTTCTCGCCGCTCCACAGATAGAATTCCCACTCGTTATATCTCATTTCTGTCATGTACAAAATGTTCGGGTCATGCCGCAGCGATTCCACACCGACCTCCATCAATTCCTCATTGGAAGCCTGAATGGGAATGATCCGGTGGCCTTTGATCTGATACGGTAAAATCGACTCCGGATGCTTCTCGATCATCACGACGCCCATGCAGGAAGAGGAGCCGAGCAGCTGCTCGCCGACAATTGTGTTGGCAAAAGTGGTTTTACCCGACCCTACCGCGCCCGCGATAATCGTGTTGCGAAACGTCCCGGTAAGCGCACGAATCAGATCAATCGCTTCCGCAGGAATACATTCCGTGCCGGCCTGATCATCCAGATCCAGAAATTCAACGACCTGCCGCCGCAGCGAGATGGTAGTGAAGCCCTCCCAGACCCGCGGGGAGACCCAGATAGCTAGACGAATGAATCGGCCGGGCCAGAGAGGATCATCCATTTTGAATTCAACGGAAGGATTATCCTTGTTCAGCTTCTTGCCGGGATCACTCTTGAGGAGAGAACGCTTAAGCTGCTCCACCCGGTCCAGCGAAGGCATCTCATAGGGATACGCCACAAACCTCCCTTGATGGTTATAAAAAATTTGCCGCCCGATCATCTGCAGTCCGGTGGATTCGCTATAGGCCCGGTCTGTGAACCAGCGGTAGGCGGGGCCGAAGCCCTTCCATTCATGAAACAGCGCTTCAGCGGCTGTGCGGTAAGCCTCCGGCACTTTTCCGGTAAACGGCGTCCGGCGCAGATATTTCTCAATCTCGTTCATGAAAAAGCTGACCGCCTGCGGATCACCAACCAGCGCCTTCGCATTCAGTTCGAAATACCCGTCATCCTCACGCTCCAGCCCGGCGTTCATTTCACTTTTCATGGTGTGCAGGAAGCTGTAGAAGTCCTCTTTGCCGGGCTTACTGGTACGCAGTACGCTCTGCTTCAGTGAGAATAGCCGTCTGCTCTGCGTTCCGTCCACGCGTCCAGGCACCGCCTGTAAGCTCTCGTCCCGTTGTCCCTGCCGCCTGCCCTGCTCAGGGTCCAGCGGAGCCCATCCGGACAGCACCCGCTTCTGCTGCAACGTCAAGCTGTCATCCTTGTTGTTCATCATTGAAATATCCCCTTCTTGCGGGTTTCCTGGGCGAGGCCCAGTGATACAAGCAATGCGTGGACCTTATCGTCCACTTGCTGAAGCTCTTTTTTGCCCAGCGGCAGGCTCTCTGGAAAAGATGGATAATACGGAAGCTCCAGCAGAAGCTCGCTGCCAAAACGCAGGGCCAGGCTCTTCGGTGATGTTAGCTCCTCCACATTGCTGCGGTTAATTATCCACTGGAAGTCCTGCGGATGCAGGTCCATATGTCCGGCTAGCTCCATCAGGGGATGCAGCCTGTGTTCATGCCGCGGGTGTGTAACGATCATGCGCAGCACCGACTTCTGCATCCCCACATACCACGCGGCGCTCTCAGGAATCGACCCGAAATCCGCAATCACCACATCAGCACTTTCACTTGCTCTGGCCAGCAGATATTCGATCTCCTCCTCCTGATAATCCTGGGCGCTTAGATAATCGAAGTTCCCGGGCAGATAGGCATAGCCTTCCTGCTTCACCAGCGCGCTGAAATCCTCATCATGCAGCATTTTACCGGTAATCCGCGGCCGCAGCCTGTCCAGACTAACCGCCGTCTTCCGGTCATAGCCCGGATCGTACAGGTCGAGACCCAGCATAATCACCCGCAGCCCTGAAGCGGCAATCCTCCTGGCGAACAGCTTGGCAATACTCGTGCAGCCAATACCTGGCCCCGAGCCGAAAAAGCCTACCACATTACCGCTCTCCTTATGCTCATCTTCGAGCATATAGCGCAGCTTATCGATGATAGCCGCTGAGGTGCAGCGCGGAGGCATGAAAAATATGCCCAGACTCTCACACTGCATATGTATGGCCTGGTAACCCCGAACCCCTTTTTGCAGATAGATGTACAAAATTGAAGAGTCCGGATACCTCCCTCTTAGCTCTCTTAATTCCGCTACTGGCACCTGCTCGCTCGTCACCATTAACAGATGCCCTCCGGCATGCTCAGGCTCCGGCAGCACACTTTGCGCAATAACGGTGAAGCCTGCCAGCTTAATCTCGTTGATCGTCAGCTGATCTATGCCCAGACTGAATATTCTCAAGTCTCATTCCCCCTTCCCTTCTGTCCACGCCTACTCTACCCGGACAATCCATAGCTTCTTGCCCTGCTCGAGATAAGCTCCCAGGAGCTCACCGTCGCTCTTCTTCAGCTTCAGCTCCGGGGCTGCCACCTTCCCGGTCGAAGTAAAACGGTTATTGTTGTTGCCTTTCTCCGAGTCGAGTACGTCGTTGTTATCTTCCGTACGCACGTAGTTTACAGTCACTCCGCTTAAGAATACTTTGCGCGCAGGTACCTCAGGCGGAACCTCTGCTTCCAACAGGGAGGAAGCGTCTGAGGCCTTTTCCCCTCCGGGAGTAGTTACAGATGCAGCAGCAGCCGGACTGTATCCTCGGCGTTCTTTTGCGGGTGAGTCTCCTTCGACCAGATAGATATCCACCTTATCCCTACTGCGGAGAGAACCGTTGATGGCATAGATGGCGTCTTTGGGAATCGGAAAAATACCTTCATCCTGCTGTGGCTCCAGCTCGCTTACATCCACCAGCGACTCGGTCAGAATGCTGCCATCCGTTAGATTAACATTCGTAATCTTCTGTTCCACCTGCTCCAGACTACGGACGACTCCTGCCGGGATGTCTTTGGTCTGTACGGAATCCAGATAGAGATTCTCCGCTGTCAGCTCATGATTTTTCGGCAGGAAGCCCCCGCCGTCCACCTTGATTTTGACAACGGTCTGTGACAGTACATAAGGCTTGAAATACAGATCATAGCCGAGCAGTCCGCCGAAGCCGATAAGCAGGATGAGTCCGGCGAAGAAATAATTGCGTTTTAATAGACGTCCGTGCTTTGTTGACAAGCCCTTTACCCCCTTTGAATGTGATTTCTGCACATAGCAAAATACATCTTGGCGCTTATGTCCAAAATGCCGGTAAAATGCTTTTTTACCTTAGTAGTTGAGAAGTGTATTAGATTATCCTTGTGAGGGTGTGAAGCCTGAGGCTGCGGGAAGCTCCCGCTGAAGATAAATGCCGGTAAAAGCCAGGCCAGAACGATGTTCTATATCCCCTGCGTTACGCAGGGTTGCTGACTTTTACCGGAGTGGTTGTAATGGTTACGGCAAGATTAGCTTATTAATTAAATACTACTGTTTTGTTGTGATGCACGAGGATTCTGTCCTCAATATGCCATTTGACGGCACGGGCCAGAACCACCCGCTCAATCGTACGTCCAATGCGCTTCAGCTCATTAACATCATCGCTGTGGCTGACCCGCTGAACATCCTGCTCGATAATCGGTCCGCCATCAAGCTCCTCGGTCACGTAATGGGCAGTCGCCCCGATGATCTTGACTCCGCGCTGATAGGCCTGGGCATACGGCTTACCACCGACGAAGGCTGGCAGGAACGAATGATGGATATTGATGATCCGGTGCCGGTAATGCTCGATGAATGAAGGGGAGATAATCTGCATGTAGCGGGCCAGTATGATCACATCGATATCTTCACCGATAACCTCCAGTTGACGCGCTTCAGCTTCAGCCTTCGTCTCTGCGGTGACCGGAATATGATGGAACGGAATACCAAAGGATTCCACATAAGCCTGCATATCGGTGTGGTTACTGACCACAAGCGCGATATCTGCATCCAGGTCGCCCGCCTGCCACTGCCAGAGCAGCTCCACCAGACAATGGTCCTCCTTGGAGACGAAGATCGCCAGCCGCTTCTTATGGCTTACCTTGAAGATCTGCCAGTTCATCTTGAAGCGTTCGGCAACACCGCCGAAGATGTTACGTACCTCTTCCAGCCGCTCATCCAGCTTAGGCAGGTCAAACTCTACTCTCATGAAGAACATTCCGCCGTCCGGGTCCATCGTATATTGGTCCGACTGCACGATGTTCGCGCCATGCTGATACAAAAAATGCGATACCGCTGCTACAATCCCCGGTCCGTCAGGACAAGATATGAGCATACGCGCCCGGTCCGGATAAGGTCTGCCTGTTGAATGCTCTCTCTTCACATGTAATTCCATAGTTCTCCGTTCATCCTCTCATCTGCTTGCGTTATCTATGCGGGTCTATGCCTTCACGAGCAGCTGTTTGCCTGCAAGCCAGGCGATCAGCCGGTGATTAACGGCTTCCTCACTAAGCTGAGGGAATAATCCGGCAGCTATGACTTGATCATAGAGACGTTCCAGCGGTTCCCGGGGATCCGCCTTCTTAGCCTTGGCGTCATTCTTCAGCAGCTCCCACACATCCAGCACATAACGGCGTGAATCCAGCTCCTCCTTGGCAAAAAAGGCATGCAGCTCTTCCAGCTCCTGCAGGAATTCCGCACCGAAGCGTTCAGCGACATTGCCGCGCAGCAGGGCGATTTCTACTTCATACATGGGACGGAGCTTCTTGGCGTCCTTGCCAATCCAAGGCGTCTCCAGAATAAACGGCAGACCTGCGAGGGCTTCATGCTGGACTACATTGTTGATCGTCTCGAATCCTAGGTAGCCAGAGCCAATCGGTGTATGACGGTCTTTGCCCGCTCCGCGCGGGTTCTTGCTGTCATTAAGATGGATCACGCCGAGCCGCTCCAGGCCGATCGTATCATCGAACTTCTTCAGCACCCCGTCCAGATCGTTCACGATATCGTATCCGGCATCATGAATGTGGCAGGTATCCAGACAGATCGATAGCCGCTGATTAAATTCAACCTTATCTATAATGGAGGCAAGCTCCTCGAAGGTGCGGCCAATCTCTGTGCCTTTACCAGCCATCGTCTCCAGTGCGATATGCACATCGGTCTCATTCGTACCGCCCAGCACCTCATTCAGGCCGTCTGCAATGCGCTGGATGCCGTAATCAGCATCCTTATCAGTGAATGCACCCGGATGCAGGACAATATGCTTGACCTCAAGCGCATGGGTCCGGCGGATCTCCTCCTGCAGGAAATCTACTGCCAGCTGATAGGTATTTTCCTTGTAGGAGCCCAGGTTAATAATGTAAGGGGCGTGAACCACAATCTCGCCGACGCCATTCTCCCGCATCTTCTGTTTGCCTTCCTCGGGGAACATCGATTCAATCGGCTTCCGGCGCGTATTTTGCGGCGCTCCCGTATATATCATAAACGAGGTAGATCCGTACTCATTTGCTTCATTGGCCGCGCTCAGGAGACCCTTGTCCGCGCAGGACACATGTGAACCTATTTTCAGCATGCTTAATTTCCCTCTTTCCTTCACGAATTAACCCTTATTCTACCGTGATCGGGAGAATAAATCTAGGCAAGCCCCGAAAGGCCGCTTCCGCTTCGCAAACCTAAGGAAATACGCTATACTCAAGAGGAGCAAAAGGAAAGTGACAATCATCATTGTCAAAGGCGGTGTATTCATGCATTTCCATTTACCCTCAAGCTTATTATCCACATCTCCAAGCAACTGGTTTATGAACTCCATCGCATTTTGGACCTTTTTACTGCTGGGCAGCATGTGCATCGGCGGCTATTTTATGTTCCGCAAATTTCTGAAGGTGCTGCCCAAGGCTGACGGCAAATCCAAGCTGGACTGGCAGAACTACTGGGTGGAACGCAGCCGTCCGCTGTGGAGCGACGAGATGAAGGCTTTTCTGGACCAGCTTGTACAGCCGGTGCCTAGCCCGTTCCGCGATATTGCCAAGCACTCTATCGCCGCTGAGATTGGCAAGCTGGCTGTAGAGAGCCATGCAACTGAGGTTACCCGTGAGCACTGTATCCAAGGGTACATTATTGCTACGCCCCGGCGTGACAACAGGTTCCTGATCACCTTCCTGGAGAAGAACGGCATTGACTACGCACCTTACAAGCATCTGGTCAAATAAAGCATACTAAGGAGCAACCCCTATGAAATATATCATTTGCGGAGGCAGCGGATTCATCGGCAGCGAGCTTACCGGATATTGGCTGCAGAGCGGACATCAGATCATCAGTGTCGGGCGCAAGAACCCCGAGAACAAGCTGGATCATCCGGGGCTTAGCTATCTCACCTGGGACAGCCTGGCCGCCAATCCTGAAACGGCAGAAGGCGCAGATGCGCTGATTAATCTTGCCGGAGCTTCGCTTAGCCAGCGATGGACCCCTAAGGGGAAGCAGGCGATTATGGAATCGCGTCTTGAAACCGTTGCCGCTGCCGGTAAGCTGCTGAATTCACTCCAGCATAAGCCAAGCGTGATCGTCCAGTCCTCAGCAGTCGCCATTTATGGTACGTCGGTGCAGGATACCTATACCGAAGCTTCCGAGACCCGGGTTGTCGATTTCCCTTCCGAGGTGGTCAAGACCTGGGAGGAGGCTGCGGATGAAGCCTATGCCGGTATCCGTCTGGTCAAGCTGCGCACCGGGGTTGTGCTTGGCAATGAGAGCGGTGCTTTTCCCAAAATGAAGCTGCCTTACTCGCTTGGCTTCGGCGGCAAAATCGGCACCGGCAAGCAGTGGATGTCCTGGATTCACCTTACAGACATTGTGCGCCTGATCGAATTCTGCATTCTTCAGCCTGAGATCGAGGGTCCCGTTAATGCCACAGCTCCACAGCCGGTCACTAATGAACAGTTCGGACGGATGATCGGCAAGGTCTACCATCGCCCGCATTGGTTCCCCCTTCCGGCGTTTCTGCTAAAAACTGCTGTAGGCGAGCTGTCCGAGATTCTGCTGGAAGGCCAGCGTGTGCTTCCTTCCAAAGCAATTAACCACGGCTTCACCTTCAACTATCCCACGCTACAGCCTGCACTGGAGCAACTGAAAAATCAGTAGGCTGCTGCAAACGCACCATTCCATTCATCACATCTACCTCTGCTAAGCTGTGCGAAAGGTATAGGTACCCTTAACAATGGTGAACACGCTGCCTTCGGTCAGCGGGTATTCTTTGTAGGGAACCATAGCTTCACCTGCAAGCAGCGTCCCGTTCCTGGAATCCAGATCCTTCAGAATGTATCCTCCTGAGACTCTGAAGATTTCAGCATGGACCCGTGAAGCCCCCTCCGATTTCTCAATGTACTGAGCCACTTCAGAGGAGCGTCCAATAATGAAGCTTGGCCGGTTCAGCTCAATTCGTTCGGGAGCTCCCCCGTCATCCGGGTCACTTCTTTCCAGATAAGGCACTGTCCTTCCGGCCTGGGGAAGACTGCTGCCTGTAGCCTGAACGGGTTCCCGGGTCAGCAGCGCTGTAGCCATCGCCGCTTCCTTCTTCTGCGGACTACTGGCGGCCATCCCCGGCGGAGCCTGTTGTCTGCCAGCCGGTGTAGCTGTGAATCCGTGCCCCCTCACAGTTGCTTCTTGTTGCTGAGGAGTGTAGACCGGTGCAGGAGAACGATGCTGATTTACCGGATTCCTGCTGAAATCCCATTCCATGTCGCTCCTCAGCTTACGGTTCCGGGCTGTACTGTTATAATCCTCTGGCCCCTCCCCCAGATCATCCAACTCTTCCTCTGCTTCGCCCCAAGCCAGCCTTCCACTCCATACCAGCCAGCATACAGCCGCAAGTATCAGAGTCACCGCAGCACAAACTGCCAGCCACAATGTGCGGGGGTCATTCAGATACAGAAACTTCCATAGTAACGCATCAACTAATAATGCCCCCAGCAATATATACGTCCTGTGAGGACTCTGCTTGTCCTCAGCCTGAACAGGTCCAAGTGTTGCATCCATTGTTGTCTGAACCCCTGATAATCCATCCTTTCGCTTCAACGGTGGTGAAGCACCCATCCAAGGCGTGGGATTAAGCATCGAACCGGAAGGCTGCGCTTCCTTATCTCCATGTATTCGGGAGAACGCTGCGGCCGCGGACCTCTCCCTTCCCGGTTCTTCCAGTCTGCGAGCCTGAGGCTGCGCCCAGTCTACCCTCGTTCCTGGTACGGCGGCAGAGGTGCCTGCGCCAGCCATAGGACTTAGATGTGCAGGCTCATTTCGTTCAACATGGTCCTTATGGGGTGTAACCTCCGTCAGCATTTCTGCGAGCAGTTCCTTCAGCCCCGCTGGACTAAAGGCTTCTTCCCCGCAGTATTGCAGCAGCCGCTGAATTCCGTCACCCGATAACTCCTGAATGGCTCCCATGAAGACCATGATCAGCGATTTCAAGGCTTCGCCCGGCTTCAATGCGGGCTCAGTGAGTTCAAGCGGAATATATGTAAGGAAGACCTTACCACTGCTGAGCGGACCTTCGATAAAGATAAAATCCTCATGAAGCGCATACTGCTCTGTACGCAGCATATAGAGCTGACCCTCCTCCATCCCGGCAGCGATCTGCAGCATCAGCCCGAAGAATTCCGTCATACTCAGCTTCCCGCTCTTAAGCAGCGCACCCAGCATTTTACGTCTTGCAACCGTGTATTCCAGGGTAACCTGCAGATCTATTTCTCTAAGCAGCAAGCGTAAATGATGCGGTATCCCGCTGGTCATCAGCATCCGGGCCTGCACCATATTCAGCTCTCCTGCGCTCAGACCCCCGGATCTGCCCAACAGCATCGTTATTCCATCCTGCTGGATGAAATCACGTTCTAGTCCAAACAAGTCTCTTCACCTCCTAAGCTGTCAACAATAAGCTCCAAGTCAAAAATAAATATAAGCACAGATAAAGCCAGGGAACACGGCCAGCATAAAAGGAAACCGAAGCAACTCTCCCTCCCGGCCCTTGACGAGACTCATATTACGAAGCAGCAGGAAACCCGCTGTTCTGCTTATCATGCTGCGCAGCCTGCGTCCTGTCTCCCTCCTGTAGAGAATGATGATCCAGCCTACGACTGCCCCCAAGAGCACCGAATAGACAATAACCTGAAGCGAGAAAAGCACTCCTGTCCAAGCGCCGATAGCCGCAAAGAGCTTCACATCGCCAGCCCCCACCGCCCCGGTAAAATACATAATCAGCAGGAGCAGGAAGCCTGCTACGCTGCCGCAAAGTGAAAACAGCAGCCCCTGCCAGCCATTGATAATCAACTGCAGTAGCAGTCCGCCAATCAGCGCAGGCAGTGTAATCCAGTTAGGAATTCTCATCCAGCGTATATCTGTGAATAATGCTGCTGTCAGGAACGGCAGGCAGCCCCATAACGCCCATTCCGTCATCCGTGCTCCTCTTTTCTCTACTCTTTTATTTTTTGACCACTGTAAAAGTCGCCTGAAGCGTAGCTCCATCAGCCAGACTAACCACGAAGGGCCAGGTGCCCGGCGTAGTATTCACGCCGATCTTCCATTCCCATTCGATGTACCCGTGTTCATCTGCCTGCTTCCAGCCCAGATACTTGGCAGTACTCTGGCCGCTCTTATAGAAGATCGACAGATTGGCCGATGCCCCGGGAGGCACCTTCACCTTGATAATGCCCTGGTGATTCGCCACTCCCGGATTCGGCTTCTCCAGGATCATAATGGTTCCGGTCTCCTCAGCAGGTTCAGCCGGATTTCCTTCCCCGGTTGAATCGGTGTTGCCGACCCATAAGCGTTCAACTGCGCTGGCCTCCAGCACGATTTTTTCATTCAGGAACGGGACTCGCATTGGCAGCTCATAGCTGACTACCATGCCGAAATATGGATGCGTCCCTTGCCTCAGATCGGGTACAGTGACATTGGATACATGAATTCTGCTATATTCAAGCCAGTCCGATGATAGATATGGCCGGAGCATCGGCTTAAGCACCAAATCCAGTGCAGCCTCGGATGCTCCCGCCTGCACCTTCTGCAGCGGCCCTTCTCCCTCCCGGACCACAGCCTTGACCCAGGATTCCATCGGCTGCGGAAGCTTCTCCACGTAATCCTCACTCCATTCCGTTATCGACAGGCGCGGTATGCTCCAGATGGTGGAGGAGTCCGGATCATCTGAGTGCTCACCCTCACCTGCTTCTCCGGCTTCATCTCCCCCGCCACCACCTTCCCCCTCCTGCTGCTGCATTGCCAGAGCTGCGGGGTACATATGGGTTGAGATTATTTTGACAGTGTCAGAAGCCGTACTCTGCAGCGCTGTTGAATACAAGGTCATTTGGATAATGAAGATGAGGAACAGGACAAATAGCAGGAACACAGGCAGAATCAGTGCCGCCTCCACAACCATGCTGCCTTCATCCTTAGGGTCCGGCGATTTCCTCAGCCACCGCTTCATTCTACCCTCCCCCTTAGTAAGAAAAGTCAGCCGCTGCTTGTCTGTAATAAACTTTCCCCCGTACATCACCTGGCAGTCCGGCACTGTAATTCACCAGCTTCACTACACCCGGCAGAAACCAAAGCTGCATCCCCATCGTGATTCCGGCGGAGGCATATGTATATTTCTCTACCGGATTGATACCGGTATTCAGGCGGATAAGCGCAAGCATCCGGGACAACTGTTCTTCCCCTCCCCCATGCAATAGGAGAAACAGCCGAAGATAGTCACGATAGCTGAGCTGTGCAGTCATATATTTGGATAAGGGAATCTCCCCCTTGGTGCAGAGCTGTATCATATCCTGGATAGCCTGCTCAATACCGTAGAGCAGTGCAGCAGCCAGGACGACAAGCGGATTTCCCATACCAGATTTCTCAATCAGGCCTTCCATCGTCCGCACAGCCAGCCGCAGAGCAAAGATCTCGCCATAAGCGGCTGCCACATTGCCTGCAGGATTATAGAATCCGTACAAAATATATTCCAGCTCTTGCGCCTGCGGCTTCAGCTGTTCTCCCAGCTGCTCACCGAATCCTTCAGCAGACCCGGAGGCCAGTGAGGTTAGCGCAGACAGATCGAAATGCCGAAAATACATCGCAGAGTACTCCGTCTGGTACAGCCGGTCTCTGGCTCCTGCCAACACACTGCCCATAGCAGCATATATCCCATCCATATCTTTCATGGATGACTTGCCCGCAGCATATTGATCGCCAGTATTCACAGCAGCCCCAGGCTCCTGCTCCAGCCCTTCGTTAAAGGCGACATTCTGCTGGTAGTATTGACGCAGACTACCATACTGCTCCATCGCTTCCTGTGCGCTGCTTCCCAGCGCGCGGATCTGATCCAGCAGCTTCATCGCATCGCCAAGCTTCTTCTTCGCCTGACCTTCTATCTGCTTGCGCTGGCTGTCAGCAGTGCGGCGGCTCTCAATCTGTTCCGCTTCCTGTGTTATAACAGTACCGTGTTGCCCGTAGCTGCTTAAATAGCCGTGAACTGCCCGGGAAGCATTAAGAACCCCTGCACTCATAAGAGAATAGTCGGCATACAGCCCGGATGCTGTACTTAATATAGACGGCAAGCCGGAGACCAGCGGCTCCAAGGGAAGCGCGGCACTTCGCTGTACCCCAATGTTATTCCCCAGCTCGCTAAGCTCAGCCGGGGGAAGGATAAGTCCCTCCACCTGTGCTCTCAGCTTCTTAAGAGGCTCTGAGCTAAGCTCTCCGGCCGTGTCCGGAATGTCCCAGTTATGGGCAGGATCATCCCCCGCAGTACTGGCATCCGCATCCGCCTGATCAATTACACTCTGCATCTGAAGGTTCAGCGCGTTCACCTGCTCAAGTGCAGCCTCTGCTTCATCCAGCAGACGGCTATTTTTCTCCTGGAAGTCCGCCAGCACTGCCGGTATCTTGCCTGTTACTTCACCAATCTGAACCTGATACTGCGATAGCACTGCCGTGTACTTCGGCCATGTCTTGGGGGGACGGTAATAATCGTCATAATATTTGTTAACATAATCCCCGTACATCGCCGGGATATCGGAGCTTGCGGCCAAGGATGCAAGCGAACGCGCCGGAATACTGTCACCCGGAGGATTCATCAGCAGCTTCTGCAGGTTCTGCGCACTGTCAGCAGCTTCCTTGCGCTTCTTCAGCATAAGATCCAGCGCTTCCTCACGCTGATCATATAAGGGCTGCAAGTCACCCAGTATCTCTGTTGTCCGTGAAGCCTCCGTCATCGCCGCCGATAACGGCTTAAGCTTGCCTGCCAGCTCCAGGGCGAAATCAACCGGCGCTTTGTACTTCATCTCTTCTATAATCTGCCGCCGGAAGACCTCATAGGTACCCAGCGGACGGCTCCAGTCCAGTGAAGAGGAATCGACCATCACGGGCAGCAGGTTAAACGCATCCCCCCGTCCGCTCTCGTACAGATTGTCATTAAGCACCTTCGATAGCAGTTGATTGCCGTCCCCGCCGCCGAAGGCGAATAAGCCATAGTTCTCGCGCAGCTCAATGTCATAAGCGGACATTACAGAGCGTATAGCAGCTCTCGCCAGACGTTCCTCCTGCACATTCACCGCCGCAATCCGTGCGTAATCGATCAGCACAGCATTAAAAAGAAATACAAAGGCAAGCACCATAATAAGAAAGATAGATACCGAACCTTCCGCTGAGCGAAGACATCTGACAATATATCCTGGTGACCATTTGCCTGTGCCTTGGGATGTACTACTGCTAATAGGATCACCGCCGTAATTCAAGCAGCGGCTCCGGCCAGGCGATTTGCTTAAGCACCTGCTGTGACTGAAAATACGCATCCGAACTTCCCCTTAACCTTATTCTTGAACACCCCGGTCCAAGCTGCTCCATCACCAGTCATCCTTAATGCAGCTTATCAAGCATCTGGGCTGCATGCTTTTTCTCCGTGCCGGTGCCCTCCTTACCGGCGGAGGAATCCTGTTTGAACTTCGACCCGTAGTAACGCATGAGATCCACTGTTCTTATGAATTCAACAGGCTCCGTAACGTAGGAGCGGGCATACACCTCAGGTGCGGCTCTATCGGCTAGCAGATTGTCCAGAACAGGCAGATGTAGCACTTTCTTCAGCTCCGTACTGATTCTGCGGCCAGTCAATCCGTAGACATAGCTCATTTCTCCCTGTAATCCGGCAGGCACCATCTGTGATGCCCGGCGCAGCTTCACTACCGGCAGAGGCCCTCCTTCTTCAGCATTACCAGGCAGTGTAATGGCCGTACTGCCATTCTCTGCTCCTGAACCGAATAGCGAAGCCAATAGTCCATCCTCACCGATTCTCCAGTACAGCGGATCAACATTTCCGGTCTGGAATTTTCCGCTTACCGCCCGGTTACTATTCTCCCAGTTATAAGCAGCCCGCTCCGCAGTAGCTGAGGCAATCTGCAGCAGCATCGACTTCTGATAGCTGTATAAGGAGAAGAACAGCAGCACCATCGTAATCCCCATAAGCATCGGCAGCAGAAGTGAAGCCTCGATAGTGAAGCTCCCCTCATCTTCCCGCAGCGGAATCACTCAAAGACTTCCTGACTCTTATCTCCGGCCGTGCCGATCAGATCCTTAACCACCTTCACAATCTCCTCACGGAATACCAGAACGACTGCAATCAGGACAGCAATGATCAGAATCATCTCCAGTGTTCCCAGCCCCTCTTCATCTCTCCAAAAACTTCTTACTCCTTCTGCCATCTGCGTTAACATACGCCTCTACCTCCTACATTTTTAACATCATAATCGCCGGTGTTCCCACCAGCACAATCACAATCAAGAAGATAACCACCATCGGAAAAACCAGCTTCGACGATGCCTGTTCACCGCGTGTGCGGCTGATCGCCTTCCGCTTCTCCCAGAGCATCCGTGACAGATCCCGCAGCGATAGAACAAAGTCGGCCCCGCCTCTGCGGTAATTAAGCAGCACTGTAGTGGTGAAGATGGAGACCTCCTGTACAGCACAGCGCTTACTGAAGTTCTCGAACGCCTGCTGGAAGGAGTAACCGCCGTCCCATTCAGCTGTCATCTTCATTAATTCAGCGTAGAGCGGATGGGCGCTATCCCCATGACGGCTGTTCACACAGCGGACAATCGCCCGCTGAACCGTCTCACCTGCGCCGACCAGCAGAACAATACTGTTCAGCAGCTCAGGAAGCTCCAGCATAATATTCTGCTCCCGTACACGTACCTTTTTGTGCAGATCGCTAACCATCGCCACCGGGAGTGCAACTGCCAAGAGCCCACCGAGGATTATTCCCGCCTGCTCTCCCGTAAAGCTTGTCAGCGCACTTCCTCCTGCGGCAAGCAGCCAGCTGTAGCTAAGCATCTCCCCCATAAACAGTAAGGTCCGTTCTGCACTGTAACGCATACCATAGATCCGCTGTAGCGAACGTTGTATCCGAAACATCACAGAGGGGAGATAACTGGCGATTCTGCCCTGTTCTACTAGTAACAATAGAGGCTCACCCAGCCGCCGCAGCCGCAGGCCTTCCATAGGCAGCTCCCGCAGAGCAGCATAACGGCTGCCGCATCTCATCCTCAGAATGAGCCAGCCTGCTGCGAGCAGAAGCAGAATCACACCACAGATCAATGACATCCCTTCACTCACCCTCCTTCACAGCGGAATATCCATGATCTTATGGGTCCAGAGGTAACAGAGGAACAATGCAATCAGCGCCAGTGTAGACACTGCTATTCCTGCACCAGTATACATAGGCTGCATATAATCTCCGGCGCTCAGACTCATGAACATCACCATCATCAGCGGAGAGACCAGCAGCGCCTTCGCCTCGAATTTCTTCTGGGCTATACTTACTGCGATGTCCTGCTGGATATCCAGCTTTTCGCCGATGATGGAGGATGTGCGGCGTACAATCTCAACCAGATCCCCGCCCGTACGCTTGCAGACCATGAACACATCTGCGAAGCGCTCCACATCCTCCATTCCTGCTCTTTTGCTGAATTCATACAGCGCATCTTCAATCGGCTCCCCGTTCTCCATCCGGGCACAGATAATATTCAGCTCGGAGATCATGTCGCTTGCGCCTTCCGGGTCAAGCATCCGCAGATCCTGCACCGCCTCGCGGAAGGCATTCTCCACCGAACGTCCGGCCGAGAGCGACGAAGAGAGCGAGAACAGCATCTGCTTGAATTGCAGATTCAGCGCAGCCCGGCGGCGCTGCAGCAGATATTCGCGCAGCAGCCGCGGCCCGTAGGCGCTTCCGGGGACAAGCAGTACAGCCAGGAGCAGCCGGTGATAGAACAAGTAACCAATACCGAACAACAGGGCTCCGGCACCCAGAATGACCAGCAATCTTTGCAGGGAGGTCAGCTCATATACGGTATAATCCGGCAACAGCATCTGCTCTCCCCCTTGAGATGCGCCAACCGGCAGTACGGGCGGTGTCCCCTTCATGAACCCTTTGCTTCGCCTTACAGGGAGATGCCGGTCGCTCTTCTTCATGACGTTCAAGGTATACTCGCCTCCTTCGCAGAGCTTCTGCTCTCATACTGCTTGAGCGGATAATCATGGATTCCGGCCATCCGCAGCTTGTCCGCATGCAGAAGCGGGTTGCCGCAGACCTCAAGCCTCCCCTGCACCCGGCCATCTTGTTCGCCCGACTCCCGAAATTCATATAGTGGATTCAGTATGACTTCGCCGCTGCGGATACCCGCAACCTCACTGATCTCCATCACCCGGCGTGAGCGGTCACGCAGCCGCGACAGATGCACGAATATATCGATCGCTGAGCTGATCTGCTGACGTACGACGGTTACCGGCAGATCAGCAGCGCTGAGCACCATGGTCTCCAGGCGGCTGAGCATGTCCAGTGCACTGTTCGAATGCCCCGTTGACAACGAACCGTCATGGCCGGTGTTCATCGCCTGCAGCATATCCAGACATTCAGCCCCCCGCACCTCGCCGACGACAATACGGTTAGGCCGCATCCGCAGCGAAGTGCGGATCAGATCACGGATCGTGATCTCGCCCCGCCCCTCTGTGTTAGCATTCCGGGTCTCCAGGGAGACCAGATTCGGAACCGTAACGATCTGCAGCTCTGCCGAATCCTCCACCGTAATGACACGCTCCTGCGGCGGGATGAACTGCGACAGGGCATTTAGAAAGGTTGTTTTGCCCGAGCCAGTACCTCCGCTGATGAAAATATTGTATTTGGCAGCAACCAGAATCCGCAGCAGCTCAGCCGCTTCCTCCGAGAGCGCTTCACGCCTCACCAGCTCCTTCATCGTCATCGGTGTCTCCGGAAATTTGCGGATGGTCATAGCCGGACCCTTCAGCGCGGCAGGCGGCAGAACGATATTGACACGCGAGCCGTCCTGCAGCCGCGCATCCACAATCGGCGAGGATTCATTGACCACACGGTTGACGCCGGAGACGATAATCTGAATGATATCCTCCAGCCTGCTCCCCGATTCAAAAGCCAGCGGCAGCCTGCGGATCATCCCCTCTTCCTCGATAAAGATCTCCTCGTGGCTGTTGATCATAATCTCAGTGATCGCCGGATTATCCACCAGCGGCTGAAGAATATCCAGCCCCCGGAAGGAATCGAACAGCTTCTTCACCAGCTCGTGCTTCTCCTGGGCAGTCAGGAGGCGTAGTTGTTCCCTCTCCAGAATGATCCGTTCAATATAAGCAGCCAGCTCATCATTCCCGATGACCGAGGTCACATCCAGCCCTGCACGGATGTCGCTGCGCAGGGCGCGGAACATCTCTTCATTCATACAGAAATCCCTGTGAACACCCCAGGCAATTCAGGCTCTACTATAGCTCTGGAGAGCTGCTGAATGCCGTCAATGAATAGGGGAGAGCTTAGGCAGAGTTCTCCATAATGCTGTAACCCCCAGGATGGAATATACGGAAGTACAGCATCCAGCCGGAGTGCAGCGGATAGCGGCCCTTCATTCTCCACTCCGGTGCAGCCGTTCATGACGAATCGGCTCCTGTTCACCAGCTCCGGCTGCATGTTGGAATGAGGACTGGCAATATAATCGAGCCAGCGTTCCGTCTTGCGGATACTGGCCTGGTCATTCTTCAGCACCCACAGCAGAATGCCGCACCGGATCAGAACAGCTTGGGCCCGTTCCTCTTCGATAGCGCCGGTGTCTACAACAACCACATCATAGCTTCCGACTCCGGCCAGCCCCTCCAGTAGATCCAGCGTGTCCTGCCGGGACATTTGGAGCATCTCCTTGAAATTCTCTACAGGCCTGAAGGCATCACACCGCAGACTGTCATGTCTGAACGCATAATCGGTCCATTTCGGCTCCCCTCTTCCTCCCTTATTCTCTGGTCCTCCGGCCTTTAGCTCATATAAGAGCCGCTCCAGACCGGGAACATGGCTGCCCGGCATCCGCAGAATGAATCCACTGCTGTCCACACTCTCCAGATTCAGATAGAATACGGACAGTCCAACCGCTCCAAGCTGCTTCGCCATGTTCAACGCTACCGTAGTTTTTCCGCTGCCGCCGCTGGCCGAGACGATCCCGAGCAGCAGCGTTGCTTCCTTAGGCAGAGCAGCCGTTCGGACCCGCTTCAGATCACTCAACTGGAGAATCGCTTCCAGCAGCGACGGCAGTGCCTGATACTTGGCAATGTGCCTTCCCCCCGCCAGATCCCGGCCATTCGGCAATTCTCCGCCTTCGCTTAAGACTGCCCATGGAACTGTACTTCTCCCTTCCACCAGCCAGGCTTCAATGAAGGACGGGTCCCCGGCTACCGCATCCGGCAGCTCATCGCCTGTCATAAATTCCATAAAAGCGTCCAGTCTGCTGAAAGCCGTAATCCGCAGCATCTCCGCGTATTCGCTATGGTGCAGATAATGCAGTAGCGGTTCAATATATTGGCTCTCCCGGACTGCAAGCACGATTCTTGCCGTCATGAACTCCTCCTCCTCTCTTGAATACATAAGAAAAAGAACAGCAAAAAAGCACCGCCAATAACCGTGAATACGGTCATTGAACGGTGCTTCCGTTACTGTTCCTGTAATTTACTGCTATAGTAGCATAGATATAAGAAGTCAGCAATAACTTTTTCACCACTATTTGAGAGAATCCCTCAGAATCCCCCTTACCGGCTACAGAAATCTGCGCTTCATATCCGGTGTCGGCAGCAGACACTGCTCATCCCTGCCGAACCAGCGGTAGCGGTTCCTGGCCACAATCCTGTACATAGCGTTACGCAGCGGTCCCGGAATTAGGATGAACACATATGCGGCAGGCCACGGGAACCGGAGTCTGCGGGCAATCCGCAGCACTGCTGCCGATTTCGTATAATACTTGCCGTTCTCTATCAGCACCACAGTGTCTAATTGCTGCTCGGGCAGACTGCCTGCCTTAAGCAGTTCCCGGGCAGCATCACTCTGCAAGGAAGCGAATTTGAAGTGCGCCTTGGGATCACGCGGAATAATGAACCGGACAATTCCCTGGCACAGATGACAGACCCCATCGATCAGCACAATAGATTCGCCCTGCACTTCCTTCCGCTCTTCAGTCACATCGCCGCCCCTTCCTCTTAAGCATAGTGTAACATTCCTATCTCCTTTTGAAAAAAAAGCAAAAAACGCGGGATAGCTCCCGCGCCTACAATGTCCGTTCGTCTAATTATTCTGCAATAGCCTTGTTAATCCATTCGTCCCCGGTCATTTGCTCTTCGAAATCAGCAGTGAAGGATTCCATGCATTTGCAGATGAAATCTTTGCGGCATACCGGACAAGGAGTCTTGAGCAGGCGGCTGATGTTCGTCATTTTCCATTCCGGAAACCGGTTGTAGAACGCGCGGCACTCCGTTCCGTCAGCAAGCTTGATAATGAACTCGTACAATCCTTCCTTATCATTGCTGCTGGCTTTGGTCACATTCGTAATACTCGGTTTGTAAGACATCTTCATCACCCATTATTTAAATTTTTGGTAGTTAATAGCACGCGCGACATTAACAGATACTTAGACATATTAAAGAATTTCCGGGGTGATGTCAACCAAAGTACAGGCTCCTGCACGCTATTTACCACACTTCCGGCCTTCTCAGACTCTATTTAGCCATTATTCCCAGCTTTGTCCATTCCTACCCGTGGTTCTGCGGCTCTACATAACGTAAGACCAGACATTAACTGTCTGGTCTTACGAATAAGCATGCTATTCAATTGAACATTGCTATCTATCTCTACAGAACGTTCAGTTCAACCTCGATATTTCCGCGGGTCGCCTTGGAGTACGGGCAGAAATCATGGGCTTTCTTAGCCAGATCCTCTGCCACAGTGCGTTCAATGCCCGGCAGCTTCACATCCAGTTTCACGGCCAGCTTGAAGCCTCCGTCGCTCTCGTCCTTGCCGATCAGCACATTCGAGGTAATCTCGACATCCTGCAGCTTTACGCCTTCTTTACGGGCAATATTAGCAAGGGCACTCTCATAGCACGCACCATAACCTGCCGCGAACAGCTGCTCCGGATTTGTCCCTGCACCACCAGGACCTCCAAGCTCCTTCGGAATTTTGAGATCATGCTTCAGCGCTCCGTCGGACGATTCCACCGAACCTTCACGGCCTCCGCGAACCTTGGCTGTAGCAGTATATAGGGGTTTTAGTTTCAATGTACTCATCTTTAAAATCTCTCCTTTTTAACACAAATTTTGTAAGAACACTTACACTTAACTTAAACAACCTCACATTTTTGAAACGACCCGGCAGATTGTTACCTTTTAAAACTTGCTTCCGGCGGTGAATAGTGTACAATTAAATTGTGATAAATCAATGTTCGGGAGGAATCATTCATGAATGTCCATGATTTTGAAGCCAACACCCTGCGGGGCCAGGAAGAATCACTCTCCAAGTACAAAGGCAAGGTTCTGCTCGTCGTGAATACAGCCAGCAAGTGCGGACTCACCCCGCAATATAAGGGTCTCCAGGAAGTGTACGATAAATTCAAAGACCGCGGTTTTGAGATTTTGGGCTTCCCCAGCAACCAGTTTGCCGGACAGGAGCCGGGTGAGAGCGAGGATATTGCCGAGTTCTGCGAGATCAATTACGGTGTATCCTTCCCTATGTACGAGAAAATCAATGTCAAAGGCGCCGACGCCCATCCCCTGTTCAAGTATCTGTCCAAAGAGGCACCGGGAGTACTCGGCTCGAAGAGCATCAAATGGAACTTCACCAAGTTCCTGGTGGACCAGGAAGGCCGTGTGCTGAAGCGGTTCGCCCCGCAGACAACACCGGATCAGATCGAAGAGGATATCGAGAAGCTGTTGCGCTAGAGCGGACTAAGTATCGAGAAGCTGTGCCATACAAAAAGCTGCAAAACAAAGACGCCCTTAACCGCATTGATCGGGTACGGGTGTTTTTCCTGTTGCCCGCATAACGGTGAGCCGTCTATTGCCAATGGGCCATATATTTATTTTGCCAAGCGCATCCCGTCACGTATAGTCTTCCACGAAATCAGCCGGATATCTTCATCCTCCAGCAGTTTCCAGAATTCCGGGTCCATACACATGTGATATTCCATTTCTCTTTTGGCAGAGGAAGGCGTTAGGCAGCGCATTTCGGCACTGTCCCGGGAAGGGTGGATGACCAGCTCCGTTATTCCACCACTCATTTCTTGAATGGCCTTTACTATTTCACGCTTTACATCTGCGTACTCTTCACCATCGTTTTGTTCATAAGGCAGAATTAATAAATCATCTATTAAAGGAATTCCCCGCCGGTCCGCCGAGGCAATCCTCGACCGGAACAACTCACGCATATACGGGGATAAAAAAGGCTGGTCCACAATCTTCCGGGGTAATTTGAACGGGAGCTGGTATTCCTCACAGAGATCAAAGGCCAGCTCCAAAAAGTCCCTTCCGCCCGCAAGTCCCAATAGACTGCCCTCATGACTATCCAGATGGGTCGGATCAATTCCTAACCTTATAGCAGCTTCAATCTGACTACGACATTCTGTCCTGACCGCTTCTTCAGAAGCATACAATTCCACTTCTGCCGGTGTTCCCCAGAAATATCCTTCCGCCGTAATCAGTGACTCAACACCCGTCCCTCCCGTTACCGGCTTCCATTTATACTGCAGGAAACTGGAAGTAAGCGTAAGATGCACACCGATATTGGCTTCATGATTATGTACCGCATAATCAGCGGCTTGCTTCAACCAGGGACCTGGAATCATAATCATGGATGAAGTAATCACCTGATCCCTCCATAACTCCATAATCGCCGCATTCATAGAATGACACATACCGAAATCATCCGCAGTAATAATCAGGCAGCGCTCGTTCAGAGGCCATTCCCCCTAAATTCTCCATTCTGTTCTACACACACATCCTCAACCCCTTTACGTGTACTTCTGCACTTACTTACAGCTCAAAAAACAAACAGCAAAAAACCTGAAGTCCCTTAAATCAAGGAATTCCAGGTTTCTGCTGTACATTGAATGCGGTAGAGAGGACTCGAACCTCCACGGGTATACACCCACTACCCCCTCAAGATAGCGTGTCTGCCATTCCACCACTACCGCGCGGTGTGTCTAACGTTGAAGCATTGTTTGAGGCCAACATTCAATATTATAAATCGGTTGCGCTCAAAAGTAAAGGTACCAGCTTAAGAATTTTCGCCTTTCGTATCCTGATCCTTGTCCTTATCCTTACGATACTTGGTAAAGGCCAGATATTCCTTAATAAAGTTCTTTTCCTCCGGCAGCAGCTCCTCCGTTTGGCAATTCAATTGCCGCATTTGGCCAAAAAAATAATCCTCGCCGCTTTCCTGAATCGTCTGGGGCTGTTTGCCCAGGATCAGCCAATCTAAGCTTACATGAAAAAATGCAGCAATCTCAATCAGCTTATGTGTGCCAGGCGTAGATTTGCCACGCTTCCAGTCTCCCATATTGCCGGTGCTGATTCCGAGCTGCGCACAGAAGGATTTCTTCGTAATTCCTTGCCGTTTAATCAATAATTCAATACGTTCATAGATGGATTGCATCAGTCAACTGCCTCCCCCAAAAAATATAATACGTAAAAACGTTATTTTTTATTGAAAAATGACGTAAAAAAGTATATAATTAACTATTATTATATCTTTACCTATTTTATATCATACCGGCTGGATAGTCGATACGAGGTGAGCAATCTGAACAGCAAACGCCCTATTACTGCCTACGGCTGGGCCATTAAGCAACGTCTGGCAGAACTGCACTTGGATCAGAAGAAATTCTGTGAATTACATGACATCCCACCCTATCGGCTGTCCAACCTGATTCACGGTACGCGCAAGGCAGACAGATACCGCCGTCAAGTAGCTGAATTATTGAATCTGCCGCCATCTTAGTTCCAGTTGGAGCAGCAGTTCTCCATGTGTGGGCCGACCGGCATTATTCTTCTTGTAGCTACTGTTATTCTACCTTATCCTGGCAAAATCCTTCTTTTCCCGCGCACTCTGTTAATACACAAAAAAACCTCTCCGGTGAAATGGCTGAGCGTACTCCATTTCACCACAATAGAGGTTTCTTTCCTGTTATTTCCGGTTGATTACCTATTCATTATGTTCAACCTTTGACCGCTCCGCCGGTAAGTCCTCTGACCAGGGTCTTGGAGCCGAACAGGAAGAGAATAATCAGCGGCAGCGTACCGAGGGTCAGACCCAAGATACTAGCTGAATAATCCGTGCGGAAGACGGTGGACAGATTGGCAATGCCCAGCGGCAGCGTGTACAACTCCGGCTTGTTGATCGTGACCAGCGGCAGCAGATAGCCGTTCCAGGACCCGAGGAAGGAGATCAGCCCCAGGGTGCTGATGGCCGGCATGAGGAACGGAACAACAATTCTTGTGAGAATAGCCGGTTCCGAGCAGCCGTCGATCCGCGCGCTCTCAATAACCTCTGTCGGGACGGAGGAGCGGATGAACTGGGTCATGAAGAATACGCCGAAGGCATTATTCAGTCCGGCCAGAATCAGCGGCGCATGAGTGTTGTTCAGGTGGAACCACTTCATTTCCATCACATATGCAATCAGACCAAGGTGTCCGGGAATCATCATCGTCAGCAGAATGAAGCCGTACAGCGCATTTTTACCCTTGAATTCATATTTGGCAAAAGCAAACCCGGTAATCGAGGCCACCCCAACCGTCACCAGGGTGAACAACACGGCAACATAGAAGCTGTTCCAATAATTCCGCAGGAAGCTGGCGGACATGATCGTCTGCAGATTCTCCAGCAGATAGCCGCTGGGCAGAATCGGAAGCTGCTTAAACAGGTCCTCGGAATAGTAGGTTCCCATCACAATCATCATATAGAACGGGAACAGGAACGCGATAGCGATCAGGCTAAGCAGCAATACGGTAAAGAATTTCTTCGCTCTCATTTGTCGTCACCGCCCCTGTTGATCCATTTCATGCCAACTACTGAGAACAAGGCGATGAACAGGAAGGTGCCGTAAGCGATCGCTGCCCCTTTGCCGTACTTGAATGCACTGCCGTTGAAGGAAGCATCGAACATGTACCAGATCGGTGTGAAGGTGGACCCGTCTGGCCCCCCTACCATGCTGGAGCCGGAAGCCCAGCCGCTGAACAGCAGCATCGGTTCTTCCACCAGCTGGAGGCCGCTGATAATAGAGGTAATAATCAGGAACAGGTTGATCGGCTTCAGCAGCGGAATCGTAATGCGCGTGAACACATCTTTGGAGGAGGCTCCATCAATGACTGCTGCCTCGTAGATAGAAGTATCAATACTGGCCATCCCCGCCGTGTAGAACATGACGAAATACCCAAGATTTTTCCAGAAGACCATCAGGATGACTACCCAGCGGGAGGAACTGGCGGAGCCCAGCCAATTAATCTTCTCCTGAATAATGCCCAGCTCCATCAGCATATTATTGAAGAACCCGCCCTGCCAGTCGAACAACAGGGAGAAGATAATTCCGACTGCGACCGGAGTTGTCATATAGGCACTGAATACGCTGAGGCGGAAAAAGGTTTTGCGGCGGATCAGCTTGCTTTCGATAAGGCTGGCTACCAGCATTCCCATAAGGACAAGGGCCGGAAGGTATACCGCCATGAAGATAATGACATTGAGCAGGGATTTCCAGAAGAAGGAATCATGGAAAAATAACTGCGTGTAATTGCAGAATCCGATGAAATTCCGGTTGCCGTACAAATCCCAGTCGGTAAGACTGATATATAGAGTGAAGAGAATTGGGAACAAGCTCAGTACGGCGTAGGATAAGAAATAAGGCGTGATGAACAGGTACGGCCATTTATTTTTGCTGCTGATTCCTTTAGATTTCTGCATCGTTATTCAAAAGTCAGCTCAGGATGATTTTTCTTCAGCTGTTCTTCCCACTTGTCCAGGGCCTGCTTCGCATCGAAGCTGTTATCCTGCGCCATGACCTGAAGCACCAGCTCAGAGGAGCTGTAGATATCCTGATCGTATTTGGTCACTGCTTTGGACTTCATGTTCGGGAACACCTTCTCTACCCAGAACTTTCCAAGATCCTGTCCGCCGAAATATTCATCCGCCCCGGAAGATAGCTTGGAGGTATCCTTGAAGAAGGATTTCAGCGGCAAAATATAATCGGAGACGGCGAAGTTGGCTTCAGCGCCTTCGTCCGTGCCTAACAGCCAGTTGAGATACGCCCAGGCCGCATCTTTATTTTTGCTGTCCTTCCAAATACCGATAGTAGTACCGCCGTATGGATATCCGCCTTCCGGAGGCACCATCAGACCCCAGCGGCCATTACTGGCCTTGTCGTTAGGCTTGATTACGAATTCTGGCGACCAGTTCGCCGACGGATAAAAGATTACGTTGTCCTGCGAATACGAAGCATTCCAGGTGGGTGACCACATTGCCAGCTTGCCCTCTGCGTTATTGTCGCGGATGGACTGCAGCTGAGTGAAGATCCTAAGCAGCTCTTGAGTATTCACCTTGGTTCCGTCTACAACTGCGGTTGTCCCCTGGTTGGAGAGGATGGTATACGCATCCATCAGGCTTCCCAGCATGAATGTCTTACCGCCGCTCTTCTCATAGACTTCTTTGCCCTTGGCAATGAAGGTATCCCAATCAGGGAACATGGCAGTCAATGCATCAGGATCATCTGTCCCGAAGTATTCTTTAGCCAGATCACGCTTGTAAGCCAGTGCTCCAGGCGAGCCGGATTGCTCCAGACCAACAAGCTCTCCCTTGCTGTTCGTCAGCAGCGGAAGCTCGAAGTCGAGCAGATTGGAGGTATCGAAATTGTAGGGCTCTTCGGACAAGCTTTGCAGTACGTTAAGCTCATAGAGAGCGCCGCGGAAGGCCGCTTCTCCCCAGATAATATCCGGCAGACCGGAGCCTGCAGCGATAGAGGTCTGAATTTTTTTCAGATAATCCCCCGCCGAGACTTCAACGAACTCCAGCTTGACATTCGGGAACTTCTCGTTGAACTTGGCTCCGGTGCCCTCGAACCAGGCTTTGTCCCAGCCCCACACGGTTAATTTACCGGAAGCGTTTGCAGGATCGCTTGAGGTGTTCGCAGGGCTTGCGCCGCTGGAGTCCCCGGAAGCGTTGTTGTTTCCATTGCCGCAGCCGGCCAGCACCAAGGTGAAGCATAACGTTAAGACAAGCGCTATAACCGATGCTTTTTTACTGAATAGATTGTGCAAATTAAGATCCCCCTTGCATCTGTTGTGACAGCGGGCGGTTCCTGTAATGTCTTCCGTCCGTCTGTATAGTAGTACTATAAGCTTGAAGGCATCGCCCAACAATTAGACGATCCGATGATTTTGTATAAATAATGATAGTATTCTCACTCCGCCGATGGCGGCCGTGAGGGCAGAAGAACCGATACCCTGGTGCCTCCCTGCTCACTTGAACGGATGACCAGGCGGCCTTCCTGCCCGTACAAATACTCGATTCGTTCCCGGATATTCCACAGTCCAATCTGTTTCATCGCCCCTGAACGAAGTCGCGCCGGCGGCAGGGTTCCATTCGTAATGGCCTGCGCCTTCTCCTGGCTCATCCCGCAGCCGTCATCTCTGACCGAGATCAGCAGCCTTCCGCTGCGCTTACGGATAATGATCTCAATACGGCCTACAGACTCCTTCTCCGCAAATCCATGGAAAATAGCATTTTCCACCAGCGGCTGGATCAGGCTCTTTGGAATATAGTCCCCTTTCGCCTGTTCTTCCACGCTCCAGACTACCTCGAACCGGTCGGCATACCGGTACTTCTGAATGGTAACGAAGTGATTGATAATGTTCATCTCCTGCTCCACCGTGATATACAGACCGGCATCGCCGATATTGACAGCATCATGCAGAATGCCAATGAAGGATTCAACCATCTCTTCAATCGCGGCGTAATTCTTTTTGCGGGCCAGATATACCACGGTGTTCAGGGTATTGTAGATGAAGTGGGGGTTGATCTGGGCGAACAGCAGCTCGGCCGTCATTTTACGCTTCCAGCGCTCCTGCTCCACCTTCTCACTCATCTGCCGCTCAATATCGCCAAGCATCGTCTCAAAACCATTCTTCAGCACAGACAGCTCATCATTGCTGCGGAACGAGAGCTGAACATTATAGTTGCCCATAGACACCTGCTTCATCGCTTTGGTCATCTGCAGAATCGGACGGATAATATTGGAGATAATCGGAAGAAACAGCAGAAAGCACAGCACCAGACACAAGGCGAGGAAGACGGCCCAGTAGCGGACAATATAACCCACCCATTCATAGAAACGTTCATTGGAGGTAAACGTGGAGACGGACCAGTCCGATTTTTCAAAAGCGCTGGCCAGATAATAACCCTTGTCATGCTTAACGACTTGAATGTCCGGGCTGTCTGCGCTCAGCGTGTGGGCAGGCATCTCAGTGGCGGTGCCTTGCTGATAGAGCAATGATTGACCCGGGCCGATCCAGGCTACCTGGTCGAAGGACTGGCCCAAGTACTGGAACAGACTCTCAAAAGCTGCGTAATCAATATTCAAAAGCAGCACTCCGCCATACTGGGGATCAAAACGGATAAAGAAGCTGACAATTTTTTTGCTCTCGGGGTCCTGGATCAGATGGGGGGCTGTGAACCCGCTTTTGGCATTGTTCTTCAAGGCATCCTGATACCAGTCCTCTTGCAGCAGCCGTTCAAAATACGGATCAATATACAGCGAGGACCAGAAAATCTTCCCATCAGAGCGGACGATGGCCGAGCTCTCAAGGTAGTCCCGCAGCACATTAAATTTGGTCAGCTGAGTGACCACATCGCGGTATGCACTAAGCTCGTCATACGTAGAGGAATACTTCAACCTTGCAGCGAACTGCTGAAGCAGCTCATCGTTGACCATATTGGCGGCATATTTCTGCACATCGTCAATCATATGGTTCATCTGATTCGTGGTCTGCTCCAGATGGATGGTATCCTCACGCAGGGCCTGCGCTTCGAGAATCGAAGAGAACTGCTCATACGCCAGGGCACTGATGGCCGTTACCGACAGCGTAACGATCAGAATCACGCTGCCGAGAATTTTATTCTTAATTTTTCGCATAGCTATTCGCTGCCCCTCTGCTGCAGGAAGTCCTTGGGTTGTATGCCCGTTGTTTTTTTGAAAACCTGGCTGAAGTATTGGCTGGTTTTGTACCCTACCTTCTCCGATACCTCGTAGATCTTGTACTCACCAGTCTGCAGGAGCTGCTTCGCCAGCCCGATCCGATATTCCGTCGTATAGTCGAGCAGGGACTGGCCCGTCTCCCGCTTGAAGGTTGTCCGCAGATGGATGCTGCTGATCTGCAGATGGCCTGCGACCGTCTCCAGGGACAGATCGGGATCGGCGTAATTCCCGGCAACATACTCCATCGCTTTGTTCACCCAGCGGGAATACTGCTTCGGACTCTGCGGCTGCTGCAAGCAGTCTTCGAGAATCCGGTACAAGCTGTTAACTACTTGCCGCGCGTCTGTGCCCAGCTCCTGGTCTATGGCGAAGCTTCCGTCCTTGCGGCATGCGCCTCTGATCTCACCCATGACGGCGCGCAAATCTACCAAGTAGGCCTGGGTAGCGATGTGGTCCAGACCGGTCTTCAGCCGTTCCAGCAGGCTGCGTTCGGGAGATAACAGGTATTGTCTGACCTCTTGAGCAATACAGGTAGCTTCCCGAGTAGAAGCAGCTTGCTCCAGCAGAAATACAGCACCTGGCGGCAAAAACACAGAATAATCATAAGCCTGCCTCATCGCCGCATATCGGCGGTCCGGCAATTCTGCGCCATTGCCTGCGGAGAGGATCACTCTGGGAAGGTTCCCCCGATAGTAAGACTCCAGACAGAGCAGAACTTGGGCAGCGAGTTGCCGCAAGCTATAGTGCTGGAGCAGCAGACTGCTGGAAGAGGTTATCTTCAGCAGCACGATGTATCCGCCTTCATCCATCTCTAGAAGTTGAAGCTCCTCCAAGTCCGTTGTCTGACGGCGGATCTCTTCTTCGATATTCTTCCATACGAGGGCCGTGCCACTGCGCGTATTACTCCGGCTGCCGTCCAGCTTCATTGCAGCCTCCAGCTCGAAATACAGCAGTCCGGGCTGACCCTGCTGATAATCTGCGACGAGGCGGTGCAGACGGGATTCCTGATTTCCTGCAGGAGCCTGATACTTGCCTGCCAGCATATCCTTAAGCAGGATATGGAGCGCATGTCCGTGCCCTTCTTCCTCGGCGGCCTCCACTGCCAGACCTTCCTTCAGCAGCTTCAGCTGTTCCAGCAGGCGGTTACGACTAATCTCATGCTTAAGCAGATAATGGGCCGCGCGCAGCTCCAGCGCCTGGCGGGCATAGTCGAAATCCCGGTAAGCAGTCAGAAAGATCAGCCGCGTTCTTGGGGCAAGCTGGACGACATGCCGCCCCAGCTCCAAGCCGTCCATCGGCGACATGGAGATGTCGGTGATGACAATCTGCGGCTGTAATTCCTCGAACATCCGCAGCGCCATGCGCCCGCTGGTCGCCTGGGCGACCACCTGGAAGCCATTCTCCTCCCACGGAACCGAGTGGTACACATGATCTAGTGCAAGCGGCTCATCATCTACGAGCATGACTGAAATTAATGAATTCACTGTAGAAATCCTCCCGTCCCTGTCGAATCCTGATATATATGCAGGTATAACGGAACATGGAAGGGCTGTCAATGGAAATGGATTCCTAAATAAATTGCAGATAGCCCTAGTCTTCCACACAAAAAACTCACCGGCCGGCATTATCCAAGACTGCCGTCCGGTGAGTCGTTAACATCGTAATTTTTATGAAAATATGCTTCTGAACACCACCGGATCAAGTCCTCCCGCTCTTTCTCATGCAGCTTGACCAATTGATTCAGAACGAAGATCCTCTGCACCATATCCTCAGCAAAACGCAGTTGATTCGTGTAGTAATCGATTTCCCTTTGATAGGCCGAGTACTCTCCGTTGTTATGAGCAGAATAAGCTTTTAACAATTGAAGGTGAAGATCATAGATCTCAGAGTAATTCATTACCGTAGACTACCTCCCAATAAGGCGTTTACTAGTATTGTCTCCAAGATTGATAGGATTATACGATAGAACTCCACTCTTCATTTAGAATTGCATACTGGTACGCATCATGCCATACAGGCTGCCCGTCATCTGTTCTTTTGAAAAAGGCTTTTTTCTTGAAATGCCCTTCACGGCGCATATTCAATCGCTCCAGCAATCTCCAGGAAGACGCGTTCTCAGGATTACACATAGCCACCACCCGATGAATTCCTAATTCTTCAAACCCGTATTCTAAAACTCTTTGGCAAGCCTCAGTGGCATAGCCTTTTCCATAAAAATCAGGGTTGAAGATGTAACCTATCATCCATGTTTTAAATTCAGCAGGCTCTTGTTGCCCAAAATAAACATGACCGATCATTTTATTGGTCTCCTTCAAGCTAACTGCCCAGAAACAATCTCCTTCCGCACGTTCCCTGGCCATATTCTTGCATTCCTCTTCACCGCTTACACCGCCCGGCTCGTATTTCAGCACCTGCTCCAATGACAAATACTCGTGTAAATCGCTCCAGTCGTTTTCTGAAAATCCACGAACAATTAGCCTTTCCGTTTCCAGTAACATAGGATCTCCCTTTCATTCATCTTCGTTTCTCCATTCTAAAGGTTTCAGGTAATTGTCACCAGCTAGAGCGTGATCAAGTTAGAATTCTTTGGAAATCACGTATTTCTTTCCATGAGATTAAATTAATATTCTCTTTATTAAGCACTTTCTTAATATCTGGGTCTATTAGTAATAGATACTCAATCCCACGCTCAAAATAACAATTCGTTACAGACTTCAATTCTTCAGTTATTTTCGATGGATGTATAGTTAATTGTGTTATACCGGGCTTAATATTTTTTAATAGCGTGAGCAACTGTCTCTTCATTTCCTCATATTCCACGGGCTTACAGCAGTACGGCAAAGAAATTATATCATCAATAAACAAAATCCCACGTTTTCTTCCTGAATTAATTCTAATGCGAAAAGTTTCTTTTTGCTTGTTATTAAAAAATGGTTGTTCAATTATTCTTGTTGGTAAGTTAAAGGGGAGACGATATTTCTCGCAAAGATCAAAGGTTATTTCTAAAAAATCATTGCCCGCATATAAACCCATAATGCTACCACCATGACTGTCAAGATGAGTTGGGTCAATTCCTAACATAGTTGCACTTTGTATTTGAGCCTCTAATTCAATTCTAACTTCTTCATCATCAGCATTTTCCTCTATATACGAAATGTCATTATGGAATTTACCATTCTTATTGATTAGACTTTTCAATGGCCTTTCTTGAAATACTGGACTATATGAATGATGCTCACCGCTTGTTAAGGTAAGATGAATCCCGATATTTTCTAGAATGTTTTGATTACTAAACTTAAGGGCTTCCCGCGCTGCTGGACAGGGAAACATTATAGATGTTGAGGTTATAGCTTGTTGTTCAAATAGACTAACAATCGCTTCATTAGTTCCCTTAGTTATTCCGAAATCATCAGCATTAATAATTAATAAACGGTCATCTGAAGAAAAGCCTAATTTGCTTATCATAAAGATCTCCACCTCGACTAGTTTTGTGATCATAAAAGAAAAACAGTAGGGATACAAAACACATTGTCATGTGCGTATCGCTACTGTTTAGTTTCAAAAAAACTAAATACAAATTAACCCTAACGGGTGAATGATGCTGATGCCTTCCCTCACCGGCCGCTTGTATAGAGAATTGTTGCACTTCTTGCAAGATTCATCTATACCGATTACTCAATGAAGTACAATGTTGCATGATTTGCACAAATTTCGGTGGTTAGATCAAGTTAGCGCTGGATTTGTTGTATTTTGTGCAGGATTTCAGCATAGACCGCCCTCTATGGAGCAGTATTGTTGCATTTCTTGCATCATTCCTCAATCAATGTTACTGGCTGTGGGGCATGCCCCCTTCCCCCGGCGCAGCAGCTAACACAAAAAAGCAAAGACCCTTGGATAACCAAAGGTCTCTGCTCATTCCTAGTATGCGGTAGAGAGGACTCGAACCTCCACGGGTATACACCCACTACCCCCTCAAGATAGCGTGTCTGCCATTCCACCACTACCGCATATTGGTGACTCGTATGGGATTCGAACCCATGTTACCTCCGTGAAAGGGAGGTGTCTTAACCCCTTGACCAACGAGCCAAATTTAAAGTTTTTCTTTGTGACAACAAAAATGAGTATATCAAACGTCGGCGGATTTGACAAGCCTTTTTTTGAAGGTCGCATTTCCCGGAAAATACGGGGAGAACCGCAGTGTGCAGCCTCTGCTTCTCCCCTCTTAAGATCAGCTATCCCCGCCCGCAGCCAGCACCTGGATTCCATCCGTATATTCATACCCCAGACTCCCGGCCACCGCAGCATTGGTCACCTGTCCAGCTACCACATTCAGGCCGCGCGCAAGCGCCGCATTCTTCACCACAGCCGCGTGGATGCCCAGATTGGCAATCTGCAGCGCGTAAGGAATCGTCACGTTGGTTAGCGCCAGGGTCGAGGTCCGGGCGACCGCTCCAGGCATATTGGCTACGGCGTAATGGACCACGCCGTGCTTCACATAGGTCGGGTTCTCATGGGTGGTGATCCGGTCAATGGTCTCGATCGAGCCGCCCTGGTCAATCGCAACATCTACAATGACAGAGCCTTCCTCCATCTGCTTCACCATGTCCTCTGTAACCAGCTTAGGGGCACGGGCACCGGGAATCAGCACCGCTCCGATCAGCAGATCCGCCCGGCGCACAGCCTGCTCCAGATGATAGGAATCCGACATCACGGTCACCAGCCGCCCGCCAAAAATATCATCCAGCGCGCGCAGACGACCCGCATTCAGATCCAGCACCGTGACGTGCGCCCCCATGCCCAGCGCGATCTTCGCCGCATTGGTGCCGACAATTCCTCCACCGACAATGACGACCTCTCCCGGCTGCACGCCAGGCACACCGCCAAGCAGAACGCCCTTGCCGCCATGCGGCTTCTCCAGCAGACCGGCGCCGATTTGCACCGCCATCCGCCCGGCGACCTCACTCATCGGAATCAGCAGCGGCAACGAGCCGTCTTCAAGCTGAATCGTCTCATAGCCCACAGCAGTCACACCGCTATCCACCAGTGCTTTGGTCAGCTCTGCTTCAGGTGCCAAGTGCAGATAGGTGAAGAGGATCAGCCCTTTGCGGAAATAACCGTACTCCTCCGGTAGTGGCTCCTTCACTTTGATAATCATCTCCGCCTTGCTCCAGACCTCGGCGGCCGTATCCAGAATCACAGCGCCTTTATCCGAATATTCCATGTCGCTGAAACCGCTGCCTATGCCGGCAGAAGCTTGAATATACACTTCATGCCCTGCCTTCCGGAGCGCTTCCACCCCGGCCGGGGTGATGGCGACGCGGTTCTCGTTATTCTTGATTTCTGCGGGTACGCCAATAATCATGCCGATTCCCCCTCAAAGTTGTGTTAGCATAGTCTTCCTTGATATCTCACCGCCACAACTCGCTTCGGAAGCATCTGCTTAGTTGTGTAAGTATAGTCAACATTCTATCCCTGTGAGATGCGAAAAGAAAGGCTCCCATTCGGGGCCTTCCTCTTCACGGTTAAGGTGAGGCAAGAGACACCCTGGCCTCCTGCGGACCGGCTCCCCGTTCCTTCACCTTAGTATATGCAATTTCGCAGCTTAAGGATTAACCTTGGTTTCAAAGGTTTGCTTCCCGTCCACGAATTTCAGCACAACTGCGGCTTTGACCGGGTCATGCTTGTCGTTCAGGGTGATTTTACCTGTAGCGAGCTGCAGATCCTTAGTCGCTGCCAGTGCTTCTGTAATCTTGGCCGGATCAGCTTCACCCGCACGGGTAATCGCATCAGCCACCAGCTTCAGGGCATCATAGCCCAGGGCCGCCATACCATCGGGAACCGCTCCGCCGTTAGCCGCTTTGTAGGCGTCTACGAAGCTGGTTACTTCAGGAGCTGTATCTTCAGGCGAGTAGTGATTGGACATGAACGTGTTCTCCAGCGCTTTGGCACCGGCGATTTCCGCCAGCTGCGGGGAATCCCAGCCGTCGCCGCCGAGGAACGGAACGATAATGCCCATCTCACGGGCCTGCTTCACAATTTTACCTACTTCTTCATAATAACCAGGCAGGTAGATGACATCCGGGTTCGCTGCTTTGATGCGGGTCAGAACTGCTTTGAAGTCAGAATCCTTCTGCTGGTAAGACTCCTGGCTCAGCACTTCGCCGCCTTTGGCCTTGAAGGTCTCTTCGAAGAACTTCTGCAGACCCTTGGAATAGTCGGAGGACGTATCAGTATAGATAACTGCTGTCTTGGCCTTCAGGGAATCGAGCGCAAAGTTAGCCATAACCTCACCCTGGAACGGATCGATGAATGCGGCGCGGAACACATATTCATTCACATTGCCGCTGCGCTCATCCACGGTTACCTTCGGATTCGTAGCGCCTACCGAGACCAGCGGGATCTTCTTCTCCGTAGCTACCGGAACGATCCCCAGTGTGTTGGTCGATGTGGATGCGCCGATAATGGTCACGACCTTGTCATTGGTGATCAGCTTCTGCGCCGCTTGTGTAGCTTCCTCCGACTTCGATGCATTGTCTGCAACTACCAGCTCCAGCTGCTTGCCGAGTACACCGCCTGCGGCGTTGATCTGGTCCACCGCCAGCTTCGCGCCCTTGGAGGCCGAGTCGCCGAAAGAAGCCTGGCCGCCGGTAAGCTCCAGGTCAGCCCCGATTTTGATCGTGCCTCCGGCACTGTTCCCGCCGCTTGCAGAGTTACCGCTGTTCTCTGTGTTGTTGCCGCAGCCGGATGCTAATACCGCAGTCAATACTGTCGACAAGATAATGGCCCCAATTTTCTTCATAGTTTCTCCCAGCCTCCTGATTATTTAGTTTATATATGTTGTTTCTGTGATGCTGCTGTAGTACGGATAGCCTGCTAGTGCCCGAGATAAGCCATTTTGATCTCATCGGAATCGGCCATTTCCTTGGCATCCCCTTCAAGCACTACCCGGCCTGTCTCCAGGACATAGGCACGGTCGGCGATTTTGAGCGCCTGGTGGGCATTCTGCTCAACCAGCAGGACAGTGGTTCCGGCATCGTTGACTTCCTTGATAATCCGGAAAATATCCTGGACCAGCAGCGGCGCCAGCCCCATCGACGGTTCATCCAGCAGCAGCAGCTTCGGGTGGCCCATAATAGCCCGGCCCATTGCCAGCATCTGCTGCTCCCCGCCGGATAAGGTCCCGGCCTGCTGCTTCTTGCGTTCAAGCAATCGCGGGAAGGTGTTGTACACCTTCTCGAAGTCAGCAGCCAGGCTGCTTCCATCCTGCAGGTAAGCGCCTAATTCGAGATTCTCCTCGACAGACATATTGGCGAATACGCGCCGTCCTTCGGGACAATGGATCAGCCCTTCTTTGACAATCGCCTGAACACTTTGATTCGCTATGGATTTATTCAGGAATTCGATACTTCCTGTCTTGGGCTTCAGCAGCCCCGAGAGCGTCTTAAGCAGCGTAGACTTGCCGGCGCCATTGGCACCGATCAAGGTCACGATCTCTCCCTGCTTCACGGTGATGCTTAGCTCCTTCAAGGCATGAATCGCTCCGTAATAGACATTAATCCCTTGTACTGTAAGCATAGCGTTACGCCTCCTGTCCCAAATACGCTTCGATGACCTTCGGATTGTTGCGGATCTCCGCCGGTGTTCCGTCAGCAATAAGGATTCCGCGGTCCAGCACATAGATACGGCTGCAGACCCCCATTACCAGTGACATATCATGCTCGATCAGCAGAATCGTCAGGTCGAATTCCTCCCGGATCCAGGCAATCAGATTCATCAGATCACGCGTCTCATTCGGGTTCATCCCGGCGGCCGGCTCATCAAGCAGCAGCAGCTTGGGTCCGGCCGCAAGCGCCCGGGCAATCTCCAGACGCCGCTGATTCCCATAGCTCAGGTTGCTCGCCACCTCGTCACTCTGGTCAGCCAAATTGAAGATTTTGAGAATATCCATCGCCTTCCGGGTAATCTCCTCTTCGCCCTGGAAATGCTTCGGCAGACGTAGCATCGAAGAGAACAACGAGTGCTTCGCATGCTGATGGAAGGCAATCTTAACGTTCTCCAGCACGGTCATAGCCGTAAACAGGCGGATGTTCTGGAACGTACGCGCAGCGCCTTTATGATTGATCTTGTAGGGCTTCATCCCGCCGATAGACTCATTATTCAAAAGAATGCTGCCCGACGATGGCGGGTACACTCCGGTCAACAGGTTGAACAGTGTCGTTTTACCGGCACCGTTGGGTCCGATCAGGCCGATCAGCTCGCCTTTATCAATATGAAGGGAGACCTCGCTGACCGCCTTCAGTCCGCCGAAGGCCCGGCTGGCCGCTTTCACATCAAGGAGTACCGCTGCTCTCGATTGCGTCATTTGCCTTTGCCTCCTTTTTGCTGAACTTGAAGAATGAGAATTTGCTTACGCCAAGCAGGCCGCTCGGACGGAAGATCATCATCAGAATGAGCACGATGGAGTAGATAATCATGCGCCATTCCGGGAATTCACGTAAGTAGGTGTACAGCAGGGTAACGAACACCGCACCCACGATAGAG
This sequence comes from Paenibacillus sp. FSL R7-0128, assembly GCF_038002245.1. Lineage (NCBI taxonomy): Bacteria > Bacillati > Bacillota > Bacilli > Caryophanales > Paenibacillaceae > Paenibacillus > Paenibacillus sp. FSL R7-0128. Next base: position 1,322,860 of record NZ_JBBOCD010000001.1, on the reverse strand, counting down.
CCTGCCGTACTGCCCAGCCCCCCGAGCACCACCATAACGATGATTTCAAAAGACTTCAGGAAGTTGAAGCTCCCCGGCGTAATAACATAGAACGTATGGGCCGACAGGCCGCCCGCCATACCGGCAAACAGCGCACCGATGGTGAAGGCGATGATTTTGTAGCGTGTTGTATTAATCCCCATCGCCTCAGCGGCAATCTCATTCTCGCGGATCGCAATACAGGCCCGGCCGTGAGTAGATCTAATGAAGTTATTAATCAGGACGACTGAGAGCAGAGTGAAGAAGAAGAGCATGGTCCAGGTGGTCTTGGCCGGAATGCCGCTGAGCCCTGAAGCTCCGCCGACATATTCCGTATTCAGCATAATGATGCGGATGATCTCACCGAAGCCCAGCGTCGCAATAGCCAGATAGTCCCCGTTAAGCCGGAGCGTAGGCATCCCGATTAATACACCGAATACCGCTGCCAGCAGTCCGCCCGCAAGAATCGCCGGAATGAACGGCACATTGTAGTCAAGGGTAAGAATCGCCGAGGTATACGCGCCCACCGACATGAATCCGGCATGACCAATCGAGAACTGCCCGGTAATCCCGGTAATCAGGTTCAGCGACACGGCCAGCATGATATTAACCCCGATGAGCAGCAGCATAGACTGATTCACATCACTAAGGATTTCTGTTGTTAGAAGAACTTTTACGATTCCATAGAACGCAAGGGCAATAAGAATGCCCAGCCAGAATTTTTTATTTATTTTTTTCACGGCAGCTTCCCCCTACACTTTCTCCCGGACATTCTTGCCGAACAGCCCGGATGGTTTGAAGATAAGGATTAGAATCAGTACCGCAAAGGCTACGCCGTCACGCCAGGACGAGAACCCGAGGGAAGAAATCTCTGTCTCCACGGTTCCCAGCAGCAATCCGCCAACAAGCGCACCCGGTATACTGCCAATCCCTCCAAGCACTGCCGCGACAAAAGCCTTCAGCCCGGGCATTACGCCCATGAGAGGATCAACCGAATTGTACGTCATGCCGAAAATCACGCCCGCTGCAGCGGCAAGCGCCGAACCGATGGCGAAGGTGGCGGAAATGGTGCGGTCTACGTTGATGCCCATCAGCCGCGCCGCTTCAACATCGAAGGATACGGCCCGCATGGCTTTGCCCGTTCGGGTGTACCTGACGATATATTGCAGCACCAGCATAAGAATTATCGTTGTTAGCAGAATCATGATCTGATTGGACTCGACCTGAATGGAGGAACCAAACAGGTGATACTGCTTCTTATCCATAATATCCGGGAAGCCCTTGGCCTGCGGCCCAAGGATCAGCACCCCCGTATATTCAAGCAGGAAGGATACACCAATGGCTGTGATCAGCGCTGCGATCCGTGTGGATTTACGAAGCGGCTTATACGCCAGACGTTCAATGCTGATACCTAGCAGCGCACTGATCGTCATCGAGATCATCAGCGACAAGAGCAGTACAACGATAGGCGGCAATCCGGCATTCGCCAGGTATTTGGCACTGTACAGACCGATGAACGACCCTACCATGAATACATCGCCATGCGCAAAATTAATCAGCTTGATGATACCGTACACCATTGTGTAACCAAGGGCGATCAGAGCGTAAATGCTGCCTACGGATATTCCGTTTATTAGTTGCTGAATGAAGTACTCCATCGCCATCCACTTCTCCCCATGTTCATCTTGTATACCCCTTTCTCTGTGCTGCTTCTCTTTTCTTGGATTATGATGTCATTTATATTAACACATGGTCAGAGAATCGTCACTAATAATTGTGGGAATTAATACAAAATTCAATAGTTGGTGTTATATTACATAACATGATATATGTAGGATTCAGTAGGTTATTGTAGGTTTGCGAAAAATGCGCAGAAAACAGGAGAAAAACAGAGGATTTTCAAGCAGGAACGTTTTAGAAGTTGTTTCCTTTTCTTATACAATACTTTTTTTCTGCGGAATTAATATAACATTTGTCTCTTTACAGCATCATTCCTTCAATTAATTAAAGGGGTAACGGGTTGAACCAGCAGTGTATGGAGGTGGAGGTCAGGCTGAAGGGTAGAATAGTCTCCCTACATCTACAGTCTCATTGATGACTGGGCCAAGGTCCCAAGGGGCTGCCAGGCTCCAGGTTGTTCCTCGCATTCCCGTTCGTTGCTATACTCTACCAAGCATTACACACATTCAAAGGAGTGAAATTGAAATGAGCACCATTGAAAAAAAGGAGACCGTCCAATCTGCCAGGAGAGGCTTGTTAGTATTCTTCCTGTTACTCATTCCTCTTACGGCTATTAGTTACATACTGGCTCTTACTGTAACGCCTGTGTATGGCTTGCTGCTGATGTGGGCGCCCGGGATCTCCTCTATACTCACCCGTATCCTGCTGCGTGAGGGCTTCGCGGATATCTCCCTGAGATTCGGGGGACGGCGCACGCTCAGGGCGATTCCGTTCATCTTGTTGTTGCCGGTTGCAGTTGGCCTGGTGGCCTACGGGACCGCCTGGATCACAGGACTGGCAGAGTATACCGGACACAATGGCAATGTTGCAGGTTCGCTGGCCGGGGCAATCCTTATTCAAATGTCCATCGGGACCGCGATGGGAATCATCAGCAGTGCAGGCGAGGAATTAGGGTGGAGAGGCTACATGCTGACCCGGCTCATAGAGGCCCGCGTCCCGAAGCCTATTCTCATGAGCGGACTGATCTGGGGCATCTGGCATATCCCGGCGATTCTAATCGGCAGCTACTATTCTGGCCCTTCTCTGGCCTTATCGGTCGTATTGTTCATGATAACCATCAGCTCATTCAACATCATTATTAGTCTATTGCGCTTAAGCACGGGGAGCCTATGGCCGGCAGTTCTGCTCCACGCCTCATGGAATGCTATCATTCAGGACGCTTTCGACCGGTTCACCAGCGGGAAGAATGCCTATCTCTGGACGGGTGAGTCTGGGATACTGGTGGCTGTTACGCTTGTGATTGCAGCGTGGTTCTTCTACAGAAGATCTACGCTAGATGTCAGATTGTAAATGGAAATTCGGCAAATACGATACAGCTGGCTTTTTTGAGCAGGATCAACGTTAGCACTTGGGTGGACGCTCCGCTGTTTAAGCGGGATGCGAAAACAGATTTTTTAACACAAAAAAGAAACCCTCCAAACATCAAGGGACCAAAAACAGAAAGCAGCAATTCTCCTATAAGAGAATCGCTGCTTTTTTAACATTTGAAGCTTTTACGAAATTTGAGATCTGACCTAACAATGATCGCCTAGTCTAAATATACCGCCTTACCCGTCTGGGCCGATTCATAGATGGCCTCCAGAATCCGGGAGACCACATAAGCCTGTTCAGGAGTCACGACCGGATCTTTATCCTGTTCGATCGCTTCGATCCACTTTCTTAATTCGATATCCGTAGATTTCTCCTCTTTGCCGTCATAGAAGGCTACTCCCCCGGCACCTAGCTCAATTTTATTCGTGTATAGCTTGCTGTGCTTCTCCCCGTTAATCCGGAGACCATCTTTCATGTCCGCACCCGCCTCGGTTCCGCTCAAGCTGCACTTGGCTTCATCCACGTCAAGCGAATTCAGCGCCCAGCTTGCTTCCAGCGTAATCGTTGCGCCGTTCTCCATTACAATCATCCCGAACGCAGAGTCTTCCACGGTGAATTTCTTCGGGTCCCAGGGCCCCCAGGCGTTGGCAGCGTCTTCTTTTTGAGAGAGCTCGTGGTATTTGGTCCCCAGCACAACCTTCGGTTTGTAGTTGTCCATCATCCAGAGCGTCAGATCCAGCGCATGGGTTCCAATATCAATCAGCGGGCCGCCCCCCTGCTTCTCCTCATCCAGGAACACCCCCCAGGTAGGGACTGCTCTGCGCCGGATAGCATGTGCTTTCGCATAATAGATATGACCGAGCTCGCCTGCTTCACAGACTTTTTTCAGATACAAGCTGTCTTGCCGGAACCGGTTGTCATACCCTATAGTCAGCTTCTTCCCTGTACGTTTCGCTGCTTCAGCCATACGTTTGGCATCTGCCGCTGTCTTGGCCATGGGCTTCTCACACATCACATGCTTGCCCGCTTCCAAGCCCGCAATGGATATTTCCGCATGCGCATCATTGGGAGTAAGCACATGAACAATATCAATGGAAGCATCCTTCAATAATTCCTGGTAATCCGTATAGACAGCCGCATCCGCATTGCCGTATTGTTCAGCAGCCGCTTCAGCCCGTTCCTTGATAATATCGCAAAAGGCCACCACTTCAACCTTATCCTGTCTGCTTAAGGCAGGCAGATGCTTCCCGTTCGCAATTCCTCCACAGCCGATCACGCCAACACGATACACTTTGCTCATCGTCATCTCATCCTCACTGTTCATGTATTTTACGGGACTTGCGGTAAGCAGCCGGGGTCATGCCCAGCCGCTTGCGGAATACCGAATGCAGATAGGTTGCATTGGTGAACCCCTCGGACTCCGCGATGTGTTCGATCGACAGGTTGCTGGCTTCAAGCTTGCTGCACACCGCCTGCAACCGGATATCTTCAAGAATCCGGCTGAAGGTGTGATCCGAATCAACCTGCTTAAATATCCGCTGTAGCTGCCTCGGACTAATATTCAGCTTCTCCGCAACATTCTCCAGCGTCACGGCTGCTGAATAATTCGCTTCCATGTACTGAACAGCATATTGATAGCGGTAGGTCACCATATCCCGTACGGGTGCCGCAACTCCCATCCCGCCTGTATCATACGCTCTGGTCACCTTAAGCAGGATACTGATCACGAGATGCTTGATGGAGGTGTAATATCCCGCAAGCTTGCCGTCACAGGCCTCATAGGCTTCCAGAAAACACTTCATCGCCCTGTGATAATCCTGCGCAGGGATCAGCGGCAGCCTCCTCAGCTTCTCCACGCATTCTTCCGCTTCCGCAACCTCCCATGGGTCTGCATCGTCTCTCTGCTTCTCCGTAATGTTGACATGCAGACATAACTCCTCCATCGACTCTTCCACATCTGCTTCCTGACGATGCATCACTCCCGGTCCGGTCAAATAGAGCATTCCCTCCGATAAAGGATACTGCTGATCCCCAAGAATGACCGTTCCCTTGCCCCGCGGGATGAAATGAAATTCAAATTCAGCATGGTTATGGAAATCAATGACCTTCCCCGGCGGAAAAGAGGTCAAATGAAACCGGAGAACAGAAATTTCATAATGTCCCCACAGGATGGAAATATCCAGTCTTTCCAGCAGATCCATCTTCTCAAACATAATCTCGAAGGGAAAAGGGCTCATGTTAACCTCCTGCTTGAGCTACGCTCTGTACCCGGATAAGTGATTAAGATTTCAGTTCGGCTAACCGGACCACCCGTCCTGCCTTCGCCGAGAGATTCGCCGCCTCCATTAACCGGGTAAGCTCCGTTGCCGCTTGAATATTGTCAGAAGCAAGCGTGTTGTTCTGGATGTGGGCCACCCACTGCTCAAAAGCGCTGTCACGGTTGGCCCGCACAGGCGTATCGTTCCAGGCAGCCCCTTGATCTGCTGCTTTATTACTTCTAACCAGCAGCTTCGCTTCAGGCGTTCCATAGAGCAGAGTTCCTTCCGTTCCATGCACTTCTATGGTAAAAGGGGAATAGCTGTTCACGAAGCCGGCTTCCACCACACCGATTGCTCCCGAATCCGTATAGAGCGTCGCAACTGCGTTGTCTTCCACTTCCTTGCCCGTCACATATCCGAAGCTCGCGCTGACCCCGGTCACCTCTTGACCCAGAAACAGCCTGGTCAGGTACATGGGATGACATCCCAGATCAATCAAAGCCCCGCCCTGGCATTGCTCCAGGCTATAGAAATGCTCGGGAAGCCAATTGGCCGTTGCGCCGTTATGGGATAAACGGACTCTGACATAAGTGATCTCCCCAAGCAGTCCCTGGCTTAGAATGTCTGTAACCGATAACGTGTAACCGTCATTTAGCCGCGGCAGAGACACGGTTAGCTTCACTCCATGATCCACGACCTCGGAGAGGATTTCATTCACCTCACTCAGCGTTGCAGCTACAACCTTTTCGGTGAAGATGTGCTTGCCTGCTCTGGCCGCCGCAATCATGACCTCCCGGTGCATATGGGTTGGCGCGTCGACAATCACGGCATCGATATCCTTCCGCGCAAGCATGTCCTCCAAAGAATCATAAAACGGAACATTCAAGCTCTCTGCCGCCTTCCTGCCCCGCTCCGCATCCTCATCCCATACCGCAGCAATTTCCGTATCGCCATGCTCCTGAGCCTGCTTCGTATAATCCCAGGCATGTACATGCCAAAAGCTGATCTTGCCAATCCTAATGCTCACCCGCCTGCACCTCCATATACATTATTCTGACATCACCTATAAAGTATCATATAATAAGCAGGATTTTTAGTAGATAAATGCGACATCGACTATATGGAATTACGACATCAGACAGGGAGATCGTATCATCCAGAGATTCAGCCACTCCCGCTGGGTGGACGCAAAAAAGGAGCTCGTTATGAGCTCCTCCAACGAACCACTGAGGGTTCTCATCCCTGGCTGGCAGGGAAGTTTAATCAGAACGGAGAGAGAGGGATTCGAACCCTCGCACCGCTTACGCAGTCTAACCCCTTAGCAGAGGGTCCCCTTATAGCCACTTGGGTATCTCTCCAAGTAATGGCTCCCCGAACAGGACTCGAACCTGTGACAACTCGATTAACAGTCGAGTGCTCTACCAACTGAGCTATCAGGGAACATTAACATGAACAAGGTTTAATTTATCATGATTCTACAGGTTAGTCAAGCGCGTAGCGAGAGATTATGAGATCGTTTACAAACTCTACCTATCTGTAGGGTATCCCTATAGGTGTCGCTTATGTCAGACCCACTCTCCATCCAGCGGAACAGCCACGCGGCTCAGTAAGCCCTCCTGTTCAAGGCGTTGCTTCAATAGTTCCCTCGTCACATGGCAGTGGTTAATCGTATCCATATGCACAGCAATTACCGAAGCAGCCGGAGCGGCATGGCATACCTCCACCACATCCTGTTCGTTCATGGTAATGGGGCCTCCGCTCAGGAAGCTGGCACCTCCGGCATTGACTATAATGACCTCCGGTGTCTGCGCCGCTATCACCTGCTGAACCTCTTCGCACCAGATGGTATCTCCCGCCAGGTACAGCACAGGTTCGCCCTCCGCCCGGAAGACGAAGCCGGAGACCTTGCCCATTAATTCCCCGATCTCCCCTGTCCCGTGATGCCCGCCTGTACGTGTCAGGGTCACACCGCCGACGGACACAGAGCCGGTATCCATAATTTCTGTAACACGCCCAAAGCCCTGGGCAGCAATTCGCTCCCCATCACCTTCCTGGCAATACACCGGCAACTCCTTGGACAACTGCTCTACTGCTGCAGCATCCCAGTGATCCTGATGCAGATGCGTGACCAGTACAGCATCCGGCTCCAGCCACTGCTGGACAGGCCCCGGCAGAGGCACCAGTGGATTCCGGCGGTCATCGCCTGAATTCATAATCGGCGGATTCACACCCTGCGCACTCAGCATGGGATCGATCAGAAACGTCGCACCGCCGTATTCCAGCCATAGAGTGGCGTGGCGGATCAGCTTAATTTTCATCATATGCACCTCTTCCCGGATGTCTTACTTAAGATCAATTTCTGATACAATAAGTATAAATCAGGGCAAGAATAGAAGACATTGCGCCGCGAAAGAGATTCTTACGTTCTGCTTTCAGCCGGAAAGGAATTCAAGGAAATGACCTCTTACCTCATCGACAATACCGATTACCGCATCCTCCAGCTCCTTATCGATGATTCCACCTTAAGCCATAAGGATATCGGGGCGATGGTCCATCTGACCGGCCAGGCTGTAGGCGCACGTGTCCGCAGATTGCGGGAGCTTGGCATCATTGAAGGCTACACCATCCGGTGGAACCCGCTGCGGATCGGTCAGAATATTCACGCCTTTATAACGGTTTTTCTCAGCAGCAACAAGGATCATCCGCCTTTTCAGGCTTTTGCGAAGACCCATGAGAGTGTCACCGAGCTGTACCGCATCAGCGGGGAGGGCTGTTACTGGATGCGGGTGCGTACGGTGGATCAGGAGGCGCTGACCGCTTTGTTGGATGAACTGCTGAAGTATGGCAATTACCGGGTCAACCTGGACATGGGCCAGATCAAATAAGGACAAATAAGGATAGGAACTGCCAAGGAGGCCGACATGAGTAACAAAATAGAACCACCCAGAATCACAGATCTCGGGCTACTTATGCCGCAGGATATTCACACCCTTGCTTCCAAAGACGAATTCAGCCGCTGCCTCATCGAAGGAGCGCTCATTGAATATCAGGAGGCTACCCGGGTAGCTTTCGACAAGACCATTTTCAAAAACGTCACCATCACGGAATCCTCGCTGCAGCGCATTGAGCTTACCGATGTGGTCTTCGATCATTGCGACCTGTCCAATGTGGATTTCAGTGATGCCTTCATACACCGGACCGAGTTCAGGGATTGCCGCTTGATCGGCACAGACTTCACCAGAGCACGGTTTCAAAATGTATCCATTACAGCATGTATTGGGGAATTCGCGGTCTTCCGTTTTGCCAACTTCAAAGGGGCTTCCTTCGAGCGCAGCTCGCTGGTCAGCGCGGATTATTACCAATCCACCCTGAAAGACCTGTATTTCTCGGAATGTAATCTGGAGCAGGCCACGCTGGCAGGATGCAAGCTGAAGGGCGTTGACCTGAGCGACTGCGAGTTCACCGGCCTGCTGGTGGATCTCCAGGATCTGGAGGGCTGCATCATCTCTGCGGAGCAGGCGGCTTCTTTTGCCGGACTACTAGGTCTGGTTATCAAAAATTAAGTAGCCGGACCCGCGCCCGCCTCTAACGCAATCAGCTTCAGCTTGCCGGAGCATTTACCGCAGCGGTACCGCCCGGGATCGGCCCGGCGCTTACGCAGATATTCAGTGGCACAGACGATGCATACCAGCTTATACCGGTAAGGCTGCGGCTTACGGGCCTTGGCGCCCGGCAGGGTCTGACAATACCGGCTGCCGCCTACGCGGGCCAGCAGTGTTTTGAAATCAGCATCCCGGTGCATATATCCCCGCTTCGCAAGATGCAGGTGGTAGTGGCAGAGTTCATGCTTGATGATCTTCTCCGTCTCCTCCCGTCCGTACATCGCCAGCTGCTGGGGGTTGATCTCTATATTATGGCTCTTGGTAAAATATCGTCCGCCGGTTGTCGTAAGTCTGCTGTTAAAGCTCGCCGTATGCCGGAAAGGCACGCCAAAGCTCTTCAGTGACACCTGCTCAATCCATTGCTGCAGCTCTTCGTTGCTCATACTGGTCATAGCGCTCCTTCACGGTCCTCTCCACCTGAAATTAGATCACTACTTGAATTGTAACTTGCCCATACGCTACACTGTCAAGAAGGAAGACAAGTCCGGAGGGAGAATGAAAGATGCCTAGAATGCGTTACGTAATTATGCAGCAGGATCAGGAATTGCTATTCGTGGAGATGCCGGAGGAATATGCTTACCAGCTAAGCGCCCTCAATCTTCGCCTGAACAAAGAAATCGACAAGCTGACAGCCGAGAATGTACCCGGACTGCCGCGGGCGGTGGCCGAATGCGAGGCGCTGGAGCTGCTGCGCGAAGAGCATCACTTGGAGTCGGGGCTGGCGTATATTAACCGGCTGGAGCAGGCTTTTGCCTCCATTAAGGAGGAGCATTACCCGCTGATCTCACTATTGACCGAAATCCGGGCGCTCCAGGCCCAGCTCGAACAATGGTATGAAGAGGAAGAAGAACGGGTGCTGTAACGCTGGTTCCGGGCGGCCTTGTGAAATTCGGCTTGGCTACCTGAAACTAACCGTGCACCTTTGGGCGTATTCCCCCATATGCTATCTATACACAGGAAGCATGCAGAGGAGGGGTACCCTTGCCACAATGGCTTCGCCAACAGCTCATGAAGGCCTATTTCAAGAAGGACTGCCGTCAGATTAGACTGCTGAATGAATGCTGGTTCTTTTACCGGAATACCGCCGATTCCCACGAGATGATCCAGAAGAACGTATAACGGTTATGTAACAAAAAGCCGCGATCCCCTGAGGGGCATCGTGGCTTTTTGGCGTGAATCCGGCCAAGTCTGCGCTTGGCAGCCGGCTTATTTAAACATCGGGAATACGTATTTCACCAGGAAAAACAGAACTCCGAAGGTGATTATAATGTAGGCTGCATATTTAATGAACGTGGATGCGACCAGACTGGAATCCGATTTGCGGTGCACCTCTGTCCGTTCAACCTCAACACTTCTGTCCTTGTAATTCGGCTCCATCTTCAATCTCTCCTCTCGGGGGTTAGCTGCATGTCAACCATTAACCCGGGGATTTGGAGCTGAAACAGTAGTATAGAGACGCAGACTGCTTGTAAAATATGACTGTCGTCTTAATCGAAACGGCGGGTGCTTGGCCAGGAGCCCTGCAGCTTGCGGACCAGTACAATCTGTCCCGTATGATAGGCATCATGCAGAATCAGGCTCATTACCTCTTCGCCCGGTGCATGCCCGGAGCCGCCCCATTCATAAGCGCCTTCCTCCAGAGCTACAATAATCTCGCGTAGTGAGGCATGAATGGACTTCAGCTTGTCTACCGCCTGCTTCCAGTCCTCTTCCCCGCTTCCTGTTACAGTGAACGTGGCGTCATTGCTCTCCAGATCAGGCAATTTCTCCATCCCCTTAAGCTTACGCAGCAGACGCTCCTTATAATACGTCAGATGGTTAACGTTCTCCCAGATCGAATTGCCCGCCGCTCCCTCCGGCTTCCAGAGGGCCTGCTCACTGTTCACACCTTCAAGCGCAGCACTCAGCGGCGGTTGCCAATCCTCTACATCCATTACATAATCCCAATTCTCCAATAGAACATCGCTGATTTTGTTTTCCATTTGAATTCCTCCTGTAATTTGTGGGTGTTAATGATTTGGTAACGACTAAACAACCATAATAACAGTTACACGAGCACTTTAACATATTTGCCGGAGTGTATCAAGTAACTAGCATAACTCATTTTTAACTGTTACAATCAAGGGAAAGATCATGCGAAGGGACAGATGAAGCTTGCTGTGGGTAGATTTCATGAACAGCTATTGGCGGAATTGGCGGACTAGTGACCGGAGCAAGGACGAGGACCGGCTCGAAGAACCGGAGTGGCTGGAGCAATGGCTGGTGGAGCAGAAACTGCCGGCGGCAGGCCCTCTCCTCCCGGAGGAGCTGGAGCAACTGAAAGAACTACGCGGCTTGTTGTGGGACGAGCTGCAGCGGCTGGTCGCGGGAGAGTCTCCGTCTACAGAACTGCTTGCGCAGTTAAATACTTACATGGGCAACGGGCCGGTTGTTCGCCGTGTGGTCTGGACGCCCGCAGGTGACGCTGAGATCTCCCTCCAACCGCAGCGTGCGGACTGGGGGCAGATTATGGCGGAGATTGCCGCCTCTTTTGCGGCTGCGCTGCTGGAGAAGGAGCCCTCTCGCTTCCGTATTTGCGGGAATCCTGACTGTCTCTGGGTCTATTACGACGATACCCGCAACCGCTCGAAGCGGTACTGCGATGACAAGCTGTGCGGGAATCTGATGAAGGTGCGGCGGTTCCGGGCACGCAAAAAAGCAGCGGAGGGTGAAGCTCCGGCAGAGTAATCTATACCACAATCCGCTGAGTCAGCGGGGTCAGCGTAGTATTTTTGCCGGAGTGCTTGGCCGTATAGAGGAGATTATCGACTTCTTCGAAGAGCGTTTCTTTGGTGGTGCCTTCGGCATAGCTCTTGAGGCCAATGCTGACGGTCACCGCCCCGTTCTCCATCTCTTCATGTAGCGTCTCCGAGAGCTGGTGGCGTATCCAATCCATGAGCGTATAGGCCTCCTCGAAGCTCTTCTCGAACAGCAACACCGCAAACTCCTCGCCGCCGTAGCGGGCAGCAATGTCTGCCGCAGAGAGATGGTCCTTGATGATCTGTGCGACCCGGGCCAGCACCAGATCCCCCGTACGGTGTCCATATTTATCGTTAATTTGCTTGAAATTATCGATATCCACCAGCGCAAGATGGAACGGGGCACCCTGGCTTCCGTATTCCAGCGCTTTTTCATAGAATTCGTGAAAAGAAATATGGTTATACAGTCCTGTCAGTGCATCGGTGGTAGACAGCTTGCGGATCACCGCGTTCTCGATCATCAGATCCTGCTTGGCCGTTAAGGTAGCTTCCAGATCGCTCGCCAATTCACGCCCGTTAATAATGACAATCCCCGCCACCAGGGTCCCGACTAGCAGGAAGAGCGGAATGGCAACCAGGTCGAAGTCTGTAAGGTAATACTTGAACCAGTAATCCCAGCGGTACAGAATGAAGAACGCAGCCGCTTGGAGGGCAGACGTGAACAAGGTCAGATCCAGCCGAAAAAAAATCGCCGACGCAATAATCGGCAGCAGCATCAACGCCCCGATAATCCGGATATCCATATTCAGATGGATAATCATCATGGCAATAATCGTCCCCGCCACAAACAGCAGCACGAAGGAATACCTCGGTGCCGCAACATCCACCAGCTGCGTCAACCCGACCACCGCACTCATCAGCAGCGTCGGATAAAGCAGCACATCATAGTAGAATTCATGCGCTCCCATGGGATACGGCAAACATACAAAAGACCCCAGCTGGGCCAGGAAATGCAGAGCAATCACCAGCCAATACGTATACAGAAACCGCTTGACCCACTTCGCCTGCCGGTGCGCAGAAGTCTCCGAAGGGCCCATGTAATCTCTCAATCTCAACGCTCTCACCTGTTGCCCCCCGATTAAATTCACACATTAGATGTACACATTTCTCCTATTTTAACATGCCAGGGTCCGGGTCGGATACTCACTTGTGGGATATGTACGGGGGTGGGGGGAGTGATTCCCACACTTCTATTTTCAGCTCAGGAAATATGGGATAATTTATAAATAGCGCTTAGCCGCTCCAATGGATGCGTGGATTCAAAATAGTCTGAAACTAACTTCTTTTTTGTGTATGTACTCCCGTATATTCTCAATGTTCCTTTATAATATAAAGTATATTAAGTACAATGGGGTGTAAAAAGTGAGTATCAATTTTTTTGAGCACAGGGAGATAATTTCTAATAACATGGTGATCTTCTTGCGGTTGAGAGGGATTTCTAAACTGTCTTTATCAAAACAGACAGGGATACCCCGCCTTACCATCGACCAAATCATCAGCGGCGAAACTCCAAGCCCCAAGCAGTACAACTTACAACTCACAAATATTAACCATACCTATGAGTTACCCGAAGACTATTTCATCACTTCTCTCCCTTCAGTTCAACCAACCTATGCTTACTCCAGTATTGGTGATTCGGCGAAAAACCCAGTGGTTAGGGAGCTGTTGGATGGCTTGGATAACATTTTAGATATCTATTCTTTGTACCATTTACATTAAGGGAATGGGTATCAACATTATTCTAATGTGCACTTTAGAAGTGTATTTTTTCATGTAGGAGGACCCCTGTGGAATTTGATAAATATACATTGCACTTTAAACTCGACCAAATTTTAAAAGTTCACAATATCTCAGTACTTAAACTGTCTAATGAGATAGGGCATCGAAGAACTACCATTATGGAATTGGTGCACAACACCAACATGGATAAAAAGAAAATATCCGCAGAGTTGATCATGAAGTTGTGTCTCTATTTTGAAGTTAGTCCTAACGATTTATTTGAGATACGCCTGAAGAAATAGAATAGGATTAAAAAAGCACTGAGTCCTGCGGCTGCGCAGATATTCAGTGCTTTTACTTATGAGTAGGGGCTAACCAGATTCTTGTAAATCAGCTAAACAAAAAGTTGGGACCCAACCGTATACGTTATTATCCGCCTTACAGTAAGTCCATTCGTTTAAGTGCTTTAACCCCCACAATATTTCCCCTTGAGTAACTGTTAGTTCATGCGCAGAATAATCTTCAGTCACTTTTGCAATATCATGGCTATCTGGAGAAGTTAAAATCTGCTTCGGCACCCCTCTTTGCTAGTGGACACTGATTTACAAAAAATCCAATTAGGAAATTGAGTCTCCTTTCGTATTTTTTAAAGTCCCAGGTTGGTATTCGCACATAAAAATGATAAATGAAGTGTGTTTGTGATGTTGTATAAGAGGAGATCCCTCCTATAGAGGATATCCCAAAGATATTTCAATCCACGCAATCATACAGAGTGCGACAATGCGCATTTTCCATAGACCACGAATTCAATCATTTCAATCCACGCAATCAAGTAGAGTACGACAGGTGATAGTAGTGAATGTTATCAGGTAATCCTTATTTCAATCCACGCACTCGTGTAGAGTGCGACGCCGAGGTTGTATCAATACTTTATCTACTGGCATATTTCAATCCACGCACTCGTGTAGAGTGCGACAGCGAAAAAAGTGTAACCCATGCTTTTCCCGCATTAATTCACCATCTGTCCCCTTATTCTAATCTTGAAAAGATATACAACCACCCTTGGCTTTTAAAGACTATCCTCTTATTTATAAACTTTCGACAAATTCTGAGGTGCGAAACCCCCGGAGATTTCATGGGAGCTTGGCATTCGCACCGAGCCCTCTCCTTCTATTTTAACCCATTTGATAGGTTCTGTATAACTATAACTTCTTTCAATTTTGTAGTTTTTTTGTCTTATCCACTGCGTTTTAAATTAAGAGACTATTCGATATACTGGGTAGGAATGTAAGCATCATGAGGGAAGAATCCTCGTAGAACATGGGAAGGAAGTAGACTCGATGAAAAAACTAATAGTAAGGTCCGTAGGTATTGTTGCCCTTTTAAGCTACATAGTGGGGTGTACTGATCCTTCTCATATTCAAACTGCTGAGGCAAAAGCAGCTTCAACCCAGACCCCAAAGCCAGTAGCCAAAGCAGATAACATCAACGCACTAATTCCGGCCGGGTGGCACATTTTAGAGCCTGTCCTGGGAGAGAAGGCCATCGCCAAAGGTGATTTGAATAAAGACGGGATCTCAGATCTCGCAGCGGTCATTGAGAAGGATATGGTTATGGACGAGGCGTCTCCACGGTCACTCTTAATCGCTTTTGGCAGCAAAAACAATACGTATACCCTATCCATCATTGCCAAAAATGTCATTTTGCGATCGGATGAGGGCGGCATCTGGGGCGATCCTTTTGATAGCCTTACCATTAATCGGGGGTCTGTCCTGGTTAGCGATTACGGAGGGAGCAACTGGAGATGGTACAACAAGTATAGATTCAGGTACCAGAATCAGGATTGGTTTTTAATCGGAGCGACAAGCGGAAGCTACTTCACTGGAGCAACCACTATGGATCAAGCGGACGAGGATGATATCAATTTTTTGACCGGACAATTTATAGAGCAGAGAACGGACGAACAAGGAAATACCACAACGAAAAAAGGAACTCGGAAGAAAAAGCCTTTGATCCGCCTAACGGAGTTTAACCCGGAAAACGTGCAATAACCGAGGGACCCTAGCAAAACAAAGCGGACAACGCAGCTTTACTCAGGCGTGGTCCGCTTTATTGTGCTAACCAACCATTTTGCCGCATCCAGAAGGTCCTTCGCGATGTAATCTGGTTCTGCCTGTTCATACCACAGGTGACGGTATTTATCCAAAGACTGCATCCCCCAGCCTGTCTCTACCAGAATTCTTCTGGCTCCCACTGCTGCCGCTGCAAGCATATCAGTCGAACCCACATCGCCAATCACAGCACACCGGGTTAAATCTAATCCATGATCGGTTGCCGCTTGCAGAAGCATCCCAGGTTGCGGTTTGTGGCATACACAGCCGTCTTCAGGCTCATGGGGACATATGTATGCGGCGTCAAATCCGTAACTGTCAAATTCATTCCTAAAGTCTAATTCTGTAGCAAGTCCTTTAGATATATTGTGTTGGTTCGTTAGGGCGATGATTGGGATTTCATGTTTTTTGAATAATTGCAATGCTTCTAGTGAGTATGGAAATAATTCAAAATCCCGGGGGTGGATGAAATGACCGTTCCCGCCCAAGGTCCCATCGCGATCCACAAATACAGCTTGAAGGGTCAAGCGGATTCACCTCTTCTTCCTGAAGAATCCAAAGCCACAACTAAAATCAAAACAACTATTACAAAACCTCTCATGGACATCACCTCGTTAGATACTTCAATTCGCGCACTCACGTAGAGTGCGACTTATTTAATAATGTGTTTGTTCCGCTTTAAGTGATTTCAATCCACGCACTCACGTAGAGTATGACACGTAGCGCCTGAGCTTTATAATCTGCTCGGGTAGATTTCAATCCACGCACTCACGTAGAGTGTGACCAAGTAATATCTGTATATGAATTGATTTTCAAACTTATTTCAATCCACGCACTCACGTAGAGTGCGACAATTGCTGCGGGAACGGATAGCGGTTCTGGCGTAAAGATTTCAATCCACGCACTCACGTAGAGTGCGACGCTTCGGACGTTTGGGAGATCAATTGCGATCCTGGAATTTCAATCCACGCACTCACGTAGAGTGCGACAACGTAACCGGCGGGGACGCGGTATATGCCGCGCTATTTCAATCCACGCACTCACGTAGAGTGCGACGTGACACTACACCAATGCTTGGCAAGAGTTTGAAAATTTCAATCCACGCACTCACGTAGAGTGCGACCTGTGGCCCATAGTGCCTATGTACTCCCTTTATACCATTTCAATCCACGCACTCACGTAGAGTGCGACTCAATTAATTTAAAAACAATATCACCAGCTAAAATTTCAATCCACGCACTCACGTAGAGTGCGACAGACAAGATTTTTGATCATGCAAGCAGTACATGATTTCAATCCACGCACTCACGTAGAGTGCGACAGTTGCCGACTGCTTCAATTTGCGCATGTTTAAAATTTCAATCCACGCACTCACGTAGAGTGCGACGCATCCCAGCAAGCATTCCCGGACCTTTCGATTTTATTTCAATCCACGCACTCACGTAGAGTGCGACAGCACGTACCGTTAAAATCACCCTCCCCTCTAAAATTTCAATCCACGCACTCACGTAGAGTGCGACAGACCAAGATCCACCGTGAAGTTAATGCTGTAATATTTCAATCCACGCACTCACGTAGAGTGCGACTGGCTCCGACAAATAAAACCCCGCCTACCAATAATTTCAATCCACGCACTCACGTAGAGTGCGACAAAACAAACAGGCTGAACGCCGCGGCGGTAAGCGTATTTCAATCCACGCACTCACGTAGAGTGCGACGTAGTCCAGGAGATGTCATTTACCACGTGGAGAAAGATTTCAATCCACGCACTCACGTAGAGTGCGACAGCGAAAAAAAGCATAAACCATGCTTTTCCCGTATTAATTCACTATCTGGCTCCTAAGTCTATTCTTGAAAAGATATAAGACCACCCTTGACTTATCAAGACTACCCTCATATTTATAGACTTTCGACAAATTCTGAGGTGCGAAACTCCCGGGAATTTCATGGGAGCTTGGCATTCGCACCGGATCTCTTTTCTATTTTAATCTATCGTAAGTCATTCTGCATGACGATAAATTAGTGTATATTTAGTAATTCCCACATAATCATTCCGTTCTTTACTCGGTTCGTGTAAAATTCAATTTCTCCAAAACTCTGATAGATGGAATGTTATCGATAAGGCACTCGGCCACAATTTTTTGGACTTTTTTGAAGATAAGGCCATCATTAGAAAAATAATCTCATAATAAGCGTGTAGCAGCCAAAGACAGTAAGAACCAGAGCAGTTAATTTAAATAGGGTCTTTAATTTAAAGAATATCAATATAAATTCACTCCTCATTAAATTTGATTACGAAATGTTATATTCAAAATTTATCCGGATTTTTAATTCTAATGGAGGCTGCTTCTCCGCACTTTTTACAAAATGTATAGATAACCGGGGAGCCAAAAGAAAAAGTTTTACCGATCGGCATCACTCTAGCATCCACTGCATTCACTTCACCTTTTACAAAGGTATTACTTCCACATGCTTTGCAAGTTAAATTCTCTGGATTCGTCATATCTTAACACTCCCACCAAACGTAGTATGTGCCTAGCAGCTCTGTAAGCTGGTTAATCGTAGCGAGACAATCTTGCGAATATTCATCTGAATATTCAGTGATCACAACACCCTGGATGAGCGGCATTGCAAGATAGAGCTTACTCAAAACTGCTGTTTCCACTGGAAAAGATGGCTTTTCCCGCGACACGCGAATTCGCCATGATTCCATGAGCAACTGCTCATACTCTTCCCGTGTGTCTGGATCACTACAAAGCAACTGCTCAATATGTGTATCCGTCATGGCCGGCAACTTTGCTGCTTCAATTTCATCCTTATGTATTACGCGGCCAGCCAGTTTCCTCATGATCGCGTTTACGCCGATGTTAGCCGGGGAAGCTTGCATACGGGCTTCTTCCCATATGAGCTCGGTGACCTGCTTGCCAGCCTCCAGTGTGAACTGGAGACTTCCATTTCTATAGCTCATCGCTTCTAAAAGTTCCCCAGTTGTAATAGTCAGATAACCGCCGACAAATGCACTTCTGACCCAGGAGTCCAGATGATCTGCATGAAGAATTCCGTCCTTGTTCCTCAATAGGCTACGCTTCGAACCATCAATATAGTCCATAACATCAGTTGTACGAATATTCGCACGGGCTAGGATGTCAACGATCTCCTGTGAAAACACGGCCTCCCGCGTCCATTCATGATGATCCACGCCTGGAAGGGATTCTAGTGTATGACTGAAAGGCGCATGTCCGATATCATGCAGCAATGCAGCTGCCCGCAACGTACGATTATCCGGCTCAAAATGCGCTGTAAGCGCAAATACACCTAACGTATGCTGTAAGCGGCTGTAGGTATGGTGGGTATTGATAAAAGAAGCTCCTCCATGCCGAATGTAATGAAGCCGCCGCACCTTTTTGCTTCGGAGCAGTGCTTTTTCTTCATCAGTGAGCTGAATCCTGAGCTTCCATAGAGGTTCATAGATTTCATCTAAAGCACCATCCAGTCTTAACCTAAAGTCCATTCCAAGGTTTCCTCCTGTGTTCTTAAATTCTAGATACGGACCAGTGAATAGTAGACGTATACTGCGCAGTAGATGGGAGAGTCAGCTTTTTAAATGGCGGCAGATCTGAACGAGAAAATAAAGTCATAGACTGCAGCTGTGTTGTTGGACTAACGTTCTTCGTTAGTTCAATACTTGAATTGAATCCGAATAATTATCAACACTCTTCTCATTTCTTACCAGAGGGAGGCATGCTTTCTAACGATCTCAATAAAAGCTTCTACTTGAGGAGAGATCCACTTGTTTTTGGGATATAACAACTGCGTAGCTAGATTCTGTTTGTACTGCTGACCTGAAAGTTTTTCTTCCTTCAGCTCCCTCTCTACCGTAATTCGAGGTAACAAGGATATGCCCATACCACTCAATATAGATTGTTTCACGGCTTCAATACTCCAGAATTCAATATTGGAAGTAATCCCTAACTGATACTCCTCAATGCATTGTTCAAACAATGTGCGATAATCGCAACCTCTTTCGGTAAAAAGTAAATTGCTTTGCACAATGTCCAGTTGTAGCTCAAATGAATTTGGATACAACAACATCATGGGCTCCTCAGCCAATTTCTCACTGTACAAATTGGGGTCATGTACCTCTGTCCCCAGCATAAAGGAAATATCACTTTTACCTTGCATCAAATTCTCTTTATAATGTACGGAATCTAATTGGTGCCATTCTATATTGACATGGGGATGTAATTTTTTGAACTCTTCAATAATAGGCGGAAAACGATAGATCAACAAAGTTTCCCCAATACTGATAACGATATTACCCGTTAATTCCCCTTGCGCAGCAGTCACTTCCTTAATCATATGATACAGGTCAAGCATTTTTTTGGCATGTGGCAACAATTTTCTCCCAGTCTCCGTTAAAATAACCCGCTTACCGATTCGATCAAATAAAGGGTAGTTAATCTCCTCTTCCAATGCCTTGATATGCAATGTGATTGTAGATTGCGCGTATCCAAGATGCTCAGCAGCTTTGGTAAATCCCTCGTGTTCTACAATCGCAATAAATGTTACCAAATGACGTATTTCCATCATTGGCTCCCTTCTTTTTACCATCATCAAAACTGATTGTTTACATATAAACTATCAATTTTACTAATAGAATGCAATCGTTTATATTCAATGTAACTCAATAAGAGCTAAATTAATCTCAATCGTTTATAGAAGGGAGTAATCACCATGCAAACAGCAGCAACGTCATCCATGTTGATCAATGGATATCGAATTGCTTATGAGCAATACGGAGAAGGCTCTCCCATATGGCTCCTTCATGGAACACCGTCTTATAGCTATGAATGGAGAAAAGTAATACCCTCTCTGGTTCAAAAAGGGTATAAAATCTACGTTCATGACCTTCTTGGATATGGAGCATCCGAAAGACCACTCGAAACAGATACTTCTGTGGCAGCACAATATACTCTGTTCAGTCAGCTTTTAGACGAACTCGGAATGGATCGTTTACATGTCGCAGCCCACGATCTAGGTGGAATTGTTGGCCTCCAATTGGCTCAGGAACAACCTGAGCGTGTACAATCGCTCACGTTACTCAACATCCCCAGCTATGATTCGTGGCCCTCACCAACCTGGAAGAAAATTATTGAAGAACAGTTCGAACGGGTTGAACAAATGTCCCGTACTGATTTTGATACCATGCTAAAAAAACAGTTACCCATGGCAGTTTATAATAAAGACCTCATGACAGGGGATACACTAGACGCATATCTTGCACCCCATGCCGGTCTATTAGGTAAAGCATCTTTTTTCTCCCATCAGGTAGCTCACTATAATGCAAAATATACTGAATCCTATAAAACAGATTTACCCAAACTGAAGGTCCCCGTTCAAATTCTATGGGGGGAGGAAGATGAATGGCAGCCCCTCGCTTATGCAAAGAGGCTTGTCCAGGATATCCCCCATGCCTGTCTACGTGTCATTCCAAAAGCTGGTCATTTCGTAATGGAAGATGAACCTGGACAATGTTCTGATTATATCGACCATTTTTGCAATAAACATTCGTGATTTAGGGTGACACAGAAAAAACACGAGGCGTGTATGCCACTTCCTCGTGTTTTTCTAATGATGTTACTGTTCAGGTTTGAATTTCTTAATTAGATATGAAAGGACACTCGAGGATAGCATAAACTTGGTTTTTCCATATGGTACCCACTGAAGATGTTATTATTCCTGAGCAAAGCTAAAATCTAGAATTGAATATTAAGGTGAGCTGATTCTACTCCACACATCTACCATTGGATCCTCCGCTATATACTTAGGAACAATCTCCAATGTTTGTATAAGATATCCCTTCAGGACTTTGTACTCTACACCAGATACGGCCAGTGAACACTAGACGCGTATTAATCAGTAAAGAGGCCCCTCCACTCCCTGTGAGTAAAGAGGCCTCTTCGTGCGTAGGATCAGAACTGATTTGCAGCTAAGTTTTGTAGCAGGAGATTGTTATATTTAGCCGCATGTTTTTGCTCATCCAGAATAATGCCATACAGAGTATCCTTGTAAATGCCGTACGGAAGACCGAACCATATCTTTCGATATTTCTCAACAGCAGATAATTCACCTTGGAAGGCTTGTTGCAACCCGGCAATATAAGAATTAACATTATCCGGAGGTTCGTTGCCAACTCCTGTTACTTCATGCCCTGTTAATTCCTTATACATTTGTCGGAACATTTGATTATGTCCTCTTTCATCATTCCGAATAGAGGTAATCACTTCAACTTGTTCTTGGTTCGGGGCAAGTCTGATGAGTTGATCATAAAAAAGTTCATCATTTCGTTCACCTTGTACGGCATTCCTCATTAATTCAAGTGATTCTTGTGTTGTAGTGGCCCAAACGGGGACGAATTGTGATCTAAACCAATACGGATAAATCCTATGCATGAGCTAAACCTCCAGAAATGCAAATAATCATATCATCAATTATATGCACATAAGCCCAGTATGTGATTATTTGAAGAAAGGTTTAATGCACAGTTCCTAGATTAACACTCCCACCAAACGTAGTATGTGCCTGGATGAGCGGCTTTCCAAGGTATCCTCCTGGGTTCTCCTTTATTTTTCAACCTCAAATATTGAATCGATGATGATTGGAAGATTGTCTCTAACCGAAACAGCTCCAAAGACTGAACATGCATGGATACCTTTAGCATTGATCCAATCGCTGACTGTATTTCAAATGGTTCTGTGGTTGTTTCGTAATCATACACTTATTTTCTGAATCTTCGAGCGGGATATTAAATATACCGGGCCCATTATTTCGATTGCGCCGTCTTTTACACGAATCGCACTCTCCTGCTCTGCCGCATATACATCGATCTCCTCCGATAAGGGGAACAGGTAGCCTTGAACGAAAGAGGCGTAATCGCGTTTCGAATGAGATTCATAGGCAAAAGGATTAAAGTCCAACCCATCATGAATCGTATCTATTTCAACGGTATGATCGGCGCTCTGCGAGGTTACCCATTTGGCAGCCATGTTCAACGAACCGGCGCTGGCCCCCAAGATAACGGCATTGCTGTTCTTAATCACATCGGTTAATTCATATTCCGCCAAAAAGTTGTTCTGTTGAACAGGATCTCCGCCGCATAGAAAAATGACCGACGCGTTCTGAATCCATTGCCGGGCCTCATCCTTCGGCATGCGGTAATCGATGAAATGGTTCTCCTTAAACATAAGATTAGCCTGATGGAGCCATGTCCATTCCGTTATATCCTCAAAGTGAATCTGCCCGTCTTCATAATCAGAGGGTTGAGCGCTAATCATAACAAGCGATTGTCTGTCTTGTAGATCCTCCTGCAACCACTCAACCAGCCCCTCTGGTAAAAAATCATTAAACCAACTGAAATAATAGTGAGTACTCAAGCTTCATCACCTCCATATGCAGGGTTTGCCCCGTTAAAGCGGTTTAATTTAGCTTCAGCCGCCAGCATGGCGCTGGTAAGTCTCCGATGATTCCCGTCATGCCGGGCAAGTGTTCTGAAATACAGGCTGCGCACCATATTTTTCCCGTTCACTCTGGCAACTCTCTGTGCGCGTGTATCCGGCCATTCCGTACACTGCGCCAAGCTATGAATCCAGCCGGCAATCTCCTGCTGTGGTAACAGCGATTCACTGATCATCGTGTCCACAACGTTAGCCATACGTTCGTCTTCCTCCTCGTCAAAAATCCGGACACTGTTATGCAGCATTCCTGTAATCGCCATAAGCACCTCGTGCTGCACCTCAATGTCACTTTCCTTATAGCGGATCAGCTCCTCCAGGGCATCTGCCCCGTGAGCTGCGGCATGAGCCCAGCCTTCGGCTGCCAGATAACCGCGCAGGTCCTTCTCCTCCTGATAGTAGCGAAGCAGCGAGCGCTTTAGATGCTGGAAGTCTTTTGGCGTCAAGAATGGTTGAATCCTGTCCCGTTGCATAATAAGAGCGATCGGCAGAACCGCGAATGCCCTGGTGAGTACGCTGTGGTCATCCACGCTTCCAATACGGTAGAACAAATACCGGTCGTCCATCAGGACAGTCAATAGATGCCGCATTTCCTCATCTGTGAACTTATTATCGCGCTTCAGCCATATGTAAAAGGTAGAATAAATATGCTCACGAAGCTCAGGCTCCGGGTCACCAATATGCCGCAGCATCAGATCGGTAAAGTCTTGGATGCTTTCTCCCTCTCGCAGGATATACTGTTCTTCCTCCAATCTGTGCAGCTTGTGTATCAGTTCTGTCCGCGTGTCCTTCGTACCCCGTTCATTGACATCTTCGTCCAAAATGCAGGCTTTCATCTAGTCGGTTCACTCCTAACCCAGTTATAACGGCATTATGTATTTCTCCCGCCGATATCCCTACTATAAAACACAATGACTGACACCAGGGCGTCAGTCATTGTAGGATAGAAGCATATTTTGCATATATTGCTGCAGCTCCGCCCGTAATTCACGAGGCTCCAGCAGCTCGCACTCCTTGCCGAAGCTTAGAATGAATTTCAGCAGGCCCTCCTCATGAGGAAAAATATCCGTAACGAGATAGAAGCCATCTTCACCCCGGCTAATCTTCTCTTTCTCAAAATACTCGGTAAGCTGTGCGCCAATTCGCGAAGTGAATCTGAGCACAACCTGTATGCCCGCCTGCGAATAATTGTGATCAATGACCTCGGCAATCCGCGCATCCGGCACATCTCTTTTTGCAAAAGACAGCCCCAGCTCCAATTGCCTGATCCGCACAAGCTTGAATCTGCGGTAGTCGTTTCTGACCCGGCAGAAGCCGATCACATACCAATGGCCGTGACGAAAGTCAATCCAGCCCGGCTCGACCGTTCGCTCCAGGTATTCCATATCCCTGTTGATATAATCGAACACCAGCACCCTGTTATCCGTGATGGCCTTGCTGATGATCCCAAGGTACTCTTTAATCTCCTGTTTCATACTGAAATGGGACAACTCCAGAGTCAGTTTATCCTTACCCGGCTCCCGCTTATAGGTATGTTCAACCTTGAGCAGGATGTCATTGAAAGCTTCGTTCCGGCCAAACAATCCGTGTAAATTCTTCATTACAGCTACCAACGTATGAGCTTCGTCCCCATTAAGAAAGAGGTTGCTTACATTATAGCTGTCCATAATATAGTATCCTCCGCCCTTACCGCTGGTTGATGCAACTGGTATGCCGGCTTCGCTTATTTTCTCAATATCCCGGTAGATCGTCCGCAAGGATACCTCGAAATGCTCGGCAAGCGCCTTGCCCGTTACCGTACCTTGACCGGAGATGATCAGCAGCATGGAGAGTAATCGATTGACTCGCATGATTGGTGTGTGACGCTAAGTAACGTCTCCTCCTCTGGGTAGAATTTTTTTCATATTACGTCTTTGGGAAACACCCTATTCATTATCTTGTCAGACCTACGGAGTGATGTCCAGAATGACATTTGTGAGAGGAATGCAGGATTGCCAAAACGTCGGAGCTGTGCAGGGGATCTAACATAGAAGGGGACAGTTGTTAAACGCAAATTGTCCCTGCAATAACTTATACCTTCATCTGTCCCTTGATAACCTTCATCATACTTTTGCCTGTGGCTACAATTGCTTCTTCCGCTGGGCGTGGTGCCCATCCCAGTAAACGTTTGGCTTTTTGGTTACTCGTTGACATATCTTGGCGAAAGAATCACGAGCAAAAAATAACAGATTTGACCAACTTTTTTCTAACATTCTCTGATGATTTTCGATTGGCCATTGAGAGTGATTACACAGGGCTACATTATCAAATCTTCAAAACTCATATTACCCAATTTTATGATGAGCTTACTCCCTTTCCAGACTGGACAGGTGCGAAACGAAATTATTGGATTCATTTTATAAGTGCCGGTGTTTTTGAAATTTGGATGATGCGGATAAAGAATGGTCAACAAGAAACCCTAGAAGAAATATCCGCACTCATCCGACTTTTTCATAAATAAAAAACAGAGAAATACGATGGAACGAGTAGGTGAACTGGCTGAGCAGGAACCGGCAATGTTAAGGCGAAAAGCGGATTCGCCCCGATAGCATAACAATCTGTTCAATTAACCCGCTGAATTTGTGCAAAGCAAAGGTATCATACGCTCTTAAGCGGCTCGGAACGATTTACTTGTTTTGAAACACATCAACTGCTCCATTAATCAAAGGATGCACTTTGATGTCGTAGTCAACATTAATTCTCATGTTTTCCCAATGTTTTAACCATTGTTCATCCGTTATTTCCTTGGAAAATGGCTTAAGTGAATGGGTGCCGATCTCTAAGGGATCGACTTTCCAACGTTGCATTCGTTTTAATAAATCTGAAGTTTGTTCCTCAAGGTAGACCTCAATTTCATGAACTAAATGTTCCAATTGTTCCTCACTTTGAATATTCAATTCTCCCTGGTATTCCTCAATTCTTCCTTTCAATCCCACATGTAAGGACAAGGATGAATAGTCGCCCGATAGTTTCATGCGAACATTGGATCGAATACGTCCTAAACTGATAGATAGCTTTGGAATGGCCAAGACTTTTAGGAAATGATTGTTATCCAGAAGTTGAAAAATATTATCGTCCACGTCTTGAATGACCATTACTTCTTTATCGTTTTGGAAGATGCCTGTTCCTACGTAATTGAAATTGTCCTTATCCGAATGAAAAACCGGCAGGACCGGATCTTTAAAAGGAGAATATACCTTCTTCATGAATTTATGAATATTGACGATGCTCATTTCACCTTGATTATGCTCCTCGTAATGCTTTAACATCCGATAAAGGAAATAATCCTGGTTGTCTTGCACCGTCAATTGATTTTTTATGTATTCATCAAAATCGCCTCTGACAATCAACAAATAGACACGCATTGAAATATCAGGATCAACCAGTATGGTATTGATCAGCTTTTCAATGCCTCCTTTTTTTGCCAGCTCCTCATTCATTAATAACATTCGCAGCTGCCCCTGCTTTAATTCCCGATAATAAATTAAATTAAACTTCTGGTCTCCCTGCTTTAACAGATCGACTTCCTTGGAGAGAAGACGTTTTTTTTCTTGGATGAGCGGGGGGACTAAAGTGCTGATTCTCAACTTTCCTTCCGTCCCCTTGTCAACCGACCAGAAAACTACCGGAGCAATCTCTTCGATCTTATTGTTCTCGACATATGGGGAAGAACAGCCGGCCATCCACATAAGGCTTACAACCGCCAATAAACCATAGTGCTTGTATGGTACCATCCCTACATACTCTCCTTTCGTTTAACTGCAATGAAAAGGATCGCAGGAATAAGTAAATAAATGCATGAGCCGGTCCAGATTTGAAGGTTCAGTAACATCTTTTGACCCGGAACCGTTTGCCATAACCATTGATCCATTAAGATGATGCTTATCAAAATGACGAACCAGCTCGACAATAAACCAATCCGAGTTGTGCGTTCTTTCATTTTTCTCATAAAGATTCTTCCGGCTCCATAAAAACACAACAGAAGAATTGAAATGTCAAACACATAATTAAACATATGGAAAGAGATAAGGATGTAATCGATTCGTTCTAAACCGCTCGTTTGAATGTAGCTTCCCATATATCCTATCGGAAAATCGATCTTGCGTAAGTAGTGTGATCCGTAAAACAATACCGAAGCAACGAACAATAATACATATTCCATGATCGACATCATATTTCCAATAACCAGGTATTTCGATATTTTTTTATTGGAGCTTAACCATGGAACCATAAAAACCAAATATACCGGACCGGAAAATGCCGACCAAATAAACAACAAACCTTGCCATGATTGTCCTGACCATTCGGTGGGTATGAGAGGATACAAATCGCGGTAATTGGCATCCGGTTGGAAGAAAAAAGGAATAAACAGGACTGAGATCCAAGCCCCGCAAAGAAAGGCGATGACGACAAAACGCAATGTATTCTCCATTCCATGTGAAGCCACATATAAGCTGATCAAAAGAATAAATAGGATCAGCCACCTTGTATCCATAGATGGAAAAATAAAATTATGAAGCATTTCAATGTATCCCAGTGTGATGATTGAAATTTTTAACAATATTATCAAAAATCCAAGTATTGCGAAAACTTGAACCGTCCGTTTCCCGAAAAGCTGTAAAAATCCTTGATAGCCTTTCGCTGCATAACTGGAAGTAAACCATTTGGACATCATCATCAAATTAAGTTGGGACAGTAGCCCCATCGCGACAATTCCCCAAACCATATACGGATGAACCAAATAAACCGGCATGATCAAAATAAAATAATGCATTTGCATGCGATTCACTAAGAGAAGGAAATAGATACCGCCAAGGGTGGAAGTTCGATTATATAAGGATAAACTCTTCACTTCTTCATCTCCTGTCGCCATTTCCGTAGTGGTTTTAGATATTTCGGACGTGTTTTCATCCAAATTAAAGGGCCGCGGATAAAGAGGTCATTCCAATCCTTTCCATAAAAAGGAGCAATCGGTGCTAAATAAGGTTGACCTAATGACGTTAATGCATGGAGATGTGCAAGAATCCCGATCAGCCCGATCACGATTCCCGGCAACCCAAGAAACGATGCAAGGACAAGAAGAAGAATTTGTATCAGCACCATGGATTTTGTCACTTGATAATTGGGAACTAAAAAGAAAGCAATGGCGGATATACCCATCAGCACTATCAATACTTTACTTGCAAAGCCTGCTTCTACAGCAGCTTGTCCAATGACGATACCACCGATAACCCCTAAAGTTTGACTGGTTTTGGTCGGCATTCGCAAACTTGCTTCTTTGATGATTTCCAGCGTTACGATCATGAAAAATCCTTCCGCAAACGGAGTAAAGGGCAATTTGCCTCTCGATTCCAATAATACGTAAAGAAGCGGCAGCGGAACCATTTGGTAATGAAATGTCGTTAACGCAACATAAAAAGGAATCATCGTCAAAGAAACAATAAAACTTCCGTACCGGATTAAACGTAAAAAACTGGCGACCGGCCAACGAAGGAAGTAGTCTTCCGGAGATTGGAGTAGATGAAAAAAAGTAATGGGAGCAATTAAAGCAAACGGTGAATTGGAAACCAATAGCGTCAGCTTTCCCTCACCTAAGGCGTAGGCGCAGGCATCCGGCCGATCCGTTTGTAGAAACTGCGGAAAGACCGTATGATTATGATCTTCAATAAAAGCTGCAAGCTGAGAGGAGTCTAAAAATTGATCGAAATCCACACTTTCAATTTTCTTTCTTGCAAGGGAAACAAATTCTGGATTAGTTAATCCGTCTATGTACAGTAACACAACTTTCGTTTTACTCAGTGAACCGATAGTAAAGCTTTCCGTTTTTAATGTCGTTATAGGCAAACGTCTGCGCAACATTGTAATGTTTTTATCGATTTGTTCACTGAAGCTGTCTTTCGCTCCATATATAACCGTTTCCGTTTGGGAAGGTTCAACTGCCCGGCCAAGAGGGCTTTCCAGTTGGACGCCTAACCACTGATCGTTGACTGAATCGTTTAGAAGAATAAATCCTTGCATTATTTTTTGCTCAGCATCTTCGATTGATAGAACTTCCGAAACTTTGGCATTGGTTATGCATGAAGAAAGCGAATTGCAAGCAGAACGATGAAGTGGCTGAATAATCGTCTCGTTTAAACGCTCTGGATCGATTAACGTTTTTATGTATAAAAGATGGACTGAGGCACTGGAACCCATTGTGAGCTCAACAATTTCGGCATCATCCATATGGTTTAATTTCTGTTTTAATTCATCAAGCCATGTTTCAACCATAGTCTTCTCCTTCATTTAAGAAATCAAAATCCTGCGGTTTTATCTTGCCCTGAAATGGAAAAATTATACGACCGGGTAGCTGCAAACAGGCTTTTTGATTCCGCTTATATCATGACATGTCTTCGTTCAATGCCAGCCACTGCACCGCCAACCCGAACCTGACACATTATGATCCCGATCCGCAGCTGGAAGCTCTTGAATGAGGCACATTCATGTTCTGATCGTCCTCTCTTTATCTTCGAAAAACTGATGTGCGTAACCGCAATCTTCTCTCTATAACGTCCTAATAGTGCCATTCTTCTTTTGCAAGCAGAACAGTTAATTTCTTGCCCATCCTTTCGACTGCTCCCGGACCAGTGAGAGAAATGCTGCCGCCGCTGGCGACAATGCCTCCTGCTTCCGGGTACAGACGGCAATCGGATTCAGCAGCGAAGTGCCGTTAACCATCACACGCTCCACTTCCCCGCGTTCCACATTATCCCTAACCGCCAGGGAGGAGATGAAGATGGCTCCGTAGCCCGCGATGACGGCCCGAACCATCTCGTTCACCCCATTAAATTGTAGACCTACCTTGGGAGGACTCACGTTCAAAGCCCTACATAAAGAGAAGAGACGCTCCCGGGTAGAACTTCCCTCTTCACGCAGAATGAAGGGAACCTTCATCATTTCCGCTAAAGTAATTTCCTTTCCGCCGTATGGATGGTTTCTCGGGACGATGAACCAGAGCTCATCCTCCAGAAGCTGCTCCCATTCAATACCCGGTTGCTCCTCCCAGCCGCCTCCGTATACGGCTACCTCGGCATCGTACTGTAGCAGACCCTCCACCGCTTCCCGAGAATTCGCAGTATTCAAGACCACCTCCACGGAAGGATGCTCCTGCTTGTAGAGTGCCAGCCATTCCGGCAGCAGCAGATTGGCGGGCAGATAGGTGGCGACAATCCGCAGGATTCCGCTGAACCCGGCCTTGTATTCACGGACTGCCTCATCCAGCTCACGCTCCAATGCAAACAACCGTTTGGCATGACTGGCCAGCATCTGTCCCGCATCGGTCACTAGAATGCCACGCCCCTTAGGGGCTAACAGCTGTATGCCTAATTCCTTCTCCAGATTGCGTACCTGGGCTGTAACTGCAGGCTGGCTGATCCGTAGTTCCTCCGCAGCACGGGTGACTCCGCCTTTTTCAGAGATGGTATGAAATATTTTAAGGGCATGAAGATTCATAAGATGACCTGCCTCCTACATCAAAATTGATGAAGAACGAAATTATATATATTTTTCTGATGAATCATTATGCTTTATTGTAAGGATAAGGGAAAATTTTCACAAGATTAAATAATTTATCGATGAAGGAGAGAATTTCATGAGCAAAACAAAAATCGTCTGTACCATCGGCCCCTCCAGCGAAAGCCCCGAAATGCTCCGTAAGCTGATCCAAGCCGGTATGAATGTCGCCCGCCTGAACTTAGCTCACGGTGATCTGGAGGAGCACACAGAACGCATCCGCCACATCCGGGAAGCAGCCAAGGAACTAAACCAATATGTGGCCGTCCTGCTCGACATCAAAGGTCCGGAAATTCGTATCGGCAAAATGGCCTCGGACTTCGTGGAATTGGTACCAAGTGAAACTGTGATTCTGACCACAGAGGAAGTGCTCGGCACGAAGGACCGCATCCAAGTCACCTATAAGCAGTTGCCCCAAGATGTGCAGCCCGGTAGCAGTATCCTGATCGATGACGGTCTAGTCCGTTTGGAGGTCGTAAAGTCCGAAGGTACCGAGATCACCTGCCTCGTTAAGAACGGCGGCAAGCTGAAGCCGCGCAAGGGCGTCAACGTTCCCGGCATCAAAACCAGTCTTCCAGGCGTAACTGAGAAGGACATCCTGCACATCAAGTTCGGCGTTGAGCAGAACATCGACATCATCGCTCAATCCTTCGTCCGCAAAGCTGCAGATATTCTCGAGATTAAACATATTCTGAGTAAACACAAGGCCGACCATATCCAAATTATCGCCAAAATTGAAAATGACGAGGGCTTGGAGAACCTGGACGCCATCCTGAACGTAGCCGACGGACTAATGGTTGCCCGCGGCGATCTGGGCGTGGACTTGCCGGTGGAAGATGTGCCGCTGGTTCAAAAAGACATGATCAAGAAGTGTAATCTGGCCGGAAAACCGGTTATCACCGCCACTCACTTGCTGGAGTCCATGCAGATGTACCCGCGTCCGACCCGTGCAGAAGCAAGTGACGTCGCCAACGCTATCTTCGATGGCACCGATTCCGTCATGCTGTCTGGTGAATCTGCCGCAGGTAAGTACCCGCTGGAGTCCGTCGAGACTATGGCCCGCATCGCCGCAAGCGCTGAGTCCGTCCTGGGGAGCTACGGCCGCTCCAACTGCAAGAGTAACGAGACTGGCACCAACGTGACCCGCGCCATTGGCGAATCCGTTGTCCGCACTGCCCTCGCGCTATCCGCCAAGGCTATTCTCGCCCTGACCGAAAGCGGCTTTACCGCCCGGATGATCGCCAAGCACAAGCCCGCTGCACCGGTAATCGCCGTATCCACTAAGGAGAGCGTGTTGCATGCCCTCTCCTTGACTTGGGGTGTAATTCCGCTGCTCCGCGACGAGTCTACTTCTAGCACAGATGCAGCCGTAGAAGCCGCTGTTGAACTGGCGAGGTCTGCCGGATACGTGCAAAATGGCGACTTGGTGCTCATCACCGCCGGAGTCCCTGTAGGCTGCGCCGGAACCACTAACCTTCTGCGGGTTCACCGAGTTGGGGAAGGGATTTAAATAAAAACGGAGTTCGCATTTTACTCCAGCCTATTAGAAACGCAGATTGCCCCCGATCAAATCTTTGGTCATTGGATCAAAAAACATTGTAATCGGTCCCAGTTGGCCGTTCATTTCCGTATCAAATTGAACGGATACAACAACATCTAACTTTCTGTCATCAATCCAATAGCCAACGTTTTTTCCAGACTCTAGGATCACTATGGCTTTCTCTTTCTGCGTGGTTAAAGTGCTTCTTTCCTTTTCTGAGATTTGGGCCCAAGCTAGATTCCGAAATTCATCTTCATTTTTAAGTTTGTCATAGTGGAAGACATAATAGTACCAGCCGCCGCCCAGATTCTTATAGTCATTCACATAGTTGAATTTCGAAGGATCGCCTTTGGCCATCTCTGGTAGGCTGAGGTAGGTTATGCCTTGTTGATACAAGTTGTCTTCGGCATCAAACAAAAAGTCAATACTTTTACTAGGGGCATCATTTAAGGAGGATATCCTCTTTACAATACCTTCTCGAAACAAATTTTGAGCGATTTGTTGAATTTCAGGGTCCTGGATGTTCTCGATGGAATAATCTTGTTGAAGTATGACAGGCCGAGTCTGGAACACTTTTTCATTTTCTAACAGATAACGGCCTAGAATATCAAAGTCCTCACGACGGTTCTGAAAATATATAATAACCCCAGTCTCTGGACGCTTCAGCACTTCGCTAACGTTCAGGGGAATAATAAAGTCACTTGCCGTAACATGCTCCTTGCTCTTGCTGTTCAAGCCAGCACATCCGCATACCGCCAATGCCAAACAAATTACAACTGAAATGAATTTCATCGGCCAAAAATTCATAATGCGGCCCCCCATTAAGACAAGAGTTGTGAATTTATGTCACGAAATGGCTTCTAGGTATTGTTGTAACATTGATGCTCACCTTAGGTATGAC
The DNA here is from genome assembly GCF_038002245.1 of Paenibacillus sp. FSL R7-0128. Taxonomy (NCBI): domain Bacteria; kingdom Bacillati; phylum Bacillota; class Bacilli; order Caryophanales; family Paenibacillaceae; genus Paenibacillus; species Paenibacillus sp. FSL R7-0128. The sequence goes on along the minus strand of NZ_JBBOCD010000001.1, from coordinate 1,289,701 downwards.
GGTTGCAGGGAGCGGGCTTCCTGTATATGATTTCTTCAGTTTCTCTATGGTCAGTATCTATGTGTTCTTGAAATCTACTCTCATTTAATGTAGTTATACCTGCTTTTGTATGCTGCTGGTACCAGGCATCATAAGTGTTCCCGCGTTTTTCAATACCTACTACGCAAACCTGCCCGTAAGCTCAGTGAAGTTATCCACACCAGAGCAATATCTACAATGAACTTTACTCCTCAACCTCAAATATAGAATCAATAATGATAGGAAGATTATCTCTAACCGAAACAGCTCCAAAGACTGAACGGGCATGGATACCTTTTTCTCCGAAAACATCCAGCATCAGATCAGAACAGCCATTCAGCACTTTATGATGCTCTTCAAAACTGGCGACCGCATTAACAAAGCCCTGAATTTTAACGACCCGTTTCACTTTATCCAGTGTATCTAAAGCTGTTTGTAATACGGCCAAAATTTCAATCCCCGTTTGTCGTGCAAACTGATAACCTTCTGCGGTGGTATAGTCCTGACCTAACTTACCTTTGGGTGTACCAGCAGGACCTTTGCCTGAAACGAACAATAACCCGTTTACTTTTACGAAGTTTGCATACTTAGCTGCCGGTTCGCTTGCATGGGGGAGAACGATTCCTAATGTTGCTAATCTACTAGCCACTGTTTGATCAGTCATTTTTCAATCTCCTCACTCATTAGATTTGGAAGAATTATAGCAAAACGTTAGGCGGGAGCCGTCCACATGCCAATATACATAAGGCTGGTCCAAACGCTTGCTCGAAGCTTCAAGCTCCCGTCACCATGTCTAAGTATTTCCTTAAGTCTTCTTTAGCTCGCGAATCACTGGTCCAAGCTCCTAAATTCCAGCTGATATATCTAAGTCCTAAATATCGTGAGGCGATTGCATACAGTTGATTGAACTGACTGATAGAAAATTCGATGTTTGAGGCAGCCAGTAGCCGCTTATATTCCTCTAGTTGTTCTGCAGTACGTAACCGTAATGGGATATCTAAAAATATAGATCCGTACCGTGCCTCTTCCCAATCAATAAAGGATACATCCGTATTGTTATGCACCAGCACATTTCCCGGGTTAAGGTCGTTGTGGATTAACGTCTGGCTGGTTTCATCATGAATCACCTGTTGAATATCCTCCAGAAACGTATTAGCTGCTGCTTCAACAGAGAGAATGTAATCCCCGAAGACATCTATAAACTGCTCGTTTTCCTTGGCCGTCTGCCATTGGGGCTTCCAACGTTCATAGATCATCTTTTCGATATGTAAGCTGTCTGCTTCAGGTAACCATGAAAGTTCTTTCTTTTGGCCAAAGTTAGAGAGGTGGATATGTGATAACGCCCTCGTCTCACTGAGCTGAAGTGAATGAATATCCAGACTCCCATAGTCTGTCTGAGCGTCAACGTCCTGTAAACAAACCAGGAATCTCTCCTCTGACTCAGCACCATCTGAACAAGAAAACGGTACATTGGCTCTTTGGGCATAAAGCGTGCGCAATACTTGCCGCTCCAGCCTGGTTGCCTGCTTTGAAACTAGGGACACCCTCGATGTTTTGTCATCCGCCTGGATTATAACCGAATGGCGATTTAACTCCACAGCTTGAGAACCCAAGCCCATAGGCTTGCTCTCAATACTTAGAACTTCTGCCTTAGGGTCTATAAATTCGCTTACAGTTCTCTGCACCAATTTAAGGATATTATTATCCATTAATGTCAAGTCCTCACCCAAATCATTTAGTGTTTTCAGCCCCATTACTTTCAATCCCTTTATAAAGAGCACTGAAATCTTCACCTTCATTTAGAGAATCAATAAGCTGCAATAAACCAGGTGTACCAACAATCCCATACCACCTCGAAACCTCATAACATGCCAGTTCATAATTCATAGTACTTGTAGTATTAGCCTGAAATGCAGAATGGGAGTCCAAAAGAATAAAATCGACGGGTTCTTTGCCATCATTCGTCTGAGTGCTCCAAGTCTTTTCCATATCGGTAAACCGGCCATCCACCATAGCGGCTAAACCCTCGTCGAACCATACTGGCACCTTGCTGCTGTTTTTAAGTCTTTTCCTTAATTCTGCATGGGTAAATTCATGAGCAATGACGTTTACGCTATAACCACGGGGGCCGATCACAATATAGCTATTCCATGGATAATAATAAGTTTGCCCAATATCTGAGTCTGCGTAATTTTCCAGAGTCTCATTGGATTTTGCATAGATTAGAACAGGAATCGACTCTTTCTGGCCAAAAAGTGATTTGATTTTCTCAGCAGAGGTCTTAACAAAATGAATTACTTCTGCTTGCTCACTCTCATTGATATCAGGTTCAACATATACGTTATGAGCAATTTGCTTCATATTGGAGAACTTGACTAATACCGCATGGGTTTGCTTATCATACATTAAATATAAGAGCAGTAAGATGAGAGCGAATCCCAGAATGGTAGAAAAGCCGATTATTTTGATCCTTTTTGATCTGCGTAATGACAATGTAATCTTCTCCAGATAATAAAATTAGTACTCTTAGTCTAGTTGTGAGAATCGGATAAGTGCCATATCACAGAGAGCACCGGGAATGAGGATCTACCACCGCTTAACCCAAATTGGCTCCAGGTTAGAGTAACCCAAGGCTTGCAGCAGCTGCCAAGCGTTCTCTATCGTATGCTGCTTTCCTTTGCGCCACAATTCAGGCTGTTCCCGTTCTATGTAATGTATTATCTCGGAAATATGCCCCGGTTTGCCTAGATGAATGGTGGTATGGGAGTTGTTTTTGTATGCTGAAATATCATAAAACTCCCATGAGGTGTGACGATCCTCTTCGGGTGGAGCGGCTGCGAAAATGAGCGTGATTTTGGTGGTTTTATCTTCCTTGGGCGAAATATTTAACGTGAGGCGGGAACCACCCACATGCCAGTATACAAAAGGCCGGTCTTGGACGGTTAGCTGTCTGATCTGAGTTTTTACCGTAGGACAATCCCCCTCATCATATCATTGTTGTATTTTAACATATTAAGGAATCACCGTCGTCCCAATCCCATTAGTAAATAGGGTATCTATCAGCTTGACCAATTCTTCCGACGACAGATCTTTGTCATTCCGTATCCACAGGCGAAACATCGACATTAGTGTGGATATGTAAAACTCAATGATATAGGGTGCTAAAGCTTCATTTGCCGGAAGGTCGACAATTAATCGTTCAAAAGGAATTTCTCTTTTCAGACGTTCAATAAAACGAACAGAACCATAGTCGCCCAAGAGGGCTTTCAGGATTGAAATTTCCTCTGCATTCTCCAGGCATTGAAGAGCATCTTGGAAGGTATGTGTGGAGAACTCTCTGCTTGCCATTTCCTCTTTAATGGATCTAAAAACACGCTCTTCCACGTAATCCAACAACTCATAGATATCCGTAAAGTATTGATAAAAGGTGCTGCGGTTATATCCTGATCGCTTTGCGATCTCTTGGATGGTTATTTTTTCAATGGGTTTCTGGCTATATAAATCGCAGAATACATTGATGAAGGTTTGTCTTGTTTTATCCGTAATTTCAGGTTGCTTATTCATTATTGGCCTCCAGTTTCTGTACACGGATTACACAACAGATTTTAAAAATCTGATGGTTGATGGTCCTATAGCGCTTCTATACAATAAATTATACAACACGTTGTTGGATAATCAACAAGGATTAATATATAGGCTCAGGAGGCTAATATGAGAATTTTATTTTTCGGCAGAGGTGTCATATCGGTCCAGTATGCTTGGGCGATGGAACAGGCAGGGCATACCGTGGAATTTTACGTTAGAGAAGGGAGGAAAGAAACTTTTGGAAGCAGCATTAAGCTTGAAATGTGGGACGCACGAAAGGGGAAGCAGCTCATAAAAGAAAGCTGGAACGTTACATTGCATGAGAAAATCAGTCCCGGTTATGACCTCATTATTGTGAGTGTCAACACGGAACAGCTTCCGGCAGCAGCACAATTATTATCGGCAGTTGCCGGGAGCACGCCTATCCTCATCTTCAATAACCTTTGGCAGGATTTGAAATCATCGATCTCGCCCCTGTCTATGAACAATGTGGTCTTTGGATTCCCGGGAGGCGGCGGTGGCATTGAGGACAACAGGCTTAGAGGCGGCTTTTTAAAAATGCTGTTTCTGGAGCAGCCACGGGCAGGCACTGAAGCTATTAACAACAAGGTCAAAGTGCTATTGGAAAGTGCCCATTTTAAAATTCGTTGGATCAAGGATATGCAAAACTGGCTCTGGAATCACTTCGCCATGAATGCGGCAATGGAAGCCGAGGTGTTGAGACTGGGAAGTTTTGCGGCAGTCTTGGATCATAGCGACTCCTTCGCAAATGTTGGCAGGAGTATGAGGGAGATGATTCCGGTAATAAAAGCCAGAGGCGGAAAAGCTGATGCGACTTCTCTGCTGCTGACTAAGATCCCGCCGGCACTGCTCGGCACGCTGTTTAACAAGGTGATTTTTGCGAAGGGCAGCTTAGCACGGCTTTTCATGGAATACAACAATAGCAAAGCAGGCTTTGCGATACATGAAGTTGTGCGGGAAGCGAAAAAGTTAGGTATAGCTTTGCCTCGGCTTGCTGCGGCTTTGGAAAATGCTAGGCAAAACATAGCAGAAGTATCCGGATAGGAAGGGTTTAAGCTATTTTTCGAAACAGAGTAATTCTGAGTTCAATCCACGCACTCTACACACGTAGAGTGCGACTGCATCCAAATTAACAAATACATAAACACAACACACTACAAAATAAGCCGGACCGCATACTTCAGTATGCAGGCCGGCTATCTCTGTTCGCTTTACTTGACTAGACCCTCACAGCATGGTGCTCTCTCTCGCTCTCCCAAGTGGACTCAGAGGCCCTTATTTCGCGAAAAATCCAACTTTTCCAGCATTCGCGGACTACAGGGCGCTTATTGATGGATATGCCACCTAAAAACGCCTCGCTGAGAGACAATAAGCGCACTACAGTCCGCCTAGCCGCAAAAAACAAGGTTTGTTTAAAAATAACGGCCCTCAGGTCCGCGAAGGAGCATGGAGCAGCAGAGTTGGGTAACCAGACGGGTTCGCTCCCTCAACAAGCGTATTTCTCAGGAGCAATACGCTGCACCTACAATCCACGACGAGGTCGCATCACTCGCCCCCATCAAGCATTCATCAACACCTGAATGCGCTCCACATCCTGGCTGAATTTCTTCGCCAGGCGGGCTTTGCCGAGGTTGGACTTCACGATCTTCTGCATCCGCTTGTCATCCGTTACTGCGAACTTGGCGAGCATGCGGAAGCCTTGCTCGGGGGCGCGTTCCACAAAGACGCTGAGCGCATATTCCAGACCCTTGGAGAGAACGCGGAATTCTTCCGCGCCGTAGCGGGTCTGTCCGGCGGCAATCTGGTCCAGGATCTCCTCAGACAGCTCCAGCGCATACAGGACATTGGCCTGCTCCTTCAGCATCGGCGGATGGGCCAGGGCGGCAACGAAGGCCCGCTGCTCCAGCGCGTTAGCCGTGCCTTTCATGCCATCGAACAAGGCGCGGAGCGCGCCAAAGTCCTGCTCCCCGATGCGCTGCAGCGCCATCGCTGCCGCCTCGCGCATCCGCCAGCGGGCATCATTCATCGCCGCCCGGCAGCGCTCCAGAATGGTCTCCTGGCGGGCAGGCTCCGCATAACGGTAATAGCTGCCCATCGCCTGGAGCGCGCAGAACGGCAGGAACTCGCGGGGATCATCCGTCGGCGCCTCCGCCTCCGTCTTGCCGGTCCACTCCACAAGCAGCTCCCAGGCTTCGCTGGCCACCCAGTCCGATGCGAAAGCATCCGCGAAGGTGGAAGCCGCGCCCAGATTCGCCCGGGGTCCCGGCAGGTTCGACTCGCCCATGAGACGCTGCTCCAGTTCCCCGAACCTCCCGGCCTCCTGAAGATCCTCATAGAAGACGTTTTTGGTTACTTTACTATTCATCTCAGTACCCCTCCATCATTTTGGAAAAGCCATCTTGATCTGCTCCTCGCAGAACTCCTTACATACATTGTTGCCCCAGAACAACCCGTGGAAACGCGTTAGCGCGATGGTGTCCTCGCGGATCTCGATCAGCCCTTCCTTCACGAACTTGTCAAACAGCTCGGGGAAATGCTCCTCCGGGAAAACGCCGAATTTGCGGCGGAACTGCTGGCGGTCAATCGCTGTACGGCGCAAGCCCATCGCCAGGAACTGATTGGGCAGATCCTCTGCCTTCACTTCGTAGCCTAAAGCAATGGGCAGGTCGCCGGATGTAATCTTTTTCACATATTCAGGGAGTAATTTCACATTCTGGTAGGCATACCCGCCCACATCACCGAACGCCCCCAGTCCCACAGAGAGCAGGTCCAGGTAATCGTCAAAATGCTTGCGGCTATACACATGATGGCCTCCCGGCCGGACGAAATCATAAGTCGATTCCACCGAATATCCCTGCGACTCCAGATAACGGCAAGCCTCTATATACATCTGCTGCTCCAGCTCAAGTCCGCCGCAGGCCGGAAGCTCGCCGCTGGCAATGCGCTTCGCCAGACCGAAGCCGGGAATAATCTTCAGCGGAAACAGCGTGACATGACCGATATCCAGCTCCACTACCTTCGCCAGATCCTCAAGCCATTCCTGCATCGTCTGGCCCGGCAGATTGTACATCAGATCCAGGCTGACGTTCGCGATGCCCGCCTCTCTGGAATCCTGAATCGCCCGCAGGGAATCCTCCCCGGTCTGAAGCAGCCCGAGACGTCTGCCCAGCTCATCGTTGAACGTCTGCACCCCGAGACTGATCCGGTTCACCCCAAGCGCCTGAAGCAGCTTCAGCTTAGCAGCGGTGAACGAGGCGGGATTGCCCTCGAATGTGATCTCTTCGATATTATGCATAGGAAGTGTAGCCTGTAGCTGCTCGAATAATGCGGTAATCTCTTCCTCGTCCAGCACGCTTGGCGTCCCGCCGCCGATATATAGCGCCTCCACTGAGCAATTGCGGATCTGCGGCGTCATCCCGTACATCTCCAGCTCGCGGAACAGTGCAGCCAGATAATCCTTGCGGGCTCCCTGCTCGTTGAACGCCTTGGGGTACGGGCAGAACGGGCAGATCGAGTCACAGAAGGGAATATGTACATAGACCAGCTTGGAGCTTGCCGCAGCTTGATTCAAGTTCATGAGTGACGGCAGCCGTTTGCTGTCCTCTGGCGACACCGGTGTGTTCCCCATGGGATAGTGCCCTATCCCGATCTCCCGGAACGGGTACACAGGCTTGTTCATTCTATCAAGTCCTTCCTCCAATTGAATTCATAAGCATATCTTTATAGATGTGGCGTGATGCGGACAGAGCATCGGTGAGCAGGTCAGCGCTGTAGTCCTTGGACTGATAGTAGGCTGGAAAAAGCAAGTTATCCTCAGCCCGGATCACCTGCTCCTGTAGAGCGATATGGTAGAGTGCGGTGTGAGGGTAGACACGAATGCCTTGGCTGGCCAGAATATACACAGGGTTCATCTGATTGACCACCTGGACCGTCTCTTGCACCGTCTCCGCATCCTCTCCCGGCCCGCCGAACAGCAGCGATACCGAATAGGGAAGCTGATAGTGTTCCAGCAGGTGTCCCAGCTCAACCAGCTGCTCCGGGGTGAATTGCTTGCCCATCCGCCGGAGCATCTGCCGTGAACCCGAGTCGGCCCCGATGTCCACGAAGCGGCAGCCGTTCTCCTTCAGCGAGCGGATCAATTCCTCCGTAACTTGAGCCGGGGTCAAGGCGCAGCTCCATTCCAGCGAGGGGCTTGTGCAGCCGATCAGCTTACAGAACTCCACCGTCTCCTCCACCTCATGATTGAATACCCCGTCTACAAAAGTGATGTTATGCACCTGATAGTCATTCTCCAGGATCTTCATATCTTCACTGAACTGCTCCGCAGGAATCCGGCAGGCACCGGCATTCATGTAGCCCTCCGAGCAATAGATGCAGTGCCGGCTGCAGCCTCTGGAGGCCTGGTAGCCCATCGAGGCTTTTTTGATGCGGGGGTTCGGGATAAAATACTGCGGAGCGAACAGCGGCTTCGGCGGAATACGGCTGTACACCGGATGATAGGCGGGATCTGCATTACGTACCGTGCCTGTCTCCGGGGCCTGACCCCGCTCGATCTCTCGGGCCAGCCGTACCGCTTCCGCTTCGCCCCCGCTCCCCTTGATGCCGTAATCTGCCCCCAGCTCCTTCACCAGCTCGCCCGGCATCACCAGCATTGCAGCCCCGCCAAGCAGTACCTTGGCTGAACTGCAAGTACGGCATACCTGCATGACTTGCTGTATAAAAGCGTGATAGCTCTCCGGCTGCTGGATCACCTGATTATCGATGTTGCGCACCGAGAGGCAGATCAGATCTGCTCCGTTAACCCGCAGCTCCTCGCGCAGCGCCTCCAGTGGCTCAGCCATAAAGGCCAGATCCAGAAAGCGTGTCCTGAATCCGGCAGCGGTCAGAGCCGAGTAGACCATCCCCGCCCCGACGGGAAGGACTGGCAGCGGCTTCAGCAGTGTATTCGTAGACACCACCAGTATTCTCATGCTTCACTCCACCCGCTCTTCCTCTTTCATATGAACATCCAGTCCGGGTTACGCTCCCGGTACGGCGCACAGATGCTGTTCGCCTGCTCCAGACTCAGCTGCGGAGACATGAAGAACTTCGGATGGAGCAGATCATCCGGCTCCGGCGAACCTGCATAGCTGTACATATCGGTGGACGGCAGAATACGGATGCCGAACAGGCCGAAGATGCGCTGCACCGCAAGCTCCTCCATCAGCTCCAGCGTCTCGTGCAGGGTCTCCGGCGTCTCCTCCGGCCCCCCGATCAGCAGGCAGAAGCTGAAGTCCAGCGCCTGATCGCGGCAGAGCTGGACCACCGACCGGATCTCGGCCTGCCGGAAGTTCTTCTTGAACGACCTGAGACAGATATCGCTGCCTGAATCGATGCCGAACTCCACCTCCGTACACCCGGCCTGCTTAAGCAGCCCGGCGAATTCTGCCGTGAAGAACCGCGGATTCAGGAAGCAGCCCCAGGATAACGGAAGTGTCCGCCCGATCAGCTCCCGGCAGATTTCTTCGGCATGCTCCAGGGGATAGTTGAACACACTGTCCACGAAATCAAATGAGCCGATGTCATACTGCACCACCATCTGCTCAATCTCATCAGCCACCCCCTTAGGCGACCGCAGGCGGACGGCCCGGCCCTCCAGTGACGGGTAAGCACAATAGGTACAGCTTAGCGCACAGCCCCTTTTGGTCAATACATTATGACGGACCCTACGGTCCACATCATAGCTGTGCAGAAACCCGCTGCGGCTGGGAAAATACTCCTGATCCAGCTGTTCAGGCGCATACGGCGACCAGTAATTCCATTCCCCGGCCCTTGTCCTGAACATGAGCCCGCTTACTGCGGATGGCACCTGCCCCGCTTCCAGCTGGCTAAGCAGCTCCACGATACTGTCACAGCCGTCACCGACAATGCCGTAATCGGCTCCCGTCTCCTGCAGCCACTGCCGGGGCAGGAGCGAGAAGCCCGCCCCGCCCAGAATGATTCCGGTCCTGCTATTCCATTCCCGCACCCAATCCACCATCAAGCAGACCTGATCCACGAAGCTCCGGGGATACTGCATGCAGCAATTATCCAGGTTACGGATCGACAAGCCGATGTAATCGGGCGCATAGGCGTTAAGGTAATTCGTAACGGCCTCCCGGGTGTACTCCAGCTGAGTCATGTCCAGCATGCCTGCCTCCCAGCCGGAAGCGACAAGACTGGCGTGAATATAGCTAAGACCCAGCGGGAATACAGGGGGCCGCTTCTCCGTATTCGCCGAGATCAGCAGCACTCTGCCCATGCTCACTCCCCCTTAAGAAAAGTGAGCGCGGCAGCAGCTACGTCTTCGCCCGCCTCAAGAAACATAAAGTGTCCAGCTCCTGGAACCGAATGCATCCGGGAGTCCGGCAAATACCGGTTCAGCTCCAGGGCCTTGTGCAGCGGCGTAATCCGGTCCGCCTCCCCGGTAATAATCAGCGATCTCTGCCGGATGCCCTGAAGAATCGGCCGGAGATCGGGATGCTTGATCTGAATCATCAGACGGTGGGTCGCGGCAGGCAGCCGGGACCAGCCCTCCAGAATCTGATGCTGAACCTCCTCATGGCCCTCGGTGAAAAAATACGGAACCGCCGCCGCATTCGTCTGCCGCACAGCATCCGGCGTGATCTCTTCCCCGTGCTCCGGCCGCTTGAACGGAACCGCGAAGGTGGCGGCGGCCCCCATCAGCACCAGCTTCTTCACCCGGTCCGGCTCACGGGCGGATAGCAGGAGCGCAAGCGTGCTGCCCAGGGAATGCCCGATGATCGAGACCTGCTTCAGCCCCTGCTCATCCAGCAGCCTGAGAATATCATCAACCATGTCCTCCAGGGTGAAGGCCGGACCGGCGTATTCCGATTGGCCGTGTCCGCGCAGGTCCGCGCGGATCACCTGGTAATGAGGCTCCAGTGCCCGGGCCAGGTCCCCGAAGACGAGCGAAGAGTCCCGGTTGCCGTGCAGACACAGCACGGCCTCCCCGGCGCCCTGCCGGCTATAAAATAAAGGTATCCCCTTAGTCTTCAGCATGTAGTGTGTATCCTCCCTTGAACTTCCCGGCCGGGCCGCTCATACGACAGCTTCCTCCAGATAGTCCACGACCCGGTCTATATCCCGGCCGTCTGCTTCATCGACTGCAAACAACCTCCACTCCCCGGGGCTTCTGCCTACCAGAATAGCCGGCTGTCCAGGCGCCAGGGTGCAGCGTGAGGCCAGCTTATCCTCCCAGTCATAGTAGAGCATGAAGCCGGGAACGGTCTGGCTCGTCTTCTCCTTCACGAATTCATGCGTGATGAAGTGGGGCAGCTGCCCGACTCTTGCAATCAGCGCACAGTCTGCGCTCCCGCCGAACTGCTGCTCCAGCTGTTCCAGCAGCGGCCCGCAGCGGAGGCTGGCCTGCTGATCGCCGATAACGAAGATGCGCGGGTGAATCGAAGCCAGATCACCGAGCGTAACCTCCTCATCCCGGACGTCCTGCACAGTGAAGGCAGACCAGACTTCAGCCTGCACCCCGCGTTCCTGGCTCGGCTCCATAGGGTCCTGGCTCGGCTCCATAGCATCCTGCCCCCCGCTTCCCTGCTCTCGCCCTGCCCCCGACTGCCCGGGAAGGTCGAAGTATGAGAAGCCCAAGGAGGAGGCTACCCGCATCCCAACCGCCCGGGCCATCATCTTCGCCTCTTCCGCTTCTTCAATCGGCTTGCTCCAGGAGCGCTTGCGGATACCCGGCTGGCCGTCATATTCAATCAGGCTGATGCCCGCGCTGGCAATCATCGACAGCTTGATCGCCGTGAAGCAGGGCATCAGCGAGGCCAGCGCCCATTCATGCCCCGGTCCCGCTGCGACAACAATCTGTCCGGCGACCTTGCCCTTGAACGCTTTGCCCTTCACTCCGGCCACCCGGTCGTAATTGTAGTACTCGAAGTCCAGATCCTCGTCGCTGCACGGCTCGCAGCGGTCGATCCAGTTCTTCCAGACGGCCGGAAGCGAGAGCGCATAGACCGGGGAGGCGAAGACGAACCCGTCCGCCTCCTTCAGCTTGTCGTACAGCTCCGTCAACTGGTCCTCCGGGTCCTTCAGCAGGTGGCAGTGCTTGCCGTTCATGCAGTTGCCGCAGCCGTCACAGGGCAGAATGTTGTAATCATTCAGCCGCAGCAGCTCCGTCTGCACCCCCTGCTCCGCTGCGGCTTCAAGCGCAACGGAGAGCAGATATTCGCTGGAGCTGTGATGCTTCTTCATGGACCCGGCAAGCCCGATGATCTTCTTCATCCGGCTGCCTCCTCTAAGTCCAGCTCAGCCGTATCGAAGCCCAGTGCCCGCAGATCGCTAAGCGCGAACATCCGGAAGTCTGCCGGGGTGCACAGTACATTGGCCTTGGCGACATCCTGCCGTAAGACCTGGGCACTTCCCCGGGCAGCCGCCAGCTCCTCGGCCTTCTTCCGGATCTCAGGCCCGGCCATATCGCGGATGAACTCAGGCTTGCGCCCAATGACCGCGCCCAGAAGACTCTCGCCCTCCGCGCTCCAGACTGCCTTCGCCCCGGCCGCTGACCCGAAGAAGCTTCCCGAAGCGAGCGCCGCGAACAGCTGCTCGAATTCCTTCAGCGCTTCATCTCCAGGCTTCGCCATGGACACGGTCCGGCTGGCCCATTCAGCACAGTAGCCGCACTTGTCACAGTCCATCCGGTCGCAGCGCTTCGAGCGGAAGCCCTCCAGGAAGCCTTCCATACTCTTGTTGTCGATGCTGGCCTGGAAGCTGAACAACAGGCGGTAGACCTGTCTCATTTTGTCAGACGGTGCGAAATCCTCCTTGATGTTCTTCGAGAAGTTCGGCATTTCGAAGTCAGCCTCGGCCATCCGCGAATTAAGCAGGCTAAGCAGGTTCCCCTCATACTTCCGCTCGGAGTAGGACTGCGCAGTCGCGGCAATCTTCTCCGTGGTCTTCATCCGCTCGGTCAGCTTGAACTTGTGGTAGCCCAGCTCTTCATAGATATACATGTCCTCCGGGCGAATCCACTGCGACTTCAGCAGCTCCTCCGGGTGCTGGAGCTTACGCTCCGTACAGCGCAGCATATAGTAATCCAGCGCGAAGCCGTCCGTCACATGGTTACACTGCGAGGCATGGCTCTGAAAGTTCGCATGATTCTGGCGCATCGGGCAATCCAGCATACAGTCATTGGTCGCAATGAGCTGATAGTCGAGGCGGGTATTCTTGCTCAGGCTCTCCAGGAAGGCGAAGTCACGGTTCCGGCTCTCGGGCAGGGTAATCTCGCTGACACCCTTTTCCTCGAAATACCGGGCTTGTCTCAGCGTATTCACATTAGCAAAGGTAGACAGGCTGATCTTCACATCCGGCAGCGCGGTGCGCACCATATCAATCAGCATCGGGAGCGATACCGTCACATATTCCGGCTGCAGCGTGCCGATCCATTCCAGCAGCTCGCGCAGGCGGTAATGGAAATCCTTCGTGGTCTCCAGGTTATCCAGACAGGTAGCGTTCAGCAGATAATTGAACTTGAACCCGTAGGCATGCAGCAGCTTCACATGCTCCTCCACCCTCGCCCGGTCTATGGTTGGCAGTGCAAAGGTTGGTCTTCCGCCGCCCACCAGATCTGAGGACAGCTTGCCATAGAAAACATCCACATGCGAATCCTTCAGCAGGATAGGCAACCGGTCATCAAAGTTCGTGCCGACAGACAGCTTCATCCCTTCAGCTCCTCTCCGGCAGCCTCAGCCGGCTTTTGTCCGCGTGCCAGCTTCACACGGCTCTCGAAGGTCTGCTGGTTCGCTTCCGAGAAGAATTCCTTGCAGACGTTGTTGCCCCAGACAATACCTCTCGCGGACAGGCGGATCTCATGCTCATCCGTTTCCAGCAGGCCTTTGGCTACCAGCTCATCGATCGTCGTACCGAAGACCTCCTCCGGCTGGAATCCGAACATGCCGGTGAAATCCTTCCGCTTCACGGACAGCATCCGCAGGCCCTTGGCCATCATCCCGTGCATCGCTTCCAGATCATCCGCCTGGCTGGCGATGAAGACGGACAGGAGCTGCTGCTGGAGCCGGTCACTGTACTCCTGGATATCTCCCTGGTTGATATACATCAGCTTATTGACATAACCGAAGGCGGCCGGGCCGTGCGCGAACAGATCCTTCTGCTGGGTATAGTACAAGAGGACATGCCGGTCCTCGAAGCCCGGCTTGGCGAAATCCCACACGCTGTACTGGACATAACCCTCTTCCTGCAGCAGCCGCTTGGCTTCCAGGTACATATCCACTTCCAGCTCGACACTGCCGGTAGGGGGAATCTTGCCTTCCTTGATCATTTTGAACAGGGCAGTAAAGGGTACTACACACAGAGAGAATACCGTGATATGGTCAATGCCCAGACGTACCGCCGTACGGACATCCTCTAGCCATTCCTCCATGGTCTGCTCAGGCAGGTTGTACATCAGATCAATCCCGATGTTCTCGAAGCCCGCCTCCTTCGCTTCCTCCAGCACCTCGAAAGCCCGCCGGGAATCATGGCTCATCCGCAGATGATGCCCCATCTTGTCATTGAAGGTCTGGATGCCGATGCTGATCCGGTTCGCCCCCTGGGCGCGGATGGCCTGCATTTTCTCCAGCGTCAAGGTTGCCGGACTGCCCTCGAAAGAGATCTGCGCATCCGGCGTCACCCGGTAATTCGCCTGGACACTCTTTAGCATCTCCACCATCCGTTCAGCCGACAGAGCCGAAGGCGTTCCGCCCCCGAACGTCACTGCACTGATCGTGGACTGCGAACCATACGGGGAAGAGGCATAGATGCCGATTTCGGCCTTGACGGCCTCCATGTACTGCTCCACCTGCTTTTCCTGATAGGCCATCTTGTTGAAGGGGCAGAAGATGCAGACCGAGGCGCAGAAGGGAACATGGACATAGACTGCGCCAACATTATGCGCCGGCGGCTGGTCACCAAGGCCCATTGTTCCGTAAATATCAGCCGGGGTAACCTCGGTCACAGGATTGGGATAGTGGGACACACAGATAGGATCTCTATGGGGATAGACATTGTAGAAGGATTCACGGGTTGTGGTCTTAACGGCCATGATGAACACCCCGCTTGGCTTCCACAGCCGACAATGCCGCAGCAAGGCCCGAGGAGACCGCCTCAATCCCTGCCACCGGCAGACAATTCATCACGGTCTCTGTCACTTCCTCCGCGCTCGCACCCAGCTCATAAGCCTTCAGCGCATGCAGCCGGATGCCGTAGGTAGAACGGTCTGTAACTACGCAAGCCAGCCGGATCAATTCCCGCACCTTAGGCTCAAGCGTCCCCGTATCCTCAATCGACTTGCACATGCTATCAAAAGCGGCCCCTACCTGCGGATTAACTCTCATCAACATATCGCTCATCAGCTATACCCTCCTTATGATTGAACCGATTGTACCGGGCGTCCCTTAGCCAGCTTCATCCGGTGCTGCAGCCCGTAATCCGCATATTTCGCGGAGAAAAATTGCTTGCTCACATTGTTGCCCCATATAATGCCATCCTCGGTCAGGCGAATCCCTTCGGCATCCTGAATCAGCAGCCCGTCCTGCACCAGACGCTCTATCGTCTCCGGGAACAGCTGCTCCGGCTCCTGCCCGAACATCTTCACGAACTCCGCACGGTTAACGGACAGCATCCGCAGACCCTTGGCCATGGCCCCATGCGCCAGCTCCCGCTCATCCGCCTTCTCTCCGCAATTGACCGGCAGCAGCCCGTCCTGCACGCGGGTCATATATTCATTCAGATTGCCGCTGTTGATATACATATAGCCGTTGATAATGCCAAAAGCAGCCGCGCCGATCCCGATCATATGCGCCTGCTCCGAGAAGTATAGGGTGGCGTGCCGGTCCGTCTTGCCCGGCTTGGCGAAATCAATGACGCTGTACTGCTCATACCCGGCTTCCAGCAGCATCTCCTTGGCGATGGTGTACAGCTCGATCTCCCGGTAGACATCCCCGATGCCCGGAATCTTCCCTTCCGCTATACGCGAAGCAATCTGCGTATGCGGCACCACACAGAAGGAAATCACACAGATATGGTCAATCTCCTGCTCGATGGAGGTGAGAATATCCGCCCGCCATTGATCCAGCGTCTGACCCGGCAGATTGTACATCAGATCAATCCCAACATTCTCAATACCGCTGTTACGCGCATTCTTCACTAACGCGAACGAGTCCTCCACACTGTGGTACAGTCCCAGCACCTCGGCCAGCTCCTCCTGGAAGGTCTGCACGCCCACGCTGATCCGGTTCAATCCCTGCAAAGCCAAGGTCTCCAGCTTGTCCGCCGTGAAATTCCGGGGGTTGCCTTCGATGAAGATCATGGCATCGTCGTCCACACGGAAGGACTGCTTCATATATTGCAGGAGTCCGGTCAGCTCTTCCGAGGACAGGCAGGAGGGTGTCCCGCCGCCGAGATTAATAGACGAGACGGTAATGCTGCTGCCGAACGGCGTAGCTGCATAGCTGTCCATCTCCTGCCGGACAGCGGCCAGGTAGCGGTCCACCTGATCCTGCCGCTTCAGATAACGGTTGAACGGGCAGAACGAGCAGGTCGCATCGCAAAAGGGAATATGCAGATACAGCGCCACCGGCGTATCCTTGGTATTCACCTGATCCAGCTCCATCAGCGACCGGACCTCAGGCTCTGTGTGCTGTGAGACAGGCACCGGATAATGCGAGACGCAGATCGAATCTCTCTCCTTGAACATTTCAACGTATGGCTTCGCATTATTCATATGGAGCGGTCTCCCTTCATTTGGATTGCAGCAT
The DNA here is from genome assembly GCF_038002245.1 of Paenibacillus sp. FSL R7-0128. Lineage (NCBI taxonomy): Bacteria > Bacillati > Bacillota > Bacilli > Caryophanales > Paenibacillaceae > Paenibacillus > Paenibacillus sp. FSL R7-0128. Next base: position 1,273,271 of record NZ_JBBOCD010000001.1, on the reverse strand, counting down.
CCGGCCTGCATATGGAGAATCTTCGGACGGCTCCACCGGGATGCGGCGGATTTCCATAGTCATCTGGTTGCGCATATCCGGGCAAGCCGAGTGTACAATATTGCCCTCCGGGTCCCACGGCAGCTTCGCATCCATGTTCAGCGCCAGCAGCATCGGGAAGACCGCATGAAAGGCCGTTCCGCAGAGATTGCCTGCGTTCAGCGGGGAGACCTTCATGATATCCCCTTCCTTATGTCCTGCTCGGCAATGCCCCTTAACACCCGTAACCTTAAGCTCAAATTCATAATTCATCCCTAATTCCTCCTCATATAATATGTGATTCGTTTCACTTGCAATGAAATGCGCTACTCGATAATCGCTACTGCCCGTACCCAGGCCGCACCGGCCTGCCTGATCTTGATCGGAAAGCAAGCCACCTTGAACCCGTACGGTACCGGAATCTGCTCCAGATTCGCCAGGCGCTCCATGTGGCAATACGTCTGTTCTCTGCCCCAGAAGTGAGCAGGGAACAGATAGGCGTTATCCCCGGTCCGCTTATAATCGCTGATCATATGCTTAAACGGACGGTCGAACCCGTAGCTGTCGATGCCCATCAGCCTGATGCCTTGGCCGGTCAGGAATGCCGTAGCCTCCCTGCTCATCCCCGGATAATCCGTGAGATACTTGGAGGTCCCCCAGTGCCGGTCCGCACCTGTACGGATCAGCACAATATCCAGCGGCTTCAGCTGGTAACCGATCCGCTCAAGCGCCTGCTCCACATCCTGCTTCTCAATCGCCCCGCCCGCCTGGATATGGGTGAAATCCAGCACCACTCCGTCGCCGAAGCACCACTCCAGCGGCACCTCGTCAATGGAGGCTGCCAGCGCTCCCTCACTCCTGGAGCCGAAGTGCAGGGGGGCATCGAAGTGGGTTCCGGTATGAGTGGACGCGGTGATCATCTCCATATTCAGGAACTCTTCGCCCGGGAAGTCCTTCCGGCTCCCGTCGAATTGGCGGGCGAAGCGGTCCGCCCCCTCCTGATGGCCGGTCTGCTCGAACCCGTATGGGGCCAGCTCGCCCGGATTCTGCTCCATAGGCACACTTAAATCTATGAACTGAACTGCCATGTCCTCACCTACTTCATAATTCTGAGTGCGTTGCGTCCCAGGATGTTCTGAACATCCTCCCGTTTGATCTCCTTCACCCCCATCATCAGCTTCATGGGCAGCGGGATCACTACCTTTTGCATGTAATTCAGCACCTCGGCGATGTTCGGGGTAACCGTCCAGTCCGAGCCCCAGAGGATCTTGTGGCTGCCGCAGACCGAGATCATCTTGGCCAGCTCCATCCGGAATACCTTCGGATTATTGTGAATCAGGATATTGGCAACCGCCGTGATCGTCACATACATATTGTCGTGTCTGCCGACCATGTAATAGCACAGGTCATTCCAGGGATGGCCCATATGCTCCACAATCAGGGTCAGGTCGGGAAAATCCACAGCAACATCATCAAGCAGTATCGGGTAGTTATGCTTCATCCGAAAAATACTGCCCGGCGTAATCCCGGTATGCACGCTGACCGGAACGCCCAGCTCGCTGCACCGCTCATACAGCGGATACAGCAAATCCCGGTCATTCAGGACGAAGCCCCCGTAATCATTGGGGTTCAGCTTGAAGCCCTGCATGCCCAGCGTCTTAATGGCATAATCCAGCTCCGCCAGCGCCTCCTTCCCCTTATAGGGATTGACGCTGGCGAAGCCGCGCAGCTTGTCGGGGTGGGCGCGGACCGCCTCGGCGATTTTCTCATTGGACAGCACCTCATAGCCGTAGACATCCTCGAAGCTCAGCTGATGAACCCAGCTCATGGCGATCTGATTCTCGTCCATACAAGCAAGGTAATCCTCCAGCATATTGTTCTCATCCACGAAGCCGTCTCCGCCAGCGCCCACCATCTTTTTCAGATATTGCAGGTCATCGAAGCCCTTCTGCTTCTTGTAATCCGGGACGGTCCCGGCCGCGGCCAGGCTAAGCTCCAGGCTCTTATTCTCCTTGACGGCGAAATGGGCATGGGTATCTACAATCACAAGATCACTCTTCACGTTTGTCTTCTCACCACTTTGCTTAGAATTGGTATTGCCTAGAAGGGAGGTCAGACCTCTCTGTGCCCGATCTCCGGCCTGGGGGCCAGCGGCGCTGTAGCGAAGACCAGCTCCAGCTCGCCCGGACCCTCATTGACTACCCGGTGCCGCTCACCTCTCCGCGCAATGAACAGGCTATTCTCCCGGATGGCATGCGGAATATCCTCAATGAACGCCGTTCCCCGGCCCCGGACGACGTAGACATTCTCTTCGCCGTAATCATGAAGATGCTCCTTGATCTCTTCTCCCGGCTGGAGCAGGACATGGCCCATGATCAGCTGGGTGGACCCGACTGTCGCCGGACTCGCCAGTACGCGCATCTGTCCTCCTCTGGAATGAACCACCGGCACTTCATCCATATGGACCACTGTTTTCGTGTAGACCTGGTTCATACTGCACCCCTTATCCCGCAGATTTATATTCGGTGACGCCAGCTTTTTCCTTCTTACCAAGGCTCAGTGAGATCAGCAGCGTCAGCACCATCAGCCCGGCGGCCACCAGATAGCTGGGATGCGTTCCGATTCTGCTGTAGAAGAATCCGCCAAGCGTGGACCCCAGCGCAATCCCGACCCCCTGTAGGGTCCGGAAGGTTCCCAAGGCCGCGCCCATCTCCATCGGATTAATCTTAATGACCTTATCCGTAATAATCGTATTGACCAGGGTAATAATTGGCCCTTCCGTAAGTCCGATCAGGGCATATCCGAAGGTTAGCAGCCAAGGATTGAAGTCAAGTGCATACAGCAGCACAAGCGCTCCTACACAGATCGACTGGGCCCAGATCAGCGGTGCATGTCTGCCTACCTTGTCTGAGATCCAGCCAACGAAGACTGCTCCGAACGAGGCTACTGCTTCATACGGAATGAAGAGCAGACTGAGCAGCACCAGGGAGATATCCTGTTCCTTAGCCGCGAACGGCACCAGGAAGGTGGTGAAGACCCCCACCATGAAGCACAGGGTTCCGACAATACCCGCCAGCAGAATTTCGCGGACGCCCAGCCATTTGAAGGAGCTTTTGAAGGCTTGCCCGATGCTTCTGCTTGTATTCTTGACCCCGGTCTCCCTCAGCAGCACCGTGGTAACCAGCGTGGACAGCAGCAGCAGTGAAGCCAGCACCGCGAAGGAGGTATGCCAGCCGAAATAATTGCTCAGCAGCCCGCTCACCACATACCCCAGCACCGACCCGGCGCCAATCGCCCCGGACACAATACCCATTGCTCTGCCCCGTTCCTCGGGCTTGCACACATCCATCACCACCGCGAAGATCGGTGTGGACACGAAGCCTCTGGCGAAGCCGAACAGCAGCCACCCCGCCGTGAACAGCAGGACTCCGTGGGATGCAGCCACCATAAATACAGCCACTGCCGATAATGCCATGGAGGCGATAATAATCTTCTTCCGCCCATACCGGTCTGCGAACACGCCGGAGGGAATCGACAGAAAGGTCATCACCAGCGAGGCAATCCCCGCTATCGTTCCAATCTCACCGGAGGTCATGCCGAGATCACTGCTGATCAGGGGTGCGATGGGGAAGATGCTGACCATAATTGAAAATACGAGTAGAATGTTGATGGCCAAAAGTGTGAATATTTTGTTGTTGCTCATGTGACTCGTCCTCCTCACAGTCATTGACTGCTCTCAATAATGATGAATGCAGCAGCATAATCACCGTGATGACTGATGCTTACATGGATGGAATCCTGCTGCTGTACATAAGGCTCCAGGCTGGGGCTGCGGACCAGATAGGGCTGGCCGCCGGGATGGTTAAGGAACTCCAGCTCATTCCAGTCCAGCTCACAGTTCATTCCGGTGCCGATGGCCTTCAGCAGCGCTTCTTTGGCGGCGAATCTGCCGGCCAGGAAGTGTTCGGCATGTCTTTTTTTACAGGCGAACAGCTCCCTCTCTTCCATGGAATAATACTGCTGTACGAACAGTTCACCGCATTTCTCCAGCATCTGCTCGACAAAGCTGATACTGACCAGATCCATGCCGATCCCTCTAATCATGCCTTCAAGGCAACGGCTTCGATCACTTGGGCTACAGAATACGTCTTAAGCACCCTACTCTCAATGAAGATGCCAAACGCCTTCGCAAGTGCTGTAGAGACCAGCGCCAGCTCTGTTGAATCCAGGGCCAAATCGTCATAGAGCCGCGATGATTCGATAATCTCATCCTCAATGCCAATATCCTCAATGATTGCTTTTACCTTCTCGAATACCATTAGATACACCCTCCCGGTTAAGTTAATGTGCCTTAATGTTCATCCTTCACAAGCCTTCAGCGTTCACAACCAGTGCCGAAGAGACACCCCCCCTCCCTCTGGACAGAATCAGCGAAGACTCCACAGCGGTCCGGCGGCTGATCCCCGGCACGAAGTTCAAGCCATTGTCCTGAACAGATTCTGCCAGATACGGAAGGCCGGGCAGCTCCCCGTGATTCATAGCCAGCACGCTCAGTGCCACATCGAACGCCCCTGCCGCTCCAATCGTGTTGCCGAAGACGGTCTTGGGGCAGCCCGCCCACTTGGCTTCTGTACTACTGCCGAACACCTCCTGAATGGCCGAGCATTCAATTCCGTCTTCGCGGGCGGAGGCGGCCCCATCCAGTGACAGATAGCCGATCCGCTCCGGCTGCGTCTCCGAATGCCCGATTGCCAGCTGGATCGCCCTGGCACACTGCGCTATACTCTCCTCAGGCGGGGCGGCGGCTTGGCCGTCATTCGTGAAGCCGAAGCCCTGGATGCTCGCCCGCACCCGGCGGGACGCCTCGCGCTTCTGGAGGCTGCGCTCTGATTCCAGGCAGAGGAACGCGGCTCCTTCAGCCAGAGCCAGCCCGCTGCGCCCCTCCACGAACGGCCGGTATGCCGTCTGCGGGCGGTCCGCACTCAGATTCAGCAGTCCCTCCGTGTTATAGAAGGAGAGCGCCCACGGATCGAGCGGCGTCTCGGCTCCGCCAACGATCGCCGCATCGATGATCCCGCTGCGGATGGCTCTGGCCGCATACGCAATGGCGAGCAGCCCGCTGCTCCGGTCGGCGATCACCGTCTTGCTGTAGCCCTTGATGTCGAAGGCCAGGGACATATGCCCTTGTGCCGCCGCAGGGAACCAGTTGCTCGCCAGATTTGGGTCAATGAAGGGTGCCCCTTCGGTGTGCAGGACACGCAGGCCATTCCGCGCACTCTCCCAGCCCCCCGAGTTGTTGCCGACGAAGATGCCGATCCGCTCGCGGCTCATCTGGTCAAGCTCCCAGTGCGCATCATCCATGGCATCCTTCGCAGCCAGGATCGACATGACAGAGAAGCGGGAGCATTTCTTGAGCAGACGCTTCGAGATGACCCGCTCCGGCTCCATCCCGCTGACTTGTCCGGCGAAGGGAGGCGCGGCTCCGGCTGTACCCTCAAGCTGAAGCGGAGTCATATAGTTCCGGCCACTCAGGAGTCCCTCCCAGAAGGCCCCGGCACTATTCCCGCACGGCCCCACCATCCCTACTCCGGTTACGAATACTGTATTCTTCATAGGCTGCACATCCATTGTTCAGTCTGAAGCTTGCCTGCCCGATTGCTGTATTCGTTCGCTGCCAGAATCATCGCGGAGTGAATCCCGGAGAATCCGCTGGCATTGGTCAAAATATGGTACAGGTCGCGCTGGATCGCTTGCTTCGGCACATAATTCAGATCACAGGCCGGGTCCGGCTCGTCCAGATTGGCGGTTGGCGGGATATAGCCCTCGTTCAAGGCCAGCAGGCAATGCACAATTTCAATGGCACTCGCTGCCGAGAGCGGATGACCTACCATCGATTTCGTGGAGCTGATCGGGATGGAGTAGGCGAGCTCTCCGAACGTTCTTTTATAAGCCGCGGTCTCAAAAGCATCATTCTGCGGAGTCGAGCTTCCATGTGCGTTGATATATTGAATGTCCTCCGCTGTCAGGCCCGCGTTGCCCAGCGCCTCGTTCATCGTCAGACTGAGCGCATCCCCGTCCTGTGGCAGATCGGTCATATGAAAAGCGTTATTCGTACTGGCGAATCCGGTCACCTCGCCATAGATCGGCGCCAGCCGCCGGAGCGCATGCTCCAGCTCCTCCAGCACCACTACAGCACAGCCTTCGCTGAGAACGAAGCCGCTGCGGTTCTTCTCAAAAGGTCTCGAAGCCCGCTGCGGGTCATCGTTGAACCTGGAGGTCAACGCACCGATGGCATCGAAGGAGGATATGGTCATAGAGCTGACCGGTGCTTCCGCTGCGCCGCAGATCATGACGTCATGTTCCCCGGCTGTAATCGACTCATAGCCATATCCGACAGCATCAATGCCGCCCGTGCAGCCTGTGGACATGACCAGTGCCTCTCCCTGAAGCCCGAACTCATGCGCCACTTCGAAGGCAATATAAGAGAACATGCCTTTGCGGTACAAATCCTCCTGACAGAGTCCATGATCAATCGGCCCCTGCCCGCCCTCCGTCATCCGCAGGAAGGTCTGCTCCGAGAACGGGGTGTCGGCAATCGCATTGGCGATGCAAACCCCGGAACGCTCCCGCAGCTCCTTCGTGAACGCAAGCCCCGCATCGGCAACCGCCCTTATCGCGGCGTTGACCGCCAGAATACCCGGCCGCCCCATGCCTGCCCGCTGCGCTTCATCAGCCGTCCGGCCCAAATGCTCGAACTGCGGTATTGTGCCGGTAACGCGGCTTTTCAACGCCATATGCTCATAGCCCTGCAAGCGGTCATATCCCACCTTGCCCTGCAGGCTGTTCCTCCAGAACTGCTCCAGCGTATTCCCCAGCGGGGTAAGCAGCCCCATGCCGGTGATCACGACTCTTTTTCTTGTCACATTCTCCATATAAGCCCTCAGCTCCGAACCGTTTGCTTCTCGATATTGTGCTTGATCGCCGTCATCTGCTCCTTGGTCGTGCGGTTCAGATGCGCTTCCACCTGCTCTCCGGTCAGCCCGCTTGCCGGATCTACCTCGAATTCCTGAATCCAGGTCATATACGTCCCTTCGTCCTGCTCCTCATAGAGCCATTCGAGATTCATATGCTTGAACGGCAGCAGCGGCGCCAGGCGTCTGGCCGTAATCCGGAAGTTCGGCCGGTCCAGCCAGCGTTCCGATTCCCATGTGCGTGAAGGCCGATTCCCCTCGGGATGTGTCGTCAGCTCAAACCGGATGTAGGCCTCCCCTTGCTCCAGCACCCGCGTTTCCTTATATTCCGTGAATAAATCTGTCCAGTGCGCAATATCATTCGTACGCTCAAATACGGTGATCCGGTCTGCGTGAATCCAGATACTGTTCTGAATCGTTGCCACTCCATATGCCTCCCCATTCGTATTAATGACATCGTAACGCCTAAGCCCGGAAGGGGACATAACCCGGCTGTTAAGCTTGCGTTAATTTACAGTTATTGTTGATTTATGGGAGGAGACGGAAGATTACAATCTATGTGTTTCCCGGGCACAAAAAAAGACCTGACAGAACTCTGTCAGATCAATGGGTTCACCGAATATCCGATCCCCCGGCGAAACAGGATGATGTCGCTTCGTCCGGAGATGATCTCGATTTTGTGCCTCAGCTTGTATACGTACTGCCTCACAATCTCAGGGGATGTATACCTGTCCCATAGCTGGTGCAGAATCTGCTCGGTGGGGATGTACTGGCCCTGGCATTCCAGCAGCAGCTCCAGGAGTTCGAACTCTTTACAGGTAAGCTCAATGACGAATTCTCCGACCTTCAGGGATTTGGAGTGCAGATGAAGGGCGATATCCTTGATTTGTCTGGTGTGGTGTGTGTGAGGGGCCAGTCCTTCGTCGAACCAGCAGCGCAACCGGCTGAACAATTCCTCCTGGAAGCCGTTGCGCTCGAAGCTGCTGATGTACATATGATTGGAAGGAAAAGGGACAGGGGTACCCTGCGCGCTGATCTCTTCTACAATGAAGAATATTCTCAGCGTAAGCATCTGTTGCAGATACTGCATCGTGTGAATGAAGCCCGGGTTGAAATCAGGGGTGCTGATCACTACACCATCCAGCTGTAGGCCTTCCTTCACAATATCGACGAGCGCCTCAAGCTCCTTGAAATGCAATACCTTACAACCGTACACCTGTGAAAAAAAAGAATGAACATTCTTAAACCTGCAATCCTCACAAGGCTCTGTGGAATCTGCACAACACACCAGCGCAACACGCATGAACTTCTCTCCAATCCCATTCTTCTCAAATACTACCGGTTTCACAAAGATTACATTTTCTATAATATAGTATTTTTTGGGATATAAAAGGAAAAATATCATAGCTTCTTACTTGAAAAATGAACAAAAAAGGGCCGCGCATTTTCGCTACGGTCCTCTGTTTTACGGACAACCCTCTATCTGCATTACTTACCCGCTGTTTCTCCCCCCTCTGCCTGCTTAGCTACAGGGTAGTCGAAGCGTAGACGAAGCGCTACCAAGGCCGCCAGCATCAAAATCAAACCGGATAGCATATAGACAAAGATAAGCGAGCTTTGCGCCACCAGCATACCAGAAAGTCCTGTCCCGATCAGCGTACACCCGATAAAAATTGGAGTGATGAGGCCATTAATCCGTCCGATATATTCAGCTCGAACCAAAGTCAGCATATACGTGCCAATTACAGTCTGCGTTAAAGCCAGGAACAGACCGGTAATCAGCCGCATCCCGCCTGTTAGAATGGGCCAGACCGACCATACTTCAATCATCGTCCCCGCCCCGAGCAAAATCAAACCGGCGAAAACCACCCCTTTGCCCTTCAGGCGACCGGACAGGCTGGCGGCGATTATTGCCCCGATCAGGAGGCCCAAGCCGGACAAGGCGGTAAACCACTGCAAGTCTGCTTCTGCCAATCCCAGCCGCTCCGTAACCAGAAAGATGTCAAGCGGAGCGGTCAGACCAGCTCCCAGAGCAAGGACGCCAAACATCACCATCAACACTTTCAAGTTGGCATGTTCCCGCAGGTAGAGCAGTCCGCCGCGTAAATCCCTGACCACAGCCTGCACTGACAACCTTTCCATGGAGCGCGGCGAATCCGGCAGGAAGAGCAAAAAACAAGCGGAAAGCGCAAAGATTACCAGCAGGCTGCTCAAGGAAACCATAACTCCGAAGGTGTAGTAAACAAAGGTGCCGAGGATGGGGCCCAGAATGATAAACAGCGAGCCGACCATCTGGGTCATCGCCATGGCAGCCGTCAACTCTTGTTCAGGAACATGGGTTTTAAGCAATTTGGCCGAGGATGGCTGGGAGAACTGCGACACAATCGCGGAGATCATCGTCACAATAAAAACCGCCTGCCAGTATCCCCATGCCACCACAAATAAAATTGGCACAATGGAGAGAAAGCTTAGAACATCGCCCCAGATCATGGTGCGTTTGGGGCGCCAACGGTCAGCCAGCACACCGCCCACCAGGGAAAATAAGAAAATCGGCGCGTATTCCACCACCGTAAGCAAGGACACAGCCACCGGGTCACCCTGCGTCTGCTGCACCACATAATAGAGCAAAGCCATATTTCGCACCCAAATCCCCACCTGCTGCAGCACATCCGAGGCCATCACCAGCAGAAATACCCGATTTCGCAACAATTCTTTCATCGTATTACCTCCTTTTTCAATAAAACTGACCGTTCGGTTTAATAATTCTCAAATAAAGCGTGCCTGCCCGAGTAGTGCGGTTCAACGACTCGAACAGGCTGCGCTTCATTCATTTCTTCTTAATTCCCTCCAATAACACAGCCACCGCTTCTTGCGTATGCTGGTGCATCCCGTCTTTGGGGAACACTTGGGGGTACAGCGTCAAGCCGCTTAACATACTGGTGAATAACACAGCCAGTCGGCTCGAGTCCGCCTTAGTAAAAACCTGCTGCTCCATTCCCTCCCGGAAGATCTCGGTAAATACTTCAATCTGCACCATTGAGATCTCAATCAGCCGCTGATGTATCTCCTGGTAACCATCCTGCATATTCATGGAGAACTCTTCAGCCACCTTCGTCAGAGGACTCTGGAAGCTGTTCACAAAATGCAAGCTTGCTCCCATCAGTCTGCTTCCGACCTCCGGAAATTGGCGGCGAATCTCCGACCACTCCTCCACCCATTCGCGGTTGATTTTTTCGACCATACTCACAAACAAATCATCTTTGCTGGAAAAGTGGTAATAAATGCTGCCCTTGCTGACCCCGGTGTGCTTGACGATATCCTCCATCGAGGTGGCGGCATATCCCTTCTGCACAAAAAGCTCCAACGCCTGGTCTAGGATCATACTCCGCTTTACCGAACCTTTTGGTGTACTCATTTCATTCCTCCTAAAAAACCGACTGTTCGGTTTAATTATATGGGTTCATATTTGGGAATGCAAGCCTGATTATTATACGGAGTGCGACAGCGGAGAAAAGAGCATAATCCATGCTATCTCCGGATTATTTTTTTGCTTTTCTCATAAAAATCCTACGAAGTGCATCCGTCTCGATTTTCTTTCCCAATGATGATTCGTTGCCTTCTTATGCTATAATCGTTGACCAAGAGGGCTGGTTATACGAACTCAAACGGAAAGGAAGATGCGAAATGGAACATTTCGTTTTGAATAACGGAGTCCAGATGCCGAAGGTGGGTCTGGGTGTGTATAACATCAAAGACAATAATGAAGACGCTCTAGTATGGGCGCTTCAGAACGGGTACCGGCATCTGGATACGGCAGCAGCTTACCGCAACGAGGAGCTGATAGCCAGGGCTATTCAGAAATCGGGTGTACCTCGAAGCGAGCTCTTTATTACGACCAAAGTATGGAGCACGGACCTGGGGCGAAAGACCCGTAAAGCCTTTGAAGCCAGTCTTCAAAAACTCCAAACGGATTATGTCGATCTCTACCTGATCCACTGGCCCGCCAAGCACTATCTGGAAAGCTGGCATGTCCTGGAGTCTTTATACAAGGAGGGGAATATCCGGGCGATCGGGGTGTCCAATTTTGAGCCGGAGCATCTGGACAAGGTCATGAAGCAGGGGACGATTGTCCCCGCAGTGAATCAAATTCAGACGAACCCGCTGCTCCAGCAAGGGTCGCTTCATGATTATATGAGGGGGCACGGTATCCAGCATGTTGCGTGGAGCCCTTTTGGACACGGTAACCTGGAGATGCTTGCGCACCCTGTACTCACCGAAATGGCAGAGAGGTATGATAAAACAGCGGCGCAAGTCATCCTGAGATGGAACCTTGAGCGGGATATCGCTGTGATTCCGAAGTCCGTTACTCCTGCAAGGCTGAAACAGAATCTGGAGCTGTTTGATTTCTCCTTGTCGGACGAAGAGATGAAGAGAATCGCAGCCCTGGATCAGAATAAAAGAGGATTTACCGATCCGCAAAATAAATTTTACCTGTGGACCACCCGGTTTACCCCGTTGTCCTAAGTTTTTTCGTATTATTTTCCGGACAACTGCAACCTTTCGCCGTAAAGAACCATCTGAGTATATAGAGGTGATGCACAATGAAACCAACTAATCTAACGAAGCACGCAAAAAAAATGAGCATCGCGTGCGGAATCCTGGCTGCCAGCTTATCCTTCGGAGCGTCCGCATTTGCCTTTTCGGACCTCAAGGGAAATTCAGCCGAAACCAAGATCAATACACTGCATAGCGCCGGTGTAATTAACGGAATTACGAACGACCTGTTTGCTCCCAATGCCAAAGTGACGAATGCGCAAGCCGTACAGTTTCTTGTAAAAGGATTGGCGCTTGCACCGAAAGCCGGTTCCGACAGCAATACTAAGGCCAGCCAGCTCTTTGACAATGTAAAAGATAATGCCTGGTACGCCTCCTCCTTCGCCCTTGCGAAGCAGAGCGGCCTGACACTGGCAAAGGATATCAACCCGAATGCACCGATGACCCGCGCGGAATTCGCCCATCTATTGACCCAAGCCTTGCAGAGCAAGGGCAATTTCCCGGTAACCAAGATGTTCTTCATGATTGAGGATGGCGATAAACTTACTCCAGAGGTTAATTACAGCCTGCAGGTGCTGCTGAACACGAAGGTGCTCACACTGGATAACGGGAAATTCCGCCCGTCCGATGCGATTACCCGCGCTGAAGCCGCTGTTATGATCCATGATGCCGCTGAATTCGCCGACCGGGTGATTACGCCGAACAATCCGGGCAATGAGCCTTCTGAGCCGGAGCCGGTTCCGGCTAACAATTACGTCTCTGATGTAGTCCTGGACAAAGTCGCTGAAGGCGTTAACAAAGCCACCATCACCGTGGATAACCTGCCAAACCCCGGCTACGGTCTGGCGGTAGAGCGCATAGAGTTCACCAGCGCCACCAAAGCCGTAATCTACTTCAAGGTAACCCTCCCTGACCCGGATAAAATGTATCCGCAAGTGATCACCAAAGGCTCGGTATCCACATACCTGCCCGCAGGCTACACTGCAACGGCTGAGCCTGTAATGGGTTCGCGCTGGCTTGATCCATCGGCTCCAGCGAAGTAAGCTTCTCTATCTATAGATAGATAAAAGCAGTTCCCGTATAGGGAACTGCTTTTTCTTGTTTTACGCCTACTTACTCAACCGCAGCCGGTTCCGGTAATCCATCGGGCGGCAGCCGTAGGTCTTCTTGAACATCTCCGTGAACCGGTTCACATTGCTGAAGCCGGTCATGCCGGAGATCTCCATGATCTTCTTATCCGTGGTCTCCAGCAGGCTGACCGCCTCCGAGATCCGGTATTCGTTCAGGAAGTCCATCGGGGACAGGTCGAACTGCTTCTTCATGAACCGGCAAAAGTAAGACGGGCTCATGTTGACCTGCTGCGCCATATCGGAGAGCGTGATCCGCTTACTGTAGTTCTGCTGGACGTAGGCCAGCGTTTTTTTGGCCAGCATGGAGCTGTTGCCGCCCCGGGACTGCCCGGGCAGTCCTGCCCGCGGATGCTCAGCCGCACACTTTTCCAGCCGGTACAGCACCTCGAACAGCCTGGCCTTAATCAGCATCTCATAGCCGTGCGCCTCCTGCTGGTAGAGATCCCGCACCTCCTCCAGCAGTGGAATCAGCCGCAGCTTCTCCTCCAGCTCCCGCCCGATCAGCAGCGGATAACGCCGGTTGTCGAGGAAAAGCGGGGAAACAAACTGCTGCTGAATCTGGTCTCTCTCCAGGCTGGAGAGGAAATTGAAATGCACCAGCACCGCGCAGAAAATAATCTCCTCCTGATCCACCCGGATCGCCGAATGCAGCATATTGGGCTGAATGAAAACCGCCTCTCCGCTCTGGACGACCAATTTCTCCTGTCCCACATGGAACTTGGCCGTGCCCTTGATCATGAACAGCAGCTCCAGCTCTTCATGCCAGTGGGAATACAGCACCAGATTATTGAGCGAGGATAGCTTGGTTACATGCACACTCATGCGGAATTGTCTGCTGCCATGCATAAGCTTTTCCTTCATATCCTGAGATACGGGTTCGCCGATGGAATCGAGCAGTTCAAGACTTTTTTTCACTGAGGTTCCCTCCTCCCGGCCCACTGGATGCTGCACGCAGCGTCAGCTATACGCTCAGCCCTTCACCGCACCGATCATTACGCCCTTCTCGAAGTACTTCTGGATAAATGGATAGATAATCAGCACCGGCACCGTCGATACGATAATGACCGCATATTTGATCTGATCCGCGAACTGCTGGGCATAGCTGCCCGCACCGGCCCCGGCACCTGATCCGGCTCCGCCCGCGAACGCCTGATTGGATAATAGAATATTGCGCAGGACGATCTGCAGCGGCTGTAAGCTATCCGTATTGATGTAGAGCAAAGCGTTGAAGAAGTCGTTCCAGTGACCCACCATATAATAGAGCGTGATGACGGAGATCACCGCCTTGGACAGCGGAACCACCACCGAGATGAAGTAGCGGAAGTGCGAGCAGCCATCCAGGGTAGCCGCTTCGTGCAGCTCCTCCGGTATAGAAGTCTCGAAGAAGGTTCTTGTAATAATCAGATTGTATACACTAATGGCGCCGTTCACAATCATTACCCAAGGTGTATTCAGCAGATTCAGGTCACGGATAAGCAGATAGGTAGGAATCATGCCCCCGCCAAAATACATCGTGATCACAAACAGCGGCATAATGAACCTGCGTGCCCGGAATTTCCGCTGGGACAAGGCATACGCCGCAGGTAGCGTGACCAGCAGATTGAGCAGCGTGCCCAGCACCGTGTAGATAATCGTATTTTTATATCCCTGCCAGATCCGGGTGTCCTTGAATATCTGCTCATAGCCGTACAGGTTAATGTCCTTAGGCCATAGAATAACCTGTCCCTGGTTCACCATGGTGGAGTTGCTGACGGAAGCTATGATGATGAAATACAGCGGGTACGCGACCATGATGAACGCTGCGATGCTTATAACCGCAACCACCAGCGTATACAGCCTGTCTGCGATACCGCCCGAATGCTGTATCTTTTGCGAATGAGCGGCTTGACTGTTTGACATCCCATTTCCTCCCTACATCAGACTGATTTTTGAAGTTTTTTTGGCCAGGGCATTCGCCAGCATCAGGAACGTGAAGTTGATCAGGGTATTAAATAGTCCGACCGCTGAACCGAAGCTGAACTGGTTGGATTTCACGCCCACATTGAAGACATACGTGGAGATGACTTCCGATACGGGCTTGTTAAGACTATTTTGCATAAGAAAAGTCTTCTCGAAGCCTACACTGAGTATGCTGCCCATATTCATAATCAATAAAATAATAATTGTCGGCAGGATGGCCGGAAGCTCCACGTGCCAGACGGTCTGCCAGCGGTTAGCCCCGTCAATCCGGGCGGCGTCATACTGCTGCGCATCCACCGAGGACAGGGCGGCGATGAAGATAATGCTGTTCCAGCCGCAGGCTTGCCAGATGGCAGAGATGACATACACCGGAACGAAGGCGCCGGGATCACCAATGAGATTCGTATCCGCAGGGATCAGGTGCAGGGCCTTCAGGAAGCCGTCGATCAGTCCAGTGGTAGGCGATAGCATAATTTGCAGCAGTGCGACCAGTACAACAGTGGAAATGAAGTAAGGCATATACACCGTAGTCTGCAGGATACGCTTGCGTCTGTTGCTGCGGATCGAGTTAACCACCAGCGCCAGCAGAATCGGCATCGGGAAGCCCAGCAGGATGGAGAAAAAGGCAATGATAAACGTATTTCGCAGCGTAGGCCAGAACATCGGGCTGTTGAAATACTGCTCGAAATATTTGAACCCGGCCCATTCCCCGCCCGTCAGTCCTTTGCTGAAATCAAATTCACGAAAAGCAAGCTGGATGCCATACATCGGACCATAACAGAAAATGGCGATGTAAATGACCGCAGGAAGCACCATCAGCCATAGCTGGTAATGCCCGGCCTGCTTACGAAGCCATCCGTTCCCGCGCAGCGTCTGATGCGGCACCGTGGTCTGTGCTGGTTTCATTTGGGAGCGCCCCTTCCATTCAAGTCCACTATTTCAAGGTCGAGAGGTATTCGTCATAAGCCTTTTGGCGGATTTGCAGATTCTGCTCCAGGCCGGAGCTATTGACGGAGGCGACATACGCAGCCCACTCCTTCTCAATGTCAACCTTGGTGGTCAGCCAGTTGGCCCACTTTTGATCCGTGATATTATTGACGTTCGCCTGATTCATTGCCAGGGTGTTGGTGTCCTCCGTGCTGTACTTCATGAAGTTCTGCGGGTAGACATTGCTCTTCTCGTCCGCCTTATTCAGCAGCTCATCATAGACAGCTTTCTCCTTCAGCACATTCTGCATATCCGAGCCAAGCGTCACCTTGTCCTTCAGCGCATCGGCAATGTACATCGGACCATTATCCGCGAACGAATTCGTCCATTTCCACGAGCCCGGGTCGAGGGATGCATCCGCCGGAGGAAGAATCGCATACGTGCCGTCCCCGTTATCCTTGATTCCCTTATCTGTGTCATTCATTCCGCCGAACAGGACCTGCAGACTAACCTCCGGCTCATAAAAAGCATCAATGAACCGCATCGCGGCTTCCTTGTTCTTGGAGCGGGCACTGACCGACACCGCATTGGAGCCGTAATTCTGGTAGTAGTAGTCATTGCTCCAATACAGCTCATTCGTAGAGTCTGCATGCTGCTTCAGCTGCGGCAGGGTAACATATTGGTCTTTCAGCTCATTGCCGAAGCGGTCTCCCGTCTCCCAGCCCCAGGTGAATCCGACCTTGGCTGTAGTTCCATTCCCGCGGGCAACGGACTGGTATTTGGAGTAATCCTGCGTGACCACTTCCTTGCTGATCAGGTTCTGGCTGTACAGCTTCTGCAGGAATTGCATGAGTGTCTTGAACCGCTCATCTACATAGAAATTCTTAACCTGCGCCCCTTCTGTAAAATAGCCGTCGCTCGCCCCGTTGGACAGAGGCAGCCCAAGGCTGCCCAGCAGCAGCTTCGGTGTGAAATCCCAGCCGATCGGGTTGAAGTCCATCGGAATCTCATCCGTCTTATCCCCGTTCTGATTCGGGTCTCCCTCGCGGAAGGCAAGCAGCACAGTCTCTAGCTCATCCCAAGTCGTAGGCACCTGAAGGCCGAGATTGTCGAGCCAGGTTTTGTTAATGAACATTGAGGCGGTGGAGCCGGGCCAGATCCCCTTATAACGCGGAGTGCCGTAGAGCTTCCCGTCAATTTGAGTAGCAAGCGTTTTCAATTCCGGGTGCTCGCTGAACATCTTTTGAATATTAGGAGCGTCCTTCTCAATCAGCGGGCCCAGATCCTCGAACAACCCGTTGAATTGTACAAAATCGGAGTTAGAGGTCGCATTGAACAGCAAATCCGGAATTTCACCGCTGGCAAACAGGGCACTTTTCTTCTGATCCCAGTCCGCAGAGATTTGCTGCCATTCAATTTCGACATTCGCCTTCTCTTCTATTTCAGCGAGCCATTTCATTTGCGTGACATCTTTGGTTAGTGAATGCTTCACGATAATCGCCTTCAGCTTCGTCTTCCCCTCTGGCGTGTTGCTGCCGTCGTTCCCCGCATCCGGGCTGTTCCCCTTACTGCTGCAGCCTGTGAGTGATAGTCCTGCCAAAGCGCCTGCCAGCATCAAGGCAAGAATACTCTTTTTTCTCATTTGACTTACCCCCTTAGTAGGAATTCATAAATGATCTATGCTTAAGAGCGAAGCTCTGTTAGCCGGGAGACTCGGAACTATTAGGTCACAAAACACTCAGGTAATACAAGCTATTCCTGCTTCGCATTATTCACGAAAGCGTTATCATAATTATAATTTTTCTTCCGCACCCTGTCTCACCGTATATTACCTTTTAATCATCGTATATTGACCTTTTTGGCTGCAAAAGTAGCTGAATTCAGGCGAAGATTCGACTTTCGGTAGGTGAAAATTGACACATGATGAACTTTTTTCGAGCGTGGAGAATCAGTGCTGCGGGGTTAGAGAATAATAATTCCATCTATGGAGTGACGGGCTGCAACCTTTTGCTCCTAAATCCCATCTAAGAGGATACGAGGTGATGTACAATGAAGAATACATTAACCCGGATGCGCACGGCCAAAATCTCGCTGGCCTGTAGCATTCTGGCGGCAACCTTAGCTATCGGGGCACCGGCTTCCGCTTTCTCAGATCTGAAGGGCCATGCGGCCGAAGCCAAAATCAATGCCCTTCATCAGGAGGGCATCCTTAACGGAGTGACCAGCGACAAGTTCGCGCCGAAGTCCAGCCTTACGTATGCGCAAGGCGTGCAGTTCATGGTGAGCGGCCTGAAGCTTGCTCCGCAGCAATCCTCTGGCAAGAAGGCCAGCGATTATTTTGACAACGTAAAAAATACCGCCTGGTATGCCTCCGCATTCCTGAAGGCCAAAGAAAGCGGCTTAATGCTGGAGCGGTCTATTGACCCTAATGCTGTGATGACACGTGTCCAGTTCGCACAATTGCTGCTTCAGGCGCTACAGAACAAAGGGGAATTCGCGTATACGGAGATGTATGCCAACATTACGGATGGCGGCAAGCTGTCTGCCGCTGAGATGAATAGCCTGCAGATTCTGATTAACACCGGACTGGTCACGCTGGAGAAGAATAACACCTTCCGTCCGAATGAAGCGGTTACCCGTGCAGAAGCTGCCGTCCTGGTCTACGATGCCGCCAAATTCGTGAAGGAAGTGATTATGATGGATGAGAACATTTCGGCCCCGTCCACCACATACGATGCCGCCGTTACGCTGGACAAAGCCGCCGCTGGTGTGAACAAAGCTACGGTGACCGTATCCAATCTGCCGAACCCGGGATATGGCCTGGTCATTGAACGGATTGAGTTCGGCGCTGACAAAACTGCAGTGATCTACTTCAAGGTAACCTCACCGAAGCCCGGTTCCATGAACCCGCAGGTCATCTCGGCAGGCACCGCCGTCACCTATCTGCCGGAAGGCTATACCGCAGTAGCCCAAGCTACACCAGGCTCGGCAACCTCGGCTGCTTCCAGAGTGACAAAGTAACAGCCTCCACCTAACTAGTACAGTGTCAGATTTAAAAGGGTGAGTAGGAGCGATAAGGTATGAAGAACTTAAAGAGCGAAGTCATTGGACCAGATGTATGCGAAAAAGAGAACACATTGTGCTGGTGCCAAGGTAATCCGCCCAAATGTATACGAAAAACGGAACACAATCG
This sequence comes from Paenibacillus sp. FSL R7-0128, assembly GCF_038002245.1. Lineage (NCBI taxonomy): Bacteria > Bacillati > Bacillota > Bacilli > Caryophanales > Paenibacillaceae > Paenibacillus > Paenibacillus sp. FSL R7-0128. Next base: position 1,254,519 of record NZ_JBBOCD010000001.1, on the reverse strand, counting down.
CAGCATCAGATTTAATAGGGTGGATAAGCTTGCGAAACTCCATCCCAAAATCTAACGGACCGGAGAGGCCTTATCCCCACGAGAACGCCACCTTTTGCAGCGTAACGGACTCAGGCGACCTTATCGCCTCTCTACGAGACGTTTCGGAGCTGAATTGCAGGGGATAAGCTCCATGGGGTCCGTTACCCGCCCAAGTGACGACTTTCTTACTTAATAAGAGCGCCTCAGTCCGTTACGCTAAGCCAAACGTCCCTGAAGAACAACCCCCGCTTGGAAAAGATGATATTTTGAAGGGGAATTGCATCTGTTCCACCTTTTTAAATCTGACGATCTACTAGATGCATCACAAAGAGCGCACCGCCGGATACCCGGCCGGTGCGCTCTTTGTGATGCTTGATTTTACAATATCCATGAACCAGTAAGTCCACCCGTTGCGGACTGAAGATCTCACACTCTGGATCGGCTGGTTAGCGCGGCCTGCGGCTGGCTGGTTAGCGCTTAGTCCAACTCCTTATAGTACCGGATCTCCTGACGCCCGGTCTGGAACCCGGCTGACCGGTACAGAGACAGCGCGGAATCATTCGTGGTCAGTGCGACCAGCTGCGCCTGCTCCAGCCCTTTCTCCTGAAGATACATTAACGCATGATTCAGCAGCGCCTTGGCAATGCCCCTTCTTCTCCAGGGCTTGCAGACAAATACATCTTCAATGATGCCAAGCTCCTCTTCCTGCCAGACCATCAGACTGCCCGCCACCCGGCCTGCATCCCGCACAACCATCCATGTCCAGAGCGGATGCTCCTGATATTCCAGCAGACGCTCCATTCCGAGCGGGGTCTCCGGCCAGATCTCCGCCTCCAGTTCCAGATAAGCCGCCCGCTGCTCCGGCGAATCCATAGGCGCATTGGTCAATTCAAGGCCTTCCTCCAGCTCCACCGCATGGACGGGTTCACGAAGGTCGCGCTGGAGCGTATACAAGCAGCTATCCGGCAGGTAACCAAGATGCTTTGCGAAATAAGCATGGCAGCTCTCCTCCGGCGCATAATTGCCTGTGCACAGGAGGGTCCCATATTCCGGGGGCAGCGTACGCTTCAGCACCTGTGCCCGTTCCAGCAGAAGCGCGTAGACGCTGTCACGCAGCTCCAGATCCTTTTCCCGTCCGGGCAACGTCTTCAGATTCACGAAAATCTTGTGTTTACTCTCCGCCGCGCGTCCCGGAGGCACCACATTAAAGAGCTGCAGCTGGCCCTTGGCCACCATCTGCTCCCCTTCAAAAGCGCAGAAGACATTCTCCCAGTTGTCCGCATCCCCGACCCACCAGAACAGCACATCCTCCTGCGCCGACACCTGCTCGTACATCGCGCCAAGCGCCGCCATATCCCTCTCTTCAAACTGCCGGATCACTCTTTTGCTCAATTCCCAACCGCCACCTTCTGTTTCTGTCCATCATAACACCACCTGGCAAAGGGCTTCCGTTCTTGAATAACTATAGTTGTTTTATACTGCTGGGGTGGTGGCGCTTGCGTCCTCGTTACAAAAACACAGCTGCGGATTTCACAAGGGTAACTACACCGAATACAAACAGTACTCCCCCGGACATTTTGTTAAATAGGGAGAGCTTGAAGGGTCCCTCCAGTACCTTATTCCGAAGCAGCGCAGCCGCTCCTGAGAGGAGGACCCACCATAGTGCTGAGCCCAGGAACACGCCTGTAACCAGAAACACCATATCTGTGAGCTTATGCGACAGTAGAACACCAGTAGCTCCGAATACGCCCAGAAAAAATATAATCGTCATCGGGTTAGACAGCGTGAGCAGAAACGTCATAGCATAAGAACCCAGCACACCTGGGCTGGCAGTAGAATGAGCTGCTTCTATGGCCGGAACCCGTAGTAACGATCTTATCCCTAAGCAGCAAATAAACAATCCGCCAACCACCTGCAGTATAATGTTGTAATTCACTAGAGCAGCAGTCAAAGCTGTCAATCCTAATCCTGCCAGTATGCCGAACACAGCATCTGCGGTTGCCGCACCCAGCCCGCTGTACAGCCCTGTTCTGAATCCTCTGGTAATTGTCGTTCTGATGCACAAAATACTGATAGGCCCAACGGGAGCCGCGATGGACAGGCCCAGCAATATACCTTTCGATATCCATTCCCATGACATAGATAACCGCTCCTTCGCTTCTATTCCTCTTTCAGGGCAGATAGACTGAAAATGGTGTTCGATCGGACAATGCTGTAACGGGCTTTAAGCGTTTGTGTAATGAAGGTCTCAACACCGGATAGATCTGCTAATGCCACTTTCAGAAGATAATCATATTCACCGGAAATATGATGGCACTCCAGTACTTCCTGGGATTGGATGATACTCTCACGGAAGCCTTGAGTATCCACCGAGCTGCTGAGCTGGAGGAAAATATAGACTACACAGTTCTTGCCCATAGCCTTACGGTCCAGCTTGACGGTGAACTGCGCTATGACCCCGTTTCGTTCCAGCTTCCGGATTCGCTCCGCAATGGATGGAACCGACAGATGAATCATTTTCGAGATATCGGAGCTGGTCATCCGGCTATTCCTCTTCAGTAACCCCAGGATTTGCAGGTCAATATCATCCATTTGCATCCCCTCCATTTTAAGTAAATTATACAATATGTATTAAATAAGAAAATACTTCCTGGTAAATACGTAATTTTTTTAAGCTCATTTGATTTTGTATTAAAAAGTTTAATAATTACCAGATTTCAACGCGGGCAAACTTAAATAGTTAAAGTCCCTTCAATCATCTCTAATCAAAACGCCAAAATAGGCCAACCGAATAACTGGCTGACCCATTCTTTTATTCTCTCAACTTTTACTGATTAGAGTTGGAATTGAGAATTCTAAAGCCCTTTGACCAAGCCGCCATCCACCAATACGGTCTGGCCTGTACTGTAGGAATTGGCTTCGGAGCAGAGGAAGACGATCATTCGCGCAATCTCCTCAGGCTGGCCGTAACGCCCAAGGGGAACGCTCCGCTCGGACTCCGCTTGGACCTCTTCTATACTGACCTTCCGGGCCTCTGCCTTGAGACCATCCAGATACAGCGTCCGGTCCGTGGCAATGCGTCCCGGTCCCACCGTGTTAATCAGAATACCGTATGGAGCGAACTCACCAGCCAGCGTCTTGGCCAGACCGGCGATCCCGGTGCGGAACGTATTGGACAGAATCAGTCCATCGATGGGCTGCTTCACGGAGATGGAAGCGACATTGGCGATTCTGCCGGCACCGGATTTCTTCAAATACGGCAAGGCGCAGCGGATCAGCCGGATCACGCTCATCAGGTTATGCTGGAACGCCAGCTCCCACTGCTCATCCTCCATTTCCTCGAAGGTTCCTCCGGGCGGGCCTCCTGCATTGGTTACCAGCACATCAAGCCCGCCAAAGGATTCAACGCTTCCCTGTACGAACGCTTCAATGTCCGCCTTAACCGTTAGATCGGCCTGGCGGCTGTACACCTTCACCCCGTAACGCTCCCTGATCTCCTCCGCCGTCTTGCGGAGCTGCTCCTCATTCCGGGAGCAGAGGGCCACATTCGCGCCCTCCCTGGCAAATTCCTCGGCCACCGCTCTCCCGATGCCTTTGCTGGAGGCAGCCACTAGTACGTTTTTACCTTTAAGATTCAGATTCATGAATATCTACTCCCTTTTAGTGAAATATCGTTAGACAGCTTAAAGTTTGCGGATCGGTGTCACCAAGGCAATAATTACCTCAAGCAGTTTGGCAGCTGCGGCCACAGCGAACACTGCACGGGGATCCGTCCATTCTGACAAGGCCGCTCCCGTCATTGCTCCCAGAGGCATTGCCAGCCGGGTAAGCACTCTAGAGAAGCCCAGAACACGTCCAATCATATCCTGTGGAATCGTCTCTTGCCGGACTGAGGTTACAATGGTATTCCAAGCCACATTACAAGTAGTAACCCCTAGAAAGGCAATGCCGGGAGCCAGCCAAAAGTCGCTGATTGCAGCAAAACTGAATCCCAGAGTCCCCACTCCGAGTAATACAGGAATTAACAGTCCCCGGCGGAAACGTCTCTCCAGCGGAACAGCAAGCAGACTGCCGATCATTCCGCCAAAGCCTAACAAGGTATAATTAATGCTGCTCTGCTGGGTATTCAAATGCAAGGTGTTTAACAAATAGAACATTAAGACACCAAAAACAGCACTATACCCGAAGTTACCGATCATAGCCTGAAACGAAAAAGACAAATTGATCTTCGAGCGTACCAGCCACTTGAACCCTTCTCCGATATCGCTAAAAATCCTCCCTATACTCGCCGCTGAGCGAGAGTGCCCCAAGTCTGCCATTAACATAAGAACAATAAGCGTACCTCCAAAGGACAACGCATCTAGCCAAAGCGTATTGAAGCCGCCGATCCCAGCAATAATCACTCCGGCAAGTAAAGGTCCAGCCATCTCAGCAATTTGGTTGGTCAATTGGTACGAAGCATTGGCTCTTGTCAATTGTGCAGGCACAAGTTGCGGGATGATCGCGACTATCGACACATCGAACATCAAAGACAGTATAGTAAGCACGAAAGAGATTGCATACAGGTGCCAAAGCTGAAGCAGGCCGGAAAAATGCAGCAAGGGAATCAATGCGACCAGTAGCGCCCTTAAAATATCCGTTACAATCATCAGCCTTTTTCGGTCCCATCGGTCAACCAGACTCCCTACAACCGGACCAAACAGAACGATGGGCAAGACACTTACCGCATACATAGAGCCCATTACAATACTCGATTTCGTTAATTCGTAGGAGATCCATGGAATCGCAAAGGTGAACAAAGAATCCCCCAACCTGGAAATAAACATCCCTGCCAGAAACCGGATATACGCCAGTGGCAGCTCCAGCAGCTTGCGCACCGGCACTGCCTGCTCGTCCTGATCCGTTCGCAAGGGTGAAGCCGTCTGTGGATCACTCATAAATTAACCTCTTTCGTTTTGAATGCCTCCTTGTGCCATAGTTTTATCAAAGCATATGTCATGCTTAAAACAAATGATATTCTCCACATGAATCTCCAACTCAAATTCATAAGCCCAGCCTACAAGTGGAAACGGCTTTGCCGTCCTTTTAAAGGACGGTACCGTTTCAGCGAGAAATAGAAGGATAAGTTATCGTGTGAAACATATGAATTCTATATTTCAAAAAAACTGTGCAATCCTGATGAAGGAAAGCACAGCTCATTTTTGATTCTCCGGTCCTTTGCGGACCAGGATGCCGTTATTCACTTTGAAATGCCTCTTTTGTCAGCCTAAACGGACTCAAAAGACGCTAAGGAGGCTGTCAGGCCTATTTACAGGCTCCGAAGCCTGACTTAACGGCTCCTGAGTCCGCAAACGATCAGCACAACGCCGATTTCAGCGAAATAAGGTGCTCTGAGTCCGTAACGTCCTCTACTTCTACTCCCCGCTGCCCGCCGCCTCGCGCGGCTGGCGCATCGTCAGGCTGACGCGGCCTTTCTTCACATCCACGCCGAGTACCCATACGGTGACATTGTCGCCGACGGAGACCACGTCCATCGGATGCTTCACATAGCTGCCGCTAAGCTGGGAGATATGGACCAGCCCGTCGTTCTTGATCCCGATGTCGACGAAGGCACCGAAGTCGATTACGTTGCGCACCGTGCCCTGCATCTCCATGCCGGGCAGCAGGTCTTCCATCTTCAGCACATCCTTGCGGAAGATGGGCAGCGGCAGCTCCTCGCGCGGGTCGCGGCCCGGACGCTGAAGACTCTCCAAGATGTCGCGCAGCGTAGGCACGCCCACCGCAAGCTTCACCGCCAGCTCCTCCGCATCCTGAGCGCTTAGCTGCTCTGCAACCTCCTTGCTGCCGAGCTGCTTCACATCCAGCCCCAGCTCGCGGAACAACTTGTCGACCACCGCGTAGGATTCCGGGTGGATCGGCGTGCGGTCCAGCGTATTGTCGCCTCCGGGGATACGCAGGAACCCGATGCACTGCTCGTAGGATTTCGCGCCCAGGCGCGGTACCTTCTGCAGTGCCTTGCGCGTAGTGAACTTGCCGTTCTCCTCGCGGAACTTCACAATATTCTTGGCAATCGTCGTATTCACTCCTGCCACATAGGAGAGCAGCGAGGCCGAAGCGGTATTCACATCGACGCCGACATGGTTAACCGCCGACTCCACGACGCCCCTTAGGCTCTCTTCCAGATGCTTCTGCGACACATCGTGCTGGTACTGCCCGACACCGATGGCCTTCGGGTCGATCTTGACCAGCTCCGCGAGCGGGTCCTGCACGCGGCGGGCGATGGAGGCGGCGCTGCGCTCCGCCACATCCAGATCGGGGAACTCCTCCTGCGCCAGCTTGGAGGCCGAATACACACTGGCCCCTGCCTCGTTAACGATCAGGTAGGCCAGGTCAGGGTCACCGACCTCGGCAATCACCTCGGCCGTGAACTGCTCCGTCTCCCGCGAGCCGGTGCCATTGCCGATCACGATGAGCTGGATGCCATATTTGGCGATCAGCTCCTTGAACTTGGCCGCCGCCTCACGCTTTTTGTTGTTCGGCGGCGTCGGATACGTGACCGCTACCTCCAGCAGCTTGCCGGTATCGTCCACTACGGCCAGCTTGCAGCCGGTGCGGTAGGCCGGGTCAACGCCCAGAACATGGCGTCCCTTCACCGGCGGCTGCAGCAGCAGGCTGCGCAGATTACCCGAGAAGATGGAGATCGCCTGCGTCTCCCCCTTCTCTGTCATCTCCCCGCGCACCTCGCGCTCAACGGAAGGGGCAATCAGCCGCTTGTAGGCATCCTCGGTCACCGCTTCCAGCAGCTCCTTGACCGGGGAAGGACCCTTCACCAGCTTGCGGATGATGAAAGCATGAATCTTGTCCGGCACCACCTCGATGCCGACCTTGAGGATATTCTCCCGCTCCCCGCGGTTGATCGCGAGAATACGGTGCGGCGGGATCCGGTGCACAGGCTCCCGGTACGCATAATAATTCTCGTACACACTTTCCTGCTGGGCATCCTTGGCTTCGGAGACCAGAATCCCCTGACTCGCTGTATACTGGCGTACCCAGGAACGGATGGCCGGGTCATCGGCAATATTCTCGGCAATGATGTCCATCGCCCCTTGCAGCGCCAGCTCGGCACTCTCCACACCCCGGTCCGCATCGACATACTTCGCAGCCTCTTCCAGCGGAACCCCTTGGCGTCTCTGCTCCATCACCCAATCCGCCAGCGGTTCAAGTCCCCGTTCCTTGGCGACACTGGCCCGTGTCTTGCGCTTCTGCTTGAACGGACGGTACAGATCCTCCACTTCCTGCAGCTTAACCGCCTTCATGATACTCGCCTGCAGCTCAGGAGTAAGCTTGCCCTGCTCCTCGATGCTGCGGATCACATCCTTCTTGCGGTCACCGAGGTTACGCAGATATCCGAGCCGTTCTTCGACATCGCGGAGGACATTCTCGTCCAGCTCCCCGGTCATTTCCTTGCGGTATCTGGCGATGAACGGAATGGTGTTGCCCTCATCGAGCAGCCCCACCGTAGTTCTTACCTGCTTCAGACTGATGCCCAGCTCCTTCGCAATAGCTGCAAGTATCAGTTCCTGCTCCTGACGGGCAGCGGCATCTTCCGCCGCCTTCGCCGCCTGATTCGTATCAACGCTCAAGTAGATCCCTCTTTCTATACACAGTCTGAGTTCATAACTCTCTACTGAAATACTATCACAGTTTGCCGCAGGACCAAAGTTTGTCCCGTACACAAGAAGAAGCGGCTGCACCGTCCCCACCGGGATAGCGCAGCCGCAATCATAATCATAAGTCCGTTATTCTATTCACGCTCCGGATACTAGCGCACCGCAGTAACCTGCTTGCTTCTTCTCCGCCGGGCATAGCCAACCGACAACATGAAGCTGATGAACAAGACCAGCGCAGCCACCGCATAAGGGAAATTGATATCCAGATCGAACAGAACCCCCGCCACAATCGGGCCGGCAATGTTGCCAAGGCTCGTATACGCGGAATTCATTCCCATCACCAGGCCTTGCTGCGAATCATCTGCCATCTTGGAGAGCTGGGTGCCGACCGCCGGGCGAAGAATATCCATAGCCAGAAAAACAACAAAGGTCACAGAAACAATCGCCACGAAGCCATGCACGAACAGGGTCAGGAGAATCGACAGGCCCGCGATCAGCAGACAGGCGGAAATGACCCGGCTCTCGCCGAATTTGTTCAGAATCCAGCTGAAAGCGGTAATCTGCACCACCGCCCCGGCAATGGAGCCGAAGGTCAGAACAAACGCAATATCCTTAGGGGTGAACGCGAATTTATGATCTACGAACAGTCCGAATACCGTCTCATAATTGGCCAGTCCGAAGGACAGCACGAATACAATAATTAATCCGAAAAAATAAGGCTCACGATACGAGCGCATGAGCTGCATGATTAGACTATCCTTATTGCCTTCCATCGTTCTTGATTCTTCGCGCAGCTCCGCTGAACGCGATTCCGGCAGGACTAACAGGGTGATAACCGCAACAATGGCGGCTGCACCCGCAGCGACGAAGAAGGGGACGCGGATGCCAAGCTCCGCAAGATAGCCGCCGATTCCCGGACCGATGATGAAGCCGGTGGTAATGGCTGCGTTGATGAAGCCCATGCCTTGGGCCCGCTCCTCTGAGGAGGTGGTATCTGCCACATAAGCCATAACCGCAGGCATAATCATCGCGGCACCGATACCGCCAAGCATTCTGGATACGAACAGCACCCAGGAGGCATTGGCCAGACCGAACAGAAGCTCCGAGAAGGCGAATACGGCCAGCCCGCCGACAATGATTTTTTTGCGGCCCATCTTATCCGACAGTCTTCCGGCGAAGGGCGAGACCAGCAGCTGCGTCAGCGAGAAGGCTGCCACCAGCAGTCCGACCACACTCCCGCCAATGCCCAGCTCGTTCATATAGGTAGGCATAATAGGGACAACCAGACCAATCCCCGTGAACGCCAAAAAGATATTTAACATCAGGAGCAGCATCGCTCCCCGGTTTTTTAACAGTAATGACATGGTGTTTCCCTCCGTATATCCCAGAGCCTTGCTATATGCTCTAGTTGCAATTCATCAGTTATCTCTATTCATTGCTCAATCTTCCCGGACCCAATCCCCTGAAGCAGGATCTGAATTCCCGCACGGTAGTATGCCCTGATCGTCTCCGGGGTATCGGTCTTACCTGTGATCTCATGGACCCGGCTGATTCCCTCCAGCATAGCGCTAAGCGTGATCACATAGTTATCCAGGTCACCACGGATCAAGTAACCGGAATCCATCCCCTCCTGCAGCAGCACACGGCAGGCCTCTGTTACCGATTCGAAAATATGTGAAAGGCGCTCGCTGATCTCCTTCGACAGTGTATGGGATCTGCCGTATTCCTCCAGGGCATGAATCAGCGGATTCTGGATATCCTTTGCATAGTGATCCCCCAGCGCGTATAGACGGGCCTCCGTTCCGCTAATCCCGCTCCGCAGCTCCTCCCACTCATTCAGCCAATTCTGGGTATCCACCTCCACCACGTACAGGAACAATTCATCCTTGCCCGGAAAATGGTGATACAGACTGCCCTTGCTGACCTTCGCGGCTGTGCAGACCTCGTTCATGCTTACAGCGCCGTAGCCCTTTTGCGCAAATAAACTGGTGGCATGCTCCAGAATCCGGCTCTTCGTTTCTTCTCCATCTGAACGTCCCTTAATGGTTAACCCTCCTCTAGACCGACCGATCGGTCCAATTATAGCACGCAGTTATGCCCTCGCACAACCCCCATCATCAACACTCATCTATCCTCGGGTATATCAAAAAAGGCAGCACCGGAGTTGATCCGGCCTGCCTTTTGTTACGATGATTGATGTTATATCCCCGTAGGGTTCAGAAATCAATCAGCCCCAGGCTGATTTGCAGCGAATCATCCACCAGCTTCATGGTCTCATCGTCCAGGTGGGTGATTTTATCCGTTAAGCGTTGCTTGTCAATGGTACGAACCTGCTCCAGCAGAATCACGGAATCCCGGTCAAAGCCATGTGCAGCCGCATCAATCTCCACATGAGTCGGCAGCTTGGCCTTCTGGATCTGGGCAGTGATAGCTGCCACAATCACAGTCGGGCTGAAACGATTGCCAATATCGTTCTGAATAATCAGTACCGGCCTTACTCCACCTTGCTCAGAACCCACAACCGGTGAAAGGTCGGCAAAAAAAACGTCGCCGCGTTTAACAATCAATAGTTACACCCCGCTTACTAAGCGGCCAAGAGTACTGTCTGCATCTTCCTCAGCGAGAAAGGCCTCGCATGCCATGGTCAAATTAATCTTAGCCATTTCCATATAGCCCCGCTGCATGGACTCGCGGATGGTGCGTTTCCTCCGATCGCTCAAGTACAGCTTCATGGCCTGCCTGATCAATTCACTACGGTTAGAGTTCTCCAGTTGAACGATCCCATCTACTTCCTGCAAGAGATGATCGGGCAAGCTGATCATGATTCTTTTGGTGTTCTGCAAATTGGCCACCTTCTCTTCCACCCCCACAAACCTTCTGCCCTTGTGTTCCAGTGTTACAATATACAAGGAATTTTATACAAGGAATATATGCCGCCAGTATATCAAGTATGCTGCATCCCATTATAAACTAGAAATGGCGGTTCGTATAGACTATAAGTCACAAGCTCTATACGGTACGTTCCTTATATTCAGTTCCTGTACTAGGTATCTGGTCAGGGTATTAGGCTTGCAGCAAGGGATTGACGAGGTTGGGTAGCATACCTTGGCGTACATACACGCGCGGTACCCGGTGAGCCAGCATACAGATTACTTCGTAGTGGATCGTCCCTAAATGGAGCGCCAGTTCATCTGCCGTGATCGACTCGGTGCCCTGGCGGCCGATGAGTACAACCTCTTCGCCTGCTTTGATTTGTTCCGCTTCTAGAGCGAAAGATTTCAGTGATACCATACACTGGTCCATGCAGATCGTTCCGACGACAGGAACGCGGCGTCCGCGTATTAGCACCTCCGCTTTGCCTGTTAGCATGCGGGAATATCCGTCAGCGTACCCCACGGGGAGCGTAGCGATAACCTCATCGCCTGCCGTGAAGTACCGGGTGCCGTAGCTGATGCCTGAGTCAGGCGGCAGGTTTTTGACAAATACAGCCTGCGTCTTCAGCGTCATTACCGGGTGCAAGGCCACCAGCTCACGGTTCACCTCAGCCGAGGGGTAGAATCCGTACAAGCTTATGCCTACACGCACCATGTTAATGGATAGTAGAGGTGTATCAATGGCCGTAGCGCTATTGCCCGTATGTATGATCGGGATGGTAATGTTCATGTCCCGAAGCGCTTCCGCCACGCTCATGAAACGTCGGTGCTGCATTAGTGTATAGCTTTTATTGTGTTCGTCTGCTCTGGCAAAATGGGTGAACATGCCTTCAAGCTCCACCTGTGCAATCGCATGGACCTCAGCGATGAATGCAGGTGCATCCTCCGGCAATAATCCCAGTCTGCCCATTCCGCTGTCAATCTTGATGTGTACCTTCAGCCGGTGCTCCTTCTCTACAGGAAGGGCGCTAACCGCTTCCAGTACCTCCGGTGTGAACAGTGTAACGGTAATATTGTTCTCCCAGGCTACGGCAATGCCTTCCGGTGAAGTATAGCCCAGCACCAGGATAGGAAGTAGTATTCCCGCCTGACGCAGCTCCAATGCCTCATCGAGAAAAGCAACACTGACGTAGTCCGCTCCAAGCCGCTCCAGCTCCCGCGTCACTTCCACTGCTCCATGTCCATACGCATTTCCTTTGACGCATCCCATGAACTTGGTCTCCTGCGGCAATACGCCGCGAAAAGCTTCGTAGTTGGCACGCAAATCATCCAGGTTAATCTCGGCTGCTGTCGGCCGATAGCTTGCCTTCACTTCAGGTCACCTTCTTACATTGTAGTAAAACATCTCTGCCTTATTCGCACAGATCAGAAGTCTTACTGCCAATGGTAATGCTCGTGAAGGCCGCTGTCAATGTGAGCAGATGTAGACAAAAAACGGATACCGCGGGTAGAGGAATGATTCCCACCTTGCGCAGTATCCGCCCACTGTTTTTTATTTACCCGATTGTTCCTCCATAGAAGCGGCTATTTGCATCATTTCCGTAACTGGCAGATTTGCGCTTGTTATCCGGTACTCTACACCCTCGCTCATCCAGGTCAGCGTCTGCTGCTCATCCCCGCTAAGCAGGCCTGCCGTGAAGCCCAGATCGACCAATGTTCCGGGAGCCAGCGACACCGCACGGTCCAGCGGACGGGCTTCCATAATAGTATACTGGTAGACGCCGTCATAGCGGATCAGCACCGCATGGTCCTTGCTGCCTTCAATTTTGTTCGTGTCCTTCAGCTTCACACCGGCCGGAATGTAAGCCGGCTCAATGATCCCGAAGTCGCCCAGCTCGGCCGTAACCGGCTCACCGGCCTGTTCACCATCTTCAGAGACCACCGGATTACCTTCTTGGTCCACTTCCGCCATCGTGTTCTCGGAAGGGCTGCCGGCCGCCATATTCTTCTGCATATCGAAGGAATCTGCTGTGAATTCCGGATCGAACTTAAAGCTGTCGAAGGTCACATTCACCACAACCTTGGCTTCGGAATCCGATACCTGCACCTGCTTCGGCTCATAGGTCTTTTTATTCAGCCAGATCTTCTGGCGGACCAGCGCACTGCTCTGATAGTTCGCAGCGACCTCGAACACATAATTATCCCCGTCCTCCACGAACTGCCGGTTGTTGTCGGAGACAATTCCCTTCAGCAGCGTCTGGTACAGATACACCTGACCCTGGCTGTCCGGCCAGTCGCTCTGGAAGCGGAAGCTTTTGCCAAGGCTTGGGGTCAGGACGAATACGCCCTCATCATTGCGCAGCACAATCTGCTTCACATCCTTCTGGACGTTCGACAGGCTGATCCGGTAATACGAAGGATTCTTATACCATACCTCCACCTTGTAATCCTGCGGCTGCTCCCCAGTGTACAAGGTCATCGTGCCTGAGCCCTGATAAGCTCCCTGCTTACTCTCCAGCTTGTCAGACACTTGATTCAGATCCTTGACCACAGAGGCGGCATCCTTCTTCCCGCACCCCGCCAATACTAAGGCCACGCTCATAATGATCGCGAGTACCCATGTTATCCGGCGCATGACATCATCCCCTTAACCTGTTTTGAATGCATTGATTAGTACATGTCTATGAAGGACTTGGCCTCAATATGCAGACGGGCATGACAAGCATGAAGAGAAGTGTTATTCCAGCCGCGAATCCGCTCCCGCCACCCGGGCATCTAACAATCTATGTATGGTTCCTCTTATTTCCTTCTATATAGTAGAAACACTATTGCAAAAAGCACCAGCCCGCGATCCCCGCCACGCTCCGGGGTTGCAGTCTGGTGCTCTGATTCTTCCTATGCCTCGTACCTGTTCCCTTATCCGCTGCTCAGCAGCTTACCAGTTAATGGATTCTGCAATCTTCAGGACCTCTGCACGGTCAAGGCCGCGGGTGCTGAGAACGTACAACACGCCATTTGCTTCCCAGTCCAGGCTTCTGTCACTGACCAGAGCCGCATCCGTCCCCTTAATCTTCACCTGCTCCACCTTATCATCCGTTGCCATTGAAAAGGCATTCTCCTCATTGGCCAAGCGCAGCTGCATCCAGATTCGCTTATCCTTATCTTTGCTAGCGAAGAACAGTTCAACAATCTGCCCGCTTACACCCGCCTCGTCCTTATAGAACTCCCCGTGGTCAAAGGCAAAGCCCTCTGGCAGGTATTCCGGCAGCTTCACCTTGAAGAGAGCGTATTGATCCAGCTTAACTGCCTCCTTGACGGTAAACTTCTGCTCTGAAGCTTCCTTGTCAAGCTGCTCCTGCTCGCTTAGGGTAATCAGCTTATCCCCGTCGAAATTGACGATGGCCTCCCCGGCAGCATTGAAGATGGCTTCCGGCATGGGGTTAAACGAAGTGACGGGATTCCCCTCCTGGTCAAATATCTTGCCCTTCCAGGCATCCGGGAACTCCTTAGGGTGACTCCCGTCCATCTGAGCGACCTCAATATGTCCCAGATGGACTGAATTCAGCACACGCTCCAGCATTTCCTGTGCGAACGAGGGTCTGACGAAAGACACGCTCACCACGGCTGCCATCAGCAGAGAAGCTGCAATCATCACCGGACGTCTGATTCGTTGTTTGTTCTTCATTCTATCATCCTCCTGTTGTTTCTGAATGGAGCGGTTCCTCACCTGGCGGAGAACCTCCGCCGGATCGGATTCCCGTGAGAAGTCCTGGCGGGCCAGATAGTCCCCCAGCTCCTGAAGCTCAAGCTCATCTGCCTGTACGGCGCTCTTCTTGTTATTCATAGCTCTTCCACACTCCCTATTTCAGATTTCAGTTTTCGCATGCTGCGATAGAGAATGACTCCGACATTGCTCTCCGAGATTCCGGTAATCCGGGCAATCTCCGTATTCTTCAGATCCGCCCCGAATTTCAGAGCGATGAGGTTACGTTCCTTCGGGCTGAGCGTGTCCAGCGCATCCTGTAGCCTATCGCTGCGCTCTCTGCCGAGGATGAGCGTCTCCGGCTCTTTTTTGCCCGACACCAGCTCCCTGACACTGTCCAGTGAGAAGAAGCGCTGCCGCGCGCGGCTCCGGTAATAATCATTCACTACGTTGCGGGCAATGGCGAACAGCCACACTTCCAGCGGCGCTTTCTCCGGGGAGTAGGCGGGCAGCTTGGATAGCGTCTTCTCGAACACCTGGCTGGCCAGATCCTCGGCGGTGTAACGGCAGCTCACCCGGTAGGCGATATAGTTGAATATCCGTTTATAATAGACTTCGAAAACGGCTGAAAACTCCAGCTCTGTCTCTATATGGGATGAAACCCTGTCATGTATCAAAGGCAGCAATGCGCGCTCTTGCATTCCTTAAGCCCTCCCTTCCAGGCTGAATTTACTTGGCCAAGTAATTTACATGAGCTAATACGCTCTATCTATCGAATCCATTACATATGCAGACGAAAAAAGACAGAGGATCGAAGCTCCTCTGCCTACTGTAGTTTTTTTAGGAATGACTGGCTATGCGGATTATTGCTGAACGCCAAGGCTCCTTTTCTCAAGCGTGCTCCTTCTTCTCGGTCAAAAAGTAGATCAGCGCCAGCACTGGCAGTGCCAGCCCGATTAGAGTAGTCAGACTCCAGCCGCCGTAAGCATACGCCCAGCCCCCGAGTGATGATCCCACGGCTCCTCCAATGAAGAAAATCGCCATGAACAAGCCGTTCAGCCGCCCCCGGGTCTCATTGCCCAGTGAATAGATCGCCCGCTGCCCCAGCACCAGATTACCGGACACGCTCATATCGAGCAGAATGGCCGTCAGCACCAGCAGGCCTAGAGTAAGATTGGAGGTATCCCGCAGCAGGTAAGCCAGGATAAAGGAGAGAACGGCCAGTGAAATGCCAAGACCAGTCAATAACCGGGTCCAGCCCTTGTCAGCCAATCTGCCCGCAATCGGCGCTGCTACGGCTCCGCCCACACCAGCCAGGGCAAACAGGGCGATTCCTTGCTGGGACAGGTGATACTCACTGGACAAATGTAGCGGAACAGTCGTCCAGAACAGACTGAAGGCACCGAACAGGCTGGCCTGGTATAAGGCGCGGCGCCGCAGCACCGGCGTATGCATGAGCAATGTGCCCAGAGAGCGGAGCAATTGTCCGTATCTCAAGCCGGGAGCGGGCTTCCGGGCGGGCAGGACACGGGCTAGTAGCAGTGTCAGCAGCGCAGTTACGACAGCCGAGACGATGAAGATGGACTGCCAGCCCCAGAGTCCGGCCATGAAGCTGGCCACCGGGCGGGCGAACATAATGCCCAGCAAGAGGCCGCTCATCACATTGCCAACGACGCGGCCGCGATCTTCCTCTGTGGCCAGATAGGAGGCATACGGCACCAGGACCTGTGCGGCTACCGAGCCCAGCCCGATCAGCAAGGAGGCGGCCAGGAACAGCGGTGCATTTGGTGCCAGAACGGACAGCACCAGGGCGGCCACCACCAGAATCAGTGACATTACAGTCAGCCGGCGGTTCTCGATAATATCACTGAGCGGGACAATGAACAGCAGTCCGGCTACGTAACCGATCTGCGTCAGGGTAACGATTAGCCCTGTCGCTCCGGCGGACAGATGAATGGCCTGCCCGATGGGCCCAACCAGTGTCTGGGTATAATAGAGATTCGCCACGATTAATCCGCAGGATACAGCGAGCAGAAAAGTGATCCAGCCGGGGACAGCCTTTTGAGTAACAAGGGATACTGTTTGTTGTTGCGCAGGAATTCCATCTTTCATTTGAAGCGCCACCTTCCAATTTTTAAATAGTGAACGTCAAGTACATTAATTAACCATGACCAAATAATATACTAAACGTTCAGTATTGTAAATAGGCAGTTTTATGGTATACTCCAATTATAGTTGAACTAGCACTGTCAGGAGGAATCACCATGGAGAAAAAAAGAGGCCGCCCGCGCAATACCGAGGCCAAGAACGCTATTCTGAACGCTTCATATCAATTATTGCTGGAGACGGGCTTCGGCGCAGTTACCGTAGAGAAGATCGCGGAGCAGGCCCAGGTCAGTAAGGCAACGATCTATAAATGGTGGCCGAATAAAGCGGCGGTGGTGATGGACGGATATCTGTACGCTGCTAACGCCAGACTGCCAATCCCGGATACAGGTTCCGCCAAGGAGGACATTCTAATTCATGCGGGGACGCTCGCGCAGTTCCTCACCAGCCGGGAAGGTAAAGTCATTACGGAGCTGATCGGTGAAGGGCAATCCGATGCCGGACTGGCGGAGGCGTACCGGAGCAGATATTTCGGCCCGCGCCGCGAGGAAGCCCGGAAGCTGTTTGAACGGGGGATTGCCCAGGGCGAACTGAAGCAGGGACTCGATATCGGGAGTTGTATTGATCTCGTCTATGGCCCCATCTTCTACCGTCTGCTGCTGACCGGGGGAGAGCTGAGCGAAGACTCTGTCAGAGCCCTTGTGTTACTTGCCCTTCAGGCGCTTGAAGCTTGAGGTTTCTGCAAGTCTTCTATTAGGATATGGCAAATTGCATTTGTCCAGGCACAATGCAGTATGGGCAGTATATGCTAGGGCTGTAACAGGCTTGTCTTATCTTTGTTAACAGAACGTGACCCGCAGGCGGAGTTTTTCATTTATAATACAAGAGATTGGAATTTCCAGACTCCGGAGGTTATCTTATGAAAAAATTAATTACCGCTGCCGCTATTGCCCTGCTCCTCGCAGGCCATGCGGCGGGTTCATCCATAGATATTGCCCATTCTGCTGCTGCTCCTCTATCCCTTGTTGTGGACGGACAAGCCGTTCTCCCCGGGGCTCCCCCCTTCCACTCCGGCGGCACATTATACGTACCTGCCCGCGCGCTGCTGGAATACTTCCCGATAGAGCTGCAATGGAATAACACCCTCAAGCAACTAACCCTGTCCACAAGCTGGGACAAGACTATTCTTACGCCCGGCAGCGCTTCCATGCAAGTGACTTATACGCAAACGGACGGAGGATACCAAGAGGATCTGGACGCCCCTGTGCTGCTGAAGGCAGGCCGTGTATACATCGCGGCAGCTGCTCTGGATTCCCTTACGGGAGCTGTTACAGAGCTGAATCCGGGAGGAAGCCGGGTTAATATTACCCCAGGCAGTCTTAGCACAACCGTCAGAGTACCCGCTGCCCCCCTTGCCGTTGCAGAGAATAATTCCAAGGTGAAGCTGTACGCCGCGCTTAAGGACGGCGATACCTACAAAGGATTCATCCTTGAAGTGAACGGGAAAAAGCAACACTTCAACTGGACGGTATCCAGAGACTACTCGCATCCGCCTCAGCTCTTCTATGCTGATGTAGATTCTGACGGCAAACCGGAGGCTACGGTTGTGTTCACCCTGGGAACCGGAACCTCGCTGGTTGCACAGGAGGTTCATGTCGTGAAGCCGGAGCAGGGGAAGGAGCTCTCCGTGCCTGCTGCGGACGAGGCCGCCCGCGCAGCAGTCTCATCCAGTATTGTGCTGGATCAAAAGGACGTCCTGCTGAAGCTTGAGCTTACAGGACTCAAGCCGTCCAAGATGACGCTCAGACTACAGGACCGTGCTGAGGACGGCCTGAAGTATTTCGGCAGCAAAGCGGCCATTGGCGCAGTAACCTACTATTCAGTAGAGAATAACAAACTGCTTGCGGACACCAGCTTAATGGTCGGCATGACCGAGAGTGTCGGTACCCTGAAGCTGGAATATAAGGCAGGCAAGACGGGGATGGAGCTGGGGTCTATTGCTTTTGAGCCGGATGAACGCGGTGAAGCCATTTTGGAGAAATAAGAAGGTTGCCGGGGAAGGAGCTTAGCCATGATTGATGCCCATATTCATCTAGACCAATATGAGGATCACGTAGTGTCCTCGCTGCTGGAGGGACTGCCAGAGCAGGGCATAGAGTCGCTGATAGCCGTCTCGATGAATCTCGCTTCGAGCAAGCGAACTCTGGAGTTAGCAGCCAGCTATCCGGGCCTCGTGAAGCCTGCGTATGGCTTCCATCCAGAGCAGGCGCTGCCTGCGGAGAAAGAACTGAACGTGCTACTGAAATGGATTACAGACCATGCTGGAAGTATGGCCGCTATTGGTGAAATCGGCCTTCCCTACTACTCCCGGACCGAGGCTGTGGAGCGTGGCGAAGCTTGGGATATGGCACCCTATATTCAGCTTCTGGACAGACTTCTTGGACTGGCTGCACGTTTGGGCAAGCCTGTAGTACTACATGCCGTCTATGAGGATGCGTGGACCGTATGCGATCTGCTGGAGCAGCATGGCCTTACGCAGGCCCATTTCCACTGGTTCAAGGGCCCCGCTGCTACCGTTGACCGGATGATTAGCCGCGGTTACTACATTTCCTTCACTCCCGACATCCTCTACGAACCGGAGATTCAGGAGCTGGCACGCCGCTATCCGCCGGAGCTGGTCATGGCAGAGACGGACGGCCCGTGGCCGTTTGAAGGACCGTACGCCGGGCGCACCACCCATCCGGCTATGGTCCATGACGTTGCTGCCGCCTGGGGGGCGCTGCATGGATATTCCGTTCCAGAGGCCCAGGCCCTGCTGACGGCCAACACAAAACGATTCTATGGGCTATAGGGTTAGCAGTTCCACTTAAATACAGCACCAGACTTAAATCTGTTAAGGTACAAACTAAGCTATATACTTAAGTGCATTCCGTACAATTAAAACGTTTGATTCACTGCCAAATATACGTTTAGTTGTATTTCATACATTTAAAATAGCTCATTATCGGGGATCTCGCCCACTCAGGCAAATTTAGTTGTACAAACTACAGTTAGAAGAGCTACTCCTTCCTTTTGACTGTTTTTAAATGCACATAATACAACTAGCCCTGAATGTTAGCTTCGACCAAACTAATCCAATTGCCCTTAGGGCCCGTAACGCTGGTCCCGATAATCAATTAACAGCTGCTGCATTTTTTCCACCGTGCCGTCTTGATGAGGAACATGGATGGATACGGTCAAATTTGAGTCGTTCAAATACTGAAACGATACAAGATCGAAATTCAATTTCCCGAGATTCGGACAATGCAGCGTCTTCGGAGCATCTATGGCATCGAGAATCTCATGAGAGTCCCAAAATTCACGAAACTCACTGCTAACCTTGGACAGTGCCTCGAACTGCTCAGACCACCAAGGGTCTTCGCCGTGACGGGCGTACCCGGCATGGAAAGTAGCAACGATTCGCCTGGCATGCATTTCCCATTGCTCTCCCTTAACGTAGCGGAAACGGGCAGAAGTAAACGTCATCCAGACAAAATTCCGTTCACTCTCCGACATAGCCGCGAGATCCCCATTCATTGCACAGTAGGCTTCATTCCAGGCAATGATATTCATATGCGCATCCATGACATTCGAAGGTGACAGGGTTTGGCTATCCAAAAAACGTTGAAGTTCCGCTGTTACCTTGGAGGGTTGATGAGTATTGATCAAGGGAAATTGCTTTCGAGCCAGATGGTACAGATGCCTGCGTTCTGCTTCATCGAACCGAAGCACTTCTGATATTTGGTCAAGTACCTCAGCGGATACGTTAATAGGACGCCCTTGTTCCAAATAGGTGTACCAGTCCAATCCTACATCTGCCAGCTGGGCTACCTCGCTTCGGCGAAGTCCAGGTGTACGTCTGCGTCCGGTTTCCGGCAAACCCGCTTGCTTAGGAGTCATTCGTTCACGGCGTAAGCGCAAAAAACGAGACAATTCCCCGTAACGGTCCAGTCTGTCCGCCATAATCTCCTCATGCCTCCTATCTATTCTTGAACGTAGGATTTCCAATCCTACGATAACCAGATATCTCCCTAACCTCGTTAGGCTCATGTACACTAGTCTATGTCCTCCATAGGAGAAGAGCAAGAATGGTTAGGACAAGTTGATATTAGTTTTGGGGGGATTAAGATGTTTGAGCATATGGTGCTATTGAAATTCAAGCCTGATGTTTCTATTGCAGAGCAAAAGGACGCTGTTAGGCGCGCGCAGAACTTTAAGGGGGAAATTCCAGGTATCGTAGATCTTAGCGCGGGGATTAACGTGACTGAGGAAATCGAGCACACCCAGGGGTTCACGCTGGGGATCAGAGTTACTTTTGAGAATCAGCAAGCTTGCCGTGAATATATTCAACACCCGCTACATCAAAATTTATTGCAATCCATAGGCCCATTTGTTGATGGAATCATCGTTATTGATTATCCGTTTGCGGCCAGTTGATCACGAAAAGCTAAAGAGGCAGCCACCACATTGGTCGGCTGCCTTCTTGAGATTATTATTGAGTATCATTCAGCTTCGGCTGTTTCAAACCCTTTATAACATTGTGGAATCACCTCGGACTCTACTCAGCTTAAAGCGACATCCGCCGGACCGACACTTCATCTTCTCCGAACTCCATGACATAAATATCCGGCTTGGTCGTCTGTAGTAAGAAGTCCAGACCGTATCCCGGGGAATAATGGCCCATCATCAAGGACATCACCATACCATGGGTTCCGATGGCCACTCTTTTCCCTTCATGGGTCCGCAGAATATTCTGCAGCGCCTTCACTGCCCGTGCCTGGCACTCCCGGTTCGATTCCCCGCCCGGCAGGGCATAATCGGGATCGGTGTACATCTTCTGGAGTTCATCGTATAAGCCTTCGTCGGATAGCTGCTGGTTGCCCTCCATCCAGACCTTTTCTCTAAGATCATCGATCAGAATGATTTCCTGCCCCAGCTTATCAGCCAGATCGGCTATCGTATTGACAGCCCGGATATACGGGCTGCTGTACAATACATCTATCCCTTCATCCTTCAGGCATTCCGTGACCTGCAGGGCATCCTCCTCCCCCTTGGGCGAAAGGCCGCGTGTCCATTCATCCACCCCGGTACGGAGCGAGTCTCCGTGCCTTACCATGTAGATATAAGTTGTCATAAGCTCCTCCTAATCGTACATACAGAAATTAGTGATCCGTTAACCTTCTTAGCTACTCTCTACCGCTGGCTGAGCGGCTTCCGCTGTAGACCTCGCCACCGGCCAGAGCTGCCGTCTGAACGCCACACCCATCAGACCCAAGAGCAGCTGCAGTAAGCCAATGTTAACAAAAATGCGGGCCGGACCTGCATATTGCACAAGCACGCCGCCCAGCAAAGGTGCCACAATGAGTACCGTGCTGAGGACGGTGTTCTGAATGCCGAAGATGCGGCCGGTCATGTGCGGCGGGGTTTCTTTTTGCAGACAGTAATTGAAAGTAATCATGAATACCCCGTTGCCGATCCCCAGCACAAACCCGATCAGCAGCACCCAAATCATAGATGCCCCCGGCTGAAGCAGACCCAGCGCCGCAATTGATCCGCCGATCAGGACATACCCAGATCCCAGCTTCCAGCCATAACCTTCTTCCAATTTCAGCTTGTTCAGGATTAGGATGATGAGCACAGCTCCAGCTCCGGTAGCAGCTACCATCCAGCCGAGCAGGGATTCCCGGTCTGGTGCGAATACCCGGAACAGGCTGGTGAATTGAAAGTCGACGACCTGAATCACTAACGACCCGGCAAGTCCGAACAGCATCGTATTCAGCAGCAGCCGGCTGCGGAGCATGAAGCTCCAGCCTTCCCGCCACATGGTGCGGAGTGGTATCTTGTTGTCCGGCGCTTCCGGCTGCTTGCTGTCTTCTTCCTCCGTATGGATGTTTTTTACGGATAGCAGCAGCAGATAAGAACAGCCGCGCAGCAAGGCATTGAGCAGGATGCACCACTGCGGCGTAAGGAAGGCGAGCGCCAGACCTCCGAGCAGCGGCCCGGCGATTTTGGAGCCTTGGTTGACCAGTCCGTTGAGTGATGAGGCTTGCAGCAGCTGGTCCTCTCTCACAAGACTGCGGGTCAAGGACTGCTGGGCCGGCATATTCAGTGTAGACAGCGCTGAGCGCAGCGCCAGCAGCGGCAGCAGCCAGACCATACTCGGGGCGAACAGCACCAGCAGGGTCAGCAGCGCTGTCAGCAGATCGCAGATGCGCATCAGCTTCAGCTTGTTCAGCCGGTCGGCGGCTACCCCGGCAATCGAGCCGAGCAGAATACTCGGCAGCGCCAGCGCTACCGGAATGAGGGCCAGCATCAGCGGCCCGGCCTGCCAGCGGTAACCGACCAGCACCTGAATCGCCAGTGCATCGAACCAGTCGCCGAAGCTCGCTGTGGCAAAAGCGCTGTACACCCGCATATACGTTTTGTTATGAAGCAGACTGTTTCCCTGCTTGGTTGATCGTTCCATCTGACACTCCTCCAGGTTACATAAGATCGTAGATGAAGCTCCATCTATGATTCTAAAGTAACGGAGAATTGTCAGAGAATTATCATGGGGTCTCCAGCAGCGGCAGCAGAATGCGCTCCAGAGTGTGTTCCAGTCTGTCCAGGCCACAAGCTTCAAGCTCGGCCGCAAACAGGCTATTATACTTTCGGTCCAAGGCACTTCCGGTCAGGAACATCCGGCAAAAATGATGAATCTTGTACAGTGCATAGAAGCGCAGCGGCACGAATCCCGACATATCCAGCACCTGCAATCCCTCATTGATGAGCCGCTCCCCCTCTGCCCACTGTTCACGGCGCAGCTTCCAGAGTCCCTTCACTACCTTGTAGTTGCCAATCTCCCGCAAAAAGGGCTTGTCCTGCAAAATCCGGCTGACTGCTTCATCCATCCGTTCCAGCTCTTCATCGCAAGCTCCCGCTGAGAGATGGATGAACAGCTCTGTAATTACCGTGACCGGGATGAAATTCTCGAAGCCGGGTCCGGCGATCACCTGGTAGGAACGCTTCAGACGTTCCAGTGCTTTTTCCGGCTGACCTGCAAGGGTGTACATGTCCAGCATCGTCAGAATCTCAAGCTCGGTTTGTTCTGGCGGGTTCAGCAGATTCCGCGCAATCAGTCGCTCGGCGTACGCCACCTTCTCCCTGGGATCACCAATGAAGAAGTAGAACAGATTGAGGTAAAAGAGCCGGTCCTTCAGCGGAATCTCGTCCGTGTGGACCAACCAATCCAAATCTCCTTGCACAAAATGAACAACCATAGAATAATGCGGGTCCAGCTCGTAGCCGAGGATGTCCTGCTGGCGGGCAAGAGTGAGCATGGAGTTCCCCTGACCGTAGACATGGAACTTCATGAACACCTCACGCATCGTGTCCCGCAGCTCCGGGTCATTCGTTGCCGGATTTACCGCTACGCCCGCAAGGCCGCCCGGAATTGCCAGACTGTACCCGAACCCGCGAATAGTCTTAATGTCAATCCCGCCCAGTAACCGCAGCTTTTTGCGCAGCCGGTAGATATGATCGTCAACGGTCCGTTCCACCGGATATTCCATCGGCCACACTTTATCCAGCAGCTGCTCCCGGCTGAAGGTCCGCCCGCGGTTGCGGTACAGAAACTGCAGCAGCGCGAACTCCTTGGGCAGCAGCTCTACCGTTAATCCTCCGGCGGATACCTTATATTCACTTCCGTTCAACTCCAGATGCATGGCGGTGCCTCTTTTCTTCTTCTGCTAATGAATCCACAAGTCGATTATATCAGCTTGAACCAAAAAATCCCCCTACAGTTGCCGCTGTAAGGGGATTTCTCATTACAATATTGATGTGACTACAGTCGCTCTAATCGGCCCACCTGTTGACGCGAGGCTAGCCTGCCATATTATTAATGGAGTCCTGCTCCGAGAACACCGAGATATGATCTACCGTTCCAGTTGATTCCGGGATGATGAATTTGAGCTGATACTGCTTGTTGGCCTGATAAATATAGATATTATGCTCGCCATTCACGGTAGTAGCATCCGGCTTGCCGAGGACTTCTTCAATCTGCTTCAGTGTCAGGTTACGCAGGTCCGGGGCGCTGGAGCGCACATCAAAAATCTTCATACCCTTGTTAAAACCAAACACCACACTCTTCTTGGAGTAGGTGGAATAGACTCCCTTGCCTGCCGATTCCTTGAGGTCCGGCTCTCCCCACGCGGCTTCCACCTCATCAATAAGTCCGGTGTGTGCAGCATATTCGACGCCGGGCACCTTGCCCTGCTTAGCAAGCTCCAGCAGCTCCTTCAGCTGCTTGCTCCGTTCCTGCGGGGTGGCTCGAGCTACGGTATCTGCTTCAGCCCCTGCAACCTCAGTAACCGTAGACTCTGTTGAGGCTCCCGCTGCGGCTTCAGAGTCAGCAGTTACAGGCTCTGCGCCCGCAGCAGCGCCGTCATCTGTACCGGATTCGCTTACCTGCGCACCTTCTGCTGCCGATGAAGCGCTATCCCCTGGCTGTACAGTTGCTGTAGCCGCAGCCGTATTGTTAAGCGATGGTTCCGTTTTGCCGGAATTACAGGCTGTAAGGCTGAGCATCGCCCCAACGATAAGAATACCTGTGATTGTTCTAATTAATGTAGTCATGCTGCCATCTCCTTCGTTATGGGAACCATCCTCTTTTGTCTAAACTGTACCCTATGACGCAGGGGCTGTAACAAAGGTTGCAGGTGCAGACCTCCTGTTTCAGGTATTATACGCATTGCCTTATGCTATGAATTTCCCTGTCTGATAACGGTCCAGCGCCGTTTTGTTCACCACATAAGTTCGGGCCATCAGATCATGCAGCGCCCGCTTGCGCTGGGTGAATGCGACGAACAGGCAATCCACAATCACTACCCAGCCAAAAAACACATTTATATCGGCCGCAAGCGGACTCCAGTTCACGAGACTGCTTGGTATGGCAGATAACGCCTCCGTATTCAGACTCACAACCACTGCCAGGAAGCTGTTAACAATAATAAAACTATCCCTGATCAAAGCCTGCCGGAGCACCGGGTATCTTCCATTCTCATCAACGATTCTTGCCCCCAGAAGCAGCCTGCCCGGCGTCCCGCCGTATCGGACAACCATAAATATATTGAACACCATAAGCAGTGCAAACTGTATAAAAAGCGGGAACGCTGACCCTGCCGACTCTGCCGCCGGCACTGAAATCCTGGTCAGTAAATAGGTAGGAAGAATAAGAATAAGTGAGTCAATGATATTAATCAGCACTCTTTTCCAAAAGCCTACAAATTCGTATAAATTAAGTTCTTCCTCAATCCACGGCTCCATACTTTCACCCCTTACGCAAAAGTAGTCTCATCATTCATGTTAATCACTCGTTTCCCGCACACTCTTCCCCTGCACATACCTGCCCACATGCTGCAAAATCTCATGATTCTGCTGCACGATGATCCGCTTAGCCTGATACTGTTCGGTTAATGCCATGATCGCAGGAATCCCCTCTCTCCTGAAGCTGCGGTTCCATTCCAGCAGCATCACCCGGAGATACTTGAACGACTGCTTATAATTCCCTTGCTCCAGCCCCAGCCTGGTCTTCATGAACCTGCTGATGACCCGGGCATCCTGTACATAAGGCTTAGGCCGAATCAGAAAAATCAGATCCGCTTGCCGGAAGCTTTCGGTTCCCCACTGGTAATGTACGCCCTCTATGATCCATGACTCCGCATCCATAGCTTCCGCGAGCTTGCCATCCCGTACCTCCGGGGAGTTCTTGGTGTTGTCCCTGCGATCCCAGACAAAATTATCCGTTTCATAGCACGGAATTCCGTAACTTTGAGCTAATTTCCGGGCGATATACGTCTTCCCGCTCCCGCAGCCGCCTATAATACGTACTCTAATCTTCAGTCCCTCCCCTGGAAGATCAAGAATATAACAAATCTCTCTCATATTACTATTCTCTATGTATCCTGTCACTCTACTCCACCCGGTTAAACACTGAAGCCAGCCCATCAATAATCGATCGGCTGGCTTCTGGAGCCGCAGTATACGGCGGCATCTTGGTTGGATAATCTGGCCTTGTGCAGCCACTACTACTTTACAGCTTCACTGCTCCCTCTTTAGCATTCCAGGTGAACGGCAGGCCGAACAACGGCGTTAAGCTGCCCAGCGGAATGTACAGGCGGCCGTCTACACTTTTGGAGGCTAGCATCTCTACTGTTTTGCCGTTCACTTTGGCCTTCGTGCTAAGCGGCTTGTGAACTGCTGTCTTCTTGCCGATTGTGATGATAAGCGCTCCGGTTCCCGCCTCCTGCATCAGGCTTCCGCCCAGCAGCTTCACGGATTCACTCAGTGGAATGTATACCCGCGAATCCTCCAGCAGGAAGGAATTCTTCACCGGCAGCTTCTCCCCGCCCTTGACAAAAGCTCCCGCAATCATCGTAGATCCCAGACGGTAGCCGTTCTTCTCGGCAATGGCCGCCATCTCTAGCCCGGAGGTTGTAATGATGACCCGGGTGTTCTTCGCAATCTTCGGATACAGCCAGTGAATATCGTCATTGTGCATGCGGATGCATCCGGCGCTGACATATTTACCGATAGAAGATTCATTGTTGTTACCGTGAATGGCGTAGGTGGTGCCGTAAGTGTCATTGACCTCCAGCCCCAGCCAGCGGTCCCCCAGCGGATTGGCCGGATCGCCTCCGGGAATCTTCTCCTTGTAGTAGGGTCTGTTTTTGATTTTGACCACCATCTTGAAGCTGCCTTCAGGCGTCAGGCTTTTCGTTTTGCCGGTAGCGACCGGAAAAATCTTCACCAGCTTGCCATCGCTGTAATACGCCAGTTTGTTCGTTTTTTTGTTCACAATGATCAGATCTGAGGAAGACGATGCCGCCGCAGCCGATCCTGTGAAGCATGCGGTCAAAAGCATTACAAATACCAGTATTAGTGCGATGCTTTTGGGAAAATACGTTTGAATCCGGCTTACCTGTTCACGCTGACTCATAGTTGCCCCACCTCCAGGTTATGGATGATTCTGGATTGTCTTTTCTACATAGACGTTCATTTGCCGCAATAGTTGCAGAGCAGCCTGTACCTATTCTTATCAACTCGTCCCGCCCGGAGTGACGCAACGTTTGCAATATTGTAACCGTTCTGGGCGGAACCGCCTCCCTTGCACGCCGAAGCATGAATATTCGCCAGCGCCATCAGAGATAATAAGCCCGCATGACCAAAACACCCATCTCAAGGAGGCCAACTATTTTGAATACCAACTCATCTGCACAGATCCGGGAATGCGAGCAAATCGTTCAGCAGCTGATAGCACAGACCCAGCAGGGAACGCAGAATTACCAGCAGCTTCTTCAGCAGGAGCAGCAGGATGCCGCCAAGCTCCAGGAGCTTAGCCAGCATAACAGCAAGGCCATTCAGATGATCCAGCAGGCGCTGCAGGGCCATCAGACCGCGATGCAGCAGCTGCAGCAGATCTCGCAGTCGGTCAGATCGATGGAGCAGTTCACGCAGACTTCCGGCTTCAATACCCATACAAGCATTCCAAGCTTCAATTCCGGGAACCAGATGGGACTAATGCATTCTATGGGACAGAACCAGCCAATGGGCCAGAGCCACAATACAGGAATGGGAGGGTATAACTCCTCCTTCAGCCCGTCCTTCACTTCAAACAGCCAGCCGGTGAACTCACTGCATAGCCCGATCAACGCGGGGATTAACCACCAGCCGATGCATACGCCAATGCAGACACCGATGTCCGCAGGCTCCTCCTATAACGCTCCAATGAACCAGGGACGAAGCTTCCAGTAGGAAGAGCGGGGAGCATATCATTCTTATATTTCGAAAAAGGGTTCTCTCAGACCGCAGCAGCGGAAGCTGAGAGAACCCTTTTGGCGTACCCGCCACGCCATGAACGGTCCGCGCCTCGTCTAGACTACCAGCCTGCCGGTCTTCTCCGCGAGCCCAACCGTCGCTTCCACCCCGGAGTTGAACTCCAGATAATCGCTCTCTACTCCATCGCTGAAGATCACGCCGTCCTCGGGCATCTGCGACGTAATGCGCAGCGGCAGACTGCTGCTGATTCTCCCGAATACCAGCTCCGCTGAAGTCGTCCGGCTTGGAAAAGGCTCCCGCACGGTGAAATACAGCTCGGGATGATTCCAGGCCAGACCGCTGCCCGCGCTGACTGCGGCAATCTCCGCAGACACCTGGGCTGTCTGTTCAGCAGCTGCATCCTGCATTTGTGCGGCACGGCTGACGATACCCGCAGCTCCGGCGAGCACACTCTTGAGCCAGCCCGTGGAGCCCAGGCCGGTCGAGACAATGATGCCGCTGGAGGACTGCTGCTCCAGCTGCCCGTTCAGCTCCAGCTGATACCGGGCCGAGACATGGGTCCGGCGGCCGATGAACAGATCGTTCACCCCGTACAGGCTCTGCCCGTCATTCAGCTCCACCTTGGCAAGGGTAACCTCGCGGACCTGGCGCTGGGCACGCAGCACCTCACTCACCACTTGCCGCACCTCCTTGACTCTGAAGGGCAGCAGCACGCCATCCCAGCGCAGCGGGTCAGGATTCACTCCGATCAGCGGCTGCTCTTGAAGGTATTTCAGTGTATTGGCGACCAGACCGTCCTGCCCCAGGACCACTACGGTATCCTCGGCCCCGAAGATGAAATTCGGCACATGCTGCCGCTCCAGCACCTGGAGCCGGCCGATGGCGCTGAGCTCGGTCACTGCGGTCTCCACCGCCTTGCGGTATTGGAAATCCTCACTTAAGTAGTCGCTGAAATCGGCTCCCAGCCGTTCAATATAGAACTGGGCCTGCTGGATTGTGTTGTAGCGGACCACCAGCTCCTCCAGGCGTGTCTTGCGCTTGATCAGTATGATTTTGTTCTCCGAACCCCGGCTGCTCATCGTCCGTTACCTCCTCTTTCTGCTCCGGCTCCACCTCCTGCCGAGCCGGCCATGATTCCTTGCAGCAGATCCGGTGTAATGTTAAGCTGGCCGATCTTCCCGGCATTCACCGCTAGCTCCTGGAAGGCGATGGCGATCAGCTTATCCGGGTTCATGCCGACATTTGTCAGCGCCTGCAGGACGTTAGGCGATACATTTTGCAGCGAATTCATTACCGCCGTCAGCTCGTAAGCCTTGGCATCCGCTTCGGCTCTCTTATTCGCTATGGCCAGCTCAATCAGCGCCTGCTTCTTCTCCTCCAGCTCCGTATCAAAAATCAGCTGCTCTTCCTTCATCTCATTCTGCTTCTGCTTCGCTGACCGGTCAGAATCAAGCAGCGCCTCACGCATCTGTCTCTTCTTCGTCTGAACGGCGATCTCCGTATTCAGCTCATTCTCCTTCACCCGCCGCTCCTGCTCAATCGAAGCATTGCGCCGCTCATATAGCGCGTTATCCGCGCTGCGGAGCATCTCCTCTCTGGCCTGCGCTTCCAAGGCCCGCAGCGTCTCCTTATTCGGTACAATCGCCAGAATGGACAGGCCCATCAGCTCAATGCCCAGCTTCTCTATCTCCGCACTCTGGCCGATTTCATGGGTAATCATCTTGGCAAGACGTTCACTCGACTGGATAGCCTCCTTCAGCGGGAGCTGCCCGAGCTGCTTCTTGGTCAGGACCTTGGCGATATTAATCACCCGCTGGGCCAGCTTGTGCGGATCGTCGGAGAGATAGGTGTTCTTTTTGAGATTATAGGTGTAGTTGAGGATCTGGGTGGTCTTGCGGTAATCGACAATCCGGTAGGTCAGCTGCCCCTGGACGGTTACCGTCTGATAGTCCGCCGTAATTTCCTCGAACATGAATGGAACATCGATCGAAGAGACAGGCACGACAACCACCGAAGTTGTCGGCGCATAATAATGAAAAGAAAGCCCGACCCCTTCACGCACTACCTTGCCATTCTTCACCTTGAGCACATAATCACTGGGCTGAAATTTCACGAACCGGAATCCAAACATGATCATTACCTCCTAGGGGGTGTATTCTGAGTCATCTGTTGAGCAAAGGTAAACTCAGTTATTAATTAATTGTTATTATTAAATTGTTATTAACAACATCATAGCAGACCTTTTTGATATTATCAATATGTTATTAACAAAACGAGCAAGAAAATATTGTACAAATTCAAATGCTGCCTCGTGTTTTGTCCATTGAGTAACAACTGGCTATAATTTATGATGATCTAAACGATAATGATTATCATTATTGGTAATCACAATACCTTTGGGAGGCATACATACAATGAACAAGACTCGACAACCCTTCGCTATCCTGGGCATGCTCTTCCTGATGGGCACTTTACTGCTCGCCTGCAGCAGCAATAAGAATAACCAGGGGAGTAGTGCAGCAACCACCGCACCTGACGCGCAAGCCACTGCTGAAGCTGCAGCTACTACCCGTTCACACACGGATTACAAAGGCCATACGGCAGAGATTCCAGTGAATCCGCAGCGGATTATCTATTCCGGAGAAACGTATGGCGATCTGCTGGCACTTGGTGTACAAGCCATCGGCTATCCGCTCTCCATGGGGGAGGGCCAGGTCTTCGAGGACAAGCTGACCGGAATTGCAGATGTCGGGTTCCCGATCAATCTGGAGAAGACGCTGGAGCTTCAGCCCGATCTGATTATCTACGCCGGTATTGATGAAGCTGATTACGACGCTCTCTCCAAAATCGCTCCAACGATTATCTTCGATACCTTCGCCCCCCTGAAGGAGCGGATGCTGGATATTGGAGATATTTTAGGCAAGAAGCAGGAAGCGGAGGCTTGGCTGGCCCAGTATCAGGCGAAGGAGGATGCGATGTGGGCCCAGCTTAAGGCTGCGGGCATGAAGGACGGTGAGACCGCTTCGGTCTTCACTTATTATCCGGGGGACCGGCTGTTCGTAATGGCAACGACGGGCCTCTCGCAGGTACTGTACGGAGAGCAAGGCTTCAAGCCTACCCCAGCTATTCAAAAGGTGCTGGATGCCGATATGGGCTTCCAGGAAATCTCACTGGAAGTGCTCCGGGAATACGCCGGAGATCGTATCTTCCTGCTGACTCCGGTAGCAGACGAAGCCAAGCAATCGACCGGCAATCTGCTGAAGAGCGCGGTGTGGAACAGCCTGCCTGCCGTTAAGAACGGCTACGTCTACACACAGGACATCACGAAGACCTCCAGTGATGCTACCACCAGAGAGTGGCTGCTCGGCGAGATGCCTACCATGCTGGGCAAGCAATAATTCCGGGGCAGACAGACTGAAAAGCAGCTTATCAACGCCTGTTGATAAGCTGCTTTATTTTATATACAATATTGTTTATTGATAATCGTTCTCAATATAATTCAATTCTAAGCTGCTGAAAGGAGTGCCTGCCTTGCGCGAGCCTGACCACGACCACCTGTCTGCACTCCCGTCCGCCCCTCTCCGTTCCCTGCTGTTTCAATTCAGAAGCATTGAACTGGTGATGCAGAGCGCTGACACTATATCGGCTGTGCAGACAGCGGAGCAGCATACGCTCCTGCTGTTTACGGGCGGGCGCGGTGAACTCGGAATCACTGAGCAGACCTCACTCTCTGTACATGCGGACAAGTGCTGTCTGCTGCCTCCCGGAACCTCATACAGTCTGGATAACCGGGAGCTGACGCTTTATTTTTATGTGTTGACTTTTGCCGCTTTGACTACAGGGGATTCCCCTGCGTTCTACGTAGATGAACTGCTCCCGGGGCAAAAAGAGCTGATTGTCCACCCCTTCACCAGAGTGATCCGGCTGGCGGAAGAGCTGCTTGCGCATCATAATGGCAGGGATGAGCTCCAGCATGTCAGACAACAGCTCCAATTCCAAGAGCTGCTGCTCCTGCTGCTTGAACAGAACTACTCCACCCGCCAGCTGCCAAGTCCGGCGCAATCGGTGGAGAGTACGATACACTTCATGCAGCAGCATTATAGGGAGAGTATCACGGTGAAGCAGCTCGCGGAGCTGGCCGGTGTCTCCCCCTGGCAATACACTCCGATCTTCCAGAAACTGACCGGCCAGCGCCCGCTCGATTATCTGACCGATGTGCGCATTGGGCACTCGAAGACTTATCTGCTTGAAGCCGCCGAGCCGCTGCGCGAGATTGCCCTGCGGGTAGGCTTCTCCGACGAATACTACTTCAGCCGCCGCTTCCGGCAGAAGACGGGAATGACTCCCGGGCAATATGCCCGGTCGCAGCAACGCCGGATTACGGTCACGGACTGGACCGGACATTCGGTGGACATCCCTGAGCGTCCGAAGCGTGTTGTCTACCACGGGGAGACACTAGGCGATGTGCTGGCGCTGGGGGTGAAGCCTGTCGGCGGTGACGAAGCGTTCGCCCGGGGCAGTGTCTATAGCCACCGGGTCAAGCGCTTAGCCAATGTCGGATTTCCGCTGGACCCGCAGCTGACCCGGTCCATCCGGCCTGACCTGATTATCCTCGCAAGCCCGGATGAACAGATCTACCGGGGTGTATCCGGCATTGCCCCAACACTCACCTTCGACTCCTTCGCACCGCTGGAGCAGCGGCTGCGGATTCTTGGAGAGTGGCTCGGGAAGCAGCGCGAAGCTGAGGTCTGGCTGCAAGCCTATCATGCCAAGAACGCAGCCATGTGGCAGCATCTGTACGCCGGGGGACTCTTGAAGGGTGAAACAGCTTCGGCGCTGTTCTATGACCATGGCAACCATCTATACGCCATGGGAATGACCGGCTTGTCCACGGCCTTGTATGCCCCTGGCGGCCTGCAGCCGACAGCGGAGATCAAGGACATTCTGGACAAGGATCTGGGGTTCCGCGAAGTGGACCCGGCGATGCTGCACAGCTACGCAGGGGACCGTGTCTTCATGCTGATTCCAGAACGGGAGGACTCCCGGGAGGCCATGGAGCAGCTGCTCCAGACGGAGCTCTGGAGCAGTCTGCCTGCCGTGGAGCAGGGCCATGCCTATATGCTGGATGGAGCCAAATGGAATTCCGGCGATGCGCTGACCCGGGAGCGGCTGCTGACGCTGCTGCCCAGACTGCTGGGCCTCTAACAGGGCTTGAGAAGCGCACGGATGGCTTCAAGCCGCTCCGGGTCAATAGGCTTCAGCGGATCGCCCTCCTCCCGGACCGCCGATCCGAAGTGTACCCGGCGGACTCCGGTCCTTGTAACGAAATCCTTCAGATCTGCGGCATTCAGACCGCTGCCTGCCAGGATGGAGAGCGAAGAACCGGCAGACAGCCGTTCCAATACGGCGAGCCTTACCATACCGCCGGGTGTATTGGCCGCAGCAGTCCCGCCGGAGGTCAGGATATCGGTAATCTGCGGATACCGCTTCAAGACCTCAAGGGCTTCAAGCTGGTCCTGCACCTCGTCGAACGCACGGTGGAAGGTAACCTCCATCCCCCCTGCCCGCTCCAGCAGCCGATTCAGCAGTTCTTCATCTATTGTCCGGTCCTGGCGGAGCATGCCCATAACCAAAGACAGCCCGCCTACCCCGGCTACATGCCGGATATCGCGCAGCATAGTCTCCACATCGGATGCGTCATACACGAAGGAGCGGGCGTGCGGTCTGACCATCACTCTCACAGGAATACTGACCTTTTCCCGGACCGCTTCGATCAGTCCCAGACTAGGCGTTAATCCGCCCTCCCGGATACCCGTGACCAGTTCAATCCGGTCAGCACCATAACGCTCCGCTATGACCGCATCATTTACTGTAGTTGCTATAACCTCTAACAGCATAAATTGCTACACTCCCCTTCTTAGTCGTAATCCTTATAAACCGCTCTACCCTTAGTATAAAGATAAACATTGTAAATAGCAGGAAGATTCCTGACTAAGTCAGTACTAGACCTGCGACCAGGATTTTTCCCGCCTTTTGGAGAGTGTGTTCTCTGGATGAAGCCTCTATACTGAAGAAGTTGAAATTTGGAAATCCGGAATGGAGCGCCCTGAATGATAAGACAAAGTATACACGCGTGGAAAATGCTGATCCTCTCTCTGCCCAAAGGAATCATCGCCTTCGTAATTGCTGTTACAGGTCTATGTGCAAGCCTGCCCTTGATTATTGTATGGGTGGGGCTGCCGCTGCTGGCCCTGACCTTGGCCTGGTGCCGCAGCATGATGTCCAGTGAACACAAAACAGTTGAAGCCTGGTCCAGCGGCAACAGCCGACGTGGAACAGGGCTGCCTGCTGCCGCAGATCATGCCCCCGCCTTCCGCTGGGAGGGGCTGCGGACATTAGGACACCAGCTCCGCGAAAGAGAGTCGTACCGGGGAATCCTGTACAGTCTCCTCCAGCTGCCCGCAGGTATTCTGGGGTTCACACTGGCACTGGTCCTGCCTGCGGTGGCCTTCAGTGCTCTTGTGTCACCTGTGGCCCAGCGAATCAGTTCATCGGTATTCTCCTATGATTTGAATATGCTGGACCCGGAGTTCTTCTTCTTCCTGTCCGGCACAACCTCAGATGAACGCTCGTGGATTCTATGCGGAACCGGATTTGTACTGCTGCTGATTCTGCCGCTGCTGCTTGTGGGTCTTGGACGTCTGTACGCGGCCTGGATCAACGCAGTTTCAGGAACACCTGTGAATTCCGCCAGTACCCCGCTTGAAGTCATACATACCTGATCTCTTCCCGCATATCTATTAATAGTTCACTTGCCAAAGCTTACGAAGCGGGTTGTGCCCGAAATGATTGCAAGAAGGGCAGCCCGCACAACCTTGTGAGGAGGCGGTTCAGTGCTCATGATCCTGGTGTATCTGTTTGCTGTGCTTGGCGTGTCTCTCCTGCTGTTGGCTGCGGTTCTTCAGTACAGACTCTCCCGTCCCAGGGCTGCGGGCCATAGCGGGGCTACCCATGCCCTGTCCGCCTTCAGCCTGAAATTCCCCCAGCGGTTCATAACTCCAGACGAATCCCATCTGATTGCCCTGGACGAAGAAGGCCAGGCGCTCGCCATCGGGCTGCTGCATCCGGGAAAGCCGGAGCCGGCGACAGCCACCCTGTATACGTTCGATGCCATCCTTGGAGCAGAGATTGTCGAGAATGCTCTGACTCTCAGCAAGGTAAGCAAGACCAGCCGGATAACCACCAGTGCACCGAGAATACGAGCAGGTGCCGCCGCAAGCTATGAATTCACAGAGCCTGTCCAGGGCGGCAGTCCTGCCGAAGAGATCCGCGAGCTGACGCTCAGAATCTATTTTAGCAGCACAGATACGCCTGTGGTATCCATTCCTTTTCTCCCGGCGCGCCTGCCGGCCCGCAAAACAGATCTTCAATATTCCGCAGCCTTCCTGGAGGCGCAGCAGGTACATGAGAGAATTCGCGACATCGTCTCTGCATAAGGGAAGCCTTAGCCTTCAGAATTCACAATTACCGGACAACCGCTGTAAAATCCTCCAGAGCCCTCCCCTGTCTCAGCTTATCAATAATTGTAAGCAGGAAGCTCTCCGCGAGGCTGCCTGGTAATATGGCGTCCGCAGCTTCATCCAGTGTGAACCAGGCTGCGTGGTCCAGCTCGTCGCTCATGGCACTCAGGTCCTCCGTGTCAGCCACACTAATGTAATTGAGCATTAATGTATTAGACGGGGCGAAATACTGGCTGCGCATATATTCATAAGCAATCACCTCAAGCCCCGCTTCTTCCTTCACTTCACGGGTCAGGGCCGCTTCGGCGTTCTCTCCCTTATTCACGTACCCGGCGAGCAGAATGTAATCCTTGCGCTTATACTGCTGGATAAGCAGGATTCTATCGAGTCCCCGGTTCAGTACGGCTGTACTCATCGCTGTGCTGAACACAGGGAATCTGAAGACGGCGCATGAATCACAGTAGGGTACCTCACCTTCTCCATTGCATTCCTTCATTACCAAGCGGCTTCCGCATTCCAGACAAAACTTCAAGCTTTATCGCTTCTTTCTGTAGGTAGTATAGTTGTTGTCTATTCTAAGCGATTGCTTCCGAACGTACCACGGTAAAATTCAAGAAACCCGTCCTTTATAGAACAGGGGACAGGGTTTCTTGACGTGATGTGGAATATACTATAAGGGGCCCGGACACTACGGGCTGCATTACATCTTAGAGATGGAGGGAACTACTCGACATGAACATCATTAATTTCGCGCATCGCGGCGCATCCGCAGCCGCCCCGGAGAACACAATGGCGGCCTTCCGCAAGGGTCTGGAGCTTGGTGCAACCGGCATTGAGACCGACGTACAAATGACCAGTGACGGAGCAGTAGTAGTGATCCATGATGAGAGTCTTAACCGCACCACTTCAGGCAGCGGTTATGTGAAGGATAAGACGCTTCGTGAGGTGCTGGAGGTGGACGCAGGCTCCTGGTTCAGCCCTGAGTTCGCAGGAGAACGGATTCCGACACTGGACGAGCTGCTGGATCTGCTGCAGGGCCGGGAGACGATTCTGAATATAGAGCTGAAGAACGGGACCTTCCTCTATCCCGGCATGGAAGAGAAGGTCATCGCCGCTGTCCGGGAGCAGGGTATGAGTGAGCGGGTGGTAATCTCCAGCTTCAATCATTATTCCCTGGCCTACTGCAAGTCACTGGCACCGGAGATCCGTACGGGTATTCTCTACGGCGAGGGGCTGTACCGTCCTTGGAATTACGCAGCTACATTGCAGGCAGATGCGCTGCACGCCCATCATTCCTCGGTTCTGCCGGAGTTCGTGAATGCTGCTGCGGAGAAAGGCATTGTCTATCATCCGTGGACGGTTAATGATCCCGAGCGGATGCAGGCTCTAATCGATGCTGAGGTGGCGGGAATCATTACCGATCATCCGGATGTTCTGGCCGGGCTGCTGGCTGCCAGAAGCGTCTGACATATGTAACACGGCTGCGCTGTCCATAGGATGGCGCAGCCGCTATTGTCAAAAAAGCCCCACCAAGTGGGGCTTTAGACGAAATATTTATTGTGCCCTTGAGCTGCTGACCAGCTTCACGGAAGGAATACGGCTCTCCTGCTTGTATACGGCATAACGCCCGCTTCCCAGCTGCTTGGCACTGTACATAGCCGAATCCGCCTCCTGAAGCAGCTGCTTCGGGTCAATCCGGCCCTGGCTAATCGTCACGCCTACACTGGCGGACACGAATAATTCATGGCTCTCCAGCTTATAGGTCCGGGTGATGCGCTCCAGAACCTTAAGGGCAAGCTGCTCTGACTCCTTACGGCTGCAGCGTTTGGCGATAATGACGAATTCATCTCCGCCCACCCGGAAAATATGCCGCTTGCCTTTGCAGGTAAATTGCTGCAGGCTGGTTCCTACGGCCTCCAGTAAAAGATCCCCTGTATGATGGCCGAGGGTATCGTTAATCGATTTGAACCGGTTCAGGTCCAGATATAATACCGACAGCTGCTCGCTCAATTTGCAGTGATCCCAGAAATGATCCATTCCGTTCTTGTTCAGCAGGCCGGTAAGCGTATCCCGGTATGCCAACTCCTTGAGCTGGTCACGCTCTCCAAGGATCATGCGGATCCGCAGGAACAGATACAGAATACCGGCAAGTGTCAGCATGTACAGGAACAAAGAGATCAGCAGGCTTCTGCCTTCTGTAGTGAAGCCGGTTATGGCTCTTCTGCCCAGCAGATGCATGCCGCCAAGTCCGGCACTGATTACCAGCACCACAAGACTCGAGCGGACCGCCCGGGTTCTTTGCGTTTGTCTGGAGAAATCCTTTGTCAATCTGAGCGTGCTATATACGGTCAGGACCCCTATAAGTATGGATAGAATCGTCAGCATATAATTGCGGGCCTCTTCCACTAGTCTTACGCCCTCCTTCAGCCTATCAATGAATTTATGGTTTTATCGCTTTCAAGCGCTACTGTACAGGATCCGACTGAACATATTCTGAACAACTCCGGCAGGGGATGCTGGACATTAATACCCCCACCGGATCAGCACTAAGCATATTATCGGCAGGACCGGCGCTTTATTGTAATGAAATGCTCGGAAATATCCCGTCCTATCGGTCCATATGCTCCGCGCTGTTGTACAATTCACAGCTCCAGCTGTCATTCTCATTGACCAGGCAGGTGATAGAGGTGTTCTTCAGCAGCACGCTCACATCCAGGGAAGGCACAAGTCCGGCCAGCGTACTCCGCAGAATAGCCCCGTGGCTGACTACCAGCACATTGCTGCCGGGATGGCGGGCAGCAAGCTCTTCAATCGCCCGGACTCCCCGTTCGCGGGCCAGTTCCTGGCTCTCCAGCTTCAGATCCATCGTCTTCCACTGGCTGCCGAAGCGCTCGATCCGCTCGCTCTCTGTGGTTCCTTCAATCAATCCGCCGTTCATCTCCCGGATGTCCGGAAGGAGACCGGCCAGCGGGATGCCCAGCCTCCCGGCGATAGTCTCCGCCGTCTGTCTGGCCCGCAGCAGGTCGCTTGAATAGATATAATCCCACGCTTCGCCGCTAAGCCGCTCCGCAAGCACGCCGGCCTGCCGGAAGCCTTCCTCGTCCAGAGGATTATCCGTGTGGCCCTGGACCCGGCCCTCCTGATTCCAGCGAGTGCTGCCGTGCCGGATTAAGCCTATTCTTGTCATGATCGCTACCACCCTTATATGCAGATATTCTAATGTGTTCCCATTATAAACTAACCCGCTGCTGGATGCATGCTCCATTGACGGTAACGGAAGACGATTATATGATGGTAGCTCAAGTGCTGCATTCTGGGGCCTGTTCCAGAATCATCCTAACCTGCAGATCAACCTGCTATAAGCAAAGGAGATTTTGTGTATCATGAAAAAACTGCTCACCCTCTTTACCGCCTTCTGTCTGCTGGCTGTCCTTCTTCCAGCACTGCAATCCGGTGCCGCTGCGGCGCCGCAGGCCAAGCTTGCCGTATATGTGGACAAGGAGAATCACTCCTTCATCCCGGCCCGCTTCCTGAACGGCTTCGCCGGTATCCAGTCTGTGCTTACCGCTTCCGGCGGCCAGATTGAGATATCACGCGGCGAGAATTCCATTAGCTTCACTCCAGGCAAGCCCGGGGCTTCCGTCAACGGCAAGCCCGTTACCGCAAGTGTACGGCCCTTCAGTGAGAACGGGACTACCTACGTTCCCTTATCTCTTGTAAGCCAGACACTTGGCATACAGCTCCAGTGGAACAAGGAGGCCGG
This sequence comes from Paenibacillus sp. FSL R7-0128, assembly GCF_038002245.1. Lineage (NCBI taxonomy): Bacteria > Bacillati > Bacillota > Bacilli > Caryophanales > Paenibacillaceae > Paenibacillus > Paenibacillus sp. FSL R7-0128. The sequence goes on along the minus strand of NZ_JBBOCD010000001.1, from coordinate 1,215,010 downwards.
TTCACTTACGCTGACAAGCGGGGCTGAAACAGGCACCGCTGAGACAGCCACCCTGCCTGTACAGAACGGCAGCCTGATCAAAAGCGGATCGCCCGCTGTAGTCAGCGGACATCATACCTACAAGGTCGGCGGCCGCTCCTTCAGCGTCCAGACGGTCACGGTCTCCCTGCTGCATCCTTCGGTGAAGCTGGATGCCGTTCTGGCCGGGAATACCGTCGGCAAGACAGAAGCTCTTGCCAGCATCGCCAAGCGCAGCAATGCCGCCGCCGCGATCAACGGCACATTCTTCGCCGCCTATACTGACGGCGCCTTCAAGGTTCCTTACGGCTACATCATCAGCGGCGGGAAGATGCTGAAGAACAGCTCCGGAGATAAACGGGCTGTCTTCGCTTACGACAGTAATATGCTGGCTGAGCTGATTCCGGGCAGTGAATTCAAGGCACGCTTCGATTCCGGTTCCGTTCTCGGCGCACTCCAGGCGGGACCACGGCTGTTGGTCAACGGGAAAGTCGCGCTGAATGTGGCGGCCGAAGGCTTCCGGGACCCCAAAATCCTGACTGGCGGTGGCGCCCGCAGCGCATTGGGCATCACCCGCGATCATAAGCTGATTCTGCTCACCTCCGGAGGGGCAACTATTCCCCAGCTGGCGGAAATTATGAAGCAGGCCGGAGCCTACCAGGCGATGAACCTGGATGGCGGCGCCTCCAGCGGCCTGTACTACAATGGCAAGTATCTAACGACTCCGGGACGCCTGATCAGCAACGCGCTGGTTGTCCAGACTAAATAATGCACCAAGCTTAGAATGTAAATCTTAAGTGTGTTGATGAAACTGCCTTTATGGAATGCTGCGAAGCGGCCATTCCTATGGGCAGTTTCTTTTTTTGATTCCAGCGGCTCCTCAAGCGGGCTCAGTTCAGTCTGTAATCAGGCAGAATAAGGAATACGCCTATGGGGGATAATACACCAACACATCCAGATTTCAGCAGAAGGGAGCCCCCGAGATGCCTCAAGAGCCGAAGAAGAGCCGCCAGACTACCAAAGATCCTGTAGAAACCTCCGTGCCTGCACCGCTTCCGCTGAAGCTCTCCCTTGAGGATAATTTACAGGAGTTCAGCCGCCGGATCGGCAGCAGCTCGGATATTGTTATCCGCCATTATAAGAGTGAAGCCAAGCCTCCACTTACCCTTGCCTTCATTTATATTGACGGTCTGGTCAACGCAGATACGGTCAACCAGGCGGTGCTCCAGTCTTTGATGGAGAACAGCACGCTGAACGGAGATAGCATTACCACAGAAGCTGCCTTCAACCTAATCAAGGAGCACATTCTGCCGGTTGGGGGAGTGAAGGAGGCCCGGACCCTGGAGGTGCTGCTGCCCCTGCTTTTTGACGGCTATACCCTGATTCTGTTCGAGGGGCTTCAGGTCGCACTGGCCGCCGACACCTCCGGCTGGGAGAAAAGAAGCATTAATGAGCCGACCTCCCAGGGGGTTATCCGCGGGCCCAAGGAAGGCTTCACCGAGAGCCTGCGCACCGGGACCGCCATGCTGCGCCGCCGCCTGAAAACTGCTGATCTGCGGATTGAGGAATATACCATCGGACAGCGTACCGGAACCGGAATTGCCCTCGTCTATCTGAAGGGCCTCGCCAGTGAACAGGTGCTGACCGAAATCCGCCGCCGGCTGAACGCCATCAATACCGACGCCATTCTGGAGAGCAATTATATTGAAGAATTCATACAGGACGGCGGACTGACGCCTTTTCCCACCATTCAGAATACCGAACGTCCCGACGCCATGGCCGGGGGCATTCTGGAAGGCCAGGTGGGGATTGTCATTGACGGCACCCCCTTTGCCCTGCTGGCCCCGTCCACCTTCTTCAACTTTTTTCAATCCAGCGAGGATTACTACCAGCGGTATGATATTTCCTCCTTTCTGCGGCTGATCCGCTACGGTGCGTTCTTCGTCTCTATGCTGCTGCCTGCACTCTATATTGCCGTTACTACCTTTCACCAGGAGATGCTGCCGACCACGCTGCTGATCAGTCTGGCTGCCCAGCGGGAAGGCGTTCCGCTCCCCGCCTTCGCAGAGGCACTGCTGATGGAGCTGACCTTCGACGTCCTGCGTGAAGCGGGGGTACGTATGCCGCGGACCATCGGACCGGCTATCTCTATCGTCGGTGCGCTGGTGCTGGGGCAGGCTGCTGTTCAGGCCGGGCTGGTCTCGGCGGCGATGGTCATTGTGGTTTCTTTTACCGCCATCTCGAACTTCGTGATTCCGTCACTGGCCATCGCCAACTCCATCCGGCTGATCCGCTTCGTGATGATGTTCATCGCTGCCTCGCTCGGCCTGTTCGGCATTATGTCCTTCCTGATGGTGCTGCTGATTCACATGGCGGGCCTGCGCTCCTTTGGTGTGCCTTATCTGTCTCCGGTGGCGCCGATGATTCCGCGTTATCTGAAGGATATCTTCATCCGCGTTCCGCTATGGGGCATGAATATGCGTCCCAAGACCAATCTGGGCAAGGAGACCCGCAGACAATCACCGCACCAGAAGCCGCAGCCCGTTGACAACGCAGCTAATCCATCACCGCCACAGCCTAAGCCACAGGGAGAGGGTCCAGCATGAATGGAAAAATCGGCACCACCCAAGCCGCCATGCTTGTCGTCAATACCATCCTGCCGACGGCCACTGTCGTACTGCCTATCATTATCAGCACCTATGCAGAACAAGACGCTCCGCTGGCGATCATCATGTCTACTGTGGCGGGGCTGCTTATTGCGTGGATCGTCGGGGCGGTGATTCAGAGCAGCAACGGCGCTCCTTTTCTGGACTGGGTCGGGGAGAAAAGCTCTCCGGTAGTGTCCGTGATCCTCGGTCTGCTGATGCTCCAGTTCTACCTGGACACCACTGCAACCATCCTGCGGGAATTCGTCAATTTCCTGAAAGAAAACGTTCTGATCAACACCCCCATCACGGTGCTGGTCATACTCATTCTCTTCATCACTATCTATATGGTTAGGCAGGGCATTGAAGCGATCGCCAGAGTGAACAGTCTGGTGATTCTGCTCTATCTGTTCTTCGTACCGCTGTACCTGTTCGGGCTCTACAATGATCTGAATGTGCATCATCTGCTGCCCATGTTCGATCATAATCTGGCTGAAATCACCCTGGCGAGCCTGACACCGACAGCATGGATGTCTGAGGTGGCGGTGCTGCTGTTCCTGGCCCCTTACCTGCAATATCCGCAGCGGGCCAAGATTATCGGCTGGACAGGCCTACTGTTCGTTGCTGCACTGATGATGTTCTCCCTGATCACAGCCCTGATGGTCTTCGGCCCGGAATTCATTAAGCTCAGCAGCTACCCTGGCTTCGCTACCGTCAGTATCCTCCGGATCGGCCGGTTCATAGAGAAGCTGGACATTCTCTTCATCTCTTATTGGGTGCTGTCGATCTACCTTAAATTTGCGATCTTCCTGTTCGTCACGGTGGAGTGCTTCAAGCAGACCTTCCGGGTCAGCAGCAGCAGGCCCTTCATTGGCGCTCTGGGTCTGATCATTGCCCTGGAGTGCCTATTCTCCTGGCAAAGCTCTGCCAAGCTGAATGTCTATAACGAGGAAGGGCGGTTCGTGGTCTTCTTCCTGTTCAACGTGCTGGTGCCGCTGGGCGCCGTCTTGCTGAGCAGGGTACACAAGGCCCGATCTAAGCGGAAGGGGCTGGAGACATGATGAACAAACCGGGCAATCTGTTGCGCCTCCTGCTCACCTTCCCGCTTCTCACCCTCCTGCTCTCCGGCTGCTGGGATGACCGGGAGCTTAACGAGCTGGGCATTACCTCCGGCTCCGCCTACGACTGGGAGGATAATCAATGGAAGGCGACCTATCAGGTCATTAACCCCTCCTCAGGCGCCAGCGGGATGGGCAGCAGCGGAGGAGGCAGCACCAGCTCGCCGCCCTTCCTCACGTTCACCGTCAAGGGCCGGACGATTATGGAGGCCATTGAACGAACCAATCTGACCAGTACGCGGGAGATGTTCTTCTCCCACTCCCGGATTGCCGTAATCGGCGAGAGCCTGGCCAGGCACGGAATCAATCAGCTAATTGATATCTTCCTGCGCAAGCAGGATGCCAGAGAAACAGTGTATGTATTCATATCTGAGGGGGAGGCCGGTGTCATTCTGGATCAGCTGATGCAAATGACTAAGAATCAAGGGGCCGGCATCCAGCTTATGATTGAACAAGAATCACGGCTCTTGTCCTACTATCCGGGAATCCGCCTGTATGAGCTGGCAATGGCGCTGTCCTCCGAGTCCAAATGCGCGGTATTGCCGGAGATTCTGCTGACCGGCCCCCTGACGATGGATGAGACCAGTGAGACAGCGGTTACCGATCTGCCCTCGCGGTTGGCACTGGGAAGGCTGGGCGTCATTAAGGGGGACACGTTCGCGGGCTGGCTCAGCCAGAAGCAGGCGTTCGGGCTTTCTTTTCTGACCGATAACATTGATTCTGCCACCATCGCCTTCCCCTCCCGGCCGGCAACAAGCGACAAGCTGGATGCTTCATTCATCCTGCAGAATTCGGCCACCACCGTCCACCCTGTCTGGGACAAGGATCATTATGTGATGGAGGTTAACGTCAAGGGCAGCGGTGTGCTGACGGAGCTTGGCAGTGTCATGGATCTGAACGACCGCAAGGCGATCAGTGAAATGGAGGCCTCGCTGGAGCAGCGGGTGCTGGAGCTAATGAATAACGCCTGGGCGGAGGTCAAACGGCTGGGGGCAGACGTCACCGGATTTGCTGTGAGAGTACACCGGAGCGATCCGAAGCGCTGGAAGCAGATTGAGAAGGCGAAGAGCTGGGATAGCGTCTTTCAGGAGATCGAGCTCCGCCCGCAGGTCTCCATCGAGATGGAACGGACCGGACTCAGCAATAAATCGTTCAAGTCTGTCCAGCAGAAGTAAAGGGGCATATCTATGAAAATAGCTATTACTCTTATACTCTATGCGCTTGCCTATGGTTGGGGGTGGACGAAGCTACGCGGAGAAGAGCGCCGCCGGCGACGGCTCTTACTTGGCTGCATTATGGGGTACGGGGCGTATCTTAATCTATGCGGAATTACCAATACCCCTCATGTATCGCTGGGCAGCCTGTATACGGCGTTCTTCCAGCCTGTCGGCAGAGCCATTATCTATTGGTTAGGAGGCTAAAGATGCAATCATGGTGAACAAAGAACAGGTCTCTTCCCTGCAGATTGCGTTCATGATTATGCTGTTTGAAATCGGCAGCACGCCGCTGTTCCTGCTTGGGGGCACCGCTAAGCAGGATTCCTGGCTGGCGATGTGTGCAGGTTCAGCGGCGGGCTTCGCCCTTCTCCTTGTGCTGATGTGGATTCAGCACCGGTCTCCGGGCACGGACCTGATCGGAATGCTTAAAGCTCATTTTGGCACAGCTCCAGGGGCGTTCATCGGCGCGGTCTACAGCCTGTATTTCGCCTATCAGTCCATGCGCAATGTCCGCGACCTCGGCGAGCTGACGGCGATGACCATGCTGCCGAGAACCCCAATGGCCATTACGATGCTGGTGTTCGTGCTGCTGGCCCTATATGCGATCTGGAAGGGGGCGGAGGTTGTCTTCAGGCTGCCTGAGGTGCTGCTGCCGGTCATGCTGTTCTTCTATTTCCTGCTTGTTGTGATGCTGAGCATCATGGGGGCGATTGATTGGGGCCGTCTGGCGCCGGTTATGGAGGGCGGGCTGATGCCGGTCCTGCAAGCGGCACTGCCGGAGATCGTCTCATTTCCCTTCGGGCAGATGATTGTTTTTCTGATGCTGTGGACGCTATGGGAGAAGCCCGGTGTGCCTGTAAAATACACAGTGAACGCCTATCTGCTCATCAGCGCATTCCTGATCTTCATGAACGCGCTGAATGTGGCCGTCCTCGGCCCGGCGATAGCGGGAGTGAGCCAGCTGCCTTTTCTCAAAACCGTCCGGGTGCTGTCCAATCTCAAATTTGTCGAGCGGCTTGATATTCTGGTCACGATCCAGCTCTTCCTGGGGCTGCTGATCAAGATGATGCTCTTCTACTTCTGTTCCGTAAAAGCTCTTGCAGAGCTGACCGGCAAACCGGCCAAATGGTGGGTCTTCCCTGTGGGGGCAGTTATCTACGGCTCCTCATTCCTGGAACGGGATTACACCCAGCATATCGCCGTCGGCCTGGGGCCGAGCCTGAAGCTTGACCCGCTCTTCCAGGTCGCCATTCCGCTGCTGCTGGCTCTGTCGATCTGGGTGCGGGGCCGGTTATAGCGTTCAGCTTGAAGCAGAGTGCTCCGGCTGCTGGTCGAACTTCAGATTCTGCGGCCCGGACGGAAGGTTCTCCGCACCTGTAGAGCCATCCGTTACGGGAACATCCTTGCCTACTTCCTCGAATTCACATTCCCCCAGCCATACCTGTCCGCTTCCGCTCAGCAGAATTCCGATATTGATCACATCGGCTTCGGACGGAATATCCATGACGCAAGCATAGTGGTTCCATTCCGTTGTTCCTTGTATGCTCCGGTTCTGCATGTTGTCAAATGCCAGCATATTCTGCTGATGATCATCCACCCTCATCCACAGACCGCTCCAGCCGGTGACATCCTCCGTTCTAACGAACCCGGAGAAGCGCATCCGTCTCCCCCGATACTCTCTTGCCTGAAACTGCTGCATCAAGGTTCCAAAACCATTGTCGTCCTGCGCAGCCTCTTCTTTGGAGTGAAGATGCATCGAGGGACTTGTCTTATAGCAGACGCGGGGATCAATCTCGACCTTATATTTCTCCTGGTGGGTACCTGTAATATACCAGCCTGTAATCTCTGACATTGTAAATACCTCTCTTTCTTGAATCAATAGTCTCACCTGCGATCTGTACTGAGCAGGCGGCAAATCATAAATTTCCTTGAAAGCTCTTGTAAAAGCCTCCTGGCTCTCAAAGCCGCACTGCAGCGCAATCTCAAGAATACGTGTCTCGGAGTACAGCAGGAGATTGGCTGCTTGGCTGAGACGGCGGGCCCGGATATATTCATGGACATTTTTATTCACATATTTACGAAAAATCCGGTGAAAATGATATTTGGATAACCCCGCTGCCTTAGCCACCTTCTCCAAATCCAAATCCTCTTCCAAATGCTGCTCAATAAATTCGATGCTCTTGTGAATCAACTGATAGTGCATGACTCTCACCCCCTCCACAACTCAAAGTATATAGCAGACACCGGAAATACTTTTGATAAATCTTGCTGTATTTATCTTTCCCTAGGGAAACATTATTGTTGCAAGGACAAATTTATTTACGTATACTAATCTTGTGGCAGGATGCAATATTCTGTGCCGTGCACAATATACTATACAAGTGCATATTTCATACTTAAGGATAACTATAACTATTCATTCATTATTCATACGAAAGTGGGAGAGCTTATGGCCGGAGCCGTAATTCCATTGTCTGAAGCTACGAACGGCAGCACGCTGCGGATCAGCGGCATCGAGGTCCAGGGTGTGCTGCGGAGAAGACTGCTTGATCTCGGATTTGTCGCCGGGAACCGCGTAGAAGTGCTGCGGCGCAGCCCGCTTGGAGACCCTACGGCTTACCGGATCAGCAATACGACCATTGCCCTGCGGCGGGAAGAGAGTTCCCTCATTTATGGCGAACTGATTGGAGGCGGAGAAGGATGAGTGAGTATACCGTAGCTTTTGCCGGCAACCCCAATACAGGCAAGAGCACGCTGTTCAACCTGCTGACCGGGATGCGCCAGCATACCGGCAACTGGGCCGGTAAAACTGTAGTCACCGCCGAAGGGCGGTTCACCCACAAGGAGCATACTTACCGGGCCGTTGACCTTCCCGGCACCTATTCGCTCTACTCCAATTCCGCCGATGAAGAGGCGGCCCGAGACTATATTATTTTCGAGGAGCCGGATGTCACGCTGGTGGTTCTGGATGCAACGTCGCTTGAGCGCAACCTCAATCTGGCCCTGCAGGTGCTGGAGATAACGGGACGCGCCGTAGTCTGCATCAATCTGATCGATGAAGCCAAGCGGCTGGGCATTGATATTAATCTGAAGCGGATTGCGGAGCGGCTCGGGGTGCCTGTCACGGCCATTTCGGCCCGCAACGGGATCGGTATTGAAGCGCTGCTGGATCAGATCGCACGCGTAGCGACCGGTGAATTCAAGGCAGAGCCGCTGAAGATCACCTACAACGAGGAGATTGAGCAAGGCATTGCCGAGCTGATCCCGATGGTAGAGCAGACAGTCGGTGCCAGATATCCGGCACGCTGGATTGCCCTGCGCCTGCTGGACGGTGACCACAGTCTGCTGGCTTCCCTCAAAGCCCATATGGGACGCAAGGGTATATCTGTAGCGAAGGAGGTGGCCCGCCATGGAGTCACCGCATGCCATTAACGGCCAAGACCCGCTTGATTCCCTGCTCGCTACTGCGAAGAAGCTGGCAGACAAAGGGGCGGTCCGCGACGAGATCGTCAGCGGAATCTACGGCGTATCGGCCGGAATCTGCAGCGACGCCGTTACTTATCACGACAAGAAGAAGCTGGGCAGCACCTACAAGCTGGATAATATCGTCACCTCGAAGATCTGGGGCTTCCCTATTATGCTCGCCGGTCTTGGTCTGGTATTCTGGATTACCATTGCCGGAGCCAACTATCCTTCCGGCTGGATTGCCTCCCTCTTCAGCTGGATCGAAGGCTATCTGACCGCCGGCTTCGAGGCTGTTCATGCCCCGGTCTGGCTGCACGGCGTCCTTGTGCTGGGACTGTACCGCGGAACCTCATGGGTCATCAGCGTTATGCTGCCGCCTATGATGATTTTCTTCCCGGTGTTCGCGCTGCTGGAGAATTTCGGCTATCTGCCCCGGGTGGCTTTTAATATGGACCGCTTGTTCAAGAAATCCGGGGGGCATGGCAAGCAGGCCTTGACGATGTCGATGGGCTTCGGCTGCAATGCTGCCGCTATTCTGTCCACCCGCATTATTGAATCGCCCCGTGAACGGATGCTGGCCATTCTGACCAACAACTTCGTCCCTTGCAACGGCCGCTGGCCTACGCTTATTCTGCTCTCCTCCATGTTCATGGTCGGGGCGGCAACCACCGGGGCACTGCGCACCTTCGCGACTGCGCTGGTGTTAATGGGCATCGTACTGGTAGGAATTATCGTCACCCTGAGCGTATCGTGGATCATGTCCAAAACCGCGCTGCGCGGTGTGCCTACCCACTATACATTGGAGCTGCCGCCTTACCGCCGCCCGCAGATCTGGAAGACCATTGTCCGCTCCTCCAAGGAAAAGTCGCTCAATGTGCTGACCCGCGCCATCATCGTGGCCGCTCCGGCAGGGATCATCACCTGGATTCTCGGCAATGTGTTTGTCGGCGGTGAGAGTGTGCTGAATCATATGGCGGCCTGGTTCGATCCGTTCGCGCAGCTGCTCGGCATGGACGGCTTCATTATTATGGCCTTCATCCTCGGCCTGCCCGCCAATGAAATTGTGCTGCCTATCCTGCTGATGGGCTACATGTCCTCGGGGGCCATGGTCGATATCGAAGGTCTCGGCAGCATTAAGGACATCTTCCTGAGCCACGGCTGGACCTGGCTGACGGCGCTGAATATGATGCTCTTCTCCCTGCTCCACTATCCTTGCGGCACCACACTCGTGAACATCTACAAGGAGACCAAAAGCCTGAAGTGGGCCGTGCTCTCCGCTGTAATCCCGCTCGCTATCGCTATCGGCGTAACCTTCGCGGTGGCTTCGGCAGCCCGGCTGTTCGGCTGGGTTTGAGCGCAGGAGAGCTGCTGCGGGCGGCGGTAGGGCAGAAGCTTACGTCAAGTACCGGCTCCTTCAATCAGAGCACTATTCTCCCGTCCGGGCGGATAGTGCTCTTTTGCGCTTTTGTGCGCGCGGCGGTTCATATCGGCTGGGGTGTGAGCGCGGGCCTGGGGCGCATTCTTCGCGGTAAGCCCTGGCACGCCTGCCACATTCTCTGCAGCCCCCGATTGTGATCGGTTTTTCGATTATATTCCGCTCATTCGCCTCCGCCACGCCCAATGTGATCGGTTTTTCGATTACATTCCGCCCACGCGCCTCCGCTACGCCCAATGTGATCGGTTTTTCGATTACATTCCGCCCACGTGCCTCTGCCATGCCCAATGTGATCGGTTTTTCGATTACATTCCGCTCACATGCCTCTGCCATGCCCAATGTGATCGGTTTTTCGACTATATTTGGTCCGCACACCCCCGTGGTTACAGGAGTTAACGGGCAAATAGGGACACCTGCTCCTCTGCTATTTGACTCTCCCTCTCCCTACATGTTAGGGTGATTTGGAAGCTATTATTTTCCGGGAGGGATTGTTCATGACAGCAGTGAAGCTCAGTATTGATTACGATGGATTTGAGGAAGGCAAACGGATGGAGACGGAGATTGAACGCTTAAGCGAAAGTCCTGAAGCCGCCGGGCTGACCAGCCTTACGATTGGCGACTGGGGACAAGCTTACGAGAACACCTCGGAGGAAGCCGTCCAGGCCCTGGTGAAGCACAGCGCCAGCTTCCCGGCGCTGCGCAAGCTGTTCATCGGGGACATGAGCTATGAGGAATGTGAAATCTCGTGGATTAACCAGACCGATCTCTCGCCGCTGCTGCCCGCTTATCCTGAGCTGCAATCCCTGACTGCACAAGGCGGTACCGATCTGCGTCTGAGCCAACTGCAGCATGACAAGCTCGAAGAACTCATTATTATTACCGGCGGACTCAGTAAGGCCGTGCTGGCGGACATTGCCGCTTCTCGCCTGCCGAATCTGCGCAAGCTGGAATTATACCTTGGGGTGGACAATTACGGCTTCGACGGCGGGCTGGAGGACCTTCTGCCGCTGATCGAGCCCGGGAAATACCCTAATCTAACTTATCTTGGACTCAAAAACAGTGAGATCCAGGACGAAATTGCCGCAGCCCTGGCGGATGCGCCGATTCTGGACCAGCTCCATACCCTGGACATGTCACTGGGAACGCTTAGCGATACTGGCGCAGAGGCGCTGCTCGCCAGCGAGCGGGTGAAGGGACTGAAGCTGCTCAACCTGAGCCATCACTACATGTCTGACGAGATGATGCTGCGCCTGAAGAACAGCGGATTGCCGGTGGATGTCAGCGACCAGCAGCAGGCCGATGACGATGATGACTGGCGCTATCCGTCGATCACAGAATAATGCAGCCCGCTGCACCGCTGATTGTCTTCTGCCAGCCCGGCGACCGGCGCTCAGCCGGTATCCAGCAGGCGCGCTCGCGTCTCGGGATGCCACCGGCGCTGCTGATTCCCTACGCCGGGCTGCTGGAGGGCCAGCCGCTGGCTGATCTGCTTACGCTGGCTGTGCAGCGGCAGATTCGGGACGGAGGCCCGGGGCAACCGCTGCTTGAACAGTGGGAATCCTTGCGCGACTACAGCAGCGGGCCCTCCGAGCGGGAGTCCGCTAGCGGCAGCTCCAGCGGGCATCCCACACAACCCACACAAGAGTCCGCTGGCGGCAGCTCCAGCGGGCATCCCACGCAAGAGTCCGCTGGCGGCAGCTTCAGCAGGCACGCTGCGCCGGAATCTGCAGCGTGCCCGCCACTGCTGCGGCTGGAGTCCCCCGGCGGCAGCTTCGCGCTGGAGCGGGCGCTTATCGCGCTGGGCGCACCGGATGCGCCGGACCCGGACGACTCGCTGCACCCGTTCGGGCAGCAGCCGGACCTGAGGCCGCTCAGCTTCAAAGCGGCCTCAGCCCTGAAGGACCTGCCTGGCGTGCTGCATCACCCGTCCCAGTGGTTCCGCGGCTACTGCCGCCTGCTGGCGCGGCTCCGGCGTGAGGCCGGGCAGCTCCTGCCCGCCTCCCGCTGGACCAACGATCCGGCGGAGATCGCAGCCATGACGGACAAGCGCCGGACCCAGCAGATTCTCGCCGAGTCCGGCGTGTCTGTTCCCCGGCCGCTTCGCGGCAGCGGCGGACAAGCCCCCGTGGACTACGCCTCCCTGCGCGAGCTGATGCTGTCGCAGCGGATGCACCGCGTGTTCATCAAGCTGGCCAGCGGCTCCGCCGCCTCCGGCGTGATCGCTTATCAGCTGAATCCGGCCACGGGAGCCGAGTCAGCAGTTACCACCATCGGGGTCGAGAGCTATATCACCCGGCCCCCGGTGTATTATAATTCCGGCAAGCTGCAGCGTTATACCGATTCTGCCCACCTTGCCGGCATCATTAACTGGCTCTACCGCCACGCCGCCTATGCCGAGCAGTGGATTCCGAAGCCCGGCAGGGACGGGCATTCCTTCGACGTCCGTCAGCTGGTTGTCGCTGGTGAAGCCTGCCATGCAGTCGCCAGGGTCAGCACCACCCCGATTACGAATCTGCATCTGCGCAGCCAGCGGATGACTCCGGCGGAGGCCGGGCTGAGCGAGGTGCAGCAGGCGGAAGTACGCCGGACAGCGGAGGCTTCGCTGGCCGCTTTTCCAAATTGCTCGGTTGCGGGCATCGATGTGCTGGCGGGAAGCTCCGGGCGGATGTATACGGCGGATGTGAATCCTTTTGGAGACTTGTTGTACGATGTTGAATACCAAGGCTGCAGCACCTACGAATGGGAAATGAAGCAGCTGTCTTAGGAGGAATCCGGCCCCATGACCGATATGAACGCCATTGTCGGCACCCACGATATCTTAATGATTACGCTCGATACTTTGCGCTACGATGCGGCTGTGCTGGAGGAGGCGAATTGCCCCAACCTGTGCGGCAGCGGCTCCTGGGAGCAGCGGCATACCCCCGGCAGCTTCACCTATGCGGCCCATCATGCCTTCTTCGGCGGCTTCCTGCCCACTCCGGCTAACACGAATAAGGCTGAGCATGTGCGGCTGTTCCACTCCAGGAACACCGGGCTGAAGACCCATCCCCATACCTGGCTGTTCGATACACCGGATATGGTGTCGGGGCTGGCAGCGGCAGGTTATCAGACGGTGTGTATAGGAGGCGTAATCTTTTTCAGTAAAAAAGTGCCCCTCGCCCGCGTCCTCCCCGGTTATTTCCAGCAGAGCTATTGGCGGATGACCTTCGGGGTCACGAACCCGCGCTCAACGGAGCATCAGGTGAATCACGCGCTCAAGCTGCTCGGCAACACCCCGCTGGACCAGCGGCTGTTCCTGTTCATGAATGTCTCGGCGATCCATGGCCCGAACCATATGTTCCTGCCGGGTGCCCGCAAGGATTCGGTGGACAGCCAGCGGGCTGCGCTGCGTTATGCCGACGGAGAGCTTGGGCGTCTGTTCGATGCGTTCCGGAAGCGGGGTAATCCGGTGTTCTGTCTGGCTTTTTCCGATCACGGCACAGCTTATGGCGAAGACGGCTATCAGGGCCACCGGCTGGCGCATGACACGGTATGGAATGTTCCGTACCGGGAATTTATTTTATAAGCATGGAACTGAAATTCGATCCCGCACAAGGAAGGAGAACGTATGACGTCCATCCGGCAATCTCTGCATCACATGAACCAAGACGGACACCCTCCCTTCTCCGCTGGGGAGCTTCAGCAATGGACGGAGCAGATCACGGCCCATCCTTACCGCAATTATCTCTATTCCTATCCGCACAAAACCGCTTACCGCGAGTTCGCGTCCCCCCTTCCTTTAGAGCAGCTGTGGCGGGACGAGCCTGCGGAGAGTTTGTTCTTATATATGCATATTCCGTTCTGCGGCGCGCGCTGCGGCTTCTGCAATCTGTTCACGCTGCCTGATAAAAGAGCGAATGTACACGCCGAATACGTGGACGCACTGGAGCGGCAGGCGAGGGAGTGGGCGGTCTTCACGGGACATAAGCCTTACGCGCGCTTCGCCATCGGCGGCGGGACGCCCAGCCTTCTCGCTCCCGCACAGCTGAACCGGCTGTTCAGGATTGCAACGGATATCATGGGAGTTGATCTTAGAACCACCTCTATCTCCGTGGAGACCTCACCCGAAACGCTGACGGAGGAGAAGCTAACGATTCTGAAGGATCATACCGTGGACCGCGTCAGTATGGGCATCCAGAGCTTCGTAGCCGCCGAGTCGGCTGCGATCTACCGCCCGCAGGACCCCGAGGTGGTCTACCGTGCGCTGGAGCTGCTGGGGCAGTTTGATTTTCCCATTCTCAATCTGGATCTGATCTACGGACTCCCGGGGCAGACGGTGGACTCCTGGCTCTATTCGCTGAACCAGGCGCTATTGCATGAACCGGAGGAAATCTTCCTCTATCCGCTCTACACCCGTGAACATACGATTGTGAAGCCGGGCGACCTGGTGAACCAGCTGGATATCCGTCACGAATGCTATGAAGCGGCACGTGCAGTGCTGGCAGAGCGTGGCTACCGCCAATACTCGATGCGCCGGTTCGCCAAGGAGGATGCCGGGACCGGCAAGAATATTCTCGACTACAGCTGCCAGGAGGAAGGGATGGTCGGCCTCGGCTGCGGCGCGCGTTCCTATACCCGGAATGTTCATTATGCCTCCCGCTACGGCGTCAGCCGCAAGGCCACGGAGAGCATTATCGCGGATTATGTTGCAGCCGAGCGTTATGATACAGCCGATTATGGCATCGTGCTGAGCCTGGACGAGCAGAAACGGCGGTTCATTCTAAAAGCAATCCTGCACAGCGAAGGACTGACAATTGCGGACTATAACCAGCGGTTCGGGACTACCCTATGGGAGGATCACCCCGAGCTTGGCCTCTTGGTACAGAGCGGGTTCGCCACGGATGATGAGGGCATTCTGCGGCTGACTCCTGATGGGCTGGGCTACTCCGATTCCATCGGTGACTGGTTCATCTCCGGTGAGATCCGCGAGCAGATGAAGGAGTTCGTCCTGCCATGAAGGCAGTCCTCTACTACAGGGGTTCCCTCTCCTCCTGTAATTATGACTGCCCATACTGCCCCTTCGGCAAAACCAAAGACAGCGCCGCCACCCTCGCCAAAGACCGCGCAGGTCTTGAGACCTTCGTCCGCTGGGTGGCGGAGCAGGGGGCTGCAGGCCACCGCCTGTCTATTTTTTTCAATCCGTATGGCGAGGGCTTGACGCACCGCTGGTACCGGGATGCGCTGATCACGCTGTCCCATATGGAGCATGTGGACAAGGTCGCCATCCAGACCAATCTGTCTGCCCGGCTTGATTTCACCGCTGAACTGAACCCGGCCAAGGCCGCCTTCTGGGCAACCTATCATCCGGGTCAGGTCAGTGAGGAGCGGTTCCTGGCGCAGTGTATGAGCGTATACCGCCGGGGGATTCCTTTTAGCGTAGGCAGTGTGGGGGTGCATAGCGCCTTCCCGGCTATCTCCTCGCTGCGTGCGGCCTTGCCGGAGGACGTGTATCTGTGGGTTAACGCCTACAAGGACAAGCGGGATTATTATACGGCGGAGGATATAAGCTTCCTGAGCGGGATAGACCCGCATTTCCAGATTAATGCCATGGACTACGACAGCCTCGGCGCCAGCTGTAATGCCGGCAGCAGCGTATTCTACGTGCAAGGACCCGGCCTGGTGAAGCGCTGCTATAAGGACCGCGCGGTCATCGGCAACCTCTACCGTGACGGACTGGAAGGGCTGGCGGCCCAGCGTAGCTGCCGCATGAAGGTCTGTGACTGCTATATCGGCTATATTCATATGCCGGAGCTTGGCCTGGAGCAGATCTACGGCTCCAGCCTGCTGGAGCGGATTCCTTACGGCGCAGGGAGGACAGAGTAATGACTACTGGTAAGCTACAAGCACACAAGACCTCTGCCGGGTTAACAATTTGGCTTACCGGTCTGTCGGGAGCGGGCAAGTCTACGCTTGCCGCGCTGCTGACAGACCGGCTCCGGGAGCAGGGGCAGGCGGTGGAATGGCTGGACGGCGATGAACTGCGGCGCAGCTTGGGCCGTGGACTCGGCTTCAGCCGCGAGGACCGGTTCGAGAACATCCGCCGGGCCGTCTACCTCGCCGGGATGCTGAACCGGCATGGCGTGATTACCGTGGTCTCGGTAATCAGTCCTTATGCTGAGATGCGCAGCTATGCCCGGCAGGAATTGCCGGGCTTCGTCGAGGTCTATGTGGACTGCCCGCTTCCCGTCTGTGAAGCAAGGGATGTCAAAGGGCTGTACGCCAAGGCCCGCTCCGGTGAGCTTCCGGCCTTCACCGGGATCTCCGATCCTTATGAAGCTCCGGCTGACCCGGAGCTGACGCTGTACACAGCGGAGCGTACACCGGAACAGTGCATGGAAGAGCTGATCAGCTGGCTCACACAGCATCGGCTTTATCGGCTGTGATGGAATAGAGCATGCGGAATAAGGAGGGGCATTAATGCCCCTCCTTTGTTTATTTAGCGTGTATCCGGGGAATTCAAGTGCACTAGTGCACCTCATTCGCTCATTTAGTCCGCATCCGGGTGAATTCAGGGGCACTTGTGCACCTCATTCACTCATTTAGCGCGCATCTGCTGCATTCAGGGGCACTAATGCACCTCATTCGCTCGTTTAGCCAGCATCCGCTGCATTCAGGGGCACTAATGCACCTCATTCGCTCGTTTAGCCAGCATCCGCTGCATTCAGGGGCACATTGGGACAAATTGTATGTGAAAAACCCAATACAATAGTGTAGGTAGTTCCGTCTTATAAATCCACTCCAGATTATTTGCGCGAGTTAGATTGGCGGCGCAGGAGAATCACTGCGGCGGCTCCAAGGACTACGATTCCGGCACCTGCTCCAGCGTAAATCAGCCAAGCTGCAGAGTTTGTTTCAGGCACGGCCGTTGGATTATTTTCAGAAACTGGAGGGTTTGCTGAGGTTGGGTTGTTACCAGAGACCGCCCCTGGATCATCAGCGATCCCGGGCGGCTCCGTGGGCGATCCCCCTGACATCCCTGCGCCAAGCTCATTCAGATCCTCTTGGGCACCAGAGAATAATGCGGTCCGGCTGCACAAGCTGACTGTAAGTTTAGTTGTCCCTCCCTTACCTTCTCCTTCCTCTCCGCCTGCATATACGATGTAGCGCTCGCCCTTGGTGAACTCGAAGCCGCAGCTCGCCCCCGACAATGCCGTAGTGACAGTAACCTTCTCCCCCACTTCACCCTTCCAGCGGGAACCTACTTGAAAGGTTACTGACACCGGGTCCATACTGGACTGCATCGGCTTAACTTCCTCTTTTATCGAAACTACTGTTCCCTCAAAAACAGCTGCACTCTTCTCCATTGCTTCCAGCGGTGAAGGAGACACTACGCAAGAACAGGCATAGGTTACCTGCGGGCGTACAGTCAGCAGTGTCATGAAGACAATCAGCGTACAGAGAGTCATCAGACAGGCGCTCCGTATTTTCCTTCTCGTTACCATCAATATCACGCTCCTCATAACCCTCAGACGGAAATTTCCAGAGAAAGGTTACACACGCCCGCCATCTATTCCCCCGCCTCAATCTCCCGCGCAATGGCGGTGAGCCGCTGCATTCCCTCGCGCAGCAAGGCTTCACTGGCGAACGAGTAGCTGAGACGCAGCCAGGACTTCATCTCCCCCAGCGGATCGCAGAGCTCACCGGGAACGAAGGAGATGGATTGCTCCAGGCAACGGGCCAGCAGCTTAGCTACCGGAATACTGTCCGGTAGCTTGACCCACAGATTAAGCCCGCCCTGCGGGGTGGTCCATTCCCAGCCGGTGGCCGCAAGCTCCTCCTCCATAATCTCCTTGTGCACCTGAAGGGCAATCCGCAGCTTGCCGAGATGCTGCTGTAAGCGCGGCGAGGTGTAATAATGCAGGAAAATCTTCTGATTCAGCAGGGGCGTCCCGTTATCCGCCAAGGACTTGGCGGCGATCAGCCGCTCCATGAACGGATAACGGCAGGCCACCGCACAGATCCGTAGGCCGGGGGCCACATACTTGCTGAAGCTGCTGATATACATGACCCATCCCTCTGTATCATAAGCGAAGAACGGCGGGGGCGGCTCCTCTAGGAAGTACATGTCACGGAACGGATCATCCTCCACGAGCAGACAGCGGTAGCGCTCTGCAAGCTCCACCAGCAGCTTGCGCTGCTTCGCCGGAATCGTATACCCCGTCGGGTTATGATGGGTTGGATTGATGTAGAACATCCGCGGCTTATTCTTACGCATCAGCTCCTCCACCGCCGCCAGATCATAGCCCTGCGGCGAGATATCCACAGCTACCAGCCGCGCCCCTGCCCGCCGAAAAATATCCAGCGCCACACTATACGTAGGCCGCTCCACCAGCACCGCATCCATCGGACCGAGCATGATCCCGGCAATCAGATTGATGGCCTGTTGTGCCCCTGAAGTAATCAGCAGCTCACGGGCCGACAACTGGAGCTTATACCGCTCCTCAAAATGGCTGCTCAGCGTAACACGCAGCTCTTCATCCCCTTCCACGGAGGAGTAGGTGCCCATGACCTTCGGGTAGAGATCGAATACTTTTTTGACATAATCGGACAGGAACAGGTTCGGCAGCAGCCCCGGATCAATCAAGGCCTGAGAGAACTGGTACGTGACCGGCATCCGCTGAATGTCCGACATCGGGCTCCTGACCATATACCCCGGTACTGCCGCCCCTTCGTCCACCGTAGGGTCCAGCCTGCTGCCCAGGGCCACATAATAACCGGATTTGTCTTTGACATACAGCTTGCCGCTCTCGGTCAGCGCACGGTAGGCCTTGAACACTGTCAGCCGGTGAACTCCCAGCTCCTCCGCCAGCAGCCGGATCGACGGCAGCTTATCACCGGCCTTCCACTCCCCGCGCTCCATCCGGTTCAGCATGAACTCATAGACTTGGCGGAATAAGGGATTATTCTGCTCGGCACCCGCTATTTTTTTCATCAACCTGCCGCCTTTCTGCAACATATACCGGGGTCGCCCCCGCTCCATCGCTCAATCTTCACTCGACACAGCTCCCTCTGACGCTTGCTGACTTCTACACATCCGCGCACACCCAGCAGCTAACTTCTCTTTGCCCTATTGTACAGCATTCCCTCCCGCAACTGTTCTACTATCTCCAATCTGTTCTGTGGCTATGAGGCTATGATTAACTGAAATCTTGTAAGAGGGTGGCATATTACCACCGCAAAGGGGAACTGAACCATGATTCTGTTAGCTTATTCACTTGTCTGTCTGATCTTCGGCACTACCTTCCTGGCCATCAAAATCGGCGTAGATGCCGGAGCGCCGCCATTCTTCTCTGCGGGTCTGCGTTTTTTCGTGGCGGGTGCGGTGCTGTTCCTGTTCATGGTTCTGCGGGGCAAAGCCCGCTTCTCCCTGCTGCTGCGCAAGGAAATGCTGCTCACAGGAGCAGCCCTGACCTTCGGCACCTTCGCCGCGCTCTACTGGGCGGAACAATATGTATCTTCCGGGCTTGCTGCCGTATTGTCAGCCACCGGACCGATGATGATTCTGCTGATGCAGACGGCTGTTCTGCGGCAAAAAGCGCCTGCCTATTCGCTCATCGGCTGTATCATCGGGTTCACCGGAGTCCTGCTGCTGGTGCTGCCCAGCCTGGCGGCTGACGTTACTCCGCTCTGGCTGATCGGCTGTGTGGTGGTGCTGATTGGGGAACTCTGCTACGCCGCGGGGGCGATCTATTCCAAAAAAGTAATCACCACCTTCTCCGCCGAGTCCCCCGTGGCTCTGAACGCAGCCCAGATGATGTACGGCGGGGCGCTGCTGTTCATCATCTCCCTGTTCACAGAGCCGCTGCACCCGTCCTTCCTGTTGTCATTCAAGACCGCAGGTTCCCTGCTCTACCTGACCGTTGTCGGCTCCATGGTCGGACATACCCTGTTCTACTGGCTTGTCTCCAAGACGAATCCGGTTTTTCCATCCACCTGGCTGTATATCTCTCCGCCGATTGCCGTCGGGGTAGGCTTCCTGTTCTATAACGAGACCGTGACCTGGGTAACGCTGCTTGGCGTGTTCACGATTATATTGGGAACCATCCTTGTGAATGCCGGCGCACTGAAGCAGCTGTTCTCCAAGCCTAAACCGGTAATACCCGTTCTGCCAAAAGCAAGCGTTGAACCCCTGGTTCAGGAGTAACTGCTGCGCTTCTCCCCGAACACAAACAGCCTGCACCCTGACTTAAAGGGATGCAGGCTGTTCTGTTATTTTCACGGGCTTCACCTCATCACTCAAGCTTTATAACTCTACTGCATTTTTCAGTAACATATTGATCATGAGTAACGATTATAATCGTTTTCCCTTCGTCATTGAGCTCCTTTAGAATCCTCATGATTTCATTTCTATTCTCCGCATCCAACGAACCTGTAGGTTCATCAGCTAATATTATCTCGGAAGGTTTTAATAGAATTCTTGCGATAGCAACCCTTTGCTGCTCTCCACCCGAAAGTTCATGTATCTTTTGTTTAAGTGCAATCTCTAGACCCATCCGCTTAAGGACAGCCATTTTCATTTTCCGCTTTTCCTTCTTGCCTACTTTAGAATACATAAGTGGTATTTCCAAATTATACTCAACGGTTTCATTATCAATTAATGCATAATTTTGAAACAGATACGAAATCTTTGTCCGGAGAAGCCTGTTTCTACGGAGGGGACCGATTCTCTGATCTTTCTCGTCAAACAATTTAACCCTACCGCTATCAGGCTTTTCAAGTAATCCGAGGATATTCAATAGGGTCGTTTTACCCGAACCGCTTCTCCCCGTAATAGCAACCATCTCTCCCTTTGAGACGGTCATATTTATATTATCTATGACTGTATGATTGTTATACGTTTTACATATATCAACAAGTTCACATATGGTGTTCATATATTTATCCCCCCCCCTTTAAAATCTTCACTTTGTTTTTCTTTTCTATGAGCGAAATAGCTATAGAAGAAGCTGCAAAATCGATCAATAGTAAAATGGCTGCTACTATAATTAATCTAGGTTCAATTTCTCTGTTCATAACACCACAGATCACTATTTGAACTAACCATACGAGTGAAAATAAAATTGCGTATTCCTTATAAGTTCTGAAAAAACCTGTACCAAATAATCTTCGAACGATAAGCTTATGCTGGTTTTTGTTAAAATAGATGATAATATTCTGAGTTGTAAGCAATATGAAGCCTGACGCTAGTCCCAACATAGTAAGGAGGCTTTCCTTCATCGCATTTTGCTTTTGATAAATTTCCTCTAAAATATATTGATCAATCGTAACCAAGTGTTTTAAATTATCATCCACTTTCAATTCTTTAAACTTTGGCTCCAGCGTTTTATACGTTAACAGCGGATCTCTGTTCATCAGCTTTATTTTTAACGGATCTCCCGGTCCCCGCCCTAATATGGAATCTCTGTCTGTGAGCACACTGTTGGACTCGGTTACAACCTCAATAATGGGATCAACTATCACATTGTTCTCAGAAGGAAATACTTTCGGATTAAAACTAAATATCCTTTGATTATTACTAATCCACTTGATGTAAATTTTTTGATTTTGGATCCGATCAGGAATCACCTTTTTGTAAAACTCCTGATCATTTCCCATATTATTTTTTCTCATTTGTAGAAAGAAACTTACAATCTCTTCTTCCTTGTCCCGATATTTTTCAGGCACCAACAACACCCAGTCGCTAATATCCTCAGAGATTTGCACAGCCTCATTATTGATATCAAAAACCGGAAACTCTTGCAGGTAGTTATTGTTTGCCTTTATAGAACGTATTCCTTTCCAATTCCTGTCTAAAAGAAGCTGATCCTCCTCATAACTTTGGGTTTCTATTAATATAGCCCCCATCTTATTCAGCAAGAAATAAAGCTCATCATGCGAAGTTAATTCAAATAAGGAATCCCTTCCAAATATTCTATCTCCGTCGTAGCCATTGTTTACCGGATAAAGTACTCCGTAGTCCTTACTATGCTCCCAATTTTTCAACTCATGCTGCTTATCATTAATAGATGTATATTCCGACCATGTTGAAAGTCCTACTAAGACCAAAAGGATGGAACAACCAATCTTGATAAGCATATTTAACACAAAGATAGGATTGGTGTATTTGTAATGTTTGATAATACTAATGATCTTAATCCTCATAATATACAAATGTGAAACTAGGGAAAGGATGATCAGCAGAAGAAAAACTTTAAGCTGGTTTGAAATCACTGTGTATATAAATATGTAAGATGTATTTTTTACTAAAAGGGCAAGAAGAAATGAAACGGTTACAGAAAATATAAACACAGAGGTTATAAGTTTTCCTACCAGCACAAACCATACACGAATATTTGATACGCCATGCATTTTCAATATTCCTATTCTTCTGGACTCATTGAATAAGTAATAGATAAGTAAAACTACTGCACATCCATAAATGGCATAGCTTAAATAGGTTAAAATGGTGATCCAGGGAAAGGTAACCATGTGCATTTCATCACCATTTGAATCTTTTACAAAATCCTCAGCAGTAAAAATACTATCATTTTTGTTATAATACTTATTCGCCTTATCCACAAATAGGTTTATAAAATCATTAAAAGCTTTGTCGTCAGCTGCTTCTGCATAGTATGTTCCTTGAACAGGAAAAATCTCATAAGATGATTTTAACGGCTTTATGCTGATTCTGTTGTTATCTCCGAAATCTCTAATTTCACCAATCTGATGACTACCTTCTAAATGAACTGTGGATAAATAGAAATTAGTTTGTTTGGTGTCTGCTTGTGTTAGATATCTTCCCTGGGTAAGCTTAAAATGATTAAAAAGATCTGTGCTGGCTGTCAGCAATATATATTTAAAAATCTCTACTTCATCGTTCTCTTTATAATTAATACCGGCCCGTAAAATATTCACTTTGGAAGCTTCTGCTGCTGAAGCTAATATCGGGTAAACCTCCTCAGGGCTTGCAAGTCCGGGTAAATTCGGAATTACAAATTCCTTGCCCACGGTTTGTTCTATATTCTTAACCTTCTCAAATTCTTCATAATCCGTTCGAAGATATGCAGTATAATAAGAAAACAAAAATGCCGCTACTAGAAATAGTAAGGATATTTTTTTCAAGTTCAACAATCTCCTTATAAGAAAAAAGTGTGATACTCCACTTCAAAAGTGGAATATCACATCATTTTAATGATGACTTTTATCTAAATCCCAATTATTTTTTATAAACATCCCAGTATGCATATCCTGTGCTGCTTTTGTTACCATAGATCTCGGATTTAGCTGTGGTTTTTGCATATTTCCAACCACTTGTATGAGATTCACTTCCTAATTTGGTCGAAGCTTTATGCGACAACTCAGAATGGTCATATTGTGACCATACATGCTTTTGATTTCCAACTTTTTCAGTTCCGTAGTTCCAGGTTCCGCCACCCACACTTGTACTTGCAAACGGAGTAATCATTGCATTGGTTAATTTTACAGAACCGCTTGTTGCTCCATTTGCACTGGCAGCCATGGCTGGTGTTAGTGATGATAAGGTAAGTACTCCTGCTATTACTATTGAACTTAATGTATGTTTTTTGATCATTTATGAACCTCTCCTTATAAATTTTTGAGTTTACACAGATAAAGTTAAAATGTAAAATGCTACATAGGTTCTTAGATACCCACCCAATCCAAAACTTTCTCAGGGTCAAGATATGGGGGTATATAGGAGCCTTTTTTCCATATTCGGCGGTCTAATATTTTCCATGGTTCTTCTCACCTCCTTTCATTATCAATAAAACTAAATTATAAATAAAAGAAATGATATGTTATATCATTCCATTTTTTCCTTTCAACAAGCTTAACACACCAAATTTTGTTATTCAATACTTTGGTGTCTAATCATGGGCAAAAACATCATTTCATGTTATATCAGACAATAGCGAATTCCCCGGTTCAGTTACGATCCACATCACAAAACAAGGGCTTCCCTAAAGTCCGGCAGGACTTCGGGAAACCCTTGTCTTTCATCATTCTATGCCCATGCGTCACCCGCTGTTCATTCGCCGCTTAACGGGTGCGCCCGTGGTTTCTGAGCAGCTCGCTGTTATCCTTCGCCTTCTCATCAACAAAGCTGCCGGGCCGGGCTTCTTCCTGTCTGGCGGCTTCCCGGGCCTGCTGTTCCTCCCGATCGGCGAGCCTGCGTTCCGCGGTATGATCCGGGATCTTATCGATGCCGTTACGCGTGCCGGAATACAGATCTCCTGTCATTCCCGGCCGTTTCATATCCTCCACTGCGCTTCGCTCCGGGAGATCATGCTCCGTGGCTGAATTCATCGTGTCCAGCCCGGTATCATGTCTGCCTTCCAGACCTGAGCCATTGAACGCCGCATCCACCGCATCTGTTACGGAGTCCCGAGGAGCATTCATTTCTGCAGCTGTTCCGGCAGTCCCCGCATCCCTCATATAGCGGTCAGCATTCGCCGAATTATGGTTGCGGAATACAGTGTATACGTCCTTTTCGCGGGAGATATCTGCATCCACCATGACCAAAATGCGGCCTTCGTCCACATCGTTGTCATAGCTCGCAGCTTCATCCTCCGGAATGCCCAGTCCGATCAGCCCGCCGACCAGACCACCCGTTCCAGCCCCTACCGCAACGCCTGTTAAGGTGGCTGCAATCGGCCCCGCTGCGATAATCGGCCCGATTCCCGGAATCGCCAGAGCGCCGATGCCTGCCAGCAGTCCGGTCACACCACCAAGGATACCGCCGGTCGCCGCCCCGGATGCCATACCCTCCGGCACCTTCGTCCCGGTCTCATCATTGATCGCTTCCACATCGCGTTTATTTCTCGCTATCACTGAGATATCCTCTGTCAGAAAGCCGTGCGCCTTCAAGTCTTCAATAGCCCGTGAAGCTTCATGCTCTGTATGGAACACACCTACAATTTTCTTATTCATAACGATTCCCTCCTGGTAGCTGATTTAGATTGTTAATGGTTTGACTCTCGCTTTACTTTCACATCCCTTACTTAACCAAACCCTTCTCCGCGAAACTGGTAACTTTCGATCTTGAGCCGGGTTCCGCAAAAAAATTTATGAAACAGGAAATTGCCCGCCGGACACATTTTCCACAAATTCAGTGATTTGAAGTCAGCTTAGATCACACTGAATTCTCCAATTGATGACAGTTATTAAGCCTTTGGGAACAATGCTCCAATCTCCTTACAGCGCGGCCAAAAGAGACTATACTCCTCGTATAACAGGTAAGCTACTCTTATAGAATCCAGGGGGAAACCGCGATGAATATGCGTCTGAAGGTACTCAAGAAACATCTGCTCTTCTGCTGCAGTGAGCACTGCAATAACCAAGATGTCCTGGATGTCATGCAGGAATTCAAAGAGCAACTAGTGGAGCAAGGGATCAACAAGACGGTCAAAATCAACAAAACCAGCTGTCTCGGCCTATGCGGCAACGGCCCTTTTGTCATCGTGTATCCTGACGGGGTCTGGTATTACAATGTAACAACGGAGGATGTGGCCCGTATCGTGGAGGAGCATCTGGTGAACGGACAGCCGGTAGAAGAGCTGGTTATGCTCAAAATGGAAGCCTGATTCCCAGCAGCCCCAGCCAGCCTGCCTTCAGCCTCATACTCCTAGTCCCTCCCCTCCCGGGGCTGGGACTATTTGCGGTTGTCCGGTCCTCCTCCTTCTGAGGTATACTAGAGGTATATGTTCATTAGGAGTGTCATCATCCTTTTAGGAAATGAGGCTGCACGCATGACTGTATTCAAATATAACGCCCATCGCCCTCACCGGGCCAATCCTGACTTATATCTGCATTACTGGGGCCAGGAGCAGTGCGCACCCGGTCATTCATTCGGACCCGGAGTACGCAACCTGTACAAAGTCCACTTCATTCACGCCGGAACCGGCAAGGTAACCGTCGGTGAAGCCACCCATACATTGAACGCAGGGCAGGCCTTCCTCACTTATCCGCATGTGGTCACGCATTATGCCGCAGATCAGGATGATCCTTGGCTGTATTCCTGGATTGCTTTTACCGGGGAGGAGGCAAGTTATCTGCTGGGACGGACTTCCCTTACCCCGGAGCAGCCGGTGTTCCCGATGGACCAGGTGCTGATGCCCTCGCTGTCTGCCAGGTTATCGGAGACGGGAAGCAGCGGGGAGCTGCTGGACCTGCCGCTGAAGGTGATGCTCTATGAGTTCTTCGCCCTGCTGCTGCGCACGGTCCCGGCTGCCGACAGCCCGGCTCCGCGCAGCAGAAGTGTCTATGTGGAGCAGTGCCTGCATTACCTCCAAGCCCACTACGCCGAGAATGTGACGATGGAGAGTCTGTCCGCTTCCCTGAAGCTGGACCGCAAATATATGTCGGCGCTGTTCAAGCGGACGGTCGGCTTGCCGCCGCAGCAATATCTGCTCCAATTCCGTATGTCCAGAGCCTGCGAGCTGCTGACAGAGACAGGCTGCACCATCGGGGAGATCTCGCAATCCGTGGGGTATCAGGATGCTTTGCTCTTTTCCCGGATGTTCAAGAAGGTGAAGGGCTGCTCGCCCAAAGAATACCGGCTCCGCCATGCAGATACGGACATTGTGCTATAAAAATCATCCTTGCTGACATACGATTGAAAGCGTTTATCCGCTACAATTAGGGAGGTATGAAGTCCCGCACAACTTAAATTTAGGAGGAATCCAATATGTATATCGCCAATCCTGAACGTTATGACACGATGAAATATAACCGCACCGGACGCAGCGGCCTGCTGCTCCCGGCCATCTCCCTCGGGCTGTGGCATAATTTCGGCGGCAATGATGTCTTTGAGAACGGCCGCGCTATGGTCCGCCGGGCATTTGACTTAGGAATCACCCACTTCGACCTCGCTAATAACTACGGTCCGCCCGCCGGCTCTGCCGAAGAGAGCTTCGGGCAGATGCTGAAGAAGGATCTTGCCCCTTACCGCGATGAGCTGATCATCTCCAGCAAAGCAGGATACTATATGTGGCCCGGCCCTTACGGTGAATGGGGCTCCAAGAAGTATCTCGTCTCCAGTCTGGATCAGAGCCTGAAGCGGATGGGGCTGGATTATGTAGACATCTACTACCACCACCGTCCAGACCCGAATACGCCGCTGGAAGAAACCATGTCCGCCCTCGACCTGCTGGTACGCCAGGGCAAGGCGCTGTATGTGGGCCTCTCGAACTATAGACCGGAGGAAGCGCGTGAAGCCGCGCAGATTCTCCGCCGCCTGGGCACGCCTTGCCTGATCCATCAGCCGAACTATTCGATGATGTCGCGCTGGATCGAGGACGGCCTGCAGGATGTGCTGGAGGAAGAGGGCATCGGCACCATCGCCTTCTCCCCGCTGCAAAAAGGGATTCTGACGGACCGCTACCTGAACGGCATCGCAGCCGATTCCCGCGCAGCCGGACCGAGTGTCTTCCTCTCCGAGAAGGAGCTCACGCCTGAGGTGCTGGCCAAGGTTGGCAAGCTGAACGAGATTGCGGCTGCACGCGGACAGAAGATGTCCCAGCTCGCCTTATCGTGGGTACTGCGCGGCGGCAAGGTGACCTCTGCACTGATCGGGGCAAGCAAGATCAGCCAGATCGAGGATGCCGTAGCTTCACTTAATGCGCCTGAGCTAAGCGCGGAAGAGCTGGAGCAGATTGAGACGATTCTGCGCGGATAAGCCGGGGCGGATACTACACCTGCCGAACCTACAGATCATAGATCATAGATTATGACGGCAATCCTGCCCACCGCTCGCGGTGGTGCAGGATTCTTTTTTTGTGCAGATCTCCCTAACCCATTGAACCTTGAAGCAGTCCCTCCCGAGTGCTTACGGTGTGCGTGAATGCTATAATGAACTCATTCATAACCATCACTGCGTAACGAAAGGATATCCGATGAAGACTAACCTATTGGGGCAATCCGATTTACATGTAAGTGCCATGGGGCTTGGCTGCATGTCGCTGGGGACAGAGGAAGCGCAGGCCACCGCCATTATCCACGAAGCGCTTGAACGCGGAATTAACTTCCTGGATACCGCCGACCTCTACGATGAGGGCCGCAATGAGGAGATTGTCGGTCAGGCCATCCGGCACCGCCGCGCCGATGTGATCCTGGCGACCAAGGTGGGCAACCGCAGAATTCCCGGCAAGGAAGGCTGGAGCTGGGATGCCTCCAAGACCTATATCCGCTCCGCTGTGAAGGAGAGCCTGCGCAGGCTGCAGACCGATTATATTGACCTGTATCAGCTGCACGGAGGAACGCTGGAAGATGATATCGATGACACGATTGAAGCCTTCGAGGAGCTGAAGCGGGAAGGGGTAATACGGCATTACGGCATCTCCTCCATCCGGCCGAATGTGATCCGGGAATATGTGCAGCGCTCCGGTATCGTCAGCGTGATGAGCCAGTATAGCATTCTCGACAGACGCCCGGAGGAGAGCATTCTTCCGCTGCTGGGCCGCGCGGGCATCAGCCTGATTGCACGGGGGCCGCTGGCTAGCGGCATTCTGACCGATCATGGCCGCAGCAAGGCACAGCGGGCGTATCTCGACTATACGGAGGCAGAGCTTACGGAGCTGCATGATCAACTGATGAGCCAGACTACCCTTACCCGGACGCTGACGCAGACCGCGCTGCAATATCCGCTGGCCGATCCGGCGGTTGCCGCCGTGATCCCGGGGGCCAGCAGCCTGGAGCAGCTGCGGCAGAATATTGCGGCTGCCCGCTCGCAGCCGCTCTCTGCACTGGAGCTTGAAGCTGTACGGGATTTCAGCAAGACAGGACGGTATACCCTGCACGTCTAGAGCGTGCTTACGGCCAAGTGGAAACGGCTTCGCCGTCCTTTTAAAGGACGGTACCGTTTCAGCGAGAAATAGAAGGATAATTTATAGCGTAAAATATATAAATTCTTATATTTTAACAGAAGAAGCTGTCCGGAAACTGTAGGCATTACAGTCTCTGGACAGCTTCTTATTTTTTGCTTAGCTTCTTATTTTCTACCTACGCACGCGATTCCTTGCCTTAACTATCCACGTAATTAATGCAGCCACAAATACCACTGCAGTAATAAGCCAGGTCAGCAGAAACGCCATGCCCAGCCCGATATTGGCATCCAGCGCTTCCCTTCTGCTCTCAAGAATCAGCATCACGGCCAGAGGCGCTCCGCTGGCTATCAGGAGAACCGTCATGCTGTAGCGGGCGAAATTCGTCCGCTTCTGAATAGCCGCGTATAAGCACAGGTATGAAGCAATCAATAATACGAAGGATAATACAGCTTCCCATTCCAGTCTAACCATCCTGTCATCACTCCTTCTCCATAGGAACCGGGGATTGCGTTATAGTATAGCGGCTGCGGCAGGCAGATGCAAATGACACTGCCGCTGAAGCACCCTAGCCAAAAAACTGCGTAATATAGACCATCGCCAGCAGCCCGAAGATAAACGAATACGTCGAGGGCCGTTCAAATCCGTGGCCGTGGCTCTCCGGGATCAGCTCCTTATACACGATGAAAAGCATTGCCCCGGCAGCAAATGCCAGCCCGTATCCAACCACATTCTGTACATAGCTGGCTGTAAAATACCCGATCACAGCCGACACCATCTCCATCAGTCCGGTCAACGCGGCTATGATTAGGGCCTTGCGCCGGCTGGCGCGGGCATTCATGAGGAAAATCGCCAGAATCAGCCCTTCCGGCATATTCTGAGCGCCGATCGCAATCGCCACCATTGGGCCGAGGCTTGTCTGCTCGCTGGCATAGCTGAAGCCTGTGCTGAGCCCTTCGGGGATATTATGAATGAACAGCGCAATCATGACGAGCAGCGCTTTGGAATCCAGATTGCTGAGGCCGGGCTTATTCTCCACATCGATATGCGGAATATGACTCTCGATCAGATCGAGCAGCAATACGCCGGTAATCAGCCCCAGAGTCAGCGCGGTAATACCCGATTCCTTAATGGCTTGCGGCATCAGCCCGAAGGTGCTTGCAGAGACCATAATCCCGGCGGTGAAGGCCACCAGCACATCCTTCCACAGCTCGGACAGCCGCCTTACGAACAGAATAGGAATAACGCCCAGCACCGTTGCCATTGCAGACAAAAAGCTGCCTAAAAGTGCACCCGCCAAATCTTCAACCCCTTTTGTGGACAGGACTATAGATCAAGCATATGCTCAAGGCAGCTATAAATAGACCCAAGCTTCAAAGTCTCACATACCGTCCCAGCCCCCGGCCTTCAAGCTCTGCCTTCGGGACGAACAGAAGGGCGGCAGAATAGATATGATAATGCTGCTTCGCCGGCTCCGGTCCGTCAAAGGTTAGATACCCCAGATAAGCTCCGCTTAACCTGCTGCGCAGCACAGTCCGCACCTGTCCGCCGCTATAATCGGCTTCCCGCCGGATTATCCCCTCTTCCACCGGACCCGTGAAGCTGGGCCAGCCTGTGCCGGAATCGAATTTGGCTGCCGAGCTGAACAGCGGATCACCGCTGATCACATCCGTGTAGAGGCCCTCCTCGAAGTGGTCCCAATACGCATTCTGGTAGGCAGGCTCCGCGCCTTTGTTCTGGGTGACCTCATATTGCAGCTCCGTGAGCTGCCCCCGCAGCCGCTTCTTGTCCTCGCGGCTGTTCCAGTGCAGCGCTGTGAAGTCGTCACGGCCCGAGCCCTTCTGATATAGCTTATAATCCAGCGGATGGGTCCGGTAATAGTGCTGATGCTCCGCTTCCGCCGGATAGAACGGCGCAGCCGGCAGGATGGGCGTCACAATCGGCGCCTTGAAGCGCTTGCTGGCCTTCAGCCTCTCCTTCGACAGCTCCGCCTGCTTCCGCTGCTCCTCATTATGAATGAAGATTGCCGGAGAGTAAGAATGCCCCCGGTCCATGAACTGCCCGCCGTCATCCGTCGGATCGATCAGCTGCCAATAGATGTCCAGCAGCCGTTCATACGGGAACAGCTCCGGATCATAGACAATCTGCACCGCCTCCCGGTGTCCGGTAGTTTCCGATCCTACCTCTTCATAGGTCGGATTCTCCGTATGCCCGCCTGTATAACCCGACACCACCGAGACGATGCCCGGCAGCTCGTCGAACGGCTTGACCATACACCAGAAGCAGCCGCCGGCGAAGGTCGCCAGCTGCAGCGTATCATTCGAAGTCAAACAGACCGCCTCCCTGCATGCTTTTCCCCTATTATATCTGAATATCCCGCTTCTCCAAAACGGTCAGGGTGATGGTTAGAGACAGCAAGATCCAAGCTGCAGGAATCCACAACGCGCGTATATAATCCCCCGTCCCCGAGAGCAGAATCAGCTGTGAGTTCTCCACGTATATCCCCGAGAATTTGAAAATCTGCGTCATCAGGGAATGCTCAGAAATTGCGCGAAGAACCGCAGAGGAGGCGTCCTTGAGATACCCGCTGAGCAGCAGGTTACCGAAGATGAAGAAGAATGCGGCCACCACCGCCGAAGCCGGTTTGCGGATCAGCATCCCCAGCATCATGATTGCTGCACAATAAGCTGCCAGATAGAGCAGATTCAGTCCCAAGGCTGTCAGACCAGCCGCCAGATCCTCTGTATATCCGGCATGTCCTACCGGCGCTCCTGTGATCAGCGCTGCCGCAAGAGAGAACAGATAGAATAAACCGTAGAACTCCAGCAGCCATCCCAGAACGGCAAGCAGCTCCAGCACATACTTACCGGTGAAGTATTTCGCCTTGCTATGCCCGGCAGCAATAATATTCTGCACCGAGCCATGCTCGAAGCCCTCCGTTGCGAAAAAGCAGGCATGCAGCGGAATAACCAGATAGAACAGAATGGAGAACGAAGCAGCCGTCTGGAGCGGCTCTGCATAACTGCTTAAAGAATAACCGCCTTTGCTGCCCAGAATTAGAACAAGTGCGAGGCTGGCGAGGGCGAAGATTGCGGTGATGCTTTTGAAGGCCGGATCCTTACGCAAATAATAGATTTCAGCCTGCCAGAAGTTTCTCATCTTCCGCTGCCCCCGATCAAGTCCATATAATACTGCTCCAGATTGGGCGCTGTCAGATTAAAGCCGTCAACTGGAACCCCGCGCTGCACGAGAAGAGACATCAGGCGCTCCAGATCCACCCCGCTTCGGGGAAGCTCGATCTCTCCGGTCTGCTTGACCCGGATATCCCCTTGCCTAAGCTCCTGCCTCAGCAACTCAGCTACGGCTGCTGCCGGAGAAGATGTGGTAATACAGATCATCACCTGTGCAGTCTGCTGCAATTCAGCAGCCGAAATCTCCTGAATCAACCGGCCTTGATGAATGAAGCCGTATTTACCAGCCAGCAGCTGCAGTTCACTCAGAATATGGCTGGAGATCAGAAGAGTCACGCCTTGTTCCCGGGATAGTTGCTCCAGGATATGCCTGATCTCCACAATTCCCGCAGGGTCCAGTCCATTCACCGGCTCATCCAGCACCAGGAACTCCGGCCGGTTCAGCAGGGCGACGGCAATTCCCAGCCGCTGGCGCATGCCAAGCGAATACTCGCCCGCCTTCTTCGGTCCCGCCTCATCCAGACCTACAAGCTTCAGCACTTCAGCGCCCCTGCCCTTATCCCTGATTCCGAAGATCCGGCAGTAAAAGCACAGATTCTCCATCGCATTCATATGCGGATAGAGCGAAGGCCGTTCAATCAGGAAGCCGACACGGCGTCTGGCCGCAATCTGTCTCTCCTTGCTCTGCTCTCCGAATAAGGCCATCCTTCCGGCTGTCGGATGCACCAGACCGCCGATGATTCTCATCAGCGTTGTTTTGCCCGCCCCGTTCTCCCCTACGAATCCGTACACATCCCCAGCCTCAATGCTCATGCAGAGCTGATCCAGCGCAATCCCTGAAGGGTACTCCTTGGATAAGCCCTCAGCCTCAAATACTGTTGCCGTCAAAGCAAACACTCCCTTTTCCTCTCAAATCTGTTGATGGCATAACGATACCATCCGTTGTCCCCTCCGCTAACGCAGGTGTCATATTCACGCGAGATCATGTCGTTTTTGAGGATGAAAATGTATAATGTAGGGATTAATGCAAAGGTGGAGAAGCCGATGATTCATATTGCTGTGTGTGACGATGAGCCCCGCGCAGCCGGAGAGGCCGAGCGCCTGATTCTGGAAACCGGAGAAGACTTGAACGAACCTATTGAGATTTCCCTATATTATTCCGGTGAAAGCTTCGCCCGGGCCCTCCGGGACGGAAGCCAGTTTGATATTATCTTGATGGACATTGAGCTGGGCGGTCTTGACGGCATTGCGGCGGGACAGCTCCTGAGGGAGGATGACGGCAATGATCCGGTGCAGCTTATCTATATTTCCAGTCATGAAGAATACCATATGCAGCTGTTTGACCTGCGTCCTTCAGGATTCCTGAAGAAGCCGATTGAGCCGGAGGGCTTCAGGAAGAAGCTGGCCCGGGCCATACATAAGACCCTCCGTCTCCGGCAGCAGGGCCGGATCAACTTCCTTGCGGTACAGCTGAAGAACCAGGAACTAAGGATTCCTCACAGGGACATTCATTATCTGGAGAGCAGCATCAGGCAGATTACACTGGTTACTCAGGATAGGACACTACAATACTACGGGAAGCTGGTAGAGGAGGAGCAGAAGCTGACGGCCAGCCATTTCGTACGGATTCACCAGTCCTATATTGTGAACTTCTATTCAATCCAGGCCATTAGCGCCAAAAAAATCATTCTTACCACCGGCTGTGAACTGCCGGTCAGCAGCAAATATAGCCCCGCTGTGCGCAGGGCCTATCTTCATTTCAGGGGGGAGCTGGTATGAATTCCGTACTCCTCGATGAAATCATTTATCTCGCTGTACTACCGCTCCTGTCAGTCATACTGCATCTCTTCTTCAGCCGCTTCTTCCCCTGTCGTGTGGAATCACGGCTGCGGCTGACCGCATTTTACATTCTGTACATAGGTGTTCATGCTCTGCTCCATCACAGCTCACTGTCCGCTCTCCCGCTGATGGCTGGTAATATCGGACTGATCCTGGGTGTGTCCCTGCTCTACCGGGGCAGTCTTGCTTGGCGGTTATACGCTGCGGTGTTTATCTCTGCTGTGATTATCCTCAGCGATGCGGCGGTTCCACTGCCACATACTGACTTCGGTTACAGGCTCGGCCTGCTGCTCTCGAAGCTGCTGATGCTATTGCTCGTTCTGCTGCTGCGCAGGCTGGTGAAAGACGAGGGCCGGGGCCAGCCAACCAGGTGGTTAGGGTCTTTTGTCTTGCTCTTTCCTTGTCTTAGCATTGCGGTATTACTGCAGTTATCCGGCAGTCCCTTCTTCCAGCTATATCCGCAGTTATTCCCTGTCGTTCCCGCCTTGCTGCTCGCTATTAATCTTCTGGTATTCCTGCTGATTGACCGTGTGCTGAGCGCACAGTCTGAACGCAGCCAGCGCCTGCTGCTGGAGCAGCAAAACAGCTATTATGTGAACCAGTACCACCGGAACCGGGAATTTCAGGAGGAAGCCCTCCGGTTCCGTCATGACTTCAACCATATTCTGCTGGGCCTGCGCTCCAGAATTCTCAGCGGAGAAGAAGCCGCCTCTACAGCCGAGCTGGACGCTCTGCTTGGCTCGACTGGACAAGCCCAAACATACTGCAACACCGGTAACCCGGTTATTGACTCCATCCTGGATTACAAACGGCAGGAGGCATCCGCAGCAGAGATTGATCTCCGTCTGGAGCTGAGCCTTCCACCCCGGATGATGCTGGATACCGCTGTCATCAGCGTTATTCTGGGCAATGCCCTTGATAACGCCCTGGAAGCAGTCAGCCTGATCCCCAAGGAACAGGGAACAGAACGATACATCGCGGTACATATGCATTACCTGAATGCCAGCTTATTTATACGGATTCAGAATCCCTACTCCGGTTCTGTCCTCCAAGGCCTAGGCGGCGAGCTGCTGACCACCAAAAGCGATAAGCGCTCCCACGGGATCGGACTGCGGAATATCCGCCAGACGATGGAGCGGGCTGGCGGGCTGTTTCAGCTTGCTTACAGCGGCCAGCTGTTTCAGCTGGAGCTGGTGCTTTTTCATATTGAGAGAGATGAACGTGGCGGAGGACGGGTGTCCGAGGGGGAATGATGGGGAATGGGGCCTGCTATTTCAGTTTCTTGCGCTCACGGCGGGTCTTGTGCCTATGGTTGCTGTCCCATAACTCCTTGTGCATCAAGCCTGCGAATACAAGCATGACAAGGGTCAGCACCAGCACATACTCCCGCAGGATATCGGATAAGCTGCCGGACAGGTTCAGCCCGAGAATAATGTTCAGCCTTCCCCACAGCAGATTGAGACACAGAAGCGCTACTGCCCCATAAGTTACCCATACACTGCGGAGGTACAAATTATAGGTGCGCATAGGCCCCCGTCCGATGAAATATTTGCTGTAACGGATAACATATGCGGTAAAAGCGATCAAGGCGATCAGTTCCAGTGTAATCAGTACCAAGTCAATAATGTCCATGCAGATCATCTCCCCTTCTACCTAAGCCAGTGCGGTGCAGATCAATAAGCCTCTCTAGATCATTGGATTCATACGCCTCCTGAATTTGGCCTAGGGTCTCAATTTCCCGTTTGACCCGGCTGGGCTTCAGCTCGTGCTTGCGAAAGATATCGAGGAGCTTCACTTGTTGACGACCTCCTCATCATTAGGTTTTCTCTCTGCGGTTCCTCTCTCAATCAGCAGCTTCACGAGCGTACGGTTATATTCGCTAAGCTGCTTCTCATTCTCCTCATCGCGTTTCTGATAATTCTGAATCACTTTCTCTTTATTCGCAATTTGCTTAACACTCCAGATCAAGGCAGTAGATAACAGAACATTCAGCACGACTGAACCGTTGTTATCTACGAAAAGGCCAGTCAATGCACTGAAATCCATCTGTATCCCCCCATTTCCTAATGTAATCGGAACGGATTCGCGCCTTTACCCCTGTCCACATTTTTGGCGAAATTCCTTGCCGCCACTCTAACAGAATCACCCTCAAGGTAATCTACTCTAGCAATAGCCATTCTGATTGGGTTGATCAGCAAAAAAACCGGAGGACCCGTAATCCGGGCCCTCCGGAGAAGGCTGAAACAAAGATTATTTGAGTTCCGAGATCCGCCGGACCAGGGAATCATACAGATAGATCAGATCGCCGGAGGGCTTGATGCCAAGTTCGCGGCTTAACAGCCGCACGTAGTCTGTGTAGACGGCATTGAGACCTTTTTTGTCTCCGGCCAGCTCGTGCACGGCCATCAGCTGGCGGATCACCGATTCATCGAGCGGATTTCGCTTGTTCAGCTTCAGCAGCAGCTTGGAGGCCGCAGTGGAATCCCGGCTGGCAATGAACGCTGCGGCCAGCCGTTTGACGAAGGAGGCATACAATTCCGCATAACGCTCCGTCTCATGGATGGCCCACACATAAGCCTTGTCGCCGAACAGCTCTCCTGTATAGAGCTGCTCGATACGCATAGCCCGCTCTATATCCGGGGGTTCTATGGTGTGCAAGGCGGCTGCCTCCTGTTCAAATTCCAGATAGTCGATAACCGGCGCCTGAAGCTCAAGCGCATACCCGTCGTTCTCCGAGCGGATCGCTTCACGCAGGCCCAGCGGCTCCAAAGATTTGCGCAGTTGATAGACGGTAGTGTTAAGATAGCTCTCCGCATTGGCCTTATGCATGCCGCCGAAGATATCCGCAACCAGCCTGGAACGGGGGACGCGCTTTCCCCGGAGCAACAGCAGATAGGCAAACAGCTCAGCACATTTACGGGAGGTCCATTTGACCCGGCCTGCCCCGCTGCTCACGGCAACATCCCCGAGCATCGTGAGCCTTACCCGGCCGGAACCGGCCGGAGCCTGCACCTCCGGCAGAGGGGAGAGCCGTGCCGGAGCAGCCCGCCGCTGGGTAAGCACCCGGTTCACCGTACGCGCAAGCCGCTCCTGGGAGACCGGCTTGACCAGATAGTCCAGCACGGACAAGTCGTAAGCCTCCAGGGCAAATTCCTTATGTGAGGTCACGAACACAATTTGCACTGGAGAACCGGCAGCCGCCAGCCTGGCTGCAAAGGCCATGCCGCCCTCTCCCGGCATAGAGAGGTCCACGAAGGCAAGCTCCACATCCGGGTGCTCCTCCAGAAAGGCAGCAGCCGGCTTCGTATCTGTGAACGAACCCGCAAGCTCGACTTCAGGCAGCTTAAGCAGCATGGTGCTAAGAATCAGATGCATCATCCGTTCATCATCGACCAGTATAACCTTCATTTATATATCCTCCCTCCCGCTGCCCGTTACTCCATCCGTTCTCCTCCTGCCGATCCCGGCAACGTGAAGTAGAAGATCGTTCCACTTCCCGGCTTGCTCTCAAACCACAGGCTCCCGCCATGGATGCGCACGAATTCACGCGCGAGCGCCAGGCCGAAGCGGGCATCTCCTGCCTCCTCCCCCAGTGGCGCCTTCAGAATCGGCTCCTCCAGGCGCAGCATGTCTGCGGTCGCTTCATCAATACCAATCCCGTCATCGCGTACAGACAAGATAACCCGGTCGTCTTCAAGCACGGCTTCAACCTCAATAGAGCCGCCTATTCCCGTGAATTTGATTGCGTTAGAGAGCAGATTACGCAGGATCAGGTCCAGCATTTCTTTATCCGCCCGGACGGTTAATTCGCTGCCGATGCGCTCCGTCAGGCGGATCTGCTTCATCCCGGCCTTGGTACCCGCCAGCATCAGGGCCTGCCGGACCACCTGCTGTACACTCCAGGCCTGCGGATGGAAGGAGACCTTTCCCTTCTGGCTGCGGTACCAGTCCAGCAGATTATCAACGAGCTGGAATGTATTACGGACCTGCCCTTTGATCTCCCGCACCACCTCCGCGTGCTCAGCATCCGCAGCCGTCAGCCCGTCGCCCAGCAGCTCTGTCAGGCTGACCAGCAGTGCTACCGGATCGCGGATATCATGGGCCACAATGGTGAACAGCTTGTCCTTGAAGGCATTCAGCTCGGATAGCTGCCGGGCATTCTCGCGCAGCCGGACCTCGCTCTCCTTCAGCTCCGTAATGTCGCTGAATAAGAGGATTTTGCCAATAGGGGTGCTGCCTGTATCATGAATGAAGGACAGACTGCAATTATAGTACAGGCGTCTTCCGGCCTGAAGCCGCTCGTAGGCAAACCGCTCGTCCTCATCGCTTAAGCCCCTGAGACGTTCAAGCAGCTCCCCGCTGCCGGCAAGCACCTCCGTCATATCCGCCGGGTAGCGCCTCCTGCTCCCAAGTTCGGGAAACATCTTCTCTGCGGCACGGTTGTAGCTGACGATCTGGTTCTCATAATCGAACAGAAGGACACCGTCCCGGATCGTCTCGAACACCTGCGCCATCGCCAGCGGAGTCAGGCGGAGCAGGTTGAATCTGAGGATACCCCAGGCGTAGGCGATGCCCGACACTGCAAATCCGAACGGTGTGAGATCAATTCGGGTTCCGGTCCACAGGAACAGATTGAGCAGCATAGGCGCAACCGCACCCAGAAGCAGAACAGCAATCTGTTTGCGTACAATCGGCAGCGCCCGCACAAACATGGATATGAACAGCGCAATCCCGCCAAGCAGCACCAGATAATTATACGCAGCATGGATGTTATACCACAGCCCCTTGACGGTGTAATACAAGGAGACCGAAGGGTCCGTATTCAGCAGAAAATCCCGGTAGATTAGATGATGCCAGTCATTGGTGAGCTGCAGGATGAAGATGACGGCGGGGATCAGGAACAGCAGGGCGATCAGTCGCTTGCGGAAGCGCGCAGCGGCTCCGGTGAATTGAATCGCTTGTACCAGCCATAAGGTGGAGACAAAAGGAATACCCAGATATTGAATGTGCAGCGCCAGCTTCACCTGGCTTAAGTTCCCGCTGAGCAGCTCAAGACCATAGCCGAAAGCGTAGAAGGCTGCTGTCAGCATAATCAGAATCATCGTTCTGGCAACAGGAAGATGTCTTTTCTGGTACGACAGGAACGACACAAACAGCATCAGTGCTGCTGCAATAAAAAGCATAATCGACATCCAGTGCCTACTTTCCACGGCTGCGTCTCCCTTAATAACAAATTCTATTAAGTTAGGATAGCACCTTCCGGGTCGGGGTGTCCACGCCTTGATTTTCCATTACAGGTTACCGGCAAAGGCCGGTCCTTATGCGGACCGGCCTTTGCTGCAGCCTCATTTCTTATTTGGATAATTTATAAATAATCTTGGATAATGTCATGACCAGCTTGTAGTAATTTTTGAAGTCACTAATATACTGACCTGCCGCCTTTTCGAACATCTTCAGGACAATCTTCGCCCCGATATAATCGCGGTAGACATCCCATACGGCTCCTGCCGAATCCAGCACGTTGGCTCCGGATACAATCAGCACCTTCAGTGCATCCTCCGGTTCAATCCCTTCCGTCACCTTCAGCTGATTGGTGGCATCGGAGATACTAATCCTTCCGTTGCGCATGGCGGATACGACAACAATCATGGCGATTTCATTGTTGTCCAGCAATTTGCGTTCCAGGGAATCGAGACTGTCATAGAATTCCCGCTGTTTGGCGGTGGATACCTTTTTGAGAATACGGTAGGTCTCCTTGAGCACGCCGCCCGTGGCCATCTGAATTGCAGTGCCCAGATCCACGAGTGAGATCAGACCGGAATCCAGCATTCCCTGGGCGATGTCATCCATTGTCCAGCCGCCAATTCCCACCAGCAATCCCAGCAGCCAGACCGGCTGATAATTGATCGAGATCAGAGCACCCGCAACCTCACTGACCTGTGTAAATCCTCCGTCATACAGCGCTTTGGCTAAGGAGTAGTGGCTCATACTGCCCTTATACTTGTTCAGCAGCTTAGCAACATCAATTGCGGACAGGCCGAGCTGCTGCCTCAGAACTGCAATAGTGTTGTCGGTCTGCACATTCCGATAAGCAATGTATTCGCTTGGTGTGTAGTCATTGCGGATCAGCCATTGCAGCTGCTCGTCCACGGGCCAGTCTCTCAGGAAGACCAGCGCCTGCGGTACTGAGAGTCCAAGCTT
This sequence comes from Paenibacillus sp. FSL R7-0128, assembly GCF_038002245.1. NCBI lineage: Bacteria > Bacillati > Bacillota > Bacilli > Caryophanales > Paenibacillaceae > Paenibacillus > Paenibacillus sp. FSL R7-0128. The sequence continues at coordinate 1,175,024 of NZ_JBBOCD010000001.1, read as the reverse complement.
TTTGAGAATCGCGGCAATAGCATCCCCGCCTTCGCCTACTGCATCAAGCCCTCCCATAATCGCCGTACCCGTATATCCGTATTCACGCATGGCAAGAGCAATCTCTGCTATTGGAGCATTCGGCAGTCCTGCCTTGACAATCTTAATGACCTTGTACGGGAGCAGATTCCACTTCCGCAAATATTGAACGATAGCGGCTGGCGTATTAACACCCAATTGTACCAGCTGTGTTCCCTGCTCCTCTTCCGTACCTGCATTCTGGCGCGTTTCGTTGAAGTAATTGTAGCGCATCTTCAGAATGCTGGTATTGTCATAACCCAGGCTCCGCAGCGTATCCACCAGGTAGCTGGACGGTGCCAGCTCCAGCAGCCCCCGGAGCTCCAGCTCGGCAGCCACATCATTGGCATTCGCTCCCCGGTCCTTCATACGCTTCAGATAGGCGTAGAGCGGATCAGCGCCGAACACTTCAGTCACCGCTGCACGTACACGCTCCGCAGACATGATCGTAGTGGAGATCGCATCCTGCACACCCAACGCATCCAGATTGAAAATCACCCTCAGCGCAAGCACGATATCGGTATCCCTGAATTTCGCCTTCATATAACTCGCAACCGTTCCCGGGCTGCCCATAGAGGTTGCCGGAATCAACTTCGCGAGGTAGCCGATATTCGTGCTGCTGTAATACACCGTAGTGACGGCCAGACCAAGCTCCGGACCTTTGACATGCACTGCCAGCAGGGCGGTTGCTTCATCGGCACCCAAGTTATAAGCATCCTTCAAATACTGGAGGATGTCCTGTATCGCTGTACCTTGCTTATAGAGCAGGCTTACAGCAGCTTCTGCACCCGTGATTCCATACAGATCAAGCAATTGCTGAAGAGTTCCAGAGGATGTGCCCACTGCAAAATACACCTCAGCCACTGTCTTCTGTACCGCATCCGCTGTGTAAATACCCAGTCCGTTCAGGATCTCCTTCGCCTCCGCCTCCGTCTTGCCGTAGCTCTTCTTCAATAGTTCTGCGATATACGCCATCCGGTAGCCGCTTGTGCTCAAGACCTGCGCCGCTTGCGGGGCATCTGTGAAAATACCCTGCGCTCTGAAGAACTCCATTGTGGCGGCATCATACGTGGTCCCATAAATGGCGCTGATGCTGCTCAGAACTGCTGAAGCACTGAACGATCCGTCTGCAATCAGCAGTGCTGCGGCAGCCGCCGCTGATTGGCCGTTATACTCTTTGAGCATTTTGACAATATCCTGGAGCGGGTAGCCCGCAGTCCATAGATAGGCAATGGCCGCTTGCTCTCCTATAATTCCGGCTTCCTGCAGGATAGATTGAGGCGTTGCAGCCGTATTGCCTTCCTCCACAGCTGTGCCGTAGACCTGCCGCACCGTCCATTCTATAATGCTGGCGTCTTCCAATTGGAGCGACAGCAAAGCATCCCGAGTAGCCTGTAGCGAATTTCCATAATAGCTCTTGGATACTTCGGTCACATCCTGCAGCGTGTAGCCCAGCGAACGAAGATATGGCGCTGCATCCTGGATGGAGGCAATGCCGCTGCGGTTCAGCAGCTCCTCCACGCTCTCATTCACCGGTTTGCCGTAGTATTCCGCCACAGCAGCCAGAATGTCAGCCACCGGATAGCGCCCGGATTGCAGCAGGCTGTAAGTCGTCTCTCCGGCGCTAAGATTGTAGTGCGTCTTGCCTGCAAGCACCAGGTCGGTGATTGCAAATCCGGCGCTTCTCAGCTCCGGCACAGCATCGGCGAACACGGTGATCCCCAGCGCATTCAGCGTATCCAGCCGGGTCTGCGTCAGATTCTGCCCGTATACATAGGACACCGAATTCTGTATGTCCTCATCACCATAAGATCCCTCGACTGTCAGAGCGGCGGCAGTCTCTCCGGCCTTTAACCGGTAATGCTCCTTGCCCACCCTGACGATCCCGTTCAGATCGAACTTCATGTTGCGCAGGAAGGATACAGCAGATTCCAGGGTGACCAGCCCGCTGGCTGCCAGTGAATCCACGATACTCTCACGCTGCGAGGTCCGGTAGATATCCGTCACACCCGCAAGGATATCCTCCTGGCGGTATAGCCGGGAATCTGTGAGCAGCTGCAAGGCTGTTCCCGCAGATAATCCGTATTCTGTCTTGGCCAGCCTGATGCTGTTCGCCAGACTGAACCGGGCCTGGAACACAAAGGCAATGGCTTCCTCGAAGGAGGGAGCTCCCTGCCGGACAAGCAGTGCATGAATCACTTGTTCAACAGATTGTCCATAGACTGCGGCAAGGGTCGTTACCAGCACATTCCTGTCAGCCAGAATATTCTTCTGCACGAAGAGCAGCGCCGTCTGACCTGCGTCCTGGTGGAAGGCGTCTTTGGCTGAGCTGGCAATATCTCTAGGCGCAAATCCCGCATTCCACAGATATTCAACAGCTGCGCTTACTTCAGTAATTCCCTTCTCCTGCAGTGCTTCTGCTATCGTACTTCCGAGCGTCTGTCCGTATACGGAAGCAAGCCCGGATAGAATAAGACTCTGATCATTCGGATATGCGGCGGTAAGCAGCTTGGCAGCTTCTCCGGCCGTAAGCCCGTAATAATCCTTGAGTGCGCGGGCCATATCCGGCAGCTTGTAGCCGCCCTTCTGCAGAAATTCCAGCCCGTCCTCCGGCGATACGAGCTTGGCAGCGCTCAGGAGCTGGGCAATGGTAATTTGCTGCTGGCTATAGAGCGACTGCAGCAGCGCAAGCGTTGCCTGCAGGTTGCCCCGCACTCCGGCATGGATCAGCAGCCCCCGCATGACCTCGTCCTGGCTGAATCCGCCCTGAATCAGGGCCGGACCCACCTTGTCCGATTGCCAGTAGGCAGGGTAACGCGCAGCAAGCGTGTTAATCACGGAGGCAGCCGTAGCCCCTTGTGCCCGCAGCGTCTGAATCCACAGCGAGATTGGATCGCTGCCGTAGGCCCAGGCCGCCGCCCGGCCGATATCCTCCTGATCCTCGTCAGTCTGCTGGAGCAGCAGTGCCATCGCAGCAGCGCTATCCAGCCCGTAGGCTTCACGCAGGACCAGCGCCCGGTCCTTCAGCGGATACGGAGCCAGCCGGTCAATGACCTGGCTCATGGTAAGACCTTTTGTAACCAGATAAGCAGTCACATCATTTGCTGCAATTCCGTATGTGCTGAAAGCGGCCACCCATTCACTCCACCCCTGACTGTCGAATTCAGCAGCGACCTCTTCGAAGGAATACCCCGCATTTTTCAGCGCAGAGATCAGGTAAGGCATTCCTTTCGCTCTGACACCCCCTGTAGGGTAGAGATTAATCGTCCCTTCCACGATCCTATTCAAGGTATACCGGCTGGATAAGCTCATGGCAACAGTGATATCCGGCAGCGTCGCACCAGCGAATAAATACTGGGTATCCTTCACCACCGTCCGCACATCACAGGCGCAGCCAAATCGGGAAAAGGCCTCGGTGCGCTCCAGCTCCACCCAATCCTGCATCGTGAGGCCCATCTGCCGGATAAGCGGCTTGGCAATCTCAAGCTTATCCCACAGCCTGGAGTTACTCATAACAGCCGCTATCGCGGTAGCATCCGCCTTCTCATCTGCATCCTGGGCGAACACGGTACGCAGCGCCGTCAGGACCTGGTCTGCTTCGTAACGGTTATTGTAATCATGGTAGAACAGATCCATTGCACCGCTCAGCGTGAGTGCTGTTCCTGCTTGTCTGTAAGCATCATACATTGTCTGCAGCGATTGTACCGGCGTTTTGCCTGCCAGCCTGAACTGTCTGAACAGTTCATAGGAATTGCTGCCCTGCTTCAGATAATAGTCCGCCAGCTGAACCGGATCATATCCCCCATCCAAAAGGTATTTCAGTACATGCTCCCGCTGGGTTTGGGTAAGCCCTGGAGAGAGAGCCGCAATCGCTGCCGGGAGTTCTGCACCGAACTGTTCACGTAACAGCGCGGCCTGTGCTGAAGCCTGATACCCGCTGGCGGCGAATTGAGCGAGTACCTCGCTTAACGTGACACCTGCCGACACCCATAAATCATTCACGATGATGGCAATTTCCTGCACCTCATAGTGCTTGGCCATTAAGGCGCTAATGATCACGGAGGCACCATCTCCGGCCGATTTAACCGCTTCGGCCACTTCCCGTGCAGACACCTTCGCGTTCAGCAGCTCTGTCGCCGCATCCTGCTGCGAATATTCCCGGCGCAGCAGAGAATACGTATACGCCGCCGGGAAGCCAGCGCCCATGAAGGCCCGCAGCATTTCTGCCGCGCCAGCAAAGCTGTATTGCTCTGCAATCGCCTTGCTCACATCCGCCGCCGAATATCCCGCTTGGGACAGCCAAGTCGCACTGGTAACGGCATCGCCCGAGTACAGCTCCTTGATGACCGCTGCCGATTCCGTTGCCGGTTGCTTGCCTTCGGCCATGGCGGACACGGCCTGTGCATGGCTCAGACCGTATGCACTCTGGACAGCTCCGGCAATCCCGAGGCTGTCATAACCTGTCAACCGGAGTAACTGTACGGTATTGCCGCTTGTTTCATTCCAGTTACCCTTTAGGACCTTCGCCGCTTCTGTAACGGATACATTGTAGCGCTTCAGATATCCCAGGATGCCTTTGCTGGACAGACCGAATCTCTGAAGGACCGGACCGATCTCACTGGCCGAATACCCTGCCGAGAGAAGCTCTCCTGTAATCAATCCATCATACGCAGCCGTAGCCGGCTTAAGGGAATTGTAGGCATCATAGACCGAAGACGCATCCGCGTTCATTGCATACAGGATCGGCGTCAGTTCTGAGCGGATCATCCCATACTCGATCAGAACCGCACGGTACAGATTCGCTGCCTTGAAGCCGCCGTCCCGCAGAAGCTCCGCCGTCTCCAGCGCCGTCTTGCCGTATTGCTTGTGAAGTATTTGAGCCGGGTAGGCTGCATCGTTCTTATAGGCATAGCTGGAGACGAACCCGAGCAGGGTCGCCACATTAGCCACCGGCAATTCGTCAAAGACAGCCAGGAACGTCTGATTGACCGCTTTCACCCGGTTCACACCGGTGTAAACTACCGATACCGTGGAGGCTGAACCAATTACCCGGCCGCTGCTGTTCCAGCTCAAGAAGATCTGCGCCGGATCTGCCCCGAGTGCCGCAGTCACGGAGCTTTGCCATTGACCATCGATCTTGACGGAGAAGGACCCGCTTGAAATCACGCTGGCCAGCGGTTTGTCAAACGTAAGGATAACCTGGGTCCCATTCTCCGAAGAGGTCGCATCCATCAGGAGCGGCGGCGTGCTTACATTATTCACCGTCAGCTCCGCACCGAGATCATACCCCGCTGCATCCAGCCGCAGCTTGAATTCCTTATTGTAAGCCAGGTTCGCTGCCACCTTGTACGTCTGTCCGAAGTCTGCAGTGGATACCGGACCCAGTGTTGCCGGGTTGTTGCCGGCATCCTGCAAGCTGAACTGTACACCTTGAACCGGTGTACTGAAGCTTACAGTGAAGCCATTCTCATTCACACCTGTGATACTTGAAGTGACACGGTAAGCCACATACACCTTAACCGCTGCCCCAAAGTCATACCCCGCCTTCTTCAGAGTCAGCGAATACGTACTGCCTTCGGCAAGCTGGGTTTGAATGATGTAGGTACCTGCGTCTGTTCCCGCAGCGATCCCCGTCACCTTGATCCTATCGCCTGCCGCCGTAAGAAGCTCCACATCCTCAGGCTGCACATCAATTCCCTTGCGGCCCAGCAGCACACTTATTCCGCCGGCATCCGCACGGGTGACCTGGCTCGTAACCTCAACTGGCAGCACCACTTCGAGCGGCCCTTCTACCGGGTGGGATGGATCTTGCACCATCAGCGTATACGTTTGACCGGCGGCTATAGGCACACGCACCAGATAGATTTTGCCCGCTTCGGCTGTACCCGGATTAGCATCATAGAATGAGCTTGCGGTGAGGGTTACACTCTGCCCGCCGGGTCCACTGAGGTGCACGGAGGACAGATTCAGGTTAGGCACGGCCGTGCTCAGATGCAGACTGAAGCCGGAGGTATTAATGCTGCTCGCTGTCAATTGCAGCATTGGAAGAACATCCACATGAACCGACGGGCCAAAATCATACCCCTGAGCTGTCAGCGCCAGCCGGTACGCCGCCCCTTCCGTCAGCTTCGCCGCCGCTTGATACGTCAGCCCGCCGTCCGCCGTCACCAGGGAATCTAGCGCAACAGCCTCGCCGCTGCTGTCCTTCAGCAGAATGTGGCTGACCTTCAAATCCGGGACTGCGGCTTGCAGCCGCAGGGTGAACCCGTTCTTGGATAGCGCCTCGATAGACTTGGCGACAGGCTGCAGCACCGTGAACGGCAGCACCGTGCCGAATTCATAACCGGCTGCCGCTACATTCAGACTATAGGCGTCTCCATATTGCAGTGCCGCTTGTACGGCATAGGTCGCACCTCCATCTGAGGTGTTTACCGCAGATACAACGCTCTGATTGCCCTCCGCATCCTTCAAGATGAAGCTGGCTGCGCTAAGTCCCGGAATAGCCGGGTCCAGCTTCACCGTCAGCCCGTCCTTCTGTATGGAGTCATAGCTCAGTGCGATTGGAACCGGCACCTTCACCGCAAGCGCGGCTCCGAAGTCGTAGCCTGCTGCGGTCACAGTCAGCGTATAGACCGCTCCAGCTGCAAGATTAGCGGATAACGAATAAGCGGCTCCCGTATTCAGCTCCTTGACAGCTGTAACCGGAATCGCCTGCCCGGCAGCATCCACCAGCTTGAAGCTGCCAGCCTTAAGCCCGCCAACAGCCGGGTTCAGGAGAACACTCACGCCTTGCCCGTTAACAGGACCAACCTCACCTGCAATCACACTCGGCAGCGTAGCAGACAAGACCTCCCCGAAGTCATGACCCGTCTGTTGCAGCGCAATCGTATAGGTCTGGCCTCCGGCAAATGCTGCCTTCAGGCGGTAAGTCAAGCCATGGTCGTCCGTCACCGCAGAGGACACAGGCAACACTTGCCCTGTGCTATCCTTCACCGTGAAATCAGCGGCACTCATTCCAAAGACACCGGGATTCAGTCCAACCTCCACGTAGTCCGCTCCTATTCTCAACACTGCCGCGCTTATCCTAGCCGGAACGTCAATGAAGATCGGGGTGCCGAAGTCATACCCGTGCTTGACAATACGCAGCGAGTAACGCTCTGTTCCCCAGAAGCTCGCTTCTACCTTATAAGTGAATCCCCCATCCGCTGTCGATATTTTCATAGGATGGTAGACTGTAGCGTTGTCTCCTTGCTTGATGTTGAAATCACCCGGCAGCAGGCTTGGCATCGCCTGATCGAAGCGTACAGTGAACGCCTGATTGTTCCCGGTCTCCATCCCCTCGAACGCAGCCGCTACAGCCTGGATGGACAATGGCAGCTCCGTACCCAGGTCGTATCCCGCCACATGCAGGCCCAACTGATACTGCACACCCGCCTTCAGATAGACACTAATCTCATAAGACCGGCCCGCATCCCGGGTAATGACCGATCTTAAGTTGACGGTTTGGCCTTGGTCATCCGTCAGGCTGACATTTCCGGGGTCCAGACTGAGCGGTGAGGACAGGCTCAGCTTGAAGCCGGTCACAGACAACTGATCCACCGTGGCCGAAGCCGCATTCAGGGTGAACGGGTCAATGCTGTCAAAAACATACGGCGTCTTCGCAGCAATCTTCACCGTGTACGTCTTGCCTCCGGCCAGCGGAACAAGCACGTTATAGCTGCCTGGAGCAGAGGAAGCCTGGAGGGATTGTACTGCAGAGATATTTCCCTCTTTATCAGTGACGGTAATATCCGCAGCACTTAGACCGGGCACCTCCGTGCTCAATACGAGCTTGAAGCCGCTCCGCGACTGGCTGTGAATGATTGCATACACCCCTACTTGGAAGCCCACCGTAAGCGGAGCCCCGAACAGATAGCCGGGATACTTGGCTTGCAGGGTATACGTCTCGAAGGCGTCGAATTTCCCTTCAATATTGTACATTGCGCTTGCCGGACCCTGAGAAGTCACCGTAATCGCGATCTTGCGGCCTTTGCTGTCATACAACGCGAAATGCTCTTCGGTCATATCCGGCAGATTCGGAGAGACAGACACCACAATCTTGTTCAGCACCGTGCCCACCAGCCGGAGGGCAGCCGACGCCGAGATATCGAAGGAGACCGGAGAAGCCAGCCGGAAGTCCTCTCGCGCCAGATCCAGGGTGTACCCCTTGCCCGCTGCCACCGCATTCATCGTCACCTGGTAGCTTAGGCCCTGATCCGTTGTCTTGAGTGAATACTCATTCACAGGGATTGGATTCCCGCTCGGATCACGGAGGATCACTTGCTGCGGGGTCAATTCGGCAACCTTGGAGCTGAATTGAAGCTTGAACCCCAGTACCGTTATATTGCTGAGTGCAGCCGTAATGATTTTCGATATTGGAAAAGCTACGGGTTCATTCACCTGATAAGTTACATCCGGCTTGTACTGTACCGTATACGTTTGCCCTCCGGCAAAGGTACCGGCAAGGGTGTAGTGAGCGCCTGCATCCGCTGTTGCCGCTGAAGTCAGTGCAATGCTGTCACCAGCGGCATTTCGGATTACAAAATGCCGCTGGGCCAGCCCCGGAACCGGCGCATCCAGCTGCACCTTCACACCTGCTGTTGTCGCCTCCATAACTGTCAGCGTTGGCGGCAGCCGGAAGGAGACTGGATTCATTGAGAATTCATCCTTGTCCAGCTTGACCATGTAGGCCATACCCGGCTTCAACTGATTGCCCGGCACTCGAAGCTGGTAGCTCGCCCCGCCGTCTGCCGACTCGAACAGATTCGGATAATAGAGCGTGCCGGCTTCATCCGTTAACGACAGCCCCAGATAATTCTCAATCTCCGGGAACGCGGGAGCGAACTTCAAGGTGAACTGCCCGTCCTTCGTTACATCCGCTATGCTGGCGGCAATCCACTTATTCACATGGAACGTGACCGGCGAGCCGAAGAGGATATACCCTTTCTTCAGCACAATCGTGTAGTCCGCATTCTCCGCAAGCGTTACCCGCACTTGATAGGTCCCGCCATTATCACTCGTGGTTAACGTAACTCCGTTCAGCTTGTTATTCTGCGCATCCGTGATCGTAAGGTCACCAGGCAGCAGGCCCGGCACCGGGTTGGCAAAAGAAAGCTCGAAGCCCGCACTCGTGATCTTCGATACACTGGTTGTCCCTGCGTCTGTGGTCGCTGCAACCTTGAAATTCACCCCTGCTTCCGGTAGATACCCGGTCAGCTTCAGAGTATAGCTGCCTCCCGCCAGGTGGGCCGACAGCCGGTAGCTTGCGCCCTGGTCCGCCGTTGTTGCTGAGGATATCACTACGGGATCCCCTGTATCGTTGTTCAACAATACGAAATTCCCTGCATCCAGCCCATCCACGGCATAATCGAGCTTCGCAAGCAGCCCACTGTTCTCAATCTCATCGACAGAGACTGTAGCAATTAGGGGAACCGCAAAGGAGACCACATTCGGGTCCACATCTGCATCCAGCGCGAGACTATAGTAGCCCGGGGTCAAGGCGGCTGAGAACTGATAGCTTCCGCCTTCCGGGTCATTCATGACGACCTTCTTGATGGGAACCTCCGGGCCTCCAAAAGCCTTGGTTAGCTTAAAGCCGTATTGCGTATTAATCTTCATCGCAGGTGACATCACCAGCGTGAAGCCGCTGTAAGTCGGATCTACCACCGTGTTCTGGGCATACACATATATCTTCTTCGGCGCGCCGAAGTCATACCCGTCCGCCTGAACCGATACGTAATAACTCTGACCGCCCTCTCCGTCAAAAGCCACTACATAGATCCGCTGCTGGTTATCCCATGTCACACCTGTAATCGCAACCTCATGGCCTGCCAGATCCGTGGCCCTGAAATGTTCAGCGGTCAAATCCGGCACGCGCGGATTCAGTCCGGCCATGAATTGTGTCGGCTTCCGCCCCGCGCCCCACACATTCAGAGTCGCGTTCACCAGTGTGGCCGGCTTCCCGAAGCTGTAGCCCGGAGCCGTAATGCCAAGTACAAATGGGCCTCCGGCATTAATCTGCGTGGTGAGCAGCTTGTAGGTACGGCCTCCGTCAATGGAGCCCGCCGAGTCCAATACAACCGCCCCGCCGCTGCTATTCTTAAGCTCAAAGGCTGAGACTGTCAACCCCGGTACCGCCCGCCCAAAGTGAACCGTAAGGCCGCTATAAGCACCGGGATACCCGTCGAAGGTCGTATACTTACTGATTTCCACGGTCTCAGGAACAACAACGGTCCCTTGTATGAACCGTCCGTCATAGAGATTGACATGGTAAGCATAACTTCCTGCTGCGGGCAAATCCGCAGCTATCACTGCAGATTTCCTGTCCAGACCAAGCTGGACTTCATCCACGGCTACGGCCCCGCCGCCAGGAGCCTGCAGAGTCATATCGCCTGCCGAGAAGTCTGGCGTACCTTGCGCAAACTGCAGCTCAAATCCGCTATGCGTCACCCAGCCTGCCGAAGAGGGAACTTCCTCTGCCCGGACCGCCAGAGCCGCCGGTTCCGTGAACTCATACCCGTCCATATCAAGCGAAAGGGTATACGAATCCTTCGGGGCCAGGCTGGCCCACACTTCATATTGCCGGCCGGGAACCACTGTGCTGAGCATATCGATACTGACCTGCCCGCCCGCCGCGTTCTCCAGCACCAGGCTCAGAGAATCTATCTCCGGCACTGTCTTATCCATAGACAGGATAAAGCCGTAAGTACGCACGGTGCCAATCGAAGGTTCAACCTTCACCTTGCCTACGGCTGGTACAGTCACTTCAAGCGCTGTCCCGAAGCTATAGCCGCTCCGTTCCATACTAAGCGTGTAGGTGCTGCCCGGGACAAGTCCTGCAGTAATCGTGTATACACCGCCATCCTCTGCGGAGGCCGCTCCGTCCACCGGAATGCTACTGCCATCCCCCGCTGTCAAAGCGAAATGAGCTGGGGTTAATCCCGCAACCGGTGGATTCAAGGATACCTGGAAGCCCGTCTCCGTGATGCCGTAGACCTCAGCAGATACCGAGATCACTACCGGGTCCGTGACCGGAACGAATACGGACACAACCCCGCCGAAGTGGTAGCCCGCCTTCGTCACGCTTAACAAGTAGGTAGCCCCTTCCTGCAAGGCAGCTGTCAGCTGGTAAGAGCTTCCGCCGTTATGGGCAGCAGCCTCTTGAATAGCGACAGCTTCGCCCGTCCCGCTGCGCTTCAGGGTGAAGCCAGACAGCGGCAAATCCGCTACCGGCTGATCGAACTGGACCTCCAAGCCCGCTACGCTGATATTCTGCACCGCCGTGACCACCCGAATATCCTCCGGTGTAGTCACCGGAATAACTAAGGTTACCGGGGCGCCGAAGGCATACCCTGCCTTAGAGAGTGTAATGGAGTAGGTCTCCCCCTCTTTTAAGACTGCGGCAACCCGGTAAGAGCTTCCCCCGTTCAGAGAGCCGATGAAGGATATCCCCACAGCCTGCCCAGCTGTATCCTTCAGCGAGAGCTCTGCTGCTGTCAGATTCGCAACAGGCTTGCTGAAGCTGAGCATGAAGCCGCTCAGAGTACCGAGCGCAGCAGTAACTGCCACCTCAAGCGGCTGCTCTGCAGGCGGCAGGGTTGGCTGAGGTGTTGGGGATGGAGTAGATGTTGGAGATGGCGGGGTCGTCGGGTTGCTTCCGCCACCGCCACCACCGCCACCACCACTTCCTCCGCCAGTTCCACCCGCTCCACCTGCTCCGGCAGGAGCCGTGCTTGCAGCCGGAGCAGTAACCGTATACTCTCCGCGTGTCGTAGTTTCCACGCTGCCGGGGGAACGTTCAAACACTACTTTTGGAGCATCTACCAGTGCCTTCACGATTTCTCCCGCGCCTGATACACTTGCTGTGCCATGCAGCTCCAGATCACTTACCTTCACGCCTTCGTTCAGCGTAATGGACGAAGCGCTGACTCCCCCTGCAACGCTTAAGCGGCCTATGGTCCCCGAGGTGACCACAACCTTGACGTTGCTCTTAATCTCCACCGAGCTGAACTCCCCGCTCAGGGTGACTTCACCCGACCCTGAAATGACAACTCCCTCAATACCGCCGGAAGCTGTCCCGCTCTGCTCTGACTCAAGCTTGGCATCGGACTGGACATTCAACTGCCTGATGATCGATGTCCCGCCGACCACAACCCGTACCAGACCGTCCGCCCGATCCACGGTTACAACACCGAGCTGCGAATGATTGATATGTACACTATGGGCACCGCCGCCTTGAATATCTGTGCTGCCCTGTACCGTCACCTGTTCAAGGTAGATCTCTCCGTCTCCAACCTTGGAGCCGATGAGCAGATTTCCTTGAACCTGAACGTTGCGCAGCGTTATGCCCGGCGCATTCAGGGTAAGATCACCGGCAACGGTGAACGAGCCTGTAACAGGACCATAAGTGCCGCCCGTCTCCAGAGTCTTCGCTGGAGGAATGATCCCTCCCTCTGCATGGCTGCCGGACTGCTGCTTCAGACGATCCAGCAGCACAACGGCTTCGGCCCGTGTAAGCTGCCGTGAAGCTGCAATCGTTCCATCCGGGAAACCCTTCATGTAACCGGCACTTAGCACAGCACCCAGCGCATCACGGCCATAGCCCGGAATACTGCCGGCATCCTTGAATACCTTCAGCGGATCTTCGCCGTCCTTCATCAGCACAGGCGTAAGCTTGGCGAGCATTACGGCCGCCTCCACCCGTGACAACGGCTTGTCCGGCTGGAAGGTCCCGTCAGGAAATCCCTTCACATATCCGGCCTGGACCGCTGCCTGCACCTGTGAGACGAACCAGGCCGCAGAGGGAACATCCTTGAAACTGATCTTTCCCGTTCCCTGGTAAGCAAACAAGCGGTTCACTAACGCCACAAACTCTATACGTGAGATAGTCTGATCAGGCCGGAAGCTTCCATCCTGGAAGCCTTTGATATACCCGCCTCCTATCCAATCGCTTAGTTGCGGCTCCGCCCAATGACCGTTAATATCGCTCGCAGCAGAGGCTGTCCCGTTCACAGCCGCAGCCTCTGCCTGGCCTGTCTGCCAAAGTCCGGGACTCCACAGCCCCGCAATTAGACTGACAATCAACAGCCAATGGAGCAAGAGCCTTATTCTCTGTTTTGCCCGGTGGTTCTTCACGCCAATTCCCCCTTCATCACAGCACCCTTGTTTTTCGACAATCTATGAGATTTTTCTCATAGACAGAATCATATCTTGTATATTTGAGTCTACAGGAAGGGAATAAAAGAATAATGAAAGCTTTGGAGAGCAAACACAGAAAAACCGCGAAGCAGCAAGGCTTCGCGGTTTTTTATTTCCCGGTTTTTTATTTCCCGGTTTTTTATTTAATGAGATAAATATTTCGGGGCGGTTTGTATTTATTTTAAATTCAGTTCAGCTCACTAAACCTTTCGAGCATAGTGGCAACCTCTGCTCTGGTTGCAAGACCCGAAGGATTTATAGTCAAATCCGTGTTGCCCTTCATAATGCCCTTAGACACAGCCCAAGTAATGGACTCTTTGGCATAGCCTGAAATTTGATTTGCATCTTTGAAGCTCAGGCTGGAAGTTTTAGCTTGAAGGTCATAACCTTTAACCTTTGCGTATCTATGCAGCATAACAGCAATTTGCTCACGGGTGATGGCAGCATTGGGAGCGAATTTACCCTTATCATACCCATTAACGATTTTGCTTTGATTTGCCCAAATCACCGGATCTGAATACCAACGGCCACTTTGAACATCAGAGAATACATTGGCAAATGTAACATTCGGTTTATTTTCCATACGATAGATTACAGTGGCCAGCATGGCACGGCTCATTTTCCCGGAGGGTGAGAATTCCGTCTCAGAGGTTCCCGTGAATAGTCCCTTGTTGGACACATACCTTACAGAAGGATAGAACCAATCGTCATGTGCTATATCTGTAAAAGGAGTCTTCTTAGCAAAGGTTACAACCACAATGGTGTCACGGCTAACCTCTGGAATGGTGTAAATGTCATGGCCTATAAATTTGTCACCGTTGACAAAGATATATTCGGTCTCAAACCCTTCATCCGGAATCATTCTGATGGTGGCAGAGGTTGTTGCACGAATGGTCTGAGCTTCAAAGCCCTCGGCAATTTTGCCATTTCCGCCTTTAACAGAAGCTTTAACGGAATAGTACAGATCAACTGCGGTGTTATTGACTGTGGTATTGTCGGCCGGAGCAGCCCAACGTTTCGGGCCGACATTTTTGGAGTTCTCGAAATCGGAAACACCAATGCTAAGCTTTTCAATAGCTTCAGTGATTTCCGACGCCAGCGCATCCTTGTTATTAAAAACAGCCTCAGCCCCGGCAATCACCTCTCTCAGTTTTTGAGCGGATTTTGTCGGATACCAATGATCCGGATAGTAGATGTTTTTGGGATTATCCGCAATAGTAACTGAAGCAAGTAAAGCTTTTGCAGCAACAATGTTTTCATATAATAGAGATTTTGAGGGGTCCTTTACTCCATCGCCCACAATAATTTGCACATCTTCAACCGGTTCAATGTACCGGTGTGTCGCATCTTTGTTCGTTAGAATGAAGCCGCTTGAAGAGATGCTGAACGTGCCGCTGTTCTTAGCTTGAAATACAGCCGTTCCAATATTTTTCAGTATGGAATCCTCTCTTCCCTTGGCGGTCATATCCAGATAGACATAGTTGATGGCACCATCGGAATATTTCATTGAAATGTCCTTTTCCACATTCACACCGGTATTTTCCAGTACATAAGAATCAAACTGCAGCTTTCCTTGAAAGCCATATACAGGCGCCCTTCCGGCACCCGTATAGGAAAGACTTAGTTTAACAAATATTTTTTCTCCAACTTCAAAAGATGATTTCAAGGAACCTGAGCTGTCCGTTACTGTGATGTCCACACGATAACTAAGGTCTGCAGCATCATTTGCGCCATAGGCATATGATGGTAGGGCAGCCCCTAGAAGCATGATGCACAAAATGATTTTTAAGTATTTGATCATCTTTTAAGTGCCTCCATTAGTGTGAGCTGCGCATCTACAATATCAACAATGCTGTCACCGTTTGTATCAGCTCTCATCCAATTTTCTACAGAACTAAAACCGTTGTAAACATTGTCTAAAATAGCATTCAATGTTGCCAAAACGTCGACTTTATCAATAGCACCACTGCCATCGGTGTCTCCACGCAGAAGAACAGGAGATTTCACCGTTGGTTCAAAACCAAGCTTGGCTGTTAATTGCTCGCCTGTGACAAGCTCCTTTGAAGCACCAATATATGCTTTCTTAAGATTGTCATATAACAGAGTTTGTTTGTTGCCTCCAATCACAACCGTTGCCTTGCCCATGTTCATTTCAGTGTATATGGTGTACAACGAGAACCCTTGTGTCTGACGAACTTCATAACGGTAACCATAATCTTTTACTTTGATTTTGATAACGTCTGACAGTTCTTTATAGACCGTCTTCCCGTCCTGGCCTTCAAAGGCAGACAGTCTATAACTAACCTTGATGGCCGTTTCGCCTGGAGCTAATGCTTCAATGGTCCCATCTTGCGAAAGTCTGATGATGTTCTGATTATACAGAACGTCCCACACAACGTCTTCTGCTTTTAGAACGGTGCCGTTAACTGTGCGGAGAGCTTTCACAGACAGCGCCGTTGTCCCGCCTATGCCAAGCTCGATCGAATCAGGCTGATCCTCGGAGCCTTCCAGGTCAGAGATTAGTTTAATGCTTTCATACTCTGACAAAACACGATTCACAAGATACACTGGAACAGCCGTTTCGTTACCGGCATCATCAACCGCTTTAAGCATCAGGGTTTGGTTCGGGTCCTCACTCGAGGCCTTACGATTGACAACGAAGGTTCCGTCCGGACTGATAACAATTCCGTCTGAAGTGCCGTCTAACGTTAATGTTGCGGATGGATCTGTTAGACCACGGAAGCTGTAGCTTGAGTCTGCGCCAACAAAAACAACTTGATTGCTGACGGTGTTATCAACGTTTTCCCCGTCAAGGCTGGTTTGAACATCTTCATCAAGGAGTAACGCAGGTGCTTGAGTATCAACAGTAAATCCAATAGCCCCTGATGACCTGCTGCCTTGGATGGTGTCACGGTTTTCAGCCACCGCTACAAAGTCAATCAACTGCTGGCCGTCTTCAACACTTTCTTCAAATGACCAGACCTTCTTATACTCTTGAGGCGTGTTTTTATCTTCGGTATTAAGGTTGAAGGTCATTTTAACAGGTCTGTCGAAGGTGTACGTTGCCTTTACTTGGTCAGTGTTTAAGTAATACCGGTCTTTGGATCTGTCAATGTTTGTCTCAACGCTTACAAGCTGAGGTTTATCCGTTGAAGGCATAACAAAGCCTGGCGATGATGCAACTTCGGTTGAACGATAATATTCCGCCTGTTTCAGGGCAGACTCCACAATTCTAACCGCCTGCACTTTAACAAAATAAGTCTTGCCTTCCTCTAATAGAGGCCGGTTGGTTTGGCTTTCTAATGGTTTCAGAATGATGTCACTGCCCACTTTAAATTGACCAAAGGAATTCTCGACCTCATCCCCATCTTCGTCTTGGATCGCCACAAGATAATGGGTTGCAGTGTCGTCGCTTCCCGTTATGCCAACCTTCACATAGCCGTCACCGCTGTAGACCGCAGAAACGGATTTCGGGTTTCGAGGGAGCAATGGATTGGTGAAAGTGAATGTTGAAGAAGTGATTTTCTTGCTCATTCCGCCTTGATGGTTAACAAGCATTGCAACCACATGATATTTCCCTTCAGGGAAGGACTCAGGAAGCGTGAATACGTGAGAACCTGATTCAATTTCATCTAACTCCAGGTTGCCGATACTAATTAAGGATGAAGTATCTTGAATGTTAGAGGATTCGATGGTTTTCATGATTGACGGGTCTTTCGTGACATAGACATTAAGTGCACCCGAATATTGGCCTTGCTTGTCCGTTGTCCAAGAAACGTTAAGTTCACGGCTTGTATTTGTGCTAGTAGAAGCACTAACTCCTGTAAGCTCTGGCATATAGTCAACACTGTTTACTGCAAAGTTGTCTATATAAACGTCAGGTGTTGAAACTGAAATGGACCAGTTCCCCCCAACAATCAGAAAGGGATCAGTGACTGAAATGTACAAATAATTAGTGCCATCTAAAGATTGAACAAGATAGTTTCCGTTGCCCTTATTATCGTCTTCAACCATGGTCAATCTTTTTCCATTTGGATTGGTAATATTAATTTCTGATGCAGAAGGCTTGATTAAACCACGAAGTGGAATTTCAAAGAGAAGTGCATCCTTTGTTGTCGGGTTAATCTCTTTTGTAACACCATTCCCGGCCCTTGTCTTAGCGATGGCCTCCGTACTCAGTCTTCTCATATTCGTTCCATAGATCATGGTGGTTGGCACAAGGTTGCCGCTCTCGTCCAGCGCTTCCGAGTGGACATAGTGAACGGCATCTCCTCTTGAAGAGAGGTCGATGGACCCGCCAAAGCTTAGGTCACCGTTCCAATAATAGATAAAGCCAAGCTTCACCCCAATGACCTTAAAGTTTGCACCCACAAAGTCAGATGAGACGGCTGCCTCAACTCCTGCGATCTCCTTGCCCCCAAGCAGCGGGATGGAGTCTGGAATGAACAGCCCTGCATAAACATAACCATAAAAATAATCTTCCGTAATTTTAATCGTTATACCGCCACGAATGGCTCCGGCATGAATACTGATGCTGCCGAAGGCATTAAGCTGAAACGGCGAGATCCATTGAACATTCATTCCCGCTTGAATATTAAGCAGCCTTGCCTCTTCGTCCTTCTCCAAGTGGCCGCTGCCTTCTATGGCAAGACCGGATAGTTTCGCATCCAGCTTAAAGTCACCTACAATAATGGCATTAATTAAAAGCCTTGTTTGAAGATGGATGGTGAGGGGTGGAAGCTCGCCTGCCGGGTCTCCGGCAACGGTGTCTGCAAGGTTCGAAATTCCTCCGCCAAGGCCTGTGATAAATACATAAGGTGCAACCACAGGAACCTTCATTGTAGTTGGCGCTAAAAAGAAGGTGAGCTTGTCCAGCATCATCTTGGGAACTTCGTTAATAGGAACCTTCTTCAGTGCCAGTGACCCTTCTACTTCCAGCATGGTAACGGAAACACCGGCATCAATGCTATAAATATCATCAATGGTATTAATGGTTATATCCGCTTTAACACCGGCTTCGTTTCCTACTAACGGGCCTAATATATCTTTGGGCAGGGCTACAGACAGTGTTGTGTTAATGCCAACAAAACCAATTTTGCTGTCTTTACTTCCATAGAGAACATCTTGAACGTTCGCTGTTAGCGAGCCTTTATAATCATAATGCTCCTCACCCTTCGATGGATCAGCAGCTTTTAAAGGCATTGAAATTCTACCGCCAAAGCTGATTCCGAAATCATCATCGTCCCGGGTCATCACACCATATTTAATATTGATCAAAAAACCTGCAATATTTTGCATCATAGAACCGGCATCTCCGAGCTGAAGTTCAAATGCTTGAGCAGTCTTCTCGGCAACAGCCTCCCGATTCAGAGTATATTTGGTTCCATTATTGGCTTCAAAATGCCACTTATTATGCCAAATATTAATCGAGTTGATCACTTTGACGGTACCATCGCCTTCCAGCTTTGCACCATTGTTATCAACGGTCATCTTAAGAGCTTCGTTGCTGTCATAGGTCAGGATGCTGTTGATGGTAATATCGCCATCGGCTCTGCTGGCAGAGTAATATTTTTCTTTACCCGTATCCATAAGCCTGATTTTTCCGCGAAGGGTCAACAGAATTTCTGTTTTATTTTCTTCAAATGCTATTTCTTTGTGAAGAATGCCATCTTTTTTCACGCCGCCGGATATAAATTTCTTCATTACATCTTCGTTTGTAAAGCTAATATAATCATATAACTGTCTGTTGTTTGCAGCGTCTGTGAACCGGACTAGCGAAACAATACCGTAGCTTGCACTTTTATCCGCTAAATTATTGGTGACATCCACTGTAGTTGTTGCTTTAATTTTGGTACCGAAGGCATCGATCAGCTGTTGATTCGTAAATCTAAATTCAATGTCATACTTTCCAACCGCCAACGTCTGATTCGTTGAGAAGGCAAGCGTTTGACCTTCATCAATAAAACTTATTTTTCTTTTGTCAATCAGAACAGCCTCAGCGCCGGATGCTGGAACAAGGTACAGACTCCATCCGTCACTTCCCGAAAGGGCCTCCATCAGAACCTTCATATCGCCGGAAACGGTGATATTTTTGTCGCCTTCATAATAAACTGCCGCCGGGAAAACATGCTTCATTGAAACTTCCGGGAGCTTTCCTTCCACTGCTGGAATCAAAATGTTCGTGTTTGCACTATAGTCAACCACTTTATTGGTGCTAGCATCAATAATTTCTGTTGCGTTTAATGAAACGACCAGACGTTTTGATGTGATCATAGACTGTGTCTCTGCAATAATGTCAACATCCGGAATATCAAACACCGTTCCAATGTTAAGACCGCCCGAAATCTTCACCGTGTATTCCCGTGTATTCGTGGCTGCAAACACAAGTCCCTCTTCGAGGCTAAGCTTCACAATGGGTTCTATAAGTTCTTTTGCTCCTGAGACACTGTTGTCAATGGTTACCTTCGCTTTAAAAACACCGTTGTTTTCATATCCTTTTTTGTCGTTAGCCAAGTATACATTTCCGGTGTGGATACCTATTGAAACATGCTCTTTTTTGGTTTGATCAGCAAAGTTGCCGATACCATAGAGCATTTCAGAAATTCTGACTTGACCCGGCTCAATGGTTTTTTCATTCCAATAATAAGCCGTTGCAGTGTCAGGAACTAAATATTTGTTGGAGTAATTCGTAAAGTCGACACTAGGGTTTGGTGTATAATCGTATCTTGTGTTTGCAAGATTAATCCAGTGTCCCACAATCACTTTATCAACGTTCACATCCTTGTTGCCGCTCCAGCCGGACAAGAGGGCATAAGCCGTCTTGTTCGAAGCTGAAAGCGAATCAACATATCTGATTTGCTGCGGAAGGTTGTCACCGCTATATTCGGTTTCAACGATTGTCGGCTGCGACGGGTCAACCAACACATAAGGTGCATCAATTTCTGAACCAAGCGCGTTGTCTAGAAGAAGCCGGATCCCCACCGTTCCGGCTGTGGCATTGTTATTTTTCACATCATATGAAATACCAATGTTTCCAGCTCTGGAGTTGTTAGGGTCAATCGAAATGGACACCTTTTGTGTGATGGTATAGCCCTTAATGTCCCAGGCAATGGTTAAAAGCCTGTTTTGCTCTGAAACGACAGGTTCATGAAGCTTGGTATCGATGCCAAACCAGCCATACTCCTGACCGAAAATAAAATCCTTTCCGTCGATACGAACGGTTGTGAAGGATGTTCCATTGCTCCTTGACGCATCTTCCTTATAAAGAAGCGGAAGGTTGTTGTCAAACGCTTTTTGCGGATGACCGTCAATGGTTTCAATGGAGAAACCACCCGTTTTTGAATTGATTGAATATTTCATAAATTCGTTCGCAATGGAATAATCCGCATTGCTAGCGTCAGCATGAACAGGGAAACTGGCAAAAGTGAAAAGCATGGATAGAATAATAGCTGCAGCGATGCTGCGTTTCATTGTTCTATAGAACGTCATTGCCTATTTCCCTCCTTGATTTGAGACATATACATGAATGTTGAAATAGTCGCGTTTATCCGTTTGGATATATACGGTGTACCAGCCGCTCGTAACATTATCGAGGGTATACACTCCGCTTTTCTCCTGCAGGACAGTACCTTTTGTTTTCATCTGACCTTGTGTTAAGACACCTTTTTCATAACGTGCATACGAGATCCCGGAAAAGTTCTTCAATGAAATTTCAACCTTGTTTCCAAGAACGGACGCAGCATTTGAGCTGTCTGGCATAACGCCGTTCACAAGAGCTATGGTGTCATACAGACCCACAAGGCGAACGGTCCGGCGAATGGTGGTTTGATTCCCTGCATCATCTCTTACCGTATAGTCGATATAGTACGGGTTCGAGCGGACAAATTCGTTTGCCGAGATGTTGTCAGGGTTAAACACCCGTCCGCCTGATCCATAGCTTATGGTGACCCGGTTCGTCAGGTCGACCTTTTTACCCGCAACCATATCCCATGCTTCGAAGTCTAGAAGCTTGGACTTGTCATAGGCAATGGAGGCATCTTTTTTAGGCGTCATGCCTTCGATGAAGATTAGCTCTTCCCCATTTTTAAGTTTTAGCTCTGGGGATGTTTTATCGATTAGACCAATGTCGACACCATACGAGGTATAGGTCCCTGTTCTTCCTTCAAGGTTAAAATTGTAAAGTCCATTTTCTCTATAGTTCATTGACTTCTCTTGTTCCCAAGGATCGTTTCCGCCCACGAGTTTAGCATCTTTATCCGTGATTACCGTGACATTCACATTCTGGTTTGTTGCCGGGTTCTTGTCGATTCCCACAACATATCCTTCTTCTTTTCCAGAGGTGTCCACACCAACAACAATCTTGTTTTGATGATCCTTTTCCACCCATTCGCCGCTTTGGTTCTTTTCGAGATATTTGTATGTCCAGCGGACTTCCTTAACCCTTGGGCCGCCCACTTCAATGCCTTCAACCGTTACGAGAATTTTTTGCGTGATACCTGTTTGGTCCCTAACTTGAAAAACGTGCTCCCCGTTAGTTTTAACGTTGATTACTGCCTCTTTATAGGACAGGGCATCGCCGGACTCGTCCTTCACTTCAGTCAGAAGTGCATGTTCATATCCACGATAAGAAACGGTAAGCTCTGTTAGTTTTCTAAGAATGTCCAGCGGAACGCCGTCACTGTCACGGATTTGGTCAAAGGTTACATTCACGCTCAGCTTATCTTCAGCTAATGTGGCAGTGGCTTTGATTTGCGGCGGTGTGGACACAATATTCGATATGGTAATCACTTCCTGTCCTTCGTTGCCATAGTCGTCAACAAAGAACATGGACACTGTACCATTTTTTCTAAACCGAACAGCTTTTGTGCCGGGGATATGTACGATATCGCCCGCAGTTAGGCTTCCGGTAGGTTCTACACCGGTGACTGTAATCGTTTTGATATCCTTGCTGAACTGGGTCAACTCCACATTCACGCTTTGTGCAGTAATGGTGGTTGGTGGCGTGCTGTACGTTTTTGCAATTGCAGTTGGCACTATTTTGTTAATGTTTGAGACGGTGATCGGAGTCATCCAACGGTTTCCAGCGTAGTCATAGGCTGTCACATTGTAAATTCCTGAGCTGTCCAGTTCAACGACATATTCATTCTCAAGCGGCTCCCCTTTGAAGGGATAAACCACATCGCCCTTCTTCACCTCTGCGAATGCGATTTCACCTGAATCATCCGTTAAAGTGATCGTTGCAAAGATATTTTGGTTGGTCTTGGCCGTATTCGATAACACATAGGATGTTTGTCCAATGGTGTTGTCAAACTGGTTATAGCGAACTATATGAGAACCTGTGTTGCCCGAATGATCCCTAAACTCAAATGTGAAGGTGTTATTATCCTCAGTTAGAGTCCTTGAGAATGCTGCGTTGTTGTTTGTCATAGAAAGAGTTTTTCCGCCTCCGGTAAACTTGAGCGTTGCCATAACCCTTCTATAGGCTTTTCCTTCTGTGATTGGAACCCAGTTCCCAAGATAGTTCTCGTAGCTGTATTCCACCGTGTAGTGCTTGTCTTGCGTAATTGGCGTTTTATCAATATTCGAGACTGTGACCGGCAGTACCGTTGCTATTCCGGCTTTGTTTGTCACTTTGAAATATACTGTTGCATTCTGCTCGAAGGTTTCGGTATGCGAAACAACAGAGTCAATGGGGCTGAAGCTTATGCCGTCATACGAACGTTCAAGTTTTAATATCCCGCTTTCCGGGTCATAGACAGAAAGTGTTGCGGTAACATTTTGGTTGGTTGACTCTGTGCTTGAATAGTCCACCTTGGCAACAGGTGCAGTTTCATCAACCACTGTAATTGCAACATATTCAGCTTCCATCCGGTCAGCTTCCATACCTTCTGCCGTGTATGACTCGAAATAAGCTGATTTTGTTGTTTTGCCGTCTCTTAGCGCTTCGAATACCAGCTTTGAATAAGCTGTTCTTCCTTCCTCTTCTGTAAATGAAGGGTCCGGAACACTTAGCTCTGTATTGAGTTCTAATCCGGATAACACTGCATTTTCAACAAAGAAATATTGTCCGGAATACTTTGGATCCGGAACGACAACATAATACAGCTTATCGCCCTGGTTATAGGATATAAACCCGCCGTTTTGGATGGTTTGACCATTTTTCTCTACACGACCGGAAATGTCGAATCCTGTAACGAAATTAACATCAGGTGTGAATTCTAGAACGCTATCCCTTCCAACCTCGTCCTGAATATAGAGGCTGATTGTATTATTGTTTTGAATTACAACCTCGTAGTCCATGACATAGTCAGCCGATGTTGTTAGAAGTCCTGTATACAGAAGGTTCGACCTTGCCATTTCACCCACAACATCACCCTCTACAGGTGCGTTAGGCATCACGGTGACTGGAACGTTAAAATAAACGCTAACCGTTGCGGTGGTTTTTGTGGTTGCAGGGTTTGCGCTGACACTTACAATTGCTGCCTCCGCGTCAACCAGGTCTAGTTTTGAGTCAAAGAACACTTTTTCAGTCACATTTCCTGCTGTGTCGACAGCTTTGACCCCAATGGCATAGCTTCCACTAAGCCCCTTCAACTCAATGGAGTAGGTTCTCTGTTTGTTGCCTGCGCCATTAATGATTACCGGACTACTCTGCATTTCCACGGATTGGCTTGATTGAAACAACGCATAGTCCGCTTCGGTTAGAATATGGTTGTCTGCCGGGTCTTGAATAAGCGCGAATGAAACGGTTGTATCGTTCTTGTCTGACACTTCAACGGTAATCACACCATCTTGTCTTACTCCTTTGGTCACGATGTTACTTGAAGCAAGCGCAGATGGAGCTGCCCGGTCAATGTTAGATACGGAAATAGGAACCAGAACATGATTTCCAAGCTCGTCAGACAGGGTCAGGTTTGTTGATATATTTTCGCTTACCGTTACTGTGAATGCACCGTCTGTATATGGAGAAACCGTGATTTTGTCTGCATCCTCTGGTGCAACTGTCAGCTTACTAATCCCTGTCCCAGCATCACTTGCGATGATTGTTGCTGTCACGGAGGCGTTGGTTGGCTGAATGGTGCTATAGTCCGGCAATTCAAAGGTTGGTGCCTGGCTATCATAAAGAATGGTGAGCGGCTTTGCTTCTGTTAAAAATTCAGGTTTGTCGTCCGCAGGAGCATTGATGAGTCCAAACTGGAAATAGATCGTGTTGACACCTTCTTGAAGCGGAACCGGTGTGTCGAGTGTAAATGCATAATTCCCGCCGGAATTGTTGCTCGCTGTAAACTCAGGAACTAAAGCGCCGTTATCTGTTGGCATGCCGTCCGTTGTTGCATAATATACCGGGTTTTGATATTTCAATGCGCTATCAGAAGTCCATGCTGCATGCGGTTCATTCAAAACAGCATAGACACTATAGGTTCCATCCGTTGTTGTACCCATTCCGTTTACAGTCTTTGACTCCGTAAATTTCAAGGTGTCAATGATCGCAGCTTCTGACCTCATGCCAAAGTAGGGGGAAACCTTTTTAC
This sequence comes from Paenibacillus sp. FSL R7-0128, assembly GCF_038002245.1. Classification (NCBI taxonomy): domain Bacteria; kingdom Bacillati; phylum Bacillota; class Bacilli; order Caryophanales; family Paenibacillaceae; genus Paenibacillus; species Paenibacillus sp. FSL R7-0128. The sequence continues at coordinate 1,150,200 of NZ_JBBOCD010000001.1, read as the reverse complement.
TTACTCTGCCATGCGGATCTTGTGCCACAACAACAATGCTGTACGCACCTGATGGAAGTCCTGTCAGGGTCAAGGTTTGATTAACCTGCGCTATGTTGTCACTATCAAGTGTCAGTGTCAGAGGATAGTTTGGCATATCTTCAATTCTCAACTCTGAGTCTGGCTTGGATACATAGTAATATGCACTTGCAATTCCACTGCGATCTGTCACTTTCACGTTAAACTGTTGTGATGATTTGAAATGATCGTGCTGACTTATTGCGGTATATTTAATCTCCGGGGAATAGGCATCATACGTGTAGACTTGTGAAAATTCAGCAGTGTTACCAGACTGTTTATTTTTCACACGATATTCCAGTATATATTTCCCGTCCATCAGAACTTTGGTTCCGCTAAGATTCGATTTTTCAGCTGCACCAACATCTTGGCTTGATTCATAAACTCTAAAGTTTTGTGTAAAGCTTTGGTCATTGCCAGGAGCAGAAATCCACCGGTAACTCGTTTCAAAGTTTGGATTGCTTACGTCAAAGCTAATGTCAAAATACGGCTTTGGAAGACTGGAATCCTCCGTATGGAGGGTGTCGGCAACATTTCCATTGAACATACTCACAGGCTTTTTATAGTATCTAGAGGCTTGCTCGTTTCTAGAATCGTTTCCAAGTGAGTCTACTGTGAAATAATAGAGCGTCCCCTCAAAGTTGTCCCCTTTTGGAATGGATAGAATGGCAGTTGTGCTGTCACCTTCTGAGTCTACAAATGCCCACAGCCCTTGAGTTGAAGCAATTTCTTTGGAGGCAGGTTTAATTTGATCTATTGGCGTGTCAGGCGGCGCCGCAATTCCGTCTACAAAGGTATAATAAGTCCTTGACCAGCCGTTGTTGCTTTGCTCAAGGTCGTTCATTTCAAAGCGGTATTCATTTCTTTTGCGAAGCTGTGCATCTTGCGGATGTACAGTTTCATGTACGGTCACCCGCGGAGCCAGGTTGTCGATTTTGATATTTTCAATTTCTGCATAGCCGGCATCTCCGCCCAGCGGATTGTCAGCTTGATCCCATCCATACAGACGAAGCTTGAATTCGCCTTCCGTAGGGTCGATCGGACTTAGCTTTATGCTGACTCCATTGATGACCTGCGTGTTAATAGGTGCGGTAACTCTTGTTCTGTTTCCTGTACCGTCAAAGTTTGTTATTCGGGTCACGGCCGGTTCATAGGAATCGCCGGTTTTCTTGTACAGCTCATAATTCAAATAGTTTTGATTCGACTCGCTGTGGGCGACATTTCCCTCTGGATAGAGTGTTTCGCTGGCAACCATATAAAATTCATGCAGCTTTTTGATGTTGTTTTGAATGGAATTTGCCCCCAGCAGGTCATTTCCATTTTGGTCGGTCACTCTTACAGTTGGGGTTTTCGTGTCTACTTTGTGAGTTGAGAAATAAAAGCTTTGTGATGTCGGTGATTCTGGAGTTGGATTCTCTAAATAATAGGCCTGAGCGCGCCCCTTTTTCATTAGATAGGTAGATACGTTGTTAAGCTGAAGCCTTATGCCCTCGCTTTCAACTGCGCTAACATCCAGCGGAACTTTTCCAGTGAACTGAAGTTTGCCGTTTGGTTTGCCGTCATTGCCCTGCAGTTTGGTCATGGTAAGGTCGGCAAGCGGTGTTTCCGTACTGTTGCCAAGATATAACACAGGCGTTGCCTGGAAGTTTGTGATGAGCTCCGTTTTAATTTCTTGCGTCATAGCCTTTTTATGAATGGAAACCGCTTCAACTGTGATGTTAACATCTGTCAATTTCCGATTCAGATACCGGTTGTCCTGGCTCGGCGAATAGGTAACCGTCTGATTGATATCGGGGTTGCCGAGGTTATATATACTACGATAGAACGTATAAGTTACATCTTTATAATAGTAATTCGCTTGCCCTATCTTTGTTGTTAAATAGGTTTTAACCTCGGGATCGCCTGAGCTTGTATGGGCAAAGGTCCCCCCGAGGCTTTCAGCATTGGTAGACTGGGCAAGCAGCGCCACCCTGTAGGTTAGCGAAATCTCTGCTTTGTTCTGTGCAACCATTTGATCGTGAAGCTTCTTGCGGTCAATATTGAGCTGAAACGTTTTTGTTTTTGTAGGCTCCTCAAATGTTAACCAATCCCTGCCTACAGCGTCGTCCGAAACAGAATAGCTGAATACAGGAGCATCCTCATATTGCATGATGTCATAGTAACCATATTGATCTCTGACATATTTGTTCCACTCTGCATGTTCTGAGCCTGCCGAATTCGCATCCAGGTAGAACTCTCCGCCGAGCTCATCAACATAACCTATATCTGTGAATTTTCTTTTGGTTACGTCCGAAATGTCACGGTAAAGTCTGCCCTGGTCTCTTGTCCAGGAATCTATTTTAATGGTCTGTACCTTAGCCGGATTGGTATTCCCCTCAAGATAGGGAAGATACAAATCCACAGATTTACCGTACCAGTCATCACTGCCCACCAGCCAAAAAACGAGCTCATTCATTCTCCATGGTGGAATATTTTCCATTTTAAAGGTATGTCTTATATCAGACCAAGCGGGAGCTCCGCCAAAATTTGCTGCATAATCAGAGGCTGGTCCAGATTCATAGGTACTCACGCCCATGTAAATATCATCACCTGTTCCGCCGTCATCGTTTCCTCCTGTTTTCACACCAAACTCATAATTGTACTCTGTTGCTACATTCGCATAAACAGGCGTTACTGATGCGAGAAGCGATATTACCAGCATCAAGCTTAAAATCTTCTTCATAAAATACCTCCTCGTTATAAGACCACATTCTGGACAACGATCAGCCTTTACAGCTAATTTCCGCTGCAAATAGTTTCTATGTATTTTGAGCTAAGACCAATGGCTTGTAGCTCTTGTTTCATTTGATGGGTGAGTTCGATTTTTTGGTTAGGGACATATAAAGCCACGCCGTTGCGATTTTTGTAGCCAGCTGAATTTCTTACTTCGAAAGCAAGTGCTTGGGCGGCAGCAGTGACTTCTGATGATTGACCCATGATCTCTATAAGATCATATTGATCCAATATCCCTTCGTTTTTGCCTAACAGCTCTGATCGTTTTGCAAGGTCTGTTAGTGAGCGATCCAATTTCGCCTTTTCTATGGCCTTAACCAAGGATTCTGCCTGAGACAGCTTCATCATGGACATGGTTGTTTGCATCTTAGCTTCCATCCCCGAATGAAGGGTAAAAGAATCTAAAATTAACCGCCCTATTCTTTCCGTGCTGATCTGCGGGTTTCGCTCTAGCGCACCTATCCATGTGGTATAATACAAGCCTGCTGCGGGGGTTGAATCTTCAGAAGCTATGAGATATTTGCCCTGATCTCTAAGAGCATAGGCAGTTTCAACGGTGCCCATAAGACATGCATCAAAGACGATTAAGTCGAAATACAGATCTGATGAACCGATTGCTTGGGAAAGCTCCGAAACCTTCATCGTTTTTCGTTCGTTTAGCTCGTCTGCACCAAATCCGCCCATTGTACCGTACCCATGATCCCATAGAATCAGGATATAACGCTCACTTGGTGCAACGGTTTTACCCCAAACAAGAAAATCCCTTAGTGTCCTAGGGTCTGATGCGGCAGTTTGGATATGACTTTCGTGCTTTTGAAGTTGTCCATGGCTAACCTCAAAGCGTTCGGACGCTCCATCGGCCATATATTTGTTGTGATATTTGAGCGTTCCGCCTGTTTGCATCAGGATTTTCGTATTTTGGTTTGGCTGACCACGTAAAATTTCTTCCAAATCATCGGTGAGCCGGCCTTGCTGAGATTCAAGATCAGAACCAACCGCATAGATTAAAATCGTCGCTCCATCCAGATTTTTATCCTGCTCCCAAAGTGCCCTTGCCTCGTTTAATTGTTGCGTGGTGAAGACATCTGTTGCACTAAGGGTTTGACCTAGCGTGGCAAGTTGGTTTTTGGGTCTTGTGTTTAGAACATAACTGCTTATTTTTGCAAGAGTTCCCCGATTGAATTCGCGTTCTTTGGTAAGGTCTATTCCTAGAACTATAGAGGCGAAAGAAACCGCAGTTCCATAGGTAAAGTCGCCCTTGGTTTCTGAATATCCCAACACCCTTAATACCATTGAACAATATTGGTTAAGAGAGATGGGCCGGTTACCGCCAAAACGAAATTCATCAATTCCGTTAACTACACCCTTGGTATAGGCATACGACACGTAGCGGCCTTCCCACCCCGTATCAGTGAATGGATTTTTATAGATGCTATTCAGGGCCTCTTCTTCCTTCCCCCACAGCCGCAGCATCATTACAAGGGATTCTGCCCGGGTAGGCACCCGCGACAGTTCATATCCATGCTCCGTTCCACTGAACAACCCCAAGTGGTTAAGCCCTTCTGCATAGTTGGAGCTTTGTGCCGCTGCTGATGCTGATGGAGTTGTTGCGAGAAGAAAGATTAAAAAAATGATAAAACCTCGGATTTTCCCCATCAAGTTCCGGCCTTTCAATTTGAAATCCTATCAAGCTATTACTCTATCATGGCGGATTAACCCCTGTGTGAAAGTTAAAGAAATCTTTAAGTTCTCACTTGCCGCTCGACTTTGGCAGACACCACAAATGTGTCCGTCGCTCACACCATTGATTCTGTGCATCAAACGAAAAATAATGATACTATGTATGATGAGTAAAAAACTTTGCTATAGACTATATCGTTTTTATATGTTGCAACAGGAGAAGATAATATGCGTAACGAACCAAACTTTTGGCTGGATTTACCGAAACCGTTTTTTATATTAGCTCCAATGGAAGACGTCACAGATATAGTATTTCGTCACGTCATTAGTGAAGCTGCAAAGCCTGACGTGTTTTTCACAGAATTCACAAGCGCAGAAAATTATTGTCACCCTGTTGGAAAAGAAAATGTAGGTGGCCGGTTAATGTTCACAGCTGATGAGCAGCCGATTGTCGCTCATATTTGGGGCAATAAACCTGCACTTTTTGAACAGATGAGTATTGATATGAAAAAACTTGGTTTTCGTGGTATCGATATAAACATGGGGTGCCCAGCACAAAACGCCGCAGCCAGTGGAAAAGGGGCCGGATTAATACGCCATCCTGAAGTTGCAGCAGAAATTATTCAAGCAGCAAAAGCAGGTGGATTGCCGGTTAGTGTTAAAACAAGATTAGGTTACTCTAAAATTGATGAGTGGCGCGATTGGTTAGGACATATATTGAAACAAGATATTGCGAATCTTTCCATTCACCTTCGTACCAAAAAAGAGAAGAGTAAAGTAGCTGCACACTGGGAACTAATTCCTGAAATAAAAAAATTGCGCGATGAAATTGCCCCAAATACGTTGTTAACCATTAATGGAGATATTCCGGACCGCGCAACAGGATTAAAACTAGTTGAACAATACGGCGTTGATGGTATCATGATTGGCCGCGGCATTTTCACTAATCCCTTTGCTTTTGAGAAAGACTCTAAAGAACATAGCGCGAAGGATTTTCTCAATTTACTTCTTTTACAGTTGGATCTTCACGATAAATATTCAACAGAAACCTTGCCACGTTCATTTAGACCCCTTCTTCGCTATTTCAAAATCTATGTTCGTGGATTTAGTGGCGCAGGCGAACTAAGAGACCAATTAATGGAAACCACTTCAACAGACGAAGTGCGTCGTTTAGTAAAACCTCTTTTAGATCAAGAATTAGATTGAAGAATATTAAAGATATGAGCTACGAAAAAGAGACTTCCCACAAGTTCAATGAACTCATAGGAAGTCTCTTATTTTTGCATCATGTGGTCAAACGGTGTTTCCTTCTCAGGAAACCCTTGATACATAAGGGTTTGTCACCCTTATTACATCATGCCGCCCATACCGCCCATGCCGCCCATATCTGGCATTCCGCCACCAGCAGCGGCTGGTTCTGGCTTGTCAGCGATAACCGCTTCAGTGGTCAGGAACATAGCAGCTACGGAAGCCGCGTTCTGCAGAGCATAACGGGTTACCTTAGCTGGGTCAACGATCCCTGCTTCGAACATGTTAACCCACTCATCGGTAGCAGCGTTGTAGCCGATGCCGATAGCTTCTTTTTTCAGACGGTCTACGATAACGGAACCTTCCTGGCCTGCGTTAGCAGCGATGGTGCGAACAGGCTCTTCCAGTGCGCGCAGCACGAGGTTCACACCCGTTCTTTCGTCGCCTTCAGCTACAACAGCAGCTACAGCAGCATATACGTTCACAAGAGCTGTACCCCCACCGGATACGATACCTTCTTCAACCGCAGCGCGGGTTGCGTTCAGGGCATCTTCGATGCGAAGCTTGCGCTCTTTCAGTTCAGTTTCAGTAGCAGCACCGACTTTGACAACGGCTACGCCGCCAGCCAATTTAGCCAGACGCTCCTGCAGTTTTTCTTTGTCGAACTCGGAAGTGGTTTCTTCCAGCTGGGAACGGATTTGGCTAACGCGTGCATTAATGTCCGCCTTGTCGCCGCTTCCGTCTACAATTGTAGTGTTTTCTTTGGTTACGCGCACTTGACGGGCGTTACCCAGTTGCTCGATAGAAGTGCTCTTGAGATCCAGTCCAAGCTTCTCAGTGATTACTTGGCCGCCTGTCAGAGCAGCGATATCCTGCAGCATAGCTTCACGGCGGTCGCCGAATCCAGGAGCCTTAACCGCTACTGCATTGAACGTTCCGCGCAGCTTGTTCACGATCAGCATCGCCTGAGCTTCGCCTTCGATGTCTTCAGCGATGATAACCAGCGGACGCGCCTGTTGAACGATCTTCTCCAAGAGTGGAAGAATTTCTTGAGTGCTGCTGATTTTCTTGTCTGTAATCAGGATGTACGGGTTCTCCAGAACGGCTTCCATCTTGTCCGTATCGGTGATCATGTACGGGGAGATGTAACCACGGTCGAACTGCATACCTTCAACCACTTCAAGCTCTGTCAGGAATCCGCGGGATTCTTCAACGGTGATAACGCCGTCCTTGCCCACTTTTTCCATAGCTTCAGCAATCAGTTGGCCCACTTCTTCGTCAGCAGCGGAGATTGCAGCTACTTGTGCGATCGCTTGGGAATCCACAATCGGCTTAGCGATATTCTGCAGTTCAGCGACAGCAGCCTTAACTGCTTTGTCGATCCCTTTACGCATAACCATCGGGTTAGCGCCTGCAGTTACGTTCTTCAGACCTTCGCGGATCATAGCCTGAGCCAGAACCGTTGCAGTTGTAGTACCGTCACCGGCTACATCGTTAGTCTTGGTAGCTACTTCTTTAACGAGCTGTGCGCCCATGTTCTCGAAGGCATCTTCGAGTTCGATTTCCTTGGCGATGGTTACACCGTCATTCGTGATCAGCGGGCTGCCGAATTTCTTCTCCAGTACCACGTTGCGGCCTTTTGGACCCAGTGTAACTTTTACTGCATTTGCCAAAGCGTCAACCCCGCGCAGCATTGCACGGCGAGCATCTTCACTGAACTTAATTTCTTTTGCCATTGTATAGTTAACCTCCTAATATAATTTGTGAATGTATTCTGAATCTGAGTTATGAGAGACGCTTAAGACTAGTCAAGAATAGCGTGAATGTCGCTTTCTTTCATAATCAGATATTCTTTGCCTTCGTATTTGATTTCAGTTCCGGCATATTTCGAGAAAAGCACACGGTCGCCTTCTTTCACTTCCAGCGCTACACGGACTCCGTCTTTCAAAGCTCCGCTGCCTACAGCGATAATAGTACCTTCTTGCGGCTTCTCTTTGGAAGAGTCCGGAAGCACGATCCCGAAAGAAGTGGTTTCCTGTTGCTCGCTTGGTTCTACCAATACGCGTTCACCTAGTGGTTTAATCATGAAAAAATAGCCTCCTTTGAAATTATGTGATTTGCCTTGAAAACATAGATTGAGCTGCGGGGATCTGCCGTCAGGGCGGCAATATAGCGAATCAGCATCTTGATAAGGGATGTTGCTCCGGCTATTCCCGGTTTTTTCGCAGCGTTAGCACTCAACCCTCTGTAGTGCTAACAACAATTTTTATGATACTCAACTTGAAGGCGAATTTCAAGTCCTTTTACGTAAAATCGTATTTGTTTTTGCCAAAATTATGGTTTCAGCGCTTGTCCGGCACACACTCTCCTACATTCTATCCAGCAAGGGGCATATTATGCCCCCTTCCCACTAATCTGCCTTCACATACCGCGACTCCCGCTTAGCGTCCTCAGCCAATTGCCTGCGGTAGACGAATGCGGACAGAAACACACTGAATTCATACAGCACCAGCAGCGGAATCGTCACCAGAAAGTCCGAGATGAAATCCGGCGGCGTAATGACCACGGCAATGAACACCAGCGCAAAATAAGCATACCGGCGCATCTTGCGCAGACGCAACGGATTCAGCACTCTAAGCTTGGTCAGGAACATGACAATCAGCGGCAGCTCGAAGAGCAGGGCCAGCGGAATCACCAGGCTGAACAGGAAGTTGAAGTATTCAGCGATGCCGTAGGTCTCCTCAAGCCCCATGCTCCGCGTAATCGAGATGGTGAAGGATAAGGCCATAGGGAACACTATGTAATAGGCAAAAGCAATACCGGCAATAAACAACACAAACACATAAGGCACATAACGCAGGGCAGCGCTCCGCTCCACAGGCCGCAGGCCGGGGCTGATGAACGCCCATAGCTGGTAGACGATAAACGGCACGGAGAAGACCAGCGAGACCGCCATAGCGATCTTCATATACATCCCGATTCCGTCCCAGAAGGAGAACGCATGCAGGACGAAGCCCTGCGCAGCATCGGCGCTGATCAGGTACAGATAGATTGGCTTGGCGACGAATAAGCCGAGCACAAGTCCTGCTACGAACACGATCAGCACGTAGATAAGACGTCTGCGCAGCTCCGTCAGATGATCGACGAGGGACATTTCTTCCGCTTCCAGAGACATGACTGACACCACCCGGATTGACATTTTTTCATCTTCAAAAAAAGGGCGCCGCCCCGGTCTAAAAGCAGACCTGGGAAAGACGCCCCTGCGTGGGAACCTTAAAATTATTCCGGCAGACGGCGGTCCTGCGGAAGTTCTGCTGCTGCCGTCTGCGCAGCCGCAGGGGCAACAGTCTCGCTCCGCTTGGCCGCTTCCGGCTCGTTCACAATCTCCCGAGCACCGTCCTTGAATTCACGGAAGGTACGCCCGACTGCCCGCCCCAGCTCAGGAAGCTTATTGGGACCGAAGAGCAGCAATGCCAAGATAACCAACAAGATAATTCCGGGTGTGCCAATACCACCTAACATACCGGTTTCCTCCCATCCTTCTGTCCGTTCATGACAATAGTTAACGATAAAATAATAATACCATAACTTATATCACACATCCATTGTGTATCCTGAACGATTTAGACAAAAGTGAAGAGAGCAGAGTCCGATTACTGACGGTATTGTCCCGTAACCATTAGCAGAGCTTCCGGAAGCTGATCCATAATCGCCGCCAGATTCTCATGTACCCCCTTCGGGGTACCGGGCAGATTGACAATCAGAGTTCTTCCGCGGATGCCGCAGATTCCCCGGAACAGCATAGCTGCGCGGTTCTTCTGCATCACCGTACTGCGCATCGCCTCGGAGAGTCCGGGCACTTCGCGTTCAATGACCCGCCGCGTCGCCTCCGGCGTAACATCGCGGATGGCCAGATCGGTTCCGCCGGTTGTCAGCACCAGATCCGCCTGGAAATAATCCGTAAGCTCAATCAATGCAGCAATAATCTCATCCTGCTCATCAGGCACGATCCGGTATTCAATGATCTCGCCGCCCAGCTCCTCCTCCACCAGCTCCCGAATCACCTGGGCGCTCGTGTCTTCCCGTTCGCCCCTGGCCCCTTTATCGCTGGCCGTCAGGATTGCTGTTTTCCACGCCATAGGTTGTCCCTCCCTCTCTATGTACTATGTATATCCGGCTGCTGAAGCAGCTGCCGCTGCGCCTTCGGCTGTATCATTCCCTGCTGCTCTATTCTGCTTCCAGCGCGTAATCCCCATTCTTACCGCCGCTCTTGGACACCAGCATCGTAGGTCCGATAATCATGTCCTTCTGCAGCGCCTTGCACATATCATATACGGTCAGCGCCGCTGCCGATACGGCAGTGAGCGCCTCCATCTCCACCCCGGTCTTGCCGGTAGTGCTGACGGTTGCTTCTATATATAGTTCATCTTTGTTGTTATCCATGAAGCGGATATCCACTCCGGTAAGCGGCAGCGGGTGGCACATGGGAATCCAGCTTGCGGTCTGCTTCGCCGCCATGATTCCTGCAACCTGAGCTACCGCTAGCACATCGCCCTTGCGGACCGCTCCCGCCTTAATGGCGCTCAGCGTCTCCGGGGCCATATGCACCTGGCTTCTGGCTGCCGCTGTCCGCCTGGTAACCTCCTTGTCGCTCACATCCACCATGCGGGCTCTGCCCTGGTCGTTGAAATGAGTTAATTCCATGTAGCCCTCTCCTTCCGGCAATCCCAGATGCCGTTCTCCGTAATCAGCAGATCCATTAAGGCATCATGCTCCTCAAGCGGTACTTCCGGTACCAGCTGGAGGCCGTAGGCCAGACCAATCCACATAGGCTTGGCAGCCGTACCGGGGACTCCTGCCTCCAATGCGGTGTGCATGCGGTCATAATATCCTCGTCCGTAGCCGAGGCGTCCGCCCCGCCGGTCAAAGGCCAGTCCGGGCACGAAGATAACCTCCGGGCAGCCGGTTCCCCGTCCTGCTTGCGCGAGGGCTCCGGCAAGAGCAGCACTCCCGGCCGGCGGCTCCATGATCCCGTAGGTTCCAGGGACAAGCTCATCCCAGGAGCTTACCTGGTGAAGGCTTAAGTCCCCGCTCTCCCGGTTGACGCGGGGAAGCAGCACCTTATGCCCTTCCGCCCATGCCGCCGTAAGAAGCGGACGGCAGTCCAGCTCGGAGCGAAACGGCGCATACGCAAGCAGTGAAGCTGCGCCTTCCTGTGAGAACCAGCTCCAGGCATGGGCGCACACCCGGGCGGATAACAGCTCCCGCTGCTCCATGGGCAAGGCATCGCGGAGCGCGGTATTCCCGGCGCGAAGCTCGCGCTTCCGCCCGGCAAGCTGCATGCTGTGCTCCTGCATAGGCAGCCTCCTCCTTCACTTGTTCCTAGCTTATCATAGTTTGTAAGCTCAGTTTACCACTCTTCTCACCGGTTCGCCAAGGTTGATTCATTCCCCTTGTTAGAAGAATGAACCTCGCATGCCCCACCTTTTTCATGTAAACTGGAGAATAAGATTAGACAATCGCCTGGGCGCAAGCCGCCGGGGCCAATTTGCAAGGGCGGAGGTTTCATCAGAATGCTTCTTCAAGCGACAGGAATTACGAAATCATACGGTATACAAAGCGTGCTGGACGGCATTAGCCTAATGGTGAACGAGAGGGAGAGAGTCGGGCTGGTTGGCGTCAACGGAGCAGGCAAATCGACCTTTCTGCAGATTCTCGCGGGTGAGATGTCTTATGACAGCGGACAAATTCATAAGTCTAAAGAGACTACGATTGGCTATCTGGCCCAGAACAGCGGCCTGCAGTCGGATAACACCATACAGGAAGAGATGCTCGCGGTATTTGCGCCGCTGCTGGAGGCAGAGGCCGAGCTGCGGCAGCTGGAGACCGATATCGCCGATCCGGCACTTGCCGAAGATCCGAAGCGTTATGAGGATCTGCTGGAGCGCTATGCCAGACGCTCCGACTGGTTTAAGGATCACGGCGGCTATGAGATCAATACGCGTATCCGCAGCGTGCTGCACGGGATGGGCTTCGGAGAGTTCGCACCGGATACTCCGATCTCAACGTTAAGCGGAGGCCAGAAGACACGTCTGGCACTGGCCCGCATTCTGCTTCAAGCCCCTGATCTGCTCATGCTCGATGAGCCGACCAACCATCTGGACATTGAGACGCTCACCTGGCTGGAGGATTATCTGCGCGGCTACGCAGGCGGTATTCTGGTCGTATCCCATGACCGGTATTTCCTCGACCGCCTGGTGACGACCATTGTGGAGATTGAGCGGCACCAATCGCGCAGATACACAGGTAACTACAGCCGTTATATGGAGCTGAAGGCTGCGGAATACGAGATTCGTATGAAGCAGTATGAGAAGCAGCAGGACGAAATTTCGCGGATGGAGGATTTCGTGCAGCGCAACATTGTCCGGGCCTCCACCACCAAGCGGGCACAGAGCCGCCGCAAGGCGCTCGACAAAATGGAGCGCATCGACAAGCCGCTGGGCGACCTGAAGAAGGCCAGCTTCTCCTTCGAGCCTGACTTCATGTCCGGCAAGGAAGTGCTGCAGGTCCGGGAGGTCGCAGTATCTTTCAGTCCTGAGGCTGCACCGCTCTTCCGCAATGCCTCCTTCGAGCTGCGGCGCGGCGAGACAGCGGCGCTGATCGGACCGAACGGGATCGGGAAGTCCACACTGCTGCAATGCATGACCGGCACCCGCGAGCCTTCTCGCGGAACCGTGAACTGGGGAACCAAGGTGAAGATCGCCTACTACGACCAGGAGCAGACCCGGCTGAATCCGCGCAATACTGTGCTGGAGGAGCTGTGGAGTGAATATCCGATGCTGGAGGAGGCCAGAATCCGTACGATTCTCGGCAACTTCCTGTTCAGCGGCGAGGATGTGCTTAAGAAGGTAGCTGCGCTGAGCGGCGGCGAGAAGGCCCGGGTGGCCCTGTCCAAGCTAATGCTTCGCGGAGCCAATATGCTGATTCTCGATGAGCCTACCAACCATTTGGATCTCGTCAGCCGTGAGGTGCTCGAATCGGCCCTGATCGATTTTGAAGGCACATTGCTGTTCATTTCCCATGACCGTTATTTCCTCAACAAGATGGCTGAACGGGTACTGGAGCTGCACCCGGACGGAATTGATCAGTATTTGGGCAATTATGACGACTATATCGAGAAAAAGCTCGAGCTCAAGGCGATTGCCGAAGAGGAAGCCGAGCTTGCCGCCGCCAAGTCCTCCCGCAGTGCCGACAACGAAGCGGTATCCGCCGAGAAAGGAAGCTCCCTCTCCTATGAGGCGGAGAAGCAGGCCAAACGCGAGGAGCGGAACCGCCAGCGCCGCATCTCCGAACTGGAGGAGAATATCGCGAAGCTGGAGGAAGCCATCGCGGGGATTGAGCATGAAATGACTAAGCCTGAGGTGTATCAGGATTATATGGCGCTTCAGGAGCATGAAAGTGAGCTTAAGGACAAAAAACGCGAGCTGGGAGATTTATTTAGCGAATGGGAGAAACTGGCTGAGGAATAATGTAAAGGAGCATCAAAAAAAAATTTAACAGTTTCCAATTTGTTCAAATCTAGTTATCCACAGGCTCATCCACAGTTTCCGTGCATAACTATCGTCTAAAATTAGCCCTTCGGGGCTTTTTTCATGCGTAAAATGGCTACTTTGCTTGTCAAGGACTTTTTATCCACCGAACTATCCACATTATCCACAATTCTCACAATTTTGTTTCATAGCATAACCTCCTGTTTATGGTGCTCGCAAAAAAGGCGTTATTGCTGATTTTACACGGTTTTTACACAACTCGTGCGGAATATGTGGATAACGTTGTCCACAGGTTGACAAATGCCGCAAGTGGCAAAAATCATGTTAGGTTTAGGCGATATGTACGTTCACTTGTGCGCCATCCGGCCCACGCTCCCAGGCAACGCCGAATGTGGTCGGTTTTTCAATTACATTTGGCTCGCGCACCCTCACCCGGTGCATTGTGGTCGGTTTTTCGATTACATTTGGCTCGCGCACCCTCATCCGGCGCATTGTGGTCGGTTTTTCGACTACATTCTCCACAGCCCCCTAAAGAAGTTGGAGTCCTCCCCCACAAAAATGTAGACTAGATATAGGAGGAGGATGAACGGTATGGGACACTTAACAGGAACAAGAGAGAAGGCTGCGCAAGAGGTGTTGTCTGGCATTAAGGCAGCGGTGGTTGCCCGAAAGTATGGGGTGACTCCATCGACGGTGAATCAGTGGGTGAGGGACTACCGAGAGGCCCATGGAGAACAAGATCATCCGTATCCTCAGGAGCAGGTGGAGGAACTGAAGCGCCTCCTGGACGTGGAGCGGAAATACGAGAAGGCCGTCAAGATCCTCGGCGAAAAGGAGTTAGAGATCGAGATTCTGCGTGAACTGCTAAAAAAGCCAACCCCTGCTTATCCGAAAAAATCGAGGTAGCCGACATGTTCATTAAGCAGGGGAATACCGCAGCGTTGGTACTACGTCTCGTGGGGCTAGCAGAGTCTACGTATTACGACCGTAAGAAACGCAAGAAGCAGGATGCACAGGCCGTACCCCAGGGGCGCGGAAGACCCGTACCCGGCTATTCCCTGACCGAGTCTGGAGAGAAGATTAGCGACGAGGAAATCCAGGAATGGCTGCTGGAATTAATCGCTGGAGAGGAGCACGTGTACGGGTACAAACTGCTGGCCAAGTGCTTGTGGAACCAGCACGGGCTGAGGCTCAATCACAAGAAAAGCTACCGGCTGTGTCAGGCGCTGGATATCCTGCAGCCGCAGCGTCACAAGCGTTTTAAGCATCCTCGGAAGCTGCCGGAGAACCGGGTCATTACAGGGGCGGGTCAACTCTGGCAGATGGACATTAAGTACGGTTACGTGGCGGGCCAGGGCAGGCATTTCTTTGTCCTGAGCATTATCGATGTGTTTACCCGTGTCATCGTCGGCTACCACCGCGGATCGTCGTGTGAGGCCAAGCACGCCTGCCAGACGCTGGGACGTGCCATGGAGCAACACTGCGCCCCTGACAGCGCACGCCCGGTGATCCGCACCGACAACGGCCCACAGTTCGTCAGCCATCTGTTTGGCGACATGTGTGAAAGCTGGGAAATGACCCACGAACGCATTCCGCCTCGAACGCCGGATTTAAATGCTTTTATTGAATCGTTCCACAGTAATATCGATCGGGATTTATTCCGCAAAGAAGCCTTCGACACGTTCGAAGAGGCCTATGAAGCGGTGGACCGGTACATGGACTTTTACAACAATCGCAGAATGCATACAAGCCTTCGGAACATGCCGCCAGTTACCTTTGCGGAGTGGGTCCAGACTCTAGAAGACCGCTCCAGTTTCTTCTGGCCGAGAGAAAAAGCGAAATAAAGAGCATATCTACAACAAGTACCGATTTTATACGGAGGACTCCGGGATAAGGGGGTCGCACCGCATTTGGCTCGCGCACCTTCATCCGGCGCATTGTGGTCGGTTTTTCGACTACAATGCGCCCGTCAGCCGTCGCGGCATATAATGTGGTCGGTTTTTCGACTACATTCGGCCATACGCCGCTTTGCTAGCCCCTGACAGCAAAAATGCCCCTGCCGATGTCGGTGACATGGCAGAGGCATCCGGTCCTTGAAAAGCGTTGGACCCGCGAGACAACATCGCTCTGGTCCCTGATTCCTGGTTTCTGGTTTCTAGTCTCTGGTCTCTAGCTTCTAGCTATTCACCGCCGAGCCGGGAGAGGGCACCTCCGATTCCGACAGCAGTGCCGCATTACAAGCGGCGATGTAAGCAATGCCTGCGGCCATCACGATATCGTGATGGATGGCCGTGCCCCGGAACTTGGTGTCCTTCCACTCCACCATGACGGCGGCCTCGGCCTGGGCATTCCCGCCGCTGCCGAGGGAATGCAGCTCCAGCCCGTCGAAGCGGATATCCTCGGCAATCCCTTGCCCTATAGCGGCAATGATTGCTTCCAGCGGACCGTCTCCGGTGCTGGTCTGGGTCGTCTCTGCGCCGCTCTGCAGATGGCGCACTGTCACTGCGGCCACGCGGCGCGGCGCGCTGCCGGCCAGGACCTGGACCTCGCCGAGCGCATAGACCTGCGCCTGCTGTCCTGTGGTGCTGCTGACCATCCGCAGCAGCTCATCATCGCTGACAGCCTTCTGGCGGTCAGCCGTCTCCTTGAAGGATTCGTAGAGCGCGTCCAGCTCCGCCGAATCCAGGGCAATGCCGTACTTCGCAGCGCGGTCCTTCAGCGCATGCCTGCCGGAATGCTTGCCGAGGATAATCATGCTGCGCGGGATGCCCAGCCGCTCCGGGTCCATAATCTCATAGGTGCTGCGGTCCTTCAGCAGGCCGTCCTGATGGATGCCGGATTCATGCTGGAAGGCATTGCGCCCGACCACCGGCTTGTTGAAGGCAATCGGGAAATGCATCGCCCCGCTGATCATCCGTGAGGTGTCATACAGCTTATCCAGCACGATTCCAGTCTCGGCGCCGATAGAGTCTCCGCGTGTCTCCAGCGCCATGACCAGCTCCTCCAGCGCACAGTTGCCGGTCCGCTCGCCCACTCCGTTGACCGTAACCTCAATCTGTGTGGCGCCGCCTTCAATGGCCGCCAGGCTGTTCGCTACGGCGAGGCCCAGATCGTTGTGGCAGTGGGCGCTGTAGATGACCTTGTCTCCGCCCCTGGCCCCAAGCCGCACACGCCGGAACATCTCTCCGTATTCCTGAGGCAGCGCATAACCTACCGTATCCGGCAGATTGATAATCGAAGCGCCCTCTTCAATCACCGCCTCGACCATCTCGATCAGATCGTCGATGCCCGTCCGCGCAGCGTCCATTGCAGTGAACTCTACCACATCGCAGAACTGGCGGGCATACGCCGTCATCTCTCTGGCAACCGCTACAACCTCAGGGCGGCTCATGCGCAGCTGATGGCGCAGATGGATGTCGGAGGAGGAGATGAACAGATGAATCCGCCGCCGCGCGGCATCCCGGGTGGCCCGAACAGCAGCATCGATATCCCCCTTGACTGCCCGTGCGAAGCCGCAGATCTCCACACCCTGAATGTTGCGGGAGATCGTCTCCACCGCAGCGAAATCCCCCGGACTGGATACAGGGAATCCCGGCTCCATGACATCCACTCCCAGGTCCGCCAGCTTGCCGGCCAGAATAATCTTTTGCTCTGGGGTAAGACTGGCTCCCGGGGCCTGCTCCCCGTCACGCAGCGTCGTGTCAAAAATCTGAATTCGTTTCTTTACCGGAATAATCATTGTAATTCCTCCTCAAATTAGGTTTATCTAATGGAGGGCTGCCTCCTAAAAAGCACAAAGACCCCCCGTCTCTTATAAAGAGACGGGGGGTCAGCCCTCCGCGGTACCACTCTTTTTGACGCATAGTCTCCCTGATGTCAGAAGTCCTGGCTGCGTCCAGCTTAGTATCAGATCTCCCAGCCCCGATAACGGAAGCTCTAAGAATCTGAATAGTCCGGTAACGGGGACATCCGTAGCAGCGTACCTCTAGCTCTTTCCGCCGCTCCGCTCACGGGCGAGATTCGCCGGCCTCTGGTGTCTGCGTCGCACCTCCCCGCAGCTCTCTGTTCACCTTAGCCGTCTACTGCTCCCGATCCTTGCGTGTCATTCCTATATCACTTCTCACAAAATGTGCACAAAAAAAGCCTGCCGTCTCATTCAAGAGACGACAGGCTGTTCACTGTCGCGGTACCACTCTTGTTGATATCCGAACCCGCTAACCTTCCAGCTGCTCTGCGATACCCACTCCATGTCTGCAAGGTTCCCGAAATGTTACCACTCCGTCCAGCCTTGACTGACCACCCTCTCACGGAGGTTAACCGTAACGGTGTACCTAGGGTCGCCGGATTACATCCTGTACCGGCCAGCGCTCCTGTTCAAAGAGCTCCCTGCTTCCACCGCTCCGCTCCCGGACGAGTTCAGGTCTCCATCGACTGCGTCGCACCTTCCCGCAGCTCTCTTATCCCGGAGTGACCTTACTGCTTCCGATCATTGCGTTTGTTCAAATATAAGATGATTGAATTGAACTGATTATACCCGGCGGCATCTGCAAAAGTCAATAGGCAGATACCGACCATTTCTCCAGCGAATAGCCGGGATCGGCGACCATATCCAGCGGAATCCCGCCTTCATGTCTCCATTTCACGTAAGCTGCGGCACCAATCATCGCCGCATTATCCGTGCAATATACGGGAGGAGGGATAACCAGCTCAATCCCCTCTGTCCCGCAGCGCCGGATCAGGGCTTCGCGCAGCCCCTTGTTCGCCGCTACCCCTCCGCAGAGCAGAAGCTGCTCCGCGTGGTATTCACGGACGGCACGGATCGCCTTCTCGACCAGCACTTCAACTACGGATTCCTGGAAGCCGCGCGCAATGCCCGCGACATCCGGCACAAGCCCCTTCATCTTACTCTGATTCACCGCGTTCAGCACCGCAGACTTCAGACCGCTGAAGCTGAAGTCATACGAGCCCGGCTCCAGCCACACACGCGGCAGAGCGAAGGCTTCCTCCGCTTCATGCGCCAGCTTATCCACATGCGGCCCTCCCGGATAAGGGAAGCCCAGGGCCCGCGCCACTTTGTCGTACGCTTCGCCGACGGCATCGTCACGGGTGCGCCCGATGATCCGGAAAGCTCCTTCCCGCTCCATATGCACCAGCTCCGTATGCCCCCCTGACACCACCAGCGTCATGCCCGGATACTTCAATTCCTTGACCAGCCGGTTAGCATAGATATGACCGGCAATATGATGCGTGCCGATGAGCGGCTTGCCCCAGGCCAGCGCCAGGCTTTTGGCAGCCACGACTCCGACCAGCAGCGCCCCCACCAGTCCCGGACCCTGCGTTACCGCCACAGCCGTCAGCTCCTGCGGACGTACGCCGGCTACGCTTAAGGCTTCTTCAATGACCAGCGTTATCACCTCGACATGCTTGCGGGAGGCCACTTCAGGCACCACACCTCCGAATGCCCGGTGGGTCTCAATCTGGCTGGAGATGATGTTGGACAACACCTCACAGCCATCCTTCACTACAGCTACAGAGGTCTCGTCACAGCTGGTTTCAATCGCCAGAATCAATACAGGCTCCCTTGCGCCCGTGTCTGTCTTCATTTCAAGTCCACGCTTCCTTCCGTTACAGCTTGCTCCCCGTACTCCGGCAGATCGGCCCACATGATGAGCGCATCCTCGCGGTTGTCCGAATAATAGCCCTTGCGGGTACCCGCAGGCTTGAAGCCTTTTTTGCGGTATAAATTCTGGGCCACCTCATTGGAGACCCGTACTTCAAGCGTGATCGACTGCATGCCGAGATAAGCCGCCGTCTTCATTAGCTCGTCCAGGAGCCGCTCGCCCCATTTACGTCCCCGGTATGCCTCCAGCAGTGCAATATTGGTAACATGCGCCTCATCAACAATCGCCCACATTCCTGCGTAGCCAATAATATGCCCTGCCAGCTCCATTACCATATATTTAGCAAAATGATTGTGGGTCAGCTCGTTGCGGAAGGCTTCCTCTGTCCAAGGCATGGTGAAAGCCTCCCGTTCAATCACAAGAATCGCAGGCACATCCTCCAGCCGCATCAGGCGAAAAACAAGCTCAGTCTCCTGAGCTGGTCTACGTTCCGGTTCGATCATCGTGTATTCAGGCTCCCTTCGCTGCTGCGGCGCAAATTCGCCTCCGCCTCTGACAGCTGCGTATAATTGGGAATCAGCGTATGCAAATCTCCGCTCTCTTCGTAGAGACCCGCTTCCGCCAGAAATCCAGTCCAGCGTCCTTCCAGCTCATAAGGCACTGCCTGGACGTTGGCAGCTTCCATCAGCGGAGCCAGCATATCAGCACTTCCGTGCAGCGCCGTCTCGCCTACGAACCACAGTGTGTCCGGCAGATTGCCCTCAGCTGCGGCTTCCTTCAGCCGTACCGCCAGCTCCTGCACCCAGTCGGCCATCAACCTGATGGCATCCGGCGCCAGCCGCCGGGGAGGCTTGTCCCCGTCCGCCGCGAATACAGCGGTGTATGCCTGTCCCCGCCGGGCATCGATCAGCGGAATGATCCAGTCTGTTCCTGCCGTGCCGTTCGGGGACGTTATGGAGCCTTGCTTCTGCTGCGCAGAAGCCGCATGGTATCCGCCCCAGGCCAGCGCATGCAGGCTGGATACACCGGTAACCGGTACGTTCCAGGCCCAGGCCAGCGTCTTGGCTGCAGTCACAGCGATCCGTGTTCCGGTATAGGAGCCCGGGCCGATCCCGACCGAGATTCCGCCGATCCTTTCGGCCGTAGTGGCAGACGCCTGAAGTGCCTGCTCAATAATAGGCAGCAGATGAACCGAATGGTTCCGCTCCCCGGAAGCATTAATCTCATGCAACAGCTCCCCGCCGCCAGTCACGGCCACTCCCAGAACTGCCGTTGATGTATCAAGCGCCAAAAACCGCTTACGCGGCTCATTATTCGAGTTCGTCATATTTCTTTACCCCACTTCTGGATCAGCATCCGGCACACTTCGCCGTAAGGCTCTCCGATTCCGGTCACCGTAATCTCCCGTTCATCCGGGCCGGCGGTCTTCAGCTCTATATGGAGATGCCGCGGCGGCATCAGATCAGCAATGATTCGGCTCCATTCCACCAGACACACACCCTGACCGTAGAAATACTCTTCCAGTCCCAGCTCGTCCGCTTCCTGCAGCGATATCCGGTATACATCCATATGATACAGCGGCAGACGTCCTTCATACTCTTTGATAATGGTAAAAGTAGGACTATTCACAATACCTTCCACACCCAAATGGCGTGCATAGCACTGCGAGAACGCTGTTTTGCCCGCACCTAGATCCCCGTCAAGTCCGATAACCATCCCCGCCGATGACGCGGCAGCAATGGCGGCGGCAAGTGCCTCCGTATCCTGAAGGCCGAATGAACGGGTTGTAAACACCGTTTGTGTATTATTGTCCAAAGCTGCAACTACCACCTTTTTGAAGATCCCTTAACAGTTAACAATACTTTTAATTATATCGGTATGCTACTTGCACCGCAACAGCCTGTCAGTCCGTTGAGAACGCCGGAGCCGCCGCAGGCTTCCCCGGATGCCGGGAGAACAGGCTATGCAGCACCATACCACCAATAATGACCGCAATCCCCGCCCATGACAGGAGGGATGGCAGCGGCGAGGCCAGCAGGAGCATCTCCCCCAGCAAGGCGAACAGCACCTCCAGTGACTGGGTCGCTTCCACGGCTGCCAGACTGCTCATGCTATCCCTGACCAGATCGGTAGCCCGGAAAAACAGCACCGTAGCCACAACTCCCGAACTGAGTGCAACAATGACTGATTGTCCTATTTGCGAGGAGGAGGGCAGGCCTGTATCTGCCATACCATACAGAGCGACAGCCAGCCAGAAGGGCAGGCTGGCAAGCGTCATGCCAAGAATCCGCTGGAATACATCCAGCTGGCCGCCGCACAGCTCCATCATCTTACGGTTTCCGAGCGGATAAGCGAAGGAAGCGATAAGAACCGGGACAATGCCCAGCAGGACCTGGGATGGGGCAAGCTGCCGCGCCTGCTCCACTTGCAGCAGCGCTACTCCGGCGAGAATAATCAGGGAGAGCAGCAGCCCGCGCAGCGGGATTTTACCTCTTATGTATACTTGTCCTCCCGGTCCGCTGACCCATTCTCCGAAGAACGGAGCCAGCAGCGAACCGGAGATAATCGTGATCTGCCACGTTCCAGCCGTCAGCCAGCCCGGTGCATAGGCAGCGGCGAAGCAGATGGGCGCGTAGAACAAGCCGAACCCGACAGTTCCCCACAGCAGCCAGGCTCCAGGCCGTTCTCTCATCGCAGCCAGCAGCGGCTTCAGCCTCCCTCTTCCGGCCACAATCGCCAGCAGCAGCGGGAGCGTGAACAAGTACCGCAGCGAGGCGCTCCACGCCCAGCTTCCTCCCGCAAGCTCCATCCTCCGGTTCAGCACAAACGTCACCGCAAAAAACAGCGCCGAGCACACACCCAGCAATATCGGACGCACTTTCATCATCTCTTTTCGTCAAAATTCTTCTTCCAAATATAGGGGGTCACCACGCCCGGCGTCAATATCTGTGTCAGCTATTATTAGAGGCTACAGCTCCATACCCCGGCCCTGAGCATAACGTGTGTAGGAGGTCAGGCCACACAAAAAGCAGGAGACTCCCGCGATGGTGTCACCGCCAAGAGAACGCCTGCTCTAATTAGTATTTTACCTGGATACCTACAAGGACTTATTGTGCTGACCCGCTACTTCCTCTGTTCCTCCAGCCGCTCAACACCAACAGTCTGTGTATTCGTAGGCCGGGAGCCTACCTGAACCGTTGCCATACCGTTTTCCGAATCTACATGCTCAATCCAGACCGGCTCACCGTCGAGATGCACCGCAATCTTGTCCTTGGAAGCGTAAATATCCTGCGCACGTATTATATCCATTCTTTTCTTGCCCCCCTATTCCTCTTCATCTTCCGCCGGAAGCTCCCCGATTGTTGCATCAGCATCCAGTAGTACTGCATCCTCGTCCAATCCGGCATCCTCCGGATCGGCAATAATATTGTCCCAATTGACCGCCTCAGCCGGAATATCCTGCTCGGATAACGCATCGCTCCAGTGATAGTGCTCCTTGTCCATAATGCCTCCTCTTCTCGCTTTGGGTCTGTGCAAGCTGAGCAGCATTTATTTTTTCCCATGACTCTCAAAACATGCATCCGGCTAGAAAAAGCCCTGCCTCCCCATACTAAGCCATACCACATCCCATCAGGAGGCGATTCTCATGCATACCGTTTGGAAAGGAGCCATAAGCTTCGGGCTTGTGCATGTTCCGGTCAAGATGTTCTCCGCTACGGAGGATAAAGACATCTCGCTGCGCTACATCCACAAAGAATGCGGCAGTCCGTTGTCTTATGTACGTAAATGTCCTGTCTGTGACAAGGAGGTCACCTGGGAGGAGATCGGCAAGGGGTACGAATATGAGAAGGGCAAGTTTGTTTTGTTCGACAAGGAGGAGCTGGATCAGCTAAGCGAGGAGAGCAGTAAGAGCATCACCATACTGGATTTCGTGGATTTGACGGAGATTGACCCGATTTTTTTCCAGAAGACCTACTATTTATCGCCAGACCAGGCAGGCGCCAATGCTTACCGTTTGCTGATGGAGGCGATGCGTCAGACCGGGAAGATCGGTATTGCCAAGATCTCCATCCGCTCCAAAAGCAGTCTGGCCGCCATCCGCGTCCTGGCGGACTGCTTGGCGATTGAAACGATCTATTACCCGGACGAGGTCCGTCCGGTATCGCAGGTTCCCGGCCTGCCGGAGCCGGGCAGCGTGAACGACAAAGAGCTGGATATGGCCAAGCTGCTGATCTCACAGCTGTCCACCCCGTTCGAGCCTGCCAAATACACCGATGATTACCGCCAGCGGATGCTTGATCTGATTACACATAAGATTGCAGGCGAAGAGTTCCATATTGCTCCGGCCCGCCAGGAGAACAATGTTATCGATCTGATGGCTGCCCTGCAGGCCAGTATCGAGGCTGTGCAGCATATTCCTTCCGATCCCGGACCGGCTAAGGGAGGCAGCGGGTCTAAGCCAAGGACAGCCGCCGGTGCGAAGAAACGTCCGGCCAAGGCCACTGCCGCAGGGACTTCAACCGATACAGCCGCCGCTCCGGTTGTAGATGAAGCTACCGGACCAATTCCGGTGATTGCCCCGAAGCCGAAGCGCCGGAGCGCGAAGAGCAAGGTCACCGGTGCCTAGGGGACGGACTTCTGCGCCTGCTGCAAGGCCAGCCGGTTCCCTTCAGCTTCAGCCTGTCACTCCGTTTGAGCCTGTGCTGGCCACTGTGCTTCCAAGCGGAAAACAGTGGATCGCCCAGATCAAATGGGACGGCGTGCGGATGATCTCCTATTACGATGGATGCCATGCCGAACTGATTAACCGCCGTGGCAACCGGCGCACGCTTCAATATCCTGAGCTGGCCGAACCAGGAAGCTATTGCCGGGCCGGCTCCTTCATTCTGGATGGCGAGATCATTGCACTCAGCGGCGGCAAGCCCTCCTTCCATGAGGTCATGCGGCGGGACAGCCTGAAGAACGAGGCGGCGATCCGGGCAGTGCAGCCGCAGGTTCCGGTGCTGTATATGGTTTTTGATATGCTGTATTGTGACGGCATCTGGCTGCTGGATGAACCGCTGTCCCGGCGGCAGGAGCTGCTGAAGGAAATGCTGCTGCCCCATCCCCATTTGCAGCAGGTGCCCAGCTACCCGGATCCAGTCCAGCTGCTCGCTGCGGCGCGGCAGGGCAGTCTGGAGGGGATCGTCTGCAAGGATCTGGACAGCACTTATGCGCCGGGCGGCAAGGACAAGCGCTGGCAGAAGCTCAAGATCATCTCCGATGTCACCGCTGTCGCCGGGGGCGTCACCTTCCGGGACGGCATCGTGAATGCGCTGCTGTTCGGCCTGTATGATGATGCCGGCAGGCTGCATTATATCGGACATGCCGGAGCAGGCAGAATGACCGTCCAGGACTGGCGGACACTGACCTCACGAATTCCTGGACTTGCCACAGAACATATGCCGTTTGCCGCACTCCCGCAGCGAAGCTCAGGCTCCGTTTGGATTAAGCCTGAGCTGGTGTTTAAGCTGCATTTTCTGGAATGGAATCCCTCCGGCACCTTCCGCCAGCCTGTGATTCAGGCTCAGGTCGATCTGCCCGCCCATTCCTGTTCTTTAAGCCAGAGGGGGTTCTAGATGCCTATTGCGGAGTCAGGCTTCCGGCAATCTTCAGCAGTTCAGCCTTACTCTGCACAGTGTTCCGGCTATCCGTTAATGTGTACTCTCTGCTGCCGTCCGCACTGCTCCACTGCAATTGCGATTTGAGGTTGCCGTGATGCGGCCCGAAGGAGGTGAACATCATCTCCTGCCCGTTAACCTGCACCTGCTCATCCTTGTCCCCCGGCAATACAGCCAGTGTAACTCCAGCCGGAAGCTTGCTTGCAAGCTCGGCACGCAGATTCAGCACCTCTCCCTTGCGGGTATACGTCAACGTGGTGACATGACCGCTCCAGGCGAGCATTTTGGTGATAACCTTTTTACCAGCTGCTGTGGATTGCCCCTTGAGTTTCTCCCTGAGCTGCATATATTCTTCCTCATAGGAAAAAGGAATGTCAGGGCTGATGATTGCCTCCTTCAGCACATAATCTTTCGGGAGCGAAGCTGGAGCCATTAATACACCTCCGCCCATTGACGTTAATTTCTGCGCCGCTTTGCTTACAGACATATAACTAAACGGCACGTAACTGATATCCAGACTGTCCAGCGTATTGATTTTGACGTCATTCACATACACAGCCCGGATTTCCCCTGCGTTCAAGGGAGCCTCGTTCGCTTTGGACAGCAAAGCGTCCAGCGGGGATGGCGCAGCCGGCTTGGCGGTTTCTGTAGCCATAATGCCGTTGCTTTTATTTTTTAATTTATCAGGCAGCCTTCCCGCTGCTCCCACCGACCCCGCTGCTGCGCTCAGCAGCATGGACAGGCATATTGCGGCAACCGCCGCTTTCTTATGCTGATTCATAATTCGATCCCTTCCTTCCGATTCATTTGTTGTTCCCTCACCGCTGAACCATCCCGGCGGCAATGCTCCCCCATTGCTCCCGGGTCAACCGCTTATCCGGCGGGTCCGTCATCAAAGCAAGCCCTCCATAGGCGTTATCATACCAATACAGTCTGCTTACTGAACTTCCGTTCTCTTCTCCGGCGCCTGCCCCCGGAATGAACAGCAGCTCCTTATCCTCGTAGGTCCATAGTTCAGCCGTTTGGCCGGGGGATACGTGAATTTGCGAAGGACCGGTTGTTGCTGCGTTATTCCAGAATAACTGAAGCTTCAGCTGCTGGCTGCCATCCCGATAGATCACCTCGGCGCTTGCGAGATTCTCCAAGGGCCATAAAGTTGCAGCCAGCGGATTCCCGTCCGGAGCAGCTTCCGTTTTGGCCTTCAATGCCTCCAGTGCCAGCCTATACTCCGGCTCAAACGCAGAGGGGGTTTTGGCGAACAGCCGGCCCTCCGCAAACTGTAACCCGCCTATTCGCTCAGGCGGCAGTGCAAAGCTCCACTTGCCCGTTTGCTCCCGGGCGGCTGACAGCTTCGCGTAGCTGGTATACGTAACCGTTCTGCTGGTGAAAAATAGCGGTTTTCCATACCCCAGCCCGTTCATCAATGCAATCAATTCACTGTCATTGACATAATAAGCTGCTGTCTCTCCCGGCTGTAAATTTGCTTGCGCCTGTTGTTCATATTGCTCCCTTAGCTTAAAGTAACGTTCCCGGGCGGAGCTAGAGCCAATGTAAGGCGTGTATACCTTCGATTCAGCGTACCTAAGCTGCGCCACAACTCTGCCGCCGCTGTCCTTCAAGACCAGAGGCTGCCCCTCCGTCTGCCGGATGACCGCAAAGATTGGGTGTGCCTTCCCGGTAACTCCTTCATCCGTCATATTGCGGAGAACGCTGAACCCAGCCAGCCCCAGCAGCGCAACCGCGCAGAGTCCGGCGGCCAGCCTTCTGCCCCGCTGTACCGCAGGACGCAGCGAAGGTATCGGCTGCCTGGTCATCACAGGCCCCTGCCTAACCATTTCTGGCACCGCTTGCCCCGGTGAAGCTGGCGTTCCGCCGCCCTCTGATGCAAGCCGCTGTGCATGGATGACCCGTACCCGCTCCATAACGGATGACTTAACATCAATGCTGCCCGCTGCCTCACCTGCGCCCATTCGTCTTATCCTTTTTTCTTCAGCAGCGAAGTGCTCGTCCATTGTGGTTCCTCCCCCTCTCTTTGCGATTTCAGCAGGTTGGTGAGTTTAATAATCGTGCGCTGATATCTTTTTTTGACCGCATCCTGATTCTTGCCCAGAATCACGGCGATTTCGGCAAAGCTCTGCTCTTCAAAAATCCTCAGCAAAAGCAGGTTCCGCTCCTCCACCTTCAGCCGGGAAAGCGCTACAGCGAGCGGTTCATCGAAAAGGAAGCGGTCCATCTGCTGCTCCGGGCTTTCCGCGTATTTCTGCGGCCGCAGCAGCAGCATCAACCGGCTCTGCCGCTGACGCTGGCGGATAACCGCCAGGCAATGATGATAAGCGATTTTATACAGCCATGAAGAGAAGCTGACCAGCGGACGGTACTTGCCGATATTTTGATAGGCTTTGACCAGAATCTCCTGCACGGCATCCTCCGCCTCTGCCCCGCTGCCTAGCAGACGGCTGCAATAACGGTACATCGGCTGCTGAACAGCTTCAACGATCCGCCCGTACTGCTCCACGTCGCCGTTTTGAACCTTAACAACGAGGTGTTCCATTTCATCCAAAATCGTAAAACGCTCCTCTCTTCTAGCTAACACCCTTATAAGCACCTGCCCGGGCCAAAAGGGACATTTTGCGCAAAAAAAAGTGTGAACTGCTCTTATCCCGGACCGGAACCCCGACTGAAAACCGGCAGCACGGCAAATACTAGGCAGACATACACAAGCCTAAGGAGGGATGTCCCATGCCAACGGCCACCAAAGGAACCATTACCGTAGACGGGCACCAAATCAGCATCACCAATCCCGACAAACCGCTCTGGCCCGAGATGGGCATCACCAAGCAGATCTATCTGCAAAAGCTGGCGGCTCTCTCGCCCTACCTGCTGCGCTATTGCAAGGACCGGCTGCTCACGGTGATCCGCTATCCCCATGGCGTTCCCGGAATGTCCTTCTATCAGAAGAACGCCCCGGAGCCGCTGCCGGAATTCGTCCGCACGGCGGTGCAGGACAATATCACCTACATTGTGCTGCAGGGCCTGCCGGAGCTGCTCTGGCTGGGCAATCTGGCTGCGCTCGAATTCCATCCCTCCCTCCATTATGCCGGCAGTACACTGCCCTGCGAATGGATGATTGATCTGGACCCTTCGCTTGAGGTCGAACCGCGGATTATGGAAGCTGCTGCTGTGGTAGGGGAGGTGCTGAGATCGCTCGGACTGGACTCCGTTCCCAAAACCTCGGGAGCCACCGGAGTGCAGATCATTGTTCCGGTTAAGCCGGGGGTGACCTTCGATGAACTGCGCCGGATCGGGCATTTCGTAGGCCGTTATGTCACCGAGAAGCGGCCCGATCTCTTCACCCTGGAGCGTCTGAAGAAGCATCGCGGGGATAAAATATATTTCGATTATCTCCAGCATTACGGCGGCAAAACACTCGCTGCCCCGTACACCCCGCGCGCCCGGCCGCTGGCTACTGTCTCCACTCCCCTCCTGTGGGAGGAGGTTGAACGGGGTGTCAAGCCTACAGATTTCAACCTGCTGAATATAGAAGAGCGTCTCAGCCGGTTAGGAGATCTGATTGCCAAGGTTCCTCCTCAGCCGGTCGATGCGATTATTGCCAAGCTGCCCTCAGGACAGCAATAAGCCCGCAAATGCCTTTCTCAGGCTGCGGGCTTATCTGGCGTCCAGAATCAGGACGGAAGGTATTATTATATATGGGCATACGGCGCAACAAGTCAGGACCGCCGTATGGGTTACTCTGTCGTTCGTAAATATACCTTCCTTCGAAGCGTTCCGGCTGAACCGGTTACGCTAATGCTAATGAATTGCTTTTTTCTTGAAGCGGCCGCCCTTAACATCATGGATATTGCCGATCGCGATGAACGCGTCAGAATCCCAATCTTCTACGATAGACTTCAGCTTCGCTTCTTCCAGACGGGTAATGACAACAAAAATCACTTTCTTGTTATCGCCGGAGAATCCGCCCTCACCATCAAGATAAGTCACTCCGCGTCCCAGACGCTCCGTCAGAGCTTCGCCGATATCACGGAATTTATCACTGATAATCCATACCGACTTGGACTGGTCCAGACCTTCAAGTGTAATATCGATCAGTTTGAAAGCAATGTAATACGCAATGAGCGAGAACATCGCATTATTCCAGCCGAACACAAAGCCTGCGCCGGACAGGATGAACAGGTTGAAGAACATAACGACTTCCCCTACAGAGAACGGAAGCCTCTTGGATACAAGAATGGCTACAATCTCAGTACCATCGAGCGATCCGCCGTAACGGACAACGAGCCCGACCCCAACGCCGAGAATTACCCCTCCGAATACTGCTGCGAGCAGCGGCTCAACCGTAATGGGATGAACAGGATGGAGCAACTGGGTACCGATGGACATTACAATTACAGCAAATAGAGTAGATAAGGCAAATGTCTTACCGATCTGCTTATACCCGATAACCAGGAACGGCAGGTTAAGCAGGGTCAATAGAATACCGAGCGGTATATTGAAAATATGGGACAACATAATGGAAATACCGGTGATTCCGCCATCAATCAACTTATTGGGAACAAGAAAAATTTCAAGGGCAACAGACATCATGGCCGCTCCGATGACAATCATCACAATCCGCTGGGCCAGTCTTGCCGTCTTGAACACTCCAGACTTCTCCGGCTTCTTCTGTTCTTCATTCGTAAAGATATGTTGGCTTACAGTCATAGAACTCCCCCTATAAATAGTATATCTAAGAAGCTTACGAAAGCGAACGTACAGTCGTGCCTTCTCCCCTGTTCTTCTTATATTTCCATTATATCATAAAAGAAAGTCAAATAACGCATGTAAATTGATATAACCTTCGATAATCGATGATTCGGCCATCTTTTCTGTCATAATAGCGGAGATAAGAGCTGACACAGACTTTCTATGCGTTTGACATTACGGCTGCGCTCCCGGAACTTTTTCGGATCAATGAATTCACTCTGCTCCAGATCTCTGCTGAAGTCCTCAGCCAGCTCTGTAATTGTCTCCGGACGGAACAGCACCGCCGTCAGCTCGAAGTTGGAATAGAAGCTGCGCATGTCCAGATTGGCACTGCCGACGGTGGCCAGCAGGCTGTCAATAATCATTACCTTGGCATGCATGAACCCTCTGGTATAGCGGTAAAATTTCACGCCGGCGTCCTGCAGATTCTCCAGATACGCCAGCGTGGCATAATAGACCAGCTTGTTATCTGGCTTCGCCGGGATAATAATCCTTACGTCCACACCGCTAAGGACTGCATTCTTCAGCGCCCTGCAAATCGCGGGGTCGGGGATGAAGTATGGAGAGGTCATCCAGATACGTTGCCTCGCGGCACAGATGGAAGCAAAATACATCTCCTGGGTGGCATCTATGCCCGCATCGGGACCGCTGGCGACAATCTGGACGGCTTCCCTTCCGCTACAGTCATGATCCGGAAAGAAGCGCGGATGGCTGAGAGCTTCACCGGCCGCCAGCCGCCAGTCCTTGAGAAACACATACTGCAGATGATAGACAGCATCCCCTTCAAGCCGCAGATGTGTATCCCGCCAGTACCCCATTTCCGGATTTTTGCCCAGATAATCATCGCCGATATTCATGCCTCCGGTGAATCCGGTCAGTCCGTCCACCACCAGGATCTTCCGGTGATTGCGGTAGTTGAACCGGCGGTCCGGCAGTGCAGTCAGCGGCGGCAGAAAAAAATAAACCTGCACTCCCGCGTTCTTCAGTGTATTCACAAAGCCCCGGCTAAGTTTATGGCTGCCCAGGCCATCGCACAGCAGGCGCACCCTCACCCCCTGGCGTACCTTGCGGATCATCAGCTCCTGGAACTGCCGGCCGATCCCGTCCTCCCGGAAAATATAAAATTCCATGTGGATATGCTCCTGCGCACCTTCCATCATCTCCAGCATGGACTTATACGCTGCCTGTGCGCTGGACAGCACTTCACACCGGTTGTGGCTTGTAACCGGACTGTCCGCCAGTTCAGAGAACAGATACAGCAGCTCAGAGCGGTGTTCAAATCCGGGGTTGCCGGTATCCTCCGCCTGCTTGACCTTATGAATCTTGCCGGCAACATGAATACGGATTTCCCGCAGCAGGGAGACGCACCGGTTCACGAGCTTGCGGCTCTGCCAGTAATCGCGCCCCAGGAAATAGTAGAACAGCAGACCCAGCGGCGGGCAACAGAAGGTAATACATATCCAGGCAAGCGCCCGCTGCGGACGGCGGAATTCGGAAGCGGTAATAATGGCAAGCTGCACAATAAAAAGACATAAGATCACGGCAAATATCCTCATTCCGGTCCTCCTGATCAGCTGAATGAACTATTACTATCTCTGCGGGCATAGACAGCGCCTGCTAACTTTCATGAGAAATCTGCGGCGGCAGAAGCCTGCGCTTACTACAGGTTTTGCCTTAACTCTCCTTCTTTATTCAAGTAAACCGTTGTCATGTTCACCTTAGTTATGGAATACATAGAGTAGTAGGACGAATCGGATAAGCCCCCTGCACCCCGACAGATGATTTCAGTCAGTTCATACCCAGCGGCTGCCATGGCCGCAGTAAGGAGACGTTATGAAGAGTCAGCCAAGTCAGGAAAAGATTACGCTGCTCGTTATGCGTGAGGCCGGACGGCCTGTGAAGCAGCTGCAAATGTCAAAGCCCTTCGCTCTGGCGCTGCCTGCCGCGGCCGCGCTGTCCCTCTCCAGTCTGGTCACCTCCATGCATATCCATGCCTCCCGGTCCATCGCAGAGCTGGAGGCCGAAGCGGCCGCCTTATCACTGACCAATATCCGCATGGAGCTGAAGGTTGCCGATAAGGATCAGGCGCTACAGCAGCTGCGCGGCCAGGTCAGCGAGCTCTCGGAGGAAGCGGAGAGCATTAAAGACAAGCTGAAGAGTGTGACTGAGCTGGAAGAGCAACTGCAATCACTGATCAACAAAGAAACCACCTCTTCTGCTGCCGGTAGCGGTTCTAGTGCGGCTATCCGCACTGAAAATGTTGGCGCCAAGACCTACAGCGCGGATACGTCAACCTCAGCAGCTTCCTTCAAAGGCAGCCAGCCGGTAGTGGCAGATTTGCCTGATACCAGAGCAGGAACCGCAGCCGCCGGAAGCTATGGCAAGGTCAGCCGGTTAAGCGCCGGCCCGTTCATCCGGGAACAGCCGGAAGCTCTCTCTGCTGCCGTATCGCCTGCCCTCAACTTCCGGATCAGGGCTGCTGCTACAGCACTGAGCCTGCCTGCCAATCCGCAGGTCGGCGGTGAATATGTCGCCGTCTACGAGAATGATCCGCAGCGGCTGGTTGAGGAGACAAAGGACGACTTCGAGGAGATCCACAGCATAATGGATGAGATGATCAGCAGTATCTCAAGCACGATTACACAGGCCGAGAAGGCACACAAGACAAGAGCGGAGTTTCAGGCAAAACAAGCCCAGGAGAAGCAAGCCCGGCTGGCACGGGCCGTGATGTGGCCTACCGGCTCGAAGGTCATTACCTCCAGCTTCGGTTACCGCTCCGATCCTTTCAAGGGCGTCTCTGCTTATCATTCCGGGATTGATATTGCCGGAAATATCGGAGATGCAGTATACGCAGCACTGGGCGGCGTAGTTACCTCTGCAGAACAAATGGGAGCCCGGGGCAAATACATCATCATCAAGCATGACAATGGACTGGAGACCTGGTACATGCATTTGAACCAGATGATAGTCACCCCCGGTGAGCGGGTCGGCAAAGGGGAGCAGATCGGCATGCTGGGCAGCACCGGGCGCAGCACGGGCCCCCATCTGCATTTTCAGGTCGTGAAGCAGAACAAGCCGGTGAATCCGCTCAACTATGTTAAGCCTTCATAATATTAAGAATATAAGGAGGAATGCTGGAATGTGGAACAGACGTCAACCGGGTGCTTCACCCAAGTCAACCGACTCGCTGATCGGACATGGCGGCAAGCTTGAGGGGAAAGTGCATTGCGATACGAACCTGCGGATTGAAGGGAATTTCAGCGGGGAGATTCTGTGTGAGGGTACAGTGACGGTTGGTGAACAAGGCACCGTCCACTCCAGCATTGAGGCGCAGGAGATCATTATCGCCGGCAAGGTCTATGGAGACGTAACCGCCCAGCGGAAGCTCATTCTCACCGGAACAGGACAGCTGCATGGTAACATTGCCGCCGGTTCCCTGAGCATTACGGAAGGCAGCCTGCTGAACGGGGCTGTGGCCATGACCGAACAGCCCGCCCCTGAGACAGCGGGCGGGCTGCAAACGGTCAATACCAAGAAGACTGCAGGCAAGCGCAGAGAGAGCAAGCAGAGTAAGCTGGAGGGCGCATGAGCCGTAAGCTCTCAGCCTGTACGGTTACACTAGCCAGCCCTATCCTGCTACTTACGCTGCTACATCCCTTTTACGGAACACAATCCATGATACCGCCATGAATACCACATAATACACAGCCAGGACGGCAATCGCGAACCCCAGCGTCGCTCCCCCGGGACCGGTATCCGACACCACATAATTACTAAGATTCATATGGGCAAAAATCAGATAGTTCGCCCACTCATACCGGTCGGGGTTGAAGATGGCGATAAAGATATCCTTGGTGAACATGATCGACAGCGACAGCACAATCGCCAGGCCGCTGGAACGGAATACGCTGGAGATCATGAAGGCAATGGCTGCTGTCAGGAACAGCTCAATGTAGCTGCACAGAATCAGCATGAAGACATATTCCCCTTGCCCCCAGCCCATCACCATGTCCCCCGTAATCCCTGCAGCCCCGGAAGAGAAAATAAAGGCGGAGCCATAGCCGAACAGGATCAGCACTCCCGTGCTGACAAGACTGAAGATAACCAGCGAAATATACTTCGAGAGCAGAATCTTGGAGCGGCTCCAAGGGCGGATCAGCAGCAGCTTAATCGTTCCCCAGGTGAATTCGCCCGCTACGGAGTCGGCAGCCACTAAGGCAGTGAAGATGGTATTCAGGAAAAATGCGATGGTTACGGTGGTCCGGAAGCTGTCCCACAGCCCGACTACATTACTTCCGTTCGTGGTGAAATGAATTAGCGCCGGAAACAGCGCACTCATCAGTGCCAGAAGAACCAGCATAATCCATGTCCGCAGACGTCTGAATATTTTGATATTCTCATTATGTATGAGAGAAGCGAACTCACCCAATGCCTTCACCTCCTGTAATTTCCAAGAATTGATCTTCGAGCGAACGGGACAACGACTTGATGCTGTAGACCTTAATCCCGGCAGCTACCAGCTTGGCATTCAGCTCAGCAATCTCCTCCCGCACCGCATCTACTGCTAATCCGCCTTCCATGATTACACCTTGGCCGATCTGCGCCAGTGCAGCCTCAGGGTTATCTACCTCGAAGAACGTCTGGCTTACCGGTACCGCTGCATCCCCGACCGTCTTAAGCTGCTTCACATCGATCAGCCGGCCGTTCTGGATAATCGCCACACTATCGCACATCAGCTCCATCTCCGACAGCAGGTGACTGGAGACAAACACGGTTGTCCCCTCAGTCTGACACAGCTTGCGCAGATAATCACGCAGCTCGCGGATACCCTGCGGGTCCAGTCCGTTGGTCGGCTCATCCAGAATCAGCAGCTTCGGCCGGTGCAGCAGAGCCTGGGCTACCCCCAGCCGCTGGCGCATCCCTAAGGAATAGGTCTTGACCCGGTCATTGATCCGCTGACTGAGGCCGACCAGCTCAACTACTTCATTGATGCGCTCTTTGGTCACGCCTGGCACCATGCGGGCATACTGGCGAAGATTCTGGTATCCGGTTAGGAACTTGTACATTTCAGGATTCTCTACGATGGCCCCCACATTAGCTATGGCCTCTTCAAAATGGTCTTTGATGCTTCGTCCGCAGATCAGGATATCCCCGCGGCTAATGGAGATCAGTCCTACCATCATACGGATGGTAGTGGTTTTACCGGCTCCGTTCGGCCCGAGGAATCCGAAGATTTGCCCTGGTGGAATGTCGAGTGTCAAGTCGCTGATCAGCGTTTTGGAGCCTATTCTTTTGGTAACCCCCATCAGGCTGGCTACAGGCTTCACCACTTCTGCCGTATTCGGCATAACTTCACTTCCTTTCGTCGGTTTGGTGTGAAACGGGTACAGATAAACTTAAAGTGTCCATCGCAACTGCGGGAAAGGTTTGGACTTCCCCTCCGTTACTTACACTTTATTGTTATATCCAAAACCCGTTTCAACCATTTATATATTTTACCACACCTTTCCTTTTCCCTGAAATTAGGGAAGAAATGCAGGGAAAGTATAGAAAGGAAACAAAATCAATCTGCCGGATGAATGGGATACCCTGCACGCCAGCACAATGTATGCTGTTTTTCACATACACTTGGCCCGCCCACCCTCGCGCCAGCATCTTGTGGATAAATGAAGGAGCATTTCTCCTCCACAATTCTACACATACTTTATCACCATCAGACGAGACCCTAATTTCCTGTAAGAAAAACATAAGAGGCTACCTCTTCCATATGGGAAAGAGGTAGCCTCTTGAATTGACAATGCGCTCCGTCAATGCTGAAGCACATCACTTATGAAGTGTAAAATCTTAACCGCCAACACGCGCAAGCTCACGCATATTCGCTTCAAAAGCAGCCATCAGTGCAGCTTCACCGGTCAAACCGCTGCTCTCCACCTTGCGGATCTGCTCCAACATTCGTTTGTAATCCTTCGGAATGACACGGGCAAATCTCGGCAGGGCCTCATCCCATGAATCCAGAATTGCCCGGCCCGCATTACTGTCTGTATGCTGGGTATGGCGGCTGATCATAGCATGCAGTTCAGCAATTTCGTCCGCTTCCTCTACACGCTCCAGCAGCACCATCTCCAGGTTACAGCGTTTGATGAAGGTATTATCCGGATCGTATACATAAGCGATACCGCCCGACATCCCTGCTGCAAAGTTACGGCCTGTTGCACCCAGTACAACCACACGGCCGCCGGTCATGTATTCGCAGCCGTGGTCGCCTACGCCTTCAACGACTACATTCGCCCCGGAGTTGCGGACGGCGAACCGTTCACCGGCAATACCGCTCACATAAGCTTCGCCGCCGGTTGCTCCGTACAGCGCCGTATTTCCGATGATGATATTCTCTTCTGCCGCGAAGGTAGCCTTGCGCGAAGGCCGGATAATCAGCTTGCCTCCGGACAGCCCTTTGCCGACATAGTCATTCGAGTCGCCTTCAACGGTAATGGTGACGCCCTTCGGCACGAATGCCCCCAGACTCTGTCCCGCAGATCCGGTAAAGTGCAGGCGGATCGTATCGTCCGGCAATCCGGCTGCGCCGTATTTGCGCGTCAGCTCACTGCCGAGAATCGTACCCACGGCACGGTTCACGTTCGTGATCGGCAGGGAAGCTTCCACTGCCGTGCCGGATTCCAGCGCAGGTGCAGCAATATCGAGCAGATGCGTCATATCCAGAGTCTCTTCCAGACCGTGGTTCTGGAACTTGCTGCGGAAGCGTGTGCTTCCTTCCGGCATAGCCGGAATGTGCAGCAGGCTGCTCAGATCGACACCCTTCTTCTTCCAGTGCGTGGATGCCTTAACCGCATCCAGACAATCGGTACGGCCGACCATCTCTTCAATCGTCCGGAAGCCCAGCTCTGCCATAATCTCGCGCAGATCCTGTGCCACGAAGGTCATGAAGTTCACCACATGCTGCGGATCACCCATGAAGTTCTTGCGAAGCTCAGGGTTCTGGGTAGCTACGCCCACCGGACAAGTGTCCATCTGGCATACACGCATCATGATACAGCCTACGGCTACCAGAGGTGCAGTAGCGAAGCCGTATTCTTCAGCACCCAGCAGAACGGCTACCGCGAGGTCGCGCCCGCTGAGCATCTTGCCGTCAGTCTCCAGCACGACACGGTCGCGCAGATTGTTCAGCATCAGCGTCTGGTGGGTCTCCGCCAGGCCCAGCTCCCAAGGGAGTCCGGCATGACGGATGGAGTTCATCGGCGAAGCGCCGGTCCCCCCATCATAACCGCTGATCAGGATAATATCAGCGCGGCCCTTCGCCACACCTGCGGCAATGGTGCCGACGCCGACTTCAGAGACGAGCTTCACGTTGATGGCAGCGCGCGGATTGGCATTCTTGAGATCATAGATCAACTCTGCCAGATCCTCAATCGAATAGATATCGTGATGCGGCGGCGGCGAGATCAGTCCCACGCCTGCCGTTGAACCGCGGACCTCTGCCACCCAAGGGTATACCTTGCGGCCCGGCAGCTGTCCGCCTTCACCCGGCTTGGCGCCCTGCGCCATCTTGATCTGAATCTCGTCGGCGTTCACCAGATAGTTGGAGGTAACGCCGAACCGTCCCGAAGCGACCTGCTTGATCGCACTGCGGCGGGAATCGCCGTTAGCGTCCGTAAGGAAGCGCGCCGGATCTTCTCCGCCTTCCCCGGTGTTGCTCTTGCCGCCGATACGGTTCATGGCAATAGCCAGCGTCTCATGTGCTTCCTTGCTAATCGAGCCGAAGGACATGGCACCGGTCTTGAAGCGTTTCATGATCGATTCAGCCGATTCTACCTCATCCAGCGATACCGGAGCACCTACGCTCTTGAACTGCAGCATCGAGCGCAGCGTCTGGTGCTTCTCGCTTTCGCCCTGAACGAGCGCTGCATACTTCTTATACATCTCATAATCACCGCTGCGCACGGAGTGCTGAAGCAGATGAATGGTCTGCGGGTTGAACAGATGCTCTTCCCCGTCACTGCGCCACTGGTATTCACCGCCGGAATCCAGCACCATATCGTTGCCGTCTTTGTCGGTGAAGGCGCGGTTATGGCTGGCAAGTGCTTCTTGCGCCACTTCCGCAAGGCCAATTCCGCCGATACGCGAAGGTGTCCAAGTGAAGTAACGGTCTACGAACTCGGAATTCAGACCGACCGCTTCAAAGATCTGTGCCCCGCGATAGGACTGAATCGTGGAGATTCCCATTTTGGACAGAATTTTGACCACGCTCTTCGTAGCTGCCTTGATATAGTTCTTCACAGCCTTCTCATGCGAGATTCCGCGGAGCAGG
This sequence comes from Paenibacillus sp. FSL R7-0128, assembly GCF_038002245.1. NCBI lineage: Bacteria > Bacillati > Bacillota > Bacilli > Caryophanales > Paenibacillaceae > Paenibacillus > Paenibacillus sp. FSL R7-0128. Next base: position 1,112,528 of record NZ_JBBOCD010000001.1, on the reverse strand, counting down.
CCTTGGCTGATCATGTCATCCAGACTCTCGAAGGCCAGGTAAGGATTGACCGCACTTACACCATAACCCAGCAGAAGCGCATAATGATGAACTTCACGCGGTTCGCCGGATTCCAGCAGGATGCTGACCTTGGTACGGGTTCCCGAGCGGATCAGATGGTGATGCAGGCTGGAGACTGCCAGGAGCGCCGGAATTGCCGCATTCTCGCGGTCTACACCCCGGTCGGACAGAATAAGGATATTATGTCCCTTGCCCATGACGCGGTCTGCCGCCTCATTCATCCGGTCAAGCGCAATTCTGAGACCCTCTGCCCCCAACTCGGCCGGGAAGAGAATCGGAATGGACATCGACTTGAAGCCCGCACGGCGGACATGACGGATTTTGGCGAAATCCTCGTTCGAGAGAATTGGAGAATCCAGCGAGATCTGCCGGCAGCTCTCCGGTTCTGCCTTCAGCAGGTTGCGTTCAGGTCCGATCGTAGTCGCTGTGGACGTTACCAGTTCTTCACGGATGGCGTCAATCGGCGGGTTGGTGACCTGGGCGAACATTTGCTTAAAGTAATTGTACAGGCGCTGCGGACGGTCAGACAGTACGGCCAGCGGCGAATCGTAACCCATGGAGCCGACAGCTTCGGCGCCTGTGGAGGCCATAGGCTCCAGCACCTTGCGCAGATCCTCGAAGGTATATCCGAAGGACTGCTGCAGCTGCTGCACATTATCATGCTTCGGATTCGGCAGCTCCGGTGCATCCGGGAGCTGATCGAGACCGATCAGATGCTCATCCAGCCACTCTTGATAAGGCTGCTCGGAGGCGATCTCGGCTTTGACCTCTTCGTCCGAGATAATCCGGCCCTGCTTCGTATCCACGAGCAGCATGCGGCCCGGTCTCAGCCGGTCTTTGTATAGAACATCTTCTGCCGGAATATCGAGGACACCCGCTTCAGAGGAAAGAATAATCAGATCATCTTTGGTGACATAGTAACGTGCAGGACGCAGGCCGTTACGGTCCAGGATGGCCCCGATCTGTACACCGTCGGTAAAGCCCATTGCGGCAGGTCCGTCCCACGGTTCCATCAGGGTGCTGTGGTATTCATAGAAGGCTTTCTTCTTCTCGTCCATGCTGTCATGATTGCTCCAAGGCTCAGGAACCATCATCATCGCCACATGGGGCAGGGAGCGTCCGCTCAGGTAGAGGAATTCAAAGGTATTATCGAACATGGCCGTATCGGAGCCGTCCGGGTTCACCACCGGCTTAACTTTGCTGATGTCTTCTCCGAACTTCTCGCTCTTGAACAGCGACTGGCGGGCATGCATCCAGTTCACATTGCCGCGAAGGGTGTTAATTTCACCGTTGTGAATCATGAAGCGGTAAGGGTGGGCACGTTCCCAGCTTGGGAAGGTGTTGGTACTGAAGCGGGAGTGGACCAGCGCAATCGCTGATTCCAGCGTCTCTTCCTGGAGGTCCAGATAGAATTGTCCTACCTGTACGGTAGTGAGCATGCCTTTGTATACGATCTTCTTGCAGGAAAGACTCGGCACATAGAAGGATTCGCCCTCTTCTGCCCCGCCGTAGCGGATTGCCAGCTCTGCCCGTTTGCGGATCACATACAGCTTGCGTTCGAAGGACAGATCATCCTTGATTCCCTCCGAGCGGCCGATAAATACCTGGCGTACGTAAGGCTTAGCAGCCTTGGCTGTCTTGCCGAGCATTTCGTCAAAGGTCGGGACATCGCGGTAACCGAGTACCTGCTGCCCCTCTTCCGCGATAATCTCGCTCAGGAGCGCCTCGTGGCGGGCGCGGATCTCCTCGTTATGAGACAGAAAGATCATGCCCACGCCATAATGGCCCGGCTCCGGAAGCTCAAAGCCCAGCTTCGCAGCTTCGCCGGCAAAGAAACGGTGGGGAATCTGCAGCATAATGCCGGCTCCGTCTCCAGAGTTCGGCTCGCTTCCCTGGCCTCCCCGATGCTCCATATTGAAGAGCATAGTCAGTGCATTACTGACAATATCATGGGACGGCTTGCCTTTTATATGCGCGACAAATCCCATGCCGCAAGCGTCTTTTTCGAACTGGGGATCATAAAGGCCCTGTTTGCCGGGCAGTTCAGTGTGTCTCATCACATGCAACCTCTCTATTATAAAGTAGACGGAATTCCAGGAAAATTTTTCAGCGGAAAATCTTAATAATTATTCAGGCAGAATTGGTGTTATTATTTTATCATCGAGCTGACATGAGCGCAATTTAAACTTTTTTATGAGCTTGATTAACATTTGCTTTTGCATTGCAGCTTTAGCGAATAAAAGCGTAAAAAAACTGTCGAATGTATAATTATGCATAAATGACGAATAAGCGCTTATGCACTGAAAGCGTTTCAATCATTTTCCCGGCCTGAAAACAGCACTTCCTTTAGCTATTTATATTTATGAATAAACCAAAAGCGCCCCGTAAAGGGGCGCTTTTGGTTCGTATGTTTTACAAAGAATGTTGTTGATTTATACAGTCAAAACTTGTTCACTTTTCAGTACCGCTTCATTGCCGCGGTCGCGGGTCATGAAGTAGGTAAAGGTAAGAGCCAGGAAGATTACCCCATAAGCGCCAAGCGTTCCTGCATCGGCCCACATGGAGCCGAAGTCTCCCGTAGAGATTACTGCCTTGAAGCCTTTGACACTGTAAGTCATCGGCAGCAGCGGATTGAAGATCTTCATCCAGTTAGGAATCAGCTCCAGCGGGAAGGTTCCTGCGCTTGTAGTCAACTGGAAGATCAGAATCAGAATGACTACGAAGCGGCCAGGCTGATCCAACCAAGTAACAATCGCTTGAATCATCCACATGAAGGCCAGGCTGGTAATGAACGAGAAGGCGTAGAACAAGGGTACATTCTGTACTTCAAGTCCCAGACCATACAAGACAATCAGGACAGCCAGCAGAGCCTGAAGCACACTCATCATGGAGAATGTAAGTGTACGGCTCATGAACCGGTTGAACCGGCTGGCGCCAATGACTTCGGAATCACGCATAGGGATAACAATCGTACAGATCAGAGCACCTACGAACAATCCGAGGGACAGGAAGTAAGGAGCGAATCCTGTGCCGTAGTTAGGCACCTTGTTAACCTTCACTTCTTCGATCTGTACCGGCTGGGCGAACATCGATACCAGTCCATCGGTCTTGTTCACCGATTTGGTCTGTGAAGCCGCATCGCCCAGCTTGCTTGCCAGCTCACCGGAGCCGGTCTTCAGCTCATCCAGGCCATCCTTCAGCTGCCCCGCTCCGTCACTTAGCTTCTTCGAGCCATCGGCTACCGAGCTAAGGCCGCTGCCCAGCTTGCCTGCGCCAGCCAGCAGCTTCGTGGTGCCGGCTTCCAGCGCCTTGCCGCCGTCTGCCAGCTTCACGCCGCCCGCTGCTGCGATGTCCAGCTTCGCGCCGAACTGTTTCATGCCTGCGGCCAGCTTCACGCCGCCGTTCTCCAGTGCGCCTGCTCCGGCGGCCAGCTGATTCTGGCCATCCAGCAGCTGTGTGCTGCCTGCGTAGAGCTTCTGCGCTCCCTCATGCAGCTGACCCACACCTGCATCCAGCTGCTGTGAACCGCTGTGCAGCTGATTCGCTCCCTGCAGCAGCTGCTCCTGGCCGCTGTTCAGGGCCGCAGCTCCGTCAAGGAGCTGCTGCTGGCCCTGGTCCAGCTGCGCCGCGCCTGCAGCTACTGCTGCGCTTGCTGCCACCAGCTTCTGCACCTCAGGGCTTGCTGCCAGCTGAGGATTCGACTTCGCCAGCGCCTGCAGACCGTCAGACACCGCCTTAGCTCCGGCTGCTGTCTTGGCACTTCCGTCCTTCGAAGCCGTAAGTCCGGCTTCAAGCTTCGCACTGCCCTCGGCGGAGGATGATAATCCGGCGGCTAGCTTCGCGCTGCCATCCACAACTGCCTTCGTACCTGTCTGCAGCTTCTCGGTGCCGACGACAGCCGACTTTGTTCCAGCCTGTAGCGAAGCTGTTCCGGCTGCCGTCTTCTGCAGCCCGGCATTCAGCTGCTTGCTGCCCGCTGCCGACTGCGTCACCCCATCCTGCAGCTGCTTATGCGCTGCGGATAACTGCTGCAGTCCTCCGGCCAGCGTGCTGCTGCCGGTTTTGAGTGCGGCTGCACCGTTATTCAGATCACTCACGCCCTGTGTAAGCGGCGCTACACCATCCAGCAGCTTGCCGGTGCCTTCGGTGAGGACTACCAGATTGTCCTTCAGCTTCAGCGCGCCGTCATCCAGCTTAGTGGCGCCGTCTGCGATCTTGGTCGCACCGTCTCCGGCTTCGCCCAGACCGTCTGCGATTTTGGTGATTTTATCAAACACAGAACTGGTATAAGCTTCTGTAATCTTGGCAGATACCTTGCTCTTGATATCCTTCACTGCCGTGCCGCCAATCTGGCCTGCCAGGAAGTTGTAGCCTTCATTCGGCTCGTAGATGATCTTGGCCGGCTGCGGATCTGCATCCAGCAGTGTAGTTGCCTTGGCCGAGAAGTCTTCCGGAACCACAATCGCCATATAATAGGTATTGTCCGCAAGCCCGGCTTCCGCCTGCTCCCGGCTGACGAAATTCCACTTGAACCCGTCCGTCTTCTTCAGCTCCGTGACCAGATCTTCTCCGGCGGTCAGCTTGGTGCCTTCATAATCAGCACCCTTATCCTGATTGACAACCGCTACCGGAAGCTCGTTCATTTTACCGTAAGGGTCCCAGAATGCTTTCAGGAACAATCCGCTGTACAGAACAGGAATAAATAGAATGGCGAACATGGAAATACGCATCTTGGGATTCTTGAATACCGCGCCAAGATCCTTCATAAACACGGATAAAGATTTCATTCTGGTTCTCTCCTTATGATCATATGCTCTCTCTTGAAAATACGATGTCTTGCTGTGAAATGATAGTTTCGTGAATATTACAGTAACACTGGATGACTGTTTTCCCCATTCGGTCATTCAAAGGCAAAAAAAATGGGTCTATCCTGTTCAGTACGATCCAACTCAGCACCATCCGCCTCAGCCCGTCAATTCCTATCAGGGAAAGCGCAGCTGTACGAAACGCCATCCCTATACCGGACTTAACTTCTACTGTGACAGCCCCTCTGCCAAAAACAGATGAAAGTAATACTTGATCTGTTCTTTGGTCAACGGCACATGTACCTTGCTCAGCTCAGCAGTAAGCGCGATATATAACCTGAACATTACCACCGACACAATCTGGGGATCGCAGGGTTTGATTTCCCCTTGACGAATGGCCTGCTCCACCTCCCGTTCCAGATATTCAAGCACCACACTCTCGATCTTGTCGAGTCCTTCACCAGCCTGCGGCGTTCCGAAGTCCAGACTCTCCTGGGAGAGCTTGATGAATAGCTCGTGTTCGCTCCGAAATTCCAGCAGGGCATCCAGCACACGGTGCAGATTATCAAAAAACGGCTTATCGCGCCTAATCTCCCGCTCGGCGATCATTTTCATCTCGAGGATAACATCGCGCAGGATTTCATCAAATAACTGTTCCTTGTTCGTAAAAAAGGTGTAAATCGTCCCTTTGCCGACATTGGCAATCTTGGCGACCTGGTCCATCGTTGTTGCCTTATATCCGAATAATGAAAAAGACTTCGTCGCCGCCTGCAGCACCTGCTGCCTTCGATCTACCACAGCCATTCATACACTCCCTTTCCTGAAGGATCGTCTGCCACTTCCGTTTTGACCATTTTACTAATCCGGTCACTCGGTCAAGACCAACTTTACCACTTTGCCTATACCTTTGCAATACTTTTGCTAAATTTTTTTATTTTATTGCAGTGTTTTAACTTTCTATTTACGTCTTATTTGTATAATGTGAGAAAAGAAGCAAAATCCCTAGTATAATATTAGGAGAAGCATGTACGCGGTAACCGCAGACGGACTACTAATGAAGCTATCTAACAAACCTATCTATAATGGAAAGTTGCAGGTGAACTTATGCGAAAGAAAAGAGTACTGCTGTTTTCGGAAGGCTTCGGCACGGGCCATACAGGGGCAGCCTATGCTCTGGCTGAAGGAATACGACTGCTGAATCCCGATGTTCAGTGCCGGGTCTTCGAGCTCGGAAAATTCCTGAATCCTACGGTCGCTCCTTGGATTCTTTCCGCTTACCGCAAAACTGTCAGCAGCCAGCCGAAGCTGGTCGGCATGATGTATAAGACCCAATATCATAAATCACTGAACCGGTTGACCAAGCTGGCCCTTCACCGGATTTTTTATACCCATGCCTCTCAGGTCATTGAACAGCTGCGGCCGGATCTGATTATCTGCACGCATCCGATTCCCGCTGCGGTCATCTCCAGGCTGAAGCACCAGGGGCTTGATGTACCGTTCTATACGCTGATTACAGATTATGATGCCCACGGCAGCTGGGTGAATGCGGAAGCCAACCGATATCTGGTATCGACCTCAAGGGTCAAGTCCATTCTTACGGGGCGCGGCGTCCCCTCCGAGCTGGTGACAGTGACCGGGATTCCCGTGCATCCGAAATTCTGGGAGTCCCAGGGCAAGACTAAGCTGCGCAAAGAGCTGGGGCTTGCCGACATCCCGACTGCGCTTATTATGGGCGGCGGCTGGGGCCTGATGTTCGGCAAGGATATTATGAACTCGCTCACCGCCCGGATCAATGAGATCCAGCTTATCTTCTGTATGGGCAGCAACGACAAGGCTATAGCCAAAATGCAGGCCAACCCCCTGTTGAACCATCCCAATGTAAGGATTCTCGGTTACAGCAGTGAGATCAACAAGCTGATGGATGCCTCAGATCTGCTGATCACGAAGCCTGGCGGAATGACCTGCACTGAAGGTCAGGCCAAAGGCATTCCGATGCTGTTCTATAACGCCATCCCCGGCCAGGAAGAGAAGAACAGCCAGTATTTCGTCGAGCTGGGACTGGCCGAGATGCTGAATCCGGGCGTCGTGGACAAATGGTTCTCCATGCTGCTAAGCGAATATGCCGGATTCGGGGGACCGCAGAAGCGCAAGGCCTCTCCGGACCTCCAGCAGCCGCAGCACTGCGCCGCCACCATTCTTAAGATGCTTGGGAAGCCAGCTGCGGAAGCGGTCTTCTCCGAGGCGTGGAGCGCCCCTCCGCCCAAAGTACGGAGCGAAGAAGCCGTCTATGTCACACCTTAAGCCCTTATCCTGATTCCCTAACACAAAGAACCTCCAGCCCATAGATCCTGCGGGCTGGAGGTTTTTGCATTACATAAGGCCGTAACAGAATAGACGTATAGCGTCTGATGTGCAGCGGGCTTTTTTATTTATAAAAGGTATGATTGCCGATGGTCTTGGCGAATGTCCGTGAATGATGCACGGTCAAATCCTGTGCCAGCGTCAGCGACAGGAAGAAATAGGTATCATCCGTAACCTCTTTGACCCCCATAAGCGCTGCATTCACAGCCTTAATACTATCCGCATTTGGCTTCACGCGTTTAAGACGCCCGTTGGCCACAGGACTGAACTGCCTTTTCTGATAAATGACTTCTCTAATAGTGTCGGGATAATTGGCTGACCGCAGCCGGTTTAGAACAACGTTGGCAACTGCCACCTTGCCCTTGTACGGTTCGCCTTCTGCCTCTGCCATGACGATTTTTTGCAGCAGATGCAGGTCTTCTCCGGATACGGCGTAGCTCCAGGTAGCTTCAGCTTGCTGCTCCTTGGGTAGTAGCTTGGTCCGGGAGAAGAACAATGTTGCGGGGGGATGTTGCTGAGTTACAGCCTTGCTTGATTTCACACTCTTCGTCCCCGTTGCCGCGATCTTGGGCGCTTGCGCCACTGGCGGCGATGCTTTCACCACAGTTACCTTAGGCTTAGTCACAATGGAAGCCGGCTTGACAGCGTCCTTGCGCTGCAGCTTCTCGGGACTTAACCATCCTGCACTCACCGTGCGGGTCCAGGTATGAACCGGTTTGGCAGCTGTGGTGTAGAGCATGGGTGTAATGATTCCGGCTGAATGGCTTGTCCTGTGCAGGACCGATGCGGCTTGCGGAATAAGCTGCTCTACCGATTGATGGCTTGCAGACTTCAGCTTACCCATTTCTATTACATTCTCCCCGGTAGCAGCAGTTCCTTCGGGGTTCATCAAACTTATCGCTGAGAAAGACACTAGGATTACACCAACCAGCAGCGCAATATAGCGGCTCTGTTTGAAAATCAACATGTTTTACCTCCTATTTTACGGCACATTCCTATTGTATGTAACCGAAAATGGAAGCTTTGAAAACTTTCTTGTCGATTTTATATTCAGAAAAATGTAAATTTTTCAGTCATTTCATACATAGGAATGGCATGCATCCTGGTAGCATACACCACAAAACCCTCTACCGTCCAGCCTATGTCTGGAAGTAATTCGCCCGGGGGCTGATTCTTTATCCGTAAATTTTCCAGCTGCTCCAGCGTAAACGGATCTTCTCCTCGGTATTTGCGGGCTACTGTCAAATGGGGATTGTACGTTCGCATCTCTGGGGTATAGCCTAGGGGAAGGGTCGCTGAAACTACCTTTTGCTGCAGCTCCTTCAGCGGCTCCAATTCGCCGGAAATCCCGGCCCAGAGCACTCTTGGCGAGTCTGGAAGACCGAAGGTGCCCCATTCGCCGAGCTTCAGCTGAAAGCCTTTACTTGAACGCGCAACCTTCCGGAGTGCCTCATAGAGAGATGGAATATTTTCCCTGGGGGTATCTCCAAGAAATTGAAGCGTAATATGGAAATCTTTGAAATGTGTCCATCTGGCAAATTTAAGTCCGGACGACACACGGGCAGACTCATTCTTCAGATATTCAAGCAGCGTATCAGGCAACGGCACCGCAACGAACAGACGCTCAACTTCTTGCTCCGGGTCCAAATGGCTCATGCGAATTTCACCTTTCCAGACAGATTTGTTATGCTTATCTATACTTATCGTCTATTTCTCTACTGAAATGTAGAACAGGAGGGAACCATCATGACTAAATCCATCGTTTGTATGCAGCAGCTGTCCTCTGCTCAACAGGAACTGATCCGCGCCGCTGCACCAGAGTACACCCTTACCCTTGGAGATTCCAGGAACCCTGATCTGGAGCTGCTCTCCGGCGCAGAGATTATTATCGGCTGGGGCAAAGGCATCCGGGACACTGTGCTGCGCCAGGGCTCACCGCTCCGCTGGGTACAAGCCTGGTCCGCCGGAGTAGAGAAGCTTCCGCTGGATGCCCTGAAGGAACGCGAAATTCAGCTGACGAACGCCAGCGGCGTGCATGCGGAACCGATTACTGCTGTCATCCTCAGCTTCATGCTAATGTTCACGCGGAATATGCACACAGCCATCCGTAACCAGCAGAACCGCCGCTGGCACTCGGACGGACAGGAGAGCGAGCTGACCGGCAAGACAATCGTCATCGCCGGAACCGGCGCGATCGGCAGCGAGACCGCCAGAATCGCCCAAGCCTTCCGGATGAAGACGGTCGGTGTCAGCCGCTCCGGGCGACCGGTGGACGGCTTCGACCAGATCTTCACCACCAGGGAGCTGAAGGACTCCGTTCGCGAAGCAGACTTCGTAGTCAACACGCTGCCGCTCACCGACGAAACGCGCGGGCTGTTCGATGCTGAGGTCTTCTCCGCCTGCAAGCAGGGGGCCTACTATATTAATATTGGCCGCGGCGTCACCACGCATACGGACGATCTGATCGCTGCCCTGAACAGCGGCCAGCTGGCCGGTGCGGGCCTCGATGTCTTCGAGACCGAGCCGCTGCCGGAGGACCACCCGCTCTGGGGCATGGAGCAGGTCATCATCACCCCTCACTGTGCCGGGGTAACCGACCGCTATGCCGACCGGGTGGTCGACATCTTCGTGGAGAACATGAAGGCCTACCTGGAATCCGGCAAGCCTTCGCGCAATCTGGTGGATTATAGCCGCCAGTATTAGGGGGCTTGGGCGGCCGGGGAGACTGGTGCGCTGTGTCGCATACATGCCCAGCTCATTCAACTCTTTTAACTAATTTCAGCAATTCAGTTCATTCAGTGATTCACGAATTCACACATAATAAAGAGCCTCTGCTAAACTAAGCAGAGGCTCTTTATTTACTTCCATCCCTAAATAGATTGAACTTGAAATTCACCCATTAGGGAGCAGTGGCGGAAGAGAAGTTTGGAACTGTAGGAGCGTTAGCGTCCGCCTTTAGATTTGTATTTCTACTGCTTACAGCAGCTTAAATGAGGAAATACAAATCTAACAGCGGCCGGAAGTCCAAACATTCTCTGCAGTCACGGCGTATCCCTAATCTCCGAAATTTCGCTGCTTCAATCTATCCCCCTCACACCTTAAAGCGAGTCACCGACTCCCGGAGCTCCGCAAGCAGCAGCTTCAGCTCCGAGATGCCGTTAGCCACAGCGGTGGTCGAGCTGAGCTGCTCATGCGCTGAAGCCGAGGTCTCTTCGACACCTGCCGCCGATTGCTGGGAGAGTGCCGAGATATGCTGGCTGAACTCGTTCATGGTCTCGCTGGCACCGGTCATTTGCTGCAGATCCTGGCTCATCTCGTCGATAGTCACCGCCATCATGCGGACCGAGCCGTTGATCTCAGCCAGCGCATCACCGGTCTCGACAATCTGCCGGCTGCCTTGCTCCGTCTTGGCTACCCCGCCGCGCAGCTGCTCTACCATGGTTCTGGAGTCGAGCTGGATGCCCTGCGTAATCTCTGTGATCTCCGAGACCGTCTGTTGCACATCCTCTGACAGCTTCCGCACCTCCTGTGCGACAACGGCGAAGCCGCGTCCGCTGTCACCGGCCCTTGCTGCTTCAATAGCGGCATTGATCGCCAGCAGATGGGTCTGCTCCGAGATGCTTCGTATGGCCCCCACCAGATGGAAGATACCTTCATTCTTGCGGTTCAGCTCTTCTACGGTGTCCATAGACTGCGAGACCGCATCGGCAATCTCGTTCATCTGCGCCACGGAGCTTTCCATGAGCGCCCGGCCCTTTTCACCCTTTTGACGTACCTGCTCTGAATGATTGGAGAGATCCGTACCTCTGCCGGCAAAATTCTCAATTAACGTATTCAGCTCCTCCACCGCCTTGGAGGCATCCACCGCTGCTTCGGCCTGGCTTCCGGAGGCTGTGGCCAGCTCTTCCATCGTCAGCGCAATCTGGCTGCTGCCTTCCTTGGTTTCAGCAATTGTATGCATCAGCACATCGCCCTGCTCCGTAATGACCCTGGATACATTTCTGATCCGGCTGACCATTTCCAGCAGCGTGCGGTTCGTTTCATTCACGGTCTTGGCCAGCAGGCCAATCTCGTCCTTGTTGCGGATCAGCGTCTCTTCCGCCGTCAGATCCCCGCTCGAGATCTGCTGCAGCTGCGCCGTTACTTTCTTCAGCGGATTGATGATCGTTCTGCGGACGAACATGTTCACCAGACCGATAACGATAAGGACAATCAGCACAGTTGCAATATTCATTCTCCCGGCGGTATTGAAAATACTCGCAGAAGTTTTGCCCTCGTCCTCAGCATCCTTCTGGCTGTGCGCCACCAGCGCATCCAGATCTACCTGCATGGAATTAAAAGCGTCAATCCCTTTCCGCGATACCTCCAGGGCTAATTTCTCGTCATTCGAGCTGCTGAGCAGGATCGCCTGATTGTTGACAGTCAAGAACTCGCCCCATTTCCCGACAAGCGACTGTAATTGCTTCAGCTCCTGCTCTCCTTTCAGATTGGCTTTATATTCCTTAAAAGTATCCGCTACTTTGCCGATGAATTTGGACCGTTCTTCCGCAAGCGCGTTTTTGTCCGCGTTATCAGTGCTCAGGATATGCTGCAGGCTAAGGGCCATAACATGCTCTGTAAGGTAATTGACATTGTGTATTTTGTTCAGCTCGGGAATGATATTTTTAATAATGTTCCCGGTGTTCTTCTGCATATTGTTCATTTGATAGAGCGAAACCCCGCCGCTAATCATAACGAATACAGCCAGAGCCGCATAACCGTAGGCTATCTTGGAGCCGATGCTTTTTCTGCCCCGGAACAGACTTGCCTGCTGCTCCTTGTCTGCTCCCTTCCTCCCTTTTCCTAACAGATCCTTCAGTCGCTGACCTATACCCACACCTGTGTGCCCCCTTGATAATATCTGGATGTTTACACCATTTTCCATCTGATTTCATTTATTTTCATAAAAAAAGCAAAAAAAAATAGGTTACATTTACTATGTCGGCAACAGTCGGTTAAAAATTTACATGTTTCTCTCGATGTAAGGTTTTACCTGCCAGCCCAAACGGCGGACAGGTAAAGGCTCCACATATATAGGTCTAATCCAGTATAGGTCTAATCCAGATCGTATATCGAACCGACCTTCAGCCCGTACAGCTCATTGTAGATTTTCTCGGCAAAGGCATCGGTCATTCCGGCGATATAATCGGTCACCATATGCTCCCAGGTCCAGATCGGCTTGGCCGACTTCTGATCCTTCTCGAACCGCTGCAGCCAGTCCGAAGGGATAATGCTCCGGGAGGTCTCGGGATCAAGGAATGCCTCCCACAGCCGCCGCAGTATCCACTCGCTCCGTTTCTGCAGACGCTGCACGCGCAAATCGCGGATCATCGTTACCCAGGCGAAGCTTTTGAGCACACTGACGGTCCGCAGCATATCCTCATCCTCCTTGCCTTCCTTAATGAAGGTAACCTTCTTCCAGTCCCCGTCCCCGATTACGCCAAGGCTGGCGACAAAGGTGCTGACCCAATAGGCCTTGACTTCACGGCGGGTGCGGGAATAGTCATTCTCACAGGTAGGCATCTTCTCCTTCCAGACCCGAAGGAATGAACTCAGCACCTCCTCCACCTTGAAGCGGATCGCCGACTTGTTCCAGCCGGACCAGAAGGCATCCTCAAGCGTAGTGATCTTCTCCACAATCAGCCGCTGGATATAGTCGTCATGCAGGAAATGCTCATGTACCTCAATCTTACCGGCCTTGATGCCGTCCTCCAGATCATGCGCCGAATAAGCAATATCGTCACACAGGTCCATCAGCTGCGCTTCCAGCGTCTTTTTGCCTGCCGGAATTCCCCACTGGGTGCGGATCTCATGGATATACTCCCATTCATGCAGATACATCCCCTTCTTCAGCACCGTCCCGGGAAAAGGATATTTGTTAATGCCCAGCAGCACCGCGTCCGATAGGTTCAGACCGTCGATATTCTCGCGCTTCTCCAGGAACATAATCAGGCGGAAGTTATGGGCGTTCCCTTCAAAATGCTCATATTTGCGCTTCATGCTCTCATGAATCGTCTGCTGCTGAACCGGACCTGCGCCTGACTTGGCCACTGCCTCCACCGTCTTGCGGGTAACCAGCTTCTCCAGCAGGCTGTCCAGCACCTCTTCTCCCTTATGTCCAAATGGGGGATGTCCGAAGTCATGGGCGATTGCCGCACATTCCACTACCTCGGGATCAATGACCAGGCCCGGATTCTCCGCCGCTCCTGTCTCTACTTCCGGGTAAGAACGCAGCAGACTCTTGGCCGCTTCACGGGCAATCTGCGCCACCTCCAGCGAGTGGGTCAGGCGCGTCCGGTAGTAATCCCCGGTTCCGGCCCCGAACACCTGCGATTTGCCCTGCAGCCGCCGGAAGGTCGGCGAATGGATCAGACGCGAATAGTCGCGTTCATATGCGGCTCTGGAGGTCTCCAGCTTCGTGATTTCGGGATATTGTCTATGCTCTCTTTGTTCAATCAGTCTCATCTCCGCCGCCCCTATTCCTTGATCTGTATTTAGTAACTTATTATAAGTCATTTCTGCCGGAACTTTCACTCTAAAATGCAAATCGCCCTGCGGGCTGCTATAGATGCATAGCAACCAAGGGGGATAGAGCATTCTAAGACTTAAGCAGCAAGAACCGCTTATAAAAACAAGTGTGGAGTGAATTTGAGAGCCATGAGAACAGCCACCCGATTGACCGCCGCAGTTCTTGCCGCACTGGCGCTGATGCACAGCCCTTCCGATCTGGCCCTGGGCAGTCCGAACAAGGCAAAAAACCGCTACTACTATGAGGAGCGCGGCGATATGATCTGGGAAGTGCGCACCAGCCAGAAGGTGATTGCGTTGACCTTCGATGACGGCCCGGACCCCCTGGAGACGGACGGCATTCTGGAGGTGCTGCATGAGTATCAAGCGAAATGCACATTTTTTGCGATTGGCAAGCGGATCGCCGCTTATCCCGATGTCGCCAGACGCGTGATTAATGAAGGACATGAGCTGGCGAACCATACCTATAATCATGTCTATTTCAAAAGGCCGATCTCCGGGGAGCAGATTCAGGAGGAGCTTGCGCTGACGGAGAAGGAAATTATGAAGATATCCGGCAGACACAGCAGCCTGTTCAGACCGCCGGGCGGCATGTATGACGAGACGCTGATCGATGTGTCCAACAGCATGGGCCTTAAGCCCGTGCTGTGGTCCTGGCATCAGGACACCCGCGACTGGAACCGCCCAGGCGTCTGGAACATCTCAAGCCGGGTGATCCGCAATGCCAAGAGCGGCGATATTGTCCTGTTCCACGACCATGTCCACGGGCCGTCGCAGACGAAGGAAGCACTGAAGATCATTCTGCCTGAGCTGAGGAAGCAGGGCTTCCGGTTTGTTACCGTCTCGGAGCTGATTCAGCTATCCGATGTGCAGCAGGCGAAGACAGACCGCCATATGACCTATTAGGGGGCCTGCCCGGATTGCACAGGTTCACAAAATAAGGTAGTCTTGAGCATAATAAGGCTATCCTAATATGGCTATTTGTGAATCTGCCGATGTCCATCCCCCAGGAGGGTACAATACATGACCGAGAATACTTCCTATACAACCGAGGAAATCGCCCGGCTGCTCAAAATCTCCAAGCTCAAGGTCTATGATCTCATTAAAAAGGGCGAGCTGCCCTCTTACCGTGTCGGCAAGCAGATGCGGGTTGACCTCTCTGATCTGGAGAGGTACAAGCAGAATTCCCGCAACAGCGGGCCTTCTGCGCATCCGCTGCCCGGGGGCGGGCTGAGCGAAGCTGCATTGCCTCAGGCGCAGTCAGCGCAGCAGATGGGCCCCCCGTTCGCTGCGCCTTATCAGGCCTTCGCCTCCCCGCCGCCGCACAGCATGAAGAGCAGCGGTGTACATGTAGTCATTACCGGGCAGGATATGTCACTTGATATTCTGGCGACCCATCTGGAGCGGACCCTGCCCTCCACCCGCCCGCTCCGTTCCTATGCAGGCAGTCTGGACAGCCTCATCGCCATGTATCAGGGCGAATCAGATATTGTCAGTACCCATCTGCTGGATGGCGATAGCGGCGAGTATAACCTGCCCTATATCCGCAAGCTGCTCGTAGGCTTCTCCTATATTGTAGTGCATCTGCTAACACGCAGCGCAGGCTTCTATGTGCAGAAGGGCAATCCGCTGGGCATCCGCAGCTGGGGGGATCTCCGGCAGGACGGGCTAACGCTGATTAACCGTGAGCGCGGCTCCGGCGCCCGGGTGCTGCTGGATGAACAGCTGCGCCTGCATGGAATTCCGTCTTCCCGCCTGAACGGATACTCTAATGAAGAGAACAGCCATCTGGCAGTAGCCAGCCTGGTGGCAAGAGGCGGGGCGGATGTGGGCATCGGCACCGAGAAGGCGGCCAAAATCATTGACGGCATCGACTTCATTCCGCTGATCCGCGAGCGCTACGATCTGGTCATGGTGAAGAAGCCGGAGAATGAAGCCTGGATTAACGCCATTCTGGATATTCTGCGCTCGGAGGCCTTCCGCAGTGAGCTAAGCTCGATTCACAGCTATGATCTGAGCGAGACGGGCAATATTATTTACGAGACTTGAAACCAATAGAAACCAGCCTAAGGGATGTCCGGTTGCGAGCTTTGCCATCCGGTAGTCCCTTGGGCTGCTAACTTGCTGCCGAATCTAGCAGTTGCTATTTTCCCGGCCGAACGAGGAGGAACGCATGTTATCCACAATACCGCAGGCAGCGTTCAGGCTGGAGCGCTTGTTTTTTTCAAGCGTACACAGCTATTACGGAAGATTGGCAGAAGGGGAAGCTTTGCCCCGAAGGACCCTTCACCACCATGCCTTGTGTTATGTCACAGAAGGTAAAGGACAGATTATCCTAAATGGAGGGCTGCTTACAGCGAATAAAGGAGATTTCTTTTTGTTGTTGCCCGAAACTTCAGTGGAAGGCAAAGCGCTGACGACAGAACCGCTACGTTATGTGATCATTTTCTTCTCCTGTATACAGCTTCGTAAGGATCACAGGCACCAGGAGCTACATCCTCCGGTATTTCCGGTTAGCGGGAAGCTTGAAGCATCTGGCCATCCGCAGGCTGCAGAGATCAACCGGCAAATGACCTCCTTTCACCGTACCCGTAACCTGGAGGAAATCATGCACGCCAAGCACCGGCTGCAACAGCTGCTCGCGTTGATACTTCAACCAAGTAAGCGTATTGTGCAGGACAAGGCTGTAGGGATGGATATTGTGCTTGCCCACATGAAGAACAACTACAACCAAGAGCTTAAAGTTGGGCAACTGGCTCTAATGGCGGGCTTAAGCACCAATCATTTTATCAGAGCGTTCAAGCAGCTTACAGACAAGACACCTATGGCCTATTTGCAGGAGGAACGGATAAAAAGGGCCAAGCAGCTGCTCTTCTCTTCCGAACGTGTCAAGCAGATCGCCAAGGAAGTGGGCTATAAGGACGAGCATTATTTCAGCCGGGTATTCAAGAAATCGGAAGGCGTGGCACCGGCCGGTTACCTCAAAAACAATCATATCCGTATTGCTGTTCTCTACTATGGTCTGGATGATTATCTGATGACACTTGGATTGATGCCAGTGGCTGCGCTGTCTTACCGGGAGCGGGTGTCAAGAAATTACAGCCTTCCCCACTCCGGTATACTGGAGCAGGACATAGTCCGCCTGAACGGTTCCCGGTTGAATTATGAAGAGCTGGCACGGTTGAAGCCTGATCTGATTATTGGGAGCGACCGCCTGTTACCAGGCGAGCTGCTGGAGTCCATCGCACCGACGGTTGTTCTTAAGCATACCGATAATGTGGAGCAGCAGTTGTCCCGTTTGTCCCGCATTCTGGGCAGAGAGCAGCAGGCAGACGACTGGATGAACCGCTACGCAGAGCAGAAGCACCTCCTTAGATCACAGCTGGAAGCACAGGATGTGCGGCCCACAGTTTCTTTTATCAGAGTCAGCTCTGAATTCTACCGCTTATACGGCGCCTCCAATCAGACAGGAACTCTGCTATACCAAGATCTTGGACTGAGTCCGCCCCCCTCAACCCGTGAGCAGACTGAAGCAATGGATTTCGAGATTCATGAGCTTCCCCGGCATAACCCGGGAACCATCTTTTTGGCTGCGGACCCTACCCTGGAATCGAGACAACGGCTGGAAGCACTGCTCTCGTCCAGAGAATGGTCTTCCCTGGATGCAGTGAAGCAGTCCCGGGTATTCGATGCCGGAGATCTGTTGTTCAAAACACTCGGACCCTCAGGCAGAAAGTGGGCCATGTCGTATGTTGCATCCCGGATTAGCAGGCCGGCCGATAGAATTATCCACGCCAACACAGGGTTATAATCCATTGTAAAGTAGGTATCGTTCTCCTATCATAATGATAATGATTATTATTATCTATTGCACAAAGGAGACTAGAAATAAATGAAGCGATTGAAATCCCTCCAGATCATGCTCCTTGCCGTGCTGCTGCTGATACTGGCTGCGTGCAGCAATGGAGCAAGACAACCGGCTTCTGAAGAACCACGTCCCTCCGCCTCCCAAACCAGCGATCAGGGGGCTGCGGAAACGGGCACACGCACAATTACCCACCTTAAGGGAGAAGCTGTGATTCCGTCCGAAATCGATAAGATCGTTGTTCTCACAGCAGAGTACATAGATCATCTGTTGACTATCGGAGAGAAGCCCTCCGGTGTGAACACAGAGGTCCGGTACGGAGGAGAGTATCTTCCCTATCTGGCTGACAAGCTGCAGGGGGTACAAACCGTAGGTTCGGCGGATAATCCCAACCTTGAGGCCATTACCTTGCTTGATCCGGATGTGATTCTTATTGAGAGCCGGACGGCCGAGAATTCGTATGAGCAACTGAACAAAATCGCCCCTACCATCGTTCTTGGAAATGAATGGCTTGATTATGGCGACGATACTTCCTTTTGGACCAAGGACCTGCTAACCATTGCGGAGATGTATGACAAGACGGACCTGGCGAAGGAAAAAATTGCTGAACTGGAACAGAAAACGATCCAGGCCAGCGAGAAAATCAAAGTGCTGGAGAACAAAAAACTCGCCTACCTCCGTGTACGGGAGAAGACACTCCAAGTGTACGCACAGCAAGGTCATCCAACCAATGCACTCCTTTACCAGGATCTCGGATTTGAACCCGCCGCACTTACGCCGTCAGAGCAGAGAGAGGATTTATCTTTGGAGAAAACGCCGGAGCTGGGAGCAGATTTCATCGTCCTTGAGATGGACCCGAATGCCCGCGATTTCCTGGACAACATGCAGAAGAGCGCACTCTGGAAGAACATCCCTGCCGTACAGGGAGGAAAGGTTCATGAGACCGATTCCTTCTGGCTTTTCAAGGGCTGGGGGGTTATCGGCCGGGGCGAGATTATTGATGAAATAGTGGCATGGATGGAGCCATGAGCAGCGCTGAACCTTTTGGGAGCCAGTGGATACAAGGTTTTATGCAGCAGCATTTTGCCTTGACGGTCACGGAGAACCGGAGTAATTCTTTTCCGTTCAGTACAGAAGATCTATTGGACGAAGCGAAGCTTCCGCTAATTATCGGGCAGCAATCACTCCAGCTTGGGCAGCCTCCGGGAATTGTAGTAGGAACTTTGTTTGCCAAAAGGTACTCGGTGTTGATTATGGGACTGGCCGCCTCCATCACTCTCTTCGATACCCCGCTCTCCCTGCTGCCCGGCGCTTTACGGTTCAGGCTAACGGATGCAGGAATGATGCAGTATGAAGCGGAGACCGCAGCCACGGACAGATGGTTTGATAACTCTTCGGAAGTCCGCCAAGCCTGCCTTGCCAAATATCTGGAACACCTGCTGAAACATTTGCGGCAGGTGTTCGCAGCGGTATCAAGTTATACGGGAGCCAAGGAACGAGTCATGTGGTCGTTGGTTTCGCATAATTTGCATAACCTGTATGGAAGGCTGCGCACGGACAGGGGCCTCTGGGACTCTGAGGATCGGGGCCGGATCATCGGCCAGGATTATAATACCCTGCTTCAGCCGGAGAAGCCGGATGAATTATCCATGCGGTTCCGCAAGGTTGAGCATCCGAAGCTGCGCGGCCGCTCATTATATCTGCGCAGGCATTGCTGTCTGGCCTACCGGATCAGGATTGGGCCTGATGCCGGAGAGTATTGCAGCACTTGCCCCAAGCTATCACCGGAAGACAGATGGAATATATTAGACAACTAAGCAACGCCCATCCCCGGTTCAGGATGGGCGTTGCTTAGTTCTGTTCTGCTATCCTCTAGGACCACTAATAACAATAACATCCCGGTTATAGCTGCCCCCGGCAAACGCGATGCCTTCCGGCTCCGTCTTGCGGGGCAGCAGCGCTTCAGAGATAATATTGCCGGTATGGTCGAGGTAGCTCGTGACATCGACACTCTTATGATAGAGGCAGATGTCATCCACCCGCTCCTCCATATCGATACGCAGCGCGGTTGCCTCCTGCACGGAGAGTAATTCCCCTTGCTGCCGCACAGGCAGCCGTTCGGCATGCACCTGCGGCTTCGCTGCCCCGAACGGAACGGCAAGGGTTACGATGGCTGCACTGCCGGTTAGGGTAAGGGAACGCTTCATGACCGGACTCTCGTGATAGTGCCCCTGCTTGAAGATCAGGCCCTGCTCCAGCGTCAGCCGGTCCTCCGCCAGCCCGGAGGGCAGCGGCTTCAGCAGCAGATTGGCCCCCTCAAGCTGCGAGACCACTTCCCCGCTGAGAGAATCGTAGGTTGCTGCACCCGGCGGCAGGTGGAAATACTGCTCATAGCGGTGCTGCCCTTCTGCTTGGAACAGGTCCACGATCAGCCAATAGCTGTTCTTGACGAACAGCACCTTACGGGAGTGAACCACCGGATCTTCGTACCGGGTATATCCGTACTGGCTTGCAAAAGCATAATCATAGACTTCACTAAATTGCGTGTCCCAGATTCTGCAGCTCGCCGTAGGCGGCGTATTCCAGTGGAAGCTGCGGACATGCTGGTCCTGACCGTCGACAACTACAGTGTTATGGGCACGGGTCGAGACTGTATATTTACGTTCTTTGTTCCACTCGAACAAGCCCATACCCGAATCCGCCAGCAGCTCACGTCCTCCGGCGTAAAGCACCAGGCTGAGCGCATCGGAATGCGCATGCCCGCCGATCCCGACACCTGCCCGCATCGCCATGTACATATCGTCAGGACTCCAGCCCTGGCGCGAGGTTACATAACCGCCTGCCGGGAAGCAGGCTGCCGTCTCCGCCGGCTCAACAGCCTTGAGCTGATCATACTCCGCCGCAGCCTCCGGCCCCACTCTCCACAGCAGGGAGAACGGCAGCCGCTCATGACCCAATGCCTTGAAGTCCCCCCGCTGGTACAGGTAAGCGCCCAGGCTCATGACATTATGCAGCTCGCTGAGCACCTGAACATCGGTATCGCCGAACTTGACCAGCTGCCCGTCCGGTGCCAGCAGATGCATCGTGACGACATACATCTTCTCCAGCGTCTCCCGGTATTCTCCGGCATCGATGCCGAGCTTCTGGTACAGAACCACCAGTTCATACAGCTCGCGCATGACGATCAGGTGGTAATTCGGGCTGCCCTCGAACTGTACCCCGTCGGCGTAGACGTTCTCAAGGATGTATCCCGGCAGCTTACGCCCGGCGTATTCCAGCCACTCGGCGGAATCCTTCAGCTCAGGCAGAAGCAGCGCCGTCTGAGTCAGCCCCCGGAGCTGCATGCAGACATGATTGCCGCCGCTCGCATGGTATTTGCGCACATATTCGCCGTGCTGCTGGAAGGACTGAATCAGCTTCAGCTTCACCTCAGGCTCGAAGGCCGGAGAGCCGAAGAAGGTAATGAAGGCTTCCGGCAGCATGAACATCCGCACACCGGCCGAGAGGGGGTCCCAGCTACAATGCTCCGCCCGGAACGTACCATCCACCGGCATATGGTTATCGTCAATGAAATGACTGATCATATCATTGAAGCATTTGGCGTATTTATCATCCCCGGTCAGCGCGTAGGCTCTGGACAGACGCTTCACATAGACGAACCGGGTCAGATGCAGCTGATACTGCGAGCTGTCGAACAGCCAGCTGTTCCAGTCGTAGCTTCCGTTCCGGAAGACCACTCTTTTCCCTTTGAACAGGGGGATATCTCCCTCCACAATCCGGTCCGCCTCGGTAATATCCTGCTGCGCCTCCTCCTCTCCGCTGTAATGGCTGGCAGCGTACGCCTTCAGCTTGGGAACATCCTTCACATCAAAGTAGTATCTTCCGTTGTTACCCGCTGCAATGACTTCTAAATAAGCATCCCGTGCACCGGGGACATCGCCTATATCCAGCTTAGCCGCTACTCCGGCAAGCTCCAGTCTGGTCAAGTCCAGCCTCGTGCTTAAGAATTTTTCAGCAGATAACTGCGGCTTAGTGTATGCGGGATTGTGCCGCAGATCTTTATACCCCATAGTCAATTCTATCATCACCTTTATATTCGCGGATCTCTCCGCCTGAGTCTATTCCTTAATCGAACCAAGCATTGCTCCCTTGGCAAAATACTTCTGCAGGAACGGGTACACTATGACGATAGGCAGCATCGCCAGCAAAATGGCCGCATTCTGGACATTGGGTCCAAGGTTGGCCGCAAGCGAAGCATCCACCGCTGCCTCTGCCGAGATATTGGAGGCGCTGATCGCCACCATCTGCCGTAGGAGCGGTTGAATCGGCCAGCGTGTCGTATCATTCAGATAGATAACCGCCGAGAAGAATTCATTCCAGAACTGCACCATGAAGAACAGGGTGAACGTGGCGATAATCGGCTTGGACAGCGGCAGCACGATCGAGTAGAGAATCCTGAATTCCCCCGCCCCGTCTATTCTTGCCGCTTCGTCCAGACTCTCAGGCAGGCTCTGGAAGAACGAGCGGATGACCATGATATTGAAGGCACTGGAGGCTGCCGGAAGCACTACCGCCCAGTAAGAATCGATCAGACCCAGATTTTTGACGACCAGATAGTTCGGAATCATGCCCCCGTGAAAGATCATCGTGAAGAAAATAACCAGGAGCATGATCCGGCGTCCGGGCAGAAATTTCTTCGACAGGGCATAAGCCAGTGTAATCGAGACAAACAGGCTGAGCACCGTGCCCATCGCCGTGATAATTACAGAGTTCTTGACGGAGGTCAGGAACGTATTCGCATTCAGCAGATAGCTGTAGGCGTCCAGTGTCCAGTGCTTGGGCCAGATGAAGAAATTCCCGGCCATCGAATCTCCCGGCGGACTGAACGAGACCGCGATAATATATAGAAAAGGCAGAATAACCAGCAAGCTGATTAAGCAAATCATGACTACAATAATGGTGTCAAACCAGGTTGCCTTAAGCTTCATAACCTCTCCACTCCTGTTCTTGTTCTAGAATATGCCTTCCTCACCCAGCAGCTTCGCCGCATAATTGGCCCCGAGGACCAGGATCAGACTGGCAACGGATTTGAACATGCCTACGGTAATCGCGAAGCTGTAATTGAATTGCTCCAGACCGACATGGTAGACGAACAGATCGAAGACATTGGAGACATCCAGGTTAAGGCTATTGGTCATCAGGAAGATCTGCATGAAGTTGGAGTCCATCGAGGAGCCCAGACGGAGCAACAGCAGAATCACGATGGTCCCTTTGATGCCGGGGAGGGTGATATGCCAGATGCTCTGCAGACGGCTCGCTCCATCCACCTTGGCTGCTTCATACTGCTCAGGGTTAATTCCCGCCAGTGCCGCCAGGAAGATAATCGTGCCCCAGCCCGCATCCTTCCAGATGGACTGGAAGATGACCAGCGGCCGGAACCATTCATTGCTAACCAGGAAGTTGGCGCTGCCGTCGAACCACTGGCCGAGGTAATGGTTAATGACGCCCGAAGGCCCGAAGAAGGAAATCGTAATCCCGTAAATCACGACCCAGGAGAGAAAATGAGGCAGATACACGATGGTCTGCGAGACACGCTTGAACACCTTGAGCCGCACTTCATTCAGGAGCAGCGACAGGAGGATCGTGAAGGGGAAATAAATGATCAGATTCAGCAGACTGATCAGCAGCGTATTTTTCAGCAACATATAGAAATCGGAGGTTCCGAAAAACTGTCTGAAATTATCCAGCCCCACCCAGGGACTGTCCATCATGCCCTTGAACGGGCTGTATTCCTTGAAGGCCAGAATGAGTCCTGTCATCGGAATGTAATGAAAGGTGAGAAAGTAGAGAATACCCGGTGCTGCCAGTAAGTAAAAGGGCCATAGCTGATGAAACCGTTTGGGTCGTAAAGCTCTCTGCACAGGCTAAACCTCCTTATCCAAATGGGCAAAAGAAAGGGGAAAGCCCCCTCCTTTGCCTCTGTATATAGTGTTGTTGTATTACTTCGCGGAATGCTCTGCGTTATACTGGTCCTGCAGTTCCTTAGTGATCTGCACGCCCGGACCCTCCGTCCAGGTATCAATCTCCTTCTGCACATCCTCCCAGGCTCCCTCGCCCAGCACATACTTCGTCATGACCGCACTCATTTTCTTATAGCTGTCCGGATTCTTGCTGGCGTACTGTGAGTTGTAGCTGAGGAACGGATTCTCCACCCCGATCTTGCTGATCGTATCGAGAGTTGTCTTTTGCAGCGCCAGGATGTCCGGCTCCTTGGAGTTGGCGTATACATATGGATCTGCACGGTTCTCCAGGATGAAATTGTTCGGCTTATCCAGCTCATACTGCTTCTTCTGCTCCTCGGTCTGCACCGCAACCCCATTCTTGAAATCGCTGGAATGGATGCCGGTGACTCCCGCTTTGGAGAACGCTACATTCTCCTCGGAGGCCGTGAAGTCAAGGAAGTCTACAATCTGCTGCACCTTATCCTCCGGCACGGAGCTTGGAACCGCCCACAGTCCGTAGTACCCGGAGAGTACAGAAGCACCCTTCTGTCCGTTCGCGCCTTCAAGCACATCGACAATCGCGATTTCGGCCTTCGGGTCGGTCTGCTTCAGCTTTTCTACGTTGGTCTCTACAATATCACTGACATTCCCGACAAAAGCACCCGCAGTGCCCGCAAGGAACTTACTCCGCGCCTGCCCCTGGTTCTTCAATACCGGCGCATCCTTGTCGATCAGGCCCTTGCTCCACGAATCTCTCAGCCACTCCAGGAATGCCTTGTATTCAGGCGTCTGGAAATCACGGACCACGTTGTCGCCGTCCAGCTTCCACACATTAGGAATGCCAAAGGCATACTGGATCGGGAGGACACCCGAGAACGGCCCGGGGCTGTTCACACCGTCTGAACCGTAGATCGTGAACGGGATGGTTTTGCCGCCGCCCGCCGGGTCCTTCTCCTTGAACACCGCAAGCGCATTCGTCAGCTCGTCCATCGTCTTCGGAACCGGCAGATTATACTTATCCAGCCAATCCTTGCGGATCAGAATATTGGCTTCACCTCCACCGTAGAGACCGCGAGGGCGGGGAATCCCGTAGGATTTGCCGTCAATCTTGGCACCGTTCCAGACCACCTCATCAATCTGGCTGATATTCTTGGTCTTCGCAAGGTAAGGGGTCAGGTCATGAAAAGCGCCCATTTTCACCAGGTTGTTGAATTTATCGTCCTTGCCGCCATCCATCAGCAGCAGATCATAGGAATCTCCGGCCGATACTGCCACAGAGAGCTTATCCGTATAGGCTTCGGATGGCACGAAGGTTACGTTCAGATCTACATTGCCGCGCTTCTCCAGATCCTCCAGTGCCTTGTTGTTCGTCATCTCCGGCGGATTGCCGAAAAGAATGGTCATGGCCTTGATGCTAGCCGGCTTGCTAGCCGCACCGCTTGGTGTACTGCCTTCCGGTGCCGCTGTGCTGCCTGCCGCTGAATTATTACCGCTGCCGCAGCCCGCCAGTGCAGTTACCATCAACGCCGCCGAAGCTACAAGCGGTACAAGCTTTTTTGTAATATTCATTGTCATCCCCCATTTGCTTGTATTGATTGCGTTTACATCGTGCTTACACTTTGGATTATAGAAGACGCCGGAGCTTAAGAACATGCCGGATTCCAGCCAAAGTGTCACCATTTTTAAGATTTGCCGGGCCGCAGGTATCTCCATGTCCGTCAATGTACTATAATCTGTTTAGGATAGCCTGCCCGGTATCCGTAGTCCAAAACCCTTAACGGATGTGACGCTATGAATTCACCCTTTTTCAGCTTTTTGCGGCGGAGCTTCTATATTAAGATGATTGTGGTCATGTTCGCCATCTCGGTGGTTCCGCTGATTGTGCTGTCCTTCATCTCTGTAAGCGTATCCAGTACGACGGTGGAGCAGCAGGTGAACCGCCTGAATGCCCAGCTCGTCAATCAGGTCGTGGACCGGATTGAATTAACCATGACCCGGCTGCGGGAGCTCAGCGAGCAATACTCGCGGATCTCGTCCATTCAGAGCGCGCTGGTCTCGCCTTCTGCCCAATATTTTGAAGAGGTGGTCCGCAAAAAGGATCTGATCTCCGTGCTCAGCGGCGCGTCCGCCATCATCGGGAATGTGGAGGGCCTACAGGTCTATTCCGCCGTTACAGGAGAGGTTCTCTCCTCCACGGAAGCCCCGGCCATGCTGGAGGAGTCCCCGTACCGGCCGCTGATTGAAGCGTATCTGGCTTCGGGACGGCCGAATCTTTTTCTGGACAAGCATTCGCTGCCTGAGCTGGCTATTCTGAATTCGTCTACCTATTATATCTCACGCGTTCCCTTCGACTTATATAAGGACCTGAAGGGCGTGCTGCTGATCTCCATGAATAATAGCCAATACCAGCAGCAGATTGAGAATATCCAGCTTGGAAGCGAGGGCTCTATCTCCCTGCTGACGGAAGACGGCCTGACCATTGCCACGACCAGCAAGCTGGATAAGCAGGCGGATAAGCAGCGGGTTCAGGAGATTCTGGGGCGCTGGAAGGAGCTGAAGCGCCCGGATCAGTTCGCGGCAGGCTCCTCTATTGTCTCTGTCAAGCAGACCTCCACCTACGACAAGTGGATCGTGCTCTCGGAGATTCCGTCCAAAGAGCTGACGGCCAGCGCCGAGATTATCCGCCGGACGGTTACTTATTTTCTGCTGATTCTGGTCTGTCTGGGGGCGCTCTGTGTGGTCGGCTTCGGGTATCAGCTCTACCGGCCTCTACAGGCTGTGAAGCGGCAGGTCGATGCTCTGAAAAAAGGGAATTTCGATGCCCGGGTCACCCATTTCGCCAATAATGAAATTGGGGATCTGGGCCGGATGCTCAATACCATGGCTGTCCGCATACAGGATCTGCTGGCAGACCTGCATGATTCGGAGGATCTGAAGCGCAAGCTGGAGATCCGGGCGCTGCAGTCGCAGATCAACCCCCATTTCATGTACAATACCCTCAATACGATCCGTATGTTCGCCATGATGAAGGATTATGAGAAGATCAACTCCCTGATGGGACGGCTGGTGGCCTTGCTGCGGTATTCGATGGAGAATTTCGAGCAGACGGTGCAGCTCCAGCAGGAGCTTGATTATCTGGCGGATTATGTCGGGCTGCTGAATATGCGCTACAAATGCCAGATTCATCTGGAGGCTGAGATTGAGGAGCCGCTGCGGGGCATGATGATTCCGAAGCTGGGTCTGCAGCCGCTGATTGAGAACTCCGTGTTCCACGGCATTCTCCCGCGCAAGGCACCGGAAGGGCATATCCGTGTGCGCGTATACAGAAGTCCCGGCGGGAGCCATATTATTGTACAAGTCGAGGACGACGGGAACGGTCTGGAAGAGGCTGAGCTGAGGAAGCTGCAGCTCCAGCTCCAGCAGGAAGAGTCTGCCGAGAACATCGGACTGCAGAATGTATGGATGCGTATGAAGCTGCTGTTCGGGGCGGAGACACAGATCCTGCTCACCAGCGCTCCGGGCGAAGGCTTGACCATCCGCATGCTGCTGCCGTCCGGGAACGTTCTGATTAAGGAGGAACATCATGAATCACTATAGAGTTGTCCTTGTGGAGGACGAGATTCCGGCAAGAACGGTCTTCCGGCATTTCATTGAAGAGCGCGCTGACCTGTTCACCCTTGTCGGCGAAGCTGAGGATGGCCGGGACGGGCTGGAGCTGTTCCTGAAGCATAAGCCGGAGCTGATTGTTACCGACATTACAATGCCGGGCATGAACGGGCTGGAGATGCTGCGCGAGATCGAACGGAGCGGGGCACCTGCCCCGCAGATCATTATCCTGACTTGTCATCAGGATTTCCACTATGCCCAGCAGGCCATTCATCTGAAGGCGGCTTCCTACCTGATTAAGGATGACTGCCTCTCCGATCCGGGCCTGCTGACCCGGACGATGGAGGAGCTGGCAGTCCTGGCGGATTCACGCGGCGAGACGAGAGACAATTATCTGCAGCTGGAGCAGCAGGTTCGCCTGAGCGAAGTCGAGATCGAGCAGAGCCTGTTCCTCGACATGCTGCGCAGCCCGGCGGCTGAAGCCAAGTGGCTGCGCAGTCTTGCGGACTCGCAGCTCCCGCTTCACGGCCAGGGCTTCATGACCCTGCTGCTGGAGCTGGACCGCAACTCCCTGCGCTTCCCGATCGACCAGCTGGAGGAGCTGAAGCTGTGGCAATTCGCCGGGGTGAACGTGCTGAAGGAGCTGCTCGGCAGCATAGGCCCGCATAAGGTTATCGCCCTCGACAAAGGGCGGTTCCTTGCCCTGTATACCGACAGCTTCAAGACGGAGAGACCCCGCTTCCTGGAGCAGGTGCTGGAATCCTTGGCCGCGAATCTCCGGATGAGCTGCATCGCCCTGCTGTGCAGCTTCGAACAGGGACTGGAGGACCGGCCGGAGGCACTGAAGCGGCTGGCTTCGGCGCCGTACCCGTTCTTTTACCGCTGCAATGAGCTTATCGGCATTGGGGAGTGGGGGCAGCTCTCCAGCTTCCAGCGGATTCCTGAGCCGCAGAGCCGCTTCTGGAGCAAGGTGCTGAAGAAAGCGCTGCTGGAGCCGCATCTCAGCACGGCAGCTCTGGAGCAGGAGCGCCAATCCCTGCACCGTCAGGCGATGGAGCAAGCCTGGGACCCGGAGCAGATCAAGTCCCTATATCTGCGAGTCTTTCTGGATATGAGCCATAACGTTATTGGGGCGGAAGGCGGGGCGGATCTCGAAGCAGAGCTGCGTGTACAAATCGAGCTGTGCCAGACATTCAACGCTGTACATGAGATCACCTGCGATCATTTCCGTAAGCTTCAGCAGCTTCAGGAGGGCGGCCGGAAGATCGATGCCTCCATCACACGTATCATTCAACAAATGCGCGAAGATCTCAGCTATCCCTACAAGCTGGAGGAGCTGGCCGCTTCGATCAATTACAGCGTGCCC
The DNA here is from genome assembly GCF_038002245.1 of Paenibacillus sp. FSL R7-0128. Lineage (NCBI taxonomy): Bacteria > Bacillati > Bacillota > Bacilli > Caryophanales > Paenibacillaceae > Paenibacillus > Paenibacillus sp. FSL R7-0128. Next base: position 1,083,896 of record NZ_JBBOCD010000001.1, on the reverse strand, counting down.
TACTTCAGCTCCATGTTCAAGAAGGCCGTCGGCGAGAGCTTTGTCCAATACCTGACCCGCCTGCGGATCGAACAGGCCAAGCTGCTGCTGCTCACCACCGACCACAAAACCTTCGAAATCTCCGAATCCATCGGCTTCGAGAATTACCGGTCCTTCAACCGGATCTTCAAGAAGGAGACTGGCGTCTCCCCCTCCGATTACCGCCGTCAGGGGACCCAAAGCATATAAATTCAGAAACAGCAGCATGGCCTACGCGCGCTCCCGGTCCCATGTGGTCGGTTTTTCGATTACATTTTGCCTACGCGCCCGCGCAACGCCGATTGTGGTCGGTTTTTCGATTGTATCCGGTTTACCGCAAAAAGCCCCCGCCTTCACCGGAAATTCCGGTGAGGACGGGGGTTACCCTTGTTAAGCTAAGCCGTCAGGTACGGCGGTTCACGAACATCAGCATAAGTGCGGAGATGACAATGATTGAGCCGACCCACATCCAGGCCAGCGTCATATTGCCGCCATCCACCGCTACATAGATCGCGGTAGGCACGGTCTGGGTGCGTCCCGGAATATTGCCCGCCACCATAATCGTTGCCCCGAACTCGCCCAGCCCGCGGGCGAAGCCGAGGACATAACCGGCAGCCAGTGAACGCCCGGCCAGCGGCAGGGTCACATAGCGCAGCACCTGAAGCTCGCTGGCTCCCTGCGCCCTCGCTGCATCCTCAAGGTCCTTCTCTACCCCTTCGAAGCCTGCCTTGACCGTGCGGTATACCAGCGGAAAAGCAACCACAACAGCGGCAATGACTGCCGCCCCCCAGGTGAACAGAATCGTTTGCTCCGTGAACTGTTCATACAGCCTCCCGATCCAGCTCCGCCGTCCGAGGATCACCAGCAGGACGAAGCCGACCACGGTTGGCGGCAGCACCAGCGGCAGCAGCAGGACCGTTTCGACCAGGCTGTGTCCGAAGAACCGGCGTCCCGCCATCTTCCGGGCAGCCAGTGTGGCCAGCAGGAACACGATCATACTGGTTAATACCGCAATCTTGATGGACAGCCAGACCGGGGCGAAAAAGTCGGTCCAATTGATCTCCATCTCTTTTCACCCTATCTAATAGAAGTTACTTATTTCGCCAATTGAAACCCGTAGCCAGTAAAGACCGAGCTGGCAGCAGTTGTCTGTACATAGCTATAGAAGGCTTTGGCCTCCGCCTGATGCTTCGAATCCTTAACAATGCCCACCGGATAGTTAATCGCCTTGTGTACATGGCCGCCCACCGTCAGGGCGATCTTCACCTTCTTCGAGGTTAACGCGTCCGTCTTGTAGACGAACCCGGCATCTGCATTGCCTGTCTCCACATAAGACAACACCTGACGGACATCCTTAGCGAAGACCAGCTTGCTTTGCAGCGTATCCCATACCTTCTTCGCGGTCAAGGACTGCTGAGCGTATTGTCCGGCTGGTACCGATTCCGGCTGGCCTACGGCTACCTTTTTGAAGGCTGGAGCGGTAAGGTCAGTAATGGTTGTAAGCTTCGTGTTCGAATCGGAAGGCACAACGACGACCAATTGATTCTTCAGCAGCGCCTTGTGGTCTGCAATCAGCCCTTTATCCACCAGCGCGTTCATCTGCTTATCGCCTGCCGAGAAGAACAAGTCGGCCGGTGCTCCCTGCTCAATCTGCTTCTGCAGCGTACCTGAGGCGCCATAATTGAACACCAGCTTAATCTCAGGATGCTGCTTCTCATACTGCACAGCAATCTTGTCCAGACTATCCTGCAGACTCGCTGCTGCGGAGACAATAATCTCCGTCTTCTTCACTGCCGCCTCAACATCTCCTGCTGAACCCGCCGACACGCCCGCCACCATAAGCAGCACCAACAATCCCGCTAACCACTTCTTCAGCACACTCCATACCTCCCAATCCCTATTCTTTATTTTGATCATATTCTAGCAAGTTAAATCGAATTATACAATGCATTTGATTATGTTTGTATATGTTTAGTTATAATTAGTATCAAAACACCCCCACAAAGTGCAGCTTTAGCTTCGATGATGACTCAGGTACTTTGCGGGGACCCCAAAACATATAAATCCTAACAAAATAGGGACTCCCCTAATCCATACAACAAAAAAACCCCGCCCTATGTATATGGAAGAGGCCTGTTCTAAGGCTATTCGCAATAAACTTCTCACAGTTCCAGTTATTCGACCTTGAAAGCAACCTTGAAGCTTCCCTTGGCATCTTCCCCCTTGATTTCAATCCGGTATTTCCCGTCTTTCCCGGCTTCCACCTTCTCGGTACCTGATTCATTGGTTGCCAGTTCAGTAAGCACCTCATTATCCGGCCCGTATAACTTTATGGACAGCTGGCCCTTTTCCACCTTGGATTTGTAATCGATGCTGATCGTTTCGCCGCTTTTCATGCTCAGCTTCTTCTCCTCTGTGCCCGTAAAAAGCTTGTAGGAGCCACTAAACATGCACAGAATCTAACATAAAAAGTTAGAAGATAATTATTACTAATAATGGATAAAAAAAGATATGTTTGCTCTAGTGTACAAAAAGAAAAAGCCCTAATGTAGAGAGTGTAGGCAGGTTACCCATCACTCTCCACAAAAGGAGCTCAACCATGGGTAACATAACAAAAAATTCAGTTTTACGCAAGTGTTTGCAGCGTCTAGCGTTCCATTCTTTTCGTTGTCCATTCGAAGATCATTATTCAAAAAAACTTACCGTCGGAGCTGCCGTTACCCTTTTTGTAGAAGCCCAGTTCCAGCAGAGACGCTTTCTTCCCGACATTGTACTCAACCTGCAAACCAATTCGGAACTTCAAGACCTTATTGAAATCTCTACCATCCATGAGTCATCCTTGAATCGCAAGCTGGATGCCATTCCGCTTGCTTATCTGGAGTGGTTGTTTACGGAGCTCGTCCGGGAATTAAAAGTACGTAAAGCAGAAGCCAAGGGGATTCAACATTTTGGGAAATTGACTCCCGTCGATTCAACGAGCATATCCCTACCGAAAGTGCTGGGGGACTGGGCGTTTTATCAAAGCAAAACAAAGGGTGTCAAAATGCATGTCCGGCTGCTTTCTGTGGAGGCCGGATGTCATTTCCCGGATGAAATTGTGCTTTCCACCATCGGCGTGTCGGATCAGCAAGCGGTCAAACGTCTCGTGATTCCCGCAGAAACCACATATATTTTCGACCGTGGCTACGTGAATTACGGGAACTTCAGAGAATGGTCAGAGAGCGAAGGAGCGCTGCTATTTGTCGCCCGGCTACGTGCAAAAACAAAGTATACCGTGCAGGCCGAACGTCCAGTTTCTAGCCACAGCCCTATTTCCCGGGATGCGGACGTAGAGATTTTAGACAAAACGTCAGGTCAAACCTTTCACGTTCGCCTTGTGCAGTTTCAAGATCAGCAAGGGAAAGTCTACGAGGTGATTACGAATCGTCAGGATCTTTCCGCTGAAGATATCAGTGAAATCTATCGCTGCCGCTGGCAAATCGAGTTGTTTTTCAAATGGATCAAGCAGCATCTGGCGACCATACATTTTCACAATCATCATCCGCATGCCGTATGGGTGCAGTGTTACATCGCCATCATTACGGCACTGATCTGCCAGCTCATACATCTGGAGATCCAGACCTCCCAGAGTGTATGGAATATGCTGAGGATGATGAGATATTATGCCAGGGAAGACTGGGAAGACTTTATTAAAGCGCTGAATCGTGAGCCCACCCGCTCTTCGAAAGGGCGACAGAAGGTTCCAAAGCTTGAAGAGCCTCATGCACAAACGAAAGAGAAACGAGCGACGGTAAAGATCATTTTGGCATAACAAACACTAAATACCTTTATTTGGTAACTGAAGTCTACACTTTAAGTCTTGTCTCTCTTTTTTTTCATTGAGTCTGAAAAACGAACTGTAAAATTATTACTTTTGATGGATTGAGTTCATATGTCAGATTTTAAGCATGTGTAGTGTGTAGGAGCCGCTTATTTTGCTCTTTGTGCTGGACCCGACGTACATTATTTTCTTGTCACAGGAAGTCAGCAGCACCGACGCCATGACGATCAAAATCCCCAGTTTCATCCATTTATTCTTCATATCCCTAACACTCCCCGGTTTAGATTAGATGGCCGCAGTGCGGACAACGGATACCCTCATTGCCTGCATTAGATGCTATGTGAATATGATGCTGTTTCCTTGCCAGGAGATACAGGATCAGACCGATGAAATTAGGGATATAGATGACCGCAGTCACCCACAGCCAGGCATTCATCCGCCGCCGCGAGGCATCTTTATAAATGAATACCGCGATTAGCACATTCAGCCCCAGGAACAGCAGGGCCAACAGGCTTATCACGATGAGCCAGGTCAGATTCTCCTCCATAAACTCGCCCATATAGGGGCTTATAGCGTACCCCAGCGCAATACAGCTTACCAGGATGGTTGCTGTAAGCGCCCAAAAAACAAATTTCTCAACGGTTAAGTGAACTTTCATAAGACCCTCTCCCGCCTCCCATAGTACTGTACAACAGCAATGTTCCGGCGACCATTGGAGACAGGATGAACAGCAGCCCCATGCTGATCTTCCATTGCATGGCAGCCGGACCGGCCAGGAAATACAATCCCAGCATCAGGAATACCAGCCATTGCAGGACCATTAACCCGGAAAGGATTACCATTCTTCTGCGCCCGTGAATCCGCCGAATCGCATTAGAGACAAGCTCTGGTGATGGCGTGAGCGGCAGATTGAAATATTCCGTCAGCAGCCGGTCTTCTTCTCCGGACTCCTTCATTTAGTTCATCTCCTTCATTAGCTTGTGCAGCAGCTTCTTACCATGATTCAATCGGGATTTGACAGTTCCGAGGGGAACTCCCAGCACCTCCGCTATGCCCTCATAGCTGAACTCCTCATAGTAATACATTACGAGAGGGGCAAGGTAACGTTTGGGCAGACTCCGGAGGCATTCCTCCAGGAGCCGGTGCTCCTCATGCCGCAGCAGATCCTCTTCTGCCAGTGGAGCCGGGTCTCTAATATGTATAAGCTCCGCATCCGAGGACAACCAGGTCCAAAGGGCATACACGCTTTTCCACTTCCGGTAGCGGTCACGGTACATGTTGAAGGCCACCTGGAACAGCCAAGGCTTAAAGGGACGCTCCGCATCATACTTCTCCAGCTTGCGGAGCACACGTACCCATACCTCCTGGAACAAATCCTCCGCATCCTGCCGGTTCAAGGTAAGATGGCGGCAGAACCGGTATAAATCATCCCTATACCTGACAATGAGAAACTCAAGATGCTCTTGTTGACCGGACTTGCATCCTTCAACGAGCTGTTTGTCGGTCATCATCTGTTCTCCGCCCACCCTTTCAACCTACATTACGTAGCGTCCCGGATATTGTTCGAAAATTCACAAAGTTATTTTTGGGAAAAGTAGGGCTTCGGTTCACAGAACTCTGAGAAACGAATCTCCCATTCGGGAACCACGTTGGGCTAATTCTGAACTAAGGTTTAGCCCTGACCCGAGGACAGGACGGGGTTGGCTTAATTGCAATTCGTACAACTAAAATGCCCGATTCCTAACCCTTCTCACGTTTAGTTGTATTTCGTACATTTAAAAGGCAGCCTTCTCCCGTTTATCAGCTAATTGGGCAGATTTAGTTGTACAGAATACAGTTAGAAGATGAAACTATGCCTTTTGGCTGCTTTTAAGTGTACATTCTGCAACTAACACAGGAAACCACCTTCCATCAAAACAAGAGCTGTCCCAAGCAGCCATTAATATGGCTTGGAACAGCCCTTGCTAATACCTTCTATTCAGATTTAATTCTTCATCCGCGGGTCCAGCACATCCCGCAGGCCGTCGCCCATCAGGTTGAAGCCGAGGACCGTCAGCATGATAGACAGGCCCGGGAACACCACGGTCCAGGGAGCCTTCTGGATAAACTGGCGGGAATCGGAGAGCATCTTGCCCCATTCCGGGTCCGGCGGCTGAGCGCCCAGTCCAAGGAAGCCCAGGGCGGCGGCTTCAATGATGGCTGTCGCGACGCCAAGAGTGCCTTGAACAATGATCGGCGTCAGGCTGTTCGGCAGGATGTGGCTGAACAGAATCCGCCCGTTCTTCATCCCGATGGCCCTGGCCGCCGTAATGTACTCCTCGGACTTCAGGCTCAGCACCTTGGCCCGGACCAGCCGGCCGTAGGTCGGAATGTTGACGATGGCAATCGCGTAGAGCGCATTCTGCAAGGAAGGTCCCAGAATAGCTACAATAGCGATGGCCAGCAGAATACTCGGAAAAGCCAGCAAAATGTCAAACAGACGGGAAATGATCATATCCATCCATTTGCCGTAGTATCCGGCGAGGATGCCCAGCGCAGTGCCGACAATGATCGAGCCGATTACGGAAAAGAATCCCACCCAGAGTGAAATCCGCGCCCCATAGATTACCCGGGTGAACAGATCCCGCCCCAGATCATCCGTACCGAACCAATGCTCTGCCGACGGCGGCTTCAGGCGGTTCACCAGCTGCTGGGCCTTGAAATCATACGGGGCAATCCATGGCGCGAGCAGCGCAATCAGTACAAAGAACAGGATAATGCCAAGCCCGGCCATAGCCGTCTTGTTCTTGCGGAAGGCCTTCCATGCATCGCGCCAGGGGCCGGAGGCTTGATCCGCCGGAGCCTTAGGAGGTGGAGCCTGTAGTGCTGCCTGTCCCATTAGCTGCTCCCCCTCACTTGTAATTGATGCGCGGATCGATAGCGGCATACAGCAGATCCACCAGCAGATTGATGACCACAAAGATAAAGGCAATAATCAGAATCCCGGTCTGGATCACCGGATAATCCCGCGAGCTGATCGCTTCAAAAATATAACGCCCTACCCCGGGCCAGGCGAAAATCGTCTCGGTCAGCACCGCCCCTCCGAGCAGCGCCCCCGTCTGCAGACCGATTACTGTCAGCACCGGAATCAGTGCATTCTTCAGCGCATGCTTATAGACCACGAGGAACTGCGACATACCCTTGGCCTTGGCTGTACGGATATAATCGGAATTCATCACCTCCAGCATACTGGAGCGGGTCATCCGGGCAATGATCGCCATCGGAATCGTGCCAAGTGCAATACTCGGCAGAATGAGATGCTTAATGACCGTCCACAGCTGGTCCCACCGCCCGGCCAGAATCGTATCCAGCACGTACAGGTTGGTTATCGTCTCCACCGGATTGCGCTGGTCCATCCTGCCGATGGACGGCAGCCAGTGCAGCTTCAGCGCGAAGAGCAACTGCTCCATCAGCCCCAGCCAGAAGATCGGCATCGATACCCCAATGAGCGCGATGATCATCGCCGTATAGTCAAACCAGGAGTTCTGCCTCCAGGCGCTGAGGATACCGGCGTTCACTCCGACGAAGGTTGCGAACAGCATGCTGGCAGCCGTCAGCTCCAGCGTAGCGGCCAGATACGGTACGATTTCTTTGGCAATCGGCGTTTTGGTTCGGATCGAAGTCCCGAGGTCCCCCCGGGCCAAATCACCCATGTAATTAAAATATTGCTGCAGCCAGGGCTTGTCGAGGCCAAGCTGGTTACGCAGCGCCTGCTTGGATTGCTCGGTCGCCTTCTGGCCGAGAATCGTCTCGGCTGGATCACCCGGAATGGCATGGATAATAGAGAAGACGATCAGGGTCATGCCGATCAGCACGGGGAACAGCACCATCACACGTTTTATGAGGTAAGAGTTCAATTCCGTTCACCTTCCAAAGGTGTATTTATTCAAAATAAATCTCACTGTAATACTCCGTACCTGTCGGTCCGGGAACGAAGCCCTTCAGATTGGCCTTGCCGGCCAGCAGCGGTGTGGTATGAACCAGCGGAATCCATGGCGCATCGGCTTTGATAATCTCCTGAGCCTGCTTGTACAGCTCGGTGCGTTTGCCCTGGTCTGTCTCCTTCTGGGCGCCGGTCAGAAGCGTATGCAATTCTTCGTTCACATAAAAGGCACGGTTATTGCCGGGAATAGCATCCTTGTCCAGCAGGGTGTACAGGAAGTTGTCCGGGTCGCCGTTGTCGCCGGTCCAGCCTAGCATGAAGATATCGTCCTTCTCCCCGGCCTTGGTGTCATCGAGATAAGTCGCCCATTCTGGGGACTCAATAACGGTCTTGACCCCGATCTTCTCCCATTCTGCTTGAATCGCTTCGGCTACCTTCTTGCCGTCAGGCATATAAGGACGGGATACAGGCATCGCGTACAGTGTCACCGGATCAGGCAGTCCGTCAGGATAACCCGCTTCGGCCAGCAACGCTTTGGCTTTGTCCAGATCATACTCATAATCCTTCACACTGTCGTTATAGCCCCACAGGGAAGGCGGCATAGGATTCACCGCAGCCTGGGCCTGGCCGGCGAAGAATGCATCGATAATCTCCTGCTTGTTGACTGCATGGCTGAGCGCCTGCCTTACCTTCACATTGTCGAACGGTTTCTTCTTGAAGTTGAAGCCGAGGTACGCCACATTGAACGGCGGACGCTCAATCTTGGTCAGAGCACTGTTGCTCTCCAGCGTGGACAAGTCATCCGGGCTGAGATCTTCCATCAGATCGATTTCCCCGTTTTGCAGCGCCGTGAAGCGGGCTGAGTTGTCCGGAATCGATCGCACGATGACCTTGTTCAGCTTGGGAAGCCCTTCCTTCCAGTAGGCGGTATTCTTATCCAGTGTGATGGAATCATTGCGCTTCCACTCCTTGAACACGAACGGGCCTGTCCCTACCGGCTCATTCTTGAAATTCTCCTTTTTCTCCTTGACCGCAGCAGGACTGGCAATCCCGAAGGTGGTCATGGCGATATTCTGCAGGAACGGCGCCTGCGGCTGGTTCAGTACAAATTGAACCGTCGACTCGTCCACCGCCTTCACTTCCTTGATCACCCGCGCCCCGTCCGGACCGAACATGGAGTCATAGTAATCGAAAGAATCACCTTCGAATTTGTATTCACTGGCCGGATCACTCCAGCGCTGGAAATTGAACACGACTGCCTCGGCGTTGAAATCGGTTCCGTCATGAAACTTCACACCAGGATGCAGCTTGAAGGTGTAGCTCAGCCCGTCCGGCGTTACTTCCCAGCTGTCGGCAAGTGAGGCCTGGACTTCAGAGGTACCCGGCTTATACTCGAGCAGCGAATCGAAGACCTGATGCGCAATCTTCAGCGACTCCCCGTCCGTCACAATCGCCGGGTCCAGGGAAGCCGAGTCGCCCCCGCGCCCCAGAATCAGGGTATCCTGCGCTGTCCCGGAGGTCTCAGGTGAGCTTGCCGGAGCATTTGTTGCCGCCGTATTCCCTCCGGTATTTCCCGTGTTGCCTGTGTTGTTCCCTCCGCCGCAGCCGCTGAGCGCGAGCCCCGCGCCAAGCATCAGTACCAATGCGAGATTACCCCATTTGTTCATCTCCAGAAAGCTCCCTTCTTTCATTGAAATATCAAAGTGTTTATATAGAGCCGTGCAGGTAGCACAGCTATAAACCAAGGTTCTTCTGTATATGGCTCTAAGATGCAAGCAAATCAGGCAAGCGGTGTATTGGCTTCTCCATCATAGAGATGGCAGGCTGTGAAGTGTCCGGATTCTGTCTCCATCAGCGGAGGCCTGATCACCCGGCACTGCTCCGTCACGCGCGGACAACGCGTGTTAAATGCACATCCGACTGGCGCATTCGCCGGACTTGGTACCTCCCCCTGCAGAATGATCCGCTCCTTACGGATATCGGGATCAGGTTCAGGAACCGCAGACAGCAGAGCCTGCGTATAAGGATGCTGCGGCCGGGCATAAAGCTTATGCTTGTCCGTAATTTCGACAATCCGCCCCAGGTACATTACCGCTACCCGGTCGCAGATATGCTTCACCACACTGAGATCATGGGCGATAAATATGTAAGTTAAGCCGAATTCCCGCTGCAAATCCTGCATCAGGTTAATAACCTGGGACTGGATCGATACATCCAGCGCAGAGACAGGCTCATCCGCAATAATCAGCTTCGGATGGAGTGCCAGTGCTCTGGCAATGCCGATCCGTTGGCGTTGTCCGCCGGAGAATTGGTGAGGGTAACGCTGCAGATGGGCCCTGGACAATCCGACTACATCCGCCAGCCGCTCCACCTCTGCCTTGCGCTGCCTGGCATCGCAAGTAGCGTGTACAATCATCGGCTCTTCGAGAATACGCTGCACAGTATGACGCGGGTCCAGGGAGGAGAACGGGTCCTGGAAGACAATCTGCATCTCCCGGCGCTGCCGCCGCATATCTTCCGCAGACAGCTTCGTAAGCTCCTGCCCTTCGAACCAGATCTCGCCCGCTGTCGGCTCAATCAGCCGGAGCAGCGCGCGGCCGGTAGTCGATTTGCCGCAGCCACTCTCCCCTACCAGACCGAAGGTCTCTCCCTTGCTCACAGCAAAGGAGATATCATCCACAGCCTTCACACTGCCGCGTTCCCGGCTGAAGAAGCCCTTGTTCAGCGGATAATACTTCCGGAGTCCCTTGACCTCAAGCAGGCTCTCACTCATACCGCATCCTCCTGTTCACTGTCATGCAGCCAGCATCTGCAGCTGTGCTGCTCCTCTTGCCGTGTCAGCGCCGGAAGGCTCTGCATGCACAGCTCCATGACCTCCGGGCAGCGCGGTGCGAACCGGCAGCCCTGCATCTCTGTGCTGAGAATCGGCACATTGCCCGGAATGGAGTAGAGACGTTCCTTAGCTTCATCCATCCGGGGGACGGAGGCAATCAGTCCTCTCGTATACGGATGCAGCGGATTTTTGAAAATATCATGCACACTGCCTTCCTCCACCACCTTGCCGGCATACATCACAGCCACACGGTGGCACATCTCGGCTACTACGCCAAGATCATGGGTAATCAGCATAACGGCAGTGCCCTGCTCCTCATTCAGCTGGCGGATCAGCTCCAGAATCTGAGCCTGAATGGTTACATCAAGCGCGGTTGTCGGCTCATCGGCAATCAGCAGCTCCGGGCTGCAGGAGATCGACATGGCAATCATGACACGCTGGCGCATGCCTCCTGATAGCTGATGCGGGTACTCGTCGATGATCGCTTCCGGCCGGGGAATTCCAACCTTGCGCAGCATACCGACAGCATGCTCCCGGGCCTCCTTCCTGGAGAGACCACGGTGCAGGCGTACCGTCTCCATAATCTGCTGTCCAACCGTGAATAAGGGATTCAGCGAGGTCATCGGCTCCTGAAAGATCATCGAGACCGAATCCCCCCGGATCTTGCGCATATCCTTCTCCTTCAGCGGAACAATATCGCGGCCCTTCAGCAGGATGCGTCCGTCAACAATTCTCCCTGGGGGGCTTGGGACCAGCTTCAGGATAGACAGGGAGGTGACACTTTTACCGCAGCCGGATTCTCCTACGACACCCAGAACTTCGCCCGGATTAATGTAGAGATCGACACCATCCACTGCCGGAACCTCTCCGCGGTCCGTTAAAAAGTGGGTATGCAGGTTTTCAATGCTCAGAATCGGCTGGATCAAGTCTCTCCCTCTTTTCTGTTAAAAATTGAACGAAGGTCAAATGCCTGCTCAGGAAAACTATTTAAAAAGTTAGATATATTAACCAATACCTAACATAATAAGTAATCTAATTAACTTTAAATACATATTACTGTTATTTAATGTATAACTTTACTATGGATGTCCTATCTAGGCAAGGAAAATTTGTACATATAACTAACCCTATGAATTTTATATGAATATATCAGAGCATAAAAGTGTGAGGAAAATATACCTGCAGTTATTTGTACAGCGACAGCCACTTCTCCAGTTGTTGCTTCAGCACATCCCGGTAATATAGCGGCTCCATAATCTCAGCCTCTTCCTTGTATTTCATAATCCAATGAACGAAGCCGATATCCTGCTCCACAGCGACCTTGAAATGCAGGCTGCGGTTCTGGCGGTCCACCCTGCTCGGCTTCACAAACATCTCCTCCTGCTTCAGCCGTTCCATCATCCGCTGCGAGAATTTGACTCTGAATTCAACCTGCAGGCTGTCCTGTTCCAGGGACCACTTCTGCTCCATGAAGGACTGCAGATCGAACTGGTCTTTGGAGAACCACCTGTCCAGCGGATTGACACTGGAGAAGCCGTTAATATGAAAGGTACGGATGATCCCGAAGCGGTGACAGAAACCAATCAGGTGAAAACGATTCTCTAGCGGGACCAGGCAATAGGGATCAATCCGGATACCTTTTTCTTCGTAGGCGTTCTCACTATAGTCGGCCTGTATGCTTCGCTGCTTCATTACCGCATCCAGAATGTCGGTCAGAAAGAGGGGCTGGTCTCCCTGAGATCTGCTATTTTCCGTCCAGTTTGGTCCGGCTTCCTTTTTCGTACGCTCCATTGTTTCTTCCCTTTCTGCCTTTTGCTTATAATCTGCCGCCATCACTTTCTCGTATGCGTCTTCAAAGCCCGGGGGCAGCAAAGGTTTGATCTCCGCCATAATACTGCGCAACTGTGAAAAAGCCTCTTCTTCCTCTTCTGACCAATCCAAGGGGTACAGCGCGAAATTACCGATAAAAGCATACCCCTTGCCATGTCCCATATGAGTAATGGGGATATGCATGGCACTGAGCGCATCCATATCCCGATAAATCGTTCTCTCGCTGTTGCCGCATCGTTCCGCCAGCTCACGGGCCAGAATTCCCGGTTTGGCTTGAACTAGCGTAATGATGCGCATCAGCCGGATCAATCGGTCTGTCATATTCAGTTCTCCTTGACTTATGGTAAAATAGACCCATTATTTTTAAATAAACTAGTTATATATATCTATAACCAAGGATGTAATAACCGAGATAAGAAAATATAATAGAACTATTTTACTATGTTACCACATTTAGATATTACGCATTTCTTTATCTGCTCCGCCCGGTGTGATTCTATATTTGAGCCCTATGTATGGGTAATTCCTATTCTATCTACGCAGCTTCCCAGCAATTATCTCATTCCTATCCTGCTGAGCGGCAGATGCTCTGCCTCCAGTCTTTTATACAGCGCTTCCGCTTCTCTGAGCAGCTGCATATCCCCGGAGCGGGCAGCCATCAGGAGTAGTTGATCGGCCTGCCTGCGAAGAATATCTGCGGGTACCTCAGGCTTGTTCTTCATCCGGGCCTCCTGGGCTTCCGCGATTAGCGCCTCTGTCTGCAGCAGCGCCAGATGCTTCTCCACATGGAAGCAGGAGCCTGCCCCCAGCAGGCCGGTATGATGGGAATATTCGATTCCCAGCTTCTTGAGCGGCAGCTCGCGGATACGTTCCACCGTAGGCTGCTTGTATTGCCATTGCAGCCAGAGGGCTTCATGTATGCCTGCAGGCATACCCGCCATCATGAATTCCAGGGCGATGTACCTGCGCTGCCCGGAATGGATTTTGCCAAGCTTCAGGAGCAGTGATCTCCCCTCTCCATCTTCTGCACTACAGCCGTAACATCCTGTTACCTTGACATGACTTTCGAGCCAGACACGCAGCTCAATATCCCGGGCTACCACCTTCCGGCTCTTCTTGCGGGAATCCTCCCCTTGTAGCGCTCCCTTCCACTCCACGAGCAGCACTATTTTCTTGGCACCGCCTGCCAAAATACGCTCCTGGCTCCATGTAAACAACGTCTGAATACTTGCTTGCATATTTCCACCTCTTTCTTAATTTGGGTCTTCTATTAATGTACCAATATTGGCGGACAACTCCTTGTCATGGAATGTATGTTCGGTCCTATAATATCGACAAAAAAAGAGCCAACCTACCCCAAAAGGTGATTGCCTCTTTATGAAAGTCTATTCTTTTGTCAAAATATGACGAACAAAGTTTTACGCATTACATCAATCGGACCCGTCTGCCCGCCTTCTCATGCCGGAAGAACAGCCCAAGGGCCCAGGTTGCACACAGCAATGCGAAGAGGAAGAACAGGAGTGACCACACAGGGGCCGGTAAAATGGTCAATCTGGCCAGATTCGCTGCATCCCCTGCCCGGGAAGGTGTCACGACGGAAGCATAGACCAGGAATAAGGTCCCCATCACGGACTCCTCCAGGGTCAGGAACGCAAGAAACAGATAGTACACCTTGCTGACCTTCGGCCAGAGGAACAGCATCGCAGCATTCAGCAGAATGAAGCCGCTTAGCCAGATCATCCCGAAGCCGCCCCGTACATACAGCACAAGCATAATCAGCGCGACCAGGCTGGTCAGAACAAGCCCCCATTCCCGCTTATCTCTACTATAGAAATAGAAGAGCAGCAACGCGAACAGTGAAGCCAGAGGATAACCCGCCAGCGACACCAGGATCGCCTTGCCTCCGGCAGCAATCGCCGAATAGGTCACACCGCTGTGATCAGAATACAGCTCAATGCGCAGCACATTGCCGGAGAGCAGCAGAGTCATCAGCGCGTGGCCGAATTCATGGAACATGGTATCCAGATTACGGAATAAGGAGGAGAACGGAATAAACCGGGTCAACAGGGCGGAGCCCGCCAGGAACAACAGTGTTTTGAGCCATCTATTCATTGAATACAGCCCCTTTCCGTTCACAGTATACGTTAATTTGCAGCGACACTCAATATTATGGAAACCATCCCTGCCTTAACACTGTATTACCTCTTGGTTCTCTCCATAGATACAAAGGGTAATTATGCCTACAGCCGCCCGGGTTGTTCAAACGGCAAGCAGCTATGATAAAATGAGAAGACAATTAGCTCTAACAGGTGGTGATCAGTTGATGAAAAGACGGGTAACAGGAGTGCTGCTGAAGCTGCTGGGTTCGTCCCTGCTTATGCTTGGCCTTACTCTCACTTGGCCTGCCCCCGAGGCCAAGGCCAATTATCTGAATGATATATACAATGGAATCCAGAGCTTCTCGGAGCTTCCCGGAGAAGTCACCAAGCTGCAGGAGAGTTACCGGAAGACTGCAGAAGAGCTTCAGCAGACGAAGGAGGATCTCGGTGAAGCCAAGGACCAGCTGACGGACAGCCTGCAGCAAATGCAGACGTATCAGTCCCAGAATGCTGCCCTGCAGGAGCAGAACCGCCAGCTCAGCCAGGTCGTGGACGAGCTGAAGAATGACCGCACGGCGAGAGAGAACTACTTCAACCGGATCAAGGTGACGGTCATCTCCGGGATTGCTCTTCTGCTGGGCTACTTCCTGCTGATCCGGGTGCTGCGCTTCACAATGCGGTACCGCTCCAGAAGAAGCGACCGGCTGCGTTAAGGAGGATGAAGAATGAACATTGACATTCAGGATGAAGGCGACAGCGGCAGCGGACAGGCGGTTGCTTTTACCGTTCAGGAGAACGAGGAGGTCCATGTGCTGCATCCGCAGCAGATTATTGCCTACCAGGGCCCTTCGGCGGGACGGGCCGACCGGTTCATGGATGTGAAGGGGATGTACCGCAAGCGCAAGCTGATCCGGGCGGATCTGACCGGCCCTTGCCGGTTCACAGCCGCGCTGCCGCCCGGCTACCGGGTCAAGACCATCCAGCTCGACAGCAAAAGCGATCTGCTCTACGACTTCAGGCACCTCTTCTTCTACAGCAAGGGCGTCACGATGCAGACGAGAGTGCTGAGCATGAAGAATATGCTGATTACCCGGGATATCGTCAAGGTCAAATTCTCCGGCCGCGGCAGCATCGGCATTCTGACGGAGGGCACGGTCTGCGAAGCCGAGCTGCATCCCTTCGATCCGCTCTATGTCGATGCCGGCAGTATTATCGCTTATCCCGAGAATGCCAAGCTTGAGCTGACGGTGTACGGCAACCATCTCGCCAGCCAGCATATGAGCTATCACTGGAAGATGACCGGCCACGGGCCTGTTCTGTTCCAAGCCGGACGCCAGAGCAGACGCTTCGAGCGCGACAATAATGAAGACGGTATTATCAAGCGATTCCTGCGGGAAGCCCTGCCCTTCGGCGGTGTATTTATTAAGTAAATGGAAACGGCATTGCCGTCCTTTTAAAGGACGGTACCGTTTCAGCGAGAAATAGAAGGATAAGTTATTGTGTGCAACATATAAATTCTTATATTTTAAGCAAAGAGCGCCCGCAGGTGTAACGCGGGCGCTCTTCTATATGTCCTATGCCGGAATTACGCAAGGTAAGCGTTCAGCATCCAGGCTGTCTTCTCTACACTTGTCCGGATGCCGATCAGCAGATCGGCGGTAGGCTGGTCGCTGACCTCCTCTGCGCTAGTAATGCCCTGCTTCAGCTCTTCAGCTACGGCAGCGAAGTCTTGAACCAGCTGTGCCACCATTTCCTTGGCGCTCTCACCGCCGGCAGCTTCCTTCAGGCTGGAGAGCTTCAGGTACTCTGCCATCGTAGAAGCAGGACGTCCGCCGATGGCAAGCAGCCGCTCAGCCAGCTCATCCACATAACCCGCGGCTTCATTGTACAGCTCTTCGAATTTCTCATGCAGGGTGAAGAATTGGGTTCCGCTGACATACCAGTGGTAGTGATGCAGCTTCACTCCCAGCAACGTCCAGTTCGCGGTCTGACGGTTCAGAACAGCATGCAGTGCAGTGTGGCTGTTAACTTGTGTACTCATTTAAATAACCTCCCGGAATGTGTATTCTACAATACATTGTATTTAGACTCGTTCTAAATCTATATACAATTTAACACACTTTTTACTGTATTGCAATCTAATGTCCTGCATCCTTGATGTACTGCACATTCTAGCACTCCTCCGGGAGGCTATCCTATAATTTGAATCACAATTCTGCAAAAGCACATGGATTGACATAAATCACCTGAACCGGAAGAGAAGCTTACATCCTCCCGTAGGATGTCCCTTATACCGTAGGGATATCCGTCTCTGCCGCCCGTCCCAGTCCGCTGCGGAAGATGGCACGCATCTCCTCCCGCTTGCTCTTGGGGCTAAGCACATATACCGTATCTCCGGGCTCAATCACCGTGCTGCCATGCGGCGTCACGATGGTCTTGTTCCGTATAATGGCCGTGAACAGAATATCGTCCGGCAGGCCGATCTCTGCTATCTGCATGCCGGATATCGCCATCTGCCGGTCGATTCCGATATGATTGAATTCGGAATCAGTCTTCCCTAGCGCGACAAGCTCCATCAAGGATGGCTGGGACTCCTGCTCCCGGCCCACCAGCCTCAGCCGCGAGGCCAGGGGTGAAATGGTTGTTCCCTGAATCACTGCCGAGGTCAGAACAACGAAGAATACGACATTGAAGAACAGCCTGCCATGCGGCAGCCCCGCGAGCAGCGGGTAGGTCGCCAGGACAATCGGGACGGCTCCCCGGAGCCCGGCCCAGGAGATCAGTGTCTTTTCACGGAAGGAGAACCGGGACAACAGCAGGCTGAGGAATACGCCGAGCGGCCTTGCTAGGGCCATCAGAATCACGGACAGCAGCAGCCCCTGCCAGGCCACAGCCGCCAGCTCCTGCGGGAAGACCAGCATCCCGAGCAGAATGAACATGGCAATCTGCATCATCCAGGCAAAGCCATGACTGAAATTCATAATGGTGCGGTGGTACATCAGCTCGGAATTCCCCAGCACCAGCCCCATGACATAGACAGCTAGCAATCCGCTGCTGTGTACCATAGCCGAAACCCCGTAAGTCAGAACTGCGAAGCCGACCGCCATGACTGGATACAATCCGGTGGAGTCCAGATTAATCCGGTTAATCAGGTACACCGCCAGTTTGCCGATGATGATCCCGACCAGCAGTCCTACCCCCATCTCCCAGAAGAACGACAGCACCAGGCGCAAGACTGCGGTATCTGGGTGCTGCACCCATTCAATCAGCGACACGGTAAGGAATACAGCCATCGGATCATTGCTGCCGGATTCGGCTTCAAGCGTCGAGGTTAGCCGTTTGTCGATATTTTTGCCGCCCAGCACGGAGAATACCGCCGCTGCATCTGTCGAACCGACAATGGCCCCGAACAGGAAGCTCTCCGCCCAGGGCACTCCAAGTATAAATTTGGCAAACACACCGACGATCACCGCAGTCAGCAGCACTCCGAGTGTAGCCAGCGACAACGCCGGCTTCAGAATCGGGCGAATATCCTTCATGCTCGTCTGCATCCCGCCCTCAAACAGAATCACCACCAGGGCAAAAATGCCGGCAATCTGCGTGAGCGAAGCATTGTTGAAATAAATGAAATGGCTGAGTACCATGCCGGCTGCAATAAACAGGACCAGAGCAGGCATGCCAAAACGGGTGGAGAATTTGGTGGAGAGCACGGCGATCAGCAGCAAAGCCGCCAGCAGCAGGATGATTTGATCTGCAAGATGAGTCATGAACCGGTTCACACCTTCCCCGGAGCCGGGTATCCGCCTTAGCCCCATGTATTTTATAGTATGTGTATGATTCTGAGACAGAAAAAAACCCCGGTGGGCTGAATTCCACGGAGGTTATTATGCCGTCCTTCATTCTCTTGAATACACCTGCAGCTCCTGAATGGACCAGTAGTTGCCGCCGGAGCCTGTCTGGGTAATCTTGATATGCCGGGTCTTGACCGGGGCAAACGTAATCTTGGTCTTCTCCAGCTGGCCTTTGCCCGCTGCGACCTGTCTCCAGCTCTTGGCATCCTCCGATACGTGGACAGTGTAGCCGCGCGGATAGTCATATGGCGATAAAGGGTAATCCATATCTATAGCTTCTACCGTATGTTCTGCGCCCAGATCAATCTGGAAGTACTCCCCCGAAGCCTGATGCTTGACCGTATCCCAGCGGGTCCGCCGGTCTCCGTCAATGGCCCCTGCCGGATTGGAAGCCTCCTTACTCACACTGGACGTCACCTTCCAGCCTGCCCGGTCCAGCGGGACAAGTCCGGTTGCTGTAATCTGTGTCTTCTCTGACATCATGCCAGAGCCGGACACTCTTACAGCATAAGTATAAAGTGTGCCTTCCTTCAGCTTGCTGTCGTTGTACTCGGTTCCCTTCACTGCTGTAGCGATGACCTTCAGCTTCTCGTCCGGGCCGTCCGCCCGGAGCACTTCATAGCTTGCTCCGGGGGCTTCCAGCCAGTTCAGATGCATCGATAATCCCTTGACAGCAGTCGCCTTCAGGCCCTGAGGCGCCATATCCGCCACCTCAGAGGAAGGCTCCAGAATGTACTGCACGCCTTCTCCCGGAGCCAGCGTCTCCGTGAATTCCAGCTCCGGCGAAGCAGCCCTGCCGGTTACATAGCTGCGGGCCTCCTCATAAGTATCGCCCTTGCCGAACCGTTCTCCTTCGTACTCCGTTTTCTTCGGCATAGTGACCTTGACCTTAACGGTCTGCTCGGTCTTCTCGAAATTGACGAAGTTCACCAGCACCTTGTTGGATGTCGCCTTGCTGCCCGCCAGCGGCTCAAGCGTGGAGGTGTCCACTGCTCTTACGTAGACCAGCTTATCCTTCAGCTCCTCCTTATTGCTGATCTGGTAGGTCAGCGGAGCGCCGTGTGTAGCATAAGCCAGATCCAGCCTGCGCATGATACTGACGCGGGATTCTTCGCCTTCCTTGGTGTAGTAGATCTCTGTAGCCGCCGGATCATGATCCTCCAGATTGAAGCCGTATTTGAACAGGCTGAAATTCTTGAAGAAGGCGGCATGCTGCACGAACATCTCGGCATAGCCGATATGTGCCCGCATAATCCGGTCGAACACCGCTGAAGTCCGCTCCTTGGCCCCATATTGATACGCGTCCACATGGGAGTCCGAGGTGCCGAACTCGGTGGCGAGCATTTTTTTGCTAAGTCCGTCTACCGAGCCCCCGAAGGTCTTCAGGTTCTCCGTGAAGCTCCCGCCCTGTCCGAAAATATAGGAATCCCCATAAGAATGGCCATTCGTCAGATCCGTTACCGCTTCAAGCTCATCGCGCTGCTTCGGATCGCGTTCCCAGCCGTCCGGGTCTCCGCACTGCTTCACCGGACCCTTCTGATTGCCGCACGAGTCTTCGCTGTAGCCCGGCCAGTAGGCCCATCCGGGTGCAACCGTCTGCAGATGCGGTGCGATCGTCTTACCCTTGCTGTTCAGCCACTCGGCTATGGCCAGATTGACCGCTTTGGAACGGTTGAACAGGCCCGGTTCGTTATCCACCTCGTAATACTGGAAGTACGGGCTGTACTTCTGGAAATAATCCGTCAGCTTCTTCTCCGCATCCTCTGGCAGCGTTCCATCCGCCTTCAGCTTGATATCGCCTGTGTACAGATAGAGCGCTACGGCCTGCATATTGTAATCCTTCAGGACCTTGTAGTACTCCTCCATATTCTCACACGAGCGGCCTACATCGCTGGCACAGCTGGTCCGCATGATATTGCCGCTATAGGCTACACCCAGCCACTTCATAATATAGGGCAGATGGGTAACCGCCCCCTCGTCAAAATAAAACTGCTTGTTATTCACCACCGTTCCCGTCAGCGTATAGCTGCCGTGAATCGGCTCCTTAATCGGAGACTTCAGCGCCTCCAGACTGAGATTATCCCATGTCCACCAGTTGTACTTATCCTCAGCCTCTGAGGAATAGATTCCTCTGGCCGTCCGCAGCGTCAGCTCGTTGGTGCCGCTGATGAGCTGCTCTTTGGGAATGTACAGCTCATAGGTTTTGCGGAAGTCGTATTTGCTGCCTGTTCCGGCAATCCCGGCGATCTGAATGATGCCTGAGAGCTGACGGTTGGAGAACACGCTCATCTGGGGAACGGATTTGTAAGCATCGATAATGCTCACGCGAAATAAGACCCCGTGCTCCGGGATCTTATCCAGCTCATACTGAATCCGCAGCTCCGGGTTGGTCTCCCCATGCAGGCCGGAGGGCAGTGACTTCAGCTCTGCCGACCTGGCAGTGGTTGAAGCTATGCTGAGTGTCTTCTTCACCCCGCTTGACCCTGCCGCCTTGAACTCACCGGCAGAGCCGTCATGCTTGCCAAGCTTCCATAGAACAGTTCCTTCCGGCATCTCAGGACCGGCATCCTTGGCCGCCGACAATGAAGACAGATCCACATCATCTTCACCGTCCTTCGTCCCGTAATCTCCGAAGACAGAGACGGACAACAGAATCAAGATGATCAGTGCTGCAAATTTTAGTAGTCGGTGGAGATATTTACTGGGTTTCTTTTGAACTCTAGTCCTCATTCCCTTGTCCTCGCTTTCTTCCGGAATTCTATGCTGTACCTGGTTTACGTCACACTTCGTTTTCCGCGGAGCTTCCTTAAGGAAGCGTCAGCGCGCTCTGGGGAATAATCATCTGCTTCTGGCTCTGGCTCCTCCACATCAGACTGACGCTGGCATCCCCGCGGTTCTCGTAATACTCCACCTTGATGGCGTAGGGGGTACCCGCAGAGAGCGTGATGCTGCCCTCCTTGCTCGCACTGCTCTGGTTCTTCCAGCTGTCGATCAGGAGCTTGCCGCCGATCCATACGCGGATGCCGTCATCCGAAGAAGCGGTGAACGTATACTTTTCACTGTAGAGAGGCTTAAGGGTCCCGGTCCAGCGTACCGAGAATGAATCCTTGGGAAGGCCGGGAGCCGGTGAACTGCCATGCCAGTTGAATTGAAGGGTGCTGTCATTACGGGTAAGCAGCGGTGTGCCG
Organism: Paenibacillus sp. FSL R7-0128; assembly: GCF_038002245.1. Lineage (NCBI taxonomy): Bacteria > Bacillati > Bacillota > Bacilli > Caryophanales > Paenibacillaceae > Paenibacillus > Paenibacillus sp. FSL R7-0128. The sequence continues at coordinate 1,062,335 of NZ_JBBOCD010000001.1, read as the reverse complement.
GACAGGTCCATATTGCCATAATACTGGCCTCTCAGGCCGTTCCTTGAGCTTACAGCCGCCGCATGCGTTTTGGCACCCGCCGCGAGCTTGTAATCCTCCCGCGATACCGTGTATTTATGGTTCATGAAGCTTTGAATTTTCACGGTCGGGTTATTCTCAACCAGCATCTTGCCCCATGTCATCGTATATACCCATTTGCTTTGTTTTTGAGACATGATGACAGGGTCTGGAAGCTCTCCGCTCTCCCCGATTCCGATCGGTTTGCCATCGGCCAGCTTCAGGAGGCTGTCATAATAAGACTGTTTGAAATCATTGTCATAAATGTCGGCGGCCAGAATATCCACCTTGGCGATGCCGGGAAAATAGGCGGCATACGGCTCAGACGACTTGTTGGGAGCATTCGGATTCCATACCCACAGCAGATTATTCAGCTTATGCGTATTCACCATGCGGTCATAGACCAGGTCCCAGAGCTTCGCGAAGTCATCCTTCTGCCCCCACCAGAACCAGCCGCCGTTCATCTCATGATAGGGCCGCCATAACACCGGAACTCCGGCATCGCGCAGCTCGCCCAGATACTTGGCCACTTCATCCAGCTCAGCGACCAGGGCTTTGTACTGCGGCGTTCCGGGAGTGACATACAGCTTGAATTGACTCTGGCTCAGCGGCTTCTGCACATTGGTCCATACCGGCGCGGTTCCCGGCAGATTCTGATGGAAGGTCATGGCGACAATACCGCCGCCCTCATGCCAACGGATGGCGCTGTCCACGACAGCCTGACGCTGCTTGGCAATGGTCTCCTTGGACTGGTTGCCTATGGCTCCCAGCTCATAGCCATGCAGAACGGCATAGCGGCCGGTTGTGGTGCGGAGCTTATTATTAAATTCATCGGGGCTCTCCAGGTAATCATGCTGGCCGGATATCATCCCCTTGCCGCTGAGATTACTAAGATAGCTTAACAGTGCGGAAGCCTCCTTGGAGGCCGAAGGATTAATGGGCTGTATGGGAGCGGGGGCGGCAGGTGCCGTAACCTTGGCGGCTGCGGGCAGACTGCGCCCTTCCCCCCATGGAAGCAATGAAAGGATAAGGATTAGAGGAAAAATAGTTGTATATAGCCTGTACTTACGGTAAGTGTTCAATGTAATCTCCTTTCTTCAGCCACACTCTCCGGCAGGGCCCCGGAGGTTACGCCTGCCGGATTGTCTGCCTTTCTATAGCTTAGTAGCCCTGCTGGTAAGCAGGGCCATTAAGAGTGGCTTACAGGATTTATAATTGTAACGTCTTAACCAGTAACAGCGCCAATGTTGAACACAGCTGCGGACCTTATGAGCTTACGAAGCGGACGGGAGGAACAACGCGCTTGCCGGAATGGTTCCTTTGGCCTGGCTTGGACTCTGCCACATCAGCCGCGCTTTTGCATCCCCTTGATTCTCATAATACTCTACCTGAATATCATACAGCTCGCCTGCGGTCAGGCTGATGCTGCCCATGCGTTCGGTGCCGCTCTGCTTCACCCAGCTGTCAATCACAAGCTCACCGTTCACCCGTACGCGGATACCGTCATCGGAAGTGGTGTAGATCTGATAAGTCTCCGTGTACAGCGGCTTCATCTTCCCGCTCCAGCGGACAGAGAAGAAGTCTATGCCGATAGCGGCATCCGGTGAGCCTTGGCGCCAGTTGAAATCAAGCACAGCATCGGTACGCACTACAGCGGGTTCGCCCGAAAGTGTCATGTTATTGAAGTATTCCGCGTACAGTCCATTGGCAGCAGGAACTTCTACCGGCGGATCCGCCGATGTTGCTGTAGGAGAAGGAACGGGAACAGGAACCGCTGTCGGCGTAGGCACCGGTGTTGGCGTTGGTGTCGTTACTGGCGTCAGTGTTGGTGCTGGTGTTGGCATTGGTGTCGTTACTGGTGCCGGCGTTGCTGTCTGTGCTGGTGCTGCTGTCGCTGCTGGTACCGTTGTCGGTACTGCTGTTGCAGCCGGAGCAGGTATGGATGTGTTGCCTGCTCTGGAGAAAAGCGCACTTGCAGGTACGGTTCCCTTCACCTGGCTGGGGCTCTGCCACATCAGATGGACATTCGCATCGCCTGCATTCTCGTAATACTCTACCTTGATATCGTACAGTTGCCCGGCAGTCAAGGCAATGCTTCCTGTGCGGGCAGTTCCGCTCTGCTTGACCCAGCTGTCGATGACTGCTGTGCCGTTCACCCACAAGCGGATACCGTCATCCGATGTAGTATAGAACTGATAGGTCTCACTGTAAGCCGGCTTAATCTGGCCGGTCCAGCGGATCGAGAAGTAATCCACGCCGAGTGCAGCATTAGGAGTACCCTGGCGCCAATTGAAGCTGATGACATCATCGTTACGCACCATAACCGGCGTTCCCGAGAGCGTCATGTTCTTGAAGTATTCTCCAAGCAAGCCATTCTGGGCAGGCTTACTGTCCGTATCACCGGAGGTTGGGACCGGCTTCGGAATCGGCGCAACGGTTGGTGTTGCAGTCGGCGTTGGTGTTACAGTCGGCGTTGGTGTTGGTGTTGCAGTCGGCGTTGGTGTCGGTGTTGCAGTCGGCGTTGGTGTTGGTGTTGCAGTCGGCGTTGCGGTAGGCGTTGCCGTTGGCTTAGGAGCCGCCGCCGGAGCAGACCAGGCCTTATATTGGTCACGGGTCAGTGTGTAGCTGTCATTCATGAAATTCTTGATCGTAGCCGTGCTGTTATTCTCATAGAGCATCTTGCCCCAGTTCATCATGAACACGTAATTCTGCTGGGTCAGCTTCAGCTTCGAGATGTTCGGCATTTCGCCGTTCTCGCCGATGCCGATCGGTTTGCCGCCAGCCAGGCTGGTCAGATCATCATGATATTTATTCGAGTAGTCGTTATTATATATATCTGCTGCCAGCACATCCACTCTGTCCGCGCCCGGATAGGTCCGTGCATAGGGATCAGAGTTGGCATTCGGCGCATTCGGGTTCCATACCCAAATCAGATTATTTAACTGATGAACGTTCACGAACCGGTCATACATAATATTCCATAGTGCAGTGAAGTTGTCTTTCTTGCCCCACCAGAACCAGCCGCCGTTCATTTCATGGTACGGTCTCCAGAGGATCGGAACCTTAGCATCCCGCAGACTTTTCAGAGAGACAGCTACTTTATCCAGATCAGTGATTAGAGCATTATACTCTGGCGTGCCGGGGGTTACGTATTTGTTAAATTGCGCCTGAGTAATTGGCTTCTGCACATTGGACCATTCGTACTTGGTGCCCGGCAGACTCTGGTGGAAGGTCATGGCGACAATGCCGCCCGCTCTGGACCAGTTCGTTGCACTCCAGACGATATTTTTGCGTTGTGCAGCTACTCCGCTCTCGCTCTGTCCACCGATTGCTCCAAGCTCATACCCATGCAGTGCGGCGTATTGTCCGCTTGTTCCCTTCAGCTTGTTGCTCAGCTCATCCGGACTTTCGAAATAGTCATGCTGCCCTGTAATGATTCCGTTCCCGGAGATCTCATAGAGACTGTTCAGCAGCTTGACCGCCTCGGCTGAGGCATTAGGGTTCACGGGCGCTCCTGTAGAGGAAGCAGCCTTGACAGTGGACGGGGCGATTCCCAGTCCCACGGGTACAGCAGACAATACCACGGCCAGCGACAGCACAGCGCAGAGCAAACGAGACTTACGGTAAGTTTTCACAATATTCTCTTCCTTTCGGTAGCCAGGCTGCCACTCTTGCGAAGGCCCTATAGCTTTGCGTCCCTATCTTTCGATTAGGTTTGCCATTGTCGTTTTGGAAGGATCAATCCCTCTTACCGTAAGTATCGTCGATATGCAAATTTAATGTAGAGTAAAAACAAATTTTGTCTGAAAAATAGTTCTAAATGCCTGATTAAAAATTGTAACAATTGGTTAAATAGATAAGTTAGACCTACGAAATGAACTGATGTAGAGCGATATCCTCCCAGTCCAGAGTAATACGGATATTGTCCTCCTCTACCAGCTCAGACCCTGTCTGCACCTCAATGAACTCCACATCGGTAAGAGCAAGAATGGCATGCTTGGTCCCTTCCGGTATCCGCACCACATCTCCCGCCTTCACCTTATGCATCTTCTCATTGATGACAATGCTGGCTTCCCCGCTGACGAAGGTCCAGATTTCACTGCGTTTGTGATGCAGCTGGTAGCTGATATTTTTGCCCTCATTGATGAAAATCCGCTTGGTCAGCACCTCGTTGCCCTCATCATATTTCACATAATCGATCACCTTGTAGTGGCCCCAGCGGCGTTCCTCGTACATCGGTCTTTGTTCAAAAGTCTTCAGCACTTCCTTGATCCGCGGACTCTCGGCCTTGTGTGTCACCAGAATGCCGTCCGGGCTGGCGGCGATAATCAGATCCTTCGCCCCGATTACCGTGATTGGAATATCCAGCTCGTTAATGAGGCAGGTGCCTTCGGAGTCAGCGGTGATAAAGCCTTTGCCGACATGGTTACTGGTCATTTCCTCGGTCAGCGTATTCCAGGTGCCCAGGTCTTTCCAGAATCCGGCGTAAGGCTGCACGACGATGTTCTCTTCTTTCTCCACCACTTCGTAATCGAAGCTAATCGAGGACAGCAGCTTATACTGCTTCTGCAGCTCCTCGTAATTGAGCGGCAGCCCTTTGCGCTGCAGTATATCCAGCAGGTAACCCAGACGGAAGGCGAACACTCCGCAGTTCCAGAGCGCTCCCCGCCTGATTAGCTCCTCAGCTTGGATGCGGTCCGGCTTCTCCTGGAAGTGGCTCACTTGCAGGTAACCATTCGCTCCCGCATCTGCGCCCGTTGGAATAATGTAGCCGTATTTCTCCGAAGCATGCTCGGGAACTACGCCCATCAGCGCCAGGTTCGCCCCGCTCACCAGCATGGTGTTCTCCAGCTGCAGCACCGTTTCGAAAAAGGAGGATTCCACGTATGGGTCCACCGGCAGAATCGCCACGGTCTCGCTTGGGGACACCCCCGCGATGGAATACAGGTAGGCCGCCGTCAGCGCAATAGCCGGGAAGGTATCCCGCCGCTCCGGCTCCACGATGATCGGCACCTCGCTGCCGAGCTGGCTCTGGATCATCTCCACCTGGCTGCGCCCGGTCGCCAGATACGAGGACCCGGCCATGCCGTTCTCCTCCAGCTGTCTCCATACCCGTTGTACCATTGATTCCGGTTCACCTGCCGGGCTTGCCAGTACCTTCAGAAATTGCTTGGAGCGTGAATCATTGGACAACGGCCAGAGCCGCTTGCCGGAGCCGCCTGATAGAAGTACTAGTTTCATAGTGAACCCTCCATATCGTATTGTTATTGGGTATTTCTTGTTGCGGAGCTGTGAGTTAAAATCCCGCCTGTTATGAGGGTCGCTGCAAGGAATTTTGGGCTTACGGCCGCTGTTGTCTCCAGATGTTGTTGATTATATTGCTTGCAGCAGATAACATCCGGAGACAAAGGCGGACGCTAACGCTCCTACAGCTCCAAAATTCCTCTCCGCTCCATTTCATAACAGGCTTGTGATTTTATATCCGCTTCGCCCGCTGGCGAAGCTCCCGGCTAAAGATCCGATATTGCCGCTTGTGGTAGCGGCAAGGGGAGCCGGGCCGCCGCTATACTTGCGCGGCAGCAGTTGAAAACCTTACTGACGGCTGCTAGGCTGCACGACAGTTGAATCTCTGGTTGCCGCCTACTGTTGCGGCGGAGAAAAATTCAAAGGCTCAAAGACTCTTAAGTGCCGCTTGTTCCAAGGCGTCGCCGCTGACCTAGCGGCTGGAGAGAACAAGAGTTCCAAGACAATGGAATTCAAGACCGGAATTCAAGACCGGAATTCAAGACTCTTGTGCCAAGGGCTCACCGCGTAACTTCGCGGCGGCAGAAGCTGGTTAGTTAAGTACTAGACACTAGTGCTCCTCATTTGCTCCATTTGGCCCGCATCCGGGAAATCAGGGGCACTTGTGCTCCTCATTTGCTCATTTAGCCAACTTTCCCGGGATTCAGGGGCATTTGTGCTCCTCATTTGCTCGTTTAGCCAACATTCCTGGGATTCAGGGGCACTTGTGCTCCTCATTTGCTCCATTTGGCCCGCATCCGGGAAATCAGGGGCACTTCTGCTCCTCATTTGCTCCATTTAGGCAACTTTAAGCACCATCAGAGGGATTTATCTCCTTCATTTCATCGCTCAGCCCACTTTCGGCGCATTCAATGGGATTTATCCCTCTCATTTCGCCAGCCAGCCCACTTTCGGCGCATTTAATGGGATTTATCCCTCTCATTTCGCCATCCAGCCCACTTTCGGCGCATTTAATGGGATTTATCCCTCTCATTTCGCCGTCCAGCCCGCTTTCGGCGCTTTTAATGGGATTTATCCCTCTCCAGTCGCCCATCAGCCCACTTTCGGCGCATTCAATGGGATTTATCCCTCTCCAGTCGCCCATCAGCCCACTTTCGGCGCATTTAATGGGATTTATCCCTCTCATTTCGCCATCCAGCCCACTTTCGGCGCATTCAATGGGATTTATCGCCGTAACGCTTCAAGTGGATTGCCGGTCTACACCGCGCCAGCCACGCTGGCGGAGAATCCGCTAAGCCCGCCCATCTGCGGGCGGCCGACGGAGATATATTCGAGGCCGGTGCCCTCGATCTGCTCTTTGGTATAGACATTGCGGCCGTCGATCAGCACCTGGCGGCGCATGGTTCCGGCAAGCTGGTGCAGGTTGATCTCCTTGAACTGGCTCCAGTCGGTCAGCAGGCAGACAGCATCGCTGCCCTCGGCTGCCTCTTCGGCCAGTCCGCACCAGCGGAGCTGCGGGTGATCGTATTCCTTGCGGAAGTTCTCGGCGGCGATGGGATCGTACAGCTTCACGATGGCGCCCTCAGCGACCAGCGCCTCGACGATCTCACGGGCCGGGGCCTCGCGGACATCATCGGTATTGGGCTTGAAGGCAAGCCCCCAGATGCCAATGACCGCGCCGCGCAGGCTGCCGAGCGATTCATGGAGCTTGGAGATAATCATGAAGCGCTGGCCTTTATTGACTTCAACGACGGATTTGAGCAGCTTGAACTCATAATCCACATTCCCGGCAATCTGGATCAGCGCATTGGTATCCTTCGGGAAGCAGGAGCCGCCATAGCCGATACCGGCCTGCAGGAAGGTCGCACCGATTCTCTGGTCCATCCCCATGCCGCCTGCGACTTCGGTGACATCCGCTCCTACCTTTTCGCAAATGTTGGCAATCTCATTAATGAAGGAGATCTTCGTCGCCAGAAAAGCATTCGAGGCATATTTGATCATCTCGGCGCTGCGGATATCCGTGACGAATACATTCTCTGTGAAGCCCTTATGCAGCTCGCGCATGGTCGGCTCAAGCGCCTGATTATCCAGTCCGATTACGATCCGGTCGGGATGAAGCGTGTCGCGGATGGCAGAGCCTTCACGGAGGAATTCAGGCGCAGAGACGATATCGAAGGGATGATTCGTGAGGGAGGAGATCAGCTGGCGGATGCGCTCATTGGTTCCAACAGGGACGGTCGACTTGGTCATAATGATCTTATAGCCTTCCATCGCCTGCGCAATCTCGGCAGCCGCCCCTTCGATATATCTCAGGTCGGCTTCGCCGCCCGGCAGAGAAGGCGTACCCACGGCAAGAATGACGATATCGGAGCGGCGGACCGACTCCTGAAGATCGGACGAGAAGCTCAGCCGCCCCTCGCGCAGATTCATTTCAATCAGGGCCTCAATGCCCGGCTCATAGATAGGGGATTCCATCCGGTTCAGCTTCTCGATCTTCTGTTCATCCTTATCCACACAGATGACATGATTTCCATTTAGGGTAAAGCATACGCCTGATACAAGTCCTACATAGCCGGTACCAATCACTGCGAGTTTCATACTTTCATCCTCCTTTTAGGAAATTGACGTAGGCCTGTTCCACATACTGCTTGAACTGAACCATAAACGCCTGCTCATCGAATTTGCGTGCATGGCCCATAATCTGGTCGATATCCCACGCATAGGACTCCACCTCATCAATGGCCTTAAGCAAATCATCAACTTCCTGATGCTGGAAAAACACGCCGTTAACGTATGGAATAATCGTGTCCAGCGCTCCCCCGGCCTGATAGGCGATGACCGGTCTTCCAGCAGCATTCGCCTCCAGCGGCGTGATGCCGAAATCCTCTTCCCCCGGGAAAACAAACGCCCGGCACTGGGACATCAGCCCTGTGACTTCCTCATCCTCCAGCCGGCCCAGAAACGAAACATTCCCCTTGGCCATGCCTTCCAGACGCTTCCTGTCCGGTCCGTCCCCGACAATATACAGCTTGAGCCCGTTACGGTTGAACGCCTCCACCGCCAGATCGATCCGCTTGTAGGAGACCAGCCGCGAGACAATCAGATAATAATCGCCGATGCTCGTAGAGCTGGAGAAGCGGGCCGTATTGATGGGCGGGAAAATCACATCGGAATCCCGGTGGTAATAATTCTGAATCCGCGTCTTCACGACTGAGGAGTTGGCGACGAACTGGTTCACATTTTTGGAGGTGCGCTGATCCCAGTTCTTGAGCCGCTGCATATACACCTTAAGCAGTCTTTTGAACAACCCGGAATTCGATTGCCGCTCCATGTATGTGTCATAGTCCCAGGCGAAACGCATCGGCGTATGACAGTAGCACAGATGGAAGGTGGACTCGGGCACCTGAATGCTTTTCATAAAAGCACTGCTGGAGCTAAGAACGATATCATACCCGCTGAAGTCCAAATCGCGGACAGCCATGGGGTAGAGCGGGAGCACCCCTTTGAAGTTACGCTTCACTCCCGGAATCTTCTGCAGCCAGGAGGCCCGGATATCGGCATCTTTGAGGTTATCGGTCAGGCGGCTTCCGTTAAAAACCGTTGTGAAGATCGGAGCTTCCGGGTACATGTGATGAAACACCTCCACCACCCGTTCCGCCCCGCCCATCTGGATTAAATAATCGTGCGCGATCGCAATTTTCATGTGAATCATCCTCAAAGTTTTATGGAGCAGCATCATTAAGCAGTACACGCATGGCTAGAGACAGATATGATGCAAGCCTTAAGCATTATGGAGCGGGAAGGTCAGGTGACTGCCAGCAGACCTTTGTAGTAAGCGACAATATCCTTGACCGTATTCTCGATGACAAAATGCTCTTTCACCCGTCTCATTCCATTGTCCGCCATCCGTCTACGCTCTTCGGGATGGTTCAGCATCCAGGTGATGGAGTCTGCAAGTACAGTAGCATCTCCGGGCTGGATCAGCAGTCCTGTCTCACCAGGAACTACGATCTCTACCGGACCGCCTTCATTGGAGGCAATGACCGGCAATCCGGCTGCCATGCCTTCGACGATGACCTGGCCGAACGGCTCAGGAGTGATCGACGTATGAATCAGTAAATCCGCTTGGTTCATGAGTCCTTGTATATCATCCACATGACCCAGCAGGCTGACATTGGTGATGTCCCCTTGCTGCATCTGCTGAATTAATTCCTGCTTGTATTCTTCCTCTCCGAACAAAGCGTCACCGGCCAGCCAGAACTTCACGCGGCTGTCCTGCTTGAAGGCCTTGGCCGCTTCCAGCACAATATGCTGGCCTTTCCAGTGGGCGAGCCGCCCGACCAGCAGGACGTTGAAGTCCTTCCGGTCCCGCCGGCCGATCCCTTCACCGATCGCCTTGGCGAAGGCCGAGTAGACGACCAGCGTCTTCTTCGAGCGCGGCAGCTCCAGCGCATTCAGCGTGGAGTGGGAATTGGCAATGACCCCGTTCGGCAGCAGGCGTGACAGCAGCCGGATCGCCTTGGCGACAACCGGCTTCAGATAAGGCGCCCCGATGTGATCCCGGATGTGCCAGATCAGCGGCACGCCCGCTTTTTTGGCAGCAACAGCTCCGTAAAAGGCCGATTTCAGGGAATTGGTATGCACGCAATCCACCTTCTCTTCCTTCAGCAGCGGAGCCAGCTTACGGCCATAAGCCAGCAGCTTCATAGCAGCCGCCGGAGCCCCGAGATTCACGGCATTGCGGCCGCGGCTGCGGATGCTCTCATCCAGCGGGATAATGCGGACATCGATGCCCTTCTCCCGCAGACGTTCGGCAAGCGTGCCTTCCTCCGCCAGGATCACCAGCGGCTCAATCTGCTCACCAATGTTGGTGAGGATGTTGAACAGGGCAACCTCGCCCCCGCTCCATTTGGCGGTGTGGTCGATATAAGCGACTTTGATCATCCTACGCTCACACCCTTTCCCAAGGTTTCGAGGAATACAGATTCAATCTTGTCGCCCACATGCTGCCAGGTGTACTTCTCCAGCACATGATTCCGGCATTCGTCCCGGCCCGGCAGCAGCTTGCGGTTGCTCAGCATATGAATCATGCCTTCCGCCATATCCTCGCTGGCCGCACTCTTGAACAGCAGCTCCGGACGGAAGCCCTGGAGAATCTCCTTGTTGCCGCCGACCGGCGTAGCCATCACCGGCAGCCCCGAGGCCAGCGCCTCGACGGTGATCAGGCCGAAGCCTTCCAGCGCCTGGGATGGAACGACGAACATATCTGCCGCCTGATAATAGGAGGCCAGCTCATGATCGGGAATGTACCCGAGCAGCCGGACCTTGTTGCCCAGCCCGTAATCGGCGATCCGCTCTTCCAGCTCCCCGCGCAGCGGGCCCTTGCCCCCGATCAGCAGAATCGCATTCGGGAACCGCTCTGCCACCTGCTTCCAGGCTTCCAGCAGCTGCAGCAGCCCCATCCGGTTCATCAGCCGGCGGACCGTCAGGACGGTTGTTGCGCCTTCCGGCAGATTCAGCGTCCGGCGGACCGCCAGCCGATTGGGGGCGGGTGTGAACCGCTCGACATTGGCCGCTCCCGGAATGACAGTAATCTTATGCAGCGGTACACCATGCAGTTCGTGCAGCATATTGCGGAAATAATCGCTGAGGACGATGAATTTGTCCGCCAGCTTGTAAGCCTTATGTTCTATCGATTTGGCAATCGTTGTTTTGACCTTATGCTTGATACCTTGACCTTCGATCTTCATCTCTTCGTTCCACGGGCCGTGGAAGGTCATGATGACCGGAATCCCCCGCTTCTTCGCTTCAATCGCCGGCCCGATGCCGTAAGGGGCGAAGTGGGTGTAGAGGATATCAATCCGCCCGCTGCCATCCCCCATCAGGGAGGCCGCCTTGCGCTGGAAAGCATCCTTGCGCTTCCAGATCGTCTCCTTCGGATCACCGGCATTGTGAATGATCAGTTCCTTCGGCGTCTCCGGTGTTTCCTGGCTGCAGATCAGGGCATGCACCCGGTTCCGTGAAGAGAGCTGTTCACACACGGATTTGAAATAGGTGTTCAGTCCTCCGGGCTGTAACGAGGGCCAGCTGAGGCCGGTCGTCATAATGTTGAGTCCGTCATTGTACGACATAGCTTCTCTCCCCCTTGTTCTCCTTCTCGGCCTGACCCGCTTCGTTATGCCGGGCCAGCCTGCCTGCGCTGTGCAATTCGTAATGCTTGAAGCCGACCATGAATTCATACATCACCCAGAAGACGGATACCGCGAAGCCCGAGATGCCTTTCTTGAACAGGCCATGCAGGAAATACTTCTGCAGGAACCGTGCCGGCGGACGCAGCAGCAGGTGACTCAGCTTGAACGGCTTGCCGCTGGCGAATGCACTCTCTGCTTCCAGATCGGTGTATTTGTTGAACCGGGCGACATGATCGTTGATGCTGCGGAAGCCTTGATGCCACAGCGTTCCGTTCAGCTTCACGGTCCGTTCCTCGGACACCTCTGGCATCTCATGCACCAGAGAGTTGCGGATACCGTATTCCTTGCGGTTATACAGCCGCACCAGATACTCGCCTTTATCCAGCCATTTGCCTAGGAAGTCGCCAATCCGGTACAGCGAGAACGCGACCGTAGCATCGGTCAGTCCCGGCTTGCGCTCCAGGATATCCCGGGCCAGCTCCTCGCTGACCACTTCGTCGGTATCAATCAGGAAGACCCAATCATGGATGGCACGTTCCACTCCGAATTCCCTTTGCTTCGCATATCCGGGCCATGGGTTGACATACACCCGGCATCCCAGGCTCTCGGATAGCCCTACGGTCCCGTCTTTGCTTCCTCCGTCGATTACAACCACCTCATCGGCGAATAACCGGCAGGACTGAATGGCTTTGGATATCCGAACTTCGTCGTCCTGGGCAATGATGACCGCCGAGATCGGGTAGCTGCCCCGGCCGCCAAGCACGCTTGTTACTGAATCCATGATAGGTATCCTCCTTTGCCTGGTAGGGTCCGGCGTGTGTCGTCGCTGCGAGAAAAGTTTGGGCTTCCGGCCGCTGTTGTTCTCTGATTTCCTTGATTGGACCGCTGATAGCGGGTGAAATCAGAGAACAAAGGCGGACGCTAACGCTCCTACAGCTCCAAATTTTCTCTCCGCTTCTCCAAACACCGTCCCTTGGTTTTTTAAGCAGATAAGGGCTCGCCTCGTGTACTCGGCTCGCCAAAACAACTAGTTACTTAACTGCTACACATCCATAGGTTTCTTGCGAATATACGAATTCATCGTCGTCTTCATCCACTGAAGGTCCTGGGCGTTAATGAGCAGCCGTGGAAGCTTAACCTTCAGGTTGTACCTGATATTGAGAATAATGAACAGGAACCGCAGCACAGCCGATGAGAGCATAGCCACCCCGGCTCCGAACAATCCGAACTTCGGCACCAGCAGGAAGAGCAGCGGAATCACGAGGATCAGGCCGACCCCCTGCAGGATGGATACGAACTTCGGCTTGCCCAGCGCCATGAACACCTGAGCCAGAATCAGCGTCCCGCCGCTGATGGTTACTTCCAGCAGCAGCAGGCGGAACACGGTAAGCGCGGTATTGAAATCCTTGCCGTAGAGCAGCGGGATGACAAAGGGCGCTACCAGCATCAGGAACACTGCGCCAAGCAGAGTACAGGTAGTACTGATCCGGAAAGCCTTGAAGGTAAGGGCAACCGCTTCGTCCTTCGACATCTCGGAGGCCTTCGGGAAGAGCACCACCGTGATCGAATTCGCGAAGAAGTTCACCATACGCGACAGGCTGACCGCTACCGCATAGAGCCCCAGATCTGCCGGTCTCAGTAATCCGGCAATGATGATCTGGTCTATGTATACCGAGAATTGTCCAAGCAGGTCGTTCCCGTAGGAGCCCAGACCGTAGGTGAACAATCTTTTGAAATTAAGATAGGAATCCCGGAGCTTGACCTTGTAGGTCCGCAGCAGCAGAATTGTCATCCCGATGAACAGCGGAACTGACGGCACCAGATAGGCCAGTGCAGTTGTATAAGGATTCATGTAGCCGGTCAGGATCAGAATGCCGATGGCTCCCAGCGTCAGCAGCGGCACCAGGTACCGCATCCAGTTGAAGGTCTTGTAGTCCCCTCTGAACTGGAAGGCCGCGTTGTTGATCTGCGACACCACAATCAGCGGGCAGAGAATCATCGACCACTGGGCGAAGACCACTACCTCATGACTGAACGACCCCAGCCAATAAGGCAGCACGAGTATCCCGACTGTCATGGCGATGGTTCCGAACGTCAGGCCGATCAGCAGGGCGATCCGGTACAGCACCCCGGCTTCCTCCGGATTCTTCTTGGCGTTGTAGATCAGCGCCGAGGGAATCCCGAAGCTCATGCTGAAGGCCAGGAACTGCGACCAGTTCACCATCGCTGTCTGCTCCCCCCGGCCGGTCGGACCGAGATAACGGGCGGTCAGTACGCCGGTCAGCATATTGACCAGCAGGATCAGCACGCTGACGAACATCGTTTTGACAGCAGCCGAGCTATTGTCCTTACTCTTCGTGAATCTCCGGAAGGTGGACCATACCCGGTTAGCGGGTAGTGATTTGGCGCTTGACTGCTGCATGCGGTAGTCCCTTCTTTCTGCTTTGATTGAGCTCCTTGGCACTGAGGCCAAGTCCGATCAGCATCCAGATCAGATACCCCTTAAGACCGGGAAAGCCGTTATCCGATATCAGGCTGGCTACAGCTCCCATCCACGCCGCCAGCGCCAGTCTGGCGTAAGGCTGAAGTTCATTCCTGCGGGTGACTCTGGCGCCGATCTCCTTGATGACCGCACCGAGCGCTCCGAAGAAAAACAATGCGCCGAGTACACCGAAGGTCAGCAGCAGCGCGATGAAGCCGTTATCCATATTGCCGTATTCCCCCAGCTCTCCGCCGTTGCCAAGCTTGGTGCCCTGGCCTACACTGCCGATCCCCTGCCCTACCGGGTTGCCTGCGACCATCGGCAGCATGTTGGTCCAGAGACTGAGGCGTTCATTGTAGGAATGATCCTCCTGCACGGAGGTCAGGGTCTCCATCCGAGCCACCAGCCCCTCTGCTCCAGGGAGCTTCGGCACGATCCAGAACAGCGCGGCTGCCACGAATGCGAGCTGGAACAGCGTCTTCCATTTGCCCTTGGAGGGAGAGGAAGCGATGTAGACCAGCAGCATCACCAGCAGGACCAGCCATGCGGACCGGACGAGCGTAGTCAGCAGGCAGACTACTACGAGCAGAACACCGAGCCAGCGCAGGGTACCCTGCCATCTTTTCTCCAGAATCATCGGCACCAGGGCGAAGACCAGGAAGGTTGCAGCGGGACCCGGGGAGTTCAGTGTCGAGAAGACCCGGATCTCCAGCGGATAGGGGGTCCCGATGGAGATCATATCGGCATTCCGCATCCAGAAGGCATCCCAGGGAGGAACGGTCAGATACTGCACGATCCCGTAAACGGCAACCAGCACGGCAATGTTGGCAAAAGCGTACAGCAGCCGGTCGATATCCTTCGGCTTAAACGGCGTCACCGCGAAGAAGGGTATCAGCAGCAGCGGTACGATGTAATTCGCCAGATCGTATACCGAGCCGATGCCGTTCTTCGCCAGACCAATCAATGCGCCGTAGGCCAGAGCGATGGAGAACAGCAGAATAATCCGGGTGGAGGACTTGCGGATCCGGTGAATTTCCCGCAGCACCGGAATGGCTAAGGTCGCTCCGGTCAGCAGCGGGGCCAGACTGAGCAGAGAGACGGAATGATACACGCCTTCGTACCAGTCTGCAATCCGCCGCAGCTCCGGGGCAACCGCCCAGATCAGCAGCGTGTACGGGATGAGCATCCGTGTATTCAGCAAGGCCAGCAGCAAGGCCGGAAAGAGGATGCCTGCCAGGATGATGCCCTGCAGGCTGTTCGACGCGCTCAGGTTCGCACTGGCGAAGCCGATCGCAAGCGGCAGAGCCAGCGCCGAGGCGCAGATCAAGGTCATCATTACAGCCGACTTCACAGCTTGTGCCGATGGAAGATTCAGACTATTCTCATCTCTGCTTAGCATCTTCATTCCCTGCCTCCCGTCTTTCGCCGCTTTCTTCAATCCGTACTGCTGTTCTTCACCTTGCCCCGTTTGCGCAGCTCCTTGAGCAGCAGCACCAGGAACTGGGCATCGTCGACAAGGTATCTTTTCCATAACCGGCCCGGCTCCTGGCTAAGTCTCCATAGCCACTCCATGCCGGTTCGCTGCATGAAATCCGGTGCCCGCTTCACCGAGCCGGACAGGAAGTCGAAGGTTGCACCTACGCCGATGGAGACCGGCGCCTGGTAGGAGGTATAGTGACGGTAGATCCACTTCTCCTGCTTCGGTGCGCCTACCCCTACGAACACGATATCGGGCTGGCTCTCAGTCAGCAGCCGGATAATATGCCGGTTCTCTTCTTCGTTGTGCTCGAAGCCGTAGGAAGGAGAGTAACAGCCCACGACGTTAATGCCCGGGAAGGCGGCCTTCAGATTCTTCGTAGCCTGCTCCGCCACACCCTCGGCGGCACCGAGGAAGAACAACCGGTATTGCCTTTGCTCGAACGCATTGCCCAGGCGGCTGAACAGGTCAGCGCCGGACACCTTTTGCTTCAGCGGCTTGCCGAGCATCTTGGACGCCCAGATAATCGGCATCCCGTCCGCGACTACGGCACCTGCTTCGGAGTACACTTCCCGGAACTCTTTATCCTTGCGCAGCTTGATCACATGATCGACGTTACAGGTCAGGATGTAGGATTGGTTCCTCTCCTGAATGGTTCTGTCGATATAATCCAGCAGGTCCATGAAATCATAGTTATCGAAATTGACATCGAACATGTTCACTTGGTTCATCGTATCACTTCTTTTTGTGGGGAATCGGCCAGCTGTGAAGATCGATACAGGCAGTTCAGGTACCAACAGAACGGAATAATGAATTGGACCGTCGACAGCGTGTTATCCGTGAAAGAATAGATCAGAAATGCTGCAATAAAGAGAGAATAATAAGGTTTGACCGCCGGCAAAAGAACTCTGTATACCATTAGAAACACAGCGAGCAAGGACAGCAGCAGCAGGATGGCACCAACGTATCCCCCATCGTAATAAAAGCGGATATATTCGTTATGCGGAACCACGAACCCTCCGTAGAGCGTTCCGTCATTCGCCACCGTTACGGCTCCAAGCCCCCGTCCTGCCACCGGCGAATCCGCCGCCTTGTTCAGGAAGTACTCCCAGGCCTCCGCCCGCCCCGACAGATCAATTCCCGTCTCGGTCGTCCGTTCGAAGGAGCGCTTCTTGATGTTGTCCAGCTGCATGTATACTGCCGAGGTGATGACCAGCAGTGAACACAGCAGCGGGATCAGAAATCTCTTCTTCCCCTTCAGAAAAGCGCGGGAGATATCATAGAAGTAATAGAGCACCATCAGCACCAGGGCGAGAATCGGCCCGCGCGTGCCTGTAATCACCAGAATGAAGAAATTCAGCCCCAGCATGATGTAATTGAACCGGATATACTGCGGACTGCGCTTGATCTCGATGAACGCGATCGCTACTCCCATGAAGGCCAGCATCGCCAGGTGAGGCGGTATGTTCGCCCCCTGCACCCGAACCGCGCCTGTGAACTCAACGGCTACCAGTGAATGTATATTCGCAGCCTGGAGCACCACGCCCAGCAGCATGCTGACCAACGGCAGCAGGGTAATGATCCGAATCTGCTTCTCGGCTACCTCCTTCTTCCAGTTGATCAGCAGAAGCACGAAGGGCAGAGACAGTCCGATGAAGGCTTTGACCGCAATCGATGTGCTCATCTCCGGCAGCCAGATGGAGAAGCTGAAGGTGAGCAGAATCAGGGCCAGCATCGCCCATAAGGGAGGACTGAGCTTGAACCTGAGGCCATTGACCAGGATACACGGCACCAGCAGCATCAGAATAACCAGCTTGTAGAGCGACAGGATCTCAATACCGAACATACTCCCGCTGTACAAGAAGTTAATCGAGACCGCCGTGGTCAGCAGAACGAAATAGCTGATCAGTTCAGGGCGTGATAGGGAGGCAACCAGCAGCAGAATGAAGAATACGGCCGCTACTGCGATGACCGGCTGGAAGATGACAGCTGTTCCCAGGAACAGTGCTGTTACGAGATAGAGCATTCCGTATGGCAGACTATTGATTTTGGAGCCCCACTCAAAATGGGTCATCGCGCGTACCTCCCCTCACCCCGCTGCGGATTCCCTCTTCCGGTTAAGAATCATATGAAGAGTTCCGCGAATACTCTCCAGCCGGCATTTATTCAGCAGCTTCCTTCCCTTACTGCGGGATAGAACGGAATCTGCCAGAATGTAGATGACTTTGGCGCCTGTCTTGCCCAGGAGCAGCAGATGCCCTTTCATTCCTTCACTCTTCATAGCGTTCGATATGCCTTGGCTGTAATACCGCTTCATGATCCAGTCCTCCGTCAGCCGGTTCGCCGGAACGAAATGATCCACGGCCATCTCGGGATGATAGAGAATGGAATGCCCTTCCTGCTGCAGCTGGCTGAACAGCCAGGTCTCTTCACCCGAGAGCAGCGAATCGCCCTTGCGGCCCAGCTCCAGCGGGAACAGGCTGATATCGAATACCGGCTTGCGCATCGCCATGTTGGCCCCGCAAGGGTGAAGGCGCTTCGGATACTCTTTGATCCGGCTCCCCAGATCGACAATCGTATAAGGAAGCTCGAACGGCTTGATCAGCCAATCCGGGCGCTTGCTCTCGAAGATCGGAGCAATCCTGCCGCCCATAGCCATCACCTCCGGCTTATCCGCAAAGGTGTTCACAATGGTTGTAATCCAGGTCCGGCAGGGGATCGCATCATCATCCAGGAAAGCGATGAGCTGCGATTTGGAAGCCAGAATTCCTGTGTTCCGGGCTGCTGACAGCCCTTGAACCGGCTCCAGCAGATAACGGATATCCATATCCGCACCATAGGTTTCGATGAACCCCTTAATGGCGGCCGCCGTATCATCCGTGGACTGGTTATCCACGACGATGATCTCGGCCTGGTGCAAATTCTCCAGCGGCAGCAGTGAATGAAGAGTCTTCACCAGCAGCGCCGACCGGTTATAGGTGCATATGATAATGGAAATCTCAGGTCCATCTCCGTGTACGAACATCGGCATCACCTAATTCCCATATTTTTAATAAGCATTTTTGGAACCTAGCAGCATCAGGCCGGTCTTGACAATAATCTTCAGATCCAGCATCGTGCTGCGCATGTGGATATACGTGAGGTCCAGCTGAACCATCTCGTCGAAGCCGACGCTGTTTCTGGCATTTACCTGCCAGTAGCCGGTGCAGCCGGGGGTTACCATCAGCCGCTGCTTGTCGTATTCCGTGTACTGCTCCACCTCTTCAACGAGCGGAGGACGGGGACCCACCAGACTCATATGCCCCATCAGCACGTTCCAGAGCTGCGGCAGTTCATCAATACTGGTCTTGCGCATGAATTTTCCAATCCGTGTAATACGGGGATCATTCTTGATCTTGAACATCGCGCCGCTTACTTCGTTATAGGCCATGAGACTTTCCTTCAGCTCCTCGGCATTAGAGACCATGGATCTGAACTTGTACATGGGGAACAGCTTCTCGTCCTTGCCGACCCGCATTTGGCGGAAGAACACCTTGCCCTTCGGATCTTCCAGCTTAATCAGGACAGCCACCACTGCGAAGAGCGGGAGCAGGAACAGCAGCCCCAGGGCAGAGAACAAGATGTCGATGATCCGCTTCATGACCAGATAGGACTCCATTCCCTTGCTTTCTTCACCCGAATGCAGCATGTAAAGTTTCGGCAGGACGGCCTCATAGTCTTCCGGCAGTTTTTGCATGCTCATCTCTCCTCATTTCTCGTTAAGGTTTATGCAGCCTTACTTCTTGACTCCGGCTTGTGTCGCCCGCTTTCGGGGAACCGTCTCAGCTGCTGACCGAGGTCTGTCCCGCTTTTTTTAACCATTCCGCCATAGCATCCATGACCTGATAACGCAGATCCTCGCTCTCTAAGGCAAATTCCAGTGTGGTCAAAATATAACCGAGCCGTTCGCCGACATCATATCTGGTACCGTCGAAGTTATAAGCATAGACACGTTCGCTCTGGTTCAGCTTCTGAATGGCATCCGTCAGCTGGATCTCACCGCCCGCACCCTTCTCCTGAAGATCGAGATACTTGAAGATCTTAGGGGTAAAGACATAGCGGCCCATGATTGCCAGATTGGAAGGCGCCGTGCCAAGTGCCGGCTTCTCCACGAAGTTGTTCACCCGGTAGAGCTTCCCGTCTTGCAGATCCGGCTCGATAATCCCGTAGCGGTTCGTGAATTCATCCGGGATAACCTGTACCCCGATCACCGAGTTCTGGGTCTCCTCATACTGGTCGATCAGCTGCTTCAGGCAAGGGACCTGTCCGGTTACAATATCATCGCCGAGCATAACGCCGAATGGCTCATCGCCGATGAACCGTCTGGCACACCATACGGCATGGCCGAGACCCTTGGGTTCCTTTTGCCGGATGTAGTGAATTTCCACCTTGGAGGACCGCTGTACCTCTTTGAGCAGCTCCAGCTTACCGTCCTCCAGCAGCCGGGATTCAAGCTCAAAGGCGTTGTCGAAATGATCCTCGATCGCCCGCTTTCCCTTACCGGTAACAATGATGATGTCTTCAATCCCGGAGGCAATGGCCTCCTCCACGATATACTGGATCGTCGGTTTGTTGATAATAGGCAGCATTTCCTTGGGCATTGCCTTGGTCGCCGGAAGGAAACGTGTGCCTAACCCGGCCGCCGGGATAATTACCTTTTTTACCTTTTTCATCACACATACCTCCCAATAGTTTCGTTCACATTGCCGCTTCGGTGTTCTACTTGGTCTGGTTCATTGCTATTCCGAGAATCCTTACACCCGTCTGTTCCATGAGACCCTTCAGCTTGCGGAGCGCTTCGCGCTTCGTCCGGCCGTGTCTGGCGACAATGACCACCCCATCCGAGAGCGGGGCCAGAATCCGTGCATCGCTGTAATCGACCGCCTGCGGCGAATCCAGCAGAATCAGATCGAAGCTTGCCTTCAGCTCTGTAAGCAGCCCGGCCATCTTCTCGCTGCCGAGCAGATCCGGCGGACTGACTGTACTCACTCCGGCAGGGATTACCGCCAGATTCGCCAAGCTGCCGTATACCAGAACGTCCTTTGCTTCCTCGTAGCCGCTCAAGTAAGCTGCCAGCCCCTGGCTGCCTTCCACATCGAACACGCTATGCAGGCCGGGCTTCCGCAGGTTACAATCCACCACCGCCACCTTCTTGCCATCCTGTACGAAGGATACAGCCAGATTGGAGAGAATGGTGGTCTTGCCTTCGCCGCTCTCCGCTGAAGTGAAGAGCAGCACCTGTCCGCCTGGCCCCTTCAGCAAGCCGAGCTGGCGGATATACGTGCGCAGCGAGCGGAAGGATTCGGAGACATGCGATGACGGGTTTATGTCCGCGATTAGACTTCTATTCAGCCGTAACATATTTGCCCTCCCCTACTCTTGCCTTGTCATTGTTCGCACTGCCGAAATCGCGTTTGCGGATGGCTGGAATACTGGCAATGACCGGAAGGCCAAGCTCAAATTCCGCTTCCTTCTCGTTTCTCAGCGTACCGTTCAGCGTCTCCATCAGCAGGATAATCCCGACCGCTGCCATCAGTGACACCACGAAACTGATTAGAATATTCATGGTCACCCCGCCGTTGACCGGCAGAGGCTGGGCTGCAGGATCAGCCGGAGTCAGGAATGTTACATTATCCAGGTTCATCAGTGCCGGCAGGCTGCGGATGAAGGTCTGCGAAACCGCGTTTACAATCGTAGCTGCAGTGCCGTAATCCTTATCCTCCACGGTCAGATTAATCACCTGGCTTTTCTCCGAGGATTTGATCTGCAGCTTGGCAGCCAGTTGGCCCGCCGTCAGACCGAACTCGGGATGCTCCGCGATCACACTCTTCATAATGGTTGGCGACTTCATGATTTCCTTATAGCTCTCGATGAGGTTAAGACTGAAGTTAAGTGCGTTGAGATTATTGCTCTCGGGGACATTCACAACGTTGTTGACCAGTAGCTGTCCAGAGGCGGAGTAGACGGGTGCAACGAAGTTTTTACTGACGTAGAAGGTGGTGGCGCAGGAGATCAGTACAAATACCATGATTAACCATAATTTTTTCTTTATCAGGTTAATGTAATCCAGAATCGTCTTTTCCACAGTAACCCTCCTTCCGCTTATGTTCGTTTTGAAAGCAATCATGAAAGTTTCAGATGTCTTGCTTTTATTCTAACAACGCGCAGGATTTATCACATGCCCCCTAGCATCACTTTACACTTCACTTTCGAGTGACTGTGTTTGGTCCGCCAGAGGGGGTGGATGGTATACTTTAGTACCATATCCATGGAAAATGCTAACACCAGCAGTGAGCCAAGATTACCCAGCCGGGTGAAGGATGCCGGCGCACCTTCGTGTCAGCACTCCGCGCCAGCATAATGTATGCTGTTTTTCACATACATTCGGGCCGTGGGCCCGCTTGCGAGCATAATGTGTGCTGTTTTTGGCATACATCCGGCCTGCACCGGTAATCTCCCCCTTCTTTGATTTCCCTGAACGCAAAAAAACACGGACAACGTGGTCCGTGCTCCGTCCCCGATCATTCACAGGGATGATTATTAATCGTATGACATCTCATATTTGGTAAGCCCGACAGCATTGGCGTATAAGGCCGCCTGCGTCCGGTCTGCCACCTGCAGCTTCGCCAGAATCTGGCTGACATGCTTCTTGACGGTGAATTCGCTGATGAACAGGCGTGAAGCAATCTCGCGGTTGCAGGCCCCCTGTCCCAGCTCAATCAGAACTTCCTTCTCTTTGGGTGTAAGCTCATCGGTCGGACTGCTGCCGCTCATGCGCATCTTATCTTCCATCAGCCCGGGATCGTAATACTTCCTGCCCTTGTGGACCAGTTGAATGGCAAACAGCAATTCCTCCGGCAGAGCTTCCTTCAGTACATAACCGTCTACCAGCACTTCCTCCGCCTTCAGGAAATCTTCCCGGCTGGCTGAGGATGTTAGCAGGATGAACTTGCATGAGAATCCGCGCACGCGGGCTTCCTTGATAATATCCAGGCCCGATTCATCGGCAAGCTTCAGATCAATCAGCACAAGATCAGGCTGTATCTCCTCAATCACGAGAAGAGCTTCTTGGCCATTCGTTGCTTCGCCGGCAAACTGCAGATTGGACTGCATCGATATCACAGATGCCAATCCTCTTCTCACCAAAGGGTGATCATCAACAATGACGATTTTCACTTGAACGACCTCCTGCCTAAAGTTTATGCATTTTTCAGTTCAGCCACACCGACAGGTATAGAGATTAAAATTCTGGTTCCAGCGTTCTCACTGCTGGTTAACTGGAAATCGCCTCCAAGGGACTGTGCCAGATATTGCATATTCTTCATTCCCAGTCCGCCTGAGTGCTCATCAGGTTCGTTCCAGCTTAGATCTGCATCGAAACCGACGCCATCGTCGATAATCGATAGTCTAATCCATTTCGGCTTAAGCGACAGTTCTACATCCACCCGGCTGGCAGCACCATGTCTTATAGCGTTGCCGGTCGCTTCGGAGATAATCCGGAAGAGTGCCTTGTGGTAAGGATAAGGGAGACTGAAATCATCCCCCGTTATTTTCAGTTCAATCTCAACATCATTAAGCCGGGAGAGGCTTTTAAGATGCGAGCGCACCATCCCAAGCCAGCTCGGGCCGCCGCTCTTCTTGGAGCTGAGGCTGTAGATGGTAATCCGCAGCTCCTTGGCTACCTTAGTGGCTGAATCATGGATAAGCTCAATTTGCTCCTCCAGCTCCCGCTCAGACATTTTGCGCCAGGTCTGCTTCAGGGAGTGGGTCGCATAGACGATGCCGAAAAGACTCTGGGAGACACTGTCGTGCATCTCATCGGCTATCCGGTTCTGCTCGTTCGTGATGATCAGCCGGTTCTCGATCACGCCCAGCTCGTGGCGCTCAAGAATAATAGCACTCAGCTCCGACAGGAACATAAGTTGCTGGATGTACCACCGGCGGCCCTCCAGCCCTTCCGAGGCTTCCAGCTTCACGCCAATCATTCCGACGAACCGGGTGCTCATTCTTACCGGCATCAGCAGGAAGTCGCCGATCCCCGGCATACTCTTGAATACCGGTTCACGCTGCAGCCTCCATTCATGCTCGTGCTTCTCAAGCTCCATGAACAGAAAGCGCTCCTCCTCATGCTGCCATCCCGTCTGGCGGCTCTGCGGAGCAGGCTCACCGCTTTTTTTGGCGAACCAGAACAGTGCCTTCTCCAGCTTGGTAAGCTTGACCACATAGTCGGTAATGACTTGACCAATATTCATGAAGTCATGCTGGCTTGATGTTTCCACGATGTGATAAAGCGATTTGATATGCTCCATGGTATCGTTGGTCCGCGCGTTCGCTTCCTCCCGCTGCCGCTTTATCCCCTTAACCATCTGCATAACTATAACCGCGAGAGCCAGGGCTAGAAACAGGTTACCATTGGCAAGCATAATTTCAGCAATCGTAAGACCCGGAGAACCGGCATCCATGTAGCCCGATACCGCCACCATGGCAATATAACCCAGGATCAGACTCCAGGCACAATACAAAGACAGCGCACCCGCCGCAAACAGCACCGGATTCAGTACATATAGCTTAAAAGGACTATCGTATCCTCCAGTAAATAACATCAACACCGCAATGAGTGCCGTCTCTATACTGACCATCAGCATTAGAGTACGGGCTTTTGCATGGAACCTCCGGTAATAATACGGGAATAGTTGGGCAAATAAGAATAGCACAATGATTAGTAGGGATTTGTATATTACGGAAGGCCCCGCAGGAACCATGAGGTACATAAACGATGTGAGGGACAAAGAAAAGATTCTGAAAAAGGCGATCGTACGGTCTTCGACTGTTAATTTAATGTTCATCCCACCACCCTATTCTCCAGTTTGTGGAAAATTCGAGTTTATTCTAAGCTATGTTTAAAAGCATCATACATGAGAAAAATCACAATAACAAGTTTCGATTTCTAATGATAGCGTTTACTTTGAAAATAAAATGGGTATAATTATTCTTTTTTCATGAAAAATTAACCAACTCTATCCAGCTCCTCGAATGATAGCGTATGCAAAATTATCCAGTCCGGCTTCGGGCATGACAAAGAGCCTCTCCCTCCAGGGACAGGCTCTTCAAAAGAGAAGTCTTCGGTTATCCGGTGAGTACACCCGGCACAGTCTATTCAGTCACCGCCGTCACAGCTTGCTCCAGCTTGGCATTATTACATATACAAATTTGATAGCGCTGTTCGCCAACGATATGATACCCGGTGGACAAAATACGCAAGGTATGATTAGGTCCTACCACCTTATGGAGACTGCGGCAACTGATGCAGTAATACTCTCTCAATAGTCTCATCTCCGGCATAGTCTAGAAGAACTATTCTAGAACTGCTAATATTATCTAGAGCATAGCACTGTTTTTTTCTGCGTGTCAACAAAAATCTGCAAAAAACGACATTATTCCGAGGCTCTTTTAAGATAAAAAGTAGAATTATGTCGTTTATTATGTCACAGATGATTGCGGCAGGTCTGCGGGGAGAGGCCCATATATTTCTTGAATAGCCTTGAAAAATAAAAACTATCCCTATAATGAAGCATTCCCGCTATCTCCTGCACCTGCAGGGAGGTATTCAGCAGCAAATGCTTGGCCTCAGCCATCTTCAGCCGGTGGATATATTCATGCAGGGGATACCCGCTGCTCCGCCGCACGGTGCGGCGGAGTGTAGACATGGACAGGTGCAGGCGCTCGGCCATCCCCGGCAGATCCGGCTGCTCATAGATGCAGGCATTCAGCGCCTCCCGGATCAGCGGCATGGCTTCCTGCTGCCACGGGCGGCGGCTGCCCTGGAGCTGCAGCGAGCATTCCAGCAGCATCTCCTCCAGCAGCAGCGCAGCCCGGTCCGCATCACCGGGAACATCTCCGGCCATGTACGCCAGAACCTTTTCAAAGGACGCTTTCAGCCCTTCCGCCTTATCCCCCCGGGTTACCTCTCCACCCGCAATCATTCCGGCTTCCAGCCATTCGGTGACACGGCTTCCGCTGAAATTAATATAATATTCATCCCAATACCCGCCTGGGGGCGGTCCGAAGCTGTAGCTATAACCGGGTCTGAAAAAAAACAGGCTTCCCTCATGGACCTGCTGCTCTGGTCCTCCGTTCTCCGTATAAGTTCCGCCTCCTGCGACTATATATACAAGTGCCCAGTGTTCAAAGGTGACGCCCGAACGAAACAGCGTTCTTCCCGGCAGATGGCCGGCTTGCCCGACACGGATCGACTTCAGGCGCAGCCTGGCGGCCTCCACCTTCGGATCAATAATTCTTACTGGATACGGGCTGATCATATAATCCATGAGCTTGGGCATACACTGCATTCCTCCATGTGTTCAGGAGTGATATGTTGATAATGAAGATGATCATATTCTACATGAATAAGAGGTGTCCACGCTATGTCTGATGTTGTTCACTTACAGCTTTTTCCCCGGCCGCATATGCTCACGGTATCCGCAGGACAGTTCCACCTTCCATCCCGGGGCAGCATTGTGCTGACCGGTGAGGACCAGTTGTCCGCCCTTCCCGCAGCCCGCAGGCTTCAACAGACCGCTTCCGAGGTGGTCCGTCTCAGTCTGCCTCTGTCCATAGGGCAGCGGTCTGCCACAGTTCCGGCTTGCACCTTCCGCTATAACGCACAGCTTACAGAAGGAGCTTATGAGCTGCACATTAACGAAGAAGGCCTAATTGCCGCTTACGGTTCCCCGCAAGGCGCTTATTATGCAGCCGTGACGCTGAAGCAGCTCCTGCAGCAGTACGGCCGGACACTGCCTTATCTGCATATCCGCGATCAGCCGGATTTCGCGGCCAGAGGGCTCATGCTTGATATCAGCCGCAACAAAATCCCCACGCTGGATACCCTGTACCGGATCATTGATCTCATGGCGGACCTCAAGCTGAATCAGCTGCAGCTATATATAGAAGGAGCTCCGTTTGCTTATGAGTCTTTCCCGCAGGTATGGGAGCTGGAAACTCCGGTTACCGGCGATGAAATCCTGCTGCTGGATGCCTACTGCCGCGAGCGGTACATTGAGCTGGTGCCTAATCAAAACAGCTTCGGCCATATGGAAGGCTGGCTGACCCGGCCGGAGTTCAACCATCTGGCAGAGATCCCCGCAGGCTTCATGCTCCCGGATCAGATGTATGATAGCGATTTATACCCGGAAGGATTATTTATGCATCCCGGAACCTTCCATACAGAAGACCCTGAGGTATTGCAGCTCCTGGGCACGATGTACGATGACCTCCTTCCCTACTTCAGCTCAGAGATGTTCAATGTCGGCTGTGATGAGACTTATGAACTGGGACTTGGCGCAAGCCAGGCGCTGGCGGAGTCTTCCGGCAAAGGCGAGCTGTATCTCTCCTTCCTGCAGAAGATTCACGGACTGGTCAAACAGCGCGGCAAAACCATGCAATTCTGGGGCGATATCATCATCCAGCATCCCGAGCTGATCCCACGGCTGCCGAAGGATATCATCGCCATGGAGTGGGGATACAGCGCGGCTCATCCTTTTGAAGCGGATACCCGCAAATTCAAGGAGGCAGGCATCCCGTTCTATGTCTGTCCGGGAACCAGTTCCTGGAACTCGCTCACCGGCAGGACCGACAACATGCTCGCCAATCTGCGCAGCGCTGCGTTGCATGGCAAGAGAAACGGCGCTGTCGGCTACCTGATAACCGACTGGGGCGATTTCGGCCACTGGCAGCATTTGCCGGTCAGCTATGCCGGATTCGCCTACGGGGCAGCGCTTGCCTGGAATGTAGAGGGGAATCTGGAGGCGGATGTGGCGCATTATCTGAACACGGCGGTCTTCCAAGACCGCTCAGGAACCATCGGGCAATTGTTGCTGGATCTGGGCAACTACTACAAGCTGGAGTCGGGCACGGTCCGCCCGAATGACACGGAGATGTCTATGCTGCTGCGCAGCCATCTGGAGCATGTGCAGCTGGCTGTGAAGCTGCCTGTAGAACAGCTCGACCAGCTGGAGCAATACATTCTTGGCCTTGAAGCCAGGCTTGAGCAGCCCGTTCTGGAATGCAGCGACGCCGGATTGGTCATAGAAGAACTGCGCAGCGGCATTCACTTCGTAAAGCATGCCGTGCAGCTTACCCGGCTTAAGCAGCAGCTCGCCGCCGCAGATTCGCAGCCCCAGGCAGCGCTGGTACAGGCGCAGATCCATGACCTGGATCTGCTGCTCCACCAGTACCGCCAGCTCTGGACCCGGCGCAACCGGCCGGGCGGCCTGGAGCGCAGTGTCTCGAAGCTGGTCCGCCTGCGCGGGGAATATACCGCACTTGCCGCAAAGCTGGATGCAGAGGCAGTTCGGTAAATTACACTACGGAAGAACACACTAGAACGTACAATAGAAACCTCTCCTTTGAAATGGTTGTGCAGAAGCTCCATTTCCCAAAGGGAGGTTTTTTTGTGATATAGAAAGATTTTGAAAGAATGTTTTTCCGCATACATTCGGGCCACACGCCTCCGTCAGGCCCAATATGGTCGGTTTTTCGATTACATTGGGACCACACGCCTCCGTCAGGCTCAATATGGTCGGTTTTTCGATTACATTTGGCCTACGTGCTGCCCCCGGGTCCCATTGTGGTCGGTTTAATACGCATACATTAGCCATCAACCGGTGAAATCAGGTACACTCCTGCTCGTCCCGGCGATCCTGCGCTGCACAGCAACAAAATTTGGATTGAAATAGGTCATTCGCAGGATTATAATGTGATCATATAACCACTTTTTACCTAATATTTTAAATAAAATACATAATTGACAGGAGATATGCCTATGGATTGGCTTCATGCTTATGAGGACGAGCTCCGTGTGGTCTTTGAGGAGAACCGCAGGGTGATCTCTGCGTTTCCAGAGCCGCTTAATGCCCGCGGCCTGTCGTATCTCAATCAGTTCAACGTGTTCCACCCGGACAGCCACAAGAATTACATCTGTTACCTGCTGCCCTTCTGGCTCCAGGACCCTTGTGGCCTGAGTCCTGAAGTGGCCCGCAGGATGTCCGCAGGTAACATCTTCCTCATGCTCTACTTCTTCCTCCAGGATGATCTGATAGACAGCCCGGAGGCCTCGGCTGCGGAAGCGCTGCCACTTGCCAATCTGCTCTATGTCGAGTTTCTGGCTACCTACCTTCCGCTGTTCCCGGCGGACTCTCCCTTCTGGCCCTGCTTCAGCCGTTACATCAGCGAGTGGGCAGACAGCGTGAGCGGTGAAGCCGGCAGCGATTACTTCCTGAATGACCGCATCCGTATCTCCCATAAGGCCAGCCCGCTTAAGCTCAGCAGCACGGCCGCACTGCTGCTCTCCGGCCAGTCCTCCTCCATTCCCGAGGCCGAAGAGATGATCCACACTGTGCTGTTGACCCTGCAGTTGCTCGACGACTACGAAGATTGGGAGCAGGATCTGGAGGACAGCAGCTATAACTGCCTGTTGTCACTGGTACGCTCCAGTACCGGGATGGCCGCAGGAGAACCACTGACCGAATCAACAGTGAAGGACTTCATCTATGTAGCAGGCGGACTTACCGGATATGCTGCGACTGCCCAAGCCAACCAACTCATCCTGGAGGAGGCCAGCTTACAGCTGCCCTTGCTGGTGTCCTTCCATCTCGTGCTCGTGCAGAACCTGCAGCAAATCGCCGCAGCCATTGAAGCGCAGAAGCAATTGCTGCTGGGCGGGGGGCTGGATTACTGGCTGTCTTCGCACTCGAATCTCTCATAATTTATTCAAATAGCAATAGAATTATATAATGGCCTATGCTATACTAAAAAGGCAATTATAACCAATTTGAAAGGGTGATTGTATTGTCAGTAGGAGTTCTTAAGAATCAGGTGATTCAGAAGGCGTGGGAAGATCCGGCTTTCAAACAAAGACTGCTTGCAGATCCGAAGGCAGCGCTCCAGGAAGCGCTGGGCATCAACCTTCCTGACAACATTACACTGAAGACCGTAGAGGAAGGCTCTAATGAATTCTACCTGGTCATTCCCCCAAGCCCTTCTTCCGATGTAATGAAGACACGTATCACCCCAATGGGAACCTGGTAGCATATTCAAGTCAACCTATTATCGGGAGTTGGAATCGTCCGGCCCTTCTGCACGCGGCAGAATGGTGATGGACTCGGTTCCGGCTCCTTTTTTGCTCATAAAACGAATTTCGCCCTCCATCGCTTCAATAATACGGAAGGTAACCATCAGCCCGAGCCCCGTGCCCTTCGTCTTGTTGGAGGAGAAATACGGCTCGCCCAGACGGCTAAGCACGGCCGGTTCCATTCCTGCCCCGTTATCCTTAATATGAATATGCACCTTATCCCCCCGGCTGTACGCCAGCAGATGAATCGTGCCTTCCTCCCCCAGGGATTCAATGCTGTTCTTGATGATATTAATCATCGCTTGCTTGAACTTCGAGGAATTCCCTTTGACCCGCAGGCCGTCTTCCACCTCCAGAATCATTTTGCCCCCGTTCAAATGGCATAAAGGCAGCAGGATGCTCTGGATATGCATGAACTCTTCATTCACATAGAGCAGGGAGACCTGTTCAAATTCCGGCTTGGCAAAGGTCAGAAAATCGGTGATAATACTCGCCGCCCGGTCCAGCTCACTGAGCGCCATGGACAGGTATTTCTGCTCGTCCCCGCTCGACTTCTCGCTGAGCAGCTGGAGAAACCCCCGGGTCACCTGGAGCGGGTTACGCACCTCATGGGCTACCGATGCTGCCAATTCGCTGATAATCTCCATTTTCTCTGAACGCTGCAGTTCGTTGTTGAACAGCTCCAGCTCCTGCGAATATTTCACCACTTGGCTGTGGTTCTGCGCCAGCCGCCGTCCCAGAATTACAATCAGCGAGAGAATGAACACAACCAGCGCCCACTTCCAGTAGAAGAGATCATAATTTCCGCGTTTGAAATAATACCACATCAGCTCCAACACCCCGGTAAGGGCAGCCGTACCGAAGCCGCAGGCGAAGATGATCGCATCCTTATTGCGCTTCAGGGAGAACACGATGACGCAACCGATCAGCAGAATGAATTGAAGAATCATAATAATGCCGACAATATTGGTGGAGATGAAATAATAGAATTTCAGATACCGGCCCCCGGAGAGTGCATTTATAATGAGGAGGACACAGCAGAATAAGGAATAGACCATCTGGAATTTGCGGAACCTGCGGATGATGCCGTATTTGCCCACGCCGAATATTTTCTCGAACAGGAAGGTCAGTGCGGGTAACAGGGACAACAGCGCCACATCGAACAAAAATACACTGAGCCCGCCCAAATAGCTGTAGAAGGTATACGTGAAGGGAGAGTAGGTCACAGACAGCACACCGGTAGAGGCGATAACAACAGACAGCGAAGACGTCACGGGGAAATACTCCTTGTTCAGGAAAAATGCGCATACAAACAGCACCGCTGCCACGAAGATAAAAGCACCGCCCAGAATCACATCTATGAGTCCGTTCTTAATATAGTCCTTGATTAGAAGACTGTGCTCACCGAGCACAACCTGCTCTTTGATTCCGATCCGGTCCTGGAGCGTCTGCGTCCAGATATAGAGCGTCTTTCCGTTATCCCGCATATCCAGAGGCACAAGCAAGGAATAGTTATCCATAATGAAGCCGCGGTCCCCTTCAAAAACCAGCCGGTCCTCCACATACACCTTCACATGCAGCGCATAGATCGTCTGAATATAGACCGAGGGGGACACGTAATGATAGGAGGGCAAAGTAATCTTGGTCCAGGCGGAGGATACCCCGGAAGGCTTGTGCGGCATCTCGGCCTTCGCCTCCACATCGATCCACCCTTGGTCTTCCGTTACCGGAGCCTGGAGTCCGTCATCATCCGTCCCCTCCTGCCACTTCATCTGCCAATGTCTGATCTCACCGGCGGGGGAAGCGCTTTGCGCGGATACCAGGAGGCTTCCGCAGGTTAGGCAAAGCAGAAACAATACTAACGCTGTATGTAAACTTTTGACCATCAAAGACATGCAAGCACCTCAGAGGAAAGTTTTAGAAGCAAAGTTCTGTAGTGTTAATATTTCGCCCCATGCTCTGCCCATCCCTTCAAAAAAACGGAATAAACAAAAAAAATTTCTAATTCATGCTGGAGGCCGGCAATTTAATAAGCACCTCGGTTCCTTCGCCCTTGCGGCTGTGGAACTCAATCGTGCCGTTCATCGCTTCAATAATACGGAAGGTGACCATGAGGCCGAGCCCCGTCCCCTTGGTCTTATTGGAGTAATACGGCTCGCCCAGACGGGCCAGTTCGCTAACCTTCATTCCCTCGCCGTTATCCTTCACGCTGATGATTACCCAGTTGCCTGTCCTCCAGGCTGTTACGACAACCTCCCCCTCCTCCTGCAGTGACTCAATGCTGTTCTTGATCAGATTAATGAACGCCTGTTTGAATTTGGCCGGGCTGCCCGTCACTTGAAGCTCCTGCTGCAGACGCAGCTCTATCGAACCTCCCTGCAGATTAGCCAGCGGCAGCAGGATTCCCGACACATGCTTCAGCTCCCCCGAGACTTCGAATACATCCACGATATCCAAGCCCGGCTTGGCAAAGGTAAGGAAATCAGTAATGATTACCGAGGCCCGGTCCAGCTCTCCCACAGCCATCTTCAGATATTCCTTCTCCTTGTTGCCGGAGCGCTCCCCCAGAATCTGCAGGAACCCGCGTGTGACCTGGAGCGGATTACGCACCTCATGGGCTACCGAGGCGGCCAGCTCACTGATAATCTCCATTTTCTCCGAACGCTGCAGCTCATTATTGAACTTCTCCAGCTCCCTGGCGTATTCCAGCGCCTTCTCATGGCTTCCCGCAAACCGTTTCCCCAGAATAGCAATCAGGGAAAGAATGAATACCACCATGCCCCATTTCCACCAGTACAGATGATACCTCTCCATTGAAATGAAGTAACGCAGCAGCTCCGCCACCGAGACCACGGCAAATACAGAGAAGCCGCCCGTGAACAGGGTGGCATCTGAATTGCCTCTGCGGGCATAAGAAAATGCCAGATACAGCAGGTAGATAAGCTGGGCCATCATTAGTACACCGGTTGCGTTAATAGTCAGAATAGAATACAGCGCATCCAGCCGGAAGGACACTGCGGCATTCAGAATAAGCGCTGCGGTACAGAACAGGGAATAGGCCAGCTGAAATTTACGCACCCGGGTAGTGAATCCCCGCTTGCCCGGTCCGAATAGCTGCTCAAAATAAAGCGTGAACGCCGGCATAATGGTGAACAGGGCCAAATCGAAGCTGATCTGCCTCAGACGATCTCCCCGGCTTAGAAACAGCGTTAGAAACGGGGAGTACGTCAGCAGCAACACTCCAAAGGACAGGATGACAAGGGCCAGAAAGAAACCGCTGTAGAAAAATTCGGGCTTAAGGAACAGCAGGCAGATCAATAACGCTCCGGCCATGAAGATCATGGCGGCTCCGAGCACAACGTCCACCAGATCCTGCTTCACATAAAAGGACAGCAGCTGATTATAGCTGCCGACCCTTATGTCCCCCTCGATTCCAAACTCCCCGCTGCCCGCATTCCACAGATAGAGCGGCTGTGCACTGTCTTGTGCCGGTAATGGAATCAGCACCTTGTTGCCGCTATATTCCACATCCCCGCTGGAATCGTAGATTAGCCGGTTGTCTATATATGCTTTCAGGTTGTCGCCAAATACTCTATCGATCAGAATAGCGGGAGTTGCTCCCGCAGGGGGCAAGGTAATCCGCATCCAGACGGAAGGGGTGCCTGGTGGCGCAAGGGGCCTGGCCTCCCTGGCCCGCACCCATGTCCATCCGGCGGCTGGCCCTGCCATTACAGCTTCTATGCCGCTATTCCCGGCCGTTTCCCACTTCAGCTCCCAGGCCGGAATTTCCGCTTCTGTATGTGCATCCCATTCTATGGCGATCCCCGCCGGAATGATGGTTATTACAAGCAGCAGCATAATAAAGACTGCGGCTGTTTTGGTTGATGCTAACTTCATTGTGGCACCTCAGTGAATCCTTAGTTGTATTTATATAGTCCATATGATTCTTATTTTCGACAACGTTTGCACAATACCTGCCATCAGACTGCAAATAACCTCGAAACGGCTCGGTTAATTCATCTATTCCGGTTATTCTGCCGGAGAAATGAATATATTAATCAGATGGGCAGCCTGGATGCCGGGCAGATTCGCCGCTGCTTAATCGGGTATAGTTGTACTATAAGATGAAGAAGACTTACAACAAGGGACAAGGGAGCTGATTCACGATGGGTAACGAATTCAATAAGACGGAAGCCGACTTTGCATATGAGCGCTATACCAAAATGGGCGGTGTCTCCCCGGAGCAGGATATCCCGCTGGAAGAATTGCGTCCGCTTGGCACGATTACTGAGCCAAGCCCCAGTGAGGAAACTGTAGGCGCCGGGAACCGTCCGCTGGAATCTGCACTGGCCAGTCATGACCCTGCTCACTTCACACCGATCGATTTCGACGGTGTAGTGGATGACGGCTCGGATCCGGCGCTGGAGAGCGATCCTATTCTAGCAGCCGATATCGGCCTGAATGTGCCGGACGCCGGTCTTGGACCGCGCGCAGACCGCCCCGCTCCCTCTTCCGCCACCCCCGGTCCGCAGCGGGATGAGCTGCTGGAGTCGGATGCTATATACACGGCCGGTGCAGCCGGATTAACCGGCAGCGTCATTGATTATGCGGATACGGAGGAAGAGGTGGCAGGAGAAGCGGAGGAAGCCGCTCCGTTGGAGGATGTCCCGGATGCGGATGAGCTGGTTCCCGGCAGTAGCATTGACCCGGCCTCCCCGGACCCGGATGCTATGCCCGGAACCGATGTGCTGAACGGCTCGAACGGTGACGAGTAGACACGGCTAAGCGGTCCTGCCGGGGCGTTCACCCAAGGTCCAGGTTCATATTGACTTTTGGAGACATTCGGCATACGATAGTTTCATTCAGTTGCGGCGATGGAGTTCGCCATAACCGCCCTTCGGGGCTAATGACTCCTACCAGTGATTAACTACGCTGGTAGGAGTTTGTTTTGATTTCAGGGTAGTATTTATTTCGGGTCGGGGGGGCGTTAGCTATAATGAAGAGGAAGTATGAACGGTGGGCAGCACTTGCAGCGCGCCAGAGCCAGCTTGCGCTCTGGAGTACATTCGTCAAATGGGTGATCCTGGGGGGACTGGTCGGGCTGCTGGCAGGAAGTGCCTCGGCCTTGTTCCTGGCCAGTCTGAACGCAGTCACCCAGGTAAGGCTGGAGCATGCCTGGCTGCTCTTCCTGCTTCCCGCGGGAGGCGCGCTCGTCAGCGGAATGTATATGCGTTACGGCAAGAGCAGCCTGAAGGGTAACAATCTGATCCTGGAGCAGATCCGCCAGGGCAATGAAGCGATTCCGCTGCGCATGGCCCCGCTGGTCCTTGGCGGGACACTGATTACCCATCTCTTCGGCGGCTCGGCCGGACGCGAAGGCACGGCTGTGCAGATGGGCGGCAGTCTGGCCGACGCACTCGGACGCTGGCTCAGAATCGGTCCGCTGGACCGCCGAATCCTGCTGATGTGCGGCATCAGCGGCGGCTTCGGCTCCATCTTCGGCACTCCGCTGGCCGGAACGGTGTTCGGCCTGGAGGTCATCGCCATCGGGCTGATCAGCCATAAGGCGCTGCTGCCCTGTTTTGCCGCCAGCTTCACCGGTGATCTGGTAGCCTCCCGCTTGTGGGGCGTTCACCATATCCACTATCAGGTGGATGTCTTCCCCGCTATGGATGCGCTGGTGCTGGTCAAGGTTATATTCGCCTCCATCCTCTTCGGCCTGTGCAGCCTGCTGTTCAGTGAGCTTACCCATTATCTGAAGCGGACCTTCACCGCCCTAATCCGTAATCCCATGCTCAAAAGCGCCGCCGGCGGGCTGATCATTATCGCCCTGGTCTACATAGCAGGTTCCCGGGACTATCTGGGGCTGGGCCTTCCGCTGATCAGCAGCTCCTTCGAAGACGGCGTATCGCCCTTCGCCTTTCTGTGGAAGCTGATCTTCACCGCCTTCACCCTGGGGACCGGCTTCCAGGGCGGCGAAGTGACGCCGCTATTCGCGATTGGAGCTTCCTTGGGGAGCAGCCTGGCCGGAGTGCTTCATCTATATGGGCCTTTTCTGGCCTCACTTGGCTTCATCGCTGTCTTCTGCGGAGCAACCAATACACCGCTTGCCTGCTTCATAATGGGCATCGAGCTGTTCGGCTCCGGCGGAGCGGTCTATATGTTCATCGCCTGCATCATCAGTTATCTGTTCTCCGGGCACAGCGGGATCTACAGCTCCCAGCTTATCGGCGTCTCCAAAAGCGCCTTACTGCCGGTTCCCGAAGGAACGACGCTCGCTTCCGCCAAGGAGCAGCCCGCACCAAAGTAGCGGAATCCGGCAGGGCGCGGAAGCAGGCTTTGCCAGAAGCAGGACAAAGAAGGTATGATACAGAGGTGAATGCACCAGATTATTTAAGGACAAAAGGATAAAAGGAGAGATACTGAAGTGAAGTCTATCACAAGAAAACCCGTCATCCTGCTTGCGGTGATGTGCCTGATGCTCGTCATTCTGGCGGGCTGCGGCAATAAGCCAGTGAATAATAATGCCGCCGGTAATGGTAACAGCAGCTCCGGAGCAGGCAGTGAGGCTACAGCAGCACCGCAGGAGAGCGCCGCCGCTACAGAAGGCGTGCGTTCAGCCACAGCCAGCCATCCGGTGGTTACGATCGAGATGGATAACGGCGCTGTTATTAAGGCCGAGCTGTATCCCGAGGTTGCCCCCAATACGGTCAACAACTTCATTTCATTGATCCAGAAGGGCTTCTACGACGGAACCATCTTCCACCGGGTCATTCCGGGCTTCATGATCCAGGGCGGGGACCCGGATGGCACAGGAATGGGCGGACCAGACTACAGCATTGCCGGAGAATTCAATAACAACGGCTTCACCAACAATCTGTTGCATACAGAAGGCGTGTTGTCCATGGCGAGAAGCAAGGATATGAACTCTGCAGGCTCCCAGTTCTTCATTATGGCCGCTGCTTATCCAAGCCTGGACGGCGATTACGCCGCCTTCGGCAAGGTTACCGAAGGACTCGAAGCGGTCCAGGCGATCGTCAGTCTGCCGCGTGGCAAGAATGACCGTCCGGATCAGCCGCCGGTAATGAAGAAGGTCACCGTTGATACCCTTGGGGTTACTTATCCCGAGCCGCAAAAAGTACAATAAGCAGCCTGCAAGCCGGTTGCACAGATTAGTCTTGCTCCAAAATCCATGCAAAAGAGCCATCCTCCATAACCGGAGAATGGCTCTTCTTCGCATCCTGCGTATACTCGAAGCATGCAGCTTCTTATTGGAAGTGGGTGTGCTTCGTTCTCCACTGCTCCAGCTTAATAACCACCCAGAAGCCGTAGATCCCAATCGTAATCACCGTCAGCAGGAACCACTTGATCCATTGTCCGAACAGGCTGACGGCTGTACCGTCGAACCGCAGGCGCTGCCCTTCCACCACGGTATGCTCGACCTTCCAGCGGTAGAGCATGACCACAGACCAGGGATAGCAGATGCCGAAGGTACAGACCGTAACCAGCCAGCCAGCGAGGCACCACCCAATGTACTCAATAAGCTTCCCGTCAAAATAAGATTCCCTGCTTCCATAATTCATCGCTGCCGTATTCATGTGCAGTGCTCCCATGGGTCTCCGCCTTTCATTCATGCAAAATTATTCCTGGTTCTATTTTCCTTATTATCCATGGTGAGCACTGCTACATTTCTCACAATTCTATCCCCATCAGGCCCAGTATTGATCTGGCCGGTATTCGATTTCGGACTGCACGGCTATCGTTAAGCGCCCGGAGTCCGCATCATAGGTTACAGGCTGATCTCCAACGTAGTACCAATGCTTGATGACCGGCCCGTCCGCAGGCTCCTCGAAGCGGAATACATTAAGCTCCGCCTTCAGCTCCACCACCGCAGCGCCCTTATCTGCAGCCACATCCGTCAGAGTGATTAAGGTCAGCCCGCCCTGCTTATCGAAGGTATACCCTACTCCCTCCATGCTGTTCACAAGCATGCGTCCGGTTACGGAATGCTTCACCAGCACTCTCTCCTGTTCTGCCATTCAAGCTCCTCCTTCATGTCTGAATCCCGCCGCTCATTACGGCAGATCAATCACCATGACCAGTATATTCTCATCAGCCTTCAGCTCCAGCTGCGCTATGTCCTCGATTCTTGCCGAATCACCCGGCTTCAGCACATCATCCCCGTTCAGGGTAAGCTGCCCTTCAACCAGATATACAAAGCTGCGCCGCCCCGGCTCCTGCCGGAAATCCAGTTGCCCTCCCGCCTCGGCCTTCCCGAGATAAATGGTCATGTCCTGGGCTATACCGACAATTTCGTCAGAGGCTTCGGAGGCTACTACCGGAAGCAGCCTTCCTTCAAGCTTGGCCGGATCGAAGCGTCCGGTTGCATAAGAGGGAGCCGTCCCCCGGGCCTTGGGCATGAACCATAGCTGAAGCAGGCGGACCGGCTCACTGTCCGAAGGGTTATGCTCCGTATGAATCGCGCCGGTCCCTGCCGACATCCGCTGGATGCCGCCGAAGGACGTCTGCGCGACATTGCCGAGGTTGTCCTCATGACGAAGCACGCCGGACAGCACAATCGAGACAATCTCCATGTCACTGTGCGGATGGGCGCCGAAGCCTTTTCCCGGAGCGATCGTATCATCGTTACAGACGCGCATCGGCCCAAAGGCCGTATTGTCCGGATCATAGAAATCCCCGAAGGAGAATACATGACTGCCCTTCAGCCAGCCGTGATCGAACTGGTGCGCAGACGCAGCAGGATAGATTGTAATCAATGGAACCGCCTCCTGAGGTTTATTATGAAGTGGTCGATATCTGCAGTTCAGAAACGATGAACCATTTCTTGGACGCAGCATCCTTAAAATACACCTGGATCATGTAGTTCCCTTTGTCGGTAACCTTATAATTATACGCTGCCGATTTGAACCAGAAGCTGTCCTTCTTCTCTGTAATCGGCTGGTTATCCACAACATCCGTCTTGCCTGCCGGGTCTGTAATGGTGATTTTCAGATCGGAGATATCTGTTTTGAGATCATCCACCTGCACCAGGGCAGAGAAGGTATTGCTGGTGTCCATTCTGACTTTGCCGAAAATCTTGCCCGACTCATCCAGCAGCACCGTATTCACATTAGGCTTGT
This sequence comes from Paenibacillus sp. FSL R7-0128, assembly GCF_038002245.1. Classification (NCBI taxonomy): domain Bacteria; kingdom Bacillati; phylum Bacillota; class Bacilli; order Caryophanales; family Paenibacillaceae; genus Paenibacillus; species Paenibacillus sp. FSL R7-0128. The sequence continues at coordinate 1,023,577 of NZ_JBBOCD010000001.1, read as the reverse complement.
AGATCTTGACCGTCCCTGCTGAGTCGTCCACCGATACAATCGCCTGCATATTCTCGGAAAGCTGTTCCACAGGCACATAGACCCCGCCATCCGAGGATAGTGCAGACTGCTTAAGCAGCATATTATTTACATAGAATGAGAGATCTGTTTTGCCGGCAGCAGCATACAGCAGGCCTCCTCCCGAGACCATCATCAGGCACATTGTTGAAATCGCCAGCTTGCGCATCTTCCCCATTATTCCCGTCCCCCTCTATAATGTCCTATGCTGTTTATACCCTTCAGGCGGCAAGGAGTTGCTGTGAATTGTAAAATAAAACCGGCTGTACTTTTTTCCTGAGGAAAAGGCACAGCCGGTCACGGGACAACCTTCTTACTCCGGGCACACCCGGAAGCAGCAATTACAGCTTGGCGATCGTCTCGGTAAGAACCGGTACAATCTGAGATTTACGGGACACTACACCCTTCAGCACAGCCTTGTTATCATCCAGCTTCACATTGTAAGCCTGCTCCACAGCGCCGGCTACGCGTCCCAGGGCGAGGCCCACAGAATCGTTGTTCAGGATGTCGGTAACCACGAACAGGAACAGATCCAGTCCCTTGTCATCAATAATCGCGGTAAGCGCCGCTTCCAGCTCCGGCTGCTTGGACAGGACATCATTCACATCCACAGCGTTAACCTGGGCAATCTCCACCTTATATTCACCCATTTTGAATTCCTTGGCATCCAGAGAGATCAGTTGGGCAATGCTCTTGTCGCTCAGGTCTGCACCGGCTTTGAGCATGTCCAGGCCATAGCTCTCGGCATCCACTCCGGCAATGACGGCCAGCTCACGCGCAGCAGCCACATCCTGCTCCGTGCAGGTCGGCGATTTGAACAGCAAGGAATCGGAAATGATAGCGGACAGCATCAGACCGGCGATGTTCTTGGGAATGGCCACGCCATTCTCTTTGTACAGCTTGTTCAGAATGGTAGCCGTACAGCCGACTGGCTCAGCCCGGTAATATAGCGGATAAGCAGTCTCGAAGTTCGCAATCCGGTGATGATCAATCACCTCAACCACACGGACCTGATCGATATCATTCGCACTTTGCTGGCGTTCATTATGGTCAACCAGAATCACTTGTTCAGCTTCTGCAGCAACGTTCTCCACCAGACGCGGCGCTTCTACCCCGAAGTGATCGAGGGCGAACTGAGTCTCTCCGCTGATGTCTCCAAGCCGGACCGGCTCAGCATCCCAGCCCAGTTCCTTCTTCAGTGCCGCATAAGCAATGGCCGAGCAGATCGTATCTGTATCCGGGTTTTTGTGACCAAAGATCAAAGTTTTTGTCATTTCCAATCTCCTTACTATGTTTTTGTGAGAATAATATACCATACATTGATAGAAACCTGCCAGAGACCCGTAAATATCCGGCCTGGGTTAACTCTTGGTATGCTCCTGCACTGCCTCTACAGGTTGACCCCGCTTCGTCTTCGGCAGCGCCTCAGGCGCATTCTCCCCGTATAAAGGCTCGTTATCCGAGAACAGATCCGGGTTCTCTCTGAGCATATCACTCAAGATACGCGTAGTCTCTACAGTGCCGCAGAGCATAACCGCCGCATCGCCGAAGCTGCCCCTGCGCAGCGCCCCGCCGTCCTCCAGCACGGATTCCACCTTCCAGAAATGCTGCGACCAGGACAGTCCGCAGTGTCTGCGCGAAGGCACCGCGATCTCCCTGCCTTCAGGCGTCACGGTACAGAGCGCCTCATGCCCGTCCGTCATCCGGCCGGGAATATCCACCCACTCTTCAATGCCGTGAATGAATGTATTTCTCCGCAGATCCACACCAAGCAGCATAATCTCCGCTTCCCGGTCCAGCAGCTTGCCATAGACCGAACCGCGTGCACAGGGCGTATCCCAGCGCTCATCTCCGGCCGTGAACACCGCCGCATCCCTGCCTAGCGCCGCCACCGAATGCGTAGGATGCCAGGAACGGATCACGCCCGGCCGCTTGCGGAACAGCTCCGGCAGAATCCCTACGCAGGCGGGCGACTCCAGCACAGAGAAGCGCGGATTCTGCCCGTCGATATAAGACCAGGTATGCGTGGGCAGGACCAGCAGTCCCTCCTTCATATATTCAGAGAGAACATCCAGTACGGTATCCGCTCCCCCTTCCACTTCACCGATGCTTTTGAGCGAGGAATGGACCAGCAGTGTCCCCTGCGGATCGATCCCCATCCTCTCCAGTTGCTTCATCAGACTTGATCTGGTGTGCATGATTAACCCCGCTTTCCTGAATAATAAATACCATCCTTGAAATACACCTTGCAAAATTACTCATTTACTATTAAAATTATAGTAACTTAATATTAATAAGTAATTTGCGGCTTTTATATAACCAACAACCTAAATTTCAGGAGGTATTCCCATGAGTTTAACATTAAAAGGACTTCACCATGTATCTGCCATTACCGCAAAAGCACCGGAAAACTACAAATTCTATACAGAAGTGCTCGGACTCCGCTTGATTAAGAAGACCGTCAACCAGGATGATGTATCTGTCTATCACCTGTTCTACGGGGATGAGACCGGGAATCCCGGCACGGAGCTTACCTTCTTCGAGCTGCCTAACGCAGGGCGTAACCGCGACGGCAACAACAGCATCTCCGCACTCTCCCTGCGTGTTCCCGGGGATGATGCCCTGCTCTTCTGGACACAGCGCTTCACGGTGTTCGGTGTAGAGCATGAGGAAATCACCGAGCGCGGCGGCCGGAAGACGCTGGCCTTCACCGACCATGAGGGCCAGCGCCTCATCCTCGTCTCAGATGAGCATAACGAGGGCATGCCCGGCGGCAAGCCGTGGGCCAAGAGCCCGGTTCCTGCCGAGTATGCCATTGTCGGACTGGGACCGGCACATCTGACCGTCGAGACCGCTGAGCATACGGCCCTGATTCTGGAGGACCTGCTCGGCTTCCGCCGCGCAGGCAGTTATCCTTCTCCGGTAGCGGGCCAGCCGGATATCCTCGTGTTCGAGACCGGTGAAGGCGGCTCCGGTACGGAGATCCATCTGGAGGAGCGCAGCGATCTTCCGCAGGAGCGCCTGGGACGGGGCGGCGTGCATCATGTAGCCTTCCGTGTCGATAACGAAGAGGAGCTGAAGCAGTGGATTGAACGCATCCGCAGCGTACAGCTCCCGAACTCGGGCTTTGTGGACCGCTTCTACTTCCGCTCCCTGTACTTCCGCGAGCCGAACGGTATTCTGTTCGAGCTGGCAACGGACGGACCGGGCTTCGCCACAGATGAGGAAGTCGAGCATCTGGGCGAGGCGCTGGCCCTGCCGCCGTTCCTGGAAGCAAAGCGCGAACAGATTGAGGCCCACCTGAAGCCGCTGGACACCCGCCCGCAAGTCTAACGTTATTGACTTAGTGAATTAGTTCAGCTGAATTGCACATGAAGAAACTCCGGCTGACTTACAAGCCGGAGTTTCTTTTTAGGTTAGCCAAGCCTGCATAGCAGCTTAACTGTACTGGCTCAGATCAGCTCTCCGACCAGGTGATCGTGAAGAGGTTGAAGCCGGGCCGGGCCGTGGAAGCTTTGCCTGTAATGGATACAGGACTTGTCCCGCCGAGTCTGCCCGAAATTTTTACATTGCTGGCGGATACCGACTCCGAGGCATTATCCAGATTTTTAATCCGCGCATATTCACTGTACACGAAGCCCATGATCTCCAGTGTCTCCTGCGTGGAATACGTGAACGCCACCTTCTTCTGGCCGTTAGCATCCGTATCCAGAGTAATCGCAATTAGGGCGTCCTGGGGAATCGGAAAATCCTTAGGCAGATTAACCGGTCTGGCCGTTCCCTCCACTACTGGAGCAGGAGTTGTATTCCCCCCGCCGGTAGAGGTTCCCGGTGCAGGAGTCGGAGCAGGAATATTTGCGCTGCCTTCTCCAATTCTCACTTTATAGTTGACCGAGTCATAATTGATAGGCACCTTCAGCACCGTGGCGATCGATTGGACCGGCAGGTAGGTGAGACCTTCATAGGTAATTGGAGTCAGGGTTTTGCCGTTGCCGTCTTTCATCCAAAAAGGATTACCATCCACCACAATACCCAGGCTATGGTTCAGATAAGCCTTAATCTGCTGCAGCTTGGTGCCCGCATACACTCCTGCCGAGCCTGTTACCGTCATGCCGGTGACCACCGCGGCAATCAGCCATTTTTTTTTCATAATATCCTCTCCCGTATGTTGTTGTTAAAATAGTAGAAACTTTGCGTCCCTATATATTTAACACGGAAGCGAAACTTTCAACCTGCCTGCCGCCGTTTATTCCGCTTACGCGCGGTTCACGATCTCCACCAGCTCGTCCAGACTGCGGATTTCATAGGTAGGAAGGTTCTCAGGATCACCGGACTTGCCCAGCGGATTGAACCAGCATGTATCGATGCCATAGTTGTTCCCGCCCCGGATATCCGAGGTCAGGGAGTCTCCGACGATTAGCACCTTGCGTCTATCGGACAGCTTAAGCTTAGCAAAAGCATAATCAAAAATCCCCGTCTCCGGCTTCTGGTAGCCCGTCTCCTCCGATACAATCACCGCCTCGAATACCTCGCTGAGCGGGGAACCCTTAATCCGGGCATGCTGCACATCGCTGATTCCGTTCGTAATCACTGCCAGCCGGCACCCGGTAAGCTCACCGCAGAGCTCGGCAGCCCCCTGAATCAGGAAGGTACCCTCCCCGAGAAAGCGCAGGTACGCTTCACTGAATTCCTCCGGCTTGAAGGTGAGCTGACGGGCGGCAAACAGGCGGTTGAACCGTTCCACCCGCAGGGCGGCAGAGGTGATTAAGCCTTGCTCGAAATCCTTCCATAAGGCATGGTTAATCTCCTGGTAGCTGGCTGCATACTCCTGCGCGCCTGTCGGCAGCCCGAAGTGGGCAAAGGCATGGCTCAAGGCGTGGCTCTCGGCCATTCCATAATCGAACAGTGTATCATCAGCATCAAATAGGATACATTCGTATTTCATCTTTTCCTCCATCTCGCTTATGTAGTTCGACAACATACATCCTTCTGCGATATAATTTGGGATAGGCCTTAAAAAAATCAACGGGGTGATTGTCATTTTATACGGTTTAGCTTTTCTCGTGTCATTTTTTATCGTTTATCTGCTGATTCCTCCTCTGGGCAGGCTCGCTTTCCGGCTGGATTTCGTGGACAGGCCGAGGGAAGATGTTGAACGCAAAATCCATAGGGAACCCATCCCGCTAACGGCAAGCTATGCCATATTCGTAGGTTTTTTCATTACATATCTGCTCTTCGCACGTGAATTCACCCTGGAGACGCTCGCCCTGTTCATTGGCGGTGTGCTTCTGCTGACTATAGGAACCATCGATGACTGGTACAAAACCAAAGGCAAGGATTTCCCGGCCCTGCCCAAATTCATCGTACAGATTGCCGCCGCCGTTCTGGTGTTCTTTTCCGGCAATGCGTTTACCGGCTTCATTAATCCGTTCTCAGGTGATTATATCTCACTGCCGTTCATTTTGCAGTTCCTGCTGACGATCATCTGGATCTTCGGCGTCACTACGGTCATTAATTTCTCGGACGGCATGGACGGTCTGGCCGGCGGACTTACAGCGATCTCAGCAGTAACCCTGTTCGTAGTCGCACTTACGATGGGCCAATCCACTTCAGCCTTCATGGCAGTTTCGCTGATCGGGGTTACCCTGGCGTACTTGCGCTTCAACAGGGCTCCGGCCAAAATCTTCATGGGCGATGCCGGCGCCACCTTCCTCGGCTTCATTCTGGCAGTGATTGCGCTGGACGGCGCCTTCAAGCAGGCAACGGTGTTGTCGTTGTTCATTCCGATTCTCGCGCTGGGCGTACCGATCTTCGACAATATTTTTGTCGTCATCCGGCGCTTCCTGAAGGGACAAGCCATCTATCAGGCGGACGCCACTCAGGTTCATTACCGTCTGCTCAAGGCTGGTCTGAACCAGAGACAAGTGGTCGGCGTGCTCTATCTGGCCAGCATTTGCCTCTCCCTGTCGTCCATTATCCTGCTGCTGATCCAGACGTAGGCAGGCTGCTATTGCTATTATGAAAAGGGCTGCTCCCAAAGGTCATGAAATGGCTGATGGGGCAGCCTTTTTAGTTTGGGTGGACGCTGAGTGAACGGAATTGGTTACTTGGGAGAACCTTTTACTTGGAGTAGGATCATCGTAGGCGCTTTGGGTGGACACTCCGCGAACGGACCGTTGTTACACATGAAACGGTTACTTGGGCGTTTACTTGTGAGCAGGATCAGCGTAGACGCTTGGGTGGACGCTCCACGAACGGACCGTTGTTACAATCGCTGTTGTCTCCAGATTTTATTTATTTCCCTAATCGGTAAAAATCCGGAGACAAAGGCGAACGCTATCGCTTTTCCGCGGGTCGTTCCGTCCTCTCCGCTGTTTAAGCGGTATACGAAATAAAGACCCTGCCTACGCAAGCTCGCGCCTTGGCGCCTGCCCAATGTGTTCGGTTTTTCGCCTATATTTGGTCCACGCGCCTCCGTACTGCCCAATGTGTTCGGTTTTTTGCCTACATTTGGACCGGGCGCCTCCGTACTGCCCAATGTGGTCGGTTTTTCGCCTATATTTGGTCCACGTGTCTCCGTACTGCCCAATGTGGTCGGTTTTTCGCCTATATCTGGTCCACGCGCCTCCGTCACGCCCAATGTGGTCGGTTTTTCGCCTATATCTGGTCCACGCGCCTCCGTCACGCCCAATGTGGTCGGTTTTTCGCCTATATCTGGTCCACGCGCCTCCGTACTGCCCAATGTGGTCGGTTTTTCGCCTATATCTGGTCCACGCGCCTCCGTACTGCCCAGTGTATTCGGTTTTTGGCATACATTGGGCCGCGCACCCCCATCCGTCCCTATTTTGTGTTCGGTTTTTAACATACATCGAGCCCACGTACCCATATGCCGGGCTTCTCCGGCCTTAAGGCTCCTGCTCCTCCGTAAAGTCACGCAGCTGCGAGTAGATTCCGATGATCTCTGGCATCGGCATGCGGACCAGGCCGCTGGAGGAAGGGGCGACGAACTCGCGGACTCCGTCCACCACCGGAGCAATGCCTTCCTGGAAGCCCCATGAGGCTGTAGTTCTGCGGCTGAATTCTGTGTACACGCCCTTGCCGACAAAGCAGGCAATCTCCGGGCGGTATTCCTCCAGCTTGGCCCGCAGGAGTTCACGGCCCCTGGCGTACTCCTCCCGGGTGATATCTTCAGCGCCTACGGTGGGGCGGGCAACGATGTTGGTGAAGCCGTATCCCAGCTTCAGCAGTTCCCCGTCCTGGGAGGCCTCGTATAACCGCGGCGTCAGCCCGGACTTATGCAGTATGCGCCAGAAGTTATTGCGCGGATTGGCATAATGATGACCCAGCTCGCCGGAGCGGATGCTGGGGTTGAACCCGATGAAGACAATCTGGAGTCCATGATCCAGATGATCCCGTACCTCTTCCATAAGGCTTCCCTCCTTAGCTGTCGTAGCTGGCAGGTCCATTTGAACCCTTACTTGCTATAATATAAGCATAACCCAAGCAGGCAGGTTAAGACACTCAGACGCTCTTGCTACCGCTATCCGAATAATAGATTTTGCAACGGAAGCAGCTGTAACCTCTTCTGCCGTCATGGATGCGGCAGAGCAAAGCCCCCGCACAGGAAATATTTCCGTGAGCGGGGGCCTTAAATCTGACTAGGATTAACATAGTATGACAATGACCTAAGGAAGAAGGGCCTTAAGCGCCGGTGCCACATCTTGCTCATGCAGCGAAATGTAATTAACTGTCCCGCCCTTATACTCGATCTTCACTACATATCTGCCCTCTTCGCGGGTGAAATCGCGCCGGTGCTCCAGAATACTATCAATCAGAGTCTTATCTGTAACCACCGCTGACCGCTTCTCGCTGCGGGCCAACTCCAGACGGGTGTCAGGATCGTAAATCAAACCCTGAGGGATTGCACTCTGGTGTATATCCCGGAACATTTCTGCGGACAAAACATCTGCTGCGGTAAGCTTGATTTTACCGGCATAGCCCTTCTGTTCCAGCCAAGCGGTCATCTCCTTGAAGGAAGGAAGCCATTCATACGTATAGAATAGCTGATAATCGGTCGAATCCGGCTTGTAGACCAAATTGATGGATGCTCTCGCCCGTTGATCAGAGACCTCATCTTCATAGGACATATTAAGAATTTCCCGTTTCAGAATTTCGTTGAACTCCTGTACATCCTGCGGGTCAGAAATACTTATGACCTTGTTCAAATTGCTTAGCCTGAAGCTCTCTACGTTCTCGTCCATCCGGGACAGAAGATACCGGTCACGTTTGTATTCCGCATGCTCCATGACCGCCTTCAGCTCCGGCTCAAAGCCCGCTGCCGGAATAATGTAGGTCCGCATCAGCTTCCGCCCGCTCTCCAGCCGGTAAGCAAACGTGAAACGCTTGCTCTCGCGATAATCATACCGACGGGTATTATGCTGCTGGTCCGGCTTCGAAGCTACGACAGCATGATGCAAGGCGGTTACAGCCTCGATGTATTTCCGGTCTGCGGAGAATATCTCATCCTCCCGTTCTTCCCGGGTAGTGATTCCTTGCGGATTCCGGGTTAATTCCCCGTAATTCCCTCCGGCAAATACTTCGGTTACTTTATCATTTCGCGGAACCCGGTTCTCATAACCCGTTAATTCGGACACGGGAACATAGAGCAGCAGGCCCAGCAGTACACCGTACACCACGAATTCCAGCGGCATTCTGCGGTTCAGAATATGCCAGGTTTTGCGGAGAATCATTTCAACTACGATATAGCCGATCACCCCTCCGGCAATGGCGCTGCCGATAATCCAGCCGGGCTGCTGCCTGATGCTACCGAAGTAGCTGCTCGCCAGCAGCATGCTGCAGAGCATTACACCGCCTTTGAATAGCGGATTGAAGTAGGTGAAGGCCATCGCCTGAGTGGCTTTTTCGCTGTGGCGCTTACGGTACAGCACGAATGACAATACCATGAACACAGCAGACAAGAGGATATAGCTCCATATCTCTTTATTACTAAGAGGCTCATAGGAGATATTCATAATACGCAGTAACGGCGCCCAGTTTATCAGGGTCCCCCACAAGCTAGACCCTTCCGGATACCCGTACAGATATCTGTTCAAGTGCATGTCGGTAAATTGCAGCAGTGCTGCTGGAAGAATTAACAGAATGAAGACCACTATTCCCTGCAGAATGGTCTGTCCTGTGCAAATACCTACAAAGATAGTAAAGACATACAGAAACAGCGTCAGCACACTGATAACCAGGCACCACTCCCAGACATCCGCGCCTTGATAGATATACATATTGCCGTCCAGCGGGCGGACGATAGCTGTAACCGCAGCCGTAAGCCAGACCGGCACAAGCAGCAGGATCAATCCGCTTACCGTATGGGAAGCCAGCAGGTGCGAGCGGCGCAGCGGGAGGCTGTGCCACAGATCCGAAGGCATTTTGGACTGCAGATAACGGAACAGGAACAATCCGGCCACAACCGGAAAAGCGATAAGGAACGGTGCGATATCCGCACCACCGATATTGAACAGATTGTCTACTGTATTTGGCTCCGCAAGCGGATTGCTCTCCATGAACATCTCCAGCGGGAGAACAAACAACAAGAGCAATGTATATAAAATTCCAATCCAGCCATGCTGGCGCAGGTTCTGGCGGATAATGCTGCTGTTAAAGAATAATCGGCTGCGCGTCATAACCGGCATCCCCCATTTCATAAATAAAGATTTCCTCCAGCGTCAGCGGCAGCAGATCAAATACATAAGGCTCGTAGACATGAAAAGCCTGGCTGATCCGCTCCCGGTCCCCTTTTACAATATACAGGCTGACACTTCCCCGCTGCTCCCGGTGGAGAATCTGCAGCTTGGCATCCAGTGCGGCCGCATGGCGTTCGTCGCGGAAAGCCACCTGAATCTTATGCGTGTCCGCCTTCAGATCATCCAGATCCTTCTCGACCAGCATCCGTCCCTCATGCATAATGCCGACATGGTCGCATAAATCCTCAATCTCCCGCAGGTTATGCGAGGAGATCAGCACCGTCAGCTCCCGCTCGGCGACCTCCTGGAACAGGAGATTCTTGATCTGCCGGCGCATCACCGGGTCCAGCCCGTCGATGGGCTCGTCCATGATCAGCACATCCGGCTTGCAGCTGAGGGCCAGCCAGACAGCAGCCTGGCGTTGCATCCCCTTGGAGAAACGGCTGAGCTTGCGCCGGGTGTCGAGCCGGAACATCGTCCCAAGCTCCTCGTACCTTTTCTGGCTCCAGCCCGGATATATAGAGCGGTAGAATGCCGCCATACTCTTAATGGTTGCCTGCGCGAAGAAATACGGACTATCCGGCATGAAGATCATTCTGCGCTTCACCTCCGGCGACTCATACACCGGCTGCCCGGCGAGCTTGACACTCCCCGCCTCAGGACGATAAATACCGGCGAGCGTCTTCAGCAGCGTTGTTTTGCCCGCCCCATTCGATCCCAGCAATCCGTAAATAGCGCCTTTATGTACAGTCAGCGAGATGTTATCAACAGCCTTTTCCTCCTGAAAAATCTTGCTGACTCCGCGAATCTCAATCATGGCTGTTCTCCTCTCTTCTCTTATCCAGCGCCTGGCGGTACAGCGCACTCATTTCACTTTCCGTAAAACCAAGGTATACCGCCTCTGCCATCAGACGCAGCAGCTCTTCCTTCAGCTCCGCCCGTTTGCTCTCATTCTGCCCCTGCTGCAGCGGGGCCACGAAGTTGCCCTTGCCCTGCTGTGAATAGATGTACCCTTCCCGCTCCAGCTCCCTGTAAGCCTTCTGGATCGTATTCGGGTTCACTGTGAGCTGCGAGGATAAAGTCCTCACCGAGGGCAGCTGTTCATCCGCCCGCAGAATACCATGCATAATCATCTCTTTGACCTTGTCGGTGAGCTGCTCATAGATCGGCTTGCGGCTGCGCACATCCAGTTCGAACATGACAGTCCTCCTTTCTTCGGATCTATGATCCGGCTGTTCAACTGTGTTAACTGTACTACTATTATTAATACAGTTGAGGATTAATGTCAATCATTAACTTTTACTTTGTCTATAAAAGACGCACTTAAGATTAGAATTCAAAGCCTGGTCGTCGCTGCGGTGAACATTTGGACTTCCGGCCGCTGTTGTATTTCGATTTCTTGATCGAACCGCTCTTCGCGGTAGAAATCCAAACTAAGCCTATGCTTCCGATGCGAGCTTTCCTGTGGAAAGCTTTCAGGCGGACGCTACCGCTCCTCCAGTTCCAAATTCTCCCCCCGCTTCTTTTTGCTTTTTGTTATTCTTTAGTGTGTCTTATAGAGTTTCAGCATGTCACGCAAATAACCCCCACCCTGCCTGTTGGACAGTTGGGGGTTATGATTGCTTAGTGGGACTATTCTATTGAACATGGACACTGCTGCTCCGCCGCTGTCTGCGTTCATCGCTGAACAGGGCAGCGCCTATACCCGGGAGCAGCAGGTAGCCTGCGAACTTATAGGTCTGACTGAACGCATCCACAGCCGCCTGCTGTTGTCTTATTACCCCGGCCCCCGCCTCTGTGCCTGCGGAATTCGCCGCGCTCAGCTCCCGGGTTGTATTGTGCTGGAGCACAGTGACGATGATGGCCACACCGAGCACACTTCCCAGCGCCTTCGCCATATTCGTCACCCCCGAGGCGATGCCGACCTTGTCTTCAGGAACAACCCGGATCGCCGATGACATCACAGGAGCCATTGAGAGCCCCACGCCGAAGCCGGTCAGTGCAAGCCGTAGCATCACCGCACCCAGCGTAGAATCAGCCTCAAGCCCGCTCATGGAATAGGTGGCAGCGCCAATCATCACCATTCCCGCTACGGCGAACAGACTGCTGCCATATTTCGCAGACAGCGGCCCGGATACAGCCGAGCTGGCGATGGAGCCTAAGGCCATGGTTGAGAGGACAAGCCCTGCCTTCAGCTCCGATACCCCCATCACCCGGGTCAGGTAAAAGGAGGTCAGCAGCGAAATATTCATCAGCGCCGCCCCCAGCACGATCATCGATACCGAGTTACTGTTGAAGGCTCTGATCTTCAGCAGGGACAGAGGCAGCATCGGTTCTTTCCCCTTATACTGCGTAAGAAAAAAGATCACCAGAAAGAGCAGCCCCACAGCCGTCAGACCCAGGAACGGGCGCGAGCTCCAGCCGTAATCCTGCACTTTAATCAGAGCATATGTAATGCAGAACATCCCTACCGTTATCCCCAGGATTCCGCCGTAATCTATGGATCGCCCTGCTGAATCATCCCGTGATTCCTGAATGAATATAGCGGTCAGCCCTATGCTCAGCAGCCCAAGCGGTACGTTCACAAAAAAAATCCACTCCCAGCTCAGCTTCTGTGTCAATATTCCGCCAAGCGCCGGACCGCTTGCAGCAGCCACTCCCGAGACGGCCCCCCATATGCCTATAATCAGTCCGTGCATTTCTTTGGGAAAGGTGGTGGTGCTCAGCGGAATCGTAACCGGCACAATAACGGCTCCCGCCAAGCCTTGAATAACCCTGAACAGAATCAGCATGCCAAGGGAAGTGGAGAGTCCGGCCAGCAGGGAACTCAGTGTGAACAGCCCCACGCCAATGAGAAACACCTTCTTCCGTCCGAATTGGTCGGCCAGACGCGAGGCAGTCAGGATGAACACGGCAAATGCCAGGTTATAGCCGTTCATCACCCAGGATACCTGCGACACACTTCCCCCGAACTGGCGGGTCATCTCCGGCAGGGCAATATTAATAATGGTCGTATCCAGCAGCGCCATGAAAAAGCCCAGCACAATCGCCGTAAAGGATAAAGCTCTGCGCATTCCAATCCCCATCTTGATCATCTCCTGAAATATGAAATAAAGTTCATATTTCAGATTATATGAACCAAAGTTCATATTTGTCAATTAAAAAAATGAACTTTGGTTCAACTTTTATTGACAGCACAAAACCGCTCCACTAAAATCTGTACTATGAGGGGGATCTTACGATATGGGTGGAACAGAGGACAAAATTAGAACTCCGCAGCAGGAGCGCAGTATACGAACCAAGGAAGCCATTATCCGGGCCGCGATGAAGCTATTCTCGGACAAGGGCTTCTATCAGACGAATACCAAGGAGATTGCAGCCGCCGCCGGGGTCTCGACCGGGAGCTTCTACTCCTATTTCGTGGATAAAAGAGCCGTATTCATTGAGGTGCTCCACATGTACGGGGATGAGCTGCTCGCCAGAATCGATGATTCAATGTCAGAAATTAATTTCAATACGATTGAACGTACGGACCTGATCCTGCATCTGATAGACACGCTTCTGCTCTCGCATAAGGCTTTTATCGGATACCATAAGGATCTAAGCATTATGTATCACAGCGATGAGGCCATCAAACAGTTGATGGATGCCCAGTACGAGACCGGCCGACTCAAAACGCTTACCTATCTCCAGATGGGGCAAGACGAGCTGAAGACCGGGGATACGGAGGCAGCTTCGATCATTGTGTTTGAGTCTGTGAGCGCTATTGTCGACTTCATCTCCTTCTCCCCCCAGCGGATCACCGTGGACCGGCTGAAGTCAGAGCTGGTTCATATGCTGGTGCAATATCTGTACAAGTAGACAGAACCAGTGATTTCTCTATACCTCTGCACGCCAAATAACCCCACAACATATAGATTCTCGCCAAAAAAAGAGCAAGCCCGCAGGTTACCCTGCAGCTTGCTCTTCTCTATTAACCCTTACGGATCAGCGTTTATCCTTCCAGAAATTGAGCGGCTCCATATCCTTCGTAATGAGCTTGAAGGTATAACCATCCTTCTTCAGCTTCTCCAGAATACGCGGCAGCACCTTGAGTGTAGCCTTCTGGTCATGCATCAGAATGACCGGATTGGTCTTGGACGCCTTCAGCTTGTTCACCTGATCCATCACGGTGTTATAGATTCTGTCGCTGTTCTGTTTGTATTTCCAGTCATAGGAATCCACGTTCCAGTCCCAGAGATGATATCCCTGCGTCAGGACTTTATCCCTGAAGGACTTGGTGAAATACGGCTTGCTTCCGTATGGCGTACGGATCAAGGTGGTGCTGGCTCCCGTCAGCTTCTTCAGTGTCGCATTGGCCCCCGACATCTCGGCAAGCGCCGCTGCCGGTGAAGCATAGAACTTCTCCTGGCGGTGGGTCACGCCATGCAGCGCTAAGCCATGGCCTTCTTTCGCAGTCCGCTTCACCTGGGCGGGATGCTGATTCATGTTGTTCCCCAGCATGAAGAAGGTTGCCTGTACGTCATATTTACGGAGGATGTCCAGCAGGTCGCCAGTCGTGGCTGACGGGCCATCGTCGAAGGTCAGGTATACGGTCCGGCCCGGCTTGCCCGGCTCAGTTGGTGTAACCGGAGTCGCTGGATTCGTTGGAGCTACCGGAGCCTCCGGCTTCAGCTCGGCAGCATATTTATCGGTGAAGGCTGCATCGGTAAGCTGCGCCGAGCCGTCCTTCACACGAAGTAAATATTTATCTCCCGCATAGGAAATGCTATACCCGAGGTAACCGCTGAGCTTCAGCGGAGCCATGAGTTTGCCGTCCTGTACGAAAGTGCTCATAGGCACGGCAGTCCCATCCTTCAGTACCGCACCTCCGTCCTTGCTCAGCAGGGTAAGCGAACCTGTCCCGCCGGCTACGTGAATCCCGTCCGTCAGGCCGGTAAGGGTCCATTTCAGCTCATCCGCAAGCGCGCGCAGCGGTACATAATAGGTGCCTTTTACGGATACAGCTTCAACCTTGCTTAATTTATCGTTGACTCCGAGTTTAAGAATAGTGCTATTACCTTTAGCGTTAGCCGGGACCTGCACAAGCCCCATAATTAGGAATAAAGACATGAATAAGAGCAGAATTTTCTTGATGCGCACAGCAGCAGTCTCCAATCTATGTATATTTGTCTATCACTTTATCATATATACTTTCAACGTAATTTGAGAGATTGTAACCGCAAGCTAAGAAATTGTTACTCTTATGCAATGATAAATGAGGGTTCGCCATTATTTTCAGAAAGCACGCAATTCTCGTCGAATGCTGTCACAGCAGGCGTTACACGGTTAAATCAGCGGTTTTTGGCACAGAATAATTGTGACAAATTTAATAACAATATCGGAATTTTGAACAAAAATTGAACAACCTTAAAATTAGCTAAAGTGCGCCACTACAGTGATCTTTATCATACCCTTAGGGAGTTGTAACAATTTGATCACACATATTTAACTTGTTCGCCATTTTTAAGGTCTATTTTATATATTTATACAAAATATGTATTTTGCATTATGGGTAAGTAGTTCTTACTATAGATACAGATCAATGTACTTCCGTTAATGAACGGCGAATGAAAAGTAGTATTGAAGGAAGGAGTTCTATATGAAAAAAAAGGGACCGTTATACGCTCTGTTTCTAAGCCTGATCCTTCTCCTGCCGGGATGCAGCTCGATCGCTGTTCTGAACCCGAAGGGGCCGTCTGCCAGAACGTTATCTGACACCATTATCCTCTCAATTATTGTAATGCTTGGTGTTCTGGCAGTTGTCTACATCCTATACATCTTTGTATTGGTGAAATACCGTGCGAAGAAGAGTAATGAGGGTTACATTCCAAAGCACGAGGAAGGCAATGTAGTCCTTGAGGCGATCTGGATTATTATCCCGATCATTATCGTAGCCTTCCTGTCTGTTGTAACCGTCAAGACGACAAACGAAGTGGAGAATGTGGCTGCGGATTATAAAGATCAGACTCCGCTGGTCATCTATGCTTCCTCCTCCAACTGGAAATGGCATTTCAGCTACCCTGAGGAAGGGATCGAGACGGTGAACTACGTGAATATGCCGGTGCATCGTGCGGTAGAATTCAGAATGTACTCATTCGGCACCATTACCAGTCTTTGGATTCCACAGCTTGCCGGTCAAAAGTACGCCATGAGCGACATGCTGACAACGCTTCATCTCTCCGCTGATACGGAAGGCTCTTATATCGGAAAGAATGCTAACTTCAGCGGTAAAGGCTTCGCCCACATGGAATTCGAAGCACTTGTTCTGAGTAACAAAGGTTACGAGGACTGGGTGAAGGAAGTGAAGGAAACTGCACCTAAGCTGACGGAGGAAGAATTCAAAGGCCTGCTGGCCACGGATTACCTCGGACGCAAAACGTATTCCTCCACCCATCTGGAGTTCAGCCCTCCTCCGGGAAATCACGGAGATCATATGAGCGGCGGCGGCAAGGAAATGGATATGGACAACGGCAATCCGGAGCATCAGGATAACAAGGAAATTCATCCGTCTCCCGAGCCGTCCAGCGGAACGGAATTCGACAGCAAGCCTGATCCGGAAGTCGATCAGCCGCTGCCAAGCTCCCCTGTCGATGAAAGCACACATGAAGGACACTAGCTCTCTGAAGAGCTTAATGCAACACACTGAAAGGAGCTACCCTAATGGATTTGGACAAATTTAAGGTTCACGGCGAACCCTTGATATACGGGGCCATGATCAGTATTGCACTGGCAACCATCGGGATTCTCGTAGGGCTTACCTATTTCAAGAAATGGGGCTATCTGTGGCGCGAATGGCTGACCACGGTTGACCACAAAAAAATCGGGATCATGTACATCCTCGCGGCGCTGCTGATGCTGTTCCGCGGCGGTGTAGATGCGATGATGATGCGTCTGCAGACGGCTGCGCCGGAAATGAAATTCCTCGATGCGCAGCATTACAATGAGGTCTTCACCACCCATGGTCTGATCATGATTCTCTTCATGGCCATGCCTTTTATCATCGGTCTGATGAACGTAATCATTCCGCTGCAGATCGGCGCACGGGACGTTGCCTTCCCGCGGCTGAACGCGGTCAGCTTCTGGCTCTTCTTCATGGGCGCCATGCTGCTGAACATTTCCTTCGTCATCGGCGGCTCGCCGGATGCGGGCTGGTCAGCCTACTTCCCGCTGGCGAGTCTTGAATTCAGCCCGACCGTAGGGAACAACTATTACTCTCTGGCCCTGCAAATATCCGGTATCGGTACGCTGATCACCGGGGTTAACTTTATCGTAACGATTCTCAAAATGCGCGCACCAGGCATGACGCTGATGAAGATGCCGATGTTCACCTGGTCCGTACTTATCACCAACGTTATCATTGTCTTCGCCTTCCCGGTTCTTACCGTAGCGCTGGCGATGATGATGTTCGACCGCCTCTTCGGCTCCCAGTTCTTCACGATGGCCAACGGCGGGATGGATATGCTCTGGGCCAACCTGTTCTGGGTCTGGGGACATCCGGAGGTCTATATCGTTATTCTTCCGGCCTTCGGTATTTATAGTGAGATTATCGCCACCTTCTCGAAGAAGAACCTGTACGGCTATACCTCCATGGTATTCAGCATGCTGATCATCTCGCTCCTGTCCTTCCTTGTATGGGCGCACCATTTCTATACAATGGGTCAAGGTGCCATGGTCAACAGCTTCTTCTCAATCACAACGATGGCCATAGCAGTACCTACCGGGGTCAAAATATTCAACTGGCTATTCACCCTGCGAAAGGGCAGGATTACCTTCACGACCCCGATGCTGTACACACTGGCCTTTATCCCGATCTTCACGATCGGCGGGGTAACGGGCGTCATGCTGGCAATGGCCAGCGCCGATTACCAGTATCACAACACGATGTTCCTGGTGGCGCATTTCCACTACGTGCTGATTCCGGGTGCCGTGTTCGCCGTCATCGCCGGCTTCCACTATTGGTTCCCGAAAGTGTTCGGCTTCCGCCTGAACGAACGGCTGGGCAAGCATGCCTTCTGGTGGATCATCATTTCCTTTAACGTAACCTTCTTCCCAATGTTCTTCCTGGGACTGATGGGAATGACACGCCGTCTGTATACTTATTCTAAGGAATCAGGCTTTGGTCCGCTCAATATGCTGAGCTTCGTCGGGGCCGTCGGACTCGCGATCGGCTTCGTGATCCTGGTCTACAATATTTACTGGAGTACCCGTTACATGCCGAGAGATACAACCAACGATCCTTGGGATGGCCGGACGCTCGAATGGGCTACACACAGCCCGATCCCGCTCTACAACTTTGCGATTGTGCCTAAGGTTGAGACGCGCGATGCTCTATGGTCTGCGAAGCACGATAATATTCCGCTGTACACAGAGACCAAATACACCAAGATTCATATGCCTAGCAACACCGGCAAGCCGTTCATATTGGGTGTAGTCTTCTTCTTCCTCGGCTTCTTCCTGGTCTTCAGCATGTGGATTCCGGCGATTGTCTCGGGGATTGGAATCCTGGTTGTGCTGGCCTTCATGTCCTTCGATAAGGACCAGGGCTACTACATTCCTGTAGAAGAGATTGCAGCTACAGAAAAGAAACTGATGCGGGGTGAGACTGTATGAAAATAGATGCGTCCAAGCCGCTCGAATATTCAACGGAAGAGAACAGTAACAAGATCTTCGGCTTCTGGGTCTTTCTCGGAGCCGAGATCCCTCTCTTCGCTACGCTGTTCACTGTATATTTCGTAATGGTTAACCGCTATGCCAGCGGACCAAGCGGCAGCGAGCTGTTCGAGATCGGCCCGGTGCTGATGGAGACCTTCCTCCTGCTGTCGAGCTCCTTCACCATCGGTCTGGCTGTCCATGCCATGCGGCACGGCTACAAGAAAGCCATGATGGTCTTCATGGCGATTACGCTGGTGATGGGTCTGGCTTTTGTCGGTATTGAAATCGACGAGTTCTTCACTTATGTACATGAAGGAGCTACGCTGCAGACCAGCGGCTTCCTCTCCAGTCTGTTCATACTACTGGGAACGCATGGTCTTCACGTCAGCTTCGGTCTGCTGTGGGGAATTGGCATTATGATTCAGCTGTGGAAGCGCGGCATTACTCCCGCTACCGCCAACAAAACGTTCATCTTCTCCTTGTTCTGGCACTTCTTAGACGTGGTCTGGATCTTTATCTTCAGCTTCGTCTACCTGAAAGGACTGATGTGACATGATGAAGCAACTATTCCCTATTAAGCATGTGATGGGTTATGTAGCCTCTCTGGTCCTCTCTGCCGCTGCACTGATTGTAATTTACGGAGACCTGTCCTCCAGTGCCAATATGGTGGTGCTGCTGGTTACAGCGCTGATCCAGGCCTCCTTGCAGCTGTTTGTGTTCATGCACATCGGAGAATCGGCCGATTCCAAAAAAGAACTGTATATCAACATCGCATACGCCATGTTCGTGGCTCTGGTCACCATCTTCGGCACCCTGTTCATCTTCGTATGGGGCTGGTATGCTTAGCATGTAAGAAGCAGAGGAGCATTATGCTCCTTCTAGTAATCTATAATAAAAGCGGTCCGTATCCGGTAAATTTACCGGTGCGGACCGCTTTTTTGAATTTTAAAGATTGCCATCATGTTGTTGTTCTACTTTAACTGGACTATACTGCTGCTGCTCCCGCTGTCATCCCGCTCTGTATACGCAAGCTGCTTGCCCGAGGGGCTCCATGAGGTGGTCATCGTTCCATTGCTCTCCGCAATCTGGACGGACTTGTCAGAAGACAGATCGTAGACATATAAGGTATTATTCGTTGTCCCGTTCTCCTCAATAGTTACACTATAGGCAATCAGCCGCTGATCCGGGGACCAGGAGACGGCCCCAAGCTCGGCGCCTTCCACCAGGGTCCGCGGATTCTTACCGTCTGTGCCGCTGAGCAGCAGCGACTGGGTAGTCTCCTTATATTGCAGGATCAGCATTTGTTCTTCGTCAGGTGAAGGGATTACGCTGCTGGTACCCGGAATATTCAAGTCAGCCTTCACCTTAGTATTCAGGTCCAAGCTATGCAGTGAGTCCTTCGAATTACTGGTGTAATAGATCTTATCCTTGATTTGTCTTACAACAATCAGACCTTCCCCGCCTAGTCCCTCCACCGGGGCAATCTTCATTGAGGTAGCCGTCGCTGTGTAAGCACCGCCGCTGTATGCAGGACCCACTACCGTATCCTTATCCGCCCACTCGGCCCCCATCGCTCCGGCAATGGCATCGCCCTTGATGGTGAACGTCTTCTTGGACCCCAGGTCCATTACATTGTAGACTGGATCACCCAGGGAGAATTCACTATAGAGCAGAAATAACTGATTGGCGGATAGCTTGGCATCCCCCAGCATCATGTTCGCCTTCTCTGTAATCATTTCGTATTCGCCGGTATCCGGATGGAAGAAATACAGGCTCTGCGGATAGGAACCCTTCAGCTCTCCTGAGCTGATCGGCCCCAGCTTATCGTTCTGCTTGGACACGACAACGGTTCTATCGTCCTTCCAGTCGGAAATTGCTATTTTCTCATACTGTTTACTTTCCCCTACCGTTACCCCAGCAGCTTCAGCAGGTGCCGGTGTAACCTTTGGCCCTTCCGTAGGCTGGGCAGAAGCTTCTACAGGAGCCGCTGTTGGCTGTGGGCTGGGGCTAACCGCCGGAGCACTAGCCTGATTCGAGCTACAAGCTGCAAGTGTCATTAACAAGGCTGGAACTATCGCCAGCTTCCATGTTCGGGTGTTCATTATAGAGACCGCCTCCTTGAGATTAATAATAATACGTTCAAAAGCCCGGCTCCGCCGAAGATGCCCGGGAATCTCCAGGGTTCCTCGGCCGAATCGGGCCGGGCTGATGTCTATTATAGCCGTTACAGCCGGAACCGGGCCAGATGCTTCTGCAGGTCCTCGGCCAGGGTAGCCAGATACTGTGCAGAGGAGGACATCTCTCCCATCGCGGTCAGCTGCTCCAGGCTTGCTTCACTGGTGCCCTGAACGTCTGCGGCGCCTTTGCGTGAGATTTCATTCACCGTTGACATGGATCTGGCCACTTCCTCCGATTCCTGCGCGACATGGCCGATGACCTGTGTAATCTGCTCTGTCTGCTCACTGGCGGCCTGAATGGAGGTCTGGATCGCCGTAAAGGCTTCGGATACCACCTCACTCTGTGCTACACCGTGAGAGACAATCCCGGAGCCTTGCTCCATCGATTCTACAGCACTGGCGGTCTGCTGACGGATATGGTTAATGATCTCTGTAATCTGCAGCGAGCTTGTTCCGGTAGCTTCCGCCAGCTTGCGGATCTCACCGGCAACTACAGCGAAGCCACGGCCATGCTCGCCTGCCCGGGCGGCTTCGATGGAAGCATTCAGGGACAACAGATTGGTCTGGGTCGCAATCTCATTAATGGTTGTAATGATGGTGTTAATCTCTTCGGACAGGCTACCCAGGTTGCCGACAATCTGGCGGCTCGCCGAGACACTGGAGTCAATCTCCCGCATCTGGGCCAGAATCTGTTCTACTGCATCTACACCGCGTTCCGTGGAGGAGGCAGCCTGCTCCATCAGGCGGGTCATTTCTTGTCCGCTATACCGGGCTTCGGCAATCTCATAGGACATCGTCCGTACAGACTGTGTAGTAAGGGTAATGCTCTCCGCCTGCACATCGAATCCGGCTGCGATCTCGCCTGAGGTCTCAGCGATCATCTGTGAGGCGTGCGCGGTCTGGTCGGCACTGGCGCTCATCTGCTGGGAGGAGGCCGAGAGAATCTCGGCACTCTCCGAGACGCCGCGCATCATATTTTTCAACCCGTCCAGCATGGTATTGAACGATGTATTAATCTGGCCGATCTCATCCTTGGACCGGTAAGCGGCAGAGGCCGTCAGGTCCCCTTCTTCCGCCCGCTTCATCAGCCCCTGCAATTCCTTCAGCGGTCTCGTAATCAATCTGGTGATGATCACACTCAGGACAATACTGAGCAGCAAGGCCAGCGCAATCAGAACGCTGCTTAACGTAACAGAGCTCTTGGCACTGTCAGCCGTCCGTGTATTATGGGCAGACGCATCCTGAATGAATAACGTCGCTGTCTCTTCTAGCAGCCGGACCATTTTGTCACGCAGCTCGTTAAAGGTCCGGCCCGTGAACACCTGATACCCTTCGTCGTTAAGATCGTTATCGGCCAAATGGATAATATTGTCACGCTGTGAGCGGTAATCCGGCAGCAGCAGGGTATATTCGTTCACATAGGCTGCAATCTTGTCATTGTTAAATTCAATCTTCCTCAGTTCGGCCATCAGCTCATTGTTCGTCTGGATATTCTCCTGAATTCTCGCCTTCAGCTCCTGCTTCTTCGCGTCATCCGTTGTAATCAGATCCTCCAGCAGAAAAGACTCAATCGCCCGGTTATTCCCGCGGATCTCCGTTACGAAATAAATCGGCTGCAGATTCTGCCTGTATGTCTCTTCAGACCTGTCAGCCATTCTGGTTGTCGTCAGGATCCCTGTTGTTCCGATCCCGATCAGCAGCAGGATAACCACCGCGATCAGTACAATCATTTTATGCTTAATCTTCAGATGTCTCATTTCCTGTTATCCCGCCTTCTCGA
The DNA here is from genome assembly GCF_038002245.1 of Paenibacillus sp. FSL R7-0128. Classification (NCBI taxonomy): domain Bacteria; kingdom Bacillati; phylum Bacillota; class Bacilli; order Caryophanales; family Paenibacillaceae; genus Paenibacillus; species Paenibacillus sp. FSL R7-0128. The sequence continues at coordinate 1,001,114 of NZ_JBBOCD010000001.1, read as the reverse complement.
TATCTAGCTGTAACCTTACTTATCGGAGAATAACATCGAATTGTTGATGGCCCTGCTAAGAAATTTGTCGAAAAAAGAAGAAAATTATCGTTTTGGTAGAGCGTTATCCATTAATTATAGTTCTATTCACTCTTGAAGCAAGCCATATTTCTTGCGGAATCTCTGCAGCACCTTGGTCCAGCCTCCGGCCAGCACCGCTAAGAAGAATACATTCGACAAGGCATGGGCCAGATCGAAATAAAAGCTTGCGGCAAACGTAACGGCAACCAGCCGCCAGCTAAAGGCATCCGGCAGACTTAGCAGGACCCAGATATTCATAATCCAGCCGAACAGGAACCCCCAGATGAAGCCAAAAACCAGCAGCCCGGCCCGCCGGCGCAATAGCCAGCTCCTCCGTAGCCACCCGGCTGTAAGTCCGGTCATCCCCCAGGCGAACATCTGCCATGGCGTCCAGGGCCCTTGCCCGAAGTAAATATTGGAGACCAGCGCAGCGACTGCTCCGATAACGAATCCCGCCTCTGCCCCGAAGACATAAGCGGAGAGGATGACAACGGCCGACACAGGCTTTACCCCCGGTAATGCGGCAAAAGGAATCCGGCTGACAGCTGCAATAGCGGACAACACCGCTAGCAGCACAAGTTCACGGGACTGGAGCGGTCGGCGCTCCAGACGGATGAACAGCGGCAGGAGAGCTGCCAGCAGCAGCACCACGCTAAGCAGCACATAATGCCGGTCAGTGAATGCTGCGGTAAGCGCAAGCCCCGCGATGAAGAGTCCCAGGGCAATTAGCAGCGGTATGCGGAAGCGGGCCATGTGCGAATCACATCCTCTATTGTCAATGCCTGCGGCAGCCAGTCCCGCACCATCCGGTTGACTGCCGTGGTATAGAAGTAGTTGCTGCTGAAGAACTCCGCCGGTGTGCCTTCCGCCGTAATCCCCCCGTCAAACAGGAGAGCGCAGCGCGAAGCATGCTTAGCCGCGAACTCTACATCATGCGTTACGATAAGGATACTTATCCCCTGCCCGCGCAATTGCTGAAGCAGGGCGGCCAGCCTGTCTTTGGCGGCCGGATCAAGTCCCTTGGTGGGCTCGTCCAGCAGCAGAATATCCGGCTTCATCAGCAGCATCATGGCAAGCGCGGTCTGCTGCTGCTGCCCTCCGCTGAGATCATGCGGATGACTCTGCAGCACCTCCCGGAGCTGGAATACCTCAAGCAAAACCTCAATCTCGCTTGCTGCTGCTTCAGGCGATAACCCGGCGTAGCTCCCCATATGCTGCAGTTCCTCAGCCACCGTATCATAGCTGAAATAGAGCAGCGGATTCTGCGCCAGCAGACCGGTAGTCTTGCCCTTGGCCAGCTCTATCTTGCCGCGCTGCGGCTTCATCAGCCCGTTCAGCACATGCAGCAGGGTGGACTTGCCCGCACCGTTTCCGCCCATGACTGCCAGGAGCTCCCCCTGCTTAAGCGTCAGCGTGAGCTTCCTCAGGACCTCCCGACCCTCCTTCTCATACCGGAAGGTTACTTCGCGGCAGGTGAGGAGAGACGCTGCGGCGGGACTATTCAAGTTATTAACCAGTTCAGCGCCTGCGGCAGCGTCCGTTCCTGCCATCAGGGAATGTATCCAGCGTCTGCCCTCACGCACGGTCAGCGGAATATTCTCCGGCGCAGCGGAATCCGCTTCCGGAGCAAGCGACAAGTACAGGCGTGAGGCGGCTGGCAAGTAACGCCCAGCGGAAGTCAAGGCTCCGCTGCCGGTCTGCCGGGCGAACAGGCGGGGGGCGGCATCGGCCAGCAGCTTACCGTCTTCCAGCATCAGCACCCGATCGGCCAGCGGCAGCACCTCCTCCAGCCGGTGCTCGCTGATGATCACTGTGACCGCCATTTCCTCGTTAAGCCGCTGCAGCGCCATAATGAATTCCCGCGCAGCAACAGGATCAAGCTGGGAGGTTGGCTCATCCAGCAGCAGCACCTTGGGCTGAAGCAGCAGCACTGAGGCCAGGTTCATGAGCTGCTTTTGTCCGCCTGACAGCTCATGAACCGGACGGTAGAGCAGCGGCTCCAGCCCGAACAAGCCGCAAATCTCCGCCAGCCGGGTCCGCATGACAGCAGGCGGCAGCCCCAGGTTCTCCATGGAGAAGGCCAGCTCATGCCAGACCGTATCCATCACGATCTGTGCATCCGGGTTCTGGAAGACCATCCCGATCTCCCCGGCGGCCACCGCTGCCGGAAGCCCGGACAGAGGCTGCCCTTTGTAGGTCAAGGTTCCGCTGGATGAACCCACCGGAGTGAGCTCCCGCTTCAGATGACGCAGCAGGGTGGTTTTGCCGCTGCCGGACGGGCCGCAGAGCACGACAAATTCCCCCTCTTCTATGACGAACGATAGCTCATGGAGCGTGTCCCTGTCTTCTTCAGGGTATCGGAAGGATAATTGCTGTGCTTTGAGGATCTCCATAACCATTTCTCCTTTCCTTCCAGTCCCGCAGGAATCAGCACGAACAGGCAGAAGCTCCCGTACATGACGGCCTCCTGCCAGCCGAAGTCCGCTGGTCTCATCCGGGGATAGATCTCCAGCTTGCCGTAGCCCTGCACCCAGAACAGCAGCGTAACCACACCGCTAACGGTTAACAGCAGCATCACCAGCTTATCCTGCAAATCGGCCTTGTATATCGTGTAAGTGCTACGTTTGGTGCTGCCGTAACCACGCGCTGTCATGGAGTCTCCAGTCTGGAGGGCTTCTTCCAGCGACCAGGTCAGCAGCACCTTGAGCAGCGTCATTCCATCTGTCATTCTTTTCTTGAGGCTTCCCGTACCGGTATCTACCCCGCGCAGACGCTGGATCAGCGTAATCTGGCGCAGCCGCCGCTGGAACAGCGGCACGAACCGGATGGCCATCAGCGTCAGCAGCGCCGTTCTCGGCGCAGCCGCCGCGAACAGGTACATGAACTTATCTGTAGTCACCGTGTAATTGTAGGATATAAACCAGATAAAAATAGTAAGCAGCATAGTCATCATCATCAGCCCGTACAGCACAGCCTCCAATGTAATAGGCTGATCCAGCCAGTAGAACAGAATATGCGCCCCTCTATGCGAGAACAGCGGGTTCAGCAAGGCCACGGAAGCTGCCATCAGCAGCATAAAAGGCAAGCTGCGCAACAGCAGCCGCCCTTGGCCCTGCAACAGCAGCAGTGCCAGCAGTCCGGCTATCTCTGTAGCCAGAAATAACGGATGGAAGACCAGCAGGGCGAACAGCAGCAGCCCTGCATAATACAGCAGGGCTACTACAGGATGCATGGAACGGAAGCCGCTGCTCATGGTGCTTTGGCCCCCAGGTCTTTGCCTAGATCAAGCGTATACAGCCACTCGATGGTATCCCCGGGCTCGACGCTCCAGCTACCCGCAGCCTTGGACGGAAATTCTCCATTCACCTTGTACATCCAGCCGCTCTCTGCCCCGTGATCACCTTCGTACAAATTATCTATACCTTCCACGTAAGCAAACGCCTTGCTGCCCTGATATTCCATCTGGATCTTCTGCGCCCGTGTAATCCGCTTCAGCAGGTCCAGCACACTCTCGCCCTTCTTGATCTCGTACTGGGCAGCAGCCAGAATCACGCCATGCTCCTCATCTCCGGTGATGGAGAGGGTGACTACGTTGTCCGGCTTGGGCGTGGCGGCTGGCGGCTTGGCCGTAGCCGCCGGAGCGGGCGCGGGGGTCGGCGGCTTGGGTGTGGCCGCCGGGGACTTGGCGGGCTTGCTTGCGCCCGCCGATGGCTGCGTCGCCGCGGCGCCTGGCGACGCAGGCTTGGCGGGCTCGCTCGCGCCCGCCGAAGGCTGCGTCGCCGCTGCGCCTGGCGACGCCGGGGACTTAGCGGGCTCGCTCGCGCCCGCCGAAGGCTGCGTCGCCGCTGCGCCTGGCGACGCCGGCTTGGCGGGCTCGCTCGCGCCCGCCGATGGCTGCGTCGCCGCTGCGGCTGGCGACGCCGGAGCTGCCGTACCTTCCGCAGGGGCGGATGGTACGGCAGTGCCCTCAGCGGCTCCCGGCAGCGGAGCCGCTTCGTCTCCAGGCCGCAGCGTCTGCGCGGCCGGGGTCCCGGCGGGCGGCTGCGGGCCGCCGCCTGCCTGATCCGGCTGCCCAGAGGAGCAGCCGGGGAGCAGCAATACCATCAGCAGGAGAAGCAGCGGAGCCAGCCTTCCCCGGCCTCTTTTGACTAGATAGAACATTACCTGCACACCTCCACAAAAAGGGAAAAGAACGGGGGCCAGTCAGCCTGTTCCCCGTTCCTTCATACACCTTATGCTTACTTTTCAAGACATATCCGAACTAATTCCAAGCAAAATCGCCTGTCTAATGGGCCTGCAACGCTTCAACAACCCTATACGCCTCAACTACTCATCGGCACGGGGGCGTTAGTTAGATTTTCTACACTTAATTATTCTTGTTACGCACCTGTATAGAAATTAGTTGGATTTCAGGCATCTAATTCTGCCCACAACCCATCATACGGGAGCTTCGGGCGTGAATAAGTGTTGTTTTTCCAACTAACTCCCGCTTTGCAGCAAATCCTGCCAAATTAGATGTCATTTATCCACTTATTGTCCGCCCCAGCGTACAGCACCCATCCTGCAGCGGAATGGAAATTTCAACTAAACTATACCATCCCCTACTCTTACTCAACTATGGCAATCTAACCGCTACAGCAGCAGCCATCTCACGGGTTACCACAGCAGTAGGCTCGAATGCGCCGCCGGTACCGCTCATATATCCAAGTCCCGTCACCGTACGGACAGCGGACAATGCATAGTCGCTAATCTTATCTTCATCGCTGAATTTACCAGCCCCTGCTCCTGCTCCGGCTGATGTAGCATCCAGCTTAAAAGCTCTAACCATCATCACAGCCATATCCTGGCGCGTAACCAGCCCGTCCGGGTTGAACGTTTTGGCGCTTACGCCGCTGATGATTCCTAGCTCCTTCGCCCGGTTCACTGTTCCATAATACCATGTACCGGCCTTAACATCACTGAAGGCCCCAGCAGAAGACGCCGCAGACGGCTCGTTCCCGGTTAACCGCAGCAGCAGCGCTGCAAATTCAGCACGGGTAATATTCTTTTTCGGTGCAAACAGCAGGCTGTTCTCACTCACACCGTTCATCAGCTTGCGGTCATACGCCGTGTATACCGACTCCAGCGCCCAAGGCGAGATCGACTTCACATCACCAAAAGCCGGACGGTCCGCCGCCGCAGAAGCCACCGTTACCGGGACCGTATGACGCACGATGGCCGGGGTTTTATCCTTCAGATATCCCGTAACCGTCAGGGTATATTTATTTGCTGGCAGTCCTCCGGCCACAACAGCCACGCCCGCAGCATCTGTAACTGCTGTTTTGCCGCCGATGGTTACCTGTACGCCTGCTGCCGGTGAGGTTACCGGATCGGAGGTGAAGGTCGCCTCATTCCAGACCCATTGCTTCTGGGTTACCTGCACCTTCAGATCTTGTCCAGGCTGCGGCTGTCCGGGAGTCACGGTTACGGCATCAACCACCTGCGTGTTGTCCCCGCCATAATAGATCACAACGCGGTCATTCTCCTCCAGCGCGAAGTCGCCCATCCCTACACTTGGATAGATCCATGCTCCGCCGCGTGCGACTACATACATCCAGCCATCATATCCGCCAAAAGTACCCGCAATCACGCCGCCGATCCCCGTCACATAATTGCCTGCTTCATTGACCAGAGCCAGGCGCTTGGCTGCTGCTGTCTTATCCAGTGCCGTAAGCACATTTCCGGCGTATACGCTGCCCTCAGCCAATGTTCCATTCGGACCTTCAACTGTAACCGAGACACTTACCTGAGGATTCTTCACTGGTGTGCCGCTAAAATCAAAGAGCTTACCGCCTGTTCCAAACAGCTTGTACGCTACCAAAGCCTCCAGTGCCTGCTCTGTAGAGAGCGGATTGGAGCTGCCGCCCGCAGTGTGGGCGAACCCGCCGCCTGTAGCGCTGAAGCTCAGCAGCTTGCTGACCAGATTGATTTGGCCTTTGGTATACTCTGCTCCCGCCGGATCAATGCCGAAGGCAGACAGACCGATGATGGCCTGAGCTACACTCTCGCTGCTGTCGCCATATCCTCCGTTCTTATCCTGTGCCTTAGCCAGCCAGGCTGCCGCCCGCTGACCGGCAGCATTCACTGCCGCTTCCTGCTTATGTCCAGCCAGTGCGTTCAGCACCATCGCTGTCATATCCGGATCACTCGCACCCGTGGTCAGAGTAAAGCCTCCGTCCGGGTTCTGCTTCGCCAGAATCTCTGCCAGCAGCTTAGACTGTGTCCATTTCGCATTTGCCGGGATTGTATAGCTGCCGGAATCCAGAGCGAGCAGTGCATAGACCGGATTATTCAGCGTCTGGCCGGTAATTGCATCGTGATTGTAGAGCTTCTCAATCAGGTTATAGCCTGCCACATTCGCCGGGTCGCCGCCAAGTGCCTTAACGGCGAGCGTGATCCGGGCATAGTCCGTAGCTCTGGCAAAAACACCCTTAGCCTCAGCCACCTTGCCTTCAAGCGCCTTCAGATAGCTGGCAGGAACCTTGTAGCCTGCTTGCGCAAGGCCAATCGCCTGCCAGTCCGACTGGACTCCGTTCTTCAGCATGAACTCCGCAGTGGCATAGACCGCAGCAGTTACGCTGGCTGCCTCACTTGCGGGCAGAGCGGATACCGCGGGTGCGGAAGTCCCGCCTGCCTGTGCAGCAGCAGCTTGTCCTGCCGGGGCTACGGCTGCTCCCAGCAGTGCGAACAGCATAATGACAGCAAGTCCCAGCCGTGTGAACCTGGATGATAGAGAATGGTTCTTCATAACTAACCTCTTTCCTGAAATAGAATGGATGAATCCTGCTTCCTCCGCAGATAGAGCGGCAACCTAAAGACCGCCCTGTGCAGGGCGGCCGGGGAAGAATACAATACAGGGCGGCTGAAGGAGCCGATTACTCTCCCACACTACATACAATACAGCATATACAGCCCTCGCCAATATCAGCATCTGCTTTCACATTCTTACCCCCGAAGAATAGAAACAACAACGAAAAAGGCAGGTCTCCTGGCTCATACTTCACCGCTTCCCCCGCCTTCCCATCCCGTTAGCAGGACAGTGGCTCCTCAGGAGTTGCTCCGTATTTACAGTGGCGGGACCGCGCCGGACTTGCACCGGGCTTCCCTTTTAAGCAGATTCCTCTATTAGACATAGCCCTGCCAGCATCTGCTAGCGACAGCGCACGGCCTCTGAGGCAATCTGCACCTTTTCCCAAAGCTTATTAAATTTTAATATTCTGAAACAATCATATCTACTATTCCCCTGTATGTCTATAGACAAGCTATTTCTATTCCATCCACTCGAGTCCCGCTCATTCTGCACAAAAATCCTGAACAGCACATGCCCGCTTCCCCGGCACATCGTACTATTCAGGACTATGGAGTGACTCTTCTGCTGTTAATTAAGGCGTTGGCGGTACTAGCGGAGACAGCGGCAGCAGGCGATTGTATTATGTACATTAGAATTCGTGTAAAAGCGGCCGATAACGCATTCTGCTGCATTTTATACAATCGATTGTGGCAAATAACCCTCCGCCGGGCCAAATTCCCAAAATCTAATGTACCGAATACAACAGAACACCATATTAGGCTCGATATGCCTCATTCTAGTGTACAAAGTGCAATCGAGCAGCTTCATTCGGACACTAACACACTTAACTAATTACTTTATGCTCGTATCAGCCTGCCGAAGCGCAAATCATTGTACTACATAAAGTAGTATGCACCAGGCTCTGACCAGCCCACCATGCCGCGCTGTATGCGCCCACAGCAGATCAGCTACCGCAAGTCGATCATCAGGTCCTAACTAATCAGCATTCATTTAATCCCCTAGCTTGCTGGGGAGCTGCCGTACCCCGACTAACTAAGGTACTGTTCTAGCTCCAAACGTTATGCTTAAATGCAATCTGTACAACTAAATCGTCTGATTTACTGACAAATGTACTTTTAGCTGTATTTCGTGCATCTAAAATGCTTCCGTATCCGCTTTTTGGCCCATTCGGGCAAATTTAGTTGTATAGAATACAGTTAGGAGAGGTGTGCCTTCCTTTTTACTGTTTTTAGTTGTATAGAGTACACCTATCACTGTAAGCAATGCTACTCAGTACCATCACTTGGTATCGAGTCAAAACCATCAGTTAGTTGTATAAGTCGGCTGAGTGACTAAGGAGCGTTACTAGATAGCGTTAGTTAAAAGCGACACTCGGTAGCGTCAGTCAGTTGAGTGAGTCGGTAGCATTAGTCGATTGTGTTGGTCGATTGCATCAGTCGGTAGCATTAGTCGATTGTGTTGGTCGGTAGCGGCAATCAATTGCGGCAGTCGATTGCATTATCCGATCGCGTTAGTTAAAAGCTTACGCAGCCTGCTTGTTGCCGCTGTGTTATTCCGCGTCCGTGTCCGCTTCCGGGCTTGCGGAAGCGGACGGCTCCGCACTAGGCGCGGCTGTAGCTGTGGCCTCCGGGGCGCTGCCCGGATCTGCCGCCAGCTTCAGCGAGTATCTTCCGGCGGTGATCATATCACCTGCTGCCAGCTTCGCGCCTGCTGATAGCTCCACCGTCACCTCGTAGACGCGTGACGGAGGAGTCCCCGCCGCCGCTGGAGAGGCGGCAGCTCCACTATCCGCGCCGCTGTCTACTCCGGCGCCTGCCTCACCCTTCGCATCGCCGTCTACTCCGGCTCCTGCCTCACCCTTCGCATCGCTGTCTACTCCGGCTCCTGCCTCACCCTTCGCATCGCCTTCTACTCCGGCGCCTGCCTCACCCTTCGCACCGCCGTCTACTCCAGCGCCTGCCTCACCCTTCGCACCGCCGTCTACTCCGGCGCCTGCTTCACCCTTCGCACCGCCGTCCACTCCGGCGCCTGTCTCACCCTTCGCATCGCCGTCCACTCCGGCTCCTGCTTCACTCTTCGCATCGCCATCCACTCCGGCGCCTGCTTCACCCTGGCAACTGCTAACCGTTGCCTTAACCTCGTAGTCCGTAACGCCGCTGGCGGACTCCACGCCGATCCGCTCCGGCTTGAAGGCGGAGCATTCCGCAGCATCAGTGAAGCTGAACAACAGCTTAACGCCGTTATTCTTACCCGCTTCTCCGCTTCCCTCATCACCGCTACTATTCCCGTCAGTCCCCGCGTCACCGCCGACAAGCCGGACAGAGACCGGGGCCGCTACAGCGGCTTGTCCGGTCACTGCCGGAAGCGGGCTGGGGCTGGCCACCGGCGCAGCTGTATCCTTGCCGCGTCCCCCTAGCTGGCTCAGCAGGATAACCGCCGCAATCAGAATGATCCCGAGGATGCTCCCTGAGATCAGGATTTGAAATCGGCTGCGGCTGACCCACCGCGCCAGCGGCGAAGCCAGCTGGGCGCGGGCTTCATTGTAGACAGTCTGCATAGCAGGCGTTGCTGTGTCGAGATGGTTTTTGCGGAATTCCCGGTTCTTGAACGCCTCGCGGTCGCTCTCCAGGAAGTATCTCAGCACGGCCCGCTTGTAATTCGGCCACAGCTTCTTGCCAGAGCTTGCGAACAGCCAGCTATGCTGTGACCAGTCCAGGAACCGGTACACCGTCTCCTTATCATTGCCCGCCTTGCGGACCACCAGATCCAGCAGCGCATCATAATCCAGCGGCCCGCCTTCACGTTCACTGCTGTGATAAAAGGCCAGCGGCAGCCGGTCGAACGGCTCCAGGCTCCGCGCTTCCTTCAGCCACCGCGCACCGAGCAGTTGTACATCGTCCAGCTCACGCGGCGTCAGTCCGGCAAAAATCTCCTCGTCCGGCGACTCCTCCCCGAACCAGCGGTAGGCTGCGCGTAGCGCATTCGATTTGCGCTTCGCAATCGCATCGAGCGGCGGCTGCCAATCTGCCGTATCCCGGTAACGCAGGAACGAGATCTCCAGCAGCTGCTCCATCGTCAGCTCGTCCAGCGAGAGCCGGTTCAGCAGGAAGCGGTCAGCAACCGTGCCGAGCTCCTCCATAACGGACAAGGCCTCCGGGTATACGCCGCCTCTGCGGCGCTGCTTCTCTGCCTGCTGGACCGCTTCATGAACAGCCGTTACCGCCGCTACCGGATCGGATTCCCGCTGCAGCTTCTCCAGCAGATATTCCTTGAAGGTATCCCGTACCGCTGCCTGCTGAAGCACCTCCGGAAGACTCCGGCCGAAGTGGCCCACGAGGCGGAGGATATCCGCCGTTCCGGCAGCGGCAGCCAGCCGGGATTCCAGATACGGCTCGAACAGCGCCCTGCGGAAGAGAGATTGGGACAGCACTTTTTTGAAGAACGCCTCACTAAGCTCCGCATCGCTCTCAATAATCCCGTAAGCCGCCGCCAGCACATCCTCCCGGCCCCCGGACTGGCAGTTCAGCATCCCGTTGATGAAGTAATCGACGATCTTCACCCGGTAATTATGGCCCGGCAGCGCGTAATACGCCTTGAACTGTTCCAGGATCTCCGTTGACGGAATCCCCTTCTTACGGATCAGATCATATTCGCGGTCGAACCGCTCCAGGAACATATCATTCAGCCGCACCCGCGAATCCAGCTTCCCCTCCGGCTTCAGATAGGACAGCAGGCCGCCGAGTATAGCGTTCTTGTTGTCTGTATATAGGGCTTCATTACCTTGCTCGATTTCATAAAAGACCGCCAGCTCATTGTAGAGCGCCAGCGACAGCTTACGCTCCGCACTCTCCCCGAGCAGCAGGCTGTCGGCAAACTTAGCGAAATCACGGAGGCTTCCGCCCTTCTCCACCAGCGTCTTCCAGGCCAGATCGGCATAGATCTGCCGCGACTCGCCGAAGTCGGTATTCAGGAACCTTGCGCCGGCCAGATCGAAGATATAATCCTTCTCAATATTGCGGTCGCCCGGACGCAGAGAGCCCTTCTCCACGAAGGTCAGGTGAATGTATTTGCGGCTCTGCGGCTCCTTGGCATACGTGATCACTCCCAGCCTGCGGCGGAAGTCATACGGCAGCGCAGCGAAGAGAACCTCCGTCAGCCGGGCCGCACGCTGCGACAACTCACTGATCGGCACATCCAGCGCTACATAGATTTTCTTCTTCCCGGCTACGGACAGCATCACCGCCTGCAGCAGGGCCTTGAACAGCTCTTCTGTGAATCCTAGACCTGACAGCACCGTACGCGGATCAGACGGCTCGTCCAGCTCGCGGGTTGCCACAGGAATCGAATCCAGCTCAGGCAGGGTTCCGCCAGGCTCTCCCTCATAGCTCCGGGCAAACCCCGCATGCAGCCAGCTTCCATACCCCTCGACAATCTCTTCGGAGCGGATAGGCGGCACCACGAAATTATGGGCAAAAAAAGCGCTCCGCTGACCCGTGAAATCCGCCGCCAGATAACGGCTCTCTCCGATCACTGTCTCGTTGCTCTCCGTATGGAACAGATGCAGCGCAGCCGGATACAGCTCCTCATCCTTCTCGCCGCGTGCCGTAAGCTCAGCCGGGGCATCGTAGAGGCAGAAGGGATGCAGAATTTTTTTGACAAAATTATTATCGAGACTCTCCGATTTCGCTACCGTATCGAAGCCCTCTGTAGACCGGTATACGCCCCGGCGCTCGCGGGTATACATCTGCTGGGTGATCATGGACCCTGAGAATCTGTTCACGGCCCGTCGCTCCCCTCAATATAATTCAGCTTGTGCAGCAGCCAGATGAACGGCTCATCGACCCGGATCGGACTGACTACGCCTTCCACCTTCTGATTGACCGGATTGCTGCCCAGCGCAGACACGGCGAAATATCCCGTATTGGCAAAATACACATCCATCGTATCCTTGAACGGCCGGTCCACCTTCTCAATAAAGCGCCGTATTTCACCGTCGATGTTGTGGAACTCGTTCAGGTTCAGCGTTTTGCGGTGCACATAGTTGTTGAACACATTGCTGTTCGACTTGATGTAGTCGCCATCCTCATCCTTGAGGGAGTGGAGCATATCGCTTTTGGCCAGGACGACTGCGGTCGGAATCTCGGTCTTGCTCTTCTCCTGATAAGCGATGAAATCACCGAACATAGTCAGCACCACATCACGCGGCTCATCATACTGCGATACCCACTCTCCCGGGCGGTCACCGAAGTTAATGCGGATCTTCTCCCGGACCGAACGGATCTGCAGCGGATCGACCATGAACAGAATCCCTGCGGAGTTCTTGATATGCTGGCCGTGCAAGCCCAGATAATCTTGATCGACCATGCCTTCACCGGCCACATCGAAGAACACCAGCGTCAGCGGAGGCTTGGACTCATCCTTGAACACGAACTGGAAAATAAACGGCTCCTGCATCTTCTCCTTCTGGGTAGACGCCAGAAGATCCCCCCGCTCGAACAGCGGCTCCTCATACAGGGTGCGGAATTTGCGGCTGATCTCGGCATTCAGCGGCATACAGGCTGCGTCGAAATGCCCTGCCGTTGTATGCTGGAGCGTATGGATCAGCGAGGTCATATAGACAGACTTCCCGACCTGGGAAGCTCCGATAATCGAGATAATATTGCTAGGCACCTTGCCGGCTGTTACAGGCAGCTCGTTATGACAGGACGGACAGAGCCGTCTGCGGGTCATCACTCCATAGCGGTCGGTGAGCCCGGTCAGCACGTTGTCGGTATAATGATGGTACTCCTCCGGGATATCCGCCGGATGCAGAACCGCTTCCATATCATCTACCGTATCGAGGCCGAAGCGCTCCCGGTATTTATTCAGCAGATCATCCTCACCGAGCGCATAATTCTCATCATCCTCACGGCTGTGCATGGCCCGGAACACCACTTCCTCCGGCTCAAAGCGCGTGAAGCAGAACGGGCATACAATATCGTAATACAGCGGCCTCGCTGCGGGCTGATTCTTCTTCATGAAACGGCTAAAAAAAGACATCTCTCATCCTCCTCAGGGTTGTGTCAGCACCCGGTATGCTGCTCCCGCTCACTCGGGAACCAGCTCATAATACGCCCCGTATTTAGGCCCATCGGTGAAAAAAATACGGATAAAGTCGTCTTTGCCGACCTCAATCGGCGGGAGCTGGTTGCGCCCGGGAGCGAAGTCCTGGACGAACGGGAACCTTGCACCGTCCTCCTTGGAGGATGGGTGCGCATCCCGCTTTTTGACGTAGCAGAGCACTTCCTTCGGCACCGGCACCTCGGCAGTAATCGTCATCTGCACGGTTTTCAGCTTGCTGAATAACCCTTTTTTGTGCTGGACCGCGTAGTAGATCCTCGCTTTACCCGCGCTGACGAGCGCCCGGTTACCGCCATCCTGCTGGCGGACCAGCAGCGTCTCCCCATTCCCGCTAAGCCGCACGTAAATGGTATAAGCCACCATCCCGATCTCGTCCAGCCGGTCCCGGTACCCGTTATTCGCTTTGTACTCTTCACGCGTATAGAGCTTCATGCCCGGAGGCGGATGCTCATGACTGTCCGGTGCCTCCGCAGAGGCCTTATGAATATATACCGCCTGTACACCGTCCGGCCAGCGCCAGCGCAGCGTACAGAACCGGTCCTCCACTCTGGATACAACTTCGGTAATCACCGGTGCTCCAGCGTCTGCCTCGGCGTACTTCATGGCAACCTGCCCCTTTCCCTGCATCTGGCTTAGAACCCTTTACTGCCGCGGTTACGGCGGGGTGAATGAATACTGTCAGCAGGCGCATTACCAGCTCCGGCAGCTCTTCCCCGGCGCGACAGGCGCCCTTCCCCTACAGGCACGATATATGTGAACAAGGTGAGAATAGCCGCCAGAACGAGCAGCGCCAGCAGCCGGGTCATAGGGTCCCAGAGCGTGTCGCCGTTCAGGCCCGATTCCAGAATCAGCCCCGCCACAAGTCCCGATACCGCGCCCCCGATACTGAAGCTCCGGGCCAGATGGCGGTTATCGAACACAATGCCAAGGCCCAGACCCAGCGCCGTGCCGAGCAGCATCAAGGCCAGCACACGCACCACAGCATAATAAGGGCTGTCCGCGGTCTGGTCGCTGCGCTCGGTCAGCAGTGTCCGGTCGCCCAGACGGTCATAAATCTGCTGGAATACATCGCCAAGCCGGTTCGCATCGGCCACATCATAATACTGTCCGCCGGTGCCGCTGGCGATATTCTGCAGCAGACTTGCGCCGGACGGATCATCCAGGGCCAGCCCGATCGTATTTACTTTAATTCCCCGCGCCACATAGTCTGTCAGCTCCGTAGAGGTATTGAACTGGCTGACGCCGTCGGATAAAAGAATAACCATCGCCCCGCGGTCCGCGCCGTCTTCATGAATCACCTTCATCGCTTCGGCCAGCGCGCCGCTGATGTTCGTTCCGCCTTCGGTCGTCTTCAGACTGCTGATGACCTCCATGACCTTCTCGCGGTTCGCCGCTTTGGAGAGCGGGAGCAGCGGCTGGACCACGGAAGCCTCGTTGCTGAAGGTGACTACAGCGACTTTGTTGTCTTTTTTGAGCTGCTGCACCAGATTCTTGGCCGCCGCGTAGCGCCGGTCTGACGGATCGCTCTGCATCATGCTGCCGGAATCGTCAATCACCATGACGACATTCTTAACCGGCTTGCTGCCGCCGAAGTTCAGCTCGTACACGAACTCGGTCAGCGTGCCCACGCCAAGCAGCAGCACGACCATGAGCGGGAACATTTTCCACGAGGTCCCCAGGTAACGCAGCTTCCAGGACTGTCCGTTCAGCCTCGGCGAGAGGGTCTCTGCCACCAGAGCGCCTATTCCAACACATAAGGCCAAGAGGGCAAAATAGATGCCGACCAGCACCATCTGAGGTAAATCATACGGCCTGCGGTCCAGCAGCAGCTCACCGAGCACGAACGCTACACCCGCGCCGAGCAGACTGAACAGCAGCAGGAGCAGATTGATTTTTCGCTGCATTGCATTTCATCCTTTCCGGGAAAAGCTTGATCAACACACGCTTCCCCATTCCATTCTATTGCACATCCGGCAGCAGAATGAATGAGAATTGTCCTACAAAGCCTGTTAGTGTAGGCCCGTACCCGCGTCCGGGACCCGGAGCATGGGCATTATTATGGTGAGCCCTCGGATTTCGGCCGCACCCCTGTAATCAGGGGCATTAGTGCTCCTCATTTGCTGGTTCGGCGCACTTTCGGGAGAATTCAGGAGCACTAATACTCCTCATTTGCTGGTTTGGCGCACTTTCGCTGAAATCAGGGGCACTAGTGCTCCTCATTTGGTGGTTCGGCCTACTTTCGGTGAAATCAGGGGCACTAATGCTCCTCATTTGCTGGTTTGGCGCACTTTCGCTGAAATCAGGGGCACTAGTGCTCATCATTTGGTGGTTTTGCACACTTTCGCTGAAATCAGGGGCACTAGTGCTCATCTGGCGCGCGTACGGCGAAATCGAGATCACTATTACTTACACACGTCAGCACCAGAGGGATTTATCCCTCTGTTTCCACCATCCGGCCCACTTTCAGCAACATTAAAGGGATTTATCCCTCTCTTTCCACCATCCGGCCCACTTTCAGCAACATTAAAGGGATTTATCCCTCTATTTCCACCATCCGGCCCACTTTCAGCAACATTAAAGGGATTTATCCCTCTCTTTCCACCATCCAGCCCACTTTCAGCAACATTAAAGGGATTTATCCCTCTTTTTCCCGCCATCCGGCCCATTTCCACCAGCATTAAAGGGATTTATCCCTCTCTTTCCCGCCATCCGGCCCATTTCCACCAGCATTAATGGGATTTATCCCTCTCATCCCGCCGTCCAGCCCACTTCCACCAGCACCAAAGGGATTTATCCCTCTCATCCCGCCATCCAGCCCACTCTCAGCAGCACATGGTCAGCCGCCGAACTCGCGTGGACTATAGATCCTGCGGTTGTGTTAGCCTGACCTAATATGGTTGTGATAGTCTGACCTAATATAATAGTTTGTCATAGCACTCATCTAATCTAGTCCGCTCATCAGCACTCCACTCATCTAATCTAATCTAGTCTCCGCTCACAGCACTCCGCTCATCTCATCCCGGCTCTGCTCATCAGCACTCATCCCATCTATTCCCTACTCATCGCATCTCCGGCAGCTGCTCTTCTTCCAGACCGTGGAGCTGGTATCCGTTGCCGGCATAAGTCTCGTAATAGACCTTACCGTTGCGGTAGTAGAGCAGGTCCTCCAGGTGGAAGCCGCCCATCAGGTTAAGCTTTTCCACGCCGCTGCGGCGCTGCTCATGCACGAAGCCGAGCCGGTAGATGCGGGTGGTCTCGTCCGCGCTGAAGGCGTAGCGGAGGAATTCGGAGGAGCTGTCACCGAAGAAGTACTTCTCCTCATGCCGGTGCTCCTGCGTATACTCGAACAGGCGAACATTCATCGCCGCCTCCTCCTCCAGACTGCGGTAGAGCTGCTTGAACAGCTCCTCCTTGGAGACGATATCCCGGTTCTCGTAAGCGGCTGCAACATTAGCGCGCCGCAGCAGTTCCTCCTCGAACGGGAGCGTGAACGGACCCGCCGTAAGCAGCTCCCGGCGGCACAGCCCGATCAGCCGCTCAGCCAACGCCTGGCCGCCTCCGTTCACCAGCAGCCCGGAGAGACTGCCCATGAACCGCTCGCTGAAGAAGATCCCCGCCCCGCGCCGGTTTTCGATGTCCTTCATGACCTCATCCGTCACCGTGCGGTAGTACTCCATAATATTCTGATCTACCGTCTCCTTGCTGCGGCCGATGCTGGCCAGAGCGACACTCTGCAGCTCTTCCTCCAGTGCTTCCATCTTCGCAACCTTGGTCTTGCTATCTGCATGCAGCTGCTCCAGTGCAGCGTCATAGCGGAGACAGAGGGCCAGCTCGCTCTCCAGCAGCAGAAGCTCATACTTCTTGCCGTAGACAGACTCGAACAGGTAATGAATGAAATTGCGCACCGTCCGTTTGTCCAGCAGCGGCACCCGCTGGAACGGCTGGCGCTCCACGCTCTCCGCATAGAGCCGCTCCAGCTCCTCCTGACCGGAGAGCAGAGCGGAACGTAGTCCGCCCATATGCTGGCGCAAGGCCTGCAGGACGCTGCCTCCCTCACCTGTCTTCTCACTGGTCCATTCCGCCAGCTGGTAGAAGGTGACCGGGGAGGCTCCCGCCTCCTCGGCAGCCAGCACTCCGGCCCACTCCCGGGCCGGATCAATCCCGGCAGCTCTACGAGCAGACACCTCCGCAAAATTACTGCGGAAGTAAGCCTGCGCCCCTTCCCCGAACAGCAGCTCCTCAGCCTCGCGCAGCGAGAGCATCCGCAGCTGTGAATAGGACGGACGCCCGTGGCTCATCAGCCCGGTCATCTCGGCGAGAGCGGACTGCTCCGGCAGCAATTCCGCCGCGCGGTCCCGCAGGGTATCGGCTCCAAGGCCAAGCATCGCCTGCCGCTCCTTAAGACTCCGGGTATGGCCTGCACGCAGCCGCCCGGACAGATAATGCAGTGCATGGTACAGCACCGCCAGTGCAATCTGGCGGTTCGGCCGCCGCACCGCCGAGAAGCCGGCAGACGCATAGCCTTGTCTGCCTGTGCTGCCGCGGATGCCGCTTTTGAACGTCATATTATTGTAGCCGCCGTGCCCGGAGGCCTGATCGGCCGCAGGCCGGACCCGGTTCTTCAGCAGGCTGATGTGGGCGATAATCTCGTAATTGTCGTCCATGCCATGGACCGACATCAGTCCGCGCTCATTCTTGTCGGAGAGCAGATAGACCAAATCGAACAGCGGAGAAGGACCATGCGTCACGGGAATGGACAGCCCTTCCTCCGTCACCAGCAGCGGAGCGCTTAAGGCATAATCCGCCGCCTGCATCCCGTCCAGCTCACGCAGACAAGCCAGCCCGACCGAGCTGGAATAGCCGAAGTTATCCCCCTGCTCACGTTCGTTAATCAGCGCGTACAGATCAATCTGTACCGATTTGAACGACTGGCTGAGAATGGCGCGGGCCAGCAGCACGATCTCCGGCATCAGCACATTCTGCGGGTCATCGACCCGTGTAATGACAGACAGATGGATGACGTCAAAAGAAGAATACAGCCGCCCGTAATCCGCTATGCTGTTGCTTAACTGACGCAGCGTCCGGTTCATTCCGGCTAAATACTGGCTATCCTCATGAAATTCACGGTACAGCTCACGCCGGACCGTACGCGGATCACGCCCTGCCGTATCCGGCAGGGTCATGTGCATCACGCGTTCATGGACACTGCTGTTACCGCTGCCGATCCGCCCCTTGACCCCCTCCTTCTCCTGCGTACTGCCGCTGCCGTTATGCGAACCGGCATGCAGTGCCATCACGCCGCCTACATTGTCCCATTTACGCTGACAGCGTTCCAGCACCGGACCGATGGCCGGGGTCACCTTATCGCCCAGAAACAGGAACAGCGCAGGGTAATGGATACTGCTGCGCCCATCCCCCTTATTATGCTGTGCTTCCTCCTGGGCAGCGTATTGCTCAGCATATTGTAAGGCCTGATCTCTGATCATAGGCCTACTTCAGCTTTCTGCGGATGCTGCCAAGCTTGCCGGTCAGGCTCTTGTAGAAGCCGTACATTTCATCTCCGTTGGCATGCTCTACCCGCTCATATTCCAGAGCGTCACGTGCCTCCAGGAACGAGACATACATCCCTTCCAGCTTATACAGCAGCGGAGTTACATCTTCAGCTGCCGTCATTTCTCCGGCCCGGCGCGCTGCCTTGCGGAGCAGGAGACTGCGGCTTTTCTCATCCAGCTCACGGAAATGGCGGTAGACGGCATACTCCACATAGCTGCGTTCCTTCATCAGATTCGCGAACGGCTCCCAGGCATCCTCGTCCTCGTCACGGTCATAGACATAGAGCGCGCCTTTTTTGGTAATGGTATCGGTGTACAGCGCCTCAATGAACTGGTCCAGCCATTTGTCTTCATCCAGATGCTGATGCACCAGCGCTTCCAGTTCCGCAGATTTGGCCGCCAGCGCATCGTATTTCGCCAGCTCCTCACGGACACGGGCAATGAGCTGTGGGGAACGGATCAGGTTCTCCTGGGCCAGCTCCAGATTAATACTGCCGAAGATATCCTTCACGGCTTCACGTTCAATACCTGCTGTGCGGAGTGCTTTGAGCTCCTCAGCGGCCTTGCGCACTTCACCCAGATTCGGACGCGGCGCATCCAGCTGCAGATCATAAGCACCCAGCAGCTTGCCCAGATCCAGCGGCTTCGTGAAGATCACGGAGAAGCGGCTGCTGGTGTTCTCGTCCACACCCTTCTCTATGATCACACCGGACTCCAGCGCCCGGCCGAAATCTGCCCGCACCCTGGCATTGTACTCACGGACCCGCGGATTCGCATACGTATCGCCCCAGGACTTCTCCGGGATCGGCGAAGGCAGATAGGTCCAGTTGTCCTTATCGGTCATCACCAGATGGCGGCCGATGCCTTCCTTGTCGAGAATGGTCCGCTCGTAGTTCTCCTCGTACACCCGCAGCGGCGTATAGACGAACAGCGGCACCCCGTTGCGTGTATTCAGCCAGAAAATCCGGTTCTTGACCTCGCTCTCCTTGATCGTGAACTGCGATTTACCGAGTGCATTGTTCTGATAATTCCGCACACCCTTCAGAATCCCCGGCGCTTTCACCGGCACAGAGACGAAGCCCCAGGACGGGAAGTGCAGACTGCCGGAGCTGTTGCTGAGGTGGAAAATCGGCACCGCATCCTCATCCAGACGCCCGGCAATAATCCGCTCCACGAACTTATCCAGCGGTTCCTCGCGCCCGTATTTCATCACCAGGAAATCCTCCATCGAACGGGTAATGAGGTCCCCGAACTTGTCGCTGAGGAACTCGGATATGGAGCGGACAATATCAATCTCCTGCTCCCTTACCCAGCGCCCGGAATGCTTCAGCATCTCACGTGTGAAGTCACGGATCAGATCATCGCCGTCCTTCTGGTCCATGATTTTGGAGATGGTCGCCGAGATATCCGGCACGTTGACGATATTCCAATAGTAGGTTTTGTTGCCCTTGTGGTCGGCCTGCTCTTCGCCGTTAATCAGAATGTCGCCGTTCTTCTCGAAGATCGAGCTGAGCGCGGTCAGAATCTCGGTGAACACACCGTAGATCCGGCTGTTCTCTTCATTCAGCAGCTCATACAGATCCTCATAGAACTGGATCATCTGCTCGGTGCGCTCCACATCGGCATGCAGCCAGTATTCATTGATTTTGGCTTCAATATAGGCGTTCTTCTTCTTCTCTTTGGACACAAAAGCGCTCCGCGCATCGCCCAGCTTATCCTCTGCACTCTCCTGTGCGGTCTCAATATCACGCGGCAGGCGCAAGAGACTCTCGCGCAGCGCTTCAATATAAGACTGGATCAGCTTCAGGATGCAGAAGCCCTTCTCGGTGTACAGCAGCCGCGACACATAGAACGGCCCCTGCTCAGGATGCAGGAAGATGCGCTCCAGCTCTTCGCCGAACCGTCCGGCAATCTCACCCGGAAGCTGCTTCTTGGATTTGATATATTCCTCACGCGCACGGGCCAGGAAGTTCTGCTCCAGCTCCGTATCCATGCTGACGACCTGATTCTTGACGACATTGGCATGGCTGAGGCGCTCGCTGTTCTGATAACCCGGCAGCGGCTCCGGCACACGGGACTCGAACGTCTTGATCATCGTATCAAGATCGATGCCGAGCTTGCGCGCCATCTTCTCCACATCCTCCTGATTCGGGGCGTGATGGAACATCTTGTCCATTTTGTCGAAGAGACGGTAAGCCAGGTAAGTTGTCATTTCCTCAATCGGCAGCACGGCCGAGGATGCCCCGATAATGTTGTATTCATAGTTGGCAGGATAGGTCTTGTTCATCTGGGCAATGTTCGTGCGGATGTTGCTGATATAGTCATGGATGGCAAACTCCTCGCCGGAGGCCTTCTCTTCACTGGCCATGAAGTTGGTGATATTCTCAGCCGTCACGTTCATGCAGTAATCGTAGGCGTTCTCCAGCAGCTTGCCTTCCGTATTCGTTGCGGAGATGAGATGACAGAGATTGAACGGCGGCAGCGGCGAGTTGACGCTCAGAATATTGCCGTACTTCTGGCGGAAGCGTTCGCCCCGGCTGTCCACGTTCATCCAGTAGTCCAGCTCTTTGAGCGCGGCATACCCGTTCTTGCGGATATATTCGCGGGTATGCTCGCTGAGGCTCTTGTTGGACAGATTGACGTCCGGTGTGAACAGATAGCCCAGCGTATTGACACGGTCTATCCCGGCTGCGCCGTAGTCACGCTCAATAATGCCGCGCACGATGTAGGCAATATCCAGGAACGCCCCGCTGCCGGTTCCGCCGGACAGACCGGTAAGCAGGAAGACCATGAGCTTCTTGCTGGTGCCGACAGACAGCGTCTTGATCTTCTTGTCGATGGCGGCAACCACCTGGTTAATCTTCGTGAACAGCAGCAGACGTCCGGCCTGACGCACCCCGGCGGCTCCGTTCATCCCGTCTGTGATGCTCAGCTCCGGCGACAGCCAGTCTGTAATGTAAGAATCCAGGATGCTGCGGTTCTGCAGCAGTCCGCCGATCTCGGCATTGGCCAGCAGAACGAATTCATTCTGCGGGTCGAGGCCGATGCCCTTGTATTTTTTGCCGCGGTCCTGTTCATTGGTCTCGAACGCCAGGAACTCCACGTTGTCGGGCTTATCCCGTTTCTTCTTGGACAACGGATCTTCAGGCAGCTTGAAGCGGCGGTTAATCTGGTATTTGAGCCGCAGCAGGGCATCGATGCCCGTGCCGCCAAGCCCGATAATGAGGATCGGGTTGTCGATGGTATCCACTCTGATCTTGTCGCTGACGATTCCTCCGCCAAGCGATACATCCAGCTGTTGAATATGTTCTCTTACTACCGGTTTCATAGGTTCTCCCCCAAAAGTTGTGATAGCCTACACATCCCGAATCACTTCGCATGATCGCTTCGGGAGCATACACTTAGCCTGCTTATCAGATCAAATATTCCAATAGAATCGTCTTGTCTACCGTCTGCAGAGAGACCGTTACCCGGTCCCCGCTCTTCATCTCCAGGCCCCGCGAGGGATCAGCAGCACGCCCCGAGCGTTCCACCGAGATCCCTTCGCCTCCGCGCAGCAGAAGCCGGTCATGGGTTCCCGGGGTAAAGACCAGCTTTTCGCTCTCCTTAAGTTCGGGAGCAAGCTGCAGGAGCTGGTGAAGAGTGAACTTGCCGCGGAAGGCGGCGAGCTTCTTGTACTGCGGATAGGTTTTCTCTCCGGTGTTGCCGTCCACCACTTCCACCACCAGTTGTCCGACGAACCCCCGGTTCGCCTTACTGCGCAGCAGCCAGAATGCGGCTGCAGCAGCCAGCAGCAGCACAATGCCGCCGATGATATAGTACAGCGTGTTCGAGGTCTTCTCCTCAGCAGGCTCTTCGCCCGCAGGAGTGCCTGCTGACGGCGGGGTGGTCGCCACCGTTCCGGTCTTGGCATTGATGGTCAGCACATCGCTCTCCCGATAGAAGCTGCTCTCTTCGGCCCGGACCTTCAGCTCGTATTCATGATTATCCTTGATTTCAAAAGCACCCTTGAACTCGGCACCCGAGTTATCCAGCGGAATCTCCTGCACTTGGCCGGTGTCCTTATCTGTAGCCAGCAGCACGGCCTTCATATCCTGGTACAGGCTGCTCTCTGTTACCTCTGTTCCATTGCTGAACAGATGCGAGGAGATATCCACCGTATCACCTTTGCCGTAAGACTTGGAGGGCAGAGCATCCAGCTTCAGCTCCAGATCGTAGTTGAATACCAGATTAATATCGATCTTATCCTTCGGCACACCCTTGACCTGGAGCTTCCAGTCTCCCTCCTCCGGCGACAGAAGCTTGATCAGCGTATAGCTGGACGACTTGGATAACAGCACTTTATCGGAGGGAATCGCTACTTCCTTCCCCGCAGGATTACTGAGCTTCGCCGTCACCGGCTTCGAGGACATGATCGAGATATTCGCTTCAAGCACGCTGCCATTGGGCACACCTACTGTAACTTCCTGATAATCGCCGTTTGCCGTAATGGACGGCACCGGCACCACCTTCAGCTTTAAGTGGCTGGCAAAAATCTCGCTGAGAATCTGCGGCAGATCATCCGCGGAATTCGTAGTGAACGCCTTGCCGCCTGTCTCGCTGGACAGTCCGGCCAGAATATTCTTGTTCAGCTTGCCGTCCGCATTCAGCCCTATGGTATATACGGGATACCCCTTCTGCTTGGCAGCCTCTACTGCCGCCTTCAGCTCCTTGTCGGAATCGGACTGCTTCCGGCCGCTGGCTTCATTCAGGTCATTGTTGCCGTCGGCCAGCATGACGATCATCGGCTCATGGCCGGGATCGCTGCCGTTCTCCAGCACCTTCACCGCTTCTTCCATCCCGACCGCCAGGTCCGTGTAAGGTCCGCGGCTTAGCCCGTCGATGAAATTCTTCAGATCCTCCTTGTCGCCGGCGGATTTGATGCCAAGCAGCGCCTTCTCGCGCTGCACCTTATCGGTGTAGGCCACAATGCCTACCTTATCGCCTTGGGTGGACAGCATATCTATGAACATCTTCATCGCTTCATTGGCGATCTTGTTCTTGTCGCTCTTGTTCATCGAGTTGCTGACATCGATCAGCAGCACAGCGTCAATATGTGAGGGTGCGGCCGAAGCCGCGCTGGCTCTCGAAGCAGCATATGGAGATACAGTGATACATAGAATCATGAGCAATACAGGCAATATGCGCTGCAGTCTATTCTTGGCCTTACTGAAATTACGTTCGTTACGAAGCATAAATAGGGCTCCTCTTGTGTGAAATTAGGCGGATATGGCAGATCCGTAACGCATAGCTAAATTCTGTCAATAGCATGCCATTATGATATAATTAAACCTTGTAAACTTCAACATAGTGACCGCTGGACCGGCACTTCCGCTAGTAGCAATCGCCATCCTGAGCCGGATAGACTATTCTAAGTATACGCCGTAATCCTGAATATTTGATTAAAAGACCGTAACCAGAGCAGAAAGGAAGAGTTCCATGATTACATACGCCATACTCGGGATAACGTTTCTCTATGCTGTGATTCAGATCATTCTATATGCTTCCCGCCAGCGGAAGCCGCTCACCCGTGAGGATATCGACGAGCGCCTGCTGGCTGCATTGAACGGAGGGGATACGGCCCGTGAGTAAAAAGAAACCCGTCATCTTCCGTCCCTTCAAAGCCCCCCGTTACTCCTTCGAGAAGCTGCGCATCTGCCGCCGCTGTCACCGTTACACCGCGCTGGGCGAGGAACGCTGCACCCGCTGCGGCCGCGCCTCACTGACTCCGGTGGAGAAGCATGCAGTGTCCCAGGCCGGGCGCAAGGTCCAGACCCGGCTGCTCGTTATCCTCCTGCTGACCCTGGCCGGAATCTATTTCGGACAGAATCTGCAGCAGATGGTGCTGTGCGGCGCAGGCGGTCTCGTAATAGCCGGACTGGTCTACTATACGCAGCGGAAAGTACGGCAGAACGAAAATTTGTATGCGCTGAACAAACTGCTTGGCCGTAATATTTTCAGCATCAAGGAGGATCTGGAGCTGAACCGCCAGGAAGCCGTGACGGTACTGCGCGAGAATGATGTGCTCGCTTATGAGAAGCTGCGTGAGATCTCCGTGCTGCTGCGCGGAGACCGGATCTCCCGTCAGCGTGTCGCCCTGCTGCACGGCTTCCAGCTGCGCAAGGACATGACGCTGGAGCTGGAGCAGCTGCTGCTGAAGGACTTCGAGCCGCTGCTGGCAGAATATATCGGCGAGATCGCCAGGGTCCGCCCTGAGCTGATCAAAGACCGCACCCTGCGCTATGTCAAGAATTACGAGGTGCAGATTCTCGAAATGGATGAAGGGCTGGTCATTATGACCGCCGTTGCCAGTGCTGCGGTCCGCATGAAGCGATACGCGCTGCTCTACTCCGGCATGATCGGCCGCTATGTGCAGGAGCTGCCCAAGGACCGGTTCCTGCGCTTATCCAGACTGATTGCCGCGAATCCCTATGAGCCGTGGAACGGCCTGGATGTCAAGGTGGAGGAGATCCGTGAGCTTAAGTACCGCTGGGACCCTGAAGTATAAGGTTAGAAGCCGACTGCCGCTCTAATCCTTATCTATCAATAAAGGGGCTATATTATATGACGATCATACGGGCTATAACCCTGCGGAATATTATGATTATTCTGTGTATTTTGATGCTGCTCCCGCTGGGACAGAAGGCGCTGGGGATTAAGAATAAGCTTCAGGATGTACAAGAAGCTGGAGAATTGTACGCTGCCGGGGAGCTTATTGCTGCCGAGAACAAGTACCGTCTTGCAGCGGCCAATCATTCGATTCTATATAAAGAGAAAGAAATTTCGGCGAAACTGACAGAGCTGGCTCCTATTACGAGCATCCGCACGAGTCTGAGCAGACTGTCCTTAACGCTGGAGGACCAGCTGACGGTGAAGGATTTCGCAGGGCTTATGGAGAGCTACGCCTCCCTGCTCAGCCTGAAGAGCAAGTATATGACGCCAGGCGGTCCCTATGAAGCCTATTATCGACAGCTCTCGGCAGATTCAGGCCTCTCAGACAAGATGACAGCCGGGTTCCGGCTGTTCAAGGAGGAGTATGTGGCCGGACTCGCCGCAGATTCGTCTAAGGGGGCAGATTCGGGGACAGGCAGCGACAGTACGGACAATCTCAAATGGAGCCTGCTGCAGATTCCGGCAGACTATTACGGAGGGGTGGCGGCCAAAGAGGAGTTATTGGCTTCGAGCTTCAAGGCCCATGATACCGCGAGGCTCAAGGCTCTGGCCGCAGCCGGAAGCTTCGGGCCTATGCTGGAGAGCGCCCTCTCTATGGAAGAAGCTTATAAGAATCATAGCTATACCGCACCCTGGCTTAGCAAGCAGGTTCAGGAGAGCGCTTCGCTCATCCTGAACAAGGATCTGGACGGTGACCTCACCGCAGCCTTCGCCGGACATGCCGCCCGCTACCGCAGCTATGCGGCATCAGCCGGCATTACCAGCTCCAAGGTGCTGAAGCTGATCGACAACAGCATCGCCCGGCTGCTCCGCGAGGGCGCGCGCCATGTGCGCGGCGGCCGGTATGCGGATGCCATCAGGCTCTATGCGGAGCTGGCCCCGGTGCAGGACACCTCCGGAGAGACTGCTGCCGCAACGCTTGCCTGGAATATGGCCGAGCCGCTCCGGCTGCTGCCGGGCGGAGAAGTGCCGGGCAGCTATTCCCTTACAGCCTCCGTCACTGACAAGTACGGGGCCAAGGTGGCTGTAGCCGGAGTAGACGCTGGCGGCAAGCTGGTCTACGCCGAGATGAGCGGGGACGGCACGGTCTCCACCCGGACCGGGGAGGTGATCCCGGGTTCGGGGATGCTGAGCGCTCTTTCTTTTGACGAAGCGTTGTCTGCTTACTCCGAAGTACCCGTAGTTGTAGCTAACGGCGGTGAGGCTGACGGACGCAGCATCTTCACAGGCTATACCATCCGGCCGGAAGGAATCTCCCTGCTGTTCAGCTTCACAGGCAGCAGCTATGAGCTGATGGCGGAGGATGGCTCCATCCGCGTAATGAACACGGATCTGGCCGATGGTGCTGCCGGCAGAACAGGTATTTTCCGCCAAGTGAACGGGGCATATGAATTCTCGGAACTCTATCAGGAGTTCACTTACACCCCTATAGATGCTACACAGCTTGAGCTGTTTCCTTACGAGAAGGTGATGCTGTCCTGCGATATTTACTTTGATGCTGCCGGAAGAGCAGTTGCGCGTTCGAATGGACGTGAGCTGCTGCTTCAGGGCGAGGTGCCGCTAATGACCGGATCTGCCGCAGTCAGCGGCCAGTTCGCGAATGAATTCGGAGAGGTGGAGACGGAGCTTGGGGTGCAGACGTTGCCTGTGTTTGTGGTCGATTCGGCCCAGAGCTTAAGCCTGACGCCGCCTTGATGTGCGGAATACAGAGATTACAGGTCACTGAGGGATGGCTGCGGTGTCATCGCCGGGTGTTGCACCGTTTCAGAGTGGCATCAAAGAATGGTGTGGTGGAGCGGTGTGTGGGATAATGTGCAGTGTGCGGTGTGCGGAATGATGTCGTTGTGGTGGCGTAATTGTAGCGTGATGGCGGACAACTGGATGCTCCGCGGACTGTGAGGACTCTATTTGGTCAAAAAGACAATTTTTCTGCCCGCCACGGGCTGAGAAGCCGTTAAAAGGTGCGGTGACGCTGAAAATGAGGCGATACAGGTTGGTTAAGGACCTCTGAGTCCGGATAGATTACCGGAATAGCGCAAATAGCAAAAATAGCGGCCTTCCAGTCCGCATGGACCGAAAATCCCAAAACGGAACACAAAAACGCAAGAGTCACACAGGATGTATGCCGCCCTGACTCTTGCGTTTTCTTTTGACGCGTGGAGATGCGTGGTTATCGTTCACGAACGGCGGCCCTTAGCGGCCATCAGACGTCCCTTCTTACGGCTGAACAGCCGGAGATACCGCTTCCGGGTAGACAGCACCTCCGCCGATGCGCTCAGCGTCTCCTTCACCTCGCCAAGCACCCTGAGTGTCCTTGACCGACTGCTTCATCCTCCCAAGCTCCGACTTCACTCCGTCACTCCGCAGCTTCGCCGCCTCCACCGTCTCCTGCATATTCGCTTTGAACTCATCCACCGGCGCCTTCAGTCCATCGACGGATTGCTTTACCCCGTCCAGTGACTGCTTCAGCCCATCGATGCTGCTCTTGAATTCCTTCAACGGATTGCCCATGTCGTCCCTCCTAAGCTCTCTTTCTCTATATTACCCAGAATGGAGGGAGCGGGATTCAACTCACCTGAAACTCTACTCTATTACGGTATGTGCAGATGCTCCGCGCTTTTGCGCTTACTGCTGTGCCGGAAGGAATACAGCGGCCAGACGGAAGACAGACCTACTGCCGCAGCACAGGCTACGAACACCGCCACATAGCTTCCGTTCGGCCTGTTCCCCCCACTGATCATCAGACCGCCGGCCGCCGTTCCGAACATCATTCCGATGTTGCGGGATAAGGCCAGTATACTGCTGACCCGGCCAAGCTGCGATTTTGCCGCCAAACCCATAACGATGCTTGTGTTAGGCGAAGTAATCATTCCCATAGCACAGCCTAGCAGCACGACCGGCAGCACCATCGCACCTGTTCTCAAAGCAGGGGAGCCAAGGCCCAGCGCCAGCAGCGTGACACTCATCAGCAGCAGGCCGGCGGCCAGAATGCCGAGCGGTCCTTTGCGGTCTGCGATACTCCCGCTGACAGGGGCAGTTACCACCAGCGCCAGCGGATAGCCGATCATGATCAGCCCCACCCACGCAGGCTCAGCTCCGGATAGGCGCAGCAGCGAAGGCAACGCCAGTTGTGCGGCAAAAGCGGCCATATACGTGATAACCGTAATCACGATACCCGCGGCAAAGCTCCGGTCCGTAAACAGGCTGAAGCCGTTCTCCGCGGGCGGGGAGTTGCGCTGAGCGAAACGGGCATATCCTGTATAACCCGCTGCCAGCCCTACCGAGACCGCGAGCAGCAGCAGTACGGGTACAGACAGGAATGAGGAGCGGCTGCCGAGATCGAAGGCCACCATCAGCGAAGTAAGACAGACAGCCATCCAGGCTGCTCCGGCCAGATTCATCCGGCCTCCGGCGGTCTCTGTATCCCGGGGAATCAGCCTATGCGCGAGCATAGCCACAGCCGCCGCCACAACAGCCAGAAGCCAGAAGTTGCTCTCCCAGGCAAACCACTGGATCAGGAAGCCGCCTAAGGCCGGACCTGCCATCGAACCCGCAGCCACGAAGGTGCTCATCAGCCCCAGCGCCCGACCCCGCTGCTCCGCCGGGAAGAGCGAGACGATCAAGGCCATGTTGGTTGCCTGATACATGGAGGCTCCCGCTCCCTGCAAGACTCTGAAGCCCAGCAGCATCGCTTCATTCTGGGCGAGCGCGCAGCCCAGCGCCCCTGCTGCGAAGGCGAACAGCCCCAGATTATGCACCTTACGGCGGCCGAACTTGTCCCCCAGTCTCCCCATTACAGGCAACAGCACCGAAATAACCAGCAGATAGATACTGACCACCCACTGTGCTGAGGCCACAGGAATCTGGAGATCAGCCGAGATATCAACCAGCGATATATTGAACATCCCGGCGGACAGATTGGACAGGAACGCCCCGAGACAGATGACCACCTTAACCGCCGTGAGGTTCACAGCCCGTTCCGGTGACGGCATCGTGAGGCTCATGACAGCTGCTGCAGCACAGGCTGGTTCCAGATCTTCCAGCCCGCTTCAATCTCTGCGGCTGAAGCAACCACGCCGAAGTATCCCTTCATATTTTCCAGCGTCATGTCATGCGCCGCCCGGGAATAAGAGGCGCAGGCGTCCTGAACCATCACAATCTGATAATCCATCATGAACCCGTCCCTTGCGGTCGACTCCACACAGACATTGGTGCTCACTCCAGTCATAATCAGGGTTTCGATCCGCAGCGAACGCAGCACCGAATCAAGCCGGGTGTTAATAAAAGCGCTGTACCGGTGCTTATTGACAATAATCTCCTCCGGAAGCGGGGATACCTCGTAGAATTCAGCCCCCCAGCTCCCCCGGCGGCAGACGCCCAGCGAGCCGCGCCCGGAGCGGGAAGTCCAGACCGGAGAGTCCGTCGCTTTTTCATGATAGGTCTGGATGTAAATGATCGGCACTCCCTGTGTTCTCCCCGCCGTAATCAGCCCGTGGAGCTGCGGCATCATCTCCCGCACAGCGGATACATCATTGCCTCCTGAAGCCAGCGCGCCTTCCTCATGACAATAATCATTCTGAACATCTACTATAATAAGCGCCGTTTTATCAGGGATAATCAGATCGGCAGTTAACTCCATTTTGGTCACCTCTTTCATTTTTGAAGACCTGCGGGTCTCAGCTTACTTCGCTGCTGTTTGGTTCACAAACTGCATATCGACCAGCTCATCATAGGTATACTTGCCTTTGTAGATGCCGGTCTTGATCATCACATCCATATCCTTATCCAGCGCCTCCTGCGAGATCACTCCATCCGGACTCCAGAGCTGGTCGTCATACGCCCGGTCAAGCGCAGCTTGGGCAGCAGCATCGGAGAGCGTAGGGAATTCCGCCTTAAGAACACGCATCGCCAGCTCTTTATCCTCCTGAATCACCTTCAGTGCCTTGACGACAGCATTCACCGCCTTCTGTACCGTTTCCGGGTCCTTCTCCAGGGTAGACTTCTTCACGCTCAGCACCGAGTAAGCATAGTCACCCAGATCATGGAACTTGTAAAAAGGTTCATCCCACACTCCCTTGCTCATCCCGTCACTGATCTGCGGCTCCGCGCCGTTCGCAATATCCGCCGCCCCCTGTTGAACCATCGCCACCACCGTGGAGCCATCCGCAGGCTCCAGCAGCCGCACATCCTTCTGCGGATCAAGCCCAAGCTCCAGCAGCAGATATTGGGTCAGCAGGTTCGGCGTTCCGCCATGCCGTCCGGCATTCAGCTTCTTGCCCTTCAGGAAGGCTGCCAATTCCTCATCTGAGCTGCCTGCCGGGGCTGTCCCTTTTTTGGCCATCAGATAGACATTCGCCCGGTTCACCACATTGCTGACCGAGACAATCGGGTCTGAGTTGCCGATATTCGCCAACGCATTGGACTCCGGCCCGCCGATGACCGCCCAGGCATCCCCACTGACCACCGAGGTGACATGCGTGCCGCCCGCAGCCTGAAGCATCTCCACCTCAAGACCCTCCTCGGCAAAATACCCCTCACGCTGCGCCACATACAGCGGCAAATAACCTGTATAATGCAGCGGCTCGGCGATAACCAGCTTCTTCAGCTTCTCCGTACCGTTCCCGGCAGCGGCTGCTTCAACTTCAGCATTGCCTTTACCACCGCAGCCGGACAGCAGAATTACAGAGGCCAGCAGGACGGCCGACAGCTTCATTGTAGTAACATTCTTCATTGGCTTCTCTCCTCTATCTTGTTGAAATGATTGCCTGCTTCTTAAGCCTTTTTCATCCCATATCCCTTAGACAACCACTTCTCCAGCAGCACCACTCCCGCATACATGACCATCGACAGCGCAGACAGAACGACAACTCCTACCCAGACCAGATTAATATCGAGAATAGTACCGGCGTAGATGACCATGCGGCCTATACCATGGCTCGAAGCAATGAATTCTCCGACAATCGCACCGGCCAGCGAGAGGGCAATATTAATCCGCAGACTGCTGATCATCCAGGGCATCGCCCAGGGAATGACCACTTTGGTAAATACCTGATGCCGCTTCGCCCCGAGCGAATACATCAGCTTCTCCATGTCCTTGTCCACACTCTGCACGCCGCTATGCGCCGACAAGGCCGCCACAACCACAGTCATGGCAAAAGCTAGCGCCACCTTCGAGAAGAAACCAATGCCCAGCAGAATCACCAGCACCGGGGCAAGCGCCAGCTTCGGCATGGCGTTGAGCAAGATCAGGAACGGTTCACTGATGCCGGCAAATTTGCGGGACCACCAGAAGGACAGACCGAGCAACGAGCCAATCAGCGTTCCGCCGATGAAGCCGAGAATCGTCGAGCTTGAGGTATAAGCGATATCCTCCAGCAGCGTCCCCTCTGTCATCTGAGTCCAGGTTGTGCTCATAATCCGCAGCGGGCTGCTCCAGTAGTACGGGTCCATCCAGCCGATCCGGGTGAACAGCTCCCAGCAGAGCACGATCAGCAGCGCCACAGACAGCCGTCCAATCCCGATGATCCGCCGCGTCCGCCGTCTGGCGGCTTCTTCATCAATGATGACCGGCACTTTCTGCATTTTGTCCGGCTTGACTGAATAGACCGGGGCAGCTTCCAGCTTGTGAATGACATAGCCTTTCTTGTGTACACTCTCCATGGTTGTCCTCTCCTTCAACAGTTTATGAGTTCTAAGAGATACGGGTGGCTGGCTCCTGATCCCCGCTTGACAGCAGATTCAGCAAATGGGCTTTCAGCTCCATGAATGAAGCAGATACCGTATCCTCCTGGTGTCTTGGACGCGGCATATCTACAGAAATCTTGGAGATGATCCGTCCCGGCCGCCCGGAGAAGACATAGATGTCGTCAGACAGATAGATGGCTTCATCAATATCATGGGTGACGAATAACACTGTCTTGCGGAAGTCTTCCCAGAGCTCCAGCAGCCAGTTCTGCATAGTCAGCCGGGTCTGGGCATCCAGTGCGCCAAAGGGCTCGTCCAGCAAAATAATATCGCGCTCATACAGCAGCGTACGGAGCAGCGCTGCCCGCTGGCGCATCCCGCCGGACAGCTCTGCCGGGTAATGGCCGTCGAAGCCCTTCAGTCCATAGCGGTCCATCAGGGGCTTGGCCCGGGCTACCGCTTCCTTGCGCGGCACCCCGCGGATCTCCATACCCAGAATAATGTTGTCCAGTATCGTCCTCCAGGGCAGCAGCATATCCTTTTGCAGCATATACCCGACATATCCGGTCTTCCCTACGATATCCTCTCCGTCTGCAAGCACACGGCCGGTGGAGGGCGGAATCAGGCCCGCGATAATATTGAACAACGTGGACTTGCCGCAGCCGCTGGGGCCGATAATACTGACAAATCTGCCTTGTTCTATGGAGAGATTCGTCTCCTGCATGGCCATAATCTCCTGCCCGTCACGGCGGAACCACTTGCTGACACCGGCAATCTCAATTTTGGTTTTCATAGAATCAGCTCCTTAAGAAAGTAATAGCATAGTTACGATAAACAAAAAGCCGCCAGTTCTGGACACAGCCCCGCAGGGAAATGTCCGAAAACTGACGGCAGGCCGGCTCTCCGAAAGATCAGAGTTCCAACGTAGCGTTCAGATAATGCTCAAGGTCCTTCTCCAAAATTATGATCGTACCGGAATACTCGGTCTCCACATCATAATCTTTAAGAACGGCCTTAATATTGACTTGAAATTCATCCAGAAATGCCTGTTTGATCTCACCTTTGAATACTTCATGCAGCACCAGATTCATCTGGCGGCTTGCCGCAGGATCATGGGTATCCAGCACCTTAAGTACGGGCACCCGGCTATTAATGGATAAAATAATAATCTTGTTGCCCACGAAGTCGACCTTCTGCTGCTTAACGCCGGCGTTGAACAGCTTCTTGTTGATTTCGTTGTAAATCCGTAGAATATCCTGTTTCCATTGTCCGGCGGAAGCGATCATTAGCGATCACACCTTTGCTGCAATAGATTATGTTATGAAATATGACTTGAAAGCAACTATATCGCCTGTGTGCCCACCGCTTATACATCATTATAGATAAATATAAAGACTTGTCAATAAAAATACGGAAGATAATATCACATAATTAAAAGAAAAATATATATTATGGTAGAATATATAACATTTAAGTCGCCGGGTTCACGCGAAGCTCCTCTAGCAGCTTCATGACTGCCGATTCTTCAACCGGAACAGAATAAGAACCGTCGGCAAAACGCTTCATCCTCCCGATACCGTCCTGAAAGACGACGCGGATGCGGCCATTGCGTACTTTTTTGTCTGTGTACATCTTGTCCACTAGTGCCCGGTTTGAAATGTACTCTGGAAGCTCTGTTGGCAGGCCTGCCTTCTTCAGCAAAGCCACCACACGGTTAGCCTGCTCTTCCGTCATATAACCAAATTTCACCCCCAGCTTCGCCTGGATGACCAGCCCCACTGCAACTGCCTCGCCATGCAGCAGCCGGTAACCACTGAGCGCCTCAAGCGCCCGGCCTGCCGTATGCCCCAGATTCAGAATCTGCCGCAGATTACTTTCATGCTCGTCCTGCTCTACCACTTCATATTTGATCCGGCAATTCGTCAGCGCAAGTTGCTCGCATACCCCGGCATCCAGGATCAGCTCCCCTTCTCCCATAATAATTCTGTTCATATTCGCTTCCAGATAGCTGAAGAACTCCTCATCACTCATGCAAGCGTGCTTGATGGTCTCGGCCAGACCGCTTCTGAATTCACGGGATGGAAGTGTGCGCCAAGCGGCCAAATCTATGTATACTTTACGGGGCTGGTGAAAGACGCCGATCAGGTTGGTGGCGACGGGTGTGTTCACGCCTGTTTTGCCGCCAACGGAGGCATCTGCTGCTGCCAGCAAGGTGGTAGCATAATTCAGGGAAGGCACTCCCCGGCCAAAGGTCCCTGCCAGAAACCCTGCCAGATCAGTCACCGCTCCGCCCCCTACCGCGATAATACAACAGTCTCTGCCGTAGGCTTGGCTTAGCATTTGGTCCTCCAGCAGCGCTTTGGTCTCACGGGTCTTCGAGCTCTCGCCCGCCGGAAAGGAGAACAATTCCACTTGGAATCCCTCATGACGTAACAGCTCTAGTAAAGGACGGCCATATAACGGCTCCACCGTAGAGTCTGTAATAATAGCATATTTGCTGACTCCCTCAATCAGCCCCTGCTGCAAATCGCGAACTAATGAGGCAAACAGATGCTCACCGATCTCAATAGAGTACGAGTGATCGACTACTTTTTGGAGGGTTACTTCAAAGCTCTTGGACATGGGTTGAGCCCCTTTCATCTATAGACTGTACCTTGCAGGAGAATGCAACTTGAAGATTTCATTTACGGATCATCGTCTGGTAGACGAACTTCGGCAGCGCGGATTGTCTGCGCCAGCGTGACTTCTTATTCCATTCATTCCTCAAAGTACTTCCACCATTCCACCAGCCAAGGCTCATCTACGCCGCGCAGGCGGAATTCCTCCAGCAGCACCCCGCGGACCCGCTTCTCCATTTTCACAAAGCTGTTATCCTCCTGATACATTGGCGCATAGGACAGATCCTCTTTGAGATATCGCTGGAAGTCCTTCATACAATCAAGCACCCTTTTCCCCACTGGAAGGTGCTCTGCTACCTGTACAAGCCATTTATCATACGGATAGGGGTGGCCCTCCACTGTGATAGCACAGCGTAAGGCCTGCTTGAACACCTCCACCGCCTGAAAAAGAATCGGAAAAGTCTCTCCCCGGCGCACGGGATTATCCAGGCTTTTGGCAGCACTCCGAAGGTCTATGTATGTCTTCTTCCGCAGGCTCAGCAGAAGGTCTGAAGGCAGCGGAACCGCTTGCGCGAACGATGCCTTCAGGTCCAGGGGGTCATGATAGAGACAGGAGACCGATGCATTCCACAGCCAGTCCAGTTGCCCTTTTTCCAGCGCCTGCTCCAGCTCCGATAATGTGAGCAGGGTGTAGTGTCCTGTTTTGCCGCTGGGCAGATGCACATCTACAAACAAGCTGCTTCTCTCCGGGATCAACTCTGCCCGTTCAAAACGGCTCGTAATCGGCTCATAGCATTCATCCCGGCAGACCAGGATCAGGTCTATATCCGAGCTGTCGTCCACAATTCCCAAGGCCGTTGATCCATCCAGCAGGATGCTGATATGCCCGCAATCCTCCGCAAGCAGCGGGTGATTTAGAATGTGCGTGCTGATATAGCTGCCAATTTCCTGAAGTAATTCGCTATGTCGCTGCCGGTTGTCCGGCTTCAGCAGCAGACTGGATAGACTTGCCGTCCATAGCACACACTTCCCTCCCCCTCATAGAATCTCCGTTCCCTCCTACCAACCGCACAGAACATATTTCCGGAATATTATAACATAATTTAGGAGAGTTACTGTTTGGATTATCTCATAATCGTACTTTGGGTTTACCGCAAGCTAACAGGAAGGGAGACCTTGAGAAGAATGAACGATGAAACGATTTATAGCCATGAGGACACACTGAGGATGCTGGACGCTCTTTTCCGGGACGAGGGGGCATGGTGGGATGGATTCTATGCGGATAAGGAGAAGGGCATTCCTTTTTTCCGGGATTGTCCCGATGAAAATCTGGTGGAATCTTTCAGCGAAGGGGCGCTCATATGCTGTAGGCGCTGGAACAGTAGTAACTGTATTTTGTACAATGGAATGCTGTAAAAAGGGCATCGAAATAGAATCTATTGTATTCGGTACAATTGAATTTTGAATAAAGGCCTCATTTCGCCCAATACGCAG
This sequence comes from Paenibacillus sp. FSL R7-0128, assembly GCF_038002245.1. Lineage (NCBI taxonomy): Bacteria > Bacillati > Bacillota > Bacilli > Caryophanales > Paenibacillaceae > Paenibacillus > Paenibacillus sp. FSL R7-0128. Next base: position 965,025 of record NZ_JBBOCD010000001.1, on the reverse strand, counting down.
CATTCCACTGTACGAAATACAATAGAATCTCATTTCATGGTCAAATATGAGTTTTCTATTGCAGGAAATACAATCAGCTACTTTCAATTCAAGCGTAGAAGTCGGCGATGGGTGCAGAATCTGCCTGATATCATCGTTCATGCCTCCATTAAGGTACAAGCGATTAGTTTAAGTGCAATCTGTACAACTAAAACGTCTGATGTACCATCGAATCGCAGTTTAGCTGTATTTCGTACATCTAAAATACCTCCATACCCCAGTTCTCAACCATTCAGGCAAATTTAGTTGTACAGACTACAGTTAGGCGAGGAATGCTTGCCTTTTCACGGTTTTTAATTGTGCAGAATACACTTATCTCAGAATGTCTTTCAAACGTCGCCTCGCACATTACCGCGTTAATGCAATAACCTACTTCTATAGTTCACATGAGTTCACACACGAAACTCCGCATCATCCTGCACAACAAACAGGCGGGGTGCCCTGTGACTCATACGCCCCGCCTGCTACATGCAGCTTAACTACCTCCGCTTACTTCACCCGCTCCATAAACAGCCGCCCCGCGTAATCGCTGATCAGCCCGCGCAACGCCAGCTTGCCGCTCCAGTCGGCCGGAATGCCGCTGAGGCCATAGTAGGCTCCGGCGATCTGGCCGTAGATGGCGCCGGTGGTGTCGGCGTCATTGCCGAGATTCACGGCAAGCAGCGCGCCCTCTGCGAAGCTGTCCGACTTATGGAATGCCCATAGCGCCGCTTCCAGCGACTCTACGACATAGCCCGAGCCTTGAATTTGCGGCGGCTCCTTCAGCTTGTAGGAGCCTTGCTTGATATTCAGCATATGCGGCGTCAGCGTATCTTCATCCAGCCATTCGCGGAAGGCATCCGGCGCCAGCATCTCCTGCTTGCTCCAGCCGTGCAGCCCGGCTAGAATATATGCCGCGAGCAGACGGCAGGCAGCCAGACACTCGGCGGCCCCGTGCGTGGTTCTTGAACTCATTGCTGCATAGCGGATCGCCTCAGCGGGCTGCTTCGCGTAGTACATCACCACCGGAGCCAGACGCATAATCGACCCGTTCCCGGCAGAGAACGGGTCCTCTGAACCGCTGTACGCCTCCCCGCTGGCTTCATACCGGTGCAGCGCTTCGCGCGTTGCGTTGCCGATATCGAAGCATCGGCCGGTGCTGCTAAGCGCGCCTTCGCGGTACCACTTCACATAACGCTGCATCTGATCCGCCGGATCGAAGGCCTGAACTGCAAGCAGGCTCTCCGCCAAGCAGAGCGCCATCGAGGTATCATCCGTCCACTGACCCGGCTGCAGAGCGAATACCCCGCCGCCGACAATATCTGTCATTGGCTTGAAGGTTCCGGGTGCCTGGAATTCTACAGTTGTGCCCAGCGCATCCCCGGCGGCCAGCCCCTGCAGGCAGCCCTGATAACGGTCATCAGTCAATGTCACTTGGTCTCCCCCTTCCCGGAAGCTTCCTGCCCGCACTTATTCGCCGGGATACTTCAGTCCCCACTGCGCCCGGACTTCATCCAGCAGCTTCATCAGGGCTACGGATTCATCCAGCGTCATCACCGGGCTCTCGGTAAGCCCGGCCTGAAGACAACGGCCTACCTCTTCCGCCTCGAAGCAGTATCCGACCGAAGCGCGGCCATCTTCGAACCTCTCCGCCAATTCGCCATTCAAGTAGAGCTCGGCCGATTTCGGATTAACCAGGGTGCCATTGACCACGATACGACCTTCCGTTCCATAGATATGGGCTTCATCGTCCAGATTCAGGCGGATGCCGGCATGGAGTGAAGCAGATACGCCATTCCCGTAGGACAGCAGCAGCGAGAAGTGCTCATCCACGCCGGTCTCCCCGATATGAACGGTGCTGGCGATCGACTCTGGATGAGGTCCGAGAACCATCGAGGTGAAGGAGACCGGATAGATGCCGACATCCAGCAGCGCACCGCCGCCAAGGACAGGATTCAGCAGACGCCCTTCCGGGTTCCAGTCAGAACGGAACCCAAGGTCCGCCTTCACTAGCTTCACCTCGCCGATGCGCCCGGCGGCCAGCCATTCCCTCACCTTCACATGTGCCGGGATATACCGGCTCCACATCGCTTCCATGAGGAACAGCTTATGCTCCCGGGCATAGGCCACGACTTCCTCCAGTTCAGCACTATTCACGGTAAAAGGCTTCTCGCACAGCACAGCCTTGCCCGCCCGCAAAGCCAGCAACGCATTCTCCCGGTGGAACGGATGCGGTGTGCCAATATAGATGGCATCCACATCAGGATCGTTCACCAGCTCTTCGTAGGTGGCGTATGCGACAGGAATGTCGTGATCGGCTGCGAATTTATCCGCGCTCTCCTGCGAGCGCGAGCCGACTGCATAGGCCACCCCATTGCTGGCGTGGGCCAGATCCGTGGCGAACTGATGGGCGATCCAGCCTGTGCTGAGAATGCCCCATTTTATCGTGTAAGCGTTATCTTCTGCCATAGTAATATCCTCCTCGTAATGAAGCTCAGGTCCCTCTGATTCTATCAAAATCTCCCTGGTGTGTATATGTCCGCCGACCGGCAGGACCCTCCAGCTCCAGACAAGTGTGTATTACAGCCCGAACAACACATTCAGGCGTTCCTTCGAATAACCGTCCTCCCCGCGCCAGTTGGCTACAGCGTTGAAATCATTGTCTCCGCCCCGCCCCTGGCGCGGCTCCTCCTGCGGAACCAGAATTCCAGCATATCCCCAGATCTCCATCACCACATCCCGTTCATGCCGGTTCGAGGGGAATATATCCTTCCAATGCTTCTCCAGCTTCCGTGCACCATCCTTGCTGCCGCATAGCTTCACGGCTTCGGCCATATCCTGCAAAATACGAAGATCCTGCGGAGCAGCCTCCATCTCCTCTTCCCGGCTGAACAGCTCCAGATCGAGCCAGCAATACAGCAGCTTATTAAGGCGGATGCCGCCCCATTTGACCCGCTCGAAATTGAGCACATTCAGATCCACAGCGTTGTACTGCTGATCAGACATCAGGTGCCTGGCATCACAAGCAGCACAACTGCTATACCTTGGCTGCTCGGCGGGGGGCTGGGCGTAGGCATGTGCAGCCAGCTCCGAAGTCAAAGCCCAACTGGACAAGGCGCTCCGCAGATGAACCTTCCGGGTAGATAGGCTATGCAGAAAAGCCGCCGCCACCTTCTCCCGGGTCACACTCCCGCTGTGCAGCACCCGCAGCTTCTCCACCAGCTCATCATGGGTGATCGTGAGGGGATCGAACATGACCCCCTTGCTCTTCGCATAGTCGAACTCTTCACCGGAAAAAGGCCCGTATGTCCCCTTCCAGCCGCTGGCGCTCCAGAACGATTTTTGCAGTATAGTTTTGGCCTTACGATCCATGTATCTTAGCTCCCTTCCTTACCTGATGGTCCTATTGAATAATTATGTATCTCTTATACTTAACCTGAAGGCGGGGATTTGTACCGTCACAAAAAAACACCCTACCGGGTGAAAGATGCTTTCATGGCGATGCTCAGCCTCCCCCTCGCCAGTTCTGAGAGTCTTCTCTCACCGACCGCTTGCATGGATAGATTGTTGCACATCTTGCAGGATTTCTCTAAAAAGTCACGGGCTGTGGAGCACGCACCACGCGCCAGCACAATGTAATCGGTTTTTCGATTATATTCCAGCCATACGCCCTGCGACAGCCCAATGTAATCGGTTTTTCGATTACATTTCGGCCATACACCCCGCTCCAGCCCAATGTAATCGGTTTTTCGATTACATTCCAGCCATACGCCCTGCGCCAGCCCAATGTAATCGGTTTTTCGATTACATTCCAGCCATTCGCCCTGCGCCGGCCCAATGTAATCGGTTTTTTGATTACATTCCAGCCATACGCCCTGCGCCGGCCCAATGTAATCGGTTTTTCGATTACATTTCGGCCATAGGCCCCGCGCCAGCCCAATGTAATCGGTTTTTCGATTACATTCCGGCCGTACACCCCGCGCCAGCCCAATGTGTTCGCTTTTTCGCATACATCCGCATCTGGCCCACCGCCTTGGCCCCAGCCCCAGTCACAGCAAAAACCCTCCCCGCCAGCCGCGAATCCGCAGCAGACGGGGAGGGTCATCCCCAACCCTATATTATTTCTTAAGCACTAGCTCCAGGCGCACCTCAAGATTGTTCTCGGTACTGAGCACGATGGAATGCGGATTGCTGAGGCCAAAATCCTCGAAGGTTACGGTAGTCGTACCCGACAGCTTAAGCTCTCCGCCGCTATATGCGGCCTGCGAGTCGAACGTCACTTCCTTCTCGATGCCTTTCACGGTCAGCGTCCCCTGCAGTTGTACCGGCACCGCCGTCCCCTCTGTCCATTCCTTTGGCATCTCCGAGAAGGACTTCACCGTGAAGGTGGCCTCCGGGAACTCCGCTACGGACAAGAAGTCCGCTCCCTTGACATGCTCGTCCCGCTGGGCGGTTCCCGAATCAAGCGCGCTCATGTCGACCGACCCTTCGCCGGTCATCGCGGAGGCATCCTCCAGATTCACCTTCCAGGTACCCTTCACGGAAGGATCTACGAAGTTAACCGTTTCTTTGGATGTGGTCACGGACCAGTAGACCTTGGACGGCTCTGCAATGTTCCAGGTTCCGTTCAACTGCTCCGGCGTTACAGCAGCAGCGGCCGCCGCCGCATCGGCAGTTCCTTCCTTCTGCGCTCCGCTGTTCTGCGCCTGCTCAGGAATCACCGATTCAATCTCCACCTTATTGCCAAGGCTGTTATTCACTAAGATGAAGGCAGTGATGGCTCCTGCAATAATTACAATGGCTGCGGTTATAGCGACTGTTCTCTTCTTCATACGATCTCCTCCATTCCATTTTCTGTCTCTGCTCGTTCCAGCTGAATCTCATTCTACCAAAGCAATATGTCGGGAATAAGTCAAAGCATACTAGCCTGCAAATGTGTTAGAATTGTCGTAATTTTAGTTAAGGGACTGAAGCTCATGCAATCGATACTAATCGTAGAGGATGAAGAAGCCATCGCCCGGGTGCTTAGTGCCTATCTGCGAAAAGCAGGCTTTCACGTCACCCGGGCCGCAGACGGCCGGAGTGCTCTGGACGCCTTCGAGGAGGCGCCTCCCTCGCTGGTCCTGCTCGATATCATGCTGCCGGCGATGGACGGCTTCGAGCTGCTGCAGCTCATCCGTGAGCGGAGCAGCTGCCCGGTCATCATGCTCACCGCCCGCGACGGGATCAAGGACCGGCTGGCGGGTCTGGACGGAGGGGCGGATGACTATATGTCGAAACCCTTCATCCCAGAGGAAGTGGTTGCAAGGGTGAAGGCGGTGCTGCGCCGCCCCTCGCAGTGGTCGGACGGCAGCCGCAAGCGCCATTACGGCAGCCTGTTCATCGACTTCTCGGCCCGCAGCATCTTCCTGAACGGGGCAGAGGTCAGCCTTAGTCCGCGCGACATGTCGGTGCTGCTGTTCCTGGCGGAGCGGCCGAACCAGATTTGCACCCGCGACCAGCTCCTGGAGCATGTGTGGGAGATGGATTATGACGGAAGCGACCGGGCGGTCGATCTCTCAATCAAAAGACTGCGCCAGGCGCTCTCGCACTGGCCGGAGGACGAGGGCGAGATCCGCACACTGAGAGGAACAGGTTATCAATTATGGACAACATAAATAAGAGTAAGAAGAACAGCAGCAGGAAAAAGAAGACTACCTCCATTCTCACTTACTGGACGCTGCGGTATCTGCTGATCATCAGCATCGGGCTGCTGGTGACGGCGCTGTTCACCCTCTGGTGGATGCAGCAGGAGGCGATGAGCAACCGGATGCAGACGACCGGCTTGCTGGCGCAGGAGATCGCTGACCGGAGCGTGGATACAGACGGTCAATTAGCGATTACCGGGGGCCTGAATAGGCTGGTAGAGGACCGCAAACGCTTCTTCAAGGTCACTGAGGAGATGTGCGTAATCATCACCGGACCTGAAGGCGAATTGTTATACTCCCAGCCCCCGATGACAGACGAGGAAATGCGACACAAGCTCAATGATAGCCTGACCGATTCGCGAACCTCTGAATACAAGGCCGCCGCCGCACAGATCCAGGGGGACCAGGGCACGCTGGGGCAGGTGCTGGTTATGCAGTCCAAGCGCTCCCTGCGTCATATTCCGACAGAGGAGATCACCTTCTTCTCGATTATCATCGTCTTCCTGATTATCCTAAGCTGGCTGACGATCTATCTCTTGTCGATCAAGCTGGCCAAGCCGGTTCAGCGGGTGGCCGCCGCCGCCGCGCAGATCAGCAGCGGCCAATATAATATCGCGCTTGAGACCGGGGCCAAAGAACGTGAGATTCACGAGCTGCTCGTCTCCTTCCAGGAGATGGCGGGCAAGCTGCAGCAGTTCGAGCAGTCGCGGGCCATCATGCTGGCCGGCGTGTCCCATGAGCTGAAGACGCCGGTCACCTCAATCAAAGGACTGCTCCATGCGGTACGCGAGGGCGTTGTCGAAGGCGAGGAGGCCAATGAATTCCTCGATATCGCTCTGCTTGAGACCGGGCGGCTGCAGCATATGGTCGCCGATCTGCTGGACTACAATGGGCTGACAGCGGGCATGGTTGCCGTCCGTCATGATAAGCTCGAAGCGGCCCCGCTGCTGGAGGAAATCCTCTATCAATGGATGCTGACCCAGAACGGGGAGGTTAATAAGCCCATCCTGCTGCTGCCGGAGAACCCGCTTGTGCTGCGGGGAGACCCGCTGCGCATCCAGCAGATTATTGTGAATCTGCTGGGCAACAGTCTGCAGGCGAAGACGCCGGACTGCAATCTCCAATTGAAGCTTGAACTTACGGCTACGCCGCAGGGGCAGGCCGAAATCTCCGTTACAGATAACGGGCCGGGCATCCACCCGGACAGCCGGGAACGGATCTTCGAAGCCTTCTACCGCAGCTCGGGCAAGCAGAGCCTGCTTCGCGGACTCGGGCTGGGCCTGACCTTCAGCAGACTGCTGGCCGAAGCCATGGGCGGCAGCCTGGAGCTGGGCAGCAATCCGCCGCAGGGCTGCACCTTCGTGCTGCGGCTCCCGCTGGCAGAGTAATGAACCGGGGAAGCGCGTTATAGTCCAGCACCCCGCTGCGTGGTATAATCAACTGACTACAAGTGGAAACGGTATTGCCGTCCTTTTAAAGGACGGTACCGTTTCAGCGAGAAATAGAAAGATAATGTATAGCGTGAAACCTATACATTTTTATATTTCAAGTGAACCGGAGGCTGTATATGCTTACTTTTGAACAGAAAATAGCTATTCTTGATTCCTATCCCCAGCTGGAGGCGCGGAAGGTCTCACTGGGACGGGTGAATTATCACCTGGAGCAGAGCCGTCACGACAAGAAGACCGTGGCTTCGCATATTCACCCGAACGGGAACGGCTTCGTCTATGCCGGGCTGCTGCGGGGCTATGAGACGGATGATAAGGGACTGGTCAATATCCGCGATTATTCGGAGGCTGCGCTGCGCGAGCTGCTGGATGCGTCTATCACTTCTCTCTTGATGTACATTCCCGAGGCCCCTGCCCCTTCCAAAAGAAAGAAAAAAGTGCAGACGGGCGGAGCTGAAGCGCAGTCGCTGTGGAAGAATGAGGACGGGCATACGCTGAGCCTGAGATTTGAGGAGGATCTGTGGTATCTCTATGCCGGACTACAGCTTGAGATGGCCTTCGAGACGGTCGCTGAAGCGGAGGAATATCTCGCTGAAGAGGGATTTGCCCGGGTGGCAGACGAATTACAGGAATAGAATGGGTCCCGGCCCGTAAATCGACGTTTATCGACGATTTACGGGCTTTTTCGCATGAATTTCTGCATATTCCGGCAAATTTATAGAATTTCCCGTTGAGTCCCCTTATACTAAAGCCAGTGGCATTTTCCATATATTTCACAAGGAGGAATCACAATGAACAACCCGGAAGGCGGAACACCCTTCACGAATCCTGAGGGACCTAACAACCAACCTGGGCAACCGCAGCCCCAGCGTAAGGTATCCGAGCAGTTCAATAATCTGCTCAAGGATGAACGTGTACAGCAGGCACAGGCAGTAGGCAAGCAATATTGGAGCTTTTACCTGAGAGCCCTTACCCGCCCGTACAGTACAATGAGGGAAATTCCTGTGGCCCATTTCATTAACAGCCTGATCACCATGGGCCTTACGGCGTTGTTAACGGCCTTATATTTCCTCACCCTGTTCATCAAATGGGATGTCTCGGCCATCTTCGGCCCCGGCTTCCTGAAGCCGCTGTTATTGACGGCGGTTGGCCTGGCCGTTGCTTGCGGAGCCACTTATGCCGTTCTCCGGCTGGAGAAGGTCAGCTTCGATTTTAAATTGCTGATTACCCGGATGGGAACGCTGCTCGTTCCGGCCGTGGCGCTGCTGGTGCTGGCGATTCTCACACTACTTGTCAGCTTGTACTCCTTCTCGACCACACTGGTGGCGTTGTCCTTCCTGTTCGTCTTCATCAGCATGAATACGGCTTTGTTCCAATATCCGCTGAACACCGGCGGCAGCCGGGGCATTGACACCTTATACCCGATTGCCATCGCCAACATTGTGACCGGATATATTTTCTACAAGCTGATCACCTCCGTCATTGCCGGTGCAGCCTTTGGTATGCTGAGCAACTCGTTTAATTTATAAAACCACCCTCCAAAACAATTCACGCCAAAAACGGCGCTGCCGTCCTAATCAGGACAGCAGCGCCGTTTCCATGTGTTGCACTTCTATTCAGCCCGGTAAGCCTGTTACGGAGTTGTAGGAGCTGCCGGGGTTGTTGGCATTTCAACTTCCTTCGCGTCCAGTGCTTCCTGCGGAACCTTGATCTCGTCGACCTTGTTGTGATCGCTGATAGCCGCCTTCATATCCATATCAATCGATATCGTCTGGTCATTGCTGGTCATATCCATGACCATGGTTACATCTGTACGGGTTGGGAAATAGGTCTTCTTATCCACCGCATAGGCGATATTCATGCTCTTGATATTCATCTGCTCCATCATGGCAGCCATCTGAGGATCGGCACTGCCGCCCTGGTTCATATAAGACTTCGCCAGCTCCTTGACGTCATCGCCGGATACCTCGGCAGACAACAGATAACTATCGCCTTCCTCGGTGATTTTTGTCTTCTCGGTAAGCGCCTTGAATTGCTCCAATTGCTTCTCAGGGTTCGCGGACTGCTGCATAGCAGCTAGGACCTGTTCACCCATCGTAGCAGGCATCTTCATCCATTGCCCGTTCACCTGGGAATAGAAGCCGTCCTTAGTCACATACTGCTCAATCTTCTGGTCGCCCTGGGCCGTCTTCATCTGCACCTCCTGATGCATCATCAGCGGCTCCTTAATGAACTTGGATTTCGTGGTCATATCGGTATCTTGCGCATTGTCCCCTTGTGCCGTCTTCACATTGATCTTCTGCTTCACCTGCGATTCCATCGCGAAGCTCTTCAGATCACCCGATGCGGCAACCGACTTCTGAATCAATTCATCCACCGTTGGAACGCCGTCTGATGTCTGTTCAGCAGGCGCTGCCGATGCGGAGGCTTCCGGAGCCGCGCTTCCTGCAGGTGCAGCTGTTGCAGCGCCCTCCGATGGTTTGAGCTCCTCATTATTGCCGCAGCCAGCCAAGGCAACAGTCAGCATAACACCCATAAATATCGTAGTCCATTTCTTCAAGTTCGATTCCTCCTAGTGATGTTAGCAAGTAGTATTGTTAAATCTTGTGATGTATTTAACCACAGGAGCACCCCTTTTAATCAGCCGTTTAAAAGTTACATCCAAAGTCATGGTCGTCCGGGTGTTAAAAGAATGCTATGAAGACAGGCAAAACTGTGCTTATATATGGAGAAACCAATATATAGATTGAATTTGGAAACACAAGGACAAGGAAAGTGACGGAAGAGAATTTTGGAACTGTAGGAGCGTTAGCGTCCGCCTTTGTCACCGGATTTCTACCGCATACAGCGGTGTAAATTAAGAAATCTGGGGACAACAGCGGCCGGAGGGCCAAACATTCTTTGGAGTCACGCATTCCTGGTCCGAAAAACTTACAAGAACAATCTATATAAATCCTAAAGGGAAAGAAGCGTGGACCCGCATGAGTTTTGAAATCGTAGAGGCTACCCTGTCTGACATTCAAGCCGCTCTGGATTTCGGGGAGATCACTTCCAGACAATTAGTCCTGATGTACCTTGAGCGCATAGCGGATCATGACAAAAGCGGCCTGACCGTCAATTCCGTGCTGGAGATTAATCCGGATGCGCTGTTCATCGCTGAATCCCTGGACGTAGAGCGCCAGCTTCAGGGTCCGCGCGGACCGCTGCACGGCATACCGGTGCTATTGAAGGATAACATTAATACCGGGGATAACATGCATACCAGTGCGGGCTCGCTCGCGTTGGCGGACTCTTTTGCCGGAGAGGATGCCTTCATCGTCAGCAGGCTGCGCGAGGCCGGAGCTATCATTATGGGCAAGGCTAATATGACGGAATTCGCCAACTTCATGACGAATGGCATGCCCTCCGGCTACAGCTCCCGGGGCGGGCAGGTGCTTAACCCCTATAACATCTCCACGCCGACAGGCGGCTCCAGCGCCGGGTCTGCGGTAGCGGTGGCCTGTAATTTCTGCACTGTCTCCGTTGGAACAGAGACCTCCGGCTCCATCCTCAATCCCGGCAATCTTGGCTCTATTATCGGTATTAAGCCCACGGTGGGGCTGATCAGCCGCTCCGGTATTCTGCCGCTCTCCAGCACGCAGGATACCGCCGGGCCTATGGCACGAACGGTCCGGGATGCCGTCCTTCTCCTAAACGCTCTGCTCGGTCAGGATGCCGGAGATGCGGCTATGGGTACGAACAGAGGTAAGGTTCATGAGGATTATACGGTTTTCCTGGATGCAGACGGTCTGCGGGGAGCAAGAATCGGAATTCCACGCGATTATTACTTCGAGGAGCTGACGGAGGAGCAGCTTGCGCTGTTCAATGCCTCTGTGGAGAGAATGCGGGAGCTCGGGGCGACCATTATCGATCCGGCCGAGATTACAACGGCGCGGGAGATCAGCTATTCATCCGTGGTGCTGAATGAATTCAAAACCTCGCTGAACGCCTACCTGGCCCGCCTGGGCCCGGGGGCACCGATGCGTACCTTGAAGGATATTATTGATTTCAATCATGCCCATCCGGTCCAGACGCTGAAGTTCGGGCAAGCGACCCTGCTCGATGCCGAATTAACAACCTCCGGCACCTTCACCGAGCCGCAATATTTGCGTGACCGCATGACGGATCTCAGACTCTGCAAGGAGCTGGGGATTGACGCTACTATGCGCGAACATCAGCTTGATGCCCTGCTGTTCCCCGCTGACTTCGGCGCACGGATTACCTCAAGAGCCGGATATCCGTCGATCGTGGTGCCGTCAGGCTATACCTCAGCCGGTGCCCCCTTCGGCGTAACCTTCTCCGCCCGGGCCTATGAAGAACCGGTGCTTATCAGACTGGCTTACGCCTATGAGCAGAACTATAAGGTACGCAAGCCGCCTTCACTCCGCAGCTTCATCTGATCCCGCTTCAGGCCAACATGGGACAGGCTCCAGGTGCGCAGCCCGCAGCTGCGCACCCCCTTCTCAATCATAGTCATGCCGGTTCTCTTCATCGGCAATGCTCTGAATCTCCTCTGCATGCATCAGATGCAGCTCATAATCGCCTTCGGCATGCAGCTTCACGACCCGCTCTTTGGTGAACTTCGCACTGCTCTCCGCCGCATCCTCGTCGTAGAACAACAGAATCCCGTCACTTTTACGCAGCAGCAGATCATCTCTGGCCTTGAACTGCCAGCTCCCGTCATAGGGAGCATTGCTAACGGCTCCGTAGTAGTCAGCACCGGCTACAATGCGGCGGTATTCATTCTGCTTCTCTTCCTTCCACTTCTCCTCCGGTGAGGCATGGGCCGTAATAATGCCCAGCTTCAGCCCGGGGTATTGCTGCTTCAGCTCCAGCACCACCTCGCAGGCCCACAGATCAACGCCATATTGCCCGGGAGTAATGACCCATTCCAGTCCCTCCTCCACCAGCGGAATGATCCGGTTCGCGAGTGCTTTTTTGATATAGGGAATGCCCTGATGCTTGCTGTCATAAATGCCGAGCTCATGGGCCCGGTAGCCTGTGACCAGTAAAGTCTTCATGTGCTGCGCCTCTCTCCTGACTGCTTCATTCCGAAATGTATGGGACAACCTGTACTTTATGCATTATATCTTATTTCGCGTGGCAGGGCTGCCGGACCCGGGGAGCATATAAGCCGGACCCACCGTACCAAATTATTTTCGGTAATTACGAGTAAATTTAGATAAAGTTTGGAAAACTGCATGAAGATGAAAACTCGTACTCCGTTATACCCAAATTCAAAAGCTGGGGATGATTACACTGTTCGGTATGATTCTTTCCTATATACCCGGCTGGGCAATCTTCGCCCAAGCGGGTGTGGCTATGCTTGTTCCGCTGCTCCTGGCCTATCTCTATAAATCGCTCTACAAGCTGGTAGGCAGCGGACGCGGCCAGATCGGGTACGGCGCAAGAACCGTTCCTGCGCAGGGGCCGCCGCCGCTGGCTCCAGAGGAATCCTCCGCCCGGTTTACCGGTGATCTCCAAGCCGACCTGCAGGCGGTTAAATCCGGCATCGGCAACAACAGCGATGTCCATTTCAGAGCATTCACAAATGCGAAAACAGGTGCACAAGGAGTCGTCATCCATGTCGACGGCATGCAGAGTGACCGGCTGCTCAGTATGGAAGTTATGCAATACCTGATGCATGAGATGCCTCCCGGTCCGCAGTCTTCTGTTGAAATGGCCGGGCATCGTCTTCCCTTCAGCGAGCTTAGAGAGGAAGAGCATATCAGAGACTTCAATAAGTCTGTCCTCTTCGGCCATGCCGCCCTCCTGATCGAAGGGCTGCGCTGCGGGCTCCTGATCGAGATGCCCGGTGCTCCCAGCCGCCAGGCGGACGAGCCGGTCTCCGAAGCGCTGCTCCGCGGCCCCAGACTGGGCTTCACGGAGGTGCTCAGCGAGAATACCTCTATTTTGCGCCGCCAGGGCCTTAGCGATCAGCTTGAGATGGTATCCTTCCGGGCAGGGACCGCTATTGAAAGGGAGATCGTTGTGGCCTACATGAAGGATATCGTCAATCCCGACCTGCTGGAGGAGATTAAGAACCGCATCTGCAAAATCGATATGGATTTCCTGGCCGAATCCGGCTACATCGAGCAGCTGATTGAGGATAATTATCTCAGTCCGTTCCAGCAGCTACAGAATACAGAACGGCCGGACAGAGTGATCAGTGCCCTGCTGGAAGGACGGGTTGCCATCCTGCTGGACGGCACACCCTTTGTACTAATCGCACCGGTAACCTTCAGCATGCTGCTGCAGTCGCCGGAAGACTATTATGAGCGCTGGCTGCCGGGAACACTTCTGCGGCTGCTGCGTTTTGGAGCATCCTTCTTTGCCCTGATGGCTCCAGCCCTGTACATCTCTTTCATCTCCTTTCATCCGGGGCTGATTCCTACAGAGCTGGCGATCACGATCATTAAGACCCGGCAGGGTGTGCCCTTTCCCTCTCTGATAGAGGTGCTGATTCTGGAGGTCGCCATCGAGATTCTTAGGGAAGCGGGCATCCGGCTGCCGAAGCCGATCGGTCCGGCGATGGGCATCGTCGGCGGTCTGATCATCGGCGATGCAGCGGTTCAGGCGGGGATCGTCAGCCCGTTCCTGGTCATTACGGTGGCCGTAACTGCCATCTCCTCCTTCTCCATTCCGATGTACAGCGCCGGGATCACCCTGCGGATGCTGCGCTTCGCCGGTATGCTGTTCGCCTCGGTGCTGGGAATGTACGGGACCATTCTGTTCTTCCTGCTGATCTGCTGCCACCTGACCAAGCTCAAGAGCTTCGGAGTGCCTTATCTGACCCCGCTCTCCCCTTTCCGGCTCAGTGACTGGAAGGATCTGTTCCTGCGCGCTCCTATGGCACTGATGAAGCGCAGACCGAAAATGATGAAGACTAAGCAGAGTAAACGAAGATCATGACCGCGCCTGGTATAAGGAGGAATGCAGTATGTTCATACGCACGGATGATAAAATCACGGCTACACAAACGGCCATTTTCCTGAACAATACCTTGCTGGGCGCGGGTGTGCTCACACTGCCGCGCAGCGTAAGCAAGAGTGTCGGAACTCCGGATGGCTGGATCTCCACCCTGCTCGGCGGGGCCATTGTGATGCTGGTTGTCCTCCTTATGGTGAAGATCAGCCAGCAATTTCCGGGAAAAACCGTCTTTCAGTACTCAAGGCTGCTGACCGGCCGGTTCATCGGCGGGATTCTGTCCATGCTGTTAATCCTGTATTTCATCATTATCGCCGGCTTTGAGATCCGTACACTGGCCGAGGTTACCCTGTTCTTCCTGCTGGAGGGGACTCCGATCTGGGCAGTAATCCTTCCTTTTCTCTGGCTGAGCACCTACCTCGTATACGGAGGCATCAACTCTATTGCCCGTGTCTACACCATTGTTTTTCCGATCAGCATTATGATTCTGCTCATCTCCTTCGTGCTCAGCCTGCGGATGTTCGATATCGATAATCTGCGTCCTGTACTCGGCAAGGGATGGTCCCCCGTATTCGCCGGGCTCAAATCCACCGTGCTTGTATTCACCGGCTGTGAAGTCACTATGACGCTTGTGGCATTCATGGAGGACCCCAAAAAGGCTGTCAAAGCTATGCTTGGCGGCGTGGCCATCCTGCTGTCCATCTATTTCCTGACCATCATTATAGTGATCGGAGGCATCTCTATTGATTCCGCCATCACCAGCACCTGGCCCACTATTGATCTATTGCGCAGCTTCGAGGTGCCGGGATTTTTCTTCGAGCGTCTGGAATTCCCGTTCATGGTCATCTGGCTGATGCAGATGTTCTGCAACTTCAGCAGCTTCTTTTTCCAGTCCACGCTGGGTCTCTCACAGATCTTCAAGCTTAAGGTGCACCCGATTATTTATGCGTTGGTTCCGCTGCTGTTCATCTCGGCGATGCTGCCCAAATCCTTAGGCGATCTGTTCGCACTCGGAGATACCATAGGCAAGATGGGGTTGGTGCTGTTCCTGCTGGTGCCTGTCCTGCTCTCTGTCGTCTGGCTCATCCGGGTGAAGGGGCTGAAGCAGCATGTGTAGACGAATCCTGGTGGTGCTGTGCAGTCTGCTAATCCTTGCCACACTGACCTCCTGCTGGAGCAGTAAAGAGATTGAGGATCTGGCCCTATACGCAGGGCTGGCTCTGGATGTCGGAGAGTTCTCGCCCACAGAACAGGAGCTGGAGGACAAGGGCGCTACTTATTATAAAAAGAATAAAATCACCGCCACTGTGCAGATGGTTCCGGCTAACTCCGTGGGAGGGACAGATAAACAAGGCGGCAGCAGCGGCAGCAGTCCACCCTATATGAATGTAACCGGAACCGGAGATTCTGTGCTGGAGATCTTCCGTCAATATTCGATTCTGCGTGAACGGCCGATCATCGGCCACCACCTCAAGGTTATAGTGATCTCCAGTGAGCTGCTCAAGCAGCAGAGGATAAACCAGTTAATGGATTTCGTCCTTCGGGATAATGATATCCGTCCCAGCACGATGGTGTTCTTAAGCCAAGGCCGCGCAGCAGACACTATGGTCGCGAAGCAAAAAAATGAAATTCCTGCCTTTCACATCAGAGATATGCTGCGCAATCAGAAGAGAACCAGCAAGGTGCTGGACCCTGTTATTTTATCGAAAATGGATGCCAATATGCACTCCAAACGCAGTTATGCACTGCAGAACCTGGTAACGGCGAATGGGGAGGTAGAATTCTCGGGAGCCGGAGTGATCAAGGGAGATACCGGGCACTGGGTGGGCCCGCTGAATCAGGAGGAAACCGAATGTCTGAGCTGGCTGACCAACGGGGGGCAAAGCGGGGTCATCAAGACCTACGACTGGAGCAATGAGCCGATTACCTATGAACTCAAGTCCATGAAGAGTAAAATCACTGCCAAAGCAGACGGCGGCGAGCTGTCCTTCGACGTCAAGCTTGTAACGGAAGGAAGGCTAAGCGAAACCTGGAACGTAGAGGAATACCCTGCGGCCACCCATCTTCCCCAAAAAGCAGAGAAGCTGTTCAAGGAGCGGCTGGAGGGGATGATGAAGAGTATGCTTCACAAGCTGCAGTCGGATTACAAAGCAGATGTGGGCGGATTCTCCACCAGACTCAGCATCCAGGAACCCGCCTTATGGAACAAGCTGGAGGATCATTGGGACGAGGTGTTCAGCCGGACTCCTATTCATGTCACGGTTGATTTGAAGATTACGGACTTCGGCTCCTTCACTCAATAGGGTAATCCCGTTAAGAATCTGTTTAAAAAAAAGCTGTCCCAGCAGCCGTGTCTAATGAACGGCCTTCGGGACAGCTTTGTCGTGCCTTACTGCTTGTCTGAGAGAATCAGCACTCCGCGCCCGGGAACTGGAGTGGAGCCGCTGAATTTCTTCCCGGTAAGCAGATCGGTCCGCTCTAGGGTACCGATATCCGCACGAAGCTCCTCTGCTGAATGGTTCAGCAGGAACAGATAGGATACGCCGTCCTTCACACGCTGAACGGACTCAATACCTTCCGGCGCGCTGACCAGCGGCGCAATGCCGTTATCGGCGCACAGGTTAGCCAGGAAGCCGCGCAGGAAGGCCTCATCCGGGCTGGTGGCCACATAATAAGCCTTACCAGCGCCGAAGCTGTTCACCGTTAGGGCAGGCATACCTTTATAGAAATCCGCACCATACTGAGCGAGCACCTCTGCGCCTTCGGGATGAATCAGGTCGCAGAGCAGGCCGCAGGCATAAGAACGGTTCAGAGCCCCCCATTCCTTATTCATTACGATTTCATTGCTCATGCCCGGCAGCAGGGCATCGATCTCCTCGGCCCAGATCCCCAGCACCTTACGCAGCTCTCCCGGATACCCGCCAACCGTAACCAGATCATTCTCATTAACAATCCCGCTGAAATACGTCGTAATGAAGGTGCCGCCTGCCTGGACGAAAGCTTCGACCTTCTCGGCGAAGCCCGGCTTCACCATATACAGCACCGGTGCAATGACAATCTTGTATTTCGATAGATTCTCTTCGACGCCGATCATATCTGCTTCGATATTCTGCTGATATAGCGCGTCATAATATTTGTGGACCTCATTCACATAATCAAGCGCCACAGACGGGCCGCTGGAGAGATCAAGCGCCCAGCGGTTCTCCCAGTCGTAGATAATCCCGATCTGCGCCGCACTGCGTGCATCCAGCAGCTCGCTGCCCAAGCTCTCCAGCTCCCGGCCCAGCTCAGCACATTCGCGGAATACGCGGGTATGCTCATGCCCTACATGCTCAATGACCGCTCCGTGGTATTTCTCGCAAGCGCCGATGGACCGCCGCAGCTGGAAGAACAGCACGGTGTCAGCACCGCGCGCTACCGCCTGATAGCTCCAGAGGCGCATGACGCCGGGACGCTTCAGGGAATTGTACGGCTGCCAGTTCTGCTGGCTTGGCGTCTGCTCCATCAGCATGAACGGCTGGCCGTTCTTCAGGCCGCGCATAAGATCATGTGTCATCGCCGTATGGCTGACCGGCGTGTCCAAGGACGGATAGTTGTCCCAAGAGATTACATCCAGATATTTCGCCCATTTGAAATAATCCAGCTCCGGGTAGAAACCCATCATGTTGGTTGTAACCGGAATATCCTGGCTGTGCTCCTTGATTGCCTTATATTCGAGAATGTAACATTCCAGCAGGCTATCCGACATGAATCTCCGGTAGTCCAGAGAGATTCCCTGGAAGTTGGTCCGGTTGCCGCCCCACTCTTCACTGAGTTCATTCGGAACAACGATTTCCTCCCAGTCATAGAAGGTATGGCCCCAGAACCGGGTGTTCCAGGCTTTGTTGAGCGCATCCAGCGTTCCGTAACGTTCCTTCAACCATACGCGGAAAGCCGCCTCGGACTGCTCGGAATAATCATATCCGCCGTATTCATTGGAGATATGCCAGGCCACCAGGCCCGGGTGATCCTTATAGCGCTCAGCCAGCTTACCGGCCAGCAGGGCCGCGTATTTGCGGTAGACTGCGCTGTTCGGGTTGGAGTTGTGGCGACCGCCGAATTTACGCTTCCGGCCCTGAACATCCACGCGGGTTACCTCCGGATAGCGGTGAGCCATCCACGCCGGATGTGCCCCGGTACCCGTAGCCAGACATACATATGTGCCGTTCTTATATAAGCGGTCGATTAACTCATCCAGACCACTGAAATCGTACGTATCCTCAGACGGCTGAATCAGCGCCCAGGAGAACACATTAATGGTTGCTACGTCTATGCCCGCGAGCTTGAACATCCGCTCGTCCTCCGCCCAGACCGGGGCCTCCCATTGCTCCGGGTTATAATCTCCACCGTACCAGATCTTAGGTAATTTCTCGTTGATCACGCTACGCACATCCTTTATAGTATAAGTATATTCTTATTTTAATCGCTACCTCAATCGCTATAAATATAATATTAATGAATTGAAATATAATAATATGGAACACCAGGAGATGAACCGGAATGTCACTGGATACCGTCCGCAGAATCGTATTCGCCCAGGAGAGCGGCCAGCTGCTCCCCATCACCCTCGACAGTATGGGGTATAACCCTGATCAGGAACAAGTCTCCCGGCCGCAAGGCTATCACACCTATCACTGGCTGCAGACGGCGCATGGCAGCGGGATGATCCACTTCGACAACAAGAAGCTCACCCTCACCGAGGGCAGCGGCATTCTGCTGATGCCGGGGACACCGCACCGCTATGAAGCACTCTCCTCAGAGACTTGGCGCACCTATTATCTCACCTTCGGCGGGACCTCAGCCCGGCATATTCTGGATTCGCTCGGGATGAACACCAGCCTGTTCTACCGCTGGGAGAGCGGGGCGCCGCTGAGCTCGATGCTGAAGGAGATGCTGGACCGCCACGATACTTCGAATGACATGTTCAGTCTCGGGGAATCCAGCGATGCCTACCGTTTCCTGCTGACCCTGAACAAATACGGGCAGTTGCATAACAACACGGCCATCTCCCGCAATGTGGACAAGCTTCAGCCGCTGCTGAAATGGATGGACAGCCATTATGGTGATCCCGAGGTAGGCCTCAGTGATCTCGCCTCCCGGCTTGAGGTGTCCGGCAGATATCTGAACAGCCTGTTCCTGCAGACCTTCGGGCTATCGCCTTATGCTTATTTCGTCCGGCTGCGCATCCGCAAGAGCAAAGAGCTGCTGGTTGCGAATCCCCAGCTTACCGTTAAGGCCATCTCGCAGCTGGTCGGCTTCCGCGATGTCAGCCATTTCGTAGCCACCTTCCGTAAGCAGTCGGCGGTTACGCCGGAGCAGTTCAGGAAGCTGCACTAACTAACTCCTGAACATACAGAGACGGATACCATCCACCTAAGTGGGGTATCCGTCTTTTGCGACACGAATATAGGATCTTATCCTACGTTTATGACTTCACTGCTGCCCGTTACTCCACAGGACCGCTGCCGTTCTGCATCCTGTCTGTCCCGCTCACCGCTTCCGGCAGCCCTGCCTTCAGCTCTTCGATGAACTCCCGGAACGCGCTCGTCATATAGAGGTCACGCCGCCGGATGAATACCGTCGGCACCTCCGCATACTTCTCGGGAAACGGATAGATCCTTATCCCCTCCGTGACATTCATCCGGGTGAAATAGGATAACGGCAGCACCGCATACCCTATTCCCGCCCTTACACAGCCGAGTAATCCCTCCATCGTCCCGAACTCCATCATCTTACCCAGCCGTCCGCCCTCTTCCGCCAGCCAGCTCTCCAGCTTGTTCCGGTACAGGCATTCTGCATTCAGCATCAGCAGGGTCTTGTCATGAACAGAGAGGATGCCCTGATAATCCATACTATCGGGAATCACCAGCCCGATCCGTTCGTGGATGAGCAGCTCCTGGACAATCTCCGGGTGCTCCACCGGCCCGTCCTTAAAGGCCCCCTGGACTTGATGCTGCAGAACCGACTCGATCAGCTCCCCCGCCCGTCCGACCTGCAGCTGCACCTCCACCTCCGGGTAGCATCCTCGGTAAGTGGACAGGATAGCAGGCAGCCGCACTGCCGCCGTCGTATCCGAGCCGATGGTAATCAAGCCTGTGGGCACTGGCGAATCCAGCACCGCCAGCTTCGCCTCATCCAGCAGATTAAGAATCTTGACCGTATACTCCATGAACGTCCGTCCGGCC
Organism: Paenibacillus sp. FSL R7-0128; assembly: GCF_038002245.1. Classification (NCBI taxonomy): domain Bacteria; kingdom Bacillati; phylum Bacillota; class Bacilli; order Caryophanales; family Paenibacillaceae; genus Paenibacillus; species Paenibacillus sp. FSL R7-0128. Next base: position 944,682 of record NZ_JBBOCD010000001.1, on the reverse strand, counting down.
GAGGTCAAGGTAATTCCCCGGCTATGCCGGTAGAACAGCGGAGTCTTCAGCTCCTGCTCCAGCTGCTGGATTCTTGCCGTTACATTGGACTGCACATAGTTCAGGCTTTGGGCTGCCTTAGAGATACTTCCTTCTTCGGCAACCGCCAGAAATACTTTGAGAAGACCCGTATCCACGCCGTATCGCTCCCCCCGGATCACCCATCAGCCGCAGTGATGGCCTCCATCATTTCCCTTCATTATACATGATCCGATACACCGTTTATGATGGAAATATAACAGGAATGCGAGACCCCGACTAAAAAATGGCTAGGAGTGAGAGCAGTGGAAAACAAAAAGTGGAAGTTCCAGCTGCCCGGTAATCCGGATGGCATAGAAATAGCTATCGGTACAAGTGAAATCAGAACTGTCCATGACCTCCTAAGCCGGTTCCGCCAAGAAGAGCTTATGGCGGCGCAGAAGCAGCAGGCCGAGAGACGGAAGCCACAGCCGAAAGCTCCTGTGGTCTCCCTGGCCTCCCGTCTGCAGGAGAAGAGACGTCACCCTACTGCCTGACTCCAGCTTCCTGCAGGCCAGAGCTTACAGCTTGCAGAATCTGAACAGCATAAGGCGGAAGCATGACGGTTCCAGTCTCCAGATCGCCGGTTAGCGCGCTGCGGTAGTGCTTCTCCAGCCGGATGCTCTGAGCCGTCCGGCTGAGGTTCAGCAGGAACAGCAGCTCCCGGTTCTCTCCTGTACGCTTGAAGGCCTGAACGCCCTCCGGTAATTCCGCGAACTGCTCAAGCCCTGCGTCCAGCGCGATATCACCCAAAAGCTTCAGCCAATAATCCTCCCCGGGATCGGTTCCGATATAATATACCTTGCCCGCCCCGAAGCGGTTAAGTGTAGCCGCAGGAACTCCGGCATAGTAATCATCTTCATACCAGGCGATCGGCTCCGCTCCCTCCAGACAAAGAATGTCGCACCAATGGCTGCATGCATACAGATTCCCTTCAGCATCACGGAGCGTATGAACCTCGTCTCCAACCGGATCATACTCCTCCACCGTTATGCCGGCCGCACGTGAGAACAGCCCGGGAAGAGGCTGCATTACACAGATATTATTCATGTTCTTCACACCGCTTCGGCTCATCAGAATGACTGTGCCGCCGCCTTCCGCAAAGGATTCCAGCGCCTGTGCCGCCTCTTCATCATGCAGGTACAGGCTCGGGACGATAACCAGCTTGTAGCCCTCCAGCGGCTGACGCCAGTCCACCACATCACAACTGATGCCCCGCTTGGTTAACGCCCGGTGATATTGCTTGATGTTATCATAATAGTCCAGCCCCTCCGCCTGGGGCTGAATCCGCAGCGCAGCCAACTGCTCGTGCGAATACAGGATAGCCGTCTGACTCATGACCCCAGTCCCTTCCAACAGCGGAGCCAGAGCATTCACCTCACTGCACAGCTGCCCGAATTCGGCAAATCTCCGCCCGGGCACATTGCTGTGGTCGATGAGGCCGTGCCAGAACTGCTCTGCTCCGGCGGCTGCGCTTCTCCAGCGGAAATGCACCACGGTATCCGCACCTCTGGCAATCGCCTGCCAGGCATATGCACGGATCAGGCCGGGATACGGAGTACGCCACATCGGGAACCAGCAGCCCGGAGGGCCGCTAAGCTGCTCCATGATCCAGAAGCCCCGGCGTTTAATCCCGCGGGTCAGATCCAAGGATAAGGCCCCGCTGTATGGTGCAGTGGCCTGTTTCTTAGGCGAAGGATTCGGATAGTAATCGAAGGCCGCCACATCCAGCTCCTCTGCCAGCCCGTGCATGTCCAGCCGCTGCGGATAACTGTGAAAGTTATGGGTGATAAAGTGATGTGGGCAGATCGCCCGCAGCACATCAATCTGCGACTTCTGGAAGGCAATTACTGAATCCCATTGGAACCGCTGGAAGTCCAGCAGCAGCGAAGGGTTCTGAAAAGGTGAAGCGCCATAAGGAACTGTCAGTTCACTCCAGCTGCTGTAGCTTCCGCTCCAGACCACGGTTCCCCACTCCGAATTAAGCCGTTCCAGCGTCCCGTACTTCTGCTGAACCCAGTCCCGGAACGCCAGGTTGCAGCTGTCACAGCGGCAATCCAGCATACTGAATTCGTTATCCGTCTGCCAGCCGATAACTGCAGGGTGGCTGCTGTACTGGCGGGCAAGCGCCTCAATAATCCGGCCGCCATGTTTCCGCAGGGAAGCGCTGTTATAACAGCGGTGGCCGCGCACGCCCGGATGGAAGACGCCGCCGTCCGCGAGTACAGGCAACACATCCGGGTAAGCGGAGGTCAGCCAGCGCGGCGGTGTTGCTGTAGGCGTCCCGATCACAATCTGAATCCCGTACGCATGGAACAAATCCAGCGCCCGGTCCAACCAGGCGAAGTCAAAGCTGCCGTCCGAAGGTTCCAGCCGGCTCCAGGCAAATTCCGCTACCCGGACAACCTTGACCCCGGTTTCCTTCATTAATTTGATATCCTTCTCCCACATGGACTCGTCCCAATGCTCAGGATAATAGTCGACACCGATTTGCACGTTGCTGTAATCATTCCGCTCCCGAATTGTGCCCAGCTCCCTCTTATCGTAATGTACAAGACTTTGATTCGAGTATACCTCAATCACCAGTTAGCCGAAAACCATAAAGGACGCCCCGCCTCACCTCATTCACTGAGATGGGCATGAGCGTCCCGGCCAAGCCACTCTATCCAATCTGTTCCCTTTCAGATTATTTCTTCAGCTTATCCCAGGCAGCCTGCATGCCCTTCTCCCAGCCGGCTTCATCCACTTTGCCGGCAATCAATTCCTGAATGGAGCTGGCGAATTCCTGTGTAACGCCATCAGGGAATTTGGATGCCTGCAGCCCGTAGACCTTGCCTTCTTTTACATAATTCCAGACATCCGCACCCAGCAGACCGATATCCTCAGGGGTTGCCGGAATGGTGGACAGTGCAGGAATGAACTTCCATTTCTTCACGATATACTCTTTCCCCATATCCGAAGTGACCAGCCAGTTCAGGAACGTCTTCGCTTCTTCCTTGGAGCCGGATTCCTTGTTCACCACCAGGTTCGCCGGAACACCCACCGACAGCTTATCGTTCATCGCCGCATCATCGTTGATTGGCATCGGGAACATCCCGATGTTCATGTCCGGCGTAATGTTATCTACCAGCGTCTGTGCCCAGTTGCCTTCCTGCATCATAGCCGTTTCGCCCTTGGCGAACAGCGCCAGGTGAGTGTTAGCATCCGTGGTAAGCGGATTCTTCTGGCCGTATTTTACCGTCAGGTTCAACAGATTGCTCCAATCCTTGAACTTCTCATTCCCTACGATGGATGCGGTTCCGTCGTTCAGGCCCTTGATGAATTCATCGACATTATCCTGCTGTGCAAAAGCTACGCTAATTCCCTGAATCCCCAGCAGCCACCATTCCTGATAAGCGTTGCCGAACGGAGTTACGCCAATCGCCTGCAGCTTTTTAGCTGCTTCTTCAAGCTGGGAAATGGTTTTTGGCGTCTCTGTAATCCCGGCCTTGGCGAACAGGTCCTTGTTGTATACATAACCGATTCCTTCAAGGTTCATTGGCATCCCGTAGGTTTTGCCGTCCTTGGTCATAGGTTCTGCTGCAAGTGGAATCAGATCCTTCACCCAAGGCTGGTCGGACAGGTCTTCGAGTTTGTCTTGCCACAGTGCCATTTCAGCATACCCGCCGTTACTGAAAATATCAGGAGCATCGCCGGAAGCGAATTTGGTCTTCAGCGCTGCACCATAGTCTGCGCCGCCGCCCACCGTCTGGATATCCAGCTTGATGTTAGGATGCTCTTTCTCGAATTCCACCTTCAGCTCATTCAGGCCTTCCACGATCTCGGTCTTGAACTGGAAAATCTTAACCGTCTTCACAGCGCCGCTGTTGCCAGCGCTTCCATTAGAAGCATTATTTGAGGCAGACTTATCGGCATTGCCGCCACAAGCCGCGAGCACTACTGACATTAGCATTACGGATGACATCATCAGTGCAGAATGTTTCTTCTTCATTAGATATTTCCCCCTTGAATAATTTAACTGCTTCTTATGTGGAACGGGAGCCCGGTGAATTAACCCTTCACCGAGCCAGCCGCTATTCCCTCAACAATGTAACGCTGCATGAACAGATAGAAGATGACGATCGGGGCAATCCCGATGGTCAGTGCCGGAAGCGCCATATCCCACTGCTTCGTATACTGGCCGAAGAACGAGAAGGTCGCCAGCGGAATCGTCCGCAGTCCAGGTGCTTGAAGAATCAGAGACGGCAGCAGATAGTCATTCCAGATTCCCAGCGCATTGAGCACGATAATGGTCATCAGCATCGGCTTGAGCAGCGGCAATACAATCCGGAAGAACGCGGAGATCGGGTTACAGCCATCCACCGTGGCCGCCTCTTCAATCTCCAGCGGCACAGACTTGATGAAGCCGTGGAACAGGAAGATCGCCATCGGAATGCTGAGACCCAGATGGGAGATAATGAGACCTGTGAAGGAGTTATTCACGCCCAGGACGTTCACTACCTTCAGGATCGGAATCATAATCGTCTGGAATGGAACCACCATCGCCGCTACCATCAGCAGCAGCAGAATCTGGTTGAACCGGTTATTGGCACGCACCATGCGGTACGCCGCCATCGCACTGAACAGCGAGATCAGCGCTACACTGATGATCGTAATAATCAGCGAGTTGCGGAAGGCCTCGGAGAACCGGGCCAGCTTCCAGGCATTCACATAGTTCGACCACATGAAGGTCTGCGGCCAGCTGGCCGCGTCGCTCAGAATCTCGCCGAAGGATTTCACCGAATTCGCCAACAGGAAGTAGAACGGAGAGAGGAACAGAAGCGCCAGAAGGATCATCATCACTTCAATGCCGATATTCCATCTGCTTTTGGTCTTGGCATTCATTAAGCTTCTACCTCCTTACTCTTCGTTATACGAACCTGAATGACAGTGATCAGCGCTACAATGAGGAAGAATAACAGCGCCTTCGCCGTACCCAGACCATAACGGTTGTTCAGGAAGGCTTCGTTATAGATGTTCATCGCTACAGATTCCGTAGATTTGAACGGTCCGCCTTTGGTCAGCGATAGATTCAGGTCGAACATCTTGAAGGACCAGGAGATCGCCAGGAACAGTCCAATCGTAACCGCAGGCATAATCAGCGGAAGGATGATGTTACGCAGCACCTGCATCCGGGAGGCGCCGTCAATCTCGGCAGCTTCGAGCACCTCTTTGGAGACGTTGCTGAGCGAAGCGATGTAGATGACCATCAGATAGCCGGAGGACTGCCAGATGAAGACCATGACAATTGCCCAGAAGCCGGTGGTCGCATCCCCGAGCCAGGGAAGGTTGAAGAAGGACAGGCCTGTAAGATCGCCCATAGTGGCGAAGCCTTTGATGAAGATGAACTGCCAGATGAACCCGAGCAGCAGGCCCCCGATCACATTCGGCATGAAAAAAATGGTCCGGAGCATATTGCGTGTCTTCAAGGGTTTGGTCAATAGATAGGCCAGGAAGAAGCCTACTATGTTAGTCAAGATCACACCCAGCACGGTGAATCTCACGGTAAACCAGAAGGATGACCAGAAATCGTGATCATTTGTAAAAATACTTTTAAAATTCTCAAAGCCGACCCAGCTTACATTACCGGATACGCCGTTCCAGTCCGTGAAGGAGTAGTACATCCCCATCAGAAACGGAACAATCATGATCAAGGTAAAAAACAATAATGCCGGGCCAACGAAAAATACCTGCTGACCGAATTGGGACAATTTATTGCCGCGCATGTATGGCCCCCCTTTCTTTTACTCACTCACTTGTTTATGATCTAAAGATATTATCTGTTTTTTGCAGAGCCTCTTACACCTACGCAAGTGATCTTTAGGGTGTAAAATATTGACCTGGATGTGACCCGCCCCATGAAATGGACCAGTATCCGCACGAAGCTGATTGTCTTCCTGCTTGTGCCCACCTTAATCTGCATTATGGCTACGATGTATGTCAGCTATTCCCACACCACCAAGTCGCTGCGGGACCGGGCGGTCGATGAGAACAAGAATCTGCTCTATCAGGGCTACAAGAACATTAACAGTCTGCTGCAGGAGATCAACCGTCTATCGCTGAACGTGTATTCCGACGGCGATTTCTACCGGCTGCTGGAAGCCGGGTACGACGATCTGTCCTCCGATATTGCCATCTATAACTCGCTCAGCTATATCTCCACCTCGCTGCCCCACCTCTCACAGGTGTACTTATACAGTGTGAAAGACTCGAAGGCTACGCTGATTACCGACAATACAACACCCAAGCGCTGGCTGGCTAATGCACCCTACCACCAGTCCAGTCTGAGCGGAAGCTCACCGGTAAGCGTGCAGAGTACACATCTGAGCAACGCTTACGGGCTAAGGCTGCCATTAACGCAGTTTATACCGGAGCCGGTCTTTACGCTGCACCGCAGAATTGAGCGTATCCCTACCTCGCAGGCGCTAGGCTATCTGTCAATTGATGTGAAGCTGGCTGCCCTCAGTGAGATTGTGGACCAGCTGTACGAGCAGGATCAGGAGAAGCTCTACCTGGTGGACAGCAGCGGCAGGCTGGTCTACAGCCATGATTCCGGGCTGCTCGGCAAGCCGCTGAATGCTGATTGGTATAACACTCAGATTGCGGACAGTACGCAGTTGCAGGGTTATTTTGAACAGGACAGCTCTGTATTCATCTATCAAAAGATCGACAGCATCGGCCTCGGCTGGACGCTCGTCAAGCAGATTCCCGTCTCCTATCTGTTCCGCGAAGCCAAGGAGGCCGCCGCGATCAACCTCCTGCTGCTGGCGCTGCTGCTGGTGACGATCATTGTTCTGACGATCCTCGTCTCCTTCCGGATTACCGCGCCGATCAAGCAGCTGACCCGGTATATGAATCAGGTCCAGACCGGGAATCTCAACATTGAGATCCGCCCGGCGGGCAACGATGAGATCGGGGTGGTCACCGAGCATTTCCGCAGTATGATGGACACGATCAACAATCTCATTCTGCGGGAGTACAGACTGGAGCTGGCGAGCCGGACCAATGAGCTGAGGGCGCTCCAGTCCCAGATTAATCCGCATTTTCTGAACAACACTCTCCAGATTATCGGTACGCTGGCCTTGGAGCTGAAGGTGCCGCAGATCTACGGCCTGCTCTCGGCTCTGGCCAAAATGATGCGCTACAGCATGTACAATGATGAGAAGGTGGTGACGGTCCAGAATGAGCTGGATCATGTCAAAGCGTATATCCAGCTGCAGAAGGAGCGTTTTGAGAACAAGTTCAGCTTCCGCTGTGAAGTGGAGGAGCCGCTGCTTCAGGCGCTGATGCCCAAGATGATTCTGCAGCCGATTGTGGAGAATTACTTCAAGCACGGCTTCCAGCTTGACCGCCAGGACGGATACATGGAGATTAACGTGGCCGGGCTAACCCCGGAGCGGATGGAGATCAGCATCGCCAACAACGGCCTCCCGATTCCCGCAGGACGGCTGGAGGCGCTGCGCAAGGAGCTGGAGCAGTCCAGCACCGTTGAAGAACGGGAGCTCCTGCAGAATGCCGGACAGGACAGCCCCAGCAGACGCGATGCACCGGGCGCGGGCATCGGCCTCGGCAATGTGCTGGCCAGGCTGCGGCTGGTTTGCGGCGATAACGCCCTGCTGACCGTGGATAATCTGAAGACAGGCGGGGTAATCATCCGCCTGGAAATCGATATTGTAGTGGAGAGTGAACAGGTATGAAGGCACTGATTGTAGATGACGAAGCAAGAGTCCGGAAGGCCGTCCGCCTGCTGGTGGACTGGGAGGCCCATCAGATTGAGGAGATTCTGGAGGCGGGTAACGGCAATGAGGCCATCGGTCTAATCCGCCAGGAGAAGCCAGCGCTGGTCATTATGGATATGATGATGGAGTCCGGGAGCGGCCTGGAGCTGATGACCTGGGTGGATGAATTCGCAGGCAGCACCAAGTTCATTGTGGTCAGCGGGCATAATGACTTCGACTTCGTCCGCCAGACCGTCCGCCATGGCGGCATCGATTATATCCTGAAGCCGATTGATCCGGATATGATTAACAGCGCGGTCTCCAAAGCAGTATCCGCCTGGCGGGCCGAGGAGGCGGAACGCAGCCACCGCCAGCACCAGAACCTCCGGCTGAATGAGATCAAGCCGATCTTCGGGGAGAAGCTGCTGTCCGCATTGATCGACGACAAGGTGAATGCCGAGGCCTCGCTGCGCCGCCTGATCCATGACGGCATCATTCCGCCGGACATTAAGATTTCGCGTCTGCTCCTTGTGCAGACGGACAGCGGCAACAATCCGCTGCTGCGGCGCTTCGGCGGTGACAGCGAGCTGCTCTACTATGCCATCGTGAACATCTGCAACGAATTTTTGCAGCAGCAGGGCACGGGCATCGCCTTCCGCTATTGGGGCGGGCCGCCGGAGATTGCCATCCTGCTCTGGGAGCCGCATGAATCCGTCACTTCGCTGATTAGCCGGATGAATCAGGGCATCTTCCTGACGCTGCAATTCCGCATGCATTTCGGAATCAGCACGCCGGGCGCTTTCCCCGCGCATCTGCCGGCGGGACGCGCCGAAGCCGCCGAAGCCCTGCTGCTGCGGAATCTGCTCAGGCATGAGGATTACTGCCATTTTGCGGGTGCGGAGGCGCTGCCGGGCGCGGGGACAAGCATGGGAGCGGGCTCGGTGGCAGGCGGGGAGACTGATGTGGGTGTGATGACGGGCGGGAAGCCAGGCTTGGGTGCGGTGACAGGCGGAGTGACTGGCTCGGGAACGGGCGAGGTGACAGGCCGGAAGTCAGGTGCGGGTGCGGCGACAGGCGGATTGACTGGCTCGGGAACGGGCGAGGTGACTGGCCGGAAGTCAGGTGCGGGTGTGGCGACAGGCGGATTGACTGGCTCGGGAACGGGCGAGGTGACTGGCCGGAAGTCAGGTGCGGGTGCGGCGACAGGCGGATTGACTGGCTCGGGAACGGGCGAGGTGACTGGCCGGAAGTCAGGTGCAGGTGCGGGGCCGGGGTGGGTGACTGGCAATGGTGCTGGCGCAGTGACGGGCAGGGAGCCGGGGACGATACCCGGCGGGAAGCGGCGCGATAAACGGGAGACCGCAGTCCCGCTGAGCTTCGCCGATGTCCAGGAGGACTGGCGGATGGCAGTCATCAGCGGGACGGCCGAAGCCCTGACCGCAGCAGCGCAGCACTGGACCCAGGAGCTGAGCCGCCGGGGGTGGTTACCCCGCAGATGCTGAACGACTGGAAGGCCGATGCGCTGCTGCTTCGCTCCCGGCTGGTCCGGGAAGCGCTTGGCAGCCAGGCGGCTAACGTGCTGGCTGAGCTTGAGCAAGGGGACCAGCAGAACCCCTCTCCGCAGCCCAGCGGATATTCCTTCTCGCTGTTCGCCTGGCGCGACTGGTCCCTGGCCTTCATGCAGCAGTTATCCCGGGCGCTCACGGACAGACAGCAGAAAGAGCGGAACCCGATGACGGAGATCGTAAAATACATTGAGCAGAATTACCCCTCCGACCTCTCCCTACAAGAGGTGGCGGGCAAATTCCAGGTCAGCCGCGAGTATGTCTCACGCCGGTTCAAGCAGGAATACGGCATCAACTTCTCCGACTACATTGTCAGCGTCCGCATCGAGAAGGCCAAGCTGCTGATGCAGAATCCGGGCCTCAAGCTAGCCCAGATCTCGGAAATGGTCGGCTTCCACGACGTCAAATACTTCAGCAAGGTTTTCAAGAAGCACACCGGCCATTCGCCGAAAGACTACCGGGATCAGGCGGAGCATTAAGCTCCGTCTGGGTGGTATGTGAATGCTGATTACTGGGGGAGAATGTGTTCGTTTTTTCGCCTACATTCGGCCGTGTTCCCTCGCCGCGGTGCATTGTGTTCGGTTTTTCGCCTACATTCGGCCGTGTTCCCTCACGACGGCGCATTGTGTTCGGTTTTTCGCCTACATTCGGCCGTGTTCCCTCGCGACGGTGCATTGTGTTCGGTTTTTCGCCTACATTTGCTCCGGTTACTTCACCCTTTTAGTCCTCCATGGCTCTTCACCCATCCACAGATGAAGAGCTGATGCTCTACTAATAGCTCATCAGCTCTAAACGTGTGAAATTCACTTTAACTAATGGCTTGCTGAGTGGTTACTTCACCCCAATTAGGGGGCAAGGGGGAAGGCTTAATTGTAATTCGTACAACTAAATCGTCCGATGTGCCGTCAAATCTCCGTTTAGATGTAGTTCGTGCAATTAAAATGCCCCTACACCTGGATTTTCGTCCATCCGGGCAAATCTAGTTGCACAAAATACAATTAGAAGAGGAAGTCCATCCGTTTCACTGTTTTTAGTTGCACAGAATACACTTATCCCTGTTTTTTCGCTACGAACGCAGCTTCATCCCTTACCTCATTCGTAGCTTCATCCCTTACCTCATTTATGGAATGAACTCACTTGTTTAATTCTGATGCTCTACTAACTGCTGGCGTCCGTTTGCTGTTAAATTTCGTTAACCTCTGTACCACGCCAGAAAAGCCGCCGCCACTGCCTTGCCCGCCGCACCGTTCGGATGCGGGTCGAACTCGTCGCTCATATACTCCGGCTTGATCCGATAATCTGCAGGAGCCGGAACTGAGAGGACGGCGGCCATGTCGAATACGCGGTCCACTCCGGCCGGAGGACTCATGCGGATACATTCATTCACTTTACGCCAATGGGTCTCACGCTCGCCATCGAAATTGAAAGGTGGCACGGTGCTGAGAATTACCGCTGCCTCCGGTTGTGCTTCCTTGATCCGGGAGATGATGTACGCCACGTCCCCCAGCAATTCCTCTGCCGTGCGCTGGCCGATATCCAGATCATTCACGCCGAGCACGATCAGCACCTCATCACCTTGCTGTGCCTTATGCAACCAGGGACCGTCCGTGGCTACATCGTAGGCCCGGCCCCAGCCGGAGCCGATATTCCACACTCCATACTCTATACCCAGCCCCTCTGCAATTCTTGCCGCCCAGTGTGTGTATTGATCCTTAGCGGTCCGCACCCCTTGCGTGATCGAGTCACCCAGAAAAACCAGCTTCTTCGTTACATCCTTCTTGTAGCCCAGGAAGCTTGGGAGGACCTGCAGCTTGTCCGATTCGCTGAAATCAGCCGCAGACTCCTGAGCTGCCAAAGTGCCCGGCGCATCGTAGCCGGAGACCAGCATTCCCTCCACATTGAAGGGGAATGACTTGCCTGCGCCAGCCGTTTTCAAGGTCCAGGTGAAGGCCAACAAGTGATTCTCCGGCAGCTCCAGAAGCGCTTCGTCGCTCCAGAACTGCTCACCCGGCTCCACTCGCCGCGACAATTCGCCGCCAAAGGTAACCGGCACCTGCGAGCCCGGCACAATGCTGCCGTCCGGCGCCGCTCCGCCATCGGCGAGATATGCCGCCTCGATGCTCCACTCGCCGCCCGGTTCACTGGCTATGGCATCCGCGCCCAGGTCCCAGGTCGAATCCACAGCATTGCTGTGCCAGAACTTCAGCGTCAGGCTCCCGTTCTCCCGCAACCGGATATAGGTGCGGTACGTATGGGTGAACGGCTCCGGCGCGTTCATAATGTAGTTGGCGGCTGTAGATAGCGCGGTGGCCGAGCTGAACTCCGGCTGGCTCAGCACTCCGCTTGAACTGTTCTCCTCGTTCTCCTTAGAGCAGTCTGCCTTCCCGATACTCTCTTCCACACTGCTCATCTTCCCCCAGTCCTCCTCTCCAGTGTTCACTGTCCCGCTATCCTCAATATTGTTCATAGTCATCGACTCCTTTATTCTGGTGCTGTTTCTCTGGCTGATGGGCTGCGGCGGCTGGTACGGCTGACGCTATACGAGTAACTTAACAGTAACTTGGGGCAACTCCTTCAGCACTCCTTCAGCACTCCTTTGGCAATCCTTTGGCAATCCTTTGGCGCTCGTTCGAAACCACTAATGTTGCACTATCTGCAACACTGCTGCCTGTGAAACTCGCTATTTCGGTGCAATGTTGCACCAAATGCAGGAATTTCGCCGCTGATTCGCTCAGGGAAGCTGAAATGCTGCATTTTTGACAACAATTCGCCATAGCCCTGCTCCTGCTGAGGGGATTGTTGTATTTCTTGCAACATCTAGCCCATTGTCCGCCATTGCGCGCAACAATCCTCCCCCACCGCCGCCAATCCCCAAAAAGCTCCCCGATCCAGGAGACGAATGTCCCCTGTCATCAGAGAGCTTGGTTACTTAAGGGCACAGCCATAGGCTAAGCCAGCGTGCAGGTGTGTTAATTCGGTCTATAGTTGTGTTAATTCCGTCTTGCGTGTGTTAATTCCGTCTATAGTTATGTTAATTCAGTCGTGCGGATGTGTTGATTCCGTCTATAGTTATGTTAATTCAGTCGTGCGGATGTGTTGATTCGGTCTATAGTTATGTTAATTCAGTCGTGCGGATGTGTTAATTCAGTCTTGCGTGTGTGTTAATTCCGTCTATAGTTCACTTATTTCAGCGTAATCGTGAACGTTACGGACTTCTCACCGGCGCCCACTTTCACTGTAGTCTCATCTACCTGCTCCGCACCTTCCACGGAGGCGATAGCGCCGAGATCCTTCACCGCCAGGGTGAATGCTTTGCCGCTGCCTTCGACAGTTACCTTTACAGCACTGCCGCTGCGTACAGCTTCTACCTTCAGCTCAGGAGCGCCGTGGATATCGCGCACAGTCGCCGCAGCAGACTTCCCGTCCTCCAGGGAGTACAGGCCGAACTTCACGCCGTCGGCAAAATCATAATCCGGACGGCTATCCTCGCTGCCCACAGCAAGCAGGGAATTCTGACGCACGAACAGCGGCAGACTGAAGAAGTCATGCTTCTCTTTGCGCCATGCTCCGCCCTGTACGGTCTCACCGCTTAACAGGTGTGTCCAACGGCCGGCCGGCAGGTAATACTTCACTTCGCCGTTCTCCTGGAAGATCGGAGCGACCAGCAGGGAATCGCCCAGCATGTACTGGCGGTCCAGCACCTCACAGGTCGGATCTTCCGGGAACTCCATCACCATGGCCCGCATCGAGGCCCAGCCCTGCTCATGTGCCTGTCCGGCTACATCATACAGGTACGGCATCAGGCTGCACTTGAGCTTGGTGAAGAAGCGGGTAACGTCCACGGCTTCATCGTCATACGCCCAAGGCACACGGTACGAGGTGCTGCCGTGCAGGCGGCTGTGGCTGGAGAGCAGGCCGAAGGCCAGCCAGCGCTTGAACACATGCGCCGGAGCGGTGTTCTCGAACCCGCCGATATCATGACTCCAGAAGCCGAAGCCGGATAGGCCGAGCGACAGGCCGCCGCGCAGGCTCTCTGCCATGGATTCATAGTCGGCATAGCAATCGCCGCCCCAGTGAACCGGGAACTGCTGGCCGCCAGCGGTAGCGGAGCGTGCGAACACGGCAGCTTCATTTTTGCCGAGCTTCTCTTCCAGCACCTCGAATACAACCTTGTTATACAACTGGGTATAATAGTTATGCATCTTGTAAGGGTCGGAGCCGTCAAAGTATACCACATCGGTCGGAATCCGTTCGCCGAAGTCGGTCTTGAAGCTGTCTACGCCCATATCCACCAGGTCACGCAGGTAACCGGCATACCATTCACAAGCCGCAGGGTTCGTGAAGTCGACCAGTCCCATACCCGCTTGCCAGAGGTCGGTCTGATAGACGTCGCCGTTGGCTTTTTTGAGCAGATAACCATTCTTCCGGCCTTCTTCAAACAACGGGGAGCGCTGTCCGATATAGGAGTTGATCCATACGCAGATCTTCAGCCCCTTGTCATGCAGACGCTTCAGCATGCCCACCGGGTCCGGGAACACACGGGAATCCCACTGGAAATCGGTCCATTGATATTCGCGCATCCAGAAGCAGTCGAAGTGGAACACATGCAGCGGCAGATCGCGCTCCGCCATCCCTTCCACGAAGGAGTTCACCGTAGCTTCATCGTAGTCTGTAGTGAACGAAGTCGTCAGCCACAGGCCGAAGGTCCAGGCCGGAGGCAGCGCAGGCTTGCCGGTCAGGGAGGTGTATTTCGTGATGACCTCTTTAATCGTCGGCCCCTCAATCACGAAGTATTCCAGGCTCTCTCCGGCTACGCTGAACTGGGCCTTCTTCACCTTCTCAGACGCAATCTCATACGATACCAGCTCCGGCTGATTCACAAATACACCGTACCCCTTGCTCGTCACATAGAACGGAACGTTTTTGTACGCCTGCTCGGAGCTTGTACCGCCGTCTTTGTTCCACAGATCCACCACCTGGCCATTTTTGACAAAAGCCGTAAAGCGTTCGCCCAGACCATACACGAATTCGCCGACGCCTAAGTCCAGCTCTTCACGCATGAAGGTGTTGCCGTCCTGATCCGTGATGTAGGCCATTGACTTGTAACCGCTGCCGGTAATTCGCTCGTCGCCGCGGTAGAAGTCCACAGACCAGTGTGTGCCCTTGTTGATGACCACGCGGAGTCCGCCGCTGATCAGCACCGTCTGCGCCTCTGTCTCCTCGATTTCCACATGATCGCCGGTTCCCTCTGTCAGCTCAAACGAAGGTCCGCGTGGAATCACGCCGTCGTTATGAATAATTTTGACGCCTACCACGCCCGGAAGCGGGGAATGGAATTTCACCGTCAGCAGTGTGGAGTTGAGTGTCGCCGAACGTCCCGTGATGGGAGTCGTCTGCGTGATGGCGGTCAGGCCTTCCTCCGTTTTTTCTACCACATAGTTCTGCACTGCACCATTGATTGTAATTCCGTCACGAACCAGCCATAAGCCGTCTGTAAATTTCATATGTGCACTTGCCACCCTTCGATTTGGTGTATATAGTTGCATTATACCGATAATAAAAGCTCAAAACTAATAATATATAGCTCATTTATAACATTATTTTGACGCCATCAGACAAGGAGGCCCCTAATGGACCGCACCTCGCAGCGCTTGCTCAAAGAAGACCGCGAACACGGGGATGTCATGTTCCCCCTGGCCGCCTACTGGATCGACCTTCCCGCCGGAGCACATGTCCTGGACACTCACTGGCATGAGGAAGCCGAGTTCTTCCTGCTGCTGGAAGGCGAGATTCTGTTTCAGGTGGACACCGACTATTTCACGCTTCGCCCCGGTGAGGCCGTGTTCATTGAATCCGGGGATATCCATGCCGCATACGCGCTTACGGAGACCCCCTGCCGCTTCTGCGCCCTTGTCTTCCACCCCGACCTGCTGGCCAGCGCCCAATATGATACCATCCAGCAGAGTGTTATTCTGCCGCTTCAGGAGAAACGCCAGAGCTTTCCGCGCCACCTCACCCCTTCTGTTCCCTGGCTGGCGGAGCTGCTGGAGCATCTGAACCGGATGATGAACGCGTATGAGCAACAAATGCCCGGATTCGAAGCTTTTATGAAAGGAACCCTGCTGATTATGCTCTCGCAGATTGCGCAGCCGGGGCGCTTCGTCAACCACAGCCAGTCCGAAGGCGCGGAGCCCACGAAGATTGACCGCCTGAAGCGGGTAATTCTCTATATCCAGGACAACTACCAGGAGCCGATACGTACCCGTGACCTGTCGGGGCTGATTCCGATGAGCGAGGGGCAATTCTGCCGTTTTTTCAAAAGCATGACCCGCAAGACGCCCGTCGATTACATCAACTCCTACCGGGTCCGCCAGGCCGCAGCCCTGCTGAAGCAGGGAGACCGCAAAATCTCCGATATTGCCATGGATGTCGGCTTCGACAACGTCAGCTACTTCATCAAAGTGTTCCGCAAAGTCATGAACTGCTCGCCCTCAGAATTCCGAAAGGACGCCAGTCCCTTCACCGGGCAGAACCAGCTTTATCCGTAGGCTGGACCCCGCCCCATTCTTTTTTCCTGCTTACGGTTGCCCGGATACGTTTAAGTTAGGGTATGGATGACCACGGCACCTGCCGCTTCAGCGGTGGCCTAATGGCTCATTCCGGTGGACATGCCGTTCCCCACTAATCTACTTACAGGAGGCAGATATTCATGAATCAGCATGTAACCTTGCCAATTGAGGTACAGGACTTCTACAATGCAGTGAACCAATACCAGCCTGACGCTCTGATCGAATTGTTCGCACCCGGCGCTACCGTGAAGGATAACGGGAAGTCGGCCGAAGGCACAGAGGCTATAGCGGCTTGGGCAGAATCCGAGCTATTCTCTGCTAAGGTCCGCTTTACTATTATGGAAATTGAAGAAATCCAGGGCCGCATTGCAGTGACCGCTGAGATGGAGGGGGAGTTCAATAAGAACCGTGTTCCCGCCCCGCAGCAGTTCACCCATGAATTCAAGGTACAAGGCGGCAAAATCAGCGAGCTGATCATCACGCTTAAATAACGCCGAGCAAGTTCAAAGTATAACCATACTTTATAACTCAAAAGGCTGTCCCATAAGTCATGAATATGACTACGCGGGACAGCCTTTTAATTACATAAGATGGGTTTCAGCACTGGAGTGGACGCGGCGATGGCCACTCCGTTGTGTTCTTGTGTTCCCTGATTGCATTTTCTGCAATAGATTCCGCTCTATATTGCCCTAGAACGCATTCTATTGTATTTCATACAGTAGATTACTGGATTTAGGCTCCAGAAGGCCATTTCCGGCGAATTCTATTGTATAGAGTGCAATAGAAGCTACTTTCCCGTCGATTTCAGAGACATCTATTGCACAAAGTGCAATAGCCAAACGTTGAGCATTAGAGTATAGGCAAGTTACTTAACACTACATCCCCATTACCTGCCAGCAAGCACGGAATTCCTCCCACCGTCTTTACGAATTACAATAAAGCAGGTGCTGTCCGGCAAAGGCACCGCCTGCCCGTTATCGTCCATCATAACCACTCTGTTCTCCAGCGCCTCCGTGTAGCCCTCCTGCAGGTAATGACGCAAGACCTCTATCTTGGCCCGGTCCCCCAGCGTCTGCTGAATGAATGCGGTGTACTGCGAAGGTGTGAAGTAGCCGAACTGTTCCTGAACCTCATGAATGTAGGCTTCCTCCCCCCAGGTGTAGGTATAGAGGAATTCCATCGCATCGTTTACCGGCATCAGAACCTCGTATTCGCCCAGCTGTTCATAACGGATATTCCGTCCGGCAAAATCCTTCGCGTACCGCTCCAGCCACGCCATCCCGTCCGCCTCCAGGAACCGCACTCTGCGCCGCTCCTCCTCCGGCTCGCTCATAATCCCGTCGCGGATAATGATCGTCCCGCCATCTGCCAGTACATCGAAGGCACTGGTCAGCGCTGCCGCCACCGTGCCATGATTGAACTTCCGGCCGTCCAGCGGCACATAGGAGTATAGCTCATGCAGAATCGATGAGAAAATCACCGTGTCCACCGTGCCCGGCTCCACGTAATCCTTCAGGTTCAGCGCATCGCCCTGGAGCACCTCCCAGCGGCGGTCCTCCCGCTGCTTGCGCTGCCGCAGCGCTTCGATCACATTGCTTGCGATATCAATCCCCACTGGCACCACCTCCGGCATCCGCTCCTCAATCAGATCGAGCAGCACCCCGCCGCCGGGGCCGATGTCCAGCACCTTCCCTCCGGTAACGTAGTCCAGAATCACTGCCTTATAGTCAGCTGTATCATTCATCTGGCTTAAGTACGTATCCTCATTGTGGAAGCGGTCGAAAGCATCCCGCCGCAGATCGAACAGGTCGAACAGCAGCAGGACCGCCCGTTCATACAGCGCTGACTTCTCGGCCTCCATACAGAACTCAATCAGCTTCTCCGCTGCCGCTGAGAACTCGAACTGGAAGAACAGCGTATCCGGCAGATGCTCCTTACCCCGCAGCCTGTGCGTAAGATGCGGGTTGCTGCCGGAAGGCTTCACACCGCTGTAGATCTCCTCCCAGCCCAGCTCCGAGAGATACTTCTCAATAATCCGTTTCTTATAGACGTTGATCTTCTTGCTGCCCTTATAGTCATAATGAATACTGTTCATGACCGCCTCGAAGCTCAGATGGCTCAGATGGCTTAGCTGAAGCGGGCCGCTGCCGGCCACCAGACTCATGACCTTCAGGAACTGCTCCAGCGAGAAGGTCTGGAGCGCCGATTCCACATACCAGAAGGTGGCAGGCTGCAGCGGCTCCAGCGCAGCTGGGAGGAAGCCCTCCTGCACCAACCCGTCCCACTCCGTCTCGTAATCCTCCCCCTGCGCAATGGACCCGGCGCGCATTCTCCGCAGACGTTCCTTCATCGGGACTTCAGGCTGCAGATTCCCTGAAGCAATTACAGCAATCAGCTCCATGACCTGCAGGCGGACCTCCTGCCACAGCTCCGGGGATACCGCAGCAATGATGCAGTGATTCAGTGCGAACAGCAGCCGCTCCAGCTCCTCTGCGCCCAGCAGTCCCTGCTCCACCAGTGCGGACAACGGAAGATTGACGGAAGGCGGAACCTCGCCGCGGATTTGCTGTCCAATCAGCCCATGCGTCTCGATCAGCGTATGTATGACCCGTCTCTTCTCCGCAGAGCCTGCCTCGTCCTGCTTCATCCCTTCTGCATACCTCCGGTACAATTCTGCGGAGCCGATATTATGAACGAAAATATTAATACCCTCTTCCTGCCAGCTCCGCCGCTGCCGGAGAGTCCCGCCCTTAGCCGTCTCCGACCAGATCAGCGTCTCCTCAGCCAGCTCCTTGATCCAATACGACAGCGGCAGACTGTCCAGCACCCGCAGACTCCGCTCTACATAATCCAGCACCGGATTCTGCTGCGCAAGCGACTGCAGCGATTCTACCCGCTCCAGGTTCACAATCGTCTGCTCTGCCTGCACGATGTACTCCAGCCACGGATAGCCTTCTCCGGCAGGCCATTCTCCTTCACGATACGCCTCTATAGCCCGTAATGATTTCAGCATTTGCATACCTCCCTATGTAATAGCAATCTATATACAATAGCCCATGTGCTTCAGGTTTGAATCAGAGTGTCCCCGGAATGGAACAAACCGCAAGCTTCTATTATAGAAGCCTGCGGCTGCGAAGAGCTCTTGTTCAATTGTATCAGATAGTTGGCCGGGAATCAGATTCCTCTCATTTCACACCTGCCATGAATTCTCTGTAATCCTTGGCAATCTCTTTGGACAGCGTATGATGCAGATAATGTCCGCCATTGAGCGGCACCAGCTTACCGTACACGGAATCCTTCACCTGTTCCTCATGCAGCTGCATCCAGCCCTCAACATCGGTATTATTTGACTGTACGAAGAGCAGCAGCGGAAGCTCTTTGGGGAAGGTCAGCGCCTGGGCTGCTGTGAAATTCTCCTTGAAATACTTACTCTCATTCACGACAGTGTCATTGTTTGAGTTCTTGGTGGCGATCATCTTCATCTGCTGCTTGGTATGCTCGTCGAACGAAAGCCCGGCATACGGGTCGCCGCCTATCTTTTGGAACAATCTCACAATGCCGGATTTGTCGAGGAACTTAAGCGTTCCCACCGGTATTTCATCGTCCAAGCCCCCTTGGTTCGGCACACTGCTGTCGATTCCCACAAAGGCCGTCACTTCATCCTTATACTTGTTCACATAATCCAGCCCGTAGATTCCGGCGATGGAATGCCCCATGAGGGTGTAACGCTTGATTCCAAGCTGCTGCAATGCTTCATGAATCTCACTGACGATATTGTCCGAGGTCCGTTCCTTATCGGTCCGGTCACTTAAGCCATAGCCGAACGGCTCCACCACGACTACTTTGTAGTTAGGAGACAGCTCGTCTACCAGCGGTTTGAAATCAAGCGCCGGTGCCCCGGTGCCATACCCCGTCAGCAGCACCACGGTCTCCTCACCCGATCCCTGGATGAGTACATTCATCTTCTTGCCATCGACTGGCACAAGCTGCCCGTACTGATCAATCTTCTTCAGCTCCGCTTTGCTGCTGATGATATTGACCACAAATACTACGGCAAAAAACAATACGATCACAATCAACAATGCCGCTATAGACTTAAGCAGGATTCTGAGTCCTTTTTTCATTATACAATCACCTGTCCTTATGAATCGGATGTACTGCCTTGATGAAGTGCTAAGGATAGTATATATAATGAAAATGTACTCTCCGTGACGGTAATATGAACGGAGGATGAACGGTGTAATAATCTAATCTGCCGGTGTATTCAGCGGCAGCGTTACAATGAAGCTTGTGCCTGCGCCTAGCTCACTCTCGACCCGGATGTCGCCTTGATGAAGCAGGACGATCTGCTTCACGATGGCCAGCCCCATCCCGCTGCCGTTATACTTGCGGCTATGAGAGCGGTCCGCCTTGAAGAAGCGTTCGAAGATCCGCTTCTGGTCCTCGGGAGCGATCCCGATGCCGGTGTCGGATACACGAACCGTTACACTTTTATTATCTTGCTTCGTATGGACACTGATTACTCCCCCATCCCCGGAGAACTTAATGCTGTTGCCCAGCAGGTTCGTCCATACCTGGCTCAACAGGTCATAATCCGCCGTGAGCGTGGCAGCCGTCAGCTGAAGATCGAAGTTGATGCGCCGGGCCGACCATTGCGGCTGAAGAGCAACAATCACGCGCCGGATCTGTTCATCCAGGCTGAAGGTGGTGAACCGGAGCTGCTGGGACTGCGATTCAAGCAGACTCAGCTTCAGCAGGCTGTCGCTCATCTTGGACATCCGTTCGGCTTCCCCGATGATGATATCGATATAGCGGCCCCGTTCGCTCTCAGGAATATTCATCTGCTTCAGCGCCAGGGCATAGCCGGAGATGGAGGTCAGCGGCGACTGCACCTCATGAGATACATTCGACACGAAGTCACGGCGCATCTGCTCCAGCTGCTGCAGATCATGCGTCATCTCCTCGAAGCTGCGCGCGAGGGCGCCCAGCTCTCCCTTTTGCTTGATATTCAGCTTCACGTTGAAGTCCCCGGCTGCGATCTTGCGCGTCGCGTTGGTCAGCTTCTTAATCGGCCGGACCACGAACATGGCCGCCACCAAGATCACGAGACTCCCGGAGACCAGCGAATACACCACGAAATTCACCAGCCATTTCAGCACAAAAGCGGAGGAGGGGGGACCGACCGGCTCTACGAACAATGCTTTTTTTCCCGTATCCGTAGTTAATTGCATCCCTAGCAGGCTGATGGAGATGCCTGACGGATTGACCTGCACAATTCCGCCTGCCAGCACCTGCTGCACCTGCGCTTCAGTCACGGTCTCCAGCTTCATTCCTTCTGGACCGCCATAAGACTGAACCCCGCCGTTCGCATCGTAAATCCGCACATGATAGGTCTCAAGCTGCTTCATGCCGCTTACGAACTTGTCAGCTTCCGTCAGCGGAAAGGCATCATAGATCTGTACGACATCTTGTGCGAAGCGCAGCAATTGAAACTGCAGGTTCTCGTTCAATTCATCTTTGTATATCCAGATTGCCAGATTGAAGGAGATCACTGTCCCCCCAATTACGGAGATCAGATAAGTCAGGACCACACGGGTATATAAGGACTTGATCATTCAGTAACCTCAATCCGGTATCCCAGCCCGCGAACCGTCTCGATCCGAAAATCCGGCGAAGCCGCAAACCGTTCACGCAGGCGCTTGATATGTACATCTATCGTCCGGTCATCCCCCGAGTAATCAATGCCCCAGATCTGGTCGATCAGCTGCTCGCGGGTATAGACCTGCCCCGGTGTTCCGGCCAGCTTATACAGCAGCTCGAACTCTTTAAGCGGCAGGGACAGCGCTTCTGTCCCGTTCATCACCTTGTAGGTCTGCCGGTCCAGCGTTACCTCTCCGATACGGATCGTATGCGACTTGCCGATTCCCGAGCGCTTCAGCAAGGCTCTGACCCGGACCGTCAGCTCCAGCGGATCAAAGGGCTTAGTCAGATAATCATCGGTTCCCAGCTCGAATCCCTTCACCTTCTCCCAGGTCTCCCCCTTCGCCGTCAGCATTAACAGCGGCAGCTCCGGGTCTGCTCTGCGAAGCTCCTTGCATAGCGCCCAGCCGTCCATCACCGGCATCATAATATCCAGGATGACCAGATCCACATGCGTTCTGGCATAGACCGCCAGCGCCTCTTGCCCGTCTGCCGCTTCAGCGGTATCGAATCCGTCATTGCGCAGAAATAGGCAGACAAGCTCGCGGATATTCGCATCGTCGTCTGCAACAAGTATAGTAGGCATCTATTCCCTCTTTTCGTATGATCCGGCCTTATAAATATTTCTGTCTTCCCATTAGCATCACCCTGCTGCTTTGCCGGTATGCACCGACACCATCCCCCACTCCGGCTCCGCGCTCCGGCTAGGTGCCGAACCGCTGCCGGTAGCCGCATTTACGGCACAGCTCCTCAACAGCTTCCCGGCGCGAGAAGCCATAGAACAGATTATTCGCCCGTTCGCCCTCGACAATCTCGGAGAACGGCTGCTCATGAATATTGCCGAGGTTGATCACCCCTTCGCCATCCAGACAGCACGGCACAACGGTGCCGTCTACCAGGACCGCCGCCTGGCTGCGCAGCGCATGGCAGAAGCCCTTGCCGTCATCCTCCGGCTCATGCAGCGCCGGCCATCTGAACTCGTGGTCCTGGTTCAGGTACACACGCGGGGCGATCTTCACGCCGCTGCCGGGGACGACCTTCTCCTCGATCCTGTAGCCCAGTCCAAAAGCCTCCTCCAGCAGGGCCAGCGTCTCACGGTTGCGCTCCTTCTCCAGATTCGTCCGGTTGTCCTCCGTCAGATTCCAGAGCCGGAACGAGACAATGACACCTTGGGCGGAGATCTCCCGGACGAACTGGATGATCTCTGTAAGATAACCTTCACGGTTCTCCGAGCCTGCATGGCCGTCGAAGCTGTGCAGCGAGAAGTTCATCTGCCGCAGTGCCGGCTTGCCGAGCAGCTTCGGCCCCGCTTTACGGATCAGCGTGCCGTTGGTCGTAATATTGACCTTGAAGTCCTTGGCATGCGCGGCATCCAGCAGCTCGCCCAGCTTCGGATGCAGCAGCGGCTCGCCTTTGACATGCAGATAGATATGATTGCTATGCGGTTTGATCTCATCAAGAATGGTGTTGAACGTCTCCAGCTTCATGAAATTCTTCTGCCGCTCCGTGGGCGGACAGAAGCTGCAGGCCAGGTTGCAGACGCTTGTGATCTCGATGTATACCTTTTTGAACGTCTTCAAGTTCCGCTCCCCATTTCAATATATAATGCAGGCCAGGCTGCCCGTTACGCTAGAGATCCGAAGCATACCGCAGGCCAATCTGGGCTCTCGCCTCTTCCATCAGCTCTGCCACCGCCAGGGAATTGGCGTGGCTGTTGGTCGCGCTCTCCCGCTGCCCGCTCTTCAGCAGATGAATGAACTCCTCAATCTCATAGTACATCGCCTCATACACCTGCGGGAGCGTAAGCTCCTCGACGGTTCCGTCGCGGTAGTGGATTTTGACCTGATAGGGCTGGTTAATCTTGTCGATCACCATCGTTCCGTTCTCGCCCTGAATCTCAGCAGGCAGATAGGAATCGGCAATCTTGGAATGCATGACCACCGCGTCCATGTCCGGGTAACGCATGACCATACTGCCTTCCCCGTCCACACCTGAAGCGAGCATCAGCCCAACGGCCTTGACCGAATCCGGCTTGCCGAACAACGCCACCATCGGATATAAGCAATAGATCCCCAGATCCATCAGAGAGCCGTTGGAATATTCAGGATTGAACGCGTTCAGCACCGTCCCCTGGCGGTAAGCATCATACCTCGAAGAGTATTGACAATAACCCGCGAAGTAGCGCCGGACTTGACCCAGCTTATATAAGTTATCCCGGACCACGCCAAAATTCGGCATGAACGTGGATTTCATCGCTTCCATGAACAGCACATCATTGCTGCGCGCTGCTTCAATCATCGCCTTCAGCTCCCGGCTGTTGGAGGCCGCCGGCTTCTCACAGATCACATGCTTGCCATGGTTCAGACAGATCAATGAATGCTCCGCATGCATCGAATTGGGGCTGGCGATATAGACCGCGTCCACCTCTGCGCTTGATACCATCGCCTCCAGATCCGTATAGATCGAAGCCCCGGCATACTTGGCGGCAAAAGCCTGTCCCTTCTCCTCTGTGCGGGAATACACGGCCGTGAGCAGAAACTCCTCATTCTCAAGTCCCGCCTGCACAAAGCGGTCTGTAATCCAGTTAGTCCCTACAACCCCGAAACGAATAGTCATGAATGATCCCGTCCTTTTTTAAATATATAAGCTATAACTGCTATTTTCTCATTCCATGATAGGTATGTCCACTTATATACCGTAATTTCCGACAAATTCCGCTAGATTTCGATTGTGAAAAAAAGCACCTGAGAATAGGCACAGGATTCACCTTCATTCGTCCAACACCGCCCATCGGAGCATGGGGCGGTTCGCCAGTTGGGCAAGTAGACTATGGCTCTGCGCAGTGCGAACATTCGGGGATAGTTGCAGTTTGTACATTTAAAAACAGCAAACAGGAAGAATTTCCTCTTCTAACTGTAGTTTGTACAACTAAATCTGCCCTAATGAGCGAGAACCCCGTTATAGCCGTATTTTAATTGCACCAAATACAATTAAACGGATATTCGGCGGCACTTCAGGCAATTTAGATGTACATACTGCAATTAAGCATACTTCTTGCACCTTAAACGGGGCATACCCAACCCTCAATAAGCAATTAGTTAAGTTGATTCCCACAATTTTACATACGCTACTAGCGCACAGCGTACACACTATCCAGTGTCTCACAATACGAGCTACAGCAAACAGCGCGCCCACTATCCAGTGTCCCACATTTCGAGCGACAGCAAACAGCCTCCGCTTATCCCGGCGGGGGCTGTCTTCATCCTGCGCGGGCCCCACTGGACACGCACCTATTTTACCCGTAAAAAGCTACAAGCTGGCGCACGATCTCCGCCTTATCATGATCGACCACGACCTGATGCTGCGGCTGCTCGAACAGGGCCGAGATCTGAGCCGGGAACTCCTGCTTGATGCCGGTCAAGGCAATCGCTTCATCGAACTTGGCCGGATGCGCTGTAGCGTAAGCAATGCTTACCTCATCCGGGGCACTGAACTTCTCGTACGCCGCTACACCACACGCCGTATGCGGGTCGAGCAGATAGCCGGATTCCTGCTGGTACTTGCTGATGATCTCCAGACACTGTGCGTTCTTCACACCCAGCGCCGAGAAGTCCGCCTGTACCCGGGCCAGCAGTTCGCCCTCCACCTTAATTGCGCCCTCACTCTGCAAGGCTGCCATGTAACCGGACAGCTTCTCTGCATCCTCATCCAGCAGATAATACAAATAGCGTTCGAAGTTGCTCGCCACCTGAATATCCATTGACGGGCTGTAGGTGCCCGTGAAGCTGCCCGGCTTGTATTCACCGGTAACCACGAACCGTTCGAGGATGTTGTTCTCATTGGTGGCGATGATCAGCTTGTGGATCGGCAGACCCATTCGCTGCGCCAGGTAGCCTGAGAAAATATTACCGAAGTTACCCGAAGGCACACTGATGTTGACCTTCTTCTGATCGCTTCCCGGAAGCTGCAGGTACGCATGGAAATAATAGACCGTCTGCGCCAGAATGCGCACGAAGTTAATCGAGTTAATCGCCCGCAGGTGATACCGTCCCTTGAAGTCGAGATCGGCGAACAGCTCCTTGATAATCTTCTGGCAATCGTCGAAGTTGCCCTCTACGGACAGGTTCAGCACATTGCTGTCATCCACGGTGGTCATCTGCAGCTCCTGCACCTTGCTGACCTTCCCGTGCGGATGAAGAATACAGATCTTGATCCCTTCCTTGCCGCGTACGCCCTGAATGGCCGCAGCACCGGTATCGCCGGAAGTGGCCCCGAGAATATGGATAATCTCGCCCCGCACCTTGGCAATGTAGGAATACAGCTCGCCCATGAACTGCAGCGCCACATCCTTGAAGGCAAACGTCGGCCCATGGAACAGCTCCAGCACGTACAGGGAATCGCTCACTTTGTGCAGCGGCGTTACTTCCGGAGCGCGGAAGCTACCATAGCTGGTGTAGACCATCGAGCGCAGATCCTCATAAGGAATTTCGTCATTCGTATAGTAGGAGAAAATCTCAAGGAAAAGCTCCTGAAAGCTCAGGCTTCTCCATTCTTCCAGCTTCTCGGGGGAGATCACCGGAATCTCAGCCGGCACCATCAACCCGCCGTCATCCGCCAGCCCCATCAGAACCGTATCAATAAAGCCTCTGGCCGCTACCTTGCCTCTTGTGCTTATATACTCCATACCCGTCTCATCCTCCTGAACCCCTCTTTATTTACTGTACATAGTACCACGTTTACGCGTTAAAGTCCGCTGATTCTATAAGATTAAGGCTCACTGGGGCTATTTGCCCTGAAGCTCTTTCCAGACGGTTTTGTTGCTGTACTTCTTCTCTGTGCTGACATCCAGGCCGAACCATTCCGGGGCTGCGAAGCGCTCCGCCTCCTCCAGCGAATCGAACTCAACCTCAAGCACGGTAAGCTCCAGCTGGGTATAGAGATCAATCTCCACCGTTGTACCGTTCCATACGCCTGTAATGCGGGTTTTGACCAGCGGGATCGCCTTCACAGCCTCAATCATCTGGTTATACAAGCCTGCGGAAATGAAATATTCAATCTCCTGGCGGCTGATGCCCTTGCCATCCTTGAACGTATGCGTGTACGTAACCTCACCCGTGTCCAGATCCGTGATCTTCCGCACCCGCAGCTCCTGCCCGTCCTCAATCGCAAGATACGTCTGGTCAATACTGTGACGGGTCAGCACCTTAAGCTGTCCTTCTTCAATCAGCCGCTCCGGGTATTCCGGCAGCAGGAATTTGCGTTCAATCTCCATAGCCATGCTGTTTCTCTCCTCTGTGTGCGAGCTTTATGCGAGCGTTAATGTTACATATTATTTATCATCATAGGGGCGGGTCATACGCAAGTCAACCGGAGGGAACGGATTCACCGGGAAAAAAATCCTATACCTTCTGTCCCCCTAAGGCATGAATGTTATTCGCTCCCCAAGCCACGATCTCTTCAATTAACGGAACCAATTCCTGCCCGGAGGGAGTAAGGGAATACTCGACGCGCGGAGGAACCTCATGATATTGCTCACGGTGGATAATCCCGTAGTCGATAAGATCCTTGAGGCAGTTCGTTAGCGTTGTTCCGGTGATGCCGTTCAGTCTTCTTTTTAGTTCGTTATACCGGATCGGCTCCTCTTCGCTCAGTAAAGCGAGGATAGGCAAATTCCATTTTCCGCCGATGACATGAAAAGCAAAGGTGGCGGGGCACATTTGCGTTAAGTCAACCTCATATTTCATAGGGGATTCCTCCATTAGTATATTTTATATACCAGGTATTAAAAACAATAGTACTTGTTAATCTGATGCCAGATATTATAATCATACTACAAGTAGAAACGGAGGAGGTAACCCCTTATTATGAATACAAATCCTATGATCTGTGATCTGAAGACAGGTGTATGCGGGGTAAGCGACGAGGAGCATACACAAATTATAGATTTCAATCCGCAGCAGCAGCCCAAAGTTACTCTCTATTATGCGACTGATCCGATCTGTTCACACTGCTGGGCCATCGAGCCTACCTTGAACCGGTTTATCCAGCAGTATGGCAAGTACTTTGATCTGCAGCCTCTGATGGGCGGATTATTAGCCGGTTGGAATGGCTTCGCTGACAAGGCAAATGGAATACAGCAGCCAGCCGATGTAGCGGGTCACTGGAAGGAAGTCGGAGCGCATTACCGCATGCCCATTGACGGCACCCTATGGCTGAACAATCCGGTCATGTCCTCTTATCCGCCCTCCAGAGTATTCAAGGTGATCCAGCAGAGACATCCGGGGAAGGAACTGGCCTACTTGCGGAGCGCCAGAGAAGCCGTCTTCGTCTTCAACCGGAATATCGGAGAAGAAGAGGTCCTCGCGGATATTGTGAATAGTCTGGGATTACCCGGCGATGAGATCGTTCAGGCCGCAGGACAGGAAGCTGCACAGGAGCTGCTGGAGGAAGATTTCCAGAAGGTGGCCCAGCTCGGCGTACGCGGCTTCCCGACCCTTGTCATGGTCAATGAAGAGAACCAAGGCATCAAGCTTGTCGGGTCCCGTACGCTGCAAAACTACGTGGACGCACTACAGCAGCTTATCCCTGAGCCTCTTGCTCCTGCTGATGTCCCGGCTATGCCTGAGCTGCTTGCGGAAGGACATCTTCTCTTCTCCAGAGAAATTGAAGCCATGTACGATATCAAGCCAGAGGATGTGGCGGCCTTCACCGCCGCTGCGCTTCCTGAGCATGCATATCGCACCGGGCAGATCCTGGGTGAGATGTTCATCGAACCGGCCTGAAGGCGGCCGTATCCAACAAAGAGCGGTCCTCCGATGACGGGGGACCGCTCTTTGTTGGATTATACTGAATCATGATGCCTTTATACTGAATTTTGATGCTCATGCGGACTGAGAATCCGCTATTCCGCATAAATAGCCGTTTTGGCCCTGTCATCCGGACTCAGAGGCCCCTATTCGTGCGATTTCGCCTTGAAACGGCCAGCCCGGAAGACAATAAAGTCTTCTGAGTCCGCAAGAACAGAAATCAGGTTAGTTTATGAGCAAATAAGGTCATGTCAGTCCGCAAGCCGGCTGTGGGTCAGGGGAGCCACGACTCCAGAGGTGAATTCACGCTACGGCGGGATCCCCGCTGCGGCAGAATCACAGTTGCGGCGGAATCACAGTTGCAGGCAAGTCCACGGTTACGGAAGTATCCTCATCTGCGTGAGAGTTCGTGATTAGATATAATCCGCCATCGAGCGGACTACGAGTCCTGTCGGCGCGGCAGGGGTGAAGTCTGCCCCTCCGCCGCTGCTCCCGCTCCGAATCGAGAACTCCACCGTCTTCGGCTCGCCCGGCAGCAGATCGAAGTAATTATCCGAGAAGATACCCTCTTCTTCCACCGTCAGGTGCACGCCCCGCGCCAGCACATCGCTGCTCAGCGTGAAGCTCTGCCCGCTGCTTCCCGGTACCTCTGTCACCGTGATGACCGGCTTGCTCAGCGGAATATCCTTCGCCCGGGCGAAGTAATGCTCCTTGCGCTCCAGCACTTTCCGTGTCTCAGACTTCAATACCTGCCTTGTCTCCGGCTCCAGCACTTGCCTTGTCTCTAGCCCCTGCTCCACCGCCTGCCCACTCTCCAGGAGCGAAGCCACCAGCAGCACACTGGCCGGTTCACGGCCCTCTAACACTTCGGCCAGCGGCAGTGTGAAGAGCACAGCCGATGAATCCGCAGCAAGGGTTACCGGCTGTGACCATTCGCGCAGCAATAGGCCGCTGATATCATGCAGCCGCAGAACCAGCTCTGCGTCCAATGCCTCCCGCCGGTCAGATACCCCATAGACCTTGACGCTCTCCCCATCCGTGCTGTCTACAGACAGCAGCACCTCTTGGAAGCTGCGGCGCACCGTATATTGCAGCGCCTTCCAGCGCCCGTAATAATCCATGCCCGCCCAGGAAGCTACCGGCCAGCAGTCATTCATCTGCCAGTACAGCGTGCCCATGCAATAAGGCTTGTTACGGCGGTGACTCTCCATAGCCATGCGGATCGCCTCGGCCTGAAGCACCTGGCTCATGTAGAGGAAGCCCCGGAAATCCTTCGGCTGCGGCAGATACATATCCATATACTCCTTAATCAGCTGATTGCCCGCTCCATTCTTCTGATGGGCCAGCATGACCTTTGATTCCAGCGCCAGCTCCGCTTCCTCTGCATAGCTCAGCACCGACTTCAGCTCCGGGAAGGACTGGAAGCCGTACTCGCTCATGAAGCGGCCTACCTTGAGATTATAGTTCTCGAACGGCTCCTTGGCGTGCCAGACGCCCCAGTAGTGGATATCTCCGTCACCCATAATCCGCGTGGCATGCTGATCCTGACCACCTGTGAGTTCGCGCAGCGGCGAGGACGGCCAGTAATCCATACCCGGATGGTTCGCGGCCACAGCTTCCGGCAGAATCCGGTGGAAGATTTCCTCATAGGCAGTCCATAAGCTCTGGCGAATCTCAGCATTCAGCTTCTCCTTCCAGCCCCAGCCCATGTACTCCTCATACTGCGACCAGGCCGAGTCAATCTCATTGTTCCCGCACCAGAGCGCGATACAAGGGTGGTTACGCAATCTGCGGACATTATATACCGCTTCTGCGCGGACATTATTCAGGAACGCCTCATCGCCCGGATACATGCTGCAGGCGAACATGAAGTCCTGCCAGACCAGCAGCCCGTATTCATCACACAGCCGGTAGAACACTTCTTCTTCATAGAAGCCGCCGCCCCACACCCGCAGCATATTCATATTGGATTCCACGGCCGTGGCAATCTCATGGCGGTAACGTTCTTCCGTAACCTCCGTGATGAAGCTGTCATTCGGAATATGATTGGCACCCTTGGCGAAGACCGGCACCCCGTTCAGCTCAAAATGGAACGACGCCCCCTGCGCATCCGGCTTACGCACCAGCTTAATGTCCCGAAGCCCCGTCGTTACCTCCGATACTGCTACAGCCTCCGCTCCTTGCAGCAGCTCTGCACGGAAAAGGTACAGCTCCGGCTTGCCCAGGCCGTTGCACCACCACAGGCGCGGGCGGTCAATCACCAGCTCAAGCTCTAGCGTCTGCTTGCCCGGAACAAGCGTAACCGCCTTCATCCATTCCTGCCCTTCGGCACTTAACCGCAGCATCCCGCTCCACGTTTCCGGTGCGTCCGCTTCAATCACTGCTGTGAGCCGGGCCTCCTGCTCATTCACCGCATGCTGGCGAATGTACAAATCCTCAATCGCCGCAACGTTACGGCCTGTCAGCACAGCTTCCCGCCAGATCCCGCTGGTCAGGAATCGTGGACCCCAGTCCCAGCCGTAGTGATATGGCGCTTTGCGGGCAAATACGCTGATCCGCTGCTCTTGAAGACCACCTAACTCAGACTGGTCATTCGGCGCAGGCAGATTGTAGCCCAGTGCCGCCAGCTTTGGCAGATCCTCGGTCACCACCGAGCGGAAGACGATGCGGATCTCATTCCCACCCGCCCGCAGCAGCCCCTTCACATTCACGGTCCAGGACAGGAACATATTATCTGCGGACAAGGCGTGAACGCCGTTCACATACACATCAGCATACGTATCCAGCCCGGCGAACACCAGCTCCGTAACCGCCAGCGTCTGCCATGCCTCTTCTAATACAAATCCGGTTCTGTATTCCCAGTCCTTTTTATCAATCCATTGCAGCTCATGTTCATTCGTTCCATAGAAGGGCTGATCGATAACGCCATTGCGCAGCAGATCCGTATGCACCGTTCCCGGCACAACAGCCGTAAGCCATTCTTCATCTCCGCAGGCTCTGAATTCCCAGTGGTTCAAGTTCTTTTGCTGTTGATTCATAAATCCTCCTAAAAGTTTTGTTTTAGCTGCCATCATTGTATTTTGTTATCTTATTGTTAGCAATAACTTAATTATAATCGGAGAAACAGAACAAATAAAGACAATAAATAATAATTGAATACATTTCTACATCAATAAATTAGCGCTATAATATTGATGTAAACGCTAACATTTTAACGAAAAGGGGACAAAACAATGAGGAATAAGTTATTATCGTTATTTTTCGTTATTATCATGATTTTCTCTTTATCCCTGACCGGCTGCGGCTCCAACAATAAAGGCAATGCCGCAAAAGCCACAGATGAACCGGCAGCAGCCACCGCCGCTCCGGAGAGCACCGGCGGAGATGCAGCGGCTGCAACCGCGGAGCCGGCAGCCCCGGGCGGAGCCGACATCAGCGGCAAGATCATCTTCCTGACCAACAGAACCGACATGATCGGCAAAGAGTATGACGAATATGTGAAACGCTTTAATGAGAAATATCCCAATATCAAAGTAGAATTTGAAGCCTCCCAGACGGACTACAACCAGCAAGCCAAGGTCCGCATGGCCAGCGGCGAGCTGCCTGACGTCATGTTCGTTCCCAATATTCCCAACTCCGACCTGCCGAAATATTTCGCCCCGCTGGATGATCTGGGACTGAACGACCAGCTCACCTTCAAAGACTTCAAGGCCTTTGAAGGCCAGCTCTACGGAATCACTACCGGGAACTCCACCTCCGGTATTGTATACAACAAGAAGGCATTCTCCGATGCCGGAATTACAGAGGTTCCGAAGACCTGGGATGAATTCCTGGCTGCCTGCGAGAAGCTCAAAGCCAAAGGCGTGGTACCGCTCGCCTCCAACTTCAAGGACAAATGGCCGCTTAACGACTGGGTATACGCAGTCCCCCGCGTTATTGCCGGCAACCCTGACTTTCCTAACCAGAAGCTGACAGAGGATGCACCGTTCACCATGGACAACGGATACGGCAAATCGCTCAGCCTGCTCAGAGAGCTGAATGAGAAGGGCTATCTGGAGAAAGACATCAACTCCACCAACTGGGAGCAATCGAAGAAGGATATCGCCTCCGGCAAGTTCGCTATGTACTTCCTGGGCAACTGGGTCATCAATCAGGTGATCGGCGCCGGAACCACCTCCGACAACGTAGGCTTCTTCCCGCTTCCCTATGACAACTCAGGTACATTGACGGCTCCGCTCAGTCCTGACTTCTTTTATGCCGTAGCCAAGAACAGCAAGAATGTCGATGCCGCCAAAGCGTTCGTCAAATGGATGATTGAAGATTCCGGGTATGAGGATTTCGCCGGCTTCATCTCTCCGCTTAAGGGCAGGGAATCCAAGCTGACCCAGCTTAAGGAATTCCAGTCCACCGGCGTAGTACTGCAGGAAGGCACGGTAGACAACGCCCAGGTTACAGAAATCACCAACAAGGCGCAGCTTGACCTGCCGGCTATGGCCCAGGAATTCGTCCTGGCCAAGGACCCGCAGACGGTCTTCGACAAATGGAACAAAGCCTGGGCCAAGGCCAAGAAAGACCTCGGCTACTAAAACAATTCACCCTGCTTCCACAGGCAGCCGGACGTACCCTCTGACGTACAAATGGATTATCGCCTTCCCGGATAATCCATTTTGTCGTCAATCCCGCCGAGCTCACATGAAAGAAGGTCAACCTATTGTTCGGAACCCTATCCTACAACAAGCAGAAGACGATT
The DNA here is from genome assembly GCF_038002245.1 of Paenibacillus sp. FSL R7-0128. NCBI lineage: Bacteria > Bacillati > Bacillota > Bacilli > Caryophanales > Paenibacillaceae > Paenibacillus > Paenibacillus sp. FSL R7-0128. Next base: position 911,478 of record NZ_JBBOCD010000001.1, on the reverse strand, counting down.
ATCATTGTCTCCTTCCTGCTGATTCCGCTGATCCTCCTTGGCACTTTCACATATTATCCGGCGCTCAAGCTGATCTATTACAGCTTCACGAACTGGGACGGCTACAGCCCCGAGAAGCCTTGGGTCGGCCTCGCCAATTACCGTGAGGTATTCAGTACACCCGATATTTTCAAAGTATTCACCCATAACTTCGCTTATTTCGTCATGGGTATTCTGCAGAATCTCGCAGCGATCTATTTCGCGGTGGTACTGAACAGCAGGCTGCGGGGCCGAAATGCTTTTCGCATCCTGCTCTTCCTGCCTTACATTATGAACGGTGTGGCCGTCGCCTTCATGTTCGGATATGTGTTCGACACGACTAACGGCTCGCTGAACTTATTCCTGAACAGCATCGGCCTGAGCGGCCTGGGACAGACCAGCTGGCTCGGCACCGAAGGACTGGTGAACTATTCCCTCGCCTCCACCGGCTTCTGGCGGTTCATGGGCTACAATATGGTCATCTACATCGCCTCGCTGCAAGCCATCCCGCGCGATATCTACGAAGCGGCCAAGATTGACGGAGCCGACTCTCTGCAGACGCTCTGGAGAATTACCCTGCCGAATATGAAAGCCGTCATTCAGCTCAATCTGTTCCTGACCGTTACTGGTGCGCTTGAAGTGTTCGATCTGCCGTTCGTGCTGACCAAAGGCGGCCCTGCAGGCGCCAGCCAGACCTATGTACAGCGTGTGGTCGATACGGCATTTGCCTTCAATAACTACGGCCTGGCTTCGGCAATGAGCATCATCCTGCTCTTCTTCGTAGTCATTGTGCTGCTAGTCCAACAACTTGTTCTCAGCCGGGGAGGAGATAAATAGCCATGGAACCCTTCAGATTCCGTCCTAAAGACCTGTTCAAATACTTCACACTGCTGATCGGGGTATTCGTGGTATTGTTCCCGCCCTATGTCGTCATCGTCAACGCCTTCAAATCCACGGACGAGTTCAACAGCAGCAGCTCCATGGCTCTGCCGCACAGCTTCCTTAACTTTGACAACTTCATTGCTGTGTTCCAGCGCGGCGGCCTGCTCAGCGGCTTCGGCAATGTGCTCATTATCATTATAATTACATTGACCCTGAACATTCTGTTTGGCACAATGGTGGCATATGTACTCGGCCGGTTCTCCTTCAAGCTGAAGCCAGTCGTGTTCGGCGCTTATCTGATCGCCACCATCATACCGAGCATCACTACCCAGGTCGCCACCTTCGGCATCATCAAAAACATGGGTCTCTACAACACACTCGGCGCTCCCATTGTGCTCTATATCGGGGCCGATGTGATTCAAATTATTCTCTATCTGCAGTTCATCCGCAATATTCCGTTTGATCTCGACGAGAATGCCATGGTCGAAGGCGCTTCCCTGTTCAAAATCTACCGTTCGATCATCTTCCCGCTGCTCACACCGGCTACAGCTACGCTGGTTATCCTGAAAACAATCAGCATTTATAATGACATGTACATCCCATACCTCTATATGCCCAAGCAAAGTCTGGGTGTCGTTACGACGATCCTCATGCGTTTTCAGGGGGTGAATTCCGGCGAGTGGAATCTGATCTGTGCGGCGATTCTGCTGATTCTGCTGCCCACAGTCATTCTCTACTTCTTCCTGCAGCGTTATATCTTTGAAGGTGTAACGAGCGGCGCGGTAAAGTAGGGCTGTACGGAAAGGAACAACAACCGTGTTATCCTATATCCGGAGATTTCCGCGGACACTTTGGCTGTTTCTGGCCAACCTGCCCATGGAGCGCAAGCTGATTGTAGTATTTATATTTCTGATCTCCTTGCCGATCACCTATGTCAGCTACCTGTCGTCCCGCTCCACCTTCCATTCCGTACTGGTTAATGCTACCTCAAGCGCCGGGCAGGTGGCCGGCAGCGCCTCGGACACTATTGACCGGTATGTGGCTGACCTTAAGCGCTATACCGCACTTCCGCTATATAACACGGATGTCCAGTTCTATCTGGAGCAGCAGGATACCGACTGGGACAAGAATACCGGTATGTCGATGTTCCTGAGTTATTTGAGCCATACGAAGGAAGAGATCGTTGCCGTCTACCTGGTGGACAAATACGGATCGGTCTACTATGACAAGGCTTCGGGGATAAGCGAGCTGTTCCCGGCTGAACGGCTCGCGCAGTGGCAGAGCCTGACCCGGGAGGGGGTAACCCCCGTGATTCAGGGCAGGCATACGATCCGTGTGAATGCCGGTGACAGCCGCGAGGTATTCAGCGTTCTGCGGAATGTCAGCTCGGTCAGCTCCCTGCAGAAGATCGGCATCATTGTCTTCGATATTAGCATCAGCCTGTTCAAAGGCATCGTCGATCCCGTCAATGCCGTTACCCTGGGAAGCACGATGATTGTCGATGACCGGGGCGGAGTCATGTATGCCAGCCCGCAGGCAGATGGCAGCAGCCGGCTGCTGGAGGACTACACCGACCAGTTCCTGCAGAAGGTGAAGGGTCCCGAAGGGCATTTTCAGCTCTCGCTGGAGGGCAAGGAATACCTTGCGGTATACACCGTATCGCGCAGAACAGGCTGGACCACGCTGGTGTCCATTCCGCTGGAGAGGATTCTTTCTCCCGTAGCGAAGACCCGGAATGCTCAGATGCTTACGACGCTGGTCATCATTGCCTTCGCCCTGATTGTCGCCACCTTCATCTCCCACGCGCTGACGAAGCCGCTGAAATCTCTGGTCCGCCTGATGAAGCAGGTGCAGCACGGCAATCTGGATGTCTGGGTAAATCCCCGGTTCAATGATGAGATCGGCATGCTGGGCAGTCATTTTAACCGCATGATCATCCGGGTCAAAGGCCTGCTTGAGGAGGTGACACTGACGGAGAAGCGCAAGCAAAAAGCCGATATGCGTGCCCTGCAGAACCAGATCAACCCGCATTTCATCTACAACACCCTGGAATCCATCCGCATGCTGGCCGAGGGCAGCGATGATCCGCGCGTGGCGAAGCTGACTTACCTGCTGGGCATACAAATGCGGTACGGGGTTGTCCGCAGCGAAGAACTAGTAACCATCCGGCAAGAGCTGGATCATACACGCAATTATCTGGATATGCTGCAGATCCGCTTCCCCGACAAGTTCAGCCTGGAGATTGAGGTGCCGGACAACCTGCTGCCCTTGCCTGTGATTAAGCTGGTCTTCCAGCCGATTGTGGAGAATGCCGTCTTTCACGGCCTGGAGCCCAAGGAAGGTCCGGGCACGATCCGAATCACCGGCCGGGCCGAGGGGAATCAGGCTGTATTTTGCGTAGAGGATGATGGGGTAGGCATGAATAAGCATACACTGCATACGCTGAACGACAGCTTGGCCTGCGGAGCGGACGGGGAGCGGTTCGGCATTGGCCTCAGCAATGTGAACGAGCGGCTCCGCATGGATTATGGCAGCCCGTTCGGACTGCGCGTGGAGAGCGAGGCCGGCCGGGGCACGCGGGTCATTCTGCGGATTGAGATTTTTCCCGGCCTGCACAAGGAAGAGTAACCGGAAACGGGATCTTGTAGCACACAATTTCGGGAAAAGGGGAGAGCGGCTTGCTGCGTATAATAATCGTAGATGATGAGGTCCTGATCCGCGAGGGGCTGGCCCGGATGATCAGCAGGGAGAGCCCTGAATTTCATATTATCCGTACATATGCCGACGGCAGGCATCTCCTGGATGAGCTGCCTTCCCTCCAGTTCGATGTTGTAATTACCGATATCCGCATGCCGCAGACCGGGGGCCTGGAGCTGATTCGGCAGCTTAGAGTCAGCCGCCCCCAGGTCCGTTCCCTCTTAATGAGCGGATTCGTGGAATTTGATTATGCCCGCGAAGCAATCCGCAGCTCAGCGGTCGATTATCTGCTGAAGCCGATCAATAAAGAGCAGCTGTTCGAGATTTTGTACCAGCTGGACAAGGAGCGCACGCTGCTGCGTGAGCAGGAGGAACGGCAGCGCACCGGAATGCTGCTCTCTATCCTGCATATGGCGGAGCCCCCGGGGCTGCTGCTCGCCAGCCTTCATTTGCCCGCACCTTATTTCTCGGTGCTGCTGCTTAAGGGAGACTCGCCCGAAGCCGTCCGGGCCTGTGCAGAGCAGCTGCGGCAGCACAAGCCGGAGTGCTTCGATGTGCTGGAGCTGCGCCGGGGACTCCAGGCCTGGGTCTGGTACGCTGCGCAGCCGCTGACACCGGATCAGCTGCAGGAGATCCGGGAGCATCTGCACACTGCCGCCTCAGGGCATATCCTTCATGTGGGGATCAGCCGCCCCTATGCGGACGCTGCCCGGCTCGGGGATGCCTATCTGGAGGCCAGGATGGCCTGTGATCAGGGAATGTATCAATCCCGGCTGCTGTATTACGCTACGGTGGACGAGCTGATGCTGCCGGAGAAGACTAGGGCTGAGCCGGTTGCCGCTTACCGCGATCTGCTGGTCCATGATTTGCAAATCCTGAATATCGAGGGCATCCAGGCAGGACTGCACCAGCTGTTCTCGGGGCTTGCGGAAGAGCGTGTATCGCCCGCGCAGATTCCCGGCATTTGCCGGGAGATTGAAGCGCTGGCCCGCAAGGAGCTGCCGGAATTCGAGGCGGTCTACCGCAAGGGCGCTGCGCTGAGTCTGGAAGAGCAGATTGCGGACTGTATGCGGTTTGCAGATATGGAGACGCTGTTCGCAGCCTCCTTCTCAGCCGCCCTGATCAGTATCCGCGCCCAGCGTCTCGAGCTGTCCGGCACCGCTATTGAGACGGTCAAACGCTGGATCTCGGCCCACTACAACCAGCACGCAGATCTGAATACCCTGGCGGGGATGGTCTATCTTACACCCAGCTATCTAAGCAAGCTGTTCAAGCAGGTAACCGGCCTCACGCTGACCGATTACATGATCGAAATCCGTATCCGCAAGGCCAAGCAGCTGCTGAAGAATGCCCCGGACCTCAAAATCCATGAAATCGGCGTTGAAGTCGGCTATCCCGATCCCGCTTATTTCAACAAGCTGTTCAAGAAGGTTGTCGGTGTAACACCGAATGAATTCAAACGAATCTCACCGGTAGAATGAGGGTGACTCCTTGGAGCCTCCAACCCGGGCTGGCAATATGTTATTTGTTATCTATATCATTGTTTGATTTTGTCGTTAAGTGTTCTTCCGTATTCCATGCTCATGCTCCTTAATCACCTGCTCCGTCCCAAGCAGAATCAGCCTCAGGCCGAATTCAAAAGCCCCATCGGTCCCCAGCAGCTCGAACAGTCCATTCTTAAACATCCTGCGGAATAACCCAACCTCCTTCTCGTTCATGGAGTCCATCAGGCGGAGCAGTTCCTCGCCCGGAGGCTCCTGCTGTTCCTTAGCCATCATGGAGACATTACGCTCATGCTCATAATCATCCAGCACGAAGAAGAACACGAAGTTCACAAGTGTAGTGACCACCTGCACCTTCTGCGCCTCCTCAAGCGGCGTGGATTCCACACAGTGCAGCATCCGGTTGTTGAACCGGATAATGTCCGGCTCGTGGGGCAGCGTCATCATCATAAGCTGCGTAGAGCAGGAATACCGGCTGAGCACACTCCGTACCGTTACCGCAAATGCTGTCAGCTGCTCCTTCCAGTCGCCCTCCGGGCGGTGCTCCTCCAGGATGACTCTGGAGATGTGGTTGGCCAGCCGCTGGTAGAGGTTCTGTTTGCTCTTGAAATACCAATACAGCGAGGGAGCCTGAATCCCCAGCCGGTCCGCCAGACGCCGCATACTGAATTTTTCGATTCCCCCCTCCCTGAGAAGCTCCCACGAAGCTTCCAGAATCCGGTCTTCCGAGATTTGAGGTTGTGCTTTTTTCATCGCTATCCGCCCTTTTATCTAACAGTGTAAGTTTATGCTTTACAGTCCATTAGGTTCATGATATCATCTAACACTGTAAGGTTCAATCTAACGCCGTTAGATTAACAAAAATCAGTGAAAGAAGTGATCCCTAATGGATACCGAAAACCTTTATTATTTTGAAAAAGCACCCATCACCAAAGCCGTCGCCCATTTCGCCGTGCCCATGATGTTAGGCACATCCATGAACGTCATCTATTCGATTCTGAATGCCTATTTCCTGGGCACTCTCCACAATACGGCCATGCTGACCGCACTCGCCTTGACCCTGCCGCTGTTCGCCATCATCATGGCGCTGGGCAATCTGGTGGGCATCGGCAGCGGCACATATATCTCGCGGCTGCTTGGTGAGCACAAATATGATGAAGTCAAGCAAGTGTCTTCCTTCGCCTTTTACAGCAGTATCGTGCTTGGCCTCCTCGTGATGGCCGTGGGCCTGCCGCTGATCGGCCCCATCCTGCACAGTCTGGGGGCAACGCCGGATTCCTATGGATTCACGAAGGATTATGTCACAGTCATGCTGATTGGCGCGCCGTTTGTCGTGTTGTTCTTTACGCTGGAGAATATGGTCCGCTCCGAGGGTGCAGCCATCGTCTCCATGATCGGTATGATGCTCAGCGTGGTGGTTAATATCCTGCTCGATGCACTGGTTATCTTCGTGCTCCACTGGGGTGTAATTGGCGTAGCGTCGGCAACGGTTGTGGCCAACATGGTTGCGAGTGCCTACTATGCCTTCCATATGGGCTACAAAAGCCAATTCCTCACAGTCTCCTTCAAATGGTTCAAGGCCACCAAGGATATTCTCAGCAATGTGTTCAAAATCGGCGTTCCGGTCTTCATTATGAGTGTCTTTCTGGGAGCCATGTCGCTGATCTTCAATCTGTTCCTGATCGAATATGGGGATGCGGCTGTAGCCGCATACGGGATATCCTCAAGATTGCTGCAATTCCCCGAGTTTATTCTGATGGGCCTGTGCGAGGGAGTCGTGCCGCTCATTGCCTTCTCATTCACAGCGGATAAGCTGCGCATGAAGCATACCATCGGATTCACGGTAAAAGCGATGGCCGCCATGGCTGCTGTATTCGGCATCGTCGTCTATCTGATCTCCGACCATCTGATCGGTCTGTTCACCAGAGATCCGCAAATGATTCAAATGGGCAGCTACATTCTGCATGTCACCTTCTTGTCCTTATTCATATCAGGGCTGACCACCTTATTCATGGGGATCTTCCAGGCTACCGCGCAGGGAACGGCCGCATTCGTAATGTCGATTATTCAAGGGGTCACACTGATTCCTGTGCTCTTCTTCGCCAACCGGACGAATGGCTTCCATGGAGTGGTGTGGTCGCTGGTCATTGCCGATGCCGCTGCCTTCCTGGTCGGTGCCGCCATGCTGTACGCCCTGCGGCACAAGCTCCAGCCCGAACTGGAGAGTTTGGTTCATTAAGGGGGCTTAAGCCCCTTTTGAGAAATACAAGCAGCCGCAGGAAGCCCTTCCTGCGGCTGCTTTATGTTACTATGAAGGTTGTAACGAACGAATCCCATCTGCAGAAGGAGTCTGATCCGCTTGCACGCACCATCCCATCCTAAACACGACTCTCAGGACATCGAGGTCTACGATACAACCGAGCTATATGGTGAGACCGGACGGTTCCGGGTACTGCAATTCTCGGGGGAAGCTGTTCAGGGCGCACTGGATCTGGACCATCCGCGCCGGGTGATCTTCGAGTATCCCCGGGCGATGATTCATCTGATGGAGGCGGGCAATCCGCATTTCGAGCGTGTCTTCCTGATCGGACACGGGATTGGTACGATTGCCGGTTATTTCGCAGAGAAGCATTTTACGGTGGCTGAGGTGAATGCGAAGGTGGTGGAATACAGCAGAACCCGCTTTGGCTACACGCAGGATAACATCCTGATCGGTGACGGCCGGAGCCTGCTGGAAGCCGCGCCGGAACGCGGCCATGACTATATCCTGCTTGATGCCTTCACCGCTGCCGGGACGCCGCCTCATTTCACCACGCTGGAGTTCTTCCGCCTAACCCGTGCCAAGCTGAACGGACACGGCCAGATCATCATGAATCTGATGGGCCGCAGCGGCAATGACCGCTTCATCAGTGCTATTCATACCACACTCCGTGAAGTGTATCCATATACCAGAACCTTCGCCCTCCCGGCAGAAGGGACCGCCGATCTGCGCAATATCCTCATGACCGCCAGCGCCCGGCCCATTGCCTATCAGTCCCGCCACATGGCCGGCTTCAGCGAGATCACTCCGGGGATCGGTCATGTGATACGGGACCGGTAATGCAGCAGGCGTGCAGGTCCAGCAGGTTCTCCAAATTCAGCAAGTGAATAAACTGATGGTTGTCTTTATAGACGGCATCCAGCACCTCTGGATTCTGGAGAATGTGATCCGGCGCCTCATCCATGTGCTCCCTTGCGAGCAGTTGCACCGCTGACACCTGATCCACCCATATCCCTACCTCCTGTCCGGATACCTCGCAGATCAGAATCCGGGAGCCGGCCGTCTGTTCACCGCTGCCCATTTCGAGCTTGGGCCGTATGTCATAGACCGGGAACAGCAATCCGCGCAGATTGATCATTCCCAGGACATGAGCCGGGGCAGACACCAGCGAATGAATCTCAGGAACAGGTACAATCTCCTTCATTTGGCGGATCGGAATCCCGAAATCCAGCTTCTCCAGCTTGAAGGTGATATATTTCTCGCTCTGACTATCCTGATCCCCTGCCGTAACTGTGTTCTCTTGGAGCAGTGCATCGTGTGCCGAGCCTGTTTCCCTTGCAATCGAGCCTATATCCAGGATATGGGCCACTCGGCCGTCGCCAAGTATGGTTGAGCCTGCGATATAAGAAACGTTGCCTATGTAACTTCCCAGTGACTTGATGACAATCTCCTGATTGCCGATCGTCTGATCTACTACCAGACAGACCCGCTTATCCGCGAAGCCGACGATGACAACGAACAGCCGGCCGTTCACCGTATGCTCGCCTTCCTCCACTTGCAGCATATGGTGCAGACGGACAAGCGGAAGCACCTGATCGCGGAACTGGCAGACCTCCCGCCCCTGAATGGTAACAATATCCTCCGCCTTCATTCTGAATATTTCAATGACATTAATCAGCGGAATGGCAAAGGTACTGCTCCCCAGCTTAACCAGCAGGGAACGGATGATGGCAAGCGTCAGCGGGACCTTGATCGTGAATATACTCCCCTGATCAGGAACCGTCTCAATATCTATAATGCCATTTAATTTCTCTATATGTGCTTTGACAATATCCATGCCCACTCCGCGGCCGGATAGATCTGTGACCGTACGGGCTGTTGAGATGCCAGAGCGGAAAATGAGCATCACCAGCTCTTTGTCCGTCATACGCTTCACTTCATCAGTGGTGACGAAGCCTTTACGCACAGCGGCTTCTTTGACCTTGCCGGTATCAATGCCCCTGCCGTCATCGGATACCGTAATGACAATCATGTTCCCTTGATGACTTGCCCGCAGAGTAATGGTCCCTTTCCGCGGCTTGCAGAGAGCTGCACGTTCTTCCGGCAGCTCCAGCCCATGGTCCACGGCGTTGCGCAGAATATGGATCAGAGGATCGCTGATCTCCTCAATGAGGCTGCGGTCCAGCTCGGTCTCATTGCCCTCAATGATGAACTCGATCTCCTTGTTCGACTTCTGCGCCAAATCCCGGATCATCCTGGGGAAGCGGCCGAACAGATGCTCCATCGGCAGCATCCGGGTCTTCATCATCCCCTCCTGAAGATCGCTGATGACCATATTCAAATGTCCTGCGATATCATTAAGCAGATGAACATCACTGTTGTTCTTGAACTGCTCGCTTAATCTGGAACGGACACTGTGCAGCCTGGTATTATCTATAATCAGCTCTCCTACCAGATTCAGCAGTCCCTCCAGCCGCTCCACATCCACACGGACAGTCTGGGCCGCATAGCCGTTATTTTTCCGAGCCTCTTTTCCTTCGGTGAAGGTGTCGAGATTTGCTTTCGTAATAGGATCTGTATGTATAATTTCAATCTGTGAGACTTCCTGCAGACTGGCCATCATATCCTGCCGGGACTGCTGTGTAAGCAGAATATATGCAATAGCACCGGAGAACTGCGCATCCCTCTCGAGGGCTTCCAGCTCGGGGAAGGTGGCAATAACCTCGCCCGTTTCCCGCAGCTTGGCTTCTACGAGCTTCGCGCGGACATATTTCATCGGCTCCTCAGCAGCAAGTTGAATATGAACCGCCATTGCCGCAGAGCCTTGATCTATAGCTGCCTGGATCTGCTCTTTACGGATATCATCGAAGATCATATCCGGCACAGGCCCCGCTTCTCCCTGCGGAAGCCCCTCAGCAGCAGGAGCGGGAGACTCGGCTGCTGTCTTCCGCACCTCTTTTAACCGGCGCAACAGCTCTGAGATGTCCCCCTCCTCCAGGGCACCGCTCAGAATGGATTGACGAAGCTCCTTAATGAAATCTACGCAATCAAAGAGAATGTTCAATAACTCGGAGGTTACGTCCAGCTGTCTGCCCCTGAGCAGCTCTAGCACACTTTCCATCTGATGCGTCAGCCGGTTAAGCTGCTTGAAGCCCATGACCGCAGATGAGCCCTTGAGCGTATGCGCGCCCCGGAAGAGCCTCTGAATAATGTCATTCTGATACCCTTTGCTCTCCAGCATGAGCAGGGCCTCATCCAAATACCGCAGCTGCTCGTCCATTTCATCCAGAAAAACGCCCAAATACATCATATTATGAAACTCGTTCATCTCAGTTCTCCTCCCCGCCTTCATGCGTTGGCCTTCACCCGTCACTTAACAGACGCCCGATGTTCAGAATGCTGATCAGCTCCCCGGCACACATGCCGATCCCGTCCATGTACTGCACGCCCTGCACTTCATGGGATTCCAGAGGCGGCTCTACCTCATGAAAGGAAGCCACCTTTTCTACGGAATCCACCATAATCCCTATGGCCTCCTGCCGGTAATGTACCACTACGATCCTTGACCGGGTATCCGGTGGAGATTCTGCCAGGCCAAACCGCCTGCACAGACTTACCACCGGTATAATTTTGCCGCGTAAATTAATTACGCCCTTAATAAAAGACTTGCTGTTAGGCACGGCTGTGATAGGCTCCATCTTGATAATCTCGTTAATCTCCCGGATATCGATGGCCAGCTTCTCCTGTACCAGCCGGAAGATGATGTACTGCTCCGTTCGTGCAGCCAGCATGGCTTACTCCCCCTCTACAATCTGAACACCGACACCGAGCTATTCAGTTCATCCGCCAAGGAGGCGAGCATTTGCGAGGAGGAGGCCGTCTCCTCGGCTGCTGCGGCGGATTCCTGGCTTCCGGCCGCAATGGATTCAATCGAGAGCAGCACCTCGTTCGTCTGCGCCGCCTGTTCCTCACAAGCCGCAGCGATGCCTGTAATCTGCTGGGTAGTATCATTGACGCGGGTAACGATACCATCGATCAGCCGCTCTGTACGCTCGGACAGGGCCGATACGTCACTGACAGCCTGCACACTCAGAACCGTATTCTTCTGCATCACCCGGATGATCAGGGCAATCTGTTTGGTCGCTTCACTGCTCCGTTCAGCCAGCTTGCGGACCTCATCGGCGACAACGGCGAAGCCCCGTCCCTGCTCACCGGCACGCGCTGCCTCAATCGCTGCATTGAGCGCCAGCAGATTGGTCTGCTCGGCAATCTCATCAATCACCTCGATAATTTCGCCGATCTTCTGGGAATCCTGCTCAAGCAGCTCCATCTTCTCCGACAGATTACTCATACCAAGGCCGGATTCTCTTACCGCAGTGCTTCCCTCCTCAGCACCCTGACGCGTCAGCAGCGACAGCTCCGATGCCTGCTCGGCATTCTTCGCAACCTCATCGATGCCCCGGGTCAGATCCTGAACCAGCTGATTGATATTTTGCGCCGCCTGGGCTTGGGATTGGCTGCCGCTGGCTATTTCTTCGGTGGTTGCCGATATTTCCTCAGAGGAGGCCGCGACACTTTGCGCCGCTTCGACCGTCCCGCCAATCAGCTTGCGCAGGCTGGTAATCATCTCGTTGGCTGCTGCAGCCAGCCGGCCGAACTCATCCCGGTTCTTGATCGCAATCTCCTCCCTGAGGTCACCGCCTGCCATGCGGACCATCGCAGCGAGCAGCTTGGATACCGGACCCACAATTCCCTGTGAGATCACGATGCCCAGCGTAATGGCTGCAAGTGCCGCAAGGATGGAGATGATCAGGATCATCAATCTTCCCGAGGTATAGCTGGCAACCGTAGAGTCGATCCGTTCATCTGCACCTTCGATTACATTACTGGCGGCCAGATCGGCGGTATCCTGAGCCTTCTGCAAATCAGGCAGTGCGTCGATTAAGACGCCGTAGGCCTGCGTATTCTGATCTTTATCCAGCAGTTCATTGACTTTGGGTACGGATTGGTTATAGTTATCCACGCTCTGCTTAATGATCTCTAATGCAGCCCGTTGATCCGCATTCAGTGTGAGCTCTCCATAGACCTTCATCCGGTCAGCAATTTTGTCCTGATCCGCTTTAATAACTGCCTGAATCTCCTCCTTCACCGAATCATCGGTTTCGAGGATAAGCTTGAGCAGATCACCGCGCAGCTTGTACAGCTCGGTCCGGATCTCAGCAATGTTGACGAGCGCGGGGAAGTTGTAGCTCTGCATCTGTACAGAGTTGCTGTTCATGCCCGCCATTTTCATAATCGATAGCCCGCTGATAAATATAAGCAACGCTACAATAACCAGAAAGCCTCCCAACAATTTGGTGCGGATGTTTAGTTTCAAATGAAGCACTCCTCAATATGTATTTTGTCGAGCCTACAAAGCTTCCCCTATTATGTATAACGTAAGGCCTCTGCGCCTATCGCCATTGGTTCCTAAGTTTCGACATAATCTTCCTTTTTTCTACAGGCCTTCTTTCCTTTATCAAGTGGAAACGGCTTTGCCGTCCTTTTAAAGGACGGTACCGTTTCAGCGAGGAATAGAAGGATAATGTATAGCGTGAAACCCATAAATTCTTATATTTGCACAAAAAAAGCAATGTACGCTTACATGCTGCGTAATCATTGCTTTTATAAAGAATCTTTTTTGCCGGTCGCTTGATATATTTGCGAGATCGCCTGTGATCTGCTATGCACACCAAGCTTCTCGTAGATTTTGGTTATGTGATTCTTGACAGTATGCGTACTGATAAACAGTTTCTCCGCAATTTGCTTGTTATTGAGGCCTGTCAGCAGACCATCCAGGATATCGTTTTCCCGGGTAGTAAAACGTACGCCTCCCTCTTGCTGCACTGCAACCGGCGGAGGAGCTATCAGTTGCTCAAAGGAACGCATAAGTGGCTCGGGCACGGGTATAGGAAGTGTTTCCTTCCATTGCCTGCCGCCCTGCTCCGTATACTTCGTGAGCATAAGCAAGACCTTCGCCAAGTACAGATGGGAACTTTCTCCTACATCCTCTTGCCCATTGTAATCCGTCAGGTAATAGTGCATATGGCGCAAAACACATACAGCAGGAATATCACCCAGGTATTTGATCAGCAGCCCTATAGGATATGGAGCAAGGAGCGCGGCCTGGCCAATCCATTCCATCTCTTCCGCAGAGTGACTTAACGGCTCCAGCAAGTCCTGTGCAAGTCTTTGAATCTCCGCAGCTCTGCTATGCGCTATCGGCTCCTGCGTCAGCAATGTATCCCGTAACAGCCGCATAATGTCCTCCCCGGAGGGCACAGCGCCAGGCTGCTGCACAAGCAGCTTGGTCACTAGCAGCACATTGGTCATATGAAAAATCGTTTCATATTCCCGCCGCTGCCCCTCATCTCTGAACTGGACCGTGAATAACCCCAGCAGCCTTTGTTCAAATACCATAGGATGCTCTACCAGCTGCCAGCTCTTCCATTCACGCCGGATCGGCTTGTTCAGCAGATTGAACCCCGGTATCCCGTCAGCGAAATAGATCTGTTCAGCATCTTCTGCGTAGACGGTGTACAGCTCATTCGGAGCAGAAGAGGAAGAATAGATCCTCAGTCCGGCTTCGTCAGGCGTATGTAATAACAAGCACATGAACGGACTGCCTAGCTGCTGCTGGAAAAACTCAATGAACAGCTGCAGGTAATCCTCCTTATCCTGAGTAACCAGAATCCCTTGGACAATTTCTTTATAGGTATCATGCCTCTTCTTTTGACGTTCATATAGCGCTTCGCTCTCCATATGATACATAGAAGCAGCGAGCTGATGGGCCACCAGCATGCCCATATCCGCCTGCTCCTCCGTCAGCTCCGGGCGGGCCGGATCTCCGGCATACAATAACCCATACAGCTTGTCCTTGTATTTGATGGGATAGCAGATTAACACCTTAGGCCTAACCCCATGGGCAGCAAAAAAAGAAATCCGGAGATCGCGGTCAGCATTCCTCCAGTACCCCATTTGCTTGGAGAGCCCCACCTGTCCCAGAAATCCCTCACCGTAAAAAAAAGAAGCCCCCTGCAGGGAGTTATCCTTAGGCATACCGGTTGTCTCCACCACTGTGAATTGGTCCCCGTCTGCTGCATTCATGGCATAGCCCGCAAATTCTACTCCAAGAATACGCACCACAATGCCCAGTATTCCTTGCAGCCACTCCGGGCTTGCCGGGTCCAGCAGATAAATCAGATTCATAAGCTGCAGGTCATACGCAGAATATTCTCCGCCCTGCTCCCGTTCAAGCAGAGCCTGCACGGTATCAGCCAGTATGTCCAATTGGCTGATAATCCGGGCGACGCCCTCCTGATCCAATACCGGCACCTTATCCAGAGCTTGAATCCAGTCCTCCCATTCCCCGGAGGGAACGGTTTCATGAATCCTTCCGGTAATCAGCTCTTTCGTACAACCGTCCACCCAGACGCCTGTCAGAATATAATAGGGCCTTTGCTTACTGAGCCCGATGGAGGTAACCAGCATTTTCAGCCCGGAGCGGGTCTCATAGACAATAGTTTTCGATACATTCCTGACCTTTTCCAGCAGATTCGCAATTGCATGTTCAGCGGTTGCACAAGGAGAACCGAACAACAGAGATGCCATCTCGGTTAAGCCGGAGGGTTCTGTTATTCGTTTGTCCGCTTGATCGGTAATAATAATTGTCAATCCGCATAATGATGCGTATGCGTCTTGCAAAGACTGCAGATTTCGGCGGAGCTTGTTCTTCATTGCTTATTCCTCACTTTCCCCTCCAAAATTCGCCATAGCCTCACTGATTCCCTGCTTTTTCTCCCTTTCATTCTACAAACGTAGCATTATAGTCCAAGAATCCAAATACAAAAATGCGCAATTGCGAAAAAATATCATCCGGCCGATTGACAGATATCATTTGGCAAACGCACCCTCACTAGCAAAATGTGATCGGTTTTTCGATTACATTCCGACCGCACCCACCCCAACCTGCAAATTGTGATCGGTTTTTCGATTACATTAGGTCCAGGCACCCCTCACCAGCAAAATGTGATCGGTTTTTCGATTACATTCCGCCCACTCGCCCCTCACTAGCAAAATGTGATCGGTTTTTCGATTACATTCCGACCAATCACCCCTCGCCAGCAAAATGTGATCGGTTTTTCGATTACATTCCGACCGCACCCACCCCAACCTGCAAATTGTGTTCGGTTTTTCGCATACATTCGGCACACGAACCCTCCCTCAGCCATAAGAGGCACCTTCTCTCCTCCGCACAAAAAAACACCGGTGCTATATTTCCAGCACCGGTGCCATGTATCCTCTGGCTAAGCAGACGTTTAGCCCCTTACCGCTTATTGCCCAGCATCTCATCTGCTCAACTGCGACAGAATCTGCGGGTCTTTGATCTTCGTGTCGTCGGCCAGCAGCACGACCTTGGAGAGGACCTCCGCTGTGCGCGGGTCCTCGTCCAGGAACGGCAGGAACAACCGCCCACGGTGCTGGGAATGCACCGGAATAATGGACAGGGCGCCCGCGGCCTGCTTGTATGCCTGGCCGCTGCCCAGATGCACGGCATACTCGCCGAGCGTACCGTCAATCCGCGCATAATTGCCGTCCAGCCGGACGTTCTCAATCTTCAGCAGCCGCAGCGATTCGCTGACGATGACCCGGCGCATCTCGACGGTCGTCAGGCTCGCTTCCGGATCGACGCCGCCGACATGGGCTACGCTGACGACGAGATCCACATCCCGCATAACCTCCGAGAACAGCACGGGCGGCACCTGATCCAGCGGCACGCCCTTGTAGGTCTTCCGGTCGAAGAACTGCACTGTCTCCAGTGTCGGCGCTTCCGTATCCGCTGGCGAGAACCAATCCGCCATGGCATAGAGCCGGACGATCAGGTTCTCGGCATAGAACACCTTCTGCAGCCCTTCCTCATAGCTGACCGTCCACTGCCGCCCCTTCAGGAGGGCGACTGTCTTGCTCGGCTGCACCTGATGGCCGGCATAACGGCGGGACAGCACGCCCTGGGCCAGCTCATCCTCATTCGGCAGATACAGCTCGCGGAAGACCTGCTTGAACGGCTGGCGGAGCTGACGGTCGAACAGGTCCTTCTGGTACAGGCTCCATTGTCCGCTGCGGTAGAAGTCCAGCGGATGGGCAATCTGCAGCACCCCCCCGGTGTCCACGGCCTGCCGCTCACCCGCCGGGCTTACCAACGCGCCCTGGTCCGCATCATAATACCCCAGCGCATCGCCGCTCTTCAGCACCAGCTTGCTGATCAGCGGAGCCAGCACCGGATTCCGGCTCAGCCCCGCGATCTCACCCGGCGTGAAGGTGCCGCCGGACGCCATCGACCGCTCCAGCTCAGCGCGGGCGCGGCGGAACTGGCCGGTCAGGTCACTCTTGGCCTCCTTCAGCGCTTCGATCCGCTCATGCTTCTTGAAGCGCGCGGGCACCGACTTCAGCGCCTTGCCCTTGCTGGTCACCACAACATCGCTTTGCCCTTCCTCGTCGATGCTGAGCGAGACATAAGTCTCGTCATCCAGCGCATAAGGCTCGAAGTACGCGGCATAGTCGTCCAGCTTACGAGCTTCCATATCCCAGATCAGGCGGGTGACATCGGCATATCCGGCATTGCGCGCCAGGTTGCCGAGCGCAATCTGCGCCACCGCGCCTTCGCTGGCACGGCGCTGTGCGCCGAACTGCTTGCTCTCCGCCAGGAAGCGCTGGATGAATTCATACCGCCCGCGGATATCCTTCTCCCGGTCTGCCTTCAGCGGAATCAGGCTGTAGCTGAGCAGATGCTCTTTATTCCGCTTCTGCTCTACCGATTCCTTCATCTCTTCCAGGCTCAGCTTGCCGAGCGTAGCATCGGCGAACAGCTGGGAGCGGCGGTGGTTCGCACCGGCGGAGATATATTTGGCACAATCATATAGCAGCTCGAAGCGTTCCTGGCCAAGCGCCTCATAAGCTGATTGGAACCAATTCACATCGAAGGCACCGTCATTGAACTCCTGCGGGGTGATCGGCGAGTAATGCGCCACCACTGTCTCCTTCTCGGCCGAGAAGCTCTCGTTGATGTGGGCATGGAAGTACCAGGCCCCGCTGCGCAGCCCTTCCCAGCCCAGGTATCCGGCAATGATCTCTATCCACTGGGGGGCATACATGGCGGCTTCCAGCAGCTTTTGATCGGACAGCTTGTACTCCTGCAGCAAGGTCTTCAGCAGCTCCGCATTATCGCCCTCACGCGGATAACATACCTTCAGCAGATGGCTGAAGGATTCCTTCTTCGTAATATTGTTGCCATAGCCATACACGTACCCGCGCACGAAGGTATCCTTGTTCAGCCCTGACAGGATACGGATACAATACTCCAGGCCCTCAATCCGCTGCAGCCCCATCGTCATGCCGGTCACTTCGGTCGGCAGGTCGCCACGCCCCAGCTCAACCGCCAGCAGACGGTCGATGATCCGTGTACGCAGTGCAACCATCTCTGGACTGTTCTCAATCCAATCGTATCTGCGTGAACTGATCCAACTCATATGGTTACGTGCATCCGTACTCAGCAGCAGCTCCTTAAGCAGCGTCTCCTCGCGGATGATGCCACCAGTGAAGGCCTCGACATAGTGCTTCAGCCCGATGATGCTGTCCCGCTCTTCGCCGCCGCTGATCCTCTCGAACCTGTAGCAGGTACGGAACATCTCCTTGAACTCCTCCGGTCCCTTCCACAGCTTCTGGACCATATCGATCCAAGGATCAGCCAGAACCGAGAGGAAGGGCCAGTCCGCCGCAAGCTTCTCTTCCGGGAAGGCAGCCACCAGGGCATTCACCGCACCATTTACCAACCGGAAGCTCTCCGGGCTCTTGTGGTCGGCACGGAACGCATCCAGCAGCGATTCCACCTGCCATCTGTACTTCAGCTTGTCCACCAGCTTCATCACAGCCTCGAGCTGCTCCAGCGGGTAGATTTTAGCCGCGAACTCCTTACGCCAGCCGGACAGCAGCTTCTGCTTGCTGAGTTCATCGTCATCGATGCCCATCGTATCATAACCGTCATAGTTATCCAGGGTCTCATCCAGCTCTTCCAGGCTCATATAGAAGTTCAGCTCCATCAGATCCCGGGCGCTCCAGCCGCTCTTGTCCCAATATTCAGCCCATACCTCATGCAGCGGGTACTGCCCGAGAGCCGATTTGCCACTCTCCTCATCGTTAAATAAGTACCCCTGCAGCGGTCTGAGATTGGTCCCGATCAGCAGCGTATCCTTATATCCGCTGTAGTATTCGACCTCATACTCCACATCGCGGTGCTTGTGAACGGTGTTGTCCAGCTCCTTAAGAAACTTCTTGATCTGCTCCAGCGAGAGCTTGAACACCTGATCCCACTCGAATCCGTCCGCTGCCGGCCGCTGAGCCAGCCACTCCTCCGTCAACTTCGGATCGAACAAGCCGAAGCCGTTCGCCTTGGTATACTCGTTCTTCCGGCTCAGCCTTCCGATCAGCTCACGCTCCTGGTCAGAAGGCTTCACCAGCTCCTCCGCCAGCGGCCGCACGGCTTCGAACAGCGCCTGCCGCTCTTCATCCTCGAACAGCACCGTCATAATCTCAAGCCCCGCCTGCCGCTGCAAGGCATTCTTGCCTTGCACGAGCCTGCGGATGGAAGCCTCCAGCGTTTCCTCCGGCTGATTCAGCAGCATGAGGGTGACGCTCTGGCGCAGCGTGCCGGTCTTGAGCTTCAGCAGCCCTTCGGCCATCAGCAGCTCATCCTCCGTCAGGGTCAGCTCCTGCGCCAGCTTCAGCGCAAGCTCGCGGTTCTTCATGCTTTTGTCGGAGAGGCTGGCGAAGATGAATTCGCGCTGCACAGCATCCTCTGCATCCTGCACGAAGTAGTTCAGCAGCTCCCCGCGCATATCCGGGCTCAGCTTGTCCTTATAGGCAAGCAGTTCGTTCACCCAGGCCGGGTCCATGTCATAGGAGATCAGATAGAGCATCTTCTGTACCGGCAGATCACGGGTATAGTTAATCTGCACGAAGTCCAGCACCTTGGACGGACCGCTCTGCTCCCGGCTGTCCGGATTCAGGAAGATGGCCTTCAGCAGGCTGAAGTCGCGCTGCCGCTCGCTTTTATCCGCAAGCTGGGGGCTGGTTCTGACCTCGATTCTTGGACCGTTATCCTTCGGCCCTCTCCACATCCGGTCATAATCGTAGTTGTAGTTCATCAGAATCCAGTACAGCAGCTCCGGCTCCTGCCCGTTCAGGTGCTGCCGGGCGCTGCGCAGGCGGACCTCCTGGTTCTGGCTGTTCGAGAGCACATACTGGGCTACAATCTTCTGGTACAACTGTCCCTGCTCCATGAGAACGTCAACCTTGCCGATCAGCGCGTTCTCTTCATACACAGCCGTCCCCCACAAGCCCAGGTAGACATGGTTGGCATTCTCACTGGTCAGCCATTCCTCGCGCAGCGCTTCATCCGTCAGCACCTGATAGGCTCCCTCCACCAGTTGCTTCGCCACCCGCTGGTTCTGCGCTTCCAGGCCCATGCCTGTCCATACGCCCAGGGCACGAACCACCGAACTGTAGCGCACGAGATCATTGTCGAGAATCACCTTCAGCATATAGAGGTTGTTCTCTATCGTCCCCTCATCCATCCGCTCGACAATGGACTGCCGCAGCCCCTCCTGCAGACGGGCAGCGACCAGTAGCTCACCTACCATATGCATAGCCGCCTGATTGTGGCTGAGGAATACACCCTTCAGCATACTGTGACTAAGCTGCGCCGCCTGGTTGTCTCCATATACGGCTTCCTTGAGTAGATCCTCCATGCCGCTGCCGCCGCGGTCCAGCTCATAGGCGACTACATCCGGAACAGCCACATCCACACGGTAGGAGGTACTGTAGTCTTTATCCAGATTGCCCTTGAAATATTCCGGCAGCGAGAATTCAACCATCTCCATATAGATCAGAGCATTGATTTTACGGAGAATCTGCAGCCGGTGCGGCTGAACCTCCCGGGTACGGAACGGCCGGCGCAGATACCCTATGGCATAAGGGTACTCCATCGCATGATTAACTATGTAACGGGCAAGCTCAACAGTATGTGTGCTGTACAGCTGCTGCATGACTTGGAACAGAGGCTCCCAGTAACCGGCAAAATCACTCCGGGCAGCGTCTGCACGCGCTTCCAGTATAGCCATGAAGCGGTCCAGCGAATCCTCCCCTTCATGGAGGTAGCGGGTCTTGCTGAACTCGGCCAGCAGAGGTGCAAGCTCTGCGCCTTCCCCTTTGAGCCCCTTCGCTTTACTCTCGATCTCTTCGTACCACTGAGTCTCCCACTCTGCATTTCCGAACTTCATCCTGTCATCTCCCTCACCATAATCTTCCTGCCAGCATCGTGAACCGGATCAGCGTCAGCTCATCGCCCTCTTCGAGCCTCAGCGGCTCATCCAGCGCGGAGCATTCCTCCTCCTGCACGAACACCTTATACAATCCGTCTTCAAAAGCAAGCAGTGCCGCTGCCGTAGCCTGCTCAACCTCAGGCTTCGTCTCACCGTACACTGTGCCGAACCCGACCTTGCCGTTATCGCCCTGCTCCGCAATTTCACTTGCGGTCAGGTAGGGGATCAGCTCCCCCTGCTCCTGGCGCTCCCGCATCGCCTGCACCTGCCCGGCTACAATCTCCGAGATCAGTGCGCGAAGCGTCTGCGGACGGGACGCAAGCAGCAGCTCCTTCCGCTCCAGCACCGCCTTGCGTTTCCCCAGGCTTTTGACGGTTACATACAGCTTCATGGCCTTCCCTCCTTATCTCAATAGCTCTATTCGACAGATTATCTTGTTCATTACCCAATTTTGCAGATATCAACCCGTTCCCCCGGCCGAAAATTCAAATTTGTGCGGATACAGGGCATCCGGTATCTGTACAGCGCTTTTTTTGCTAAAATAGAAGGGTCGGCGCATTTCCGGGCAATCTTGGCGCCAGTCACTGAAACGGAGGCATTACCTGTGGATTATATTATTCTGGACATCGAATTCAACGGCCGCAAATTTGCCAGCGAGCATCCCATGGAGGTCATTGAGATCGGAGCGGTCCGGTTAGACGCTTCATTGCAGGTTAAGGATGAATTCTCAGCCTTAATCAGACCCATATACTTCTCCACCCTGAATTCATTCATCAAGAAAAAAACCGGCATCCCCCAGGAGGATATCGACGTCGCCAGCCGGTTCCCGAAGGTCATTACCGCCTTCAGAGCGTGGCTTGACCAGAGTGCTGACGGCGTGCTGCTCTTAACCTGGGGCGGCGAGGATATGAAGCGGATTATCCAGGATGTGCGGATGCACAAGATGGATGATGCCTACTGGATGGAGGCCACCTACTTCGATCTGCTCAAGGGCGTCCTGCGCGCCCGCGGCCTCAGTAACGACATCAGCGTCGAAGGGGCGATGGCCCTCTTCGGCCTGGAGCCTTCCGGCTCCGCCCACCGCGCGCTGGACGATGCCAAGATGACGGCGGAGATCTTCCGCGCAGTCTTCAACGAGCTGGACTTCGGGCGGTCGCAGCATTATGTCGATACCTTCTCGAACGCCAGGGAACGCAAGACGGTTAAGATCGCTATCAAAGCGATGACCGCCCAGAAAATCGTCCCTACCTGGGAGCTGGTGGCCGAGCATTATTTCCCTGCGGAGGATGCCCTGGCGGACCCCCGGAAGCTGGCAGAGCTTAAGGCGTATTTCACCGCCCAGCTTGGCAAGAAATAGACCCCTACCCGCGCACAGCAGCGGCAATCTCCCGAGGCATAGCCCGGGCGGTTGCCGCTGTTTGCTTTTCCAGCACCCATGGTTACCCGCCCCTCTGTCCGGTTATTCTACCAAATAAAGAGTTGACCTTGCCGTTACGTTAAAGTGTACAGTTAGATCTGTAAGCGGCCGCTTACCCTGCGGGAACGCCTTGAACCCGTTCTCTGCTGTATACGCCAAGACAGATTGGAGGCAGATAGGACCATGGAATATACGGTGCAGAAGCTGGGGACACTCGCGGGGATCAGTGCACGGACCCTGCGGTATTACGATGAATTCGGCATTCTGAAGCCGGCCAGAATCAGCTCCTCGGGATACCGGATCTACGGCCAGGCCGAGGTAGACCTGTTGCAGCAGATTCTGTTCTACCGGGAGCTGGGACTTAGCCTTGAGGCGATCAGGGATATTGTCCATTCGCCCTCCTTCGACGGCGCCCGCGCCCTGCGCGAGCACCATGACCAGCTGCTTCAGCGGAGACAGCAGCTGGACCGGCTCATCGCGAACGTCGAGCAGACCATTGCACACACAGAAGGGAGAAGTATAATGAGCAATCAGGAGAAATTCACAGGCTTCAAGCAGAAGCTGATTGACGATAACGAGCAGAAGTACGGCCAGGAGATCCGGGAGCAATACGGCGCGGAAGCTGTGGAGCAGTCGAACCGCAAGCTCAGCCATATGACGGAGGAGCAGTACGCTGCCCTTCAACAGCTGGAGGCCGATATGTTCGCGTCACTGGAGCAGGCGATGGTGGAAGGTAACCCGGCAAGCGAACTGGCGCAAAAGGCCGCCGATCTGCACCGCCAGTGGCTAAGCTTCTACTGGGATGCGTACACCAAGGAAGCCCATGCCGGTGTCGCCCAGATGTATGTCCAGGATGAGCGCTTCACCGCTTATTACGACCAGCACCGCCCGGGGATGGCCGCATTCCTGCGGGATGCGGTGCATGTGTATACTGGAGCGAAGCAGTAGACGTAATCGTTTGGCATAGCAAAGAGGCAGCCGGATTAACGGCTGCCTCTCTTTTTTATGCTGAAACGTTATTCCAGCTCAATCATCATCCTCGTCGGAATCGGTATCGGTGTACACAACCTTGGCAGTATACGCATCGACACCTACTTCTGTCTTGACCTGCCCGTTCCTGATTTCAACCTCGTAGACAGCTCCTCCATGGTCCCGGTCCAGATCAATCTCGGTGACCGTCCCCTTCACAGCAGCTTGGGCTGCCTCAGCCGCCTTGCCTGCGGTAATCATCTTCCCGCCTGAGGCCGGAGCTGCCTTATGAGAGTCATCATTGTCTGCATCCTTGCGCAGGCTGATCACTTTTCCCGAATAGGCATCTACCCGGACATCTATTTCCTGCTTGGTCTGCTGAATTTCGATATCGTAATACGTGCCGCTGGCCTTCTTCTCCAGATCGATGCTCTCCACCTGTCCCGGAGCTGCCTTCAAGGCAATCTGCTCGGCTTGGCTTACACTAATCAACGTTGTGCTCTGACGCTTCACTGCTGCGGCTGCTTCAGCCGTACTGCCCTTCAGCTCGCCTATACCATAAGCGCCACCGAGAATAAGTGCTGCCGCCGTGATACTGCTCCATATCTTTGTCTTCAATGTTAACGCCTCCTAAGTTCATTCTTCGCTGCTTCATGTAGTAACTATAACGCTACAATCTGAGAGAACAGCGGGAGTAACATTAGAATTCGCTGAGAAAAAAACAGATAACCTAGGAATCCTCCCCATCCGGCTCTTCCCAGGTCACAGACATAATATGACCCGAGATTGCGTTGACCTGAACTACGGCCTCACGCCCGTCTGAAGTATGAATCTCCACTAGGTAAAAAGCGCCCGCCGCATCGATTCCCGTATCCACATCGTCCAGCTTCCCCGGTACCTCAAGCAGAGCGAGCCTGACAGCCTCCGCTTCGGAGACTACGCTCTGCGCCGCCGGGGTAGGTGCTGGTGACGGGGTAGCCTCAGCTCCTCCAGATGGCGCTGGAGTAGCGGCAGACGTAGGCTGCACCGCCGGTTCGTCCGCGCGCTTCAACAGCACGATGGAGAGAATCTCGCCGCTAACCCCGTCCAGCTTCAGCTCATACCGTCCCTGCTCCGTCTGAAGCTCTGCTACATAAGCTCCAGCTTGCAGCTTCAGACTCTCTACCTTACCGGCATATTCGTTCAGCACGGCCTGCTCCGCCTGATCTCTGGATAACAGCGGCTCCGAATCCTTCCCGAATATCCAGAAGGCAACCCAAGCCAGCAACAGGAAGACAACCATACCTATGACTGCCTTGTACATTTTGCTCTTGTTCCTTGGATGCTGGTTCATTGTCCACCTCCCCTGCGGTCCGCAGCCATACGGATCGTCACCGAGGTTCCCAGGCCTACCGTACTATCCATGGACAGCTCCGCTCCGATCGCCCCCGCGATCTCTGCGGCAAGCGACAGCCCCAGGCCTGCCCCTCCATTCTCACGGGTTCTCGCCTCATCCACTCTGTAGAAACGGTCGAATATCTTCGGCAGCTCCTCCGGCGGAATTCCAATGCCGCGGTCGGTAATCACAATCATCCGTTCCTGCCCGGAAGCCTCAATACGCACGGTTATCTGCTCATCGCTGTATTTGCGGGCATTGTCCAGGAAGATGAACAGCAACTGCCGGAGCTTCGCTTCATCGCTGTAGCCCTCAGCCGGCCCCTTGACCTGAACCGTGACCTCTCTCCCGTACGCATTATGAAAAGCCTTCGCCGAAGAACGGGCCAGCTCCTCCAGATCTATCACCTTCAGCTCCAGATCCCACTGCTCCGGGTGCTTTGCCAGCAATAGCAGCTGCTCCGTCATTTCCTTCATCCGCACAGCTTCGGAGTGTATGGCCTCAACCGATTCATCAAACAGCTCCGGGTGATCCAGCCCTCTACGCTTCAGCAGACTGGCATAGCTCTCAATAACCGTCAGCGGTGTGCGCAGCTCATGGGAGGCATCCGACACAAATTTCTCCTGCTTCACATAATTACTCTCCAGGAGGCCTATCATTTCGTTGAAGGTATGCCCCATCTCCACCAGCTCATCCTTCGAGTGTGCTTCCAGCGGAAGCCTGCGGAATTTCCCGCTGCGCTGAATCTCCCGCATAGTCGCCGTCATTTGCACGATGGGCCGCATAATCAGGCCCGACAACAGGCGGCTGGAGAGCAGCAGCGGAAGCAGCGCCGCAAGCGCAGCCCCGGCCAGGACCAGCCGCAGCACCCGCAGCGTATCCATCGTGCTCTCCAGACTTTTGGTCATCTGGAGATTCAGGACGTTCCCGTCCGTCCAGATGACGGGAATGCTTACGAACGCGTACAAGCGTCCGTCCACCCGGACCCGCTCCGCCTGCTTCCCGGAATGGTAGACCGGCTTCACCCGGCTGATCTCCTGCCCGGAGACTGAGGTGACTGGCGCCGGTCCGCTACCGTCCGCAGAGAGCAGCCGCAGCATTCCCTCCACCGGCACATAAGCCCGGAGCAGCTCCGGTGCCGTTACCCCGTCTCCGGCTTTTCTAATCGCGGCAGCGATTCTAACCGTCTCGGCAGAAGCCTGCCCGAGCTGGCTGTCTAGTGACATCCGGCTGAACACGGCGTAGATGAACAGATTCATAAGGACAAGAAGCACGGCAAACAGCACGCTGGAATACAGATGAATGGTGCTCCGCAGCTTCATGGGGCATCCTTCAGCACATAACCAACGCCCCGCACGGTATGAATCAATTCAGGCTGGTGGTCCAGCGTGATTTTCTTGCGGACATAGCGGATATAGACATCCACAATATTCGTATCGCCGTAATAATCGTACCCCCAGACGGCAGCCATGATCTGTTCCCTGTTCAGCACCTGGCGCTTATTCTTCAGCAGGTAGACCAGCAGGTCGAACTCCCGGGGAGTCAGCTCGATGCTCCGGCCTGCCCGCTTCACCTCCCGCGTAGCTTCGTTCAGCTCCAGATCATCTGCCATCAGCAGGTTGACGGCTTCCTCTCTCCTCCGCCCCGAGGCCAGCCGCAGCGCAGCACGGACACGCGCCAGCAGCTCCTCAATTTGAAACGGCTTCGTAATATAATCATTGGCCCCAAGGTCCAGGCCTGATACTTTATCCTCTACCGAGCTTTTGGCTGTAAGCAGCAGCACCGGCGTATCGGAATCACCCGCCCGGATTCGCCGCAGCAGCTCTATGCCGCTGAATCCAGGCAGCATCACATCCAGCAATAACAGATCCGGCTGCTGCTCCTGGTACATCTCCAGCCCCTGATGGCCGCTCCCGGCAATGGACACACGGTATCCCTCGCATTCCAGCTCTATCTGCAGCAGACGGGCAATTCTCACCTCATCCTCCACAACCAGAATCAATTCTGTCATCGGCGCTCCGCCCCTTCTACTTGATTGCCTCCATTGTAGGGCATGGGCAGCTACACTTTCAAACTCCGCCCGCTATTTGCTATCTCTCTATATGCAAAAGGGTGCTTCCACCGTAATCCCGGCCGGAAACACCCTGTCTATCCCCATTCCTGCTGCGTCTGTACCGGCAGCCGCTACAAGCTGCGGTGCAGCAGCGTAAGCACACCGCGCAGCTCGGCAACTGCCACCTGCCCCGGTGCCGAAGGCTTATGCGCCGCACCGAAGGTCAGCGCCGAGCCGAAGATCTCTCCGGCCAGCCGGCTGATCACGCCCTCCCCGGCCATCGACATCGTAATGATCGGACGGTCCGCATACTGCTCCTGCATCCGGTTCGTCGCCGCCAGCAAGGTCAGCACATCGGCTGGACCTTGCGGCATTACGGCAATCTTGGGCAGATCGCCGCCCAGCTCCTGCGCCCGGCGCAGCCGGGAGACAATCTCCTCCTCGGACGGCGTCCCGTGGAAATCATGATTCGAGACAATCACGAACACCGCCTGCGCATGCGCTGCTGCAATCAGTCTGCGGACCTCTGCTTCCTCTTGAAACAGCTCCACATCCACCATATCCACCAGCCCGCTCTCTATCGCCGCCTGGATCAGCTGGAAGTAATAGGCTGTGGAGATTTCCTTCTCGCCGCCTTCCCTGGCGCTGCGGAAGGTGAAGATCAGCGGAATCTCCGGCAGCAGGCGCTGGATGTCCTCCAGCACCTGGGTCACTGCATTAATATCTTCCACCTCCGTGAAGAAATCACTGCGCCACTCCACCACATCCGGCGCCAGTGCGATTAGCGCCTCAGCTTCTTCACGCAACTCCGTCCGCGTCGTTCCGACCAGCGGAACACAGATTTTGGGCATCCCTTCTCCGAGGGTTATATTCTTGACGGTTACTGTACCGCTCAAACGTGTCAGCTCCTTAGCGGACCCGGAGCGTCAGAGCTTCCTCTGACGCTCCCCGCTGAATTTGTCTGTTATATAAAACGCACTTAAGGTTTGAACTCGAAGCTTGGTCGTCGCTGCGGTGAACATTTGGACTTCCGGCCGCTGCCCGTCAACAGATTTCTTGATTTAATCCGCTACTCGCGGTTGAAATCCGTTGATTAGCTGATGCTTACGATGCGAGCTTTCCTTCGGAAAGCTTTCAGGCGGACGCTACCGCTCCTACAGTTCCAAATTTCCCCTCCGCTTCTTTTTGCTTTTCGTTAATTTCTTAGTGCGTCTTATATACCATCTGCTTCCTCTATCACACACGGAATCTACTGGGATCTACAGGTCTTGTGGCTCTGCATTAGCAGCTGTCCGCAGGAACTGCTCCACCTCTTCCAGTCTGGGCAGAGAAGCAATCGCCCCCGTCTTGCCCACCGCCAGCGCACCGACTGCATTGGCGAAGCGGACTGCTTCCTCCAGCGTCCTGCCGCAGGTCAGCTGCCAGGCCAGCGCCCCGTTGAAGGAATCTCCGGCTGCCACCGTATCTACCGCTTGCACAGGGAACCCCTGAACATGCCGGCTTCCGGCAGCATCCACGATTAGCGCTCCTTTGGAGCCCAGCGTTACAATGACGTGCCGTACCCCTTTTGACAGCATTATCCGGGCCGCACGCTCTGCATCCTCCACACTCTCCACAGCGATACCGGCCAGAATCCCCGCCTCTGTCTCATTCGGAGTCAGGTAGGTAATATGGTGCAGCAGCTCATCGCTCAGCGGCTGGGCCGGAGCCGGATTAAGAATCACCGGAATCCCATGCCGGTACGCCAGGACTGCCGCAGCCCCGCACATCGCCAGATCCGTCTCCAGCTGCATCACCACGATCCCGGCTCCGCTGATCACTGTCTCAAGTGCTTCAATATCCTCCGGCTTCATCTCCACATTCGCGCCAGGCACTACGATGATCCGGTTCTCACCGGACCCGTCGACCACAATGGAAGCCACCCCTGTAGCCTGGGATTCACTCTGTGAGATATACTCGGTATGAACCCGCTCCTGCTCCATAATCTCCATCAGCCCGCTGCCAAAAGCATCCTTTCCCACTCTGCCGATCATCGTCACATCCGCGCCCAGCCTGGCCGCCGCAACGGCCTGATTCGCCCCTTTTCCGCCCGGAGACAGAGCGAACCCCTGACCGAACAGGGTCTCACCCGCCTCTGGCGCGCGCTCTGCCCGCACGACCATATCCATATTCAGACTTCCAATTACGACTATACTCAATCCTTTACACCACCACTTGGTTTATTGTTTGCTTTATGGTTTAGATGAAGCTTGTACATTTTTACTCCCCTTATCTTATGGCCTTCCAGCAGGTTTATCAAATTTTATTTATCGGCTCCGCAGGCAGCCAGTTGTCACCGAAACTCCGCTGTGCTTTTTAAGGATAAATATGCTAGAATGATGGTGCAATCGCTTCCAGAGCCCGTCCTGCCTCATTGAGCAAACGTTTGCATCTTAGATACAGCCTGCAGCAACTCGTTATTATCTAAATCGCATTTAGGAGGCTTATCACTTGAGCGAGAACCACTTACCGTCAGTTGCTTATTTCAGCATGGAGTATGGACTGCATTCCGATTTCAAAATGTACGCCGGAGGCCTCGGCATTCTGGCCGGAGATTACATCAAGGGCGCGCAGGATATCGGGGCACCCATCATCCCCATCGGACTCAAATGGAAACAGGGCTACACGGACCAGAAGATTGATGCGGACGGTAACCCCTACGACTCTTACCACAACTATGTGTACGACTTCCTGGAAGATACGGGTGTCAAGGTCACGGTAAAAGTCAGAAAGACCGATGTGGTCTGCAAAGTGTGGAGAACCGACCATTTCGGTAACCGTCCGCTCTATTTGCTCGACACCGATATCCCGGAGAACAGTGATGCCTGGATTACCGGCCAGCTCTACGGCTGGTTCGGGGAGGAGCGGATTGCCCAGGAGATCGTGCTGGGCATCGGCGGCGTCAAAGCCATGCGCGCTCTAGGAATTAAGATCGATGTCTATCACTTCAACGAGGGACATGCGGCGCTCGCTGCAATCGAGCTGATCCGGGAGAAGATGTCCGGCGGCAGTACCTTTGAAGAAGCCTGGAAGGCTACACGGGAAGAGGTTGTGTTCACTACACATACACCGATTAAGGAAGGCAACGAGACCCATCCGCTGGACCGGCTGGAGTACATGGGGGCCTTTAATGGCTTAACCCGGGCGCAGATGGAGCGGATTGGCGGGGAGCCGTTCAATATGACCGTCGCCGGTCTAAGGCTGTCGCGGATCTCGAATGCGGTCGCCCAGCTTCATGCCGATACTGCCAACAAGATGTGGAAGGAAGTCGCCGGCAGATCCGAGATCATCGGCATCACCAATGCGATTCACACCCCTACCTGGGTAGATGAGCGGATGACCCGTGCTTTTGAGGAGGGCGGCGACCTGTGGGCCGTCCACAAGGAGATCAAGCAGGAGCTGATCAGCTTCATCGAAGAACGCTCCAGGATCGCCCTGAATCCAGAGCATCTGCTGATCGGGTTCTCCCGCCGCGCCGCTCCCTACAAGCGCAGTGACTTGATCTTCTCCCAGCCGGACATTATAGAGCCGTACCTGGAGAGCGGCAAGATTCAGATTGTATTCTCCGGCAAGGCGCACCCGCTGGACGACAACGGCAAGCGGATCGTCAGCAACCTTGTAGCCATGATGCGCAAATATCCGAAGAGCGTAGTCTTCCTGGAGAACTACGATATGACCATCGGAGCCCAGCTGACCCGCGGCTCTGACATCTGGCTGAACAATCCGCGCAGACCGCTCGAAGCCAGCGGAACCTCCGGGATGAAGGCCGCCATGAACGGCGTTCTGAACTGCTCCATCCTGGACGGCTGGTGGCCGGAGGCCTGCATCGACGGCGAGAACGGCTGGCAGATCGGCGACGGCTTCGAGACTACCGACTTTGCGGTGCTTGACCAGCATGACAGCGATGCACTGTACGAGACCCTTCTGAACCGCGTCCTCCCGGTCTTCTATGAGAATCAGGCCAAGTGGGTGCAGATGATGCACCGCAGCATCGAGACCACCCGCACCGAGTTCGCCACCAAGCGCATGCTGGATGAATACTATAACCGTATGTATATCCCAATCTAACTTACAGTAGTTTTTGCTCCTGTCACCCGCATCCAGTTGCTGATGCTCTGTTACTGTTCACGAATCCCCCTCCTGTCCGCTGCTGCGGGCGGGAGTTTTTTAGGCCCTCCTGACATTTCCCATACCGCTACTTGTAGCTTCAGCCGGCCTCATTATGCCCATCTTCACGCTGCTCTTAATGGAGCTTTATTTCTCACCCGCAGACCATCGCTCATATCATGAATCTATCTTCTCCCGCATACACTTAATTATAATAATTATAAAAAAGGATTGATTTTATTTAAATTCTTGCTATTATAATATTTATACTTATTCTAAAATCAAATCCTATACGAGGTGATTGTGTTCATGACCACAAACCATAACAACAAGCTAACGACAAGCTGGGGCGCCCCCGTAGGTGACAACCAGAATTCAATGACCGCCGGTGCCCGTGGCCCCGTGCTGCTGCAGGATGTCCATCTGCTGGAGAAGCTGGCCCACTTCAACCGTGAGCGTGTGCCTGAGCGTGTCGTTCATGCCAAAGGCGCCGGTGCCCATGGTTATTTTGAAGTCACCAATGATCTCTCCCAATATACGAAGGCTGCCTTCTTGTCGGGCGTCGGCAAACGCACCCCGATGTTCATCCGTTTCTCTACCGTAGCCGGGGAGCTGGGTTCATCCGATACGGTGCGCGATCCGCGCGGCTTTGCTGTGAAATTCTACACTGAGGAAGGCAACTACGACCTGGTCGGCAATAACACGCCTGTCTTTTTCATCCGTGATGCCATCAAGTTCCCGGACTTTATCCATACCCAGAAGCGCCATCCGCAGACCCATCTGAAGAACCCTAATGCCGTCTGGGACTTCTGGTCTCTCTCCCCCGAGTCTCTGCACCAGGTGACGATTCTGATGTCCGACCGCGGCATCCCGGCTACTCTCCGCCATATGCATGGCTTCGGCAGCCATACGTTCAAGTGGGTGAATGCCGAAGGTGCAGCCGTCTGGGTGAAATATCACTTCAAGACAGAGCAGGGCGTCAAGAACCTCGATGTTAAGCTGGCTGCACAGCTAGCCGGGGAGAACCCGGATTATCATACAGAGGATTTGTTCAACGCCATTGATACTGGAGACTTCCCGGCCTGGAGGCTGCATGTCCAGATTATGCCTGTGGAGGATGCCGACACCTACCGCTTCGATCCATTTGATGTAACCAAGGTATGGTCGCAGAAGGATTATCCGCTGATTGAGGTAGGCCGCATGGTGCTGGACCGCAATCCTGAGAATTACTTCGCCGAAGTGGAGCAGGCTACCTTTTCCCCCGGCTCGTTCGTTCCAGGCATAGAAGCTTCTCCAGATAAAATGCTTCAGGGCCGCCTGTTCGCATACGGGGATGCCCACCGCTACCGGGTAGGAGCGAACCATAACCACCTGCCGATTAACCGGCCTATCGCAGAGGTCAACAATAATCAGCGCGACGGCGCGATGAATGCTACGAATAACGGGGGAGGCTCCGTCTACTACGAGCCCAACAGCTCCGGCGGGGCAACCGAGTCAGCGCCGCATAAAGCGGCTGCTTTTGAAGTCTCCGGCCAGGCGGACAGCGTGTCTTATGACCATGACGATCACTACACTCAGCCGGGTGACCTGTACCGTCTGCTCAGTGAAGAGGAGCGTGCCCGGCTCGTGAGCAATATTGTCGGCGCGATGACTCCAGTGGAGTCCGAGGAGATCAAGCTCCGCCAGATTGGCCACTTCTACCGAGCCGATCCGGAGTTTGGCCGGCGAATTGCAGAAGGACTGGGTTTGGCTGTAACAGAGTAACCTCTATCCACAGCAAAGAAGGGATAAGCATCGTCGCTTACCCCTTTTTTGCATGATATGCAGCTTATATTTCCAGATTCATGAGACAGAGAGATTTTAGACTAGTGGCCTGCTCCGTGATTGTTAATAGAGATATTGCCAGAGGATGCGGATAAGTGGCCGCCTGCGCTTGCCGTTGTTACCACTACGCTTGCACTAATCAGCAATACGGCTGTTAATAACGAGATCGCCTTTTTCATCTTTTAAAAACTCCCTCTCTAAGATATTTTTCATTACATTTTGATAAGATTCTTGTTGTTCTGCGGTCGCATGGCTTCGGATATGTTCAT
Organism: Paenibacillus sp. FSL R7-0128; assembly: GCF_038002245.1. NCBI lineage: Bacteria > Bacillati > Bacillota > Bacilli > Caryophanales > Paenibacillaceae > Paenibacillus > Paenibacillus sp. FSL R7-0128. Next base: position 878,651 of record NZ_JBBOCD010000001.1, on the reverse strand, counting down.
AAAACGACACAATCTTCCTAAAGCCTGTCCCGTCATAAAGTTTACTACTTATTACCAAAATATAGAGAGTCAGATTAATTGCATCATGAATTTTCTCCCTTTTATACAAATAAATTGCACTAAGATGCATGTAGTCTATGTAGTATCTGATATCTTCCTGCTTCTCTCTGCAGCTTAGTTCCTTCAATGGCTCATTGAATTCATCCAGTACCCAGTCGATAGAAAAGTTGTACTTAATGGCCGATTCCAGCACAGTAATCAAGCAGGCAAGCAGTTCCTCCTGGTCCCCTGTACGAATGAATTCAACATAATCAGGGAGAACTTCAACCTTTCCTTCCAGCAGATCAATGACGAAGGTGTTGGCAATCGCAATGTTCCTGTAGTATTCCACTTCTACGGCAGCTTCCTGATCCACATCCGTGATCCAACTCAAATCCGAATACAAGCCTATACACTTTCTTGATTCAGCGAGGTTACCGAGCTTTTGATAGGCAATCCCCTTCATGCACGCACTGTAACCGAGATAATACGCTATATTTTTTTTCAAATAATACTTCTTTGCACCCTGTCGATGGGAGCCGTAGGTTAGAACTGCAAGTTCAAAGAGCTTGTCTGAAATCTCGAGAATTGCCGTCCAGTTCTCCCATGAGAACGAGACTTTAAGCATGTCTGTCAAAGAGTCTTCATTCATCCCATCCAGTTCCAGCAATTTCTATCTTGCCTCCTATCATTCCATTATATTCCAATAATAACCTGCTTCACCGCTCCGGTCAATTCATTCCCGACATATATATCTCTAAAAAAGCCTTTATTCTCCAGTTGAGCTATTCAATCTAACCTTTTCGACATTTTTATTCCATATTATGTAATATTGTAGTCTGCGGCTACTGCTGATACACATCCAGCCACTGCTCCAGCTGCTCCTTCAAGCGCTCCCTGGCCGACTCCGGCTCCAAAATCTCAGCATTCGGGCCATACTGCAGAATCCACTTGATGAACTCCTTCTCATTATTAACCGTGACTTCGAACAGCAGCGTTCCATCGCATTCTTCGCTCATCCGCGGCTGTACGAACAGCTCCTCTTCCTTAATGTAACGCGCCACCTCCGGATCGAACCGTACCTTGAACGTGACATTCCGGGTCCCCCGGTTGATCGACCAGGTATTTTTCAGATATTTTTTAATATTGAAATTTCCCTTATCAAAAGTGGAAGCCGTCATCTCGACCTGCTCAAACCGGCTGATCCGGAACGTACGAATTGCGCCCTTCAGATGGCAATAGCCAATCAGATAAAAGCGCTGATCCCGCGGGATCAGATAATAAGGATCAATCTTCCGCGCTGTAGTGGCGTTGCGTGACTGCGAGTGGTATACCGTCCGGATGCTGCGCTGCTCCAGAATGGCTCCAATAAGCGGCTGCAGGAAGTTCCGGCTCTCCTTGCGGTAGGCAGGGGTACCCATTTGAATAATATCCGCGATATTCTCCAGCAGACCATTCTGCCGCGATTTCTCCTTCAGATGAGTCCCCATCACCTTGTCATAAGCAGAATGAAAACCCGGCGGGATTCTATCCGGATTCAGCACAGAAGGCAGCAAAGAGAACGCCAGCGACTCCTGCTCCGAGAAATCCAGCGGATATAAAAAGAATTTGCCCATGAACCGATAGCCCGTGCCTCTTCCCTCATTCGTAACCGGTGCAAAGTGGCTGATCACCTCAAGATCCCTGTAGATCGTTCTAATATTCACCTCGCACCTAAAGGCCAAGTCTGCTGCGGTAATCCCCGGGTTCGACTGAATGGCGTTAATAATTCTGAAAATCCGTATTACTTTGTCTGTCATAACAAATGCTCCTCAGCTTCCAAGTAAGTGTTGCCTATGATCCAATAGTCCAATAGTTATACTATATCAGTTCTATAGAAACATAACGCCCTCCCATACTATTGCAACATTCCAGCCCTTACAACAAATCACCCTAGCGGCTGAATGATACTACTGGTGCCTCTATACACTCGTATACGAAGCTCACTTTTCTCCATCTCTCTGCCTTCTGGCGGCCGTTTGACAACTACAGCCCTTAGCGCTCTGGCTCACAGATATTCTGGTTTCTATGTGTTCGGTTTTTCGATTACATTCGGCCTTCATGGCGCTCCCAGTCCAAATGTATTCGGTTTTTCGCATACATCCGCCCCGTTTAGCTCCTCCGCAGCAAATGTATTCGGTTTTCCGCACACACTTGCCCCCTTCGCCTTCCCTGAATCACATTGTGTTCGGTTTTTCGCATACATCCGCCCCGTTTAGTTCCTCCGCAGCAAATGTATTCGGTTTTCCGCACACGTTCTGATTTGTTTCTTACTTTAATGGCGATAATGGCGATGCTTCCACCTCCTATCTCTTACCAATTCTAAGCATTTTCTCTCACCGACCGCTTGAATTGAGCCGCATTGTTGCATATCTTGCAGGATTTCTCTAAAAATGTTACGGGCTACGCTATATTGTTGCATCAATTGCAGGAATTCCGGTGATTAGAGCAACTTAGCGCTGGCTTTGTTGCATTTCTTGCAGGATTTCAGCATCGGTCGCTTCTATTGGGCAGTATTGCTGCATTTCTTGCAGGAATTCTAAACAATGTTACGAGCTGTGGAGCATGGGGCCCCATCCTTTCATCGCAAAGGAGCGATTGTATTCGGACTTTCGCATACAATGGGACACGCGCACTTATATCAGCCCAATGTGTTCTGTTTTTCGCATACATTTCCAAATAGCAAAAAAAGTCCGCCTTCCCCATAGGGATGACGGACTCACGTGATACAGATATAAGCGGGTGATGGGAATCGAACCCACGCTATCAGCTTGGAAGGCTGAAGTTCTACCATTGAACTACACCCGCATAGGTGAAATGAAATATCGGGATGACACGATTTGAACATGCGACCCCCTGGTCCCAAACCAGGTGCTCTACCAAGCTGAGCTACATCCCGTTAATAAAAATGGCGCACCCTGAGAGATACGGATGCTACGCATCCGATTGCGAAGTTGTGCTATCGAAGCTTATGCTCCAACGAACTCGTTCGAATCTGACGGACACTTAGATAATTCAATGAAGCAATATATGGCGCGCCCTGAGAGATTCGAACTCCCGGCCTTTTGATTCGTAGTCAAACGCTCTATCCAGCTGAGCTAAGGGCGCAAAATCTATATGGAGCGGACGACGGGAATCGAACCCGCGACCCTCGCCTTGGCAAGGCGATGCTCTACCGCTGAGCCACGTCCGCAAAAACATGGTGCGCGTGAAGGGACTTGAACCCCCACGTCGTGAAACGCCAGATCCTAAGTCTGGTGCGTCTGCCATTCCGCCACACGCGCACACGTTACAAGAAAATGGTGAGCCATGAAGGACTCGAACCTTCGACACCCTGATTAAAAGTCAGGTGCTCTACCAACTGAGCTAATGGCTCTCATAAGAGAAACAATCCAAAAAAGATGGCTGGGGATATAGGAATCGAACCTATGAATGACGGAGTCAAAGTCCGTTGCCTTACCGCTTGGCTAATCCCCAATATTATAATTAGCAAAATACTACGGAATCGGATGGATACTCTATACTTCGAGATATAGGATGCTCAATCCCTCATGTCTTAATACCAATTAAAATGGCGGAACCGACGGGATTCGAACCCGCGATCTCCTGCGTGACAGGCAGGCATGTTAGGCCAACTACACCACGGTTCCAAATTGGTTGCGGGGGCAGGATTTGAACCTGCGGCCTTCGGGTTATGAGCCCGACGAGCTACCGGGCTGCTCCACCCCGCGTCATTGAACAAAATCTATTCGGTTAAGATAGATGGTGGAGGCTGAGGGGTTCGAACCCCCGACCCTCTGCTTGTAAGGCAGATGCTCTCCCAGCTGAGCTAAGCCTCCATGTATCAGTTCCAAAAAAATGGTGACTCGTATGGGATTCGAACCCATGTTACCTCCGTGAAAGGGAGGTGTCTTAACCCCTTGACCAACGAGCCATGCTGTGTAAAAAGTATTCAATGAAAAGTAACGCTACGGAGAGAGAGGGATTCGAACCCTCGAGACGCTTGTGGCGCCTACACGATTTCCAATCGTGCTCCTTCGGCCAAACTCGGACACCTCTCCATATGGCTCCCCGAACAGGACTCGAACCTGTGACAACTCGATTAACAGTCGAGTGCTCTACCAACTGAGCTATCAGGGAATATGTAACCAATCAGGGCAAAAAAAATACCACAATGTGTGTGGATGGTCCGCTTGGCGGCGTCCTACTCTCCCAGGACCCTTCGGTCCAAGTACCATCGGCGCTGGAGGGCTTAACGGTCGTGTTCGGGATGGGTACGTGTGGAACCCCTCCGCTATCGCCACCAAACGGGCATTTACAGCGTAAATGCTTCAGGAATTTGATTCCTGAAAACTGAATCCGAAACGAATCTGCGTTTGCCCTTCTTACGGGGCCCCCGGAAAGTACTCGGAATCCGCTTCGTCAGCTTCATCTTCACTTTTTGGGGTAACTTTTGGATAAGCCCTCGACCGATTAGTATTGGTCAGCTCCATGCATTGCTGCACTTCCACCTCCAACCTATCTACCTCGTCGTCTTCAAGGGGTCTTACATACTGGGAAATCTCATCTTGAGGGGGGCTTCACGCTTAGATGCTTTCAGCGCTTATCCCGTCCGTACGTAGCTACTCAGCCATGCTCCTGGCGGAACAACTGATGCACCAGCGGTACGTCCATCCCGGTCCTCTCGTACTAAGGACAGCTCCTCTCAAATTTCCTGCGCCCACGACAGATAGGGACCGAACTGTCTCACGACGTTCTGAACCCAGCTCGCGTACCGCTTTAATGGGCGAACAGCCCAACCCTTGGGACCTACTTCAGCCCCAGGATGCGATGAGCCGACATCGAGGTGCCAAACCTCCCCGTCGATGTGGACTCTTGGGGGAGATAAGCCTGTTATCCCCAGGGTAGCTTTTATCCGTTGAGCGATGGCCCTTCCATGCGGTACCACCGGATCACTAAGTCCGACTTTCGTCCCTGCTCGACTTGTAGGTCTCGCAGTCAAGCTCCCTTATGCCTTTGCACTCTGCGAATGATTTCCAACCATTCTGAGGGAACCTTTGAACGCCTCCGTTACTCTTTAGGAGGCGACCGCCCCAGTCAAACTGCCCGCCTGACACGGTCCCCGTACCCGATGAGGGCACTAGGTTAGAACCTAGATACGATCAGGGTGGTATCCCAACGGCGCCTCCGCAGAAGCTTGCGCTCCTGCCTCACCGGCTCCCACCTATCCTGTACAGATCGTACCCAAATTCAATATCAAGCTGCAGTAAAGCTCCATGGGGTCTTTCCGTCTTGTCGCGGGTAACCTGCATCTTCACAGGTATTAAAATTTCACCGGATCTCTCGTTGAGACAGCGCCCAAGTCGTTACGCCATTCGTGCGGGTCAGAATTTACCTGACAAGGAATTTCGCTACCTTAGGACCGTTATAGTTACGGCCGCCGTTTACTGGGGCTTCGGTTCACAGCTTCGGATTGCTCCTAACCGCTCCCCTTAACCTTCCAGCACCGGGCAGGCGTCAGCCCGTATACTTCGCCTTGCGGCTTCGCACAGACCTGTGTTTTTGCTAAACAGTCGCTTGGGCCTTTTCACTGCGGCCCCCTCGGGCTATTCACCCTACCGAGGCACCCCTTCTCCCGAAGTTACGGGGTCATTTTGCCGAGTTCCTTAACGAGAGTTCTTCCGCGCGCCTTAGAATTCTCTTCTCGCCTACCTGTGTCGGTTTGCGGTACGGGCACCTTCTCCTGACTAGAGGCTTTTCTTGGCAGTGTGAGATCATGACCTTCGCTACTATAATTTTCGCTCCCCATCACAGCCCAGCCTTAATGATGTGCGGATTTGCCTGCACACCAGCCTCACTGCTTAGACGGACATCCATCAGTCCGCGTCACTACCCTCCTGCGTCACCCCATCGCTCATAGCGGATTACGGTGGTACAGTAATTTCAAACTGTTGTCCTTCGACTACGCCTGTCGGCCTCGCCTTAGGTCCCGACTTACCCTGAGCGGACGAGCCTTCCTCAGGAAACCTTGGGCTTTCGGCGGATCAGATTCTCACTGATCTTTTCGTTACTCATACCGGCATTCTCACTTGTATGCTGTCCAGCGCTCCTTACGGTACACCTTCAACCTACATACAACGCTCCCCTACCCCAGATGCAAAGCATCTAGCCATAGCTTCGGTGGTGTGTTTAGCCCCGTTACATTTTCGGCGCAGAGTCACTCGACCAGTGAGCTATTACGCACTCTTTCAATGGTGGCTGCTTCTAAGCCAACATCCTGGTTGTCTGTGCAACTCCACATCCTTTCCCACTTAACACACACTTGGGGACCTTAGCTGATGGTCTGGGCTGTTTCCCTTTTGACAATGGATCTTAGCACTCACTGTCTGACTCCCGGCAAGAAGTAAATGGCATTCGGAGTTTGACTGAGCTTGGTAACCCTTGCGGGCCCCGCACCCAATCAGTGCTCTACCTCCACCACTCCATTCACCGAGGCTAGCCCTAAAGCTATTTCGGGGAGAACCAGCTATCTCCGAGTTCGATTGGAATTTCTCCGCTACCCCCACCTCATCCCCGCATTTTTCAACATGCGTGGGTTCGGGCCTCCAGTGCGTGTTACCGCACCTTCACCCTGGACAGGGGTAGATCACACGGTTTCGGGTCTACGTCCACATACTCAGTCGCCCTATTCAGACTCGCTTTCGCTGCGGCTCCGGCTTCTCACCTTAACCTTGCATGTTAAACGTAACTCGCCGGTTCATTCTACAAAAGGCACGCCATCACCCATAAAGAGGGCTCTGACTTTTTGTAAGCACACGGTTTCAGGTTCTATTTCACTCCCCTTCCGGGGTGCTTTTCACCTTTCCCTCACGGTACTGTTTCACTATCGGTCGCCAGGTAGTATTTAGCCTTAGCAGATGGTCCTGCTGGATTCATACGGGGTTTCACGTGCCCCGCACTACTCGGGATCCGTCTCGGAGGGAACACAGTTTAGGCTACAGGGCTTTTACCTCTATCGCGGGCCTTTCCAGACCTCTTCGCCTACTCTATTCCTTTGTAACTCCATGTGAGACGTCCCACAACCCCAAGAGGCAAGCCCCTTGGTTTAGGCTGTTCCGCGTTCGCTCGCCGCTACTGACGGAATCACTATTGTTTTCTCTTCCTCAGGGTACTTAGATGTTTCAGTTCCCCTGGTCTGCCTCTGCATTTCCTATGTATTCAGAAATGAGTAACTGCGAATTACCACAGCTGGGTTTCCCCATTCGGACACCCCCGGATCAAAGCTTGCTTACAGCTCCCCGAGGCAGTTTCGTTGTTCGCCACGTCCTTCGTCGGCTCCTGGCGCCTAGGCATCCTCCGTGTGCTCTTAGTAGCTTAACCAATGTGTTTTCCGTTAGGAAAATCACGGTAGCAACTAATAACTATTTCCACTTGCTTACACAAGTTTCAGCTAAAAGATGTTCTAAAACGCAAATTCGTTTCGGTATCCAGTTTTCAAGGATCAAGTTTAAAGATGAGAGCTTAAACTCTCAAAACTGACCAACGAGTGAGTAACTAGCCGACCGGCTAGATTTAAGATTTGAATGTCTTCATTGCAGAAGACGATTCTCCATAGAAAGGAGGTGATCCAGCCGCACCTTCCGATACGGCTACCTTGTTACGACTTCACCCCAATCATCTACCCCACCTTCGGCGGCTGGCTCCCTTGCGGGTTACCCCACCGACTTCGGGTGTTGTAAACTCTCGTGGTGTGACGGGCGGTGTGTACAAGACCCGGGAACGTATTCACCGCGGCATGCTGATCCGCGATTACTAGCAATTCCGACTTCATGCAGGCGAGTTGCAGCCTGCAATCCGAACTGAGACCGGCTTTGCTGGGATTGGCTCCACCTCGCGGCTTCGCTTCCCGTTGTACCGGCCATTGTAGTACGTGTGTAGCCCAGGTCATAAGGGGCATGATGATTTGACGTCATCCCCACCTTCCTCCGGTTTGTCACCGGCAGTCACTCTAGAGTGCCCAGCTCAACCTGCTGGCAACTAAAGTCAAGGGTTGCGCTCGTTGCGGGACTTAACCCAACATCTCACGACACGAGCTGACGACAACCATGCACCACCTGTCTCAACTTTCCCCGAAGGGCACCTGATGCATCTCTGCTTCGTTAGTTGGATGTCAAGACCTGGTAAGGTTCTTCGCGTTGCTTCGAATTAAACCACATACTCCACTGCTTGTGCGGGTCCCCGTCAATTCCTTTGAGTTTCAGTCTTGCGACCGTACTCCCCAGGCGGAGTGCTTACTGTGTTAACTTCGGCACCAAGGGTATCGAAACCCCTAACACCTAGCACTCATCGTTTACGGCGTGGACTACCAGGGTATCTAATCCTGTTTGCTCCCCACGCTTTCGCGCCTCAGCGTCAGTTACAGCCCAGAAAGTCGCCTTCGCCACTGGTGTTCCTCCACATATCTACGCATTTCACCGCTACACGTGGAATTCCACTTTCCTCTTCTGTACTCAAGTCACCCAGTTTCCAGTGCGACCTCAGGTTGAGCCCAAGGTTTAAACACCAGACTTAAATAACCGCCTGCGCGCGCTTTACGCCCAATAATTCCGGACAACGCTTGCCCCCTACGTATTACCGCGGCTGCTGGCACGTAGTTAGCCGGGGCTTTCTTCTCAGGTACCGTCACTCCGGCAGCAGTTACTCTACCGGACGTTCTTCCCTGGCAACAGAGCTTTACGATCCGAAAACCTTCATCACTCACGCGGCATTGCTCCGTCAGGCTTGCGCCCATTGCGGAAGATTCCCTACTGCTGCCTCCCGTAGGAGTCTGGGCCGTGTCTCAGTCCCAGTGTGGCCGTTCACCCTCTCAGGTCGGCTACGCATCGTCGCCTTGGTGGGCCGTTACCCCACCAACTAGCTAATGCGCCGCAGGCCCATCCCCAAGCAGCAGATTGCTCCGCCTTTCATTCTTCTCTCAGGAGAAAAAAGAAATCATCCGGTATTAGCTACCGTTTCCGGTAGTTATCCCAGGCTTGAGGGCAGGTTGCCTACGTGTTACTCACCCGTCCGCCGCTAAGTTTGAAAGGAAGCAAGCTTCCTTTCAAACTCCGCTCGACTTGCATGTATTAGGCATGCCGCCAGCGTTCGTCCTGAGCCAGGATCAAACTCTCCAAATTGGTATTTAGAAAGAGCGATTGCTCATTTTGAAACATCTGACGAGAATTTACATTCTCATTTTTGGATCTCGCCGAAGCGATCTCCGATACTCACTCGTTGTTCAGTTTTCAAAGATCAAGCTCGTTGTTAGTGTCGTTTTTTTCGTCACCAGCAACTCTTATAATATATCACATCCAGCCGATCAATGCAAGCTCTTTTTAACTTCTTGTTCGAGCCAGGCGTTGATGTTTCGCGGCCAGAAATAGAATATATCACGGATAGATATTCATTGCAAGCATTTTTTCAACCATAAGTTTAGAATGATATTCACCGCAAATGGAGAGAATAACCGAATATCTAAACGTATGCTTGGAAGCCTCAAGCCTACGTCATCTAACCTTCTAGGGGGATTTGTTATGGACACTCATGAATTCGTGGAGAAATTCCAGGAGAATCAGCGTAAAGCGCTAAAGAACAGAAAACGCGGTAAAGGAACTCCTGGAGCAAGACTGGCCAATAAACAGCATAGCTCTAACAAATAACAGTGACAAGCATTTCAAAACAAAGCAGGGATGTCTGAGCGGCCAGTTACGGCTCTGCGGACATCCCTTTTGCATTCTATTCTATAGAAGCAGTATTAATTATTTGCTTAGTTTCGTTACGCCTACAGCCACTTTCTCGATTTGTGCTTTGCTAAGAGCTTTGTCAGCGGAGCTGATGGTTACAAAACGGTCTGCGAGCTTGAAGGTCAGCATTGGCGTATCCGAAGGAGTGTACCATTTCGCTTCTGTTCCATTGGAGAGCTTCACTGTAGTGCTGTCGTAACCATCGGAATAGTCACGCGGCGAGACATTTACACGCATTTTATTAAACAGGAAGCTTACGCCGTCATCGCCGCCCGCAACCTTCTGGAAGGCATCTCCGCTGACCATCTGTGTCGGGGCATAGGCTGTCTCAAAACCTTGGAAGTTCGCAAACGCCTTAGCGATCTGCTCCTTCTGCGCTGCACTGTACTGTACCGCCGTCAGCTTCACAGATGAACCATTATCAGGCGCTATGGCCCCTGTTCCAGTCCCAAGGATAACTTCATTCGTGGAGGCATTGAATGTCACCGGCACCTTCAGTGCATCTGCCATCGCCCGGACCGGAAGATACGTTGTATCCTTATAAGTGATTGGCGCCATCGTTTTGCCGTTGTTATCGACTGGGGTATAGGCCGCTCCGTTCACTTTGAACCCGATTCCGTGATTAAGATAAGCGCTGATCTTCTGCATGTTCGTTCCTGCGTAGACCCCTGCTGAACCTGTAACGGCCATTCCGAATACCATCGTTGCTATGATCATTTTTTTGCTTTTCATTGAATATCGTCTCCCTTAGTTGTGATGTTGTTGTGCGTGTTCCTTGCTATAGACTTATTAAACCATTAACTTGTTTCTAACTTGTATCCGGATTGTAAAGAAGTAATTCAAATGCTCACCCCATACACCTCTGTGTACAAAACATCTCTGAAATGGAGGAACTCCTTCATCGTCACCGGCTCCGGGTAGGTCATAATGCGCAGCGGAAGATCGGCTTGCCCCGTACGCAGCGGCGGCTGCATATAGTCATAGGGATTCAGGTAAAAGCCCAGCCGCTCATAGAATCCGATTCTTCTCTGCTCCAGCTCCCCGTCCGGCGGCTCTACCTCAAGCAGCACCGGCTTGTCCGAACGCATAAGGTAGCTGCTCATCAGCTTGCGGCCGATCCCTCCGCTCCGGCGCTGGGGATTCACGGCAATATGCTCGATGAACCGCAGTTCGGGTAATTCCCATGCCGCCAGAAAAGCCAGTATCTGCCCCTCCGTATCCTTGCTGGTATACAGATGATAATTCGGCTGATCCAGCAAAGCCTGCTGCCCGCTGCGGGTTCTAAGCTCACTTACCGGAAAAGAGGCTTCCATGATAGCGAATATTTCATTGAATTCTGCTTCACTAATACTTCCTTCATTAATAAATGTCTCATCGATTACTGTATTCTCGTCCATTGCAATGGCCTGCTTTCTGCCGCTTCGCTGCGTGAAGGGCTCTAATGTATGGTTCCCTTATCCGGTTAAAAATACCTTCAGGGATTCTGTATGCATCAAGATGCTTCAAAATAAAGACTGTCACAGAACATTCTCCGCTTCCCTATGAGCCGATTAGCATCTGGTACTAGGAGAACGTGCTATACTGTAGTCAACAGATACATCATCACACTTATATAGGAGAGGTTCATTTGGATAATCAACGTTGGATCGCACCTGAATTCTACAATCTCACTTCGGAAATGGAGCAGCATCCTGAAGATAAGCTTGCAATTAAATGGTTACATGAAAATGGCAGCCTGGAGCAAATCACCTATGGTGCGCTCATGGCTCAGGCTAACCGTCTCGCCGGCGGACTGGCCGGTCTCGGACTTACGCAAGGCGACCGGGTCCTGGTCATGGTCCCCCGCCGCATCATCGCCTATGCGATATATCTGGCCTGCCTGAAGCTGGGACTGGCTGTTATTCCTTCGTCTGAAATGCTGCGGGCGAAGGATCTCTCGTACCGGCTACGCCATTCCGAAGCGCGGGCTGTTATTGTCTGGTCTGAGGTTACCGGAGAAGTGAACAAAATCTCCGACGATCTGCCCGCACTGGACTATCGCTTGTCCGTCTCCAGCGGTGAGGCTGAGGCTGAAGAAGGCTGGATTGACCTGGAAGGTCTAATGGAAGGACAAGCTGATTCTTACCCTACGGTTGCCAGCCGCCGCGATGATATCGCCATTCTGGCCTATACCTCCGGAACCACCGGCAATCCCAAAGCAGTAGTTCACACGCATGGCTGGGGATATGCCCATCTGCGGATCACTTCCTCCCTCTGGTTCGATATCCGTGAATCAGATACGGTCTGGGCTACAGCCGCACCGGGCTGGCAGAAGTGGATCTGGAGTCCATTCCTGACGGTACTCGGCAACGGGGCCACTGGCTTCGTCTATAACGGAGCCTTCCATCCGGAGCGCTACCTGCAGCTGCTGCAAGACGAGAAGATTCAGGTATTATGCTGCACTCCGACTGAATACCGCCTGATGGCGAAGACTGAGGGCCTGGCAGAATACGATCTGTCCAATCTGCGCTGCGCCGTATCCGCCGGTGAACCGCTGAATCAGGAAGTCATTCATACATTCCAGCAACACTTCAATATTACAATCCGTGACGGCTATGGACAAACAGAGAGCACACTCATCATCGCAGCGCTGAAGGATGAACCGATCCGGGTCGGCTCCATGGGCAAATCGATTGCTCCGGGCATTGTCGAGGTGATCGACGAGGACGGACATCCGTTGCCGGCCGGAGTGGTCGGTGATATCGCCGTACATCTGAGCATGCCTGCTCTGTTCCAGAACTACTATAAAGATCCCGAGCGCAAAGCGAACTGCTCACATGGAGAGTATTTCGTCACCGGCGACCGGGCGCGCAAGGATGAGGACGGCTATTTCTGGTTCGAGGGGCGCGGCGATGACATCATCATCAGCTCGGGCTACACGATCGGGCCGTTCGAGGTCGAAGAGGCGCTAATGAAGCATACCCTCGTTAAGGAATGTGCCGTGGTCGCAAGCCCGGATGAAATCCGCGGGTCGGTCGTTAAGGCTTTTATCGTACTCAAGGACGGCCATGCCGGAACACCGGAGCTGACCAAAGAGCTGCAAGCCCATGTCAAGGAGCAGACCGCTCCCTACAAGTATCCGCGCAAAATCGAATACATTACGGATCTGCCGAAGACCACTTCCGGGAAGATCCGCAGAATCGAGCTGCGTGAGCAGGAGAAGAAGGCTAACCAGTAGCAGAAGCTCTTCAGTCAAGGGAGTACTGCAAGCAGGTAGCTCTCCCCACCAGCTTAGAACCTTAAAATCCCCGTTCCTACAGTGATGCAGGACGGGGATTTTTGTGTTTTTGGACGCCTAAGCGTGCAGTGCGTACCTTACTCGGACCAATATTCCGCCTCCGGGTTGAGCGCTGTGCCTACTTCGCCTTCTTTTACCAGATCGCAGTCCAGGTAGCCTTCCTCATCCAGAAAGTAGACCTCCTGCTTATAGAATTCGCACAGCGTCTCCAGAAACTTCTCCGGCGAATCGTACATTACCACCAAATCGCCGTAGTCGTGCAGCAGATCGCAGATCCGCTCCACCCCTTCTTCAGAGCGGTAATAGCAGATATAATCACTTCCATAGTTGGTCAGCAGCGGCAACACGGTTCCACCGCCGGTATATCCCTTCTCCTGCAGAATCCCTGACAGTATCTTCACTTCATGGCCGTATTCCCCGATATGAATCAGCCGGTAGCCCGGAATGAACTCCAGCAGACTGGGATCTTCCTCGGCGCCGCCCGTTCCAAGAACCGTATCATATACTGCCCGCAGAAGCGCAGGAACTTCGGGTGTAAACTCTAATATCGCCTCACTGCCCCCTGCCGGAGCCTTCCCCAGACTGGCGGCGTACCCGGGACGCAGCTGCGTGGACAGCTTAAGGAATTCCTGAAATGTACCGGTAAGCATGTAATCATCCTTTCTCACAAAAATATAGCGGAGCGATAAGGAACGCCCCTATCTCTCCGCTTGGTGCTGCCATGCTAATTTGCTATGTTATTTGAGACTGGTTACTTGGCAGCCGAAGCCCACATCTTCTCCAGCCACTGATCGAAATCCGCGCCCTTCTCGCCTTCATAGGCATCGTAGACATCAACCCGCATCTTCTTCAGCTTCTCTTTGAACTCTTCGTAAGAATGATCCTTGGGCAGGCTCTTCTTAATGCGCAGAATAATCTTGGATACCCCTTTGAACAGTTCAGCTTTGTTCTTCGATGGAACCTTGACCTCTTCGCCAAAAGCCACCAGCTTGTTATATGCGGCTTCTTGCACGGTATATACAGGATCGCTGATCATCAGGCGATTAAGGATATCGATAATTTGTTTGTGGTTGTAGCGGCCCAGCTCTTCTACCGCTTCAAGACGCGCTCTCCAGTCTGCGGAACGTCCGGCGGCTCTCTTCAGTTCGTCATAGTTCTCTGGCAGCTCTTGGATTACTTCTTCATTATTCAAGCGTTACAATCCCCTTCTTGGTTAAATCTGATATATCGAACGTAATCATCTTACCTAGTGCAATTCTACCGTACTGCGCTGCTTGATTTCAATCTTTTGTCCAAACATTCATGGAAAAAGCCTTGGAGGACGGATTTTGACTAACCGTAGCCGTATGAGTATAGTATGTACCAAATCATCCGCCAGCCGAAAAAGGAGGCTCATTATAGATGAAAGCCATTGCCTTAGAAGTGTCCGACTCGTCCGGGAGCTTAAAAGAAATAGATATTCCTCTGCCTGTTCCGGGTGAACATGAGGTGCTGATTAAGATGTATGCGACCTCGGTTCATCCGGCAGATTGCAGAATACTGGATGAAACACGGATTGCCGGCGGGAAACACCCTGCTGTCTGTCCGTTCATTCCAGGCGTTGTTGTAGCCGGAATCATTGCGGACACCGGCGCAGCGGTGAGCCGCTTCAAGCCTGGCGACGAGGTATTCGGTCTGAAGCCTGCTGCCGAGAGCGGAGGTTACGCAGAATACACGTGTGCCAAGGAGGATCAGCTTGCACTTAAGCCCCCGGGGTTATCCTTCGCAGCAGCCGGGGTGTTACCCGCTGCCGGGCTTGCCGCCTGGCAGGCGCTGGCTGCCGCCAAGGTCTCCAGCCGGGACCGCGTGCTGGTTCAGGACGGTACTGGCGGAATCGGCAGCTTCGCGGTACAGCTGGCCAAGCTCCGGGGCGCTACGGTGATTACTACCGTCAGCGGCGGTGATGAGCTGGATGTTGCCTGGGGCCTCGGGGCCGATCAGGCGATTCAAAGAGGCGGGCAGGATTTTGCCGCGATTCTGGGGCAGAGCATCGATGTGGTGATTGATACCGCAGGAGGCAGTGTGCTAAACAGAAGCTTCGCAGTACTGGCTCCGGGCGGAAGGCTGATCTCCACTGCTGAACAGCCTGATCCGGCCTTGGCAGCACAGCAAGGAGTTACAGCAGCTTATCTGACTCCGGCTGCCGATCCCTACCAGCTGAGCGATCTGGCCCGGCTGACGGCAGGGCGGAAGCTGGAGCCGCTGATCTGCGGTGCTTTTCCACTTAGTGAAGAAGGGCTGCGCACTGCCCATGCGCTTAGCGCAAGCGGAAAGGCGCGGGGTGTTATTGCTATTGTAATCAAAGAATAGAGGGATAAAAGAGGAACATCCGGAGCATTAGCTGTAGCCGTGCGAGCGCATCTGACTATACTGTGCGCAACCTCATTTCCGTCGGCCACAGCATATGATAATTTCCTCATAGAAGCTGCACAACGAATAATCTCAAATCAGGTAAGGGGCTGATTGACATTACAATGATCATTGTATTCACAGTACTGTTGCTTGCTGCAATTATAGTAAGTGTCAGGATCTTGCGAATCCGCCGCCAGTTGCAGGACCAGACGATTATTGTCTCGGACCGTCTTGCCAACTTCTATGGCCGCTCTACACTGGGTCAGGGACAAATCCGGGGTAATGGCTGGCTTGTTCTGTTGAAGGACGATCTGATATGGGAAATGTATCTGCCCACCAGAAGCCTGATCCTCCCGCTGAAATCTATCCTAAGTGTTGATACAGCCACTGCACATCTCGGCAAAACCGGGAAGGCCGGTCAGCCACTGTTAAGAATTACATACACAGACGGAGAACAGGAGGAATGCGCCGCTTGGAAAGTAGATCAAACTCAGCAGTGGGTTAGTTCGATCAACGAGAGACGCAAGCAGGTTCTTGAAGCTCAAGCAGAAAAGATCCTCCCTCAATTCACTTAAAAGTTATGTACCAGCACAACCAGCAGTACAGCCACCAGGATACCGGGCAGCAGGTTAGCTACCTTGATCTTGGTGATCCCGAGCAGGTTCAGCCCGATGCCGATAATCATCACCCCGCCTGTAGCGGTCATCTCTGCAATACAGTCGCTCAGCAGCACATCAGGCACAAACCGGGTAATCTGCGTAGCCAGTAAAGCGATGGCCCCTTGATACAGAACAACAGGAATGGCCGAGAACATCACTCCGATGCCCAGCGTAGAAGTCAGAATCATGGCAATGAATCCGTCCATAATGGATTTAGCGTAGAGAATCTCATGATTGCCTTTGATGCCGCTGTCCAGTGCGCCTAGAATAGCCATGGCCCCTACAACGAACACCAGACTTGCCGTGACAAAACCCAGCGAGATACTCCCCTGTCCGCCGGCACCTACTCTGCGCTCCAGCCAATCGCCCGCACGGGTGAATTTGTCTTCAATGTTGATCCACTCCCCGGCTACAGCGCCGATCACCAGACTTAGGATGACAATGAGGAAATTCCCGCTTTTCAGGCCCATCTGCACCCCAAGAAGCATAAGCGCCAGTCCAATCGCTTGCATCACGGTGTTCTTCATACTCTCCGGTATCCGCTCCAGCAGCTTGCCCAGCAGAGTTCCGGCAATTATTGCTATTCCATTCACGATTGGTCCGAGCAGTACCATTCCTCAGCAACTCTCCCGTCGATTCTTTTCTCTCTTAATCTGCATTATAAGGGCAGCCGTCCCCGTGGAGTCAAGATGATTCTCTACTGGCAGGAATGATAAGTTCCGTGACACACCTGGCGAAAAATTGACAAATTTCGGTTATCGATGGTACGCTCACTAATATCGTTCTTTTAATAGAACAAATCCGGTGCGGATCTGTTCACAACTCAGATAAGGAGCGTCCCTATGACTGACCGGAAGATTCTTGATCAGGCAAGCTTAACCAAGGAAGTACACCTTATTCTTGCACTACTGAATTCCGGAAGTCCAGATGAGACGGCGCGGAAGCATCCGCAGTTGTTCACAGAGGTGAACTGGGACTTATTCGTGGAGCTGAACCGTCAGCACAGGGTGTATCCCTACCTATATTCCAGGCTGAGCAAGATGGAGGAGCAGGTGATCCCTTCTGACGTTCTGGAGCAGCTGAAGTGGCAATACCGCAGGAATACGGTACAGATGCTCCAGCTTAGCGGCGAAATGAGCAATATCGCAGGTCAGCTGGCCGAGCTGAATATCCGCTGTCTGTTCCTCAAAGGGCCGGTGCTTGGGCAGGAGCTGTACGGAGACCTGTCGCAGCGCACCTCCCGGGATCTCGACTTCCTGGTGCCGATGGAACAGCTAGAGGATGCCGAAACCTTGCTGATCCGGCTGGGCTATGAGAAGGAAGACAAGTTCGAGAGCCTGCTTGGCGACTGGAAATGGCGGGAGCATCATTCAACGTTCGTGCATCCTGTCAGCAACGTCAACCTGGAGCTGCACTGGCGGTTAGGACCGGGGCCCGCCAAAGAGCCTGCGTTCGACGAGCTCTGGCGTCATTCGCGGACCAGCAGCACCTTCGGCCAGAATGTCCGCTATCTGGGGCCGGAGGATCTGTTCATGTTCCTGGCTGTACACGGTGCCAGACATGCCTGGTCCCGGCTGAGATGGCTGCAGGACATCAAGATGCTGCTAATGGGACAGCCGCCGCCCGATTCCGCTAAGCTAGTCCGCTTACTACAACACTATGATCACAACGCCATAGGAGGACAGACGCTGATTCTGGCCAGAGAGCTGCTGGAGACGCCGGTTGACCCGGCGCTGTCCCCGATGATGGACAACCCCAAGGCCCGCAGGCTCGCACAGGACATTCTGTTCTATCTCCCGCGCATCGTGAATTTGAATACCCCTCCGCTGGAGCCGGAGGTGGAGCAGCATTTCAACCGGTACCTTCCAAGCATTCTATCCACCCGAAGCCGGATGCTCCGCTCCGCCAGCTTCCTCTATCCCTATGCAGCGGATGCCAAGACCCTGCCGCTGCCGAAGCCGCTGCATTTCTTGTATTTCCCGCTGCGGCCTTTGCTGTGGAGCTGGCGGAAGGTGACGGGCGCGGAGAAGGAGATGTAGCGGAGGCCCACCAATGCATATAGAAAGGCACGTGCTGCTAGTTAATTGCAGCACGTGCCTTTTTACGGTTTCGGAGCCGGGTGGCGGTCAGCCAATGTAATCGGTTTTTCGATTACATTCGGGCCACAACCTCTGTGCTCGCCCAATGGAATCGGTTTTTCGATTACATTCGGGCCACAACCTCTGCGCTCGCCCAATGGAATCGGTTTTTCGATTACATTCGGGCTACAACCTCTGCGCTCGCCCAATGTAATCGGTTTTTCGATTACATTTGGGCTACAACCTCTGCGCCCATCCAATGTAATCGGTTTTTCGATTACATTCGGGCCACAACCTCTGTGCTCGCCCAATGTAATCGGTTTTTCGATTACATTCGGGCCACAACCTCTGCGCTCGCCCAATGTAATCGGTTTTTCGATTACATTCGGGCCACAACCTCTGCGCTCGCCCAATGGAATCGGTTTTTCGATTACATTCGGGCTACAACCTCTGCTCCCATCCAATGTAATCGGTTTTTCGATTACATTGGGACCACACTCCCACTCAGCACCGAATGTGTTCGGTTTTTCGCCTAATTCGCGTTTAAGGTATACCCTTACCCTGCCTCTTCCTGGCCCTTCAGCAATCGGCTGAACATGCCGCCCTTCTCCGAAGCCAGGCCGCTGTAGACACCCTGCTGGATGACCCGGCCCTGGTCGATGACCAGAATCTGATCGGCTCCACGGATCGTGGACAGGCGGTGGGCGATGACGATGACCGTTACGGAAGCCTTGATCCGCTCCAGCGCCTCTTGAATCCGCTGCTCGTTCTCAGTGTCGAGCGCACTGGTCGCCTCATCGAGTACCAGAATCGACGGCTTGCGGATAATGGCGCGCGCCAGCACCAGGCGCTGCCGCTCCCCGCCCGACAGGCGGACACCCCGGTCGCCGAGCAGTGTATCCAGTCCGTCCGGCAGCTTGCGGACAAAGTCCGCCGAGGAAGCAAATTCCAGCGCCTCCCACAGCTCCGCTTCCTCCGCATCCGGCTTGATCATCATCAGATTATCGCGGATGGTAGCGTTGTACAGGAACGGGTCCTGTGCCACATATCCGATGGACCTCCGGTAGGACAGCAGCCGCTCCCCTCTGACCGGCTGACCATCCGCCAGAATCTCCCCGTTCTCCGGCTGCATCAGTCCCATGAGCAGATCGACGAGCGTGCTTTTGCCAGCGCCTGAACGTCCGACAATCGCCGTCATCTGCCGGGCGGGAATCCGCACATTGACGTTCTGGAGCGAATATTGCGGCTCGTCCGCATGATAACGGAAATCGACATTCCGGGCCTCAAGGCCTTGCTCCAGCGTCATAGGCAGCACCCGTTCTCCGGCTTGATCCGGTTCATGCTCGACAGCGGCCAGACATTCTTCCTGCAGCGATTGCAGTTGTTTGAAGGATGGCACTACTGAGGCAAGCTGCTCCAGCAGCGACTGCAGCGTCGAAAAGGTCGGCCACAACCGGGTGAAGACGAGAATGACCAGCAGCAGATTCGGCCCTTCCACTTGCATGAACCGGAAGGATACGAAGATAAATACGGCAATCAGCAGCGTGGAAGACAGCTTATACAGGAGCTGGGAGTTAGAGCGCAGGCGCGTGTAGTCAAGCTGCTCCTGCTTCACCTCGCCGGTGAAGGCATGCAGCCATTCGAGGCGGGACTGCTCCAGATTATTGCTTTTGATATCCTTGATTCCGTTCAACTGATCGGTAATGCCGCCCAGATACGTCTTGCCCAGCTCCGTGCTGCGGCTACCCAGCCTCTTCGCCTTACGGATGAACCGCCGGGAGAAGATGGACAGCAGCGCCGCGCAGACGAGAACCGCCAGTGTCATCTTGGGGGACAGCCAGAAAGCAAAGGCAATCTGCACCAGGGTGAACAACAGCGACGTGAGAAACTGCAGGAAGCCGCTGATACCCGCCAGGACTCTGGCCAGCTCGGTGGTCATCATATTGATCAGATCAGAGGTGCGTTTTCTCAGAAAAAAAGACCACTGCGCCCGCAGCAATGCGCTATAGACCTCAACCCGCAGCTGCCTGCCATAGGTCTGCTGAATCTCGACATTTCGGATCGCCACGAACCTTGCGATCAGATTCTGGCAGAGCACAATTAGAACATAACTGCCCAGCACCAGCAGCAGCGCTGTGGACTGCGGCAGCTCACTGATGAATCCGAGCATGGGAAGATGAAAGCCCGCCGCCGCGCCGCCCAGCTGAATGCCGGCCATGCCGAGCATGGGAACCAGCAGCAGAATGGCAGAGCTCTCCAGCAGACCGCTGATCACCATGCCAAACAGATTAAGATACAGCTTCATGCCCGACAACCGCTGAAGCTGCCGGACGTAGTAGATTATGGCTTGCATGGACCCACCTCGATTACTCGGCTTGTAACACCTTCGCGAACTTCTCCACCACCACGAAGCCCTGCATCGCATCATCCCCGGAGACATAATGGGAACCGCTGCGCAGCCAGGCGTGGGCAATCATTTGTCCCTGCTTATCACGGGCGACCCCCATGTAGAGGGTGCTCTCAATGCCCCGCTTCTCCAGCATCTTCAGGGCGGCTACCGCCCGGACCATACAGGTGCTTTTCCAGGGAGTATAGCGGCTCATCACCCGGATTGCCTTGGTAATCTGCTGGATGCGGCGAAGATCGGAAGGCTTGGATACTGCGGGACTCTCCAGGGATTTCACCCCAAGCTGAGGGGCTGTCCTGGCAAAGGGGAACAACAGCTGGATTCGGACCAGCATCAGCCGCCATAATGTCTCGGGAAGCAGCGCAAGCAACGCCTTGTCATGCACCAGCAGAAGACGGAGCCTCCGGAGGGTCATCATGGTCCGCTAACGATGGAGACCAGATCCTCATTCAGCAGATTCTGTACAAAATCAATGACATCCTGCTGTGCCACCTCTGCTGGCACCTCAAAGATCTCCTGCATCTTCCCGGCAATCTGCCGAATCGATACCGGTGAAGCCAGCGCTTCCCAGATCTCACCGCCAACTTCGCCGAGGTTGTAGTATTTGCCGTTCTTCACATTCAGCATGACCTTCTCGCCGTCCATATCACTTGCGATATTGCCTTCCCGTTGAACCAGTACCGAATCCGGCGACAGCACTTCTGTAGTATTCATATTCATAGGTTCATCTCCTTCACCTTGGGCATAATCGTCTCCATAATCTTTTCCGTCTGCTGCGGTGCACTGAAGCCCTGCTCAGGGCGGGTCAGCCGGTACATCGGCAGCCGGTTTACGAACGAGGCCAGCAGCCCGAAGTGCCATTCTCTGACACCCATTGGGTCGACCAGCGCTTTTTGATAAGTATGATTGTATAAGGTATGAAGCCGGTCCAAGCCGCTTATCGCCTCTACGGCCACCGGCCCGTCCTGCACCACAGACAGTTCAAATATGCCGGCCAGCGGCAGCGGCTCACTCTGGAACCGGTCATGCACCGGTACGGCGAACTTGGTCTCGCGCTGAAACAGCGGACGGTACGCAGACGAATTCATTCCCAAATAGTCCAGGCTCTGCTGCCACAGCTTCTGCTGCGGATAACCTGGAACAGCCAATGGATGTCCATTATGCACCAACACGGGAATAACGTCGTCACTGACCAGGAGATACCCCTGATCCATCAGATAGGAGGCAAGCGTGGATTTACCCGCACCTGAACGCCCCACCAGCGCATAGGCCTTATTGTCCAGCACAAGCGAGCTGCCGTGCAGGGCCAGTATCCCTTTTTGCATCAATACTACACCCATACAGCTGCCCAGAATGAACAAGCGGATGCTATCCGGATCTGCGCCTGCTGCCGGAGAGACTGTAATCGTACTGCCGTTCTGTATGGAAAAAATAGCGGTGCCCTTCACCATGAACATCACTTCATGCGCCGCGATGCCCAGATTCGGCGTAATCTTCGGTATCGCTTCCCATCGCTCCGCCAGACGGCCTTCAACTACCGACAGGCTCCCTATCCTTCCAGGGTGATCTGTACGGGGAAGTTCTGGTAGCGCGAACTCACTGAGGATTTGCAGGCCAAAAGCCTTATAACCGAGGCATTGCACTGTGCCAGCCATACTGCTCACTCCATCTCAGTCAATTTCACCCGTTGTCTTGCGGATGACAAGTGGAAACATTACTTCGGATAAAGGGATAGCCCTGATCCCCCTCCAGCAAGCTAAGAGGGATTAGGGCTGAGCGGTAATGCAGGAAGACTAGGAGTGACTAACGATTTCATCTGGATCGGCTTGGAACGCATCGGCAATGGATACCCCCGGGCCAGCCATAGTCATTTTCACATCCAACACTTCCAATGCAGGCTTGCTGTATTCCTTTTTCATCTTGTCACCCCCTTTCAAGAAACGTCCTTCAGGAGAGCCGCTTCAAAAAGCGGTAAAACACCAGTCCTCTTGTAAGAAGGCGAAAATCCGTGTTAAAGATTAATAATGGTTCGGGCTCACTACCCAGCCGGTCCAAGCATCCGGCGAGCCCGGGACGATTCAGATAAGACGAAGTACGGGGATCTTGCAGCATCTCCCTCAGCTCCTGCTGGAACCTCTGCCATTCGGGCAGCATACGTGTAATGCCATCCGCCCCCTGGATACCGCGCCGGGTCTGGTTAAGCCTGACCTTATCCGGCAGCCGCCCTTCCATCGCCCGGCGGATGAGCGAGCGATCCATTCCGTTCTGGACATATTGCTCCTCAGGCACCGACATACAGAAGTTGATGACACGCAGGTCATTCGTCGCATCCCGGTCCCATACCCTGTACTTCAGCGACAGCTTGGTAGCCGCCGTTCCGTTCACATTCCAGACATGCGGCTGGCGGAAATGCTCTCTGCGGATATCGTACACAGTCTGAGAAGCAGGCGACTGGTCCAGCTCCTTCATTCGCTCCTGCACTCCGGTCCGCCGGGCAAATTCAGGGTGGATCAGCTCCGGCGGAGCCTCCTGCCTCCCGGCCATCAGCTGGCCTAGAGCGGGGAACACCTTGCGCCCGGCTATTTTCAGCATTCTTTTGCGGCTTACTCCCATCGAATGGCTGTACAGCTTATTCTCCCGGTAAAAGCGGAACCAGCGGAATTCACGCAGCAGCTTCGCCTGGTAATCCAGCGCCGGTCCCCAGGAGATACTCCAGTTGCCCCGCTGTCCGCTGAGCAGCACTCCGGCATTCTTCAGTCCGGCTTGTTCATATATGCCTTTGAGCCAATAGGAATTCTCTATGAATTTGTAAGGCATCTCCATAATATCGAGCCATTCGTCGATTTCGCCATAAGAGCTTCGGTCAGGAAAATTGTAAAAGCTAGGCTCAATGTTCCCGACATAGTCGATGGTCTCCTGAATATATGGACGCTCATCGGTCACCCGCTGGCCCAGCTTGAACCCTGTAAAGTGATCCAAAGGATACGAGCTGAAAGTGTAGAGCGGCTTGCCAGTGCGGCGAAGCTCCTCTGCCGCAAAGCTCACCACCGCCCCTGAGTCCAGCCCGCCGCTTAAGTTCGCACCAGCTTCAAGGTGGGTACGCAGCCGGTCCCGGACTGCACGCCCGAACACCTCACGGAACGCTTCCTCATACTCGCCATTGCTGCGCAGCCGGAGTGGGGACGGAGTCTGGAAGGTGTAATACCTGGAGAATGTAATCCCCTTCGGGCTTACTGTCATTGAATGCGCCGGGGGCAGCTGCTCCACACCCTGATAGACCGTGGAGAACATATCCGCGACATCCATCCGGCCCTGGCCCGCCAGATATTCCGAGATCCAGCCTTCATGCAGCGCGTGCTCTCCATCCATTAGCGTAAGCAATGGATGAATAACGGTGCAGAAGGAGAACTGTCTGCCTGAGCGGTGGAAGTACAGCGTCCGGCTCCCCGAGAAATCCCTCGCTCCAAACAGCGTCTGCCTGACGGCATCCCAGATCATGAAGGCAAAATCTCCGACCAGATGCACCGGAGCCTGATCCCCCCATTTCTCATAGGCCAGAAGAATCAGCAGGCTGTCCGGCATCGACTCCTGATCCTCCCGGACAACCTGAAGTTGTCCAAAGAGCTCGCTGCGGTTATCGATGATGGCATCCGCTACAATCGCCAGCTTCCGCTGCGGATCATAATAGGGAAGCACCTCGCCCCGGGACTGCGGGGTAATCCACTGTGCGTGGCACCCGAGGAACAGCCCCTCCGTATTCCAGCCCCGGGCATCATCCGCCGGATAACGCTGCAGCTCCTGCATCAGGCGCAGGCCGAGCTCCGGGTCCAGCGGCCCATGCTGCATAGAATAGATCCCGGCGATTGCACTCATGGGTTACCTCCAGCTGTCTATAATTTCGCTACCGTTTCAGTACTAGGTTCATTACAACAGGTTCTTAATAGTGAACACTTCTTATTACCTAAGATAACGTTCTTGCCATTAAATGTGAATAGTACCAGAGAGTACTTTTAGGTATCCTTTAGCGTATTGACTTTAGTTAAAATCTATGGTATTAAAACCCTGAAATATGACCTATGGTATATAATGGCTTATACTGTAGGGGCAACAAATATATGATACGGAGTGATAAGCCTTGCAAGAATTGAAGTTTGTCAGGGATTACAAAGACATAGCGCCGCTGCGGAACAGCTTTTTCGAGCTGGCAAAAGATACGTTCGAGCTAGAGCTGGAGCGCTGGTATGAGGGGGGCTTCTGGACGGATAAGTATGTTCCTTATTCTTACGCGGAGGGAGACCGGATCGTAGCGAATGTCTCGGTGAATCTCATAGAGCTAATTATTAATGGGGTGAAGTCCCCTGCTGTGCAGATCGGGACGGTGATGACTCATCCTGACTATAGAGGACGCGGCCTGTCTGCACGGTTGATGGACAAGGTACTGGAGGAGTATGGGCAAGCGTGTGAATTCATGTATCTTTTTGCCAATGAGTCAGTCTTGGAGTTCTATCCTAAGTTCGGCTTCCACCCGGTGGAAGAGCAGATCTTCTCCATGGCCTGCCCCGGGGGCACTGCCGGATCTGCGGCAATCCGCAAGCTGGATCTAGACGACCCGCGTGATCTGAGCCTGGTCTCCACCCTTGGAGCGCAGCGGGTACCGGTATCCGAGCGTCTTGGCGTCAACAGCGCCCATGGACTGCTGATGTTCTACTGCCTGAATGTGTTCAGCGATCAGCTCTACTACCTGGAGGACGAGAATCTCATTGCCGTCTGCCAGCAGGAGAATGGGCAGCTTGAGCTCTTCGATCTGATCAGCACACAGCCCGTCTCCTGCCGCGACATCGCCCTGAAGCTTGCGGACAGCGATACGGAGACGATCGTCTTCCACTTCACCCCGGATGACCCTGGCCTGGAATTGTCAGGCAGCAGCCATTCAGAGGGCCTATTCGTCCGGACTCAGGGCGGGCAGCAATATCCTGCTAACGTTAAGCATCCGGCTACTTCCATCGCCTAGTGAAGCATCAGATTGCAATATGTGAGAACAGCTTAACTAAGTCGCTTGTTGAAGGTTTGCCATGCCCCGATGAAGGTACAAGTGGTATGCTTAATTGCAATTCGTACAACTAAATCGTCTGATGTGCCGCCATATCTCCGTTTAGCTGTATTTCGTACAACTAAAATGCCCTCTGCACCGGGTTCTCACCCATTCAGGCGGATTTAGTTGTACAGACTACATTTAAGAGAGGAATTCTTTCTTTTCCACTGTTTTTAAGTGTACAGAATACAACTATCACCGAATGTTCGCTTCGGCGAAAGAACGATAGTCCATACATTACCGCATCTATGGAATGAATTCATTTCTTTCGATAGGTCACATAGGTCACAGCGTCATGAACTGCCCCTGCCGGGCCAGGTACGCTTCCTTCTCCTTATAGTCCGGCATGATACTGCCCAGGCGCCGCCAGAAGGAACGGTCATGATTCAAATGCAGCAGATGACACAGCTCATGAATGATGACATAGTCAATCACTTCAGGCGGCGCCATGGCCAGGCGGTAATTGAACGTCAGCTTGCCGTCAAAGCTGCAGCTCCCCCACTTGGTCCGCGACTCCACAATCTCCACACTCTTCGGCTTCACTCTGAGCTGCGTCTGGTAGGGCTTGATGCGCTCTGCGATGATTTTCTTCAGACTGGCTGTATAGAATTTCTTCAGCGCAAGCTTCAGCTCCTCCGCATCCGCCTGCCGGTCCCCAATCAGCTCATGCAGCGCATATTCCTTCCCCAAGTACAAGAAGGCTTCTTCGTCGCCCTCATAAGCCTTAACCCTCGGCACCTGCCGGGCTGCCGCATTACTGCGCAGCTTCTCCAGAATCTTCGGGCCTAGACTTGCTACCGCACCGAGGATCGCCTCTTCACTCGTTCCCTTGGGCGCCTTAACGGTAATGAGGTCCGAGCCGTCCACCGTTACGGATAGCTTCTTGCGCTTGGCATACTGGACATGTAACGTAACCATCTGATCTTCTAGTTGAATCTGCATAGCCACCATCGTTTCTGTAATTTCTAATACACACTAATATACCGGATAACCGGATACAAACACTGCCAGATACAGCAGACCCCCCGCAATAAATAGCGTAGTGAGCAGGATATCCTTCCATTTCTTATCCTCCGTCAACAACACAGCCGCGAACGCCAGCGGAAACGCAACAGCGAAATAACGCGGAGCAGACAGCAGCCAAGTCGGGGCCACTACATAGACGAAATAGGCGATCACGTACGCCATGTAGGCGGGATTAAGCTTCTTCGTACTGCGGAGCATCATGAAGAGAACCAGGAAGATCGCGCACAAATTCGGCAGCCACAGCCCTAAGAACGACCGGTAATCGGCATCCTTGAAGGTATTCACCGCATATTCCATCTGATATCTCGCAGTATCGAAAAAGAAGTAGAACCGCTGCGACCAGTGCTCCCGCTGATAAATACTGAACTGGAACGCGTTGCCCGTCACATTGTAATTAATGTAGAGATAAGCCAGCAGACCGAACGAGACACTCACCAGGGAGAGAACAGCCAAGATCAGCTTATTCGTAAAAGCCTTCCGGTCCATTGACCTGTAGCCAGCGGCCAGCTCCCGGGCAAATTCCACGGCAATCGGCACGGCCAGCAGAATCCCCGGGGAACGGGTGAATCCGGCCAGCGCCGCACAGAGGCAGCCCAGCAGCCAGCGCTTTTTGCGCACAAAATACAGCGCCATCAGGGAGAGCAGCAGGAACAGCGCCTCCGTCATGGGAAGGAAGAAAAAGAAGGCCGACGGGAAGATGAAGATGTACTTCACTACCCGCAGGGCATTCCTGCGCCCCATATCCAGCCGGGCCAGTTCATAAGCGAACAACGCCGCTGCAAGCGTGCAGAGATTGGCTACGGCAAATCCTGCAGCCATATAATTGCCTGTGAAGAACTGCGCCAGCTTGATCATAACGGGGAAAAACGGCAGAAATACAATATGAAATCTGGGGTCCCCTTCCGTCACATACCACCGCTCGGCAATGCCCAGATAGGACATCGCATCAATTCCGCGGATATGCCACATCTCAATGAAGCGGGAGAACAGGCTGCCGGAGCCTCCCTCCCGAAGCACCCAGAATACATAAGCCGCAAGGATTAGCAGCACCCGGCTGAATATCACCCACAGCACAATCTTCCACCAGGTCCGCTGCCGTTCCTCCGGGGAGTCGTCCGTATTCACCGTCCGCAGTTCGCCGGGGCTCATGATGTACCCGGTTATAGCGGGAATGGCCCGCAGGCCCGTCCAGATAAACAGGGCCAGACAGAGCAGGGAAGCCAAGGCCCCCGCCAGGGTCCAGGTATGTACCGACACTGCCCATACCCAGACAGCTAGTATCATAACAAGGATAAAGAGTGCTGAAATTGCTGTATTGACCTTTTTCACCATAGCCTCCGGTTCCGCAAGCTTTGCGGTATTGATTAGTCTTTTTCTCATTTTCTTATAGAAATGCCTGTAGCACAATGATTAGTTTGAAGCGGCCTTACAAAATAACCCCACAAAGTGGGGCTTTAGCGTAGGTGATGACTCAGGCACTTTGCGGGGCGCCCCAAAATCAAAAAAAGGAACACTGCGTAAGATTCAGCAGTGTCCCTCTTCGGTACAGCACAGGTTAATCCTTGGTCAGGATTTCGGAAGCAACGGGAAATGACAGGCTACCGGACGGCCCGGCAGGACCTCTTCCAGCAGCGGCTCCACTAAGCGGCATTTGTCCTGGACGAACGGGCAGCGGGTATGGAACCGGCAGCCGGAGGGCGGATTGGCCGGGGAGGGCACATCTCCCTCCAGCATAATGCGCTCCTGCTTACGCCTTGGCGTAGGCTTGGGAATGGCCGATAGCAGGGCGGCAGTATACGGATGCAGCGGGGCCGCGAACAGTTCCTCCGTCTCCCCCACCTCCACCAGCTTGCCCAGGTACATGACCCCAACGCGGTCAGAGATATGACGGACTACGTTCAAACCATGTGCAATGAAGAGGAAGGTTAGACCCAGCTCCTTCTGCAGCTTCATCAGCAGGTTAATGACCTGGGATTGCACGGATACGTCCAGCGCGGACACGGCCTCATCGGCCACAATAAACTGCGGATTCAGCGCAATCGCCCGGGCGATGCCAATGCGCTGGCGTTGTCCGCCGGAGAATTCATGCGGATAGCGGTTCCGGCGGCTGGCATCCAGACCCACCAGCTCCATCAGCTCGACCACCCGGGCATCGATCTCCTTGCCGGACATCTTCCAGTGAATGCGCAGCGGCTCGCCGATAATATCCTTGACGAGGAAGCGCGGATTCAGCGACCCGAACGGGTCCTGGAAAATAATCTGCATCTCTTCCCGCAGCTTCCGCATGTCACGCGAACCCAGCGAATGGATATCCTGGCCCTTGAATAGCACCTGCCCCCCGGTCGCACTTTGCAGCCGGAGCAGTACCCGTCCGAAGGTGGATTTGCCGCAGCCGGATTCCCCGACCAGCCCGAACGTCTCGCCTTGGCGGATCGCCAGATTGACCCCATCCACCGCCTTGACCTGCCCGACGGTCCGGTTAAGCAGACCCTTGGTGATCGGAAAATACTTCTTAATATCCTTAACCTCCACCAGTACTTCTGAGGAGGCAGCTACCTTACGATCTGGCTTGGCCAATGTCTTGTTCATCATGCGCGCTTCGCCTCCCCGCTGGTATACGCTGAAACCGGCTTATCCTTGAACAGCCAGCAGGCGGCCCGGTGATCATCAGAGATCAGGAAATCCGGCGGCTCCTGGCTCCGGCAGATCTCCATCGCATGCGGACAGCGCGGATGGAAGCGGCAGCCCGCAGGCAGCTGTCCTATCGGCGGGATCGTTCCGCTGATCGTATAGAGCTCGCCTCCCCGTCCGCCTTCGAACCCCGGAATCGACTGGAGCAGACCTATCGTATAAGGATGGCTGGGATGGTCGAAGATCTCTTCCACACCGCCTTCTTCCACGATAGCGCCCGCATACATGACAGCAATGCGGTCCGCCATCTCAGCGGCAACTCCCATGTCGTGGGTAATCAGCAGGATGGACATGCCAAGCTCCGACTGAAGCTTGCGCAACAGGTCCAGAATCTGCGCTTGGACCGTAACATCAAGTGCGGTGGTCGGCTCATCGGCAATCAGCAGCTCGGGGTTACAGGCCAGCGCAATCGCAATGACTACGCGCTGGCACATCCCGCCAGACAGCTCATGCGGGTACTGCTTCGCACGGATCTCCGGTGCCGGTATGCCCACCAATCTAATCAGATCGACCGCCAGCTTCAGCGCTTCTGCATCCTTCTTATTCTGATGCAGCCGCAGACTCTCAGCAATCTGTTCCCCTATGGTGAAGACCGGATTTAGCGAAGACATCGGGTCCTGGAAGATCATAGCGATCTGGTTGCCGCGGATCTCCCGCATCTCCTCCTGGCTTTTCGCCCCCAGATCCTGTCCATGGAAGTCAATCTGTCCATCCAGGATCATACCGCCCGCATAATCGATCAGGCGCATGATCGCCAGCGAGGTGACACTTTTGCCGCTGCCGGATTCGCCTACAATACAGACTGTCTGACCTTTATTCACCGTAAGGGAGATGCCGTCGGTTGCTTTGAGCAGTCCCTTCTCTGTCGCAAAGCCGGCAGTTAGTTTCCGGATTTCGAGTAGTTTTTGCGCCATTGTTCCAGCCTCCTCCGGGATTTGGTCACTTGCTGTCTGGGATCAAGGGCATCCCGGATGCCGTCGCCGATAAAGTTAACCGCCAGCACCACCATCAGGATGCAAAAGCCCGGATACACCGCCTGCATCGGATCAATCAGCATGAACTCTTGGGCGTTACTGAGCATCAGCCCCCAGCTCGTAGCCGGAGCCTGGATACCAAGACCCAGATAGGACAATGCGGATTCACTGAGAATCGCGCCGCCGACCATCAATGTGGCATTAACAATGATCGGGAAGCTCGCATTGCGGAGCAGATGCCGGAAGATGATTCCCCAGCTGGATACGCCGATGGCTTTGGCCGCCTCCACATACTGCATTTCCCGCAGCTGCAGGAAGGTTCCCCGGACCAGCCGGGCAATACTCATCCAGCTCGTGAACGCCAGAATCAGGATCATGAATTCAATCTTTGTTCCGAACAGCGCCATTACCAGGATATTCAGGAACAGAGACGGTACAGAGTTCATGACGTCAACAATCCGCATGAATACCGTATCCACGAATCCGCCGAAGTAACCCGAAATGGCTCCGACTATCGAGCCGACCAGCACGGATACAAAAGCAACAGAGAAACCAATAAGCAGCGAAATCCGCGCACTATACAGCAGTCTGCTTAGAATATCGCGGCCCAGCTCGTCGGTGCCGAGGGGATGTCCCTCCGCCCCCGGCTTCAGGTTGGCGAACATCAGATCAATCTTCTCCGGCCCATAGGAGGTCAGGTACGGTGCGCAGATCGCCAGCAGGACAAAGATAAGCAGGACGGCCAACCCGCCCATGGCAAAAGGATTGCGTGAAAACTTCTTCCACAGCACTCTCCACGGGCCGGGAGGTCTGTCCATATCCACCACCGGAATTTCCGGGTCGGTCCCGCCCGGCATCGGACTCATATCCGGCGTTCGCAGCGGCTTGGAGACCTTCCCTTTGATAAGCTCTGTATTATCTGTACTCATGCTGCCTTCCCCCCTTGCTTGCCGAGCTTCACCCGGGGATCAACTACGACATACAGTATATCTGCCAGCAGATTGCCAATGACGACCATCACAGCCGTGACGATAGTCACAGCCATCAGTGCCGAATATTCGCGTGCAGTGGCCATCTCTACGAACCAACGGCCCATTCCCGGCCAGTTGAATACATTCTCTGTTAGTGCGGCCCCTCCCACCAGGATCGGAAGATCAAGGCCTAGTATTGTAATAATTGGAATTAGTGCATTGCGCAGGGCATGGCGGAAGACGACTTTCCGTTCCTTGACGCCTTTGGCCCGTGCCGTCCGGATATAATCCTGATCCAGCACCTCCAGCATACTGGCCCGCGCATACTTCATATAAGAAGCCAGGAACCCAAGTGCCAGTACCGTTACCGGCAGCACCAGATGCATGAATAAATCAGCGATACTGTCTTCCTTGCCTCTTGTATGCATATCCGACAATGGGAACCAGTCCAGCTTGAGCGACAGCCACTGCTGCAATAGAATCCCGAACCAGAAGGTCGGCATGGCGAAGCCCAGATAAGAAATGAACGAAGCCGTCTGATCCGATAAACCATAGACTTTGGTACTATTGTAGATTCCCCAGGGGATTGCGATTAGCAGGGATACCAGCCAAGCCGCACCCATCAGGATTATGGTATTGCCGATACGCGGCCAGAGCAGGTCCGAGATCGCAATATGGTTCTTGAAGGTATACCCCAGATCCCCTTGCAGCAGGTCGCCGATCCAGTGGATATACTGGATATGAATCGGCTGATCCAGACCCAGATTCTTGGCTTGCTGCTCGAAGATTTCGGGAGTCAAGCCCGGGGCCAGCATCACTTGTGTGGGTCCGCCCGGAGCCGCATGGATGAGAAGAAAGGTTAGTATGGTAATCAGAAAGATGACCAGTACCGATTGAAGCACTCTACGTATCAGGTATTCTGTCATTGGCTATCCTCCTAGAGATGGTAAGGCGATAGATTACGGAGGCCCCCCATTTATACAAAAGGGGGAGGTGAAAGAGAATTCTCTTTCACCTCCCGCAAGTCTATTCAGTTAGTCGGTACGTTACTCGGTTACCCACCATTTGATAGCGTGGAAGAACTGTCCGTAGCCCAGTGACGGCTCAGGAGCATCCTCCTCTGCCCAGTGCACTCTAGGTCCTGTTCCGATCGCCTGACCATACTGATACAGGAATACATAAGGAAGGTCGGTTGAAATTTCCTTACCTACTTCTTTGTAGATTTCTTTGCGCTTAGCCTGATCTACCGTAGAATATCCGTCTACCCACAGCTTATCCAGCTTCTCATTCTTATACCAGCCGCTGTTCTGTCCGGCAGGCGGGAAGTACTTGGAGGAGAAGATGCTCTCTGCATCCGGGTCTGGTGTATTCAGGGACCATGCCAGCAGCAGGGCCTGATATTTACCCGGCGTTACGTTCTGGTCAATCCATGCAGCGAAGTCGATCGCCTTAGGCTTCACCTCAATGCCGACATCCTTCAGGTTCTGCTGGATAACAGCAGCTACCTGTTCACGGCGGCTGTTGCCGGCATTATACTGCAGCTCGAAGGAGAAGCGGTGGCCGTCTTTGACCAGAATGCCGTCCTTGGCATCCGCAACCCAGCCGTCTTCAGCCAGGAGCTTCTTGGCCGTTTCAGCATTGTAATCATAGTTCACAGCAGCATCACCCGGGTCAGCCCACGTATCCGGCAGGAACGGCGCATTCATCAGCGCGCCTACGCCCTTCAGGATATTATCCACCATTCCTTGTCGGTTCAAGGCATGGGCAATCGCCTGTCTGGTCTTCTGTCCCTGGAACAGGCCGTAGCCATCCGGGAAGTTTTTGCCGTCAAAGTTGAAGTTAACATATTCGTACTGCGCGCCCGGCTTCTGGATGATATCGATTTTCCCGTCAGCCTTAACTGCTTCAACCTGGGTTACAGGAATCGCACTGATATGATCCGTGTCGCCCTTCATAATCGCCTGAACCTCAGTGTTCTGGTCAGCATAGATCTTGTAGATCACCTGAGCGATATGAGGCTTCACGGTTCCCCAATAGTTCGGATCAGCATCCAGGGTATGGCTCTCGCCTTGCTTCCAGGCTGTCCACTTCCACGGTCCGCTTGTAACGGTCTTGGCCGGATCAGTACCATAGGGGTTCTTCTGCATTTCGGTCGGCTTCACATCCTTCAGGACATGGGCTGGAACAATCTCCTGGACCAGCGCATACAGGAACGGCGCATAGACTTGGGACATTGTGATCTTGACGGTGTGGTCATCCACCTTCTCAACACTCTTCACCTTGTCAAAGGCACTGATCAGCGGAGAGCCTGTCTCCTTATTCTTGGCCGTTTCAATGGTATAGATTACATCATCTGCAACGACGGGCTGACCGTCACTCCATTTGGCGGTATCCTTCAGCTTCACAGTATAGGTCAAGCCATCTTCAGAGATCTCCGGCAGCGCGGCAGCCAGCGACCAATCCTCTGCCTGTACATTGCCTTCACGGTCGAGATTGTACAGCTTGGCGAAGACGAACTGGGCCACATCACCAGACGCGGTGTCATTAACTAAGAGCGGATTAATATTAACAATATCGGAGAATGAGCTTGTAACTAGTGTTCCGCCGTCAACCGGCGCGTCAGCTGCAGGTGCTTCCGTAGCATCAGGCGCCGCACTCTCTGCCGGTGCTGTAGTGGCTGCAGGCGCATTTGTTGAAGAACCCGCAGTGTTATTCGTACTGCAACCTGTAAATAGAACCCCTACCAACGATAAGACTAGTAAACCTGACCACCATTTTCTCTTTTTCGCCATTCCTTTACTCCTCCTTAGTTAAGTGCTTGTACCTGCTCTTCAAAGCTTCTCGGGAGACTGGGATGCTCCGGATCGTTATCCGTCTAAGACCACTAATGACCGCCTACGCATTACATGTGACATAACATCACACCTAATATATATTGTAGAAATGCGTTGAATAGACCGCGGGTCAATTAAGGTCAGGGATAACATTCCCGGCGGGAAGCCTCACAACTTCCCTCATAAATTATGGTTTATATTACATGTGAATATATCTTACGTCAATATATTTATTTACCGCTGTACAATCTTACTTTTTTGCTCCTGAAACATTTACTTCCAATGTATCTTGAAATAACTGTAAAAATACCTTTTACACATTATTATAATAAGTTTAATCGGGTTAGTTTTAATGACACTTTCTTATCATTTTCGCGATTTTCCGACACTGTTCGTCATATTTTCGTATGTTTCAGCGCTAATTCCCCAGCCATCGGTTCCTTTTCAGGCACAAAAAAGAAGGATAACGGCTCCGGGCTCCCTCTGCCCTCGGCTCATTATCCTTCCTTGTATGCTGATGCTTTTTTTATTTTTTTGACAAAATCGTGACTGAACTACTCTACCGACTTCAGCGCTTCAATCATATGAATCCGCTTGAGCTTGATGTGCATGAAAGCCATTACGATGCCTGAGAATAGTATGGTCAGCAAGGCTGCATAGATGTAGCTCTGCCACTTGATGAGCGGAGCGAACATGGTAGCATCCAGCTCGGCAGTCGACAGGACGAACCGGTGCAGGATCACCCCCAGGGCACTGCCGGACAAGATACCAAGCAAGGTCAGCAGAATATTTTCCCGGTAAATATACAGAGTGACTTCCTTATCATAGAAGCCGAGCACCTTAATCGTAGACAATTCGCGGACCCGCTCAGACACATTGATATTAGTCAAGTTGTACAGGACCACGAAGGCCAGCGCGGCAGCAGAGACAATCAGCACCACAATGACGATATCCATACTGTCCATAGTTTCCTCGAAGGCCTCTCCCACACCGCTGGAAAAGCTGACCAAGGCCACCTGCCCATTCGCAGTCAGCTTCTCCCCGAAGGCGCTCTCCCACCCTTTATCCTTGCCGCTGTAGTTCAATAATTGAGTATTATAGACCGGCTCCTTGCCGAACACCTCCGTGTAGTACGCCGGGGTCATGTATACATAATGCAGCACATAGTTCTCGGTGACCGCCGCTACCTTGATCTGGAATGGCTCATTGTTGCTGTCCAGAAGCGTCAACGTACCCCCGGGGGCAACATCATACAGCTTAGCCAGCTTCTCTGTAATGACCGCGCCCTCGTCACTCAGTACACGCGGCTTACCGGTGCTGCGGTCCTTAAGATTAACGAAAGACGCCAGTGCGGTTGTATCCGAGGGAACAAAGATCCGCACTTCCTGGTCGTTCACGCCTTTGGCCCGGGCGGTCACAGCCTCCTGCAGCACATTCAGCGTGCCTGTCACCGCAGTCTCCTGTTCAATCAGCTTCTTATAGGAAGCCTGCTCTGCGGCGGCTGCATTATCATGCAGGGCTACCAGGGCACTGTATTTCATAATCCCGCCGAACTGCCGCTCGGCGATGCTGCCGATGGAATCCTTCAGTCCAAAGCCGGTCAGGATCAGCGCGGTACAGCCTGCCACCCCGATAACGGTCATGAACATCCGCTGCTTATAGCGGAACAGATTGCGGGCTGTCACCTTTTGCACGAAGCTGAGCCGGGTCCACAGGAACTTGAAGCGCTCCAGTAGAATCCGCTGCCCGCTCTTCGGTGCCTTGGGCCGCATCAGCACAGACGCGTTGCTCCGCAGCTCCACCCGTGAAGCGACCATGGCCGTCATCGTTGTACAGATTAGCGCCACGACTATAGAAATAACGGCGTAAGAAGGGTAGAAGCTCTTGATCACATCCGGCAGGTTATAGAGAGAGCTGTAAGCATTATAGATCAGGTCCGGGAAGAACGTGAAGCCGACCGCCAGACCCGCGATGGATGCCGCTAGGCTGGCAAGTGTTCCGTACACCAGGAACTTGGTCATAATGTCCATAGCACCGTACCCAAGTGCCTTCAACGTCCCAATCTGGAGCCGCTGCTCCTCCACCATGCGGGTCATCGTGGTTAAGCTGACAAGCGCTGCAATCAGGAAAAAGAATACCGGGAAAGCCGACGCAATCGCGGACAGACGGTCCGCATTATCCTTGTATTCGGCGTATCCCGGGTTCATTGTGCGATCGGCCACATATACTTTAGGCAGCTCCGGCTGGCTCTGCGCCGCTGTCTGCTGTTGTTGCTGTGAGGCATCCGCTGCCTGCTGGCCCGCAGCCAGCTTGGCGGCCGCTTCCGCCTTCAGCTCCTCCAGACGCTGCGCCGGGTAATCCTTGAGCGCTTGCTCTGTCTCTGTGAGGTGGCGCTCAACCAACGTGTCATAGGCCGGAGTATAGGCCCTCTCCGCAGCCGTATCCTTGAAGCTGAGATAGGCCTCCGTATACACCGGAAGTGTGAAATCCTCTTCCGGGATGACGGCGAACGCATCGGCAGTCCCTTTGCCGATCCGGCTCGTTCCACGGTTCGCGGTCTCAATATATTGTGGGCTCTGCGCGAAGCCTACTACCGTATAGGTCTTGGTCCGGAAGCTCTGTTCAGGCGTCTCCCCGGCCTCGCCGCCGAAGATAATGGAATCGCCAAGCTTGAATTTCTCCTGTTCGCGCAGGTGTTCATCCAGTACAATCTCTCCAGAGGCTGCCGGGAGATGCCCGGCGGTGAGCTTGTAGCCGTTCAGTTCATTATTGTCCGCATACGAATAGACCTTGGCAATCAGCCCGCTGTCGCCAAGAAAGACATCGGAGCTGTATACAGGCTGAACTGTCTGCACCCCGGGTATCCCCCGAAGCTTCTCGATCCCTTGCTCTGACAGGCCGTAAGTGGACTGGACCCGCAGATCCATCAGCCGCAGATCCTTATAATATGTCGCTGCGGTGTCCAGCATATCCGGCCCGGCCGACTTGATCCCGGAGAAGAAGCTGACCCCCAGCATAATAATTGCAAAGATCGAGAGGAACCTCGCCTTGGTGCGGCCGATCTCCCGAAAAACATCCTTCCATAGTGCCCGTTTCTTCATCATTCCCGGCTCCTTACCATTCGATATCTTCCACGGATACCGGTGCTGGATTCTTCACCATTTTCCGTACCTTGGCGTTGTTGATCTCAATGACCCGGTCGGCCATTGGAGCAATCGCCAGGTTATGCGTAATTACAATCACCGTAGTGCCGGTGTCGCGGCAGGTATCCTGCAGCAGCTTAAGCACCTGCTTGCCGGTATTGTAATCGAGCGCACCGGTCGGCTCATCACAGAGCAGCAGCTTCGGCTGCTTCGCCAGCGCTCTGGCGATAGCCACGCGCTGCTGCTCCCCGCCCGAGAGCTGGGCCGGGAAGTTATTCAGCCGCGCGCCAAGGCCCACATCCTCCAGCACCTTCCGGGCATCGAGGGCCCGGGGCGAGATCTGCGAAGCCAGCTCGACATTCTCCAGAGTGGTCAGATTAGGGACCAGATTATAGAACTGAAACACGAAACCCACGTCATTACGGCGGTAGCCGGTCAATTCCTTGGCGCTATAACGTGCGATGTCAGTACCGTCCACAATGACCTGGCCTTCGTCGGCGGAATCCATCCCGCCCAGTATGTTAAGCACCGTTGATTTTCCCGCCCCGCTGGGCCCCACAATTACAGCAAATTCACCCTTCTCGATCTCGAACTCAATGCCGTCGTTGGCAACAATCAGGGTCTCCCCCATCTTATAGCGTTTATATTCGCCCTTCACCGTTACGAATGCCATGCCGTCTCCTCCTGTCTTCTCCACAAACCGCTAATGCACCAGAACTGGCAGATACGATTTCAATTCATTGACTCAAGTGTAGCACATGAACCCCCTATGATGGCAAAAGTGGGAGCCGGAAGCCCCGCCTCTGCTAAATCCAGGTGATACAAGTGGAAACGGCATTAGCGTCCTTGTAAAGGACGCTAACGTTTCGGCGAGAAATAGAAGGATAATGTATAGCGTGAAACATATACATTCTTATATTTCAGACTACTGCAAGTATTCCCCTCACAGCAAAAAACCTCCTGACGGAGGTTCCTGCTCAAGCGTGTTGTTACTCATT
The DNA here is from genome assembly GCF_038002245.1 of Paenibacillus sp. FSL R7-0128. Lineage (NCBI taxonomy): Bacteria > Bacillati > Bacillota > Bacilli > Caryophanales > Paenibacillaceae > Paenibacillus > Paenibacillus sp. FSL R7-0128. Next base: position 840,250 of record NZ_JBBOCD010000001.1, on the reverse strand, counting down.
CTTATTTATGGGGTCGGCATTCCGCCGTTGGCATTCAGGGTCTCACCGCTGACATAGCTTGATTCCTGGCTGGCCAGGAATACATAGGCCGGAGCCATCTCAGCCGGTTGGCCGGGGCGTCCCAGCGGGGTCTTGGCTCCGAACTCCTTCAGGACCTCCTCCGGCTGTCCGCCGCTTACCTGAAGCGGAGTCCATACCGGTCCCGGTGCGACAACGTTCACCCGGATTCCCTTAGGCGCCACCTGCTGGGCAAAAGCTTTGCTAAAGGTATTAATGGCACTCTTCGTAGTGGCATAATCCAGCAGAATCTCTGAAGGCTCATAGGCCTGAATCGATGAGGTATTAATAATTGTACTCCCAGGCTTCATATGCTTCACCGCTGCCTTGCAGAGCCAGAACAGCGAGTAGACATTCGTCTTGAAGGTAGCATCGAACTGCTCCGTCGTCAGATCAGTGATGTCCTTCACGAACTGCTGCTTACCGGCAATGTTAGCCAGGATATCAATTCCGCCCAGCTCTTCTACGGCCTTGGCAATCAGCTGCTCGCAGTACTTCTCGTCCTTCAGATCGCCCGGCAGGGCCACCGCCTTGCGTCCGGCTTCCTCGATGAGCTTAACGACTTCCTTCGCATCAGCTTCTTCCTCCGGCAGATAGGCCAGCACCACATCGGCGCCTTCACGGGCATAAGCAATCGCTACCGCCCGCCCGATTCCGCTGTCAGCTCCCGTAATGACGGCCTTCCGTCCGGTGAGCTTCCCGCTGCCCTTGTAGGTGCCCGCTCCGTCATCGGGACGCGGGTGCATTTTCGTCTCTAAGCCCGGACTGGGCTGCTGCTGCTCGAATTCAGGCGTAGCCTTTTCATATTGCTGCACAGGATCTTGAATCTTATATTGATTACTCATGATAATATTCCTCCTCTGTTCGCTTCTGATTGTGTAGGCTTCTGACTCTTTCTATGTAACCAGCTTCCCTTTTTCTTAAACGAATTATGTATGAGCGCTGTAACAAAACAATAGCCCCCTGCCAAAGAGCAAGGGGCTATAACTATAACATCAACGAATCAGAACTCTTCGTACACGGCCGGGTCCTGGTCCCACAGCGGTCCGGTGGACGGGAGTTCCGCAATCACCTTCATCTCCGCCTCCGATAGCTCAAAGTCGAAAATTTCTAAATTTTCCCTCTGATGCTCCTCCGACGCCGATCTTGGAATCGGAACCGCTCCAAGCTGCACATGCCAGCGCAGAACAATCTGTGAGACGGATTTGCCATGGGCTGTGGCGATCGCAATCAGCTGTTCATTCTTCAGCAGCTCCGTGCCGCGTCCCAGCGGACTCCAGGATTCTGTGACGATTCCGTGCTGCTCATGATATGCGCGCTGCTCCGCCTGTTGATAGAAGGGATGCAGTTCAATCTGGTTCATAGCCGGTACCACCCCCGTTTCCTTAATCAGGCGGTCCAGATGCTCCGGCAAAAAGTTACTGACTCCGATCGAACGGATCAATCCCTGCTTCCGGGCATCGATCAGTGCCTGCCACGCCTCCACATACAGGTTCACCTTGGGATTCGGCCAGTGGATCAGATACAGGTCATAATAATCGAGTCCGGCCCGGTACAGCGATTCCTCAATCGTCTCGACCGCTTCATCATACTTGTGATGGCGTCCGGGCAGCTTGGATGTAATGAACAGCTGGTCTCTGGGTACCCCGCTCTGCCGTACCGCTTCCCCGACAACGCCTTCATTCTCATAGTTGAATGCCGAATCAATCAGACGATACCCCAAACCCAGGGCAGTCCTCAGATTCTGCACGCCCTTTGTACCTTTGATCCAGGCCGTTCCGTAGCCAATCGCAGGCACCTTCATTCCATCGTTCAGCAGTACTTCCGGAATATGATTCGTCATGTTCATGCGCCTCCTGTATTTAGATAGTAACAGCCCCAGCCGGAATCTTAACCAGCACCTGATAATGCTTACCCGGTTTCAGTTCCTTCAGAACACCATCTTCCACAAGCTGTCCGTCCAGATATACCTCGATTGCCGCTACGCCGGACTCACGCTTCATCTCAATCTGCAGCTCAGCGCCTCTGAAGCTGCGCTTCACGGTGGCCTCCTGCCAGCCGGAAGGAAGCTGCGGCTTCACCTGCAGCCCGTCCCGGTTCCCTTGCAGCCCGAACAATCCGTCGATCAGACAGCGGTATACCCAGGGAACGGTTCCGGTATTGAACAGATGGCTGGAGCGTCCGGCAGTCTGCGGGAATTGCTTATACGCGCCCCGGTAATAATTAGGAATGAACACCGGGAGCTGGCCCCGCCGGATGATATCCTCGATATCGGGCCCGGGGAGCATTTTACGCAGCAGACGGTACGCGTGGTCCTGCTCACCCACCGCATACAAGCCATAGATATAGAAGGCTGCGGCATGGTTATAGACTGCGCCGTTCTCGGCTGTCCCCGGATGCTTCTGGGTGACCCTGCCCACATCCTCGCGCATGGCGGTATAGGACGGGGCGAGCTTTTCCACTCCATACGGGGTCTCCAGCTGTTCATGGACCGACTTCATCAGCTTCGCCCGCTTCTCCTCATCGGCCGCACCGCTGAGCAGCGCCCAGCCCTGGGGATTAATGAAGATCCGGCCTTCCTTGTCGCTGCTGATTCCGAACACTACATTGTCATCAGTAATTCCCCGAGCATACCACTCGCCATCCCAGAAGTATTGATTGACGAGCGCATTGGTCTCCTCCGCCGCATGACGGAAGGTCTTGGCGATATCCGTACGGCCGCTCCGCTCACAAATATCCGCCCAGACCATACACGCATACGCGGTAGCGATGGTCAGCCAGCCGGACACGCCTTGCCCCCGGTACCCTACCATATTCATCGGGTCGCACCAGTCCCCCTGATTGATATAGTTCAGGCCGCGCTCATCCCGCTCATGCAGCAGCCACTGCACCGCCCGGTCGATATGCTCATGTACAGGTCCTGTCTCCAGGCCGCCCGCATACGATACTTCCTCATCCAGAATGCTGTAATCATCGGTCTCATCCAGATAGGTACTGAGGCAAATCGGCAGCCAGACACAATGGTCTGTATGCGGAACCTGATTGATATATTTCAGTTCAGCCGCTTCATGCAAAATAATGCCGTCCGGCATCGCTCCGCTGGCCTCCTGCTGGCTTAAGGCCGTCAGGAACGCTTCTCTTGCCGTCTGCGGCTTAAGATAGCTCATCCCCATATTATCCTGCAGATAATTCCGGGTCTGCGGGTCGGTCGTCAGGCGGTTGGTCTGCCCGTGATAGTACATCTGCCGGGGCAGCCAGTGGTTGACCAGATTGTCGAGGTCCGCATCCGGGGTGGAGATCTCAATGCTCCCTCTGCCTTCCGCAATGTACTGCGCATATTCCCGCTCGGCGCGCACGAATCCGTCCTCGCCTGCCGCATCGGTATCCAGGAACAGCTTCCGGCGGATCTCCGCGATTCTCTGCTCACTCCGGGCCGGGCCGAAGACGAAGCGGTATTCACGTTCTTCCCCCGCAGCCAGATCCAGACTGTATTGCAGAGCGGCAACCGGGGTCTCATAACGGGCTTCGCCTTGCGCCAGCCGTTCGCTCTTAAGCGCGGACGGCGAGCCGATTCCGCCTTCGCCCTCGAAGGCTTCCTGATTCACTTCCCAGGAGGCCGGGGCATGGTCGGCCAGCAGGAAGGTTTTGTCCTTCAGATGCTTGATTTTGTCGTAATCCTGATATTTCTGATAAGGTGTGACCGCTGTAGCCACGATTCCCTGCAAAGCTTCCTTATACTCGCCGGATTGATTCATCCATGACATGTAGCCGATGGTGAAGTAGGGATAGATGCTGATCCTCCGCCGCGCCGCAGACAGATTGGTCACCTTCACCCGCCACAGCTCCATCGGGTCATCCTTTGGCAGGCTTAGCGTCATCTCTATCGCGATTCCGTTCTTCTCGATGGTCCATACAATATTATGTTTACCCACCGCAAAAGTGTAATGATCCGGAGGGGTGCGGACAGGCTCATAAGGGGCAGAGAACAGATCTCCGTTCTCCTCATCCTTGACATAGACGAAACGGCCGGGGTGATGGGCATAATAAGGCTGCTCCGGCTGCATGAACGTCTTGGCCTCCAGATTCGGCGCATAGGAGTACTTGGCCGGCTCCGGCTGCATGAACTGGGCTACCGCATAGCCCCGGCAGTTCATATGAATCATCATCTGTTCATTCCACAGAAACCCCGAAGCTTTGGGGAGAATGGTGGGACTGGACAGCTCATAGTATTCGTTATCTTCAGATGCTCTTATCATACTAGTGCCTCTCTTTCCGGAATAAATATCCATCATTCTAGTAATCTTTATTCAAGAATACGCTCTCATAGGTTTGGGGGCAAGTCTGCGGGAAGAGATTCAATTTCATCGTTTTGGTTTTTATAGTAGAATAAACCCAAATAACTACCACTAGATGAGAGGTGCATCCTATGAAGCAATCATACATAGCCAGGCTTGAATTATTCGTAACTAACGCCCAGCAGATCAAACAGGAATTCCCTTGGCAAAATGCCTCTGTGAACCGGCTGGCCGCCTTGCTCTACGCCGTGGAAGACAAGATGGCCAATGTGGAAGCGATCCGCCTGTACCATGAGATGGTCAAGGATAACACCCGGGGCTTCTCGTCCTTCCGGGGAACCTCAGCCATCTGTATTGCTGCGCTGCTCTCCCTGTCTCCCCAGCCGCAGCAGCAGCTTGCAAATACGCTGGCTGTATATGACTTGCTCAAGGAACGCAAATTCCGGGCCTCCGACTACCTGGTCATTGCCGCCTATCAGATCGCTGCCCATACTCCGTACGATCAATATGCCGCAGCCATAGACCGCACCCAAGCGTTCTACGAGGGGATGCGGTCGAAGCACCGTTTCCTGACCGGACGGGATGACTATATCTTCGCTGCCATGCTCGGGCTCTCCGATATCCCTGTAGAGCAAGGACTGGAGCAGCTGGAACAGCTCTATGTTACGCTCAAGCCCGAGTTCTTCTCCGGCAACAGTGTTCAGGCGCTGACACAGGTGCTGGTGCTAGGCGGCGGGGATCTTGCAAGCCGGGTGCTTAGCCTGCGTGAAGCGTTCCGGGCACGGGATATCCGGCTGGATAAGGAGTATACACTCTCGTCCCTTGGCATCCTGTCCCTGATCCCCTACGAGCAGCAGCAGCTGGTAAGCGATGTCTCGGATACCTATGAGTTCCTGCGCCCGCAGAAGGGCTTCGGCGGCTGGTCGATCAACAAGCAAGAGCTGCTCCTGCTGTCTGCCGCACTCGTCTCCTATCAATATGTCGATGATGTCAGAAACGGCATCATTGAATCCACGCTGTCTACCAGCCTGACCAACATCATCATTGCCCAGCAGACAGCGATTGCTGTAGCTGCGGCCTCTGCTGCGGCGGCGGCAGCTTCGTCTTAGGAATTGACATACAAAAGGCTTCCGGAGCGTAGTTTGCTTCGGAAGCCTTTTTATTAACGATACATTTGGACATACCACATCTTGAAGCCATGCCGCTCATAAAATCCGACACTTCGTTTCCAATCCAAATTAGAGGAGCCTACACTTCCTCCCCATCCCCGGGCACCCGGCGTTTACCAATTCCAAACGCATAGTACCCCGCCACAACAATAGCCAGGAACGACGCGCCGACGATCAGCGACAGATGGGTATCCGGGTTGAACCACATGCCGATGATGACCAGCGACAGGAAGATAATGATAATATAGTTACTGACCGGGAAAAAGCGGGACTTGAACGGATGGGCTGCCATCTCGCCTGCCCACCGCTCTCTGAATCTGAACTGGCTGAAAGCCAGGGCGAACCACGGAATCATTCCCGGAAGCACGCTGGCACTGTAAATATAGAGAAACAGCTTGGAGTCCGGCATCAGATAGTTGAACAGCACGCCGACCAGCAGCAGGGAGATCGTTGTAATAATACTGTTGCGGGGCACTCCGCTGGCCGAGACTCTGCCGAAGAACTTCGGAGCCTGTCCGTTCTGGGCGAGGGTGTAGAGCATTCTTCCCGCACTGTAAATTCCGCTGTTGCAGCCCGACATCGCCGCTGTCAGCACCACGAAGTTGATAATGCCGGCCGCAGCGACAATCCCGACCTTGGCGAAGGTCAACACGAACGGACTGCCGATTTCCCCGATCTCATTCCACGGATAGATGGTCACAATGATGAAGATGGCCCCCACGTAGAAGATCAGAATGCGCCAGATGATATTCTTGATCGCTTTTCGCAGCGTTTGCTTCGGATTCTCCGCTTCCCCTGCCGTAATCCCCACCAGCTCAATCCCCTGATAGGCCGCCGTGACAATGCAGAGCGCGAACAGGAAGCCCTTCAGTCCTCCGGCAAAAAAACCGCCATGACTATAGAGATTGGACAGTCCGAGCGGCTGCCCGCCATTTCCGAGACCGAAGAAAATCACCCCGGTGCCGATCACCAGCATCACGACAATGGCAACCACCTTGATCATCGCAAACCAGAATTCAAACTCCCCGTATAGCTTCACCGCCGCCAGATTGGCTGCTGCAATGATGCCCACACCAATTAGCGCCGGAATCCACTGCGGGATATCCGGGAACCAGTACCCGACATAGATTCCAATTGCCGTAACCTCGGCCATGCCTACCGTCACCCATAGGAACCAGTAGCTCCAGGCGGTCAGGAAGCCGGCCAGCGGGCTGATATATTTATGGGCAAAAGTGGCGAACGAACCAGTCACCGGCTCCACCACCAGCATCTCCCCCATAATCCGCATCACAAAAAACATAATGATTCCTGCCAAAAGATACGCTAGCAGCACGGAAGGCCCCGCCCACTTAATCGTGCTTGCCGAGCCCATGAATAATCCCACGCCAATCGTGCCGCCCAGTGCGATCAGCTCGATATGCCGTGGCTTAAGTCCTCTGGTTAACTGTTTGAATTCCAACGAAATGCTCCCCCTCATATGTACACCTGTACACCTCACATGTACTCAACGCAATCTATCTTAATATGTAAGCATCATTGTATGCTGTGACATACATTAACGCAATGCAGAATTACTCCATTACAAAGTTCAAGCTTTTGTAAAAAGAAATTAATCGTATCCCTATACATTTTGGTTCATAGTGTTATAATCACTTTGTTTATCACAAGACAACAGGAAACAGGTGATCAGATGTTTGAAATCAAATGGCTGTGGCAGAACCTGGAGGGCAACCGGGCGCGGTATATCGTGGCGCTCTGCCTCTCAGTGGTGGGCTCAAGTCTTACGATTGTGAACCCCTACATCAGCCAGCGCATTGTCGATACGTTCATTGCCGGTGACCACGCAGGAGCGAATCTTGCTACAGGACGCGGGCTGCTCATTGCGCTTTGCCTGGGCATGATCGGCTTCTCCCTGCTACGTACAGGGCTGGCATACTTCACGACCATGCAGTACGAAATTTCTTCACAGAATATGATGTACAATATCCGGATTTATCTGTACAACAAGATTCAGGGCCAGGACCGGGAATATTATGACCGCAACCGCACCGGGGACCTGATGACCAAAATGACGGGGGATCTGGATATGGTCCGCCACTCGATGGCGTGGATTTTCAAGACGATTATTGAATCGCTTACGATTTTTCTGGCAGCCGTCATTTATTTTCTCACGATTGATGTGAAGCTGACGCTGTGGATGCTGATCCTGTCACCGCCGATTTTTGTGGTGGCCTTTATCTTCGCCAAGAAAGTGCGCCCGATGTACATCGACCTGCGCGAGCGGCTGTCCCAGCTCAATACGACGACACAGGAGAATATCTCGGGGAACCGTGTGGTGAAGGCTTTTGCCCGTGAGGAGTTCGAGATTGCCAAGTTCACGGAGAAGAATGTCAACTACGCGGTGGCGAATAAAAAAGCAGCCCTCGTCTGGCTCGACTACTTCCCTTATCTGGAGTCGTTCGCACAAGGCTTCAACGTGGTCCTGATGCTGGCCGGCGGTTACTACGTGATGGAGGGGCGGATTACCTTCGGTGAGTTCACGGCGTTCTCCTCGCTGATCTGGGCCGTCTCGAACCCCATGCGCAATATCGGAATAATTATTAATGATATTCAGCGTTTCTTTGCCAGCTTATCCAAAATCGTCGATATCTATTACGCCCGTCCGGCAATTGCCAATGACCATAACCCGGTGGAGCGCCGCCGCTATGAGGGACGGATTGAATTCGACCATGTCCGGTTTAAATATGATAACGCTACCGTGCTTGATGATGTGAGCTTCACGATAGCCCCCGGCGAGACCATTGCGATCATGGGAGCCACCGGCTCCGGCAAAACCTCCCTCATCAATCTCATTCCACGCTTCTATGATGTGGCTGGCGGGCGAGTGCTGGTAGACGGCAGAGATGTCCGGGAGCTGGAGCTGGATGAGCTGCGGGGGAATATCGGGATGGCTACGCAGGATGTGCTGCTGTTCTCCGATACCATTGACGGCAACATCGCTTACGGCGATCCCGATCTGCCTGAGGAGGATGCGAAGGCTTACGCGGCTCTTGCCGCTGCCCATGATTTCATTGTCAAAATGCCTGAAGGCTACGATACCGTAGTGGGGGAACGCGGTGTCGGATTGTCCGGGGGTCAAAAGCAACGTATTGCGCTGGCCCGCGCCTTGGCGGTCCAACGTCCGATTCTGATTCTAGATGATACGACCTCTGCGGTCGATCTGGAGACGGAGGAGCATATTCAGCGCAGTCTGCGTGAGCTGGAGTACCCCTGCACGAAGATCATCATTGCGCAGCGGGTATCCACTACCGCCCAGGCTGACCGCATTCTGATTCTGGAGGGCGGGCGTTTGATTGAGGAAGGAACCCATGCCGAGCTGCTGGCGAAGCGGGGGTATTACTATGATGTATTCATGCTTCAGAACGAGGGTATTGGAAGGCAGGTGACCGAAAGTGGCCAGAAATAAATTCGATGTCGATGAGAATCTGGAATCGCCGTTCAATATCAAGCATTTCCGGCGGGCCATGGTCTATATCAGACGCAAGAAGAAGCCGATGCTTATCGCGTTCGCGCTTAGTGCATTGTCGGCGGCGATTGCCCTGTCGGCTCCGCTGATCATGCAGCATGTCGTGGATGTGACGATTCCGGCCAAAGACATGGGCGCACTGGCGGGCTGGTCCCTGCTGATGCTGGCAACCATCGTGGTCAGCGTCATTCTGGCTACGATCCGCTCGCGAATTATGACGAGCGTCGGACAGGATATTATCTTCGATATCCGCACCGACCTGTTCAAGCATCTACAGGAGCTGCCCTTCAAATATTATGACGACCGGCCGCAGGGTAAAATCCTGATCCGGGTCGTGAACTACGTCAACGGGGTCTCCGATGTGTTGTCGAACGGAATTATCAACTTCATCCTGGAAATCGTGAACCTGGTCTTCATCGCGGTGTTCATGTTCGCCGTGGATGTGCGGCTCTCGTTCATCATTCTGGCCGGACTGCCGGTGTTCCTCGGCGTCATGCTGCTGATCAAGACCCGGCAGCGCCGGGCCTGGCAAGCGGTATCGAACAAAAGCTCCAACCTGAATGCCTATCTGCAGGAGAGCATCAGCGGCATCGGCGTCACACAGATGTTCTCGCGGGAGACGCGCAATGAAGGCATCTTCACCCGTCTGGCCGGCAACTTCCGCACGGCCTGGATGAAGGCGCTGCGTTACAACATTCTGATTCCGTTCAGTGTCGATAACCTGTCTACCATTGTTACGGCTATGATCTTCCTGGTCGGCCTGCTGACTCTGGACCCGCAGAACATGACGCTGGGCGTCATTCTCGCCATGAGCAGCTATGCTGCCCGCTTCTGGCAGCCGATCCTGAATCTATCGAACCTGTACAATAACTTCATTAATGCGGTGGCTTATCTGGAGCGGATCTTCGAGACGCTGGATGAGCCGGTAACGGTCAGCGATATCCCCGGTGCGAAGGCGCTCCCGCCGGTTCAGGGCCGGGTGACGTTCGATGATGTCACCTTCGCCTACGATCCGGGCCTGAATATCCTGGAGAACATCTCCTTCGATGTCGCAGCGGGAGAGAGCGTGGCTCTGGTCGGTCCGACCGGTGCGGGCAAGACCACCGTCGTCAACCTGATCTCGCGCTTCTATAACCTGACTGGCGGACGCATTCTGATCGACGGGCAGGATATCTCACAGATCACGCTGAAATCGCTGCGTAGCCAGATGGGAATCATGCTGCAGGACAGCTTCATTTTCTCGGGAACCATTCTGGATAATATCCGCTACGGCAGACCGGATGCGACCGAGGAAGAGGTTATCGCTGCCGCGAAGGCAGTCTGCGCGGACGACTTCATCCGCGAATTCGATCAGGGCTACCAGACCGAGGTGAACGAACGCGGCTCCAAGCTCTCCCAGGGACAGCGGCAGCTGATCTCGTTCGCCAGAACGCTGCTGGCCAACCCGCGGATTCTCATCCTGGATGAGGCCACCTCCTCCATCGATGCACAGACCGAGCGTCTGCTCCAGAAGGGGCTGAACGAGCTATTGAAGGGACGCACCTCGTTCATCATTGCGCACCGCCTGTCTACGGTGAAGAACTGCGACCGGATCATGTATGTCTCGAACAAGGGCATTGCCGAGAGCGGATCCCATGACGAGCTGATAGCCCGCCGCGGCCTGTACCACCGGCTGTATACGGCGCAGAAGATGGAAGCTTGATGTGCAGTGCAGGATAAGGATATATAGATTGTACTTGTAGTTCAATTTATATAGTCTCAAACAAGTGGAAACGGCTTTGCCGTCCTTTTAAAGGACGGTACCGTTTCAGCAAGAAATAGAAGGATAATCTATCGTGTGAAACATATAGATTCTTATATTTTAAGAAATCGCCAAAAACCGCAGCAAGGGTTCGCCCCTGTCTGCGGTTTTGGCATGAATGGATGGACCGTACAGCACATCTTCAGTGAAGAATATGTCCGCATGCACGATCCGTTACCACCTAAGTCTGCTGGTTGCTGGCTTCATCAATTTGTGCAATTAAGCAGCACTCCTGCTGCGATCCATGCGGACTGGAGAGCCGCTATTCCTGTAAATTGCACTATTTTGCGGGCCAGGCGGACTCACATGCACTTAACCAGTCGCTCTTGACTCATTCTAATCACCAACTGGCCTTATAACGGCCTCTCAGTCCGAGGGCGAGTGGTAAAGCTGTCTTTTTCAAAAGATAAGAATTTATATGCTTCGCGCTATCATTATCCTTATCTTTCTCGCTGAAACGGTACCGTCCTTATAAAGGACGGCAATGCCGTTTCCACTTGCAAAATAAGGGCCTCATGGTCCGGTTGTAGAACCTTCATATACTCTTCCCTAAGCATGCTGTAGATCTCCAGATCAACCACTCCCTTGCCGGACCAGAGGGCTGCTTGCCGAAGCATCCCTTCCTTGACATATCCGTTCTTCAGCAGCACCTTCTTGGAAGGCTCATTATTCAGCATCACTTCCGCCTGAATTCTATTCACCTGAGCCTGCTGGAACAGGAATGCTGTCAACAGCTCAACGGCTTTGGAGGCGAGGCCCCTCCCCCACTGGGCTTCCGCAAGGAAGTAGCCGATGGTGACCATATTGACCCTCTGATTGAAGTCACAGGCTTCAATAATCCCGAGCAGGTGCGTATCGTCTGCTGGGGCGAAGATGCCCCACTTGATCCGCGATCTTTTGCCATAATCCCGTTCATAATGACCGATCATGCTCTTGACTGTAGTCTTATTGTGCTTGGGGATAATCCCGCAATATTCGAACACATGGTCATTGCTGTAAATCTCGAACAGCCCGTCCAGATGCTCCTCCTCAATCTTGCCCAGTACCAGCTCCTCTGACCTTAAGACAGGTAACTGGTCAAACACTATCTCCATCTTCACCCGGGGCACTCCCTTCTCTGATCCTTAAGCGCTTCGCTTAATGGGGACGTACAAATCAACCATGCACTTGCCCTGCGGGTCCTGCGCAGGATCATTCAGACAGAATTCCAGACATGGCCGGTCATCGGCTTCATAGCCGCTGCGAGGTAACCATACGCTGAACATAGTATCGTACGCAAGGACAAATCTATCTACCGTATCATAGTAGGAATACACCGCATACAGCCCGCCGGATAGAGTCTTGTATTCTACCTCCTTCCGGGGGGCTTCCCGTTCGAATCCCTCCGGGAGTGTAACACAAGCATCATAGCGGCAGGCAGACTCTTCCGTAAGTTCCCCGTCGTCCAGTGAGATTCCGATGAACTGCTGATTCGCCGGATGGAACCCTTGCTGAGCTGCCCAGCGGCTTAGCTTGTCCCATGTGTGATATGTGTCCAGATACCTTCCAATATGCCGGACATAAGCGACCCCAACTTCTGCAATTTCTCTAAGTTCTACCATACTGTCCCATGCCCTCCTTAACAGCGGATTACCTTCTGCTACATTGTAATCTGCCAGGGCGGCCGGCTCTGCCTGCTTATTGCTGAGGACTGACGGGAAATTGCTATGTTTACGGTTCCTGCTTCTGATGGTGCCAGGCGAGCAGCCGTAATGCCGCTTGAAATGGACATTCAGGGCGGAAACCGATTCAAAACCGCTCTCCCCTGCAATCTCCAGAATCGTCTGATTCGTCCGGCTAAGCAGCACCATGGCCTGCTCGACGCGCTTCCTGGTTACGAAGGCCATGGGCGTCATGCCCGTGAAGGCTGTAAATATTCTGGTGAAATGATATTTGGAGAAATGGGAGACCTCCGCCAGCTGATCCAGCCGCAGCGGCTGGCTGCTGTGATTTTCTATGTAGGCAATAACCTGCTTAATCCTCTCCCCATACTGCTCCTTCATCGCTGAATCCTCCGTCTCTTTCGTGTTACAATACTGTACAAATATAAATGGCTGAGGCGATAGTCAATGGTTACCACTCTCTACTTCGTACGACATGCCCACTCTACTTATTCTACCGATGAATTGAATAGACCTTTATCTGAGAAGGGGCGGGCAGACGCCTGGAGAGTTACCCGACTACTCCTCCATGAGAATATTAATATTCTAATCTCAAGTCCCTATCAACGGGCTATACAGACCATTCAGGGACTGGAGAAACCGCTTGGGACTACGATTGTAATCGAAGATGATTTTAAAGAAAGAGTGTTGTCTGCAGAACCTGTAACCGACTTCGGGCAGGCAATGACCAAGGTATGGGAGGACTTTTCCTTCGCCTGGCCGGGAGGAGAATCCAATCGGGTTGCCCAGAATAGGGGCGTACAAGCACTCTATAAAGTTTTGCAGCAATATAAAGGAAATTCGATCGCTATCGGAACGCACGGTAATATGATGGTCCTGATCATGAATGCTCTGGATAAGCGTTATGATTATAGCTTCTGGAAGCAGTTAGAAATGCCCGACATCTATAAGCTAAGCTTCCGTAAGGACAAGCTTGTGGGCGTGCAACGTATTTGGCACTAGTAAGGTGCGAAGGTAGCGTGCATAAATGCACTCTGTACAACTAAATCGTCTGAATTACAGCCAAATATCCGTTTAGCTGCATTTCGTACAATTAAACTCCCCTCTATACCGGGGTTCTCACCATTGGGGCAAATTTAGTTGTACAAACTACAGTTAGAAGAGGAAAAGTCTCCTTTTCACGCTTTTTAATTGTATAAAATACAGCTATCGCTGAAAATCGGCTTCAATGTTATTCATAGTTTCTAAATGCCCGGTTGAACTGGACAGACTGTTGTCACAACCCTGTGGTATACCAGAGGAAAGGAGTGATTGTTATGGCAAGCTATGAATACTCGTCCCGTCAGGAGCTGATAGACACGATCCATAATCTGTACCTGCTCTTGGATGCCGAGTATGATGGAATTAACAATACATATAAGGATACGCGAATTCCCGAGGTGGACAAAACCCCAGCCGAGATCATCGCTTATCAGCTGGGTTGGCTGGAGTTGGTGCGGAGCTGGGAGAAGGATGAGCTGGCGGAACGAACAGTCCAGATGCCCGCTGCGGATTACAAGTGGAATCAGCTCGGCGGGTTGTATCAGTCCTTCTACAGCAAATATGCGGAGTATTCTTTGTCCGAGCTGCGTGAGCTCTTCCGGCAATCCGAAGAGCAGTGGCTGGACTGGATTGGCACATTGACGGAAGAGGAACTGTTCATCCAGGGCGCACGTCAATGGACCGGAACCAAGGAGAACTGGCCGATGGCCCGCTGGATTCACATTAACTCTGCCGCTCCATTCAAGACTTTTCGGGGAAAGATCCGGAAGTGGAAAAAGCATTGTCCTGAAGGACTGGCAGAGTGACATAGTGCCAGAGTGGCAGTATGCCAAAGGGGTACAGCAGCTTAGCGTCCACTGCTTCGCAATCATTCCGTGCTGTCTGCCCTCCCGTCTGGCCCCTGCATCCCCCTCCTGCCGGGGCCTTCCCGGTTCATTCCCCTGCTGCCCTCCTTGAAGTTGGTGCCGCCGCCGTTCATGCCGGGGAACCCGCCGGGCCGGGAATTGAAGTCTGCACTGGTAATATTCTGAGCCGTGACTGCTTCGCAGGAAGTGAGCAGCAGCGAACAGCTAAGCATACTAATCATTAAGGTGATGTAATATTTCTTAGTCCGCATGATTAGACCTCCTTGTCCCGGTCAGTAATATATATAAGTCTTGAACACCCAAGTAGGATAAGACAAGCAGCAGCGGATACACAGGGTACAGATACCGGGACTTAATCTCCCAGAGCAGGTAGAACCCGATGAAGCCAAGAATCACCAGAAGGAGCGGGGTCTCCGCGAAGCGCTTAGCCCGCAGTCCCCGGATTAACCGGATCAGAATGAAGACGTACATCAGGAAATTCTGGACATATAAGGCCCACAGCAAGCCGCTCCGATAGGCGGAATCGCCTTGAAACAACCTGCTTGCAGCTGTGGAATAGCTGTAATGGCCCATCACCATGCCGCCCCTTCCTCCGCCGGAGGAGGCTGCTTCATTTCCGATCCCGTAGCGTTCCATCTGATACGTCCCTTCCGTCCAGGTCCAGATCAGCTTTTTATAATACATTTCTGCAAGCCCGGTTAAGGTCGCACCGGAGAGCTTGCTGCGGATAGACGCCTTGAACAGTTCTACACTCTCCGCCTTATTATAGCCGGCTTCCTGTTGGTAGATATTATAGCTCTCCCGGTCATCCCAGAACCCGAGTGTCTCCAGATTAATCCCCATATTCAGCCACATGTACACTGGAGCAGAATTACTGGACGGCGATTCGTCCACAATGCCTGTTGCCTGAAGTGTCGTATTCTGAATCCAGGCAGGAAGAACCCACAGCAGCAGCGTTACTCCAAGGGCGGCAATGACCTTCTTCACGCCAATCGCCCGCAGGTTGAGAAGCAGACTGAGAACAATGGCAATCAGGAAGATCATACCTATACTACGGAAGTAGTTGCCGAGTGTCAGCAGTACTGCCGCGAACAGCATATCCTTCATGGATCTTCTGCGGATGAACCTGACTCCGAAGTAGAGCGCGCTGGTGAGCAGAGCCGTGGCAATTCCATCATTATAGATGAAGTTGCTCATGAACAAAGCCGGAACATAGGTCGCAGCCACAATCAGAAGGCCATAGTTTTTTTTGCGGGCTTGAGGACTAAGCTCTTGGCAGAGCAGATAGATAACCAGCGTGGTGACGAGCGAGAAGAGAATATTGAAGCTTTTGATCACCAGATAATTGTCCGGGAACAGAAGCAGCAGCGTCTTCAGATACAGCACGAAGGAGAAATTGAACGGGAACATGTACAGGTATCCGCCTGACTGAAAGGAGGAATAGTCCTTGTCATAGAGCATAGCCCAGGCCAGGGACAGCACCGTCTGTGAATCATCTGTAGGCATGCGGGTGAACAGGAAAATAATCACGAGCTGCAGGGTACCCGACAACAGCAGAACGGCAGGAATAACCTTCGCCCGGCTATACCCTTCAAGCTTCCGGGAGAGTCTGTACAGCACAAAGCCCAGTACCAGAACAACTACAATCCATAGCAGGAACACAAGCGGCTGCTGCCCTTCCAGCACCGCCCGGTCACCATACACGGAATAATTATATTTTGCCCGGAACAAGAAGGATGAAGCGATGAACAGCCCAATGAACAAGGCGAGGATGAACGTTACGATTTGCTGGATTCTTTGTACCATGATACCCTCCTGATCGGCAGCGTCCGGCGAGTCTTTCGCATGTGCCTTAATCCATATACGGAGTATACATAGTGAATCTGAATGTAAGTTGAAAGGATGCTGCCTGAGCATAAAAAAACCTCCGTGTCCTCTCCAGCCGCCGCATCCATAGATGCGCTCATGCCGGAAAAGCTTCCCGAAGGCTTGCTGCTTAAACTATTCTGTTCCTGTTGAATACGTACGGGTGAATCACTTGCCAGCTACAGCCCGAACCACACGAAACCCCTGGTCATTCCCCCGGCTGCTCGGCTCGTATTGACCCCGGAAGGATACCTCTGTGTTGTTCACCCCGCCGATCCAGCCGCCGCCCTTCACCAGCCGGACCGAGCCGGTCTTGCTATTCGAATCCCCTTCTCCGTACCAGTTCCAGCACCATTCCCTTACATTCCCTGACATATCGTACAGTCCCAGCTCATTGGGCTGCTTGAGGCCGGTATTTCTCGGCTGGCTATGGTTGTTCTCAATCGCAGGCCAGTTCCAGTCCCCGGTCAGGAATTGGTCGCCGGAATTCCGCCAGTACCAGGCTACCTCCTCCGGGTTATCGCTTCCGCTATACGGGTTGCTTGTGCTCATCCGGCCTCCGCCTGCTGCATATTCCCACTCGGCTTCTGTCGGCAGACGGTAACCGTCCGCCCCTTCATTCACCGTTACAGTCCATTTCATGAAATCCCGGTCACTTGTATTATTCGGATCGACCGTGTTCTTGTCTATAATATAATAGGGGGCCAGGCCTTCCTTCACACTCCGCTCATTGCAGTACTCCACGGCATCATACCAGGTTACGCTCTCTACCGGCAGCTTATCTCCTTTGAACTGCGAGGGGTTATTCTTCATCACTTCCAGCCATTCTTGCTGGGTGACCTCATATTTACCGATGTAGAAGTCCGGGAGGATCATCTCTGTCCCGTAATAATTGGATTTCGTATCCTTAAAAGCACCGCCTTCCACCCGCACTAAACGCTCATCAGCGGCAGGCTTCTCCTGCGAGCAGGCACTGGCTATAACCGCGATTGCCATGCACAGAATCAGAATCATTAATGGTTTTCTCATGAATACCTCTCCTTTGAGCAGATGGGCAAGGTACAGGACCTAAGCACAGTTCAGTGTGTGAAAATGATAAGGCCGGCAGCTTGTACACCCGGCCGGCCTTAGCCTGTCAACGATTAGCTGAGCTTACGGCGCTGCCGTAACGGCAAGGTGCCGGTCAGCTTGTCCATTACCACACGGTTACGTTGGAGCTGCCGCTGCTCTGATATCCTTCGGTAGCCAGTACCTGATATGACCAGCTGCTTCCCAGATACATCGATTTGCTCTGCCAGGCGTTCACGTGGTTGCTGAACGTAATCTGGACATTGCTGCCGATAGGCCGTTTGGATTGTCTTACACTCCAGTACTGCGGGAACGTAGCATTTCCGTCAATGGAAGGAGCGTTGTAACGCATCGTACGATAGATATCATAAGTACCGCCATCACTGTTCACCGTGCCTTTGTAATCGCCGGTAGGTCTGTAAGTTCCCCAGTTGTCTACCACGTAATATTCAATAAGGGCATTCCGGGTCCATCCGTATAAGGTCAGGTAGCCGTTGCCGGAAGGCGAGAAGACTCCCGCGTTATAATTCACCACCCGGTTCGGGGAACCATAGGTCCAGCCTTTACCTACAACGAAGTTCCCGGTATTGTACCAGTTCACACTGTAATTCCCGCCACTTCCGTTCACCGCATTCACGGTTCCTCCGCCATCGGTCCAGTTCTGCCAATAATCTGTTGCGCCTGCTGTCGCTGCGAACGCGCTGAAGCTGAGTGCCGCTGTCATTAATACCGTCAGAAGTTTCTTTTTCATTGTAAATTAATACCTCCCGATTATAATGGTGTTTGCTTGCAGCTTGCTTCTCTCCGTAGAATATAACTTATCCTGATGGTTATCCCATATATTTACTTGTCCTCCTTTCGAGATGATTATATCTAGTAAGCGTTTACATTTCTCTCTGCAAACTAAAGATTAACCCCCAATTTTTATTGATATTATGAAGTTATTGGGTCTAATCGACGGGATCTTTGCTCTCGCGGGAAGCAAGTGGCGGAAATTCGGGAAATTTCGGCAGCGGCGGACTAACATTGGCTCATTCAGCCTACTTTTGCTGAAATCAGGTGCACTAATGCTCTTCATTTGCTCATTCAGCCCACTTTTGCCGAAATCAGGTGTACTAATGCCCTTCATTGGCTCATCCGGCCTACTTTTTCCAAAATCAGGTGCACTAATGCTCTTCATTGGCTCATCCACCCCACTTATGCTGAAATCAGGTGTACTAATGCTCTTCGTAACCTGAGAGTGGGCCTTTCAGTTCATCCTCCGGCCCACCAAAGGGATGGGTCCCTTTCTTCCACCTCGTCCCGCCTTCATATCCGCCCAACGCCAAAAAGCCGCCCCGGAACGGGACAGCTCTGACTGTTCAGCTATACTCACCTGTCACTATTCATCCATAGGGTAATCTATTCACCGTTGATCTTCACCCATTATCTATCTTTCCTCTAGCCCATCTTAATGACCGCCTTAACCACATCCTCCTTATTGTTGATCACGTAATCGAACGCTTGCTGCGTCTCCTCGAAGTCAAATTCGTGGGTGACGATGCCCTTGACGTCAATCTTGCCGTCCGCGATGGCTCCGATGGCTGCCGGATACAGGTTGCGGTACCGGAAGACCGACTTGATGTCGGCTTCCTTGAACATAATCTGCATGAAGTCAAAGTCGATGATATCCTTGGCGGCGAGGCCGACGAGGACGATGGTTCCGCCTCTTTTGACCAGATAAGGGGTCTGCTTCACCGTATTCTCGCTGCCTGCCGTCTCGATGACCTTATCCACGCCCGCGCCGTCGGTCCAGGCCGCAATGACCTCCAGTACATCCTCCTGTCTGGCGTTAATCACCCGCGTAGCCCCTAGCCTCATCGCCGCCTCCAACCGCTTCTCAATGATGTCCACCACTACAATCTCCGTAGCCCCGTATGCCTTGCAGGCCAGCAAAGTGACCAGCCCGATGCAGCCCGCTCCCAGAATCACCACACGGTCCCCCAGCTTAACGCCGCCCTGTGCCGCAGCATGGAGTCCTACCGCCAGCGGTTCCACCAGCGCCCCCTCCTTCGAAGACACATTATCCGGAAGCTTGAACGCCATGTTCTCCGGAAAAGCCATATAATCCATCAGGCAGCCATGGTAGGGCGGAGTCGCTAGAAACTGTACATCCGGGCACAGATTATATTTGCCGCTTTTGCAGAATTCACACTGTCCACAGGTCACACCAGGCTCCAGCGCCACCCGGTCCCCCACCTTCAGATGCTTCACGCCAGGGCCAAGCTCCACCACTTCTCCGGCGCATTCATGCCCCAGAATGAAATCTCCGTTCACCACGAAATCGCCGATCCGGCCATGCTCCAGGTAATGCACATCCGAGCCGCAGATGCCGACAACCTCCAGCTTCACAATGACCTCGCCCGCTTGGGCTACAGGCATGCCGATTTCCTTCATTGCCATTTGCTTCAGATCTGTCATATAACAAGCTCTGTTCTTCATCTGTTTCTCCTCCTCAGGGACATTAGGTACTCTTAGTATAATGATATACTTTTATAAAACTATTTAAATAAGATTATAATCAGATTTAAAGTGAAGTCAACAAAAACTCCCCCAGAGAAGGACAGTGCCGCGATTGCAGCAACGTCCCTCTTCTGGAGGAGCGGGGAAAGCAGATATTGTATTTGGATAAAATCAACCCGGATCTAGATGCTGTCGATAAACTCCGTCACCAGCTCCAGAGCAGCGCCCACAGCGGTGGCTTCAAGCTTATATTTACAGACCCGCAGGTAGGAGCCGTCCTGTTCGAAGGTGTTCTTACTCGCTGCTAACGCCTGAAGATCATCGATGTATTCCTCCATGTAAGCCCCGGCATAGCCGCCGAGAATCACATCGCAATCGTACAGCATCCGCAGGTTATTCACTGTAATGACCAGATAGCCCACATACTCCTGCCAGATGGCCTGCTGCTCCTTCTGGCCTTCTCCCAAGAGCCTGAAGAATTCCACAATACTGCCCCCGGTGCTGTCCGAGAGGATTCTCGCGGAGCAGTAGGCATCGACGCAGCCCTTCTGCCCGCAGTAGCAGGTCCGGCCTCCAGGCAGAATTGTCATATGCCCGAACTCCCCGCTGCGGTGGTTCTGGCCTGCATAGATCTGATTACCTACTATAATGGCACCGCCCACGCTATTGTTAAGGGACAGATAGACCACATTGTGTATGTCCTGCTCTCCCCACAGTTCAGTGAGTCCCGCCGCATTCGCATCATTGCTCAGGACGCAGGGATAAGGGATGTATTCGGCGAACCGCCGGACACTGCCTCCCTTGAAATCTATGACTGTAGCATAGCTCACTGTCTGGCGGTCCCCGGATAGAATCGCGGGCAGCGCAATGCCTACACCGAGAATCTGGCTGCGGTCCAGCTGACAAGCCTCTATGAAATCCTCCACCAGCTTGCCTACTCCCCGGAAGTAAGTCTCCTCATTCGCAAATGGATAATTATTCCTGACATTCCTAATGATCCTGCCGCTCAAGTCAATGACGACAATTCCCACATGATTCAGGGTAACATCCAATCCGACAGCATAACCCGCCACCCTGTTGCAGGCCAACGACTTGGCTTTACGGCCTCCGGTGGATTCATACAGCCCGGTCTCCTCAATCAGCCCGCGTTCCTGCAGCTCCTTGAGGTTCTGTGTCACGGTGGGAAGACTTAGACCTAGCGCCTGCGCAATCTCCTGAATGGAAGTGGATTCACGGTGATACAGGTACCGGTAAATGGCGTTCCGGTTCATCTTTTTAACTTCCATACTGTTCAAGCGATGTGTCGCCATTCGAATCCCCCTCACTTTTACAAATGTACTTTATAATTTTATACATATAATATGCAATCACACCCGTTATAGCAATCATTAGCCGCTTTAATTGTGAATATTTTCACGTAAGTGGTTTTATTGTATCAAGAATTGGAAGTCCCGTCATTAATCTTTTGGGACATCTCGATTCTTATTTATTCTTAATGCTACCGGATTCTACGAACATTTAGGCTTCCGTGTCTACGCCCGCTCCGAACAGGATGAGCAAGGCAAGCCTTGGCCCATCCTGCATATGCGGTTATAGCATGAACAGCCGGGATTCCCTCGCGGTCCAAATATTCAGCGCCTGTGTGCGGACTGCCGCATGGCTGCAATTCCTGTACTCCCGCAGACGCTCTGACGTTTCCGGGCTCCAGCGCAGCGCGCTTCCCGCTGCTTCCAGCAAGGACAGTCCGAGATACGGAGCTTCATAAGACGGTTCTGCCCGCAGCACATCCACAATCTCAAGCAGTGTCTCCGGTGTCCAGTATCCGGCGCTGTTCTCCAGGCTGACGGCAAGCCCGCGGTACAACTCGCTCAAGAGCTGCGGCTGACGGGTTACCTCCTGCGCGATCCGCTTCACATACACGGACGCTTCCTCAACGTTACTCCAGTCGATCACTGCAATATATAAGGTCAGGACCAGCTGTTGTAATGTCTCATCGGCAGCCAGAATATCGATCATCTCCAGATACAACGGGGTAAGCTGCACCCTTGTACTCTTGGGCAGACCTGTAAGCTGGTTGATGAGCACCTGCAAGCGTTGCCGGTGGGGCAGATCTCTGTCTGCCGCTGCATTCCATTCCTGTGTCATGGGCGTTGCCGCCAGCTGCCGGCAGATCCCGGCCACAACCGCATTCACTTTGCCGTCCCGGGCGGCTTCAATCAGTGTCATCAACGCGAACTCCCAGCTGGAGCTGTCCTTCAGACCCGCAACCGCCTGAGCCGCAGCCGCCGCAACGGTACCTTCATAACCGCTTGTCCACCACTTCATGGAACTATAAGCCTGGCTGCTGACGGATACATCCGGGTGATCGGCAATGGCTATGATTAAGTCCAGATAGCGCGGTCTGTAGGCAAGCGGAAGTGCATCAGGCTGTCGGGACAACAAGCTCACTGCGATATCACGCTCTGGAGAAGCCGCGATGGCGCGCAGCACCTCCCAGCTCCGTTCATCGTCCAGCAGCCCTCTGGCAGCATGCCCTACAGCAATCACCACATCCTTATGCACAGCAGGCTTCGAGAATTCATTCAACAGCAGCGAAAGACTGTCCTCACTTCTATACGCACCAAGCAGGCGGATGGCTTCCTTGCGGACGGTGATCTTCAGCTTCTCCCGGCTCAGCAGCGCCTTCAGAGCCTGAGACAGCTGCTGCGGACTGACCCGGCGGATGCACCTTGGGATGGAGTACATCGCTACACGGGCCCGGTCGCTATCCAGATGCTCCAGCAGCACGGGCAGGGATTTCTCCGGCTCCTCCAGCAGGGACAAGGCATGAAGCGCTGCCTCCGCTACCGCCACCTCTTTGTCCTGTACCAGCTCATACAGCAGCTTCGGGTTCCCATCCGGCATACTTGCCATAATTCTGATCGCTCTGGAACGTTCAAACAGGCTGTACTTGGGACCGAAGGCGATTGTGCTTAACAGGGCACTATACGCCTCCTGCTGGCGCGGCAGCCAGCGGTGAAACCCGTCCGCAGCCGGAACAGGATATACCGTTTTGCCTGAGAGGAACTTGCCCTTGATCGCAGCGCCCGACAGGTAAGGGTCCAGCCATTCCTGACGCTTCAGATGCAGATGCAAGAATACCTCGTGGATGGTAATATACGATGGATCTGCATCCAGCAGCTCCTTCACCCGTTCATCCCGCGTCTGCAGCGCCTCCAGCCAGAGCCGGGTTGCCCGGATCGCGGTTCCCTCGGTTTTGGCCCGGGTGGCTTCCCGTAAGAGCTGCTGTAGCTTGACGATGCCGCACCCCCTTTTGCCAAAAGAATTCGCCAGGCTCAGCACCAGGTTGTAATTCTCACGCTTCCCCGCCTGTGCGGCGTAGGAATAGATACTGTCAAAGATGATCTCTTCCACGCCCTGCGGCATATTCTTCGCAAGGGACGGCAGAGAGAGCTGCCCGTCCTGCTTCGCCAGCTTCTGGAGCGTGTTCAGCGCGAACTTGAACAGCTCCCCGCCCGGCTCCGCCGCCTGATGGCGCAGAATCGAGAAGGCCAATTGCTGCACAGAGTACCTAGTACCGTAGGAGGTGTCTCTGGCATCAATTACACTGTCCACCAGCACAGTAAGCGCAGGGACATGAGCAGCCTCGTACACAGACGCCGGACTCTCCGACAGCTCCTTGAACACCGCGCTCCGCACAGGGTCCTGATCATTACGGATGCGGCCTAAGGTCAGCAGTGTGGCATCCATTCCCTGCCTTGCAAGAACCGTGCTGCGGATTAGCTGCATCAGCGCCGTAGCGCGTTCGTCGGCATTCGATACCCGGGTGGCCTGCTCAAGCTGCTCACGGACCTGAAGAATGGAGCGGGCAGCAGTAATGCGCAGGGTCCACTCCCGGTTTTCCTTGATCTCACGCAGGCCCAGCATGCGGGCAGCCTCCCGGTCACGCAGCTCATGCGGCAATACATATAGCAGCCCCTCCGGGAAAATCCACTCCCCGCGCTTCTCCTCCTCATACACAGCATCGAAAATCTCCTGGCGCTTAGACGGCGCAAGATGCCCCAGCAGCCGCGCCACATGCTGGGGCTGGTCCGCCAGCAGCTTGGCAAGCTGCGACCACTCGTCCATGGAGAGGAGCTTCGCCCGCTTGAGCACAGCTTCAGGCACACCGTAAGTCATAAGCTCACCACGCGTCTGTGTCCGCATCAGCAGCTCATACACCGCGCCTGGTCTCATGCGCATCAGTGTGCCGAGATTCGCCTTAAGCGCAGGCGGCAGCATGTCTGCCGGTCCATGGTTCACCGCATAAGCCAGCACCAGGTCAGGCTTGTGATTGCATAGATGCTCCAGCGCGGAGGAGAACCGTGACCAGACCGTCCCCTTGGCCCTAAGCGGAGCTGCTTCCAGCTCTCTGGTGAAATACTCCGCGACCACCTCCAGGTGTCGGCTGGCCAGCTTTTTCCAATCCTTAATGGCGTACCCCAGCTCAACAATCCGGGCGCGGACGGTTACCTCTGAGCAGGCCTGCAGCACAATTGCCGCCTCTTCCGGGCCCCACCGGGCCTGTACCGCTGGCAATAGCCGTTCCGCCAGCTCCTGGCGGTTCATCAGGGCTACCGTGCGCAGCAGCTTGCGGCGGCAGTCCTGTGACAGCTGCGGAAGCTCCCGTTCAATCTCTTCGCCTGAGGCGACTTTGGGCAGCAGGCCCGCAGCCACATTCCGGATGCTTGCCATGGGGTGCTTCAGCCCCGCCAGAATCACAGAAGCATCCAGCGTGGCGATCGCCCCCATCAGGGCCAGACGCGCTTCATAAGCCCCGTCCTCCAGTAAGGAGGTAAGTAACTGTGAATATTCCGGGGACCCCAGGTGATCGCGGCCTAGTCCTGTGATTGCTTTGATTCTATCGGAATACCCCAGTGCATCCAGCTCCCCCAGTAAGCGCTCTTTAGTAAGTGGGCCTCGTCTCCTACTCATAAGTCCTCCTCCTGAATCTGTTCTGAGTTATTCCTTATTTTACAAAAAGCGAGCTTCCGCCCGCAACAAGTGGAAACGGCTTTGCCGTCCTTTTGAAGGACGGTAACGTTTCAGCGAGAAATATAAGGATAAGTTATTGAGTGAAACGTATACATTCTTATATTTCAAACAAAAGGGTAACCCCGAATACGGTGCTTCCACCATCTTCAGGATTACCCTCTATACTGCTCACTCTATCAGTCTACTCTTTGTCTTGCTTCGCCTGGACGAACACATACGTGTTCTCGTCCGACAAGGCCGCTTCATACCGGAAGTCAAACCCGTTGAAGCCCTGAATCTCCTCGACGCTGGTAATCTGCTGCTCCGCCATGAACCGGACCATCTCGCCCCTGGCCATCTTGACCAGCGTCGCCCGCTCCACCACCTTGCCACCGATCTCCTGACCGAATACTACGCTAACCATCCGGACATGGCTGCCCAAGTACGGAGAGATGCATTTACTGTATTCCTTGGAGGCCAGATTCACAATCGTGTCAGTCTCTGCGAACAACTGGTCCGCTAATCTTCTGTTCCAGAACTCATAGAGGGTACTGAAGCCCGGCCCGCCGAGCTTGGCCTGCATCTCCAGCCTGTAAGGGACCACCCCGTCGAACGGCCGGACGATGCCATAGAACCCGGACAGTATCCGCAAATGCTGCTGCAGATAGTCCAGCTCCTCCGTCTGAAAAATCCCCGGCGCCATGTATTGGTACTGGATGCCCTCATAGGCGAAGATCGCCGGGGTCAGATTCCGGGTTAGATCCATCTCTTCAATCCGCTGCATATTCAGCGCAGCAATAGCGTCATTGCATTTCCACAGCGCCTTGGCTTCTGCGTAACTGAGCTTACGAAGCAGGGCCAGGAGCGTCTGTGACTCGTTTAAGAACTGCGGAGCCTGGCGGGATTCCAGGAAATCCGTGTCCGTCTTCATCTTTTTGGCAGGTGAAATGATGATTCTCATGATATGCTCTTTTCTACCCCTACGGGAAAATAAATGTACCTCTATAGTATCATATTATCTCCACGCCGGCCCCCGCCCGCTATCCCCCAATCACCCGAATCACCGTATCAAAAGCTTCCAGCTCCACAACCTGCGGACCATAGTCCGTCTCGATGGTGGTCTGCTGCGGCTGGCCGCTATTGTTAATCACAACCAGGCGCTTGCTCTGCGGATAATACGCACACTCGGTGTAGAGATTATCCGGAAGGTAACGGGTCTCCTCCAGTTCATTGCCGGCAAAGCGGATCAGATTCAGCAGCAGGCGCGTATTCTCCCAGCTGAAGGCAAAGGATGGCAGATAGATGCCCTTCCCTTTTCCGAAGCTATTCACAGTCAGGGCCAGCTTGCCCTCTGCTTCATGGATCACCGCAGCAGCCCCGTCCGTCAGATAGACCCCGTTCTTCGGCGTGAGACTGACGCCATCCGGCACCAGACCCTGCACCGGCTGAGCCTCATAAGCCCATTTGCCATGCGCTACCCTGGCGCCGGTGTCCTCATCCACCCCGAGAACATGCGCCAGCCGGAAGTAGTGATCATAGCCGTCCACGGCGGAAGGCTGATTCACTCCAATGAGCGCACCGCCCTTATATACCCACTCTGTCAAGGCATCCACCGCCTGGCTGTCCTTCCAGTGGTCCCCGCCGCTCCACGCTGAACCGGCGCTGCCTGCATTGATCACCACATCCACATCCTGCAAAGCCCCCTGGCGGACATCCCCGAAGTCGATGAAGCGCACCTCCACCGGCAAGCCGGACAAGGCCTCATTGATATGAATCAGGTCATGCATATACGTCTCATGGAAGTGGCCCGACAGGGTCCATGACCGCAGCTTGCCCCACGAGTGCAGAACAGCTACCTTAGTCTTGATGTGATAAGGCTGCCCCTGCCGGTGCAGTTCCTTGATCTCCCTGAATTCATCCGCAATCTTCTCCATGTACGCACAGAAATCCGGGTAAGGCTCAACCAGATGCAGATAGCCACCCAGGCCGATCCGGTCGACCGGCTCACGCAGGAGGGCGCGCCGGATGTTGATCCAGTATTGCTTCGCATCGAGTGTGGGATTGCCCCCTTCCATGAAGGTAGGTGCACCGCCCAGGCCAACCGGGAACAGATACGGATGCAGCCGGATCTCATGCGTCTCCACCTTCACCCCTGAGCAGAGCCTGGCTTCATAACCCGAGAACACGCATTTGATCATCCCGTCGAAGCCGAACTCCCCGAAGCGGTCATTGTAGGGCTCAGCGCCCACCCAGCTGTCATCGTAGAAGACATAGGCCAGCTTGCCGTGCTTATGGACAATGTCAATTAACTGCTTGCCGAACCCGATGACGAAATCGTTGATAAAAGCCATATAGTCGAGCTTACGCTGCTCCGCCGGAATATGGCTGACACGGTATTTGCCGCCGTTCACGAAATCCTCTGCAGTCAGCGAATAACCGTATTGCTCCGCAAACAGATCCAGGCCCCGCGCACTAACCGTGAAGTCGTAGGAGCCCCAGTCCGAGAACAGATGGCGGTTCTGCCCGCTGCTGCCCCAGATCCAGGCAAAATTATAGAATAGAGAGGTGAACCGGACCACTGTCGTTGCCTGATGCTCCCGGCACCAGTCCTCCATCCAGTCCAGCAGGTACTGCCGGGTCCCCTTATACATCGGATCGATCTGCATCAGATGCTCTTTGTCCCAGTGATTCGTCGTGTGGTTGTACATGGAGATCTCTTCCCAGATCCGGTAGGCCATGAAGCTGACGGTATATTTATGCCAAGGCGTAATGCCGGTTAACACCACATTGCCGGACTCCCGGTCGTAATTCCACTGCTCCCCCGGCACCTCCTTCCCGGTTGTCCGGTCGAACACCTGCCAGTACTTGAATGCCTCAGGGGAATCATTCACCCTGAATTGCTCTGCGAAGAAATCCTCCAGCAGATAGATGGATATGTAATCCTGCACAGCCACCTTCGGACTCGTAATCAGGAAGGCCTGCTGCAGCTTGTCCGGGTTCCTCGCCGCCCAGCCGTTATGGTCGCGGATGATGCACAGGGTCGAATAGATGCCGTAACCGGCATTAATAATCTCTTCTGACAACTGCGTGCCGTCACTGTCACGAATGACATCGGCCCCCCAGCGTTCGGCAAGCTTCAGCGTCAGTGCTTCATAACCGGCTTCCCCCGGCAGGGTAAAAGCTCCTGTGGAGCCTATAGATAATTTCGGCAACGGGAATTCCTCCTATTTCAGCAGATCCGACAGGAACGCAAGCGCGAGGCCCTGGCCCCAGCCCTGAGTCCAGTCCTTGGGAATATGGCGGTACCCTTCACGGTCCTTCATGACGGCGGTCCCGCCCGATACGTTCAATACGCGTCCGTCTTCAGTGATGTTCTCCAGAATGCCCTTCAGGGCCTTTTGCACATATTTGGTATGCAGCGGATTGCCGTTATTCACCATGGCCGCAGCGATCCCGCAGGATGCCGACACCTCTTCATAGGACTCCTCATCGTCCAGCAGCGTACGCCACAGGCCGTCCTCCGTCTGTACCAGCTTCAACGCCGCCAGCTGATCCCGGAGCGAGCACTCCACATCCATACACTGCGGGTACAGGTACCACTCCTTAAGCAGCGGCTTCACCTGCGACATGGTATAGGCTCCCCAGGCGTTCGCCCGGCCCCAGTACAGCCCGGACATATGGTCCTGCTTCACATGGTTATAGCCGTGGAACCAGAGGCCGGTGCTGGGGTCCTGTAAATATTTGATGTGCCAGTAATACTGGTTAAGCGCGTCCTGGATCAGCTCCTGATCCTCCAGCTTGCTGCCCACACGCAGCAGGAAGAACGCAGCCATGAACAGCGTATCCGCCCAGGCCTGCTCCGGGAAGTCATTGGACACCGAGACCGTATGCTGCAACACCTGATCCCCGAACCGCAGCGCGCTCCCCCGGATATAGCCGATTTTACTCATGACAATATCCCAGTACTTCTGGTCCCCGGTCTCTTCGTACAAGGTGATCAGCATATGGCCCATCGCACAGGTGTTAACCGTCCAGTCGGGCAGCCCCAGCTCAATATATTCATCCACCCACTTCACCAGCTGGTTCAGATACTCCTGGTTCCCCGTGGTCTGGTAGGCTCTGGATACCCCATAATAGGCAACGCCGCAAGGCCACTCCCATGTTAAATCCATCGCCAGTGTCTTCCTTGCCACTTTATCGATTACACTTAAGATTTCTTCACGGTTATATTTAACTTGAAGCATGTGTATTCCCCTCTCCTGTTCCCTGCGTCTCTGAAGGCAGCTATTATTCGTCCAACCGCTTGGAAGCGCTTTACATAATCTATTGTAAGCAGTAAAATGTTCTACATCTAAGCACATTCACATCAAAACTGCGCAATTTCGACCCTTTATTCTTCATTCCTATTCTAACGCAAGAAGGACAGGAGCTGCTGAAGATGCCCAGAAAAAAGAAACCCGTCATTGAGTACCGCCACTACAGCCTGCCGATCCATTTCCCTGTCCTGCTGCTCAGCGGCGAACGCTGGAAGATCTCTGACATCAAGAGCGAGCACCTGCATTTCCACAACCACCTGGAGATCGGGATCTGCTATTCAGATAGCGGGATTATGGAGATTAAGGGCGAGAACGTGCCTTTTGCCGCCGGGGATGTGACCTTCCTGCCGCGGTATCTGCCCCATACGACGTACAGTTCTCCGGGTGAGGCCAGTCTGTGGTCCTATCTGTTTTTCTCGCCGGAGGATCTGTTTCAGCATTCCTTCAAGAGCGCCTACGCTGGCTTCGAGCCGAATCTCTGGGCAGTGCAGGGCAGGAACTGTATTCTGAGCAGGGAAAAGCACCCCCTCGTCTATACGCTGGCTACCTCCATCGTCCTCGAATTGCAGCAGCAGAAGCCTTACTATCAGGAGAGTGCGTACGGTTTATTGCTGTCCCTGTACATTGAGCTGCTCCGCATTCATTCTACGAACGAAGCCTTGAGCGGCCAGGAGGCCGGGCATACGCTCCTCGGTGACTTCGCTATCGCCCCCGCGCTGGTGTATATCACCCGCAACTATATGGCGCCGATGACCATCGATGACCTGGCCGGGCTGTGCCACTTGAGCACCACCCATTTCCGCCGCAAATTCCATGATACGATGGGCACCGCCCCCCTGGATTTCCTGAGCAGCACCCGGATTGAGGAAGCCTGCAAGCAGCTTAAGAGCACCGAGGATTCAATTCTGGAGATCTCGGAGAAGGTCGGCTTCCACTCCATCTCCAGCTTCAACCGCTGCTTCTCCAAGCTGATGGGCGTCCCGCCCAAGGAATGGCGCAAGGGTGCGCAGTCGGAGGCGCAATCGGCGAAAGCGAGTATTCTGGAGTTCACGGGGTGGGTGTGAGCCCTATACTGAACGTAACTAGGAGGTCTTTCCCATGAAAAACACAGATCAAAGGCAGGATTCGACAGAGCCGGTGTCCGCAAATGAAGAGGAGCTTGCCCGCCTGCAAAAGAGTCTGCCTGAGAGCTATTGTAAAGTAGAAATGGACAAAAAGTGGATGGTGAGAGGACACGGTAACTGAAATAAAATATGGAGTAGAGTTCAAAGGAATAATGGAATCCATATTGCGGAGATAACATATTTTTACAAAAAAATACTCCTGTGTTTCATATACTGAGACTTCTAGATCTCTAGTCTCTAATTGTGATATCCATTGATGCCAACTAGGCTTAAAGTCGGCTCTCCATCTTAAAAATGTAAATTTCTAATGTTAAATTTAATTATTAATGATTTTCCCACCCGAAAATTTTACTGAAAATCATAATCTAAAGCCGCAGTTAAGACAGGGTCAATACCATTTTGATAATCTGCAACTAAATAATCCACTTGAATATTTGGAAAAAGAGCATCTATACCCTTGTTTTGCAAATGAAATTTTTGAGTACTATAGCTTAAGTGCAAACCAGAATTAGGAAGTGTCAAGGAACGAACTTCCCCCGGTTTATTAGGATCTCCGCCAGTTGCTTCACCCATCAGCTTTGCATCTAACATTTCTTGAATTTTAATAGCATTCTGAATTGCAGATGATGCAGTTCCACGTCCTATAAGGACAAGGACGTGTCCTTGGAATCTTTCTTGAGATTCCAATCGGTGAATTAAAGCTTCTAACAACGTTGAGTCTCCACCAGGATTACGTCTTAAATCAATTATAATTTTCTCAGCTTGATAACTTTGAAGTGTTTCTATTATATCATCTTCAAATTTACTAAGAGCATAGTTGGTATCCTCTTCACAAAAATTATACGCTACATACAAGCTTTTGTTAGTGGGCAAATATTCAAACCCATAATTCTTATTAATGAATTTGTTGTATAAAAGTTTCTCCTTATATGGAGATAAAAATCCAGATTGTGCCTTATTTATTTTTATAGGATCAATTTTGATCTTTACATCTTTGTTTCCTCCGCGAAATTCTAGTTGTATCCCCTCTTTATTGTCAATAATACCCAGACCATACAGAATGGAAGGACAAATCATAAACACAGGAATTTTAACTTTTAAACCTTGATTATTATCTTTTGAGATGAGTACAGATAATTGTCTCATCACTTTTTTGACAGGATGATTATTAATCTGCAAAAGCTCTAAATAGAGAATTTCACTATAACCTTTAATTGTATCGATAGCATATAGTTTATCGTCCTGCATGTATAGTTTAATTGGAATTATTTTTTCATCCCATGGTTGAAGTGCGGTATGACTTTGTCCTAGTGATGCAATTACTTTGGATACTTCAATTTTTATTTCATCATCATTCCCATAATCCTTTAGATTCCCAATTACCCTATCAATACTTTGGGCAAATGTTTCACTAAGCTTTTTATTAGTTGCCAAACTAACTTCATTATTAAGCATTTCTTGCTTTAACAATTGTAAGTCAGGTTTCCAATCAATCCTCACCGCGTTCTGACTTCTATTGAAGATAAGCCCAAGTATAACGGCACAAAAAAGGACTAACATTATATAAACATAAGGTAATTTATTTTTCTTCAAAACTTTCACCTACTAATGCGTGTCATCAAAACATAAACAATTAAAAAATATAATAATATAACGATTAAATTAAAATTTCCCAATATAAAGGAGATATACCGCACTTATGGTATCCCTCTACCTGGTACTACCTGTAAGCGCAGGGGATTTAATGTCATCGCCGCAGTGAAAAGCAATCGCCTGATTCGTCCGGCAGGAGTCTGTTTGCCTCTGGATGATTTAGCACAGAATTACCTGTTGGAGAACCAGCGGAAATACTGGATCTATCCTTATAAAGGGCCGGTCAGCGATAAGTAACATATTTATAAGTTTTTTAGGACTGCTTATATTTTAAAATCACATTATACATTCTGCAATATTCTAAAATCGGAATGTTCAGTCATTTCTAATTCTTCAATAAGTCCTCCCTTGCTTATACTTAAAATTCTATCATTCTTAAAGATAATATTCTTTTTATGTGTAGTAAATAAAATTGTTGAATTTTCACACTCTTTTCGTAAGTTAAACCAAACAATTTTTTCAGTATCTTCGTCTAATCCCGAAGTTGGTTCATCAAGTATGATAAGATCAGGTTTAACAAGTATGATTCGAGCTATCTCAAGACGCTGTTTCTCTCCTTTTGAAAGTATATTTTTATCTATAATAGATCTAAACCCATCTGTTTGTTCGTACAGATAGTCAAGTTTCACTTTCTTTAGAGCTTCTTTTAAAACACTAATTTCTTTCTGCTTATCTTCCAAACCGTAGGTTAGATTATCCCAAAGACTTCCTCTAAATAATGTACTTTCATCTAACATAAAGCTAATATTAGTCTTATCCGGTGATAAAGAGTCTGACATAAAGATATTGCCTTCATAATCATATAAACCAGCAATGAGTTTACATAATGTTGACTTACCTGACCCACTTTCACCCACAATTGCAACTTTCTCTTTTGTATGTAAAGACATATTCAAATTCTTAATTAACGATATATTATTCATTTCAAAATTCACATTTTCACAAATTAGTTTAGTATTAGGATCATTAATTACTTTATATCTACTTGATTTGGTGGTACGCAGTATTTCTTCTACTCTTTCAAACGAAGATAGGAGATCTTTATAGTGATGAATCCAATTGCTGAAAAATTGAGTTGGACTACTAAGAGATTGAACTAGCTGATTAAATGCAATAAGCAACCCTATACTTAGCTGCCCCTTTGATATTAAGTATGCACCGATAGCAAGTATAATCATTTGTCTTGAACCAGAAATGATATTAGTGACTCCTGATATAATAGATTGACTCAAAATATAGCTTTCTCTATTTTTTAATGATTCAATTATTACTCCTGAAAAACGACCACTTTCATATTTTTGCAGTCTATTTAGTCTTATGTATATATATCTATTAATTATTTGCTTATAAATTTCCAACAAATTCGCATCTGTTGATTTAACTTTGTCCACTTTTAATTTTAATTTGTTTGACGATAGATAATTATAAATATACTCAATTAGCATTAAAGTTATTACACATGAACTTAATAAAACATTATTCTTAAACATGAAAAATAATATCCCAACTAAAAATAGTAACTGAGTAAAAGTTCTTATTATCAATTCAAAACATAATTCACACATATTTTGAATATCATTATTTCCACGATAAATAATATCTCCTTCTGAGTAGTTAGAAATAGAATTAAAATCTTTTGATAAATAAGCAGTGAGATATTCAATCCTAAATTTTAAGCTAGATGAATTCAATAGTTTAACGTAAAACAAGGTATTAAATATGTTTAAGATACCGCTAACTACAAAAAAGGAACATAATAAGAAAATTACTTTCAATAGCAATTTAAGATTAAAACTTACAATAACATCATCAAAAATAATCTGTGTTAAATATGCTGGCACAAGTGATAAGTAAGACGTAAATGTATTTAAAAATATCAAAAATATCACTGAAAAAACAAATTTTCTTGATTTCAATATTTTCAAAAAATACATTATTGGCTGAATTCTCATATTTTCCACTCCGATTAGGTACTTACAGATTATTGTATACAATAATCTGTAAGTACAGAGGTATTAAATCCAGCTTACAAACCAAAATAAATTCCTTATGTAAAAACATCAAAGTTCAAGGATTATTTTGGAACTTGCAAACATCCTTGTTAAGGGAAGTAAATAAAACAAGACTTGTTACAGTTAGTTCCACAAGGTGAATTAGTTTTACATACTTCTATTTTCGTACTGCAATAGCCAGTACAAGTCCCTCCGCCTCCACCTGAGCCCCATTCGTGACTATTAGGTGTAACAATATAGTCCATTCCTTCACCTTCTTAACATTTTATAGTAATTTTAATTTTATTAAGGGAAATAAATAAAACAAGACTTATTACAGTTAGTCCCACAAGGCATGTTGGTCTTACATACTTCTATTTTCGTACTACAATACCCAGTACATGTCCCTCCACCTCCACCTGAGCCCCATTCGTGACTATTAGGTGTAACAATATAATCCATTTCTTCACCCTCTTCTTTTTGTGTGACTAACTATTACTAATTAATGATATATTATGGAAAATAGATAAAACAAGATTTGTTACAATTACTTCCACACGGGGTATTCGTTTGACAAATGATTACTTTAGTACTGCAGTATTGGGTACAGGTACCGCCACCCCCACCAGAACCCCATTCGTGACTATTAGGAGTAACAATATAGTTCATTTTTTCACCTCCCTTCAATTAAAGTGAATAATCTTATATTTTAATCATTTCATTTTCCGAGGGGGTAGAGGGGTTGTTCATACAATATCGAATTAATCTATCTACTATATTAAATTTCAATTGGTTACACTCTACTTCTTTACCATTCCGACTCATATCAGGACATCTACCTTTGCAAAGGGGGAATATTGAACAATCCATACACTTTTCCGGGAAATTCCACTCAATCCAGTTCACATATTGATTTATATTAGTTATCCCTTCTGTCAATGATCCAATTCTTGATTCCTTTTTCCCCACTTCATTCCAGCATTTGAAGAGATCGCCTTCAGAATCTATAACAAAGGTATTATTACTAACTGCAGTACACACTCCCCCCCCCAAGTTCGAGGGATACATGTTCCCCATTTCAAATCCTAGGTTGTCAGCATAATCAATTAGTTCAGTCTCCCATTTCGAAAATTCTTCAGTGACCAGACATGACTCTGAGACTGATTGACAAGTTCCTTCATGAACAGTAACGGGTGCGAAGTACAAATTAACTTTTTTGTTCAATCCATTGCTCAATAAAATCGGGATTAGCCTATGAATATCAGCAACATTGTTTTGAGAAACATTCACTCTAATATTCACATTGATAATATCAGCAATATCTTTTATATTTTCAAGAATTCTATCAAAGGATCCCTGACCATTTCTAAGATATCTTGTCTGATTATGTGTTTCTGGCCCACCATCTAACGTGATTTGCACAGAATTTATTTTATTTTCATTAACCAATTGCTGTGCTACTTCTTTTGTGAGTAAATATCCGTTACTGATCATATCAAAGTTGTATGTAATTTTCTTTTCATCACAAAACTTAATTAGTTCCTTTGATACTCGATCAATCATTTTTTTCTGTAGAAGTGGTTCACCACCATACCAAGTAATTGATAACGCTTTTTTATCTTCAAGGTTATTGAAAATAAATTTTTTCAAATTCTCTTCTTTTTCTACATCAAAATAAGAATCTAAATGTTCCTCATAACAATATGGGCATCTGAAATTACACTGCAATGTTGTTGCAATTGTTAGACCTAGGAAGTGATTAGAATATTTAGAGTTATTTGTCATGTATTTATATATTAGAAATTCATCAATTCCCTCATCCACAATAAATCCTGCTTCTTTTAGCTTCAAAATATGATCATCAGGAATGTTCATTAAATCTTTTTGATTAATAGAATTTAGACTTGCTTGATATTCTTCGTCTAATGTTGCCAAACT
Source organism: Paenibacillus sp. FSL R7-0128 (assembly GCF_038002245.1). Classification (NCBI taxonomy): domain Bacteria; kingdom Bacillati; phylum Bacillota; class Bacilli; order Caryophanales; family Paenibacillaceae; genus Paenibacillus; species Paenibacillus sp. FSL R7-0128. Next base: position 804,363 of record NZ_JBBOCD010000001.1, on the reverse strand, counting down.
CCCCGTATGACTGTTGTACATATAATTAGCATTTTCCCTAATAAAACTAATATTAAATTTTGATTCTTTATACAAATATACCCCTCCTAATAATATGTAATTAATTGAATATAATGTTAACTATAATATTTGTATTATTTATTTACAATATTTAAAATATAAACTATTTTAAAGAAATAAAAAAACGAATATCAATTCAATTTTTAAATTAGTATTTTTGAACTATTACGAAAAAACAAGTAAAACAAGTTGGCTCTTCAATCTGAATTGATGGTATGTTTTTTTTGCGATTAGGTTATTAAGTTCAGACATTTCAAGGATTCATTTCGATTTCAATGTGAATCTTAATTTAATTAGATAAATTTCCCTTTTTATATTAATAGCATATTCTTCAATACAATCATGTGATAAATTACATATATATACTTTAATATTTTGGTTTAAAATACAAAAAAGCATATAACTAACAATCCGAAATAATTAAAAATATTGATTCTGATGTTGTGGAAGTAAGATTAATCCCTGAATTTAAAATCTTAGATTAAAAAATGAAAGGAGGTGAAAAAATGAAATATATCATTAAACCTAATTATCATGAATGGGGATCGGGCGGAGGCGGAGGTTGTACGGGTAATTGTAATGCTAATTGTAGAACTTTACATGGTTGTAACAATGGGCCATCCATTTGTTCCACTAAATTTTTATGAAAAACCCCATAAATGGAATCAAGTGATGAGGCGAATTCATTCAAATAACACCCCCTCCTTGAGCTTTCTATAAATAAAGTTCTCAAGGTGAGACGGTTTAGAATCACCTTGAGATAATGTGAGTGTGAGGCGCAAGCCAAAAAAGCGAATTCAGCTCAATGACTGAATCCGCTTTTTCTAGTTTACATAGTATAGTTTATACCGTTAATCAATCAGCTTCGACTTCTGGAGCAGACGCTGGATCAGCACCGCCACTTCTGCGCGGGTAACGTTGGCTTTGGCCTCCAGCTTACTGCCGCTGCGGCCGCTGATTAAGCCAGCGGATGCTGCGAGCGCCAGACTATCCTTCGCCCAGGCTCCCGTGTGGCCTGCATCTGTGAAGGCTGCAAGCACACCTGCGGTGTCCACTATGCCGGTCTGTTCTGCGAGACCGGTCAGCTTCATCGCCTTAGCGATGATGTTCATGGCCTGCTCGCGTGTGATACGGTCTCCGGGACGGAAGGTTCCGTCCTCGAAGCCGTTGATCAGACCCGCCTCGGAGGCTGCCCCGACTGCTGCTGCATACCAGCTACTCGCCGGAACATCTGCGAACTTCGCAGCTCCCTCTCCAAGCTTCAGGCCCAGACCGCGTACGATGATTGCTGCGAATTCTGCACGGGTGATGTCGGCGTTCGGGCTGAACGTGGATTCGTTCACCCCGTTAATGACCAGACGCGAGCCCATGTCATTCACTGCATTTTTCGCCCAATGCTGTTCCACGTCCTTGAAGCTTAGCGGATGCCAGACCACCGAATAGGTGCTGTTCGTCAGACTGTTGATCTCTGCGTAATATTTACCATCCTTCAGGATGATTCGGGTTGGTACATGACGCACCGTTCCATCCGGATCGACAACGATACCTGTTGTAAGCCGGTTCGGGTTAATCCCCTGCGGAAGCGCTACTGTCCGCGATACATATGCATTGAACCGGCTCACCTCTACTGTTGAGGTTCCGAAAGAAGCAGTAACTGTGAAATCCAGGATAGGCGCTGCAAGGGTCAGGCCGCCTCTGACTGCCGCAGCGGTAACCACCTGATTCATGGCAGCCGAAGCATCTCCAATGGTAATCCTCAGCGTAATATCCTCCAGCTTAACCCCGTTACCTAATCTTGCGGCCAATGCGCCGATGTTAATCTCGGATGCAGGCAACGTATAGCTTCCCTTGCTGGTCTGAAGCACCAGGGTGGCCGCCACATTCTCCATATTCTTGATCATCTGGCCGCTCAATTCGCCGACAATCACATTCGAATCCAGCATCATCGGGATAGTTACTACAGCGCCGTTCCCCTCGGCATCCAGCTTCGCCTGCAATCTGGCCGGATCTACCGCGATGGTCGTCGTTCTAAGGTTACCGGAGATCGTGGTCGTTGCTTTGCCCGCGTTCTCCTCCTTGCCGTTCACAAGGACAATCACATCGGTAACCGTACTGGCCGCATTCCCGGAAGGGGTCCCGCTGTTCGGGTTACTTCCGCTGCCCGGGCTGACCGGATCGGGAGTTGGCGTTAACGGAGTAGTCAGCGCAACTACTGCAATGACGCTGCCGTATTTTACCACCATGCCTTCCGCATCTACCTCAGCAATGCCAATCGTATCCCCATTGGCTGCCGGAATCAGCCCTTCACTGCCTACAAGCGTGTATCCGGTCAGAAGGTCTCCCACATTCGGCACGATGATGCTGCCAGAACCAAAGTTCTTATACAGCAGCTTATGTCCTTCAGCCGGTGCAGGGGTAACCTTGATTTGTGTATAGCCGTTACTCTCTGCACCACCCGGATCACTGGCACTCACACCCAAGTCCCCGGCAGGGATCAAGACATTCGTTGTAAAAGTCAGCGTAGTTGCCGGTCCCGCCGGAACCGATCCGCTGGCCGCCACCCGTACCTTCACCGTATGCTCGCCGCTCAGGTCCGGCAAGTTGGTTCCGTCATAACGTACAAAGGGTCCTTCATTCAAGGAGAATTCCATGCTAGTGTTCAGGCCCATAATCGTATTGTTCAGATCATCCGCTACCACTTCTGGAGCCGCTGGGATCACGGCATCCGAGTCATGCACGGTCACCTGAGCAATAGCAGAAGCAAAGTCCGTTGACGTAGCCTTCAACCGCACATAATACGTGCCCGGTGCAAGACCGGTAAGCGAAGTGTCTGTAACTTCTGTCCAAGCCTCAGTGTCCCCAATCTGGTATTCCATCTGGACGGTCAGATTCTGCAGTGTTCCGTCATTGGCTCCGTTATAGGTCACATCCGTGACACTCACTCCGACTGGAGCGGCCTGACGCGCGGGAACACTCAACATTTGCGCATCACTATCGGTGGTAGTCACCCCGTCGCCCGTCTTCACGATAATCAGGGTGGTTCCCAGCCAGCTGCTGTCTAGCAGTAGCGTTCCATCTGTGGCGGCCGTTACAGCCGTACCATTTAAGGTGTATACCCCTTCTGGAATCAGACCTGTCAATCGCTCAGCGGTGTAATCAATCACCGCCGCAGGCGTCACTTCCGCCTCAGATGCAAAGGAGGTCACTGTCACTTCCACCGCAGCTGAGCTGAACGCCGTTGCTGTCGCCTTCGTGCGGACTTCATAGACGCCTGGTGCAAGGCCTGTGACGGTGGTGCCTGTAACATCTGTCCATGCGCCTGCTGTACCTTTTCTGTATTCCATGGCTGTTGTCACATTCGTGAGCGTGCCATCCTTCGCTTGAATCGCCGTTTCGTCTGTTGAAGCTACATCCGCAGGTGCTGCCGGACGGGCAGGAATAGTCAAGCTCTGCGCCGCACTATCTATGGTTGTGGATGCATTCCCCTGCTTCACTAGGCTCAGGGGGCTGCCCATCCAGCCGTTATCCAGTGCCAGCTTGCCGTCTGCATCTGCTGTTACGGTCAACGAACCATTCAGTGTATACGTACCGTTCGCAGTCAGACCGCTCAGCTGCTCAGCCTCGTAGTCAATGACCGCTGTTGGAGTGGCTTCCAGTGTGGGTACGTAGGCATTCACCGTTACAACTTGTGCTTCCGAGGCAAAAGCTGTCACCGTACCCTTCGTACGGATAGAGTACGTATCCGGGACCAACCCGCTTACGCTAGTGCCTGTGACATCTGTCCATGCGCCTGCTGAACCTTTTTTATACTCCATGGCTGTAGTCACATTCGTGAGCGTACCGTTCTTCGCGTTAATCGCCTTCTCATCCGTTGCCGCAACTCCGGCAGGCGCTGCCGGACGGGCAGGAATAGTCAAGTTCTGCGCCACACTATCTATGGTTGTCGATGCATTCCCCTGCTTCACTAGGCTCAGGGAGCTGCCCAGCCAAGAGCTATCCAGCGCCAGCTTGCCGTCTGCATCTGCTGTTACGGTCAACGAACCATTCAGTGTATACGTACCGTTCGCAGTCAGACCGCTCAGCTGCTCAGCTTCGTAGTCAATGACCGCTGTTGGAGTGGCTTCCGGTATCGCTACATACGCTACCACATTCACGATGTGTGCTACCGAGGCAAAAGCCGTCAAAGTCGCCTTGGTCTGGACGTAGTACGTACCCGGAGCCAGCCCCGTCACTGTTGTTCCCGTCACATCCGTCCACACGCCTGCGGCACCTTGCTTGTACTCCATGGCCGGAGTCACATTCGTAAGCGTACCGTTCTTCGCGTTAATCGCCGTCTCATCCGTTGCCGTAACTCCAGCAGGTGCTGCCGGACGAACAGGAATGCTCACGGTCTGCGCCGCACTGTCAATGGTCGTGGACGCATTTCCCTGCTTCACAAGGCTCAGAGTGGTTCCCAGCCAAGAGCTATCCAGTGCCAGCTTGCCCGCCGCATCCGCGTATATCGATAACGTGCCATTCACCGTATAGAGACCATTCGCCAGCAGACCGCTTAGCTGCTCGGCTTCATAGTCAATCACCGCTGCCGGGATTGTCTCTACCATTGGCACATACGCATTCACCGTAACACTATACGCTTCCGAGGCAAAAGACGACGCCGTCCATTTCACACGGACCTCGTACGTACCCGGAGCAAGCCCCGTCACCGTTGTACCGGTCACATCAGTCCATACTCCCCCGGTACTTAGCTTGTACTCCATCGCTGAATTTACATTCTCAAGTGTACCGTTGTTCACCTCTATTCCCATTTCATCCGTTGCCGTCACACCTGTTGGTGTCGCCGGACGGGATGGAATGCTCAGCATCTGCGCCGCACTATCTACCGTTGTCGAAGCATTCCCCTGCTTCACAATACTCAGGGACTCTCCCAGCCAGCTCTGCTCCAGCACCAGCGTGCCAGCCGCACTCGCCGTTACCGCCGTACCGTTCACGGTATACGTGCCATTCGCCGTCAGACCGCTCAGTTGCTCGGTCCCATAATCGATCACCGCTTCCGGGGTTGGCTCTGCTAATGGCACATAAGCATTCACCGTTACACTATGCGCTTCCGATACAAAAGACGACGCCGTCAACTTCACACGGACCTCGTACGTCCCCGGAGCCAGTCCCGTCACTGCTGTACCGGTCACATCTGTCCATACTCCCCCGGTACTTAGCTTGTACTCCATCGCTGAAGTTACATTCTCAAGCTTACCGTTGTTCGCCTCTATCGCCAGTTCATCCGTTGCCGTCACACCTGTAGGTGCCGCTGGACGGGAGGGAATGCTCAGCATTTGCGCTGCACTATCTACGGTTGTCGAAGCATTCCCCTGCTTCACAATACTCAGGGACTCTCCCAGCCAGCTTTGCTCCAGCGCAAGCGTACCAGCTGCGCTCGCCGTTACCGCTGTACCGTTCACGGTATACGTACCATTCGCCGTCAGACCGCTCAGCTGCTCGGCTTCATAATCGATCACCGCTGCCGGAGTCGGCTCCAGCGCTGGCTTGAACAGCGATACAGTTGCCGTCTGCGGCGAACCGCTAACCGTGTATCCGCTTGGCGAATTCACAGCCACGGACACATCGCCCTCGCCGGTGACTGAAGTAAGCGCTAGGCTCCAAGCGGTTCCCGACCCGCTTAAGGACCCTTTTACCGCAGAGCCTGTAACATCTGTAATCGTGATATCATCTGCCGTCAGTCCGGCAATCGCAGCATCGAAGGTCAGATCAATCTTCGTTGAAGTTGTGGTTCCTGGCACACCGTCCGCTACAGCCGATTGCAGCACAACCGGAGTTAAGGCCTCCCTGTTAAACAGCTTGCCGGTTACTCTGAAATGACTGGCGTCTGTATTATCTGTTGTGATGAAAACGATCTTGTCGCCGAAGGCCGGATATACGGCAAACTTCGGATAATATTCCACATTGAACATCCAGGTGTCTTCATTGTATCCCTGGAATACAGCAGGTGCGGAATCCACCGGCTGATCCGTTGTATACAGCAGGGTCCCGTCATTGTCATAGTAATTCAAGTAAGCGTACTGGGTTCCAGACCATTCTGTACCGTAATTGTAGGCATCATCGATGGCTTTATTGGACAAAGGGTCCGTACTAACCGTTACGAATCCCGGCATCGCGCCTTTCTTGTAGACTGCGGCAGCTGCCTCGCCCAGCGAACCATTTACGTTGAATCCGCCTTGGCTTACACCCGCATTGTCATATAAGGAGACACTGGTGATTCCGGTTTGCCAGCTGTATTGACTGAACATGAAATTCCCGTTGCTCAGCGTAGACAGATACAGCTGTTTCTCATTCGTTCTCGCCCCAATATTAATGGTGGTTATGGAGGTTCCGTTGTTATTGAATAACTGCAGATAGATATTATCATTCGAGGGTCCTGAATTATACGCAGCCATATACACGCCATCACCAGCGGCTACGTAGGACATGCTCGCATTAGCATCTACCAGCAGGGTTTCGCTTGACACTGGTACGCCCGCAGCAGTGAAGACACGGGTAACCGTGCTTTTATTATCATTTCGTTGCCAGGAAAAAGCGATATCGCCGTTAGACAGCTCCGCCGCAGAGATAAAGCGCGTGAGCTGCGGCAGACTGGCCGCACTGAAGGTGTTCAGCCGGGTCTGGCCGGTCACCTTCTGGCCGTTCTTATCCAGCACCATGAAATAGGCATTCGGCGTACTCTCAGTAACTGTGCCCAGTTGCAGGTTGTATTCGCTGGAGTCGCTTTTACTGTACATAATCAGCAGATTGCCGTTATTGAGCGCAAGCATGCTCACATACGTCATTTTGTAATAGGTGTCCATCAGGCTGCCCAGGTTAACGTCCGTTATAAGCGTTCCTGTGCTGTTAAAGACCCTTAAGAAATTAGAGGCTGTGTAAGAATTCCCCTGATAGACGAATGAATTCAGCAGAACCGCCGTACTTCCATCCTGTAGACCCTTCGCATCTGCCAGATTCTTGCCCGCCGAATACGTAACCGGAGGCTCAATTACAAAATCAGCCGCTTCATTAAATGACGGTACCGCCGCATAAGCACGGAGTGACATCATGGGCAGCAGTCCGATCACCAATACCACAGCCAGCCCGATTTTGCCCATTTTCTTAAACATCGCTTTCCTCCTTGTCGAATGAACATTTCCATAATATTGATAACGCTTCCGTAAACCTCTGAACATGCTGCACACACTCTGCACATGCCCGGCATTAGCAAGCATTAGTTTTCCATAATGGTTTATCGACATTTTTCGCGCTAAAGTTAACAAATTCGACAAATAAATATCAGTCATATCGTCAATAAGTGCGCTTTAAGTCCTTGTATAATTTAAAAAGACGAAAATGCGCGCAAAAAAAGCCCGCTCTGTCGATTGAACAGAACGGACTGATAAATCTCCTCTACATTTCTTCCACATACCGCTTGGCATCTCCAAGGGGAAGATCGGTATGCTGGCGGACCAGCTTGATGGCCAAAATGAGCTGTCCATCCTTTTTTAACTGCCGGACATGCTCCCGGACCTCTTCGGGAACGACCTTCAGTGTAGTGCCTGCTGCCTCCCGGCGCTTCAGTTCAGCCGCTACCCGCTGCTCCATCTCCGGCGTCAACGCCTCGTCTACCGTCGCGGCAGGCACCGGCCAGCGTTCTGGCTTATTCCCCCGGATTGCTGCAAGCAAAGTACCTACAATCGAATAGAGCACCAAATACTGGGCGCACCGGTACAAGTACAACCATACGGTCCTTAGCATGACCGTCTCCTCGCCCGGCTTCAGAATGGAGAATTTATCCGAAATCACGTACTGGCCTGGCGCATAATTATTGACATCCTGGTCCAGCTGCAATTGACCTATAGGAGAGACGATCCATTCCAGCGGCTTGTTGGTTATGGGGTTCCCGGCCGTGTCGATCATCATGCCCAAGAACGAGAAGAGGGCGATGGCAAAGACCAAATAAGTGGACCAATTCAACCTTTTGACTAACACCACCATACTGAACACAACCAGCAAAGTCAGACTTCTTATGTAATCGTTATGTAGGAATAATTGAAAAACTACCGGCAGCCCCCATCCGAACAGCAGCACCATCACAGCCGCAAACCCAAAGAAAAACAATAAAATCTTAACGTTCTTCTTCACTTCCTGCATTCTCCTTTCCTGCCTCCTATCCTATATTTACCCAGAATGAAGTCATTTGAGGCGATCCTGTTTATAGTACAATTATAGCTGTTAGCCAACACGTTATAATATGCAGTCTATTATCACCCCAGGTGAAGGAGGATTTACTTACTATGAATGAATTGTTAGATATGAAGGAATTGTTCAAGCAGATCATCAAGCAGGATGTCAAACCTTTTTTCTCCGCACAGGGCTATCGTACAAAGGATCTGAATTTCTACAAAACAGAAGGCCAACTCAGCTATAAAATCAATATCCAGAAATTCAAGTACAATACACACAAGGAACTCAGCTTCTATGTGAATTACAGCCTTAATTCCGAAGAGCTTGCGCAATATAGGCCTGCTTCGTCTCTGGGCTTGCCTCACTTCTATGTCCGGATCAGGAACATCGTCCCCGCCGCCCCGGAACGCTACTTCCTGACTCCGGAGGTAGATGTGGACAAGTTCACGGCAGACCTGCTGCTCCACTTGGATCAGGGGCTCCAATTCATGTATACCCTAACCGATGCCAGGGCCATTATTGAATACTATATGCCGAAGATAGCACTGCATTTAAGTGAGGAGACCTTCGGGTTCCTGCTGGATACAGGGGATACAGAGATTGCGGAGCAATACCTGAAGCAGCTCCAAGCGAAATACGGCGCCGAGAAGCGCTGGGCGATCTTGGAGAAGAAGTATGCAGCGGTCTGGGAGAAATACGGGAGCTCTTCCTAGCGCACCCGGTCCAATTGTAGTCGCTTTTTCGATTACATTTCGCCTACCCAGCGCACACGGTCCAATTGTGGTCGGTTTTTCGATTACATTTCGCCTACCCAGCGCACACGGTCCAATTGTAGTCGCTTTTCCGACTACATTTCGCCTACCCAGCGCACCCGGTCCAATTGTAGTCGCTTTTCCGACTACATTCCGCCTTCGCGGCGCACCCGGTCCAATTGTAGTCGCTTTTCCAACTACATTTCGCCTACCCAGCGCACCCGGTCCAATTGTGGTTGTTTTTCTGTGAAATTAAGTTTGGTACAACCTGCGATAAACTCTCGCTACTCATTTTCATGCTGGCGTTGTGCCTTGAAAGGCAGGTTTGTTGGCATTGGGCCGTGCGCACTCGTACCGGCCCTACACATAAAGGGCTTCCCGCTCTCGTAAGGAGACATCGGGATAGCCCTTTTTCAATATACATCATTCCAGATTAGGATAAGTTCTCCGTCAGCAGCGTGAAGCCTTCGATCACCGCATCCTCATCAATCTCAATCATGATGCAACGCTTGCCCTGGTAATTCACCTGCCGCACATATCTCAGGTCCTGCGGGCTGATCGTGATGGAAGCAACCTTCGTATCGATCTTGATCGACTTGGAGGTGAACTTAGGGATGACACTGCTGGCCTTCAGCTCATAGTGCTTATTGTCCACGATGGTCTCGAATGCGCGCTCCACCTTCTCCGCCGTCACATCCTCCACACCGCTGGCCTTCAGCACACGCTCCACATCGCGGTAATCAAGTCTTGGCGGCTCTTCCTCCTCCGCGTTGTCCTCAATCACTTGATGAATCTCCTCGTATACCTGGGCAATCGTCGCCACATCGATCTGCTCGCCCGCCACTTCCTTCACGATATCCTCAAAAATAGACCGTTCCTCCAGAGCCGTCACCGACCGCTCCGCATTCAGCACCTGCTCGATGAACTGCGGGTTTGGATTATTCGCGCTTCCCGTGCAGTACAGCACCCGGTTGATATCCGAATAGTTGTCGGTCACACTCGGGTAGAAGAAGCCCTGCTCCGGCGTGCTGAGCTTGATGATGGGATCCACCATGATATTGTATTTGAACTCCCGCTCCACATAATCGAACAAAAGCGTCTTACGCTGCTGCTCCGTGGAATTCACGCTGCACAGAATGAACGGATGCGCGAATACCTCGTCCTTCCCGGTCTCCTCGGCCTCATCATTACGCGCCTTGGTCGGCCGGAAGTATTGTCCCCGCACGAAGGTGATGACCGCATCCTTCTCATACTTGGCATCCACCAGCATTTTGTCCACCAGCATAAGCATCAGGTCCTGCCACTCCTCCGGGTCACCGGTTATCAGCCCCTGGTGCAGCATCACCTGCGACGGCTCCTCTGCTTCCTCCAGGAACTTCAGCTCGAACAGCTTCTGGTCCAGCTCGCCCGTCAGCAGCTTCCGGAAGTTACTCATATACAGCTCCTGCTTCTCGCGTTCCAGCATGGCGAACGGCTGGCGTTCGAAGTGGTAGATTTCATTCGTTTCTTTCATAATATAGACATTCAGAATATCGTACAGATTCAGCTGATCATGGTCCATCTTGAACTGCTTGCGTATATGTGCGGCTTCTTTCTTAATCATGGCTTGGAACACAGCTCCTATGAAATGAATTGGTTGTATCAGTATAAACGATAGGCATTAACCTTCGCTAGTTCAGTATTCCATCCAGTGATCGTAGTTATATGGCTGTAACCATATCCAAATACCGCCGCAGCCCCGCCTCAGTACCAGGGTCCCTTAGCCAGGCCCCCAAGCTCCAAGTCATATAACGCAGGCCAAGATACCATGAAGCAGCTCTATAGCTCTGCCCGAACGTATCTGCAGGAAGCACCCATCCCAGCGAAGCCAGCACTTCACGGTATTCTCCAGCTTGAGACCGGTCAAACCGCATAGGGATGTCGAGGAACAGGGAACCGTACCTCGCTTCTTCCCAGTCAATGAACATGACGTCATCATTATTGTGTACCAGTACATTTCCGGGATTCAGATCATTATGTATAAGCGTGTGAGTGGTCTCATCCTTCCAGACGGCTTCGAGCTCATCCACGATTTTCCCCGATACGGTATCGACCTCAGACATATACGTCCCGAAGGTCTCCACGAACCGTTCATTGTGCTTGGCCGCTTCCCATGCGGGTCGCCATACTCCATGAATTATATTCTCTATGTATGTACGGCTAACCCTAGGGAGCCAGGATAACTCCTCCTGCAATCCGCGATTTCGGTTATGAATATAAGCCAGCGCCTGCATTTCCTTGTGCTGAAGCATCCCGATATCCAGATTCTGATAATTCGTCTTATAATCTACGTCCTGAATACATAGGAGCACCCGATGGTCCGAATCCAGATTACCCGCTCTATTAAAAGGGACATTAGCCCCCTGATCCAATAACCGGTTCATTACCCGGCGTTCAATTCCATTCGCCATTTTGGTAATCACAGAGCTATACTCTTGCCTGCCTTCACTCTCCACGAGAATCCGGTGCCGGAATAAATCCACCGCCTGATAGCCCGAATGCAATCGGGTGCTCTCGACATCAAGGACCTTTGCCTTATCAGACAGGAATTGCCGCACAGTCTCCTCAATTAAATCCATCCCCCCGCCAATCTCAAATCTCATGATTTCCCTCCGCCTCTCCCCGCTTGATCGCATACATCCGCTTGTCGGCTTGGCGCAAAAGAGCATCCGGAGCCGTTCCGTCCTGCGGATACAAGCTGATGCCGATGCTCATATCGATCTTCAGCTCTTCGCCTTCATAATCCAGCGTGGCCTGTGCAGCCGCCGCCAGCAGCCGGTGCTCCAGCTCTGCGGCGGTCAGCCCGTCCCCGCCCACGGGGCAGAACAGCACGAATTCGTCACCACCGAAGCGGGCCGCCAGCCCGTCAGGCTGAACCAGCTGATGGATCATGCCCGCTACCTTGCATAACATCTGGTCCCCGGCCTCATGACCCCAGCGGTCGTTCACCTGCTTGAACCGGTCGAGATCAAGTAGGAGGATGGCTACTTCCCCGCCGCTGCGCTCTGCTTCTGCAAGAGTCTCCTCCAGCTTATCATAGAATTGCCTGCGGTTCGGCAGCCCTGTCAGCGGATCATGGTAGGCCATGAAGGCAATCTGCCGCACATGCTGATTGCGCAGCCGGATGTCCCGGATGAGCAGCACCGCATGGATCTCATGATCCACGGTCACGTAATCTCCGTTAATCATCACCTCGACCGGACTCTCCCCGTTATGCAGAACCATTTCCAGCTCACCGATATCGTCCTGTGCCTCAAGCTTCGCCACGATCTCTGCACCGCCCAGATCGGTAAGGTTAGCCTTCCCCAGGTTCAGACGGCCAAACATCTTACCGGCACTCGGATTCGCTTCCTTAATGCTGCCTGACAACGAGACGAGCAGCGCAGCCTGTGAATTGATCTGGAACATCTTCTTGTAGCGCTGTCCCGCATGATTAAGGAACTCATACCGCTGCATGGACAGCCGAAGAACGAAGCACCAGATCAGTCCTCCGTAGATATACGTATAAGGCGGCAGCATTTCATTGAAGCGGAAATAGCCGAACACCGCTACCCAGAGGAATGTCACCCAGGAGCCATACTCCAGCAGCTTGAAGATACCGCCATGCTCCTGATAATCAGGATCGGCGGCACTCCACTTGCGCGCACTTCGCAGCATGACGATGGGAATGAAGCTAAGCAGCAGACTTGCCGTTAAGGTCCCGTAGTAGGCTGCATTGGCTATCGGCCATTTCCAGACCCCGGATACCATGAACAGCTGGACGGAGGTATAGGAACGTTGACCAATGAGTCCCGCCGGGATCGCCAGCGTTAGGATATGGAACAGATAGGGGTACCATGGCCGGGACATCCGCTTATGTAAGCCGATTAACCGGGCAATCAGATGGAACCCCAACCCTGGAATAAGGATACCGACATTGGCGAACCAGACCGCAGCCAGCAGCGGACTATATTCCATGGGCAGCATATACCGGAAGTACTCCTCCAGGAACATCAGGAAATAGCACAGAATTGTAGCGCTTACCAGACGATGTTCAATCTGCCGCGGGTTGCGCAGCAGCACATCCATTCCCATGTAGAAAAAGAAGAGCATCGGCAGCCAATAAAATACGACAGGTATCCATACATGGGTCGGGCTCATTTCTCTTCTCCTCTACAGTCTGTCACGGACATAGTTAATCTTAATTTTAATATATTACCGGGCGGAGACGCCGTCAATGAACAAGTTCTGTGGTATGGCTTAAGGCGGCGTATTGGCTGTGGAACAGCAGATCATAGGCTTCATTCCGGCCACGCAGGTTAGCATGGGTATCGCAGGCTGCCACCTTCCCGGCTTGCAGTACCAGCACCTTGTCACAGTCTTGAATTGTAGAAAGACGGTGCGCAATCGAGATCATGGTAGTTCCGGCAGACAGACGCTTCAGCTCATTCCTAATGCCGCTCTCATTCTCAGGGTCCAGGGCGCTTGTACTTTCATCGAAAATAATAATGTCCCGCTTCTGCAGCAGCGCCCGCGCAATCGACAGCCGCTGCTTCTGGCCCCCGGAGAGCTTCACCCCCTTCTCCCCGATAACCGTATCCAGCCCTTCCTCCAAGGATGCAATATAGTCATAGATATTGGCGCTGCGGCAGCAGGCAATCAGCTCTGCTTCCGTTGCCCCGTCCCCCGCCAGCAGCAGGTTCTCCCGGATCGTCATATTGAACAGAACAGGCTCCTGCACCACAATGCTTACCTTGGCCGCCGCACTCCCGCTGTTCACCGCATACAGATCCGTACCTCCGATGCGGACGCTCCCGCCCTGAGGCTTCATCTGTCCGGTCAACAGTCTGGCAAGAGTAGACTTGCCGCTGCCGCTCTGCCCTACGATGGCTAGATGTTCCCCCTTCCCCACCGAGAACGAAATCCCGTCCAGTGCGAAGGCATCCTTCCCCTCATAGCGGAACCGCAAATTCCGAACCTCAATCTTTTGTCCGCTAATGCGTTTGTAAGGCCGCTGGTCCGCCTCTGCCTGCAACAGTCCGATCACTTTACTGATATTCACCGAATCATTCTTGTAATTCATCAGGCCATTGCTGATCGTCTCGATGAACCCGAAGAACTGCCCATAGAAGCTGATGAACACCAGCAGGACTCCGACCTCCGAGTAGCCTTTAATCACGAAAAGTCCGCCAATGAAATAGATGAACAGCTGGGTAATGAAGTTCTTGGTGAAATACGAATACGTAACGCCCAGGTGCTGATAGAGCTGGCTGCGGAACCACACCGGACGGATAGCTGCATAATGCCCGTTCAATTCCTCAAGCTGGGCCTCCTCCAGATTGTTGGTCTTAATATCCTTCCAGTTCTGCAGACTCGCATGTAAAAAAGATTCGTACCCGTTCTGCAGCCTCCATAGCTCCTCCCCCGCCTTCCTCGTTTTCTCACCCAGGAGATTCACGGTCAGCAGGGAGACCGGAACGAAGACGAAGCTGAGGAGGGCGATCCGCCAGTCATAGCTTACAAGAATCGCAGCCAGCGCAGCAGCATACAGGACAGCGTAGCTGAAATCTAACAGATGAACCGTGAAGAACCGCCCGGCTACGGCTGAATCCTGCTCGATCCGGCTTTTCAGATCACCAATGCTGTACCCGCTATACTCCTCATAATCCAGGCTGTTCACTCTATTCAGCAGTTTGCGCTTAAGCCTGAGGTCATACTTCAGAAGCAGCTGGTTGGAGTAGCGCTTGCTGACCGCAATCCCGGCCGTCGTAAGCACGAATACTCCCAGATAACCCGCGATAACCGGCCATAGCCCACTCAGGTGCTTCTCCACCAGCACGCGGTTGACGAGCAGAGAGTACAGGAATAACGGAAGCAGTCCGCAGACCAGATTCCACAGCTTGAACAGCACGAGCGCCAGCAGCGGCTTACGGACACCTTCAATTCCCTGAGTCAGCGCTTTATAGGCGGCCCATCTTGTCATAGTCATACCGCTTCGCCTCCTGCACGCTGTTCGCTGAATAGATCTATATACGTTTTGTTGCTTCTGATCAGCACGTCGTGAGTATCGTAGCCTGTGATCCGGCCATCCTCCAGCACTGCAATCCGGTCACAGCCTCTAAGCGTGGACAGCCGATGGGCGATGATGATCAGCGTCCGGTCTTGCGCAAGCTCACCAGTCATCTGCCGGATCAGCGCCTCATTCTTGCTGTCGAGGGACGAAGTCGCTTCATCGAACACCAGAATTTTTGGGTTCTTGACCAGGATTCGTGCAATAGCCAGACGCTGCTTTTGGCCGCCCGATAATTCCTGCCCGGAAGTCCCCAGCACTGTGTCCAGCCCCTCCGGGAGATTCTGGACCAGCTCATGCAGCGCAGCTCTCTTAAGTGCTTCGAGTAACAGGCTGTCCCGATCACGGTTATTCGTAAAAGAGAGATTATACCGCAGCGTGTTATCGTACAGAACCGTCTCCTGATGAACCACGCCCACCTGACTCCGCAAGCTGTGCAGGTTATATTCGTTCACATTGCGGCCATCGATCAGCAGCTCGCCGCCGTCAACGGGATAGAGGCTACAGAGCAGGCTTCCTAGCGTTGTTTTCCCGGCTCCGCTCCTTCCGGCAATGCCCACGGTGCTCCCTCCCTCCACACGGAGATTGAACCCGTCCAGCACCCGCCTCTCTTCCGTATATCCGAAGCTGACATTACGAAATTCAATCGTCCCCTCCTTAATCAGTGTGGGCAGAAGCGCTTCTCTATAGTCCTCCTCCTGCTCATTCAGGAGCTGCGCAACACGCTGTAAGGACACCGACTGCCCCCAGGTATCGGTAATCTTGCCGCTCATCGAGCTGAAGTAAGTCACAGCCATATTGAAATAGCTGGCGGCAGCCACAAAAACACCAAGCTGCATCTGCCCCTTCACAATCAGCCGGGCACAAATGATGAACAGCAGCAGTTGTGCAGCAAGCGTGATAAATGCGTTCACCCGCTCGGTGGTTACTTCGATTCTTCCATTGTCCACATGCTTGTGATGGATAGAGACTGTCCGCCTGAGAAAGGTACGGGTTACCAGCCTCCCGGCATTCAGCAGCTTGATCTCCCGCATATTGGCCACAATTTCAAATAAGTACGAGGACAGCCTGCCCTGCTCTGCCGCCAGATCCCGGTTGACCCGGAGCGCTCTCTGCTTGAAATATCTCGAGGCCATGAACACCACAGGAACCAGCACAACCGTGAACACGCCCAGCAGGACATGATAATAGAACATGAAGCCCACGGCGAACACAATATGCAGCAGATTGGAATACCCCCACAGTCCGCTCCAGAAGAGGAGATTCATAATGTCCTTGGCATCGCGGTTCATCCTGCTGATCAGGTCGCCGCTGTACATCCCGGAGAGATCCTTCCCCTTCTGATGCAGAATCTTGCGGAATAGCGCCCGCCGGATATCGAACACGAACCCCGTCATCAGCTGGGAGGAGATCAGATTATTAAGCGTTGCCACAATGAACTGATTGAACAGGAGAATGCCGGCATAGATCAGGCACAGCTTCAGGAAGGCCTTCAGATCCTGGTCATAAAAAGCGATATTAATCAGCCGTCCGCCCAGGAACGGATATATCAGATTCACCAGGGTCATTACCGTAGTTACCAGGAAACCGCATACAAATACCAGCTTGTGCATCCGTATGAACGTCATCACCCATCGTCTTGCAGTCACTGCTCCACCACCTTCCATATATTCACAGAGAGTATTGTAGCACGGATGTTCGTACTCTACTATTAATAATCCTTTTGGTGCCCGTGCTCAAATTAATCTATTGACACAAAAGTGTATTACACGTATAGTACACACATAAGATGTATGAACCACTTAGTACACACACTTACCATATGGAGTTGGTTGTATGACAGAAGAACAGAAATCAGGCGTCAGCTTTAATATTCGTGAGCCGGTATATATTCAAGTAGTACGTCATTTCAAGGAACAGATCGCCACAGGGCAAATCGGAGCGGGAGACCAAATTCCTTCACGGCGTGAACTGGCATCAATAATGAAGATTAATGCGAACACGGCGCAGAAGGCATATAAGGAAATGGAGGAACAGCGTTTGATCGTAACAGAGGGAAATTCCCCAAGTCGAATTACACAGGATCAGCAAATACTAAGCTCGATTCGTGCTGAATTAATCGAAAGTGCAGTGGATATATTCATCGGCTCCATTCGGAATATTCAAATTCCAGTTGAAGAACTGGTAGATATCATAAAGACAAAATACACATCCGAGCGAAAATTATCTCCAGAAGGTGGTGATACAAGATGATCCAAGTGAATCAGATGGTGAAGAGTTATGGATTCAAGAAGGTACTAAATGGCGTTAGCTTCACTGCTGCCAAGGGAGAGATCACCTGCCTGATCGGAATCAATGGTGCCGGAAAGTCAACGGTGCTGAAGTCCATCATGGGACTAACACCATACAAAGGTGAAGTCTTAATCGATAATGCATCACTAACACCTGCGATGTATGAGAAAATGACTTTTATTCCAGATTCGTTAACGATGCCCTCCAAAATGCGAATTGCGGATTGCTTCAGCTTTATGGCTGACTTTTATCGGAATTGGAACGCTGAACGTGCAAAGGAATTGCTTAAGTTCTTCCAACTGAGCTCTAAAGATCGCGTGTCTTCATTGTCGAAGGGGATGGCTGCGAAGTTAAATTTGGTGCTCGGACTTGCCTTGGATTGTGATTACATCCTAATGGACGAACCGTTCTCAGGGATTGATATATTCAGCCGCGAGCAAATTACTGCTGTGTTCACGAGTGAATTGATCGAGGATCGTGGTGTGATTATTACAACTCATGAAATTAACGATATTGAGCATTTAATTGATAAAGCGGTCTTGCTGCAGCATGGGAAGGTAGAACGTGAATTCTACTGTGAAGAAGTTCGCGAGCAGGAAGGTAAGTCCATTACGGACGTAATGAGAGAGGTGTACATGCAATGAGAGCTTTTGTGAAGCTATTGAATTTTGAAATGAACCGATTTGCCAAAATATATTTTGGACTCATGGTGCTGACAGTTGCTATGCAGCTTGCAGCAGTCACCATCGGCGCTAATCGTTGGATGGATTCTGCGAACGAGGCAATGAGAGTGAATCAATGGACCCTTGAGCAATATCACAATGTGACTGGATATATTCAGCTAAACAGTATGATGTACCCTACCTATAATGGACTTCTATATTTCGGACCTATATTTTTGAGCATCACAGTGTTGCTATTATATAGCTGCTTCATCTGGTACCGTGACTGGAGAGGTAAACATACGATAGTATATCGCCTGCTCACGTTGCCTTCCAATCGGGCGAATTTGTATTTTGCCAAGCTGGTTACGATCTTGCTATTCGCATTTGGACTTGTCGCCCTGCAAATTATCCTTGTTCCACTGGAGCGTTTGATTGCACAGTCGATTCTTCCTGCTGAATTATATCGGAACATCTCGGTATTTGATTATTTGAAGTATTCTACTGTGCTTAAAGCTCTGGTTCCACCTTACTTTTCTGAGTTTGTACTATACTATGGACTGGGCATTACTGGTTTGATCGTCTTGTTCACAGCGATTCTAATGGAGCGGAGCTACAAACTGAAAGGGATCGGCTTTATCGTACTATACTTAGCGCTTCTAGCTGGATTAGCCTCAATCCCCTATGTTATGGGTTATAGCAGATACGATAGCTACTTCTATCCAGGAGAAATTCTGGGCACTTGTCTCGGATTAATAGTGATCGTTGCTGGAGGCTCGCTTTGGTATAGCTTGTATCTGTTGCGCAAGAAAATATCGGTATAATCGAAGGGCTATGGAGGTTAAGGAATGAGAAAATATATGGTTACCGCCGTTCTGGTAGTGTTCGCGGTTATTACAATCGGGACGTATTATGTACGGGCTTCACAAGAGATACTACCTAATTATAAGCTGACGACGGTTCAAGGGGATGCTTCCCTCGTTGAAGGTATAACATTATACGGAAATTATATGACTAAGGATAGCGTTTTTGGCATCAGACGAGCTTACATCACTACAAATGGTGCAGAATATCCAGATGAAAAGTTAAAGATAAGCCAAAGCTTAAACCGGGAACCAGTGAAAACGCAATTGGATGTATGGATAGATCAGCATCGTCAATTTATGCGCGGGAAGAATATCTTAACTGGGTTCTATGAAAATCAGGATATCCTTGCTTATGTGAATTCCACTGTAGATAAGCAGCAATCAAATGATCCATTAGCGAAGAAGAATGCTAAGCTCAGTATTTCTGTGCTTAACAAACAGAAGGACAATACGCAGGAAATCAGATCCGATATCCATGTAGATCATGATGTTTCAGATATCTTTGTACAAAATGTACAGCTTCTCGGTCAACAGCTTGTTGCATTGGTGTCTTTGAGTCACAGTGCCAAAGGTTATGTATCTGAACCGCAGATTATCCGTGTAAATCTAACAACACAGGAGATTACGAATGAACCGCTCATATTACCAGGAGCTACATCTGTAGCAGCAAATGGGGATAATCAATTCGTAAGGCTAGCCAATCAAAACCTGGAACAAACGGATCAATGGATTTTAAGTGTTAGTAAAGATAATCATAAAAAGGCATATCAAGTGGATGTGAAAACAGGACAAGTCTCGCCACTCACATTCCAAGGACATGAAATGTTATTGAATAATATTATGAACGTCTATGGACAGAAAATATATTTCCTGCAAAAAGCTCTATCGAGCAAGGAAAATATAGGATTCACTGTTATTTCATACGATCTCGTGAGTAAAGAATATGAGACTATTCTGAAGAATACAAATATAGATTTAAGTAAAAACATTACCTATCAGTTTAAACAAGACCATCTCTATATTGTGGGTTATAAGAATCTCAAAGGTAATCGTCTATATGTATTCAATTTGACAAGCAGTAACCTTGAATACGAAGGAAAAGTAGTGTCAGCAGAGGCTGCAAATCAGGCTGAAGATGAAGCTAACATGGATTTGAATTTTATTAATTCCGATTAATTGTAGAAATATTCGTAGAATAAAAAAATAGAGCCTGCTTCTTAAGAACAAGAAGCGGGCTATTTGCTATGGATTCAATTGTCTCTATATGAATGGTAATGCACAAGAAAAAGACTGTCGCGTGGACAGCACAAGTAGTCGGGATCTTTTCACAAGATGGAAAGTAAGCTTTACATCCTCAGCATCATGCGATACAATCACCATGTTAAGTTAACTTTCCATGAAGAGAGTGATTCCATGAACAACCGTTTGGAAGAGTTACGCAAGCAGCGCGGAATCAGGCAGGAGGAATTAGCAGCGGCGCTTGAGGTGTCCAGGCAGACGATTGGTTCACTGGAGAACGGCCGCTATAATCCGTCCATCCTGCTGGCGTTCAAGATTGCCCGTTATTTCGGGCTGAGCATTGAGGAGATTTTTATTTATGAGGAGGAAGAGAATTGATGAAGAAATCCGTCTCGGCTTATCTTCTGGTTATTGCAGGTGTAGTCCTGCTGGCAGGCAGTCTGTACTTCCTTAGAACAGTTCAAGAGCCGGAGGGGGTGCTGCGGACACTGCCCTTTATCTGTATCGGACTGGGTTCTGGCCTGTTCGGCAGCGGGATGGGGGAACTACTCGGACGGCGCGCATTGAAGAATAGCCCCGCCATCGCCAAGCAGATGGAGATCAACAAGCACGATGAACGCAATATCGCCATTGCAACCCGGGCGAAGGCGAAGGCCTATGATATGATGGTTTTTGTATTCGGGGCTTTAATGCTCGCCTTTGCCTTGATGGAGGCTGACCTCACCGTGGTGCTGTTACTGGTATTCGCCTACCTGTTCACGATTGGATACGGCATCTATTACCGGTTCAAGTATGATCGGGAGATGTAATTGGCAGCGGTTCCGTCTGCCGCTAGTCCGCTCAAGCCAGTAACGCCTGGGCCACCTGATCCAGAATGCAGTTGATGCCTGTCGGTCCATAACAGCCGATCCAGGTAGCAGCATCTACCGGGTATATAAGCTGCCGCTTGTCTGCACCTAGCATGCCCCTCACACTGTGCTCTGTCATCGATATTCCCTCCTGCATCCTCTCATTACTAAGCAAAAAGTAGTAGTTGGCATGCACAGACGGCAGTCTGTCCACGGAAATATGGTAAGCCGTGTCGGAGGCGGGTTCCGCCACAAATCGCGGAGCAGGCAGACCAAGGTCCCGGTACAGCACAGCGCCGGTGCGGTGAGAAGCCGTATGTACCCGGACGATGGACTCCCGCGGACGGATCAGAGCCACACTCTTACCCGCGAGTACCGGAGCCAGCTCTGCGGACAGCAATGCCGTACGGCGCAGATAATCGGCAATAATCCGTTCCGCCTCCGCCTGCTTGCCTGTCAGTTCGCCGAACAGCCTCAGAATCATCTGCCAGCTCTCATTACGCTTGAACATGATCGTTGGCGCCACCTGGCTTAAGCGTTCATAGTGCGGAGCATGCACCTCGGTGCAGATAATTAGATCCGGGCGCAGCCGTTCAACAGCCAGCAGGTCCGGGTACTCGTAGGTTCCGAGCATTTCCGTTGTTATTAATCTCTCACGGAAATAAGCGGGGAAATTCAGCGACCCGCTTCCGAATCCTACGCTTCCTGCGGGGGACATCCCCAGGGCATGTAAATGGTCCGCATATTGGACATCGAGTACGGCGATCCGCTGCGGAGCAGCGGTGACAAGATATTCGCCGCGCAGATGGTGGATCAACGGACCCTGTGGTGACTCGTGCGGGAAGGCCACGCTCTCTGACCGTCCCGAAGGAGCGGAGAGTACAGCGGGAGCTGAAGCGGCAGTGCGCCTGTAGAGCTGCGGGGGAACTCCATAATGCTTCTTGAACGCCCTGCTGAAATAATACATGTCGCGGTAGCCTGTCCGCTCAGCGATCTCGCCGATGGAAGCATCCGTATAACGCAGCATCCGCTCTGCGCTCTCCATCCGCAGCCGGATTACGTATTCCATGGGCCCGAGCCGCTTCTCCTGCTTGAACCGCCGCTGGAGCTGCCGCACGCCGCATCCGGCCAGCGCGGCCAGCTCTTTAAGCCCCAGCTCCTGACGATAGTGCCCCTCGATATAGGCGGCAACAACCTCCACCATATCGGGCTCTACCCCGCCCTGACCGCGTTCATGCTCCATAATAAGCTCGTAGAGCATACCTTGCAGCAGCGCATTGGCATGGAAGCGTTCCAGCCCTTCTCCCCGGCTCCATTTGGCGGCAATTCTCTCCGCCGCCATATGCAGTTCCGCCGGGGACCCGGAATGGTGAATGAACGAAGTGCGCAGCGGGTGATTGCGCTGCGGGAAGAGGACATGTGCAGCTCCCGCCACAGGAATGGCCTTGTAGCTAATAGCTGTATAATGAATGTTGTCTGATTCCGCACTCAGAGTGTAGACTGATCCCTTGACGGCATGACAAGCAAAAGAGGCCTGGACATGGCAGCCTTCACCATTCATCACAAGCCCTCCCTGCCCGCCGATGGCCAGCAGCAGCTGATTAGACGCCAGTCCCGTTTCGCTCAGCACACCGCCGGGCGGCACAGTACCACTGCGCACATCAAGTGTCTTGACCGCTGTATCACTCCATAGACTTGCCTGTTCTTGTTGCGGCATTTCTCTCATCTCCTGACAACAGTATCCTTTGCTTAACGGATAGACCTGCTGTCATTTTAATTGAGATTCATTCTCATTGTCAATTTTCGGACACTTTCTGCAATATTCTCCGGACATCCGGTAGTAAAAGCAACAGGTAATGCGCTTGCTCTTCGCAACCGGAGCCCCGTCATTCCCCTCGGTGAACCGGGTGAATGGATTGCGCCTTGCGCCGAACAATGCGCCGGGAGCCGTCCGGGTCAGATACACAAAATCCTCTTGCATCCGCAGCCTTTCTTCGTCGGATGAGTCTGCTCCAAGGGCATACAGCGGGGCAATACGCACCATTATATTCTCCCACAGCACGGCCATGGAGACGGGGCCCACGGCGGCAAGCGTCTGCAGCAGCGGCGCAAGCCGTACCGCAAAATTCTCCTCAATAACAGCTTCGCGCCACACGGCCCTATCCTCCGGTGGTGAGGCTGACTGAAGCCCGTCCAGTGCCAGGAAAGGGAATGTCGTCTCTTCTGCAGAGGCCGGATGATAGAGGAAGCTTCTGTCCAGCGGGAAGAAGACTTCACGATTATGAACGGTCATGGCGGTCAGTATTGGCGCGATCCACAGATAGCCGATCCGTTTGGCCAGCATGGAAGCCGCAACCTGCATGTCCGGCGCACCGATATAATCCTTAAGCCAGCTGACATACTCGCGGCACACCGCTTCGTCCTGCAGCTCACTCAGAGCAATGGTGCGAACGGTGCCCGCAGGCGGCTCCCCCAGCCTCATCCTGTAATCCTCCGCCAGTTCCCTCCAGGGGGCCGACGACAGATAGTGGTCCATCTCAGTGAGCTCCAAGCAGCGCTTCCGAGGCCTGATCTACAATAATATTAATCGCAAGAGGACCATAGTACGCGATCCAGAGCGTTGAATTCACATCATAGGCACGGTTATTCTTGACTGCATCAAGGGATTTCCAGATCGGACTGCTGGCCAGAGCCTCTGCCTCTTTGGCGAACAGATCATCCGAGAGCAGGAAATAGTGATCTGCCCCGATATCAGAGACAGTCTCCATCGATATTTCAACTGAGGTATCATCCTTGATCGCCTGAACGAACGCTGGAGCCTTTAATCCCAGATCCTCATACAGAATGCTTCCTGTCCGGTGCTCGGGACCATGTACCCGAATTCCTTCCGGTCTTGGACGAATCAGCGCCACCGTCTCGTCGCCCAGCTTCGCCGACAGCTGCTCACGCAGTCCGGTGATTTTGTCCTCGTAGGCCTTCTTCACCACTTCAGCCTCTGCCTGCTTCCCTGTTATTGTACCGATGGTAGCCAGCGTATCCCGCCAATCCTCATAGAAGTCCAGGACGATGGTAGGCGCGATTTTACTAACACTCTCATAGGCCTCCTCCTGAAAATCCGTCATCAAGATCAGATCCGGGTTCAGCGCCACAATTGCTTCCAGATTGGGCTCATCGCGTGTACCCAGGACCTTCACCCCGTCCATTTGAGCACTCAGATATTCCGGGAACTCGTCCTTGGTTCCGGCAACTACGCTGCCTGTCGGTTTCTCTCCAAGCGCGATCAGCTGATCGGCGAATTTCACGTCAAGCACAGCGATCACCTTCGGCTTCTCCGTAAGCGTATATTCGCCCTTGATATGTTTGAAGGTAACCGGGTAGGCTGCTGTAGCCTGTGCCTCCGGTGTTGCCTGCGTCTGTGCTTCAGGCGATGGAGACGGCTCCGCTGATGCAGACGGCTGTGCGGCTGTACCTGCATTCGTGCCTCCCCCAGAACCGCAAGCTGTAAGTACCAGTACCAGCGCCAGCATCCATACCATGAATAATCCTGATTGCCCAGCGGCGAATTTCTTCCTGCCGGCCCCTTGTTTCTGTGTTGCTCTGTTCACGCTGACTCCCCCTGTTATGTATTATGTGATAATGATTTTCATTATCATAATTGTTACAGCGAGTATAGCCGATCTGTAGCCTCTGTTTCCATGTACTTTTGCGACATTGCAGCCGGATAAATGCGACATGGTGTTTAGCTATATAAATTGAACTATTGATTTTTTTGTTTTGGGATGGCCGTGACTCCAGAGAAGTTTTGGACTTCCGGCACTGTTGTGTTTGAATTTCTTGATTAAAACTGCTACGCACGGTGGAAATCCAAACACAGCCTATGCTTACGATGCGAGCTTTCCTGCGGAAAGCTTTCAGGCGGACGCTACCGCTCCTACAGTTCCAAAATTCCCCTCCGCCACTTTTCCCTTAACTTAAATTTTCAAGTTTAATCTATATAGCAGGTGATATAGACGGAAACATTAGGAAATCACCCTACCGGGTGAAGGATGCTGATGCCTTCTCTCACCAGCCGCTTGTATAGAGAATTGCTGCACTTCTTGCAGGATTCCTCCTTACCTATTACTGGCTGAAGTACAATGTTGCATTATTTGCACAAATTTCGGTGTTTAGAGCAGATTAGCGCTGAATTTGCTGCATTTCTTGCAGGATTTCAGCATAGACCGCATCTATGGGGCAGTATTGTTGCACTTCCTGCAGGATTTCTCTATAAATGTTACTGGCTGTGGAGCATAGCGCGACGCTTCATCGCAGCAGCACCCAATGTATTCGGATTTCCGTATACATTGGGCAACTTACCTTCGTGGTAGCATATTGTGTTCGGTTTTTCATATACATTCCATCTGCTCCTCATTCAGATGTTTCAAAGACTACTTAGTTTCATAAACAGCAGCAAGCCCGCATCCTGTTGCCAGATGCGGGCTTGCTTTTATGAACAGCTGCTACCTATTAATGAAGTTAAGCCCAGTATTGCTGGGCAATCTTTTGCCCCTGTCTGATCTTCGCCCATTGCTCCGCTTCCGTCAATTCGTTGCCGCCGTCGCAGGACGCGAAGCCGCATTGGTGGGAGAGCAGTAATCTCTCCTTCGGAATGATCGTGGACGCTTCATCCAGCATGCGGAGGACACGGGTCTCATCGTCAAGCGTACTGGTTTTGGAAGACAGCAAGCCAAGTACAATTTCCGTCTCCGGTCTATCCTTGAACACAGCAAGTGCCTCCAGCGAGCCAGCGCGTTCGTCGTCCCACTCCAGGAAGAAGCGGTCGTACTTCAGCTGCTTCAGGAACAGGTTGGCAATCTTCACATAAGAGCCGCCGCCCATATTCCGGGAATCATAATTACCGCGGCAGTTATGGGTCCACATGAGCAACCCCAGGCTATGTCCGTAATCAATAATGGTGTTGTTAATATCGATGAACTCTGTGGCGAGACTCTGTACTTCCTCGTGGTTGATTTTCTCACCGGTAAATGGCGAATTCGGATTATCGTCCGCGAAAAGCTCCCAGAGGCAGTCGTCGAATTGCAGAATCTTACCGCCAGCGGCTGCGAATTCCCCTACGAAATCCTTATACGCCGTCACCAGACCCGCCTTCAGCTCATCACGGTTCTGGTACACTGCACCCTCGCCGCCAAGGTTATCCGACCAGGACAGCTCTCCGAAGATATGGGATGGCGAAGGCACGCACAGCTTCGTCTCCCGGTCTCCGGCATGAGCCTGAAGCTGGCGGTAGGCCTGAAGGAAGTGGTGATTCTTCCCGCCGAGTTCACCTGTGATGCGCAGACCGATGTCTTTTCGCGTCTCGTATTTGGAAGTACCGTCAATATCTCTGAAGAAATATCCATGATCCGCAATATAGCGTTCAATGCCCTGGAAGCCCCACACGAAGTCCAGATGCCACATCGACTTGGAGTACTCCCCATCCGTCAGAATTGTCAGCCCATTCTCGCTCGCTTGCTCGACTACCGACTGTATCGCCTTCGCTTCACACTGCTCATAGCCCTGGAAATCCTCGTAAAAAGGATACTGGATATCGTCCCGGTGTTCGATTTGCTGCTTATATTCTAATAGCTCCGCCGGACGCAGCAGGCTGCCTACGATCTGAAATCTATCACACATGATTAGCCCTCCTCTAGTTCCACTGTTCTGTCTTTGTGTATAAATTCTAGCATGGAGTGCGGCCTTAGGAGTAACACTTATAACTGATATCTGGCTATAGGGAGAAGTTATACGCTCTTTGCGCTGCCGTAATACAATCGTAAGGTTTCGCTTAGAGAATCGTAAGCTCTGCCGCTTATGCTGTTCCATGTAAACCACTAAAAAGATATGGAGCGTGATAAGCATGGGTAACAGAAAAGCAGGTAAACGGTTCATGATGGCGGCAGTATTGGTACTTTCTCTGGCGGTGTCCGGCATCTCCGGCGCAGCGGCAGGCATCAAGACGATGAAAAAAGACGGCATGGAGCTAATGAACCTAAGACAGGCCGCCATGATGTACGGCTACAGCATTGAATGGAACAGCAAGGACCGCTCCGTATCGCTGATGTACATGGACAAGATGATGGATGACGACAAGATGATGGACGACAACAAGATGATGGATGATGGCAAGATGATGGACGACGGCAAGATGATGAATGATGGCAAGATGATGGATGACGGCAAGATGATGGATGACGGCAAGATGATGGATGACGGCAAGATGATGGACGACGGCAAGATGATGGACGACGGCAAGATGATGGACGACGGCAAGATGATGGACGACGGCAAGATGATGGACGACGGCAAGATGATGGACAACAGCATGAAGCCGGCGGCCAAGATGATCAAGGTAATGATCGGGTCGAAAAAAATGATGGTCGACGGTAAGACCGTCAATCTGAGCATGGCCCCTGCCCTGTACGATGGAAGCACTTATGTGGCGGATACGGTAGTGACCATGTACATGAAGCCTGCCAAGGCCATGAAATAAGACGGGATGAGCGATGCCCTCACCCTGTGATATGATGGAATCAAATGGATTTTTCCGGATATGGGGTGGGTTAGGATGAATGAACGAGTGCTGGTCGCGGATGATGATCCGAATATTACCGATGTCTGCCGCAGATATCTGGAACGGGAAGGGTATCTGGTCACCACCGCCAAGGACGGCTTGGAGGCGCTAGAGCTATGGCGCAGCCAGTCTCCAAGCCTGATTGTGCTCGACTTGATGATGCCACATAAAAATGGCTGGGAAGTGTGCAGCGAGATCCGGCAGACCGAAGATCTTCCGATCATCATGCTGACGGCGCGCGGCGAGGAACAGGACCGGCTAATGGGGCTGACGATGGGTGCGGATGATTATCTGACCAAGCCCTTCAGTCCAAGGGAACTCGTACTGCGGGTGCAGGCGATTCTGCGCAGAATGAGATATGTCCAGGTATCGCCGGCTACCGCCGCTGAGCACACGATCAAGTACGAAGGACTGACCCTCGATGTCGGGAAGCGTACCGTGGAGATCAGCGGGCAGGCGATTGACTTGACGGTGACCGAATTCGAAATGCTGTATCTGCTGGCGAGCCATCCGGGGCAGGTGTTCTCCCGGACGCAGATGCTGAGCAAGATCTGGGATTTCAGCTATGAAGGAGATACGACTACCGTTACGGTGCATATAAGGAGATTACGCGAGAAGATCGAACAGACTCCCTCTGACCCGAAATACATCAAGACGGTCTGGGGAATCGGCTATAAGTTTGCGGGTGATGGCATCTAATGAAGCTGCGTACCTATCTACTATTGTCCAGTCTTACGGGGATCGGCGTATTGCTAGTCTGTCTATTCGTCAGTTATTCCCGGATGCTGCTGACCATCGATCAGCTATATTATCTGTCCGGCATCACAGCCGGGATCGGCCTGTTCTCCTTCATCCTCCAGCATCTGCTGACACGGCCGGTGGAGAAGTCCATTGCCCGGATTACGGAGCAGACGGTACGGATTGCCGAGGGGGATTTTCACACCGAAGTCCCCACGATCGGCCCGCACGAGTTCAAGCTGCTGGCCCGGCAATTCAATGAGATGAGCAGTAAGCTAAAAGAGAGCTTCGACCATCTCCACCAGTCCGAATCCGCCCGCCGGGAGCTGATCGCGAATGTCTCCCACGATCTGCGGACCCCTCTTGCCTCCATTCAGTCGTTCGTGGAAGCGCTGGAGGATGACGTGATCAAGGACGAAGAGACCTTCCAGCGGTATCTGAATACGATCCGGCTGGAGACGAAGCGGCTGGCGGGGCTGATCCAGGACCTCTTTGAGCTATCCAGTCTGGAGGCGAGCGGCGGAACCTTCGACCCGCAGCCCTGCCATGCAGATGAGCTGCTGATCAGCACGCTGGAGAGCTTCTCCTTCCATCTGGCGGAGAAGCGGCTGAAGGCCGAGATTGAGCTGCCGGATAAGCTGCCCGCGGCCCTGATGATGCCCACGCAGATCAAGCGGGTACTGTCCAATCTTGTGCAGAATGCCATTCAACATTCTCCTGAAGAAGGCCATATCGTGCTGTCCGCCGCCGAGGAAGGCCCGTTCCTGCGGATCGCCGTTAGCGATGAGGGGCAGGGAATTGAAGCGGCGGAGACCGCACGGATCTTCGAACGGTTCTACCGGATAGATAAATCGCGCAGTAAGAATAGCGGAGGCGCCGGACTGGGTCTTGCTATCGCACAATCCATTGTGGAGCTGCATGGCGGCAAGATTGGTGTAGAGAGCAATAAGGGTTCAGGAAGCTGCTTCTGGTTCACTGTTCCCATCTACACCAGCCGGTAAGCCTTAGCGTTAGAGAAGCAGTACTCATATAGGTGGTGACAGAGATGGCTGGTGATTTTGTATTCCTGTTCGGCGTTTTCGGCGCAGGGGTATTATCGTTTTTTGCACCCTGTATTCTGCCGCTGCTTCCGGTCTATGTCTCGTATCTGTCCGGAAGCCTGGCGGGCAATGTGAATCAGGGCGGGGTGGACACAGGCTCCTTGCGGTTCCGTTCGGTATTCATGCTGCGGACCCTAATCTTCGTGCTTGGACTGTCTGTGGTCTTCATCACCCTGGGCTTCGGCTCCGGTATTCTTGGCAATGTCATTTCAAGCTCCAGGTTCATTGCCGTCTGCGGAGCGATTGTCATCTTATTCGGAATCTACCAGACCGGACTGATCAAGATCTCCTGGCTGGAACGGGAAAAAAAGCTGTCCAGTCCCCGCGCAGCACGAGGAGGATATATCGGGGCCTTCCTGCTCGGCCTGACGTTCAGCTTCGGGTGGACGCCGTGCATCGGCCCGGTACTTGCGGGCATTCTCAGTATCGCCGCTGGGGAAGGCTCCCCTGCCTATGGAGGATTCCTCATGCTGCTGTACACGCTGGGTCTGGCGATTCCTTTTCTCGTACTATCCGTCTTCTCGGACTATCTGGTGCAGCGGATTCGCCGCTTGTACCGGTTCATGGGAGGGATCAAGATCGCCTCCGGCTGTATGCTGATCGCCATGGGGCTGCTGCTAATGACAGACCAGCTGAATACGATTGTGAGCTGGATTCAATAACCGGTGGAGGAATCTGGTATGAAAAAGATATGGAAGTGGATGGGATATATGCTGGTGATTGGCGGCCTGCTGTCGATCCTGGCTGCATGCGGTGCGAAGCCCGATACAGCATCCGGCAAGACGGACTCCCCGGCAACCATGAACAAGGGGAAGCCAGCACCCGCATTCGCATTAAATGATCTGAAGGGCGACCCTATGAAGCTGGAGGATCTGAAAGGCAAGAACGTGTATGTGAAATACTGGGCCTCCTGGTGCTCCATCTGTCTTGCCGGTCTGGAGGAACTGAATACGCTGGCCGGACAGGAGAAGGATTTCCAGGTGGTATCGATTGTAACTCCCGGCTACAAAGGCGAGAAATCCGCCAAGGAGTTCACGGACTGGTTCAACAAGCAGTCGTATGACAATCTGACCGTGCTGCTCGATGAAGATGGGACATGGGCCAAGGAGTTTCAGGTACGGGCGTATCCCAGTTCTTTTTATATCGATGAAGAAGGGGTGCTGGTGAAGTCCCTCCCGGGTCATGCCTCCAACGAGCAGATTAAGGACACCTTCGCGGGAATGAGCTCCGCCTCAGCCGCCGCTCCAGTTCCAGCGGTCAAGACCGCAAGTATAGCTGACAAGGATCTGCGTGACCTGTATCTGGCGGGCGGCTGCTTCTGGGGCGTTGAGGCGTATATGGCCCGCATTCAGGGAGTTCAGGACGTCACCTCAGGCTATGCCAACGGGAAAGGTGAGAATCCGACCTACGAGGATGTCATTCGCGGGGACCGGGGGTTCGCGGAGACTGTGCATGTGAAGTATGATCCGAAGCAGGTCACCCTGAAGCAGCTCCTGGAAGCTTATTTCAAGGTCGTTGATCCGACCAGCCTCAACAAGCAAGGTAATGACCGGGGCGTTCAATACCGGACAGGAATCTACTATTCGTCCCCGGAGGATACAGCTGTTATCCAGCAGGCCGTAGCCCAGGAGCAGACCAAATATGACAAGAAGATTGTAACGGAAGTCCTTCCTCTGGAGAACTACTATCTGGCGGAGGAATATCATCAGGACTACTTAGAGAAGAACCCGAACGGGTATTGCCACATTGACTTAAGCATCCTGGATGAGCAAGAGCCGGTTATCGATCCGGCCCAGTACCCGCGCCCTTCCGACGCAGAACTGAAGGAGCGATTAACCGCCGACCAATACGCTGTAGCCGTCAAGAATGACACCGAGCGTGCCTTCAGCAACGACTATTGGGATAATTATGAGCCTGGCCTGTATGTCGATATCGCCACGGGTCAGCCCCTCTTCTCCAGCAAGGATAAATACGATTCCGGTTGCGGCTGGCCCAGCTTCACGAGGCCCATTGCCCCGCAGGTCGTCACCTATGATACGGATACCAGCTTCGGCATGGAACGCACCGAGGTCCGCAGCCAATCCGGCGACATTCATCTGGGCCACGTCTTCGACGACGGTCCCGCTGACCGCGGCGGCAAGCGCTACTGCATCAACAGCGCCTCTATCCGCTTCATCCCTCTAGACCAGATGGAGGGGGAGCATTACGGGTATTTGCTCGGGTTGGTGGAGTAGATTAGGTGAAACGTACAGACGAAGAGTGTCTCATAAAAAGATCGCCCTCCATCCGCTCAACAGAGCGGTGTGGAGGGCGATTGTTATTTCTTAAGTTCCCATCATCCAGCCTGCCCCAAGTGAATAAGGGGACTTCCTGGGCAGCCGACATTGTCACGTGAATCTGCCGACTTAAAAATCCTGCCTATAATACAACATTCCCCTGTTTATTTCGGCTCAATTTCAAAATTGTTGTACAAAAGTAAACATTTCCTCTTCTGCATGCGGATTAACCCGACAATTGTTGCAATTTGTGCAACAAGCCTCACAAACACACGGCATCTTGGGATTCAAGTTGCAAAAATTACAACATTTTTACTGATGCAGCTTATAGATAACCAAGTAGAAACGGCTACACCGTCCTTTTAAAGGAGGGGCCGTTTCATTTGCTCTTTGGTCCGCATCCAGTGACTTCAGTGTGCTAATGTTCATGTTCGGCATGTTCATTATCGCGCTGCTAAACTACCTCCAAAAGAAATAGACCGCCCCCTACCCCCTCAACCCCATCGAGACCGCACCGTTAATGCCCGGCTTGTACACATCCGGCTGAATGCCGACCAGCACGGACAAAACCGTCTCATCGCCAAGCTCCACATCGTCAAGCGCAACCTCCAGGGTCATTGGCCATGGAGAGGACTGCTTGGCCAGCAGCCGGCCATTGACGTAGATTTCGGTATCCCCGCTAAGCGCGTGGAAATACAGATATGGGCTGCTGTTCTTCTCCCGTTCCGTCAGGGTAATGGAGCTGCGGTAAATCACATAGCCGTCTGCTCCCTGGAGCAGCTGCTGCGGCCCGAAGCTGACGTCGACCTTCTCCCAGGAATTCATATCCGTAGGATGAATCTCCACATTGGGGTCGGGACGCTCCGGAGAGAGCTCCTGTGTCAGCAGCCAGTTGTTAATATACCGCTCGTGAACGGACAATACATAGGGAGGCTCCTCCGCCGCTTCTACCGGGATGACCTGCACCAGAGGCTGCAAGCCTTCCCCCTGAAGCGTCAGTTCAATAGCGGTATGCCCCGCATCGCTGCCAACGCTGCCGACAATCAGCTGGAGACAGCCATTGAACAGGCAACGCTCCATAAGATGATCCAGCTCGTGGGAATTGGGATTACCGTTGCCCGCTCCCAGAATACTGCCGCTGCCGGTCAGCGAGAAGGATACCTGCTGCTCCGCCGTCTCCACAAACCGCCCTGCGGCGTCGATGGCGTAGACATTCACCACGACCGCGTCCCGCCCGTCGCCAAGCAGAGCCGCCTTGCTCGTCTCCACGCGCAGCGCGCAAGCTGCCCCGGGCGTTATTTTCTCATCCACAGCGACCCGCTTGCCCTGACGATATCCCTCCAGCCGCAGCGTTCCCGGCTCATAAGGAATTTCCCATTGGCATTGCTCATAGAGTTCGACAGCCTGTCTGTACCGAAGCTTGCCGTTGACATACAGCTCCACTTCATCGCAGTTGGTATGCGTCATGACGGTCACCGGCTGCCCTTCCTTCCCCGGCCAGTTCCAGCCGCCCGCGATATGCGCAACCGGCTCGTTCAGCCAGAACGCCTGGTACAGGTAATAGGAATCCTTGGGGAATCCGCAGGTATCCAGGATGCCGAAATGGGTGCTGACGCTGGGCCATTCATAAGGCGTCGGCTCGCCGCGGTAATCGAAGCCTGTCCAGACAAAGGTGCCCATCATATAGTCGCGGGTATTAATGGCTTGCCACGACTCTCTTGCGGTGTTGCCCCAATTCGCCCGTTCCCGGTCATAGCTGTCAAAAAACTGCAGCGCGGTGTCGCTGACGTAAGTCCCCCGTGTGGCAAAAGCACTGACCGTCTCGGACCCGATCATCGGCTGACCCGGATGCTTCTCGTGGAAGCGGTCATAGCCGCCATGCATATAGTTGAATCCGGCGATATCCATCACATCGACGGTACCTCCGTCTTCCATGACGCCGCCGTTCATGGCTCCCAGAACCGGACGGGTATCGTCCAGACGCAGGATCGCCTGCTTCATCCGCTTGAACATTTTGCGTCCGACCGGTGTGCCCTGCAGCGGTTCTTCATTGAACAGGCTGTAGAACACGACAGACGGGTGATTTCGGTCGCGCGTCACCATATTCTCGACCTGGCGCAGCCCTTCCGGCGAGCTGTCGAAATTACGGTTCTCGTCCATCACCAGCATACCGAGACGGTCGCAGGCCTCCAGCAGCTCCGGCGCAGGATTGTGATGGGCACAGCGGTAAGCGTTGCTTCCCATGGCCTTCAGCCGTGCAATGCGGTATTCATGCAGCGCATCCGGCAACGCCACGCCAACCCCGGCATGGTCCTGATGGTTGCAGGTGCCCTTGATCTTGAGCGGGCGTTCATTAAGATAGAATCCGGTATCGGGGCAGATCCGGATGCTGCGGTAACCATAAGAAGTCGTGACCGTGTCCCGCTCTTCTCCGTCCACCAGCAGGGTGGAGTGCAGCTTGTACAGGTGCGGAGCATCCACATCCCACAGCAGCGGCGAGCTAACAGGCAGCTCCTGCTTCAGAACGGCGGCTTCCCCCGCTTCCGCGCGGCCAGTCGTCCGTTCCTCCGCCACCACTGCTCCGTCGGCACGCACTACCCGGGACAGGAGTTCAACCTCCGCAGCCGTCTCCCGCTCATTCGTAATCCTTGTCTCCACGTTCGTCAGCCACTTGTCCGCATCTTGCTTCACCGGATTGACCCAGATGCCGCGGTCTGCGATGGACAGCGGATCTTTCTTCGTAAGCCACACATGGCGGTAGATGCCCGCGCCTTCATACCACCAGCCCTCGGACACCGAAGCATCCACCTTCACCACCAGCAGATTGGGGCGGTCGCCATAGAAGACGTTGTCCGTGATATCCACAACGAAGCTGGTATAGCCGCAGAAGTTCCGCCCCAGCACGCTGCCGTTCAAATAAATCGTCGCATAGGTGGCGATGCCGTCGAACTCCAGCAGCAGCTGCCTGCCGTTATCGGACGGTTCCAGCTTGAACTTCTTGCGGTACCAGCCAATGCCGCGCGGCTTGTAGCCGAAGTCCGGCACCCCGCCTTCACGGTCGAACGGCTGGCGGTAAGACCAGTCATGCGGCAGCCCTACCGTCTCCCACTCATTATCGTTCCATTCGATGCTGGCCGCTCCCATGATGCCGCCTGCTTTGGCGTTGCCGTATACCGCTTTGTGGCTGTTTTCCGCCGGGATAGCTATATCTCCGTGATGGAACAGCCAATCCTTGTCCATGCTTAACCGTTCTCTCATATAGGTCAATACCTCTCTATCGTTGTAATACTTCTATTGTAGAAAAGCGGAACGAAAGACGTTAGTACAAAGGGAGGGAACCAATCGCACAAAATGAACATTAATGCATTTTCGATTGTTCTTTTGGACGGCAGCGTTCATAGTAGATCGTAAATACCCAT
Source organism: Paenibacillus sp. FSL R7-0128 (assembly GCF_038002245.1). Taxonomy (NCBI): domain Bacteria; kingdom Bacillati; phylum Bacillota; class Bacilli; order Caryophanales; family Paenibacillaceae; genus Paenibacillus; species Paenibacillus sp. FSL R7-0128. The sequence continues at coordinate 769,190 of NZ_JBBOCD010000001.1, read as the reverse complement.
ACGGCTACCGGCTTCCCGGACCCGTAAAGATCTGCCGCAGAAGGTGAAACGTTATGATATCCAAACGAAGAAACAGCATTATGGTCAAAATGATAGTGTTCTATACCATTCCGTTTATCCTGCTCTCCGTCCTGCTCGTGTGGAACAGCACCCATACCACGCGCAACATCCAGGACAGCTTCATCACCAATATGTCCCATGCCTTCGACCAGTCCTATCGGGATATTGAAGACCGCATCCAGGTAGCATCGGATCTGACCTCCATGGTCAGCCGGAACAACAAAATGCTCGAATTCATCAATGACCCCTATCTGGGGGATCAATCGGAATTTCTAAAGGAATATCTGGACACCGTCACGCCCATTATCAAATATGCGACCGCTTTCTCAGAGAGTGACGATTATTCCATCCGTGTCTATATGGGGAATGACGCCATCCCGGAGTCGTGGCCTTATTTCTTTCATCTGAGCAACTACTCTTCTCATCCCAAGCTACAGAAATTTGTGGAAAAGGACTCGGAGACCCGGCTGTGGCTGCTGCCGGATGACCGTGGGCTGGGCCCCGCCAGCCTACAAGATGAGCGCAGGAAGTATACGCTGCTTACCAAGCTGTATTCGCCTGCCCGCGGCATGCTGGGACTGGCCGTGGTTACGCTGGCCGAGGACAGCCTGTTCAGCATCGAGGAGGAGCCCGCCAATCTGTCGAACGCCCAATTCCTCTATGCCGGCGGCCATATTGGTCTGTCTACCGCAGAGCTGGACGAAGCAGAGGAAGCAGCCATCCTGCAGCAGCATATCGGCGATAAGAGAGCTTATTTTATCCAGGGAGAATATTTATATTTGCATCGTAACCTCGATTCCATCGGCCAGAGCCTCGTGTATAAGGTATCACTGGAGCAGCTCAATGCCTCTGTCCGCAAAAATGTGTGGAATCAGATCCTGCTGATCGTGTTCAGTATTCTGCTGCTGATGATCACTTGTTATTTCATGTTCAAAATGATTTTTCTGCGGCTCAACAAAATTGTGTCGGTCATGCGCCAGGTCATTACCGGCAACAATTCGATCCGCATTCCCGATAACAGGCCGGATGAGCTGGGACAGCTCGCGCATGATTTCAACGATCTCATCGAGCGCAATAACGAGCTGATCCACCGGGTGGTCATGAAGGAGCGGCTGCGCAAGGAAGCCCAGATCAAGGCGCTGCAATATCAGATCAACCCGCATTTTATATACAACACTCTAGACATCTTCCGGATGCAGCTGATTAAGGCCAGGATCTTCGATACGGCGGACCGGCTGGCGGATTTCGGGCAGATCCTGCGCTACAACCTGAGCGACAATACCCTGCATACGACGCTGAACGAGGAGATCGGCTTAATCCGCAAGTATGTCAGTCTGCAATCGCTGAGCAGCAGCAAGGAGATCAGGCTGGACATTGAGGTCCAGGAATCGTTAAAAACCTTTCCGGTGATCAAGTTCCTGCTCCAGCCGATCGTGGAGAACAGTATTAAATACGGACAAACCGCCCGGCGGGAGCTGCTGCATATCCAGGTGCGGGCCTACGCCATTCAGCAGCAGGTCATCATCGATATCACCGATAACGGCTGGGGGATGGAGGAAGAACAGATTGCCGGCCTGAATGAACAGTTCCGCGCCCCGCTCCATTACGAGGACCCTGCGGCCGAGCCGCCCCGCCGCTCCATCGGCTTGCACAATATCAACTCCAGACTGCGCCTGTATTACGGCGACGCCTACCCCATTACCATGCAGGGCAAGAGCAATGACTATACGAAGGTTCAGATTAGAATTCCTTATGAATGAGAGGGCTCAGGGATGTACAAGCTGTTGATCGTGGATGATGAGAAAATGGTACGCGAAGGCCTTCAGGATATTATCGAGTACCTGGAAGTGCCTCAGATCGGCCCGCTGCTGACCGCACGCGATGGCGCGGATGCGCTGGAGGTCATCGCGCGGGAAGAACCGCCGATCGTGCTGACAGATCTCAACATGCCCGGCATGGGCGGGCTGGAGATGCTCCGTACGCTCCGCGAACGGCACCAGCGCCATAAGATCATCGTCATCAGCGGATACGATGATTTCCATCTGGTGAAGGAGAGCTTCAAGCTGGGCGTGCGCGACTATCTGCTGAAGCCGGTCCATTCCGGCGACCTTGCCGAGGTGCTGAACAAGACAGTGCACGAGCTTCAGCAGGAGCAGCAGCAGGACCTTGAAGGCCACTCCGAGCAAAAACTGGCCCTGCTGGAGAAGGCCAGCCGGGGCATGAATCAGGTTCTGCACACTGCCCCGGATGACCATGATGCCATCCAGGCCGTACTGGGTGAGCTGGGCTGCCGCTTCCCTCATCCTGTCACTGCGGCGGCCATCGTCTCCGTGAGCCAACCGGCTCCGCACGAGCCTTCCACCGGCGGCAACTGGGAGCAGCTTCTGCTGGCTGCCGATTGGGAGCAGCCCCATCTCAGTCTGCTCCCCTTCTATAACCGACATAATGACCTGGTCCTCTGGCTCAACTATAATGATCAGCTGTATGATGCTGGCGGCATACACAAGCTGCTCCAGCCGTTCCTGGCGGACGGCTCCACCGCGGTTGCCGTCGGTGCTGCGGTGCACTGTGCACCCGGTGCGGTTCAGCCCGCAGCAGCCGGTGCTACTGAGTCCGGTAGCCGCACGAGCGGCTTGGCCTTTGCCTACCAGAGCGCACTGGACACGCTTCAGTACAAGCTGACCGCCTCCCGGCATAGCCTTATTGTGTACGAGGATACTCTGAACAAAGAAGATACCCGGATCAAGCCGGAGCATCTGAGAACGCTGGTGGAGCTGATCGATATGGGGCGCCGGGAGCAGGTGCTCCCGCTGATCCAGCATTATTTTAACGAAGAAGCCCTGAAGAGCAGCAGCATGAGCAGCATTCGCCATAATTACGATATCATCCTGCACACGATCGGCTGGCTGCCCGGCCAGAAGCGCGACCTCTCTACCTTCGAACGAAGCGAGGCCCTGCGGCTGTACCTCAAGTCCTGTATCCTGCACATGATCGAAGCCCGCGCAAGTCTGGCGCACAGCGGCGATGTGGTGGAGATTGCCAAGACCTATGTGCAGGAGCAGCTGCTGAACGGCATCAACATGGCTTTTATCGCCAATTATTGTAATATGAGCTATAACTATTTCAGTAAAATGTTCAAGGACAGCACCGGGGTCAACTTCCAGGATTATGTCACGATGAAGCGGATGGAATACGCCAGGCAGGCCCTCAGCGGACTCAATGTCAAAATCCATACAGTATCCGAGCAGCTCGGCTACAGCAACCCTAAGAACTTCTCCCGTGTCTTCAAAAGCTATTTCGGGGTCAGTCCGAAGGAATATCAGAAGCATTCCCGGTGAACTCAACCTAAGCGGAGCTTCCTCCGCCCCACTCTGTCTCACTCTGCCTCATGATCGCAGGCTCCCCGCTTCGCTCACGCGAAAGGAGGGGCTTTTTGTCTGTTCAGGATGAATAATGATACCTTTTCATAACCTCCAATCCTGTTATCGCTTTCTTAATCCGCTTACAATTGATGAAGCACAAGAGAAAAGAGGTTGCCAGATGACAGATTCAGAGGCTACGCTCGCGGCGCGCAAATCCCCGGGCACAGGCAGGAACTTCCGGAACAAGGATCAGCTGTCGCTTCAGACGATGATTCTTCCCGGTATTATATTCATTCTCGTCTTTACATTTATTCCGCTCTACGGTGTACTGATTGCCTTCAAGGAATATAACATCGTCACCGGAATTCGAGGCATCTTTACGGCAGAATGGGTCGGATTGGACAATTTCAAGGAGTTCGTGAACGATATCAACTTCTGGAATATGCTGCGCAATACGCTTGGCATCAATATCCTGGGGCTGCTCATCAACTTCCCCCTGACCATCCTGTTCGCGCTGATGCTCAACGAGCTGACTTCACAGCATTTCAAGAAGCTGACGCAGACGGTCACTTATCTGCCCCACTTTATCTCCTGGAGCATCTTCGGCGGATTGATTATCAACATTCTGTCGCCGAGCAGCGGTGTCGTTAACTATGTGCTGCTGCAGCTTGGAATCATTTCCGAGCCGATCCATTTCCTCGGGGAACAGGACTACTTCTGGCTGCTTGCGGTGCTAACGAACCTCGTGAAGGAGCTGGGCTGGGGGGCCATACTCTATCTCGCCGCTATTGCGGGCATCGATCAGGAAATGTATGAAGCGGCCTACATGGACGGAGCCACACGCTTCCAGCGCATCTGGCACATTACGCTGCCGTCCATTACCGGCACGATTGTTATTCTGCTCGTATTTTCCATCAGTAATATCCTGAATAGCGGCTTCGACCAGTTCTTCGTGCTTCAGAATCCTCTGAATATTGATAGCAGCGAGGTCATTGACACTTATGTCTACAAGGTGGGGCTCAGGGAGTTCCGTATGGAATACGCTACGGCTGTGGGTCTGATGAAGACGGTCATTGCGCTTGTCCTGCTCTATCTTGCCAACCTCACGGCCAAAAAAATAACAAAAAGAGGAATCTTCTAGGGGGTACGCTCGTGGTTAAGGATCGCTCATGGCGTGAACAACTGTTCAATGCATGCAATGTTCTGATTATGCTCATTCTGATTGTATTTACGCTCTATCCGTTCTGGTATTCCGTGATCGGCTCCTTCAACGAAGGCGCAGATTATGCCAGAGGCGGCGTCTACCTGTTCACCCGGCAGTTCACCTGGGACAACTACAGCGCTTTGTTCAGCGACAGCGCTCTGATCCGGGCCTTCGGGGTTACCGTGGCCCGGACGGTGATCGGTACGTTCACCCATATTGTGTTTACAGCTATGTTCGCTTACGCCTTCTCCCGCCGGAACCTTAAATACCGGAAATTCTACTCCATGCTGGGACTCAGCAGTATGTACCTCAGCGGCGGAATGATTCCGTTCTTCATTCTGATCAACTCGCTGGGGCTGTACAATCACTTCCTGGTGTTCATTATTCCGGCCCTGTTCAGCTTCTGGAACGTGATTCTGTTCCGCTCCTATTTCGCCGAGCTGCCGGAAGCGCTGATCGAATCGGCCAAAATCGACGGGGCCGGGGAATACACTATATTCTTCAAGTTTATTCTGCCTTTATCCAAGCCCGTGATCGCCGCGGTCTCGCTCTTCACGGCTGTCGGCCACTGGAATGCTTATTATGACGCCATGATCTATACGTTCGGCGATCATCTGCAGACGGTCCAGCTCTATATCCTGAAGCTGGTTCAAAGCACGGAAGCCGCTCTACTGCTGGCTAATATGTCGGGCACCGTCGGTACGGCGCACAGTACCGTCACGACAACGACCCTGCAATTAGCCGCCATGGTCGCCGCATCGCTCCCGATTGTGCTGATCTATCCTTTTGTACAGAAATATTTCATCAAGGGCATGCTCATAGGCTCTGTCAAAGGATAAATCCGCTTAAGGTGGGATGAACATATAGCTTACGATGATAACTTGGGGGTAAAAAAATGAAGAAAACAGCAACGGCCTTATTATCCATCTGTCTCAGTCTGACACTCGTATTAACCGGCTGCTCCAAAGCGGGCAACGCCAATAACGAAACCACCCCGTCGCCTACAGCGACTGCCGGCAGCGGGGACACAGGCGCAAATACAGCAACAGCCTCAGAACCCGGCTGGACATCCAACACAGCGCCTGCCACCTTGTCCTGGTATGTAGGCGTACCGGGGTACTCCAAGAAATGGGATGCGCAGAACAACTATGTAGACAAGCTTATTACCGGGGAGACCGGCGTCAGCGTCGATTATGTACTCGCCGGGAATGATGTGAACTCCGAATTCAACGTGATGATGGCAACCGGCAATCTGCCCGACATTATCACACTCGACCGCTGGAACAGCAACTCGCTGATCCAGACGCTGATGAGCAGCGGCACGGTGGCTCCCCTTAACAAGCTAATGGAGGAGTATGATCCGTACCTGACCACCATTCTGCCGCCATCCATGGTAGACTGGTACACCCAGCCGGACGGCAATCTCTACTCCATTCCGAACTACTATGTATCTCCGGAGATGCTGGATCAGTATCCCGGGGTGAAGAAGTTCTACAATGAACGCTCCAACGGCCAGATTCTGGTCCGGCAGGACATCATGAACGATCTTGGCATTACTATGGAAGAGCTGCAGCAGGAGGATTCCCTGATTGCAGCGCTGAAGAAGGTGAAGGCCGCCGGGGTGAAATATAAAGGTATGGATGTCATTCCGGTCTATCTGGACGATAAGGATAAATATATCAACGACTCCCTGGGCGTGCTGAGCGGCTCCTTCGGCGCCGTTAGCGAGACAGAGGACGGCTCTTATTCAGATGTCCGCCGCACCAGCGAATTCAAGAATGTGCTGAAATTCGTCAACCGGCTGTATTCGGAAGATCTGCTGTCACTGGAGAACTTCACAAGCGACCACAACCAGATTGCGGAGAAAATGACGCAGGGCTCCATCTTCATGAAGATCGGCAGCTATGCCGACTACAAAGATCCGGTCAACAATCTCTACCAAGCGGACAAAGAAGCGAAATATGTAACCGTTGACGCTATTCAGTCCAAGGAAGGCACGCTACCGCAATACGGCAGATCGCTCAACAAGGGCTGGACCCTGACCTTTATCAACAAAAAGTCCAAGCAGCAGGACCGCGCAATTCAGTTCCTGGAATATCTGTACAGCGAGCATGGCCAGACCGTCAACAGCTTCGGCAAGGAAGGCGAGACCTTCACGGTAACAGCAGACGGTAAATACAAGCTGAACGCCGAAATTGAGGAAGCCATCAATAAGGACTGGAACGCCGCCTCCAAGAAATGGGGCTTCGACTCCATCTGGTGGATGGTTAATGAGGTATGGTTGAAGGATGTCAAAGAAGCCGAAAAGACCGAGCAGACGGAATATATGGACAAGCTGTTCTCCGGCACAGCCAAATATATGTTCAGTAATGATGTTATGGATTCCGGCAACCTGTTCGATGCGTATGAGCCCGGCTCCAAGGAAGCCAATGCCGAAGCGAAAATTAATGTCTACTGGGCACAAGTCGTTCCCAAAATCATTTTCGCCAAAAGCGATGCCGAATTCGAATCCGTCTACACAGAAGCCCTCGCCACCCTGGACAAGCTGGGCCTGAAGGATATCGAAGCCGCGAAGAACGCCCGCGTCCAGGAACTCAAAGAAGCCACAGGTACTAAGCTGGTATCGCCTAAGTATACTGGAACTTATCAATAAGTTAACAAAGAAAGACGCTGCGGGGAGACATTCCCGGGCGTCTTTTATTTATATCTTAAGTCGTCTACTTATTGGCCCCGATGAGTGAGCTTAACCGCTCCAGCAGATCGCCGCCGCCGGTGACCGAGATGGAGCCGATCCGGTCGCATATCTTCTCGAGGAATTCCAGCTCCTTGAGCCGGAACAGCGTCTGATTCTCGTCCATCAGCTTCGCCGTATTCAGCAGGCTGCGTGTAGAAGCCGTCTCTTCCCGGCGGGTAAGCAGGTTCGCCTGCGCCTTCTTCTCGGCGAGCAGGACGGTGTTCAGGATGTCTTTCATTTCCCCCGGCAGAATCACATCCTTCACCCCCGCCCCGACAAAACGTACCCCGAATTCTTCTCCCTTCTCCTGGATACGGGACAGAATGAAGGTGGCAACATCCTCTTTTCGTTTCAGGAGATCGTCCAACTTCAGCGTCCCGACATATTCCCGGAGCAGGAGCTGAAGCTGGATGTGGATCTGCTCGTCAAACCCCTTCATCTCCAGAACACGGTGCGGACTTACGATGGTGTACTGGCATACGAAGTTCAGACGCAGCGAGACCTTATCTTCTGTCATCATTTCCTGGCCCACCAGATCCATCTGCTGCTGTCTTAGATCTACCGTCTTGGTCAGCACCGAGACCGGTCCCTTCCAGAAATAATACTTACCCGGCTTAAGCTCCCGCTGGAGTGTATGATCATAGAACAGGAAGCCCTGCTCGTAGCTCGCAATCTCGTAGCACTGCACATACGGAGTAAGCTTCGGGATAATTGAGCGGTCGATCCCGGCAGGCAGCTCCGGCTGCCGGATATCCATATGCACGAAGGTGTGCTTCCTCAAGAGGTTCCAATAAGCATACACACCCGGCTTCAGCAGCTGCTTAAATTGGCCATCCTCATAGTGCAGAACAATCTCATGATCCTGTACGCGTACGACATCGAGCTCCCGCAGGAGTTCATCCTCCTGTAAGAACAGCTCCAGGTCTTTGCCCTCGACACTAAACGGTCTGCCAATGTTCAATACTACTACCGTATGCTGCGACCATGAGAAGTAACGGTAGGTTCCCGGCAGCAGCCGCTTCACATAACTTCCTTTATGAAAGAGCAGACCACGCTGGTCCGCTTGAATCGTGATTGGCTTCAACATCATATGTATTACCCCCTTCATGATTGGACCAATGGATGACAGAATCCCGCTGCAGACCGGGCGGAATCACGTTTGAGACAGCGGTCTGCCGGGAGGTCCGGGAGGACTCTTGAGACCTGAGGCTAACCCAACCTTCAGCCGGCCTTCGTTCCCTTCTGTCCTTGCCACTGTCCTCCCCTGCTGCCGCACTATCGGTATCCACGGATTGCAAAGCCCTTCCGCAGTGCGCTAGACTAGCCGCCAGAGATCCTGTCCATTGGTTTCCTTACTCCGATTGTGCTTCAATAGTCGCTCGATGGAAATCGAGTACTGTAACCAACGTCGCTGTGAAGGCGATCGGGGAATCGAACCCCTTAGGTGCTCTTACCGCAACGGACCGTACAGGATACCGTAACATACATGCCGGCACTGCGGGATCACCTGAGATCCCCGCCTCGTTACGCCCGTTCGGATAAGAACCGGATGTAGGATGAACGCGCTTGGCGTTACCTTACAGGCTCTATCATCGCTGATATCCAGCGTGGCGAACATGGCGGAAGTATTACGATGGGAGAATAAATTTCCAGGGGGGGAAGAGACATGAACAAAATGCCTGCGGCATCGCCATTGCGAATGTGGTCGGTTTTTCGACCATATTCGCCTCCAGCCCAGAGGTCCACGGGCAGCCCATTGTGTTCGGTGAACAGCGAAGTCATTCCAGAGTATAGTCTCCTGCGGATGCTCCAAGACACTTATCCACATTGCACGGAAATAATAATTTCCCAATCAATGAAAAAAAATCCAAAGGCAGGTGGGGGAGCCTGCTTTTGGGCTTGAGTAGGAGATTTGGTTTGTGTATTCAAAATTAGCCCAAAAGAAATAGACCGCCCTCACCAAAGGAATCGGTCTATTCTTTAACTGATATTCCCAAAGCCACCGCCCTTAAAAATGGCTATTGCTCCGAGAGTCGTGTTAGCGCACGACTCTCTTTTTTTATTATACTTTCTCCTGCCTGTTGCACCACTCTCTTAAAATTTCTCATTAGCCCAAGCCCACTCTTCCGGCGGGCTCCATTGGTTGAGTCTGCGCTGTTCGTATATTCAAAATTTTCCATCCGTGGTATAATCGCAAGAGCAATAGAAAGGCTTATATGGGCGGTCGGCTAATCTCCCGGAAGGGAGGTGACGCCAATGGAGGTTTATCAAGCATTGTCCCTAATGTTCATGTTTGGCATGTTCATTATTGCGCTGCTAAATTACCTCAAAAAGAAATAGACCGCCCTGCCCAAGGGATACGGTCTATTCTTTGACGGTCTACCTTTTGAAGCCACCGCCCTTAAAAGCGGCTATTGCTCCGAGAGTCGTGTATCCAGCACGGCTCTCTTTGTATTCTACGTTTTTTCTGCCTTTACTATACCACAAATCAGTTCATAAAGTAAGAAAATGTATGAAGTTATCTATTGAAATACGCATCTTACTCCTTAAGAGCCTCCGGTGACTGCTTCGCTCTTGAGGCCGTCCCGAATCTCCATCAGCAGCTTCCCCAGCATATTGCCGCCCTGCCCGTCCCCGCCGTCTCCCCAATAGGCATCATTCGAGGTATGCTCAACAAGCGTACAATCGCCAGTGGATAACAAGATAGACTTGATTGCAGGATGCTGTTCGACCTTGGCCATGAGCGCTTCCCGCATCACCTGAACCTTGCATTCCTCCCAATCCGGGCGCAGCGGCCGGCTCCGCTCCCGTCCCATCCTGGCCGCTATCATAGGCGTACTGGCGAGCCGGATTTCCTCTTCATGCTCTGTTCCCGCAAACTTCTGCGCCTGGAAGTAATGCTCCGATGTCGCCCACTCTTTGCCCTTTAACAGGATCGGATACTTCGCAAAATTAGAAAAGCAGCCGTAAGGCTTATCCGTCTCATAGAAGCGTATCACACGCGCCTCTGGCTTAGCCGATAACCATTCCTTTCTATGATCATCGTGCAGCTTCTGAATGTGTTCCGGGATGTCCATGGCAGACCTAACCTCCTTGATTTTTACTTGATCCGCGAATTGAAAATCACATAATCCGGCGCTGAGGGAACATAAATAGTGAATGACAGGGCAGCCGCCTTAGGAGTCGGTTGCGAAGGGCCGGGAAGCTGCCGGACTACCGCCTGCCCTTGGCTGTTCACAGCGACGAACTCCAAGCTGGAAGCGCCCTTGGGAATAACAGACCCGGAGGCGTTAAGCACGCTGAGAGTCAGCCGGAAGCCCTTGCCGTCGGCAGACTGCGTCATCAGTGTAGGATAAAAGGGATGCTGGCGCTCCCCAGGCACATCTTCAAACGGAGTCACGCTCTGCCACGCCTTGGCCTGCGGCAGCACTGTGTCACCCCGGCCTTGCACTATCAGTACATTGCGGTTAAGCAGGTTGGACATGTTCTCCCATTTCACCTTCTTCAGTCCAGTGAGGATCGGGTTCATGGGTGCAAACAGCACCCCATCCTGCAACTGCGGGGACACTCCCAGCGATATCGCACTCCCGTCTCTGGTTACCGCCGTAGCCTGCCCGGCCCGCAGCTTCCCCACACTCTCCCCAAGAAGCGAGATCGTGGTGCTCTTGCTGGCGGCATCATAGGTCAGCTGTGCACCCAGCGCACCAGCAAACGCACGGACAGGTACCATTAATTTACCCGCCTGGATATAGGGAGCCAACTTACCTGGAAACAGCACATATTGGTTATCAATCAGCAGCGGCCTGATCTGATTCCCCAGTACCGGCTCTGCCTGCACCTGAGCCGCCGTATGTACGGCTGGCAGCAGACCAGCGAGCAGCAGCATAATTAAGGCTTTCATAGCCAGCCGAAAGAATGGACGATGTCGATCATTCATAATTCATTACTCCTTTTCTTCAAATATTCCTAACCTCCACAACCCTACCTAAATCCACATACTCCTCATGATCCAGCCTCACCTGCACTCTGCCCTTGCGGCGCTTCTCACGCCATTCCCGGAGCGCTTCCTCCGTGTCCAGCCGCAGCTCGGCAATCTCCAAGGCCCGGTCCAGGATGTACTTACTCGTAAAGAGCACCTTGTAAATCCCTTGTCCTCCCAGCGCGATAGGATCAGCTAACCTCTTCCATTCCTCAATCGTGAAGCGTACATACAGCTCTTCCTTGGTACCCGGCCTACAAGGGATTTCCGTGATCTCCTTACGCCGCAGCACCTGCCAATCCGCTACCTTGCCTACCCAGTGAATGCCTGTTTTGGCGGGATCAATGAACTTCTTGCGGGATTGGCACATCGCGATGTATTCGATCTGGGTCAGCAGCTTCTGGAGGGCAAGATTCTTAAGCGGCATATGATAAAAAGCGTTCCGCACCGCCACCCCAACCTGCTCCGGCCCCCGGACAGAACCAACCAGCACATTCTTGCCCCCAAGCTTATTGGCATAATACTCCTTCGTGCCGCGCGGGCGTGTGGATCGTTCATAGGCTTTCTCCGGACTGTCGCGGATAATCTCATCCAGGAACTGCTCCACCAGACCTGTGGCATTCGGCAGGAACGGGAAGGCACCGATGTTGAGCAGCTCAATGCTGCGGTAGAACTGGTGGCTCTTGAACCGCTCTTCATCCGGATAAGGAAATAGCACATACGCCCCGAACATGCTGCGCTCATACTCCCCCGAGCTCTTCTCCTGATACACGATCGCGTCCCGGTAGCGGTGCATCGTATTAATGTCGTCCTCCTCCGGCCCGGGCTGCCCATACCTTTTCTCATAGGGAGTGTCCGGACAGGCAGGATTCAAGCGGTACTTCGCGTCAAAAACATACTTATATTCCTTGATCTGACCCGCATCCCTTTTCTTCAGGGTAAGCACGTTATCGGGACGCTGACTCAGTGTCGGCGTCTTATCCGTTCTCGGAATCGAGTTATAGTACAAGATGAACTGCTCCCCGTTAACCGGATTCTCATAGACCATCTGCGCACTCTGCGAGCGGTCCAGCGTAACGAAGATCCCGTTCCGGTTCACCTTGATGATATCCTGCTTCACCAGCCTATACTTCTGCCCCAACAGCTGATTCAGCTTAAGGAAGCACCAGTATTCATAGAGCTGCGCGACATCCTTCATGGATAGGCGAAGCAGGTCGCTTTGGATCGACAGGCCTTTGAGCAGCATGAGATAACAGCGATAGACCTCCCGGTATCCGGGGGCCATCTGCAGCACAAGCGTAACAGACATCTGCTTCAGCGCTCCGGCCTCCCGCAGAAAATCTATCTTAAGCACCCGCTCCAGCTGAGTGAGCATCGTGTCTATTCTTCGAATGAGCAGCGGATCTGAGGTCCGGCCGTTCTTTTTCCAGCGGCTCTTAAGCTCCTTCAGCTTGCCATGAATCCGTTCCAGCATCCAGCGGACGAACCGGTTCTCACTCGTATCATAGGCGAGGCGCTTCCGTGTTTCCATTAAGTGCGATGCTGTATAGCTACGGTTGTCGATCGTTAAGAAGCCATGATTCATGTCTTCTCTTAACCGTTCAGGATGCTTCGCGAGCTCGCGGATGTTCTCTCTTCCGGCTTTTTTGACCCGGCCTGCATCCATTAACCGCCGCTCCTGGAGCAGCGCAACATTAGGATTCTTGTTGATCCGCTCAACGGCATCCAAGAGCTGTCTGAATACATGCTGTAGGATCGCGAAGAACTCCGTCAGGCTCTGATGCTGCGTCTCCTTAAGGCCAGTTAGCTGATAGGTCCGGCGCAGAAAATCAAAAGCCAAATTATAGATCTGCGCGTTCACCTCATGCAGAAGGTTCTGGTAATCCCGCTTATAATCCATTTTCGAGGGGAAAATCTCCATCTCCACCCGCAGCAGCGTCTGCCCTTCGCCCCGGATCTCCCATTCCGTCAGCCCAACCTCGTTCCCAAAGTTCAGCACACCTGCAAGAATAGAATCACCCAGAGGCTTAACCGCTTGCCGGAGCAGCACATTGTCATGATAGAAAGTAAGCTTGGCCCCCTTCTTATTCTGAATCACCAGTTCATACGGCTGCGTCTCATAAAAGCAAGGAAAGGAAGACTCTCCCGGCTGCCAGTCGATCAGCCCATAGGCTTCAGGCGAGAACACCTTAATCTGCACTTCCCCAAGCCGCTGCGAGCATGTAATTCCAAGCTGAGCATTCACCCACTCCTGATCCGGGGAGCGATGAAGCTGCAACGTCTCCACCGTAGGATGATAGGGCCGCCCCTGCACATATAGTGTAAAAAGCTCCGTCTCGATACGGAGCAATTCCACCGCCTGATTAAGAGAGCCAGTATGAGGTGAATCCATCTTCCTCCAGCCTCCTAAGCATATAAGCCAATTTACGGGCACTTTGCGGATGCTTCACCCCAAGCGGATTCTGCCCGGCAGCCCATCTCAGATAGAGTGGCGAAGCATCATCGTCCATGAGTTCTCGAACATTAACCGCTATGCCAGCATCGCTGCCTATCGCAACCTTCATCAGATTAAGCAGCACCCGGCGCACGGAGGAATGACTTCCCTGGATACGCGGCAGAATCTTTTGCAGCAGCTGCCAGTCAAACGCCTCTTCCTCATCCATCAGACCATAGCGCTCGTTATAGATCATATAGAAGCAAATCGCATCCCGCACCCGGAAGCCCACATGAGCATGGATATCCTCTAGCAGCGTATTAATCTGAACCAGTCTCTCCGTTGTCCGCACAACAAGCTCCTGATGAGTATCATAGGCATCCACCAGCTGCAAATAATCGGAACGGAGGAAGAGATGATTCAGCTCATTAAGATCAGCGGGATCACCCGCGTCCTGCTCAGCCCCTTGCGGATACTGCTGCAGATTGATGTAATTGAACTCCAGGGTGCTTGCGCGGTCGAGAACTTTTTTGCTAAAAGGATGCGTAGTCTCGTCCATATTCACCGTTCCGATCAGGAATACATTCTCCGGGATGCCCAGGCCGCCATAGGTCACTTGGTCCTCAGCCGTACCCAGCAAGGCACGAGAGATCAGCTCCTGCGTCTGAATCTCACTCTCCCGCCACTCCTGCGTCTCCAGCACACTTAATAGATCACTGAAATAATGCTCCACCCGGGCCAGATTCATCTCATCCAGGCAGATAAAATAAGGCTTATGCCGATTCTCCGGCTGCTGCGCCTCCACGAACACCTGCGTGATCGGACCCGGCTGGAACCTGCCCGACAGATCCTTATACCCCAGCAGATCCGCAGGATCACTCCAATCCGGCCGCACCGGAATCAACGTATACTGCCCATTATCCCGCATCGCCCCCAGCGCCTCCGCAAACAGCTTCACCAGCCTCGTCTTCCCCGTCCCCGATATCCCCGCCAGAATGACAAAAGGCTTCGCCTTCAGCGAGAGGTAGAAGTTCTCGATCAGGTGCTCCGGGAAAAAGAAGCCTTGGCGGCGGATGTGGGATTGAATGTGGTGGAGGATACTTAGGACTTGTCCGTCTTCCAGCGGCTCAGCTTCTTGTGGCAATAGTTCCACTTCCTCATCACTGGTTTCGTCATCACTGGGAGCCATCGCCGATTCCACATATAGACGGTAATCTTCGATTACATTCTCAAGATCTTGAATGAGCTGCTCATCGTTCGGGACGTTTCCTCTTTCGTACTTAATGTAAGCAACCGTCGATACCTGATAGTCTTGTCCTAGACCGCTATCCACGAGACGAATATTCTCATCCTTATTCATATTAGTCAGAGCAAGAAAGTCTAGAAGCGCTTCTTTCCGGTCTCTCAGATAAGCATAGCCGTCTCTGCGCCCCTTCTCTTGAATGGGCTTTGTTACACCCTGATTAAATGTAAGATACACAGCACTCATGTCCTCAGCAAACAGATACACAACATATTCCCCATGCTGAGTCGTTTCCGTGATTCGTTTATCCAGAACTGCCAGCCAAGGAACCGCTGCCCAATTCCCTTGTCCGACCGAGCCTTGAACTTTATATTGATCATCTATGAAGGGTAAAGCTTTAAGTTCCGAAGGAAGGGTCTGACGAAACAATGTGCCAAGTGAATGGCCCGCAAAGCCTTCCATTTTAGCAGAGGTGTACTCCGCCAAGATTTTCTCCAGATAACCTTGCAAAGAGAA
Organism: Paenibacillus sp. FSL R7-0128; assembly: GCF_038002245.1. Classification (NCBI taxonomy): domain Bacteria; kingdom Bacillati; phylum Bacillota; class Bacilli; order Caryophanales; family Paenibacillaceae; genus Paenibacillus; species Paenibacillus sp. FSL R7-0128. The sequence goes on along the minus strand of NZ_JBBOCD010000001.1, from coordinate 753,658 downwards.
CCGCTGCAAAGCAGCGTTGTAAGCCTGTAGCTCCTCGTTGGCAAGCCGCTCTAATTGTGAGAGCCCCTCTTCCCCTAGCTGTCTATGAATCTGGCTATTAAACCCAATAGTGTTCTCTCTCAAATCTACATACAAAATATGCGAAAGTGCATTAACAGGACTGTTAATGATATCTTTCAACCGACTGTTAGATGCTTCTCTCCATAACTTCTTCCCTTGTGGCAAATCAACCCGATTTCCTTTTTCTTGTTCAGCTATAAAATAGTTAAGGAACCGCTGTTTAACGCGATCATATGACACTCGCTCCCGCTTGGACGCTCTAAGCTCTTCAATTAAGGATAGGATTAGGACCATCATATATGACTTTTGCTTACGCTTAAAAATCTGTGTGACTATTTCTGGTAGTGGCATGGAATCCTCCAGGATGGTTAATGATTTTAATCGTTAATGATTTTAGTAGTATAGGATTACTCAAGAAGACCTTCAACAGCCTTACTTACAATATATATGGTAATTCGACAATTTGGGAATGTATTCCTTCCAAATCAAAAAGGACCGTCGCATGGACAGCCCTAACATAAGGTATACCCTAGTTTCCTATCTTAATCAGATAGGACTGAAGAAGTAGCAACTGCATTAGCAAGCTGCATTCCATCCTTAAGCCCTTGTAGATATAGACTTTCATAAAGAAGGGAGTGCTTTAAAGAAAGCTTATCCTCCCAATACTGAAACTCTGGCTTACGTGCAATATCGATGGAGGCAAACAACGCTTGAAAAGCTTTACGCTCTTGTTCAAAAGCTTGTCTAGGCTCCGATTGACGTTCAAGCCGTGTGCTCACCTCATCCAACCGAGCTTGAACCGTTTGTATAAACCATACTGGAAAGCTCACAACATCTCCTCCAAGACAAAAGTTCAAACAAAATATCCATTCTTTTCTGAGTAAATCTGATTAATGAGTTCATCCACCTTACGACTCTGTGCCTAAACCAATTTATTACTATTTATTATATTAGAATTCCCTGCTTCAGTTACTACGTTACTGCTGCCCGAGTTGTGCATTTGTCCCCCTTCCTAAAAAACATTTTAATTCGCTGTGCTTTTCAAAGGCTACAACTCGCACTTTAATGAATTTTGTACCAGAAAACTATTTTTAATTCTTCATTTACATATCACCTCACAATATAGCCAAATTATATGCGAGGAAAATGTTATTTTAATGCGAACATCGAATTAAAATAAAAATTATTGGACACAGAGTAGCCAATTCCAAGTTATACTCCTTTTACTCACTTAATGCAGCGACTTCGTCCTCTCCTTTCCATTTATTAGGTTTAAAGAATATATTCACTAAGGTTTTGTCTTTTGAAAGGTTGATATTTATACCATAATTTGAAAGTAGCTCAGTAAGGATAGAATTCTTTGGGTCAATTTCTAAGAGTCTCTTACCATGTTGCTGTTTTGCAATAAAGTGATCCATTTTTAATTCACTAGCTAACGAGTCAAACAAACCTTCAGCCCTTGTTTCCTGTTTGAGAAAACTGATTAAATTGTCATAATCAAAGTAAAAATTCGAACCACCAAGCTCGTTAATCAAGGCATTAATTCGTGCATCCTTATTATTAAACTTAGTTTTAATCTGTTTTAGTAATAATGGTTCATCAGAGATGTCTTTGACTATTGGTACTCTCGACTCAATATCTAAAAACTGTTTATATATCTCTAATGCATGCAGGTAATCTAATCTTGCCCACCGACTCAATGGAAAAGTTATAGTATCTTTCCTTCTTTTAAAGGGCCAAGCAATCCCGTCTTCCCAAAAAATGTTCACGCCTTTTTTTGTTATTACACTAGCTATATCTTTAATACAATTTTTCATATGATTAGTATAGTAAGAACCCCAGCTAAACTGCCTTGTAATCTCTTGATCAACCTTAAAGGAACATGCACCATCAAGGTTAAGACTAGCTAAATCTAAAATTTTGGTCGGAACTAATAATTTCCGGCGAAGATTCCACGTAATTTTATGTTCTCCAATTCTATATTTAAGTATCCCCTTTTTTTGCCTAGTCTCCTCTGATTCCTCCAGAATAAACATGGATACATTAGCATGTCGACCTAAGGCCTCATCTTGCCACCTTACAATTAGATCGCAAGTCTGAGCTACTAGCAGTCCTCTAACCTGCTTTCCATTAAGACTGAAAGTAAATATATCGCCAAAATCAACTGGAGAAAACCGCGTGTTAACTGTTTTATCGAGTATCTGTAATTCTCTTAAATCTCTAATATGTTTATCTGTTTCGTAGTCCCAAATTGCCCCTTCCCAACCAGTAATATTTTCGATTTTTTTGTGTATATTTTTTAGTTGGGGAATGTTACTGTTTATTAAATTTTTTACTATGGATACAGATAAATCAATTAAAAAACTAGTTTCAGATACACCTTCTTTTTCCAACTTTTCAGTGATTACTGCCTTCATTGTTTTTGTATTAGTCAACATTAACTGCTTTTGTGCATCATTTACTCCGTCTATTAATAATTTACCCAATGATTCAATTGATTCAGTCATTATTCTACCAGAATTAAACTCTTCAAGAATTTGATTCAATTCATAATTAAAGATAATTTCATCGGTAGTTTTTTCTTTATTCAGATAGTTTATCAACGCGCTAAATTCTGAAAAATTATCACTCCTAACTTTACGAAGGAGATCCTGCTTAAACTCTGGCCCTGTCATACTATAACTTTCGTTATGATAGGTGAAGGTATCTTTACCACTTAAAAAAATAATATAGTTAAGAGATCCCCTATTGAGCTTTAATTTATGTATAATCTCCAACGCAGTAGTGTTAGTTGAGTATTCATAGTCCATAAAAATGAGGTCATAGTCTGCCAGCTTCTTCTTTCCTGGTTTTAATGGATCTGTAAGAAAATCAACATTAATACCTTGAAAAGCAGTACATAGCTTCTGATAGATAGGGTAGGCAGAACCATAGAAAGCATCTGCTTTAAATTCACAAACAGCATTTATAACTATGTCTCTAATATCTTCATTTTCGTATAAAATATTGAAGTCTTCATAACTTAAAATATCCTCAACTATATTTTCATCAATTAGCTGAACGAGCTTACTGTAAAGATTTTGATCAGCACTGAATCTCGATATAACAGAGAGTGCCATTTGAAATTTTTTATCGCCCTCAAGTTCTTTCAGCTCATCATCAATCATCAAAATTTTTCGAATTTTCAAATTATTAATCGAGTTGGAATTAATAATCATTAGTTATCCTCCAGTATCTTTGAAAAATCTACTTGGAAACAATAAAATCGTCTTTGTTGATTAAGCAGACTCAAAAGCTCAAGGCTAATATCGTGAAATGCCGCGATTTCTCTTGAAATAAATAGCCCCAGTCCTCTACCATTCTGTTTTCTCGTAAAGAATGGCTCAAATATTGCATCTGCATCAATTTTTGATATGCCAGGACCATTGTCAGAAACTAAAACTAAACCATTTTCGAAAATTTTGATTTCCACTAGTCCGTGGTCCGAGCCATCCGACATTTTAAGAGAATCTATCCAATATAGCGAATTTAGTATCAAATTATCAAACAGTTGAATCAGCAGCCCTTTATTCACCTTAACTTTTATTGATGAAACTTCTGTTATCAACATTATTTTGATAGGCGTTTCATATTTTAGAGCAACGTTATTCATTGTTTCTACTATATTCATTAATTCTTGAACAAGATTTACAGTAGACTTATATCTACGCAGGGTTATAGCTTGTTCATCTATCTGTGACAACATAGTCTTTAATGACTTAAAATTAATCTCTAAAAGTTCAATATCATTTTTCAGATGACTAGGAGCTTTACTCCCCAAGGTGTTAAGAGTAGAAGTTGTTTTATGCATGAAATTATAAATTTCATGGGCTATTTGAATCGAGGTCATACCAATGGCTGCAGTCTCAACTAGGGCTCGTTCTCTAAGCTTCAACTCATCGAATCCTCGTTCAATCTTCTTTGAATTCTTAATTATCAGTTTTGCATCCTTTAGCGAGACCGAGCCGGTTTCATACAAATTATTTACAACCTTCTCAATATCTTTTGCAGATTTTTTTGCATTGTCAGTTATTTTAATGGAAGTCTCTTTAGGCTCATTTCTTCTTAATGCTTCTAACATTGTTGAGAAGATGTTCTGTACTATACTTTTAAACATTTCATAGGACTTATTTTTTACTAAGCCTTCTCGATTTGTTTGATCAACAAGATAAGGAGTTTTATTGGAGTTAATAGAAATATACCCAGCAGTTTGTTCTCCTATAATACTAGTTTTTCCTCTTCTGAATTTCTGTTTATTTAATTCGAGCCAGTCATCACCAGACTCACCATATGGAAAGATCCTAAATCCATCACGAAAAATCATCGGCCCACCGGTATACATATCAAGAAGTTCAGTGATTACCTTTCTGCTTTCAAATCCTTTTATCTCTCCTAGTCTTCTTCTATTAAAGATGTAGAAGTGAAATGAAAATTCCCCCACATACCCCTCGTCTTGAGGATCATTCATAGACATATTCCTATCTACAGGTATTACATCAGTTTTTGTATCTATGATTTCTCCATTTCTTCTGATAACATATGCAAAGTGAATCTTCCCAGGAGTGTAATAGCCTTCAATCTCATGATGTGCTTGTTGAAACAAGTATTTATCCACTTCTCCAACCCTTACCCTTTTTTTTCGACCACCATTTGAAATTGTGACTCTGATTTCAAAAGTCCTAGAAAGTGTTATAAAAGGATTCATATACTTACTGGCAGTTTCTCTTATAAATTGTTCAATTTTAAATTCATTCCACTTAGGATCAATAAATTCTTTTAAGCCAATTATTTTTATTCTAGTATAGGAGGATTTCCCTGATTCTTTTTTAGTCTTTATAAGAGTATTATCAATCTCATCTAAGAATTTTTTACTTTTATATCCATATTGAGTCCAATCTATTTCTAATCTCCAAGCAAAATTACTTTCTGCAGTCGAAGTTTCTAGAATTAAACCATAGCCTAACTTCATAGTTGAGAATCTTCCCAGCCCTTTTTCACCAAGTGGCAAATCATCATCATTATCTAACAGCTCTTTGCCATCGAGTCTGTTTGCTGTTCCTACCACAAGCCAGTTACTCCTCAGTGTCTCATCATTCATCCCATGTCCTTCGTCATAAATAATCATTTCTTCATTTGCCTGATCAATAGTTATTTCAACAAATTCTGATTTTGCGTCGTATGAATTTTTAATTAACTCAAGCAAAGCCACCTTGCTATTACTGATAAGCCGCTCCCCTAAATGGGAAATTATCCTTGCCATAGGTCGAAACTGTACCAAATAATCACCCCCTAAAATATCAATCTCATTTAATTGTCCATAATTGATGAAACATTTAATCTTAGCTGATTCAGCTTAGAGATAATTTATCAACTAATTGTTTAAATTATACTAATAAGTGTTGTTATGCTTTCATTAGAGAGAAAAGGAACCTGTCCAAATATCAACCCAGGTTCTCCCTGCAGCCTTGCTGCTAAATGCCCCTTTCCAAGCAATTTCTCCGCACCTTTTTCCCCAAGGGAAATTTCAGAAGTCCCTACACTCTCGACTCTCAGAATCAACCGATTCCCCAAGTTATCCCTCAATTGAACGGGTAAAACATTAGCGTCTGGGCGTTGAGCAGCAAAAATTAAGTGTATCCCTGCAGCGCGCGCTTTCACCCCTAAACGTTGAACAATGGAGGAAACCGCATTCTTATATTCATCAACAAGCATCCATTCAGCAAACTCGTCGTGAATCAAGAATATCAGTGGCAACCTTTGATTATTTGAGACCTTAGCATTATAATCTTTAAGGTTATTTACTTTAATCCCCTTAAATTTCTGGTATCTATCATTCATTTCATCCACAAGATCTTCAAGTATCTGTGTAGCTTTATTCTGATCGTCGATAATTCCTTCAACAAGATGTGGAAGTTCTGCAAGATGCATATAATCAACGCCGTATTTGGGATCAATTAAATAAATATGTGCTAGATCTTTACTATTTGTTACGCAAATATCAAGAATTAAATTTTGCAACAAAACCGATTTACCACTTCCGGTTGCCCCCGCAATGAGTGTGTGTGGAGCATGCTGAGCTCCACCTTCAAACTCTCCCCCCAAATTTAAGTAAAGTAGCTCCCCATCAATTTCCTTAACCCCAATAACAAAACTCATATTCAACCCTGATGTATTGGTTTGAACCTTTCTTACCTTCCAAACATCTGCTAACGATATGCTTTGCCTTTGAGGACGCGCTAAGGACACAACAATCTCTCCTGGGTAAGCCGTAATATTTATTACATTAAGAGCATGTGTAGTAAGAAGGATCGATCTCCGTTTTTCTATATCGTCAACCTTTAATTGATCTGAGCCCTTCAATTTTATAACAACAGCATTAGGCGTAAGTCGATGTCCATTTACTTTCGCCTGCAAGTTATAGCTAATTAAAGCCATTCTAAGTTTATTCACTGTCTCACTAACCCAGGATTGATCCTCATTGGTTTCTTCCGTGCTTTGAGTATTCTGTAATATCCATTCTTGCAACCCACCATTCGCCCAAGGAACTTCACCGCCCATTTCTACAATGGGTCTCTTTACGTCTGGCTCTAACGATACTGTTTTTTCTTTCATGGTTACGGAATAGCTTTCTCCTGTATCTCCTGCAGCTTCATCTGTCTCAAGGTTAATCTGCATTTGTTTGTCATCTGAAGTTTCAAAGAATTTTTTTTCTCCAGTGACAGCCTTATTATTACTAGCAGCAACAAAATTGATTCTAGGAGCTGGTAATTTAGGATTAAATAATTCCCAAGGCTTACTTTCGTCAAGCTGCTCCCTGACTTCAATGATCGAGGTCCCGCGATGATAAGCCAATACTAATTCTCTTACAAGATCTCTAGTAAAAACTTCTTGATAGGAGTTTTTAGCATTTACAATGGGGTTTCTTTCACTATCTAAAACTGTATCAGGTAAGGTAGATACAAATACATGGGAATAACCCTTGATTTCGATAGGAATTTCCCCTGCTCGAATAACCTCACGCAACTCTTCAACAGTAAAGGTAGAATTCGGAGCTAATTCAATACCGTCATTTAGCAGGTCACTTAATCTGGAAAGCCATAAGTCACGGTCAAGTCGCCCCGGATTGCCAAATAGTGCGTTATCCATTCTGTTGACGGTATCCCGCAACTGCTTTGAAGAGTTTTTCCTTGCTTCGGAGACACCCTTGGCATCGACATACTTTGCTTCAGAAATAAATACTTGAAGAATTGGCTTATCATTAACCAGTTTAGGTACAAGCGCCAATATATCTGCAATTTGCTCTTCTTTTTGTCCAAGCCAACTTGCATAATCATCAAGGAAAAACCAACCTATAGCCTGTTCAGTTCCTATTTCGGGTTGAAGGAGCGTCTTACTTAATACGACACCAATTAATTCACCTGCAAACACACCTCGTTTTGCAGCACGTAGTACGATGTCGCCTGATATTGTATTGGCATCCTCAATAAATCGCTCCGTGAGCTGCACTAATTCCTCTTCATTTAACCCTAGGCCTAAAGCATTTAATCTTCTTTTCACAAGTACATTTAATAGGTTCAATTTAGATTTTGAAGATACAACAATGTTTGAGCCATGGGATTTATTGTGCTGGTACTTTATAACCTTCACCCCAAGATTCCTAAGCTGTCTTCGTTCTAATAATTGATCATAATTGACTACCCATTCGCCGAGTTTGTGAGCTTCATCGAAGATTTCCTTCACCTTATCATTCTGGAACGAAATTTGCCTTGCTGGTAAAAAGAATGTCCCTGGGCTAACATCCTTTCCCTTAACAACTGAATATATTGATGATAAGTAAGACCATCCAACTGAAGGTTGACTTGGACATGCCAAATACACCGTAGATTTAAGTTCATCTTTCGCCGTAGATCTTCTTTTTGCCCACCGCGGAGGATAGTGATTAAGTAACTCCGGCATCTGTCTCACTTTAACTTCATCCCATTCAAGATTTGCTTGCCGCGAGATAACATCTTGCAAAAATACGATATCAGCTAACTTCCCCTCTTTTGAGTCTAACGTTGTAGCCTCATGTGCCATTACTTCTACACGGAGGCGTGCCATAAAATCACGAGTCACCTCGCTCGCAACAAAGGAGTCGGCGTCACTGTCCGTACTCTCTATCATTTTCATATATAACTCGTTTAACTTATTTGTATCACGATGCCTCAGTATCACCTGACAGCGAACCTCATCTTCAACCTCATGCATTGCGGCTAGGGAATTTACAATTGTCTCCGGAAGCCTAGTGGAATCAGAGTTGTACAAGACTAAACTTAAATTCGTCCTTTCATGTGGTTGAAGATCCAAGTAACGTTCAACTAGGTTAAGAAGTTTGTTACTTGCTTCTTTTGGGTCTTCATTCGTCTGCATTTCTTCTTCTGTTCGTACTGGGCTTTCCATTAAGGTGTAATCATTCTTAGTATCTGTAATTGAAAGAAGCACCGGTTCATACCCCTTATAACCTAAGGCAACTTCAGGATAATATGGGCTCAATATTTCTTCTTTGAGATCCGTAAAGAACAAACGTTGATCACCAAAGTCGACTTGGTCCGATGTCAATACATAATTTAACAAACCAATGACTTGCCTTGCCTTAACCGCCTTTGCCGCCATTCGCATTGGGTGCCATGGGGCTACAATTGTCATTGGTTTATTTTTATCCCCATCAACCCTTATATTCCCGATATCCATAACAGGCTGCATAACATGAATTCGATTCATATCACCCAAGGCATGCTCTTGTAAGGAGCGTAAGAAGTTATCGTACATCTCACTTTGTTCAATCATTGAATCAGAACTGATACCATCAATTAGCCAATCATTTATAGACTGTTTATACTTTACTGAAAATTGATTCCACGATTCTTTAAGAGCTTCATAATTGCTGTTTGTGAGTCTTGTTTCCTCGAACAACTTCTTCAGGTTATTGAGAATTGTTTTTTGCAAATCAGTTGTTTTTGCATATACACCAACCAGCGAACCCCTATCCTGTCCGAACACTGCTTGAATTGTACCTACATCACTTAAAGATAACCCCTGTAACTTGCCTTTTTTGCTAACTGGATTTAGGGATACACTAGAATAAGAGAAGGGATGATCGGCAAGCCTCTTTAAATCCTCGTGAAGCTCGAGGCCAATCTCTTGAGGGTTTCCTTGCCATACCAATTTTACTTCATTTTTTTGTTTCGATCCCTGTAAGTCAAGGTAGCTAAGCTCTATGTAGAATACGATTTGAATAGCGGCTCTTGCTGTTGAGGTATTTTTTTTATAGCCTTTCTTCTGTTTGGCCTCTAATAATAATTCATCGTACTTAAACAAATAATGCGTTTCCCAATTCACTTGCCAGTTAGTCAACTTTTCAAGCCCTCTGTAAGCATTGCAGAATGCCATACTTACATCTGCATTTAGATCCAGCCAAGACTTTTTACTAACGGTCTTCTGAGTACGAATTTTTAAAGTCTTCTCCCCAATAAAGTTATCGCATTGAGCGAAGAGGCGCTCAATGCCTTCTAATAAACCAACTAAATAATCTGTACATTCAATCGCCTTTCCATAAACAAATCGATCCCATTCCGCCTTTAGTACTTTTTCTGTGTCTAAGTTATGACGGTGCTTATCGTAAAAATCTTTATCTTCCTCTGTAGCTTCCTTCGCTTTTTTCTTTTTAAAAAGCTCGTTTAGATTATCTAGATAAAGAATTTCAGCATCCGTTAATGTATCTGGAAACTCATCATCGTACAATTGCCGAGTTTTTTCTGCCAAATTCACTTTCATTGGCTTCAATTCGAAAAATAGTAGGTTGACTTTATCCATCTCCCACTCTAGCTCTGACAGGTTTTCCGCGGCGACGGACCAGCTCACATTCGATTCAATGAACAATTCCATAATTGGCTGAACAGACGGATCAATTTGACTTTTCACTTTTTCGTAAGATGCCTGGATCTCACTGTTCTCAATGACTTGACGATTCGGATGTTGCTTATATAGATAACAAGCTCTTTTGTTATATGCATCTGTAAAAAGTTTCTTCCATCTATTAGCATGACCTAAAGCACTCTCTGGGATTGCGTCAAAATAGTAAGAATCACGTGGAATGCGAAGTGCAGGTAGCGCCCAGCCAATCGCCCTAACAACAGGAATACCATTCTCAGCAATTATTTCACGCACTTTTACGGTAAATTCACTAAATTCCTCAAGACTGCACTCATTTGCCTCTTGCAAACCTTTCAACGCTTGCTGCCAGTGCCTTTTTTGCTCATCAGTTAGAGGGAGATCGCGACTCGCTACTTGTACCCATATATCAGGGTGACTTTTTAAATCTCCTGCCCCAACCCTTGTTATATCTCTTAATGATTGCCCTTGATCATCGTTCGTATTTGCTAATAAGATAGCGGGCTTATCACATGAAGCATTTCTCCAAAATGTTGTCTTTTCGTCAGTAACCATTTCAGATGGCAAATCGACCGCTTCAACTAATTTTCGCGGGACCTTTATGGCCATAGTCGAAACTAATAGCATATCTTGGCTTATTGTTTTGCATATATAAGTGACCTGATCTCCGGTAAGGCGATCTAATAAGAAACGCGCAATTCCCTCTTCAGATTGGCTATTTTGTAATTCCCGCCGAAGAAATTCGGTCGCTACCTTTCCAATCAACTCTAGTTGGTTCATGGTTATTCCTCCTGAATCCCAAAGGGATTTTCTACATATGCGCATGCATCAGATAGTCTGCGTAGTAACCCCATACTTGCCAATCGTTGCTCAAGTCGTCTTGCATTGTCTGAGAAAGCTTCTAAATCTGCTCTACCAGCCTCTGTCAATTTAAAAGCCTGCTTATCGCCAATGATAAAACCATATTTTTCGTACAATTCATCTAAGAAGTCTTGGAATTCCATTCTCTTTGGAACAACACAGAGCACCAAAGATTTTAAAAACATATCTTGGGGAGCATAACGTAATCTTCGCGCGCCTCTTCTCGAAGTGAGTCCTATTTCTTTTCCCCAGACACCGTGAAATTTATCAACGTGTTGCTTATGTCTATTAATTGCTGCTGATATAAACTTGTTAATCAAATCCTCTGGCGAATTAGCAGAATCAATCTCATTTTCTTGAGGCCATTCATATCTAATTTGAAGAACGTTTATTGCTTCCGAAAGATCAGTTATATTCTCCCATTCTTCGGTTTGTTCAACGTGTCTAATATAAGTTTCGACCGCTCTTCGCGACATATTATTATGTTCTGTGAATGAATCAGAAGAAAGCTCCCTAACAATAGTTTTCTTAGGTGATATAATTTCTAACACAAACGTTAATTTCGTTTCATCTTGCAAAACATCCTTAGCCCTATTCAAACTGTAGATAATCATATGTAGTCCCATTATATTAACCAGGTGAGGAAGTGCGTCGTATTTCGGAATGTTACTATCCAATAAACTTAACCAATCTCTTGCGATATCTTCGTATTCAGGCAGTTCCAAATACGGCAAGTAACCCCCTGGTCTAGCGGTAGAGGAATTTATAGAATCTTTAGGTTCTAATGAAGCAACTAATCGATTAAATTTATTCCTCTTGTTCAAAACACTTTCTTGTAAATTCCCAAGTAGTTCAGGTCCCTTCCCACTCCTAGCTAACATTAAATACAAAATTTCACCTGTCCTACCAAAAAATCTTCGGTCATTTGTGGGGGATTTATTTTCTTTTACATTTAGATCTTCGTACAAACAATTAGGACCATATGGGAATATAAACTGAGAACTCCACCGCTTATTATTTTCCCCTTCAATCGTCGTTTCTCTCAAGAATTGAACTACTGAAACGAAGTGTTCAAACTTAGGAAATCGCTTTTCCAAGTATGCAAAATCAGCATTATCGATTCCCGATTGGCCCTTATTCATTGCTTCTTGCCACTTTGACCATGCTTCTTTGTCATCATTACTATAAGTACGTGCAATTACTGGAAGTTGTGGATTATTGAAAAGAATGTTACGCAGATATAGTCTTGATTTAGGTACGTAAACTAAGTTGTTTGGTATCTCTTCAAAAAATGCCCTTCCTGCATCAAGTTCAGCTTGAAGAACATTTAAAAACTCCATAAAGCAAAGCCACGGTGTTTGTTCATTATATAATCGGTGGCCCCAAATCGCCTCATCGACCCACATATCCGATGGGATTTTACTTGGGCGCGGAAGTCTTTCATTATTCATCGTAGTTAACCTCCACGATTCTATCGTCAATTAGACCATCTGGATTTAGTCGAATAATTCTAAAGGATAGATCACTGTCATTATCCGAATCTTCTTCATCTATTGTACGGCGTTCCTCTAGTCTTTTTAGAAGCTTGCTTTTAAAACCTAGGATATCCTCATAACATTCTCTGGAAAAGCTCCCCGGTAGTGCACCCTCTGCAACCCGAGAAAGAAACTCATAGCGAACCAAATGAAGTGGTAGTTCAACTGCAGCAACTGAAGATGATAATTTCACTTCTATTACGAGCTTACCATTTGCATTCATTCGAATCTGCATGCTTTCTCCGCGTTTTTTCGGTACGGAAATATACTCTTCAAAAATCCTACTCACTTTTGCTTGAGAATGACTTCCAGACGTAGCTAAAATCAATTCATCATTATTTTTTGCTAGTAGACCTGTAAAAATTCTATTTAACCCCTGGGAAATCCTCGATATTATTTGTGTAGAAACTTTACCTTCCCTAGCTACTCTGTAAACATGAGACAAAAACTCCCCAGCGTATTGAAAGGTTGTAAGATGCCAAAGCTTGAGTGTATCTTCTTTTTCTCTAGGAATTACAAAGAATAATCTTTGCCTTTGGGATCGAAGTGTTTCTAGAAAGGTCTCACTACTATCCACTACTCCCTCTAAATATTCCCTTTGCTTTGCACGGTAACTCTGATCCGCACCATAGTATTTATCGCTTAGCACAAGCTCCTCGTAATACGGACGAAGCTCAGGATCATCTTCACCAAAAATCAAAATATTATCAATCGTATTACTTGTCTCGTAACCTATCCCGAATTTTCCTAATGCAGTAAAGACATCAGTAGATTCGCGGCGTCTTTCAGTGAGATTCTCACCGAATATATTTCGATAAATACTTGCAAGTGATGATTTATTATCTCCAACTATTTTCATAGCATCAGAACACGTCATGAGACGATCCTTAGCCTCAGGATGACCTAGAAGCATATTTGAAGTTAAGAGAAGTAACTGTCTTATAGGAAGGTGTACACCATTTAACTCGCATAATTCTAAAAGATCAGTTACACGTGATAGTAGTAATTGTTTATCCATCTCGCCTTCGAGTCTTTTCCGATTTTCCATTATAGGACATATCAGTCCTGTCTGATCATTTCCCCTCAAAGAACAATTATTACAATTATTCCACCCTGAATGGTTCAGTACGACGTCTACAATCTGCACAAAGAGTTTTGCTGCGCTTATTTGGCTTAAATTATATAATTTTAGGTTAAATCCGTTTTTTTCTTGGATCTCAGCAACTAACAAGTCCTCTACACACTGTTTAACTAATTCTATTTGAGGATTATTATCTAGATGCTTCCAAGCTTCAATCAATTGTCCATCGTTTGCTGCTATTAAAAATACATTGCTATCGTTCGGATTAAGTACTGAGTGAACAAACTGTTTCAAAAAATCTCTTTCCTTATCCTGTAACTCACTCAGATCTTTTATAACATATAATATTTTAGAATTAGGAAGAGATAACTGTTTCACTTTATCATCATTCTGCCAAACTTTTAGGGAACCATTTAATGCTAGCCAGACTTCTCTGCAGTTAAATGTTTTTCCATCTCCTGCAGTTCCTGTTAATATCACAGACTTCGGATTAGGCGACTTATAATTTTGAATAAGTTCCTCTAAGTAAACGGATTCTACAATAATCGGATCGATATTCTTCCGCTTAATAATCCTGTGAATCGCTTCATCATACATATTATCGTTGCGAGGAATTGGTCCGTATTGACGAAGAAAAGCGATCCATTCTGATTGACTAATAGTCATTATGTACTACCACCTTATTTAGTTACATAGTCTTATAATTCTTTTCGACAAAATTACATTGTTTTCCTCCCCAACCACAACATAATTATGCAATATTTTTATAAAAATAGACAAAATATTAGTTTTAGAATAAAACACAAAAAGCCTCCCTTTATAGGAGGCTCTTCTATAACATTATGAAAAAGAGCAAACACAAGGAATATCCGCATCTGCTTTAAACAAAAACTTCTCAAACCCCTCTCTTTCCATGACTTCGCGAAATTCTTTCATGGTATAGGAACTACCATCTTTTTTAAGAATCGATACATCCTTCTTAAAATCTGCTCTAAAACGTTCCTCCATCTCTTCTTGCTCCCGATATCTTTCTGGCCAAAGCGAATATAAAAGGGCATAGTGTTGGAAACCACCCCGTACACATCTACCAGCACAATTTGCATGAGAAAAACCTTTAATACCATATTTCAGAGCCAACTTGGCATTTTCGTTATTTTCTTTCTCCGCTAATTGTTCTGCAATATTGTACATTCGGGGCAACTCAATTCCCCATTCATCCCGAATGATTCCTTTGGCATCAAGATCCTCTCTGAATAAGTCAATTAGCGGAAAGCGAGTTTCAACAGGCTCTATGGGACGATGCTCGTAAAACTCTTTTAAATTAACTGCACGCTGTTTCTCATGTGGACCGATTCCAAAATAGAGTATTGGTTCTAAGTTCTTTTGATTCCTTAACTCGTCATCCAAAAAGAGAATGGTTTGTCTTACTTTAAGCTCTTCAGAACACTTAGCTAACCTCGAATTGCCAAGAAATCGCTCGTCATAGAAAACTTCCTCTGGGGTTCTTCCATCGAGTCTTTCTGTTATTTCTAACTCCACATATCTGGACACTTCTTCCATAAAACGGTAGTTGTCTTCATCTTCCCATAAGGTGTTAGTGAAAAACAAAATACAATTTTCTTTGCCATATGTTTTTACCATATGATTAGCAACATATGCACTCCCAGCTCCGCCACTAAACATAGCTACATGTACAACCTTTTTTTCTTGGATGTCCATATTATCACTCCGATTTTACTACATAATTTTCAAACAGTTGATAGATAAGATATTCGAGTTCTTGACGTGGTACATTTTTCCCAGCACTATTCACAATTCTTTCTAAATTCGAATAAATCGTTGTAGATTTAACAGATAAATCAACCTTATTTATTAGTTTTCTACTATTGTTAAGTTGAAAAGAGACCACATTTAAATTATTTTGTTTTATCTCGCTATCTGTTAATATCAATTCCTTTAAATCATGTTTAAGCTGTGTAAAAAATAAATCATGCGTGGTATCAGACCAATCCTCCACTTTAACCCCAACATACTCTTCTGGAAATCGTTCTATCCATGTTTCTTCGTTCTCACAGGAAAGAGCAGCGTCGATTCTTTCTGGCAGCTTATTAATCGAGTAAGATCCTTCAGCTTTCTGGGTCTCAATCCATTTTATCAAGTCATTAAAGCTACTGACACCCACAACTTGCAATGTCTTACTAGCCAGCTCTTTTTTTAGCAATGTAGTGAAATTCTCCGCATATTTTTTAATTGCTAATAACTGCTCTTTGTTGTGGTAGTATTGGCTCATTAGCTGTGCAACTGATTGTTGAGGATCTACCTCAGACCTTTTAATAAGATCCCTGAAACTTCTAAATTCTTCGTCCACATTTACTGAAGTTTGCGCTATCCTAGGAAGTGACCTTAGCCATTTCAGTAGAGTACCACAAATGAATATGAGTCTAGACTGGTTATTTAATCGCGTTTCTATAAAATCAACAAAGTATCTCTCAATTGTGTTAAAGAATTCAATATAATTATCATTTATGTGTTCATAAGCGTACTGGTAGTTATTCGCGCCTATCTCCATTATAATTTCAAACAACTTAGCACCATTAATACCAGGAACAAACATATCATTCCGATACAACATAAACTCATTCCAACGATCCCTAAGTAATGCTACTAGGAGAATAGGGATCAATGGTTTTCTAATCCCAAAAGGTGGAGCTAAAAATAGCTCGACTATATCTTTAAAATCTCCTGCAGGATTATTCTCTAATCCTTCAATCAATTTTGTTCTAAGTGCAAGAAAGGATTCATTTTTTATGTTTGAGTAATCTAAGCTATTGACGTTCTCATCAAGCCTGTCATTGTTTTTGAATATAGCAGCAAATAAAGCATAGTCAGGTCCATTTCCTTTAATACCAAAATCCTTATTACGTGGATCTTCAATCATTTTATCGATTATCTGTATTGCTGCATTTCTCTGCACCCCCGAGATCACGTTCCTATTAAATGAGTCATTCAAAATCACCGGAGTACAATTATACAACTCATAGCACTTATCCGACAGTATCTCTGCTAAATCAAACTCAGAAGCAATCGGCACTTTTGTTCCACAAATATACCAATCCTTTTCTTCGTTATAAGAAGATATTTCTGACAAATATGAGGATATTCTAAATTTAGTTTCATTAAGGAGTATTTCCAGTTCTTCCTTAACGCCTTTATCTTCAGAGAGCAAATCCTTGTTTTTTCTTAATAGATCCAATCCACTATAATTATATACTTCAGGTAAAATCACTGATACCGGTTTAGGATGTAAAAAGAATAACTCCCTGTCCGATCTTTTGCTTAAATCTCGTAAGATTAAATCTAACGAGATATACATTTCTTGGTCATTCGCTAAAACATAGTATATTGTTAAATCGTAACCGTTAGCAATTTGATTCAACTTGCCCTCTATTATGTCTAGTCCGTATACAATTTTCACTGCAGAGAAGCGAGTCATTCCCTTATCATCGTTGTAACGTTCCGGCAGGTAAAATTTGTTAGTTAGGTTATTGTGTAATACCTCAACTTCTCTAGCTGGGTCTATTTTTAACAATTGCTTCTCACGATCTAGTTTTTCATGCAAATCAACTGAATTGCCTGCGAATAATTCCCAATAATCATTCACTCGATTAAATCGAATAACCTTATGCGTGCTTAATATTTGTAAAATTTCTAATAGTTCTTCCTCATTAATTCGCGTAGCAAATTTTAAAAATTCGGTGTTCAATTTTTGTTCACTTTGCACTGCACACAGATTCCAAAGAGTTATGATTTTCACTAAATTCATTGCCGATTTTTTATTTAAGAACCCCTCAGGAAGTCGAGCCACTGCTTTTCTATAGAGAAGAATATGTTCAGAAAAATCTTCATTACCGATATCATACGAATCAGGAAAGAAAAAATCGAATAACTGATGTACTAAATAATAGTCATTAGTTTTATTAATATGATTTAATAAACCACCAGTTTCTTGGCTTTCCAGAAAAGTAAACAATGTTCTTTCATTCTGTCCAAATACTCTAGTCAGATTTGGCAATAGAAAGATCGTTACGGGATGAAGAGGAAACATCCCTCTAACCACAAGTTCATCTCGCTCCGTTTGATTAATACTAGGAAAGAGCGGATATTTCCTCAACATTTCCCGTGTACTATTGAACTCTTTAGTGCTTATAATCGGCTTTTGATTAAGGTTCTCTGTTAATATGATTTCAGCAATCCTTAGAAAAGTTACTTGGTCACTTTTCACTAAATATTGACTAAACCTTTTCTCTATGCGCTGAAACTCCTTTGCTGCGTCCTCATTAGAAGAGCTGAAATAGTAACGCAAACTTTTATGAGTAATAAGCAATAAGTGAATCGAACTCGTTCTATTGGCTAGCTCAGCAAGATCTTGAATATCTTGCATCGCTTCATTAAAACTAGTCGTATTCAAACCTTGTAAAAATCTTGCGAATTCATCGTAAACCACAAATACTCCCAAGTTATTATCTTGAAGAACGGCTGTTAAGTGCTCCATTTGTGAAAGAAAGCTATAATCGTAGTCAATATCAAACTGAGCACCAGCACTAAGAAATGGATAGATAGCCGAAAAATATTTAATCTCAACGTCATTTTGCTTTTTTATCTCTTCAATCCAATCGTCAGGATTTCTCCCATCTTTCTTCAACTGATGACAAAACTTACGATAAGTATCAGGAAATTGCTGTTCCCACACCTCAACAGACTTTATGATTTTAGTGGATAACCCAGGTAATACGACGTCAATTCCTTTTTCTTTAAGTTTTTTTATTATTCCGGATAAAATAGAATGTCTAAATCTTCCTTCATTACCGCTCAATAAAATCGGTAAATAGGGTTTTGATAATTTACTAACAATTTTGATTTTCGAAGCTATTTGATCATCAACTTGTTCAAACTTCCCCACTAATGTTTCGATATCATAAGGGCTAGCCATTTTTGATACTATACTTCCAATTACATTCGCTAACAGTGATTTACCTGTGCCATATGGACCAACAATAATGTGTGCTCGATTGGCATCAGTAGTAAAACCATTAATTATACCTTTCATCGCCTCCGCATGGGAAGGTGTGGGAATATAACGTGTTATTAAATCAGCGTTCCCCAAATCGAATTTTATATTAATACTGGACTTAAAAGCCATATCTAGTAGCTCATCCTTTCAGAAGCTCACTCTTAATAAAATCAATTGACGTAATCAACGGTACTCTTATATAGTCCAAATTATTTGTTCTTACGTACTCAATCGGGTACTTTTCGTGGTTAGTAAGAATATTTAGCGCTTCAACGATCTTATTTCGAGACAGATTAAATGTTTTCCCCCATAGGTTATCACCATTCACAATCTCATCGACACTAATAAGCCGATCCTCAGGGATAGATTCAAAATCAAGAAGGATGTAGTAAAGTGATGCTATTCCAATTGAATTAAGCTCAGGGTTTATTTTCTTGATTGTATCAAAGCCCTCCCCTGAACGTTCACTTCTCATCAACTTTAGTTTTGAAAATGGGGAAAACATAGTATCCTCAGGATCATTATCATCAGGCGATTTGGTATAAAATTGAACTAGACAGTCTATATCTCGTTTCAAAGAATTTCCTGATATATCCTTCGCCTCATTTTGGCTAACCCATGTTACAAAGGAACTAAGTAAATCAGGTCTGCTAACAGAAGTTTCTCGATAATTATTAAAGTACCAATCAAATACTGTTGATTGATCATTTTTATTCTTTACCAAGTGATGGTGAAGAATAGCCAACGATTCATTTTTTTGCAAAAGACGATCACTCTTAAATAAAATTTCCCCTAATTCCGTTAGTGCATGTATCCGTTGCCCCTCTATTGTTCGTTCCTCGACAACATCAAAAGCAAACAACCAATACTTTAAAGCTTCAAGCATATTTTTCCCAAGCCCAACTGTCTCAAATGCATATTCATTGAAGAAAAACCTATTATCCTGTTTTACTGCCCTTAATCCTTTACTGAACCACTTATCTCTTATATAGAAACTTTGATGTCTAGCATAAGCCATATATGTAGAACTTCCTTTCTGAAAAAAAATCATCCCTGGAGAATAGTCTCCAGGGATGATTATACACCAAGATATAAAATATGGATAGTTTTTTAAGGAACCTATGTTCTATTTATTGTGTTTTGTAACGTTTTCATGAAATTATATATAGAAAACATTCATTTTCAAATGTCATTAAAACAGCCACACCCACCAATGTCCATTAAATCAATCGATGTTTCCTTATTGTTCAACTCCTCCTTTTCTATTTGCTCCCTAAATTCCTTTAAACTCAAATAGTTTATCTGTTTATCTATTGTTCTTCTTATGAAAGGAACTCTTTTCCCTATAATTAGAAAAAGTTCTTCTTGCTTGGCTTCATGATAAGCAAATCGTTCAGGCATTTGCTTTAATAAATTGTAAAAGTGTCCTTGCCCTCCTTTTACACAAAATCCCCCACAATTATTATGTGAAAAACCCATATTATATAAACGTGGCCTATTAACTCCGTATTTTTCAACCCAGATACACATATCCTCTTTAGACAAATATGGCTCATTAATTAGTGGAAACTCAACATGGTATGGTTTCCAATAGTCTCTACACTTTTTTGCGCGATGCTCTTCAGTCCAATCAATTCCAAGATATAAAGTAACTTCATCTGGAGAAAATCTCTTTTCAATCCAATTCCTTGCCGCCTCCCTTTTTAATATCCTACTACACGGATCATGCCTTGTGTTCCCCATATACCTTACCTCTTCAAAAACTTGCCATATATGCTTACCTACAGATATCCATTCCAAAGCCCCACCGATATATTCCCAACTTTCATTTAAAAATCGGTATAAATCTTGATCCTCGCCCCGATGAGGATGTCCATCATTTTTCTTTTTCGTATCAGTAAATAGGTTTATGATATCCTCACTTCCGTATTTCTGCATTACGCGCATTCCTGCCGCCCAACTTCCAATTCCACCTGATAAAAAAACTATTCTTTTCATACTTTATCCTCCCCCAGAAAAGTTAACTCATTGTTAAATTCAATTATAAGTTAACTATTAGTTAACTTCAATTATTATTTATTAACTTCTTGTTAACTTTGGGGTAAGATATTTCTGAGGTGGGTTTAATGCTAATATCGGAAAGAATAAAAAAGTTAAGAATTCAGAACAACCTTACACAATTACAATTAGGGGATGCCATAGGAGTATCAAAGGTATCAATCTCCGGTTACGAATCCCAAAAGAGGATTCCTGATGTAAATACATTAATTAGGCTTGCAGATTATTTTGAAGTATCTATGGATTTTTTGATTGGAAGAGAAGAAAGAGCATACATTAAAGAGTTAATAAAAGAAGACCGTCCACCTTATATTTTCTTTGGACAGGATAATTTAGAAGAAATAACAGCAGATGAGGCGCAGCGGTTAAAAGAAGAATTAGAAATGTATCGTCTTTACCAGCTAAAACAGAAGAAATAACAAAAGCTCTTTGGAGTAATTTGTAATTTTTCTGTTTCTGGCTAGAAAACCTTCCAAAATGCATCTTGATTTGCTCTTGAACACGTAACCCCCTTATAACAAAATAGAGGACAGAATTGTTGGCCCGGGGTTACCCGCTCCATTAATCTGATCCTCCATCTTTTCAATCAATGATAGTCCTCTATAGAACACTGCTACCCTCACCCCAAACCCACCACCACCCCCTGCAAAGCCAACCGCCTCCGCAAGTACGCCTTCAGATAAGGATCAACACAGTAGATATAACACCCCTTCGTCCCCCGGGTCATTAGGGTCCGGTAGGTGTTACGGATAATCTGATCGGCTATGCGGAGGGCTTCGTCCTTGTCTTTTTTGTACAGGGTCTTGAAGCCTGACAGGGACTTGTCCGTCTTCGCACGCTTAAAGGGGTCGGTGATGATCCGGTTGTTCTCATAACGCATATCTTCGCCGATGATCACGCCGACATAGTCGAACTCCAGGCCCTGTGAGGTGTGGATGCAGCCAACTTGCTCAATGGATTCCGGGTCGATAGCCCAAGTAGTTGTATTGTTCAGGTTCCAGCTCATGAAGAATTGGTACTGCTCTAAGTGAATATCATGAACGCCAGGATTATTCTTGCCATCGCTCTTCCAGTCCCAGCAGTAGCCGGCGAGCATTCGAGCCTTGTTATTGATCTGATTTTTGCTGAAGATTTCGTCCCGAAGCTTATTCGGGTCATCGTAGAGTTGGATGTCATACTCGAAGTCGAAGCCGTCTGCATTCGCTGTCTCCCGAATCTCAAGCACATCATCCAGCCATGCCAAATATCCGTCCGAGCCATTGCACCGGAATTGTGAGGCCAACGTCAGCTCGGTGATGTCTGCATCCATTTGCTCTGCATAGTGTCTAATCTGCTCCTTGCTGCCTACGTCATGCATAGCAATCTTCTGATATTCATCAATGAAGAATACGGAGAACCGGGAAGCACGGATGATCTCCATCGTCTGATTGATCCCTTTATTTTTGAACAGACCGGACTTCTCATTTAAGCGGTGCGCCTCATCGACAATCAGGCAATCGAATTCATTGGGCAATGCATCATAATATACACCTGAGCCTTTGAACAGGTTATCAATGACCGCTTTCTTCACGTTTTTCTGGAGCTTCTTCATATACACGGAACGCGGAGCGCTATTCTTGGTTACATATTGGCAGACGAGTTCCCGGGCGGTAAGCTCTACCAGCAGATTAATGCCAAGCACCGACTTCCCTGTCCCCGGGCCGCCTTCGACAATCAGGACTTGCTTTTTCCCCGACCGGGCTTGCTTCGCTAATCTCAAAGCTTCTTGATAAACAACATCCTGATCGTCGATCATAATGAATTCCTGATTTCCCTGAAGCATACTGAGGAGTGCATCCTGCAGCGATTTGGAGGGTTTAATTTTGCCGTGCTCAATAAGGTACAGTGATTTGCTTCTGTCGGTCTTTTTAATGTAGGTCGTGATAAACCCTCTTAGCTTCAGAGCATCTCCCTTGGAGAAGATCGGCGCTTCCTCAATGTATGGGTCGTAGACAGGATGCAATAAGGGATCATTATCTTTCTGAATATAGTTATGTAGATACGCACAAGGATAGAGCTGGACCGCTTCGTTCTGCACGCTCTCATTGTAATCATGAATTAGTCTGGCATAGGACCATGCCTGCTTCGAAGGATGCTGTGTGCTTGTCTTGGTTCTGTTAAAAAAGGTTCTGACCAGACCATCCGCATCCTCAACCGTCTCCACTTCTGTCCATTGCTTAAGCTCAATGATCACAACGGAGTATTGATCCTGTTCATTCAAGCCTGTAATCATGAAGTCGACTCTTCTTGGTTGCGCTGGAATCCTATATTCAATCGCGATTCCTGCGTCATCTGGAATGTCCGATGTGTTCAGTACTTTATATAGATAATTCATGGAATTGTTCCAGGCGTTGATTTCGCCCATGGCAGCTCTGCCGATTTTTTGGACGTACTGGTTATGGATCTTTACCGCAATCGTATCCTCAGTGACATCATCCATAAATTGCTGCTTGGTCGATTCGTAGATAATCATAGAGCTCTCCCCTATTCATTCACTGCTGTGTGCTTTTATGTGCTCTTCCCTTGGAGCTGGATATGGGGTATTTCTTCGCGTTCTTGTCTATCTTCTGGAGGATAGCATCCTTAACATCGATCTGCAGATCATGAGCCAGCGTTAGCGTGTAGATGAGAATATCGGCGATTTCGTCCTGCATGTCGGAGTAATGTTGCTCTATGGCCTGCTGACTGTTCTTCCATTGAAAAAGCTCCAGCAGTTCGCTAGACTCCAGTGTGATCGAGAGCGCCAGATCCTTGGGATCATGGAATTGCTTCCAGTCCCTGTCGTCACGGAATTGAATGATTCTCTTCATTAATTCGTCCATGTGTACCCCCGCCTATTTGATCAAATTCTATTTTCCACAATTTCTCTGTATATATTAATGATAGTTCAATCCTTAATGTAAATCTATGATATTTCTAAAATTACACAGAAAAGGACTCCTATTGGAGCCCGGGTTCATTCTTCAATATGCTTATATCGTTTTGTTCCATCCTCCACACCGTGAACAGGAGCCATACTGTATTGATATATCTTTCCATTTTCTTTACGATAATAATATCTGGAACTTCTATCATCATTAAAAATAACGGTTGTACTCACCAGAGGAGCTTTACCAATTTGAGTATAAATTTCATATATATCATTCAGGTTATACCCTCGTTTTTCTTGCAAGTATATTTCCACTTCGCTCGTTGTTTTGTCTTTGAATATTTTTAATCCGGCGAATCCTAAAGCGCAAGCCATCAGAACAATCACCAGAAGTAGTATTTTTATTTTTTTCATTATACCCCACCTTCTTCCCTCAAAACCCGCAGCACCCGCCCCCTAGCTCTGGAAATATACTGCCGAACATGCTGTGTGGGAATATTCAAAAGCTCCCCGATTTGTTGATCCCGCATCTCCAGCTTGTATTTGAAGTAGAGCAGATTCCGGTCGCGTTCAGATAATTGCATCATCGCCTCCGTAAGTGCTCCTATGGCTTCAGCTTGGATGTAGTTCTCTTCTGTCGCGGCTGCGAGATCAGGGATTTGCTCCGCTACATCGTTGTTCAAGCCGGTATAGACCTTCTTGGAACGGCGGATGCGCCTTCGGATATGGTCATAGCAATAATGCTTAATGGTATTGACGACATAAGTGGTAACTTTGCAGCCGCTTAAGGAGCGCAATAGAGATGTTTTGGGGATCAGCTTAATAAAAGCTTCCTGAATTAGATCATCAATGACTTCTTGATCCTTAATAATATTAAATGCTTTCTTTCTCATTAAAGGATAGTGGTTCTCATATAAATTCTTCATGAATGTTCTATCATCATCGGGTTCACAAGCCTTTAGAACGCGAAGTGAAATTTGTAACCCCTCCCCATATAATCCATATTAATTCCATTTTTAATTAATTATACCCTTTTTCCTGGTGATTCGGGCTCGTGAATAATAGGCTGGCGCAGAAAAAAAGAACGCCACGGCGTTCTCTTAATTATTCAGTATCACGTAGCTTCTAATGTCTCTCTATCTTCGTTTTCGGGCAAACCATGAACTTGGACTTAACAGGACAATGGTGATCACCACCACCGCCCCAAGCAGCATGATGTTCCAGCGGTCAAAGGTCCGGTAGAACAAATCCGGCGAAAGATACACTCCATTCTGATACAATACGTCATCAATATATCGTGCAAAGGTATGCGTTCCCCGATCCAGGGTCCAATGCTGCTGACGTACAGCCGCTCGAAAAGGCTTATTTGCTCTAATCGCTGAATCCAATACAGCCTCTAAGCTGTCCATTTGCACATAGTAATAGTTCTCGCTCAATGCAGGATTTGCATCCTCTGCCGTCTTGAATGGCCGAACATACCGCCACCGCTTCTCATAGGTAGGATAGCTGGTATACCCATACCCTAACTCATAGAATGAAGATTCCTGGGATTTTGGCGGAATGGCCTCAATGATTGTTCCCTTGGGAATTTCTAAGGCAACCGCCGTTGCCCCGCCTGGAATCTCAGTATAATACTGCAAGGTTACAGGCGCTTCTATACGATGAGTTAATGAATATTCAGGCTCGCCAGATATGCCGGGAAAATAGGAGCTATACGCACTCAGATCCATTTGCTCCAGCGGAATGCCTTGTACATAGGGGCTGGCCGTTGCTGCAGCTGAGAAGTCTTTGCGTAACTGGTGATTGTGAACCCACGCAGACCCTGTCCGGTAGACAACAATACACATGAGGATAATGACCGTCAACACGGCGCACCACCACAGGAATGGTCTAGAGACTGAGGGAACAGACATGTCATTATCCTCCTTATGGGTACAGTTTAACTAATTCACCTTGACGGTGAAGCCGGCATGCTCCGCATAATAAATCGGGGTGGAATACATAATCTTAGCAGGCCCGCTCGTCGGATTGCTTCTGGCCGTTACAATGCCATGCAGCTTGTTCGCACTTCCATCCTTCATATATACCGGTCCGCCGCTGTCTCCCCCGGCAACGGCATCGGTACCGGATGAGTTCTGCATCAGAGACTGATACAGGCCATTCACGTAATAGGTATTAAACAGGCCATCGGAGTAGATAACGTTTATGCTCGCTTGTGTCACAGTCCCCCAAGAATATCCGGTCGTTGCTCCGTATTTATAGATCGTGGTTCCCACAGGGACCGACGAATAGGTGCCGGTAATGGACACACTTCCATACACTTTGTTCGTCGCCGTATCGCTTCCGGTTAACTTCACCATCGCAAAATCGCCCAGTGAATCTACGCCAGTCGCACCATTAGTTCTATTCGCACGCTGATAACTCACCTGTCCTGTCCGTGTTCCCGAATACTGAATATAAGGATATCTTGTAGATAAGAAGCCTACCTTCTCATTGCTGTGTCCAGCCGTCAGAATGGCACTACTGCCGCCATAGGTACCGCCAATGCCGACACTTAACCCGGCACCGTTATCTTCATTGGTAATTCGATCCCCGCCCCATAATTGGGCTGTACTCGTATTAGGTGTTCCCGGCTCGATCCGGACAGGCAAGCTCTCCGTTGTCTTCTGGAGGGTCTGGGGCTGCTCGTTCATAAGCTTATTGTAATCCTCTTCGATCACTGAAACGTAGAACTGGTTAGCCTTCCGGTCCACACCGTAGCTACCGATGCTATAATTCTGCTCCTCCAGCTGTGTAACGACTTGATCTAGACTATTCAAATAATTCAGTGAATATGAAGCGCTTTCAAATATAACATGCTCACTATCTTGTGCACGTTTCATATAATCCTCTTTCAATTCTTCAGAAGGATCTACTAACATAATAACCAGTTTGTCGCCGCTGACATATTCTCCTGCATAATTATCAGGATAAATGGGGGTGCCTAGCTCATCTTTATTGAAACTATCCCAGAGATTCTGATAGGCTTGAAGGGCCGGTTCTTGCAATTCCATCGCTTGTATAATGGCCTTCGGTACAGTATGTGTTAAATCTGCATTTCGGTCAGGATTAGAAGCAGCTACACTCAGCGGAATCATTAGAAATACGAGCATGAGGCATAAAAAATAACGAATGTTCTTTTTCAACAAACTCATCCTCTCTTCATAAGTATCCAGCAGGTCTCACCTAAAGCTCCTATACGTCATCTTTGTCTACAAGTAAAGTCCTATAATTCCTCCCTTCGATATAGAAATAGCGTTAATAGTCGAAATGACTCATGCTGTCTATCAATATAAGACGCATAACTCGACTAAATGTAACACTTTTTTGAATAATTTAACTTTTTAGATATTAGTATCTTTGGAATCCCCCAGACCAACAGAAATACCCTCTCCGTATAGAGAGGGCGGTCTTCCTCAATTGCTCTTATCCCATCAACGCATAGTAATACTTCGCTTCCTGAGTCTTATACAGACCATACCAGGCATCTAATTTATGCGGAGCAAATACATCCAGGGCTTTCAATACATGCATGGTGAATTCCAGCGGGGCGATGCCGGTTGCTGTGATCAGCTTGCTGTCCGTTACAGCAGGCTGGTTCTGGTAGAACTCTTCGCCGGTGTACGTGGGACAGATCATTTTGAGGTACTCCAGGTCATTGCTTGTATGCGGGCGTGCATTCAGCAGTCCGGCCTGGGCCAGTCCCATGGTGGCTCCGCAAATGGCTGCCACTAATATATCCTCCTGTATACATCTCTCAGCGAGCCCAAGGATCGGCTTGTGGATGGCTTCGGTCCATGTCTCACCGCCGGGTAGGATCAAGGCATCTCCGCTTACCAAGCTGCACTCATCTACCCTGATGTCAGGCATGATTTTCAGTCCGCCCATGGTAGTGATCAGTGTCTTCTCATTGGCTACGGTAACTATTGTAGATGGAGCTTGTCCCTCCTTGTAACACCTTCCCGAGTTCAGTTCAGCCGTTAGATACCCTATCTCCCAGTCTGCCATGGTGTCTAACACATATAGATATACTGTATGTTTCATGTGTAGCTCCTCTCTCTATGACTATCTCTATAATAAAACAACTTCACTGACAACCGCTGTCAGTGAAGCTATGTAAGCTGAACATATTTCCTTTCCCTCCTATCAATAAAAAACAGCTATAATCAACAGTTCCATTCCCACCTATGAACAGCTATGCTATCTTACCTTTATGCATTTATATTGTATTGCCAAGGAGGAACTAGCATTGACTGCGCATAACAATCTGGAAGAGTACCGCGACCCGGTCAACTATGATCTGGAGTTCGGCGGGGAGACACGAAAATATCAGTTCTATCTGGAATGGGCCAAGGCGTCTGCCGGGGAGGTCTCGGAGCTGGCTTGCGGAACCGGATTGACGACTCTGCCGCTGGCTCAGGCGGGAATCGCAATGACTGGCGTTGATATTGCTTCCTCTATGCTGGCTTATGCGCGGGTGAAGGCCGGAAACTTGCCTGTAGAGTTTATCGAAGCTGATGCGCGAACCTTCCGCTCTGATAAGAAGTTTGCCATGATCTATTTAACGGGGAATGCGTTTCAGGCTTTTTTGAGCGATGAGGATCAAGCCGCCTTGCTCCGTACCGTCTACCATCATCTGGAGCCCGGAGGACGTCTGATCTTCGAGACGCGTAATCCCGCAGGAACTGACCTGTCCGATGAAGGGGAGACGGCTTGGGGGCAATTCACCGATTCAGATGGCAACGTAGTCAAGGTATCGGGCACACAGACCTACGATGCGGAACGTTCCATCATGCACTGGGTAACCTTTCGCGATTGGGGCGATAAGCGGACAGAGTCGAGGATCGACTGCCGGTTTACAACATACGCTGCGCTGACAGAGTTACTGACCCGTAACGGATTTCTTATCGAGCACCAGTATGCGGACTGGGACCGCACACCGTTCACCCCCTCCTCCCCTCTCCTTATCAGCGTATGTAAGAAATCGTAATCTTCAATCTGTTCTTTTTGCCATAATTAAGCTGATGATCTGCTTCATCTCCTCTTGGTTCAGGACGGAATACCAGCGGCTTGTTGTGTTATCCTTGCTAATCTTCGCCAGAAGCAGTTCCGTCCTATCTTCGGAGACATTCAGAATCACTCTTAGGCTGCCCTGGACGTCTAAAAATATAGAGTCGAAGGGGTCGGCTCCTTTCTGGTCACTTTTTGTCTTTTCCTTCACTTGCAGGTTGGAAAGCCGGGTTATGAGATCGCTAAGATGGTCTTCACCCTTAATCTTGAATTCGCTCTCTGCGTCATTTCCAGGAATGAAGGTCAATGTAGTGATCTTCTTATTAGGTAAGGCGGGTGCGACCTGCCCTATTGTTGTTGTTACAGGAATGAGCCAGATCCGAATGGTGGTACCATAATTTTGGATCAACAGGACTATAGGAAGAACGGCAACTAGAATTCTCAGTATTAAAAAACCCTTCCCTTTACGCATAAAAGGTTAACCCTCCTTGTTCCTCATTCCTCTTGATATCATCCTAACATTCATCCCCAAGTATATCATATGCTGGTTATCCCCTCCCCTTCGCGCACCAAAGACGCCGCAGGCGAATCTGGGCGTCTCGTGTTCCTTCTATTTAGTTCTGCCCTCTTTTCTAGGGAACTTCCATGTTCCTATAGCACCCGCATCATCCTATAGGACTTAAAAGTGCGTACTTCTACATTTCTTATTTACTGTTTACACTAACATCAGCCATTGATTAACGAGGGGGAATGATTAATTTGGGACAAAACTGGAAAATCTTCATACTTGCTGTGGTCTGCTTTATTGTCGGGACATCCGAATACATGATCACGGGCATTTTAGATAAAGTTGCCGCAGATACCGGAGTGACATTATCTCAGGCTGGACAGTTAATGACCGTCTACGCACTAGCCTACGCCATAGGTACCCCGGTCCTAATGGGGGTCACAGCCCGGTTTGACCGTCGAAGGTTGTTGTTGTACTCGCTTGGCTTAATCATCGTGAGTAATGCGCTTATCATGATTTTTCCGGGTTATGGATTTATGCTGCTTGCACGGATAATCATGGCACTCGGAACTGGCGTATTTGTCGTGACATCGCTTGCCTTAGCCGCTAAGTTAGCGCCTTCGTACAAGAAGGGGAGTGCGATTGCAACGGTGTTAATGGGTGTCACCGCTTCACTTATTTTGGGCGTGCCCATTGGCCGGGTGATTGCCGCCGCGTACGATTGGAGGCTGATTTTCGGCGGTATTAGCCTTCTTGCTATGGTCAGTCTACCCGTCCTGGCAAGCGCAATACCGCGGATGGAAGGTGATGAGCCGATCTCCTTTGCCAAACAACTGGCTATGGTGAAGAGACCGCGAATCGCACTCTCTCTCGCCATTAACTTTTTTATGACGATGGGTTATGGCATTGCCTTCACGTATTTGTCGCCTTATCTGCTGGAAGTTGCCGGAATGAGCGATCGATGGATGAGCGGCGCCCTGTTCGCATACGGCATCGCCAGTCTGATCGGGTCAAAGGCAGGGGGAAGCGGCACCGATCGATGGGGTGTAGGCAGAACGTTAACTGGAGCAACGTTGTTAAATATGGTGATGCTGATATTGTTATCGGTAGTCTCTGGCACTTCCATATTCCTTGTTTTCTCGGTGCTGGTGCTTTGGTCGCTCTTCTCCTGGGCAGCTTCTCCAAGCCAGCAATATGATCTTCTTACCTTGTCTCCCAAGACATCTGGTGTCATGCTTGCCCTCAATACATCTGTGCTGCAGCTGGCGATAGCGGCGGGGGCTGGACTCGGAGGCATTGTCATTAACTATTTATCGCTGCAAGCCATTATGTGGGTCGCTGCTGCCTCCGTTGCTGTAGCGGCTATGATTTCTGCTGCGTTGTTCGGCAGGATAAGCTATCGGTCGCGCCAAGAGAGTCAAAGAGCAGAAATACTAACATCTACAGCTCCGGAATAAGCTCCGGCTCCCCTTATCAATAAAAAACAAATATAGTCAACGGTTCCATTCCCGCCCATGAACAACTATGATATCGTACCTATTATACTTTGATAAATAAGGGAGCGAGCTGCGATTGGATGCACACTTGAATACCGCAATGGAAGCACTGGAGCACTACCCTATAAGCTGCAAATCGGTTGATTTCATTGCACAGAGCGGCAATACGATCTACAAAGTCACTGATCTGGACAACAATAGTTACAGCCTCCGGCTGCATATCTCCAAAGGTGACGCCCTTGAGCAAATCTGGAGTAAGCGGGAAGTGCTTCAATCCGAGATGGTCTGGCTAGAAGCGTTAACCTTGGATACCGATGTGACCCTGCCTTCACCTTGTAAGAATATTCGCGGAGAATTCATTACGGACGTGAACCATACCCACTGCACTTTATTACGATGGGTGGAGGGTGAACAGAAGCCTTTCATTCCTTCTATAGAAGATGCCGGGGCCATAGGTGAATTAATCGGCAAGTTACATAAGCAAGCCTCGAACTGGAGCATCCCCAATGCTTTTGAACGCCCGGACTTTGATGGCTCCCGGATCTTACAAGCCCTTAATACGCTGAAGGAACGTGCTAATGCCGGACTGTTTGATGCAGGAGATACGGAGCTTCTGCTGCATGCCGGTGAGCGGGTCATTCACATGATGGACTCTATGGAGCGGACAGCCAGCAATTGGGGCATGATTCATGCCGATCTGATTCCAAGTAATTTGGTGTTTGATGGAGAAGAAGTACGGCCCATTGATTTTGGTGCTTGCGGGTTCGGTTATTACTTAGTGGATTTGGGCTGGACGTTCTCCTACATCCATCCTTCATTCAGAGAACAGTTGCTTCAGTCTTATTCCAAGCACCATCCGTTGCCGGATAACTATATTAAAAGGTTAGAGGGCTTCTTCATTGCAGCACAGCTGGAGACGATGAATTTCTGGCTGGGCCTGCCGGACTGGCAGGAATGGCTGCCCGGGCATATCGGTAAATTAGCCAGTAGAGAGATTACGGCCTACTTAAACAATGAATCGTTTCTCTTCAGCGGCGTGCCGTATTGGGAATGACCTTCACCTGGGCTTGGCACACGCGCAAAAACAAAGACGCTGCGGGGTAACTCCCCGAGCGTCTTTGTTCTTTTTTTATAGAAGGAAGGGACTCCCTTAATTCTGCCCCCCATACCCCTTATACGTACCATAGACGGCATTCGCATACTGATCCGCCAGGATCGGGCGGCCGTAGGAATCGGTGGCTCCTGGATACCAGTTGTCGCCCCCGTTGTAATGTAAGAGTCCGTTGTAGATGTTGCCGAATCTTGCGATCTTCTCATCAAGAATCAGTCCGCCTAAGGCTACCTGATCCTGTTCGCTGCTGTGATTATACGTACGGCCGAATTTGGCGCTGAATTGGGAGGCATACGCGGCGCGTGTATTCGGCTCGACCTGCATCAAGCCGTCACCGGCGGATGGACTGCCCGGCAGACCTGCTCCGAAGCTGCTCTCCTTCTTGATCACCGCGCTCAGCAGTAGTGCGAAATCTCCGCCTTTGCCGAATTTATTGTCCACATTCATGGCATAGGTCCAGATCTGGCTGGGCACCTCGGAGGGGCGGGTGACGCCGGACGCTGGCGGTGAACCGGTGTAGATTTTGACCGAAGACATCTTGTCATTCACACTCTCGCCGACCCAGGAGGAGCTTGATGTATAGGTCCACTTCGTGCCGCCGAAATTATCGTCCGCATACACTTCAACCGTCCAGCCATTCGGTACCTTAAGCGAGGACATCCAGTCATTCGGAATGCCCGCATTGTTCAACTGGGACAGCACATAATTGCCCGCTCCCAGGGTGACGGCCTTGCCGCCATAGTCCCTATCTGCATAGAAGATGGCTCCGTTCGTGGCCGGTGGCGTTGTGGGCGTTGGTGTGGGTGTTGTGGTGCTGCCGCTTTTCCATAATGCAGGAACATTCGGCGGCTCCCAGCCGGTCAGGGACGTATGCGCCTGCAGACAGGTATATGTACCTCCTCCATACGTTACGGTGTCATTCACCGCATAGGCCGTGTTCGGCGACCACGCTCCTCTCGCGGCTGCATCTGCATTCGGTAAGGCGGTGAAAAATACGGAGAGCAGTAATGCGAATGCGGCCAACAGGGATACAGCTCTAGCTGACACTTTGGTATACAATAGCCAAGCCTCCTTAGATCATTTCCCCTCATAAAATAACCCCACAAAGCCCCAAAACATAACACCAAGCGGAAACGGCATTGCCGTCCTTTTAAAGGACGGTACCGTTTCAGCGAGAAAGATAAGGATAATTATAGCGCGAAGCATATAAATTCTTATCTTTTAAAAAGAGCCCTCCAGGGGGCTATTCATCAGGGTAATATATTTTATTACCGATTTTCTAATTCATTCCAACATTGTTGTAGTTTTTGAATCACCTCGAGAAACTTACAATTTTCGACATTCCTATCTCCTTATCTAGCATTCTACACAGGAATTTAGCCTCTTAATGTAAGAAAAGAAAACTTTACATATTGCAATTTCACACAATTTTCGGCAATGATGCTATCATTAAGGCAATGAGCTTAAGAATGACGAATCTTGTAGATTGGGGTCGGCTTCATGATGAGGGGTATACTAAGGTCCGGTTCTCGTAATATCTGGTTACATATCGCTGTGGTCGTAGTTATCGGGCTGATCGCAAGCTATGCCATCCTGTCTGCAACGCCGGGTGCCCCCAAGCCTCGAAGCAAGGAAGGCCTTCTGGATCTAACGCATACCT
This sequence comes from Paenibacillus sp. FSL R7-0128, assembly GCF_038002245.1. Classification (NCBI taxonomy): domain Bacteria; kingdom Bacillati; phylum Bacillota; class Bacilli; order Caryophanales; family Paenibacillaceae; genus Paenibacillus; species Paenibacillus sp. FSL R7-0128. Next base: position 720,291 of record NZ_JBBOCD010000001.1, on the reverse strand, counting down.
CTATCCATATGAATCCGCTGAAGTTACAGGGAGAATGGGCCTTCTATTGGCACGAGCTGCTCTCACCCGGAGATATACGAAGCCGGATGGCAGGCGGGGAACCGGCTGGCCGGGAACGGTATATCAACATCCCGGGCTCCTGGCTCGGCTACCCGCTGGAAGGTCAAGCGCTGAAGGGCGAAGGCTATGCCACCTTCCGGCTGGTGATCCGGCTTAGTGAGCAGGACAGCAAGGAGCGGCTGGCTCTGCGGCTGCCTACTATTTTTCATGCCTATAAATTGTGGGTGAATGGAGAGCTGCTAACAGAGGTCGGTGTGGTGGATCAGGACAAGGAGGGCATGACGCCGAGCTTGGCTACGAGACTGGTGTTCTTCCAGCCTGAAGGCGACACGGTCGAGCTGGTTATGCAAGTAGCGAACTTCCATCATAAGCGGGGCGGCATCACCAAGAATATCGAGCTGGGCGGCAGTAATGTGTTAACGGTCCGGACCCATCTGAGGATTGCTGCGGATATGTTCATCACCGCCAGCCTGCTGGTGATCGGCGTGTATCATCTGCTGCTGTTCATGCTGCGGCGTAAAGACCGGGCACCGCTATACTTCGGTCTGTTCACTGTGATGTTCGGTATCCGCTCCCTGCTGAACGGCGAGCTTATGCTTACCCAATGGCTGCCGCATTTTCCGTGGGAGTTGCAGTTCAAGCTGGAGTATCTGATTCTATGCCTTGGCGGGTGGATGATCACGATGTATTTTGAGTGCATTTTCCCGGATTACGTGTCACGGTGGTTCCGCTATGGCAGCTGGATCGTCACCGGTGCACTCTGTCTGGTGGTTGTAGTGACTCCTGCCGTGATCTATTCAAAGATACTAGTGCTGATAGGTGTGGTCGTGGTTCTCCATATGGTGTATCTGATGGCGGGGCTGGCTCACGCGGCCTTGCGGCGGATGGAGGGAGCGCTGATCTTCCTGCTGGTGTCGGTGGTGGCTCTCGCTACGGTGATCAACGATTTCCTGTATTACAACGAATGGTCGCCCATTGGGAACAGCTCGCCGTTCGGACTGCTCATCTTCACGGTCGCCCAGATGCTGCTGCTCTCTTCAAGATTCACAAGGGCAGCAACGAATGAAGAACGGATTGCCCGGGAGCTGCAGGAGGCCAATCTCAAGCTGACCGGGATGAATGCCAATCTGGAGCAGATCGTGCTGGAGCGCACCCATGCCTTATCCTCAGCCCACGAGGATCTCCGCCTATCGTATGAGCGGTTACTGCACTCCGAGGAAGGCAGGAAGAAGCTGCTGGCCTACATTACGCATGATCTGCGCATGCCGCTGTCCAGTATGCTGGGTTATGTCGAGGCAGTGATGGATAGGGTCAAGCCGGAGAGCAATGAACAGTATCTGCAGTATATCCGCGATAACACGATAAGGATTAACCGTATGATCGGGGAGCTGAGCTTCTTGTCCCATCTGGAGACAGGGCAAGTGGAGTACCGGATGGTGCCTGTTCAGGTGACTCCTTTCCTGCGCGGCTTCTATGAACAATATGAGCTGGTGGTGCGGGATGCGGGGCTGGATTTCGATCTGGACATCGGGGATACAGCAGACCTGGGCGCTGGCCGGCCTGTTGCCCGGATTGATTCGCAACGCTTAGAGCAGGCACTATTCAATCTGGTGTCAAATGCGATGAAGTTCACTCCTGGCGGCGGGTTGGTGCGTCTTGCCTTAGCTGTGGACGAGGTGAACGATACGCGGTGTGTGGTCATCAGCGTACAAGACTCCGGCATGGGTATTCCTCCAGAGCAGCTGGAGCAGATCTTCGACCGCAATTACCGGGTGGACCGGCCGGGGCTGGACATGGGCGTAGAAGGTAGCGGGCTGGGGCTGGCGATATGCAGGGAAATTGTACAAGCGCATGGCGGGAGTGTCCGGGCGGAGAGCGACGGGAAGACGGGGTCGATTTTCCAGGTCATATTGCCATTGATTCAGGAAGCAGGAGAGTGACAATAGAATGGACACATACCGAATTATGATCGTCGACGACGATCCCCATATCTGTGAGATTGTTCAGCTATACTGCCAGCGGGAAGGCTTCGAGTCCTCGTATTGCCACAGCGGGGCCGATGCTATGATGCTGCTGGCGTCCTTTAACCCGGACCTGATTGTGCTGGATGTGCTGCTGGCGAATGAGAACGGCATTGACTGGTGCAAGAACGCACGCAATTACACGAATGCCCCGATTGTGTTCCTAAGCAGTCAGGAGGAGGATGAGGTGAAGATCAGCGCCTTATCGTATGGCGGGGATGATTATGTGACCAAGCCGTTCAGTCCGGGCGTACTCATGGCCAAGATCAAGGCTCACCTCCGCAGGGTATCCACGGGCAGAAGGGAACAGCTGCTGGAGCTGCCGGGACTGACGCTGGATTTCTATGCACAGTCGGTCCATATGGGCAGCAGAACGATTTTTCTGTCGAAAAAAGAATTCAGCCTGCTCTCCTACATGGCACAGAACGTGAATCAAGTAGTCACTGTCGATACGCTGTTTCACCTTATCTGGGGGATGAAGAGTCTGGAGGATACGCGAACGGTGGCGGTCCACATCAGTAATCTGCGCAAAAAAATTGAGCAAGACCCTATCCATCCCGAGCGGATTATTACGGTCCGGGGGGCCGGATATATGCTGGTTGCCGGGAAACGCTGAGTACAAGCGGAAACGGCCATTACAATCATCGTGCTCCGCGCCGCAGATCATAGAAATACTCCACCGCCGGATGCTTCCGCTGCATCTTCACTGACATCCCCTCGATCCGCTTCCGCCCGACTCTCCGGTCCATCAGAGCCAGAATATTCAAGATGATATCGCTGCTCTCCAGGCTCTCCTCGATAGGAGTAACCAGGAACTTATTCGCTACTACAATGAAATTCGATTTCGTCAGGGCAGCCTGGGCCAACATTAATGCCTTGGCGTGTTCGGTGGTTAAGCGGCTTCGGGCCATGATGATTAGGCGTTCCTCAGGGATGGGCCCCTTGGCCGTCAGTCTGACTGCTTCAATGTCTTCATGGGTGACGGAGATATGGAGCTCCGGATCATTCTTGACCTCCAGCTCAGACGAATACCAGCGGATGGGGCTGGACTTGTCGGTCATGCTGAGAATATTCTTCTTGTCCACCGTAATATAACAGGTGCCTGATTTATCCGGCGCATAGCGGTAAGCGGGCGCCCGGTACTCTACCCGTCCTTCTAAGGATGGACTGAGGAAGCCCTCCAGTTGTTGCTTCAGTTTGCTCCAGGACATGTAATCCCTCCCTATTGAAAATGGGAAAAGGCCTGTCGGCCTCTTCTTGAAGTTCTATGTTACCATACTTCGCGTCCTTGCTGCCCGCCTGTGGAGACTTCGTGATGGATATTATCTGGGGTGATACAAGATAGGATTTCATCCAGTGTAACCGACTTTGGGTTGATGATAAGCTGTCCATCTTCCTTATCATGACGCACTTGAATCCCCCCTCAATCCTTATACGGATCGAACTCATCCGCACCCGCCATACATACGCCCACTGGCTTTAGCACATGCATAACCTCAATGGTCCCGGCGTGCGCGTCCAGCACTTCTTGCAGCTTCCGGTAGACAAAAGGACTCTCGTCCGTCCCCGCGCCACGCAGCACTACGCCGAACTGCCGGACCGCCTCCAGCATTTGCGCTGTCGTAATTTGACCGCCGCTGCGGGTACGGGTTTTATAGTTCATACGGCCCGCAGCCTGGGTCCGGCTCATGATTCGGCCCGCTCCATGAACGGTGCTGTAATAAGCATCCCGGTTCTCCTCGCTGTCCTTACCCCGGACGATTACGGAGATGTCTCCCATGCTGCCGCCGATGAAGCCCATCTGGCCGGGAGCCGATGGGGTTGCCCCTTTGCGGACGACGATGACTTCCTTGCCGTCATGCGTCTCTTTCCAGGCATAGTTATGATGGTTGTGCACCTCCAGATCCGCTTCCGTTCCCAGAATCGCCAAGACCTGCTGGATGACATAGTCTCTTCCCGCATAAGCATAGCGCCCGGCCAGCTTCATGGCTCTGTAATACATATCGCCCAGCTCACTGTTCAGGTCGAGCAGAACGGGCGGCTGATCCATCTTTTCCCCGGGGGCATTCGCCAGAAAGTCTCTGCCTGCTGCCAGGTTAAGGAACCCGCTCGCTGTCTTATGCCCGAACCCTCTGCTGCCAAAATGATTGGCAATCCAAACCCGGCCGGTTGCGTCTTCTTCTAATATGTCAACGAAGTGGTTGCCGCTGCCGACCGTACCGAGCTGATTCTGCGCCAGGGCCTTCAGCTTATCATGTACTCCGCTGCCCACCGCCTTGAACACCGCCCAATCCGGGTCGTCGAACAGCTCGTGTTCCACACGCTCGTTATTAACCCGGCCTATGCCGAAGGAGATTCTGCGGGCAATCTCATCCATAATCCCTGAGAGCCGCGGCCGCAGCTCCTCTATCTTCAAGCCGGTCCGCACCGCCTTATTCCCGCATCCGATATCGTAGCCTACGCCAGACGGGGAAATCTGTCCATCGTATACGACCACGCCGCCGATCGGCTGGCTGTAGCCTTTATGATGATCCGCCATCAGCAGGGTCTGCACCACATTTCCATTCTCCTCACACATCCGGGCCTGCATCAGGGCTCCTTCATCCGGCTTCCCCCACACGCGCACACCGTCAATATTCTGATAAGCCATATCTTTTCAACCTCCTATGTTCGGGATCACCCGACGCTTCTGTGTCTATATTCGCTTATATCGGGTCCCAGGTACATGGCGGAAGTATTACGAACTGGGGGTATATAACAATGTAGCATAAGTTGTCGGAACTCAGGAACATAAATAGACCGCCCCGGTGAAGGAAACGGCCTATTTACTATCACACAAGATTATATTCTTTCTGTACGATTATACGAAGTTTATTTAGTATTTATGGTTGCAATCTTCTTCACATTATCCCAGCTTATAGTCGCCCCTATGGCTTGGCTAATAAAACGGAGGTTCACATAAACCGTGTCTTCAGGTGTATTAAATGGCGTTTGAGTTAAAGTAAATTCTTTGCCATTGACATTGGCCTTAAGGCTATCCACTGTCATTTTAATCGTTATCCCTGTGGTTTGGGCCGTAACATTTCCGGTTTTGGAATCCCATTGGACATTCATATTTAATGCTTCAAATATTTTACGAAAAGGCACCATCGTGTTCCCATTTATGATGATGGGCTTAGCATCGAAGCCAAGGGGCTTCCCGTCTAAAATAACAGAGCCATACGTGGTTGGTGTCGCTGCACTCACACTGGAGACTGAAATACAGCCCACTGAGGCCATGATGAAAACAAGAAACGGTATTATAAATTTCAGTTTCATAAGGCTCACCTCCATTACTCCTTCATCCCTACGCATTCGAGTCCAGCATCGCCGGAATATTGATTTCCTTCACACAGGAAGCCTTGGACATTGTGTACGTATCCTCTTATGCATATATCCGTACGTTCTTATAAAATAAGTAATTCTCCATCACGAAAATAATAAATATTCTCCCGTTTAAAACCGTACAATCCATTTCTGTGCTTAATATGCGGCTCAAATGTAAATAGTGATCCTTCACTAAGCTTCATCTTATTCCCGGACTCAAAGTATTTTCTGTGATCTTTATCAAATTCGATGGTATGCCCCAAATTTCCGGAAAAATCAAGATTAATGTAACCAAGTTGTTGGACAACCTCATTCATGTATAAGTAGACTTCTTCAAAAGTCATGCCCGGTCTTACAAAATCCATAAATTTGTTATGGAGCTCCTTTTCGGCGTTAATTCCATGTGAAAATTCTAGTGCAGATTCATTATTGGTATGTGCAATTGCGTCTTCGGCAATGACTTTTCCATCAATCACTATTAGTGTTCGTGCATAGTCTCCCCAATAGGCGTTAATCTCTGGACTAAGATCTATAGTCACGATATCATTTCTGCGGACCAATGTATCCGAAGGCTTATACTCCTTGCCCGACTCGGACCTAATTGTTCTCTTCCCAACGTGAACAAATGCCCCTACACCGTGATACCAAAAACTATGAATCCCCTTATCTCTCATAATCTCTTCGGCTCTATAGACGATTTCCTTTTCTGTGATGCCTTCTTTAATTATCCCCTGTAATTGACTTATAGTAGCTTTTGCGATCGATTGAACGTAAGTATACTGTGACAGATGCTCCACTCTAAAACCTCTCTCCCCTTGACCGCGCGGATCGCGGCTGCTGGCATTCTATTAAGTCTGATTCTCCGCAACCCTAAGGCAAGCCGTACGCCTGATGAAAGAGTGACGGCCGCAAAAAGCACCCAAAAAGAGTGCTTTCTTCGGGTTGGACTTATTAGGATGAATCTGAGGTTCCAGGCAACACGATCACTGTCGGATAACCGATATCCTTGCCATCATGGGCTTGATAATTGAGACCCTTGATCCCGTCTTCTCTTAACTCTGCGGTCTGCCCGCTTCCATAAGTGAATTTATCTTGCTCTACTTTGGTAATAAGCCATTCTCCGCTGCGTTTCTCCAAGGTATATTTCTTAGCAGTTGCGGTGAACGGCTGATCCTTCAATTCTTTATGTTCGAACGTGTATATGTTGGCTTGATTGGAGCTACTCCCTGCATACACATCCGATATGCGAACCGTTGCACTAAGCTTATCCATTTCCGCTCCACGAAGGATTTGAAGCATACGCTCTTTGAGTATGTCGTACTCCTCTTGCGGCATATTCGCCAGATCATCCCGGGTGTATGTTGCAGCATCATATCCGAATACAATATCACCGCTGATCGATGCCCAATATTCTTCACTTACCAGTTCATTTACAGCTTTATGATATTGTCTATATGATTTATGAAGGTTAAGGAGATTATACTCACTCTGTTCAACGATCCTCACCTGCTCCACCATCTGCCGCTTCTCGGAATCGCTTATTGAAGAACCAGAACTGCATGCTGCTAATAGGGATATACACAAGACCAGCAACCCGCACATTAAGCTTTTATAGCTCATGCTCCTCCCCCTTACCTGCCGTTTGTCTGAGCCACTGCGTAATGCCCCCGAAGCTCTTCTAACCGCGCAACATCCTTCATCCCTACGCATTCGAGTCCAGCATCGCCGGAATATTGATTTCCTTCACACAGGAAGCCTTGGACAGGTTCATGACGCATTGCACCAGGGATACGATATCCTGAAGCGGAATCTGCGCACCGTTATAGGCGGACAAGACGGGCTCCACCCCGGCCTCCAGCGGAATCTGGGTAGCAATCTCCCCGGGATTAATGATAGTCACACCGATGCCGTATTTCTTCACATGCTCCCTCACCGCATTGGCAATCCCGCGCAGACCGAACTTGGAGGCGGCGAACGTTACCTGGGTGTAATCATTATGGTCAAGACCTGCCGTAGAACCAATCAAGAAGATTTTGGCGTTCTCTGACTTTATAAGATTGGACAAAAGCTTCTGGATGCACGTAATCGCCGAAGTCACATTGATGTTAATAATGCTCGTAATCTCAGCCGGATCATCCTGCTCAAAATCATAGTCATCGCTGAACCCCTTGCTCTCCCATACGCCAACATTATAGATGAATACGTCCAGGGTAACGCCGTTCAATGATTCTGCAATCCGGCCCGCAGCATCCGGCTTCGCCAAGTCAGCCTCAATCCAGGTCCGCTGAACCCCATCCTCCAGCTTCATGCTGTCCGGATACGTTCTGGAGACCACCCAGACCTGATCGCCCGCCACCGGCAGCGCCTTGACGAAGGCCTCTCCCAAGCCTTTACTTGCTCCGAAAATAATAAAGTTTCTCATACGCCCTCCCTCGAGTCCCCAAGCTCTTCCGCCCCGTCTTGCTCCTTGCCTGCGAATTCATCCAGCAGTGCACGCACCTCACGGGTGGACTTGGTGTTCATTAGATTATTTCTAAGTTCACTGGCGCCGCGGAAGCCGCGGACGTAGATTTTGAAGAAGCGGGGCAGCGGCTTGAAGGAACGGGGTTCCAGCGCCGAATAGTGATCGTGCAGATCCAGGTGCAGCCTAAGCAGATCCAGAAGCTCCTTGCTGCTATGCTCCCTTGGCTCCTGTTCGAACGCATACGGATTATGAAAAATCCCGCGCCCGATCATAATCCCGTCTACCCCATACTCTGCGGCCAGCTTCAGGCCCGTCTCCCGGTCCGCTATGTCCCCGTTAATCGTCAGCAGGGTGTCCGGCGCGATCTCATCCCGCAGCTTTTTAATCTCAGGAATCAGCTCCCAGTGGGCCGGGACCTTGCTCATCTCCTCCCGCGTACGCAGATGGATGGACAGATTCACAATGTCCTGCTGCAAAATATGAGTCAACCAGCCCCGCCATTCGTCCACGCTGCTGAATCCGAGCCGGGTCTTGACGCTGACGGGCAGTCCTCCGGCCTTCGCCGCCTGTATGATCTCCGCTGCGGTCTCCGGACGGCAGATCAGGCCGCTGCCCTTCCCGTTCTCGGCTACATTCGCTACAGGACAACCCATGTTCAGATCGATGCCCTTGAAGCCCTCTTCAGCCATGCTGATGCTCATCTTCCGGAAATACTCCGGCTTGTCCCCCCAGATGTGCGCGACCATCGGCTGTTCATCCTCGGTGAAGGTTAATCGCCCCCGCACCGCCTGCTTCCCCTCCGGGTGAGCATAGCTCTCCGTATTCACGAACTCCGTAAAAAACACATCCGGTCTGCCCGCTTCAGCAACGACATGACGAAACACCACATCCGTCACATCCTCCATGGGTGCCAGTATAAAAAAAGGGCGTGGCAATTCACGCCAGAAATTATTTATCATATGAAGTACCTCTCTATGCGTGCCAGGATAATCCTTATCCGGCCGTAATAAAGCTAAATTATATCATAACTCCTTGGGATTTGTAGCCGCCAGCCAAGGCCCCCTCTACAGACAATAAACCCCAGAGAATTCTCTGAGGCCTTGTATGTCTCTATCGTTATTGAACCCTGCCTAACCCTGCGCTTCCACCCGCGTATTCTCTTCTTGTTCGGGAGTAGATTCGCCATATTCCTACACGCCCTCCGTTAACTCTTGGGTTTCAACTGCTTAATCACGGACATCATCAGAATAATCATCCCCGTGCCGAAGCCTGACATCGATAAGGGAGCCAGGACGAACCGCATGATCTCCCCCTGCACCCAGAAGCTGGCCAGCATGATCACCATACAGATCACGGTGAACATCCCGACCGTCAGCGTCCCCACGAAATCCGTCAGACTATGATTGTCCTCACGCGCCAGAGTGATCCGGTTCTCCTTCAATAGTGGCAGCTCCAGCAGCTTCGGGATATAGTCCTCCAGCCGCCCCTTCACCTTGCTTAGCTGCTCCTTGACGATCTGCCCCTGATCCATCTGCTCTGCGAAGGACTGGCTCGCTGCGGATAAGGAATACGAATCATCCACAGAGGACAAGGTCCCGTCCAGGGTAATAATCGCCCGGAAGGCCCCGGCCACCGTCGGCTTCAAGGACATTCCCAGCTCGGTAATCATCGACATCAGCCGTCTCATCATGACAATGGTAGGATCAGGCGAGAAAGAGGCTTCGGACAAAAGTCTGCCGAGGCGCCGCTCGATCATTCGCACATCCAGCAGCTCCCCTTCTTCACAGACTCCGGCCAGGCCCTGGGCCATCTGCTTCGTATCCTTCCGGCTGTAGCCCATCAGGAAGTTCAACATCCCGGCCCGCTCCTCCTCCGTCAGATAACCCACGGAACCGAAGTCAATCAGCGCGACCTTCCCGTCTTGGGTCAGCATCAGATTGCCGGGATGCGGGTCGGCGTGGAAGATGCCGATCATCAGAATCTGCTGCAGGAATGCGTGCATGATCATTTCGGACACATCGCTGCTCACCTTTCGGGTGAACCGGTGCCCTTCAATATATTCCATGGTCAGAATCTGCTTGGTCGAGTACTCGGCGTAGATCCTCGGCACTTGTATCGGAATATCGTGTTCCTGGAATGCTTGGCGCAGCAGGTTGGTATTCAGCGCTTCGATGTCGAAGTCCGTCTCTTCAATCAGATTCGTTTTGAAGCCTTGGGCGAGCTGGATTAAGCCGAGTCTTTGGATTTTGGAGGAGCGTTCGGAGAGCCGGGTCACGAATTGGATTAATAGATCCAGATCTACGCTCATCTTCTGCTTCACATCCGGCCGCAGGATTTTGACAACTACCTTCTCTCCCGTGGACTTCAGCCGTGCCAGATGCACCTGACCGATCGAAGCGGCTGCAATGGGCTCCATTCCGAAGTCTTCATACGTCTCCTCCAGATCGCCGATTTTGCTGTCGATGATCTCCTTCAGCTCCTTCCGGCTGAGCGGCTTAACCTGGTCATGCAGGCTGGAGAACGCTTCGATGTATTGCGCAGGCAGCAGATCCTTCTTGGTCGATAAGACCTGCCCGAACTTCACGAAGACTCCGCCCATGTTATCCAGAATGGCAGCAATCACCTGCGGCAGCTTCGCATGATCCTGCTGGAGCAGATGGTTCAGCCCTTTGCGTGAAGCGATCCAGAGCAGACGGATCATACGCCTGAAGCCCCGCACCTTACCCATCACATACCCGAGCGGGTTCCCGGACTGAAGCAGCTTGAAATTGAATACGCTAAGCAGCATGTAGGTATAGCAGGAGATAAATAGTATCAGCAGCGGGTAATAGATGAACATCACCCTGACCATCTCCGCTTCGGAGGGAACCACAGGCTGCTTGAAGTAGGTTGAGGTTATGATGAGAGTAACAACGGACGTGCTGAAAAGAATCGCCACCATCAACTGGAACTGTTCATGCTTGAAGGTCCTGATGCTGCTTATAATGAAATACAGAATGAACGCCACGACAATAATGCTGCTCATATAGAATTGCTCCAGCACTTGCACCAGCATACTGACTGCCACCGCGCTGATAAGCGGCATCACGATCTTATGCTTCGCATTGAATATATAGGCAAGCGCTACAAACACACCGAAACATATAAGCATTACTATGAAAAAGAACATCCTCCAGCCCCCTGTATCCGCTTCATTATTCCCAATATAGCATACTAGGCTGAAGATGCGGAATGCTCCGATATTATTGACATCTGGAGAACTTCAATGTTAAGCTCCAGCTATAAAATTTGAGGAGGATGGCAGCCGATGATTCCACGTATATGGTAAGCAAGCCCAATTAAAGCTGATTTTCCACCAAGTGTGGGCTTTTTTGAGCTGCTGCTATTTACGTTAAGGACATCGGCTGCGATCCGCTACGGCTTATTTCACTATGCCCGGTTTCGCACTGTCCCAGCATGTAATTGTTGCAGACCCAAGTCCACTTCCGGATTTGGGTCTGTCTTTATTAGGGAGGTAAGAAACTTATGAATATTCAATGGAAAAAGACGTTCGCCTTCATCTTCAGCGGGCAAATCTTCTCGATATTAACATCGGCGATGGTTCAGTTCTCCATCGTCTGGCATCTGACCGAGACGACAGGATCGGCTACCGTGCTGATGCTGGCCGGTCTGGCCGGGTTTCTACCGCAAGCGGTCTTAGGCCCGTTCATTGGCGTCTGGCTCGACCGCTGGAACCGTAAGCTCACTATGATCGCCGCGGACAGCGCCATTGCACTAACCAGTCTGATTCTGGGCGCTTATTATCTATGGGGCGAGCCCAGCTTATGGATTGTGTATGCCATCCTGCTGATCCGTTCGGCAGCTTCGTCCTTCCATGCCCCATCGTTCCAGGCTGCAATCCCTCTGATTGCGCCGGAAGACCAGCTCACCCGGGTGGCAGGCTGGAATCAACTCATCTTCTCCGCTTCCAGCGTCCTTGGACCGGCGCTTGGAATAGCGGTATACTCGGCTACTTCACTAGGAACAGTATTACTTTTAGATGTAGCAGGTGCCTTAATCGCTAACCTTATGCTTCTGTTCATTCATATTCAGCAGCCCAAGCCGGAGATCGTAGAGACACCCTCGTTCCGTAAGGAGTTTATGCTCGGCTGGCGGGCATTCCTGTCACAAAAACCCATTGTAACGATAACGGTTGCCATGGCAGTCTTCAGCGTGGTGTTCATGCCGCTGGCGATGCTGTTTCCCTTGATGACGCTATCCCATTTCGGACGCGGCGGTTACAGTGCCAGCCTGATTGAGGCCGTATTCGGGATCGGGATGATTCTTGGCGGTGCGCTGCTGTCGGTGCTTGCTTCCAGGTGGAAGGACACCAACTACATGAGTGTGAGTCTGATTGTGATCGGGCTCACCTGTGTCCTGAGCGGGATGGTAGGGCGCGAGGCATTCCTTGCTTTTACCGTCCTCTCGTTCCTGATGGGTGCCGCTGCCCCCTTGTTCAACGGCCCTTACATGGCGATGATCCAGAAGTCTTATGAGCCTGAGCTCCTGGGGCGCGTACTCTCCTTCGTGACAAGTATCGGACTTTTGTCCTCCCCGATCGGGCTTGCACTGGCGGGTCCAGTGGCCGGCCGGTTCGGCGTTCCGTTCTGGTTCTTCTGGTCGGGGATCGTTGTGGTCCTGATTGGATTATTCATATTTATCAGGTTTGCGGGGACTGGTGCAGACAAGCAACCTGTTAATGAGTAAATGAAAGCAAATAGACCGTCCTCCCATGGGAAGACGGTCTATTTGCCTTACATCAGCGCTATGCACCCGAACTGCCGCAGGACTTCACCAAGTTTATCTATCTGCAAAGCGCTTCAATCGTCTAGATCTGAGCCATAAGCCGAATCCGATGAACAGAATCGTCGTCATCACGCCGGTGGTCGGGCTAAACCACAGTTCGCCTGCCGGCGTGAATGTAATGATCCCTGCAACCGATACCAGCAAAGTAGGCACTCCATCCTCCACTGCGTGCATGAGTACACACGGCCACACCGATTGTGTAAGACGATAGATTTCAACGTACATGATGGACCAAGCAACCATGAGCACACAGCCTATGACGACATAGCCCCATCTTGACGTAGTCCCGAAATAAGTATCCGGCAGGAAAACCAGATAATAAGCCGTATGCCACAGCGCCCAGACCAGACCGGATACGAGATAGATCATCCAGTCCTTCAGCTTCAGCTCAATCAGCTTCGGAGTCAGATAGCCGCGCCAGGCGAACTCCTCGAAGATGTTCTTAACAAAGCTGCCTGCGAGCGATACCCCGACCAGTGAGAGAATCGTATGTAGTTCAGCCTCTGAAGTGCTGGCGCTATTAAATAGCAGAGCAAGCCCCACCACAATCACCATGATTACCGGATAGACGGCAATGGCTGCACCGTACCACTTCCTATTTTCTCTAAAATTAAACCTTACGCCAATATCCTTCCAATCGCGGTTCACCAGCCGCAGTACGAGCATGGCGATCATCGGCAAAATCAGCCACAAGCCCATTCCCGGCGAATTCCCTTCCGGCTGATCCGGCAGCTTCTTATCCACCCATACCCCAATCCAGCCGCTGGCTAGCACAATAACGATGAACAATAGAAGACTAAGCTTTGTTCTGCCTGCTGTCATATGATCATCCCCTCCGGGTTCAAGATTTCTCCGAGCTACGCTTCGCTGTGCTGATGACATCCTCTGCCGCGCTGTTCAATAGCTGAATCATCTGCTCCTCCGTATAATGGTCCGGCAGCAACTCATTCGCAACCATCACACTCATCCCGACCTGGAACATCTTCATCTTGAGCAAAATCATCCCCAGTTCATCATCGGTTAATCCATTCAGATCCGGGTCCGTTCGCATCATCTGAATGAACCCTTGCGTCTCTGCCTCATTGTACTTCGCCTGATCATTCTTCTTCATCACCAGATCCCGGAACAGCACCGGATACTCTCTGGCAAAACGGATGCTGGCCGCCCCGATATCATGGAACGGATGCCCGGAGTTCTGCTCCAGCAGAATTTGTCTGCTCACCGTAAGCGTTATCTGGAAAACCTCCTCCACCAGCTCGCCAGCCTCTTTGAAATTGACATAGATGGGGGCGATAGAGCCTCCCAGCTTCTCGGCCACCTTACGGATGGTCACGGCATCCACTCCTTCGGTCCTCGCAATCTCGAACGCCGCAGATGTCAACCTAATCTTAACGGCTTGATTCTCCTTTTTAACAATTGTTGTGTTCTGAGCATTTGTTCATATAGAATCAAATTATCAGCTTCTCTCCAGAGAATAATGGAACAAATCAGCGTAACTCACGTAAATTCCGATAAGTATTCAAGTGATACCGGCGCAATTTCATCATCACATCATGAAGGAGGCAGCAGCCCGTGGCATTTATCCCGTTAAATTGTCCCAATTGCAGCGGAAGAATTGAATATAAGGAAGGCGCGATTCTCAAGTGCCCTTATTGCCAGACTGAGCTTCTGCTCAAGCAAAATAATGTCTACTATGTGGATCAGACCATTAATCATTATCACGGGGCACCCCCTCCCAAGGCCGCGCCGAAGCCACCCGTCTCCGTCTCTATCCCCATTAGGCTGGTGCTAATTCTGCTGCTGGTGCTGGGCGGGGCCATCGGTACTTATTTCTATTACGGCCTCAGCTCTCCGCAGCTGGCAACCAAGGCTAATCTGTCCGTACGGACGATGCCCGAAAGCGAGGTCCTGCTCACCTTCCTGCGGGAGACCCTGGGTAAAGGCTCTGCCATGCCGACAGAGGAGGAATTGGCCTCACTGCGTTATTTAACTGTGGAGCGTTCGAAGAATGACCAGTGGCAGTTCACTTACAGCTTCTCCGATCCCTTCAGCGATGCGCAGGCCGAGAAGCTTACTTATGTGACCCAGGACAAGCGGCTGAATACCCAGCGGATTGATCAACGGGATTTCGAAGCCTTCAAGGGACTGACGGCACTGAACCTGACGAATACCTACGAGATCAACCAGGCGGACCAGACAACGCTTGCCCATATGCCCGGATTAAAAAGCTATGGCGGCGCCTTCAACGAATCCTTCAGCGCCTTCTCCGGCTACTTCGGCGATAAATCTAAAATTACGGAGCTGTCCACTCAGCTGCGCAGTAATCAGGAAGTGGCCCTGCTGCTGGAATTTCCCAATCTAAGCTCACTATCCATTACCTATGTGGATGAGTCTATAACGGATTTGCATCTGCTTAATAAGCTGCCGCTGAAGTCCCTGTCCCTTACCTTCGTCAATGACCTGGGGTGGTTATCGTCCATGACCGGGCTGTCTTCTCTGGCTATCTATCACAGTGAAACCACAGATCTGCAGCCGTTATACGCCTTAACCGGGCTCCAGGAGCTTAAGCTTTCCTATTTATCCAATGTGAAGTCGATCGACTTCCTGCAGAACATGCCTGCACTGCAGACGCTTGATCTCGAAAATGTGAATTTCTCCAGCCTGGAGCGTCTGGCCGGCAAAACCTCTATTACCTCGCTCCGCCTGGCTTCCTTAAGCCAGCTTGGCTCGGTAAAGGCCGTGAATAGCTTGTCCTCGCTGCGGGAATTCACCTTGGACGGTTATTACGAGCAACCAGACAGCCTTACTTTGCCGGGCGTCAAACGGGTGGAAATCCCAGCTTCCTTCCTCTCCGGGCTGAAGGCCCCTGCGGTAACGGATCTGACACTCCGGGGCGGAAGCGGGGAGCTTAATATGGCTGAGCTGAAGAAATTCCCTGAGCTTGGGGAGCTGTCCCTCTGGGGGAGCGACGACATCATCCAGCTTCGTTCGCTGGACAGCTTGCCCCGTCTGAAGACACTAAGTATCTATGATTCGTCGCTGTATTCAGAGAGCGACGCCTTATTCCGTCTGAAGCAGGTGAACACGCTGGTGTGCTCGGAATGCCGCCTGAATTTCAAGCAGACAGCAGCAACGAATAGTGTGCTTGAGCATCTGACCTTGGACCGGCCATACTTCTCCATGAATAACAACTCCGTTAGTGAGGTTGACCAGGTGATGCCTTACTTCGCGGGCCTAACTGCCCTGCGTTCCTTCACCCTGCAGGACAACAACCTGGCTTCTCTTGCGTTCATGAGCAAGTGGCAGGCCATCGAGGAGCTTCATCTGGAGAACAATGCGATTTCCAATATAGAGCTTCTGAGCAAGCTGCCCAAGCTGCAACAGGTATTCCTGACTGGCAATTCCGTGGCAAACAAGTCCGCGCTTGATGCAGGCGTGCTGGTGTATTAATTCCCCTATTATGATATGAGAGAATAGACTGCCCTCCTTACAGAGGCTAGCGGTCTATTTTGTCGGCAGCACACTTATAGGCAATGCTTATCAACTGTATAGCAACTATATATTTCATTTATAAGCTATGCAGTACTATACTGAATTTCATAAGGAGGGGAAGTACATGAATGAGCCGGCTTCCAATAACCAATGGCAGGCAGACACGTATGATCACAAACTGGATTTCGTCTCCAAGCTGGGCGGCGATGTCCTCTCTCTGCTCCAGCCTCAGCCCGGTGAACGCGTGCTGGATATCGGCTGCGGGACGGCCGACCTGACGGCTAAGATTGCATCCGCCGGAGCGGAGACTGTTGGCATTGATCTGTCGCCCGAGATGATTGCACGCGGCCGTGCCAAGTACCCGCATCTGAATCTGAGCACCCAGAATGCTTACACATACCGAACCTCCGGGACCTTCGATGCGGTGTTCTCCAACGCTGCACTGCACTGGATGAAGGACGCACACGCAGTTGCCGTGACGGTAGCAAGCGCACTGCGGACCGGCGGACGGTTCGTCGCCGAATTCGGCGGCTACCGCAACGTTGCCGCGCTGGTGAATGCGACCGAGGCCGCACTGTCCGCGCATGGCTATGATCCGCAGGGACGCAATCCATGGTACTTCCCCACCATCGGAGAATATACGGCCGTGCTGGAGGCGCATGGCTTCCTCGTCACGCTGGCCCAGCATTTCGAACGGCCGACTCCCTTGCAGGGCGAGAGCGGAATCCGGGATTGGCTCGACATGATGGCCGATGACTTCTTCTACGATGTCAGTGCAGAAGACAAGACTGCGATCTATCGCGAAGTGGAAGATCAGCTGCGTCCGGAGCATTACCGGCAGGGCCAATGGATCGCCGACTACCGGCGGCTGCGGGTCTGTGCGGTGAAGATGGCGGACTAAGAATAGATTGGCGGGAAGCCCAGGTGAATCAAGACCTTGGGTTTCTTTGTATTTTCAAGGCAGGGAAATTAGGAGGATTGGGAATATCTGTTTCTTATAATGCAGCTTCTGGGTAATACATAGGGTTGCATCTGTCTACATATCAATTGATTACAGAATAGGAGAACAAACATGGAGAACCAAAACCAGGATACGTACCGTTTTCAGGTGAACTTAAGCGGTATGATCAACATTTTGTCTAACCATTTGTATAGCAGCCCGAAGGTATTCTTAAGAGAACTGCTCCAGAATGGCATAGACGCGATTACTGCACGGCAGGCCTATTCCCCCGCTGGATACGAAGGCAAGATTCATGTCGAGGTCAGCGGGACCTCTACCGGGGCGACCTTACTGGTAGAAGATAACGGAATCGGGTTAAACGAGGCAGAGATTCATGAGTTCCTGGCCATGATCGGACAATCCTCCAAACGGGGCGAAGACTTTCTCTCCACCAATACCTCTTTCATCGGGCGGTTCGGCATCGGGCTCTTGTCCTGCTTCATGGTGAGTGACGATATCGTTATGGTTACCCAATCCGCCAAGGGCGGCCCTGCACTGGAATGGCGCGGGAAGCCGGACGGCACCTATACGATCCGCAAGCTCGAAGGGGAGCACGCTCCGGGCACCAAGGTTTTTTTGCGTTGTAAAGAAGGGTCCGAAGCTTACTTCGAGGAGAGCAATCTGCAGGAAGGGCTGTTCCATTACGGCGCTCTGCTGCCTTATCCGATCCAGCTGGTGTCGGACCGTAACACCCGCCTGATTAATCCGCTGACCCCGCCGTGGGTCAAAGATCCGCAGTTGGCCCGTAAGCATCGTGACGAGGTGCTGTCCTTCGGTAAGCAGGTGCTGGGAGAGACGTTCCGCGATTTCATTCCCCTGCACACCGCCTCAGGCCGGACGGGAGGCATCGCCTTCATTCTGCCGCACGCGGTGAACCTGAACGCCAAACGCAATCACCGGGTATACCTGAAGCACATGCTGGTCTCCGAAGCTGCCAGCAATATCCTGCCGGACTGGGCGTTCTTCGTGAAATGCCTGATCTGGACCAATGAGCTGCAGCCCACCGCTTCGCGGGAGCATTTCTACGAGAATGCCCAGCTGGAGCAGGTGCGGGAAGAGCTCGGGAGCTCCATTCGTCAGGAATTGATGCGGATGGCCGAGTACGACCCGGATCGCCTGCAATCGATCATTTCACTACATGCCTTATCCATGAAGGCTCTCGCAGTGGAAGATTCATCGTTCTATTCTATCATTCACGAGTGGTTGCCGTTTGAGAGCACGTATGGCAGAAAGACGCTTGGCGAGCTGAAGCAGCAGCCTCCCCTGTACTTCACGGCGACGCTTGACGAATACCGCCAGATTACCCACGTGGCTTCGGCCCAATCCATGCTGGTGGTGAACGGCGGGTATATCTATGATGCCGAGCTGCTGGCCCGGCTGCCGCTCATTGACCCGGATGTGCAGACGGAACGGCTGCTGCCAGAGGAGGTGTCGTTATCCTTCACCGATATCACCCCTCAAGAGCGGCTGGACTACTATGAGTCCGTAAGACTCGCAGACAGTGTACTTCAGAAGTTCCGCTGCCAGGTGCAGCTGCGCCGCTTCAAGCCAGAGGAGATTCCTGTCCTCTACACGCTGTCTGAGGAGTCCGCCCAGTGGCGTGTAATGGAAGCAACCAAAGAAGTGAGCACCGATGCCCTAGCCTCCGTGCTGGGCAGCTTGGGTGCTTCGCTTAAGGAGACGGCATACGCCACACTCTACTTCAACCTGAATAATCCTGTCATCGGGCGGGCATTTCACCAGGCGAACCAGAAGATGCTGCCCTCCATTGTCGAGATGCTGTACTGCAATGCGCTGATGATGGGACATTATCCGATGAACCGCCAGGAGATCGCGCTGCTGAACCAGGGCATTATTCAATTCATTGATTGGGGATTGACGGCTAATCAAGCCACAGGAGGAGACGAATAGATGAATCTTACCGAGATGGATTTTGACGATCTGATGGAGGAAGCCTATGACCTGCCGGGCGGCAAGGCTAAGCTGGAGCTGCTGGAGCAGGCGGTACGGGTGGCCGATGCCGCAGGAGATATCGACCAGGGCTATGAGGCCCGCAGCGAAATCGTAGAGCTGGGCAGCTTCCACGGGTATCCGATGAAGGCGCTAGTCGCCTTTTCCTGGCAGCTGGGGCAGTATGACAAGAACCCGGGCCGGTTCGATGATTATAGCCTAATGTGGTCGTACAAGTGGGTGCTGGACCGCATTACCGCTTTTGCAGATATTAGCCGCACTCAGATTGAGAACCTGCTGGAAGATATGAAGACCCGCTTCGCAGCGGAAGGCTACAGCAGCCGGACCTATCACTATTACCGGGCGAATATCCTCGAAGATTTCGGGGAGCTGGAAGCTTCAGAGGCCGAATGGGCGATTGTCCAGACCATGGACCGGGACGAGATGAGCGATTGTGAGGCTTGTGAGCAGCATGGCCTGGTCGAGTTCCTGGCGAAGCAGGGAGACGACGAAGCAACCGTTAAGGCAGCCGAGCCTATTCTCAAGGGCCGGATGACCTGCGGTGAGGTCCCGCATGTGACCATTACGAAGGTGCTGTTCCCTCTCCTGCGGCTGGGCCGCCAAGCGGAAGCGGATAAGCTTCAGAAGAAGGGCTACAAGCTGGTCAAAGGCAACCGCGACTTCTTGTATCATCAGGGAGAGCATATTGGTTACCTGACCCTGACCGATCCAGTCAAGGCGCTGGAGGTCTTCGAAGAGTATATCGCCTCCTCGCTCGATCATGAGAACCCGGCCGATCAGATGATCTTCAACGCCTATTCCGCCAAAATGTTCCGCCGTCTGGCGGAAGAATCCATCCGCTTCCAGGTTAAGCTTCCGGCCGGCCACCCGTGTGAGCGTCAGTCCGAAGACGTCGCTGCGCTTGCGAAGTACTTCCAGCAGTTGGCTCTCGCCACAGCGGAGAAGCTGGATAAGCGGAACGGTAACGGTTATTATACTGAGCTGCTGGAGAAGTTATAGGTTGTGTTCCGACGGCGGTTTGTAAGAACAAACGCAAATAAGAGCAGCTCCCGTATTGGGGGCTGCTCTTTACACATACTAAATACGCATTTACGTCAAAATTTTTCCAAACATAGGTAATACTACGGCATTTGATATGCTATACTGATTGAGCAATAGAATAGGCTTAAAGGGTCGGTCGGCTACCTCTCTCAGAAGGGAGGGATGCCTTGTGACAGTGTTTGAAGCAATGATGCTGATGCTAACCTTTGGTTTGCTTATCGTAGCTTTACTGTCCGATAAACGCAAATAGACCGCCCTCCCACCAAAGGTGTGCGGTCTATTTGTCGTATCCTTTTGTTGAGGCCTACCGCCCTTAAAAGCGGCTATTGCTCTAGAGAGTCGTGTTAGCGCACGGCTCTCTTAGCATTGTACGCCCGTTCTGCTTATACTATACCACAGGTGTTAACGCATGTTAACAGTGGTTAACAGATTTGTGAGCACCAGTTCGAAGACGTAGTTGCGCTGGCGAAGTACTTCCAGCAGTTGGCTCACGCCACAGTGCATTTCCCGCGGCCCTTGGCATGACCTTCTAATCTCTCATGCTTTCAATTCGTCTTAGGCTCTCCGTGTCACGGGCTGGAGATGCACCGAAGAAGCGTGAATACTCCCGGTTGAACTGTGAGGGACTTTGATAGCCAACATGATATGCAGCACTTGCTACCGGATAGCCCTCGAAGGCAATGAGGTTTCTGGCCTCCAGGAGCCTTAATTGCTTTTGAAATTGAATAGGACTTAACCCCGTGGCCCTTTTAAACTGACGGTGAAAAGTATTTATAGCCATACCCGATTTCGATGCCAGCTCACCAATGTCTATGGGCCTCATAAAATTACTCCGAAACCATTTTACAATTTGGGATATCCGGGATAAATCACTTTCCCGCTGACCAAATTGCCTCAGATACCCTCCCTGTGGTCCCATCAGTACGCGATACAGGATTTCGCGCTCATAAGCTGGTGCAAGAGCCGGAATATCTCTTGGCGCTTTCGATAATCGCAATAAACGCAGCCAGGCCTCCATCAATTCAATATCCATGTCGCAAGCTGCGAATTGCCCGGAAGCAGCCGGTAATAGATTCTCCTGGAGATCTCTTAGCAGACTCTGAAGAATATTCTGATTCAACTTGAGACCAAGGGACATGTAAGGCTGGCCACAGCGGTCCGGATGTACAACCGCCGTTGCAGGAACATGCACTGGTAGTACGTAATAAGATGGTCCTGCCAGTTCCGTGCTGCGCCCCCCGATCGATAGAATCTTTCTTCCTTGAACCGTGAAACCAATCATCGGCTCGTAAAGCGCTGCAAGTTGATGATGAGGGATCGCTCCCTTAATCATACTTAGCCCCGGTACTCCGGTTTCAATCTGCCTGGTGCCCGCATCCTTCATCAGATCCATTATTTCTTCAAGGACATTTTTCATGCACATAGTTTATCACACGAATGGTGCTTTTAGGCAATCAATAGGCATTTTCAGGTCTATTTTGGTGACGCAGCTGCGGCTACAATTAGAACCAAGCCGAACACAAACCAAGGAGGATCTTATGACAATTGCGATAATAACGGGTGGAAGTAATGGCATTGGAAAAGCGGCAGCGCTGGAGCTTGGCAAGCGCGGAATTAGCGTCATTCTCACATACAATTCCTATAAGGACCGGGCAGAAGATGTCGTAAAGGAAATCGAGAAAAATGCAGGTGTCCGGGCAGTCGCATTAAAGCTGGATCTGACTCAGATATCAACCTTTGCGGGCTTTATTCAAGAAGTGAAACAGAGTCTCCAAGACATTTGGAACCGGACAACTTTTGATTACTTGGTGAATAATGGCGGCATCGGCGGACCCATGCTGTTCACTGAGATGAGTGAAGAATATTTCGACAAGATTCTGAATACGAACTTCAAAGGACCGGTTTTTCTAACACAACAGCTTGCCGGATTCATGGAGGACGCCGGAGCTATTGTCAATACCACGAGTTCATCCAAAAATCAATCCTTTCCGGGCTACTCCGTCTATGGCTCGTTAAAAGCAGCATTCTCAACCTGGACCCGCTACATTGCCAAAGAGCTTGCACCTCGCCAAATCCGGGTCAACGCCGTGTCGCCTGGTCCTACGCACAGCAATTTCGGCGATGGAGTATTTGATAAACATCCCGAATTCATTAAGCCGCTGGCTGAGCAATCTGTATTTGGCAGAATTGGCCACCCCGAAGATATTGCAAAGGTTATTGTGAGCTTGCTGTCGGATGAGTTCGGGTGGGTTACAGCCCAGGACATTGAAGTGTCTGGCGGACATTTGCTTTAATTAAGAAAAGCTTACTGTCCCCTAAACGCCAATAGACCGTCCTCCTGGCAAAAGGAGTGCGGTCTATTGGGCATATCCTGTTTTTATGCAAATCTCTTACTTATTATACAGTCTGTAAAGGAATACCGCAGCTTCAGCTTTGGTGGTGTTGCCAGCCGGATTGACCTTGTTGCCGCTGCCTTCGATGAGCCCTTCCTTCACCATGGCGGCTACGCTGTTCACCGCATAGGAGGCCACTTTGGACTTGTCGGAGAATCTCTCCAGATCCGCAGCCGTCCCCTGGCTATTCAGCTTCTTCTCGAGCTTCAGGGCTCTCTCGGTCAACACCATCATGTCTTGTCTGGTGATCTTAAGCGCGCTGCCGAAGCTGCCGTTGTCCAGGCCATTCGTAATCCCAAGCGCTTTGGCCATTCCAATCTCATTATAGTAGTAAGCATTCTCCTGTACATCGCTGAAGTTTCCATTTACCTTCGCAGTCAAGCCAAGTGCCCTGACGAGGGAGTACAGGAAATCTGCTCTGGTGATCTCGATTGACGGATGGAATTCACCGCCCTCAGTCTTGAGAATATCCTTGGATGCAAGGACTTCGACCGCGTTCTTCGCCCATGCTGCCTTTCCGAGATCTGTGAATGTCTTGGATACATAAGCTACTGCGAAATCGCCGAGATGAGTAGTTGTAAAGGTTACCATACCGGTCTTGGAATCATAACGTCCGCTCGGTACGGTTAGAACATTTCCATTTCCGTCAATATACCGGATAACAATCCGTTCAGGATTCTTCAATTCATCCGCAGACGGCTGGTAAGGTACGGATACGGTAACAGGTGCACCAGGATTGCTCCAGGCCGTTTCTTTTCCGTCCGTCTTAAGGCTAAGCTGAATGATCGGTCTATCGCCTAGAGCCGCCTTTACTTCCGCCGGAAGCCCCGACTTGTCACCTTTTCCAATCTCCAGCGATACTTCCTTGCCGCTGCTTTCAGGTGTGCCTGTCAACATATTACCGGAAATAACGACCTGACCGAATTCGGTCGAAATGGTCAGTTTGTTATCCTTGGTTCCGCCGGTCAGTGCTGCAGCAGGCAAGCCTACCGAGTATGATTTCACTCCTTGCACGGCAGGGATGTCCAGCGTCACATTTTTCTCGATGAGTTCCTTTGCTTTTGCCAGATCTGCTACCTTAACCATTGCGGTTCCATTGTTCACTGTTGCCTGCATGGTTACTTTCTGTCCTTCTACAACAGGTGCTGCTGGTGCAGGTGTCGCAGATGCAACAGGTGCAGACGTTGAATAGGTTCCACCAGGTGCAGGCGTTGCTGGTGCTGGTGTTGCTGGTTCAGGTGTTGCAGATGGTGTTCCTGGTTCCGGAGTGGACGGAGTCTCCGTCTTGCTGTTGGTTACTTTCAGGGTATACGTCTTGACCCTGCCGTCTGCCCCTGTGACCTCAATCTTTATATCTGTTTGGGTGCCAGGTGTCAGCGCTATAGCTTCGGAAGCTGTACCGCTGGCAACCACCTTATCGTTCACTTTAAGGGTTGACCTGCTGTCTGCCGCTGCTGCTGTCACAGTAATGCTGCCGGCATCCTTCAGGGACACCTCGTATTCTGTGGTTGCTGCGTTGAATACAGGCTCGAGTGTTCCCGCACTTAGTGTCAGGCTGCTGAGGTCTGCATTCACACTATTAGGTGTATAGACTCCAAGGTCGCCAAGGTCGATTTTATTATTCTGAATAGTCTGATATTCGCCTGCAAAGTAATCATCCAGATACGAATGTCCCAGAATGAACCGGTCCGGCTTCATAGCACCATAGTAACCGGCATTTGCATTACTCTGACCGTCAAACAGGACAAAGCTTCCCTGCCATCCGGAACCGGTTACGCCCCAGCTGATGATGTGATCGATATACGGGGCGAACTTGTTAAACATTTTGTACAGCAGCGCGTACTGATATCCAAGGGCGTCCGACTGTCTCACATTGAGCGCTGCTGGAGCAGTTGCGCCTCCTCCTGGAGCATCGGTCGGCACCTTAAGGTCAAGCTCAGAATAGGTAATACCCGACAGCAGCCCCCGGTCAACGAGAGAGGCATAAAGGGCCATCGCATATTGGTTGTCGCTGGCAAGGGTCTTACCCACCGCGTCATGTCCCTGGATTCCGATGTCTTCGATCAGGGGTCTTCCGTCATACAGCGGATCGGAGCGCCATGCGGTATTTAATTCAAGAACCATGTTATATACGGTTCTAGCTTTACTGCGGGTGGCAACCCCGTAATCGTTGTAGGTCAGCTTCGGAGGATTGTCAACGATGTAACTGTCAATGCTGCCTTTAGTATCGTGTCCATCCAGCTTCATGTACTCTGGAAGGTTAGCGTAGTTGGCTTTGTAAGCTGCCGCCATCTTGGCGTTGGGAGCCGCGATGTGCGCATTCTTGAACAGCAGATAGATGTAATGGCTGGTGATATCGCCGCCAATCTCATCATCTGACATGGCAACAAGCCAGTTGGTATGCTTCAGGCTCGTTCTCCAGCTGTTCGGATCCTCAAGGATAAGCTCGCTGTGGCGGCTCTCGTGTACCTCTTCGTTAAGTACATCCCAGGAATTGAAGGGAATGATACCACGGGCTTCGCTGGAGCCGTACTTCGTATCTGTGGTCAGAAAATGCCGCATCACATACATCGTATGGTTGAACTGCACTCTTCTCGCCATCTCTTTGTCTACCTTAACCGTGGTTGTGACACCATTGCCAAGTCCGTAGAAATCGGCCCCCCCGGTATACCCGGAGGACAGGTTCGCAGGAATAATCTGTGTCATCCATCCCGGAGCCTGGTTGTACCATGCCAGAACATGGCCGTGAGACTTGTACTGCCCGGGAGTTCCAGAATCTCTGATCGCCTGATAAGAGTTGGTAGGGAAGCTATACTCCGCTAAGCCAGGGGCAGTGGTTGCGCCGTTCATGGCCTCGCCGTTCACATTCTTCAGCCATTCCGGACCACGGGGATGCGTGCCATCGGCCTTCAGATTGTTGCCGTCAACGAAGATCTCATAGTGATTGGCTCTCGTTCCGTTTACAGGTCCGGTGCCGATCGCGCCGACCATGAACAGGCCATTCTCCTTATTGTACAGACTCTTTAGAGGCGCTACGGCACTCTGGTGTTCCTTATTGACTACGCTCGGAAGCGCAACACCCTTCGGATCAGGAGCGGTAATCTCAATGTTAGAGACTAGCAGCATACCGGTTTCTTCAGGACGGGCATTCTCCCCATGAAGCTCAAGAATGAAGTTCGAGGAATTGCCCGTTGAGGCGGTAATACTGTGATGCGCCTTCAGCCAGGATTCGCCGTTGTAGCTGCCCACCCAGTCAGGATTCAAGTTGTTGTACTGGTATTCCCTGAGGTAGCTGTCGAGGTTATCGCTGGCATTTCTGACTCTCCATCTCATGAATTTGCCTTGCGCGCTCTTCGGATAGTAGACATCGAATTCAATCGTTGAACCCGCTGTGACATTGACGGCCGGGGACAACGGGGATTCCAGACTGATGCCGCCGAAGGTGCTTTTGCCGTTATGGGCGTAATTAATCTGGAGCACTTCCGCTTTCCCTTGGGCATCTGCAAAAGGATATGCGATCGTCTTGAATGTCCCGCCGGCAAAGTCGGCCGGGACACGGTTATCCAGCGGAGTTCTTGCCTTCCAGGCATTCGTAGGCGCGGTAACTTTTACAGGAACCTTACCCGGACCCGGATCAAGCCGGAAATAGGGATCGGAGCCGTCTGATTTGATATTTGCAGTGAAATTCATTATGGCTTCTTTCAGCGTTGCAATAGCTTCGTCGGCCGGCGTGTTCGCATTACGCGCAAGCTCAAGCGCATCATTAAGAGCTTGGAGTTCGTCTACATGCACCCAGGGCAAAGCCCGGTTCACATCAGAACCGTAGACGGAACCATAGACAGACTGGCTGACCTGGAGCGGGAATTCCGCATTGCCGGTTTTTAGAGCTTCGGCTTGCGCAATGAGGTCGCTCAGTTCAACGGACGGTTCCTCTCCAGCCGCAGCAGCCGGGACGGGAGTATACGTGAAGATGGAGAACAACATGATGATAACGAGAAGGCGGGAGATGCTGACTACATATTTTCTACTGTTCATCTAAGTTTGACTCCTTTTCTTATGGAGATTCTTACCCTTGGTTACGCCAAGTCTGGCTTGACAGTCAATCCTGCACCTCCCTCTGAACCTAATAGCAGACAATGTTTGTAAACGCATTCACGAAAGCGGATGATTAGGCTGTAACAGCTTTCATATTAGCAACTGGAAGGGAAAGTCTAAATACGGGAAATGCACGAATGATTTTAATATATTACGAAAATAGACACACTTCTCGGCTCAACCTTCCAGAAAAAAGGAGAATATGGGGTGGGAATGGAATATAGTGCAAAAACAAAAAGACCGCCCCCTCTCGCAAAGGTATGCGGTCTATCTGATACTCTACCCGGTTACCTGACTCACATTGTTGGTTCAGCTTTTCAAGCTTGCAGCCTCTAACATTAAATAAAATTGATGATGAAAATGCACTTCATTATTATATATTTTTGTAAATAAACCCATGCACTTATCTATGGTTTCCCCAGTGAACGTTTGGGACATGATGGCTTTATTCGAATAGAACCTTACCGTCTTCCAGTCATTAATAATTTGGTCCAGTAACGGGTTAAGCGTATCCTTGGCATTGATATGATCAAGGTTATACTTATAGAGCGTATTTAACCTGTATTTCTCAGAACATTTTCTATAAATAGTACTGCTTAGTGTTTCTATAATCGTTTCATTGGTTAGAATGAGCTTGTAATTTTCTGCCAACAACAATATATTATTCAAACCTTCCGTGATTTCGTTTTGATACCTGAACATATTATCTACAAAACTATTGATGCTGGTGTGTGCTGACTTCTTATGGTTCAAGAGCTCATGATCAGCGGGGGACACTAGTGCATATTCCCAAAAGTAATTTGGCATCTTTACGTGTTCCGGAGTCAGGCAAGACAATTTAAATTCTGAAAATGGTAGAGAATATTGTCTGTATTCTGTAATATCATCAACCGTATATATTTCCCCGTTCGTTAAATTGAAGCCATAGACAAAAACAGGATGCAGTCCATGTTTTTTGTTATAGTAAAAGTCTCTCCCGCGTTGATAAAATAAATCAATAAAAATGGAAATCGGATTACCCCTAGAAATAGAGTATATGATCTCATCTTGTAAAGTATCTAATGCAGGAGATGTTCTACGAACAGAGATACCCATTTCCTTAAGTATCTTCTCTTCATCCTCGAGATTCAACACTTCTAACTTGAAATATCCTCTGGTTTGTATTTTTTGTTTATCAAATCTATAAATACTAATGACATTATTCAAAATCGGCAACTCATCTTTTTCGAAATAATTGGCAAGCGTTAATAACAAATTGTAGTCGCAACTAAAATAAGGAAAATTATGATGAGGAAACATTTTGATCATGCCGTCGAAGGGTTGAAAGGTATCCAGGGAAACAATTTCATCCATAAAATATTTCTCCTATACTAAAGTTATTGTCGATCTTAAGGCTATGTTACCTCTTAACCAGGTTCATCATACGGTATTGCCGCGTTCCAGCCTTCATCTCTTCATATTTCTTCGAGCCGGGCAATGCGATGAAATCACTGATATCTCCAATATTGGTGCTCGCGTTGGCGTTATTCGCAATCCCTTGAGTGCCCGTACGTTGCTTTGCATTCTCCTCACACGACAGAAGGACATTCGAAGTCACATCCTGATTGCGGATTACAGACAGGCCTGCTTCCTCTAACAGCCTCACGTTCTGCGTTACCTGATCTTCCAGCATCAGCTCCGTATACAGAAATACGCCGCCAGTTCTCATTATCCGGTACACCTCTTCATAGAAGCGTGATCGATTCGGATAGGCATGCGCGGATTCCATATTCAATACAACATCGAAGCTCCCGTCTGCAAACGGTATATTCTCCGCATCGCCGACGAGATAGAAAGCTTCAGCCCATCGGGATTTGGCACTGCAATACGCAATATTCGCCGGGCAGATGTCGAGACCGACAATAGACAGAGGCTTGAAATATTTATACAAAGCTGCTATGTTCCCTCCCCTGCCGCATCCGATGTCGATAACCTGCCGATCCCGGATCACCGTCCTGCCTACTGTCTCGAGTAACAGCTTGACTGAATTTCTATTCCATCCATCGTCGGGCTCGATCACCGCATGTTGCTCATTACCGTTCGAGACGTAACCATAGTTTAAGAAGGTTGCGAATCGGCCTATGCCGGAAAGCGCAAGAGCATTCGAAATCTCGCTATAATCTCGAATTTCGCCCTCTTTACGATTCCAATCGGAAGGGTGGACAATCTGCTCACGCCGGTCGATCATCGAAACATAACGATGATCGATCGTATATACTGCATCGCAGTTGCGGCATTGCAGCAATGCCTCCGACTGGGCCAGCTCGCCCTTGCAGCTAGAGCATACCAACATTGCATGCAGATGCTGTAACATAACTATCACCCAGCCGATGTATGCATTTGATTCAACGCGTACACATTATAGTAATTTGGGATATTCAAATCTTCGTAGTAATCAATCGAGACATTGAAGCCGTTGGTTCGGAAGATGTTCTCGAGCCTGCTGATCTGCTCTTCATCCAGTCCGTGTACCTCCATGACAATTTGCCTGATTTTACCCCAATCCTCCGGATCGATGCCTTCCAGCACCTCGAACTCACTTTTTTCCACGTCGATTTTGAGCAGATCAATGGGGTTCAGATCGTAATGGCGGATCATTTCAGAGATCGTAGTTAGCTTGCAGCGATGGATTTGTTCATTCAGAAGCTTCGGCGACATCAGATGATCGACAAACCGGTTTAGCATGCGCGGGTCGGCGAAGTCATCCCGGTAATGGTTGATTAACCCGTACCGGAGATCCTGATCGTGGTTCTCCCGGTATTTGATCTGGACAGAATCCGTGGACATCGTAGGAAAATAGGCAAACTCCGCTTCCTTGATCTCATTGGAAAGCCCGACGTTAACCGTTGTTACGCGAGAGAGCGAGCTCGTATTCATCTTCAAAAGCTTAAACGTCGGAGGCAGTGGCTCAAAGGCATATACCCTGCAGTTACTCTTGCTGCTGACATACAGGGTGAACATGCCGATATTAGCCCCGACATCCATGACCGTGCCATGATCCGGGAGCGTAATCCCGTGCTTGAAATACATCTCCTTCTGGAAAATCTCGTTGTAGAGGAACTCGGTTTCTCCTTCGTTGTTTTGATAGATTTCGATCCCGTTGTGCAGCCGCTTCTTGGCAGTGGCTTCTGTCTGCGGTGAAAAGCTCTTGTGCTCCATCCTGCTCATCCGATTCACCTTCTCAACAATTTTTTTGGGGCATATCTCTAACTGCTGGCACTCTCATAGTGTTTGACGGCCAGCTTCCAGAACAGCCTGACCACTAGAAGCGATATCACAGGAGCTGCAAAAATCCATATCCCAAGGAACAAGTCCAACCGGTCGATCAAATAAACCGACGGCATGTTGGTGATAAACAAGATAGGCACGACATACAGTCCTATTCTCCGCAGCCATTTGGGGTATATGTACATCGGCATATTGTTCAAATCCCAACATTTGTCCAGTATGTCGAAGATCGAACCGGACTTCACCGTCCAGAAGGCAAGAATCTGCGGAAGCAGAAGCACCGAGTAGGTCACGATCGTGCTGCTCAAGATCACGCCGATATATCCGGCCAAGTGGATAAAGCTTGGCTCGATGCCAAGACGCCGCCAGGCCAATACGATCATCGTAATCCCGGCGATCAGGTTCGGAATCGGAAACGCGAAGTTCACGTGCCGGAATGAAATCATGAACTGCAGCGATAGCGGCTTGGTCATATACAAGTCCAGCGTCCCGTTGCGGATATGGCCGGCAAATCTATAAAAGTTATCCATAAACAGTCCTGTATAGATTGCGATCATAATCGTATAGGTCCCGGTGAAGATCATCATCTGGTCAGGAGAAATTCCGTTAATTTCGATCCCTAGCTGGTAAACGAAGACGATATAGATCAGCTTGGACAACAGAAATACGGTCTCCATGATCAAACCGGAGTAGAAATTCGCTTTGTATTCCATGTAACCGACCAAGCTGTTCTTCGCAAAAATAAAAAACATGCGTACATGCTTCCGAATCTCTGACAAGCTGATACTCACAGATCTAACCTCCAACGGCTACATATTTCTTCATCCCGGAATCCCAAGACAGCTTGGAAATGATCATAAGCACAATTACCCAAACCGCCTGTAAGAGGAGCCCGGGCACGATTTCATGAATCGTCAAGCTCCCATTGATGATCTTAACCGGGAAGTATACGACATATTGAAACGGTAAGTAGCTGGAAATTCTGGCAAACGTATCTCCGAAAATATTAAGCGGAAAGATGGCGCCACTGAGCAGATAGACGCCTTGGTTGAACGCGATAAAAACGCCCCAAACCTCAGTGATAATGAACGCGAGGGCACTAATCGAATAAAAAAGCAGGAAGTTGATGAGCAGCCCGAACAGAATGCTGACCAGGAACAAAACGATTTGCCCCACTCTAAGCTGAAACTCCCAAATCTGAGTGAACACGATCATCAGGATGACGAATAAGACAAGGACGACCGCGGTCTGAACCGTTTTCCCGCCGAAAAAATTGCATATCCGATAGCTGAAATAATGAATAGGCTGAGCGATAAATTTGCTCAGTCCACCCGTCTTGATATCGTTCGCGACCTCCCCTTCGAAGCCGGCAGAAACCAGCTTGGAGACGACGCCGGACAACACGGAATAAATGATGATCTGCGAATACGAATAGCCGTTAATAATCTCCTGCGGCGAACTGCGAAACACGGCTGTCCAGAGGAAGCATTGGACGAGTATGATGAAGCCGCCGCTGATAATACTCATCAGGAAATCGGTCCGGTATTCCATCTCATTCTGAAGCGCAAGGATGTACGTCCTTTTATACTTTTGCAAGGCTTTCATGTCTGACCCCATCTTTCTGATATAAGCTTTCGATGCCTCGCTCGACAGGTATATCTTCAACGGTGAAATCAAGGATTGGGAACCGGTCCAGCATCATCTTGGAGAGTCGCTGAAGGTCATGCTTATCGATCTCCATAACGGCATTCAGGCCATCATGCTGAGTAATAACGCCATAGTCGCTTAGCGCTTGCCTCGGTACTTCGTCCGTAAATTGCAGCTTGATAATCTTTTTGGCATGGAACAGCTCGTTCACACGCCGGAGATCGCCGTCGTATACGATCTTCCCTTGATTGATGATGATCGTTCGTTTGCACAGATCCTCAATATCCGCCATGTAGTGGCTTGTCAGAATGACCGTTGCCTTCGTCTGCTGGTTATAATACTTCAGGAACTCCCG
Source organism: Paenibacillus sp. FSL R7-0128 (assembly GCF_038002245.1). Lineage (NCBI taxonomy): Bacteria > Bacillati > Bacillota > Bacilli > Caryophanales > Paenibacillaceae > Paenibacillus > Paenibacillus sp. FSL R7-0128. The sequence continues at coordinate 688,274 of NZ_JBBOCD010000001.1, read as the reverse complement.
AATGCGCTTCTGCGAAATCAGATCAAGTCCGATTGTAGGCTCATCCAGGAATATCACCTTGGGCCGGTGGATGAGCGACGCAATAAGCTCCATCTTCATCCGTTCCCCCAGCGAAAGCCTCCGCACCTGAATGTTGAGCAGGTCTTTAACGTCAAGCATCTCCGTAAGCTCATCCAGGACAAGGTTGTAGGGCTCATCCTCGAGCTCATAGATACACTTGTTCAGGTACAACGATTCATTCGCCGGTAAATCCCACCACAACTGCGATTTCTGCCCCATCACGATCGAGAACTGCATCTTGAATTCTTTTTTTCGCTCCCAAGGGACATAGCCTAATACCGTCGCCTGCCCGCTTGTCGGATACAAGATGCCGGACAGCATTTTAAGCGTCGTCGTTTTGCCGGAACCGTTCGGGCCCAAGAATCCGACCATCTCGCCTTGCTCGATCACAAGCGATATATCGCTAACCGCTTCTTTGATCAGGGATTTGCGCTTCACTAGATTTTTGAGCGATTTTTTGAGGCCCAATTCTTTTTCGTAATACTTGAAGCTTTTCGACAATCCTTCCATCTGGATAATGCTCACTCGCGCACCTCATTTATGTGTTTTAGAAGAGTTATACACCGTGCAAATGCAAAACACTGCACTTGGAACATGCCGGTGTCAGTCGTTCGTCCATCATTTCCCTTATTCTTCTGTAGGTCATGCTATGCCATAATTCCTGTATAGACGCTTCATGTAATTTGCCGATCTCGAACTCCTTGAAGAATTTGCACGCGATTATTGTTCCATCGGGCGTAATGTCCATCCGGTTCGAGAGCGCCAGGCACTTCTTGTTCATCGTGCCTTTGCCCTCCACCTCTTTGCCGAGCACGAAATCCTCGATCTGGTCATGATCCAGATTCGGCTGGTAGCGCAAGCGCATTTTCCAGACCCGTTGATTCACCCGGTCCAACTCATTCATGAGAGCAGGGATACGCTCCGGATCGAGCTTGTAGTTAAAAGCGTGCCAGCTTCGTTCGCCCCTGTGCCCGCTCGCCGGAAGGAAGTCGAACTTCTGGTCGAAGTAATCGTCCATCCCCTGCGAGCACTCGTCCGAGATGTACCACGGGAAGCAGACGATGACCAGATCTACGCCGACGCCCTCCAGAAAGTCCAGCAGATCGTACAGCTTGCCGGTCATACCATCGTTAACGACAGTATGGATCGAAATTTTGCCTCTGAATTTGTTCTCCTTGCGCAGCTCGACCAGCATTCGGATCGCATCTATCGCCTTGTTGAATACTCCTTTGCCGCGAAGCGCATCATTCTCTTCTTCGAATCCATCAAGCGCGATGAGCAGCTCCAGGTTGTCGGAGATTCTCTGCAGGGCGTCCAGCTTTCGCTCAATCAGCAACGCATTCGTGCAGATCGTTGTCTCACGAGGATGGGCTTCAAGCAAATCGGCCAACCGGTCGAAATGGCTGTATACAAGCGGCTCACCGCCCCAGATATAGAGTCTCGACTTGGCTGGTTCCGTCTCAAGGATCAGCTTCTCCAGCATCCCGTAGTCGAGCTGTTCCCGCTGCTGCTCCGGTGTCATGAAGTGATGGTAGCCGGTGTCGTTCCATTGATAGCAATGCTTGCAGCGCAAGTTGCATTGGTTCGTCAGTTTAATCCCGACCGACTCCGGCAACGGTGTCGCGTAACCCGCTATTTTCTCCATGTTCCGTTTGGTTTCCATCGTATTCCTGATAGTACGTTTCAAAATTTGCAAATCCTTAGCGGAATGTTTGATCTCTGATTTCGGATTCATATCAACACACCCTTCTTAAACGTAATAGGTCATTCACATGAATCAGTAGATATAATACCTTGAACAAGCCGTACAAATCGGCAGCATATTTTTTTTCATATACGCGCGATACTCTTTGTACTTGCCGCTGCGCCAGATATCCAGCAAGCTCTCTTCGTTCACGTTGCCGAAAGTCAAATCATAGAAGGCATGGCAGGGCGAAACGTCGCCCCTTGCCGTAATCTCCGCATAAGTCCATGGAAGAGAGCAACGGTTTCGTTTATCTGCCATCTGATGGAATTGCCCCGAGAAATAGTTGCGCAAATTCAGTTCATCTATCGTCTTCGGATAGGTGATCACATGGATGCGGTTTTTCAAGCAATACTCTTTAACCTTATTGAGCTGTCTCGTCAATTCCGGAATATCGATCTCGCTGAACGAACTGATGTCCCGCCACACCATCCCCTTGGCATAAGGAGCTTCATACACGCCGAATTCCCCACTAAGAACCTCCACATATTGGGCATACTGCTCTTCCGTGGCATAGAGCTGCACTTCCATGCTGATATGGTCCAACATCGACAAGTCGATATGCTTGAAGAAAAATTCCTCGACATACATATAGTTCAAGGGCGTAATGATAAAGGATACACCCATCTTCGGAAAATGCTTGCCTTTGCTTTGCCGGAGCTCATAGAGCTTCTCGATCCCCTTGATTACTTTCTTGAATACGCCTTTGCCCCTCTGCCTGTCGTTGATTGCCTCAGGGCCGTCGAGCGACACCCAGATCTTATTGGGCGCAGTCTCGACAAGCATCTCGGCATGCTGCTCGAGCAATGTGCCGTTCGTGGGGAAGTCCGCTACGCTTCCATAATGATTGATCATGGCGAGAATGTCGCTCAGCCAAGGGTACATCAGCGGCTCGCCGCCGAAGAAATCGTAATACGGCTTGCCGGGGCTGCACTGGGCGATGATCTTTTTGATCAGATCCGGGTCCAGCTGCGCTAATGTTTTTTTGCTTTTGTAGGGCCCTTCTAGTCCCCACTCATAGCACATCTTGCATCGCAAATTGCACTCCTCGAGCAGCTGCAAGACGATCCATCTCGGATAGCTTGTCGTATCTTGGGCGACACTCAATTTATTAACACTCATCGCATAACCCCTTCTGCCATTGAAATCTTACCTCTTCATTAACGCGACTCTCGAACAATAATGATCCACATAATCCATCCGTTCTCCGGGTCTGTTCTTGATCGCTTGATGCATCTCCTTAAGGACATCTACGGAAAAATCCATCTCCCGCCACTTCTCATAACGTATTCCGAACCCGAGCGACTCCCACAATTCCAGATTGCTAAGCTCATGACTGCCGAACGGCTCCAGCAGAATAAGAGGGGTTTCGGAGGCAAGCGAGTCGATCAATGTGCCCGCTCCCGGCTTAGCTACGATAGCCATCGCCTCCGAAGCGACGTCAAATAACCAATGATGATCAGCCTTAGCGGGGTATGATTTCGTGTCTTCTCCCGCTATTTCAATGTATGGCGGAAACTCGTGCAGGCCGTTCGCACTTTTCACCCATGCACACCATTCCGGATCGTTCATCCAATACCGGTGATCGGGATCAGGCTTCGCTTCGTTCCAATCATAAGCTACGATATCAAGCCCGTAGTTATGGCCGACAAGCTCCGGAACTTTACTCTGATAAGTGCCCATCCCCCAGCCGCCGCCATGAACAACAAGCCGCCGCTTCCTTGATTCGAAGGGTATTGGCGTACCAGGAAGAACCGGGATTTCGTATCGAATCTCCATCTTATCGGTGTCATAGAGACAAGCATTGTAATAATGCTCGTCATACCGGGGATGATACTTCTTCAGGCTCTTCCAAGACGGGGCCAAATCTGAATCGACGTAGAGCAGGTCTACATGAATTGGATTCGGCAGCATCTTCTCCCTGTACAAATCCAGAATATAGCCCCAGTGTCCGGATAGTGATATGAACTCGTACCGTTCTTCCGCTTTCCACGCCTCCAGCAATAGCTCTACCTGGGTATAATCAATGCTGCCCCGGATATCCATCGGCATTCGGGCCGAAAAATTGGCAAGCGCGAAATCATTGTGGTAAGCCTTCCTGCTGTCTGCAATATGATCCCTTTTGTCTTGCTCCAAATAGCTTTCGAACACGAGCACTTCCGTCGCGATATCCCTCTTCTTGAAACCGCTTGCAGCTAATAGGCCCGGAATATAGAACCCCAGACCGAAACCCGAGCATAGAATCGTTACTTTACGCTTACCCATAAACTCCCGGACATCCTTGCGTCTATCGTTCATACAGATGCCGTCTTCTGCAGCTCCGAGATATAATTGCAGAAGGTCGTAACCGACTCCAAAAAATCGAAGTCAAATTGTTCAAAATCGATTTCAATATCGAAGCGCTCTTCCACTTTTAATAAGAAAGTAATTAGCTGTAACGAGTCGAGTCCCCCGTCTTCCATGATGCTGGAATGCTCGTTCAAGCGGTTTACCAGCTGGGCGTCGTCCTTGATTTCGCTTATCATCGCTATGATCTGTTCTTGCATAGGTACCTCCTGTTTAATGGATATATTGACCTTGGTAATAATGAATCGTTCTAGCGAGTGCATCATGCAAACCGATCGCCGGTTCCCAGTCCATAATCGTCCTTGATACGGTAATATCCGGCTTCCTTCTCCTGGGATCGTCTTCCGGCAGCGGGAGAAACTCGATCTGCGCGTCGGACTTCATGAGCTCCTTCAATACTTGGGCGACTTCAAGTATGGTGACTTCCTGCGGATTCCCCAAATTGACCGGCTGTTCATACGTGGTGCCCAGCAGTCTTATAATCCCTTCCAGCAAATCATCGATATACTGAAAGCTTCTCGTCTGTCTGCCGTCGCCATAAATCGTAAGGTTGCGCTTGGACATGATTTGATTAATGAAATTGGTAATGACACGTCCGTCATATAAATCCATCTTCGGGCCGAATGTATTGAAGATTCGAATGACCCTTACCGGTATGCCATATTTCCTGTTCATCCAGTAGGTGATCGCCTCTGCATACCGCTTCGCTTCGTTGTAGCAGCTTCTTGATCCAATCGAATTCACGTTGCCATAGTAGCTCTCCGGCTGAGGGTGAACGGTTGGGTTACCGTAGATCTCGCTTGTTGAAGCCAAGAAGAAGGCAGCCTGCTTTTCTTTGGCCAGCTGCAGCAGATGCATCGTTCCTTCGCTGTTGACCCTCATCGTTTCGATCGGATAGGACAAATATTTGGGCGGGCTGGCAGGACTTGCGAAATGCATCACCCAATCGACAGGTTCTTCAACTGCGAGCGGATAAATGACGTCATGCTCGATAAACTTGAAATTGGGGGAACGTAAGAGATTGTCCATGTTGACAGTGGACCCGGTCAGCAAATTATCGACACCGATAACGGTATGGCCTTCCCGCAGCAGCCTCTCGGCAAGGTTGGAACCGATGAAGCCTGCAACTCCTGTTAATACAATGAAAATAAAGATCCCCCCATTGCCTAAGGTTGGTGAACGGTGCTTGAGGTGAGTGGATACGCGGTGGTTGTGCTTATTCAATACGCTGTCACAACGATTATGATCCCGGCATCACTCCCTCCATAAATATACCTGGCTGACATTATTTGCGCCTTCGGTGTTACTGAATGCCTACCTTACTAAGCCATCGTTCAAGGAATATTGATTCTTCATTTTCTATATTCTTAATCAACGTTTGTAATCTTTCTGAAATACTCATATCACTTATCAAATTATATTTAATCGCTACATTCACAAGGATCTTTGCCTTAAGCTCAATGGCTGTGAATTCATCTATATGCTCTTGATTTAATTGAATTAAATGCCGATTATCGTACAAATACTTGAGTCTCAGCGTCATTAGCTTCTTATGATCATAAAGTAAATGAAAAGGTCTTATATCAAGCTTAGACTTATCTTCCGATGTTTCTTTCACATAATTAAATAGAGTGGTGTATATTTGCATGCCGAAGTCAAGATGATCCCTGTCGCCCCCGTAGTTGAACATCTCCCAATACTCCGGCGTTTTCTTAGTGAAATAATTTCTTATAGAATTTATTAGGGTATCTGCACTGAATTTATCCTGATGTTGGCCATTGAATGTATACAGATACACCATTTCTCTAAGATAATCATGATTGGTTGTCAGATAATTAGTGTTGAACGCAAGCTTGAAATCGGCAAATGAGATCTCAGCCTGACTGTACACGCCGTTCTTAAAGAAATCGGAAACATACAATATCTCCCGATCTAAATCATAGCCGTACACAAATATGTCATGATGCAATTGGAGTCTATGATATCGGTCGCTTAAGGGCACATAGAAATAATTGATCATGGTGTGGATATAGTTATTGGCATTAATATTTTCTATAATAAAATGAATAACAGAGTCCCATTTAGTCGTTACAGTATCTCTATGTATCTTCTGAGTCGAAATCCATTTGCAACCATCCGAAGGCCGCAGCTCATACGCCAGAGGGAAATAGAAATCTCCCCAATGATGTTTATAATCTTTGTTAATAAATAATTGAATATAATTGCTGAATATCCATGGGTGCGCGCACTCGTAGTGGGTAAGTATGGACAAGAGATGGGCATGCTGCGTATAGGTTGTAATCATCGGATAACTGACCGGCAATATTTCGCTGCGCAATGTTTGAGTTGTATTCTTCAACATTTCGTTCACCCCTACTCATTTAGCAATAAGCACTTCGTACTTGCCCTGTCCAGTTTTCCTGTTTTTGTTTTTGGAATTTCATCTACAATCCTCCATTGTCTAGGTACCTTATACGAAGACAAATGCAAGTTGCAATGTTGTGTCAGCGCATCTAGATCAACCAGACATTCTTCACAAACTTTCAGAAATGCGATGGGTACTTCGCCTAATAGATCATCGTGCACACCAACAATCATGACTTCCTCCACTTCTTTCAAACCATATAAAAACTCTTCGATTTCTTCCGGATAAATATTGATACCGCCGGATATAATGATATTTTTCTTTCTGCCTGTAATGATGAGACACCCTGATTCATTCCAATATCCCAAGTCTCCTGTCTTTAACCAACCCTCAACAATGGTAACGTTGGTTAACTCCGGGTTCCTGTAATAACCGAGCATCACATTCGGGCCCTTGACCCAAATTTCTCCTGAAGCAGCAGGTCCTATAACCTCATTCTCTTCTTCGTCAACAAGCCGAATAGAAACGTCACTGATGGGTGATCCACAGGATAAGCAGCGTTCTCCACGGTCCATCATACTCACCCTAGGAGAAGCTTCTGTCAATCCGTAGGTTTGAATAATGTCCGCTTGGGGAAATACAGTCTGAAGATTGTCTACTAATTTCGCGGGAATCGGCGCACCGCTTATAACAATAAATTCAATGGAATCAAAGGCACTCCAGTTGGTTGTCTGACGATAATCGGAAATAAAGTGCATCAATTGCGTAGGCACCGCTGAGAATGCCGTGACCGCCTTATTCTGAAACAGTCTAAACGCTGTGCGCGGTAGCAAGGGCAAGCTGATAAGCCTAATTCGGGTTCCAAATAGCATACAAGAAATCAATTGCGTGACAATCGTTGAACTGAAATGAACGGGCATCGTTACAAGAAACGAATCTTGATCCGTATAACCCACCTTTCTGCCATGTGCCAACGCATTCGTTAATACATTCTCATGGGATAACATAACGATTTTAGATGGTCCGGTTGTGCCCGATGTAGGAAGGAGAATAGCACATGAATTGGGATCGGACGGATTCGTGAGCGAGATCGATTCAAACGAAGGCACCGGTTCTTGCGAGAAATCCTGAGCGGTAACCCAATAAATATGGCGATTTATACGCGCAGGCTGTGCATATTTGCTGATAACCAGCTTGGCGTCACTGGCTTGTAAAATATTTTCAATCTCAGTTAGGGATGCCGAGTAAGGAACCGGTATTAGTACATGACCGCTGAACTGAATGCCAAGCGCCGCAGTAATGAACAAGGGCTCATTATTTGTGTAGACTGCAAGATGGCTGCCGGCCTCAAGCTCAAAGTTCTTTTTGATATATAAAGCAATTAAGTATGCTTCTGTCATCACTTCCGCATAAGTCCACTGCTGCTTTAGATCTTGAAGGATAATTTGATCCTTGCGATCACAAGCCTCCATGAATAAACGCTGAATGATAGTCATCATATCGTTGTCTCGGTCAAATAATTAAGGATTAATCCAGTCGTGGAGAACTTCTCAAACAACAGATCCTCATCAGGGATCGAGATGTTAAACTTCGATTCCATTGAAACAATAAGCTTGATGAAGCCCACCGAATCGATCCCTTGATCCAACAAAGGGGTATCGTGGTCATCCGGATACTTGATGTCAAGCTCAGCAAAAACTTCATCTCTCAAGATAAATTCTATTGATTTAGACATCATGTTTCCTCCGTTAGATAATCTTTAGAAAGGCTGATTAGAGAGGATAGCAGACATGGTGATATTCAGTAATGAGCAGGTAGGTGAAAGTGAGTGTGAAGGAGAATAATCTCAAAACGATGGACAATGTGCATACGCACTAAAAGAGTTGTTTGCAGAGATGCTGCAATGAGTGCTGGAGGCGGAATATGACTCGGTGCAGGAATGAAAAGCAGAAAAAAGCATTTTCCCAAGCGATAAAGCCCTGCTGAAAATGCTCTACTTCACTACGGTGAATGACACCCGTAAATGGATATGTTTAGTATAAATTGCAAATATACCAATTGTCAACAATTTTAAATTTTAGGCAACACTAGTGAAGACGTCCTTTAGCTGAATAAAGAGGTATATCATTTGATATACCCCTTGATCCATCTTATTGCAATTACATCAAACCGTTTGCATTTTATTTGAACTGGAACCAGGTTAAATTTGCAACTGTGGTTGAATCTGACTTCACAAAAGTAACATATACCGTATGGGTTCCTACCGCTGTCCCGGCACTAATCGGGATATTCTTGAGGGACCATGACTGCCATCCGCCGGTGCTTTCTCCCGTCCAATAACCCAGCATCGTGCCTGTAGGGCTGTCCAAGTGGAATTCGATTCTACCGCCGGAGTTAGCAGATGCAACCTTCAGATCAATGCTTGTTTTAGCGGTACTGCCAAAGTCTACATTTTTAAAGGCGATATAGTCGCCATTGCTGCCCCCGCCAACATCCAGCCCGCCATCCGTGCTTGACTCATAGGAGATAACTCCTGAACTAAGGTTGTAGCCTTCCGCTTCAAATTTCAATGTGTTGAATTTGGGATCTGCAGCATAGCTGTTCGTATCTGTTATTTTCAAATCTGTCAAATTATTTACCGCAACTCCACCGACGCGGACATTGTTTAAAGTAACTCCCGAGACAGTAGCAGTGTCACTCCAGCCCTTCATGATGGAAACTTCACCCAAAGCGCGTAAATTGATATTATTATAGACCACATTTTTGATCGGGCCGGTTTTGGCCGACAGATCAAACCATCTGGAGTGAACACCGGATCTTGGCCAGAAGCCTTCTACATCGATATTGTCAAATACGATGTTTTGTGCTGCCGGAGTTCCATACAGATGACCTACCGCTAAAGCGCGCCAGCATCTGTATACAAAAGAGTTTTTAACCACGATGCCATCCTGAAGCTGTTTCACTCCATCTCCAACCTTGAATGCTCCACATCTGCTCCAGGCCAAAGCATCATCGACAACTACATTGGACTGGTTCTCAGGAGTTCCCGGCCAGTTGGCAGCGATATCCGTAGTGGCTACATCCCAGGTCTTAAAGGAGTAGGTGTCATCCTCCGATACTGCAACAGTGTGCTTGATGAGTACATTCTGGCTCTCTTGGATGTCTATTGCATCATTCTCATAATCAAGTTCATTGTTGTTGAAGTGCTTGGTATTCTGGAAGGTTACGTTATTGGATCTTGTAACGATTGTAGCCCAGCCGCCGCTGTCTCTGATGGTTATGCCGTCAACCGTGAAGTTGCTGCACTGCAAGGGTACAAGAATATTGTTCAGATAATTGTTTGTATTTCTCATATAGTGGCCATTACCGTCAATCGTTCCCCTGCCGTATATCTTAATATTGTTGGCATTGGTTTCGGTATAAATAAACCATGTCCCATCCTTATTCAGGGAATTCTTATGGAAATGGGTAGTGTAATCGCTTGGATTTCCTGACCCCCTTATAACAGAACCACCCTCCAGATAAACCGAGACATTGCTTTTTAGAACAATGTTACCGCTCTTATACACTCCGGCTGGAACGTATACGATACCGCCGCCTGCTGCGTTAGCCGCATTGATGGCATTCTGTATGGCAGGTGTAGCCAAAGTAGCACCGGTACTGTCAGCACCGTACCCGGTTTTAACATTGTATATCCCTGTACCGGATGACGCCGGAACATTGGTTTCAAGAGCATCTGCCGCGATAACCAGATCCTTCAGGTTATTGATTTTAACGATAAGATAGGTTGGTGATGAAAGTGTAAAGGTAAGTGTATTTCCGCTCTTTGTAGCAGTGATTCCCAAAGCTTTGGGAGAAATATTATAGGTATTGATGGGCTCGCTTGCTGTTATTGTGATTGTAGTCGTACCTGAAAAAGAGAAATTACAATAATTATAGTTTACAAATACCGCCGAAGTGTCGATTACCGGTATATTGGTAGAGTCTGCTGTTACCGTATATTGACTGGTCGTGGTATAGATTGACGGTAATGGATAGCTTACAATTGTACCCGCCGCGCTTGCTGTCAAAGGAAAGACAGGTAACAGATTGGCCATACAAAAAATTAATAATGCACTTAATAACTTTAACTTCCTTAACATAAATAAACACCTCTTTCATATTTTTTAGAAAATACTATATATCCCTTCTGTATTCGCTTACAACCTGATTATAGTTTGATAGGCGTATCCGGATAAGGCGGGTAATCCCACATTAAGGGCAGATTTCTGCAGCAGCTTTATACAGAAAAGAGAGGCTGCTGAACAACATCATCACAGAATAGCAAGCAAAAGCGCAAAAATAAAGACGCTACGGGGAGTAATTCCCGAGCGCCTTCTTGCTTTCTTTTATGTCGAATTATCACCTACTTCAGCTCCAGCACCGCCACCGACTCCACATGCACCGTATGCGGGAACATATCCACCGGCGTAACCTCCACCGTCCTGTAGCCCCCGTCCTCCAGCACCCGCAGGTCGCGGGCCAGGGTGGATGGGTTGCACGACACGTACACGACACGCTCCGGCTGCATCAGCAGGATGGTCTCCAGCAGGCGCGGGTCGCAGCCCTTGCGCGGGGGATCGACGACGATGACGTCCGGGGTGATGCCCTGCTCTTTCCAGGCCGGGATGACATCCTCCGAAGCGCCCACTTCGAACTTCACGTTGTTCATGCCGTTCAGCTTCGCGTTGGCGCGGGCGTCCTCGATGGCTTCGGGCACGATTTCTACACCATACACCTGATCCGCATGCTGGGCCAGGAATAACGAGATGGTGCCGATGCCGCAATACGCATCAATCACAGTCTCTTTGCCGGTGAGGGCAGCGTATTCCAGAGTTCTGCCATAAAGCACCTCGGTCTGCGCCGGGTTCACCTGGTAGAAGGACCGTGCCGAGATCGCGAACTGCACCTCGCCAATGTAGTCGTAAATGACCTCGCTGCCCCACAATACGCGGGTATCGTTGCCGAAGATGACATTGGTGCGCTGGGTGTTGATGTTCTGGCAGATGCTGACCACTGCCGGAAGCTGCCCGCGGATACTGCCGAGCCAGGCGTCCAGGTGCGGGATATCCCGGCCGTTCGTGACCAGCACCAGCATCATCTGGCCGGTGCGGAACGCCTTCTTCACCACCACGTGACGGAGCAGGCCGCGGCCGGTCTCTTCGTCATAGGCGGTGATGCCCAGCTCACGGCCGAGGCTCTTGACGGTGGCAACGACCTTGTCGTTGTCCTCATGCTGGATCAGACAAGTCTCCATGTCGATGATCCGGTGACTGCCGCGTGCGTAGAAGCCGCCGACCAGACCGCCGTCGGTTACCCCGATAGGCACCTGTGCCTTGTTGCGGTAGCGCCAGGGCTCGTCCATGCCGAGCGTAGGCAGCACGCGGATGCCTTCAGCCAGGTAACTTGCATCGCCCGCACTACCACCTTCAACCGCCGCAAGCTCTGCCCCTGCATTTGCAACATCCGTATCAACGCTACCGCCCACTACTCCTCTACTTGGCACACCAGCCACTTCCAGCTTTCCGATCCGCTGCAGGTTGTCCACCACCAGCTGCCGCTTCCATGCGAGCTGCGCGGTGTAGTCCATATGCTGCAGCTGGCAGCCGCCGCATTGATCATAGATAGGGCAGGGTGGCGCGATGCGGTCGGGGCTGGCCTGCACCAGCTCCAGCAGCTTGGCGTAGCCATACTGCTTCTTGGTCTTCAGCACTCTGGCCCGGACTCTCTCACCGGGAAGAGCGCCCTGCACAAATAGGGTAAAACCCTCTACGCGGCCTACCCCTTCCCCTTCATGGGTCATGCCGATGATATCGAGCAGGACCTCATCATTCTTATTGACCGGCAGTCCGGCGACAGGGGCCGCCCCTTGCTCCCGGCGGCTTGCGCTGCGCCTGCTGCGTTGTTTATTCATGTGTATAGGTTCACTTCTTTCATGTTCTTCACGATTAATTCTGCGCAAAAATCCGCAGATGCTGCGGCAGGATGCTGAAGTTGCCCGGCAAGGTGCCGCCCAGCTCGCCGTCCAGGTTCAGCTGTACGTAGCCGGGAGAGGTTACCTCCATGGCATCAGTGCGGAAATGGATAACCTTCTTGTCATTCAGGTGATCTCCGCGAATGGTTAGACGCACCAGCCGGATGAACTCGGCCAGGTTGCATTTCTTAACGGCAATAACATCGAGCAAGCCGTCATCGATGCGCGCACCCGGAGCCAGCTTCTCGAAGCCGCCGACCGAATTCGTATTGGCGATCAGGAAGAGCATGAACTCGTCATGGATCATCTCCTGGCCGTTCGCGCGGATGTACAGCTCTTGCGGAGCAAGGCTGGCCATCTTCTCGATCCCCTTCAGGTAATAGGCAAGCTGCCCCATCATGGTCTTCAGCTTGCTGGGGACCTCATAGGTCAGCTCCGTCAGTTGTCCGCCGCCTGCTATATTAATGAAGTAACGGTCATTGGCTTTGCCGAGATCGATCAGGCGCGCTTCCTGACGCAGAATCAGGTCGCAGGCTTCCTCCCAATTCTTCGGAATGCCCATGGCCCGCGCGAAATCATTCGTCGTTCCCAGCGGCAATATGCCGAGCGGGGGAAGGTTCGGCTTCTCCGCCATCCCGTTAATCACTTCATTAAGCGTACCGTCGCCTCCGGCAGCTATGATCAGATCATAAGTGCCACGTTCCACAGCTTGGGCTGCAGCCGCAGTAGCATCGCCCTCTCCCGTTGTTGCATGGCAGGTAGCTTCGATACCGCCCATATCCAGCCGGTCTAGAATATCGGCGAGTCGTCTTTTCATTTCTTCCCGACCAGAAGTGGGATTATAAATCAATCTCGCAGTTTTCATTACCGGAACGCCACCTGTTTATATAATGGATAACTTTACTGATTATACCCAATTCTGTACCCCACAAGCAATGTCAGGGGCCAGCTACATTACCCGCTTACGAATTAACGCTGACCCTCAAGACGCTGGAGCGCTGCTTCCACCTGCCGCTGAATCCAGCGCGGCAGCAGCGGATGCGGCAGCAGCGTCTGGCCGGAGTAGGCATACTGCAGCCCCTCCAGCCGCTGCGGAATAACTACCTTGGTGAAATACCCCTCACTCAAAAAAAGCGGAGCCACCAGCACATCATAGCCCTGCTCCTGCCAATGCTCCACCCGGCTTCTTACACTGTCCGGGTTCAACAGCCCGTAATCAGCTGCAGCCAGCCCGCTTATCTCCCGTACCCGCGCGGCAAGTGAAGAGATGCCCTGCTCCCAGCGCTGCCGGAAGCCGTCATGCCTGCTGCCGTGTCCGACCAGCAGCACCATCTCCCGCCCGGGATGCTGCGACAGTTCCCGGAGCTTATCCCACAGCATCTGTGCAATATCGGGATCGTCATCGACCGGATATCCGTAATGAACCTTCGCGGCAACCCTGAACGGCGCAAGGTCGGTCTCCCGCTCAGGAACCGGCTTAGCGCCCAGAGCATACTCTATCTCATCGACATGCGTACTGCCGGAAGACACAAACAAGGGGATCACAATAATATCTGTGACCCCTGCATGTTCCAGCTTATCAATTCCATCTTGTATCAATCGTCCTTCTACCAGCTCAAGGAAAGCCACTGCCACCGGCAGCTCCTCCCGGAGCGTGAGATGGCTCACTGCCTCATCTACCATCGACACCCAGGCCCGATCACGGGAGCCGTGACTGATTAACAATACACCCGGAACCATAAATTATCGGCCCAGACGTTCCAGCGTAAGCTTATAACCGTCATTGCCGTAGTTCAGGCAGCGCTTCACACGGGAAATTGTGGCCGTACTGGCCCCCGTCTCGGCTTCGATCTGATTATATGTAGACCCCTTGCCCAGCATCCGCGCAACCTCAAGGCGCTGTGAGAGCGATTGAATTTCGTTCACTGTGCACAGATCATCAAAGAATACATAACATTCTTCCATATTTTTCAATGTTAAAATAGCCTCAAATAATTGATCGATACTTTTATCGTTTAGCTTCTTTAGCTGCATCGCCCTATCATCCCCTAAACATTAACTTAATGTGACTATCTTGCCTCTACTATATTGTACTGGAGCACATTTTTCAAGCATTAACGGTTTCACGCTGTAAAGAGTGAAATCGATGGACAAACGTCCACCCCAGGCGCACACCATAACCAGGGTTAACCCGTCTCTACTTCCGGCTCCCAGGTTAGACCGCCTTACTCATAGTACTACAAAACCGTGCGAAATCAAGCATGGACACGGTTTCTTCACTTCCGCCTGCCGCTCTATAGGCATCTGCCCTTTTCCGCTGGTATCCCGGTTACCCGGGCATTCGTCTATACCGTCTGTTCGCCCATGACATACAGTATAGCAAACCACTAACGAAGGAATGTGATCCTATGCCTCAGCATTACTATAATCATTCCCGCCAGCAAGGCCGTTCACTGGCTGAACCTTACAATCCGTCACCTTACCCGGGACTATCTGCTTATACACCTGCCCCGCTTCCCGGAGAACCTGAGCTGCTGCCTGCTTACGGCGCTGAAGTCACCGATACGGCACTCGCACTCCCTGCTGCAGAAGCCTCTACCGCGAAGGCCGGAGGCCTGCTTGGCGGACTCGGCAATCTCGGAAGTCTGGCGAATATGGAACAGATCAAGGGCATCGTTGACCGGATGGGCGGAATTGACGGAATCGTCAATACCATGGGCAAGGTGCAGAAGGTGATGCAGGGCTTCTCACAGATGGCTCCGATGGTGAAGCTTATGATGGGCGGGTTCGGCAAAGGCAAGGGAAGCGGAGCGGGAGAGCTCGCCGCCGCAGAGGATGCAGCCCTCTATAGCCCCAAACGGCGCAAAAAAAGACGCCCCGCCGCGAAGCGCCGCAATACCACCTCCAAGAAGCGTAAATCCGGTGGGCCTTCCTCCGTTAAGCGCCGCCGTTCCTAAGCGGCGGCGTTTAACGCGCTTTTCTTCTACTTAAACCAGCCGCTCCGCCGGAACCAGCCGAACATCCCGATCCCCAGCACCAGCATAAGCAGCAGCACTGCGAAATAGCTGTATTTCCATTCCAGCTCCGGCATCACCCTGAAGTTCATTCCATAGATTCCGGCGATCAGCGTCAGCGGCATGAATACCGTGGTAATCACCGTGAGTGTCTTCATAATGGAGTTCATCCGGTTGGAGTTGAGCGAGATATAGCTGTCACGCAGGTCGGCGGTCATTTCCCGGTCAACTTCAATCATGTCGGTCAGCTTCAGCAGATGATCGTAGATATCGCCGAAGTATACCCGCTCCTCGCCGTTACTCTGCACATGCTGCGAATTGACGATCCGGTACATCAGATCACGCATCGGCACAATCGTCCGCCGCAGCTTCAACAATCTTCCGCGCACATTGAAGACCTGGCTCATCAGTTCTTCCACCGATTCGTTGCCGCCCTGGCTCTCCAGATCTGCGAGTTCATCCTCCAGCGTATACAGGGACGGGAAATACCTGTCGACCAGCTTGTCCATCACTGTGTAAGCAGCAGCCATCGGCCCGCCCGACCAGCCCTTGCGGCTATGAATCTCAGCTTTGACCATCTGCCACGCTTCCTCCATCTCCGGCTTGTCCTGATGATGGTAGGAGACGAGAAATTTCGGGCTGAGGAACAGGTCGATCTCTTCGGCCTCCAATGTCCGCTCATTCAGCGAATGCAGCACGAAGAACTGCACATCCTCGTAATAATCCAGCTTCGGCCGCTGCAAAACATGCATACAGTCTTCAATCGCCAGCGGGTGAAAATGAAAATACGTGTCCAGCCTCAAGGTTTCTTCCTCCGTCGGCATAGCGAAATCCGCCCAGATCCAGGCATAATCATCCAAGACAATATCCTGAAGCAGCAGATCGGTCAGTATCTCGCCCGCATGCGTAACGGCAAGTGTTCGTATCATAATATAAGTCCTCCGCCCTATGTAGGCAATCCGCAGCAGAGCCGCGCTGTTCTAGTTGCTTCCTCCTATTGTACAGCATGTCTACGCAAAAAAATAACCGCCAGCCCGCTGACCAGCGCTCCGGAGGTTTCTTGGTCTTGTCTTTATAGAGTTGACGGCGCCATTTACGGCGAACGGCCCGGTCCGATTTTCCAATATATATAGCTTATCGGCCCAAGCCCTCCAGCACCTCCAGATGCAGCACCTGCAGGAATTTCTTAATATTCACCTTCACCTTGCCGCTATCTCTGCCCTGTTCAATCTCCTTCATCTTCAGGCGCACCTCTTCGAAGTCGAAATACAGCGGCGCATAATGCTCGAACTTCGGATTCCCGTAATCCGTCAGACCAATGGACGCGAGACTTGTCAGACCTGCCGCCAGTGCGCGGCGCAGACGCTGTTCGATGGCCTTGACCTCTTTGGCTGCCTCCGCAGGCACCGGTCTGTACTTGGCAGCGGTCCGCTCGTACAGCTCCTTAAGGGACGGAAGACTTCCGCTGTTCCCTTCGGCTACCGCCAGCTCCATGATCGTGATAATATCACGGCTGCCATTCTCCGAGATCATGCCCATATTCATCAGAATTGGCTGGACAATCTCCTTGACGGTACGCTTGCCAGGCGGCAGCTGCGGCAGTCCGAACTGCAGACCCTCCAGCTTACCCAGCGTCAGCTTGATCTCATCCAGATAACGGCCCATGGCGTAACGTTCATTCACTTTATATAGTACAGATTCCACTTCAATCTTGTTGATCGGCTTGCGGATGAAGAATTCAATTCCGCTCTTGTAGGCGCGGCTCACCATGTCCCCGTTCTCAATCTGCGAGATCATTACGAATTTGGAGCGGCAGCCCTGTGCCTGAAGAGAGAGGATGGTCTCAATCCCGTCCTGGTCCGGCATCAGCAGATCCATCAGCACAATGTCCGGGGTCTCGCTCAGGATCAGGGCTATCCCCTCCTGTCCGCTCTCAGCAGTACCCGTCACCTCACCAAGCCCGCTGTCCTCAATAATATGCTGCAGCATTCTTCTCGCCGACGCGTCGTCATCTACAATACAGAATGATAGCGGCATCCTCTATTCCTCCTTCCGCAGCTTAATGCTCGGCACTGTAATCTGGAACATGGCCCCACCGATATGCGATACCGGCTGAACCGTAATGCTTCCCTCGAACATATTCACAATATCCCGTACATGAGAGAGCCCGATCCCTGTGGCAGCGATGCCCTCTTCATCGAATTTCGTGGTGAAGCCCGGCTCGAACAGCAGGCCGAGGTCACGTTTCCCGATGCCTGTCCCGCTATCGTTCACTGTCAGAATCGTCATGTCGTCCTGCTCATAAGCGTTCAGATGGATGCTGCCTGTCCCTTGGATGACTTCCACCGCATTGGCGGTGAGATTGTTAAGCAGGGTCAATAGAGGAATGTAGCTGTCGGTTGTGTAATCGGAGGTGATGTGAATATGGAATTTGATCTCTTTACCTAGCATTTCTGCATATTTGGCATTGCTCTTAACCGCGAACCTCAGAATGTCCGATAACGGCATGTCCCCGTTCACCTCACGCTCCACCAGCTTCACCAGCCCTGCCAGAATCCGCTGCGAATCCTTCTTCACCTCATGGAGCTGCTGGGTAATATCCAGCACCTGCCGGCTGTAACGCCCTGTGCCTTCCCCGTCCTTCAACTTGCTGTACAGCTCGAAGCTGTTCAGCGTTACCTGCTCCAGGGTGCCTATAGACTTCTTCAGGTAGAACACTTCCCCGTACAGGCCGGAGCCGAATCCGAGCATCTGCTGGGTCCGCTCCTGCTGCTCCCGTTCCCGGATTCGCAGCTGGCTGACAGAGATACTGCTATATACCCCGGTGGTGAAATACGTACGCAGGACGGCAATCGCCATCAGGTACGTCCACTCATTCAGCCGGAAGGTAGCCGAATCCAGTACGATCAGCCGGGTCAGCAGCTCCATTTCATTCGACAGGAGATCGATCAGCGCGGCAACCGCGCCCAGCACCAGCGGATGAAACGTATCGATCCGGCTCTTGATGACACGCATCAGCGCGCCGAACACCATGTAATAGATCATTGCCGAGAAGTGGCTGCTAAGGCTCTGCTCTACCGTCAGTCCGCTTCCCTCCACCATATCCATCGCAGTCCGGAACAGCAGCACAACCACCCCGGCAGCACAACCTGTGCGGATATACGGCAGCTGCCTCATTAACAGCAGGAAGAGGAGAAAGGCGCTGCTGCCCATGGCAATCCGGAAGATATCTCCGTCAAACGGGTTGATCTTGAATTCTCCGGCTACCGCAGTAACGGCGGCCACCAGCAGAATCTGTACCGCCTTCATTCTCAGAATTGATTGTCCCATCGCCACTGCTCCTGCCTTGAGAGGTTGACAACTATAGTATCATAGCCGCACTGGCTTGAATATGGCTTAATCCTCATTCGGCTAAGGTTATACCGCTCTATGCTCAAGCCTTCTGGACAGCAGCGACAGCAGGTAATTGACGACAAAATAAATCAGGGCAACCAGCGCCAGCGTAGGGATGGCATAGCTATAGCTGTGGCCGATGACAATATTGGCATTATGCATCAGCTCCGGCAAAGATATCACAACGGCGAGTGATGTATCCTTCAGCAGGGAGATGAACTGGCTCACCAGTGGCGGAACCATCCGCCGCAGCCCCTGGGGAAGCACGATATGCCATAAGGTCTGTACACTGCTGAGACCGGAGGAACGCGCCGCCTCAATCTGTCCCTTGTCGATCGACATTAAGCCGCCGCGGACAATCTCGGCAATCATCGCCGCTTCGAAGATGGTTAATGCTGCAATGGCTGCAGTAATCAGTCCGAGCTTGATCCCGACCTCCGGCAAGGCAAAGCGGATGAAGAAGATGATCAGCAGCAGCGGCAGATTACGGATCAGCTCCACCAGGTAGAACATGACCGGAGACAGCACCGGTACATCCGAATAACGGATGACGCCAATAATACAGCCGATGATAAAGCTCAGGAAGATCGATACAAAAGCAACGATCAGCGTCACATACAATCCGTCCAGCAGAAACTTCAGATTATCGGCAGAGTATGCCCCTATGAAATCCATAATATCCCTCCTTTAGCTTCAGATGTCCTTTTATGATGCTTCTTAATATTTGCGCTGCAGCCGGCGCTCCCAGATCCGCACGCCGTAGCTTAGCGGAAGCGTAAGCACCAGATAGAGTACCGCTACGAAAATGTAGGTGTCGAAGGTACGGTAAGTCTCAGTAGAGATCCCGTCGGCGAAGTACATCAGATCAAGACCGGCCACCAGAGTCAGTACTGAGGAGTTCTTAATCAGGTTAATGAACTGGTTGCCAAGCGGCGGGATCACCAGCTTGATCGCCTGCGGCAGAATGATATGCAGCATGGTCTGTATGTAGCTGAGACCGGAGGAACGTGCCGCCTCCATCTGTCCCTTGGGCACGGCCATAATTCCGGCACGGATCGCTTCGGCGATGAAGGCCGAGGTATATACGGCGAGTCCAATGGTTCCTGCCTTGAAGCCGTCCAGTGTGAAGCCCAGAGCGGAAGGCCCGTAATAGAAAATATACACAACCAGCAGCAGCGGGATGTTGCGGATGAACTCCACATACACCGCGCCGAACCAGCGCAGACCCTTGACTGAAGTCATGCGGAAGACGGCAACGACCGCACCGATCAGGAAGCTGCCGATCAGGGCTAGCACACTGGATAGCAGCGTACCGTAGAAGCCTTCCATATACAGTCCGAAGTACCTCGTTAATATTGAGAAATCCATCAATGTTCACCTGCCTTTACCTGTAGATGAGTTCGTTCCTGCCCGGCATGACCGCCGTTTCTACAAACAAGTAGAAACGGCGTTGCCGTCCTTGGACAAGGCGGTACCGTTTCTACGAGAATTTCGTGTGAAACCCGTTTATGCGTTCTTACCTTGAGGGAAGCAAGCTCTTGCTTGGAACAGGCTTATTTAGCCGGAGCTTTACCAATCCACTTCGTATAGATGGCATCATACTCCCCATTTGCCTTCAGTTCAGCCAGTGTATCATTAATCGCCTTAACTACATCGGCGTTGCCTTTCTGGACCGCAATGCCGTAAGGCTCATCGGTGAATGGCTTCCCTACCACCTCGAAGCCGGGGTCCTGTGAGGCCATTCCGTACAGAATTGCATCATCGGTAGTGAGCGCATCACCCTGTCCCGCCTTAAGCGCACTGAAGGCATCCTGGTAGTTATCGAATTCGAGCACGGTTACGCCCGGCACCTTCTCTTTGATATTCTTGATCGAGGTTGCCCCCTTGGAACCGAGGATCTTCGTATCCTTCGTAACGCTCTCAAGGCCTGTAATCGGGCTGCCCTTCTTCACCAGCAGGGACTGGCCGGCCTGGAAATAGACGTCAGAGAAATCGACTTCCTTCTTGCGGTCCTCCGTAATGGTCATGGTAGCCACCACCATATCGATCTCGCCGTTATTCAGCATCGGGATACGTGTCTTGGAGGTGACCTCCTTCAGCTCGATGGCATTCTCGTCACCGAGAATTTTCTTAGCAATGGCCTTGGAGATATCGATGTCGAAGCCTTCCACATTGCCGGAGGCCGGGTCCTTCAGGCCGAACAGGCGGGTATCGAACTTCACGCCGACGAGCAGCTTGCCGCGCTCCTTGATCTTGGCAATGGCCGCGGAGTCAGCGGCTGCTCCTCCGGCAGCGTTGCCGCCTGCCGCATTGTCGTTCTTGCCCTTGTTGTTGCCGCACCCGGCAATGACCAGCATGGCCGCAATCATCAGCACACTTAACACCTTGAAGCTCTTGGACATTTTCATTTCGTTTCCTCCCCGGATTCCTATATATTTAGTTTAGTGGCTTAATACACGGCTGAGAAAAGTACGCGTCCGCTCTTCCTTCGGGCTGGCGAAGAAGGCTTCCGGCTCCGCCTCTTCCACGATCTGCCCCTGATCCATGAAGATGACCCGGTCCGCCACCTCGCGGGCGAAGCCCATCTCATGGGTCACAACGACCATCGTCATGCCCTCGCGGGCCAGGGCGCGCATGACATCCAGCACCTCTCCGACCATCTCCGGGTCCAACGCCGAGGTCGGCTCGTCGAACAGCATAATCTTCGGCTTCATCGCCAGCCCCCGGGCAATCGCCACCCGCTGCTGCTGTCCGCCGGATAGCTGGGAAGGATAGGACTCTGCCTTGTCGGCAATGCCGACCTTCTCCAAATAATACATTGCGGTCTTCTCCGCTTCCGCTTTGCTTAAGCCCAGCACCTTGACCGGGGCCAGCGTGATATTATCTATGACTTTTTTGTGCGGGTACAGGTTGAAGTGCTGGAAGACCATTCCGATCTCTTTGCGCAGGGTATTGATATCTGTCTTGCGTTCGTTTACAGTTATACCGTCCACGGTTAATCCGCCGCTCGTGATCGTCTCCAGACGGTTAATGCAGCGCAGCATCGTGCTCTTGCCGGAGCCGGAAGGACCAACTACAACAACGACTTCCCCTTCCTGAACATGCAGATCAATGCCCTTCAGTACATGGAATTGTCCGTAATGTTTGTCTACCTGATGAAAGTCGATCAATGGCTAGGCCTCCTTTGTCTATTCGGGTGTTTGTCAGCAATGGTAACACTTAAAACAAACCTTACTTCAGAGACTACCAAATCCTACATAATACTACGCAAAATTCATTTCTCATATGTTATTTTCTTTTAATTATGTGATGTATTTCATTTTCTTTTTATGCCTATTAACATTTTTTATCAGTTTCGTGTAGCCTTTTGTGACATTCCTCTCTTGAAAAATCAAATAACCTCCGCTTAGGCCAAGGCTTACCGCTGAACGCAAAAAAAGATGTCCTAAAGCCATCCATGGCTTCTGCGACATCTTGTCCAGGCAATCTATTCTGTTCAGTCCTAGAAGAAGAGCTTGAAGATCACTCCCGCCAGCAAGGCGCTGATCGGAATCGTAATGAACCAGGTAACCACGATCCGTCCGGCTACTCCCCATTTGACAGCAGAGAAGCGCTTGGCTGAACCTACACCGAGAATCGATGAGGTGATCGCGTGGGTTGTACTTACCGGCAGATGCAGCAGCGTAGCCGTGAAAATAACAGAGGCCGCCGAAATATCCGCTGCGAAGCCGTTGATCGGCTCGATTTTGAAAATCTTCGTGCCCATCGTCTTAATAATCTTCCAGCCGCCGATCGACGTTCCGAGTGCCATGGATGTAGCCGCTGCAATCTTAACCCAGAGCGGAACCTCCATCGTATCCAGCCGTCCCGAGGTGACGAGGGCAAAGGTAATGATCCCCATCGCCTTCTGCGCGTCATTCGTACCATGGGTGAAGGATTGCAGTGCGGCCGTCACGATCTGCATCGAACGGAAGCCCTTGTTGACCGTATGCGGACTCTTCTTCGCGAAGATCCACTTCAGAATCGTCATCACAATATACCCGATTACAAAAGCGATCAGCGGGGAGAAAATCAGCCCTTCTACGATCTCAATGAACCCGCTCCATTTGATATGCTCTGTACCTGCCCCGACATAGACCGCCCCGGCTAACGCACCGATAAGCGCATGGGAGGAGGACGAAGGAATACCCAGCCACCAGGTCACAAGATTCCAGATAATTGCCGCAATGAGCGTCGCTGTGACAATGTCTATCCCGTTGTCCAGCAGGGTCGGATCGGTAATGCTGCCCCCGATCTTCTTCGCCACGCCGGTGAACATCAAGGCGCCGATAAAGTTCATCGAAGCGGCCAGCATGATGGCTGTACGCGGCTTCAGCGCACGGGTTGAGACAGAGGTAGCAATCGCATTGGCGGTATCATGGAAGCCGTTGATGAAGTCGAACGCCAGCGCAAGAAAGATAACAAAAGCTAGTACATATATAGATGTATCCATATTTGAGGCCCCTTATGAGTTACGCATGATGATCGATTCCAGCATGTTGGCTACGTCTTCACATTTATCCGTGGTGGTCTCGAGCCGCTCATACAATTCTTTGCGCTTAATCAGCTCAATCGGGTCCTTCACAGTCTCGAACAGGGCCTTGGTGCAGATACGCAGGACTTCGTCGCCCTGGTTCTCCAGATCATTCAGACGGATGGTGTATTCGCGGATCGCCAGCAGCTTCTTCTGGGAGAGCAAATGAACCGCCTTCTGGATCTCGTATGCACTCTGGCGGAGAATCTCTGCGAACTGGACAATATACTCATCCGCATCCAGCAGGTTATACATATAGAAACGCGAGGCAGAAGCCTCCAGACCATCAATGACATCGTCCATGCTTGTAATCAGATCCATGATGTCGTCCCGCTCCAGCGGCGTAATGAACGTCTTGTTCAATTCCTTGATGACAGTGTGTGTGTAGGTATCGCACTGGGATTCGTATTTCTTCATCTCCCCGGCGAAGTTCTCCACATTGCCCTGGAGAGTCGAGATATTCTGAGCGAAATAATCCGCCGCCTGAACAATGGTGTCAGCCATGTTTTCCAGCGTCTCAAAGAATATATCCTTTTTTCTGAGCCTCATTAGCTTTATACCCCTTTACATGAAATTGCCGTAAAAAAATGCAGCCATCCAAATGTAAATGCATGAAAATGAATGACAACCCTTGTTATCTTATCATATCGACAGAAGGGATAGAAGACAAAAAAACGAACTTTTTTACACTATAATAACAATTCCCTGCAACTTACGAAAATAATCATCCGAACATTCAATCTCCAGCCGGAATTAGGGGGATGCAGGCGCCTGCGCGTATTCGAGATGACTGCTGAACGAAGGACTGTTCGGAACGATCAGAATATGGGTAATCCCCGGGAACATCAGCGCCTCCTTGCCGTCCTTCTTCACGAACCGGATGACGTCTCCGGGGCTGCGCGACCACTTGCCGTTCATCGCTACGCCGCGCTGTAACAACACCGCTTCTCCCCCCAGCTCCGTATCCACCTGCAGCCGGCCGACATCGTCCAGCACCTTATGGTCCGAACCCATCACGATGATGTTTGCCGCTTCCACCGGACGGTTATTATTCAGATCGAGATGCGGCTTGCCGTTCACCCAGCGGGCGTATGTGCGCTGCTCTGCGTTATAATGGTACCCGACATTGTAGCTCTTCAGCAGGAAGTTCACACCCAGCGCAAGCGCCGGGGTGCCCTCCACAGGAATGTACTCCGGATCATGGAAAAGAAAACCCGGTACCTTCACGCTCTCCGCATAGCCCAGCTTCACTGCCCCCTCCCGCAGCTTGGCGGCATTGCTGTACAGGTTATGCGGGGCCTTGCGTTCCTTGTCCCGCCAGAAGTAGGCCCCCGCGCGGCCGATTTCGTCCATATCCGCCTTCTTCTGCCGTTGCAGAATGGCATAGGCATCCGGACTGCCTCCGGCATGCACCGTTATGCCGCCATAGCTCTCGCCGATATCCAGCAGGTAAGGGCGGATACTGCGGATCGGCCCAATCTTCACCACCCCGGCATGACTCTGAAAGATACCGATCAGCCGGGTAATTCCGCCTTCGGCCAGCACCTCGTACAGAATATCCGCCTCGCTGATCCCGGACTGCGGGCGGGCCGCCGGGGCATTATTGATCATGACCGCGAGCGGCCGGGGCAGGCTCTCCTCCTCAACCGGCAGGCCTGTTAAGCCGGAGACTGCTCCGGCGGCAGGCTCAGGAGAGGGGGACTGTACCACCTCTGTCGGCTGTGGCTCCAGGGTAGGCGCTGCTGTTGGTGCAGACGTGGGTACGGGCACAGGGCTGGCCTGCTCGTTACTGCAGGCAGAGAGCAGCACGGCGGCAAGGACCAGAGCAGATACAGGACGGGATACATAACGGTTCACCGATATAGACACGTTGTTCCTCCTAATCGTAAGTTACAGCTTGCTTCTCTCGATTCTCTTCTATGAAACTCGCTTCCTTTATTTAATCATAGCTGGCAGAGTTTGTCTTGAGTCAAGTGGAAACGGCAGCACAAAAAGAGTACAGCCCTTATAGCAGCTGTACCCTCTATTCATTCCTATATTAATCAAACATCCAGCAGTTCAGGCTGAGCGTACCGTATTGGTAGGCCTGAATCATTAACTGTGCCGCTCTGCCTTCATCGGCTGCACCCAATACGTAGAAGAGCGGAATGAAATGTTCCTTGCCGTAGGTTGGTACGGCCTCCCTCACATGCGGAGCTTGCTTCTCATACGCATACAGGGAGGGAAGATCCCAGGCCGCAAGCCGCTCTGCAATCCACCCGTCGAAGTCAAGCGCCCATTGCTCCGGCTGATCCTTCTGCTTCAGCAGCCTGAGGTTATGCACCAGACCGCCGCTGCCGATCAGGAGGACACCTTCCTCACGTAGCGGAGCAAGCATCCGTCCGATGTTGTACTGCTCCTCAGGCGAGCGGAGCGAATCCACGGATAAGGCCACGACCGGAATATCCGCCTGCGGGAACATGGTCCTCAGGATGACCCAGGCACCATGATCCAGCCCACGGCCCAGCACGGGCTGATGGAGCAGATTACTATCCTTGAACAGTTCCGAAATACGGCGGCTAAGTGCGGGATCACCTGGAGCAGGATAACTCAGCTGATACATCTCTTCCGGGAACCCGTAGAAATCATGCTGCGTTTCATGCTGTGCGTCCACTGTGATCAACTGCTCGGGACTGTCCCAATGAGCTGAGAAGATCACAATGCCCCGGGGCTTCCCCAGATCCGAACCCAGCCGCTGCAAGAAACGCGTATAGTCGTTATCCTCAAGTACCAGCAGCGGGGAGCCATGCGCAATGAAAAAGGCCGGTAATTTCATAGGGTAAGAGCCTCCATTTCCGGTATGGTCTTCCCCTTTATTTTACAGCTAATTCCCAGCCATTGCGAGTGCCGTTACCGCTCCTATATCATCCAGTTCTGCCATTCCTCCTGCAGATGCTCCTGCTGGTTCATCCAATCCCGGGTACGCTTAAGCACCTGCTCCTGCGCCGGACCCGAAGAGAAGGTATGATCGCCCTGGAAAATAATCTCCTTGTCGCACCGTCCTTCCGGCCGGGTCCAGAACAGCTTCTGGTAGAGAAACGCATAATCTACAGGAATCACATCATCGGAGGTTCCGTGGATGACCAGCACATCGCCGCTGAACTTCCCGGCTTCCTGGAACGGCTGGAAGGCAGCCAGGGAATTGAAGTATACCGGAGTGAACGAATAGCCGGCGTAATCTGCTGAACCGCTCTTCACCGACCGGTCGAAGGCATCTCTGCCGACAATCTTGACGATATCATTGAAGGGATAACCGACAGCTGACCACAGTACAAGGTTCTTCACCCGCCGGTCACGGACACCGGTCAGCAGCGCCACCGCACCGCCCAGACTGTGTCCGATCAGCGTTACACGCTGCGGGTCCACATCGGCCGAGCTGATGCCGTAATCCAGCACCGCCCGGGTCTGCCCGATCATCGACTCCATATCCTCACTGCCGTAATCACCGCTGCTCTCCCCGCAGCCCGCATAATCGAAGCGAATTACCATATAGCCATCCTGCGCCAGCTCACGGGCTGCCTTGACGAAGATCCGGTCGACACCGATCCGGCTGCCCACGAAGCCATGGCAGATCACTGCAAGCGGCACCCGGTTCTTGCACCGTCCTGTCCCTGCCCGGTCTGCGGCCGGATAATGTATGCTCGCTGTCAGTTCCTCTCCGTTATGCCGGATGATGATATTCCGTTCCATTGCGGCGTCCTCCCCTGAATGGCTGATTTATTTTAAATTATAATAATTCCGATTAACTTAGTATGATTAATATCTCTATTATAATATCTGTGCTAATTTGTTGTCAATATGCATGAAGCCCGCAGCTTACGTCAGCCCTACCGGAGAAAAGGCCCCTTCCACTCCCGCAGGAGCAAAAGAGGCCCATACCCGCTTAGGCATCACTCAGTCATAGCTGTCGTGAAACATGTCGTGTGTCTCCTGCCGGCCTTCCCAATCCCCGAGCCCGTTCTCCTGGCCCTGCCCCGCAGCATCCCATAGGCTGAAGCCGTCAGAATTGCCCCAGTCCCCCACATCATTAGTCGGTACAGGCGCGGTGCCGTCGTTCACAGCCTTGCCGGGTTCCTGCTTGTTCTCCTGTTCCATAACGCTCCCTGCCTTCCCTCTAGCTATAGTTGGTGAAGCCACCACCTCTTCAGTGTTTACTCTTCCAAAAGGATTATTCAGACCTTCGTGAACGAACGTTGTCCTTGCACACGGCTGGTGCACAAACGTATACTCTAGGTTGAAGGTATCCTGATCACTCAATGCTGGAGGTATAGGTCCACACTATGAAAGTCAAAGCTATGATTAAGCAGAACAACCTGCTGCGGGAGCAGATGACGCCGTCTAACCGCTCTTATTACGAAGATATGATTCTGGCGATGCGCGCCAGTTCAGTAGATGCTGTACGTGCAGAGGAACTGCTACTGGAGGCGGCTGAGCTGCTGCTGAAGGGACAAGCCAAGGGCAAGAATGCCAAGCAGATTTTTGGCGAGAAGCCCGGTGATTATTTCAAGGACGTGATGGACAGTGTCCCGCCGCGCACACCGCGCAGCCGGCTGAAGAACTCTATGATGATCTCCTGGTCCGCTCTGACCCTGCTGTTCGGGACGATGGGCATTGCCGGCCTGATTACACAGTGGAGCGGCGGTCCGCACGAACTCTTCGGCCAGCTCAGCCTGTTCACGCTGATCGTCGTCGGCGCAGGCTCCATCCTGCTGGTTGAGCTGATTATGAAATGGATGGCCTCCCTGTCGGAGGATGACAGTCCGAAGCCCAAGACCTTCGACATTAAGGCCCTGGGCATCTACATCGGAATTGCTGTGATTGCGGTATTCGCCGGCATATTCCTCGATAATCTGTTCCCGGTGATTCCGGTCTCGCCCTGGGTCAGTCTGGCGCTGGCCGCTGCCGGAGGGCTGGGGCTGAAATTCATATTCTTCCCATCTTAGAGCCTGTAACCCACATCCATTCCACACAGGAGGAGACTCGAATGAAAAAGCATGCCGCTCTATCCGCCGCAATCGCCCTGCTCATAGGGCTTCAGGCAGGCGCAGCCGTCCCGGCCGGTGCCGAAGGCAGCGGAAGCAGCCGGACAGGCACTTCCGGTGCAGCTGCAAGCGCTAAGACTGCCAGCCATGCAGAAGCGGTCTATAAGGGCGCGCTGCCGCTGCTGTCCAGCGGTAACCTGCCGGGTACCATTGCCTATATGAAGACGAAGCTGTATGCAGTCACTCCTTATCAGGCGACTGTATTGACGCTGAAGCTGGAGAACCTGCATAAGGCGCTGCTCCCCTCCTGGGAGAAGAAATTCAGCAGCAGCGAGGTCCAGCGGAAGCTCCTCACCGTCTACAGAGGGGGAGTCAGCATGGAGAAGCTGGCTGAGAGTACGGATAACGCCGCCTTGCGCGCCCTGCTACAAAATGCGGGAGAGAGCGGATACAAGCTGGATACCGCCGAGGGCAGTTTTTACCCGGTGATTGATTATGCGGCTTACCGCAAATATAAGCCTTATGTAACGGAGGATATCAGCAGTTATATTTCCATTATGGCGGCTGAATCAGATCTGCCTTCTTCCAAGGATAACGGGCTGATCATTGCTTGGGGCGAGGTAGCCGACCGTGCGCTGACCCAGGAGCAATTCATCCAGACCTATCCCACATCCAACCGGGTACAGGCCGTCAAGAAGCTGTATAACCAGTATGCTATGAACACCTTCTACGGCCAGAATAACACCCCGCTCTTCCATTACGATAATCTGGAGATGGATCTGGAGGCGCAGAAGGCCTACACCAGCATCCTGGCCAAGAACAGCAGTACCAGTGCTTTCCTGCAGAAGCTTGACGGCTTCATGAAGCTGATGAAGAGTAACGGCTACCTGCTGGACGACGCGGCGGAGCAGTATCTGAAGACTGAGGTACCTCAGCCGTAGGCGGTTCAATTACATCCCATACAACGTGAAACAGCCCCGTCCAGACTTTGCTGGACGGGGCTTACTTTGTCTATATGCAGCTACTCCCGCACCTCAGATCAGCATACTGAACAGATTAACATCCTTGTTAATCTCCACATAATCGACGCCCTTCTGCTTCATCCGCTCAATCAGCGGGGCGTAGGCATCGGTAGACATCAGTTCAATGCCGACCAGGGCCGGGCCGTTCTCCTTCTCATTCTTCTTCGTGTACTCGAACCGGGTAATATCATCATCCGGTCCGACCACCTCGGTCAGGAACTCGCGCAGGGCACCCGCACGCTGCGGGAAGTTGACCATGAAGTAATGCTTAAGACCCTCATAGATCAGGGAACGCTCCTTGATCTCCTGCATCCGGTCAATATCGTTGTTGCCGCCGCTGACGATGCAGACCACGCTTTTGCCGCGGATCTGATCACGGTACATGTCCAGTGCAGCAATGGGGAGGGAACCGGCAGGCTCCACCACAATGGCATTCTCATTATACAGCTCCAGAATAGTGGTACACGCCTTGCCCTCCGGCACCTTCACCACATCATCCAGAAGCTTCGAGCAGATATCGAAGGTCAGGCCGCCGACACGCTTCACCGCCGCGCCGTCCACGAACTTGTTGATCTCCTTCAGGGTGATTACCTCACCGCTCTGCATAGCCTCACTCATCGAAGCCGCGCCGCTGGGCTCCACACCAATAACCTTGGTTGCCGGACTCACCGTCTTAATATAGGTGGCTACACCGGCTGCCAGCCCGCCGCCGCCGATGGTGACGAACACGAAGTCCGCTGGCTTGTCCAGATTCTCCATCACCTCCATGGCAATGGTTCCGTTGCCGGCAATAATACGCGGCTCATCGAACGGGTGAATCAGGGTCATGCTATAGTCAATGCAAGCCTGCAGCGCTTCATCATAAGCATCATCGAAGGTATCCCCCTTCAGAATCACCTCAACGAATTCGCCGCCGAAGCGCCGGACCTGCTTAATCTTCTGATTAGGAGTAGTGCTCGGCATGAATATCTTGCCTTTGATGCCTAGTGCCTTGCAGGAATAAGCCACGCCCTGGGCATGATTTCCCGCGCTGGCGCAGACGATGCCCTTGGCTCTGTCTTCGTCAGACAGACTGCGGATCATATTATAGGCTCCCCGGATTTTGAAGGAGCGTACAATCTGCAGATCCTCACGTTTCAAGTACACATTACAGCCGTATTTGGCCGACAATACCGCATCCAGCTGGAGCGGCGTACGGACGATAACCTCCCGCAGCACATGGTGTGCGCGTACAATATCTTCCATTCCTACGATCCGGTTTTCGCCTTCTCTCATGTTTTCCCCGCCTCACTGTCTCTTTCTTATCGTTTCGCTTCTTGTAACATACTCTTCCAAGGACTTTTTTTCAACCCTTGTCCACTCCACACACCATAACATCCACTGAGAGTGGAATCACACTCTATATGATGCATGTCAGCGCCTCCATCCGCACACCCACTCTATCTCATTAACTACATCAAGCTGCACAATAGACAGATTACCTAGCCGAAGGAGTCACGCTGGAGTTGAGTAGACTTGCGGTGTAAGCCTGCGGCTGCACAGCCTAGTTACTGCGCATTCAATGGGATTTTTCCCCTTAAGTTGCTCACACAGCCCACTTCTGGCGCATTTAATGGGATTTTTCCCCTTAAGTTGCTCACACAGCCCACTTCTGGCGCATTTAATGGGATTTTTCCCCTTAAGTTGCTCACACAGCCCACTTCTGGCGCATTCAATGGGATTTTTCCCTTCCCTTCCCTTCCCTTCCCCCCCATTCATCCGACAAACACAAAACGGCCCTGTCATCCATCGGCAAGACCGCCTACACTACTTCTATACCTTAAACCTCGACACCGCACTCAGCAGCTGCGCCGAGCTGAGCTTGATCTCCTCCATCTCCGCTACGATGCTGCCGGACCGCCCGATGATCTGCTCCGCTCCGGCAGCAATGGCTCCCGCTCCTTCTGCCCCCTCATTCGTCGCACTCCCCGTCTCGCTGATTGCAGTAAGCATGCTCTGTATGGAAGCCAGCAGCTCTTCCGAGGTGGCGCTGAAGTCCGTCACCAGCTCCTCGATATACCTGGCATCCTCACTGTACCGCTCTCCGGTCTCCTGCATGGCATCGTAGTCCGTCTTCACCTGGCTGTCCATGAAGCCAAGCATACTCTCCGCAGCCTCCACCAGATTGGACACCGCCTGGACTACCGCCCCTGTCACTCCCTGGATCTCAGTCACCGTCTCACGCGAGTTGTCGGCCAGCTTACGGATCTCCTCTGCCACTACAGCGAACCCCCGGCCCGCTTTCCCGACCCTTGCCGCCTCAATGGAAGCATTCAGCGATAACAGGTTGGTCTGGGCAGCGATCTCTAGAATGGCGCCCGTAAGCGCGCTGATCTGCGAGATTGATCCCGACTGTTCGATGGCCGTGCGCAGCTTCTCTTCGCTAAGCCCGTACACGGTATCCGCCTGTGTGCGGGATTCCCAGGCTCTCTCCTTCAGCCGCTCCGCCCGTACGTTAATTTCTCCGGCGGCTTCCGCCCCCTCCTGAGCTTTGCGGGCAATCCCGTGGATCGCCGCCTCGATCTGGGTCGTGCTGGCATTCATCTCCTCCATCGAGGCGGCGGTCTGCTGCAAGCCTGCCGACAGCTCCTCCGTAACCCCCGAGATATCGGTGATGCTGCCGTCCAGCACGAATACGTTCTGCTCTGTATTCCCTACCGCGCCCGAGATACTCTGCGAGCTGTGCAGGATCTCTTGAATCAGTAGCTGCTGCGACGCGATCATATCGTTGAAGCCCTCAGCCAGCACCCCGATCTCGCCTCCTGCGGTTACCCTTGCCCTTACCGACAGGTCCCCCGCCTTCGCCTGCCCGAACGCAGCCGTGAGGAGCGGAAACTGCTTCAGGATACTGCCCGAGACCAGATACAGCAGGACAGACAGCACCGCAATCGAAACCATAATGGAGAGGAAGAAAATCAGCTCGAAGCGCTTCAGCTCAAGCTCCGCATGCTTTTGCGGTACGATCAGCGCGACTGACCACTGGTTAGCCACAGCCGGTGAATAGGATACATAGCTGGGCTCGCCATCTATATCTGTCTGGATGACATTCGAGCCCCACTGCAGCATTTTATCGCCGACAGCCTTCCACGATCCACCCAGGTCAGCCATCTTCTTCAGCAGAATATGATCCGGATTGGGATGGTAGATGAACGTCCCTGTCTCATCAATCAGCACGGCATAGCCGCTGCCTTTATAATTAAAAGCGCCCAGCGCAGCTGTAATCTGCTCAATCGAAATATCTGCACTCGCCACGCCGATCAGCTTGCCTGAATCATCAAGCAGCGGTGTGCTGACACTGACGACCATTTTGCCTGACCCCGCATCAATATAAGGATTGGTAATCGTTACACGCTTGTTCGCAGCCGCAGCGGAATACCAGCTTCGCTCCTTCAGCACGTAGTCTGCCGGAGGCTCGAATTCATCCTGGGTAATCACCTTGTTCACCGCATCCAGACCTATGTATACATTGAGCAAATTCTTATTGTTGTTCTTGATCAGGTTCAGCGTCTGGATCAGCTCCGTGTACCCGTCCGTAGTCTTCAGCGTCTGCGCATCCTTCACCCTCAGAATGAAGTCGCGGAGGTAGGCGTTGGCATTGAGCAGTGCCACACTGTCTACAGCAGGCTGCAGCAGGTCGTTGACCTGCACCCCGATCGCCCCTTTCTCATACGTCAGCGAGCTCTTCAGCCCGTCCACGATAAGCTGCTTGGCATTGCTGTAGATCACTACAGACACCGTCATGAAAATAACCACCACAGACAGAATCACTGACAAAAACAGCTTGCCGCGAATCCCCATATTACGGAGTGAGCCGATAAGCCCCCTCTCCCTGACCTTCTTACTCTTTCCCAGTGCCATAGACCCTCCCACCTTCCATGTATAAAGACCCGGGGCTATCCCGGATCTTCTCTGTCTTTTCGACTTATTTCTGCAAAAAAACCCTTTATCCCTGTACCGTTTTCCCATAGGCTGTGAAATAAGTGTGTCCATGTAAGGTATTTTCTCATAATTATCGAGTTAAACCTCTTATTTACCCATATCACCGCTTGTTCATGTCAGGTTATTTGCACAAAAAAGACTCCCTTGTATCTGCTGTATTCAGCAAAGCGCTCTGACATTATTCATCATCGACTTTGCAGTATCGTAGATCCTGTATATCGTCCGTCCGCAATGAATACTTGGCCATCATCGCCCTGTGATGTAATTACGTAGATGTATTGCTCAGGATAGTTGTTAACTCTAACGACCGCCACCAGCACCATCGCCCATTGTGTTCGGTTTTTCGCATACATCGGCATAGGCCTGCGTCCAGTGAAATCAGCGAGGTCACTCCTATTTACTTATCCAAAAAAAACACAGCCCCAAAGGACTGTGTTTGTTATTTCATCTATAGCGTCTATTGCTTCAGCATCCACTTAAGCAGATCCGGCAGGCTCGCCCACAAGCGCGAGTGCATAATTACATATTCAATCGCTTCATTGGGATCACCCATACCGACATAATCCGGAAGATTATGCGGCAGCCGCTTCATACCCAGCAGGTAATCCGGCACATGCTTGTTCACTCCGCGGGCTATGCGGTAGAGCATTTTGAGCTGCGAGGTAATGCCGTTCTTCTTGAACTCCAGTACAATCCGGTCATAGGCAAAAGCCGCCGCCGCATCCTCTTCACCGTAGTTCTTAATGATCCGCTCTGCTTCTTCAAGCTGGTTGCTATACAGATATACAGCAGTCAGGAGATAGCGGGCACCCGTATTATCATCCTTATTAAGCTCCAGAATATGCTCCAGCATCTCTGTTGCTTCCTCCGCCTTACCGCCGAACCAGCAGGATTCCGCGTAGCTCTGGCAGATCCGGATATAAGGGCGGGTCTCATAGAGCCCCCAGAAGAACCCTTTATGCTTCGTAAAATAAGACTCGCCCAGCTCCCGTCTGCCTGCGGCGATTCCCGCCTTCAGCAGCTCACGGGCGTCTTCCTCATTCTCCGTTTCCTCGGCCAGAATAAGGTAGGCTTCCGGGCTGTCAGGATAGAGCTCCAGCGCCTTCTCCGCGAGCTGGACCCGGCGCTTCGCAGAGGTTGCCTCCATGGCTTGGGCCAGAAGGGTCTGCGCCTTCTCCTGCGGAGTTTCCGCTCCGTTCAGCGCCATCAGATCGTCCGCTTCCCCGGTCATGCCGTATTCCTCGACATAGTTATATATTTCTTTAACCTTGCGGGAGATCGTGGCCGTGGTAATCGCGTATTTGTCCGCCAGCTCCGCCTGCGACAGCATGAAGCCGTACTCCTCGGACAGCAGGTATTCGATCGCCGCACAGAATGAGCCTGTCTTCTTCACGGCCGGCTTGGTCTGGCGGGAGAAGCCGTTCCACAGCAGCAGTGCTTCCAGGATCAGCTCACGGTCATACTGGTCTCTCATGTGCTCGATCAGCTCCAGCGCCAGCTGTTCATGGGCCGGATGCTCCCAGTTCAGCTCCTTCGCCACCATCTTCTTCAGCTTGGGCAGCGTAAGCTTGCCCGCAGCAGGGGCGGCACTTACCGTAGCCGGCTGTTCCTCGTGCACGATTACGCCGGGTATGGTTACAGGTGCTTGCGCCGCTGCATCCCCTGCATTAACCAGCCGCAGCATCGACTGGGCCGCCGCTCTGTCTTTCTCCATGCAGCATTTCTTATATTTGTTCCCGCTTCCACACGGGCATAAGTCATTTCTTCCTACCTTACTCAAAACTAATTCCCCCTTAAATCAGTAACTGTACATCCGCATAAACATCGCTGTTATTGTACTATTATAGCATTCGTTATGGAATTGCAAGTGGAAACGGCTGTGGCGTCCTTTTAGGGACGGTACCGTTTCGGCGAGAAATAGAAGGATAATTTATAGCGTGGAACATATGAATTCTTCTATTTTAAAAAAGGCCTTTCCTTAGAAAGGAAAGACCCTTTATCTGTATATATCCGCACATTTTCCCCCGTACGAGTTGTATTATAGCACTTCTCCTACAACTTGTCAGTCCTTTTTTTGGGACTTTTTTCTCAGACCAGTGCCTTCATTGCGATATCACTGCGGTTCTGTTTGCCCGCAAACGTAATATTCTCCGCACGTGCATAGGCCGATGTACGTGCTTCGGCAATGGTTGCCCCCAGGCCTACCACCCCAAGCACGCGGCCGCCGGTAGTCACCCAGCCGCCATCCCCGCTGCGTGCGGTTCCGGCATGGAAGACCAGCGCAGAGCCGCTGTCTTCCAGCCCGCTGATCGGCACACCCTTCGGGTAAGGCCCGGGATATCCCTCCGAGGCCAGCACCACGCAGACTGCCGCCTCAATGCTCCACTCGATCGGAATATCGGCGAGTCTGCCTTCGGTCACAGCCAGGAAGATCTCCAGCAGATCGCTTCGCAGCCGGGGAAGAACCACCTGTGTCTCCGGGTCCCCAAAGCGGGCATTGAACTCAATCGTCTTCGGTCTGCCGTCCGGCGAGATCATCAGTCCTGCGAACAGCACTCCGCTGAAGGGACGGCCCTCAGCCACCATCGCTCTGGCTGTCGGCTCAATAATCGTCTCGACCGCTTCACGGATGATCGCTTCATCGATATGCGGCAGCGGGGAATACGTCCCCATGCCTCCCGTATTAGGTCCTTTATCGCCGTCGAATACAGGCTTATGGTCCTGGGCCGCAGCCATCGGCCGCACCGTTTCGCCATCCACGAACGCCAGAATCGACATTTCCTGCCCGGCAAGGAACTCTTCAATGACGACCTGCGCCCCTGCTTCCCCGAAAACCTTGTCGACCATGATCTCCTGAAGGGCCTGCTCCGCTTCCTCACGGGAATACGCCACGGTTACCCCTTTGCCTGCGGCCAGGCCGTCCGCCTTGATGACAATCGGCAGTTCTTGGCTCCGCAGATAAGACAAGGCTGTCTCATAATCGCTGAATTTCTCGTAAGCGGCTGTCGGAATACTGTATTTATGCAGCAGATCCTTCATAAAGGTCTTACTGCCCTCAATCTCTGCGGCATTCTTCCGCGGGCCGAATACAGGGATATCCTGGGCTTCGAAGGCGTCCACAATGCCTGCAGCGAGCGGATCATCCGGTCCGATAACCACCAGTCCTACCTTCTTCTCCTTGGCAAAAGCGGTCAGCTTATCGAACTCGAAGACGCCGATCGGCACACATTCCGCAAGCTGCGCAATCCCGGCATTGCCGGGGGCGCAGTAGATTTTACCGGCACGGGGACTGCGGGACAAGCTCCAGATGATTGCATGCTCACGTCCGCCGCCGCCGACTACTAAAATATCCATAAGGCTCTGATCCTCCCAGCGTGCTAGTGTTTGAAATGGCGTACGCCGGTGAAGACCATGGCAATGCCGTATTCATTGGCAACCTTAATCGATTCCTCGTCCTTGATCGAGCCTCCCGGCTGAATAACTGCCGTAATTCCCGCCTTCGCAGCCATTTCCAGTGTATCGCCCATCGGGAAGAAGGCATCTGATGCCAGCACAGCACCCTTCGCTTTCTCGCCTGCTTGTTCAATGGCAATCTTGGCCGCACCGACACGGTTCATCTGTCCTGCACCTACACCGACTGTCATATCGTCAGCCGCCAGCACGATGGCGTTGGACTTCACATGCTTCACAACCTTCCAGCCGAACAACAGCTGCTTCAGCTCTTCTTCGGTAGGCTTGCGGTCGGTTACCACTTGCAATTCCTCAGGATTCACAGAGTGTACATCGCTCTCCTGCACCACCATTCCCCCTTCAACGGAGGTGACCACAAAGCTGCTCTTGCGGGATGCAGCGGTGCTGAGGTTGCCCAGCTTAAGCAGGCGGATATTCTTTTTCTTCGTCAGGATCTCCAGCGCTTCGTCTGTGAAGCCTGGGGCCAAGATGATTTCGAGGAAAATATCCTTCAGCAGATTAGCCGTATCCGCATCAATAATCCGGTTGGCTGCCACAATTCCGCCGAAAATGGAGGTAGGGTCCGCATTGTATGCTTTTTGATACGCTTCATAGACGCTTGTGCCCACGCCCACACCGCAAGGATTCATATGCTTCACGGCTACAACCGCAGGCTCTTCGAATTCTTTGACAATCTGGAGCGCTGCGTTCGCGTCATTGATATTGTTGTAGGACAGCTCTTTGCCGTGCAGCTGCTCAGCAGCCGTCAGGGTATCCTGCGCCGCCAGCGGCTTGCGGTAGAACGCAGCCTTCTGATGCGGGTTCTCGCCGTAGCGCAGATCCTGGATTTTCTCATAAGTGACCGTGTAGCGCTCCGGCAGCGGTTCACCGGTGACATTCGCCAGATAATCGGCAATCAGGGCATCGTAAGCCGCCGTATGGCGGAAGACTTTGGCCGCAAGACGTTTGCGGGTTGCAAGGGTTGTATCTCCACCGGCGCGTACTTCTTCAAGCACATTCGCGTAGTCGGCCGCATCCACCACCACACTGACAAACGCATGGTTCTTCGCCGCAGAACGCAGCATGGTCGGTCCGCCGATATCGATGTTCTCGATAGCCTCTTCATAAGATACATCTGGCTTGGCAATCGTCTCCGCGAACGGATAGAGATTCACCACGACGAGGTCGATGTAATCAAGGCCAAGCTCATTCATCTGACGGGTATGCTCTTCGTTGTCACGAACGGCCAGGAGGCCGCTGTGTACAGCTGGATGTAGGGTTTTGACGCGTCCATCCATGATCTCAGGGAAGCCGGTAACATCAGAGATGCCAATGACCGGAACGCCTTCCTTCGCCAAAAGTGTGCTGGTGCCGCCTGTGGAGATAATTTCTACGCCTAATGCAGACAACTCGCGGCAAAAATCCACGATGCCCTGTTTGTCCGATACGCTGACCAGCGCTCTCTTGATACTCACTTTGAATAGTCCTCCTCTGGATTCACGCTAGATTATTGGGGTGTAGGTTTTAGTTGGATTTTTGTCATCTAATTTCGGCAGGTAAGCACGTAGCGGGGCAGTAGTTGGAAAAAATACACTTAAATAACGCCAGATAAGCTAAATCACTCGATTGGGGTCAGATTAGCTGTACTTTTTCCACTTACGCTCCGCTCACCGCACCTATCAGCCAGATTAGTTGGAGAAAATCCACCTGTTACTGTAGCTTAGCTTATTGGGTTGGGAATACTATAACCTTTAAAAATAGAATTACCTTGTAACTGTGGATGATTGCCGGATGAACACTGGATGATTACAGACACGAATCTTGTAGAATAGGGTGGTAATTCAGGTAATCAGGTGTTCTGGTTGTTTCTGATGTTTCTGTCCTGCATATATCCTTTTGTGCTTATGCCAGCAAACCTGTATTTTCGCAATTTCAGGCCAAGCCGCCAGATCTTCCGTCAATTACTGCCACTTGTGAAGTATTTCCCGAGAAATATCAGAATCGGCCGGGGTTTGCCAGAAATGTCGGAATTACTCAGTTCAACAGCCGGTACAGGCAGCTATGCAGCAACTTCGCTTAATCGCCAATGGTCGTCATTCTTCCGTTCAATTCTACTTTTCCGGCGGCAAAAGCACTCACTACCTCAGGATACAGCGCGTATTCCACCTGATGGATGCGTGCAGCCAGCGATTCAGCGGTATCTCCAGACTGGACCTCCACGCTGCGCTGGGCGATCACCGGTCCGGTATCCATGCCTCCATCGACAAAATGCACGGTCACGCCCGTCAGCTTCACGCCATACTCCAGCGCCTGCCCGATCGCGTCCTTCCCGGCAAACGCCGGCAGCAGCGAAGGATGAATGTTGATGATCCGTCCGGCATACGGTGCGAGCAGAACAGGGGAGATCAGCCGCATGTAGCCGGCCAGCACCACCAGTCCGATGTTCCGGCGCTGCAATTCAGCTACAATCGCGGCCTCATACTGCTCCCGGCCCGCGAAGTCCTTCGGCCGCAGCAGCAGAGCAGGAATGCCTGCCTCCTCTGCCCGCTGTGCTACAGGCGCTTCCGGCTTGTCCGAGACCAGCAGCTCTATGCTGCCTCCGCCCAGCCTGCCCTCCCGCTGTGCCTGGACCAGTGCAGCGAAATTGCTGCCTGTTCCGGAGGCAAAGACAGCGATTCGGCTCCACTCCATCAGACTTCAGCTCCCGTAAAGGTAACGATGCGCTCTCCTTCAGTAACCGTGCCGATCCGGTAAGCCTCTTCCCCGCTCGCCTTAAGCAGCTCCAGCGCACGCTCTCCGTCCGCTTCCGCCACGACCAGCACCAGCCCCACGCCCATATTGAACGTTGTGAACATGTCGCGGTTGCTTACCTGCCCCTTGCTCTGCATCAGGCTGAAGACCGGCTGAATCGGCCAGGAGCCATAGTTAATCTCTACATTCACATTCTCCGGCAATACGCGCGGAATATTCTCGATGAACCCGCCGCCGGTAATATGGGCCATACCCTTGACCGGAAGCTGTTCGAGCAGAGCGAGCAGCGGCTTCACGTAGATCCGGGTTGGGGCCAGCAGAACATCCGCCAGCGGCGCTCCCAGCTCCGGCACAACCTCATCTAAGCCGTAACCGTCTTCCTCCAGCAGCAGCTTGCGCACCAGCGAGAAGCCGTTGCTGTGAATCCCGCTCGAAGCCAGTCCGATCACTGTGTCTCCTGGAGCAATGTCTGCTCCGGTTACCAGCTTCGCCTTATCGGCCACACCGACGGTGAATCCGGCGATATCATACTCGCCTGCCGCATACATGCCCGGCATCTCGGCGGTCTCGCCGCCGATCAGCGCGCAGCCCGCCTGATGGCAGCCTTCGGCGATCCCGGAGACAATGGCTTCAATCTTCTCCGGCACGACCTTATCGCAGGCCAGATAATCTAGGAAGAACAGCGGCTCAGCGCCCTGTACCACGATGTCATTCACGCACATGGCGACCGCATCGATACCAATCGTGTCGTGGCGGTCAGCCGCGAACGCGATCTTCAGCTTCGTGCCCACACCGTCTGTTCCCGATACGAGAACCGGCTCTTCGTACTTGTCCTTATTCAGGCCGAACAGGGCGCCGAAGCCGCCCAGCTCCGTCATCACTTCCGGACGGTATGTGCGCTTCACATGCTTCTTCATGCGTTCTACTGCTTCATTGCCAGCCGCAATATCTACTCCGGCTTTCTTGTACGCTTCTGACACTTTTGGACACCTCATTTAAGTTAGTTTAGAGCGCGTGTTCGGGGCGGCAGGGATTTGGTTCGGTTGGTGGTTATATTCGTCATTCCGAGGAACATTTGGACTTCCGGCCGCTGTTATATTTGGATTTCCTTGATTTGAACCGCTGATCGCGGTAGAAATCCAAATATAAAGGCGAACGCTATCGCTCCTACAGTTCCAAATTTCCTCTCCATGACTCCCACCACCGGGTTTTCAAACCCATACCGCAAGCCGAAATTTTGCGCCTTGCACAGCGGCAAGGGGTCGGCGTTGTGGGCGAAGCCCAGCGCCTCCTTAGGCAACCGCTCCCCCGACTTTGCGATAGCAAACAGGACGGGGGCGGGAGCTAGGCCCGCACGGGGCGAAGCCGTGCGGTCTCTAGGGCGACAGAACCTCCGGATTTGCGCAGCAAACAGGACGGGTTCTGCAGGCCTTGCCGCACGGAGCGAAGCCGTGCGTTCCTTAAGGCGACAGAACCTCCGATTTTGCGACAGCAAACAGGGCTGGTTCTGGGGCACTTCCTCGCACGGGGCGAAGCCGTGCGTTCCCAAGGGCGACAGAACCTCCGATTTTGCGCAGCAAACAGGACAGATTCTGGAGCCAGAGGGCCCGGCGGACCGCAGGCCGCCGGGGGTGCAGCGCCGTGAAGCGTGTCCCGGCCGTGCGCAGCACACAGGGACAAAGCGGGCACCCGCACCCACGCCCACTTAGCAAGTTTAGAGCAGACTCAGGCCGCCAAACTTTCGGGTGGCCGGAGGGCAGCGCCCTCCGGGGTCCCCCTTCGCAAGGGGGATTTAGGGGGATGGGCACCAGATGTTAACAGCTGCATCCGTCCTTCTCTTCCCCGCCGAAATCCACCTGCGTCGGGTAATCATTGTCGAAGCAGGACAGGCAGAGGCCGCCTTTGTAGTCGTCACTATTATAGCCGCCGATGGACTGGATCAGTCCGTCAGGGGAGAGGAACGCCAGGGAATCGGCGTTGATCTCCTCGCACATCTCG
The DNA here is from genome assembly GCF_038002245.1 of Paenibacillus sp. FSL R7-0128. NCBI lineage: Bacteria > Bacillati > Bacillota > Bacilli > Caryophanales > Paenibacillaceae > Paenibacillus > Paenibacillus sp. FSL R7-0128. Next base: position 646,546 of record NZ_JBBOCD010000001.1, on the reverse strand, counting down.
GCGATGGTCTTGTAAGAAGCGATCAGCTCGCGGCGGTCCGGGGTATCGATGCCATAGAAGCATGGATTCTTGAACGGCGGCGAGGTAATCCGCACGTGGACCTCTACGGCTCCGGCTTCGCGCAGCAGGTTGACGATCCGGCGCGAGGTCGTGCCGCGCACGATGGAATCGTCGATCATCACTACGCGCTGGCCTTCCACGACGCGGCGTACCGCGCTGAGCTTCATCTTCACGCCCTGCTCACGCAGCTCCTGGCTGGGCTGTATGAACGTGCGGCCGGTATACTTGTTCTTGATCAGCCCCAGCTCGTACGGGATGCCCGTCTGCTCGGCATAGCCGATGGCGGCGGAGATACTGGAATCCGGCACGCCGGTGACAATATCCGCATCCACGAAGGCTTCGAGCGCCATGCGGCTACCCATGCGCTTGCGCGCGGAGTGCAGGTTGGAGCCGTTCAGATCACTGTCCGGGCGGGCGAAGTAGATGTACTCCATCGCGCACAGCGCTTTGCGTTTAGGCTCGGCGAAGCGTTCTTCACGGAAGCCGTTCTGGTCCAGCACCAACAGTTCACCAGGTTCAATATCACGCACCAGTTGGGCACCGATTACTTCAAGCGCACACGACTCGGAAGCGAAGACATAGGCTTCGCCCAGACGGCCCATCACAAGCGGACGGAGTCCGTGGGTGTCTGATGCGACAATCAGCTTGTCATTGGTCATCAAGAGGAAGGCGAAGCCGCCGACCAGCTGCGACAAGGCATCCTTCGTCGCTTCGACAAAATCCTTCTGCGAACGCGCAATCAGATGCGCCAGCACCTCGGTATCACTGGTCGTCTGGAAGATCGAGCCGCCCTGCTCCAGCTGCTTGCGGATCAGCGGTTCGTTAACGATATTGCCGTTCGTGGCAATCGCCAGATCGCCGTCACGGTATTTGAAGACCAGCGGCTGCGCATTGGTCAGCCGGCTGTCTCCGCTGGTGGAGTAACGCACATGGCCGATGGACATGTCTCCCACCAGCGATGCGATCTTGTCTTTGTCGAAGACTTCCTTCACCAGGCCCATGCCGCGGTGATAGTTGAAGTCGCGTCCATCCGCCACGCAGATGCCCGCGCTCTCTTCCCCGCGATGCTGCAGAGCATGCAGGCCGTAGTAGGACATGGAAGCGGCTTCCGGGTGTCCGAAGACCCCGAAGACGCCGCATTCCTCTTTTAATGTGTCAAAAATATCTCCCGAGCCCGTTCCTTCGTTGTAAAAGTCGCCGGTCCACAGGATAGGGGCTTCCTGCTTGTTCCCGGTCTTTATTTCATAAGACATGGAATAGCATCCTCCCAAATGGTCTTGAGTTCAGTAACGGCTTCATCCAGTGCAGCCGCGCCGTCCAGCGCCACACGCAGGCGGTCCCCGCCAACGGTTCCAATGATCTCAACAGGTACGCCGTAGACGGCAACTGCAGCCTTCAGCTCTTCTGCACGATCAGGTGCCGAAGTCAGGAGGATACGGGACTGACTCTCGCTGAACAGTACTACATCCTGGCGAAGTCCGCCGGCAGACAGCTCAATATTCGCTCCAATGCTTCCGCTGATGCAGCTCTCAGCAAGTGCTCCGGCAAGGCCGCCTTCCGACAAGTCATGCGCCGAGCGGACCAGACCGCTGCGGATCGCAGCGAGCACAGCATCCAGCAGCTTGCGTTCAGTTGCCAGATCAAGTGCTGGAGGACGGCCTTCGGTCAAGCCGTGAACAGCATATTGGAATTCACTGCCGCCAAGCTCTGCCTTCGTAACACCCAGCAGCAGAATCGCATCGCCTTCCTGCTTGAAGGCCTGAGTTGTAATATGATCGGTATCTTCAATGAGACCTACCATACCGACAACCGGTGTCGGGTAAATAGATCCCGAAGCATTCTCGTTGTACAGGCTGACATTCCCGCCGATGACCGGCGTATCCAGCACCCGGCAGGCTTCCGCCATACCGTCTACCGCACGCTCCATCTGCCAGAAGATCTCCGGCTTCTCCGGGCTGCCGAAGTTCAGGTTGTCCGTTATCGCCAGCGGCTGGGCACCGGAGCAGACGATGTTGCGGGCAGCTTCGCTAACAGCAATGCGTCCGCCCACTTCTGGGTCGAGATAGACGTAACGGCCATTACAGTCCGTAGTCATCGCCAGCCCCTTACGTGTACCGTGGATAGTTACTACAGCCGCATCGGAACCCGGACGAACAGCCGTACTGGTGCGGACCATGTAATCGTATTGGTTGTATACCCAAGCCTTGCTGGCTACAGTAGGTGAGCCCAATACTGTACGCAGCGCGCCGCCCAGATCAGTCACTTCCTCATAACGCAGTGTATCAATCGCTGCATTCTCCTCGTAGTAAGCAGGAACCGCAGACGGTTTGTTATAGATTGGACATTCATCCACCAACGCCTTGACCGGCATATCGCCGACCACTTCGCCGTGATGGAACAGCTTCAGGCGGCCATCATCGGTCACCTTGCCGACCTTGCGGCAAATGACGCCCCAGCGATCGAAGATTTCCTGGGCCTGGGCCTCATCCTTAGGCTCCACCACGAACAGCATCCGCTCCTGGGATTCCGAGAGCATCATCTCATACGGGGTCATCCCGTCTTCACGCTGCGGCACCTGATCCAGATACAGCTCCAGACCATTCCCCGCCTTGCTCGCCATTTCCGCGCTGGAGCAGGTCAATCCGGCTGCGCCCATATCCTGAATACCGAGGACAATGCCGCTGTCGATTAGCTCCAGGCAAGATTCCATGACCAGCTTCTCCATGAACGGATCGCCGACCTGAACTGCTGTCTTCTTGGCTTCCGATTCTTCACTCAGCTCCACTGAGGCGAAGGTCGCACCATGAATGCCGTCACGGCCAGTAGGCGGACCTACATAGAACACCGGATTACCTACCCCTTTGGCGACGCCTCGCTGGATTTTGTCATGATCGATTAGTCCGACACACATCGCGTTCACTAGCGGATTGCCGTCATAGCTGTTGTCGAACATGATCTCCCCGCCGACGGTCGGGATGCCAATACAGTTGCCGTAGCCTGCGATCCCGGACACGACATGCTCGAACAGATATTTTACCCGGTCACTCTCAAGCTTCCCGAACCGCAGGGAGTTCAGCAGCGCCACTGGTCTTGCGCCCATGGAGAAAATATCGCGGATAATCCCGCCCACCCCAGTCGCCGCGCCCTGATAAGGCTCTACCGCCGACGGATGGTTGTGGCTTTCGATTTTGAACACAACGGCCTGGTTATCTCCGATGTCCACGATGCCCGCGCCTTCGCCCGGTCCCATCAGCACCTTAGGCCCGCTTGTCGGGAAGCGGCTCAGCAGCGGCTTGGAGTTCTTATATGCACAGTGCTCAGACCACATGACGCTGAACACACCGATTTCTGTATAGTTGGGTTTACGTCCCATGAAGGAGGTAATGAGCTCATATTCGCTGTCTGATACACCGAACTGACTGTAGATTTTCTGCTCCGCGATCTGCTCTGCGGTCGGCTCCTTAGCGGATACTTGCTGCGTCATAACGATCCCTCCATGTCTTGAGAATGGATGTGAACATCCGTTTGCCGTCTTCCGAGCCCAGCAGGCTATTCGCTGCACGCTCCGGGTGAGGCATCATGCCGACTACATTGCCCGCCCTATTACTGACTCCGGCAATATCGGCCACCGAACCGTTCGGGTTGTCACTGTAGGTAAAAACGATCTGATTATTCGCGTGCAGCTCTGCGAGCGTCTCTTCATCACAATAATAATTGCCTTCGCCATGCGCGATCGGAATGACGATCTCTTCATCCTTCGCATAGTCAATAGTAAACGGGGTTGTGTTATTAACGACCTTAAGCACCGTGTCATGACAACGGAACTTCATCGACATGTTGCGGCGCAGCGCGCCCGGCAGAAGACCTGCTTCGGTCAGAATCTGGAACCCGTTGCAGATACCAAGCACGAACTTGCCCTGCTCTGCCGCCTTAGCCACTTCAGCCATTACCGGAGCGAACCGGGAAATTGCGCCGCAGCGCAGATAGTCACCATAAGAGAAGCCGCCAGGCACGAGAATGCAGTCATACGCCGACAGGTCTGTCGCTGTATGCCATACATAATCCACTGGTTCGCCGAGGCTGTCTTCTACTGCTTTGTAGCAGTCAATGTCACAATTGGAGCCTGGAAAGACAAGTACCGCAAATTTCATGACGTTTAGTCCTCCAATTCGTAGCGGTAATCCTCGATCACCGTGTTGGCCAGCAGCTTCTCGCACATTTCCTTCAGGCGTCCTTCCGCTTCTGCGCGGTTATCGGTATCGAGGGTCAGCTCCATATATTTGCCGATACGCAGACTTTCAACTTCCTGAAAACCTACGGAATGCAGCGCCCCTTGCACGGCTACACCTTGGGGATCGAGCACGCTTTTCTTGATGGTGACGTAGACTGTCGCTTTTAACATACGCTTGTAGTTCCTCCTAGAGTTTAATGAACTGAATTAGGCTTAATGGCAGCTTGCTTAACTGCATAATGTACAACTATATTCTCAATATTCCCGGCAAAATAACTGTAGAGAATGCAATTAAAGTAACTCTACAACGACTTTCCAGTGAGGCGGTGATAGATATCCAGGTACCGGGCCGACGTCTCTTCGACCACCTCAGGCGGCAACGGGTCCGGCTTACTGTTTTTGTCCCAGGAGGAGGCTGACAGGTAGGTGCGAACCGGCTCCTTATCCATGCTGTCGATCTCAATATCCAGTGCGTACTTGTCCTTGGCCCAGAAGCGGGAAGCATCCGGTGTGAAAATCTCGTCGATCAGAATCACCTTGCCGTCCAGCAGCCCGAACTCGAACTTGCAATCGGCCAGGATGATGCCGCGATCGTTACAATATTCTCTGGCAAAAGCGAACAGCTTCAGGCTCTTCTCCTTCAGCTCAAGTGCAAGCTCTGCACCAATCAGCTCCTGCATCTGCTGAAAAGGGATATCCTCATCATGGCCGACATCATTCTTGGCTGCCGGTGTGAAAATCGGTTCGGCCAGCACTGCATTCTTGTGCAGTCCCTTAGGAAGCTCGATTCCGTTCACCTTGCCGGTCTCCTGATACTGCCGCCAGCCGCCGCCTGTAATGCAGCCGCGCACGACACATTCGATATCAATCCGCTGGGCTTTGCGGACGACCATGATGCGGTTCTTCAGCGCTTCACGGTCCTTCACAATGTCTCCGAGCCGGTCCACATCGATATGAACCACATGGTTCTCGATCAGCTCCTTAGTCTCTCCGAACCAGAAGGCGCTGAGCCGGTTGAGCACGTTGCCTTTGTCCGGCACCGCCGGGTCCAGCACGTAATCGAATGCGGAGATCCGGTCTGTCACAACGATCAGCACCTCATCACCCAAATCGTACAGCTCACGAACCTTGCCTTTGTAGAGCAGCGGCGCATTTATTAGTTCCACGGCAGTGGATACGGCCGATGATGTCATGACCTTTCCTCCCTTGAACAAATGATCTTGCTTATATTTGGGCTAAAAGCTTTGGGAGGCTTGTTTCCTGCGCTTCGCATCAAGGAATTGACTACACCTTCGGGTTAATAGGGTCACTGCGGGAAGTTTTGGACTTCCGATCGCTGTTATGGTCATATTTCTCTGATTTAACCACAGGCTGTGGTAGAAATCTGACCATAAAGGCGAACGCTAACGCTTCTACAGTTCCAAAATTCCTCTCCGTTCCTCCTTTGACCCTAATAGCTAATCTTATCCCCTGTTGCTGCGCTTCCCGGGAACAAACCTCCCCCATGGCTCCGCCCCTATCTTCTCCAGCTCATCAGTTCACCACTGACTTACCTTTTTTAAAAATTTAAATGAGCTCCAGCTTGCGGAAGATGGTGTCCACATGCTTCAGATGCCAGGAAGGATTGAACGCATCCTCGATCTCTTCTGCGCTAAGCACGGCCGTGATCTCCGGGGTTGCTTCCACGATGTCACGGAACTGGGTCTGCTCCTCCCAGGCCTGCATCGCACGCGGCTGCACAGTGTCGTACGCCTGCTCGCGGCTGAAGCCCTTGTCGATCAGCTTCGTCAGAATACGGCCGGAGAACGGAACGCCGAAGGTACGGTTCATGTTTCGCTTCATATTCTCAGGGAATACGGTCAGGTTCTTCACGATATTGCCGAAGCGGTTCAGCATATAGTTGAGCAGCATGGTCGCATCCGGCAGGATAATCCGTTCCACGGAGGAATGCGAGATATCCCGTTCGTGCCACAGCGGCACGTTCTCGTAAGCTGTCATCATATGGCCGCGGATGACGCGCGACAGGCCGGAGATATTCTCGCAGCCGATCGGATTACGCTTATGCGGCATGGCGGACGAACCCTTTTGACCCTTGGCAAAAGCCTCCTCTACCTCGCGAATCTCACTCTTCTGCAAAGCGCGGATCTCGGTAGCGAACTTGTCGAGGGAAGTGGCAACCAGTGCCAGCGCCGCCATATACTCTGCATGACGGTCACGCTGTAGGGTCTGGGTGGAGATTGGTGCCGGGCTGGTGCCCAGCTTGCGGCAGACGAATTCTTCCACGAACGGGTCGATATTGGCATAGGTGCCGACCGCCCCGGAGATTTTGCCGAATTGTACGCCGCTAGCGGCATGACGGAAGCGCTCCAGGTTCCGCTTCATTTCCTCATACCACAGCGCCATCTTCAGGCCGAATGTTGTTGGCTCTGCATGTACGCCATGGGTACGGCCCATCATTGGGGTATCCTTGTAGGCGATGGCTTTGTCTTTTAGAATCTCAATGAACCGGATAATATCCTGCTCCAGAATCTCGTTGGCCTGACGCAGCAGGTAACCCAGCGCCGTATCGACCACATCTGTCGAGGTTAGTCCGTAATGCACCCATTTGCGCTCTGCGCCAAGACTCTCGGATACTGCACGGGTAAAAGCAATCACATCATGGCGCGTCTCCAGTTCAATCTCATCAATCCGCGCGATGTCGAATTTGGCATCCTTGCGTAGCTTCGCGGCATCCTCATGCGGGATCACTCCCAGCTCGGCCCACGCCTCACAGGCGCAAATCTCAACCTCCAGCCACGCGTTGAATTTATTCTCTTCGGTCCAAATGGCCCGCATCTCAGGTCTGCTGTAACGTTCAATCATAGCTTGTCAGTTCCTCCAAAGGTTAGTTTGCTCTACCCAGGACAATCCGTCGCCGGTATCCTTGCAGAGCAGGTTGATATGGCCCATTTTACGGCCGGTTTTGCTCTCGGTCTTGCCATATATATGAAGCTTGGGCGATATCCCAAGCCGGGTTGCCTCTTCATTCGCACGGCAGGCTGCCTGAACGGCTCCGTCCAGATGTTGGCCGAGTACATTCACCATCACCACAGGAGTCAGCAGCTTCGTATCGCCCAGGGGCAGATTGCAGATCGCCCGCACATGCTGCTCGAACTGCGAGGTCACGCAGGCATCCATCGTATAATGGCCGGAGTTATGCGGACGCGGTGCCAGCTCATTGACGAACAGCTCTCCATCCTCCGTCACGAACATCTCAACCGCCAGCAGCCCGACCGCCTTCATGCCGGAGACAATCCGCTCGGCCAGCTCGCAGGCCCGCCGCTGAATCTCCTCCGGCACCCGCGCAGGGACAATCGAGAGATGCAGGATATTATCCACATGAATGTTCTCGGCAGGCGGGAAGCTCTTAACCTCCCCCGAGGCACTCCGGGCGGCGATGACCGAAATCTCACATTTGAAGGTGATGAATTTCTCCAGCACCAGCTCCGGTACATCTGCTTGCGCACCCGGCGCGACTTGCCGGAACGCTGCGGCCAGCTCTTCCGGTCTGCGGATCACGGCTTGTCCCTTGCCGTCATATCCTCCTGTGGCTGTCTTCAGCACACAGGGCAGGCCCAGCTCGGCAGCCGCCGCTTCCAGCTCCGCCAGGCTGCCGACCTTGCGGTACGGGGCAACGGGCACGCCGGCCGCCTCGATTGCCGCCTTCTCGCGCAGCCGGTGCTGCGTCGTATACAGCAGCGCGCTGCCCTGCGGCACGTACGATTCCTCCGTCAGCAGCGCGGCTACGCCCGCGTCCACGTTCTCGAACTCGTACGTGATGACGTCGGAGCGCCGCGCCAGCTCGCGCGCGGCGTCCCGGTCGTTATACGCCGCAGTGATCTGCGGCGTCACCTGCCCGCATGGCGCATCCATTGCCGGGTCCAGCGCCACGAAGCGGTAGCCCATGGCGCTGCCGGACAACGCCATCATGCGCCCGAGCTGCCCGCCGCCGAGCACGCCGATCGTTGCGCCGGGCAGCAGCGTCCGTGGCGGCTGCGCCCCGGTCTCTTCCCGCTCTGCCTTAGCACCACCCGCTTCGCCCTCAGCCTTCATGGCCCGCTCCGCCCCGGCACCTTCAGCTTCGCCTGCAGCCTTTACCACCCGTTCCACCTCAGCACCGCCCGCTTCGCCTTCAACCTCAGCCCGCTCCGCGCCACCCTCCAGCCGTCCGGCCTTCAGCTCCTCCAGGCTCATAGACTCTCGCTGCTTTCCAGCACCTCTTGCTGAGTCGCCTCGCGCCGCAGCTGCACCCGCTGCGCTACCTCCGGCTCGAAGGCGCCGATGATCTGCGCCGCCAGCAGTCCCGCATTGATAGCTCCGGCGCGTCCGATCGCTACCGTCGCTACCGGGATGCCCGCAGGCATCTGCACAATAGACAGCAGCGAATCCATGCCGTTCAAGGCCTTCGACTGTACGGGAACCCCGATAACAGGCAGCGTGGTCTTAGCAGCCACCATGCCCGGCAGATGCGCCGCGCCTCCCGCTCCGGCGATAATGACCCGCAGGCCGCGCTCCGCCGCCTCCTCGGCATAACGGAACATCAGATCCGGTGTGCGGTGTGCGGAGACAACCTTTTTCTCATAAGCTATGCCTAGCTCCTCCAACACCGCACAGGTATGCTCCATCGTTTCATAGTCCGATTTGCTGCCCATAATGACACCTACTTGCACAGACATCGTTCACCCAGCCTTCCATTTCCGTTATAGAGATTTCTCTGATTTCAGTGTGTCCCGTTTCCTGCCAATTCCCGCATGAACCGTGAAAAATAGCCCGGACTCCAGACGCATTCTGCTGCGGGTGGACCCGGACTACTAAGGAATCAGGTGATAACCGCCCGGCAGCTGCATACTCCCCGTCTCTACAGGCAGGAGAATGCAGGAACACCGCCCCGGGCTGCGGGGAGGCTATCTGCTGTCGTTCCAGTTATCCTATTTCCTCGTAGTCCGGCAATTTACGGTTACCGGGTAGAAACTTCCGGGCCTTATCCCCGGTTTTATACGAGCTCTTCATAGATTCAGTTTAACAACGCCCTACACATCATGTCAACTTAAACACGAACATTGTCATATCATGACTGCAAATTGTTCGCTTTTGGGTATAAATGAAAATCTTATTCCCGCTAATCCGCCCATCTTCGTATTAAAAAAAGGGGAACGCCTCAGCGTTCCTCTACTAAAGTTCCTATTATTTAACAACCAGCACCGGAATGCGCGCACTTTGCACCACATTATGGCTGACGCTGCCCAGAACGAATTCCCGGATACCGCCCAGCCCCCGGCTGCCGATGACGATTACATCTGCACCCTGCTCCTTGGCATAATTCAGAATAATTTCCGCAGGCGATCCCTGCAGCAATTCTACCGTAGCATTCAGACCTTCGGCTTCCAGCCGGCTTTTCACTTCATCCGTAGTCTGGACCGCGAGGTCATAATAATCCTTGTTCACCGATGCCGGCAGAGGCGCGAGCGCTTCCCCGATGAAGAACCGCGGGAATTCAAATGCGTGTACGACGTACAGGGAGGACCCCGGAGTTACCTTAGCCAGCTCAATCGCCCGTTCCAGAGCCTGATTCGAAGCCTTTGAACCGTCATAGGCAAGCAGAATTTTAGAGAATAACATATACGCCACCTCTTTCTATTATTTACATCATTACCAAGCCTGCAAAGGTCTTACCTCAAAAAATATCCATACAGCACCATATTCAGCAGCAGCAGCAGCGGAATTCCGAGTCTGAAGGAAGTATGCCTTGTCTTGTGGCGTTTGCGGTACATGGCAATCAGCACACCCAGCGCACCGCCCATGAACGCCAGCAGAAATAATGTTTTCTCCGGCACCCGATCCCGTCTTTTCCGGGCCTTGTTCTTGTCTTCCGACATCACTACATACCCGATAATGTTGATCAGCGCGAACCACAGCAATACCACCTTGACCATCCCTCCGGCCCCTCCTCCTAGCATCCTATCTGCTCTCTATTATATTACCCTTTCCGGCAAAAAACCAATAACCTCACATCACCGGCCCTGCAACTGCCGCTCTTTCTTGCTCCGCCCGCCTGCGGCTCCGGCTTCCCTGATCCAGAACCAGGACAGCACCGCCGCCAGCACCGCTGCAATAGCGCCCAGCCAGAAGCCTCCGCGCAGACCATACGCCGCACTCATCCATCCCGCTACAAAAGGACCGCCGGACATGCCGATCGCATACACCGCCTGATAGAACCCCATCGCTGTCGCCCGCTTGAACGGAGCTACCCCGGAGACGGATTTACCCAGCAGCAGCGGGAAGATCAGGCCTTGCATGAACCCGTTTCCGATCTGTGTGGCACATAAGGCGGCAAGCGTTGGCATTGAGGGAATCAGCAACGTGAACACCGCACTTCCGGCAAAACCGAGCATCAGCGTCCCCCGGTCCCCCAGCCACCGGCCGAACAGCCGCGCACCATAGAGGGTCGCTACCGCATGAGGCAGCATAAAAGCCAGCGTCAGCCAGCCGAGACTTCCCTTGCTTGCGCCAATATAGAGCGCCTGGTTCGGCGTGTAGCCGAACATTGTAATGAACAGCACACAATGGGCCAGCACCGATAACAGTGATACTTTTACCAGCAGCGGCTCCTTCACGACACCGGCCAGATCCTTGAGCTTAATCGCCGTGCGCTTCTCCAGCTGTTGCTCCGGAAGACGGACGACCAGCAGCATCGCGGCCACCGCCACAATCCCACCGATGATGAACGGGGTATTCCAGCCGAAGTGGTCTACGATATAGCCGCTGATCATCATGCTGGTTAACTGGGCAATCACCGTGGTGAACTGGAGCATACCCATAGCCCTGCCCGCCTCTTCTTTCGGAAAATACCCCGCGAACATCACCGAATATACTACCCACGCCGATGCCGCTATCCCGGAGACCGCCCGCGCCGCCAGCGCCCAGCCCGGATGTGCCCCTGCCAGGAACAGCAGACAGCTCGCTCCGCTTGCGATCAGCCCCAGATAAATGAACGGCCTCCGCCGGTTAAGCACATCTGAACCCATCCCTATCGGCAGCCGGAACAGAATCTGCATCAGGCCGTAGATCCCCAGCACCGCTCCTACCATGACATAAGAAGCTCCCAGATGCTCCACATACGGCGAGAGCACCGGAACATAGATATAAGAAGAGAACCAGAACATAAAGACGATCACCAGAAAATACAACCGGCTGCTCCCCTTCGTACCCGGAGCCTCTGCCGCTTTCGTCACACCCGCTAAACCTTCAGCCGCCGCCACTTCTCCACCTGCCCCACTCTATTTACCGGAGCCCTAACGCCTGACCCCGTATCAATCTTCTACAGTAAAGCATATCTGCCGTCCCTTGGACAGCCTTACTTTGGCTTCCTGCGGCTACTTGCCCTTCTGTTTCGCTTCCATCGCAGCCTTCAGCAGGTCCCCAAGATTGTTGCCGGCACTTTCCGTCTTGCTGTACTGCTGCACCAGCTTCTGCTGCTCGCGTTTGTTGATATGCTTGTGGTCCTTATCCATCGTCTCTGTAATTCCGCAGCCGAGGCACTGCACATACTTCCCGGCCTTGCCTTCCTTCATCTCCATCTTCTTATGGCACTGCGGGCAACGGCGGTTCGACAGCTGCTTCTCGCCCGCCCGGGTGTAGCCGCAGTCCTCCTTCGGACAGACCAGCAGCTTGCCGCGTTTGGTCTTCTTTTCTAACATCCTTGTTCCACACTCCGGACAATGGCTGTTAGAGACATTATGCGGCTTGTATTCCGCTCCGCTGTTCTTCACCCCAGACACCAGCTCCTGGGCCATACTCCGGATACCCTGTAAAAAAGGCTCCGGGCGCCCCTGCCCGCGCGCAATTCTCTCCAGCTCCGCTTCCCAGCGTGCCGTCAGCTCCGGTGTACGCAGCTGTCCCGAGACCAGCTCAATCAACTGCTTGCCCTTGCCGGTCGGATGCAGCAGATTGCCCTGCCGTTCAATCGTATCCGAGCTGACCAGCTTCTCAATAATATCCGCACGGGTGGCCGGTGTCCCCAGCCCATGCTTCTCCATCTGCGTCAGCAGCGTGGCTTCATTATAACGCTTCGGCGGCTGTGTCCGTCCCGGCTTGATGATGCAGCGCGCAAGCTTCACAGGGTCACCTTCCCGCAGCTCCGGCAGCTTCACACTGCCTGCTGCGGGTTCATCCCCCGCATCCTCCTCGTCGTCATCCGAGCTCATATCTCCGCCGTATACCTCACGCCAGCCTGCATCCTTGATGGTAGTTCCCTTCACATAGAAGCTTTCACCATCTACGGTTACCGTCACAGCTACGGCATCATAACGGGCCGGAGAATAGAACAGGCTGATGAACCGCCTTACGATCAGATCGTAGAGCTTCCGCTCTTCCGCACTCAGCAGATTGAGCAGCACCGTCTGCTCTGTCGGAATAATCGCGTGGTGATCGCTGACCTTGCTGTCATCGACAATCCGCTTCGTAATCGGCAGCGGCTTCCGCAGCAGCGGTCTGGCGAGGGCTGCATACGGCCCGACAGCCACGCTGTCGAGCCTTTCTTTTAGCGTGCCCGTCATATCAGCGGTCAGATAACGGCTGTCTGTACGCGGATAGGTGACCAGCTTATGCTGTTCATACAGCTTTTGGAGCACACTTGAGGTCTGTTTCGCTGAGAAGCCGTATTTACGGTTGGCATCCCGCTGCAGCTCAGTCAGATCGTAAGCCAGCGGATGCGGCTCGCTTTTCTCGCTTTTTTGCACCTTTGTGATCCGTCCGCTGCGGCCCGTGAGCTTCTCCTTGAGGCCCCCCGTCTTCTCCCTGTCAAAAATCCGGCCATCCCCGCCCTGAGCACGCCACCCCGCCTGGAAATTCCCGAAATCCCCAGTCAGCAGGTCATATTCCTGGGAACGGAAGCCGATAATCTCATTCTCCCGGTCCATAATCATTCCCAGGGTAGGGGTCTGCACACGCCCCGCAGAGAGCGGCGCGCCGAACTTGCAGGTTAAGGCCCGCGTCACATTCAGCCCGATCATCCAATCCGCCTCAGCACGGCAGCGGGCAGATTCATACAGCCGGTCGAAATCCCGTCCAGGCCGCAGCGAAGCGAAGCCCTCCTTAATGGCCTTATCCGTCTGCGAAGAGATCCACAGCCGCCGGAACGGCTTTTTCCAGCCTGCCATATTCATAATCCAGCGGGCCAGCAGTTCACCCTCACGCGCCGCATCCGTTGCTACGATCAGCTCCTCAATATCCTGCCGCTTCATTAAATGCTGCACAGCCTTATATTGCTGGCTGGTCTCGCGCAGCACCTTCAGCTTGGCCTTCTCTGGAAGAATCGGCAGATCCTCCAGCGCCCAGGTTGCATATTTATTGTTATAGTCCTCAGGCTCTGCAAGGCCAACCAAATGCCCCAGTGCCCAGGTCACCACATATTTCGGACCTTCCATATAACTCTTCTGTTTATTCCCACAGCCCAGCACCCGCGCAATCTCACGGGCCACCGACGGCTTCTCTGCCAATACTAATACCTTCATCGTCCAAACCCCTCCCTGTCTTCAACAACCTATTATACCATGACATACAAGTCCGCAATTATCATCAGGCCGAATTCCCTTCACTTCAGCTAGACTAGAATCATCCCCCAGCCGAAAGGAGCATCTGGGACCCCACCATCCGAACTCGGTAAGTGAAGTCTACATTCCATTAACGATACTCTAATAAGCAAAAAGCCCGCATCTGCACAGCAGACGCGGACAAGCTCAGCCTATCTTACCCATTCCCGTTTTCACGGTTCGCGGGTTCATGGAATCACTATAGTGCTCTCAAGATCCTTATGATAAGTTCTCACCGGTTTCCCATTGTCATCCAACAAGAGCTTCAGATCATTATCCAAAGTCATGGTATACGGTCTGACCGTAATCGTCTTAGGGGTTTGCGGGAAGATATTGTACAGGCTATCCACAATAGGATGCTGAACAGCCTTCATCATGGCATATCCCTGGCCAGAAGTAGCCACATTACCGACATCATCCACAAGCTCATAGAATACCGCCGTTGGACCATATTCCCCTGTCTGCTCCGGCGATGCAGGCACCTCTCCTTCGCTGGTGACGACCAGCCTCATCGCAGCAGGCGTGATGTCCAGACTCTTTACTTTATAATGGAAGGAGTCTTTGCTCGCTCCCTGGCCCGGGGTAAGGTTGATGATTCCCTCCGCAAGCTTCTTCGCTGTTACCTCGAACTCAAACGGCTCGGCGATCTGGGCAACCGGTACGCGGATATTCACCTTGAATTCGTCTCCGAGAGCCGAAGCATTGTGCAGTTCTCTAAGCTCCAATAAGAGGGTGTTCGGTTGTCCTTTTACGTCACCTGTGATAGAAGAACCGAAGCCGATAGGCTCTCCTGTCGCCAGAGTAACCTCTGGCAGACCCAGCAGTCCTTTAGTTGATTGATCGAATTCATGGGTTTTAAAATCAGTAATCTCCGCAAGCACCCGCTCATCTGCTACTCCGGTTCTTTCGAAGCCGATGGCCAACTGGATTCCGTCATAAAATACCTCCGTAACACTTAAAGTCACTCCATCCTTGGTAACGCTCATATTAGGTGAAGTAGTCAGGCCCTGTTCCGCCGCTAATTTCAGTCCCGGGTTCTCCGTATGCTTGAATATACTGCTGAACACGGGGAGCTGACTCAAGGTATCGGCCCAGGCCGGGGAGATGAATCCTGCAGTTATCGTACCTAATCCTATCAGGGCGGCTATGCTTGCGGCTGCCAACGTCTTCTTAAGCAATTTGCTTCCTCCTCTGGTCTCCAAATGTTCGATCCGGTTCATAATCTGCTCATTATAGCTATCTACAGGAAGCTCTACTCTTCCGACGCTGCTGCGAATACGTTCCAGCATTTGCTTCTCAGTTTGATTCTGCCACTTCTCCATGAGCACACCCTCCCTTTTCATCCGCTTTTTGCTGAATCAGTTTTTTACGGAGCCGTTCATATTTTTTGCGCAGCGCCGCCGAACTGCTTCCAGTAATCATTGAGATCTCTTCGAAGCTGTATTGTTCAATGACACGAAGGATTAATAGCCCCCGCTCTTCCGAAGTGAGATTTTCAAAAATCCGGTCTACCGGCGACTCCTCCGGCAACGCTTGTTGATTCGTCATCAGTTGCAGCTTATAAAGGGACAGTAACCGGCTGCGGCGCTTACGCCTGCGAAGCTGGTCCAGGCAATGATGATAAGCCACCTTATATAGCCAGGCCGAAAAAGAAACCCGCCGTTCATAACGCCCAAGCTGCTGATACACCTTAACGAATATATCCTGCACAGCATCCTCCGCTTCTTCACGGCTCCTTAGGAGATAGTAGCAATACGTGTAAATCTTTCTTTCATACTCCTTAATTATTGTTGAGAACGCTTGCCTGTCTCCTGCGTGTACCTGATGAATGGCTTCTTCAATCTTATTTGGATTCATTGGGCCCCCGGGGTTGCCTTGCTCCAAAGGAATCACCTCCACTTTCCTTTTACACCTGTATAACGAATGCCAATTGTGTATTTGTGACATATAAGGAAATAGCAAATATGACAAAAGACAGTTCCCCTGAAATTCGAGCAACTGTCTAGATTTAACGCTATGTAAGTCTCTCTCAGACATCAACCTTTCTTCCAAGCTTCAGGCAAGCTTCAAAAAAGATCCGCTCCCCGCCTTGCCCGCGCACATATATACCTTCTTCAGTTAGAGAAGATCGCATAACACTAATCTCCTCAGCATATTTGGCTTCCTGGGCATAGGTGATATGAAGCCCCGTAAGCTCTAACTCCTCCCACTCCTCCAGCGCCAGGGCATCACAACATAAATCTGCATATCGCGCGTTGTTAAGATGTTTGTTGTTATCCAGCCCGCTATATCTTACCTGATAACGGTAAGTCTCCTGCAAGAGAAGTTCGGGTGGAAGGATTACTTTATCCGGCAGACTCCCTACGGAATCTTCTAAATACGGCTCAACAACAATAGGCAAGGCTGACGGACGCAAAATCTTCCGCTTCCCGATATCCACAAGGGCCCAGATCGAGCGCGCCGAAGCAAGCTCTACACCTTGGGCGTCATAGATCCGGTAATCCCGCTGCCAGAGCGGTCCTTTGTTTCCTTTACTCCAGGTATGTACCTCAAGAAGCTCACCCGGGGATGGCAGACGCTGCAGATTCAGATCCAGGGTGATGACCATCCAGCCCATGCCCGCCTTGAGCATACTCTCCATACTTAGCCCCAGGCTGCTTACAGCCGAATCCGCAGCACGCTGCATAATATCCAGCAGGAAGGAGAGCTTGCCCCTTGACCGGTAATCCGTGTCACTTGCCTGAACCCTGAACTGCTCTGTCCACAAAAAGCTGCTACGCTTGTCCATAACTTTCGGCTCCTTCACCTGTCTATCCCCAATTTCCGGTACCTATCCACATTATTGTACCGGATATCCACATCATTTGGGGAGAAGTATCAAAAAAACTAAATCTATCCACATGTGTATAACTATGCGCCACTTGTAAGAAGACCTGGAATCTACTCACAACCTGTCCACAAAGCTTCCCCGAAAATACAAAAAGACCACTATTGATTTCTCAACAGTGGTCTTGTGTGCTTGGCAACGTCCTACTCTCCCAGGACCCTTCGGTCCAAGTACCATCGGCGCTGGAGGGCTTAACGGTCGTGTTCGGGATGGGTACGTGTGGAACCCCTCCGCTATCGCCACCAAACGGGCATTTACAGCGTAAATGCTTCAGGAAATTGATTCCTGAAAACTGAATCCGAAACGAATCTGCGAATTATTTTTTTTTGGATAAGCCCTCGACCGATTAGTATTGGTCAGCTCCATGCATTGCTGCACTTCCACCTCCAACCTATCTACCTCGTCGTCTTCAAGGGGTCTTACATACTGGGAAATCTCATCTTGAGGGGGGCTTCACGCTTAGATGCTTTCAGCGCTTATCCCGTCCGTACGTAGCTACTCAGCCATGCTCCTGGCGGAACAACTGATGCACCAGCGGTACGTCCATCCCGGTCCTCTCGTACTAAGGACAGCTCCTCTCAAATTTCCTGCGCCCACGACAGATAGGGACCGAACTGTCTCACGACGTTCTGAACCCAGCTCGCGTACCGCTTTAATGGGCGAACAGCCCAACCCTTGGGACCTACTTCAGCCCCAGGATGCGATGAGCCGACATCGAGGTGCCAAACCTCCCCGTCGATGTGGACTCTTGGGGGAGATAAGCCTGTTATCCCCAGGGTAGCTTTTATCCGTTGAGCGATGGCCCTTCCATGCGGTACCACCGGATCACTAAGTCCGACTTTCGTCCCTGCTCGACTTGTAGGTCTCGCAGTCAAGCTCCCTTATGCCTTTGCACTCTGCGAATGATTTCCAACCATTCTGAGGGAACCTTTGAACGCCTCCGTTACTCTTTAGGAGGCGACCGCCCCAGTCAAACTGCCCGCCTGACACGGTCCCCGTACCCGATGAGGGCACTAGGTTAGAACCTAGATACGATCAGGGTGGTATCCCAACGGCGCCTCCGCAGAAGCTTGCGCTCCTGCCTCCACGGCTCCCACCTATCCTGTACAGATCGTACCCAAATTCAATATCAAGCTGCAGTAAAGCTCCATGGGGTCTTTCCGTCTTGTCGCGGGTAACCTGCATCTTCACAGGTATTAAAATTTCACCGGATCTCTCGTTGAGACAGCGCCCAAGTCGTTACGCCATTCGTGCGGGTCAGAATTTACCTGACAAGGAATTTCGCTACCTTAGGACCGTTATAGTTACGGCCGCCGTTTACTGGGGCTTCGGTTCACAGCTTCGGGTTTAACCCCTAACCGCTCCCCTTAACCTTCCAGCACCGGGCAGGCGTCAGCCCGTATACTTCGCCTTACGGCTTCGCACAGACCTGTGTTTTTGCTAAACAGTCGCTTGGGCCTTTTCACTGCGGCCCCCTCGGGCTATTCACCCTACCGAGGCACCCCTTCTCCCGAAGTTACGGGGTCATTTTGCCGAGTTCCTTAACGAGAGTTCTTCCGCGCGCCTTAGAATTCTCTTCTCGCCTACCTGTGTCGGTTTGCGGTACGGGCACCTTCTCCTGACTAGAGGCTTTTCTTGGCAGTGTGAGATCATGACCTTCGCTACTATAATTTTCGCTCCCCATCACAGCCCAGCCTTAACGATGTGCGGATTTGCCTGCACACCAGCCTCACTGCTTAGACGGACATCCATCAGTCCGCGTCACTACCCTCCTGCGTCACCCCATCGCTCATAGCGGATTACGGTGGTACAGTAATTTCAAACTGTTGTCCTTCGACTACGCCTGTCGGCCTCGCCTTAGGTCCCGACTTACCCTGAGCGGACGAGCCTTCCTCAGGAAACCTTGGGCTTTCGGCGGATCAGATTCTCACTGATCTTTTCGTTACTCATACCGGCATTCTCACTTGTATACTCTCCAGCGCTCCTTACGGTACACCTTCAACGTATATACAACGCTCCCCTACCCCAGGATCGACTTCACTCCAGCTTCGAAGTTCATGTTTATCCCCTGAAAGCATTTAGCCATTGATCCCTTCGGATGGTTCACGGCATCAATGTCAATCTGGATAAACACGCCTCAAAGGCGCAGTGAAGTCGATCCTAGCCATAGCTTCGGTGGTGTGTTTAGCCCCGTTACATTTTCGGCGCAGAGTCACTCGACCAGTGAGCTATTACGCACTCTTTCAATGGTGGCTGCTTCTAAGCCAACATCCTGGTTGTCTGTGCAACTCCACATCCTTTCCCACTTAACACACACTTGGGGACCTTAGCTGATGGTCTGGGCTGTTTCCCTTTTGACAATGGATCTTAGCACTCACTGTCTGACTCCCGGCAAGAAGTAAATGGCATTCGGAGTTTGACTGAGCTTGGTAACCCTTGCGGGCCCCGCACCCAATCAGTGCTCTACCTCCACCACTCCATTCACCGAGGCTAGCCCTAAAGCTATTTCGGGGAGAACCAGCTATCTCCGAGTTCGATTGGAATTTCTCCGCTACCCCCACCTCATCCCCGCATTTTTCAACATGCGTGGGTTCGGGCCTCCAGTGCGTGTTACCGCACCTTCACCCTGGACAGGGGTAGATCACACGGTTTCGGGTCTACGTCCACATACTAAATCGCCCTATTCAGACTCGCTTTCGCTGCGGCTCCGGCTTCTCACCTTAACCTTGCATGTTAAACGTAACTCGCCGGTTCATTCTACAAAAGGCACGCCATCACCCATAAAGAGGGCTCTGACTTTTTGTAAGCACACGGTTTCAGGTTCTATTTCACTCCCCTTCCGGGGTGCTTTTCACCTTTCCCTCACGGTACTGTTTCACTATCGGTCGCCAGGTAGTATTTAGCCTTAGCAGATGGTCCTGCTGGATTCATACGGGGTTTCACGTGCCCCGCACTACTCGGGATCCGTCTCGGAGGGAACACAGTTTAGGCTACAGGGCTTTTACCTCTATCGCGGGCCTTTCCAGACCTCTTCACCTACTGAATTCCTTTGTAACTCCATGTGAGACGTCCCACAACCCCAAGAGGCAAGCCCCTTGGTTTAGGCTGTTCCGCGTTCGCTCGCCGCTACTGACGGAATCACTATTGTTTTCTCTTCCTCAGGGTACTTAGATGTTTCAGTTCCCCTGGTCTGCCTCTGCATTTCCTATGTATTCAGAAATGAGTAACTGCGAATTACCACAGCTGGGTTTCCCCATTCGGACACCCCCGGATCAAAGCTTGCTTACAGCTCCCCGAGGCAGTTTCGTTGTTCGCCACGTCCTTCGTCGGCTCCTGGCGCCTAGGCATCCTCCGTGTGCTCTTAGTAGCTTAACCAATGCGTTTTCCCTAAGGAAAATCACGGTAGCAACTAATAACTATTTCCACTTGCTTACACAAGTTTCAGCTAAAAGATGTTCTAAAACGCAAATTCGTTTCGGTATCCAGTTTTCAAGGATCAAGTTGCTGTAAGTTCTGGTCGAACACGACTGTGTCGATAGAAGTTACAGCCAGTAAAGATGAGAGCTTAAACTCTCAAAACTGACCAACGAGTGAGCAACTAGCCGACCGGCTAGATTTAAGATTTGAATGTCTTCATTGCAGAAGACCATTCTCCATAGAAAGGAGGTGATCCAGCCGCACCTTCCGATACGGCTACCTTGTTACGACTTCACCCCAATCATCTACCCCACCTTCGGCGGCTGGCTCCCTTGCGGGTTACCCCACCGACTTCGGGTGTTGTAAACTCTCGTGGTGTGACGGGCGGTGTGTACAAGACCCGGGAACGTATTCACCGCGGCATGCTGATCCGCGATTACTAGCAATTCCGACTTCATGCAGGCGAGTTGCAGCCTGCAATCCGAACTGAGACCGGCTTTGCTGGGATTGGCTCCACCTCGCGGCTTCGCTTCCCGTTGTACCGGCCATTGTAGTACGTGTGTAGCCCAGGTCATAAGGGGCATGATGATTTGACGTCATCCCCACCTTCCTCCGGTTTGTCACCGGCAGTCACTCTAGAGTGCCCAGCTCAACCTGCTGGCAACTAAAGTCAAGGGTTGCGCTCGTTGCGGGACTTAACCCAACATCTCACGACACGAGCTGACGACAACCATGCACCACCTGTCTCAACTTTCCCCGAAGGGCACCTGATGCATCTCTGCTTCGTTAGTTGGATGTCAAGACCTGGTAAGGTTCTTCGCGTTGCTTCGAATTAAACCACATACTCCACTGCTTGTGCGGGTCCCCGTCAATTCCTTTGAGTTTCAGTCTTGCGACCGTACTCCCCAGGCGGAGTGCTTACTGTGTTAACTTCGGCACCAAGGGTATCGAAACCCCTAACACCTAGCACTCATCGTTTACGGCGTGGACTACCAGGGTATCTAATCCTGTTTGCTCCCCACGCTTTCGCGCCTCAGCGTCAGTTACAGCCCAGAAAGTCGCCTTCGCCACTGGTGTTCCTCCACATATCTACGCATTTCACCGCTACACGTGGAATTCCACTTTCCTCTTCTGTACTCAAGTCACCCAGTTTCCAGTGCGACCTCAGGTTGAGCCCAAGGTTTAAACACCAGACTTAAATAACCGCCTGCGCGCGCTTTACGCCCAATAATTCCGGACAACGCTTGCCCCCTACGTATTACCGCGGCTGCTGGCACGTAGTTAGCCGGGGCTTTCTTCTCAGGTACCGTCACTCCGGCAGCAGTTACTCTACCGGACGTTCTTCCCTGGCAACAGAGCTTTACGATCCGAAAACCTTCATCACTCACGCGGCATTGCTCCGTCAGGCTTGCGCCCATTGCGGAAGATTCCCTACTGCTGCCTCCCGTAGGAGTCTGGGCCGTGTCTCAGTCCCAGTGTGGCCGTTCACCCTCTCAGGTCGGCTACGCATCGTCGCCTTGGTGGGCCGTTACCCCACCAACTAGCTAATGCGCCGCAGGCCCATCCCCAAGCAGCAGATTGCTCCGCCTTTCATTCTTCTCTCAGGAGAAAAAAGAAATTATCCGGTATTAGCTACCGTTTCCGGTAGTTATCCCAGGCTTGAGGGCAGGTTGCCTACGTGTTACTCACCCGTCCGCCGCTAAGTCTGAAAGGAAGCAAGCTTCCTCTCAAACTCCGCTCGACTTGCATGTATTAGGCATGCCGCCAGCGTTCGTCCTGAGCCAGGATCAAACTCTCCAAATTGGTATTTAGAAAGAGCGATTGCTCATTTTGAAACATCTGACGAGAATTTACATTCTCATTTTTGGATCTCACCGAAGTGATCTCCGATACTCACTCGTTGTTCAGTTTTCAAAGATCAAGCTCGTTGTTAGTGTCGATGTTGTCGTCACCAGCAACTCTTATAATATATCACGTTCATCTGAGCAATGCAAGCTTTATTTTTGAAATCACTTATTTAAGTAATCTCTCATTTCCTTTGCCGCTCCAACAACGCTTATTTATAATAACCTATCCTTCTATTAAAAAGCAACCTTTATATAAATAAAAATAACCCGCTTAATGACTAAGCGGGTTATTCTCAGATAATGCTATAGTTACAGCTATTCTTAGTAGAATTTCGCTGCAGTATATTTGCTTGCTGATTTGATCAGTTCTGTTGATGCTGTTTTCTTACCCAGACCTGCATCCACTGTAGTATCAATCGTCACCCATTTGCCGTTCAGGAACACTTCGTTCCAGGCATGGTATGAAGTTACATAGCTTGTATTCCCCATAACCAACTTGGTTGGAATCCCTTCACTGCGGAGCATAGTAGCGAACAAGGAAGCGTAATCGTAGCAGATACCTTTGTTGGTAGCCAGTGTATTGTCGTTGTTCGGAATATAATCTGTGCTTACGCTGTTGGCCAGAGAGTAGTCATATTTCACGTTAGCTACGATGTAATTGTAGATAGCCTTAACTTTGTCTGCATCTGTGGTCAGACCCTTTGTAAGCTGTGCTGCCTTTTGAACGGATTTATCGGAAGAACTCCACTTTACATTCTGTACAGAGCTCAAATATACGGCATTCACATTGCTCATTGAAAGAGATACAGTCTCGGAAGATAGTACTTTGTATTTGTTGCCGGTAGTATTCTCAAGAACGGAGACCTTGTAAGAGCCATTACCTTGTTGCAGCGGGAACGTCTCGGTCGGTTTGGAAGTGTATAAGTTGTAAGTATAGCTGTTATTGTCCTTGGTAATCATGAGCTTCATCTTCTTGTCTTTAGGAACATCGTACGATACCCCGATAACCCCTTGATCAAGTTGTCCAACATTTAACCAGCTTGAATCTGCATTTGCTGCTTGAGCAGTGCCTGTCTGCACGGAAGTGACGATCACAAAAAGTGTAATCAGCATTAAATAAAACTTCTTCATGGATAAAACCCCTTTCGGTAGCTGGCTGCCATTCTTACGGGAAGGCCCTTTAGCTTTGCGTCCCTACCTTTCGATAGGTTTGCCGTTATCGTATAAGCTTTATCTGTCCAATCTACTGCCACATAATGACAGATTCAGAATGAAAACAAACAAAAAAAGCCTCTTCATTCGGTAACTGGCTGCCATCCATGACGGGAAGGCCCTGTAGCTTTGCGTCCCTACCTTTCGATAGGTTTGCCGTTATCGTGTATTAGCTTTCATAGTTATAGCTTACCATATCTCAATCTATTAGCAAGACCCAAATCACTAGATTCCCGCAAAAATAGACTAAAATTTTATGTTTTTTGACCTTTCTCAGCATTGTCCTATGACAATCAGGTCAACTTTGCATGAATAATGAGTCTGTGGGTAGGGTTGACAAGCGGATCACAGGTAATGAGGGTCAGAATCTTATCATCATCCTTACCCTTCAGAACTGAAATATCGGTAGGCTCTACAATAGATACATCATATACAACATATTTGTATTCCTGTCCGCTTGTAATAACAGTAATGGCATCCCCTTTACCGACCTCATCCAGTCTGTTGAACAGCCGCCCTGCCGTTCTTGACCGATGTGCCGCAATCGCTGCATTGCCTACCGCGCCAATCGGAGCTGTCTCCTTCATATGCGCCGCCGCATGCTTCATATTGGTCTTGGTGGCGCCCTCCAGTACAGGCAGCTTCAGATCGATTTTATCGATTTCAATAATAGCGGTGATCTTGCCTCCCACTTCAATCTCGGGCGCTGTAGTGGGCACCGGCTCTTCCGCACCAGACTCTTCCGCCAGCAGCTGGGTGACTTCCGCATAAGGCTTGCTCAGATCCTGGCTGGCAGGAGCCGTAGCCGAAGGAACGATTTCACTATAGGCCTGTTCAGCCTCTTCCAGCAGCTTCTGCTGCTGACGGTCCTCGTACCATTCGCTTCCTTTGGGGTAGAGCATAATCAGGACCCCGGCAAGTATAATCAAATAGGATAACTTCCGCATGACAATCGCCTCCGCAATATAGAATAAGTGCTGCCCCCGCAGGGGACGGGGAAGACATACTGTACCTCTAGAATACCCACTTCCGGCTTCCAAAGAAATTAATGATTACTGTAACAAAGGTAACCAGCACCTTGGCCATCAGCACCTGGACTCCCAGCCGATCAGTCAGCAGATGAATCAGCAGCACCGAAATGCCCAGCACCAGCAGATTCAGCACAATAAATCTTACTAGCTGCATCCGGTCAAAGCGGCCATCCCCGCCTCTGTCCCTTCCCTTGAAGGTCACCTTCTTATTCCAGAAAAAGCTGTTGGCCGTCCCGGCACTGTAGGAAATAATCTGTGCAGGGGTGTTAAGCATGCCCAGGGAATGCAGCAGGGTAAATACTGCAAAATCAATGAACGTGTTAAGCAGGCCCACCGCATTGAATTTCAGAAACTGGATCATGCCTGCGCGCCAAGCCTTATCTTGCATAATCGCTTGCCTTCCGCGTGTCTTCGGCCTCTGCCTCCGGGTAGCCTCGGGTCTCGCGTACGATATAAAGCGGTCTATCCTTAGATTCATCATAGATCCGTCCGATGTATTCCCCGATCACGCCCAGCAGCATCAGCACAATGCCGTTAAACAGCAGGTTCACCCCGACAATGGATGCCCAGCCCGGCACAGTCCAAGAGGTGAAGACTTTCTGGAATAAGACCAGGAACAGGTAGATGAAGCTGGAGAAGGACAGGAAGAAGCCGACATAAGAGGCGATTTTGAGCGGCTTGTGCGAGAAGGAGGTGATTCCGTCGAGCGCAAAGCGGATCATTTTTTTGAGCGGATATTTCGTCTCCCCTGCGAAGCGTTCCTCCCGCACATATTCCACCATGGTCTGCCGGAAGCCGACCCAGCTTACCAGCCCCCGTACATAACGGTTCTTCTCCTTCAGACCGCGCAGCACATCGCAGACCTTACGGTCGATGAGCCGGAAGTCCCCGGTATCTGTGGGAATCTCCACACTGGTCATGCTGCTGAGCAGACGGTAAAAGATTTTGGCTGTCACCTTCTTAAAGAAGGTCTCTCCGTGGCGCTTCAGCCGCTTGGCATAGACTACCTCGTAGCCTTCCTTCCACTTGGCGATCATCTGCAGGATGACCTCCGGCGGGTCCTGGAGATCTGCGTCAATCACCACAACAGCCTGGCCTTCAGCATAATCCATACCCGCCGTAATCGCCACCTGATGGCCGAAGTTACGGGAGAAGTCAATCAGCTTGACATGCTCATCCCTATTACTGATTTCGCGCATAATCTCAGCCGTACGGTCCCGGCTGCCGTCATTGACGAACACGAGCTCATAGGAATCCCCGCACTCATCCATTACTTTTTTGAGCCGTTCGTAGGTTATCTGAATGACTTCCTCCTCATTATACATGGGCACAATTACACTATATCTGGCCTTCACAAGGGTTCCTCCTCAATTTATTGTAAGCCACAGCTTCCTTGATGCGCTTCATCAACATCAGCTTTGAGCAACTATGCGGCTCTTACAGCTCCCCTCCTAGAATACCCAGGAAGGGAACCAGCGAAGTACATGAATGATATAACTGCTGTTCACCTGCATGCCGGACAATACCGGATAGAACATTACAAATAGGATGGCGGCGGCCGCAACATAGGCGTACCGCAGATATTTGGCACCCTGGAACCTGCCGTCAAGCAGCTTCAGGATGTACACAATGGATAGAATCATAAACGGCACCATCGCAAAGTAATGGTACAGGAAGGTCTCACGCGGCACAAGCATCCATGGAACATATTGTGAGAAGAAGCCGATCCAAATCATATACAGGCTCTTGTCCCGGCGCTTCAGGGTGAACCATACAGCAGCCAGCATCGTGAAGATTCCTGTCCACCAGATCAGCGGATTGCCCATCGTTACTATGCTGCTCGCCTTGCCTGCAGGCAAGCCTTCGCCGCCGCTGAAGAACCATACCGGACGCTTCATGAACGGCCACTCCCACCAGGAGGAGGCGAACGGATGTGTAGCTACAAGCTGACTGTGATAGTTGTACATATTCTTCTGGGCATCAATCAACCCCTTAACGGTGAAGCCCTCTGCCGACGCAGATAGTGAAGGAATGAAGGACAGGCTGTATATGATTCCCGGAATGATGACGAAGAATCCGATGCAGCTGGCCAGCGTGATGATCGTGTTCTTCCAGAAGGACTGATCTGCAGTCCGGCAGGCGGCTTTGAGCTCCTGACCGCTCAGCTTGCCTTCAGCCAGCAGGCGTCCGGCAGCCTTGTATTCTCTATAGCGTTCAATGAGTACCAGCGCAAGCATAATAGCAAGTCCTGCGCCTCCGTAGATCACGATCCACTTCGAAGCAACCCCGATGCCGAAGAACAGGCCGGACCAGAACAGCGGAGCCAGTGTGGTCCGCAGCGGCACCCGGTAGAAATTCATCGTGAAATACCGCTGCATGAAATAGAACATCAGCATAATGAAGAATACACCGTACACATCGATGGTCGATATCCGCGTCTGGGTGAAATGCATGAAGTCCAGAGCGAATAATCCCGCTGCCAGTGCAGCATAGGTAGTCTTACGGAACAACCGAATCGCCATGATATAGATCAGCGGCAGCATCGCAATCCCGAACAAGGTGCCAATGATCCGCCACCCGAACGGATTGACGCCGAACAGCTCCATCCCTACCCCGATCAGCAGCTTGCCAAGCGGCGGATGCGTGTTCTCATAAGGAACAATATTATGATAATGCTCATAAGCCGTACGGGCATGATAGATCTCATCAAAATACGTACTGTTCATGAAATTAGAGTTCCCCGGTATGACGGACTGCTCGTCAAACAGATTGGCCGGCGTTCCTCTTTTAGCTTCTGCTCCCGAATCGGGTGTCACGCTTGCTATCGTCAGAGGAACCTCCGGTGCCCCCTGCTCATAGAAGGCCATCTCATTGAGAGTGAAGCCTGGAGACGTAACCGAGAGCTTGACATATCTTGCAGATACGTTAAGCGGCTGGCTTTTCCAGATGAAGACATTGCCCACATCCTCGCTTACCTCAAGCGGGCTGCTCCAATTATCAGGGGTCTGGCTGAATTCCAGCTGAAACTTCCCTGTTCCGACACCGCCGAACACATTAACCCGCTCCAGTTGATGGGCCTGCCCCAGATCCACATAGAAGCTCTCGCCGCTGGCTGCTGGCTCCCACAGAGTCTCAGGTGCCTTGTTATCTCCCAGATGATAGAGGGCAAGCGCCCCGTATAGTACGGTGATACCGAGCATCCAGATCCAGTCTCTGCGCTTCAGCTTCAGCGGAGAACGGCGCTCAGCAGGGGCAAGCGGCTTGATGCCTTCTGCAAGCAGCAGATCTGCTGCGTACGCCTCCTTGGGGGTAACCGGCTCAGGCAAAAGCTTCGCAGTTCGGCGGATATATACATCGTATCCAATATAGAGCAGATATATCGCAAGTATGATAGTGGTAATAGCTGTAACCAGAACAATGCCGTCAGCCGGCGGATTTCCGCCGGTATTCAGATACGCCAGTGTATAACCAACATTGATGTACTGGGTCAGGGAGAACCCGAGGAACAGGGTCAGGAACCGCCGGTCCCGGCTCTCCATGAAGGCGAATAAGGACAGAATCAGTACCGGATACAAGTAACGCTCATGCATTTTGGTACCGAATACGAAGACAATCGTGATCAGCACCATAGCGATGAAGTAGGACTTGGAGAGATCCTTGCGGTCCTTGGTATTGAAGGAATAATAAGCAGCAAGTGCTACTGCCACCAGGATGAAAATAAAGCCCCATATACGATACGGTATGCCGAGCCAGGTCACATCCAGCGCCGACCACATCGGGTCAGTCAAGGCATACAGATTGAATGCATTCACTGTGGAATACGGATAGGAGGACAGTGTGCTTTTGTAGAGGTTAATCAAGCCTGCAAAACCGCCGTTGTTCCAGAAGAACGGGGCTGCGAGGACAAGGAAAATCCCCAGTCCGTACAGGGCGCCCAGCGCAAGCTGCTTCCAGGCCCGGTGATGGTAGAAGGCAAGCAGCAGCACAGGTGTGAAAATCAGCGCCTGCGGCTTGATTAATGTAGCGACGGCAAAGAAGATCGCTGCACGTACGAAGCGCTTATCGACAACCCCGATCATACTGAGCAGCAGAAAGATGAGGAAAAAGGAATCCGCCTGCCCCCAGGCTGCCGAATCCATCAGCACAGCCGGATTGAACAGGAACAGCATCATCAGCCCCATAGCCAGCCCGGAGCCGAGCCTGGTTCGCGCGCTCTTATAGATAATCCAGCCAAGCACCAGATCCGAGAGCATCGCGGGCAGCTTGAAGAGAACCGTCTCGGCACCTGAGCCGCCCGCAAAGTTAAATAATCCGCGCAGCAGGCTAAGCAGGTATAGCACATATAAGTACCCCGGCGGGTAATCGGCGAAATAACCTTCCTCATAGAATTTGCCCGGTCCAAGGTCGGTCAGACGCTGGCCCCAGGCCATGAAGGTGTTCATATCATTCTTATAGCCCTGTGCCGTAAGGCCGATCCAGATCCGCAGGATGAATGCCGCTCCAAACAAAACGTACAGCCAGCGGGTGTAGATTACATCCTCCTGTCTCAGCAAACGCTCACTGCGGAAGGCTCTTGTGTACAGAAAAGCAAAGAACAGGCAGAATACTCCCGAAAGCAGCAGCAGCTTGGCCGGCGATACTTTATGCGGTACTTCCTCCGGCTTGCTTCCGCCGTCCGCATCTGCCGGCGGAGCCTGGGCTCCGCTGTCCAGCGAGATGATATTCGATCCCTCCGGTACTGTATCCAGCTTCTCTACGGACAGATCATCGAAATAGGCCTTACCCTGAATCAGATTGGCATAGCCGCCCAGCGCAGCGCCGATTCCGATCTCGGTCTGCTCCTTGCCGGTCTGGCCGATGAACTCCAGACGCTGCCATTCACCGCCGGTATCGCTGGTAGCGGGATAACCGCCCCCAATGCCTACCGGGAAAATATTGGCCCCGATTCCCCCGCCTGCGGTGCTGGCTATTTTGACGTATCCAGAGATTCTGTAATAGCTATCCGGCAAGACGGTAACGGTCTGCACCCACTTCAGGTGATTGGGCTCCAGATTCTCAATAACCGCCGCTTTGCTGCCGGAATGAACCTCTTCCGACTGAACGGATATGGAGCCCGCCGCATCTCCGGCAATCCACATGTCCTTGGTCCAGCCTGCCGGTGCCCCCTCTTCGCCTTCTTCAAAGCCCGGGTTCTGCAACAAATTCCCTTCGGCATAAATGCTTGTTACAGGAAGAATAAATAATAAGAGCATTAGTATAACGGTTGCCGCTGCACGTACCTTCTTGGTCATCGTTCTACCCTCACCTCGTCAATGTTAATCCAGCCATTACCGCCGGTTATGTATACTTCTGCCTGTATCCCCTGCTCCAGAGTGACCGCAGGAAGTGTGACCTGTTGATAGGCTTCCGCCGCAGGCAGCTCTGTCTCTGCAAGCAGCTTACCGGCTGCCCGGATGCCGATCTTCCCGCCGCTGCCGCCGCTACTGGACATGACGGTCAGTCTGTACTCACCGGCTGGTGCAGTGAAAGCCTGCGAAACGATGTTCTCCGTTCCGGGATCGAGATATGCCAGCTTACTCCCGGCGAAGGGGTTGTTGACAGCAACTCCCGTTCCCGCAGAGAAGGACCAGCCTGCCGTCCCTTCTTCAAATCCGCCATTCACAAATTCAAATGCAGCAGTCTTGGGTGTATCTTGAGGCCCGCCATTCTGTTCACTGGTGAGCATTACGCTGTAGTTGGCAAAACGCTTCACTCTGGACCCGGCGCTTGCCGCAGGCGGCGCAGCAGTATTCGCATAAATATATGCGGCATTCGCAGGCACCCTGTTCAGATCATCAAACCTGTATCTTCCAAAGGAAGAGACGCGCTGAAAGGCCTCTCCCGGATTGGCATACTGAACGGACTTCAGGAAATCATGCGGGCTGATCTGTTCATAGAACAGCACATAAATATAAGGCATATTCACCTGGTTCGTAAGATAGACTTCACCGGAGCTGTGTTCCGAAGCATACTGTACAGCCTCCCCTAAGGATTCATAGAAGACTGGACCGATGCGTTCAGGGAACTCGCGGAAATACGTATTGGAGAATAAAATAAACATCATGGCGAACCCGGCCGCGGCCAGGATGGCTATCCCTTTGACTCTGCCTGCCAGCCAGACGAATCCGGTGCTTACCAGCATAATGAACGGATAAAAAATAATATTAATCCGGTTAATATTCACAGTTGTAATCAGCGCCATTAGCACCGCCACCAGGAACCATAGCAGCACGGCTCCCCTACCAGCGCTCTCCCTCTCCCGCCGGCTTGCCCACCAGGAATGCAGGAGAACGATCAGGCCGAGCAGTGCAAAAGGCAGCGCCAGCGGGTACGCATACCCGTAAGGAGAGATGGAGTTCCAGGCCAAGCCGTCACTTCCGCTCCACATCAGCTTGCTGAACGCAGTGAGGTTATCCGCAGCCGCCTGCCACAGCCTGCCGCCGAATACGGATGAAATCTCCTCCACGCGCGGGGTCGTGAGCTTCGGAATTGTGAACAGCGGAGTAGCTATATCCTGCATAGCGTAACGGTTAATGATAATAAATAGTAATATAGGCAGCGCCAGTACCGCAAACCATACGAAATTCCAGACCAGGGCACGAGGTCTCAGGACCTTGCTATATAATAGAAGAATTGCCGTACCGAGCGCAAATAGCGGGACGAAGAAGTAGGCTGTTCCATAAGCATACAGCGAGAGGGCCAGCATGCCGGTAAAGGCGTACAGCCACCTTGGATTCGCAAAGGCGCGCAGCAGAAAGTATACGGATATCAAAATCATTGTAGGAAACAGATTCGATTCCAATGCCCACCTGGACATCATAATATGCCACGGGTTAATGGCGATAAAGAACATGGCAGCGGTCCCGGCTCCAGACGAGGCCGATAGTCTTTTCATAATGAGATAGAAAAACAGCATGCCCAGTAGTCCCATGATCAGGCTAAGCGCCCTTACAGACAATGGCGTTAGACCGAACAACAGAATGAACGGCATGGACAAGTAGGCATATAGCGCATTCTGTCCGCTCCCCCAGGCGATCAGGTGAATTGGCAGATGAACACCATTCCGGTCCATCCCGTAGTGCAGAATGGCGTAGGCATCATAGCCGATAGAGGCTTCGTCCTGGTTCAGTCCCGGTGGAATAGAAGTTATGTATAGAATACGGACTATTGCCCCAAGCAGGAACAGCAGCACCGGCCAGGGCTGGCTACGGAAGAACTTGTACACTCGATTGAATACACCGGACACCATTTATCACCTCTTCAACAATATAATCTAAATATTGGTTGATGAAAAGGGTAAAACCCAGCTTGTCCCGCGCGGCTCCCCCCTTAAAAGAATAAAAAGAAAACGGCCCCTTCATATAATGAAGAGACCGCAGAATGTAAGTCAGAATCCGTGGAGCTTATTAGCCTTGGCTGCCGATCAGAACATAACGCAGGATGATCAGAATCGCCAGCACCCACATCATCCAGTGGATATCATATTTCTTCTTCCCGGCGATATTCGCTACACAAGCCAGAATCACGTAAGTAACAATCCCGAACGAGATCCCGTTAGCAATGTTATACGTAAACGGCATGATCACGAAGGTCAGGAAGGCCGGAATCGCCAGCACCATGTCCTGGAAGTCGATCTCACGTATCGATTGAGCCATGAGTACACCGACAATAATCAGCGCTGCCGCTGTGGCCGGACCAGGGATCAGAGCGACTACCGGAGCCAGGAACAAGGCAAGCAGGAAGCAGATCCCTGTAGTTACTGCAGTCAGACCCGTACGTCCGCCTTCAGCTACACCGGCTGCACTTTCTACATAAGCGGTAGTGGTGGAAGTACCCAGCATCGCACCGCCCGCAACAGCTACCGCATCTACGAACATGGCATTGCCGACACGCTTCTTGCCCTCTTCAGGGTTCTTCATAATTCCGGCACGTTCAGCAGTACCTACCAGCGTACCGAAGGTATCAAACAGTTCTACGAAGGTAAAAGTGGCAATCGCCGATACGATACCGGTGTGCATAATGCCTTCCCAGTCGAATTCCCAGAAGTTCAGCTGGGTGAAGTCAGGAATCCATGGTGTCTGCGGATTGCTCAATGAACTGAAATCCACAGCCCCCATTAGGATTGCAGCCACGGTAGTCCCGAGAATTCCGAACAGGATGGCGCCACGAACGCGCAGTACCATTAAGATGGAGATCAGCAGCAGGCCGATAATCACGAGCTGAACATTGGTGTTCTCCAGGCTGCCCATATGAATAACCGTTTCAAAGGAGAGTACATCTGTAAATGTATTGGCGGAGATGTCTTTACCGGCTTCAACGCCGATGGTCATCAGTCCGCTGTTCTTCAGGCCGATAATGGTGATAAACATCCCGATCCCGACAGTGATCGCATGCTTCAGGCTGTCAGGAATGGCAGTGAGCAGGATTTGCCGGACCCGGGTAACGGTCAGGAGGATGAAGATAATCCCGGAGATAAATACGGCGGTAAGACCCATCTGCCAGGTGAACTCATGTTCAGTGGTGGCGGAGGATAAGACGACGGAAGCGAAATATGCGTTAAGGCCCATACCAGGTGCCAGAGCGACCGGGAAGTTAATGAATACCCCCATGGCAATGGTGAAAATACCGGCTGCCAGCGCAGTCGCAAGGAATACGGAATACCAGCCCATATCAATGCGGCCGAAGGCAGTCAGAGTGCTTGGATTAACCGACAGAATATAAGCCATTGCCATAAACGTGGTTATACCGGCCATGATCTCTGTACGTACTGTGGTGCCGTTCTCTTTCAATTTGAAAAAGCGGTTCAAATCGTTCTCCCCCTAAGGTTGTATGTTGTGCCAATACAGCAACACAAAAGCCGGCATCTGGGAAGACACCGGCCCGAAAAAGAGATGGCTGCCGGGAATTCCGGACAATCGCCGGAAATCCCAGAACAAGCTGCTCTTCTTAATCGTAGCCAGGTCATTACGGTGACCTCGTAGAGACTTCCGGGCCGATCCCCGGAATTATACGAATATATTTGCTGTAGCGCTTTATCATTTTAGGGGGAGATGACAGCTCTTGTCAATGGTAAATACGAACATTGGCCGTCAGGTTTACACAAATGTTCGTAAATTGAACATTTCTATGACAAATACTGCTTGGTTCAGGGAGAATCCGCCAAACATTGCAGCATAAATGCGGATAGTTCCGCACTAAATTAACTATAATCAAACTCTACATGGATTTGCATACCAAATCTATGTTAATCTGAATGTGCTTAGCGATAAGCATTAAATTTCTAATCAAGTTCCTTATCCGAAAGGGGATGTTTCGATTGGCTACTACTTATATGGTGGTTTCCGTTTAAAACTGCATAGCAGGCATACATCTTAAAAATCAGGCGAACGCCTGGATTATTTGGTATGCCATCCCAAGTAACCTTTCGTGAATATTGCTGTTTGCGGGATACGATGAAGGTCGTATCTTCTTTGCATCTTGATGCCGTAGAACAGCAGCTTCTTATTGAGGCTGCTGTTCCGCGGCATTTTTGCGTCCACCAAACAACAGATAAGGAGCTAACCCAAAACCATGATGGATCTAAAAACCTATGGATACACAGAAATAGAGGAAATCCCATCCGGATTATTGCCTGGCAGAATTACAGAGCTCCGGCGGGAGCGCTTCACGGTAATCACAGAGCGGGGCGAGCTGACCGCTGTACTCAAAGGCACGTTCTATCACAGTGCGGAATCGCGCGGGGACTTCCCGTGCGTCGGCGACTTCGTCCTGCTGCGTCCCAACGAAAGCGGGGAATCGCTCATTACAGCGCTTCTCCCCCGCCGCTCCAAGTTCTCGCGTGCGAATTATTCCGGCCATGCCGCAGAATATACCAGAACCGTTCTGGAACAGGTCGTAGCCGCCAATTTCGACTATGTATTTATTTTGTCTTCCCTGAACAAGGATTTCAATGTCACCCGCATGATGCGTTATCTGACCCAGGCCAGGCAGAGCGGCGGGCAGCCGGTCGTCATTCTGACGAAGGCGGATCTCACAGAAGACTACAGCCTCCCGCTGGCAGAAGTCCGGCAGAGCATGCCGGATGTTCCCGTGCACGCAGTGTGCAGTCATAACGGTCTCGGGCTGAATGAGCTCGATGTCTACCTTGAGCCAGGTTCAACTGTCGTCTTCCTTGGCATGTCCGGAGTCGGCAAATCATCGCTGCTTAACGCCCTGATGGAACGGGATGTTATGAAGGTCAGTGCCATCCGGGAGGAAGACAGCCGGGGACGGCATACGACGACCCACCGTCAGTTGTTCATGCTCCCCTCGGGAGCAATGGTAATCGATACCCCCGGGATGCGTGAGCTTGGATTATTCGATGCTGACGAAGGCATCTCTGCAGGCTTCAGCGATGTGGAGGAATGGTTCGCAGGGTGCCGGTTCCATGACTGCCGCCATGAGTCCGAGCCGGGCTGCGCGGTGCTCGCCGCCCTTGCGGACGGTTCCTTGCCGCGTGAACGCTGGGAGCATTATAAGGCCCAGCAGCAGGAGAACCAATTTGTTCAGGACAGAACCAGCTATCTCAGGGGCAAGGATGCCCGTAATCAGTCAGCTGCGATGCAGCGCAAGCAAATGAAGAAAAACGGAGGACGATACAAATGAAGATAAAACAAGATGCTTTATATATTGCTCTATCTCAGCTTTTTAATACAACGATTACCTCTGCAGATTACGAAACGCTACAGTTACACGGCGGAACTATGGGGGATGTGCAATTGGTCACCGGAACCGCTGCAAGTGCTGCCGGGGAGAGCCTGCCGTTCCGCATCGTGCTGAAAATTCAAAAGAAATGGGAACGTTACAATGACCCGGACTCATGGCGGCGGGAATATGATCTCTACGCTTCTGAGCTGGGAGCGACCTTCAATGATACCTTCCGCTGGCCGGTGTGTTATCACGCGAAGATGAATGATGAAGAGAATGAGTACCAGCTATGGCTGGAATATATCAACGGCATCTCCGGCCTGGAGCTGACCGGTGACATGTATGAACAGGCCGCATTGGAGTTGGGACGGTATCAAGGGAAGTTGTACGCGGAGCAGCCTGAGGTGCCGCAAAGTCTGACCAACCTGAGCCATGCAGACCTTATGAAGAATACTTATCTGCACTACCGGTCTTGGCCGGTTGTCTACGACTATATCCGTTCTGAGGAATGCGAATTCCCGCAGCATGTGCGGCAAATGCTCATCGACATCGATGAGCATTCGGACGATATTTTTGCCCGGATTGAAAGCCTGCCTCTGGTGTTATGCCACCGGGACTTCTGGGTAACCAACATCATCTATTCTGGCGGGACCATCGCGCTGATCGACTGGGATACCAGCGGCTGGGGCTACCTCGGCGAGGACATCGCCAGCCTGATTGCAGATGAGGTGGATCTTGATCATATGATTGAATACTATCAGCGGTGTGTCCCTGCTTATTACAGGGGCTTCGCGGAATATGCGGGAGAGATTGCCCCGCTTGCCGGCCACTGCGTCTACGAATTCATTCTGCTCGTCTTCGGATACCGGCTGGTGGAGGGATATCTTCATGCGGAGGATGATGATAAGAAGAAAGAGTGTCTGGATACGCTGGAGAAGGTGTATGAATTGAAGAGTTTGACCCTACAATAAGCTAAGATCCAGGGCATAGGATACACGACATGGTGTAGACCTATGCCCTTTTTCTATGATACAGGGGCAGCGAAAGCTACTGCTGGAGGAGCGACTTGCTTTTCTCAATAAACCACTTCTCTGCACTGGATAGTGTATGTTCAGGATGATAAATCAGGGTTCTGCGGAGTGCAGAATATCCATCCGGCAAAGCTTGATAGTTCAGATAATGGTATTTGAGCGCCAGACTTTCAGGAATGATTCCTATACCGAATCCGTTGCTGCAAATCTCCAACAGTGTTTCGACAATATTCACCTCTGAAATGGATGCGTTATGCACATCGAAATCAGCCATCAGTGACATAAGTGCTTGATACGAGGAGCACTGTTTACTGAACACATAAATAGGCTCTTCACTTAATAATCTGTAGAGAGACTTACCCTTCGTATTCCCCGTAAACACCAATCGGTCTCTTGTCAGCATTTCCGCCAGCATGGATTTACTCTGGTTATAAATTGCATTCTCAAGCTCGGTAATGTAAGCAATATTCAATTCTCCCTTGAGGATCTTGGATATTAATTCATCTGTGCTTCCGCTCATTAAGGACAACCTTTTGTTCGGGAATGCCTGATGAAATTCTTTAGCAATATTATTAAGGTGCAGCGGAAAGGAAGACTGCATAATTCCAATCAAAATATGCTCTTCCTTATGGGCGAGGAGCTCTTCTGTTTCTTCCCATAGCAGGATTATTTTTTTGAATTGTGCATATAGCCTTTCCCCATCCGGGGTTAGCTCTACCCCATAAGAATGCCGGTAGAATAGCTTAGCCTCAAAGTGCTTCTCGATATTCTTAATCTTATTCGTAATATTCGATTGCAGATGATTGAGTTCGTTCGCCGCAGCAGTCATACTTCGCAATTCTGCAACTTTCATAAAAGCTCTCATGTTCTCGATATGCATAGCCTTCTCCTTCGGGTATCAAAAAAAGTAATATCCCCATGCGATTCATGCATTTCAAATGATACTTGAGCCAGATTATACTTAGGTTCACCATAGAAGACAAGGAGCGAAATACAATGAACCATTCAAAAAAAATTAAAGTCGGCATTGTGGGCGGGTCCGTTAATCCTGAAAGCTGGGCGATCAAATCACATATTCCTGTGCTGAAGAACAATGAGCAATATGATTTAATGGCAGTCAGCACTTCAAATCCGGCCTCAGCGAAGCAGGCTAAAGAAGTCCTTGATATCAAGTATGCCTATGATCATTATCAGGAGCTTGTCCAGAACCCGGAGATTGATCTCGTAGTTGTGAGTGTCAAGGCTCCATGGCACTATGAAATACTTAAAGAAGCGATTAAGCATCACAAGCATGTATATTCAGAATGGCCGTTAACCAACCATATCCGTCAGTCACAAGAACTCACGATGTTAGCGCAAAATGCCAAGGTTCATAATATCATTGGACTACAGGCCAGACAGTCCAGCGTGCTGAAGCAGGCTAAAAGCATAATTAATCAGGGGAGATTAGGAAGAATTCTATCTGCGCATATGCAAGTCACCACGCAGGGAAAAGGAAACACAGCAACAAACCGGACAGAATATCAGTTCAATCCGGAAAGCGGGGCAACGCTGCTGGACATCAACGGCGGCCATTCGTTAGACCTTATGACCACGCTATTAGGGGAATTCACTCCACTTGCGGCCGTTGCTCAAAGCAGCTTCGGGCAGATTCGCAATATCGAGACTCACCAGAATATTAGGCAAGGCGCACCCAGTAGCTGGGAAGTGATCGGGCTAATAAACAACAGCATCAGCAGCAACGTTTCAATACACGGGGGCGCTCTGCCCGGATTTACGCTATTGATTCGCGGAGAAGCCGGTTCCCTGCGGTTAACACAGGATGCCTCCATGGGTCATCCTCAATTTGGAAACTTAGTGCTGGAAGAATGCCTCCACCCAGATCTTCAGCTCATCAAGTCAAGCAGCGGCTATTCCTTTGAAATCATTGGCAGGGACACCGGGGCAGCCTCTCTGCAAAGCTATTTCGAGTCCATATACCATACTCTGGCGGGAGATATTCACAATGGCTTGGATTCACTTCCTGATTTTGAAGCCGGATACAACATACAATTGTTGATTAACAAAATAAAAGAGCTGAGTGTCCGGTAGCTACCGGATGCTCAGCTCTTATTATTTTATTCCCACTCAATCGTGGCAGGCGGCTTAGAAGTAATATCGTACACGATGCGGTTCACGTTATCTACTTCGTTGACGATGCGGACCGAAATTTTCTCCAGCACATCCCATGGGATACGTGCCCAGTCAGCGGTCATGCCGTCGATGGAGGTTACCGCACGAATGCCTACGGTGTAAGAATAGGTGCGCTCGTCACCCATTACGCCAACACTCTTCATGTTAGGGAGTGCAGTGAAATACTGCCAGATCTCACGGTCGAGACCCGCCTTGGCAATCTCTTCACGTAGGATATAGTCGGAATCACGGACGATGGTCAGCTTCTCTTCAGTCACTTCACCCAGTACACGAATCGCCAGACCCGGACCCGGGAAAGGCTGACGCCACACGATCGCATGCGGCATGCCCAGCTCTTCGCCCAGCTTACGGACTTCATCCTTGAAGAGGGTGTTCAGCGGCTCAATCAGACTGAATTTCATATCTTCCGGCAGCCCGCCCACATTGTGGTGCGACTTGATCGTCTGCGCCGTTGCTGTTCCGCTCTCTACGATATCGGTATACAGTGTACCTTGAGCCAGGAACGCGAAGTCACCCAGCTTGGCCGATTCTTCGTCGAAGCAATAGATGAACTCGTTGCCGATGATTTTACGTTTTTGTTCGGGATCGGAGACACCGGCCAGCTTGCCGAGGAAGCGGTCACGGGCGTCGATTTTGACCACATGGATATCGAACTTGCCGACAAAAGTCTCCATGACGCTCTCCGCTTCACCTTTACGCAGAAGGCCGTGGTCGATGAACATACAGGTCAGCTGATCGCCGATCGCACGGTGAATCAGCATCGCCACAACAGAGGAATCCACGCCGCCGCTGAGTGCGCAGAGCACTTTCCGGTCGCCGACCTTGTCACGGATATCCTTAACGGCATCCTCGATGAACGACTCCATCGTCCATTTGCCCTCGCAGCCGCAGACCTCGTACAGGAAGTTCGAGATCATCTCATTCCCCTTCACGGAGTGGCGTACCTCAGGATGGAACTGAACGGCGAAGAATTTGCGTTCATCATTACTCATGGCTGCAATCGGCGCGCTCTCTGTACCGGCATCCAGCTTAAAGCCCTCCGGAAGCTCCACTACATGGTCGCCGTGGCTCATCCAGACGGTCTGTTTGCTATCAAGGCCCGCTGCCAGCACGGAGCTGGGTGCGAATTCCACATCTGCTTTGCCATACTCGCGCTTGGCGGAGCGTTCCACCTTGCCTCCCTGCTGCTGTGCCATCAGTTGCATCCCATAGCAGATTCCGAAGATCGGCAGCCCGAGCTCGTAAATCGCCGGGTCTACATGTGGTGCATTCTCCGCATAGACACTGCTTGGCCCGCCTGAGAATACAATCCCTTTGGGTGATAAGGCCTTAATCTTCTCCATCGGTGTATTGTACGGCAGAAGCTCGCTGTATACCCCCAGGTCACGAATTCTGCGCGCGATAAGCTGGTTATACTGTCCCCCGAAATCCAGAACAACGATTATTTCATTTGGCTTGTTCATTACTTGCCTCCCTTGATTATTGGATTCATTATACTCATGGTTAATTCTCAGCGTCAAGGAAATGGGGTCCCTCTGTTTCAAGGTTTTGGGATAGCTGT
Source organism: Paenibacillus sp. FSL R7-0128 (assembly GCF_038002245.1). Classification (NCBI taxonomy): domain Bacteria; kingdom Bacillati; phylum Bacillota; class Bacilli; order Caryophanales; family Paenibacillaceae; genus Paenibacillus; species Paenibacillus sp. FSL R7-0128. The sequence goes on along the minus strand of NZ_JBBOCD010000001.1, from coordinate 606,722 downwards.
GGTAGGGGTGGAGGGAATACCTGCACAGTGCAAAGGTAGTGGAAACAGGCTCGTGGCTATGACTGTATGGAATACCTGCAGATGAGCAAATGTCTGCCGATTCACCGCTGCCGGGAGCCGACACCAAGTTATAGGGATAAAGAGAAGAATTGTAGCCGTGGCTGGCGGTGGATAGTGTCTGGCATGGGGAGCGTGGATTTAAATGTGGTCGGTTTTTCGATTACATTTGGCCCTCGTGCCCACGCAGCGCCGAATGTAGTCGGTTTTTCGATTACATTTGGTCCTCGTGCCCACGCAGCGCTAAATGTGGTCGGTTTTTCGATTACATTTGGCCCTCGTGCCTACGCAGTGCTAAATGTGGTCGGTTTTTCGATTACATTTGGAGCGGCAAGCTTAGCCGTCACAAAGACGTCCGCTGCAAATGAACGGACGCCGATTCTTAATCAGGTTAGATGGAAGGTGATCATCAGGCACCGGGCCATAAAAGCCTCTGCGTCCATGGTATCGGCAGCGCTGGGGGGCTTGGGGCTTGACGAGGGCAAGGCGGGCAACATCCGCGCAGAGTGCGACAAAGGCATGGCGTCTCCAGCGGAGCCCGACGCCGCCAAGGGCGCAGCACCGCCAGCAGAGCCCGACGCCGGCAAAGGCACGGCGTCTCCCGCGGAGCGTGCGGCCGCTAAAGGCACGCCGCCTCCGGCGCCGCCATACGCCAGGGTCTCCCACTGGCGTACAAACCCCCGGACGGCGGCGCGCAGCCGCCCGTCCTCGATAGCCAGGGAGTCTGCGTACTCCCTGGCGGTAACCCCGGGCAGCGGCGGCCCATAGCGCGCCGCCAGCCCGTGCCAGGCCGCAGCGGCGGCGCGCAGCTGCCGCTCACGGCCAAGCCTGCCGGCGCGGCGCACCGCCGGCAGCAGGGCCAGGCTGCGCCGCCAGCGGATGGCGGCAGCCAGCACCAGCGCCGCCAGCGCGAGCGGCGCAGTGTCCGGGCCGCCCGCCTGCGGCAGGGCGGCGGTGAGCGCGTCCGCGTGCAGCGCAGCGGAGCGGCGGGGGTCCGGCGGCGCGACGGCAGCCGCCGGGTCCGTAGCCGCCGCGCCGAGGGCAGCGGCGGCAGCGGCGGAGGGCGTGGGGTCGAAGGGGACCCAGCCCGCGCCGGGGAAATAGACCTCGACCCAGGCGTGGGCATCGCCGCCGGTCACGCTGTAGCGCTGCGGCACAGAACCGGGCACGGCGGTTCCCGGGCCGTAGCCCTGGACGTACCGCGCCGGAATGCCGCTGCTGCGCAGCAGGACCGTCATCGCAGTGGCAAAATGCACACAATAGCCCTGACGGGTCCCGAACAGGAAATCATCGGTGAAATCGGCACCGGGCGGCGGCAAGCGGGTCTTCAGCGAATAGGTATAGCCTTCCTGAAGATAACCTGCTACGGCTACGGCGGCATCGTAACGGCTCGCCGCAGCTGCGGTAAGATCGCCGGCCAGGGCACGCACTCTGGACGGCAGAGCAGCGGGGAGCTGCAAATACTGGCTGCGTACCCCTTCGGGATCACTCCCCTTCAGCTTCCGCAGCGCTACCGGATCGCTTGGCGGCAGAACAGACTTGACGGTATATTCCGTAACCCCTGCGGAGCTGTAGACTTCCGGCAGGCGGAAGCTGAGCCTGTCCGGGCTGGCCAGTACGTAACCCAGCTGGCTTCCGTCCGCAAGCCGGATGTTCTGTACGTCTGTTATAGCGCCTGCACTGAACAGCGGCATACCTCCAGCGGAAGGCGAGGCCAGCTGAATCCGCTGAATAAACGTCTGGCCCCCGGCTGATGCAGCATCTGCCAGAGCGGGCAGCGCCCCGGACAGCCGGGGCAGATTCAGCGCTGAATACGCGGCTCCGCTCCTGATCCAGCGGCGGCCGTCATAATACGCCATGCTTTCCCCCCGCAAGTAGTAGGGACGGGAAGCAGTGACCGTGAAGGCCGCCTCCCGGCTGGGAGTCAGGGGCATGCCAAGCTCTCTGTCCTCCATACTATAGCCGGTGCTGCCGGTGCCGGGTACGCCTGCCTCCTCCGGTCTTTGCGCCGCTGCCCAGTGCTCCAGCTTGTCCAGCACCGGCTGCAGCGTAACCGGGGCAGCCGGGCGCGCGCCCAGCCCTTGCCCGGCCATCCAGGCGGCCAGCGTTACCAGTACAGCTGCCGAGAATGCCCTGGCTCCCCAGCGGGCGTATGGAAGAACAGGCCTTTCTGTCCTCTCTTGCAGGTGGAGCAGCCCGCTTAAAGCCCGCAGCCACAGGATCAGCCCCGCAGTGACCAGGACATCCCCGGAAGTATTAACAGCATAGCCCATATCCAGCACCAGCAGATACACTAGCGTTACACCGGTGAACAGCGCAATACTTCCCCTGTACAGCGCGAGCTGCTGGACGGAGGACACCAGCAGCCCCCAGCCCAGCACCAGAATCAGCAGCCTGCTGTCCTCGCTTAATGCGGAGATCCGGCCAGAGAGCAGCAGCAGGGCATCCTGTCCACTTTTCTCCATGGCATAGACCTTCAGCCACACGCCCCCACCTTCCGCAGCAGCACAGAGGCCATACCAGGTCAAGAAGATTAGCAGAAGCTGCCCGCTTGCCTGGACAAGACGGGGCAACAGCAGACAGCCCCATGCGAGAAGTGCTGCTGCGGAGAGCATCAGGAGCCTCAGGAGCTGTGTATGGTCCGCTGCCGCAGGCAATCTGTAGAGCGGCAGCAGCCACAGCCCAAAGACGCCCATAATCGCCAAAGAGAACAGACCGCGATAATACAGAGGACTGTTCTCTCTTTTACCTGCGGAGCTGTTCTCTGCAAGGTCTGATTCCTCCATCCCTGCCGCTGTAAACATGATGCTTCCGTAGCGGCGATGCCCGCTGTGGGTTGAGCCCTTCGGACTGGCGCTATCCGTACCCGCACTAGCAGGAGGTGGAGTTATCCGGGAATCCATCAGGCTCCGCCCCCTTGTACCCTTGTGCAGGAGCAGCATAGCCCAGACAGTGAATCCTCGCGCCAAGCCGCATCAGACTTCCCGCAATCGTATCCGAGGCAGGCGGTCTGCTGTTCCCGTAAGCTGCGGGATCATGCTGCCCGGTTGTTTCCCACCCCTCCGGTGCCAGCCTGCTGCTGCGGGATAGCTCCGGCAGCGTCCCCGCTGCTCCGGCCGGGCTCCGCACAGGACTACCCGGAGTCCGGCTCGGAGAAGGCTGGTCCCAGACATAATACAGCTCCACCCTGATTCCTTGAACCAGGAAGCGGGCCAGCGTTCTCGCTGACTCCTCCTCCAGCCTGCCGGTAACGACCGATACCGTCATCCCGGGAATCCAGCTCTGTGACGCATCCTCCAGCAGTCTGCTGAGACTCTGTGAACCGGATGGGGCAATCTCTGTAAGCAGATCCCGGACCCTCCCGGGGATCTGGCCCAGTCCCTCATGTCTGGCCATTCCTTCCGGCCAGCCGCCGCTGAAGAGCTGGATGTAGCTGCCGGTACGCTCGGCAGAGAGCAGCAGCCCCATCGTAGCCGATACCGCCTGTTCAAAGGCCGGGATCACCGACCTCCGCTGGCTGCGGGGAGGGTGCGCACCGCCGGGAATCTCGTAATCCGCCGGACTGCTCGCAAGCACGATGCAGGTCATCTGCCCCGCTTCACGTTCCGGCACTCTGCTCTGCAAATTGCCTTTACGGGCGCTGCTCTTCCAGTGAATCCGGCTGAACGGATCACCCGGCGCATAATCACGGATATCCGCTGCTTGCGGGCTGCTGTGGTTCCCCCGCCCGGACACATGGTCTCCCGGCAGCAAGCCGGTATCCGGCACAACTGTGCCCATATATAACGCCCTTGGCAGCACCTTGAAGTCCGCCTTGCCGCCCGGCTGGCAGCCGCCGGTGAACAGCCCCGGCAGATCTCCCCAGGTTACACTGCACCCATGAAGCTGATGTACACCCCTTGGAACGGACAGCAGCTCATAAGAATATTTGAAGGAACGCCGGAAGCCGGGAAACAGCAGCTCCTGATGGCTGCCCCCGCTCCAGTAATCGGTCACAATCATCCAGGGCAGCGGGATTCTGGCGGCAAAAGAAATTTGAACTTCCACAACGGCGTCATCCCCCGCAGACAGACGCCCAGGAACAATCGTACGCTGGACACTAACTCTCCGGGGACCGCAGAGCTGCATCAGCAGGCCGCCGGACATGACCACTCCGCCGGCTGTCAGCAGCAGCAGGAGCGATTCTCCGCCGCGCCACATATACAGTCCTCCGGTAACCGCCATCAGGAGCAGCATTCGCCCCCACTCCTTCGCTGCGCGGCGGACGCGCTTCCGGGGGAACCCGGCTATCTCTGCATTCCCGTACCTGTTCTGCTGTGAATATACCTGTGATTTTGGATCTGTCAATGATGATGAGGACAACGAGGACACCCTTCCATGGTCATAGACTAGCCCCCTGACAGCCTGTACTTTCTCTGGCTATACTACTTGCTGAGGCCTGTTGCTATCTATTCTTTCCACGAAAAAGGATGCCCAGACATTTAACAGCCGCTTTTCCGCCGCTTCCGCTGCCTTCCACCAGTTCTCCTAGCTTTCCTGGCCCTCCCTGCTCTCCTTGCCGTCCCCTCCGTCCAGCCCTCCTCCAAAACGGATATCCGCCTTAAGCTGCAGTAACCCTGCGCTCCTCTGCATTAACAAAGGCTTCCGCACCCGGATGACCTGCCGCCTCAAGCAGCATACGCAGGGGTACCCAGAGGGAGGAGCCTTGGAGCTGCACCTGTGCCGCCCTGTACTCTGCTGTACCGTCCGGCCAGTAAATGCCAACCTCCTGCTTCTGTGAGTCTAACGTCATGCTGCGGCCGTTCCAGCTTACAGCTGCGCTGCGGGTGTCCGCATCCCAGCCGACCCGCCCGCCCAGCCGTTCCACGGTGGCGCGTAGCGGAACATAGTACTGCCCGTCCTGGAGACGGTACTCTCCGGGCTTCAGCTTGATCTCCATCCGCCCAATCTCAAGCGCAAGCGCCTTGCCTGGTGCAAACAGCTCCGCATTCGGAGCAATATTGGCCGATATCCAATCCTGTGACGGCTTGCTCCGCTGAAGCGAGGCTGCCTTGGAGGACACCCTGAACTGTACGGGATCACTCTGCGTATCCAGAACGCCGAACTCATAACCGGCCGCTCTGTAGCGTTCAATAATGGCAGGCAGCGCCTTGGCACTCTGTTCATGGCCTGATCCGTCATGCAGCAGCAGCACCACACTGGCGGAGTTCAAGTCAGCCACAGATGCCTGCACAATCTCCGCAGCGGGCACTCCCCGGCGGCGGGAATCTCCGCTGTCCACAGTCCAGTCCATCACCCGGTAGCCTGCCTGCTTCAGCAGATTGAAGTATGTACTGTCGAAATGGCCGAACGTGCCGCCCGGCGCACGGACCAGTTGCGGACGGACGCCTGTGATCTCACGTACCGTTTCCTCCGTCTGTTTGATTTGACGCCAAAATTCCGTGAAGCCGCTATATAAATCATGATAGTTATGATTATAGGTATGGTTGCCGATAGCATGCCCCTGCTCCCAGATGGCGTGGATCAGCTCGGGACGCCCTGCGGCCTGATCCCCCAGCACGAAGAAGGTAGCCTTAACCCCCTGTTCCTGCAATATGCTAAGCACCTTGGGAGTAACTGCGCTTGGCCCGTCGTCAAAAGTCAGATAGACCACCTTCTCCTTACGGTGACCGGCTGCTGGAGCAGCTTTCCCCGCAGCAGCAGCTACTTGTTGTATAGCGGGAGCAGGACGCTCTGCATCTGCCTTAGGGGTTGAACCGCCCGAAATATGCGGCTGCCGTGATTCTGCGGTTGTCATTCTGGCCGCTGCCGGAGGCAAATCTTGCACCGGGACAGCCGGAGCATTATTCTTAGAGAGTAGAGGTAACGCACTGCCTGCTTCAGCCTGCAGGGAGTACGTAATCCGCGAACCGGATGAATTCCCCTGCCCTCCATAGGCTGACACACCCAGACTCAGCACAACAGCAATAACAAGCAACCCGCAGATCATGATGCGGCGGATAGGATTTTCCAGATTGTCCTTCATCTTCTCTACCTCCAGCATTCTATTGGCGCACCCGCACCATTTGGTAGATTGTATGAAGACAAGCTTCAGAATAGAATAGGCGCGCAGCCTTTGGAGAGTGAAGAATCTATGGATATGCTGAAATGGATACAAGAATTGTTTGCGAGCTATGGTTATAGCGTATTGTTTTTCGGGCTTTTGCTCGAATTTATCGCCCTGCCTTTTCCCGGGGAGACCACGATGGCCTTCGCAGGATTTCTCTCTTTCACGGGGAGGCTGGATTTCTTCACCCTGGTGATCGTAGCCTTCTTAGGGACTACAATTGGGATGACCATTACATATTTCATCGGGCTCAAGGCCGGTCTGCCCTTTATCCAGCGGTACGGCAAATGGTTCATGTTCTCTCCGGCCAAGCTGGAAAAGACGCAGCGCTGGTTCGAGAAATACGGCAGTGTGCTGATCTCCATCGGCTATTTCATCCCCGGCGTCCGCCACTTCACCGGCTATTTTGCCGGGATTATTGCCCTGCCCTTCCGTAAATTCGCTATGTATGCCTATGGGGGAGCAATATTCTGGGTAGTGTTATTTCTCGGAATCGGCAAAATCTTCGGCCCGCAGTGGATGGGCATCTTCCACCTGATCGAATCCTATGCCCTCTGGATCGCAGTAAGCGTGCTGGCTATTGCCGCGCTGATTGTCATTTACCGTTACCGGGCTGCCATTTCTCTCCGGCTGCGCCGGCGCAAGCCAGTGGCTACGCTTGATGCCAAGGTCCAAGTGAAGGTCAAAGAGACCTCCAAGACCCGCTGACTATAGCCTCACCTAACGTCTGAAAGAAGGTATCCCTGTGAAAATAGACCGTCTGCTCTCCATTGTCATATTGCTGCTTAACCGGCCGCTGATTCAGGCCAAGGAGCTGGCCGATATGTTCGAGGTCTCCGTGCGTACGATTTACCGCGATATAGACAGCATTAACAGCGCTGGCATCCCTGTAGTTACCTATCAGGGGGCAGGGGGCGGCATCGGCCTCATGCAGGGCTACCGGCTGGACCGCAACGTATTATCGCAACGCGAGCTGGCCGACATTTTCAGTGCGCTGCAAAGCGCCTCCTCCATCGGCGGAGAGGGCCATCAGCTATTGATGGAGAAGATCAGCAGTGTTGTCCCTCCCTCCCAGATCTCCGCCTTCCGCAGCAAAACCACGCAAATGATCGTCGATTTCTCCCCCTGGGAGCTGACAGCTCCGCTGGAGGAGCGGCTGGACCTCCTTAAAGAAGCCTTAGAGGAGGAGGTCATGGTCACTTTTGAATACATAACTGCCGAAGGCAGGGTAAGCCAGCGTACGGTCGAGCCCTATACGCTGGTCCTCAAGGGACAATTCTGGTACTTATACGGGTTCTGCGAGGAGCGTCAGGATTTCCGCCTCTTCAAGCTGCTGCGGATGAAAGCGCTAGTGAAGAAGAACAGGCACTATATCCGCCAGGATATTCCTCTTACAGAGCTGCCGTGGAGTAGTAGCTGGAAGGAACCGCAGAATCTCACACCAGTCAAGCTGCGTTTCACGCCGGAAGGCAAGCATCTCGCCGAGGAATACTTCGACTGTGAGACGCTCCAGCGGGATGATACCGGCGGATACACCCTAACGCTCCAGTACCCTGAGAATGACTGGCTATACGGCTTCCTGCTAAGCTTCGGAACCGTCCTGGAGGTGCTGGGACCGGAGCACATCCGCCGCAGATTAGGCGAGGTGGCCCGCGGCGTCGCGGCGGTATATTCATCAGACTTGCCGGAGCGGCAATAAAACCCGAACCTAAGCATTTTCAATTCGCCATCGCATGACCATCTTTCCACCCCACCCGCATTCAAGCATGTACAATCTTTTTCCATCCGCATCCGAACCTGAATCCATGTTGTCAGGTTTGCCGGTTTATACTCTAAGGGAGAAGCCGGTTTTTGACTGGGAGACTGGGGAGGATGAAGGACAGTGGGGCAATTCCACCCTAGTTTGCAGACGCAAAAAAGACGACCCGGCAACCGTTAACGGTTATAGCGGATCGTCTTTTTTTATTCAGGATTATGCTCTCTGTGATTTCGTCAGGTTGGGCTGCGGCTGTCCGCCTTCCGCTTCTTCCGTCTTGAGGAAGTCGGGCTGCGGAGAGGTCTTGCGGATGAACAGCGCCAGCACCAGGGCAACAACAGTCACCCAGGTTGCTACAGCGAAAGCATGGGTAATCCCGTTAATCGTTGCTTCCTGTGTAAGCTTCAGCATCGCAGCCTTATCGGTCTTCGACACCGCACCGCTTACCAGTGCATCGGTAATGTTGCTCTTCGTACGGTTGGTCATCAGGCTGACGAACAGGGCCATCCCCAGTGCACCGCCCACGGTACGCAGGGTGTTGGACATGGCTGTACCATGAGAAGCCAGACGCTGCGGCAGCTGGTTCAGACCGGCGGTGACGATAGGCATCATCAGCATCGACATCCCGAACATGCGGGCCGTATACGTCAGGATCAGATGAGTATAAGTGGTAGTGGTGCTGATCTGGCTGAATTCCCAGGTCGTTACAGTGGTGATGGCAAGGCCGATAACCGCCAGCCATCTGGCTCCGATTTTATCAAATATAATTCCGGTGATCGGTGACATCACGCCCATCAGAACCGCACCCGGGAGCAGCATCAGTCCGGATTCCATCGGTGTAAAGCCGCGGATGGTCTGCAGATAGATCGGCAGCAGGATCATCCCTGCATACATAGCCATAGTGACGATAATGTTGATCACGGTAGTCAGGGAGAACATGTTGTAGCGGAAAATGCGGAACTCAAGCAGCGGCTTATCCGTGGTCAGCTCACGCCATACGAACAGCCCCAGGGACACGATACCCAGGATCAGGCAGAGAATAACGGTCGTGCTTCCCCAGCCGTCTGTTCCGGCATCACTGAAGCCGTAGAGCAGCCCGCCGAAGCCCAGTGTAGACAGAATCACACCCGGTTTATCCAGCTTCGGAGAAGTCAGCTTACCGACATTCTGCATAGTCTTCATGCCGAGCAGCATTGAGAAAATGGCCAGCGGAAGCACGATGTAGAACAGCACGCGCCAGGAATAGTTCTGCACGACCCAGCCGGACAAGGTAGGGCCGACAGCCGGAGCAAAAATCATCGCAACCGCCATCAGTCCCATCGCCTTGCCCCGTTCTTCAATCGGGAAGATACGCAGGAACACAATGTTCATCAGCGGCATCAGAATTCCGGCACCTACAGCCTGAATGACTCTGCCGACCATAATCATCTCAAAGCCTGTTCCTATTGCACAGACCAGTGTACCTATCGAAAATAACATCATTGCCGTCGTAAAGAGCTGGCGGGTCGTAAATTTCTCCACCAGATAGGCGCTGATCGGCACGAGCACACCATTAACCAGCATGAACCCTGTCGTCAGCCATTGGGCCGTATTGGCGAGGATATTCAGGTCCTCCATCATTTTGGGCAGCGCCACATTCATCAGCGTCTGATTGAGTAGCGCCACGAAGGCGCCGATCAGGAGCGCTGCGATAATCGGGCCTCTGCGGACCGTCTTAGACGGTGCATTACCGGCTGTAATTGTACTCATAGCTTCTTGTTGTCTCTCCCTTGTTCTAGAATTCGGATAATTTCACCATGCAGCCGCAGCAGCTCCTGTACATCCTCCGCAGGAATGTCTGCCAAGGGCTGCAAATGTCTTCGGAGTGACTGCCTGCTGAGCAGACGGATCTCCTTGCCTTTCTCAGTCATCGCCAGCTTAAATATTCGTCTGTCGCTCTGCGAGCGTTCTCTGGTAATCAGTCCGGCCTTCACCATCCGGTCCACTACACCGCTGGCTGCGCTGTTGCCCAGATGCAGAAGATCGGCCAGCTCCGTGATCCCGATATCTGGATGCAAGGATAACTTACGCAATACCATCAGTTGGGTAGATGTGATGTTAAGCTCCTCTGCATCCTTCCACAGAAGCTGCTGGAAATTATGGGTGATGCAGCGGAAAGAGGACAGAATATCGTCCAGTTGCTTTTCCTTTTCTTCCAAGCCTTATCCCTCCACAAGCATAATGCACAATAATACTTCGCATACGAACTATTTTACTATTTACCTATTTATCCGTCAATGGTTTTCTTGCAGAAATTTTCTGAAAATTACGGAAAGCGAGGATTAAACATGAATACAGAACAACGAAATCACTGGAACAGGCAGCATAAAATGTTGTCCAGGATCATCACCAAGCCGGAGGCGCATACTGAAGCAGTCGCTATCATTCTGGAGCTGCATACCTCCCTCTACGCCTCTGAAGAAGGCAACGGGGAACAGGCAACCTATGAGGATGCCTTATGGGACCAGCTGCTGGAGTCCACCGCGCGCAGCTACCCGGTGCAGACACCCGGCAGCCGTAATTCTATAGTCTGGCATCTGTGGCACAGTGCACGAATAGAGGATATCACCATGAACATCCTGGGGGCAGACCGTGAGCAGGTGCTATACTCCGGTCAGTATGCCCGGAGGCTGGGGGTTCCTTACGTTCATTCCGGCAACGGAATGAGTGAACAGGATGTTGCTACACTCAGTAGAGAGGTGAACCTCGGAGCGCTATCCGAGTACCGGCGCGATGTCGCCCGCAGAACACGTTCCATCCTATCCGCTCTGGAGCCGGGACAGCTCGGGATGAAGGCAACTCCGGCGCAGTTCGAGAGAGTCCGGGAGGAGAAAGCGGTACTCGACAGCGAGCAGTGGCTAATGGATTATTGGGGCGGCAAGACCTTTGCCGGTCAGGTACTGATGCCGGCCACCCGGCATAACTTCGTCCATCTGAACAAAGCGATGCGGGTGAAGCAGAAGCTGCAGAAGTGAAACGGGTGGATGATCCGGAGACTTCAGGGGCACTACTGCCCCTCATTTTGCTCCCTGGCTTCATCCATCCCACTCACCTTCACGCCAATCACATTGTGTTCGGTTTTTCGACTACATTCTCTCCACTTGCCTCCTGCGGGCCCCATGTGTTCGGTTCTCCACACACATGGGGGTTGAGCCCTGGAAGGCAAACAAGCGGACCGGAGTTTCCTCCGGTCCGCTCTTCATCTATTCAACCGCTGCTTATCCGCAGGCAGCTTGCTCTACCCCTGACATCCCACACTACCGGCCATGACTGGCACCAGCTGTGCCAGATCGTCCGCTGACGGCTGGGTACCGGCGGCGAGGCCGCTGGCAATCGACATCATCAGCTTGATCCGGTTGGCCTGATTGACCACGCTGACTCCGGCATCATAATCAATGGCGACGATGTTCGCACCAGGATATAGATCCTTAAGCCCTTTAATCATCCCGCGCCCGGTAATATGGTTCGGCAGGCAGGCAAACGGCTGAATGCAGGCAATATTGTTCACGCCGTTATCCAGCAGATCCATCATCTCCGCCGTCAGGAACCAGCCTTCGCCCATCTGGTTGCCTACCGACACGAGGCGGCTTGCCTTCTCGGCCAGACCGTAGATATTCTCCCGGCCTTTGGATAGTCCAGCCTGCTCCAGCGCTACCTTGACCGGCTTGCGGTAGATTTCGAGATAGGAGATCAGCATGGGATTGATATAGCCCAGCCGCTTGCTTTTGCCGAATTGCTCGGCCTTGTAGATCGGATTGTAGACACAATAGAAAATAAAGTCCAGGAAATCAGGCATCACGGCCTCTCCGCCCTCCGCCTCTATCATGTCGATGATATGATTGTTGGCATCCGGATGGAACTTGATCAGAATCTCCCCGACAATGCCCACCTTGGGCTTATCCGCTGAGATAACTGGCAGCCGCGAGAACCCGGCAACAATCTCACGGGTCAGACGCTTGTATTCACGGAACGAGAAGTTCGACAGGCTGCCCTTGCAGCGTCCCATTCCTTGGCGGAATAAGGCCTCTGTGCTTCCCGGCACCGCTTCATACGGTCTGAAGCGGTGCAGCAGGCGCATCATCAGATCTCCGTAGCAGGCTGCGGCGATCAGGCGGTTCGCCAGCTTCAGGCTGATGCGGAAGCCCGGCTGGTTCTCCATCCCGGAGGCATTCAGGGAGATCACCGGGATCTGCCCCAGATCGGCATCCTTCAGCGCCTTGCGCAGCAGAGAGATGTAGTTCGTCGCCCGGCAGCCGCCGCCGGTCTGCGACATGATTACAGCCGTCCGGTCCGGGTCATAATCGCCGCTCTTCAGTGCCGACAGCATCTGCCCGATCGTTACAATCGCCGGATAACAGGCATCATTGTTGACGTACCGGAGGCCTTCCTCCGTCTCCTGCGGACCGGTCGATTCCAGAATTTTCAGCCGGTAGCCCGCATCCTGGAAGACCCGTTCGAACAGTTCGAAATGAATCGGCGACATCTGCGGGGCAAGGATGGTATAGGTATCCTTCATTTCTTTGGTGAACGGCACATTGGCTTGCGGCTTGTAGAGCAGCTGCGGCTTAACCTCAACTCTCTCGCGCTCACGCATTGCGGCCTGGAGCGAACGCAGGCGAATCCGCGCGGCTCCGAGATTGCTGATTTCATCGATTTTGATGAGCGTATAGACCTTGTTGTGACGCTCCATAATCTCCTGAACCGCATCGCAGGTAATCGCATCGATCCCGCAGCCGAAGGAGGTGAGCTGGACCAGCTCCAGATCACTTCTTCCCGCTGCCAGCCGGGCCGCACGGTACATCCGCGCATGGTAGGTCCACTGGTTCACTACGCCAACATCCCCTTCGCTGCGGTCCAGATGGCAGATCGAATCCTCGGTCAGCACCGCAAGCCCCATACCGGTAATCATATCGGCAATCCCGTGGTTGATCTCAGGGTCGGCATGATACGGATGTCCGCAGAGCAGAATCCCCTTCGTACCTGTCTCCGTGAGGAAGACCAGCGTCTCCTCGCCCTTGGTGCGCACATCGTTCTTCGCCTGCTCCGCTTCCGCCAGTCCTGCCTGGACAGCAGACGCAATCTCCTCCTTAGGTACCTCGGCGAAGGTTCGCGCCAGCACCCGGGTCAGCGCCGGAATATCGTCGAAGGTCAGGAACGGGCTGACCAGCGGAACCCCCTGCTCCTTCAGACCGTCCATATTATTGCGGATCACCTCGGGGTAGGAGGCAACCACCGGGCAGTTGAAGTGATTCTGCGCCGCATCATCCTCCTTCTTCTCATACACCACCGCCGGGTAAAAGATGAAGTCCACGCCCTGGCCGATCAGCTGCTGTACATGCCCGTGGGCCATTTTGGCCGGATAGCAGATGGATTCCGAAGGAATGGTATCCATTCCGCTCTCATACAGCTTCTTACTAGACTTCGGAGACAGCACGGTCCGGTAGCGCAGCGAGGTGAAAAAGGTATGCCAGAACGGGTAATTCTCGAACATATTCATTGTGCGAGGAAGTCCAACCGTTCCCCGGAGCGCTGCCACTTCAGGCAGGCCCTCATACGCGAAGAACCGCTCATATTTATATTGCATCAGGTTCGGCAGCGTGTTCTTCTCTTTCTTGCCGCCTGCGCCGCGTTCACAGCGGTTCCCCGTCACATGGAAGCTCTTGTCCGGGAACCGGCTGATGGTCAGCGCACAGTTGTTGGCACAGCGGCTGCAGCGGCCTGGAGCGACTGAATACTGGAAGCCCTCCAGCTCCTCCGGTCCGAGAATCGTGCTGATTCCTTCCGGGGCAGCCTGTTCTCTGGCTATCAGCGCACAGCCGTAAGCGCCCATCACGCCGGCGATATCAGGTCTGACTACCGTTCTTCCGGTCAGCAGCTCAAAAGCCCGCAGGACGGCTTCATTGTAGAAGGTGCCGCCCTGGACGATAATATTCCGGCCCAAATCCTCGGGATTACGGATCTTGATCACCTTTTGCAGCGCATTCTTCACAACGGAATAGGCCAGCCCGGCCGAGAGATCAGCAAGGGAAGCCCCTTCCTTCTGAACCTGCTTCACCTTGGAATTCATGAATACAGTACAGCGCGAGCCGAGATTCACCGGTCCCTTCGATTCGAGTGCCGCAGCGGCGAACTCCTCTATGCCAAGCTCCAGTGCGGAAGCGAAGCTCTCCAGGAAGGAGCCGCAGCCCGCCGAGCAGGCCTCATTAAGCATCAGGCTGTCGATCGCTCCCCCGCGGATCTTGATGCACTTCATGTCCTGTCCGCCGATATCGAGGATGAAGTCGACCTCCGGCATGAACCGGGAGGCTGCCTTGTAATGGGCCACCGTCTCTACTTCTCCGCCATCCATCCGCAGCGCCGCCTTAACCAGACCCTCTCCATAACCGGTTGCGTAAGCTCCCGCAATGTAGCAGCCTGAGGGCAGAATCCGGTAGAGCTCCTTCAGCGCGTCCGTAACCGACTGCAGAGGATTGCCTCCATTGCTCCCGTAAAAGGTATGCAGAATCTCATCCGCCGCTCCGGTAACCACCAGCTTGGTCGTGGTAGAGCCGGCATCAATGCCCAGATAGACCGGCCCCCGGTAGGCAGCCAGCGCGGAACGCGGTGCTGTAGCCTGACTGTGACGAAGTCTGAACTGTGCCAGATCATCCGGCGCTCTGAACAGCGGCGCCAGCTCTGCATCCTCCGCGCGGTCCTGCGAGAAGTCTACAGCCATGATCCGGGCGATCCAGCCGCTGAGCGGCAGGAATACGGGATCTGACCCGGCAAGCGCCGAACCGATGGCGACGAAATATTGCGAGTGCTCCGGGAACAGCACCTCCTCCTCCTTCAGTCCAAGCGTCTCCGTGAACCGGTCCCGCAGAGCGGACAGGAAGGTCAATGGTCCCCCGAGAAAAGCAACACGCCCACGGATCGGCCGTCCGCAGGCCAAGCCGCTGATCGTCTGGTTCACGATGCTCTGGAAGATCGAGGCCGCCACATCCTCACGCCGCGCCCCTTCATTCAGCAGCGGCTGCACATCGCTCTTGGCAAATACCCCGCAGCGCGAAGCGATGGGATAGATCCGCTCATGCTTCACCGCAAGCGCATTCAGACCCGCAGGGTCCGTCTGCAGCAGAGAGGCCATCTGATCGATGAATGCCCCTGTACCGCCTGCGCAGGCTGTGTTCATCCGCTGCTCAATGCCGCCGCTGAGGTAGATGATTTTGGCATCCTCTCCGCCCAGCTCAATCGCGGTATCACATTCTGGAATCCGTCCGCTGATCGCCCTCGTGCAGGCAATGACCTCCTGGACAAACGGAATCTCCCCGAGCTTGGACAGGGACAACCCGGAGGAGCCGCTTACGGTGAGCGCCGCTTCACTACCTGTGAACCTCTGCTGCACCTCTGACAGCAGGGTAACTGCCGCCTTTTTTATATCACTGAAATGACGCACATAATCCTGATATATAATGATATCCCGTTCCATAACCACCAATTTGGCTGTAGTTGATCCGACGTCAAGCCCAATACGCAGTCTCTTCATGCCATCCCCCATACCTTGCTCCAAATTTGAAGTAATATGAGGCAACTATATCACGAGAGCGCCTGACTATAGCTGTTAGAAAAGTAACAGACAAATACAATTAATTACCAGCATACTTAATTATTTCACGATTTGTTCTAATGCGGCCTCCACATGGCCCTTCACTCTGACTTTTCGCCACTCCGCTCTCAGAATTCCTTCCTCATCAATCAGAAAAGTAGAGCGCACAATCCCCATGAATTCCTTGCCGTAGAGCTTCTTAAGCTGCCATACCCCGAACAATTCGCTCACCGTATGCTCCTCATCGGATAATAACGGAAAGGGCAGGCTATTCTTCGCAATAAATTTGCTGTGTGAGGCCAGCGGATCGGCACTGATTCCAAGAACAACCGCCCCATTCGCGGCAATCGTATCGTGGGCATCACGGAAATCGCAGGCCTCCTGGGTGCAGGCCGGGGTACTGTCCTTAGGATAGAAATAGAGCAGCACCTTCCTGCCGCGGTAATCATTTAAGCTGATATTGCCCCCTGTTGAGGCAGGGAGTGTGAAGTCCGGAACCTTGTCACCTACTGTGATATTCATTTATTATTCACTCCTCTTAATGTGGTTGTTGATTTCTGAAATTGCGTGTCTTCCCAAAAGAAATTATAATGTAGAGAATGTGAACTGGAAAGGACGAACGAAATGCCACCAAGAAAGAACCGGCACGCCAAAGCCGGCAAGTCAAAGAAGAAAACGCTGCTCTGGACTCTGGCAATCATACTCCTTTTAATCATCGGAGGTCTGGTTTACTATTTCACTGCAATTTACAATCAGCTCGATAACCTCCACAAGACAGGTGAAGATTCTCCGTTCGCCAATGTTCCCACAGCCTCGGCGGAGGCGGTTAAGCCCCCTGTATGGGAAGGCACAGAGCCGGTCAATATCCTGCTCATGGGCGTGGATGCGCGCGGGGTGAAGAAGGGCGAGGTGCCGCGTTCCGACACTATGCTGGTCGCCTCACTTGATCCGGTGAAGAAGAAGTTCTATGTCTTTTCCATTCTTCGTGACACTTATGTTGACATCCCTGACCACGGTTCACAGCGGATCAATGCCGCCATTACCTATGGACCCAACACGGCGATGCAGACGGTCAGCGACCTGCTCGGTATCCCGATTCAATATTATGTCTATACCGATTTCCAGGGCTTCATGAAGCTGGTGGATGCTGTAGGCGGTGTGGATTATGAGGTCGAGAAGGATATGCGTTATACCACCAAGGCGGACGGGCCTGAGTTCGATATCGATCTCAAGAAGGGCTTCCAGCACCTGGATGGCAAAATGGCTCTGCAGTATGTGCGCTTCCGTCATGACGCGACCTCCGATTTCACCCGGACAGAGCGCCAGCGCGGCTTCCTTAAGGCTGTAGCAGATAAGGTGATCAGCACCACCTCCATTATCAAGCTGCCGACCATTCTTGGTGAGGTTACACCTTATATTGACACGAATCTTGATATTAGCGACATGTGGAAGCTCGGCGCTGTAGGCTATGACAGCTCTATGGGCGGCAGCGCGCAGATTCCGCCGATGAATCTGATCCGGGAGAAGACCCTCAAGGACGGCTCCCAGGTGATCGGGTTCAGCAGCGAGCGGGCGCTGAAGCAGTTCGTAGAGGATACGCTCACTGCACCCGAACCATCGCCAACTCCTGGAGCAGAGGCTTCACCGGGCAGCAGCCCTTCCACATCACCGGGAACAAAGTAACATCCAATATAACCATGCTTGGCACACGGGGCGGGCGGACAGCGGGAATCAGACGCGGTTCGCCCTTTCCCATGAGCGCAAGCCAAGAAGAAAGGAACATTAGCTATGAACCGCAGCACATCAGAACAGTTATACGAGGAAGCTCTCCAGCATATTGTCGGAGGCGTGAACAGCCCCTCCCGCTCCTTCAAGGCCGTGGGCGGAGGCGCCCCTGTCTTCATGAAACGCGCCGGAGGCTCACGCTTTTGGGATGAGGACGGCAATGAATATATTGATTATCTGGCCGCCTATGGCCCGATCATTACCGGACATGCCCACCCGCATATCACCGCCGCTCTTACTGAGGCCGCACAGAACGGACTGCTCTACGGAACGCCAACCCGGCTTGAGATCAAGCTGGCTAAGATGCTGAAGGAAGCTATTCCCTCGATGGACAAGGTACGCTTCGTCAACTCCGGTACAGAAGCCGTCATGACGACCATCCGCGTCGCCCGCGCCTACACGAAGCGCAGCAAAATCATCAAATTCGCCGGCTGTTATCACGGCCACTCTGACCTTGTGCTTGTAGCCGCAGGTTCAGGTCCATCGACGCTGGGCATCCCTGACAGCGCAGGCGTTCCGGCCAGTATCGCCCAAGAGGTCATCACCGTTCCCTTCAATGATCTGGATGCCCTGCGTGAAGCATTAGAGAAATGGGGCCAGGATGTGGCTGCTGTTATGGTCGAGCCGATTGTCGGCAACTTCGGTATGGTTATGCCGGAGCCAGGCTTCCTGGAAGGCTTATGCAAGCTGACGCACGAGAACGGCTCCCTGGTTATCTATGATGAAGTCATTACCGCCTTCCGTTTCCACTACGGCTCCACACAGACCTATGCCGGTCTGGCGAATCATGAGGAGATCATTCCCGATCTGACTGCCCTTGGCAAAATCATCGGCGGCGGGCTGCCTATTGGCGCTTACGGCGGCCGCAAGCATGTCATGGAGCAGGTCGCTCCGCTCGGTCCTGCTTATCAGGCCGGCACGATGGCCGGTAACCCCGCCTCGATCTCGGCAGGGATCGCCTGCCTGGAGGTGCTTAGCGCGGAAGGCGTCTATGACGAGATGGAGCGGCTGGCCATCCGCCTGACCGAAGGACTTCAGGCGTCCGCTGACCGTCACGGTATTCCACTAACCATCAACCGAATTCGTGGTGCATTCTCCACACATTTTTGCAGCCATCCCATTACGAATTATGAAGAAGCGCAGGATACCGATGGTGAACTGTTCGCCAGCTTCTTCCGGCATATGCTGAGCCGGGGCATCAACCTGGCCCCGTCCAAATATGAGGCGTGGTTCCTGACCACAGCCCACACGGATGCCGACATCGACCTCACCCTGGAGGCGGCAGAGGCTTCATTCGCAGCTATGGCGGCGGAGAAGTAATCGATTTTGACCCTATAGGAGAACCCCTGCCTTTAAGCGGCAGGGGTTTGTTTTTAATATATGAATAATAGCCTCAACTCTAGTGCTTCCTTAATCGATTTGAACGCTTTGGTAGCTGACAAGCTGCTCTTCTGACTTTTGGTCGGATTGGAGAAGAATATCGCGGATAAATGTTCCGACTGGTGATAGAAACAACAGTGCTTGGCGGGTCGGCAAATTTATTAGTAGGCCGAGAAACTTTGACACGCTCAATTAAAAAGGTCTCAGGATAGTACCATCTTCCGTGGTCACACTTGCTGATTCCAATTTGGATGTATGTATTGTCTGCAACATGCAAATTATAAATAATAATTTCAGAAGGAATTCGGGTTGAACCTGAAGGAACAAACTTGATTGCTAATGAGCCAACTCGGAGAAGTTCAGGCAAGTAATAAAAAAACAACATCTTGTCTTTCATCGGGTCCAACGAAACTCCATACGCACGTATAATTGCTTTGCTTGACCGCCCTTCACGAATCGCATTCCAACCGGCCATTCCCTTGTATTCATTCTTCACTTCCCGGCTGAGCCTTCGCGCCTGTTCAACAGTTTTTTTAAGGCCAAGTAAATGGCAGAATGCCTCTAAATTGAACTTCAATATTATTATTTCACCGCTTGCTAGACCAAATTCAAAGACATTTGGATATAGATGTTGGTAATATAAATCGCTTAGCGGCAGTAATTCGACATCCGTAAATGATGGTTTCGATTGAAGTGCGATAAGAGCTGCGGCAGTTAGCAATGATGTTCCCCCTAGAACTATTTTCTTAATAACAAAAATGCCCTGATGAGAAAGACATCAGAGCAATACATTATTATTAAAGGTAGCCGATTGGTGGTATTCCAGGATTTTATAAGACCCTCCCGCAGGGTACCGGACGCTACCATGTCCAGCTCGCTTCAAGCGACATACTTATATGATATTCCGTGAAACCAAGAATGATGATTACGTGGTAGCCGATTGGTGATATTCCAGGATTTTGTGAGACCCTCCCGCAGGGTACCGGACGCTACCGTGTCCAGCATGTATCTAAGAATGAGATACAACTTAATATTACTATACCCACTTTACATGATATTAGCACGGATTTCAATGAAATAATTTGTAAAAATACCCCAGATAAAATCACTGCTTATCATTCTCCCGCCATCCATACACAAACAACGCTGCCACCGTAAGCGGGGTCACCAGCCGTACGGCAAGCGGGATGCTCCCGCCCGTGAAGGCGACAACTACATAGCTTAATGTCTACTTGCTCTTCTGCTCATACAGGCTGCGGATCTCCACATCCTGCGGAAGCTTGAACGGGTTCTGCGGATTGATCCGGTCATAGAACATCGTTCCGTCCAGGTGATCCATCTCATGCTGGATGATGATCGCCTGATAGCCTTTGAATTTCTGGGTTACCACCTCGCCGTTCAGATCGAAGCCCCTGACCTTCACAGACTCATAACGCGGTACGAATCCGTGCACCGGCCGGTCCACAGACAGGCAGCCCTCGCTCTCCGGCAGATAGACCATTGCCATCGAATGGCTAATAATCTTGGGATTCACCCAGGTATATTCCACATTTTTGCCATTATCGTCCTTCAAAAACATGACAAACATCCGCTTCGATATTCCGATCTGGTTAGCGGATAAGCCTACCCCTGAACGCAGCTTATACTTGGCAGACATTTCGGCATCCTGACTGTTCTTCAGGAACTGCATCATGCTCTGCAGTACACCACGGTCTTCTGCCTGCAGCGGCAGCTGTACGGGTTCCGCTACCGTACGCAGGACAGGGTCGCCTTCCCGTATGATATCCTCCATCGTGATGATGTAATCAGCATTATACTTTGTACTAGACAACTGGGTTCATCCACCTTTTCCACTACGGGACTGATTTGATGATGCTATGGTTAGATTATGCGCGATTAAGGATTAATGAAAGCTGTCCGCAGCTTGCTGCTGTAATTCACATCGAAGCCCAGTCCGGTAGCGAGCGCGGCGAGCGGAAGATAGGTTTTATCCTCTTTGCCAACCTTATGCAGAAAAGCTGGAGTATCAATCGCTACATCCGCACCGTTCACCTTAATGGTCTTCGAGCCGATCGTAATAACCACCGTTCTTCCTCCGTAAATTACAGTCGCACTGGAGGTTTTGTTATCCCATTTGCCATCCGCACCCACTGCATTCAGAATATCCTTCAGCGCCAGAAAGTTCTGCCCGTTCTTCAAAATGGGCTTATTGGGCGTATTCAGTTCCTTCCCCTTCACAACGATGGACATCGGCGCTGTCTCCGAAGCCATCGCCGTTACTGCCGGCGTACGGTATTCCCCCCATTGCATTTCAGCGAATACAGTGGCAATCCGTTCATATCCAAGCTGCGTAGGATGGAAGTCTGCCGCCCCGGCTCCGATGATATGAGTTAGCGATCCCTCTACACCGGCGAACTTTGCGGCTACATGAGCTACCTTAAGCGGAGCGCCTGCCTGGTTCAGGGTAGCCGCGATATTCTCAGCCGCGATGGTGAACTGTGCAGCCGCATTCATCAGCTTGTCATACGAAGCCCCCAGGGCGATTTTCGGAGCAGGCTGATACTGGTCGGCCAGCAGAATGGTTGCCTGCGGATTCACTTCCCGGATATTCTTCAGCAGCGCTGTTACATTACTGCTGTATTCCGTCAGACGCTCCGCAAGCTGGGAAGCGAAATCGGCATCGGTCAGCGTCTTGTAATTCAAGAACAGACTGCTGACATCATTACCGCCGATGGTAATGGTAATCAGATCCGCCGCAGCGAGCTCCGTTCTAATCTGCGGGGCCAGCGCAGCAAATTGCAAGGTACGCGGATCAGACAGCCCCGGCTGAATGGCCTCCGGCGTAATTACCGCGCTGTCCTTAATCGCTCCGGTATATTGAAGGAGTCCCGCTGTCTTAAGGCCCAAAATGCCATAATTCTTAAGCTCACTTCTGCCGCGGTACCAGCCCTGCTCCAGTAATCGCTCAGCGTATCCGTACGGCTTCACGGAGGGATCAGTCATCCCCGGCTCATACCCGGCAGTAATAGAATCTCCAAGTGCCACGATGCGAAAGACATCCTGCTCCGTTCCTTGCGCCACGGCTGCTGCAGCGGCAACCGCCGGACCTGCATGCACATTGATTAATACGGTGAACAACAGCAGTCCGCTAGCAGAAGCTGATATTAACCTTCTCCATGTCTTCAGCATCGTATTCCTCCTAAATTAGTATAATTCTATTCTAACATCCCGCCCAGCTCCTGTGGAAACAGCTTTGCCGTCTTTTTATAGCAGATAACGTTTCAACAGCTGATCTTTGCGCAAAAGAGCGGTCTCCCGATAATTCGGAAAACCGCTCCTGTGGATAACAGCAGCTTATCGCTCTCCGCTGCCGGATTCTGAAGATTTCTTCGGTTCGCTAGTGCTGGGCGGACCGCTTGCCTGGTCTGAGCGCTTCACATATTTATCATACCGGTCATCCAGCTCATAGGCGATTTTGCGGTAACGAAGCGTCTCTTCGACTATGGGGTCAAGTGTAGTCTGTATGCGGATCTCATACTTGGGCGAAATCTGACGGATCTCCTTGGCCTGCCGGTCCGCCTGCTCCATCTCGCCGTCCTCCAGAAGCTCGCTTAGCCTCCGCTCCAGATCTTCATTCTCATTCATAACGGTGTAAGCCCTCCTACTGCTTCTTGAAGCCTGTAGCATCTGCGGCCTGCAGGGACGTAACCAGATAATCATGAATTCGTCCATTGCTTGCGACTACATGGCGTGTGCCGATATCGTAGGGATCACCCAGCGTATTCGTGACCTTGCCGCCGGATTCCAGCACCAGCAGCACCCCCGCTGCGCAGTCCCAAGGGCTCAGTCCAACCTCCCAATACCCGTCCACTCGTCCGGCAGCAACATAAGCCAGATGCAGTGCCGCCGATCCTCCGGCACGAATGCCGCGGACCTGCGGCATAATCTGCTGCAGCCCGGCCATATTCGCCGGCTGGGCCACCACGCGGTCCGGCGGGAAGCCCATGGCGATCAGGCTGTTACCCGGCAGAGTCTCAGCCGATACCTTCGTGGGAATCCCGTGCATGTATGCGCCCTTCCCCTTCTCCGCCACGAACATCTCGTCCCGGATCGGATCATAGATCACGCCTACCGTAAGCTCTCCCTTAACAACCAGAGCAATCGATACACAATAGAACGGGAAGCCGTGCACGAAATTAGTCGTGCCGTCTATCGGATCGACGATCCACAGATACTCATGCTCCCGTGCTTCATCCAGCGCGGCCGTCAGTGCCTCCGCACCAGGCTCAACACCCTCCTCGCCAAGGATGGCATGGTCGGGATAATGGGTCAGGATCAGCCGGCGGATCATCTGCTCCACACCCTTATCGACCTCCGTGACCAGATCCTGGGCCGATGTCTTACTGCCCAGCTCCTTCACCTGGCCTTGTCTGCTCTTGATCCATTCCCCCGCTTTGGCCGCAGCATTGATGGCTGCCGCCGTATGTCCCTTGCTTGTAACTACATAGGGCTGCCGTTCATTTCGGTTATCAGGACTTACAGGACTCATCTCTTCACTCCGCTTTCTTTGCGCATGATTGTTCTCCCGGGGACCGCTGTTTCCGCAGGATACCCTTTCTCTGCCTTAGAACATGACTGCTCAACTTTCTTTCAACGTACCTCATTTCGGCCGGTTTATCAAGTCATGACTGGTGCCGCTCACGGGCCTGGCCGGCAAGTTTTTTGCCAGTTATGGTTCTATATTCACACTCGCTCCGTTTAGTACCATAATTCCATTCCCGCCTTCCGACAGTCCCTTCATCTCCTCCATCAGACCGAACAGGGCCCCATCCTTGAGCTTCGCCTCAATCATCACATCTACGGCGGGAGTGTCCGCAGCAATCCGCTTCAGAAAAGCAACCAGCGGTGCCGGCTCCACCCCATCGGCATGGCTGCGCGGATCAGACGGGCTGCGCGGGCTGGACACATGGATCTTCGGCGGCAGCTGCCCTCCGGGCGGTACATCCTTCAGTGCCAGAGGGCTTGTCCATGTCTTCAGGATCTCCGGCCACAGCTCCCAGGGAAGCTCACCTTCATTGTTGACCCATTGGTGATGGATATCCAGCACCATCGGCAGCTCCATTCTGCGGCAAACCTCCAGCGTCTCTACCGCGTTGAACGTCTTGTCGTCGTTCTCCAGCGTCATCCGCTCTCTAAGCGCAAGCGGCAACGCGGAGCATTGTACGCAGAAGCGTTCCGCAGACAGAGGCTTGTCCCCGTAAGCGCCGCCGATGTGGATATTGCTCTTAGCCGTCGCCGGCAGCCCCATCGCGTCCAGCATGTCCGTATGATGCTGCAGATCACGGATCGAGCTTGCAAGCACCTCCGGCCGCGGCGTACTCAGCACCGTGAAGTGATCCGGGTGGAAGCTGACGCGCAGCCCGTGCTTCTTCACATAGCTGCCCACCTCAGCGAATTCCTCCGCAAGAGCAGCCAGCGGATTCCAGTCCGCCAGATCAGGGTGGGTGGCCAGCGGAACCAGCTTGGAGGTGAGCCTGTAGACCTTAATATCCGATCCGACATTATGCTTCAGCAGACGGAGCGTATTATGCAGATTCATCCGGGCGATGGATTCCAGCTTACGAAGGCCCGCCTCCCGGTCGCCCAGCTTGTTGAAGCTTGCCATCGTCATCGTTTTGGAGGGAGAACAGTCAGGAATCACCGTAGACATGGCAACATAGCCGAAGCGGACAATCATCCCTCTTCCCCGAAGAACATCTCGTAGGCAAGAGCCGTCTGAACGCGCGACTCTTCCTCATTCAGCTTCCGGACCAGATCCATTTCCACCGCCGTAACCTCATTGCCCTGAAAATTGATTTCAGCAATCGACGCAGAAATTTTGACAATGGCCACCGCTACATTCTCCGGGGTATAGGCGATCACCTTCTGGCCGGTCGGATAGACACGGAAGCCCTGCTTCACCATCTTGGTACGTCCGTACTCCAGCAGCTCGTACAGCTCCTGCTCATTCTTGAACTTGCACACCGAATTGAATTCTGATTGAAACCCCATGCTTCTCTCTCCTTCCCGGCCGGAATGCTCCCGCCGATCAACGTGGTTTATTCATTATCGTACTTCAGGCCCTGTCTGAACCGGTAACGCTCCAGCGCCAGCCCGATCATACGGTCCAGCAGCGCTTTATAGGACACACCGGTCTCACGCCACAGCAGAGGATACATGCTGAACGGGGTGAAGCCTGGCATGGTATTCACTTCATTAATAAGAATCTTGCCGTCAGACTTCCGCAGGAAAAAGTCGGCCCGGGTAATTCCGCTGCCCTCAATAGCCTTGAAGGCCAATATCGCCGACTCGCGCAAGTGGTCCGCTACCTCGGGATCGACAGGTGCCGGGATCAGCATTTGCGATTTGCCGTCGGTGTACTTGGCCGCATAATCATAATATTCACCGGAAGAGACGATTTCACCCGGAACCGAGGCCTCCGGCTCCTCATTGCCGAGTACCGCCACCTCTACTTCCCGCGCATCCACGAACTCCTCAATAATCACCTTCGTGTCATAACGGAAGGCATAATCCACAGCCTTGATCAGACTTTCCTTGTCCGTGGCCTTGGAGATTCCTACGCTGGAGCCCAGGTTGGCAGGCTTGACGAATACCGGATATCCCAGCTTATCCTCCAGACCTACAATCAGCTCATGCTTGCGCTGTCTCCAGTTCGCAGCATTGAAGTAGCAGTAATCACATTGCTCCAGCCCCGCCTCGCCGAACAGCTTCTTCATAACTACCTTATCCATACCCGCCGATGAAGCCAGCACCCCTGCACCGATATACGGGATATTCGCCATCTCGAACAGTCCCTGAATGGTGCCATCCTCGCCGTTCGTACCATGCAGCAGCGGGAACATGACGTCTATTACCTGCTCGCCTCCGCTGAGCCCGCTGAACAAGGCATTCAGGGCTGTACCCATGTCACCAGCCACCCCGGAGAGCTTAAGCTGCTCAATCGCGGGGAAGGGAGCCTCCAGCACTGCACCTACCTTCCATACCCCCTGCTTGGAGATATAGAACGGAATAATCTCATATTTATCGTAGTCAAAAGCGTTCATAACCGCATAAGCCGTCTGCAGCGATACCTCATGCTCTCCGGATTTGCCGCCGTACACCAGTCCTACGGTAGTTTTAGCGTTCCCCATGCCCTAACCTCTTTCTGATCTATAAATAGTCATTGATATGAAAAAAACGATATGCCGTCCGGTCCGTCCAGGCGTAGGAATCCTTGTAATCCCAGAAGCGATGACGGCTGCTAACCGTCCGCGCATTCACCAGCGGCTGCCCGCCAGCATCAAAAGCGGTAACGATCGTGCTGTGCTGATAATGCCCGTTGCCGTCCCAGTCATACTGAATAATGTCGCCCAGCTGAAGCTGCTCCGGCCGCTCGACAATCTCCGCCCGCAGCCCGCTGCTACGGCTCCCGCTCAGATAACGCTGCAGGCTGTCGGAGACCGCCCAGCTGAAGCTCCACCATTCCTGGGCTCCATTATAGCCCTTGTACCACCAGCCCGTTTCTCTTTTACCAGTATAGTTGATAGGCGCTCCCCCTGCAAAGAGACATTGGGAGACATAATTCGTGCAGTCCACCTCAAAAATCTCGAACTCCGGATTCCCCTCCTTCCACCAGAGGTCGGCATAGGCTGCAGCCTCCTCCCTGCGGTACCGCACCTCCCTTGCGCCGCTTGCGCCCTTCAGGACACGGCGGTTCAGCAGCGGCTGGGAAGGACGCGGATCGGGCAGAGCCTCCCCCCATTCCGAGAGCCGCAGTGCCGGATCTTTCTCCACCACCTTGCGCACTCCATTCCGCTCAGGCACACGGCGCTCCACGTTCACAATCTCCCAGCCGTCTTTTTCACGTACAAAGGTCAGTCGCTCCGACTCCACTACATCCTCACGATGCGTCATCCCGCCCTTCTCATAATAGAAGGCGCTGTGCAGCGCCACATCGGCGACCACCTCGGCAGGATTCTGCCGCACGGTTCGCAGCGTCCGCACCCCTGTCTCCCCGCGCAGCGGAGTAATGCCCCGGCGGGTGTACCACTGGGCGATCCGGCGGGAACGCGTGCGCTGTTCGTCCAGGAACCGGGGGTCCCTAATTGTGGTATGGCGCGGTTCGGCGCCAGGTGCAACCCGCCCCTTGTTCAGCTGGTCCACATAGACATAGAGACTTTTCTTCCACTGCTGCTCCATTCATCCTCCGCCCTTTCGTTCACAGATAAGAATGTATATGATGTAAGCTAAGAATATTCCTTCACGGTTTCACCGCCACAATGGCTGCTGTCCTATGTATATGAAGGATTGCTCGCACCTATACGGAAGCGGGAGCGATTTAAC
The DNA here is from genome assembly GCF_038002245.1 of Paenibacillus sp. FSL R7-0128. Lineage (NCBI taxonomy): Bacteria > Bacillati > Bacillota > Bacilli > Caryophanales > Paenibacillaceae > Paenibacillus > Paenibacillus sp. FSL R7-0128. The sequence continues at coordinate 579,632 of NZ_JBBOCD010000001.1, read as the reverse complement.
TGCAAGGAAGTCAGGGAGCCGGCGGTTCTATGCATCCGTGGAAACCCTGAATATACCTTACATCAAGGAGCAAAAAAAACTTTACTCCCCCCATTGTAAACGTTATACTTAAAGTATAGGAATTATGAAATGTAGTTTCACCAGATGAAACGAGGAGGCGCATATATGCCAAGCAAGGACCATTTTTCATTGGCCAAGAACCTGAAATCAGGTGGCAAAACTTATCGCTACTATCATTTGAATGCTCTGGAGGAGCAAGGTGCAGGCGACATTTCCTCCCTGCCATTCTCCATTAAGGTCTTACTCGAAGCGGCTGTCCGCCAATATGACGGACGGGCAATTACTGAAGAACATGTCAAGCAGCTGGCCAACTGGTCCGGCGGCATTGACCGCAATAAGGAAATCCCGTTCATTCCTGCCCGGATTGTCCTGCAGGATTTCACCGGCGTACCTGTAGTTGTGGATCTCGCCGCTATGCGCGATACCGTTAAGAAGGCGGGCGGAGACCCGAAGAAGATCAACCCGCTTGTACCGGTTGACCTTGTTATTGACCATTCGGTTATGGTGGATGCGTTCGGAACGGCCGATGCCCTTGAATATAATATGAACGTAGAATTTGAGCGTAATGAGGAGCGCTACCGCTTCCTGCGCTGGGCACAGACCGCCTTCAATAATTTCCGTGCGGTTCCCCCGGCAACCGGAATTGTGCATCAGGTGAACCTGGAGTATCTGGCTTCTGTTGCGGCCACCAAGACCATTGACGGAGAGACAGTTGTCTACCCGGATTCCCTGGTCGGCACGGACTCCCATACTACAATGATTAACGGCCTTGGCGTAGTAGGCTGGGGCGTCGGCGGAATTGAGGCTGAAGCAGGAATGCTTGGACAGCCGCTGTATTTCGTTACCCCGGATGTCGTTGGCTTCAAGCTGACCGGCAGTCTGATGGAAGGCGCTACAGCTACCGATCTGGCCCTTACCGTTACCCAAATGCTGCGCAAAAAAGGCGTAGTCGGCAAGTTCGTCGAATTCTACGGTCCGGGTCTGGCGAACATCAGTCTGGCAGACCGGGCGACAGTAGCCAACATGGCTCCTGAATACGGTGCAACCGTCGGCTTCTTCCCTGTAGATGAGGAGACACTGGCCTATCTGCGCAGCACCGGACGCCCGGATGAGCTGGTAGAGCTGGTAGGGGATTATTATAAGGCGCAGGGTATGTTCCGCACCGCAGAGACACCGGACCCGACATTCAGCGATGTCATTGAGCTGGATCTGGCTTCTGTGGTTCCCAGCCTGGCCGGACCGAAGCGTCCGCAGGACCGGGTAGAGCTTACCCATATGAAGGAGAATTTCGAAGGCATTATCCGTACACCTGTCGACAAGGGCGGCTATGGCCTCAGCGACGAGAAGATTGCGGAAGAAGTTGAGATTCAGCACAAGAACGGAAGCACTAGCAAGCTCTCTACAGGAGCGGTAGTCATTGCAGCCATCACGAGCTGTACGAACACCTCTAACCCGAGCGTAATGCTGGGCGCAGGACTGCTTGCCAAGAAGGCTGTAGAACGCGGGCTGACCAAACCGGGCTATGTCAAAAGCAGCCTGACTCCCGGATCGCTGGTCGTTACGGAATACCTGCAGAAGGCAGATCTGCTGAAGCCGCTAGAAGCGCTCGGCTTCTACCTGGCCGGCTACGGCTGCGCTACCTGTATCGGCAACTCCGGTCCGTTGCCGGATGAAGTCAGCGAAGCCATTACAGAGCATGATATGACGGTTGCCGCCGTAATATCCGGGAACCGTAACTTCGAGGGCCGCGTGCATGCCCAGGTCAAAGCCAACTATCTGGCTTCACCGCCGCTGGTTGTCGCCTACGCACTGGCCGGCACGGTGAATATTGACCTGAAGACCGAGCCGCTGGGCTATGACCCGCAGGGTGAGCCTGTCTTCCTGGCCGATATCTGGCCGACTACAGCCGAGATCCGCGAAGCCGTAGCGCTCTCACTCAGTCCGGAAATGTTCCGTAGCAAATACGAGAATGTATTCACAGCCAATGAACGCTGGAATAACATTCCGGTACCGGAAGGCGAGCTGTATGAGTGGGATAACAACTCTACCTACATTCAGAATCCGCCATTCTTCGAGCATCTGGCAGACGGTGTCTCTGACATTAAGGACATCAAGAGCTCCCGTGTGCTTGCCCTGCTTGGCGATTCCGTCACTACCGACCATATCTCGCCAGCCGGGAATATCTCCACTTCCGGTCCAGCCGGAGAATATCTGCGCGGCCATGGCGTGGAACGCGCTGACTTCAACTCCTACGGCTCGCGCCGCGGGAATCATGAGGTGATGATGCGCGGTACCTTCGCTAACATCCGTATCCGCAACGCAGTGGCTCCTGGAACAGAAGGCGGCGTAACCACCTTCCTCCCGAGCGATGAGGTCATGTCGATCTATGACGCCTCCATGCTGTACCAGTCGGCCGGACAGAACCTGATCGTTATCGCCGGTAAAGAATACGGCACAGGCAGCTCCCGCGACTGGGCTGCTAAGGGAACACTCCTCCTCGGAGTCAAAGCCGTCATCGCTGAGAGCTTCGAGCGGATTCACCGCAGCAATCTCGTCGGCATGGGCGTGTTGCCGCTGCAGTTCCAGGAAGGCCATGGCTGGAGCAGCATGGGGCTGACCGGACGCGAGACCTTCGACATTACCGGTCTTGACAACCATGTCCTTCCCGGACAGGAGCTGACAGTCACTGCTACCCGTGAAGATGGCACCCAGTTCGACTTCCCGGTCATTGCCCGTCTCGATAGTACCGTAGACATCGACTACTACCGCAATGGCGGTATTCTGCAGACAGTCCTCCGCCAGATGCTGGCAGATGCTACAGCTTCGGAAGCGGCTCAGCCGGTAGAATAATCGGCTTCATAAGGATAGATCATTATACAAGCTGCGCCGGTATCAGATTTCAGTCTGATACCGGCGCAGCTTTTTGTCTTTTTCAGGAATGCCCTATTTGACTGACAGCAGGCTGGTCGTAATGAAATCCAGCTGTTTCTCCAGAGAGATCGGGTCATTGTACGTATCGGCAGCAGGGTTCAACTGGAATACATTCCCTGCCTTGACCGCCGGAAGCCCCTTCCACAGCGGATTGTCATAGACAATCTTCGGGTCTGTAGTATCCCCTGACCACGGGCAGGTAAAGATAATGTCTCCGGCAAAGTCCGGCAGCTTCTCCAGGGAGATGGAAGCCCAGCCAGTTCCGCTGTCGATGGCCTCCTTCTGCGCTTCTGCGGGAGCCTTCAGCCCGAACTCCCCATACAGAATCTCACCGCCCCGGCCATAGTTATGCCCAAAGACATACAACCCCTTGGCATATGGATTCAGGATAGATACCGTCTTATTGCCAACAGCAGCCTGTACCTGCGGCTTCAGCTCAGCAATGCGGGCCTCCCACTGGGCGATCCAGGCCTTAGCTTCATCATTCTTGTTCACCAGCTTGCCGTAGTCGAGCATCTGATCCTTATAATTCTTGGCGCCATACTGAATCTGTACCACAGGCGCAATTTCCTTCAGCTTATCGATGCCTTCTGTGCCGGTATACACAATAATCAGGTCAGGGTCCAGGGACAGGATATTCTCCGGGGTGACATCATCACCAAGCCCTTCTGCACCTTCAAGCATTTCTGCAAGATAGGGACTATCCTTGGCTCCTTGCATGACTCCTACCGGCTTCACACCCAGCGCCAGAAGATATCCTGTATAAAAGGCTGTAGTATCCACGATTCTCTGCGGATTCTTAGGCACTTGAACCTCACCGGCGCTATCCTGGAAAGTAACCATCTCTGCTTCAGCGGAGGGTTTATCAGTAGCCGGAGCAGCAGAGGGTGCTTCAGAAGCTGCAGGTGCAGGAGCATTCGCTGCTGCCCCGGAGCCAGAGCCGGAATTACCCGATGAACCGCAGGCTGCCAGCAGGACAGCCATGACGAGAGTAAAGACAATCAGGACAAGACTTTGTTTAGAGTATCGCAAGATAATCCCCCTATGTATATATGATATTGATAATCATTATCATTAGTAATATATCACAGAGTAGGCAGGCTGACAACTCTCCGGGAACTTTTTTGTAGCCGGTTTTCGCATACGTTTTGAAGTGTTTCTTCCATCCGGGCGGTGCTCCGCCTATCCCTTGCCAATTCCGGGCTTTCTCTCTCACCGGCCACTTGCTTGGAGCCGCATTGTTGCACATCTTGCAGGATTTCTCTAAAAATGTTACTGGCTGTGATACATTGTTGCATCTTTTGCAGAATTTTCGGTATTTAGAGTTAGTTAGCGCTGGATTTGTTGCATTTCGTGCAGGATTTCAGCATAGAACGCTTCTTTGGGGCAGTATTGTTGGTCGAGTAGGCGGGGCCTTTCCTTCGTGGATTGTGCCCCTACCCCTCACAGATCCGTACGTGCGCAATTTACGCATACGGCTCTTCACCCCATCGTTCACAATTGGCCTTAATCGTAGATATTGACGTAGATCCGCGGCTTAGGTAGCCTGAATTCGTTTAGCACTTCGTAGAACCTCTCCCAGGTGAAACTCCTGCGCTGACTTCTGCGGTTTAGCCATGTATAGATCAAGTCGAGCGTTTGCATGTAATAGGTTTTTATTTTCTCCGAGTTATCCGTGATTCCATAGTATCGGTAGTGTCCCGACAGTTTGGACCGGATGACGCCTAGGAAATCCTCCTGCTTCATGTGGCGATTCCACCTGACCCAGCTCTTCATGGCTCTGACCTTCTGTCTGAATTTCTTCCCACTCGTTTTACGCTTTACCCGGAAGGTTCCTTTTCGGCTCTTGGCGCAGTAGTGCGTGAAGCCTAGGAAATCGAATGTTTTCGGTTTCCCTTCGCCCTTCCTCCGTGATTCTGCTTCCGCAAAACGACCGAACGCGATGATTTTCGTCTTCTCTTCCGCAATGCTTAACCCGAATTTCTCCAGCCGGAGCACAAGTGCGGTATAGAAGCGTTCTGCATCTTCTTTGTACTGGAAGCAGCATACAAAATCATCGGCGAAGCGCACCATTTCGGCTTGCCCCCCGCACTGCTTCCTCACCGTCACGGTAAACCATAGGTCAAGGACATAGTGCAGGTAGACGTTGGCTAGCAGGGGCGACACCACCGAACCTTGGGGAGTTCCTTCCTCCGTCGGTTCAAAGTGTCCATCCTCCTGAATACCTGCTTTCAGCATCCGTCTCACCAGCCGGTGGATGTTTGGATCTCCGATTCGCAGTTCGAGGAATTTCATCAGCCATTCGTGATTTACATGGTTGAAGAAGCCGGAGATGTCTGCATCGACGACATAGCTGGTTTTTCCCTGCTCGATGACCCGGTTTAGATGTTTCAGCGCACTGTGCATGTTTCGGTTCGGGCGAAATCCATACGAGAAATCCATGAAGTCTTGTTCATAAATGGCTTCCAGTACTCTTTTCAGCGCATGTTGCACCAGTTTGTCTTCATACGCAGGAATTCCTAGGGGCCGCATGTTTTTCCCGTCCTTTGGGATGTACACTCTTCTCGCGGGCTGAGGTCTGTAGCTTCTTCGCTTTAACCGGTCCACCAGGTGTGTTACATTCGCTTCCACGTTGGCTTCGTACGTCTCTTTGGTCGATCCATCGACTCCGGTTGCCTTTCCCGGTTTCATCTCTTTGTGACTTCTCTTTAATGCTTCTGTGTCAATGAGATGTCCGATGGAGTTGAACCGTAACTTCGGATCTGCTTTGGCCATTTCTGCTATTCTTGTTAATTTCGTTTCCATTTTTTTCCCACCTCTGTGTGTGGCCAATGTGTCCTTACCAAGATTGATGGGGTGTCGCCTGCCTTTCCTCCGCCCCCATTACAGGGGTTTCACAGGTCTTATGCGGCAATCCGACTCCCTGAACGCCGTTTGACATTCTTACGTGTTACGGCTTGTTTGCCATACTCCTGCAAAGGTTCCTAAATAGTACTTCTCTCGCAGAAGAGCGTCAGGGTCTCCCGAGTTGCTGAGTAACCATGGGTATACATGCCTGGCTCTTCGACCCCGGGGAAGCTCCTCCATCCTCGCCTTTTTTTTTTTTTTTTCGGCTGGAGTCATGTTGTCTTCCGGGAAAGTGAGCCCGTCGACCTTCCCGTTTGCTGCATTTCGAGGCTCCATCACTTTCAGGCCTGCATCCTAACTGTCTACGCTTAAACGGCAGGGTTACCCTTGCCGCTCCAAGACTCGCTATTGGTGGCGTGGCTTTCGCCTTTCCAAGCAGGGGTTCCACCTGCTAAGTTACTCAACCTAGGCTCGGTCGCTCCACTTTTTGCAGGATTCCTCTTAAAATGTTACTGCCTGTGATGCATGGGGCCATTCCCTCCGCGCAGCGGCACCCATTGTATTCGGTTTTTCTGTGAAAATACGTCTGGCACTGCGATAAACACACGGCCTACGCGGCGCGCCCAGTCCAATGTGTTCGGTTTTTCGATTACATCTGGCCTACGCGGCGCGCCCAGTCCAATGTGTTCGGTTTTCTGTCGAAATATGGTAAATAAAAGTATGAAAATGTAATATCCAAAAAAACCGTCCTTAGTAAGGACGGCTTCGTTTCAGCGAGAAGTAGCAAGATAGGTTATGGGCATAAGCAAATGAATAATCGTGACTCCAGGAGGGCTTTCAGGACATCTCGATACGCTCGGAATCGAATATTCTTTTGTAGACCAGTGCTATGATCTGTGAGCGGTCTGTTACGTCCATTTTATTAAAAATACGGCTCAGATGATTCTTGACGGTATGCTCGCTGATAAACAAGGCGCTGGCAATATCCTTGTTCGTCTTGCCCAGAATAATCAGCTCCAGCACTTCCTCCTCGCGCGGCGAGATTCCCCATTCCTCCTTGGGCGTCTTCAGTGCCGTACTGTTCAGCAGCTTCCCTGCCGACACGCCTCTTTTGGCGGACATCGCTTCCGAGCGGCTGCGCAAGAAGGATTGGAAGGTAGTGCGCGGCTCACTGTACAGCTCCCCGACTACATGATCATCCAGGTTGAAGCGGGAGGGGTCCAGCCACTCCAGATCCGAGTCCGCCAGCAGCTCCTTATCCGCGCCCTTGCCTGCATGATGAAGCACCAGCGCGAGCAGTTGGGCAGTGACAGAGACCGAAGGCTTATTGATCTGAAAATAGAACGAAGCAAACTGGTCCACCTGCTCCAGCAAAGAAAGCTCCTCCGGGTAGAACCCGTACCCATGCAGGAAATCCAGCCTGAACGGCGCCAGCAGAGCAGCCGTTCTCATCTGCTCTGACTCCCGCTCCGGCAGTCCTGTATAACGGGCAAGCTCATACGCCATGGCAGAAGCCTCTGCCGATAAGCGGTGCAGCTCGGGATTACTGAGCCGGAGATAATGAAGTGTCTGCCCGGTGAAGACCCCTGCCTGCTTCATATGTCTGGCTTCCTTCTCGATCAGACGGATCGAAGTACTCGCCAGACTGGCGAGACAGCCGGTTAAGGACAACCACTCCTCGGCTTCGCTGCGGCGTCTGAAGCCCACTGACAGAATGCCCTTGAATACCTTCTCGGCAATCAGCGGACATTCGAGCAAGACCTGCCCCTCGGCCTCCCCGTTGATGATCGCAGAAGAGAGAAAGGCCTGCGAGGAGTAACGGGACTGGAGGTCCTGGACATACGGCGCAATCTCCTCCGGCCTCCACCCCTTGGCGTAATGGGTATCCCCCGGCTGCTCCTCAAAGAATACGAGCACCGATGACGGGAAGAACGGCATGCCCATTACCATATCCAGCAGCACAGTGCCCAGCTCCTGAGTGGATGCGGCCTGCGGCAGCAGGCGGGCAGCCTCCTTCAAGCGCTGGGTGGCTTCCCTGCGCAGAGCTTCGCGCTGCACCAGCTGCTCTCCCCGTCCGGATAAGCCCAGGAGCGCAGCAACATTCTGCTCATACTGGGCATAATCCTGGATTGGACGGCTCTTCCCAAAGCCTACAGCAAGCAGCAATGCCCTCTTCCCGCTGTGAATTCTCAGCGGATAGCATGACAAATATTCCGGCTGCGTCATTGCGCGCTGAGTGAAGAATAACGATCTCGGATCTTGGGCAATGTCCTGCCAGTGCCGGGGCTCCCTGCCCAGAACTGCCTGTCCCAGGAAGCCGTCTCCCTGCTGGAACCCGGCATTCATGAGAAGTCCTGCTTCTTTGCCGGCAGAATATTTGACCTTGAACTGTCCGGCCTCCTCCTCTTGGGCAAAGGCATACAGCTCCGCATCAGAGAACATACCGGCCATCTGTTGCAGCACAACCTCTATCTTCAGGAACTCACTCTCCAGATTGGATAACAGCTGGGTAATCACCAGGCTCCGTCTCTGTTCCAGCGGCTTCACTGCGCACCCCGCCAGCAATTTGGAGAGCACATTCCCGAGCACACTCAATTTCCCCCTGATGCTGACGATGCCTTCCCGGCTAAGCTCAGGCATGGCGGCCAGTACATCCTTCAACATCTCATAGTCGGGGTGTTTCCGCATCTTGGCCTCGAACGCCTGCAGCACAAGCCCACGGGTACCTTCTTCCATATATAAGCCGGACCATAAATAGTACGTCTGCCCATAGTCTGGAACCAGCGGACTGACCACATACTTCAGTCCGGGGACCCACTCTTCAAGTACGGCAGGATATGATAAGGGGCCCATTCTGAGCAATGCAGGCTCGAAGGGACGCTCTATGACCTGTAAAGATTTAAACATCTTCTGATAGAATATTCCGGAAAGCGTCGGGCGCGTAACCACATTCCCAGCCTGATCCGTAAGCACAAGCGCCTGACCCGTAACAGAGCCGAACGTATCCTGGAGCTCTTGAATTTCTCCCATCAGTGAATCGGGTATAGCTACTTTCATCCCATCACCTCGTGCCCCTGGATTCCTATTATTTCTTCACTCTTAATTTAGCTAATCATTACTAATGATAGTTCATTTTAACTAGATATACAATGAATGACGAAGGCTGAATAGCCTGTATGTCCTAAAGTTTTCCTTCATAGATCTACTGCCGGGGGCCTCAGATCAGCCCATCATTAGGCCCATTTCAGCAGCAGCCTCAGCCAAAATGACAGCATATTCCTCCAGAGTCTCCCGCGACAGACGGCTGACCGGGCCGGACATCGAGAGCGCTGCTACCACGCCCCCGGCCCGTCCGGCGATGGGCACAGCCACGGCTGCCGCTCCCGGCTCCCGTTCCTCGAAGCTAGTTGCATAGCCGCAGCGGGTGATCTCCTTCAGCTGCTCCAGGTACTGGCTGCGGTCTACACTGTCCGGCCATGCGGGGTCGGCCAGCAGCCGGACCTGCACTTCCGGCGGCGCGTAAGCAGCCAGAACCTTGCTTGATGCGCCTACCGAGAGCGGCAGCCTTGCGCCGATCTGGGCTACCCGGCGGATAGCCTGCCGGCTCTGCACCGCCTGAATGCGCACACGCTCCAGATTGTCGCGCAGATACAGGCTGACCGTCTCTCCCAGGCGGTCGCGCAGCCGCTCCATGGCGGGCAGCAGAAGCACCGCCGGCTCGTTCAGCGTCGGGAGATGTGTGGACAGCTCCCAGATGCGGATGCCCAGGCGGTATTTGTCCGTCCCCTCATCCCGCTGCAGGAAGCCCTTCTCCTCCAGTGTGGTCAGCAGGCGGTGCACTGTGCTTTTATGCAGGCCGATCTTCGCAGAGATCTCCGTCAGACTAAGGTCGTAATCATCATTATCCTGAGTAAAGCACAGTAATATATCCAGCGCACGTTCTACGGCGCGTACAGTCAGCTTCCGGTCTTCCACCCCGATCTCCCCTTCACATGTTTCACCTATTGAAACCCGGTTACATAATTATTAAGATATCCCTATCTTAGTGCAAAAGCCTAAATAAAGTCCAGCAGATTCCGTATCCATAATCAGCCGTCCGCAGTTTACAGTTACATTACAAAAGAACCATTTCCATTGACTTTGTAAGGGCATAAATTTACGATTAAATATATGAACTATTCATGCTCTGAATCTTGAAACTTTCCAGGAGGGGACCTTATGAATCTGGCAACTAGTCATCCCGGCGCGCCGGTCTCCCGTATGCCTAACGAGGGTAAGCCCGCTTCGTCACCACTAATTCCACTTCGGATGATACGCGTCAAGCACATCATTGTGGCCCTGCTGTTATCCGTATTCTTCTTTTTTGTATTCTGCTTCATCGCCCTGCATGCCTATATCGCCTGGGTACTCTCGAATCCTACCGTAGCCCCACTCTACTCCAATCCTTATCAGGCCAAGGGGCTCGCCTACGAGGATATCAGCTTCCCTGCCAAGGACGGCAGCCGGATGATGGAGGGATGGTATATTCCTTCCAAAGGAGCCACCAAAACTATTGTTTTCAGTCACGGCTATGGCGCGAACCGCGAGGAGAGCTGGGTTCCCATGTATGATCTGGCCCACTACGCGCACAGCCTGAGATTCAATGTCGTCATGTTCGACTACGGCTTCGCCTCCAAGACCGACAGGGATATCGCAACCGGCGGCAAAAAAGAATCCCAGCAGCTGCTCGGAGCCATTGAGTTCGCCAAGGAGCAGGGGGCAGACCAGATTGTGGTCTGGGGCTTCTCGATGGGCGCAGGCACCGCCCTGCAAGCTGGACTTGTAACCAAAGATGTGGACGCGATGATTCTGGACAGCACCTTCCTGCTGGAGCCGGACACCCTGTACCATAACATCAAGCAGAACATCAATCTTCCCCGCCAGCCTTCGCTGGAGATTATGGAGATGCTCTTCCCGGTGCTGAACGGCACAGGACTGAATCAGATTCCTTACTCCAAGGTCAAATCGGAGGATTATCCGTTCCCGGTACTGTTCATGCACGGCACCAAGGACGATAAGGCACCTTATCCGATTGCCGAGGAGCTGGCAGCGAACCAGAGCAATCCGTATTCGGATTCATGGATCGTGGAGGACAGCCATCATGAGCTGCTGTTCCGCGAGCACCCGCGTGAGTATCTGCGGCGGGTATCCGCTTTTCTCGGGAATGTGCAGCTGGCCCAGATCAGCGGGAGCCAAGGCAACCCCACCGCAAGCAAATAGCATCTTATCGTTACCTAAGGCATGTGCAGATGTATCCTGTGATACATTCTGTGCATGCCTTTTTACTGTGCGGGGCACAGGACCTCCAATCCCTCCGCCGCAATTCCCCTCGCAGGCCAGTCTCATAAGCTGTCCTTCTCCGGCATATAATGAACCGATGAAACTTTAGGACGGGAGGACTGCATGTCATGCCATATGTATTCGTTGCACCGCCGCCAGTACAGATTCTAGGGGAGATTGCCTTCTGGAAAAATCAGGAGAAGGAGCATGCCGAGGTCCTGATCCAGATCATCCCACGCCTGGAGGAGCCATATGTAAAGCTGCTGGAGGACTGGGCCATTGTCTTCCTGGCTACAGAACAGACGGCGCAACAGCTGCTCGCTAGTCCCCAGGCACCGGACACAGGCGGTCCGGGGAGTCCATCTGCCGAAGCCGGGCTGCTGCTGCACACCGCCTGCGACCAGTCCGCCGAATTCATCCGGCACCTGAAGGCCATGAAGGAGGCCAGCGCCGCCGTCAATGCCTTCCCCCTCGCGGGAACCACGCTGCTGCACTTCATCCGGGAGTCCGAATACTTCCTCGCTGTACTGGCCGCTCTGACTCCTGCGGACTACGGACCCGGGATGCTGCGGATGAATCCGCCGGAACAGGGTGAACCCGCTCCTTCACCCGCTCCTGCTGCAGGCGGAGACAGTCTCCAGGGAACAGGAAGCTTCGCAGTTCCGTTATGGGAATCCCGCGAGGCAGGCTCGGTTCCCATCGGCGGGCATACGCTTCCCCCTCTGCCTTATGCCTATAATGCTCTGGAGCCGTATATTGACGAGAAGACGATGATCATTCATCACGACAAGCATCACCAGAGCTATGTAGACGGGCTGAACAAGGCGGAGAACAAGCTGGCGGAAGCGCGCCTGAGTGGCGACTATGATCTGGTTAAGCATTGGGAGCGGGAGCTTGCCTTCAATGGGGCCGGACACTATCTGCATACGATCTTCTGGAATGTCATGTCCCCGCAAGGAGGCGGCCGCCCCTCCGGCGCCCTGCTGGACGCTATAGAACGCAGCTTCGGAAGCTATGATGCCTTCAAGGCCCAGTTCACTGAGGCCGCGGGTAAAGTCGAGGGCGGCGGATGGGCTATTCTGGTCTGGAGCCCGCGCAGCCGCAGACTGGAGATTCTGACGGCTGAGAAGCATCAGAATCTGTCCCAATGGGATGTCGTTCCGCTGCTGGCGCTCGATGTGTGGGAGCATGCCTATTACCTCAAGCATCAGAACAACCGTGCAGATTACATCCAGGACTGGTGGAGAGTCGTGAACTGGCCTTATGTCACCGAGCGTTACCGGGCTGCCCGCAAGCTGGTCTGGCAGCCTTTCTGAGGCTCTGTGGTGTATTCGTTTTCCGCATACAACAAGCACGCGCACCTTCAGCGCGGCACATTGTATTCGTCTTTCGCATACGTTCTGATGAACTTCTCCCTCTCATGGCGGCGTTCTGCATATCTCTGCGTATCTCTGGCCAATTCTGAGGTTGTTCACTCTCACCGGCTGCTTGAATGGAGTAGCATTGTTTCACTTCTTGCAAGATTTCTCTAAATTTATTAGAAGCTGTGGAGTATTGGGCCACACACCTTCGCGCGAGCACAATGTATGCTGTTTTCACATACATTCGGTCCGTGTGCCTGCTTGCGAGACAATGTATACTGTTTTTCACATATATTTGGTTCATATGCCTGCTAGCGAGCATAATGTATACTGTTTTTCACATACATTCGGTCCGTGCGCCTGCTTGCGAGCACAATGTATGCTGTTTTCCGCATACATTCGGGTTACATGCCCGCGCGCTAACAAATGTATGCTGTTTTCCGCATACATTCGGGCCACATGCCTGCGCGCTAGCAAATGTATGCTATTTTCCGCATACATTCGGGCCACATGCCTGCGTGCCAGCAAATGTATGCTGTTTTCCGCATACATTTGAGCCACGCACCTTCGCGCGCAAAAGCCCGCCGCCACTGTTGAAGTGGCAGGCGGGCTTTTGCGCTTGCAGGGCCGGTCCGGCAAGCTTATCCTTCACGGCTCCGGCTTTATTCCTTGATCAAGGCCAGGAATTCGGCCCTTGCCGCAGCGTCCTCACGGAAGGTGCCGCGGGTGGCCATCGTAACCGTCTTGCTGCCCGGCTTCTTCACACCCCGGGCACACATGCACAGATGCTCCCCTTCGACTACAACCATGACACCGTGCGGATTCAGCACCTCGGTCATGATGTCGGCGATCTGGGCTGTGATGCGCTCCTGCACCTGTAACCGGCGGCTGACCGCTTCCACGAGCCGGGCCAGCTTGCTGAGTCCAGCAATGCGGCCGCTGGGCACATAACCGATATGCACCTTGCCGAAGAATGGAGCCATGTGATGCTCGCATTGGCTATAGTAGACAATATCCTTCACAATGACCAGCTCTTCATGAGACTCGTCGAAGGTGACGCCCAGCGCTTCACGCGGATCAACGGAATAACCGCCGAAGATCTCTTCATACATCCGGGTCACTCTGGCCGGTGTTTCCAGCAGGCCTTCACGGCTCGTATCCTCACCGATTAATTCCAGAATCTTCTCTACATGATACTCAATCTGCTCACGGTTTACAGAAACCTTCCCGTTCTTGTACTCCTTGATGCCCCCCATGAAAACTCCCCCCTTCCGCACCTGCAGCTGACTCTTATCTATTTCATACGATCATCATTATTACTTCTTGCGGGACTGTCCTTTGCCCGCAGCGGGACGCCCCGGCGGATTGCCGTTCTTCATCATCTGCTGGGCTCGCTGCATTTGCTTCCCGTTCAGGTTGTACCCCATTTGCTTGGCAACCTTCTGCAGCATTTCAGGATCATTCTGCATCGTTGTCATCTGTCTGCGCAGATAATATACGCCGATGAAGAATCCGCCGATCAGACCTACCACAAGCGTAATAATAGGCAATGCAATATTCATCTGTAATCCACCTTTGTACTCTATTGTCTGGCGATAACCCTGTTCAGGCACGCGAATCTATCATAGCATTTCAACAACTGGACAGCAATTGGCAAATCCCGCTGGCAGCCGGTTCATTTCCCGTCCGCTGCTCTCTGCTCGCGCAGCTTGCCTGCGGCCCGCTCCAGCATGTCGCGCACCGTAGCGTCCGCTTCGCTCTCCAGCGCCTGCTGGACTGCCGCAAGCGCTTCTTCGCCGCCGATGCGGCTGAGCGCCCAGGCAGCCGTCCCGCGCATCACCGGCCGCGTCTCCTTCAGCACAATCTCAGTCAGCTTCGGCACGGCCGATGCCTCCTTGAAGTTACCCAGCGCGATGACCGCATTGCGCTGGATCGGATTCTTGCCGCGCCAGGCGGCGGAGCTGCTGCCGAATTTCTCCTTGAACCCCCGGTTGCTGAGGTCCAGAATCGGCAGCAGCAGCGGCTTGACCACCTCCGGGTCAGGCTGGAGCTGCGGGCGGTGATTCCAGTTCTTGCCACGGTTCTGCGGACAGACAATCTGGCAGGTATCGCAGCCGTAGAGCCGGTTCCCGATCTTGGTCATATAGTTCTCGCTCAGGAAGCCCTTGGTCTGGGTCAGGAAGGAGATGCAGGCCTGGGCATTGAGCTGTCCCGGTCCGACCAGCGCGCCGGTAGGGCAGGCATCGATGCATTTCGTGCAGTCACCGCAGCCCTCCTGCACCGGCTGGTCCGGAGGGAGCGGGAGATTCGTCACCATCTCCCCCAGATAGATCCATGATCCCCACTTGGGAGAGATAATCGCACAGTTCTTGGCACTGAAGCCGATCCCTGCCCGCTCCGCTACTGCCCGGTCTACCAGCGCTCCCGTATCCACCATGCTCTCCAGCACAGCATCCGGGACACGCTCACGGATGAAGCTCTCCAGCTTCGCCAGCGCTTCACGAAGGACATGATGGTAATCCTGGCCCCAGGAGGCGCGGGCCAGAATGCCTCTGCGTGCACCCGGCTCGGATTTGGGCGGATTCTCCATCTTGGAGGGATAGGCCACGGCAATCGCAATGATGGAGAGCGGCTGCTCCCCGGACTGGAGGGCGGGAATCGTCCGCTTGTCCAGGTCAGGCTCCTCGAAGCCGGATTCGTACCCCTTGTCCCGATGCTCCTGAAGAATGTTCTTCAAATATAAAAACGGCTCCGCAGTGGTGAACCCGATATCATCGATACCGAGCGCAGCTGCAGCCGCCTTAATCTCAGCCTTAAGTTCCTCCCATTTGGAAGGAGGCGGAGCGTAGCCTTTCTGGATGTTGAGATGCATATCCGCCTCTCCTTTATAGATTGAATAAGGTTGCTCTACAGGGCCTTCATCTTAGAGAGAGGCCACCAGATCAGGGAGACCTTACCCACAATACTCTCCCCTGCGACAGCGCCGAAATAACGGCTGTCCTTGCTGGCTCCGGCATGCCGGTTGTCCCCCATGACGAAGTAGGTCCCCGCTTGCACGGTCAGACTGCTGAAATCGGGATCTTCTATAGATGTATCGATATATGGCTCATCCAGCAGCTTGCCGTTGAGATAGAGCTGCTGGTTCCGTACTTCAATAATGTCGCCGGGAATGCCGATCACCCGCTTGACCAGATATTCCTTGCGGCTGGGTCCCGTACTGGGATCATGAAGGACGACAACCTCCCCGCGGCCCGGATTCCCGAAGCTGAGGGCGATTTTATTAATAATCAGCTTCTCCCCCTGATAGAGGGTAGGCTCCATGGATTGGCCGATTACAGTTGACACGTTGAACACATAGATATTAAGCAGCGACATCACAGCGAACACAATCCCCGCCGTAATGATCCACTCCCGCATATCCTTGATCCATGTTCTTCGGGACTTCTGTCTGGACTTGTTATGCGTCACTGATCTGTATCTTTGTCTGCGGCTCCGCATGAAATCTTCTTCAAGCTCCCGGTTCATAGGCCACCTACTTGCTTCGATTGGGTTATCCGTTCCTTAACAATAGAAAAGCATATCTCCCGCCCATTTGCAATGGACATAGGGAAGATATGCTTTAGTATAATGAAACAGACTATGCAGGAATACCCATATTCAAAGTATCCGCCCTGCAACAGTTCTCTACTCTGACCTTTGATTCCGCTTACAGCAGCGGTTCAACAACAGTTACCCGACAATGCTCAGCTTGCGCACGGATTTGAAAATGTGGTTCTCGTCATAACCCATGGCTTCATATAGAGGCATTGCAAAAGAATTGTGTTCATCGACGGCAACATAAATGCCGCTGACCTTCCGCGCCTGAAATCTGCTCTCCATAGCCGTTACAAGACTCTTACCGACTCCTCTGCGGCGGTAATCCGGATGGACGGCAATGCGGAAATAACAGCCGTGATTCTTCTCAATCGTACCAATCAGCGCACCGATGATTTCTCCTTCATCCTCAGCAACTACAATGAGATCAGAATCCCATGACAATTGCCTGGAGAAAGGCTCGATCGTGCTCTCGAAACATTCTTCCGATAATGCGGTCTGCAGCAATTCAGTCACTGGAGTTACATCGCTTAATTGAAAGGAACGAACGTGCATACTTTCAAGTCTCCCTTTTCTATGGCTTATGATTTTACAAAAAGAAGGAGTTTCCATAACAGCATAAAGTGGAAAAAAGCATCAAAAACCGAGGAATACCTGCTTTTGTCTCTATTAAAGCACACTTTTCTCGCGTTATCATCATTTTTCTTTTGAAAGCGCTTGATATGAAGCGTTTACATTCAATATAGTTTCATATTTAACATCTATTAGGAGATTACAGTAGTCAAAACGTCCCGGTTACGAAGCCTCACTAGTTTAACACAGCCTTAACACTTTCAGTGAGCTGCGGGCGGGAAAATACTTTTTAAACATTTTTGTTTATTTAATGTTGCATTATTGTTCCAGATGCGTTTTAATAATAGTATCTCAACGGATATATACCCAAACCAACATATAATCAGGAGGGATTTTTCCATGGCTTTTCAATTACCGGCACTTCCGTATCCGAACAACGCACTTGAACCACACATCGACGCATTGACGATGGAGATTCATCATGACAGGCACCATAACACTTATGTGACGAACCTGAACGCCGCACTGGAAAAGGCACCCGAACTGCAAAACAAAAGCATCGATGAGCTTCTGACCGACCTGAACGCTGTACCGGAAGCGATCCGCACAGCGGTCCGCAACAACGGCGGTGGACATGCCAACCACACCCTGTTCTGGGAAGTGATTGGACCGAATGGCGGCGGCGCACCAGCCGGCGCACTGGCTGCTGCCATTGACAGCGAGCTGGGCGGCTTCGATAAATTCAAGGAAGACTTCGCGGCTGCAGCTACTACACGCTTCGGCAGCGGCTGGGCTTGGCTCGTGGTGAAGGACGGCAAGCTTGCCGTAACCAGCACACCGAACCAGGACAACCCGATCAGCGAAGGCGCAACTCCAATCCTCGGCCTCGATGTATGGGAGCATGCCTACTACCTGAACTACCAGAACAAACGTCCTGACTACATCAAGGCGTTCTGGAACGTAGTGAACTGGGAAGAAGTCGGCAAGCGTTACGAAAGCGCGAAATAAGCATCTGCCTTCAGCATGATGCTCTAAGCAAACAGGTTCACCTCTGCCGTAATGGCGGGGGTGAACCTGTTTTTATTTAAAATATAAGAATTTATATGTTCCACACGATAACTTATCCTTCTATTTCTCGCTGAAACGGTACCGTCCTTTAAAAGGACGGCAATGCCGTTTCCACTTGCCACGCTAAGCCAGGCTGAATTCACTGCCTGAACTTGGCGTTCAGAGCGTCGTACTCACGCCGGGTGACCGGAATTACCGTTCCATGGCGGGGGCTGGCCGGCAGCTCATAATCAGTGGATACCGTCCACTTACCCGAATCAAGATCTTCCGTCTCCAGCGGGATGTACCCTCTCCCTCCGAATTCATCCACAAACAGATACCACTTCTTCTCTGTATTGGATTTGAACAGGGTTGGCCCTTCAATGCCCTTTAGTCCGCCGACACTCCCGCTTAGCAGCTTCACCTCAGGCGCAAATATTGAATCCAGGGACTCCTGGAACACCATTTTGCCAAAAGGCGATTCCGGGCCTTGCTCGCGCTCATCCTTGGTGAATCGGTAAATCTTCCCGTTATATGCCGCCATAGTGGTATCAATGATCGAATACCCGTAGTCCATATAGACCTGCGGCTCTGTGAACGCGCGGAAATCGCGTGTCTTGCTGTACAGGATTGTCTGGTAGGCGTCCCCGGTGTGAGTAGAATCGGTGTACATCCGCGAGGCCCAGAATACGATATATTCTCCGCTCTCCTGGTCATAGATCACCTCAGGTGCCCAGGTATTCCCCGCTTCCTCAGGTGAGACCTTGGCTTCCCAAGGCTCCGACCAGTCCACGAGATTATCCGATTCCCACACGATAATCGCCCGGCTGCCCTGTGTCTGGGCTGCGCCCCAATCCCAGTTGCCGTTGATCTTCAGATCGGTGGCGATCAGATAGAACTGTCCACCTTCAGGTGAACGGATGATGAAGGGATCTCTGACCCCCTTGTTGCCTAAGCTGGACCTAAGCACGGGCTTCCCGCTATTCAGCTCCTTCCAATGCAGCGGGTCATTGCCTTCGCTGAGGGCGAAGTATACCTGCTCGCCGTCCCCGGTCCCTTCGCCTGTGAAATAGGTGAACAGATAGCCCGCATAGTCCGCCGCCGCCGGAATGTCCTGTGCAGCTTGATTTCCGGTAACCTGAGTTCCGGCAACCTCACCCGGCTGGCCTGCCTGCTCCTCTAGCTCCGGCCCGCCTGCCACCAGGGTCACCACCGACTTGGCCGGGATAACGGCCTGGAATACCTGCTCCCCATCTGCTGTCCAATCAGCAGCTACATCAACGGCCAGATCCTCACTGCGGGCCAGATCCAGCTGCATATTGGTTACATAGGAACGCAAGGCAGATGCCTTCAGTCCCAGTCCGCTCAAGGTGAGCTGCACCCGCTTCTCCTCCAGGCTGTCATTCACCAGCACCGCCGTCATGCTCTGCTCCTCCTCGTGTACATAAGCAGAGCCGAGCAGCTCGCTTCCGGCGTCCTGGCTCAGACCGGAGAGCGCAATCCGCACCGCTCCGGGGCGGATGAACTTGCTGTAATTGCCTAGCGACCACAGGATCTTCGAGGTCAGGATGTTCTGCCCGTCTCCAGGCTGATTGTAGTCGGTGTACAGCAAGCCGTCCTTGTAATCTACCTTGGACACTGCGGTCCACCACTGCCATGCGGCTGCATCCGCCTCGGTCAGATCGAAGTGAATGGTGCGCGCCACCTGCAGCGCGGGCTCCATCCCCAGATCCCGTCCAGGGCCATAGTCGCCCATAATGCAGTATTCGGTGACCCAATATTTGGCCTGCGGATCATATTGCTTCAGATTGCGCTCCAGCAGCTTTCTTAGCTTCACCAGCCGGTCGTCGCCAGAATGACTGTAGTCGGACCAGTAGGAATGCGAGGCGATCTTGTTGCCTACCGCTTCCTTCAGCACAGGGTCACCCAGCAGGTCCTTAATGTATTCCCGGTATTTTCCCAGCCCCAGGCTGTTAGCCCCGCTGGAGTAGACGCCGCTGCCCGTGAATTCCCGGTAGTGTTCATCATCCAGCAGAGAGGTAATCTCCACCCCGTCCGGGGCACTGATCTGCGCTTCCAGCCCGCTGGCACGGAGCTGGGCATGCAGCTCCAGAATCACCCGCTTCAGATCGTCATTGTTGTACCGGCTGGCTTCCTGCTGCGCATGATTCCAGTCCCAGGTCGGCTCGTTAACGGGGCTGATATAATCGAACTCCAGCCCTTCCTGCTTGAAATGCTCCAGCACCTCAATCAGGAAGGAGGCGAAGGCCGCTTCATAGCCTTCCTTCAAATTACTGGACCCTACCTCCGGATCAGGCTGGGCATGGCCGTTGCCGGTCATCCAGACCGGCGGGCTGTTGACGAAGGCAATCAGGGATTCGACTCCGCGCTCCTTAGCCGCCCGCAGGAACCACTGCTGGCCGTCCTGCCTGCTCCAGTCGTACGGCGCTTCCTCCGTTATTTTGAAGGCTTCCGTTCTACGCCACGGATCTGGAATGATTGCCTGATCGGTCTCCGCCGAGCCTGCGCCTATATTGAAGCGCCAGGCCGACAGCCCGATCCCTCTGCTGCGTGAGAACAGCAAATCTGCCACCTTGTTCTTATTCTCTTCGGTCCACTCCTTCCCCAGGGGGTCCATGGACCAGGCGTCGGACGCGCCAAAGTTATCGATAGTCTGATAGCGGACATTGCCGTCTATCGTCACTGCCGCATCCGGCGGTTTCTGGTGCTGCACAGGGATTTCCTCCTCTTTCCTATTACTGAACAGAATCATAACAACACACGCTAGAACAACGCCGGTAACCGCCATAGCTGCCAGCCGCTTCATGCTCCTATCCTCCTCCTAACCGACCAGACCGGACCGCTCCACACTCTCTACGAAATGCCGCTGAACGAATACATAGAGAATAATTAGCGGCAGAATCGCCATCAGCACACTGGTATTCATCATCATGGACATGAAGAACGGGTCCTGAACGAGCGAATTCGCCGCCTGGCCGCCGCCTGTCATGTAGGTAGCAATGCCGTAGCCGGCCGATGACATCATCGATGACATGACCTTCGGTTCATTCAGATACATGTTGGTGAAGAATGAGTCATTCCACTGCCACACGAAGGAGAACAGCATCACCGTTACCATAGACGGAATGGCATTGGGCAGAATCACCCGGGCGAAGGTCGTGAAATAGCCCGCTCCGTCCACATAGGCCGCTTCCTCAATCTCCCGTGGAATGCCCTTGAAGAACTGGCGGAAAATATAGACATACAGCCCTGTCTTAACGCCCATCCCGAGCATTGAAGAAATAATAAACGGCCAATACGTGTTAATGAGATTCGCCGGCTTCCCCGTGAACAGCTCAATCAGGCCGAACAGGTCAAAGTTCTTGAAGTGCAGGTACAGCGGGATCATGATTGTCTGGGAGGGGACAAGAATCGTAAAGATCACTGCCGCGAACAGCAGCCCGCTCCCCTTAAACTTAATCCGGGCAAAGCCGTAACCGGCCAGCACACAGATGATCGTCTGAAGCACCATGACCGCTGAGGACAACAGCATGGTATTCCGCAGTACTGCCGGATAGTTCATCGCCTTGAATACGAGCCTGAAGTTCTCCAGGGTGAACGCCTGCGGTACCCAGATCACGGTGGAATCATACAAATCGTCCATACTTTTGAACGCAATCGACAGCTTCAGCAGGATTGGGTACAGAATGACGAACGATATGCCGAAGACCAGCACAAAACGGGCGATCACCCACAACCATTTTTTTGAAAATTCCACCCAATAGGCGGCCGAAGCCAGCCGGTGCAGCTGCTCTTTCTTAGAGCGGTGCGGCATTGCTGCGGTCTCTGTCTTCATGAATGCTCCTCCTTCCAAGCCGCTAGTCTTGATAAAAGACTTTACGTGAGATCAGCGCCGTCGTTACCCACAACAGCAGCGCGATGATAGCAAAATACATCCAGGACATGGCTGCGCTCAGCCCGAAATTGAAGCTCTTGAACGCTGTATCCACCACCATCCGGCTGGTCTGGTCGCTGATGAAGCTGTCGATGATGGTATAGACCAGATTCGTCAGGATCAGCGGGCCGATCATCGGAAACGTAATTTTCCAGAAGGCCTCGTAGCCTGTGGAGCCTTCAATCTTCGCCGCCTCATACAGGGAAGGGGAGATCGATTGCAGCCCCGCCAAAAAGATCAGAATCTGCACGCCCGATTGGCTGACAATCTCATAGATCCGGCTCACCGCTCCAGTCAGATACTGCACCACGGTGGGGCTCAGACCGGATTCGATCAGCAGCGTGGTCAGCTCCAGATTCTTGATCACCGACAGGCCTCCGCCCGTGGAATCACTGGCGCTGCGCACAACGGACTGCATCAGATCCCCGTTCTCAATGCTGGCAATAATGCCCGAGGCCAGAATGACCGGCAGGAAGAAGATGGCCCGGGCCAGCACCCTGCCATGGAACTTCTGATTGAGCAGCACGGCGAAAAACAGGCTGAAAATCAGAATAAGCGGGGTGTTCAGCACGATATTCATCACGGATTCCGTTAATGTCCGGACATAGGATTCATGGGAGAACAGCGCCTCCCGGAAGTTCGCGAGTCCGATATACTTCAGCGTGAAGCCCTCATCATTGACCTGCAGGTTACTGAGGCTGAACCGCAGGGAAGACAGCAGCGGCGTCAGGAACAGGAAGCAGAAGCCCGCGAACCAGGGAAGAATAAAGTACAGGCCGTAATATCTGTTTTTTTGCTCCAGGGACAGCTTCTTAAGCTTCATTATGGCTGCTCACCTCCTACCCGGTAATTCCGTCCGTCTATGGTTACTCCGCCCACAGTCACCGGTGCACGGTTATAATTCACTATAATTGCGGTACCCGCTTCATAGGTCGTCTGATAGACACCGGCCGCAAGCTTCTTATGCTCCTTGATCGTCTGGGACTGGACACTCTTCAGTACACGGCTCAAGGCCTGATACTGCCCGGCTGCCTGGTCAATCCAGCTGCGGTAATCGGCTGAATACAGCCGGTCGAAGCCTGTCATCTTGATATTAGAGGGATCTGCATAGAACCAGGTATAATAAGGTGCGCTCCCGGTCTCCAGCGCCTTCAGCAGGCTGAGTGATGCATCCTGATCGTCAGCCATATTCCAGGCGGTTCCGGCATATTGCAGATAGCCGTGGTACACCATCTGGAAGAAGGGGATGCTCTCATCCGTAATATTGAACCCGCTGCTCTGCATGGGCGCAGCCACTATATGACGGGCGAAGGGCGCCGCGTACGCATTGCCGCCTTCCACCATCAAGCGGGGCACCGAGCTGCTCATGCGCTCCAGCTGCTCCTTGACGATTCCCTCGGCCCGCTGGCGGTCCACCAGATCCTCCGCATTGAAATCGGAATTCAACCCGCTGCCGAGATCCCGCAGGGACAAGCCGTCCACTCCAAGCGCTGCATAATCCCCGAGGAAGCCGTCTACCACACCCGGCAGTACCCGGGGGCTGACGACATAACCGGAGGGCTGCTTCACATCCAGCTTCAGCATGGAGAAGTCGAAGGGATACGTATGCGCCAGCTTGCCCGTAATCAGCCGGGAGGCCTGTGATTTACGTAAGCCCTTGGCTTCCGGGAAGGTCTGCAGGAACGAAGCATCGGGATACAGTGTAATTCCCTTATCCTGTGCGTAAGACTGCAGCTCCTGAAGCCCTTTTGCCCCGCCAAGCTTGCTGTCCACCGATACGCCCTTCGGGTAATTATGGTTGATGCCGCCGTTGAACCATCCGGTATACCGCAGTTGAATGTCCCCGATCCCCTTCTCCTGCATCTGCTCCAGAATGACCTCGGCCTCCTTGAAGGAAGTAAGCGGCTCATAAGCGCTGTAAGGAATGCCCAGGAAGAATTTCTTCTTCGGAATGCCGCCGATCAATTCCAGGTAGAAGGGAACGTCCTCTGCCCCTTCCAGCCTTGCCATCCCGGTATGTTCGATTAAGTACTCCCGGTATTTCGCAGCCATGCCTGAATAGCTGGCTTCCTCCTGATCAAGGAAGCTGTACGCTACAGTGATATCTCCGGGGAAGATACCTGCCTGAAATTGCTTCACCGTACTGGAGCGCCAGCCGTTGGTCAGCGTCACTTCCTCCAGACTGCCCAGCGTATAGCTGGAGAAGACATAGTTATACTGATTCAGCCGCCCGCTGACGTCTGCCTCCACGGCTGCAACCGCATCTCCGCTCTCGATCACCGCCAGGAAGCCGCGGTCCTGAACCTTCATACCAAATACAGGCAGCCGTGCGGTCTCCTCCTTTTGCACTTGCCCCAGCTGGGTCAGCGCAGCATCCGGCCCGTACATCGCGGTACGGTAAGGGGTTGCATAGAGCTTGTTATTATTGAAGTGTATCAGCGACCCGGAGCCGTCAGGCACCAGGCTGTAGCCTTCATCCTTCGTCCCGCTCGCCCCAAAAAACGGAAGCAGCGACAAACTCTGAATATGCATATTATCCGGATAACGGACCTTATCGCCCGGGATGCTTACCCGCAGCAGCTTCCCGTCCAGCCGGTATTCCAGGGGAAGCGTCACCAGAGCGGCTCCGTCCTCCTCTTCACCGTAGGCCGCCTTATCGATGGCGATTTGCGCCTCATCATAGCCGATCTGCCCGAACAGGGAGGTTACCTTCTTCAGCCCCACTCCCTTGAAGGAGGTATCCCTTCTTTCATACCGCTTGTTCGGCTCATCGTACCTGAACCGCTTCTCAATCTCCTTCTTGTCACTGTCCTTCTCAAGGCGCCCGATGATCAGGGTACGGAAGCGTTCTTCACTGATGTATTTGGGAATGCCGTCGATATTGCTCTTGACCTCCCCCAGCGTATACACGATATTCAGGCTGTCGCCCGATTCCTCGATGGTGAACTGGCTGCTCTGCACACTGTGGGTGTAGTTGTCGTAGTTCATCAGATTGCCCTTGCTGTCATAATAGGTCAGCTCCACCTGCACATTCAGCTTGGATTTGTTATATCCGGTGGCGACAGCATCCTGTTCGCGGTCCTGCGGGTTAGAATACCAGAGCGCTCCGCTCTTCTTATCCTTAACGGCGATCTCCGTGGTCATCTGATTCAGATACAGGGTCAGATATTCGTTGTCCAGTGCCTCCTTCATGTCTGCGGATAGCTCCGGCGATTTCGGGGTCGGGGTGTCCTGCACGCTCTGCGCTGAGGATTGTATCGCTGCTTCGGATGGTTTCGCTGCTTCAGACTGTACCGCCGATTCAGCTTCAGGTGCGGATTCGGCCAAGTCCGCGTACGGCAGGACAGCTGCGCCGCTGAGCATAAGCACAATTGCAATGATGGTTAGCTTCTTCTTCAAAGCCTGGCTCCTCCTTTCTTATCCGCGAAGTGAAAGCTCCTGGTAGACGGTGTAGACAAAACTGACAATTTGCTGGATCAGATTGAAGAACAGCAGGCCCAGGAAGATGATAATGCCTACCACAGCCAGCGTCAGCAGCATGGTTGTAATCGTTTTGAGCACCGTGTACTGATGAACCGTCATGGTCCCGATGAACAGGAGCCACACGAACCACAGCGTAGCCAGAGCATCCAGCAAATGATAGAAGGAAGCCTCCCGCAGCGTAATCACGTTGCTGAGCAGGATATTAGGAATGTTGATCAGAATCAGCGGAAGCAGGGCGTAGCCTGTCGTAATGACGATCTCCGCGAACTTCCCTTCCCCGTCCATCAGCGTCGTCAGCGACCAGTTCGCCAGGCACCAGAGCAGGAACGGGAAAATAATATACTTGAGCTCATTGATGCTGTTCAGTTCAAGCGGGTGATTATAATTGACCACATAGCCCACATATTGGCGCTTCACGATCATGGTCAGGGTAAGGAATATAAGAATGCCCAGTGCCATTCGCAGCTTACCCTTATTCTCGTATTTCAGATCCCAGAATCCGTCGAAGGGGTGCAGAGCTACATGCAGTGAATATTTAATGTCCTTAAGAAATAGCATCCTGGACCCTCCCTCCCTTTCTCGGCCGCTTCACCAGGCGGGCAATCACGTAGCCGCCCAGCAGCACGGCTATCATTCCCGTCATATAGATGCTGAAGTGATCGCGCATATACTCCCTGCGGTATTTCCCCAGTGCCTTAGAGTAATATTCGCGGTCATTGCCCAGCTTCAGATAGGTCATAGCCTCCTTGTATTCGCCTTGGCGGAGCAGAGATTTGCCGATGCCAACATACGCCATCTCATAGTTGGCATCCAGCTTCAGCACCTCCCGCCACAGCTTCGCGGCTTCATCATGCTTGCCGGAGCTGTACAGGGTGTTGGCTTCATTCACCATGCTGCCGAACCGGGTCACCGTGAACTCGGTAATTCTCCCCAGATCACGGTCCAGCACATAAATCGCATTCTCATAGCTCTCCACCGCCGCCGGGTTCTTGAATGTGCCGAGCTGGCTGCCCAATTGGCCGATTACATATAGCAGCTTGCCGTCCTCATTGTAGGTGAAGATCCGCCCGCGCGTGGCGTCCAGTGCCCGGTAGACCCCGTTTCCCGTCACATCAATGTCAATGAAGGCGGAGCGGTCCTTACTCAGATCTCCGATCGGTGGAATCTCCCCGCCAACCCGCAGGACATCGATGCCGGAGGGATTCAATCTTTTTACCGGAGAGAAGGTCTTCTTATCCACCGTAGTGGTATAGATGAAGCCATCCTCATCGACATCGACATTATTGAATTCCAGCGGAATGAACTGCACCATCTTCTCGCGCTGCTCCTTGGTCGATACCGACTTCCAGAACAGATCCACAGGATCAAACTGCACCTTGTTCGTGCCCATGAAGCCTGTGAACTGCCCGTCGCTGTCGAACTCGATCAGCCCTTCGTAGACCCCTCTGCCGACCACATAAATGCGGCCTGCCTTGTCAACAATCACTTTCCGCGGAAAATACTCAAAACCCGCTCCTATCACATCCGCCTTCGGCGCCCCGATCTCCCGCACGAAGGTCCCTGTGCCGTCCAGCTCGACCAGCCGTCTGTTCTCCGTATCCGCCACGTAGATCCGGCCGGCGTCCGTAACGAAGAGACCTTCCGGGTTATTGAAGCTGTCCTTCTTCTCCCCGTTCTGGAAGCCTTCAATGACACGGAGTGTGTTCCACTCTTTATCCAGCACCACAATCCGCCCGTTCCCGGAATCGAGCACGTAGAGCAGCCCCTCCGCCGAGACGAACAGGTCCCCCGGAGCATTCCAGGCTCCCGTCCCTGCCTCTAGCCCGCTGATGGCCCTCGAAGGAAGATAAGCAATCGGCGACTGAACCGCATCTCCCCAGTAGGAGTAGGTATATCCTTCATACGGCGCAGCCCCGGCCGGCCTTGGACACAGGCTCACAAGCAGCAGCACGGATACAAGCACCAGTATCAATGACTTTATTCTCAACCCTAACGCCTCCATCGCTTCAGTCCTTCATGCCGGACGAAGCCATCGTCTGAATCACATTGCTCTGTGACAGAATGAACGTCACAATCGGCACGGTCATCATAATCACCGCTACCGCGGCTCCGACTCCTGCACGGGCGATCCCGCCCTGAATAATCTGGCCCATCGCGTAATGCAGCGTCTTGAGCTGCTCGCTGTAGATGAAGCTGCCCCCGTCCGTGCCCCATAGCATCTGCATCATCAGAATGAGCAGCGTCAGCCAGGCCGGCTTCACCAGCGGCATGACAACCTGCCAGAAGATGCGGTATTCACTTGCCCCGTCTATCTTCGCCGCCTCCAGCAGCGCATCCGGGATCTGCTCCATAAACTGCTTCATGAGATAGAGTCCCAGCGGATAGGCAAAGGCAGGAACGATAACCGCCTGGTAGGAGTCCATCCAGCCCAGAGCGGACATAATCATATAGTTCGGTATCGCGGTGACATGCGGCGAGAACATCAGCGACAGGACAACCACGGTGAACAGCACTTTGGAGCCGCGGAATTTATGCTTCGCCAGCGGGTAAGCCGCCGCCGAGGCCAGCAGAATATGCCCGGCTGTACCGGCAGCGGTAATGAATACCGTGTTGAATATATATCTGGAGAACGGCACCCAGGAATTCTTCATCACCTGAAACAGATTGGCGAAGTTCTCAAGCGTGGCATTGCGTACAAACAGCGTAGGCGGGAAAATAAACAGCTCATCCAGCGGCTTGAATGCATTGTTAATGACATAAATTAACGGAACCGCCATGAATGATCCGAATCCGGCCAGGGCCAGGAACAGCAGAGCGTCGACCTGCCAGGAACGGTTTACTTTTTTGTTCAGACGTATCGCCAGCTTCATCCCGCTTATTCACCCACCCTCTTCAGCAGCTTTTGAACAATCAGATTGCTGCCCAGCATCATCACGAACAGCACGGTGGCAATCGCCGAGGCATAGCCCATCTCGAAGCGGATCGTACCGTAGTCCACCAGATGGGTTACAATCGTATGCGCCCCGTACTGCACACTCGGGAAGCCTGCCAGCGCCATAGCCACATCGGCAACTGCCAGCGACGCAGTGATCTGAATAACCGCGCCGAACATCAGCTGCGGGCGCATGGAAGGGAGCGTAATGAACCACAGCTCCTGCCAGCGGTTTTTGACACCGTCCACAGCCCCTGCTTCATACAGCGTCTTGTCAACGGTCTGCAGTCCGGCGATGAAGGCCAGGAAGCTGGTCCCGAGGCTTAGCCAGAGCTGTACCAGCATGATGATCCCCAGCATATACTTGGGGTCCTGCAGCCATTGGATCGGCTCATAAATTACGCCAAGCTGCATGAGAAGTCCGTTGATGATCCCGTAGGAGTCACTGGAGAAGATGATCTGCCAGATGAAGAATACATTCCCCGAGATCGACGGCGCAAAAAAGATCAGGGTCATAAACGCCCGCAGCTTGGGATTCAGCTCATTGATCAACCAGGCAAACAGAAAACAGGCGATATAGCTGACCGGTCCGGTAACGACCGAGAAAATCAGTGTATTCTTGACCCCGATCAGGAACACATCATCGTTCCAGAGCAGCTTGGAATAATTCTCCCAGCCGATCCAGCGCGGCATCTCCAGCATATTGAAGTGCGTGAAGCTGAAGATGATCGAAATCGCCACCGGCAGTACGGTAAACAACAGAAACAGCACCATATATGGAGCCAGCAGGACGTACAGGTGCTTATCCCGCCGCACATCCTTGCCGAACAAAGCCCAGTAATTACGCAGCCCGGAAGGGGACAGCCGGGGCTGAATCAAGGGTTCGGCCGTATTTTTCACTTTCTGCACAAGAGTCCCTCCCTATTCCCTTCGTTTCAAATCGAACTCTGCTCTCTTCTGATCAATCTCATAGTCGATCTCCTGCACATAATCGTACAGGGCATCAGCGGTGTTCGTTCCATTGTTGATGACCTCGCGCAGGGCATTGTCCAGATGGCGGCCTGTGAAGTAACCGCCAGGCACCTCAGGTACACCCTGCACCCATTGCCACTGCTCCTCCAGATGGCGGTAATCGCTAGTCGGCCACGGCAGCTCCTTAAGCGCTTCAACGTTGGCGGTCGGATACCGCGCAGCCGCGCCCATGAGGCCCTCCATCTCCCGGCCGAAGCGGACCTGCGAATCCTTGTCGACCCACCACTTCATGAATTCCCAGGCGGCATCCTTGTTCCCCGCCTGCCTCAGCATCAGGGCGGCAGTGCCCCCGCTGGCAACGTCCCTGCGGATACTTCCGTCCGGCTGCTTCGTCCCCGGAACCGGAATGAATTCCCATAGCCCCTTAATCTCCGGCGCAGATACGCTCAGATAGTTATAGAAGGTATAATCCTGAATGCCGACCGGCATCTCGCCGGTGCGGAACCGCATCGGGAAGTCGAAGATCAGCGGCAGCTTGTAGCTGGTATAGAAATTGGTCCAGTTCTTGAAGGCAGCCAGCCCGGTCTCTGTATCGAGTCCGCTCTTCGCTCCGTTATTCAGATAAAATGATCCGCCCATCTGATAGAGCAGCATGGCATAGGCGCGGTTGACCTCCAGCACCGGCACGCCTGTGGTCTGCGCGAGCGGCAGCGCCATATCCATCCGGTGCTTCTGCAGCACGGGAATCATCGCGTATACCTCATCCCAGGTCTGCGGCGGCGCAAGGTTCAGCTCCTGCAGAATATCCTTCCGGTAGAACAGCATGTTGAAGATCTGCTGCTCCGGCAGGGCAAAGACCTGATTCTCGAACCGGTACGGCACGAGCGCGCTGTCTCTGAACTGCTTCACCACATCCTCATAGCCGGGATACTTCGACAGATCCTCCGCCGCTTTGCGCATCCCGAAGTTCACTGGCATATCATTGCCGACCTGCATCGCCACATCCGGGCCTTCCCCGGCCAGCGAGGCGCGCAGCAGCACATTCGGACTCACCAGCTTCAGATTGACACCGATGCCGGTAAGCGGGGTAAATGTATCATCGATCATTGCCTTCAGCACCTGCGCCTGGTCGCGGCCGGTTCCGATCCATACATCAATGGTCTCGCCGTTCTCCGTGGTATTGCCAATTGTGTTGTAATCCTCGAAGAACGAATGGGTGAAGGACGACACCTCATGCACAAGCTTCCTGAATCCGGAAGCATTCGCCTTCGGCAGCTTCACATCCGGCGAAGACAGCAGCAGATAATCAATCTCCAGCGGCTGCTCCCGTACCTCCAGAATCCAGGAGCCTACGCTGCCGACATTGATTTTGAACTGCGACAGCCGCTTCTGCACCGTTTCCGGCTTGTCGGCCATGTCCGCCAGCTGATAGGCAGTTTTATTCAAGGTTGCGGTTTTATCACTCTTTTCCCCTGTAAGCCGGACCAGCTCTTCCGATACGCCATATAGAATCTGGCTCTGCTCACGGAAGACCGCCGTCATATCCGGGATTTGCTCCTCCAGCCTGTAATCGCGGTACGGATCTGGCACATTCCCTGTAATCATCAGGATTTTCCGGTACATCGCATTAATGTCCAGCACACTGGCCTCCACCTGGCGCAAGAGCGGTGCAATTGCCCCGAGGCTGACCTCCAGCTGTAATTCGTGTTTTCCTTTGCTTAAATAGAACAAATACGGCTCATCATCGTTCCCCAGCCGGTTCATCTGCCAATCCGAATCGTAGTAGAACGGAATCTGCAGCATTTCCCGGAACGGAATCTCTCCGTCAATCCGCATAGAGCGTGTGGAATAGATCCCTCTTAGCAGCTCCTGCCGGCCTTTGATGGTGATGTTGTACAGACCGTCCTCCGGCGCTTCCACCTCCCAGGCGATCCATTGTCCCGGTACCCGCCAGTTGTTGCCGCCAATCGTGTTCATTCTGATCTTGGACACATCGTACGGCTCTGTTGAAGGGCTTGAGCGGTCTGTGATCGGATACAAGGTCGGGGAGGATTTGTAGGCCGCCGCTTCCCCCTGCACCTTGACCGCGTGGCCGCTGGTAGCCTTATACCCCTTAGCTTCGTAGCTCTGCTTCACCTCTGCGTAGGCAGCGGGTGCATCGTAGCTGTGCAGCTTAATATAGTCGATGACCATCGGCTCTCTGCTGGACACCATCGTCAAGGTGTGCCGTCCGGCCGACAGATAGAATTGATACGGCTCCTCATAGTAGCCTTCCGTATCTCTCAGCAGCGTCTCCTGCCAGGCCGGGGCCTCAATCTGGCGCGGCCGGAGATCATTGTCCCGGTTATCCTGCTGGATCTCCGGGTTCTCATTGACCCAGATCCGCCCGAAGGACAGATTGCGGGCGCTGGTGAACGGCAGCTTTCCGTCGATCAGCAGCTCACGTTCAATCGCCGAGCTTTTGCCCTTCACCGGATAATACCGGACAGAGATGTGATACAGTCCGGACTTCGGCACATCCAGCTGCCACTCTACCGAACCGCTCTCCTCCGTTCTGACGTATCTTCCCGTCTCCCCGCCAAGCTCCGTCAGCACCTCCGGACTCATCCCCTCGGCCCCGGTATAATCAGCTCCCTTCAGCATAATTTCTTCGCGGGGCTGCTCCTCGCCCTCATATTGCTGCAGATAATGCTCATAGCTGCCCTCAGGCAGCTGCCGCACCTCCTGCCCGTTCCCCGTCACACCTTGCGCCTGGGCAGCAGGCAGCTCTGCGCTTGCCGCAGGCAGCGCCATCATGGAGATCAGCATGACGGTTACAAGTGTCCGGTTCATCATCCGCCGGGATAATGATATTCTCACTCGGGTTCCCTCCTCTAGCAGACTTGCATATTAAGAGTGATACAGGTGGTGCAGAATAGAAGGATAAATAATTGTGTGAAACATATAAATCCTTATAATTCAAGCGCACACGGCTACGCCGCCCTATAAGGGCGGCTGCCGATTTTGCAGACAAACACAGCAGGTATTGCGCAAGACAAGCAGGTATTACCCTTGTTATGAGCTGTCCAGCTACCTATTTCTTCTCTTTATCCTGCTCACCGCTCAGTACTTTCTTGGCTGCGGCCTGCGCCGTTCCAATGACTTGGGCCACCCCGGTGGACGGTGTAATCTCGCCCTTCAGGAATTTCTCAGTCACCTTATCCAGCTGATCCTTGACGCCAAGACCGCCGTAACGTCCGCCGAAGACCCGCTCCACCTTCCCTTCATCATTCATCGCATTGGCGATAGAGGCTTCATCCGGCAAAATATTCTCCATCGACAATCTGCGGTTCTCCTGCCAGCTGTCGAACGGCTGCAGATCCTCCCAGATCTTTACGATGGTATCCGCATCCTTAACCCCTTTGGGAATGGCATAGGCTGCTGTCTGGCCCAGCGGATCGTAGTACTTATCGGCCTGCGGGCCTTTTGGAATATAGACATATCCCCATTCATCCTTCATCTTGCCAAGAATACGCCCCTCGATTTCCCAGAGACCGCCCGGATACATAGCCACGGTGCCTTCTCCAAAATACTTAGCCGGGTCTTCCCAGTCATTGCCCTCGTTAGGCTTGAATACCTTATCCTGCGTGTACAGCTTATGAAGGAAGTTAAGCGCTTCCATAGATGCCGGTGAATCAAAGACCGCCTTCTGAGTAGCTTCATCGTAGATTTTGCCGCCGTTGCTGGCGATCAGCAGCTCCGAGATCACATAATGGGCTCCGGCCAGACCGTACTGGTCCATCTTCCCGTCCCCGTTCTTGTCAATCGTCAGCTTCTTCGCCGCATCAAGCATCTTATTCCAGTTCCAGTTATCCTCATCCATCAGCTGCTGCGGGTCCTTCAGGCCCGCTTCCTTGAAAATACGCTTGTTGTAGAACACGCCGCTGTCGTTCGGGCTATACCAGCTCTCCAGGCCATAGACCTTGTCGCCGCCGAAGCGCATGGAATCAATCACACTCTGATCGATGAGTGAATCCTTCAGATAATCATCCAGCGGTGTCAGGAAGCCGCCATGCATCAGGCCCCAGATGAAGCCGTCAGGCAGCCGGACAATCTCGGCAAACGGATCGCTCGCCATAACGGAAGAGGACAGCTTCTCGGCGGTGGACCAATACTCTGTATTCAGGTATTTAATCTTGACGTTGTATTTCTCTTCCACCGCTTTGATCCGTTCGCGGGCAAGCTCATCTGCCTCTGAATCCCCGACAGGAGTGGCATCCCACCAGTGGGATATGCGGATCTCCCGCCCGTTCAGATTAGCAACCGGCTCCTTCGGCGCTTCCGTTGCCGCTGCTGGCGTTTCACTGGCTGCCGGAGCCTGAGTCGCCTCCGCCGCCGGTGTTGTTGCCGGTGCAGACGCGTTATTCCCTCCGCTGCAACCGGTTACAAGTGTAACTACGGCTGTCAGCAGCATGAACCACGCCGAGCTTTTCTTCTTCAACTGTTTCACTGTTCGCCACGCTCCCCTAATTTCAGTGATGTTAAGCTAATCCAAGATTGAACTGATTCAAGATTAAACTGATCCAAGATTAAACTGATTCAAGCATGTCTGCGTCCGTCCCCCGCTCCCTTCCGATGTCATATTTATATAGTGGCGTATGCCAGCATATAAGCCCTTAAGACTACCCTTGAGATGATGAAAAGAAAACTTGGAAATAAATGAACCTGGATACGGGCGGTGCCGTATAAGCGAGAAAGATAAGGAGCATTGCATGGCCGAATCGTCCCTTTAAGGGCGGTGCTGCTCCAGAGGGAAGGATTAGGATTATTGTACGGCCCCTGCCGTCCCATTAAGAGCGATACTGCTTCAGAGGGAAGGATCAGGATTGTTGTACGGCCCATGCCGTCCCATTAAGAACGATACTGCTTCAGAGGGAAGGATCAGGATTGTTGTACGGCCCCTGCCGCCCCATTAAGAGCGATACTGCTTCAGAGGGAAGGATCAGGATTGTTGTACGGCCCCTAACGTCTCTCTGAGGCGGCACCTCTCTCGTGGGAAATATCAGGATGACTGGTGGGTTATGGCTGCGAATTCTTATACTTTTCAAATTATCAGTAAATTCGAAAAATCCCCTTGTCCCATATGTACAGCCAGAGTAACCGCTTACTCAAACTCTAAAAAATAATGAAATGGGTTTCATGAAATCCATTTCATTATAACTTCTGGTTATCCCCTGGTCAATCCTACTTTACACAAATTTCATGCTTCAATCCAAAAACTTTCCAGAATACAGGCCCCCTCGTGCTGACGCACTCCACATACGCCTGGAAAGTTCTTGACCGGCCCTGGATGAACATACTTGAATGCGTGCACAGCAGACTTGTCTGGTAAGCAGCTTCCGGCGGGTGATATTACTGGCTACTCTAAGATTATTCTGCGGAATTCTTCGGGCGTGCCGTGCTGTCCCGTACCACCAGCTTTGGCTGGAGCACCGTACGTTTCCTGGGATTTCCGCCGCTAATCAGCTCATGAAGCATCTCTACAGACAGTTCCCCCAGCTGGTTGGTGTTCTGCGACACGGTGGTCAGCTCCGGAATAACCGCTCTGGATAAGGGCGAATCGTCGAATCCGACGATCGACAGATCCTCCGGTATCTTCAGCCCATGCTGGGTAGCCGACTTCAACGCCCCGATGGCCGTAAAATCATTCACACACAGCACCGCTGTCGGCCGTTCCTCTTGCTCCAGCATCCGGTCCATCAGCGTCCGCCCGCCCTCGATCGAGAAGTCATGGAACATGACCCAATCCTTGCGCAGCGTAAGCCCCCGCTCCTTCAGCTTCATCCTCACGGACTTCAGCTTCACCTGGGTCGTGGAGGTCTCCTCCATTCCCCCAAGGAATCCGATTCTCCGGTGCCCCAGGTCCAGCAGATGCTGGGTAGCCAGCGCCGCCCCTTCTTCTTCATCGGTGTAAATGCGGTGCAGGCCGCTCCGGGGCAGATTGCCGTTGACCAGCACGATCGGCACATGCTTCGACAGCTCCACGACCTCCTGCGACAACGCTGGCGGGCACTGGTTCAGGTTAATTCTGCCGCCCAGGAAAATAATCCCGTCCACTCTTTTCTCCCGAAGGATGCTAAGGTACTCCGACTCGCGGCTATGCTCCCCCGCCGTATCGCAGAGGAAGAAGGTATAATGCTTCTCTCTGGCTACATTCTCGGCTCCCCAGAAGACCTCCGGGAAAAAGGGGTTGGTGATGTCAGGCAGAATCATGGCGATGGTGCCAGTCTCCTTCTTGAGCAGACTGCGGGCCAGCGCGTTCGGCTGAAACTGATGCTTCTCAATCACAGCCATGATGATCTCCCGGGTGCTCTCCTTGACCGGAGCTGTATTGTTGAGGACACGGGAGACTGTGGCTACGGACACCTGGGCCTCCTTGGCGATATCATATATGGTAATCGTCTTCATCCTTTACCTCCTTGGTCTCGCGTTCCTGGCTTATAGCAACTTACATCCGGGGCGGATGGGTGCGGGGGGTTGGGGTGGGGTGGGGATTGGGGTGGAGCGGGAGTTGTCGCAGGGGGGCAGGGCGAGTTAGAGTTGGCAGACGCGGGAGATGGGGCGGGTGCTTAGTGGCCCTTTATTCGTGCCAGCCGCCAACTGCTCCTCACTTCACTCAACCACCCACTTTTGGCCAATTCAGGGGCATTTCTGCTCCTCATTTCGTTCGACCCGCCCACTTTTGGCAATTCAGGGGTATTTGTGCTCCTCATTTTGCTCGACCCGCCCACTTTCGGCCAATTCAGGGGTACTTGTGCTCCTCATTTCGTGCGCCCCGCCCACTTTCGGTCAATTCAGGGGTATTTGTGCTCCTCATTTCGTTCGACCCGCCCACTTTCGGCCAATTCAGGGGTACTTTGGACTCCTCATTTCGCTCAACCGCCCACTTTCGGCCAATTCAGGGGTACTTGTGCTCCTCATTTACGTCTGTGGCCCACTTCCAGCACTTTTAATGGGATTTATCCCTTTGGTTCGGCCGTGCGGCCCACTTCCGGCACTTTTAATGGGATTTATCCCTTTGATTTCACCGTGCGGCCCACTTCCAGCACATTTAATGGAGTTTATCCCTTTGGTTCGGCCGTGCGGCCCACTTTCGGCACATTTAATGGGATTTATCCCTCTGATTTCTCCGTGCGGCTCACTTCCGGCACTTTTAATGGGATTTATCCCTTTGGTTCGGCCGTGTGGCCCACTTCCAGCACATTTAATGGGATATATCCCTTTGGTTCGGCCGTGCGGCTCACTTCCGGCACTTTTAATGGGATTTATCCCTCTGATTTCACCGTGCGGCTCACTTCCGGCACTTTTAATGGGATTTATCCCTCTGATTTCACCGTGCGGCTCACTTCCGGCACTTTTAATGGGTTTTTGCAGTCTGATTCCGGCGCGGTCAATGGCGCACATATACTATACTTTCGGCGTTGAGGTCAGGTAGTACTTAATTCCAGTTTGTCCACAACCGAAGCCCCCTACATTTGCTCAACAGCATACGGAAGCGGTGGCACTCTATTGAGAAGGACGGCAGCCGTTGCAGCGTTGGCAACAAGATGAGAGAAGCACCCCCGTCTAGCACCAAACATACTAATCTTTACACTGCAATCGGCAGCAGTGATGCTTGTCCGTTGGTGATCTGTATGGCTCAGCAGGGATTAGCATAGCGGTAGCAGCTTGGAGCCTACGTCCCTTGCTCATCGAAATAGCTGTTCAGCAGCTTGAGGAACACATTCGGAAAGGCGTAATTTTTCATGTCCTCACGGTTGATCCAGCGCTGCGCTCCGCTGTCTGCTGCATCAGCTGCGGCATCCCCGCTGTCGAACAGCGCCAGCGGTGCGTCTTCCGCCGGCTGTGCCCCCAACGCGCCATCCGCGCGCTCCGCTTGCGCCGCCCCGTACACGGCGCGGCTCTCCGCTGCCAGCGGCAGCGCCGCCTCTTCCCTGCAGCGGTACACCTGCAGGGTCCACACAATATGGCTGAATGTATGCTCCGCAGCCATCCAGTGCCCCTCAGGCCGGGCGTGAATCCCGGCCTGGCTCATGGACCGGCGTAGCCGGTCCAGCGCTGCCGCTTCCGGCAGCAGCGCACCGCGCGCGCCGCCGGCCTCAGCAGGCGGCGCCGGCCAGTGCGGCAGCTCCCACATGCGGGCCAGCAGCCCGCTGGCCGGCCGCTGCCGGATCAGTACCCGGCCCGCGTGCTCGCCGCGGCCCTCCACTAAGGCAGCCAGCCGCTCCTCCGGACGCGGCGGCTTCGCCTTGGTCTTGACGGGCAGCGAGGCCTCGCAGCCCGCCAGCCGCGCGGCGCAGTGCTCCATCACCGGGCACGGAAGGCAGCGCGGTGATTTCGGCGTGCAGATGAGCGCGCCAAGCTCCATCAG
Source organism: Paenibacillus sp. FSL R7-0128 (assembly GCF_038002245.1). NCBI lineage: Bacteria > Bacillati > Bacillota > Bacilli > Caryophanales > Paenibacillaceae > Paenibacillus > Paenibacillus sp. FSL R7-0128. The sequence continues at coordinate 542,148 of NZ_JBBOCD010000001.1, read as the reverse complement.
CGCCTGATTGAAGCTGCCCGCCTCCCCTTCGGGGATCAGCTCGGCGGCAAGCTTCTCCATTTTCACACGGGTCGGGCCTTTGGCAATGTCATCCTCAATCAGGAAATACCGGGATAAGACGCGCATCACATTGCCATCCACCGCCGGCTCCGGCCGGTTGAACGCGATGCTCAGAATAGCACCGGCTGTATACGGGCCTACGCCCTTGAGGCCGAATACGGCATCACGGTCATCCGGCACCTGCCCCCCGTACAGCTCCTTGACCTGCTTCGCGGCATGCTGGAGATTCCGGGCACGCGAGTAGTAGCCAAGACCCTCCCAGCATTTCAGCACCTCTTCCTCCGGTGCATCTGCGAGCGCCTCCACGGTTGGAAACTGCTCAATAAAACGGTTGAAATAAGGAATTACCGTATCCACCCGGGTCTGCTGCAGCATAATCTCCGAGATCCAGATGTAATACGGATTGCGGTGGCGCCGCCACGGCAGGTCCCGCTTCTGGAGGTGGTACCATTCCAGCAGGAACCGGCTGAAGAATAACTTGGCTTCCTGCTGCGCTTCTATGTGCTTCTCATCTGTGGTCATCGTTATTCTCCTTGCCGTTCAAAATTATATAGTTACAGGCTGTGGCCGGTCGTCCGCTCCACCACCGCGAAGGCCGAGGCCAGTCCGCGGCTGTGCGTAATGGTGAGATGAATGACATACTCCTGCTCCGGCAGCCCCAGCCGGGCCCAGGCCTCCGCCGACAGTATGGCTACTGGCTTGCCCAGCGCATCCGGCAGAATCTCAATGTCCTGAAAACCCACCATCTGACCGATTCCGCAGCCCAGCGCCTTCACAACCGCTTCCTTGGCCGAGAATCTCCCGGCGGTGAATTCCGCTGTCTTCGCGCCTTTGCCTGCGGCCAGCACCCGCTCCTGCCCGGTCAGAATTCTCCGTGCGAACCGGTCGCCCAGGCTGCCCTCTGCAATCCCGGCAACCCTGCCGATTTCCAGCACATCATGCCCGATTCCGTAAATCACACTCCCACACCTCTCCTGGCTCTGCATTCCTTAACCCTCTTATATTACCTTCTATCCTTACCCTTCGTCTAATGATATGATCTTGCTAGGACTCCACAGATCTCATGTAACAGTGAAGCCTGTCAGCTTCTTGACCAAGTATTATTAATAATAGTCTTAGCGTCAGCTTTCTGCTATCTTAAAAGAAAAAAAACTTAAAGTCTATCACCCGCAAATCAGGTATATCTGGTAAAGAAGTACAACCGCCAGTTCCAAGAGATGAAGGAAAGGAAGAATACCTTATGTCCCGTAATTTTGAATTACCCGCAGGAGAGGATACGGTGCTTCGCTGCTCCCATTTTCCCGCTCAGGGAGAGGCCCGGAGTGTGGTGGTTATCGCTCACGGCTACAAAGGCTTCAAGGATTGGGGGATGTTCCCGTACACGGCACAGTCGCTCAGCGACGAGCATGAAGTGATCAGCTTCAACTTCTCCCATGCCGGCATCGGCGAGGATCTGCAGAATTTCACCGAGCTGGACAAGTTCGCCCGCAACACCTACCAGCGTGAGATCAAGGATATGGAGATCCTGCTCTCTTATCTGAGCCAGCACCACAGGTTCGGCAGCCTCCCGCTTTTCCTGCTGGGCCATAGCCGCGGCGGGGGCGACTCACTCCTCTACGCACTGGATCATCCGGCAGAAATTGCCGGGGTCATCTCCTGGAACGGGATCACTAACCTGGATCTGTTCACAGAGCAGCAGAAGAGTGAAATGCGGGAAAAGGGCCGGACCCACGTGCTCAACGGACGGACCGGCCAGCAAATGCCGCTGGACGCCATCATTATAGAGGATCTGGAGCAGCAGGCGGAGCGTTACCAGATTCTAGAGCGGATGAAGCAGGCCAACTTCCCCGTTGTCCTGATTCAAGGCAGTGAGGACGGCGAGCATCTGCGGCGCGGCTCCGAGCAATTGGTCCGGCTGCGGCCGGATATCGAATGGGTGCAGATTCCCGGCGGCAATCATACCTTTGGCACCGTTCATCCTTTTGCCGGAACTACCCCCCAGTTAGAACAGGCGATATCCGCTACCAGAGAGTTCATCGACCGGGTGCTGGCGAAGTAGACCATCCATTTATAATGAGCCTCACATACCTGGCTGCCTAATTGTATTCGGTTTTCCGCACACATTCGGCCGATGCACCTTCGCGCCACACATTGTATTCGGTTTTCCGCACACATTCGGCCGATGCACCTTCGCGCCACACAATGTATTCGGTTTTCCGCATACATTCGGCCGATGCACCTTCGCGCCACATATTGTATTCGGTTTTCCGCATACATTCGGCCGATGCACCTTCGCACCAGCATACTCTTACACAAAAACCGCCGGAGCGTCTGCATCAAGCGCAGCGCCCCGGCGGCTCCGGCATAACCTGTCTAGATCCCCGGAATACTATCGCGCTTATGCGCCGTTCTCCGGAAGAAGCGCTCCAGCTTCTCAGCCGCTTCAGGGCTGACGGTCTTCCCCTCCAGATAATCGCTGTTCTCCTCATAGGTGATTCCAAGCTCAGTCTCATCCGTCTGGCCCGGCCAGAGTCCGGCCGTCGGCGCTTTGGTTACGATATCCGCCGGCACGCCAAGCGCCGCAGCCAGCTGCCGTACCTGCCGTTTGTTCAGGGAGGACAGCGGTGTTATATCGACGGCGCCATCGCCCCACTTCGTATAGAATCCGGTAATGGCCTCAGAGGCATGATCGGTACCCACCACCAGCAGATTGTTCTCAAAAGCAAGCGCATACTGCATCACCATCCGCGTTCTCGCTTTTACATTCCCCTTGCCCTGATGGGTAATATGCTTGTGCTGGCCCAGGGCCTTCAGGCTATGCTCGACCTCCAGGGCGATCTCGTTCACCGCTTCTTCGATATTGGTCTCCACCGTATGGGTCAGCTCAAAAGCCCGGGCCACCGCATAGCTGTGCTCAATATCCTCCTGCTCCCCGTAAGGCTGGAACACCCCGAGTGTCATATACTCCTTGCCTTCCTCCGCCGTCAGCTCGTCCGTAGCCAGCTTGCACAGGCCCGCAGCCACCGCGCTGTCCACACCCCCGCTAATCGCAATCAGCAGACCTCTGGCCCCCGCCTGGAGCGCATACGCTTTCAGGAAATCTACACGCTTACGGATCTCCGCATCCGTATCAATCACCGGCTTAACTCCCAGCGTAGCAATAATCTCTTCCTGCAGACTCACAAGACCACCCCGTTTCTTAGAATTGTAATCCCTACTCTTAACATTAGAAAAAAAATCCCGCATGAGCCAAGCCCCCGGCTGACGGCTGGCTGATGCGGGATCATTACTTATTCATGCTGCTGTCCTCAGGCTGCAGGACATTATTACTGGCACACGCGGTCAAAAACTTCCTTCAGCTCCGCAGCAATCTCGGCGGCCGAACGGTCTTCCACACCGTGACGTTCGATGAAGTGAACCAGCTCGCCGTCCTTCATCAGCGCGATGGAAGGGGATGATGGCGGATACGGTGCGAAAAATTCACGCGCCTTGGCGGTAGCTTCCTTCTCCTGCCCGGCAAATACGGTGAACAGGTGATCCGGCAGAATCTCGTTCTGCAACGCCTGGGCTACCCCTGGACGGCACTGTCCGGCGGCACAGCCGCATACGGAGTTCACAACAACCAGCGAAGTTCCCTTGGCTGCCGGAAGGGCTGCTTCCACATCCTCCGGGGTCAATAGCTCCTGAAATCCGATGCTTGTCAGATCGTCGCGCATAGGTTGGATAGAATCTCTCATATATTGATTAAAAGACATGGACATTTCTCTGCACTCTCCTTCATCACTTGAATTGAGATAAGGTCAGAACCCGGATAACGTTACCGCGTTCCAGCACTACTTGCTAACTTTATTATACATACATACTCTGCGAAAGCAAGAGACGCAGCCTGCCGCTGCACAGCCCCGAAACGGTGCCGTCCCCGTGAAATCTGCTACATATATACAGGGCTCTGGACCGCTCCCTCTCTGGACTCCACCGGAAAAGTAACGATGACCGAGGTCCCGGACCCTACCTCCGATTCTACCCGGATCGTTCCATTATGCCGCTCCGCAATACTGAGACAGAGCGGCAGGCCAAGACCTGTCCCCTGGCTCTTGGTGGTGAAGAACGGAGTGAACAATTGATTCAGCTGGCTCTGGGGCATGCCTTCTCCGGTATCCGTAATAATCAGCAGCACGTTATCCTCATGCTCATAGGCAGCCAGCGTCAGTACGCCCTTGGCCTCCATCGCCTCCATGGCGTTGCGGGCCAGATTCAGAATCAGCTGCTTGATCTCTCGGACATTCAGCTGCAGCAGCGGCATCGTCGGGCTGATTTTCAGCTCCACACTCTGGCCGCGGAGATTGGCATCCGCCCAGATCAGCGGCGTAAGCTCCTCCAGAATATGCTGGAGGCCGGCAGGCTCCTTGTCCGATACACGGGTCTGTGCCAGCGACAGAAAGTCATTGATGATGCTGTTGGCCCGGTCCAGCTCTTCCATGACAATATGATAATAGGAGTGGAGCTCCTCCGGGCTTTTCTCCCGCATCAGCTGCAGGAAGCCGCGAACTACCGCCATCGGGTTACGGATCTCATGCGTAATGCCCGCAGCCATCTGCCCGACCAGCGACAGGCGCTCGACATTGTCAAGCTCACTGCGCATTTTCTCCTCTTCCGTCAAATCCTGAATAATCATGACGATGCCGCCCGGCAGTCCCGATTCATGCTGGAGCGGCGCGGTAAAAATATGATAGGTCATCGAATCGACCCTGATCTTGGTATTGGAGCGCTGTCTGCTCCTCAGAACCGCCTGTAACCGGTCCAGGGTAGCCTGATCCATGCTTTGGCCGAAGATATCACTAGCCGGCCTGGACAAAATAAACTCTCTGGTCAACAAGGGACAATGACGCTGCATCAGGCTCAGCATATATTCATTTACCTCTGTCACATACCCGTTGTCATCGAACTCCATAATATTCAGCGGAACCACATTTGTAATCTGCTGCAGCTTCTCCGATTCCCATTGGAATTTCTCCGAGATTCCCTGCATTTGGACCCTAACCTGCAGCTTGTCCCACGCCTTATCGATATAGATGATGAACAAGGCGCCCAGAATTAAGGCCGTTAATCCGTATAGTCCGGCGAGAGCCGCTTCGCTGGGAGGTATATCCATGACGTTCCTGCCCTGTATATTCGGTACAATGACTATGAATAACATGCTCGGGAAAAGTGCGCCCCACAGGATGAAGATTTTGCCGGGTATCGCAGATTTCTTGAACATCCCGGACATACCGAAGAGCAGCGGATACAGCAGCACCCCTGTATTCAGGAAGAGATGCTCCAGACCTGAGGGCACCGAGAACAATGCAGTACAGAAGAAGAAATATAGCGCGAGGTAGACGCTGGAGCGCAGATTACCATATAAGATCCCAATATACGCTGGGAGAATAGCCAGATTCAAATAGACCAACCCGAACATCGTGGCCGACAGTGCCATGCACAGCGTAATCCCCAGCGCGCAGCAGATCATCAGAAAGGTCTGGTCATCCGGAAACCTGATGTTCCTGCGCAAGGGATGGCCCCGGTCCAGCCTCCACTGAAAGAGAAACAGAAAAATGCAGGCAGCCGATATTTGCAATAAAATATCCTTTACCGCATAAATAATTGCAATCACTCCTCAAATTGGTTAAAATTCCTTTTCCACTTAGATTAAAGCATAACCGCGCATTCCTGACAACGATAATCAGGTTTCGGTCGCTTGGACCTGGCTACACTCCGCCTGGAATGGTATGATGCCGTTAATAGAGTCTCGCAATAAGCAAAAGGAGCAAATGAATGAGTAACTACGATGTAATCGTCATTGGAGGCGGCCCGTCCGGGCTGATGGCCAGCGTAGCCGCAGCCGGACACGGAGCGTCCGTACTTCTGATCGACAAAGGGGCGAAGCTGGGCCGCAAGTTGGGAATCTCGGGCGGCGGGCGCTGCAATGTTACCAATATAAAGGAGACCTCGGAGCTGATCGCCCATATTCCGGGCAACGGCCGTTTTTTATACAGCTCGTTTGATCATTTCAACAACCGGGATATTATAGATTTCTTTGAGGGGCTGGGCATTGCCTTGAAGGAGGAGGATAACGGGCGGATGTTCCCTGTATCGGACAAGGCCGCAAGCGTAGTATCCGCTCTGATAGGCAAAGTGCGGAGCCTTGGTGTGCAGATCATGACGGACAGCCCGGTCCGTGAGGTTCTCTACGGGGAAGGAGCCGTCCGGGGCATCCGCCTGGAGTCAGGCCAAGCGTTCGGCGCGAAGGCTGTAATCATCGCCACCGGAGGCAAGTCCGTGCCGCAGACCGGCTCTACCGGCGACGGGTACCCTTGGGCTGCCGCCGCCGGACATACGATCACGGAGCTGTTCCCGACCGAGGTCCCCATTCTCTCCCGGGAGGCGTGGATCAAATCCGGGGAGCTGCAGGGCTTGTCCCTCCGCGATGTCACGCTGAGCGTCTGGAATCAGAAGGGCAAGAAGGTGATCTCCCACAGGGGGGATATGATCTTCACCCATTTCGGCTTATCCGGCCCGATTGCGCTGCGCTGCAGCCAGTTCCTGCGCCAGGTTCAGCAGAAGTCGGGAACCGATACCGTGGAGATGTCCATCGACCTGTTCCCGGACCTGTCCCTTCAGGAGGCGGAGTCTATGCTCCAGAATAAGCTCGATCTGGAGCCGAAGAAGGCGATCCGCAATTCGCTGAAGGGCCTGCTGCCCGAGCGCCTGATCCCGCTGCTGCTGGCGAAGAGCGGGCTGGACGGGGAGATTACAGGCCATCATCTGCCCAAGCTTGGCCTGGGGGCGCTGGCTGCCCTGGTGAAGCGGATGCCCGTTCAGGTTCATGGGACACGTTCGCTGGCGGAAGCCTTTGTGACCGGCGGGGGAGTTGCGCTCAAGGAGATCGACCCCAAGACCATGCAGTCCAAGCTGACCGCAGGCCTCTATTTCTGCGGTGAGATTCTCGATATTCACGGGTATACCGGCGGCTATAATATTACCGCTGCCTTCTCTACCGGCTATACTGCCGGTAAGCATGCGGCGGAGCAGTAAGGCGCATAAGCAGCGCCTATAGTTAGCTTCTTCTGTCTGGCCTGCGATCTGAGAAACATCCCGGATGCTGCCAGTGACAGCCAGAAGAGCCGTAACAGCAAAGAGCCTTCACCCGGCTTGTGGAGGAAGGCTCTTTGCTATTATCTTGCAAACCTTATGACACTGAAGATACGGCCGATCCAGATTCCGGCGGCAGCCCCGACAGGGATAAAGATCAGCAAGCCCAACCAGCCGTAGGCCGGAATGCAGAGCATAGCGGAGCACAGGACGGCAAAGGGCGTCAGCAGAATGGGCATCGCCTTGGAGCCGGCGTCCGCCTTCTGCTCCTTGGTGAACGGCAGAATGCCGATATAATCATCCCCGGAGAACAGATTCCAGAAGGAGGTCAGCCAGTAGGCCATCAGGCAAGTCAAGATGGCGTACAGCAGCCATTTCAGCACTACCGGCACAATAAGAATGGCCACCAGCGACACCCCGGTGAACTGCAAATACAGCTTGAGGTGGGCCGGATTGCGCAGCAGCGCCTTCATCCCTGCGGCGGCGAAGCGGCTCTCGGGCAGCTTCGAAGCCAGCAGCGGCTGTGACTTGCGGAAGATCCAGGGCTTATAGCGTGTCGGCCGCGGCTTATCCAGCACACGGCGCAGCAGAATCGCTGCAATTCTCATCCGCTGCTTGTAGTCTTCGCGCACATCATTCATGAACGTACCGCGCAGACGCAGGCGGGCTCTGAAGGCCAGAACGGTCACTACCGCGTAGGCGGCTGCCGCCAGGAACAGAAGGGCCGGGCTGTCCTTCCAGAAGAGCGCGAGACGCAGGTAGATCCCGCAGGGTACGGCCACCGCCAGGATCAGCCACAGCCGGCGGCGGAAGCCCTGCCGCTGTACCTTGACGATATGGCCCAGCAGCTTAACGGCCCAGCCACAGGTTATGGTCAGCGCCAGCAGGCCATAGGCGCTTGCCGTGCTCAGATCGTAGCCGCGGATCAGAAACGGCAGCAGAATGACGTACACCGCCGCCATCTTCAGCGCAGTTACCGCTAGGCTATAGACCATCCCGCCCTTGAGGATCGTGCTGATCCAGTTCTGCCGCTGCCGCAGGAACAGCAGATCGCCTTCCTGGAGCAGCAGTACGATACCTCCGGTAGCCAGCAGAATGGCCAGCAGCGAAGGCACGACCACAAAGGGTACATGGCTGAACCAACCCGGGAGATTGCCGTTCCAGTAGCCATAATAGAAGCGGCCGCCGAGAAGGCCCCCCGGGATGAGGATATACAGCAGGACCGTCCAGTCTACAGCCGTACGGATAATAGCAGTCTGCTCCCGGAAATGGGAGAACAGTCTTCGTCTTAAGAGATTCCTTGCAGCCGGGAACGCAAATGAATTCCGGCTCATGTTAATTCGTCGAAGCAATCAAACAGCGATCCCTCCGGCAGCCCCGCTTCCCCGCGTATCGCCGCAAGTGTCCCCTCGGCGGCAATTTTGCCTCCGGAGATCAGAATGAAGCTGTCGCAGATTTTCTCCGCTGTATCCAGAACATGCGTGGACATCAGCACCCCGGCGCCGCGTTCCCGTTCCGCCTCCAGCAGGCGCAGGAAATCCTTGGTGGCCCTGGGATCAAGGCCGATGAACGGCTCGTCCACAATATAGACATCCGGCTGTACCAGGAAGCCGAGCATGAGCATCATCTTCTGCTTCATCCCCTTGGAGAAGCCCGCCGGCAGATCATCCCGCACATGGGTCATGCTGAACTGTACCAGCAGCTGTTCCGCCGTGGACTCGAAGGCTTCATAGCTTAAGCCGTAGGCAGCGGCAGCCAGATCAAGATGCTCCCACAGGGTAAGGTCCTCGTAGAATACCGGCTGCTCCGGCACATAGGCGTAGGACTGGTTCTCGCCGCCCAGCTTCACCCGGGCCTTGGCATGCTTCAGCAGACCAAGCAGCGTCTTGATCGTAGTGCTTTTGCCGGCCCCGTTCGGTCCGATCAGTCCCAGCAGCTCGCCCTTTCTCACCTGGAAGGAGATTCCTGAGATGCGGATATCCCCTGCCTCATAGCCTGCTTCCTCAATTACCACATCAAGCACGGTATCCTCTTCATCGTAGTCATCATCGTCGTCGTAATACTTGTTGATCCGGTCCTCCGTCTGCTTCGGAGCCTTCTGTTCCTCTGAGCCTTCTGTCTCTTCCATATCTATCTCCATCTCCTGTATCATCATTCAATATAATGCGATCATAGCACCATAGACGGACCTTTGCTGCAATAATTTTCACCCTTTACCCGTCCTTCAAAAGATTGTTCAATTTTTTATAATTAAAAGTGTGCTTATTGTGACAAATGACATGTTTTTCAATCTTTGTTTGACGTATTGTAAAGGCTAGATATCCGGAAGGAAGTATTCCAAACCGTGCGGATAAGCCCGTACGATTAACAATAGAGGTGGAGAAGCATGATACAATCCTATGAACGCGATACTCAGTTGACCCTGCATTTGTACAGAGTTTTTGCCAAGTCCTTCAAGAGCATTAACGAGCATGCTGTAACCGGCAGCAAGATCGAAGGCTTCAACCCGACCGCCTTCGCAGTCATGGAGGTTCTCTATTACAAGGGACCGCAGCCGATCCAGCAGATCGGTGCCAAGCTGCTGCTGCAGAGCGGCAACGTTACTTATGTGATCGACAAGCTGGAAGAACGCGGCTACCTGCAGCGCAAGCCTTGCCCCAGTGACCGCCGTGTTATTTTTGCCGAGCTGACTACCGAGGGCGAACGCCTAATGAACGAGATGTATCCGAAGTACTCGGAGCGCCTGCATCTGGCCTTCAGCGGACTCAGCGACGAAGAGAAGGAACAGATGATTGTGCTGCTGAAGAAGATGGGCCTGCAGGCCGAGAAGCTCTCCCCGCTCCCGCGCAAATAAGGGTAGTTGAGGAATCGGCGGTTGTGAATCTATTCACTAATTAAGCCAATGTAGGGGTTGTTCCAAAAAGCAGGTAACGGCTGCTTGGAACAGCCCTTTGTTTTGAGCAGGATCAGGCGTAAGCAGCTTGTAAGGAGCAGCTTTGTTGCACATCTTGCAGGATTCCTTTATAAAAGTTACTGACTGAAGCACAATGTTGCATTATTTGCACAAATTCCGATGTTTAGAGCAAGTTAGCGCTAAATTTGTTGCATTTCCTGCAGGATTTCAGCATAAACCGCTCCTACGGGGCAATATTCTTGCACTTTTTGCAAGATTTCTCTATAATCCACAATAGAAGAAAATCATAGTTCCCTAAATAAACACAAAAAATCGCTCGTTCTGGTAAATGGAAGATCCGCCATCCATCCCCAAAGGAGCGATTTTTGTATGTTCAAGCCCTCACTCGATAAATCTCCTAATCAGGACAATCCGTGCTAAGACTTGAAGCTTAACGCTTCGATGGTGTATTTACTTCCTGTATGGAAGGCACCCCTTGGTCAAGACGCACCGAGATTACCAGGGAGATCACAGCGAACACTGCCATCACGATGAACAGGGAGTGCAGACCGCCCTCCAGCGCACCTTGCAGACTGCTCCAGGCTTCCTTAGGCAGCACGCTTCCGCTATGCGGGTTAAGCAGCTGGTTAATATCTGCGCCGGAGGCGGCTGCCCCCGGCTGTTCCGCCAGGCTCCGGTCAATACTGAAGTTCAGCCAAGAGCCGAAGATTGCCACCCCCACCGTCTGCCCGAGTGAGCGGGTGAAGGTGTTCAGCGCCGTAGACGCACCGCGCTGCTCATGCTGCACCGAGGACTGGGCGATAATGGTGAAGACGGTCGAGGCATAGCCGAAGCCCACCCCGCAGAATAGCATCAGCACCAGAAGCAGCAGCTGCGAGGAGTCTGCATTCATCAGCGTAAGCCCCACGGCTGCGATAACAATCAGCGACAGGCCGAGCATTCCCGTACGGCGCGTGCCTGCACGCAGAATCATCCGCCCGCCCGCGATGGAGCCCAGCATCCAGCCGACCGACATCGGTGCCAGGAGCAGGCCCGAGAGGGCGGCGCTTTTGCCGAATACGCCCTGCACCCACAGCGGAACATACGTAGACAGGCCGATAATGAGCGTGCTGACCAGCAGATTCGCACCTGTAGAGACTGCAATATTACGGATGGAGAACAGCTCCAGCGGCAGCATCGGCTCGGCGGCCCGGCGCTCCACGAACAGGAACACCACCAGCAGCAGCACAGCCGCCAGGAGAATAGCCAGCAGCAGCGGAGAATTCCAGGGCAGACTCTGCCCCCCAGTCGTCAGGCCAAACAGCAGCGCCCCCATTCCCGCAGCGAACAGCAGCACTCCGGCTACATCGATCTTCGTCTTGCGGCGGACCTTCTCTTCCTTAAGATAACGCGAGATGAAGATAATCGACAGCAGGCCGAACGGCAGATTGAACACGAATACCCAGCGCCAGCTTAAGTAATCCACTACATAACCGCCAAGCAGCGGCCCGACCAGCGAAGAAATCCCCCACACTGAGCTAAGCAGCCCCTGCGTCTTCGCCCGTTCCTTCAGACTGTAGATATCTCCGATAATGGTAAAAGTCATCGGAATCAGCGCCCCCGCACCGATCCCCTGAATCCCCCGGTAAATAATCAGCTGCTGCATACTCTGCGAGACTCCGCATAACAGCGAGCCTGCGAGGAAGACTACGGCGCCGCCAATGAACACGGGCTTCCTTCCGATCAGATCGCTCAATTTGCCAAAAATCGGCGTGGTCACTGCCATCGCCAGCAGATAAGCTGTAAAGATCCAGCTCAGCCACTGCATCCCCTGGAAATCCCCTACGATGGCCGGCCCCGCCGGACCCGTTACCGTCCCTTCAATCGCTGCCAGAAATGTAGCCAGCAGTACGCCTGTCAATATTAACTTCCGCTGCTTGTCCCCCAGTGAACTCAATGAATCCATACCTTCTCTCTATGTTCTCTCTCCTGCGCCCGTATCTCCTTGCAGCAGGGAATACATCACTACATCCTGATAGCCCGATGCTGTATGCCGGTATTGCCGCAGCAGGCCTTCCTGCCGGAAGCCAAGTCCTGTGAGCAGACGCTCTGCCCGAAGGTTGCCCGGATGGCACAAGGCTTCCAACCGGTTCAGCCCCATGCTCTGGAAGCCGAACGCAAGCGCAAGCGTAAGCGCTTCCTGCATGTACCCCTGGCGCATGGCTGCCGGTGACAGCTCGAAGCCGATCTCTCCCCGGTAAGCGCCTTGAAGCTGCCAGTGGTTATAGCCGCAGCTGCCGATGACAAGGCCTTCCGGCCCCAGGATGCTCCAGCGCAGGCTCTCTTCCTCCACCGCCCACTCCGCCAGCAGGGCAATCAGTGCTTCCGTATCCTCCACAGAGGACAGAGGCGGGCCATCCAGCCAGGGCGCTACTTCCGGATGGCTCCAAATCGCGAACAGCGCCTGTGCGTCCGCCGGCAGCATCGCCCGCAGACGTACCCTCCGTCCGCTTAATTCCGGGATAACCCCCCCGCACACATACATGTCCCCGTCCCCTTTCAACCCTATCAGTATACATCTTATTCTGCCCGGACGGCGTATTTACCTGTCACTCCCGCTTATCCATCACAAATAGCGTCTGCCCCCATGGCTTGCCGCCACACGGTCAGACGCTGTACCTTATCCCTAATGTTATATTCCATTCGGTGCAGCTACGTTCAGACTTAACCCGAAGCACCCGCTGCCTTAACTGGCTTAAGCACTTCGGTGCACAGTACACCAAGCTTGGCCTGAATGGCTTTGAACTCTTCGATTCCTGTTCCCGTGACACTATAAGCGTCGCCATGGGCGGTGAGGAAATTCTCCTGGGTCAGCCGTTCCAGCTCCTGTTTCACTTCGCGCTCCGCCACCCGATACCCCAGGTTCTCCAGCTCCGGCAGCATTTCCGTTAGTGTCAGATCCTTCTCATGTGCACAATATAGCATATGGATTCCAATAAACAAGTTCTGTACGTCGGCGCGCATGTTTCACTCCTTCTGGCTACTAGCCTGCTGTATTTATAAAAGCATTACCCTGCCCTGAGTTCCCGGAAACATCCCCGCTTAAGTAATCCTTTCTTCTTCCTCTTCTTCCACTAAGCGGTAAAACCTGTTAATCCCCCGTTAATGCTTGACGTATAGCGCTTCACTGTACTATCTTGATAGTTAACAGTTATGGGATTCATACTGACTCAAGGTACAGGAAGGTGATGCTTCATGTTTCAAGCCATGCCTTATGATGGCACTCGCAGCGAACGGTTCGAAGCCGTTCTCAGCCAGCTCGGGGCACTGATGGAGGGTGAACCGAACGCCATTGCCAACTTGGCCAACGCTTCGGCGCTGTTAAAGCTCTCTCTGCCGGACACCAACTGGACCGGTTTCTACTTGTACGACGGCACAGAGCTGGTGCTCGGCCCCTTCCAGGGACTTCCGGCCTGCATCCGGATTCCGCTGGGCCGCGGTGTCTGCGGAACCGCAGCCGCCGAGCGCCGCACGCTAGTGGTCGGCGATGTTCATGCCTTCCCGGGGCATATTGCCTGCGATGCTGCCTCTAACAGCGAAATAGTTGTTCCTCTGGTCAAAGGGGACACCCTCTATGGCGTACTGGATATCGACAGCCCGCTCAAGCACCGCTTCGACGACGAGGAGCGCCGCTTCCTCGAACGGTTCGCAGCCATGGTATCCGAGGTGCTGTAAGGCTAGCCTTCATCATCAGCAGCAAGTAAGTCCTGAACCGCAAAATACCCCCACAAAGTGGAGCTTAGCTTTGATGATGACTCAGGTACTTTGCGGGGACCCCAAAACATATCAATTCTTATGTACCAAAGAAGCCGCCCAACGCAGGAGTTTTTCCTGGATAGGGCGGCTTTTGCTTTGCTGTTCTGATTATACCGACTGGAGCTGCGGCTATGAAGCTGCAGCCTGTACCGATGGCGTTACAGCCGGACTGGATCGATATGCCAGATCTCGGCGGCGTAGCGGCTAATCGTATTGTCGCTGGAGAATTTGCCGGAATGGCCGATATTGATGATGGACTTCTTCAGCCATTCCTTCTGGTTCCGGTAAGCCAGGTCAATCTTGACATGGGTCTCCACATAGCTGGCGAAATCCTTAAGCACGAAGAATTCGTCATTGTTATCAATCAGCGACTGAAAGAGTGTATCGAACTCCTGGGCATGGGAGATGAAGGGGCCAGGGACGATTAGCTGATCCAAGACTTCTTTTACCCGGCCGTCGCCATTATAGATATCGCGGGCGTGGTATCCGCCGTACTGGTAATAATCAAGTACCTGCTCTGCCCGGAGGCCGAACAGGAACATATTATTGTCCCCTACCATCTCATGCATCTCCACGTTAGCCCCGTCCATGGTTCCAATCGTCAGCGCACCGTTCATCATGAACTTCATATTGCCGGTACCAGAGGCTTCCTTACTTGCCGTGGAGATCTGCTCGCTAACATCGGCGGCCGGAATAATCTTCTCCGCCAGCGATACCGAATAATTCTCCAGGAAGAAGATACGGATCTTCCCGTTAATGTCAGGATCTCGGTTCACAACATCAGCCACCGTATTGATCAGCTTAATGATCCGCTTGGCCAGATGATAGCTTGGAGCAGCCTTGGCACCGAAGATGAAGGTCCGCGGCACGATATTAATGGATGGATTATCCTTAATTTGATTATATAAATGCATAATATGAAGCACGTTCAGCAGCTGGCGCTTATAGGCATGCAGGCGCTTGACCTGTACATCGAAGATCGAGTCGGGATCTACCGCAATACCATGCTTTTTCGTGATATATTCAGCCAAATGCAGCTTGTTGCGGCGTTTGATGGCGGCCACCTGCTCCTGGAAGGAGGCATCCTCACTGTATTTGATCAGTCCGATCATCTCCTGGGGCTGATGCATCCAGCGGGTGCCAATGGACTCGCTGATCAGTCCGGCAAGCTCGGGATTGGCATGCTGCAGCCAGCGGCGGTGCGTAATGCCGTTGGTCTTGTTATTGAAGCGGTGCGGATACATCTCGTTGAACAGCCGCATCTCACGCTTTTGCAGAATCTCCGTATGCAGCGCCGCTACACCGTTCACACTGTGGCTGGCGACAATCGCCAGATGTGCCATCCGTACCTGATCGTCATGGATGATCGCCATCTGATTGATCCGGTCCTGGTCTCCGGGATATTTACTCATCAGCTCGCCGCAGAAGCGGGCGTTAATCTCCTCAATAATCAGGAAGATGCGCGGAAGCAGCTCTCTGACCATGCCGATCGGCCACTTCTCCAGTGCTTCGCTCAGAATGGTATGGTTGGTATACGACACCATCCGGGTAGTCATGCTCCAGGCCTGATCCCAGCCCAGATGATAGACATCCATCAGGATGCGCATCAGCTCAGGGATCACCAGCGTAGGATGAGTGTCATTGATATGCAGAGCTACCTTGTCAGGCAGGCTGTCAATCGGCAGCCCCGTCTTGGCGAAGGTCCGGATAATACTCTGCAGGCCGGCACTGCACATGAAGTACTGCTGCTTCAGACGAAGCAGCTTGCCTTCGTACTGGGAATCATCGGGATACAGGAATTCAGAGATAGATTCCACCGAACGCTTGTATTCCAGGAACTTGTGATAATCCGTACCGCCCTGAGCGCCGAAGACTCTCGATGGCTGGGTGATGGACTCGGCACTCCAGTTCCGCAGCGTGTTCACATGTCTGCGGTCTGCACCGATAACCGGAATATCATACGGAACCGCCCGTACAGCTTCATAATCTCTATGCTCGAATACAAGCTCTTCGTTCTCCCAGCGGGTGTCCACATGTCCCCAGAAATGCACCTCGACCTGTTTGTCCTCGCGGCGTACTTCCCACACGTTGTCATTCTGCAGCCAGTAATCGGGCAGCTCCACCTGATAGCCGTCTACAATCTTCTGCTCGAACAAGCCGTATTTATAACGGATACCGCAGCCGTGTCCCGCATATTGCAGGGATGCGAGCGAGTCCAGGAAGCAGGCGGCCAGGCGGCCCAGCCCACCGTTGCCCAGACCGGCATCGGCTTCCACCTCTTCGATATCCTGCAGACAGAAGCCCAGATCCGCGAGGCCCTCACGGACAACCTCCAGCACGCCCATATTCAGCAGGTTATTACCCAGCAGCCTGCCGATCAGGAATTCCATGGAGAAATAATATACCTGCTTATCCTTATCGATCTTGAACTTCTGATTGGTGTCCGCCCAGTCCTTACCGGCACTCTCCCGGATCATGTTGCCGAGAATATTATAGATGTCGGCGTTCGAAGCTTCTTCAAGCGGCTTGCCTAATTTCCCGATGAGTTTCTCACGGAACACTTGTTTGAAAGTCTCTTTATCGTTGAACAACAGCAGGTTCCTCCTTACAGATGCATGTATTGGTTGAAAATAGTGCCTATTACAACACTGGATCAGAAGAAATGCCCCGAAGTGGCACATTCCCCCTGATCCAGATATTATATCTTGCTGCTCTTGGCTATGACAAATGGACGCCTGCTGTCTCCAACGAGTATCCGGTCTTTGCTGAGATGCACATCTTTGTCCATGATCACATTCTCAATCACGGCATTCTCTTCAATCACGCATTTCTGCATAATCACAGAATTAATAATTCTCGCACCCTTACGAATCTGTACGCCCCGGAAAATAACGCTATTCTCCACCGTCCCGGCGATTACACAGCCGTTGGCCACCAGCGAGTTGCTGACCGACGCACTATCCAGATAACGGGTAGGCGCCTCGTATTTAATCTTGGTCTGCACCGGATTCTCTTTGAACAGGCCAAAGTAATTCTCCTGCTTCAGCAGCTCCAGACTGTTCTTATAGTAACTCTCCAGCGAATTGATAACGGCATGGTAACCCTTATATTCATAGGCGGAGATTTTGAATTTGTGGCGGTTCTTCTGAATGGCATCGCGGAAGAAATAGCTCTCGCCATGGGCAATGCAATGCTCCACCTGCTCCAGGAACAGTTTCTTCTCCATAATGAAGATGTCCAGATACACATTCGGATGATGCTTCTCATGGTGAATATTCGTAACGAGGTTGTCGTCATTAAGCTCGACCCGCAGACACGGATCATGCTCCGGCTGAAGCTCGTCAATCTGCTTGTAGACCATCGTTACATCCGCGCCCTGCTCCAGGTGATACTGATAGAGGTCCTGCAGATCCACCGTGTTAATGTGCTGGCTGCCGGAGAAGACGATGTATTTGGCTGAAGCCCTTTTGAAGAAATCCAGATTGTTATGATAATGCTGCAGGTCTCCCAGGGAGGTGTCCGTAGGGTCATTCCAGTCTGGCGGCAGGATGAACAGTCCGCCGTGCTTACGGTTCATATCCCACGATTTGCCGTCACCGAGATGATCCATCAGCGACCGGTATTTGCGGCGGACGAACAGTCCCACGCTCTCCAGCTCTGCACGCATCATGTTGGACAAAACGAAATCAATCAGCCGGTACCGGCTGGCGAAGGGGACCGCTGCCCCGCAGCGGAAATAGGTCAGTTCATTTAAATTATCCAATTCATGATCAAGATTAATTACACCCATAAGCTCTTTCATCGGAATCCCCCGCCCTCTTGTGGTTATATGGTTTTGGCTGCTACAGATTTGAGCTTCTTGCTTCGTTTGTCGATCAGCAGAATTTCATTCTCATTCTCCCGGTCGACGCCGATTTCCATATTATCCTCAATGACCGTGTTCTGACTGATGATGGCTTTATGAATTCTCACGTTCTTGCCGATCTTCACCTTGGGCATAATGACAGAGTCGGTGATGACACTGCCTTCGCCCACTTCAACCCCGTAAAAGAGGACAGAGTGCTTCACCTCGCCATGCACGATGCAGCCCTCATTAATGATGCAGCTCGATACCTTGGCTCCCGGTGCCACATATTGTGCGGGCTGATTCGGATTACGGGTGAAGATTCTCCAGCCGGTATCGTTCAGATTCAGGGGAGGCGTATCGCTCAGAAGATCCATATTCGCTTCCCACAGACTGTCTACCGTACCTACATCTCTCCAGTAGCCTTCAAAAGGATAAGCGTACAGGGATTGGCCTTCACCCAGCATCATCGGAATAATGTCCTTACCGAAGTCATGGGATGATCCGGCGTTCTCCCCGTCCTCAAGCAGATGCTTGCGCAGAACATCCCATTTGAAAATATATACCCCCATAGAAGCAAGTGTGCTCTTAGGCTGGGCCGGCTTCTCTTCGAACTCGTAAATCTTCAGATCATCTTCCGTATTCAGTATGCCGAAGCGGCTCGCTTCCTCCAATGGAACGTCAATGACCGAGATGGTGCAGTCGGCGTTCTTGGATTTGTGATATTGCAGCATGGCATGATAATCCATCTTGTATATATGGTCTCCCGACAGAATTAACACATGCTCCGGATCGAATTGATCCACGAACTTAAGATTGCGGTAAATGGCATCCGCCGTTCCCCGGTACCAGCTGCTTCCATTCTCCCGTTCATGCGGAGGCAATACGAATACGCCGCCATCCTTGCGGTTCAAATCCCAGTCGCTGCCGACTCCGATATACGAATGCAGCACCAGCGGTTCATATTGTGTCAGCACACCCACGGTATCGATGCCCGAATTCGAGCAGTTACTTAGGGGGAAGTCGATGATCCGATAGGTTCCTCCGAAATAAACAGCCGGTTTGGCAATCGATTTGGTCAAACTTTTTAATCTTTTCCCTTGGCCTCCCGCCAATAGCATGGCTACCATCTCTTTTTTCTTCATGGAAGAGCCTCCTTGACTTATGGGTAATGGAACATGTAATAAATTAGGTTGAATGAGTGATGCTGTGAAGTTAGACCTAAGTAAATACCCTAAAAAGAAGTGTTGTGAAAAGATGTAGCCCAAAAGAAATGCAGAGACAGGATGAATACGGGTGATACGGGGAGGAAAACAGCTGATCGGGACATATTACCGGTTAAGCCGAATCAAAAGCAAAAACCAGGTTGTATCCTTTATTCTAATAGTGTTCTATACCCGCCGTCAAAACCCTTTATTGCCCGCCTTAAACTGAGTAATTTCTAACTATATTTCATATTCATGGCGCGATAAATCACTATAATTAGATTAATATGATTAACCGCAATCAGCGCGAATGAATCGAAGGTTTGGCTCCAAAGACCTATTTTCAGCAAACCTTCAACCTGTAGCTTCAAACTATGGACATACTATACTTACTTAATTACTGGATATGGAGGAATTGCTAATGAAAGCAGCCCAAGGTGTCCGGCTACTCCTGGTGGATGATGAGCCTCATATCCTTCAGTTTCTGGAGCTGGGCCTAATTAACGAAGGCTTTGAGGTACAGACCGCCGCCGATGGCGCTGAGGCCCTGGCAGCAGCGGCCGACTTCAAGCCGCATGTCGTTATTCTCGATGTGATGATGCCCGGCATGGACGGATTCGAGGTCTGCCGGTGCCTCCGCGCTGAGGAAGCAGAGGTGGCGATCATTATGCTGACCGCGAGGGATGAGGTGGACGACCGCGTCACGGGCCTGTCCCTGGGCGCAGATGATTACATGGTGAAGCCGTTCAGCTTCGAGGAACTGCTGGCCCGGATTCAGGCCCGGCTGCGCAACCAGTTCCCCGGCCTGCTCGGCGAGGTCCGCTGCGGCCCCTTCCGGATTGACGGCCGCCGCAAGGAGATCCGCCATAAGGAGGAGGTGCTGGAGCTGTCTCCGACCGAATATGAGCTGCTGCAGTATCTGGTGATCAACCACGGACTGGTCCTGAGCAAGCCGATGATTCTGGACAAGGTGTGGGGCTATGACTTCGGCGGAGAGGAGAATATCGTGGAGGTCTATATCCGCTCCCTCCGGGAGAAGCTCGGCGACAAGGAGCACCGGATCATCCGCACCCTGCGCGGGGCGGGGTACCGGGTGGATCTGGTATGACTGCCCGGACCCGTAGATTCACGGGCAGATTCCATGCTCCGCGTTCCCTGCGCAAGCAGCTGCTCGTCACCTCGCTGTTCATTCTCTCAGGATTGCTTATACTGATCGGCACACTCCAGTATGTACTCATGCGAAATTTCATATACAGCAACCGGGCAGAGGCGATGGAGACCCAGATACGCTCTGTGCCATTTGAAATCTTCAATAATGCAGGTAACAGACGACCCGGAGGAGACCGTCGTCCCCTGCTGCTGGACGCCCATACTACCCTCGCTATCTACAATCAGGATGGCGGCTTCATGGATTTGAAGGAAGAGACTCTGTCCGCTTCGCCTGCACCGAGAATGAGTAATGAGGCTTATGACCAGCTGTTGAAGCTCCCCCAGGACAAGAGGGGCGGGAATTACCAGTTGATTACCGCCGGGGATGGCAGCGGACATCTGGCTGTCTTCATGAATCTGGGCAGGCCCGGTGCTGCCCGGATGCTTCTGCAGATGACAGTGGAGACCGGACCGCTGAGGGATGTCATCCTGCAGCAGCTGCTTATCTTCGGCGCATTGTCGGTAGCGGCTCTGCTGGCCGGGCTGCTGCTGTATTTGCCTACGCTGCGCAAGACGCTGGTCCCCTTATCCAACATGGGGCGTTCGGCCCAGATTATCGATGCCGGCAACCTGAATGTGCGGTTCCCCGAGGAGCAGGGCCAGCTTGAGATCGACCAGCTCTCCCAGTCCTTCAACGGCATGCTGGAGCGGCTGGAGATTTCGTTCAAGAATGAGCGGGAGGCGAAAGAGCAGATGCGCCGGTTCGCCGCCGATGCTTCCCATGAGCTGCGGACGCCGCTGACGTCCATCTACGGCTTCCTGGAGGTGCTGCTGCGCGGAGCTGCCGATAACCGGGAACAGCTCTACAGCGCGCTCAGCAGCATGCACGGTGAAGCCAAGCGGATCAACAAGCTGGTGGAGGACCTGCTTCTGCTCGCCCGGATGGACGGTGCCCCCCGGCTGCAGGTCAAGCAGGTACTGCTGGGCGAGCTGATCGACGACATGCAGGCGCAGCTGCGGGTACTGGCCGGAGAGCGGCAGGTCGTCTTCGACCTGGCCTGCGGCATCCAGTGCCTGGTTGATCCTGACCAGATCAGACAGGTTCTTCTTAATCTATTCCACAATGCGGTTCAGCATACCGATGCGGTCAAGGGCATCATCCATATATCTCTGCACGCCGCAGGAGAACTGGCAGAGCTGACCGTGAAGGATAACGGCTCCGGCATCTCTGCGGAGCATCTCCCGCATGTCTTCGACCGCTTCTATCGCAGCGATTCCTCCCGCACACGCAAATACGGCGGCTCCGGGCTTGGATTATCGATTACGAGGTCCATTGCCGAAGCGCATCACGGAGAGGTGACAGTATCCAGCGCTCCGGGTGAGGGCGCTGCCTTCAAGGTCTCCCTTCCATGCCTGCAGGATTAGCCAATGAGCTGTAAATAGCGATATAATAGTAGGCAGGAATGAAGCGAGTTTTGCTAAGTGAATTAATGAGGTTTATGCTATCAAAACTTAAAGCATATGCTTCCGAAGTGAGTTTTGCGAAGTGGTTCCATGAGGGGTTATGCTATCAAAACTTTTAGGAGGGTATCTCATGTACGAAATCGCCATTATCGGAGCCGGTCCTGCCGGTGCAAGCGCAGCCCTGTTTGCTGCCAAGGCCGGCAAAAAAACACTGCTGATTGACAACGACAAAGGTATGACCCGCAGAGGATGGTATGAGAATTATTACGGAATTAGCGAGATCGGCGGACCTGATCTGGTAGAAACCGGACATAAGCAGGCCGTGAAGTTCGGGGCCGAGCTGGTTGCCGGACAGGCGACCTCACTGGAAGCCAGCGGTGAGGGCTTCGTCATCGGGACAGAGAGCGGAGCTGCTTATGAAGCTAAGCATGTCGTGCTGGCGACAGGTGTTCTGACGGATCTGGCTGCCGCAGCCGGGGTAACGACCAAAGAAGGTACGGAGCCAAGAATCAAGACGGTGATCGCCGCCACACCGGAAGGCAGAACCAACATCAACGGAATCTGGGCCGCCGGAACCGTTGCCGGAATGAGTGTCCACGCGATTATCACTGCCGGGGACGGCGCCAAGGTTGCCGTTAACATTATCAGTGAGCTGAACGGCGCACGTTATGTCGATCACGATTTGCTGAAGGCTTAGCAGATACAGCTGTTACATAAGAACCGCCTTTCCTTTTTGGAGGAGAGGCGGTTTTTTGATGTGGAAGGAATATGGTTATTTGTTGAGACTGGCGACTCTCTGCTCCTGCGCGCTCTGCTGCGGCCTGCCGCTGTAGAATTCCTGAACGATGTAGAGGGGACGGCCCTTCGATTCATCATAGATCCGTCCGACATACTCCCCCAGAATACCCAGCATGAGCAGCACGAACCCGTTGAAGGTCAAGGTGATCCCGATCATCGATGCCCAGCCCTTCACGGCCGCATCCGTAAAGAGCGCCAGATACAGCACATACATCAGGTACAGAAACCCGGATACGGACAGCAGTGCTCCAAGAACACCCGCCAGCTTCAGCGGCTTATAAGAGAAGGAGGTAATCCCGTCCAGCGACAGCTTCAGCATCCGTCTGAATGGATATTTGGTCTCTCCGGCCAGACGCTCCTCCCGCTCGTATTCTATCGCCTTCTGGCGGAATCCGACCCAGCTGACCAGACCGCGCACGAAGCGGTTCTTCTCCGGCAGACGCTTCATCTCATCGCAGACTCTGCGGTCCATCAGGCGGAAATCACCGGTGTCCACCGGAATGGAGATATCTGTTGAATAACGCAGCACCCGGTAAAATAAGCTGGCTGTCCACTTTTTAAACAGGGACTCTCCGTTTCGCTTGATCCGCTTGGCACACACGACCTGGTAGCCTTGCTTCCACTCCGCAATCATCTCCGGAATCAGCTCGGGCGGGTCCTGGAGATCCGCGTCAATGATCACGACCGCATCGCCCAGCGCATAATCCATACCTGCGGTAATAGCGACCTGATGCCCGAAATTGCGGGACAGATCGATCAGCTTCACACTTTCATCCCAATAGCTGTATTCCTCGATCATCTGCGCGCAGTTGTCCGTGCTGCCGTCATTGACGAAGATCAGCTCGTAGGGCTCGCCTGTTATGCCCATTACTTTTTTGATGCGCCGGTAGGTCTCCTGAATAACAGCCTCTTCATTGAACATCGGTATTATAATGGAATAGCGCACTTGAACACTCATGGGCAGCTCCTCCTTAAAAGTAGTAAGGAAGCGCGCCGGCACACGGCCGGATATACGCGCTTCCTGATCTCCTGCTCACGCAGGTTAGTTCAGGGTGATCTCGTACAAGGTTCCGGCATTGCCGCTGTTCTGCGTTCCCTGCCAGTCTGCGGCCGGAACCTCCGTCCCGTTCGCGGTAATCCATTCCGTAATCTCCGAGCTGCCGCCGCCCCGCATCCCGCCCATGCCGCCGCTGGTGACCAGGAAGTACTTCACTTGCCCGCTCTCTACAAGCTCCTTCAGAGTGGCTGGGGTGTAGGGCGTATCTGACGCATTGAAGCCGTTCAGGATGACGACCCGCTCCCCTTCGTCGATGATATACGGGCCTGCCGTTCCATAATCCATCGCTGCGAACAGATATTTCTCGCCGGTATTATGCTCCTTGAGATAGGTCAGCAGAGACTCATTGATACCGGCAGCGTTATTCCTCCCCCCCATGCCGCCCATGTTGGCTATGTCGGGCATGTTGGCTATGTTGGGCATGTTGCTCATTGCCCCCATCCCGAAGGGGCTGCCGCTATCCGGTCCTGCTGCTGGAGTCATGCTATTATTTCCATAGACAATCGGTGTAAATGCCCAGTAGAGCGGGCCAATCAGCAGCACCAGGAACCCTGTTACCGCAGCAGCATGTAGCCAGGAATGCTTACCCCGTACCGCCTTCAGCAGCCGCAGAATTATTAGCACTACTGTCATTGCAATACCTGCTGCCAGTATGCCCACGGACCAGCCGCTGCCGATGGTATCGTCATACGGACGGATAATGTACACCTCAAGCACCGTTGTAGCCAGCACCGCTGCGGGCAGCAGCCAGGACAGCCAGTCCTTCCGTTCCTTATAGTAGCTCCAGAGCTGAGACCAGCCTGCACCTGCCAGCGCCGCCACCGGCGGAGCCATCATAATCAGGTAGTACTGGTGGAAGAAGCCGGCAATGCTGAAGAATCCCATGACCGGAACCAGCCAGGCCAGCCAGAACAGGGCTTCCTTATGCTGCCGGGTGAAGCTCCTGCGGCGCAGGCTGGCCAAGATCCCGATGCTGCCAAACAGCACGAACGGCAGCAGCCAGCTCGCCTGGCCGGACAGCTCCTGCTGGAACAGCCGCAGCGGACCGGCAGTGCCTGTGTTGAACATGCCGCCGCCGTTCATCCCTCCGCGTCCGTTCGGGCCGCCGAACCCGCCGAATCCGCCTTCCGCTCCTTCTCCGCGCCGTCCGCCGTCCTGACCGCCCGGCACCATTCCGCCACCGCGTCCGTCCTGGCCTGGAGCAGTCCCGCCGCTGTCACGGCTCTGATTGTCCCCGGCGGCGGAATCACGGCCGGTCGTCGTCCCTTGCCCGTCTGCGCCCCCTTGCCCGCCAGCTCCATCCATGGGCGGGAATTCACCACTGAATTCCGGCATTTCCCCGTTCATTCCGGGCATACCGCCGTCGAAGCCGCCGCCCCCGGCTCCTCCAGTGCTGCGGTCACCGGTCAAGCGGGACACACCGTTATAGCCAAAAGCCAGATTAAGCACTGAATTGGTGCCGCTGCTCCCGATGTAAGGCCGCTTATCTGCCGGAATGGAATCGACAATTACAGCCCAGGATAGAGACACTGCCAGCAGTACGGCAGTGCAGGCTGCAAGGGTGCCGGTCTTCTTTTTCCAGTTCACCTTGGCTGCCAAAAGATAGAATAGATAAAAAGCCGGAAGAACCATATAAGCCTGCAGCATCTTCTCATTGAAGGCGACACCGATAAGCCCGAAGGCGGCGAGCAGGCTACCCGGCCGGTGGGTCCGGGTGCCTCTGAAGAGAAACCATGCTGCCAGCAGTAGAGTGAATACCAGCAGCGCATCAATATTGTTCGTCCGGCTTACCGCCGCTGCTACCGGGGTAGCCGCCATAACGAGCGCTGCAAGCCGTGCCGCCGCCCGTCCGAAGGAAGGCTTCACCAGCAGATAGACTAAGAGTACCGAGCCTACACCGCCGAGCACCTGCGGCAGAATGACACTCCAGCCATGCAGGCCGAAGACCAGTGCACTTAAGGTCTGCAGCCAGAAGGTTACCGGCGGCTTATCAACTGTTACAGACCCTGCTGAATCCAGGGAAGCGAAGAAGAAGTTATGGAAGCTCTGCAGCATGCTGCCCACTGCGGTTGTATAGTACGTATTGGCATATTGGTCATTCCAGATTCCGTATCCGTACAGGACGGCTGCCAGCAGCATAATCATTACCAGTACAACATCGGTACCCGGCCTCTTCAGTATTTTCATCGTTTGATCCACTCCGATTCGTTCATTTCTTAGGTGTATTATGGCATCCGTACCTTAACCGGCAATGAATGCCCGCTGAATGTTTGCTGAACGTGCCGGACACGCCAAATACCCCACCAAGTGATATATCCTGGTGGGGTATTTGGGAGAGCAACTATTTCCTTTACGGCTTACGGGCCAGCGCTGCTACCTTGTTCAGGGTGTTCCAGTTGCGCGCGGTAAGCGCCGTTCCCAGCAGCTTGTCGAATGACACCTTGAACAGCGGCGACTCGCTCACACTCACTTCATAGAAGGCATACAGCTCCCTGCCGATCACCCGCACCTTATCGGCTCCATCCTCATAGGGACGGAGCTTCTCCAGTGCTTCAGCAGCTGGCTCCGCTGCCAGAAACGAGACGTACAGGCGCTTGTAGGCTTCCGGCTCACTCTGCGGGAACGGGTTGCCAGCAATGGCCGCCTCCAGCTCCTCCAGAGAACGGATGATTACAGGCACCTCAAAGCCGAAGGTCTCCTGAATCCGCTGGCTGATGGTCCCGGCAAGCCCGGAAGCGGAGGCTCCTTCACTCTCGAACACAACGTTGCCGCTCTGAATGTAGGTGCGTACATGCTCATATTTAAGCGCTTCGAACATCGCCTTCAGTTCTTGCATCTTAATGATTTTGTTGCCGCCGACATTAATGCCGCGCAGTAAGGCAATGTATGTATTCATCTGCGTTCCGCCTTCTCTATATCATCTATTATTCTGTTGCCCGCAGCGCTATGCTCTCATGCGTCTGCGGATCTCGCGGACCAGCAGTTCCTTCTCGGGAACCGGAAGTCCTTCAACCAGCCGTGCGGCTGCTACCGGCAGTATCCACGGGTTGATATCTGCAAGCGTCAAGCCTGACAGCTTCAGATATCTGCGGACATATTGCGCGGTCAGCCGCTTCCTGGCGAACCCTAAGAACCCCTTAGTGAACACAGAAGCCGACTCAGGCACGGACCCGATACTGAACATGATCACCGAACGTGCAACATCTGCTGCAGGATTGCCGCGGACACCGGTCATCCAGTCTATCACCCACAGCTTGCTGTCCATCAGGATGTTGTCCGGGTGAAAATCTCCATGACACAGCTTCTCCCCGTCAGGCAGCTGTGCGAGCCGGGACAGAATCTGCGTCTTCTCCTCCGTCTCAAGCATGGGCGCGGCGATAATCTGCTGCTCCAGCCGCTGCTTCTGCGCACCTGCTTCGCCCATGCCATCGAGCTGATGAAGGCTATGATGCAGGCCGGCCATCTGCTTGAAGCCGCTGAAGTTCAGCCACGGCTTCCGGTTCATCTGCTGTAACAGGGTAGGACCGGCGATCTGCTGATACACAATTCCCGGTCTGCCCTCTACCACTACCCGCTCATGGGGCTGCGGAGTAGCAACACCTTGTTCATAGACCCATTTACTGAAACGGTATTCTAAGTCCACATGCTCTTCCGGAACGTCATCGCGGTACAGCTTAAGAATCTTTCCTTCCCCGTACTCCAGCACTTCCGCCGTTCTGCCTTGACCGATTACCTTCCCCTGCATATCAAGCCCTCCAGGCTAATCCAGACTGATCCGCGAGTAAATGCTCTCATCTCCCTTTATAGTGAATCGCGGAAAAACTCATGATAGAAATTAATAATAACCAGCAGCACAGCCAGTGATTCGTTGACGCTATCCACTTCCAGAGCGTGGTTGGCATCGTCAATCCTGTATACCCTTACCTGCTTCATGCTGCTAAGCTCGGCAGGATGCTGCCCGGTGAACATCGGGTCACTCCCGCCATAAATTACACTGCCCCGGCTCTGCCGTATGAACGGAAGGCTCTCGGGAACAGGGGTAAGGAACAGATGCGAGACCTTCTCGCCCACTCCGGGCTCCGACGCAACCTTACCCGCAATAATCGTCCCCATACTCTTGCTGATGAACAAAAGCTGCTCGTAGTCGGGAAGTGAAGCAAGCGCAATCTTGCATTCCTCGGCAACAATATCAATCTCCTCGCGCTTGAAGGATACTCTCGCAGCCTGGTAGCCGTATTCAAGCAGCAGCAGGTCACAGCCGTATTCCCGGGCCAGCTTGCCCGCATAATCCAGCAGCGGCCGCTCGGCGGAATAATTCTGTCCCGGAAACACCACAGCCAGCATCTTGGAGCCTTGCGTAATAAGCTTATGTCTGACCTCTCTGCCCCAATGTGAGGACATTACAATGCTGGATACGCTCATCTATCATCCACGCCTTTCCTACCTGTTCTATGAGATTCTCTCTTGCCTCTCATTATAGCTAACTTCAGCACAGGTTGAAAACCGGACAGCCCCGCAGGGCGGGGCTGAATAGCTGACGCTGCTCTATGAACCTTCCGGCTGCTGCTCTGGAAGGGCCTTGTGTCTACTGTTCCTTCTGCGGGCAAGAAGCTCGGCTGTAAGCCATAGTACCACAGGAATCACCACTTCGAACGGGAGGGCATATACCTTGTAGATGTGATAAGCGAACTCCTCCATTTCCATAATATTGGAATAAATGAAGTCCGACAGATAGATCATGATCAGCCCCATCTGAAGCACTACAGACCGGTAGCTCCCCAGCTTGAATACCTTCGCTACCCCGTTGCAGGTTACATACAGGCACAGACTGACCTTGATGAAGAGCGCCGTAACAAACACAATGGCAGCGGAGCCTTCAATCCGGGTGACGAAATCGCCAATATTAATCCGGCTGACCGCCACGTAAGAGGGGAAGTACAGGCTGGACAGAATATCAGGGCCGAGCATCAGCAGGTTACGCAGCGTGATCATAATAATGATCCCCCCTGCAATCAATGTGCTGCTGACCAGCACCCGCTTGGCAGAGCCCTTGGCCGGAATAGCGCTGAATGCGCCAAGGAAGACTACAATCTCGGCAAAAGGGAAGGTGAACGAGCCTGCTGTATCTGCAAGAATAAGGTTGAATCTGGTATGGAGTAGCGGCTTCAGATGATGGTATTCAAATTTGGGTACGGAGAGTAGTTGTAAGATCACAATTACAATCAGCGAGAACAGCAGCAGGAATTTGGCGCTTCTTCCAAGCACCTCGATCCCGGCGTGGACCACCCACATACAGAGCAGGCCAATCATAAGCATGGGTGCGAGCATCGGAGTTGCGGTTAAAGCCACAGTCTTGCTGAACTCCCCGAAATTGCGCAGCACCAGCGCGCCCAGATGTAAAGCATACCAGATATACAGACAACAGAGCATCCGTCCCAGGACGGAGCCGAACACTTCAATCAGCATGTCATACAGATCCTTGCCCGGAAACAGGACATGGAGTCTTGCATAGATCAGCATAAGGGGAATCGCCAGCAGAATCGCCAACATTTGGGCAATCCAGCTGCTGTTGCCGGACTGTGACGAGGTTCCCAGGAACAATGAAGCACCGGTGACAAATAATACAGCGATGCTGATCGACTGGCCAGCCGGAATAGTCTCTTTGCTCACACTCTCCTCCTCCTTCAGCGGTGCGCTCTTGCGCTCTAATATAGCTTTTTCACCCAATCCACAAACAGCGGGGACGGACTGGGAATCTCCCAGTGCATCGACAAGGCGAAGGCCAGCGCGAAGGAGATCAGATACAGGGCGGAGCAGACCAGGAAATCCCGCTTCATTCCCTTCTTCCGCAGCCCATACGGATCAATGACCGCTATCAATGCGTAGATTAATACCACGTAAATGACCATGCTTAATCCCCCAGCCGGATGGCCCGCGAAGTCTTGGCACTGCTCTGTATCGTCACCTTGGACTTGACGCTCACTTCAAGACCGGCAAAGACCTCAGGCCAGCGGTCCTTCACATTGTCCCAGAGCTTAGGCTGGTTCTCGTACAAGCTCTCGCCAAAGCCAAAAATATCAGCCTCATATTGCTGCTGCATCTTATGAACTAACGCAAGAATATCTGCCTGCAGCTGCTCGGCTGCCCTTTGCTCGATATCTTGAAGCGTCTCATCCTTAAGGAATCCATCCGGTGTCATCACCTCATCCAGCCCTGTCTTGGTTACAGTACGAATGTCTATTTGGAGCTTGCCATCCACCATTTGGTGCTTCAGCTTGGTCTGATTGGAGATAATCTCCAGCGAATACGCGGGATTCCCCCGCTTATCATCTACAGCCAGCACCCCACCCTTCAGTACATTTTTGACGATAAGCATCGTCTTCGTCTCATCGCCGCTCAGCTTGCCCACCATCCGGTCCTTCACGAATACGGCGGTACCTGCCACCCTTTCGCTCTCCTCACCATTTTTCCGGTGAATATGAATGATTGGGGCCGTCGCATTGATCCCCGAGGTCTCCAGCTTATCGATGAAATCCCAGATCTCCACAGTCGGGGCGGTATTCGTATACCTCTCGTCACGCATCATCTGGGCCAATTCAAAGGACAGGATCGCTTCCGTGGTACTGTTCAGATTGAGCACCTCGCGGGCCGTCTTCTCTCCGGACACGAAGATGAACACATCCGACCGGGTCTCCGTGTCCCGGCTGTACCAGTCAATGACTTTGACCAGCCCCTCTCTGGCCGCTTCCTCACTGATGATGATTGCCTTCGCATGACTCCAGAAAAGCTTCTTGCCTGTCATAGAGATCATATTGCGGACGATCTCAAACATCGTATTCCCGCTGAGGCTGACCATCTTGTAGCCCGCCTGGGCCTTGTCCGCCGACCCGCCTGTATCCACTACCTCTGCTGTAAGCAGCAGCTTCCCATTCTCATTCTTATCAATGGCCACTCCGGCGACAATCGCCATATCATCCACCTCGGCATAATTCCAGCAGCCGGTGAGTCCCAGGCTCAGCAGCAGCAACAGTGCGATAAGAGAGGTACACCTTCTCAGCAGAGATCTCATGACCGCTTGGCCGGTCTCTTGGCCGGTTTCCGTCTCCGGTTGCGCATGCCAATCACCGCAGGGCGCAAGTTCATATCCCACCAGGGCGCCCGGACGGTTGTATCCTTAATATCCTGGGGGCGGATCGAGCCTACCCCGAGCATGTATGAGACGCCGAAGGAGCGCAGGCTCATTAGGTGAATGACCAGACCGAGCAGACCGAAGAAATACCCGTAGAGGCCCAGGAAGAAGGTTGTGCCCAGCAGAACCAGTCTGGCGATGATCAGCGGTCCGGTCAGCCTCGGATTGAGCAGCGTCGTTATCCCTGTCAATCCCACCACAATGACCATCGGCGCACTGACAATCCGCGCATCCACAGCAGCCTGGCCCAGCACCAGCGCCCCGACAATGCTTACAGCCTGGCCAATCGATGTCGGTATCCGTGCCCCCGCTTCCCGCAGCACCTCGAAGATGGTCAGCATAAGCAGCGCTTCCACTATGGTTGGAAAAGGCACCGATTGCCTGGCAGTCGCAATACTAAGCAGGAGCAGAGTGGGGACCATCTCCTGGGCATAGGTTACAAGGGCAATATAAGCGGCCGGGATACTGATCGACATGAAGGCGCCCAACACTCTAAGCACACGGTTAAACGATGCAAAATAATAGTTGATATAATAATCCTCACTGGCCTGGAAGTTCTCAACGAATACATAAGGAACGGTCAGCGCAAAAGGGGTGCCTTCGACGAGGACCGCAACCCGGCCCTCCATGATTTTACTCACAAGTGTGTCCGGCCGTTCGGTACTTCCAACGGTTTCAAACGGAGAGTAGGGCTCGTCACGGATCAGCTCGGACAGATAACCCGTGTCCAGAATCAGATCAAGCTCCACCTTCTCCAGCCTGTCATACAGCTCCTTAATAATGTCGGGAGAGGCCAGGCTCCCCATATAGCAGATACAGGTCTGCGTCTTGCTGCGTGTTCCGATTTCCGTGAATTCAAATTTCAGATCCGGGTCGCGCACCCTGCGGCGGATCAGGGTCAGATTCACAAGCAGCGATTCGGTGAAGCCCTCACGGGGGCCACGCACCGTTTTCTCTGTAGTAGGCTCTTCTATCGCTCTGGAGTCCCATCCCTGAACATTGATGAGAAGCCCTCCGGCATAGCCTTCCAGCAGCAGCACCGCCTTCCCGCTGACGACCGCCCCGATCAGTCCATCCATCTCCTCGGAGACCATGACATCTGGGGTATCAATGACAGTCAACCGGATTCTCTCCATCAGAACCTTAGGGTCCCGGTGCTCTTCTTCTGCGGGCTGGTAGGCGAGTACCGGCTTGATAATCCCCGTCTGAATCAGATTCCGGTCCACCATTCCATCGACATAGATTAACCCGCAGCGGACGGAAGCGCCCTGGCTGTTCTCTATAATCCTTACTCTTAGTGTCCCGTCGTTATTGAATATCTTCCGCAGCCGATCCACCGTCTCCTCCAGCGAAGGGCTTAGTGGAGGATGCGCTGATAGGGTACCGGCAGCTTCGCTGTTCAGTGCAGGTTGCTTGTTCTTCACCGCTATCACTCCTCTCAGAGATCTATTGCTCTGATTATCCCCCGTCTCTCTAACTCCTATTCGCCAGAATTTGCTGGATAGGAGAAGCAGAAGCCGCCCGGACCTTGAACGGCACAACAAATAAGCCCGCTCTGTAAAAGAGGGGCCGGTTGCGTCCAGGCTTCGTATGATATCGTCAGCCGCTGCTCCACTAAGGCAAATGCTCCTTGCAGCAGCCGCTTTATGTTATGGTTAGTACAGTTAGATAACAGCGGTGGGACTGTTACAGAGAAAGGTAAAAGGAGCACGTAAAATGACACCATTCACGCGAAAAGTTATTCTCATTATTCAGTCGATCCCGGAAGGCTCCGTCATGACCTACGGCGGGATTGCCCGGGCTGCCGGAAGTCCCCGGGCGGCCCGGCAGGTTGTGCGCATTCTGCATTCCATGAGCAGGAAGTACAAGCTGCCGTGGCACAGGGTCATCAACGCCAAAGGTATGATCTCGCTCACCGAAGACGAATCCGCCTCCCTGCAGCAGCTATATTTAACCGGAGAGGGCGTTATCTTCGATGAACGGGGCGTGGTTGACCTGGAGCGCTACCAGTATGTTCCGGCTCCTGAGCTTGAGATGGACATGTACATGGAGCTTCCGCCTGAACTCGGCGATGAGGAGGACACTTAACCTATCTTCCTCCGGCCCTCGGAATAACTCCTGCGGCTCCCGCCCGCCAGCCCGTTCAGCAGGCAATACATCGTGGCATAGATCACCAGCAGCACAAAGGCGACGAACAGGCTGAAGAACACAGACTGCCGGTTCAGACTGTCCATGACCAGCCGGTACAGCTGATGGCGGTCCGTCAGCACATCCCAGCTGTTCAGCCGGTAGACTCTGCCGAGCAGGACGCCGTAGCCGCCCATGACACAGGCGAACAGGACGAAGACCCACGAGAGCAGCATGTTGCTTTTGCGGTAGATCACGTGCTGGAACTGGTACAGGGAGAAGAATCCGGTCAGCCAGCCGCTCCAGGTGAACAGGAGGAGGGTGGTCAGATCATACCAGTACCGGTTCTGGATCGTTCCGCCGACGATATACTTGCTTTTGCGGACAGTCAGATGGATCAGATCGGTCATAATATAAGGCGCATTCGGAAAAAACAGCAGCCAGGCTACGCCCAGCGGCAAAATCAGCAGCCCCCCGATCTTCCGCTTATCCAGCTCATGCGCAGCCATGGAGAAGAAGAACGGCACCCAAGCCAGAAACAGATTCCAGAGCAGAAAGGCATAGAACGTATCTGTCTGCAGGGAAACTACGCGGTATACCGCAAGTGTTGCCGCCGTCATAGCAGCCAGAAGGATGAAGACCTTGGTATAATTCAGTTCTTTCATGAAGGATAATCTCCTTACCTTGATATAGTACAATGATATAATTGTACAAATATGGGGCGGGAGTGTCCAATACGGGAGGGTTTACGGGGAATCCGGTGATAAGCGGAAACGGCTTTGCCGTCTTTTTAATAGAAGGATATTCTTATATTTTGAAAAGACATACATTTCGCTTACGAATTAAATTCACTGTACTCTTCCTCAGTCGTCTGCACGTTCTTCAGATACGTAATCTGCCCCATATCATTCACACGCATAATATCTATACCCGCCTTCGCATAGACCGTGCCATCGGCAGCTTGTCCGCATACTGCCCAGTTGGTCAGGTAGCTGCCGTCAGGCTGAAGTACCCATGCGTCCCACATATGTTTAATGTCTTTGTTGTGTTCATAAAAAGTCTTAATCACTACCTCGAATCCTGTGCGGCTTCTCCCGCCCGACACAATTTCAGCATCCTGCGTGAACAGTGACAACAAATCGTGCATAGCCCGATCGTCGGTGCGGGAGGCATCATACAAACGGAAATAGTTATTTAACATGGTTATGTTCTTATCCGTGTGTTGATCGTTAGTGGTATTACCGGCAGTTGTTGTGTTAGACATTTTATTACCTCCTGAATTTTCTGTAGTGTTATATTTAGTCGGGTTTTATAGTTCGAATATTTTCGAACTATTTAACATAAGAAGAACTATATCACACTCTATAAGCAACGTAAATGATAATTCGAAAATTTTCGAACATTGAAAGAAGATATTGAATATGCTAGTATCTACCTTATGAGAAATTTATCGATACCTACAGTTTCAGAGATGCATCTGACCACGGTCTGTAATGCATTAGGTGACCCGTTGCGTATGAAGATTGCCTATTGTCTAGCCAGTTCTGGCGAGAAACGCTGCTCCGCCTTTGAAGTCGACCACATCTCAAAATCAACGTTGTCCCATCACGTTAAAATGCTTCGTGAAGCTGGAATTATCCAGCCGCGCATAGAAGGCAAACAGCACTTTTATTCACTCAGAAAAGATGATTTAAATACCCGTTTCCCAGGTCTGGTCGAAATGATTCTGCACACAGGAGACTTAGAATAATATATGATAAAGCGGGGACTTGGTATATTAAACGACAAAGAAATCGCTCCTTTTGGAATGGAAGGCGGACCCTCCATTTTACCAAAAAGGCGATTTCTTTTTCC
The DNA here is from genome assembly GCF_038002245.1 of Paenibacillus sp. FSL R7-0128. NCBI lineage: Bacteria > Bacillati > Bacillota > Bacilli > Caryophanales > Paenibacillaceae > Paenibacillus > Paenibacillus sp. FSL R7-0128. The sequence continues at coordinate 507,561 of NZ_JBBOCD010000001.1, read as the reverse complement.
GGATTACAAGGATTATACCCCGCCGCTGAGCTTGCGGGCCACCGCAGGTGTGCGGCCCTTGAAGGCCGCGCTGCGCGATGAGGATTCCTCCAGCCCCGAGAGGGCGCTGCATTCTCTGAAGGCCGCATGCGCGCAGCCCCGGCACCGGCTCGGATTCACGCTGCCCAGCGCTTCATTGATCGCTTCGCCGGTATGATCATAGAACTGGGCAGCACCGATCCGGTCGTACAGCCCTGTTCTCTTGAGCAGCTCCAGCGGCTGGCTCTGGATGCCTGAGATCATCAGTCTGCCGCCAGCGGCCTGCAGCTCCTTCACCAGCGCTGCCAGATTGGCCTCGCCTGTCGTATCCATCAGCGGCACCTTGCCCATGCGCAGCAGGATAAGCTTAGGCTGATCCGGGCCGAGCTCGGGCATGGTGTGGTCGAAGCGGTAGGCAGCGCCGAAGAACAGCGGTCCCTCCACATTGTAGATTCCGATCTGCGGACAGTCGTGGCTCTCTGTTACCATATGGGCCTCGACCTTGACGGAAGACGGGTCAGGCAGCACCTTGGAGATTCTATGCACCTCACCCATACGCTTGACGAAGAGCACAACGGCCAGGATCAGCCCCACCTCTACCGCCACGGTCAGATCAGCGAATACCGTCAGCAGGAAGGTAATCGCCAGCACCAGTGAATCCCCGGTCTTCAGCTTCAGCAGGTGGAGAAATTCCTTGCGTTCACTCATATTCCAGGCTACGACCATCAGAATCGGAGCCATCGCTGCCAGCGGAATGCTGGAGGCGTAAGGGGCGAACAGCAGCAAGATCAGGAAGACCACCACACCGTGAATGATCCCGGAGAGCGGAGAAGCGGCACCGCTGCGTATATTGGTGGCAGTTCTGGCAATCGCACCGGTAGCCGGTATCCCGCCGAAGAGCGGCGCGGCGATATTGGCGACCCCCTGGCCGATCAGCTCACGGTTGCTGTCATGGCGGCTGCCCGACATGCCGTCGGCCACGACTGCGGAGAGCAGCGACTCAATGGCCCCCAGCAGCGCAATGACAAAGGCCGGACGGATCAGCAGCTTGATTTTCTCCCATGTAATGACCGGGAAGTGAAAGCTGGGGAGTGTATTCGGGATATCTCCGTAGGCGGAGCCGATGGTCGTCACCTTGCCGCTGAAGAACAGGGCTGCGATAACCGTGGCACACAACAGTCCAATCAGGGAACCCGGCACCTTCGGGGCAAACCTCAACCCCAGCACCACTACGCCGAGACATACTCCCGCAGTCAGAATGCTGTACAGATTGATTGTGGGGAGATGCGCCCCGATCTCCTTCATATTGTCGATAAAGCTCTCATGCCGCTTCATGTCCCTCAGGCCAAGGAAGTTCGCAATCTGCCCGCTGAAGATAATAACGGCAATCCCGGCCGTGAAGCCGATGGTTACCGGCTTTGGAATGAACTTAATTAATACCCCCAGCCGCAGAACACCCATCAAAACAAGAATCACCCCGGCCATCATTCCGGCAATCAGCAGATTCTCGTACCCGTACTGCATGGCAATAGCGAACAAAATAGGAATGAATGCACCCGTAGGCCCGCCAATCTGGAACCTGGACCCGCCGAATAAGGAAATCAGTATTCCGGCCACAATGGTTGTATAGATTCCGTACTCCGGCTTCACACCGGAAGCAATAGCAAATGCCATCCCAAGCGGGATGGCAATAACGCCGACGATTGTCCCTGAAATGATATCCTTGCGCAGCGAAGCAATGTTATAGCCTTTGAAACGGCCCCACCCTGTCATCCTATAACCTTCTTTTCTCTGAATATCTGATTATTTGAATATAATACCCACATTACTCCTGCCCGCTGCTCTTGTCAACGGGGTAATCCGCCCCCCGGAGCCCGGGGTTATTCGCTGCGGATGCCTTCAAGCAGGGAAATGGTACTCACCAGATGATTGTCAAAGATCTGTCTGGCTACAGCCAAAAGCTCCTTAATCAGAGGATCACGTAGGGCATAGATGACAGTGGTCCCTTCCTTGACGCTGGTGACCACATTTTTGGCCCTGAGGACGGCCAGCTGCTGGGATACCGCAGAGCCTTCCGACCCCAGGATCGCCTGCAGCTCGTTCACATTCTTCTCGCCTTCGCTAAGCAGCTCCAGAATCCGAATCCGCATCGGGTGCGCCAGCGCCTTGAAGAATTCCGTCTTAAATTGTTGAATATCGCTGTTCATCAGACTTCTGCTCCTTATGCTGTTACTTGTTTCAATCTATATTATATTAGCTCATTTGCCTGAAGGTGGCTATGCCGGGGGAGGAAATAGTTCGTCCGCCGGGGGCCCTGCGGCCCCTACAGATTCACCGGATACAGCCTCGCTTCACGGGTCCTCAGCTCGACGAAGCCGCCCAGCGCCATCGGTTCACCCAGGCATTCGAACATGATCAGGTCGCGGCCGATCCGCAGATAACCCGTGCCGTCCTCCTCTATATTTTCCAGCACGCCTGTCAGGATGACCGTGTCCCCTTCGATACGCAGGCCAAAGGCACTGCCGGGAGCAGGCAGAATATCGACCCAGCTCATGAACAGCGCCGGCAGCTCCCATTCTGCCACCCATTCCTCACCCGGCTGAACAGGCGGCCCGCACCAGATGGCTCTGGCTTCCCCCCATTGTGCTGCCGCGAATCTGATTTCCCCGGTCCGGGGACCTTGTCCAAGAATGTGTATGTTCATCTTCATTAGCTCCATCTTCGTTCATTGGTATAACGTCATTATACATGACAGGGCGCCGGAGAGGATATCAGGTGTAATTCTGCGTTGCTTTGTTCAGATACGTGCTGGGATGCAGCCAGGGATGCTTGAAGAACTCGTGTTTGTCGGTAACTTTGCGGGAGACGCTGAGGTCATAATCAATCATGCGCTTCACCTTCTCCGCGAGGCTTCTGCCCTTCACCAGCAGGCCCAGCTCGTAATCATGGCAGGCACTCCGTTCATTAATATTATAAGAGCCGTGAAATACCGCCTGCGCTCTGTGGTCGTAGATGATTTTCCAGTGGGAGAAGCGTTCAGTCGCACTATAATCATAGAAGGATACGCCGTTACAAAAGGGAACGTACATGTTGCTGCGCACCGCCGCCCGGTTCGTCGGATGGTCATTAATCTCCAGCGGATTGCAGATGGTAAGATGGCAGGCGCGCTCCGCTCCCACTTCACCCAGCCGGTCCCAGAAGGCCTGATCGATCAGATACGGATTCACAATAAGAGTCTCATCGGCCGCATAGGTGATCACATCCAGAATATATTGCTGAATCAGATTCACCGGGTTGCCGGGAAAGCTCGCGAAGAGCGTGCACTCCTCCTCCCCGAACGCATAGTCCACCGCAGGACGATAGAAGGGTGACGCCAGGTCAAAGTGATCTCCCCCGAGCAGCAGCCACCTGGAGTGAAAAACAGCGTTCAGCGACTGGGCCACAGCCCCCTGAATGCGGAAGCAGCCGTCATGCCACTCCTCTTCCTTCGCGGGGATACCGAGCGGACGTCCATCCACCTGCTGATCCGGGGCTTCCTGAATGGGGGAGGCGAACGTATACTGGTCCCCGATATTCAGACTGCCGATAACGGAAGTTATTCCGTCTATAATCATGAATTTGCGGTGGTCAATCACATTCAGCCCGGTCACCTCCACATCCTCCTGAACCTTATCCTGCAGAAAAAGGATGCTCTCAGGCACGCCCTGTGACTTCAGCACCTTGCGCTTCGCAGCCCATTCCTCTGCACCGTAATAGGAGTGGAAGGTATCCAGGAGCCTCGCACCTGCCTGCTCCAGACGCCCGGCAATCTTGGAGAATTGCCCCACCTCCAGGTTCTGGCCGTATCCTAGCGCAGTGACCGTATAATTCACCATGATTCTAACCTCTACTCCGCGCTCAAGTGCATGAAGCAGCTCACTAGCGATAAGGTTCCCTGAATGGTCATTGAAGAACAGCATCACGGACAGATGAATATAACGCTCAGCCTTGCCGATCTCGCCGAGCAGCATGTCCAGACATTGCGGCCCGTTCACATAAGGATCTACCCGGTTATGCCGGGTGGTCTGCGGGGCCAGAGCCCTGAGCTTACCGGAATCGAGTCCTGCTACTGTATCCGCGAGCTGATTAAGCCATTCCTGGCTTATACCCGGCAGTTGCCCGAGTTGCTTCATATCGGTTATGACGCCACCGCACTCCTGCCGGTAAGCGCGTGCGGTATCATTTTGCAAAAGAGGGGTTAACGCCGGCTCAGCCTCCTCCGCCCCTTCGGTAAGCGAGGCCAGGGAGCCGCCCGAAATATGATAATTCACGTAATCTATGAGATCCTGCTGAAGCTGCCCGTCCTGCTCGGCAGCAGCAGGGATTGAGGTTAACCGGTGATTATTATGTAGATTAGTCATGCTGTCTTCATCTCCTTCGTTCTTCCCCGCCTTGCTTCGTCAGCAAATGACAAGCCAAGTAAGGGTAAGGTAAGATACCCGGCTTGTACGTTTTATAAACGGCATGGCACCTATCAAAATAATCCCACAAAGTGGGGCCTTAGCTTCGATGATGACTCAAAAACTTTGCGGGGACCCCAAAACATATAAATTATTCTCTTAAAAAAAGGATGCCGCAGCAGTCATTAGACTGCCGGAGCATCCCGGGATTCCAGATTGTATAGGGTTAATCACTTGATAACGTAATTATTTGCTCAATTCCTCAGCGCTATACACCTTAACATCAAGCGGTGCGGTCAGGAACTCTCCCGCTTTGGCGGCGAAGCCGGTGAAGTGAGGGCTTGTGTTGTGAGCGGCAACGGCGGCCTGGTCACGCCAGGTCTCAACCATAATATAGAGACTTCCGTCTGCTGCATGCTTATACAGCTCGTAGGACAGGTTCCCTTCTTCTTCGTGTGTGGCGGCAATCAGCGGCTTCGCTGTGGCCAGGAACTCTTCCTCCCGTGCAGGATTCACATGAAGCAGCGCATGGATAATAATCATTTGGATATTCCTCCTAGAATTTCATGGGTATAGAGTATTATTTCCACTGGGCAATCGTGTCAATAGGCAGACGGACGGAGGCGTAGCCCTCTTCCAGTGCTTTGCCGATCGAAATCAGCATGACCGGAATGTAGCGTTCTTTGTCCAGACCGAACATTTCAGCGATCTGATCCTTTTCAAATCCGCCGATCGGATTGGTGTCATACCCGTGTGCGCGGGCGGACAGCATCAATTGCATGGAGACCAGACCGGCGTCAATCATCACGGTCTCTCTGTTCACATCTGCGGGCAGCTTGGCGAAGTGGGCGCCCAGGGCGGCCAGCTGTCTTTCTTTGACCTCGGCAGGCATAAGTCCGCGTTCTACAGCCGTTCCGTAGATTTGTTCAGCGTAATCGAAGTTATTCATATCACCGAATACGGCAATCACCGCTGCGGAGGTTTCAACCTGAGTCTGGTTGAACTTGGCAATAGGGGCCAGCTTAGCTTTGGCTTCCGGGCTTTCGATGATCACAAAACGCCAAGGCTGCATATTCACGGAGGAAGGCGCCAGCGTGGCTTCAGTAAGAATCTCTGTCATTTCCTCTTTGCTGATTTTGACGGATGAATCATATTTGCGGATAGAGCGGCGTCCTGTAATAATGCTGATGTAATCATTGTTTTTGGTAGTGTTCATGATAATTTGCTCCTTTAAAATGGTTTGATTATTGTTTCCGGCTACAGTAAATTAATGTTATATTGCAGCCGGGTAAGCATCTCTGCGAGCACAGTGCGCTCCTGTTCATTGAATCCGTTCAGCAGATCGCTGATGAACTCGGTCTTGTTCTCCCGGTAGGCATTGATATGCTCACGGCCTTGACCAGTCAGGGAGACGAGAGTCACCCGATTATCGGCTGGATTATTGCGGCGGGCGATCATCCCGTTCTCTTCAAGTCCTTTTAAGTGGCGGGTAACCGCTGCTGCATCGATTTCCAGAAGCTTTTGCAGGGAAATCTGACTGATCTCGGAAATCCGGTACAACTCTTGCAGCAGCCTGAAGCGGGTCGGAGTCATGCCGGCGCAGCGCTCGAATTTGGGGCCGATTTCTTTGTGCAGGGCCTGTAGCAGTTCGAAGATCTTATGTTCATCGGGCTGAACTTCGCTCAAAATTAACCCCCTCACGCAAATAAATTGTGCAAAACCTTTTCGACAAAACATACTTTACACCCAATTCATTGACCCGTCAACTAATAATTTTTGGAGGAGGCTGCCAGTATGAAAATAGCCCTGATTCAGCTCGATATAGCATTTGGCAAACCGGAGGTGAATTATGCTGCCGCCGAGCGCAAAATTCGTGAGGCTGCCGCCGGCAGTCCAGACTGCATCATTCTTCCCGAGCTATGGACAACGGGATATGACCTGACCCGGCTGGGCGAAATCGCAGATCCCGGCGGACATACCACGGGTGCCTTAATGTCAGGTTTGGCCCGGGAATACGGCGTGAATATCGTTGCCGGCTCCATTGCCGTCAGGCAGGAGAACGGCGGCGTTACGAACAGTATGTATGTCTTTGACCGCAGCGGGGCGTGCACCGGGGAGTATAGCAAGCTGCATCTGTTCAAGCTGATGGAGGAGCATCTCTACCTCCAGCCCGGCGGTGCGAAAGGACTGTTCACGCTGGAAGGCATTCTCTGTGCCGGGCTGATCTGCTATGACATCCGGTTCCCTGAATGGGTCCGCGTCCATATGGCCGGAGGGGCGGAGATCTTGTTCATCAGCGCCGAATGGCCGCTGCCCCGCCTCTCTCACTGGCGCGCGCTGTTGATCAGCCGGGCGATTGAGAACCAGTGCTACGTTGTAGCATGTAACCGGGCAGGGGCAGATCCGGCGAATACCTTCGCTGGACATTCCCTGATCATCGATCCTTGGGGCGAGATTGTCAGCGAGGCCTCCGGGGGCGAAGAGATCCTCCGCGGCGAGCTTGACCTCGCCCGGGTCCGGGAGGTACGGGGGCAGATCCCGGTCTTCGCGGACCGGCGTCCGGAGTTGTATAGGTAGTAGGGGCGGCAGGGCATATGTAGAGGCTGATCGCAGGGGGGCGGCATCTCTTGCCCCCGCAATCAGCCTCTTGGACTGCCTCAGGCCCGCTCACCCTCGCGCGTGCACATTGTAGTCGGTTTTTCGACTACATTTGGCCCGAACACCCTTCGCTTGCACATTGTAGTCGGTTATTCGCATACATTTGGCCTGCGCTCCCTCGTCAGGCCCATCGTGTTCGGTTTTTCGACTACATTTCGCCTGCGCTCCCTCATCTGGCCCATTGTGTTCGGTTTTTCGACTACATTTCGCCTGTACTCCCTCGTGCGCCCTCAACCTGCAGAATGTATGCTGTTTTTCACATACATTCGGCCGCGCACACCCCAGCCTGCACATTGTATGTTGTTTTCCGCATACATTTGGCCCGCGCACACCCCAGCCTGCATATTGTATGCTGTTTTCCGCATACATTCGGCCCGCGCACACCCCAGCCTGCACATTGTATGCTGTTTTTCACATACATTCGGCCCGTGCACACCCCAGCCTGCACATTGTATGTTGTTTTTCGCATACATTCGGCCCGCGCATACTCCAGCCTGCACATTGTATGTTGTTTTCCGCATACATTTGGCCACCCGTCGCTGCCGCCAGTAGCCGCCCGCTTCAGCGGGCGTACCTCTCGCGCAGCATACGCGCTGCTTCAAGCACCTGCGGGTCGCTGTACCGCAGGCTGTAGCCCGTCGCCTGCTGCAGCAGCTCCGCCGGCAGCAGGCGGGTTCCCCGGCCGGCAAGCGCCTGCCGGATACCCGCAGTGAATTCGGCCGCCGAAGACGGGCCGCCAAGCTCCGCGAGCGCGGCGATGGTCTCCGGCCGCACGCGCGGATAGTCCAGGGAAGCATCGCCGTCCGCTGCATCCTGATAGAAGCGGCGGATGCACTCTCCGCGCGCGAGCCCCGTGCCGGACACAATCACGAACGCGTGGACGAAGTACGCGTTGCTCTGTCTGCGCTGGGCAATGCCGCAGAACTTGCGGCCGCCGATCGCCAGGTCGAAGTCACCGGGGCAATACGACCCGGTGACTTCTTCTGCCCGGATCTGCGCCGCTGCCTGCGGATGGCCCGCAGCTACCGCTTCAGTAATCACCGAAGCCAGCAGCCGGAAATCATCGTGGAAGTCCAGCTTGCCCGCAGGCTTCGGAAGCAGCAGGGACACGTTGATCACTCCCGCATCCAGCGGCACCGCAGCGCCGCCCGAATGGCGGACTGCCGTACGGATGCCCTGCTGCTCCAGCGCCTGCATCGCCTCTGCTGCGCGGGGCAGCTTGCTGTCCCGCAGCCCCAGCGCCACTCCGCCGGGATGGCTCCAGAGATGCAGCACCGGCGGGACCTTACCGGCCCCGACATCACGGCACAGCACCTCTTCAAAAGCAAACGGAATCAGCATATCCTCCGCAGATGCCTCTTCCCCTTCTTTCCCTGCTTCACCGCCGGTATGCGTGAAGAGGATCATCTCCTCCGGCAGCCTTCCCGCCGCCCCGCTCTCCAGTACATCATAAGGTTCACTCCGCATGCTGATTCCCCTTTCTATCTATAAGTCCTGGCCAATCTTAACTCCGTTAACTATTCACATTGTAACCGATCTCTCCCCGCACCGTATAACCGGCAGTGTATCCCCTTACAGATTTGTAATAGCGAAGCGAACCCGTTATCCTTAATGTAGTGAAGAAGAATATACCAGCCATAAGATTCGCGCATAAGCTCATGCTATACACAACCTCTAGGAGTGATGCTGCATGACAACCGAACCACAGGCAAAAGACAGGCAACTAGGCAAATTCAGGCAATGGGAACAGGCCATGAGCAAGCTGTACATCAATTTTCAGGACTACAGCAAGGATGCTCGCAAAGAGTTCAACGATGAGGATATTCATCAGGCCAGAGTCAATAGCCGCAAGCTGCTGACCCTGTTGTCCATTCTTGATCCGGGCCATACTGCAACGGCAGACTTGTATGACAGCTTCAAGCAGGCCCAGAAGAAGCTCGGCAGAGTCCGTGATGCAGATGTGCTGATCGGGTCGTTTGAAGCCCGGCGCAAGGCAGCGAAGGCTGCTGGTGATAAGAAGACTGCCAAGCTGCTGAAGGCGGTAATCGAACACCAGAAGGATACACGGAAGGCCGCCCGCAAGAAGCTGAGGAAGGCACTGCCCAAGCTGTCCGGCCAAGCGCTCGAAGTGCTGTGGACACCTTTTATCGAGACAGGGCTAGAGCCCCTCGCTGCCAAAAAAGACGCCAATGTCGCCATGCGCGAGCTTGAAGTCGCCTTTGAACAGAAGAAAAAAGCTTGCAAGACCTTATTCAAGGGTCCTCAAGCTGAATCAAAAGAAGCCTTCGAAGCTCTTCATGAGCTGCGAATCGCCGCCAAGGAACTGCGGTATACGGCGAATGCGGCTGATTTTGCGCTGGATCAGAAATTCCATGCCCATGAAGCCTTCTATAAGGACATCCAGGACCAGCTCGGACTCATTAATGACAAGCGGGTATGGCTTGAGACGCTGCAATCGATTGGACGCGAAGAGCTGGATGTCGGCAAAAAAGTCTGGGCTGCCTTCACCGATACGCTGCGGGCAGAGGTACTGGAGGCTCTTCATCAGAACGGGGTTGTCCCTGTTGCTGAGGCTAAGCCCCCAAAATAGGGCATCATAGCTGATCATCCCATACATCCTATACACAAAGGCAGGACGCCGCATGTTATCCAAGCGGTATCCTGCCTTTTATCATAAACGTCACGTACTATAGCATTCCGGCAGCCCATAATCCGCCTCTGCGGATCATCCGGCGCAGCGGCTCTGAAGAGAAGGAAGGCAGATGGTGCCCAGGCATCAGATAGACCACCCGGCCTTCGCCGAAGGTATGGCACCATGCCGCCGGTCTCATCGCTCCGTCATGAGGATATTCGGCCAGCACCGTTGTCTCGAAGTGGGGATGCTTCTCGAAATAGTAAGGCTCGTCCTCGATCACAAAATCAGAGATCCCCTCCATAATCGGGTGCTCCGGCGCAGTCACCTTCATCTGAAGCGTCGTGAACGCCGGATGATGGGTGAACCGGGCACCGAGCATCGCCCCAAGCTCCTGATTACGCTGCAGAGATATGCCGTTATGCACGACAAGCAGCCCGCCGCCGCCAGCCACATAAGCAAGCAGGGCTCCGCTCTGCGCAGCGGGTAACTGCTCCTCGGAGAATTCCGTATAGGAGATCACAAGCCTGCATTCTGCCAGTTCTGCCTGGTTCATCCGTCCGTAATCCTCCGTAGAGACCACCTGAAGCTCCGGCTCAAGGAGCTGCTCCAGCTCACGGTCTACCCCTTCGAAGGGATGATATTTCACTTCGGTATAGCTGCCGAACGCCAATGCTTTGTATGAAGACATGCTACACACACCTCTCTTTTGCCAAGTTAGCCTGTCCTGAATGTTCGTGTCACCAGGGCCAGAGATTGCCGTCCAGATCGATATAAGCCGGTTCTTCGGCCAGATACATCTTGTGGTTATGAACGATCGTCATAATCTTGCCTGCTGATTCTTCAGGAGTTACAGGCGCCTCTGCATCCTTCTCGCCGTTCATATAGGTCTGCAGCCAGCCGGGATGGAAGACCAGCACTTGTCCGCCCATCGCACGCAGGTGATTGTGCAGCAGCGAAGACTGCATATTAAGCGCCGCCTTCGACATACAGTAGCCATACATATTGATCCGCTTGTTCCGCCCGATGCTTCCGGCCTCCGACGAGATATTAACCACCAGACGCTGGCGGCCTTGCAGCAGTAAGCCCATCAATGCATTGCTCACCCTCAGCGCACCCAGCGTGTTCACGTTATAAATCTCCGCCATCGCTTCATCATCCATATCCACGAGCACTGTTGCATCATCAGACTTGTGGATAATCCCTGCGTTATTGATAATCATATCAAGGTGCCCTGTACTTCCGGCAATACTCCGCGCGGCCTCCTTTACGCTCCCTGCACTGCCGATATCAAGAGGAACCAGCTTCAGGCTATCCGGGTATTGCGCTTTCAAAGCTTCAAGTAGCGCAGGGTCCGGCAAATACTGTCCGGCAAACACCATGTATTTACTCTCCAAAAGAGAACGAACGAGGCATAATCCCAGTCCACGGTCAGCACCGGTAACACAGGCAACCCTTTTCATGAGCTCCCCCCTCCTATCTGCATAATTATGCTACGAGCCTAGGTCCATCCCTCTCACATTAGCATGGCTGCAGGCCGTTAACAACATCCTGCAAGGGAGGGCAGGCTAAGCAGAACTTTACTTTTGCTTTAATTTTGAACTATGCTACAATCATGATTAATAGTTGTTAACAACACAATTGTTGACAACAGGTTTCATTAACTCTTACCCAGGAAGGTGATCCTACGATGTCTATTCAACAAATCCACACTAAGGAAGAATTAGAGCAATATATCGGGCAGCCTGGCAAAAAACTGCTCTTCAAGCACAGCACCACCTGCCCGATCAGCGCCAAGGCCAACGAGGAGTTCCAGGCCTATACACAGCATTCAGATACTCCTGCAGCCGTGGTCCATGTGATCGAAGACCGTCCTGTCTCCAATCAGATTGCTGAGGATTTCGGGATCAAGCATGAATCCCCGCAAATTTTCCTGCTGGAGGACAGCGAAGTCCGCTGGAACACCTCACACTGGAAGATTACCCAAAAAGCGATAAAGGAAGCAGTGGAACAATGAGCGCGAACGTAATTGTCTATTCAACCTCCGGCTGCGGCGAGTGCAATCAGGTCAAACAGCTGCTGGAGAGCAAGGGCATTCCCTTCGAGGTCCGGGATGTGATGACCAGCTCCGTCTATCAGGAGGAAGTGGAGAAGCTGGGCTTCATGGGCATTCCAGTCACCGTATCCGGGGACCGGGCGGTCAAGGGCTTCAATCTCCCTGAGCTTCAGGAGCTTATGGATGCTGCTGTTCTGTAATATACGCAAAGGTGCTGTCCTCTCAACAGGAGCAGCGCCTTTTTTTTGCGATTCATCGAGGTAGGCGGCAACGATACATGGAGAACCCTTCTTCCCCACCGCCGTCTGCCAAAAATAAAAAACAGCGCTTGAGCGAGATAAATGGCAGATAATCTGCTACATATAGGTGTTTTGGCTTCCCTATGCACAGCCATTCAGCCATTTGCTGAAAATAAGGCGAATAGCACTCTTTTCCATTTTTACAAACCCCCTCTGAAGAGAGTATGATTCGTGTTGAAAGCAAATGAATGCATTCATGAAAATGAGCATATGCATGCACGCTGAATTTCCGTCATGTGGAAAACGGGGGAACCATCCGGCCGTCAGGCCGACTTGGGGTGAATCCGAAGGAGAATGCTACGCGCAGGTCTCCGGCAGGTAGGGCGACTCTCACCGTCCGAATCCGACAGCTAACCTCGTAAGCGCCAAGAGAGAGCCCTGATCCGCCACGCTTTTGTGCCAGGCGTCTTAAGCCTGTTACCCACAACCGCAGGCAGAGGTCCTCCTCTACCTGCGGTTTTTTGCGCGCTGTAATGAACTGCACAGTATAGATTCAGGAAGGAACGTGACCACATGCCTGACCCCTTATCGCCCAAACTAACCGCCGCTGCCGGATTCAACCACTACACCCAGCAATATAGCGGTCCCGTCTATGCGCTTAGCTGCCTGCTGCTGGAGCAAGGCGTCCGCGCCGAACAAGCTGCAACCGCCACCTTCGTTGCACTCCATCCACTATGGCTGAAGGGCCGCCTCTCAGGGGACGCCGCTGCTGCGGCTGCCTACAGAGAGTGCATCCGCCAGTGTGCCATGCTCGCCCACGACCGCAGCCGCTGCGCTTCTGCGCCGCTGAGCTGGGACGATCACGTTGCCAGTGCCTTATGGTACGGCATCCAGCTCCCCCTGTCCGACATCAGCCAGATTCTGGAGTGCAGCATCCCCGAGCTCAAGGCCCGGCTCAGAGGAATACGCGAACAGATGGCAGCCGCCCATTCAGCACTGCCTGCTGTGCACCGCCCTTCGGCGGGTTGAGACTGGGAATAACGCGGGATATAGGAATTAGTACCGCGGAATGAGTTGGACGTGGCGGAATTGGTTTCAAATATAACAGCCTCTGTTTGCATTGATTGCGGCAGGGCTTTTTTTGTTTTTCTCTGATACGCAGAACAGTGATGACTTTCTTTCCCAATACTTTTATTATTGAAATTGTTGGAAATACATACTTAATGGGGGTAATCATTTGACGAATGGACAAGCTAAATCAGATCTTGATCACACACTAGAAAATTTGAAGAATGTAGTTCAATCACTAAATTCTAAACAACAAACCCTAATTACCGAATGGCTAAAGCTATACAGCGATTATTTGATCAAGGAACAAACCTTTAATCCTGTAACGGATACCATAAAGTATGAAGCTGGATCCATTGTGTCTATTGAGCTCGGATATAACCCAGGCTCTGAACATGGCGGCAGCCATTATGCCGTAGTGGTTGAAGACAACGCTAAAACTTCACCTATTGTTGTTGTAGTGCCTTTAGGATCTTCTAAACCAACGAAAGCTGTTCACTTTAATGATGTAGATTTAGGTGTTATTCCTGGTATTAATGCCTTAAGTAGGTACCCCGCTGACACTAAAAGTATTGCTACAGTTAGCCAAATTAGAGCCATTAGCAAAATACGAATTAGTGCACCCGTACGATCTGGAGATCAGATTATTTTTGTTCCTACTCCAGAATTACGCCGATTATATGATAAAATTAAACAAAGGTTCACTACCAAAGGATTAAACCGGACTAATCGTTAAGCCTATTTTTCATTTTTTGTTGCATTATATACTATTCCGTAATATAATAATGTACTGTACCAACAACACTGGTTTCGGCTTTATAACTAGCTAGGAACCCATTGCAATTAGCAGTAAACATACACTGATTCCCTTGAGGAGTCCTTAAGGCCCCTGATGCTTGCATCAGGGGCCTTGTCTTCTCCATAAATTAAGAATAATCTTCTGCTTACTCCAAAACATAGAATCCTGTTTTTGTCAGCCGTTCAGTACATCGAACTCAGCTCTTGCCCTTCCCACCCTTGCCGCCCTTGGCAAACCGCCAAAAAGCCATACAGCAGCCGAGCAGGCCGGCTCCCAGCAGAAGGGTCTGTAACGCCCCCAGCCAAGCCGATTGATCCGACGGGATCAGGCTGCTGATAATAATCAGCAGGATCGAGGCCGCGACCAGCACGGGGGTTTGTCTACTTTTCTTCACAACACTTCACCACTCCTAAAGACTAATACTACTAAGGTACACCATCTCCGGCGTTTTCACCAGTTCACCACGGCTCCGGGCACACCCAGGCGGAAGAACGTATGGCGTCCTTGGCTAGTAATTCTTCACTCCATAGTAGTCAAAATCAGCGAAGGAGTCATGCTGGTGGGCATCAACGGAACCGATGAAATTGAACAAGCCTGTAAATCCGCCAATCTCCCCTGGCTCCCCGTTCACGCCTTCATCCGACAGATAGAGTACATCAATGTTTTCTACAAAAGCTTGCCAATCCCCGTTATCCCCGAAACGGTAAAGGATACTCGCGATGCCTGAATGATAGATAATCTTGAGCTCCGCTGTGTCTTCAGGGACTGGAATGTAATGGTGGACCAGCTCAATGCGTTGCCCCAGCTTGGCCTGAAGTACGTATAGAACGGTACCCTCTGATTCGGAGTGGGTCAAGTGAACGTACAGCCAATTATTCGAATCATAGTATAGCCCCAGACCGGCCGTTTCCGAGTAGTGATCGGGATGAAATTCCACCTTGGTTTGAACTTCATAATGAAGGGAAGTTGCGCGTGTGGCCATAATCGCCGGATGGATCTGCGAGAACAAAGAATTCTCTCCATGAATGCGTAAGTAACCCGGACGTTCAACCGTATTCACCCATGCCGCTTGCTGGTCCCGGTATGGAGTCAGAAAATGAAGATCATATTTCTCCTGATTAAAATCATCAAATACGTCATGAGAGATTCCATCGGCCTCTAATTCAACACCTGTCATCCCCTCAACTTCCATTTTCGCTACATTCGATCCATCCTTCATTTCCAGCCAGCCATCCTCTGTCCAATGCATTTTTTGAATAGAGGTTTCACGGCCTAATGGATTTAAGAGCGTTCCTTCCACAGGCCGTGACATGAGATGAGCAATATACCATTCGCCTGTTTGAGTTTGCACTAATGAGCCGTGACCTGCTTTTTGCATAATTGAACTTGGATTATACATCTCAAAATGCCCGGCATCCGGATTGCCAAGTGAAAATAGATGGCGCGGCGAGGAGGTGATGATCGGCTCTCCCGACGGATGCGGTTCATAGGGACCAAAAATATTCTCCGAACGTCCCACCTCTACGCCATGAGCATAACCCGTTCCGCCCGCAGCTAATAAAAGATAGTATTTATCTTTATACTTATAAATTTGCGGTGCTTCAGCACAGCCGCGGCTGGTGAAGCCTTGCGTCACCCGGTGCCAATGTCCAACCAGCTTACCCTCATTCAAATCAAATTCAGCGATCACAATATGTCCAGGCGCCTGATACCCTTCACGGGTCTCCCATTCAAGAATGGACACATAGTGCTTGCCATCTTCATCGTGGAAGAGCGCCGGATCGAAGCCTATGGATGTCAGATAGATGGGCTCCGACCAGGGTCCGTGGATATCTTCTGCCCACATGGCATACGAATCCGAGTTGAATTCACGGCCTGCCATGTTCAACATATGCGAATAGGCTAACCAGTACCGGTTCGCCCTAGAATCATAGGATAGATGCGGTGCCCAGATTCCGGCTGGAGTATTTGTGCCTCTTAAATTCACTTCACCTTTATTTAATACGGAGGCAGTCAGCGTCCAATGGGCTAAATCGGTTGATTTGAAAATTTGAACGCCGGGATTCCAATGAAACGTGGATGTCGCAATATAATACATATCATCCACTCTAATAATAGAGGGATCTGGTGCCATTCCAGGGATAATAGGATTATTAATCTTCGTCATTTCTCTGCTTCCCTTCGCTGTTTAGCCATATTATTTACCCTTTTCCTGTTGTCTATGTATATTATAATAACTACTAACGTATTTATGCGATGGGATGATTACGGCTAGATTTACCCAAATCAAAGGCAGGTGCTGCAAATTGGAACATATGAATAGCTATCTCACAGGTGCACAGACGCTGCTGCTGCCGCGCATTGATTGGAATATACGCTTTTTTGGCGCACATACACAAACCGTTCCTGCCGATTGGAGCATGACTACAGAATCCCATCATGCCTTTGAGATTCTAATTGTGCTGGATGGGGCTCAAGAGACTAGGATAGATCATGAACCATTCATTGTGAACAGTGATGATATTCTGCTGATTCCGCCTGGGTTCGAGCATACGAATAAATGCATTTCCGCTACATCGATGACCTATTTCTGCGCTCATTTTGATATAGACGAGCCTTCCTTACGGATGAGAATTATGAAGAACTGTGACTGGGTCTATAAGCCCTCCCATTTGTATCATAGCCAGCTGAAAAAATGCCTTCAAAAATGGATCGATATTCTGCATGAGCCTGAGTTGTCGTTCACCAAAGCAAAGCTAAAAGCACAAATGGTCTTGTTCGAGTTATTGGAGGTGCTTGTAGATAGCCAGCCGGTACAGACGGGGATACATGCTAACGAATCCATGACCACTGCAAAGTATGCCAAAGAAATTGCCGAAGCCATCAAGAGGGCTTTTAAGAAAAATTGCACCCAGGGAAATTCAGATTACACCATTCACATCCAGCCCATCATTGCTTCGCTTGGGATCAGCCCCAACTATGGATTAGAGGTATTTCAAAAAATATATAAAATGTCGCCCCGCACCTATCTATCCGACTTAAAGCTGCAGGAAGCCAAAATACTACTACAGCAGCCCAGGATATCTTTAAATGAGATTTCAAGTCGTTTAGGCTACAAGAACCTCTCTCACTTCAGCAGACAATTTAAAAGATGGACAGGAATCAACCCCTCCGACTATCGTAAAAATAATTGTGTATAGCAAACACCCATCTGCCTTTATGGGGCGGATGGGTGTTTTGTTGTTATGCCAATAAGTTATCGTTATTTAATTCTCCTTCAGCTCTTTAATCTCAGCAATGAGATGATTCAGCTTGTAACCGTTGGTATCCCTGGAGAAAGCTTTCATCTCTTCGCTCTGTCCCTGGAATGCAGATAGAACATAGTCACCATCAACTACATAATATGTCCCATAACGGGTGAAAGAGTAGCTTCCTTTTTGCTCTTCCCCTACCCCTTTTTTGATTGCAGCGACGATCTTCATTCCCGGCTTAAGTTCTGGTTCAATCCCCTTGAACTCAGAGTCATAAATCAGGTTAAAGGTCCCTTCAACCTCTTCACCAGTAACTACTTGATCTACATTAACTTGAAAAGAGGTAAACATAGGCTTGTAAGGCTCCAGACCGGAATCCTTCAATTTCTCCGCTAAATTACCCTCTGGAGTTCCAGGTTCAGTTATCAGATCCACGCTGAAATCCGGCAGTTGCTGAATGACTTCAGCAACTATGAACGTGTCCGTATGATCCAATACCTCCTCGAATGTTAAATCCCGCAAATCAACATTTACAGGAGAGCCGGTGGATAAAGGATATTCTTTACGAAGCTCCTTAATTTGCTCTGCCGACAGACTTGCACATTCCTATCCTTAATCAATCGCTTGGAAAAAATATCAAGTGAATCAACCTTGAAGTGTCTCTTTACGATGCTGAGGATGTCATACATGATTTTTGCGACGATAATACATCAGATAATTTTTAATACTTCTCTAGCAAACTACTTATTTAGAACAAAAATCCCGATGGTTGACCAGATTGGTCATCATCGGGATTCCTGTATACTTTTCCTTTAGCCAAGGCCTTCTCCGCCTTGAATCCCTCCAAGAGGTGTTCCAGGTGAAATATGGAAGCCCGTTCTTTCTGCGCCGCTGCTACTGCGTAATATTGGGATTAGGACAGATTCGGGTAGAGGGCGGACACGCCGCCTGCAAGTCCGGCTTGGATCATACGGCTGGTATCGTCGGCAAGAATTTCGAAGCTGCCGGCTGCTATGCCGTCAATAGCTATTTTCGCAATATCTGAAGGGTTTGATTTGGGAGCATCCAGGCCGGCCGTCATGTCTGTCTCCATATAACCCACATGTAAGCCTGCTACTCTAATATGACGGGGATACAGATTCAAACGAAGATCGTTCGTCAGCGCCCATGCTGCAGCCTTTGCCGCCGTGTAGGCACCCGCAGCTCCGCCACTAAACCAGGATAATGCGGAAAGAATATTCAGAACCGATCCTCCCCCGTTATTCTCGATGACCGGTGCAAAAGCGCGAACCATGGATAACGTACCGAAGAAATGCGTATTCAATTCCAGCTGGATCTGCTCCACATCCCCTTCCAGCAAAGAAGCGCCTGTAGATGATCCTGCATTGTTGATCAGAATCGTAACATCCTTAGCCTGGCTGGCTGCTGCCGCTACCTCTTGAGGGTTGGTAACATCAAGCTTTACAGGTGTAACTCCTGGAATATCCAGAGTTTCCGGATTTCTTGCTCCCGCGTAGACCTTAGCCCCTCTAGCTAGAAGTTCAAGCGTAAGCTGGCGGCCAAGCCCCCGGTTTGCTCCAGTAACCAATGCCACTTGTTCAGAAATGTTCATTGTATTCGCTCCCTATATGAGAATGATCGTTCTAGAAAATGCACAGGAGAAGATATAATAACCTAATCTCATCATGCAGTGATGTCCTATAAATTCAATATAACATATTGAGAACGATCGGTAAATAATTATATAATATTTAAAATCGGATAACCACTTTCCCTTGGGGGTGACCTGTAGCAACCAGATTTAGAGCTTCATTAATATCTTCAATGTGGAACTCCCGGGCGTCTACCGCGGGTATAATTTGGTTCTCTTCAATGATTTTTGTGATTTGCCGTAATTGTTCTCCATCACTGCGTACAAACACAAAATGATATTCAATCTTCTTCTTCTTGGCTTTGTGATCATACTTAGCACCAGCAATACTGAATAGTTTTTGCTTCCAACCTACCAAGCCCATAGTTTTGGCGAATCGTTTGTTTGGTCCGGTCCGTAGAGAAAGAAGATGGCCGCCTGGTCTAATAATGGAGAGTTCGCGCTCAAATTCACCGGGGCCCAAGGTATCAATCACATAGTCAAGATCACGAAGTCGTTCCCAGTAGTTCTCCGCCTTGTAATCAATGTATTGATCTGCTCCCGCGGCCATTGTACGTTCGCGCGCCTGTGGACTTCCACTGACGATGACCTTCAGCCCCATGCTTTTAGCGATAGGAATCGCCATTTGGCCAAATGAACCAGAGCCCCCTGGAATGAACACTCTTTCGCCAGCTTTGGCAGCTAACTCTTCATGCAGGCTTTGATAGGCTGTCAATCCCGTTAAAGGCGCAGCCGCACCGGTTACAAAATCCAGATTACCCGGCAAGTGAGCCATAGCCTCTACATGAACCGCCGCATATTCGGCAAATGCTCCAATTTTTCGCAGCGGCAGGCGGGAGTAAATGGCATCACCTACTTTGAAGCCAGCGACTTTCTTACCCATCTTCTCAACAACACCTGTGAGTTCGTTACCAAGGGTCAAGGGGAACTCATAGTCCTGGATTAACTTCACGCTTCCGGTAGCGATGAGCAGCTCCAAGTGGTTAACCGCCGCCGCCTTTACTTTAACCAAAACTTCGTAATCACTTATTTCCGGGACTGGAATATCGCGCACTTCAACTTGAAACGGTTTGGAATATTTGGTGATCTGTGCCGCCTTCATAATTAATACCCTCCTATCCGCAAGATCCTAAGTAACATTTACGATGATTTGTAACTTGCACACCAAGCATAAGACTAGAAGTTACAAAAGTCAACATTTGTTACTTTGTTTTTTCATGCTAAACTATAAGTGGATATTATTAATTAACGAAAGAAGGGTTGGCAGCATGGTGTTACACTGGGGGGTTAATCGTAAGTGCCTGCACTCCCCCATTCACCTGCCACAACAAATGGCTAAAATCACACAGGAGCTTATTATTGAAACTGCCGAGACATTAATTGAGCGTACGGAAAAATCTGAGGTGACGCTCTCTCAAATAGCGGATGAATTGAACATCACCCACGCTGCACTCTATAAACATTTCAAAAACAAACAAGAACTGTGGGCGGCAGTAGCTAAAGGCTGGTTCAACCGGATGATTTCAGAACAAATCCGTATAAACATGACTAATTCAGCCTCCCCGCAGGAAGTGCTCCACGATTGGCTATGGGCATTTGTTAATGCCAAAAAACGCGCTTATAATGAGAATCCCCAAATGTTCGCCTTGAATACACAATATGTGGACAGTAATCCATTGGTATTACGTGATGTGCTTTGGGATTCTTATCAAATCATTGATGGTTTCATGGAATATCATGATCCTCAATTTGAACGGGCAGAGGCCATTCTATCTGCGTTTGCAGTGTTTAGTCTCCCCTCTTTTAAAGGATCCTGGAATTCACCAGACTACCAAGAACGGTTTGAACGCCTCTGGAGTTTAATCAAACAAGGGGTTTGAATCCTGGAGGGGATGGCTGAATATACAACAGGGAGCAGTTACCTGAGGTAACTGCTCCCTGCGAGAAATCCATCACACTACTTCCGTCAAATCCTAAATTTTATAAGCCTTCATCGCTTTTCTGATCTCTTTGATGCTAGGGCGCTTGCCGTACATCAGGACGCCGGTGCGGTAGATCTTGGCGGCGAGCCAGCCGAAGAGGAAGGTTGTAGCCAGCAGGATCGCCAGCGAGACCATGATCTCCCAGAAGGCGACCTCCCCGACCCCGATCCGCAGCAGCAGGCTGAGCGAAGAGGTGAATGGTACGAAGCTCGCTACCTTCACCAGCAGCGTATCCGGGTTCGAGATGCTGAACAGCGGCAGATAGAAGCTGACGAAGCCCAGCATCATGACCGGCATCACGGCCTGCCCCAGATCCTCTGTCCGGCTGACAATGGAGCCGACAGCGGCATACATCAGGGCGTACAGGAAGTACCCCAGGATATACAGGATGAAGCCATAGACAATCATGCTGACATTAAGCTGTCCCAGATTCAGATCGAAATCGCTCAGGATCGTGGAATTATGCGGCAGCATCAGGTTGACGGCGATGGCAGCCGAGATAATGGCGATCTGCATCAGACCGACGAGGAAGATTCCGATGACCTTGCCGAACATCTGGGTTAGTGGCGAGGCGCTGGTGATGAGAATCTCCATAATGCGCGAGCTTTTCTCCGACGTAATCTCGGCCGAGATCATGTTGCCGGTCATCATCACCGACATGAAGAACAGAATCAGCAGGATATAGACAATGACATAGTTGATAATCGGTTTGTCCTGATCCTGGTCTACGCCACCCGCAGCCCCGTCAGTACTTAGCTGCGCGCTATCAATCGACACCGGAGCGAAGATCGCCGCCACCTGGCTCTCGGTCAGCTTATCGCCGACAATCAGGCCGGTATTCACCTGCTGCAGAGCGGCTTGCAGATTCGTTCTAAGCTTGCTGCTGATGTCTCCGTCTTTGCTGTGATACGTTACCGGAGGCACCCCTACACTGCCCTTGTCGGCAAAGGTAAGATACCCCTCAATCTTCTCATCCTCCAGCCCCTTCTTAAGGGTTGCATCATCTGCGGAAGGATAAGCGGTAAATACGACTTTATCTTCGGCTTCAGCCGGCGGAGTATAAGCGAGCAGCAGCTCGGCAGGCCGGAAGCCCTGCTGGGCAACGACTCCGATCTGTGTCGCGTCCTTGGCCCCGTCTTCTCCGTTGAACACTTTGATCAGATAAGGGATATTCATCCCGATACTAAGCAGAAGCACCAGAATTAAGGTGGTAATCATGAAGGATTTCGTTCTTACCTTATTCTTGAATGTGAAGCCGATAATGGTTGCCATTTTATTCATTGGATTCACCCACCGCTCTGATAAAGATTTGGTTTAGCGTCGGTTCCTTAATCTCGAAATGCTCGACCTCGCCCTGAGCCACAGCCAGTTGAAGAATGCGCTGTGCGGCTCCCAGGTCACTGATGGTTAAAACATACCCGCGCTCCTGCCGCTGCACTCCGGTAACTCCGGCAAGCTCGGCAAGTCCGTTCACTTCCCCGGCGGTGCGCAGTACAACTTCTTCCCGCGGATACCCCTTCTTGATCTCACGGATATCTCCCTGAACCACGGTGTTCGAGCGGTCAAGAATCGTGATATTCCGGCATAATTCCTCAACATGCTCCATGCGGTGCGTAGAGAACAGAATGCTCGTTCCCAGATCCCGCATCTCTCTGACGGTATCCTTCAGCAGCTCCACATTGACCGGATCGAGGCCGCTGAAGGCTTCATCCAGGATCAGAATCTTCGGCTTATGGACCACAGCGGCGACGAAGCCCATCTTTTGCTGATTTCCCTTGGACAGCTCTTCAATCTTCTTATTGTAATATTCCGGTACATCGAAGCGCTCCAGCCAGTACTTCAGGCTCTTATCCGCTTCACTCGCGGACATCCCGCGCAGCTGAGCCAGATAGATAATCTGATCGCTTACCTTGACCTTCGGATATAATCCCCGTTCTTCCGGCAGATAGCCCATCAGATGCTGAAGCTCCTTACTATACGGCTTGCCGTTATACAGGATGCTCCCTTCGTCGGGATAGATCAGGCCGAGCACCATGCGCATGGTCGTTGTTTTGCCAGCGCCGTTGGCACCCAGCAGACCGTAAATCTCGCCTTGCTCCACCTTTAGACTGATTCGGTTGACTGCCGTCTTCTCACCGTACTGCTTCACTACCTGCTTCAACTGCAATGCTTCCATTCTTATTCCCCTCTCTTCTGGTCAATCAGAACCGGACGATGTCCCCGGGTCCATAAGCTTAGGATTTCATCCAGCTCCAGGCTGCGGCTCTTGAGTACCTTTACGCCCAAATCGTGAATGCGTTTCTCATACAGATAAATTTGCTGGGTTAAAAATGAAGCCACACCCGGCGTTTCCAGCTTCAGCTCCAACGCTTGCGGCAGCTCGGCTGCCAGCTCCTGCAGTTCTTGCTCTCCCTCAATTTGAACCCATATTTCACTCCATGAACCAAACAGACTGTCCTTCTCGGTCATTCCCAGCAGCTGCCCCTGGTGCATCAGCACGATATAATCCGCCAGCCGCCGGACCTCTTCAACAATATGGGTCGAGATGACAATCGTGGCCTCGTGTTCATCCATGTATCTCTGCAGCGTCTCAATCATGATCTTCCAGGCAAAAGGGTCCAGGCCCGAAGACGGCTCATCCAGCAGCAGCAGCCGGGGCTTCACCGCGAGGGCGGCGGCAAGCTCGAACTTGCGGCGCTCGCCCTTGGACATCTTGCCCAGTCTGGCATTCGGCGGCACTTCAAACTTACGGGTCAGCTCCTCGAAGTAAGTCTGGTCCCAGGAAGGATACCAATGGCTGCGGAAGGCGGCCGCCTCACCGGGTGTCCAGAAGTTCTCCTCAGGCTGGGGCATCTCCGGCACGTAAGCGATGCTCTGGCGGAGCTCCATCGGCAGCACACCGCGGTAAGTCTCTTCATACCAGCGGATCTCCCCTTCATCCGGCAAAATCAGCTGCAGGAGCATATTCAGCAGCGTGCTTTTGCCCGCGCCGTTCTGGCCCACCAGCGCTGTAATATATCCTTGCGGCAGCCGGAGATTCATCGGCCCGATGGTCTTGTTGCGCCGCTTCTTCCATACATCCCGCAGTTCTATGGCTTGCTGTCCCATCAGCTTCCCCCTCTTTCTGCCTGCTTCCCGTATTTGTTCTTCACGATCTCTGTGAACAGCCTGGTTAGTTCCTCTTCGCTGCAATGGACGGACAGTCCCGCCTCCACGGCGCTCTCCAGCGCCTTGCGGACGGTCTCCTGCTTATAGTCCTCCATGGCTCCGGTCCCGATATGGGATACGAAGGTGCCCGTCCCCTGCCGGGTCCGCAGCAAGCCCTCGTTCTCCAGATCCTGATAGACGCGGCGGACCGTTATGACACTGCACTTCAGGTCACCTGCGAATTCGCGGATGGAAGGAAGCAGCGTCCCTTCTGTAATCGCACCTGAGATAATCAGCGATCTGAGCTGCGTCTCGATCTGATGGTACAGCGGCTCTGCGCTGTTCTCATTAATTTGTATAGGTATCCACATCATTTACACCTGCCTTCCAGGCCCGGCCCCCGGATGAACGCCTTGCCCCGTCTCATACGAGATCACGGCTCTTCAGCCGGTGAA
This sequence comes from Paenibacillus sp. FSL R7-0128, assembly GCF_038002245.1. Classification (NCBI taxonomy): domain Bacteria; kingdom Bacillati; phylum Bacillota; class Bacilli; order Caryophanales; family Paenibacillaceae; genus Paenibacillus; species Paenibacillus sp. FSL R7-0128. The sequence continues at coordinate 483,166 of NZ_JBBOCD010000001.1, read as the reverse complement.
TCGTCCATCTGGAGAATAGCTGAATCGATAGCATGCCAAGTGCCAGCGCCCCCCACATCAAGGGAGACAATAGGCCCCACTCCTTGGATACAGCGACCGTGGCGAGCAGTATATTGCCTCCCGCCAGGTAGACTAGTCCTGACACGCCCAGCGCCAGCAGCATAACGGCTGAGATGATCCAGAAGTACATGACGCCGCTGACCGAGAACTCGATGATAATGTACATGCCAGCGACAATCAGGCTGTAACCGATCCAGGTAAAAGCAAAAGCCAGATACGAAGCAGGCGGCAGTTCAGCGCGTATTCCGGGGCTGAGCAGATAGATCAGGCTGAAGAACAACGTGCTGTTCATGGCAACGGCGAGCAGGGTGTCCAGCTTTCTTTTACAGAGAATAGCTGCTACCGGTACCGGCAACGCCCGCATATACGCCAGCATCCGGGTATAGGAATCCTCCGAGATATACTTCATTGTCCGCCGGGAGAAGGTGATCGTGAGCATGAGCATCATCGTAACCATCAGAACATCGCTGAGCAACTGCTTGTCATGTCCCGTTAGCGTATCGTCGATGACCATTCCTGACAGTGCGGCAAAATATCCCATGAACAGGAGCGAGAACAGCAGCGCCCACAGCAGCTTCCAGCGGTCACCGTGGAATTCGCTGCGTACGATGACCCACGCTTGCTTTAATGTTGTCATAACTTCTAACCTCGCTTTATTCGTCTTGAACAGCAGGAGCTGGCAGATCAGCTAGCCTCAGTGTGTATCTGTGTGTGCTTACTGTATATATCTATATACACAGTATATGACCTGTGTTTTCCACTGTCAACAGAAAAACTCTACTATTCTTAGTATTTCGATTCCACGCACGAAAAAAACCCCGCACATAGGCGGAGTCTGGACTTTATTATTGGAGCATACGCGGGATTTGCGGCACAAGGACCGGATTTCGATGCAACAAACCACATGAAGCTAAGTCTGTATGTATACTTTGACGTTTTTTGTCGTACAATATCACTTATGCGACTTTTTTTGAGTAAAATACGATAAACCATGCATACTTGCGCATAATCAAGCAGCCATGCGTTTATTATAGGTCATTTCCTAACTTCTGTATAGAAACTTCGCTGGATCAGCCCCTCTGTTTCCACAATTATGTTCCATTCGTGCTTCTGCAATTTTTGTCGAATCTAATCTATTGTATGAACGTGCGCAGGCTGTCCTCGACAAAATCCGGGGCAGCCTTTTGAATCTGCTGAACGGTGTGGAGATAACGCTGAGTGGTGTTGATGTGGGAATGCCCCAGCGATTCCTGAACCTGCTGAAGCGACGCTCCCTGGAGCAAGGCCAGTGTGGCATTCGTGTGGCGCAGCCAGTGCGGGGTCAGCTTTTTCTCAATTGAGCTGGCTTCTCCGGCATTCTTGATAATCCGTTCCACCTGCCGTGAAGATAACGGAAACATCCGCTGCTCCGGGTTGGCCTCTTCCTTCCCTGGCAAGGTATCAGACAACTTGGAATACAGCTGCCACAGGGTCGGCGGAACCTTAATTTCCCTAGGCTTGCCCCCCTTGCCGTTCTCCACGGTCAGCCAGACCGAGGTCTCCAGCAGATCATTATGGAAGTCCCCCCACTTCATCGCCGTCAGCTCTGACACCCGCAGACCGAGCACTACCAGCGTCAGCCCGATCAGATAATTGCGCAGTCCTTGCTTCTCCAGTACATTCAGTAATTCCCCCACCTCCCGTTTGGTCAGGAAGTTTTTGCGGCTGGTAACGGTTATTTTGGGGATGCGTACCGAAGAGGTCGGATTCACTGCAAAAATCCCGATATGCTGGTCACTCCCCCATTTATAAAAAGACTTCAACGGCGCAAGGAATGCCGCTATGCTTGCCGGTGCCAGCTGCCTCTGATAACTGTAGCCCCCCTGCGTCAGGAAAATCTTATACGCCTCCATCTCCCTCCAGGTCACTGCCCTTAAGGAGGTGCCTGCAATAAATCTGCGGAAATCGGCAATCGCCCGCTTATAATTCCGACCTGTATTAACATTCGTACAGCAGGTAGCCATAAACATCTGAACAATCTGATCATCGCTTAGGTAGCCCTCTTCCGGGTACACCAAGCTGAGCGCCGTACGGCTAAATTCGGTCTGGCTCATTCTTTTTTCATCACTCCTCAGGAATAGACATGTCGCATAAGTGATATTGTACGACATTTTTGTGGTATTTTGTCCCATTATCACACAGGAATGGCCAAAGACCGGAATACACAAGATCAGCAGAAGGTAACGCGAAGAACTCAGGAGGGGGACGGAGACAGAATAGCGGCTGCGGGCCAGCTAAGTAATATGAGAAGCCGGAGGGTAACTATGGAGACCGTTTTGCAGAAACAATATGTTGAATTCGGGGTAGATCACGAGCATTATGCGATCCCGATCTCAGATGTTCATGAAATTATAAGAATGCAGGAAATAACGGAAATCCCCAGCAGCCGTCACTACGTTAAGGGCATTATCAACCTCAGGGGTAAAATTGTGCCGGTGCTCAGCCTTAGAGTGCTGCTTCAGATGGAAGAAGTGGAGCCGACCAAACACACACGCATTCTGGTGGTCCATCACCAGGAGGAATCCCTGGGCGTTATTGTCGACAACGTGAATAAAGTGACGACCTTCAGCGATATTCAGCCTGCACAGGGCAGCATCTCTGGAGTCAGCGGCTCCTTCTTCAACGGAGTAGGCTTCTCTTCTTCCGAGCTGGTCGGCATTCTGCGGCTGGATGAGATCCTGCTGCGAGACTAAACAAAGGCTAAACGGAGAGAAGGCGAACCATGGTTGATTTATCGGAATACCGAGGGATATTTCTGGAGGAACTTGAGGACCAGCTGCAGCTGATCGAGGATGAGGTGCTCAGGCTGGAGCAGACCGGGGAGACAGAAGACGGAATCCAGCAGTTTTTCCGGGCGGCCCATACCCTTAAGGGCTCCTCGGCCTCTATGGGCTACAACGGGCTGAAGGAAGTCACGCATCATCTGGAGCATCTGCTTCATCAGATGCGGGGAGGGGAGCGGACGGTCACGCCGGAGCTGATCCGCCTGTTCTTCGGAGCGCTGGATGGAATGCGCGCGCTGCAGAGCGAGATCGCTGCTACGGATCAGGAGACCACAGATGTGTCCGGTCTGGTGCAGCGGCTGAGTACATTCGCAGCGGAGGAGCTGCAGAAGCCGGAGGATAAGGTCCCTGCTGTGCAGACAAGTCAGGCAGAGCTTCCCCTCCAGCTGTTCTGGGTGCATGTGTGGCTCTCTCCCGGCTGTGAGATGAAGCTGCCCCGTCTTCACCTGATCGATGCCAAGCTGCGGAGTGTCGCTGCGGTCCTGCGCATGAAGCCGGAGCTGGAAGAGATAGAGGACCACGACAGCCGGATCGACGAGGCCTCCTGGTTGCTGTCGCCTAAGATCGATATCGAGGAGCTCCGTCAGGAGGTCTTATCCATTATGGATGTTGATCGTATATACATAGAAGAAGTGCTTAACGATTCCCCGCGTCCCGGTGAATTCGTGAGACCGCCCCATCCGGAGACGGGGAGCCGGGAGCTCCCGGAAGTACCAGAATCCCCGCCGTCTGCCGCTGACAAAACCAAGCCGCAAACGATCCGCGTCCAGGTGGAGCGTCTGGAGAAGCTGATGAACCTGGCGGGTGAGCTGGTCATCGATCAGACCCGGTTCCATCTGCTGAACCGCAGATTCCACCAGCAATACGGAACCAATGATCTGACAGAGGAGCTGGGCCAGCTTGCCGACCATCTGGCTATGATTACGGGGGAACTGCAGGAGAGCATGATTAAGGTGCGGATGCTGCCGATAGAGCAGCTGTTCAACCGTCTGCCCCGCATGGTCCGGGACTTGTCCGGCTCCCTGAACAAGCAGGTTGAGCTGGTTCTTGAAGGCAAGGAGACGGAGCTGGACCGGACGCTCATTGAAGAGCTTGGCGACCCGCTGATCCATCTGCTGCGCAATGCCGTTGATCACGGTATAGAGACCCCTGAAATCCGCCGCAGCGCCGGCAAAAGCGAGACCGGAACCGTCCGCGTCGCGGCCTCCCATGAGGATAATCAGGTTATCCTGGTCATCGAGGACGACGGGGCCGGGATTGATTCCAGCCTGATTGCAGAGTCTGCCCTGCGGAAGGGCATCATTACGGCTGAAGAGGCCGGCGGGATGACTGAGGATGAGGCGCTGCGGCTTATTTTCCGGCCCGGCTTCTCTACCGCCCCGCACATCAGCGATATTTCCGGCCGCGGGGTCGGAATGGATATCGTCCGCAATGATATTGAACGGATTAACGGTATGATCGATATCGAAACCACGCGGGGGCAAGGCACCCGCTTCCGGATTCGTCTGCCCCTGACGCTCGCCATCATCCGGGGTCTGCTCGTTCATGCCGGGGGAGCCACCTTCGTGATTCCCATGAGCAGTGTGGCCGAGATTGTCCGCGTCACTCCAGAGGAGATCAGCTCTGTCCGGGGCCAGCCTGTCATTACCGCACGGGGACAGCTCGTACCGGTGGTCTGGCTGCAGGATATCCTGCGGCTCCCCGCAGGTGCGGGCGGCAGATCAGCATCCATTCCGCTGATTATCGTAGGGCGGGGAGAGAAACGGCTGGCACTGGCCGTGGATACACTTATCGGCAATCAGGATATCGTAATCAAATCGCTCGGGGCCTACATGGGCAAGACTGAGAACATATCAGGAGCTACCATCCTGGGAAATGGCAATATCGCTCTGATCATAGATACAGCCAGCTTATTTTTCAATACGGGAGTCTTCGCTTAACAAAATCATCTTTACTGGGGGAAACAGGTATGAAATGGTTCTATAATCTAAAAACAAGCGTGAAATTAATCTCGTCCTTCCTGACCGTCGCTGTCATTCTTTCCTTCGTGGGCCTCTACGGTCTCAGCAACCTCGGCTCGATTAATAACAGTCTGGACGATATGTATGTGAACAATCTGGTTCCCGTCTCCTCCCTGCAAAGCTCACAGAACAGCTTCTCGGTCATGCGCGTTATCGTCAGGGATCTGTACATTAAGAAGACCCCTGAGGAACGCCAGCAGCGGGTGGACGATTATAAAAAAGAGAAGCAGAACGTACTCGATAACATCGCGGCCTTCCGCAAAACCAAGCTGAGCGCGGAATCGGTTCAAGCCATTGCCCCTTTTGAAGCGGCATGGAATGATTATCTGTTAACGTACGATTCTCTTGTCAGCCTCTCCCTGACGGGACAGGACGAGAAGCTGCTGGAGATGCTGCGCGGCAGCACGCTTAACAACCAAGGCGATACCTTGAAGAATATTCTGAACGAGCTGATTCTCACCAACACCAAGGAAGCGGATCAGGCCAGACAGAGCGGAGCCGCACTCTATAGCTCTTCGCGTAATATTACCCTCAGTATCATTATCGGTGCAGTCATTCTGTGCATCCTGCTAGGGTATATCATCTCCCGGATTATTTCTAATCCGCTGGCGAAGGTTGTCAAGGTTCTCTCGAAGGTGGCTGACGGCGACCTGCGCAGCCAATCCGATATCGACACCAGAGATGAAATCGGCATCCTGGCTGCCAAGGTGAACGAGATGGTCAGCAGCCTCCGTAACACAGTGGGCTCCATCCTGCTGCATTCCCAGAGCCTGTCCGCCGCCGCCGAGGAGATCTCCGCCAGTACGCAAGAGGTGGCAAGCGGCAGCACGACCACAGCGGATGATGCCGGGACCATCAGCGAGTTATTCAAAGAGCTGTCCAGCGCGATCCACTCTGTAGCCCAGAATACCGAGCAGGCCTCGGTCATCTCCGATGAGACCGTTACGATTGCCGAGAACGGGAACAGCATCATTCAGGAGTCGATGGAGAGTATGCAGGCTGTCAGCGGACAGATGGCTAAGCTTGAGGAGGACTCGCAGAAGGTCGGCGAGATTATCGATGTTATTGAGGATATTGCAGATCAGACCAACCTGCTTGCTCTGAATGCCGCCATTGAAGCCGCAAGAGCGGGGGAACAGGGCCGGGGCTTCGCGGTGGTGGCTGACGAGGTGCGCAAGCTGGCCGAGCGCAGCGGCGAGGCCACTAAGCAGATCACCAGCATCATCAAGGGGATGCAGGTGAATACACGCTACAGCGTGAGCGCTGTGCAGGAGAGTGCGGAGCTGTCGCAGAAGACCGGCGTTTCTTTTCATCAGATCGTGACGATGGTCAACAACGCCGGACAGAAGATATCCGAAATCGCCGCCGCCAGCGAAGAACAAGCCGCCCAGTCCACCAACGTTCTCGCTGCCGTGGAGAGCATCTCCGCCACCACCCAGCAGTCCGCCGCCAGCAGCGAAGAGACCGCCTCCTCCGCCCAGTCCCTGGCCAGCCTGGCTGAGGAGCTGCAGAGCACGGTGTCTTCGTTTCGGTTGTAGCTTCATCCTTGCTCCAAGCATCAATATTTAGACAAACCTTGAAAGTGAAACAGCGGCAGTGGTGGACAGAAATTCAAGTCCTAGACTGTCGCTGTTTATTGAGCTGACGGTTACCGTTAGCTGAATCGATTAACGATATTCTTCAGATTTAGCTGTTCACGTAACAACATCCAGCTTTCCGCCACGGTTTGATGAGCCGTGTCGATCATGCCTTGGTCGTTAGAGCTTAACCGCCTGAGAATATGCTCTTCGTAAATTATCACTCCGCATCACGTATGAATTCTTTATTCCAATGATTATCGGTGTAACCCCGATTATTATTCCATTCAGCCAGCATTAGTCTTTGTCTAATTTCTAAATCAGAGTAGGGAGCAGCCACAATTTCAATGTCATTAAATAAATCATTATAAATCGGCAACGGACTTGTCCTTTCTTTGAATTTTTTAAATGCTCCGATTTCAGCATCATTTGCAGCCCACACCACTTTTTTTATCTTGGAGAGAACTATAGTCCCCGTACACATTGGACAGGGCTCGCACGTCGTATATAACGTAAGCCCGTTATCTACAACAAATTTCTTACTTTCAACATCTAATATCTTATGTCCAGCCTTTCTTATAGCGTCTACTTCTGCATGTGAAGTTGTATCATAGCTGGAAAAAACTCTATTTCTACCCCGGCTAACAACGGTTCCGTTAGAATCAATAATGACTGCCCCAATTGGGTAAGTCCCTTCTTCTTTTGCTTTTTCAGCTTCTTCGAAGGCAAGCAGAAGGTATTCATAGTGGTTGTCCATTTTCACCCATCCTAACTAAATTTCATTCTATTTTTCGGGTTCCCATAAGAAAAGTATCATACCCAGGAACGTTTCAGAACAGGGATACACCGATTCAAAGGTTTTAGTGTACAGTTCTGAACGCAGCTAATGGCGTTAATTGGATTTTTTCCATCCAATCCTGCGGCACCGCCCCATTCACGGACAGCAGTTGGACAAACAACACTTAATTTCTACGATTCCGTCCAATTCGATGATTTTCGGGGAATTAGGTGGACTTTTTCCAATTGCTTACCTGCAACTGGCTGTATCGCTGGAACTAAGTGTGCTTTTTCCAACTATCATCATTGTCCCTCTTCGCCGAACCCATCAATTAATGAAATCCCCTTGGTAATACGCACTGTACTCTCTTGCAAGAACCCACGCGTCCAATCGTCAGCCTGGGTTAAATCCCAACTCCGGTGCATGCCGACGACTACGATAATTTCACGCAGTTTAAGAAACAAATCCAGTTGACTCTTCCAGCCATCGGGGAACTGCCGGCCATCCTCCGCGTAGCCCAGCTCGAAATGCCGGATAAAAAGCTCGTATTGCGCCTTACGTTCAGACCTTGAATCCTCCCCAAATACATACAGTAAATAATAGAGCTGGATAGCAATATCCTCAGCATACCAGCTGTATTGAGACTCATCGAAATCAAAAAGCGTTATCCGCCCTGACTCATCTACCAAGAAATTACCTACGTTGATATCCCCGTGAATTAAACCGAAATTATCTGAGGTAACAGGCAAACTGCTCAAATCAGCTTTTAGTGCGTCTAGGGCATGCAGAATGGGCCCAAGCTCTGCCGGCAAATAATCTTTCGCCCGCACAAGGTATTCATTAGTTTCCCAGGTATGTCTTCTGGATACCAGTTTGTACTGCTTAGTCAGTTCATGAATATGGCCTGTAATACGGCCACATTGTTCGTATAGCATCGGATTCCCCAGGCATTCCGGATATCCGACTTTTGTGCCGGGTGCAAAATCGAACGCTGCTGCGTAAAAATCCATCGTATTTCCATGAATACGCTCAAAATCCTTTCCATTCACCGATAGTACCCGCCCAATGTGTTCGGTTTTTCGACTACATTTCGCCTGCACCCTCCCGGCTCCTCATTCAAAAAAGCCCGCCCCTCCCCCGCAGCAGCGGCAGATGGACAGGCTTTTCCCCAATGATCCAGGACTTCTCTTCCCTCGGCCTAAGCGCCCAGGATGATTTCCCAGACCGGCTTCGTATGTCCGCCCGGATAGAAGATATACAGCAGGACGTAGACAGCGACTCCCGTAATAGCGGTGATGAACCAGATGACGGAGGTCACTCTGCCCCACTTGCGGTGCTTGGCATACTTGGCCTTGAAGCCAAGCGTCAGCGTGGTGATGCCGAATACGGCAGCGACGGTAGCCAGTACAATGTGGAAGATCAGGAAGACATGGTAGATCGTCGTCAGCTCATCCGGTCCTCCCCAGGAGGTATTGCCTACGAACACCGTTCTTGACGAGTACACCAGGAAGAACAGAATCGCTGCCACCGCAGCTGCAATCATCGTCTTCTTGTGCGCTTCGCGTTTGCCTTGAATGATCTGTCTCCAGCCGATGGCCACCAGCACCGCGCTTATGACGATGAACGATGTACTGATCGTAGGAAACAATGTGAAAATATCCATGAATATCCCCCTCGGTACTTACCAGCTCGTTATAGTTCAGACCTCCTCCGCCAGGGCAGAGGGTGACGCGGACACTTCTGTGTCCTCTTGTCCGTTCTCTTTTTTATACCAATGATAGAACACATAAGCAAGCATCGAGGCGAAAATAAATTCCTGAATGAACTTCATCACGATGCCGCCGACCTGCTGATCTACCTTGGGGGACAGAGATCCGAAGAAGCCGGGACCGCCAAAAGCCTGCAATAATGCAGCCGGACTCTGCGGTACACAGTAGCCCATCGCCTTCGCCCAGGTGCCCGGGTCGCTATACGTAGCATAGAGGGGGGAGCCCGCAAAAATAATCAGCCCGCAGGCTGGTGTCAGCAGCACCATGTTCAGGAAGATGAAGCCCACCTGCCCCAGACCGCTAAGCGCCCGGTATTCCGGCAAGGGGTTAATCAGATTCCACCACATCAGCGCCGAGGTCAGGAACAGGATGCCATAATACAGACGGTGAACGGTGAAATGCAGCATGACATAATCATGGATGGCGGGGATGTGGTAGAGCGAGAACAGACCATTGAAGAGCAGGGCCGCCACCACCGGCTTCGCGAGAAAAGCCAGTCCCTTCACCGGATTCACCCGCAGCAGAGCACGCCAGCACCAGTCGGGGATACCGAGCATAATCAACGGGACCGCCACCAGATAGGATAAGGCCATACTCACCATATGGAAGGAAAATAAGATATGTCCCAGCAGACTGACAGGTCCTCCCTGCGCAAGATAGAGGGCCAGCATTCCGCATAAGAACAGCCCCCTCCGCCAGAAGGGGACTGCAGTGCTGCCCTCAAAACGGGAGGCCAGCGGACCGATCAGCACAAAATATCCGGCAGTCAGGAGGAGCATCAGGGCCAGAAACAACGGACTCCATAGTTCCGTAAAGCTGAAATATTGCAATCCCGGTATCATCCTCAAGACCTCCCCGGAGATAGAATCAATCCCACCATACCCAATAGAGCGCCATTACAATACAGGTGCCTGCGATAAAAAAGCCGCCCAGCATGAAGATAATCGGGAGCATATGCCCTTTGTCCTTCAGATGCATCCAGAAGCCCATCTGCAGGAACACCTGCAGCACAGCCATTACTAGCAGCAGGATAATCGCAAAGGTAGCATTCACCCCTCCGGCCGCCACCGCGGCAAAGGCGATCAGCGTCAGCACCACGGAGAACACAAACACCACAATATGCCGCTGCGGTCCTTCCGGACGGTGCCGGTGCTTCACCGCAGAATCTGAAGAAGGCTGCTTCGTCGTCATGGCTTCACCCCACCTTTCCGAGCAGGTATACGACTGTGAAGATAAAGACCCACACCACATCAATGAAATGCCAATACATCGCCGAGACATAGATCTTCGGTGCAGTAACGACCGTCAAGCCTTTATGCGCCAATTGCCCGATCAGCACGGAGATCCACAGAATCCCGAAGGCGACATGGGCACCGTGGAACCCGACCAGCGTATAAAAAGCCGAGCTGAACGCACTCGTCGTCATCCCGAATTCCTCATGCCGGATATATACACTGAACTCGTAGATCTCCAGGATCAGGAAAGCAAGGCCGAGCAGGACAGTCACCACCAGCCAGTTCCGTAGCTGGGCCACATTTCCCCGGTGCATGGCCTGAATGGCGAACACACTGGTCAGACTGCTGACCAGGAGGAGGAAGGTCGCTGCCGCAACAAGCGGCAGATGGAATAGCTCAGCCGCCGAGGGTCCCTCATTCGTCTGATTACGCAGCGCCAGGAAGGTAGCGAACAGGGTGCCGAAGAGCACCGCTTCCCCTCCGAGGAACAGCCAGAAGGCCAACACTTTATTGCGTCCTTCCAGGGTCGCTTTCTCGGGTTCATGCGGGAGTGTACCGTCCGCCGCTTCAGCATGTGCCGTTGTCATCTCTGCTCACCTTCCTTCCAGCTCTTCGGGTTCAATATGCCAGCCGTGATCGTCGAACAGCGACCGCATCAGCATCGATCCGAAGGTAATAAGAAGCCCCAGCGCTGTAACAATATAATTATTGAACAGGAAGCTCATAATGCTGCTGCTGAATTCATCGCGGCTGAACATAAAGCCAAGGCCCGCAATGAAGATACCGACGGACATCAGGAACGGCAGAATCGTGGCCGACGGCATATGAATCGGACCAATCGGCTCCGCCGGGGTCATGGCCTTATGCCCGGCCATTTTCTCTTTCCAGAAAGCATCCAGGCCCCGCACCAGCGGCGTCTGCTTGAAGTTATATTCCGGCGGCGGCGAAGGGATCGTCCATTCCAGGGTCCGCCCGTCTTCCCACGGGTCTTCCGGCGCATCCGCCGGCCGTCTGGAGGTCAAGAACACATTTACAAGGAAGATAATCATGCCCACTCCCATCAGGAACGCCCCCACCGTACTGACCAGGTTGAGCGTATCGAACTGCTGGTTCGGCAAATAGGTAAATACGCGCCGCTGCATCCCCATCAGTCCCAGGAAATGCTGCACGAAGAACGTTAAGTGGAACCCGATAATGAAGGTCCAGAAGGTCCACTTGCCCAAGGATTCGCTAAGCATCCGCCCGAACATCTTCGGCCACCAGTAGTGCAGCCCGGCGAACAGCCCGAGCACCAGACCGCCAACGATTACATAGTGGAAATGCGCCACCACGAAGTACGTATCATGGAACTGGAAGTCTGCCGGCGCGGAGGCCAGCATCACCCCGGTTACTCCGCCCATCGTGAAGGTAGGAATGAACCCGGCCGCGAACAGATTCGGGGTCGTGAACCGTACCTGTCCGCCCCACATGGTGAACAGCCAGTTGAAGATCTTGATCCCGGTCGGGACGGCAATCAGCATCGTAGAGACGGAGAACAAGGCGTTCGCGACCGGACCGAGGCCGGTGGTGAACATATGATGCGCCCAGACCATGAAGCCCAGGAAGGCGATCAGAATTGTCGCGAAGACCATGGAGCTGTACCCGAACAGCCGCTTGCGCGAGAAGGTCGGAATGACCTCGGAGATGATGCCGAAGGCCGGGAGAATCAGAATATACACTTCGGGATGCCCGAAGATCCAGAAGATATGCTGCCACAGCACGGGATTGCCCCCTCCGGCAACATTGAAGAAATTGGCGTCCAGAATCCGGTCGAAGGTAAGCAGGACAAGTCCTACGGTAACCGCAGGGAATGCAAACAGAATAATGGCTGAGGTAATGAAGGTAGCCCAGGCGAACATCGGCATCCGCATGAAGGACATCCCCGGTGCACGCATCGTGATGATGGTAGCCAGGAAGTTAATCCCGCCAATCAGTGTGCCGAGTCCGGCAATCTGCAGCCCTATCGTATAAAAGTCCACTCCGTGTGAGGGACTGTAGCCCGTACTTGAAAGTGGGGTATAGGCCGTCCAGCCCGCATCCGGCGCGCCGCCCATCACCCAGCTCAGGTTAAGCAGAAGACCGCCGAACAGGAAGGTCCAGAAGCCCAGCGAGTTGAGAAAAGGAAAGGCGACATCCCGCGCGCCGATCTGCAGCGGAATCACCGCATTCATCAGCGCGAAAATAACCGGCATGACTCCTAGAAAGATCATGGTCGTGCCGTGCATGGTAATCAGCTCGTTGAAGGTCTGGGCATCCAGGAAGGTATTCATCGGCTTGATCAGCTGAATACGGATCAGGATCGCCTCCAGGCCGCCAATGCCGAAGAAAAGGCCGCCGGCCCATAGATACAGGATGGCTATTTTTTTGTGGTCGACGGTGGTAATCCAGTCCATCAGCCCGGTATGCCGCTTGGCGCTGTGGCCGGGCTGCAAGGGCTGGGAGGGCTGCAAGGATTGCGCTGCGTGAGCCAAGGTATGTACCCCCTTATCAAATATGCTGCTTCCGCTTCAGTCATAGGCCCCTATTCCAGCGTATAACCGGCCAGATATTCGGCAATGCCGTCGATCTCTTCATCACTTAAGCCCATATCCTTCGGGTTCGGCATCTTGTTGCCGGGCTTCACGCTCTGCGGATCATGCAGCCAAGTCTTCAGATTCTCAAGGACCGGCGCCCCGTCTTCTCGAGTGTCATCATTAAGCAGAATTCCGGCAACCGATTCACGGGAGCCGATTCCGGTCAGGCTTGGAGCCACCGGTGATGCAGGCATGCTGCCAATCGCATGGCAAGTCAGGCACTGGGACTTGAATTTCTCAGCCAGTACTGGATCTTCCGGCATCACCGACTCCGGCGCCTTCATTGAAGCCACCCACTTGTCAAAGGCCTCACCGCTGACCGACTTCACCTTAAACTCCATGAACCCGTGGGAGGGTCCGCACAGCTCTGCGCATTTCCCCCGGTAAACGCCTTCATTCGGCGCACTGAAGCTGAAGCGGTTCACCGTGCCGTCGGGATTGGTGTCCATTTTCCCGGCCAGCGAGGGTACCCAGAAGGAATGCAGCACATCCTTGGTGCTGAGCTCAAAGGCAATGTGCTTACCTGTAGGAATAATCAGATCCTGCGCGGTCGTTATTCCGTAATCCGTATATTCGAACTCCCACCAGTACTGGTGGCCGGTCACCTTGACCTTGATGGCGTCCTTGTCATCCGAATGATCATTGCCGGCAGCGAAGACCACCTTCACCGTAGGAATCGCCAGCACAATGACGAGAATAAGCGGGATGACCGTCCATAGCACCTCCAGCTTGAAGCTGCCCTCCACCTGCTTCGGAATCTCATCCTGATCCTTCTTCCGGCGGAAGCGAATCCATACATAAGCCGCAATGGAGAAGACGATCAGCAGCACCACAATCATGATCGTGATCGACAGCTTCATCAGTCCGTAAGAGCTTTCCGCTACGGGTCCCTGCGGTCTGAGTACCGACAAGTCCTCCCGCCCGCATCCGGCCAGAAGGAGTCCAAGTGCTGCGGTCATGGGAAGAAGCCGCTTACCAGCCTGCCACGTTTTCATCATTGATCTACCCCGCTTTTCCCGAATTCGTAGATTAGAGTATTTTCCTGTCAATTATAACAATCACTATTAATATAAGTTCGGTCTACGTTTTTGTCAATCGTTCACAACAAATTCACATAATCATTTTAAAGTCGCGGAAAGCTTGTCAATACTGATTTTATAAGCGCTTTCAATTTTCCCGGAAAACTGTTAAACTACTTTTGAAGCGTATTCATATTTATTTGTGTCTAAACATTCATTTGACATACGAAGATGATCTGCAATATGCATACAAAAAAAACCGATTCCAGAAGCAGAAGGCTGCCCGGGCACGGTTTATGAGAATCCTCATGGATGTTATCGCTTGAATGTAGATTAAATGTATAGTTGTCGGCATCAAACAGCACGAAACAGAATCACTCTCTCTGCCCGCTTCTTCAGGAGACGGAAGAATTCATTCTAACCAGCTCATGCTCCACAACCATGGTCAGCTCTTCCTCGTATCCTCCCGTGATCCGATACTTCCGGACGTACTCTTTCACAAATTTCTTGGGATCTTTGGGCCGGAAAATACGTGTCATTTCCCGCAGACTTTCCTTGACTTCGTTATGACCTTTACTTGCCATGATCAGTTCCCTCCCAAAACATTGAAAATGAATGCTCCGTTGTAGAGAATGCATGATGAAAAGTTCGCCGTAACCTTGAAATGCAAGTAAGAAACCATTACACATACGCGGCTTGCATTACCCGTCCAGACTACCATTCCATGAACTTGGAAATCCGCCTTGCCGGTGAAGCAGGTTCGTCGTGATTTGGGCTGAGAGTAAGGATGTCCCACTGCAAAGACACCTTGACACTTTAATTACCCGAAGAGCCACTTGCTGAATCACTCCTTTCGGGCCTTATCGTTATATTGTATCATATTCCAGATTAACTTCCACCTTTCCATGTAAAAATGCAAATGGAATTTTTTTATAGTATATGCTTGACCTTCCGTTTGGGAACCTGATCATAGTATGCCCCCTATCCCCAAAAATTATTGGACAGCATTCCGCACAGCTCATACTTTGCCCGGACACCTCATAGGCTTGTAGGGAAGAAGCACGAATAATCTTTGCCTTTTTCTTCTACAATCCAAGGAGAGTGAGCCCTTTGTCGCCTTTCAGATCTTCGACCGGACTGCCCGATAACCTTGCCGCCGCCTTGTGTTATTTTTTTCCATTTATCGGTGCGATTATTTTCCTCGCTCTGGAGAAGCGCAGCCGCTTTGTCCTGTTCCACTCGCTTCAATCTCTGATTGCCTTCGGAGTCCTTATGATCGCCCATGTGCTCAGCGGCTTCATTCCGCTTCTCGGTGATGTGGCAGGCGCCCTGATCTCCCTATGCAGCTTCGCAGTCTGGCTCCTGATGATCTACCATGCCCTTGGCAGCAGATGGTTCAAGCTCCCCTGGGTGGGAGAGATCGCCGAAAGCCAGCTGCGGCAGCTATAGCTGTAGATGTAGCCCCGCGCAGCAGAAAATAGTTTCCCTTTTGCCTGCCCGCTCCTTACAATGGGATAAGACATGCAGGAATCTACAGGCTGGGGGAAGCATCCATGTATTTGTTCATCATAAATCCCCGCTCCGGCGGCGGGGCGGGACGGCGGATCTGGCACACCGTACAGGCCTTGCTTGCGGCGCGGACTGTTCCGTATGAAGCGCTGTTCACCCAGAGCGCTGACAGTGCAGAGAGTCAGGTGCTGCAGGCGCTTGCCCGCCGCGAGGACTGGCGCGCCGCCATCATTGTCGGCGGCGACGGCACGATCCACAGCGTGCTGGGCGCACTGCGGCGTAGAGGGGTCCCGCTGGGAGTCATCCCGGCGGGTTCGGGCAATGACACTGCGCGCGGGTTCAGCATCCCGCTCGCGCCTGAGGCTGCGCTGGACACCGCGCTGCAGGAACACTGCATCGAAGCCGATCTGATGAGCGCGGCAGGTGGTCTCACCCTGACGGCGGTGGCCAGCGGCTTCGACGCGCAGGTGGCCGTCAATGTGAACGGCAGCCGCTACAAGCGGCTGTGCAACGCCATTGGCGCCGGGCGCCTAGCCTATATCATCGGCGTGCTGCATACGCTGATGACCTTCAAGCCCTGCCGCGTCAGCGTGACCTGCGACGGCAAGGAGCAGGCCTATGACCAGGCGTGGCTGGTCTCGGTCTGCAACCTGCCCAGCTACGGCGGCGGGCTGCTGATCTGCCCGCAGGCGGAATCAGGCGACGGCCTGCTTGACGTCTGCGTCGTGCATGGGGTCAGCCGTATGCAATTGCTGCGGCTGTTCCCGACGGTGGTGAAGGGCAGCCACACGAAGCTGCCCTATGTCACGATGCTGCGCGGACGCAGCGTAGCCGTGCACTTCGCGCAGCCGCGCCACGCCATCGGCGACGGCGAAGCGCTCGGCACAGCGCCGCTGGCCGTGGCTTGCGAGCCGGGCGCGCTGCGCGTGCTCTCGCCGCTGGCGGCAGCCCCGGCGGTGGCTGCCGGCGCCGCGTCCTGCCGCGCGGGCGGCTAGGCCGGGCGCGGCGGGACGCGGCGCGGTGGGCACATATGTGGCTCCGCGTAACGGACTGAGGCGCTCTTATTCTGGATGAAAGTCATAAATTAGGCAGGCAACGGACCACAAGGACCTTATTCTCTGAAACACTGCTCTTAAGTATCGTTCTGAGCTACCTTAAGGTCTCCTCGGTCCGTTAAGACACCAAAAGTGGTGTTTTCCAGGGGATAAGGTCTCTCAGGTCCGATAGGAGCAGATTGGTCTGGCTAATGAAGAAGTTGGAATGATATTTCTCCCAACACAAAGAGCAGGTCCGGGTATTCCCCTGGGCCTGCTCTTTGTTACATATTTCACGTTTCCGCCGGGTCCGTTTCCTGCTTCGTGCAGGAATAGACCTTCATCTCAAAGATATCTTCCGCTAGCAGCAGTAATTCTGCTGGCCAAGCTGAACCGGTTTTCCGTCCTTTTAAAGGACGGTACCGTTTCAGCGAGAAAGATAAGGATAATTATAGCGCGAAGCATATACATTCTTATCTTTGGATAAAAACCGCTGGAACCACGCTGCTCCGGTTATATCCCGGTTGGCTTCTGGGGCAGCAGGTTGCCGACAATCGACTTCAGCTCACCCTCCGTCGTGCTGCTTTTCTTCCCGTTGTCAAAGCTGGTAATGCGGATCTCGGAATAACTTTCTCCCGGAGCCACGGGCTTGAAAATCCATTTCTCCCGGTTATCCAGCCGGACGTTGAACTTCATGTCCTTGAACATCTCCACCAGCTCCCGCTCTCCCGGGGTCTTGCCCTCTTCCAGGAACAGCAGTCCGCGCAGCGGCTTGACGGCCTCTGCATGCTGCACTTCAAAATGTACAATACACTCCATGCTTGTCACCTCCCTTGCTTAGTGAACTTGGGCACTTACTATTGCAGCCCTATTCCTCCGGCTCTTCCCCCGATTCCTCCTGATCATGCAGCACATATTTGCTGTAGATCCGGCTATAGCGCTCCCCGTAGCGTCGCTGCAGTTCGGGGCCCATATCTTCCTCCAGCTCGAACAATACCAATTCCTGTGTAAAAGATTTGAGCAGCAGCTCCACAAGCACCGGATGCTCGGTAATCACGGCTTGGGCGCTCCCGTCCTCATAACGCATGCCGAGCATGCACCAGCTCCGGTCCACGACGAAGGAGAACTTCCGGCCTCCGCTGCGTTCCGGCTTCCCCGGCAGGGGCGGCCATACCGGATAAGGTGCCGGCACAGCATCACCGCCGTCAAAAGCCCACAGCAGCTTCACTCCGCGCTTCTCCGCCTGCTCAAGCTCACTGCGCAGCAGCGAGGCTTCCTCCCGCCACACATCCACTACAATCTCCTGGGCGGCAAGATTCAGCTGGCGGACCAGCTCTCCTATGACATTCCGGTCACCCTCCACGTTGTAGAAGGAGGGGCTGACCGGACCTCCGCGCGGCATTTCACTCTCCATATAGGCGAGCGAGGCCTGCACCCGGCCGGATATCATCGTGGCCAGCTCTTCCGGGTCCAGTACACTGTAGCGTGCCGGCTCCCCTTCTCCGCAGCGCACGTAGCCTTGCTGAGTCAGGCGCTGAAGCGCCGCATATACGTTCGATCTTGATACTCCTAGCTGCTTTGCCACTTCGTAGCCCGAAGCCTGGCCCTTGGTGGCCAGCTCAACCATAATTTTGGATTCCATCTCTGTGAAACCCAAATTGCGCAGATGCAGCAGCAACTGTTCCATCTATGTTGTCCCCCTAAGCTGTCAGTACTACACTGTCTATATTTGCTCCGAGCCGCAGCGCGGGCACCACATGGAGCCCTTCGGCAGATCGGCGCGGCAGATCTGGCAGTTCACAATCTCCCGTGTATCCGCGTCTCCGGCTACCCGCTCTTCGGCTGGCTCACTTGCCTTCCAGTCCCTGATCCGGCGGTCCAGCTCCAGTTGCCGCTCCCGTTCCCGTTCCAGTTCATCTGCCTCCCGGCGGCTCCGGTCAGAACCTGAAGCCATCCGGTCCGCATCCTCCAGCTCTGCCTCTTCTTCCAGTTCAGGCAACACCTCCGCATACTGCACACGTGCTTCGGGTCTTCTGGCCAGCTCCCGTTCCGCTTCGGTCAGCTCTTCCTCACCGTAGTACTGGTCTTCCTCATCTTCATGCTCCAGTACTTTATGTACGGTAACCACAGGCGGTGCTGCGGTAGCGGCGGCGGCCGAAGACGGCTCTTTACGCAGTGAAATCTCCTTATCTTCCGGCTTGCGTGCTTCCAGCTTACGTCCGCAATGCGGACAGAAATTGGCATCCAGCCCTACGAGCTGACCGCAGGCACACAAGCGTTCATTTCTCAATTCGGCAATTCTTGAGCGTACGTCCTCGATCTGCTCCTGCAGCTTGTTACAGCCCCGCGCAAGCTCGATCATCTGGCCTTCAGCCACCGACATATCCCTTGAACGATATCCCTCGTAGAACAGCTTCCCCATTTTCAGAAATTCAACCTGCATCTCGTGCTCAATATCCGAAATCTGCCCATTCAGCTTGCTCACTTCCACCGAGCTTTGCGCTTTTTCACTCACCCGGCTGGCACCGTCTTTAATGCGTTGCAGTAAATTCATTGTAGTTCCTCCTTCTCCAGAGTGAGAATAGGCTGATTCGCAGCCGCGTATATCCTTACATTCCGATTGCCGCCCCACGCAGCAGCGGAAACGTGATTCTATCATACCAAAAGTCCACGGCAGATTCATTATTTGTCGTCATGTGGTAAATACCAAGTAGAGGCGGTTAGCGTTCTTATTGGAATGAGTATGCTGCGGAAGAAGCAATCATACATATTGCCTTCTGCTGGATCCGTTCCTGCGTACCCGTACATTATCGAATGATGGAGGGATGAATTGTGCCTGACGATAACCTTAACCGATATTTCGTCTCTGTGAATCACGGTCTGATTCAGGAAGAGAGAGGCGACTCCAGTGAGTATGAGGTTCTGCTGTCCAGTGACGGGTTGACTGTGCTTCAGGATCTTCTGGCCGATCTGGCCAGCGGGGATGACTACGCCTTCCGGCGTGCTCTGGTTCCCTACAAGTCAGCCGATCATGATGATGCCGCAGAGCAGTTCGATGACACCACCATCCGCCTGTTCCAGTATCTGCACGACCATGGCACTGACGAGACCCGCCTTCAGATCGAAGGCTTGAACGTCCTGCAGAAGCTGGAGAATACAGGCTATCAGGATGAAGGCTACGGCACAGGCTCTCCCACCAACAAATAAGAATGAACGGAGCTGCACCATAAGGACGGCCTAAAGCCTATACTGAGCTAATACGCGCCGGAGGGAAGAATGTTTCTCTTGGGTCAGGGTTACGGTTTTATTTTGCTTCCGGGGCTGTACATCGGTTAAAATAGAATCAGAACCGCAGCTAGCGCTGTATAAGATTGCCGTAGTCATCCATTCATGGTCTACAGTCACAAATAACGAAAACCGGGAGAGTTTCAGTGGAAGAATATGATAGTACACAAGTAACATTGAACAAGTTACAGGTCCATGTGAAGGATATGCAGAAGTGGCAGATTAACGAGGATTTTGCCAAGCAGGTTGAGAATTTCAAGGCTTTGCCGGCGCTGTACCGTCATGCTCTGAATGAGCTTGAGAATAAAATCGATATCATCCGGACCGAGTGGCAGGTGCGTGACGGCTTCAGCCCGATTGAGCATGTGAAGTGCCGGATCAAAGAACCGAAGAGCATTGTGCAAAAAATGCAGCGTAAGGGCTATGAGCTTAACCTGGATAATATGGAACAGCACATCCATGATATTGCGGGGATGCGGATTGTCTGCGCCTTCGTGAAGGATATCTACCGGCTGGTGGACCACCTGTGCGCCCGCGAGGATATCCGTGTGCTTGAGATTAAGGATTATATTGCCCACCCGAAGCCGAACGGCTACCAGAGCCTGCACCTTATCGTGGCTATACCGCTGGTACTGCTTGATGGCACCCGCTGGGTGAAGGCAGAAATGCAGCTGCGTACGTTAGCCATGGATTTCTGGGCCAGCATGGAGCATATTCTCTACTATAAATTCGACAAACAGCTGCCCTCCCATGTGGCCGAGGAGCTGAAGGAAGCCGCTCGTGCTGCCGATGAGCTGGACCAGAAGATGCTCCGCCTGCGCCGGGAGATCCTGGAGCTGTCAGAAGGCAGCGGCGGCAACGAGTCTTAATTGCGCTTGTTGCCGTAGTATAAGTGAATAACATAACCAAGCAGACATAATCTTAGGGTAAAATGGCTGCAGCCAGGTCGTTATCCGGCTACTAGAGGGGCACTTGTGTGCTCCTCTTTTGTTTTGCTCACTTCTTTCTGGCGATCAGGACGGAAGTGAGGTGCTCTTCTGCCACTTCTTCTGCTCCTCATTCCCGCCTGCTGAATAGTAGCAAAATGTCCGCACGCCGACTTCTAGCCGATCCAGAGGGATTTATCTACTTTATTCCCGTGCAGCCACCTCGCAACCTACCCGGCGCACTGCGCTCAAAACTAATGTTACTTGGTAGAACAACTCTTACGTTCGTGTCCCGGCATCCGATTCAATTCCACCAGTTGGCCTAGTTTACCCTCAATATTACTTAAAGAGCAGTTTCAGTCGCCGCACAAACAATAGCTCATTTGCTCCTACAGCTTATTCAAGCCCCATCTCACGAACCCGATCAGCTATAGCTCATTCATTCCCATCACACCTATCCATGCTCCTACAGCTTATTCAAGCCCCATCTCACGAACCCGACCAGCTATAGCTCATTCATTCCCATCACACCTATCCGTGCTCCTCCAGTTTACTCAAGCCCCATCTCACGAACCCCGCGCAGCTATAGCTTATTCAAGCCCGCCGCGCGCTTCGCAGCAGCTTCCGAGACCCGGCGCATCAGCAGCGCAAGCCCTTCACGCGCCTTGGGTGTCTGTGGCAGGAGTGCGCTCCAATCCTCCTCTGGCTCCATTACCTCAGGTATAGCCGGAAACGGACGTGAGGAGATCTCGTGAAACAGCGGCCCCGGCTGGTGCAGAGAGCCTTCAGCCGCTGCCTCAGCCAGCCACTCTCCAGAGGATACGGCCGGCCCCTTACGCTCCAGCCGGGCCAGCTCGGACGCGAGCGACACAGACGCAGGCGCGTCTTCTTCAGTGCTCCGCTCGTTCTCCTGCTCCGCCCACAAGGCGAATACGCCGGAGAGCAGCTCTTCCTTGGACAGTCCGCGCAGGGCGAATGCAAGCAGCGGCTCCTGGGTCAGCTGCTGCCGGACCCGCTGCACCAGCTCATCAACAGGCAACAGACCCGTGCCCTGTTCCTCTGCAGCCAGCCTCAGCTCGTCATCTACAGGCAGCAGCTCCAGTGCAGCAAGCCCGCCATTCAGGCTACCCTGCAGCAGATCATACAATTCGCCCGGATGCGCAGCGAGCTGATGCAGCACTTCATTCTTCCTGGCGGGTGTCCACTGCGGAATACGCAGAGTAACAACCGCCCGCTGGCCCTGTTCCCCTTGCTTCTCTATCTCTGCTCCGGCTTTGCTGCTGCGTCTGTCTGCTCCTTCAGCAGCAGGCCCCACACTCCCGATGGCCTTAATGACCCCGGGCAGCACCTCCAGCCGCAGCTCCAGCAGCTCATTCATAGATGTTGCCTCCTTCTGCCTTACAATGTATTGCCCTGTTTACATCCAGTCCTGTCCCTGGAGTTCAATCAGCTCTTTGAGCTCATGGTTAGACATCTCGGTCAACCAGTTCTCGCCGGAGCCGACGACCTGCTCGGACAGGCTTTTTTTGCGTTCAATCAGCTCGTCGATCCGCTCCTCCAGCGTTCCCTGGCAGATCAGCTTATGCACCTGTACATTCTTATGTTGTCCAATCCGGAAGGCGCGGTCCGTCGCCTGATTCTCTACAGCCGGGTTCCACCAGCGGTCATAGTGCAGCACATGATTCGCCCGTGTCAGATTGAGGCCTACGCCTCCCGCCTTAAGCGACAGAACGAAGAAGGCCGGACCGTCCCCCTCTTGAAAAGCATGCACCATCTCGTCGCGCTCACGCTTCGAGATGCCGCCATGCAGGAACAGCGGCGTCTGCCCGTATCGTCTGGCCAGCCGGCTGACCAGCAGTTCGCCCATCGCTACATACTGGGTGAAGATCAGCGCCGATTCGCCAAGCTCAGAGATGCTGTCGAGCAACTCGAACATGACGTCCATTTTGCCCGAAGGCTCACTTCGCAGGCTCCGCCCCTCGTCCTTGCGGAACAGCTGGGGATGATCGCAGATCTGCTTCAGCTTGGTCAGGGAAGACAGCACCAGTCCCCGCCGGGCCATGCCCGAACGCTCGCCGATGACGCCTAGCATCTCATCCACAACCCCCTGATACAGCGCGGCCTGGGTCTCCGTAAGCGGACAATAGGACTTCAGCTCAAGCTTCTCCGGCAGATCCTTCGAGATATCCGGGTCACTCTTGAGACGCCGCAGCAGGAAGGGCGAGACCAGCCGGTGCAGCTCACGCAGCCGTTCGCCGCCCTCTCCCGACACATAACGCTGGCGGAAGGAATGATACGTCCCCAGATAACCTGGGTTGAGAAAATGAAAAATCGACCACAGCTCGCCCAGCCGGTTCTCCACCGGAGTCCCGGTCATTGCGATCCGGTGCGGCGCGCTCAGCTTCATGACGCTCTGCGCCTGCTTGGTGCGGTGATTCTTGATGTATTGCGCTTCATCCAGCACAACCGTGGACCAGCGCACCCCGGCCAGATCCTCGCTGTCCCGGCCCGCCAGATGGTAGGTAGTTAGCACAATCTCATGGCTGGCCGCCAGTTCCCTGAATCCTTCACCGCGCACCCGCCGCCCTCCATGGTGAATATGCAAGCTAAGCGAAGGGGCGAAGCGCTGCAATTCCCGCTGCCAGTTGCCCAGCAGCGAAGTCGGGCAGAGGATCAGCACAGGCTCCTGCTTCTCGCCCGGCGGGGCATTCAGCGCCCGGTCGAGCAGGCAGGTGATGACCTGCACGGTTTTGCCGAGGCCCATGTCATCAGCCAGGCAGACGCCGAAGCCGAGATTGCTGAGTGCCGTAAGCCACTGATAACCCCGCTCCTGATATGGCCGTAGCGTTCCGTTCAGATCCTCCGGCACCGGACGCAGCGGCATCCCGCGCAGCACATCGCCGTGCATGAGGGAGGCCAACAGGCCAGAGGTCTCCATGCCGGTAACCGACATTCCCTTCCACAGCCGCTCTTCACCATCTTCAGCCTCCAGGCGCATCCAGTCGGCTGCGGTCATCTCTCCGCTCTCACCACGCTTAATATATCTCAGGACCTGACGAACTTCCTTCGGGTCCACTTCAATCCATTCTCCCCGGAAGCGCACAAATGGCACGCCTGCTTCCACCAGGGCATTCAGTTCCTCCTCTGTGATGTCTGAATCTCCCAGAGAGGCTTCAATACGGAAAGAGATCAGCTCTTCCATACCCAGCGCAGACTGCACCGGGCCATCCGCTGCACCCGCCGGGGGCTGCATCTTCATTCTCATGCCGATCCGCCGCCGTCCCTCCCGGCTCCAGCGCGAAGGCATCTGCACGGTAATTCCCCGTTCCCGCAGCTGCTGCACGCTCTCCTTCAGGAAGAAATACAGCCGCTCCGGCGGCAGCTCAATCCCGCGCGGGGCCGGTTCAGCCAGCGAGCGCCGGATGTCCGGCGAACTCTTCGCCGCCCGTCCCAGCGCAGCCAGAAGCTGCTGCTGAATATTGCGGTAACGCTTGCCCCATAGGGTGAATTCCCG
This sequence comes from Paenibacillus sp. FSL R7-0128, assembly GCF_038002245.1. Lineage (NCBI taxonomy): Bacteria > Bacillati > Bacillota > Bacilli > Caryophanales > Paenibacillaceae > Paenibacillus > Paenibacillus sp. FSL R7-0128. Next base: position 459,005 of record NZ_JBBOCD010000001.1, on the reverse strand, counting down.
CTCCCGGCTGCTCCACACCGCTTCCGCCGGAATCCAGAATTCCCCCTCCTCCCGGCTCTCCGCCCAGAAGGTCAGCTGCCACAGCTCGCTCTCCTCCGCCGGAGGCTCCAGCCGCAGGCCCAGGCTTAGCTGTCCGCTGCGGGCCTCCTCGGTCTCGAAATGCGGCACCTCATGGCCCGCCGTCTCGTTCACCACTGCCAGCAGCTCCGTTACCTCAGCCGGAGTCCCCTGCACGGGGATATCCCGGCTGCCCGTGAGCAGACTGTTCCACCACAGCTCCGTCAGCGGAGAATAGCCGCGGCGGTAATTGGCCTTATACGGCGACAGCACGCTCTCATGGGCGGCAACCACATTCTTGATCTCGGCGGTCATGACCGCCTGCAGGAAGGAATACAGCACATACCCGCCCGCTTCCTCCCGCGAGGACAGGTCGCCTTCCTCAGCTACGTGTGTGCCAAGTGCAAGCACCGGCATGGAAGCCGCCATCTGCAGGAAGAACTCCTTATCCGCCTCTTCCCGGAACGCCGGTGACCAGCATACGGCAGCGGCCTGTTCGCCGCCGCGCCGCCGCGAACCGATCTTGCGCGGCGGCTGGGCGCCGGGCACAATCCCGCCCTTGCCCATCAGCTCCAGCGCGAAGCGGGCGGCTGCCGACCAGTAGCGCAGCTCCCCCCCGGGTTCAATGCCCTGGGCACGGCTCGCCTGCTCATCCCAAGCCAGCAGCAGCTCGAAGGCATCCTTCGGCGACAGCGCCAGCCCTTCCAGCGTGCGTCCGGGCAGTCCGCGCCGCGCCGGTTTGCCCTCCACGGCGGCGGCCGCAGGATACTTCACTTCCGCCAGCCGCAGTGCAGCACCCGCAAAAGGACGCCAGCCGCTGCGGAGCTCCAGCCGTTTGATCACGCGTGTCCATGCGTCCACCTTCGGCTCGGAGGTTTCGCCCGAGAAGCAGAATAATACGTCCCCTAACCATATTGCATACAGATGCTTAATCATTGTTGGTTAATCTCCATTCTTGTGAGCAAACAGCAAGAGCAGCCCTTCCAATCCGGAAGACTGCCTCCTGCTGCGCGAGAAATATATTATGAAGCTGCACCGGCAGCAATAGCTCTAGCCGTACAGCCTTCCTGTTACGTTGTCTGCTGCAACTTTTTCTTCATCCCTTCATCTTATACGAAAAAGCCTATATTTAAAAACTTTTCTGCACATTTTCTGTGATTTTCAGCAGATTGTTGTTCAGATCAGGCGATTACTGTCCAGATAGCGTTGCAGCAGAAAGAACCGGCCCGCCCTCTCCAGGCTAGCCGGTCCTGAAATCCTGTGCAGCAACTCGTGCTGGACTACCAAAATCTGACGGGCTACATCTACCTGCCCTCTAATCCGTACCTGCCAGAATCCGCAGCTCCCCGCCCCCGGCAGCATCCGCTACCTGAACGATGATCGCGCCGTTCTTGCCGTTCCGGGCCCAGCCCAGCGCCCCCTCATTCAGCTGCTCCAGGCTAATCTCTGCCAGTCCCTCCACCGCAGCGACAGTGAAGAACGGATAGCAGAGCGCGAAGCGGAGCGTCTCCCGGCGCGGCTTATAATCATGCACCGCATACGCCCACTTCAGTGCAAGCAGACCTTCCCCGCCTTCGGCCTGCACGGCAAGCTCCGTACACTGCCCCTTGCGGTAGCTGAAGCTGTGGCCGTCATCCTCATACAGCTTGAAGGACGAAGAGAAGCCCGCAGCCGCTTCCGCCCCGTAGAGGTGGAAGATGATCTTCTCCTCCGTGTCCTCCAGCGCATACTGTCTCAGCGGGCCTTCAGCCACGAAGCTGCCGGCCTTCACATACATCGGCATGATGTGCAGCGGTGCAGCCGCAAGAATATGCCGTCCGCCTTCGTGAATCTCTCCGTCCCAATAATCCAGCCAGCGGCCTTCCGGCAGATAGACAGAGCGGTGATCCGTATCCGGGCGGTAGACCGGGGCAATCAGCACATTTTCACCCAGCAGGAACTGGTCACACAGGTTACTGACATGCGGATCACGCGGATATTCAAGCACCAGCGGACGGATGACAGGCAGACCACTCTTCTCCGCCTCATGAAAAAGATTATACAAATGCGGCATCCAGCGGTACCTCAGTCCGATGAATTCACGCAGAATCCCTTCCACCTCTTCCCCAAAGGACCACGGCTCCTGGCGCAGCGTCCCGATGGAGGAGTGATTGCGGCAGTATGGGAAAAAGACGCCCATCTGCGTCCACCGCACCAGCAGCTGCGCCGACGTATGATGGGCGAACCCGCCGATATCCGGCCCCGAGAAGGCCAGCCCGGACAGCCCCATGTTGAGCACCATCGGCATCGCCATCGCCATGTGCTCCCAGAAGCTGCGGTTATCGCCGGTCCATACGGCTGCATAGCGCTGGATGCCCGCATACCCCGCACGGGTCAGCACAAAGGGACGCTCACCCCCCATATGCTCGGCCAGCCCTTCATAGGTCGCTTTGGACATCATCATCCCGTACAGGTTATGGTATTCCTCATGCGTCACCGGCCGCCCGTTGTTGAAATGCATCACATCAAGATCCATCGTCTTGGTCTCATTGAAGACCGCAGGCTCGTTCATATCGTTCCAGATGCCCTGAATGCCAAGCTCTGTGTAGTATTTGTGCAAATCTCCCCACCACTCGGCGGTCCGGCTGTCGCTGAAATCAGGAAAGGCACTGATCCCCGGCCACACCTCACCGAAGAAAATATCGCCCTCCAGGCGGCGGCAGAAATGCTTCTCCAGCACCCCTTGCTTATACACCTCGTATTTGGGGTCTTTTTTGACGCCGGGATCTACAATCGGGACAATGCGCACACCCAGCTCCGCAAGCTCCGAGATCATTTTCTGCGGATCAGGGAAGTTGACAGGGTCGAAGGTGAATACGCGGTACTCGTCCATATAGTGGATATCCAGATAGATCACATCGCATGGGATATTCTTCTCACGGAAGGTCTTGGCCAGCTGCAGCACCTCCTGCTGATTCATGTAACTGTAGCGGGACTGGTGATAACCGAGCGCCCACTTAGGCGGAAGTGCGATCCGGCCGGTGAGCGTGGTGTATCTTCGGACGACATCCTTCATCTCGGGCCCATTAATGAAATAGATATCGTAAGCTCCCGTAGAACAGCCAATGGTAAAAGCAACGCCGTGCGAGCGCATGTCAAAATCACTCCGGCCCGTATTATCCAGAAACAGCCCGTAGGAGAGGTCACCGTGCATGTGGATAATGAGCGGTATCGACTCATAGAGCGCTTCAATCTCCGGCAGATGAGGGGCGAACACATCGGTGTTCCAGTTCGTATAACGCTCCCCGCGTTTGTCCAGGAAGCTTGATTTCTCACCCAGTCCGTAGAAATGCGAGTCCGGCTGCATATCATATTCCGCATGGCTTGCGCCGCGCGGGTTCCAGCTCGCCAGATTCTGCTGCATGATCACTTTTCCGGATGTATTCTCCACACGGAGCAGAAACGAGGCCTTCTCAATAATTAGCCGGATAGCGCCTGTAGAAAAAATGAGCTGCTCCTCCGTCTCCTCTACCGGAAACAGATGCGGAATACAGCACTCCTTCAGCACAGCCTCCGAGGTGGTCAGGTCCGGTACCTTGCTATGGAAGACCTTCATCCGGAACATATCATCGCTCAGGAAGATAAAAGCCATCCCGGCGCATTCCCCCCGGACGATGTAGATATTCTCGGAGCGTTCCCAGGACACCACGCTGCCCGGCGTGTTCCAGGTCTCCTTCATCACCATCGGCCCCATCTTCTCGGGGCGTATCGCCTCACTGCTCTCCATGAATCTTCTCTCCCTTCGCTGCTTGCTGATCTACTTCTTGACTACATATTACCCCGGGCCTAAGGAATACTATCCGCGATTCTTATGACCAATTGGTCATTTTTTTTGCCGGATTAGTCTTAATTGCCGCCACAGCGGGTATATTCTATATAGGCCAAGGTCAAAACGTAGTTATCAAACAAGTTAGGGAGTGGTCATATGACTAGAACTAATCCTTATAAGTGGGGGAATTTACTGCTCTTCCTCGGCGTCATTGCCGTCAATACCCTTTCGGTCGTCCTGCCGCTTGGCGGGAACAGCACCGCCGAAATCTCGGACAGGTATCATACGTACCTCACACCGGCCGGATATGCTTTTTCCATCTGGTCCCTGATCTATCTGCTGCTGGCCGGATTCATTATTTATCAGTTCCGCAGCGATACCGGGGGCAGGGATTCCGTCCAGCGGATCGGGATTTGGTTCATGCTCAGCTGTCTCTTCAATATGGGCTGGCTGCTCCTCTGGCATTACCTGTACATTGAGCTGTCGCTGGTGGCGATGGTGCTTCTGCTGCTCTCCCTGATCGTCATTTACCGCAAAACCCGCTTCATCGCAGATCCCACGACAGGCGAGAAATGGCTCGTGAAGCTGCCGTTCAGCCTCTACCTCAGCTGGATCTCGGTAGCCACCATCGTCAATGTCAGCGTTGTGCTGGTGAAGAACGACTGGGGAGGCTTCGGACTCAGCGGCCCGTTCTGGGCCGTCATCATGCTCTGCGTCGGTGCTGTGCTCGCTGTGCTGGTAAGCTTCCCGTACCGGGACAGCATCTATCCGCTCGTCTTCGTCTGGGCCTATATCGCCATTGCTATCGAGCATAAGGACACGAATGAGGTGTATTTCACCGGCCTGATTGCAGCAGGCCTTCTCTTGCTCTACAGTATCTGGCTGCTGCTGACTCCGCGCCGTTCCCGCAGCAGATACTAAATAAATTGAACTAATGGTTTTCTATTTTGGGATTAGCCGTGACTCCAGAGAAGTTTTGATTCAAGTTCAATCTATGTAGATATGCTTATATATGCACGCAAAATCCCCCGCACGCCTGATTCACGTGCGGGGGATTTCGTTGTACCATACCCTTACCGGTTGTAACCGGCCTGGGTTATTTCTTGCGTGCTACCGCTTCGATCTCGACCAGCGCGTCCTTCGGCAGACGGGCTACTTCAACGGCACTGCGGGCCGGGTAAGGCTCGGTGAAGAAGGTGCTGTACACCTCGTTAACCGCCGCGAAATCATTCATATCCTTCAGATACACGGTTGTCTTCACCACCTGATCCATTGATGCTCCGGCCTCTTCCAGGATGGCCTTCACATTGTTAAGCGACTGGCGTGCCTGCTCCTGCACACTGCCCGGCAGTTCCGCCGTCTCCGGGTCCATTCCCAGCTGGCCTGAAGTGTAGACCCAGTTGCCGGCAACAATGGCCTGGCTGTAAGGGCCGATCGCTCCTGGAGCTTTCTTTGTAGCTACTTGTTTTTTGGTCATAGTGAACGCCTCCTGCATGCTGTACGCGGCCTGTAGACCGCTATGTACATTCTAATCGTAAGTTTATTGTAAGTCCTGGGGTCTGCGGTTTGCAAACCCTGCTGCCCAGCTAATGCTTGCCAATCACATGAATAACCTCATTGGTGTAGATATGAACGCCGCCTGTATCGGCCAGGGCAATGTTCATCATCGCCCGCGCTACCGTTGCAGCCGGAATGGCCCGGAACTTCGCAGCCTTGCCGACCATCGCGAAATCCAGCGCCTTCATAACCACAGCTGCGGCGCGTTCACCCAGCCTGAATTCTGCCCGGTCCCCAAGGAGCAGAGAAGGCCGGAACAGATGCAGGCCGTGGAATCCGGCAGCAATCAGGCCCTCCTCCGTCCGCCCCTTGATCCGGCTATAGAAGGTGCGCGATTTGGCGCTGGCTCCCATAGAGGACACGGCCAGGAACTGCTTCACATTATGCTCTTTGGCCAGGGCCGCAGCCGCAAGCGGATATTCCAGGTCCACCCGTTCGAACTGCTCCTGCGAGCCCGCCTGCTTAATCGTCGTTCCCAGGCAGCAGAATACTGCATATACACCGGCGAATTGCTCGCTGTATTGCTCAAGCCGGTCCCAATCCACTTGAATCTGTCTCAGCTTCGGATGCTCAAGCGCAAGCGGACGGCGGACCAGTACACGGACCTCGTCCCAATTCCCGCCCAGCAGGTCCCGGGTCAGCGCACTGCCGACCAGCCCTGTAGCTCCCAGTACCAGTGCAATTCTTGTCACCGAAATAGCCTCCTTCTATTCCTCCTTATTCATCCCGCAGAATACGGCGGCCCAGCAGCAGTGCCAGCAGAATCATCAGCACGCCTACCACTAACTGCATGCCGTAGATCTGCATCCACTGGGGCCATTCCTTAATCCATTCATAGATACGGCCGCCCAGCAGTGGGCCGAAGAAGGCCGCCAGACCGGTAAGCGCCGCATACATCGCCATATACATCGGCCGTTCGCGCTTCGGCGTATCGCCAATAATGAAGTTGAAGGCGAGCTGGTTGAAGCCTCCCACACCCACGCCGAACACAATATGGGCCGCAAATAATACCGGAAGCATCGGCAGCACAGACAAGAGTCCCCAGATCAGGGAAGAGACCGCGATAATCGGCAGCGTCCACAGCAGCAGCTTCTTGTTGCTGTGCCTGGCGTTCAGATTGCCCCATACATAGAAGCTGGCCATCATGAAGACCGTCTGCGCGACATTCAGCAGGGACAGCTTCTCATAATTGATATTCAGCAGCTGCAGCATGACATAGGAATACAGCGGCACGGTCAGGTTCTGCAGCAGCAGCCAAGCAGACAGGAACAGCGTGGATTTCATGAACATCTTGTCCTGAAGCGGCTTCCTGAGCATCGGCAGGAAGTCCTTCTCTTCCGATTTCTCAAACGGCACATCCGGGTAGAAGAAGAACACCACAATATTCGAGATCGAGAAAATCCACACTACAATATACAGGATAAGGAATCCGTGTCCGCCCGGATAACGGTCAAGAATAATACCGCCTCCGTACATCACCAGGCTTCCCAGCGCATTAAGGAACGTATTGCGAATACCGAAATACCGGCCCCGGACCCTTGCAGGCACCAGGTCACTGATGACCGAATTCCAGAGCACACCGCCGGCAGTGTTGGCAATAAAGGCAATGGTATATAGTACGATGAAGGCAGTAACCCAGTGCTCTTGCGGAAAAATAAACGGAACCAGGCCCGTAGATCCCCACAACAGCCGGTGTAAGCCAATAAAAGTCACGAGCGCCCACTTGCGGCTCGGCAGCCTCTGAATCAGGAAAGCCACACCGATCTGTGCGACGTTCACCAGCGTAGTAAGCGCGAGGACAAATCCGATCTGACTGGAGCTGGCACCCAGGTATAACAAAAATCCTGTAAGAAATTGGCCTTGCAGCAGCACCTGGAATATGGTGGATGGTATCCCCTCAAAGGTAGCGATCTGCAGATTCTTGCGGTGTACGGAGGCCTTGCGCAAATCCTTGGAACGGTTCCGCAGCGGCCGGCTTCTCATGATGTTCATGGGGTGTTGACTCTCCTTTGATGCGGCTTTTGCTTCATTCTACTCAGCACCAGGTTCCTGTCAATACACCGAAATCACAAATAAAGTTGGAGCTGCGGGGATTATACGGACGCGTCTGAATGCAGTGGTAAATATAAGGAGAATATACTGCCCTGGCCTTCGCGGCTATGCAGGGTAATGAAGCCGCCCAGGAGCCTGGCCAGATCATTGCTGATAGACAGGCCCAGCCCCGTACCGCCATACTTGCGGCTGACATTGATATCCGCCTGTTCAAAGGCCTCGAAGATCAGATCATGCTTCTCCGGGGGAATGCCAATTCCGGTATCCTGCACCTCAAAGGCAATCCATTTCTGTGCAGCAGCCCCCTCCTGACGTTCCACTACACGGATATTCATAGTGACCCCGCCAGTCATCGTGAACTTGAACGCATTCGAGAGCAGATTGCGCAGAATCTGCTGCACCCGCTGGGGGTCCGTGTAGATTACCGCAGGCACCCCTTCGTCCAGGGAGACACTGAAGGTGAGCTGCTTCTGTCTGGCTAAGACGCCGAACTGCTGGACGAGCAGATCAGGGACCTCGCTGGTATTTAAATCCTCTATAATAATATCCAGCTTCCCTGCCTCCACCTTGGACAGATCGAGAATATCATTGATGAGCGACAGGAGATCCTCCCCGGAGCGGTGAATGATCCCCCCATATTCAGCAAGCTCCTCCGCACTCAGGGACTCACCGCCTTCTTCAATCATCTGGGACAGGTTGATAATGCTGTTCAGCGGGGTTCTTAGTTCATGGGACATGTTCGCCAGGAACTCCGATTTGAACTGTGAGGCTAGCATGAGCTGCTTGGCTCTTTCCTCGAGCACAATTTTATTCTTATGCAGCTCCTCCGTCTGCTCGGACAACAGCTTATTCGCTCTAATGATCTGTCCTGTACGCATCAGGTCCAGATGAAAATCGCGGATAATCAGCGCGAACAACGCACTGAGGACAAGGCCTGCGGGAAAGGTAACCGGCAGAATCTTCGTTATGTAATCATGTGTGGGAATGACCCCAAATACGGCAATATTCAGCACATTCACTACATTGACTACCAGAATAGTAGCAATTCCCTTATACATCACCGATGAAGACGAACGCTTCATCTGTACGCTTAGCGCGGCACAGACAAAGCCCAGGATAGTCAGATTCAGCACGCCTACCAGCGCTGCCTCGTTTACTCCAAAGGTCAGGCGCGTAAGCCCGGTTGCGATTCCGATGATAATCAGGACCAAGGGCTGGGGGTAAGCCAGTGTAGAGATGATCAGCGGTACATACCGCAGGTCAAAAATGACATGCTCATGCAGTCTGTAGCCGAAAAAGGTGCTGATCCACCCTGCAAAGACCGCAAGCAGCACCCAGCTTACTCTTTTTACAGGCTCGGATGCGTGGGTTACAGTGTACTTGTATATTAGATTCGCCAGATACGACAGAGTGATTAGTAAAGCTGTATTCACAAAAAAGATTTTGACATATTCCATGGCTTCACTCCTGCAGCGAAAATAAGTTCACAATAATATTTATAGTATCATACTGGAGGAATGAAAAACATGAAGCGTGAGAGCTATTGCATATGTATATGTATGAGAGTGATAGCTGCGGAATGTCCCGGGGACAGCAAAAAAGCGCAAATCAGATACGATTTGCGCTCTTTCCTTGAAATATAAGATTTTATATGTTTTACGCTATAAATTATCCTTCTGATTAGCTGCGGTGGGAGGACTCCCATTTATGGTACTCCGCTTCGGCTTCATCCTTGGAATGGCCGTAACGCTCCTGCAGCTTGCCTACCAGCTTGTCTTTTTCACCATCGATGATATCCAGGTCGTCATCTGTCAGCTTGCCCCATTGCTTCTTGGCTTCACCTTTAATCTGCAGCCATTTACCTTTGATCACATTGTTATCCACTACAAGCTCATCTCCTTAGTTGTCTATTTAATGTCTGGCGAAAGCTTATAATTGCTTGTGAACTATTACCCCCATGACTTTTGGCTGAATCGCCAGGCTGTGCAGGGGCTGCACCTACAATTGCTTGAAACCATGCAAAACAACTCAACTTTTGTCACATAAAAGTCTTTTTAAAAAGCTATTCAACTATCTTAAAATTTGATATACTTCAGAAGTAAATTTATTTATGATTTAAGTGATTATTTTCACATGATAGTTCCATAGCTTGTGCTAAAATGCCATCGAACAAGAAACGATATGATTAAATTTTTTCTTATTGCCTGCCGATATATGTCGTATGCCTGCTACAAAAAGGGACTTAAGACCGAGATGAAAGTGACATTTATCATTTATAAAGTGATTTTTATCACTTCCACCGCTATTAAAATGTTTTACATTTTAATATATATATTTTAAACTATTTTCTTGGAGGTCATATCAAAATGAAAAAAGCTTCTGTAATCTTGTCGAGCGCTCTGGTATTGGGTACTTTACTCGCAGGTTGTGGCAACAGCAACAAAGCAGAGAACGCTGCTGCAACAACAGCACCTGTGGCAACTGCTACTGCTGCAACTGAAGCAACTACTGCACCTGCAGCCGAAACAGGCAAGTACCAGGACGGAACCTACTACGGTACGGTGGATGCCGATCCAGAGACTGGCTGGCAGACCTTTACACAACTGACTGTAGAAGGCGGCAAAATCACCAAAGCTGACTGGAATGCTTTCAATGTTAAAAAAGCGGGCGATTTGAAGAAAAAAGTATCTGAAGACGGCAACTACGGCCTGGTAAAAATCGGCGGAGCGAAGTCCGAATGGCATGAACAGGCTGCTCTTGCTGAAGCTTACCTGATTGAAAAACAAGATCCTGCTGCTCTCACTGTAAATGCTGAAGGCAAAACAGATGCAATCTCCGGTGTATCCGTACACGTTAGTGATTTCGTTGGCGCGGCTCAGGCTGCACTTGCTGCCGGCCCTGCACAAGCAGGCCCATACAAAGATGGCGGATATACTGCTGAAGGTGAAATGGATGCTAAATCCGGCTGGAAGTCCACAGTAGCTCTCTCTGTTGCTAACGGCAACGTTGTAGCTGTTAATTTCAGCGGTGTGAATGCTGCAGGCGACGATAAGAAACAATATTCTGTAGATGGCAAATACGGCATGAAAGCCGGCGGCGCTGCTGCTGAATGGCATGAAGAAATCGCCCTTGCCGAGAAATACTTCCTTGAGAACAAAGGCGTAGCTCCTACCCTGGATGCTGAAGGTAAAACAGATGCAATCTCCGGCGTATCCATCCACGTTGGTGAATATTTCACACTTGCACAAAAAGCACTCGAAGGCGCGAAATAATTATTCGCTACCCTTTTGCAGCTAATCAGATGAATGAGGTGAGTTTCTCTTGAAGAAAATAGTCATTTTGGGCGGCGGCTACGGCGGCGTACTCACGGCTAAGAAACTGGCAAAGAAATTTAAGAACGACAAAGATGTAGAAATCAAACTGATCGACCGAAATCCATACCACACTCTTTTGACTGAGCTGCATGAGGTTTCTGCGAATCGCGCACCTGAGGATTCGATCAAAATTGACTTGAAGAAAATCTTTGCCGGCCTGAAGGTAGATGTTGTTCTGGACGAAATCAGCAACATTGATTTCAAGAACAAGAAGCTGAAGTCCGACAAAGCCACTTATGCTTATGATTATCTGGTCATCGGCACAGGAAGCAAGCCAACCTTCTTCGGAATCCCCGGAGCAGAAGAGAACACCTTCTCCTTCTGGTCCTATGATGATGCAGTTGCCTTGAAGCGTCAAATCCGCGACATGTACACCAAAGCTGCGAAGGAAAAGAACCCGGCTACACGCCGCGCTATGCTGACCTTCGTAATTATCGGTGCCGGCTTTACCGGCGTTGAGCTTGTAGGTGAAATGGCCGAGCAGCGCGATGAGCTCTGCAGAGAATTCTTCATCGATCCTTCCGAAGTGAGATTAATCGTGGCTGATATGGCTCCGAAGATCCTGCCTATCCTGCCGGATAAGCTGATCCAGAAAGCCGAAGCCCGTCTGCGCAAGCTGAAGGTAGAAATTGTTACAGGCGCCAAAATCACCGAAGTAGGCGCAGGCTCTGTTGCCCTCGGCGAGAAGAACATCGTGGATGCACAGACAATTGTCTGGACAGCCGGTGTTGAAGGCTCCGAAATTGTCGGCAACCTTGATGTTCAGCAGCAAGGCCGCAAACGTATTGTTACCAATGAACACCTTGAAAGTGTTGACCATAAGAACGTATACGTTGTAGGGGATAACATCTTCTTCATCCCTGAAGGCGAAGAACGTCCAGTTCCGCAAATGGTTGAGAATGCTGAACAAGCGGCTCCGGTTATCGCAGGCAATATCACTGCCGATATCAAGGGTACGCCTAAAAAAGCATACAAACCAGGCTTCCACGGCACCATGGTTTCGATCGGCAGCCGCTACGGTGTAGCGAACGTTGGTCTTCCGGGCAAGTTCTTCATGCTGACCGGCTTCATGGCTATGTTGTCCAAACATTTCATCAATATGTTCTATCTGTCACAGGTTGTAGGCTTCAATAAGGTCTGGACTTACATGATGCACGAGTTCTTCCATGTTGAGAACCGCAAGAGCTTCGTTGGCGGTTACTTCTCCAAGCGCTCGCCGAACTTCTGGCTCGTTCCGCTCCGTATGCTCCTTGGGGGAATGTGGTTATATGAAGGTATAGAGAAGATCCGCAAGATCTGGGTTGATCCGAATAAGATTTTCCTGATTCCTGCGGCTCCTTATGCAGACGCCACATCGGCAGCAAGTCAGGCTGTGGATGCAGTCAAAACTACCGTAGATGCCCAATCTGCCGCTTCCGCAGTATCCACTGCCAAAGAAGCTGTATCGGCTCTTCCGGTTCCAGGCTTCATTTATGATATCTCTAACTGGTTCATGGATCTCATGTTCTATAACCCGGATGGTTCTTACACCTTCCTGGCCAAATGGTTCCAAATCGGTATGGTCTGTGCCGAGATCGTCTTCGGTGTAATGCTGATCGTCGGTCTGTTCACAGCTATCTCTGCTATAGCTACGATAGGTATGGCGGTTATGATCTGGACCACCAAGATGGCAGCAACAGAAATGCTCTGGTATGTTGGGGCAGCGATTGCCTGCATCGGCGGTTCCGGCACCGTGTTCAGCCTGGATTACTATGTTCTTCCTTGGCTCAAGAAGCAGTGGAAGAGAATACCTCTGGTCCGGCGCTGGTATCTGTATACCGACTGATGAACCGGGTAACCGGTGGTTAAGAACTACATCCATTTATAACAGCAGCGTATGCACAAGCTGCGCTGCTGCAAGCTGAATAGGATATTCTTAAGAGTAATGTGTCCCTAGGACACATTACTCTCCTTGTTTAACGAGGTGAAAGTACATTTATATGTTCGTTTTCAACAAAATGGTTTTGTAGGGATAATCAGGGATTCGGTTCTATCCAGCAAAACCGACATGAAGGAGAGAAGCTTGTGAACCAAAAAATCGCCCAAGATACATTCCGGTTGCTTCAGGCTGAGATGTCTAAGATCGCCGGAATTCAGTTGTCTCTCTCTCCGGCAGAATGTGAGCAAATGCTCTCGGTACTGGAACGCCATGATCTGGAATATGACCGCAAAACCCATTTGCTAGGTATTTATACCATTCTTACCGTGGCAGCACAGCGCCATATGGAATGTGTCCCACATCATCCTGACCTGACCCGTAACATTTTGGATGGAGATTACCTGTACAGCTTCTATCTGCAGTTTGCAGTGAAATGCCGGGAGCTGGATCTGGTTGCCTACATGGCCCCTTCCATCAAAAAAATGCAGATCGCACGTTCAAATGGAGAGTTCACCGAACACAATCCGGCCCGGGAGTTGGATGAATTCCTCATTCAGGAGCGCAGACAACGAAGCCGTACCAGTAAAGCCATTTGACAGGTGGGAACATGAACGATGAAGCTGCATGAAGCCTTGAATATTGATCTGAATGAAATTAACCGTGAAATTAAGAATCTGGTCACCCATGATAAGGATGTTCCCAAAAAGTCGCAGCTGGCGCAGAGCATTCTCGAATTAACAGGCTCCGGCGGTAAACGCCTCCGCCCGCTGATGGTTATTGTCGGCAGCCGGTTTGGCCTGAGACCTGCCGGACGCCGAACTCTGCAATTATCCGCTGCGGCTGAATTTATCCATGTGGCCTCACTGATTCATGACGATATTATTGATAACGCCGAGCTGCGGCGGGGCGAGCCTGCGCTTCATATCAAGACAGGCATTCTATCCGCTGTTCATATCGGTAATTATATGTCTGCCCGCATCATTGAACTGCTCAGCAAGTACACCGGGGATAAGGACCGTTACGTTCACGATCTGTCCTCTGTCGCCACCTCCCAATTGTGTCTTGGCGAATATCAGCAATTAGAGCATGCCTTCGATTATGATCTTACGCTGGAGCAATATCTGGAGAAATCCCGTAACAAAACCGCGCTGCTAATGGCCACCTGCCTGCGGGTAGGCGCACTGTCGGCGGAGAGCAGCACAGAGACAGCCCAGCTCCTCTATGATTTCGGCGAAGCGCTGGGGATGTCGTTCCAGATCCAGGATGATATCCTGGACTTCACGCAATCGGCGGATGTACTAGGCAAGCCGGCCGGCAGCGATCTCCGCCACGGCCAGGTTACCCTTCCGGTGCTCTTTGCCTTAGAGGATGCCGAGCTTGCCCCTGTCATCCGCAGAATAGGCCCTGGCTCATCTCCCGCCGACATCGAACAAGTCCTGGAGCTGGTAAGGGGCAGTGATGCCCTAACCCGCTCAGAGGCCGTCAGCCAGGACTATCTGGCCCGGGCTGCTGCGATTGTGGAGCAGCTCTCCAGCTTCCCGGCGCATGCCGATCTGGAAACCCTGCTGCAGTACTTCGCTGGGCGTGACCGCTGAGCTCCGGACTGAATGGGTTATAGCCAGCGATGCTCTAACGCATTGTGGCCGTCAGCAGAGAATACCTGGCCAAGGCTGTTGCAATCGGTTAGCATCTGTAAGCTTTCGTACAATGCTTACGTAGCTCAGCTGTATTATGATGCTGCAAGCTCCACGCTGCTTTATTAGTTCATACTGTACGCTCCACCCTTCACACTATATGTATTAACACATATTAAGTAAACGAGCCTGAGTAAGGCTCGTTTTTTTGTTTTTTATCACACTTCGCCGCGCTAATTGTATTTTGTACAACTAAAGTCCCCTCTAATGAGCTGGCAGGTGCTTTAATTGCACTCTGTACACCTATTTAGGCTGGAATGCCCTCAAAAGCTACTTTTCATTATTTTAGTTGTACAGAATACATGTATCATACGAAATTAGCTTTTTGGATGTCTTTTAGTTGTACGAAATACACTTAACCGCCCACATCTCACCTATCCGCTAAATAGCGAACGCAGCGGAGCGTACGTGAGTGAGTTTAGCAGGGAGCTTTGGCTATTGGGGGTTGGGGTTCGGGGTTGTTTGCCGCCCAAAAAGAAGAAAAGCGCGAAGCTCTAAGCTTATTCGCGCTTTTTCTGCCTCCCCCCTCTGGGTAGGCCTGTTGTCTTTTTGAAGTTAATCCTGCCTGGGGGAGGTTAGGACGGAACGGAGAGGAATTTTGGAACTGGAGGAGCGGTAGCGTCCGCCTTTATATTTGGATTTCTACCTCGGCCAGCGGTTCTAATCAGGAAATCCAAATATAACAGCGACCGGAAGTCCAAACATTCCGCGCAGTGCAGCATCCCAACCTCCTTCCCCCCCCAACCTAATTAACGTAAAAATAATCAATCAGCGTACACAGCAAGATCACCATACTGATCACCTGATTCAAATTATAAGAAGCCACCTTCATCAGCTTGCGGTTAGCAGGCTTGATGATCTTGTGCTCCGTCATGAGCAGCACCGTAGCGATGCCGATGCCCACCAGATACATCCAGCCGAGATCACGCCAGACGTACAGGAACAGCAGCAGCATAACCATAATGAAATGCAGCCCTTTGGAGATCCGCAGCGCGTTCTCCAGGCCGAAGAAGCTCGGTATGGACCATAAGCCGTTCTTCCGGTCGAACTCAATGTCCTGAGTCCCGTAGATGATATCAAACCCGGCAATCCAGAGCATCACCACGGTTCCGATCACGAATGGCGTGAACGCGATATTCCCGGTAACCGCAAACCAGGCGCCAATCGGGGCCGAAGCAATCACGAAGCCCAGATACAGATGGCTCAGGAAGGTGAACCGCTTCGTATAAGAGTAGGATGAGATCAGTACAATAGCTACCGGGGACAGCACCAGGCAGAGCAGGTTCAGCATCCCGGAGGCCACAATGAACAGGGCATAATTGATGATAATGAACAGAATGACTTCCTTCTCTGCGAGCAGACGCTGCGGCAGATGCCGGTGGGCGGTTCGCGGATTATTGCCGTCGAAGGTGCGGTCTACCAGACGATTGAACGCATTCGCCCCGTTGCGTGCCCCAATCAGCGCGATTAGTCCCCATAACATCATATGGCCGGAAGGCCAGCCTCCCGCCGCCCAGACCATCGAGATGATGGCAAAAGGCAGTGAGAACAGCGTATGCGAGAACATCACCAGCTCGCTGAACATTTTCATTTTAAGCGCCGTATGTTTAAAAGCATTAATGATAACCATATTGTTAGGCCTCTTTCTCAGTGGATCGCTTGCAGCACTTCATGGAGTGCATCCAGCAGGGCATCGATATTACCGGAAGTGACCACAAGCGGCGGCTGGAAGGCGAGGACGTTGCGGCCTATACCGTTTTTGCCGATCAGGTATCCGCGGTCCTTCAGCTCCTCCAGCACATAGTCTGTCACCGCAGCGGCATCCTCAGTCTCCGAACCGGCCAGCTCGGCCCCCAGCATAAGTCCGCTGCCCCGTACGTCGGTAATCAACGCAGGGTAACGCTCCTGGAGAGCAAGCAAGCCTTGCTTCAGCTGTCCGCCGAGCACAGACGCACGTTCCGCCAGCCGCTCATCACGGATGTAGTCCAGCACCGCCAGCGCCGTAGCCGCTGAGACCGGATTCCCTCCGAACGTCGAGGCGGAAGGCTTGTTCAGCGATGCCGCAATCTCATCTGTTGTGGAAAAGGCAGCGATGGGCACTCCGTTCCCCAGCGCCTTGGCCATGCTGATAATGTCCGGCACGACGCCGAAATGCTCCATTGCAAACATAGCTCCGCTCCGGCCGTAGCCGGTCTGGATTTCGTCGTCAATCAGCAGTACACCGTACTGCTCAAGCAGCGCCTTCACCTCACGGAAATAGGACAGCGCAGGCATGACGATCCCGCCGTTCCCTTGAATCGGCTCCACGATCATGGCGGCAATGGTGTCTCCTTGGGCAGCGAGTACCTCCTTCAGATTCTTGATCGACTGCGCCGCCACTTCCTCCAGCGTCAATTCCGGATGATACGGGCGTTTAATGAACGTAACATCCTCATCCAGGTAGGCATCGGTTCTCCACATTTGCAGCCCGGTCACACTCATGGTGAGGTTGGTCCGGCCATGCAGGCCAGCTTCCAGGGCGATGAAGCCTTTGCGGCCGGTATGCATCCGCGCCAGCAGCAGCGCCCCTTCATTCGCCTCCGAGCCACTGTTGACGAAGAATGTCCGGCGCAGCGCGCCCGGCAGCACTTCTTCCAGGCGTTCCGCCAAATCTACATTCGGCTGGGTCAGGTAGATCGGCGAAGTGTGCTGCAATTGCTGAAGCTGTGCTATCGTACGGGAAGTAATAGCCGGATTACAGTGGCCGCAGGCAACCACTGAGACTCCTGCGAAGAAGTCGGTGTATTCCTTGCCGTTCTCATCGTAGACATACTGCATGCTTCCGCGCACCAATTGCGGGGCATCCCGGTAAAAATGTGCGGTGCACGGGTAGAAATACTGCTTTCTTTTGGCAGCTACCGCTTCTCTTCCAATGATGACGCTCTGTTCCATGTAAATCCCTCACTTTCAACTGCTGATAATTCAAGATGACTAGTTTGTGAAAAAAGGTACTTATAATTGCGCCATATGCCCTATTATACTCTCCTCGGCGTTATTTTAAAATTGAATTATTAACATTAGTTGAATTGCAGTGAACCGAGGGTGTATCCCGCATAGACCGGCTTCAGCCCGCCCAGCAGTTCCTCCTCCGGCTTCGCCCCATCCATCGCAGCCTGATAAGCAGCAATAATGGCGCGCAGCTCCTCTATGCTGTATGTCGCACCTTCAATCCGGAAGCTTGTAATTCCCAGGCCGTTCATTTCACCCAGCATCGGGAGATAACATAGCTCCTTAGCGAACAGCAGATGGCAGCGGCCATATTGGTCACGGTAGACCGGGTTCTCGCCCTTGTCGGTCTTGAGCACCAGCACTTCATTGCGGACATACTGGTTGTCTTCCTCCCCAATCGGCTCCATCACCTCTGTATTCTCGAACAGATCATGCTCCATATACATCAGAGCAGGCGTTCCGTGAACCACAACCTCCAGCGGCAAGTCACTGTGCGAGGTGAAGGAGGCGAAATGCTCCAGCGTCATCTCCGGCGAAACGGTCAGCTTCGTCAGGCCCAGTCCGGCATACAGTCCGGCTGACAGATGGTTGTATACATTCAGATTGGCATCGCCCATCATCGGGTAACCGGTGCCACGGTAGCGGCGGATCGCTCCCAGGTTCGTAATGATCAGGCCGTCAATCGGCAGCCGTTCCCCGTTCAGCAGATGATCATATTGGTCGAAATGCAGCTCGTTCATCATCCGCGGCAGACCCAGATATAGCTTGGTATGGCCTTTTACCGCTCCAAGATCCTTAATATCCTGCTTCGTAAAAGGACGGTCCGGCTCAAACACATCGCCCGGCAGATACAAGCTGTCTACTCCCATCTCCAGTACGAGACGCGCCTGCTCCATATTATTCACACGCACTGCCAGCTCAGGCTTGATAAGGGTACTGCGTCTGTCTTCAGCCATTCGTGCCCGCAGTTCAGTCACCCGCTCTGCAGATAGCTCACGCTCGGCAGTCGGCGTACTGAACACTTTGCCGGTACTGTAGAACTTGCCTGTTCCCTCATAACGGCGGTTGATATTCGACAGTCCCGGTCTGCCAAAAGCATACGCCGTGGAGAAATCACGCTTACGGTTGTTATACAGCTCTTTGGAATCCTGGGTCCGGTCGAAGCCCAGCGGATCATCGATATAACGGTCAATCGCATCGCCATAGCTGTTGGACAGCATCACCATGAAGTCTTTATCGCGCATACGGCCTTCGATTTTGAAGGAAGTAATGCCCGATTCAATCAGCTCCGGAAGATGCTCATACATGAACATATCCTTCACCGCCAGCGGATATTCCGCAGGGAAGACATAGCCGTCACGTTTGATCCGGTAATCCCAGCGGCAAGGCTTCATGCATTTGCCCCGGTTACTGCTCATCCCGAACACCTGGGAGCTGAAATAACAGTTCGCCCCGTGGACAGAGCACATATCGCCATGGATGAAATACTCCAGCTCCATACCGCTCTGGCGTCCCAGCAGCTTCGCAGTCTGCAGATCCATCTCCCGCGAGGTAACCACCCGGCTGACGCCCAGCTCCTTCAGCGCGTGGATCATCTCCAGATTATGCACATTCATCATGACGGATGCGTGAACCGGCAGATTCAGCCCCATCTCGCGGATCAATTCCAGCACCGCCATATCCTGCACGATCAGCGCGTCCGGTCGGGCCGTGTCCAGGAAGCTAAGGTACGCTCTGGCCTCTTCCACATCCTCTTCGCTGAACAGATTGTTGACCGTGATATATACTTTTTTGTCCATACTATGAGCGATATTCAGGGCTTCGATAATCTCTTCATGACTCAAGTTGTAGCCCTTGCGCATCATTCTCATGTTCAGCACCGGACCGCCGAAATACACCGCGTCACACTTCGATTCAATAACAGCCTTGAAGATCTCGAAGGTTCCCGCAGGTGCCAGTAACTCTACTTCCTTACCATTAAAATAACGTGCCATTCCCGTATCCCCCTAAATGTCTTACAATAATACAACTGCAACTCCCAGTACAACGAACATAGCAACAAAAAGCGTATCCGCCGCGCCCCACCTGAGCCGGTGATACCGGCTGCGCGGCGCATCCATGCGGAAGCCCCGGGCTTCCATGGAATAGATCAGGTCCTGGGCGCGCCGGAACGCACTGGCGATAACCGGGACCAGCAGCGAGACAAGCATCCGCGCCTTCTCCTTCAGCGGCAGCTCCTTCAGATCCGCTCCGCGCGAGGCCTGCGCCTTAAGAATAATCTGCGCCTCATCCAGAATCGTCGGGATGAAGCGGAGCGCGATGCTGATCATCAGCGTAATCCGGTCCGGTGACAGCCGGAGCTTCTTAAGCGGGGCCAGCACTCCCTCCAGCCCCTGATTCAGCTTGGCGGGTGTCGTCGTGAAGGTCAGTAGGGCTGTGAAGGTCAGCAGGAATAACATGCGGATGACAGAAAATGCTCCCATCCGCAGGCCGCCCGCATGCAGCGAGAACGAGCCAAGCGACCATAGCACCTCCCCTTCCTTCACGGACAGCGCCTGTACGATGAAGATGAACAACATCAGATAACGCAGAGGCTTCGCAGCCTTGATGAAATATTTCAGTGGAATGCGGGTCGTCGCCATCACCACGATGGAGAAGACCGCAACCAGCCCGATTGATATCCACGAAGTAGACAGCAGGATGATGGCTACATAGAGCAGCATCCCGGTGATTTTGGACCGGGCATCCAGCTTATGGACCCAGGAGCCCGTATCAATGCTGCGTCCCAGCAGCAGACGCTCATTCATGGCCATTCCCCATTTCTTCCGTGCCGGAGACATTCAGCGTGCGGCGCTCTTCCAGCAAGGCCGCAAGCCGCCCCGCGAGGCCCTCCGCTGTAAGGAGCGGTTTCTCGCCGCTAAGACCGAAGCGCTCAGCGGCAGCTTGCCAGTAACGCAGAGACTGCGGAACCCGCAGTCCGCAGCGCTCCAGAATCGCCGGATCAGCGGCCAGCTCGCCGCCACTGCCCTGGAAGGCGAGCTCCCCATCCTTAAGCAGCACCCAGTTGTCGGCATACGGCAACAGTTCATCCATCCGGTGCGTCACGATGATGATCGTCCGGCCCTGCTCGCGGCACAGCCGCTCCAAGAGCGCGATCAGCTCCGCGCGGCTTACCGGGTCCAGGGTGGCTGTCGGCTCATCCAGCACCACAATGTCCGGGTCCATTGCCAGCACGGAAGCGATAGCCGCCTTGCGCATCTGTCCTCCGCTGAGCCGGAAGGGATTGCGCTCCAGCAGCGCCAGATCCAGCCCCATGTCCGTCATCGACTTGCGGGCCCGTGCCTTGGCCTCCTCCAGACTGACTCCGAAGTTCAGCGGCCCGAAGCAGAGATCCTTCTCCACCGTATCTTCGAACATCTGCTGCTCCGGGAATTGAAAGACGAGGCCTACCCTCCGCCGCAGCGGAAGCAGCCTCGGTGATTTCTCCCCAGCAGTTATCGTTACATCCAGCACCTGCACCGTGCCTTCCGTCGGCTTAAGAATGCCATTGAACAGCTGGAGCAGTGTAGATTTGCCGGAGCCGGTAGCTCCGGCAATGCCGGTCAGCGAACCCTCGGCAATCTCCAGATTAATCCCGTGCAGCGCCGTCTGCTTCCACATACTGCGGTCGGCATACGTGTAGCTTACTTGCTGTAGTTGTATTGCCATAGTGTGTCTATAAGCTCCTTTTCGCTGGCGGGTACATCCACCGTAATTCCCCGGCTCTCCAGTTCACGGGCTAGCTGCCAAGTATAAGGCTCCCGCAAATGACACTTCTCCAGCAGCTCCGCATCACGGAACAGCTCCGCAGGTGATACATCTGCCGCAATGCTTCCCCCGTGCAGCGCAAGCACCCGGTCCGAAGCCAGAATCTCATCGGCATCATGGGTAATCAGCAGAATCGTGTAGCTGCCCGCGGCCTGCATGTCCCGCAGAATCCCCATCAGCTCATCGCGGCTGCCTTCGTCCAACATAGAAGAGGCCTCGTCGAAGATGACGATGCCTGGCTTCATGGCGAGAATCGAGGCGATGGCCACTCGCTGCTTCTGCCCGCCCGACAGCTCTCCGGGATGCTTCGACAGCAGATGGCCAATCCCGAGCTTACCAGTATAGAATTCAAGCCGCTCCTTCATCTCTTCGTAGGATAGGCACTGGCCCTCCAGGCCGAAGAGAATATCTTCTTCCACCGTCTGACCGATGAACTGGTTATCGGGGTTCTGGAAGACCATTCCGATGCATTGCCGGATGGACTGAACCGTCTCTTCCTGCAGCGTATGTCCGCAGACAGAGATCTGGCCGGCGCTCTTCGGGAGCAGCGCATTCAACAGCTTGACCAGGGTCGATTTTCCGCAGCCGTTAGGCCCCACAATACTCACCCATTGGCCCTGCGGGATCGACACATTGATATCATGGAGAATCGGATGCTCCGGGTCATAGCCGAAGGATACTCCCTCAAGGGCAATCACTGCCGGCTTCTCACCGGCTTTTGTATCGTTGTACGCTTGGTTCATGTTACTCATCCTTCCGCAGCTAGTGACCCGGTCCGTTCAGGAACTCTTCAAACAAGGATATTTTGGATAGCGAGTCAACCACATACCGGACGGCGAAGCCGACAGCAATGCCCGTAATAATACCGGTAATCAGCAGCACCGGCAGGTAATAGAAAATACTCGTTGAATTGAAAACGAACGAGGCTGCCAGTAGCTGCCCCGTATTGTGAGCCAATCCGCCTGCAATGCTAATGCCGATGACACTGAACTTTCTGCGGCCAAGCTTCACCAGCGCGAACATCACGATGAAGCTGAACAGGGAGCCGAACAGGCTGAACAGCAGGCTGGACAGCGTACCGAGCAGGAAGGCGGTCAGCAGTGTCTTCAGGATCACCAGAACCAGGACATCCCGTCCGCGCAAAAAGTAAATACAGGTCAAAATCATAATATTGGCGAAGCCCAGCTTCGCCCCGGGCATGAGCCCCACTCCAGCCAGCGGGATCTGCGCCTCCACAATACTCAGCACCACAGCAACGGCAGCGAATATAGCGATAATTACGGTCCGCTTCAGAGCTGTAGCCGATTCACTACTGGACATAGCCATCTACTTCATCCTCCCCGGCCGCACTTGCAATCTCAACCAATACCCGGTGCGGAAGACAGACGATGGTCTGCTTGGGCAACGTGATGAATCCGAAGCCAAGACATACCTTATCGGGACAATCCGCATCAAACATCTCGACCCCGTAATCATGCACCTTCAGAATGTTATAGCCCCGTTCGGTGCGGACCTCAATAGTCTGCTCTTCTTTGGTAAGGGTTATCGTTTTGAATAACTTACCATCTACCGTGATGTTGGCCTTGAGTTCTTTGCCCGGCCCACCTTTATCAGCATCGTTTGACAGCCATCTTGGCATGAGAAAAGCGAGCGCAGCAATCAGAACGATAGAAATCAGCAGCACATCTGCGCGTTTCATAGAAATCTCCCTTATTTTTTAATTAAAATCCAGACTTAATAATTATAACGGTCTGCCCTCAATCCTTCAATGAATGTAGTCGTTAATTGTCGCAATTCCATGTCAGTTCACAAAATAGGCACGCAAAGCTGAAGCGGATCCTCCATAAACTGGATAGTATCCGCTTCGGCAAGGAATATAAGGATAATGCAATCATTTATAGAATTACCCGGCTTGGACGGGCTGAGCACCCTTACGGGCTTCCGGATTCCGGCCGAAGTACCCCAGGAACAGTCCGGCGAATTCAGGGTCCCACTGACTCCCCCTGCCCTGCTCCAGAATATTCAGCGCCCGCTCATGGTCCATCCCTTTCCGGTAAGGCCGGTCGGACGTCATAGCATCATAAGCATCCGCCACAGCGATAATCCGGCCGTGCAACGGAATATTCATACCGGCAAGACCATCCGGGTAGCCCCGGCCGTCATAACGCTCATGATGCGAGCGGACGCCGCCCAGATAGGGTGCCATTTTGTCCGCCGGTTCAATCTGCCGCAGAATATTCTCTCCCAGCACAGTATGACTCTGAATCTGGAGGAATTCCTCATCCGTTAAGGCTTCTTCCTTGAACAGGATGCTGTCTCTCACCCCGATCTTACCAATATCATGCAGCAGCGCTGACTTGCGCAGATCATCCAGCTCCTGCCCCCTCAGTCCGGCCAGCTGTCCGATAATCACCGAATACTCCGCTACACGGAGCGAGTGTCCTGCCGTATAGGAATCGCGGGCGTCCAGCGCCACGGCAAGGGTGGAGAAGTAGCTGTCCAGCAGTTGGCGGCTCTGCTGCTCCCGCGCCTGCAGCCCCCGGACCATCATGTTAAAGCCCGCCACCAGCTTCGAGAACTCATCGGAGTACTCATCCTGCACCTGGACCAGATTCCCGTCCTTCACCTGGTTCATCGCCTGATACAGCTCATGGATCGGATGCTGCACGCTGTTCGTGAGCAGCCAGGCTGCAATGGAGGAGAACAGCGTGCCGATCAGCAGCACCATCCCCGCCCAGGCCCAGTAGCTCTGAAGTCCGACGACAACTATCGAATCCCCTTCACCGTTCATACGGATATGCGTGGCCATAATAAACAGGAACAGCGGGAAGGTGCCGATCAGCATACAGCTTACCAGGAATTTGGGGCGTATCGGCACGAACACATGGCCCTCCAGGGAAAAATCCACACCATACTGCTCCAGTGCACGGTTCCTGAATTCCTTGATCAGCGGAATAATGGAGGTGCAGGTCAGGAAGAATTCAATAAGGGAATGCATACAAGCCACAAGTACTGCGCAGCACATCGCCAGAATCAGATAGATATAAGGGAACGTAACCCAGCCCGTATGAATCATCCAGAACGTTAACAGCAGGGCCGGCACCGATAATCCGAGCAGATGTGGCCCCATAATCCGCTGTATGGCCCGTTTGGGCAGCTGGTGCGTGTGCAGATAAGCTTCCTCCAGCATAGACAATGCGGCATTCTCCTGAACCAGCGCAGCCCGTACGGGCCTGATCTGTCTGAGAAAGACAGTAATCTCAATAGAGGCCATTATTAAGAAAGAACAAGCAAGCACCAGCAAGAGGCGGTAATATTCAACCCGGCTGATCTCCAGGGAAGATAACATAAGCAGACTCCCGACCGCGAGTACCGCTACCGCTGAGCCGAAGATATAGTTCCGGATCTGATTTCTCAAAAAGCTTCTGTATAGTCTCATCTGTCCCCTCATCCCCGTCCGGCCTCAGCCCAATATACAGTTGCATTTATGTAAAGACCATGCTATATTAAAATAATATTTGTTTTCGAGTATGTTTATCCCCATCAAGAAGATGTCAGGCCGATGAATCACTTCTCTATATTATCGGCGGTTTGGACACAATATCTTACGTTTTCTTGCAGTACTTATCCCTTTTATGAGACTAAATTCGAACATAGCATTCCGATTCACACTGGCGCGGCCACGGAGCCGCAAGGACAAAAGAGAGGTAGGGCTTTTGTCGTATTGGAAGGATTATTCTCGCCACACGGCTGCTGGAAATAACAAGGAATAACGACACCCGTCTTGCTCACAGACGGCGGGGGATTAATATACCGAATAAGACATGGATAGCTGCTTCTCTGTTCTTCAGGGAAAGGCTCCATGTGTGGAACATAATTAGCGCCCGATAACCGCTGTCAGCGGATATCGGGCGCGTCTACGTTCCAGGGACTTTTATCTGACAGACTCAGCGGCAGCCGGGCTGTGTACATAGCGTTCCACGAATTCGCCTACTGTGCGGATATATGTGCTTTTATCCGTATCATAGGCAAGACCATGCCCCGCTCCATGCACCACCAGTTGCTCCTTCGGACTCCGGCAGGCCTCATACAGCTCATTCATCATTGCATAGGGCACGAACTTATCCGCATCCCCGTGGATGAACAGAATCGGCACCTTGGCCTTGCGAACCTGCTTCAGCGCAGACGCCTCCCCGAAGGAATAACCGGCCTTCATCCGGGTCACCAGACTGGCCACCGGCACAAACGGGAAGCTCGGCAGATGGTACATCCGCTTCAGCTGATAGGACAGCTGTGCCTTGACCGAGGTGTAGCCGCAATCGGCGACAATCGCCTTGACCTGCGGAGGAAGCTCCTCGCCGGACGTCATCAGCACCGTGGCTCCGCCCATAGATACGCCATGCAGCACGATTTGCGCGTCCGGGCCGTTCTCCTGCAGGACGAATCCGATCCATTTCAGATAATCCCGGCGCTCCGGCCAGCCAAAGCCGATATAATCTCCTTCACTTTTCCCGTGTCCCCTGGCATCAGGCAGCAGCACATTATACCCCAGGTTCTCATAATAGTTTTTGGCGGTCGCTCCCATATCCTTGGCCTTCCCGGAATAACCGTGGGCAACAATGACCGTCCGTCCCGCAGCACGCTCCGACGCCAGATAATAGCCTTGCAGCTTGAGCCCATCCTCAGAGACCAGCTCCACCTCACGGAAGGTCTGCCGGGACACCCACTCCGCTCCTTCTCCCCACGAGGCTCCGGCCACCGGCGGCGGATCGATCTTTAGGTCTGGGGTCTTGGCCAGGAATTCCTTAGGGGCCCGTTTAATGGCTACTCCATAAAAATAGAATCCGGCATACCCCACCCCTCCGGCCACCACGATCAGCACCACAAGCAGGTATATCATCCACATCAACGTTCCTCCTTCAGTAAGCAACCATATTAATTTGAGCCTAGTATAGCATGGGAGTACGGCCAACTAAAAATACGGCTGGGGCGCAAACTTCAACTCCATTGTACTTTGCAAGACTCTTGAAAGAAGCAGATGGACTCCAATGGGCACACTCGTCTTCCTGCAGCAGATTGGATGCTGTTTTCCACATACATTTGGTCCGCTGAGATGGCGTAAAGTAAGTTGTGTACCAAGATTTGGAGCCTAGTCAGGCACCAAAAAAGTAGGGTATCCTCGGGATTGCGAAACCACCAAGGAGGAACCCTACCAATGAATATTTTACCCGAAAGTTCTCTGAATAATCTATTTGAAAAACTTGTTAAAGATTTTGTGAAAGACAACATGGAACGCCTGTTGCGCGCCGAAATCCAGGGGTTTATGGACAGTGAAGAAGCCGGTGCCAGCAATAGTCGCAACGGCTACTATACGCGAGATTTACACACGAAATACGGCCATATCGAGGATCTTCAGGTGCCCCGGGACCGCCAAAGCCTTTTCCAGACGCAGTTGTTTGAGCCGTACCAGCGGCGGGACGGATGGTTAGAAGAGGCCGTTATCCAAATGTATAAATCGGGCATGGGTACGCGGGATGTGGCCCGGTTCATTGAAAGTATGTTTGGCAGCCACTACTCCCCAACGACGGTCAGCAATATTACGGCTACAGTGCTGGACGATATCCACCAGTGGCAAAAGCGGCCACTGAGCAAACGGTACTCCGTCATCTACTTAGATGGGCTGTACGTGAAGCTGAAACGGGGCACGGTTCGTGGTGAAGTGGTCTACTTTGCGATGGGAATTGACGAGGAGGGACAGCGTCAAATTCTCGGGTTCTACGTGGGTGGCCAAGAGAGTTCAAATGGCTGGCGGGAGGTACTCAAAGACCTGTACGACCGCGGAGCGCAGGAAGTCCTGCTGGGTGTGTTTGACGGGCTACCGGGACTGGATGCGGCGTTTAAAGAGACCTATCCTCAGGCGGATGTACAGCATTGCGTAGTGCACAAAGTGCGGGCCACGTTTCATAAAATTCGGGTGGAGCACAAAACCGATGTCATGGAGGCGTTGAAAACCGTATATACGGCACCGGATGAAGTGGTAGCCCGGGCTAACTTTGATACGGTCAAAGCGAAGTGGAACAAGCTGTATCCGAAGGAAATGAGGTCCTGGGAGGAACAGTTATCCACACTCCTGACGTTCTACAACTATCCGCTGTCGATCCGTAAAGCGATCTACACGTCGAACCCCATCGAGCGGATGAACAAGGAAATCCGCAAGCGTCTGAAACCGATGAACAGTCTGACAAACATGGATGCCGCAGAGAAAATCGTGTACCTGGAGATGCTGGAATACAATGAACGTCATGCAGGGCGGGTCGCCCAAGGCTTTGGAGTGGATGCCGTTAAAAAGAAGCTAAAAGAGCTATTCGAAACACGCTACCCCTCTTTGCCCACACCGGAAGAGGCATAGCAGAGAAATCCAGTTTCTGGGGGTCGAGGTTCCCCCTCCCCCCAGAAACACTACATCCCAACCCGTAACCCGGGGGAGGCACTTCTACTCTTTTACACAAACTTCTTGACGCTACCTCCGCTGACCCTCTCACCGGCACATTGTATATTGTTTTTCGCATACATTTGGTCCGCTGACTCTCTCACCGGCACATTGTATATTGTTTTTCGCATACATTTGGTCCGCTGACTCTCTCACCGGCACATTGTATGTTGTTTTTCGCATACATTCTGTATCCGGGTACTTACTTCCAACAAAAAAAGAGCTGCTTCCAGGAGAACATCTTCTCCGAAAGCAGCCCTTGTCAAATTACAGGATCATCGTTTGTTTATATAAATCTCAGTTCCGGTCACTCATTTACGTTTGCTGTTTCTGGTGGTTCTTCTAAGAATCAAGCCCAGACCAGCGAGTGCCAAACCGGCAATATAATAAGGCGCAGGACTGGATTCGCCCGTCTTCGGCAAGGTTCCATCCACAGGCACACCGCCTAGAGGAACCTCATCATCAATAAGGACTACATCGGGTGCCGGTTCTGCTGAAGGCGTTGGCTCCGGTGTTGCTACTATTTGCGCAACCGCAACAGCCGGTGTCGGTGTCGGCACTGTTGTAGCTATTGGAATTGCTACAGGTCCAAGCGGCAGCGGATCATCATTCACAACCACATCATTGCTCACGATAAATCCGATAATCGGAGTCGGCGTAGGCACTGGAGGGAAACTGAACGGCGGCGATGTTGGCGCTGGTGTTGTTACTGGTGTTGGTTCTGGTGTCGGCGTTGGTGTCGGTTCTACCGTCGGTGTCGGTGTTGGCGTTGGCGTCGGTGTTGCTGTTGGCGTTGGTGTCGGCTCTACCGTCGGCGTTGGTGTCGGCTCTACCGTCGGCGTTGGTGTCGGTTCTACCGTCGGTGTCGGTGTTGGCTCTACCGTCGGTGTTGGTGTTGGCTCTGCCGTCGGTGTTGGTGTTGGCTCTGCCGTTGGCGTTGGTGTCGGTTCTACCGTCGGTGTCGGTGTTGGCTCTACCGTCGGTGTTGGTGTTGGCTCTGCCGTTGGTGTTGGTGTTGGCTCTGCCGTTGGCGTTGGTGTCGGTTCTACCGTCGGTGTCGGTGTTGGCTCTACCGTCGGTGTTGGTGTCGGCTCTACCGTCGGTGTCGGTGTTGGCTCTACCGTCGGTGTTGGTGTTGGCTCTGCCGTTGGCGTTGGTGTTGGCTCTGCCGTTGGCGTTGGTGTCGGTTCTGCCGTTGGCGTTGGTGTCGGCTCTGCTGTCGGCGTTGGTGTTGGTTCTACCGTTGGTGTTGGTGTCGGTTCTGCCGTTGGCGTTGGTGTCGGTTCCGCTGTCGGCGTTGGTGTTGGCTCTGCCGTTGGTGTTGGTGTCGGCTCTGCCGTTGGCGTTGGTGTCGGTGTTGGTTCTACCGTCGGTGTTGGTGTTGGCTCTGCCGTTGGTGTTGGTGTCGGTTCTGCCGTTGGCGTTGGTGTCGGTACCGCCGTTGGCGTTGGTGTCGGCTCTGCCGTTGGTGTTGGTGTCGGCTCTGCCGTTGGTGTTGGTGTCGGCTCTGCCGTTGGCGTTGGTGTCGGTCCCGCTGTTGGCGTCGGTGTCGGTACTGCCGTTGGCGTTGGTGTCGGTTCTGCCGTTGGCGTTGGTGTTGGTTCTACCGTCGGTGTTGGTGTCGGTACTGCCGTTGGCGTTGGTGTCGGTACTGCTGTTGGTGTTGGTGTCGGTACTGCCGTTGGTGTTGGTGTCGGTACTGCCGTTGGCGTTGGTGTCGGTTCTGCCGTTGGCGTTGGTGTCGGTACTGCTGTTGGCGTTGGTGTCGGTACCGCTGTTGGCGTTGGTGTCGGAACTGCCGTTGGTGTTGGCGTCGGCACCGCTGTTGGTGTCGGTGTTGGCTTCACCGTTGGCGTTGGTGTCGGCTTCACGGTCGGCGTTGGTGTTGGCTTCACGGTCGGCGTCGGTGTTGGCTTCACCGTTGGCGTTGGTGTCGGCTTCACAGTCGGCGTTGGTGTCGGCTTCACAGTCGGCGTTGGTGTTGGCTTCACAGTCGGCGTTGGTGTCGGCTTCACGGTCGGCGTTGGTGTCGGCTTCACAGTCGGCGTTGGTGTCGGCTTCACGGTCGGTGTTGGTGTTGGCTTCACGGTCGGCGTTGGTGTTGGCTTCACGGTCGGCGTTGGTGTCGGCTTCACGGTCGGCGTTGGTGTTGGCTTCACGGTCGGCGTTGGTGTTGGCTTCACGGTCGGCGTTGGTGTCGGCTTCACGGTCGGCGTTGGTGTCGGCTTCACGGTCGGCGTTGGTGTCGGCTTCACGGTCGGCGTTGGTGTCGGCTTCACCGTTGGCGTTGGTGTCGGCTTCACGGTCGGCGTTGGTGTCGGTTTTACAGTCGGTGTTGGCTTTGGAGTTGGAGTGCACACAGGTGTAGGTGACGGTTTTATGGTCGGTGTTGGCTTCACTGTAGGTGTAGGCGTTACCGTCGGTGTTGGCTTCACTGTAGGTGTAGGCGTTACCGTCGGTGTTGGCTTCACTGTAGGTGTTGGCGTTACCGTTGGTGTTGGTTTCACAGTCGGTGTTGGCGTTACCGTTGGTGTTGGTTTCACTGTCGGCGTTGGTGTCGGTGATGGACTAGGTGTCGGCGTTGCGGTCGGCGTCGGACTCGGCGGCGGCCCCTCTCCCTCGTACAATCCCAGGTGCATCTCTACCCCGCCGCTAAAAGATTTTGCAATCAGGGTTCCGTACAGCTCTGCTCCGGCATAATGAACATCCGCTCTAGGTGCGAGGATCGTCCCGAAGAATGAGGTATAAGCGATATTCACCTCAGAAGCTTCGTAAAAGTTGAACAATACCTGACTGGCTCTGCCGTTATTCATTGAAAAGCTCGGCACATTGACTGTAGACCCGCTTATATTAATAATCAGCGTAGCGTTCTGTGCAATGTTGAATTCGATATAGTTGGTCTTCGCCAGTGTCGAGGCATCCAAATGAACTACATTGAAACGATCCGGTGCACTTATCTTGAGCTGTCCATAATGATTATCGCCAATCTCATTCGTGTCGGCCAAGGCCCCATACTCTGTGGATCGGGAGATCAGAGCTTGCTGCTCGGCTGCAAAATCAATCGGGCTGGCATTTTTCTTCCCGCCTTTGATGTTGACACCAGGCTCATTGGCTGTAAAGCTATCCCCAAATACCACATTTCCATAGATCTCTCCACTGCCTAAATGTACAAAATTCTTACCGGCCACAAGTACATCCGTCGGCGAAGCATCCCTGTATGCCCTGGCTACTCCGTATCCTCCGGAGAGGGTAATGTTCCCCGCCGCTGCCAGGCGGCCTTCAATCTGGTCATTGGCTTGTTTAAAATCCCCGAGGATAAAAGCATTAAAATTCCCTGCAACCCCCAAAACCGGTGTTGGCGTATACGGCACCCCTGAAGCTGCTCTAACATCCGTCCCCCACGTAAAGGCACTGGATAGGGTCAATAGGCCTGCCATAAGGATGGCAGCTGTTTTACGTACTCTTTTCTTCAATAGTCCACACCTCCTAGTTACTATTCTATGAATCTGTCACGCGACTATAACAACAAAAAGACCGCCACGAAGGGTTAGCTTCACGGCGGCCGGACGACCCTAGCCTCAACTTTAGAGACAGTAGATTCCTGACTTTGCGTCCCGTTCTTTCGATACGGTTTGCGTTTGTACATGATTTCGGTATGCAATTAAGATTTGCTTATGTAAGATCATTGTTGAGTCTATGACATTTGTTACTTTTGTACTAATTTCAGTTTATCCGCTCCCCCACCCTGTTGTCAATCCATTCCCAGTATATTTTTTGAAATTATTTTTGCGAAGATTCCTCATTTAACCCTTTTATCATAAGGCTTCAGGGGCGAATCTTTTTTTATATGCTGACGAAAAAAGTCGAGAAATCAGAGGATTGGCTGTAGCCGTTTATCTCTCTTACCTATAATAATATCAATTTATATTATTTAAATTTGATGCATTTGTCCTATTTTATCGCCTTCAGACCCCTCCTACTCATTGTCTGCTCCTGTTCAATGCAATTTTACCTATTTACAGGCACCTCAGCTCGAAAAAAAAGTGCCGCCCATAGGGACGACACCTGCTAATAGACTTCATATATTTTGAATAAAATGTCGCCTAGGCAGACCCGAACAGCTGAACCCAGCCAATCATCGATACCCAGAGCGGAACACTTAGAATGATCCCGAATACCAAACCACGGCGGAGGCTTCCTTCACGACTCATTGCCATTCTCCTTTGAGCTGATTTATTTTTCAATCTTTAATATTTCAATTTTAATATAAAATAATTCATCTTATTTTTTTGTGAAATATATCACATTATTTGAGTTAATTTATAAAACCCATTGATTATTTTTTGAAGGATGAGTTACAATGCGAATATACGTTCTCTTCGAGGGGTTGAGAAGGATGCAAAGAGCAGAGAGCCAGGACAACCTGCTGGTCAAATCTTATATTTTGCTGCCGCTTATTCTATCCGCCTTCGAGCGCGATGCTTCTGCTATAGCCTCTGAGCTGCGCACGCCTGCACCTTATCTGGAGGTAATCCAGTCGGCCGCTCATGCCGCTTCTGCCGATCTGCGGGAGGTCCGTGCCGGAATGCGCGCACGTGGTCTGAAGGTCTATGAGCAGCAGCGGCTGGAGACGGGTGTTGAAGCCAAATTTGTCTGCAGGGGCTATCACGAACGGATGCTGCTGCTGGATGATGTGATTGCCGCCCAGGCCACTCTGCATATGCGCAGATATCTGGGTATGGAGAAGATGGAGCAGCGCTAACAAAGAAGCCTGCCGCAAGCGGCAGACTTCTGCATTAAATGATCGCCCGGATGCGGCTACATTAACAACGTCCAATACCCCAATGTGCCGCATATCACCACCACAGCTACCGGGTACAGGATTCTCCGGCTTACCTGATCCCTGAACGCAAGAAACAAACAAAGCATACAAAGCCATGCAATTAGAAGGCTTCCCATCTATTATGCATACGCTCCTTCCCGGCATTTCTGCCCCTCTCCAGCGGTAGACCGCCTCAGAGCACAACTCTCCTTATATATAGGAAGATTTCCCGCCGAATATCCCAATTATACCAGCTGACAGCCAATCTGGAGCAATTTTTCTTCACATTGCCGTCAAGAAATTCACAATTCCTCTTCCAGCACAGGATATTCCCAGAAACCCAGACGTCCCTTAGCAGGTATGGGATGTACCAGCGGAACAACCTTCTCTAGCATCCAGGCATACCTTCCTTCGGCATAATTGCCGAATACATATTCATTTCCGCCCGGCCAGCCTTGCTGCGCAAGCTCCGGCGTCACCTCACAGCAATCCGCAATGCGGCTGACTGCAATGATCTTGCCGGTTGGCAGGTTGTCCGCAGTGTAACCGTAACGTGCCAGCAACGACTGATACGGCTCCGTCCGGCAGATCGCCTTATTCACCTGCATCCCGGCATGAATGGCTAACTCTCCCCGGTGGGCGGTCCGCCAGGTCCGGGTTTCGATTTGTTTTTCTCCCAGCGCAATTAACGTGGCCCACGGCTGGCGAATGGTTAGGCATTTCATAATGCAGCTTGCCTCCTCTGTTGAACACCTTTTTATTCAGAATGACTATGGCCTTCTATGGGAAACATTAATAGCTAAGAAGGGGGACTGACGAACTATGGGTAACGGATTAGATCAAGGGTACGGGGTATTAAAATGCAAATTATCTAATGAGAATACCATATATAAGCTAGGTGTCAAAAATAATCATGTCCAGGTACTGGTTGAGGTTGAAGGTGATATTAATAAAAAGTACAGGGTGGCTATCAATATCAGATCAAGCGCAAAAGCGGAACATTTACCGGAGGACACCGCAAATCAGGTGCTTTATTATGTGGGCGAAGATTTCAAAGCGGAAGAAACGGCCCGTTGGCTCACGCTTGAATCCGGCTTCACGAAGATCACCGGGCATAACCGGAGCCTTGCCCTTGATTATATCAGGGGAAACCTGGTGATTCCCAGTAAGATGGTAGCTCTGCCTAATACGAACCGGAATGAACCCGAAGACAGCGATCCCCGCAACAATCTTTATGATAAAATCACCTCTTATCTCAAGGAGGCACAGCAACAGGATGCAACCCTGTACGTATTCGGCGAGCCTTGGGGACCCGAAGAGGATAAGCCTGATAAGTACTTCGGCTTCTCCCCTGGGCAGGGCGTTCATAATATTCATATGAACCAAGGCAATGCGGGCGGGTACGCCAGTGAAAATGGCACATGGCAAGACGGCGGCGTCCTTATTCATTTCGAGAATGAACACAGATGGGTGGCTATCTTCCTGGCCTTCCAATCCCAATCCTGGTGTACCAACGACCAGGGAGATGCCACCAAGCCGGTTAGTGAATGTAATCATACCAATGCTTTGTCATGAGCCAGCACCATCGCATTAACCGCTGATACGATATCCTTGGCATCCAACTGTTCATCCAGCCTCAAATGAAGTTGTAAGGTAGAGACTGATGATTGGTTAGCAGAAACAATGAGCTCGACCTCATGAGATGAAAGCACCTTTGCTTGCAGGATTTGCAGCCAGGGGATAATATCCGGTAACGCTTTATCCTCCGAAGGACCAATTTCCATGCCATCCACCCCAATAGGTGAACGCCCGTCGAAATACTCAATCCTTAGCACAGGATAAGAGGGGAGACTGTTCCTCTTCGAGGTCCTAGCGGCTTCCAGCTGATGGCGGGAGGTTTGTTTACGACCGATAACTATTTTCCACAAAACGATACACAGGGAGGGGATGAAGAAGCAGAGCACCGCCAACCAACCACTGGAGGTCTTGATATAGACGGCAAAAAAGAGGGCTGCGGATAGAATCGCAAGCAACCAGATGTAGAGCTCCTGCCTCCATTTGGACTGGCGCTTCCCGGATACTGGAGGAATGGACTGTGCTGGTTGAATATCGGTAGCTTGCTCCGGTTGAGCTGCCGTTCGTTCCCTCCTAGGCAAATGCTCCCCATTCAGCATATAAAAGTTATCGGCTGCTCCCTGCCAGACCTTCTCCTGCGAGGGATGCGGCGACTGCCAGAGGGTAACGTATTCTTGAATGTCTTTTAGATACAGGGCAGGATCGCCCGTGAATGAGAAATATTGCGAAAGCTCCAGATGAATAACAGCAGAAGAATAACGCTGTACATGGGTCGATAAGGTTACCAGCCACTCATGTACAGGAGTGGAAAGCGCTGGGAAATGGGCCAGCGTGCCGGGTAAACTCAGGCGCAATTGCTCTGCAGCATCCGCCCATGGAATCTGCCATTGGAAGGCCTCTGAAAAATGTTCCCACTCAGGCAAATCCTCCACATCCGGTTGGTCCATATGGGGTTGAATCTTGCTCCAAGCTTGCATAAGCTGCCTGCTATAGCGCTGGAACTGGTCTTGGCTGACTAGACAAAACCATATTGGAGCGAGAAAATTATTCGTTTCGAAAGCTGTATTCTCATAATCAATCAAATCTGTATCGGCACTGGTAACACTCAGGAATGTCCGGTTTCCCATATAAGATCCTTGCCTCCTTGCCTCCTAGCATCCAACCATAAGCTCCCCACTTTACTTAACTAAAGGTTAGAAGAATGGTAGATGTTGATGCTTGCATAGAAAAAAGGCGCAGTTCCAAAAAACCGGAAACCCGCGCCACTATCGACTTTGTAAGAATGCTGGTGAAGGGAATTGAACCCCCGGCCTACGCATTACGAGTGCGTTGCTCTACCCCTGAGCTACACCAGCTTACAGACGTTTGCGTCTGCCAAGCAAAAAATATTATAACTCTTCCAGCGGAAAACGCAAGCCCTTTTTCCGCTGGTTGCTGTGTCCTCAGCCGTGCATCAGCCCCAGCCCGCGGAAATAATCCAGTGCGAGCTTAGCGCTTGCAAGGGAGGACTCCTCATAGGCCTCTTGCTCCACAATATAATAGAGAATTCCGCTCTGCTCCGCGATCTCGAAGACGCTCCGGAAATCAACCTCTCCCTTTCCGAGATCGGTCTCCTCATTGTCTGCTCCGAAGTCCTTCATGTGAACCAGCGGAACACGGCCGGCGTACCGTGACACATAATCAACGGGCCGGGCTCCCCCCCTGTATACCCATCCCAGATCAAACTCAGCCAGCATATGCTCGGCAGGAATCTGCTCCAGCCAGATATCGATGACCGCCTTGCCGTCAACCTCTTTGAATTCATAATCATGGTTGTGGTAGCCGTACTGCATCCCCGCCGCCCGGACCATCGCGGAAGCCTTCTCCAGGAATGGAATGATTCTCGTTACATCCTCTATGGAAGGGTTCGGCGGAAGCGGTGCCGACGGGGTGATCATATATTGCAGTCCGAGCTCTACACCGTATTCAATCTCTTTGGCTAATGCCTGTTCCATCTTATCCAGACTGCTGAAGTCCAGGCCTACATGCGCCGAAGGAGCCGCCAGGCCAAGTTCATCCAGCTTACGGCGCAGTTCCCCTGCAGATACACCGAAATAACCGGCGAATTCCACTGCCTGGTACCCCATCTCTGCCACCTTGGCCAGTGTGCCGAGGAAATCGCGTTCCGTCTGGTCACGCAGTGTATACATTTGAATTCCGATCTGCTGAGCTGCTTCTGCCATGAATAATCCGCTCCTTATTATCATTTCTGATTAGATACTGTATTCCCGCTACTCTCCCTGTAGCTTGCGCTCCACGGATTCCAGCTTGCTGCGACTGGTCGAGATCTTGTCGCGCCGGTCATCGATCTTGAGCGAGGTTGAGACTCTCTGCGCCCCGGCGGTGAACGGCGACTCGTGCAGCGCTTCTACCGCAGCCAGAATCCGCGCTACCGGCCCCTCAATAATCGTACCCATAGAAGTTAGCTCGTAGGTAATGCCCTCCACCGTCTCCAGCACGCGCTGCATCTCGGCCACATAGCTGCTGAGACTGGTGCTGCCTGTCCCAATCGGAATAACGGTCACTTCGCCAATTGCCATTGTGAACTGCCTCCTAATGATCTGATGTGCCTGCCTCTAACTTATCCTCTTATTGTAACGCTTCGCCAGGCTTGCTACAAATCACCTGCACCCTCTCTATTCTATTAATATCCGTCAAAATGATTACCAGGATTAGACGCACTCTATTTATGGATTCTTTGTGGCGTATTTTCGGAGATTTTATGAAAAATTCACGGCAGATTCATAGGAAAGTTGTGGATTACCTGTGGACTAACTGTGGATCAGCTGTGAGTAAAAGCGCCGAACCCGCTCCCCGTGCGGGATTGCAAAAAAACATTTACAAACACAATATATTGCGGTAGCTTTAATAGATAACAACAAAATATAGTAGAAACGGGTGTTTCACCCCTTGTAATAGAGGTGCGACTTAATAGGGAAGCGCGGTGCAAAACCGCTGCGGTCCCGCCACTGTAACCGGATGCTCCCAGGGTGCGATGCCCAGGGCCGCATTCTCCGGCTAATTGCCACTAAGGGGCGGAATAAGCCCCCCGGGAAGGCGCCGGAGGAGTTGCCGGAAGCCAGGAGACCTGCCTGTTTCGGTGGCACCGCTTAGACTCCTGCGAGGAACAGGGAAGGTGTCCGTATGCGGCCTGCAATAGCAGAGTTAGCCTTCCGTCAATCGGGCCAGAGGCTGCCGATACCTGAGGACGATCGCGGATTATTTTCAGGTATCGGCTCTGCGGAATATACAAGAACGGGCGTAAGCTATTTGCCCCTTGTCTGCTCGTATATTCCACCCAGACCACAGGCAAATTTCCGCTTCCCGGATCTTTGCATCATGCATTCGGGCATTTCCGGCCTTCCCGGCCGGAGGTGCTTTTTTAACGCTTACAATACCCGAGAGGAGAGAGTTATATAATGACGCTGCTGGAGAAACGTTATAACGAAGGACAAGCTGCACAGGAGGATCTTTTGGAAGAGGTCATTCATCTGGGACGGGATATTATCGACAGCCGGGATCTGGATCTGCTGCGCGAGAACGCCAACCTGAACGGGGAGAGCTTCTCCGGCAAAATGAGCAAATTCGGCAGTGAATACTCCAAATGGTATGCCCGCAACTTCACCATGCCGCCGCAGCTGGTACAGGCTACCCTGGATAATGTCGTCTATGTGCATGACCTGGATCAATACGCCATCGGAACCACCAACTGCATCTTCATCCCGTTCGAACGGCTTCTCCGTGAAGGCTTCAACACCGGCAACGGCAGCGTACGGCCTCCCAACTCGATTATGACGGCGATGTCGCTGGTGGCGATTATTTTCCAGTCGCAGCAGAATGCGCAGTACGGCGGTGTGTCCGCCAACAAGCTGGATTATGATCTGGCTCCTTATGTGACCAAGTCCTTCTCCAAGCTCTTCCGCAAAGGTCTGGAGTATTTCGAGGAGAATGCAGAGGTTTCAGAACTTGGGGAGATTACGATGAGCCGCAGCGATCTGGCTGAGCAGTATCCGCGCGCCTTCCGTTTTGCCCTGAAGGAGACGCAGAGCGAGACCCTGCAGGCCGCAGAGAGTATGGTACATAACCTGAATACGATGTCCAGCCGCTCCGGCGGCCAGATTCCTTTTACCAGCATCAACTACGGGACCTGCACCTCCCCGGAGGGCCAGCTTGTGATCAGCTCACTGCTGACGGCTACGATGAACGGACTGGGCAGCGGGGAGACGCCGGTGTTCCCGATTCAGATCTTCAAATGCAAGCAAGGCATCAACCAGCAACCGGGTGACCCTAACTATGAGCTGTTCCTGAAGGCAGCGGAGTGCTCGGCGCGCAGATTGTATCCGAACTTCGCCAACCTGGACGCTCCGCTGAACATGCAATATTATGATCCGGCTGACCCGGATACCGAGTTCGCTACGATGGGCTGCCGGACCCGTGTGCTCGGCGACCGCTTCGGACGCAACCATTGCTCCGGCAAAGGCAACTTGTCCTTCAATACGCTCAACCTGGTGCGTCTTGGACTGGCCCACGGCACGATAACCGGCCGCCGCCTGGCTGCTGATGAAGAAGGGTTCTTCGACGACCTGAATCACTATATGGATATTGCGCTGGACGGTCTGCTGCACCGCTTCCGTATCCAGGCTTCCCAGAAGGCCAAAGCCTCCGATTTCATGATGCGTGAAGGCGTCTGGGAGGGCGGCGAGCAGCTTGCCCCTGATGACAGTGCAGGCGAACTGCTGAAGCACGGCAGCCTGTCGCTGGGCTTCATCGGGATGGCCGAATGCATGAAAGCCATGTACGGCAAGCATCACGGCGAAGATATGGAGATTCACGCCAAGGCTGTAGCCATTGTCCGCCACATGCGTGAATATTGCGACCGCAAGAGCGAGGAGCTTAACCTCAACATCACCTTGTTCGCAACACCGGCCGAAGGTCTCTCCGGTAAGTTCACCAAGATCGACCGCAAGGTGCTCGGTTCTATCCCTGGGGTAACCGACCGTGAATACTATACGAACTCGTTCCACATTCCGGTCTACCATGAACTTAGCGCAGCCAAGAAGATCAGCCTGGAAGCCCCGTTCCATGAATATTGCAACGCCGGAGCGATCTCCTATGTCGAGCTGAACGGCAATGCCCGGAGCAATCCTGCAGCCTTCGTCAAAATCATCAAATATGCGCTGGAGCAGGACATCAGCTACTTCAGCATCAACCATCCGATTGACCGCTGCTCCGGCTGCGGCTATGAAGGGGTCATCGGCACGAATTGCCCGACCTGCAATGCCCATGAGGATACCACCCATATCCGCCGTCTGCGCCGGGTTACCGGGTATCTGACCGGTGACTATCAGACCCGTTTCAATGCGGCCAAGCAAGCCGAAGTCCGGGACCGTGTTAAGCATCTATGAACATCTGCGGATATTATCCGGAGTCGATCAATGAAGGGGAAGGCCTGCGGGCCGTCCTCTTCGTCAGCGGCTGCCGCCACCGCTGCCCGGGCTGCTTCAACCCGAAGACCTGGAACTTTAACTACGGGGAGGCCTTTACCCCGGAGCGCCGGCGGGAGATTATAGAGGAGATTGCAGGCAATCCGCTGCTGGACGGCTTGACGCTGGCGGGCGGGGACCCTTTTTTCTCGGCTGAGGAGGCTGCAGACTTCATACACGAGCTGCGCGCCGAGCTGCCGGCCTTCCCGGTCTGGATCTATACCGGCTATACGTACGAGGAGCTTACGGCTTCCCCGGGCTCTGCGGAATGGAAGCTGCTGGCCTTGTGCCAGGTCGTGATCGACGGACGGTTCGTCGAAGAGCTCAAAGACCTTACCCTCTCCTACCGGGGAAGCAGCAACCAGCGGATCATTGATATTCCGGCGAGTCTGGCGGGAGATAGGGTTGTTCTGTGGGAGCCGGAGCTGAGC
This sequence comes from Paenibacillus sp. FSL R7-0128, assembly GCF_038002245.1. Taxonomy (NCBI): domain Bacteria; kingdom Bacillati; phylum Bacillota; class Bacilli; order Caryophanales; family Paenibacillaceae; genus Paenibacillus; species Paenibacillus sp. FSL R7-0128. The sequence continues at coordinate 418,910 of NZ_JBBOCD010000001.1, read as the reverse complement.
TTTCAAGGAGTATAACTCCTAAATAGACAAAGGCACTAAACTCCCGCATCCGGGTGGTTTAGTGCCTTTTGATTGTACCGGGGATGATCGGACCGGCAGCGTAACCTTATTCCGCGGCTCCTGTCTGTCCTGCCTTGCGCCCCACCTTATGCTCCGTCTCCTCCGCCAGCTCTTCCAGCACGCTGTTCAGGCGTAAACGCAGCTCTTCAGCCAGCTCAACTACGCCCTGGTCGTTACGAACCGCCTGGGAGTCTACGGCGTAGACGCCGCCAAGAATGTAGCGGGCGCCAAGCACGGACAGTACCGGCTTCAGTGCATAGTCGATCGCCAGCAGATGTGCAAGACTTCCGCCCATGAAGAGCGGCAGGACGATTTTGCCGGCCAGCCCTTTTTGCGGCACCAGATCCAGGAAGGTCTTCAGTACTCCCGTGTAAGAAGCCTTATATACCGGACTGACTACGATTACCGCATCAGCTTCCGCTACGAGCCCATTCGCCTTGACAATGGCCTCGCTCTCGAATTTGGTATGGATCAGATCCTCCGCAGGCAGCTCCGCCACATTGATCCGCTCCACTTCATACCCGCGCTCCCGCAGGGCATTCTCTGCATACTCAATCACGGCATTGATCCGTGAGACCAGCGAGGGTGTTCCGTTAATTACGACTATTTTGGCCATTTCCGCACCTCTTCCGTCCGCATAATAGGATAAACCGGGCTGCTTCGCCGGGCATCAATACTTTAAATTAGTAATAATCCTAGCAGAGTACAAGGAATATTGTCAAACCCCTCTTATGCTTGCAAACTGCTGCCGCTCTGGTTATAATAAACGGCAAACCTATATCCCGACCAGGCCAACGACCGGCATCCAACCGCGAGGCGTCTGCGACCGGAGCAGCTTCCTGTTCCCTAAGTTTACCGGGTTTCGCCCGTTACCGCGAAGACCAAAGAGGGCCTGATTCCGCGCTGCTTAGCTGCTATACGCGAATGAGGTCAACCTGGGTGGCACCGCGAGCTGACGCTCCTCGTCCCATGGATGAGGGCGTTTTTTGCGTTTTTTTACCCACACTTAAGGAGCGGATGCAGATGTTGGATATGAATTGGATCAGGGAGAATGAGGACCTTGTACGGAAGACGGCCGAATGGAAAAGATTGAAGTTCCCCCTGGAGGAACTTCTGGAGTGGGATGACCGGCGGCGGGAGGTACGCCGGGCCACCGAGCAGCGGCGCGCGGAGCGCAACGCGCTGACGAAGGAGGTCGAGCGCCTGCTGCGCGGGGGCGACCCTGAAGGCGCCGAGCACGCAAAGGCGCAGGTGCGGGGCACCCTCAGCGAGCTGGCGCTGCTGGAGGCGGAGCTGGCAGAAGCGGAGCAGCGCTGCGGCGAGCTGCTGCTGGAAGCGCCGAATCCCGTGTCGGCGGATACGCCGATCGGGCCGGATGACAGCGCGAATGTGGAGCTGCGGCGGCATGGCGCGCCGCCGGTATTCGGCTTCCGCGCGCGGGACCATGTCGAGCTCGGAGAGCTGCACGACATCATCGACCTTCCGCGCGGTGTCAAAGCCGGAGGGCCCCGCAGCTATGTGCTGAAGGGGGCCGGGCTGCTGCTGCACCTCGCCGTGCAGCGGCTGGCGCTCGATGTGCTGATGCAGCGCGGCTTCACCGCGATGGATGTGCCCGTGATCGTCCGGCCGGAAGCGCTGGAGCGGACCGGGTTCTTCCCCGGCGGCCGGGACCAGACCTACGAGCTGACAGGCGAGAAGCGCTGGCTGGCCGGGACCTCGGAGGTGTCGCTGGTCTCGCTGTACAGCGATGAGATTCTGGAGCTGGATCAGCCGCTGCGGCTGGCCGGGATGTCGGCCTGCTTCCGCCGCGAGGTCGGCTCGGCCGGCCGCGATGTGCGCGGGCTGTACCGGGTCCACCAGTTCTCGAAGATCGAGCAGGTGGTCATGTGCAAGAACGATCCGGCAGAATCAGAGCAGATGCTCCAGGAGATTCTCGGCAATGCCGAGCATATTCTTCAGCTGCTGGAGCTGCCTTACCGGGTAGTCGCCGTCTGTAGCGGAGACATGGCGATGAAGACCCATAAGCAGTATGACATCGAGACCTGGATGCCGGGCAGAGAAGCTTACGGGGAGACCCACTCGGCTTCCAATCTGCTCGACTTCCAGGCCCGCCGCTCGGGCATCCGCTACCGTGATGAAGACGGGCGGCTGCAATACTGCCATACCTTGAACAACACAGCGGTGGCCACGCCGCGCATTCTGATTCCGCTGCTGGAGAACCACCAGCAGGAGGACGGATCGATCTATATCCCGCAGGCGCTGCGGCCGTATATGGGCGGGGCGGAGCGGATTGAAACGGGAGTGAATCACGGCTGATATCCGGTTCTACAACGTCGACTATAATTGATTTTCTATTAATAATCGATAATAGCCATTCCCCAATATTGGGGAATGGCTATTTATATAGATTTTATACTAAACATTACTACTATTTTTATGCATTTCTAATAAACTTCTCTATTATTCTTTTGAATTGGTCTCAATTTAATATATATTTATATGAAGCGACCCTTTATTTAACAATTAAATGGTAGAATAATGGGGAATGCCAATCATAGTTTTGAGAGGAGTGGGTTTAGGATCATGGTTATTTCTCACAGGATGCGAAGATGGCTGTCTACAGGGTTATCCGTGCTAATGCTGCTCGGACTGTTAACGCCTGCTGGACAAAGTGCACAGGCAACAGCGGATAACAGTAATATTGTAATCTCACAAGTCTACGGTGGCGGCGGCAACGGCGGCGCTAAATACAAAAATGACTTCATTGAATTATACAATCCTACGGATACAGCAGTGAGTCTTGAGGGATGGAAGGTGCGTTATGCCAGTGCCAATGGTGACCTAATTAACACATCCGACATCTCAGTATTAACAGGAACCATTGCCGCGAAGGGATACTTTCTGATCCAGCAATCGGCTGGTACCGGAGGTACGGTTGAATTGCCAGCCCCTGATTATACAGGAACATTAAAGCTTGGAGCTACCAATGGCAAAATTGACCTTGTAGATGCCTCCAATGCAGGTGTTGATATGGTTGGCTTCGGAACTGCCACTACTTATGAAGGCAGCGGAGCTACAGCCGCACTAAGCAGTACCCTTGCCGCAGTGCGCAAGACCGCAGACATTTCACCTGCAGATAACCGTGCCTTCGATACCGATAATAACTCTAAGGACTTCACCGTCCAGCCCCCTGATCCCCGCAATAGCCATTATGGTCTCAGTCAGACTGTAGCGCCGGTTATTGCCACTCCGTCTGCCAATGCCTGGCCCGCAGGCACTGAAATCTCCCTTAATACTTCAACCGTTGGCGCATCCGTGTACGCCGCAGTCTACATAGACGGCGCCGAAGCGGCATTCAAGCCATACAGCACCCCTATCCTACTAAATGCACCCACGACAATCAAAACCTATGCTGTATCCGATGCAGTCTATAGCACAGAATCGAGCTATGATTACACTCTCCTTAAACAACAGGATATTGCCTCTGTCCGCCCGGCACCTAAGGGTCAGAACGTATGGACGGAAGGAACGGTTACACACATCGACGGCGCAAAAATGTACATTCAGGATGCCACTGCTGGCCTTGTGCTGTACGGGTACCCTGACTTCGCCAAAGCAGGAGATATTGTTAATATTCAAGGTGTTATGGATATCTACAGTAACCTCCAGGAACTTAAACCGTCCGCCGGGCTTAACTACAGTGTAGTGACTCCGGATGCCGGTGTTCCTGCTCCCCAGTTAATTACCGCCGCAGAACTGACAACAGCAAATGGTGAAGCTTATGAGGCTAAACTTGTCACACTTGAGAATGTAACAATCAAAAGTAAAGACGGTAAGAATGTCACCGCCATTCAAGCTGAGCAGCCGTTCAGAATTTACTCTGACCTGCCTCAACTGACCGCAGAAAAGCATTTTGATAGAATCACCGGTGTTATTGAACAGTTTAATGATGTCTATCAATTCATTCCGCTGAATGCCGAGAGTCTGGTAGAAGAGCTATTCTCTGTGACCGCCAGCCCCGGCGCCGGACGAATCATTAGCGGAGGCTCTGTAACACTATCCAGTCCTACAGAAGGAGCAGCTATCTATTATACGCTCGACGGCTCAGAACCTACCGTGACCAGTACGTTGTATACCGTTCCGGTTACGATTACTAAGGATACTGTAATTAAAGCTATCGCTTCCATTCCGGGCCAGACCAGCAAAGTATTCACGTTCAGTTATACCGCTTCAGCGCCTCCGCGCATCCATGATATTCAAGGGGAATCCCATTCCTCTGAATATGCCGGCCAGACCGTTACTGATGTCGAGGGGATTGTTACCCAATATGGATATACATTTGCGAACGGCAATTATAAAGGATTTTTCATCCAGGACCCTAAGCCGGATAGCAATGACAATACCTCTGAAGGCATATTCGTATACAGCACGAATGCCAGCCTGAAGCCCGATATTGGAGATCATGTGACTGTATCGGGTATGGTGTCGGAGTACAATGAGGGCAGCAGCAAGAATCTGACTTCCACCCAAATTACACTCAGTACAATCAAGACAGTTGCCAAAAACGTAAAACTTCCAGAGCCTGTAGTTCTGGGCAAAGGCGGGCGGATCATCCCGTCCTCAGTCATCGACGATGATAAACTAACCGAATTCCAGCCCGATGAGGATGCTATGGACTTTTATGAATCGCTTGAGGGGATGCTCGTTACACTTCCGACTCCTACGATTCTCAGTCCGTATTGGACAAGCGGCGGCGGTACCTCCACCGTATATAACATTCCTACGAGAGTGGACAATATGATGGACGATGTTATTACACCGGCAGGCGGACTTGTTCTAAAAGGCGCCAAAAACCTTAATCCGCAACGGCTGCTGATCGCCTATGGCAATCCCGGCCAAGAGGTTGGTACCGGTGATACATTCAACGGTGATGTGACCGGAGTAATCGGCTACAACAATGGAAATTTCAAGGTTATTCCGGCGAATGGAAGTCTGCCCGGCATTACGCAAGGAAGCTTCACACAGGAGACCTCTACGATTGCTGTAGCTGAGGACAAGCTGCTGGTGGCTTCGTATAATATCGAGAACTATTACCCTGGCGTAGGAGCCGCGAAGATTCAGAAGCTGGCTCAGTCCATCGCTGTAAATCTCCAGAAGCCGGATATTATCAGCGTCGTTGAAATGCAGGACAGCAACGGCGAGACTGACAACGGTATCGTGGAAGCCAATGCCGCCGAGCTGATCGAAGCGATTCAGACCGCCGGAGGCCCGGCGTACCAGTATATTGATATTGCTCCATCGGATAAAGCAGACGGCGGTGCTCCCGGCGGTAACATCCGGGTTGGATTCCTCTACAATCCGGTAAGAGTCAAGCTGTCTGACAGCATCAGCGGACAGAAGGGTTCCGCTCTGCAAGCGGTCAGCTACAATGCGGCTGCGGACAAGCTCACCTACAATCCGGGAAGAATTGACCCGGCGAACGATGCCTTTAAAGAATCCCGCAAGCCGCTTGCGGCACAATTCGAGTTCAAAGGCAAGAAGGTCATTGTAATTGCCAATCACTTCAATTCCAAGTCGGGGGACAACGGCCCGTTTGAGAACGTTCAGCCACCGGTTTTGTCAAGTGAGACACAGCGTCACAAGATTGCCGCCGTCGTGAACGGCTTCGTCAAGGATGTGCTCGCAGCCAACCCGTCGGCGAATATTATTGCCATGGGCGACTTGAATGATTTCCAATTCACCAAGACCGCAGATATTCTCAAAGGTAATGAGCTGGACAATCTGATTGACAAGCTGCCGCTTAATGAACAGTACACTTATACGTATGACGGAAACTCACAGGTACTGGATCATATTTTGGCGAGTAAAAATATTGCGAAATCCGCAGAAATGGACGTTGTCCATCTTAATGCAGACTTCCCGGCATCGCGTGGACGGGCATCCGACCATGATCCGGTAGTCGCTCAGTTCGACCTATCCAACTTCGCTCTGCGTGTGCTGCACACGAATGACACGCATGGACATCTGGAGACGATTGCCAAGCGTGCTACGGCGATCAAGCAGGAACGCAATCCCTATACTCTACTGTTAGATGCAGGAGATGTGTTCTCAGGGACACTCTATTCCACTACGTTTAAAGGCATGGCGGATGTTGATTTCATGAACGACCTCGGCTATGACGCGATGACCTTCGGCAACCATGAATTTGATCAGAATAAGGAGCATCCTGAATACCTGAGAAATTTCGTGGAAGCGGCGAAATTCCCGTTCGCGAGCGCAAACATTGACTTTACCTCTAAGAACAGTGAGCTTGCAGACCGGTACCACAACGATATCGTTACCATCGGCGAAGGTGACACCGCGTATAACGGGAACATCTATCCGGCTGTAATCAAAGACGTCTACGGGGAGAAGGTCGGTGTCTTCGGCCTGACCACTGAGGATACGGTCGGATTATCTTCTCCGGGGGATAAGATTAGCTTCAAGGACCATATAGAGAGCGCGAGGAACACTGTAGCGATGCTCGAAGCTAAAGGGGTTAATAAGATTATCGCGGTAACCCATCTGGGGTATACCGTAGACAAGAATCTCGCTGCCGCCGTCGACGGCATTGACATCATTGTCGGCGGGCATTCTCATACCAAGATCGACAACCCTCCTGAGCCGGTTACCAACGTTGGTACAGGTAAGCCTGTGCTGGTGGTCCAGACAGGAGAATACGGCCAAAATCTGGGTGAGCTGAATGTTGTCTTTGACAAAAACGGTGAAATTGTATCGTACAACGGAAAGCTGCTGGATGTAGCCAAATACGCTGAAGATCCGGCGGCCAAAGCCAAGCTCGCTTCTGAATACGATTCTAAGCTCTCCGCCGTTCGGGCTGAGAAGGTAGGATATTCAGACGTTGATCTCTACACAAACCGCGACATCGACGGGAAATCCGTCCGCGTGGTGCGTAAGGAAGAGACGCCGATAGGTAATATGATTGCGGACAGTATTGCGGAGAAGGTTACCGAGCTGATGCCTAACTTCGTGTCCAAGGAGGAGCTTGGTACGATCAAAGGCGTCGTGGCCATCCAGAATGGCGGAGGGATCCGTGCAGCGATTGATAAGGGTGAGATTACGATGGGCGAAGTGTTAACCACACTCCCATTCAATAACAGCCTGGTTGCCCTGAAGGTTACCGGCGCGGAGATTATCTCCTCCCTGGAGAACGCAGTCAGCGGCCTGGAGCTAGACCAGGGACGTTTCGCCCATGTCTCGGGGATGAAATACACGTATGATTCGACTAAAAAACCAGAGATTGTGAGTTCATTGACCGGTCAGGTGACCCAGACCGGGGAACGCATCATCTCCGTTGAGATCAAGCAGGCGGACGGATCTTACCAGCCGATTGATCCGGCAGGCTATTATATTCTGTCCACGAACTCCTTCATGGCTGGCGGCGGGGACTTCTACCGCGCACTGGCTTCAGCCAAGGCGGATGGACGTTATTATGAACTGGGTCTTCCCGACTTCGAAGTCCTGCTGGCCTATCTGAAGAAGCATAATCCGGTAACTTCAAGCGTTGAAGGACGGATCACCGATCTGAAGGGTGCCGTTCCAAACCCAAGTCCGACTGTAACGCCTACTCCGGCTCCAACCACGGCACCGGAAGGCGGAAGCCCAGGGGGCACCGGAGGAGTGACTCCTACGGCAACGCCATCAGTAACCTCTACTCCAAGCGCGGCAGCACCGCAGGTTACCACGCTTACAGCAGCAGAGCTTACAGCGAAGCTGGCCGCACTGCCAGCCGGTTCTAGTGAGCTGATCATTCCGCTTACAGCGTCGGCAGGAGGCGCACAGGTTGTCCTGCCAGGCAGTGTGCTGGTTCAGCAGGCGGCTGCCCGCCCTGATACCGTGCTTACCTTCACCTCATCAGGCGGAGCCTCCTACTCCCTGCCGCTGAGCGTTGTGAACGGATCAGCACTGGCTGCAAGATTTGGCACCGGGGAGTTCACGGTCACTGTCTCGCTGCTTCAGGCCGGACCTGCTGCACTTGACGGTCTGAACAAGGCCATTGCCGCACAGGGCAATGTGGTCACACTAGCCGGCCCCGTCATTGAATTCAGTGTCACTGCCCAGGCAGGCACCACCAATGTACCGCTGAACAGCTTCGGCAGCACTTATGTGAAGCGGACAATCACGGCCACAGGTGCACTTGATGCCAAGGGTGCGACCGGTGTCGCCTTTGACCCGGCCACGGGCAAGCTTTCCTTCGTGCCTTCTGTCTTCGCAAGCCCGGCAGACGGACATACAGAGGTAACGATCAAGCGCAACAGCAACAGCTACTACACTGTCGTTAAATCGTCCAAGACCTTCGGTGACACTGCCGGCCATTGGGCACAGGGCTCCATTGAGCTGCTGGCCTCCAAGCTGGTGATTAACGGCACCAGCAATACCGCCTTCTCACCTGCGCAGTCTATTACACGGGCAGAGTTCGCAGCCTTGATCACCCGCTCGCTGGGGCTTGCACCGGCAGCAACAGGAACATCCTTCAGTGATGTCCGTGCTGGCGCATGGTACACGGATGCTGTACAGACAGCAGCAGCCGCAGGTCTGATTACCGGTTATACCGATGGCAGCTTCAAGCCGGGCAGTCCGATTACCCGGCAGGAGATGGCAGCCGTCCTGTCCAAAGCTATGAAATACACCGGCAAGACCCTGACGGCCGATTCGGCTGTACTGGCTAAATTCCGCGATGCCTCAAGCATCCCGGCCTGGTCCAGAGCAGCGGTAGCAGAGATCGCCGCCGCAGGCATCATCCAGGGTACCCCTGATGGTGCGTTCGCTCCGGCGAAGCTGGCTACCCGTGCGGAAGCGGCTACGATGCTGGAGAAGACCTTGAAGTCGCTGCAATTCATTAACTAACGCACGCACGCTACAGCGTTATACGAGGTTTAAATCAGTAAAGGCGGTTCCCAAGGCGCATGATGCGCTGCGGGAACCGCCTTTTTTTGAATAATAAGATTTGCCAAACCAGAAAAGTTCGTTTATGATAAAACAAATATAAGTTCTATGTTTATAGAACTTTTTTTAATTCCAAGCTCAGTTATCCTTCACTATCTATTATCTCTGTTATATCTAACCCCACTACACCAGAAAGCAGGAATTCCTTATGGATTATAAAGTAACTGTGGACTTCGCGCCTGTCTATGAATGCATTACCAGCCTGAACGCTTTTATCGGCAAGCAAAATCATACGGCTATGGATGCCGGGACCTCCTGGGTCCGCCAGGTCCAGACGCAGTTTGCCCCTGTCATGCTCCAGCGCATGAAGGAAGTGCTGAAGCTCACCGATAATTTCAGTCTCTCCCCCTACATCTGGAGCTGTCCCGGAGAGCGTACGCCGGAGGCATTCCTGCATTGGTTCGAAGAATTGTCTCCGGGGGAGCTCTACGACATTGCCGGGCGGTTCGGGCAGAGTGTGCCTGCGAATCTTGCCGGGCTGCGGGATGCTGCGGCTGAAGTGATCCGGGTGTGGAATGACAGCTATTTCAGCAGCATTGATCCGGCCATTATGGAAGGGCTGCGGCAGGAGGCCGAAGCACGGGCAGCGATGCTGGACGGCACGAATGATATGGCCATCTACGAGGCAGCTACCGAAGGAATGCGGCTCTATCCGTCTAAGACGCTGAAGCAGGTTATTATCACTCCGCAATATCATGCCCGACCGCTGGTCATCTCCTCTCAATATGATGAGTTTGTGTTCACCAGCTACTCTTGTGATGCGCTTCCCCCCGAAGAAGGACGGCCCACTGCCGCGCTACTGCGGCTTACCCGGGCGTTATCGGATGAGACCCGGCTGTTCATTCTCCGGCAGCTTACCGGCAGCCAGATGAATTTCACAGAGATTGTGAAGGCGGTCCAGCTGTCCAAAAGCACGATTCACTACCACCTGATCGCGCTGCGCGCAGCAGGTCTGGTCATCGTTCACACCAGCGGCAAAAGTGTCTCCTACAGCCTGCGGCTGGAGGCTCTGGACGATCTGCCTGGGCAAATTGAGGATTACCTGAAGGGGTGAGAAAGTTGCAGAAACGGAGCTATTACGGATTGTTATCCACGGTTTCACTCAGCGCCTTCGGCGACGCCTTTGGGCTGCTGGCCATGGAGTGGCTGGTCTATGACCTGACTGGCTCCAAGGTAGCGATGGGGGCGCTTGCGCTCAGCTCCATGATTCCCGAGCAAGTGCTGCGCCTGCTCGGCTCGCCGCTATCCGACCGGCTGCCCCGCGTGCGGTTCATGGCCTGCCTTGCCGTGCTGCGGCTGCTGGCGCTCCTGCTTCCGCTCGGCATGGGCCTCGCCGGCCATCTCCAGCTCTGGCAGCTGTTCGCGGCCGCCAGCCTGAGCGGCGCCTGCTCCGCGCTGTTCCTGCCGACGGCCATGGCCGTCATCCCGGAAATCGCCGGAACCGGCAAGCTGATGCGCGCCTTCGCCATCATTGACGGCTGCAAGGGCGCTGCCGTGCTGCTCGGTCCAGCGCTTGCCGGTATCCTGACCGCGGCCAGCGGCGCCTTGCCAGCGCTCGGGGTCAACGCCGTCTGCTATATGGCTGCGATTGCCATGCTGCTGTGGCTGCCCCGGATGGGCAAGCCCGCCGGGCCGCCTGCTGCTGCCGTTTCCGTATCCGGCTATCTGCGGGAGGTAGCCGAAGGCTTCTCGTTCTATCGGCGGTTCCCGGCCATGCTGACGATCATGATGATGGCTGCCGTCAGCAATCTTAGCTCCACAGCCATATGGACGATGATGGTCCCTTATGTCCGCGAGGTGCTGCACCGCAATGCGGCGGCTGTAGGTACGCTGTCTACAGCTTCTGCGCTTGGGTACCTCGCCGGACTCGGGGTCATCTCCATCATGGGCGAGATTAAGCAGCGGCGCGCTGTCATGCTGGGCAGCCTGGGCTTGTCAGGTATCGTCACCATGCTGTGGGGCTTCATCCCCAGCTATGCCTTCGCCTTGTTCGCCGTATTCGCCGCCGGGCTGATGGGGCCGTTCTTCAGTTCCCTAAGCTCCTCCCTGCACGGGCGGCTCGTACCCGGTCAGCTTCAGGGCCGGGTGAATTCGGTCCGCTTCCTGATTGGCGGGAGCCTGTCGCCGATTGGCGCCTTGGCAGCCGGTACGGTCGCTGAGCTGTACGGGGTTCCTGTGCTTTTGATTGCCGCAGGCCTTCTTCCGGTGCTGTACGCCGGAGTGGCCCTGCGCCTGCCCGGCCTGAAAGCGCTGGACGGCGACCTGTCTGTGCTGGAGCAGCGGGACCGCCAGCGCCAGGAGGCTGCGCTGACGGGCAATGCATCTATGTAGATGGACCTTAAGGAGCTGACAGTGTTGCATTCCGTGCAGGATCTCTGCGTAGATCGCCCCTATCAAGCTCCAGTGTTGCACTTTATGCAAGATTTTTCTTAATTTGTTACTGATTATGGCACATTGTTGCAGCTTTTGCAGGATTTCGGGCGATTCGGGGCTAACGGGAGCTGGATTGTTGCATTTCGTGCAGGATCTCCGCACAGGCCGTTCTTATCGAGCCCCATTGTTGCATTTCATGCAGGATTCCTACACACTGCCCCCTAGCGAGCCCCAGTGTTGCACAATGTGCAAAATTCCCGCGCACGCCTTACGCCGCCCCACGCCAAACAGGCGATGCCACATGCGCATCGCCTGTTTATCGTAACTCTACCTGCTGTGCTGCTATCCAGTAACTGCTACTCAGGACTCCAGCCGCCCTCACTGGTCACATAATGACTGGTGTCCCCGTGCAGCACAATCTCCGGCACGCCGTCAGTAATATCAATTCTGCATAGGCAGGTAGGGTGAATGTAGGGCAGATCCCATAGCTTGTCCATGGCCCGGTCTTCAAAATAAGCCATCAACACCTTCACTACTACCGTATGGGTGGCAATAAGGATCGTGCCGCCTTCGTGCAGGTCTATGAGCTCACGCAGCTTGCCGAGCGCACGCTCCTGCACTGCTGCGAAGGTCTCGCCGCCCTGGATGCTGAACAGCGCCGGGTCCCCCCAGAATAGCTGGTGCTGCTCCGGGTACTGCTCCTCCAGCTCACCGGCCTCCCGGCCTTCCCAGACGCCAAGGTTAATCTCTTTGAACTCATCATAAGCGGTAAGCGGGATCTCCCGCCCGCCCCGGATAATCTCTGCCGTCCGCAGCGCCCGGGGGCTGGAGCTGGCATAGACCGCGTCCAGATGGACATCCTTCATAGCCTTGCCCAGCCACTCCGCCTGCTGGACGCCCAGCGGCGTAAGCGGCGAATCCTGATGACCCTGCATCCGCTTCTGCACATTCCATTCCGTCTGCCCGTGTCTTGTAATATACACCGTAGTAGTCATGAATTCCGATTCCCCTTTACCCAAGTATGTATCGATAATTACCTGCGGCGGCGCTCCAGCCACTTCACCCCATAATCGACAATCTCCCGCTGCGGGACCAGCTGCGCCGCAGATGCTGCAATGAAGCCCTTGGCAATCCGCCCGGTCTCCTTGTCAAAGTCCGCGCCAAGCTGAGCGAAATCATCCGAATTCCAGTTGTAATCACTGAACTCCACCCATTTCCGGACGCCATCCACCAGCATCGGAGCACCTGCGATAACCTCCTGCTTCCCTGCATAATCGGCCCGGTGCTCCGCGAGATGCAGCGAGGTATTGTTCCCATGGTCCACGCCAAGCAGCAGCACGCTTCCCCCCAGCTCATAGATCCGGGCCAGCGGCGACCGCTCTCCGAAGGCATATTCCAGGCCATGGCTGTCAATAATGACATCCCGGTGCTTCCCCCAGGCGGCAAAAGAATCAATCGGATGGCTGCTGCGCCGCACACCCCGCTGCTTGCGGAAGCAGTCCGGGATAATCCCCATACCGCGAATAGGCGTCAGGTCCGGGTCGTACGCCGGCATATGCTCCCGGATCTCCGGCCACCAGGCCTCCGGCACCGGCGGCCGGCTCCAGCCGGACGGATCGGTCAGGTCTGAGGATTGCGTCGGCATCACCAGCGTGCCGTCTTCACCCAGCACCTGCTCCAGCGCGAGGATCACGGCAACGGGTCCGCCTGCCACCCACTGCCCGAGTGACTTCAAGGAGGAGTGCAGCAGCAGCGTCATCCCCTCCTGCACACCCAGCTGCCGGAAATCGGCGGCAAGTCTGTCTGCCGTAATCAGTGTTCCTTGGATCTCTTCCATACAAATACCTCCAGACCTTCCATCTATCCTATCATAGATCACAAGTGGAAACGACTTTGCCGTCCTTTTAAGGACGGTATCGTTTCAGCGAGAAATAGAAGGATAATTCCTCATGTGAAACATATGAATTCTTATATTTGAACCTCAAGTCTTGCCACCCGGCCCTTAACTCCCGCTCATTATCATTCCTGCAGCTGCTCTAATCCTAAGACTCCTTATCCTCAGCCTGGCCGGGATAACGCCCCATCAGCAGCTTCGCCCGGTATTCCCCGGGAGAGATACCCTCCAGCTCCTTGAATACCCGTGCGAACTGCTTGCTGTTCTCGAAGCCGACGGACTCGGAGACGGAGGCCAGCTTGACCCGGTTATCGGCCAGCAGCTCTTTGGCGTGACGGATGCGGACTTTTTTGAGATACAGCACGAAGCTCTCCCCGGTATAGGCCTTGAAGGCCTCACTGAAATAAGAATAGTTCAGGGACACATAATTACTGACCATCGCCATGTTCAGCGGACGCGCATAATTCGCTTCGATATACGCCAGCGCTTCCTCCATATCGGCATGCTCGGTATGAGCGGATTTGATGCCTATAATATAATCGTTAACGCTCAGGAGCAGATGCTCCAGCGCACGGTAATAGTCGTGGAAATGGCGGAAATTATGCAGGTTGCCCACTTGGCGGTAGAGCTTCAGCACCTCCACCGAAGCTTCGCCATGCGTACGGAACACCTCATCCAGTACGCGTTCATTCATACTCCGTCCTACATTCTCCAGGTAGCTCAGATCCAGCCTCAGCAGATGCTCCGTCTGAAAAATAACGCCAAGCAGCGCCTTGATTTCCTTCTCCCGCCCGGTTCCCAGCATATTAAGCAGCTTCCGCAGCTCTTCCTCCGGGAGCGGGAAGCTCAGCCGTCCAGCCTGAATATCCGTATAGTCCACGAAGCTGGCCTGCGGCGACAGGAAGGTATATTGCAGCGCCCGGCAAGCCTCCAGATAACAGGCGCGGAACTGCCCGGCGCTGCGGCTCTCCCTGCTGATTCCGAGCAGCAGCCGCGTAAGCTCCTTGGACTCGGCCCTCTTGGCCAGCTCCAGGAAGCTCTCCCCGCCACCGACCAGCACCAGCTTCCCGTCTCCGTCCGTCAGAATCTCCTTGAATTTGTGCTCTAGCGGTCCGCCCAGCTGCTCCAGCAGCCCCTGCACTTCTGCAGGCTTCATCCGTGTACCGTCACTGTGATAATAGTTCAGCACTCCTACTGTAAAAGGCACTTCAAGCCCCGCAAGCTCCTCATGCTGCGCAGACGATACCTCGCCCTCCTGCTGCATCAGGAGGCTGCGCAGACGGGCCGCCCGCAGCTCGCGGCGGTAGCCCTCTGCTTCCTGCAGCTGCTTGTGGCTGCTGAATTCCCGCTCTTCCCCTTCCTTGGCTATCCGCTCCAGAATCTCGAACAGCTCCTCACGGCGGATCGGCTTCAGCAGATAATCCTTGACGCGGTAGCGGATCGCGCTTTTGGCATATTCGAAATCATCATGGCCGCTGAGTATAATGACAGCCGGAGCCCCATCCGCCGCTGCTTCCGCAGACAGCCGCGCCAGCAGTGTAATTCCGTCCATGATCGGCATCCGGATATCGGTGATAATCACATCCTGCCGCTCCTGTTTGTACAGCTCCAGTGCTTCCGCGCCGTTGCCCGCCATCGATATGCTGTAGACAGCCGGATATTCCCGTTCAATCATCGCCTTCAGGCCTAAACGGATCATTTTTTCATCATCCACAATCAGCAGATTAGTCATAGCTGTTATCCCCCGTCAATAGAACTTTGGGCAGTGACATGTACACGGCCGTCCATTTTCCCGCTTCGCTCTGTACCTCCAGCCCGTAGGCTTCACCGTAGAATAGCTGCAGCCGCTGGTGCACATTGCGCAGTCCGACGCCGCCCGCCTTATATCCTCCGCTGCTGATCCCGGAAGCGTCCGCTCCAGGCTCCTCTTTCGCATAGATCGCCTCATGCAGCGCCAGCAGCCGCTCCGGCGTCAGTCCCAGACCATTGTCGCGCACGACAATTAGAATCTCCGTCCCGACCTCCGTCAGATCAATCCGCACCACGCGGTCCTTAAGCTCGACTCCGTCCGCATTCCAGGCATGCTTCACACTGTTCTCGACAATCGGCTGCAGCGACATTTTAAGCACCTCCACTTCCAGATAAGCGCTGTCAATATCCAGCTCTAACCGGATGGTATGCTCGAACCTGATGTTCATAACCTCCACATAATTCTCAATATGGCGGATCTCGTCCCTCAGCTTGACGTATTCTCCGCTCCACTTGAAATTATAACGCATCATGCCGCCCAGCCGGGTCAATGCATCCGAGATGGTCCGTTGGTTCTCGATTTCGGCCAGCATCTTGATATTCTCCAGCGTATTATAGAGAAAGTGGGCATCGATCTGATTATGCAGGGTGCGCAGCTCCGCTTCCTTGGAGAGCGCCTGCTTATGGACCGCCTGGGCCACCAGCGTATTGATCGTATTCAGCAGCTTCGAGAAATGATGGGCCAGCTCCCCGACCTCACCGCCGCCGTTGACCCGGATGCTGCCGTAAGGCTCACCTCTGCGGACCTTCTTCATCGTCTCGGTCAGGCGGCGGAGATTCTTCAGAATAAATGCGTTCATGATATAGGCAATGACCGTTACCAGGAAAATAAAAACGATATTCGCCCCAATAATCAGGTTGCGGGTACGCGAAATATCCTTCATTAATCCCTTCATGGAGACCACCGTGACCAGGGAAGCATTAATCTGCTCCAGCGGCGCTTGAATCAGCAGGAATGAATTCCCGTTCTCCTCGTAATCCATCTCCCATCCGCCCATCTTACGGTAGACATCCAGCCGTTCTTTAACGGCCGCAGAGAGTCCCGGATTCTCCTCCAAGAAGGAGTGGTCCGTCCGGGTGAACAGGTTCAGCTCCTCATCTGCGATCATCATCTGCGATTCATTGTCCTGCACAGAGGTGAATGCCTTAGGTGCGAACTTGCTCAGCTGCATATCGACCTGCACCATCCCGACATGATGCCCGGCAGGAATGCTTTTCTCTTTAAGCAGCGACACCTTGGCCGGACCAGCCTCCACCTCCCCTGCGTAGCGCTTCATGAGGTCGGGATCCCGCTTCTGAAAGGACCAGTAATGCTGTCCCTCCATCTGCAGCGCTTTTTGAAACCACGGTTCCATCGATACCCGGTCCTCACTGAAAATAACCGGCCACAGCTCATGCACATTCTTATTGCTGGAGAACAGCCGCAGATGCTCAATATTCGGATTATTGAATTGCATCTGGCTCAAGCTCACAAAGGTAGTTGTATTGAAATCGATCAGTTCTCCAAGCGAAGGCTCATCCTCGCTGACCAGATAGCTCTCCACCCCTTTATCCGAGGAAGCCATCTGGGCGACCCGTTCCATCGCTTCAATCTGGTTGAGCACATACAGCTTCTCCATCTGGAGGAGATAGCTGTTCTTCTCAATAGAATCACGCTTATAAGTATTATTGATCGCTCTGTACGAATAGAGGGACACCAGCAGGCTGGGTCCCAGAATAATGAAGATATATGCAGCAATCAGCCGGCTCTGCAGTGACCTCCGCCCCCACCAATAGCGGAAGGAATTCCATAATGCCCCTGTTCGTTCGCGCATGCTCACCTCTTGAAAATAGCCCAAAAGCCCGCAGTCTGCGGGCCAATGGGTCTTATATTTAAAAACTTACATTCCGAGTTTCTTTTTGTTCTCTTCATATTTCGTCTGGCGGTAGGCATCGAAGGTCGCCTGGCCGTCCTTTTCTTTCTTGGCGAGATAATCGCTCCAGATCTTATCGAAGTCTGCATCGGAATCCGCCATCAGCAGTTTCGGCAGTGTTTTACCGCGCAGTTCCTTCAGTTTGGTAGCGATAATGCCTTCCGGCGAGTTGCCGGTAGGGTCAATCAATTGGAATTCAGAGGTATTGACGGATTTGCCCTTTGTCCAGTCTTCCAGTTGCTTGTAAGGCTCCACAGATTCCGGCTTCCATTGTTCGGTAATATTGGTGTTCTGCATCATCCAGAAGGTGAAGGATGAACCGTATTGCTTATCAAAGGCTCCGCGGTCACTGTTCATCAGCTTCAGCGCTTCAGGCAGGAATTGGTCCTTGCCGTCAATTGTATCATAGCTGACCCCTTTTTCACCCAGGAAAAGATCCTTTTGGCCTTCTTCACTGTTCAGATAGCTGAGGAATTTAATCGCACGCGCTTTATCCTTCACGTTCTTGGAGATCAGGGTCACCGTCCAGCCTGAGATTCCGGGGCCGTCCAGGGCCGGAGGGTCCATCTTGGTGTTGGCCGGTCCGTCAACTGCAATGTACACCTGCTCAGGGTTCTTCTGGAAAATCGTACCGAGCTGGGAAGCGAAGTCTGTGCGCTGATACAGCATGGCGAAGTAGCGCCCTTGTACGATCTTCTCTTCCATCTGCGCACGCTTGTCAATGAAGATATCCTTGGCCAAGAGCCCGTCCTGGTTGGCCTGGCGGAGCGTTTTCATCCAGCGGACATACTCCGGATCCGTCTCACGGTCATAGACCTTGCCGTCCTTTTCCCAAGGAATGTTCAGGAAGTTCTGAATGTAGCCTTCCAGCGAGTCGTTGCCGGTCTCTTTAAACTCATGCAGCCCCAGCGGGATCAGCGGCTGGCCGTTCACCTCAGGGAATTTCTCCTTCGCAGCCTTCAGCGCGGCGAGGAAACCTTCAGGAGTACGCATATCCGGGCTGCCGATCGCTTCATAGATATCCTTGCGAACCGCAAAGGTCTGGTTGGATACATAGGCGTCGCCATATTGCTTATAATCAGCCGGGGAGGACGAGGAGTTCGGATACCCGTAGACATTGCCGTCCGGCTGAGTGTACCAGCCGAGCTTATCCTTATCCGATACTTTGTAGAAGTACGGGTCATATTCATCGGCCAGCTTGTTCAGCGGAAGAACCAGATCGCCTTCAATCATTTTTTTGATCGCATCTTCCCAGAACCCAAGGGTAATGAAATCCGGCAGCTTGCCGGAAGCAATCAGCGTGTTCAGCTTCTCGTTCTCATTGCCTGCAGGCACGATGAAGTTAAGGTTAACGCCGGTCTTCTTGGTCACATATTGGGAAGTAGGGTCTACACCCCATTTATTCGGGAACCAGGCAAAGTTCAGATACCAGTCAAAGGTAATCGGTGAAGTATCGCTCTTCCAGCCCGGTTCATCGGCCGAAGCCGCAGGTGCCGGAGTTGCAGCGTCTGTTGCAGGTGCCGCCGTAGCCTCCGTGTTCGCCGGCTTGTCATTCGCCTTGTTTCCGGATGAAGCATTATTGCTGTTACCACAGCCCGTTGCAGATAAGGCCAGCATGAGTCCCAACATCAGCAGGACCGTTTTCTTCGGCTTATGTTTCATGCCCATTTGTTTACCCCTTTTCTAGATCATAATATTTATAAGCTCAACCCCGTAGCCCTTCAGACACCCGGGCGTTGGAGGAGTTACCTGTGGCTTGCAGATACTTAGCCCTTAATCGAACCAATCATCATACCTTTGACGAAATAACGCTGCAGGAACGGATAGACGAATACGATTGGCAGTGTGGTCACGACCATGGTGGCCAGCTTGATCGACTGTGAGGTGACCGTTCTTGTGGCCGCGCTGCCCTGGACAGCGGTCATCATGGTATTGGAGCTGGATTGGGCCACGACCCGGAACAGATAGGTCTGAATCGGCTGAAGATCCACGTTGTTGATGTAGATAATGCCTGTAAAATAATCATTCCACTGGTAGACTCCGTGGAACAGGGCGATGGTGGCAATGACCGGCATGGAGACCGGCAGCACAATCCGCAGCAGAATCGACCAGTCGTTGGCCCCGTCAATCCGCGCCGCTTCATCCAGACCATCCGGAATTTCCCGGAAGAAGGTCATGAAGATAATGAGGTCGAAGAAGCTGAACATCACCGGGATGATATAGACCAGGAAGTTATCCAGCAGATGCAGGTCGCGGTTCAGCAGGAAGGTCGGGATTAGCCCGCCGTTGAAGAACAGGGTGACCGTACCGATCAGAATGTAGATTTTGCCGCCCACCAGATCCCTGCGGGATAGAGCATACGCGACCATTGCTGTGAAGAATACATGCACGGCAACACCGACTACTGTCTTGGCTACGGTAATGGCCATCGCCAGCATAATGCCCGGACTTGCGAAGACCGCCTCGAAGTTCTTCAGTGTGATGATGCGCGGCCACCAGTAGATTCCGCCCAGCATGGCGTCATTGCCGTCATTGAAGGCGTTGACCAGCACATACCAGATCGGATAGAGCGTCAG
Organism: Paenibacillus sp. FSL R7-0128; assembly: GCF_038002245.1. Taxonomy (NCBI): domain Bacteria; kingdom Bacillati; phylum Bacillota; class Bacilli; order Caryophanales; family Paenibacillaceae; genus Paenibacillus; species Paenibacillus sp. FSL R7-0128. The sequence goes on along the minus strand of NZ_JBBOCD010000001.1, from coordinate 399,279 downwards.
GAAGCAGACGCAGAGCATGACCAGATTATTGATGATGTCGAAGATGACTTCGCCTTTGGTTCTGCGTTTGAGTGCAAACATAGATAGATCCTCCTTGTTCTAGAACAGCGACGTGTCGTTGATTTTTTTGGATACCTGGTTAGCAATCAGCAGCAGAATCAGTGCAATGACCGCCTTAACCAGAGTGACCGCCGCAGAGTAGGAGAAGCGGTTAGAGACAATACCTGTCTGATAAATATAATAGTCAATGACGTTAGAAGCACTTTCATTCAGCGAGTTGCGCAGCACCAGAATCTGGTCGAAGTTGGAGCTCAGCACTCCGCTGACCGCGAGAATGAACAGAATGCTGATCGTGCCCCGGACGGACGGCAGCGTAACGAACCACATTTTCTGGAACCGCCCGGCTCCGTCAATCGTCGCCGCCTCATACATCTCCGGAGAGACACCGGCGATCGCCGCCAGATAGATAATGGCTGACCATCCCAGCTCTTTCCAGATGTCGGAGCTAATGATAATGGTCCAGAAGTAGCTTGGCTCGGCCAGATACGTAATCGGCTGGTCAATGAGGTGCAGCGCCATCAGGATACTATTGATAATCCCCACATCGGCCAGCCAGGTGGCCAGAATCCCGCCAAGCACGACCCAGGAGAGGAAATGCGGCAGATAGGAGATCGTCTGAATCGCCTTCTTATACCGGAGGGAACGGACCTCATTAAGAAATAAAGCGAAGATAATCGGCAGCGGGAATCCGATAATCAGCTTGATCAGACTGATTCCCAGCGTATTGCGTATAACATTGGGCAACTCGTCGTCGTCGAATAATTCCCTGAAATGCTGCAGGCCCACCCAGGGGGCTTCGGCAATCGATTTGACGATGTTGTACTCCTTGAAGGAAATAATCAGGCCATAGATTGGAATGTAGTTGAATACAATCATCCAGGCTACGCCAAGCAGGGCCATCGTCTGCAAATGCCGCTGGGCTACAAATTTCCTCCAGAGTGAATGTTTCCGACCTGAACCGGTTTCGATTGACGCCGGAATGAGCGGACCCATGACCGGGTCCTGCTTGGTATTTCGTTTGTTCTCCATCGTGTGGACCTCCAGGATACCTATCTGTTTATGTGAAGCGTTTTCATCTCTATGTAAGTATTGTATGCGTTTTAGGTATACGGTAAAAGGCCTCATATTTCGTATTTAGGGGCTCATATTTCGGCTTGGAGTATTCTTCTGGGCTCCCCAAGCCGAGCCTCTTACACATGCAGAACCGCATGCTCCTCCGACAAAACAAGATAGTCACCGATCACGCCGTCCTCAAAGGCAGGCTTGCGGGGCTGGCCGTTTCCCAGCGGGGGCAGATCCTGATGGTATTTGTAGAAAACAAGCTGGGATCGCGCCCCCTCCTGCGTCAGCTCAAGCCGCAGCTCCTCATCGGTCAGACAGACAGCGGACACCACGCTCCCCGTTACTTTTGCCGTCAGCTCATCCCATTGCTCTTCCTCAGGCTCCCCTGCCCAGCTGGATATCCACGGCCGGTGGCTCTTGTTATAATTCAGGTGGCATTCAATCACTCTGCCGTCCAGCAGAATATATTGGCCCGATGCCCAGACGGCATATACGAGATACTGTCTAACGCCTTCCTTCTCCAGCAGCAGTCCGAAGAACCCGGGACCTCCCATGCCATAGGTTCCCAGATGGGTAGAGAATCCCACTGCCCTGCTGCCCAGCAGCGCGTCCTTGTCCATCTCTGTCATCGTCCGGGGTCTGGCGGTCATCATCGCCTCGCCTTCCTCCGCTTCATAGTGGAAGTCCCTGAACGAACTTTCTTCCGTCCAGCCTTTAGCCTCCCACGTCTCCCGTTCAGCGGCGGGAATAATCATGGAGTATTTCTCAATCAGTCCGATCTTAAGCTCGCTCATTCCTTCATCCTGCCCCTCTCCTGTTAACAGATGTATACCCATTATTATAAGCAACTTCACATCAGCCATTGTATTCTGTATTTCGCATTCAATCCAGACTTCTTATACATCAGAAAGGAGGCCCCCGCAAGGACCTCCTATCCACCACTTTCTATGCCCGTTATTCCATCACCGCACGGATCGCGGCAATCTCCCCGCGCCGCAAGGCTTCGGCATCTGCGCCGCGCAGCAGGCCACCGGTAATTATGCGCTCCGCACCGTCCCGGAAGGTCAGTGCCAGCGTCTGAATAACTGCCTTGCTGTCGCCGAAGGTATCCGCATGACGCGGATTCACATACGTCACTTCCGTGCTGCCCAGCAGCTTGAAGGAGACCTCTCCCTGCTCGTCGAACAGCCAGCCGGGAAGAGCCGGATGCAGCGCCAGCGTTAATTCGCCATCCCGGGTAGCGAACAGGCTGCTGCCTGCCATCATCGTTCTCCACATGCTCAGGAACTCGGCCGTGGATCCGCTCAGCCGGGCCACGAACCCTCTGCCATGTGTGGCAGGGTCGGGGTTGCCGCCGGTGGAGATGAACGACGAATTCTCCAGCGTGCTGCGTCCGTATACCTCAGGATCAAGGAACGGGATCAGCGACGTTCTCAGCTCACTGTAGAATTCTTCATACAGTCCCGCCTTCAGCAGCTCAAGCAAGTATTTATAGGACATGTGCAGGAAGTTCGATTCCCGCTCCTGCCAGCCTGCGGTGAACGCCCGGATGCGTCCGATCTCATGCCCCTCTTCCTCCAGTGATACCGAAGTCCGGTACATCGAGGTGACCGGATCGAACAGCCCGCTCCGCTTCACCTTGCTGTAGATAGCCTTGGCGGTCTGCTGATCCTCCAGTGTCTTCAGCCAGCGGGTTGGGCCTTCCAGGAAATACGGCAGCGCCGAAGCCTCGAATTCTTCTACGACTGCCTTCGGCAGTCCATAGCCGCTGATGACCGGCTCGCCGGCAGCATCCGTGACCGGCCGGAAGCGCGTAGCCTCGAAACGGAAATAGGTTGGCACCAGTCCGCCGCCCATGTCTACCGCACGCGCAATCCCCTGATCCACTTTGTGCAGCCACTGCTCCAGCATTCCGCGGATCACTTCAAGGGAGACTTCGCCGGTCTCGCCCGTGATCCCGAACCGAACGGACGCCCGGTATGCCTCACGCGCTGCGGCCACACGGTCCCAATACGGGAACTCAGCCAGCGAACCGTCCAGCACTTCCGTTACAGCCTGGCCTACCTGTGTGAGCAGCGCCGCAATCTCCGATGGAAGAGCCACTGTGGAAGGAAGCCCGGCACTGTTCTCCAGCGCTTCCACCATGAAGACCAGCATCCGTTTCAGCTCCAGTGTCTCGCTCATGCCCGAGCCCATCAGGCCCGGCAGTCCGTTCATCGCATCGTTCCAGCCCGGCTTGTTCGCCTCCATCTCCACACCCATACCGTATGGATCAAGCGTGGCGAATTTGTTCAGGGCGAGCGACAGCATTTTCACAAACAGACTGGTCCGGTAGATCTCCCCGTGCCCGCCTTGTGTGCGCAGCCACTCGGTACCGGATGCCTTGCGCTTCAGCTTATGCAGCTTCTCCTCATCCTCCAGCAGAGCTCCGAACTGCCGCACCTTGCCGCCGCTGATCACGTACTTCTCGCTGCGCGGCAGGACATAGGCCGGAGAGTCGTAGAACGCATACGTCTCATCCCCGAACAGCAGCTCTCCAAGGCGCTCAGGATAAATATCCAGATAGCCTTCCACCAGGTCCAGGTTATACGTCCAGTGATCCGACCAGAACCCCTCGCCGAAGGCGGCTTCAATGTTCTGCTGCGACAACGCAAGCACCCCGCTGAGGAATTCCTGCTCACTTAGGGTTAACACGATCTGCTGATCGGCAATATAGTTAATCAGACTGCCTGCGGTGAAGCGTCCGGCCAGGAGCTGAGTAAGTCCCGCATGCTGCTCTGCAAGCGCCCCGGTCAGCCATGCCTTAAGCTGCTCCTCCGCACCCGGCAGAATCTCGAAGCTGGTGCCCTGTACACTGAGCGGGTTGTAGCCGTCTGCCTGAATCAGGCTATAGAACATTTTGATATTGAAGCTGCCCACCTTGGGATGGAAAAAGACGTCGTTGCGGCGGTTCTGGTTCATATCGCGGAAATTCCCGTTCCCCTGCGAATAATATTCGGGGGCCAGCGAGAAGAAGTTATAATCCCGTTCCATATCGCCATGCTTGCGGGAGTAGAGATGGACCACGAAGCCCTCTTCCCCATTGTCAAAGATAAACGGATATCCCCCGCGCAGGAAATTGTCGAGATAGGACTGGCGGCAATACGCGTCAAAGATCGGCGAGGACGTCCGGGTGGCGATATCCGCAGTTAACTCCTCGGTCAGTGCGGCAGCTTCAAGGGACTTGGCGGCAAAATACTCCTCACGGCACAGCTCCGCCGTCCGTTCATTAATCCGGGCAATATCATTTACATGCCCGATGATGGTGTTCAGCTTCAGCGAAGCCCCGGGGGCAAGCGTCCGGGCAGTGCCGCTAAATCCGCACGGCACCTTGTTGACCGGATACTGCGCCTGTGCCAGCAGCTCGGCCAGCGGAAGCGCCGCGAAGCGGTCAGGATAGGTCAGTGACGTATTTCCGCCAAAGATCACTTCATAATCTACAAGCGGGCGGAGCAGCTCTCCTTCCGCCGTGGAGGAGAGATAGAAATGCCCGCTCTCGATCTTGCCGATTTCGGCATCGTCATTCGTGCCGGAGCGCAGCTTGTAGAACGGAATCCCGTGCTCAAGGTTGAACACATCCATCCAGCTGCGGAGAAGGTTCCCCATCTCCTTATAGCCTCCGTTCGCCACTCCGAACGGAAGCACCTCCGGCAGACCGTCCAGCAGTTCAAGCGCAAGTTCAACTCCGCCGATATTCTGAATCTCCACCTGACGGACCAGCGCGGCATAATCATCCCCCGGAAGGTTGAAATAGTGGACTGTGGTCTTCAGGCCATGTCCGGCATGCGATTCCTCAATGGTCAGTCCGTTCGGCAGAATGGTCATGATCCGCTGGGCTGCCTGGTCCGGGCGGGCCGACTGGAACGGTTCATAGATCTCTGCGTTCCCCTTCAGCTTGATGAAGGTGCGGAAGCCGGTCGATGTTACATTCTTGTAGGAGATATTGGCCGGCGAGAACTCCATGATCGGCGAGTTTTTGTCCCGCACGCCGAAGCTGCTAATCCCTTGGCCGCGGTTCACATAGAATGTCCACATCGGTATCCCCTTCAGTCCGGCAAGGCCCGGCAGGAAGCTGGCGAACGGCTTGCCTTCATGGAACTGCTTGATCACAAATTTTCCTGAGTCAAAAGTATAACGGCTCATATTTACTCCTCCTAAAATATCAATGAATGCTTGCAGTGCAGGCCTACCCCTGCGTAATCAGATGTGTCGCGATAGAGTGCGCAGGCAGCGTGCATTCGGCAGTCTCAGCGCCCAGTCCCAGCGTCAGTGTACGTGCTTCCCCGCCTTCGTTCATCAGCACCACGGCGAGGCTGGCGTCCGGATTACGGAATGCGGCCGACAGCACACCTTCTGCCGCCGATTCCAGGCCGATCCGCACCGCACCCGGAGCGATGAATTTGCTGAAATGCCCGATGTAGTAATACGAGCTGTTGTAGTGGACCTCGTCAGTAGCCGTATCCGCGATCACCGGAGCATCGCAGAGATTGCCCACATGGTTCGGCCCGCCTGTCTCATCCAGCACCAGATTCCAGTCCAGGTAGCCTTCGGTCCAGGCATTCAGATCGCCGATCATATTGCGGCCGTAGCGCTCGCCCGTGAACCATTCTCCCAGACGCACGCCGCCCTCCTGACAGCCCTCGGTGAACAGCACATGCTTATCCGGGAAAAGCTCATGCACCTGCTTCACATTGCCGAACTCCTCGCCGCCGTACCAGTGGATACCGGTCCCCCAGACATACTGTGCAGCTTCCGGGTCTGACAGAATCGGGGTCACACGCTCGACCATAATGTCGCGGTTATGATCCCAGATCACGATGTTCACATCGCCCATTCCGGCTTCGTGCATCACGGGGCCGAGATGGTTTTTGACAAAATCACGCTCTTCCTCAGCACTGTACACACAGGAATCCCAGGTCTGCACCGCTGCCGGCTCATTCTGCACTGAGACGGCCCAGACCGGAACGCCTTCCTTGCGGTAGGCCTCGATGAATTTGGTATAATACCGCGCCCAGATCGGCGCATACTCCGGCTTCAGCGAGCCGCCGTTGTTCATCTCCCCGTTCGTCTTCATCCAGGCGGGCGGGCTCCACGGGGAGGCCAGCATGGTGAACGGTCCGCCCCGGACCTCCATAGCATCCTTAATCAGCGGCAGAACCCACTTATGGTCACGCGAGATATCGAAGGTCTTAAGCTCCGTATCCCCATCCTCCACATACGTATAATTGCCGAGTGCGAAGTCGCAGCTATGGATATGCACACGGCCCATACTGTAATTCAGCCCGTCTACCGGGTCAAAATACCGCCGGATGACCTCTGTGCGCTTCGCAGGACTCATCCGGGACAAGGTATACGCCGCTGCTTCTGTGAATGCGCCGCCAAAACCAATAATGGTCTGGAACGCCTGCTCCGGGTGCAGCACGATATCTGCTTTTGCTACTGTGCCCTCTGCGCTAAACTGAATGCCATCCTTGCGACTCAAGCGATCTCCTGTATCTTTGGCGGTGACTACGGTTTGAACGGTTGTCATGTCTATCACTCCTTTATTATTTTTGCTAGGCGAAACCAGGGACGAAAGAAATCGAAACCGGTTTCGATTTTGCCGAAAAAAAAGGTATTCCTGAATGTACGCACCTTCATCACATGCGCGGCGGTGCGCAGGAATCCCTCACAATAATCTCCACAGGCAGCACAAGTGCTTCCTGAGCCGTACCTGGACCGTTCATAGATGCCAGCAGCAGCTCCGCCGCCCGGGTCCCCAGCATTTCGGTATTCTGTCGTACAGTGGTCAGCGCAGGCGTAACATATCCGGCAAGCTCAATGTCGTCATAGCCCATCACAGAGACATCCTCCGGCACCGCAAGCCCCTGATCCTTGGCCGCCATTACCGCACCCAGGGCCAGCAAGTCACCCGAAGCAAAAACAGCCGTCGGCCGCTGCGGCAACGCCAGCAGACGCTTCATTGCACCATAACCATTCTCCAGCGCGTAGAAGGCTCCCTCAGCCACATATTCATCCGGCACCTCAAGTCCCTGCTGCTCCATCGCCGTTCTGTACCCCAGCTCCCGCTGTTGCCCCGGATAGGTGTTCCCGCCTCCCGAGATATGGGCAATCCGGCGGTGTCCAAGACTGGCCAGATACTCCACGGCCTGCAGCGCACCCGTCATATTATCCGAGCAGACTGTATGCGACAGCTCCGTCTCGAAATCGAGCACCACGGTCGGAATATCACTCTCCAGCAGCTCCCGGAAATACGGGTCATCATAATCAGAGAGGAACACTACCACCCCGTCGACGCCGCGAATCCGGCAGTTCTCCAGATATCCGCTCTGCTTGCCGCCTACATCCTTCGAGATGAACATGAGGGCATAGCCCTTGGCTACGGCAACCTGCTTGAAGCTCTCAATCACTGCGCTGAAAAAAGGATGGCGGATTCCCGCCCCCGTATTCTCCACAAACAGCACACCGATGGTCCAGGATTTCTTGGTCGTCAGTGTACGTGCATGCGCATTGGGAAGATAACCCATCTCCCGGGCGGTACGCAGAATCTCCTCACGCGTCTTCTCCCGCACATCGGAATAGTTATTGAACGCCTTGGACACTGTGGTTGGTGAGTAACCGGTCCTTTTGGCAATATCGTATATCGTGGTCATTTCCGGTTCACTCCCGCAGCTCAATGAAAGCCCTTTTATGTTCACTGACATTCTAACTTCTTTCGGCACGGCCGTCCAGCATAAAATATCTTTGGACCTCAGGCAGCAGCGTCACGATCTGAATCAGCATTCCCAGCGACATATAGAACACATGAATCAAGCTGACCATGTTCCACATGTAGGTCTGCGCCATAATCCAGATAATCTGGCCGAAGCCGATATAGAGCGAAAAGCTCCAGGCCGCATGCCGTTCCTTGAATGGTGTCAAGGCGTAACTCCAAGCCCACTGCGGCTGCTTCCAGAGGCCGTACAGCACGAGCAGCGGGAGCACGCCGAATACGAACAGGAGCATCAGCCCAGGGACCGCAAAGCTGTGAAAGGGCATTCGTACCATTGCCGAGACCGGCATACCGAGCATTTCCCCGCTGGGATCAGTTAGCAGCGCCAGCCCGCCTGCGATGGCCCCCAAGCTCAAAAAACCTTGAAGTACCAACAGCACCCTAACAGCACCTGGCATTTTTTTAGCAGCGTTCATCCTCATTCCTCATTTCAGGCACCTATTTTCCGGCTACGGATTAGGGCTATTTCTGGTTAGCGCCTATGCTTTATTGAGATTTTACAGATTTCTCCTCAAGATTGCCGGGAAAGAAATCACACTCCGGAAAATTTGCATGATGTGCCTGCTGTGTGAATGTCTGCGGTTTACGCTATACTAGTATCAATTAGGACAACTACTGACATCAATGGATGCATGCAAGTATATGTACTTATCATTCACAATACAGAAGGGATTGGACGGTTGCGGCTTAAGGGCTGCTTCTGCCAAGTACACTTATGACTGAGACCACAACTCTACCACCATCCAAAAAATGCGCGTACTGCCATCAGCTTAAGCCGCTCGCTGAATTCCGCAGGCGCACAGGCAAGCGCGCCAAAGGCATGTCCCGGCGCGGAGCGTGCCGGGAATGCCGCAAGCTCCGCGAGGCCGAAGCTTCCTTGCCGCCAGTGCATTCAAGCATAGCGCCTGCCCTGCCGGAGCGCCAGGCCGGACCGGCCGGCCCCCTCAAGCGGGACAAGGGGCAGGTCTCTATCTCCGGGGCAGCTGCACCCGAGAAGGCAAAGCCGCCCATGGCCCAGCCCCGTCCAGCCTCCCGGCCGGAACGTGCCCGGGACGCCAGAGGCAGCGCGGGAGCGCCAGGCCTTAAGGGCAAGGCGCGTCCCCGGCATGCCGCCGAGACCGGGCGCAGCCTTCCGCAGCAGCGCGGGCCGAAGCCCGATCCGCAGGATGCCTCTGCCCTGATTCCTTCGGCCAAGGGCATGATTCTCATGCGCGGGCACAGCGATAAGGGCCGCCGCTGGCATCAGGAGATCGACCTTGAGCTTGCCGTGACGCTGGTCAAGGAGCATGCGGCCATCGTCGTGAACCGGCGGACGATCCGCCGCTTATACAGCAACAAGGACTTCCGCGCCTATATTTTGACGAGAGACAACTATACCTGTTATTTCTGCGGTCAATACGGGGATACCATCGATCATCTACTCCCCCGCGCCAAGGGCGGGCATACTACGCCGGATAACTGCGTCTGTGCCTGCAATCTATGCAATCAGACGAAGGCCGACCAGTTGGTGGAGCAATTCATGAGCCGGTAATGTTCTTGACCCGTCCAACCTGGCCGTCCGAGAGCCGCACCTTGATCCCGTGCGGATGGCGGGGCGAGTTGGTCAGGATGTCTTTCACTGTGCCGTGCGTGAGCTTGCCGGTTGCCTGATCCTGCTTCAGCACGATGTCTACCTGAATGCCGGGGCGGATATCTGCTCTTACTTGTCCGTTCATAATACACTCTCCTTCCGCTAATATTCGCGTAATATATAGTCTACTTACTCTTACAGATAAGGATGAACAGCCATGGCTTTTGGAATCAACCGGGCGGAATTAACCCGCTGGAAACAGGCCGTCTCCGCAGGGGAGATTGCGTTCCTGACCCATTACTGGATCGATAAACGTTACCCTGAGATCACAACAGTCACCAAGGTGGGCTGCAGCGATCTGCCCCGCCTGCGAGAGTGGTGCAGGAAGCACGGTCTCCCGGCGCGGTATATTCATAACCGCCAGCCGTTCCCCCACTTCGACCTCATGGGCCCGAAGCAGGTGGAGATTCTCAGGCAGGAGGGCTTATGGGAGCACCTGGAACGCTTCCGTATGCTCTGATGAACGGCAGACTGCGGAGCGCCTGCGACCGGGCGGTTATTTCGGGTTCCGCAGATCCTTCATAATCCGGCGGCCGGTCGGGGTCTGGGCCAGCCCGCCCCCGGCCGTCTCCCGGTGCTTCTCGGGCATCGCAGAGCCAACCTCCAGCATGACCTTAATCACTTCATCGGACGGAATCACGCTGCGGACGCCGGCCAGGGCCATATCCGCCGCCGCAAGCGCCGTAACGGCACCGAAGCCGTTGCGGACAATGCATGGAATCTCCACAAGTCCGCCTACCGGATCACAGATCAGCCCCAGTGTATTTTTGAGCGCGAGCCCTACCGCATGTACAGCCTGTGCCGGAGTCCCGCCGCGCATCTCGGTCAAGGCTCCGGCCGCCATACCGATCGCTGAGCCCACCTCGGCCTGACAGCCGCCTTCCGCACCCGATACAAAAGAATTATTAGCAATAACATACCCTATCGCTCCAGCCGCGAACAAACCGGAGACCATATAATCATCGTCCCAGCCGAAGCGCTCCTGACAGCTCAGGAACACACCGGGGATAATTCCGCAGGAGCCGGCAGTCGGTGTGGCAATAATCCGGCCCATAGAAGCGTTCACTTCAGAGACGGCAAGGGCATACGCCATCGCCTGGCCTGCCGGTCCCCCGAGACAAGGCTCATCCGCTGCATTATAGGCGGCCACCCGCTGGGCATCCAGGCCTGTCAAGCCGCTGCGTGAGGTGGTATCTTCGGTCATGCCGCGCTGCACCGCTTCCTTCATTACCCCGTAATACTCACGCATGGTGGCGAATTCCTGCTCCTGGGAACGGCCGGATTCGGCACTCTGCTCCTCAAGCATCAGAGCACCGATTCCAAGCTCCCGCTCCCCGCATAGTACAGCAAGCTGGCTGAGTGTTTGAAAATTCATGTTGTGATGTCCTTCCCCTTCTGTGTCTGTTCTTGTGTATTGCCGTTCAAATCGACTACCTTGACGCTGTTCACTGCCGGAAGCGCCCGCAGCTTCTCCAGCAGCTCCGCCGTGGCTGGCTCATCCAGCTCCAGCACCGTCAAGGCCGCCCCGCTGCGGTTCTTCCGGTCGAGTGACATATGTCCGATATTGAACTGGCCCTCCCGCATGACATCCGTAACACTGGCCAGCACACCCAGATAATCCATATGCTGAATCAGCACCGTCGGGTACATGCCGGTCAGCTTCACGCTGAAGCCGTCAATATCTACAATCTCAATATTGCCGCCGCCGATGGATGTGCCGGTAAGGGTCATCTCCGTCCCGCTCTCCCTGCCTGTAAGGCGCAGACGGACCGTATTGGGATGGGGAAACAGCCCCGTTCCCTGACCGAAGGAGATGCTCATCCCGGCTTTGGCCGCAAGCTCAATGGAATCCGGCAGCCGGTGGTCGTCCGTGGCGAAGTCAAGCAGACCTCCGGCGATCGCCCGGTCTGTCCCGTGTCCCTGATAAGTCGCGGCAAAAGAACCGAAGAACGTAACCTCGGCCTCTCGCGGCAGCTCACCAAGCACCTGCCTTGCGGCCCGCCCGATCCGCGCGGCTCCCGCTGTATGAGAACTGGAAGGCCCGACCATGGCCGGACCTATAATTGAGAATACATCTTTAAATCTCATAGTTCTGGTCTCCCGCTATCTGAATTCGGCCATGTACAGCGAATGATGTAATGATGTCCATCCGCTCATTGTACAGCACCTATATATTATACTGCGTCCGCACCAAAGCTACACTATTACATGAATTGTGAGGGAAGTAGAAGGATAATTTATAACGTGAAACCTATACATTCTTATTTTGAGAAAAGCAACAGCCCGTCCCGCTCTTGCCAGCCGATACCGGTCCAGAAGCTGCGGCCAAGGGCATTATCTTCGATCACCATGAGATGGCATTTAGTGATGCCTGCTTCCCGCAGTTCCGCGAGGCAACGCCTCACCAGCTCACGGCCTGCACCGCTTCCCCGGCTGCTGCTGTCAACAGCCACATGATACATATAGCCTCTGCGTCCGTCATGCCCGCACATCGCTGTGCCCATAAGGGTACCGTCCTCCTTCACGCATACCTGGCTGATCCCCGGATTCCGCTCCAGATAACGGATAATATGCTCACGTGAGTCGGCTTCACTGAGGCCCATTCCGTCCGTATTCTCCCACAACCGGTAAGCCGCCTCGTAATCGTCCCCTATCATTGCTCTATATATCATGCATTCTCCCCATTTCTATGTTTATGACTCCACTTCACGCCGCACGCTTTTCTGGGCGCATGCATACCCATATACGGAAGAGCTGAGCAGGCAAGGAGGAGTAACCGCCGATGAACCCCATGTATCCTTATTATGGCAAGTGGAAACAGCTTTGCCGTCCTTTGAAAGGACGGTACCGTTTCAGCGAGAAATAGAAGGATAAGTTATCGTGTGAAACCTATAAGTTTCTTATATTTTGAAAAGACGGTCTCCCATGTGCAGCCTGTTGCTTTTCCCCCTCAGCACCAGGACCGTTACCAGCTGATCCATGTCCAGGCTTCAGCCGGTCACGCCGGCCTTGTTTATTCCCAACCCGAGAGGATGTATAGCGATGAATCAACACAAGGATTTCAACCTGCCTTCTGTCCGCCTGAATGCGGGCATGTACGCTCTGACCAAGCTGTCGGCCGCCGGATTGACCTTCATCCTGATCTCCCTGTTCATGCTGATCCATGGCTATGAGAACGGAATTCCGTCCGGCTGGCCGGTATCGGTGCCTTATGCCATCTACGCTTACGGCCTGCCGGCTGCCATCCTGGCCGATGCGCTCCTGCGCATGTTCCGCTCCACCTCGCTCAGCCCGGCGCTGGCCCTGTACGCCATTGCCGGCTATGGCGCCGGCCTGTGGCTCGCTGCGGAGCAGGGCGGCGACTCCCTTGTCTCCGGCCTTACCGGCCTCGCAATCCTGCTGCTATTCCGCATCGCCCAGATCGCGGGCGAACGCTTCCCGATCCTGCTTCCCTTCTTCGCTCTGTTCATTCCGCTGATCTGTCTGGTCTTGTTCTGACCTGGCGGGTTCAGGCAGGGCGGAGCATTGGGGAGGGCCGGGATGGCGGGTAAGGCTGGATACCGGGCTGGATGGGATCAGTATCCGGAAACCGCAAACCCTTCTCACGGCACATTGTGTTCGGTTTTCCGCATACATTGGGACCACACGCCTCCGTCACGCCCAATGTGGTCGGTTTTTCGACTATATTTGGACCACACGTCTCCGTCACGCCCAATGTGGTCGGTTTTTCGATTACATTGGGCCCGATGACCTCGCGCTGGCACATTGCGTTAACTCTTATCGTCCGGTGCATCGCGCTCAATAGGATGCCCGAAGCAAACAATTGGAGAAATGTGTCTTATTTCATCCGTTTCTGCCGTTTACAGGCAGGCAAGTGGAAAAGCTCCAACTAATAAAGTTAGTTTTGTCGCCTGGGGTGAAATGTGCTAAATTAAGTGCCGTTTATCCAACTAACGTCCCGCCAGAGCTCATCCGCTCATCAGCAGGTGGACAAAATCCACCTGTTATCCGCTAAAGCAGACAGCAGACTAACATAGACTTTGAACTCCAAGCAGCCCGTGCGCCAGAGCGAGCAAGAGCTTGAACTTGTTAATGAAATGGAGGGCTGGCGCTGTTGGTTGGAGACATCAAACCCGGTGCTTACATTTACAGCGCCTCGATAATATCCCCGGCGATCAGGGCAGCAGGATGGTCCCGCTTCCGGGCAGCACGTTCTCCAGCCAGCCCGTGTAGATAGACTCCGAACGCGGCGGCCTGATCCGCCTCCAGGCCCTGGGCCTGCAGACCGGAGATGATGCCTGTCAGCACATCGCCCGCACCGCCGGTACCCATACCGGGATGCCCGGTGATATTGATATAGGCCTGCCCTTCGGGCGTTGCTATTACGGTATGGGCTCCTTTTAGCACAAGGATTACCCCATGCTGAACTGCGTAAGACAATGCCAATCCGATCCGGTCCCGCTGCACCTCCGCTGTAGATATCCCCGCCAGACGGGCCATCTCCCCCGGATGAGGGGTCAGAATAACCGGATGGCGGCGGCTCCAGCTCCGGTAATCGGTATCCGCCAGTATATTCAGCGCATCCGCATCAATAACCATAGGACCCTCCGTCTCCTCCCATAGTCTGCGGAGCCACTCCGTGTCTCCTTCGAACCGGCCCAGGCCGGGGCCGATGGCTGTACAATCGCGGCTGGTACTCAGCCGCAGCACTTCAGCGGCCGTACCCGCATTCCACTCCCCGTCACCTCCGGTGACCGGGGCCAGCATCAGCTCCGGTACAGAACCGATCACATTGGGCAGCAGCTTCTCCGGCAGCGCCCAGGTTACCAGCCCGCAGCCTGCGCGCAGTGCAGCGCGGGCAGACAACAGGCCTGCGCCGCTCATGCGCAGGCTTCCTGCTGCAAGCAGGACATGCCCGTAGGTGCCCTTGTGGCCCTCGGGCGAACGGCGGCGCGCCAGGTCAACCTTCAGGCGCGCCGTCAGTACTTCCGGCGTCAGGAGGCTGACCTGGACGCCGCCCTCCCGGGCAAGGGCAGCGGGTATGCCGATGGAGCGGACCACGACCCGCCCGGCGGCCTGCGCGCCGGGATATTGCAGCAGCCCCCGCTTCAGGAACGCGAGGCAGACGGTCACTGACGCATGAATGCAGGGCTCATGCGTCTCCCCCGTGTCCGCATCCAGCCCGCTGGGGATGTCCGCGGACACAATGGCTCTGCCGCTGGCGTTCGCAGCGGCAATCAGCTCCGCATAGGCACCGCGCGGGGCTCCCGCGCTGCCTGTGCCGAGCAGCGCATCTACGATGCCGCTGCATGAGGCAAGGTCCAGGGCGTCCTTGCCGTAGACTACGGCAGGAATGCCCATAGCTGCAGCGGCATCACGCTGCAGCGCGGCTTCGCCGGCCAGCGACTCCGGCGCGGCCGCGTACACCAGCGTGACGGCGATGCCGGCCTCACGCAGGTGCCTGGCGGCGGCGAGGCCATCGCCGCCGTTGTTGCCCTTGCCGGCGAGGACGAGCCAATGCTCTCCTCCGGCACCGGCAAGCGTCAGCGCTGCATCTCCGCTGACGGAGAAGCCCGCAGCGTCAGCGCCGAAGCCAGGCGCCCCGCGCCCGCTTAAGGCGCCCGCTACGTCACCAGCTGCTTCCGCTCCGTTCCGCATCATTCCGCCACCTGTCGTTCCCGCTCCATCCCGCTTCGCTCCACCTCCAGCCGCTCCCGCTCCAGCCCCCCACACCCTGCCACCAGGCACACCAGCTTCACTTGCCCGGCGGCGGCATAGGGCGATGACCTCCTCGGCAATGGCCCGTCCGGCATTTTCCATCAGGGCGATGGCCGGGATGCCCAGCCGCTCGATCGTGTCGCGGTCGAATGCCCGCATCTCCTCCGCTGTCACCACATCCATTGGTCCAGACCTCCTTCATAGTTGCTTCGATTGTACTAAGTCCCGTTTCAGCAAGCAAATAACCCAGGTAGCTCATGGCAGCCAACGAGCAACAAGCCCCCAGAACAGCAAAAAGCCCTCCCGCTACGAAGAGGACTTCTATGTTAGATAGGTTATGATCCCAACTGCTTAGTCTTGAGGATCAGATAAGCATAATTGGATCCATAGTTGCATTCCATACACCTAAAAACACTCAAAATCAAGGCTGGCCTCTTCTAACTGTAGTTTGTACAACTAAATCTGATCTGCCCAATTGGAGAGAATCCCGGCACAGCGGCATTTTTAAATGTACAGACTACAACTAAACGGATAATCGGTGGAAAATCAGGCGTTTTAGTTGTACAGAGTGCGATTAAACCCGCCGCCGACTCTACCTCTGCCTTTTCACCTTCCGCCTCCGCGTACCCCCCATCAATACCCTACAGTAAACCTGGCTCTGCTGAAATTGCCTTCCTCCAGCTCATCGATGACCGCCACGGCAAAATCCTGGATGCTGATGCTGCTCCGGCCGTCTTCGTCTACAATCAGCCGGTCGAGGCCGATGCGGAATTGGCCGGTACGGCGCCCGTCTACCAGAGCGGCAGGCGGACTAAGATACGTATAGTCCAGCTCCGACCCCCTATAGATCTCATAGGCATTAGCATGAGCCGAAGCCAGCGCGCGGTAGTCCTCCGGGAATCCGGCGGTGTCCATCAGCCATTCTCCCGATTCCGTCTTGAGGCTGCCTGCTCCGCCGACAATGATCAGACGCTCAAGCCCAGCCGCCCGCAGCCCCTCCAGCAGTGAATCCGCTACCCGCAGCAGATCATTCTCATGCCCTGCCGCCGGACCGAAAGCACTGATTACCTCCTCATGTCCGCGCACGGCTGCCGTTACCGAGGCCGGGTCCAGCAGATCAGCAGCCGTCACCTGCAGCCGCTCATGCTGAAGGCTGAAGGCTTCAGGTCTGCGTACCGCAGCCGTGACCTCATGTTTTCTTTTTAACGCTTCCTGTACGATGGCACTTCCAACCCTGCCCGATGCTCCAAACACTACAATATCCATTCTCCCGCTGCCTCACTTTCCTAATCTGCTATCCATTAGCATTACACGAATTCACACGATTTATCGCCGCAGGAACATTCCCTGTGAAGCAGGCATTACCGGCGCGAACCCGTATTTGGCATACAGCTTGGCCGCTTCCCCGTCAGCAATGAGACTGATATATGCCTTCTCCGGCACACTGTCCAGGAATGCGCGGATTTCCCCCATGATGATTTTTCCGAGACCCCGTCCCTGGAAGGAAGGCTTCACTGCTATATCCGTCACTTGAAAAAAACATCCCCCGTCCCCAATAACCCTGCCCATTCCCACCAGCAGCTCGCCCGCATACACAGTAACTGCAAAAGCAGAATTAGGCAGTCCGGCTGCCGCCCCCTCTATGCTCATCGGACTAAGCCCGGATTCCTGCCGCAGTGCGATATAATCCTCTACTGAGGGCAACTCCTGCCGGATCTCCGGCTGTGCTGAATTTGTCATGCTACTCCTCCTATTTACTGCAATCTGCATGCATAACCCGCCTGCTATACTGATACCAATATATATGTATTTGTTCAAAATTGAAACGCCCCGCCTCCTCCGGCGTACAATAACTCAAAACACAGCTCTTGCACTCTGCAGACGGGCAGGTTATTCTTACCCCGTGTCCTTGGGTAAACTGTGGATAGACAAGCAACACTACTATTTTGGAAGGTTGGTGAAGTAATTATGTCTCCTACAGGGAAACTGTTTAAATGGGGAACTTTCGCTTATGAGGCTTTTCTGGCGCTGCCGATTATCGGGGGAAGCTTTGTGGTGGCAAATGCCTGGGCGCCGCTAGGAATCGCTTTTCTGCTGCATGCTGTAGCCATAATCATTCTGCTGAGAGAGCGCGGTCCGATTATCGGGAATGCAGTGGGCGTGGTCACCTCGGTGGTTGCCTTGATTCCTTTTGTCGGCTGGGTGATGCATGCAATTACCGCTATTATTCTGCTCGTAGAAGGGCTAAGCGGATCACGGCGCAATCCACGTTACTGACAGTAAGCACATTAATCAATGAACAAGGAGTACCTTACTAATTATGATTAAAGGATTATACGAAGCCCATTTACCCGTTTCTAATCTGGAAGCATCTATTGAATTCTATAAAAGGCTGGGACTGAAATTCGCCTGGCGTGATGAGGACACCGCGTTCTTCTGGATTACAGAGGGGCGGAGCTGGATCGGATTATGGGAAGGGCCGGAGGTTCAGACCCCTTATCACCCTTCCCTGAGGCATATTGCCTTCGAAGTCACTTATGAGGACCTGAAGCAATCGCTCGCCTGGCTGCGTTCCCTACAGATTGACCCGGTTCCTTTCGGCAGCAGAAGCACGGTTGAGCCTTTTATCCGCCCCCATCAAGGCAATGCCTCGGTTTACTTCAATGATCCGGACGGCAACTCTCTGGAGCTGATGTGTCATATCGAAGTCCCTCAGGGGTTGAAGACGATCACAAGCAAGCTGTCTTTTGAGGAGTGGGAGGAGTTGTGCAGGAAGTCCAGCGATTAGTTCCAGCAGCCATGCTGAGAGGAACCTACAGGGAAACCGACATGTATACTGTTTTCCGCATACATTCGGGCCACGCGTCTGCATGTGAGCACAATGTATGCTGTTTTCCGCATACATTCGGGCCACGCGTCTGCATGTGAGCACAATGTATGCTGTTTTCCGCATACATTTGAGCCACACGCCTGCGCGCCACTTATTCACAACAGAAGAAAATCATAATTTCCTATACCACAAGAAAGACCTTCCATTGGATGCCCAATGGAAGGTCTTTCTGTATTATCCTCGTCCCCCTGCACGGGTATCGGTCCGCCGGCTTCCGGTCTCTCCACTACCACGTGAATTTGCTGTGCTGTTCTCGAAACGTTTGCGCTCCGTGCGCTCCATCTGTACGATTTGGCCTTCATGCACTACGATGTGCAAGGAGCCGAATTCCATATCGTCGAGCAGTTCCGTTATCCGCGCAAGCCATACCTCATCCACCTTCAGTGGTTTCGCCATTCGCAAGCCTCCCTTTCCCGGTTAGGGAATAACTCTGCCTAAATTCCGTTATTACCACCTTGTATACTATGAATTAACTTAGCACGGCACCCAATAGCTGTCAATGAGCATTTTTGCGTACAAGCAGGCTTTTTACAACCATCGTCACCAGTGCCAGCAGGAGCAGCAGAGAAGCCACCGCGAAGGATGCCGAGAACTGATATTCGTTGTACAAAATTTCGACATGCAGCGGCAACGTATTCGTCTCCCCGCGAATATGCCCGGACACCACCGAGACGGCCCCGAACTCACCCATGGCCCGTGCATTACAGAGAATGATGCCATAGAGCAGGCCCCACTTGATATTCGGCAGCGTTACGCGCCAGAAGATCTGCCACCCGTGCGCACCGAGTGTAATCGCAGCCTCCTCCTCCTGTGTGCCCAGCTCCTCCATCAGCGGAATCAGCTCGCGGGCTACGAACGGGAACGTGATAAACAGTGTAGCCAGCACAATGCCCGGTAGAGCGAAGACGATTTTGATATCATGGTCGCTTAACCAGGGGCCGAACCATCCGTGCGAGCCGAACACCAGAATGAAGATCAGCCCGCCAATCACCGGTGATACGGCAAAAGGCAGATCGATCAGCGTCACCAGAAAGCCCTTGCCGCGAAAACGGAACTTGGTCACCGCCCACGCCGCCGTTACCCCAAAGACCGTATTCAGCGGAACCGTAATGGCGGCGACCAGCAGCGTCAGCTTCAGCGCCGAGGCGGCGTCCGGGTCGGTCAATGCGGCCCAGTAGACATCCAGCCCCCGCTTCAGCGACTCCACCAGGACAATGATCAGCGGCAGCGCAATCAGCCAGAGCAGCACCAGTCCGGCCAGGGAGATGAGCACCCATTTCACCGCTTGGGACTCTGTGGTAGAGGGCGATGACGCGCCTGTACGCGGCCCGGGGACATGCAAGGGAACCGTACCGGCCATATTTATTCCTCCTAAAAGTTTTGTTGGTATATGCATCCTGAATCCGTTCCTAACAAAACTCGCTTCGGAAGCATATGCTTAAGTTTTGTTAGTATATGCATCCTGAATCCGCTCCTAACAAAACTCGCTTCGGAAGCATACGCTTAAGTTTTATGAAGCATACCCGTTCTCCCTTACCGCGAGCTCCTCCGTGCCCAATGCTGAAGGCTGTTGATGACCAGCAGCATCAGGAAGGAGAGCAGCAGCAGAATCAGGGCCACGGCGGTGGCTCCGGCGTAATCGAACTGCTCCAGCTTGGACATGATCAGCAGCGGGGCGATCTCTGTGCGCATCGGCATATTGCCGGAGATGAACACGACAGAGCCGTACTCGCCGATGCCCCGGGCGAACGCCAGGGCGAAGCCCGTAAGCAGCGGCGGGAGCAGCTCGGGCAGGACAATCCGCAGGAAGGTGCGCCCGCGGCCTGCCCCGAGCGTAGCAGCGGCTTCCTCCATGTCCCTGTCCAGATCCTCCAGCACCGGCTGCACCGTGCGGACGACAAAGGGAATGCCGATGAACATCAGCGCCAGCGTGATGCCCAGCGGCGTAAAGGCTACCTTGAAGCCCAGCGGCGTCAGCAGGGAACCGATCCAGCCGTTCTGGGAATAGAGGGCGGTCAGCGATACGCCCGCCACGGCTGTAGGGAGCGCGAACGGCAGGTCGATCAGGGCGTCGAAGATTCTTTTGCCGGGGAATTCATACCGCACCAGCACCCAGGCCAGCAGCAGTCCCAGACCAACATTGATCAGGGCCGCAGCGCCCGCCGTACTCAGACTGACACGGTAGGAGGCCAGGACGCGGGCATCCGTAGCCACATCCCAGAATTTCGCCCAGCTCAGCCCCGTTGAATTAAAGAGCAGCGCGGACAGCGGCAGCAGGACCACAAGACTCAGATACAGCACGCTGAATCCCATCGTAATCCCGAACCCCGGCAGCAGCCTGCGCCGTGACACCGTCCTTGCAGCAGCTTTGGTCGTGACATTCATCTGCCCATTCATCCTTTCCTGCCTTCGGCATATGGCCGATCAGCCTCTGGCGGAATTCCGCCTGTCAGTATGGTCTTGCCGCTTCTGCATCATCGTTCACGAACTCCGCTGTCAGCTGCCCGGTACGTAGATTTTGTCGAAAATCCCGCCGTCATTGAAGTGCTTCGCCTGCGTCTCCTTCCAGGTTCCGAATTTATCCGCCAGGGTGAACAGCTTGATCTCCGGGAATTGATCCTTGAACTCGGCCTTTACGCTATCCAGTGTCGGACGGTAATAGTTCTCGGCAGCAATCTTCTGGCCTTCCTCGGTGTAGAGATATTTCAGATAGGCATCTGCTACCTCGCGCGTTCCTCTTTTATCGACGACCTTATCCACTACAGCAACCGGCGGCTCAGCCAGAATACTCTCTGACGGATTCACAATCTCGAATTTATCCGGCCCCAGCTCCTTGATGGACAGATACGCCTCATTCTCCCAGGCGATCAGCACATCTCCGATGCCGCGTTCCACGAAGGTAGTGGTCGAGCCGCGGGCGCCGGTGTCCAGGACAGGTACATTCTTGAACAGCTTTTGCACGAATTCCTGCGCCTTGGCTTCATCATTATTATTGTGGTCCAGCGCATAGCCCCAGGCAGCCAGGTAGTTCCAGCGGGCACCGCCGGAGGTCTTGGGGTTAGGGGTGATGACCTCTACGCCCTCCTTCAGCAGATCCGGCCAATCCTTGATGCCTTTCGGGTTGCCTTTGCGGACCAGGAAGACGATGGTGGAGGTATACGGGGAGCTGTTATGCTCATATTTACTCTGCCAGTCCGCGCCAATCAAGCCAGCTTCCTGAAGAGCATCAATGTCATACCCGAGCGCCAGCGTAACAACATCCGCCTCCAGGCCATCCAGCACCGCCCGGCTCTGCTTGCCTGATCCGCCATGTGATTGCTTGACTGTTACCTTCTGGCCGGTCTCCTGCTCCCAGTAGGCGGCGAAGGCTTTGTTATAGTTCTCATACAGCTCACGCGTCGGATCGTAAGATACATTCAGCAGCTCGACCGGTTCCTTTGACTGTGTCTGGGCAGCTTCCGTTGCGGCCGGAGAATTTGCAGCCGCTTCTGTGGGGGCCGGGGCCGCTGTTCCGGCACCCGCACTGTTCCCCGTATTGCTGTTCCCGCAAGCCGTAAGCCCTGCCGTCAATATCAATGCAACCCCGGCGAGAAGCCCCTTCTTGATCCCTTTTGTCATCTTAGTCCACTCCCCCATAATAGTCTTGTAACAAGCAATAGACGCAGGAAAGCCCGCTTGCGGCAAGTCAAACCGGTCTTGTAGACACGTATCTGCGAGCCTGAAGCAGGCGTTCCTCCGTCTGTACGGTAAGAACTTATTCGATTATTCCTACCCATTTAGTAGGTTATACAGATATAATACTGAACGCTTCCCGCGCTGTCAAACCTTTTTTTCACTTTGAATGAAAGACAGTTACCGATGGACCCAGGACAGGAAGTGGCTTCCGTTCCTGTAAGACCCACTTGTTATTGTTGCCCCAAAGTAATATCATTGCTACATCTTATTGAGCGAAAATAGAGCGAATTCATATAAATAGAAACGGCAGCGCAGTTTCTATTATTGCCGCTTACACCGGGGGAAATAATCATGGGAATGGATTTGGAGTATGGCCCCGCGCCGCAGGGACCGCGGCTGCACAGGCGTGTACTCAGAGAACTGGGCAGACGTATCCTGGAAACTTACAGGTATGATACTACTTTATGGAGGACTGCGCTGAGCGGTCCTTGGATTCTATGTATTCTGGCTTTTACTATAGCTGTCATGGGTATCCCTACCGGCCTCGGGAGCGCAGCAGATATCATGCTGGCAGCCGGTGCGGGAACACTTGTTATGGCACTGTCCTGCAATCTGCTGGCTGTGCTGCTCTCCTTAACCGGACTGCGGCTTCCGCATCTGTTCGCAGGCTCTTTACTCAGCACCTATGGGGCTGTACTGCTGATTCTGTATTTTTCCGATCTGGAGCTTGGAGCTGCAGCCGTTATCGCCTGTATCGCAGCCTTGGCCTGCGGGATAGGGGGACTAGCGGCCGGTCTGCTGCGGACCCGGAGAATGTTCACCGGTGGTCTGCTGGCAGCGGCACTCTTCCTCTCCCCCTTCGCACTTGCCTATGGCTATGAGACGGGAAGCAGCCCGGTACCTGTACCCTCGCTTCAGAGTCTGGCGGCGGATGGACAGGTACTTCCCGTAACGGCGGACGATCCCGCCCAGCCGGGCGTCTATGAGTTCCACACCTTCACCTATGGCAGCGGCAAGGATCTGCAGCGCAAGGCGTATGGCAAGGATGTCCTGCTAGCCTCTGCTTCCGTGGATGCTACTGAATATATCTCTTCCTGGCCCGTGCTGCGGACCCTGTTCTGGGGGTTCGATCCCGCTTCCCTCCCGCTGAATGCCAGAGTGTGGATGCCGGATGGGGACGGGCCTTATCCGCTGGTGCTCATGGTCCATGGCAACCATATGATGGAGGACTTCTCCGAGGACGGCTATGCCTATCTTGGTGAATTACTGGCCAGCCGGGGCTTCATCGCGGTCACCCTGGATGAGAATTTCCTGAATTATTCGGCCTGGTCGGGTATTCCGGACAACGACTTCAAGGCGCGGACCTGGATGATTCTGAAGCATCTGCAGCAGATCGGCAGCTTCGCGGAGCAGCCTGGCACCCCCTTTTACCAGAAGGTTGATTATGACTCTGTTGCACTGCTTGGCCACAGTCGCGGCGGACAGGCCGTAGCCATGGCTGCGGATGCGCCGCGCTGGTTCGGCAGTGATCCGGTTCTGGACGCTATTCAGCAGTTCCATATTACTTCAGTCATTGCCCTGGCTCCTACGGATAAAATGATCGACAGCAAGCAGGCCCGTCTAACCGATGTGAGCTATCTGACACTCCAGGGCGCCCGTGACGGCGATGTACATGATTTCTACGGGGACCGTCAATATATGCGCTCTTCCTACACCGGCAATACCCCTGGCTTCAAAAGCTCGCTCTATATTGCCGACGCTAATCACAGCCAGTTCAATACGGACTGGGGGCTATATGACCAGACGCTGCCTACCGGCCTGTTCCTGAAGCGCTCCCGGATCATGGACGGGGAGGAGCAGCGGAGAATCGCCAAGGTCTATGTCTCTGCCTTCCTGGAGACCACGCTGCACGGGAGGAGCGAGTACCGGCAAATGTTCCGCGATTACCGCAGCGGTGCCCGGTGGCTGCCGGATACCGCCTACTATAACCGCTTCCAGAGCGGGGCCTATATCACGGTGGCGGACTATGATGAAGACCGCAACCGGGGCGCCGTCCAAGGCGGGACCGTCTCTACTACTACGGGGCTTCACTGGAGCGAAGAGGCCGCGAAGGACCGCGAACAGAACAACAAGCCCTCTTACGGTATTTTGCTGGAGCGCAGTAGCAGCCCTGATCAGGATCATACGGATGCCGAGGCCGCTTACAGCATTAGGCTTAGCGACACGCTGACTCAGACGCTTGCGGAATCTCCTGCCGTAGAGGGACTGACCTTCTCCCTGGCGAACCATAACTCCGATCCTAACCAGGACGGCGATGCTGAACCGCTGCCGGAAACTGAGCTCTCCCCGGATGTGGAGGTGGAGCTGACTGACAGCAACGACACCGCCGCAAGAATCCCCCTGGACGAGGTGATGGATATTCTGCCGCTGCCGCAGACGGAATTTACGCTTAGTCCGTGGCTGGAGGAGCGGATCAGTGACGGCAAATTCGGCAACCGCTCGGAAGCCGTCTACCAGACGTACAAGCTGCCCTTCGAGCTGTTCCTTGAGGAAGAGCCCGAGCTTGATCCGGCTAGTCTGACCGATATTACCTTTTATCTGCAAGGGACAGAAGACAAAATTATGCTGGATGACATCGGCTTCTATGAACGGGAGGACCCGCTGACAGGAGTGTATTAACCGGACATCATTCTATTTATAAAATAAATAATAACAACAGCCCAAATTGCCCCCTGTCCGCCATACTCCGGCTCACAGGGGGCTTTGCTGTTCCTGCACAGAGATGCTTGTACAGGTTAGTCCAGGGCTACAAGGCAGACAGGTGCCGGCACTTCCAGCTCATTGCCGGTGGGGATCAGCCGTCCGGTCTCACTGTCTATGCGGAAGGAGGCAATATTGCCGCTGTTCTGGTTAGCAGCGAGCAGCATGCCGCCGATCAGAGCGAAGTTACGCGGTGTCCGTCCTCCGGAAGTCACCCAGTCCTCCGCTTCCAGCAGACCCGTAGCCTTATCAATATGGAACAGTGCGATGCTGTCATGCCCACGGTTGGATACGTAGAGATAGCGTCCGCATGGGGATACATGGATATCGGCAGCCGTATCATCACTTCCGGCGGTATAATGCTCCGGGAGACTGCTGATACTCTGCAGGAGCTTCAGATTGCCCTGAGGCTCATCATTGGCGAATACGGTGACCGTATTGTTCAGTTCATTAACCAGATAGATCCATTGCCGCGAAGGATGAACCGCCAGATGGCGCGGTCCTGAGCCTGGAGGAAGCTCTACCTCCCGGTGAGTGACCAGCTTCCCGTCCTCCACACGGTAGAACACGATCTGGTCGAGACCGAGATCACAGACCAGCACATGATCACCCGTCTTGTCCGGAATCACGGAATGGGGATGGGGGGCATCCTGACGGTCGCTGCGGATTCCCGAGCCTTCATGCTTCACCTGAGAAGACATTTCCTGCAAGGACCCGTCCGGGTTCAGCGGGAACACATTGACATTCCCTCCCGTATAGTTAGACACGGCTATGTAATCTCCCTTCGGAGCCACCGAGACATAGCAGGGCGCGCCGCCCCCGGTCGCTCTGCTGCCCAGCGGATGCAGCGCTTTGCTGCCGGGATCAATGGCGTAGGCATGAACCGCACCCTCATCCTGCTCACTCACTGCATATAATACCGTCTGCGCCGCATTAACCGCCAGATAGGAAGGGTTCCGGGTCCCCCGGGTACCGCCCATAACCCTCATTTCTCCGGTCTCCTTATCCAGCGCACCGAGCAGGATGGCCTCTTTCTCCTCACTGTTGTACGTTCCAATATAGAATAATACTTCATTAGGCTGGTGCATGGCAGCGGCTCCTTTGTTTGTATAGTATATAAGCTTATATACCCTGTACACCCCTATACTCACTCAGCGGGTGAACCATAAATTCACTATAACATCTTTATGTACCCACTGCGTTATCAGGGTTAAACAGCATAATTTTGGACAGACTGGAATACTAAATAAATGTGTGCCGGCAAAATTTAACACTGGTTTAAACGCTGTGCATAAGGTTAATAGTAACCATCGAAGACAACAAACACAAAAGGAGCTGAGAGTTAATGAGTTTACTATGGATGTTGATTGTTGGTGGCGTAATTGGTTGGCTGGCCGGGTTGATTATGGGTAGAGACATTCCAGGCGGAATTATCGGCAACATTATCGCTGGTATTCTCGGTTCATGGCTCGGCGGCATGCTGCTGGGAAGCTGGGGACCTAAGATCAGCGACTACTATGTCTTCCCTTCACTGATCGGTGCTGTGGTTCTGATCTTTATCGTAAGCCTGATTCTGCGTTCGGTTGGCGGACGTAGCCGTTCTTAAGCTCTATGGCAGCATGCTTTAACGAAGCTGCTGTACTATACTTAGCAAGCAGACCCGCCGGGGTTAGACTCTGGCGGGTTTGCTGTGTGCTTCAGACAGATCACCCGCATGAGAGCAGGCTGCGCATCATTAATGAAATCCGTTCATTATCTGCTATAATGAAGTAAATAGTGACCGATATCACAGAGGAGGAACGTGAATTATGGGTAACATCAACCCCTCACTTCTGCATGTGGGCTCCACGCTGGGAGCTGTATTCATGGCGCTGATGGTGATTTTTATCCGCATGAAGGCCAGCGCCCGCCCGGTAACCATCCGCAAAATATGGATTCCGCCGCTTGGCATGTCCACCGGCTTCGCCATGTTCGTCGTACCGGAAGTGCGCTTCCCCTGGTGGTGGGCGGTAGCGGCTTTCCTGGTCGGCTGGTTTATTTTTGCCTACCCGCTAATCCGCAGTACGCGGTTCGAAGAACGTGAAGGGCTGATCTATGCCCAGCGCTCCAAGAGCTTCGCCTTCATTCTGCTTGGACTGCTGCTGGTCCGCACCCTGCTCCATGAGTTCATCAACCGGTATGTCTCTGTTCCGCAGTCCGGCGGATTATTCTTCATTCTGGCCTTCGGCATGATCCTCCATTGGAGACTGTTCATGTATAAGCACTATACCGGAATGCTGCCTGCCGAGCCGCAGATTCCGCAGCCCCGGGTCTAGGGTGAGGGCGGGATGGATTATATAATTATGTACAAGGGGGTGTCCCCGGCAGCCGTTGGGATGACTGCCGGAGACACCCTCTCCTTCTGCCTTCCCAAATGCCCATCAGCTGCATATTATAATTCATAAGAACCCTGATACTCTAACCTTCCATGTGAATTATGGCCAAATAACGGACGAGTGCGGCGGGCATTTTCGGTGCGATGTCAGGTAACTTGCGATGAGATCAGTTAGAATAGTACCATACTTGTAGAGAGTGGGGACTGGGCAATTGAAAAGTAAATCGAGAAAAGTGGCAATCGTCGGCTCCGGCATGGTCGGCTCAAGCGTTGCCTATTCCATGGTGAATCAAGCCATATGCGATGAGATCATGATGATCGACCGCACCTACGACCGCGCCATGGCACAAGCGCTTGATCTCTCGCACTGCATGGACTTCACCGGAACACGCACCAAGGTCTATGCCGGCACCGCCAGTGACTGTGCGGGGATGGATGTCGTCATTCTGACGGCAGGCGCCAACCCCAAGCCCGGGCAGACCCGGCTGGATGTACTGGATGCCGCTGCTGTAATTACCCGGGAGATCATCACCGAGATTATGGCGGGCGGCTTCGATGGGATCTTCGTCGTCGCTGCGAACCCTGTAGATATTGTAACTTATATGGTCTGGCAGATCTCCGGCCTGCCGCGGCACCGGGTAATCGGCACAGGCACCTCCATCGACTCCTCCCGGCTGAAGACACTGCTGTCGGAGGTGTTCACGATTGATCCGCGCAGCGTTAACGGCTACGCCCTTGGCGAGCACGGGGAGTCGCAGTTCGTAGCCTGGTCCCATGTGACAATCGGCGGCAAGCCGATTCTGCAGATTATGGAGCAGCACCGCGAGCGCTTCAGCAGCCTGGACCTTATGGATATTGCCCGCAAGACGAAGGATGCAGGCTGGGAGATTTTTACGCGCAAGGGCTCGACTCACTTCGGAATCGGCAGTGCCCTTGCCTATATCACCCGCTCCATTCTGAATGACGAGCACAAAATTATCGCCGTCTCCGCCATCCTGGACGGGGAATACAGACAAAGCGGCGTATGCGCCGGAGTTCCGGCCATTATCGGCAGCAGCGGTATTCAGGAATTGCTGGAGCTGAACCTCAGCGATACAGAGATGGCTAAATTCACTGACTCCTGTAATATCATCCGCGCGGGAATTGATAGTCTCACGCTGGAGGAGCAGCACTAAGCTAAACAGCACAGCCTATACCGCAAACACCCCTCTGCTTCACACAGTAACCTGTGGGGCAGAGGGGTGTTTGCGATGATTTTACCTGATATTATTGAAACTTCTCGATCTCGCTGCGCAATTCGCTCATCAGCTGGTTGAGGGATTGGGCTGAGGTGACAACCTGACCCATCAGATTCCGCTGCTCGGTGGAAGCCTCCGCCACCATCTCGGCGCTCTCGGCAGAATCTCTGGCAATAATCAGCATGTCGGAAATGGAGGCCGTAATCTCTTCTGTCCCGGCGGACATCTGCTCGTTGACGGCAGAGACGTCCTGGATCTGAACCGATACCTCACGGATGGACGAGCGGATATGGTCGAAGGAGGTGCCTACATTCTGCATTTTACCCATCCCGTCTCCGATCTCAGCAATGCTCTTCTCCATAGAGACCTCGGCCGCTCTGGTGGATTCCTGAATCTGACGGATCAGCTCCACAATGTTCACAATGGCGCTGTTCGTGCGCTCCGCCAGCTTCTTCACTTCATTCGCCACCACGCCGAACCCACGCCCGTGCTCGCCTGCTCTGGCCGCTTCAATCGACGCATTGAGCGATAACAGCCCCGTCTGATTGGAGATTTCGGAGATTACATCAACAATCTGGCCAATCTGTTCGGATTGAATGCTCAGATTGCTGATCAGAGCCGAGGTCTCCTCCGCAGCGCCGCTGATTACAGTCATCTGCTTAAGTGTGGATTGAATCTCCACGTAGCCGTTCTCGACCTCAGTGCTGACCGTCTCCGCTTGGTCGGACACATTAACGGAGGATTCCGCAATCCGCTGCAGCCCGATCGCCATCTCCTCCGTAGCTCTGGCCGCCTGCTCCGAGCCCTTGAACTGCTCGCCCATTCCCTGGGCCACTTCCTGGACGACCATCTCAATCTCAGCCGACGTATTCGAGGTCTGACTGGCGTAATTCAGCACGCGTTCTGCCGAGACAGCAACCTGCGCCACGGTAGCATCGATTTTGCCAACAATGCCGGACAATGATCCGATCATATCATTAATGCTCTGGCTCATCTGGCCGATCTCATCACCCGAGCGCACGGTCACCCGTTCGCTGAGATAGCCGTCCGCTACTTTCTTCATCACCCCGGAGATTGCCACAATCGGCTTCACAATCAGACGGGTCAGATACAAGGCCAAGGCAATGACCGCCAGAATGATGATTACAATGAACAGTGTGGTTATCCGCTGGGCTGAGGTAACTTTGGCGGTAATCTCGCTTTTGGGAACCGTAATCAGCAGCTTCCAGTCTGTGCCCGGGACGGTACGGAAATAGGTAATCACCTGTTGGCCGTCCTCTCCCTTGTAGGCCTCCGAGCCTGCTTCCTTGCCGAGAATATGCGCTACGGCCTGCTTCATCTCTGTGGTCTTGGCGTAATCCGCGATATTCTTGCCGATCCGCTCGGTCTCGGAGTAGGCGTAATAATCTCCCTTGCCCGAGATCACGTATCCGTAGCCGGTATCGCCCACGTGGATGTTTTTGCCCATCTCCATCAGAATGTCCGGTGTCACCGAGAAGGCGATGCCGCCGCCAAACTGCTTGTCCTTGTCCACTACGGGAACGAATACCGGGATAATATATTTACTGAGCTGCTCCAGATAAGACATCTCCGCTACCGCCGGGGCAAGACTCTTCTTGGCCTGCATGAAATATGCCGATTGGCCTACATCCGCCGTAAGCTTAAGGGAATTAGCCAGAATACCTTGCTTGTTAATGACACTGTAGCCTTCGGACTGCGTATCGCTCTCTTCCAGTACCTTGACCACGGGAAAAATAGTATCTGGTCTTGCGGTATCGAATTCAGGATGCTGCGCAATCAGCTCCTGAACCGCAGATGTCCGCGTATTCAGCCACTCTACGATCCGTGTGGTGTTCATCTCCAGAATATTCTGGGCCAGCTCCTCACTGTCGTCTCTGGTTACACCCCCGAAGTACTGCATGAAAAAAATCGTGACGCCGAGCAGAGGTACAATAGCAATTGCCAAAATAACAAGCGAATACTTGCTTTGCAGCGATAATGATTTTCCATTCTTTGCATTCATTTTCATTTTTGACCGTACACTTCCCTCATTCACCGCAAAATCCCCCTAGAAACCCATTCTGGTCTTCCATATGCTGTAAATATATATATTGATATATCGGCATAAATAGACAAAAAACATAATACATACAATAAAAATAAGCCTTAAGACCCAAAAATTAGGATCATTAAGGCTTATACTTTTCATAATTATTTCATTATGGATTCATCTTACACGATTATACCGATTTCGGCGGCTGTAAGGCGCGCATGCTGTTCAGTACAGCGAGTACAGTAACTCCGACATCTGAGAATACGGCCTCCCACATCGTGGCAATTCCGAACGCTCCCAGCAGCAGGAAGACCGCTTTGACTCCCAGCGCAAAAGCAATGTTCTGCCAGACAATGGTCCGCGTCCGTTTGGCGATCCCGATGGCGGAAGCGATTTTGGAAGGCTCATCCGTCATGATTACAATATCCGCTGCCTCAATGGCCGCATCCGAGCCAAGTCCGCCCATGGCAATCCCGACATCCGCTCTGGCCAGCACCGGAGTATCATTAATCCCGTCCCCGACAAAAATGATCTTCTCCTTCGGTCCCTTTTCCCGCTCCAGCTGTTCAATCGCCGCGACCTTATCTCCCGGCAGCAGCTCAGCATGAATCTCCTGAATGCCCAGCTGTCTGCCGACAGACTCGGCTACAGGGGCAGCGTCACCAGTCAGCATAACCGTCTTGTGGATTCCCAGTGCATTCAGAGCCTGAATGGCCTTAAGCGAATCGTCCTTCACTTCATCTGCAATGACGAGATAGCCTGCGTAGCGCTTATCTACAGCAATATGAACGATCGTCCCGTACTCCTGCGGAGTTACGCTGGCAATCCCTTCACGCTCCATCAGCCGCGCATTCCCGGCCAGCACTGCCTTCCCCTCCACGGTAACGGCGATGCCGTGGCCGGAAATTTCATTATAGCCTTTAATGGCTTCACCCGGAATAGCTTCGCCATAGGCTGCACGGATGGATTCCGCAATCGGGTGGCTGGAGTGGCTCTCCGCATACGCCGCTACCCGCAGCAGCTCCTGCTCGGTGAAGCCTTCTGCCGGAACATTGCCGGTCACGGTGAACTGGCCTTTGGTCAAGGTTCCTGTCTTATCGAACACAACGATCTTCACATCATTCAAGGCTTCCAGATAGTTGCTGCCCTTCACCAGAATCCCGTTCTTCGACGCGGCACCGATCCCTCCGAAGAACCCGAGGGGAATCGACACGACAAGCGCACAAGGGCAAGAGATAACGAGGAAGACCAGTGCACGGTAGATCCAGTCGGAGAAGGTGGCTCCGCTCAGAATCAGCGGCGGAACCACGGCCAGCAGCAGCGCTGTTATGACTACGACCGGCGTATAGGCACGGGCGAATTTGGTGATGAAATTCTCTGTCTTTGCTTTGTTATTCGTAGCATTCTGGACCAGCTCCAGAATCTGCGAGACTGCCGATTCACCGAAGTCCTTGGTCACTTCAATGGTAATCACACCATTGCGGTTAATGAATCCGCTGAGTACCTGGCTGCCCGGCTGAGTAGAACGGGGAACGGATTCTCCGGTCAGTGCCGAGGTATCCATCATCGCGCTGCCCTCCAGAATAATCCCGTCCAGCGGAACCTTCTCACCGGGCTTAACTACGATGCTGTCTCCTACTCTAACCTCTTCGGGGGACACCTTCCGCAGATTACTGCCTTCCTTCAGATAGGCGAACTCCGGCCGGATATCCATCAGCGCTGTGATCGAACGGCGTGAACGATTCACCGCCATTCCCTGGAACAGCTCACCTACCTGATAGAAGAGCATAACCGCAACGCCTTCGGGATATTCGCCGATGGCGAAGGCGCCGATGGTCGCAAGGGCCATCAGGAAGTTCTCATCGAACACCTGGCCCCTTACAATATTCCGGGCAGCGGCGAGGACGACCTCTCCGCCGACAATCAGATAAGCTGCCAGGAAGATCAGCAGCTCGGTGATCCCGCTGACCGGCAGGAACATCCCGGCCGCAGCCAGAATGGCACCGCCGCCCAGCCGCATCAGGATGCGGCGCGTATCGCCCTCCCCATGCTCATGGCTGTGTCCGTGGCCATGTGAATCCTCCTGGCCGTGGCTATGCTCAGCAGCATGTGAATGCGGGTGCCCCTCTTCATGGGAATGTCCTTCTCCATGGGCATGCTCATGACCGTGCGGTTCGCCGTGGGTATGAACATGACCCTGTCCTTGAACCGCTGCGCCGCGCACCTGAGCTACACCTTCGGCAGACAAAGGCTTCTTAGCAGCCCGCGAAGCTCGAACCGCCCGCGGCTTCACATGCGGCTCCAGCTTGGTTACCGTATGCTCAGCCTGCTTCGCGATCTCATCTGCAGCAGCAGCTGTTGTCTCCAGTGTCATGGTCTTCGTCGCGAAGTTGACGGAGCAGGAGGACACGCCTTCAATCTTCTTGACCTTATTCTCGATTTTCATAGCGCAGTTCGCGCAGTCCAGCCCATCCAGGACCCACTTGCGCTTCACATTGTCTTCTACCGTACTCAAATGACTCATCTCCCTTGATCGTCCCTATATATGAGTATTTGTTCATATGTTAACTTACACCTATTATATTCCCCTGAATCATGCAGTGTCAATGCATTCAGCCCACAGATTGTGGCTAATTATGTACTGTGAAGAATCTGGATGCCGATGGAGTTATTTTGGACAAACTATTCTTCATCTATATAAAAAAGCTTGTAATTTGTCTGAGCTGGCCATAATATTAACATATGAGCAATCATTCATATGTTAACTGAAAAGAGGTCCTATCTAATGAACAATTCCAAAACCGATTCACACACTCACTCACATGCTGGAACACACACTCATTCGCACGCTGGCGGGCATTCGCATTCCCACTCCCATTCACATGCACATTCACATGCACATTCCCACGCACCGGATAATAAGAAAGGCCTGCTGATCGCCTTAATTATCACCGGCGGTATTATGTTCCTTGAATTCTTCGGTGGCCTGTTCACCGGGAGCCTGGCTCTCTTGTCCGACTCGGGGCATATGCTCAGCGATACCGCCTCCCTTGCCCTTAGCCTTGTGGCCATGATTATCGCGGTGAAACCGGCATCCTCCAAGAACTCCTACGGCTTCCACCGGTTTGAGATTATGGCGGCTTTGTTCAATGGGGTGACCCTGTTTGTAATCTCCGGATTCATTATGTATGAAGCTTTCCAGCGCTTCTCCGCCCCTCCGGTGGTAGCCAGCGGAACGATGATGCTGATTGCCAGTGTCGGACTGCTGGCCAACCTCGTCAGCGCCTGGTCACTGATGCGCAAAAGCGGGGCTAAAGACAATATCAATATCCGCAGCGCTTACCTGCATGTAATCAGCGATGCTCTCGGCTCCGTCGGCGCGCTGGCGGCTGGACTGATTATGAACCTGTTCTCCTGGTATGTGGCAGACCCTATCATCAGTGTGCTGGTCGCCCTGCTCATCCTGCGCAGCGCCTGGGGTGTCATCAAGCAGGCCTTCCACATCCTTATGGAAGGAACTCCGCTTAGCGTGAATGCCGAAGAGGTCGAAAAGGCGCTACTTCAAATTGAAGGGGTTCAGGATGTGCATGACCTGCATATCTGGACCATCACCTCCGGCCTGGATGCTCTCAGCGGTCATCTGCTGATCAAAGACGGGGTGAATACGGAGCAGGTGCTGCAGCAGGCACTTAAATTAGTGGAAGAGAATTTCGGCATCCAGCACTCCACACTGCAAATTGAGAATTCTGCTGTGAAGCACGGTGATCTTCCGGTCTGAGGAAGAGGTGGTAAGCGGGTAAGGGAGAATGAGGGAGTCCGAGGAAAATCTAACGATTCTGTATGCCTGCCGAATGTATGCTGTTTTCCACATATATTCGGCCACTTGCCCTCACAACGACCGATTGTATGCTGTTTTCCACATATATTTGGTTTATCGCACATCATAATATAAAAGGGGCTGCCCCAAGCCGTTACCTGGCTTGGGGGCAGCCCCTTTGCTATCATAACAATCTATTCATGCCGGATATGCTCATGGGTCTGCAGGAAAATCTGCTCCACATGTGCATCATTCAGCGAATAATATACGGTCTTACCTTCCTTGCGGCGCTTCACAATCCGCAGATTGCGCAGATAGCGGAGCTGATGGGAGACTGCCGATTGTCCCATATCCAGTATAGAGGACAAGTCATGCACACATAGCTCCTGCTGGGATAACGCGTAGATCAGCCGAACTCTTGTCGGATCACCCAGTGCCTTGAACATTTCTGCCATCTTATCTGTGATCTCACGGTCCGGCAGAATCAAGGCCATCGATTCCGGTTCCAGTTCGGAACCATTACAGGTGTTGTCGCATTCTTCAAGTGCCGCTGGTTCCATGCTCCCGCCCTCCTCCATATGCTCATCCGGTGTCACCGGCGCTTAATAGTATCTTCTACGATTAATTATAGAAAAAATGGCGTCCAATGTCCATTGAGAAGAAAATACGGGAGGGAATTCACTTAAACATGCGGCGATGTATAGCCTATCCGTCAGCGAGATCAGCTAGTATGATCAGTTTCGTTCGGGTTCGCTTCGAACATTCAGTGATAGTTGTAGTCTGTACATCTAAAAACCCCGAAAAGAAAGGTTTTCCTCTTCTAACTGTAGTCTGTACAACTAAATCTGCCCGAATGGGTCAGAATCCGGTACAGATGGATTTTTAAATGTACGAAGTGCAACTAAACCACTCCTAGGCCATATATCAGGTGATTTAGTTGTACAGAGTGCATTTAAGCATACCTCGTATACCTTAATCGCATACTTAAATCGTACGTGAACCCTAACATAGGATTAGTTTAACATTTCCCGCCAGCCGCATTCCGATACCTGCTAACCTTATACCGCCTTACGCCAAAAGGCTATCAAGCCAGCACCCAGGAACAGAAGCAGGCTACCCGCCACGACAATCATCAGGCTCTCCAGCGGCAGGTTGAAGGCGCCGAACCGTTCTTCGCCGAAGGGGGACATGGCCAGCACCGGCTGCACCCATGGATAATAAGGACCGTAGGTGGAGGAGTTCGCAATCAGTATATTGGGAATGGTGAAGCAGACATTCAGCGCAAGCGGGGCGCCGAAGCTGCTCCAGCCTTGAGATATCGCCAGTTGCAGTGCAGCCAGCGGCAGGCAGGCAAACCAGCCCCCGAACAGGCTGCTCAGCATCAGCCCCCAAGGAACTCCCCCTTCTGCACCCCGATACCATCCCACTCCCAGAACCCCTGCAAGAAACAGCAGCTGAACCGCACCCAGCAGCGCTACAATTAATGCATATTTGGCAAAATATACGGAGGTTCGTGTAACCGGAAGCGCCAGGAGCTGCTTCCAGCCGCCGTCACTATGCTCATTGCGGCAGATTAAAGCGGCGAAGAGTCCAGAGAGTACCGGAAGAAACAGCAGCGCATGTACCGCTGACATTGTGCTCAGCAGAACCTGCCAGGTTATCACCCTATCCTCTTGCATGTCCGAAAGCGCGCCTATCGGCAGGGAGATCAGCGGACTGAGCAGTATTAACAGCCAGGTGCGGAATCCGGCTATCTTCATGCACTCCGCAGACATTATTCGCAGAAAAGTCCGCATATTCAGTCCACATCCTTTCGCGCGAAATGTATGGCTCCAGGCAGGATTACCAGGAGTCCAAGCAACAGGCCGGCTCCGCTGAACAGCCAAGGACGCGGATCACTCCAGGCCAAGACCGGCCAGGAGAGCGGGAACCATTCCGTGAAGTACACACCGAACGGGCTGACCAGCGACAAGGTCAATCCCACCGATACCGGAAGGGTCTGGTTCCGGCTGGATAGAGAGAGCCACAGCTGGAGTGCAATGACAGGCATGGCCGCAGCATAAGCGGCGAAGCCTATCCGCAGGACATCTGCAAGCGGTATCGGCTGAGCGCCGAATCCGAGCAGCAGCCCGAGGACGACAGTTCCTGCCGACAGCAGCAGGCAGGACACGATAAGCAACAGCAGGCAGAGCAGCAGCTTCGCCATGAACACAGCCGTACGGGAGACAGGCAGCGCCAGAAGCTGCTTCCAGGCGCTGGTCTGATGCTCGACATTCGCAATCAGAGAGCAGATCAGTGTGCCTCCAAGATACAGGGCAATCGGTACGAAGGGTACGACCTCACTGAGCAGTCCACCCCACAGGTCCTCCCGGTACTGCCCGCGAAGATAGTCATAACGGAGGCCGAAATTCAGCCCCTGCATAGCGATAAGACCCAGCGGGCCGAGGAAGGCGAGGAACCAAATGCCTTTGCCGCGGATCTTAAGCCAGTCCGCCGACAGCGCACGCCACATCATAGCTCCCCTCCCCCAACCACCTGCAGGAAGAATTCCTCCAGAGATTGCCTGTGCTCCTCCACCCTGTAGATTGCGTGACCCTCCTCGACCAGCTCTTTGACCAGCAGCGATACTCTCGCATCACTCATCCGGGGCAGAACCAGCCGGCCCTCCTGCAGCTCGCCGCCGCAGCCGCGCCGCACCGCCGTCATCAGCGCAGTCTCCGGCTCGGATAACGCCAGACGCAGATGGCCGGCCGCCTGCTGCTGGAGATGTGCAATGGTATCCTGATAGACCATCTGCCCCTCGCGGATAATGCCGACCGTACCGGCCATTTGCTCAATCTCGCTCAGCAGATGGCTGGATACCAGAACTGTAATGCCCTGCTCTCCAGGCAGCCGCTTAATCAGGGAGCGGATCTCCTGTATGCCTGACGGGTCCAGTCCGTTGGTCGGCTCATCGAGAATCAGCAGCTCCGGGCTGCCCAGCAGGGCTGCCGCAATCCCCAGCCGCTGCTTCATGCCCAGCGAGAAGCCCTTGACTGGCCGCGTCTCCTCCCCGGTAAGCGATACGATCTCCAGCACCTCGGCAATACGCACCTTGGGCACACCCAGAATGCGGCGGATCGCCTCCAGGTTGTCCCATGCACTCAGATGCCCGTAGTAGGACGGCGATTCCACCAGCGAGCCTACCTTGCGCAGAATCTGCATCCGGTTCGCACGCAGCTCCTTGCCGAAGATTTCAATGCTGCCGGAGGTCGGCTTGATTAGGCCGAGCAGCATGCGGATGGTTGTTGTCTTGCCGGCACCGTTCGGTCCGAGGAAGCCGTAGATTTCCCCTTTTGTAATATTGAGATTCAGGTTCTTCACAGCCGCACGGCCGCGGTATTCCTTAAGCAGATTTCTTGTCTCTATCACTGTATCCTTCATTCTCTTCACCTCGGTAACAGCATAACGCCCCAAGGTTAAAAGCACGGAAGCAGCAAGTTTAAATTTTGTTTAAATTGTTCGGGGCGTCCCGCTTCCAGATCACAACCTCGGTCCCCTTCGCCGTGCTCTCCATGCTCCATTCCAGGTCCATCCGTTTCAGCAGCAGATCGACAATCGACAGGCCCAGGCCGGCTCCTGCGGAATCCGTGCTCTGCGCAAGGCCGCCGCCGTGATCGGAGATGATAATCACCCGGTTGCCCTCACGGATCTCCGTAAGTATGCCTACATATAATCCGCTGCGCGCATGACGCAGAATGTTCTGGAACAGATTATCCAGCACTCTGCGGAACCAGCTGTCATCGATCTCCCAGTACAGCGGCGCTCCCTCCAGATCAATCTCGATCTGGTACCCCTCCTTCTCCCACACCGGATACCAGGCGGCGGCGCTCTCCCGCACCAGTCTCAGCACATCCCGGCGTTCCGGGTGCAGCGCAATGCGTCCGCTGTTCAGCAGATTGTAGGACAGCAGGTTCTCAATTAGGATGCCAAGGCTCTCAATCCGCTGATCCATCAGCTCAAGGGAGGACTGGCCATGCGGTGACAACGGCTCCTTGCCCAGTACATGGAGGTGGCTGCGAATGACGGTCAGCGGAGTCCGCAGATCATGCGACAGATCGGCCACCAGCCGCTTGCGCAGCGCCTCTTCTTCCGCCTCTCTGGCACGGCCTGCCTTAAGCTCCGTCACCATGGTATTGAAGGCTTCCTCCAGACGCCCGATCTCATCCGGCTTCCCCGGCGGAACAATCTGCGGCAAGCCCTCTTGCCCGGTGAACACCATAGCGGTCTGCAGCCGCAGCAGTCTTCTGCGGATCATGATGAAGAAGAACCAGGAGCTGGTGATGAACAGCAGGAAGAACACCAGCATGGCAATCGTATACCATTTATCCAGTCCTGCCGCATATTTGCTTTCCGTAATATCCTCAGGAATCTGCATGACCATGAAGCCCTCTGCGGCCTCTGCCCGGTCTCCTATAAAAGCGACAATCGCCAGCGGCTTCAGCGCCGCACTGTCCTTCATGAAGGATACCGCTTCAGCGGCGCTCCACTGGGCGGGAACAGCCGGAGCCTCTCCCGTCAAGAGCAGCGGCGGTCCTGAAGGCTCTGTAACCAGCTGTGTTGTGCCCGCAGGATCGACCCAGAATATTCTCGACAACGGATAGGCTTCACCTAAGGCCGACAGCCGCTTGGTAATATCCGCCGGGGGTTCACCAAGAAGCTTGCGCGCTTCCTCATGCCACAGAATCTCCAGCTTATCTATACTGGAATACTGTTCATACTCCTTGGGTGGACTTGTATGAGTAGCCCCCGCGAAGATGCTGTATACGGCAATCGTCAGCGGAATAACAACCGGCACGAACAGCAGTGCAGCTACAATAATCAGCAGATAACGAAAAAGCAGCGAACGGTGCAGCAGCTGGAAACGCCCTGCCCCCTTCACCCTCTCACCCGGTAGCCGATCCCCCGGACCGTCTCAATAATCTCCGGCGCGGCCGGATCAAGCTCCAGCTTCTCGCGCAGATAACGGATATGTACCATCAGCGTCTTGTCGCCTTCGATATAGCTCTCCCCCCAGACCGCCTCATAGATCTGCTCCTTGGTCAGAATCTGGCCCAGATGCCGCAGCAGATAAGAGAAGATCTGAAACTGCTTACCGGTAAGCATAATCTCCCGTCCGGTCGCAGCTTCCGTGACCACACTACTCCCCGGTATGACAACCAGATGCTTAAGGGTCAACTGAGCGGGCGCGGCAGCGCCGCTTCTTCTCAGCAGAACCTCGATTCTCGCCGCCAGCTCATCGGGATGAAACGGCTTGGTCAGATAATCATCCGCGAAGTCCAGCCCCTGAAGCTTATCGTCAATGGAGGTGCGCGCCGAGAGCATCAGAACCGGCAGCTCCGGATAAGCCCGCTTCAGCCGCTGGCCGACGGTGAAGCCGTCCAGCCCCGGCAGCATCACATCCAGAATCGCAAGCTGGCAGCCCTCTGCAGCTTCAAGCGCCCCGTCTCCGCTCTCCAGCCAGCGCACAGCATATTCCCGTTCCCGCAGATCTGCAGCTACGACACTGCCGATCTCCCGGTCGTCTTCTACGTACAATAGGGTTACACTCACGTTGTTAACCGTCCTTTCTTCCTTCCAAGTGACATCACAAATCCCCGGATACCGGCAGTCTTGAGGTCTGCCGGTATCCGGGGAGAATCATACTTGCTGTTCAGGCCGTAATTCCGAACCTTCCCGGCGGCTTATCCTCCGGCAGCCCGAACAGATAGCCTTGTCCCAAGTCCATACCGAGATCACGGCAGATCAGGAATTCCTCACGGCGTTCAATGCCTTCGGCCAGCAGGCTTGCACCGAATTCTCCGGCCCTGGAGATAATCTCCCTAAGCATCCGCTGCTTCCCCTCATCCCGGTCACAGAAGCTGATCAGACTACGGTCAACCTTGACATAATCCGGCTGAAGGAGGGACATCAGCTCTAGCGTGGAGTAGCCCGCGCCGACATCATCCAGCGCAACGCGCATCCCCTGCTGGCGGTATTCAGCGAAGATGGCGCGCAGATGGGCAATATCGCTGATCTGCTCGGTCTCCACAACTTCAAATACATAATCCTCCGGGTCCTGGTCCAGCCTCCGGATCGCCTCGAAGGTATGGGTCAGACAATACTTGGGATTATAAATAGAAGAGGGCAGGAAGTTAATGAACCGCTTGATGCCCTTAGGCAGCAGCTTACTGCCGGTCTCGATCGCCGAGATCCGGGCGGCCCGGTCAAGGAAGGAATGAAATCCTGTCCGCCGGGCAATCTCAAACAGCTCATAGGGCTGAAAATAACTGCCCTGGGGCAGCGGGCGCAGCAGAAATTCAAAGCCGACAATCTCCTCGCTGAAATTCACAATCGGCTGCATGTGGCTGCAAAAATCATGGCTCATAATGATGGACACCAGATTCTCGTTAGCGAAGCGGACCTTCAGCTGATCGAAGGTCAGCCACCGGTCCGGAGCCGCAGGAGCACCTTTGCTCTTAACGCATACGGATAAGGAGTCCGCTATGTCCTTAGCCGCCACAAGCATTTCTATAAGCTTCAACAGCTCTTCCTTACTATGATATGGAATGATACAGGTCTTGCTTGTCTGAAATACTTCATAACCGGCATTCCGGATGGCAGCAGCCAGCGGATCAGAGCAGGGGCGGAGCTTCAGCTCCCCTTGATCCTCAATCGGGTCGATGTCAGCACAATCAACACAGTTCATGGCAATCCCCTCCGCCTCATGATGTCGATAACCTGAGGTCATTATATCATGATTCCTCCGGCACAATCCGAAAAGCAGCAGCAGAAAGGGCCCCCTATGAACCATGAAGGTTCCTAAGAGGCCCGGATTGCCGGACTATATAGTACTTAGGCTTAGGCGGAACTTATCCGTTACCGGCCACTGCCATCCTTTTACCGGAGACAACCGCTTAAGACTGCCATACCCCGTGCTCACCGTTCTTGCCCATATATTCAATCCGCGAAGGGGACAGCTCAAGAATGACATAATCGGGATCATCCGGTCCCTTGAACCATTTCTCCAGGGATTCATTCCATACCTTAGAGCGCAAGCTATCATCCTTCGTCACAGCAACTGTAGCTTCAATCTCCAGTACATCCTTACCGCCGCCCTGTTCATAGCCAAGCAAGAGACTAGCATTCGGATTATCCTGAAGCTCTTCTACCTTATGAGTCTTGCGGTTAGTTGCCAGATAGATGGACAGTCCGTCATGAAATATCGCCATGTAACGCACCTTAGGCTTGTTACCGGCCTCAATCGTGCCGAAGGAACCGAACCTGTTATCGTCCAGCACCTGTATGATTGTTTTCTCCAGCTCTTTGTTATCCATTGACGTCACAGCTCCCTTCAAATTCATGTGAATATAAGTTTATATATTCACGTCCACGGTTTGGATTTATGATTAACCTGTGCCTAATATAGTGTACCCTTCCCGTTCATTCTGAATCCCGCCATCTGTTCATAAATTGATTCATAAGGAGTCTTATTCTTGAAAAAACTAATCTGGATCGGCTGTCTCTCCTATTTCGTAATCGGCCTCGCCCATGTCGTCCTGGGCTCCATTCTTCCAGTGCTGCTCCAGCATTATGACCGCAGCTACAGTGCAGGGGGCGAGCTGATCTTCAGCCAGTTCGCGGGCTTCCTGGCCGGCGTACTGGTCTCGCCGCTGCTGAACCGGCGGTTCGGCAAGCGCGGCGGCATTCTGATTGCCACCGGCCTGCTGTTCAGCGCCGAGATTACCTACGCCTTCCTCCCGCCCTGGGGCTGGATGTACGTAATTGCCGTAGCCGCAGGGTTCGGCTTCGGGATGATCGAAGCCGTCATCGGCACGATTATTATAGCCGCAGTCACCGAAGGAACGGCGGTTGCCATGAGCCGGCTGGAGGTGCTGTTCGGTGTCGGGGCGCTGCTCATGCCGCTGGCGGCCAGTCCGCTGATTGCCGCAGGGCAGTGGAGGCTGGCCTTCCTGATCGTTGCCGCCTTCTCCCTCCTCTCGCTGCTCTTCTGGGCGAAGAGCAGATTCGGCCCGCTGGACAGCGCGCTGAATGAGCGGCCTGCCCGCCCTGACCGCGCTGCGGCAGCGGAAGCGGGAACCACCAGACGGTTGTCCTTGCCCTACAAGGGCAAGCAATGGGTCGTGCTGGGCTTGTTCATTCTGTTCTTCTTTCTCTATGTAGGCACTGAGATGAGCCTGGTGAATTTCATGCCGGCGATCTTCATTGCGAAGCTGGGCATGAGCGAGGCCGCGGCTGCACTCACGGTGACCTTCTTCTGGCTGGCCATGTCGGCGGGCAGACTGTTCGCCGGTGTCATCGCCGAGAAGATTTCCTACCGCATCTATGTGCTCGTCAGCTGCTTTGCCGCTTTGCTGCTGCTCGTTATTTTCCCGTTCGCCGGTCACCGGCTTGCCGCCTTTGCGATCATCCTGCTGCTTGGCCTGTTCATGTCCGGCATCTTCTCGATCGCGCTGGTCTTCTCCAGCAAGCTGCTGCCCGGCGCGGAAGAATCCACGCCCAGCATTATGATCGCCTCCGGCGGAATTGGCGGCGCAGTGCTGCCGCTGCTGACCGGCTGGTCCATGGATCATCTGCAGATCGCCCAGACCTCAGGACTTTTGGCCGCTTTTGCCGCGCTGTTATTCGTGCTGAGCGTAACCGCCTGGAGAATCGGGTAATTGAAGCTACAAGGTCCATATTCTGCGAATAAGGATGGAACCCACCCATGGCTATACCGCATTCCGAGCCCACTCTGCATACCGCCTTGCTGCAATTCATTTTCCCCTTCTCCATCAAGGCCGAGGTCGATGAAGAGCTGATTGAGAGTTTACAGAAG
Source organism: Paenibacillus sp. FSL R7-0128 (assembly GCF_038002245.1). NCBI lineage: Bacteria > Bacillati > Bacillota > Bacilli > Caryophanales > Paenibacillaceae > Paenibacillus > Paenibacillus sp. FSL R7-0128. Next base: position 356,334 of record NZ_JBBOCD010000001.1, on the reverse strand, counting down.
GATGGATTTACGCGTTTTTTTCTTGAGAACAAGGAACTGGAGCATGCCTATTACGGAGAGAGCCACTGTGTATCCCATGAGAAAATGGAGCGCAGCTATCTTCCGTTTGCCGCCCATGTCTTGTTTCCGCGTGAGAAGGACAGGGATTCCTTCCGCCGCTTTTCCCGGGCCAATGATCTGCTGTGCGGGCTGCAAATGCCCTTTCAGACGGTTCCCTTCCGCGTGCTGTCGACCGATGTGTTCCTCTGCCCGTTCGAGCTGGGCTTTCTGACGGTAAGAGTGGCTATTGAGGAGGAGAATCTCCCCTTCAGCATGGTGCTGGAATTCGCCGACCGGTTCCGCAACCTGGAGGATGTGAGTGTTCAGGATGAGCATACCTTCATCCATTGTCATAAGAAGTCTTTTGCCCGGGTGGAGGACTTCGTGTTCAGGCATCTGGCAGCCGGGCTGGAGCCGTATCTCGATCCTGCGGAGACCAATGGCAATTATTTCGAGACCCTGCCCTTCTTCGTCGATGAACGGATGCTGGTGCAGGCCTTCTACGGCGTTAATCTCCCGGAGGATGAGGAAGAGATCAGTGTCGAAATGCTCTACCGTGCCTCTCAGGTGGATGGTCTGACCATCGACGGCAGCCCCTACATGAGTGCAAGTGATCCAGACTATATCAAGCAGTACACCCGGGAGCATTGCTATAGCCGCTGGGGACCGGACACCTACTATATGACCAATGAGCAGACCTTCTGCTGCGTGAGCCGGGCGAAGCCGGAGATTGCCGCAGGCCTGATCAGCCAGATGTACGGCGAATATTATTACGGAATGCTGCTGAGTATTTTTCATAAAATCGTGCTACTGAAGCTCGCCAACCTCCACTCCCGGCTGCGCATCAACCACGATAACGACGAGATCGAGAATCTGATCTTCCTGATCAACAAATTCTCGGCCAAATTCTACTTCCTGGAGCTGATTTCACAGTCGCAGGGGCGGGAGATTTTTTTTCAACTGCGTAAGGTATATGGCAATGATGCTCTGTTCGATGAGGTGAAAATGACCCTGAATGACCTGTTCCAGTACCAGGACAAATTCCAGGCCAAACGGCGGGATACACTCCTGATGGTGCTCACCGTATTTACGGTCATCAGCGGGATATACGGGATGAATCAGGTCATCGAGGATCTGAAGGGCCAGATCGACTGGAGCAAAATGCTGGAGTACTCCGCGTTCGAGTATCTGGCTCTGTTCCTGACCTTCTCGGGGATCACCGTCAGTGTCGGCTTAACGCTGAGAGAGATCTGGAACGGCATCCGCAGCCGCCGCAAGAAGCGGCATTATACGAGGGATTAAGACACAGAGGGTGGACAATGTCGAAGCTGCCGTCTATAATACACCGTAAGAACATAGCAATACCCGTGAACTTTATAGAACCAGGGGTGCTGGAATTGGCCGGCTGAGATTGTATCCCACAAGATACTGACCCTTATACCTGATCTGGATAATGCCAGCGTAGGAATCTTCATTCGGCACAGTGCCTTAAGCGGTACTGAAGCTGAATTCCCCTCACGCAAGTAACTGGCGTCCCGATCTTCGGGACGCTTTTTTGATTATATGGATGTACAGGAATAGGGTTTCTGTAAGCTCTGAAGACCAGGGGTTGCTGGAAGGAGAGAAAAAGAGAAATGGGAGTCAAAAAAACAGTAATGCTGCTGCTCAGTTCCATGCTGGTTCTCACGGTCGCGGGATGTGGCGGCGGGAACAACAGCGGCAATGCGGGGGCCAGCGCACCTGCTGCCGGGAACAGTACGGCTGCACCTGATGCAACCGCAGCCGCACCCACAGATGCACCTAAGGCGCTGACTCCGGTCAAGATTGCCCTGGACTGGACGCCGAACACGAATCATACCGGCCTGTATGCAGCCAAGGAGCTGGGCTATTACGCGGAGGAAGGTCTTGACGTACAGATTGTACAGCCAGGCGCTGCCGGGTCGGATACAATGGTCACTTCCGGCGAAGCCCAGTTCGGCATCAGCGCCCAGGAGGCGCTGACCCTGGCCCGCCTGCAGGATGTGCCGCTGGTGTCGATTGCTGCAATCATTCAGCATAATACCTCGGGCTTCGCGGCTCCGAAGGACCGCAATATTAAGACGCCGAAGGATTTTGAAGGCAAAACGTACGGAGGCTGGGGCTCCCCTGCGGAGCAGGCCGCCATGAAAGCGATTATGGACCCCGAAGGCGGGGATGTCTCCAAGGTGAAGCTGGTGAATATCGGCGAAGCGGACTTTTTCACAGCTGTGAAGCGGGATATTGACTTCGCCTGGATCTTCTATGCGTGGACCGGGGTAGAGGCCGAGCTGCGCGGCGAGCCGCTGGATATGCTGTATCTTAAGGATTATGCGCCGCAGCTTGATTACTACACACCGGTGCTGACCACCAGCGAGAAGGAGATCGCCGAGCATCCTGAAGTGGTGAAGGCCTTCCTTAAGGCTACGTCCAAGGGGTATCAGTATGCTATCGATAACCCGGAAGAAGCCGCGACGGTCTTGTCTGATGCTGTACCTGATCTGGACCCCAAGCTGGTGCTGGCCAGCCAGAAATGGCTTAGCCCGAAATACAAGGACGACGCCCCGCGCTGGGGTGAGCAGAAGCTTGAGATCTGGAAGAATTACGCCGACTGGATGTACGGCCTGAAGCTGCTGGATAAGCCGCTGGATGCGGAGAGTACGTTTACGAATGAATTTTTGCCGGAATCATAATGAGCCCGCATGGCGGGAATCTTATACCTAACTTGGAGAGGAAGGATTCATCATGGCTAACACACTGCTCAGCATTCAGGTAATTCCCAAGACACCGAACAACGAGGATTCCATCCCTTACGTGGACAAGGCTATAGAGGTCATTCAAAAGTCAGGCGTGAAGCATCAGGTGAATCCGCTGGAGACCACGATGGAAGGCGAGCTGTCCGAGCTGCTGGATATTGTGCGTGACATGCATGAGGCGCTGATCGCTTCCGGCAGTCCGAGTGTGATCTCACAGATCAAGATCGCCCATAATCCGGGCGGCATCAGCATGGAGAAACTGACGGAGAAATACCGGCCGTGAGAAGCACCTGGAAGCTAGTGTGGCCGCCCTTTGTGGCGGTCCTCTTTTTTGTCGGGATATGGCAGCTATCAGTCATGCTGTTCGACATCCCAGCTTACCAGTTGCCGAGTCCCACGGATATCGCGCGTGAGTCGAAGAACAACGCCTCCGGGATCTGGGAGCACACCGCCGCCACGCTGCGGCTGACCCTGATCGGCTTCCCGGTCGGCACAGGCATCGGCCTGCTCACCGCCTTGCTGCTGCATCTGCTGCCCTGGGTCAAGCGAGCGCTCTATCCGCTGCTGATCCTCAGCCAGAATGTGCCCTCCATTGCGCTTGCCCCGCTGCTGATTATCTGGTTCGGGTTCGGCCTGCTGCCCAAAATCATCCTGATCACCCTCGTCTGCTTCTTCCCTGTGGCTGTTGCGACCATGGGCGGGCTGACGCAAAGCGACCGGGTAATGCTGAATTATATGAAGATGGCCGGTGCAGGCAAGTGGCAGATCTTCACCAAGCTGGAGCTTCCCGGCTCGCTGCCCTCCCTGTTCTCCGGGCTCAAAATCTCCGCCACTTATGCGGTGATGGGCGCAGTGGTGGCCGAATGGATCGGCGCCGACAAAGGGATCGGCTACTATATGCTGCTGCAGAAGTCCTCTTACCGTGCGGACCGGATGTTCGTGGCCATCGCTATTATCGTGCTGCTGAGTCTCGTATTATTCGCGCTCATTGCCCTGCTGGAGAGATGGCTGGTGCGCTGGAAGCCGCGCAAGGAAGCTTAATGCCACGGGAGGATACCCCAACACGGAAGTACTTATAATCAACTGAAGGAGGTTACGCGAAGTGTCTGAGCTTACGAGGATTGAACTGGAGAAGGCGGACGGAGACGGACGCCTGGGTACACGGAGTGTGCCGCCTGCGCTCGAAGTCAGCGGCATCAGCAAGTCGTTCAAGCACCGCCGCCGGGAGACACAGGTGCTGAATCAGGTGTCCCTGACCGTGGAGCCGCAGGAATTCGTCTCCATTGTCGGCCCGTCCGGCTGCGGCAAAAGCACGCTGTTCCATATCATCGGCGGCCTTACGCTGCCGGATACCGGAACCGTCCGCATGAACGGCATCCCCGTGACCGGGCAGCGCGGCAAGATCAGCTATATGCCGCAGCAGCCCGCGCTGTTCCCGTGGCGCAGCACACTGGATAACGTCCTGCTTGGCGGCGAGCTGCAAGGCGCCCCGCAGCGGGAGGCCCGCGAGGCTGCACGCCACTGGCTGGCGAAGATCGGCCTAGGCGGCTTCGAGCGGGCCTACCCGCACATGCTGTCCGGCGGCATGCAGCAGCGGGCCGCCTTCCTGCGGGCCATGCTCGCGCCGCAGGAGCTGATGCTGCTCGACGAGCCGTTCAGCGCGCTCGATGCGCTGACCCGCGAGCAGATGCAGCGCTGGCTGCTGGAGCTGTGGGAGGAAAACCGCCGTTCCGTGCTGTTCATCACTCATAACATTGAAGAGGCACTGCTGCTCTCCACCCGCATCTATGTTTTCTCGGGGCGTCCCGGCTCCGTCCTCCACACCGTGGAGGTCCCGTTCCCGCGTCCGCGCCGCGAAGAGATCGCCGATTCGCCGGAGTTCCTCCGGATGCGGCGCCAGCTCTCAGAGTGGATGCGCGAGGAGCAGGCGAAGAGCCAGAGCTAAGTAGGCTCTTTGCCTGCTGGTACTGCTGCGCTCATTGCTGTGCCGTCTCGGCAGCAACTTATTTCTAACTGATTGTATTTGGTGCAATAGAATCCGCAATACTCCGGGCCAAACTCAAATCTGCTGTATTTCGTACAGCAGATTTCTGTTCTTTGGCCCCAAAGAGCCTTTTTCGCAGATTTCTGCTGTACGAAGTGCATTAGATTCAAATTTGCGGTGGATTTAAGGAGCATCTGTTGTAGAAAATACAATGGTCTAGAACAAACTCAGGTGGTGTAATGTAAGTTGCGAACCACTTCACCCGTGTAGTTGTATTCTGTACATTTAAAAACAGTAAAAAGGATCGCTCGCCTCCTATAACTGTAGTCTGTACAATTAAATCTGCCCGAATGAGTAATATCAAGCTATAAATACCAGGTTCCCCCGCCCTACATCCAGCCCTTGTCCTCCGCCAGCCGTACCGCTTCAATCCGTGTTTTTACCTCCAGCTTGCTGAGGATCTCCGAGATGTAGTTGCGGACCGTGCCATAGGAGAGGTGGAGCGCCGCGGCGATCTCTCCGGCGCTGCGGCCTGCGGCAGCCAGCTTCAGAATCTCCCGCTCCCGGTCCGAGAGCGGGTTCTCTTCACGCAGGCTGCCAAAGACCAGCTCCGGGGAAACCTCGCGGCCCCCGCCCATCACGCGGCGGATGGCATCCGCCAGCTTATCCACCGGCTCATCCTTCAGCAGATACCCCTGAATCCCGGCCTTCACCCCGCGCTCGAAATAACCGGGACGGGCGAAGGTGGTCAGGATAATGATTTTGGTGCGGCAGCCCCGCGACTTCAGCAGCTCGGCCACCTCCAGACCGCTCATCAGCGGCATCTCAATATCCATCAGACACACATCCGGCTGGACACGCTCGATCAGAGCCAACGCCTCCGCCCCGTCTCCCGCTTCGCCCGCTACCTCAATATCCTCCTCCAGATCGAGCAGCGATGCCATTGCGCCGCGCAGCAGCCGCTGATCTTCGGCAATTATGATGCTGATCATGCCGTTTCCCCATCCTTTCCATCCTTAACTACTCTTGGTGTGACCACCGTCAGCCGGGTTCCCCCTCCGGGTCTCTGGGCAAGCGTCAGTGAACCGTCAATCAGGGCCAGCCGCTCGCCCATTCCCTTCATGCCATTGCCGTCCCGGCGATCCGTGCTCTCCGAGCCGCAGGCATCTACCCCTATGCCGTTATCCTCCAGCGTAATCTGTACCTCGCCGGGTGTCATTACGATGCTGATCCGGCACTGGTCCGCACGGCTGTGCTTGACGATGTTGGTCACGCCCTCCTTGATGCAGAGGCTGAGAATACTCTGCGTCAGAGCGGATACGCCTAGCAGTGCTGCATCCCCTTCAACTTCAAGCGCGATCTCCGCACTGCGCAGCATCTCCGCTGCCTCAACCAGCTCTTCGGCAACTGAGACTGCACGCATCTCTGAGACCAGCTCCCGCACCTGGCGCAACGCGGCCCGCGAGGTCCACTGGATCTCACGGGCTTCCGCCTGCGCCCGCTCGGGGTTCTTCACCACCATTTTCTCAATAAGCTGGCTCTTCAAGGTAATCAGTGACAGCGTGTGTCCCATCGTGTCATGCAGATCGCGGGCGATGCGCATCCGTTCCTCGCGCTTGATCATCTCTCTAATCACCTCATTGGCCTGATCCAGCTCCTTCTCCAGCATCCTCCGCCGGTTCATGGAGCGGATACCGAAGGGAGTAATCAGCATCATCAGCGCAAAGGGCACCATGAACAGCAATCCCCCCGTGCTATACATTTGATCCAGGGACAGCAGAGCCAACGCGATCAGCATAGCTGTGAATATGGCCAAGGCCCGTCTGAACCGGCGCAAGTCGGTATACCAGCCGATAAAGTTGCTGGTGAAGAAGCCCATATACATGTTGTAGGGGCTATAGACTACGGTTAGCACGACAATAATCAGCATCTGCAGCCCCAGCCAGGCCGTATACGTTCTCTCTTCCGCCCAGTAGAGCTGGCGGTAAATCACCAGGAACAGCAGGAGCAGCGCCACTCCCCACATCAGCTTATAGCCGCTGTAGCCATCGAGATTCAGCACCGGGAACACCAGATAGAACAGCCAGATATAGGGGAAGAAGCCGAATCTTTTCGGAAATATCCGGAACTGCTTACGTGCCACCATGGATTACACCGCTTCCTGTTTTCGCCTTATATAGACCGATAATAACATAAATACAGCCAGGTAACCGAGCAGCAGCAGTACGGCCTTCCACGACGGGGAATCTCCCGCTACAATCGCCCAGGCTCCATCTCCATAATTGTAGGACGGCAGCCAGTGTCCGATCTTCTGCATCAGCTTAGGCATAATCTCCAGAGGCATCCACATGCCCCCGGCCACCGCCAGCCCCATATAGAGCACATTGCTCACCCCGCTGGCCGTATCCACCCGCTTCATGGAACCGATAATCGTACCCAGCGCCAGAAAAGGCAGAGAGCCCGCAAGCAGCCACAGTCCGCTAAGCAGCCACTGCGCTGCTGTCAGCGATACCCCGTTAATCAGGTACCCGGCTGCGAAAATGCACAGAACCGAGAACAGATGCATGATGCTCTGACCGAACATTTTACCGGAAAAATATACCGAAGACGGCAGCGGAGTAATGCGGATAAACGTATTCCAGCCCTGCGTCTGCTCCTGCACCAGCCGGACGCCGAGGGTCATAATCGCCGAGCCCATCACGCTGAAGGCCGCCATCGACATCAGATAATGCGCCTGCCACTGCTTCGTATCGTCCGTCCCCGTATTCACCACCCGGGTGAAGATGAAGTAGAACATAATCGGCATGAGCAGCGACCAGAATACATAATAGGGATTGCGGATAATCCGCAGCAGCTCTGCCTTGCACTGGGCTATCATAGGGTTCATCATACTGCCGCCTCCTCTTGATTCAGGGTCAATTGCTCGAACGCTTCATCCAGCTTCCCCTGGTCGATCCGTACATCCTGCACGGCCAGCCCGTTCACGAAAATAGCCCGCAGCGCCTCATCCGTATTCCCTGTCGACACATGCAGCCGTCCATCCTTCTCGTAGCAGCCTTCCACGGCTGGCAGCTCCAGCAATTGACCGCGCAGCAGCGCCGGGTCGCCGGACGCCAGGAAGGACAGCGACTTCTTGACCAGTCTCGCCTTAATCTCATCCGGGCTTCCGTCCGCCGCCAGCACTCCCCGGTTGAACAGCAGAATCCGGTCCGCGATATCCTCCGCCTCCTGCAGATAATGGGTGCTGAACAGAATCGTCTTGCCCTGACCGGCCAGTCCCCGCACCCTCTCCCAGAAATGCCGCCGCGCTGTCGTATCCAGCCCCACCGTGGGCTCGTCAAAAAACAGCAGATCCGGGTTGCCCGCCAGCGCCAGCGCGAAGCTGAGGCTGCGCTTTTGCCCGCCGGAGAGCTTCTCCGCATAGCGGTTCAGATCCGCCTCCCCCAGCCCCGTCGCCTGAAGCAGCACCTCCATCTCCATGGGCTGCGGATAATAGCTGCGGATCAGGGCCAGAAGCTCCCGGACCTTGAGCCGGTCCATGACACTGACCTCCTGGAGCATGGCTCCGGTCCGCTGCTTCACTCTGACGTCTGCCGGCTTAAGACCGAACACCTTCACGCTGCCCTCCGAGGGCTCGAGCAAGCCCAGAAGCATCGCCAGTGTAGTGGTTTTGCCGGCTCCATTAGGGCCAAGCACCGCTGTGATCGAGCCGCGGCTAATCGTAAAGCTCACCTGCTTTACCGCTTGCTTCTCCTGGAAGCTGCGGCTGACATTGTTCATTTCAATGACATGTTCCATCGTGTATCCCTCCGTGTCCTTCTGCCCTCTTGGCTATATTGCTATAGTACCGGAGACCGGAGAGAAGCATCAGTATGGACTGTCACCGATTCAAAGTGACAACTGTCACCCGGGCAACAAGTGGAAACGGCTTTGCCGTTCTTTTAAAGGACGGTACCGTTTCAGCGAGAAATAGAAGGATAATTTATCATGTGAAACATATAAATTCTTATATTTAAATAAAGCGCTCCTATCCACGATTCCGTTATCGTAGCAGGAGCGCCTCCGTGTGCATATTATTCAAACCTCAATTGCCCAATCGCCTGTTCCAGCATGCCGTTCAGCGTCTCCCCTCCGGGAGGGGCGCTTACCCAATGGAAAACCGCTGTGCGTATCGCTGCCATAAGCAGCGCGGCCAATAAATCCGGGTACAGGTCGAGCTTCACATCCTTGTGTGTACGCTCCGATATCACCTTGGCGAGCTCCCGCTCAATCTCGATCTCCACCTTCCGTGTCGCGCCGAACAATGCAGGATCATCGCGGAGGAGGACGATGCGTGCATACCACTGCCGGTCTGTAGTCTCAGCGAATCCGTCAAGCACAGCGGCACGGATGGAGTCCTGAAGCGGTTCACCTGAAGGACGGCTGGCAAGGGTAGCCGCTATCCGCTCGGAACGCTGATAGGCATTGCCGACAATAGCAGCCTCTTTGGACGTAAAATAGTTATTGAACGTCCGCATGGAGACATTCGCAGCTGCGGCAATATCCTCCACCCGAACCTGACTGGCCCCTTTCTCCATGGCAAGTCTGCAGGCTACATCACTTAGCGTCCGCCTGGTCTCTTCCTTCTTGCGTTCTCTCAAGCCCGGTTTCTCAGTCGTCATGTCCGTCTATGTCTCCATTCCTGTATGTAGTCAATTCAATATGTATTCAAAGGCCTGCGGTGCTGAAAATTTCAGCACTACAGACCCTGGTATCATTCTGCGGAATGGTTTACTGCGCCACTGGAAGCTGAATGTTATAATCCAGCACCTCGTCCAGCCAGTCAAACATCACCTGATAGCTGAGCGGCAGATTGTTCAGTTGGCAATGCAGGTCGGCACCATCCTCTTCCGTCCCCTTGAATATCGCGTTCTTCTCATTCGGAGCCTTCTCGTAAGTGTCTATCGCTTGCCGCTGCATCTCAGGATGCTCTGCTTCCGAATACATGGAGAGCAGGGGACATTTGACGTCCTTCGGGTCCACCTCGATAGCTTCCCTGGCTACATGATACCACTCGGCAATACTGTCGAAGCCGTGCGACCAAGCCGATCCGGCGAATAGAACCTGGCCGGTATAGGGCATCTTCTTGCTCTGCTCCGCCGCTTCTTCCGCGGTGCCCCGCAGGAATGAAGGCATCCCGCGTTCAATGAAGGACGCCATAGAGTACACCGGCGAGTTCGGCACTGCCGCAGCGAAGCGGTCGTCACAGCTGGCATGCACCATCGTCTTGGCCCCGCCATAGCTCATGCCGCTGACCACCAGCCGCTCAGGGTCCACATCCGGACGGGCCAGGACGAAATCCGTGGTGGCTCTGTAGACATTATGCAGCTCCTCGCGCGGGAAGTTCCGTGCTGTCGCCTCAGGCTCATAGAATCTGACACATACATCATAAGGAAGGTCTACGATCAGCGCGTTGTATCCCCGGTCAATAGCCGCTTGCCCTCCGAGAAAATAGGTATCTTCCTTGTGCGTCTCCCCGCCGTTATGGAAAATAATCGTTGGCTTAGGCGCATTCCTGTGCTCCGCCTTCAGGAAGCAGCCCGGGAACTTATACCCCTTGTATTCCACCTCGACCCACTCATGGGGGATCTGCTCAGACTTCGCATCAAGCGCCTTGCGGAAGCATTCCACACTTTTGCCGTGATACCGAACGAAATCCGGTTCACCGGGAAAAGCTCCATAGAAGGCTGCCCTGTAATACGAATGGGCACGAATGAATGCCTCACCGGCGCTGATCAGATGCCCTTTCTTCAGGCAGCGCTCTGCTGTTGCCTCGATTTTAACGGCTTCCTTCTCGAATTCAGTCTTCCAGCTGGTCAAAGAGCCGGGATCGATGTTCCTTGCAAGCTTGAATACTTCCCCCTGTGCCACACCGCCGCAGTGTACGAACGACAGCAGCCACTGGAACGTGAATTCAATGTCATCCCGCTCAAAGAATACCTTGTGTGTCAACCGTGCAGCCACCTTTGTCTCTTGCCCATCTACCTGTACCATACCATTCTCCTCCTTCTCCAATCTATCCTTTCAAGATCATCCACAGCAGACACAGCCGCGAAGCGGAAGAGGGAATCAGGCTACGGCGCGATTCCGGGCCCGGGTGTTGGCGTCCAGCGAAATTCGGCCTCTAACCAGATTTTAGCACTTTCCATATTTTTGCGCAACACGCAATATTTCTTGTAATGCAATTTTTCAATACGTGCAAAATAATCAAATGGGGGAATAGTATTCCGCTCGCTTCGGCTCCCTCACCTCCACTCGAACCCACTGCATTCGGTTTTCCGCATACATTTGCCCCGATCCCCCCCGCAGTTGCACATTGTATGTTGTTTTCGGCATACATTCGCCCCGTTCACCTTGCAATTGCACATTGTATATTGTTTTCCACATACATTCGCCCCGCTCATCCTTGCAGTTGCACATTGTATGTTGTTTTCGGCATACATTTACCCCGCTCACCCTCGCAGTTGCACATTGTATGTTGTTTTCGGCATTCATTTACCCCGCTAACCCTTGCAGTTGCACATTGTGTGTTGTTTTCCACATACATTCGCCCCGCTCACCCTCGCAGTTGCACATTGTATGTTGTTTTCGGCATTCATTTACCCCGCTAACCCTTGCAGTTGCACATTGTGTGTTGTTTTCGGCATACATTTACCCCGATATCCCCGCATCAGCACATCATGGCAACGTTCTGCCTATCTCTGGCTAATTTTGATGGTTTTCACTCTTACCAACCGCTTGTATGGAGCAACATTGTTGCAGTTTTTGCAGGATTTCTCCAGACATGTTACTGGCTGCGGTGCAATGTTGCATCATTTGCAGGAATTTTGGTGTTTGGAGCAGGTTAGCTCTGACATTGTTGCATTTGGTGCAGGATTTCTGCATAGGCCGCTTATATTGGGCAGCATTGTTGCATTTCTTGCAGAAAATTTCAATATTTGTTACTGGCTGTGGCGTATTGAACGTGCGTACCTTCGCACAAGCCTACATTTTTCACTTTTACGCATACCTTCTGTCCATCCTCCTCCAATCAAAAAAGGCCTTCCCCACTGACTCTGGAGAAGGCCTTACTGTTCACTACCTCTGCATGAATCCCTTGCTAAGCAGGAATTCCTTCATGTGCAGCCGGGCAGGCTGAGCCAGCCGGCCGGCCATCATCTCCGACCAGGAGGCTGCGCTCTGGCCGCCGGTACGCTCGCGCATATAGTCGCTGGAGATGGTGTCGTATACGCGGGCCTGTTCCACTGCGGCTTCGGCATTGTAGCCGTTATGATGCAGCACCGCTGCCTGCGGCAGGCGCGGGCGGATGCCATTCACGGCGGCCGGATACCCCAGGCACATGCCGAAGACCGGATAGACCAGCTCTGGCAGGCCGAGCAGCTCAGATACCGCAGCGATCTGATTGCGGATGCCGCCGATGTAGACAATGCCAAGACCGAACGATTCTGCGGCAACAGCAGCATTCTGCGCGGCTAGCGCCACATCGACAGTCGCTACAATCAGATTCTCGGCCGTATCCTCATAGGACGGCTTCCCCTCCAAATGCGGAGCAGACGCTTCCCGCAGCCGGTACAGATCCGCACACCAGACCAGAAAGACCGGGCACTGCTCGATGTAGGCCTGATTGCCGGATAAGGCAGATAACTGGGCTTTCAGCGCTGGCTCCGTTACAGCAATTACTGTGTACGCCTGGACATTGCTGGAGGTCGAAGCCATCTGCCCCGCTCCAATCACTGCTGCCAGCAGTTCGTCACTGACCGGCTTGTCCTGGTACTGGCGGACAGAGGTATGACGGTTCAACAGCTCAAGGGTTTCATTCGTAGGTTTCATTATCGTTCCGCCTCTCTTCACTCATATATAAGCCTATTATGATCCCATTTCACGGCACAGACAACAAGCGTGGCTTCCTCTTCCTCTTCCTCTTCCTCTTCCTCTTCCTCTTCCTCTTCCTCTTCCTCCTCCTCTTCCTCCTCCTCTTCCTCTTCCTCTTCCTCTTCCTCTTCCGCCTCCGCCTCTACCACCGGCTCCCCCGCTTCACCTCCTGGACAATCGCCAGGATTCCCTCATCAATCTGCGTAAGCCCCGCCCGGGAAATACTGATGCGCAGGAATTTGTCCCGGGTCTGGTAACCCGGCAGATAGAAGCCGTTCCCCGGCACCACGTGGATCTTCCGCCCGGCCAGGCGCTTGACCAGACGCTCCAGGTTGACGGTGACCGGCAGCTTGAACTGGATATAGATGCCGGAGCTGTCCGCAGAGGCTTCGATGAAGCCGTCCGTATTATGCCGCCCAAGCGCTTCGTATACCGCGCGGATTTTTTTGGCGTACATAGCTTTGATCTTGTGCCTGTGATGCCCGTACATCCCGTTCTTGATGTATACCTCAAGCGCAGCCTGCGACAGCAGCGAGGTATCGGTGTAGCCTTTATAGGAGCGGAAGGCCTCCAATAGCGGCTGCGGCACAACCACTGCACCGAGCCTGAGGCCCGGGAAGATGATTTTGGAGAAGCTTTTGAGATAAATGACATGGGAGGTCTGGTCATACGCATAGATCGGGTCATAACGCCGTCCGATCCCCAGATCCGCCATATAATCATCCTCGGCGATGTAGACATCGTATTTAGCTGCCAAGCCGGCAATGGCCTTGCGTTCCTCTGTGCTGTAGGTTGTCCCAAGCGGGTTGTGATACCTGGGCATCGTATAAAAAAACTTGAATCTTCCGCTAGCGAACCGCTCCTCCAGCTCCTGCAGGTTGATGCCCGCCGCCGAACGCCCGATTCCGCTCACCGGCAGCCCCTCAGCCTCCAAATACCGCAGATAGATATCATATCCCGGCTGTTCTACCAGAATCTCCGTCCTGCCGCTGGGAAAAGGCATTCTGGCCAGAATCTCCAGCGCCTGCTGTATCCCGGAGGTAATCAGGATCGACTCCGCCTTGGCGAACACCTGATACTCCGCCAGATGCGACACTAGGGTGCGGCGCAGTGTCTCCAGCCCCAGCGCATCGCCATAGGTGAACAGATGGTATTTGTACTGGTCAATCGCTTTATTGAGGCAATGCTGGAAGTCCAGGTACGGAAACACGTTCAGATCCGGCGAAGCCGAAGCAAAATCAACCGTCCCTTCGCTCCCCGCCGCTGCCGAATCGTCACTCTTGTCCACCATGTAATAGCCGCTCTGCGGAATAGAGTAGATCGTATGCGTCCGCTCCAGCTCCCCGTAAGCCTTCAGAATGGTACTGACGCTGCAGCCATAGATTTCTGAAGCACTGCGCACAGACGGCAGCTTATCCCCGGGGCGGTACTGCCCTTCCTTCATCTGCCGCTCCAGCTCTGTGATCACCTGATGATACTTGTTCATCGCCCGCCTCCGTTCGCCGTCATTACCATGCTATGCCTTGTATTTTATCCTATTATTCTTCCCTTATTATATAGGGATCGCTGCAAACTGTACCGGTACAGTTAAGGAAACCTTGTATTGTTGGTGTACGCCTTTTCCTTTAATTTTAAAGTAATAGATCGAATGTTTACAGCATCCAATCTTCACTAACCTACAAGGAGATGTACCCATGCACAAACAAGGACTCAAGCTGGCCTACAGCTTCGCCGTACTCAATGCGGTCATTATCGGCTTCTCCTTCCTGTTCACCAAAGTGGCGCTCGTTCATGCCGGGCCGCTCGACACGCTGACCTTCCGGTTCGCCGCCTCTTTTGCTGTGATGTCGGTTCCGGTCGCCCTCGGCTGGGTCAAGGTTTCCTACCGGGGCAAGCCGATTGGCCGGGCCCTGCTGCTCGCCGCGATGTACCCGCTCGGCTTCTTCACCCTGCAGGTCTTCGGACTTCAGCGTGCCACCTCAGCCGAGGGAGGCATCCTTTATTCATTCACTCCGGTGGTGACGATGATCATCGCTGCGATTTTCCTGAAGGAGAAGACCACACTGCTGCAAAAGCTGTGCATCTTCCTCTCGGTATTCGGCGTGGTATTCATCTTCGTCATGAAGGGAAGCGGCATTCAGCTGTCCAATATGACCGGGATTGTGCTGCTGTTCATGACTTGTCTCGCTTTTGCCGGGTACAGTGTGCTGGCCCGCTCTCTCTCCAGCCACTTCAGCCCCGCTGAGCTCAGCTACCTGATGATGGGGGTCGGCTTCGCCACCTTCCTGATCATCTCGCTCACCGGTCATACAGTCAGCGGGACGCTCGGGGAGTTCCTGAATCCGCTGGGAAGCGCAACGTTTGTCCTGTCCGCCGTATATCTTGGGGTGGTCGCCTCGCTGGTCACAACCCTGACTTCAACCTATATTTTATCCAAAATCGAGGCCTCACTCATGAGCGTCTTCACTAATCTGTCTACCATCGTATCCATTGCAGCCGGAGCGGTCTTCCTGGGTGAGCAGATCACGGTCTATCATTGGATCGGATCCTTCCTGATCATCGCCGGGGTCATTGGCACGAACCTGCTTGGCCGGAAAAAGACCGCTGCGGCTTCCGCAGCAGCCAGCGAATAGAGTAGCTTAGACTTCATTCGCCTATCCATTCAGCTTCTTCGATAACAAGTGGAAACGGCTTTGCCGTCCTTTTAAAGGACGGTACCGTTTCAGCGAGAAATAGAAGGATAATTTATAGAGTAAAACATATAAATTCTTATATTTAAATAAAGAATCGCCGGCAGATGCTTGCCGGCGATTCTTTGAGTTGCGGCCTTCTGTCCGTCCGGATGACTCCGGCTGCGGCAGGCCGCATAATTCTTATAGCTTGACGCGCTGTAGCCGCAGCGCATTCAGTACAACCGACACCGAGCTGAAGGCCATCGCGGCTCCGGCCAGCCAGGGCGCCAGGAAGCCCAGTGCCGCAATCGGGATTCCGACCGTATTGTAGGCCAGCGCCCAGAACAGATTCTGCTTGATATTGCGCATGGTCTTGCGGCTCATCAGGATCGCATCCGGGATGCCCAGCAGATCGCCGCGCATCAGCGTAATATCCGCCGCCTCCATCGCCACATCCGTGCCTGTGCCGATCGCCATGCCCGTATCCGCAGTCGCCAGCGCCGGAGCATCGTTGATGCCGTCGCCGACCATAGCCACCTTGACCCCGCCGCTCTGGAGCCTGCGGATCTCTTCCGCCTTGCCCTCAGGCAGCACCTCCGCCAGAACCGTGCGGATACCCGCCTGATCTGCAATTGCCTGGGCCGTAATCTTGTTGTCTCCAGTAATCATGACAACCTCGATACCCATGGCATGCAGCCGGGATACCGCCTCACGTGAGGTCTCCTTGATGGTGTCAGCCACGGCAATCACTCCCGCTACCGCATCATCGACGGCTACCAGCATCGCTGTTTTGCCTTCCTGCTCCAGCTTGGTCATGATCCCTGTCCACGGCTCGATATCCAGCCCGTTCTCCACCATCATCCGCCGTGTGCCTACGCTTACCTTCTGGCCGTCCACTACCGCCGACACCCCGCGCCCCGGTACCGCCTCGAACTGGCCCGCAGGCGGCAGGTCGATTCCTCTGCCCTGTGCTCCGGCCACAATGGCCTCCGCCAGCGGATGCTCCGAGAGCTTCTCCGCAGCCGCTGTTATGGCCAGCAGCCGGTTCTCGCCAAGCACCCGGCCTTGTGCAGCTATTGCTGTAGTCGCTACAATATCGGTCAGCACCGGCTTGCCGTTGGTCACGGTCCCGGTCTTATCCACAACCACTACCTTCACGCCCTGCGCAGCTTCCAGATGCTCCCCGCCCTTGAACAGAATGCCGAACTCAGCAGCCCGCCCGGACCCGGCCATAATCGAGGTTGGCGTCGCCAGTCCCAGTGCGCACGGACAGGCAATGACAAGCACCGCAATGGCTTTTTCCAAGGCCTCCGCGAACTGACCGGGCGCTCCCCAGATATACCAGACACCAAACGTTACGGCAGCAATACCGACCACAATCGGCACGAAGATCCCAGAGATGACATCGGCAACCCGCTGAATGGGCGCCTTCGAGCCCTGCGCTTCCTCCACGACTCTGATGATCTGTGCCAGCGCCGTATCGCGGCCGACCTTGCGGGCTTTAACCCGCAGCATTCCGTTCTTGTTGAGCGTAGCTCCGATAACGGAATCCCCCGGCTTTTTCTCTACCGGGATACTCTCGCCCGTGAGCATGGATTCATCGACGGAGGATAGCCCCTCTACGACTTCACCGTCTACAGGCACCTTCGTGCCGGGCTTCACCAGCACAATATCGCCGATCACTACATCCTCGACGGGAATACTCAGCTCTGCACCGTCCCGCAGCACCAGCGCAGTCTTGGCCTGCAGCCCCATCAGGCTGCGGATCGCATCTGATGAACGCCCTTTGGCCAGCGCCTCAAACCATTTGCCCACCAGAATCAGCGTGATCAGCACCGCGCTGGTCTCGAAGTACAGCTCCACGGTATGGTTCATCCCGCTCATTTTCAGGGAATCGATCGTCAGGTATAGGCTGTAAAAATAAGCCGCAGAGGTGCCCAGCACCACCAGCACATCCATGTTGGCACTGCCGTTCTTCAGCGCCTTATAGGCGCTGACATAGAACTGCCAGCCGATCACGAACTGAACCGGGGTCGCCAGCACAAGCTGGAACCAGGGATTCATGAATAGCTCAGGCGTCCAGATCCAGGTTGTGAACGAGAAGTGAGCTGCCATTGCCCAGAGCAGCGGTAGGGACAACAACGCGGAGAGCATCCACTTATTCCGCTTGCGTGTAATCTCTTCGCTGCGCTGCTCCGCGATATCCTTCCGGTCCTGCTTAAGTGCGGCCTTATAGCCGATGCTGCTCACCTTATCCATAATCTCGGCTGTGCTGACATTGCCCGGCGAATATTCCACATGCGCAGTCTCCAGCGCCAGGTTCACATTGACGGCCGCGATCCCCGGCATCCGTCCCAGCACCTTCTCAATGCGCGCCGAGCAGGCGGCACAGGTCATCCCGGTAATATCGAAATCCGCCGACTCTTTCAGCGTATCGTAGCCAAGGGAGCGGATCTTCTCCTCGATCTGCGGCACATCCGCAACGGCCGGATCGAAGCCCACCGTAGCCTGCTCCAGCGCCAGATTGACATTCGCCCGGGATACCCCCTCCATGCGGGACAAGCCCTTCTCGATCCGCGCCGCACAGGCGGAGCAGGTCATGCCGGTAATCTGCAGGGTAGCCTGCTGTTCCGGGGCTTCAGCACTCTTTTCCATCATCATGCACCTCCGCATACCCCCAAGGGGTATATTTATTTTGAAAAGAAAAGGCATTGGCGCCCGGCCCTGTACCCCAGGGTTCCCTGCTCCAAGCCCTTATATTACAACCCTTAGCTTACACTACGTCGTAGCCCTGATCTTCAATAGCGGCCTTGATCTTATCCAGGCTTACCGTATTCTCATCGAATTCAACCGCCACCGTCTTCGCCGGCAGATCCACCTTCGCCGCAGCGCCTACACCGCTCACAGCCTTCTCTACAGCACTTACACAATGACCGCAGGACATTCCTTCAACATTCAGTGTTACATTCGACATTTGAATAACCTCCTAATTGTTGTTGATATACACATAATTTGTGTTCATATTCGACAGCCAGCTATATAGATTTTGATACGCGAGGAAGGGATGGCTGTGCTTGATTGTACTTTGTACAACAGATACCGGATAAATCAGCCTCCAAATCGAATCTATTGTATTTTGTACATTAGATTTTCAACTTTTAGGCACTTTAACCTTATTTCCCTGACTTCAATTGTACGGAATACAATAGAATAGGTGTTTGGATTGTTTAGCAGGAATTCTATTGCACTAAGTACAATCAGACCTTTGAGAACTTGAACTATTAAATCCCCTACAAAGGTGATCTTCACCGTTCCATTTCTCCAGGCCCCACCTTTATTTCATCAGCTTGTTCACCGTGACCAGCAGCTCGTCAATCACCTCATGCTCACCGGCTTCGATCCGTTCAATAATACAGCTCTTCATGTGGCCTTCAAGCAGCAGCTTGCCGACACTGTTCAGGGCCGCCTGCACCGCCGCCAGCTGATTCAGCACATCATCACAGTAGGTATCGCGTTCAATCATGCCTTTCACACCGCGGATCTGCCCTTCAATCCGGTTCAGCCGGGTCGTCAGCCCGTTCTTGAATTCCGGGGAATGATGACTCTTGCGGCCGCCGGATGCTGCAGAAGAATGGCAGGCTTCGGCGAAATCCTGTCCGGCAGGGTCCTTCTCATTTGTAGACACAGGAATCAACCTCCTTATGTACCAATATAATATACCCCCCATGGGTATGTCAAGACCTTAGCGGACAAGCGCCCTCCGCCCCTCCTTCAGATATTTTGCCCTATTGCAGCTGGAATAAAGGACCGGCCGATAAGGAATACCAAGTACACGCATGCAAGTTCCCAAGCAGATCCCAACCCGTCTGTCCTCCTAAAAAAAACAATTGCCACCCTATTCAAATTTGAATATAATAAAATTCCATTGAATTTTAAACATAAAGGAGCTTAACATGCACACCAAAGAAAGTAATCTCAAGCTCGTCATTGTCGGACTGCTGCTCGGCATTCTGATGTCGGCCATGGATAATACCATTGTTGCCGCAGCTATGGGCACGATTGTGTCCGATCTTGGAGGACTGGATAAAATCGTCTGGGTCACCTCTGCTTATATGGTCATGGTTATGGCCGGCACCCCGATCTTCGGCAAATTGTCCGATATGTACGGGCGCAAGCGGTTTTTCATCTTCGGGCTTATCGTGTTCCTGATTGGCTCCGCCCTGTGCGGAACGTCGGCGAGCATTACCCAGCTCAGTATTTACCGTGCGATTCAAGGGATTGGCGGCGGTGCACTGATGCCGATTGCCTTCACGATTGTCTTCGACATCTTCCCGCCTGAGAAAAGAGGCAAGCTCACCGGACTCTTCGGCGCTGTCTTCGGGATCTCCAGTGTGATTGGGCCTCTGCTTGGTGCTTATATCACCGAATATATGAGCTGGCACTGGATTTTCTATATTAACCTGCCCATCGGGATTGTCTCGTTCTTCCTTATTATGACCTCCTACAAGGAATCCATATCGCATTCCAAGCAGCGGATTGACTGGGGCGGCGCCTTCACCCTGGTGGCAGGGATTATCTGCCTGATGTTCGCCCTGGAGCTTGGCGGTAATCAGTATGCCTGGGACTCTGCGGCCATTATCGGACTGTTCGCTGCGTTCGCCGTGCTTCTGATCGCCTTCATTGTCATTGAAAAATTCGCGGCAGAGCCGGTCATCTCCTTCGCCATGTTCCGGGGGCGCCTGTTCGCAACCAGCAGTATCCTGGGGCTGTTCTATGGTTCGGCATTCATCGTAGCAACGGTATATATCCCGATCTACGTCCAGGGGGTATACGGCGGCTCGGCCACCAACTCCGGCCTGATTCTGATGCCGATGATGATCGGTACCGTTATCGGCAGCCAGTCCGGCGGCCTGCTTACCACCAAAACGAGCTTCCGCAACATCATGCTGCTGTCAGCAGTCTGCTTCGTAGGCGGGATCTACTCCCTCAGCACATTGACCCCGGAGACCTCCCGGATGGCGCTTAATGCCTTCATGGCCCTGACCGGCTTCGGAGTCGGCTTCTCCTTCTCCGTGCTCAGCCTGTCTTCGATCCAGCATTTCGACATGCGCCAGCGCGGCTCGGCAACGTCCACCAGTACCTTCATGCGCTCGCTCGGGATGACGCTGGGGATAACGATCTTCGGCATCATCCAGCGTAACCACTTCGCCTCCGAGCTTAGTACAGCCTTCGGAGACAGCGGCCAGGCCGCTTCCTTCGGCGACCCGCGTTCCGCGTTGACGCCCGAGGCCAGAGCGCAGATTCCGCCGCCTGTACTGGAGAAAATCACGAACTCACTGTCTTCGTCGATCTCGCATACCTTCTTGTGGGCCATCGTTCCGGCGGTGCTTACGGTGGTCTTCGTCCTGCTGATGCCGAAGGACCGTCTGCTGCCGCAGGGCAGCCAGCACGGTGCAAATCAAGGTCAGCGGTAAGCCCATGCCGATGAAGCTGCTGATTCTGGGACTTCTGCTGGAGCGGGATATGCATCCCTATGAGATTACCCTGGTCATGAAGGAACGCTCCATGGATCAAGTCATCAAGCTGCAGACCGGTTCCTTATATTATGCCGTTGACAAGCTGGCTGCAGGCGGCCATATCGAGGCGGTGGAGATCATTCACAGCCCGGACCGGCCGGATAAGACCATCTACCGCATTACGGATAAAGGCAAAGAATTGATGGAGCAGCTCATTCTCCAGCAGATTAAGAAAAGTGATCCGCCCTATCATCCGCTGTACATGGCCCTGGCCCTCGCGCGTCATATCGACCAGGGCAAGGTGGCGAAGCTGCTGGAGGAACGCATCCGGGAGGCGGAGCATCAGGTGAATTATGCCTACCAAGTATACGAGGAGCATATCTCCATCGTGCCCCGCTCGGTGCTGCATATGATGTACGGCAGATATGAGCATAGCCAGACCGAGCTGAAATGGCTGAAGCGCCTGTATGAGGATGTAGCCGTCCGCAAAATGAATGATATCGGCAGACCGATTATCGCAGACTAAAAGAAGT
Source organism: Paenibacillus sp. FSL R7-0128 (assembly GCF_038002245.1). Classification (NCBI taxonomy): domain Bacteria; kingdom Bacillati; phylum Bacillota; class Bacilli; order Caryophanales; family Paenibacillaceae; genus Paenibacillus; species Paenibacillus sp. FSL R7-0128. The sequence continues at coordinate 334,908 of NZ_JBBOCD010000001.1, read as the reverse complement.
AGATAGCCGATGTGATTGTTTAGCGAAGACGATATGTGTTTATTAGCAAGTGGAAACGGCTTTGCCGACCTTTTAAAGGGCGGTACCGTTTCAGCGAGAAATAGAAGGATAAGTTATCGTGTGCAACATATAAATTCTTATATTTGGAGCAAACCGCTGGCGAGCGGCTTGGGCATCCGGCTGTACTACAGTTTGTATTCGTGCGGTGTGCCGGCCCCGCCCTGGCGGATACTCTGGAAAGGGAAGTGAAGCCGCTATGAGCGATGATAAAAAGCCGATCAGAGACGAGCGTGACCACCCGGAGCAATACCCTACAGACAAGCCCAGCCTGTTCGATGTAGATGAGAGCGAGCAGCATGTGGACCCGATACCGGTAGAGGACCTGACTCTTGAGAAAGAGGAAGAGAAGGATAAAGAGACCACAAAACACCGCTCCTCCAGTGACAAGAGATACCACACCGGGTTCTAAAGATGTATGCTTTTCCGGTAGTATCATCGGAGCATTTACAAGCTTAATGGTATGGAGGGATCACATTGCTGAGAGCGTTACCCCTTAACCGGCGCGGCATACCTGCCAGCCGTATCGCCCTGGGCTGCATGGGGCTGGGCGGCGGGTGGGACCGTGAACCGGTCACGGCTGCGAACATAAAGCAGGGACACGAGGCGCTGGATGCGGCGCTGTCTATAGGTATTAATTTTTTTGACCATGCGGATATCTATACCCGGGGCAAGGCGGAGAAGGTGTTCGGGCAGATCTTCAAGGAGCGGCCGGGGCTGCGCGGGGACATTCTCCTCCAGTCAAAATGCGGCATCAAGCTGATGGAGCCAGGCGATATCTCCAATAGCTTCGACCTCTCCAGGGAGCACATTCTGTCCAGCGTCGATGGAACTCTCGCACGGCTGGGCACAGAGTATATTGATATTCTGCTGCTGCACCGCCCCGACCCGTTAATGGACCCTGAAGAGGTGGCGGAAGCACTCCATCAGCTCAAGGCCTCCGGCAAGGTGCGCCACTTCGGCGTCTCCAACATGAGCGCCGCCCAGATCCAGCTGTTACAGACTTATTGCGACGAGCCGTTCATTGTCAACCAGCTCCACATGAGCCTGTCCCGGATCAGCTGGGTCGACGCCGTACTCAGCGTGAACCGCGACCCGTGGAAGGACATTACATTCCCGGAGGGCACCATGGAGTATTGCCGCGCCGGGAACATCCAGCTTCAGGCCTGGGGCCCCCTGGCCCAAGGACTCTTCAGCGGACGGCCGCTTGAAGGCCAGCCGGAGAAGGTTGTGCATACAGCAGCCATGGTACAGAGGCTTGCTAACGAGAAGGGCACAACGCCCGAGGCTATCGTGCTGGCTTGGCTGATGACCCATCCCGCAGCCATCCAGCCTATCATTGGCACGGTGAATCCGCAGCGGATCGCCGCCTGTGCAGACGCAGACCAGCTAGAGCTCTCCCGCAAGGAATGGTATGAGCTGTACGTCACCTCCCGCGGGGAGAAGCTTCCTTGAGATTGAATTTTACTGGAAATACATGATTGAACAGGTTCAGATTCAGGGAAACCGGACATTTTCATAAAATAGCGGAGAGGGACTGTCCTTGTATGGACAGTCCCTTCTTTGTGTCGAAATACGCTAACCCTGTCGTTTAGCCAACTGGTGCAGCATCCGAATTGTATTCGCATACATTGAGTCCGATTACTTTCCTCATTCCCGCTCGCCGCCCACTTTTGCACCATTCAGGGGCACTAATGCCCCTCATTCTCGCCTACCGCCCACTTTCCCGCATTCCTCACAGGCACTTTATCTCCCCCTCACCTTCCCCCGCCCCTAATACTCGTTCTTTATAAAGAAAATTTGTGAAAAACAGCGATATCGTCAGATAAATAGAGATATCTAATACATTTCGTACTTTATTGCGAACATTTCGCTGAAAATAACATTTTTCTTTTCTGAGCAGCACAGTGTATGATTTGCTTACGATATCGTTCTTTATTAAGAACGAATATAACGAATTATTCATTAGCAACTCGAGAGGGGGCTTAGCTATGTACCCCAGATCTGCCAAGCGGCGCAAACGGAAAACCAGGAAGCTCGGCCTGCGGATTCTGCAATCGGGTATGGCCGTATCTGTGCTCCTGATGTACACCTCAGGCCAGATCGGCAGCACCTATGGAGAGTTCAACACCTCCCAGGAACAGATCAGCTCCATCGGGCTGTGTTCGGTTTTCCCGGGTCAGATTGAGCAGTTGTTGTCGGAATTCAGCGGGCATCTAAACACCGTCATAGAGCTGAAAGCTTCCCTTGGCAGCCATAGCATCAGCGGAGTGTATAACACCTCAGTCGCTGCCGGAGAGCTGTCGCTTGCAGAGCTGGATCAGGCTGCGGATGAACTCTCGTCCGAGCTCACTCAAGCTGGCAGCGAGATCGACCTGCTGGAGAAGCAGCTGAGCTTCAATGGGACGGTCTGGCAACACATTCTGCAGGAAATTGGCAATGCAGCGGCCATTCTGCACAAGCTTGGAGGATATATGGTGAACCTCGATCCTAACTGTCTGGAAATCCGTGATGCCCAGTTCTTCGACCAGATTCAAGAGAGCCTTCATCAAAGCGGGATTCTGTCCGAATCGCTGGCAGAGACGTTAAGCGGAATTGTGCAGTATCTTGGCTCGATTCATGATATCGGCGGATCCTTGCCCACCGGCAATCCGGACCGCGTCTTGCTCCGGCAGGATGACTACAGCTTCCCTGCTGAAGAGCCTATCCTCTCATTCGTAACCAGCGCCTACCAAGCAGATTCGCAGGTATCCCCCGCGCTGCTGGCCACGTATGAGCAGTTGAATACCGAATTAACTGCGTCCAAGGATACCCTGTTCTCCACAATCCATACCTTACAGGAGCGGCTCACAGAAATCGCTGAAGCCAAAACAACCCTTGAGGACAAAGCGAAGGCACAGCAAGAGGAAGAGGAACGCCTGGCGCTTGAAAAGGCCGATAAAGCCAGAGCGGAGGAAGCCCAGCGGCTCGCCATAGAGAAGCAGAAGGCTGCTGACGAAGCGCTGAAGCTGGAGCATGAACAAGCACAGAACCAGCCGGCCGCAACCAGTCTTCCTGACAAAAGCCAGCCGGGAGAGGAGCCTGCTCCCGCAGTGCCTGTAGAGGACAATCCAGTCCCCACAGCTTCAGCAGCAGCAGAGGTTATTCCCACTGCCACTCCGGCGACTGAGATTCTTTTACCGGAAGCAACTCCAGATCCATTACCCGGCAGTGTAATTCCAGGCACTGTAATGGACGGCGCGCAGCCTGCTCCTACAGCTACACCGGCTCCACAATCTGAATCCAGCAAAGGCGGCGAATAAGATGCGCATCCGAAAAATAGTCAATACGATAATTTCCACTCTGATTCTTATAGTGTTCCTGGTGCTAATCACAGCCGTTGTCATCTCCAAAGCCTCCGGCGGCGAGCCCTCCTTCTTCGGCTACCAGATCAAGACGGTATTATCCGGCTCCATGGAGCCCGGCATCCAGACCGGTTCCATTGTGGCCATTAAGCCGGGCGGGGACATGACCCGGTTCCAGAAGGGCGATGTGATCACTTTTCTGAATCCCGATAATATCCTGATTACCCACCGCGTGGTCGCTGCCGAGCTGAACAGTGCTCTGGGGGAAGCCAGCTACACCACCAAGGGCGACAATAATGATTCAGCCGACACCGCAGCCGTCAGTTCCACTTATGTGGTAGGTGAGTACACCGGCGTGACCGTCCCCTATGTGGGCTATGCCATGAGCTTCGCAGTCTCCAAAGCCGGAAGCGTAGTGCTGATGATTATTCCCGGACTGCTCCTGCTTCTCTACGCGCTGTATTCTTCCTGGAAGGCCGTTGCAGCACTGGAAAAGAAGAATGCCCCGTCATCCGCAGCCAGCAGCGGCGGGCCGGATACTCTGACTGATCTCGTACAATGATCAATTGTCCTCTCCCGTTTACGAAACGCGGAGCCACAATACAGCTTGCCGGAAGCACCGGCTATGCACAAAGCAGACTCATAAGAGAGGGATGAACAAATGAACGTCAAAAAAACATTAGGTCTCGGCGTTGTATCGGCAGCATTAGGCTTAACCCTGGTCGGCGGAGGCACCTTCGCTTACTTCAGCAGCACTTCTACTTCCTCAGCTTCTTTTAACAACGGAACCCTATCATTACAATCTGATCCCTCCGTCATTGTTAATCTCAGCAATCTCAAGCCGGGCGATACCGTCTTACGGGACTTCAAGCTCAAAAATGACGGGACGCTCAATATTCCCAAAGTGGTACTGCGCACCTCATCGGCCATTACAGACGCCCAGGGAGACAACGGCTCCCATAATTTCAAGGATGATATTATTGTGACCTTCCTCGTGAACAAGGATAAGAAGGAATCGCCGCTCCTGGTCATCTCGCTGGCCGATCTGGAGCAGGAGAGTCCCGATCTGGTGGCCCGGGGAATTCTCGGAGCGATCTTAGGCGGAGAGAAGTCCGGCATCAAAGCCGGCACCTCGGATAACCTGACCATCCAGTTCGCCTTCAAGGAGACCCTCCAGCCGCAGAACTATTATCAGGGCGACACGCTTGCACTGACTCTGAATTTCGAAGCCAACCAGGAAAAAGGCACGCTCAAATAATTCCACAAAAACAAACCATTCGAGGAGGAAATAAATAATGGGTATCAAAAAAACATTGGGTCTTGGCGTAGCATCGGCAGCACTGGGCTTGTCTTTAATCGGCGGGGGCACCTTCGCTTACTTCAGCTCCACAGCTACCAGCACGGCAACCTTCGCAGCCGGTACGCTGAAGCTCGGCTCTTCCTTCAATACTCCGGTAGCGCTGACGAATCTGAAGCCGGGAGACTACACCGTCCGCACCTTCACCCTGTCCAATGACGGCACACTGGATATCAAATTCCTCAAGCTTGCCACCACTTACACCGTGACCGATGCCAAGGGCGATAACGCGGGCCAGGATCTCGGAGACCACTTCAAGGTCAAGCTCCTGGATAATACGTACACCGGCGGTTCACTAAGCGGTCATGTGCTGTCCGAGATCTCCCTGAAGGATCTGAAAAACACCCCCAGCTACGATCTCGTAGCAGCAGGTGTACTGCCAGGAGGGATTGCCGCCGCCGGGTCCAAGACCTTCAAGATCGCCTTCGAATTCGTAGACAACACGCTCGATCAGAACATTTTCCAGGGTGACGGCTTAGCTCTGAACTGGACCTTCGATGCTCTTCAAGGAGTGGGAGAAGCCAAGTAGATCAGGGGCCAGCCTATACAAGTGAAAATGGCTTTGCCGTCCTTTTATTAGGAAGGCAGCGTTTCAGCAATCCATCAAGACGGCATATCCTCCCCCATCCGGGCCGGGTATGCCGTTTCTTTTTCCCCGCTGCCGGGTTCAAGGATTTTTGTCCGTTTTGCGGATTTTTGTTATACTGACAAGAGAAAACGGCTTTGCCGGCCTTTGAACGGGCGGTACCGTTTCAACGAGAAAGATAAGGAGAATGTATAGCGCGAAGCATATCACTTCTTATTTTTCACCAAAAAAAGTACGGAGGGCGTTGTAATCGTGTCAGATACTATGGGAAGCCGCATCCACAAACTCCGACTGGAGAAGGGCTATTCGTTATCCGAGCTTGCCGATAAGGCTGATGTGGCGAAATCATACCTCAGTAATGTGGAACGGAACATTCAATCCAACCCCTCCATTCAATTCATCGAAAAAATCGCTGACGCGCTTCAGGTATCCATTCATGCACTGTTGTATGGCGGACTGGCAGAGACGGAAGAACAGGCTCTGGACGGGGAATGGTTCCGGCTTGTTCAGGAGGCCATGGCCTCCGGTATAAGCAAACGCGAATTCAAGGAATTCCTCGATTACCAGAAATGGCGCATGGAACAAAAGGACAACTAGACGAGCATTATATGCCACAGGGAAGACTCCGCACGGCAGGGAGGCCGCCTTCGGCGAAGGCAGCCTTTCAAGCGGCATACAGAAAAGGCACAGCGTACCGGACGCTGTGCCTTTTCTGTATGTATCCGAACAATGATGACCGCCTTACATCGCCTGGAGCGCCTTCTCACTTAGAAACCGGCGGATATCCTCCGCCGCGATCCCCGCCTGCTTGGCAGACATCAGCAAGTGCACCCATTCTAAATCCAGATCTACTGCCTGCAGCTCGTCATTCCCCTGGTTGGACATATCCAAGAAATCTCCTCCTAGAATTTTCGCGTCCCCAGGCAGTCCGGCCATCATAGTAGTATTGCTACTTTGTAGTATTTCTACTTTAGATCCGAGACTTTGTGCCCCTGTCTTTCGGCAGGTTTACCTTTTACTGGACCCTTTCCATCATGAAAGGATCTGGCAAGAATCGATGAAACCGTTCTCCGCAATAACATTATACAAGATCATGTGCGATTAGTGTGTCGTTTTCTGGAATTTTTTTATGAAAAAATGTGAGGAAACTTAGCTGAAATTGCCAGCGGCTTGTATAAATATTTCCAGTTCCAAGTTCAAACACTAGCTAATAGTTTAAATATACTAAAGGGAACCCCATCCGCCCCGACTTGCCGCTGCACGCAACATCGTATAGAGACAATTACCCATTTGTATGTATAACGGGCTGTTATATGAGTTTTTTCTATTTATGATAGTTCCGTATGAATACTGTAATGAATCATGCCAAATTGCGAACGGATTGACCGAAAGTATGAATTGATTACCCCGCCGGAAAGTAGCACAATAGGATGAGAATGAAACCGCAAACATTTGCAGCTCCGCCAAGTGGCACACTGGATGCCTCGCGTGGAGTTTATCCGTTAGGAGGACCTATTCATGGCAGTCAAAGAGCCCTATAACGACACAGTATGGAGCAAATACTACGGCCCCAACCTGGGCTACATCCAAGAAAGATATGAGCAATTTGTCAAGGACCCCTCTTCTGTTGAACAGCATTACCGCGATCTCTTCACCGTATCCGGCCCCCCTCCACTGGCACCCGATGCCGAGAGGGCTCCAAGGCCTGCCGTATCAGCAGATGCCGAGTGGCTCAAGAAGGCTGTCAAGGCCTCGAAGCTGATCGCCAATATTCGAATATATGGCCATATGGCCGCAGACATTGACCCGCTGGAGCGCAGCACGAACCCGATGGCCAAATGGCTGGAGCTGGAGACCTACGAGCTTACCCGCGAGGATCTTAATGCCCTGCCCGCTTCGCTGATCTGGGATAATGCCCCTGCGGATGTGCATACCGCAATGGATGCCGTCCACAGAATGCGCCAGGCCTATACACAGACCATTGCTTATGAATTCGGGCATGTGCATGATGAACGCGAGCTGCGCTGGCTCAACAGCCAGGCGGAATCTATGACCTCCCCTGCCCCGCTGAATAATACAGAACGCAAAGAGCTGCTGAAGCGGCTGGTTCAGGTGGAGCATTTCGAGACCTTCCTGCACAAGACCTTCGTCGGCCAAAAGCGCTTCAGCCTGGAGGGCAATGATGCCCTTGTGCCGATGCTGGATGAGATTGTGCGGGCTGCCGCGCATGACGGCGCCGAGCATATCCTGATGGGTATGGCCCACCGCGGAAGACTTAATGTGCTGGCCCATATTCTGGGCAAGCCTTATGATATTATTTTCTCAGAGTTCCATCATTCGCCGAACAAAGAGCTGTTCCCTTCGGAAGGCTCCATGGGCGTGACTTACGGGTGGAGCGGTGATGTGAAGTACCATCTCGGGGCTGACCGTGCCGTCCGCGAAGGCGAGACCGTACGTACCCGGATCACGCTGGCCAATAACCCGAGCCATCTTGAATTCGTCAATCCTGTCGTCGAGGGCTTCACACGCGCCGCACAGGAAGAACGCAACGCTCCGGGACTGCCTAAGCTGAACACAAGCAAGGCTATGGCTGTGCTTATGCACGGCGATGCAGCCTTCCCTGGCGAAGGTATTGTCGCTGAGACGCTTAATATCGGCAAATTGCAGGGTTATCAGAATGGCGGTACCGTGCATATTATCGTCAATAACCGGATCGGCTTCACCACCGAGAGCGAGGATTCCCGCTCCACCCATTATGCCAGCGACTTGGCCAAAGGGTATGAGATTCCAATCGTGCATGTCAATGCCGATGACCCGGAAGCCTGTATTGCCGCAGTCCGTCTGGCCAGCGCTTACCGCCATATGTTCAAGAAGGACTTCCTGATTGATCTGATCGGCTACCGCCGCCACGGACATAATGAAATGGATGATCCCGAGACGACCCAGCCGATTGTGTACGGCAAAGTGCGGAACCACCCTACTGTGTACCGCGCTTATGCAGAACGCCTGGAGCGCGAGAAGGTAATCACAGCCGATGATCTGAAGAACATGATTGCCGAGGCGGAGAGCGTCCTCCAGCAGGCCTTCGATCAGATGAAGGAAGGCAAGCAGAAGAATGCGGAGTCCAAAACCGCCGTCGCGCTGGATAACAGCAGTCCCCAGCAGCGTCCGACAGCCTTCCCTCTGGCCGGTCTGCAGGAAATTAACCGCGAGCTGCTGCGCGTACCGGCAGGCTTCAAGGTCTATCCGAAGCTGGAACGGATTCTGCAGCGCCGCAAGGATGCGCTGAATGACGGAGAGCGGGTAGACTGGGCACTGGCAGAGACACTTGCCTTCGCTACCATCCTGAAGGATGGCACGCCGATCCGCCTCAGCGGACAGGATTCACAGCGCGGCACCTTCGCCCACCGCCATCTGGTGCTGCATGACAGCGAGAGCGGCGAACTCTATTCGCCGCTGCATCAGCTGAGTGATTCCAGCGCTTCCTTCGGCGTCTACAACAGTCCGCTGTCCGAGGCCTCTGTCCTCGGCTTCGAATATGGTTATAACGTGTTCGCACCGGAGACCTTCGTCATCTGGGAGGCTCAATATGGCGACTTCGCCAATGCCGCTCAGGTCATTATCGACCAGTTCATTTCCGCCGGCCGTGCCAAGTGGACGCAGCGCAGCAATCTGACGATCCTGCTGCCTCATGGCTATGAAGGCCAAGGACCAGAGCACTCCAGCGGCCGAATGGAACGGTTCCTCCAGCTCTCCGCCGAGGAGAACTGGACTGTAGCCAACCTGACCAGCGCTGCGCAGTATTTCCATCTGCTCCGCCGTCAGGCCGCGCTCTGCGGACAACCGGATGCCCGGCCGCTGGTGATCATGGCGCCGAAGAGCCTGATCCGTAACACGCGCAGCACCTCAGCCGGAGCGGACCTCGCTTCGGGCACCTTCCAGCCGGTTCTTCCCGAGCCGCTGCTCGGCAGTAAGCCGGAAGCCGTGAAGCGCCTCGTGGTATGCAGCGGCAAGGTGGCCATCGACCTGCAGACGGAGCTGGAGGCAACGCGCGGACAGGACTTCTCCTGGCTGCACATTTTGCGCATGGAACAGCTCTATCCGTTCCCGGAACGCGAGCTTGGCGCTCACCTTAGCAGCTTCAGCTCTCTGGAGGAGATCGTCTGGGTGCAGGAAGAACCGAAGAATATGGGCGGGTGGACGTATGCCGAATCCCGGCTGCGCGCCATCTCACCGCAGAAGGTCACTGTCCAGTATATCGGCCGTCCGGACCGTTCCAGTCCGGCCAGCGGCTACGCAGATGTCCACAGCTTCGAGCAGCGGCGCATTGTCCGGGAAGCCCTGAAATTGAATGCTGCAGTGCAAGCACCTGTACCGTCTTCCTGAGCACAGCAAGGCGGTCATCCGATATCACGCACACCACTATATTTGGGGAGGTACGGCCTGTGTCCGAGATAAAAGTACCCGATTTGGGCGAATCGATTTCCGAAGGAACGATCTACAAATGGCTGGTTAAAGAAGGCGACACTGTCGGCCAGGGAGATGTGCTTGCCGAGCTTGAGACCGACAAGGTCAATCTCGAGATCAGTGCGGAGGAGGACGGCGTCATCTCCTCCATCCTGCGCCAGGCGGGCGAGAACGTTGCCGTTGGCGAAGCCATCGGCATCATCGGCAGCGCCGCCGGGGCAGGTGCTGCCAGCGGGGGCAAGCCTGCAGCAGATAATGCTCCGCAGAGCGGCAGCGCGCCTGCTGCTGCCGCAAGTGCCGCAAGTGCCGCAAGTGCCGCAGCGGCTGAACCGGCCGCTGCGGTAACGGCTCCAGCCGCCGCCGAAGGTGCGGCGGCAGGCACTGCGGCCCTGGCTTCGCCGGGGGCGCGCAAGCTGGCGCGGGAGCGGGGCATCGACCTCGGCGAGGTCAGTGCCCGCGACCCAATCGGCCGGATCGGTCAGGCCGATGTGGATGGTCATGGCGCAGCCGGGCCGCAGGCCGCTGCGCCAGCAGCTCCGGCGGCCGTGCGGCCGGAGCCGGCGAAGCCCGCGCCGCAGGCAGCGGGCAAGGCGCCGCACGCCGAGGACGGCAAGGCCACCGAGCGCAAGCGCATGTCGCGGCGGCGGCTGACGATTGCCAGCCGCCTGGTCGAAGCGCAGCAGACGGCCGCGATGCTGACCACCTTCAACGAGGTGGACATGACCGCCATTCTCGACATCCGCAAGCGCCGCAAGGATGCCTTCAAGGAGAAGCACGAGGTCGGACTCGGCTTCATGTCCTTCTTCACCAAGGCCGTCATCGGCGCGCTCAAGGCTTATCCGATGCTGAACGCCGAGATCGACGGAGAAGATCTCCTGCTGAAGAAATATTACGACATCGGCATTGCCGTAGCTGCCAAGGAAGGCCTGGTCGTACCAGTCGTCCGCGATGCCGACCGGCTTAGCTTCCCAGAGATCGAGCGGCGTATCGGCGAGCTGGCCTCCAAGGCGCGCGCCAATACGCTCAGCCTGCCGGAGCTTCAGGGCGGCACCTTCACCATCACGAACGGCGGAGTGTTCGGCTCCCTGCTGTCCACACCGATCCTCAATACCCCGCAGGTCGGCATTCTCGGCATGCACAAAATCCAGCTGCGCCCCATCGCGCTGGATGAGGAGCGCACGGTCAACCGTCCGATGATGTACATCGCCTTGTCCTACGATCACCGGATCGTGGACGGATCAGAAGCGGTCAGCTTCCTGGTCAGAGTCAAGGAATTGCTGGAGGACCCGGAATCCCTGCTGCTGGAAGGCTAAGCCCCCGGCCCATCGCTTCTCCAACCATTTAATTAACATAAAGGCACCCGTTAGAGCGTAACCCTACGCCCTCCCGGATGCCTTTTTGCTATATCCGCTGACTCTGCCTCCGCCATACCCGCTCATACCACCATCCTCCTTTTTCCGGCAGCCACCCTCGATGTACCATTGTGTTCAGTTTTTCGATTACATTTAACTCATGCGCTCACGCGCCTTTCACGAGCCCCATTGTATACTGTTTTCCGCATACATTGAGCCCACACGCCTTTCGCGAGCCTATTGCATCTGGCCCACGCTCCCACGCAACGCCGAATGTGTTCGTTTTCCCCCTAACAACAACGAAAAAAAGACACTCCCCACCCGCTTACGCAAGCGCAGGAACGTCTCTTCTCCAAAACGATCTCTTTGTCTCTAATTATGTCCAGCCGACATATTACTCTATATGGTTTAAGCCGTATGCCGTGAAGGCTTCAGGCTCATTCCCTTGGCTTTGGCTGCTCTGGCTACCGGAGGCTTAAGCGAAACCGCCAGGATACAGGCCAGAATACACAGCAGACCGATGATGTTAAAAGTAGGCTTGAACCCGCCGAGGAAGGCGGCGATGAACGAACCGGACAGCGCGCCGATCCCGAAGCCCTGATAGATGATGCCGTAGTTCTTGCTGTGATTCTTCAGGCCGAAGAAGTCACTGACAATCGCCGGGAAGACGGTAATGTTACCGCCGAAGCAGAAGGCGATGGCCGCCACACAGGTGAAGAACAGGCCATAGCTCAGTGTGGCATAGCTGAGGGTAAACATCGCCACAGCCGTTACCGCGAGCGTGATACTAATCAGCTTAGTGCGGCTTACCCGGTCGGATAATGCGCCAAGAATCAGGCGTCCAGCCGTATTAAAAATAGCGATCATCGCTACAGCATTCGCCGCCGTCGCCACATCCATACCCGCCAGCTGCACACCGATATCCTTCACGATACCGATCAGATAGAGGCCGCTCATACAGGCGGTGAAGAAAATCACGAACAGCAGGTACGCTTCCTTCGTGCGGAGCATTTCCTTCACGGTATAATCCTTGGGCAGCAGAGCCGCCCCGGAAGCGGACGATACCCGGTTTCCCGCAGCAGTTACAGCAGGTGCAGCCAACGGAGCCTCCCGGATCAGCAGCGAGCCGAGGAGAATCATCAGCATGACCATTAGGCCCCAGTATAGAAAAGCATTCGACACCCCCGCCGATTCAATCAGGCTGCCGTTGATGTATTTGAAGATCAGACTGCCCGTTCCGTAAGCACCCACGGACACCCCGGAGATCAGTCCTTTATTCTTCGGGAACCACTTCATCAGGTTAGACAGCGAAGTAATATACGCCGTTCCGTCCGCATACCCGACCACTACGCCAGCCAGCAGGTAGAACATCGGCAGGGAACTGGCCTGTGAGCTTAGAATCAGCCCCAGCCCCAGCAGGATACCGGAAGCTGCGGTCAGTCTGCGGAGACCGAACCGATCCTGCAGCTTGCCTGCGAACAGTGTGGCGAAGGCCAAGGCAAAGCTGGTAATAGAGAACGTTATCGAAACTGAGCTAAGCTCAAAACCAAATGTACTGACAAGATGTGCGTTGAACAGGCTCCAGGTGTAGATGGTGCCGAGTCCCATTTGCATAATCACTGTACCTAATACGATGAGCCACCTTTTACTGGCTGTATCCGTTATCATCAGAATTTCCCTCTTTCTCTCTGAAGTCGCTTCAAGGCTTACTCTGCCTCTTCATTGTAGCGAAAGGAGCTCCTTCTGAGAGAAATCCGGAATGAGATGACACTGACGGGGCATGAACTGCCGTTAGAGACGCATAATCTGCCTGAATTCCTTCACCTTGCTGCGGCTGACTGGAACCTCCACATTCAGATCCCGCAGCCTTAGCAGATAGGTATTGTTGAACCAGGGGATGATTTCCTTGATTTTGGACAGATTGACCAGATAGGAGCGGTGACAGCGGAAGAACTGCTCCTGCGGCAGGCGGGTATGGAATTCACTGATACTGAGGGCCATGCTGTATTCCTCCCCCTTGGTGATCACACTCGTTATTTTCTCCTGCGCCGAAGCATAATAGATTTCGTCTGCATCGACGACGATAATCTTTTCATTTTTCCACAGATTGACCTTATCGCTGCCCAGCTTCACCGGCCCCTCTTCCCCCTGGCGGCTTCCGGCCGTGATGGCCCCCTCCAGCTTCTGCAGCATCGCTCTGATCCGCGTCTCACTGTAGGGCTTCAGAATATAGTCGAACGCTTCAATCTCGAACGCCTCGGCGGCATGCTCCTTATAAGCTGTAATGAACACAATATACGGTTTGACCGCGAACCGGCTGATATTATGGGCCAGCAGCACCCCGTCAATCGAAGGGATATTAATATCCAGGAAAATCACATCCACCGTATCCGTCTGCAGATACTTCAGCGCATCCAGCCCGTCCTCGAATTCCGCCGCAATCTTGATCCGGCTGTGGGTCTGAATCAGATACGTAAGCTCCTGTCTTGCCAGCACTTCATCCTCGACAATGATCGCTCTCATCGCTGCTCCTTTATCACATCAAAATAGATTTCCGTCCCCTTAGCCAGCCGCCGGATGGTCAGACCCGTGCCATAGATCAGTTTGATGCGCTGGTGCACGTTGTTGAGGCCGATTTTGTTGCCTTCCATGCTTCCGCTGTAGACCTTCGCAATCGTCTCTTCACTGATCCCCGCTCCGGTATCGGCAATCCGCACCCTTACGCTGTCTCCGTGATCCTTGACCGAGATGTCTACCGTTCCGTTCCCTTTCCCCTTCAAAATCCCGTGGATAATCGCATTCTCCACCAGCGGCTGAATGACCAGACTCGGAATACGTACTGTTACCTCATCTATATCGTACAGAACGCTCAGCCGGCTGCCGAAGCGGGCCTTCTCAATCTCCACATAATGCTGCACCTGCTGCAGCTCGCGCCGGATATCTATGGACTCATCGGTCAGCTCCAGATTATACCGCATATACCCCGACAGATTGACGATCAGCTCGCGCGCCTTGTCCGGGTCGATCCGGATGGAGGAGATAATTGCATTTAGCGCATTGAACAGAAAATGGGGGTTGATGCTGGTCTGCAGTGCCTTCAGCTCGGCCTTGTTGGCCATCTCCTTGATCCCCTCAACCCGTGACACCTCCATCAGTGTGGAGATGATCTGTGACAGCCCTACCGCCATAGCCTGGAGGGAATAGGTGATTTTATGCGCGTGGGTATAGTAGATCTTGAGTGATCCCGTCACCTCCCCCTTCTCCTTCAGCGGGATAATGATCAGCGAGCGGATGTCACGGTTCATGTATTCGGTATCGTCGTCACGGATGGTAATCTCCCCGCTGCTCAGCGTCTGCTTCGTCTCCTCACTGATGATCTCATTAGCTTCGGCATAATATTCTTCCCCGACACCCACGTAGGCCAGAATGACTCTGGTATCGGTAATTGCCACCGCATCCGCCCCGATATCCTCCTGGATGATTCCGCAGATGGTACGCAGCGACTCGGGAGTAATACTGCGGAAATACGGAAGCGTCTTATTGGCAATCTCCAGCGCCAGCTTGGACTGCTTCGCGGCAATCCGTTCTTTCTCCCCTTCTACACTCTGCACAAGCGTAACGATCAGCCCGGCACAGATCTGCCCCACTATCATCGGAAAAGCAATCTTGGACACGATATCCACGCCCAGCGAATGGGGATCAGCCATTACCAGAATCAGCGCCATCGTCAATGCCTCGCAGGCCATCCCGGCGGCAATGGCAGCGATCCAGCGGCGTTCAGGCGAAGTGCGCCGGTAGATGATCCCGGATACCACGCCCGCCGTAATGCTGGTAATCAGACACGGGAGCGAGGTGACCCCGCCGATATCGATCAGGAAGCGGTGTACGCCCGAGATGATCCCGGTAATCAGCCCGACCCAAGGACCGAACAGAATCCCTCCGGCTATGATGGCGATAATCCGCACGTTGACCAGAGACCCTTCCACATTAATCCCGCTGTAGGTTCCGAAGATGGCGAACAGGCTGAAGATGACCGTAACAATCGCCAGCTCCTGCGGCGCATGAACGCCTTTGGCAAAAATCTCCTTGAACCGCGGCACCCGGCTCAGAACGAACAGACACATCAGCAGCAGCGCTGCCCGCTCAAACAATTGGAGCAAAATACTCAGATTATATTGCACACTCACGCCTCCATAGGACAAGCTATCGGTCCATTATAAGTTGGGATAATGGTTATAGCAATCTGCGCAGCCGCCGCTAAGGGTTGAGGTAATCCTATTGGATTTCCAAACCAGGCATGTCGTGTTCCCTCCTGAGTATAAAAGCCCTTCTATTGCGGAAAATTAACTATTATCGTAAGGTTGTTTTAAAGGAGTGATAGCTTGTGCGTATAGCTTTTTGGATTGTATTTGCCTTTGTTGGCATTTTGATCTTTTGGATTGTGGGCGGCCTAATTGGCCGTAACAAACGAAAGTAATCTATAGGGGCTATAACAGCCCCTCAAAATAACTGCTGCACCTTTTCTTCGGACTGCGCAACAGTCACTATGACTCTCGATGAAAAAGTTTCAAGGCAGGATAGTAGATGATGGTATCCTTGATTGTTTTTTGATAAACTTGGAATATATAAGAATTGGAGGCGGTTAACATGAAAAGTAAGAAGAATAATGGGCAAAAAAACGGGGAATATAGCGCCTAATTAGCCCTATAACTGCGACTCCCCATTAGGGAGAAAAATGTCTTGAATAATCCTTTTCTAAGTATCCAAAACCCAACTCCATTAGGCGCGGGTTCATACGAAATGGCTCTGCCACTAATTACTGCTTTAGAATTGAAGCCAGGTATGCGTGTATTGGAAATAGGCGCTGGTACTGGTCAAGTTGCGGCAACGGTAGCTAAACATTGGGGAGTAACTGTAATTACATTGGAATTGTGGGAAACATTGAGTGTTATCCAGGAATATGCATCAGAACAGGGTGTAGATAATAACGTTCTGGCAGTAAGAGCGAATGCTGAACTTATGCCATTTCCTGACGAAGCATTTGATGCAGTCTTTAGTATCGGCTCTTTTTTTATGATAGAGGATAGGGAACAAGCTCTGAAAGAAATCACACGCATTACTCGCACTAACAGTTTTTTTGGAATTGCAGAACCTATGTGTACATTGAATCCAATACCGCTTGGTTTGGAGAATTTCGATATCTTACAGTCTTATAAAAAATGGATTCGGACGTTAGATTGGAATTGCAATTTACTTCGAAATCAAGGTTTTTTAATTACCGAAAGTTCTTACTTCTCTGAGAGTTACCAATGGATGCTCGATAATTTCCGATATTACGAAGGCGAGAAGGATTTTATTTTGCACGATGAAGGACGTTGGTTGAGTCTAGGGCTCGCTGTTGGCAAGAAAGTACGGCGATAAGCGTTGAATTAACAGGGAATGACTCTTGAACACCGAAGGGCTACCGTATGGTAGTCCTTCGTTATGCTAAAGAGCCACGTTAACTCAATAACACAACGGCAGTCTATGACTTTATTATCTCGTTCAAGAGCTGTCGTCGTTGAAATTTTTGGGGCCAATGTTTTTAATGCACCTTATGCAAATTTGAGTTTGTTCGCAAAATGCTTATATCTCCATTCCAGCCTAATGACCCGCTAATCAATTCAACCTACTATCCCTCTCTTACTGCGCCGTATGCGTCCACTGTTCAATGCCTCTAGACTGCCAGATCAATCCCCACCACACCCACAATCTCCCCGTCCCCGTTCGTAATTGCTCTGGAGAGCGTAATGCAGGAACGCTTCGTAATGGCCGAGACATACGGCTGGGAGACGTACTGGCCTTCCGCCATCGCCCCGTTCCACCAGTCGCGGCGCTTCGCATTCAGCAGGCCGGCCGCAGGCTCAGAGTAGATGAAGGTGCCATCCGTCCGGTTGGACCAGATGGCCTGCACATCCGGCACCTTATTCTTACAGGCCGTAAGAACTCTGCCATGGATGTCCGCATCCGCTGCACACATCTCCTGCTTGGCTGCTATCTCCTGAAGCACCGTCTGCATTTCCTCAAGCCGCGCCGTATATTGACTCAGCTCAATGACTTCGCGTCCGGCAATGCCGTTCACTGACTGCTGCAAGGTCTGAGATTCCAGCAGCAGACTTGCGCTGATCTCATTAAGCTGCCCAATCTGCGTGCGCTGGCGGGTCACCTGCTCCAAGGTCAGGTCTACGCCTGCTATGGTCTCATTGACAATCCCCACTGCACCGCTCAGCTCGCCGGTCACCTCTTCGATCAGACTGTTCTGCCGCTCGGCCGCAGCCGCTGACTCCGTAACTATGACCCCGACTTCCTCCACCCGGGCCGAGATATCCCCGAGGCGCTGCTTCACCTTCGCCACTTCATTCACGCCATGCGCAACCGCTGTCTGCTCCTTCGTGACCGACTCCAGCACCTGCCGTACGCCATGATTAAGATCCCGCAGCACCGCCGTTGAGCGCTCCACGGAATCCCGGCTCTGATCGGCCAGCTGCCTGATCCGGCCTGCGACCACAGCAAATCCGCGGCCCGCTTCCCCGGCCCGCGCAGCTTCAATCGAGGCGTTCAGGGCCAGCAGCGAGGTCTCATTGCCGATGCCTACGATCAGGGCGTTCATCTCCTCCACCAGCGCAATATGTCCGCTTAACACGGTGAATTTGCCCAGCATATCTCCGCTCTGCTCCTGCAATTCCTCCATGACCTCATCTGTATTCTTCAGAGAATCCACCATCCCCGCCATCCCTGTACGTGCTGCCTGCATCGCCATACTCAGCCGTCCGGTCAGCTCTCCAATCTGTCCGGTAACTGCTGCGACTCCGCCCATCCTGGCAAAAGCCCCCTCAATATTGGCCTTCGCCTCATTGCTGCGGGTCTGCAGCTCCACCTCGTAGGCATGCGAATAGTCCGCTGTCTGCTGAAGCCCTTCGGTATGACGGGTAATCTCCTCCAGAGCACCATGCAGCCGGTCCGAGGTGACAACAATTTCATTGCCCAGCCGCTCTACCTTGCTCTGTGATTCCGCCAATTTCCGGGCTCCAACCGCTCCGTTCCGCCCCATATCCAGCGCAAACCCGGCCAGCGCTACCATCAGCAGCAGATAGACAACCTTATGTACCCAGTACATCTCCATCCATAAGCCATACAACCCCACACCTAGCAGCAAAATAATAACGATAGCGGCCTTGCTCCGGCGAATTCCCATTCTGCACGTTCACTCCACTCTATCATGTTATGTATTCTAACATAATATCAGCAGAGTTAAATTAAGGAAACCACTACTATATAGATTGCACTTATATTTTTTCTGATATGGGATTGCCGTGACTCCATAGAAGTTTTGGACTTCCGGCGTCATCCCGCCCAGGATTATACCCCTGCCGGTTGTACGCTAACCTCTTGGGCATTCTTCGCCATCATGCCGCGGGCGATCCACACGCCAGCCGCTCCGGCCTGGGCCAGGCCGCGGGTAATGCCTGCCCCGTCGCCGCCGCAGTAGAGGCCGGAGATTTCGGTCTCGAACTCATCCGTCAGCTTCGGACGGGCGGAATAGAATTTCGCTTCCACGCCATAGAACAGCGTATGTTCGGAGGCGATGCCCGGGGTTACCTTTTCCAAGGCCTCCACCATTTCAATCAGGCTCTTCATCGTGATGTACGGCAGCACCAGACCCAGGTCACCGGGCACCGCTTCCTTCAGCGTCGGCTCCAGGAACCCTTCCTTAATCCGGGTCTCCGTAGACCGGCGGCCCCGCAGGATATCTCCGTATTTCTGTACAATGACCCCGCCGCTGGACAGATCATTCGCCCGCTTGCAGATCTCCCGGGCATATTCATTCGGCTTGTCGAACGGCTCGGTGAAGGTATGGGAGACCAGCAGCGCAAAGTTGGTGTTCTTCGAGCCCAGCGCAGGGTCCTTATAGGAGTGCCCGTTCGCGGCCATCGCTCCGCTGTGATTCTCCACAACCACATGCCCCGAGGGATTACTGCAGAAGGTGCGGACGCGTGTACCTACGGAGGTATTGAAGATGAATTTGCCCTCGTACAGATGCTCATTGATCTCCCGCATCACCACATCCGAGGTCTCTACACGCACCCCGACATCGACCTGGTTATTGTACATTTTGAGCCTGCGCTTCTTCAGCACCTCGGTCAGCCAGGCCGAGCCGTCCCGTCCCGGAGCAATCATCACCAGGCCAGCCTCATGACTCTCCCCGTTCTTCAGCATAATGCCTGTAATGCGGTGCGTTCCGTTCTCTTTGACGGTAACGATATCTTCAACTTCTGTCTTGTATAACATATCAATGCGTGTCCGCAGATATTCATAGATCGATTTCAGAATCTCCAGGTTCTGCTCGGTTCCGAGGTGGCGGACCTGCGCCCGCAGCAGCTTCAGCCCAGCGGCATATCCCCGCTGCTCGATACCGCGAATGCTCTCCGTAGTCGGATCGGTAATGACCGGGGTTGCCCCGTGCTCCAGGTTGATTCCATCTACATATTCAATCAGCTCCATCACCTTGGAAGGAGGCAGATAATCCGTCATCCAGCCGCCGAATTCGGTGGTAATGTTGAATTTGCCGTCACTGTACGCACCAGCGCCGCCGAAGCCTGCAGTAATGGAGCAGGCCGGCAGACACCCGGCGAATTCCTTGCGGCCGGAGGCGGGCGGACAGAGCTTGATTTTCTCCTCCAGGATCGGGCAGTTGCGGCGGTAGATATCATGTCCCTTGTCCACCAGCAGCACCTTCAGCTCAGGGGCCTTCAGTGTTAATTCATAACAGGCGAATATTCCAGCCGGACCGGCTCCAACAACAATTACATCGTATTTACTCATATCTTCTCTGTTCCTCCCAAGGTGAAACGGCTTCGGCCTGCGGTTGACAGGGGCCGCAAAGCGTCTCTGCAGTATATTAGTCCACTTAACCAAGCAGCACACAACAGCACACAAAAAAACCCGGCCTCTTCATAGGTATGCAAAATGCACCCTATTCGTAGCCAGGAATTTACGGTCCCCTGTAGAAACCCCCAAACCTTATCATTGAGGATATACGAACAACTTAACCCGTTATTACGGGGCAATTGGAATTTTACCGAATAAATCCGAATGTGTCAATGATGAATAGCATGAATAGTTCGTGTTTATAGCATTATGCAGAATCACATACCCAGATAACCTAACACACACCTTAGAAACACGAACGTTATTCCAGACCTATTCCCTGACATAAGACCTAGAAGGAGAAACGAGAACATTGTCGAATATATAAGTACATTGCCACTGGAAAAGAGGAACATCTTATGCAGATCCCACCCCCTACTCCTCGCCAAATGTATTGGAACCGCGTCCTCCTCAATACCTTTTGGATGGCGCTTTTTGTTTATATGGCAAGCCAGCTATATGTTTACTTATCCATGTGGGGCCACCGGCCCGAGTTGTCCGACAAGCCATATCTCATTAGGCATATCTGGATTCCAGATGCTATTCTGTTCGCCCTGCTGCTGATTCTGGAGGCTGTTCATAAATACAAGCCGCTGTTATCCGAATTCTCAATTATTCTTGGAAGTCACCTGTGCGGTATCGTGTTCATCCTGAATCTTAGTTCCGAATATCATGTGAAGCCGCTGATTATGCTGCTTCCGCTGCTGGTGTCCATGATCTATCTGAGGGAGAATTATCTGAGGGCTTCCTCTGTGATCTGCCTGATCTACATCATCATACTATTTCTGAACACCTCTATTACCGATTACACGCTACGCATCCAAAACATCATTATCACCCTGATCTTAGCCGGAACCTCCCTGGCCGGCTTCGGTGTTATAGCCCGGGGCAAGGATCTTATGCGCTCGCTGGAGAATTCGTTGAAGTCAGAGCAGGAGCTGCGCATCCAGAATATTATTATGGACCGGCTGTCCAAGATCGACCCGCTGACCGACCTGTACAACCATAAGACCTTTCATGAGTACCTGGGCTGGCTGATTGACCATCAAGAGAGCAATCCTTTTCCGATGCAGCTGGCGGTTATTGATATCGACAATTTCAAAAAGGTCAATGACCGGTACGGGCACTGGGTCGGAGACATCGTTCTCCGGCAGGTCGCCGCTGTCATGCTCCAGCATATCGGCTCGGATGATTTCGCAGCGCGGTACGGCGGGGAGGAATTCGTGATTATTCTGACATCCAAGACATTAGAAGATTCGGGCCGCATTATGGAGAATATCCTCGCAGGAATTGCAAGCCTTCCGATCAGCGAAATGGACAATGAATCGGTTACCGTGAGCATCGGAATGCATGAATATAACGGCGGGGATTCTAAGAGCTCTATCTTTCAGAAGGCGGACGACGCCCTGTACGAGGCCAAGAAAACCGGCAAGAACAAAATCGTCATCTTCTAAGTCCGTCCATCCCACAAAGTGTGGCTTTAGCTTCGATGATGATTCAGGTACTTAGCGGGGCCCCCAAACATATGATTTCTATATTTCAAAAAAGCGGGTCCACCGTGCATAGCAGCCTATGCCGGGGACCCGCTTGTCATCTGAACCTGTCTGATATCTATTCCAGCTCCTCCGCCCCATACCGTCTCTGCGGAACAAGCAGCTCCATGACCTGGCGCTGCGGCACCGGCCGGCTGATCAGATAACCCTGCACTTTATCGCAATGAGCTTCTCTAAGGAAGGCCCACTGGCTGGCATCCTCCACGCCCTCGGCTACTACATCCAGACCCATCTTGTGGCCCAGAGTAATAATCGTCTGCACAAAAGATTCACTAAAGGCCTTATCGGCCAAGGAATCGATGAAGACTTTATCCATCTTGAGCGTAGAGATCGGCAGTTGCTGCAGATAGCTAAGGGAGGAATACCCCGTTCCGAAATCATCCAGGGCAATCCGTATCCCCCGGGACTGCAGGAATTCCAGCTTGCTGACCGTACTCCCGAACGACTCCATGAAGATAGACTCTGTGATTTCCAGCTCCAGACTGGATGCCACAAGGCCGCTCTCCTCCAGACTGTCCAGCACAATCTCTACGAAATCATCCTGCAGGAGCTGAATGATGGAGATGTTGACAGATATTTTATAAGGAATGCCGGTCCGCTGATGGATGCTGTTCATGGACTTGCAGGCTTCCCGCAGCACCCATTCGCCGATGTAGATAATCAGCCTGGAATCCTCGGCGATCTTAATGAAGGAGAGCGGGGAGACAAAGCCGAGGACCGGACTGTTCCAGCGGATCAGAGCCTCGAAGCCTGAGATCAGCCCGGTCTCCATCTGTACCTGCGGCTGATAATGCAGCTCGAATTCGTTATTATTCATCGCACTGCGCAGATGCTTCTCAATATTCATCCGGTCATTGAAGGCGGTATGCATCGATTTATCATATACGACGTAGGTGCTTTTCCCCTCTTCCTTGGCCCGGTACATCGCTACATCGGCGTTCTTCAGAATCTCTTCCGTCGTCTCGCCGTCTTCCGGGTAGAAGGAGATCCCGATACTGGAGGACACATACAGATTGCTCTCACCGATAAGAAAAGACTTGCGGAACGCACGCATAATATCCTCGGCCAGATTAAGCACATCCACCCGGCTCTCAATATCCTTGAGGAAAATCACAAATTCATCCCCGCCCAGCCGCGACAGCAGATCCTCCTCACGCACTACAGACTGGAGCCGTTCGCTGGCCTTGCGGATCAGAATATCGCCGGACTTGTGTCCAAGCGTGTCATTGATGTATTTGAAATTATCCATATCTACGAAAAGCAGCGCCGCACTGCCTCCCGTCCGGCGGAAATAACTCTCCATCGTCTCCAGCAGACTGAGCCGGTTCGGAAGATTGCTGAGCGAATCCACATAGGCCAGACGGTGCATATTCTTCTGATTCTCCAGCAGCATATCATATTGTCCTACAATCTCCTGCTGGGTCGCTGTAAGCTGCTCATAAGTCGCCTCCAGCTCCTGGTAGCTGTTATTCAGCTTGAATTCTGCCTGCTTGCGCTTGCTGATATCGATCAGGGAACCAAGAAACAGGACGATCTGATCCTTCGGGTCAACGATTGCCTTGCCCCGCACCTCGAACCAGATGTACTCCCCCTGCCCTGTTCTCATCCGGTATTCGGTTTCATAGATCGGGGTCAATCCGGTAAGATGCTCCTGTCTGGCCTTGCGCGCGGATTCCTGATCGTCCGGGTGAATAATGCTGAGCACGCCTCCCTCGAAGGAGTTGATCTCCGCCTCGGTATATCCCATCACCTCGTACCACCGGTCCGAGAGCTTGTAGAAGCCGCTGTCCCAGTCCAGCTCCCACATGTACGCACCAGAGCCTTCCGAGGCCAGGCGGAACCGCCGTTCGCTGACCCCCAGCTTATTGAACTGATCCTGCAGCTCTACCTCTGTGGCCGCCAGCTCCTCATATGTAGACTCCAGCTCCTCGTAGCTAAGCTGCAGCTTAAGCTCATTCTGCTTGCGTTCATCGATATCGATGCCGACCAGTACGAAGATATCCTCCGCCTGCTCGTCCATTCCCTTAATGAGGGCTGTGCGGACGGAGAAATAATGCGCACCCGAAGAATGGCCGGGAAGCCTCAGCTCGACATTGGTCACATAATCCCGGGCTGCCGCCCTGGCAAGGAGATCTCTAAGCACGGCTGCACCGTCTTCCAGGCCGGGCAGCTCTTCTATGCTTACGCCCAGCACCTCCTTCTCCTCCAGCCCGGTCATCATCTCGGCATATTTATTGAAGCGCACGCTCCGCTTGTCCCCGTGAACAGCCCACACAATCACTCCGGCATTCTCGATCACATCCTTGAAGAATTCCTGTTCGGAGTGAATCGTACGGCGCAGCCGCCGGATATACATCCGGAGCAGGACGGCACCGAATACCAGCAGAAGGGTCCCGATGGAGAATACGGTAAAAATCCGGTTACGCATCTTTTCATTATAATGGTCGGAATGCACGAAGAAATACTGCTGGTACAGCTCTTCGAAGGCACCTGAGCTTACCAGATGCTCTAGCCTTGCATTTACATAGGACACCAGCTCCGGCTTGGACTTGCTGATGCCGTAGGCCACATCCTGCGGATACAAATTGCTCATTTTGCGGATAATATTACCGGTTAAGCCCTGTTCTACAATCAGATAATCGACAACCCCCTGATTCTCGAACAGCAGGTCGATCTCCCCCTGACGCAGAGCGTCCAACGCATCCGGTACGGTTGCATATTCTATGTATTCTGATGGCGGGATACCCGCCTCGTTCTGCAGGATGGTCTCTGCATATTGTCCTTTGCCAACACCGATCTTGTACTTACGGAGTGTGCCCAGCGTCACGTCAACCTGGAGTTCCTGACGCGAATAGACAGAAATATAGCTTTTTAACACGGGTTTCGAGAAAAGAATGTTCTGCTTCCTCTCCTCGCTGACAGCCATAAGCCCGGTAGTATCAATCCCGCCCTCACTCAGCCGCCGGTACGTCTGCTCCCACTTCCCGGTGCTGTAGTGGACAAGATATTCGTTCTTCTCAAAGATCATACTTGTCAGGTCAATATCGAAGCCCGTCAGATAACCATTCTGTATGTACTTATAAGGTGGATACTCCAGTTCTGCCTGGTACTTAATTTCCTGTCTTTCGGCATAAGCGGCAGCGGGGTGTGCAAGCATGAGCACAATGCTAATTAGAAGCAACAATTTACACCGCTTCATCGCAATTCTCCTTTATCCCAAGTAAGATCGGCATAACTATGTATACAAGCTTATTCGACAAAATATGGTAGGGTTCCTGCTCCTTTTTTCTCATTTCCGATAAATTGTGCACATCCTGCGGTTTCATATCCTTAATTCTTTAGTGCATCATCTTAGATTTAATCAAAAACTTTAGATTTGTATTGCTTTTTGCGGTTAAAGTGTGGATAATAACAGTAACGGTTGATAATGATTATCATTATTGGATGTACAACATTCATTATTTTCTATATTTGAGCTAAAAGGAGACTGAACCCCCATGAACGCAGCCACTACCCGGACCGCCCTGCAGGTTGACGATTACCTGGACCTGCTCAATCTTGCTGTGAAAGTCGGAGATATGAAATGGCAGAAAGAAATCAAGTCCCGGTTGCAGTATATCCTGTGCCTAGAGACCAGATAGCCCATTTCATACAGAAATAGATGAATATAGCTTACTTCTTACACAGCCGCATCCCTTACCGGGGTGCGGTTTTTGTGCGTTTATTCCGCCAATTCCGGGGTACCTGCATCTGCGGGGCTTAGAATGTGTAATGATATAGTATAATGATCAGCATACTACAATGAACAATAGCCTATAGATCGGAGTGTGTCAGATTGAGAAAAAACCTCACCCTCGCCTTGGTCCTGATATTTTCCCTGCTGTGGATTCCAGGGGTCTATGCTGCAAATATTCCTGCACAGCAAGGAGTAATTACGGATGAAGCCCGGCTGCTGTCTGCCCAGGAAGCAGAGAGCCTTGCCCGGATTGCTACTACAGACCGGTACACCTTCCATGTCTTAACCGTTGATTCGCTGGCCGGAAGCAACATGTCCAGTTATGCCGCGGATGTATATGATA
Source organism: Paenibacillus sp. FSL R7-0128 (assembly GCF_038002245.1). NCBI lineage: Bacteria > Bacillati > Bacillota > Bacilli > Caryophanales > Paenibacillaceae > Paenibacillus > Paenibacillus sp. FSL R7-0128. The sequence continues at coordinate 309,146 of NZ_JBBOCD010000001.1, read as the reverse complement.
CCTGGGGGCTGAAGTCCCGGGACATCCTGCTCCTGATCGCTTATGAAAATCAGCTGACTGAGATCAGCTTCATTAACCCCGGGCTGCAGGATGCGCTCGATGCCTGGTCCTTACAACAGGGCGGAGCTGCAGGTAACGCAGCAATTAACAAGCTGCTGGAGAAATATTTCAATCCTTATGCCAAAAACGGAGATATCCCTGAAGGCATACGTTCTGTGATCCAGCAGATGCAAGCCATTGGCAGCAGCGGACAGAGCAGTAATACCGGCAGCGGTGCGGCAGGCGGTGCGGATGCCGGTACGGCAGGAGCTGGCTCCGGTCCTAACGGCAGCAGCAGCAGATTCCCTCTCCTGCCGGTCGCAGGCGGTCTTGTCTTGGCCGCCCTGCTGATATTGCTGCTGTATGTGGCAATTACCGGAATGCGCCGCCGCAAGGGACTGTCCGTGCAGCGTGAGCAGCTCGCCGACCTATTGGTACGGGCGAACCGCGCTCTGGAGTCCCTTCAGCCTTTCCAGGGGATTGTGCAGGGCAAGACTGGTGAGAGGGTCGAGGGCATCTCGAAGCGCCTGACCTCCCGGCTGGTCGAAATCTCTGCATTGCAGACCGCCGGGCAAGCACCATTGCCGCCGTTCTACCGCTTGTCTGCGCTTAAGGCGGCGGCAGAGCAGCTTCAGCAGACAGAGGGGGAATTCCGTGCCTCCCTGGAGGAAGAGGAGAAGAATATCGCAGTCGTCAGCGATGCCGACCGGAACGTCAAGCAGCAGATCACCGAGCTGAAGCAGGCTGCCCCGGAGCTTGAAGAACAGCGGCAGCAAGCGGCCCTGGAGACGGGCTATACGCTGGAGGAGATTGCCCAAGATCTTCAAGAGCTGGCCGAAGAGACGGCCAAGGCAGATCAATTGGAGCTGTTCGACCCCATTGCTGCCCAGGAGATTACTGCACAAGCTAAAAAGCGGCAACAGCAGATTGAGCAGGATATGCAGGATGTGGGGACCTTTGACGATAAGCTGAAGGCCTTCCCCGGTGTCCTGGCGACTACCCGCAGCCGGATTGCCGGGCTGATCGACCAGAACTCCCTGCACAATATGAAGGTTAAGCCTTACGACAGCCTGGAGCAGTCTTCCGCTGCCGCCAGTTCCATGGAAGCGCCGCTGCACAGCGGCGATATGGACGAAGTGCGCCGGATTGGCGCTGACATGGATGCCCTTCTGACTGAAGCCGTGGCCATGACGGAACGCCAGGCTATGATCCGGCAGAATAACCTCAAGGATCTGGAGACTGTACGCAGCACATGGGCAACGCTTAGCCAGCGGCGGAACGAATTACAGAGCCGGCTTGCCGGGGCGAAGAACCGGTTCGCCCGGAAGCACCTGGACGCTCTGGAGCAATTGCTTGAGGAGGCCGGAGGCACGCTGCGGCAAGGCGCGGCGGAAGTGCCTCAGCTTGAGACCTGGACCAGCGATGCACGCGGAGAGTATGACAATGCCCGCAGCGGGCTGGACCGGCTCCTTGCTTTGCAGGATGAGACGGCAAGCAGCATGAGTAGCATGAGCAGCAGTTTGGACACTCTGGAGGAGCGCCTCGACAGCTTGAGCAGGCTGTTCACAGAAGGGCAGAGCCGGGTGGATGCCGCCTACAATCTGCTGCACAGCAGAGGAATTGCCTCGCAGAACCGCTTCCAGCTATCCCTGCTGCCTGAGTATACCGAGCTGGAGCAGCGTCTGGCCTCGGGTCCTTACGATCTGGATCAACTGGAGGAGACAGGACGCTCCTATGCTTCACAGATTGCTTCCTTCGTAGAAGAAGCGAACCGGCTGGTCCGTCAGAAGGAAGAGGCCGAACGCGCAGCCCAAATGGCCATGCTGCGGGAGCAGCAGCGCCGGGAACAAGCCCGCAGACGCAATTCCGGCCCGCCGGGCGGAGGATTCGGCGGCGGGCTTGGCGGCGGACGCTCCTCCGGCGGCTCTTCTTGGGGCGGCGGCGGTGGCGGCGGACGTTCCTCCGGCGGCTCTTCGTTTGGCGGCGGCAAATCCGGCCGAAGCTCCGGCGGCTCCAAGTGGTAGCAGTGGGCACGGACACAAGCAAAAAGACTTCAGCCAGGGTTAATGGCTGAAGTCTTTTTTTATTCATGATCATTCTTCTTGAAATTGAAGTATCCCCATGAGACAGGACTCAGCCATTGATCAGCCGCGCATGAATCAGCATACGGTACAATAACACAGCTGTCTCTGCACGGGTTAACGCCTTGCCTGGACGAAGCTCGTCTTCATACCCTTGCACTAGTCCCCCTGCAATAGCTATACGGATCGCCTCATCAGCCCAGCTCCCAACTTCACCGCTGTCCACGTAGACTGACAAATCGACAGCCTTCCCCGCAGAATCTGTAACCGAGGCCGCATTGGCCATCTGCAAGGCCCGGATTATCGTAACGATCGCTTCTTGCCGTGTTACCGCTTGATGCGGTTTAAAGGTCCCGTCGGCGAAGCCATCCATAATTCCGTATGCCTGGACAGATTCTACGGCTCCGCTGTACCAGCCGGACTCTGCTACATCGCTGAAATCCAGATGACCTTCGGCTTCCGGCAGACCCAGCGCTCTGGCAAGCAGTGCAGCAAGCTCGGCCCGCGTAATCGCCGCCTCGGGGGCGAATCTTGTTCCGTCTATCCCCTGAACGATCATTCTGCTGTTCATGTTGCTGATTTCTTTTGCAGCCCAGTGACCCTCCAGATCTATAAATGCCGGTGTCTTAGCGACCAGTATATACGCGCTGTTCGTAAGGCTATGAATCACCGCAGCCCGCTGCCCGTCCACTTCGACGAATGCTGTAGATACCGGACGCGCACCCAGCTTTTGATCCCAGACCATGACAGTGGATGCTGCCAGGACATCCTTAGGCAAGTAGATGACCCGTTCCACGTAATGGTTGAAGCTGGAAATCTCTTGCCTGACCTCCTGACGCACCACATGCACATCGAAATAAATCGGGGCCGCAACCAGCTGGAACCCGCCCTGATCGGCCGCTTCCTTCAATCCGGCAAGCGCTTCACTGTCCCCGCGCTCGATTGTAATTTGAACCTCGGTCCCGTCTGTGAAGTCCGGCAGCTGATGTACGATTTCAGCCAAAGGCAAACGGTATTGCCCGTTCCGGGTCTTCAGTGTAATTGCCCCTACCTGCTTCTCCATGAACGAAATCGCACTGCCCGGTAGCCGAAGCGTCATCTTATCCGCCTCTTCTTCAATGGCAATCGTAAGAGCCTCCTCCGGCTTAAGGGACAGCGAATCCAGAACGTTCTTAAGTGAGCCTGTATCTATCCGTACAGCAATCGCCTTTATTTTGTCCGCACTCATTTCAAATGAAGCCATTCCAGATACCCCTTTATCATTAATCCGAATCATTATTGAACGGTTCTGCGGCGGCTGACTTGGAGTAACCGCAGGCGATGACGAATGGTTTGTGCCTGAATCGACAGCCGGCTCTGCTGGCGCAGCTGAACGAATCACAGTCAGGATGTATGTGCGGATAGTATAGTCTTGCGCTGTGACTGTTACCTCAAACCGGTTCTCACCGATTGCAAGCGGGTATTCCCCGGTGGTCAAGTTAGGGCTGATCTGCGATCCGTTTACTTGAAGGGCCGACAGCTCCTCTGCAGCAGTAATCCGCATCTTCAATGCATATACAGCGTGATCTGCTTTTACCGTATAGTTTGCTACCCCCGGCTTAAAATCAAATCCGACTTGCCCTCCCAAACCTGTGAGCTCCCAAGCTATTAAGTCTGTGTTACTGCTCAGAGGGACAATGTTGCTAATCTCAATGACGCTGACATTCGCGTTCCCCGCCCCGTCTGCCACGTATACGGAATAAATTCCATTCTCTTGCACGGTAAAATGATCTTTAATCTCTGTACCTGCTGCAGTGAAATAGGCAATATCCCGGCTCCCTGCTGCCCACTTCACGGCAGAGATTTGATTGAATTCCCCATTTGTCTTCCTGCATTATGTAATGAACTCATTAGCTCACGAAATACGTGTACATTCCAACCCCTGCGGCCACCAAAGTAAAAAAGCCAAAATACCATTTGGTGAACCGTAGACTCGCTCCGGTACCTTCCCACCAGATCTTGACAAAGACGACGATTCCGAGGATTAATATACTTACAAAAGCGATGAGTGCGTTCTCCATTTAATGTATCCCCCTACCTCCTTAAGTTTGATGCAGCGAACAAGAGGAACCTGTTCCGCCGTCTAGTAAGCCGCAGACCTATATTGCTTCAATTTCAAGATAGAGCAAATGCTTCAAATTCTCTATACCTATAAAGGAGTATCCTCTAGAATATAGGATAGAAATCACCAGTACGCATACAGTAGGGGTGTTAATAAAATGGAAGAAGTTCAGTATACTCAAGAAATTACGCTCAGGGCATTGATGAACGGGCAGCCCTGCCTGAAGCCGGAGCTGTTTCTGCATCTGGCCCGGGCCATTGCCGCCGCGGTAGGGAAGCTGCATCAGCAGCAGCTTCTCCATCTTGCTCTGCGGCCGGAACATATCGTTGTTTACCAAGGTGAGCAGACGGCTGAAATAACAGCTCCCTGTTCTGCCGTGTACCGCTCAGCAGAAGGGTATATCCTCCCCCCCGGCTACAGCCTCCCAGCTGCCGGTCTGCCGTACTGCTCACCGGAGAATACCGGCAGGATGCACAGAGCGGTAGATGAGCGCAGTGATCTATACTCGTTAGGCATTATTTTCTATGAAATGCTTGCAGGCAGGCTTCCTTTTCAGGCTGAAGATTCACTCGAATGGGTATATATGCACTTGGCCCAAAGCCCTCCCCCCCTTGCACATACAAGAGCCGATCTGCCTGAGGGGCTGGAATCCATCATCATGAAGCTGCTCAGCAAGAATCCGGATAAGCGCTATCCGAGTACTCATGTGCTGATCTCGGACCTGGATACCCTTGGACTAGTCCAGGACAGAATCCTTACACAAACACGTTATCACGGGAGAACGCATGAGCTTGCTACTCTGACACAAGCCTTCTATTCCGCTTGCCTGGGCTCCACGGAAATGGTGTACATATCCGGAGAAGCCGGAATCGGCAAAACCAGCCTGATGGAGCAAATGTTCCAGAACCAGCAGCATGCCCGGCAGTTCTTTTATATCACCGGCAAGTTCGAGCAAATCTCCAGCCAAAGTCCCTATCATCCGATTATCCAGGCCTTTCGCGGACTTCTGCGTCATCTGCTGGGAGAGCGCAGGGACACGTCCGAATTCTGGGCGGAGCGGCTGCGGAATGCCTTGGGCTCAAGCGCCCACATCATTACTGCGATGATTCCGGAAGCCGCACGGATATTGGGAGACTTGCCGGAGGCCGAGACACTGCCGGCCAATGAATCCAAGAAACGGTTTATTTATGTCTTCCGCAAGTTTGTGCAGGCCCTCGCTTCCCGTGAGCATCCGCTCGTCCTGTTCATTGATGATCTGCAATGGGCGAATGACTCCTCGCTCCAGCTGATCCATGAATTGTTATGTGATCCGGAGTGCCAGTATCTGATGTTCGTCTGTGCCTACCGGCATGAGACGGATCTCAGCAAGCTTCCGGGATATGAAGAGGATGGCACGGTAACCGATCAGGCACTTGTCCATCACATTCATCTGGCTCCGCTGAGCCTTGCGCAGATGAATCCGATTGTGATGGAAGCCCTGAACAGTCCGGCCGATACAGCACTTGCTTTGACCGAACTGGTGTATCCCTCTTCAGGAGGCAATCCATTTCATTTCAAGCAAATTCTCCGCCGGCTTCAAGATGACAGCATTCTGCGCTACAGTCCCGAGCAGCGTCGCTGGCAATGGAATCTGGGACAGATTATAGAGCAGACTCCCAGCTATGCCGTCAAGGATCTGCTGGAGCATAGACTGCACCGTCTCCCAGAGGATGCGCGGCAGTTGCTCGCCATTGCCGCCTGTATCGGGAGTGTGCTTCAAGCGCAGGATATTGTGCATATCGCCGGGCAGACCCACTCTGAGCGCAGCGACGCCTGGTCGATCCTTGAAGCCGAAGGCATGATGATTTCGTGCGGCGACGGCCAATTCCGGTTTGCCCACGACAATATTCAGAAGCTGATCTATAGCAGAATAGACGATGAGGCAAGGCATAACCTCCATCTCAGGATTGGCAGGTTCCTGCTTGAAAGAGACGGCGCCTGGATAGCGCATGCCTTTGATGCAGTCAATCAGCTGAACCTGGGCTCGGCGGGAATAACAGACCCGCGAGAGATCTTGCAGCTGGTGCGCCTCAATCTGGAGGCGGGAATAAGGGCCAAAACCTCCTCTGCTTACGACATCGCGCTGGAGTATTTTGCCCAAGGACTGGAGCTGCTGCCGGCAAAGGATTGGGAGAACGAGTTCGACCTTTGTTTCGAATTGTATATACATAAAGCAGAATGCGAATATTTATGCGGAAATATCAGACAATCCGAACTGGAGCTTGATGCTCTGCTGCAGCATGCCCGCAATCCGGTTGAACGCAGCCGGATTCAGTTAATCCGGATCATGCAGTACATCAACCAGGGCAGATATCTGGAAGGCACTGCGCTTGGACTCAGCAGTCTGCGGGAGCATCGCATTATGATCTCTCCCCGGCCCGGCAAAGTCATGCTTTTGATGGAGAGTATGAAGCTTGAGCTCCTGCTGAACGGCCGGTATGACCGCCTCGCGCATTTGAAGGAAATGTCGGACCCTGAACGGATTGCTGCTATGAATCTGCTTTTTGCCGTGGTGCCTTCAACCTTTTTCACCAACAAGAAGGTGTATTTCCTGTTGGTGTGCCGTGCCATCCAGCTCTCGCTCACATACGGGAACACGCCTGCTTCTGCAGCCGTATACTCGGCTTATGGTATGATTCTGGGCAATACACCGGGCAAAGCCCGCAAAGGTTATACTATCGGCGAGGTAGGGCTGGAGCTCTCGGATCGTTATAATATTCCTTCCATTAAAAGCAAGACCTACACCGTATTCGGCGGCGTTCTGTGCCAATTTGCCGGAAATTCACGTGAAGGGGAGGCCTATCTGGCGAAAGCGCTGCGCCATGGCCTGGATGCGGGGGATTATGTGTTTGCCAGCTATGCCATAGGCGCGCATATCAACGCCTTGTACTCAAGAGCACCGCTGGGGGAATTCGCGCGGACACTGGCCGAGTATGCCGTAGTGCTTGATACCACCAAAGACGAGTTCGTGAAGAAGAACATTCAGCTGTTCCAGCAATGGATTCTGGCGCTGCAAGGCCGGTCGGCTGAACCCGATTCCTTCAGCGGAGCTGGCTTCAGGGAAGAGCTGTTTTTGGAGGAAATCCGTAAGGAAGAGACCTCGTCCACCACTTTATTTCAATACTGTACCTACAAAACGCAGCTATGCTGGCTGCTGGGCCGTTACGATCAGGCGCTGCAGTGGGCGAGGAAGGCTCGTGTACATGAGGCGTATGCCACCCATTTGCCCCATTTGCCTGAATGCTTGATGTACGAAGCTCTCTCTCTGATGTCCATGCCTGTACACTGGCGCAAATCCGCACCTGAACACCGCCGCCTGCGGCGCATTCTACGCCGCTTCAGACAATGGTCATTGGCCAGTCCGGTCAATTACCAGTCCAGATATGATCTGCTGCAAGCCGAATTCGCCCGGGTATCAGGGCAGCTTCCAAGAGCTGAGGAGATGTATGACCGTGCGATCCGCGAGGCCAGGGAATATGAAGAGGTGCAGATCACCGCTCTTACCGGTGAACTGGCTGCCAGATATTACTGGAGTTGCGGCAAAAGCACCACGGCGTTGTTCTATTTAGAGACGGCTGCCGGGGGCTACAGCGACTGGGAGGTGCTGATCAAGGTGTCCCAGATAGAAGAGCTGCGCCTCCAATGGCAGGCTGCAGTCGATCCGGTACCTGTGCCTGCATCGACAGCCATTAGCCAGGGAAATCCCCGTCAGAGCGCGGAACCCTTACATTCAGTCCAGAAAGAGGCGCATGCTGTGGAACCGATGGATTTGGCTGCAATCCTTCAAACCTCCCAGGCCATCACAAATCCGCTGGATATAGACACTGTGCTCAGAGAGATGATGAGTACGCTGATGAAATATGCCGGGGCAAGCAAAGGCTCACTGCTGACAGGCAATCAGGATACCCTGTACATTCAAACCTATGCGGATTCTGAGAACCCTTCGGTCTCGTCACCTGCCGAATTGACAGACAGCATTCTTTTGCCGGAAGGGATTATTCGGTATGTGTACCGTACACAGGAGGAGGTGCATTATACCGGCGGAAGCGACAGCTGGCTGATTCATAACCCCTACATGGCCTACCACCGGCCCGGTTCTGCCTTGTGTATTCCCGTAACGGTACACGGTATGATGCTTGGCGTCCTCTACCTGGAGAACAAGCTGACCAGCGGCATCTTCGCGGATGAACATAAGGCGGTTCTGCTGGCACTGGCCTCCCGCGCCCTGCTTATGTGTGTGCTGCAGAGTTCGGGCGAGACTCCGGGTTCACAAACAGAGCAGACCGAGGCGCTACTGCCACTGCCTGCCCTGCTGGATGAACCGCTCACAGAGCGTGAATTGGAGGTTCTTACCTTGCTGGCAGCAGGATTATCGAACAAAGAAATTGCCGACCAGCTGATCATCGCCATAAGTACCGTTAAAGTGCATGTCAAGAATATTTTTGCCAAGCTCAAGGTCAACCGCCGCACCAAAGCTATCGCCCAGGCCCAGGAGCTGAAGCTGCTGGGTTAGCACCCCAGCTCTCCCTGCTGCCGGAGTATGCCCCTTATACTGGAACATATCTGACAGCTCACTATGATATCCCCCAGTTCCCTATTCCGAGCTGCGCACGCACAACAGCGATCCCCCGGTAACCGGAGAATCGCTGTTGTGTCATGTTATTGCCGTTCAGTGAGACTCATCCTCCAGAAACGGCTTGTTCACATAGTAATACATCACGCCCATTAGCACGCCGCCGCCGATCAGATTGCCTAATGTGACCGGGACGAGATTATGCACCACGCCTCCCCAGGAGATCGTACCGGGGTGATCCAGGACGAGAGCAATCGCGAAGGTACACATGTTGGCAATACTATGCTCGTACCCCGAGATGAAGAAGCAGAACACGAACAGCACCATGGCGAACATTTTGGCACCGTCGTTCTTCATTGACATCGGCACGAAGAAGGCCAGACAGACGAGCCAGTTACAGAGAATCGCCCGGAAGAACAGTTGCATCGCCGGTGCTTCCATCTTATGGGCCACCACATTCAGCAGGAACCCGTTGACAGAGGAATCATAGAACAATCCGGTCAGAAAAATAAGCAGGGCAAACGCCGTAGCCCCAAGAATGTTGCCCAGATAGCTGACGACCCACATCCGCACAACCTCAGTCCATGCCAGCTTGCGCCTCAGTGCCGCATAGGTGTAATAAAAAGTGTCCCCGGTAAATAAATCTCCTCCACCGTAGGAAATCAGGATGATGGCTGCGCCGAAGGTGATCGCAGCCATCGGATAGGTCATCGGCGATTGTTCCATATAGAAGAAGTTGCCTGTCTTAAAGGCTACGATCACGCCGAATCCGATAAACATGCTGGCGAGCATGGCCCTGGCAATGTACCGCCATACGCTTTGCCGGAAGATCTTCTGTTTCTTAAGTGCAAGCTTCTCTACCTGCAGCAGTGCCTCGTTCTCCATTTGACCCTCCGTATTCACTTTATATTTTCAGTGGTGCCGGAAGACTGATGTACAGCCTCCAGCTATTATACCCAATAAACCACTGGAAATTGCTTGAATCACAGAGCATCAATAATTTATGGATTTCGTTCACTGTCTGCACCCTTGTCACAGGACATTATCTTCCCGATCATTCAGGCTGGCAATCGCCTCCGCCTTCTCACTGCTGGCTACGACGATAAGCACCACGATCAAGCATCCCAGAATCATCCCGCTTATCCCCTCTTTCTCCACAGGTCGCCTTAGTGACAACGTATGTGGAGGAGCGGGATAATATGAGTAGGATTAGCGGAGAATCAGTCAGTCAAACCGCCAATATAATAATTAAGCGCCTTATAATTAGCATCATAGAACAGGATAATGTAGTCTTCCGGCTGTCCATTCCGCGCCGCATCATCAGATAACTGAATTCGCTCATAAGGATAGATACTGTTAGTATTCCGGTAATCATTTAAATACTGTACTGCAGATTCTGCAGAGAATTCTTGCTTAGCTGCTGCCAACGCTGATTTAGAGGTCGCTGTGAAATAGACCGCCTCGGGATGCGTTTTCTGATAATCTTTTAAAGATACATAGTCTATACGGGTACCGTTATTATAATCCCGGACCAGCTTAACTCCATCCCCAATCTGTGCCGCCGTTCCGTCCCACACCGGCCGCTTCGACGAGAAATCTACCAGCTTGGTGGTATAACGTATTGCTTGCCCTGCCTTATTATAATAGACCACTGTAACGTAATTCTGTCCGCTCTTATCTGTCACCGGAAGAACTACTGAATGAATGTCAGCAAAATCAAATTCCCCATAAGGGCTTGGTTGTGCTAAATCCTCTGCACGAACAGGATTGGCTGTAATGTAATACGAGAAGCTGCCTACGCTTCCCTTCAACTCATCCGGGAAACCCATCCAATTCATACTTATTGTCTTGCCGTTGAATTGATTATACCCATCAATAATTACGGATTGAACCAGATCCATATTTTGAAGTGGTCCCGATCTCTTGGCGTCCATAAGAGCTGATACAGCATTCTTAAGCTTAGTCTTGCGTTCTCCCCAATTGAAAGAATCATCAAACGGCAAGTAGGCTCTATAAGCCCTGTTAACTGCATCTTCATCCATTAAAGTTACATTCGAAGGAAGCTCGTCAATTCTTTTCATGGCTGCTTCTAATTTCAGGTCTGTGCTAAGTATCACCTTACCCGTGTAATAACCCAATGGCTTCATCTCGGAATCGAGGAAAATAATGGTGTATTCATCTTCGTTATATGTTTTGAAATTATATAATGTGTCATAGGCAAACGGGATATAGCCCGGTGACGAAGCACCTGCTGCTGCATTAGAGGATACTGTGGCATCAACCACACTGACCCAGCCGTCTCTGTACACTTTACGCGAAGCATGAATGATATCATTCAATTCCAAATTCAGGTTACTGTCCATATAGTACTTCGGGGTAATTGTATATCCCACTGCTCTTCCGCCAAATTGCAAAGCAGCATCTTCCACATCAATAGTATCCCGATAATATACTTGGGAAGACACTGTGCTGAATTTCTCCTGGGTAATAGTCACACCACTGTTTAGTAACATTATACTGCTATAAGCCTCAGTAACTGAGGGCTGCAAATTCACCTTTTGAGTATAGAATCCGGTCACTTCATTAGATGAATTCCGTACCACAACCGAGACATATTTATCGCCTGCTGTGCCAATCCTGCTCTTTGGAATCGAAACACCGGTATATGTCAGCGTCTTCAACGAGTATCCCGTACTAATAGAAGCGTACTGGAGATTGGTAAGCTCCCAGTGGAGATCTCTAGAGCTGATCGGCTTCGCTGTTACATAATAAGTTATCTGGTCATTTAGACTGATAGTTCTTCCAATCACCCTGCTATAATCAACTTCTAGATAAACAGCATTCGTAACTGAATCGTCAGGGCGAGAGGTGATGCTGATATCCAGCGCCGGAAGCTCCTTGACCGGTAATTCATTAACAGATTCCGGGCTTGGTGTCGGTGTTGGAACCGGCGTTGGTGTTGCCGCCGGAGCCTGGGTTGGTGTCACCTGAGGACCACCGCCACCGCCACTACCGCCGCCACTTCCTCCCGCAGCTACAGCAGCAGTTGCAGTTGGTGCAGCTGTAGCTGCGGGAGTAGCCGACGGTGTTACGGCTGGAGCAGGCGTCGCCGCTCCCTGTGCAGATTGACCCGATCGGGAGACTGCCGCATCGATCAGCGCTAAGGATTCTGCACGGGTCAAGGCTTTGACAGGCCCGAAGGTTCCATCCGGATACCCTTTAAGCACCTTCGCTGTGACTGCGGCAGCAACACTCCCTTTACTCCAGGATGCAATCTGGCTTGCATCACTGAATACTTCCAATACCTCTATACTGCCCGCGTCCAGCTTCAGCAGCTTGCTGACTATAACTGCTGCTTCCTGGCGGTTAATCGGAGCATTCGGGCGCATCTCATTGTTGAAGCCCTGGATATATCCAGCCGCTATAGCCTTCGCAACCTCACTATACGCCCAGCTGGTAGAAGGCACATCGGTGAATTTCACCTTACTCTGTTCCGTAAAATGATAAGAACGGTTGATGAGCGTCATGAACTCCGCTCTGGTTATGATCTGGTTCGGTTTAACCGATCCATCTCCGAAGCCTTTAAGCAAGCCGTTATCCAACCAGCTCTGAATCGTTTGCTGAGCCCAATGTCCCTCATAATCCTTTGTCACTGTAGACTCGGCTACCGCTGTCCCCATAGAACCAAACAGCATCCCCGCTCCGACTATACCTGCCAATATTCCCGTTAACTTCCTGATCATCAATACTCTCCCCCTGAATGTACGACTGAACCCATCTCATAATATCTCACCGGAATATATTAGTAAATTAGAAATTTAACAACAAAAAAAGCCCGCCGAATCCATATCAGCAGGCTTGGTGCATTATTCAAGTTATTTTACCGGCCCAGAAGCAAACCCTTAATTCAAAAAGCTGCTCAGGCCGTTCTCCGCCTGCTTCAAAGCCTGCGGCTGTGAGCCTTCGTTAAGCCCGAGCCGGTTGTTCAGCTGGGTGTTGATGGTGGTCATTTTGGACGTATAGTCCTGACAGCTCTCGATGATCCGCCGGTTGGACTGCTCTGAGGTATCCAGGGCGCTGAGCAAGTCGCCAATAGCCTGATTCACGGCTTCCAGCGACATGGACGGCTTGGAGAGCAGCTCCGTTGTCTTCTCGGTCGTCGTGCGCAGCAGCCGTGCATTCTCCTTGAACTGGTCCTCGATGGTCTTGTTGGTGGCTTCGACCGCATTGATGACATTCTCCTGATCGGCCAGGGACATGGCAATCATCGCTGAGACGGTGATCAGGTTAGAGGTCTTATCGATCGCGTTGTTTACGGAATCGATCAGCTTGTCATTATTGTCATTGATGATATCCGTTGCCGCAATCGCCTGATTGTAGAGCAGAATCATCTCGGTCATGGACTGAATCCGCACCATAACCTTGCGCAGCCCGCGCTCCAGATACGCTTTGCGGAATTCATTCTCGGGCTTGGCGATCTCCACCTCGAACAGCTCCTTCAGCTTGTTGCCGAAGGCGATCTTGGTCTGGAGGTTATAGATCTCCTCCATGGAGGTGCGCTTCAACTGGCGCATGTTAACGATGCTCTCCTCTAGCGTATCCCGGCCGTCACGCAGACCGGTGATAATGGCATCAATGTTGGTGCGGACCGACTGATATTTGTAGACATAATTTTTAAGCGGGCTTTTGCGCAGCATTTTGCCGAAGAAGCTGACATTCTTACTCTGCTGAAGGTTCTCGCACTCATTGCGCAGCTTCATAATCATATTCGGCACTTCCACCCGCTTGCCGCTCATCAGGTCATTGACGGGGCGGTCCAGCAGCTTCAGGGTCTGGCCTGCCTTCTCCTGCGTCTTCACCCCAAGCTTCCCGATATCATCCATCAGGGAATCCAGTGCCACCGTGTCAGTCTTGGCCACCTGCTCAATTAACTGGGAAGCCTCCTGGACTACCTTCTGCTCATCTTCTTTTCTAAGCTCAATTAACTGCGTGGACATGGCTATCCTCCTCCTATAATTCGGAACTGCTGTAGCGCTGATGAATCAGTTCCGCCTTGGTCTGAAGTTCCATCAGGTCTTTGTGCTCGATCGTCGACGCAATATCGGAAATTTTGGCATCAACATCACGCAGACCGTTCAGCAGCATTCTCCGGTTTCTTGTCTTGGCTTCGCCGCCCAGGCGCAGGAACGGGTTGATTACTCCATTAAGGTCCTTCAGCACCAGCCTGCGGACGGTATGGTTAATCTCACCGTTACCCAGCTCCTGCAGCAGTGGAATGACGCGCTGCAGCCTGGCGAACAGCGCCAGCGACTTCTCGACAATCTCATTGTCCAGCGTATCCTTCTGCCCTTCGGAGATGATCATATCCTCCAGGATGCCCAGATACTCCACCACCGGAGCGAACTCTGCTCCGATCTGTATGTCCTCCCTGTGTCCGGCACCCGAATGGGCCGGGGAGGCCTGTCCCGCAGCAGCAGGAGAGGCAGCGGCAGCAGACGAAGCCTGCGGCGCGGCGGAGGATGCCGCCGGAATTGCCTGCGGCTCCTGTCCGGCAGGAATCACCTCTACCGGGAGATTCACTTTGGTGCGCCTGAGCTCCGGCACTGCAAGTGCTGCCCCGATTACCGGGAGCAGCAGCGAGACCAGCTCAGGCAGGAAGCCGCTGGTCAGTACGGCTACAACATAACCGGCACCGGCATACGCCAGTACTTTGAATTTAGCTTGCATTCCTTCTCACCTCTTATGAGCGTGAATGCTACACGCTCAATTCACGGAATCCGTAATGACGGATTCTCCGTTTATTCTCATGATCAGCGGCTGCTCGACATGGCTGGCCAAGACATTATGCTCGAACGATGCAGGCATAACCTCGCCGCCGAGCGCGCTTTTGACAGCAAGATAAGGGAAATTGATTCCGGACAGACAGGAGATATGCAGGCCGCCGGACATCCGCGGGTTAATCTCCAGCAGCTTGGGGACGCCACCGCTGTATTTCATCTGGATATTGAAATTGAACGGAATCCGGTACGTCTCAGCCACCCTGCGGGCCACCTCCGCAAGCTCCGGGATATACTCCATCAACCGCAGGCGGCCGCCTGCCTTACGGCGGGGAACTGCGGCCAGCAGCCTGCCCTTCTCATCCGACAAGCAATCAATACTATATTCATATCCCTCCAGCAGCTCCATCACCATCAGGTTAGGGAAGCTTCCGGCTTCATCAAGGATACGGTAAGCTTCCTCGAAGGAGATCAGCGGAGTCACATGGCCGAACAGCTCCTCCACGGGACTGCGGTCATTGTCTATGATCCGGAATCCGAGTCCCCCTTCCGTCTCGGTTGGCTTGAAGCAGACCTTGTGTCCTTTAGCCGAGAGGTCTTCATAAGCTTCCCTGAACTCCTCCGCATTACTAACCACATGATAATCAGGAATCGTCATAATCCCGGTGGTCTTCACACTCTCATAGAACTTGCCTTTGTCCATGATCATCTCCAGCAAGTCCAGATCACGGCAGACCAGCACCTTCGTGCCGATCTCATCGAACAACGAAGCATGCAGCGCGATATCGAGCATATGCAGCCGGGGGATGAAGATATCAATCTCGTTCCGGCGGCAAAAATCAACACAGAACTGCACATATTCAATGCCTTCGAGCGCCGGCTCGGTTCCGGCCACATCCGCGCCTTGCAGCGACATATGGTGGATATCCGGGTGGGTGGCAAAGATTTGCACCGGAATCCCGTCTTCATTGCTCCGGATGAGATTCATATAGTGATAGGCAACAGAGAACCAGCGGTTGAAATATATATTTACCTTTTTCATGGTGGCGGTCCAACTCCCAATGCTGTCGAATGTGTATAGATCCTGTGAACATACTGCATAATCTCATCCGCGGCAAATACCCCCGGCCGCTCAGTAAACGGATACTCTAAGTGTACTAAACCCGCCTGCTGCTCGGCAAATATTTCTCCGTGGCAGGGAGCTATGGCATAGTCGGCGGCGGCGAGCAGGCTCTTGTCCAGAAGAGAGTCACCGGAGGCGACCATCGGCTCTGAATGCACGGTGCGGCGGACATGAAGAATGGCATCGCTTTTGTTCACCGCCTCCGGCACGATATAGAGCTTGCGCCCCTGCAGGGATACTCTCCAGCCAAGCTCACCCAGCCGTTGAGACATCCGGGCAATCTCCTCAAGCGGCAGCGAATCACGGTGAACCACGAAGGTATAGAACAGCTCATCGCAATACCGCCGGCTAATGATCCATTCTTCCTGAACAACAGCACGCACGATGCTCTCGGCCTCTTCCGCCGCAGCGGAGCCGCGTTCCACCGCTCTGCCGACAGCCGTCCGCCAATCCTGGTCCACTATCCCGTTCACAAGAATATTGCCGCCATTGCTGGTGATGGCATAATCCGGAATGACCGTCTCCTGGAACAGGTTAATCCGCCGGTACTGGGCAATGGTACGTGTAGTCACCGGCATGAAGACGATCTTCGCCGCCAGCTCTTTCAGTGTAGCCAGAGCCTGCTGTGAGATATACGATACCACCTTGCCGTCAACAACCTCTGCCGGAACCAGACCGGGGGTATCCTCAGGAACGCCTATCGCGCTAAGAGAGTAGATCAGCGTGCGGTCCAGATCGCTGGCGTAGATCATTCACTCTCCCCTTTCAGCGGCTTGATGATTCCGCAGCAGGAGTAGGTCAGCCCGGGATAGACCTCTACCGGCACGCCCCGGTCCTCCGCCAGCAGCAGAATATGCCGCAGGTTTGGATTGTCCAGCCTGTCAACAAGGATTCTCCAGGGCACTCTCCGCAGCAGCACACGTGTCGTCTCCCCCACTCCTGGCTTCACCAGATTGATATTATCGATGCCGAAGGTATCCTGGATACTGCGGATATCGGCCAGCCCCTGCCAGGTAATCTCCGGCGGATGCTCCAGCATCTCCGCAGCCTGTGCAAGTGCCTCTGCTGCTACTTCCGCGAAATACGGGGTAATCGCTTCAACGAATACGTTGGACAGATCACTGTCCAGCCATTCCTTGTAGAATTTGGCCCCGTGGAATTCCTCTGGCCCGATCAGATCATCACGGAGCACTGTACGGCTCATCAGGCCGGACACCGTGGAGTTCAGGCAGGCGCTTGGAATCAGATAATCCTCCCGGGTGCCGTAGGTTCCCGAGCAGTGCCCGGGATCTGCGAGTACCGCCAGATCATCATTTAGCGTAATGCCATATTTCTTATGCATACTCTCACAGGCCTCTATCAGCACCTGCCGGATGGCCCCCTTACCGGTCCAGCCATCGATGAATTGCAGTTCGGCATCCCTTCCATGCTGCTGTAGCATATAGAGCACCGCATTCTCATCAATCCCCTTGCCGCGGATAATCGAGATGCTGTAATGCGGAAGATCCGCTCCATATTTCTCAAGAATATAACGTTTGATCAATACCCCGATCGGAGTCCCTGCTCTCGCCAGGGAGACCAGCACGGTATGCGCCGTTCCCCGCCGGGCTACAATCATCTCGGACACCACAGCTACAGCCTGCGCCACCTTCCTCGCAGTCTGCTGCAGCGTCTCATGAAACAATTCGATATACTGCTCTGTCGGCTGGTATTCCACCGGAAGCATCTCCGAATAATGCACGCCGGACTGAATCGCTTCCTCCCGCTCAGCCGTTCCCCGCTCCAGGGATACATCGCTTAGATCCTTGAGCAGGAAGGTAACATCGGAAGCAGGATAGCTGCCCAGTGCCACCGGAGGGGATATTGTTCTATTGTGAATGGCTTCGATATCTATTCCCTTCATAGCCCTGAGCCTCCCGTATCTGGTTCTGAGCTGAGTACAACAAGATGTACCTTATTGCCCGCCAGCCTCTGTAAAATATCCGTCATCGGCGCAATCCGCTGCCGGGGCACCTCGCGCTCCAGCAGGACGATGATATCGTCATACTGGCCGGGGTCCACATTATAGATGAAATTCATGATCTCCGTATCCCCTGCGGATGGATACGCGGCCGCACTGTGCACGCCGTAATCCGCACGCCGCTCGGGATGGATCGGACTGCGGGTTGAGGACTGGTACAGCACGCCCCCTCCCATCTCTGCGGCGATCCGCATCGGCAGATACATGAACTCGCCTACGCCCATCACCAGGGCACGGGAGCCTTCCCGCAAGCTCCGGAGCTGCTCGGCCACGCGGCTTACACCGGCATCAAGCTGCACATTATCCGCAGATTTCAGGCCAAAGCGGCCGCTGAGCTTCAAATATGCCGCAGGATTGATCACGCCTTGTGCATCCACAGAGGTTACAGGCAGCCGTTCCAGGCCGTCCCGCACATAAGTAGTTACAAGCTCTGCACCTGTGGTAGCAGCGGCTCCGTTATCGGCTGCAGGCTGCAGCAGCGGAACCCCCTCAACCTTAATGCTTCCCTGCAGCAGGGATAGAGCGGTAATCCGTATCCCCAGCTCCTGCTCCAGCTCACGGTACGCCTGAATATTCGCCTCGCTCCGCCAGTCGAGGAGCGAAGCCACTACATATTCGCGGCGCGGGAATTTCGACTGAATGTCCCGGATGATGTTGACCGCCGTATTGCCGGTGGTAATCTCATCATCCACCAGGATGACCGGTTCAGTCCCTGACAGCAGGCTGGCATCCAGCGCGTAACAGAGGTGGTCCATCGCATGGGAATGCTCCTCCACGAAGGTCACCACCGATTCCAGCTCAGGAATCATCTCACGCGTGGTATGAATATAAGACGCGCCGCCGGCGAATGCATTATACATGCTATGGCCCAGGGCGGTAGCGGTTTCGGCGAACCCGATAAACAGAACTGGCTCAGGCAGAGCCAGGCGCGCAGCAAGCAGAGCATGATAAGCTTCTTCCGCATATTCAGGATGGATCAGGCCATGAACGGCCTGGTTCATCAGCGGGTCCATAACCTCCCGGTCAGCGGTATCCCCACTCATCTCCAGATACAGGAGCAAGGCGAGTGCCGCTCCGCTAAGCAGCGGGGTATAGGGCCCTACGGGAATGTGCTTGCCAAGCACTTTGCTGACGAACAGGAAGGAGCGCTTCTTATTGATTCGTGCAGCCATGGAGAACAAGGACTCCACAGGCATATGAAAAGGATTGGAGGTTTCTGTTACCGTAACCTGCAGATTCTCGACGATATTAAACGTGTGTGTATTCGTTCTCGGGCAGTAATCCGACAAAATGCTGTTGTTCATGTAACACCCCGTATATTTGAGATCGTAATAAGATTCGTCTGGCCCAGTTCAAATGAGGCTTGATTTCATTCATTTTGTTATAGTATTCACTCTTGAACACGCCGCGGCTGCCATCGTTGCTGTCTACAATACTTAAGGCATCCACATACTCTTCATGCATTACGGTATACATCGCCTGCACGGGTCTGAGGTGGGAAGGGTGGATAATGGTTTTGCCCACAATGCCGTTCTCCTTGTCCAGAATTACTTCCCGGATCAGCCCGTCCATCGAGCTTGAAATGAAGCTGTTGCGCATCTCGCGGCCATGCTTGCCATAAGTATCCTCGAAGGGCGTCTCCCTCAGCTGCGGGCGGAGGACCCGGTGTCCTTTGCTGGCAAAATACTCCCACACAGGACCCGAGATCACGTATCCTTCCTCCACACGGCCAAATACGTTAATGATATCCGACATGCAGTCGCGGATCGGCGTCAGGTCATAGATGCTGATATCCGGGCTGCGCCGCAATCCGAACAGACTGGAGAAGTCCGTAGCCCCAATCCGGACATTCAGCACATACTCGCGGTATTGCCCCAGCAGATCCCGGACCCCAAGCAGAGTGTCCATCCGGCTCTCCCGGTAGATGATCGGTGCATTCTCCAGAATTGGCATCCCGTACAGCACCGGGGCTGAATAGCTGCGTGTGTCATTGTAATCGGCAATGGCCTCGAAATAATCCGTACCGTTCTCTACGGAGAACTTGGGGAAGACGAAGCCGGTCAGCATGGTGATTAATGATCCCAGCCGAAAGATCAGATCCCGCAGCTGTGCAGGGTTACGTACGCGGATGAACAGCAGCGGAAGACTGCCGCGCTGGTCCGGCTCATTCTCCGCATAAGCGGACAGAAATGCCAGATGCCTGACGATGGATTCTTCGGCATAATCCACTTCACCGTCTCCTATGGCATCCTCCAAATCTATGATTACCGTGATAAGCCCCGAGGCTCTCAGCTTAATAATATCTTCGGCAACACTGGCACGGGTGGCCGGCATATAAAGGGCTGCTCCGACGGCATAAGCCAGTAAATCCTTGCAGGTAGTATGATCAAATGAAACCGGCGGAACATGGAATAATGAGGCTTCCTGTTCTTGTGTGAGGTAATCGAAATATCTCAAGGCCCTTCCCCCTTAATGTTGTGCCAGCACAATCCAAATGGCCTTTGGCTGCGAGCAGAACCAGCTATGCCGTCCTCTCGGGGACGGTATCCGGCTTGCTTAGAACCCAAGCAAAGGCCATGCTATAAACCTGTTACGATTACCCGAAAGGCGTGCCGGAGTCCACCCTTCCCGTGAACCCCGCGCCTTCCTGCACAGCTATAAAGGATAAAGAGATGAAGCACGCACAACCATCAGGCCTTGTGGTTCTCAGCCTTCTTGCGTTTGCTTGCGCTGTACACGATAGTACCTGCAAACACCGCAATTAGAATACCGAAGAAAATTACATGCGGCAATTCATAGCCGAAGGCTCCGGCAAGCATTTTACCGGCAATCAGTGCAATAAGCAGGAATGCTGTCTGTTCCAATTCAGGATATCTGGCAATCAGCTTGAGGAACACCTGTGCCACTCCGCGCATCATCAGCACGCCGAGAATACCGCCCAGGAAGAGTACCCATACTTCACTGCTAAGACCAAATGCGGCTACCACGCTGTCAATACTGAAGGCAATATCCATTAATTCAACGAGGAGTACCGTCTTCCAGAAGGATGCGCCTTTATTCTTAATCTCTCCCTCTTCTCCGCTGCCCTTGAACAACCCTTTGTAGGCAATGTAGAAGAGATACAAGGCTCCAAGCACCTTCACCAGCGTGAATTTGACGAGATAGGTCCCCAGCCCAATCGCCAGGAATCTGAATACATAAGCACCGATAATACCATAGAACAACGCCTTACGCTGCTGCTCCTTCGGCAGGTGCTTAACCATGACCGCCAGTACAAGCGCGTTATCAGCGGACAACAGACCCTCCAGCAGAATCAGGCTTCCGATTATCCCCCAGCTGACAGGGTCGGAGAGCGTTCCTGCAATATCACTCCATGAGAAGAAATGCCCGTAATTCTCACCGATACTCCTAAAAAAATCACTGAACCAGTCCATTCCACTTGCGCCTCCGGTAATATCAAATTATTTACTTCCCGCTACCCAGCGAAGCCCCCAGCCATAAGCCTCATCCATCTCCCGGTGACCGCTGAAATATTGCACGAGCCGTTCAATACTGAAGGTCTCGTTATCCACATTCCGGATCAGCGCGATGGCGCACATGCCTTTACGGTTGTTATGCTCGTCCAGATTCACGATAATATCCGGCCCTCCATCCTGCTTCAGGGTAACCACCCCATCCGCCTCAGACCAGTTGGTAACTCCTTTGTAAATAAAGGCAAACACCAGAATCCGTTCGATCTGGGCTACCTTACTTCCGTTTATACGCAGATTCTCGCCGGATGTTACGGAGCCTGTCCGATCATCTCCATCGAGCATCATATAAGGCTGCTGCTGCAGGTTACCGAACGCATTGCCCAGTGCCTGCACCACGCCTTTGCTGCCGTTCTTCAGCTCATACAGACAAGCCAGATCGAGGTCCACCCCGCCCTTGTTACGGCTGAACAGCCCTCCGCCCTGCTTCTGGTTCCAGTTCAGGTTAATCAGCAGCTCACCCAGACCGGAAGCGGATTTCTTCAGGTTAATCGAATCGCCCTTCTTCTTCAGCTCAATCTTCTTCAGATTGAGATTCAGCGCCGGTGCGGGAGCAGCCTCCTGCTTAGGCGGTGCCGGTGCAGGCGGTGGCGGAATCACAATATTCGGTCTGGACGACTCTGCGCGGGGCGGCGGTACTTGAAGCGGCGGGCGTGCCTGCGTCGGTGTCGGTGCAGGCGGCTTCGGTGCCGGTGCAGGCTCGTCCTCTACTTCTATGCCATAGTTGCCGCAGAGCGCCTTAAGCCCGCCCGAGAAGCCCGCAACAATCGCACTGTATTTCCATTCTTCACCATGTCTATATAATTCTCCAACTACAACAGCCGTTTCCACAGAGAACTGATTTCCAAGGTTACACCGCAGAAGCTGCGCACCTGTCGTCTGATTCACGATCCGGCACTCCGCTTCACTCATTTGTCCGAACATCTGCTTGCGGTTTTCTCCGTCATACAGAGTAAGCGTGAAGGCAATCTTCACTATGTTTGCCGGAATCCGCTCCAGCGAGACCTCGAACTGCTTCAGTCCGCCCGAAGCCGTACCCGGCACATCCTTATAAGTGATATATGGAGTAGACGGGTTATTGTAAAAGATCAGATCGTCATCACTGCTCACTTTACCGCCAGCTCCAAGCAGGAATGCGGAAGCATCAATATCCATGGAAGACGGAGCTTTCCACCCGATCTCAACCGTAATGCTGCGAAGCCCCGGGTTCCCTTTGGTCAGATCTGCTTTCTGTCCTTTGACTACTTCTGTGTTCATTCTTACGCCACCTTTATACATGGATAAGAGCGCAACTTATCAGATTTTGTGTATAAAAAGGGCAGGATCGATGATGATCCCGCCTTTGAAGCTCTTATTGCGCGTCCAGCCCGTAGTTTTTGCATAATGCGCTTAGTCCGCCAGCGAAGCCGCTGCCAATCGCCTGGAATTTCCAATCCGCCCCCTGGCGGTAGAATTCACAGAAGACCACAGCCGTCTCGGTGGAGAAATCCTCGCCCAGATCGAACCGCAGAATCTCACGGTCACTGGATGCATCAACTACACGGACGAAAGCGTTGGAGACTTGTCCGAAGTTCTGCGCCCGGGCCTCATAATCATAGATCGTGACCGTAATCCCGATCCGCTGAATATTGGCAGGCACCAGACTGAAGTCTACGACGATCTGCTCATCATCCCCGTCGCCTTCACCTGTGCGATTGTCCCCTGTATGGGTTACAGAGCCTGTACCGCCGCTCGGGTTGTTATAGAATACAAAGTCATTTTCGCTTTTGGCTTTGCCGTCCTCATGCAGCAGGAATGCTGATGCATCGAGGTCGAAATCCTTGCCGCCGCTGTACTTGTTTGTATCCCAGCCCAGTCCTACAACTACTTTGGTCAGACCCGGATTGGTCTTGGTAAGATCAATCCGCTGTCCTTTGGAAAGACTGATCGTCACTGTCAAAAACCCTCTTTCCTTACAGATTAAATTCCCGTAATGTCAGAGCCTTATTGCAGACCGTAATCACGGGTCAAGCCGGAGAGACCGTCCTTGTAGCCGCTGCCAATCGCATTGAATTTCCATTCTGCGCCGTTACGGTACAATTCGCCTACAACTACGCCTGTTTCAACGGAGAAATCTTCACCCAGGTCAAAGCGGATCAGTTCCTCACTGTTCGCATCGTTGACGATACGTACATAAGAACGGGAGACTTGTCCGAAGTTCTGGCTTCTGGATTCTGCTTCATAGATGGTAATGGTGAAGGCAATTTTGTCCACATCTGCAGGAACATTAAGCAAATCGACTTGAACCTGCTCATCGTCTCCGTCGCCTTCCCCGGTACGGTTATCGCCGGTGTGAACAACAGAAGCGTTCTCGTTCTGCTTGTTGTTGAAGAAGATGAAGTTGGACTCCTTGTCCACTTTACCGCTGGCATTGGTCAGGAACACAGACACATCAAGGTCGAAGTCCTTGCCGCCATCATATTTATTCGTATCCCATCCGAGGCCGACTGTGATTTTGGACAAGCCTGGATTTGTTTTGGTTAAATCAATTTTTTGTCCCTTGGATAAGTTAATAGCCATGAATAGAGCCCTCTTTTCTCAAATTGGATTTAGATATAGCGTTCTGCCAGCTGATTGATATGCGCGGCGTGGGCCGCTTCACCGACGGCTGCGAATTTCCACTCTTCTCCATGACGGTACAGCTCGCCGCAGATCAGTGCCGTGAAGCCTGTATAATTGTCTGTCAGATTAAACTTAACCAATTCTGCATTCCCTGCCGCATTAATAATGCGGATATACGCAGATTTGATCATTCCGAAATCCTGCTTGCGGTTCACCGCATCGTAGATGTTAACTACAACAAGGACCTTATGGACATCGGCAGGAATCTGCTTCAGATTCACCATGATCTGTTCGTCGTCCCCGTCGCCCTCACCCGTCAGATTATCCCCCGAGTGGACTACAGAGTTATTCGCATTCTGTTTGTTGTGAAAGCAGACAAGGTTCAGCTTGTTCGTCAGCTTGCCGTTCTCATTCAGCAGCAGCGCTGAAGCATCGCAGTCAACATTCGCCTGTTTTTTAACCCCAAAGAATCCCCTTGCCGGTTCGGCAGGGTCCCAGCCCAGTCCTACGATTACGTTAGACAGTCCGGCATTGCCTTTGGTTAAATCGATCTTCTGACCTTTTACCAGATTAATTCCAGCCAACTTGAAGTACCTCCGTTTCCAGATAGAAGTGTGCTTGCGGGTGTTACATCAGTGATACGGCGGTCCATCGCCTAAAGTTTCAGTAATTAGCAAATGAAATCCAGCCTGTAATTACAGGCTGAATTCGCTTGGGCTAAGTCCCAGTACGCTGCAGATATTCCGCACAACTGCCTTCTCATGCTCGTCGAAGTCACCGTCGGCTGCACCAATCGCCGAGCATACGCCCACGATTAACCGTCCAACCTCCGGTTTGCCGTTAAACTTACCGATAGCCTTCAGCGCTTCCTGCTTACCGATCTCCGGCGAGAATTCGAAGTTGCTTACATAGTAATTGAACTGGGCAATGACGTCCCTCATGTCAAATACCTTGAGTTCATTGCTGAGATTCATATATCCCGCCATCTTGTTCTTCTCAGCTTCCTCAATCTTGCCGTCAGCAGCAGCGACCAGCGCGCAGCCAGCTACTACCGCATTCATAAAGTCTTTATTTTTAAATTTTTTCACTTGATCCGTCAGTCCGCTCTTGGTGGTATTCAGCCAATTTTTGAATGTGCTCATCGTATTCTCCTTCTATCATTATGGAATTATGACCAGCAGAAAGCCTATGCCGTCTTATTAAGCACCCTATCCTTTTCTGCCGGAAATATAAGGATAAATCATTATGCAGAACCGCTGTCATCCTTATACTTTAAAAAAAGATATCCCCGAGCCTCCTCCCCGCCACCCTGGGCAGCTATTCACGCTTGGACTTATTGCCTATTTCTTACTCCTCTAATATAACCGATTAAATAACAATATTCTACTTTGGGCGATTCTTACAGCACCTTGGACAGGAACTCCCGTGTACGCTCATGCGACGGGCTGCCGAACAGCTGCTCCGGCGCACCCTGCTCCACTATGGCCCCTTGCTCCATAAAAAGCACCCGGTCCCCCACCTCACGGGCGAAGCCCATCTCATGAGTCACCACAACCATGGTCATCCCCTCACTTGCCAGCTCCTTCATAACCGCCAGCACCTCGCCCACCATCTCGGGGTCCAGAGCTGAGGTCGGCTCGTCGAACAGCATGATCTTCGGCTCCATCGCCAGTGCCCGGGCAATCGCCACCCGCTGGGCCTGACCGCCGGAGAGCGAGGCCGGATACATCTCCGCCTTCTCGCTAAGCCCTACCTTCTGCAGCAGCTCCAGCGCCTTCTGCCTCGCTTGATCCTCCGTCCATTTCCGCACCTTCATCGGGGCCAGCATGATGTTCTCGATCACCTTACGGTGCGGAAACAGATTAAACTGCTGAAAGACCATTCCCACCTCGGTACGGATATCGTTAATCCTTGTGCTCTTGGCCATCAAGGAAGTGCCTTCAATCATAATATCGCCCGCTTGCGGCTGCTCCAGCAGATTAAGGCAGCGCAGAAAGGTCGATTTGCCCGAGCCCGAAGGCCCGATGACAACCACAACCTCCCGGCTGTGAATGTCGACGCTGATATCCGTCAGTACCTGATGGGCACCGAATGATTTGTGCAGATGCTTGACTGAAATAACCGGTTCCATAGGGGCTACACCTTCCGTTCGATATAATTAAGCAGCTTGCTGAGCGAATAAGTAAGAATGAAGTAGATCAGTGCAGCGGTCAGATACGGCTCCCAGATCCGCAGGTATTGGCCTTTCATGGTATTACTCCAGTACATAATCTCAGGGGCGGCAATCAGCGCCAGCAGCGAGGAATCCTTAACAAGCACAATGAATTCATTCCCGAAGGCGGGAACCATCCGTTTGATGGCCTGAGGCAGAATAATGAAGCGCATCGCCTGCTGCCGGGTCATTCCGAGGGATAGGGCCGCTTCCCGCTGACCGGGGTCGATGGACTGGATACCGGCGCGGAAGATCTCCGCAGAATAGGCGGCGGAATTGAGCGACAGCGCCACGAATGCGCTCATCAGCGCATAGGTTTTGCCATAGAACAACGGGATCAGCCCGAAGTGGACGATCAGAATCTGCACATAGAGCGGCGTACCGCGGAAGAGGTTAATATACGCGTGAAACGGCCAGCGGAAATACCATTTGGGCGCCATTTTGCCGAAGCCGATCACCAGTCCCAGCAGGGAACCGCACAGAATGGAGACCAGCGATACGCCGATGGTGAACAGGGTCCCTTTTAGCAGAACCGGTAAATAATGAATGATGATGTCGAATCTGAAATCCATAGAATTCTTCCCTTCTCTTCTGCTTGTGGCTTGCTCAAAAAAAGAAGCACGCGCAATAGCAATCATTACGCATGCTTAATTGTTGCTGGCCCCTATGCTACTTCGCGTTCATAAGCGCCGCCGTGTCCGGCTCTTCGCCGAACCATTCCTTGTAGATCTCCGCATATTTGCCGTTCTCGATGACCTTCTTGATCGCCGGGTCCAGCTTCGCCTTCCATTCACTGCCCTTCGGATACAGAATGCCGTAGTACTCGGAGCCAAAATTCTCCTTATCAATAATGCCTGTCAGCTTCTCCTTCGGATTGTTCTTGATGTATTCGTTCACGATGGCGATATCCGCGACCACCGCATCCGCTCCGCCGCCGTTCAGCTCCATCAGCGCTACCGCATTGCTGTCGAACCGCTTCAGGTTACCGTTGTCGACGCCCATAATGCCGCTCATCAGCTCATCTGCTGTCGTGGCTGCCTGAACCGCAACCTTCTTCCCCTTCAGGTCCAGGGCGGATTTGATATCGCTGCCTTCCTTCACCATGATCATGTTCGTAGATTCGAAATAAGGGATAGAGTAGTCATAGGTTTCCTTGCGCTCATCTGTAATTGATACCGAGGATACACCCGCCTGATATTCAGTGCCCTGCTTCACACTGGTCAGCATGGTATCCCAGCCTGTGTTGGTGACCGTGTAATCAATGCCGGCCTCCGCCATCACCGCCTTAATGAAATCAATGTCAAAGCCCTTGATCGTATCGGTATCCATATACTCCATTGGTGCATAGCTGGCATCGGTAGCGATTTTGAGGCTTTTCCCGTCCGCACTGCCGCCTTTCGCATCATTACCAGAGCTACAACCCGCCATTGCCAAGACCAGGAGTGCCACCATACCTGACATCGCCCATTTTTTCCGGATTCCCATTCTCCAATCCCCCTACTTATTTGTAAAATAACTTAAGGAGATTTTATCAGATTAAAGTAGTGATGACAATTAACTTTATCCTTTTGTGTAATATAATATGACATTATTATCGATATATTGTAACATCTCATGCAAAAAAGCAGCCAGAATGCCCCGGAGAGAGCTCCGGCAGCATTCTGGCTGCTTAATGGTCTATACATATTAGCGCATAAGTTAGAAGGTCAGATCGCCATCATAGGAAGCAATCATCCGGTACAGCTCCGGACGGCGGTCACGGAAGATCCCCCATTCAATCCGGCCTACCTCAAGCGCATCCAGGTCGAATTCGCTGACCAGCACGGTCTGCTCATCCCGTCCGGCTTCGACAATCTTGTTGCCCTGCGGACCAGCGATGAACGACGAGCCGTAGAAATCAATGCTGGAATCCTCGTCAGTCTCCTTGCCGATCCGGTTGGAGGCCACGACAGGAATCAGGTTAGCGGCAGCATGACCCAGCATGCAGGTCTGCCAGTGATCCTTGGAATCGATTGACCCGTCCTGCGGCTCCGAGCCGATGGCTGTAGGATAGAACAGAATCTCCGCACCCATCAGGCTCATCACCCGGGCAGCTTCCGGGTACCATTGGTCCCAGCATACGCCGACTCCGATTTTGGCATAGCGGGTATTCCACACCTTGAAGCCGGTATCGCCCGGGTTGAAGTAGAACTTCTCTTCATAGCCCGGACCGTCAGGAATATGGCTCTTGCGGTATTTGCCCATCACGGTTCCGTCTGCATCAATGACCGCCAGCGAGTTGTACCGCGCATAATTCTTCTTCTCATAAAAGCTGATCGGCAGCACCACCGCAAGCTCCTTGGCGATAGCCTTGAAGTGGTTCACCGCCTTGTTCTGCTCAAGCTCTGTAGCATAGGCATAGTAATCCGACTTCTCCTTCTGGCAGAAATACGGCGTCTCGAACAGCTCCTGCAGCAGAATAATCTGCGCGCCTTGGGCTGCCGCCTCCCTAACCAGTGTCTCCGCCTTGCGGATATTCTCATCGATGTCGCCGGAACAGCTCATTTGCGTCGCGGCTACTTTTACTTGTCTCATGGTTGTTCCTCCTTGTATGAACTTATAACACTTAGAACTCAAAGCTTGGTCGTCGCTGCGGTGAACATTTGGACTTCCGGCCGCTGTTGTCACCAGATTTCTTGATTTAATCCGCTCTTCGCGGTTGAAATCCGGTGACAAAGGCGGACGCTAACGCTCCTACAGTTCCAAATTTCCCCTCCGCTTCTTTTCGCTTTTCGCTAAGCTCCATCCACCGCAGGCATCTGCTGGGTGGTGCAATGCACGTTTCCGCCTTCGCCGATCACGGCCATTCCGTTCACCGTGCGGATTCTGCGGCCTTGGAACAGCCCGGCCAGCGTCTCTTCAGCCAGCTTGTCCGTCTCAGCCGCTGTACCGCCGAAGACTGGCAAGATAATGCCGCCGTTCACAAAATAAAAGTTCAGATAACTCAGCGTCAGGCGGCTACCCTCGAAGTCCACGCGGGGCGGCTGCTGAATGCGGATAATCTCCAGCTTCCGGCCTTTGGCATCGACGGCCTGCTCCAGGATGCGCAGATTCTCCTGCGTAATCGCATAGTTCTCATCCTGCGGGTCCTCGCAGACCTGAATAATCACCTTGCCCGGTGCCGCGAAGCAGGCGATGTTATCGACATGCCCGTCCGTCTCATCCCCGCTGAGGCCGCGCTTCAGCCAGATGATGGACTCCGTCCCGGTATATTGCTTGACATAATCAGCAATTTCTTCCCGGTTCAGCTCAGGATTACGGTTCGTATGGAGCAGACATTCCTCCGTGGTCAGCAGGGTGCCCTCGCCATCCGTATGAATGGAGCCGCCCTCCATCACCAGCGGAGCATCGAACGCGCTGACCTCCAGGTGCTTCAGAATCTGCGGAGCTACCTCATCATCGAGATCCCAAGGCGAGTATTTGCCGCCCCAGGCATTGAATTTCCAGTTGACTCCGGCCAGCTTCCCGTCAGGACCCGTGAGGAAGGTCGGTCCGTTGTCCCGCAGCCAGGCATCGTTGTGCCGGATGGGGAGCAGCGTTACATTGTCCCCAAGCGCCAGCTTCTCTACCGTATCCAGCTCATCCGGATTGACGATAACCGTCACCGGCTCGAATTCGGCAATCGCCCGGATAATCTCAGCATAGCCCCTACTAACCGCTTCATGATTATCAGGGTGTACCATAGAGTCCTTCACCGGCCAGGAAATAAAGGTCCGTTCATGCTTGGCCCATTCGGCCGGCATTGTATAGTGTAAATCACGTGGATGCATCATTTAGTTACCTCTGCTGTTTAGTTTTTGAAGCCGGGGATCTGCCCGCAAGCTCCTCACCCATCATACATGAATATGCCGGCAGGCTCAATTGCCGCGCAGCAATAATCCCTCTGGAAATATCCAGAGGGATTAGAGTGTGAAGCTGACTTGCTACAACCCGATCTGCTTGATGATATTGCCACTGAAGTCCTTAATGAGAAATTCCCCATTCTCCAGAACGCCGTAGGAGTTCGGGTTGTTCTCCTTCGGCAGCGCAATCGATCCGGGGTTAAGCACAGTAATGCCGTCCTTCACTTCTGCCACCGGCAGATGCGTATGCCCCTGAATGAACACATCCTGCGGAGCCAGCGCCGGTAAGTGGTCGATGCTGAAGCCATGCCCGTGCGTGGCGTAGATTTTGCGGCCCTCGTGCAGAATTAGCACATAATCGCCCATCATCGGGAAGTGCAGCAGCATCTGATCCACCTCGGCGTCACAGTTACCTCTTACCGCCGCCAACGATTTGCTCGATTGGCTGTAAGCATTCAGCCTGTCGGCGACCCCCTGCGGGTTGTACCCCTCCGGCAGTGGATTCCTAGGTCCGTGATACAGGAAATCCCCCAGAATAACCAGCGTGTGCGGCTGCTCCTCCTCCGCCTTCGCCAGCGCCTGCTCCAGCCAGTACAGCGATCCGTGAATATCGGAAATAAACATCAGCTTCATGTGAGTGCTTCCTTTCTGTTGGTATAGTTTATTGGTATAGTTTAATGCCTGACTGCTGCTTATACACTAACTTCTACTATAACGCCTTGTGCCACTCCAGCTAAGACTCTCAGCCAAAATCCTGCCCAAAATGCAACATTCCGCTCAGCACTCCAGTCCCAATCCACAATTGTTGTATAAAAGGCAGTATTCCTTCTCCTCCGGGCGAAATAGCAGGCTGAATCCTGCATTCTGTGCAACAATTCCGCGTAAAGCCCGCATATTGCCAGGTAGAAATTGCATTATGTGCAACATTAGATGCGAACGCTGAACGCCACACCTGCATCCTATTATAGATGATCAGCCTTGGCGGGTGAACGTAAAGCAAGACGCCCGGGAGGGCGTCTCTTGGCAGACATCGCTTGGCAGAACACGCCTTATCAGCGTTCCTTAACAGGACGTCTCATAATGGAGCGAGCGCCAAACTCAAACTCTCTCCCCTTACTCCGTCATGCCTCAAGGCAGATTGGACGAGCCCATCAGGAAGCGGTCTACCTCGCGGGCGGCCTGGCGGCCCTCGTTAATCGCCCAGACCACCAGACTCTGGCCGCGCCGCATGTCACCTGCCGTGAAGACTCCCTCCACATTCGTTGCCTGCGCGCCGAACTCTGCCTTAACGTTGGAACGCTCATCGCGCTCCACGCCAAGCTCTCCAAGCACTGTCTCCTCCGGTCCAGTGAAGCCCAGAGCCAGCAGCACCAGCTGCGCCTGAATGATCTCTTCGCTGCCCGGCACTTCTACAGGGGCCATCCGTCCGTCCTCCGTGCGCTTCCATTCAATACGCACCGTGTGCAGCTCCTGTACATGTCCGCTTGCATCGCCGATGAAGCGCTTGGTGTTCACCAGATAGCGGCGCGGATCTTCTTCATATAGAGAAGCAGCCTCCTGCTGTCCGTAGTCCACCTTCAGCACCTTCGGCCATTCCGGCCAAGGGTTGCCAGGCTGGCGGGTCAATGGCGACTGCGGCATAATCTCCAGCTGGATCACGCTGCGGCAGCCGTGGCGGATCGAAGTGGCTACACAGTCCGTCCCCGTATCTCCGCCGCCGATGACGACAACATCCTTGCCTGCCGCCGACAAATACTCTCCGTCCTCCAGCCCGGAATCCATCAGGCTCTTGGTGTTCAGCGTCAGGAACTCCATCGCCTGATGAATGCCACTCAGATCCCGCCCCTCCAGCGGCAGGTCACGCGCCTTGGTAGAGCCGCCGCAGAGGACAACTGCATCATGCTCCTCCTGTAACTGAGCTGCTGCAATATCTCTGCCAATCTCAGTCCGGGTGACGAAGGTAACGCCCTCCGCCGCCAGCAGATCCACCCGGCGCTGCACCTTCTTTTTATCCAGCTTCATGTTTGGAATGCCATAGGTCAGCAGACCGCCGATCCGGTCCGCCCGCTCATACACCGTTACACTGTGTCCCGCCTTGTTCAGCTGGGCGGCACAGGCCAGCCCAGCAGGGCCGGAGCCTACGACAGCCACCTTCTTGCCCGTACGGGTAAGCGGCGGCTCAGGAACGATCCAGCCTTCAGCGAACCCTCTATCTACAATCGCTTTTTCGATCGATTTAATTGTTACCGAATCGCCGTTCTTCCCTACTGTACAAGAGCCTTCGCATGGCGCAGGGCAGACGCGTCCCGTGAATTCCGGGAAGTTATTCGTCTTATGCAGGCGCTTCAGCGCGACCTGCCAGTTCCCGCGGTACACCATGTCATTCCACTCTGGAATCAGATTATGCAGCGGACAGCCGCTGGCCATCCCTGACAACATACGCCCCACATGACAGAACGGTGTTCCGCAATCCATACAGCGGGCACCCTGCTCACGCAGCTGTTCTTCCTCCATCGGAACCGAGAATTCATTCCAGTTCTTAATCCGCTCCATTGGCTCACATTCAGCAGGCGTCCGCCGCTGATATTCTATAAATCCGGTTGTTTTACCCATCCCTGTCATCCTCCGAGTCTCTCTGATTGGCCGCCGAAAGGTAATAGACGGCATTCATGCCCACACCCGGCTCCAAAAAGAAACACACTCTTCTGTCACCGTCCGTTATTCTGTCACTGTAAAGCAGCGAAGCAAGAGGCTATAACGGGGCTTCAAATCACCCCGGTACAGGCTCTTGCACGGTTATCATAAGGGGAATAAATGCCTTCATATTACCATCTACCCGCAGGGAGGGAACATGAGCAATGTCACCTTTTTTATTAACGTTGTGTGGCAAATAATGTACAGCAGACTCAGGCAGCATCTTTTTTCTTGAACATATTGTAGACCGAGCTGAACACCCCGAACAGAATGCCCGTTAACGGGAAGACGATCCAGTTGATCTCCCACTGGTCGAACACGAAACCGCTGACCAGAAAAACACAGGTAACCAGCGGCCAGATAATAGCGGCAACCGCACCGACAATCCGGTCCTCCTCCTTCTTCTCCTCCTGCTTCTCCTCACTGAAATCGCCGGTCTTCAGCAGTCTCTGATAAGCCCCCCGGATATTCCCGTAATACACGAAGAGGAAAACGGCTACAGCCACTATAATCAATAGAACAGCTACCCCGTAGGAAATGTATTCATCTCCAAACGCGGAAGATACAAAGATGGCAATCGGCGACAATACGCATAAACAAACACCCATGATAAGCGACAGCGTATAGGTGGCGGCAAAAGCGGACTGTCTCTGCTCAATATACGCCTCCAGCGGATACGGCAGACTGAAACCCGACTCCATGTATTTGTATTTCTCCATCTTCGTACCGCTGTAGATAAATAATGCGATAGCCGGACCGAGCAGCAGTAACAGGGGGATCAGCCCGATCATGCTCATAGCATCTTCAGAGAATACATTTCCCATGAACCCGTTCTCCCCCAGACCTGAGATCAGGATAAGCAGAGCAGCACCAAACATAATTAGCCCAACGCCCCAACCTACGAGCAAGCCGGATCTTTTTTGGGCAGCGATAAATCCCTCTACAGCAAGCTCATCCAGCATGGGCAGCCCTAGTCTTTCCTCCTTACGAACCTCTCCAAGCTCCAGCTCACTGACCAGTTCATCAATGTTGCCGAATTCGGAAATGACGATGCCCACCGCCTCGTTCTCCGACTTCCCTTCATGCTTCAGTTCATAGTATTTCTCCTCCATGTTGCCAAGCAGCTCCTGCTTCAGCATCGCCATCTGTTCCGTTCTGGGCAGAGATGCGAACATATTGTTCAAGTATCCAATGATGGTATCCAAGTTCCTCACAGCTCCTTTATGAATTTGTTGATAACTTCCTGCGTGATCTGCCATTCCTCGCATTTGGCCCGGTAGTAGGCAAGACCCTGCGGAGTGATGCGGTAGTAGGTGCGTCTTTTGCCAAACGTCTCATCCAGATAAAAGGAATCAATATAACCGTTCTTCTCCAGCCGGGTGAATGCCGAATAGAGAGTGGTTTCCTTCATAATGTATTTCTCTTCCGATAGCTTCCGTATGTTCTTGGAAATCTCATAGCCGTAAGACTCCCCGTCCAGAAGCATGTAGAGGATCATCGTGTCGTTGTATCCCCTAATCACATCACTGCTGATCAATTGCCTGCCTCCTATACTTCATCTGTCGTAGTAATTAAATTCAGTGTAGCACAATTACTACGACAGATGAAGTAGTGTTTATGATGAATGGAGAATTATTTTTAAAAGCGGGTTTATGGGCGTTATCCGTGCATCGAGCTGTTAGCAAGAACAGCAGGATTGACAGACAAATGTTTCTTTTATATGATTTATTTATCGCTCGATAAATAAACGATTGGAAATGATCACAATGGCAGCAAAGGAAGATAAGAAGCAAAAAATTATGGAAAGTGCCTTGACCTTATTTGCAGAATATGACTACTACAGGACAACAACTGCTATGGTAGCTAAAGCCGCGGGAGTTACGCAGCCCTACATCTTTCATTTTTTTGACAACAAAGAAGACTTATATATAGCTGTGCTAAAACGTGCCTACGATCGGATTCATAACACTTTCATGGAAGTCGAGGCACCTGCTGATCAGCTGGTTGGCGCGATGGGCGCCAGTTTTTTCAACTTAATGGAGACACATCGTTCCGAAGTACTGATGGTCATGCAGGCTTACACCATATCGGAAGCTGGGATCAAACAACATTCTGCTAAGCTCTATACGACTATTTTTGACGAAGTGACTGCCAAATTTCAGAAAGCCGGGGTACCTGATGCGGAAGGAAATGCAATCCGCTTTATGAGCATAGGGCTGCTAGTCACGTTATCCGAGGTGCTTGATCTGTCAGAAATAAAACAATCCATACTGATGACTAAAGAATGAAGTAAATGCAAGCAGCAAACGGATAAATCTTATCTGTTACTGCTTGCAATTATTTTGATAATTATTTATTAATCGATAAATAAATAAAGGGGTGAGCTAACCATGCATACTATGTTAACCGAATTGATGACATCTGCCGTATCTATTTATAGGCGTGAAAAAGGACTCGTTATGCTTGGAGGGCTCGGGTTTGTTATTGCGGGATGTGCTGCTGTCTTTATGTTCTTTCAAGGAGCAGTTGTTCTACCGGAGGGTAATATCAAAAATGTATTCTCGTTTGCAGCAGCCTTAGGAATTTTTCTGTTATCCATTGCTGCGATCTTACCCTTTGCAGGCTTTACCACTCGCATGAGAAAAGTGATTCGCCGGCTTTTTATTGCTGCTGCTTCATACAGCTATGTAATTGAAACCCTGCAGAATTTCCGGGGCTTCAATCCCCGTTTCTCTAAAGCCGGCGGCCTAGTGGATACCCTTGGGGGAGCTTTATTTGGCGTCGTATCTCTTTCTTTTGTCATCGGGGGTATCCTGCTGGCTGTCCAATTTCTGAAAATGAAGGCTCCCTTATCGCGCCCTGTACTAATCAACGGTATCCGTTATGCCTTGCTGGCGGTATTTATAGCTAATCTGGCCGGACTGATCATGATGAGCTTACAAGGACGTTTTACCGGAGCTGGAGGCAATTATATTGTACTACATGGAATTGGCCTCCATTCTCTCCAAACCCTGCTGTTACCCGCCTGGCTGCTGGAACATTCGAATCTAGGGTCCGGCAAACAGCGTCTGCTCCTGCATACAGGTTGTATAGCTTGGCTGATTGCCATTTTGGTAATAGCCGTTCAGACCAGTCTTGGCCGTTCTATGTTTGAGATTAGCTTGTTCCCGATATTTGCCCTCCTCTGTTTACTGGTTTGGCTGCTCACTGTCATTTCGGCTCTAATGTTTAACAAAAGGTGAGTGTTTGGGCTTAATACAGCCCCCGACCCCAGCACATTGTATTCGGTTTTTCGCCTACACTAAGCATATTTCCGCCACAGCAAAAAGCAGACTGCCCCGGCAGCCTGCTTTTGTGCGATACCTACAATCCCGGTACCTATGATTTAGTTCACAGCAAGTACGATCATTCCTATTCCTGCAGTGGTTAAAGCACCGCTCTCCAGCCGTCCAATATGCGCTTCGCCGAATACAATGTCCCATTCGCCCAGTTCGGGCAGCATCAGGGTTGCACCTTCGGGATTGGCATTGTACAGAACGTACAGATACTCCGCCGAATCTCCTCCGGCATGATCGCGGAGCGTGAAGGCCACCGCATGCGCCGGTGCCTCTTCGAACACCAGATGGTCGCGGATTTCCTCTGCGGTACGCAGCCGGAAGGCGGGATGAGCGGCGCGCAGCGCGATCAGCTGCTTCATGTATGCTACAGATCCGGCATGTTCCGCGCAGCGTTCCCAGTCCAGCCAGTTCACTTCCACTGGCGATTTATAGCTGTTCTCCACACCGTCCTTGGTCCGCAGGAACTCCTGACCGGCATGAATGAAAGGTATCCCCTGACTCGTCAGCACCATAGCCGAGGCCAGATGGTGCATAGCGCGGCGCTGCCCGTCTTCCACTCCTGCCGTAGACAAGACCAGCTTATCCCACAGTGTATGATTGTCGTGGCACTCCACGAAGTTCACACACTGCTGCGGCTCCTGGGCGTATTGCCCGAGGCCGGGCCCGTAGTAGATCGCTCCGGCAATGCCTGCCTTCACATTGCGTTCGAAGCCGAACCCACCGTTGATGAAGCCCTTCTGGTCATGCAGGAATATATTACCCTTCACTGCATCGCGGAAGCCGTCATTGAAGTGGCCAATGCCCGGCATCTGATTGGCCTGGCACTGGTTGGCCCGAAGGTCCTCGGCCAGCTCCGTGTCCATCACCCAGCCTTCGCCTATCGTTATAATCGAAGGGTCCAGATCATCCAGACGACGGCGGATCTCGTTCATAGTCCCTACATCATGAAGACCCATCAGATCGAAGCGGAAGCCGTCGATATGGTATTCCCTGGCCCAGTACAGCACGGACTCAACGATGAAGCGGGACATCATCCTCCGCTCGGAAGCAGTATCATTCCCGCAGCCTGAGCCGTTCGACAACCGCCCGTCCTGCTTATACCGCAGATAATAGCCGGGAACCAGCTTGGTGAAGTTCACCCGGAAGCCGTCATAGACATGGTTGTAGACCACATCCATAATGACACGCAGGCCGCGGTCATGCAGCGCCTGAATCATTGTCTTCAGCTCCCGGATGCGCAGGCCCGGAACATACGGATCTGATGCATAAGAGCCTTCAGGAGCATTGTAATTCTTGGGGTCATATCCCCAATTATAATGCGGCTCCTCCAGGCGGGTCTCATCTACGCTCTCTGTCGCATAATCATAGATAGGCAGCAGCTGCACATGGGTAACACCCAGACTGGCAATGTGATCAAGACCGGTGGCAATGCCCTCAGGACCCCGGGTTCCGGCTTCTGCAAGGCCGAGGTATTGCCCTGTATGCTTAATCCCGCTGGCAGGATGAACCGATAAGTCACGCAGGTGAAGCTCATAGATCACCGCATCCACCGGGTCCTCCAGCGGCGGCTTATCCTGCGTCCAGCGCGCGGGATCGGTCTTGCGCAGATCCAGTATAGCCCCTCTGTCCCCGTTCACGCCGATCGCGCGGGCGTACGGGTCCACCGCTTCATTCCATAGCTCCCCGATACGCACCCTGTAGGTGTAGAACATCCCATCCAGATCGCCCGGAACGCTGAGTCTCCAGGTTCCCCGGACGTCTCGCACCATGGGTATCTGCCGCTGCGCAGGATCCTTCCAGGATGGATACAGCACCAGCTCCGCTTCCTGGGCCGTCGGGGCCCACAGACAGAACGCGGAGCCGGACGCCGAATAGGTTAGGCCAAGATCCTCTCCGTCATAGCTGAACAGCTCATCGAAATTCCGGTCGAAGACGGAGATTCCGCTAGTAGCCGCCGGGTCCCCGTAATCAATCGGTTCCTTCATTTCCTTCTGTACTGACAAGGCATACCGCCTCCTTTACCCTTAACTAAATATACGGCAGGGCTCCTGGGATTTATACAATTCCTCTTTTCTCTATTTGAAATTTTATCCTAACCGCCAACATTGTGCAAACGTTTGAATCACACTCTGCAAGTGGAAAGGGCTTTGCCTTCCTTTTACAGGACGGTACCGTTTCAGCGAGAAATAGAAGGATAAGTTATCCTTTGCAACATATAAATTCTATATTTAGAAAAGGCCGGGACACAAGAAATATCCTGCCCCGGCCCGGCCATGATCTTGAAGCAGACTGTAGCTCATCAGATTTAAATGCATGAGAAATTATTTTAACTAATTGCTTGTTGAGGCTTTACTGGGCCAAAATTAGGTTGCAAGGGGTAGGCTTAATTGTAATT
Source organism: Paenibacillus sp. FSL R7-0128 (assembly GCF_038002245.1). Taxonomy (NCBI): domain Bacteria; kingdom Bacillati; phylum Bacillota; class Bacilli; order Caryophanales; family Paenibacillaceae; genus Paenibacillus; species Paenibacillus sp. FSL R7-0128. The sequence continues at coordinate 270,742 of NZ_JBBOCD010000001.1, read as the reverse complement.
TGTACAACTAAATCTCCCTATGTGCCGCTTAATCAACGTTTAGTTGTATTTCCTGAAATTATAATCCCTCTATACCTGGATTTTCGCCCATTCGGGCAAATTTAGTTGTACAGACTACAATTAGAAGAGGGATTCTACCCGTTTCAGTGTTTTTAGTTGCATAGAATACATTTATCTCTGATATGGTTCGCTACGAACTGAATGCCTGCCTCTTTACTCCAAGGAGTTCTTTACTTGCTAAAGGTGGCTTCCTTCCAGAATAGGAGTTGCCCGTCTGTCACGGCACATCTGGCGATTCCGGCAGATTGAGCGAAACCATTGTAAGTATTTTTTTATTCGCGGAATAGGATATCTGCCGTTCTCTGCCCGGCGTATAACCGCCGCCAGGATGTTGCATCCCGTTGTCATGGACAATCAGCTTACAGGAGCCGTCCTCCTCAGCCTCATAACCGATTCCCAGCACCCAATGATAGTCATACGCATATCTTCCGCGCCAGCGGAAGCTGAACCACTTGTCGAATTTGAGCGCGACCGGACGCCCGGCATCAATCTCGGCCCGGTAGCGACCGATATCATTGAACACGGATACCTTAATCAGGTCGGAGCGGTTACTTAAAGGCGGCAGGGCTTCGCCGATGTACGCCCGGAGGCCTCTGACAAAGCTGCGTGCACTCATGCCCCAGGGCGTCCCGCCATGATGGGTGTAGATGTAATTGATATGCGCGGCCATGGAATCAAAATGACGGATTCCCGGAATAAACGTCCGGCCCATATGCGAATGCCAATATTCCAGGAGGGCCGCCATGGTCGCCGGCCCGCAGGCTGAGGAAGGCGAGGCTACGCCTGTCTCCCACTGTGTATACGCCTTCGCCTTCAATCGCTCACCAGAAGGCCTCCGGCTCATAGAGATACCCTATGGCTGCAACGCTCCAGCACCCGGTCAATATCGGCAGCCAGGAACGGCTTGCTGACAAAGTCATCCATGCCCGCCGCATAGCAGCGCTCCCGGTCCTCTTTTCTGGCATACGCTGTCACAGCTGCAATATACGGCTGATGCGGGGCAGGCGCCTGCTCGCGGATTCTGGCTGTTGCCGTAAGCCCGCTCATCCCCGGCATCTGTACATCCATGAATACCAGATCATACTGCTCACAGAGCACTGCCTGCACCGCCGCTTCGCCATGATCGACCAGATCGGCGGAATAGCCTCTTTTGTCCAGCATAGTCACCAGCAGCTTCTGATTCACCGGATGATCCTCCGCCACCAAGATACGTAGAGGCCCAAATTCAGCAGCGGATTCGCCTTTTTCCGGGATGCTACTATGTTCAGAGATCGGCGCCGGATCAGAGACAATCACCGTATCCTCCCAGCCGCCTTCCGGCTCCAGCTCCATATCTACAGGCAGGATGAAATAGAAATTCGAACCTTCCCCGACTACGCTATCCACAGTGATGGCACCGCCCATCAGCTCCACCAGCTTTTTGCAGATGGCCAGCCCCAGTCCGGTTCCCCCATACTTGCGGTTAATGGACGGGTGCAGCTGCGAGAAGGACTGGAACAACAGCGGCTGCTTCTCAGAAGGGATTCCTATCCCTGTATCGGCCACGCTGAATTTGAGCGTCAGCTTCTTGCGCTCCCTGCTATATTCTCTGCTGAGCAGAATGGAGACCTGTCCCGTCTCGGTGAATTTCACGGCATTGCTGACGAGATTCACCAGCACCTGGCGCAGCCGGGCCGCATCTCCCATGATCAGCTCCGGCACATCCGCAGCCATGCGGCAGGACAGCTCAATATTCTTTTCACGGGCCTTCGGCATGAACAGCTCCGTGATATTGTCGAGTAATTCCACCAGACTTACCGGCTCGTGGGTAAGCGTCATTTTACCAGCTTCGATTTTGCTGAAATCCAGAATTTCATTAAGAATATATAGCAGGGATGCACTGCTCTCGCTGATAATCTGGGCATACCCCCGCTGTTCTTCCGTCAATTCCGTCTCACTTAGCAGATCGGTCATGCCCATAATTCCGTTCATCGGTGTACGCAGCTCATGGCTCATGATGGCGAGAAATTCCGATTTGGCCTGGTCCGCCTTCTCCGCCAGCTCCTTGGCTCTGATAATCTCCTTCTCCCCGGTAATGTCACGGAAGACAACAACCGCTCCCTTGCGCTCACCCTTGTCGAACAGTGGGGTTACCTGGTACTCGGCCAGGAAGCTGGAGCCGTCCTTGCGCCACAGTACCGCATCCAGGCTCTGATGAGCTTCTCCTGCCCGGACTGCCCGCATCAGCGGAGACTCCTCCGGCCGGTAATGGTTGCCGTCAAGCGCGGTCTGCTGGATGGGGTCCAGGTAAGGATGCCCGGTAATCTCATCACATTCGAAGCCCAGCATATGCGCCCCCGCAGGATTAATAAAGGTGACCCGCCCCTCGTTGTCCAGACCAAATATTCCTTCGGACACGGCATTGAGAATCAGGGTATAATCATTGCTCAGCTTCTCAATCTGCTCCGTGTACCTGATATGATCCGTAATGTCGCGGGAGATCCCATATACCCCAACCACCTGATGATCCACAACTATTGGAATATTAATCGTATTGATCTCCACTGGATGCCCGTCTTTGTGGATCAGCGTCAGATCATAGCTCTGCGGCTCCCCCTGGCTGGCCAGGGTGAAATGATGCAGCGTCTTCTGGATATCCTTCTCAGCCACCAGCGGTCCAAAATAATTGCCCAGCAGCTCCTCCAGCGAGTAGCCGCTCAGCTTCTCCAGATTGGCATTCGCCGTCAGATAATCCCCCTGCAGATTCATGGAATATACCGCCGCAGGATTATACTCGAACAGGGATTTGTAGCGTTGCTCACTCTCCTGCAGCTTCGATTCGAATTGCTTGCGTTCAGTAATGTCACGGCCTACAGCAATAATCTCTGTCTTCTGTCCCTGCGCGTCAAAAATATACCGGCTGTTCGTTTCAAACCAGACATAGGTACCGTTCTTGTGGCGGTAGCGGTAGGAGGCCGGCGGAATCAATCCCGAATCCACGCTCTCCGACATCTGATTCAGAATCATCTCCAGATCATCAGGATGCAGGTAATCGTAGGCACTGGTGCCGATCATCTCCTCAGGCTCATAACCGAGCAGCGAACGGCTGGCCGGTGAGCAATACAGGAAGATACTGTCCTTAATCGCATGGCGCGAGATCAGGTCGAGGGAGTTCTCCGACATCAGCCGGAAATTCCGTTCACTCTCCCGCAGCTGCTCCTCCATATGCATACGCTCCGTAATATCCTGCATCATGCCGAACAGCTGGGCTGGCTGGCCCTCCGGTCCCAGGATGACATCCCACTGGACATGCACCATCAGGACCTCCCCATCCGGCAAAATCATCCGGTAAGCCGTATTCCCCGGCTCCCCTAGTCCCATAGCCCGTTCTACGGCCTCCTGCAGAATCCGGACATCTTCCGGATGGACCAGTGCCAGGAAGGCCTCCTGATTCACTTGGCCTGTCTCCACACTATATTGCAGAATACGCCGCAGTTCGTCGGAGAACGTGATTCTGCCCTTCACCAGATCCCAGCCCCATGAGCCTATTCGCGCCACCCGCTGCGCGGACGCAAGGGCCTCCTCGCTGTGCTTGCGCCGGGTGACGTTACGGCCAATCCCCATAATCCGTGTGATTTCACCCTTATCGCCGCGGACCACATGGAAGGATGTCTCGAACCATAGATAATGGCCCTCCTTATGGCGCAGGCGGCGACTGGAGATATTGTTCTTCAGCAGGCTGCCGGAGCTGTTGATTGCTTCAACATCCTCCAGGTGATAGAATTCGGCGCGGTTCCTGCCGACGATCTCCTCCGGATGGTATCCGATCTGGGAATAGGAGGACGGCGATATGAAGGTTATCGTCCCGTCGGGCAGGGAGAAGGAGATCATGCTCTGATCGTCTTTTATGAATAAATTGTACAGATCGCGGCTGTCTACGGTCAGCTGGTCAGCAATTTTGCGGTCTGTTACATCCTGTGCATATACAATAACGGTCCGGCCGGAAGGCTCCTCTTGGGCCGGAATGAAGGTCAGGGCGAGCCAGAACGGCTTCCCGCCACTGCCGGAGAACCGCTGCTCCACCTGAAGAGGCTGTCCCTGCCGCTGTGCAAGCTCTGTCCCGATTCGCTGAATAGAGAATTCTTCCTGCAGGTCCCGGCCGGCCCCCGATAGAGTCCCTGAGAGAAATTCAGGCTCAGTGCAGCCCAGCATACTGCAAAAAGCAGGATTAATCTTCATCCATCTGCCTCCTTCCGGAGACAATACAGCCATCCCCACCGGAGATAACTGGAAGGCTTGATCGAGAATGCTGTTATTCCTAGCCAGGTTATCCATCATCTAAGGCCTCCTTCATCTTGGGGCTGGCGCTTCTGCTGACCCTCTGTTGTGCTTCACTTGACGTTCTTCCTTCACAGTATACGATAAGACCGTCACGGAATGAAATGAAGGTCCTCCCCCTTGATTCGCATAAGTTAAAATTGATAATATTGACAAAAATAAGATATTATATCTATAATAAAAAGCAAAACTATCTTCGTGACTCATTACGCCGGAAGCACCCGTAATAGAGGCCTGTTGGCCTTTACTGCGGGTGCTTTCTTTGTGTTCCGGGACATGGAGACAAGCGGAGGAATGTTAATGAACAATCTGTATAAGCCAAGTTGTCTGCTGCTGTCCCTCTTGATTGCCCTTGCCCTAAGCTTCCCGGCCGGTCCGGCTTCGGCAGCGGCGACGGTGATAACCTCATCGGTTCAGGCTTCCTTTGACCTGACTGCTGCGAAGGCGGACAGCACTGCCCGCGCCCGGATGAAGAGCCAGTTCACAGAGCTGACCACCCTGTCTGCCGGGTATGACAGCCGGGAGGTGCAGATCAGGACGCTCCATGATCAGAATACAGAGGCGTTGAATGCAGTCCGGGAGTCCATCAAGAATATGGACCAGGCCTCCATCGCCAAGCTGAGCGCCGCCGTCAGCAGTGCCAAGCAGCGTTATCAGCCGCTGTTCGATCAATACAGCGCGCTGAACAAGCGGATCTCCCTGCTCAAGGGACTGAAGGACAAGACGCTGAACTCCGTCCTGAAGGCCCAGTCGGAAGCCATGAAGCTGCTGGTCCAGATTGCCCGCCAGGAGATCCGCGACAAGGAAGCGCTGCTCAAGGCCGCCAAGGATACCCGTACCCGCCGGATGGCCGCTGCCCGCAAGACCCTGGCGGGCATTGACAGACCGCAAAGCTTAATCAAATCACAGAAAAGCGCAGTCTCTGCCCTGAACAAGCGGCTAACGGCAGATTGGAGTGACTTCAAAGCGGCTATCCGCAAGCAGAATCCGGCTCTGGCCGGACAATCCTTATCTTCTATGGTCGCCGGGTACAAGCAGATCGCGGCGGGGAAGCTGAAGATCCTGGAGTATGAGCAGACGATTGCCGGAGTCATTGCAGCTACTCTTAGACAGACAGGCAGCTAGACCGCAGACGGCCGCTCCCTGCTTGCTCCTGTGTCTTCTGCACGCCTGAACGCATATGTTAGGTTAAGAACCCTAACTACTATGCAGCGGGAGGAGCAGCCACAATGCACATCTGCATGATTGCACCGGAGCAGTTCACGGTTCCCGGGGACGGCTCTGTGGAGATTTGCATCTGGAATATCGCGCGGAGGCTGACCAAGAGACACAAGGTAACCATTGTGAGCCGCAGAGCCGCCGGGCTTCCTGACACGGATGAGCTCGAGCAGGTCCAGTTCATCCGGCTGCCCTCAGGCACCCCTTCCCGGTACCGCAGCTCCGTTCTTACATTCCTGGAAGCCTCAGAGCCGTTCGATCTTATTCAGATCGACAACCGGCCGCGGCTGGCGGCGGCTGTGAAGCGGCAGTACCCCGGCACTCCGGTGATGATATTTCTTCACTCTCTCACATTCGTGCCGCAGGAGCCCGGCATCGCCCGTTGTCTGGCCCTGGCCGATGCCGTCACGGCCAACAGCAGCTCCCTGGAGCAGCGGCTTATCCGGAGGTTCCCCGGCATCCGCAGCAAGCTTCGCGTGGTTCCTCTGGGAGCAGACCTGTCGCGCTTCACTCCTGCATCTGCGCAGGAGAAGGCGCGCCTGCGCACGCTGCATGGTCTTGGCCCCGGCTTCACGGTCCTGTTCGTAGGCCGGGTCATTCCGCGCAAGGGAGTGCCTGTGCTGCTCCGGGCCATGCACCGCCTGAACCGGCATATGCCCGCACGGCTGCTGATCGCGGGCAAAGGGAAGCCGCCATATCTCCGGCAGCTGAGAGCCCTTGCCCGGCGGCTGAGCGTACAGGTGTCATTTCTCGGCAATATTCCCCATGAGGATATCCACAGTATGTATCAGGCTGCCGACTGCTTTATCTGCCCCTCCCAGCAGCATGAAGCCTTCGGGCTGGTGAATGTGGAGGCAATGGCCTCGGGGCTGCCGGTAATTGCCTCCAGCAACGGCGGAATCCGGGAGATTATTGATTCGGGCCGTAACGGCTATCTGGTGAAGCAGTACAGGAACCCCGCTGCTTTTGCCAGCCGTATGCTGCAGATCGGCCGCAATCCGGACCTTGCCGCAAGGATCGGACTGCAGGGAAGAAGTGATGCGCTGCAGATGTATGAGTGGCAGCATACCGCAGAGCTGCTGGAGAATATTTATCTGAAGCTGGTTCCTTCACGTTAACCAGAGGAAGCATCCTTCTAGAAGGCTCCTCCGGTTAACGAGGGGCACAACACTTTACCTTGAAATACTTTCCTGGCGGGCGGACAGCGCCGAACTGTAAGTCCAGTCAGGATACGACAATGTGTAATACGGATTTTGTGATCCTTCTCGCAGGATGCAGCCGGAGTTAATAATATACTACACGTGTAAGCGTTACCATTAAACAAATGCACTATACAGTAAGCCACCGAGATATTGGCAACCCCCTACAACCTATTATTCGCTGTAGAAAGGGTGCATCGTTATGTTAATGATCAAAGCTATCGTAAGACCTGAGAAAGCGGATGAAGTAATGGCCGAATTGCTGCTGGCCGGCTTCCCCTCCATCAGCAAGATGGATCTGCTCGGGCGCGGCAAGCAAAAGGGCATTCAGGTCGGAACCAACCATTACAATCAAATCTCCAAGAAGCTGCTGATGATCGTCATTCAGGATGAAGATAAGGATGACGTCATCAGCATTATTATGCGTACGGCCAGATCCGGTGAGCATGGCTCCTTCGGCGACGGCAAAATCTTTGTCCTGCCGGTACAGGAGGTCTTCACCATCAGCAACGGCAAGAACCAGTTATAGAGCGTCTATGAAAGAGGCAGCAAAGCATCCCCCCGCTCTCCGTCTTCACGGAAGACCGGGGACTGCCTTGCTGCCTTTATGAATTCCTGAGTTCCTGATACATCAACCTCAGATCAGCTGGATGACGGTAAGCACCAGCCCGACCACAAAGCCGCAGACGGCCCCGTTGACACGAATCCACTGCAGATCCTTGCCGACCTTCTCCTCCAGCATATTCACCAGAGCGGCATCGTCCATCTGATCGAGGTTCTCCTTGACCAGTTGCCCGATCCGGTAATGATTAGCTTCCACGAAGGAGATCAGTGTACCGCGAATCCGGTCCTCTGATGTCTGAATCCATTCCTTCTCCTGGCTAACCCGCCGGACCAGCGCGGCATACAGCGAGAACAGCCTGCGCCCGCCCCGGCCCCGGTCCTCTTCCAGCAGCGTAACCGCCTTGCCGCGCAGCCCTTGCAGCTGCTGTAGTACAAATGCGGCAGCGGCTTCCCCTTGAAGCTCATTCAGCGCCCAATTCTTCAGTGAGGCAATCCGTTCTTCATCGCTCAGCAGCTGGAACAGAGCCACCCGGATCTCCCGGATGACCTCCTCCCGGTAAGGGCTGTCCTCTTCCTTAAAGTCACGGATCGTAGACTGCACCATACCCTGGAGCATTTCCCCTAGCATATCAGCATCCACGAACCCGACGAAGGCCTGGAAGGCCATTCCCTTCAGTCCGCCAAGCTTAACCTCGGCCAGCTTCTCACTGGCGATCTTGCCCAGCATGGCCCGCGTCTCCGGGCGTCCGCTCCAGGCGGAGATCCCCTCCAGCGCAAAATCAAGGGCTGCAATATCCTTGCCCTCATTCATCAGGCTGGTTGCTATGGTATCTGCTGCGACTCCGAGCTTAGCTTCACGCAGATAGCTTGCTGCTGCCGATTGAATATATGGAACAGCCTGCTCTACCGGAAGCCGCAGCACGAAGCCCTTCAGCTGCTCCAGCACTTCCTGCCGCGCTTTTTTTCTGGAGAAGAACCGGGTCAGTACGCCAGCTCCAAGCGAGACTATATTGAAGGTGCGCAGCTTGTTCTCAATGCTCTCCTTGTTCAGCAGTTCATTCTCCATCGCAGAGATCAGGGACTGGATCAGCTTATCCCGGTTCTTCAGCAGCAGCGAGGTATGAGGAATTCTAAGGCCCAGCGGGTGACGAAACAGCGCTGTCACAGCAAACCAGTCGGCGATTCCTCCGACCAGACCTGCCTCGAAGCCGCCTCTCAGCAGAATAACTGCCAGATTCTCCGGCAGAAACAAGGTGAACAGAAAGCCGCAGGCCATAATAGCCAGAGAGATCGTAGCTAAATTTCTGGATTTCATCAGTATCTTTTCCCCCTTACATAGCGACCCCATGCCGCTTGCATCCCGGTCATCATCCCTTGCTCATGCAGAAGACGAACCAGGCTGTCAGGTTACAGGTCTGCCTTACATTGTACCACGGGAGCACTCTTTTCTGAAAATCCGTCACGCTGCATGCAGCAGGGAAGCAGTTCTGTAATACTATAGATGAACACTTTAATTTTAAATTTCCGAGTAAATAATGATAAAATATAAGTGGAAACGGCTTTGCCGTCCTTTTAAGGGACGGTACCGTTTCAGCGAGAAATAGAAGGATAATTTATCGTGTGAAACATATAATTTCTTATATTTCAGGCAAAGCCTGCGCGCCCTTGAAGGGGAACCTAAAATAAACAGATAGAACAGGAGAACAATCACATGCTCATTGCACTGGATATGGACGGAACACTGCTCAATGCGGAGGGTGAAATCAGCAACGAGAATAAAGAGGCTATTCTTCAAGCACAGCGCCTGGGGCATATCGTGATTATCGCTACGGGCCGTTCCTACATGGATGCTGAACGGCAGCTGCGGCTGGCTGATCTGGAGTGCCCTGTGGTGAGTCTTAACGGTGCTGTGATCACGCTGGCTGACCGGACGGTGGCGGCAAGCACTCCGCTGAATAAAGAGGATATTATCCCCGCACTGCGCTGGATGAATGAAATTCCTGAATTGTATTACGAGGTATACACTGAGGATAACGTATATGTAGAGCTGGACAAGCGGGTAAAGCTGGAGAAGCTGGCTACTCTTAAGGATACTGAGGTACCCGAGGAATTAGCTTGGCTGCTCCAGGCGATGGTAGACCAGCAGTTCCAGCAGGCAGCGGTAACCTACGTGGAGAAGATGGAGGACGTCTGGAGCAAGGAAGAGAATCTGATCTATAAGACTCTGGTCTTCTCGCTGAACCGTGAACTGCTGAAGGAAGCCTCTGTGCGGTTCGCCGCCATTCCCGGGCTGATTATTACCGCATCGCATGTCAACAATATCGAGATCAACCATAAGGAAGCGAATAAGGGCACCGGTGTTAGCATGCTCGCAGCCCATTACGGGATTCCTGCGGAGCAAGTGGCGGTGATGGGCGACAGCTACAATGATCTGCCTATGTTCGAGATGGCGGGGTACAAGATTGCCATGGAGAATGCCGCCCCCGTGCTGAAGCAGACCGCCGACTTCATTACGTTGAGCCATACGGAGAACGGTGTTGCGGCGGGACTGCGGCATCTTCTGAACAGCAAAACAGCCTTCAAATGAAGGCTGTTTCCGCTAGCGGCGGTCGGTTCCCGAGCGCCGAAAGCATAATAATGAGATGGCGCCCAGGTTGACTGCCAAATATAGAATGAGCGTCAACCGTTCGGCATTGGTTAATTCCATAAGCACCGGAATAAACATGATATCCCTCCATACCTCACTTCTATTTGTCTATCTGTTATAATCAGCTAGTCCTTTGTTCAATATATTAGTATTATCTGTCAAAAAGTGGACTTTATGATAAATGGCGTTATTTTCTGCTGGGAGGAATTACTCTATGAACCACCTATACCCCGGGATTGCCCGGTTATATGAGAACCGGCTGCTGCGCACCGAGCTGGAATGCGAGCAGTTCGATCAGGCACTGGAGGGTCTGGCCGGTGATACAGAGGATGCCGTCATTCACCAGATCTTCAAAGTATTCGACGATGATACGGAGCAGGAAGAGGTGATGTTCAGCCTTGTTCACTTTGTAGAGAGTATCCAAATGGAGATGTATCTGACCCAGCTGCTGGAGTCGCTGCCGGAGATGCTGGAGCATGCCCGCAACTGGGCGATTGTGCTGAATCAAAGAATTCTCCAGGACGACCGCTACCGCAAGGATTACGCCGAGATCGCCGTCCGTATGCCGCCAAGAATCCGGCAGTGCCTGGCCTTCCTGCTGGAGGAGATCAAGGAGGACCAGCCCCGGCTGTACGAGCGCAAGGTGAATTCTTTTCTGGCCAAGCTGAATGCATCCGGGAGATAGCCTCGTGCAGAATAGAGTGCGGAATGGTATAGTGTATACTGGCCAAAACCGCATGACTGATTACGCATTCAGAAACAAACGAAGGTGAACATAATGAACAAGCTCTTATTTCATAATATCCCGCTGGGAGCCAGCGGTGAGCATATCCCCCAGGCGAAGGTAGCCTCAGCCCGGACAAGCCGGGAGACGGTACAGCCGGGGGACAGCGATGCGGCATACTTCCGCAGGCTGGAGGCAGGCGGCATTCTGCTCAATCCGCCGCAGATCTCAGCGGTACGCCATCATCTCGGGCCGCTGCTGACACTGGCTGGAGCCGGCTCCGGCAAAACCTCGGTGCTGATCTGCAGAGCCGGGTATTTGCTGTCTGTGCGCGGCATCGCCCCCGGTCGCCTGCTGCTGCTGACCTTCTCCAGCAAGGCAGCAGCAGAGATGCGCGAGCGGATTGCCCTGCTGCCGGGGGTGAACGAGGGGGATGCTGCTCGCCTGCAGGCGCGTACGTTCCACTCGTTCTTTCTTTATTTCCTGCGGCGGCAGGGACTGCGGCAGGATATTTTCAGCGAGACTCGCCGCCAGCATATTCTGCTGAAGCAGATTATGCGCGAGCTGGGACTGCCGAAGGATGCCTATCCTCCTGAGAATCTGCTCAGTCTGCTCTCCGCCTGGAAGATGAATATGGGCTTGCCCGTACAGCTGCCGGAGACTACCGAGGCAGAGAAGGAGATGAAGGCTATCCTGGCTCAGTATGAGCAGTGGAAGACCGATCATTTCAAAATCGATTTCGACGATGTGCTGCTGCTCGCCTACCAGATGCTCCGGGAACAGCCGGCGCTGCTGCGGGAGCTGCAGCAGCAGTATCAATATGTGATGGTTGATGAGTTCCAGGATACGAATGCGCTGCAATATGAGCTGGTGAAGATGGTTGCTGCTCCGCAGGATAACCTGATGGTGGTCGGCGACGATGACCAGACGATCTACTCCTTCAACGGTGCCCGCAGCGAGTTCATCCTGGAGTTCGAGAAGCTGTATCCGCAGGCCAAGGTGATCACACTGGATATCAACTACCGGTCCGGTCCGGCGATCATCGGGCTGGGCAACGGCATTATCCGCCATAATTCGCGGCGCCGCGCCAAGACGTTGCAGGCAGCCCGCAGCAGCGGCCTGCCGCCCCGTTACCTGCGTCCGGAGACAGCAGATGACGAGGCTGGACAAATCGTGGAGCATATTGAGCGTGAAACGCAGAGCGGGGCCCGGGAATACCGTGATTTCGCCCTGTTGTACCGCGCCACAAGCAGTAATCGGGCGGTGCTGGAGCTGCTGCTGCTGCGCGATATTCCTTATATTGATTACGGCGAAGGCCAGCTGCTCTATGAGCATTGGCTAATCTCTCCGGTGCTGGATCACCTGCGCCTGTCGGTGAACCGCCGTGACTTCGCCGCCATGGAGAACATTCTGCCGACACTCTACATGAACCGGGACAAGGGAATGGAGCACATCCGGCGTATGGAGGCGGTGCAAGCGAAGCAGGGCCCGCTGATTCATCTGCTGTCCATGCCGGGCATGGAAGATTTCAAGGGCGTCAAGCTGCGCGAGCGGCTGGACCTGATCCGCGGCCTGCGGGAGCTGACACCGCTACAAGCGATCCGCCAGATCCGCACGGTATTCTATGATTATTTCATCGAAGGCAGCGAGCGCCATCAGGCTACGCTGCACCGGGAGACGCTGAAGGAAATGCTGGATGAGCTGGAGTCCTCGGCGGAGCGCTTCGCTACAATTCCGCTGTTCCTCGAATTCATCGACAACGTAACGGAGCGTAACGAGCAGAACCGGCAGCCGGGGCTGAAGGAGCAAGGCAACCGGGTGGCGCTGATGACCATCCACAAATCCAAGGGACTGGAGTTCCCCGTCGTCTTCCTGATCGGAGCCTCCGAAGGCATTCTGCCGCATAGCTCCGCTCTGGAGGAGGGCCGTGCGAAGGACCGCAAGCCAGCGAAGGCCTCGGTCAAAGTGATCAGCGCGGCTGCTGCAAAAGCCGCAGCCGAAGCGGGCATTGCCGCATTGGAGGAAGAGCGCCGGCTCGCCTACGTGGCCGTTACCCGGGCCAGGGAGGAGCTGTTCATCAGCTCGCCGGCAAGGCATCGGGGCAAGAAAGCGGAGGTCTCGCGCTTCATGCTCGCGGCCTTCCGCTCGGCGGCCCGCCCACAGGCACCGGCTCCAGCCGCCGGAGCCAGCAGCCCGAACAGAACGCATGTAACACGCAGCGGCACACACGGTTCAGCCGCAGTGAGAACACATACTGTTCCGGTCTGGCAGTGCACCGGCAAAGCCTGTCCGGGCTGGACCCGCAAGAAGGCGGGCGGCGCAGAGGATCACCTGACCTCGAAGCCGTGTCCGCTCTGCAGCTCCCCGATGGAACCTAGCACCCGGGAGGTCCCGGTATAACAGGACGCACGGCTGCCATGCATAACATCAGCCCCTTTCAGCAGCTAATCGGCGCTGCAGAAAGGGGCTGATGCCGTTATTCCCGGGTTTATCTGGCCCGCACCTGGAATTGGGGCAGGTACTCGGCATTCTGCTCCAGAATGTCGGCCAGTACTTCCTTGGCGATCCGCTCGTCGCCTACCAGCGGATGGATCGTCAGGGCCTGCAGTGCAGAGGCATAATCTCCTCTTACTGCAGCATCTATGGTCAACTCCTCGTAAGCCTTCACTACCTGCAGCAGACCTCGGATCTGCGGGGGAAGTGGCTTGCTTGGTGCAAGCGCATGCGGCCCATCGGATTTGATGACACAGTTGATCTCAATGGAGACATCACCCGGAAGATCCGGAATAACCCCCTGATTACGCACATTGACGGTCTGAATATCGCCGGTATCATTATAGATAGACTTCATCAATTGAACCGCCGCTTCCGAATAGTAGGCACCGCCGCGTTTCTCCAATTGAGCCGGCTTACTGTTCACTTCAGGCTGCTTATAGATCTCGAACAGCTCGGCTTCTACTTCCTTCACATCATCGGCACGTGTCTTGCCGCTCTCCTGGTAATGCTCAGAGATCTCCCGGTACATCTCTTCCTTCATATAGTAGTAACGGTGATACGGGCAGGGAAGTGCACCTACGGACTGAATGAACTCCGAATCCCACTCCAGATCGGGGATGTTGGCCATCGAAGGCCCCTTGGCTCCCGACAGCTTATTGAGAAAGTCCTCCGTCACGTCCTCCCCTTCAATCAGCACCCGGGTCGTCCAGTTGAGGTGATTGATCCCGACAATCTCAATGAACATTTCCGATTGCGGAACCCCGTACAGCTCAGCGATCTGCATCTTCGTGCTTATCGGAAGATTGCATAGCCCCACAGACTTGACCCGGGAATGCTTCGAGACGGCTTCCGTAATGATACCGGCCGGGTTGGTGAAGTTAATCATGAACGCACCCGGAGCCAGCTCCTCGATATCCCGGCAAATGTCCAGAATGACCGGAATGGTGCGAAGCGCCTTGGCGAACCCGCCCGCGCCCGTCGTCTCCTGGCCGATTAAATGGTGGGCCAGCGGGATCTTCTCATCTCTGGAGCGTGCATCCAGCATACCGACACGGATCTGCGTAGCGACAAAATCCGCACCGCGAATCGCTTCGCGCCGGTCCAGTGTCGTATGCAGCCTGATAGGCTTGCCGCTTGCATCAATCATACGCTGCGCCAGTTCCCCTATGATTCTCAGCTTGTCCGCCCCTGCCTCGATATCTGCCAGATACAGCTCAGCAACCGGAAATTCATCATGATACCGGATCAGCCCTTCAACAAGCTCCGGCGTATAGGAGGAACCTCCTCCGATGACTGCGATTTTCAAGTGTTTCTTCTTCATTTGTGATTTCCTCCGTCTCTCTTGAAATGCTCTATTATTGCCCCGGTTAGATGTTTATAATAACAATCCCATTTATTGTTCCTACAAATACATGTCTTTTTTTAACCTTTTTTCTCCTCATTGGATTTTCTAATCACTCAAATGATTTGTGAATCTCTATACCCGGTAAAGGGTGCACACATTATGGATTCAAAATCCCGTCATTTCCATATGGTTTCTCCTGCTCTTTTTCCGTGATATAATATAACAAATTGGCATCGGAGGAAACTTGTAATGACAAAGAGAACAAATAATACATTATATTTCAATATTAAAGAACAACTGCTCAAACAGATCCAATCCGGCTTCTATGCTGTCGGAGAGAAGCTTCCCACCGAAGCCGCGTTATGCGAGATGTTCTCCGCCAGCCGGACCACCATCCGCCTCGCGCTCAGCGAACTGGAGGTTCAGGATATTCTTGAGCGGCACCAGGGTAAGGGCACCTTTGTCAAACGTAAGGAGCTCCAGCTTAACCAGAAACGAAGCTTCACTGAAGATGTGCTGATGAGCGGCAAAGAGCCGACCAGTACAATTATTGAAGCCAAAGTGACACCTGCGGAAATCCCGCTCAATGAATTCCTCAATATTCCGTTGAAAGCACCGGTAAACCAGCTATTGCGGCTCCGCTATGCCGATAATGAACCACTCTTGTATGAGACTACTTATATTGCCTGGGATCTCGCCCCGGGGCTCATTAATGAATATAAGGATGGATCGCTCTTCTCCTTCCTTGAGTCAGAGTATAACCTGAAGGCCCACCGCTCTGTGGAGCAGCTGAAGCCTGTACTCGCGGACAAAACAGCCAGCAGGCTGCTTGGTGTCAAAGAAGGCTCCCCCTGCCTGCAAGTGAGAACTTTTACGTATTTGGCCGACGGTTCCCCTCTGGAATACAGCTTCGGCGTATTCCGGGGTGATTTCCCCAGCTATACTATCGAGAGACAGTTTGGATGAAGGAAGGCCGGGCGACCGTCAGCCCAGAGAGCATACGGAGCACCCCTGGATGGGGCGCTCCGGCTCCGTTACCTTCAGTTCAGTAAGCCCTGTTACTCCTTGATGATCTCAAAATAGCGCCCCAGCCAGTAGGGCAGTGTGAATACCGAACCCGCCTCAATGCTGCCTGTATGGTAGTTATACCCCGGATTGGCCCCGGTAGTCTGGCTGTCATTTTCAAACGGATTCGAGTTATGCTTAATGATGCGCCGCTCATCCGGAGCCAGTGCGTAGTTCGTCTGTTTATAATCATCGCGGTCACCCGGTTCAATATACAGCACATCCTGACGGTCCCACTGCACCGGGAATTCAATCTGGAATTCAGGGAAACGGTACAGGAAGCGGACCGCCGACTGCAGATCGACATCGGTTTTGTCCGGATGCGCAAGCTGGTAGAGGAAGGTGTAGAACGGATTCTCCTCCCGCACCTCATTGGAGTACCATTGATCATAGGCTGCTACAATCTGCGCATGTCTGCCTGCATCCTGCTCAAGCGTAACAAGTATGAATACCGGGAACCAGCCCAGCTCTTCATCCGAGTAATTGATATATTGGGTCCAGTCATTATGAAGCGTCGCATTGGTGTTCGTGCCGTCGCCTGCATTATCCATAGTTACCGGCTGGTTGTCGTTCTCGCTATATGCATTGGTAGCCTGACGCACCAGTCTGCGCTCAATATAGTCCTGTGCCATGGCCATATAGCCCTTACCGTTGATATACGGCTCTTCCTTGCTGTAGCTGCCTGCAAAAGCCTGCTCATACGCCAGCTCATACTTGGCCGAATCAGCCGGATAGCTCGCTGCGACAATATAGCTTGCTGATTTCAGCGCAGCCATGACTTGCAGTGCGTTGAGCGGGCCGTCTTCGTAACCGTAGGACAGCGCATCATCCCCTTTTTCGTCAACGCCGATCTTGGACTGCCACTGTACCTGCTGCTCCATAACGCCAAGGCTGTCGTTGAAGTATTTGGCGAACCATCTGGACCACTGTGTTGATTTGCCGGTGGCATCCTCAATATAATAATGGTCGTCCTTCAAAATCAGCTCTGTCATGCGGTGCGTGGTTTCTTCAATGAGAGATTTCAGCTCAAGAAGTTCAGGATCGGTGCTGTCACCGACCAGATATTTATAAGCCGTATAGAACATGGCATAATGGCCATCCACTTCATCTGCAGAAGTATCTGCCTTATACACAATCTGGTTCATGTCGATATGGCCGTCCACAATTGCGCTATCCGGGAACAAATCATTAAAGAATTCCGGAATCTGCTCATAGACGGGAGCTGTCAGCTGAAACAGCGGCTTATTATTGATGCCCGTTGTCTTATCTTCCTTCGCATCATTGTTGTTAGTGGCGGCCGTAATGACAGGCAGCACCTGATATACTGCGCCGGTTACGGTAGTTCCAACCCGTGTCTTGATATCAATCCCCAGCTTCTGGCCTTCAGGACGCGTCAGGTTCAGCTCGTCAATGGCGGCTTGACTAAGCCCAAGCCCATTGTAATTGAGCACATCGGTACCTCCGCTCGGGAACAGCGTGGAGCCTTTTTTGTTCTCTGCGTCTTTGGTTACCCTCACCATGGAATAGCCGATAGGCTCCACCCCGTCGTTACGCTGCATGCTTGGAATGATTCCATTCGGGTTAGTCATGTCCGGCCCGACAAAGTTCTGGAACCAGAAGCCGTTCTGAGATTGGTAGCCGTACACTGAATTGCCCACTGTAGCCGCACTCGCTTCGCTGGTCAGCATATAGGAGCGTGCCGGAAATCCGTTTCCGCGTCCGGAGACATAATCGAGCAGCAGAACGGCCTTGGTCGCTCCAAGCGCCGCCGCTCTTGCATCCGCAATTTCTGCCTGCTCCCCGGAAGCCGGGCTGGCTCCGTACTGCTCCTGCAGTGCTTTATAGCGGAAAATCTCCCCCATTGCATACATCGCTGTCCATAGACCGTCATTGTCACTGGTGGTTGGTGTGGATGTGAACACTCCGGTTGCAGAGTTGTAATTAACCGCATCCAGCTTGCTGTCCGTCTCCGTAAACGTAAAGCCTGCGCCATGAACCATGCCGCGCCGGTCCAGAATCGACTTCACCAGATCCTCATAGATAAACGATTTGTCATGCAGCGTCTTCTCCGGCATGGCGATATGGGTCACACCGCTTGCCGTCCGGACCCAGATACCGCCCTTCCCGTCGCTGGCAAGCCCTGTCACATGATCATCACCACCGTACAAATACCTCGGTCCGGCCATATACTGAACGATATCCTTAGTGTCGCTTGCGCCGAAGTCAACCCGCTGCAGGCCGGTCTCCGTTCCAATCCAGTAGACCCCCCCGTCCAGAACTACACTGGTTACATCACCGGTTACCGAGAGCGGCAGGAATTTGAGCGCAGCAGTACCGGTGACCCATTCAAGGGTGCCCGGGATGGAGGCAGATCCGGCTTTGTAATAGGTCATTTCCTTGGTCTGCACAGCCTCCAGCTGAACAGGAGAGTAGCCCGCACCCGGCAGCTTCTCCGCAAGCACGGGCGCTGCCGGCAGTACGAACAGCGTTAAGGCAAGCAGTGCACCCGTGATTTTCACGCCATTTCTTTTCATCATGTACATGGTAAGCTCCCCTTTCCTTATTGGTAGATATGCGATACGCCGGTTTGTGTAATAACCAGTACACCCGTACTTTCATCCGGTAAAAGCAAAAGCACCTTGTCATCGTACAATTGCTTGCCTTGAGCGGAATAACTGGTCATTTCATTCGTGACGAGATTGATTTTGGTGACTCCGCTGTCTGTTCCGATCCACAAATAAGTCCGGGTTTTATCCAATACAGAGGTGTTAATCCCCCGCATCGAAGCAAATATGGAAGGTTTGATATTAAATTCATAATTTACAAAGGTTATTGCATTCACAAGGTTCGGCATGGTCACACCCTTGTTCGCTATCGAAGGCGTGTATGAAGGGTCCTGAAGGAAGGTCAGGTATTGCTTGGCCAATCCTTCCGCTCCTGTGGAGCTGAAGGAGCTTAAGGCTTCGGCATAGGTATACAGCTCCGGACCTTTGGGCTCAGGTGTTGGGGTTGGGGTAGGTTTCGTTGTTGGTGTTGGTGTTGGTGTCGGTGTCGGCGTCGGTTTCGTTGTTGGTGTTGGTGTTGGTGTCGGTATTGGTGTTGGTTTCGTTGTTGGTGTTGGTGTCGGTTTCGTTGTTGGTGTCGGTGTCGGCACTGGTGTCGGGGTTGGCGTTGGACTCCATGTACCCGGGCTTGAGGTTGGAGCCGGAGTTGGAGTAGGAGTAGGGGCCTGGCTTCCCGTGCCGCCGCTTGAACCGGTTCCTCCCGAATGGCCGGCCGCTGAAGTGATCAGTTGACCTGAAGCATCAAAATCCTGTCCGCCTATGCTTACCTTCGCGGCATTCATCGTCAGCTTGTCCGGCTTGACAGAGAAAGTCACGCCTTCTCCATTGACCACCGCTTCTGCGATTATTCCTTCACCGGTTATAGTTGCTGCGCTGTTCAAGGTCATTTTCTTGACAACCCCGCCTTTATTCAGCTTAATCGCTGAGCCGCCTGCTTTGGACGAGACGTTGAAGCTTCCAATCTGGCCGCCCTCCAGCGTGAAGCTTGCCGGTGCAGCTACATTCAATTCATTAACATCCCCTGATACAGAGACAGCATCGGAAGCCCGCGTAAGCAGGTTAACGGTACTTACCGTCTGATCCGATTCATTGACAATCCGGGCAGCAGAAGTTACATCAATCTTCCCGGCTATCGTCTTTCCCTTCAGCATAACCCTTACCGGAGATGCGGGCTTGCTGATTACAATTCTGCCCACATGACTGTCCGTTAAGGTGATGCTGTTCATACCGCCGCCGTTTATGTAAACGGTGCCTCCAATCTTAGCATTGATGAAACTCAGATTACCTTCGCCAACGCCGGGAGTAATATATACATTCCCTGAGAAGTTCAGATCCGATAGCGTGCCTCCAGCTGTGTTAACAATCAGGTTGCTGCCGGAGGTTCCCGAATGATCTCCGCCGTCGGCAACCAAGAGGCCCATGGTGTTATTCATCATCTTCACGGCCTCGGCCCGCGTCAGTGCCTTCTTGGGCTGGAACGCGCCTTGCGGTGTGCCCGCCACATAACCAGCTTCCTTCATAGCATAGACCGCTTCCTTGGACCAGCCGGCAAGTTGAGCATCATCGGTAAACGGGACGAAGGAATTCCCGGAGGCTGCAACATTAAATACTCTGCTGAGAATCAGCGCCGCCTGCTCACGGGTCAGGACCTCCAGCGGATTGATCCTGCCTTCGCCGTTACCAATAAGAGCACCGGCAGCAACCGCTTTGCTGATGTCAGAGGCGTACCATGCCTTCTTAGGGACGTCAGTAAAGCTCTGGCCGCTCTCCTCACTGAAATGAAAGATCCGGTTAATCAGGGCGACGAATTCTGTTTTTCTGATTCCTTCATTCGGCAGAACGAGACCTTCCTGATTGCCTTTGAGCAGCCCCATCTCTTTCCACGAGGCTATTTCCTCTGCGGCCCATGCAGGAATCTTCTCCGCTACTTCTGCAGATGCTGCGGGCATGCCCGTAAACGCCACGGATGACACTACGGCGAATACTCCAAGCGTCTGCTTCCATTTGAACTTCATATGCACTCCTCCTCAAGGTTTTGTTAAGCGGTACTTCAGCTGATAACTTCGTACACAACTGCTTCGGAAGCATGTGCTGCATAATCTCCAGGGGTGACATCCTTTTCAGGTTATCTTTTCAAATTTGCAGGTTTTTTAATGTCACCTCCATGTCATGTTATCAATGTTATTGTAGTAACATTTACCCACATTCTATTTTTAATCATAACAAATTGTCAATACATTTATTAATTAGAGAGATATTCTTCCTCTCTTTTCCACAAACTCCCATAACATCGTAAATTTCCATGTAAAATCAATGTTGTTTGCGCTTACAATAATCCATTGGTCAAAAATATTTACTGCTTACTTTCTGGATAAAATGATTTTTATATGTCTTTTTGCATGAAAAAACAATTGACAGGCTTCTTGCTATCATGAATAATGAAAGCAATATTGTTACTACAAATATTTGTTACTCAACCAATCACAAACAAAAATCAGAAACACCTCACTCAGATGAGTCATATAACATTACATTTAGGTCAACTTATTTGCCAATACCAATCAAAGGAGCGATTAACAAATGAACAAACGGATGATTGCACTGATCTCAACGATGCTGATTACCGCCTTAACGGGCTGCTCTTCTGCAGCTTCTAATAACAGCCCGGCCAATAACGGAGGCTCCGGTGCCAAACCGGAAACACTCCGTATTGCTATGGGTTCGCCCGGCGAAGGATTAATCAAGGTCTGGGAAACGATCGGCAAGGAGTTTGAAGCGCAGCATCAGGGGATTAAGGTGGAATTCAGCTATCAGGACGATGACACCTATCAGACGATCGGATTGCCAAATCTACTAAGCGGCAAGAACGCTCCTGACCTGTACTTTGAATGGGCGGGGCAGCGCCTGCAGACAAGAGTAACGGACGGTTATGCGGCGGATATTACAGAGCAGCTCCAAAGCTCAGGACTGAAGGATATGTTCGCGGAGGGTACCTTCAATGGTATGGTGATCGACGGCAAGACGTATATGATTCCTACTGCGGGCGATGTGACGAACGTAATCTTTTACAATAAAGCGGTATTTAATGATCTGGGTCTTCAGCCGCCGGCCACCTGGGAGGAATTCCTTAAGATATGCGAGACTATCAAGCAGGCAGGCATCACCCCGCTCGTGATCGGCAACTCCGATCTGTGGACAGCAGGCAACTGGGTCGCCCATATCATTTCCCGGGTTGTGGGCGAAGACGCCTACAGTGAGGCTATGCAGCTGAAGCAGCCGTTCAATTCGCCTGATTTCGTCAAAGCCTACGGTTACGTACGGGAACTCTGGGATAAAGGCTATATTAACGAGAATGTAACTGCCGCAAGCGACAGTGAGGCGGACATGCTGTTCCTGAACGGCAGCGGTGCCATGCACCCGATCGGAAGCTGGCTGGCTCCAACCGCAGTCGAAGAGACGCCGGAACTTGAGCTTGGCTACTTCAATACTCCGGCCATACCGGACGGCAAGGGCAATCAGGACAGTGTAATCGGCGTGTTGAACGGAATGGTGGTCAATAAAAACTCCAGGCTGATCGACGAGGCTATTGAATTCATGAAGCTCTACAGCTCCCCCGAATCCTCCAAGAAGCTGTCCGATGCCGGAGCTGTTCCGATTACCAAAGACGGGATCGACAAGGAGACCATGCTTCCGCTCTCGCTGGAATTGAACGATCTGATGGAAAATGCTCCAGCGCTTGTGTCGCCGCCCGATACCGGCTATTCCATCGAAGTTGCCAACGCGCTCAATATGGCCACCTCTGAAGTTATCGGCGGCGCTAAATCACCTGAAGAGGCTCTGGCTGAGCTGGAGACAACTATCGCCCCTCTAAAGTAACGATGAGTACGTCCATAAGGCGGCTTCATCCGGAAATCGAAGATTACGCATCCCCCCTTATACCTTGAATTGGAGGTGGACCCATGTCCGGCCGAAGCAATAAGTTATCTCCCTACCTGTTCATATCTCCAGCCCTCCTGCTCTTTGGCTTTGTTGTACTTGTCCCCGTCCTTATGACCTTCGTATTCAGCTTCTACGATTGGAACGGGATCGGCACTATGAAATTCACCGGCTTCGACAACTACATCCGGGCTTTTCAGGACCGTGTCTACATGAACTCCTACGGACACACGCTTATCTATATTGTCGCCACTGTCTTTGTTGAAGTCATTGCCGGACTCGGGCTCGCAGGCTTGATCACGATGGGCCGCAAGGGAAGCGGACTCTTCCGGCTCGCCTTCTTCGTGCCCGTCATGCTGCCGATGATAGTCGTCTCCTACTTATGGAAATTCGTCTATAATTCCGACTTTGGCCTCATCAATATCCTGCTGGAGAAGATCGGCCTGGAGAGCTGGACCCGTGTCTGGCTGGGCAACCCCGATACCGCGCTTTATGCCATCTGCATCGTATCCGGCTGGGTCTACGCAGGCTTCTATATGACCATCTTTTATTCAGGAATCCAGCGCATCTCTAGAGAAGTCTATGAATCGGCCTATCTGGACGGTGCAGGGGAAGGACAGATCTTCTTCAAAATCAAGGTGCCCATGATCCGTAATCTGGTGGAGACAGGCATCATGCTGTGTGTACTTACCGGCTTCCAGTCCTTCGATCTGTTCTATGTAATGACCAACGGCGGACCGTATAATTCAACCGAAATCGTTACGACCTACCTGGTCAAAGTAGTCTTCACCCATATGAGCATCGGCTACGGCTCCGCACTTGCCGTCATCATGACAATTGTGATCGCAGTGATCGGGCTTGTGGCCGGCAGACTGAATAAGAAAGACTCCAGTGTACTGGAGTATTAGAAAGACACGGCTTCGCAGTCCTCTGAAAGAGGCTTCGGGTGATGACTCAGGTACTTTGCGGGGACCCCGATACATGTACATTATACGAAAGTGAGGTGTACCGCTTGACGACCACAGCCCTGGATCTCAAGAAAGACGCTTACAGCGGCGGGGAAGCGGCCAGCCGCAGAGCGTTCTCGCATATTCTGTATTATCTGTTCATGATCTTCATTTCCTGCTTCTATTTCTACCCGATTCTCTGGCTTATTCTCTCCTCCTTCCGTGAGAACCGGGAGATCTTCTCCGCTCCATTCGCACTGCCGGAACAGATCAATCTCCAGAACTGGTCCAAAGCCTGGACCGTCGGCAATATGAGCACCTACGCCGGCAACAGTGTAATTGTAACCTCGGCCACCGTTGCGGGCATTCTGCTCTTCGCGAGCCTCGCAGCCTTCGCCTTCAGCAAGCTCCGCTTCCGCGGCAGCAGCTTCCTGATGCTGATGTTCGTATTCGGACTGTTTATGCCGCTGCAATCCTTTTTCATTGCCCAGAGCTATATTTTTGAGCAGCTGAATTTGAAGGATTCCTATATGGGCTTAATCCTCCCTTACATTGGAACCGGCCTTCCGCTGGCCATATTCCTGCTCAAGGCATACTTGGATTCTATACCGAAAGAGCTGCTGGAGGCTGCCCGGATAGACGGCTGCGGCAACTGGAGAATGTACAGCAGGATTATCCTTCCGCTGCTTATTCCGAACATGGCCACCGTCGGGATCTTCTCAGCGCTGAATGCATGGAATGAGCTGCTGCTGGCCATGCTGTACATCCAGAATGATGCACTGAAGACGATACCGGTTGGTCTGCTGGCCTTCTCCAGCCGGTATATGACCGACTATAAGCTGCTGTTCTCAGCACTCTCGATTATTACGCTCCCAATGATTGTCGTATACCTCTTCTTCCACCGCTATATCGTTGCCGGCCTGACAGAAGGGGCGCTGAAATAACCTCCCCCTGACTTCTTTCCTGTCCCCCACAACAACAAAAAGCCCCTTCGGGCAGACGTAGCGGAATCATGATATATCATGAGCTTCCAAGACGTTCTGCCCGAAAGGGCTATGCGTCATACTGTATTTAAGCCGGAGTAACTACTACCGGTTCTTCAACTTCTTCATGTACAGTCTTGATCTGAATCATGACCGTACTTGGATCGGTCAGCACTTCAATGCCATCCTGGAAAATCAGATCCGACACCAGCAATTGGTCGCCGATGGCAAGGCCGCTGATATCCACTTCCATGGAAGTAGGCAGATCGCCCGGCATACAGCGGACTTCTACTTCATAAATTTCCACCTGCAGTACGCCGCCTTCTTTGACGCCAACAGCTTCGCCTGCAAAATGAATGGTCACCTTGCTGTCCATGCTGATGCTCATGTTCACATGCTGGAAATCAATATGCAGCACTTTACCGGACATGGATTGCTTCTGGATGTTCTGAACCACTACCGGAACGGTTGTACCGTCGGTCAATTTCCCTTGCAGGATCGCCCGCGGATTCGTTCTCAGCACTTCCAGCAGTTCCTTCTCGTTCACTTCAAGACTAAGAGTATCTTTACCAATTCCGTACAGTACAGCCGGGATGCGGCCCTGCTTTCTTGCCACATTCAGGTTGGACTTCGTGTCAGACGTACGATTGCTTAGTTGAATAAATTTACTCATTGCTTGGTTCCCGCTCTCTTCGACCATAAATTCTTGTCACCTCAAGTGTAACATGACCATAGAATCTAGTCAAACCTGCGGCAATCAGACTTCATATTCGGCAAAAGGATCAGGGATCTCGATTCTATAGGCTTCCGCATCGCTGACGCCTACAGACAATACCGCCCGGCCGTCCGCTCCGCGTACCAGTCCGCCGCTGAAGATGACATCCTGCAGATCAGGACGTTTGCCCGGACCGATCGGGAAATCGCTTCTGGCTGCGATGATTTTAACCGGGGTAGTCTCCAAAGTGTCCGGATTAAGTGAGAAGACCATAGAGTAGTAATGCTTCTTCCCCAGACGGTCGAAGCAGGCAATATGCCCCAGCACACCTATATGGCCATTGCGCAGCAGATGGGCTTCATTGGCTCCGCCCCACTCTTCCGGCACGAATTGATGCTGCAGAATCTCCGCCTCCAGTAAGGTCTGTTCATGCAGCTCCTCCAGTGAATCAATAATGGTGAAGCCAATCTGTCCTCTGCCGCCTACCTCTCCCTGAGGCCTGGTGAGCACGCCAATTCTGCCATCCAGCAGCTCAATCAGCCGGATATCCTTCATCATTGCCGGACCGGAGGAGAAATGATGCATTGAATCAATCCGGTATCCCCGGTAGAACTGGGTAAC
The DNA here is from genome assembly GCF_038002245.1 of Paenibacillus sp. FSL R7-0128. Classification (NCBI taxonomy): domain Bacteria; kingdom Bacillati; phylum Bacillota; class Bacilli; order Caryophanales; family Paenibacillaceae; genus Paenibacillus; species Paenibacillus sp. FSL R7-0128. The sequence goes on along the minus strand of NZ_JBBOCD010000001.1, from coordinate 245,341 downwards.
CCAGGAGACTATCTTGGGCGGATTATCCCCAGCCGTAATCACCTCAACTCCGCCGACAATCAATTCTCCCTTAACGCGGGTTACGCAGGGGTCCTGCAGATTATAGGTATGGGTATGCGCACGGGGAACCCATACCCCATCTGCGCCGGATGTAAAAAAGAAGACTTGAGAGAACTCGCTATCCCGTTCCTCAACTCTTCCCAAGATCACTTCCTCCCCGTCATGCAGAAACGGAGCTGTTATATTGTATACATCGCGTCCGCCCACACCGGAGAAGACCAGCTTCTCCACGTGCACGGTACGGAGATTGGCATAAAAGGTATCCAGCAGTTCATTACAGGTTGCTGTCTTCGCCGGGCTCCTTGTCATTGCCTTCCTCCTCATATTCATTTGCCTTATCTATTGCCCAATCGTTCTCATCCGGTTCCATCCGGATCAATTCCCCAGGCTGAATATTGAAATACGTACACAGCTTCAGCAGCAGATCCCGGGGATACTGCACCATCTCGTCTTTGTACATCCGCCGGACGGAATCGAAATGGTAATTAATGTCCTTCGCTAGCTTGCGAATCGATAATTTCGGGTCATGCTTATCCATAACCTCACTCAATTTACTGCGTATGACTGGCATCCATACACCTCCTACATCACTATATCCGGTGATTTCAAGGGAGTCAATAAATTGACAAGATTAAATGGTCATGTTATAGTTTGGTCAGGAAATAATTTGCAGAAACAAAACTTTATACCACTCATCCCCGGAAAATAAAGTCCTCTTTATTTTCTTTTTTTGTCCCCAAAAGTTCGATAATCAATAGGGAGGCTTTCTATTATGAACCACAGCAACCGCAATAAAAACATTGTTTTCCTGTCCACCAGCCTGCCTAGAGAATGCGGAATTGCTACTTTCACCCAGGATCTGCTGGATGAATTCACGAAGCTTCAGGGCTTCAACAAACCGCGCATCATCGCCATGAATAACAACGGGAACTACCGTTACACGGATCAGGTCATGCGGGAAATCAACCAACATCAGCTATCTGATTATATAGAATCAGCCAGGGACATCAACCAGTCAGATACCGATCTGCTAGTCATTCAGCATGAATTCGGCATCTACGGCGGAGAGAGCGGCGAATATCTGCTGCAGTTCACAGAAGAGCTTCAGATCCCTTACGTGGTTATCTTCCATACTGTCTTAACCAAGCCTACCCCCAAGCAGCATGAGATTATCACCCGGCTCGCCGAAGGAAGCGTCAAGGTAGTCACCATGGCCCAGTCCACAGTAGAGGATCTAATCTCTGTCTATCATATTAACGCCGCCAAAATAGCATTCATTCATCACGGCGTTCCTTTTGTCCAGACCTCCACACGTGCAGAGCTGAAGCTCCAGTACAAGTTCGGCGAACGCAAAATCCTCTCGACCTTCGGCTTCCTGAGTCCCGGCAAGGGCATTGAATATGCGATTGAGGCTATGAGCGGCGTAGTGAAGCAGCATCCTGACGCGCTCTATATCATCTGGGGCAAGACGCATCCGGTCGTTAAGCAGGAGACCGGTGAAGTCTACCGGCAAAAGCTGACCGATCTGGTGCATGAATTAGACCTGGTCAATAATGTGCTGTTCGTCGACAAGCTACTGACCCAGGAAGAGGTCATTGAGTCCCTGGTGATGTCGGATATATATATGACTCCTTATCTGGGCAAGGAACAGGCCGTAAGCGGAACGCTCGCTTATGGAGTCGGCTATGGCAGAGTGATTATCTCCACCCCTTACCGCTATGCCGAAGAAATGCTGGCGGGAGGCAGAGGACTGCTGGCAGAATTCCGCGATTCGGCTTCCCTGGAGGCCTGTATTCTGGAGCTGCTGGACAGTCCGGCCAAAGTCCGGGATATGGAACAGCGTACACAGGAACTCGGCAGTACAATGATGTGGAGTGAGGTTGCGAAGACCTATGCCGCCATCTTCCAGGACATTATAGGCCTTGCCACACCGGCTGACCGGAGTGTGATCTGATGCAGGCGCCAGCAGTGTTACAGTTCAAGCCGGACTATATGCGCCGGATTACCGATGATACAGGGATTTTTCAGCATACGAAATTCGGGGTTCCCGACCGTGCCAAAGGCTACACTACCGATGATAATGCGCGGGCTCTAATTGCAGCCGTTCTGATGTACAAAAAAAATCAGGACAACGCCTCCCTCGACCTGATCCATACGTACCTCTCTTTCGTCCACCATGCACAGACTGAAGAAGGCAACTTCCGGAACTTCATGGACTATAACCGTTCCTTCCTGGAAGAACGGGGCTCTGAGGATTGCCAGGGGCGTACCCTCTGGGCGTTGGGCTTCGTACTCTCCTATTCCTCCATATTGCCTGATAATCTGCTGAATACCTGCCGTTATTTAATCAACCAGGCGCTGCCGCATATCGCAGGCCTGCGGTCACCCCGGGCTCTGGCCTATGCCGTGATCGGACTCAGCTATTTACCCGGGACTCCAGGAGCACTCACCTACTCCTTCCCTTATACGCATATACCAAGTACAGAAGAAGAACGTGCCTTCCTGCCTGAAGCCTTCATCACAGAACTTATTGAATCTGTTGCCGTCCGGCTGAATGACCAATACAATCTCACCAAGGGCGAAGGCTGGAACTGGTATGAAGACAGTCTTACGTATGGTAACTCAATGCTGCCCTGGGCGCTGCTTAAGGCTTACAAGATTTCCGGCAATCCGGCGCTGAGAATCACGGCTAAGGAAAGCCTCGATTTCCTGATCTCCCGGACCTTCGCGCCGGAAGGCTATTACAAGCCCATTGGCAGCCACGGCTGGCTGCTGCGCGGCGGCAGCCCTGCGTTATATGATGAACAGCCCATCGAAGCCTGCGAAATGCTGCTGGCCTGCGAGGAAGCGGCCGTTGTGCTGAAGGACCCGGCTTATCTGCAGCGGGCTGACCTGTGCTACGCCTGGTATACAGGGAATAATTCCTTGCAGATCTCCCTGATTGACCCCCAGTCCGGGGCTTGCTACGACGGCATTCACAGCTCAGGGCTGAACCTCAATCAGGGATCGGAGAGCATTATATCCTTCTCGATTGCCCATCTGGTGACTCATCATGGATAAATACGCAACCATACTTGCAGGCGGTGGCGGCACCCGCTTCTGGCCGCTGTCCAGACAGGAAATCCCCAAGCAGCTGCTGAACATCAGCGGCAACGATATTATGCTGAACGATACGATCGAACGCTTCAAGGGCATCATACCGCAGGAGAATACCGTTATTGTGACGAACCGCACCCAGGCGGTCCTGCTGGAGAGCATTATGCACAGCAGTGTTCAGAAGAGCAATATTCTGATCGAGCCTGTGGCCCGGAATACTTCAGCAAGCATCCTGTTCGCCGCCTTCTCCATCCAGCAGATGAGTGAAGGGGATTCCCTAATGGTCGTCCTGCCTTCCGATCATTATATTACCGATGAGCCGCAGTTCCGGCTTACGCTGGACGAAGCCTGCACCGTCGCGATGGAGAGTGACGCCATTGTCACGATCGGGATTAAGCCGACCTTCCCGTCCACCGGCTACGGCTACATCGCTTATGACCAGGAGCCGATCGCAGTCAAACCGGTTGCTGTATACGATGTAGCTGAATTCGTGGAGAAGCCGGATTTCAAGAAGGCACAGGGGTATCTGGCCTCAGGCAATTATCTCTGGAATAGCGGGATCTTCATTTGGAAAACTTCGGTCATTATCGATAACTTCAAACGTTATCTGCCGCGGCTATATAATACGATGCTGCCGATCAGTGAAGCGCTCGGTACAGACCAGGAGCAGGAGACGATTAACCGGATCTATCCGCTGCTGCAGAATATCTCCATTGACTATGGCATACTTGAACGCTCTGATGAGGTAGTGGTGCTGTCCGGCCAGTTCGGCTGGAATGATATCGGCAGCTGGGACGCACTCGGCGCCATCTTCCCGCCTGATGATGAAGGCAACATTATCAAGGCCAATCATGTCGGCATCGACACCCGCAATTCCATTATCTATGGCAACGGGCGGCTGATTACCACCATCGGCGTGGACGGCTTCATTATCGCCGACACCGGGGACGCGGTCATGATCTGTCCCAAGGATAAGGCGCAGTCGGTTAAAGATATCGTTGATCTGCTCAAGGACAAGGGCATGCTGGAATATGTATAGGGGATGCCACGTAAGTTCTATTTGCATACAAAAGGGAGCACTGCTATTACAGCAATGCTCCCTTTGTTATGTTCTTATGGTTATCCTCTACTCGTTCAGCCTCAGGTCCAGGCCCACAGGAACCCGTCGCGGTCCCAGGCAATCCGGCCGCCATGCAGCTTGCGGAAGGCCTTCTTCACTTCCTTGGATAACGAGGCATTGCCATTCTCATTCACGAATACAAATTCCTCACCGAAATTCGCCTTCACATATTCAATCGCAGCGGTCTGGTATAAAGTTCCTGTGAACTTAATCTCCTTCACCATCCACTCCGCTACTTCCTGTGCGGTTACTTCCATTGGGGGTACTGCTCCTTCCTGTTCATCCTGCTTGCACATTCCCCCATTATACCACGAATCCCGCCAGTCGATTCCGCCATTCCAGCGGCCTTTACCTTTTGGCGAATAAGAAAGCTAAGACAGGCTAACCACATAGGTCAGAAACTGATAGATATTATCCTTCAGTACCGTAGCTGTAGCCAGCAGCTTCTTGCCGGACGGACTCCAGTGGAGAGGATCAGCCAGATGAAAATCATTCAGCACAGGCGTCTGCTCTCCGGTCTCCACCTCGGTAATGAACAGGTCCTGCTGGTCATCCGTTGAACCGGCCGCCGTCACTGCATAAGCCAGCAGCTTGCCGTCCGGCGACCAGCTGGTGCCGAAGATCTGCTGCCCTGAAGCTAGCTTAGACTGCTCATTGCCTTCGCTGTCACAGAGCTTCAGAGTCATCTCTCCGCGTCCGATACGCTCGACAATCGCCATCTGACTTCCGTCCGGAGAGGGAACCGCCCAGATCACATTCTTTCGCAGCACCTTGGTCTGCTTCGTCGCTGTGTCATAGGCGCTAAGCTGGCTGTCTTCACCTGTAACATAGAGAATCCGGCTGCCGGTCTGAACCACCTCATGCACATACGGGATGCCCGTCTTCACGATCGTCTCCTGCTTGCCGGTTAGATCTGCACTTAGAATATTGCCTTCCATATCAGGAAAAATCACATGCGCGTCATCCGCCCACTTTCCTTCCTCCAGCCGAAACTCTGCATCACTTACCTTCACCGGTGCGCTCCCGGACAGATCCATAATATAGCCGAACCCTGTGACGTCATACAGCTCCTTGAAGAAGACATGCATCTTGTCCGGAGACAACTGCGGCGCGCCGTAATTCAGCTCTCCCGTCTGAAGCGGTGCTTCCTCACCTGTGGACAGGGTATGCAGATAGAGATTCAGCGGATACCGTTCCTGTCCTTCAATAATCTGCGAGGGAAGACTGCGGTTCTCCTTGGTCACTACCATTACATCCTCACCGGCAAAATCCGTCCCCCGCACCCCCTCCACCTTCTGTATGCCCGCAAGCTTCAGCTTTGTATAGACCGGTTCGCTGATATTATCGAGGACTGTAATTTTGCGGCCTGCCTTCTCTACAACCTCACGTGTATCTGTGCTCTCAGTACTACAGGCAGTAACCGTTAGCAGAACAGCTCCGCAGAGCAGAATGCTCCAGATCTTGCCCCTGGCTCTATGGCTCTTATGATTCATTCAGGCTTCCCTCCAGCTCATCGCTCATGTTGCCACTTCAGCATAGCGGACGCTTATTTCCAAACCGCATCGCAAATATCTCCAACTTGTAAACTTTATCCCTTCAGGTCACCAGCGGAAAAGACAGCTCAAACGCCGCCCCTTCGCCTGAGCCTTCCAGCAAGGCAATGGTTCCGCCCTGCTTCTCCACCAGATTACGGACCAGCGAAAGACCAAGCCCTGTGCCGCCCGAGGCTCTGGAACGGTCACGATTGACCGTATAGAACGCTTCGAAGATCTTCTCCCGCGACGCCTCCGGAATGCCGATGCCGGAATCCTGCACGGTGATCCATACCCGCTGCTCCCTGACCTCACTGTACAGATGAACACTCCCCTGCGGGACATTATATTTGATCGCATTGTCCAGCAGATTGATGAAGATATGCATGAAGCTTTCTCTATCGATCCAGATATGCGCGGGCTGGGCGTCAAGCGTGACTGTGAGGCCGTAGCGCTCCGCCTTGCCTTTCATCCGTCCGCAGATATCGCGCAGCGTACTCTCAACCTCCAGCAGCTCTGCCTGGGATTCAAAATCATACTTCTCCAGCGCCGTTAATTGCAGCACCTTCTCCACCATCTCGTACAGCCGCTCTGTCTCCTTGGCGATACTCAGCTTGGCATCATGCAGCAGCTTGGGGTCATCGTCATACATATTCAGCAGATCAACATACGCCTTAATCGAGGTCAGCGGCGTCTTGAATTCATGGCTGATGTTCCCGATGTACTGCTTCTGCTGCTGCTCCAGCGCCTGAAGCTTCTCCACCGCCAGCTCCAGCTTACGCCGTTCTTCATCCTTGGCGGCAATGCTGCGCTCGATCTCCCGGCTCATGAAGTAGATGCCCTCGGCCAGCTCACCCAGCTCATCCTTACGCCGCACCGGCGGAGCCGTGATATAGTTGGCACCGCGGATATCCTCCGCCGCCTTCTTCAGCCGCCCGATGGAGGCAGCCGCACGGTTGAAATACAGATACCCGAGGATGAAGCTGAACACCAGAACCACGCCGCCTGTCGTCAGGAACAGATTCAGCAGCGTCTGCTGGAAGCTGCGGGCTCCCTCCAGGGAGTATTGCAGCTGCACCACGCCCATCTGGCCCTCCGGCCCCTGCAGCGGGGCCAGGTAGAACAGCTTATCGCCTTCACTCTGGTAGGCGACCTTGTTATTCAGCGCGTAGTCCAGCGCTGTGCTGAGATCGGGCTTACCCGGACCCGGCACAGGCCCGCCTTGCGCCGAGGTGCCCGCCTGCTGGCCCTGGCTGTCGTACAGGGTCACCTCCAAGCCGGTGAATCCGGCCAGCTCTGCAGCCAGCGCCTTGCCGCGCTGCTGCATGAAGACCTGCGGCGTAAGGCGCGCACCGGTATAGTATGTCTGCTTCACACGCAGATTGACCGTGTTGACATGCTGGGCCAGACTGCGCTCCGTCTGGCCCTGCTCATTGCGCTCCACGCCGCGCAGGACGAAGTAGCTCAGCACGCCGACGGCCAGAATCAGCAGTGCCGCCAGGAACAGGCTGAATTTCAGCTTGATGCTGATTCTCATGAGTAGCTCCCCGCAGGCACGGCCTTATAGCCTACACCGTAGACGGTTTGCAGGATATTCTGGTAGGGCTCGCCCAGCTTTTTGCGCAGCCGCTGGATATGAATATCCACGGTGCGCGTTCCCCCGGCATAGTCCATATCCCAGACCTGCTCCAGCAGCTCCTCGCGCATATACACCCGCTGCGGGTGCGAGAGCAGCAGATGCAGCAGATCGAATTCCTTCGGGGTCAGCTCCAGCGGCTCCCCGCCAAGCTCGGCGCTGCGCCGGTCCGGGTGAACCTGCAGGAGGCCGTATTCGATCAGCTCACTGCGGATCTCAGCCGTATTCTTCTCCAGCCGGCGCAGCAGCGCCTTCACCCGGGCCAGCAGCTCGCGGATCTCGAAGGGCTTGGTCATATAATCGTCTGCACCCAGCTCCAGACCGACAATTTTATCAACAATATCATTCTTGACAGTCAGCAGGATGATTCCAATATCATCCCGGTCCTCCAGCTTGCGGCAGACATCATAACCGCTCAGCTTCGGCATCATTACATCCAGCACCAGCACATTCGGACGAAAGGTATTCGCCTTGCTCAGCGCTTCCTCCCCGTCACCGGCAGTATCGACCTCATAGCCTTCACGCCGCAGCGCGTAGGCAATCGCACTTACAATGGCCGGTTCGTCATCGACGACCAGTATTTTTTTCATAGACGGTTCATCCTTCCGCTCACGCTTGTTCTGATCTGTTACTGCCCTTCAAGAATAACGCAGATGAAGAAGCCGGAGCAAGGAACCGGCAGAGCCAAGCAAAGTTTAGGTTATCTTTAAGAAGACTTAAGCTTCATTTCAGTATTATTGGGTAAACTGTACTTAGCTGAAGTTCACTAGCCGCCGTAAATGATGAACCTTGACCGATATAACCAACCACGAAAAGAGGATTATACACATGAATATAAAACATATGAATATTAAGCGTGTAATGATTGTAGGAACAATGATCGTAGCTATGTCGTTCGGAGGAACGGCCTGGGGTAAGCCGGCTTTACATACCCTTCCTGTCGCCAAATGGTCCACCTCTGATGTGGCCGATACCGATGAGCTGCTGGATGCCCTGAACCTGAACCCGACCTCTGACGAAGAGCTATACGACGCCTTATATGAAGGCAAGTCCCTGCGTAACATCGCAGAAGAGAATGGCGGCAACGTGACCCAGGTCATCAACCTGCAAGTCAAGCAGCTGACCCAGCAGCTCGAAGCCAGACTCGCCAGCGGCAGCATCACCCCGCAGCAGTTCAACGCACAGAAGGCCGAGCTGAGGGAGATTGTCGCGCAGAGTGTCGAAACTTCGTTTGGCTGAGTGAATGGGCGCAGCGATAACTAAATAGGGTTGAAAGTATTTAAAAAGCTGTCCCTTTCGCAGAATTACTGCGTATGGGACAGCTTTTTTATATCCGGCTCATATGCCTTCGCAGCAACACATTTAGATCATTCAAAGAGCACTATTGACCTAAGTCCCGCTCTTGTTATGATTAATAGATACTCTTAGAAATGGAGGAAGAACAATGAATGATGCGCTAATGGAACGTTTACAGCTTTTTTTAACCAAAGAAGGGAATCAGAGTCTGCTCGGTACACCGGCAACAGAGGAACAAATCGCTGAGGCAGAGAAGCAACTGGGTCTGTCGCTGGATCAGGATTATGTTCAATTCATCCGAAGCTTTGGCGGCGCTTATGCCGGACTACCCGTACACGCCTTCAGCAACGGTTCCTCCATCGGACGGGAGAGTGTGACCGAGTTAACGTTGTCCTTCCGCGAGGATTACAAGGATACCGCTATGAGCGGGCTGCTTGCACGAAGTGCAGTCTTTTCCATGGACGGCTCGGGCAACCCGATCCTGCTTGACCCCGAGGGCCGCGTGCTGCTCATCGACCATGATAACGGGGATTACGAGGTGATCGCAGAATCGTTTGCTGCGCTGATTGAAGAGAATTTTATGGAGTGGTAGCTTCATTCCTTGCACCTAATTATTATGGATGACAATCATATCGATCCTCTGAAATGGAGTCCGCTCATCTACAATTTCCGCCATTATTTTGGTCTGGGTCATCAGCTTGGCAAAACCTACCGGGCAGAAACCTAACCCTTACGGTTGGTGTCCCATGCTCCCATAGAGCAGAACTCGACCTTAAGGCTGGATGTGCCTGTAATATCTTCGAGAACCGGTACAATCAAATTGGAATAACGGTGATATAACCATTCTGAAGCAAAACGGCTCGGACTGTAGACGCAGTAAGTCTCCCCCAGCTGTTTCCCCTTCGTGCCCTTGAACCAGGTGTTGAAGCTGGGTGGTGAGATGCGGCCTTGGATACGATCCAAGGCCGCAGTCCAGACCTCATCCGGCAGCTCGATGGGAGGGCTTACAATTTCCTCAGAAGCTGAATCGCGGCTAACGCTCTCCCCTAACAGAAGCTCTTCCACCGACTTCCCGAAGACCTGTCCAAGCTTCAGCAACACCCCGATATCAGGCAGGCAGTCACCCTGCTCCCACTTGGAAACCGCCTGATGGCTTACGCCCACTAAGCTGGACAGCTCTGCTTGGGTCAGGGATAGCCCCTTCCTTAAGTTCAATATATTCTGCCCGGCTTTGTTATTATCTATCAACGTGACCACACCTCCACTCTACTATCACTCAACACAGCCAATAGTAGCATAGAGGAGCTGATATCGAAATCGAGCGTAAGTAGAGTATTCTAAATTTATTCTGCAACTCTAGGTTGCAAAAGGCTATGTAGTGGTCTTGATTGCTCATTCCATTAGAAAACGGCTGGTCAGGTTCCCCTGATCCAGCCATTTACGGTTATTTCAATATTACATTATCGATCAATACTGCCGTGTCAAAAACGCTGTCACCTTGATCCCACACATGGAACCGGAGGACAATGGAGCCCTTGCCGGCAAATTGGCTCACATCAAATTGGACGTGCTTCCAATTCGTCATGTAGGCCGTATCATCCCCGCCGTAGAAATTAACGTCTACTTTGTTCTCATCAATCCAATAGGCTGTGGACTCATTAATCGATTCCTTACCCACAATCACAGATTCCTGTCCGTAGACACTGGACGTCACCGTAGGTCCGCCATTCAAGTGTGAGGTGACGAGGGAAGCCGGATTGATGTATACACTGGAAGTTACTGTTGCTCTAAATGTATCGTTGTATTTGGTTCCAACAAACTCCTTTGGCTCCTCAGAAATGAAATTGTAATCGAACGACAAGGTTGTGGCTCCCGCCGGGACAATGAAGCTCTGCTCGATATAACTATCGGAATTGTAGTCATATCCTCCCTTATCATTGTTTTCAAACCCAAGGCCAGTACTGATAATCACCATGTAGTTACCCTCTGTAGGCTTAAGCGGCCCCAGCTTTGAGATGACCCGGACATCTCCGTTTCCATTCCAGCCGGTCCATTTTCCGTTCTCAAAGGTTCCGTTGATAATCCCTTCGGTCTTCGTACCGATGCTGCTTCCCTTCATAACGAATGCTGCCAACCCGTCATCGGTTCCATGAGCAGCCACTGCTGCCTCAAAAGCTTGTCCGGTTGTCATATTCTCATTATTCAAGGCATTGAATACGGATGGAGCAATGACCTGATCATAAGCAAGCTTTACATAATCGGTGTAACCATAATAAGTGCTGGCGCCATTGTTGATGAACGCATCCGACATGGAATCGTTGTATGCGCTGCGGCAGCTGCCGTTATATACAATAGTGCCGGGAAGCATATCATTGTACCGTGTAATGAAAGAAGGCGTAATCGCATAATAACCTGATATGATAGCCAATCTTCCCTTTTTCAGATCCAGTTCATAGGTCTTGTTGTTCTCTGCGTTTGCCTTCTCTCCAGTCAGGAACATGACTTGCGGCCCCGCATATTTGAAATCAACACCGTATTTATCATGGAATGTCTGGAGCACAATCTCATCATAGTACGTATCCCCATGAGAATCTAAGACCACAACACCATACTGATCAAGTCCTTTGAAGAAGTTAACGCCCGCTGCGCTGTCCTTTACTCTCTCCGCAAGGAAGGGATAATTCGACTGCTCGAAGCTTTGATATACAGCGTCATACACCGTCGAAGATGGAAGGGTGACGGAGAATGGAGAGACCACAGCAACCCGCTGGCTTCCTATGGTGGCTACGGTTTGTTCCACATCTTGCGTGAGCGCCGTCAAAGCATTATTGGACGCAGCCTCTTCTACAGTGTTGTTTAATCCTTTTGTATTCTCAGGGGCCGAGGATATTCCGCCTAGAATCCCGTTGTCCAGCAAATACCAGATGCTTCCTCCTTCACCTGATATTCCTGCATGCTCTACTTCGTCCTGGGTTTGAAGCCAAGCCACTGTCTCTTCCTTTGCCTGTTGCAAATCACCTGTAGAAGCAGCCAGTTGATCAAGCATACTCTGTGTATTATTTTCAATCATTTCTGTTTGTGCAAGCTGTTCATCTGTAAGATGCTTCAGTACAGACAGTTTAAAGACTGCACTGCTAGGTACCTCTCCAACAAAGGCCTGCAGATTTATGTAGCCCTCTGTATTTTCAGTTAATGCTGCTTTGCCGCTATAGAGTCCGTCTGCCGCAAGGCTGTCTCCATGAATTTCTTGACCATCATCGTACAGCAGGGTGATCTGTGACATCATTTTTCCGCTGTCATCTACCTGATAGACACTTGCAGTTACTGTCTCTGCCGCATTAAGCGTTGTACGGAAAATAACTTCAGTGGACTCTTCTGCATAAATAGCATCTGTACTCTCCCCCTTCACTACAATCTGGAGAGCATTGGCCGGTACTGGAGTTGGCTCCACTGGTGCCGGTGTTGGGGGTGCTGGAGTCGGCTCCGCTGGTGCCGGTGTTGCGGGTGCTGGAGTCGGCTCCGCTGGTGCCGGTGTTGCGGGTGCAGGCGTTGCCGATGCTGGCGTTCCTGGACCCGGGGCTGCCGGAGCGCTCACAGACGTATCACGGATAGCTTGTGTCGCTGTAGGAGCCGGAGTAACCACCGGAGTCTTAACAATGTTCGTCTCTTCAGCAAGGAGCTGCTTGGACTTCTCAACATATAGTGCCTTATTCGTCTTGAACTCATATGCGAGACGGGCCAGAGCCTGGCGCTCTGCGCGCTCTTTAGGTTTGAATTTCAGCGTGCCGTCAATGCCCTCTACTCCGTTGATGAACCCATTGTTGAAGGCGAGGGATACTTGAGCTTTTGCCCATTCAGACACCTCAGACATATCCGACAGCTTACTGCCAAGCGGCAGCTTCTTCGCCGTTTCATCTAATTCAAAGGCCCGGATGAAAAATACAACCAGCTCTTCCCGGGTTACACTCGAATTAGGACTGAACGTGCTCGCCGATGTCCCCTCTGTGATGCCTGCCTTCACCAACGCACCTACATAACCACGATACCAGCTGGTAGCGGCAACGTCTTTGAATGCTGCGGCCTGATCACCACTTACTTCCAGTCCTAAGGACAGGACTATAATTTTCGCCAGTTCGGCGCGCGACATAGCCTTATTCGGTTTGAAGGTGTTATCTTCATACCCCGAGATGATTCCTGCTTCAGTTAAAGATTGAATCTCCTTTTGAGCATAAGAGCCTGCGATATCTTTCAATTGCGCGGACTCCCCGAACACCAGATGTGGCGTAAGGCTGCTGATTAACAGGGCAAATACAATCAACAGACTGAGTTTACGGCGTGCTGCTTGGAATAACAAAATTTCTTCCCCCTCTTTCTTTGTAAAAAAATTCATAAACCATCGCCCTACAGAGTTCCAAGGATGGAATATCGCTCCATAATTCGACAACTTCTTGATTCTACAATAGGACTATGTACATTTACTATGTATATTGATACTAGGAAATTGTATAAATTGGAATATTAGAGGAAGAAAATTTAAAAAAAGACCATCAAGCATAAGCTTGATAGCCTAAAGGCTGCCTGCAGTTTCCTGCATCTAATTCAAAGAGACCCTTATCGTATTTTTTGGAGTTTCATCTCTTCCATATCCAGAATGTTATGATAAAAGCTGGACTGGGTCTCTTTGTGTGAAATGCCAATGACCATCGTATTCGGCAATTCCCTGCTTATCAGTCTGTACAAATCTGATTCTTGTGCTCCATAAATATCGGTGGTTGCTTCATCAATTAATAACAATTCCGGCTTGAGTAACAGACATCTTCCCAAATTAAGAAGCTGCTTTTCACCCTGGCTGAAGCTCCCCTGATCTTCATCAATTTCTTGTTGAAGTGAGCTTACTCTCCCTCTAAGGTTTAACTTTTCAAGCACTGACCATATCTCCTGATCCGTACATTGCTGCTCGGGGTCCAAATTATCTCTTAGCGTTCCATGGTACAGCACCGGACGCTGCGGCAGGGTGACTATTTTTTTCATCAGCAGATGATCTGGAATGGACTTAACATTAGTATCTCCGAGCAGAATCTCGCCTTCATACTCCATAAATCGGGTCAGGCAGTAAAATAACGTAGATTTACCGCTTCCCGTTCTTCCTTTGACCAGCAGGTTTTCAGTGGGTTCCAGTTTTAGTGTCAATCCGGAGATGACTGGTATTGAATCACTATATTTGGCGCTCAAATTCTTGATTGTCAGGCCGCCTGCTGTATCCATAACTGAAGGTGTAGCCTCCATTGCGCTTACCGGGGATTTTCCGCGCTCAAGCCCCAAAATTCTTTCAAGTGAATTAGTCCCAATTTCCATATGACGAAGATCTCTGAGCAGCACTTCAAAATTGGAAAATGCCGTTAACGTATAGGTTAAAGTCACATAGATGATAACGGAGTCTCCCGAGAAGCCCCTCAAGCTCATAAGGATCAAGAAAACAGAAAATGTAAAATACCCTGCCACCTCTATCCAGAACAGATAAAGTCTATTCACTGACTGTCTTGTATACTCTGCATTTAATGCGTCTGTAATCTTCCCTTCCCAGATATTCGTAAAATAAGTTTGCAGGCTTTGCTTCCTTACATAATTAGAATCTGCGGCCACAGATTTAAGAATAGCGAGGCAGGGCTCGTGGGCTTCATTGGCTAGCCTGGATGTAATTTTGCCTGTGATCCGAACTTCCTTCTGAATTTTATTAAAAAATATTAAAAATACACCCAGAACCAGCACCATATAGAAATCCGAGTAAGCAATTAGAATTGCTGCGGCAATAATTTTGAAAAACGATTCCAGCAGATTGCTGGTGTACCCGCTCATATCCATATCAATAATCTTCATATCATTGGAAAAACGCGCGGATAATGCCCCGTTCTGTTGTTTACTGAACTGCAAAAAACTGAGTTTCGATACCCGCTGTAATAATTGCTGATGAAGGGCTTCACCGGCTTTTACATTCCCCAAGTAGATTATACTTATACGCACAACATTGGTAATAACCAGCAATAGAGCTATGCCAAAATAAATAGAGGCGAATAACATAGGGTTTGCAGTATTTCCACCAAACCTCGGCACAATATAGATAGAGGCAGCATCGATAACCTGCGCTAATATAAATAAAGCTATGAAAAGAATCAGCAGCGGCCTGCTTCCTAATGCTAAAAAATACTGCTTCAGTACTCTAAGACTAGCTTGCTTAATCTTCTCCTGCTCTTCAGGGCCCGGCTCTTCCCGCTTTAAGCTCTGTTCTTCTGACAATTCCTTTGTGATACTTTCGTTATTCATTTGAATTACTTTTTCATCAGGAAGAAAGTCACGAAGTGTATTGTAATCGAATGCATTCTTTTGGAAAGCATTGTTGATACGGCCTTGTTTCATTACAATCACTTGGTCTGCCCGTTCGAATAATTCCTGATCAATAGTGGCTGCCACCATAATTCTAGTTGTATCATTCCAATAATCCAGAATCAAATTTTTAAGTACTCTCTTTCGCACCTTTGCATCCAAAGAATTCAGAATCTGATCCAGCAATACAGTCTTAGCATTCTGATATGCAGCCCGGGCCAGCAAAATTCTTTTTTTCTGCCCGCCTGACAGATTGACCATATCTGTGTTGATAACAGTAGAATCACCGTTTGTCCACTGTTCCAAATCCTTGCTTAACTCGCATAAATGAATGATCTGACGATAACGCGCCTCCTCATAAGGCCTGTCAAGGATGATATTATCTCTGATGCTTACCGGGAATAAAGGTGAATGATCCATGACCTCCTCACAGCGCAGCTCCGCAGATTCTTCTCCTTGAACGCGTTCCAGATATCCGGCAAGGGCTCGCAGCAGATTCGTTTTCCCGGACCCCGTTTCACCTACAATGATAACTAACTGTCCTGGATTGACCGTTAGATCTATATCTGTAAGCAGAATCTGGCCAGGGTCATTAGGTCTGCTATACGTTGCTTTCTTCAGTGAGATCGTCCCTGCCTTCTCTACAGTCCCTCTGCTTCCCTCCCATTCTTCTTCATCCAGGCTAACATATTCCTTTACGAGTGAGGCAGCCTTTAGCCCTTGTCTAACTGTGTTGATACTGACGAGGAAATCGTTAATACACCGATCCAGCAGGCCAAATACAATAAAGGATGCCATGGTTTTCTCAACACTTAGCGGATAGCCCACTAGAGAGGAGAAGCCAATACATATCATGGCCGTCAACGGAACCAGAGAATAGTTGATTAGAGTTAGCAGAATTTGAATCTTACTTTTTTTATGTAAAAATTCCGATTGACGCGATCTTGCTTTATTAATCTTGCGGATGAAGTAATTGGTGAAGTTCATTTGTTTAGCTTCTCTATATTTATTAAGGTAATCGTTGATTTCAAATAATCGCTTACTGTTTGCACGGCTGAGCTCAGTATCCACCCGATTCAGTTTATGAAGCAGCCTCGAAAACATAGGTGCTGCGAATAGCAAAATACACCCCATAAGACCCCCGGCGCCTAAATACATTACCAGGAGTGCAACGCCAAATAGAATCCCGAGCGCGCTGCTTATGCCGTCTATAAACCAAACTATTCCTCTGAACCAGCTAATTTGATTTCCGTACAAATCTATCAGTTGCCCTGCACGCTGCGCGGATTCTTTTTTCCGCAGAATATTCTTAAACAGGATATTGCGGTAATTGAATTCAGTGGAGATAATTAGCTTCCAGCGGAAATGCAGAAATTGAGAATTGGAGATCACCTTCACCATTTGAATGGCGACAAACAGAAAGATCGCTCCCAGTGTTGCCCCGTGAGGCTGTGAGCTATCGTTAATAATGGCGCGAAGGATATCAGGAAACAAATACGGGATAGAGAACTGTAGGGCCAGGGTCAGAAACGAAAGTAGTGCATAGGCCAGGAAAGAGGATTTTAATTGGCATACGATATGAATAACCAGCGGCATCACTTTTTTGGATCTGCGTACGGATGCTGATTCTTCTTGAAACCGACCGATTCCATATGTGGAAGGAATAGTGAGAATGGATTCTTGGATGGTACTTAGCGGCTGATCCTTACGAATAGCTTGCTTAGTAAACGAACGTGTCCACGTAAAAAATATCCTTTGAATAGGATTTGATATCTCTTCAAGAGAGCGGCTCTGATTCGGGTTAGTCAAACTGTTCATCCCTTCACTTATTGCGAAATTAAATAGTTAAACTATACAAAGCCCCATCCTATAACAAGACGGAGCCTGGTTAACATATTTTATCCTGATATATAATCTGCTTTTTTCTCGGTCTCCGGCAGTTGCGCTTTAATTTCCACGAAATAACGTTCCAGCAATCCTTTAACTATATGTTTAATTGTTTTGCAGTATGCTTCATCATAGTTATAGATATCATCAAATTCATTCTCTACAGCGCCTGTACAGTTCCCCGAACAAAATCCCTCCAATTCGCAATCGACACAACCCGTGGAGTTGGAATACGCTCTCATCGCATAATAACGGTATGCTTCACCGGCAAAAATCTCCTGAAATAAATCTGTATTTCCTAATTTTTTTGAAGTTGTTTTACAGGCATAGGCACTGCCATCCGGCTCAATGCTTATTAGACGCCCGATGGTAGGACAGGTCTTCCAGGCTCTTCTTTCCACCCATTCGTCCGGATGAACAATTCCCCAGAATGATTGATACCAATACCCTGATAACAACACGCCTTTAGTCTGAGCATAATCATAAGCATCAAGAATTCGGTCACCAATCTCTTTGGAACCAAACTTCCTATAAAAATCAAAATCAAAAGACATGATAATCTCAATACTTTTTATTCCCATTGCTGCAGCATAGTCTATGAGCTCATAATTAAAATGATCCCAAGTCTCTTCTGACATCACTGACTGCAGTTCAATATTGATATTGCGATCTCTAAGCTTGCCAATATTCTTGTCCAGTGTAGCCCATTTAATCAGATTATTTCCTTCTCCACGGAACTCACCTGTAAGGTAATCAATATAATCAATGCTTACAGCCACTCGCACCTTATACTTAGCCAACAGCTCCAATATGCTGGATGGCAAATATGAACCATTTGTCGTGACTCCGTATTCCAAATCCATGCCAAAGCTTGTACCATCGCCAAAGTGTAATAATACTTCTTCAATCAGCTTACTGTTCAAAAAAGGTTCTCCACCAAAAAACTCAATTGACAGTTTGTTCTTTCCGTTCATTTGAATGACCTGAATCGATTTCTCAATAGCTTCCTTGGCAACCTCAAAAGACATTGCCTGCTGCGGAAATCTCAGCTTATCATCTTGCGGGTTAGCTTCACTATAGTCAAAGGTGCTACAAAAACAGTAGCTACAGCTCATATTACATTTGTTAGTTGTAGAAAGATGAAGCCTGTCAAAATAAATACCAGTATGTAACTCCTGCTGCCGTTGATCCAATTCTTTCTCCAACAAGGCCCGTTCATCTTCCTCAACCTTATAGATAAAATTCAAAGCAATTAAATCATTGAACATTTCATCGCCAAAATACTCCAATACTTCATGCTCCGAAATTATAGTATGACCATCAAAAAAGTCATTACATTCTTTAGAAACTATTCTTCCATTTCCGTACAGTGCATTGTAGATAAAGTAATAGTCATCCGTAATAGAATACTTGATTAAGTTAGGGGCTAGCTTATACAAAACCTTCATATTTATCCTCCGTTATAAGTTATAAGGGATATCTGAGTGCCCTAAGAGGTCCACAGATATCCCTGGTTAGATTAGCAAGGACGATTAGTCGTCAATGGGTTTAAATTTGTTTTAACAGACGAAGGATGGATCATTACTGGCTTTTTCATAGTTTCACCTCCATTCACGGTCTATTTCAAGAGAAATATAATTATGTGATAAAGATTCATTTATGATATATAATCCCAGATGTTATAAAATATATTATTTCATCTTCTGGTAAAAAAACTGTTAAAAATATCATGTTCATCGTTTCGGCGGTGACTATTAAACACGGTCAGCTAGACAATCATATCCCCTATCCCGGTTCTTGTTATATCAGACTTGGCACTGTATACTGGCCTGAATTTGGAATAATGATCCGCCCAGATCAACACGTGATCACTTGTAATCAACTGATCCAGTGCACCCGGGATTTCAAGATGCTGGAGTTCTCCAGGTAACGTAGCCAGTATCGCATCTTCTATATTTACATAAGAATACGATTGCAGGCCTCTTGCGTAGAACGGCGCTGGCTGAAGTTCAATAAATTCGGTTATTTTCAATCCATTATGTTGATACGCCAATTTCATTAACAAGCCTTCCAGTTGTTGCACTGCTATTGCAATAGAGGGTTCCATCAGGATCGCTTCAAGTTGCTTAACATGCTCATTGACCACAGGGCTGATCTGCGCCAGCTCCCTGGACAGCCATTTGTAGGTCCCCGGCCGATACCTTTTGTTGTAGAGAAAGACCAATTGCACCGCCTGCTCCACCATCCGGTTTAACAGCAGCCGGGCTGACAACGTTTCTCCCCGAAGTTCAGCGAGCTTTACCACATAGAGATGACAGAATGAACTCCAGGCATATTTCAATTTATAGCGCCAGATATCATCTGGCAGATAAGCAAGGGTCTTACGCACTTCTGTTATTTCCCCTATAGGGTCTGTGAAGATTCTCCCTCTTGTCCATTCGAGCAATTTCTGCTCAGGAAGCATTAGCCACTCGTGTAAGGAAGGCTGCACACTATGCAGACCCAGTTGGATTCGCATATGCCGGGAGACACATGTAATAGCAATATGATGCAGATTGCCACTACCATTAGAGGGTATAAGCACCTTGTGAGACTCATCTACAGAAAAGCGGGCGGGATACCCTTTGAATAAAGCCGGAACCTCTTCATCCAACGCTTGATCGAGGGTTACAGCATATTGATCTTAGTCCGAGTCCTGCAGCCAAATGTAGCATCTGGCTCCCCATTCATGATCTCTTGATAAGTCGTCATCATGCCCTAGAACATCCGAGCCATATCCAATCAATCCGGCAGCATGCTTCTCCATTAGTTGCGGGAAACGTCTGGCGATCAGCGGCCTCACAATCTCCCAATAGAACTCCTCGCTCAAGTCTAAACCCTTCATTTGCAGACTCCATTTCATGTAACAGTGCGCACTCACATTTTGTTTTACCGGTAACCTTATGTTAACATCTCGCCCAAAAATTACTAGACTATTCATTTGAATTCTGTTATCATTTAGATTGAAGTCTTGATAATAATACTATTCCATTAAAAACGGCTGGTCAGGTTCCCCTGATCCAGCCGTTTTCTGGTTATTTCGATACCATATTATCGGGCCCAGCTCCGCTCACTCAGATACCGGCCAACCGCCCCATCGCTCCAGACATGCGCTTCGACGTACCGCTCCGGACCGTACTTTCCGTCATTGTTCCAATTCTGCGGTAACCCGTACTTGTCAATGATGCTCACAATCTCGGGATAGGTATACAGAGTGTGCCTGTACTCTTTGCCATCGTTAATCAGCGGGCTGAAGGTGGGCATGGAGTCCCCATAGGTAAAAGAAATCGTGTTCACATCAAATTCCTCAATCGGAATCTTGAGCGATGCGCCATTCTCGAACCATGTGCTTAGCCACGGACTGTGTTCAACTACCATATAATGCGGGGAGGACCGCTGGACCACACCGCCCTTACGTATAAATTCCGCCCGGATGATGCTCTCGCAGTTCCGCCGATATTCCACATACTTATCATGTCTTTGGGCGCTCTGGGCCTTGGGCTTGGTCTGCTTAATCGTCTCCAGCACGGCCCTCGCCTGATCGCCCGGCAAATCAGATAGGCTAACAAACGGACCCACAGATGCATCATAATAATGATATAAGAACATCGTTCCGCTCCCTCCCAGCGTAGCTTATGTCAACCCAATTCTAAATCCTTACCGGCTAGCTACCTCGATGATCCAGTCGGTCAGTTCGTTGATTTGACTCTTCACAGCGATCGGGTCACGGTACCAGGATTGGTTCTCCGTCCATATAAACACCCGATTGTGGGCAACGGGGCCCAGCGACCCCCATATCGGATCAGCCTGCAACGATTCTAAACTGGACTCTGTAGTCAGAATTAAATAATCCCCCATGTACTCTGAAAGCTTCTCCAGTGAAAATTCGTAATAGGATTCCTCCAGCATATATCCGGGAACGGCAGCCGGCGGCTTCAGCCCCATGATTTCATACATCAGCCGGCCGCCCCGACCCGACTTCGGACCAAACAGGCTCACGTTTCCGTCATACTCCTGCATAATCGAAAGCGTCTTCCCTTCAGGAACCGCTTGTTTAACCTTCGCCCGAATGTCTGCAATTTCCTTCTCGAATTGTTCGTTCCATTGCTCCGCGGCCTCGCGCCGGTCCAGCAAATTGCCGAAATACAGCATCTCATCCTGAATGGATGCGAACTGATTGTAAGGCACAGATACCGTTGGCGCAATCTTCTGATATTTCTCAACTACCTCAGGCTGTGGATTATGCGTTATGATCAAATCCGGATTCAGCTCCAGCAGCTTCTCAAGCGAGTCGCCGACATCCGTCACAACATCCAGCATTCCCTCCAGGTACGGGCTCGACATCAGGAACGATTCGGCTGCAACCGGCTGAACATCCAGCGCAAGTACAGTACCGAGATAAGAGATTGCCGCTATGCGCTGAGGGTGCTCAGGAACCTCGACATCGCCAAAAGCGGTACTAACCATCTTGGTCCCCGAAGAGGCCTTAGCCCCGGTTACGGTTGGAGAAGCGCTGACGGCAACCTGGCTGTGCGTTGCGCTCCCGTTGTTCACCGGCCCAGCGCAAGCCGTTAACATAACGGTTAAGCATAACAGCATCACTGCATACAAGCTTCTGGTTGCTCTGGTCATTCTATTCGCCTCATTCCATTGAAATTGATAATCAATATCACTCACATGAAAAGGATAGCGTAATGACCGGCTTGGAACAACGGACGATTGTGACCTATTCCTTGCATAATCTGAAACGGACTGTCCGTATCGTTTACGATATTGGCCTGGCGTTATGCCGGTATATTTCTTGAACATGCGGTTGAAATACATAAGATCTGGATAACCGACATGGGTTGCAATCTCCTGTTGTGTTGCCATCGTACCGGCCAGCAGATTCTTCGCTTCCTCCATCCGGAAACGGATAACATAATCCAGCGGACTGAGTCCTGTCTGTTCTTTACATTTTCTCGAAATGTACTGCTGGCTGTAATTCAGTTGCCGCGCTAGCTCCTCTAGCGAGATGTGCTTACGGTAATTTCTGGACAAATACCGGATGACCTGCTCTGACAAGGATAGCTCACCGGGTCTGAACAAGCGCTCGCTTAGAACTGCGTGGACGAAGCGGATGAAATCTCCCTTGACCGACAGCCGGGTCAATCCGTCATCCAATTGAAGCCAACTGCCGCATATTGTCTGAAGCAGCTCTAACATAGCCAGCGGTTCAACGGGCGGGAAGCCCCAGTTGTCCAGAAACGGGTCGGATTCATGCATCATCCTATGAAATTCATACGAGGCCGAAGCGGGCAGCGAAGCTTTGTACAGTACGATATATACGCTTAGTGCTTCCTGGCTCCGGATCGTCACCTGAGCACCTTTACCGGCGTGCAGCACGTAAAAACGGTCGCATAGCCATACCTCATCGTCAACCCACAACTCACCCTGTCCTTGGAAAACAAATAAAAATGCGCTCGCCGGTAAGCGGTACTGCTTCAAATCCCCGCCGGTTCCGGCCTGCTTCAGCCGCACATCAAGCACGCGCACCGTCACCTGATTCCACAATTGTATAATTCTCAGAGCATCCATAGCTGATTCGCAAGCTCCCCCTAAATGATCTAACAGATAATCATTCTCAATTGAATCCTGTTTTTAATCACCATAACGAATAGGATTCGTACTGTCAACACGGGTTGACCGGAGTCTTCTCAAAAGCAAAAAGACGCTTGCCTCCCACATGCGGAAGTCCAAGCGTCTATCAGGTTCATTAGGGACGGGAGCGGCAGTTAAACCTGGCGCAAATCAGCCTAGAGTACAGACTCCAGCACTTCATCCTCAGCATCAATACTATTCAATGCCGTACGGTTAATCCAAGACAGCGCCAGTGTTCCCTCGCCCATATGAGCACCTACCACCGGGACAAAGGTCATAATCTCTGTACGCACCGAAGGGGACATGGCCTTAATGGCCCACTCCAGGCTCAGCGCTTCTTCTTTATTGTTCGCGTGCATAATACATATATCCTGGAAGCGGCCGATTTCCTCCTGGATGGTCTCCAGCAGCTTTTGCTTCGTCTTCTTGAAGGTGCGGATTTTATCAACAACGACAATTTTGCCCTCATCGAACCGCAGAAGCAGATGAATCCGCATCAGCTGGCCCAGCAGGAACTGGGAGCCGGAGAGCCGCCCGCTGCGGTGCAGCTGGCTCAGGCTGGCGGGGATGATATAGAAGGACATTTCCTCGATTATATTATCAATTCTGTTCTTGATCTCCTGTGCAGAGCAGCCTGCCTGCTGCCAGTGCATACCGCGCAGTAGCATCTCACGGATGGGGTATGCGCCTACTTTGGAATCGATACCAATTACATTCACTCCAGCAATGTCTGCCGCCTGCATCGAGGTGTTGAAGGTCCCGCTAAGCTCGGAGGAACAATGGATCGCAATAATCTCGTCATACTCTTCCTTCAGACGCTCGTATAATTCCACGAACTCGCCAATCGGCGGCTGGGAGCTGCCTACCTTGTCATGCTGACGCATTTTGTCATAGAACTGATCAGCGTTAATATCTATATTTTCTCTATAACATTCATTATTGACGATTAGACGGAGGGGGACGATATACACATGGTTATTCATAGCGAATTCAGAATCAATGGTGCTGGTGCTGTCAGTCACCCAGGCGATGGATTTCATAGTCATTACTCTCTTTCGTGAGGAATTCACTGCGATCAGGAATCGGCAGCTATGGCTGTCTGTATATTCGTAAATTATACAGGAAGCCAGGCATGCGTAGAGCGATCCTTGCATAATTCCAGCACTTTTTTTCAACTAAATTCGACATAAATTCACATTATATATGACGAATATACCTGTTTAAGAGAGGTTTGATTATGGTATGAGAAAAAGCGGAAAATAGAGTTCGTACGAGCATCCTACTAAGTTCCTCTACTTCCGGAAGTACTGCGTCACCTTTCCCTTACCTGCACCAACCACCACCTCTGCAAAAGCACCGTTCACCAAAGTAACCTGCGGCGGCAGATGTCCGCAGTCGATATCGTATGCGACTGGCAGGCCCAGCTCATCGGCCAGCTCCTGGTAGACATCCTCTACGGTGTACCCGTCCATAGGGCGGTTAGCCGCGCTGCGGCCGAACATAAGTCCGCTGCAATGCTCGAACCAGCCCGCCAGCTTCATCTGCACCAGGGAGCGGCGCAGGTCGGTCACGGACAGCTCACAGTTCTCTAAGTACCACACAATCGGCTCATTATGGATATAGTGCTGCTGGAAATGCCGGACCTCTCCATACGGCGTCCCGATCAGATGCCGGATAACGTCAATGCAGCCGCCCAGCAAGCGGCCCTGCATCGTCACTTTTTGATTCCCCACCGTCTTCCAGCTAGTCGCTTCTGTCAGGTTGAACACATGGGGCGACGGCTTGCCGCCTCCCCATTCCAGCTGATACTGCTGTGAGGATTGCTGGAGTACAGAACCACCGCTTGACGTAAACAACACCTTGTCCCACATGGCGGTTGTCGGGTCTGTCTCTTCTCCCCGGAGATCAATGAAGTTCGTGCCATGAGCAGTGGCAATCCCCGTCTTCAGCGTGACAGCCAGCAGCAGCACACTGATATCGGAATACCCGAGAATCCATTTACACTTCATCTTGCTGAAATCCACCTGCTCCAGCATCTCAATCAGCAGCTCCCCGCCCCAGGGAGGCACGACGAGTCCGATGGACTCATCGGCCATCATCGCGTTGAATTCAGCGGCACGTACAGCAGCCGGAGCCGATTTAGCCTTTTCCTGTGTCCATGCTGTGGGTCCGCAGACTACGCCGTACCCTCTTTTTTGCAGCCGTTCTACAGCCAGCTCAAGCAGTTCACGAAGCTCCTCCCCCACTCCTGATGAGGGTGCAGTTACACCAATAACAGCTTCTGCTTCTAATACGGGATATCTGATCATCCGGTTATTCCTCCTAAGGTAACCCCACCAAGTGGGGCTTTAGCTTCGATGATGACTCAGGTACTTTGCGGGGACCCCAAAACATATAAATTCTATAAAAAAGGCGATACCCGAACCTTGAGCAGGTTGAATATCGCCCTATGCGTACTACGGATTATATCATTGGCTGCGTCATTCCAGTGAAGGCTTATTGTCCCGGCTGATATCCAGAATATCCAGGAAAAAGACGAAGATTGGAATCCCGAGAATCAGTCCCCATACCCCGATATAATGCTCGGAGAACAAAAGCACTACGAGCGTGTAGAACATCGGCAGGTTCATTTTGGAGGACATCAGCTTCGGGTTGAGGAAGTAGCCCTCTATGACATGTAACAGGGCAATCATCACCAGAATGTTGACCGTCAGCATCAGTCCACCCGTGTTATAACCGATAATGCACAGCGGAATCAGCGAAATGACAAAGCCGACGACCGGAATCAAGCTGAGCATGAAGATCATAATGGAGAGGGCGAACAGATACGGGAATGGCTCGAAAAAGAAACCAAGCACCCACAGCCCGACCACGGTAAACAAAGTATTGAACAGCGCAATCAGAATCTGTGCTTCAATGACCTTGCCGAAGGAGGAGATGAATTTTCTGCCGAAATACTCCAGCTCCACATAGAACCAGGAGATCTTGCTGTCTCTCAAACGGGAGGTGAAGCTGACGATCCGGTTCTTCTCCAGAATGAAGACAAGGCTTAGAATCGTGGACAGGACGAAGGTGGTGCCCCAGTTGCTGATTTTGAAGACATATTCGATCCCCTGATTCAAATAGCTCTGATAATTGAGCTCCCTGACCTTTCGGAACAAGTACTGCATAATTTCATTCTGCGGAATATCATCGGAGGTCAGCGTGCCGAGAAAAGTGGTTAACTGCTTGATCTGTGAGAATACCTTGGGCATATATTTGACGAGTGCCATGACGATCATGCTGATCAGCGCCACATACAGTATAATGATGATGACCTTGCTGTTCACCTTCACAAATTTGCCGATCCGCTTGCTTAATAGCACCTGAAAGCTGTTCATCACATAAGCGATCAGGAAGGTCAGCAGCACCAGATTCAGCATATCTCTGATACTGTACAGCAGCAGTCCAATCAATCCCAGAATCAAGAAGCGCCGGACTGTTAAATTGGCGACATAACGCTTGAATACTTCCATTGTTCCCTTGTTCCTCTCCATTCGCTGGCAGATAAGATTTTTATTATAGTGTACCGTACTGAAAACAAATATAGCAACTTTGGCATCGCCCAATTCCCGCGAAACCGCGAACTTTATGTCGATTTACAGGAAGCTCTATTGCTATATGCTATAATGTGGGCAAAACTGGAACATATATACCTTTTTCAACAGGTCCAAATCAATGAAGTTCAAACTAATGGAGGCGAAAGCTGGTATGAACAAAGTAATCTGTATCACCGGAGCATCCTCCGGCATCGGCCTTGCCACTGCACTGAAGTTCGCCCATGAGGGCTGGACGGTCTATGCCGGAACCCGCCATCTGAAGCGTGAACAGGAGCTGTACCAGAATGTGGAGGGTCTGCAGTTCGTTGAGCTGGAGGTGACACAGCCGGAGAGTATTCAGCAGGTTATAGACCGGATAGAAGCAGAGCAAGGCAAGCTGGATCTATTATTCTGTAATGCCGGATTCGGATATCTGAGAGCGCTTGGGCAGGCACCGTTCCCTGAGATCGAGGATGTCTTCAATACCAACGTGTACGGGGTCATGCATACGATCCGGGCTGCACTGCCGCTGCTGCAAAAGACTGGCTACGCCCAGATTGTGGCGACCTCCAGTGTCGGCGGACTGGTCGGGCAACCGATGAATGAGGTCTACTGCGCCAGCAAATTCGCAGTGGAAGGGCTGCTGGAGAGTCTGGCCACCTATTACAAGCCGCAGTTCAATATCGATATCACCCTGCTGGAGCCAGGAGCGATTGCTACTGAGTTCAATTCAACCGTCATGGGGCATGTCGCCAGCACCGGCGGCGTTCTGGAAGACGAGTACAAGCCGATTCTGGATGCTTATAGAGCGACCTTCCTGGAGCGCAATGTGGAGCCGCAGACGGCAGACTCTGTTGCGGATGTGATGTGGGAGCTGGTACAGCTTGAGACCAAGCCGCTGCGCCTGCGCACCTCGGAGCGGGCCGAAGCCTTCGTGGCCCGCAAGGTCAGCACTGACCCTACCGGACTGGAAGGCGTACTAAGCACGCGCAGAATTCAGTTGAATATGTAAATGTAAACAGCCGCTCCCATTCCAGGAGCGGCTGTCTTTGGCTTTCCCTTATCAGATGCTAGCGCTGAATCGGCTCAATCCGGTACGTTCCGGTACTGCCGTCTCCAGCAGGCCCGCCAGTGACCGCCCAGCCGTAAGACAATACATCCTCTAACCGTTCGCGTTCAGCCTCCGTTAATTCCGCTTCCACCGCTTCCTGCCCCTCCGCAAGCTCCAGCTTCGCTTCAATACCCAGCGCAACCTCTATCCAGCTGCGGATTCCGCGGATGGTATTGTATTTAATCTGGTAGCCTTCCAGAACGGCCCGGCGGAATCCCTCCGGCTGTTCCTCTGCAAGGGCAGACAACTGCCCGTAATCGAACTCGTATTTACTCTCATCGGCCGGCAGATCCCCTTCGCTGACTCTGCGCAGCAGCTCTTCGTCAGATCCGGACAGCGCGCGCAGCGATTCCAGCAGAAGGGCATCCCATTGTGATAGCTTGACCTTGCTAGTCGGTATTGTCATTGTATCTCCTCCTTGATTCACAGATGTGTATCTTCTAAGATTCGTTCATAATATTAGTCTGCATATTCCCCGGCCACATAATGTCCGGGACTCACTTCCCGCAGTGCAGCGGCTTCCTCTGTCCCGCGCGTAGCCGGGTAAGCCTCCAGCTGGATTCTGCGGCTGGCCTTCATCGGGTCTGTCTCCAGAATGGAGGACAGCAGGGCTCTGGTGTAGGGGTGGAGCGGATTATCGTACAGCTCATCGCTTGGAGCAACCTCCACCAGCCGGCCGCCGTACATCACGCCGATCCGGTCAGCAATATGGCGGACCATCGACAGATCATGGGCGATGAACAGATAGGTCAGTCCGAACTCGGCTTGCAGATCCTCCAGCATATTAACGACCTGAGCCTGGACAGAGACATCCAGCGCAGAGATGGGCTCATCGCAGACGACGAACTCAGGCCGGACCGACAGCGCCCGTGCAATGGAGATCCGCTGGCGTTGCCCGCCGCTGAATTCATGGGGGAAGCGGTACAGATGCTCCCGCTTCAGCCCCACCTTCTCCAGCAGCTCTGCCACCGCTTCCTTGCGCTCTTCGCCCGGATAGAGACCGTGAATCCGCATCGGCTCACTGATCAGCTCCAGTACGTTCAGGCTTGGATTAAGCGAGGAATACGGGTCCTGGAAAATCGATTGAATCCGCCTGCGGAAGGGCTTCAGCCCTTTCTCGCCCAGCTTGCCAAGCGGCTTCCCGTCGTAGAACACCTCGCCGTCTGTATAATCGTACAGACGGAGCAGACAGCGTCCGACCGTGGACTTGCCGCTCCCGGATTCACCAACCAGTCCGAAGGTCTCGCCCTGACGGATCTGGAAGCTGACCCCATCCACAGCCTTAAGTACGCCCTTATCCCGTCCGCGCAAATCCTTGCCCTTCGGGAAATGCTTCTTCAGATTGCTAACCTCCACAAGCACCTTGCGCTCACTCAAGTGAAATCCCTCCCCGCTGTAACTGCCGTCTTCTCTTCTGTACCTTCGGTCAGCCAGCACATCGAGCGGTGCCCCGGTGCAAACTCGACTACCGGAGGACGTTCACTGCAGCGGGCGAAGGCATGCGGACAACGGTCCATGAACGGGCAGCCGGGCGGGGGATTCAGCAGATCGGGCGGTGTGCCCTCGATCGGAATCAGCCGCTCACGTTCACCGCCACCGCGCTTCGGTATGGAACGCAGCAAGCCCTGCGTATACGGATGCTGAGGCCGGTAGAAGATATCCTGCACCGTCCCCTCCTCCATCACCAGTCCGCCATACATGACAATGACGCGCGTGCAGACCTGGGCTACCACTCCCAGATCATGAGTAATAAGCGCAACAGCTGTATCTCCCCGTTCCTTCAGCTCTTTGAACAGATCGAGGATCTGCGCCTGGATGGTCGCATCCAGCGCGGTGGTAGGCTCATCGGCAATCAGCAGCTCCGGGCGGCAGGAGAGCGCCATCGCGATCATCACCCGCTGGCGCATCCCTCCGCTAAATTCATGGGGATATTGCTTCAGCCGCTGCTCCGGATCACGGATGCCGACCTGGCGGAGAAGCTCCGCCGCTTCGGTATACGCCGCCGCTTTATCCAGTCCCCGGTGTCTGCGGATAACCTCTGTCAATTGCTGGCCGATTCGCTTGACCGGATTCAGCGAGGTCATCGGGTCTTGGAAGACCATCGCAATCCGGTTGCCCCGTAAGGACCGCCACTGCTTCTCCGTAAGCCCCTTCAGGCTCTTGCCGCGGAATTCCAGCTTCCCGGCAGTCATATGGCCCGGCGGTGTGATCAGTGACATGACCGCCTTGGCTGTAACGCTTTTGCCGCTGCCGGATTCCCCGACAATGCCTACGGTCTCACCCGCATCAATATGGAAGCTAACGCCACGGACGGCCTGATTCTCCCCGTCCCGGGTAGCGAAGGATACCTGTAAATTCTCAACAGTCAGCAGCCGTTCAGTCATGATGTTAAGCCCTCCTATCTTCGGATCAGCTTAGGTTCAAAGCCGACCCGCAAAATATCTCCCAGCACATTAAAGCTCAGCACCGTAAACAGGATCATCAGCCCGGGGAACAGCGCCAGATAAGGCGCCTGGGCAATATACCCTTGTGCGCTGTTCAGCATACTCCCCCATGTGGCATTCGGCGGTTGTACCCCGAAGCCGAGGAAGCTGAGCGACGATTCCATCATAATGGCCGAGGCAATATTATTCGTCGCACCTACAATAATCACCGGTATCAGCCCCGGAAGAATATGCCGCCAGATCATTCCGAAGGCACTCTGTCCCGAGGCTTTGGCATATAGCACGTACTCCCGTTCCTTGATTGTCAGGGTCTCCGCGCGGACGACACGTGCCACATTCATCCACATCAAGAGAGCAATAATAATGATTAGATTGCCGATGCTCGGCTTCAGATAGACGCTGAGCAGCAGCAGGATCAGAAAGGACGGGATCGACATGATAATATCCAGCATCCGCATCAGCAGATTATCGATCCAGCCGCCGAAATATCCGCTAATCACCCCAACCAGCACGCCCACAAAGGTTGCTACGACCATGGAGGCAAACCCGACCAGCAGCGAGACCCGGCCTCCGTATAAGGCTCTGGACAGATAGTCGCGGCCATAATCATCGGTGCCGAACAGATGCGCGGCGCCGGGCTTCGTCAGGCGGGCCATGGCATCCATGGCATTCGGATCATGACCGGACAGGAAGGCAAAGACCGCCCCCAGTGTAAACACCAGCAATATGACAAGAGCAGCGACACCCAGACCGTTCGTAAACAGCTCGGACTTCAGATTTTTCCATTTACTGCGATTCATGAGGTCACCCCTTCAGTTTGATTCTTGGATCGACAACGCTGTAGAGAATATCTGCCACCAGATTACCGAAGATCAGCATTAAGGAAGAGAACAGGGTAATCCCCATAATGACAGGATAATCCATCCCCTTCACCGCCGTCATCCCCAGGGAGCCGATCCCCGGCCAAGAGAACACCGTTTCCGTAACAATCGCCCCAGCCACCAGATCTCCCATCGACATACCGATCAGCGTGATCACCGGCAGCAGTACATGCTTCAGCACATGCCGGAACAGGATGGTGGATTTCTTCGAGCCAAAAGCGTACTGGATCTGCACATACTCCTCCTTAAGCTGTCCGATCGTGCTGGAGCGGATATAGCGCACATACCCGGACAGGAAACTGAAGGCCAGCACCGTACACGGCAATATCCCGTGCTTCAGCACATCAATCGGCGATTCCACACCAATGGTGCGCATCCCCATGCTTGGAAGCAGGTGCAGCTTGATCGCGAACAGATACATCAGCAGGATAGCCAGCCAGAATAAGGGGATGGAGATGCCGATATAAGCGATAAAATTGATTAGCTTGTCTACCCAGCGGTTGCGGTTCGCACCGGCCACGAGGCCCAGCGGAATGGCCAGAAGGACGGCCAGGGCAATGGCGCTGCCCATCAGACCTGCAGTTGCGGGGAGGCGGTCCAGAATCTGATCCAGCACAGGCTGGTGATTGACCAGCGAGTACCCGAAATTGCCCTGGACCATCTCTTTGATCCAGATGAAATATTGGATATAAGCAGGCTTATCCAGCCCCAGATTATGACGGATGCGCTCAATATCATCAGCGTGCATATTGGGCGTCACGAAAGACAGCACCGGATCTCCCGGAGCCAGCTTAATCATGGTAAAACAGACCACCGATACAAAAAACAGCATCGGCAATGTTTGCAGCAACCTTCGGACGATGAGTTGTCTCATACGCAGCTTCTCCCAGCTCTTAACAGGCAAAAATAAGCTGGGAGAACCAGCTTATTTTTTTGCCTTGCTTATTTTGTGAGGCAGATTATTTCTTGTAGATCTTGGACAGGTCTTCGAAGATAACGACTGGCTTCAGGACAGCCTCATCAACTCCGCCGTAGTTCTTAGAGACAGCTACAACAGTCTTCGTATAAGCGATCGGATAGATCGGTGCATCCTCGGCTACCAGCTCCTGTGCTTTCTTGTAGATCTCTGCACGCTTAGCCGGATCTGCTTCGCCTGCACCGTCATTCATCAGCTTATCGACTTCACTGTTGGAATAATGCGAGTAGTTGGACGAGCTGTCCGTAGTGAACAGGATACGGTACGCATCCGGATCATAGCCCATGATATAGCCGGTCAGAGCCAGCTCATAGTCGGTCGCCTTCAGATCAATGAATTTCTGCACCCAGGCCGAGGAATCCATGTTCTGCAATTCAACCTCTACGCCGATTGCCTTCAGCTTCTGCTGCACATACAGCGAGATGGCTTCCTGCGCCTTGTTACCGCTCTGTACGATATACCGGAGCTTCAGGTTGCTCTCACCGGCAGTGGCCAGCAGTTCCTTCGCCTTGGCAGCATCATTGTCAAAGGTAGGGACATCGTTGGTGAAGTACAGTGCATCCGGAGTCAGGAAAGACTTTGCCGGATCAGCATATTCGCTGGAAGTGTACGCCGTCTGAATCAGCTCGTCGCGGCTGAGGGCCAAAGACAGGGCTTGCCGGACTTCTTTTTTGGCGAGGGCACCGGTATCGCTGTTCGCATTGAACATCAGATAAGCGAGGCGGCCTTCGCTATACGGGAGAATCTCAAAATTATTCGTCGCTTGAATCGTAGGAACATCCTTCGGGTCCAGATACTGTACATTAATCTCGCCGTTCTGCAGAGCCAGATTCGCAGCATTGGTATCCTTGGCAATCCGGTAAGTGACCGAATCCAGATGCGGCTTGCCCCCGAAGTAGTTGTCGAAGCGTTCCAGCGTCAGATACTCGCCGGCCTTGTATTCCTTGAACTTGAAGGGACCGGAGCCGACAGGAGAAGCGTTCTTCGTGCTCTTCTCAATGTTGGTCTCATTCTCGTAAATGTGCTTCGGAATCGGGAATACCTGTACCAGCGTGGCTTCAAAAGCCGGGCTGACCTGCGGCAGCTTGAACTCCACAGTCAGGTCATCGACCTTGACAGCCTTAATCGCTTTGTCGCCAATCAGGAAGTTGGCACGCAGGAAGCTGTTCTGCTTCTCATCAAGAATGCTGTCGATGGTGAATACCACATCATCCGCCGTCAGCTTCTCTCCATCATGCCAGGTCAATCCATCCTTAAGCTTCAATGTATACGTCAGATTATCGCTTGACGGTGTCAGGCTGTCTGCCAGGTAGAAGGTCTTCTTGCCGTTGTTCACCTGGAACAGCGGAGCATACAGGGCCTGGTCAATGGTCAGGCTGACACGGTCACCCGCATAGTTCGGATTCAGCACTACCGGGTCGGAAGCGACCCCTATAATCAGACTGCCTCCATCCTTCGGTTCGCCGGCAGCAGGCTCTTGCGATGCAGCCGGTGTCTGTGCGGCATTGGTAGATGAAGCGTTATTCCCACTCGAACATGCACTGATCATCAGTGTTAATAATAGTAGAATAGCAACCCCTGTTATCCCTTTACGCATTGTCTCTTCCTCCATGTCTATGAGCATTCCCGCTCGTTGTTGAGTCATTATATATCGGAATACTAGGAATTACAATGTATGAATTTACCATGGGCTTTACCAGACGCGGACCTCCTGCATGACCGCTCCGCGCCGCAGGGCATCGACATGCTCCATTCCTTCCGTAACCCTGCCGAATACCGTATGCCAGCCGTCCAGATAATCGAACGTATCATAACAGATAAAAAACTGGCAGGACCCCGTGCCTGGTCCAAAATGCGCCATAGACAGCGCCCCGCGCACATGCTTATGGGGATTCCCCTGCGTCTCACAGGGAATGGGATCTGTGCCGCCTCTGCCGTTGCCGTCCGGGCAGCCGCCCTGGGCAACAAAGCCGCGAACCACACGCTGAAAGGCCAGACCGTTGTAAAAGCCGCTGTTCGCAAGCTTTTCAAAATTGGCTACGGTTCCCGGCGCTTCCTGATCGAACAGCTCCAGCCGAACCTCCGGTCCCTGCTCCAGACGGATCAGAGCCTGCTTCATGGCGCCTCCTCCTCTACACGGGCTGCAGTGTCTGCCGGTACACCGATATAGACGGCCGTCTTGGCAGCATGCAGCGGCGCATAAATCTCCTCGATATCCTCGTCCACGAGCGGCCTAAGCTCTCCGCCCTCCATATGCAGGAACACCTCAGCGCGCGGATTCATCGCCAGGAGGACATTGATCAATTGCTGTACTTTTAACGTTGGCTTGTCCATCCTCTCACTCCTGCCAGCCCTCTTCCGGGGATTATATATATTAGCGGTATTGTACAATAGCTCAGGGCAAACGGCAATACGGCTCTCTTCTATACATGCAGGTGATTATTTCGGGGAAATGGGGAAAGTCTGGTACTTCTCTAAAAATATCGAATACATATAATTTATATCAACTATTTGCGAATCCAAGGGGATGTTCTATCATGTTGACCTTATTCTGGAGTGGCTGCTATGAATCCGAATAGAACCCGGGTGCTGCTGGGCAGCCCGATCCATCAAAAACCGGCGATCCTGGAGCAATTCCTGAACTCTCTGCTGCGTCTGAACCTGAAGGATATCGATCTTGATTTCTATCTAATTGACGATAACCCGGATGAAGCCGCAAGCCAGCTGCTGCAGCAGTTCGCCCGGAACGGCAGATCCGTCTTCCTGCAATCCTCCGGCTACCATGATGACTATATCCGAGATGAGCATACTCATGTCTGGCATTCCAATCTGGTCTGGAAGGTGGCCGGATTCAAGAATCTGATGATCCGGCGGGCGGAGGCCTTCGGCTATGACTACCTGTTCCTGATTGATTCCGACCTCATTCTGCACCCGGATACGCTGCTGCATCTGATCGGTACAGGCAAGGATATTATCTCCGAGATTTTCTGGACACAGTGGCAGCCGAATACACTGCTGCAGCCGCAGGTATGGATGCATGACGAATACAACCAGTGGGAGATTCATCCGGGGGAGCAGCTCTCGCCGGAGGAGATTCAGCGCCGTTTCCATGCTTTTTTGCTGAAGATGCAGCAGCCTGGAATCTATGAGGTTGGCGGACTTGGCGCCTGCACGCTGATCAGCAGCTCAGCCCTCAGCTCCGGGATCAGCTATGATCGGGTACACAACATCTCCTACTGGGGAGAGGACCGTCATTTCTGCATCCGTGCAGCGGCCCTCGGCCTTCCGCTCTTCGTGGATACCCACTTCCCTGCGCTGCACCTCTACAGAGACAGTGATCTGGATCTGGTCGCGGAGTTCATCCGGCACACCTCGGGCGCGGAAGCTGCTCCTATAGCAGAAGGGGTGCCCGGGACCGGGGATGACAATGAAGCATACGGAGCCCGGACTGAAGCAGCGGTCCCGGAGGACGGCGATACAGCAGCCGCTGCTGATCTGCCGGGCCATGCAGAGATAGCTCCGTCCCCTGCTGACAAAAGAGTACAAGAGGCAGCAGCGCAGTGGGATGTGCTGTGGACCGAAGCCGAAGCCCGGCAGCGCTTGTCCAAGGAGCCTCTGCCTGCTGACGCAGGCGAGACGGCAGAAGGAGCCAGCACAGGCAGGGACGGAGGAGCAAGTCTGCAGAAGCCTCAATCCGCTTCTGCAGCGTCCCCCGTCATCCCGGCAGTCCCTGCTTCCCGCCGGCCCAAGCTGACCCTCACGATGATCGTCAAGAACGAAGGCACCAGATTCCTGCGCCAGGTGCTTGAGGAGCACCGCAAGTATATTGATGAGGCCGTCATTATCGACGACGCAAGCACCGATGATACAGCCGATATCTGCCGGGAGGCTCTTGAGGGGATTCCGCTCCACCTGATACAGAATCCTGTCTCCCGCTTCCATAATGAATCAGAGCTGCGCAAGCAGCAGTGGGAGGCGGTGGTTGCAACCCGTCCGGAGTGGATTCTTAATCTGGACGGGGATGAGCTGTTCGAGTCCTGTTTTCCAGAGGAGGTTGACTCCCTGCTGCGGACAGCAGATTGCGACTTATTCTGTTTCCGGCTCTACGACTTCTGGGATGAGGGAAGTTACCGCGAGGATATGTACTGGCAGGCCCACCAGAGCTACCGCCCGTTCCTGCTCCGTTACCGGGAAGACTTCACCTATACCTGGAATGATCTTCCGCAGCACTGCGGGCGGCTGCCGGAGAATATCTTCGAGCTGCCCCATCAGTTAAGCAACCTGCGCCTGAAGCATCTTGGCTGGTCGAAGCCGGAATTCCGGCTGGAGAAGTATCTGCGTTATATGCTGCTGGACCCGGATGCCGAGTACGGCTGGAGGGAGCAGTATCAGTCTATCCTTGACCCGAAGCCCCGGCTGGTGAGTTGGAGCGAATAAGGCGGAGGGCTAAGTCATAAGAAGAGAGAAGGAAGCTCCTTATCGGAGCTTCTTCTTTTGTTGCGAATAAGCTTCAGGAAATATATCACTATAGGTCCGCAGGCAAATATGCTAAAATAACAGAACATAAGTTCGTATTTTGGTTGTAAAATACATCCTAATAATTCCCTATTATTAGAAGGATATATAGAAGAGGAGGCATAACAGTGATGGAACAGCAAATGATACAGCGTTACCGGCAGGAAATCTATCGAATCGGCTGGCGCTTACAATACCGCAGCAAGCGAACCCGCCGGCATGAATGTACCTTCATGGATATCCGCCCGGCTCAGCGGGATGAAGCGGAGGAGATGATTAACCGGTTGTCCGTTGAACAGCTATTAGATACCCTTCCAGCCAAAGGAAAGGTGATTCTGCAAAAGATTTATCTGCAGGAAATGACAGAGGCTGAGGTCGCGGCACAGCTGCATATGAGTCAACAGGGGGTTAACAAATGGAAGCAAAAAATGCTCCAGCAGCTATCACAGACAGCGAATTCGCAGACCTTCTGACAGGTGTCCGCCAGAAACAGCCGGAGGCCATGCTCCAGATCATCGAGCTATTTCAGGAGGACATCGAAATAGTCAGTCAATGCATCCTCCTCCCGCGGGAGGATGCCATTTCACATATTGTGACGGAGATTCTTAACTTCATACAGGCGGGGGATAGCACATGAACAAGCGGGCAAACGCCGACCTATCGTGGCGCTGCCCGCTTGTCATTCATTGGGAATAGCTAATCTATCAGGCAAGACCAGCATTCATGCTGACTGCACCCTAGGTATTGACATTCCTGCTAGGGTAAGGTTTATGGTTACTATAAGAAGTTCCGGACGGAATAACTTATGAAAGGGTGTTCATGCGTTGAAGATCGGAGAGTTCGCAGCTTGAGGCCCATGGGATGTTACATCGGAGGTCTGGTCGGACCGTTCGGAGCCAGCACAGATATCCGCATCATTATCGAGGCTTCCATCGACACTCTAGACCGGGCACGGCGAAATGGGGTAAACTCATTAAATATTGAATCGTACATTGTATAACTCGGATGCCACGAGAAGGGGTTGAACCAATCCATGGAACTCTACGCCGTAAAATTTGGTGAATCTTCATTTCGCTTAAGCAACGTATACCGCGATATGCATCATTCGGAGGAATTAGTCCAGATTGCGTGGTCATTTTATATTGCCAAGCATAATAATAAAACAATCTGTATCGATGCAGGCTTTCGCGATGAGAATGTGGCACAGCAATGGGGGATTACACTAACAGACGTTGCAGACGAGTTAAGAGGCATCATTGGCAATCTAAGCTCCGTAGATACAGTCATCATTACGCATAGTCACTTTGACCATATTGAGAATCTTGACTTGTTTGATAAGCCTGAAATCATTATTTCAAAAACCGACTATGAAACTGCGCTACAGCAGTGCCCGCCGGCCATCAAGGAGAAGCTGCTTCAAGGCCCGGTTGTCACCGTAGACAACGAATATATTTACGACAACCAGTTCAGATTCAAGGTGATCGGCGGGCATAGCCCTGGTTCATCGGTGGTTTACTTTGAATCGGTTAATACCAACTATATAATCACCGGCGATGAATGCTACTGGTGCGATAATTTGCTAAGCAATCGGCCGAACGGGGTTTTTTCCAGTACAGAAAATAACGAACGGTTTCTAAATGAGGCTCATCACAGCGGATTAATTCCGCTCCCATTCCATGATCTGCAAATATTCGAACACTATCCGGCCGTTTCTAACAATATAGTGAGAATCTTTTAGATTTTGGATAAGGTCATCCTTTATGGATGGCCTTTTTTGTACGGATATGTCTATCGCGCATTGAATTATTATTCTAATAGTTGTATTATTATTCATTATTCGCGAAAAAGGAGCATACCTATGCCATTGATAATTAGAAACGCTGAGCCTTAGGATGTAAACAGTCTGACCGAGCTGATGTATGAATACATCGTTGGTTTTTATCAGAATCCTAAACCTCCTGCCGATAAAATCAACACTTTAATCCAGACCCTTTTTGACCAGCAGCAGGGGGTGCAGTTCGTGGCAGAGCAGAATGGAGAGTTAGTCGGCTTTGCTACCCTATTCTTTACATTCAGCACTATGAAAGCAGATAAAATCAGTGTTATGAACGACCTCTTTGTAAGAGAACCCTTTAGAGATACCGAAGTGGAATCACAAATATTCCTGGCATGTCAAAAATACTCACAGAATCATGGCTATGCCAACATGACTTGGATTACTTCTACTAACAACAAACGCGCTCAAAGCTTCTTTGAAAACATGAACGCGGTCAAAGGGAAGGATTGGGTTCACTACTCCCTTATCTAAATCAACGCGTCGAAATGGCCCTCTGCGTCTACCGTCGCTGTCCGGGGATCGGTCAGACCGATGCCCTTAAGGCCTCCCTTTCCCTCAGTCCGCCAGGGCGGAGTATGATCCTGAAGCGGGGGAGCAGGTACAAATGAAGCCGAAGCGGTACTCCCGCTTTTCTGCACCAGATGGGCCTCCAGCTGCCGTATTTGCCGCTGCAGCTGCTCCCGGCGATAAGGAGTCTGCATCTCTCCGCCCTGCGCCGCATTCACCTTGTCCAGCTCCATCAGCAGCCGGTTGCGCTGCTTCTCCAGAGAACTGACATCGCTCTGTGTGCTGCCGTAAGCTGTAGTGGCCTGTACCGGGCTGATACCGGATACCGTCTGTGCCGCCATGATCTCTCCCTCCGTTTCCTTGGCTTCTGCTGCAAATCCAGCCATATTCGAAAGTTCTAATCATTTTTATTACCCGGCAGCTCCCGCCATGACAACATTCCAACCACATATTTACAAAAAATCGTCGCATAGTCTCAATCGGATGCTGGTTGGACCATACCAAAGACCTAGCCGGGAGGTCTGTAAAAGCGCCAAAGGCCCATGTTCGCTTTGCCCCGCACCGCTTCCAACGGCAGTTCCAGTCCATATTTATATCATCTACAAAGATATGCTTTTGTCTCTTTCTAACGAACCTTATTTGACATAAGATTTATCCTAGTACCTCATCAGATTTAAAATAGTGGAGTAGAATAAATTACCCTTCAAATTACATATTTTTTTCAATAGAGAGTTGTTATTTGGGGGCGTTTGGCTTAGCGTAACGGACACAGGGGCTCTTATCCGGGAAGAAAGTCGTCACTTAGGCGATTAGCGGACCGCAAGGACCTTATCCCCTGCAATTCAGCTCCAAAACGTCTCGCAGAAAGACGATAAGGTCCACTGAGTCCGTTACGTTGCAAAAGGTGGCGTTCTCGTGGGGATAAGGTCTCTTCGGTCCGTTAGATTTTTTGGGATGATAGGGTTTCATTACACGAACCCCTGAGTTTCACAAGCTTATCCACCCTTTTAAATCTGACACTGTACTAAGAGGTGACGCCGGGGCCCATTACATTTCACATCGATCCTACTGGCTTCACAGACTCTGATTTCGCTATTGCAACAGTCAGCTCGCCGTCCGCTTCGTCCACTGTCATCACTGAGCCTTCCTCCGCTTCTCCGGCGATCAGCGCGCGCGCTACCCGGGTCTCCAGACTGCGCTGGATGAACCGCTTCAGCGGTCTGGCCCCATATATGGAATCGAAGCCTTCCTCGGCAATGAAGCGGACCGCCCGATCACTGAGGACCAGACCGATGTTCCGCTCAGCCAAGCGCAAGCGTAGGCCGCCTACCAGCTTCACGACAATCTGCTCCGTCTCATTCATAGTCAGCGGCTTGAACATTACAATATCATCTACCCGGTTGAGGAATTCCGGGCGGAAATGCCCGCTCAGCTCCTTCATGACCCGGTCCTTCACCGCTTCAGTCAGCTCGCCGTTGTCATCCGTGCCCTGAATCAGATGCGGTGAGCCAATATTGGAGGTCATGATGATGATCGTGTTCTTGAAGTCGACCATCCGGCCCTGCGAGTCGGTCAGCCGCCCGTCATCCAGCAGCTGCAGGAGGATGTTGAACACATCCGGGTGCGCCTTCTCCACCTCATCCAGCAGCACGACGGTATATGGCTGGCGGCGCACCGCTTCCGTCAGCTGGCCGCCTTCTTCATAGCCGACATATCCGGGAGGAGCACCTACGAGACGGGAGACACTGTGCTTCTCCATGTACTCCGACATATCGATACGGATCATGCCGTCCTCGCGGTCGAACAGCGAGACCGCCAGTGCTTTGGCCAGCTCCGTCTTCCCGACCCCGGTCGGCCCTAGGAACAGGAACGAGCCGATCGGACGGTTCGGGTCCTTGATGCCGGCTCTTGCCCGAAGAACGGCATCGGCTACCAGCCGGACCGCCTCATCCTGCCCGACTACCCGCTCATGCAGCGTCTCCTCCAGCCGCAACAGCTTATCCCGTTCGCCTTCCACCAGCCTGCTTACGGGAACTCCCGTCCAGCGTGAGACAATATCGGCGATCTCCTCCTCCGTCACGGCTTCACGCAGCAGCCGGGTCTCCTGGTCCTGCTGCGCCGCTTCCTCTGCCGCCTTAAGCTGCCGCTCCAGATCAGGAATAATGCCATAGCTTAATTCAGCCGATTTGTTGAGATCATAGATCTCCTGCGCATCGACCAGATCCTTGCGGGCCTGCTCCAGCCGCTTCTTCAGGTCGCGGATGCCCTGAATGGCCGATTTCTCCTTCTCCCAGCGGGCCGTCATCCCCAGATGCTTCTCCTTGAGGTCAGCCAGCTCCCGCTGGAGGTTCTCCAAGCGGCGCGCGCTGGCGTCGTCGGTTTCTTTTTTGAGCGCGGCTTCTTCAATCTCCATCTGCATCAGGCGGCGGGTTACCTCATCCATCTCACCGGGCATGGAGTCAATCTCCGTGCGGATCATTGCGCAGGCTTCATCGACCAGGTCGATCGCCTTATCCGGCAGGAAACGGTCCGTGATATAACGGTTAGACAGCACACCGGCTGCTACCAGAGCGCTGTCATAGATTTTGACTCCGTGATGCACCTCGAAGCGTTCCTTCAAGCCGCGCAGAATCGAAATGGTATCCTCGACATCCGGCTCGCTGACCAGCACCTGCTGGAAGCGGCGTTCGAGCGCCGGGTCCTTCTCGATATATTTGCGGTACTCATCCAGCGTGGTCGCCCCGATACAGTGCAGCTCACCCCGGGCCAGCATCGGCTTCAGCATGTTGCCCGCATCCATAGCCCCCTCCGTCTTGCCCGCACCGACAATCGTATGCAGCTCGTCAATGAACAGAATAATCCGTCCGTCACTCTCGCGGATCTCCTTCAGCACCGCCTGCAGCCGCTCCTCGAATTCCCCCCGGTATTTCGCACCGGCAATCAGCGCACTCATATCCAGCGAGAAAATTGTCTTGTCCTTCAGTCCCTCCGGCACATCCCGGCGGACAATCCGGTGGGCCAGCCCTTCGACAATCGCCGTCTTGCCGACACCCGGCTCCCCGATCAGGACAGGGTTATTCTTGGTCTTGCGGGAGAGGATGCGGATCACCCGGCGAATCTCGGCATCGCGACCGATGACCGGATCGATCTTGCCGGCCCGCACCTCAGCCACGAGATCGCGGCCGTACTTCTCCAGCACCTCATAGGTGGCCTCCGGCTCCCGGCTGGTCACCCGCTGGTGTCCGCGAATCTCCGCTAACACTCCAAGCAGCTTCTCCCGGGTAACGCCCCGGCTGGTGAACAGCCCGCGCAGCTCGCGGTTCCCGCTGCTCGCATCCGAGACCATCGCCAGGACGGCGTGCTCCACCGCGACGAATTCGTCCTGCATCTTGGCCGCTTCCTGCTCCGCCTGTTCCAGCATGGCAATCAGCGCGGGCGATGCATAGCGCCGCATGGTGCCAGCTCCGCTCCCGCTTACACTGGGTTTGCGCTGAAGCAGCGCCTCGGTTCCCTGCAGCAGCTCGGCTGCGGGAACATTCATCTTCTGCAGCAGCCGAGGCAGCAGGCCCTCATTCTGCTGAAGTAAGGCTTTCAGCAGATGAAGATTGTCAATCTCCTGATGCCCGCCGGAAGCCGCCAGCGACTGCGCCTCTGCTACCGCTTCCTGCAGCTTCTGGGTAAGCTTATTGAAATCCATAAAATCATCGCCTTTCTAATGTATAGGTTAATCAACCGGATGCCCGGCTGTTATATATGCTGAACTTAAATGTTCTTTACCGTGTTGCCGCTCTTCGCCGCTGCGCTCCGCCTGTGGTACGCCGTTTCGCACCGGCTTGGAAGCTGCCGGACTCCGCCAGCTGACGGTACAGCTTCTTCTCTGCCTCCGATGTATCAGACGGAATGACCATCTCCATCCGGAACAGGATGTCACCATTCGTTCCGTCCGGACGTCTCAGCCCCTTGCCGGAGAGGCGCAGCGTTCCGCCGCTTGCTATTCCGGCAGGGATCTTCAGCTTCACGCTGCTGCCATCCGGCAGTGCTACCTTGGCTTCCCCGCCAAGCACAGCCTGCCAAGGGGCGATCTCAACCGTGCCGAGCAGATCCCCGCCGTCCGGCTCATAGATCTCATGCGGCAGGAGGTGCAGCGAGATTAGCAGATCGCCGCCCTGCGCCGCTCCGCTTCCGCCGCCGGGTACCCGGATGAGCGTCCCTTCCGCCGAGCGTGCCGGAATCTGTACGTTCAGGTCTTTGCCTGCCGCCTGAACGCTGATATTGCCGCCTTTGTAGGCCTGCTCCAGCGTAATCTCAAGCTGGGCCTGCATCGTACTGAACTCATCCCCCCACGGGCTTCCGCCTGGACGGGCACCACTGCTGCCCGAGAAGAAGCCGGTACGGTCAGCCGCGCCCCGGCTGCCGAAGAACATCCCGAACAGATCCTCTTCCGGTATACCGCCGGAAGAAGCGGCTCCGCTGCTCCAGCCCGCGCCAAACGGCGATTCCCATGAAGCGGAGGAGGCTGATCCATGGCTGCGCTGACCCCGCGAGCCTGCTGCGGCTCCATAGCGGAGCTCCTCATCATAGATTTTGCGCTTCTCTTCATCGCCCAGCACCTCATATGCCTCGGCTGCTTCCTTGAATTTCGCCTCTGCCTCCGGGGCCTTGTTGACATCGGGATGCCATTTTTTGGCCAGCTTCTGGTAGGCCTTCTTGATCTCCTGCTTCGAGGCCTTCTTGTCTACCCCAAGACGCTCATAATAATTTGCCGCCACCGGAACCTCCTCCTTTCGTGTAATGGGAACCTTCTGCCTTCCTCCGGGAAAAGACGCATTATAGCCGGAACCCCCACTACAATGCGTCTAATATGAAGTGCTATATGAAAAGCCCGGTGAAATCCTGCTGCCGCCCGGTGAACCGGATAGGCCAGCGGCTACAGCCGCTAAGCCCGGAGTTCCTGCGG
Source organism: Paenibacillus sp. FSL R7-0128 (assembly GCF_038002245.1). Lineage (NCBI taxonomy): Bacteria > Bacillati > Bacillota > Bacilli > Caryophanales > Paenibacillaceae > Paenibacillus > Paenibacillus sp. FSL R7-0128. The sequence goes on along the minus strand of NZ_JBBOCD010000001.1, from coordinate 201,848 downwards.
AAGCGGCAGCTTCAGCCGGACTTGGATGTCCATCTTCCTCATAAGGCTGTCCTTCCGCTTACTGAAGCTCTTTCCGGTCTGAATTATCGTTTCCGCCATCCTGAATTTCGATCCGTTTGCCCTGGGACTTCTGCCGTTTCGGCACCTCCAGGCTCAGCACACCGTCTTTCAGGGAAGCACGAATGTCTTCCTCTGCAATATCCTGCACGTAGAACCGGCGTACATATTCACCATACCGCCGTTCGCGGCGCACCATCTGATGGTCCTTGTTCTCCTCATTGCTCTCTTCTGTACGAACCGCCTTGATCGTCAAGTAAGGGCTGGAATAATCAATGTCGATTTCTTCTTTGCGGAAGCCCGGAAGCTCAGCCTCGATCAGATATGCCCCTTCACTCTCCCGGATGTCGGTCCGGAAAGACAGCGCGTTACTTGTCAGCGGTGCGAAGAAATCATCATTAAACATTTCGTTCAGCGACTTCGCCAGCACACCAAAAGCATCATCTCTGCGTTTACCAAAAGGAACCAAATCAAACATCTTTCATTCTCCTCTCATTTGACTTTTGATTTTTGATTTTTTGAATTCGGTCTTGCTAAGACTTTGACTTTGTCTGACCTATGGCTTTATTATAGCCTGCACCTCCGGAGAAAACAAAACCGGTATAAGCCGAAAATCCGGGAAAATCCGGCGTTTCGGCTCTTTTTTTATAATAAATTTTAACATTATTAAGGATTTGACCTTATTTGACCTTCCTGCTCTACTTCAAATAACGCTCCCGGTATTCACTCTCCAGCATGCCCATCATTATCACATCATGATACTCATGGTTATAAAACAGCGTCTGACGCCGCACCCCCTCCTGCACGAACCCGATGGACTCATATACATGCGCAGCACGGGCATTATAACTGTAGACCTCCAGCTCAATCCTGTGCAGATTCAGAATGCCGAAGCCATAATCCAGCATAAGCAGCAGCGCTTCACGCCCGTACCCTTGACCCTGATGCCGCTCGTCCCCGATGGCGATCCGCAGATTGGCATTCCGGTTATCCCCATCGATGTCCTGAATGGCGATGTCGCCGATAACCTCATCGTTCTCCTTCAGCGCAATCAGCAGCAGCACCGTACTGTCATCCCCTGATTTATGGGCGATATAATTCTCAATCTGCTCTTTGGTAATATGCTTCTTCGTTCCTGTAAGCCTGCGGACTTCCGTGCCGTAGAACATATGGTAATACATTTCGGCATCTTCCCCGTTAAGCGGGCGCAGATACACCTTATCCCCTGTTACAAGTTCTGAATGCCTGTTCATTTCCGTCATCTCCCACCTGTTGTTATAGCTCTTATGGTAATGCAGAGCTGCATACTATAAAATATACAAAAACGTCTAATTTCAAAGGACAGATTGAAGGTGAAGGATGCTGCTTGTCCCTGATCTGAATGAACACAGCGAGGTCCCGTACTACATACAGCTCTATAATTATCTGGCAAAAGCAATCCTGGGCGGCACCCTCCAGAGCGGGACGCGCCTGCCCTCTATCCGCCGCCTGGCGGCGTTATGCGGAATCAGCGCCACTCCGGTGGAGCTTGCATACCAGCAGCTTCTGGCAGAGGGCTTCATCGCCAGCAAGCCGCGCAGCGGCTACTATATTCTGCCCGTTCACCGGGAAGGCAGCCCTGCTGCCGCCGGGGAACGGCCCAGTCCGGCACCCCGCCCGATCACGCCCCGTGATTCACGGCACTACGCGTATGATTTCCATATGTCGCGCAATGATTTCTCCCTGTTCCCGCACAAAATATGGCGCAGCCTCTACCAGGAGCAGCTCGCGAATCCAGACCTGCTCCAGTACGGCGATCCCCAGGGGGAGCCGGCCCTCCGCGAGAGCATCGCCGCCCATCTGCGGCAATTCCGCGGGCTGCGCTGCACGGAGAAGCAGATTGTAGTCGGCGGCGACCAGTATACGCTGTGTTCTTTGCTGTGTCTGCTGCTGAAAGGACGGGTGAGCGGGCTGGGTATCGAAGATCCGGGGTACCACCTGCTGCCTGCGGCATTCCGGCGCAGCGGATATAGCATTCTGCCCATTCCGCTGGAGGAGGATGGATTGCAGATAGACAAGCTGTACAGCAGCGGGGCAGATGCTGTGTACATTTCGCCGTCCCACCAGTTTCCCCGGGGGATGACCATGCCAATCACCAAACGCCTCGCATTGCTGGAGTGGGCCCGGTCCACAGGCGGATATATCATCGAGGACGATTATGACGGGGAATTCCGCTATCACGGGCGGCCGATCCCCGCGCTGCAAGGGCTTGCTGAGGGCAGTCCGGTGATCTATATGTGCAGCTTCGCCCAGTCGGTAACCCCTGCGTTGTGTATTCACTATATGGTGCTGCCGGAGGAGCTGCTGCCAGACTATCACAGCCTGAGAAGCGAGCTGTACCTGGAGCATTCGGCCTCACGGCTTCATCAGATTGCGCTGCATTATTTCATGGAGCGGGGTCATTTCGAGAAGCACCTGCGCCGGATGCGCCTGCTCTACCAGCGTAAGCATGACCTGCTGATGCGTTCGGTCAGGCAGCATTTCGGCGATGCCGCAGTGCTCAGCGGAACGGATGCCGGATTTCATCTGCTGCTGACCTTTAAGCCGCCCTCAGAAGTTGGCAACAGAGTTAGCAGTAGCACCAGCGCCAGGGAGCTCGCTGCAGTAGCGGAAGCCGAGGGCATTCGCGTTACCCCCATGTCCTATACCTGGTGGGCCAAGCCGGACTACGATGAACCGGAATTCATCCTGGGCTTCGGCGGGATCGCCGAGGAGCTGATCGATGAGGGCATCCGCAGATTGGCGGGGATATGGCTGGGCCATATGGATTGAACTACTAATTTTATTATTTTGGGAGAGGCGTGGCTCCAGAGAATATTTGGACTTCCAGCCGCTGTTGTCTGCAGATTTCTTGAATTTTCATACCGCTGTTCGCGGTGGAAATCCGCAGACAAAGGCGGACGCTAACGCTCCTCCAGTTCCAAAATCCCCTTCCGCCACTCCTCCCTTAATTTATGCTTCAAGTTCAATCAATATAGATTTTGGATCAGCTATACTTCTCCAGTATATCCGCAAGCGTCCGCTTCACCTCAGCCACCAGCTCCGGCGGCTCCAGCACCGTTGCCTCGCTGCACAGGCTAATCACAAACCGCGCGAAGAAGCCCAGATCGCTTCCCGGAATCTCTCCCTCCAGCCAGCCTGTGCCGTCTGCACGGATATGCAGCAGCTGCGGGGACCATACCTCCCCTTCGCAGGACTGGACCCCTTCATTCCCCAGCTCCACGTACAGCCGGATAAGGCTTTGTTCGGCCTGCTCCTGCGGCGGGCTGCCGTAATGCTCCGTATTGTCCAAGTGGATATGACGCAGATCAAGCGCGGCCGGTCCCGCTTCATCATACCCGGCAGACTGAATCCGGTCGCAGCGGAAAGTACGGATGCCGCCCCGCAGGAAGCAATACGCCGGACAATACCACAGGCCGTTACTGGCATAGATGCCGACGGGCTGAATCCACCTTTGCTGCCGCCGGCCCTTCGATTGGTAATCGATCAGCAGCACTTTTTGCCCGGTAGCCGCGTCCAGCAGTTGGGGAAGATAAGGGAATTCCGCCTGCCGCGACGGGGTCAGGAAATCAATTCTGTTCTTCATCTCATCAATCCGGTCACGGACATCGCCAGACATGTAATTATAGAATTTGTACAAGGCGGATAAGGATTCTTCCTTGAAGGGAAGATATTTATAATGGCGCAGGGCATGGCTGGCAAAAAATATCGCCACCGCCTCTTCCTCCGTGAACGCAATCGGCGGCAGGATTCTCTCGCTCAGCACCTGATACCCTCCATGCGGCCCCACTTCGGAATAGAGCGGTACGCCCAGCTCCCCCAGCTCCTGCAAATCCCTGAGGATTGTGCGTGAAGAAACTTGGAATTCGTCAGCCAGCTCCCTGACGGTGAATTTACGCTTGCGGTTGACGGTCATCATGAGGTCCAGCAGCCTTTTGGATTTCGACACAGGGTTCACTCCATTTATTATTTTAACTATGACAAGAGCTGTCACTATTATAGTCTACACTATAACCATAGCCGGTTAGTACAGGCAAATATACCTTCCAAGGAGCGAACAAGACATGAAACTGCAAATGAACCCTTATATTCTGGTGGACGGATCTGCTGGGGAGGCGATAGCCTTTTATCAGGAAGCGCTTGGTGCTGTGGTGCTGTTCAAGCAAACGATGGGCGAAGGCCCGCAGAACCCGGACGCCCCGATGACGGAGCAGGAGAAGGCGCAGATTGCCCATGCGGTGCTGCTGGCGGGAGAGACGAAGTTTTTTGTGGCGGATTATGAGCCGGGTATGCCGCGCAGCCGGGGCAACAACATCAACATCTGTCTCACGGTGGAGACCGAGGCGGAAGCACAGCAGCTATTTAACTCACTGAAGGCAGGCGGAACTGTCGATATCGAGCTGGCCCCAGCCTACTACAGTCCCGCTTACGGCATGGTGACCGATAAGTTCGGCGTATGTTTCCAGATTTTTATGGATAATAGGAAGTAGGAATGGGGTGGAGAGTGGGAGGGCGAGCGCCCCACGGCTGCAAATGTGTTCGGTTTTCCGCTTACATTTGGTCCATGTGCCGTCCCAACTCGAATTGTATTCGATTTTCCGCATACATTCGGCCTTTGACCAGTGGAACCAAGCACCTACTCTTGCTCCTCCCGGCGATCCTTCAGCTACGTTCGGCACCACTTCACTCTACAATGTCATCCAAAAAGCCCTGTCTCCCGAAACAACCGGCGAGACAGGGCTTTGTTCTAATATAACGCCCGCCACAAGTAAAAGGTGGCGTAGGCTTCCCAGCCTTGCCACGGCCGGGCCAGCTCCAGCAGCTCCGCCGGTGTCGGCTTGCGGTCCATGGCGGTGAGGAACTTGATTACATTTTGCAGGCCGACATCGCCTACAGGGAACGAGGACGCATCGCGCAGGCAGCGCATACGGACATATTGCGAGGTCCACGGGCCGATCCCGCGGATCTGCAACAGCCGCTGCTCGGCGGCAGCCGGGGACGGTAGCGCCAGCAGCTCCTCCCGGCTTAGCTCCCCGCTTGTGATCAGCGAGGCTACGGTGAGCACTGTCTGTGCTTTGCTGCGGGTTAGCTGCAAGGCGCATAATTCCTCTACCTGCACCCCTGTGAACACCTCAGGGCCAGGGAAACGGTAGTAGGCCTGCCCTTCCCATTCCAGCGCTTCGCCGTATTCTGCGGTCAGGCGCTGCTTCAGCCTGTAGGCAAAAGCCAGATTCACCTGCTGGCCCAGAATCGCCCAGCATAGCGCCTCAAACAGATCCGGGATGCCGATGATCCGCAGGCCCCGGTGCTCGCTGGCCAGCGGCCCGAGCAGCGGGGCCGCTGCCGCCAGCCTGTAGAACGGGGCAAGATCACGATCCAGATCAAACCACTCCACAATGTAGCGGGCCAACTGCTCCTGCTCCAGCGCACCGGGAATCGCCCCATGCAGCCGGGTTACACTCAGCTTGTGATTCTCGGACACACTGAGCCGCACCAGCAGCGGGCCACCCTCTATCCTGAACATCCGGCTGACGCCTGCTTCATCCGTGCGGAACAGGCATTCCAGCGGCGAGCGGTTCATGTACTCCAGACAAGCCTTCAGGTCGAAATCCTCCGGCAGCGGCAGCTCAAAAAGCAAATCGTTCATGACCCGCCGCCTTCACATTCAGAATCCCTTCCAGCTGGAGCAGCTCCTGCTTCATCTGGAGTCCGCCCCGGAAGCCGGTTAAGGTGCCGTTCGCGCCGATGACCCGGTGGCAAGGTACAATGACAGGCACCGGATTCTGCCCGTTGGCCGCACCGACAGCACGAACCGCCAGCGGTCTGCCGATCCGCTCAGCCAATTGCTTGTAGCTGGCCGTCTCCCCATGCGGGATGGTAAGCAGCCCCCGCCACACCTCTTGCTGAAACGGGGTGCCCCACAGATCCAGCTCCACACTGCTGAAATCTACCGGCTCTCCGGCAAAATACCGCTCCAGCAGCGTGATCACCCCAACCTGCTCAAATCTCCCGGCATCCTCCAAGAACTCATAGGCAGGCGCGTACATTTTCAACCAGGAGGCGGGTAATTGCCCTTCGTCCTGCGGGAAGGATACGCGGACCAGGCCTTTATCACTGGCCCACAGGGTCCACTCCCCTTTCCCGAGGTTCAGGGTATGATGATAAATCGTTATAGTATCTGTACTCCGGCTGTTATTCCGGCTTGGCTTCATGCGAATCTCCTCCTTCTTGATGCTTGCTACGGTACTCTGTAGGGGACAGCCCCGTCTTCTTCACGAACCAGGCGGCAAAATGAGAGGGCGTACGGAACCCCACAGCCCGGCCGATTTCACCCATCTCCGCCGCTGTCTCCGTCAGCAGCCTGCGGGCTTCTTCCGTGCGCAGCGCATCCAATCTGGCAGCAGGTGACTGGCCGGTTACCCGCTTATAGGTGCGCTGCAGGTGGAACGGGCTGACCTTCAGCTCTTCAGCCATCGACTTCAGAGTCAGCTTGCTGCCGAACCTTCCGTCCATTATGGCATCCGCCTGCGCCGCTAGTACCGCATCAGGCCGGAGGGTGCCGCCTTCCTCGGGACGGCATCTTTTGCAGGGACGGAAGCCTGCCGAAACAGCCTCCTGCAAGGAGCCATAGAATACAACATTTGCTGCCTTCGGCGTTCTCGCCCGGCAGGACGGACGGCAGACAATATGGGTCGTCAGCACCGCCGTATAGTAGATCCCGTCATAGGTCGGCTCGCGCCGCACCACCGTTTCATAGATACGCTCGAACAATTGCGGGTCCATCCCCATCACCTCTTACCGCCAGTATAAACGATTCGTTTTGACATATGCAGCCTATTGCAATAGGAGAGCAAGATTACGACAGTGAAGCAGAGGGTTTTTCTCGCCAAGCAGAAGTGGAAAACCAGTAGCTATTTTAATGCTAGTATTGACTACTTGGATTATAATTAGGGCTTCTAAGTGGTGTATCCAACTACAATCTTTATTCGGAGGACTAAGAACCCAATGAAACTATCAGACATCCGCTGCGAACGCCTGCGCGAGAAGGATTCTCTCACCGCCACAAAACTATTAAGCCTGGACGCGGACACCGGTCATGACCTCCTGCAGGTGCTGGAAGAGGAGCCGGAAGTGTTTATTGCCGCTTATGTGCAAGAGACGCTTATTGCATTAGTCCAACTGGAAGCGTCTGCACCCCAGTCTCATTTAAATGTATTCGTCGCCCCGCAGTATCGCCGGCAAGGCATTGGCAGGGCTTTGATGCAGGTGGCAGAAGCTCAACTACAGGCAGGCGGAACCCGTAAGATCAGTACTTCCGTCCGGTCCGGGGTATCCCCTTCCCTTGCGTTCGCCCGCAGCCTTGGCTATACCCCATACTATTCTCTTATTTATATGGAACGAACCGGAGGTTCTTTTCCTCAGGAAACGGCTTCAGCAAGGTTGTATAGAGATGAAGACTTTGTTGACGCCCATTCGCTGTATGCTACTGCTTTTCATGAAATGCGGGTACGCGTCGGATGCTTCCCCGATTCTGTGGTTGCAGAGCCTAATGAAGGCAGACGAACAGCCTGGGCAGCAGATGCACAGGACCGGCTGGTCTATGAGCTTGACGGGGAAATTGCGGCTTACAGCCACATCCACGGGAATGAAATCAGCAGTGTAAGTGTACGTTCTGACCTTCAGGGACGCGGAATCGGACGAACCTTCATGAAGTACTTATGCAACGAGATCCACCGTCGCGGCTACACCAGCGTTATCCTATCCTGCGTCGTTGGGAATGAAGCCATACATTTGTATAACAGCCTTGGATTTCAGGAAACGCATCGAATGGAGTATATGATAAAAAGTCCGGACAACTCAGAGCATTCCCGGTCAGGCCCCGCCCTGCCCGCTTCTCTACAATGAATATTGAAAGGGAGGTGCGGAGATGGAGACGATACGGCTGCTCCAACAGGCGATTGATTACGTAGAGCAGAATCTGCATAACGCCATCGGCGTCGAGGATATTGCCGGAGTGGCGATGACCTCGAAGTACCATTTTCAGCGGATGTTCCATGCCTTGACAGGGTTCACTGTTACCGAATATGTACGTAACCGGAGGCTTACACTGGCGGCGGAAGAACTGGCAGGGACGGACGGCAAGGTGATCGACATTGCGCTGAAGTACGGGTACGAGACGCCTGAGGCCTTCGCCCGAGCGTTTCAGCGGGTGCATGGGGTGACCCCCAATATGGCGAAGAAAAAGAACGTGAAGCTCAAATCGTTCCCCCGCATCTCCTTTCAAATTCAGATCAAAGGGGAAAGCGAAATGAATTACAGGATGGTTGAAGAGAAGGGCTACCGCGTCATGGGTAAGGAGGTTATTATCCACCAGGATGCTTATAGTGAAATCCCTGCATTCGTTGAGAAAATCTGGAACGATGGTACGCATGACCTTATTAACGAATGTGCCGGAAGGCCTTCCGGTTCGCTGCTGTTCGGTTATTACTATGACTTCCGTGAGGATGGGACGAAACGCTATCTGATGGGAACCGAGCTGCCGGAAGGTCAGAAGGTATCAGAAGAGCTGGTTAACCTGACTATACCCGGCCAGACGTATGCTGTATTCGATTGCCTGGATAAAGTGCCAAATGACCCGGAGCTGGGGTCAGACATTAAGAATGTGTGGCGGCGGATCTATGCGGAATGGTTCCCGTCGTCAGGCTTTGAACAAGTAGAAGGTCCGTGCATTGAGAAATACTTCTGGACGAATGATGAGCACGATGAATGTATTTGCGAGGTATGGATTCCTGTGGTAAAGAAATAAAATGCAACATTCCCTATAAGCCCTCTACCAGCCATAAAGGCATCTGGAGGGCTTTTTTCCGGGCCAGGGTAACGGATTGTTAACCTCTCAATTCTCACGCTATAATCAATATATACAAATAACTGGAAGGGAATGATTGGTCTATGTCTTCATTAAAAAGGTGGCTTCCTGCCTGTTGCATTATGCTGTTCATGCTTATGCTTCCCAACGTTATTCTGGCAGCCCCTGCTTCCAGCCCGGCCCGGTCAACCACAAGACCTATACAGGTTAACATCAATGGTGCTTTTATCTCTGCTGATAGCAGTCCTTTTATACAGTCTGGCCGAACGATGATTCCCATCCGCACGCTTGCTTCCCTGGGGCTCCAATATTCATGGGACGCTACCCGCCATATGGTAACAATCACGAATTCCTCCAACGACCTCTTTGAAATGACTCAGGGACAGTCTAATGCTTATAAGAATGGCCAGCCTGTACAGATGGACAGTGAAGCCAATAATTACAACGGACGAATCATGGTTCCCGCAAAGTTTGTCAGTGAAGCATTTGGATACAGTGTGTACTATGAAAAGATAAGGGAGATCATCTTCATTCAATCCAAGAATTTCACTCCTGATGCCCAGGCCATCCATTCAGCAGATCTTAAGCAGGCCCGCCTGGCGGCCATTTCGTTGCCGGTGCGCTACGCTTTTAAACCCGGTACAAGAGTACAAAGTGATCAATCCCATTACTACTCGTATGCCTTTGCCTCAAAGGACGCCACCCGTTATGCCTACAGCAATGGAGAAATAACCACAGTGGTTGAGATTGCAGGCACAGCGGCCACAGCCGTATGGCAAGCTTCGGAGGCAGATATCCCAGGTTATCCTGCTACTACATTCGGCGGTGTGCAGCCAGCGTATATTTCCGATCTGTTCCAGGATTCTTTTAGCTACAACAAAGGTGTATATAGTGGTTATCACACGCTTAGCGACGGTACTGTAACAACCTTTAAGTTCCCCGGCCTCTCTTATACTGAGCTGATCCGGGCCATCCCGGAGTAAGGAACTTATATGCCAAAGTTAGCTCCCGGGAAAAGGGTGTTTTCTATAAAATCAATATTATGTATTTATTCGTTTGATTGCTTGAACTAAGAACAAAATCACCCTAACGGGTCCACTCACCAACCGCTTGTATGGATTTCATTGTTGCACTTCTTGCAGGATTTCTCCATCTACTCTTCCTTCATTCAGATGATTAAAAAAAAGCCCCCGGAGCAGCCCTAACGCTGTCCGGGGGTTCTGATCAACCTAAGTCTCACAAATTATTATGTGTTATATACGTTGTTATCCGCTGTTTAGCCCGCTGCCTTCTGAACTTTAGCAGCTACAGGTCCCTCTGCTGCCGGGGGATTCTTCTTCTTCATGTAGTCGGAATAGTAAGCTGTGATGACCGGGACGAGAATGGATGTAACGATCACGGATGCGGCTACCAGCGCTGTAGCGGACTGGGCGGCCGGCAGGAATTCGGGCTTCATGTTCGCTACCAGCATAGGGTTGGCGACCGCAGCACCTGCGGTACTGGAAGCGGCCAGTCCGGCAGTTCCGTTGCCGCGGCCAATGAACTTGTCAGCCAGAATCAGCGGGATACCGGTAATAATGATAACGACAATACCAAGCAGAATACCGAGCAGGCCAGTGTCAACGATAACGCCAAGATCGATCGAGCTCCCCAGAGCGAAGCCGAAGAAGGGAATGAGCGTCTGAGTAGCTCGGCCGAAGTAGGCGCGCAGATCATGATCCAGGTTCCCCAGGATGAACCCGACGAGGAACGGCAGGACAGCGCCAACGAAGAGATGCGGTTCAAATACAGCCACACCGGTGCTGCCCAGAATGAGCATGGTTACGAGCGGCCCGGATTCTAGTGACATCAGCACGAAGGCACCGGATTCTTCCTTGGTCCCATACTGCTGCATAATGGAAGCGTACAGCCCGCCGTTGGTCATATCCATAGCAGAGATGATGGCGAGGACCGACAGTCCGGCGAAGAAGCCGGTTTGCACCCCGCCCTCAGGCAGGAACTGGATCGCGATCATAGCTACGACCCAAGCTACGGCGATCTTGGTCAATACCAGCGTACCGGATTTGCGCAGTACGGTTCCGGTAGCTCTGACATCGATCGCGGCTCCCATACAGAAGAACCACACGGCCAGAATCGGCACGGTGCCGGTCATCAGGCCTTTGGTGAACCCTCCGAAATATTCGCCCGCATCAGGAAAAGCAGTGTGAATGATCGCTCCCAGAAATAGTGGAATGAGCATCATTCCGCCGGGAATCCGATCCAGTGTCTTTTTGATTTTCATATGATTACCCTACCCTTTCTTACTCGTGATGAGTGTGTATGTTCTACTTGCGGCTTAGTCCAAGCTCGGGAATCATGGCGGCGAACAGATCATCGCTCTCCTTGAGCTGCTTCGCAAAGGCTTTGCCGTCCTTCACCAGCAGCCCCAGCCCGTTCGAATTCATATATTCGCGGAATTCCCTGTCTTCGGTCCCTTTGATAAATGCCCCGGCCAATACCTCCGCAATCGCATCCGGCGTATCCTTCGGTACAGCCAGTCCTCTCCATGTTCCTGTGAAGTTCACATGAATTCCGGTCTGCTCTTCCAGGGTCGGCACATCCGGCAGCGCCTCTGAGCGCTTATCGGCATTGACTGCCAATATCCGCAGCTTCCCTTCATCCACATACTTCTTCACCTCGGCGGGACTGACCGGTACCGCATCCACGAATCCGTCCATTAAGGCGGAGACGGCCGGCCCTGCACCTTCAAAGGGAATATGCGCGAACTTCACACCGGTCTCCCGTTCCAACGTTACGGCGGCCAAGTGCCAAATACTCCCCGTTCCTGCGTTTCCCATTTTCAATTCCTCTGGATGCGCTTTCGCAAAGTCGAGAAATTCATTGACGTCCTGCCATGGCGCGTCCTGTCTTACGGTGATGGCGGAAGGATCAAAATTCGTCTGAGCGATCGGTTTGAATCTCTCATAGGTAATCGGCAATAATCCCAGATGTGGAAGAATGGTCAGCTCGGCCGGCAAAAAAGTCACGGTATAGCCGTCTCCCTTGGCATTCGCGCCTTCCATCAGTCCTACGGAGCCACCGCCGCCGGTGCGGTTAACCACAATTACCGGCTGGCCCAGCACCTTCTCTGTCGCGGTGGCGAGCGCTCGCGCGGTGGCGTCCGTTCCTCCTCCTGCGGCGTAGGGCACAAGCAGTGTGATTGGCCGTCCGGGATAACCGGTGCCCACCGTCTCCTGGCCCGGGCCGCCGCCCGCCGGATTGCCGATTCTAAGCACCAGCAGGACCACTGCCGCTACAGCTGCTGTCCAGAGTCCTATTCGAGTTGTACGTTTCAAGTCCATCCCTCTTCTCTAATTAGAAGTAATCGGGCAGCCTCCAGATGCTTGATGCCTAGCCTTGCGCCCGTGCCCTCACCCCCGTTTTATTTGAGTATCAGCAGCCTGCCATGGAGGATGTGAAAGTTTTCTCAAATAGAACTTTATCGCAACCGGGGGTATGCCTTCAATCGCATAATCTTATTCCGAATCCTCAGAAACGCCGGAATGGCGCGGTTTTGGCCGATCTGCATACTCCTTGGAAGATTTGCTGCTCTCCCTGAACTTGCCGGGTGTGGTCGATTTAATCTTGCGGAAGACCCGGATGAAGCTGTTCTCATTCTGATAACCCACCTGCTGGGCAATCTCGGCAATTCTCAGACTGCTGTCCTGCAGCAGCTCGCAGGCTCTATTGATTCTCAAGTTGGTCAGATAGTCATAGACGGTAGTTCCGGTCTCTTCCTTGAAGATGGTGCTCACCGAGGATACCCCCATGTTCACATGGGAGGCGATATCAGACAGCCCGATATTGAATTGCAGATTCTCCTTCATATACTCTATAAGATTCTGAACCAGCAGGAACTCCTTCGATTGCCGGTGCGCCCCGAAGGCGTCCGATAGCTGAACCGCTATGCTGCACAGCATCTGCTCAATCTCATTAAGCTCCATCGTTGTCACCTGATGCCAGGTGTAGTCAGCCAGCTCCGCAGGCACCGGGTATCCCCCGGCAGCCGCCATATGCAGAATCTCCTCCAGCAGGTCACTTAGCGAGCGGAATACTTTTTGCGGCTGAATTCCCCGCTTGCGGGTCTCGGCAATCCCTCTGCGGATCCAATCCTGTGCAGCGGCGGCATCGGATACTCTCAGGGCGTTCAGCATTTCCTGCTTCCATAGCTCATCTGCCGCCCCGCTGCTCTCTTCATATTTGTTCTCTGCGCGGGAATAGACCCGTACATGGGAATACCCTTCATATAACCGGTAGGAGAGCGCAGTCTGCGCCTCTAAGTAGGACTGGGCGATATGGGTAATTGAGCCCGCTTGTTCACCGATGCCAACGGACACCGGAATCTTCAGCACATCGAGCATGGCAGCCGCCAGCCGCCGGGCATCTGCATACAGCTCCTGCTCCTCTCCGCCTGCCGCCTGTAACAGGATGACGAGACTGTCCTGCTGCGGTGCAGCGACCACGGTCCGCCAGGAAGCTTCGCAGATTTCATAGGCCATATTAATCATCGCGTATTTGAGCAGCATTTGATCCTCTTCCTTAAAGCCCGCGGACCACTCGGTATGCCGGTCTATGGATAAGACCAGCAGCTCGAACGGACCTTCCTTCCAGCCGGTAAAGTAGTGCTCAAACCGGGTCTGTGTCTCCTGTGTGCCGATACTCCGCGTGATCAGGTCCTGCAGGAATTTGGAGCGCAGCTCCGGGAGACTCCAGTCCGCCACCAGCGATTTACTGCGGAAATCACCGACCAGCTTGCCGATGACCGGCTCCAGATCGTACAGTCCGCCCTGCCCGGCTGCCTTCTGCTCAGGAAGCAGCAGCTTGTTAATCCGTTTGAGCGGCCGGAAGGCTGCAAAATTGTAATAATACATGGCAGCGAGACCTACGGCGATGGAGATCAGTGACAGCATCAGCATCATATTCCGCGCAATCTTCACATTTTTGAGCAGCTGCTCCATGGGTACGAGCGAGAGCAGGCGCCAGCCGGTCACATTGGAGAAGGTCTGATTCGCCATGTAGGCTTGGCCTCCGATGGTGACATGGGCAAAGGGACTGACATCGATGTCCTCCAGCACCTTTCCCAGCTCCGCCTGCGGGAACGGAAGATTCAGCTTGGGGTAGATCAGCTCTCCTTCCAGGTTATAGACGAGCTGGTAGCTGGAGAGATGGGTGTACATTTTGGAGAACAGCGTATCGTAATCCAGATCAATCAGCACGGCACCGGCCACTTCGCCGTTCACCACCACCGGCCGGGCGAGCGATAACAGCTCAGTATCACCGGGGCGGGAGCCGGGGCCGGTATACAGCCTTCTTTTGATCAAAAGCGGCTTCTCCTTCATTCCCCCGATCCAGGACTCCCACTCATGCTCAGGCGCCTCCCCCCAGGATGGAACATAGCCGTAGCGGCTGGAGAGCACAGACCGGTCCTTGAATTTGACCACGCTGATCGCGTGTACATCCGGCTCTGTCGCCAGCGCCTTAAGGTATTCCTGCGCCGTTGCGGCTCTGCCTCGGTTATCCGCCTCAGACGCATCGATATAGCTCAGTACAGCGGGATGGAAGGACAGATCCACTGCCTTGTTGTCGGATTCCCGGAAGGCCCGGTTCGTAACATCTACATTAATCTGCAGCAGTTCAATATTCGGTGTATTCAGCTCGGTGTCCAGTGCATTACGGTACTCTCTATAGGAGAATAGACCAATCATAGTAATCAGAAGGGATACCCCGGCTGTCAGCATCAGGATTAGACGGTTCTGTTTGTTGTGCAGCAGGTATTTCATTTTAAATCGCAGCATTGCTTAAGCTTCATCCTTCCAGCGGTTGCTCATAGGTTTAGATTTCAGATTAGCATGTTCCCCTAATTTTTCAATATGGGGCATATCATACCTGCCAGGATTTCAGACTTTTCCGGGATACGCTATACAATAATGATATAATGGAACGATGGATTCACCCAATCTGCTACAGGAGAACGATAGCGATGCAGTCAAACTATATCATGGATGCTGCCGGGTGGGATAAGCTCATCTCGGAGGTTGCCCATTCTTTCGATGATCTGACCCTGAAACGGGGATTTCAATATTATAAGCAGCAGCGCGTGCAGGCCTTCAGAATGGTCACGCCGTACAGAATCATGGCGCTGGTCGAAGGGCGGGAGGATTATGCGGTCTCCATTGACCTGGACGATCTGCAGGAGAGCCATTGCGATTGCCCTGTATCCGGGATGTGCAAGCATATGGCGGCTGTGCTGATGCAATACGCCGAGGAACAGGAGCGGCCTGTGCATTCCATCGCGAACGCCAAGGCGCTGATTGACCAGCCCAAGCTTCATTCTGCTCCGGCATCCGCTGTTCCGGGACGGCGCGGGGAACAACTGAAGAAGCTGGCCGCCCTGATTCCTGAGGCTACGGTGCAGCAGTGGCGTGAATACATGGCGCTGCTGGTGGAGCCGCTTGCCCATACGGTACGCAACCCGCAGTATGCCGACCGGGCGCTCGCCGCCATCACAGGGGGCCAGCCCAAGCTGCCTCCCGCTGCCGCCATGCTGTTCAAGCTCCATGCTCATCTCTGTGTGCTGGAGAGCCTGATCCGGCCTGGCGGACAGCCGCTCTCGGCCAACCTCTCCTCCCTTGGTTATTCTGTGGGCTACTACACTTCTATTGCGATTTCCGAGCTGCAAAAGCATATTACAGACCTGATGCAGCGGGCGCTGCCGCTGGCAGAGGCCCCTGAGGAGTGGCCGAGAGTCTACGATACGATTGCCTATCTGCGGAGCGAGATGCTGACGGAGGCCCGCGACCGCGCCAGAGAACAGCCTTATTTCTCTGCTTGTTACAGCCTGCTGTGGATCAACTGGATTACCCCGAATCTAAGCGGACCGGAGCTGTACACCAAAGAGCTGAAGGAGCTGCAACAAGCCGGAGAAGGGCTAAGCGCCGCTGCTCCCCGCCACGCCCTGCTGCTGGCCGAGAGCCGGATGTACGCTCTGCTTCATGAGGATGCTGCGGCTATAGAGAAGCTGCACACAGCGTCCGAACGGCCCGGGCTGCACCCGGAGGAGCTGATGAGCTTCCTGCCTCCGCTGGCCGAAGCCGGCCAGTGGAGACGCCTGGCCCTGTGGCTGGCCGCGCTCGGCCCGCTGCTGAACAGCCGAATGTACAATCTGCTGGATTATGCGGGCTACTGGGATGAGGCGGTGCGCCGCCTGCCCGAAGCGGAGCCGCAGATGTGGGATACGCTGTCCGGTATGCTGCCGCTGTCCCGCGAGATCTATGAAGCCCAGCTACTTGCCTACGGCAAATGGCAGGAATGGATGGATATGCAGATCTCCTCCGGCCATCAGCCTTCCGACTTCCGGGTGAGCGACCTGCAGCCGATTGAGAAGAATGCGCCGGAGCTGCTCCTGCCGTTCTATCATCAGGCGGTGGAGCGCTTCGTGCTGGAGAAGAACCGGCACAGCTACAAAGCGGCCGTGAAGCTGCTGAAGCGGCTCGCCAAGCTGTATAAAAAACTGAAACGCGAAGCACGCTGGGAAGTGTTCCTGGACGGCTTCACAGATAGACACAGCCGCCTGCGCGCCCTACAGGAGGAGCTGCGGAAAGGAAAACTGATCCCATGAATATGAAGATGCGCAATATTACCGTCCAGCTCGCCCTTACCCAGTATGGCGATGCGCTGATCTATGGTGTGGATGACCGGGATGATTATATGCCCGGTGTCCAGCTCAAGCAGAAGCTGTTCGCCTGGCACGAGGAATCCTTCTACGGCACGGAGCTCAGCACCTCGAAGGCCGATGAGGTCGAGCTGGTGGTGCTGCCTGCCGAGCAGGTCCTGCCGTTCTTTGCGGACCTGCGGCTGCTCCGGCATGTCGGCTGGAGCTGGCAGGGCGATGCCCAGCTGCTGACCCGGCTGGCCCCGCTGCTGGCCGGAATGCTGGAGGCCCGTCAGTATGCCCCGAGCTTCGCAGCCTACCGTGAAGGCCAGCTCCGCTGGGCCTGGACGGAGCAAGTGCTTGCGGAAGCCGCCGAGGCAGACTGGGACGATGCGGCCGCGCTGCATCGTCTTCAGGAGCGCAGCGGGTTCGCCGAAGGGCTGCAGGCCGCCTTCTCGGCGGCAGTCTTCCAGCGGCACTACAGCACCGAGGCGCAGGCCGGTGATCTGCGCAGTGAATTCCCGCTGCTGTTCAGCGCAGGCGGGAGAAGCGCAGCCGGTATGGACGAGGACAGCTGGCTGATGTCCATCGGCTGGAAGGCAGACACCGCGCCGTTCCGGCCGGTGCTGCAGCTGCTTGAGCCTGACGATGAGCTGCCGCACTGGCGGCTCCAGCTGCTCCTCCAGGACAAGCGCGACGAGTCCGCGCTTGTGCCGCTGCGGCTCACCGGGGACGGCGAGCCGCAGGGCACTTGGCCCGCAGCGTGGACAGCGCATGTCCACGAGCGCGCGGGCGGGTGGCTGTCACGGCTGCGTGACAGCCTTCCGGAGCACATCGGGCGCGGCGCCGATGTGCTGGCAGAGCCGCTCGGCGACGAGGTCGCGTGGCGGTTCCTTACGGCCGACAGCCGCGCTCTGCTGGAGGCGGGCTGGCAGGTGCTGCTGCCGGCGTGGTGGGAAGCCGCCAGCCGCAGGAAGCCGCGCCTGCGCGCGAAGATCAGCTCCGGCACGGCTGAGGGCAGCCGCGGGCAGTCGCTGTTCGGCCTGGATGCGCTCGTTGATTTCGACTGGCGCATCTCCATCGGCGACGCCGACCTGACCGAGGCGGAGTTCGCCGACCTCGTAGCGCGCGGGGAACGCCTCGTCCAGTTCCGCGGCAAGTGGATTCCGCTGGACCCTGCGCTGCTGGCGCAGATTCAGCGGGCCATGGCCGGGATGGACAAGTCGCGTGGCTTGTCCTTCCAGGATGTGTTGCAGCTGCACCTGCTGAACGAAGGTGCAGACGGCGATTCGGAGGAAGCGGAAGCGCAGCGTGCCGAGGAAGAAGCGGTCCGCGTCCGGCTGGAGGTCGAACTGAACGAGCACCTCTTGAAGCTGATCGGACAGCTCGGGCAGCGTAGCCAGTGGCCGAAGCCGGAGGTGCCGGCCGGTCTGCATGCCGAGCTTCGAAGCTACCAGCATGAGGGCTTCGCCTGGCTGGTCTTCCTCCGCCGCTTCGGGCTGGGCGCTTGCCTGGCCGATGACATGGGGCTTGGCAAGACGGTGCAGCTGATCTCCTACCTGCTCCATCTGAAGGAGCAGGAGGAGGAAGCCGCAGCTTCCGGCGCACCCGTGGCCCGGCGGCAGACCGAGCCGGCCGGCTGGCCTTCGCTGATCATCTGTCCGACCTCCGTGCTGGGCAACTGGCAGAAGGAGCTGCAGCGCTTTGCGCCTTCCCTGAATGTGATGCTTCATTACGGAAGCCGGCGGCTGGATGCCGGATATTTCTATGGCGCGGCTTCGCAGGCGGATGTTGTGCTTACCTCTTACGCTACCGCTGCACTGGACCAGGAGCTGCTGAAGCAGTTCACCTGGGCAACCGTATGCCTGGATGAAGCACAGAATATCAAGAACGCCGGAACGAAGCAGTCCGCCGCCGTGCGCAGCTTCCCGGCCTTGCACCGGATCGCCCTGACTGGTACGCCGATTGAGAACAGGCTGTCCGAGCTGTGGTCGATCTACGATTTCATCACACCGGGTTATCTCGGCAGCCCGAAGGGGTTCCAGGACCGGTTCGCAAATGCCATTGAGAAGGAGCGCAATGCCGAGCGGACCGCTGATTTGCAGCGGCTGGTCAAGCCGTTCATGCTGCGCCGCAAGAAGAAGGACCCGGCGATCCAGCTTGATCTCCCGGATAAAAATGAGATGAAGACCTACATTAACCTGACGGCCGAGCAGGCCGCACTCTACGATCAGAACGTGAACAGCCTGCTTGAACGGATGCAGAAGCTGGAGGGCATCGAACGCAAGGGGGCCATTCTCGCCGCCTTGACCAGCCTGAAGCAGCTCTGTGACCATCCGATGCTGCTAACCAAGGAGGCACTGCCTGAGCCGGAAGACGGTAGCGCTCTGGACACCACCTCCTTGATCGAACGCTCCGCCAAGCTGGAACGGCTGCTCGCGATGGTGCGCGAGCTGCGCGAGGAGAACGAGCGCTGCCTGATCTTCACCCAGTATGTAGGCATGGGTAAAATGCTCCAGGCAGTACTTCAGCAGGAGCTTCAGGAACCGGTGCTGTACCTGAACGGCAGCACGCCGAAGAGCACGCGCGACCGCATGATTGAGCGGTTCCAGGCTCCCCCGCTGCCTGCGGGCGAAGCCACTGCAGATGCAGCTGCCGGTGCGCAGCCGTCCGATCAGCCGAATGTATTCATCCTCTCACTCAAAGCGGGCGGGGTCGGCCTCAACCTGACGGCCGCCAACCATGTGTTCCATTTCGACCGCTGGTGGAATCCGGCGGTGGAGAACCAGGCCACAGACCGTGCCTACCGTATGGGCCAGACCCGGGATGTACAGGTGCATAAGTTCATCTCGCTCGGCACGCTGGAGGAGAAGATTGACGAGATGCTGGAGAGCAAGCAGCAGCTCAGCGACGACGTCATCTCCGGCTCCGAGGGCTGGATCACCGAGCTGTCCACAGACGCGCTGAAGGATCTGTTCACGCTGCGCCGGGAATGGGTGGGATAACCCGCCACTGTGGATACCGCCTGTTCCGGCTATCTTTTATCTGCTACAGGTCTGGCATCAGTCTGGCATCGGTCTATTACCAGTCAGCCAGCGTGGCATTACTGGACCTTCACCCTTCGGCCTTCACCATTGCTCGGACATTCTGAAGGTAGCCGCCACATTATCCTCACCGGCAAGCGAGCTGACCACCAGCGTGACCGGCACTTGCTGAAGATCGTAGGCGAGCCGCTGATTCAGCAGATTCACCGCCACATTCTGGTAGGCTCCGGATATGCCGGAGCCGATGCCTTGAGTCAGCACCCGTCCGCCGGTGACTGTTGTACAGGTATAGTTCACCAGCAGCGCTGTTTCAGTGACTGGAATAGCCGTAGTCGGCGTAGGGTAATTCACAAAAGCTCCATTCACGGTCCCCCCGGCTATCACCTTATAGCGGATAGGGGTAGAGGCCAGAATCTCCAGCCCGTCTGGAACGATCTCGGCGGCCACTGCTTCAGGAACGGCGATGGTGGTGCTTCTGCGGAAGCTGATGACTGCGGTGTCGCTGCTCGTTACGGGGATATTGTTACGAAACTCTGAGGTAATCCGGCTAAGCGCCACGGGCTGCAGGGTAACGGGACTCCAGAGCCCGCTGCTGTCCACAAGGAAGATCCGCACCCGTACCTGCTCCTGGGAGTAGGAGATATTGAATTGGAAAAAATTCTGCGTAATATTATACGTTTTGGTCACAACCTCCCGATAGTTCGACTCGAACAACTCCTGCGCGAACAGCGTTGAGGGACTTACATCGTTGTTGTAACCAGTCAAATAGACCGATCCCTGGGCCATCCCATTGTTTACTACCTTCACTACTGCCTGACTGATGAGTCCTGCTCCCGGGGTAGGGTTCTTTGTTAACATATTGGTTGTCAGTATAGGCATAGTTATCACCCTCCGTTAGAGCTGTATTCAATAGGATATGCAGATATAATTGGAAGTTTCTGGTCGATTGACAGACCATGGCAGTTGTCAATTCACAGACACTGTGCTAAAATCAATGTAACTTTTTTAGAACGGAGGGTTGCGTGTGATAGACTATATCCGGATTCGCACTTTGCGCGGCTAATTATTTTCCCATAGCGCGAAAGCTCTGCCTTGTGCAGAGGACTCAGGATAAGTCTGTCCATAACACGTAACCCATAGCATACACCCGTTAATCCGCAACCCGTACACTGATTCCCGGAACCGGTACCCTGTGCCCAATAAGGCCTGTATCCGCTCTGCCAGATTCTGTGTTTACCGGGAGGATTAGCTCTATATCTTTTGAAGTTGCCGGGGCCCTCGCCCTTGCCGCTTGAACCATCATGGTGTCTATGGCAAGCATGGCCGTATAGCTGCTCCCGCGCAGCGGGCTATACCAGACTTTATTCTGTTGTTCCTCCAACTACTGTTAGCACAGGCAGACTGCCTGTGCTTTTTTGATGCTCAAATTACACTATGGAGGTTGATCTATATATGGAACCCATACTACAGAAAGCCGTTATCGTCGGCATGCAGCTGCAGAACGACACGAACTTCGCTTATTCGATGGAGGAGCTGCGCAATCTGGCAGCCGCCTGCGAGATTGAGGTCGTGGCTGAGCTTAGCCAGAAATCCAGCCGGGTGAACCCCTCGCATTACATCGGAACCGGCAAAATCCAGGAGCTTGCGCTGCTGATGGAGCAGCATGAAGCACCGATCGTTATTTTCAACGATGAGCTGTCCCCCTCCCAGATCCGCAATCTGGAGTCCGCCCTGGACCGCCAGGTTATTGACCGGACCATTCTGATTCTGAATATCTTCGCCTCACGGGCGAAGACCAAGGAAGCCCAGCTGCAGGTAGAGGTCGCACAGCTGCAATATATGCTTCCCCGCCTGAGCGGCCTGCGCGAATCTCTCGGCAGACAGGGCGGCGGGGCCGGCTTGAAGAACCGGGGAGCTGGGGAAACGAAGCTGGAGCTGGACCGCAGACGGATTGAAGAGCGGATCTCGGCGCTTCAGTTAGAGCTGCAGACGCAGGTCGCAAGGCGTCAGATCCAGCGTAAGCAGCGGCATAAGAATGAGGTGCCTGTGGTCTGTCTGGTCGGCTACACCAACACCGGCAAGTCCAGCTTAATGAACACCCTGGTAGAGACCTATCATCCCGGTTCAGGCAAAGGCGTGCTCGCCAAGGATATGCTGTTCGCGACGCTTGAGACCTCAGTGCGCAGCATTGCGCTGCCCGATCACAAGACCTTCCTGTTAACCGACACCGTAGGCTTCGTCAGCCAGCTGCCTCATCATCTGGTGAAGGCGTTCCGCTCGACCCTGGAGGAGGTAACGGAAGCCGATCTGTTGATTCATGTCGTCGATATTGCCGATCCGCAGCATGAGCAGCATATGGCGGTAACGAATGAGACCCTGAAGGCGCTGGGCGCTGACGGAATCCCTACCCTGTACGCCTACAACAAGGCTGATCTGAGGGAGGACCCTTACCCGCAGGTGGAGGAGAACTCTGTAACCCTGTCTGCTAAGAAAAACCGCGGGATCGCCGAGCTGGTCACTCTGATCCGCAGCCGCATCTTCACCGACTATGTACAGTGTGAGATCCTGGTCCCCTTCGACCGGGGCAGCATTGTCTCCTATTTCAACGAACATGCCGATGTGCAGTCCGTCAGCTACGAAGAGCAGGGCACACGCCTGAAGCTGGAATGCCGGGCCGCCGATTACGAGCGGTTCAGAGATGATTTTGTAGAGCTGCCACAATAAAATCGCTGAAAGTCACAGGAGCTGGTCCCCGCAATACGGGGCCAGCTCCTTGTGTTGTCCATGAGACTATAGGGTCAAATTACCCTGCGGGTGAACGATACTGGTGCCTCATCGCTTTCTGGCGACATACCTCCAGTCATATGCCTTTTTGGCCACACCTTGTAACCGGTTATCGCATTCGTTCTGAAGTGCTTCTTCCTTTCCAGGCGGTGCTCCGCCTATCTCTTCCCCATTCTGAGTATTCTCTCTCACCGACCGATTGTATGGATAGCATTGTTGCACATTTTGCAGGATTCCTCTAAAAATGTTTACCACCTACGGTACATTGTTGCATCATTTGCAGGAATTCCGGTGTGTACTGCAACTTAGCGCTGACATTGTTGCATTTCATGCAAGATTTCAGCCTAAGTCGCTTCTACTGGGCAATATTGCTGCACATTTTGCAGGATCTCTACAATGTTACGGGCTGCGGAGCATGGGGCCCATCCCTCTTCGCAGCAGCACCGATTGTGTTCAGTTTTTCGAGCATTCGGCCCGTCAGCCGTCGCGGCGTGTAATGTGTTCGGTTTTTCGACTACATTCGGCTTCGCGCACTTGTACCTGCCTATTGTGTTCGGTATTTCGCATACATTCAGCCTTTGAGGGGTGATGTCAGCTACTCTCCCGGAGCGGGCCGCAGGTTAAGTACGAAACCTCCCTTCATACTATTCATGCTGTTCGCGCTGTTCATGCTGTTCACGACTCTTACACCCCGCTCTCCCTTCGCAGCATTCGTTTCATCATTTTCATTCGCTTCATTCCATTCGTTGACTTTATTCGCTCCCGCCGCCTTCCCTCCTGCAACTCCCTGCGCTCTGCCCCCTTCGTGCTCGCTTCCACTGCTAACCCGCAGGCCGCCCTCATCCGTCAGCTCCAGAAGCGGGGCAGAGTTCAATCTCCCCTCCTCCCCAGCCGCCAGAGAGAACACCAGCGCAGCCTGCTGCATGGAGGTGAAGTCCAGCATCCTGCGCGGACCGGCGTAGAGAATCATATCGATATTCATCTGGCCGTCTGCCTTATGAAGTTCCCACACCAATCGGTTGCCTGTATCCGCTTGCCCGCTGAATGCCGCGAACCAGGTTGTCAGGCCAAACTCCGTCCCTGCAATGGTGATAACCGTACCTTCTTCTGTTAATGTGGCTGTAACTCCCTCCAGAGCGCCGCCAACCTCCAGCCGCAGCCGCAGGTCCGAAGCCGCAATCACACCGCCGGTCCGGTCCAGATTCGGATGGGTATCCCCGCCATCTGTCATGAAATCGATCCCGAACAGCACACGGCCTGCTTCCTGCAGCGATTGGAAGCGTGCGGAGCAGTAGTCATAGCCGTCATGCAGGCAGCGGAGCCGGAGATATGAGGGCTGTCCGTTATTATTGGCATAGATCAGCAGCGGCCGTCTTTGGTTCCACAGATCACTATGGGTGAAGGAGCCCATGCTCCACTGCGGAGTCATATAAGTGACCGCCCACTTGCCGTCATACCCCTGATTCTGATTTTGCACCTGACCCTGACCTTGCTCCTGATCCCGACCTTGCTCCCGATTCCGCTCCTGATCCCATTCCTGATCCCATTCCTGATCCCATTCCTGATCCCGCCCTTGTTCCTGGCCCAACTCCCGCTTCCGCTCTTTCCCTGTCCCCTGCTCCTGCCCTTTCTCCTCCCCTTCCAAGCGTTGCCTTATCTCCTTCGTCTCAGGAACCTTGAAGCCCTTCAGATAGGCAGGGGGACAATGGATGCCGCTCATATACCATTCCTCTTCGTAGGGCAGCTCCTCCCATGGGAAGAACATCACGGCTCCTCCTGTCGCCAGTTGCAGAAACGCCTTGCTCTGGTCCTCCAGCAACACTCCGTAACAGCGGGAATGCGGGCCGGACCACTGGGCCGTGGCGGGGTGATAATACCCGGCCACGGTCCTCCAGGTCAGCTCTAGCAGCTCTCTGGTCCATGCATTAACCCTGCTGTCCGAGGTCTCGGACTGAAGCTTCGACAGCTCCAGAATGGCAATGTAGGTGTAGACCGGGCTGTTATATTCCTGAAAAGCCCCATGCTTCAGGGTATGAGCATGCAGCCTCCTGATCCGCTCCAGCCCATAGTCCGCATAATCCTTACGCCCCAGCTTCTCCCCGGCAATTCTGGTCACGAATGCGCCAATAATCGCAATATTGGTATAATCCGGTCCGACATTGCGCCGGATAATGGCTTCGCAGGCACACTCTATGGACAAGACGGCTGCTTCCCGCAGATCGTGCGGGAAACGGTGGCCGTGGCGCGAAAGGGCCTGCACCAGTCGGCTGCCGCAGAAGTCCGCCCAATTCCAGTCCGGCGGAGCCATCTGGTCCAGCGGCTCCTCATAGAACCAGGACCAGATGCCGAAGGTATCATGCGCCGGGTCCGTATCCTGCAAGGAGATGACCTGCCGGATAATATCGAATGCCCGCTCTTCATAACAGGCCAGCTCCGTGTCGAGCAGTCCAAGCGCATAGCTGAGCGAGTCTCTGGTGGAGTGGATGAACTCCGCCTGCTTCAGCGTCGTATGATACCCCGGGCTGCTGAACGGGGAGCGCAGCATGCAAATGTCCGAGTCATAGCGGGATTCCAGTCCGGTCACCTTATGAATCAGCCGTTGCCGCTGATCCAGGCCTCCACCCGCAGCTTCTGCGTTATCCTTCACCGTCATCCCCCTGCCTCCCATTCAACATTTAATGAACCTATCCCCTCGGATTGCTCCTGACGTCGCTGACCCCCTTGACGCTCTGGATGTTCTTCACGCCCTTGGTCCTCTTGTCCTCCCTGACGCTCCTCATGCTCTTCACGCCCTTGGTCCTCTTGTCCTCCCTGACGCTCCTCATGTTCTTCATGCCCTTGGTCCTCTTGTCGTCCCTGGCGCTCCTCATGTTCTTCAGGCCCCTGGTGCTCCTGACGCTCCTCATGCTCTTGCCTCTCAAGCCGATGCTTCATTTCCCCCAGATCCAATGCCTCTGTCAGCAGTTGCATCACCAGCCCTTGCCCATACAGTGCCGGATATCTCTCAATGGTGTTATAGGCCGCTATCGACGGCATTACCGGAGTGCCTCCCGATACCCCCTGCACCTCACCGTCTTCGCGGATGAGCGGAAGAATCCCCGCAAGTGCCGCCTCCGCGCTCTCCAGATAGGCATCCTCCAGCAGTCCGCTCTTCACCGCCTTCAGGAAGCCGCAGGCAATACCGGCGCTGGCCGAGGTCTCCTCGTAATAATCCGGCCGGTCGAGCACCGTATGCCACAAGCCGCCGGCCCCCTGCGCCTGCCGCAGGGCAGAAGCAAGCCTGCGGTAGCGGCTGTACAGCTCCTGTGGAATAGCAGTCAGGCTTCCGGTCCCGGCCACAATGTCCGGGACCGCAAGTGCCACCCAGGCATTGGCCCGGGCCCAGCGGGCTGCCGACATATGGCTGCCTGCCCGGCTGTTCCAGCCATGAAATAGCAGCCCCGTCGCCGGGTCCTGGAGCAGCCGAAGGTGCTGCAAGGTCTGCTGCACGGCGGCGGCAGCAAGCTCCTGGTCGCCGGTCAGACCGGCAAGCCGGGCCAGGAACAGCACGGCCATATACACCGTATCGGCCCATACCTGTTCCGGGAATTCCACCGCCTCTGTCACGGTATGCTCCAGCGCGCCTTCCCGGGTCCGGGGGGCAGTATCCAGCATCCATGCGGCAACCTCCTGCGCCCGGCTGAGAAACCACGGGTCCCCGGTCAGCCGGTACAGCTCAGGAAAGACCGCGTAGGGAGCCAGGGAATTGATAACCCTAACCCCCTCGGCCTTCTGCTTATTCCGGTTCACCCAATGCAGCAGGTAATCCGTCACCTCATCCTGACCAGTCCCTGTGCCATATTCAAGCATAGAGATGACCCCGACACCGGGCACCCAGTCCCAGTGGTTAATATCCATTCCCCAATTCCCTTGGTGCCTTTCAAGACGCATATATTCAAAGATCTTGTGCAGCTTCGCCTCCAGTTCCCGCTTCCTGCCCGCTGCCCGTTTTGCCTCTGATTCCTGTTTCGCACTCAAGACGTCTGAAGCCTCCCTGAACCGTAATCGCCCTCTCAAATCTCCGCTTTCACCGGGGAGCTTCCCTGAAACGGAATCTCTCCGAACAGCGCCTTAACCGTCAGCTCTACTGTATCTTCATGCAGAGAATACGCATTCACCAGGGTATCTAAGAAGGGAATGTCCTGCAGCAGATATGGCGTAGCGAACGAAATACCGATCGGCCGGACTGTCTCCGCATGCTGCATGGCCCAGATGGCCTTGGCCGCTTCACCCACCGGACGGGCGGTATTCATCATTCCGTGCAGCGGAAGGAAATAAGGGGCGAAGGCAGCATCCCAGCGGACCCCCGACTGCTCCCATTGCCGCAGTGTCGTCAACGGCTCGAATTCATCCAGAATATCCACCTCTAGCCCCCTGGCCTTAAGCTGCTCCACAAAAAGATTCATCCGCTCATATCTGCGCCCCTCCGTCACCTTGTTCATCATGATGACCAGCACCCGGCGGACCTCCTGCGGATTCAGCGGCAGCTGGCCGGTGCGGCTGCGGACCAGGGTAATGCAGCGCCCGGCCAGCTCGCGGCTGAATTGTCTGACCTGCCGGTCGAGACCAGGCGGCAGCTTGTCGTCCAGCAGCGGCTGAGCCCTTGCGTCCTCTCTCCCATCACAGGCAGCATGCACACCAAGCCGTGCCTTCAGCTCCAGAATCCGCCGGACACTGGCCTTCAGCCGTTCCCGGCTGACGCGTCCGTCCTCCACCGCCTGCTCCATCACTGCGAAGTACCGTACTCCCGGCCAGAGCAGCACATCCGTACCGCAATTGAAGCAGTCTATGATGCGCTGTGTATAGTCTCCCCAGGATAAGAATCCGCCCATATCCAGCGCATCCGACAACACCACTCCGTCGAAGCCAAGCCGCTCCCGCAGCAGTCCTGTTGTAATCCGCTCCGAGACGGTTGCCGGGACCGGCCCCGATCCAGCACCGCCTGCCCCGTCTTCGATCCAGGGGAGGGCAATATGTCCGGTCATATAGGACATGACCCCCTGGCTGATCATCTCCCCGGCCACCTGCCCGTAAGTGGAGAACCATTCCTCTTCAGATAAGCTGTTCACCGTAGTAATGATATGCTGATCCCTGTAGTCGACCCCGTCACCGGGAAAATGCTTGGCGCAGGCCGCAAGGCCATGCTCCTGCATGCCCCGCATGACAGCGGCGGACAGGCGCGCCGCCCGCCCGGCGTCATCTCCCAGGCAACGGGTCGTAATGACGGGATTCATCCAATTCAGCAACAGATCGGTTCCCGGGGCCAGCGCCCAGGTGAACCCGGCCGCCCGGCCTTCCAGCGCGGTATATTTTCCGTATTCGTAAGCCAGGTCTTCATCATCTGCTGCCGCAAGCGCGAGGAGCGGCGGGAAGGCCGTGAGACTCCTCACCGCCGAGCCTGCCCCGAATTCCAGATCACCGGAGAACAGCAGCGGGAACCTGCTGATACCTTGCAGCAGTCCCGCCCAGTCCCGGTAATCCTCCGCTTTGCCTGCGGCCTTCTGAATAACCTCCCCGCCGATGAAGAAGCTGCCCACCGGATACTGCTCCAGATACCGGCGGAGAGCGGCCTCATCATCCCCCTTGAACGGCAGCCTGCCCGCATGGTCCTGCATCGTCTGCCCGATCAGTTCCCGGAGGCTCATCGCTTCAAGCGTCTCCTCCACCCATTCCTGTTCTTCCTTGCTTAACGGCTTCTGCATCATTTAAGGCTCCTCCCGGCAGGTTCTGTTCTAAATCCAGTGTACCGGATCACGAAGCTGCTCTACATACAGCCAGCTATAATATAAGTTCAAAATTCTACAGACTGCCTGCACCGATCCGCCAACCGGCTGATTAGCCCGTCAGGGCAGGCTGATCTCCAGCGCCCGTGCCCGCTTGTTATTCTCCTTGTTCATCTCCGCATACCGCCAGATATCATTCACAAAAAAGCTGACTGTAAACTCGCCGATGGTCGGCACCGTCCACCGGGGGGTGCCCTGCGCACTGGCGTTAGCCGTCAATGTTATCTCCTCGCCCGGCTGAATCACACTGGTATTCGTGTCCGTCCACGAGACCACTCCGCCGTTAACCGAGAAGGCGCCGCCGGTAATCTGTCCGAGTCCGGTCGAGGCATTCAGCGGTGTGGGACGGACACCGATGTTCTTCACTTTGGCCCAGAAGATCAGGGAGTCGCCCAGCTGCGGTGTGCTGTGCGCGGAAGGGCTGCCGTCGCTGTTCACAATATGCCAGCCGATATCCGTCACCGTCAGATCCGGTCCCGGTACGGGCAATACAGACTCGTAGCTCTCGTACTCCAGCCCGCTGACCATTACCTTTCCGCCGTTGCCTGCAATCTCTATCCGGTGCAGCCCGTATTCCAGACCCGTCAGTTCGTAGACAATCTTATGATCACCCTCCAGCCCTGCCTGCGGAATGACTATAGTCTCCTTATACTCACCATCGACATAGACATCTGCACTGCCCATATCGCTCTTGATGTCCGATCTCCAGCGGACACCGATGCCATTGAAGCTGAAGGCAGCCGTGGCATCCTCATCATAGGTCACATGGGAGACTCCATTGGGCGCAGGGGTGAATCCGGCATAGTCAATGTAAGGATGATCATGTGCGGCCGGATACCAGTGGGAGAGCGGAACATACAGCCCTTCCTCCAGCTTGAAATAATCGAGATTTGCCCCCTTCCCGGCGGAGGTGAAGCTGATCATGTTATAGCCCGGCTGGAGGGTAATCCCATACTGCCGTGCGGTCAGATTCGCGGTCCAGCTGCCCGTTGAAGGCAGGGTTACTGTGGACTGCTTCACGCCGTTCACGAGAATATTTTTCTTCGATTCCTCATTGGAAGCGTATACAATTGTTAAGGTGTAGCTGCCACCATTCTCGGAATGGAAGCCTTGGATCGTTAAGCCTCCGCTATGCGTCTGCTCCACGACCTTGCCGCCCGAGGCGCTGCTGTTATTGCCGGTCTTCAGTGGCAAGGCAAATGCAGTAGCTTCGGCCTCGAACTTGGCCGGATCTCCTGCGGCATGCGGTGTAATCGGCATGACCGGTGTAGTCGCTGATACGGCTGTGCTAAGAGGCGATGCATTGCCGGAGTCATCCACGGCCTGCACTGTGTAGCTGTAAGTGGTCTGCGGCGCTACGGTATAGTCACTCCAGAAGGTCAGCCGTCCCGGAATATTCATCACCGGAGCCGCTCCGCCGTCACGGTAGACGTTATAGCTGACGACAGCAGCGTTGTCTGTGGAAGCCGTCCAGGTCAGCCGGATTTGCTCATGGCTTACGGCCGCTGCGGCAGGACTGCCCGGAGCAGTGGGCAGCGCGTTGTCCTGCTCATCCAGGATGTACTGGATCGTCTCTCCCGCGTCCAGCGCAACTGTAAGTGTAATGTACGGATCTGCCGTAAGCTCCACCCTGGAGTAGGCGGCGGCGTACGTCTCCCCTGGACCGAACCGTTCCCCGGCATACGCTCCGCTGGACGGCATCTTAACCTTCACCTGCATCGTCACCGGCGACGTCTCAAAGTTGACGAAGTTCAGCAGGATTTTATCGGACGAAGCTCCGATGGCCGAAGTGCCCAGCGCCGAGGTATCCACTGCGCGGAAATACGCCTTCAGCCCGGTCAGTTCAGCTGCATTCAGTACCTCGTAGCCCAGCGGGCTTCCATGGGTGGCGTAAGCGGCGGCCAATCTGCGGAACGTCTTCAGCCGGGTCTCCCCGGATTCATTGATATTAGCCGGTACCGCTGCTGTATCCTCATAACGGTGTGTGTTCCAGTTGATCGCTGAATTGAACAGGCCAAACTCCGTCCCGTCATTGAAGAAGGCCGCGTGCTGCATAATATGGTCGGCATAACCGATATTTCCCCGCAGCTCCCGGTCAAAAGCAGAAGCGAACCTGTAAGCATACGTCCCGTATTTCGTATTGTCGGAATGATTGTCATTGCTTCCGGTCTCGCTCATGGCCATCTCTTTGCCGAAGCCTTCCTCTGAATCACTGTACACCCGCAGATTCTCATACAGGCTTCCGCCCGGCAAAGGCTGGACGCCGGTCCCGCCATAGCTGTGTCCGTTGGTCACATCCGACAGCGCTTCAATCGGCGCACGCTGGGCAGCATCCCGTTCCCAGCCGTCAGGGGTGCCGTTATACGGCCAGTAGGCCCAGCCGGGAGCAACAATTTTCAGGTAAGGCTGGCTGTTCGTCTGCCTCTCCTCGTCCATCATTTCATGAAGCGCCAGCACCGCCTTCTGTGCCCAGCCGAACAATCCCGGCTCATTTCCCGTCTCGACATACTGGTACAGATCACCGAATTTGCTGACAAAGCCGCTGTAATAGCTCCTCAGCGCAGAGCTGATCGTCCCTGCCGCCAACTCGCTGTTAGTCTTCCAGTTGCCGCCGATGATATTAACCATTGGCGCAAGATTGAGGTCGCGCAGCGTCTCCAGGTACTTGCGGCCCTGCGGGTCCCAGCCTGCGCTGGTATCGGACCAGAAGGAGGTGCGCATCCAGTTGCCGCTGTAGGCAATGCCCAGCCACTTGGCCATCGGGGCCAGATGGCGGATCGCATGCTCGTCGTAGCGGAAAGTCGAGGCGGCAATCGTACTGCCCAGATGGACATACCTGCCGTGGATAGGCTCTGTGGCCCGCTCTTCCAGCGCCGCCAGCCTGAGATAATCCCATTCGAACCACAGATACTTGTCACCGTCATATCCTGGCGACTGCGGATCAGCGTATAGCCCGCGGTCCACGGTCAGCTTCAGCTTATTGCTGCCGGTCTTCAGCTGTTCTGAGGGAATATAGAGTCTATAGGTTTCTTTCCATGTATT
Organism: Paenibacillus sp. FSL R7-0128; assembly: GCF_038002245.1. Classification (NCBI taxonomy): domain Bacteria; kingdom Bacillati; phylum Bacillota; class Bacilli; order Caryophanales; family Paenibacillaceae; genus Paenibacillus; species Paenibacillus sp. FSL R7-0128. Next base: position 170,504 of record NZ_JBBOCD010000001.1, on the reverse strand, counting down.
CGTAAGGGGGGTCTCTCCGTCGTTCAGCCCGGTAATCTGAATCAGCCCGCTGAAGCTGCCATTGGTGAATACGGCCAGCTGCGGAATTGCGGTGCTTGCATCCAGTACCTTGAAGCTGAACTCCACACCATAGAGGGGGACTTCCGTAAGATTGAAGCTTAGCTCCATCGCCGCATTGCGGTCCAGCTTCATGCCGCGGGAGATCGTATTCCAGTTCAGGGGATTGACGGGGAGGGTGATATTCTCACTGTACACATCCTGGTACACTGTAAATTCTGCGGAGCTGTTATCCTGCTCGCCCACCTGCCAGAGCAGCGGAGACGGCTGGTAGGTATCCTCTGTGACTGTACTGGCTGCAATGAGTGTACTCTCAGGTAACGGTTCAGCCGCAGACCCCGGAGGCGGGAACACCGCAGCGGATTCGCTGTCTTCAATAACCGCCTGTGCAGGCGGCATTTCGGCGGAGCTGATCTGTACTCCGGGCAATGAGGCGGACATCCATACCAGAGCTGCAATGAGCAATTTGCCTGTGATTCTCTGAATTCGCATAGTAACACCCTCTCTTGATCAGATAGGGGCTCCCCAAAGGCTGGATTAGCGAAAGAGAATACCCGGTACCTGCCGCAGGCGGCCGCTATGACTGCTTGCTGCCGGGTACCGGGCGTGCTATGGCCTCTACTGCTTATTTGGCGGCCAGAAAAGCGTCGAGCTGACTCTGAATTTCCGTAATCACAGCGTCCAGGCCTGCGGCCTTCAGCTTGCTGTTCATCTCCTTCAGGACCGGCTCAGGGTCCTTTTCCCCGGAGAACAGGGTGTTCTTATACTGCTTCGTGATATTGATCAGGGCACCAATCTGTGACTGCACCTTGGTCGAATCGAAGACAAATCCGATCACCGGCGACACGGTGGCGTTCTTATTCCAGTCCGTATAGAGCTGCACGCGCTTCGGATCTTCATCCTTATTCAGGTAGTTCAGCAGCACATTGCCGATCATCCAGGAGGATACGGAGTTGTAGCCGCTGTCCGCAATGAACTCCACGGTGTTGTTCTCCAGCTTCTTATAGTGCTTGCCTTCAATGCCGAAGGTTAGCAGGTTGTAGAGCACCGGATCGGTGTGGATCAGGTTCATGAACATCATGGCCCGCTCGGGGTTCTTCGAGGTTCTGGAGATGGCGAGCATGGAACCCTGCAGACTCTTGGTGCTGACCTGAACAGGCAGCAGCGTCTTGATGATCATCGGCTTCTCGGCGAGCCGGGTCCAGTCATTGGTGGAGGTCGGATTCATGTTGCCGTAGACGAACCAGGCTTTGCCGCTTTTGACCGCATCCTTCAGCTCGGTCTTGTCTGTGGCGCCGTTCTTGTTGATATAGCCCGCTTCATACCAGCTGCGGATCAGCTTCAGCCGCTCCGTCATTGCCGGTGTGTCGTATTCGTTGAACACCTTCATGGTCTTGTAATCAAGCAGGGTCGGGATATCATTGCTGCCGTCTAAGTCCTCGCTGTCAGGATACGCAGTGAACCAGTGCAGGCTGTCGGTATGGTTCATGAACAGCGGAGAGAGGGCGGGCTCCTTCTCCTTAATCGTCTTCAGCATCGGTTCAATATCCTCCAGCTTCTGGAGGCTGTTCACATCGAAGCCGTATTTATCCACAATCGCCTTGTCAAAAGCGAACCCGACCGACTGCCCCAGCTCCTTCTCGGTTGGAACCGCATACAAATGTCCGTTGACGGTGGCTGCCTGCAGGTAAGCGGGATTAATCTGTGCCTTCGTCTCCTTGGCATAGGTGTCCAGCAACTCCTCCAGCGGCAGATACGCCCCCTTCGCGGCGTTGGTCATGAAGTTCCAGGTATAGACCATATCGAACACCTCGCCGGACTGGATCATCAGATTGACCTTGTCGGCCGGTTTATCCCAGCTTAGCTGGTTGATCTTGAGGGTGGCGTTGATTTTATCCTTCAGGTAGGCGTTGATCTCCTGCTCTACGGACGCCACATCCTTATCCGGCCCGCCGGGCAGATACAGAGACAGCTCCACCGGCGCAAGCGCACCCGGCGCTTCCGTTCCAGCCGCTTCGGTTCCTGTCGCTTCCTTCGTTGCCGCCGGAGCTGTGGTGCTTTCCCCCGTTTTCTCTGTAGGCGCCGCTGTATTGCCATTGTTCCCCGCACATCCGGCCAGGGTGAATCCGGCTATCAGCACAAGCGACAGCAGCAGACCTGTGACTTTTTTACCTGCCATACTTTTTTCCTCCCCTTGATGGAACAGATATATGCTAATCGGTAGGTTCCGAGGTTAGCCTTTGATAGAGCCGAGCGTCAGTCCTTTGATGAAATACCGCTGGAAGAACGGATAGGCAAGCACAATCGGCCCGATGCCGATCAGCGCCATCGCCATACGGATCGTTTCCCCCGGCAATTTGGCCAGCTCGGTGGCCGAGCCTTGAATAAGTGCCCCGTTGCGGCTCAGGTAGTCTGCCTGGGAGATCATTTTGTACATGAGATATTGGAGGGAATAGAGGTCTGTGTCGGTAATGAAAATCATGCTGTTAAACCAGTCATTCCAGTAATGCAGCGTATTGAACAGCCCAATGGTCGCGAAGACCGGCAAAGACAGCGGGAAAACAATCCGGAAGAACGTCCTTAGCTCCCCCGCTCCGTCAATCGTAGAGGCTTCAATCAGCGCGGGCGGCACGCTCATCTGGAAGTACGTCTTCATAATCAGCACATTGAACGGGGACAGCAGCATCGGCACGACCAGTGCCCAGATCGAATTCTTGAGGTCCAGCACCTGGGTGTAGACCATATACCACGGTACCAGCCCGCCGCCGAACAGCATGGTGAAAAAGATCAGGAAAGCGAACACCCCCCTGTACCGGAAATCCGCCCGCGATATCGGATACGCATACAGGGAAGAGAGGAACACGCTGACCAGCGTTCCGGTGATGGTGACGAAGAAGGACACGCCATAGGCCCGCAACACCACACTATAATCCTTGAAAATATACGCGTAAGCCTCCAGGCTAAGCTTCTCCGGAATGAATTGATAGCCATTACGGACGATGAAATCGTAATCGGTAATAGAGATCATGAAGACCAGTACAATCGGCAGCAGGCAGGCCAGGGACAGGATGATAAAAATAATATGGAGGAGAACATTAGTGAAGCGGGATATTTCGTTATTAGCCACGGATTTCCACTCCTTCTACAGGGTACGTGCGCTGCCAGACTTTTAGCTAGAAAACCGCCTGATCCTTGTCAACCTTACGCACGATCCAGTTCGAGCCGAGGACCAGGAAAAAGCCGACCACCGATTGGTATAATCCGGCCGCTGCCGACATCCCCAGATTGCCCATATTAATCAGCGCGTTATAGACGTAGGTGTCGATGACCAGGGTAGTCGGGTACAGCGCCCCGGAGTTCAGTGTGGTCTGGTAGAACAGCCCGAAGTCGGAGCGGAAGATGCCCCCGATCGCCAGAATCGTTGTAATAATAATGACCGGCCGGATGAGCGGAATCGTGATATGCAGGATCTGCTTCCACTTGCTGGCGCCGTCGATCAGGGCCGCTTCATAGTACTCGTTGTCAATGCCGATAATCGCCGCCAGATAGATGACACAGCCATAGCCCACCCCTTTCCAGAGATTGATCAGCGGCAGAATGAACGGCCAGTACTTCGGCTCCGAATACCAGTTCAGCTCATCCAGCCCGAACAGGGCGAAGATCCCTTTATTGATGAAACCGTATTCAACATTCAGAAAAGCGAACACCAGATAGCTCACCACCACCATCGACAGGAAGTAGGGGAAGAACATGATGCTCTGATAGAATTTGGCGGCCAGCTTGTTCCTCAGCTCATTCAGGGCAACCGCGATGGATACGGCGAAGACCAGATTAAGCACAATGAACACAAAGTTGTAGAGCACCGTATTGCGCGTGATAATCCAGGCATCCGAGGTGGCGAACAGGAATTTGAAGTTATCCAGCCCCACCCACGGACTGCCTAGAATCCCATCCACATAGTTGATATTTTTGAACGCAATCACAATTCCGAACATCGGCAGATAGTTGTTGATCAGCAAAAATACTACGCCCGGCAGCAGCATCAGCAGCAGCACCTTATGCTTCAGCAGATGCTTCAGCCCGTGTCTCTTTTTCGTCTTCATAACCATTGTCTTCCGCCTCCTGTGTTCCTTCAGCAGTCCCTCTCTTCCCTGACTTAAGTGTACCCGCAGGCGGCTCCATGCTAAATAAGGCCATCTATAATAAAAGTTCAAAATCCTACGGAGTTTGGAGTAAATTAGTTGGATAAACGCATCTTAATTTGGATGTTTTGGATCACCGTCGGGTTTTAGTTGGATAAACGTCATTTAATTTCGCGTATTTCCCCTACTCTGCTATATTTGCCGAATTTTAAGTGCTGATTCTCCAACTGTTTCCGTAGATTAAGACTTCTGTTCATGAGTAAGTGGCGAAAATCCAACTGCTTTCCGTACCAGAACCCATTTGCCGGAAGGCAGTTAAGCCTAATGGACAAAATGCAAAAAGGCGCTCCACGATGACCGCTGTGGAACGCTCTTTTAGCTGAAGCTTGTGGGTCTAAACTAGTCTGCAGCGGTTAAGTGAGTCTGTGCACAGACCATACAACACCCGAAGAGGCACCTCCAAGATCTAATGGCAAGGTTAATCCATCTGCTGCATAGAAGAGTCCGATCACATCGCCTGCCGTCAGTTCAACTTCACCTGTCAATGTTACCGTACCATTACCCAGGATCGTCCGCAGAGACAGCAGAAGCGCAATGTTAACATTCAGCAGCGGGAACAATCCGGTTACCAGATCCGTTACTGTCGGGGAGGTTCTCCGCACTACAAAAGCCGGATCAATTCCCGCTCCCAATGCAACGGAGATGGCAGCGGTAGTGCTGTAGTTAATGGTTGCCTCAAACGAATATCTGCCGGATACCGGAATCGTGTAGTTGCCTGTAGTCTCATTAAATGTCGCACTGTCATAGTAAGGCGTAGTCACAGTCCAGCCGGTAAGCTGAGTACTGGTCGAGACCGAGAACGTCGGCAGGAATGCGGAGAACCCTTCCGTTGCCAAATTCGGGCCGGTCGCTCCGGTCACTCCTACGCCCGTTGCCCCGGTCGCTCCGGTCACTCCCACGCCCGTTGCACCTGTCGCTCCGGTCACTCCTACTCCCGTTGCTCCGGTCGCACCAGTTGCTCCTACTCCCGTTGCACCTGTCGGGCCCGTCACGCCGGTCGCTCCGGTCACCCCTGCTCCAGTCGCTCCGGTCACGCCCACGCCCGTTGCTCCGGTCGCCCCGGTCACGCCTACTCCCGTTGCACCGGTCGCTCCGGTCACGCCTGCTCCCGTTGCCCCGGTCGCTCCAGTCACTCCTACGCCCGTTGCTCCGGTCGCTCCAGTCACTCCTACTCCCGTTGCCCCGGTCGCCCCGGTCACTCCTACTCCCGTTGCCCCGGTCGCTCCGGTCACTCCTACTCCCGTTGCCCCGGTCGCTCCGGTCACTCCCACGCCCGTTGCCCCGGTCGCTCCGGTCACTCCCACGCCCGTTGCACCTGTCTCCCCGGTCGCCCCGGTCACTCCCACGCCCGTTGCCCCGGTCGCCCCGGTCACTCCTACTCCCGTTGCACCGGTCGCTCCGGTCACTCCTACTCCCGTTGCCCCGGTCGCTCCAGTTGCTCCTACTCCCGTTGCACCTGTCGGGCCCGTCACGCCGGTCGCTCCGGTCACCCCTGCTCCAGTCGCCCCCGTCACTCCTGCGCCAGTTGCCCCTGTCGGACCTGTCACGCCGGTCGCACCGGTCACCCCTGCCCCGGTCGCTCCAGTCACTCCTACACCAGTTGCCCCGGTCGGACCTATCACGCCGGTCGCACCGGTCACCCCTGCCCCGGTCGCTCCAGTCGCCCCCGTCACCCCTGCGCCAGTTGCACCTGTCGGACCTGTCACGCCGGTCGCACCGGTCACCCCTGCTCCAGTCGCACCAGTCGGGCCCGTCAATCCGGTTGCTCCAGTTGGGCCTGTCACGCCTACGCCCACCGCCCCGGTCGCTCCGGTCACCCCTGCTCCAGTCGCGCCCGTTGCGCCTGTCGGGCCCGTCACGCCGGTCGCTCCAGTGGCCCCCGTTACACCAGTATCGCCCAGCAGTTCAGCCGAGACCAGCCGGTGGGCAGTAACGAGTTGGCCGGTGCTGCTCTTGCCCCATACGGAGATCTGAACCGGATCATCTACCGTAGCCGAAGTGGAGAAAATAAATTCAAAAGCATCCAGATCTGCATAATAAGTAGAAGTAATAGATTCATTGGCTGCTAAATTAAGTGATTGACTGACATACAGTACCCGCATGCCTCCCTGCATGTAATAGCCTTGTAAAGATACTGTAGAAGCTGCAACACTACTGCGGTTATCAAGTCTGACCGTAACCTGTGTAGTGGGTCTTACTCCTCCAACTGCATTGTTTTCCAGTGGTCCTGTGGATAGTAGAGTCATTTCCCAGTCTCCTTTAACGACAGATTTGTATTGTCCTGATAGATTCTCCTTTCCTCGCTTAATCTATCTTTTGACTACATAGAAGCTAGCAGCAGAAAGATGGATCAATATAGTAATATTCTGCGATTCCGGCACGGTGTGTGCAGTAGAGCTAGATTCCGGCAGGCATCCCATATAAATAGGAGACAACACAAAAGGGCCCTCTCCTCAGCCGCAATGGCCGGGAAAGGTCCCTGAATATAAGCCTATTCTATTCCCGTCCGCTGCTTGAACGGTTTTGCAGGCTCTCCCCCAATAACGGGGCGCGGGGATCGAACTGCGGATAGATATATTCCTCACGCCGAAAAGAATACCCGGTAGCTGCAATATCCAGCATCTGATTCAGCCGCTCACTCTCGCTGCCCAGTCCCTGGTCCAGCGGAATGTCCCCCGCGATGATCCGCAGATACAGCTGCATTCTTGGACGGTCGCCTGAATAACGCGGCTCCATGGATACCGTATTCGGATCATACTGGTCCATGATCTGCGGGGATAGCGGATAGATCGATTCTGCTGCGGTTGGATAGAATTCTCTGAAGTGGCGTAGCCCGCGTGAAGCGCCCGGCTTATCCATAATCCCGTCTGTCACCGGGAGGGCGAGCGCCTGCTGATACAGCATGCCCAGGAACTCCTTCGATTGAAGAAAACGCCAGACCTTCACCGCAGCCTCCCGGCTCTGCGCCGCACTGTTCACCACCAGCGGAGCTTGGGGGACCATCATCAGGGCCCCGGCACCGCGCCGTGACAGCTCCGCTGCCGGAGGGAGCGCCACTCCCCAGTCATCCTTAGGCATATACTCCTGCAGCTTGACATAATCTTTGCTGGTAACATACATCATGCCGATATTGCCGTCCGCGAACTGCCGGAGCGCACTGCTCAGCTTCAGCAGCGTCTCCCCCGGGTAGAGGCTGCCCTGCTGCTTCATCTCCCGTACCATTTGCAGCCAGGGGGCATACACACTCAGGTCATAACGGCCCGACCGGTAATCATACAGATAATAACCGCTGTAGGTATTCGATAGCTCCAGTCCGGCCTGGAGACTGGCCCGGCTATCCCCGGCGGGCAACGCGAAGCCGTATTTATTGACCAGTGCTCCGGCCCGGCTGATCTGCAGGGCTCCCTGCTCCAGTGCGGCGAAGGTAAGCGGAGGCTGCTCCGGGTCAAGTCCGGCGGTCCGGAACAATTGTTTATTGTAGATCAGACGCACGGTATCAATACTGGAGGGCATGAAGTAGATTCCGCCCTTGAACAACGGGCCGGACGCGTACTTCCTGGCCCATACCGGAAAACGCAACAGCCATCCGGCATCCAGATCAGCAGACAGATTAGCAAGATACCCCTTGTTGACGTAAGTGGCCAGCCAGGCGTTATCGACACTGAATACATCCGGCCCCTGCCCGGAGGTCATCAGCATATTTAAGGTATCGTCGTAGGCGTCTGTAGCAAGGTTCATCACTACGATCTCAATCTGATCGGGATTCGTTTTATTATAATGGCTGATGGCATTCTTCACTTCCAGGTTCTCCGTCCAGTCAGACAGGGCGACCCTCACCCGGGTGGTCTGCACCGCCGGCAGGGCCTTCTCGCCTTGAGTGAGGTCCGGCAGCAGCGGGCGGTCATAGACAAAAGTGTAGATAGCCAGCCCGCACCCTAAGATGGCAATAAGATAGAACAGTAACCTTTTCACACCGCACCTCCTGCGTTGACATCCTGACTTCACGCGTTTTACAATGTATACCAGTTATTGACTTGCTGAAGGAGGACTCCGATGAAGAAATATTACGATTCGTTGTCGAAGGCACTCTTCCTGTATAACTTCAGCATCCGCAGCCGGCTGATCCTCTACTTTCTCTTCCTCGTTCTTCTCCCGACCACGATCATCTCGGTCACCATCTATAACAAATCCGCCGGGATCATTACCCGGAATATGAATACATCGATTGAGAATAACTTCAATCTGGTTCAGGATAATCTGGCCCGGCGGTTCGAAGCCGCCAATCAATCCATGACCGCGTTGTACCTGAATTCTGAATTCGCTGACCTCATCTCCTCCAACCGGCCCGCAGACAGCACCGGAATCATTAATGAGCTGGCCGCCCTTAGCAAAATCCTTGAGGATTTCCCCGCGAACGGGACCTCCGGCAACAGCTTCGTCCCTATGCTCTATATGCTGAACCGGCCGGAATATACCCAATATAATTTCTCACGGCGTGTATTCAATATCGATCTTATTACCTTGAAGCCCTGGTATTTAAGCATTCCGGCCAAAGCCGATTTTGCCGTGGTGGGCCTTAGCTCGCTGGATTCCAGATTCACCCTCAAATTCGCGAAGCGCCTGTTCGGTATCCGGCATGCACAGCTGCCCTATGTCGGACTGCTCACCCTTGATATCCCGGTAGCCGAATTCGGCACGCTGCTGGAGCATTATAAGCCTACCCCCGGCAGCAAGGTCTATATCGCAGACAGAGCCGGAACGATCGCCATCAGCCCCGAGCCGTCACTCATCGGCCAGAATATCGCCGCTCAGGATTATTACAGCAAGCTTAGCTTGACTATAGGCCCTGCTGACAGTACCAGCAACCCTCTCTCTCCAGACCACTCATCCGCTCTGCATTCCTTCCGCCACTCCATCGGCAGCGAGGAGATGCTCGTCTCGTACAAGACACTGGAGAATACCGGCTGGACCATCCTGTCCTTCTCACCTGTCCGTGAGCTGAATGGGGAGCTGATCTCCTTCCGCCGGGTGATGTATATCGTAATAGTCATCTGCATGCTCGTCTCCTTCCTGATGGCACTGCTGCTGTCCGAGAATATCTCCGCTCCGATCCGCAAGTTCATCCAGTCAATGTCGCATGCCGAGAGCGGGAACTTCAATATCCCCATCCGTTACCGGCGCAAGGACGAATTCTCCTATTTATTCAACCGCTACAACAAGCTGCTCCAGCAGATTAAGGCGCTGATCGACAAGCTCTACGTCACCGAGCTGCGCAAAAAGGAAGCCGAGCTGCAAATGCTCCAGGCCCAGATCAATCCGCATTTTCTCTACAATACCCTGGACTCCATTAACTGGATTGCCATTAACCACGATATTCCCGAGATCAGCAGCATGGTCACCTCGCTCTCGGATTTCTTCCGGTACAGCCTGAGCAAGGGCCGCAATATTATCCCGCTCCGCGATGAGCTGCGGCAGGTCGAGAGCTATCTGCAGATTCAGCAGTTCCGCTTCCAGGACCGGCTTCACTATGAGCTGGAGGAGACGGACCGGGCGCTCGCAGAGGAATGTCTGGTGGTGAAGCTTAGTCTCCAGCCGCTGGTGGAGAATGCCCTGATTCACGGCATCCAGCGGCGGCGGGGAACAGGCACGATCCGCATCCGGGTAGAGCAGACGCAGGAGCTGCTTAGTATCTCCGTGTTCGACGATGGAATAGGCGCCGATCCCGCACGGCTGAACCAGCTGCTGGCAGACCCGCAGCCGGGCAGCCAGTCTTACGGCATCCGCAATGTGCATATGCGGATCCGGCAGTTTTTTGGAGAGTCCTACGGCATCCGTTATTACGACAATACCGAAGACGGCTGCGGTCTGCTGGCTGTCATCCGGTTTCCGGTGGTCACTACTTGGAATGAGGTGAATGAAGATGTTAACGATGATCATAGCGGATGACGAGCCGTTTATCCGCAGCAGTCTGATCCGTGTGTTCGATTGGCAGGAAGAGTTCGGGATTGAGATTATCGGGGAAGCCTCGGACGGGCTGGAAGCCTACGAGTTATGCCTGAAGCTCCAGCCGGACATCCTGTTCACCGACATTATGATGCCGCTAATGGGGGGGCTGGAGGTAGCAGAGAAGCTGCGGGAGGCAGGCTGCAGAGCCCGGATTATTATTATCAGCGGCGCCCAGGACTTCTCCTACGCCCGGGAGGCGCTGAAGGTGAACGCCGAGGGATATATTCTGAAGCCTGTCAAGCTGCCCGAGATCCGCAGTGTCTTCAGCCAAGCGGTGGCCAAGCTGACAGAGGAACGCGAGCAGCAGCTGGATCTGGAGCAGCTTAAGCAGCAGCTTCAAGACAGTATGCCGCTGCTGCGGGAGAAATTCCTCCAGAATCTGATTGCCGGCCTCTACCGCAGGGAGGAGGAGATCTGGCAGAAGATACAGTATTTCGCCCTGCCCTTCCAGCAGGGGACGCTTCTCAGCGTCTGTGTACTCCAGCTGGATGAATACCGGAGCGCGGTGGATAAATACTCGGAGGAGCATAAGCAGCTGCTCTACTTTTCCATCCAGAATATCATTCAGGAGAGCCTGGACAGCCACCCCTGCGCCATCAGCTTCGTAGCCAGCGAGAACGAATTCATTATGGTGATCTGCACCCCGCAGACACCTCCGTCCCACTCCATCTCCGAGACCTGCGAACAAATCATCGCTAATATTCAGAGGTATCTGCGGCTGGATGCCTCCGTCGGCATCGGGCGGGCTTGTCCGCTGGCGGGCCAGCTTGAGGATTCCTATAAGGATGCGCTGGCTGCGCTGGTGTACAAATTCTATACCGGGCCTGCCTCCGTCCTCTACATTAATGATATCCAGCCCGACACGGAGAAGCTGCAGAGCACCTTTATCTATAAACTCCAGGCCCGGCTGATGAATGAATTGAAGGCAGGACATACAGACACCGTCACCCGGCTGCTGGAGCAGCTGTTCAATGGACTGGCCGGTCCCAAGCATAGAATTGAATACGTGCAGAGTATCTGCGCAGAGATGATTTTCACCTCCGCCAGAGCCCTGTATGAGATAGATGAGGATATCGGGCAGGTGCTAAGCGACCGGATTAGCATTATGGATAAGCTGTACCAGCAGACCACGATCACCGGCCTTAAGGCGTATATGCTGTCGCTCCTGCATGACTTAAGCGCTTATGTAGCAGGCAAGAACACCTCCAGGAACAGCCGGATCGTCAGCAGCATCTGCACCATCGTTCAGGAGGGATACGCCTCGGAGCTGTCCGTGTCCAGGATTGCCGAGGAGGTGTTTCTGACACCTAACTACATCAGCCTGCTGTTCAAGAAGGAGACCGGCAGAACCATTACCGACTATATCACCCAGATCCGCATAGGCAAGGCGAAGGAGCTGCTGCTGACCACGGACCTGAAGGTCATGGAGATCTCAGAGCGGGTCGGCTATGAGAATCCCCATTATTTCAGTACTGTTTTCAAAAAAACCACCGGCCTGCACCCGCTCAAGTTCCGTTCGGCCAAGGATTAGACCGCTGCCGCTCTAGCGGACAATATAGGATTTCGTACCTATTCTGGAGAAGATGGCCGTTCTTACATTCACTTTGGCGGAGACCGGCGGGCTCAGTCGTGAGTTGCCGAGAGAAGCAATATAGGCAAAATCCGGGTGAAGCCCCTCATCCGCCAGATAGGCAGACGTCCGGCTGCCCGGCACCCGCTCCCTGTTGAGCGAGGTTATCATCTGAGTGGCATTCTTAATCCCGAGCCCGTGTCCGTAGTAACTGTCCCTGGACAACATAATCGCGTTCTCCCCCTGCCATTCCGGCTTAGCCGGATCATGGTCGGGATTCTTGAAATAGACCACATCGCCCGGCTGCAGCTCATTGCGGTTGAACGTGGTAATCAGCTTCAGATTGCTGTCATAGTTCCAGTCCCACAGGTACAGGCCGGTGAAATTACGGTTGAAGGCCGCCTCTCCGATCATGTTGATGGTCGCTTTATAGAGAATCATCACCATCGCCATAGCACATTCAAAGGCATACAGCTGTCCATTCACAAAAATATCATTAATCGCCGCCGAAGGAGTGACATTTGAATTCAGCTCAAATCCACCGCCCCCTGTACGGGTCCAATACCTCGGATTGCAGCGGGAATTCTCGAAGGTCGAGAAATCTGTCCCCCCTACATTCATTGCCCGGGCTGCCGCAATAATCTCCCCCCGCATCCTGCTCTCAAATGCCGGATCTGCCGGAGCCGCGTATCCATACCCCATTCTGCTTCCCCCTTTCGTCTTCTTGCCATGAAATATAGGTTATTGTACGTGTCGGGCCTCCTATTGGTGCGGAGGAGTTTGCTTACTGCGCCAAAAGAACCGGCTTTTGCCGGTGCTCTCCTTCCTGGCCGCTGCCCGGTCCTATGGAAGAACGAATAAAAGGCGCTTCCCGGCAATCGGAGCGCCTTTTTCACGCTGGATAATGCCCTTGCCCCCCGATCCTCAGCACCATAGATTTAGTTTCATTGACTGAAATATTATCAATGTTAAAATATAGGAACATACGTTCTTTATTTTTGGAAAATGGTTGTAAAAAATACATTTCATTTCTCTTTATAGGGTAGGAGTACTCTCTTTTTAAAAGGACGGGGGGCTTATATTGACAGATGATGACTTGAATCGTCGTTTTATCACGTATATGGCCAATCTCATATACTACAACTCTATCAATTATGACAAAAAAAGACGAATGAAGGACAGCCGATTTCCTCTGACTTTAGACAACGGTGAAAACCTGGAGTCCATCTTACTTACCACTTATGATGCTGAATCTGTACCCCCAAATTTAAAAGATCACATTACGGATCACTCCCTTTATCAAGCTTATGAATCCTTATCAGTGCAGCAACAAAGGATTCTATCTTTTGCTTATGTACAAGCACTAAATGACAAGGAAATAGCCAGAATATTGGGAGTATCCCAACAAAATGTTTCGAAACACCGCTTAAAAGCCCTAACTAAATTGCGCAGCTTAATAACGGAAGGGGGATGAATGATGATGGAGGGTGACATCGCTACTTTCATTGCTAATTTAGGCTTCCCGATTGCAATTACTTTGTATCTGCTTATTCGTTTTGAAAAGAAAATATCTGATTTAAGCGAGGCTATCAATGCTTTAAAGAATGAAATACAAAAAAATGTAAAGCGGTGATTTTATGTTGGCCGAACTTTTAGTACAAGCACAGCAACACCATGATCAGGGGGCAACACTGCATATCCTAGAATCTTTCACACCAAAGATCAAAGCCTCCTTGCGACAAGTCCCCGCCGATCACCGGGAAGATTTGAAACAGGAACTCTATGTCAAAATGATTGAGGTTAAACAGACCTTTGATATTAGTGAATTGAAATAAAATTTGGAGAGTGGTTGTAGAAAATGAGACTCATTTCTCTTTATATAATGAGACGCCGGTGATCTACAAAAAAAACATATTGGAGGTAATATTCATGGCAATTGGTGATCCATTAACTTCTAAATCTCAGCTTTACGGACGTGACAGTGTGGATTTGTTGGCCCGAACTCTTTGGGGAGAAACCCGAGGCGATTCAGATTCTCGTGTAAGTGTTGCTTATGTCATAAATAACCGTAAAAACAATACCACATACGGTGAATTTAAAAATCTTAACACGATTGAAGCAGTAGTGCTCAAACCATTTGCATTCAGTTGCTTTAACGAGGGCAATCCTAACTTGCCAGAATGTCTTGCTCCTAATAGAAGTAGTGCGGTCTGGACTAATATTGTTAATTTAGCCTCAAACCTAGGTAACTATACGAATGAAATCGGTAGCAAGTGTTTCTATTCTACTAACACCAGGTTTGCTGAACTAAGCTATACTTCTGGTGGAAAACTCTATTATAGTTTCCCAGGAGGAGGCACGGTTCAAGTTAGTTCCAAAGTCGTAGTCGGTAAACACACATTCTTTGATTATGTCGTTTAATTTAATCAACAAAAAAAGCTGACCACAGTTGGTCAGCTTTTTTTTATTTTTCAATTGGTTTAACTTCAATTTGATCAGCAAGAAATTCATTCTTGGCACTATCGAATTTGTATGTGATATTGAAATCACATACATATGTGGGAGACACACCTACAGATCCTCCAAGGTTCAATTTTATTTTTTGATTCTCCAATGAATAAATATATACTCCTCCAAAAGCAAGGCTATCTTGCTTGTAATCCGGTGCTGGATCAAATCCATAGTTGAAATCATATTCTTTTCCTTGTGATTTAACGGAAATCGCTAGTGTACCATCACCGTTTTTAGCAACATGCGTTTCAAGCTGATTCGCAACAATCTCTTCATAACCTTGGACTTTAATTTCGGATAGATCCTCGGCATTAACGACATGAATATCATAATTGTTTAATTCTGTTCCTCGCCCAGTCTGGATGATAATTACGGCTTCTTCTTTCCCATCGCCTGTAACATCCGTGTGAAATACCTGCGGGGCAGTTCCAGTATCCATAGGAATATTCCAAGGATAGTCTTTCTTATTACCGTTAATATCCAGTGTTATCCCATCAGTTTTTGTATAAAACTTTACTTTTTCATCTTCTGAAGACCCCAGCAACTTCACATCCTTATCTTGCACCGGCTGTGTCATAACTTGTTTACTAGGAGACTCACCCGAACCATTATTAACCGTTGCAGGTTTATCTGATCCACATCCTGAAAGCAAAACGACACTCAACACAATCAATACACCAAGCTCTTTTTTCAACCCTGAAAACTCCTTTCGTCTAATTATCTGAAATTATATCAGAGAAAATTAATCCATGAATAACATATAATTAACATTATTTAATATTTAAGTTAAATTTTTGTCATCCAATCAATTCCATACGAAGTACCATACACCTAATTTTATCCATCTCACATACCATTATGTTATTATCTTTCCCCTCACAGCTACTCCTTTCCTTTTTTTACTTATTATACCATATATATTTTCCCCTTATTAGGTTTATCTATTTTTCTTTCCACAAACCTAAATAGGGGGAGCTTAGCCCCCCCCTCAAAATATTTAAAATTCAACCCATGAAGAATAGTCTATTATTGCAAAATCAGGTTAGGATTCAAAGTAATCTCAAAGGCACGGCCCCAAATATAATCGGGATCATCGTATGGAAGTACTGCACTGGCGTATTCGGAGAAGACCCAACTGCCCCCGTTAATTTGCCGGATACTGCACGCCGGTTCAGCACTGCCGATCAGGAAGGCCCCCGTCCCGGCAAGCGTGGCCGTGTGTGTCTGCATCCGCTCTCTCAGCAAGGCCTCGAGATGAGCGTAATCCTCCGGGCTATTGAACAACAACATATTCTGATCTGTAAACGTTGCAACATTCTCATAGAGCGAATGGGCTCTGGAATATGTCCGGATCTCGCCAATCGCCAGCCTTTTGTAGAAGTAATCCTTCAGGAAGCGCTTGAACAGCAGCGAGCCGTGAGCGTTAACCGCAAGATCCAGCGCCGCCGCATCGGTCTCTGTAACGATATAAGCATACCGGGCCTGGCCCATGCCCAGTGCGAGGCCGATTTTGTTCCCCGGCGTATTCCAGCCGCTATATCCTAATAGCGTGCCAGTATGCCTGCTGCCCAGTAGAGCCTCAGTTATACTTGCATCTGCTGCACCTGCGCCGACACAGTCAATCACTACCGAAGGAACGAAGCGGGAATCGTTATCTTCGATACGGTTAACCGCAGCCAGCACCTGATCCGCAGCAGTAATCGCGATAATCTCCACCTGACGGGCATCGCCTACCGCCTCACCCCCTACAATATCCAGATGGCGCAGGATGTTCTGATGCACATCCATATATTCATACGGACTCGTAAGGGTAGAGCCATGCGGTCCGAAATATTCAACGGTATACCTGGTTGTGGCCCCGTTCCGGTAGAGCTGATTCGCCATCCGCGCCAGTAAGGACTGCCCCAGTCCGTCTGCATCCGGGAGAATGACGGCCCGGTCCGGATTTTTCCCCTGGGTCCCGCCCAGCCATTCATTAATGCCTGCTTCCATATAGTGAATCTCGTTAATCTGCACGCCCTGGGTATTGGCATCATCCACACCGACTGCAAGGAAATCAATCGAGCCTTCCTGCGCCAGCACCTCCAGAATATAGCGGTTCGTCTTGAACTTATGCGCTCTGGTATTGTAATACTGCTCTTTATCAAAAGTAGCCGTACTGCCATAGTCGCCAGTCGGTGACAGGTTATACCCACTGAGAATATCTTCGAACTGTGTGAAGCTCCTGCGCGGCTGAAGCATGAAGTTGCGGGACTCCGTATAGGCCGCGAGGTCCAGCCCTTCCGCAAAAGAGGTGGTGGCCAGCCTCATAATCGTATCCATTACATACACCGGCTTGTCCGGGTAAGCTTGCTTCACTTCACGGATGACATCCAGCAAGTCTGTAATTGCAGCGTCATACGCCGGGTAGACACCACCCGCATGCGCCCTGAGACGGCGGCTGCCAATTAGCCCCCCATAGGCCAGCATGTCCGCCGAGAGAATAAAACCGTCCACGGACGACTCCGCATGATCCAGAATCCATTGCCGGATCTTGGCGGTATCTCCATAGGCCGGTGAGGAGGTGGTCAGCAGGGTTGTGCCCGATGCTGTCTTTTGCGAATCCAGGCGATTCTTAAGATCCGTTACATCCGGTGTGATCACATCAATACCCGCCGATCTCCCCTGCACAATCACATCATCCAGATTAACAGGCCGATCATCCAATGGTACATATAGCACTTTCTTCATTGATGTCACGCTCCCTCTAGTTAGCAGATAGGCTCAGAACAGATGCCCTCACTATATAAGGTAATTTACACAGATGGATTACAACCAGAACTTAAAAAATAATAAAAAATATAAAAAGCCTACCCAGTTGAAAGGCAGACTCTCTATATTAATTCAGTATTATTCAGAAAAATTAATATACACGGAGGCATTATCAGCTGCTGGGACGGTGAGCGTGTAGTAGGCTTAGCACGGGCCATCACAGACTATTGTTACTGCTGTTACCTCTCAGACTTGGCTGTCATCAAAGAGTATCAGAAGCAAAATATAGGCAAAGACCTGGTAGAACTCCTTCAGCAGACCTTGGGAGATCAAGTAGCCATCGTACTCTTGTCTTCTGAGGAAGCTTTAACGTTCTATCCTCAAATCGGCTTTGAAGCGGCTACCAATGCGTTTCGGATCGCCCGAAAACATTAGCTACTCTTTGGACCCGGCAGCCTCCTGGAACCATAGATTTACCTGCGCGGTCTCCTCGGTCAGAAGATCCAGGTAGATGGAGGTACGGTAGTCGGTCTCCTTGAGGCTCCTGCCTGTAATCTCGGTGATCCGGTTCAGGCGGTACATTAAGGTATTGGTATGAATATGCAGAAAAGCGGCCGATTCCTTCAAATTCCCGTCCAGCGACAAATATACGGCGAGGGTTTTCAGGAGATCGCTTTTATGCTCACGGTCATGCTCCTTCAGCGGATAGAGCAGCAAGCTCCGGCGGGGGCGGCTCCGTTTCTGTTCCAGAATCGCCGGAAGGTACGCCCAGAACCCGATCTCTTCATAGAGCAGCAGCTCACGGGTATGATAAGGCAGCAGCTTCTTCAACTCCAGAATCTGCAGCGCTTCGCGGTACGCTTCAGCGGCGGAGGTATATTCGCGGTATTCAGGGCTGCACCCTGCCGTAAGCCTGCCGCCTTCGCTCTGGCCCAGCTCCCCGAGCAGCTTGTGCAGGAACGAAGACAGACGTCCGGTCCCTTCCACCGGAAATATAAAGGAGAAAAGAATAATTAGCCGGTTCTGCTCGGCGGTCTGAAAAAGCAGCCGCTGCCCGGTATAGGTAGCCATCACCCTGCGGAATTTCTGCAAAAAATGCTCATCAACCGGCCTGCTGCTCTCCAGCACCCCGATATAATAACGCTCCGGCAGCAGAATCGCCCCGGCCTCTGCCTCCTGGCGGATTCGCGGCTCACTCTCATAATGCGAGGTCAGCAGCTTCCAAAAGAAGTCCTCGAACGTCTTCTCCTGCTTCGTCTTCCAGCCGCGCTGCTTCAGCAGATGACGTCCGGCAATCCCGGCAGCCTTCTCCACGATACGCTCCGCATGCCCTTCGGTAAGATTCCCCCGGTCTACCACCCAGATATAGCCCAGAATCTCCTGCTGGTGCTTGATGCACATGGCCAGCCGCGGGCCAAGCCCGACCTCCATTACCGCAGGGATGCGGATCGGATGAATGCTGCTCTCCAGCTCATGCATAACTCCCTTTTTGCGTAGACCGATAATGACCGTGCTGGGCACCTTTTTGCCAATGATGGTCGAGATCCGCGCCGGATCACTCTCCGTCTGATGGGAGCTGTACCCGATCACATGATGATTGCTGTCCTCAATCGTAACCTGGGACTGGAGCGATTCGCTGAGCGTATCCGCCAGGGATTCCATACTGTCAAAAAAACGGTCAAATGATGGCTCTGCTTCTGTCAATGTTCCCACCCCAACCCCAAGAATAGCCGAAGCTTATATAAGTGATTACATTATATTACAGCGTCTGGCAGTTGCCTATAGGAATAAAACAGATTTCAGTAGAAAACCTGACATATCATGAAGAATTTGCGTCAAAAGCAAAATAACGTGGAGCGATAGCTTACATGGGGCGGGTGTCAGACGCGCTCGACCCCCGCTGGCCCAATGTGTTCGGTTTTTCGCCTACATTTAGCTCTCTCTCCTCGCGCCAGCCCATTGTGTTCGGTTTTTCGTCTACATCCGCCTCACTCACCTCACGCTGGCCCATTGTGTTCGGTTTTTTCGCCTACATCCGCCTCACTCACCTCACGCCAGCCCATTGTGTTCGGTTTTTCGTCTACATTTGGCCCACACGCCTCGCGCCAGCCCATTATGTTCGGTTTTTCGCCTACATCCGCCTGGTCCACTCGCCAAAAAAAAGCCCGGTGATTGCTCACCGGACTCTGACACACATTCTTCTGTTTACTCTCCCACCACACATCAGATCAGCGTGAACTCCTGCTCTACAGCAGCTTCAACCGTGAAGTACTCTTCTCCAAGCGCCTCGGCTACGGCCTGGCAGGTGATTTTGCCGTTGGCTACGTTGACGCCGCTCTTCAGACCTGCATTATCTTCAATGGCCTGGAATACGCCTTTGTTGGCAATTTGCAGGGCGTACGGAACGGTGACGTTGGTTAGAGCGATGGTCGAGGTTTTGGCCACTGCGCCCGGCATATTGGCTACGGAATAGTGCAGAACCCCATGCTTCTCAAAGACAGGGTTATCATGCGTGGTCACCCGGTCAATCGTCTCCACAATCCCGCCCTGGTCAATCGCCACATCTACAATGACGGAACCTGGCTTCATTGTCTGCACCATCGCTTCCGTTACCAGCTTAGGCGCCTTCGCGCCTGGAATTAGCACAGCCCCTACCAGCAGATCCGCTTCAGCAACGGCCTTGGCGATGTTGTACGGATTGGAGATCAGGGTGCTGATCTGGGCACCGAAAATATCGTCGAGCTGACGGAGCCGGTCTGCGCTCAGGTCAATAATAGTTACCTCAGCGCCAAGGCCGATGGCCATCTTAGCTGCATTGGTGCCGACGACACCTCCGCCGATGATGCTGACCTTGCCGCGGCTTACGCCGGGAACCCCGGAGAGCAGGATGCCCTGTCCGCCGTAGTTCTTTTGCAGGAATTGTGCGCCCAGTTGTACAGCCATCCGTCCGGCTACCTCGCTCATCGGGGTGAGCAGCGGCAAGGTACGTCCATCCACTACCGTCTCGTAGCCGATGGCGAATACGCCTTTGTCCTTAAGGGCGGCAGCCAGAGCTGGCTCTGGAGCCAGATGCAGATAAGTGAAGAGGATAAGCCCTGGACGGAAGTAACCGTATTCGCTGGCCAGCGGCTCTTTTACCTTCATTACCATTTCAGCGGCGGCCCACACTGCGGCGGCTTCTGCCACCAATTCAGCACCAGCTGCGGCATACTCTTCATTATGGAATCCGCTGCCTACACCCGCTCCTGCTTCCACCAGCACCTTGTGGCCCTCTGCGGTCAGGCTGACAACACCCGCCGGGGTGATCGCTACCCGGTTTTCGTTGTTTTTGATCTCTTTCGGTACGCCAATAATCATCTTTCATCGCTCCTGTCAGTTAGGGTTCTCTTATGTGAAGAATCATAACATACAGGCCGGAGCTGCATTTTGGGTAAAAAGAAAAACATGATCTGACATGATTGTGTTTTTACACAATGGACTTGAAACGCCGCACCAGCTGCTCCCGGAATAGAACGTTTCCCTGCACTATTGCCGCCCTAGCTCTAATCCGGTGAGATATTATAAAGTTATGTTCCATATTCTCCTGTTTTTTGTTCCTTCTGACGCTTCCGGCCATCTGCTATTCTTGAATTGCAAGCTTATACAGTACACACAGGGAGGTTGTCGCTTTTGAACAAGAGCCGTGTTATTGCCGGAATCACTTCGCTCGTTCTGATCATGGGTCTGGCCGCAGGCTGCGGGAACAGCAGCAATTCATCTTCAGCGGACAATGGAAGCTCTGTCACAGGTAAGAATACACCGGTAACGCTCAAAATGTGGGGCGGTGTCCCCCCGGAATCCGGTCCGCAGCAGGTGGTGGACAACTGGAACAAGGAGCACCCCGATATTCAGGTGGAATATGTACGCTATGTCAATGACGACGACGGCAATCTGAAGCTGGATACGGCGATGATTACCGGCCAGGATGTGGATTTGTTCGTGAACTATACAATCTCCCATGCCGCCAAGCGGATGGAATCGGGACTGGCCCTGGACCTCAGCGGCTTCACCGATTACAACATTGAAGAGAAGATGGGCGCGGACACTGCGAGCTGGAAGATTGACGGCAAGTTCTACGGCGTTCCGACAACCAAGAGCCCGTTCTTCATCGCCCTGAACAAAGACGCCCTCGATAAGGCAGGCCTGCCGGTTCCGAAGGAATGGACCTGGAATGAGCTGCGCGAGTATGCGAAGAAGCTGAAGAACGGGGATTCGTACGGTTTTATTCAAAATATGGAGCCCTTCGTGGACCCCATCGACTCCGTGCTGTCCCAGGAGGGCTACACTAAGCCGGACGGCACCTCCAATCTCGATCACCCGCTGGTCAGACAATGGCTGGAGACGCTGAACGGGATGATGCAGGACGATAAGACCACGCCGCCGCTCGGCGAGCAATTGACTTCCAAAATGCCGGTGGAGCAGGTCTTCCTCAGCGGAGAGGTGCCGATGCTCAATATCGGGGCGTGGCTGCTGCGCAGCTCGAATAACTTCACCGACTTCCCGCGTGATTTCAAAATCGCCTTCGCTCCGGTACCCCGGCTTGCTGAATCCGCCAGTGATTACGTGACCCGCGGGGGCCTCGGCGATTACATCTCCATTAACGCCAAGTCCAAGAAGCAGGAAGCGGCCTGGGAGTTCCTGAAGTGGTATTCCGATGGCGGCATGTCCCCGATGGCAGCGGGTGGAAGACTCCCGGCCTCCAAGGATGCCAAGCAGGAGGATGCGCTCAAGAGCCTCATCGGCGACAAAAGTGACTCCTACGATCTGGACTCCCTGATGTACGTCATGTTCGACAATAAGACGCCAACCTATGTCCGCAGCCTGCCGCAAGAGGTAATGGACCTGCGCTCACAGGAGTACGAGAAGTACTTCCTCGGCTCGCAGTCGCTTGACCAGACCGTACAGGCCATGGCAGCCCGGCATAACGAGTATTTGAAGCAGAAGAAGTAGCGGCTTGGGTGGAGACAGCGGAGATAGCGAAGAAATAGAGAAGTATCGTGCATCATACAGGAGGCTTGCCATGGAAATCATGGCGCCTCTCTTTTTTTTGTCTTACCCTATCAGGAACAGGCTAAGCCTTGAATGAACGCGGGTTCTTGCGGACTGGGATGCGCTTATTTTGGCAAATTTGGCTATTCTGGAGGCTACGCGGACTCAGATGCGCTTAACTACCATTTTTCGCTTCATTTCCGGTTACCTGGAGTGATATAACGGCCTCTGAGTCCGCCTGCCAGCATAAAGGTGATTTTTTCGCCAAATAAGAGCCTGTGAGTCCGTCGGTCCACACATATTGGCGGGACACATTGGCGGCACATGCGTCCAGGATCCCTCATTACCGCCCACACTGGCGGAAAGTATATAATTAAGGAGGAGGGACTATCTTTACAAAGGAGTGATGAAATGCTCAAAAGCTTCAAACCCTTTGACAGGACAATCATTATAGGCGGATTAGTCTCGGCGGGGGTCATTCTCCTGGCTGGCGTGTTTCTTCTGCTTGCGCTGAAGTACAACATCATACGTTTAAACTGACATCTTATACCCCTCCATACTCCAGGAGGTCCCTTGACAAGGCGGGGCGGATAACCCTCCGCTCCGTCTTTCTTGTCCCGCCGTCAAGCAGCCCGGATAGAACAAAACTATGCATTTCCGCCATCCTCCCCTGTCCGCTGGAACAAAACCATGCAATTTGAAATATCGCCAATCCGGCGGAGGGATTATGCTATAATCTAGCATATCAACCGTCCCTAAGCGGGCAGGTTCAGTCAGGCTTGGAGGTGCTTCCCTGTGTCACAGCTGCTGCGTGTGCTGATTCCCCAGAAGTTGAAATACCGCCTGTTCACCGCCTTTGTCTGTCTGATTCTGCTGCCGTTCGGCGCATTGAATATCTATAACTATCAGCGTATTGAGACGCTGGTCCAGAAGAAAATCAGCCAGCAGAGCCACTATCAGCTGGAGCAGATGTACCGCACGCTGGAGGACCAGATCAGCATCGCCTTCAAGACGCTGCTGTTCCTGAAGCAGGATGATACCGTGAAGTCCGTGCTGCTCCATCCCGGACAGCGTAATGAGCTGGAGAATAAACGGCTGATGGAGAATATTTTCAAGAATCTGAACAACAGCTTCTTCCTGTACAATCCTTCGGTCTACTTCATGATTCTGGACTTATCTGAAAGCGCATACACCTCTTATCCGCCTAAGGATTCTCTGGTCTATTCGGATCTGCGGGCAAATCCCGGGTTCGACCGGGGGCAGATGAACAACAGCTCTTATCACTGGGTGCCTAATGATACTAACTACGTGCTGCGTGATGTCTCTACCAGCGCCTATCTTCTATCCTTATACGCGTATCTGGAGGATGCCCGGAACCAGCCGTATGGCATGGCCCGGATCAGCATAGATTATACGTACTGGCTGCGCTCCATCCACAAGCAGTCCGATCTGGAGCAGCAGTATTTCCTGATTACCCGCTCGGGCGAGGATATCTCCCAGTCGGTTCCGGGCAGCCAGTTATCTGAGAAGGTGAAAGCGGGCTTTGCCGGGCAGCCGGGACAGCAGTATTTTATAGATAAAGACTCGAACGCCTTGATTAACTATATCTATGTGGAGTCGCTGGACTGGTATATCGTCAACCGGATTCCGCTGTCTGTGCTGTTCGTGGAAATCGAGGGGCTGAAGCAGCAATACTTCATTACGTTCCTGGTGCTGACGAGCATCTTCCTGATGATGACCTTCGTGATTGCTACGACCATTACGCGGCCCTTGTCCCATCTGCAGAACAAGATGAAGGCTGCCGTGCAGAAAAGCCTGAAAATCCGCCTGCCGGAGCACAAATTCAGCGGCGAGATCCTGGAGCTGACCCGGACCTTCAATACGATGCTGGACGACACCCACCTGCTGATCCAGAAGCTGAAGGCGGAGGAGCGGCAGAAGGAGGCGGTGCATTTTCAGATGCTGCTGGCCCAGACGAATCCCCACTTCCTGCTCAACACGCTGAATACGATCAAATGGATCGCCATCCGTGAGCAGAACGAGGATATTACGAACATGACCCTGTCGCTCGGCAAGCTGCTGGAGGCCAGTCTGAACACCGATAAGGATCTGATCCATCTAAAAGATGAAATCGAGCTGGTTGAGGCCTATGTCCATATTCAGCAGGTCCGGTACGCGCACAAATTCGACTGTACGTTCACGTATGACGAGGACATTCTGTATGCTCTGGTGCCGAAGCTCAGCCTTCAGCCGCTGGTGGAGAACGCCATCATTCACGGAATCAGCAGACTGCCCGGCCACGGCCTTATTGAGCTGAACGTCCACCGCGAAGAGAACCGGCTGGTCGTAGAGATCCGGGACAACGGCGTAGGCATGGAGCAGGGCGGCGGCCCCAAGGCTCCGCGCAAGCGTCCGGGCATCGGACTGAGTAATATTCAGGAGCGGCTGCGGCTGTTGTTCCGGGAAGAGGGACAGCTTGAGGTGCTCTCAACCAGCGAAGGCGTTACGGTCCGCTTGACGCTGCCGCTGCTAATGTCCACACCTTACGGCAACGAACATCCGGCTTGAGGCGCATAACTACGGGAGGGATTACACATGTGGAAGGTACTGCTTGTGGAGGATGAGGTATTCGTACGGGAAAGTGTGCGCGAGATTATCGCCTGGGAGGAGCTTGGCTTCACGGTCAGCGGAGAAGCGGGCAACGGGGCTGAGGCGCTGGAGATCATCCGCGAGGATACGCCCGATCTGGTGATTTCGGATATCGTCATGCCGGAGATGGATGGCGTCGAGCTGCTGCGCAGAACCCGTGAGGAAGGATTTGATTCCCGCTTCGTCATGCTAACCTGCATGAATGATTTCGAGAATGTGCGGCAGGCCATGGAATACGGGGCGTCCAATTATATTCTGAAGCTGTCGATGAGCGTGAATTCACTCCGGGACACACTGCGCAAGATCAGCGGCGAGCTGGAGAAGAACCGCAAGGCAGATCCGGATATGCCTAAGGAGCCTCCCCCGCCCCCGCCAGCCCATGAGGAGATTACGAGCCACCCGGAGATTCAGAAGATCCTGCACTATCTGCACGAACACTACGCTGAGGATATTACGGTGAAGTCGATGTCGCAGTATGTCATGATGGCCGAGAATTATGTCAGCACCCTGTTCAAAAAGAAAACCGGCCACACCCTGATCCACTATCTGCACCGTGTACGGGTAGACCAGGCGATCCGGCTACTGACCGATTCCGACCTGCCGGTCTATGAGATCGGCAACCGGGTCGGCTTCGTGAGCGACAACTACTTCATCAAGATTTTCAAGCGCCTGACAGCGCAGACGCCTAGCCAATACCGGCATCAGCAGCGGGAGAAGCCGGATACGTTGAGCTTATAGCCTGCTTTTCAGACAACGATCATAGTATTGCTCCAGCGGCATTCCTTCCGGGAATGCCGCTATTCTTGCTGGCCGGAACATGGATAGAACATATCTAAGACCGAAGCGCCTGCCGCCGCCTGCGTAATTGTATATTTCTGTGCCATGAAGTGGGTGGTTTTGTTCCTTAACCCTCACGGGAACGCTTGCTATGCTTGTAATGTACTTATTAAGACCTAAAGGAGTGGCGCTATTGTGAAAGCAACCTGGATGCGACGTCAGCAGTTGCTGGGCTATCTGTTTATCGGGCCCAATATGATTGGCGTGATACTATTTTTTATCATACCGGCTATGTATTCGTTCTATCTCATGTTTACAGACTACAAGTTTATGAGTCCCCATACCAAGTTCATCGGGCTGGCCAATATCCGGCGGATGCTGGGGGATGAGGTCTTCTATATTGCCATTAAGAACACGCTGCTGTTCCTGCTCTCTGTTCCTCTATCCATTGGGCTGGCGTTCCTGGTGGCTGTCATTCTGAACCGTTCTGTCTATCTCAAAAAGCTGCTGCGCGCCCTGTACTTCATGCCCTACATTACCAGCGGCGTAGCCGTAGCCTTCGTCTGGATGCTGCTGTTCCACCCGAATAACGGGCCGATTAACGGCATTCTCCGCTCTATGGGCATCGAGAACCCTCCCGGCTGGCTGTCCACGATGGATACGTCCATGTATGCGATTGATATCATCTGGATCTGGTTCATGCTCGGCTATAACATGATTATCTACCTCGCAGCCTTGCAGGAGGTGTCCGGCGAGCTGCTGGAGGCAGCTACCATCGACGGTGCCCGCACCTGGCAGACGGTCCGCAGCATCCTGTGGCCGCTGGTGAGTCCCACCACTTTTCTCCTGCTGATTACCGGTCTGATCATGTCGATCAAGCAGTTCGGCATCATCCAGGCGATTACGCAGGGCGGGCCCGGGAACAGCACCACCGTATTGTCACTGTTCATCTATCAGAATGCCTTCCGCTATTACGAGATGGGCTATGCGTCAGCGGTCTCCTGGGCCCTGTTCCTGATCATTCTGATCTTCACCGTGGTTCAATGGCTGGGCCAGAAACGCTGGGTTCACTACTAAGGAGCTGAGAATATGAATAAAGCCGCCGTTACCAAAATCATCGCCACATTAATCATGCTGTTCTTCAGCATCGTCATGATTGTACCCTTCCTCTGGATGATCAGCACCTCCTTCAAAACCCCTGCGGAAGTATTCCGCTATCCGATCCAGTGGATTCCGGACCACTTCAACTGGAGTCATCATATTAAGGTCTGGTCCGGCCAGGGCAGCTTCGTGCCTTATTATCTGAATTCCCTTAAAGTCGCTGTGCTCAGTACCATCGGCGCGGTCTCCCTGTCCGCCTTGGCGGCTTACGGCTTTGCCCGGATTGAATTCAAGGGACGCAACACTATGTTCCTGGTCTATCTGTCGATGATGATGGTTCCTCCGCAGGTGCTGTTCGTGCCCAAGTTCATCATGTTCGACTGGGCCGGCATCTATAACACCCACTGGGCGCTGATCCTGCCCGGCATGTTCACCATCTTCGGCGTATTCATGATGCGGCAGTTCTTCCTCTCCGTGCCTTACGAAATCTCGGAGGCCGCCTTCATCGACGGTGCCGGCCATTTCCGCATCTTCTCGCGGATCATCCTGCCGATGGCCAAGCCTTCGCTGGCGACACTGGCGATTATCGATTTCTCCTGGCACTGGAATGATTATGAGAACGCGCTCGTCTTCCTGATCGACCAGGACCTGTTCACCGTTCCGCTCGGGCTGCAGAATTTCATCCTGGAGAACAATGTCGATTACAACGGCATGATGGCCGCCGCAACGGCCGGTATCATCCCGATGATTCTCGTCTTCCTGCTCGGCCAGAAATACATCATTGAAGGAGTGGCCAGCTCGGCGGTGAAGGGGTGACAGTGCGGGGAACTAGGTAGTAGTGCCGCATCAGCTTAAAACATGTGAAAATTACTTTTAACTCATCGCTTGCTTAGGGTTGCCATGCCTGATCGTGCCTGATTAAGGTGCGAGGGTAGGCTTAAGTGCAGTCTGTACAACTAAATCGCCGGATGTGCCGCCAAATCTCTGTTTAGATGTATTTCGTACAATTAAAATACCTCTATATCTGGATTTTCGCCCATTCGGGCAAATATAGTTGTACAGAATACAGTTAGACGAAGAATACCTTCGGGCGCACTGTTTTTAGTTGCACAGAATACACTTATCTCTGATTAAAGTCTGAGTATGAACATCGAGCTGATATTAGGCTGAACCTGCGCCCGTTGCTGGCTTCAACTCTTTAATTCAAGTAGCTGATTGTATTTCCTGCAATAGAAAACGTATTGCTGACCGTAAAATGAGATTCTATTGTATTTCATACATTGGAATGTTGTGATTTGGCTGAAAAAAGGCCTTTTTTCAATATTCGATTGTACGGAATACAATAGAATCTATTTCGAAGCCTCTTCTACAGCATTCCGTTGTACAATGTGCAGTTGCTATTGTTCCTCCGCCTTCACCGCCACCCAGCCGTCAATCAGATATGCGCCGAAGAATCGGGATACGGCAGTGAACCCGGCCTCCTCCAGCAACTCCTCTATCTCTTCAGCATGGAGCGGATGAGAGATTACGCCGAATGATTGCTCGAAGGTCTGCCACTGTTCCTCTGCGATCCCGTTACCAAGCATATGCAGCCGCCAGCCTGCCATCTGAAGCTCCCATGCAGGAGTACCCGGCACCCCGCAGATGGCGGACAGGCAGAGCGGCGCACCCGGCTGAAGCCGCGCGGCAATGCTGCGAAGGAGCGCCAGCTTACTCTCCCTCCCCTGCACGAAATGAAGCACCAGCATACAGGTTGCGGCATCGTACGCTCTAGCACAGCTCCAGTCACTAATTTCCGTACGATGCAGCCGCACTCTATCCAGCAGACCCGGTTGACCCGCAGCCTCCAGCCGCTGCTTGGCAGCCTGGAGCATACTCTGCGAGGTGTCCAGGCCGCTGAACCTCCAGTCCGGGTGGCTTAGGCCCAGCTTCAGAATCTCCTGGCCTCCGCCTGCTCCCACGACTAGCAACTCCGGCTTTTCCTTCTTGCCCAGCCGCGCTGTCAGCAGCGTATCCATCAAGTCATATTGCAGCGCGTACCCGGGGATTTTGCGGCTGATGTTCTGTACATACTGATCCCCGTCTGCCTGCTCCCATGGGCTGCCTGCCCCGCTCATGCTGTCCTTCAATTATATCCCCTCCGAAAGTAATAATCGGTACATAACCACAACAGGTCATGTACCGATTATCAGGGACGGACGCGGAAACCGCCATCCCACATAGCTGGGATCTATAGCACAGGCCGCTCGTACCAATACCCCGGAATTCCCCGTTCCAGCCGCATCAGTGCCTCCAGATAATAATAATCGCCCCAGATCGTGTAATCATCCGGCGAATCTCCGGCCCGCGTGCCCAATGTGTTCGGTTTTTCACGTACATTCCGATTCCGTCCGTGCCCTTTCACCGATACGAAAAAAAGACACCGGTTAAGTGTCTTTTGGGGCAATCCTATACAATTCTTCTACCCAGCCTACCTTAACCAATCCGCCGCTCACTCACGGGACAGCACCGACAGCACCGTCTCCAGCACCACATTCACGCCCATTTCACAATCCTCGTAGGAGGTGAGCTCTTCCTCGCAATGGCTTTTCCCGTTCACACTTGGGACGAAAATCATCGCCGACGGCAGAAATCCGGCCACGAACTGGGCATCATGGCCCGCGCCGCTCGCCAGCTTCCGGCTGCTGTAACCGAGCTTCTGCGCGGCCTGCTCCACCAGCGTACAGATCCCCGGATCGAACCATACCGTGTCGCGGCCCCACAGCTTCGTCTTCGATACGCTGCATTCCAGCAGCTCCTCCGGCAGACTGTGAATAATCGCCTCAACTTCACGGACCACATCCATGTCCTTATGTCTCGCTTCCACGGTGAAGATCACCTTGTTCGGAATGACCGTATGGATATTCGGCAGCACATTCATCCGCCCCATCGTATAGACCAGCTCAGGGTCCAGCACGGCCAGCTTGCGGCGCAGCTCCGTAATAATATCTGTAGCGGCAAACAGCGCGTCCCGGCGCATATCCATCGGCGTAGTCCCGGCATGATCCGATTCCCCGGTCACTTCAATCTCATAGCAAACCATGCCCACAACACAGTCAACCAGACCGATCTTAACGTTCTCCTTCTCCAGCACAGGGCCTTGCTCAATATGCAGCTCCAGATAAGCCGCCGCTTCCCTGATCCGGTTCTCCGCCTCCCCGGCATAGCCACTGGCCTGGAGCGCATCTCCGAAGGTGATCCCCTCCGGGTCCTTCTTCTCCAGCATAGCCGCCTTATCGAACTTGCCGGACAAGACCCCAGAAGCCATCATGGACGGCTCGAAGCGCGCCCCCTCCTCATTGGTGAAATTCATCACCGTGACAGGCAGCCGGGGCTTAATCCCGTGATCTACCAGGGTTCTCACCACCTCAAGGCCGGCAATCACTCCCAGCACACCGTCGAATCTGCCGCCCTTCTTCACAGTATCCAGATGTGAGCCGATCACCATGGGCGGCCCCTCTTCACTGCCAGCCAGAGTGGCATACATATTGCCCATATCATCCACCTTCACATTCATGCCCAGCTCTTCGCAGCAGCCGGTGAAATAGCCGCGCACCCGCACATCCTGCTCCGACAGCGACAGCCGGGTAACTCCGTTATGATCTGTCCGCCCGAAATCGGCAAAAGCCTCAATCGTATTCTTCAGCCGCCCACCGTTCACCAATAGTTGCTTAACCTGCATCGGCTTATTCCCCCGTTTCCGCTGATATGGAATGATTGCTATCCTTATATGTTAACGAATTCCACATGTTTGTCATTGTACATACTGTAAAAATTATAGGCTGGAGAATTTCCGTTATATGCTGGCACCTGCGGGGAAGTCTGTTAGAATATGAGACATCAGGATTACATATTGCAGGGCGAGAGGGGTAAAGGCATGAACACTATTTTACGCAGCGGCCTGGCCGTGGCCGAGATCAGTTCACTCGGTGCTGAGCTGGTCAGCTTCAAAAGAACGGATACAGACACTGAATATATGTGGAACGGAGACGCCGCCTATTGGACAGGCCGTTCCCCGGTGCTGTTCCCGATGATCGGAGGAGCCGCAGGCGAAGCGGTCCGGGTAGACGGGCAGGCGTATCCGCTGGCCCGGCACGGCTTCGCCAGACGAAGCGAATTCACGCTGGTGGAGGCAAGCGAGACGCAGGCGATCTACCGGCTCTCCCACAGCGCGGACACGCTGGCCAGCTACCCGTATCCGTTCCATCTGTATCTCACCTATACGCTGAACGGCAGCACGCTGGACATCGGCTACCGGGTGGAGAATCCCGGAGAAGAGGAGATGTTCTTCCAGCTCGGCACCCATCCGGCGTTCAACTGCCCGATTGGCGGAGAAGGCAGCTTCACCGACTATTACCTTGAATTCGAACAGCCGGAGCGCCTGGAGCGCTTGTTCCTGAATGAGAATGGCTTGATCACTCCGGGTCAGAGCGAGGCCATGCTCGGCGTGGACAACAAGCTGCCGCTGAACCACGAGATGTTCGCGCATGACGCCCTCGTCTTCCGCAATGTCCGGTCCAAATCGGTTGCCCTCAAAAGCAGACAGTCTGACAAGAGCGTAACAGTCGCCTTCACCAATTTCCCTGATCTCGGCATCTGGCAGCCGAAGAATGCACCGTTCGTGTGTATCGAGCCTTGGCATGGTGTGGCCGATATCGAAGGCTTCACCGGCGATATCCGGGAGAAGCAAAATGTCATCTCCCTGCCGCCGGGCAGCCAGTTTACCAGCGCGCTGGCGATTACATTTAACTAAATTTCAGCAGGCGAAGGCCGCAGTCACCCCGTGGTGCTGCGGTCTTTTTGCTGTGGAACAGCGGCTTCTCGTCAGGCAGTTCACCCCCCTCCTCAAGCGATAAGTACACTTTAGTAGTATATACAACCTTTTGACCCGGATAGTAAGATATTCACAAATCAAATGACGCGTAGACCCGAATCAGAACCGGGAAAGGAAGTGACTGCTCGAGTGAAGCCAGAGATAAGTATTATTGTGCCTATCTACAACGTGGAATTGTACCTGAGGAAGTGTGTGGATTCGATATTGGCGCAGACCTTCCGCAGCTTTGAATTGATTCTGGTCAATGACGGATCACCCGATAAGTGCGGCGAGATATGCGAGTATTACAAGGAGCTGGACCCCCGTGTCGTAGTCATTCACAAGCAGAACGGCGGATTGTCCGATGCCCGGAACTATGGTATTGATGTGGCAAAGGGCCGGTATATCGGGTTCGTTGACAGCGATGACTGGATAGAACCGGACATGTATGAAGCCCTGCACGGACTCATCACCGCCCACAATGCAGATATCGCTGTATGCGGTCATTGCGAGGTACAGGATGATGTCAAGCTGGAAAAGTCCTTCACGCACCAGGTGCGTGTATACGATAATGCGCATGCCTTTGACAAGCTGCTGGAGGATACCGAGATCCAGAACCTTGCCTGGGATAAGCTGTATAAGGCCGAGCTGTTCAGCCAGGTGAGATATCCGGTCGGCCGATATTTCGAAGACATTTTTACCACCTATAAATTATTCCTCCAGGCGAACAAGACCGTCTCGCTGGACTCCCCCAAATACCTGTATCTGAAGCGAAGCGACAGCATTACCGGAGCGATGAACAACCGGAAATATTACGACCGCTTCTGTGCGGCGCTGGAGATCTACGAGACCATTCAGGATAAAAACTATCCGATCGCCAAAGAAATCTCGTTATCCCGGACCGTAACCGAGGGCATTGAGCTGTGCAACTTCCAGCTGATTACCGGCGAGACTGCAGTTAACAAGGAATATCTGGCCGAGCTGGGCGGGTTCCTGAGCAAGCATACCTCCGCGATCCTGCGCAACCGTATTATCCGCCGGGAGATGAAGACCGCAGCCCTGCTTATTCTGACCAGCTCCACGGTATACAAAATGCTGTATTATTCCAAACTCCGTTTGAAGGGAAGTAATATGATATGAGCCAAGCCCTTGAGAAGATCCTGCCGCTGTCTTTCCGCAATTATGTAAGCAATATTCCCGTCTATCAATATTATAAGGGCTATCTGAGCTACCGGAATGCATATAAAGACAAGACGAAAGCCATTTACGTCGTAGGCTCCCCCGAGCATGACAATCTGGGCGATCACGCCATCACTTATGCGCAGATGAATTTTTTGCGGAAAGCTTTTCCCGACTATACCCTGATTGAGATTGTCGCCAACCGGCTGATGCATAACATGAAGTGCCTGGAGGAATTCTGTTCGCCGGAGGATATCTTCGTGCTTCAGGGCGGGGGCAACTTCGGAATCGAGTATTTCCGCGAGGAAGAGGTGCGCCGCAAGATTATCTCCGAATTCCCAAATAACAAAATCATCGTCTTCCCGCAGACCATCTACTTCGGTGATACCGAGCTGGGCCGCGCGGAGTTCAAGAAGACACAGGACCTCTATGGCTCCCACAAAGACCTCACGCTGGTCGCCAGAGAGGCAACGTCGTACGAAATTATGAAAGCAGGTTTCAGAAACAACGCAGTGCTGTTAACGCCGGACATTGTCATGTCCCTGGATATCACTGACCCTCCCAAGGAGCGCCACGGTGCCCTTCTGTGCATTAGAGCCGATAAGGAGAGCATTTTCAGCGAGCAGGATAAAAAGGTCATCCAGGAGTACACCTCCAAGCACTACAGCACCACCACCTTCACGGATACCTGCATTCTCCGCCCTGTCTCCCTGGAAGACCGGGATCACGAGCTGAACACCTTATGGAATCAGTTCAAGGAGGCCGAAGTTGTGATTACGGACCGGCTGCACGGGATGATTTTTGCGGCGATTACGTCCACACCTTGTATTGCACTGGGGAACTACAATTATAAGGTCGTAGGCAGCTACGAATGGATCAAGCATCTGGGCTATGTGAAATTCACGAACGATGTGAAGCAAATCCCGGCTTTGCTGGAAGAACTGAAGACGATCCAGCGCCCACGGTA
Organism: Paenibacillus sp. FSL R7-0128; assembly: GCF_038002245.1. NCBI lineage: Bacteria > Bacillati > Bacillota > Bacilli > Caryophanales > Paenibacillaceae > Paenibacillus > Paenibacillus sp. FSL R7-0128. The sequence continues at coordinate 136,854 of NZ_JBBOCD010000001.1, read as the reverse complement.
CAATAATGAGTTCTCGGTCCAGCATTACAGCCAGATCATTGAATCCATGGCAAGCAGCAGCGCTAGAGAACCTGCTTCGTCTATCGTTACCGCTTAAGATAAGCACAAGACACTCTCTGTAGCGAGGAAGCGATCCCACCCTTGAAAACAAATATAAAACTTGCTGCAATCATAACCTATGCTTCGGTATTCCTAGGCGTGATTATCTCCCTGGGCTCGACGCCGTTCATTGTGTCGACCCTGGGGAAATCCGAATATGGATTATTCGCGCTGGTGAACTCCATCATCGCCTATATCGTCCTGCTGGATCTGGGCTTCGGCAGCGCGGTCATCCGCTTCAATGCGAAATACATCTCTGAGAATGACTCCGCAGGCCAGCGCAATATCAACGGAATGTTCCTGCTGCTGTTCTCAGCCATCGGACTCCTCTCCTTACTTGCCAGTGTGATTCTGGTGTTTAATTTCGATGCGATCTTCAGCAGCCTCGATGAAGCTGAGCTGGGCATTCTGAAGACGATATTTATCATTGCCGCCATCAATGTGGCTGTATCGTTCCCGCTGAATATCTTCAGCTCGATCATTACGGCCTATGAGCGGTTCGTCTATCTCAAAATCATCAATCTGATCCGCGTGGTCCTGTCTCCGGCCATGATGGTGCTGGTCCTGCTGTTCGATTTCAGATCGACAGGTATGGTCACCGTTGCGCTTGTGCTGAACCTGGCGATCGGCGTGATTAACGTGGTCTTTTGCCGCACCAAGCTGAATCTGAGGGTCCGATTCCACGGCTTCGACACCAAGCTGTTCAAGGAAATCTTCAGCTATTCGTCGTATATTCTGCTGTCGTCCATCGCCTTCCAGATCTATACAAATGCTGATCCGCTGATCATCGGGATGTTCCTCGGGGCTACGCCCATCGCCATCTTCGCCATCGCCGCCCAGCTCAACACGTATGTTCTCAACTTCTCCAATGTGCTGGCCAGCTTCTATCTGCCGAAGCTCACCAAGATGATCGTCAAGGGTGCAGATCAGGCGGCCCTAATGCTGGAGCTGGTCAAAATAGGCAGAATCCAGGCGCTGATCGTAGGCTACATCGTCTCGGGCTTCGTGTTATTCGGACAGAGCTTCATTCTGATCTGGCTCGGCCAGGATTACAAATATGCGTACACAGTTGCGCTGATCATCATCATTCCCCAGATTACGTCGATTGTGCAATCGCTGTTCGCCACCATGCTGGAAGCGATGAATATGCATAGGGTGAAGGCCTTCATCTATTTCTCTGTTGCTATTCTGAAGGTGGCCTTAACCTTCTGGTTCATCCGGATCTGGGGGATTACAGGCTGCGCCATTGCTACGGCCATCGGGATGATCATCAATGTATGCCTGAATAATGTTTACTACAAATATAAATTGAAGTTCGATATTCTTCACTTCTGGCTGCAGATCATCCGCGTCTTCATTCCGGTGGTGCTGCTGTCCGGGGTGTGCGGGTTCCTGCTTAGTTTCGTGAGCATCACTTCTTACGTGTATCTGGGCATGTATGTCATCCTGTACTCCCTCATCTATGTGCTTACCATGTGGCTGTTCGGACTGAACGGGGCTGAGAAGCAGATGGTCGCCGGACCGGTTAGAAAAATGGCTCTGCGGAGTCAGGCCTAGGACTCTAGGTGAGGCGGGGCTGATTGGCATGCCGCGCTTAGGCGCTGCTCCATGCTGTGCCTAAGCGAAGAAGCCTCTGCGGAACTTACCCGCAGAGGCTTCTTCGCTTAACTTGGCAAGCTTGCTGATCAGAGCTGCTTCAACCGCTCATCCAGCAGCCGGAACATGCTTCTAAGGGCCGTCTGGTCCGCTTTGCCATAATGATCGCCGATATTAATCTCATAATAGCAGGAAGCCTCGCCGGTTGGCTTGAGCCGTGGTGTCAGGCCAATGCCGGTCTCGTTATAGATCCCAATCAATACAGGGGCAAGCTGCTCCAGAGGCAGCGCAAAGTGGATGTGGAACATATTCGAGACAGGAACCTCCGGCAGCGTGGATACCTTATCGCAGCTGTTGAATAAGGATGCCAGCTCCTTGGCCTGCTTATAGTATTCTGACATCCTGCCGATTCTCTGCCGGTAATAATACCGGGCCGGGACAATATAGGGATAGAGACTGATCAGGTCGCCCCCGTGGCGGCGCTTCCAGATCTTCGAGGTCTCCGTGAACTCCCGGCTGCCGGCTAAGATCGCTCCGGCAATCCCGCCGATGCCCTTGTACAAGGAGACATACACGCTATCGAACAGCGCACTGACTTCCGCTGCGGTCTTCCCATAGTAAGGCAGCACTTCGAACAGCCTTGCACCGTCCAGATGGAGCCTGATTCCCTGCTCCCGGCAATACCCCGATATCGCTTCCAGTTCGGCATACTCCGGCAGCTGTCCGCCGATCTCCCGCTGCGGCAGCTCCAGCAGCAGACAGGCAACCCCCGGTCCCATCCCCTTCACATCCTCCAGGGTAATCAGACGGTCTGCACTGCCCAGCAGCAGCGGCTCCAGATGATGCAGCTCCTTCAGGCCGTCCTGCTCATGAATCTCCAGGTGGCATAGCGGATGATAAGCGACCTTTGGGCTGCCCTCCCGGTCACTCCAGATCCGCAGGGCAATCTGCTGGGCCATCGTGCCGCTGGGGAAGAACACGCTGCATTCTTTGCCCAGCGCCTCCGCCATCTCTGCCTGGAACTCCTCAATCACCGTCCCTGTTCCGTACATGTCCGCAGCAAGGCTGTCCTCTACACTGGCCAGCGCCTTCTTGAGTACAGCTGCGTCCCGTCCGCCATGGCCAGCAAGCTGCACCTGCGTCCTGCCGAACGCCTCCATTAAAGCATTCTCCTCGTTCATTTTATTATCCTAGCCCCTTCTTCGTAGCACCCGATCTGTATGAATCCTTGAAATTATATCATTCCTCTACAAAATAACCGAATTATTAGAATGTTCACATGATATTCCTCTCCAGCAAGGTGAAATAAGTTGACCGCTGTGCTACAATATTGGAATTGCAAAGGCAATTGCTTAGGGAGGTTTATAAATTCACCATGCTTATTATTGGTATCGCCGGCGGGACCGGCTCCGGCAAGACAACGGTAGCGCGCTCCGTGATTGACCGTCTTGGCTCTGACAAAGTAACATTCATATCCCAGGATAACTACTATAAAGACCATTCTTACCTCAGCATGGCTGAACGCGGTGCCATTAACTATGACCACCCGCTGGCCTTTGACACGGAACTGCTGATCGAGCATCTGGATTGTCTCAAAGCGGGACAAGCCGCCTTCGCTCCCGTGTATGACTTCACGGTTCATGCCCGTTCAACCGAGAAGACTGTGGAGCTTGCCCCGAATAATATCGTCATTCTGGAAGGACTGCATGTGCTGTCCGATGAGAAGCTGCGCGAGCAGCTCAACATCAAGGTGTTCGTGGACACCGATCCCGATGTGCGTATCCTGCGCCGGGTGCTGCGGGATATCGAGGAACGCGGGCGGACCATCCGTTCGATCCATACGCAATACCTGACCACGGTGAAGCCGATGCACGAGGCCTTCATCGAGCCCTCCAAGAAATACGCGGACCTGATCATCCCGGAAGGCGGACAGAATCAAGTCGGAATCGAACTGCTGTCGGTACTGACCGAGAAGTATCTGTCCGGCGATCACCAATGGAACTGAATTAAGCCGCACCGGCTGATAGGGTGCAAGGACCGTCCGGCAATGCCGGACGGATTTTTTCTGTTCCGGGAGATATAACATATGCGAAAAACCGAACACATTTCTCGGCTCGAAGGCAGCAGGGCCCATTGTAGGCGAAAACCGGCAAACAACCGGTCGCCCGCAGGTGAGCTTTTCATGAAATCACGCCTCAAAAGTCAGGTTATCTTACATAAAACCCCTGTTCACACCGGAATTTTCACCGTTTTCAGCATTATCATCCATTTATTTGTTATATTTATTGACTGGTAACGCTTTATTACCGAAATAAAGGGTTGATTATTTGGTGATCATCCACTATGATTAGGTCAACGGACGGCATTAAAGTTAAAGCGATTTAACTTATAATTTGTCCACTATAATAAAATTGGCAAACTAAATTTTTATTTACCATTAAAGTTAAAGCGCTTATACTTTTAACAATGAAAGGCTGGTGTGTCCGTGATTAAGAGTGAGAGCCGGCGGCAGACGTTCTACATGTATCTGTTCATTTCCCCGTGGCTGGTCGGCTTCCTGATCTTCGCCCTGTACCCGATCCTGTCATCGCTGTATTACAGCTTCACCGACTATGACATCATTCATCCGCCCAGATTCATCGGCCTCGCCAACTACACGGAGATGTTCCACAATGAACTGTTCTGGCGTTCCGTGAAGGTCACCCTAAGATATACCTTCATCAGCGTGCCGGTACAATTGCTGCTGGGCCTGGGGTTCGCCCTGCTGCTGCATCAGACCATCCCCTGGCGCGGCTTCTTCCGCACAGCGATGTATTTCCCGAGTATGGTCTCCGGTGTGGCCATGTCGCTCCTCTGGTACTGGATCTTCAATCCTCAGATCGGCCTCTTCAATTATATGCTCTCCTGGTTCGGCATTCACGGCCCGGCCTGGCTGATGAATCCCGATACAGCGCTGTATGCCCTAATTATCATGTCCCTTTGGACAGCGGGCTCTGGCATGATCCTCTTCCTCGCTGGTCTGCAAGGAGTCCCAGCCAGCCTGATCGAAGCTGCCAATCTGGATGGGGCAGGGCGCTTCCGCATTTTCCTGAATATTACGCTGCCGATGATCTCGCCTGTCCTGCTGTTCCAACTGATTATGGGGCTGATCGACTCCTTCCAGGTGTTCACGCAAGCCTTCGTCATGACGCAGGGCGGACCCAATTACTCTACCTGGTTCTACGTCTACAATCTGTATACCAGTGCCTTCAAGGAATACCGCGCCGGATACTCCTCCGCGCTTGCCTGGGTCCTGCTGATTGTCGTCATGCTGTTCACGGCGGTCATTATGAGGCTGTCGCGCCGTTATGTCCATTATGAAGGAGGCAGCAGCCGATGAGCACCGTTAAGGCCACCCGCCCGCTTGACCCGTCCCCCCGGCTCCGCCGGAGAATCAAGCCCGTTAAGATTGCCAGCTTCACCGCGCTCCTAGTCACAACGTTTCTCATGCTGCTGCCGCTGTTCTTCATGGTCTCCACCTCGCTGAAGTCCAAACGGGAGATGCTGAAGTTCCCGCCGACGTTTCTGCCGGAGAGCTGGGCCTTACGCAATTATGTCGATATTTTTGAGACTCTCCAGTTTGGCACATTGTACAAGAACAGCCTGATTATCGCCGGCTTCTCCGTATTCGGCACCCTGCTCTCTTCGGCGCTGGTTGCTTACGGGTTCGCCAGGTACCGGGGGCGCGGCAACAACTTCTGGTTCATCCTGCTGCTGAGCACGATGATGCTGCCTTATCCGGCCATTATGATTCCGCAGTTCGTATTGTTCTCCAAAATGCAGTGGATCGACACCTTCCTCCCGCTGATTGTGCCTGCCTTCTTCGGCTCGGCGTATAACATCTTCCTGCTGCGGCAATTCTTCTCCACGCTGCCTGAGGAATTGTTCGATGCCGGACGCATTGACGGATGCGGCGAGCTGAGGATGTGGCGGACCATCGCGCTGCCGCTGTCTGCGCCGGCGCTGGCGACGGTTGCGATCTTTGCTTTTATCTACAGCTGGAATGATCTCTTGACCCCTGTGCTCTATCTAAGCTCGTCGGACAAATTCACGCTTCCCGTGGGGATGGCCTCCCTCACCTCATCGCGCTTCCGCATTCCGCCGTGGCATCTGCTGATGGTCGCCTCCGTCCTGGCTATGGTTCCAATCGTCACCCTGTTTGCCATCGCCCAGAAGCAGTTCGTCGAAGGCATCGTACTGACGGGCATCAAGTAAGGCAGCAAAGCTATCCCTGGTTTACAATACTTGAAAAATTCAGGAGGGATTGGACAATGAAGAATAAAATGAAGAGCAAGAGATATGCGCTGCTGCTAGCATCAGCCCTGACAGTATCCACAGTCCTGGCGGGCTGCAGCGGCGGCAAATCGGCAGGCAATGTGGCGGCTGGAGGCAGCGGAGCCGGGAATACCGGCGGTTCGGGGGAGCAAGTGACGATATCCCACTATACCATTGATTCCGAGGACCGGACTTTTATCGAGAAGCTGATCCCGGATTTCGAGAAGGCGCATCCGAACATCAAGGTCAAGGTGGAGAAGGCACCGTATGAGCAGTTCGACAGCAAGCTGCAGACACTGATTGCCGGCGGTAATTCCCCGGATGTGACGAGCCACTACGGCTACGGCGGTTTTGCCGAATATTACAATAAGGATATGCTGCTGGATCTGACGGATCTTATTAAGGAAGACGGCTTCAAGGCGGAGGACTACAACATCCCAGAGAATCTGATGAAAATATACACTGTAAACGGTCATACCTACGGCATACCGGTCAATATGTACGTCACCCTGATGCTCTACAACAAGGATATGTTCAATGCTGCGGGCGTCTCCTACCCGCCAAGTGATTATGAGGATAAGAGCTGGACGTTTGACCGCATGGTGGAGGATGCCAAGAAGATGACGCTCGTATCGGACGATATCGCCAAAACACAATACGGTGTAGATTTCACCTGGGCGGAGCGGGATATGCGGCCGCTATACTTCGGGGCAGAGCCTTACTCTGAAGATACCTGGACCAACGGCGGCGTTCCTTCCGAGGCGCATTTCGATTCACCCGAGGTCATTGCCGCTTACCAGAAGCTGTTCGACCTTGTGTTCAAGGAGAAGGTGTCCCCGACTTCCGAGTGGAGTAAAAGCGTAGCCGGACAAAACGGCGACCCGTTCGTCGCAGGCAAGATTGGCATGTCGATCGGCGGCTCCTGGAACCTCGCCGGAGCTAACGACTTCCCGTTCAAAATTGGCGTAGCTGCTGTGCCATGGGGAGGCAACGACAAGGTGCGCAGCACGCTGTTCGTTGATCCGCTGCTGATTCTGAAGGACTCGAAGCATCCGAAGGAGGCTTTTGAATGGATCAAATACCTGATGACCACTGAAATCCAGGAGAAGTCCATCGAGCTGAGCGGCGGCAATCCGCCAGTCAATACGGAAGCGGCTGAGGTGTATTACAAGCATTTTGACGGCATTGATCCGGAGGATGTGAAGAAGGTCTACGAAGGCGCAGTCAAATACGGTTATGAATCCTACAACCATCTGATCACCAACTACTCGCAGATCAACGACATGTTCATCAATGAGCTGCAGCCGGTCGAGACGGGTCACAAGACCCTGGAAGAGGTTATGCCGGTGATTCAGAAGAAGGTTACGGAGATCATCAAGAGGTAGCGGCCCGGCGATGGTTATATGTTTAGCGAAACCCCGGTGCGGCCTGTATACTGGAGATAGAATAAGTGGAAACGGCTTTGCCGTCCTTTTAAAGGACGGTACCGTTTCAGCGAGAAATAGAAGGATAATTTATCGTGTGAAACATATAAATTCTATATTTTAAAAGCACCGGACAATCTGCCGCAAGGAGCGCTTGAAATGAAAGTAAGTATTTTTGATGTAGCCAAAAAATCAGGGCTGTCCGTGGTCACCGTATCGCGGGTATTAAACGGAGCAACGTCTGTGCGGGAGAACAACCGCCAGAAGGTGCTCGACGCGATCAAGGAGCTGGATTACCGCCCGAATGCGGCAGCCCGCAGTCTGGCCAGCGGCAAGACCGGCATCATCGGCCTGATCGTAACGACTCTGCAGGATTCCTTCTTCGATGCCGTAGTCAAGGAGCTGAATGAGACGCTGGCCCTGCACGGATATTATCTGGCCATCTCCGTGTATGACGGCATTGGCTCCGGCGAGAGCCACTACCTGATCCAGGAAGACCGGGTGGACGGACTTATCCTGCTCTCCCCGATCAAAGAGGACAATTATATTGTCGAGCTGAAGCGGCGGGGCATTCCCTATGTGCTGATCGACAACCAGCTGCCGGAGAATGACAGCTACTCGATCACCATCGACAACTTCAAAGGCGGGTATGCCGCAGCCAGCCACCTGCTGGAGCTGGGGCATACCTCCATCGCCCATCTCTGCGGGCAGGAGATGTTCCGCAGTACGCGGGAGCGGCGCGCGGGCTTCCTGCAAGCGCTGCAGGAGCAGGGCCTCGCCCCGTTCGAGATCGTACACGGTGAATTTGAGATCACCATGGGCTACGACACGGCGCAGCGCTGGCTCGCAGAGGGTAAGCTGCCGGGGGCGGTATTCGCCGGAGATGACAATATCGCCCTCGGGGTGATCAATGCCCTGATGGAGGCAGGCGTAAAGGTGCCGGAGGAGGTTGCTGTAGTCGGCTACGACGACCACTATATCGCCTCCCAGCTCCACCCGCATCTGACCACTATGCGCCAGCCGGCGGATAAGATCGGAGTCGCCGCCGCCGACATGCTGCTGCGCCGGATCAGCGGGGAGATGAAGCGCGGCTCCAATATTAAGATCGATCCGGAGCTGATTGTGCGGGAATCGACGAAGATTACACTTTAGGAGGTACAAACATTGGCTTACTACTTGGGGATCGATGGGGGAGGCAGCAAGACCTACGCCCTCATCAGCGATGAACAGGGCCGTATTCTAGGCAAAGGCCGGAGCGGCAACGGCAATCACCAGACCAGCGTGACGCAGGCGGAGAATAACATCCGCGAAGCGGCTTCCATGGCGCTGGCGGAAGCCGGGCTCCGGCTGGATCAGCTTCGGCAAGCCTATCTGGGGCTTGCCGGTGCTGACCGCCAGACGGATTATAACATTCTGCATCCGATGATCCGCCGGATCGGCTTCACGAATTATACGATCAGCGGCGATACGATGATCGGCCTGCGGGCGGGGACGGACCGCCCCTACGGCGTAGCCCTGATCTGCGGCACCGGCACCAATGCGGCAGGCCGTAATCCGCAGGGCCGCCATTTCCAGTGCGGCGGGTTCGATTATATGTACGGCGATTTCGGCGGCGGCGGCGCGCTGAATATCGAGGTGTTCCGCACAGTGATCCGGGCCTGGGACGGTCGCGAAGCGCCCACGCTGCTGACGGAGCCGCTCCTGAAGCTGCTCGGCTATGAACGGGTCGAAGACATGTACGATGACTTCCTGGATCACGGGAAGCAGGTGCCGCTGGATGCGGCACGCCTGCTTTTCCCGGCAACGGCTGAGGGCGATGCCGCCGCTCTGGCGATCCTGAACCGCCAAGGCGTGGAACTGGGCAAGGCTGCGGCGGCCGTCATTCATCGGCTCGGTATGGAGAACGATGAATTTGATGTGGTCCTGGCCGGAAGCGTGCTGACCCGAGGCGACCGGGGCTGGATTCGCGGGCCGATTGAGCAGGCTGTGCATGAAGCGGCACCAGGCGCGGCAGTGGTCACCCTCTCCACCGAGCCTGTGGTCGGCGCTCTCTGGTCGGCGCTGGAGAGCGACGGGATCACCGTCAGCCAGGGTATGTATGAGACGATGCGTGCTTACAGGGAGTTCGAGCTTATTCCCACTACCACCAGACAGGAGTGATTCATTGTGACAGCGAACCAAGGTCTTAAGATTGCCGTCATCGGCGGAGGGTCTTCCTATACCCCCGAACTGGTAGAAGGCTTCATCCTGCATCATAAGGAGCTTCCGGTCCGGGAGCTGTGGCTTGTAGACATTGAGGCTGGCCTGCATAAGCTGAACATCGTGGGCGCTCTGGCGAAGCGTATGGTGGAGAAGTCCGGTCTGCCGATCGAGGTCCATCTCACCACCGACCGCCGCGAGGCCATTGCCGGTGCGGACTTCGTCAGCACGCAGATCCGTGTCGGTATGCTGGATGCCCGTGCCCGTGACGAGGCGATTCCGCTGAAATACGGCGTGATCGGCCAAGAGACGACCGGCCCCGGCGGCATGCTGAAGGCGCTGCGCACGATCCCGGTCATTCTCGGCATCTGCCGGGATATCGAGGAGCTGGCACCGGACGCCTGGCTGCTCAACTTCACCAATCCCGCAGGTATGGTCACCGAGGCGGTCCTGCGGTACTCCAAGGTGAAGAGCATCGGTCTCTGTAATGCCCCGATCGGCCTGATCAAGCAGGTATCGGCCAAATATGACACTGCCCCGGACCGGATCTACGCCGAGTTCGTCGGCCTGAACCACCTGCACTGGATTACCCGTATTGACGTGGAGGGTGAAGACAAGCTGCAGGAGATGCTGGAGGATACTGCAGGCTACAGTGCAAAGAATGTTCCGGCACGCGAATGGAACCCCGAGTTCCTGCAATCGCTGCATGCCTTACCTTCGTATTATCTGAAGTACTTCTACATGACCGATGCGATGCTCGCGGAGCAGCAGGAAGCCGCCGCACAAGGCGGGAACCGTGCTGAAGTCGTCAAGCGCGTGGAGGAGGAGCTGTTCGCCATCTACAGCGACCTTGCGCTGAATGAGAAGCCGAAGCAGCTGGAGCAGCGCGGCGGAGCCTTTTATTCCGAAGCGGCCGTGAACCTGATGCGCTCGCTCTATAGCGGCACCAATGACATCCAGACACTGAATGTGGCGAACCGGGGCATCTTAGACTTCCTCCCGGACGATGCCAGCATCGAGGTCAACTGTGTCGTCACGAAGACCGGCCCCCTCCCGCTGCCGCTGACCCAGATTCCGCCGATGGCCAAGGGACTGATTCATGCTGTGAAGACCTATGAGCAGCTAGCCATCGACGCCGCCGTCACTGGAGACCGCAGCCTGGCGATTCAAGCCCTAGCGCATCACCCCCTTGTCCCTTCAGTGGAGGTTGCTATCGCGATGCTGGATGAGATGCTGGAAGCGAACAGGGAGTATCTGCCGTCCTTTTTCGGTCAGGACTAATCCCTTAACACCAACAAAGAGCCTATGCTAACCACAGATCACTCTGCGGCCGCACAGGCTCTTCTTTTATTTCACAATGGTATAGCGGTAGGTCTCTCCCTCGATCTTGAAGTCGGCATACAGCGGCTTGCCGCTGGACTTCACTTCGTCGGGGACCTCGGCCAGGAACACCAGCGTGCCGTTCTTCAGCGGTTCAATCCTCGAGATATTGGTATAGGTGAAATCTTCCCCGCCGTTCTTTTCCATGGTATCGAAGGTACTATACTCGTATTTATTGTCGTATTTGACCTCCACATCCGCTACTTCGTCTGCCTCCATAGCCTCACCTGCCAGGTTCTTCACTTTCAGCGTGATCGCCAGATAGGTTGTGCCCGGTTCCTTGGCTTCATAGTAGGTATAGAATGATCCGGGATTGGACGGAGTAACCTTCTTGCTATAAGAGGTCTTGGTGATGGTATACTCACCCGTCCCGTCGATAACAAGCGGCGTGCCTTTTACGATCAGCTTGTGGTCCTCCCCGGGTTCAGCTGCTGCCGGGCTGCCCCCGTTATTTAGAAGTTCAGCCGTACCGCCCTCTTCTTCCGCTGTCACGGGCTTTACCAGGCTCTCCTTTAACCTATCATTCTGTTCTTTTAGGAATTTGTTCTCCTTTTGCAGCTCACTAATCTCTGTCTTCAGCTTCTCCATGCTCTCTCTGCCAGCGCCTGCATTGTCCGAGGAACACCCGGTTACGGTTACCGCCAGCATAGCAGCAGCAAGCCAAAGGCCCCCTGATTTCATTTTCATAACACACCCCAATACTTGTATTTAATTCTTCACCATTATAAGACCAACCCTGTGTCAAAAGATAGAAAAATATGTAACATTTTCGCAGCGGTTGCCGAAAGAAACAGCCGATGCGAGCCGTAATCGTCACCCCCGGTGTTGCTTGCGGTACTGCAAGGGTGAACGTCCTGTAATGGCCTTGAACACCCGCCCGAAATGCGCAATGCTCTCAAATCCCGTCTCCGCCGCCACCCGGGTGACCGGCCACTTCGTCTGCGTGAGCAGTACCTTCGCCTCACGGATGCGGACATAGTTCAGGTACTCAGTGATGGTGAAGCCTGTCGTCTGCTTGAAAATCCGGCACAGATACGTAGCGCTGATGAAGAACCGCTCGGCAATCCCCCCAAGGCTCAGCCGCTCGCTGTAATGGTTGTCCAGGTATTCGATGATGCTGTATACCCGGCGTTGCCCCTCGCTCTGCTCCGGTGAGACCAGGGCGGGCTTCGCCCTCCTTATCCGCTCCAGCGTAATCAGCAGTTGCAGCAGCAGCATCCTTGTATATTCAGTGCTCCAGCGCAGCCCCTCCTTCTGTTCCTCCTGCATCGCCTGGAGCAGGTCTGTGATGAGTCCCTGTTCATGCGCCGTAGGCCGCAGCAGGAAGCTCTCCCCTTCGAACACATTCATCCAGTCTGCCCCGGGTGCCACCGGCTCCAGATAGGCATCGTCAAAGCTGATCAGCACCCGCTCATGCGGAAGATGACTTCCGCCGGTTGTGCGGTGCAGGTGATTTTTGTTAATAAACACAAGGTCTCCGGCTTCCAGCGCATACCTTCCGTTACGGATATAATAGTGCCGCTCCCCGGATAGCAGATAATATATTTCGTAGAAATCATGGAAATGGTCGGTGTCCATATTGAAATGCCCGATGCGCCTCAGCTGCTCAATCTGAAAAATAGATTCCACCCTGCACCAAGCCCCCTGAAAGGATAAGATAAGCACACTTTTGAGCAAAAATGACTAAATACCGTTCACTTTCTGCATTTTCTATACTATAAAATAGAATCAAATCCAAGTAAATGGAGTGATCCCCTTGTCCAAAAAGAAATATGCACTTGTCGGCACTGGCGGCCGGGCTGAATTTTTCTATGGCGCTCTTGTTACCGCTTACAACGAAACCTCCGAGCTTGTGGCCTTCTGCGATGTCAATCAGACGCGGATGAATTTCGCCAATCATATGCTTACGGATAAATACGATTACCATGAGGTTCCTACGTACAAGGCCGAAGACTTCGACCGGATGATCACCGAGACCCGGCCCGACTTCGTGCTGGTGACTACGATTGACCGGACGCATCACAAGTATATTATCCGCGCGATGGAGTTGGGCTGTGATGTCATTTCCGAGAAGCCGATGACGATTGACGAGGAGAAATGCCGGGAGATCTTCGATGCGATTGAGCGCACCGGCAAGAATCTGCGGGTCACCTTCAACTACCGCTATGCGCCGCATAACACGAAGATCCGTGAGGTCATTATGGACGGCGTACTGGGCGAAATCCTGTCCGTGAACTTCGAATGGCTGCTCAATACCCAGCATGGAGCAGACTATTTCCGCAGATGGCACCGCGACAAGCGGAACAGCGGCGGCCTGCTGGTGCATAAATCGACGCATCACTTCGACCTGATGAACTTCTGGCTGGGGTCGCAGCCGGACACGGTTTTCGCCATGGGCGATCTGCGCTTTTACGGGAGAGAGAATGCCGAGAAACGGGGCATCACCGAGTTCTATCAGCGTGCCTACGGCAGCAAGGCTGCCGAGAACGACCCGTTTGCGCTACACCTGGACCGTAACGAACACCTGAAGAGCATGTACCTGGACGCCGAACACGAGGACGGGTACCAGCGCGACCAGAGCGTCTTCGGGGATAATATCAGCATCGAGGACACCATGAATGTTATGGTCAAATACAAGAACAAGACCGTCATGAACTATTCGCTTAACGCATATATGCCGTGGGAGGGCTTCATCATCGTGTTCAACGGGACTCAGGGGCGGATGGAGGTGCGGATTACCGAGCAGTCCTACGTCAATTCCGGCGGCAAAAAAGAAAACGAAGGCGCGCTGGAAGGCGTCAGCATTATGATCTATCCGCACTTCAAGGAGCCTTACCGCGTAGAGTTCGAGAGCAGCAGCGGCGGACACGGCGGCGGTGATCCGGTGCTGTTGAGCGATATTTTTGACAAAAAGCAGGAAGACCGCTTCAACCGCGCAGCTTCGCACAAGGACGGCGCGATGTCCATTATGACCGGCATTGCCGCCAACCGCTCCATGAAGACCGGCCAGCCGGTGAGAATAGACGACATCTGGAAGGCGTGATCTGGCGCGTGGCGTCGCAGCAGCGATGAACTCGCACGATAATGCAGAAGCCCCCCCTTTGATCACGGGTACGTGGTGAAAGGGGGCTGTCTAGCTCTCTACTCGGCGCCATTGTATTCGGTTTTTCACCTACATTTCGCCCACTCACCACGCACCGGCACATTGTGTTCGGTTTTTCACCTACATTCATTTCTCAACAAAAAAAAGACCCTTCATTTAAGAAGGGCCTTCGCTTGCATCACGGTTAAAACCATTATGCGGTCAAGAGGACTCGAACCTCCACGATATTGCTACCACTGGCACCTGAAGCCAGCGCGTCTGCCAATTCCGCCATGACCGCAAAGAAAACATTCAATGCAACGCAAGAAGTAATATATCATGAATTCTTCAAAAGAACAAGTCTTTTTTATTAATCATGGTTAAAGCGGGACACAGCCACTTTGAGAAGGGGTCTAGCTGGTGCGTCATAGCTAGCCTCAACTTACAGTTGATTACGTTATACCGCGTGCCCTACTCCAGTATATGGGTTATTTCGAGAACGGAGATTATAATAGACTTACGACGTCGGAATCCATTATAGGAGTTGTACTGAGTATGATCGTAAGTGACAAAGTTGGCAAACGAATTGCTACCCTCCGCAAAATAAAAGGCTTATCCCAGGAACAATTAGCGGAACTGCTCCATGTCAGTGCACAGGCGGTATCCAAATGGGAGACTGGCAAGTCTCTGCCGGAGACAGCCACCCTTCCCCTGCTATCCGCCGCATTGAACCACTCGATTGACAGCATTCTGCTGCCCCAGGAGCTTGTGGTGCTCTCTGCAATCTATACAGATGGACAGCAGGAGCTGGATGTTACCCAGCTTGTGAACCAGTTCGTAGCTTCAGACCGCTTAAGCTTAATCCCCGGGGAGCACCTCTTTCCCCACTCATGGGATGGGGTCGGGATTGCTCCTGGGCAGGAGCCATGACGCTCGCTCTTACCGCCAGAGGCGTAGAGACCACCTACGAGCAGGTGATGGGCTATTCGGGAGCCTGCTGGAGAATGGCTTTTGAACCGGTATGGGACTACAGTGCTGCGGATGCCCTTGTCGTCTATGACTACTCCATTCCCGCCTGCAAGGCTTATGGACTAAGTGCCCGCCGGGCCAACCGGTTGGAGCCGCAGCAGCGCACAGCCGAGAAGCTGGCGATTCTGGAAGATATCCGCCAAGGCAGACTGCCACTTGCGATTAACCTCAGGGTAGCGCCGGAGTGGGGAGTCATTACAGGATATCTGGCCGAGGGGGATGTGCTGCTGTGCCGCAGTTATTTTGACGATGAGACCTTCAGTGAGCTTGAAGCTGATCCTAAGTTCCAGGCTCATACGAGGATAAGCCAAGGGTATCTCCATGTGGATCAATGGCCTTACCGGATTATCAGGCTGGGAGATCAGATGGAGGCCCCGTCTGCACTTGAGAATCTATATGCATCGCTGCGCGTTAAGCTGGAGTCTATGCAGGCTGAGAGCCTGTCCAACAGCAGCTCTTATGCTATAGGATACAAGGCGCTGGAGCTATGGAGAGAGGGACTGCAGGATCACCCTTGGTATGCCGCAGCGGACGAAGAAGCCTTCAGCCGCAGGTTATCCGTCAATCACTTCTGCATGATGGCCCTGGCAGATGCCCACCGCTGCGCCGCCGCCTACTTACGCGACTCTCTGCCGCTGGTGCATGACCCGCAACAACAGGCTGCCTTGGCGGCGATGACGGAAATCTATGGGGAATTGGCTGCCCTGCTGGATAAATACTATAAGGAGATGTCCGACCCGGCCATACTTCGAACAGCCGGCGCTGCCCCCAGAGCCAGTTGGACGGGCCGGCAGCGTGAGCAGCAGGCAGAGCTGCTGGCGAAGGTTGCTTCGCTGGAGCATCAGGGAGATACTCTGGCTGAAGTGGTGCTGGGCCTAACTTAATAGTGTATTGATGTATAACGGCTCTAGTGCCAGGTTTGGCCTGACGTAGAATTTTTGTGCAACAGACAGCAGCTTAAGCAGAAGCGCCGGATGCTTTTGCTTAAGCTGCTGTCTGAAGTTAGTCTAATTTACGGACCGGCCGCAGCACCGCATACCCGTAACCCTCGGGGAAATGCCGCTGATAATCCTGTTTTTCCTCTTCGTCCCACACATAGCCCATAACCGCAGGATCATAGTTCCAAGCAACTTCCTCAACAATACGCATCACCTGCCCATTATCCTGCAAGTAATCAAATGGCGGATGAAAAAAGACCAGGTACTCCGATTCCGGGATATCCCGGCATTCCATGCCCTCCGGAACCGCCCCGTCGTAGTCAGCCGCGACAAGGATACCATACAGATAGCCTTTGCGCCCCTCCTGATAGAACCAGCCTGCCGTCTGGCCGAGCTGCCCGGGCAGCGTATGGTGCGACATACTCTCCAGGGTTCCAGAGACCTCATCGCAGTCATGCCCATTCTTCCAGAATCCTCCGTAATTGTTAGATCCGATATCGCGGATGCCGATAAACTTATGCGCCGGTAAGAACTCAAGCTTAATCTCCGCTTCCTGTAAATGCACCTGTCTCATTCTATCCCGCTCCCTGATCAGATAATGATAAGGAGAGAACACCTCGGCACGAATGGCCAGCGGAATCGGCTGTGGAGCCTTGCGGTAAGCATGGGGAGTGAGCTTGAAGGCTCTGAGAAAGGCCCGCGTGAACGCCTCCTGAGAGGAAAAGCCGAACTTCACGGCAATATCCAGAATGCGTGCATCCGTGTCCCTAAGCTCCAGTGCCGCCCGGCCAATCCGGCGTTGCCAGACATAATCCCGCAGCGTTATTCCAGTCAGCGCATGAAATTGCCGGGTGCAGTAATACGGCGAATAGCCTAAATGTCTCGACATCTCCAGCAGCGTAGGCGAAACCGCCAGATCCTCCTCCACCCAGTCAATCATGCGCTGGACCATCTCATTCCATTCGTACATTGATGTCCTCCTCCTTTCACTGCTGATTTTAGCAGAGGCCTAGTGTGTAGATATGACTTGAGTTGCACAGTATTAAAGGTCGATCAAAAAGGACACCCGCAGGTGTCCTTTTGATATTTTACTATATTCGCTTCATTATTCGGTCTCTTTGGCTCGGTCTATCACTGTGAAGAAGAAAGGTTCACTCTCTTTCATTAATGGGCCGACTGCTGTCACTTGATATTGTGTATTTGGAGCAAGCTTGACATTCAAGAAGTGACCTTGCTCACCGAGCGTAAAAGCTTCTTCAATTACAACACCATCCTTAGTCTTAAGATAGAAACCTGAGATGCCGGAAATACGAGGAACATAGGCTACTATCACCGCACTATCACTATAAACCACACCAACCACCGTAGGTGTCGGAGTAACTGGTTTGCTGGCTACTACAACCTCAACAGGCTTGCTAGGGAGTTTTTCGTATCCCTTGGCGGTTACATATAGAGTCTCCCCTACAATAGGACGCGGATTTAATGGAACCGAATATTTCCCGCCGTATTCCTGACCGCTGCTCTTTTCCTCTCCAACGATGGTTCCGTCCGCACGTTTGACAACAACGATAGATTCTCCCTCAGCCGTGCCGAAGATTGCCCAATCGTCCTCGTATACTGTTTCCGTTACAACCGGTCGTGCCGTTACAGCAGTAGCAGCTACGACAGTGATAATGGTAGGCTCACTTTTTCTTTTTCCTAAAGTTTGCGCATAGACCATTAGCTTCTCACCAACAGTAAATGGCGTGTCGCCCCATAGGTATAATTGATAAACGCCTCCATAACTGCTGGAATTATGAACAAGTTTGCCATCTTCGCGGGTTATCGTAATTTCACTCGACGAATCTTCCGTTGTACCTCTGATGATTCTGGTATCATTATATACCACGCTAGTCACAACAGGCATCTTCGTCAGTGGCCGCTCAACTGCAGTAACCTCAAAACGCTCAGAGGTCCATCCGTTGTCATCATAAAGAGTCACAAATAATTTGTCTTTGTCCTTCAAAAGCAGGTTAGGATTATAGTCATATAGCCTGAAGCTGAAGAAAGAGTAAAATTCTCCAGAGTGAATATTCAGTTCTTTCCCATCCTCAAGCTCAACCTTAACTTTAAAAGGCTGCGCTAGATACATAATGCTACCGCTCAGATAAGAAACATCTGTGTACACGACTGGTTCAACCTTTGGTTCAGGTGTTTTCTGAACGATGATGATATCAGGCAGAACTAAGTCCTTCCCTGCTTCCACTGTAAATTCCTCTGAATAATAGTTGTATGGAGAGAAAGGGATATATACAAAGTAAGTTCCCGGTACCACGTTGTCAAAAGAAAACTCTCCGTCCTTTACAGTGGTAGCCGAATAAGTTCCCTTTGTATCCTTAGCTCCCCTTAAGTAGAAATGTTTGTTGAAGGCAGGAAACGGCTTGGTCCCTGTATAAGGCTGAATAAATACGCGCCCTGTTACACTTACATTAGCCTTAGGCACAGTAATCGCTCCAGATAGTACAGGGCTTCCACCCTTATATGACAAGGAGTATACCGCCAATTGCTCAGCCTCGCTAATTGCTATCGAAGGGATTGTAAGTTGTACTGTTGCTTTATTATCAAGCAGCGTAACCAGAGTAACCTCTACCTTATGAAACTCGCCATGATTGACCTGTTCGAGAACTGCGAAATCAGCAGCATCTGGTATGCTGTCCAGGTTCCGGTTGAATTGAACTTCAACCATACCATTGGCCGCGGTAATTCCGGTTACAGATAGCGCCGGTACAGGAGTTGACCCGTTCCCACCACCAGTACCCGGATCAGGAGAACCACCGCCACTACCGCCGCCTGGGCCAGGGTTAGAGGAGCCTCCACCCCCGCTGCCAGTTACAGGTGCAGCAGGTTGTTGTTCTTTTGGCAGCTTAGGGTCCGGTACACCTTCCGACAATACAACACTTTTGACTTGGCCTTCGCCGGAAATCTTCAGCTTACTCTTCATTTCCAGCTGATCAATGACAACATTCTTGCTGAAATTCAGAGTAGGGATTACCAGGTTTTCTTGGATAAGCAAATTAGCTATGCTGCCTGAGCGAACATTGAACTCTTTGAGGCTGCCGCCTACAGAAACCTTCTTAAAGACTCCGGCAAGCACCACTGTGCGCTCTGATGAAGATGTCTGGGCAGGAGGAAGCACGGTTACATTCACAAAACCATCGCCGGTAAGATCCTTCTCTTCAATAACCGCGCTGGATAGAATCTGTACGTCCTGCACAACACTTGTACCCTCGGCTACAACTCTCACCGCATGATTCAGCCTATTCACAGATACTGTGTTTAGTTTGCTGTTCCGGATATGAATACTGTTGCTGCCTCCGCCTTCAATACGTGTTACACCGTCTACTTGAACCTGTTCAAGGTAAGCATCCCCATCTGCCACCTCTTTAGCAATGACGAGGTCACCCCGGATATGCATATTGCGGAGCGTGACATTGGAAGCTATAATTCTTACATTATGCTGTACTGTGCTAACTGCAGCCTCGCCAAAAGTACCCGCCTTATCATAGACCACTGTGCTCAGCGCCAGCGCCTTCTTAATGACCACTACAGTCTCGGCACGGGTCATATTGCGCTGCGGTTGGAAGGCTCCAGCCGCATTCTTGCTCATGATCCCCTGATCCAGAAGATACTGAGCGGCGGGTCTGCTCCAGGCAGGGATAAGATTCGCGTCCTGTGCAGAGATGGAGGCCGTTGCTCCTTTACTATCAAAGCCTAATATTCTGGATAGGATAACTGCAGTTTCCTGTCTTGTGATTGGCTTGTCAGGACGGAAGGTATTGTCGCTGAATCCGCTGATATATCCTTGAGCGGTCGCTTTCTGCACTTCTATGTACGCAAAATTCTCCGGCTTCAGATCCTTGAAGCTGATAGCCTTCGTATCCGAATACTTATACGCTCTGTTCACTAGCGCTACAAACTCACCTCTGGATACTTCAGCCCCCGGCCGGAAGGTATGATCGGGATAGCCGGTAATAAGTCCTTGATCCAGCCACTGCTGAATATCGGATTCCGCCCAGTGTCCTTTGATGTCTGCCATTTGTCCGGCATCGGCGTAACTCCGTGCAAATGGTAGAAGAATAAATAATAAGACGATGAAGCAAGTATTTCTGAATGAACGATGGATAGCCAAGAGATTAGGTCACTCCCCAATAGAATTAGAACCGGGACTAAAGTCATGCTTTCTCACTCCAAACCCAGTACTTCTGGGTAATTCTACAAGCATATCCGTTTCCCTTTTTTTCACTGTAAAATATTTCACTACAATTAACCTGAATTCACAATTTGTATATTTTTAGATCATCCCGCCCCCAAAGACAGCCCCGGGTTGTTCAAAAATAATCCGCAGAACTCCATACCCGCACAAGCCGCCCCTCAGGTTCTGAGTAAAATAGAGTAAATAGAACAGTGAGGTGAATGACGAATGGCAAATTCAACAAAGCTCCGCAAGCGGGCACAGCAGCTGAAGGGCCAGCCGGTCTGCATCACTTTGCATAATGGGCGTTCCTATGTAGGGTGGATTACAGACCTGAACCAGGAGGCGGTGATTCTGTCCAGACCCGGCACACGTAAGGGGTCATCCCCGAAACGGAAATCCTCTTCAGCTGCGCGGAAAGCAGAGGTATCCGGTTTCATGCCTCTACTCGGCTCGCTGATGGGCGGGGGAGGCGGGGCAGCCGGTATCGTCGGCGGGGGTCTCGGACGGTTCATGGGCATGTTCGGAATGGTGCAGAAGGCCATGCCGGTGATGAAGATGGGCTACAATATGATCAAGTCAATCCGGCCTTTTCTGGGCGGGCTCAAGGGCTTAATGGGCTAACACTAATATTTTCAAAAAAAACGGATGTGCCGCCATTTCCCAGGGGCACATCCGTTTTGGTGTGGAGCTTCTTACGCCGCCGCTGGCAGCACGGTCTCCGGTCTATTTTTTGACCACCTTGAAGTTATCCGTAAGCAGCAGCCAATTCTGCGGAAAAGGCAGGCCCAGCTTCCAGTAGCTGATGCCCCGCAGCCTGAGCTCCTTGATCAAATCGAACTTGGCCTGAATCGAGCGGGCATCCTCAAACCATACCTTATGCTGCCGCCCCTCGTCATCGGTGTAATTGAAATGCGGCGCCTGGGCTCTATAGTCATATTGAATGGCTGCATTCCTGTTCCTTGCCAGATCAATAGCCGCCTGCGGACTGAGCGCTTTGGCATATTGTCCGCCCGCTACGTAAGGTAACGTCCAATCATAACCGTACAGATTCTGGCCCATCATGATTTTACCGGCAGGCATCTCGCTTGCTGCATAGGTCAGCACCTGACGGACAGGCCCGATGGGCGAGACAGGCATCGCCGGCCCCCCGCTATAGCCCCATTCATACGTCATAATAATGACGAAGTCAGCCACCTCTCCGTGGACCTTATAGTCATGCGCCGTATACCAGGCCCCAACCTGTGACGCGCTGGTCTTGGGGGCAAGGGCGGTGGACAGCAGGAAGCCCTCCTTATGAATGACCTCTGCCGCTTTCCGCAGAAAAGTATTGTACGCTTCACGGTCCTCCGGCCGGAGAAACTCCAGATCAAAGTGGATATCCCGGAAGTTCAGCCGCTTCGCTTCCGCAATGATGTTCTCAAGCAGCCGGTCCTGAACCTCCTGATCATTCAGAATAATGCGCCCGAGCTCCGAGCTGAACTGGGCATCCTCCAGATTCGTCACGACCATCATCAGCGTCACCTGTTGCTCTGCGGCAATGGAGGCGAGGCCGTCCAGGGGCGGCGGGACCAGCGTTCCGTCCCGCTTGATCCGGAAGCTGAACGGTGCGAGATACGTCAGCTCAGGAGCAGCCTCACGCGCAGCATTCTGCAGCGGCTGGGAGACACTCTCCCCCCGGGGCTCCACATACGCGTTCACTTCCGCCTGCCGCCTCGGTCCAGGGGGAAGGTACAGACGGAGCCCAACCTGCAGCGGCTGATTCAGTGTCAGCCCGTTCACCTCCGCCAGCTCGCTTGCCTTCAGGCCGAACCGCTTGGCGATGCTGTAGAAGCTGTCGCCCGGCTGCACCCAATAATACTGCCCGGCAATCGGGATTACCAGCGCCTGCCCGGCCACCAGGCTTCCCGGCGCAGAGAGCTGATTCGCCTCAGTTATCGTATCAGTGCTTACTCCGTAGGCCTGCGCAATGCCATACAGCGTCTGGCCCGGCTGCACTACATGTATTTGCATACGTTCCTGCCATCCCTTCATAGTAGCCGTTTTATCTCTATTTTATTCGGCGGCCCTGCGGGTATGCGGAATCAGGCGGATCATGTAAATTCAATATTTGCAAAAAAAGACACCCCGGAGGGTGCCTTGCTGCTCATGCTATAAATGATCCTGATGCTATACCTGTTTGAATTCAATCCATTCAACCTGCAGGCCGGGCTTGACGAAGTCCAGCTTCAGCTCATACCGGCCGGCTTCCAGCTCAACCTTGACCAGCTTCTGCCGGATCCACCGGCCTTCCGTTCCGTTCGTCTGAATGGTGGTTACCGCTTGTCCATTCAGGGTCAGGTTGCAGGCGCTCTGCGCAAGCTCAGGCTCAGGAGACATGATGCTGACAATAATGCGGTACTGGCCCGCCTCGTCAGCCTGAATGTAGGTCGGCCCGGACACAGCAGGGGTTACCTGAGCGTTCTCGCTGAGCACCTGCACCTGCACCTGCTCAGCCCCGATAGCCGGATCAGCCTTGAACGTATCGACCGCTTCAATAATCTCATGCTTTCTGGAGAATACCGGCGCCTTCATGATGAACTCACAGATATTGATCGCGCAGCGCTGAAGCTCCCCGCGGGTAAGCGTGCCGTTCTCCAGAGATGCAATTGTATTGTCATCGTAAGCATTAACCTCTGCCCCATAATTACTAACGACCATGTACAGATCGTTCTGGGCGCGGACCATCCAGTTCATATTCTTACGGTCTGCCGGCCCTCCGTTCACCACATCGTTCATGATCGCCCACCAGTCGGTCATGACGATCCCCTGGAAGCCCCATTCGCCGCGGAGCAGCGTGGTGTTGAGGTCATAGTTGGAAGCCGCCCAATGCCCGTTCACCGGGTTGTAGGAGGTCATGATCGAATTGGCTCCGCCCTGCTTAACTGCGATTTCGAAGCCCTTCAGGTAGATCTCACGCAGCGCGCGTTCCGATACGACAGCATCGACCTTACTGCGGTGCTTCTCCTGGTTGTTGCAGGCAAAATGCTTCAGCGTCGCATTAGAGCCGCCCTTCATAATTCCGCGTGTACATGCGGCAGCGAAGATTCCTGAGATCAGCGGATCTTCGGAGAAATATTCGAAGTTACGCCCGTTCAGCGGGCTGCGCCGGATATTCAGCCCCGGTCCCAGCAGCGCATCCACCTGGTTGCGCAATAATTCCTGGCCTTCCATAACATACAGTTCTTCCACCAGCTCCGCATTCCATGTAGCGGCCAGCAGGGTTCCAATTGATACCTGTGTTGCCTTAGCTCCACTGTCCATACGGATGCCGGAAGGGCCGTCCGCTGTAGCTGCAACCGGAATGCCGTAGCTGAACAGACTGTCGCTCACGCCCCCGAACGCCGATGCTGTACCCGGAGTTACCAGCGGGCTGCTCATTCCTTCGCCCCGGACAATCGCCGCCAAATCTTGGTCGCTTAGCTGGGCAATGAAAGTGCTCATGCTAACTTTTCCGTCATGGACATCTCTCAGGGTATATCCCTGATTGCCGGTCTGCGGAAGCGTCTGCGGCAGATTGCGTTCAATCCGCTCCGCCAGATCCACCTTGCGTGTGGGTACTTCAGAGGAGACAAGCTCATACGAACCGTCTGCCTTGCGGGCACCCGGCTTCATCCGCATGAAGCTCTCGGTAGGCGCCATAGCCTCTTGCAGCTGTTCCACGACCTTAAGCTCATCCAACACATAGCCTTCTTGTCCATCCAGAAGCACTGCTGATACGGCTTTGACGCTGGTTCCTGCATAGAAGCGGTAGGTTCCGGCTTCCAGCACATAAGCGGAAGCGTGCCCGGTCACTCCGGCGTCATCATAGGAAGCCATGGAATGGAGCGGGAAGCTTACAGTAAGGCGCTGAGACTCGCCAGGCTCCAGCAGCTTAGTCTTAGCGAAGGCTGCCAGCGCTTTGGCCGGTTGACCCAACTGTCCTTGCGGCGCTTCAACATACACCTGCACTACTTCTTTACCGGCATATACTGCTCCCGTATTCGTTACGGTGACGCCGATTTCAATCTGCGGCTCGCCCGCCTGGTTCACCAGCTTCGCTTCCTCCGGCTCCAGCTTGAAGGTCGTGTAAGAGATCCCGTAGCCGAATTCATACTGAACCTTATCGGGACAGAAGGTCTCGAAATAACGGTAGCCCACATAGATATCTTCCTCGTACAGGTTCTTGAACTCATTGCCGTAGTTGCGGGTCGACGGGTAATCCTCAATGGAATAAGCGATGGTGTCCGTCAGCTTGCCGCTTGGCGTAACCTCGCCGGCCAGAACATCGGCGATCGCGTGGCCGCCCTCCATGCCGCCATGCCAGGAATAGATCACTGCAGAGATAGGGTTCACATAAGCGGCGTCATTTACCCAGCTCATATCAATAATGTTGGATACGTTGAGCACCACAATCGTCTGTTCAAAATGAGCCGTAACCGAGACAAGCATCGCCTTCTCATCTTCCGTCAGCCGGTAGCTGCCTGCGGTATCGGCATTATCCTGATCCTCGCCCGCCGTACGTCCAATGACAACAACCGCTTTGGCTGACTGGCTTCTTGCCTGTTTCACCAGCTCGTCCGTAAGCGGCATTTCCTTCTGGTTCCACGGCTCCGCAGCCCATACCTTGCCGCCGTCATCGAACGGATTAAGCCCGATCCAAGCCTCGTAGGCTGCAGCCAGCTCTTCATTCACGCTAATGTTCTTCTTGCTGCGTAGTCCATCCAGCAGATTCGTCGTATATGCAACGTGAACGCTACCGCCCGATCCTGTACCGCTGCGGTAATAGTTCACCTGTATTCTGCCAAAAACAGCGACGCTCTCACCGTTACCCAGCGGAAGCACCTGTCCCTCATTCTTAAGCAGTACCGCACCCTCTGCGGCTACCGTCCGGCTAAATTCTGCAAAACCCTCTAACGGCACTCCAATGTTCTGTGTACTCAATTGGTTTCCTCCTGTATGTTCATTTCCCATGCTGTGGGTTGATTCTATAGATAACGCCCTCCCTGCAGGGAATATACGTTGCCTTGAATCTGTATGGTCCATCATATAGCATATCCTTCTAAGAATATAAGCTCCAGCCAGATTATTCAAGCACCGCTTGCCGGATCACCGGGATGCACATCTGTCTGCATAAATTTTTTTAGCTAAAAAGACACCTCTAATAAAAAAGACACCTGTGCGGGCGTCTCTCAAGCCTGTTCCTATGCAATCCGCTCCGCCTGAAGAGATACGGCCGGATCTTCTATTGATTTTATCTGCGGCGGCGGCCCTTCATCATGCGGTTGTACATAATAAGAGCTGCAACGATCATGCCCAGCATGGCTACACTGCCTGCCGATTCCTGCGACATGCCGAACATAAGGCAAATACTTGTCACTAACTGTCTTGTCAGCAGCGCAACCGCAATCAGCATGATGGGCCGCCATATGTTATATCCTCTCACTTCAGCAACACTCCTAACCCGGATTTCAATAACCGTATGATTCCTCATTCCATGAACCATCAGTTTCTATTATAGCACAAGACGGAATGCGCATACATTTTACACGCGGCCAAGAAGGGGGGGATACCTTTGACAAGAACGTATGTTCGGTATATAATGCTCACATATGAGGGGGATTGAGACCGTGGATGTAATGGAGAAACTAGAGATTCTGACCGCTTCCGCCAAATACGATGTAGCGTGCACTTCAAGCGGTTCCGACCGCAAGGGCCAGGCCGGGGCGCTCGGCAACACCTCCGCGATGGGCATCTGCCACAGCTTCGCGGCGGACGGCCGCTGTATTTCGCTGCTGAAGGTGTTAATGACCAACGGCTGTGTATATGATTGTGCGTACTGCATCAACCGCAAGTCCAACCCCATCCGCCGGGCTGCCTTCACCCCCGAAGAGATCGCAGATATCACCATGCAATTCTACCGCCGCAATTATATAGAAGGACTATTTCTTAGCTCAGGCATTATGCGCAATCCGGACTACACCACCGAACAGCTGATCTCAGCGCTTGAGCTGCTGCGCAATGTCTATCATTTCAACGGTTATATTCATGTAAAAGCCATCCCCGGAGCAGACGATGCCCTGCTGTCCAGACTTGGGCTGCTTGCCGACCGCATGAGCGTCAACATTGAACTGCCCTCGCAGGAGAGTCTCGGACGGCTCGCCCCCGATAAAAGCAAGGTGTCCATCCTGAAGCCGATGGGGCTGATCACAAACCGGATTAAGGAGAACCGCTCCGATATCGTCCGGTATAATCACGCACCCCGCTTCGCTCCGGCTGGACAGAGCACCCAGATGATCGTGGGGGCAACGCCGGATACCGATTACCAGATCCTTAATCTGACGGAGGGCTTATACCGCAAATACGCACTCAAGCGTGTATTTTTCTCGGCCTATACCCCTGTAATAGAGGATTCCCTCCTGCCCGCTCTAGACACCAAGCCGCCTCTGCTGCGGGAACACCGGCTCTATCAAGCCGATTGGCTCCTGCGCTTCTACGGCTTCAAGGCGAATGAATTATTGGATGAGGCCGTGCCGAACTTCAACCCGCTGCTGGACCCCAAATGCAGCTGGGCCGTTAACCACCGGGAGCAATTCCCCGTTGAGATCAACCGCGCCCCGTACGAAATGCTGCTGCGTGTACCCGGCATCGGCGTTAGAAGCGCACAGCGGATCGTGAAGGCCAGACGGGCCGGATCGCTCGATTTCCATGCGCTGAAGAAGCTGGGAGTGGTCCTCAAGCGTGCCCAGTTCTTCATCACCTGTAAGGATAAGCCGCTGGAGGGGCTGAAGGTAAGCGAGCATACGCTGCTTCGCTCACTCATGTCCGGGGAGCAGCTCGCTCTCCAGCAGCCGCAGGTGGAGCAGCTCACGCTGTTCGACGACTTTAACCTCTCCACCTTGCCCGCCGCCGGGGACTGGAACAGCTTCAACAAGGGGGCGAAGGCCTGATGTTCAAGCCGTCCGCACTGGCGTACACCTATGACGGAAGCTTCGAGGGTCTGCTGTGCTGTGTATTTGAGAGCTATGCCTGGAAGGAGATACCGCTGGCGATTCATGCTGAAGGCGGGGAAATAGGCCTGCTGCTGGAAGCGAAATGGATTGAGACCGACAAAGACAAGGCCGCACGGGTACTGAAGTCCCTGCCGCTGCGGATCAGCCGCGAAGCCGAGGAGCTGGTGCGTCTGGGCTTCTGGAGCTGCGCTCCCGAGAAGGAAATGCTGCTGCTGAACTTCCTGTATCTCGGCTTCCGGCATGGCCGCAAGGTGATGAATATGCTGGCGGATGACACCGTTAACACGCTGATGAAGGCTGTCCAGCAGCTCCGGCATGAAGCGCATCTGTATACGGGCTTCGTTCGCTTCTCCGTATACGGCCCGGTCATGGCCGCAGTCATTGAACCGCAGGGCTATGTGCTGCCTGTAATCCAGGAGCATTTCTGTGACCGGTTCCAGGGGGAGAGCTTCATGATCTACGATCAGACCCATGGGGCTGCGCTGATTCATGAGCCCGGGCGTGAGGCCATCGTGCCTTTAAACGGTTGGACCCCGCCTGAGCCGGATGAGACGGAGGAATCTTACCGCCGCTTATGGACCGGCTTCTATCATGCCATCGGCATCAAGGAGCGCCGCAATGACCGGCTGCGTTCCTCGAAGATGCCGAAGCGATACTGGAAGCACATGGTGGAGATGAACGGCAGCAACGGGGTGCCTGTACTCACCGCGGCGCAGCGGAAGAAGGCATTGCAACCGGAGGTCCCGGAGACCATAATCCAGCTCCAATCATTGGACAAAAAGAGCGCTCCGCAGCCATCAACATGACTACCGGAGCGCTCCTTAATTGAAGCCTACTATATTATTAATGAAATAACACGATCATCTAGAGCTTAGTTCAGAGCCTTCCATACCCAGCTCTCAACCTCTGGAAGGTCGATGCCTTCTTCACGGATGTACGCGTGATGCTTCTGCACCATGGCGTCCATCTCGTCAGCGATAGCCTGGTATTTGTTTGCTTCCGGCAGGCTCAGCACAGCTTCCTTCGTAAGATCGAAGCGGTCCATCTGGTTCAGTACACGCATATCGAACGGTGTAGTGATATCGCCATTCTCGCGGTAGCCGTGCACATGCAGGTTGTGGTTGTGGCGGTCGAAGAACAGGTCTTTGATAAGGCCTTCATAGCCGTGGAAGGCGAAGATGACCGGTTTATCCTTTGTGAAAAATTGATCAAACTCTTCGTCAGACAAGCCGCGCGGATCGAGCTTCTGGCTTCTCAGCTTCAGCAGATCGACTACGTTAATGTAACGGATTTTCAACTCAGGCAGCTTCTCATGCAGGATCGAGATGGCAGCCAAGGCTTCCATAGTTGGTTCGGTACCCGAAGAAGCGATAACGAGATCCGGCTCTTCGCCTTTGTCGGTGCTGGCCCAGTCAATGATCTTAAGGCCTTTGTCCACCAGCTCCTGAGCTTCGTCAGCCGAGAACCACTGCGGACGCGGATGCTTGGAGGATACGATCAGGTTGATCTTCTGGCGGTCATTCAGGATCTTGTCGAACACAGCCAGCAAGCTGTTCGCATCGGACGGCAGATACTCACGGATGAATTCAGGCTTCTTGTCAGCCAGATGGCCGAGCAGACCCGGATCCTGGTGGGTATAGCCGTTATGGTCCTGCTGGAACACTGTCGATGTAGCGATCACGTTCAGGGAAGGAATGTCTTCTCTCCAGGTCTGATCTGTAGCCTTGCGCAGCCACTTGAAGTGCTGGGTGATCATCGAATCGACCACGCGCAGGAAGGCTTCATAACTGGCGAAGAATCCGTGGCGGCCAGTCAGTACATACCCTTCCAGAATCCCCTCTGCCTGATGCTCCGACAGCTGGGAGTCAATGACACGGCCATAGGGAGCGAGGAATTCATCCTGCGGTTCCTGAATGGCATCCATCCATTGACGCTTGGTCACTTCGAATACTGGTCCCAGACGGTTAGACATAGTCTCATCCGGTCCGAAAATACGGAAGTTGCGGTTCTCTTCGTTGAGGGTTACAACCTCTTTCAGGTATTTGCCCAGTACGGCCATATCCTGTGCAATTACTTGGCCTGGGGCGGAATTATCGAGAGTATAGTTGCGGAAGTTCGGCTTGTGCAGGTCTTTAATCAGCTTGCCGGCATTCGTTACAGGGTTCATCCCCATACGTCTGTCGCCGGTTGGCAGAATTTCAGCCAGATCTGCGTTCAGACGGCCATTCTCATCGAACAGTTCTTCAGGTCTGTAGCTGTTCAGCCATTCAAGCAATGCCGGAGCATGCTTCATGTTCTTCTGATCGACCGGAATCGGCACCTGATGGGCACGGAAGGAGCCTTCGTTCGGTACGCCATCCCACGATTTCGGACCGGTCCAGCCTTTAGGGGAGCGGAAGACCAGCATCGGCCATACAGGGCGTGTAGTATCGTTATTTTCACGGGCGTTCTTCTGAATGGCGGCAATTCTCTCTACGATTGTATCCAGCACCTTAGCCATTTCCGGGTGCATCAGATCCGGGTTCTCGCCTTCTACGAAGAATGCCTCCCAGCCGTTGCCGGCAAAATAGGCGGTCAATTCTTCTCTGCTCATCCGGGAGAGGATGGTCGGGTTGCTGATCTTGAAGCCGTTCAAATGCAGAATCGGTAACACAGCACCGTCTGTAATCGGGTTGATGAACCGGTTGGACAGCCAGGAAGCGGCCAGAGGACCGGTCTCTGCTTCGCCGTCACCTACAACTACAGCGGAGATCAGGTCAGGGTTATCCAGAATCGAACCCACGCTGTGCGACAGGGAGTAACCCAGCTCGCCGCCTTCATGAATCGATCCGGGTGTTTCAGGAGCTGCATGGGAGGCAACACCGCCAGGGAAGGAGAACTGCTTGAACAGCTTTTTCAGACCAGGGATGTCCTGAGTGATCTGCGGGTAGATTTCGGTGTAGGTTCCGTCCAGATAAGAGTTCGATACCATCACCTGACCGCCATGGCCCGGGCCTTCAATATAGAACATGTTGAGATCATATTTAGTGATTACGCGGTTCAGGTGCGCATAGATAAAGTTCTGCCCAGGGATCGTGCCCCAGTGTCCGATCGGCTTCACTTTGACGTCTGCATCCTTCAACGGTTCTCTTAACAACGGGTTATCCTTCAAATAAAGCTGGCCTACGGAGATGTAGTTCGTTGCACGCCAGTAAGCGTCAAGCTTTGCCAGATACGTTTTCGAGGAATAATCCACCTGTTCGATTGTTAATCCCATGTCTTCCACTCCCTAATCTTTTTCTTTGTA
The DNA here is from genome assembly GCF_038002245.1 of Paenibacillus sp. FSL R7-0128. Taxonomy (NCBI): domain Bacteria; kingdom Bacillati; phylum Bacillota; class Bacilli; order Caryophanales; family Paenibacillaceae; genus Paenibacillus; species Paenibacillus sp. FSL R7-0128. Next base: position 106,245 of record NZ_JBBOCD010000001.1, on the reverse strand, counting down.
AATTGAATGTATCACTTCTACATTTACATCATACATCGGCATTTCAGAAATTCAATCTTTTTAGAAATTAATACGGTCCAATATTGTGAAATTTTGAACATAGTATGAATTCCTCTGCAAACCACGCACAAAAAGATGTTTATTTTTATAATTATGGATTAATTTGTCATGATAAAAAAACGCTAAAAAGACCGGGATTCCTCCCGGCCTGCTATACCTCAGTTATGCTATTTACACCGTCCATCCGTTAATGCACAGATACGAAAGTGTTAAACTTTAGATACTCATAATGGAAGCGCATATGCGAGAATTCGAACGGCGTGCCGTTATCCAGGAAAAAGATCCCCTCCATAATCCCTACGGGTTCATTCTCCTTAAGATGGAGCAGCTCCTGATCATTCAGCAGTGAAGGCTCGGCAAAAATAGACAAAAAGGATTTGGTCACCGCCAGATTGCGCGACTCCTCCAGATAATGAAAAATCGACCCCTCAATAATCGTCTGGTCGAGATTTTGCACAATTTTGATCGGAATATATCCCGTCTCAATCATGAAAGGCGCACCTTCAAACAGGCGCAGACGCACGATCTTATACACGAAATCATGGGGCATCAGGAACAAATCCCGTTGAAGCTCCTCCGTGGGCCGGATGACCTCGAAGCTCAGCACCTTGATCTCCGGCTTCTTCCCGTGCATCTGGAAGTTATCCGACACCCCCAGATTAGAGCCTTCGTAATTGAAGATCGAATCGTTCTTTATATATAACGGATTGATGAAGGTGCCGGAGCCGCGTTTCTTGAAAATAATGCCCGAGCTCTCCATCTTCATCAGCGCACGCTTAATGGTACTGCGGCTAACCTGATACGCCTCGCTGAGACTGCGCTCATCCGGCAGCTTCATATCGGCGTACTGCCCGGCAAAGATCTTCGTTTTGAGGTCAGCAATAATCTGCTTGTAGACAAATTGGGTCATGGGGTGCTCCTTCGTCGGATCTTTGCAGAACAAGTTCATTCAAGATTAAATATATCATAATTTAGATAGGGCAAAAAGGATGAATCCACGGATTCACCCTTTTTGACGCTTGTTATCCCAATCCCTATACCATTTGACAATCTCCCGGCTCGGTTTCTCCGCAACCTCTGCTTCCATGACCGTTTCCAGCAATACATACTGTCTTTGCACCAGAAAATGAAAGCCCATTCTATCCGATATTTGCATGTACAATAATTGCGCCTGCTCCTCTAACGGATAGCGGGTGCAGACCTGTTCAATGTGCTTGAAGGCCTGTTCATATTCTGCATTCCCCATATACCAGCGGACCAGATTCAGCTTCAGCCGAATCCACTGCAGCTGGAATCTCTGCCGCTCAAGCTCCGCCCACACATAATCGTACCCCTCCAGATATTCGCTCTTGAACAGCTTCAGGATTCGTTCGTATTCGGGCAGTGTGTCATTCGAGAGCTCTAACCCCGCTTGGATAAAGCGGTCAAACTCATCAACGTCCAGGCAGATTCCATTCAGCTTGAGCAGATAGCCGTCCGCCGTATTTTGCAGGAGAATCCGTTCTCTGCTGAAGGGCTCCAGCATTTTGCGGATATGATACACAGCCGTATATAACTGCGGATAGGCCCTGTTCGGATCAAAATCAGCCCACAGCAATTCAATCAGAGTGGCTTTACTGACCACTTTGCCGCGATGATGCAGCAGGTAAAAGAAGATTTCCTGCGCCTTCGCCGTTCTCCATTGCAGTGACGGAAGCTCCTGACTCCCTTCGTAGATCCGGAAGGCATCGAGCATCAGCATTCTCCAGCTTGTCTGCGCTGACGCTGCCCGGGCTGCCAGGCCAGGCTTCTGCTGAGCATTCAATCTCCGAACTGTAAGCTTCAGACGGTCCGTATGAATCGGCTTAAGCAAATAATCCAGGGCATTCAGCTCAAAAGCCTTGATCGCATAATTATCATATGCCGTTACGAATACAACCTGCAGATCGGGTCTCCGTTCCAGCAGCCTTTCCGCCAGCTCAATCCCGCTCAGCTCCGGTAAATGAATATCGAGAAACACAATATCGGTCTCGGTCTCCTCTACCTTTTGCTGCCCTTGCAGCGGATCGGTATATTTGCCGATAATCTCGAAACAACCAAGCGCATGCAATTGGCGTTCCAAAGCCTTTAGTGCCAATTCTTCATCGTCAATCAGGATTGCTCTCATTCGGATCTCCTTCGCAACTGGAAATCGGTACGGTTTTATAACCATTATACTTCAAATTTAATGATTTAGGGGCTGGAGGAGAAATGATCTCTCCTCCAACCCCTATCCATTTATTCTGTAACCCGTTGTTCCTTCTGTTCACTGTCGATCCGGTACTGATGGTCGATGACAGCCTCCTGGATGTCCAGGTAGGCCCAATGATTCTTGGAGACATCCGGGAATTTCACAGCATCTGCTCCATGGAGCGGGCCGCGGTCAAACATCTGATTAACAATGACTACAGCTTCCGCCCGGGTCAGGTAAGCATTCGGCTTGAAGCTTCCGTCCGGGTAGCCCTTGAGCAGGCCTGCCGACACATTGGCTTCAATTACCGCCTGGGCCCAATGTCCAGTGGTATCGCTGAAGCCCGATTTTCCGTCTGCCGGTACGGCAAGCTTCAGGTAGTTGGCTGCAGCAGCAGCCATCTCTGCTCTCGTAATCGGTGCATTGCCCCGGAATTTCCCGGCCGGATCACCCTTCATCACGCCCTGTGCATTCACAAAGGCAATGGCTGCTGCCGCATAATGGCGGACAGCTACATCCGGGAAGGGAGGAGTGCCTACAGCCGCACTAGCATCATAGCCCAGATTCCGGGCAATCATGAGCGCCATCTGCGAGCGCGTTACCCGTTCGTCCGGCTTGAATTGACCATCCGGGAAGCCAACGATATAGGATACATGTGTAGCAGGCGACTGATTATTGAAGTTAATAATCGTAAAGGTACTGAATTTGCTTACCGAGAATTCCAGTCCAAGCAGTCCCTCTTTATAGGTAACCGCTTTGCCTTTGACAACCTCTTTCGTACCGTCGGTATGTTCAATGAAAATACCGAGCTGTGCGAGGAATGCATTACGCGCCGCTTCATTCGCAGGCAGCTTCACATCTCTTAGCGGCAGGATCAGGGTTACCGCCCTGCTGGACAGATTCGTCTCAATGGTCATCGGTCTGGCGACCACTTCGATTTTGTTGTTCTTCGCCACTTCGCGGACCACAGCTTCAAGCGTGGCTCTCTTCTCGATTTCACTCCGCTCTGCTGCACTTCTCACCGGCACCAGCCGGAAATAGAAGTCTTGTCCGATGCCTTCCAGCGATTCATTCGGAACACGCACAATTGCATTCTCCGTATAGATTTCCAGTACAATGCCGTTCTCTTTCAGCAATTTGGCGGTTTCCGCCGGAATCTGGACATTCACTTCGCTGACATTGTCCGCCGCATCCGGGATGACTACACGGGCAATGCTTTGTCCCGTCTCTTTCGCCATCTTCACCGCTTCTTCAGCCTTATCCTTGGTGAAGCGGACCAGATCAGTGATCATGCCATTGCTCTGAGTGGTACGCTGTACAGGCACTTTCGTGATGCCAGCTGCATTGGCTCCGCCGATGGCCACATCCACCTGAATCACTTCGGTCTTGGATGTTTCAGGAGCTGCTGGAGCCGGAGCGGAACCTCCGCCTCCGCCTGAAGATACAGGCTCTTGTCTGGTAATGATCATTGTATACGTATTCGTTCCGCCTGCGGAATCCTTGACGGTAACCAGAACTTCATTCTTGCCTACTTTTAGAGGGAGCGCTTTGCTCCATTGACCGTTTGTAACCTCTACCGGAGCTTCACCGGCAATACTGAGTGTTACCACAGCACCAGGATCAAGTGTAACCGGCTTAAATGACATTTCATATACACTGTTCGCTACGGATACATCATAGCTTGCAGTTTCAGGCTTGAACTCAGGCTGCAGTGTGCCGCTCGAAGGATCAAGCGATACGAGCTTCCCGCTTGCGCGGATAACCTGAATTTGGTATTGCCCCAGCTTAACGCCCGGACGCTTCGCATCCACAATATCTACCTGGATGATGTTCAGCCCTTCCTGAAGCGGCAGCTTGCTCCAGTCTCCGTCAGGAACCTCTACACCGTTCAAGCTAACCTTGCGCAGCGTATCGTTATCTCCTGCCGGGGCAAGATTCAGCGCAATAGTCCCCGTCTCATTAGGCACGGTCGCCTGATAGCCGCTTGGTACATCCGGCTGGAAGGCTGGACTCAGCGATACCGGCTTATCCCCTGCCGTTAATCCCAGACCGTTCTCCGGCAGCTTGCCGCCGTCGGCGATATATTTGCCATCCCCGCCTAGGTCAATGCCCGGCTGCAATCCCGTAAGCGGGTTATTCTTGTTGCCGTTCTCCGTAACATTGCCAAGCTCTGGATCGTAGCTCAACATGCCACCGTTATGATCAGCGGGAATTGAAACGATCAGTTCATTGCCGTTAATCTCAAAAGGTGCCTGAAGCGGCACGCCGCCGTAAGTGAATCCGGCCAGATCGGTCAGATCGTTGATCGGCTTATTGAACACCAGCTTGAGCTGCCCCGCTTCGGGATAAGCAGCAACGAGCTGAAGCGGAATCACATTGTTATTCTTCGTGATGCCTGACTGCTCGCCGGCCTGGATCGGCTTCAATTCGTTCAGAACGTTGCCTTCAGCCGTAACATTACCGGCAGCGGGATCGTACCCTACGATCAGCGCATCATCAGGACCAAGCGCTTCCTCCAGAACGACTTCCACTTTGTCGCCCTGTACGGACTTCACAGCAATAACCTTCCGGCCATCAATGGTCAGTCCGGTGAGATCAGCATCAGTCAACGCAGAGCCTACAGGCTGGTTGAACGTCAATACCGCGTGATCCGGCTGGCCTTCGTTTACCGCCACATGGGTCAATTCCAGCTGCGGTACCGTGAACGGCACCAGCTTCGTTTCTGTTCTTACTTCATCGCCGAATGTCTTGGTCGAAGTCACCGCCACATGGTAGGAGCCCGGTGCCAGCGGACCCGGCAGCTTGGTGTCCCACTTATAGACATCATCGGTTACGGTAATCCCTACCTCAAGGTCGAACAGATGCGCATTCGGGTGGACATCCACTTTATACACAGCAGCCGTAACCACCGAATCGAGTGCAGCTTGTCCGGTTACCGGGAGCGGGAAGTCTGCTCCATATACCTCTGTTCCCTTAGCAGGCGTCTGAATTTCCAAGGAATCACCGAACGGTCCGTTAGCAATGAGCGTAAAGTCGGACACTGGCTCTTTCCCGGGTGTCTGAGCCTGGATTGCCGACTCTGCGGCATCATATTCGATTCGAACCACAGGATCATTGGACAGCGGACTGGCCAGGGTCAGAATAATGACACTAGGATCTTGATCAGACACTACAGCATGCGTAACATCGACCAGTCTTCCGTCCAATGTCACTCTGAAGTCATCCGTAGTATCGGTATCATCCGCATTGAACTTGATAGGCTTGTCAAACTTAATAGATACCTGGTTGTTGCTGCCCTCGGTATAGCTTGCGCTATCAGCCACTGGCGGCTGCTTCACCAGTCCGGCAATGGCATCCTCCAGACCCTTACGGGCGGCCTCAACTTCTTCAGGAGACGCATGCTCATCTTCAAGGACAGCGTTGGCAGCATCCGTTGCAGTCTTGAGAACCGCCAGAGAGGCCTTTGTATATTCCTGCGGCTCAAGACCAAGATAGCCCTCTGCTGTCTCGTTGTCCTGCTTCAGCGGGGTTTTGTCCACCAGTGTTATGGTAGTACTGATGCTGGAGTTGGCATCGCCTTCCATACCGCCGTATTCAACGAGGTAAGCATTCACGATGTTATCAATCGGATAATCGTTCCATTTTCCACTTGCAAAAATATGCACTACATGTTCGTAGGTAGAGTCATTCGGCTCTCCTGCATCCCAGTTGTTATGCATGATATGGTTAGTACCAATCCCATAAGTAAGATCCGTCACTGTGGCAGAATCATTCCTCCCACCACTAGCATTGTAACCCTTATAGAAAGGAAGTCCGGATTTGCCTTCGTACTGCAGCTTTCCTTCAGGTCCGGTTACCCAGCGCCAATCACCATAACCGTTATATTTATTGTTCTGCAAGGTGAAGACACGTGTATTGGCCCGTCCGTTGGTTTCTGTACGGGCTACGTCCTTCCCGCCGATCCAGCCAATCCCTTGAGCCTTTTCCGCAATAAAAGCGTTCTCAGCCGGGTCAGTAATTGTCGCTAGATACCCTTTGCGTCCATAGTAGGTCCGCTCCTCGGCCTTCACTCGGGCATCCGTCCATTTGATGCTGTTTTGTGTCACATACTCATAGAAATGTCCATTTTTATTAAAAGCGAGCACAGGCCCCAGACCGAAGGTCAGGCTGCGTTCACCCGGCGAGGTCATCGTAAACTGGGCATTCTCCAGTATCTGCTGGTAGATTTCAACCGGCGCATTGCCTTTTAAGATGTAGGCTCCGTTGCCCCCGCTGGTGGCAACTGTAATTCCAGTGCCGGATGTGGCGAATGTAATCTTGTCACCTGACTTATAACCATTGATTACAACCGTAGCCCCGTCCATCATTTCACCGGAATCTGCAGTGATAAATAGCTCCGGGAAGGTTAGGTTAACAGCTCCGCTATCCGGATTGGTGAAACTCCGGTACTTCTCCGAAGTAAAAATTTGTTCCGTACCGTCATTCTCCGCGACTGCCGCATGAGCCACTGGCCCAAGCACCGCAAAGTTGGCGGTGACCAGCGCAATCGACAAAGAGGCGGCCAGACTTCGGGACCATCCTTTGTTCCATTTCTTCGATATTGTCATCTTTTTGTGTACTCCTCATCTAATGGGACTTTTATGGGATCAGCCGACACTTCCTATTGTTCATAGACCGCTTGCCTGTTACCTGTAAATTCCTCCCTTCCTATGCAGGCGTTCACCAAATCGTACTAACGGGATACCGACAGGTTGTGTATAATAATCTCTTAGTTTCTAATACTATCCGACAGTCCTCTACATTAACTCTACAAATCCCCTTTTTTGTGACAAATATCATTGCATAATTGCGAATCTCCTCCCAACCTTATGTTGCGGTTCATTTGAAAAGTTAAAAAAGACACCCTAAGGGTGCCCTGGTTGATCCTGCGGATCGCTTATTTCCGTTAATTCACCGGGATATACATCTTCTGAACCTCCTGCACCCCGGGCTTAAACCCGAGATTATAGTACACAGATTCCGCATCATTTCCCTCCATTACATACAATCTCAGCAGCGGATAAGTCCCCTTCAGAGTGGTAAGGGCTCTTTGCAGCATACGTGTAGCCAGTCTTCTCCCACGATAGGCCGGATTAACGCCAATGCTATAGACTGCGGCCACATCATCCTGGAGACACAGCCGGCAATTGGCAATGAGCTGTCCCGTCGCCTTATCGAATACCAGCGTGGAGGCCTGTGTTAATTTCTCATTAGAGTAACTAGGATCAGTAGGCAGGAAATCTTTCATAACCGTTTGCTTCCGCCGGGTTGCATCCAAGCCCTCTCTAAAGCTCTCGAAGTCACAACGGGCAATCTCTTCTGTGAGAATAAACCGCTTGTCCCCGGCCTCATTCTCCTCTACTTCGGGACTTTCAATCCGCAGATCATCCTCCCAGTCCACTTGGAATAGTTCTGTAGGCCGCTGCATCCAGCGGCATCTGAATTCATCCGGCCAGAAGCCTGCCCGCGCGTATAGGTGAACCTGATCCGGCAGAACCTCATAGGTCCGTATCGGTTCCTTCCGGTCAGACCACTGAATCAACAACTTTTTAAGCTGCTTCAATATTCCGAATGAATCGTTAAACGGAGGGATTACAAAGAGATGGTAGATCACATTCGGTGACATCCGAACTCCGCCGATTCTACTCTCCCCCTTGTATATCCAAAAGGCATTCCTGCGCGGATTCGCATAGCTTTCCTCTCTAAAAAAACCGTTATACTCCATGTTATAATAGACGGAGCAATATACTCCCCACTCCTCGGGCTCTGCTCTCCGGATAGTCCATTCACCATTTAAATCGTAGGATATCGTATCTTCAGACCATTGCTTTACACTCATCGTGCACTCCTCCTTATACCTCCAGCCATCCGGCTGCACTCACATAGACCTTCCTTTTGATCTTAACAAGGCCACGTGCCCATTCAAATATAGGAAACTGCTATAAAAAGACTTTACTGTTTGTTTTTTTCTCAAATATAGGGTATATTGTCAGACCGCAACTGTCTTATAATGGAATTGGGCGGGATTCTTCGGTCATTTATGAACGCGCGTTCATAGCCCTGCCTGTCATCTATTATGAGGAGGAATGGTTATGCAATACGGTCATTTTGACGACAAGAACAAAGAGTACCTGATTACGAAGCCGAATACGCCTGCTCCTTGGGCCAACTATCTCGGTTCGCCGGAATACGGTGCGATTATCTCAGGTAACGCCGGGGGCTACAGCTTCGTGAAATCCGGGGCCAACGGACGGCATATCCGCTATCACTTCAACTCCAAGGACGAGCCTGGGCGCTACATTTATGTCAAAGACCTGGAGAACGGGGATTATTGGTCCGGCTCCTGGCAGCCGGTAGGCAAGGATCTGGAGCAATACAAGTCCGTCTGCCATCATGGAACCGGTTACACGAACATCGTCTCAGATTATGACAACATTCATACCGAGTCCTTATACTACGTACCGCTGAACAAGACCTATGAAGTATGGCGCATGAAGATCCGCAATGACGGCACTGCGGCTCGCAAGCTGGCCCTCTTCGGCTTCGCCGAATTCACCAATGACAACAACTATGAGCAAGATACCGTGAACCTGCAATACACGTTGTTTATTTCCCGGACCTACTTCAAGCACGATAAAATTCTTCAAGTCATCAATGAAAACATCGCGGGAGAGCAAACCTGGAGATTCTTCGGTGCGGCCGGAGCAGAGGTGGCCGGTTATGACGGGGACCGCGATACGTTCCTTGGAGATTACCGCAGCTACGGGAATCCGCTCTCCGTGGAGAACGGTCAATGCTCCAATTCGCTGAACTATAATACCAATGCCTGCGGTGCCCTGCAGCTCAATGTGGAGCTGCAGCCGGGAGAAGAGAAGGAAGTCGCCTTCCTGCTGGGACAATATGATGAAGAGGGAGCCTCCGGCATTCTTAGCCACTACCAGGATTTGTCCGTGGTAGACCGGGAGCTTGAAGAGCTGAAGACCTTCTGGCACAGCAAGCTTAACCGCTTCCAGGTGCAGACCCCAAGCAGCAATCTGAACCATATGATCAACACGTGGAATGCTTACCAGTGCTTCATTACCTTCATCTGGTCGCGTGCTGCCTCCTTCCAGTACTCCGGCCTGCGCAACGGGCTCGGCTACCGGGATACGGTGCAGGACATCCAGGGCATTATCCATCTGGACCATGAGATGGCTCTTGAACGCCTGCGGCTGATGATCTCTGCCCAGGTATCCAACGGCGGCGGGCTGCCGTTGGTGAAATTCGACCATAATCCGGGTCATGAAGGAACACCGGACGACCCTGAATATGTACGGGAGACGGGACATCCCCACTACCGGGCCGACGATGCCCTGTGGCTGTTCCCGACGGTTATCAAGTACCTGAATGAGAGCGGGAACTGGGACTTCACGGATGAGGTCATTCCTTATTCAGATCAAGGCGAAGCAACGGTGTATGCGCATCTGCGGCAGGCGCTTCAATTCAGTCTCGACCGGATGGGTGCCCACGGCATGCCGGTTGGACTTCATGCCGACTGGAACGATTGCCTGCGGCTCGGCGCCAAGGGTGAATCACTGTTCGTGGCCTTCCAGCTGTACATGGGCTTCAAGGTTTTCATGGGCATCGCGGAGAACAAGAACAAGCCGGAGGATGCCGCATGGGCGCAAGGTCTGCTGGAGGAGCTGGACGGTAATATCCAGAAGTATGCCTGGGAGAACGACCAGTTCGTCCGCGGCTTCACCGAGGACAACTATACCATCGGCTCGTGGGAGAACGATGAGGGCCGGATCTGGCTCAATCCGCAGAGCTGGTCGGTGCTCAGCGGCGCGGCCCGCCCGGAACAGGCCAAACTCGCCATGGACAAGGTCTATGACAATCTGCGGACCGATTACGGCACGATGCTGTTCTACCCGCCATTCCGCAAATACGGCTTGCCGGTAGCACTCATGGCGTTGTTCAACGCTTCGACCAAGGAGAACGGCGGCATCTTCAGCCAGCCACAGGGCTGGCTTATCCTGGCGGAGACGATGATCGGCAATGGTGAACGCGCGTTCGAGTACTTCCTGAACTGCAGTCCGGCCACCATGAACGACAATGCGGAGGTCCGCAAGCTGGAGCCTTACGTCCACGGCCAATTCGTGGAGTCCAAGGACAGCCCGTATCAGGGCCGGGCCCATGTCCACTGGCTGACCGGCACGGCCTCCACCGTCATGGTCTCACTGGCAGAGGGCATTATGGGCGTTCAGCCGCAGAAGGACGGCCTCCGTCTGGATCCGTGTGTCCCTTCGGATTGGACCGACTTCTCCATGGTGCGCGAGTTCCGCGGGAAGAAGCTGAACATCCAGGTGGAGAACAAGAACGGCGTCCAGAAGGGCGTCTCCCGTATCGTCATCAATGGCGAAGAAATCCAGGGCAACCTGATTCCTGTGTCCCGGATGGCGGCAGAGAACGATGTACTGGTTGTGATGGGTTAGCCTTACGCCGGTCCAAGGAACGGCATAGAGTATATACGAAGAAGGAGAGCAGACCCGCCGGGCGCTCTCCTTCTTTTCATATCATGCTACTTCAAAATCTTATTCAATTCCTCTGCCGACTTCCTGCTGTTCGCTCTGGCATAGAAGTAGAACGCCACCGTATGCAGAATCACGGATAACAGCAGCATTCCTGGCCACCAGGCGCTGATAATCCCGAACATTTCGACAGAGAACAGCCATACCATGCCCATTCCGCCGGCAATACTGAGAAGCGAACCGATCAGAATATTCCACAGCGGCTTCAGCGTAAAGTGATTCCACAGCACATTATACATCACCCCGAAGACTACGGCAGCGATAGCGGCGATACCCGCCAGACGCCACAGATACAACATCTCCACCGGCTGATCCCTGAAGAACACCGTTAACAGCAGCGTGACCCAGAGCGACGTAAGGGTAAATACCTGAAAGAATCCTTGCTTGATCTGATTAGCCATGATAATTCCTCCTAAAATCATTGATATAGTAACGGCTAACAGTGTAGGAATTATTATCTGTCAGCAGGACTTCCACCCGTGCATTGGCGGTTGCCGAGAATTCTTTGATGTAACGGGTATTGATAATAGTCTGGTTATTGATCTTGATGAACCCGGGCGTATCCAGCGCTTCCATCGCGAACTTCAGCCTTGTATTGAGCAGATACATCTCTCCGGTAATGAGCCGCACACTGCACATCCGGTCTTCCGCTTCGATGACCGCAACCTTGCTCGTCTCCAGGGAGACCTGGCGGTTATTGCTGGCATTGATGACTGTGATCCGCTTCTCTGCCGCCTGAATCGCTGTCTCAAGATTCTTCCATTGCACCTGTTCCGCCGGATGCGTAACGACCTTGGCCGATCCCCGATCCATACCTGGGTCTGCTTCAAATCTAATCTCCAACTGTCACTGCCTCCTCTCAACACCCATATTATTATCCTAAAAGCATCTTGACCATCAATCTGCGTTTTCTTGCAGGAATCTGGCGTTTTATTTCATTTTAGCTCCTTCTGCGGCTAAACAGGTACGCGAACAAGACTGCCGGGAGCTTCCCGGCAGCCTGCCTGACTATCTTTTATAACCTCGGATCGATCTCCTTCTCCTTCGTCACCTCGAACAACAGGTTCGCGGCAATCTGCTTGTAGGTGCTGTTGTCCGCCGAAATATCCTCCAGCTTAATCTCCAGCAGCTGCTTACCCAGCCGATGCTCGGCCAGGGAAGTACGCAGCTTAGGTGCGATATTCTTCTGCTTCATCAGCTTGGAATACTTGTGCGGGAATCTGTAGTCGTAGCCGTAAATAATGGACAGGTACCCCGGATTGCGGACCTTCAGGTAAGGGACCACTCCCGGTTGCTCTTGCTCCGGCTTGATGACGATGCCTTCCATCTGCTGCTCTACGGTAATTGTGGCGAAGAACGCCTCTGCGCTGCGGTACGCTTCCGGGTCCTTCAGATCCAGCACCAGAATCTCATCATCATTCAGGAAGCGGTATTGCTCCGAGGTCGCCCCTTCAGGCACCCGTTCCTCCCCACTCTCCAGCACTTCCTTCAAGATGGCAAACGGCTTATAGTCCAGCTCCGCATCCCCGGCATACAGCTCCAGCTGCTGCTTATACACCCGGTAAGCTTCATCCCGCTGGTCAAGCCCCACGTAAGAGTCCCGGATGCTGCGGACATGCTTATACGTCTGGTATACATGAGCTCCGTAGCTGGTGTTAAGCGCTTCTTTGGTCAGATGATGCTGGTCCTGCTCGAACCCGCTGGCTTCATATTCCCGGATCAGCTCACCGAGCGATTCCTCGAACCCGTGCTCCCTCAGGAACGCAAGCTCGCTCTCCAGTGCCCGCCCAATCGGCTGGAACTGGCGTTCAATCAGCCCTTCCCCTAGCGCCTTCCAAGGCAAAAGCTCCCCGTCCAGCAGCAGCACACGGATGCCTTGCTCCGCCATATACGTTCCGAACCGCTCCAGCAGCCCTTCGTAAACCGGCGTCAGATCGACAGCTTTGACCTTATAACCGTTACGGCTAACCGCATAGCAATGCTCTACGTCCCGGTACAGATACACCGTGCAGCGCGATCCCATGTACTTGGGCTGAAGGACCACCTCGTACACCCCGCGTCCGGCAAAATAATCCAATCCCTTGCGCAGCGACTCCAGCTCGCCCGTTGCTTCGTCTTTATCCGCCGGCGACATCGTCCCGGAGATGAAGTTGACCTTATTCTGCGAGGAATAGTGCAGTCTTCGCATGGACTCCGTATCCAGCTCCTGCAGGGAGACCTTGTGCTCCTCGCGGAAGAGAACCGGCAACTCCTCCTGTAATAGAGGCTGCTGGGATTTATGGCTTTTGTAGAACGGCTTGAAGGTTATATGGACAGAAGTTAGCCCGTTCCCATGCACGGCTCCTGTGTCGAGATGAAGCTTGTTCTTGATGCGGAACGTCTGTTTGGCGGCAATATGTCCGAACAGATGGAACGGATGGTTCCCCTCCGCCTCCTCCTTCAGGAAGCCGAGCTGCTGCTCGTACGCAGACTCACGGTCCAGCCGGAAGTTGCGCTGATGGCGCAGCGAATTCGTATCCAGCTTCCCGACATACTTATTGCGGCAAGGGGCATGAGTCACATAGAAGGAAGGGCCGTGCATCCCGATATAACGGTAAAACGGCTTCGCACGCTCCACCAGCACGGAGAATTGACGGAACAGCTCCTCATCCTCCTGTAACACCTGAGTGGAGTCAAAATAACTTCTCAGCAGCTCCGGCTCAGTCCCCTTGATCTCCCCCCGCAGGTACTTGTAGACGAAATTCTCATGGTTGCCCATTACGAACAGGAAATGCTCCTGATTGTTATACAGGAACTGGATGATCTCCCGGGTCTGCTTGCCCTTATCGATCCAGTCGCCCGCCAGGATGATCCGCGTATTCTTCAGCTTATCCGTAGCGCTTAGCTTCCCTTCTTCAATCCGGTAGCCGTAGCTGCGCAGCAGGCCTTGCAGCTCTTGAACACATTCATGTACGTCTCCGACTACAATGTATTCCTGCTCCTGCGGAAGCACAGCAGCGGCATACGCCTCCCAGTCCTGAATGTACACCCGGTACTCCGGGTTCGGCCGCTTTTCCCCCGTACCTTCTGTACCTTCAACACCTTCCAGCAGAAAATCCTTCGCCCGCACCTTATGAATGCTATGGTAGCCCTCGCGGGACAGCACCGGCAGCACTTCCCGGCGCAGCCGGTTCAGGTGACCCGATATCAGCTTCTTCGAGCGCTCCGAGGCATAATAATCCTCCCGTTTGCGGTAATCGAACAAAATGACCTCCAGATTATACTGGTTCTCCTGAGCAATCGCCCGCACCTTGCTGCGGTAATCCTCGGCGAGACCAATCGTATCCATAATGACAAACTCTGCATTAATCGGCCAGGAGGTGACCCGCTTCAGCCGCTCGAACAACAGCGCGAACGTATGCGAGCTGGCCTCCAGCATGACCTGGTCGTATTTATCGTAGTCATAGCCCAAGAGCTCCTGACGGATCAGGTCTGAAGAGAGATACTGCACATTCGTGCGCAGACCTGTAGTGCTGTCCTCAAGCCTGAGCTGCGGGATCAGAACTTCTTTGGCAAAAGTAGACTTCCCGCACTCCGTCGCTCCCACCAGCATGAATATCGTGTGTACCTTCGTCTGAATGTCCATGGTCTAACCCTCCTGTCTGCGCACAATCGCGCTCTGTGTGGTACGAATGTCGCCTACCCGGTCACCCACGAGCGAGAACTCGGCTTCTACGCCCAGCCCTTGAAGTGTGGCAGTCAGCCACTCTTCGAACGCCGCCTGACCCTTTTCCCACTTGTGATCCTCATGCCGGAAGCCCTCCAGCTGATAGTAAGGATTGAAATCCGCATTCGGCGTAGTCACAATCAGCTGCCCGAAATCAACATGGCGGATGATCTGCCGGATCAGCGCAGCCGCTTCCGTCTCACTCATATGCTCCACAACCTCAGTCAGTATGATATCCACCTGCTCTCCGTTGTACAGCTCCAGGAAATGCTCCAGCGAGCGGAAGGTGACGATGTTATCGAGCTCCTTGGCCTTTGCCTTCCGGTTCACGACCTCCAGCAGCTCCTCGTTGATGTCCACCGCATAATAAGCGCAGTCAATCTTCCCGGCATACGGAATGGCGTAGAAGCCTTCTCCGCAGCCGATATCCAGAATGGGCTTATCGAACGGAAGCACACCTGAGATGAACGTCCGCCGCTGCATCGCCGTACTGCCATATTCCAGACCGATCGGATACAGCTCCGTTTGCTCGACCGCCGCCTTGTACCGCTTGAACTGCTCCCGGGTCTTCAGGAGATTCCGGGCGAACAGGCTGCGGATATAGAAAGGGGCGTCCATCACGTTCAGACTGCGGATATACTTGTCCAGAATCCGGTCCGAGATATCGATATATTCATCCCCGAAGATCGATAAGAATAAGGACAGCACACTGACCACATGCAGGAGGTGGTAGAGGCTTTTGCGCGTAGTAATGGTTAGAGAATAGCTCTTATGCGCCTGATGCTCCAGGGTGAACGTATAGTCCTTCAGATGCTGCTCGAAGAACCGGATGTAATGCAACCGCTGGGCATGAATCATCTGGATGGTAAAAGAGTGCTCAAACCCCTCCGCATCCCGCTCATCCCGCGCCTTGAACGGGGTAGAGAAGAACTCATTCACCGCATTCAGCGGGAATAACGGGGTGTTGTAGCGGGAGACATTGAGGTACTCGAAGCTCTCGCCATCGTTCTTTTTATAGGAGACCTCATTGTCAGCATCCTTGAAATACACATTATAAGTAGCTTCATCCGAATACCAGCCGTAAGCGATCCCCTGGCGGACCGGGCGAAGCTGCATACCGCTCTGCGGATTCTTGCGGATGATGAAGCTTAGCTGCGGGTTCGTTGATCTCAGTTGTACAATAGCCATGATTGTGTGCCTCCTCTACAAATTCAACCCCCATACTTCCTGCAAGGCCTCCCGGAACAGAGCATCAAGCTCCCGGTCCCGATTGTCCGTCTTGGCACTGAGGTATGCCGCCGCTGTCTTCTCCAGCCCTTGCAGCTGCTCCTCCAGATACTCGTTAATCACACTCAGCCGCGGCTCCAGGTCCAGCTCCTCACCTGACCGCTTCCGGACCAGCAGTTGCTGCACAACCGGCCACAACGGGCCGTCCTGCGGGATCAACCGTTCTACCAGCACATCGAATGCCATCGGCGGCATCTCACCGTACCGGTGAATCCACTCACAGGCCAGCACCGGGCGCAGCACATAGAAATACTTTTTGATATTGACCTGCTCCCCTTGCAGGTAATCCCGGTAGTTGCCTTTGGCCATGTTCAGGTAATGGTACATACAGGATTTCGGCGAAAAGGTATACGGTGAAATCCCCCTAAGCTGCTCCGCCACGCTGAACTTCTCAGCATACTGGATCGGGGATTGCAGCCACTCCAGCAGCGGCGGGTTGGATTTGTGGAACAGCTTGAGGGCTTTGCGCAGATCCCAGCCGCTAAAATCCAGCATATTGTTAATAGGACGCTCTATGACATCTCGTGCATCCCATATGGATAAATACCACTCCGGCCGATGCACATAGATGAACCGCACATCGTAATCACTGTCCTGTGAGGGAAATCCCCACGCGCGGCTGCCTGACTCACAGGCATAGAGGATCGTCACTTGCTCCTCTTGTTCAATCTGCTTCAATTGCTCATGGATGAGCGTATTTATAGGGTTCATGCCGTCCCTCCGTTCCAAGTCGGTTTCGCTGGCCTTATCTTCCCTCATTTTGCCAAGGAGGAACAGGGTGAAAGTATGGCGGCAGACAAAAATCTTCCATTTCATGCAACTCTGGTGCTTAATAGAGGTATTAACTATTACAACTCATGAATGCGCTACAGGCTGGAGGTATACATATGGCCAAGGAAAGCTTCGATAAAGAAATCCAGTTTCTCCGTATGCTGTCACTAGCCGGGGGAGCTTACAGCAGGCAGCAATTCGCCGAGCGGCTCGGCATTTCCGTACATACCTATGACAAAACGCTGCGCAATCTCAAGGAAATGGTGACCGTCCTGCAGCAGGATCTGACTACAGAACAAGGCACCGAGCTGTCCGAATGGCTCCGCTACAATTACTATGAATCGGCCGATCCGCTGCTCCTGTTCCTGTTCCGGGCGAAATCGCTGAAGGAGACGGAGAGCATCCGGCTGACGTTGCTGTTAACCGCACTTCAGAGTGAGGAACTGACGGCCAAGGAACTGCATGACGGCTGTTGTGACCAGATGCCCGCCGATTCACCGCTGCCGGACGAGAAGACCATCCGGGGAGACCTGAAATACCTGGAGGAGGTCGGCGTGATTGTAAGGGTGAATGAGAAGCGTCCCTACCGGTACAAGGCAGCCAACGAACTGCTGGACCAGCTTACGGATGACGAGCTGCTCGACCTGTTCGATTATGTAGATGTCATTGCCAATACGCAGATTCCGTCTGTCCAGGGTTACCTCCTGCGTGACACCTTGAAGAAGGCACTGCGGATAAGGGACATTCTCCCCGAAGCCACGGAGACCCACCGGTACAAATACCATTACCATTCACGGATTCTGGATGAGGCTCATCTCTATACGATCTTCGGGGCGATTCAGCAGCGCCGGAGAATCAAATTCCTCTATCTGTCGCCCAAAAAAGGCATGAACTACACCTCCCAGAACACCAATCCCCTCTTCGAGCGGGAATCGGCAGGGATTACAGACAGTCTGCTTCCGCTGCGTGTCGTCTACGATCATCAGTATGGGCGCTGGTATCTGATCGGCTATCACAGCCGGACCGGGATTAAGAAATTACGGATGGACGGCCTGACCCAGGTTGAGGAGGGCGAGCCTGTAGAAGAAGAGGAGTTTGCGCAGAGACTTCAGCAATTGGAGGCTCAGCTGGAGTATAGCTGGGTGACGGATACCAACCGTGCGGTGAAGGTCGCCGTCAGATTCTATAACCCCAGCCGGTCCGGCGCCAACTTCATCCGGGAGCGGGTCGAGGCGCAGGGGCAGTGGGGAACCATTACGGAGGAGTCCGATACGACCTTCCTGTACGAGATTACAGTGAACGAGATCTTTGAGATCAAGCCGTGGCTGCGGAGCTTCGGCTCCAGCTGCGAGATTCTGGAGCCCCGCTGGCTGCGCAAGCAGTTCATGGAGGAATGGAAGGAGATTAAGAGCTACTATGAATCCCTTTGAGAAAATATTCAACTTCCAGATCATCTCCCGCCTGGAAGAGGCCGGCTCCCTGGCGCTAACCTCACAGGAGCGTTCCTGGCTGAAGACGATGCTGGGGCATCCGGCGGCGGCTGAAGCTTTTTCAACAGAAATCTTACGTAAACTGAACTCCCTGCTGGAGCTTGAAGCTTCTATTGAAGTAGGAGAGATCATCATCGAGAAGGCCCGCAGCAAGGAGCGCCAGGTCTATCATCCGCTGCTCCGCCCCCTGCGCCGCATCATCATGCAGAATCAGGGAATTCAGCTCACGTATGCGATCAAGCATGGCGGGGAACGGACCGACCCGTCCGGCTTCCCCCACAAGCTGGAGTACAATATGTATAAGCGGGAGTGGTACTTACAGTGGTATAGCACCCGGCAGCGCTCACTCATGTCCACGAAGCTGCGGAACATCGTGTCTGCCGATCCCGCTCCCATCCCCGCCCACCGTATAGAAGGCCTCAAGGCCCGGATCGCCCGTCTCCTAGACGGTCTGAGAGAATCCGCCTGTATTCAGGTCATCCCTGTCTACAATGCCGAGCTGTCACGGATCTTGTCCACGTTCTCCTGCTTCGATAAGTCCGTGGCCTTTGATGAAGCTACCGGGATCTACCGCATCACCGTCCACTACATGAGAGACGACAGCGAGTTCCTGCTCTCCCGCATCCGCTTCCTGGGCCTGCGCGTGAAGATCACTGAGGGCGAGCAGCTGAAGCAGCGTATGCTGAAGTCGGCGGAGATGGCGGTGGGAAGGTATGGGGAGATGGAAGAGTGAGGTCTTTCGATAGGTCGTTATCATTTAAACATGGTGCTCATCAGCCAGCACTTCAATCATCATCATCGTTCCGGCCTTGAACCCGGACACAAATGCAGCCGTCATATCCATTCCCTGCACTTGGGAATACAGTTCCAATAAAGACTCCAGTTCCTCGAACTCGCCCGAGGACAGTTTCTGCCTCCAAGCCTCAAGAGATTCAGTAATCTGCTTGTTAAGCGGGCGGTAATGAGGGTCTTTGGAGATCATATCTTCACCGGGGAATAAACTGCCATGATATAGCGATTCAAGAATATTCGGCATTGGGGCCTCCTTTCTAATATACAAAAAAAATTCGAACTGAAAATGCTCGTCTTACGCATAAGCGTACCGAATAAAAGGCAGTTATGCGATACGCTTATACGTAAAGTCAATAAAATATTCAGGATGAGTGAGGGATTACTATGGGAAAAAGAATAGTGGTAAACATAGCTGATTTAGCTAAAAAGCATAAGATTTCGATGCGGGAGTTGTCTAGACTATCGCATGTCCGCCATGCTGCATTAAGCGAACTGGCCAATGGAAAACGAGAAAGTATTAATTTTAGCCATATCATTAGAATTGCAGAGGCTTTAAATATTCAGGATATACGGGAGATTATTGATTTGGTTGATAGTAAAGAGAACGATTGATATGAAGATTATTGTACAAGCGGAACAGCTATTTTCATATGGCATGAATATTAAATTTGATTTTGGTGGCATGTAAGGCTATAATACGTTTAAACAATTAAACATTATAACGGAGTGAGCCATGAGCGAGTCGATAGGTAATCAACAAGTCATTGATATTTTCGAGAATCTAAGCCCTTATCTTCAAGGTCTGGGAGATCCCGTTCGCCAGCGAATCATATCGCTGCTCATTGACCGAGACAGCATGAACGTATCACAGATTGCAGAGCATGTTCCCATGTCACGCCCTACAGTCTCTCATCACCTGAAAATATTGCGCCAATCCGGGCTGCTGTCGGTTCAGAAAAAAGGGACTGAGATGTATTACAAACTGGAGTTCAACGATGCTATCGAATTGCTCAAACAGCTCGTTCATCTCGTAGAAGTGGAATGTCAGAGCTAGCGCACGCCGCGCTGGTGAACCGCATTCCTTTTCTTCACAGTATTATGTTCAATAGTTTAAACATATAAGTACATAAACCTATAAACGGAGGTTAACAAATGAATAGAAAAAAGGTTCTCATCGCTGGAGGCTATGGTGCTGTAGGGGTACAGATTGCCCGCATTTTGCATGACAGGCACCCTGATCTGGAGTTAGTGCTTGGCGGTCGTTCTGCTGGCAAAGCAGCCCCTTTCCCATCGGACCGGGTGCACACGGTTGTTGTTGATACCCAGGCAGTCGATCCGCTGATTCACGCAGGAGAAAATATAACTTTAATCATTAATGCGGTGAACGATCTGGATGACCGACTACTGGTTGCAGCAGTACGAAGAAAAATTCCACTCATTGATGTCACACGCTGGACAGAAGTGTTTCAGCAAGCGATCCGCACAATAGATCAGGAAGAGCTTCATGCCCCCGTGATTCTCTCTTCCGGATGGATGGCGGGAACGGCCTCCCTGTTTGCAATGATGCTCTCGAAATCGCTTCAGAACGTTGAAGTTAACATCCATGCCTTGTACTCCCTGCGGGATAAGGCCGGCCCGGATTCAGCAGCCTTCATGGACCGGATGAGCATTCCTTTTCATATCACTCAATCCAATACGAGCCGGCTTGTCTATCCCATGACTGACCCGGTTAAAATACAGTTTCCAAATGGATACGCGACGCACTGTTACAGACTGGATACTCCTGATCATGTCACCTTGCCTCGTACCCATCATATCGATTCTGCCAGCTTTCGCATCTCCTTCGATCATAAGGTTTCCACTTATGCACTCGCAGGACTGGTCAAAACCGGAATATGGAAGATGATTAGTGGGGATCGATTCAAGCCTTTCAGACGGAAATTATTGTACAATCCGGGAACCGGGAGTGCTCATCACCTGGTGATTCTGTTGAAAGGCATGGATGCGAAGGGTAACGTAGTGGAACGCAGGATGACTGTCTCCGATCCACTCGGTCAGACCCATATGACTGCGCTTGGCGCTGCGGTGCAGGCCGAAAATTTACTGCTGATGATGTCTACGGATGAGCCGATGGCTCCAGGCATTTATTATCCTGAGCACTTGTTCGATCACCGCATGGACATGGATGCAGTCACTCACTTTTTCACACAATACGGTGTTCAAGTATCTTATTCCTGATCCAGCACTATATTACCAATACGCCGCCAGAAAGAACGGTCATGATTCATGTGGTTAATATGGTACATTTCATGAATCATGACACAATCCATCACTTCCAATGATGCCATCGCCAAGCGATAATGGGGTTGGTAGTTATATTATTCCACCACCAAATAATACAAATTAGCCGTACTATCCTTCGTAATCGTATGCGCACCCGCTGCAAGGGAGACGGTGGCCACACCGTTCGTTATGGGATAGCTTGTCCCATCGACTTTAATCTTCGACCCCTCTGAGTTGAATATCAGCGTTAGCGTTGAAGCCTTGGCTGCGGTGAACTGGATGCGGGTGGCGCTCTCGATCTTCAGACATTGCGTTAAGGTCAGTCCGTTATAGGAGACCGTTCCCTTGCTGGTGGAGAGATTGCCTTGAATGGTAAAGAAGCTGCTCGAAGTCCCGGACGCTGTAAAATTGTGAACCGCCGCTCCCGGAGCAGGCGTTGACGTTGGCCCTGCTGTCGGCGCGGGAGTTGTTGTCGGCACCGGAGTCGCTGTTGGCACTGGAGTCGCTGTCGGTACCGGAGTTACCGTTGGCACAGGCGTTGCTGCCGGAGTCGGCGATGGGCCTCCCGGATTAGCGTTGCCTCCCACAGATACCAGCCCCGAGGTGTAGCTGCGGATGGCTGACATTAATGGTGCGTTGAGGGCATAGGCGGTGTCATCTACAGCGTTATTGAAGCTCCAGCTAAAGTCACCGCCGCCCTGGCGTCCTGCTCCCGCTGTAACTTTCTGCTCTACTGCGCTTACGTTATCGACAGCTGCTGCGCTAACACCTGTATCGACTAACGTATCGAAGTTGTTATATGCTGTTCCACCGACAAGTGCTTTGTACGAGCCGGGAACGGCTTCGCTTCTGGATGAGGCGAGATATGCATCCGATGAAGTCGCATTCGCCGGTGCCGTTCCTGCACCGGAGTTCGCATAGATCAGACTTGCCGCCCCAACCACACTATTATTGAAGGCTTTGATCATCCCGCCGTTCTCCCCGGAGAACGTGCCTTCGCCCAGAGCATCTGTGCCTTGCAGGGAGCTTAGCATCGGGTTCTTGGTATTCCTGAACACATTTCCTTCCACGAAGGCCGAAGCGCCGGTAGTTACACCCACACCATATTTTGACACGCCGTCATAGAAGTTATTATACACATGGACCGAGGCTACTCTGATCCGCGGGTGACGCGAGTCGGAATGATCGAACCAGTTGTGGTGGAAGGTGACGAAGAACTCTGCGGATTCGCTAAGTCCGACCAGAGCTGCTTTGCCGGAATCGAAGTAGTGGTTGTACGAAATGGTGATATAGGTGGAGCCTTTCTTGAGGTCCGTGGAGCCATCGCCCTTGGCTTGGTCCGCATCGCTGCCCGCTGATCCGTAGAAAATATCATTATTATGCACCCATACATTCGCGTTGCCTGTATCCATGGAAATGCCATCATCCGGGAAGAGCATCAGGCCGAGATTCCTAACCTCTACATTCCCTGCATATCTGAGCAGCAGCCCCCAGCCATAGGCATACGCATCTGTGCCGATCCCTTCAATTGTCAGATTCATTGCGGTATAATTGCTTTTCCCCTTCACCTCCAGATAACCGCCGCTATTGAGCTGTCCGCTCAGATCAGCAGCCGTCACTTTGCCGATAAGCCGGATTGCGAGCGGGGTGGTGTCATAGCCTTTTTGCCGGAGCGAGAGAATGCCGCCAAGACCTACCCCCGTCTGCACCGTACCCGAGCTGCTGACTACGGGAAGCGTTACAGTCTGTGCATTTTGAGAGGTGACATACAGCACCTGCGCCCCGCTCTTCAGCGTTCCATTGTCAGTATAAGCGCCGGAGCCTGTACCATATGGAGATTGGGCTGCAAAAGCAAACCCGGACCGGTCATACGGCGCGGCGGCCAGCGTACCTGTCACTGCACTTGCCGTTCCCCCGCCTGACAGCACGGCTTCCACCTTCATAACATAGCTTCCGGCCGCAAGGCCTACGGCATCTGCTCTCCAGTAAGAGCCATACTTGCGGATCAGCTCATTATGAAGCTGCTGATACTGGGAATCTGCAGCGCTTGCCGCTTTGACGAATACCTTATAGCCGGATGCATTACTGACAGGTGACCACTCCACGTAGGCAGCTTCATTTCCGCCTCCACTGCCTGTTACCGTAAGTCCTGCAGCGTGTACCACCGCCGTTCCCCACCCGCTGAATAACAGAGTGAGTCCAAGAGAAAACAACAATACTATACTGGTTACCTTCGCAACGATTCTATTCATTGATTTGCCTCCCGATTTAAATTTGTTGCAGAATACATTTGTAACCGCTTGCAATAACCTGTGGAATTTCGGTGTCTGCCCTCCTCTTGTACCGGGTGATCCGAACCCTTGAAGTAGACGGAAATGAACCTGTCGGATACCCCGAGCATATCAGAAGCCGAATTAGTGCTGAAACAATCATTTGCTCATATCACCTCTAATTATGCACTATTATGAGAAAATGATTATTTTGCAGCGAAATGATAACTGCATACAAAAAGACACCCGCCCGGGGTGCCTTGAACTGACGCTTCTTATCGATGACACAAAGGTCACTGAAACTTCGTATTGACGCGGATCTGGCCGCTTTTACTTTTGACCGCAGCCTTCTCCGGCTCTGGGTTCAAGCTCTGGCCGATGTCGGTAGCGTTCTTCTTGAAGGTCTCGGTCACCGTCTGAATAACTTCCCCTACATTGTGCGCAGATTCAAAGATCGGATCGATGGTCTTGATCTTCCCTTTCACATCCCGGGTGACCTGATTCGCCGTGTGAATGAGCTGAGTCGCTTCTCCCGTCAATCCATGTATGGCATTTCTCACCTCGCCCAGCGTCTTATTGGTCTCCCCGAGCGTGGTCATTCCCTTGCGCAGTGTAAGAATCAAGAACACCGCCAGAGCAATAAAAGCGGCCGCAGCAAAAGCAACACTAAGCTGAATTAACATATGCAACGCCTCCTGTAGTTCCACTCTATGTCCAAGATACAGACAACATTCCAACAGTTGCGGCTACAGCCCGCTTTTACCACCTTTGAAGGAAGATAATTTGTCAATCAGTTTGTCTTTATAGATTAATCCGAAGATAAAGGCCAGAACAGAGATCGCGGAGATGACGATAGTGGGTCCATAATTCTTATCGTAGATATTAGCCCCAATGCTTACGGAGGCCAGCAGCCACGGAAATCTGGCGATGAGCAGGATCGTAAAGAATCTTAAGGGCTTCATCGTCGTCAATCCCGCTGCATAGATGAACATATCCTTGGGAAGTCCGGGAATAATGAAGATAATGAACAGGAAAATCGAGAATTTGTTATTATCCATCATCCCTCGCATCCACTTGAACTTGTCCCTCTGAAGCAAGCTATCAATGAAAGACCCGCCCAGGAATCTGGTGAAGTAGAAGGCGATCATCGCCCCCAGCAGCATTCCCCCAGTCACGAAGACCACCCCTAGAGTTGTCCCATAGATGTATCCCCCGGCAATTTGAACGACCTCCCCCGGTATCGGGGCGATTACCGTCTGGAGAATCTGGAAGAGCACCAGCATAACCGGGCCTAATTTCCCCGTAGAGAGGATATAATCACGGAAGCCGTCCAGCGACATCGTCAGCCGCAGAAGCTCCGGCAGGTATCTGATGAATACTATAATTGTCACAAGGCCTACGCAAGCGAGGAGAACCTTGCTGACCCGCTTTTTGTGTAATAACCAATCCATTTACGAATCCCTCTCTTCACTGGCTTATAATATCTCCAGCTTAGGTGAATATTCTTAAGATCCGGGCATGAACTTCCTTAAGAATTCTTAAGTAGCCTGGCCGCCTGTGGTTTAAGAGCTATCTACAATCTATAATGGAAGCACAGTGAGAGCTCAGGAAGGGAGGGGGATGGATGATGAATCCTGCGAAGACCATACTTATAGCCGACGACAACCACGAGATCCGTGAGATTGTCCGGGTGCTGCTGGAGAGTGAGCAATACCATGTCGTTGAGGCTGTTGACGGGGAAGATGCCGTGAATAAAGTAGACGATACCATTGACCTGATCATTCTGGACATGATGATGCCCCGGAAGTCGGGAATTAAGGCCTGCGTGGAGATACGTGAGATGACCAGCGCGCCTATCCTATTTCTTACAGCTAAGACTCAAGATTCTGATAAAACCTTGGCCTTCTCGGCCGGAAGTGACGACTACCTGTCCAAGCCCTTCTCCTACACCGAATTGGTGTCCCGGGTGAAGGCCTTGCTTAGGCGGTATTATGTATACAAAGGCAAGGAGGATACCTCTGCCCCCTCAGATGTGATTACCTTCAACGGGCTAAGCGTGAATACTACCGTCAACGAGGTAAGAATGAATGAGAAGGAGCTGACCCTAACCGAAATTGAGTACAAGCTGCTGGCGCTGATGGCCGGCAACCGCAATAAGATTTTCTCGGCACAGAATCTGTATGAGAGTGTATGGGGCGAGCCTTATTTCTACAGCTGTAACAATACGGTGATGGTTCATATCCGCAATCTGCGGATGAAGCTGGAGAAGGACCCGCAGAATCCCAAGTTCATCAAAACCGTCTGGGGAAAGGGGTACCGGATTGAATAACAAGCTGCGGTGGAGCAGGCTGAAACTCAAATTAATCCTATGCCTGATCGGTTCGTTCCTGGCTTCAGCGGCACTGTTCTTGCTGCTGCAGTCCACAGGCGAAGATCTGCTGGAGCATTACCGGACCAGAAGCTCGTTCATTAACAAGCAAGAAGAGCAAGCCCTTCCGGCACTTGAGGAATATATCTCCGGGCAGCATCTGTCGCTTAAGGATGACGCAAAAATAGCTGAATGGGTCAGGAAAACCAAATACGTAAATCTCTATCTCTATAAGGACAACCAATTTCTCTACTCTACAGACGGGTACACCATCAAGACCGAGAATACGAGGTTTCTGCCCGACCCTAACATTTTCAGCAAATCCCAATATTCCACGGTTACCTTTGCGGATACGACTGCTCAGGTCTATATGGAGTATTTTTTTGAATACAAGTATTACAACCTCATTACGATTCTGGGTGTGATTCTGTCGTTCTTATTCTTCATTGTCCTGGTCCTGTTCTTCATCAACAAGAAGACCTCTTATATTGGCGTGCTGGAGAAAGAGATTAAGATTCTGGAGGGCGGGAATCTGGACTATCCGATTACGCTGAAGGGGAAGGATGAGCTATCGTCTCTGGCCCAGAGCATCAATGAGATGAGGAAATCGTTCATCGAGCGCCTGGAGAGCGAGGAGCAGGCCAGAGTCGCCAACAGCGAGCTGGTCACCGCCATGTCCCACGATTTGCGTACACCGCTCACCGCATTGGTCGGCTACCTGGACATCATCGAATACAAGAAATATCAGGATCAGGCCGCGTTAGCGAAATACATTCACAGCAGCAGGGAAAAAGCCTATCAGATCAAGCATCTGTCCGACAAGCTATTCGAGTACTTCACCGTGTATAACACAGAGGAGAATGATCTGGAGTTCGAGTCCTACGATGGGATTCAGCTCATGGATCAGTTAATCGATGAGCAGTCGATGTTGCTGGAGAATCACGGCTTCCGGGTAGCATGGGAGCCCTCCCCTGTCCCTTTCCGCGTGGAGCTTCACCTGATCTCCTTCAGGCGGGTATTCGACAACCTTTTCTCCAACATTACGAAGTATGCCGATACGTCTGCGGCCGTAACGATTGCGTATAGAATCGAAGACCGCTGGCTGTTGATAGATATCACGAATGTTATAAAAAAGGAGGCCCATGAGGTGCATAGCACCGGAATCGGCCTCAAGACCTGCCACAAAATCATCAGCCAGCATAAGGGCGAAATCACATTCACAAGCAATGGCGGCAGGTATTCCGTTCACATCCGCTTGCCGGTAAATAACACGCTCACTTAATTTAGGGAGGATCATCATGCAAAAATTTACTACCGACCGCTTAATCATCAGAAACTTCCGGGAGACAGATGCACCAGGGATGCTGGAATATTTGGCGAATCCGCGGGTGAACTGTTTCCTGAGCGAACGCCTCTCCACGTTAGACGAAGCCATCGCCACCGCCAGCGAACGGAGTCAGGATGACTCCCATCTGGCCGTCATCCTGAAGGAGACCGGGGCCCTCATTGGCGATCTGTTCTGCATGAAAGAAGAGCCGGATACCTACAGCGTGGGCTGGCATTTCAATCCGGCCTACGAAGGCGTCGGCTATGCCAGCGAAAGCGCCCGCGCGCTGCTGCGCTATCTTTTCCTGGAGCAGGAAGCCAGACGCATCTACGCCTACGTCGAGGACGACAACTCCAGATCGCAGAAGCTCTGCGAGAAGCTGGGTATGCGCAGAGAAGGCTGCTTCATGGAATTCATCTCCTTCACCAAGAACGAAGACGGAACCCCGAAGTACGAGAATACCCAGCAATTTGCGATTTTGAAGCGGGAGTGGCTGGGGCAGGGGAATGTGTAACCACGACAAGCCAAGGCGCAGGGCCATCCTGTTCCTTGGCACGTTCAATGCTGCTATCTTAATGAGTAATTCCTTCCCCTACCTTCAACCTCATCCTTATACCCCAACAACATACGTGCTAACGTGTTAGGATACTCCATTAGCTTACGGTATTCCATTGCAGATAGATTAGGGTTCCTTAACATAACCGCCTGAAGCTTGGCTATTTCTGAAACATCATAACGAGTTTTATGTACCATAAATTGAGATACGTAATTACCTACAGACAATTCAGACAAGTTCTCATTGCCGTTCCATGAATAGAGCTTAATCTGTTTCATAAATCGCTCGATATTATCACCCTCTAATAAAAAACGATACACTAAATCACTCTTTATCAGAGTTGTGTTTGAAACTGCCATGTAGCTTTTTTCCATCAAAAACACTACAATTCCCATGAATGTATCAATAATTTGCAGGGGAATAGACTCATGGGACTCTTCGGACTCAACAGTTAAAATTTTGTACCGTTTGCTCCGATAAACTGAATGTGCGTTCATCTGTTCTTTAATTTTTGCAGGAAGTCCAAGAGCGTCGTATTCATCGTTACGATCAATTTTAATATTAACATCCACCTGACCATGCAAGTGCCGGGTTACTCCATAGAATAGCCTCTCCGGAATTTTGATATAAAAAAGATTTCGAAGCTCCATCATTGTCAGGTTCAGTTGTCTAGCTATACTATGCGCTTCTGTGTTGCTAACAATCAGAATATTAATATTAATATCCTGATTAATAATATAATGGAGAGCCTTAAAATATTTCTTTAAGTACTGGTCATGGTTGTACTCCCTGAAATGGAGTTCGCTCTTAGTTCCAAGCTCATTATAAATACGTTGTACGGAATGCCTTATTTCTGACATTGTCTGCTCACTTCCGCCATATGCACCGTAATATGAATTTGCTTTTCCCGGCTGGTCAATTTTATTTGCTTCATCGAAGTAGATATTATAGATCATTGTACACATCCTAAATAACCAAGATGATTACGTGTGACTTGACTTTCGTACACATACATAATATCATGAATACACAGAAATAATACGGATGGATACAGTCTTCTCCGCTTCGTTAGTAGAGCCGACTATATCCTGAAAAAACCCTTCTCCGCTTCGTTAGCAGAGTTGGGTTTTTTATTTATATATCAGCCTCATCCTAGTCCTCTAACTCCCTCATCTCGTTCCCGGACAAACGCTGGCCCTCCTTTCCATTCTAACCAGTCCCCCACTCTTCTAATGATAATACGGAAACACCCCGTTAACAGGCAGCCGTAGAAGCAAGAACGCTCCATGTACTTCGCTGCTGCCAACTATCGGGACAGCGGTCTTTTTATCTTCTCCGGTATGGGGATATGCTTTATGGACTCTAATGGATGATACAACAACATCCAGGGTCCCGAGAAACGCATAACCCCCTTTATTTTTTGGCGGTAGACCGGTTTATAACAATGAATCGGACACTTCGCACAAGCGGGTTTCTCTTCACCGAATTTGCAAGAGGAGAGTCTTTTCATAACATACTCATTTAAGTTCCGGCATTCCTCACAGAGCTCTTGTTCATGATGTTTTTTCTTGCAATAGATACGAATCATTTTTGCAGCTATCATTTTTTCTTTGCGGATTACAGGGCCGTCGTCCAAGAGCTGCTCTGCTGCTCTGCTCATATAATAAGGCCTCCTTGACTTAGTTGAACTCATTCATCTAAATCTAGTCCTATCAACGATCCCTTAGATCTTCAAGAATGTCCAGATCCTCTTCAAACACATCGAAGAACGCCTCCAAGACCTGAGGCCGAACCTGTTCAGGCAAGCTATTTCCCATTCGCCCAATCTCGTGGAAATAACGGGTCACCTTCGATTGATCCTTCGTCACATTGACCCCACCATTCATTTTTATTTATCCCTTTAGAAATGATATGGAAAAGACCATCTTTCCAGATGGTCTTGTTTGGTTCCCCCGCCACGAGCCAGCAACGATCTAGCCTCTTACGTGGTCCGGGCACGCCGGTCAGCAAGCGCCATCGCAGCGACATATCCGGAGCTCCAGGCCCATTGCAGGTTATAGCCGCCGCAATCGCCGTCCACATCCATCACCTCACCGGCTAAATAGAGCCCGGGCACCAGCTTAGATTCCAGCGTTCCTTCAACTAGCTCCGTAGTATCGATGCCACCGGCAGTGGTTTGGGCGTTCGTGAAGCTGTTGGTATCGGTGATTTTAAATTCCCAACGCTTCAATAATTTATAGAATATTTTCTTGGTTTTCCAGGATAGATCCTGACACAGCAGATGCAGCTGTTGATCAATTCCAGCCTCCTTCAGCAGCACGGGAATCAGCTTCTTGCTGACGATGCCCACGAAGGAATCGGCAACTGTCCGGTGTCCGAAGATCCCCCAGTGGATCTCCAGGAAATCAATTAACTCTTCCTCCGTGCGTTCCGGCATCAAATCCACCGACAGGGTCACGGATTCTCCGATGCCGAGATTATACGCAGCCTTTCTGCTTAGCTGAAGTATAGGCGGGCCCGAGATACCATAGTCCGTAAAAAGAATCTCGCCAGACTCCGTGCGGATGACTTCATTCTTTACGATAACATGGGCCTCTCCCTCAAATTTGATGCCCGACAGCTCCTTCAAATACGGGTAATCCAGCTTCAATTGTACAATGCCTGGCACCGGGTGGATCATGGTGTGTCCCAGACGCTGGACAAGCGTATAACCGGAGCCGTCTGTTCCGGTTTTGGGAGCGGTAAGGCCTCCGGTACATAGAAAAAGATAGTTGCTGGTATACACAACCTGTTCCTCTGTATCCGTCTGGCAGGTTATCGCGAACCGCGGATGTCCCGCCGAGACGGTCACATCGAGCACTTTATGTTTATAATAGACGGGAACATTCCGGTCCTCCAGTGCCAGCTTAAACACCCCCGGCACCGAAGCCGCCTGCAGCGACATCGGATACATCCGGCCGTTCTCTAAGCTCATAAAAGGAAGCCCGAGCGAGGAGAAAAAATCGATTGTCTGGCGGACACCGAATTGCCGCAGTACATGTATTGGGAAGCCTGCCTGATTGCTGTGATACTTGACGGATAAAGCGGCCGCTTCATCCGTACCTGTGGCGGTGGATTGGTTCGTAATGTTGCAACGCCCGTTACCCGTCGTGATTATTTTTTTCCCGAGCCGGTCATTACTTTCAATAATGGCTGTATCAATACCTTGATCCCTCGCTGTAACTGCAGCCATTAGACCTGCAGCACCCCCACCGATAATGAACAGCTCGTGGTGCCTAGAAGTCTGATCCTTATACATGTTAATTGATGCATCCCTTTTCCTAATAAATTTATTGAATGGACTTAGCTATCGCCATGGCGGCCACATATCCGGAACTCCAGGCCCATTGCAGGTTATATCCGCCGAAGTCTCCGTCCACATCCATCACTTCGCCGGCTAAATACAGCCCAGGCACAAGCCTGGATTCCAGCGTTCCCCGGGTGAGTTCCGACGTATCAATCCCGCCGGCGGTCACCTGCGCATTCGTAAAGCCATTGGTATCCGTCACTTTAAATTCCCAACGCTTCAAGAGCCGATAAAAGTTCTCTTTAGTTTTGGGCGGCAGATTCTGGCAAAGAAGCTGTGGCTGTTGATCTAAGCCCGTCTCCTTAAGCAGGACCGTAACAAGCTTCTTGTTGAAGATACCCACGAGGGAATCCGCCACGGTCCGGTGCCCAAAGGTCTCCCAGAGCTTTTCTAAAAAATCAATTAACTCTTCCTCTGTGCGGCCCGGCGTCAGATCCACCGATAATTTCACCTGTTCTCCTCTTGCCAGATGATAGGCAGCCTTCCTGCTTAGCTGGAGAATGGGCGGACCGGTAATACCATAGTCTGTGAAGGCCAGCTCACCCTGTTCACTGCCGATGACTTTACCCTTTACAATGATATGAGCTTGTCCCTGAGATTTGATACTGGACAGTGCCCTCATATTCGGATATTGCAGCTTCAACTGCACGATGGCCGGAAAAGGCTCAATCAGGGTGTGCCCCAGACGTTCGGCAAGGGTATAACCCGGAGGTTCTTTGCCTGCATTCGGACCGGTGTTGCCACCCGTAGACAGAAGCAGATAGTCGCTAGTATACACAACCTCTTCCTCTGTCTCGGTTAGGCATTTTATCGTGAAGCGAGGATGATCTGCCGAAGCAGTAACATCCACCACTTTATTCTTAAGGTATACGGGAACATTCCGATCCTCTAGCGCCAGCTGGAAAATATCAAGTACCGCCGCTGCCTGCAGCGACATCGGATACATCAAGCCCCCCTTGAGTCTTGTAAGCGGGAGCCCAAGAAAGGAGAAAAAATCAATCGTCTGGCCGACGCCATATTGCTGCACTACCGCAAGCGGAAATTCGGGTTGATTACTGTGATACTTGCGCGATAAAGCGGCTGCTTCATCCGTATCTGTCACAGTGGATTCATTCGTAATGTTGCAGCGGCCATCGCCGGTCATTAAGATCTTCTTGCCAATCCGGTCGTTACTCTCCAGAATGGCAGTATCGATCCCCATATCACTCGCAGTAACAGCGGCCATTAGTCCGGCAGCACCTGCTCCGATAATAAAGAGCTTGTGGTGCATAGAAGTCTGATTCTCATACATGGTTGGTCAATGCATCCTTTATCCAATTTTCTCTAAGCACAAAAACACTTTATTAAATTATAGCATAAGTGTACTGGTTGTCATTGATCTCCTTATGATCATAGCCGTTTACACAAGTGGAAACGGCTTTGCCGTCCTGTTAAAGGACTACCGTTTCAGCGGGAAATAGAAGGATAATGTATAGCGTGAAACATATACATTCTTATATTTTGCCCAAAAATACAAAACAGCGATTCCCTATTAACAGGAGAATCGCTGCTTTGCTGTGTTCTAACGTATATCGATGAAAGGTTGGCTATACTTACTTAGCTTCCAGCATCCGCAGCAGGACTGTAACCGTCTCTGCCCGCGTTGCGGCATCCTTCGGGAAGAAGCTGTTGTTGCCCTTACCTTGCATCAGTCCTAACTTCTTCATCTCGGCCGCTGCTCCAACCGCCCAGGCGGGGATGTCGCGGTCATCCGTGAATCCTGCTGAGCGGCCAACAGGAGCGAGATGCAATGCTCTCGCCAGCATGACAGCCATTTCCGCTCTGGTCATAGGCGCATCCGGGCGGAAGTTGCTGTTGTTATCGCCCTGAATAATTCCCAGGGCTGCTGCCTGCGCAACGGCTGTCTTGGCCCACGAACCAATACGGTCACTGTCCTTGAAGGACAACGCTGCTTCTATGTTCTGAAGCTTCAGCGCCTTCGCCAGCATGACCGTGAATTCAGCACGGGTCACGTTACGGTTCGGCTGGAACGAGCCGTTCGGATAGCCTGTAATGATGCCCTGCTTAACAGCTTCAAGGATACTAGCTTCGGCCCAATGTCCGGCAATATCGGTGAGGGATGGACCGGGCACCGGAGTTGCCGGTGCAGGTGTGCCCTCGTCCGGCTTATTCGGTGTTCCAACAATAACCGGCGGTACTACTGGTACTGACGGAGTCACTGGCGCTTCGCCTCCGGGATCGCCGCCGTTTCCGCTGCCCGAACGCTCATTGACCGATACGTTAATTCTTCCCGTAATGGACGGATAAGCGCTCAAGAATGCCGTAATCGTCACTTCTCCAGGTGTGGATGGTGCCGTAAAGACCGCGCTGAACCGGCCGTTTGCGTCCGTTACAGCATGAGCAGGCTCCAGGCTGCCCGAGGAAGCAGCGAGTTCAACCTCCAGGCCGGAAGCCGGAAGATTGTCGCTACCTGATACGATTCCCGTGATGGATACATCATCCCCGGTATTCACGGCAGACGCTGCCGTCTGAAGTTCAATCAGAACAGGGACTGGCAGGGCTTTGCTTACAGAAACGGTTACCGTATTCGTCACGGAAGGATTGTCAATCAGTACAGCCGTAATGACCACATCTCCGGCTGCGGACGGTGCCGTATAGACCGTGCTGAACCGGCCGTTCTCATCCGTTACAGCAAGGGCAGGTTCGAAGCTGCCTGAGGCTGCCATGAGACTTACCGCAGCGCCCGCTAACGGAAGCTCTTCACCGTCATAGACGGTTCCCGTAACGGACACTTTGCCTCCAGCGGATACGGAGGACGGCGAGGCCTCAAGTTCAATCCGGGCTGTTGTAGGCACAGCCTCTTTTTCTACAGACACGGTGATTGCCCCTGTCACGGATGGGCTTGCCGGCAGAACGGCTGAGATGGATACCTCTCCGGGAACGGACGGTGCGGTAAAGACCGTACTGAACCGGCCGTACACATCTGTAGTTACTTTTGCAGCCTCCAGGCTTCCATCGGCAGCTGTAAGTTCAACCTCCACACCGGGAACCGGAAGATTTCCACCCTCATAGACGGCCCCCGTAACGGATACTTTGCCTCCAGGCACCACCGAAGATGGCGCTGCCGCAAGCTCAACCCGGGCGGGAACACGGGCTTCAGTCTCTGGTCCGAACACTTTGAATTCCCAGAGCGAATATCCGTATTTGCTCGCTCTCTGAGTTCCATACATCCGGACGTATCTGGCATTCACTGGATCGATAGAGATCTCGTCGATATCCCCGTCCCCACTGGACGTACTGTATACCGTCTTCCAGTCCTCCATTGTATCGGAGACTTCAATCCGGTATTCCTTCCCATACGAACTTTCCCAGTGCAGCATGACCTTAGCAATCGGCTGAATGGAGCCAAGATCGACATAAATCCACTGCGGATCGGCATAGTTGGACCCCCAGCGGGTCGTCAATGAGCCGTCTACCGCATTCCCCACTGATACATCGGCGGCTTTGGACGAACTTGCCACCGCCGTCTGTCCTTCCGCAAGGTTGGGGGCAACCGCTTCATACACGTTAAATTCAGCAAGCGAGTAACCGTCTCCGGTTCCCTGCTGAACGCCCAGCATCCGGACGAACCTTGCGCTGGTCTTACCGAAGGCAATGTCATCGATGCCGCCATCCCCCATGGAGGTCGCATAAACGTCCTTCCAGGTGGCCGCATCATCGGATACTTGAATTTTATAGCTTCTGCCGTAAGCCTTCTCCCAATGCAGTCTAACCTTATTGATCATATATTGATCCTGCAGATCCACATAAATCCATTCATCGTCTGATGCATTCGAACTCCAACTGGAGGTTCTGTACAGATCCGTAGCACCCGACGCAAATTGCTTGCCCACGCTGGACGAAGCAACCGTACCTTTACTGTAAGCCAGATCATACCCTCTATCATCGATAGAAGCTCCCTCGCTCAGCGTCATACTCCGCCCGGTGAACGTATCTTTACCGAGTCTGTACGTGGTTGTGGTCTGTTCTCCGTTCCGGTTCAGCGTTACGTTGACGGTAATTCCCGGCGTTTCGGGATTCGCCACCGAGATGCGGACAGGGTCCGCGGATTCATCCACGATCACCATCGACGGTTTATCCACGGTGACGGTCAGTCCTTCTCTTAGCGTGACTGTACCCGGCTGATAGAACAGCATTTCCGCAATGCCAAGCGAACGGTGCCGGACCGCCTGTACGGACGGTGTATTCGACAGAATTTGGATAGGACTTGCTTCCGCGTAGCTGCCAACCTCCCCGGCGGTTTTACCCGGCAATACGATGTATTGATAGGACGCATTGACCGGTTTCACGCCATGATCCAGCCACATTGAGAACACCGGCTTCGTGATCGGTTCTGGTGCACTGCCAGTAACCACATCGCTCCATTTCCCGGTCTTCGTCTCCTGCTTCACCTGGAAGTCCGTCTTATCCGGGAACACATAACCGGTATGATCGTTATAGGCCCAGCGTCCGTTCACCTGCGACGTTGCGTCTGCAACGGCTTTGCCGTCAACGAGCACATCGCCTACTGCCAGACTCTGGTTCAGCGTGGTATGGACCGGTGCAGCATTCGTCGAAGTGATGCCTGCGCCCAGCGCTACCATTTCATCATCGAAGAAAAAGTAGCCCTTTTTCCCGCTGGTATTCAGCTTATTGAAATCAAACGCCGTGGCACCGTAACGCTCATTGGTCACACCGCCCACAAATGTCTTCGGGTTGTTGAAATCCTTCTCCTTCGTGAGTACATAGGGAGCTGTTGTTCCCGGAACATGAGCCCAGTCCATCAGCGGGTACACGGTTCTGTACTCATCTCCGGTTCTCTGGATTGCAGTAGCACCTTGCGGAGTCCAGTAGAGCAGGTTATATCCGCTTGGGTTAATGGTTCTCCATTCGCCGCCCTTGACCGTGCTGGAGGACATCTTGACCGTGATTCCGTAATCCTTCCGCATATGAGAGGAGACGAGAGTCTGCCACTGCGTCATATTGTTCGCATCCAGTCCATTGCCTGAGAGCGTGCCAATACCCCGGATATTATTCAAGAAAACAGCGAACTCATCCGCCCGCTTCGGGTTGGCTGCCTGCATCCACTCTAGCGGATCTTCATAGAAGGTCAGCGCAGAGCTCTCATAATCCGGCCACTCTGGCCCATTCATCCCCATCCCCAGATCGGCAACATCGCCTCTCACCAGATACCTGGTTCCATCCAGCACATAAGAGGACAACGAGTCAATGGCCGCCTGGCTGTAGGCGAAGCTTGTGCCCGAGACCACATAGGCCCAGAAGGACATATCTCTGGCGAAGCTTCTGCCGTAGCCCGTGGTATAATTCGTCTTCCCATGCATGAAAAAGGACATGTCGGACTGAATTCCCGTCAGCGTCACCGTCACAGCCGAGAGCACGTTAAACGCCTCTACGGCGCTACGGACATTCTGGGCATCCTCAAGCAATAAGCCACGGATCATATAATTCTGGTTGTACCAGGAGGAGTTCGCCCCATCGATCGTATTCGGACTGCTGTCTAATGTGCCGACAATATTAGCAGCCTGCTCCGCAGTCAGATAGCCTTCACACAGCAGCGCGATTTTGCTAAGCCGCAGCTGCTTGCCGATGCCGGTCTCCCACCAGTTGGTGGAGGTCGGCTTGACCGTGAACCAGTGATCCAGCGCTTTCTGAATACCAGCTAACATGGCTTCATCATGATAGTAAGGCCCCTTCGGGTCTGCGAATGCCTGAGCCATGGATTGCATCCGGTCCAGCGCAAGGTAAGGCGACCAGGCTCTGCCGTTGGCGCTGGAGGTGGTATTGGCATAATCTACATCGCTCCAGCTTCCATTCGCTTTTTGACTCGATAAGTAGGTTCCGGCCTGTGATTTAAAAGTCCATTCGACCCGGCCGTTGGTTCCGTCATTGATGATGTCTTTGGAGATATAGAAATCCACCGCCCGCTGCTTCATCAGCTTCATTTCAGCCAGCTCCTGCGACGAGCTATCCGCCGCCGATACAGGATATTGGAACCCGAGGGTCGAGATCATCAAACCAACCATCACGAGACAGATCCATCTCTTGATCCTGCTTTGCACGTTACCAGTCATGTACACGCTCCTTTGTCTATCTAGCAGATTTTTGTTAGCGCTTTCTAAACTAGGGATTAAGGAAGGCAGTTCACACTGCCTCCCTACCCTTACACAAGAGTATCTAATATATCCTGAAGCGGGATGTCCGCTACAGCCATCACTTCGTCCGCCGCGCCGTAATACATACGGACCGTCTGGTCCAGCAGCAGCGCGCCGCAGGAGAACACGACCTTGCCGAAGAATCCGTTCACCTCATAGGAAGCTTCCGGCTCCAGCACGGGGACACGCGATCTCGCAATGACCCGGGACGGGTCCTCCAGATCCAGCAGCACCGCCCCCATACAATAGCGGTGGCTGCTGTCCGCGCCATGATACAGCGCCAGCCAGCCCTGCGGTGTGCGGATCGGAACTGCCCCGCCGCCCATGCGGGCCGAGTCCCAGCCCTGCTCGCCGAGTCCCATCAGGAAGCGGTGGTTCCCCCAGTGGTCGAGATCGGGCGATTCCGCAATCCACATCTCGGGCGCGCCGAATGACTTCGGCACTGGGCGATGCAGAGCGTAGTATTTGCCGCCAATTTTCTCGGGGAAAATCATGACATCCTTATTCTCGGGAGGCAGCATAATCCCCCGCCGTGTGAAGGTCTGAAAGTCACGGGTCTCCGCCAGCCCAACGCCGACACCGCGCGCAGAGGCTGCGCTGTAAGTGATGTAATAGGTGTCCCCAATCTGGGTCACACGCGGATCTTCAATCCCCCATGCTTCCAAGGGATGCTCCGGGAACAGGGCCGGCTGCGGCTCAACCTCGAAATGAACGCCATCTTGGCTTCGCGCTACCCGGAGATGGGATAGGGAGGTGAGCATCACCGTCTGCCCGTCCTTGGCGACGAAGCGCGAGTCGGAGAAATCATAAGCCGGATCGTTCTTGTCGTATCGTTCTACCTGCACCTCCGTCCCTGCTTCATTCAACCGGGGAACAAGCACCTCGTCCGCCCGGTCCGGTATTGGCGCTTCAGCAACGCGCAGCAAGAGGATCGTCTCATCCTGTAGCTGCGCCACGCCTGCATTGAACGCACCCAGTACCTGGAAATCGGGACGGGAGGGGACAACATCCACGGCTTCAATCAGCGGATTGTGCGCGCTGCGTGTTATTTTCATTGGATTGACCTCTTTCTGTGTTTGAAGTACGGTTATTTCCCGGAAGTAACGGCATCAATCTGGGCCTGGATTTCATCGATTACTTTTTGCCCGCCGAGACTTGCCATCTTATCCTCCATCGTTTTCTTTCCTTCTGCCGCAGGGATCAGGCCTTGGCTTAGCGGCAGGAAGATCGAATCGTGCAGCGGAGTGATTTTGGCATATTCCGTCTTCACCTTCTCAGCGTTGAAGTTGAAGCCTGCGATTGGACTAAGCGTAAAATTGGACGTCTTGGTCGAGAAGTCGAACCACTTCTTGTCATCTTGCATCATGGTGTCAGGTGTACGATTCAGCGTCGGCCGCCAGGTCAGCACATAACCAGGGAAGGTATAGCCGGACAGCGCCTTATAGCTCGAATCGCCGACAGGCTCCCAGTCCTTTCCTTGAATGCCGTATTCCATCAGATCATGGTTTTCCTTAATCGACAGCCAGTTCGCTACATCCATAGTGACATCGGAATGCTTGGAGGTCGTCGGGATACACAGGAAGTTCCATTGCTGATAAGCCGTATAAGGCTTAGCCTGCTCCCCGTTCGGTATGAAAATCTCCAGCTTGTCGCTGCCGTCCTTCAGCATTTCCGAGTATTTCAGCCCTTCGACCCCATCGGCTGCATAGTAGGTCGCCGCATATTTACCTTGCTTGAACAGCGTCTCGGCATTTTGCTCCTGGGCAATATTTTTGGAGATAATTCCATCCTTATAGTATTTGGTAACGCGATCATAAGCATCGGCAATTGTCGGGCTCTCCCATTGGCCAATGACCTTCTTATCCTTAATCGAATACGAGAACATGTTGACCCCAATCTCCAGTACTTCATCCTGCGCCAGATTCGCGGAGTTACTCAGGATGAATGGCAGCTTATCGGCCTTAATTCCGTTAATGACAAAAGGCTTAATGTCTTTCTCATTTTCCTTGACCGCGTACAGGAATTTCTCCAGATCGTCGAGGGTTTTCAGCTCAGGAAGCCCGTATTTCTCGCGTAAATCCTTACGGATCAGTACGCCATACAGCTGGCCTTGGGTGGTGCCGAGCGGAATCCCCATAATTTTGCCGCCGAATTTGTTATACTCCCACATTTCCTCCGGAATGGACGACTTCAGCTCGGGCCGTGCAGCCACTGCCGCATCCAGCTCCGTTAACGATTTACTCTCGATCATCTGGTTCATGGACAGCCAAGGGGCATCAAGATACATATCGAACTCTTCCCCAGCAGACATCTTCACGGATACCGCATTCCCGTAGTCGGTCCAAGGCATGAAGTTGATATTCAGGGCGGCTCCGATATTATCTTTTTTCAGCTTGTCGTTGACCGCCTGCAGCACAGCATCGAACCCCGCAGGTTTATCTCCTGGGAAATAAGCCTTCAGCGTCACAACTTCCTTGGAAGCAGGCGCTGCACCCTCTGAACTGGACGGGGAATTCGTAGAATTCGCCGTATTGCCTTCATTCTTCGCATTTCCCCCGCAGCCTGCCAGCACCAGTGACGACACCAATACCGCTGTTGTTGCCGTGCCGAACCATTTTTTTAACCTCATCTCGTTACCCTCCTGTATCTATGGACAATCTGAATGGCTTACCCTTTTACAGCACCAACCGTTAGACCTTTGACAAAATATTTCTGAAGCATCGGATACAGCAGCACAATCGGGCCGATGGTCAGTACCGTCGTCGCCATCCGCACCCCGTACGTCGGTGGAGTGACCGAAATCGCAGCACCGGAAGGGATCAGGTTCCTGGCCGCTTCCATATTGGAGACCATCCGGCGCAGGATTAATTGCAGAGGGAATAACTTCTCATTATCGATGAACATCAGTCCCATGAACCAGTCATTCCAGAAGCTCAGCGCATAGAAGAGGCCGACAGAAGCCAGAATCGGCTTGGAGATCGGAATCATAATCTGGAAGAACACTCTCATCTCATTCGCTCCGTCGATTCTGGCGGCTTCCTCCAGCTCCTCAGGAATGGTGCGGAAGAAGCTGACCAGCAGGAAGACGAGGAATGGCTGGCATAACATCGTCAGTATGAGCACCCAGATCGTATTCTGCAAATGCAGCCACTGGCTGACAACAATATAGAACGGAATGATCCCTCCCGAGAAGAGCATCGGCAAGTAGCAAAAAAACAGAAAGGGCGTTTGCAGAACATTCCGTTTATTCGCCAGTGAATAGCCGAGCATGGCGGAAATGCACAGGGCGCTTAAGGCCCCGACAACCGTGATGAACAGGGTAACCCCATAGCCGTTGAACAATACATCTGATTGCAAAACCGCCTTATAGGCGGCCAGCGATAATTTTTGCGGGAATAAGGTATATCCGTGTGCTATCAGCTCCTCCTCATCCGTAAAGGAACCGGCAATCATCAGCAGAAAAGGGAACAGACAAAATAAAGTAAACAGCAAAATGAACGTATGGGCGAATGCCGTAAAGGTGCGGTCCGCTGCGCTATGTTTCTGTATCATAGTACCTCTCCTAGAATAAAGCAGATTCTTTGGATACCCTGCGGGTTACCCAGTTGGCAGCAATGACGAAAATCAGACCCATAATGGACTGGAACAGGCCCACTGCCGAAGACATGCCAAAATCGTGCAGCTGCCGCATGGAGCGGAAGACAAAGGTATCAATGACGTCGGTAGTCGGATACAGCATCGAGTTGTCTCCAATGATGGCATAGATCATCGCAAAGTCCCCGTTGAAAATTTTGCCCACGGCCAGCAGCGTCATGATCATGATCGTCGGAACCAGCAGCGGCAGCGTAATACGCGTCACAATCTGCAGTTTAGAAGCCCCGTCGATGCGGGCTGCCTCATATAGATCCTCCGATATGCCCGTAATGGCGGCCAGGAAAATAATCGAGAGATAACCGGCCCCTTGCCACACCCGGATCACCGTCAGAATATAAGGCCAGAGACTTGACTCAAACATCCAGTTGACCGGCTCCATGCCGATATTTTGCAGCCAGACATTAATCATAGGCTCTTCCCCGCCGAATAAGGATTGGACAATCATCCCGATCACAATCCAGGACATGAAATAAGGCAGGAAAATAAGCGATTGCGATATCCGTTTGAAATACTTATTGCGGATCTCATTGAACATGAGCGCAATCAGAACGGCCGCCGCTGTCGTGAACACAATAAACAGCACGTTGAGTAGCAGTGTGTTCCGCAGAATTGTCCAGAAGTCATCTGATGTAAAAAAGTAATCGAAATTTTTAAACCCTACCCAGTCACTCCCTGTGATCCCCTTGGCAAAATCATAATCTTTGAAGGCAATCATAATCCCGTATATAGGAAAGTAACTGAACACGAGGAAAAACAACAGCCCCGGTACAGCCATCACATACAGAAAAGGATTCTGCGTGATATGCCTCCATTTTGAACGTTTACCTGCGCTAAGCGGGTAGTTCATTTGTACATCCCCCCTTCCTCAAGACCGGTCATCGCCCCAAGAGCGTCCGTTATCTATGCGCTCACCTTATCAAGCCCTTGAGTCCTGAGCAATTCCGAGAAACGCCAATCCTTCCCGCAAGTGCAGATTTACCGCCTTCCCAAAAACAACACTCTTCCGAAAACAAACGATTCGGCAGACGAAAATACCCGGTGTGCTATAATAAATCTACTTATAATGAGCCGGACAGTTATGATTACGGAGGTTCCAGAGCCATGAAATTCAGACAACCGTTCTTCGCCTCGCTGAAGCGGCACCCTACCTACATGAAGCTTATTTTTTACTTTGTCAGTGCGAACGTTCTGGTCTTAGGCGTATCCTTCGTACTGCTCTATGGGCAATCTTCCAAGACACTGCTGGAGGAAATCGGCGATCATTCGGAATCCCTCCTCGTGAACGGGGCCCGGAATACGTCACGGCTGATGGAATGGGCGCTTGATTTCAGCTTCTCCTCCAGTAATGACAGCGCGCTTAAGGTGTATGCCCTTTCGGACCATTACAGCGATTTCGAGACCTATGAGGTATGGAGCCAATTGACGGACATTAAGAACGCCAACCCCTCCATTGATTCGGTCTACCTGATTAACGATTATACGAATACGGTCATTGACTCCAGACTTGGGTTAAATGATACCGCCGCTTTTTACGATCAGGATATTATTAAGCGCTTACGTGACCCGGAAACAGCGAACCACAGCGTGCTCATTCCGCGAACCTTGTCTCTCCCTCTTACCGGGAACACCCCCAAAGAAGTGATGACCATTGTCAGATTTTATGAAAAAGGCAGCTCTATCTCCGCGTTCGTCATGAATGTGGATACCCATAATCTCATGACCCTGCTGCAGAATAATTCAAACTTCGCCAGCCGGTCGATCACCGTGCTGAATGACCGGGACGAGACGATTTTTAGCAGCACGCCAATGAATCCGCAGCAGATTGCCGAGCTCAGAAGCCACGGAATGAAGGGAGCCAGCGGCTGGAAGCTATTTCAGCCACGGGATCAGGGGGAGAAGCTAGTGGTCTATGCCGACTCCTCCGTTAAGGGTATCCAGGATTGGACCTTCATTGAGATGATCCCGAAGTCCGCCATTCTGAATAAAATCACGGTCCTGCGCGACACCAGTCTGATCCTGTTCCTCGTCTTGTTCGCGGCCTCCCTGGCGGTGATTATTCTAATCTCCAAACGGGTGTACTCGCCCATTCAGGAGCTGATCAGCCGGGTCATGCGGCAGCATCAGGCGGAGAAGCCCGGCCTTGAGGCGAACGCCAATGAACTCGAATACTTATCGAGCGTTTTTACCTCGCAGCATAATCAGATTCACGAGCTTACCGAGCAATGGCGGCATAATAAATTTCTGGGCAGAGAGCGGTTCTTAAGGGATTTCCTCGGGGAGACTTACCATTCGGCAACGGAGATCCGCGCTCAATTCGTAGAATGGGGGATTGATCTGCCAAGCGATGAGTTGTCCGTAGCCATCTTCCGGATCGACCACTTCGCGGAATTCTCGGGAGTGTACCCGGAGAAGGACCGGCGCCTGCTCCGGTTCGCTATGTCCAATATCATTCAGGAGTCGCTGCAATCGTCCAGGCACAAGCTGCAGACCGTAGATATGGGAGACGACCACGTGGCTGTAGTCTTATCGGCTCCCTTGTCAGAGGAATTCGCGAAGGAGCTGCAAGTGGCAGGGCAGTTAATTCAGCAGTATTTGTCCGTAGGAACTACCATTGCCTGGGGCCGGACGTTGCCTGGCTTAACCGACATGCATGAGGTGTATCTGGAGACGTATGATCTGACGCAGGAGAGGTTCCGGTTCGGACACCGGTCGCTCATTGTGAAGGAATGGCTGCCCGCTGCACCCGGGGAATTATATCATTTGCCTGTGAGCCAGGAGCGGCAGATCGCCCAGGCCATACTCAAGGGGGACGCCGCCGTCATTCTGGAGGTCTTACGCTCAGCGGTTGTGAAGCTGCGGGAACTGCCTTATTTTGAATGTAAAATGTCTCTGATTACCTTGTTCATGGACATCCGCCGGCTCATCCAGGAGCATTCCTCCCAGCCGCTGCCCAGCTCGTGGGGACTGACGTCCATCGAGAAACAGATCATTCGGCAGGAAACAATGGATAACGTCATGCCGTGGATGGAGGCCTTGATTACCCGAACACTCGAAGACATTGCGGCCGCCCGCAGCCAATCCAAGAATATCGCCCTGATCGGACAGGTGGACCAGTTCATCGAGAGTCATCTCACCGACCCGAATCTGTCGGCCACCATGCTGGCCGATCACCTGGGCTTGTCGGTCAATTATTTCCGCAGTCTGTACAAAGCAGAGACCACCCAGTCCATCACCGACAAAATATCCGAGAAGCGGCTGACGTTCATCTGCCAGGAGCTCATTGCCTCCGACTCGCCGATCGAGCCCATCGTGCAGCATTTCGGCTTCTCGTCCCTGAACACCTTCTATTCCAGCTTCAAAAAGGTGTACGGCATGACCCCGGCCCAGTACCGCAAGAAGTACCGGGCGGGGGATGGCGGGGGGAAGGTGTGAGGCAAGTGAAACCTATACATTCTTATATTTGCGCGCAAAGAAGCGATAAGGATTAGGTCCTTATCGCTTGTGTTGGTATTCCAGCAGGTTGCCGCTCTTATTCTCCCTTATAGGCCTTACGCAGCTCCGCAAGCTCGAACTTCTTCATCTGCAGAAAAGCCTTCGTCACACGCGCCAGCTGCTCCGGTGTGCCCTTCTTCATCATCTCATTCATCTCCGAAGGAATAATCTGCCAGGAGATACCGAAGGCATCCTTCAGCCAGCCGCATTGCTCGGCTTCAGGAACTGCGGACAGCTTGTCCCAGTAGT
This sequence comes from Paenibacillus sp. FSL R7-0128, assembly GCF_038002245.1. Lineage (NCBI taxonomy): Bacteria > Bacillati > Bacillota > Bacilli > Caryophanales > Paenibacillaceae > Paenibacillus > Paenibacillus sp. FSL R7-0128. The sequence continues at coordinate 61,564 of NZ_JBBOCD010000001.1, read as the reverse complement.
AGTCAATCTCTTCCTGAGAATCGCAGGATACCATGAAGGAGACCGCTTCATTGAAGCTGAACTGATGATTATGCGCACTGTCCATGACCGTGAACCACAGATTCTCCAGCATGAAGTCCGCGAACATAATCGTTCCTTCCTGATCCGGTGCAGAGCCTGCCGGGTAGCGGGTAAGAAGCCCTTGGCGCGAGTCCTTAAATACCGACAGATAGAAGGACATCGCCTCCTCCGCCTTCCCGCATTGATCCCCCACGAACAACAAGGAAGGAATAATCGCAGGCCGCTCCTCCCCTGCCGGGTTCGTTAGAATCAGCTGCCAGGACACTCCGAACTTATCCTGAATCCAGCCGTACCGTTCACTGAATGGATACTTGCCGAGCGGCATCAAGGCGGTGCCGCCTTCCGCTAACTTATCCCACACCTCATCTAATCTCTCTGCTGCATCCTGGTCGCGGGATGGATCGAAATTAACAAAGAAGGAGACAGCCGGATTCAGCTTGAAATAAGGACCTCCGCTGATCGCCATGAACGGCTGCCCCCAGACCTCAAAAGAGACCTGACCCGCATCGCCGGAGGGCGTATCATGAATCGTGTTCACACTCGTAACCTTGGACTCCGGAAACACAGTAGCGTAAAAGCGGGCGGCTTCTGCCGCCTCCTTGTCATACCATAGATGCGGAACAATTCTCTGTCTGATGCTGGCCACAACGAATCCTCCTCAGCTTCTGTCCGTTCCGATCCCGGGACAGGGGCTTTAATTTGCTTTATTATACACTACAGGGAGGCTTCTTCATTCTTTATATTGGAAAACAATGCAGGGCCTCCGCCCTAGCTCGCACAGTCTAATCCTCTGTCTCTTCTTCTTCCTCCATGTGCCCTAAATAGTGATAATAGAATTCGACCATGGCATCTCCAAAGCCCCAGCCAATGCCCTGACTACGTTCCGCCAACCTTCTGCTACGGTCGACGAATTTTTCCTCCAAATCATTCTTCATAATGTATTCCAACGCTTGTCTATAAATACTGGACACCGTCAGATAGAACCGCTCATCGATGTCTCCGTAAGCCCGGGTGAAGTCCACCCCGCACTCCACCGTGAACACCATAATTTCAGCAATCTGCTCCTTGTTGGCGGATACCTTACTGAAGTCCTTAATCGCCTTCTTAATAACGGGGTAGCGCAGAACCTCTCCTCTGTCGCCAAATTGCTTCTCAATGATTTTCTTGTATTTATTCAGAATCTCTTCCTCATTTGGAGTTAACAATGATATGTAATATTAACCAGTAATGCCGTGTACAGGATGTTATTTTAAAGGAAAAAGCACATCTAACTTATTTGTATTTCTCGTGTAATTACCATAGATACCTGAATTCCCTGGAACATTAGGATAAGTCTCAAGCAAATGACCGAATTGAGCTGTAATACTAAAAAGATTCGCGGGTAAGAGTTTTTTGAGAGCTAATTGCTCAATCTTACTTTGCGTCATTTGCACCTCCGCTGAGCTTCATAATTTCAGCTAATTCCTCTTCGAGGTCTAACCACCGATGGTAATCCGTTGGATCATCCATTTCATCACCATTGTAGTCTGCAAATGCTTCCTTAAACGTTTTACCTTTAAATTTCAGTTGAAGATCCATCAGTTCTAGAGCAATTTCCTTAGCTCGCTCCTCTTTTGACTGCTTACCCTTTTTCTTTTCCTGCGCTAGGATTTGCATACGTATACCATATATGGGATCTTTAAGAAGCTCTATGGCATACTTTGGGATTTTACGATGCTTTCATTATTAATATTATGAGTATAGGTAACACCATATAAACAACTGCAATCAATATAATTTCACATAAAAAAAGACCCCAAAGGGCCTTTTTTGATTCCATATAATCACACCTCAATATCCCGCCGAATATTCCCTACTTTCTTTTAAATTAACAATATCCTGGCCCGTCGGGTTCTGGAAAACGCGAAGTCCAAACAGAGGGATAATCGCAAAAATGTGATCAAAGATATCCGACTGGACGGACTCATACACACCCCAGGTGGTCTCATTGCTGAACGCATAAATTTCTAAAGGCAGTCCGCTGTCTCCTGGTGCTAACTGCCTGACAATGAGCGTCATATCCTTATGAATTTTGGGATGATTGCGCAGATATTCTTGGACATATTCCCGGAATACCCCGATATTCGTTAGCTGTCTTCCATTCACTTTACTCTCCATATTGATATGATGTTCCGTATTATAGGCGTTAATTTCATCTAATCTTGTCAGGACATAATCGCTAAGATAGTGAACCTTTTGGAACTCCTCAATCATTTCTTTGGTACAAAAACATATGCTGCTTGTATCAATACAGACACTTCGTTTAATTCTTCTGCCCCCGGAGGCTTCCATCCCCCGCCAATTTTTAAAAGAGTCTGAGATCAGGGCATAGCTCGGAAGCATGGTAATGGTTTTATCGAAATTCATCACCTTTACCGTATTCAGCGTAATATCAATTACATTGCCGTCGGCATTATATTTAGGCATTTCAATCCAGTCGCCTACACGAACCATATCGTTAGAAGATAATTGAATACCTGCCACGAGGCCCAATATCGAATCTTTGAACACTAGCATCAGAACAGCGGATAAAGCGCCCAGTCCACTAAGCAGAATCAGCGGATTCTGACCCATGAGGTTAGAAATCACCACAATCGCACCAATAATATACAATATAATCTTCGCAACCTGAATGTAGCCTCTGATCGGCCTCATCTTGGACACTTCATACGTACGATAAATAGCATCGATGGCATCAAGCAGGGCATTAAACACCGTGATCGTTACAATAATCATATAAGCTAAGGCGAACTTTACAATGAAAGACTGATACAGCGGAAAAATAGGCGCGGCGTAATAAATGATAAAGGCCGGAGCGAGATGCGACAGCTTGTGAAATACTTTTTTCTCCAAAAAGATATTATCCCACGTATACCGGTTGTTATGAATGATATGGATGATGATCTTCAGTACGATTTTTTTGGCAACAAGATTAGCCACTATAGAGAGTAAAGCAATACATAAAACCATAATGATGTTCGAGAGATACACAACCATCTGCTCGCTCATTCCATATCCTGCTAGGTGCTCTTGTATAAAATTCATCATTTCCTCCTGACTGGGTGCATAGTAGCCTACAATTATAGAGGATAAATAGGTGTTATGCAAAAATAAAAATACTTGCAACGCTCCATTTAGTACTGTATTGTTCTACTCATGACAAAGGCAAAAATCATGAACCAAAAACGTGTGCTTGAAGTCGCGGCAGCCTTATTTTTAGAAAAGGGATTTGCTTATACCAGCATGGATGAATTAGTACGTGTAAGCAAAGTGTCCAAATCTAATGTGTATTATCACTTCGCGGATAAGGAAGAATTGTTAGCAGGGGTCGTTGATTATTGGATTGAAACGTATGAGCGGGCAATGGATCAAATCCTTTCTCAGAACCAGTTATCCGTTGAAGATCGTGTCCAGATGTTTTTAAAGCATTTAACGGAGGGAGTTCAGTCCAGAGAGTATAAGGGGAGCTGTCCGTTTATTACACTTTATATTCAAACTCCGGCACAAGCTACGCACATCAAGGAAAAAATAGGTCTCTTTTTCACAGGATTACAAATGAAAATCTCTCTATTACTACAACAAGGAGCAGAAAAAGGCGAGTTTAGAGAAACGATTCATATTGACGAGGTAGCAGCACTTTTTATAACGAATCTTGAAGGAGCGCTGTTTCTTGCAGAGACATTGAAGGATGCAACGGTGATCACGAGAACAGCCAGCCACTTTTTCAACTTGCTTCGATAAGAAGCATTTTTTTTACACAAAATTAGTACCAAACAGTACTAAAAAGGAGAACAGATGATATGAGGACGATATTTTTAACAGGTGGAACAGGCTTTATCGGGAGGCAACTCGTGGAGGAGCTTCTTAAAGAGGAGGTTATGATTTTTCTACTAGTGAGGTCGAAGAGCAAAGCAACACGTGTTTTTCAGGAAAAAGGGTTTCTCAACGGGGCAGCCATGCACTTTATTGAAGGTGATTTGACGAAACCAGATTTAGGTCTAAGTGATGAATATAAGGAGAAGGTACTTAACACGGATGTTATTATTCACGCAGGCGGACAAATGGATATTCAAGCGACAACGCAGGAAGCAACCTCTGTATTTTTAAACGGCGCTAAGCATATCAATGAATTCGCTAAATGTATCCACCAATTGAAGGGGTTGCAGCAATTTATTCATATCGTTGGATATATGACCCCCTTTGATGATCATAACAGCAAGGTTGCGATTGATGTGTTTCAAGAAGGGCACAACTATTTGAAAATAAAAAACCCTTATGAAAGAACAAAGTTTTTAGCAGATCTGTATATTCGCCAGCAGGCATCCGCAGTAGGCTATCCGCTCTCTGTGATTAATCCGCCAACCGTAGTCGGCAGCAGCACAACAGGGAGTACGGAGCAGGTAGCCGGCTTAGGCTTGCTTGTGGAGAGTATGCGCAGAGGGCTGATGCCAGTTATACCTGGAGGCAAAGGGTATAAATTACCGCTGATTTCAAACGATGCGCTGGCGAAGTTTATGGTTCAGGTTGTTAAGCTGGAGCCGTCGTCTATTCGAACCTATACCCTTGTTCCAGACAAACCGCTTGATCCGGATATAGATGAGTTATTAGGGGTGATGTCAGAAAGTATGAATATGGCCGCACCTAAGATTTCTGTCCCCCTTCGCTTCATGAAAGCACTTATGAACAGCGGGATCAGTAAAATCACACAAATTCCATCGGATGGACTAAATTTTATTACTAACAGAACGATTTCAAATGATTTACCGAAAAAAGTCATGGGAGCCGATTGGTTTACTAAGACGAGTGTCATGAATTTTTTCCCGGCCGTAGTAGCAGATTTGGATTATCGCTTGATGTACCCAAATAACCAGCATAATCATGTATTTGAACGAACCTTAATCGGAAACACTGTGATTCATCAGATACAAGGAGAGGGTAGGCCATTTATTTTATTCCACGGTTTGTTGAGTGATGGGGAGGATTTATTTCCTTTAGGTCTAGAGCTTCATGAACAAACGGGTCAACCTGTATGGATTCCGGATCTTCCAGGTTTAGGACGTTCCCCTTTTAAGCGGGAGACACATCTTCTCGATCTCTATTTGAACGTAGTGAAGGAGTTATCAGGAAAAACTGCCCATGGCGCACATTGGATTGGCCATTCCTTCGGAGCGGTTATTCTGCTGGAAGCGTTAGCGCGAGAGTACTTGGATACGAAGAATACTATTACTTTACTTCAGCCACCTGTTACGAAGAAAAATCACAAATCGTTTAATGCTCCTCAATTGTTGAACAAATGGGCATTGAAATTAGCAACGGCTAATTCATTAGAACGTTATTTAATTGGTAATGGTCTGTTTGAAAATATAGAGAGCATTCCGAAACATTATATTGCCAAAGTACGCAGCAGCTTTACTTCGCCTAGAATTCTAAATACAACTCTTCAGCTCAACAGTTTCCTGTCGAAAAACTATCGGGGTGATTTCACCAAAGTACCGGGGTCTAATCTTCATATTATTTGGGGCGATCAAGATCGGCGCTATTCTGCTCCAGTACAGCTTGGTAAGATTGATGTTGTTCCCTATGGTCATCATTTCCCTCTTAACCATGCACGGGAGACGGCTTCTTATGTACTAGGAAATTAATACATCCACAGTAATGAAAAAAGACACCTGACGAGGTGTCTTCTGCTTTACTCCGTTAGCGGAACAGTTTATAAATCGAGAACCGGAACCGGTCCGTCCATCCAGTTCAGCTGGCTATCCATCATGAACTGAACCGTCCAATGATGCTCTGCCTGATACCAGTTATTAAATTCCACAATACTCTCGTACAGATTCTCGACAGCTTCCGGCGTTCGTTCTTCCAGTACCCGATGGATGTCCGCCAACAAATTCTCCGGCTTCTTTTCTACCCCTTCCAGAACCTTTAAGAACCACTTATAAGAAGGGAACAGCGTTTCGTTGTGTACCAAAATCAGCCTACCTGCGAAAAAGGCATAGTGGGTCAAACAGTAGTCGATTAATAAACGATTGTTGCGTTTCAGTCCTTCGTAATAATACCATTTCCAGGTTTCGAATTGTGCATAGAACTTCTGCATGTTCTCTGCCTTTTTCTCCACCGGATATCGGGGAGCGTCTTGGACCAACTGTTCCAACCCCTCAATATTGGAATAGGTGACGAACGCATCCTGGAATGCGAACTTAGCAGGATCGCTGCCGGATTCGGCCACTTGCTTGATGTAGGAAGCGGATACAACCTTCCCGTCCACGTAACCGCCTTCATAAGAACAGGATTCCGTTTCGAAATACCCAAGATTATGGATAGAACAAGCTTTCTTGTAATCCTCTTCAGAAAGGACGATCATAATGTCGATATCAGAGGTTTCGCCAGCAAAACCATGCGCTACGGAACCCCCGATGATGACCCCTTGTACGTCGGGTCTGGCTTTAAGCTTGTTGGTGATGGCATCAATGGCAGCTTGATGATGGGGATACATAATACATCCACTCCAATTAAATTAATATAAACATTAATTAGTAAGCCAATACATTAATCATAAGGTAATAATATTCCACTTTTGAAATTCCCGCAATCCCCCGAATAAATCAATCGTCACCCCTAATAAAGGAAGGCATCGTTAGTAACAAAAAAAGGGAGCACCCTCACATTGGATGCTCCCACATTTTTTACTTCCTCAAAGCATTGATCTCCTGCTCCGTTAACCCAGTGGCCTTTACAATAATCGATATGTCTAGATTCAGGTCAAGCATGTTCTTAGCCACCTTCTTTATACCTGCCATTTCCGCACTACCCAGCATCGACGCTTCATCATGCAGATATTTCTGTCTAGCTTCATACAACCGTCTGGCCTCTGAATCCTGACTCAAATACTGCAAAGTATCCATCGCCTTTTTCAAACCCGGTTCATTCATCTTCAGCACCTCCAGGAAATGAACTTCAATATCGTTGATTAAGGATATTCCTGTCCGGTCTTCCCGCAGAAGACATACGTTTCGCTATCAGCTACATTCGTTATTATTATAGCAATTTTCAAGTGAACTTAATCTTAAAGGGAAACGAAAAAAGACACTGATTAAGGTGTCTTTACTGATACTCCATATGGAGCAGAGGGGAGTCGAACCCCTGTCCGAAGATAACGGCACATAAGCTTCTACGAGTGTAGTTACAGTTTTGATGTCACCCTAGAAGCCCCCCGTAACCGGGTCCTCTTCGGGTCAGCCTGATTATCTTCTTCTGCTGACCCCAGGAGGAGACCAGACAGCGTATCCCACTACTTGTTAGCCCCTATCCCTGTCACATGGGCGATGCAGGGTAGAAGCACGCACACAGGTTATTAAGCTGCGAAAGCGTAGTTGTTTTGTTGTTTGCCGTTTAATAGGCTTTAGCGTTGATGAAGCGGACGCGTCCCCACTACTCGCTACTCATAATTCTAATGTTTTTAGAACATGAACTCTTATCCAATTAATTATTGCTTTTCTCAATATGTTCCTGGATTTAACAAACTTATCTCTTAAATTGAAGTATTCATTTTGAAAAGTTACATCTAAACTAAGAGCAAATTCTTGAAAGAAAAACTCGCCTGAATGAAAATGCCCTGACCTTACATTTCCATATAAGAAGTCACACAATTTTTTATCATAGTCTTCATTTAAATATTTCATCATGAACGAACTGAAAGACAGTTTCTCATTTTCACATTTAGTTAATGCTTCTACTGAGGATACCATGTATGAAATCATAAGTGTTGCTTCTTTTCCCCCAGCAGTATGAGAAAGATTATATAGTCTACATGAATTCTTAAAAGCTTCATATTTATTGATATCCTCAACTTTTAATCTGTCCAAAGACTTATAAAATTGACGAATATTCTTCGGAATTTTTAAAGCTAAACCATAACAAGCCGTTTCATCAATATCTTCAGAATAATACTCTCGCATATCAATAGTAGGATTAGTTATTCTATAGTTTAAAAAGGTTTTTTCTAGATTTTCATTCATTACTTTATCATTATTGAGAATCATTGTTGAATTAAAATTAAAATTATCATCTACAAAACCTACATTAAAATAGGAGGGCACTTCAACTGCTTGATAGTCTAACCTATGTCTCAGACCATTCATATTATCCATTACACGTATATCCAACTCACTATCATAAAATGATTCTCTTTGAAACTCACCTATTAGACCATTATTGCTTTTTCGTGTGTAATGAGCAAATTTAGAATCAAACACATAAAAACCTGTATCAATTAATACGGATAAAAAGGATGTGAAATCTCTGGCAATATTGTATGCTTTTGAACGGGCTTGACTGAGTGAGCTAGCCTCTACCTCAACATCAATGCATATTATTCTCTCAGCTATTGTATTTTTTTGTTTTTCATTAAACAAAGGCTTAAATTTGACTTTTCCTCCCCATGTTATTACATACTCACCTTTAAAACCTATATCATGGATGATTGAATAGTACAGTCTCACTGTATATTTAGCTTTTTTATCACCATAATCGTTGATTGTAATAGGATAATACAATTCGCTTAAAAAGTAATGATCTAGATCGTACGAATTTATCATTTCATCATGAGAATAAATAATCATTTTATGCAACTGTTTCATGCTACCATTGCTTAAAATATAGACATCAACATTAATCCGAGCTTCAGCTTCTTTAATCCTGTCTACAAAGCTAAATTTGTAAACATCAAAGTCATCAATATATTCATGAATAACCTCTAATTGCTTTTTCTTCTGAAACTCATTTTTTAGATACTCATCTAGTACGGAATTGTTGATTGGTATTTCGAGTTTTTTTTCAACTTTATTCATACTCTTCCCCCATAGTCCTGTTCAGCATTGAGTTTGATAGTTTCCCAGTCAATATCAAGTCCAGATATACGAAAGGTCTTTCCTTCCAACTATGCTATCCACTGCTCATTTTCATATTACGAAAATTATGTACCACTCTGATTGCCTACAGCTCAAGATGGTGGATTTTCACCCTGAATACTAATGCGAAGCTCGGCCGACAAAAGTAACGATTTACTGGAATTAGATATACCAATATTCCCATACCATGAATTGACTGTCAAAACATTTTGTCAGCTAATACATATAAAAGTTCTTCAGATATCTTTGCAACCAGCAATTGATCACGATATGAATGTTACACTTTCCGACGCCATTTACCTTATACATCATTAAAACTTGCAACAGTCACAAAATAGATAGTACTACCAGTACATTGAAACGTATGTTCTGAAGGACTTTGTAACCAATTGTCGTATTTTGTATATATAAAAAATAATGGTAAATGAGAGTGATCCCTGTGAATAATCATAATCATCTTAGTTTAGTTAAAGAAAATATTGACTTTAACAGTCAAGGCCGACAAGATAAACGCCCTGACCGTATTATTATTCCAAAATTACATGGTGCTAAATTAAGAACTAATTTTAGTCAGCAACAAAACGAATATAATAAAACAAAGAAGTTTGGTGAAGACTTCATTTTCAGAGTAATTAAAGATAACGACAAGCCAGTTAACTACAGTAAAATAGGTCTTATCCTCCTTGCTGAACCAAATAAAAAAGAAGCTATTGTACAAGTTGAAAATCCTATAGTTTTCAACTCTCACTTATCCGATTTTATAGCTGAGAAACTAGCAACCAAAAGAGTTATGAATTATTCTGAATTTGCTAACCTTGAGGAATTTGTTTTTCAAACTCCAGAAGAAAAAACAGGACCATTGTTAAAGGCTATGGTAGTTGACAATATGGCAGAATACACACTAGATGTCCAATTATATGCGGATTCCGATGACATAAAATCCCTTCATCAGAAAATGATTTCTTTTAAGGATTATTTGAAATCCTTAGAATCTCGGGTAATTGATGATGTTATTATGTCCTGCTTGATGCTTATTAAAATTTCAATTAAAGGCGCGCTAATTAGAACATTATTGGAGCATAAAAACGTATATTATGCCGACTTACCCCAACAATCCATTTATGAACAGGGAAAATTTCAAAATATTGATATTGCAACAATTCCGAAGATTAAAAAACCTGGCCTAGATACTCCTTTTGTTGCTGTTATCGATAGTGGAATACTACCTACTCATCCGCTACTACAAGACACGGTGTACGAGTCTGAAGCATTTGGTGGAATTACAACACCATTCGATGAGAATGGTCACGGCACCATGGTAGCAGGAATTGTTCTTTACGGAGATGTATACGAAGCATTAAATTCCTCTAAACCTCTTGAGCCAGAGATACGCTTATTAAATGGAAGAGTAACTGACCAACACAATAAATTCCCAGATGAAAAAATACTTGTTTCAGTAGTTCAAGAAGCTATAGAGTACTTTGCATCTGACGAATTTAATTGTAAGATATTCAATTTATCATTAGGAGATGATCGTTTTCCCTATCAACAAAATAGTAAGATGGATGCATGGAGTTTTTCTTTAGATTATTTAAACTATAAATTTAATATAGCTACAGTTGTATCTAGCGGCAACTATTATCCTATCAATGATGGTGCCACTGTGATGAACAATTATGTTGATTATTTATTGAATGATCAAGATGCAGCAATAATTCCCCCTGGTATATCAGTAAGCTCACTTACTATAGGTTCAAAAATTCATAATGTTGGTGGAAACGGTTTACGGACGATTCCCGTAGGCGAAAAGGGAATAATCTCCCCATTTTCAAGAACAGGCCACGGATACAATAAATCGATAAAACCCGAGTCTACAGCTAATGGTGGTACCTATGTTTTTAATACGTTGACTAAGAAGATTAACTCTCAAGATTCATCTCTTGGAGTGTTATCTTCCAGTCTCTTTAACAATGGTTCCTGGTTTGAAGTACGTCATGGAACTAGTTTTGCTGCTCCTTATATTAGCCATCTTTTAGGGAAGATAAAAAAAGAAATCCCCACTGCAAAAGGAAATCTCTTACGAGCCTTACTCATCAATTCATCTGATTGTTCTACTTTAAGCAATGAATATATTGAACAAAAATACTCTAGTTCAAAACCTGCACAAATCAAAGAACTTCAGCAGCGTATAAATGGATATGGGGATATTAGAGAAAAATATTTAACTCGATCATACGATAACCTTGTAACTATGTATCATGAAGGTGACATAGGGATCGGAAAGATAAATATCTTCGAGATACCCATTCCAGATGAAGTATATTCTTCTAAAGGTGCTTGTAAAATAAATATTTCTTTAGCATATAATCCTCCATGTAGGGATTCAAGAATAGACTATATGGGGGTTAAAATGTCATTTGGCTTATATCGTGGACTTGATTTAGATGATGTTACAAAATACACCTGTAAGCCTGACGATGATGAATTTGAAAAAAGCACTCTACCCGAGGACAAAAAGGGATGTAAATGTAAGATGGATCCTGCCATAGCTTCTACTGCTAGGGGCACACTTTTGAAAAGTACACATAAGCTAATTAATAATGCAAAGGCACAACGTGTTTATGGAGACACTTATTATTTGGTAGTAAAGTGTACAAAGAAATGGCTCCAGGAGGAGGGGTTTCAACCTTTTGCAGTTGTTGTATCTATAGAACACAGCAATCAAGAAGTTAATATTTATAATTCAATACAAACAAGAATTCAAAACAGACAACGTTCACAAACAAGAACACGTGTTTAAAATGAAAGGAGATGCGGAAAAATTCCGCATCTCTTTACATTAATGCGTTGTATATTTCATACCTACTTTTGTATTTTTCAATCTCCTCTAATATAAGTGATTCTGATAATTGATTATATCGCATAATAATTGCCTTCTTTATAGAGGTGACACAGATACGTTCAATATCAGCATGCGAAAAACCAATTAACATCTTTGAAAGTTGATCAGTATCTATTCTTGCATGCGGATAACGATTTAAATTCCGATTTAACAAATCCTTAATTTGAGACTCATTAGGCAAAGGAAACAACAATACATCATCAAAACGTCTCCATATGGCTGGGTCTAATAACGATTGGTGATTAGTAGCAGCTATTATTATACTGTCTCCTTGAAAACTATCTAGCAACTGTAAAAAGGTATTTACTACTCTCTTTAACTCACCATGTTCATCTATTGAATCACGTTTTTTGGCAATAGCATCAAATTCATCAAAAAATAAAATCCAATTACCACTTGATGCAAAGTCAAAGATTTTTCTTAGATTACTGGCTGTTTCTCCAAGATACGAAGAAATCACACTATCGAATCTAGTATATAAAATTGGTATATTCAATTCACCTGAGATAGCTTTTGCAGTCACCGTTTTACCACATCCAGGGGGGCCACAAAATAGAAATTTGTTTTTACTCGATAAACCATAGGCCGACAGGACATCACTTTCTTCAAACTCTTTTACTAACTCATAGAGTGATTGGAGAATTGAATCGTTAAGAACGAGATTATCAAAGTTTGTCTGAGATTGATTCATTTCAAGCAACAAATTATTAGAATCTTTATCCTTAGGCAATAAATGAAAGTGATTAACTGTTGTTTGTTTTAATGGTTTTGCTTCAAAACCAGGCGAATCTAATATTTTTTGTAATTCCCCAGCCAATTGCGCATGACTTTTAATCTTTTCATCTTCAATAATTGCTTCTGCGATTTGCTTAAATGTGTCCATATTTCCATCTTTAACACTTTGAAATAACTTCTTGAGATGCGCCCCTTTGGCCATCTATTATCACACCGCTTCATATAAACTTTGTTTTAATATAGCATATCTTTATCATTTTAACTCTTTTTATAATTTCTATACCCATAGTTGTTTAGAGCACAACATCAAAGGCATAGAATTTAAAGCATAACAATTAATTAAATTTCATAATATAAACCCTGCCAATCATTATTAAAAAAAAAGTATTATTAGAGTGTTTCCTGAATCATATTATATTCTTCCAAAAAGTATTCACAAAAGACTCCTTAAACATTCCAATTCTATTCTATATGAAAACTTGTTGTCGGTTCCCTTTATGTTTCTAGGGCATCGGAATTATGTATATTTTCAAGCTCTCTCAAAAATCTATACTTGATGATCGTCCCAACACTACGACACGTAGTTGAGGACTATAAACCTAATCTAAAATCTTCAATCCGTTGCTTAATAACTTCTTCAGGACTATTTCCATTCTTCTTCAGCAACAACATTTGCTCGTAATCAGAATCATCAATAAATATAATTAATTTGGATTGTGCCATCCACACTTCTCGTTGAGTGTGTATTGCAGCTTCTTTTGCCCCTTTTCTGGTTGAAATAATTCCAAACATTCCTGGACCATAGGCTTTTAAGTAGTTAATCATTTGTAGTACACAGTTTTTGGTTATTTTTTCAGAGTAGTTCTTGGGGTCAATTACAATAAAATCTGCCCCGTATCTATTGGCCATAAACTTCCAAAATCCTGATTCGCAATAATTTGCCATGATTATGTCTCTTCTATTTGCCTTAGCAGTATCTGAATGCTCTACAATTGGCTTGCCGAGGTCTGGACAAAATAGGTGCTCAAATATAGATGTACAAACCTTCTGATACGAACTCCAATTTGATTTTCCAGGAACGCATGACCTCAAAATCCGCATTAGCACATCTTCAATGGTATCTTTAAGGTGTACAGACATTAGTAACTCTTTAAGCTCACAGGACTCGATCATTCTTAATTGTTGCGTAAATAACGCAGCAATTTTATTCAAATCCCAAACTTCAAGCCACTTAAGATCGCTAATCCTGTCCATCTGCATTGCAGTCAACTCACCTGGAAATGCCAGAACTCTCTTCTTAAAAGTAGGATTTTGATAATGCAGTAATTTTTTAATCACTTCATCAAGTCTACGTTCAGAAAAAGTTGAGGCTGCTTTGCATTCAATCAACAAAGTTTCCCCGTTAAAATCTGCTTTTATATCTGCATTTTCAGTATTAACCTCATGCTGGACATTGCTAAAACTTCCATGACACCTCATCATTCTAAGCAACTCATATTCGAATATAAATCCCTTAACCTGAGAACCTTCATGAATACCCAATATTATACCGCCCCCCATCCATACACTTTTAAATGCTTTGTCTTGTTATCATAAAAAACATCGTATCCAATCCTCAGTAATAGGCGATCTGTCAAGTTTGAGTTCTTCGAGCTTTTCAATTTCACAAATATTACTTCTTTATCCAAGTTGTTATCGAAGTAGCCGCCTTTACTAATGACCTTGTAACATCAGCCCCCCTTGAATGAACTATAATTATTAATTAAAAAAAACCACTTACTATTCCCTACCCTACATAGTTAATGTTTAGTCACTCAATGGCTCTCCTCTTCATAAAGTCCTCAAACTTATTTCTTAGTACATACACATAATCACATATTGCTATTGCAAAATCTAAGAGGTCAGAAGCATCTATTTTACTTATTTTCACATCAGAAGCATGAGCTCCAATATTCCGATGAATTCGCAGAGCATTTCCCCATTCATAAATCCTCTTATCAATTATCTCACGCTCTAATAGTTCCTTAAGACCTCCGAAGATATTTGAACTGCTAGCATTAAAATCCTTACAGATGGCTTCTACCGCTCTTCCGCACATAACAGCACAAGCTAAATATGCACTGCCTTTAAAACATTTTTCAGCCTCATCCAATGAAAAGCTTACAGCTTCAGGCAAATCCCAAGACCATTCTCTTTTAGGATCAGGCCATAACCTAACAGCATGACTCCATTCATATTCTTCATTTCCTATTTGCCAAAGTTCTGTTCGAGCTAGCAATGAGCACTTGCAAACTGGACATTCTAAAAGTACTCGCTTCGACGGATTCTCTTCATAGTCCTTATACGTTTCATGCTCACCTTTTATAATGCCATCTACTTTGGAATTACAATATGGACATTCAACTATCATATCCTTTCCCCCGTTTCCTGCTGTCACAGCCTACATCTGTAGTTCTACAATATTTGTAAAATTTCCTGCTTTATTAACAAGGAAAGCGCATAAAGGGACTTGGCTTGAGAAAATTTTCATTTTAATGCTCTAGTGGATTAATTATAAGGAGACTCATGCTATTCATGGCCAGCACTTCTCACAAACCCAGTATTATCAAGCATTTCAACCACAATGCACCCCTAATTATCTCCTGAAAACATGAAAAAAGAGTACCAATTAAGGTACTCTCTCATACTCCATATGGAGCCGAGGGGAGTCGAACCCCTGTCCGAAGATAACGGCACATAAGCTTCTACGAGTGTAGTTACAGTTTTGATGTCACCCTAGAAGCCCCCCGTAACCGGGTCCCCTTCGGGTCAGCCTGATTATCTTCTTCAGCTCACCCCAGGCGGAGATGAGACAGCGTATTCCACTATTTGTTAGCCCCTAGCCCTGTCACATGGACGATGCAGAGTAGAAGCACGCACACAGTTTCTTAGGCTGCGAAAGCGTAGTTGTTTTGTTGTTTGCCGTTTAATAGGCTTTAGCGTTGATGAAGCGGACGCGTCCCCACTACTCGCTACTCATGCTCGAACTATCCCCGTCGAATCCAAGAACGGCCCCTCATTAGAAAGGGCGCTTCGGATGAACGGATCAATCACAAGCACAAATGCTGATCCGGTACACAGCGATCTGACTTAAGATGGCTGTTCAGAAGCAAAAAATCTACTTACCCAGTATAGCACATTTATCAACACTTTAACACGTGGGTTAAAGGAATTGAAGGTTGAATCTGGAACCACTTCGACGCAGGTGCATAGTCCGTCTATCTGGCGACCTTCTGCTTGTCACGCAGTACACGCTGGATATCACGCTGTGCGTCACGCTTCGCGGCGGAATCCCGTTTGTCGTATTCCTTCTTACCTTTACCCAGACCAATCAGCAGCTTGGCATAGCCATTACGCACATAAATCTTAAGCGGCACAATGGTGAAGCCATCCCGTTTGGACGAGCCCAGCAGCTTGTGTATCTGCTCCTTATGCATAAGCAGCTTACGTGTGCGCGTAGGATCGGTAGGATTGGCGCGGTTTCCCTGTTCAAAAGGACTAATATGCATGTTGTGGATATGAATCTCGCCATTGCGGATCGTAGCGAACGCATCCCCTATGTTGGCGCGGCCATTACGCAGCGATTTGATCTCTGTTCCTGTAAGAACCAAACCAGCTTCGTAGGTGTCCTCAATAAAATAGTCATGGGAAGCTTTTTTGTTCTGGGCGAGCACTTTCCCGTCTGCTTTTTTACCCATGAGCGTCACTCCTTGAATCGAATTGCCGGTAATCCTTCACGGACACCAGGTCTATATTGTATCAAAAGCCGAGCTGCCAACGCAAGGAAGGATCGCTCTATGCCGCGGTCGTGTGAAGCTTGATTCTTATTAAAAAAAGCACTGTTCCCCTTAAGGAACAGCGCTCATATCGTTCAGCCTACGCCTTAGGTTTCTTCTTGCGCTTACGGCGCCCGCTCTTCTCGCCAGTGTCAGCACCGGCCTGGCCTGCAGACTCCCCGCTGCCTGGCGTCACGGAGGGGCTAATGAACACGCCGCCCTTCTTCTTGCGGCGGCCCTTGCCCTCCGGCGCTGCGCCGCGTCCGTCGGCCCCCAGGTCCTCGCGGCTGCGGAACCGTGTGCTCGCGTCTACGCCGCGCAGCTCACCGCCCGCCTGCTCAGACCCGCCACCGCCCGGCGCGCCGTAGCCGCCCTTGCCCGAGCCAAAGCCGAAGGCGATGCCGCGTCCCCCGGCAACGCCACCGGCCTCCGCGCCGCGGCCTCTGCCGCCCTCGCGCGGAGCGCCCGAACCGCCGGCTTCGCCCCGGCGGTCCGCCTTGCCGCCGCCCGCTGCGCCTGCGGCGGCAAGCCCGCGCCGCGCTGCCGCTTCCGGCCCGCGGCCGCGCTTGCGGCCGCTGCCTGCTGCGCCGGCGATGTCCCACGCCGCCGCTCCATCTGCGCGCGGCCCGTTCCCGGCGCCTGCCGCAGCGGTGCCGAAGCCACCAGCCGCTTCACCGCCGCCAGCGGGAGAAGCGTTCTTGCTCTTACCAGCGGCACCGGCGCCGCCGCTCTTCCCCTTACCGCCAGCACCGAAGATGGCGCCGTTCTTGCCCTTGGCAACACCACTCTTGCCTCCGGCAGCAGCGCTGCCCGGCTTGCCTTTACCGCCACGGCCCTTGCCGCCTCCAGCTTTACCGGCGAACGGCTTGCCGGTGCCACCTGCGCCCGGACGGCCGCCTTTGCCGCCATAGCTCCGGTGGTCTCCAGCCGCGCGCGGCTTCATATCAACTAACTCGAAGTCGATGGTGTGGTCATCCATGTTAACCTTGGCAACCCGGATCTTCACTTCATCGCCGATGCGGAAGACCTTGGAGGTACGCTCGCCGATCAGCGCCATATGAGCTTCATCGAAGTGGTAGTAGTCGTCTGTCAGCGCACTGAGGCGAATGAGACCTTCGACCGTATTGTCCAGCTCAATGAACATCCCGAAGCTGGTCACGCTGCTGATCATGGCGTCGAATTCCTCGCCAACCTTGTCCTGCATGAACTCTGCTTTCTTCAGTTGCTCGGTATCGCGCTCGGCTTCAACAGCCACTCGCTCACGTTCCGAGGACTGCTGGGCAATATCCGGCATCCGGGAGGCCAGATATTCGTGGCGCTTCTCGCTCAGCGCTCCGCCATTCTCAAGCACCTCACGCATCACACGGTGGATGACCAGATCGGGATAACGGCGGATCGGTGAGGTGAAGTGGGAATAGAACTCCGCTGCCAGTCCGAAGTGCCCGGTGCTCTCGGCATCATACTTCGCCTGCTTCATGGAGCGCAGCATCATCGTGCTGATTACCGTCTGCTCCTTCGTTCCCTGAATCTGCTCCAGCAGATCCTGCAGGGCACGCGGGTGAACCGAATTCCCCCGGCCCTTCACGTGGTAGCCGAAGTTAGCCGCAAAAGCCATGAAGTTCTGCAGCTTCTCCGGGTCCGGGTCCTCATGAATCCGGTACAGGAAGGGAACCTTCAGCCAGTGGAAGTGCTCCGCCACCGTCTCATTAGCCACCAGCATGAATTCTTCAATAATCTGCTCCGCTACAGAGCGCTCACGTTTTACAATATCGATAGCCTTACCGGCCTCATCTACAATAATCTTGCTCTCCTCAAAATCGAAATCCACCGCACCGCGCCGCATCCGGGCACCCCGCAGCTTCATCGCCAGCTCCTTCATCAGGCGGAAATCCCCGATCAGCGGAGCATAACGCTCCAGCAGCTCAGGATCTTCATCCTCGACAATCTTCCGTACGTCAGAGTAGGTCATTCTCTCCTTCGTGCGGATGACACTGGTGAAGACATCGTGGTTCACGACCTTCATCTGCTCGTCGAACTCCATTTCACAGGACATCGTCAGACGGTCAACCTGCGGATTCAAGCTGCAGATACCATTCGACAGCCGGTGTGGAAGCATAGGAATGACACGGTCCACCAGGTACACACTGCATCCGCGGTCATAGGCTTCCTTGTCCAGCTCAGAGCCTTCACGCACATAATAGCCTACGTCAGCAATATGAACGCCCAGCTTATAATGGCCATTCTCCAGACGCTCAACGTTGACCGCATCATCCAGATCCTTGGCATCCGCACCGTCAATCGTTACGATATTGAGCCCGCGCAAATCACGCCGCCCCTGCTCGATAATCTCTTCATCTGTGATCGAATCCGGCGCCTGCTCCGCTTCCGTCATCACCTCAGCCGGAAAAGCCTCCGGAAGCTGATGCTTACGGATTACCGACAGAATATCCACGCCCGGATCATCCTTATGGCCAAGGATCTCAATGATCTCACCCTCAGCCGCAGCACGGCCCTCCGGATAGCTCACAATGCGGACAACCACCTTTTCCCCGTCAACCGCACCCTTGAAAGACTCCCTTGGGATGAAAATATCCCGGTTAATCCGCTTATCATCAGGCAGCACGAAGCCATAGGTCTCCAGGCTCTGGAAGACACCCACCGTCTGCGACACACCTCTGATCAGAATCCGTTCCACTTCGCCTTCCATTCGCCCGCCGGACGGGCTCTTAGAGGTAATGCGGATCAAGACGATATCGCCGTTCATAGCACCCTTCAGATCGTTCGCGTGGATATACACATCCGGGTGCTCCCGGTTATCGGGAATCAGAAAAGCAAAGCCCTTGGCATGAACCTGCAGCCGTCCGCGCAGCAAATCCATCCGCTCAGGCACACCATAACGGCTACCCCGGGTCAATATGATCCGGCCGTCCTTTTCCAGGTCAATCAATAGAGCCTCAAAGGCTTTGAAATCGGCACTATCCTGAGTGGCGAAATGGCTTACCAGTTCTTCATAGGTTAGTGGTTTATAAGCGGTCTCCCGCATGAAATCAAGTAAGATTTCCTGTGTTATCATGTTCGTTACCTCAGCCTCCTGCTGCATTCCTATGCATTGGCATACTGTATGCCTTGTCCTATTGTACAGCTAATCATTTCAAGTAAAATTTACCTTTATATACTTCATACCCTAGTATACACGAAATTAATCCCGGGCATCCCTGTTATGATGTTCACAATATTAAATCTGCATACAAAAAAGCCCCCGTCTATTCCATTCAGAACAGAGCGAAGGCTTACTGTAGACGAGTTATTCAACAACAATGGCAACAACTATTGACATGATGAAGAATCCTGCCGCCAGACCAACTGTTACACGCTGCAGCACAAGCTCCATACCGCGCGCCTTTGTTTTACCGAAGAGATGCTCAGCACCGCCGGAGATGGCACCGGAAAGACCTGCACTTTTCCCTTTTTGCAGAAGAACGACCGCAATCAGACCTACGGCAAAAATCAGAAGCACCACTTTCAAAAAGATATCCATTCACTTCCACCTCCTACGTCCAAGCATCACTATCTATGCTAAATTAGAATATCCGTTTCATAAACAGCATTTTTATTTTATCATAGCCACAGAATGAATACAACCTTCCAGACGGCATTCCCGCCCTATCACACTATGAAAATCTCATGTTGTCCCTCTATCGCGGATATCAGAATCAAAAAAGCCTGCCGGAAACCGGCAGGCTCATTGTATCTATAGATTCAAAAGAAATTATCTTTTGAGGTTGTAGAAGGATTTCAGGCCGTTGTATTGAGCCAATTCGCCCAGCTCGTCTTCGATGCGAAGCAGTTGGTTGTATTTAGCCACACGGTCTGTACGGGAAGGAGCACCAGTCTTGATCTGGCCAGCGTTGGTTGCTACAGCGATGTCAGCGATAGTGCTGTCTTCGGACTCACCGGAACGGTGGGAGATTACAGCTGTGTAGCCGGCACGTTTTGCCATTTCAATCGCATCGAAGGTTTCAGTCAGTGTACCAATCTGGTTAACCTTAACCAGGATGGAGTTACCGATACCCTTTTCGATACCTGTTGCCAGACGCTCAGTGTTCGTAACGAACAGGTCGTCACCAACCAATTGGACTTTATCGCCCAATTTTTCAGTCAGCAATTTCCAGCCATCCCAGTCATCTTCGGACATACCATCTTCGATAGTGATGATTGGGTACTTCTCAACCCATGAAGCCAGCAGGTCAACATACTCAGCGGAAGTGTAAGACTTACCTTCGCCTGCAAGTGTGTATTTACCGTCTTTGTAGAACTCAGTGGAAGCAACGTCCATACCAAGGAATACGTCAACGCCTGGTTTGTAACCGGCTTTTTCGATCGCTTCGATGATTGTAGTGATCGCTTCTTCATTGGAACCCAGGTTCGGTGCGAAGCCGCCTTCGTCGCCAACAGCTGTGTTCAGGCCTTTGGATTGCAGTACGGATTTCAGGTTGTGGAAGATTTCTGCACCAGTACGCAGTGCTTCCTTGAAGCTTGGAGCGCCTACTGGAAGAACCATGAACTCTTGAACGTCGATGTTGTTGTCGGCATGCTCACCACCGTTGATGATGTTCATCATTGGTACTGGAAGAGTCTTGGCGTTGAATCCGCCCAGGTATACGTACAAAGGAATGTCCAGAGCTGTTGCAGCAGCGCGAGCTACGGCCATGGATACAGCCAGGATTGCGTTAGCGCCCAGCTTGCCTTTGTTAGGAGTTCCGTCCAGAGTGATCATCAGCTTGTCGATGCCCACTTGGTCAAGAGCGTCCATACCGATTACTTCTGGAGCGATAATTTCGTTTACGTTCTCAACAGCTTTCAGAACGCCTTTGCCCATGTAACGGGATTTGTCGCCGTCACGAAGCTCTACAGCTTCATGAGCGCCAGTGGAAGCGCCGGAAGGAACGATAGCGCGGCCTTTTGCGCCGGACTCCAGATATACGTCAACCTCTACAGTAGGGTTACCACGGGAGTCAAGGACTTCGCGTGCATACACATCAGAAATAATAGTCATGTAAGTTTAATCTCCTTTTATACAATGGTTTTGGGTTTACACAAACAGATGTCTTGCTTATTTGCGGCTGGCAATCATGGATTGTCCGGTCATTTCCGCAGGCTGCGGAAGTCCCATCAGATCTAAGATTGTCGGTGCCACATCTGCGAGAATACCAGCTTCGCGCAGAACTACATCTTCAGTGGTAACGATGAACGGTACCGGGTTGGTGGTATGGGCTGTGAACGGACGTCCGTTCTCATCGAATACCATATCAGCATTTCCGTGGTCGGCAATGATAATAGCAACGCCGCCCTTGGCAACTACAGCATCCACAACCTTGCCTACGCATTCGTCCGTTACTTCGACTGCCTTGATTGTAGGCTCCAGCATGCCGGAGTGTCCTACCATATCAGGGTTAGCAAAGTTCAGGATAATGGCATCCTGTCTGTCCGCCTCAATCTCCGCTACGCAGGCCGCCGCCACTTCGTAAGCGCTCATCTCTGGCTTCATATCATAGGTTGCCACCTTCGGCGAGTTGATCAGGATACGGGTCTCGCCCGGAAGCTCCTCATCGCGTCCGCCGCTGAAGAAGAAGGTCACATGCGGATACTTCTCGGTCTCTGCAATACGCAGCTGCTTCTTGTTCTGCTGAACCAGCACTTCACCGAGCGTGTTGTCCAGATTCTTCGGGGAGTAAGCCACGAAGCCTTGAACTGTCTCACTGAAGGTAGTCAGACATACGAAGTGCAGGCCTTGCGGGAACTTAGGACCACGGTCGAAGCCGCGGAAATCCGAGTTCGTGAACACTTGTGACAGCTGAATCGCACGGTCAGGACGGAAGTTAAGGAAAATGACGGAATCGCCGCTCTCCACGGTCGCTACCGGGTTGTTTTGGCTGTCCACAATTACACTTGGCTCCACGAATTCATCGAACACAGAATTCTGGTAGGATGCAGTGATGGCCTGAAGGGCATCGGTATATTTAGGGCCTTCCCCATATACCATTGCACGGTAAGCCTTCTCTACACGTTCCCAGCGCTTGTCACGGTCCATCGCGAAGTAGCGTCCGGATACCGTAGCAATCGTACCTACGCCAACCTCTTCAATCTTGGCGACCAGATCCTGAATGAACTTCTGTCCACTGTCGGGTGGTACGTCACGGCCATCCATGAAGGCATGAATATAGACTTCATGCAGATCTTCTTTTTTGGCCAGATCGAGCATGGCGAACAGGTGATTAATGTGGCTGTGTACGCCGCCATCGGACACCAGTGCATAGAGGTGAAGCTTTTTGCCGGTTGACTTAGCGCTTCTTACGGCAGCCACCAGCGTCTCGTTATCGAAGAATTCTCCATCACGGATCGACTTGTCGATACGGGTCAGGTCTTGATATACAATCCGGCCGGCACCAATGTTAAGGTGCCCTACTTCAGAGTTACCCATTTGGCCTTCCGGCAGACCTACAGCTTCACCGCAAGCGGTAAGCGTAGTATTCGGATATTGCTTCAGGTAACGGTCGTAATTCGGCTTGTTGGCTTGGGCAACAGCATTGCCTTCATCCGTGTTCCGCAGTCCGAAGCCGTCCATGATAATCAGTGCTACAGGTCTTGGAGCTGACATTCTTACTTCGCCCCCTCAACGAGTGAAACGAAGGAAGCAGGCTGCAGGCTGGCACCGCCGACGAGAGCGCCGTCGATGTCGCTTTGACTCATGTACTCCGTTACATTCTCAGGCTTCACACTGCCGCCGTATTGGATACGGACTGCATTAGCCGTTGCTTCATCGTACAGGCCTTTAACAAGGGTACGGATATAAGCAATAACTTCGTTAGCATCCTGGGAAGTGGAGGATTTACCTGTACCAATCGCCCAGATCGGCTCATAAGCGATAACTACGCTTGCTGCCTGCTCTGCGCTAAGACCGGCAAATGCCGCTTCAGTCTGCACCTTGCATACGTCCTTAGTCTGGTCAGCTTCGCGCTCTTCCAGCTTTTCGCCTACGCAGACAATTGGAGTAATGCCGTGACGGAAGGCCGCATGCATCTTCTTGTTGACGATTTCGTCCGTTTCACCGAAATAAGCACGGCGTTCGGAGTGGCCGATAATAACGTACTCTACACCAAGATCCTTCAGCATTACGCCGCTGATCTCACCTGTATAAGCGCCGTTATCTTCGAAGTGCAGGTTCTGTGCACCAATTTTGATGGTAGTGCCTTGTACCGCTGCAACCAGTGCAGGCAGGTTCGTGAATGGCGCGCAGATTACAGTCTCTACGCCTGCCACTTCCGCCTGGCCTTTGATTTCAGCGATGAAGCCTTCGGCTTCCGGAACGGTTTTGAACATTTTCCAGTTGCCTGCAATAATAGGTGTTCTACTCATAGTGATGTATTGCCTCCCTCTTCGGTATTACTTGTCGTTCAGTGCTTCTACACCTGGAAGAGCCTTACCTTCCATGAACTCGAGCGATGCGCCGCCGCCAGTGGAGATGTGATCCATCTGGTCTGCGAGGTGGAATTTCTCAGCAGCCGCAGCGGAATCGCCGCCGCCAATAACAGTGTAGCCTTCGGTAGTAGCACAAGCCTGAGCCACAGCCTTGGTGCCTTCAGCGAAGATGTCGATTTCAAATACGCCCATCGGTCCATTCCATACAACCAGCTTGGAGTTTTTGATAATATCGGCATAGATTTCACGGGTCTTAGGACCGATGTCCAGACCTTCCCAATCTGCAGGGATCTCGGTTGCATCTACAATCTTGGTGTTGGCATCTGCACCGAACTTGTCAGCCACTACAACGTCAACCGGAAGCACGAAGTTCTTGCCCAGCTTCTTGGCCTTCTCGATGAATCCAAGCGCTGCATCAATCTTGTCGTTGTCTACCAGGGATTTACCGATTTCGTAACCTTGAGCCTTGGTGAACGTGTAGGAGAGGCCGCCGCCAATCAGTACATTGTCAGCCAGATTCAGCAGGTTGTCGATAACGTCAATCTTGTCTTTCACCTTGGAACCGCCGATGATGGCAGTGAAAGGACGTTCCGGGTTAGAAAGCGCCTTGCCGAGAACGGACAATTCCTTCTCCATCAGAAGACCGGATACTGCCGGCAGGAAGTGAGCGATTCCTTCTGTCGAAGCATGGGCACGGTGAGCTGCGCCGAATGCGTCATTGACGAACAGGTCAGCCAGTTCAGCGAACTGCTTAGCCAGTTCAGGATCATTCTTCTCTTCGCCTTTGTAGAAACGGACATTCTCAAGCACAAGCACATCGCCATCGTTCAGTTCAGCGATTTTTGCTTTTACAGCTTCGCCAATGGCCTCATCAGCCTTGGCTACCGGTTTGCCGAGCAATTCAGACAAACGGACTGCAGCGGAAGTCAACCGCATGGAATCGACGAATTCGCCTTTAGGACGGCCCATATGGCTGGCCAGAATGACCTTTGCACCGTTCTCAATCAGGTATTTAATTGTTGGAAGGGTTTCGCGGATACGGGTATCATCAGTGATCTTGCCGTCTTCCACTGGCACATTGAAATCTACACGCACGAATACGCGTTTGCCTTTTACTTCTACATCACGGACACTTTTTTTGTTCATGATTAACATTTCCTCCACACCCAAAATTGGTTCCTTCACAAAGCCATTTCACGCGAATCCAGTTCATTTAGAAAGAGCGGAAACAGACTTTCCTTGTTTCCGCTCTATTGTACTTCTTATATGAAATCGGTCTTATTTAGCAAGCTTAGCGAATTTCTCCAAAGTACGAACCAGCTGTGCAGTGTAGGACATTTCATTGTCATACCAAGCAACAGTTTTAACCAGCTGTTTGTCGCCAACAGTCAGTACTTTTGTCTGAGTTGCATCGAACAGGGAACCGAAAGTCATACCCTTGATGTCGGAAGATACGATTTCGTCTTCAGTGTAGCCGTAAGTTTCTGGGTCAGAAGCTTCCTTCATGGCTGCATTGATTTCTTCAACAGTTACGCTCTTATCCAGAACAGTAACCAGCTCAGTCAGGGAACCTGTAGCTACAGGCACACGTTGTGCTGCACCGTCAAGTTTGCCCTTCAGTTCTGGAATAACCAGGCCGATGGCTTTAGCAGCACCGGTAGTGTTAGGGATGATGTTCTCAGCAGCAGCGCGGGCGCGTCTGAAGTCGCCTTTTGCGTGTGGAGCATCAAGAGTGTTCTGGTCACCTGTGTAAGCGTGGATCGTAGTCATCAGGCCTTCGATGATACCGAACTTGTCGTTCAGGACTTTGGCCATTGGAGCCAGGCAGTTCGTTGTGCAAGATGCGCCGGAGATTACTGTTTCGGAACCGTCAAGGATGTCATCGTTAACGTTGTACACAACAGTTTTCATGTCGCCTGTAGCTGGAGCGGAAATAACTACTTTCTTAGCTCCGCCTTTAAGGTGCTTCTCAGCGGCTTCTTTAGTTGTGAAGAAACCAGTACATTCCAGAACGATATCAACGCCAAGCTCTCCCCAAGGAAGTTCTTCAGGGTTGCGGTTCGCCAGAACCTTAACATCTTTACCGTTTACTTTGAAGAATCCGTCATGAACTTCAACGTCTCCCTGGAATTTACCTTGAGTTGTATCATATTTAAGCAAATGAGCAAGCATCTTAGCGTCAGTCAAGTCATTGATTGCTACCACTTCGATACCTTCTACATTTTGAATACGGCGGAATGCAAGGCGTCCAATACGTCCAAAACCGTTAATACCAACTTTTACACTCATTGAATAGTTCCTCCTAGAGTTCGTTTTATTTATTCAAGACAAGCCGTGAGGCTCGTCAAGACAACAATGTTAAGTATAATGCATAAACCCTTTGCGCGCGCCCCATTTAATGGAATCTATAGGGCCTTTTGTAGCTGTGTGTCGATTTCCTTGCCGATTTCAACAGCCGCCGCCTCGTCGATGACGAGAATATCCTCTTGCCCGAACCGCAGCATCGCATGAATGGCCTTCGCCTTGCGTTTGCCGCCGGCAATACCGATAACGACTTCTGTACGGATAATGTCTTCCAGGCGCAGCCCCATGGTCCGCATCGTATGAACCACTTCGCCATTCTCATTGAAATAGTATCCGAAGGACTCGGCTACGGCTCCCTCGCTCTGAATCTCTGAGATCGTCCCGGAGTCCAGCTTGCGGCGGTGGGTCATTTCAATGGCGTCGCCTATTCCATGTACAATAATACGCGATCTGCGGATAATTTGTACAATCTCTCCAATATTGGAGTCCTGCGCAAGCGACTCATATGCGTCTCCGCTAAGCAGATCGGGCACATGCAGCAGACGGTAATTGGCGCCAATCCGTTTGGCCATGGTTGAAGCAATGGTGTTGGCCTGTATCTCCATGCTCTCTCCCAGTCCTCCGCGCGCCGGAACAACCCAGGCGTTCTTATAGGAAAGGGATAGCGGCGGGGTCAGCTGATCGGCCATCTCGGCCAGTGTTGATCCGCCTGTGACGGCAATCGTATCGTCACTCCGCAGTACGCTGAGCAGTGCCTTGGAGCCTGCGCGCCCCAGCTCACGCTTGGTGAACGGCGATGTCTCACAATCGCCAGGTACCACAATTACTTTGGTGAGACCGTACGTTGTACGAATTTTCTCTTCCAGATCATCCAGGCCGAATAGGCTCTTGGCGACCGGCTCCAGCAGGTCAAGCAGTCTGCGACCGGCATCGCTAATGCGCATACCGACGCTCTCGATCTCAATGAGCCCCTGCGATTTCAGAAGATCCGTCTCGGCGCGCAGCACCCGCTCGGTCATATCAAGCGATGCGGCTAACGTCCTGCGCCCAATAATATCGGACAGCATGATCTGATGTAGAATCGTATACCGTCTCTTAAGGGTTTCCATGAGATCAGGCAGAAGCTGCTTTTGGATTTCCAATAGATTACGCATGCTTTCACTCCTGCAACTTCGTCTTTCTCTTATCCCTTGTTCGTGGTCTCAAAATGTCCCGGGTTAACTTTTTAAGTCCCACCCATATTCTACCCAAAACTGACGCCAAGTGCAAGTGTTCCGAGACTATAATTCTCAGCCCGCTTTCATCTTATACATGGGCTTGTCCGGAAGGCCGCTGGCAGGAGGTGCATCTCCGGCTCTATTAATGGAGGCAGAGAAAACTATTTTTGCGCAGGATGCCTAATACGCATTGCTTTTATCCGAGAAGTATATTATAATAATTTCTGTTGCGCCCGTGGTCCAATGGATATGACGTAGGCCTCCGAAGCCTGAGATCCAAGTTCGATTCTTGGCGGGCGCGCCATTTTTTTCAAGCTTGTACATAATTTAGTTCCGATTATATTATATTTAACCAATGAGCCGCTTGAGGGCTCTTTTTTTTGAAAGTAAGTTTGACTTTCTTTGACTTTTTGTTTGAATTTGTTTATCATGTGGTTAATACGGTAACAGTAAAAAATGAACACATTCGAAGCACCAATTTCAAGGAGGTTTTCCACGTGAGTTATATTCCTATGGTAGTAGAACAGAGCAACCGCGGTGAGCGCGCTTATGACATCTATTCCCGCCTGCTGAAGGACCGCATCATTTTCCTTGGAACGGAGGTTAATGACGTGGTTGCCAATTCCATCATCGCACAAATGCTCTTCCTGGCTGCCGAGGACCCGGATAAGGATATTCACCTGTATGTGAACAGCCCAGGCGGTTCCATCACAGCGGGTATGGCCATCTTCGATACAATGCAATACATTAAGCCGGATGTGTCCACCATCTGTGTAGGTATGGCCGCTTCCATGGGAGCGTTCCTGCTGAACGCCGGCGCCAAGGGCAAGCGCTTCGCCCTGCCGAACAGCGAGATCATGATTCACCAGCCGCTAGGCGGTGCGCAGGGGCAGGCTTCGGATATTGAGATCCGCGCCCGCCGCATCATCAAGCTGCGTGAGAAGCTGAACCGCATCTTGTCCGAGCGTACAGGCCAGCCGCTGGAGAAGATCGAGAAGGATACTGACCGCGACTACTTCATGAGCGCTGCAGACGCTGCTGAATACGGTATCGTGGACAAGGTAATTGAGA
The DNA here is from genome assembly GCF_038002245.1 of Paenibacillus sp. FSL R7-0128. Taxonomy (NCBI): domain Bacteria; kingdom Bacillati; phylum Bacillota; class Bacilli; order Caryophanales; family Paenibacillaceae; genus Paenibacillus; species Paenibacillus sp. FSL R7-0128. The sequence goes on along the minus strand of NZ_JBBOCD010000001.1, from coordinate 33,033 downwards.
AGACTCTGCCAACAGGCGTATAAGTACCTGCTCCAATGAATACACAAAGAGGCTGTAACAGACCGGTCCGGTCCCGTTACAGCCTCTTTCTTATGCCCAGCCATTGCTGCCTACCTTAAGCTCCCGTACCCAAGGGCATCCAGCTTGCCTGCAATTACGCGGTAGCCTCTGCCGTTCGGGTGAATATGGTCCAGGAACAGCAGCCCCCGCTCGTTACCGGCAAATTCATGGTATACCGAAGCAAACCCTACGTTATTGCTGCTGTAGCCTGCTGCATAGCGGTTGAACTCCCGCACCCACTCTGTTGCTTCATTCACCTGTGGGTAGGGATTATACAGGCCTACCATCCGGATGATGTAGGGGCTGCGGGAACCTGCTTTGAGCTGTGTCAGGCTACCCATGATGTCGCTGTAGTTACGCTTGCAGTCCCTAAGCGCCTGCTGCAGTAAGCCCTGGAATTCACCGGGCCGGGGCCCGGCTGCCCGGGCTGCCTTAATCAAGTCGTTGCCGCCAATGGACAGCGTAATGATCTGCGCATCCTTCACCGCCGCCCGGTAGACATTCGAGCTCCTCAGCCGTTGCTTCAGCCCCCCGGTGGTCAGACCGTTGACGCCAAGATTCGCCGGCACCACTGGTGTACCCAGCCTCCCTTCCGCCATCCGCCGGTAGACGGGGACGAAGCCGTTCCCGGGCAGCGCCCCGAAGCCGGTTGTAAGTGAATCCCCGATCGCTGTATAAGCATAGACCATAACCTTCCCCTCCCCGTTATAAGCTGCTTGCCTTCTATAGCTTATGACTATCCGGGTGAAGTGGTAACGGCAGGGCAGGCTGATTAGGCCGCGCACATGAAGAATGCCCCTGCGTCTCCCGGAGAAGATGCAAGGGCATCTGGATAATTATTTTATTATTTCAGCGCCGCGAACGGACTGCTTCCATCCGGCAGGAGTTCCTTGAAGCTGAAGTTGAATTCCGGGAAGCCCTCGGCATATGCCGTGTATTCGTATAACTGGAAGAAGAGCACCGCTTTGCCATCTTTCAGATAGAAGTACTTCTCGGTATTCAGTCCATTGAACCCGCCCAGATATCCTCCGTTAGCTTTGATCTCGGTGGCCAGCTTGGCATTGAGCTGTTTCTTGTAATTAGGGTTGGCACCGAACAGATCGCCCAGCAACAGACGTTTCCCGTCTTTGAGCGAGAAGGTGAACGCATTGCGGTAAGTCATCCCATGGGCACCGCCGGTATACCCGTATTGATTGGTGATTAGGCTGAGCACGCCATCCTGGTTATACGTGACCACATAACCGCCTTCGAATTCATACGGCCGGTCATCCTTCGACCGCTTGGAGATTTGATCTTCAGCATCCTTCGCATAGTTCAGAACGGTCTGCTTAATCGTATCATTGATTGCCTTCTCTGCTTCTGCACTTGCCAGGCCGCTGACCTGCGGATAATCCAGCCGGATAGGCGCATCCTTATGATCCTTCACATAGCTCACTGTTTTGATGGTTACCGCATTCTGCACTTTCTTCATAACATTCAGCCGTCCTGCTGCTGCGCCCCCGTCTACTTTGTAGCCCAAGTAATCGCTAAGCAGCTCAGACGAAACATACAGCCGGTTATTCAGTTGCTTGCCTTCACCGACATAATAATTGTTCACCATAACAGAAATGCCATAATCATTGATCGTCAGCCTTGTCTGAGCAGTTCCTGTCCCGATGGTGTACGTCTTCCCCGCTTTATCATAAGAGAGCGGCATCCCCAGCGCATCGCGCAGGAAGGTTACCGGCACCCATACCTTTCCTTCCTGGAGCAGGCCCGTCTGGGCTGTACTTTTCCCGTTAACCTTCAGCACTACAGATGAGGATTTGGCTTTGACCTGAGCGGCTGCCGGAGCGGCCTCAGTGATGCCTGCATGGATTATTCCTGTTCCTCCCAACAGGATTCCTGCGGCGAGCATTCCTGCACCCCATTTGCTGATGTATTTCTTAGAGTTCGAATTCATTGTTATTTCCCCTTCCACCTGGTGGTATGATTAGTCATGATGTGTGTTCCTCTGTATCACTGTTCCTATTATAGTAAAAGAGCGAGCGGGGGTTGTTACAATCCGCTTTACAGTTTCTTAAGGTTTGCCGTGATTATCTAAAGATCCTGTTACCTCAATTTAAACAAATTGAGAGCTTTCGATAGCGGCTATGTGCATATATATACATTTATATGACAAGTGGAAACGGCTTTGCCGTCCTTTTAAAGGACGGTACCGTTTCAGCGAGAAATAGAAGGATAATTTATCATGTAAAACATATAAATTCTTATATTTTTATAAAAAGCGCCTGCCCTGCTTATAACAGCAGAGCAAGCGCCTCTTGCGAAACGTTTATTTCAGTTCATACGTTACACTCAATTGGGTAGTGACCTTAACCTGCCCGGGCTCAACGGAGCTGCCAGCATTGTTATCCATGGACATCTTTTGCATGGAGGCTGCTTCAGCGTAGACCACCGGATGATTCCCGTCATCGCTCTGAATGACAGTGACTACCTGACCCAGTCCGCGCTTGGCTGCTTTGGCAATAGCCGCTGCTTTGACATCTGCATTCTGCATAGCCTTCTCGATTACCTGTGCTTCAAAGGCCGATGGATCTTCAATGGCAAACCGCACATTGCCGATGTTGTTCGCTCCAGCCGCAGAGGCAGCGTCCAGCAATTGTCCAACCTTTGTCAGATCCCGGTAAGAGACCTCTAGCGTGTGCTGGGCGTTATAGCCTTTTACCTTCTGGCCGTCCTTCTCGCTGTAAGTGTAGTTAGGCTGTACGTTGAACTGGGTGCTCTGAATGTCTTTGTCTGCAATGCCCCAAGTGGTCTTGAACAAAGCGGTCAGCTTGGAGACCTTCGCGGCTGTGCCTTTCTGTGCTTCCTGCGCAGTTTCGGCAGTTGTCGTTACGCCGATGGAGAGATACGCGATATCCGGTTTGATCGACAGCTCGCCTTTGCCTACCACGTTCACCACATTCTTCTGTACTTCGTCGGCGTAAGCCTTTTCAGGACCCTTTAGCACTCCGCTCAACCCCATTCCTCCAATCATCAAGCTAGCTGCCAGCAGAACTGATCCAATCGATTTACCCCATTTTCTCATGCTTGCCATCCCCTTTCGATTCGTTTAAGTGTTATTACCCTCTAGACGGGACAGCATGGTAAAAGTTGCATGAGCGATGTACGATATTTATTTTTTATTTGTTCCCCGTCCCGATCCAGAACCGGCGGATGACATTTCCGTCCTCCTCTATATATTCGCTATCCTCGATACCGCCATTCCTGCGGATTGTCCGTTCCGATGCGGTGTTGACGGAGTCACAGACTACGAGTGCCTGCTCGATACCCAGTTCAGCGGCCTTCAGGAGAGCCTGCTTCATAGCTCACTGGCATAGCCTTGTCTGCGTGCAGAAGGGACGATGCCGTAACCGATATGCCCGCCAGAATGGAGCAACCTTTCGGTCAGCCGGTGCCTGATGTTCACAGCCCCCACTACCCGTTTGTCCGTGGTCACCAGCCAGAAGGTTGAACTGCTCACCCAGCCGTCCGGTATATCTGTACCACGAGCATACCCGTGAAGAGTCTGAATCATACCGCCAAAGTCAGCCGGGTCCATCTCTGTTACCCAGGGCACAAACGGCTCCCCGCTGGCCTTCCACTCCTCATAAAAGGCTAAATACGGCTCTCTGAGCGCCTCAGCAGGCTCAACTAATGATACTTCACCGTCTTGAATCTGCATCCGCATACCTCTCCTTATCCTCTAAAGCTGATATGAAAAAAAGCCCCTAAGGGCTTTTGGTTAGACCATGTAGCATTTATTGATTCTCGAGCTCTTCCTTGCTTACCAGACTGGTCAAAGCGGTTACAGCCTGTTCCGCATCTGCACCGTCTGCGCTGATATGAATCTCCGTACCGGAACTGATCGCAAGGCTCATAATGCCCATGATACTCTTGGCGTTCACTTTTTTATCGTCTTTTTCCACGAAAATCTCCGACGAAAACTTATTAGCTTCTTGCACAAACAATGCTGCCGGCCGAGCATGGAGCCCCGTCTTCAACCGAACAACTACCGGGTGCTTTGTCATGAAACGCTTACCCCCTATTTGAGATCTGCCCAAAAATTTCACATTAATTTTATAATATTATATCATTATAACGCATACCGCACTAGAAAAAAAATAATCAGCCGCCGCGGACCTTGTCCGCCAGCTCATCAATTTTGCGCAAACGGTGGTTCACACCCGATTTACTGACCGTGCCGCCCAGCATATCCCCGACTTCCTTGAGGTTAATATCCGGGTGCGCCAGTCTGATCTCGGCCACCTCCCGCAGCTTATCCGGCAAGCTTTCCAGACCCACCTCGCGCTGCAGCAGCTTGATGTTCTCAATCTGGCGTACCGCCGCACTGATCGTCTTGTTCAGATTGGCCGTTTCGCAGTTCACAATCCGGTTGACCGAGTTGCGCATATCGCGCATGATCCGCACATCCTCGAATTTGAACAGCGCCTGATGGGCGCCGATCAGACTGAGGAACTCGATGATCTTCTCGCCTTCCTTGATGTATAGGATGAAGCCTTTTTTGCGTTCTATGCAGCGGGCATTCAGGTGAAATTCACCAGCTAGCTCAACGAGCGCCTTGCAGTGCTCCTCATACATGGAAGCGATTTCCAAGTGGTACGAAGAGCCCTCCGGGTTATTGACCGAACCGCCGGCCATGAAGGCCCCGCGCAGATAGGCACGCTTGCAGCAGTTCTTGCCAACAATCTCCTCATCAATCCCGTCCGTGAAAATAAAGCCCTCAGAGACAATCCGCAGATCCTTCAGGATCTCCTGGACCTGGTTCGGGATTCTTACAATATAGACGTTATTCTTCTTCAAACGCATTTTTTTACGCACGAGTAGCTCGATATGGACCTGGTAATATTTCTTAAGCAAAGAATATACCCGCCTTGCAATCGCGGCGTTCTCCGTCGAAATGTCGAGAACCACCTTTTTGCTCGAAAGCTGCACCGAACCATTCATTCGGATCAGCGCTGACATTTCCGCTTTCTCGCAGCAGGGCTGGCTCTCGACCATCGTCAGCTCTTTTTTGGTAAGGGCCGCAAAAGACAAGGGGCTCACCTCTTTCATTTAACTCTTTCTGTCAATCCAATCCTTCACCAGCTGGAAAATATGGTGACTGAGCTTATCTGTATCATGCCGCAAATAGGTTTTAAATAATACCAGCTTGTCAGCAATCACCTTATACCCGTTGCCGTCCACGGCCTCACGGTCAAGCTGTACCGGACGGGCACCCTTCTCGGCGTATTTGATCTGCACCTGCTCCGGGATCTCCCCGTCATTGACGATCACATAATCGAACAGATGCAGCCCGATATGGTCATATACGGCCTGTAGATGGTCATTAACCGTGTAATTATCCGTCTCACCCGGCTGGGTCATTACATTGCATACAAAAATCTTAATGGCCTCGGAAGCTACCACGGCTTCTGCCAGCTTCGGCACCAGCAGATTCGGCAGAATACTGGTATACAGACTGCCCGGACCGAGCAGAATAGCATCTGCGTTGCGGATAGCCTCCAGCGCCTCCGGCAGCGGCTCCACATCCACCGGCTCCAGAAATACGCGCTTGATGACGCCTCCCGCCTCCGGGATTTTGGATTCACCGGTAATCAGCGTTCCATCCGCCATCTCGGCGTGCAGGATTACCGCCTCTCCGGCCGCAGGCAGCACCCGGCCGCGAACGGCGAACAGCCGGCTAAGCTCCCGGACTGCTGTAACGAAGTCCCCGGAGATGTCAGTCAGTGCAGCCAGAATCAGATTGCCCAGGCTATGCCCGGCTAAGCCTTCTCCGCTGCTGAAGCGGTACTTCATAATCTGTGCCATCAGAGGCTCAACGTCAGCCATAGCCGTAAGTACGTTGCGGATATCCCCGGGCGGCGGCATCTGCAGCTCACTGCGCAGAATCCCGGAGCTTCCCCCGTCATCTGCGACAGTTACGATCGCCGTGATATCCAGCGGCTTCTCCTTCAGCCCCCGGAGCATCACCGAGAGTCCGGTCCCGCCACCCATCACGACGATCTTTGGACGCTGTCCTTGTTCTTCAGCCACTATTCATCCCTTCTCTCATCAATGCCGGTCGCGTTCGGAGTCCCGATGGCTGACTGCCACCGCTTCCGTCTCGCTAACCCCCAGCATTTTGCCCAGGTATTCGGCGATGGCTACCGAACGGTGTTTGCCGCCCGTACAGCCGATGCCGATAATAATCTGGGATTTGCCTTCCTTGCGGTATTGCGGAATAAGGAATTGAAGCATATCCAGCAGCTTGGTCAGGAATTCTTGCGTTTCAGGCCATTTCATTACGTAGTCGTACACCTCGTTGTCTTGGCCTGTCTTGGGCCGCAGCTGATCCACATAGTGCGGATTAGGCAGGAAGCGGACGTCGAACACCAGGTCAGCATCAATCGGAATCCCATACTTGAATCCAAACGAAGTAATGTTAACCGAGAGGGTGCTTTTCCCGAGGTGGGAGAAGCGTGACACTATTTTTTCTTTGAGCTGAACCGGCTTCATGCTGCTGGTATCCAGACACAGGGTAGCTGAATTCTTCAGCTCCTCCAGCATCTGGCGCTCCATGCGGATGCCGTCCAGCGGCATGCCCTTCGGAGCAAGCGGATGATGCCTGCGGCTCTCCTTGTAACGCTGTACAAGCACTGAATCTGTGGCGTCCAGGAAAAGGATCTCACACCCGATCGTTGACTCGTCCTTGATGTAGGCCAGAGACTCCGACAGGGCGGTGAAGAATTCCCGCCCCCGAAGGTCGATGACCAGCGCCACCTTGGCGATTTTACCCTTGGACTGCTCAATCAGCTCAGCGAATTTCGGGATTAGTACAGGCGGAAGATTATCCACGCAGAAGAACCCCAGATCCTCCAGGCTCTGCACGGCAATCGTCTTGCCCGCACCCGACATGCCTGTAATGATAATCAGGGTGGCATGGGCGGGCAGGGTTTGCTCGAGGTCGGTCATTACAGCATCCCTCCCTATGATTAGTATATGAATAATTCCGGTCTTTTAAGAACGCAGCAGCAGGCCTGCCGCACCAATAATACCGGCGTCATTGCCAAGCGCTGCAGGTACAATCGTAACACCGGTCTGCAGAGGGGCAGGCGCCAGCTTGGCGAATACCCGGCGGACTTCATCGAACAGAATATCGCCTGCCTTGGAGACTCCGCCGCCGACGATGAATACTTCAGGGTTCAGGACCGCTGCAACGGAGGCCATTGATTTGCCCAGGTAGAAGGCCGCCCGGTTCACAATCCGCAGCGCAGCTTCATCGCCTGCCTTGGCGGCATCGAATACTTCCTTCGCAGCGATTTTTTCAACGGTGGACAAGGAGGTCCGGTCCCCGCGTGCTACAGCATCGTTCGCCATACGGATAATGCCTGTCGCTGAGGAAACGGTTTCCAAACAGCCCATGTTCCCGCAGCCGCACTGGATCGCTTCCAGATCGGGCACCACGGAGATATGTCCAAGCTCGCCGGCCAGACCGGCAAATCCCTGATACACCTTACCATTAATGATAATACCGCCGCCGACACCCGTACCGAGCGTATAGCAGACACAGTTCTCTATGCCGCGCCCTGCACCGCTCCAGGCTTCGCCCAGTGCAGCCACGTTGGCATCATTGTCTATTTTGACTGGCTTGTTCAGGCGACCCTCCAGAATGGAGCGGATCGGCACATCTCTAAATCCTATGTTGGGCGCAAGGATGATGATACCTTCACGAATATTCGTAAATCCGGCCAGTCCCGCACCGACACCAGCCAGCTGGTCCCAGGAGTACGGAGAGTCCTCCACAATCTGGCGTACATACTTCTCGATATTATCGATGACAGCATCGACGCCATCCGCAGTCCCTGTCGGACCTTCGTAAGTGTGCAGCAGGCTTCCCTCGGCATTACAGATTCCAACCTTAATCGTGGTACCACCTAAATCCACGCCAACGTAGATATGTTCAGACATGTTACAAGCCACCTTTTTCTATGCTAAAATAGTTAATCCTACGTACCCACTATAATAGAACCCTCCCCTGCGGTCAAGGAAAGGCGATACACCCGGGGCAATGGACTTCAGTTCTTATTTGTTAACAAAAAGACTTTCTCACCAGGCAGGCAAGAAAGTCCGTTCATTCTCTTCTATTGTAGGGTGCCAGATACCTTAATGCTATTCGGACAAAATCCGCTTCTGGCCCTCAAGGGCACGGATCGGTGCGATATTCTGGGTGAATTCCAGCGTCCCCATATAACGGCCTCCTGCATCCCGCACGGCGAAATAACGGATATAGATGAATTTATCCTTGATGTTAATCCAGAAATCTTCGGCATCCTTCACTCCGGCTTTGAAATCAGCCAGCAGCTTCTCAACAACATGCACACTTTGCGGCGGATGGCAGTTCTGTACGGTGCGGCCGATAACGGCCTTCGTCCGGGCGAAGATCCGTTCCTTGCCATGCGAGAAGTAGCGGACGACATCGTTCTCGTCGATAAAGGTCAGATCCACCGGCAGATGATTCATCAGCGTCTCGAGCTGGTGTAGCGACAGCAGCCCGGTCTCGAACCGGATGAAGCCCTGCGGGGACAGGCCTTCCCCTTCTTCCGCCGGAACATCAGCACCCTCAGGCTCCGCTGCACGTTCCGGTATCCATTCCTGGTCGGGCGCAGTCAGGCAGAAGCCGATTTCATCGCTTTCGCGGGCGATTTTGACCCACTCATCCTCAGTCAGCTTATCAAGCGCCATCGGGAGCAGAATATTCTCTTCCTTGAAGATCATCTCATTGACTTCCTTAATGATCTCCTCCAGTGCGGCTGTAATCTGCCCGCTGTCTCCGTTATAGGCGCTAAGCGCCTTCTTGGCTTCCTTGATCATATTGCGGATTCCGTCATCCACTCCCCACATTACCTTCGTAGGACCGTATATGCCGTACTTCTCCAGGTAAGGGAAAAGCAGATTCTCCTTGCGGCTGTAGTGCTTGTCGAGATCCAGCAGCAGACTCAGGTCCTCCAGCAGCTTATAGATAATCTCATCGCTGGCGTTCTTCTTGAACTTATCCGCATGCAGCTCCAGCCGGAAGTTGACCAGACGTTCGATCTCCCGGTTCTCCAGCTTGAACGTATGCACGGGATGACCGGGCTGCTCCTCAGGCTTAGAAGAACGGTGGATCTGTTCAATCGAGCCCTTGAAGATTGCCGTATGCACGGAGCAGAGGCGCTGTACTTCCTCTACCGGAATGCCTTCCTCGGTCATCAGAGAGTGCTCCATGGCGGAGATTTCCTCCACCGTAACATCGCCTACCGCTTCTTCAAAACGCGCCTTAACCTCCTCCACGCTTTTGCCCGCATGCAGCTCCTTGATGATCTCTCTCAGCATAGCCTGGCGGCGTGTCTGTTCCGGAATATCGACCTCGCGGTTATTAATCAGTTCGCTCATCACAATCTCTCCTTCTATTCTATAATCTCGAAACCATGCTGCTGAAAGGCCAGCCGAACGGTTTCCAGCTCTATTTTCTTTAATTTCATTCCTTTGGAGAGGGTCATAAATCGTCCTGCAGTCTGCAGCATTCCAGGCTTCGCAATATCACGAAAACCCAGTTCCACCATGATCTCAACAATTTCCGGGTGCCTGGTTACCAGCTCAAAGACCGATTCATCCAGCTTCAACGCTTTGCTCATCCTTTTGCACACCTCACTAATGAGAATTCTTCTCAACACCAGCTTAGCATAGGGTACAGAGGTGAATTGTGATTGTAATCACTAACTACAAAAAGACTATCCCCGCCAGCCATTCAGCTTGTGGGGATAGCCTCAGAATAATACGTTTACGCTGTAATCACGGCCTCTCGGCCATGAACAACGTACCTACATATAGATTAGGTCATGCAGCTAAGTTACAGTGATTGGCTCCATCTATGGGAATTCCGGATATCATGCGAAATCCGCATGCTGCAGAATTTAGGGCCGCACATCGAGCAGAAATGCGCCTGCTTTGCCCCCTCCGCAGGCAGGGTCTCATCATGATACGCCTGCGCCCTTTCCGGGTCCAGGGAGAGATGAAACTGGTCGCGCCAGCGGAACTCGAACCGCGCCTTGGACAGCGCGTTGTCCCGGTCCTGCGCACCCGGATGTCCCTTGGCGAGGTCTGCGGCATGTGCAGCAATTTTGTAGGTAATGACTCCTTCGCGCACATCATTCTTGTCAGGCAGGCCTAAATGCTCCTTAGGTGTAACGTAACACAGCATTGCCGTTCCAAGCCCCCCGATTATCGCTGCCCCGATGGCCGACGTGATGTGATCATAGCCGGGTGCAATATCCGTAGTTAGCGGACCGAGGGTGTAGAAAGGGGCTTCGTGGCAAATCTCAAGCTGCTTGTCCATATTCTCCTTGATCTTGTGCATTGGCACATGGCCCGGACCTTCTACCATAACCTGAACATCGTGCTTCCAGGCAAGCGCCGTCAGCTCTCCCAGCGTCTCCAGCTCGGCGAACTGAGCTTCGTCATTGGCATCAGCGATAGAGCCGGGACGCAGGCCATCCCCCAGCGAGAAGGCCACATCATACGTCTTCATAATCTCACAGATGTCTTCGAAGTGTGTGTACAGGAAGTTCTCCTGCTGATGGGCCAGGCACCAGGCAGCCATAATCGATCCGCCCCGGGATACAATGCCTGTCATTCTCCGGGCAGTGAGCGGAATATAGCGCCGCAGCACCCCGGCATGAATGGTGAAGTAATCCACCCCCTGCTCCGCCTGCTCAATCAGCGTGTCGCGATAGAGCTCCCAGGTTAAATCCTCAGCTATACCGTTCACCTTCTCCAGCGCCTGGTATATGGGCACTGTCCCGACCGGCACAGGAGAATTGCGGATAATCCACTCCCGGGTGGTATGGATCTTAGAGCCGGTGGAGAGATCCATGATGGTATCAGCCCCCCAGCGGGTCGCCCACCGCATCTTCTCCACCTCCTCTTCAATAGAAGAAGTGACCGCCGAATTTCCGATGTTGGCATTGATCTTCACCAGGAAGTTACGGCCGATAATCATCGGCTCACTCTCCGGGTGATTGATATTGGCCGGAATAATAGCACGGCCCGCAGCCACCTCATCCCTAACGAACTCCGGCCGGATATTCTCCCGGATCGCAATATACTCCATTTCCGGTGTGATGATCCCTTGCCTTGCATAATGCAACTGGGTCACATTGCCGCCTGCATAGGCCCGCCTCGGATTCCTGCACAGTCCTGGATAAGCTTCTGCGGCAGCCCCTTCTCTGCGGATTCCGTTATCCTCCGGCCGGACGGCTCTTCCGGTGTACTCCTCCGAATCGCCACGCTCCGCGATCCAGCTTGAACGGTGCGGCGGCAGCCCCCTCCGAATGTCCATCTCCTCCGCGGCATCCGTGTACATACCGCTTGTGTCATAGACACGCAGCGGAGCATTTTCCTCTTCCCCGGCAACGCCTTCGGTTCTGCTGAGGCTGATCTCCCGCATCGGAACCCGGATATCCGGGCGTGAGCCCTCCACATACACTTTACGGCTTGCGGGGAATCCCGAAAGATCCACCTCTTCGTTTTTACCCATTCCTTTCATTTCAATCTCCTCCTCTTCGCTCTGTACACTCATCAGATAAGAGGTCACGCAGCAGATTGAGCTGAAGAATCTATAGATTCCTGCAAGTCAAAAAGCCGCTCCACCTGGAGCGGCTTTATTAAAGGAACAGCCAAATAAGACTGTATTCAAAAAAGGTCCGACTCCACTTTCCTACGCTGGTATGATCCAGATCAGGTTCAAGGGTCCGGAAATTCAATTTTCCCGTCTCAGCCTATTCAGGCTCCCCTAGTGGGTATCTTATCTAATTAAATACATTTTACCTGTATGGGTAATTCTTGTAAACCCGTTATTTGTCTAGCGATTCGCTCCAGTCGTGCACCATCGTGCCTTCCAGGAACTTCTCGGCATCCATAGCGGCCATACAACCGGTTCCCGCTGCCGATATCGCTTGACGGTAACGGGTATCCTGTACATCGCCACAGGCGAATACACCCGGGATGTTGGTCTCGGTGGTACCCGGGTTGACCACAATATAGCCATTCTCATCCGTATTGATCTGCCCGCCCAAGAAGGCTGTGTTCGGTGTGTGTCCAATCGCTACGAACACGCCGTCTGCCTCCACCAATTCTGTCAGACCTGTCTCATTGTTAAGCACCGTAAGGCCCTTCACTCCGGTCTCTCCTACCGTTACTTCAACCGGTGTGCGGTTCAAGGCCCAGGTTACCTTGCTGTTGTCACGCGCCCGGTCCTGCATGATCTTCGAGGCCCGCAGCTCGGGACGGCGGTGAACCAGCGTTACGCTGGATGCAAAGCGGGTCAGGAAGCTGGCTTCCTCCATGGCGGAGTCTCCGCCGCCGACGACGACAATCTTTTTATTACGGAAAAAGAAGCCGTCACAGGTCGCACAGGTGCTGACCCCGCGTCCCACATTCTCCTGCTCGCCCGGAATGCCCAGATATCTTGCAGAGGCCCCGGTTGAAATAATAACCGACTCCGCTTCCAATACACCCATTCCGTCCACTGTTACCTTGAACGGACGCTGTGAGAAGTCCACCGACTCCACCCAGCCATTCTTGAATTCAGCGCCGAAGCGTTCCGCCTGCTTGCGCATATTGTCCATCAGGTCCGGACCCAGAATCCCTTCAGGGAAGCCTGGAAAGTTCTCCACTTCTGTCGTCGTTGTCAGTTGTCCCCCCGGCTGCAAGCCTTCAATGACCAGCGGGCTCAGGTTCGCACGCGCCAGATAAATCGCGGCTGTCAGCCCGGCCGGGCCTGTTCCGATTACAATCGTTTTGTACATTACATTGGCCTCCTTACAAGTAGGTGTTCTTACAACAGCAATTGCTTCAAATACGGGTAGTGGACGGCGATAAGCCGCCGGTTCCGGGCAGCATCCCCTTGGGTCCGGGAGCAGCCGCAGGCTCCTGCTCTTCGCCGGGCGAGCCGCCGGCTTCATTCAGGTTCTCCCCGATCAGCCGCTGAAGGCTGAACAATGCCGCCTCCTGCAGGCGGTCCTCCTGCAGCGGCTCCTGCTCCAGAACTCCGCGCAGTACCTCGGACATCTCCTCGTCCTCAATCCAGCGGAGAGCCTCGGTCACCTGAAGCTTCGTAGCGGAATCGCCGTAGCGCAGCGCCCAGAAGAACGAGGCGCGCAGCAGCGGATTATTCCGCACTTCTTCAGTGAATCTGCCTGTATTGCCCTTCCACTGCTTCAGCTGCTCCTGGAAGGGCAGCTGATAGTTATAGCTGACAGCAGGCATAGGGTGTCCTTCTGCCCGGGCCTGCTGGAGCTGGGACAGGAAGAACGCCGGGACAGCGGAAGCAGGGTCCAGCTTGGCTGCCTGTCTCCAGCAGCGCAGCGCCTCATCATGTTTTCCGCTATTGCTTGCCGCCGCGGCACAGTAATGATACAGCCCGGCGTCTCCGGCGACCTCCTCGTCCTTCAGCAGACGGCGGAAATGGCTGTAAGCGGCAGCGTGCCGGCCCAGGATACCCATGGTTGTAGCCATTTTGAATACATGCTCCTGATGGAACGGCACCGTTGCTTCAAGCATACCGAGCAGCGTTTCAAGCTGTTCCTTATCTCCTGCATACTGCAGGAAGATGGCCATATTGCACAGAGCGTGCAGATTGCCGGGGTCTTGCTTCAGCACCTCATTCAGACATTCCTTCGCCTTGGCGAACCGGCCCATATAGAAATGAGCTAGTGCCAGATTATTATGCGCAGCCAAAAAATCCGGGGTACCCGCAGTGATCTCCTCCAGCAGCTCTACAGCCTGAGGGAACTTCCCCTCCTCCAGCAGACTCCGCGCCCGGTCATGCTCTACGACTCCCTCACGGCTGCGGATACGCACCAGCGGAGCAGGCCGGTTCAGCTCATATTGCAGCAGCTCCATCAGCTCTTCGGATTCGGTCATGAACTCGCCGTTAGCATCCTCTTCCAAGTAAGTGACCAGCGAGCGCTCCGCCTCTTCAAAGCTTTCCATATTGGCGAAGTTATTAGCCATGTAGAAATGGCATTCTGTCATAGCGGGGTCGATTTTCTCCAGAACATGGATAAGAATCTCGTTAGATGCGGTATAATTGCCCATCTCAGATAATATACCCGCCATATTGCAATGATTCACCGGATTATCCGGCTCATATTCAACAGCTTTGCGAAAATTTCTTAATGCCTTATCATATTGAAAGCGGTCCAGCGACCGAACGGCTCTTTCAAAGAAAAAATTGGCATCCAGAGTGACCGGAATGACATTACTGTGCTCCGCGGTATTCTCTGAAGTTCTCTCTATCATGGAAGCAAGGCACCTCCCTTGTTTCAGCTTCCCTAGCCTTACCTGTTCGTTTCCATTTATGGTCTCGGCTGTCTTCTTCACACAGTATACCACATGTGGCAACGAGATTCTCAAGTCTCAGAGAGAGAGCTAACGGGAGGGAAAAGCTCAAAAAAAGACGCGGGAGTTAAATCCCCGCGTCTCTGAACAGCTTATCTATGGAACCGCCCTCGATGATAATACGCGTGGCCTCAGCCAGCATGGGAGCTACCGAGAGCACTGCGAATCTGCTGGAATGCTCGTCCGGCAGGGCAATCGAATCGGTAATGACAATCTCGTCGATATTGGGATGATCCATCCGCTCAAGCGCATCCCCGGAGAACAGTCCGTGCGTAGCACAGACGATACTGTTCCGGGCGCCCCGCTCCTTCAGGCCCTCCACCACATTGACGATCGTGGTTCCGGTATCTATAAGATCCTCTATAATGATTGGCGTCCTGCCTTCCACATCACCAATGACATGCGTAATCACCGATTCATTATGCGCCGGACGCTTCTTAATCATGATGGCGAACGGCGAATCCAGCCGGCTGGCCAGCTTCTCCGCCATGGACGCTCGTCCCGCATCCGGGGAGACCACGACCAGATCGGTAAGCCCCTTCACCTTCAGATAACCGCTAATCAGATCAAGCGCCGTCAGATGATCGACCGGAATATTGAAGAATCCCTGTATGGCTGCGGCATGCAGATCAATCGTAATTACGCGCGTTGCACCGGCGGTGGTCAGCACATCGGCGACCATTTTGGCCGAGATCGGCTCACGTGGTGCGGACTTACGCTCCTGCCGGGCGTACCCGTAATAGGGAACGATAATGTTCACCGTTCTGGCCGATGCGCGCTTGGCGGCATCAATCATGACCAGCAGCTCTACAAACAGCTCGTTAATCGGATGAGCCAGGGATTGCACCAAAAATACGTCGCAGTTCCGGATGCTCTCTTCATAATGCACATAAATCTCGCCGCTTTTGAAACGGGTCAGCTTAATCTGGCCAAGCGGCGCACCAAGGCGCTCCGCAATATCAGCGGCAAGCTTCGGATTCGACGAACCGGAAAAAATCCGTAATTGATGATGCATAGTACCCTCCTGGGATTATAAATTTATACGTTGAACGAAACAGATGTACGGCGGCGTCCTTCAAAGACGGCCAGTTCGCGGAAGCCGGTGCGCCAGAGCATGTCCCGGGCCTCTGTTAAGCCGTCTCCCAGCTTCATGGGATCATGCGCATCAGAGCCAACCGTGAGCGGAATGCCCAGCTCAAGCGCCTGAACAAGCACATGCTCTGCCGGGAACATCTCGGCGCACGGCTTGAACAGCCCGGAAGCGTTCAGCTCCATCGCGATGCCGCTGCGGGCAATGACCTTCAGCGTATCCAGCTCAAGCTTCTTAGCCTCCGCCAGGTCCTCCGGCGTCCGGGGTCCGTAACCGAACCTTTTGATGACGTCCATATGTCCTATAATATCATATAATCCTGTTAACGCCGACTTCTGTACAGCATCATAATAGCGGCGGTATACCGCCATGACATCCTGGCCTTCCCAGCCATGGGTCTGCCGGTGGTCGGTAATATCCCATTCTCCCAGGAAATGCACCGAGCCAATTAGATAATCCCACGGATAGGGTGCCAAAAGCTCGCGGATCTGCTCCTCATATCCCTCAATATAATCCGCCTCCAGCCCGACCCGCAGCTCAATCGTGCCCCGGTAGCGCTCCTTCAGCGTAAGGCATTCCTCCACATATCGCGGAAGCTCCGCAAGAGGCATAGCCATCTCGGGATAGTAGTGGTCCGGGTCGACATGGATCAGCGGCAGATGATCCGACAGCCCAAGCTGCTCAAGTCCCAGAGCGATGCCCCGCTGCACATACTCCTCCAGCTTTCCGACCGCATGTCCACAGCGTTCATGATGGGTATGATAATCGATGTGCATGCAGAAAGTTCCTCCTAATCCCGCCGCGGGCGTTCATGGCGGGCGCTCAGCTCTTCCAGAATCTCATCCAGCGGAAGCTTGCGCTCCTGCAGCAGCACCAGTAGGTGATAGATCAGATCGCTGACCTCCAGGCGCAGCTCGGCATTATCTTTGTTTTTGGCGGCAATGATCGTCTCGGAGGCTTCCTCACCGACCTTCTTCAGGATCTTGTCCACGCCCTTGTCGAACAGATAGGTCGTATACGCCCCCTCAGGACGGTTCACCTCACGCTCGGCAATCACACGCTCCAGCTCCCCGAGTACCGCAAACCGGCCGCTCTCTGCTTCAGCAGCGTTCACGGCAGTCCCGGCAGTGTCAGTTACGGTTGCCGGTGAATCGAGCGGAATCTCGCGGAAGAAGCAGCTGTTCTCCCCGGTATGGCAGGCCGGACCCTCCGGCACTACCTTCACCAGCAGCGTATCGCTGTCACAGTCGTAATGGATCGAGGTGATCGCCTGCGTATTGCCGGACGTCCCCCCCTTATGCCACAGCTCGCTGCGTGAACGGCTCCAGAACCAGGTCTGGCCGCTCGCAAGTGAGCGCTGCAGCGACTCAGGATTCATATAGGCGAACATTAATACCTCCAGGGTGCGCGCATCCTGAATGACTGCAGGCAGCAGGCCGGATTCATTCCAGCGGATGCCGGACACTGCCTCCTGCTGGCTTAGTGCGATATCCTTCTTGTCCTCGCTCATCGGATCTCTACTCCTCTTTGCTTCAGATCAGCCTTCAGATCATGAATAGCAATCTCTTTATAGTGAAAAATGGTTGCCGCAAGTCCGGCATCTGCCCGGCCTTCCGTAAATACATCATAGAAATGCTCAATTCTCCCGGCCCCGCCGGAAGCAATCACAGGTATACTCAGCAGGTCACTTACTGCCGCCGTCAGCTTCAGGTCGAAGCCGTCCTTGGTCCCGTCCGCGTCCATACTTGTAAGCAGAATCTCGCCGGCCCCCAGCCGCTCCGCTTCCTTGGCCCAGTTCAAGGCCCGGATACCGGTGGGCGTACGTCCGCCGTGCGTATACACTTCCCATTCGCCCCAAGCCTCATTATATTTGGCATCCATCGCCACTACAATGCACTGGGAGCCGAAGTGACGGGCTCCTTCCAGAATCAGCCTGGGGTTATTTACAGCGGCCGTGTTAATCCCGATCTTGTCCGCTCCGGCACGCAGAATCCGCTTCATATCATCAGGGGTCGAGATGCCCCCGCCCACCGTGAAGGGAATAGCAATCTCACCCGCCGTCTGCCGCACCACTTCAATCATGGTCGCCCTGCCTTCCACAGAAGCGGAAATATCGAGGAATACCAGCTCATCCGCTCCCTCGCGGTCGTACAGCGCCGCAAGCTCCACCGGATCTCCGGCATCGCGCAGATTCACAAAATTCACGCCTTTTACCACACGCCCGTCCTTCACATCCAGACAGGGAATAATCCGTTTCGCCAACATGCCAAGACCCCTCCTTAGTATAGACTTACCGCAATCCGGAGGATTGGCCCAGGGTCTGCAGCGCTTCACCCAGATTAATATTGCCGGTATACAGCGCCTTGCCCACAATCGCCCCGCCGATTCCGCTGCCGCTATGTACGTTCAGGCGCTGCAGATCATTAAGGCTGGTCACGCCGCCGGAAGCGATTACGCTGCGGCCGCTTGCTTTAGCCATAGAGAGAATGCCTTCCACGTTCGGCCCCTGCATCATCCCGTCACGGGAGATATCGGTATAGATGAAGGTCTCGGCACCTTTGGCGGCCAGCTCTCTGGCCAGATCTTCCGCGCGGACCTCAGATGTATTAAGCCAGCCGTGCGTAGCCACATAGCCGTTGCGGGCATCGATGCCGATGGCAACTTTGTCACCGTATTTGGCAAGAACCGCTTCTGTAAAAGCCTGATCATTAATGGCTGCCGTTCCGATAATCACCCGGCTAACGCCAAGGCCCAGCAGCTTCTCGACATCGGCAAGAGTACGGAGACCTCCGCCGACCTGTACAGGAACATTCGCATGCTTAGCAATAGTTCCAATGATGGCATCATTCACGGGGCAGCCTGCTTTGGCTCCGTCCAGATCCACCAGATGGATATACTGCCCGCCCTGCTCTTCCCATGACTTAGCTACCTCTACCGGACTGTCGTTATAGATCGTCTCTTGGGCATAATCACCCTGCTGCAGCCGGACACACTTGCCGTCCCGGATATCAATCGCCGGATATAGGATAAAAGAAGACATGAATACTCCCCGCTTTCATTGCAAATTAGTGATTCAGGCAGGCTAAGCCTGCTGTGCCTGGAGCCTCAGGAAATTACCCAGCAGCTTGACGCCAAGCTCCCCGCTCTTCTCCGGGTGGAACTGCATACCGTAGACATTGCCGCGGCCCACAATAGCCGTTACCGGATGTCCATAGTCTGTGACGGCCAGCAGATCGCTGTCCGCCGCGAGTGCATGATAGGAGTGCACGAAGTACACATGCCCCTCCGTCAGGCCGGCCAGCAGCGGACTCTCCGGCTGGCGGAAGCTCAGCCTGTTCCAGCCCATATGCGGCACCTTGTAGCCGTCCCGGGGGGCGAAGCGCACCACTGCGCCGGGCAGAAGCCCCAGCCCCTTATGCTCGCCATGCTCCTCGCTGCTGCGCAGCAGCAGCTGCATTCCGAGGCAGATGCCCAGCACCGGCTGGCCCGCTGACGCTGCGGCCCGGACGACATCATCCATTCCGCTCTCCCGTAAGTGCTCCATCGCATCGCCAAAGGCACCGACTCCCGGCAGAATGACACTGTCTGCCGCCAGGATCTCGGCGGCATCCGAGGTTACAAGACTCGTATACCCCAGCCGCTCTACGGCCTTGCTGACACTGTGCAGGTTGCCCATGCCGTAATCGACGATTGCAACGGCCATCCTACAGCACTCCCTTCGTTGAAGGCACGCCCTTCACCCGGGGATCTACCAGGGTCGCCTCATCCAGTGCCCGTCCCAGCGCCTTGAATATCGCTTCAATCATGTGATGGGTATTGGAGCCGTAATGAACGATGACATGCAGCGTAATTCTCGCCTCCAGTGCGAACTTCCACAGGAATTCATGTACCAGCTCTGTAGAGAAGCTGCCTACCTGCTGGGAAGGATACGCTGCCCGGTATTCGAAATGCGGCCGGTTACTGATATCGATCACTACCTGGGCAAGCGCCTCATCCATAGGGACGAAGACACTGGCGTACCGCTTGATGCCTTTTTTATCGCCAAGTGCTTCACGCAGAGCCTGTCCGAGACAGATACCGATATCCTCCACCGTATGGTGATCATCGATCTCGATATCTCCCCGTGCCTGTACAGAGAGGTCAAACTGTCCATGCTTCGTGAACAGATCCAGCATATGATTCAGGAACGGCACATCGGTCTCCAGTTCGGAGACCCCGCTGCCGTCCACGGCAAAGGTTAGCTTGATGTCCGTTTCATTGGTTGTACGGCTAAGTCCGGCCTTACGCAGCGCCAGTTCGTTGTTATTGTTCTCCATTTGTGTCTCCACCTTTCGCTTCGTTCGTAAGCCGGATTTCGATGGCGCGTGCATGGCCTTCCAGCCCTTCACGCCGGGCAAGCTCCATAATCGCCGCCCCGTCGCGCAGCAGCGCTTCCTTGCTGTAATAGATCAGGCTGGACTTCTTGATGAAGTCGTCCACATCTACAGGCGAGGAGAACCGCGCTGTGCCATTCGTCGGTATAATATGGTTCGGTCCGGCGAAGTAGTCGCCGACCGGCTCCGAGCTGTACGGCCCGAGGAAGATCGCTCCGGCGTTCTCAATTGCGCCGGTCAGCCCCATCGGGTCGTTCACAACAATCTCCAGATGCTCCGGCGCCAGCCGGTTCACTACGGAGATGCCCTCCTCAAGCGAGTCTACGACGATAATCGCGCCGTAGTTCTCGACCGAGGCCCGCGCGATTTGCTCGCGCGGCAATGCCTTCAGCTGCCGCTCAACCTCGGCAGCCACCGCCTCCGCGAGACGCTGCGACGGCGTCACGAGGATCGCCGACGCCATCTCGTCGTGCTCGGCCTGCGAGAGCAGGTCGGCCGCGATGTAGGCGGCCTCAGCGGTATCGTCGGCGAGCACGACGATCTCGCTCGGTCCGGCGATGCTGTCGATGTCGACAGCGCCGTAGACCTCGCGCTTGGCCAGGGCCACGTAGATGTTCCCTGGCCCGCAGATCTTGTCGACCGGCACGATCGATTCCGTGCCGAAGGCGAGGGCGGCGATGGCCTGCGCGCCGCCTACGCGGTAGATCTCGTGTACGCCCGCTTCAGCGGCGGCCACGAGAATATAAGGATCAATACCTTCAGAGCCGCCCGTCGAAGGCGGCGTCACCATCACGATCTCCGGCACCCCGGCGATCTGTGCCGGAATCACGTTCATCAGCACCGAGGACGGATAGGCCGCCTTGCCGCCGGGAACATAGACGCCCACGCGCTTCAGCGGGCGGATGATCTGGCCGAGGATCGTGCCGTCCGGCTGCAGATCCATCCAGGAATTGCGTTTCTGCCGCGCATGGAACGCACGGATATTCACGGCTGCTGCGCGAATCGCCGTCACGAAGGACTCCTCTACCCGGCCGTAGGCGGCCTCAAGCTCCTCCGGCGTTACGCGCAGCTGCGCTGGCGTCAGTACAGCGCCGTCGAAGCGCTCCGTATAACGGAGCAACGCCGCGTCGCCTTCCCGCTTGATATCGGCCACGATTTCACGTACGGCCTTGTTCTGCTCCGGCGTGCCGTATTCCACCTCACGCTGCAGTTTAAATTCCTTACTGGACTGGATCTTCACCGCCGCTTCCCCCTTGAGCTTATAGTTTTGCTTATATTATTTTACCTGCAACCCCGGTTCTGCAATAACAGCCTGCAGCCGGTCGCACAGCTGTTGAATCTCCTCATTCTTCATCCGGTAGCTTACCCGGTTCGCCACCAGGCGGCTGGTGATCTCGAAGATGCTCGTCATCTCCACCAGACCGTTATCCTTCAGCGTCTGGCCGGTCTCTACCATATCCACAATCCGGTCAGCCAGCCCGATCAGCGGTGCCAGCTCGATGGAGCCGTTCAGCTTCACAACCTCCACCTGCTGGCCTTGCTCACGGAAATACCGCGAAGCCACGTTCGGGTACTTGGTAGCTACCCGCTGCTGAATGCCCGGCTGCCAGTTCGGAAGCCCGATAATCGACATCCGGCAGCGGGCGATCCCGAGATCCAGCAGCTCGTACACATCGCGGCTCTCCTCCAGCAGCACATCCTTGCCGACAATACCGATATCCGCCACTCCATACTCTACATAAGTGGGCACATCCACCGGCTTGGCCAGAATGAACTCCATTCCGGCCTCCGGCAATGAAATCACCAGCTTGCGCGACTCTTCTCCGTCCGGAGGAATCGGCAGTCCCGCCTGGCGGAACAGCTCTGCCGCTTTATTGTAAATCCGGCCTTTCGGCATGGCTACCTTAAGAATCTGTGCCATCAATACCCGCCCCCGTTTCGTGTGTACTCATCATTTCAAAACCACCTGCAGCAGCTCCGCTCACCCATGCTCGCTGACAAACGACACGAACGTGTAGATCTCACCGTACAGCTCGCCCTCTGCCTGAATAGTATCTGCATCCAGCCGCTTCACGGTCTTCAGCTCCTCCGGGCCTGTTGCCAGCCGTGTAACCACAGCATGCCCTTCCGAGCGCAGCCTCGCAGCCTCGGCCAGACCCTCCTGGCGCCGCAGTGCATCGTACTGGACCAGAATCGGCAGTTCTTCCTCTTCCAGCAGCCCGGAGACTCCATCCAGAATACGGTTGGTCTTCAGGGAGAAGCCGGTGGAGGGAATCGGACGCCCGAATTGCTGCAGCAGGTTGTCATACCGGCCGCCGCTGCATACCGGGAAGCCCAGCTCGGAAGCATATCCCTCGAAGGTCATGCCTGTATAGTAAGAGAAATCACCGATCATCGTCAGATCAATCAGCACATGCTCGGAGACACCGTAAGCAACCAGCACCTCCCAGACCTTGCACAGATGCTCGATCGACGCGCGCGCCACCGGATGGTTGCTCAGCTCCAGCGCCTGTCCGCAGATCTCCTTCCCGCCGCGCAGCCGCAGCAGTCCGTCCAGCTCCTGCTTCTGGGCAGTGGATAGCTCAAGACGCCGCAGCGTCTCGCGGAAGGCTACATAATCGCGGCTGAGCAGATGGCTCTTCAGCTCCTCCTGAGCCTGCGGCAAGCCGGATACCGCCTCCTGGAAGAGACCGTCGAGGAAGCCCACATGTCCAATTGCTATTTTAAAAGACTTTACGCCCGCCGCCTGCAGTGAAGCAATTGCCAGCGCGACTACCTCCGCGTCAGCCTCCGGCGAATCATCACCGACAAGCTCTACACCGGTCTGAAAGAATTCCGCCTCCCGCCCGGCCTCTTCTTCAATGGCCCGGAAGACGTTGGCATGGTAGGACAAACGCAGCGGCAGCGGCTCATCCTTCAATAGAGAGGAGACCACACGGGCTACAGGTGCCGTCATTTCTGAACGCAGCACCAGCGCCTGCCCACGGTTATTCAGCAATTTATACAGCTTCTGATCAGATGTAGAGCTGGCTACACCGACAGTATCGTAATATTCAAGAGTAGGTGTAATCATCTGCCGGTAGCCCCAGCGGCTCATACAGTGAAGTACATCCTTCTCGATCTTGCGCAGCTTCGTTACTGCACGCGGGAGATAATCTCTTACGCCGGCAGGCTTTTCAAATCCCTTTGGTTTGGCCATCTTCATTGTTCACCTCATCGGATATGTTAAAGGGTATTATCAAATACTTTATCATGGTAAAGTGGTAGCAAAGTAAAGTAGTGGCAATATCGTATCACGGACCATCCTTTTGCGTCAACAATTCGCTTGAATTCCAGAGTTCCTTTTGCCACCGGGATAAGCGGCGAATATAATAAGTTAATATGATTGTACTTTATTTCCTCCATGAAGTATTCCCGGTATCTAATTCAGAAGCAGAAAGAAGGACTGACGGCTTGAGTACATCCTATATGATTGGCGTTGATATTGGAACCACCAGCACGAAGGCTGTCCTCTTTGAGAAGAACGGAACAATTGTCGCTCAGAGCAATCAGGGCTATCCACTGCATCAGCCCTCCCCCTCTGTTGCAGAACAAGACCCGGAGCAGATTCTGGAAGCCGTGATTCATACCATAGCAGCGGTCATGCAGGAGAGCCTTGCAACACCTGAATCCATTCTGCTGGTCTCGTTCAGCTCCGCTATGCATAGCGTCATCGCTGTAGATCCTGCGGGTAAGCCACTGACCGCCTGTATCACCTGGGCTGATAACCGGAGCAGCCGCTATGCCCGGCGGTTGAAGGATGAATTGAATGGACATGAGCTCTACCTGCGGACAGGAACGCCTATACACCCTATGTCTCCAATCACCAAGCTGATGTGGCTAGGCGAGGAGCAGCCCGAGCTGTTCCGGCAGACCTACAAGTTCATCTCCATCAAAGAATATATTTTCTTCCGGTTGTTCGGAGAATATGTGATTGACCATTCCATCGCCTCTGCCACCGGCATGTTCAATCTGGAGAAGCTCGACTGGGACGAGGAGGCGCTCCGGATTGCCGGTGTTACTCCGGAGCGGCTATCCCGTCCGATCCCGACCACCCATATCCTGCAGGGACTGCTTCCGGAGCTTACCGGAAAGCTCGGTCTGCTCACGGACACTCCGTTTGTAGTAGGCGCCAGTGACGGCGTTCTGTCCAACCTGGGCGTAGGAGCAATGGAGCCGGGGGTAATCGCTGCAACGATAGGCACAAGCGGTGCCATCCGTACTGTAGTTGACCATCCGCTGACCGACCCCAAAGGACGGATCTTCTGCTACGCCCTGACAGACAAGCATTGGGTGATTGGCGGCCCCGTGAATAACGGTGGGATGCTCTTCCGCTGGGTGCGTGATGAGTTCGCCGCTTCTGAAGTAGAGACGGCGAAGCGCCTGGGCATTGATCCCTACGAAGTATTAACCCGGATCGCCGAGCAGGTGCCGCCCGGCAGCAACGGACTGCTCTTCCATCCGTATCTGACCGGAGAACGCGCACCGCTGTGGAATCCTGATGCCCGCGGCTCCTTCTTCGGGTTAAGCATGAATCACCGTAAGGAGCATATGATCCGTGCGGTGCTGGAAGGTGTCATCTTCAATATGTACACCGTATTGCTGGCCATGGAGGAATGTATCGGCGAGCCCGTTAGAATCCTGGCTACCGGCGGCTTCGCCCGTTCGGCGCTCTGGCGGCAGATGATGGCGGATATTTTCGATCAGGAGGTAGTCGTCCCTGAGAGCTTCGAGAGCTCTTGCCTCGGCGCTGTTGTACTGGGATTATACGCCATCGGGCGGATCGATTCCTTGGATGCTGTCTTCAGCATGATTGGCTCCACTCACCGGCATGAGCCGGTTACTGCCCACGCCAAAGCCTACAAACAGCTGCTGCCCATCTTCATCTCGGTATCTCGCAGTCTGGAGGATCAGTATCAGGCTATCGCCGACTTCCAGCGCGAGCAGGCGGGGGAACAGCCCGGCTAACGTGCTTTCCAGAACCGCCTGATTACAGCAAAGCGCCGGACAGCCGCAGATGCGGCCAGCCGGCGCTTTCAATATATGAACTAAGCCTAAGTCTACACTGTCGCCTTTGGCGCTGCTGCCGGCTTCTGCGGTGCAGAGCCGAACACCATCCAGGCCGGCTTCACATAACGGAAGGCAAGCGCAACCACTAGCCAGGAGCCCAGGAGGGCCACCAGCCAGCCGCCCGCTATTGCCGCCGTATAGGCCAGCGATCCGCCGTGGAACGGCAGCTTCCGGTACATGAACAGCAACAGCGGATGGAGCAGATAGATACCGAAGGAGCACGCCCCGGCCGAGAGCAGCAGTCTGCTCAGCAAGCTGCGTCCTGCCCCGTACAGCAGGAAGGACAGCTGGAACAGTACCAGACAAGAGAGCAAGGCATGCAGGTTCGAGAACCCTTCGTACCATAGACTGTTGATTACTGTTTTCTTCGTATAGTTGTTATACCACAAGACCACATGGTAAGCTCCGGCAGCCGCCCATAAGAGCCATAGTACCACCCAGCTTGTCCCTTTACCGGAACGCCAGCCTTCGCGGGAGGGAACCAGCCACTTTTTCAAGGAGCTGTAGTAGATCGCAATCGCCGCACCTAACAGGAAATACGAGAAATACGTAATGGCCAGACTACCCTTGGACAGCTTCCAATACCCGTGGTTCACCATATATTTGTTAAGCAGCACGAAGCCCCACTGTAACGCAAGCCCGATTACTGGTGCCCAGGCCGCGAGATGCCGGACTTTCTGCAGACACCAGAGTATCAGCGGGAACAGCAGATAGAACTGGATAATGATGATGATATAGTAGAGATGTGTATACGCCGTACCCGTCCATAGATACTTGAAGAACTTCCCGCCCATCTCCTGAAGAGGCATCCCCCAGGTATGACCGGCCGTCATTTTCAGTCCAAAATACAGCACCGTAAACACAAGATAAGGCACAATAATATAGATCAGTCTGCGGCTGTAGAATTTGGCCAGTACCTTCCCGCCCAGCGGACGGTCAATATAATTGTAGAACAGGACGAACCCGCTTAAGAATATAAAGGAAGGCACCGCAAACTGGCTGAACTTGTTAATAAACAGAAACGGAGGGAACATGGAAGTGCCCAGTGTCTCAGCCAACGTGCGTGAAGTGGCATGAATGGCGATCACCGCAAAAATAGCGATTGCCCGAAAAATATCAAGCTGTGGAATTCTTTCCTTTTGAGCCATTATGATTCCTCCTGTTTACGCAGCTCGCGGAGCGGATTCCCCCCGACGAACGAACCGGCAGCAACATCTTTGTGAACCACCGATCCCGCCGCAACCGTAGCCCCATCCCCAATCGTAACCCCAGGGAGAATAGTCGTGTTAGCCCCAATCATTACATTCTCGCCGATCATAACTTCACCCAGCCGATACTCCTTGATGAGATACTCATGAGCCAGGATCGTAGTGTTATAGCCGATAACCGTGTTCTCCCCGATAGAGATCTTCTCCGGAAAAAATACATCCACCATCGCCATAAGTCCAAACGCAGTATGCTTACCTATCTTCATCCCGAGCACCCGGCGGTAAATCCAGTTCTTGAGCGGCAAAATCGGGCAATAACGGGCAATCTGGATAAAAATAAAGTTGCGCACACCCTTCCACGGGCTGACCGTGCGATAAATATGCCAGAGCGAATTATGCCCCTCCACGGGATAACGGGTTATCTTTCTCACGGCTGCATAGTCTCCTGCTCCACAATTGAGTACAAGTCCTTCATCTCCTGGATGATGTAATCCGGTTCATAGGTGCGCAGCACAGCCTCACCCTTAAGCGACCAGGCCACTCCTGCTACACGCACACCTGCTGCCTTGGCAGACTGAATATCGACAGCACTATCCCCCACCATCAGTGTCTTGGCTGGATCAACACCCAGATTGGCCACTGCCGTGAGCACCGGCTCCGGATGCGGCTTCGGATGAGTCACATCATTCACCGTAACAATCGTCTCCATATATTTCAGCAGATCGAATTTCTCCAGTGTTCTGAGTGTGGAAGGCCGGATCTTCGTGGTTACTACCCCCATGCGGATTCCCCGGCGCAGCAGTTCTTCCATCGTCTCGTTCACATGGGGAAAAGCATGAACCAACTCGTCATGATGTGCATTGTTGTAAGAACGGTAGGACCGTTCCAGCACGCCGATATCCTCCAGGCCCGAGAACGCGCTTAGCTGGTGATGCAGCGTAGTTCCCATATGCGGAATCATCTGTTCCCGGGTAAGCGCCGGCAGGTTATTCTCCTTCAGCGCATGCATGAACGAATTGATGATCAGCTCATTCGTATTCACAATCGTTCCGTCCAGATCAAATAACACGCATTCTATCATTGATTGTATTACTCCTTTGTTTCCTTATCTTTAGAGGGATCTTCCACCGGCTGAACTGGCTGAGAAGGCTTCTGAGGCGTATTCACAGCACTCTCTGGAACTACCGCATCCGCTGCTGCCGGTTTGGTGCTAATGATCGGGTCCAGGTAATGAGCCTTCGGCTGTCCGCTTACCCGCCGTACAATAATCAGTGCAATGGCGGCCACAATAATGAGCAGCGCGAGCAGCTGAGAGATACGGATATTCCCGTAAGCCGGGTCAAGATAGCCTTGCTCGAAACCCATCCACTTCATTGGACTCCACAGCCCGTTAATGAAGGCTGCCACACCGCTGCTGCCGTCAAAGGCAAGACTGTCCGTACGCAGAGCTTCAATGAAGAAGCGGCCGATGGAGTACCAGATGAAGTAGGACATGAAGATTTCTCCGGCACGGACGAACTTCTGGCGGCGCAGCACCATGAGGAGCAGAATGCCCAGCAGACTCCAGAGTGATTCGTACAGGAAGGTCGGATGGTGAAAAGCATCCCCTATGTACATTTGATTAACGATAAAGTCCGGCAAATGCAGCTTATCCCGCAGGAACGATTCCTCTACCACACCGCCATAGGCTTCCTGGTTGATGAAATTACCCCACCGTCCGATCATCTGGCCTGCAAGCAGTCCGGGAGCACAGATATCCACGATGCGCCAGAACGGATAGCCTTTATAGCGGAAATAAATAATCCCGCAGATAATCGCGCCGATCAGGGCGCCATAAATCGCAATACCGCCATTCCAGACCTTGAAGATATCGAGCAGGTTATCCTTATAGTCTTCCCACTTGAAGGCTACGAAGTATAGCCGCGCCCCAATAATAGCCGATGGCAAGCCCAACAGCAACATATCCATGAAGAACTCCTGAGGAATGTTGAAGCGTTTGCCTTCTTGAATACATAGGAAAAGCCCGGTAAGCGCACCAAGACCCAGAATCAGGCCATACCAGTGAACCGGCAGTGATCCAATCGAGAAGACAATCGGGTCAATCGCTAGTGAATAAAACATGCTCTCACACTCCTAATCGAGATCATCCATATCTTCTGAGATGGTGGCGGTAAGTTTATTCGTAAATTGCAGCGCGGCATTAAAGCCCATTTGCTTGAGCCGGTAATTCATCGCAGCCACCTCGATAATGACAGCGAGGTTACGTCCCGGACGGACAGGGATGGTAACCAGCGGCACATCGGTATCAATAATCCGTGTCGTCTCCTCATCCAGTCCCAGTCGGTCATACTGCTTGTCCTGCTGCCAGGCTTCCAGTCTGACCACCAGAGTAATCCGCTTGTGATTACGGATAGCGCCTGCTCCAAAGAGCGTCATAACATTAATAATCCCGACACCGCGGATCTCCAGCAAGTGACGGATTAATTCCGGTGCGGTACCATGAAGCTGATTATCCGAGGTCTGGCGGATTTCTACCGCATCATCGGCAATCAGGCGATGACCGCGTTTAACGAGTTCCAGTGCGGTTTCACTTTTACCAATGCCGCTGGTGCCTGTAATCAGCATCCCTACCCCATACACATCACAGAGAACACCGTGAATTGTTGCAGTCGGTGCCAGTCTGCCCTCAAGGAAGCTGGTCAGTCTGCTTGAGAAAATCGTGGTCGCCATGGAGCTGCGGAGCACAGGAAGTCCCTTCTCGTTACTGATGTCTACAAGCTCCTGAGGTACATCCAACGCACGAGTAATGACGATACACGGGGTATTGTCGTTACAGATACCGCGTACCCGGCTTTTCCGTTCTTCCTCTGAGAGCATAGAGAAGAAAGCCAGCTCTGTTTTGCCTAGTAGCTGCACACGTTCTTCCGGATAATATTCGAAATAACCGGCCATTTCCAGCCCGGGACGGTTCAAATCATCCACTGTGATCGGTCTTTTCAGACCTTCATGTCCGGATACTACCTCTAATTGAAAATGCTGCACCAATTCCGATACTTTTACCTTCTTAGCCATATATGTGTCCGTCCTTTCGTCACCCGCGGCTTATGCCGCTTCCCCGCATACCGGTTACATCTTTATCCATTCCAGCTACAGGTAATTCTCCTGCTATCTTAATGGATTATGCCAGTGAATGCAATCTTAACCCCAGCGGTTATCGTTCCATTCCACCATGATCATTACAAGAAAAAGCCGCCTAACCAGGCGGCTTTCTTCATTATAAACTATGTTCACCCTGCAGAGATCTTATCCCAGCAGAACGTTAAGTTCGGATTCTTTGTCGAAGATGTGGACTTTGTTCATGTCGATGGCCAATCTAGGCTTACTGCCTTCACGGGTAGTGGAACGTCCATCTACACGTGCAATTACAGTGTTATTGCCAAGACCGCTCAAGTAGAGGAGCATTTCATGACCAAGGTTTTCCGTAACATCAACCATCGAAGTGAAGATTGTGTTAGGAGAAGCTTCCAGGAACACTGGCTCTTCATGAATGTCTTCTGGACGAACGCCCATGATTACATCTTTACCGATGAAGCCTTTGTTACGCAGGATTGTAGCTTTGCCGCCTGGAACTTCAACATCAAGGTTCTCTGCACGGAAACGGACAGCGCCGTTCACTTCGGAAAGAGTACCGTTGATAAAGTTCATGGTAGGGGAACCGATAAATCCGGCTACGAACAGGTTCGTAGGCTCATTGTACAGTTCTTCAGGGGAAGCCGCCTGCTGGATGATACCATCGTACATAACTACGATACGGTCACCCATCGTCATTGCTTCTGTCTGGTCATGCGTTACATAAATACAAGTAGTTTCAAGGCGTTTCACCAGCTTAGTGATTTCAGCACGCATTTGACCACGAAGTTTAGCATCCAAGTTGGAAAGAGGCTCATCCATCAAGAAGACTTGTGGATCACGGACGATTGCGCGGCCGAGAGCGACACGTTGACGTTGACCACCGGACAGTGCCTTAGGTTTGCGTTCCAGCAAGTGCTCGATATCCAGGATTTTCGCTGCTTCGCGCACTTTCTTGTCGATTTCTTCTTTCTTCACTTTGCGCAATTTCAGACCGAAAGCCATGTTCTGATATACACTCATGTGCGGGTACAAGGCGTAGGATTGGAATACCATCGCGATATCACGGTCTTTAGGAGCAACGTCATTCACTACACGGTCACCAATGTACATTTTACCTTCAGAGATTTCTTCCAGACCAGCGATCATACGCAGGGTTGTGGATTTACCGCAACCGGAAGGACCAACCAGTACGAGGAATTCCTTATCTTTAATATCAAGATTGATATCGATTACTGTTGCTTTATCGGAACCCGGGTATTTTTTGAAAATATGCTCTAAACGTACGCCTGCCATTGTATTTCCCCCTCGAGTCTAGTATTGGATTAGAAAATCAAACGCTTTCTTGTACACTTATCTTACCCCAGAGCCGGCCTCATGGCTATTTGCAAGGTTCACAAAAAACCTATTTTCTTTTCGTCACTTTATACAATAACATGGCAAGCTTCACAATAGCGGCATCCCCAAAGCTGCGGACATCGGCCCCCGTCTCCTGTTTAATCTTGTCCAGCCTGTAGAGCAGCGTGTTGCGGTGAATGTACAGCTTCTTGGCGGTTTCACTGACATTGCAGTCCATTTCAAAAAAACTCTCCAGCGTCAGCAGCATTTCCTTATCCGCCAGTACCGCCGTGTAATCACCGATCTGGCCCAGCAGCTGTCTCCGCCGGTCATCCGGAATACTGTTAACCAGCCGCTCCATGTGCAGCTCCCACGGCAGATGAATATAATCACCTACCTGGAAGATACGGCCAAGAATAATGGTCTCCCGCAGCAAGGCGACTGCTCCTGTCAGACCTTTAACCGGGATAATGGCTGGAGAGACGGCCAGATGGAAGACGCCAACCCACTCGCTGGCAATCAGTTCATGCAGCCCCATAGAAGTCTGTGACAGCAAATCCTCAGCACTCTCTTCCTCATCCTCTTTATCATCTCCGCCTGTGAGGAGTTCCTTACGGGCTAAAATTAACCATTCCTTATCCTGCAGGGGAACCAGCAATACATCATTCTCGAAATAACTGCGCAGCAGCTTCATTAAGGAGCGATACGTCATCTGCGGATTATGAACATTCTCGCTTACCAGCATGAACGGAATCATATCTCCGAACAGCCGGCCCTTCAGCGAGATTTCATCCGGGATCTCCGCATCGTCCTTCTCCTGCTCCAGTTGGGCATTCAGCCAGCCGCTAAGCTGCCGCGCCTCCATCTCCCCTTCTTCCTTGAACCCGGTTGCCTTCAGCGCTACCGCAAAATTGCGTCCGGCATAATTCACCAGCTCCAGCTCCAGCGACGACAGCCCCTCTGTCTCCACCCACACTGCTGTAACACGGCCATCATTCTCATATAGGGGAATCCAGAGATAACCCTCATGAATGACCGGCAGTTCCTGATCCTTATCCGTACTTATGCCAAAAAGTGAAGCGGAATGCTGTCTCCCCAGCTGCTTGATTCCGGTCCTCTTTCCGGTAAGTTGCTCCAATTTTTGACGCAAACCCTCACTATCCATCATCACCATTCTCCACCACTTTTGCTTTTTTCGCTTATTTTATCATATTTTGCTGTAAAATGCGGAATTTGCGCTTACGAGCATACTTGTATCATGAATCAAAATACAAAAAAGGCCACCACCCTAAAGTGATGACCGTTTGACTTAAGATGAGCCATGAAGGACTCGAACCTTCGACACCCTGATTAAAAGTCAGGTGCTCTACCAACTGAGCTAATGGCTCCTAAAAAGGGATGGAGGCTGATGGATTCGAACCACCGAACACGTACGTGAGCAGATTTACAGTCTGATGCGTTTGGCCACTTCGCTAAGCCTCCATGATGGTGGCGCGGGAGGGAATCGAACCCCCGACACAAGGATTTTCAGTCCTTTGCTCTACCGACTGAGCTACCGAGCCATAAACAAACCTAAAAACAAAAAAATGGCGGAACAGGGCGGGATACTCTTCACTCCGTTACGAGATTGCGAAGTATTCCTTACGATGCCTATGCTTCAACAAACCCAGGGAATTCTCATCCCTTATGCCATTGAAAATGGCGGAACCGACGGGATTCGAACCCGCGATCTCCTGCGTGACAGGCAGGCATGTTAGGCCAACTACACCACGGTTCCACAATTTGCTCTTAAAAATGGTGCCGGCGAGAGGACTTGAACCCCCAACCTACTGATTACAAGTCAGTTGCTCTACCAGTTGAGCTACACCGGCACGGTGTAAGGCAATACAATTCGAACATAAAAATGGTGGAGGCTGAGGGGTTCGAACCCCCGACCCTCTGCTTGTAAGGCAGATGCTCTCCCAGCTGAGCTAAGCCTCCGGGTATGTATGGTAGCGGCAGAGGGGATCGAACCCCCGACCTCACGGGTATGAACCGTACGCTCTAGCCAGCTGAGCTACGCCGCCACACTACAAGTATTGGATTTATAATGGCGGAGAGAGAGGGATTCGAACCCTCGCACCGCTTACGCAGTCTAACCCCTTAGCAGAGGGTCCCCTTATAGCCACTTGGGTATCTCTCCAAATTAATGGTAGCCATGTAAATCCGCACAGGAAATTGATTCCTGAAAACTGAATCCGAAACGAATCTGCGTGTTAGAAAT